>NZ_CP096437.1:0-4296460 GCF_054408515.1 Arthrobacter sp. D3-16 | reverse complement strand
GGCGTCGCGGCCGGCTTCCATCAGCTCGTACGCCTTGGCGCGGTAGACGCGGCCGAGGTTGGTGAAGAACAGCAGCCAGTGGTGCGTCGTGGTGACGAAGAAGTGCTCCACCACGTCATCGCCGCGGAGCTGGGCACCCTTGATGCCCTTGCCGCCGCGCTGCTGGGAGCGGTAGTTGTCACTCCGGGTGCGCTTGACGTAGCCGCCGCGGGTGATGGTGACCACCATCTCCTCTTCGGGGATGAGGTCTTCCATGGACATGTCGCCGTCGTAGCCCATGAGGATCTTGGTGCGCCGGTCGTCACCGTGCTTCGCTACGATTTCGCCAAGCTCGGTACTGATGATGTCGCGCTGGCGCTGCTCGGAACCAAGGATCTCGTTGTACTCCGCGATCAGCGCTTCAAGCTCTGAGTGGCGGTCCTGGATTTTCTGGCGTTCCAGTGCGGCCAGGCGGCGCAGCTGCATGTCCAGGATGGCCCGTGCCTGCAACTCGTCGATGTCCAGCAGTTCCATCAGGCCGTCGCGTGCTGCCTCAGTGGTGTTGGAAGCGCGGATGAGGGCGATGACTTCATCGAGCATGTCCAGTGCTTTGAGGAGTGCCCGCAGAATGTGGGCTTCTTCCTCGGCCTTGCGCAACCGGTACCGGGTGCGCCGGGCGATGACATCCATCTGGTGAGTCACCCAGTGCCTGATGAAGGCATCCAGGCTCAGGGTCCGGGGCACGCCGTCCACAATCGCCAGCATGTTGGCGGAGAAGTTGCTCTGCAGTTCGGTGTGCTTGTAAAGGTTGTTCAGCACAACCTTGGGCACCGCGTCGCGCTTCAGGACGATAACCAGCCGCTGGCCGGTCCGGCCGGACGTTTCATCGCGCAGGTCCGCGATGCCCTGGATCTTGCCGTCCTTGACCAGTTCGGCGATCTTGATGGCAAGGTTGTCCGGGTTCGCCTGGTACGGAAGTTCCGTGACCACGAGGCAGGTGCGTCCCTGCAACTCCTCAACGTTTACTACGGCCCGCATCGTGATGGAGCCCCGGCCGGTCCGGTAGGCATCCTCGATGCCCTTGTGCCCAAGGATCGTGGCACCGGTGGGGAAGTCCGGGCCCTTGACCCGCAGCAGGAGTTCCTCCAGCAGTTCTTCCCGGCTGGCTCCCGGGTTGGCCAGGTACCACTGCACGCCGTCGGCTACTTCACGGAGGTTGTGCGGCGGGATGTTGGTGGCCATGCCGACGGCGATGCCTGAGGATCCGTTAACCAGCAGGTTGGGGAACCGGGCCGGCAGGATGGTGGGTTCCTGGTTCTTGCCGTCGTAGTTGTCCTGGAAATCGACAGTTTCCTCGTCGATGTCCCGGACCATCTCCATGGCAAGCGGCGCCATTTTCGTTTCCGTGTAACGGGGCGCGGCAGCACCGTCGTTGCCCGGGGAGCCGAAGTTTCCCTGGCCGAGGGCCAGCGGGTAACGCATGGTCCAGTCCTGGATGAGGCGGACCAGGGCATCGTAGATCGCGGTATCGCCGTGGGGGTGGTACTGGCCCATGACCTCGCCCACCACGCGCGCACACTTGTTGAAGGAGCGTTCCGGGCGGTAGCCGCCGTCGAACATTGCGTAAAGCACGCGGCGGTGGACAGGCTTCAGGCCGTCGCGGACGTCCGGAAGGGCACGGCCCACGATGACGGCCATGGCGTAGTCCAGGTAGGACCGCTGCATTTCCGTCTGCAGGTCCACCTGCTCCACGCGGTCGATCAGCACGTCGCCTTCAAGAACGGTGTCCGGGTTCCCGGCCTCGGGGACCGGGTTCTCGGGTGTTTCGTCGCTCATTTTCTATTTCCGTTTCAGGTATATGTCAGTTCTGGAATATGCGAAGGACGTGCGCTTAGATATCCAGGAACCTGACGTCCTTGGCGTTCTGCTGAATGAAGTTACGGCGCGACTCCACGTCCTCGCCCATCAGCACAGAGAAGATCTGGTCGGCTGCGAGGGCGTCATCCATGGTGACCTGCAGCAACGTACGGTGGTCCGGGTCCATGGTGGTGTCCCACAGCTCCGTGTAGTCCATTTCGCCAAGGCCCTTGTAGCGCTGGATGCCGTTGTCTTTGGGGATACGGCGTCCGGCTGCCTGGCCGGCCACAAGTTTCGCGTCGCGCTCCCTGTCGCTGTAGACGTAGTCGTGGGGAGCATTGGACCACTTGATCCTGTACAGCGGCGGCTGGGCCAGGTAGACGTAGCCGTTTTCGATCAGCGGGCGCATGTAGCGGAACAGCAGGGTCATCAGCAGGGTGGTGATGTGCTGGCCGTCCACATCTGCATCGGCCATCAGGACGATCTTGTGGTAGCGCAGCTTGGCGAGGTCGAAGTCTTCACCGATGCCGGTACCAAACGCCGTGATCATGGACTGGACTTCTGCGTTGCCCAGGGCCTTGTCGAGGCGGGCGCGCTCCACATTCAGGATTTTTCCGCGCAGGGGCAGGATGGCCTGCGTCTCGGGGTTGCGGCCGCGCTTGGCGGAGCCGCCTGCGGAGTCGCCCTCCACGATGTAGACCTCGCACTTCTCCGGATCCTTGGAGGAGCAGTCGGACAGCTTGCCCGGCATGCCGAAGGATTCAAGCGGGCTCTTGCGGCGTGCGTTGTCCCTGGCCTTGCGGGCAGCCATGCGGGCCTGTGCGGCTGAAATGGCCTTCCGGATGACGTCCCTGGCAGGGCCGGGGTTGCGTTCCAGCCAGTCACCGAGCCCATCGGTGACAACGCGCTGGACGAAGCCCTTGACCTCGGAGTTGCCGAGCTTGGTCTTGGTCTGGCCTTCGAACTGCGGCTCGGCAAGCTTGACGGAAATGACGGCAGTGAGGCCCTCACGGATGTCGTCACCGGTGAGGTTGTCGTCCTTTTCCTTGATGATCCCCTTTTCGCGCGCGTAGCGGTTGATCAGGGACGTCATCGCAGCGCGGAAACCCTCTTCGTGGGTACCGCCCTCATGGGTGTTGATGGTGTTGGCGTACGTGTGGACGCTTTCGGAGTACGCGTTGGTCCACTGCATCGCCATCTCCAGGGCGATCCGGCGCTCTTTGTCCTCGGTTTCGAAGGCGATGACGTCCTCGTGGACCACTTCCACCTTCTTGCCGGAGTTCAGGTGCTTGACGTAGTCCAGCAGGCCTTCGTCGTACTGGTAAACCACCGTGCGGTGCTCGGCGCTTACTTCGCCTTCGGTCACAACAGCATCGAGGTCCAGGTCGGCGTCGGCCTCGTCATCGCTGGCGGAAGTGCGTTCGTCCGTCAGCGTGATGCGCAGGCCCTTGTTCAGGAATGCCATCTGCTGGAAGCGGGCGCGCAGCGTCTCGAAATCGAATTCCGTGGTCTCGAAGATCCCGGCGTCCGGGTAGAACGTCTGGGTGGTTCCCGTAAGGTCGGTTTCCTCGCCCTTCACCAGGCTGCCCTGGGGCTTGCCGCCGTCGGCGAAGGACATCCGCCAGACGTGGCCCTGACGGCGGACCTCGGTGTCCACCCTGCTGGAAAGGGCGTTAACAACGGAGATACCCACACCGTGCAGGCCACCGGATACGGCATAGCCACCGCCGCCGAACTTGCCGCCGGCGTGCAGGATGGTCATAACCACTTCCACCGTGGGTTTGTGTTCGGTGGGGTGCATGTCAACCGGAATGCCACGGCCGTCGTCCACGACTTTCACGCCGCCGTCGGCCTGGAGCACTACTTCAATATGTGTGCAGTAGCCGGCGAGGGCCTCGTCCACGGAGTTGTCCACCACTTCGTAGACCAGGTGGTGGAGTCCGCGGGGTCCGGTGGAACCGATGTACATGCCCGGGCGCTTCCGCACTGCTTCAAGGCCTTCAAGGACAGTAATGTCGCTGGCGCCGTACTCACGTGGAGTGGCAGCTTCCCCAGGGGTGTCAGGCGTGCGGGCATCCTCGACTGCGGGCTCAGCTGCCAGAATATCTGTATTGTCGTTAGCCACAGGTGCTGTCGACTCCTCTGTTCTCGATGATGGCCGGCTGATTCCTTTCCCCAGGTCGATCAGGAAAAGTCATCTGCCAACAGGCACAAACTTATAGCGCCGGTTACTAGCCGATGGCGGAATCCGAAGTCCACGTGCTGGAAGCGCGCGGAAAACGGACTCAGTCAACGTTTAAACCCGCGCCCAGTTATCTCCCCCGATTCTACCGCGAAACGGGCAGTAACCCCGCATTCCAGGGGCGTGGATGGGTGCCGACGTGCCCTTTACAGGCCGTAGACCGCGCCTTGGGCGCTCCAACGGTCCGGTCTCCGGGTGCCTATACGCCCTCCGGTCCCTGCGGGGCTCTGTACGCCGCGCATACAGTTTTGGGAACCGAAGGGTGCGGGAACGCCAGTGCTGCACCGCCGGTGCCCCGGACTTCTACATAACGGCCAGCATGAAGCCTGCACTGCCTCCGAACCTTCCGCGAACAGCAGAGATCATCCAGGCCAGGGACCCCTCAAGCGCACGCGCAACCTTATGTCGATAGGCAGACGTTTCTCGAGCTTTTGACGACGAACAGAAAGCATAATTCGGCGAGCTAATGGAATAACGGGGTGGAAAAGTTGGTGCCTGACCATGGAATTCAGCGCAACTACGGTGTTTACTGAACAAAGAGTTGTCCCACGCAGCGTTTTGCGGCTCAAACGATAGGTCTCTGAGAGTCAACAACTCAATAAACCGGGTTCCCGGCCTGGCACTAACCGGCACGGGGACACTGAAGATATGAGGAGCGCAATGAAGCGATACATCAGTAAGGCAGCCCTCGGCATAGTTGGAACGGCGATAATCGTTCCTGCCCTGGTGATAACACCAGCCCAAGCCGAGCCCGTTCCGGACCAGGCCGCGATGGTGCAAAACTATGACGTACTGGTCGTTGGAAAGACGACCGGCTTCCGCCACAGCAGCATTGATGAGGCGACGACGGCGATCATCGCCCTCGGCGAGGCGAACGGATTCAGCGTCGATGTCTGGGATCCTCCAACCTCATCCAGGAATCAGGGACAGCCCGACCGCACACTGCCGAGCACGCCTTTCACCAGCGCTGCGGACCTTGCGAAGTACGAGACCGTTGTCTTCGTTTCCACTGTGGATGGCACCAACAACCTCGATCCAGCAAAACCAACGCTGCTTGATGCCGGCGAACTTTCGGCCTTCCAGGGCTATATCCGTTCTGGTGGCGGGTTCGCCGGCATCCATGCAGCAACAGATTCGATGCATACGGTTCCGTGGTACAGCCAGCTCACCGGCGGCGGCGCCCGGTTCGTCAGCCATCCGGAGCAACAGAATGCCGTCCAGGTGGTTGAAGACGCCACGCATCCTTCCACAGAGCACCTGTCAGGGACGTGGACCCGTTTTGATGAGTGGTACAACTTCACACAAAGTCCCCGCGATTCTGTCCGCGTCCTCACAAACCTCGACGAAACCACGTACAACGCCCGCGGCAACGCCATGGGTTCCGACCACCCGCTGTCCTGGTGCCAGAATTTTGAGTCTGCCCGCTCCTGGTACACCGGCGGGGGACATACGGAAGCATCGTACGTCGACCCGACCTTCCTAAAGCACCTGCTGGGCGGTATTGCATGGTCGGCCGGTGCGGCAAACGGCGGCGGTGACTGTGTCACGTGGTTCGAGGTTGCATCAATAACAGAGAACCTGCTCGCTGAGGGAGAAATCACGCCGAAGGCCGCCACCCAACTGACAAAACAGCTGGACATGGCCCAGTCCCTGGCGGAAGCCGGCCAACATGCCGATTCCGCAGAAAAACTGAATGCAGCTGCTGCCCAGGTGGGAGCGCATGTGGACAGGGACTCCGAAGCCCATGACTTGCTGCTCGGAAAGGTACGCGACCTGCAAACCTGGCAGAGCGAACTGAAGTAAACCGTGGCGTCTGCCGCACTGGCGGCTGCATTACGCGCCAGTGCGGCCGGACGCCATCAGCGACGAGCCGCGAACCCTGCTGTCTGACCTACGAAGGTAGCCGATCCCCTTGAACCGTTCTGCACTTCCCTCCCGCAAAAAGCGCATTCTCACCCTGGCTGCCGTGGCCGCGGTCCTACTGGCAGTGGCTGGTGGACTTAGCGCGGGGCGGGCGGGGAACGAACACAATGCTCCCGATGCCGGTTCCGTGGAGGCGGTTGCCGAAAAATTGGCTGCGGAACAGGCTCAAGCACGGGCTGAGCTCAACACGCAGCTGGCTGCAGCTGCCGAAATTGCCCACGGGCATCTTATGCAGGTCCTGCAGGGACTTGCCTCCGTAATGCCGGCGTATGAAACCCTTAGTTCGAATCCAGCCAGCATCAGTGGTGTGGACGAGTGGAATCGCGACCTGGCTCTTGCGACGTCTGCCTTGGAAGCGGTCGAAGATGGCACCAGTGAACAAACGGTTACGCGCGAGGCCCTGGTGGGTGCTGCTGAGCTGCTTCAGTCGGCAGCTGCTGCCCATGAACAACTTTTGAGCGCGTCGCCTGACCAACGCGGCGCCCTCGCTGACATCGTGGCGGAACGACGGGACGCGGCGGTGCGCCTCTGGCAGGCCGGGGCAGCACAACTGGACACCCTTACTGTCAGCTCCGGTGAAGGACACGTCCACGTCTTCCTGACACCGGACGGGGATCCGGATGCTGTCCCGGAGGAGTTTCGGGAGCCAGTAAGCCAGGAATGATTCAGGCTCGGAGAAAGCCTCTTCGGGAATCGACGGCGGCTTACCCGTAAGTGTCCCGGGGGCCCCGGCCGTTGACGGACCTGCCGCCCTTGCGCCAGCTGGGCGCGGAGGGCCCGAGGACCTGGATGCTGGTGACCACTCCATCACCTAGCTCCACCCGGAATTTCTCCAGCAGGCTCATGCTGAGGAGCCGCAATTGTGTGGCCCAGGCGGTTGAATCGCACCGGACGTGCAAGGTGGTGCCCGTGAAGCTTTCCGGCGTGCAGTGGGCGGAGATTTCCGGTCCCACCAGAGTGGCCCACTCTGCCATGACAGACCCGACTGCCACCGGAGAAGTCCAGCCGCGTTCGGCCACCAGTCGGCCCACTACTTTGCCGAGGCCGAGCGGATCGCGGCCGGTGGCGTGGAATTGGCTGAATCCACGGGTGTCGCGGATACCCTTTTTGGCCTTTTGGGACCCGGGGCGTGGTGCGGCCCGGCGGATCTCGCCGCGCGCTGCGGCGGCCTCCCGCATCCTGTTCAGTGCAGCTTGGGGTGCGTCGATGTTGTCCGGGGTGCGGCCGTCGGCATCACGGCGCTGGGATTTGCCACCGGCGCCTTCGTCATCCCTATTCATCGATACCTCCCGCGATGACCTTCACCCGCCGTCCCGACAGCTCTTCCGGTATATCGGCGTCGACGGCGGCGGTCACCAGGACCTGTTCCGCACCCGAGACTATTGCCGCCAGTTTACGCCTGCGCTGGACGTCGAGCTCGGCAAAAACGTCGTCAAGGATCAGGATGGGGGCCGAGCCGCCGGTTCTGGCATCGTCCAGCATCACATAGTATGAGGCGAGCCGCAGCGCCAGGCACATGGACCACGTTTCTCCGTGGGAGGCATACCCCTTGGCCGGTGCCTGGCCCAGGACCAGCTCCAGTTCATCCCGGTGCGGGCCCACCAGGGAAATACCCCGTTCCAGTTCTTTTTTGCGCGCTTCGGCGAAGGCGCGCACGTACCGTTCCGTTAGTTGATCCACGGTCAGCTGGCGCAGGTCCTCTCCATCTGCCGAAGTACCTCCGGCACTTCTGCCGGCAGCGCGCACCACGGGGGCGCCGTCGTCGTCCAACTGGTTCTGAAGGGTGGAGCGGTAGACGGCGTCAGCAGGCTTTGACCCGTCAGTCAGCTCAGCGTAAGCACGGGCCAAGTGCGGGCGCAGCCGCTCCACCAGTTCAAGCCGCGCGTACAGCAGCTCGGCGCCGGCCCTGGCCATGTGCTGGTCCCACACATCCAGCGTTGCCTCATGGGCGGAGGTGAATTTCCCGGCGCGGGCGGACTTCAGCAGCGCGTTGCGTTGTTTTAGCACCCGGTCGTAATCGCTGCGCGTGGCCGCGTGGTGCGGAATGAGGCTGGCCAGCAGCTCATCGAGGAAGCGGCGCCGGTGTGACGGGTCCCCCTTGACCAGTGCCAGGTCTTCCGGGGCAAAGAGCACTGTCTGGCAGATGCCCAGCAGATCGCGGGCCCGGACCGGATTACTGCGGTTGATGCGTCCGCGGTTCGCACGCCCTGCGTTGATTTCCAGCTCCAGGACGGTGATCTGTCCCCCGCGGACCAACCTGGCCCGGACCAGTGCGCGGTCAGTTCCGAAGCGCAAGAGCGGTCCGTCGGAGCTGACGCGGTGGGAGCTCATGGTGGCCAGGTAACCGATGGCCTCCATAAGGTTGGTCTTGCCGATGCCGTTGTAGCCCACCAGAACCGTGACACCCGGGCCCAGGGCAAGGTCGACCTGCGCGTAACTGCGGAAGTCAGTCAGGGAGAGGTGTTCTAGGTACACGCGGTTTTCGGCCATTCTGGGAACCTCGCAGGTTCCCGGTGGAGGCTACTTGGCGGGACGGGTTGCGTGTCCGCCGAATTGGTGCCGCAGTGCGGACACCATCTTCATCGCCGGGGAACTGTCTTCACGGGATTCGAAGCGCGCGAACAGCGCGGCCGTGATGGCCGGGGCAGGAATCGCATTGGCAATGGCTTCTTCCACGGTCCACCTGCCCTCGCCCGAGTCCTCGACGTAATCGTCGATGTTCTGCAGGCCCGGGTCCTCATCGAGGGCCTTGACCAGCAGGTCCAGCAGCCACGAGCGGACCACCGTGCCCTTTTGCCAGGCCCGGAAAGTGCCTGGGAGATCGGTGATGATGTCCTTGGAAGCCAGGAGCTGGTACCCCTCGGCGTAGGCCTGCATCAGGCCGTATTCAATGCCGTTGTGCACCATTTTGGCGTAGTGGCCCGCACCGATGCCGCCCACATGGACAAAGCTGTCCTCGCGTTCCCCCTCCGGGCGCAGGGCGTCAAATACCGGAAGGGCACGCTCGATGTCGGCTGCATCGCCGCCGGCCATGAGCCCGTAACCGTTCTGCAGGCCCCACACACCGCCGGATACTCCGCAGTCCGCGAAGCGGATGCCCTTGGCGGCCAGGAGTTCACCATGTTTCTGGTCTTCTGTAAAGCGGGAGTTGCCGCCGTCGATGACGAGGTCGCCCTCGTCAAGCTTCTCGCTGAGCTCCCTGATGACGGCGTCCGTGATGTCACCGGCCGGAACCATCACCCAAATCAGCCGCGGGCTCGGAACTGCGGCCAGGAGTTCATCGATGGAGCCGGCGTCGGTGACCTCCGGGTTGCGGTCATAGCCGGTGACATCCACACCGCCCTTGCGCAGGCGTTCGCGCATGTTGAATCCCATTTTGCCAAGGCCGATCAGTCCAATGTGCATAGTGTGGGTTCTCTTTCTGCATTGGGTGTCGGTTGTCATTTAGGGCCCAGAATGACAATAAATGTCTGGGCCCACGCCGCCAGGGGTCCCTGGCCGTGGAGCCCCATCGGCGAGGGGCCCCTGCCCGAGCTTGCGAAGGCTGGGAGCCGATGGGGACTTGCGAGGCGAGGCTGGCGGTGGGGACTAGTTGGGAAGGCGGACCGGCATCACGAGGTAACGGTAGTCGTCCTGGTCCTCGCCGTCGGCATCAGCCTGGGCGGTGATCATGGCCGGCTTTGGTGCCGTGGTGAAGGAGAAGCGAACGAATTTGGTTTCAATCACGCTCAGGCCCTCCACCAGGTAATGGGGATTGAACGCCACCGTGATGTCGTCACCGGAGAGCTGGGCTTCCAGCTCTTCGGAGGCCTGGGCATCTTCGCCGGTACCCGCGTCAAGGTTCAAAAGGCCCTGGGTGAAGGCCAGGCGGACGGGGGTGTTGCGTTCTGCCACCAGCGATACGCGGCGTACTGCCTCAACCAGTTCCTGGGTCTGCACTGTGGCATGGATCGGGGTTGAATCCGGGAAAAGTGAGCGGATCTTCGGGTAATCCCCGTCCACCAGCAGCGAGGTGGTAGTGCGGCCACCGCTCTCAAAGCCGATCAGGCGGCTGTCGTCATCGGAGAGTGCAAGGTGGATGTCGCCGCTGTTGCCGAGGGTCTTGGCAACCTCGTTCAGCGTTTTTGCCTTGACCAGGGCGCTGGTGGAGATTCCGGGAGTGACCGGCTTCCACGGAACTTCACGCATCGCAAGGCGGTAGCGGTCTGTGGCGAGGAGCGTGATGAGGTCATCTTCGATCTCCATCCGAACGCCGGTGAGGATGGGCAGGGTGTCATCTTTGCTGGCAGCAATGATCACCTGGGAAACGGCCTGGGCAAACGAGTCGCCGGGAACCGTTCCGCTGACGGCCGGCAGGGCCGGAAGCGGCGGGTACTCGGCTTCAGGCATGGTGGCCAGGTGGAAGCTGCTTCGGCGGCAGGTCAGCGTGACTTTGTTGCCATCGGTTTCGACGTCGACAGGAGCCGAGGGGAGGCTGCGGCAGATGTCCGCGAGGAGGCGTCCGGATACCAGGATGGTGCCTTCGTCCCGGATGTCAGCCGCGATTTCGAGACGTGCGGAGGTCTCGTAATCAAAGCTCGAAAGGCTGACAGTACCTGCTTCAGCCTTCAAAAGGAGGCCGGAGAGGACGGGAACAGGCGGCCGCGGAGACAACGAGCGGGCTGTCCAGGTGACGGCTTCTGCCAGGACGTCCCGATCGACTCTGAACTTCACGGAAGGGTGCCGCCTTTCATTGCTGCTGCGATGGTGTTCGACGAAACTTCCCGCAGGAAGTCCCAAAAGGAGTTGCCCCTGCACCTGAACCTGCATGGTCCGTGCTGCCGGGGACCATGCAGAAACCCAAGGATGGGAGCGCTGCTGACAGCTTAGCCGGAAGATCAGCGATTAACCCATCCCCAGCCGACACTGCCCAGTCCCCTTTGGGCCGCGGGCCCCTTCGTGTGGTGCTGGGGATCGAACTTGTTATTTGAGGGACTTCGAATTTTTGGGATTAGTAGTGTTAATAACTGCTGTGGAAACTGTGGATAACTGCCTCCGCCCGCACCATCCAGCGGTTAAGCCCTGTTCATGGACTGTGGGCGGAGCAGGTTTTAAACAGGGTGTGGATGGGGACAACATTTTTCCCGGTTTTCGGAATCCACAGGCGGCTTAAGGGTTTTAAGCCCATTAACCGCGGTTGTCCCCTTAAGTATCCACAGGCTTATCCACATGCACCTGTTAATAAGGTATAGATGCGCCGCTAGGAATCGCGCTGCTGCTGCTTGATCCGGTTGGTCAGCTCTGTCACCTGGTTGTAGATCACACGGCGCTCGGCCATCAGCTCGCGGATTTTGCGGTCAGCGTGGATCACCGTGGTGTGGTCGCGGCCGCCGAGTTCCTGGCCGATCTTGGGAAGGGACATGTCTGTCAGCTCCCGGCACAGGTACATGGCGATCTGGCGTGCGGTGACAAGGGTCCTGGTGCGGGACTTGCTGCAAAGCTCTTCCATGCTGAGCTTGAAGTAGTCGGCAGTCTGCGTGAGGATCTGGCTCGACGTGATTTCCTGAGCGCCGTCGTCGGTGATGAGGTCCTTGAGGACCATCTCGGCGAGGGCAACGTCTACGGGCTGCCGGTTGAGGCTGGCGAAGGCAGTAACCCTGATCAGGGCACCTTCAAGTTCACGGATGTTGCTCGAAATCTTGGACGCGATGTACTCCAGGGCATCATCGGGCGCGGACAGGCCTTCGCTGAGGGCCTTCTTTCGGAGGATGGCAATTCGGGTCTCGAGCTCCGGCGGCTGGATGTCCGTCAGCAGGCCCCACTCGAACCGGGACTTCATGCGGTCTTCGAAACCGGCGAGCAGCTTGGGCGGCTGGTCAGAGGTGATGACCACCTGCTTGTTGTTGTTGTGCAGCGAATTGAACGTGTGGAAGAACTCCTCCAGCGTCCGGTCCTTGCCGGCCAGGAACTGAATGTCATCGATCAGCAGGACGTCCACGTTGCGGTACGTGGTTTTGAAACTGGCACCCTCGTCGTCGCGGATGGAGTTGATGAAGTCGTTGGTGAATTCTTCCGAATTGACGTAGCGGACACGGATCCCGCTGTACAGCCGCCGGGCATAGTGACCGATTGCGTGCAGCAGGTGGGTCTTGCCCAGTCCTGAGTCGCCATAGATGAACAGCGGGTTGTAGGCCTTGGCCGGCGCTTCAGCCACCGCGACTGCGGCTGCATGGGCGAAGCGGTTGGAGGAACCGATCACGAAGGTGTCGAAGACGTACTTGGGGTTCAGCCGGCCGAACTCATGGGACGTGCTGGGCAGCATGGGCTGCGGCTTCTGCTCGATGAGCTGGTCCGGCGAGAAGGAAGGTTCGACGACGGGTTCGGGCTCTTCGTGGACAGGCACCAGATCGGTGTCCACGTCGATGGCACAGCGGATGTCTTCGGAGAACACGTTGTGCAGCGCATCGTCCAGCGCGTCCTTCACCTGGGTCTGCAGCACTTCCCGGGTGAGCTCATTGGGAACGGCAACCAAGAGGGTAGAGCCGATCAGGCCCTGCGCCTGGGCGAGGATGACAAAGCCACGCTGCCGCGGTGTGACGCGGTGGTCCTGCTCCAGCAGGGTGACAACCCGCCGCCAGGAACTTCCGACAGTATTGGCGTGGTTGGCTTCGTCTACTGTCATCAATCGGTTCCCTCAAAACTTGCTTTGCCTGCATTGCCTGCAGCCGCAAGTCATGAACCAGGATGGGTTCAGCTTCATCCACAGGGTTATGCACAGCACGTGGATAATCGGCTACTGGGCCACTCTAGGGGATGAAAAGCCTAGAAGATAGCTGGCAAGTAGCTTGTGGATAATTACACGGCTGTTGTTCTGAAAACCGCTCTGTGAGCCACTTCATCCACAGGCTGGGAGGGCCACTTGGCCACAGTTGTGGATAGCACCTGCACACTGCTCCGGTTTGACTCAAGGGCTTAAATTGCCCTAACGTTGTGAAGTCCTTTGTGTCCGCTTTTTGGCCCCATCTGAATCTCCCAGACGCAATGCGTTTGGGCAGCCGGGGGAAGCGTGCATATACAAAACTTAGCGTCGGCCAGTTCTTCCCCTTTACTGATCGGGTGGGCGCACCTTTGATCCACTGGAGTAACTAACGTGAGCAAGCGGACTTTTCAGCCGAATAACCGCCGTCGAGCCAAGAAGCACGGCTTCCGCCTTCGTATGCGTACCCGTGCCGGCCGCGCTATCCTGGCAGCCCGTCGTGGCAAGGGCCGTACCGAGCTGTCGGCCTAAATACTGACTCGTCGGTAGACATTTCTTTGCGAGTTTAAGGTGCTGGCCACCCGCAACCGTTTGAGGACTGCAACCGATTTTTCAACAACTGTACGTTCCGGTGTCCGCAATGGACGCCGGAACGTAGTGTTATATACGGCAGCCATTGCTGCTGACGAACCCAGCCGGATCGGGTTCATCGTTTCCAAGGGTGTCGGGAACGCTGTGGTCAGGAACCTCGTTAAGAGGAGACTGAGAGAAGCAGGTGCTGCCTCGCTGCGCGAGTACGGTACCGGGTTTGCCATAGTGGTCCGGGCGCTTCCTGCGTCCGCGTCCGCAAGCTGGGATCAGCTGTTGTCGGATTACAACGCCGCCTTGGCAGCGACCATGACCCGGCTGGCCGGCCGCCCTTCACGGGCTGCTGCTAACGGTTCGGCCGGTACAACACAGGAGGGGACACCGCGTGCGTAACGCCACCGCCGTCGTCGTCACCTATTTCCGTCCTGTTGCTGCCGCTGCCGGGAGATTCCTCTGGAACCTGCCCCGGAATATCCTCATTCTTCTTTTGAAGGCCTACCGCAAGGTGATCTCTCCCTTGTACGGCCAGGTCTGCCGATTTTTTCCTTCATGCTCGGCCTATGCGCTTGAAGCGATTACCGTCCATGGTGCCGTCAAGGGGAGCTGGCTTGCCCTCCGCCGTCTCGGCCGCTGCCATCCATGGAATGCCGGTGGTGTGGACCATGTCCCCGCCGGCCGCCGGGAATGGCCTGTCAGCCAAACCCCCACAATTGTTGTGCTGAACAACCCGGACAAGTACCTGGCTGCTCGGACTGATGGAGAAGGCCGCACTGCGGCCTGACGAATAGGGATAAGTATGGACTTCTTTGAAACAATCATGTTTCCGTTCAAGTGGCTTGTGTCCATCATCATGGTGGGCTTCCATGAGGGCCTGAGCACCATTGGCATGCCGGAGGCCTCAGGCTGGACGTGGACTCTGTCCATCATCGGCCTGGTGCTCGTGATCCGTGCCGCCCTTATCCCTGTGTTTGTGAAGCAGATCAAAGCCCAGCGAGGCATGCAGCTGCTCCAGCCCGACCTGAAGAAGCTCCAGGACAAGTACAAGGGCAAGACCGACCAGCTGTCCCGCCAGGCCATGGCGCAGGAACAGATGGCCATGTACAAGAAGCACGGGACCAACCCGTTCTCTGCATGCCTCCCTATGCTGATCCAGATGCCGTTCTTCTTTGCGCTGTTCACCGTGCTCTCGGGCATCTCAACTGCGAGCCGTGAGGGCGAAGGCATCGGTGCCATGAGCCACGAGCAGGTGGTGCAGTTCGATGACTCCACCATCTTCGGCGCCACGCTGTCTGCGTCGCTGCTGCACGGCGGCGACGGAAACCAGACCGCAGTATGGATCCTTTCCATCCTGATGATCCTTGCCATGACTGCCTCGCAGTTCATCACGCAGAAGCAGATCATGGCAAAGAACATGTCTGAAGAAGCCATGGCCAGCCCGTTCATGCGCCAGCAGAAGATGATGCTCTACATCCTGCCCATCGTCTTCGGTGTTGGCGGGATCAACTTCCCCATCGGTGTCCTGATCTACTGGACCACCACCAACCTCTGGACCATGGGCCAGCAGTTCTTCGTCATCCGCCGCATGCCCACGCCGGGGTCCCCCGCAGCCAAGGCCCTCGCCGAGCGCCGTGCCGCCAAGGGCCTCCCGGCCCTCTCGATCCTGAGTGGTAAGAAGGACGAGGATGCCGACGCTGCTGCCGCCGCCGCAGCCGTCGCCCAGGCCAAGGGACAGCGCATTCAGCCACAACGCAAGAACAGGAAGAAGAAGTAATGTCAGCCGAGAGTACCGAACACGCCCTTTCCGAAGAGATCATCGACGATCAGGACGAGTCCGCTGCCCAGGACGTCTCCGCCCCCAAGGCCTCCTCAGCCAGCCGGCTGGAGGAAGAAGGGGACGTTGCTGCGGATTACCTCGAGGAACTGCTGGACATCGCGGACATCGACGGCGACATAGACATTGAGGTCCGCAACGGGCGCACCTACATCTCCATCGTTACCGAGGAAGAATCCGATAGCCTGGACAACCTCGTAGGCGAAGACGGCGAAGTCCTGGAAGCCCTGCAGGAACTGGCCCGGCTCTCCGTCCTGTCTGCAACCGAAAACCGCTCCCGACTGGTGCTGGATATCAACGGCTACCGGCAGGAACGTACTGGCCACCTGCAGAAGATTGCCGAGGATGCAGCGGCCGCTGTGAAGAAGACCGGCCAAGCTGTAGCCCTCGAACCGATGAGTGCCTACGAGCGGAAAATTGTTCACGATGCGGTTGCTGACTTGGGCCTGGTGAGCGAGTCCGAGGGCGAAGGCGCCGGACGCCATATTGTTGTATCCGCAGACTAGAGAAGTGCGGATCTGCTAATCATGGTTGACATCACGGCGGCTGAGCTTCTGGCAGCTGAAAAGATTTTTGGCGACCGCCTGGACCTCGCAAAACGCTATGTGGAGCACCTCGCCACCTCCGGGACTGAGCGGGGGCTTATCGGCCCTCGTGAGATCCCCCGTCTGTGGGGACGGCACGTCCTCAACTGTGCCGTCATCGAAAGTGAGATCGCCCAGGGAAGTCACGTTGCCGACGTCGGCAGCGGCGCCGGGCTGCCGGGTCTTTGCCTCGCGATCGCACGTCCTGATCTCGAACTCACCCTGATCGAACCGTTGGAGCGCAGGGTGATCTGGCTCCAGGAAGTGGTTGATGACCTGGGCCTGGACAATGTCACGGTGATGAGGACCAGGGCTGAACTTGCAGTTGGCCATGTGGAAGCCGACGTCGTGACGGCACGGGCAGTATCTGCTCTGAGTAACCTCGCCGGCCTCACCATCCCCCTCTTGGGCGGCCGCGGAGAAGTGGTGGCTATCAAGGGGCGCAGCGCCGCTGAGGAAATCGAGAAGGCCGCGAAGGTCATCCGCAAATTGGGGGGCGTCCAGACCTCTGTCATCACCGTTGGTGACAACTTGCTGGAAGAGCCCACCACCGTAGTACGCATCGTTGTAAACAAGTCCCAAAAGAAGGCCTAGGGTAGGCCCGGCGGCCACAGTCTGCCGGGGTAAGCAGTTAGGCTAGTCAACGGCAGCAAAATTAGCTGAACGAGAGTGAGTGTGCCCCAGTGACCAGTAGCGAAGCCTCCACGCAACGGATACCGCCGTTCGTGTCATTGGGGTCCGCACGTTCTCTCGCTGGTGCTGCTTCAGCTGCCTCCGGTTTCTTGGGAAATCAACCGCGGTCGGTAGCAAGCAAGTCCCCCGTCCTGGTTTCACGTGAAACAACTTCTTCAGGTAGGGCCAACATCATTGATGCAATTGATGATTCCAGTCCTATCGCCCGGGAACTGGCCCACGAGACCCGCCGACGTGAACGCCTTGTTGGCCGGCAGTTGCCGCGCCCCGAGAAGACGCGCGTCTTTACGGTGTCCAACCAAAAAGGTGGCGTAGGTAAGACCACCACAACGGTGAACATTGCTGCCGCGCTAGCCGCTGCCGGTCTGAATGTCCTGGTAATAGACATCGACCCCCAAGGCAACGCGTCCACAGCGTTGGGCATTGAGCACCATGCAGATGTGGACAGCATCTATGACGTCCTGATCAACGACGTTCCCCTCGCCGATGTGGTCGCGCCCTGCCCTGACATCAACAACCTCATCTGCGCACCGGCCACCATCCATCTTGCGGGTGCGGAAATCGAACTGGTGTCACTCGTGGCGCGCGAACAGCGATTACGGCGGGCCATCGATGTCTACGCAAAGACACGGGAGAAGCAGGGCGAGCAACGCCTGGACTATATCTTCATTGACTGCCCGCCAAGCCTTGGCCTCCTGACGGTCAATGCGTTCTGCGCAGCGGGTGAAGTCCTGATTCCCATTCAGTGTGAGTACTACGCCCTGGAGGGGCTAAGCCAGCTCCTCAAAAACATTGAGATGATCCAGAAGCACCTCAATGCCGACCTCGTGGTCTCCACCATCCTTCTGACGATGTACGACGGCCGGACCAACCTTGCCGCCCAGGTCGCAGCCGAGGTGCGCCAACATTTCCCCGAACAAGTACTGTCTGCGGTTGTGCCGCGCTCGGTTCGTATATCTGAGGCGCCGAGCTACCAACAAACAGTGATGACCTACGACCCCTCATCCAGTGGGGCTCTTTCCTACCTGGAAGCCGCTGCTGAAATAGCAGAACGCTAAAATCTTCAAGAACTGCAACAACTGGAGTCCGGCGCGTCCGGGTTCTACCACTGGAGGGATTTACCCATGAGCGAGAAGCGAAGGGGCTTAGGCCGCGGTCTTGGCGCGTTGATTCCGAGTTCCGCCGGTGCGAATGGGGCGGGCAACGGTGCGGCTGTTTCGCGTCCCGTCGATCTCTTTTTTCCCGAGGGGCGCAGGAAAACGGTAGAGCCGGAGGTCTTTTCCGATACTTCAGTGCCAGAGGAATCAGCTCCGTCGTCCAAAGCTGGCAGCAAGCCAGCGGCTGCGAAGGATTCTGCGACCAAATCTTCCAGCAGTCCTTCGAATAAGCCGGCCGAATCGAAATCATCTGCGCGGGCAACGGAGGCTGCCCCCACATCCAATAACTCAGGCAGCAGTTCCGCAACGAAGGCCGCTGGCAGCGCCAAGAAGCCGGGCACCCCTGCCGCCCCGGCGAACACCGCGTCTGTGGACTCCGCCAGCGACAAGGCCGCGGAAAAGTCAGACGTCGGGGTTGATGACTCCATGGATTCGGTGGGAACAGACTCAGGCGTAGAGCTGGTGCCGGTCCCTGGTGTCCGGTTCGCCGAAATCCGCGTTTCCGATATTCATCCCAACCGCAAACAGCCGCGAGCCGTCTTCGATGAGGACGACATGGCGGAGCTTGTGCACTCGGTTCGTGAAATTGGCGTCCTCCAGCCAATTGTGGTGCGTAACTCAACCGAAGAAGGTGGAGAACCGTTCGAGCTCGTCATGGGCGAACGGCGCTGGCGTGCGGTCCAGGCGGCCGGCATGGAAACGATCCCCGCTATCGTACGGGATACCACCGACGACGACCTCCTTCGGGACGCGCTGCTGGAAAACCTTCACCGGAGCCAGCTGAATCCTTTGGAAGAAGCCGCGGCCTATCAGCAGTTGCTCGAAGACTTCGGTACCACCCATGAACAGTTGGCCGACCGCATCGGCCGCTCGCGTCCGCAGGTTTCCAACACCCTTCGGCTCCTGAAGCTGCCCCCGCTGGTTCAGCGGCGCGTGGCGGCAGGTGTGCTCTCCGCAGGCCACGCACGTGCACTTCTGGCGCTTCCCGATGCAGCAGCCATGGAACGTCTCGCCCAGCGGATTGTGGCGGAAGGAATGTCCGTACGCGCCACGGAAGAAGCCGTGGCAATGTATCAGGACCCGGCTAAGCCGGCGAAGAACAATATCCCCCGTCCCGGCGCCCGGCACGAGCGCCTTGACTACCTGGCGTCATCGCTCTCCGACCGCCTCGACACGAACGTGAAGATCTCACTGGGTGTCCGCAAGGGCCGCGTGAGTATTGAATTTGCCAGCGTCGAGGATCTCAACCGAATCATGGATGTCCTTGCACCTGGGGCGGACAACTAATCATTCCTGGCAGGGCGCTGGTTTTGCTGCCTTTTCAGCGCTGTCCCCTGCATTGGATGTAGTTTCCCTCAGAAGACCAGTAAGCCTTGTGCTTTTGCTGGCTGGAATTGTTGGTACCGGTATTCCTGACGCCAGCAGGGCCGCATAACCAGGCAGAGTGACCTCTATCGATGCAACCAGTTGTTGTCGAATGGAGAACCTGTCCGGGCAGGCAACAGTTCGCGCCACTGATGGTGCAACGGCAATCTGAGCAGCGTAGCGTTTAGACCGCCCTTCCTCGGTCTGCTGTTTCACGTGAAACTCTCGCTCGACGGTCTGCATCCATCCTTGCGGTTGCCACGGTGGCGCCTGAACTGGCGGGAAGGACACCTCGTCGCCCTCTATTTCAGCCCTTCACAGGTCTTAGGGTTGAGAGGAGGCTGTCTCGCACCATTCGCCGCAACTACCCGGAAATCTGGACAGTTTCCGCGGTCCCGGTCCATGGAAACGGGAAATCCAGTACCACCACCAAAGCTCTTTTCCTGCCGCCCGCGTTTTTCGATAAAATCCTCTCGCGGGCTGTCGCGACACCCTGGAAAGTGAAGCCCATACTATTCCTCCGGGACGGTTGCAGGGGGATGTATGGCGCCACAGCGTTTCACGTGAAACTTTACGAGTGCGGTTGCTTTGATTTGGGGCGCCTTACGGCCTGCAGCCAAAAGGCGGACGAGTCTTCTGGAAACGCTCGAGGCCCATACTGCGGTGCCTCTGCGCGGCATGTTCGCAGCGCTGCTGTGGGACTGTAGTAACAGCATTGGGTCTGCCACTTCGGCGTTCCTGTCCTGGCGTTTAAATGGGCACCGTCCACGGGCTAGGAATGACTGCGTGATGGAAGCAGTTTCGAGGGCCGCTACGGATCGTCCCGGCTTTCCAACTCCTGCGGCCTTTGCTGAAGGAGTAGCGTCGGGGCACGCGTGACAGTCGGATGGACGTCGATGGTGGCTGAAGAAGCGCCCGGATTCACCCGTGTGGCCATCCTCTCTAGCTGGGACCTGCGGACTGTCCCCTACTAGCATTCCTCGCTAGTTTTCATTTAGGATCACGCGCAGCCGGCCACGTGATTGCGTGTTTCCTGCCTTATAAAGCGCCGTTTCCAGAGCCTCCGGTTTGTCGAAGAGGGAGATGGGGATGTCAGCTGCTATCTTCCAGCAGCCGGATAGAGGGTAAATAGCGGCGAGAAAGCTATTGGTGCCTTTCCCCTCTCATGTCGTTCCTGGTATCCCTCTCTCCAGTTCAATGATGGGCATGCAGGACTGAGCCTTCGTCGTCACTGCCTCTTACGTGTCGAGCACCTTGTCGCTCGGCATGCCTACTTTCGTCGGCTTGCAATGCCCATGTGCTCGGGCAAGCACCTAGGCTGTTGTTCCACGTGAAACAGTGCCCCGCCTCGAGGAGGCCCGTGCGAGCGCGATGATTCATCGGTTTGCTGGTTGCCTAGGTGGCATCATCCTGTAGACTTCGTGGCGCTGCTGCCCTTATCAACGGCTAGGCCAACAGCAGTTAGAGCTTTCGGTCGGTAAGTTGCGCGGAGGCTGGTAGTTGTGGCTCGCTCCGTACGGAGGGGAAGCAACGCTATGGGGCTCTCGATCTTCGCTAGTAAATCGAGGTAGCTTCTTTAGACCTATCTCCCGGCCACAGCTCAAAGGTGCTTTGGCCCCAGGTGCTAGGTTTTGGGCGGTGCGGGCGGCGCGGACATTGCACAGCTACTATCGTGGCGGCTACCGCGGCGAGGTCAGAGTGCCGACCGGTGCTCGTAACGGTGTGACATGCGTAGTGGCCGAAGTAGTGGCAAGCGCAGTGCCCCTGCGGTGCCGGCGGAACATAGGGAAAGGTATTGCGACGGTCGAAGTGGGAATTTGCATCAGCCTGTACCAGGCTCCTAAGCGACCTGCACGGGTGATGCGTTCTTCATCACCATGACCCAGACCGAGCTTGGTGGACCGCTTCGGCCGGTGGATATAGCTGTGGATAACGATGTGGAAAAATCGCTCTTCAATTGTGGATGACCGCGGGAGCATGCCGGGAGGAACCAGTGACGCGGCGTTGCGGCCGCGTCGTCCTTGGCACTACGGCTAGACGGGTTTCACGTGAAACAGACGAACCATTTCCCAGCCACGAAAGGCAGGTGCCCCACCGTACGGCGATCAACCACCGACGGTGAATTTTCGGTGTTGTAAGCGCGTCCTCGTCCTAAAACTGCTGTGATTTCTTGAGGGCGCCCGCCTCGTATCAGCTAAAGTTCCGGCGCTGTAGCTGTCAGGACACGCTGGATAACAAGGAGGTGGCGTTGGAGCGGACGATAGTGCTGTGGATAACACTGGGGAAAACTACAGGAAGCGGCTGTGGAAAACTATGGGGATAACAACAGGTTGGGCCTCACGAAGAGGGGACTGTAGCCGCTTGTTGCCCGGCCATGTCACCACTTTTCTTGACGCCGACAACTACTGGACTTAGGAAAGGAGCGGGCTTTACTAGGGCTCTCGCCGTGCGGGTATACCAATAGGGCGGACCCCTGCTCCTCGGTTCACCCCTGGATGGCGTATGCGTTCCATGAGGACTGCGTCAGCCGCTCCGCGGCGGTCCTAGCTACGAGTGCGGGCTTCCCACCTGCCCACCTTACAGAGCACGGTAACAGGCCCGGCAAGGAGTCCAGCCGCACTTGGAACCCTTGGCCGAAGTTTCCGACAATAGTACGACGGATGTAACATCGCTTGGCAGGGCCTCGCAATACACGGGCCCAAGAGCAAGCGGTGCGACCAGGGATGGCACAGTATTCCTCAGCAACCCGCGACCTGCCTGGATTGTATTGACCTAGCAGCCGCTTAGGACACTGGATTCCCCGTGTCGGCATTGCCACTTCACGCAATGGGGGCGCGGGAACTATGCCAGCATCGAGGTGCGTACCGCTGTCCGCTGCGCCCCTGTATTTTCATTCCGCAACTGCAGCCTGCGCTTGGCGAACTCCATTCGCAATACTGCAGCAACTTGAGAGACCGGAGGTACGTTGTCCCGCCGAAATTCAGCGGATGTTTCACGTGAAACGTAAAGTGCGACGCAAAGCCGTCATTGCAGTGGAATCGTCAGGAGAGGGACTAGTAGGGTCCCGGTGGCTCGTAGGTTAGCTGGGCGATTGGTGCCGTGGTGAGACACGGAAGTGCGAATAGACGTTGAAAGATAATCGGCCCGGACTAGGGCAAGCCCACCAGTGGCGTCTAGTCGCTGACGCCCTAGTCGTGTGTACGTGTTTCACGTGAAACACCTACACGTTCACTACATCCTGCCCTGGTTCGTAGTCGGTCGCCTCGACCATTCGTGAGAGTCTCGGAGCGCGACCACGAAAGCAGATGGTGGGTTGCTCCAGCGGCTGTACGTGCCTCCATAAGCAGTGACGAAAGCCGGCCACCTCAGCGCGATCACTGGTTGCGCTTGGTCAAGTAGGACCTCCGCAGTACCTTGTGCCCCTAGTTCGACCAGTGCCGGTTTGTCTGCCGACCAGTGATTAAATTGAATGGTACGGGTGCACGCGCCCATAAGTGGACTGCCCTACACATGTGACGGACATCAATGCACACGGGCGGTGTTTGGCTTTTTTTCACCTGAAGTTTGACCTACGCACGGACTCCAACCTGGGCCACCAAATCCCGTTTCCTCTGGCGCGTGACGGTCGCCGTCCCGCGAGTATGTAGCTTCGGTCACCCAGAAGCTGGGGAGAACTTGGGCTTGTCCACATCGTCAGGGCCTCGATGTACTTCGAATGTCCTCTTTGTCCCGGGGTGTCCGTGAACATCCTCGTACCTCGTCTAGAGCTAGTTAGACTTGCGTTCGTGTCAGCGGAGCGAACATTCGCTTCAGGAGCGGAAAGTCGTTGATCGGGGCCGGCCAACTCTTGGCACCTGCCGCGAGTGCTCAACAGCTACTTAGCGTGCATGCACTCGCGCTTCTACAGACGGGTTCATGGGTGCCGACTTGTTCGGCGCGGCGTGTCCCTAAATTTTTCCGTGGCTCGTGTAGGAATACCGCCCCACTCCCGGCCTCCCCCAGCATGGAATCCATGTTTGAGCGACCGGTCCCTCTGTTTTTCACGTGAAACACTGCCGGATCAAGGGCAGGATGAGGATTGTGCGGACTCTCTTCAGATGAAGCAGTTCCATGCGTAGTTCCCGTGGCAAAGCTTCCCTACGTCGTGGTCCGGGAAATGGCAGGAATCCTCAGTAAAGGAGAAACCTGGGGTAGGCGATGATACCAACCTTGAGCATTCACCGGCAGACGCCCGCCGGTTGCCCTGCTTCGGCTGGCCAAAATTCATTAGCTGACCGGCCGGCCTTCAGCGTGGCGGCGCGGTGTTTCACGTGAAACATAAAAACAGCAGAACCAGCCTCGTGCTCCTGCGTCACAAGCACCATTAGCTAAGCCGGTGGTGCCAATTTGGTCCGTTGTGTTAGTGCTGATGCGAACAAACGTGCCCTGCAGCTGAACCATCACCTTGCTAGGTGTCCGAAGGCCAAAAGAATGTGGCCACCGCTAAAGGCGGTGGCCACATATGTTCTTGGCGGGCAGTAACCCGGGTCCGAACGACCTAGGAAAGGACGTCTGCGAATTCCTTCTCGAAGAACTGCTTCGGCTTGGCACCGATCACAGTACTCTTCACTTCCCCGCCCTGGAACAGGTAGACAGCAGGAATCGAGGTAATGCCGTATTCTGCAGCAATTCCCGGGTTGTCATCCACGTTCAGCTTCACAACGTCGACCTTTTCGCTGTACTCAACGGAGATCTCGTCAAGAATCGGGCCGAGCTTGCGGCAAGGCCCACACCATTCAGCCCAAAAATCCACGATTACCGGCTTATCCGAGGACAAAACGTCCGTACCGAAGCTGGCGTCTGTTACGTCTTTTGCATTGCTCATAGTTTTATCTCTCTCTTCGTAGCGCTTACGGACTTAGGCAGGCAGGTCTGCGAGGTAGTGCTCCACGTCAATTGCGGCTACACATCCGGAACCGGATGCTGTAATCGCTTGACGGTAGGTGGGATCAATGACGTCGCCAGCGGCGAAGACGCCTGGCAGGCTGGTCTTGGAACTCCGCCCTTCGACGGCGATGGTTCCCTCCGGTGTCAGCTCCAGGACCCCTTTGACGAGATCAGTCCGGGGGTCGTTGCCGATGGCGACGAACACGCCTGTGACCGCCAAATCTGAAACGGTTCCGTCAAGAAGGTTTTTCAACTTCAAACCTGTGACCTTTTGGTCGCCAACTACGTCGTCCACGGTGCTGTTCCAAATGAAGTTGATTTTGTCGTGGGCCAGTGCGCGGTCGGCCATAATTTTCGAGGCTTTGAGCGTATCGCGGCGGTGCACAACCGTTACAGATTTCGCAAACTTGGTGAGGAACAATGCCTCTTCCATCGCGGAATCTCCCCCGCCAATGACGGCAATGTCCTGGTCCTTGAAGAAGAAACCATCGCAGGTTGCACACCAGCTGACACCGTGCCCTGAAAGCCGCTTCTCATTCGGCAGGCCGAGTTCACGGTAGGCGGATCCTGTGGAGAGGATCACTGCCTTTGCCTGGAAGGTTTCGCCGGTGGCGATGGTGACTGCCTTGAGAGGTCCTTCAAGCTGGAGCGACGTAACGTCCTCGAACTGAATTTCAGTGCCGAAGCGTGCTGCCTGCTTCTCGAAGCTCTCCATCAGGTCCGGACCCATGATGCCTTCCGGGAACCCCGGGTAGTTCTCGACATCGGTGGTGTTCATCAGTTCACCGCCGGCAGTGACAGAACCTGCCAGCAACAGGGGCTTGAGGTTGGCACGGGCAGTATAGACAGCTGCCGTGTAACCAGCCGGGCCGGAGCCGACGATGATGACATCACGTACTTCTGACGTGGTGTTTTCTGTGATGGTCACTGAACGGTGAACCTCTTCCTTATTTGACGCGCCCCGCTTTGGAGGCCGGCCACATGGCACAACTGATACTGCAGGCTGAATATTCCGAGCCCAGGGCACGGCGGATTACCGCGGACAGCAGTAAGCGAACTCCGCGAGACGCTCTCCCCAGATTACCGTCCATCGGCAAGCCGGAGCACCCTGGTGCATCTACGCAAACAACCCACGGGTTCTGCAGAACTGAAGCACAGAGGCAGCGCGGCTACTGGACGTTGATCTCCGCCAACCGGAGGCCGTAGCCATAGCGCGTCTTCGGCGCAGCCAGCCGGGGAAGGGAATTAATGGAGACAATCACGTACTCGGCCTGTGCGGGCTCCGCGAGGGGCATCTTCAAATCAGTTGACGTAAAGCTGTTTGTCCCCACTGCCTTCGCGCCGTCCAAGGACGGCCGGTCATTCGTGTAGACCGTGATGTTTCCACCCGAACCGCCCAGCTGTGACAGCGTCACCGAAGAAACTGTTGCGCGGTTCTCAAGCTTCACCACCAGCGGTACGCCCTGGGCGGCCAGGCCGCCCCAGTTTTCGGTGGCGAATTCCATGTCCGACCAGTAGCTGGCTGCGTTACCGTCGTAGGCCTTGACGAGGTCACCGTCAAAGGTGGCGGCAAAATCGAAGGTACCCTGACGGCTGACGCTTTCGATGGCCGGCGGGACGGCAGGCGGAGCCGTGGGGGGTGCCGGCGTTGGCGCCGCGGAGGCTGCCGGAGCGTCATTGTTGGTGACAGGAGCTGACGGGTTGGCCTGCGGCGTAGAAAAAAGACTGCCAAGGTTGGTCACGGCGAAGACAAGCCCGGCAATCAGAACGACGGCGAGCAGTCCGCCCACCAGCCAACGCATCGACCGCGGTTCACGTGCCGGTGCATCCCGGTCGTCGTCGTCATAGTCGTCCTGCCCGGCATAGGACGGGCCGGCTGGGGAGGCACCGGCGGCAGCGGCGGCTGCCGGGCGCGTAACCACGGGGGACTTCTGCTTGGCCGGCTTTTCATCTTCAACAGGAGAGTCTTCGTACCGGTCATGCTCTCCGGCGCTGGCGTAATCACTCTCGGACCAGAGGGACACCTTCGGCTTCCCAGTCCCGGCCGCGTCCGGCTGTGTCCTCGAGTGGGAGTCGAGGCTGCCAGTTGCCGGATCTTCAGCGGGCCGCGTCGATGGGCCCGCGGGGCGTGCTGAAGCCTGGGCTGCCGCAGCACCAGCCGCAGCTCCGGCTGCGCCGCCAAGAGCTGTTCCGCCCATCGGGGACGCGCCGGAGGGCTTACGGCCGGCAGGTGCATTCATCGGCCGGACGGGAGGCTTTGGTGACATTGCGGGTGCAGCACGGTACGGATCAACCTGGCTGGGGTGCGTATCACCGTAGTTGATGTAACCGGCGTCCACGTGGTCTTCGTCGTCGTAGGGCTCCGGCTCACGGGAGCGGGGCTGCCCAAAGATTTCGCTTCCAAGAGTGTCCGTGAAGAACGGCTCCACATAGGGAGGGTTGGACGCCACGACAAGATCCAGAAGGTCCGCGGCGGACGTGTGGTTGGTGATGAGGTAGGTTGCTGCCTCGGTCACGCCGAGGTCCAGAACCTGAACTGTGCCGGGGCGTTCACCGGTAGCAACCTCACGCGCGCTCTGGGC
Organism: Arthrobacter sp. D3-16; assembly: GCF_054408515.1. Classification (NCBI taxonomy): domain Bacteria; kingdom Bacillati; phylum Actinomycetota; class Actinomycetes; order Micrococcales; family Micrococcaceae; genus Arthrobacter; species Arthrobacter sp. D3-16. The sequence goes on along the minus strand of NZ_CP096437.1, from coordinate 4,269,997 downwards.
AACCTGCTCTGTGTTCTCTGGTCCGGCAACCAGGATGCTGACAGGGCGGTTAAGCACCTGGTCCACACCATCCAGCACCAGATCGTGGTCGTGCGAGGCCAATACAGTGGCTGTGACCTTGTAACGGCCGCCCAGTACTGATCCGACATCGATCGGGTTGGACACGTGTTCCTCCTAGACTGTCCGGTATTGCCGGCATGGGATGACGCAACCACCGTTCAAGGGGCGGCCGGGGAGGCTGACCCTTGAATGCAACTACCCCTGTTTCCTTCCGATCCTAGCCGATTCCGCCTCACGCACCGTGGACGAAGACAGCGGCAGACCGCGTGAACGTTACTTTTTCCGGGGCCGTCGGGGCTTGAAATGGGGGTTCTCCCCGGCCTTACCTTGGAAGGTCCGGCGCCCCGGAAGCGGGATCTGGTCGCGCAGCAGTCCACCGCGTGCAGTGCTGGGCTGGTCCTCGCCGGGGAGGTAGGTGCCGTCGGCACCGGAGCGGGCGCCGCCGTCGGCCGGTTCCCGGCGCCCTCCCTCGTGCTCAGGAACTGGACCGGCGCGGAAGGAGACGGCGTCGAACTCTCCTGAGATGCGCGGGATCAGCCCGGTATCCACCGAGGTGGTGGCCCGCTCGGGTGCCTGGCGACGCCGGTCATCCGTAGGTGCATCGGATGGCGCGTCCGACGGCGGGGTCCCGTCTTCCGCAGCAGGCTCAGCCGTCCTGCCGCGCCCCAGCCTCCCCAGGAGGGGACGGAGCAGGTCGCTTAGTTCAGAGACGCGGAACAGTTTGAGCAGGAAGAAGTAGGCCACCAGCATGATGGGACCCACCACGATGACTGTCACGAGCGCGGTCAGCCGGTCGCGCCAGGCAAACCCGTCAGGGCTGTAGCTGCCCATCAGCCACAGGGCTCCTGCGCCCGTAATGGCAGAGCCCAGTGCCGCATAGCCCATCCGGATGTACGAGTTGGCAATCCGCGCACCGTCCAAGTGACCCAGGAGGCGCCGCAGGAAGAAAGCACTGATCACCACGGAGAGAATGTTGCCCACCATGTAAAGCACTGCGATGGCGTAGATGATCTGGTTCACGGGCAGGAACTGGATGGCAAACGCTCCCGCCACGTAGACCACCGCCAGCAGCAGCTGGACGTAGAACGGCGTGCGGGCATCCTCATTTGCGTAGAAGACCCGGGACATCATGAAATTGGCGCTCATGAACGGCGTGCTGAGCGCGAGGATGGTCAACGTCTGGGCCAGCATCACGCCGTCCTGGCGCAGGCCGCCCGAAAAGAACATTCCCAGCGGACCCGCAAGGGCAAAGAGGGCCAATGCACCGAAAACGGTGGCCACGGCCATGGTCCGGAGGCCATGTGAAAGGGCGTCGCGCAGTTCCGCGCGGTTGCCGTCCTGCGACGCGCGGGTCATACGGTTGAAGAGGACCGTGGCAAGGGACAGGGCAATGATGGAGTGCGGCAGCAGATACAGCTGGCTGGCCACTTCCAGGACGGCGTTGCCGGGCAGCATGCCCGCCGCAGGGTCGCCGGCCTGCTGGAGCCGGATACGCTCCGCGCCGGGAATGGTGGCAATACGCATGACGTACAGGAAGGCGAGTTGCCCGACGGCGGCAGTCAGCAGGGTCCAGACGCTCAGCTTGGCTGCCTGGCCCAGCCCCACTCCCCGCCAGCCGAACCGGGGCCGGAGCCCCAGTTTCAGGCGGATCACGGGAATCATCAGGATGGCAGTCTGCGACACCACACCGATGGTTGAGAACCCGGCCACCAGCAGGGTCTGGGTGTCTCCCCAGTTGTCCAGGGAGTGTGGGTTCGCTTCGTTGGCGCCGAAGATCCAGATGAACATCCCCAGGCCGGCAATGGCCACCAGGTTGTTGAGGATGGGCGCCCACATGGCAGGCCCAAAAGCGCCGTTGGCGTTAAGGACCTGTGTGAGGAGGGCGTAGAGGCCGTAAAAGAAGATTTGCGGCAGGCACCAGAAGGCGAAGGCCACGGCCAACGCTTTTTGCTGCGGGGAGTATCCCTGGGTAGTGAGTTCGATGACCCAGGGCGCTGCCAGCGTCACCAGGGCCGTCAGTCCCAGCAGAAGCAGGACAGCCAGCGTCAGCAGCCGGCTGATGTAGTCCGCTCCCCTGTCCGGAGCCTTGCTGGCCTTGATGATCTGCGGCACGAGCACGGCGTTGAACACCCCGCCGGCCACCAGCAGGAAGATCAGGTTAGGCAGGTTGTTGGCGTTGATGAACGTGTCATTGACCGTGGAACCGAGGCCCAGGGCCGTACCCAGCATCCAGGTCTTGCCGAACCCCAGAAAACGCGAAACGAGGGTTCCGGCGGCCATGATGGCGCTGGACCTGGTTTCGCTTGCCTGTTCAGCACCGGCTTGTCCGCCGTCCAAGGGAGACCCGTCCACCGGGCCACTCAGGTGGGCGGTTTCCGCGGGGGCACTGTCCTGGGTCGCGCTGTCCAGGGGTGCTGCGGCCTGGGGCGCACCATCCAGGGGTGCACGGTCGGCAGGTACGCCGTCTGGAGGGCCACCGGCCCGGCCGGCTTGATCGGAAGGAAAATTGGAAGCTGACATCGACTTCATCGTCTCACCCGCAGGCGCGTATCACCGCAATGCCGCCGCCGGCAAGGCCGTCCTAAAGGTGTTCGGGCAGGACTTCGCGTGCCAGGTCAGCGATTCGGCGTTCATTAGGGAAGGACAGCTTCCGGGCGAGTTCCTGGATGGGAACCCACGCAACGTCCACCGCTTCCTGGTCCGGATCGTTCTCGATGGTCAGCTCGCCGCCTGTGGCCCGCAGGAGGTAGTGATGGACCGTTTTATGCACCCGGTGCCCGCTGACGGTGAACCAGTAGTCGATGCTTCCCAAGGGCGCGAGGATGTCACCTTCAATGCCGGTTTCTTCGGCGATTTCACGGACTGCGGCCTGCTCGTTGTTTTCCTTGCCCTCCGGATGCCCCTTGGGCAGGCACCATTCCAAGCGTCCGCCGCGATTAAGGCGGGCAATAATCGCCACCCTCAGTTCGGCGTCGGAGGTGTCCACTACAACGCCGCCGGCCGAGACTTCCTCGACAGTGGGCAAAGAAGCCGGTGCCGAATGCTGGGCAGGCGCAACGTGCGCACCGATTGCCGACGGCAACGGTGCGTTTGTCCTCCTGCCTGGAGCGCTCGGTACTGGATGGGCCATGGAGTCCACTCTAACGACTGTTGCCCGTTCGTGATGACCGGAACATGACACCAACATGGACTGCATATGACGCACTTTGCCGGTGCCGCACGGAATACGCAGGATCTTGACGGCATTTTGGCCTGCGCTGCCGCTGGTTTCTGACAAGCTTAAGTAACTATGGCGCACCCACATCACAAGACTGAATCCCACACCGTCGATTTCCAGGTGGACCCGGTGGTCCTGGAGCTCGGCCAGCGTTTTGTGGACGCCGGCCATGAACTGTCGCTGGTGGGCGGTCCGGTGCGTGACCTTTTCCTGGGCAGGACCTCCCCGGACCTGGACTTCACCACTGACGCCACGCCGGACCAAACGGTGGCCCTGATCAAGAAGTGGGCGGACAATTTCTGGGAGATTGGCCGTGCCTTTGGCACCATCGGAATGCGCAAGGCCGGCTTCCAGATCGAAATCACCACCTACCGTGCCGAGGCCTACGATCCGGAGTCCCGGAAACCGGTGGTCGCGTTTGGCTCCTCTTTGACTGACGACCTGCTTCGGCGGGACTTCACCATCAACGCCATGGCCCTGAAATTGCCTTCCCTGGAACTGGTGGATCCGTTCGGGGGCGTACGCGACCTGCACGCCTCAATCCTGGCCACGCCTGGGGCTCCGGAAGCGTCCTTCTCGGATGATCCGTTGCGCATGATGCGCGCCGCCAGGTTCGCGGCGCAGTTGGGTGTCTCCGTCCACGATGATGTCCGCCAGGCCATGACGAGGATGGCCGAACGGATCACCATCATTTCCTCGGAACGGGTGCGGGATGAACTCACCAAGCTCATCTGCGGCCGCCACCCCCGCGTGGGCGTGGACCTGCTGGTGGACACCGGCCTGGCCGAGTTTGTGCTGCCGGAAGTTTCCGCCCTTCGGCTCGAATCGGATGAGCACCACCGCCACAAGGATGTCTACCAGCATTCGCTGCAGGTGCTGGAACAGGCGGCGGAACTGGAAACGGACGCTGACGGCCCCGTGCCGGCGCCGGACTTTGTGCTCCGTTTCGCAGCATTGATGCACGACGTCGGCAAGCCGGCTACACGCCGTTTTGAACCGGGCGGCGCGGTGAGCTTCCGGCATCACGACATGGTGGGTGCCAAGCTCACCACCAAGAGGATGAAGGCCCTGCGGTTCGACAACGACACCATCAAGGCCGTTGCCCGCCTGGTGGAGCTGCACATGCGGTTCTACGGTTACGGCGACGCGGGCTGGAGCGACTCCGCGGTCCGCCGCTACGTGACTGACGCCGGGCCGCTGCTGGAACGGCTGCACCGGCTGACCCGCTCGGATGTCACCACACGCAACCAGCGGAAGGCCGAGCGGCTGGCCTTTGCCTATGACGACCTCGAGGCCCGGATCGCGGCGCTGCGGGAACAGGAATCGCTGGATTCGGTGCGCCCTGACCTGGACGGTGCCCGGATCATGGCCCTCCTGCACCTCAAACCTGGGCCTGTAGTGGGCCGCGCCTATAAATTCCTGCTCAATGAGCGGATGGAGCACGGGCCCCTGCCCACCGAAGAAGCGGAAGCGAGGCTGCTCCGCTGGTGGGCGGAGCAGCCGGAATCTGCACCTGCCGAACCTGGGGCCGGAACGCCTCCTGCCGCCGTCGACCTTTCCTCCAAGGAGTCCAAGTGACCAATCCTGCCCTTGCCCCCCGGCCCCAGCTCTGGATCCTCCGCCACGGCGAAACCGAGTGGTCCAAAAGCGGGCAGTACACGGGACTCACTGATTTGCCCCTCACTGTTGAAGGCGAGCAGCAGGCAGTGGAGGCCCGGAAGGTGCTGGATCCTGTCGATTTTGACCTGGTGCTGACCTCTCCCCTGAGGCGGGCCCGCCGGACGGCGGAACTGGCCGGCTTTCCGGACGCCCAGCATGAGCCCCTCGCCGTGGAATGGAACTACGGCGATTATGAAGGCATCAGCTCGGACCTGATCCGGAAAGACAACCCCGATTACCTGATCTGGACCCACGGCGTGCCCAATGGGGAGACGCTGGACGAGGTGGCTGCCCGGGCGGACAAGATCATTGGGCGCGTCCTGGAATCCGGCATGGACAACGTCCTCATCGTGGCCCACGGGCACTTCTCCAGGATCCTGACGGCCCGCTGGCTTGAATTGCCCCCCACTGAGGGGCGCCACTTTATTCTCGGAACCGCGAAAGTGTGCACCCTGGGCTGGGATAAGAGGACTCCGGCAATTGTCCGATGGGGCCTTTAATAGCTATTTCCACTTTTCTTTGAAAGTTTCACGAATTAGGTAGCGCGGTACTCTAATCGTGGTGTACTTTTATTCCTGACCCCAGAGCGTCCTGCCGGGGTCGTGGCGTTCGTTGCTGGGCCAGTCAGTTGAAGCAACGGCAGAGCAGAAAAGGAGGTTGGGAAAATGATTACTTTGACTAGCGGACGGAAGACGACTGTCACTGCGGACCCGGCCTCTGATGCTTTTGCGCGCCCGTTTGCAGGGATCGCCGGCTCCTAGCCTTTGCCCCTGCGCCGGTCCTGAGACCGGCAGCGATGCTTCGGCTGCATTAGGCACCGGTATGCGCAGCTTTGCATCCTTCGCGGGATAACCAGTCACCCATTAGCCGGGCATTTTTCTTTTATTGCCATCGGCAGCTTTTGGGCTTTGTGCTCCCTTCCCGCGCGCTCTAAATGCTTATTCATTCCCGGGCATTCCTGTGTCCAAATCCCCCCATTTTCTCAAGTGGGAATTTGGCTTAATTGTCGCGCCCAGTTGGCGGGCCAATCAGTTCGAATAGAAGGTGAGCACATTGATCAAGAAGCTTCAAAAACTCCTGTCTACTTCACGCGGGAGACGCAGCAGCCGCAGGCAATTCAACCGCCCGCTGCTGGAGAAGCAGCGGGAAGACGTATTCCTCCTGATGCACCAGCAGCTGGGCGGGATGCGCTAACCGCCCGCCCGTCCGCCCCCAGGAGATGACATGGGCGCATCTCAGTGCCAGTGCAGGAGCCCACGCGGCGACGCGTGGGCTCCTCGCGGGGCCTCTCCCGACGGTGTCAGGCAGCGGCGGTAAGCTCGATGGCATGGAGGAGACCCAGCCGCCGGAGCACCGAGGGCGGACCCGCCTGGTAGTACCCAGCCGCAGCGATGTCCTGCTGCGCAACTTCACCGAGGTCGTCGGCGGCCCCCTCGGAAGCAGGGCTGCTCCGGGCATCGTATCCCCGGGCATCTTCACCGTTGAACGTGTACTGATACTGCTCACGGTCCTGGCGGCCCTTGCAGGCATCCTGGTCAAAGGATATTGCCGCGTCAACGGCTGGGAATCCCCCACGCAGTTCTACGCCACCTGCTATTCGGACTTTCCCGAGCTTTTTCGGAACCGTGGACTGGCAGAAGGAACCTTTCCCATCCTTGGTGCCGGAAGCCAGTTTGAGTACCCGGTCCTGATCGCCCTGATCGCGGGGGTGACGGCATGGCTCGTTCCCGGGACCGGGATATCGGATTCACGTGTCCTCGCCTACTTCGACATCAATGTCGCCCTTCTGGCCGCGGTCACGGTGGTCGCGGTCCTGGCCACCGCCCGGATGACCGGCCGAAGGCCCTGGGATGCTGCCATGGTGGCTTTGGCACCGGGCATCGTGTTGGCCGGCACCATCAATTGGGATCTGTGGGCAGTAGCCCTGCTCGCCCTGGGCATGTACTTCTTCTCGCGGGAGCGGTTGGTGCTTGCCGGAGTCTTCATCGGGCTGGGGGCGGCGACGAAGCTGTACCCTCTGCTTGTCCTTGGCGCGATCCTGCTGCTGGCCCTCCGGACTGGACGATTCCGGCCCCTGCTGGTGACGGCGTGCGCTGCCGCCGTCTCTTGGCTGGCCGCCAACCTGCCCTTCGCCGCTGCCAACCCTGCCGGCTGGGCCTACTTCTTCCGGTTCAGTGCGGACCGCGACGCCGGTTACAGTTCGCCCTGGTTCGCCTACGACCTCGTGGCAAATAGGCTGCGATGGACGGAACTCAGCCCTGCCGCCGTCGACCTCTTGTCGCTTGGCTTTTTCCTGTTGTCCTGCCTGGCCATTGCAGCCGTCGCCCTGACCGCCGGCCGCCGCCCCCGTCTGGCCCAACTGGCCTTCCTGATCGTGGCGGCGTTTATCCTGACCAGCAAGGTCTATTCCCCGCAGTTCGTGGTGTGGCTGATCCCCCTCCTTGCGCTGGCGCGGCCCAAATGGCGTGACTTCTTGATTTGGCAAGGGATTGAGGGCCTGCACTGGGCAGCAGTGTGGATGTACCTTGGTCAGGTGACCAGTGCAGGTTCTTCCCAGCACAATCTGGATATGCCCTACTATGTCCTGGCCGTGGCGGCTCACATGGCTGCGGTGGGTTACCTGATGCTGCGCGTGACCTGGGACATCTACAACCCGGACTATGACCCCATCCGCCGGCATCATCTTGATGATCCCCACGGCGGTCCCTTCGCCGGCACACCCGACTGGCTACGCTTAGGTCTCCGGGGACGTTCAGACTCCCTCCTGCCATGGAAGAAGGGTTCCAATGCCTGACGTAGCGGTAGTAGGCGCCGGGCCCAACGGGCTTGCGGCCGCAGCGGTCATGGCGCGGGCCGGGCTGTCCGTGGAGCTCTTCGAGGCCGGCAAAACCATCGGCGGGGGGACCCGGACCAGCGAACTGATGCGGCCAGGGTACTTCCACGACATCTGCTCCGCCGTGCATCCGATGGCAGTGGCTTCACCCTTTTTCAAGGCCTTCCAACTGTCCCGCCGCGTGAACCTGATAACCCCCGACTTGTCCTATGGGTCCCCCCTTGACGGTGGCAGGGCCGCCCTCGCCTACCGGTCGCTGGACCGGACGGCTGACGGGCTGGGACGCGACGGTGCTGCCTACCGGCGACTGATGGCACCCCTGGTGGACCACATCGACGGGGTTATGGACTTCACCCAGAACCAGCTGATCCGCATCCCCCGCAGCCCGTTGGCGGCGGGGCTGTTCGGGTTGAGGACCGTGGAGCAGGGAACCGGACTGTGGAATGCCCGGTTCAAGGAAGAATCCGCACCCGCCCTCCTGGCCGGGGTTGCCGCCCATGCCATCTCCCATCTGCCCTCCTTCGCAGCGTCCGGAGCGGGGCTGATGCTGGGGGCGCTCGGGCATGCCGGCGGGTGGCCCATCCCCGAAGGGGGATCGGCGTCAATAGCTGCCGCCTTGGCGGAGGACATCATTGCCCATGGGGGTGTCATCCACACCGATGCACCCATCGACCGGCTGGAGGACCTTCGATCCGCACGCACCACCTTGCTGGACGTCGCCCCGCAAGGGTTGCTGAACATGGCCGGTAACGTCCTTCCTGCACGGTACCGGGGGGCGCTGGAATCGTTCAGGTACGGGAATGGCTCGTGCAAAGTGGATTACATCCTCTCGGGACCCGTACCGTGGGCGGCAAGGGAGTTGGCCGACGCCGGAACGGTGCACCTCGGTGGCACCCGTGCCGAGGTGGCACGCGCTGAGAACGACGTCAGTGCGGGCAGGCACCCGGACCGCCCCTACGTCCTGGTGGCCCAGCAGTCACGCTTCGACTCCAGCCGCGCCCCCGCCGGACACCACACCCTATGGGCCTACTGCCATGTCCCCTCCGGATCGACAAGGGACATGACTGAGGCCATCACTGCACAGCTGGAGCGGTTCGCGCCGGGGTTCCGGGACCTTGTGGTGGAGTCCAAGGCCATCACCGCTGCCGGGCTGGCAAAGTACAACCGCAACTATGTCGGCGGGGACTTCAGCGCGGGCACCATGGACATGCTGAACCTTGTCCAGCGGCCGGTCGTGTCAACGGTCCCGTGGCGTACCCCCTTGCGCGGCGTCTACCTGTGTTCATCCTCCACCCCGCCAGGGCCTGGTGTTACAGGTATGCCGGGCTACCATGCCGCCAACTATGCCCTTCGGGACATGTTCGGCCTTTCCGTCCCGGCTCTGGGCCTGGCGGAGGCTTAGTGCCGCCAGTTTCGCGTCTTGAAGGCACTGCAGAAGGGCGTGACAAAGTAACCCCAAAAGCAGGAGATAATGGCGCGATGGGGATATCAACAAAACTTTCTTTGGGCATCGCTGCCGTCATTCTCGGAACGTCGCTGGTTGCCTGCGACGACGGCAGGAGCGGCGCTGAAGCAGCTGCGGGGCAGTTGGCCGCGGCAGTAGCCGGACTGGATGTGGGCTCGGTGCCCTTCGACGGCAAGGATGCCGCGGCTGCAAATGACCAGCTGAAAAAAGTTTTTGCGGCACTGGATCCCCAGAAGCCCGCTGTTGAGGCAGGCGAACTGGCCCTCGACGGCGACAACGCGTCCGCACCGCTCAACTACACCTGGAACTTCGGCGGCGCCGAATGGAAGTACACCGTCTCCGCCAAATTCAAGAAGTCCGGGGACAAATGGCTGACCGTCTGGGATCCGGCCACCCTGGCGCCGGACCTGGCCGACAGCGAGATCCTGACTAAAGGCTCCCAGTCACCCCAGCGCGCCGACATCCTGGGCGCCGGTGACGTACCCCTGGTGACGTACCGACCTGTGGTCAATGTGGGTATTGATAAGCCCCAGCTTGGGGCTGGGGATCCTGCTGATTCCGCCACCAAGCTGGCAGCGCTTGTCAAAGTGGACCCGGCCGCCTACGTCCAGCAGGTACAGGCCGCGGGTGCCGAAGCTTTTGTTTCAGCGATCACGCTGCGGGAAGAAGGCCGCACCATCACCAATGAGCAGATTGCGGCGATTCCGGGGGCCCGCGCCATCCCGGCCTCCATGCCGTTGGCTCCCAGCCGCACGTTTGCCCGAGCCGTCCTGGGCTCCGTGGGCGAGGCCACGGCTGAGCAGATCGAAGCATCCGGCGGCGAGCTGACAGCCGGTGATGTCACCGGCGTCGGCGGCCTCCAGCAGCAGTACGACGACCAGCTCAGGGGGACGGACGCCGTCGTAATCCGTGCACAGCGCGCCGACCTGACGAGGGAACAGATCCAGTCCGCCGCAACCGATCCGCGCCGGGTGCTTTTTGAAGTGAAGCCCACGCCGGGAACCCCACTGAAGACAACCCTGGATCCCACGCTGCAGTCGCTGGCGGAGAGCACGCTGGAAGGCGTGGAACCGGCATCTGCGATTGTTGCGCTCCGGCCTTCAAGCGGCGCTGTCCTGGCGGCCGCCTCCGGCCCGGGGAGCAACGGCTATAACACAGCGATGCTGGGCCAGTACGCGCCCGGCTCCATCTTCAAGATGGTGGATTCGCTGGCGATGTTCCGCAACGGGCTGACCCCTGAGTCGAAGGTTGAATGCACACCCACGTTGACGGTGGATGGACGGACTTTCAAAAACGCGGAGGGGTACCCGGAAGGGTCATTGGGTTCAGTGACGCTCCGTGACGCCTTTGCCCACTCCTGCAATACAGCGTTCATCGCTGCCCGTGACACCGTTTCGCAGGGTCAGCTTGAAGCAGCCGCCATGGCGATGGGCCTCGCCGTCGAAGCGCCGACGCTCGGCGCCGCCGCCTTCCTGGGATCTGTCCCCGGGGAGGCCGCGGGAACTGAGCACGCCGCTTCGATGATCGGCCAGGGAAAGGTGCTGCTGTCACCATTGGCCGCCGCCATGATGGCCGGCTCCGTGGCCAAGGGTGCGCCGGTTGCCCCGCAGCTGGTGTTGAATCCCGACTCCGGCGCCGCTGCCGAGGGAACGACCAGCGGCTCCACTGCTCCCGCGGCGCAGCCCTCCGCCACGGCGACCGCTGAGGCTCCGTCCCAGGCCTCTGAGAATCCCATCACCGCCGAGGAGGCGGCGTCCCTGGCGGACATGATGCGGGCCGTGGTGACGTCCGGCCACGCAGGTTTCCTGTCCAGTGTTCCGGGTGCCCCGGTTGGAGCCAAGACCGGCACGGCCGAGTTCGGCAAAGAGAATCCGCCAAAGACGCACGCTTGGATTGTCGCCGTACAAGGCGATCTCGCCGTAGCCGTTTTTGTGGAGGATGGCGGACTGGGGGCAACAACGTCGGGGCCGCTGCTGCAAAAGTTCCTGACCGCCGCGGGCTAGAGTTTTTGTCCGGGTGTGCGGACCTCCAGCCCTGCACAGCTTGACAAAAATGTGGCTGGGCCGCCGTGGGAAGATGGAATACGTGGCCCATATTGACGTTTCCGGTATCGATTACTTCCTTTCCGACGGCACCCAACTGCTGAACGGCGTGACCTTCAAGGTTCCGGACGGCACCAAAACGGCCCTGATCGGCCCCAACGGTACTGGCAAAACGACCCTGTTCCGGATCATCGCCGGGGATCTGGTTCCCGACGAAGGCGTGATCGGCCGCTCCGGGAACATGGGCATCATGCGCCAGTTCGTGGGCCAGGTCCGCGACGGCTCCACCGTCCGCGACCTGCTGGTCTCCGCGGCGCCGCCCGCCCTGGCAGCGGCGGCCCACGAGGTGGACGACGCCGAGCTCGCCATGGTGGAGCACGACGACGAACCCAGCCAGATGCGCTATGCCCAAGCCATCGTCGACTGGGGAGACGCCGGAGGCTACGACGTTGAGACCGTCTGGGACGAAGTGTGCATGGCCGCGCTTGGACTCCCCTTTGACCGCGCCCAGCACCGTCCGGCGTCGAGTCTTTCCGGCGGTGAACAGAAGCGGCTGGTGCTGGAAGCGCTTTTTGCCGGCCCGGATGACCTGCTGCTGCTGGATGAACCGGATAACTACCTGGACGTGCCGGGCAAGCGCTGGCTTGAGGACAAGCTGAACGAATCGAAGAAGACGGTGTTCTTCATCAGCCACGACCGTGAACTGCTGAACAACGCAGCGGGGCGCATCGTCACGTTGGAGCCCGGAATCAGCGGCGCCGGAGCCTGGGTCCACGGCGGCGGGTTCGGCTCCTACGTGGAGGCACGGGCGGACCGCAACGCCCGCTTTGAGGAACTCCGCAAGCGATGGGACGAGGAGCACATCAAGCTCAAGGAACTCGTCAACATGTACAAAAACAAGGCCGCGTTCCGCTCCGACATGGCCAACCGGTACCACGCAGCCCAGACCCGCTTGGCGAAGTTTTTGGAAATCGGGCCGCCCGAGGCACTGCCCATCGAGCAGAACGTGAAGATGCGCCTCAAGGGCGGGCGGACCGCCAAGCGCGCCATCGTGGCGGAGAAGCTTGAACTCACCGGCTTGATGAAGCCGTTCTCCACCGAGGTGTGGTTTGGGGACCGGGTAGGCGTGCTGGGCTCAAACGGTTCGGGTAAGAGTCACTTCCTGCGGCTGCTGGCCACGGGCGGCACGGACCCGGAACGGGAGCACCTGCCCGTGTCCGCGCTGTCTGCGGCTCCCACCCCTCGCAAGCTCGGGGAGGGGCCCTCGCCGGAGCCGCTTAGTCTCATCGCCGAAGTGCCGCACGAGGGCACTGTGAAACTCGGTGCCAGGATCCGGCCCGGGTTCTTTGCCCAGACGCATGTCCGGCCCGACCTGCTGGGCAAGACGCTGCTGGAAATCCTGCACCGCGGTGACGAACACCGGTCCGGCCTGGGCCGCGAGGCAGCAGCCGGGGCATTGGACGGTTATGGGCTTGCAGGGCAGTCGGAGCAAAAGTACGAGTCCCTTTCCGGCGGGCAGCAGGCCCGGTTCCAGATCCTTCTCCTGCAGTTGAGCGGTGCCACCCTGCTTCTATTGGATGAGCCCACGGACAACTTGGATCTGCACTCGGCCGAGGCACTGGAACGGGCGATTGACCACTTCGAGGGCACGGTCCTCGCCGTGACTCACGACCGCTGGTTTGCCCGTACGTTTGATCGCTTCCTGGTGTTCGGATCGGATGGCAAGGTGTACGAGTCCGCAGAGCCGGTGTGGGACGAGAAGCGCGTGGAGCGCGCCCGCTAACGAAACGCCCTCTCACTTCCTGCACGTTTTTGGCCAACGCTCTTGCACAGGTGTAAGAGCGTTGGCCGTTTTCCTGCGGTAAGTGAGAGAGCGTTTGCGTTTAGGCCGCATCAAGTGAGAGAGCGTCGTGGTTAGCTTCTGATTAAATGAGCAGAAGTTGTTATCATTTGATCATGAGGACGGATGACCGGCACCGCGCTATTGCGGAGTTGCTTCGCCAGCGGCACGAGGTGACGGTGGACGAGCTGGCTCTCGCCTGCGACGCTTCGGGAGCAACCATCCGGCGGGACCTTGAAGTCCTGGCCGCCAACGGCGTTCTCCGTCGCGTTCACGGCGGGGCGCGGAGCCTCATCGGCCGCGGCCAAACTCCAGGCTACGGCCAGCGTGAACTCGAGGACCAGGACACCAAGAAGCGCATCGCAGCTGCTGTAGCAAGCCTGCTGCGCGACCGTGAGCATGTCTGGCTGGACAGTGGAAGCACCGCCACGGAGGTGGCCCGGGCCTTGGTAAGCAGGGACCTGACCGTCATGCCGATGTCACTCCGGTCACTCAACGTCCTCGCGGGTGAGGAATCCGCCGCCGCCGGAATCCGCCCCACGCTGCTCCTGCCGGGAGGAAGCCTTGTCCCCGGCGAGCTGAGCTTCCGGGGCCCGCTCACGGAATCGAACGTCCGCTCCCTGCGCTTCGACACTGCAGTTGTCACGCCCTGCGCGGTAGGCCTTCGGGACGGCCTCCTGGCCCACGACCTGGACGACGCAGCCGTAAAGCGGGCTGGTCTCGAATCAGCTTCCCGCGTTGTGCTTGCCGCCTCCGCTGCCAAATGGGACGCGGTGGCCAGGGCCCTTGTGGGCGGCCTTGACCGTGTGGACATCATGGTCACCAACAAAGAGTTCAGCCCTGAAGAACAACGGCGACTCGATGACAACTCTGTGGAAGTAGTGAATGTATGAGCTTAAATACCGGAACGGCACAGCAGGCTGGCCTGAAGGCAGCGGCTGCCGCCACGTTCGTTGTCTTCGGCATTAACGGCCTGGTTTTCGCCAGCTGGGCAGCGCGGATCCCTGCGGTCACCGAAACCCTGCAGATAACCTCCGGCCAGATGGGTACCCTGCTGCTTTGCACCGCGATCGGCTCTTTGCTTGCCCTGCCAACGGCCGGCTGGGTAGTGGGCAGGATCGGCACAGCCAACACCGTGCGGTTCGGCGGGTTGCTGGCCTCGGTGGCCGGGGCGGGAATAGCCCTGTCCCTCTCCATCGCCTCCATTCCGGGCACGGCTGTCGCGTTGTTCTTTTTTGGCATCGCCATTGGGCTCTGGGATGTGTCGCAGAACCTTGAAGGGGCCGACGTTGAACACAAGCTCCGGCGGACCATCATGCCCCAGTTCCATGCTGCATTCAGCGGCGGGGCCTTCCTGGGCGCACTGATTGGAGCAGGCCTTTCGAATCTGGGAGTCGGCCTGCCGGTGCACCTGCTGGTCATTGTGGGCATCGTGCTGCTGGTAACGATGATTGCTCCCCGCTATTTCCTTCCGCACATCCCGGCACCATCGCCGGCCGAGGGCGAGACTAAGCCTGCCAGGGGCCCGTCCGCCTGGCGGGACAGCCGGACGCTGCTCATCGGCGTCGTTGTCCTTGGGGCCACCCTGACCGAGGGTGCGGGCAATGACTGGATTGCCAAGGCGTCCGTAGACGGCCTCGGCACCTCCGAGTCCACCGGCGCCCTGATGTTCGCGCTCTTCGTCCTGGCCATGACAGCGATGCGTTTCCTGGGCGGCCGTGTCATCGACACATACGGCCGGGTTGCCGTCCTCCGTGCCAGCATGGCAGCGGCAGCCGCCGGTCTTTGCCTCTTCGTGCTTGCAGGCAACGTGTGGCTCGCGGCCGTAGGCGCGGCGCTCTGGGGTGTAGGAGCGGCCCTGGCCTTCCCGATGGGGATGTCCGCTGCCGCCGATGACCCCCAGCATGCAGCAGCAAGGGTTTCCGTTGTGTCCACACTCGGATACACCTCGTTCCTGGCCGGACCGCCGCTGCTCGGGTACCTGGGCGACCTCACAGGAATCCACCTCGCGCTGCTGGCGATCCTGGCGCCCATCCTCCTCGCGCTCCTGCTCGCCGGCGCAGCCAGGCCGCTAAAGCTCAAGTAAGGCCTGCGGGGAACCCGGCATTCCGCGGTGGCCCTCCAGCGGCGGCGGTAGGGTGAGGGCATGCACAGGAAATGGCGCCGGGGCCACCAGTGGATCAGCCGCACAGACAGATACCTTCTACGGTATGTATCGAAGCTGCCGGGCGGAAACCATGACGACTTCTTTCGCCGGCTGTCAGCCTCCGCGAACCATGGAGAACTGTGGATGGGCATCGCCGCCGTCCTGGCCACCATCCCGGGCAGGCCGCGCCGCGCAGCACTTCACGGACTGATCGCGCAGGCTGTGGCCTCCGCCGTTACCAACGGAGTTTTCAAGACCCTGCTGCCCCGTGCCCGCCCGCTCCCGGAGCACCTTCCCGTGTTCCGGTTCGTGCATCCGCAACCGAAAAGCTCGTCCATGCCGTCCGGCCATTCGGCGTCGGCTGTGGCGTTCGCAGTTGGGGCAGGCCTGGTCAAGCCTGCCCTGGGCGCGGCACTGACCCCTGCGGCGCTGGCGGTGGCCTATTCGCGGGTCCACACAGGGGCGCATTGGCCCTCGGACGTATTGTTCGGGTCCGCGATTGGTGCCGGCGCGGCCCTGGTCACCAAGCGGTGGTGGCCGGTACGCCCCCCGTTCCCCCAGACTGCGAGGACCTGGACCCCTGCGCCACGACTGCCCGAGGGGGAAGGGCTGGCGATCGTGGTTAACACTTTGGGCGGCTCCTTCACCAAGGAGACAGCTGCCGCACTTCAGCAAGTATTCCCCAAAGCGTATATAACGACGGTGCAGTCGGACGACGACCTGCTCGGCGCAATTGGCGGCGCGTCTGATCGTCCCGGGACCCTTGCACTTGGCGTCTTTGGCGGTGACGGGACGGTGGGTGCGGCGGCCGCGGCAGCCATCGAGCGCTCGATCCCGCTGCTGGTCCTGCCCGGCGGAACTATCAACCACTTCGCCCGCGACGCCGGAACGGGGAGCCTCAGGGAAGCGTTGGCAGCGGCGTCAGACGGCGAAGCTGCCCTGGCCGACGTCGGGGCCGTGACGGTTGAGCGAGGCGTGGCCGGGAAGCCCGAAAAAGCGGAAGTGACGATGCTCAACACGTCCAGCGTCGGCGTGTATCCCAACTTCGTGCGGCGGCGGGAGCAGCTGCAGCCGGCAATGGGAAAGCCCCTCGCCGGAGTAGTGGCCATGTTCCGCACGTTCGCTGCCGGCACCCCCACCACCCTCGCGGTGGACGGCAGGCTGCACAAGGTGTGGATCGCGTACGTGGGACGGGGCCGGCATTACCCCCGGGACCATGCCCCGTTGCTGCGGCCCGTGATGGACGACGGCGTTCTGGACGTGCGCATGATCACGGCAGACGAATCCTTCGCCCGGTTGCGGCTGCTCTGGTCCGTGCTGACCGGCACGGTTGCCACCTCAGGCATCACCCATGTGTCGGAGGCAAGCGAGGTGCGAATCGAAGCAGGTGGATCGCCGTTGGTGCTGGCGGTCGACGGCGAGGCGTTGGCCGGCGTTCGCAGTGTGGAATACAGGGTGCGGCCGCGGGCGCTTGCCTACTACTCCCCCCGCCCCTGACAGAGCCTTCCCCTGATGGGGACGCCGCCTCATCCAGGGGGACTACCCCGGTTCACCCCTGAATCATCCCTGAGACCGGCGAAAACAGGGCTTCGCATCGGTAGCGTGGTGGATACACAAGCGTCCCAAAAACATCTGCCGCAGCCATCTGCCGCCGTCCGAAGGAACAACACATGATTGAGGCACAAGGCCTGACCAAGGTTTATGGCGGAAAAACCGCCGTGGCAGGGGTCAGCTTCACCGTCCAAGCAGGGCTGGTCACGGGCTTCCTGGGCCCCAACGGCGCCGGTAAATCCACCACGATGCGTATGATCATGGGCCTGGACCGGCCGACGTCGGGTTCCGTCACCGTGAACGGCCTGCCGTACGCACACCACAAGGCACCGCTGCACGAGGTGGGGGCGCTGCTGGACGCCAAAGCCGTGCACACGAGCCGCAGCGCCTACAACCACCTGCTGGCCATGGCCGCCACGCACGGCATTCCCAAGACCAGGGTCCATGAGGTCATCGAGATGACCGGCCTGGAGGCGGTGGCCCGCAAGAAGGCAGGCGGTTTCTCGCTCGGTATGGGCCAGCGGCTGGGAATCGCGGCCGCGCTTCTGGGCGATCCCCAGACGCTCATCCTGGACGAGCCCGTCAACGGCCTGGACCCGGAGGGAGTCCTGTGGGTCCGCAACCTGGTCCGGTACCTCGCGAACCAGGGCAAAACCGTCTTCCTGTCCTCGCACCTCATGAGCGAAATGGCGCAGACCGCTGACCACCTGATCGTTATTGGCCGTGGACGGATCATTGCCGATGCACCGGTCAAGGAGATCATTGCCGGAACTCGGCAGGCCAGGACCCTCGTGCGCACCAGCGAGGCCCTGCGACTCTCTGCCCTCCTGGCAGGGGACGGTGTCACCGTGGACCAAAGCGAGCCCGAAACCCTTGAGGTCATGGGAATGGATTCCCGCCGGATCGCGCAGGTGGCCCTGGACAACGGCGTCCTGCTGTACGAGCTGACCCCACAGATGTCCTCCCTTGAAGACGCGTACTTCGACCTCACCAAGGACGAAGTGGAATACCACTCGCACCTGACCGGCGGACCCGCAGTGGCCGCACCGGCAGCGGCAGGAAAGTAAGGACGATGAGCACCATGACTGAAACCCGTACCGCCCCCACCCGGTCCTCTGCGGGAACACGGGGCGTGACCTTTGGCGGCGTCCTGCGGTCTGAATGGATCAAGCTTTGGTCCCTGATGTCCACCCGAATCCTGCTCCTGTTGACGCTGGCAGCCATCGTCGGCGTTGGCGCGCTGACCGTCCTGATCCGCTACACCTACCTCGAAGAGATGATCCGGAGCGCCAGGGAGCAGGGCCAGACGATGGCGCCAGAAATGCTCGAGGCGTCCTTCCCGCCGGGCTCCGGCTTCGACCTCTACAACCTGCCCAACGCAGGCCTGCAGATCGGCATCCTGATCCTCGGATCACTGGCGGTGCTCTTTATGTCCTCCGAATACGCCACCGGAATGATCCGTTCCACCATGAACGCCGTACCTCGCCGCACGCCCGCTTTTGTGGCCAAGGCAATCATCCTTGCGGTCATTTCCTACGTGATCACCACCATCGCCGGAGCAGCAACCTTCCTGATCGCCATGCCCGTGTTCCAGGGCATGGGCTTCGACCTGGACTGGTCCACCGACGGCGTGCTGTACAGCATCTTCACCGGCGGCCTCTATGTGGCCGGCGTTGCCTTGATCGGCCTTTCCCTGGGGACGCTGCTGCGCAACTCGGCCGGCGGCATCACGGTGCTGGTGGCCATGTTCTTTGTCCTCTCCATCGCCGCCGGTTTTATGACCCTTATCCCCGGTGAATTCTGGAAGTACGTTCCGCAGTACATTCCGAGCGAGGCCGGCGGACGCTTCCTCTCCATCGGCCACACAGACGGCGTGATCGATCCCTGGCACGGCGGCCTGATCTTCCTGGGCTACGTGCTGTTGTTCCTGGTCCCCGCAATGATCGTCCTGAAGAAACGCGACGTCTAAACAGGGACCAAGAACCAGGACCATGACAGAAACGGCAGTTGGAAAGGACGCGCCGGCCGGACAGGCCGACGCGTCCTTTGCCGAGCTCACCGCCAGGCGCAGGGGGCACGTCCGCCGCTACCTGCACCGGCATCCCCTTGTGATGGACGGCGTGGTGGCCATCAGCTACAGCCTGCTGGTGGCACCCACGGTGGTGGACGCCACCAGGTCCGGCAACTGGCCCGCCATCGCCCTGCTGGTAGCGGTGGCCGCGGCGCTGTTCCTCCGCCGTTTCCACCCCGTGGGCCTTGTTGCCTTTGTCGCCGTGGCGGAGGTGGCGGTCACACTGCTGCATCCGTGGGGTTCCAATGTGTCGGCCGGCCTCTGGTTCTCGCTGTACGCCGTGGCAGTGGCCCACACCCGCCGCTTCGCGCTCATCACCATGGCGGTGGCCACCGCGCCGCTGGCCCTTCTCTACCTGCTGGCCGCCGTCGGCCCGATGGAGAACTCCTTCGTCAACGACACCGGAGTCAACCCGGGCGACTTCCACCTGCTGACCAGCATCGCCACCGGAGCCACCATCACCCTCTCCAACTTCATCGCCACCGGCATCGGGATCTCGGTCCGGCAACGGCGGGAACACGAGCAGGAAGTTGCCGCGTGGGCGGCCCGGACCGCCCGGCTCGCGTCGGTGAACGAACGGAACCGGATCGCACGGGAAATGCACGACGTCGTTGCCCACTCCCTGACGGTGATGATCAGTTTGTCGGACGGCGCCGCCGTCGTGGTCCGGAAAAGTCCGGATCGCGCCGGTGAGGTGCTGGGTGAACTGTCCCGGACCGGGCGGACCGCCCTCGCCGACATGCGGCGTGTCCTGGGTGTCCTTCGGGATGATGCGGGGGCAGCGGCGCCGCCACCGCTGGCTGCGGGGGACAACCTTTCCAAGCTGCTGGAGGGGTTCCGCACCGCGGGCCTGCCCCTGCACTACTCCCATACGGGTCCGGCGCTGCCCGACGATGCCGCCTTCCAGCTCACCGTGTACCGGATTGTCCAGGAATCACTGACCAACACGCTCCGCTACGGCCGTTCCCTGGGGCGCGTGGACGTCTCGATTGTCCGCACGGGTTCAACGGTCACCATCGACGTGCTCGACGACGGCGCAGGAGTTCCAGGGCATCCCGCCCCTGGCGACGGCGCGGCGCCTGCCGCGGGACACGGCTCCTACGGCACCGGCCAGGGAATCACCGGAATGGCTGAACGGGCCCGGATCTATGCAGGCACGGTGGAAGCCGGCCGCAGCGGGCGCGGCTGGCGAGTGCACGCCGTCCTTACCTGGCCTGGCGATGATGTTTCCGAGTCCCTCACTAATTACGAACTCCAAGGCAAAGCATGACCAATAATCAGGCCATTACCGTCCTGCTGGTGGATGATCAGCCGCTGCTCCGGATGGGTTTTCGGCTCATCCTCGAGGGCGAGGATGACCTGCGGATCGTGGGTGAAGCGTCCAACGGCGCAGAAGCCGTCCGCCAGGTCCGGGAATTGAACCCGGATGTGGTGTTGATGGATGTGCGGATGCCCGTGCTGGACGGTATCGGGGCGACACGTGCCATCACGGAATCCGGAGCCTGCTGCAGGATCATTATCCTGACCACCTTCGATGTGGATGAGTATGCCTTCTCGGGTCTCCAGGCGGGCGCATCTGCGTTCCTGCTGAAGGACGCTGCGCCGTCGGAATTGATCAACGCGGTACGCGTGGTGGCCAGCGGGGACGCGGTAGTGGCACCCAGAATCACCCAGCGCTTGCTGGAAACGTATGTCCGCGGTGCGGCCAAGCCGGTGCCGTCGGCTCCTTCACCCGATCCGCTCCTGGCCGACCTGACGCCCAGGGAGACCGAAATGCTGCAGGCCATGGCCGAGGGCCTGTCCAATGCGGAGATTGCCCACCGGTATTTCCTGTCCGAGGCCACGGTGAAAACGCATGTCCGGCGCATCCTTACCAAGCTCCACCTCCGCGACCGCGTCCAGGCAGTGGTTTATGCGTACGAAACCGGCCTGGTGGTTCCCAGCAACCCGGACTACTGACGCACGCTCACGCCGGAAACCCTATGCAGGCGGGAGGCGGGGCGGTTGGATAGTGGCATGAACAACCATGTCCCCCACCCAAACCACGACCGCGGGCTTGAATTCGACCTGTCCACCATCATGAGCCGCCGGTCGCTGGGCATGTTCTTGGGCGCAGGCGGTGCCGCCGCTGCCTTGGCTGCCTGCACCCCTGGCGGGCCGCCCACCAGTGCCCGCCCTGCGACGTCGTCCGCCGCCCCGGCAACCGCAGGGTCGGGCGGTGCTGCTGTGTCCGGGTCGCCGTCACCCACCCTGACCCGGGCCATTGCCGAGTGCGGCGTGGAGATTCCGCGGGAAACGGCCGGGCCCTTTCCGGCCGACGGCTCGAACGGTCCCAACCTGCTGGAAGCCTCGGGAGTAGTGCGGCGGGACATCGCATCCAGCTTCGGGACCGGGACCGCCAGGGCCGAAGGGGTACCGCTGACGTTCACCCTGACGCTGCTGGATAACGCCAACGGGTGCGTCCCGCTGGCCGGGACGGCCGTCTATGCGTGGCACTGCGACCGGGAAGGCAGGTATTCGATGTACGACCCGGAACTAACGGACGAAAACTACCTGCGCGGCGTCCAGGAAGCGGACGCCAACGGCCAGGCTACCTTCACGTCGATCTTCCCCGGCGCCTACCCCGGACGCTGGCCGCACATCCACTTCGAGGTGTTCGAGTCGATGAACAACGCGACGGCGGCAGGGCAGGTACTGGCCGTTTCGCAGATTGCGCTCACAAAGGCGTCCTGCGACGACGTTTATGCCTCCCCGGGCTACGAGGCGAGCAGGCGCAGCATGGGCCGCACTACCCTGCAGTCGGACAGCGTGTTCAGGAACGACGGCGGCATCTACCAGCTCGCCACCATGACCGGATCAGCAGCGGCAGGCTACACGGCGGGGCTCAACGTCACCCTCTAGACTCGGGAGCATGCCTTCTTCATCCTCCGCTGCAGACCACATCCAGGACCTTGGCGACTACGTCAGCGCATCGCCGTCGAGCTTTCACGCCGTGCACGAAGCGGGCCGCCGGCTGCTGGACGCCGGGTTTGTCCGGCTGGATGAGCTGGAGCCCTGGGAGGGCGGTACCGGTTCATTCTTCATCATCCGCGACGGCGCGCTGATCGCCTGGGTGGTCCCCGAGGGCGCCGGACCCACCACTGGGTTCAACATCCTGGGGGCGCACACTGATTCGCCGTCCTTCAAGCTCAAGCCCAAGCCCAGCATTGGTGCGCACGGCTGGCTGCAGGCCGGGGTGGAGGTGTACGGCGGGCCCCTGCTGAACTCCTGGCTGGACCGGGAGCTGCAGCTGGCCGGGCGGCTGGTCATGCTGGACGGTACCGAGCACCTGACGGCAACCGGTCCCATGCTTCGCTTCCCGCAACTGGCCGTCCACCTGGACCGCGCCGTGAATGAGGGCCTGACGCTGGACAAGCAGCGGCACATGAATCCCGTGTGGGGGCTCGGCAATTCCGGGGATTCTGACGTGCTGGCGGTGCTGGCTTCCCATGTTCCCGGTGCTGCCGTGGACCCTGCCCGGATTGGCGGGTACGACGTCGTCATGGCAGACACACAGGCACCTGCGGTTTTCGGGGGCAACGGGGAGTTCTTCGCGTCCGGGCGGCTGGATAACCTTTCGGCCACCCATGCGGGGTTGGTGGCGTTGATTGGCCACGCTTCTTCTGTTGGCAGTGCGGCCACCGGTGGGCCGATCGCAGTCCTTGCTGCCTTCGATCACGAGGAGATCGGCTCCAACTCCCGCTCAGGGGCCTGCGGGCCCATCCTTGAGGATGTGCTGGTGCGCATCTCGGACGGCCTCGATGCCACCGTGGGCCAACGGCGGCAGGCACTGGCGGCGTCGTTCTGTGTCTCGGCGGACGCCGGGCATGCCGTCCACCCCAACTACGCCGAGCGGCACGACCCCGCTAATCACCCCGTACTCAACGGCGGCCCGCTGCTGAAGATCAATGCCAACCAGCGCTACGCCACGGACGCCAACGGGGCAGCTTTCTGGGCCCGGCTGTGCGGCGAAGCCGGCGTCCCGTACCAGGAGTTTGTGTCCAACAACGCGATCCCCTGCGGCTCGACCATTGGCCCGCTGACTGCCACGCGCCTGGGCATCAGGACCGTGGACGTAGGCGTTCCGCTGCTTTCCATGCACTCTGCCCGGGAGCTGTGCGGGGTGGAGGATCCTCACATGCTGGCGGCTGTGACAGAGCTGTTCTTCCGAAGTGTTCCGTAGCGTTTTCGGCATCCGGCCCCTGGCGGCACGTCACCGTATGCCACTACCGTTAGGCGAAGATTTCATCAGGGTTTCGCATATGCCCGACAGGAATCATCTGGTTCATCAAGGGCCCACAAAATAGGAACCCGCCCAATCCGGAACAGTGGTTTTTGTGCCGCTGCACTGTCGTGGAGCCGGGATGGCACGTCTAGGGTGGGAGAAACCTGTGATCGACTGTACCGGGTGGCACGTTCCCGGCGCTGTCTTGGTCCGTGCTGAGCCTGGTGCCATCCCCTCCGAGCAAACCTAAGGACGGCGCACCCATGCCCGCTGACCAGCAATTAGCCAAGTCGCTCAAACCGCGGCACCTGTCCATGATCGCGATAGCCGGCGTTATCGGTGCCGGGTTGTTCGTCGGCTCCGGTGCGGCCATTCAACAGGCAGGGCCGGGAATCCTGCTGGCCTACATGGCTGCCGGCGTGGTGGTGATCCTGGTCATGCGCATGCTCGGCGAAATGGCCGCCGCCAACCCTGAGACGGGCTCGTTCTCCACCTACGCGGATAAGGCGCTTGGACGGTGGGCCGGGTTCAGCATCGGCTGGCTGTACGCATGGTTCTGGATCATCGTGCTTGGCATCGAAGCAACTGCGGGCGCAGCCATCATGCACCGCTGGGTTCCCGGCATTGACCAATGGGTCTGGGCGCTGATCCTGATGGTCCTGCTCACCCTTACCAACTTGGGCTCCGTGAAGTCCTACGGGGAGTTCGAGTTTTGGTTCGCCTCCATCAAGGTTGCCGCGATCGTGCTGTTCCTGCTGTTTGGCGTGGCTGCCATCCTGGGGCTCGTGCCCGGCGTTCCCGCGCCCGGACTGAGCAACCTGGTCGAGAACGGCGGCTTCCTGCCCAATGGCCCGGGGGCAGTGCTGGCCGGCATCCTGGTGGTGGTTTTCTCCTTCTTTGGCGCCGAAATCGCCACGATCGCCGCCGGTGAGTCGGAGAATCCCGTGGATGCCGTGAAGAAGGCCGTGAAGTCGACCGTCTGGCGCATCCTGGTGTTCTACATCGGCTCCATTGCCATCGTGGTTACGCTGCTGCCGTGGAACGACGCAAGTGTTGCCAAAAGCCCCTATGTGGCAGTGATCGAGCTCTTCGGTATCCCGGGTGCGGGCACCATCATGGACATTGTGGTCCTCACATCCGTGCTGTCCTGCCTGAACTCCGGCCTCTACACCGCCAGCCGCATGCTCTTTTCCCTCTCGCGGCGCGGCGACGCCCCCGCATCCTGGACAAAGATCTCCAGGCGTGGAGTGCCCGCAGCGGCAGTGCTCGCCTCCACCGTGGTGGGATTCGTCACCGTGGGCCTGAACTACATCGCCCCGGATACGGTGTTCCTGTTCCTGGTCAACACCTCCGGTGCCATCGCCCTGTTCGTGTGGCTGGTCATTGCCTCCTCGCAGCTGGTCCTGCGCAGGCGCATGGGCGCTGCTGCCAAGGACCTGGCACTGAAGATGTGGCTCTTCCCCTACCTCACATGGGTGGCCATCGCCAGCATCGTGGCCCTGCTGATCGGCATGCTGATCCTGGAGTCCACCCGTGAATCCCTGTTCCTCTCGCTGGGCCTGGCTGCCGTGGTGGTGGTAATCGGCGTCTGGCGTTACCGGAACGGCGGCCGGGGCACAGCAGCTGACGACGCAGGCAGCAAGGATGTGACTGTGGGTGCCGGTCCGGCGTCATAAGCGACCCGAGGGTTTTCCACATAGCCGCATTCGCCGTGCAAGCTGCACCATCATGGCCGATAGCCTTGAGTCAAGCGCGAATCGCCTATCCGGTCCAAATGCACTAAGATATTGAAGTCTGTGCTGCGTCCTGCCTCCGTTCCGGCGGCGGGGCCTTGCACGGCATCGCAAATGAACCTCCTGTTACGGAAATGCCGTAACCGCTTAGCCCAAAGGAGGTGGGTTCACATATGCGTCCTTACGAATTGATGGTAATCATCGACCCCGAGGTCGAAGAGCGTACCGTTGAGCCGTCGCTTCAGAAGTTCCTGAACGTCATCACCAACGATGGTGGAACCATCGAAAAGGTTGACATCTGGGGCCGTCGCCGTCTGGCTTACGACATCAAGAAGAAGTCCGAAGGAATCTACGCCGTGGTGAACTTCACCGCCAAGCCGGAAACCGCCAAGGAACTTGACCGCCAGCTGTCTCTTAACGAGACCATCATGCGCACCAAGATCACCCGCCCCGAAGAGCAGAAGGTTGTTGCTGAGTAATTTCAGCCCCATCTTCATTCTTTACCCCGCAGGAAACGCACTCTTCACCCAGGATCGAACAAGGAGGCAGTAGATGGCAGGCGAGACCACCATTACGGTCATCGGTAATCTCACCAATGACCCGGAATTGCGGTTCACACCGTCCGGTTCGGCAGTAGCGAACTTCACCATCGCTTCCACCCCCCGCACCTTTGATCGCCAGTCCAACGAGTGGAAGGACGGGGAAACCCTGTTCCTCCGCGCCGCTGTGTGGCGTGAAGCGGCCGAGAACGTCGCCGAGTCCCTCACCAAGGGAATGCGCGTGATTGTTACCGGGCGCCTGAAGAGCCGTTCCTACGAAACCAAAGAAGGCGAAAAGCGCACCGTTATTGAGCTGGAAGTCGATGAAATCGGCCCCAGCCTGCGCTACGCCAATGCCAAGGTCAACCGTACCCAGCGCTCCGGCGCTGGGGGTGCCGGAAGCGGCGCCCAGGGTGGCTTTGGCGGCGGCAACAGCGGCGGTGGCTTCGGAGGAGGCAACTCTGGTGGGAACCAGGGCGGCAACTCCGGTGGAGGCTGGGGCGGCGGCAACCAGCAGGCTGCACAGGATGATCCTTGGGCTACGCCCGGTGTCTCCAATGCAGGCGGCTGGGGCAACGGCCCCGATTCCGAACCTCCCTTCTAACAACCAATAAAGGCCCGACGCCGGGACCACCGGAGGAGCCGCAAGGCACCAAGGTGACTGCCGCCGTCGGACCACCACCATCCCGTGGATCAACATCCACGGGCTCCCTAGATTAGGAGCTCCACGATGGCTAAGGCTGAACTCCGTAAGCCCAAACCAAAGTCCAACCCCTTGAAGGCCGCTGACATCACTGTCATCGACTACAAGGACGTAGCATTGCTGCGCAAGTTCATCTCCGACCGCGGAAAGATCCGCGCCCGTCGCGTCACTGGCGTCACGGTGCAGGAACAGCGCAAGATCGCACAGGCAATCAAGAACGCCCGCGAAGTTGCCCTGCTGCCTTACTCCGGCGCTGGCCGCGGCTAAGGAAGGGATTAACTAACATGGCAAAGCTCATTCTGACCCACGAAGTAACCGGTCTCGGTGCTGCTGGCGATGTTGTAGAGGTCAAGGACGGTTACGCACGTAACTACCTGCTCCCCCGCAACTTCGCCCTGACCTGGTCGAAGGGTGGCGAGAAGCAGGTTGAGTCCATCAAGGCTGCCCGCGCCGCCCGCGAGCACGCTTCCCTGGAAGACGCTCAGAAGCAGGCCTCGGCACTCTCCGCCAAGCCGGTCAAGCTCGTTGTCAAGGCTGGCGAGACCGGACGCCTGTTCGGCACCGTCAAGCAGGCCGACGTGGCTGATGCTGTTGAGGCCGCTGGCCTTGGCCGCATCGACAAGCGCAAGGTTGAACTGCCGGCACACATCAAGTCGGTTGGTTCCTACCAGGCCAACGTCCGTCTGCACGACGACGTTGCTGCTGTGATCGAACTCGACGTAGTGGCAGGCAAGTAGTTTTAACTGCAGAATGACCCCCGTCGCCGGGCTCCGGCGGCGGGGGTCTTTCGTCTGCCCAAGAAACGCTAGGGGCTGGCTCCGCCATCACGTGGTGGTAGCCCGTCCGCACCGTCCCGGCGAGCACGTCGGCCGCCTGCCTGCCAGCACCCGGTGATAGCCTGCACCGGTGACCTCACCATCCCAGCGCAGCCGCCCCTTCCACCAGGTTGATGTCTTCTCCCGTGAGCCGTACCGCGGCAACCCCCTCGCCGTCGTTCTTGACGCCGAGGGACTGTCCGCGGAACAGATGCAGCAGTTCGCCCACTGGACCAACCTTTCCGAAACCACGTTCCTGCTGCCCCCAACAGATCCCCGGGCCGACTACCGCGTGCGGATATTCACGGGCAGCGAGGAGTTTCCGTTCGCCGGGCATCCGACACTTGGCTCGGCGCACGCCTGGCTGCAAGCGGGAGGTGTGCCAAAGACTGACGGCTTCGTGGTCCAGGAGTGCGGCGCCGGTTTGGTCCGCGTTAAGCACGACGCCGGCCGGCTGGCCTTCGCGGCGCCGCCGCTTACCCGCTTTGGCCCCGTGGAGGACACCCTTCGGGCCCAGCTGGCGGCCGGCCTGCGCCTTCCCGAATCCGAAATCCTTGACGCTTCCTGGCTGGTTAACGGTCCCGAGTGGATCGGCGTGCTGCTCGGGTCTGCTGAACAGGTGCTGGCGGTCCAGCCGGATTTCGCTGCGATGGGCGGGTTGAAGGTGGGAGTGGTCGGAGCCCGCAATCCAGGAGCCGATGCGGACTTTGAAGTGCGGACGTTCCTTCCCGGTGACGCCATCATAGAGGACCCCGTCACGGGCAGTTTCAACGCCGGAGTGGCGCACTGGCTCATGAGCAGCAACAGGGCCCCGGAAGACTACGTGGCCGCGCAGGGGACTGTGCTCGGCCGCGCCGGCCGGCTTCACATCAAGGCTGAAGACGGCGACATTTGGGTAGGCGGACATTCCACCACCTGCATTCGGGGATCAGTGGTGTTGTAAGCCCGCAAGCGGGAATACCTGGAGAGCTGCCTCCGTTCAGGTGATAGATGCAAACGCATGTATGATCAATGAACAAGCAACAGGAGAATGCCATGGAGACCCGCCGCATCACAGTCCTTTCCGCCGGACTAGGCGTACCGTCGTCGAGCCGCCTGCTGGCGGACCAGCTGGCCGCCTCCGCCGAGCGGCAGCTCAACGCGGCAGGCTTCAGCGTGCAGGTGGACGTCGTGGAACTTCGCGACCTTGCTGTGGACATCGCCAACAACTTTGTGACCGGCTACGCCGCCCTCCGCCTCGCTGAGGTGATTGCGGGCGTGGAAGCCTCGGACGGCATCATTGCTGTGACGCCCGTCTTCAGCGCGTCCTACAGTGGCCTCTTCAAGTCATTCATCGACGTCCTGGACCCCAAGTCACTGGACGGCAAGGCTGTCCTGCTGGGTGCCACCGGTGGCACGGACCGTCACCAGATGGTCCTCGACTACGCCCTTCGTCCATTGTTCAGCTACCTTCGCACGCGGATAGCAGCTACCGGCGTCTTCGCCGGCCCCCAGGACTGGGGCACTGCGGACGACGGCGGCTCAGGCCTTGCCGAGCGCATCGACCGGGCCGCCGGCGAATTTACGCGACTGCTTGAAGGACCGCAGCCGGGCCGGAAGCCCGCCCCGATGGAGTCCCTGCCTTTTGAGCAGCTGTTGGCAGGCATCTCGGGCGCCCGATAAGACCGCCGCACCGAACTTTCGGGCGGCCCGGGACGTTGTGTGGACATGAAATGTCCTGTGGATTCAGTGGAACTGTTGATGACCGAGCGCAGCGGGGTGGAGATCGACTACTGCCCCCAATGCCGGGGGGTGTGGCTCGACCGCGGGGAACTGGACAAGATCCTGGACCGGGCAGCAGATTCCCTGCCCGGCCCGGCCCCGGCACGTCCATCGATGCCAACTCCCGCTGTAGTACCCCCGCCCCTGTATCCCAACTTTGAACCGCGCCGGGAGCAGCACGGCCACGACGACCGCCGGTACGGCAAGCAGGACTATGACCGGGACGGTGACCGGCGGCGTCATAAGAAAAAGGAAGGCTGGCTGGGAGAGATGTTCGACTTCTAGCCCGGCCCACCCGGAACGCATCTCGCATGGAAGGCCGACACCGCGCAGGTCAGTCGTCCAGTAGTTCGATGAACTCCCTCGCCTGCTTCAGGTTAATGTCCGAGTGCCGGGTCAGGGCGGCGGCCGCAGCTTCCGTATCGCCGCTCCGGGCCAGCGTGCGGATCCTTCCGTAGATCTCGTCATTGAGCATGTTGCTGCTGACTTCCCGGGTCACATCGCCCTTGCTGGCAATTGCCCGGTAGCGGTAGGGGAAGCGCTCCGGTTCTTCGTCCTCGTCGTCTTCAACGGGGGAAGCGGGCGCCTCTGTTCCCCGGTACGGCTGGGGGTGGGCTGCCAGCGCCCCGACAGCGTCGCGGGACGCCCGCAGGCCCTCCCCCGTGATCTCGTAGTACAGCTTAATGGCCGCCATGGCCTGGCCCTGTGCGATCAAGGCATAGAGCCTGCGGTGCTCCTCTTCGGAAAGTTTGCCAGCGGCCGTGCGCGCCAGCTCAGCGGGCGTAACGGCCGGTTCCGCCGGCTCAGCGCTGCGGGCGGTCTTCCGTCTGCTGATGGCGCGGGCAGCCAGCGTTACTCCCGCAATGACTGCCAGGAGGATAAGGACAGGGGCCACAAGCGATTCCATTGTTTAAAGCCGTTCTATGTGCTTCCTGGCAGCAGCCAGATCTGATTGCTTTGCCTGGGCGGTATTCTGGCTGGGCATCGTATTCCGTTCCAGCCTGGCGCGGGCGGCGGTGGCAGCCTCGACCTGGGCTGCGTAGTGCTGCGCCGAACGCTCCGCCAGGTCGCGCTGGTATCTTTCGGCGTCGGACATCCCGGAATCCCGCGGGCTCAGGGCTGTGAAAAGACCCCAGATGAGCGCCACCAAAACAATTGCAGGCAACAGCATCAGCAGTAGTTCGCCCATGCATAGAGCTTATGCCAGATCCGGGTTATCCACAGCAATATTCGGCAGCGTGCATAGAGGCGGCGAGGGTGCCGGGTCAAATCGGCAGGGCGGAATATGATGCCCCCCACATGGGGCGCCCGCAGTATCCGGCGGCCCCTCCCCGTGCACCTCTCCCTGCCCGCGCTCCCGCGCAGGCTGTGGATGAATTTCCGCAAAAGAAATATTTGCTCCACATGCTGGGCGGCGCGTTTCCGCAGGTCAGACGCCTAAGGTGCGTCAAAGTTTTTTAGTTTCCACAGCTTTCCCCACAGGCTGTGCACAAGCTATGCCCGGTACTGCACAGGTTATCCACACCCTCCGGGGCATGCTGGCTTTGACGCTGAACTCCTGGCGGCTAGCGTAGCGGGGTACCTGTTCTTCGCCGCCCGGGACGGCTCTCAAAAGGACGGTGAAACGGTACGGGGCGGACCGCTGCAACCTGCAGGGACGGCCAAATGTGGAAAACCTGTGGATAGTGGGGATAACTCCGGCGAAGGCCCGCGCACCCGCGGGTGCGCAGGATTGTCAGACCCCGCCGGTAAACCTGGACAGGTGGCTGAGCGCAGCGTCTGCGGCGCGATGCCTTTAGCAGGATGGTTAGCCCCGGGGACTTCGGTCCCCGGTACACAGTGGAGGACGGCAGCTTTGTCAGTAGCGCATCTGGACCCGATCGAGGCCACCCGCGGATCGGACGTGAGCCGGAAGCCTCCGCAGGACATCCCCGCCGAACAATCGGTCCTCGGCGGAATGATGTTGTCCAAGGACGCCATTGCCGATGTTGTTGAAATCCTCCGTGGCCAGGACTTCTACCGGCCTGCACACGAAACCATCTATGAAGCCATCATTGACCTCTACGGCCGCGGCGAGCCCGCTGACGCCGTCACGGTCTCCGACGAGCTCACCAAGCGCGCGGAGATCAACCGGATTGGCGGGCCTGCCTACCTGCATGAGCTGATCCAGACCGTTCCCACCGCGGCCAACGCGGGGTATTACGCCGAGATCGTTGCCGAACGGGCCGTGCTCCGGCGTCTGGTGACTGCTGGCACCAAGATCGTTCAGCTGGGCTACGGCTCGGACGGCGAGGTGGAGGACCTGGTGAACCAGGCCCAGGCGGAGGTATACGCCGTAGCCGAGCGGCGCACAGCCGAGGATTACGTAGTGCTCAAGGACGTCATGGAGTCCACCGTGGACGAGATTGAGGCGTCCGGCCACCGCGGCGAGGGCATGACCGGTGTGCCCACCGGTTTTTTTGAACTCGACGAGCTCACGCACGGGCTCCACCCGGGCCAGATGATCGTTATCGCCGCCCGTCCCGCCGTGGGTAAATCCACCTTCGCCCTGGACTTTGCCCGCTCCGCCGCCATCAAAAACAATCTGGCTACTGTTATGTTCTCGCTCGAAATGGGCCGGAACGAGATCGCCATGCGCCTCCTCTCGGCCGAGGCCACCATCGGGCTGCAGGATCTCCGCAAGGGCACCATCAAGGACGAGCAGTGGTCCAAGATCGCCACCACTATGGGCCGCATGAACGATGCCCCGCTGTTCATCGACGACAGCCCCAACATGTCCCTGATGGAAATCCGCGCCAAGTGCCGCCGGCTGAAGCAGCAGCACGATCTCAAGCTCGTCATCCTCGACTACCTGCAGTTGATGAGTTCCGGCAAGAAGGTGGAGTCCCGCCAGCAGGAAGTCTCCGAGTTTTCCCGTGCCCTGAAGCTGCTGGCCAAGGAACTGCAGGTTCCCGTGATCGCCCTGTCGCAGCTGAACCGTGGGTCGGAGCAGCGCTCGGACAAGCGGCCTATGGTGTCGGACCTCCGTGAATCCGGCTCCATTGAGCAGGACGCGGACATGGTGATCCTGCTCCACCGCGAGGACGTCTATGACAAGGAATCACCGCGTGCGGGTGAGGCCGACATCCTGGTGGCCAAGCACCGTAACGGCCCCACCAAGGACATCGTGGTGGCCTTCCAGGGCCACTACTCCCGCTTCGCCAACATGGCGGCCGACGCCGGCGGCGGAGGCTTCTAGGCTGGCGTGCTCCCTCCAGGGGCGTCCTGCAGGACTTTTGGACGCTGGTCTTCAGCCCTGCGCCAGCAGATGGTTCGGCAGCCGGTTCCCCGGCGCAGTGCCCCTGATTTCCAGCAGTTCGCGGGCATGGGCGTGGAGCCTCTTGTCCTCTTCGCTGGCGGGCACCCAGGGTGGAACGGGCACGGAATTTCCGTCGGCGTCACGCGCCACCATCACGGTGAGGCAGTAGGTGGTGAGGTTCAATTCGCCGCCCTTGGGATCGCCGGAGCGGACATGGACGGCGATGTGCATGCCCTTCGTCCCCGTGTACACCAGGCGGGCTTCCACCTCGACCACATGGCCGATCAGCAGCGGGCGGTAGAACCGGACTCCACCGGAAAACACGGCCACGGTGTCCATCCCGCAGTAGCGGGACGCGCAGACGTAGGCGGCCTCGTCAATCCACTTCATCACGATGCCGCCGTGAACTTTTCCACCCCAGTTCACGTCCGTGGGAGCGGCCATGAACCGCAGCGTTACCCGCTCGGCAGTGCCCGCATCCGTATATTCCTGGCGGTTCATGGCTTCGACGATCTGCTCGCGGATTTTGATGCGGGCAAGGGCATGGTCGCGCTGCTCAATCTCCTCAGCCGTCACCGGCTCGAACTGCTTCACCGGGATCGGTTTTCCGTCCTCGCCAACCGCCACAAAGATGACCATGCACTGGCTGCGCATGGTGGCCGGGCCGCCCTTCGGATCCCCCGAGGACACCACGGTCCGGATGTGCATGGACGAACGCCCCGTGTAGACGATGGTCGCTTCCACTTCCACCATGTCTCCACTGTTCACGGGATCGGCGAAGTGGATGTTCCCCACATAGGCCGTGACGCAGTAGGACTTTGCCCAGCCCACGGCGGCAGCGTAGGCAGCCTTGTCCACCCACTCAAGGACCGTTCCCGCGTCTACGGAACCGCTGTGGCCCACGTCCATGGGGGCGGCAAGGAAGCGGAGGGTCACGGAGCTGGGAGTACCGGTCTCAGTCATGGTGCGATCTTACTGACGCCACTGGTTACCCATCGGTTGGGCATGCAACATTTGAACCAAACAGCAATGCCCCGCCCGCCGAAGGGCGGACGGGGCACAGCTTGACCAGCTCAGTGCGATCGCGGCGACTTAGCCGGCGCGGGTGTACATAATGTCCGGCTGGGCAGGAAGCTCCATGCCTTCTCCAATGAAGAAGCCGGGGTGCGGCGGCTGGTTGTAGGCGATGTTCTCGCGCGCAACCGAGAGCCGGTACACCGGATCATGCATCAGGGTGCGGAGCCGGACATCCGTGGCTGCGGAGGTGGTGTAGATCCGCAGCTCCGTGCTGTCGGCCGACGGCCACGCCAGTTCCTCCCGCCAGTCACCCAGGAGATCCGCCTGGATGGCCGGGTTCCCCTTGGTGCTGTTGTTGGTCTTGGCACCGGTCGCTGTCAGCAGCCTGTCGCTGGACTCCGTCTCCCAGTTCCACTTGGCGATGCTGGGAGTGCCCGTGTTGGTGGCGGCGTTCCAGTCATGGTCCACGATTTCGCGCAGCAGGTCGCCGTCCCACCAAGCCAGGAAGTTGGCTGCCGGAATCTTGTTCGCAATCAGCTGGCCCTTGGCTGAGCGGAGCTCACCGACAGGGGAGTTCCAGGCGGCGTCGCCGCCGATGGCCCAGCCTTCAGCACCCGCGTGGCGGGGGTCGATGTCTCCGGCTGCGGCGCGTCCGGTGTCCTTGGTGGCAGGAATGCTCCACAGCACTTCACCGGTCCGTGAATCCCGGAACGTTGCACCCTTGTTGCCGCTGGAACCCATGTCCTCGTGAGCGGCGAACGTCTCCAGCCCCGGGCGGGACGGATCGAGGTCGCTGGTGTGGATGGCGTCCCCGTGGCCGAGGCCGGTGTTGTACAGCGGTTTGCCGTTGTCGTCGATGGTCATGGACCCGAAGACGAATTCGTCCTTGCCGTCGGCATCAACGTCAGCGACGGACAGGTTGTGGTTGCCCTGGCCGCGGTACTGCGCCCCCGCAGCGTCCGAATCAAACACCCAGCGCTTCACGATTTTGCCGCCCACCAGGTCGTACGTTGCAAGCACGGCACGGGTGTAGTAGCCGCGGCTGAACATCATTGAGGGGTGCTCGCCGTCCAGGTACGCCACAGCGCCGAGGAAACGGTCCACGCGGTTGCCGTAGGTGTCGCCCCAGGCCCCCACGTCGCCGCGGGGAGGATCGTACTTCACCGTATCCATCACGGTGCCGGTGGCACCGTGGAACACTGTCAGGAATTCATCACCGGTCAGCACGTAGCCGGTGCTGTTGCGGTGATCGGCGCTGGGGTTGCCAATCGCTGTGCCGGCAGCGTCCCGGGTGCCGTCGGCCGTCTTCATGGCCACCTCACCCTTGCCGTCGCCGTCGAAGTCATAGGCGAGGAGCTGGGTGTAGTGGGCACCGGCACGGATGTTCGGCCCCATGTTGATGCGCCAGAGCCTGGTGCCGTCCATCTTGTAGGCGTCCACGTAGACGGTGCCGGTGTAGCCTGCCTGCGAGTTGTCCTTGGAGTTGGACGGTGACCACATCTGGATGACTTCGTAGGTCCCGTCGCCATCCAGGTCCGCCACGCTGGAGTCTCCCGCGGAGTAGCTGTAGGGCTGGCCGTCCTTGGTATAGTCGTCGGCGGGCTTGTCCAGCTTGATGGCCAGGTAGTCCTGTGCCAGCGGCATGAACTCGGCGGTGAGCTGGTCCCCGCCGTTGCCCACGGTCTTGATGACGTACTTGGAGGACGCTGTTCCAGCGGGATCCAGGTAGGTGGTGCTGCTGCGGATCGGCTCGTCCGTCAGCTGGACGCCGTCCCGGATTACATGGAAACCTACTTGCTCAGGGTCCAGGCCCAGCATGCGCCAGCCCACCCGGACGCCGTCACCGGTCAGCAGGGCCACGGGGGCGCGGTCCAGCTGCTCCATTTGCCGGTTCACCACGGTGACCTTTTCCGTTCCCACCACGGGGGAGGGCACGGACTCGCCGCCCTTGCTCACGGTGGTAACGCGGTAGTAATACTTGATGGTGGTCAGCACGGTGTAGTCGGTGTAGTTCACCTCGGTGGCACGGCCCACGTAGTCAAAGGGGCCGTCGGGTGAGGTGGACCGGTAGACCTGGTACGCGGCAGCGCCGGAGACTTTCTGCCACTTGAGCGTGACACTGGTCTTCTCGACAGCCTTCACGTCCACCTTGCTGGTGGCCGCCGGGACTGGCGTATTGGGATCCACCAGGGCGGTCTCCACAGTGTTTGAGGGCACCGATTCAAGTCCCGTGTTGTCCAGCGCGGTGACGAAGTACTTGTACTTCAGGCCGGCGAAGGCAGTGGTGTCCTGGAAGAACGCTGCCGTCACGTTTTCGGCGATCAGCTGCGGCTCAGCTTCAAAGGATGCCTGGCGGAATACCTTGTAGGTGGCGGCGTCTGCCACCGCATCCCAGGCGAGGTCCACGGTAGGCGGTTCTGCAGCGGCGTTGACCGCAGCCGTGTGCAGGTTGGTGGGTCCCACCAGCAGCGGGGTAACCTCCAGGCCGTTGAGCCGCTGACCTGAACCGCTGATGGACAGGTTCAGCTGTCCGTCGGAGACCAGGACCTGGTTGATGATCTTGGTTGCCGAGGATGCCCGGCTGGAAGACACCTGGCCGAAGGGAGTGCCCTCGGCGGCGACGTCCGTCCGCGTGGAACCGATCCAGTCGCTGTGGTACGTCTTCAGGGCGTAGGTGCCGTTGGGAACGTCGAGTTGGAAGTCGAAGCTGGAGCTGCTGAGGACGAAGTCGCGCAGCAGGTTGCTGGTCACCGCTCCCCGGTCCCGGTCGCTGAGCACTGAGATGTCCTTGAAGCCGAAGCCCCGCTGCGGGGTGTACGCCATGGTCCGGTTGACTTCGGTATAGCCGGCTTCAAGCGGTGCCCCCACGGGTCCAAAGTCGAACTTGTATGTCGCCTGCTTGGTGGTCACGTTGAGGGTGTCGCTGGGTTCGGAAAGTCCCTTGCCGTTCATGGCGGCGACCCGGACGTTGTAGGCGGTACCTTCGGCCAGTCCGCCCAGGTTGGCGGTGGGGACAGTTGAAGTGGTGGTGAGCTTCCAGGCGCTGTTCGGCTCGGAGGCCAGCTTGCGGTACACCTTGTAGATGTCCGCGCCTTCGACGGGCTGCCACTTCAAAAGTGCCCCCGCGTTGGAGACGCTTCCGGCCACCAGTCCCTGCGGCGTGGCAGGAACGGACGACGGCGGCGCGACCTCCTTGACGCGCGAGGCCAGCGGAACGCTGAGCTGTTTGACCCCGCCGGCAACCAGGCGCGCGATCTGGATGGCGCCGTACTCCTGGAAGTGGGTGTTGTCCACCGTGCCGGTGGGGCGGTTGGGGTAGACGCCGGCATCGACGTGGAGGAAGACCGACTTGGTGTCCTCCGGGCCGATTGTGTCGTAGTAGGCGCGGCTCGAGGCGGAGAGGTCAACCAGCGCCACTTTCTCCTCAGCGGCCAGTTCCTGCATCTTGGCCACGTACTCCGGGAAGCTGACCCGGAACTTGCCGGTGGCTTCGTCGTAGTCCCGGCGTCCCACGGGGGTGACCAGGACGGGGGTGGCACCGCGCTGGCGGGCGCCGTTGACGTACGTCCGGAGGTATTCCTTGTAGTCGGCCGGGGAGGCGTAGCGGTCATCGACGCCGACGGTGGCATCGTTGTGGCCGAACTGGACCATCAGGTAGTCGCCTGGATTGATGACGCGCAGGATTTCGTCCAGCCGTCCCTGGCTGATGAAGTTCTTGGAGCTCCGGCCGCCGATGGCGTGGTTCTTGAAGGAGACGCTGTCGTCGAAATACCGGTCGATCATCTGGCCCCAGCCCGCTTGGGGAGCGAAACCTGGATCGTAGGTCTGCATCGTGGAGTCGCCCGCAAGGTAGACGCCGGGGTCAGTGGTGGCGGTGCGCGGAGCACGGGCCGCGATGACCAGGGAATTGATCTTGGCCGCGGTACCGATGAAGTCCAGGTTGAGCTGCCCATCCACCAGGGAGATGGGGAATTCCATCTCCAGATACTGGCCGGCGGGCTTGTCCGTTGCCTGGACCTTGGCCATCTTCTCGGCTGTGATGGCGATGTTGGTGGCTTCCGACGCGTCGCCGGCGATGAGCTTAACGGTGTAGTCCCCGTTGGGCAGGTCCACCAGGAACGAGCTCCCCTGGGCCTGGACAAAGTCGGACCGCAACGGATCGCCCGTGCCGCGGTCAACGCCGGAGGTAACGGCGGTATCCGTGAAGCCGAACTTGGTGCCGGCCGAATACTGGGTGCCGGCGGCTACGGCCGTGTAGCCGTCTGCCGTGGAGCCGGGGCCAAAGTCAAATTTGAAGCCGCTTCCCACCGGGGGCAGGGCGGTATCCGCGTGAGCTGCCGGAAGCCCGGTAAAAGCGATGGCAGCGGAGGCCACGGCGGCTGTGACTGCTTTCGCTGCGGCCGGGAGCCTGTGCTGGCGGGGCGGCGGAGCTTCCTTGGAAAGTGGAGGCATTTGCGGGGGTGTGTTCACGGACATCTCCTTCGATGAGCGATGGCAAAGCGGTACCCAGGAAGGTTGGAACGATTCAAAGCAAAACGCGCAGCGGTGGCAGCGCAAGTGAAGCTAAGGGTAGGCCGGGGGTGGCCGGCGATGGGGCTGAGACCTGGGATGAAGTGGTGCAGCTCTCACTGCAGCACTCATTGGTTTATCAGCCCGGCCGGTACCCTGGCAAGCGTTTTCCCATCTTTCCCGTGACTTTCTGGTGCCGGATGTTCCGGTTGTTCGACGCCACGAGCCGGCCCGGCGGTAAGTGCCGCCCCCGTCCGTCCAACGTTCAGCGGTTAACGCGCGACGGCGGATGCGCACCTGGGTGCCCATCCGCCGTCGCGCGTTTCCCGGCTAAGCCGGACGTAGGTGGTTAGGCCAGGACGGCCAGGGTTGAGTTGCCTCGGCCAAAGAGGGCTCGGTCCACGGAGAGGCGGCCGGCACCGGTGAGGGCCAGGGCGAACGCTGCTGCGGCAAGGAGCAGGACCAGTTCATAGCCGCCGTTCGCGGCGAAAACGCCGGCAGAGGCGTGGACCAGGAACATGGCGCCCAGCATGTCCAGGGCAAGGAGTGCTGCAACCACGCGGGTCAGAATGCCAAGGATCAGGGCGATTCCGCCGGCCAGTTCCAGTACGGCGATGGCGGGCGCAGCGATTTCCGCTGCCGGGACTCCCATCTTGGCAAATGACGCCTGGGTGCCTGCGATGGTCCATTCGTTAAACTTCTGCCAGCCGTGGGCTGCAAAGAGGAAGCCGAGGACAATCCGGAGGGCGGTGATGGCGGTGGTGGTAAGTCGTGACTGGTTCATGGGACTTAAGTCTTCCTGCAAATAGTTGAAGAGTCAACCAATTGCGTCACAATGTGGCCTTTGTCATGCGCTCGTGGTCATAGGCGGAAGGCGCATTAAGCTGGCTGGGTGCCCCATTTACCTGCCCCGGCGGCGGCCGCGCCACCGAAGGGACATACCCGCGAAATCCTCCGGCTGGCCGTGCCGGCTTTCGGTGCGCTCGTCGCCGAACCCCTGTTCCTGCTGGCTGATTCGGCCATCGTCGGCCACCTTGGCGTAGCGCAGCTCGCGGGCGTCGGACTGGCATCGGCAGTGCTCCACACCGCCGTCGGCCTGATGGTCTTCCTGGCCTATTCCACCACCCCCGCCGTGGCCCGCGCCATCGGAGACGGCCAGCTGGGCAAGGCCCTGGCGGCCGGGCGCGACGGCGTCTGGCTGGCACTGCTGCTCGGTACCGTCCTCGCCGTGGCCGGTTTCCTGGCCGCAGACCCGTTGATCGGACTGCTGGGGGCGGAGGGCGAGGTGCGCACTTTCGCCGTCGACTACCTCCGCTGGTCCATGCCGGGGCTGGTGGCCATGCTGCTCATTTTTGCCGGCACGGGACTGCTCCGCGGCCTGCAGGACACGCGGACGCCCCTGGTGGTGGCCACCGCCGGGTTCGCACTGAATATCGTCCTGAACCTGTGGCTGGTCTACGGCCTGGGCTGGTCCGTCACGGGTTCCGCCGTAGGCACCAGCGTGGCCCAGTGGGCCATGGCGGCCGTCTACCTGGTGATGGTGAAGCGCAACGCCCGGCGCAACGGCGTCAGCCTCCTGCCAAGCTGGCGTGGCATTCGGAGCATGACGCGGGTGGGGTCCTGGCTGATGCTGCGCACGCTCAGCCTGCGGGTGGCCATCCTGGCGACGGTCGTGGTGGTGACCGGGCAGGGGCCGGTCAACCTCGCGGCCCATCAACTGGCCATGACCATCTTTTCGTTCCTGGCCTTCGCCCTGGATGCCCTCGCCATTGCCGCGCAGGCGTTGATCGGCAAGGAGCTCGGTGCCGCCAACCCTGCAAAGGCACGGCTCCTGACCAGGACCATGACCCGCTGGGGGCTTGGGTTCGGAGCCGTCACCGGCGTGCTGCTGGCGGTGGCCGCGCCTTGGGCCGGCGCCCTCTTTACCTCCGATCCTGACGTGCACAAAGTTTTGGCCGTCGCCCTGTTGATCCTTGCCGCCGGCCAGCCAATAGCGGGTTATGTCTTTGTGCTGGACGGGGTATTGATCGGCGCCGGTGACGCCAAGTACCTGGCGCTCGCAGGGGTGGTCAACCTGGCCGTGTACGCGCCACTTCTGGTTGCCGTGGCGCTGTCAGGGGTAGGGGGCGCGGCAGGCCTCGGCTGGCTGTGGGCAGCCTTTGCCCTGGGCTACATGGCGGCGCGTGCCCTCACGCTCGGCGCCCGCGCGCGGTCGGACCATTGGATGGTGCTGGGTTCGCCGTAGCCCCGGGCCCCACTAAACTGGACCGGTGACCCAACCGAGAACACCCGCAGGTACTGCTTCCGGAACGGCTCCCACGGCTGACCTGTGGAAGCCGGTGCTGCTCCGTTCTGCGGCGGCGCTGGTTTTTGGGGCGGTGACCATCTTCTGGGCAACGCCGTCCGTGGAGGTTATGGGCTGGTCCGGCGGGCTCTACCTGCTGGCAACCGGGCTGCTGCTGATGTGGGGTATTCCGGCAACAGGATTCCAGCGGGACAGCAGGACGGGCAAAATGCTTTCCGCCGCCGGCTCCGTGCTGGCCGGCGCGGGGTTTGCGCTGGTAGTGCTGCACGGGGACCTGCTGTTTGGTGTGATTGCCGCCCTTGGTCTGGGTGTGGCGGGAGCGCTGGAGCTGTACTGCGGGCTGGCATTCCGCGGCCGGCACGTGCTGGCCAGGGACTGGATCGCCTCGGGAATTATTGGCCTCGGCACGGCGATGATCCTGCCCTTTTTTATCAGCCTCGGGGCGCATGCGCTGCTGGGCGTTGCCGGCGGCGGGGCCATCATCTCCGGCGTACTCTGGGCCCTTGCCGGGCTGACCATCCGGCACGATGCCCGCACTGCAGCGGCGAACCCGTAAACTAGGAGATGTCCGGTTCTACTTCTCGTAGAAGATAGCCGGGCGTACTACCGAAAGACATTAACCCAGGCCGGCCGGCGCGCCGCCTGCAGGGAGGAATCACCGTGGCAGACCAGCAACCAGGAAATCCGCGCAAGATGCGGACCTCGGTGAAGGGCCCGCTGATGTTCTCCGCATTCTGGGCCGTGATCGCCTTCGTCGCGGTCGTGATTTTCGCATCCGGCGGCAGCGCGCGTGCCCCACGCTTCGATCTGGCCTTCACCGCTGCCGGCATTGCCTTCATCGTTACCCTGGTGATTGCCGCGATGCTCTCCATGAGTCACAAGGACAACGCCGATTACCTGGGCAAGGGGTCGGGCGTGAACCTCAGCTCGGCCCCGAAAAAATCACACGGCTTCGGTGCCCCGGGTCCGCAGGACCCGGCCTCCCCTGACGAATCCGGCAACCCGGGCCAGCGCTAGGCAGCTAACCTGTTGCCGCCTGGCGTGCCCGGTACGCGGCAACGTGCGCACGGTTGGCGCAGTTGCCGGTATCGCAGTACCGCTTCGACCGGTTCCTGCTGAGGTCCAGCACCGCAGCATCGCAATCCTCCGCCTCGCAGATCCGCATCCGGTCCATCTCCTTGCCGCGGATCACGTCCGCCAGGGCCATGGCCGCTTCCGTGCTCATGCGGTCTACCAGCGGGGCCTCGGGAGTGGTGGCATGAAGGTGCCAGTCCCAGTCGTCGTGCTTCACCAGCTGCGGCAGGGCCCGGGCTTCCCTTAGCAGGCGGTTGATGGTCTCCACTGCAGAATCTTCGTCCGCGTTCCACAGCGCGGCCAGCTGCTGGCGCAGCCGGCGTACGCTCACCAGTTCGTCGTCATCACGGGCGCGCGATCCGCTGAATCCTTCCGCTGCCAGGAAGCGGTCCAGGTCCTCCGCGGTGGCCAGTCCCTCGCTTCCGTTGGCCGCCGAGTTGACCAGATTTACCACGCTGCGCAGAGCCACCTCAGTGTCAGGGGCAAAAACCATCTTGACTCCTTACAGAGGTGTCCCGTAGTGTCATGACCATAACCCCACTTTACTCCTGACAGGAGGCAGCGATGTCTGCCGCAAGCGATCGCACCCCCGGACTGAGGGTGCCCGCAGAAAAACGCAGCTTCCTCGCCTCCGGCCTCGGCATTGCACTGTTTTCGTCCGCCGTTTTTGGCCTCTCCGGGTCCTTTGCCAAGGCCTTGCTGGAAACAGGATGGTCCCCGGGGGCTGCTGTCACTGCCCGGCTCACCGGCGCTGCCCTGATCCTCGCCATTCCTGCGGTTCCCGCCCTGCGCGGCCGCTGGCACCAGCTCCGGGACAACTGGATCACCATCCTTCTGTTCGGCCTGATCGGCGTTGCGGCCTGCCAGTTGTTCTACTTCAACGCCGTTGCCCGGCTGTCCGTGGGCGTGGCACTCCTGCTCGAGTACCTCGCTCCGGTGATCATTGTGCTCTGGCTCTGGGCGGCCAGCCGGAAGCGGCCACGGGTGCTGACCTTCGGCGGAACGTTGCTTTCCCTCGCCGGCCTGGTCCTGGTCCTGGACCTCACGGGTGCGGTGAAAATCGACCTCGTGGGGGTCCTCTGGGGCATGGCAGCGGCAGTGTGCCTTGCCATCTATTTCTTCATCACCGCCAAGGAGAACGACTCACTTCCGCCGATCGTCCTGGCGTCCGGCGGACTCCTGGTGGGGGCAGCCGTCATGTGGCTGGCGGCGGCCACCGGCCTGCTGCCCATGGCCTTCAGCACGGCCGACACCAGACTCGGCCCGTGGGTGGCTCCGTGGTGGGTTTCGCTGGCCGGGCTGGTGGTCCTGGCCACGGTGCTGGCGTACGTGTCCGGCATTATGGCCGCCCGGGCCCTGGGTTCGAAGGTGGCGTCTTTCGTTTCGCTGACCGAGGTCCTATTTGCCGTGGTGTGGGCGTGGCTGCTGCTGGGCGAACTCCCGGGCGCCGTCCAGCTCCTGGGCGGCGCGCTGATCGTGGGCGGCGTCATCCTGGTCCGGCTCGACGAACTGCGGGGCCCCGGCCTCCCTGCTGCCCGGGTGGGTGGGCCGGAAGCACCCAGGGCGGCGTCCCCCCTCGACCACGCGAACGACGTCGAACCCGTCCCTTTAGGCGCGCCCATCGACTGGGGTCAACGTCGCCTTCACATCCCCGATTCTTAAATGCCTGGGGCCCGGACACTCTCGACAGTGTCCGGGCCCCCGGCAGTGCTGCGGCTCCTACGGAGACCTGCACGGCTGCGGGACTAGCGTGAAGCCTGGTCCTGCTCTTCGGCGTTGCGCTTGGCCTTGTCGCCGGCTTCCTTAAGTGCTTCCGCCACCTTGGTCAGCATGGTGGTGTGGGTTCCGGACCACTCGTTGCGGAACTTGTCAGCGTCGGGGCCCTCCCAGTTGGTGCTGCTCAGGACCTTGGTGAGAGTGGACTTCTGCATCTCGATCTCGGACGCACCTGCCTGAAGCTTGCTGCCCAGCTGACGAAGCTGCTGAACGTCTGCACCCCAAATAGCCATCAGTTTCTCCTTGTAAGAAAAGTGGATCCGAATAAGGTCGGCATCCCCAGCGGCCCCCCGGCTCATCCGGAAGATCCATTGCCTAAAACCTACCCCGCCCCTCAAAACAGTGTCGATGGGCACCCCTGCCCATGCCGCGCTCCCATGGAAGCGGGCGTGCAAACCCTTTGCGGAGGGGTCGATCCCAGGCGCTCCAGAGCCTAGCATGGCTGTATGTGCCGGAATATCCGAACCCTCCACAACTTCGAACCGCACGCCACCTCGGAGGAAGTGCACGCCGCAGCTTTGCAGTATGTGCGCAAAGTCAGCGGAAGCACCAAGCCGTCCAAGGCCAACCAGGAAGCCTTTGAGGAGGCGGTCCACGAGATTGCCCACATCACCCAGCATCTCCTGGACTCGCTGGTGTCGCAGGCCCCGCCCAAGGACCGGGAAACGGAGGCCGCCAAGGCCAAGGCGCGTGCCACAGTGCGCTACGGCGCCGCCTGAGGCCTCGGCTCAGGGTGCGCCCTAGGCCTTCTTTCCGAAGCTCCGCAGCCGCAGCGAGTTGGCAACCACCAGGACCGAGCTCGCCGCCATCGCGGCGCCGGCGATCATCGGGTTGAGCAGCCCCAAGCCTGCCACCGGGATGCCCACGGCGTTGTAGAAGAACGCCCAGAACAGGTTGGTCTTGATGGTGGCCAGCGTCCTGCGGGACAGTTCGATGGCCTGCACCACCTGCGAAAGATCATTGCCCATGACGGTGAGATCGGCAGCCTCGATGGCAACGTCGGTGCCGGATCCCATGGCAATGCCGAGGTCGGCCTGGGCAAGCGCAGCAGCATCATTGACGCCGTCCCCGGCCATGGCCACGGTGGCACCGCTGGCCTGCAGCGCGCGCACCACGTCCACCTTGCCCTCGGGCAGGACTCCGGCGTAGACGTCCGCGGGATCAATGCCGACGGCGGCAGCCACCTGGGCAGCTACGGCAGCGTTGTCACCGGTCAACAGAAGGGGCCGCAGGCCCAAGGCCTTCATCCGTCCTACCGCGGCCGCAGAACCTTCCTTGATGGTGTCCCTAAGGTTGATGATTCCGGCAGTGGTACCGTCCACGGCAAGCCAGATGGCGGTGGAGCCCGCGGCTTCCGCTGCTGCAAGCACCTTCAGCTGCTCCTGCGTTATGGCGATGCCGTTTTCCTGCAGCCAGCCGGTGCGTCCCGCGGTTACCAGCCGGCCTTCGACGGTTCCGGTGACACCGCCGCCCGGAGCGGAACGGAAGTTTCGCACGGACGGCAACCGCGCGCCGTCGGGTGCTGCTTGAGTGGCTGCCTCCGCTTCCCTGGCTACTGCCGCCGCCGCAATGGCGCGGGCGATAGGGTGCTCGGAAGCCGCTTCCACAGCGCCGGCCAACCGCAACACCTCGCGCTCCGCGAACCCTTCGAAAGCAAACGTGGACTCCACTGCCAGCATGCCGGTGGTGACGGTGCCGGTCTTGTCCAGCAGAATGGTGTCCACGGTGCGCGTATCCTCCAGGACCTGCGGGCCCTTGATCAGGATGCCCAGCTGGGCGCCCCTGCCGGTCCCCGTGAGCAGGCCGACGGGGGTGGCGAGACCCAGCGCGCAGGGGCAGGCGATCACCAGGACGGCGACGGCTGCGGTAAAAGCCGAACGCAGGCCTCCGTCTTCCGCTCCTGCAAAGAGCAGCCAGAGGACGAAGGTGAGAGCGGCGATTGCCAGGACCACCGGAACGAACACGGCGCTGATCCG
The DNA here is from genome assembly GCF_054408515.1 of Arthrobacter sp. D3-16. Lineage (NCBI taxonomy): Bacteria > Bacillati > Actinomycetota > Actinomycetes > Micrococcales > Micrococcaceae > Arthrobacter > Arthrobacter sp. D3-16. The sequence continues at coordinate 4,225,343 of NZ_CP096437.1, read as the reverse complement.
GTCCGCGAGGCGGGCAATCGGGGCCTTGCCCGTCTGCGCCTGGGAGACAAGCCGCGCCATTTGGGCGAGCGTGGTCTCCGAACCCACCCGGGTGGCCCTGACCAGCAGGCGGCCGGAGGTGTTGATGGTCGCGCCGGTGACGCGGCTGCCAGGGCCTACCTCTACCGGTACTGATTCGCCTGTGACCAGAGAGGCGTCCACAGCCGAGGCCCCTTCGGCCACCACGCCGTCGGTGGCGATCTTTTCGCCTGGCCGGACTACCAGGACGTCGCCTACTTGGAGCCGTTCGGCGGGGATCCGCTGTTCGGTGCCGTCGCGCAGAATCGTGGCGTCCTTCGCGCCGAGGCTGAGGAGGGCGTGCAGGGCGTCGCCGGCCTTTTGCTTGGCGTTGGCCTCCAGGTACCGGCCAAGAAGCAGGAACGTGGTGACGACTGCTGCGACCTCAAAGTAAAGACCGCCAGGCTCCATTCCCTCCATGCCCGGGTGCTGGGTCATCAGGGGATCCGAGAACAGCTGCCAGGCCGAGAAAAGGTACGCCGCGGCCACGCCAATGGACACGAGTGTGTCCATGGTGGAGGCGAAGTGGCGGGCGTTGATGGCCGCTGCCCGGTGGAACGGCCATGCTGACCAGGTAACCACCGGCAGGGCAAGGATGGCCACCACCCAACCCCACTGCGGGAACTGGAAAGCGGGGACCATGGACATCAGGAACACCGGCACCGTAAAGGCTGCGGCGAGGATGAGGCGCGGGCGAAGCCGGGCGGCGGCACCGGTTGCACCATCATCGGTCATCCCGGTGCCGTCAGCGACGGGGTCGGGCTCCACCACCGGAGCGGCCTCGTGGACCTTTGCTTTGTATCCGGCTGCGTTGACGGTTTCTACCAGTTGCTCATCGGTGATTCCTGCCGGCACTGTGACGTAAGCGGATTCCAGGGGCAGGTTGACCAGGGCCTGCACGCCGTCGAGCTTGCCGAGCTTCTTTTCCACCCGGTTGACGCAGGAGGCGCAGGTCATGCCCTCGATGTCGAGTTCCACCACCCGGGTTTCGGGCTGGTGAAGAAGTTCCTGGTTGCTCATGCGGCTCCCCACGTTGGTGGACTAGGCTTCGTTGGCGACGACCAGGTAACCGGCCTCCGCTACGGCTTCGCCGATTTCCGAAGGTGGCAGTTCTTTGGTCGAGGTGATGGTCACGGTGGAAATGCCGCCGGCGTTGAGCTCGACGTCCACTGCCTCTACGCCCTCGAGGGCCTCGAGTTCTTCGCTGACTGCCGAGACACAGTGCCCGCAGGTCATTCCTGAAACGCTGACGGTGGTTGTGGTGGGAGATATGGTGCTCATGTGCTGCTCCTTGTTGTTGGGAAGGCTTTGATGGTGGCGCTTGGCGGCATTCGGGCGGGGTGGGCTCCTACCGGAGGAGCCGGCCGATGGCGTCGGCTGCTTCCTTGACCTTCGCGTCGATGGCCTCTGCGCGAAGTTCGGGGTTCGGTTCAGAGGCGGCGCCTACCACGCAGTGGCCGATGTGCTCTTCGACAAGTCCCAGGCTGACGGCGTGCAGCGCCTTGGTGACGGCGGATACCTGGGTGAGGATGTCGATGCAGTACTTGTCCTCATCCACCATGCGCGCGATGCCCCGCACCTGGCCTTCGATGCGCTTGAGTCTGCGGAGGTAGGCATCCTTGTTCCCGGTGTAGCCGTGCTCCGCTGCCGTCTGGTCCGGTACTGCCGGCTCCGCGGCAGTTTCCCTGAATGCTTCATCAGTTGCGCTCATGGATTCAGAATATACCCCGTGGGGGTATCCCTGCAAGGTACCCCCAGGGGGTATGGGAACGGGAGGGGGTGCCGATTCTGGACACAAAAAAGCTCCGGAGTGCGTTATTGGGGGATACGCACTCCGGAGCAGCTTTTGGGCAAACCTGGCTTCCACGTCTGTGGAACCGGCCTGCTTGAATCAGCTTACTGGCTGGTAGTCCACGATGCCAGCACCCGGAATAACTACTTTCGCTTTACTTTCTTTGCCTTAATTTCCGGGCCTCCGGGAGGGCTTTTCGCAGGTCACGGCCGGTCCTCGTGGGCGGCCATCCGGTACGGGACGATGAGTACCGGCCTGCTCTGGTGGTGCGTGAGCCAAGCGCCTACCGATCCGCTGAGTGCTTCCGCAAGGCGGTGGGAGAATCCGCGCTCGGAGGTGCCCACGATAATCATCGGTGCGTCGGTTTCGGCGGCCAGCTGGGCGAGGGCACGGGCAGGGTCGCCCGTGAGGGTTTGAAGAGTCCATTCCGCAGCCGCGGTGCCGGGCGGCACTTGGGCGACCGCAGCTTCGATCGCAGCCTTAAGCTCCATCGTCACGCCGCCGATGTTCTCCGCATCAGCGTCAGGGTGGAGGGAGAGCCTGTGGGCGGACCGTGCCGGGTCCCATTCCACCAGGTAGCTGGCCTCATCGACGTAGGCACAAAGCAAGCGGGTACCCAGTTTCGCAGCGAGGTCGGCGGCGGTTTGCAGGACCTCCGGATGCTGCTTGGGGGCTACGCCTACCAGGAGGGGAGAAGTACCGCGCATGTGTTCTGACATAGTCTATTTTCAGCCTCGGTGAACCGTCTTGAACAGCGGCATTCCGCCAGGGATGGTCAGGGGGTGGCAGGCGAAGCCGTAACCACCACGTTTTTGCCCCAGGGATCTTCGGTATAGCAACTGATCAGTACCAGCCGGTTGGGCACGATATCCCAGATGGGGCTGTCTTTCAGGCTCGACTTTAGGTACGTCGTCACGCTTTCCACTTCGTAGGTGATGGTGCCGCTAGTGGTGTCCACTTCAAAGAGGTCACCAACGGTGGCTGCTGAACTCAGCTGGTTGAAGGGCGCATCGGCCCCCTCCCAGCTGTGCCCGATGACGTACGTGGTGTTGGTGGAGGCGTGCCCCGGTGTTCCGAACGGGGTCAGCCAGTAACCGTCCTTGGTGGCCGGTGGCACGATCGTCTGGCTCGCCTGCGCGGCGCCGTCCAATGCCAACGCATGCACGGGTACATCGAAGGCGGCAGACGCATACCGGATCCGTACCGGTTGCGCCGCTGCCGGAAGGACGGGAGCCGGGACGAGTGGCCCAGGGCGATCCGCCGGGGCTGACTTTCTTCCTTCAGGTGTACCCGTTACGGCTGTCGGTGCAGGTTGGGCGGAATGGATGGGGGAGGGGATTGCTTCGATGGCGGTCCCGCTTCCACCGGCTGTAAGTTGCGCCTGATGGAACAACGGGGCCCCGAATGTGATGGACAAAAAGGCAAGGACGCCGCACAGGAGAATGGCCAGGTCGCCCCGGTTCCAGCGCGGCCGCCTGCGGTCTTTTGGGGCCGCGTGCCGGCTGTGGTTCTTGGACATGCTGCTCCTTAACACTTGCAACGTGGCAGGGAGGAAGGCGCCCCGCCGGGCACTGGCGGGACGCCTTCCTGTCAGGTGGCCGCGTCTTGCGGCTCAGCCGGCGTCAGCCAGCCAGGGGCAGCGTGCGGGACTTGCGCCGAAACGCTACTGCCGCCGCCGCTGCAAGCAGTGCGCCCAGGCCCGCCAGCCAGGAGGGTGCGCTGTCCGGGCCGCCCACGGCAGTCTGTGCGTTGTAGCCCTGGTTGGTTCCCAGGCTCGAGGCCGCAGTGGCTTTGGCAACGGGGGCCGCTGCTGCCCGCTGTGGGGCGCGTACCTGCGGTTGGACGGTCCCCGGCTGTTCCGGCACCACGACGGGCAGTTGGACCGCAGGAGGGTTGACGGGTGGGATTTCGACTGGCGGGTTGTCGACGGGTGGGTGCACGACTGGCGGGTTGTCGACGGGTGGGTGCACGACTGGCGGGTTGTCGACGGGTGGGTGCACGACTGGCGGGTTGTCGACGGGTGGGTGCGCGACTGGCGGGTTGTCCACGGGTTTATCCACGACCGGCAGGATGACGCATCCGTTGCCATGGATTGCCCTCCCGGCATCGTCCCAGTTCTGTCCGTATTTCAACCCGTCGTTCGGCGGGATGATGTCCGCGGGGTGGTTGTCATGGCCGTTCAGTCCTGGGAGGGCAACCATGTTCATGGTGAAGTGCCCGGAGTTGGAGCCCGAACCGGCGTGGCAGATGGCGATCTTGTCGTCGTCCGATCCGCGGTCAGCTACGGCCGGAGCCGCGACGGCAAACGCCGCCAGGCCCAGTACCCCTAACGTTGTGATGGCTCGTTTCATGGTGATTCTCCCCAGTGCTCGATGTGAAACGGACCATGGCGGGGGAGGACCAGCGAATGCGCCGAATGCCCCAGCGGCACGGTCAGCTTGCTTGAGTTTTCAGGCTAGGGTGGGGCCCTGTTGCCGGTCGCGAGTAGGGGGTACTCGTCTTTCGCTTACTCCCGGTGGCCGGGTTACTTGCCGGTACCTCAAAAAATGGACGCACCACTTGGTGCCGCCGCAATACCTTGAAGCCCGACGTGCGCGCGCCTACCGTTGAACCAGGCGACGAAAGGGCGTGGAGGCATGGAGATTTTCATGTGGTGGCTGGACCTGGATCTTGCGAGCAAGGAATGGCTTCGGGAGAACCTTCGGGCTGAGGAGCTTCCGCTTCCGGTGCTGCAAGGCATCGCGGAGGCCGGTGGACCACATCCGGACAACCCCGCGGCTGTCCTGACGGCGGCGGACTGGGACTTCATCGAAACCCAGTCGGAGTTCGTGGACTAGCAGCCGCCGCGGCTGGCCCTCCAACCAAGAAAACCGTTGCGGGGTGCCCGGGGCGGTGGTTGCATGGTGGGCATGACAACCGAAGAGAGCTTTCTCTTAGCCATTGGGACAAAGAAGGGCCTGTGGCTCGCCACCAGCCAGGACCGGCGTGAATGGTCCTTTACTGGCCCGCATTTCCTGATGAGCGAGATTCCCAGCATTGGGGTCGACACCCGGAACGGCCGCACCCGGATCATGGTCGGGGTGCGGAACGAGCATTGGGGGCCGACTGTGGCCCACTCGGATGACCTTGGCGCCACGTGGTCCGAGCCCGAGCAGGGCGCCATCAGGTTCCCGGAAGACACCGGCGCCGCACTGGAGCGGATCTGGCAGATCTATCCGGATGCAGAGTCCCGGCCGGGCGTCGTTTGGGCAGGAGCGGAGCCCATCTCTGTGTGGAAGTCCACGGACGGCGGGGAACACTTTGAACTTAACCGCGGCCTGTGGGACCACCCCCACCGCAGCGAATGGGGCGCGGGCTACGGTGGCGCCGCCGCCCACTCCATCGTGGTCCACCCCGCCCGCGAAACCGTGCACGTGGCCATGAGCACCGGCGGCGTCTACCGCTCGCTCGACGGCGGCACCTCCTGGGAGGCGCGGAACCGGGGCATTTCGGCGTACTTCATGCCGGACCCGAACCCTGAATTCGGCCAGTGCGTGCACAAGATAGCTGCGGACGCCGCCGTCGACGGCCGCCTCTATGCGCAAAACCATCACGGCGTCTACCGCACGGATGACAACGCCGAGACTTGGAACTCCATTGCGGAGGGGCTGCCCGCCGACTTCGGATTCGTGATGCTGACCCACCCCCGCCGGGAAGGTACCGCCTGGGTTGTGCCGCTCAAGGCCGACGGCGAGCGTATCCCGCCCAACGGTGAGCTGGCCGTCCACCGGACGGATGACGCCGGCGGCACCTGGAAGAGGCTCAGCAACGGGCTGCCAACCGGTGAGTACAACAGCGTCCTGCGGGATGCTGCCTCCGTGGACACAGCGGAGCCCGCGGGCGTCTACTTCGGCACCCGCGGCGGCGCCGTTTACGCCAGTACGGATGAGGGGGAGACGTTCACCGAGGTGGCGGCCCACCTGCCGGACGTGCTGTGCGTGCGGGCGGCAGTGGTGGCCGGTGGCTGACAGCACGTTGCCGGGCAGCGAACCATCCCGGGGCGCGGCGCCGACGGCAGGTGGCAGCGGGCAGGCCGTCGCTGCGCGCGGTATCACCGTGGTTCTTCCGAGCATCCTTCAGCCCTTGGCCGGCGGGCAGTCCCTACTGACTGCGCCCGCCGACGGGCCCGTGACGGTTGCGGAACTGTTGGATGCCATTACCGCCGACTTCGCTGTGCTGGCCCGGCGGCTGCGCGATGAAACGGGTGCGTTGCGGCGCTTCGTGAATATCTACGTGGATGGTGACGAAGTGCGGCGGCTGCAGGGTTTGGACACCGAAGTGGCACCCGGCCAGGAGGTGCTGGTCATCCAGTCAGTGGCCGGCGGCTGAACACGGTTGTTCCGGGCCCCCTGCTTCGCGGGCGGCGGGCAGTCCTTAGTGACTACACCCGCCCTCCAGAGAAGGCACAGCTACCCGGGAGCGTGTATCAAGCAATCCGCCACACGCTGCATTCGTCCGTATTGATGGCTTTCCGCAGGCCGGTGATCCGGTCCAGAATCCACACCACGCCGATGCCGGGAGCGGTCTCCTGGACACTGCCGCGGCGGATCACTACGTCATCGTAGGAAGGGCCCACCGAGAGCCGGGCTTCAATTTCGTCGCCGCGGTGGAGCTGGTCCAGGGCGCGGACTCTGGTTACATTGGCTGCTGCTTCCTTCAACATGGCGGGGCCTCCTGGCTGGAGCTGGTGCCGGCTCTTGCCTGCACTACCAAGTGTGGTTGGCCAATGTTGCGCCCTGGTTTCCTCGCGGTTAGCCCCCGGTTAGTTCTTGAAGCCGGAACTGTTTCCCAACGGCCGTCCGCACCAACCGGGACCTAAGGTGGTGCCATGGAGATCGTTGAAGGGATCCGGGCCGCCTTGCTGGGTGCGGCGGCGATAGCGCCGCTGGCAACGTTCGGCGTGGTCCTGGTGGCCTACCTGACCTACCGGCAGCGGTCGCGGGCAGACAGGAGGGACCAGTGGTGGAAGCGGGCGCAATGGGCCATTGACTCCGCTCTGAATGACGCGGACCCGCAGCGCCGCCTGGCCGGCTTGAAGGTGTTGGTCCAGCTCATTGGCAGCGACCTCGCCACCGCCGAGGACGCAGAGCTGATGAGCGCCCTGGCCGTGGGCATACGCGACCAGGAGCAGGACGGCCGCCGGACGGTGACGGTGTCCCCTCCGGTGAAAGAACGGATCCTGGCTGAAGCCGAGCGCCTGTTGCAGGTGGCTTCCGCCCGTTGACGGTGTCCACACTGGCATCCGAACTTATTGCCCGTCGGCGCGGGGCCGCCCGTGTGGCACTCAAGGTGCCAGCCGGTCCCCTTTTCCGTGCACCCGGAACCACCGGTAACCGTAACGTCCCAGATCGACGGTGAAGCCGCCGTCGGGCTCCAAAGCCACGTTGTCGCCGTCGAACAGGTCCAGCAGGATCGCGCCCTTGAACGCCTGCCGCGGCCCGTCCTCCGGGCCCACCCTGCCGGCGACCTTCACAGGTTCCCCGCCGAGGTTGTGCAGGAGGACCAGGGTGCTGCCGTCCGAGCTGCAGGTGTGCGCGAAAACCGCCGGCTCCGGCTGGTCGATAATGGCGAACGCACCCCATCCCAGCTCCGGGGATTCCCGGTAGCGGCTGATCACGGTGGCCATGAAGTTGAACAGCGAGTGGGGGTCGCGTTTGGCGGCGGCGGCGTTCACCTTGTCCGGGCCGTACTCCCCGCGGACCAGCGGCACGACGAGGTCGGCTGTGCTGGCGGTGGAGAATCCCCCGTTTTTCGCGTCGCTCCACTGCATGGGGGTGCGCACCGCGGCGCGGCTCTTCTGCCGGAGGTCTTCCCCCATGCCGATTTCCTCGCCGTAGAACAGTACCGGCGTACCGGGGAGGCAGAACATGAGCGAGTACACCATCCGGAGGCGTTCCGGATCACCGCCCAGCATCGGGGGAAGCCTCCGGCGCAGGCCCCGTCCGTAGATCTGCATGTTCTTGTCCGGGCCAAAGGCGGCAAACACTTCCCCGCGCTCGCCCTCGCTGAGCTTGTCCAGGGTGAGCTCATCATGGTTGCGAACGAACATGGCCCACTGGTTGTCCGGATGCAGGGGCGGGCGGCTCTTCAGCGTCTCCGCCAGCGGCCGTGCATCCTGCCGGGCCAGGGACAGGTAGAGGTGCTGCATGGTCATGAAGTCGAACTGCATGTTCAGTTCGTTGCCGTCCGGGCCGCCGAAGTACTCCAGCTGTTCCTTGTATGGCAGGTTCACCTCGCCCAACAGCACTGCGCTGCCGTTCCGCCGGCTGACGAAGCTGCGCAGGGCCGTAAGGTAGCCGTGCGGATCCAAGTTGGCGGCCTCGTCCTTGGGCTGGCCGCGGGTCTCCAGGAAGAAGGGCACGGCGTCCAGCCGGAAACCGTCCAGCCCGAGTTCCAGCCAGAGTCCCATGGCCTTGGCGATCTGGTCACGGACCCCGGGGTTGGTCACGTTCAGGTCAGGCTGGTGCTTGGCGAACATGTGCAGGTACCACTCCCCGGTGGTGTCATCCTGGGTCCACAGCGAGGTCTCCTCGCCGGGAAACACCACCTCCGAGGACGTGTCCGGGGGAGTGTCGCTCCGCCACACGTAGAAGTCCCGGTAGGGGTTGTCGGTTGATTTCCGTGCCTCGACAAACCATGGGTGCTGGTCCGAGGTGTGGTTGACCACGAAGTCGGCAATCACGCGCATGCCGCGGTCCTTGGCGGCCCGAATGAACTCCACCAGGTCACCCATGGTGCCCAGCCGGGGGTCCACCGTGAAGAAATCCGTCACGTCGTACCCGTCGTCCCGGTCCGGTGAGGGATAGAACGGCATGAGCCAGATGCAGGTCACACCCAGGGCGGCCAGGTAGTCCACGCGCTGGGTGAGGCCGGCGAAGTCGCCCGTTCCGTCGCCGTCGTCATCAAAGAACGTCTCGACGTCGAGGCAATAGATGACGGCGTTTTTCCACCAGAGGTCCGAGGTTTCGGCAATCCTCATGCCGGGGTGCCCGACGCCGGTTCGGCAGCGGAGGTGACAAGCTGCGGCTCAGCGGGGGTACCGGCCGTGGTGCTGCCCGGAGTGCGCAGCTGCGGGAGGACCTCGGCGGCGAAGGTGTCGATGAAGGGACCCTGCTCCTGGCCCACAAAGTGCAGGTAGAGCTCGTCGAAGCCCAGGTCCGCGTAACCGGCGAGCCAGTCCACGTGCTGTTCCAGGCTTGCTGAGATGTTGACTGTTGTCCGGACCTGGTCCTCAGTGACGTGTTCGCCCACGAGGTCGAAGTGTCCGGCCGTGGGGAGGTCCCAAGGAATGGGCGGATCGTAGGTGTTGGTCCTCCACTGGTCGAGGGCCACGCCAACTGCTTCGTCCTCGTTTCCGGCCCAGGACAGATGGACCTGCAGGGCAGCCTTGCCCCGCCCCCCGTTGTCCCGGTACGCGGCCAGCATCTCCCGCAGCTTGTCCGGAGGCTGGTTCACGGTGACCAGGCCGTCCGCCCAGGAGGCTGCCCGGCGGGCAGTATCCACGCTCACCGCGGGAGCAATAAGCGCCGGTGGACTGCCCGGAACGTCCCAGATCCGCGCCTGCTCCACGGTGACCAGGCCGCGGTGGGTGACCTCCTCGCCCCGGTGCAGCCGCCGGATCACCTCAACGCATTCCTCCAGCCGGCGCTGGCGGATGTCCTTGGCCGGCCACCCGTCGCCCGTAATGTGCTCGTTCATGTTCTCGCCGCTGCCGGGAGCGAACCAGAAGCGGCCCGGGAACATGCTGGCTAAGGTGGCCGAGGCGTGGGCGATGATGGCCGGGTGGTACCGCTGGCCCGGGGCCGTCACCACGCCAAAGCGGAGATTGGTGGTTGCCATCGCTGCACCCAGCCAGGACCAGGCGAACCCGGAGTGCCCCTGCCGGCCGGACCACGGCTCGATGTGGTCCGAGCACATGGCCGCGTCGAAGCCGGCACGTTCCGCGTGCTGGACGTCCTTCAGCAACTGGCCGGGACTGATCTGTTCGTGGGAGGCGTGGAAGCCGACAGTAACCATCGTTAACCTCTACCGTCCGGCGTGGTGCTGTGTCGAGGTTTTTCTCGCCTGCGTCGCCGGGCAGCGTTAAGTGCCGGCCCTAAGCCACTTGTCAGATAAGTTTGTAACTTGTAGTACTGCGCTTCCCGGAACTCCTGCGCAGGCGGCGGAACTGGAAGGAAGTACCACTCGTGGGCGGTGTGCTGATCGGGCTGGCAGTGATCGGCGTCGTGATTGCAGTGGGTTACATCGCCGCCCGCTGCGGGCTGGGCGGGGAACCAACGGTTTCGGCGCTGACCCGAACAGCCTTCTTCATCACCAACCCCGTCCTGCTCTTCACGGTGGTCCTGGAATCGGACCTCACCGTGGTCTTTTCCGCATATGTTCCACTGGCGCTGATGACGGCCGTTGCCACAGCCCTGTTGTATGTCCTGGCCAGCCGGCTGTGGTTCCGGCGGCCGCTCGCTGAGACCACTATCGGTGCGATGGCCAGCTCCTACGTCAACGCCAACAACATCGGCATTCCGATCACGCTGTATGCCCTGGGCGATGCAACTCCCGTGGCCCCTGTCCTGCTGGTCCAGCTGCTTCTCTTCGCCCCGCTGGTCCTTACCGTGCTTGATCTCTCCGAGGCCGGCCGGTTTTCCCCCCGCCTGCTGCTCACGCAGCCGTTCCGGAACCCCATGATCATCGCCTCCCTCCTGGGCGTGGTGCTGGCCGCGTTCAACGTGGAACTTCCTGATCCGGTGATGGCGCCGCTAACACTCCTGGGCGGCGCTGCGGTTCCGGTGGTGCTGCTGGCTTTCGGGATGTCGCTGCATGGCGCCCGGATGCTGCAAAGCGCCGGGCACACGGCAGAGATCCTTACGGCCACCGCGCTGAAATCCGCGGTGATGCCGGCGCTGGCGTTCGTCGTCGGACGCTTCGTTTTCAACCTGGACCAGCACATGCTCCTGGGCGTGGTGCTGATGGCGGCGCTTCCCTCAGCGCAGAACGTGTTCCTGTTTGCCGGCAAATACGGGCGCGGAGTGGCGGTGGCCCGGGAAACGATTCTCCTCTCGACGGCGGCAGCGGCCCCGGCGCTGATCCTGATCGTCTGGCTGCTGGCGGGGTAAGCCCGGACTTCCCGTGGGGCGTGTGGGGTTCCGCGAGCGGCTGCCCCCGGGCAAGAATGGGCACATGGAACTTCCCGTGATGCCGCCCGTCCCGCCCATGCTCGCCAAGGCCGTCAGCGGCATCCCGGAAGGGGACCTCAGTTATGAGCCAAAGTGGGACGGCTTCCGGTCCATCATCTTCCGTGACGGCGACGACGTGGAGATCGGCAGCCGCAACGAAAAGCCGATGACCCGCTACTTCCCCGAGCTCGTGGCGGCGCTGAAGGAAAACCTGCCGCCTCGTTGCGTGATTGACGGGGAAATAATCCTGGTGGGCGCCTCGGGGGACCGGCTGGATTTCGATGCCCTGCAGCAGCGCATCCATCCCGCCGCGAGCCGGGTTAAGCTGCTCGCTGCCCAGACACCTGCCTCGTTTGTGGCGTTCGACCTGCTGGCCCTCGGCGACGATGACTATACGGACCGGCCCTTCACCGAGCGGCGGGCGGCGCTCGAGAAGGCGCTCGCGGCGAGTAAGGCCCCTGTCCACCTCACAGCTGCCACCGCGGACAAGGACACGGCCGAGCAGTGGTTCCGGCAGTTTGAGGGCGCCGGGCTGGACGGGGTGGTGGCCAAACGGCTGGATGGCCGGTACGAGCCGGACAAGCGGGTGATGTTCAAGACCAAGCACGAGCGCACCGCCGACTGCGTGGTGGCCGGCTACCGCCTGCACAAGAGCGGGCCGGACACCATCGGTTCCCTGCTGCTCGGCTTGTACAAGGACGACGGCGGCCTGGCCAGCGTCGGGGTGATCGGTGCCTTCCCCATGAAGCGCCGTCAGGAGCTGTACGAACAGCTTCAGCCGCTGGTTACAGACTTTGAGGGCCATCCGTGGGCCTGGGGCAAGCAGGAGGAAGGGGAGAGGACCCCGCGCAACGCCGAAGGCAGCCGCTGGAGCGCCGGCAAGGACCTCTCCTTCGTGCCGCTGCGCCCGGAACTGGTGGTGGAGGTCCGGTACGACCATATGGAAGGCGACCGGTTCCGGCATACGGCGCAGTTCAACCGCTGGCGGCCGGACCGGGACCCGGAATCATGCACCTACGCCCAGCTTGAGGAACCCGTCAATTTCGACTTGGCGTCGGTACTGGAGACCGGCCGGCCGTAGCGCATCTAGGGCTTCGCCACGTCCAGTACGCTCCACAAGCCGTCCGCCCGGCACGGAATCGAGGCTTCAACCAGCGCCTGGCTGTGCGGGTGCCGGGGTGCCGCGAAGAAGTCCTTGGTTTCCGCCACCTCCACGACGCGCCCCTCCAGCAGGACGGCAACGCGGTCGCACATGTACCGGACCACATCCATGTCGTGTGAAATGACGATCAGGGACAGGTTCCGTTCACGCTGCAGGCGCAGCAGCAGGTTCAGGATGGTGCGTTGCGTGAGGGCATCGAGGGCCGAGGTGGCTTCGTCGCAGATCAGGACCTGCGGTTCCAGCAGCAGGGCCCGCGCGATGGTGGCGCGCTGCAGCTGCCCACCGGAGCACTGGCCCGGCCGCTTGTCGAGCAGTGCCGCATCCAGCTCCACCTCGGCCATCACGGCCGCAATCCGCTCGTCACGCTGTTCCGGTGAAAGCTCACGGTGTGGGCGGAGCGGAGCCTGCAGGCTGGTGCGCAGCGTCATCCGCGGGTCAAAAGCGCCGTGCGGTTCCTGGAAGACGAGCTGCACCGCGGTGGCTTCACGCTGTCCCGCACGGTCCAGCTGCCGGGAGACCGATCCTGCGCTCACCGCCTCCAGGCCCACAATGGCCTTGGCCAGGGTGCTCTTGCCGGACCCGGACTGGCCCAGGACGCCCAGGATCTCCCCGCGCTTCAGGGTCAGCGAAACGTCCTGCAGCGCGGCGTGGCCCAGCTTCCGCCGCGATCCGAAGTGCTTGCCTAGGCCGTCCAGCACCAGGATGTCGCGTTCCCTCGAAGGCGGACGACGGCGGGACTCCGGCGCCAGGCGCGCGGCCGCCAGCAGTTCGCGGGTGTAGTCAGTCTTGGGCCGGGTGAGGAGCTCGCCCACGGGACCTGCCTCCACAATGCTGCCCGAGTTCATCACCAGCACCCGGTCTGCGTAGGCGGCAACGGACGCGATGTTGTGGGTGATGTAGAGGATGCCCAACCCCCGTTCCCGGCGCTCCCTGTCCAGCAGCTGCAGGATCTGGCGCTCCAGCACCTTGTCCAGCGCCGACGTCGGCTCGTCGGCCAGCAGCATGCCGGGCTGCCCGGCCAGGGCCAAAGCCGTCATGGCGCGCTGCGCCATGCCGCCGGAAAGCTGGTGCGGATAGGCCCGGATCCCCTTCCCTGGATCTGCGAAGCCCACCTCCTCGAGCAGCTCCAGCGCCTTGCTGCGCGCCTTCGAGCCACGCAGGCCGGCATGCAGGCGCAGCGGTTCCTTGAGGTGCTGCCCAATGGTCCGGTTCGGGTTGAACATCCGCTTGGGCTGCTGGAACAGCATCCCCAGCCGTCCGCCGCGCACCGAGTTGAGCTGGTGCTCGGAGGCGCGGGTCAGGTCCAGGTCCCCAAGCCGGACGGAACCACTGCTGATGGCCAGGCTGGGCGGCAGCAGCCGCAGGCAGGACATCGCGGTCAGCGTCTTGCCGGAACCGGAACTGCCCACCAGGGCCACAAACTCACCGGGCTCCACGGACAGGGACACATTGGAAAGCAGGGGTCTGCCGGACGTTCCGCCGTCGGGAGTTTTGTGGCTCACCTGAAGGCCGTCCAGAACCAGGTGCGTGTTCGCGGAGCTCATTTTTCTGCCATCTGCGGCATGAGCAGCGGCGCCGCGGCCATGTGGGCTGCGCGCTGGCCTATCAGGGTCACGCAGAGGGCAACCGTGAAAATGACCAGGCCCGGGGCGAGGATCCCCAGCGGTGCGCGGTCCGCGAACGGCTGGGCCGCCGCCAGCATCGAGCCCCAGTCCGACTGCGGCGGCTGAACGCCCAGGCCCAGGTAGGAGAGGGCACCCACGCTGATGAGCAGGTGCCCGAACCGCAGCGTCGCCTGACCCAAAATCGGGGCTGCGAGGTGCGGCAGGACGTGCCGGAAGATAATGAACGACGGCGTGCAGCCCACCACGCGGGCAGCGTCCACGAAGCCCCGGGCCGAGACGTCGTACGCCAGTGTGCGGGCGAGCCGGGCGAAGGGCGTCCACCCGGTGACCACGAGTGCGAGCAGCAGCGGCCCGAAGCCCGTGCCCAGCGCCGCCACAATGAACAGCGCCACCACCATCTCCGGCAGTGCCAGCAGGACGTCGTTGGTGCGGGTCAGGAACTCATCCACCCAGCCGCGCCGCCTGGCGCTAAGGATGCCGACCCCCACCCCCAGAAGGCAGGTCAGCAGCGTGGCGAGGGCGGCCACCGACATGGAGAACCGCCCGCCTTCGAGGATCCGACTCAGGGTGTCCCGGCCCAGGTTGTCCGTTCCCAGCCAATGCCCCGCTGAAGGTGGAGCCAAGCGTTCGGCAAGGTTCTGCTCCGCCGGCGGGTAGGGCGAGATCCACGGAGCCAGCAGCACTGCCAGCACAATCAGGGCAAGCACGGCCGCGGCCAGTGTGGTGACGTTGAACCGTTTACGCAAGGGATGCCCCCACCGTGCGGCTGAGGAACCGGTGCACGAAGTCAGCCAGGGTGGTCACGCCGACGGCGAGGGCCACCACCACCACCACGCCGCCCTGGGCAAGCGGGATGTCGCTGTTGACCACGGCGTCGAAGAGCAGCCTGCCCATGCCGGGCACGGCGAAAATGACCTCCACGATGACCGACCCGCCCAGCAGGCCTGCAAACCAAACGGCGAAGAGGGTGGAGAGCGGCACCAGCCCGTTCGGCACCACGTGGCGGAGTATTGCCTGGCCTTGGCTCAGGCCCCGGGCGCGGGCGGCGGGCACGTGCTCGGCCGCCGCAGCATCGATGATGCCCGCCCGTACCGCTGAGGTGAAGAAGCTGATGGGACGCAGGGCCAGCGTCAGGGCGGGCAGGACGGCGGACGAGAGATCGCTCCATCCAGCCGTGGGCAGCACGGACAGCTTCAGGGCAAAGACCAGCACCAGCACGGGGGCAACCCAGTATTCCGGCATGGCGATCAGGGCCTGGGTGACGGCGGTGATGGCCTTGTCCGCGGTGCTTCCCGGCCGCAGCCCGGCAATGATTCCGAGGGGGAGCGATATGGCCGCGGCCAGGACGAGCGCCATGGTGACCAGGCTGAGCGTGACCGAGAGCGCCGGGAGCACCTGCTCCGCCACCGGCGTGCGGCTGACGAAGGACAGCCCCATGTCGCCGCTGAAGAAGTCACCCAGCCAACGGAAGTACTGGACCGCCAGGGGGTCGTTCAGGCCAAGGCTCTCGCTGAGGCCCTGCACCGCCGACTCGTCGACGGAGTCACCCGCCACCCGCGACCGGATGATCTTCCGGACCGGGTCGCCCGGCGTGAAGTACGGGATCAGGAAGACCGCAAAAGAGGACACCACAACGGCGGCCACCAGGGTGGCCGTCCGTTTGGTGATGAACTGCAGCATTCGCGGCGGGTTTCGGGGAGCCGGACTAGGAAGCGGCCTTGCCCGTCCTGGCCGTCAGGACGTAGCGGGACAGCGGGTCCTGGACGTAGGAGAGGACGTTGGTGCGGATCGCGTCGGTGGCCTGTTCATTCACGAGCCAGGCGTTGACTGCCTTGTCCTGGAGGATCTGGCCGGCCTCGGCGTACAGCTTGTAGCGTTCGTTCGTGTCAACTGTCGTGGCGGCCTCGGCGATGATCCGGTCGTACTCAGGGTCGCAGAAGTGGCTCAGGTTGTAGGTGCCCTTGCAGGTGTAGTCGGCGGTGAGGAATCCGATGGGATCGGCGATGTCGATCAGCCGGTTCCGTTGGCTCAGCAGCATGTCGTAGTTGCCAGCCAGGACGTCGGGCTCCGCGGAGGCGTATTCCTTGGACTGGATGGAGACGGGGATGCCGATGTTCTTCAGGTTTTCCTGGACGACGGCGGCAACGTCGGCGAATTCGGCGCGCTCCACGATGGCGATGATTTCCAGGGGCCGGTCGGCTGTGTAGCCGGCACTGGCGAGCAGCTTCCGGGCTTCCTCAAGGTTCTGCTGCTGCTTGTCCTGCTTTTCGCCTGCCCAGGGCTCGGAGGGCGCGAAAGGTCCGGTGGCCGGGAGGGCGGCACCTTCGTAGACGCTGGCAGCGAGGGCGTCGAGGTCGAGGGCCTCCCGGACCGCCTTGCGGACGTCAACGTTGTCCAGCGGCGCGCGGCCGTTGTTCATGTACAGCGTGGCAGTGCGGGGGGAATCGGCACCCAGCACGGAGACGCCGTCGTCCGCTTTCAGCGCCGCGAGGCTCGCGACGGGGATGGAGAGTGAGATGTCGGCTTCGCCGGTCTGCACCTGCGCGGCGCGGGTGGCGCCATTGGTGATGAAGCGGATCTCGGCGCCCGCGAGCTGCACGTCGCCGCCCCAGTAGTTCTCGTTGCGGTCCAGGGTGAGGGACTGCTTTGCCTTCTCCGAGACGGGGGTGAAGGGACCGGTGCAGTGGCCGAACGGGTCCAGGCCTTCGGCCTTGTACGCGGCGGGCGCAAGGATTCCGGTGTTGACGCTGGCCAGCCGGTACGGGACCAGCGGGTTCTCTGCCGGGGTACTGACCCTCACGGTCTGGGCGTCCACCGCGGTGACGCTGCTGATCATGGTGCGGTTGAAGGCCCGGGCGGGGACTTTTGCGTCCAGGACGTGGTTGAGCGCGGACACCACGGACTCGGCGGTGAGGTCGGTGCCGTCCTGGAACTTGACGCCCTGGCGAATGCTGAAGTCCCAGTCCAGGGGCGAGGTTTGCTTCCACTCGGTAGCCAGCGAAGGCAGCACCTTGCCTTCGGCCTGGTTGTAGGTGGTCAGCGTTTCCAGGCAGCCGGACAGGGACAGGATGTAAGCGGCGTCGGACTCGACGGCCCAGTTGGCTACGGGTGCCCGGAAGTTGTCCACGACAATCCGCTGGTTGGTATCAGCCGCAGCGCTCGGCTGGGTGGACTGGGTCTGGGTGCCGCTGAAGCCGCAGCCGGTGAGGGCCAGGGCGGCTGCCGCAGCCACCAGGACGCGGGGACGAAGGAACGTACGCACAGAAAACCGCCTTGCAGGGCTGCCTCGGGGAGGGCAGAAATAAAAAAGGGGACGACTTAGGGTAGCCTTCCCTTCCGGTAAAAGAGGAATCGATGACGTGGCTGCTCAGCGCCGGGAAAGGGGGCGGAGCGCCTCGGCTGGGCACCCGGCGTCGTGTGTTCCCGTGCGCTTTCTGCTGGGCTCTTTGCCCCGGAGCAGCCGAAAGCCCGCCACTCCACGGGAATGGCGGGCTTTTTGGCCGCGGAGAGGAGCTTCGGGCCCTCCCGGAAGCTACTTCAGGCCGAGCTGCTTGGTGGGAACCTTGAACGTTTCCTTGGCGGTCAGCGCGGAGATGGCTGCAACTGTGCAGATGACGGCGGTGAAGATGCTGATCTGTACCCAGCCGCCGGCCTTGATGCCGCCCATGGCTGCCACAATGGCGGGGGCGAATCCTGCCATCAGGAAGCCGAGCTGGGTGCCGATGGCCAGGCCGGAGAAGCGGACCTTGGTGCTGAACATCTCGGCGTAGAAGGACGGCCAGACGGCGTTGGAGGCTGCGTAGCCGCAGGAGAAGAAGCCGATGGCTGCCAGGAACATCAGCGGCACGCTGCCGGATTCCAGGCTGAGCAGGAAGACGGGCGTCAGGGCGGCGCTGGACAGGGCGCCGTAGATGAAGACGGGCTTGCGGCCGATCTTGTCCGCCAGCATGCCGAACAGCGGCTGGGTGCCGAGTGCCACGAGGTTGGCGCCCACTACCAGCCACAGGGTGGTGGTGCCGTCCACGCCGGCCACGGTTTTGGCGTAGCTGATGGCGAGGGTGCCAAAGACGGTGGATACGGCGGCGATGAAAGCGCAGCAGATGACCCGGAGGACGTCGCGCCAGTGGCCCTTGAGCAGGTCCGCGACGGGGAGCTTGGAGATCTGGGCTGTCTTCTGGGCTTCCTCGAACGCCGGCGGCTCGTGCAGCGTGCGGCGGATAAAGAATGCGACGACCACCACCACGGCGCTCAGCCAGAAGGGGATCCGCCAGCCGATGCCGTACTTGATCTCGTCCGGAAGGGCAAGCACGGGGATAAAGACGAGGGCGGCGAGGATCTGGCCGCCCTGTGTGCCGGTGAGGGTCCAGGAGGTGAAGAAGGAGCGGCGGTTGTCCGGGGCGTGTTCCAGCGTCATGGAAGAGGCGCCCGCCTGCTCGCCCGCGGCCGACAGGCCCTGGCAGAGCCGGGCAAGCACCAGCAGTGCCGGAGCCCACCAGCCAACGGTGTTGAAGTCCGGGAGGCAGCCGATCAGGAAGGTGGAGGCGCCCATCAGGAGGAGGGTGAACATCAGGACCTTCCGCCGGCCCACCCGGTCACCGAAGTGGCCCAAAATGACGGCGCCCACAGGACGTGCAACGTACGCGAAACCAAAGGTGGCAAAGGACATGATGGCCGCGTTGGCGTCAGCATCCGGGAAGAAGACCGTGGGGAAGATCAGGGCGGCGGCGGAACCGAAGATGAAGAAGTCGTAGTATTCGACGGCGCTGCCCAGGAAGCTGGCGAGGGCTGCCTTCTTCGGCGTCCCGGCCGGGGCAGCGATGCCTGGCTCGGCGGACGGAAGTATCTGGCTCATGAAGTTCCTTTGATGTGACGACATTGTCGCGGATGGATCAGGGGCTCGCAGCCGGCGCTGCCAGGGGTGGTGGCCTGGCGCTGCACGGCTGGAGGTGCGGGAAAAACCCTGACAGTAGCCACATTGTGGGAGCTACTTGTGCGATACAGCAATAGTGGCTGTGAGGGCAGTCACTTGTCAAGAAAATGATCGTCATCTAGCAATAGCTCTCACATTGTGGCAACATCGAGGTATGAGTGTGAACCAAGGCACAGCAGACGATAACGTTGCCGCTGAAGAAAACTCCCCGAAGGCGGGGCGGTCCGACCGCACTGACATGGTGGGCAAGGCCCTGGGTCTCCTGGTCCTGCTCGGTGATGAACCGCGCGGCGCCAGCGCTGCGGAGATCTCCCGGCGGGCCCAGCTGCCCTTCAGCACCACCTACCGCCTCCTGGGCTCCCTCACCAGGGACGGCTTCGTGGACTACGAGGCCGAGGGCCGCCGGTACCACCTGGGCCTGCGGATTTTCCAGCTGGGCCAACGGGTCTCGAATCACCACGGCTTCGCCGGGACAGCCATGCCGGTCCTCCGGCGCGTAACCGAGCAGACGGGGGAGGCCACTATCCTCAGCGTCCGCGACGGGCACCACCACCTCACCGTGAACAAGGTGGACGGTCCCCAGATGTTCCGCGTGACCAGCGACCCCGGGCACCTCGGCTCACTCTCCACCACCGCCGTGGGCAAGGCATTGGTGGCGTTCGCCGACGACTCCGAGCGTGAAAAGCTCCTGGCCGAACTGCCGCTCGAGCCGCTCACGCCAAAGTCCATCACCGACAGGGACGCCTTCCGTGCGGAAATCGAGCTGATCCGGCGCCGCGGGTTCGCGGTGATGGATGAGGAAAACGAAACCGGCATGCGTGCCGTTGCGGTCCCGCTCTTGAACGACCAGGGCCACGCGTTCGCCTCCCTGGCCACCGCGGTTCCCGTCTTCCGCCTGAGCCTTGAGGACCTGGAAGCGCACGTCCCCCTGCTGCAGGACGCGGCCGCCGAACTTGCGGCCAGGCTGCCGCAGCGGTAGCGGAAGCGGCCAACCGTAGCCGCTTCGCGTTTCGCGTTCGTATGCCGAACAGTAGTGCGGAAAGAGAACAAATGATGTACCGTAATTTCCATCACCCGGCAGCACGCTCGCAGCCGCCGGGTGCCGTATCAAAGGAGCTGCACGGATGAGTAATCGAACTGAGTCCTACCTGGTGGGACTGGTCGGCGATGGCGTGATGCCGTCACTCACCCCGCCCATGCACGAACGCGAAGGTGATGTTCAGGGCCTGCGGTACCTTTACCGCCCCATCGACCTGCTGGAACTGGGCCTTCCGGGCGAATCCGTGGGGCAGCTGCTGCAGAGTGCACGCAGCCTCGGCTTCAACGGCCTGAACATCACCCACCCCTGCAAGCAGCTGGTCCTGCAGCACCTGGATGACGTGTCTCCGGACGCCTTGCGGCTTGGTGCCGTCAACACCGTGGTGATCCAGGATGGCCGGTTCCTCGGCCACAACACGGACTTCTCCGGTTTCGCCGCCGCCCTCGCTTCCGGCCTTCCCGGTGCCCGCCTGGACCGCGTAGTTCAGCTCGGGGCAGGCGGGGCGGGCTCCGCCGTCGCCTATGCCCTGCTGACCGCCGGGGTCCGCCACCTGGACCTCGTGGACATGGACGCTGCCCGCGGCGCAGCCCGGGCGAAGGAACTGGCCGGCTTCTTCCCGGACAGCACGGTTACGGCGCGTACGACGGCGGAGCTGCCGCAGCTCATGCCGCTGGCCGACGGCCTGGTGCACTGCACCCCGGTGGGCATGGCTGCCCACCCCGGCGTCCCGCTGGACCTTGGGCTGCTGGAATCCCGGCACTGGGTGGCGGATATCGTCTACCGCCCCATTGACACCGAACTCGTCCGCGGTGCCCGTGCCAAAGGCTGCGAAGTCCTGGACGGCGGCCGCATGGCGGTGGGCCAAGCAGCGGACGCCTTCCGGATCTTCACCGGCCTCGAACCCGACCCGGACCGCATGCGGTCGCACTTCCTGGAGCTCGTCGCAGCCGAGGAGGTGGCTGCCTGATGCGCACCGGAATCGCCACTGTCTGCCTGTCCGGGACCCTGAAGGAAAAGATGCAGGCCTGCGCCATTGCGGGGTTCGACGGCATCGAGATCTTCGAGCAGGACCTGGTCACCTCGCCCCTGGTTCCCGAGGACGTGCGCACCATGGCCGCCGACCTTGGCCTGGGACTGGACCTTTACCAGCCGTTCCGGGACTTCGACGGCGTGACGCCGGACCTGCTCAAGGCGAACCTCCGGCGGGCGGAGGCCAAGTTCAAGCTGATGTCCCGGCTGGGCATGGATACCATCCTGGTTTGCTCCAACGTTGCCACCGCCACCATCGACGATGACGGTCTCCGCGCCTCGCAGCTCGCCGAGCTCGCGGAGCTGGCCGGGGACCACGGCGTCAAGGTCGCCTACGAGGCCCTGGCCTGGGGCAAGTACGTCAATGACTACGAGCACGCGTACCGCTTGGTGGAGATGGTGGACCACCCCAACTTCGGCACCTGCCTGGACTCGTTCCACATCCTGTCCAGGGACTGGGACACCGCCCCCATCGAGAAGCTCAACCCGGAGAAGATCTTCTTCGTCCAGGTTGCCGACGCCCCCAAACTCTCCATGGACGTGCTCTCCTGGAGCCGCCACTACCGTGTGTTCCCCGGTGAGGGCCAGTTCGAGCTCGCGAAATTCATGGGCCATGTGGTCCGCGCCGGCTACACCGGGCCGGTCTCCCTTGAGGTCTTCAACGACGTCTTCCGCCAGTCCGACGTCGAACGCACCGCCGTGGACGCCATGCGCTCACTCATCTGGCTGGAGGAACAGAGCGCCAAGTGGCTCGCCTCCGCGGCGGAAGCCGAAGGCGCCCGCAGCGCCGCCTCCCGCCGTCGTTATCCCATGGAACTGGCCACGCTGCCCAAGGTGAGCGAACCGGCCGGGTTCAACTTCGCCGAAGTGAAAGCCGACGACACCGCCCGGCTGGAGAAACTCCTGGGCCAGCTCGGCTTCGCCTTCGAAGGCCGCCACCGCACCAAAAACGTCCAGTTGTGGACCATGGGCCAGGCCCGCGTCATCATCAACGAACAGGCGGCGTCACACACCGAGCCGGCGATCGCCGCCCTGGGGTTCGACGTCGATTCGCCGGTGATTGCCTCCGCCCGGGCCCAGCAGCTCAAGGCGCCGGTGGTCCCACGCAAGGTCCAGGCCGACGAGGAAGTCTTCCAGGGCATCGCCGCCCCGGACTCGACAGAGATCTTCCTGTGCCAGGGCAGCCCTGACGGTACCGCCGCGTGGACTGGCGAATTCGGGCAGGGGGGCGAGTCCGGCGAAGGGCTGGAACACCCGCGGCAGGCAGGAAGTGCGGTCATTGACCACGTGAACCTGGCACAGCCCTGGCAACACTTCGACGAAGCCGTCCTCTTCTACACCAGCGCACTCGCCCTCGAGCCGCAGCCGTTCGCAGAGGTGCCCAGCCCCAGCGGACTGGTGCGCTCGCAGGTCATGCAAACCTCAGACGGCGCGGTGCGGCTGGTCCTGAACCTGGCGCCCAACCAGCAGGCCCCGGCCCAGCAGGCGCACAAGACGTACCAGGAACACATCGCGTTCGCCGTGGACAACCTCGTTTCCGCTGCCCGGTCCGCCCGGGACCGCGGCCTGGAGTTCCTGCAGATTCCGGCCAACTACTACGAGGACCTGGACGCCCGCTTCGACCTTGACCCAGGTTTCCTGGCCACCCTTCAGGAGCTGAACCTCCTGTATGACCGGGACGCCGACGGAGAATTCCTCCATTTCTACACGGCCACGGTGGGCAGTGTCTTCTTCGAGATGGTGGAACGCCGCGGCGCCTACGACGGCTATGGGGCGCCAAACGCTCCCGTGCGCCACGCCGTCCAATACGACTCGCTCCATCGCCCCTAAACCACATCCACACCAGAAACCACCCACGAAAGGAGCCAGCCGTGCCGCAGGACATCAACGCCCAGCTTGAAGCCGACGAGCTCGTACCGGCCGCCGAACCCCACGCAGCGCACCTGCCCCTAAACCGCGCCGTCGAGACCCAGGCTGACCTCAGCGCAGAGATCAATGGCCTGGCCGACGCCTACGCGCGCGCCCTAAAGGACGGCGCCACAGCCGAGACCCAGCCCCGGCTGGACTACCCGCCCTACCGCAGCAGCATTCTGAGGCACCCCACCAAGAGCCTGCACCATGCGGACCCGGAGACCATCGAGCTGTACTCCCCGGCGTTCGGCCACCAGGACGTGCACGCCCTGGAATCGGACCTGACCATCCAGCACAACGGCGAGCCGCAGGGCGAGCGGATCATCGTGGCGGGCAAGGTGCTGGACGGAAACGGCCGCCCGGTGGCAGGCCAGCTGGTGGAGATCTGGCAGGCCAACGCCTCCGGCCGCTACATCCACAAGCGCGACCAGCACCCCGCACCGATCGACCCCAACTTCACGGGCATCGGCCGCTGCATCACCGGCCCCGACGGCTCCTACCGGTTCACCACCATCAAACCCGGCGCCTACCCGTGGAAGAACCACCTCAACGCCTGGCGGCCCGCGCACATCCACTTTTCGCTGTTCGGCACCGAATTCACCCAGCGGATCATCACCCAGATGTACTTCCCCGGCGACCAGCTCTTCCCGCTGGATCCGATTTACCAGACCATCGTGGACCAGGACGCCCGCGACCGGCTGGTGGCCAACTACGACCACAACCTCACCGAGCCGGAGTGGGCGCTTGGCTACAACTGGGACATCGTCCTGACCGGTCCCAAGCGGACGTGGACCGAAAACGAAGCGCTGGGCGCAGAGGGTGACGAGGAATAGGAACATGAGCAACCAGACCACGCAGCTTGTCCCCACCCCCGGCCAGACCGTTGGCCCGTTCTACGGCTACGCGCTGCCCTTCGAGAAGGACAACGAACTCCTGGCCCCCGGCTCGCCCGGATCCATCCGGCTCCAGGGCACCGTGTACGACGGCGCCGGCGAGACCGTTCCGGACGCGATCCTGGAAATCTGGCAGCCCGACGCCGAGGGCAACATCGTCCAGAAGACCGGGTCCCTGGTCCGCGACGGTTACACCTTCACCGGCTGGGGCCGCGGCTCCGTAGGCTACAGCGGGGTGTACACGTTCACCACGGTCAACCCGGGCCCCACCAAGCCGGGCGCCGCGCCGTTCATCTCGGTGGCCATCTTTGCCCGCGGCCTGACCAACCGGCTCTTCACCCGGATCTACCTTCCGGAGAACGAGGAAGCACTGGCCAACGACCCGCTGCTCAGCTCGCTGGACCCCGAGCGCCGCAAGACGCTCATCGCGCGCCGCGATCCCGACGGCGGACTCACCTTTGACATCCGCCTTCAGGGTGAGGGCGAGACAGTCTTCCTGGACTTCCAGTGACTGAGGCGGCCAGCTCAGCGGGCGTGGCCGGTGCTAGCGGAGCCGCCGCTTTCGGTGCGGACGGCGACGTCGGCCTGCTCGGCCCTGTCTCGGCGTCGCCTTTGGTGGCGGCGCTGACGGGGGACAGGGCGGTGCTCGCGGCGATCCTCGCCGTCGAGGCCGGCTGGGCTGCCGTGCTGGAGAAGGCGGGCCTGGCGCCTGCCGGTTCCGCCGCCGTCGTGGCCTCTGCCGCGGAGGCGGGACGCTACGATCCCGCCGATATCGCCCGCCGGGCGCAGGGCGGCGGCAACCCCGTGATCCCGCTCCTGGCCGACCTCCGCAAGCACGTCTCGGCACTCGACGCCGCCAACATCGGGGCCGGTAAAGCGGTCCACGCCTCGCTCACCAGCCAGGACGTGCTGGATACAGCGTTGATGCTGGTGGCCCGGAACACCATCGAGGCACTGCTCGCCGACCTGAAAGGCACGACGACGGCGCTCGCCGCCTTGACGGAGCGCCACGCGGACACGCTGTGCGTGGGCAGGAGCCTGACCCAGCATTCCCTGCCGTTCACGTTAGGGCTCCGGGCGGCCCAGTGGTTCCACGGCGTCGCAGCCGCGGGACGGCAGTTGGAAGGGCTGGCACTTCCGGTCCAGTTCGGCGGTGCTGCCGGTACCCTGGCGGCCGGAACCGTCCTCACCTCCGGCTCGCCGGCAACGCCCTTTAGCCTTGCCGACGCCCTGGCCGCCCAGTTGGGCCTCGCCTCCGCGCGCGCTCCCTGGCACACCAACCGCTTGGTTATCACGTCATTGGGCCATGCCCTCGCAGCCGTGCTGGATGCGTTCGGGAAAATCGCCGCGGATGTCCTGTTCCTGAGCCGGCCGGAGGTCGGCGAGCTGGCCGAACCGCGCGCGGCGGGCCGTGGCGTTTCCTCGGCCATGCCGCAGAAGCAGAACCCGGTGCTGTCGGTGCTGGTACGCAGCGCAGCACTCCAGGCACCCCAGCTGGTGGCCCAACTGCACCTGGCCGCCGCGAACTTCAACGACGAGCGCCCGGACGGCGCCTGGCACAGCGAGTGGCCTGCAGTCCGGCAGCTCTTGGCCCTGGCACTTGGCGCAGCAGGGCACGTTCGGGAGCTCGCCGAGGGGCTGCAGGTTTTCCCGGATGTCATGCGCCGCAACCTGGACCTCGCCGGTCCGCTGCTCCTGGCCGAAGGCGTGGGCGCCGCCGTGGCGCCCCTGCTTGAGGACAAGGACGGCCGCAACGGCAAGCAGCAGCTGCAGGCCGTCGTGGACCAGACCCTGCAGGCACCACCCGCCGAGCAGGCAGCCACGTACCGCAAACTGCTCCGGGAAGCCGTCCCGCCCGGGGCGATTCCCGATCTCCGGCTCGAGGATCTCCTCAGCCCGGCCAGCTACCTGGGCGAGGCCGCCGGGATCGCCCGGCGCATCCTTGCCGCCTACCCGGAATTCCTCCCCACAGCATCTGCAGAAACCGACGCGAACGGAGCCCGCCGTGGCTAAACCTGCCTTGAAAGCCGCCCTCCTGTCGCCCCAGCGGGCCCTGGGCGAGCACCCCCTGCTGGTGGTGGGCCCGTCCCTGGGCACCTCCACCATCCTGTGGAACAGGACCGCAACCCTGCTGGGCAACGACTTCGACGTCGTTGCCTGGGACCTGCCCGGCCATGGGGTCTCACCTGCCGCAACCGAACCGTTCGACGTCGCGGCGTTGGCTGAAGCCGTGGTGGACCTGGTCGACTCCATCGCCCCCGGTGAGTCCTTCCACTACGCCGGCGTCTCCCTCGGCGGCGCCACCGGCCTGCAGCTGGGCATCAAACACGGCGAACGGCTCAAGAGCCTGTCCGTTCAGTGCAGCGGCGCCAAACTCGGCACGCCCGAGGGCTGGCTGGAACGTGCCGAAACCGTCCGCGGCCAGGGCACACCGGTGATGATCCAGGGTTCCGCGCAGCGCTGGTTCGCCCCAGGTTTTATGGACCGCGAGCCAGATCTCAGCAGCAGGCTCCTCCACGCCCTGCGCGACGCCGACCGCTTCAGCTACGCGTTCTGCTGCGAAGCGCTGGCGGCCTTCGACGTCCGTGGGGAACTGGGCAGTATCCGGGTCCCCACGCAGGTGATCGCAGGTGCCCTGGATGGGGTGGCCCCGCCGTCGCTCGCCGAGGAAGTGGCAGCGGGCATTACCGCCGGCGGCGGCACCGCCACCGCCGTCACCCTCGAGGGCGTGGCCCACCTCGCTCCTGCCGAGGCGCCGGCCCACGTTGCCGAGCTGATGCTCGGTCTTCTCTCCTGGGCTGAGTCACGGGGAGCAAGCGCATGAGCGGCCCTCAGCCCGGCGGTGAGCGGCACGGCGTGGTCCAGCCCGGCGCCACCAGCCAGGAAATTTACGACGGCGGCATGAAGGTCCGCCGCGAAGTCCTGGGCGACGCCCACGTGGACCGGGCCAACGCCACCAAGGACGGCTTCACGGAGGACTTCCAGGACATGATCACGCGGATCGCGTGGGGCGGCATCTGGACCCGCCCGGGCCTGACCCGGCAGATGCGCTCCGCCGTCACCATTACCGCGATGGTGGCGCACGGGCACTGGGACGAGCTGGCCATGCACATCCGCGCGGCCCTCACCAACGGCCTCAGCAGGGACGAGATCAAGGAGATCCTGCTGCAGACCGCCATTTACTGCGGGGTCCCCTCCGCCAACACCGCCTTCAAAACGGCCCAGCAGGTGTTCCATGAAATGGACAACACCGGAATGGATACAACCCCATGAACCAGGCTTTTGTGTACGACGCCGTGCGCACCCCTTTCGGGAAGTTCGGCTCCGGCCTCGCCGGTGTCCGCCCGGACGATCTCGCTGCGCACGTCATTAAGGAGTCCGTGAAGCGCGCCCCCGCCCTGGACCCCGAGCGGATCGATGAGGTGGTGTTCGGCAACGCCAACGGCGCCGGCGAGGAGAACCGCAACATCGCCCGGATGGGCACGCTGCTGGCCGGGCTTCCGGTGTCGATTCCCGGGACCACGGTCAACCGGCTCTGCGGCTCTTCCCTGGACGCCGCGATCATCGCCTCCCGCCAGATCAACGCCGGCGATGCCGACCTGGTGCTGGTGGGCGGTGCCGAATCGATGTCCCGGGCCCCGTGGGTGCTGCCCAAAACGGAAAAGCCCTACCCGGCCGGGGACATGACCCTGGCCTCGACCACGCTCGGCTGGCGCCTGGTGAACAAGGCGATGCCGAAGGAGTGGACCATCTCCCTGGGCGAAGCCACCGAGCGGCTCCGCGAGAAGTACGGCGTGACCCGGCAGGCGCAGGACCAGTTCGCCGCCGATTCGCACAACCTGTCCGCCGCCGCCTGGGACGAGGGCTTTTACGACAACCTCGTCGCGCCGGTTCCGGGCACGGACCTGGTCCGGGACGAGGGAATCCGCCCCGGTTCCACTGCGGAGAAACTCGCTGCATTGAAGACGGTGTTCCGGAATGATCCCGAGGGCGCCGAAGTGGGCGGCACGGTCACCGCGGGCAACGCGTCCCCCCTGTCCGACGGCGCCTCCGCGGCCTGGATCGGATCCGAGGGTGCGGCCGGGCTGCTGGGGCTGGAGCCGCTGGCACGCATCGCGGGCCGCGGCGCGCACGGCAATGATCCGCAGTACTTCGGTTTCGCCCCGGTGGAGGCAGCGAACAAGGCCCTGGCGAAGGCCGGGATCGGCTGGGACCAGGTGGGCGCCGTCGAACTCAACGAAGCGTTCGCCGCGCAATCCCTGGCCTGCATTAACGCCTGGGGCATCGATCCCTCCATTGTGAACCGGCACGGCGGCGCCATCGCGATGGGCCACCCGCTGGGTGCTTCCGGCACCCGGATCCTGGGCACCCTTGCCCGGTCGCTGCAGGCCTCGGGTGAGCGCTGGGGTGTCGCCGCGATCTGCATCGGGGTGGGCCAGGGTTTGGCTGTTGTGCTCGAAAACGTGACTGCTCGAAAGGCGTAGGCGAATGCTGAACTTTGTAGATTCGGTCCAGGAGGCCGTGGCCGGAATCAAGGACGGTTCCACCGTGATGATCGGCGGGTTCGGCAACGCCGGGCAGCCGTTCGAACTGATCGATGCGCTGATGGATTGCGGGGCGAAGGACCTGACCGTGGTGAACAACAACGCCGGGCAGGGCGACCAGGGCCTGGCGCTGCTGATCAAGGAAGGCCGGGTGCGGAAAATGATCTGTTCTTTCCCGCGGCAGTCCGATTCCTGGCACTTCGACGCCAAGTACAAGGCCGGCGAGATCGAACTGGAGCTCGTGCCGCAGGGCAACCTGGCCGAGCGGATCCGCGCCGCCGGGGCCGGGATCGGCGGGTTCTTCACCCCCACCGGGTACGGCACCATGCTGGCCGAGGGCAAGGAAACCAGGATCATCGACGGCCGCGGCCAGGTCTTCGAAACGCCCATCCACGCGGACGTCGCCCTGATCAAGGCGCTCAAGGCCGACGGCAAGGGCAACCTCGTCTACCGCAAGACCGCGCGCAATTTCGGCCCCATCATGGCCGCCGCCGCGAAGCACACCATCGTCCAGGTCTCCGAGATCGTCCCCACCGGAAGCCTGGATCCGGAGAACATCGTCACCCCCGGAATTTACGTCAACAGCATTGTCCACGTAACCGGCAGCAGTGCAGAGAAGGTGGCCTGAGATGAGCACCGCAACATCCCTCCAGACCTCGGCGACGGGCATGGGCCGGGACGACCTCGCCCGCCTGGTGGCCCGAGACATCGCCCCGGGATCCTTCGTGAACCTCGGCATCGGCCAGCCCACCCTGGTCTCCAACTACCTCACCGAGGAACAGAACATCACGCTCCACACCGAGAACGGGATGTTGGGCATGGGACCGGAGGCCAAGGGAGACGAGATCGACGGCGACCTCATCAACGCCGGGAAGATCCCTGTCACCGAACTCCCCGGAGCGGCGTACTTCCACCATGCAGACTCCTTCGCGATCATGCGCGGCGGGCACCTGGACATCTGCGTGCTGGGCGCGTTCCAGGTTTCCGCTACCGGCGACCTGGCCAACTGGCACACCGGCGCTCCGGGTGCCATTCCCGCCGTCGGCGGTGCCATGGACCTGGCCACGGGCGCCAAGGACGTCTTCGTGATGATGACCCTGCTCACCCGCGAAGGCGCGTCCAAGATCGTGGAAGCCTGCACCTACCCGCTCACCGGGGTCGGCTGCGTCACCCGCGTGTACACGGACAAGGCGGTCTTCCTCACCGGCCCCGGCGGCGTCACGGTCCGTGAGACCTTCGGCTGCTCCTTGGAGGAGCTGCAGGAGCTGGTGCCCGTCCCGCTGAAGGCAGCCCCGGCGGCCTAAGGCGGGCCCTAGGATTGATAACCATGACCGACGCAGCAGTAGCGGGTGCCCCACAGGCCAGTGACCAGTACGTCCAGTCGCTGGCCCGCGGGCTCGCCGTCATCCGCGCGTTCGATACCGAGCATCCGGTGATGACCCTCACAGAGGTGGCAGCCCGGACTGACCTGACCCGGGCTACGGCGCGGCGCTTCCTGCACACCCTGGTGGAACTGGGCTACGTGCGGACCGACGGCAAGACGTTCGCCCTCACGGCCAAGGTCCTCCAGCTGGGCTACGCGTACCTGTCCGGCTTGTCATTGCCCCAGCTGGCGCAGCCGCACCTTGAGGAGCTCTCGCTGAAGCTGGGGGAGTCCACGTCCGCCGCGGTGCTGGACGGCACGGACATTGCCTACATCGCACGGGTCACCACCCGCCGGATCATGAACGTCGGCATCACCGTGGGCACCCGCTTCCCGGCGTATGCCACCTCCATGGGCAGGGTGCTCCTGGCCGGGCTGCCGCCCGCAGACCTGAAGGCGTACCTGGCGGCTGCGGACATCAAGCCGCTCACCCCGCGCGCCCTGGGAAGCGTCCAGGAGCTGCTGGCCGTCCTGGACACCGTGCGGGCCCAGGGCTGGTGCCTCCTGGATCAGGAGCTGGAACTGGGCCTGATGTCGGTGGCCGCACCGGTCTATGACGGACCCAAAGTGGTGGCCGCCGTAAATGTGTCACTCCAGGCACAGTCCGTGGCGGCCCAGCCGGACCCGGAGGCGTACCTGGCGTCAGTGGCGCAGGAGATCGTGGCGACGGCGAAACTGGTCTCCGCGGACCTCAGCGCCCGGGGCTAACTCCATGGCGCCGGCTCTTGCCCGGCACCGGCCGCGAAGGCAGACTGTGGCACATGGCTACCGAGGATGACGTCCGGAAAGCTGCCCTCGCGCTGCCGGGGGTCACGGAGCGGCCGAGCTGGGGCCAGCCGGCATGGTTCGCCAAAACCCTGATGGCCCGGATCTGGGAGCCCGGGGTCCTCACGGTCAAAACGGAGGAGCGCGAGGCCCTGGCCGGAACCGAACCGGAAACCTACTTCTGGACTCCCCACCACGATCGCTCTTCCCAGCTGGTCCTGGTACGGCTGGACCGGATCGATGCCGAGCTGCTTGAGGAACTGCTGCAGGATTCCTACCGGCTCGCCGGAGGGGAACGCAGCAGCCGCCTGCAGCCGGGGAACCATTAGGTAACTGTTTGCCATCCAAGCCGGCCGCCCTACTCCCGCGGCAGCGGTACGGGCCATAGACTCAAGCCAACTACGTGCAGCAGCGCCGCTCCGCGAAGCCCATGCATCCAGGGAAACCAGGCATGGGCCGGCAGGGCGGCGCTCCCGCACTCGTGCAGCGAGGGGAGTCGGCGGGTGAAAGTGGGCATACCCCGGGAACGCCGTGACGGTGAACGGCGGGTGGCCGCCACACCGGAGACGGTGAAGCAACTGGTGGCGCTGGGCGTGGAAATACTCCTTGAGGCAGGCGCGGGTGCGGCCGCCGGCCACCCGGACGCGGACTACCGCCGGGCCGGAGCGCACATCGTCCCGCAGCTCGACGAATCCCAGCTGGATGTCCTCACGCACGTCCGGCCGCTTGAGCCACAGGCCGCGGGGTCCCTGAAAAGAGGCGCCGTGACGGTAGGCCTCGCCTCGCCGTCGTCCGAACTGCCCACCGTCCAGGCGCTCGCGGACGCCGGCGTCACATCCTTCGCCCTTGAGCTCGTGCCGCGCATCTCCCGCGCCCAGTCCATGGACGCCCTCAGCTCCCAGGCGCTGGTGGCCGGCTACCGCTGCGTCCTGGAGGCGGCCATCCGGTTGCCCCGGTTTTTCCCGCTGTACATGACCGCCGCCGGCACCGTGCCACCCGCCCGCGTCCTGGTACTGGGGGCGGGCGTCGCCGGACTTCAGGCCATTGGCACCGCAAAACGGCTCGGCGCCCGCGTCTTCGCCAACGACATCCGGCCCGCCTCCGCAGATGAAGTGGCCTCCATGGGCGGCACGTTCATCCGGCTGGACCTGGAAACCGCGGAAGCAGCGGGCGGCTACGCCCGCCAGCTCAGTTCCGACGCCGGGACCCGGCAGCGGCAGCTGCTCGCCCCGCACGTGGCCCAGGCCGACGTCCTGATCACGACGGCCGCCGTCCCGGGCAGGCGCGCGCCGCTCCTGGTCACCACTGAGATGGTGCAGGGCATGCGGGCCGGGTCAGTCGTCGTGGACCTGGCTGCCGAGTCCGGCGGCAACGTTGAAGCGGTGGTACCTGGGCAGGACATTCCCGTTCCCACGGCCGACGGCTCCGGCCACGTGACGCTGGTGGGACTGAAGGACGCACCGTCCGCGATGGCGTCGGACGCGTCCCGCTTGTACGCGAAAAACGTCGCCAATCTGCTGGCCCTCATGATCCGGGACGGTGCGCTGGCGCCCGATTTCAGCGACGAGGTGCTGGCGGGCGCCTGCCTGACACACGACGGCTCGGTCCGGCACCAGCCAACAGCCGAACTCCTCGCCGCCAGGACCAGGACCCGGCAGGAAGGGGTTCTGTGATGGACGGGATGAGCCTGCTGACCATCACGGTCCTGGCGGTGTTTGTGGGCTTCGAGGTGGTCTCCAAGGTCTCCAGCACCCTGCACACTCCGCTGATGTCCGGTGCCAACGCCATCCACGGCATCATCCTGGTCGGTGCCATTATCGTGGCTGGCCAGGCAGCTGACCCGTGGGTGCTCGCAGTGGCCCTCCTCGCCGTCGTCCTGGCCACCGCGAACCTTGTGGGAGGTTTTGTGGTGACCGACCGGATGCTGCACATGTTCCATGCGCGCAAACAAGTGGCACGTAAAGAGGGGGCCGGGAAGGTGGAAGGCAGATGAGCCTCCTCGACCCCGTGTGGACATCGCTCCTGTATCTTGCGGCCGCCGTCTTTTTCATCCTGGCGCTGCGCGGCCTCAGCTCACCCCGCACCGCCCGCCGGGGAAACCTCATCGGCGCACTCGGTGCCCTGATCGCCGTCGTCACCGTCTTCCTGTCCTCGCGGCTGGAGAACATCCCGTGGATCCTGTCCGCGATAGTCGTGGGATCAGCGGTGGCTGCGCCTGTGGCCCGGCGGGTCAAAATGACGCAGATGCCGCAACTGGTGGCACTCTTCAACGGCGTGGGTGGCGGTGCTGCGGCGCTGGTGGCGCTCCTGGAACTCAGCCATACGGACGATCCCTGGGTCCGCCTCGCCATTGTGTTCACCCTGCTGGTGGGTGCTGTTTCCTTTGCCGGATCCGGGGTCACCTTCGCAAAGCTGCAGGAACTGATGACCACACGGCCCGTGGTGTTCAAGGGGCTTCCGGCCGTGATGGGAGTGGTGCTGCTCGCGGCGGTGGCCGCCGGCGCAGCCGTCATCCTCACCGGTTCCGCCGCGCTCGCGGTGCTGCTCCTGGTCCTGGGGCTTGCCGCCGGGATCCTGCTGGTGCTGCCCGTGGGCGGCGCGGACGTCCCCATCGTCATCTCGTTGCTGAACGCCTTCACCGGACTGGCCGTGGCGGCGTCGGGTGTTGTGCTGGGCAATGTGCTGCTGGTGGTGGCGGGCACGCTGGTGGGCGCCTCGGGCACCATCCTGACCCGAGCCATGGCGGCGGCAATGGGCCGCAGCGTTGCCGGGATCCTGTTCGGCGCCTTCCGGGGAGGTTCGACGGCGGGATCGACGGCCGTAAGCGAGCGTCCGGTACGCTCTTCCAGCGCTGAGGACGTGGCGGTGCTCCTGGGCTACGCGCAGCGCGTGATCATCGTTCCCGGCTACGGCCTGGCCGTGGCGCAGGGCCAGCACACGGCGGCAGAGTTGGCCCAGGCGCTGGAGGCCCGGGGCATCGAGGTGGACTTTGCCATCCATCCCGTGGCCGGCCGGATGCCCGGGCACATGAACGTGCTCCTGGCCGAAGCCAACGTACCCTACGAATCGCTTAAGGAGATGGGCGAGATCAACCCGCAGTTCAAGACCGCGGATGTTGCGCTGGTGGTAGGTGCCAATGACGTGGTCAACCCGGCGGCCAAGACCTCCTCGGGGTCGCCCATTTACGGCATGCCCATCCTGGAAGTTGCCGATGCCCGGCAGGTGGTGTTCCTGAAACGGTCCATGCGGCCGGGCTTCGCCGGGATCGAGAACGACCTGCTGTACGAACCCCAGACGTCCCTGCTCTTCGGCGACGCCAAGGACTCCCTCGCCCAGGTTCTTGGAGCAGTAAAAACGCTGTAGCCGTCAGGCTGCTGACCTGCCCTCGGCAGTCAGGCTAGTCTTCTTTCAGAAGTAGCCTTTCCATTCGCCACCGAAGGACACCATGACTGCCCACAGCTCCACTGCCCCCCAACGCGCAGCCATCATCATCAATCCGGCCAAGACGGTGGACATCGATGTGCGCGAACTGGCAGCCAAGCACAGCGCCGAAAACGGCTGGGGCGAAACGCTCTGGTTCGAAACCACCAAGGAGGACCCCGGCGTCGGCCAGGCGAAGGAAGCCCTCGCGCAGGGGGCCGACATCGTCATCGCCGGCGGCGGCGACGGGACGGTCCGCTGCGTGGCCGAAGTACTCTCCGGAGGCGATATACCCATGGGCTTGCTTCCCCTGGGCACCGGCAACCTGCTGGCCCGCAACCTCGGCATGGATATCACGGATTACGACGGCGCCATGGCCGGCGCGTTCGCCGGCACCGAGCGGAAGATCGACGTCGTCCGTGCCCGCCGGAGCGACCCCGAGAAGGAGCAGCTCTTCCTGGTAATGGCCGGCGTGGGGTACGACGCCACCATCATGGCCGACACCGACGAGGAGCTGAAGCACAAGGTGGGCTGGCTGGCCTACGTGGATGCAGGCATCCGCAACCTGCCGGGCAAACCTGTCAAGGCAACCATCGTGATTGACGGCCAGCCGGCCGTGCGCCGCGGGGTCCGCAGCGTCATGGTGGGCAACTGCGGCAAGGTCCAGGGCGGCCTGGAGATCTTCCCTGAAGCCAAGATGGATGACGGGTTGCTCGACGTGGCGGTGCTGGCACCCCACCATGGCCGGCTGGGCTGGCTCTCGGTGGTGGCCGGAATGATCGGCAAGGGCCGGGGCAAGGACACCGCAGTGGAGTACTTCCAGGGCAAGACCGTGGAAATCACCTTGGAGCACAATGACGACTACCAGCTGGACGGTGACCACGAGGGGCAGGGCAAGCACGTCCTGATGTCCCTGGACCCGGGCGCCCTGACCATCCGGATGTAACTAGGGGGGCGTGCTGGCAGCCCGCCGGTGCGACAGGATTTCGGCGAGCTCTGCGAGCCGGTGGGCCCGGGCTGATTCCGCCGGCGTGAACGGTTCCCCGGGCCGGGCAAAGATGATGGGGCCGTGCCATGCGGTGGGGATCTTAAGCCGGGTGCCGGCGTCGTCCTTTTCCAGGGCGGCGGCCGCCGGGGTGAGGATCCGCGCCCGGAGCAGCTCCGCCACCGCCAGCGGAAGTTCGTCCGGTGCGTCCGCGATCCGCGCCGCAAGGCTGAGGGCCCTGGTCTGCCCGTCCGCCATGGCCAACGCGGTGGTCGGCCAGACATGCGGGCGTGTCCCGCCGCCGTCGTGCAGCGCGTCCAGGAGCCCGCGCTCGCCAAGGTGCCCCGGGGCTGAGAGGACAAACTCGTCCAACACCCCGTCCGCCACGGGATGCACGTGGATGCTCAGGATGTTGATTCCGCTGCGGGCCAGCGCCTGGGTGACCTTCTGCAGGGAACCGGGCTCGTCGCGCAAGACGGTGCGGGCGCGCCACAGCGCAGGTGCCGCCCCCAGCTTCCTTCGGTGGCGCAGCGCCGGGGCGTGAAGCCAGCCGCGCAGCATCCGGGCAGCTGACGGCTCGGCCACCCAGATCACCAGCACCGTGGCGGTCAGGGTGAGCACCAGGACCTTGGCCACATAGGGCAGGCGGGTTTCGACCACCAGGGCATGCACCAGAAGTTCGACGGGCAGCATCACTGCGACGTTGGCCAGGGTCAGGCGCGCCTTGGGCGGTTCGGGCATCAGGCCGCAGACCTCACAGCTCAAGTCAGCCGCGGGTGTGTTCGGTGCGGTGGGCTTCATGCCTCAAGCATCACGGGGAGCTGTTTCAGCGGTGTTGCCCCGCGGTTCCATTCATGGGAACGCCCGGGCCGGCTTCGGAGCGCCGCGACGTAGGATTTAGCAGGAACGTCAGCGCGGCCGCCCGTCAGAAGTCCACCTGCAGGAAGGCGTTCCTTTCGTGAAGATGCTCGCTGAGATGTTCAGCATTGGTCCCGGCAACAAGGACCACCACCCCGCACTGAGGTGCGCCGTGGGCGTCTTCGTACCGCTCCTCACGCTGGTGCTGCTGGGCCGGCTGGACCTGGCAATCTTCGCGTCCTTCGGCGCGTTCACCGGGATCTACGGCCGCGGCGAACCCCACGGGACAAGGTTCGCTCTGCAACTGCGGGCCGGGCTGCTGATGCTCGCAGTCATTCTCCTTGCCGCCCTGGCGGCGAGGGCGGCGGCGGCCCTTGAACTGGACGGAACCGGCACGGCCTGGCTCCTGGTTCCCGCCACCACCCTGGTGGCAGGCGCCTGCTCGTTGATCATCTCCTGGTGGCGGATGCGTCCGGCCGGCTCGCTGTTCCACATCTTCGCGTTCGCGGCGATCGCTTCCATTCCGAACCAGCCTCCGCTGTGGCAGGCCATGCTCGTGGCCGTCCTCACCACGGTGTTCTGCCTGCTGGTGGGCTTCTCCTCCAGGATCCTCCCCAGCCACCGGACCCCCTGGATCCGGCCAAGGCCCGTCCGCCGCACGCCCAACGAAAAACGGGCCGCCTGGCTGGAGGGCCTCGGCTACCTCGTCGCCGCCGGCCTGGCCGGGACCCTGGCCACCTGGGCCGGCCAGCTCCTGGGCTTCGGGCACAACTACTGGGCCATGGTCGCGGCCGTGGTGCCGCTGGTAGGACACACCACCCGCCACCGCATCCGCCGCGGCGTCCAGCGCATCATCGGCACGGTCCTGGGCCTGGTGATCCTGGCCGGAATCGTACTGCTGAACCTGGAACCCTGGCAGACGGTGCTGGTCATGGCGCTGTGCCAGTTCGGCGCGGAAATGTTCATTATCCGCCAGTACCTGCTGGCCCAGCTTTTCGTCACACCCCTCGCCCTGATTTCCACCCTCCTGGTGGTTCCGTCCCCGCCCGCCATCCTGCTCCGGGACCGCATCATCGAAACGGTGATCGGGGCCGCCGTCGGCATCGCCGTGGTGCTGGCGCCGGAGGTCTGGCGCCGCGTTCATGAACGGACGACGGCGGAAGCCTAGCGGGTGCGCCGACCCGCGCAGGTGCCGCGGCGGTAGGCTTGTAACGTCCCATTGAACGGAAACGGGGTGCGTGGTGGCCAATTCCGCGTCAGGTGATTCGCTGGTGGACAGGATTGTCCGCCTGATCGCTGCCTTCCCCCAGGACGTCCACGCCCTTCAGCTATCGGAACTTGCGGAACGCGCGGGCCTTCCGCTGACCACCACCCACCGGCTGGTCCGCCAGCTCGCCGGCCACGGACTCCTGGATGCCGGACCCGGTGGCACGGTGCGGCCCGGACTTCGGCTATGGGAGCTGGGCAACCGCACCTCTCCCACACTGGCGCTCCGGCAGGCGGCAATGCCGTTTATGGAGGACATCCAGCAGGTCCTCAACCAGAACGTGAACCTGGCGGTGCTTGACGGCTGGGACGCCCTCTTCGTGGAAAGGCTGTCCCGGCGTGGTTCGGTGTCCAACCGGGCCCGGGTGGCAGGCAGGATGCCGGTCCACATTTCTTCTGCCGGACTGGCACTGATGGCCCACCAGGACATGGTCCTCCGGGGGCAGTACCTGGACCAGTTCGCCGACCCTGACGGGAAGGTCAGCCAGGACGATGTCCGCGGGCTGCTGGCCGAAACTGCGCACCAGGGATTCGCCCAGCTGAAGGGCGTGGTGGATCCGGATACCTGGGGGATCGCTGTCCCCGTGCTGAACCGCCGGCAGCGCGCCGTGGCGTCGCTCGGCGTCGTGGTGCCCCTGCGCGAGATGCGCCTGCAGGCGCTGGTGCCGGCGTTGCAGACCGCCGCGCGCGGCATCGCCCGCCACCTGGCCGAATCCTGATACCCCTGCCATTCAACGGAATTAGTGTGCCCGCAGTCACTCCACGTGACGCACACTGGGTGCCAGACCAGCAAACCGGCACCGCCCTGCGGAGCCCGCGATGAAGCGAGACAGCGCCATGGCAGCACGAAAAATCATCACCACCCGGGTGGCCATCATGGGAGCCGGACCTGCCGGGCTGATGCTCTCCCACCTGCTGGCGAACGCCGGTATCGAGTCCACCGTGATCGAGGTCCGCAGCCACAAGGAGATCTCCGAAACCGTCCGCGCCGGCATCCTGGAGCACGGAACCGTCAACATGCTGGTGGACAGCGGTGTCTCGGACCGGGTGCTGCGCGACGGCGACCGGCACGACGGCATCGAACTGCGCTTCAACGGCGAGAGCCACCGCGTCGACTTCAAGGAATTGGTGGGGGAGTCCGTGTGGCTGTACCCGCAGACGGACGTGTTCCTGGACCTCGCCGCGCGCCGGAAGGCAGACGGCGGCGACGTCCGCTACAGCGTCACGGACACCTCCGTCCACGACCTTGAGGGGAAGCCGAAGGTCCGGTTCACCGATGAACAGGGCGTGGACTACGAGATCGAGGCGGACTTCGTGGTGGGTGCTGACGGCTCCCGCAGCCACTGCCGCTTCCAGATCCCGGAAGCGCACCGCAAGTGGTACTTCCACGAATACCCCTTCGCCTGGTTCGGCATCCTGGCCGAAGCCCCGCGCAGTTCCGACGAGCTGATTTACGCAAACTCGGCCAACGGGTTTGCCCTGATTAGCCAGCGCACCGAGACCGTCCAGCGGATGTACTTCCAGTGCGACCCCAAGGAGAACGTTGCCGAGTGGGATGACGACCGGATCTGGGCCGAGTTCCGCAGCCGCGTCAACGGCAACGGCTTCGAGCTGAAGGAGGGACCGGTCATCGAGAAGATGGTCCTGCCGTTCCGGAGCTTCGTCCACACGCCCATGCGCCATGGCAACCTGTTCCTGGCCGGGGACGCCGCACACACCGTGCCGCCCACCGGCGCCAAGGGCCTGAACCTGGCGATCCATGACGTGAAAGTCCTCTTTGAAGGACTCGACAGCCAATACAACTCCCGCTCCGGCCGCCTGCTGGAGTCCTACAGCGACCGGGCCCTTGAGCGGGTATGGAAGGCGCAGCAGTTCTCCTACTGGATGACCACCATGCTGCACACCCCTGCCGACGCCGATGACTTCTCACGGGCCCGGCAGCTCGGCGAACTGCATTCCGTCGTGTCTTCCCGGCACGGCATGGCCTACCTTGCCGAGGCGTACACGGGCTGGCCGGGCCAGGCCTGACAGGTTCCCCGGTCTGACAGGCTCCCAGGCGTACGACGCCGGGCTGGCGCCGCGTCAGGCGGCAGGTCGCCGTCGTGCGCGATACGGAAAGGCGCCTCAGGGGGCCAGCAGCCGCCGGACTGCTGCGGCAATGGCTGCTGCGTCGGGCTGTTCGTCCCGCCTGACCGTGAGCAGGTGGAGCAGGACGCCGTCGCCGTAGTCCGCGAGATCACGGGCGCGGCCGGGCGCATCAGCGATTCCCAGCACGGCGAGGGCCTGTTCGAGGCCGCCCACCAGCCGGAAATGCCCGGCTGTTACTGATTCGGGCTGGTCCAGCGAGAGGGCCAGCCGGGCGCGGGTGAGGCCGGCGTGCCGGCCGGCCAGGGCCAACACCAGGGCGGCCAGTTGGGCTGCCAGCTCCTCAATGTTCTGTGGCGGCCCGACCGGTGCCTGTTCCTGCAGGAGCGCGGCGTCCAGCTCCAGCAGGCGGTCCAGCAGTGCCTCCACCAGCACCGCACGGTTCCGGTAGTAGTTCGAGGTGGTGCCTTGGGGCAGGTGCGCCGCGGCGTCAACGGCCCGGTGGGTCAGTCCCTTCATGCCCTTGTCCGCCACCACCTTCAGGGCGGCATCCATCAGTTCTGTACGGCGGTCAGGCATGGGCCCAGTGTATGACCCCCTTCCCAACTACTACAAAAGTAGTAGAATCGTCCTATGGAAACAGTCTCGATTGTTGGCGGCGGTATTGCAGGCCTGGCTTTGGCCTCGTGCCTGGACCCGGCCCGTTTCGACGTGACCGTTTACGAGAAGCGGCCCGAACTGCCCACCGTTGGTAACGCGCTGGGAATGTGGCCGAACGCCCAACGAGCGCTCGCCCGGATCGGGGTGCTCGAGGAGGCACGCGCCGTCAGTCCCGTGATTGGCAGCGGGTCCCTCCGCAACGGTGCCGGCAAGCCGTGGGTCACTGTCAGCGGCGGGGATATGTTCGCGATTTCCCGGGTTGACCTGCTGCGGCTGCTTGATGCGGCCGTGCCCGGGACGGTGCGCCGGGTAACGGGCAATCTCCAGGCGCTTCCGGCCCATGGCGGCCTGGTAGTAGGGGCGGATGGGGTGCGCAGCATGGTACGCCGGGAGGTGTGGGGTACCCGCACCGCTGCCAGACTCACCCCATACCTGGCTCTTCGCGGAACTCTTCCTTCCCGGGTTGACCCGGATGCAGTCGGAGAGTACTGGGGCCGCGGCGACTTGTTCGGCCTTGCCGCTGCAGAGGATGGATTGTTCTGGTACGCCAGCTACCGGTCCGGGCTTGGGCCCTATGGAATTGACGCTGCGTCAGCCTTGGAGCAGGCCCGGAAGCGCTACGCGGGGCATGCACCAGCCATACGCCAGGTGCTCACTGCCGCTAGGCCTGAGGGCATCCTGGTGCAGCGGATCTGGACAGCTCCCCGTCTCAGGTCCTTCGTCCGGGGCAGGTTTGTGCTCATCGGCGACGCCGCACACGCCATGGCCCCCAGCCTCGGCCGTGGTGCCTGTGAGTCTTTGGTGGACGCGGTAACACTGGCTGACTTCCTCAATACCCTGCCCCAGGATGAGGCACTTCGTGCCTACGACCGACGGCGCCTGCTGCGGACCGGCGCCTTGAGCCTGGCGTCCACGGCGCTCGTGCGCATTGCCCTGGCGGATCGTTCCCAACCGCTGCGTGACGGCCTGCTCAGGCTGGCCCGGCGCTGGAACCAGCGCGCCGCCGTCGGCAGCCCTTCCGCCGGCTGATCAGCATTGGCCGAGGTGAGCCGAGGCGTGCGGGCGGCATTGAGTGCGGCGGATACCCGGCGACCCGACGCTCCTGCTATGCCATGGCAGTATGTGCAGCGCTGCGGGCATCAATGCTCTTGGCGTAGCAGGCGGAGTGCGCAACGCCAACATAGGGGCCGAAATTAGGTACCGGTTCGAAGCCGGAGTTCTGGTAGAAGTTGCGCCCGTCGGGTTGGGCGGAACCGGCCTCGGCCTTGATGCGGGTAATGCCCTGCTTGAAGGCCTCTGCTTCCAGCGCGGCCAGGATGGAGCTGGCCACTCCTGAGCCGCGGGTGTATGGGAGAACGTACAAACGCTTAATCTCCGCCGTGGTTGCGTCGATCATCCGCAGGCCACCGCAGCCCACCGGCTGGCCGGATCCCTTGTCATAGGCCACCAGGAACACGGCGCAGTCAGAGCCCGACGGCGGCGTGCCGGGTTCGTGGTCGGGGGTACCAAAGCGGGCGTCGAGTTCGGCTTGTTGCGCGCGGCGCAGGTCCGCGCCAACCGGGTTGGCCCAATCGACCTGCCGGATGTTCAGGCGCGGGTTGGTCTGCATGTCTGCCTCGATTCGCCGAAGGGATATGCAAAACAAGGATAAGAGTGTGCGGTTACGCCGGTGTTTCTGCCCGGTAAGCACGCGAATAACGCGCCTGCCCCGACTCGCTTGGC
Source organism: Arthrobacter sp. D3-16 (assembly GCF_054408515.1). Lineage (NCBI taxonomy): Bacteria > Bacillati > Actinomycetota > Actinomycetes > Micrococcales > Micrococcaceae > Arthrobacter > Arthrobacter sp. D3-16. Next base: position 4,183,968 of record NZ_CP096437.1, on the reverse strand, counting down.
TGTCTAGATACCAGCTGATCTAGAATGTTTGTATGCGTTCCACCGGTAATGAAGGCTCTGGATATTGGTACGGCCCCGACGGCCAGCTGGATTACAGCGCCGCAGTACTGAAGTCCCTTCGGGATTATCGGACCGCTGAGACCACCGTCCGGCGTTCTACCCGTGACTCCATGGGCATGGGTGAAACGGACATCCTCGCCCTGCGCTATCTCCTGCGCGCCCATACCGCAGGCGAGGCGACAGCACCAAAGGACCTGAGCCAATTCCTGGGGATTACCAGCGCCTCCACCACCACGCTGATTGACCGGCTTGTGCGGAGCGGGCACGTGCGGCGGGAAGCCCACCCTACGGACAGGCGCTCTGTGGTGGTGGTTCCAACCGTAGAGTCGGACAAGGAAGTCCGGGTAACCCTCGGTGCCATGCACCGCCGCATGATGACGGTTGCTGAAGGCTTGAGCGCCGACGAGGCGCATGTCGTTATTAACTTCCTTCAGCGAATGACTGACGCCTTGCAGGGCGTTGATGAAGAGCGCGGCTCAAAGTAACTAGGACGACTAGCTAGATGGACTAGTAATATGTATGCTTACGATTGATCATGAAATTACTTCGGCTGGAGTCGTGAGTGTGTTGGTAACTTTTACTGAGTTTGGTGCCCTGAGTGCCTGCGCCGACAGGGTGTCGCTGGACAATGCAGGGCAGGTGAACGCCTGGCGCGGCGCCCCTTGGCACTGCGGAACAACCATGGAACTGGTGACGCCTGCTGTGGGGCCGGTCGCCGTCGGCTACACCTTCGAGCCGGAGGACGGTGGTCCCGTCCAGCTTCCTCCCGTCTGGCGCTGCGGCTGCGGCTTTCAGCTCGACGCCTGGATCCGGTCCCCCTACGCTACCCGGGAGCGGTTCACTGATCCCGGAGAAGCCCATACCGCGGCCCTCTCCGCATGAGTTCCGCCGCAACAGCGCCCCTGCAGAAGAGCGCTGCCCTTCCTTCCGGGATCTCCCTGGCGGCGGGCCGCTACCACCTCAGGGAACGCCTGGGCCGGGGCTCACTGGCTGAGGTTTTCCGCGCTGCCGACCTTGCCGGCGGTCCAGATGTTGCCGTCAAGGTCGCCGTTGGCGGCTCCGAAAGGCACTTTGAGAGGATCCGCAATGAAGCAGATGTTCTGGCCGCACTGCAGCACCCCTCCATTATCAGGTTCATAGCCCATGGCGTGATGCCCGCCGGGACGCCACTCGCCGGCTGCCCCTTCCTGGTTGAAGAGCTCGCCCTCGGCCACAGCCTCTCAGAGGCAGCCCGCACCTCCCGGCCCGGCGCCGGCGATGTTGCCGGTTGGGCATCCGGCCTCTTTGGGGCTCTTGCCCATCTGCATGGGCGGGGACTCGTCCACCGTGACATCAAGCCCGCCAACCTGATGCTCAGCGGCCTTCGGAGGAGCCCGGTACGCATCATCGACTTCGGCATCGTGGCTGCCGCCGGCTCGGCTCCGGAGCCGGGGATCTCGTCAGGAACAGTGCACTATATGAGTCCGGAGCAGGCGGCGGGTGGATCAGCCCGGACCTCGTGGGACATCTACGCCATGGGCCTGGTCCTGCTGGAGCTTCTCACAGGGTCCAAAGCCTTTCCCGGCACAGCCATCGAGTCCCTGGTGGCGCGGACCCTTCGGAGCCCGGTCATCCCGGATTCCCTCGGTCCCGGATGGTGCAGCTTTTTGGGCTCCCTTACGGCTATGGACAGTGATGCACGGCCGACGGCGGCTGAGGCGGCCGCTATGGCTGCCCGGCTTGTGCCCCCGGTACCCGTAGTAGAGAGCACCAGCCCGTGCCGAAAAATGGCCGTGTTCCCCGCCCGCCGGATCAGGCAGCTGGTTTAGGGCCCCTCCGCATTCCGTCCGGTAGGGTCCTCCGCTGTGGGATCGGCAAGAGCCAGACCGCCCACCGGGCTGCCGTCCCAGTGGATCAGCCTCCACCCGCTGTCCGGATCACCCTCCAACGCCACAATCCCGGTGTTGGCCAATGCATGTTTCGCTGCAAACTCGTGGTCTGCGTCCTCCGCCCGCCGCCCGGCCCAGGTGCGGATCGCTGCGCCGTGGCTGACAACTGCTGCCGTGGCCTGATCCCCGGATGCACGTTCCATAACCCGGGCGATGGCTGTATCAAACCGCTCGAAGAAGTCGTGGCCGTCAGGTCCGGCAGGCATCCGCTGGTCAAGATCACCGGCGGCCCAGGAAAACACCGTACCCATGTACCGTTTGTGCGACTCGTGGTCGGTCAGTTTTTCCAGTGACCCGGCCTCAATTTCGTGGAGGCCATCCATGACTTCGACGTCGAGGCTGTGCAGTCGGCCCAATGGTGCCGCAGTGATCTGGGTTCGAACCAGGGTGGAGGCATAAAGAGCCTCGATCGGCTCGTTCGCCAACGAACGGGCCAGGGCTTCGGCCTGCCGCTCACCGAGTTCCGTAAGCCCGGGACCGGGGTGGGCAGTGTCCAGCTGGCCAAGCACGTTGCCAGGGGTTTGTCCGTGGCGGATCAGAAGCAACTTCATCCCTCCAGTTTCCCACCCGGAAGCAGGGCGCCGTCCCGGCCGCACGGGGCGCAGGAATGAAGGAGGCGCCAGGCCCTCCCAGGCCCGGCGCCGCCGTCATTCTTTACTTCAGGTGGTCCACCAGCTGGTCCGCAATGCCGGTGTACTTCCCGGGGGTCAGAGCGAGGAGCCGCGCTTCGGCTTCGGGGGAGAGGCCCAGGCCCTGGACGAATTCCTGCATCCGGGCGGCGTCAACACGCTGTCCGCGGGTGAGGTCCTTGAGCCGCTCGTAGGGGTTCTCCATGCCTTCGACGCCGGCGATCGCCTCTGCCCGCATGACCATCTGGATCGCTTCGCCCAGGACTTCCCAGTTGGTGTCCAGGTCTCCGGCCAGCACGTCCTCGGCAACGTCGAGGCGTTCCAGGCCCTTGGCCACGTTGGAGATGGCCAGGAGTGAGTGGCCGAATGCCACGCCGATGTTGCGCTGGCTGGAGGAGTCGGTGAGGTCACGCTGCCAGCGGGAGGTCACGAGCGTGGATCCCAGAACGTCCAGCAGACCGGAGGAGATTTCCAGGTTGGCCTCGGCGTTTTCGAAGCGGATCGGGTTCACCTTGTGCGGCATGGTGGACGAACCCGTGGCGCCGGCCACGGGGATCTGCGCGAAGTAGCCGATGGAGATGTAGCTCCAGATATCCGTGCAGACGTTGTGCAGGATGCGGTTGAAGCGCGCGACGTCGGCGTAGAGCTCAGCCTGCCAGTCGTGGCTTTCGATCTGGGTGGTCAGGGGATTCCAGGTCAGTCCCAGGGCCTCCACGAAGGATTTGGACACCTGCTGCCAGTCCGCACCGGGAACCGACGCAACGTGGGCGGCGTAGGTGCCGGTAGCACCGTTGATTTTGCCCAGGTATTCAGTTTTGGCGATGCGGTCGAGCTGGCGCGTGAGGCGGTGCGCGATGACCGCTAGTTCCTTCCCCAGCGTGGTGGGCGTGGCGGGCTGTCCGTGGGTGCGGGACAGCATGGGGACGGCACGGTTGTCCTGGGCCATCTTGCTGATTTGGGCCACGAGGGCGCGCGCTGCCGGAAGCCACACGTCCTCCACAGCACCCTTGACGCCCAGCGCGTAGGAGAGGTTGTTGATGTCCTCGGAGGTGCAGCCGAAGTGCACCATGGCCGTGAGGTTCTCGATGCCGATGGCCGGGAGGCGCCGGCCGATGTAGTACTCCACAGCCTTTACGTCGTGGACGGTCACCGCTTCGATGTCCGCCAGCTCGGCCACCGATCCGGCGTCGAATTCGGTGACGATGGCACGCAGCTGGTCCTGCTGCGAGGGAGTCAGGGGGCCGGCGCCGGGAAGCACGTTGTTACTGGTCAGGTGGATGAGCCATTCAACTTCCACTGCCACGCGGTCGCGGTTGAGGGCTGCCTCGGACAGGTAATCCACGAGCGGGGCGACGGCGGACTGGTAGCGGCCGTCCAGCGGGCCGAGCGCGATTTTTTCCGGGGACGCGGCGAGGGCCAGGCGTCCTGAGGGCGTACGGGTGTCAGCTGTGGCGGCAGTTTCAGGCATGTGCTGATTCTTTCACGAACTCCTGCGGCGGCTTGAGCCGGTCCCGTGAAAATTACTTGTCCACATAGACGACGGCGGCGGTTGGGCCGGCAGGTTGTCCTCCGTAGCGTTCACTTCAGTACGTCACAGGGCGTGCGTACGGGGCGCTGGGCTGTGCGGGAAGGGGAACGGCAGTGAGCAGTGAGTCGGCAGGCGAAAGCCTGCAACAAGATATGTTGCGCGCTTCCCAGGTGGAGCAGGTGGCCGGCCGCGTGGCCCGTTGCATTGATCACGGAGAAGGCGTCCTGGCAGGCTTCAGGGATATTCAGCTGGTCGATTGGGAGTCGCCGGCCGGCCGTGCTTACCGGGACGCGGTATCGCTGCAGTCTGCTGCCTTGCGGCGCGCCCTTGAGGCGCTCGTTGAAGCAAAGGCTGCTGTGGAGCGGCATGCCCGCGAAACTTTTACCACTGATTGCACTTATCCGGGCAGGCCGTGATGGCCGAAGCTACGCCGTCCGGCAGCGGCTCCATCAAGCTGTACGGTCCCCCTGATGACGGGCCCCTTACCCTCCGTGGCGGTGTGGGCGGCATCAGTTTCCAGCTGGAGGAACTGGCCGGAGGTGCCGCTTTGGTGGATAACCTCGCTGCCAGGCTTTCTGAACTCGAGGTTGAGGTCCGCAGGATCTGGGAGGACCTCGTTCCCTTCCAGGATCTGCCCCGGTGGTCCGGAACCATCGCCCTGAGTGCGGTAGGGGAGTCCGAGCGGAGCCTGCAGGCAGTGCGGACGGAACTGCAGCGGATCAGCAGCCAGGTCCGGGCATGCAAACGGGAGTACGAGCTGGCGGAGTCGCTTGCCGGCGCTACGCGGTGGATGGGCATAGTCAGTCCCACAGATGTCCGCGACTCGGTGGCCAACATGGCAGCTACGCGCTTTCCTGATGACAAAACGATGGAGACCATCACGTCCAGCCTTGGGCTCGCAGCCGCTGATGTAAAGCGGCGGGCTGAGGAGGAAACCCTGGTCTGGGATGCCCTTGAGCGTTCCGGCACCCTCAGCCGTCCGATTGACATTCACTTGGAGGAGACGGTGCCGGTGAGCCTGGACGCTTCCCCGGCCGGTCTGCTGGAACGTATCCGACTTATAGATGCACGCGGTGCCGGCTTTATTGAGGTCGTCGAGATCACCAACGGAGGGGAAAAGGCCTATGTGGTTATGGTCCCCGGCACTCAGCCTGCTTTCGGTGCCGGCGGGGAAAACCCTTTTGATGAAACCGGAGTAGCGGAGGCGATGGTCTACAGCTCGGACGAAATGAGGGTTGCGGCGCTCCAGGCTCTCCATGCCGCGGGCGCCGAGCACGGAGCCCAGGTGGTGGCGGTGGGGTACAGCCAGGGCGGTATCCATGCGATGAATCTGGCTGCGGACCCGAGGTTCCTCCGCGATTACGACCTGCGGTACGTGCTGACTGCCGGCTCCCCGGTTGCCGGCATTAACCCCGTGCCAGGAGTGCAGTCACTGCACCTTGAACATCGCGCCGACTGGGTGCCGGGCTCCGACGGGGCCCCAAATCCGGACACGAGAGACCGCGTGACCGTCTCCCTGAGCAACACACCGAGGGCTGCGGAAGGGGAAGGCGGGATCGGAATAGGCCACACTCTCAGCACTTACCAGGACGGCGCGCGGCTCGCTTCGGCGAGCAACGACCCCTCGCTGGTTGGGTCCACCGCCGCGCTGGGGGCGGTGCTGGGAGCCGGCGGGGCAGCCACCGCTACCCGCTTTTCCCTGGCCCGGACCAAGGCTCCCACGCCAAATCTCCATGCAGCAGACACCCGCAGGCAGGGGCGCGGGTATGGCGGACGCTAGCCGGGCCCGAAGGGTCTTCAGCAGCTGCAGCGCGCTCAGTGCCCAGGAATTCAGCTACCTTCGGGTTCCAGCAATCCGGCCGGCCACCAGTGAGAACAGGGTAATAATGACTGCCGCGAAAACGGCAGTCCAGAAGAAGGAATCGATGGCGAAGTGCACCGGCGTGTAGCTGCTGATCCAGGATGTCAGGTAGAGCATCGCCGCATTGATGACGATAGTGAACAGGCCGAGGGTCAGGATGGTAATGGGCAGCGCGAGGAAGCTCACCAACGGGCGCACCAAGGCGTTCACCAAGCCGAAGATTGCGCCGATGAACAAGTAGGCGAGGACGATCCCAATGGTGTCCGTTCCCTGCGTCACACCGGTTTGTGCCACGGCGTCCGCGGCTGCTGAACTGGAGATCTCCAGCCCCGGGAGGATCCAGCTGGCTACCCAGAGGGCAAGCGCATTGATCAGTACCCGGGCAATCAGTCGCATAACCCAATGGTGGCACACCAACCTGGGGTGCCCTGCTGGGCAGCGCTGCAGCGTCAACCCCGCTCCGGGCGGCCGCGGTCGAGTGACCGCGGGCGGCTCATGACGGATCGCCGAAAGCCTGTGTCAAATATCAACCAACCCTTGACAAGGAGAAAGCGTTTTCCGATAGTTGAGAAATCGCTTTCTGACGCGCTGGCCGTTCGGGGCCGGCGCCGAAGCGTGGTTCATTCCAATGGAGGAAGAGAGATCATGCGCAAGAAGATGCCATTCGCGCCCGTATCGGTCGCCGCGGCCATCGCCGTATCCCTGCTTGCAGCCCCTGCCCATTCGTCAGCATCTCCATCCCCGCAGGCGGATCCAACAGCCCAGACCGCCCGCCAGCCCCTTGAACGCCAAGTTCTACCCGAGAACGATGGCTGGGCGGCCTCGGGAGCCGGCACCACCGGTGGGTCAGCCGCTGCGGGAGACCGGATCTACGACGTCTCCAACAAAGGGCAACTCCTCGCGGCCCTCGCCACGGGCACCGAACCCAAAATCATCCGGGTCCACGGAGACATTGCTGCGAACGCCAGCGCGGACGGCGCACCGATCAGCTGTGAAGACTACGCCAGCGGTACCGGCTACTCGCTGACCCAGTACCTCCATGACTTCGACCCGGCCCGCTACGGAACCGCGAAAAAGCCGGAGGGCGCGCAGGAAAATGCGCGGCGACTGGCCGCAGCCAAGCAGGCCGCTGCCATCCGGTGGGACATCCCCAGCAACACGACGATCATCGGTGCCGGCCCGGACAGCAGCATCACCGGAGCCGCCCTCAGGATCAACAGCGCCGAAAACGTCATCTTCCGGAACCTCACAGTGCGGGACGCCGCCGACTGCTTCCCCTCATGGGATCCCACGGACGGTGCCACCGGCAACTGGAACAGCGAGTACGACCTGCTCCAGATCATCAACGGCTCGAAGCACGTGTGGGTGGACCATTCGCACTTCACTGATGCCCCGAACCTGGACAGCGCCCAGCCCAGCTACTTCGGCCGCCCGTACCAGGTCCACGACGGAGCAGTGGACGTCACTAACGGCTCCGACCTCGTGACGATGTCCTACAACCGGTTCTCCGAGCACGACAAACTCCTGCTCATCGGGTCCACGGATTCGACCAACAGAGGAGACGCCGGCAAGCTGCGGGTGACCATCCACCACAACGTTTTCGAGAACGTCGGCCAGCGCGCACCCCGGGTTCGTTTTGGCCAGGTGGACGTCTACAACAACCACTTCAAGACAACACCTGATTCGGATATCCCGTATGGCTACACCTTCGGTGCAGGTGTTGAGTCGCACCTCCACGCCGAGGCCAATGCCTTCACACTCCCGGCGGACATCCCCGTGCAGTCCCTGATCTCCTACTTCAAGGGGAAGGTCATCACCACCAGCGGAAACGCAGTCAACGGCAAAATCGTCGACCTCCGCGCCGCCTACAACGAAACTGCCCCTGCGGACAGGCAGTTGAGCAGTGACGACACCTGGACGCCAGTACTGCGGACGCACGTCAACGCCGCGCAGGCCGTTCCCGCCCTCCTGGCGGATGCCGTCGGGCCCATTTTCACGGCGGGGGATGCCCGCTGATGAGGTGCTTCCAACCCACGCGCCGCTCGCTGCTGGCCGCTGTGGCCGCCGGGGCCGTCACGGCGGCCGCGGGGCTCGCCGGGCCAGGGGTTGCCCGGTCGGAAGCCGCAGTCCGTGCCGTGGCCGTCCCGCCGCAGGCAAGAACCAGGCCCGTGATCTTCGTGGTGGGCGATTCCACCTCCTCCGCCTACCAGCACTCGGAGCGTCCCCGGGCGGGCTGGGGGCAGGCCCTCCCGCTGCTGTTGGGGCCACAGGCTGACGTCTTTGACTACGCCTGGTCCGGAGCTTCGTCCAAGAGTTTCGCCGACGCCGGCCTGCTGGACGAGGTGGTGGCCTTGCTCCAGCCTGGCGACTTCCTGCTCATCTCGTTCGGGCACAACGACGAGAAGGTGGAGGACCCCGCCAGGGGAACCGATCCGCAGACCACCTTCAAGGAGTACCTGCAGAAGTACATCGACGGTGCCGCCGGCCGTGGCGCGAAGGCCGTACTGGTGACGCCGGTGGAACGCCGCCGGTTCAGCGCCCTTGGCATTGCGCAGGACTCGCACGGCGCGTACGCGCAGGCCGTACGCGAACTTGCGGCGGCCACTGGGACGCCACTGGTGGACCTCACCGCCTCCTCAAAGGATCTCTGGCAGAAACTCGGGGCCGAGGGAACCAAGTCCCACTTCCTCTATGCCACTCCCGGCCAGTATCCGCAGTACCCGCAAGGCGTGACTGACAATACACATTTCCAGGCCGAAGGCGCCCTGGCTGTGGCCAGGCTTGTTGCGTCCGAACTTCGGGCGCAACAGGTGCTGCCCCCTGGGTACTTCCAGCACCTCGATGCCGGGCTGGATGCTCTCACGGGAATCTACTGGCCCAGCGAACGCCCCGTGGACAATCGCACGGTCCTGGACGTGGGCAGGGGCAAGGCGTTCGCGACAGTCCAGGCAGCAGTGGACGCGGTGCCCGCAGGCAGCACCCGCCGTACCCTTATCCGGATCCAGCCGGGCGTCTACCGGGAGGCCATCAGGGTGCCGGCCAACAAGCCAAGAATCTCGTTCCTCGGGTTGGGGGAGAAAGCGGAAGACGTTGTCCTAGTTTACAACAACGCCTCCGGCACTCCGAAGCCGGATGGCACCGGACCCTACGGGACGGGCGGAAGCGCAAGCGTTCGGGTTGACGGGCCAGACTTCACCGCTTCAAACATCACCTTCAGCAATGACTTTGACGAAGCCGCCAACCAGGACATGAAGAACCGCCAGGCGGTGGCGCTGTTCCTGACGGGAGACCGTGCCGTGCTCAACAACGTCCGGTGCCTGGGCAACCAGGACACGCTGCTGGTTGATTCCCCCTCCCGCGGGGTACAGGCGCGCTTCTTCTTTAGCGGCTGCTACATCGAAGGCGACGTGGACTTCATCTTCGGCCGGGGCACTGCAGTCTTCTCCGAAAGTGAAATCCGCTCCCTCAACCGTGGGTCCGAGAGTAACAACGGCTACGTTTCGGCCGGCAGCCTGAATATCGGGATCAAACACGGGTACCTGTTTACCGGCTGCCGCTTTGTGTCGTTCGCCGCTGCCGGTTCAGTCCATTTGGGCCGCCCCTGGCACCCCAGCGGGGACGTGGACGCCATTGCACAGGTACTCGTCCGGGATTCCTGGCTGGGCGCGCATATTTCAGGTGCACCCTGGACGGACATGAGCGGATTCTCGTGGCGGGAAGCGCGCTTTCACGAGTTCAACAACAACGGCCCGGGGTCCCGCATCACCCCGGACAGGCCGCAACTCGAACCGGGAAGGGCGCAGGAGTTCACGCTGGAGGCGTATCTCCGGGGAGCTGACGGCTGGGCTCCCCAGCTGGCGGGCACGCGCTCCGACAGCACTCCCAGGGTGTAGGCCCTCGCAACGGGGACTGGGGAAGAAACAGGTAGCCGGACGGGTCCGCGGTTGGCGGCCCGTCCGGCTGCCCGTTTTACAACGGCAGCCGGGCAGACCCGTCCATGCCGCCTTCCGTCCCGTGGCTGGAGAAGTAGGCTGGTTTGCATGACTTCATCAGATACCCTCGCCGGGGGCATCCAGCCGCGCCCTGTGGTGGCAAAGCTGCCCCGCTACGCCGCCGGCAAACCTCCCGTCACCGTGGACGGACTGACCAGTTTCAAGCTGTCTTCGAACGAAAACCCCTTGCCCCCGATTCCGGCGGTGATCGAGGCGATTGCACGGCAGACGGACTTCAACCGCTACCCTGATCCGCTGAGCAGCAGGCTCCGCACAGAGCTCGCCGCGTTCCTTGATGTTCCCGCCGATGACATCGTCACTGGCGCCGGCAGCCTCGGCGCCCTGAACCAGCTCCTGGCCGCGTTCGCGGGGCGGAACGACGACGGCAAGCCGGACGAAGTCATCTACGCCTGGCGCTCCTTCGAGGCCTACCCCATCAGTGTTGGCCTCTCCGGCGCGGAAGGCGTTCCGGTTCCGCTGGCTGCCGGCGGCCGCCACGACCTCAAGGCCATGGCAGCGGCAGTCACGGCCCGCACCAAGGTGATCCTCCTGTGCACCCCCAACAATCCCACCGGTCCTGCCCTGGCTGCGGCCGAAACAGAGGCGTTTATCCGCTCTGTCCCGTCTGGCGTGGTGGTGGTGATTGACGAGGCATACCAGGAGTTTGTACGGGCGGCGGATGCCGTGGATGGGATCGCGCTGTACCGCAAGTACCCCAACGTTATTGTGCTCCGGACCTTCTCAAAGGCACACGGGCTTGCCGGCCTCCGGGTGGGCTACAGTGTCTCCAATCCTGTGCTGACGCAACACCTACGGGTCGCAGCCACACCCTTCGCCGTGTCGCAGATTGCAGAAACTGCCGCAATTGTTTCGCTGCAGAATTACCCTCAAGTTGTAGAGAGGGTACAAAGACTGGTTGACGAACGGCAACGCGTCACGGCAGGCCTGCGGAGCCTCGGCTGGAATGTTCCAGAGGCCCAGGGAAACTTCGTCTGGCTGGAGCTTGGCGCTGACAGCACCGGGTTTGCCGAACTTGCTGCCACGCAGGCCCTGTCCGTGAGGGCCTTTGCGGGCGAAGGCGTCCGCGTCAGCATCGGGGAGGAAGAAGCCAATACGCGTTTTCTTGCCCTGTGTGCGAACTATACAAAGGCCCCGCGCGGTTCCTAGCACTTAACAAGTAGCTCCGCGGCTACTTACTGAAGATAAAGTTAGGATCAGTAAGCCATTATATATGCCACAGGGGGAATCCATTCCTTTTGGAGCATATATCCCAGCGACATTGCATTGCATCCGGATGCGGCAAGCAAGGAGACGGTATGGGCACACATCTGCCTGCCACCGAGTTCGACGGAACAGCTGTAGACGATCAGCGTGAAGCTGATGCCGAAGCCGTGATGGGAGAGCCTCCGGCGCAGATGGTCCAGCTCCTCGGTTCTGACGGGAAACTGGGTTTTGATCCCGTTTTTTCCGGGTATGCCCAGAAACTGACCCCGGAGAAGCTCCGCGGGCTCTACGCGGACATGGCCGCAATCCGCAGGTTCGACGTCGAAGCCACGGCCTTGCAGCGCCAGGGGCAGTTGGCGCTCTGGGTTCCGTTGACCGGCCAGGAAGCCGCCCAGATCGGTTCGGGCCGGGCCAGCCAGCCGCAGGACTACATCTTTCCCACGTACCGCGAGCATGGCGTGGCCTGGACCCGCAATGTGGACCTGGCCGAGCTGCTGCGCCAGTTCCGCGGCGTCTCCAACGGAGGTTGGAACCCGAAGGACACCAACTTCCACCTCTACACCCTGGTTCTTGCGGCCCAGACGCTCCACGCGGTGGGCTACGCCATGGGCATTCAACGGGACCAGAAGCTCGCTGCCGCCGGTGCCGCGGTTGTCCACTCCGACGGTCAGGACAACGGCGCGGCCGCCCCGGCCGCCGCGGTGATCGCCTACTTCGGCGACGGTGCCAGCTCCGAGGGTGACGTCCACGAGTCCATGGTCTTCGCCTCCTCCTACAACGCGCCGGTGGTTTTCTTCTGCCAGAACAACCACTGGGCCATCTCCGTCCCCACGAACGTGCAAACGCGGGTGCCGTTGTCCAACCGGGCGAAGGGCTATGGCTTCCCCGGCATCCGGGTGGACGGCAACGACGTCATTGCCGTGCACGCCGTCACCGAGTGGGCCCTGGAGCACGCACGCCAGGGCAAGGGCCCCGTCCTGATCGAGGCCTTCACCTACAGGGTTGGTGCACACACGACGGCGGACGACCCCACCAAGTACCGTGAGTCGGCGGAGGAGGACGCCTGGCGCGCCAAGGATCCGCTGATGCGCCTGGAAAAGTACCTGCGCTCCGAAGGCCTGGCCGACGAATCGTTTTTTGCCAAGGTAAAGGCCGACGGCGACGAGCTTGCAGCCTACGTCCGGCGCACCACCCATGACCTGGAAACTCCGGATATCCGCTCCGCCTTCGCCAACACCTACGTGGAAGCCCACCCGCTGGTGGCAGAGGAACTGGCCTGGTTCGAGGAGTACTCAGCGGGCTTTGCAACTGAAGAAGAAGCCGCCCGGCAGGCAGTAGCAGCGCAGGCATCCCAAGAGGCAGGCCACTGATGACCACCATGACCATCGCCAAGGCCATCAACGAGGGCCTTCGCACAGCACTAACCGACAACCCCAAGTCGCTGCTGATGGGTGAAGACATCGGCGCCCTGGGCGGCGTGTACCGCGTGACCGACGGGCTGATCGGCGAGTTCGGCCCGGACCGCGTCGTGGACACCCCGCTGGCCGAATCCGGCATCATCGGCACGGCCATCGGCCTGGCACTGCGCGGCTACACCCCGGTCTGTGAAATCCAGTTCGACGGATTCGTTTTCCCGGGCTTCAACCAGATCACCACCCAGCTGGCCAAGATGCACGCCCGCAGCAACGGCAACCTCACCGTTCCCGTGGTCATCCGCATCCCCTACGGCGGGGGCATCGGCTCCGTGGAGCACCACTCGGAATCTCCCGAAGCGCTCTTCGCCCACACTGCGGGCCTGCGGATCATCACTCCGTCCAACCCGCACGACGCCTACTGGATGATCCAGCAGGCGGTTGACTGCCAGGACCCGGTGATCATTTTCGAGCCCAAACGCCGCTACTGGCTCAAGGGAGAGGTCGACGTCGAGGCCCCCGGCCTGGCGGCCGACCCCTTCAAGGCCCATGTTCTCCGGGCCGGGACGGACGCCACCATCTTGGCATACGGACCGCTGGTGCCCGTGGCGCTTGCTGCGGCGAATGCGGCTGAGGAGGATGGACGCAGTGTTGAGGTCATTGACCTGCGCTCCATCTCGCCCCTTGACTTCGATACCGTCACTGCCTCGGTGAAAAAGACCGGACGGCTTATTGTTGCCCACGAGGCACCCACCTTTGGCGGAATCGGCGGTGAAATCGCTGCCCGGATCAGTGAGCGGGCGTTCCATTCCCTGGAAGCGCCCGTGATCCGCGTGGGCGGCTTCCACATGCCTTATCCCGTTGCCAAGGTGGAGGAAGACTACCTTCCGGACATCGACCGTATCCTCGAGGCGCTGGACCGCGCCCTCTCCTACTGAGCCCTACTGAGCCGCCGCATCCTTTCCGCCCCGCTTCCGTCCAACAGCAGCCGGGCTTCCCGAACCGAGGACACCATGACTCTCAATACGTTCAACCTGCCTGACGTCGGCGAGGGCCTTACCGAGGCGGAAATCGTCTCCTGGAAGGTCAAGCCCGGCGACGCCGTCGCCATCAACGATGTCCTCTGCGAGATCGAGACGGCCAAGTCGATTGTGGAACTGCCCTCGCCGTTTGCCGGCACCGTCAGCGAACTGCTGGTCCCCGAAGGGGTCACCATTGACGTCGGCACCGCCATCATCAGCGTCAGCAGCGAGGTGGCCGGTGATCCCACACCGGCTGACGTCCGTGCTCCCGGGACGCCCGTGCAGCCGCTTTACGGCACGCTTCCGGCGTCCGACGGCGACCCGTCGGAAAGTGCCTTGGCAAGCGGTCCGCTGGTGGGTTCCGGGCCCAAGGCGGACGCCGTCAAGCGCCGTCCGCGGGTTTCGACGGTCTCAACCGCCGGTGGCGCAGCGGGCGCCGTCACGGCTAACGCCCCGGAAGTGGAGCCGGTCCAGCCCCATACCCCTGCTGCCGTGACGGCCGGGCCGGAGAAGGGTGCAGCGGGCGCTGCCAAGGCGGCCCCAACCCACACCAGCGGCGGCGCCGTCGACAACCGTCCAACCTTTGGCGGCACCCTCACAGGCCTGGTGAACAAGGTCCTGGCCAAGCCCCCGGTCCGAAAGATTGCCCGTGACCTTGGCATCGACCTGGCAGACGTGGTGGCCACCGGCTCGCGCGGTGAGGTGACGCGCGAGGACCTGGTCAGTTACCAGGCCCAGCGGGATGCCGAGCTGGACAAGGCTGACGGCTTTTGGGGCAAAGCAGGAAAGCCGCAGGACCAGCGGGTGGAGCGGATCCCCGTCAAGGGCGTCCGCAAGGCCACGGCGAAGGCAATGGTGGACTCGGCGTTCTCGGCACCGCACGTGAGCATCTTCGTGGATGTGGATGCCAGCCGCACCATGGAGTTCGTCAAGAGGCTCAAGGCCTCGCGTGACTTCGAGGGCATCCGGGTATCGCCGCTGCTCATCCTCGCCAAGGCCGTGATCTGGGCAGCTGCCCGGAACCCCAGCGTCAACGCCACCTGGGTGGACAACGGCGAAGGCAGCGCCGAGATCCAGGTCAAGCACTACATGAACCTGGGAATCGCGGCGGCCACCCCGCGCGGCCTGATGGTGCCGAACATCAAAAACGCCCAGGACCTATCCCTGAAGGATCTGGCGCTGGCCCTGAACAACCTGGCCACCACCGCCAGGGCCGGCAAGACCCAGCCAGCGGAAATGCAGGGCGGGACGCTGACCATCACCAACATCGGGGCTCTGGGCATCGACACGGGGACGCCCATCATCAACCCGGGCGAGGTGGCGATCGTTGCCTTCGGAACCATCAAGCAGAAGCCCTGGGTCCTGGACGGTGAAGTGATTCCCCGCTGGATCACCACCCTAGGCGGTTCGTTCGATCACCGCGTGGTGGACGGCGACCTGTCCGCCCGCTTTATGGCCGACGTCGCCGCCATCCTGGAGGAACCGGCGTTGCTGCTGGACTAGGAACTGACAGCAGTGATCGTTAACGCCGATCGTATCCGTGCCAAAAACAGGGCAGCCAGGTGGATCACGGAGGTGTTGCAGCCGCCAGTGGTGGTCAGCGTGCAGTTGTTGGTCAGCCCCCTGACGCAGGCCGGCTTTCCCGGAACGATGGCCTACGGCGCCCTGGCGGCGCTGTTCGTCTGCGTGATCCCGCTGTTCCTGCTGCTGGTCCTGGTGAGGCTGGGCAAAGTTACGGATCACCACGTCAGCGACCGCAAACAGCGGGCGCCCGCCCTGCTGATGGCGCTGGCGTCGATTATTGCCGGGCTGCTGGTGCTGTCTGTGGCGGGAGCCCCGCAGAGCGTGGTGGCCATGGTCCTGGCAGTGGTGGCCGGGGTGGTTGTGCTGGCGGGCGTCAGCCCGTTCTGGAAGATCAGCGGGCACGCCGCCGCCATCTCGTCTTCAGCAGTGATTGCCGTGCTGATGCTCGGAGCCCAGTGGCTTCCGTTGCTGCTGCTTATCCCGGCTGTGGGCTGGTCAAGGGTGGTGCTGCGAGCCCACACCCTGGCGCAGGTAGTTGCCGGTTCACTTTTCGGCGGGATGGTGATGGCCGGTATCTGGTGGGTCCTGCAGGGCTGGATGGTGCCTTAGCCCACCGCGTACATCAGTACGTGGAGTAGACCGAGAGCATTTCGACGGTGGAGGGATCCACCACCGTCCCGAGGGAAACGGCCGCTGCAATCATCAAACCGCTGAGTACGGCACCTGCCGCGCCCAGCGCGGTCAGTAGCTTCCAGTCTTCACGGAGCACGCTGGCCACGGTCTCAGGAAGCTGAAGATCCGGGGCGATCAGGTTCGGTGCGCTGTCCACGGTTCCGTCGTCCAGCAGCGCCACCACCCTGCCGTTGCCGCGGTCGATGCGCATGGAACAGATGTGGTTACCGTGGCGGGCCAGGAGGATGTCGTGGCCTACAAGCTGGCGGCGCTGGAGAGTGATCAATGGAGCCCCTTGATAATCGTGGATGCTGGGTGTCCGCTCCATTGGGGGCTTATCCAATTTTATCGTTGCGCCCAGGGGCTCAGTGGTGTATCGGGCGTGAGAACAGACACTCCCCATAGCGACCTTAACCACCATGGGGAGTGTGCGCGGTAACTTCTAGTCGGCGTCGTAGGTGTTGGCGATGTAAACGTCGCACGGAGCGTTGTGGGCAACGCTGTTCGCCACGCTCCCGAGGACCCGCCCAATGCCCTGCATCCTGCGGTTTCCGACCACGATAATGCGGGCTTCCATCCGCAGCGCCTCCTTGATGAGGGCGTCGGCCGGGCGGCCGCGGGCAGCGGAGTAGGTCACCTTGATGTCCCGGCCCAGGGATTCCGCGACGGTGCGGGCCACATGCTCGGCGGCGTCGGCGTCGGAGACGATCCACTGGTCGCTGCCGCTGCCGAAGACCTCGGTGCGGTCGCTGTCGAAGGCTGAGACGACGTGAAGCGAGGCACCCAGTGCTGCGGCGAGGTCCCGGGCGGACTCCGCTGCCTTCTTGGCTGTACCGCTGCCGTCAACCCCTACAACGATGATTCCGCTCATGTGTTGCTCCTTTGCTTGGTTAATGCGGCATAAGCCAGTGAGCCCAAGGCTACAGTCCGTCGATGGCTTCCCGCAGTACCGGCGCCAGCCGGCGCACGCCCTCCGTGATGGCCTCTGGCGGAACCGCGCTGAAGGCCAGGCGCAGCTTGTTGGACGGCTCGTCCGACGGCGTGAAGGCGGCGCCGGGGATAAACACCACTCCGGCGTCGATTGCCTTGTGCAGCAGCGGGTAGGTGTCCACCCCTTCGGGCAGGGTGACCCAGACGAAGAACCCGCCCTCCGGGCTGGTCCAGCTTGTCCCGGCGGGCATGTGCGCTTCAAGGGCCGCGAGCATTGCGCGGCACCGCTCCGCATACAGTCCACGGTACGTTTCGATTTGGCCCCGCCAGTCGTAGTCGCGCAGATAGGCGGACACCAGCATCTGGTTGAGGGCGGGTGGGCACAGGGTTACAGCTTCGGCCGCCAGGTAGTACCGGCGCTGCAGGTGTTCGGGCACCAGTGCCCAACCGATGCGGAGTCCGGGGGCGAAGATCTTGGAAAACGAGCCCATATAGATCACGTCGGCAGGGTTATCGGCGCGCAGGGGCGGCAGCGGTTCTCCGTCAAAGCGCAGGAGTCCGTAGGGGTTGTCTTCGAGGACGAGGATATTCGCGTTGCGGCATATGTCCACGATCTTCTGCCGGCGGTCCCGGGCGAGGGTAATTCCGGAAGGATTGTTGAAGTTTGGAATGGTGTACAGGAACTTCACGCTCTTGCCCGCGAGCTGCAGTGCGGCGATCTTCGCCTCAAGGAGCTCCGGAACGAGGCCTTCCCCGTCCATCTCCACCGTTTCCACCTGGACCTGGTACGCCTCAAAGGTATTCAGCGCGCCCACATAGGTGGGGTCTTCCACGAGCACCACGTCCCCCGGGTTGCAGAAGACTTTGGTGGCCACGTCCTGGGCGGACTGCGACCCTGCGGTGATCACTACGTTCCGGGGCAGGGCGTCGAGGATGCCCTCGGCGGCCATCACTTCGCAGATCTGGGCTCGCAGCTCTTCGGTGCCTTGGCCGCTGCCGTACTGGAGGGCTGCCAGGCCGTCCTCGGCAATGATGGATGCGGCAGTGGCGGCCAGCCGGTCAAGGGGGAGGGACTGCAGGTACGGACTTCCTCCGGCGAGGGAGACCAGCCCGGGGCGCAGGGAGATATCGAAGACGTCCCGGACGGCGGACTGGCGGATATTGGCGGCGCGCTCTGAGAAGAGTTCCTCATGGCGGTGGGCGGACGTTGCCGCCCGCTCGATGGCATCAATGGCTTCGGCAGGCAGCGTCTGTGCTGCGGCGTCGAGTGTCTCGTGGCTCACATGAATCAGGATACAGCCGGTTGTTGCTGAATAGGCAACACCCGTTGATTCCCGGAGGGCCCGGGCGGTGGGTTCAGTCCTGCCGCAAGGCCTCGGCCAGGCTTCGCCCGTTGATATAGATCTCGGCCCTGATGGCGCCTACGGCAGACACGGCTGTCTGCGTCAGCTGGGCTTCCACCCGCGGAAGGTCGCAGACGCCTCCCATGCTGAGCCTGCCCGCAAGGTACACCGTGACGGTGGTGCCGTCGAAGCTTCCTGAAAGGAACTTCAGGTCCGAGCCCAGGAGAGCGTTGTAGACGTCCGTTGACCCCCGTGGCCCGCCTGCGTCGGCCGGCGAATTCAGCAGTGCCCGAACGGCAGCGGGAAGCGGATCCTCTTCGGCGGACGTGGTGTGGGCTATTCCCACCAGACTGTCATTGCAGCCGAACCGCACGCCGTTGCTTCCGCCGTCGTCCAGGAGCACGTAGTAGGCAGTCACCTTTTGCGGGGCCGCGGCGCTGCCCGAGGGAAGCGGCTCAGGTGAGGCGGGGTCCTCCAGCGGCGGAACTTCCGGCGCGGGTGAAGCCTCGGGCGTGCCGCCCGGGGCAGTCCTGGCGGGCAGGGTGGGGGCACTGCCCTGCGTCTCCCCGGCTGTTCCCTCCGGCGGCGGAGACTGCTGCTCGGGAGCGGGTACGCTAGGCGCGGTCGCCGGACCGGGGGTGGGGCCGGCGTCGACGAGGGGCGCAGAGGAAGGCGGCGGTGTTTGTTGAGGGGGCGGGCTGACACAGCCGGCGGCCCACAGCGGAAGCGCCAGCGCTGATGCCGCCATCACGGCCCGTGCACCCGCCATCCGCCTTCCAGAAATCCGCTTTCTTGCCATCCCTGCACCGCAATCCCGTCCCGGTACGTCCGTGGATTAACGTTACGGCTGGCCTGTCCGGCAGAGAATGTCCGCGAGGTACCGGTTGGGACAAGAGTTGGTCACGGCACCCGAAAACCCACGCGCGGCAGTGCCAGGGTCAGGATGCCGGGCGCCCCGGCCACTCCCTGCCCGCCCAGGGATCGTAGTCGGCAATGAGTTCCTCCTGCGCCGGCCGTTCGGAATCGGGGATGTGCTGCAGGTTCACCCGTACGCGGTACCAGAGCGAACTCGATCCGCGCATCCCGTCCACCAGGACATCCGCAGGGTGCAGGGCGGGGACGAGGTCCGGATGCCGGGACTTCCATTCGTCGAGCGCTGCGAGGGCTTCCGGTTTGGTTTTGGTGCGGGCCACCTCGATCAGGGGCATCACCGACTGCCGGCGGCCGGAACCGTCACCGCTCCGTGGCGCTTTCTCCGCAGGGCCCAACTCGGCCGCCAGTGCGAGGAGTCCATCGAGTTTGCCTACGGCATGGTCGATCCCTGCATGGGGGTCGCCGATGTCCGCGAAGCGCCCGGGTACGGTGCGCACCGTGAACTGCTCGGGACGGGCGGAGCGCACCTCGTCCCAGGACAGCGGTGTTGAGACCCGCGCGTCGGGGAGGGGCCGCACTGAATATGCGGACGCCACTGTGCGGTCCTTGGCGTTCTGGTTGAAGTCGACGAACACGCTCTCGCCGCGCTCCTCCTTCCACCACCGGGCGGTAGCGAGGCCGGGGGCGCGGTTTTCGACTTCGCGGGCCAGGGTCTCGGCTGCGAGCCGCACGTCGCGGTAGGACCAGTGCGGCGCGATGCGCACCAGGATGTGGAGGCCGCGGGAGCCGCTTGTTTTGGGCCAGCCCACCAGTCCCATGTCGTCGAGTACCTCCCGTGCCACATAGGCGACGTCCACGATCTGCGACCAGACCACGCCCGGCATTGGATCGAGGTCCACCCGAAGCTCATCGGGGTGTTCGAGGTCTTCTGCCCGCACGGGGTGTGGATTGAGGTCGAGGCAGCCGAGATTCACTACCCACGCCAGTCCTGCGGCATCCCGGATCACAGCCTCCTCGGCCGACGTGCCGGACGCGTAATGAAGAGTGGCGGTGTCAATGAAGCCAGGGTGGTTCTCGGGCACGCGCTTTTGGAAGAACGGTTCGGCGTCGATGCCCTTCGGGAAGCGCTTGAGCACCATGGGCCGCCCGCCGGCGCCGCGCAGGGCACCATCCGCAACCGAGAGGTAGTACCGCACCAGGTCCAGCTTCGTGAGCCCGGGCCCGGGGAACACCACTTTGTCCGGGCTTGAGACGCGCACTTCCGCGCCGCCGATATCCAGGATCTCAGCCGGGGTCTTCGAGGGGGTCATTCCGTCACGCTAGCAACGATTGAATAGTGCGGCCAGAGTATGGAGGGACGCCGCGTAGCCGGACGTCCGGCGCTTTACAAGTAGGAAGGATTAAACGCAGCGGTGCCCGGCGCTATGTTGCACCGGGCACCGCAGAAGGTTCGTTATGCGGCAGGCTGGGAAGCTGCGAGGGCATCAAACACGCCCTTGATCTGCTCCACGACCTCTGCGTCGTCCTTCGGGTGGATTTCAGCGAAGCGCACCATGGAACCCGGCACTGCGAGCTTGACGTCCTCGAGGACCTGGGCGCCGGCAATTCCTGCTGCCTTGCGGGCCTCGTCCTGGGCCCAGACGCCGCCATACTGGCCGAACGCGGTGCCGACGACGGCGGTGGGCTTACCGGCGAGGGCGCCGGCACCGAACGGGCGGGACAGCCAGTCGATGGCATTCTTCAGTGCTGCCGGCACCGTGCCGTTGTGCTCCGGGGTGACGAGGAGGAGGGTGTCGGCGTCGTTCGCTGCGGCGCGCAGGGCGGCAGCAGCGGGGGGAACCTGGCCTTCGACGTCAATGTCTTCGTTGTAGAACGGAATGTTGCCCAGGTTTTCGTGGATAACGACGTCCACCTGCTCCGGCGCGTTCAGCTGGATCGCTTCGGCCAACTTCTGGTTGGTGGACTCGGCGCGGAGGCTGCCGACGAGGGTGAGTACGGTGTTCTTGGTCATGGGAACTCCTGGGGTAGGGGCGGCGGGAGGGGCCGCCGGCCGGGTAACAGCTGAGGCTTTTCGTGCCTTCGCCCATCTAAACGGACTGCGGTCCGTTTCTTATTCCCCGGGTCTAGAATGTGGAGTGTGAGCTTCATCCCAATGAGCCCCGGGCTGTCACCGGGCGAGGCGGTGGAACGCAGCGATGCCGCACGGAACCGGGAGCGACTGCTCGAGGCAGCCCGCGACCTGATCGGTGAATGCGGGGCAGAAGCGCTGACGATGGACCGCCTCGCGGAGCACGCCGGGGTGGGCAAAGGGACTGTTTTCCGTCGGTTCGGCAGCCGGGCCGGACTCATGCTCACTCTCCTGAGCGAATCGGAGGCCGCCTTTCAGGCGCGCTTTATGTTCGGGCCGCCGCCCCTGGGCCCAGGTGCGCGTGGCTTGGAACGCCTTATTGCTTTCGGCGTGGAACGGATTGCCTACGTGATGGAGTTCGGTGACCTGGCGCTCGCTGCGGAGAACTCCTCCCGGGGCCGATTTGAAGTTCCCGCTGCTGCCCTGTGGCACCGCCATGTCGAGGTGCTGCTCAGGGAGGAGGGGTTCGCAGCAGACCCATGGCTGATGGCGCGCTCCCTGGGTGCCACGCTGGCACCGGACCGGCTCCTCAATTTGGTCCGGGTGCATGGAGTGGATCCGGACCGGCTCAATGACTCGTGGAGGGAGCTTGTCACAAGGATTGTCACCGCCGCTTAAGCTTCGCCGGTCATGTTCTTACCGGCCGTCACTTCAATTTACAAAATTATTCATAACGATCTGATACGGGCATGGGGGTTTGCCCGCAACCAGCCCTTTTTGGGGGGCGGCTTGTGATAGTTTCCTCTGGAATGTGACCCGTGACATAGTCCACAAGGGCTAGGCCTGCAAAGGCTGCGGGTGCCCAGCTATCCGCTGGCAGAGGACCCGATGATGCGGCACAACCCCCGCTGATCCGGGGATAACGGAAGGATCCAGCACGTGATTGTTGATATGCCCAACAGCCTGGCCCGCCTGCTGACACCGCGGGGTCCATCCAGCTGCCGGCGGCGAAGCTGAGCCAGCGCCATGCTCCGGTACCTCGCCAAGCGCGGCATCACGTACGTTTTGATGATCTTCCTGACCACCTCGGCGGGATACTTCCTGGCGGTCAGCTCCCTCAAGCCCGCGCTGCTTGAGCAGGAACGGATCCCCCGGCCCACCCCTGAGCAGGTGGCAAACTCGATGCGCCTCAAGGGCCTGGATCCGGACCTGAGCCCGTGGGAGCGTTACGTGGAATGGCTGACCGCCATCGTTACCCGCTGGGACTGGGGACGCAGCCCCAACGGCGCTTTCATCAACGCCGAGTTCGGGGACCGGGTGTGGATCTCCACCCGGCTCTTCCTGGCGTCCATCATTCTGACGCTCGTCATCGGGGTGGCACTCGGGGTCTATTCGGCAGCGCGCCAGTACAAGTTCCAGGACCGCGCCATCACGTCCTACAGCTACCTCGCCTACATCGTGCCAGCCCCGATCGCATACTTCCTGGTGCAGCTGGGCGCCATCAACATCAACGAAACCGTGGGGGAGCGCATCTTCTTTGTCACGGGCATCTCCACACCCGGGATTGAGCCGGGGTGGGCGCAGTTCGTGGACATGCTCGCGCATTACGCGGTTCCGACCATCGCCATCACGCTGGTGGGTTGGGGTTCCTACCAGATTGCGCAGCGTCAGTACCTCCTGGACAACGTGAACGCCGACTTTGTCCGGACCGCGCGCGCCAAGGGGCTGACCCGGAACCAGGCGATCTCCCGGCACGCACTGCGGGTCTCGTTCATTCCCGTGGCCCAAAGCATCGCCTTCACCATTCCGGCCATCTTTGCCGGCGGCTTCTTTGCGGAGAAGATCTTCGCCTGGCCCGGTGTCGGGTCCTGGAGCATCGACGCCATCTCGCTCCAGGATGTCAACGCCGCCACCGCCACACTGGCTTACGGTTCCGTTATTTTCGCCCTGGGGGCCATCCTGGCGGACTTCGCCACCACCCTCGTTGACCCGAGAGTGCGGGTGCAGTAGCCATGACCAACCTCAACGCCGTCGACCCGGCCGCTGTCGCGCAGGACGCGCACCTGGAAAACGCCGATGTCATCATCGGCAAGAACACCATCATCTTCCGCCGCTTTATGCGCAACAAGACGGCCGTGACGGGCCTTGCCATCTTCCTGGCCCTGACCGTCTTCTCCTTCGTCGGTGGCTATTTCACCACTTGGGACAAGGAGACCATCGATCCCTTCAACATCGGGATGCCTCCCTCGGCCGAGCACTACCTTGGAACGTCCCAGGCAGGCATCGACCTCTACGCCATGACGGTCGAAGGCACCAGGATCTCCATCCTGATCGGCCTGATCGTGGGGCTTGTCTCTGTCCTCATTGCCGCCGTCTACGGGTGCACCATGGCCTACTTCGGCGGCAAAGTGGACAAGGTGATGCTCTTCATCCTTGAAGCGCTCATCATGATGCCCGCGCTGCTGGTGGTTGCGGTAGCCACCAGCGGCGGAGGGGAAGGCCTGAGGCGGAACCTGCCCTCCTGGTTGCTGCTGATCATCGTGCTGCTGGTCTTCAGCTGGATGGGCACGGCCCGGCTGATCCGGTCGCTGTCCATGTCCCTGATGCAGCGGGACTACGTCAAAGCCGCCCAGTACATGGGCGTCCCACCGCGCCGGATCGTCTGGCGGCACCTGGTTCCCAACATCGGCTCCCTGCTGGTGCTGGACATCACCCGAGGCGTCACCGGCGCCATCCTCGCGGAGGTGGCCTTCTCGTTCATCGGCATCGGCATCAAAGTTCCGGACGTCAGCCTGGGCGTGCTTATTGGCGGCGCCACATCCCAGGTACAGACCTTTCCCTGGATGTTCTGGGTGCCGCTGACCGTGATGTTCCTGCTCACAGGTTCGCTGGCCATGATGAACGACGGACTGCGCGACGCCTTCGACCCGAGCTCCAGCTCAAGCGGCAGCGCCAAAAAACGCGGTGCCCTGAAAACCCGTCTTAGGGGGAAGTCCTCATGAGCAGCGAAATTGCCGCCGGGCCCGCGGAACAGCCCCAGTCAACAGTGGAACGGCTGCACGTCGCCGGCCTGCACGCCGCCACGGACGCCGTCCTGTCCGTCCGGGACCTGAACGTCCGCTTCAACACCGAGAACGGCGTAGTCCACGCAGTCCGGGGCGTTGATTTTGACCTCCTGCCCGGGAAGACACTGGGCATCGTGGGCGAATCTGGCTCCGGCAAATCCGTGACGTCCTTGGCCATCATGGGCCTCCTCCCCACCACGGCGGAAATTACCGGGTCCGTCCGGCTCAAAGGCAAGGAGTTGCTGGGCCTCAGCGACAAAGCCATGTGCGAGTACCGCGGCAACGAACTGGCCATGGTCTTCCAGGACCCGCTGTCTTCCCTGACGCCGGTGTACACCGTGGGCACCCAGATCGTGGAAGCACTCACCATCCACAACCCCACGATGAGCAGGCAGGCAAAAGAAGCCCGCGCCGTCGAACTCCTGGCCATGGTGGGCATTCCGAGCCCCAAGGACAGGCTGAAGGCCTTTCCGCATGAGTTCTCGGGCGGCATGCGCCAGCGGGTGATGATCGCCATCGCGATCGCGAACAACCCGCGCGTCCTCATCGCTGATGAGCCGACGACGGCCCTGGACGTCACCATCCAGGCGCAGGTCCTGGAGGTGCTGCATACCGCCCAGGAGGAGACGGGCGCCGCCGTCGTGATGATCACGCACGACCTGGGCGTGGTGGCTGGGATGGCAGACGACATCATGGTGATGTACGCCGGCAAACCGGTGGAGACCGGCGCGGTGGATGACATCTACTACAACCCGCGGATGCCTTACACCATGGGACTCCTTGGCGCCGTGCCGCGCGTCGACGTAGCGGAGAAGTCTTCCCTCGTCCCCATTGAGGGCATACCGCCCAACCTGATCCATACGCCCACTGGCTGTTCGTTCGCGCCCCGCTGTCCCCTGGCAAGCGAGGCGTGCCTCGAGGGCGAGCCGGCGTTGGCGGCTGTACCGGGGAGTGCCCTTCACCGCGCCGCCTGCATCAAGTCCGGGTCCCTGGGCGGCGACGTCGACGTCCACGACGTTTTCTCGGCTCCGCCGGTGGCGGTATCGCGCTTCGATGCCATTCCGCGGGCGGAACGCTCTACGGTCCTGCAGCTCAAGGACGTGCGCAAGCACTTCCCGCTGACCAAGGGTGCCCTGCTGAAGCGCCGGATCGGCACCGTCAAGGCCGTGGACGGTGTCAGCTTCGACATCCGCGAGGGTGAGTGCTTCTCGATCGTGGGCGAGTCCGGTTCCGGAAAGACCACCACCTTGCTGGAGATCATGGAGTTCCACAAGGACCAGGATGGCGAGGTGACGATTGGCGGCATCAGCAACAAACAGGCTGCCGATGCCCGGACCAAAGGTGCCATGCGCCGCGAAATGCAGATGGTCTTCCAGGATCCTACCGGCGCGCTGGATCCACGGTTCACGGTCTACGAGGTGCTCGCCGAGCCGCTCCAGAACGCCGGGATGGACAAGCAGGCCATCAGGAAGCGCATTATGGAACTGATGAAGCTGGTGGGCCTTCAACCGGACCACGTCAACCGGTTCCCCAACCAGTTTTCCGGCGGACAGCGCCAGCGCGTCGGCATTGCCCGTGCCCTGGCCGTGAATCCGAAGCTGGTGGTCCTGGACGAACCCGTCTCCGCGCTCGATGTTTCCGTCCAGGCCGGGGTGATCAACCTCCTGGACAAGCTCCGTGCCGAGCTGGGCCTCAGCTACCTGCTGGTGGCCCACGACCTTTCGGTGGTCCGGCACATCTCCAACCGTGTGGCTGTTATGTACCTGGGCAAGATTGTGGAGATCGGTGAGGTGGACCGGGTGTTCGACAACCCCCGCCACCCCTACACCCGGGCCCTGCTCTCGGCCATCCCGGTACCGGACCCGCAGGTGGAGCGGACCAGGGAGCGGATCATCCTGCGCGGTGACCTGCCCTCCCCGCTGGACGCCCCCAAGGGCTGCAACTTCGCCACCAGGTGCCCCGTCTTCGCGGCCCTGCCGCCTGCGAAACAGGAAAAGTGCCTCACCCTGGAGCCCCCGCTGGAACCGGTGGCGCCCTCGGCAGCGGCCCAGGCCCTCACCGCCCAGCCAGTGCCGGCCCTGGACCAGCGCTTCGCCTGTTTCTTCCCCGACGGGGAACTGGATGAGGACATGCTGGTAGTCCACGAACCGGACCACCATGCACCTTAAGTTTTTTCGACCCATCACCAGCATCACCACCTGCAATAACGAAGGGATCACCATGAGGAAACTGAACAAGATCGGCGGAGCGGCGGCCATTGCTGCTGCTCTGGCGCTGACTGCCTGCGGCGGCGGCGGTGGCGGGGCCACGGGGCCGGAAACGGCGAAGGGACAGGAGGCAGGCAGCGACCTGTCCAAGCTCATCAGCATTAACGAAAAGCCCGCCGCAGATCTTGAACAGGGCGGCAAGGTCACCCTGCCGCTGGGCAACATCGGGCCGGACTTCAACGGCTTCTCGAACAACGGCAACAGCGCCGACAACTCGGCGCTGCAGATTCCCATGAACCCGGTCGCTGTAAACAGCGGCGGCATCGGCGGCTGCTGGAAGGTCGACTTCATTGGCAAGGCCACGCCGAACAAGGACTTCTGCGAGGAGGTCACGAACGAAGTTGAGGACGGCAAGCAGACCATCACCATCAAGGTCAACGAGAAGGCCACCTACAACGACGGCACCCCCATCGACGTCAAGGCCTTCCAGAACACCTGGAACATCCTGAAGAGCCCCGATGCCGGCTACGACATTGTCACGTCCGGTGCCTACGAGTTCGTTGAATCAGTTGAGGCCGGCAGCAGCGACAAGCAAGTCATCGTCAAGACCAGCCAGCCGGTGTACCCGCTGGAGGACCTGTTCTTCGGCCTGATCCACCCCGCCGTCAACACCCCGCAGATCTTCAACGAGGGCTTCAACGGCGAAATGCACCCGGAGTGGATGGCAGGCCCGTTCAAGCTGGACCAGTACGATACCGCAGCCAAGACGGTGACCCTGGTGCCGAACGAGAAGTGGTGGGGCAACAAGCCGGTCCTGGAAAGCGTGGTGTTCCGCCAGCTTGAGACCAGCGCCCAGATCGCTGCCTTCAAGAACGGCGAGATCGACGCGATGTCCGCCAACACCGTCTCCCTGTACAAGCAGTTGGACGGCACCAAAAACTCAGAGGTCCGGCGCGGCCAGCGCCTGTTCGCCGGCGGCTTGAATCTCAACGCCCAGCGCATCACTGACGTGGCCGTCCGCAAGGCGATCTTCGCCGCAGTGGACCGTGAGGCCCTCCGCAAGGTGCGGTTCAACGGACTGAACTGGGAGGAGCCCAGCTCCGGCTCCATGATGCTGTTGCCCTTCTCCGAGTACTACCAGGACAACTACCCCGTGAAGGAAACGGGTGCGGAGGCCGCCAAGAAGGTGCTCACCGATGCCGGCTACACCGCCAACGCCAACGGCATCATGGAGAAGGACGGCAAGCCCGCCGCGTTCAAGATCAGCAACTTCGGCGACGACCAAACGACGCTGGCCGTCGCGCAGACCCTGCAGAAGCAGCTCCAGGCCGGTGGCATGGATGTTGGTATTGACCAGCGGGCCTCGGCCGACTTCGGCAAGGTCCTGGGCTCGCGTGAATTCGACTTGAGCATCTCGGGCTACACCGTAGGCGCGGACGCCACGTCCGCCGTCAAGCAGTACTACGACTCCAAGACCAACGAAAACCAGCTGGGCGATGCCGAGCTGGACAAGAAGATCGCCGATCTGGCGTCCATTGAGGACAACGCCGAGCGCAACAAGGCGGCAATGGAAGTTGAAAAGGAGCACATGGCCAAGTACTACTCCATGGGCGTAGTCTTCAACGGCCCGCAGATCTCCTTCGTCCGCACCGGCCTGGCCAACTACGGTCCGTCCCTGTTCCAGAGCCTTTCCCAGGTTCCGGACTGGACCACCCTCGGCTGGGTAAAGAAGTAACAGCGCAGCCCAGCTGAAGAGCAACTGAATACGGCAATACGGTGAGGCTGGCATCTCCTGGAGCTCAGGGGTGCCGGCCTTCGCCGTGCCCCGCCCGGCTCCCCTTTGCGGAACGCTCTCTCACCTACCGCGGCTTTTTCCCGAACGCTCTCTCACCTTTCGTACCTCGGGGGACCGGCGGACCCGTGCGGGAGTACCGTAGCCCTATGGACTCCGCCGCCCCACGCACCATCCGCACGGCCGTCGTCGGCTACGGCCTGTCCGGCAGCGTCTTTCACGCGCCCTTGATCGGGACGGACGGGCGCTACTCGCTGGACGTCATCGCCACATCCAATGTGGAGCGGCAGAAGGCAGCCACTGCCCGCTACCCCGGCGTGAGGACAGTGCACGACGCCGATGCTGTCCTCGAGCGTGCTGCCGGCCTTGACCTCGTGGTCCTGGGCACCCCGCCGGCCACGCATTACCCGCTCGCCAAGGCAGCGTTGGAGGCCGGCCTGGACGTGGTGGTGGACAAGCCTTTCGCGGTGACCAGCGAGGAAGGGCAGGAGCTTATTGCCCTTGCCCAAGAACTCGGGCGGGTGCTGACGGTCTTCCAGAACAGGCGGTGGGACGGCGACTTCCTGACGCTCCGGAGACTCCTGGCGGCCGATGCCGTGGGGAAAGTCACCAGGTTCGAGTCGCGGTTCGAGCGCTGGTCCCCCGCGATTGCCAAAGCCTGGAAGGCGCACGCCACCGCCGCGGACGGGGGCGGCGTCCTGTTTGACCTTGGCAGTCACCTGATCGACCAGGCGCTCCTGCTGTTCGGTCCCGCGGCTGTGGTCCATGCAGAGCTCAAGGCGCGGCGGGCGGACGAGCGCGCGGATGACGACGTCTTCCTCGTCCTGCGGCACGACACCGGGGTACTGAGCCACCTCACGATGAACATGCTCTGTGCGCAGCAGGGCCCCCGGTTCCGCGTGCTGGGTTCCGTGGGCGGCTTCACCAAAAACGGCGTGGACCCGCAGGAGCCCTACATCGTTGCGGGCGGCAGCCCCCTGGATGCGGAGTACGGCGAGGAGGCGCCGGAGTGGGCAGGGCTCCTGGGCCGCGATGGCCACCTGGACGCCCTCCCCACCGAGCGGGGCGCCTACCCCGAGTTCTACCGGCTCCTGGCGGAGAAAATCCTCGACGGCGGAACGGCCTCAAAGCTGCCGCTCCCGGTAGACCCGGCAGACGCCGTCGAGGTCCTCAAGATTATTCAAAAAGCACGCGAAGTGGCTTCTGTGCGGAGTTAAGCCGTGACCAGTTCGTGCCAGTCCGCTACGAGGGGCAGGTCGTGCGCCTGGGACACGGAGTGGTGGGCCACGTGGCCTGCGGCGATGTTGAGGCCCGCGGCCAGGGCAGGATCGCGGTCAAAGGCGGCCTTGACGCCGAGGTTGGCCAGCGACACGGCGTACCGCAGCGTCACGTTGGTCAGGGCATAGGTGGACGTGTTGGGGACGGCGCCGGGCATGTTGGCCACGCAGTAGAAAATGGTGTTATGGACCTTGTACGTGGGTTCCTGGTGCGTGGTGGGGCGGGTGTCCTCGAAACAGCCGCCCTGGTCAACCGCGATATCCACCAGGACTGAGCCGGGCTTCATGCGGGCCACCAGTTCGTTGGTTACCAGCTTGGGGGCCTTGGCGCCGGGGATGAGGACGGAGCCGATCACCAGGTCGGCGTCCACCACGGACTTTTCGATCTCGTAGGAGTTCGATGCCACCGTTTTGAGCCGACCCTGGTACTGGGCGTCCAGCTCGCGCAGGCGGTTGATGTTGATGTCCATGATGGTGACGTCTGCGCCCAGGCCAAGAGCCATGGCGGCTGCGTTGGTTCCGGCAACGCCGGCACCCAGGACAACCACCTTGGCTGGCCGGACGCCGGGTACGCCGCCCAGCAGCACGCCCTTGCCGCCCGCGGGGGCCATCAGGGATGCGGCGCCCACCTGAACGGAGAGCCGGCCGGCAACCTCGGACATGGGGGCCAGCAGCGGCAGGGTGCGGCCTTCCTGGACCGTTTCGTACGCGATAGCGGTGACGCCGGAGTTGATGAGTTCGCGGGTGAGTTCCGGCTCGGCGGCGAGGTGGAGGTAGGTAAAGAGGATCAGGCCCTTGCGGAAGCGGTGGTACTCGGCCTTGATGGGTTCCTTGACCTTCATCACCATGTCCGCACGTGCCCAGACGTCGTCGGCATCATTGACGATCTCGGCGCCGGCAATGGCGTACTCCTCGTCAGTGATGCCGGAGCCCAGCCCTGCACCGCGTTCCACCAGCACGGTGTGTCCGTGGGTGCGGAATTCGTGGACGCCGGCGGCGGTGATGGCCACCCGGAATTCGTTGTTCTTGATTTCTTTGGGGACACCGATGATCATCGTGGGCTCCAGGTTCTCGGCTGGTAAGCCGGAAAGTGCGGAAAGATTCTGTGTTTCCACGATAAATCCGTTGTGAGCCAGCCGACACGGAGGGCCGGGGACGGGCAAATGGCAACCCGCGCCATTCCGCGGATTTTCCCACGAACCCATCGACAATTGTTCACCGCACGGGCGTCAGGTGTCGCCTCTTGTCCGTTCGTTGGTGCCAGCGGAAAAGCAGTAGTGTTGGGCCATGCAGCAGGGCGTGGAGCAATTGGTCGAGCAGGTGGCCGAGAAGCTTGGCCGGGGCTTGTCCCTGGAGGACCTGGACGGCGTGCTGCTCGCTTACAGCTCCAACCAGTCCCACGCCGACCGTGTCCGCGTAAACTTCCTGCTCAGCAAGAAGGTACCGGCCGATGTCAGCGCCTGGCAGCTGTCCCACGGAATCGCCACTGCCGTCCGCCCCGTGGTGGTTCCCGCAAACCCCCGCCTTGGCATGCTGGGCCGGGTCTGTGTCCCGCTGATGGTCCGCGGTTTCCGCGTGGGTTATCTCTGGGTGCAGCAGGACTCCGTAGAAGAGAGCCCGACGGCGATCCTCACCCAGTTGCCGCGAGTTGCCAATGAAGTGGAGATGCTCTCCGGGCTCCTGCTTGATTCGAACACCGCCGAATCCGAATTCCGGCGGGGGCGTGAGCGGGAATTCCTGTCGGCCTGTGCCGGGGAAGCAAATGCGGTGGCGGCCGTGGCAGGGTGGAAAGAGGTGCAGGGCCGCGGGCCGTGGCAGATGGTCACAGTGCTCGACGCCGATGGATGGGCGGGTGGTCCGGACCCCATCGCCTCAACCCTGATCCACCGCTCGGCAGCGCTTCAGGCAACGGTGGGTGTTGATGCTGCCCTCTTTAGCGCCGGGACGGAGACCCACTCCGTGGTGCTGTTCCGCGAGTCCTCGGGCCGCGCGAACCACGCCCAAGTCCTGGTCCACTACCAGCTTGAGCTGGCCAAGCGGTCCGGGCGGCCGGTCCACCGCATCATCCTGGGGATCAGTGAAGGGTTTGCCCGGCCGCGGGAGCTCGCCGAAGCCTACCGGCAATCCAAGCTTGCCGCGCAGGCTGCTGCGGTCGACCCGCAGCTTGGGGAACTGGTGGACTGCCGGTCCACCGGTGTCTATCAGCTACTGGCCTCCGCCGGGGGAGGGGCAGGCACGTGGGCTGACTCCGGGTCTGTGTACTTCCGCACTCTTGAGGACCACGACCGCAACGGCGAACTGATCCCGGTCCTGGAACTGCTGTACGACAATGACGGTTCCGTCCAGGACGTGGCTGCGAAACTCCACCTGCACCGCAGCAGCATTTACAACCGGCTGGGCCGGATCCGCCAGTTACTGGGCGTGGATCCGCTGAAGGGGATGCCCCGCCTGGAACTCCACGCGGCCCTCAAGATGCGACGCTGGGCTCTCCGGCCCCGGATCTGAGCAGCCAAGGATCTGAAGCAGCGGGGAATCTGAGGCAGCCGCCCCCGAAGCAGGCAGGGCCAGGAGCTACGTGTCCTTGCCGTGGTCCCCGTCAGCCTGGTCCCCGGGTACCAGTTCTCCTTGACCCTGGTCCGCAGCCGCCTTTTTCTGCCGGTCCTTCTTCTGCCCCTCCAGCCACGCCATGATGGCCGCCAGGGGAATCCGCCGGTGGCTGCCGCGGTATTCCACAGGGATCTCGCCGCGGTCGGTCATGTTGCGCAGGTAGGTGTGCGAGATTCCCGCCAGCTCTGCAGCCTTGGACGTGGTCAACATTTCCTCGACGCTGCTGACGGTCACAGCCTCACCGCGGCTGAACCGTTGCAGGAGGTCAACCACGGCGTCGCGCGCCAGGGGTGGAAGGCGGTGGACGGTGCCGTCCACAAAAACGGTGATGTCGTCGCTGCCGGCCAGGGCCTGTTGGAGCTTTACGGCTTCCTCGGGCGGAAGGGCGCCGGCCATCCTGGGAGCAATCAGTGCCATGGGCCCAGCCTACCGGTGGTACCCGGAGTGCCGGTGTCCCCGGCCCGCCGGTGCGTCCCGGTCTGCCGGTGAGCCACGGGCGGCGGCGGTATGCTCGGCTGATGGCATTAACTGGTGGCCGGGACGTCACATCCGGCGGTTTGCAGGGAAGGCTCTATGCCTCCGTCCAACCGGCGGAGATGGGAGCGCGGCCCACCTATGCGCTGCTGCACGGCATCGGTGTCTCCCACCGGTACCTGGCCCGGCTTCACGGGGAACTGGCAAAAGCAGCGGACGTCTACTCTTTCGACCTGCCCGGCTTCGGCAAGGCGTCAAACCCCGGGCGCCAGTTGCAGGTTGAAGAGTTCGCTGCGTTCGTAGGGGACGTCCTGACGGAGGCCGGGGTCCACAATTACGTGCCGGTAGGCCACTCTATGGGTGCCCAGTTCGCAGTGGAACTGGCCCTGCAGGAACCTGAACGGGTGGCCGGTGCCGTGCTGATGGGGCCGGTGGTGGAGACCAGCCGCAAGTCTGTGGCCAGGCAGGCGATGGCACTGACGCGCGACGCCATGTTCAGCGAGTCCCTGGTGTCCAACGCGATCGTCTTCAGTGACTACTTCCGGGCGGGCCCGCGCTGGTACCTGACCGAACTGCCCGTGATGATGGAATACCCCTTGGAGGAACGGCTGGCCGCTGTAAACCAGCCCGTGCTGGTGCTCCGCGGAACCAAGGACCCCATTGCCCGCCGGCCTTGGTGCGTGAACCTTGCAGAGGTGGCACCGAAGGGAACGATGGCAGAGATCCTGGGCCAGGGCCACGTCTTCCAGCACACTGCCCCGGAAATCGCGGCCCAGGCCATCAACGGGTGGGTCCGGGCCGTAAACGGGTTCGACGTAACGGCCTAGCGGGCCCCCGCCGGCAGGGCGGGGGCCGGCAGCCTCAGAGCCCGAGTTCCTCCAAAACTGGCAGCTTTTCGCGCACCCAAGCCCGCGCCTCGGTGGCGCTGGGGGCGGACAGGGCGAGCTTGGCGAGCTGCTGCGCTTCCTCGAGTGTCACCGTCTTCAGCACCGCAGCGACGGCGGCGAGGGAGCGGGCCGTCATGGACAGCGTGCTCACGCCCAGGCCGGTCAGTACGACGGCGAGCGCCGGGTCCGCGGCGGCCTCACCGCAGACGCCCACGGGCTTGTTGCTGCCCTCGGCGCGTGATCCCTCCACCGTCAGCCCCACCAGGCGCAGGACGGCCGGCTGCCAGGGGGTGTTGAGGTTGGCGAGCGGGCCGAGCTGGCGGTCGGCAGCCATGGCGTACTGGGTGAGGTCGTTGGTGCCAAGGCTCGCGAAACCCACTTCGCGGAGGATGGCTTCCGCAGTGAGGGCAGCGGAAGGAACCTCCACCATCACACCGGGGGTCTTGATGCCGGCATCTGCGCACATGGAGGCAAAACGCGCTGCCTCTTCCGCCGTCGAGATCATCGGGGCCATGACCCACACGTCCGCTTCGGACTGCTTTTCCGCCAGCGCGATGGCTTCCAGCTGGCGGTCAAGGACGCCCGGGGTGGTGAAGTCGGTGCGATAGCCGCGGACACCCAGGGCTGGATTGGGTTCGGTGGAGTCGGTGAGGAAGGGGAGCGGCTTGTCGGCGCCGGCGTCGAGCGTGCGCAGGACTACTTTCTTGCCCGGGAAGGCATCAAAGACCTTCTTGTAGGCGAGCGCCTGCTCTTCGACAGATGGCTCGGTATCCCGCTCCAGGAAGCAGAACTCAGTGCGGAACAGGCCCACGCCCTGGGCGCCAAGCTTGGCGGCCGCCTCGGCGTCCT
This sequence comes from Arthrobacter sp. D3-16, assembly GCF_054408515.1. NCBI lineage: Bacteria > Bacillati > Actinomycetota > Actinomycetes > Micrococcales > Micrococcaceae > Arthrobacter > Arthrobacter sp. D3-16. The sequence continues at coordinate 4,149,744 of NZ_CP096437.1, read as the reverse complement.
TGCCGCCGCCGACGTTGGCGAGCAGCGGCACGAGGTGACCGTCCGCCGTCGAGCCCGTGCCGCTGAACTCGGCCAGCAACGAAGCCGTGGCCGCCCATGCCTCCGCTGCGGCGCGCAGTGATTCGTCCGGCTCGGAGGTGACCGCGCCGGCGGCACCGTCCAGATACACTTCCGTGCCGTCCGGGAGTTCGTCCACACCAACAGCGGCGACGACGGCGGGAAGGCCGAGGGAACGGGCAATGATGGCGGTGTGGGACTGGGGTCCGCCGCCTGAGGTCACCAGGGCCAGGACCTTGTTCGGGTCCAGGGTTGCGGTGTCGGCCGGAGCCAGGTCTTCAGCCACCAGGACAAAGGGCGTGCTCGACGCCGGGATGCCGGGGGCGGCGACCCCGCGAAGCGCGGCGACGATGCGGGCGCGGACGTCCAGGACGTCGGTGGCGCGCTCGGCCATGTAGCCGCCCAGGTTGTGGAGCATTTCAGAGACTGAGGAGCCGGATTCCCAGATGGCGCGTTCGGCTGATGTGCCGCGTGCAACCAGCTTGGCGGCACCCTTGATCAGCATGGTGTCCTTGGCCATCAGTGCTGTGGCTTCCAGGACGGCCTTACCGTCGCCGGTGGCATGGGCCGCGCGCGCTTTGAGTTCGTCGTGCACGGCCTGGGCCGCCGCCTTCAACGCTGCTGTGGCTTCCTCGGCGGTGGTGCCTGCTGCCAGTTGCTCGCCGGCGGGAGGCTCGCTGATGGGTTTGGGCATCTGCCGGACGGTGCCGATAACGCGGCCTGGACTGACGCCTACTCCTGGGAAGTTCTGCACTGAAGGTCCTCATTCTCTGCCGGTTGCCAGGCCCGCCGATATTGTCCGGCGTCATGCCGGGTCCGCCGGAAGACTGCTACGTCCGGAGGCGGAAAACGTGCCTGAAAAAATTGTATGTGATTCAGTTCATATAGCATTGCTATAGGTGCTAGGGTAGCGGTTATGAGTTTGGATGGCCAGCTTCCCCCCAAGATGCGGCTGCTGCGCGCAGCCGCTGAGCTGCTGGCAAACTCAGCGGGAGCGCCTGTTTCCACCCGCCAGATCACCCAGCTGGCAGGGGTGAGTGCTCCCACGCTGTACCACCACTTCGGTGACAAGGAAGGGTTGTTCGACGCCGTCGTCGCCGCAGGGTTTGAAGAGTATGTTGCGGGCGAAAGGGATTTCGCCCCCTCCGGACAGCCGCTCGAGGATATCCGGAGAATGTGGGACAACCACGTGCAGTTCGGGCTCAACCAGCCGGAGCTGTACTTGGTAATGTTCGGCAATATCCGCCCTGAAAGCCGCCCCGCCATCGTTGCCGATGCCGAGGCGCTGATGGAGGAGATGCTGAATAAGGCAGCGGTGGCAGGCCAGCTGAACGTCCAGCCCAGGGAGGCTGCCAGGTCCATCCTGGCCGCGAACGTGGGCGTGACGCTGATGCTGATCGCGGAGCCCGCCTCCGACCGGAACCTCGAATTGTCCACCAGGACCCGGGACGCCATGATTTTCGCGGTGTCAGCCGAGCCCGCCAGCGGCGCGGCCCCGGGTGACACCGGAAAGTCATCCGTGGTGGTGGCAGCGATCGCCCTGAACGCCGCGCTTCAGGCCTCGCACTCAGACCAGCTCTCCAGCTCGGAACTCAAACTCTTCCTCGAATGGCTTCACCGCATCTCCACCAGCCCGGCCGGCTGAAAAGGGCCACAGTTCCATCAGTACGTCGTCGTAAGTATCGGACCATCCTGCGGAGCAGCGGGAATGACGGTTAGGAAAGCACATGGCAACAGAGACAGTTGCAAAACCCCGCACCAGCGTGCGGGTTGGCGTCCAGAAGTTCGGGACGTTCCTGTCCGGAATGATTATGCCCAACATCGGCGCCTTCATCGCCTGGGGCCTCATCACAGCCCTCTTCATTGAGAAGGGCTGGCTGCCTGTTCCCCAACTGGGTGGCTTCGGCGAGACAAACGGTGTCCCGAACACCGGGCTTGTGGGACCAATGATCACCTACCTGCTGCCGCTGCTGATCGGCTACACCGGCGGCAAGATGGTCTACGACGTCCGCGGCGGCGTGGTGGGTGCCATCGGCACCATGGGCGTGATCGTGGGTGCCGGCATCCCCATGTTCATCGGCGCCATGATCATGGGCCCCCTGGGCGGCTGGACCATGAAGAAGATCGACTCGATCTGGGACGGAAAGATCCGCCCCGGCTTCGAGATGCTGGTCAACAACTTCTCCGCGGGCATCTGGGGCGCCCTGCTGGCCATGCTGGGCTTCTATGCCATTGCTCCGGTGGTCTCTGCCTTCAGCGCGGGCGCCGGCAACGTGGTCCAGTTCCTGGTCAACAACGGCCTGCTGCCGCTGACCAGCATCTTCATCGAGCCGGCCAAGGTCCTCTTCCTCAACAACGCCATCAACCACGGCGTCCTCACCCCGCTGGGCGTCCAGCAGTCCCTGGAACAGGGCAAGTCCATCCTGTTCCTGCTTGAGGCCAACCCCGGCCCCGGCCTGGGCATCCTGCTCGCCTACATGTTCTTCGGTCGCGGCGTCGCCAAGGCTTCCGCCCCCGGTGCCGCCATCATCCACTTCCTGGGCGGCATTCACGAGATCTACTTCCCGTACGTGCTGATGCGCCCGCTGCTGATCCTTGCAGCCATCGCAGGCGGCATGACCGGCATCGCCACCCTGGCCATCACCAACTCCGGCCTGGTGGCGCCGGCCGCCCCAGGTTCTATTTTCGCCGTGCTCGCCCAGACCTCCCGGGACAGCTACATCGGAGTGATCCTCGCGGTCCTGCTGGCCACGGCAGCCTCCTTCCTTGTGGCCTCCATCATCATGAAGACCACCAAGCACAGCGACGAGACGGACCTCAACGACGCCACCTCACGGATGGAACAGATGAAGGGCAAGAAGAGCTCCGTGGCCTCCACCCTGACGGGCGCCGGTGCCGCTGCCGGAGCAGGCGGAGTGGCCGTTATGGCCGGGCCGGTGCGGAACATTGTGTTCGCGTGCGACGCCGGCATGGGCTCCAGTGCCATGGGAGCCTCGGTGCTGCGGAACAAGATCAAGGCGGCAGGCTTCCCGGAGGTGAAGGTCACCAACGCCTCCATCGCCAACCTCAACGACGATTATGACGTTGTGGTCACCCACCAGGACCTCACCGAACGCGCCAAGCCGGCCACGTCCAGCGCCATCCACTATTCCGTCGACAACTTCATGAGCAGCCCCCGCTACGACGAGATCGTGGAACTGGTCAGGGAGAGCAACACGGAGGGCGCCTCAGCAACGGAAGGTCCCGACGCCGGCGCGGGAACGCCGGGCGGAGCGTCCGCATCCGGTCCTGCGACGGGAGCGGCGGCTGGAGCTGCAGCTGGAGGAGCCGCCGGCACCGCCGTCGGAACTTCCGAAATCGAAGCCACAGGGACGGGAACGTCCGAAATCCTGGCCCGGGAGAGCGTAGTGCTCCGCGGAACAGCTACCACCCGTGATGCCGCCATCGACGAAGCCGGCCGCCTCCTGCTGGCCCGCGGCGCGGTGGACGAGGACTACGTCAGGGCCATGCACGAACGGGAGCAGTCGGTGTCCACCTACATGGGCAGCTTCCTGGCCATCCCGCACGGCACCAACGCGGCCAAGGACCACATCCGGAAGTCCGCGGTGTCAGTGATCCGATACCCGGAGGGCATCGACTGGAACGGCAAGCAGGTCAAGTTTGTGGTGGGTGTCGCCGGCATCAACAACGAACACCTGCACATCCTGTCCTCCATCGCAAAGGTCTTCACCAATAAGGAACAGGTGGCCCGGCTGGAGGCTGCCACGTCAGAGGACGAGGTCCTGGAGCTCTTCGGAAAGGTCAACGCATAGTGAAGGCGGTACATTTCGGGGCCGGAAACATCGGGCGCGGCTTTGTGGGCCTGCTCCTGCACAACGCCGGTTATGAGGTGGTGTTCGCCGACGTGGCGGAGGAGCTCATCGCCCAGCTCGCCAAGGCGGAGAGCTATGCCGTGCACGAAGTGGGGGAGAACCCCGCGGTGCGGACGGTGAACAACTTCCGCGCGTTGAATTCCACCACGCAGGAGGCCGAGCTCGTTGCAGAAATTGCGACGGCGGACATCGTCACCACCGCGGTGGGCCCGCACATCCTGAAGTTCGTGGCGCCGGTGATTGCCAGGGGCATCATTGCAAGGGGGGCAGAGCTGGTTCCGCTGCAGGTCATGGCCTGTGAGAATGCCATCAACGCCACCGACATCCTGGCCAAGGAAGTGGCTTCCCAGCCGGGGGCCGCCGCCGGGGCGCTGGATGGCAAAGCGGTGTTCGCGAACACTGCAGTAGACCGAATTGTGCCAAACCAGGAAGCCGGTCAGGGCTTGGATGTCACGGTGGAGACGTTCTACGAGTGGGTTATCGACCGCACGGCTTTTGCCGGTGCCGCCCCCGAGATCCCGGGTGCGACGTTTGTGGACGACCTCTCGCCGTATATCGAGCGGAAGCTGTTCACGGTGAACACCGGGCACGCGTCGGCGGCCTACTTCGGGTTCGAGGCGGGCCTGGAGAAGATTTCTGACGCCATGGCAGACCAGGACGTTGCCGAGGACGTCCGGGCGGTGCTGGAGGAGACCAAGCAACTCCTGGTCTCCAAGCACGGTTTCAGTAACGATGAGCAGGAAGCGTACGTCCAGAAGATCCTGGTCCGGTTCTCCAACCCGTACCTGCCGGACACGGTGAACCGGGTGGGGCGTGCCCCGCTGCGGAAGCTGAGCCGGCACGAGCGGTTCATCGGCCCGGCTGCGGAACTCGCTGAACGCGGGGTGGTGCCTGAGGCACTTCTGGGAGCCATTGCCGCTGCCCTGCGCTTCAACGATCCCGCTGATACCGAGGCAACAGAGCTCGCCGGGATCCTCGCTTCGGCCAGCCCGGCCGACGCCACGGCGAGGATCACAGGCCTGGAGCCCGCCCACCCGTTGTTCGACGCCGTCTCCACCCTGGTGGAGGAACGCCAGGCGGAGCTCGCCCAGGCCCCCGCCTAAACGCTCTCTTACTTCCTGCGGGTATTTCGCCAACCCTCCTGCAATCACGACGCCGGCACTCACCCAAGTGCCGGCGTCGTGCTGTGTGATCTCTCCCACTTATGACCCAATACTGCTACTCCCGTTTTGAAGTTAGCCTTTCCTTACTTATAGGCTCTGGGTCATTAGGCAACGAAGTTGTGACGTATTACCCGAGCGGAGAAAAACGTGAAGAAGAGGCTGTCAAGCTACCTGGGGGCACTTGCGGCGGGAGCGGCGCTTTTCACCGTCACCGCTTGCGGAGGAAGCGCGACGGCGACTCCCGCTGACCAGGCAGCCAGCATCACCGTGGAGCACGCCCAGGGCAGCACCGCCAACATCCCTGTGAACCCGGAGAAGGTTTTCACGTTCGACCTCGGTGTCCTGGACACGCTGGATGCCCTGGGCGTTGAGCCCGCAGGAGTGCCGGAAGCCTCCTACCCGGAGGCGCTTAGCAAGTACGCAGACGCGAAGTACAGCAAGATCGGTTCGCTGAAGGAGCCCGACTTCGAGGCCGTCAGCGCCGGCGACCCGGACCTCATCATCATCTCCGGCCGCACCGCGGGAGCATATGAGGAACTGAGCAAGATCGCCCCCACCATCGATCTGTCCATCGATGCTGCCCAGCCGATGGAGAGCTTCAAGGCGCAGACCGAAAAGCTGGGAACCATCTTCGACAAGGCAGCGGAAGTGGAAGAAAAGCTCGCCGCAGTGGACGCCACCATCTCCGACACGAAGGCCAAGGCCGCCGACGCCGGCAAGGGCTTGATCGTCCTGACCTCCGGCGGAGAGTTGACCGCTTACGGCGCCGGCTCGCGCTTCGGCATCATCCATGACGTCCTGGGCGTCCCCACGGCAGCAGACGTCAAGGTTGACGGCAGCCACGGTGAGGCAATCTCCTTCGAATACATCAAGCAGGCCAACCCGGACATCCTGTACGTCATCAACCGCGACACGGCGGTGGGTAGTGAAGCTTCCGCTGCCAACCCCATCCTGGACAACGAACTCGTCCAGTCCACGAATGCCGCCAAGAACAACAAGGTAGTCAACCTTGACCCCGCCGGCTGGTACGTCGTGGGTTACGGCCTGAACAACGTCAAGGCAATGGTGGACGCCGTCGCCGAGTCCGTGGCCTAACGCCACCCAACTGAGCACCAAGCTCCATGACCGCCACCGCCGTGCGCCCGCTTGCGCCGGCAGCCCGCAGCCAGGCCCGCCATAATGCAGGCCTGGCTGCGGGCGCAGTTGCCGTCCTTGCCATTGCGGCCACCAGCATGTTCGTGGGCGTCAGCGACGTCGCACTTCCGGCCCTCCTCTCGGGCGAACCGGCCACGGTGGAGGTTTTCTGGATTTCCCGTGTCCCACGGACCCTCGCCGTGGTGCTCGCCGGCATGGCGGTGGCTGTCGCCGGTTTGATCATGCAGCTCATGGCCAGGAACCGCTTCGTGGAGCCCTCAACGGTGGGAACGGTGGAGTCCGCCACCCTGGGGATCCTGGTGGTCACCGTCTTCGCCCCGCAGGCCCCGGTGCTGGCCAAGATGCTGGTGGCCAGCACCTTCGCCATGCTGGGAACCGCGCTCTTTTTGGCCATCCTGCGGCGGCTCCCGGCCCGCAACACCCTGCTCATACCGCTGGTGGGAATCATGCTGGGCGGGGTGATTGCTGCCGTCACCACGTTCTTCGCCTACCGTTATGACCTGCTGCAGACCCTCAGCAACTGGATGATCGGCGACTTCTCGGGGGTCCTCCGGGGCCGGTACGAGCTGCTCTGGATCGTCGCTGTCCTGATGCTGCTGGGCCTCCTCGCCGCCGACCGTTTCACCGTGGCGGGAATGGGCCAGGACTTCACCACCAACCTGGGGCTCAACTACGGCCGGACCATGCGGCTGGGACTGGTCATCGTCTCGTTGATCTCGGCGGTGGTGGTCACCACAGTGGGCGCCGTCCCCTTCCTGGGACTCGTGGTGCCCAACATCGTGTCCCTCATCTTTGGCGACAACCTGCGCCGGGCCGTGCCGTGGACCGCGCTGTTCGGCGCCGCCTTCGTGCTGGTGTGCGACATCATCGGCCGGACCATCCGCTACCCCTACGAGGTCCCCGTGGGAATGGTGATGTCCGTGCTGGGCGCTATTCTCTTCCTCGGCCTGATCCTGAGGAAGCGCAATGCGTGAGACCACAACGCTGCTGCCACCCGCCAAGAAGCCTGCTGTGCAAGGGCAGGCCGCGGCGGCGGCGCACAAGCTCAAAGCCGCCATCCGTAATGCCTCGCCCCGCCTGGTGGTGGGGGTCCTGTTGACGGCCGCTGCCGCCGTCGTCTGCCTTTTCCTGTTCTTCGAACTTAAAGGCAACATCGGCTACATCCTGCCGCGCCGAGCCATCAAGGTGGCTGCGATGCTGCTGGTGGCCGTTGCCGTAGGGGTCTCCACGCTCCTGTTCCAGACCGTCACGGCCAATCGGATCCTGACGCCCTCCATCATGGGCTTCGATGCGCTGTACATCCTGGTGCAGACGGCGATGGCGTTCACGCTGGGGGCCAACGCGGTGGTGGCCGCCCCGCCCACGCTGCAGTTCGGCGCTGAAGTGCTGCTGATGGTGGTGTTCAGTGCGCTGCTGTACCGCTGGATGTTCACCGGCGCCACCCGCTCCCTCCACCTGCTCCTGCTGGTGGGGGTGATCCTGGGCAGCCTGTTCCGCGGCCTGTCCTCCCTGCTGCAGCGGCTGATGGAGCCGAGCGAATTCATCATCCTCCAGGACCTGTTTTTCGCCAGTTTCAACAACGTGGATCCAGCGCTGCTGGGCGTGTCCGCGGTCATCGTTGGTGTTGTCTGTGGTGTTGTCTGGCGGGCGCGCCACACGCTGGACGTGCTGGCGCTGGGGCGCGACGTGGCCATCAACGTGGGTGTTGACCATCGGAAAGTGGTGATGCGGGTTCTTCTGGGGTGCTCGCTGCTGGTGGCGGTGTCCACAGCGCTGGTGGGGCCCGTGACGTTCTTTGGGCTGCTGGTGGTGAGCCTGGGTTATCAGTTGTGCCGCGGCTTCAGCCATGCCTGGCTGTTGCCCATCGTGGTGCTGATCGGCGCTGTCGCCCTGGTGGGCGGGCAGCTGGTCCTGGAAAAGGTGTTCGGTTTCAGCACCGCCCTGAGCGTGGTCATCGAATTCGCCGGCGGCATCCTGTTCCTTTACCTCCTCCTGAAAGGCTCCCTGAAATGACCTGCCCCCGTCCTGGCGCCGCAACCATGGAAACGCTGCCATGATCGACGTCCGGAACGTCTCCAAGAGCTACGGCGGGCAGGCGGTCCTCGACGACGTCAGCTGCGTGATCCCCGAGGGCGGCATTACCTCGATCATCGGCCCCAACGGTGCCGGCAAATCCACCCTGCTCTCGCTGATCAGCCGGCTGCAGCCGCTTGAGGCAGGTACTGTCTCCGTGGCCGGGCTGGATATCGCCGCCACGGACAGCCGGGAATTGGCGCGCACCATGGCCATCCTGCGGCAGGAAAACCACCTCACCATGCGGCTGACGGTTCGGGACCTTGTGGCGTTTGGCCGGTTTCCGCACTCCGGCGGCCGGCCCACGGTGGAGGACCTCGCCAAGGTGGAGGAAGCCATCGCCAACTTGGACCTGACACCCATGGCCGACAAATTCGTGGATGAGCTCTCCGGTGGCCAGCGCCAGCGGGCCTTCATTGCCATGGTGCTGGCGCAGGACACCCGGTACCTGCTCCTCGACGAGCCGTTGAACAACCTGGACATGAAGCACTCGGTGGAGATGATGCGGCTCCTGCGCCGGCTCGCTGACGAGTTCGGGAAAACGATCGTCCTGGTGGTCCACGACATCAACTTCGCGTCCTGCTACTCGGACACCATCCTGGCCATGAAGGACGGGCGGCTGGTCCACCAGGGCAGCCCCCGCCAGATCATGCAGCAGGCCATGCTCCGCGACGTCTACGACATCGACATCCGCATCGAGGATATCGACGGCAACCGGATCGGCGTCTACTTCGCCTGACTCTTCCCAACGCTCTCTCACTTGATGTGGCCTTTCCGGCAACGCTCTCTCACTTGACGTGGGTTTTCCCGCAACGCTCTCTCACCTTTGAACTGCTCCCCGGAAGTTGGACTGAGAAATTCAGTTCCGACTTCCGGGGAGCAGTTTTATGCGTGCAAGTAGTTCATTATCTGAGGCGCAGCGTGAGGCGGCTGTAGCGTTGTTTGAGAGGGGTATCGGGTATCGGGCGGTGGCTCGGTTGCTGGATGCGCCTTGGGTGCCGGTCAGGGCACTGTATGGGCGGTGGAGGATTCATGGGCAAGGAGTGCTGGTGAGCAGGCCGGTGAAGTCATACTCTTTCGAGTTCAAGCTGGCCTTGGTGCAGCGGTTCCTCGCGGGCGAGCCCGGTCCGGATCTGGCAGTGGAGGCTGGTTTGGCCTCCCGTGAGCTGCTGCAAAAGTGGGTCCGGGCGTATCGTCTGGAGGGTGAGGACGGGTTGCGGCCAAAGCCCAAAGGCAGACCGCGGAAACCTGATGCCCTGCCGCCAGCGGAACTGCCCGAGCTTGAGCGGTTGCGGCGGGAGAACGAGCGGCTGCGCGCCCAGGTGGCGTACCTGGGAAAACTGCGGGCCTTGAGGGAACAGGGACGACGGTAAAGGTTCAGGCCGTCGTTGCCCTCAAGGCTGACTATCCGCTTGGTGTCCTGTTGGACGTCGCCGGGCTGGCCCGATCCACGTTCTTCTATCACCAGCTCCGGCTCCATGGGCCCGATCCGAAAGAGAAGCTCAAAGCGGCGGTCACGGAGATCTTCGAAATGAACCATGGCCGGTACGGGCATCGGCGGGTCCATACGGAGCTACTCAAGCAAGGGTGGACGGTCGCGAAGAAGACCGTGCTGAAGCTGATGCAGGCACTCGGGTTGGCCTGCAAGGTCCGGCGCAGGAAGCGCTACAACTCCTACCAGGGCGACCAGGGCGCGGTAGCGCCCAACGTGCTGAAGCGGGAATTCGAGGCTGATGCACCGAACCAGAAGTGGGTAACCGACGTGACGGAGTTTCGCGTCGGTGACCGGAAGCTTTACCTCTCACCGGTCATGGACCTCTTCGACCGGCAGATCATTTCTTACTCGCTGGGCTTGTCCCCGAACCTGGCGCTCACCAACGATTCACTGCGTGAGGCCCTGACCTGCCTGCAGCCGGGTCAGCAGCCGCTGGTGCACTCGGACCAAGGTTTCCAATACCGCCATGCCTCCTGGCGCACCCTCATCGAGAACGCCGGCGGGGTCCAATCCATGTCCCGCAAGGGCAATTGCTACGACAACGCCGTCATGGAGAACTTCTTCGGCCACCTGAAGGAAGAACTCTTCCACCGCGTCCGATTCCTCAACACCGATGCACTGGCAGCTGCAATAGAGGAATACATCCACTGGTACAACAACAAAAGAATCTCCACAAAGCTCAAGGGCCTGAGCCCGGCGCAATACCGGGCCCAGACCCTTGCAGCCTAGAATCCCATTTAGCCAGTCCAACTAACGGGGACCAGTTCACCTTCCGCCTTCGCCACCTCAGAGCGGGTGATCCCTGTGGCCGTGGCCGGGAAAAGCAAACCCTCCCGCACTAGAAAACATGAGGGAGGGGCGGCCGTTGAGCTATCAAAGGTGAAGGAGCGTTCGGTGAAAGGCCCGGTTAAGTGAGAGAGCGTTGCGTGAAAACCCCCGTTAGGTGAGAGAGCGTCTAGCCCTTGGCCGAGCCTTTCGCCACAAACAGCGTCTCCGCCTGCTCCAGGGACATCCCGTTAGTTTCCGGCACTTTGAACATCACAAAGAAGAACGACGCCGCCGCGAACAATGCGTACATGGCGTAGGTCAGCGGGAGCGAACCGGCGGCCATGACCGGGAAGCTGAGCGTGATGGCGAAGTTCGCCACCCACTGCGCGGCGGCGGCAAGGCCAAGGGCACGGGCACGGATCCGCGACGGGAAGATTTCGCCCAAAAGCACCCACACCAGCGGGCCCCAGGACGCGCCGAAGCTGACCACAAACACGTTGGCAGCCACCAGGGCCACCGGGCCCCAGGCTCCGGGCAGGGAAATCTCGGTGCCGGATCCAACAGCCGAGGAGAACGCCAGGGCCATGGCAGCCAGGGACACGGCCATACCTACCGAGCCCGCCAGCAGGATGGGCCGGCGGCCGATCCGGTCCACCAGTGCGATGGCCACGAGGGTTACCAGGATATTGGTGACGGAGGTGGCCACGGAGATGGTGAGTGAATCCTTTTCCTGGAAGCCCACCGCCTTCCACAGCGTAGTGGAGTAGTAGAAGATCACGTTGATGCCCACGAACTGCTGCAGCACGGACAGGATGATGCCCACCCAGACCACCGCCTGCAGTCCGAAGGTCTTGCCGCGGAGCGAGCCTTTCTGGCCGGCCAGCTTGTCCTCTTCGATGGCTTCCCGGATTTCCCGGATGTGGCGGTCGGTGTCCTCGGCCGGCGCAATCGAGTCAAAGACTTCGCGGGCTTCGTCCTCCTTCCCCAGGAACACCAGGAACCGCGGCGATTCCGGAAGGGTGTACGCCACCCAGCCGTAGACCACTGCGGGCAGGGCGGCCGCCAGGAACATCCAGCGCCAGGCCTCAATACCCAGCCAGAAGGCCTGGTCGGCGCCGCCGGCGCTGGTGGCAAACAGCGCGTCCGAGAGCAGCGCCGCAAAAATGCCTGTGGTGATGGCGAGCTGCTGCAGCGATGCGAGGCGGCCGCGGACCTTGCGCGGGGAAATTTCGGAAATGTAGGCGGGGGCGATGACCGAGGCAAGGCCGATGCCCAGCCCGCCCACCAGGCGCCAGAAGATCAGGTCCCAGACGCTGAAGGCGAACCCGGTGCCGAGGGCGCTCACGAGGAAGAGCAGCGCACCCAGCTTCATGGCGGGGATTCGTCCGTACCTGTCTGCGACCTTTCCGGCCAGGTACGCCCCGGCAGCACAGCCCAGCAGGGCGATGGCCACGGCGAAGCCTGTAACAGCCTCGGACAGCGCGAACTCGTCCTTCATGGCATCCACTGCGCCGTTCACCACGGACGAGTCAAAGCCGAACAGGAATCCGCCCACCGCACCTGCGAGCGCCAGCCAGATCACCCGCCGCGGTATCTGGGCGGTTGTCTGCTCCCGTGCAGTGGGCATGGCTCTCCCTTGGTTTGGGGGTTCGGTGGATGCGGTGCGGACGTCGTCGGCTGCGGAACCGGCCACCTGGCCGGCGCACACGCGCTACACAGTGTTCCACGGCACCGCGGACTGTTCCAGTCGGGGCACCAGAAGCCTGCCTGCCCCGAAACAGCAGACGACGACGGCGGGAGGTGCCGGCGTCGTCCGCTGACCACGGGTGGCGGGCAGGTCAGTGAACTGCGGCGGGCTCCTGCGGGGCTGCCTTGGAGTCCGTGAGCTTCTTGTTGGGCAGCGCGAAGCTGATCAGGAAGGCGATGCCCGTAAGCACGGCCGCCGTGAGCATTACGGTGTCGATCGCGTAGGCGAAGCCCTCCGTGATGGGACGGGTCAGCGTGCTGTTTGCGGTGTGGAGCCAGCTGGTGTCATTGAGGGACTCGTTGGACGCCCCGTCCCGGAAGAATTCGTACAGCTTGGCATTGGCGGGGTCTGCGGCCACAGCGGGATCCTGCAGGACTGCCTGGTACTCCGGGCTTCCCATCGCGGACTTCATGGTGTCGGCGATCCGGGTGGCCGCCAGGCTGAACAGCATGGAGATGAAAACAGCGGTGCCCACCGCACCGCCCATGGAACGGAAGAACGCGGCAGAGGAAGTGCCTACGCCCATGTCGCGGCGCGGCACGGACACCTGCATGGCGAGGGTGAGGGGCTGCATGCAGAAGCCAAGGCCCATGCCGAAGAACACCGCGATGACCCCGGGAACCCACAGGCCGGTGTCCACGCCCAGGGACAGGCCCATCACCAGGGCGGCGGCTGTGAGGACGGCCGTGCCCATGATGGGGAAGATCCGGTAGGTGCCCGAGGCTGAAATGGTGCGGCCGGCCGTGATGGAGCCGGTCAGGATGCCGACGGTGAAGGTGATCATCATCAGGCCGGCCTCGGTGGGCGTGAGGCCCTTGACCAGCTGCAGGTACATCGGGAGCATGGCGATGGCTCCGAACATGCCGATGCCGATGATGAAGTTCAGCAGCGATGACAGGCCGAAGGTCGCGTTCCGGAAGAGCCGCAGCGGGATCAGCGCGTAGTCGCCGGCACGCTTCTCGGCGAGCAGGAACCAGACAATGCCCACCACGCCCAGGCCATAGCAGAGGAAGGAGTTAAGGGACGCCCAGCCCCAGCTGCGCCCCTGCTCCGCCACCAGCAACAGCGGCACGATCGCCAGGGTGATGGCCGCTGCGCCCCAGTAGTCAATCTTCTGCTTTACGTGCTTCGCCGGCAGGTGCAGGAACAGGAACACCACTGCCAATGCGGCCAAGCCGATGGGCAGGTTGATAAAGAACACCCAGCGCCAGCCCTCGAACCCCAGGATGTTGGCGGAACCGGCAAAAGCGCCGCCCACCACAGGGCCAAGCACCGAGGAGACGCCGAACACGGACATGAAGTAGCCCTGGTACTTGGCCCGGTCCTTAAGTGAGACGATGTCGCCGATGATGGTCAGGGCGAGGGCCAGCAGGCCTCCGGCCCCGAGGCCCTGGACGCCGCGCGCCAGTGCCAGTTCGGTCATGGAGTGGACCGATCCTGCGTAGAGGGACCCCGCCAGGAAAATCACGATGGCTGTCAGGTACAGCGGGCGGCGGCCGAAGATGTCGCTGAGCTTGCCGTACAGCGGGGTGCTCACAGTGGACGTAACGAGGTACGCGGTGGTGGCCCAGGCCTGGAGCGAGAGCCCGTCCAGGTCGTTGGCGATGGTGTAGATGGACGTGGACACGATGGTCTGGTCCAGCGATGCCAGGAACATGCCCAGCATCAGGCCCACCATCACGGTGACGATTTGGCGCGGGGTCAGGGTTTCTCCTGCGGCGCGCGCGGCAGTGGGTTTGGGCATGGGTGCTCCAGGGGAAGGAAGAAGTCAGGCGCGGATAGTTGCTTTCAGTAACTATGTTACGCCCAGGCCTATTCCCGGGGAGCAGGTATTTCTGCTTGCGGGGCTAGCGCTCCACCAGGATTCCATCCGGGTCGCACCAGATCATGGCCCCGGTCCGGATGGTCACGCCGTCGATCACCACGTCCACATCAACCTCGCCGGCGCTGGCCTTGGCGCTCTTCTTCGGGTTGCTGCCGAGGGCCTTCACGCCGAGGTCCAGCCCGGCGATCGCCTCGCGGTCCCGGATTGCTCCATTGATAACGACGCCGGCCCAGCCGTTCGCCACGGCGCTTTCGGCGATCATGTCCCCCATCAAGGCCGTCCCGAGGGAGCCGCCGCCGTCCACCACCAGCACCTTGCCGTGGCCCGGGGTTGCCAGGGTGGACTTCACCAGGCCGTTGTCCTGGAAGCAGCGGATGGTCCGGACCGGGCCGCTGAAGTGTGAACGCCCGCCGAGGGACTGGAACTGCAGCGATACCGAGGCCAGTTCGTCGCCGCGCTCGTCGTAGAGGTCTGCGGTGTTGACGGCGGTGCTTTCCGCCGGAGTGGACGCTGCGCTCATGGTTCTCCTCGATGCTGGGCTGACGCCACGGATGGTCCGTCCGCCGCATGGCAAGGCGGCACGGTAACGCCCACGATAGTCTGATTCCGTCGCTGATCAGCCGTAGCCGGGGGAACAAAATCATGAGCCTGTCCGATACTCCCGCACCCTTGGACCCCGGCGCCGGACCCGGCGGTCCGGCCGCGGCGCTGGCCGAGCCAACGCAAAAAGTCACGGCCCGCTGGGTCACTGGCCTGGTTCTCGTGAACGTGGGCATCAACGCGGCGTTCTTCGGCCCCATCAACGTCTTCATCGGACAGCAGGCCATCAGCATTGATGCGCCCAGCAAGGAAGCCATCCTGTCGCTGGTGACGGCGTGCGGGGCCGCGGTGTCCCTGGTGGCCAACCCGCTCTTTGGCGCACTCTCGGACCGGACCACCTCCCGCTTCGGCCGCCGGGCCCCCTGGGTGCTGGCGGGTGCAGTGCTGGCCACTGCCGCTCTGCTGGCGATGTCCGTATCGGGCGCCGTTGCCCTGATGGTGCTCTTCTGGTGCCTGGTCCAGCTCGGTGCCAATGCGGCCTACGCGGCCATCACGGCGGCGGTTCCGGACCGTGTGCCCGTGGTCCAGCGCGGCGGCGTGGGTGGATTGGCGGCCATGGGCCAAACGCTGGGTATCCTGACCGGCGCGGTCTTCGGCGCCGTGGTGGCCGGCAACTTCCTGGTGGGGTATTGGCTCTGCGCGGGAGCCTTGCTGCTGTCCGTGGTGCCGTATCTTTTCCATCGCAACGATCTCGTCCTGCCCAAGGACGCCCGTCCGGCGTTCCGGCTTAGGGCGTTCGCCCGCGGTTTCTGGATCAGCCCACGGCTCTATCCGGACTTCGGCTGGGCCTGGCTCACCCGTTTCCTGGTGAACGTCGGCAACCAGCTGACCATCGTCTACCTGCTCTTTTTCCTGCGCGACATCCTCAAGTACGAAAACCCGGAAGGGGGTGTCCTGATCCTTACCGGCATCTACGCCGTGATGGTGATGATCACCGCGGTGATAGCGGGACCTTGGAGTGACAGGGTGGGCCGGCGCAAGCCCTTCGTTATAGGTTCATCCGCAACCATTGCCATGGCCGGGGTGATCATGGCGTTCTTCCCGGTGTGGCCCGGGGCGCTGGCCGGCGCGGCAGTCCTGGGAATTGGCTTCGGAGCGTACCTCGCGGTGGACTTCGCGCTGCTGACCCAGGTCCTGCCGTTTGCCGCCGACCGGGGCAAAGATATGGGCGTTATCAATGTGGCCAACTCGCTGCCCCAGGTAGTGGCCCCGGCCCTGGCATTCATCTCCGTGAAGTTCCTGGGCGGGTACGTCACGCTGTTCATTACCGCAGCCGTCATCGGGTTGTTGGGGGCTGTTTTCGTGGTGAAAATCAAGGGTGTGGACTGACCGGCTGAAGCCGGAAGCTAAGTGCCCTGACTAATTACGGCACAGTACTGTGCCGTATAGTTGAGCCGGACTGCAGGCGGTTCGGGATGGGGACGCTCCTGGCTGCTGCACCATAGGAACACAACCCCGGAATGCTGATGCCCGAGACTATTTCAGACCATCCGCCCATGGCCGCACGGCCGTCCGCTCCTCGCCAACGGCTCCGCTATACCCGCATTCTGGAGTCCGCGGCAGGGTTTGCCCGGAAGGGGCTGGACTCCGTGGAACTCACTGAGGTAGCGGCCAAAGCTGATGTGCCGCTGGGCACGCTGTACCGGTATTTTCCGTCCCCCACCCATCTCATTCTTGCCCTCTACCGCCATCAGCTCGACGAGTTGCAGGGCGGGGCGCGGAGCGTCCCTGCCCGTTTCCGCGGCCGCGCGCTGGCGGGACTTGTCATGGAGATCTTCCATATGCGGGTCATGCAGCCCGCCGTGGAGCAGTGCCTGAGCCGGGGGGTCTACCTTCCGGACCGCGACACCACGGTACTCCTGCGCGAGATCGACGCGCTGAGCGAAAAGCTTGTGGCGGCCGCGTCCGGCGATGCCACGGCGGCGAGGGTGCTCCTGCTGACGGTCACTGGTCTGGTCCAGTCCGTCCGGAACCGCCGCCTTTCACTCTTCGAGGCCGAGGAGGACCTGAAAAAGGCCTGCGCACGGCTTGCTCCCTCCAACGAAGGCAGCTACACACTCCATCAAAGCGCGTAATCGGTCTAGACCAATTGCCCATTAAATCCGGCTTATTCCGGTGACGTAGGTCACGAAGGCGCATGCAAAATCGTTTTGGCACCAATCCGGTCAGTCAAATCGCCCGGAAGCTCCTTCCGCCGCTGCCTACCATGGTCGAAATGGAGCCGCAGGGCGCATCCCCGAAGCTCCTTCCCAGACCCGCCACCCTTGGGTTTCCCGCCCGCACCACTTCCGCCCCAGGTCCTTTCGGACCCGGGCCCCATGTGCCGTGTGCCCACGGCGAGCACCAGGAGACAACGACGTGTCCATTGACGCAATTGCAGCCACTGACAATTCCGCAGCCACCGCGCTAAGCGAAGCCGAGATCTTCGACGCCCACCAGGGCGGCAAGCTCTCCATCGCCAGCACCGTCCCGCTGTCCAACAAGCGCGACCTGTCCATCGCTTACACCCCCGGAGTGGCCGAGGTCAGTCGGGCCATCCATGCCAATCCCGAACTCGCCCGCACCCTGACATGGGCCCAGCGCCTGGTGGTCGTCGTGAGTGACGGCACGGCTGTCCTGGGGCTGGGCAACATCGGCGCGAGCGCTTCCCTGCCCGTGATGGAGGGCAAGTCCGCCCTGTTCAAGACCTTCGGCGACCTGGACTCCATTCCGCTGGTGCTCAACACCACGGACGTGGACGAAATCGTGGAAACCCTGGTTCGCCTGCGCCCCAGCTTCGGTGCAGTCAACCTCGAGGACATCTCCGCTCCCCGCTGCTTCGAGCTTGAGGAAAAGCTCATCGAAGCGCTGGACTGCCCCGTGATGCACGATGACCAGCACGGCACCGCCGTCGTTGCCCTCGCCGCGCTGACCAACGCCGCCAAGGTGACCGGCCGAACACTGGACAGCCTCCGTGTGGTGGTCTCCGGCGCAGGGGCCGCGGGCATCGCCGTCGCCGAAATCCTGTTGGCCGCCGGCATTACCGATGTGGTCCTGCTGGATTCCCGCGGCATCATCAACAGCAGCCGTACGGATCTCGCCGCGGACCTGGCCAGCAAGAAGGCCGACATCGCCGGGCGCAGCAACCCCCGCAGCCTCGAAGGCGGCCCCGCGGAGGCCCTGGCCGGGGCGGACGTCTTTATTGGCGTCTCCTCCTCGAAGCTGGACGAGGAACACCTGGCCCTGATGAACCAGGACGCCATCGTTTTCGCCCTCTCCAACCCGGACCCCGAGGTGCTGCCGGAGGTCGCCGTAAAGTATGCCGCTGTGGTGGCCACCGGCCGGAGCGACTTTCCCAACCAGATCAACAACGTGTTGGCCTTCCCGGGTATCTTCCGCGGCGCACTGGACGCGGGGGCCCGCCGCATCACCCCCGCCATGAAGCTGGCAGCGGCGTATGCCATCGCGGAGCTCGCGGCGGAGGACCTCGCCGCCGACTACATCGTGCCCAGCCCGCTGGACCCCCGGGTTGCCCCGGCCGTCACCGCCGCTGTCGCTGCCGCCGTGGAAGCGGAGTAGCGCCTTTCCCACGCCGGAATGACGACGGCGGTGCCTCCCCTTCGCGGAGGCACCGCCGTCGTGGGCTCCGTGCCCCCAACCATAGACTGGGTCCATGAACTCGGAGACCGTGGTGACCGTCCTGTGCGGCCTGGCAATCGTTGTAGGCGTGGCCGGCACCGTCATCCCCGTACTTCCGGGCAGCATCCTGATCGGAGCAAGCCTGCTGGCATGGGCCATCTGGGGCGGAGCGGGCACGGCGGGCTGGGTGGTCTTCGCCATCGCCATGGTATTCGTGGTTGCCGGTATGGCGGCGGGCGCCGTCCTCACGGGCAGGAAGCTCAAGGAACACGCCATTCCCAGCAGGAGCATCGCCGCCGCACTGGTTACGGGTGTGGTGGGAATGTTCATCATTCCCGTGGTGGGGCTCTTCATCGGTTTCGCTGCCGGCCTCCTGCTCAGCGAGTTCCTCCGCACCCGGAACATCAGTACGGCGGCGACCTCCAGCTGGGCCGCCCTTAAAGCAACCGGGCTGGGCATGCTCGCCGAGTTCGGACTGGCGTGCCTGGCCGGGAGCACCTGGGTGGTCGGTGTGTGGATCGCCGCTAACAGCTAAAGCGCTTGCGGGCCGGATGCGCCAGGGCGTACAACGGCACCATGACTGAGCAAACTCCAATCCGTGGGCATGTTCAGGCCTGGATGGACAAGTACCAGGCCGCGTGGACCAGCAATAAGCCCGAGGACATCCGTGCTCTCTTCACTGCTGATGCACGGTACGAGACAGGGCCCCACGACCCCCAGGCATGGCAGGGCCAGGATGGCATCGTCGACGGCTGGCTCGCCGCCCGGGATGAACCGGGCGACTGGACCTTCAGCTGGGAGCTGCTGGGTGCGGACGGTAACACCGCCTTTATCCAGGGCGTCACCACCTATTCGGGCGAACGCCCCACCTACGACAACCTGTGGGTCCTGCGCCTCGACCCGTCCGGCCGGGCTTCCGCTTTCACCGAGTGGTTTATGGAAAGGCCCTGACCTAGAGGCCCAGTCCTCCCAGTTTGTCCCCGAGGCCGCCGGGAAGCTTCCCCAACAGATCGGCGGGGTTGATGCCCAGCTTCGACAGAAGCCCGGCGTGCTGGTCGGTGTCCACCTGGTCCGGCAGCTCGGACTCGGCTTGGGCGGCCTTGTCGTTGTCTCCCTGGTTCCTGAGGAGTTCGAGGATCTGCGTCTTGTCGATTTGCATGGCACTCTCCTTTGCTGATGACGGACTGCTAAGGGTGCCTACCACCCTCCCGGAAATCTTCTCCTGGGACAAGGGCAGGCGCGCCGCGTCACCAGAGATGCGCTTTCAGTGCCTGCCCCGGCTGCCGGAAGTCCCGGTTAGCATGGAAAGATGACCGCCGGGGATGCTGCACCGATTTATTGGGACAGGCGCGATCTCACGCCCTTCGGCCAGCCCCTGTTGCGCACGCCTGTCCACGACCTCGCCGGCGGAGTGGGCGGCCTGCTGACGGGTGTGCTCGGTGGCCGCAACCCGGCATTGCTCTCTGTGGACGGGGAGGTTCCGCGGTTGAAGCGGATGCTGCCCAAGCCGGCCAGGGCGGTGCATGAGGCGGTCTTCACGAGCCGCCAGCCCGAACAGCTGATCACGCTGGCGCGCGCCTACCCCGGATGGGCTGGCCTCTGCTACCTCATGTCCGGGCTGCTGGTCTACAAGCAGGGCGGCTACCTGCGCGCCTCGGAGCTCCTCCAGCGTGGGCTGACCACCAGGAATGAAGACGAAGCCAACCGCTATTCGTCCACCTACCTCACCAGGATCGTCACCCGCATTGAACTTGCCGAGCGCGTGGAGATCCCTGTCCTGTTCAGCGAGGAGTCGGTGTTCCTGGCCCTGGCTCACTCGTTCCGGGAGACGGGGCGCACAGAGGCGGCGCTGGACGCCCTGTCCGGGCTGCCGCCGTCGCTCCCCATGGCCTTGGCGCGCTGCTCGCTGGCGTTGACCCTCGGCCGGAGCCGGACAGTGATCGACTGGACCGACGGCCTGCTCAACGCGGACGATCTCTCTGCCGCACTGTTGCTGGTGCGTGCCCGGGCTCTGCGGCGGGAGGGCCGGCTGGATGCGGCGAACCAGGCGCTCGCAGAGGTGTTGCGGCGGCGGAAGACGCACCTGACCCTGCGGAACGACGCACTCACGGACCGGGCGCTGCTGCTCCTTGATTCCAGCCGAAGGTCACTCAATCCGAGGGACTGGGGAAGGCGGCACGAGGATCCGGTGCCGCAGCGGGAGATCGCAGCGCCCGTTCCCATCCGCAAGGACGAGGAGATGCGCCGGATATGGGAACAGGACTGGAAGAAGCTCAGCGACGATTAGTTTGCTGGCCATCTTCCGGTGAGCCGGGCCCCGGAGAACAAGGGCAGGAGCTGATCGCCGAGCAGAACGGCGCCGAGCACCACCATGATCACCCCGCTGGCCAAGGTCACTGTCCGCGCAGCTCCCGGCCGGCTTTGCAGCAGGGTTCGGGACAGCAGGGCGACGGCGGTGTACACGAGCCCTGCTAGGAGCACAAAGGTCATGCCCAGCAGTCCGGACTGCACCGGGACGGGCAAGGACGCCTCTGCGCTCACGAACTGGGGAACGAGCGCCACGTAGAAGAGCAGGCCCTTGGGGTTGATGCCGCTGGTGCCCATGCCCTGCAGGAAGGACCGGAGCCGTGTGCTGCCGTCATTGCCGGCTCCGGCCGAGAAGCTGGCTGCGCGCCAGGAGCGAAGCGTGCTCACCCCAGCCACATCAAGTACCCGGCGCCGGCCAGGGTAATCCAGCCAAGGACGCCGGGCATTCCCGTGAGAAGCGCGGCAAGCCCCGCTACCAGTAAGACCGTGTGGAGGACGTATCCGCCGCAGAGCCCTGCCACTGCGGGCACAAAGCTGCGCTGCCTCAACCCGGCAGCAATGGAGTATGCCCAGTCCACGCCGGGCGTGCAGGCCAAGGCCGCGGCCACCAGCACAAAGGCCAAAAACAGCTCCGGGTTCATCATCTCTCCTGCCAAGTGGTCCGTCAGGAGAAACCCTAGATACTTTTTGCCCGGAAGTGCTGTCCTATTTCGCCGACCTAGGGGCTCCGGCGGTAAGATCCTTGCGTGATAGACCATATTGACAGAAGTATCTTGCGCCATGTCAAAGAGGACGGCCGGATCACCGCCACCGCACTTGCCGGCAAGGTCGGTTTGACCGTTGCCCCTTGCCACCGGCGGCTGCGCGATCTGGAGCAAACTGGCGTGATCCGGGGCTATCGGGCCGACATCGACCCATCGGCCGTGGGGCTGGGGTTCGAGGCGATCGTGTTTGTTACCTTGCGGCAGGTGGACCGCGCCACCATGGAGGTTTTCGAAAACCGGGTGGCGGACAACCCCAACATCGTGGAGGCGCAGCGGCTTTTCGGTTCGCCCGACTACCTCCTGAAGGTTATCGCCGAGGACCTGCCGGCCTACCAGCGCTTTTACGACGCCGAACTCACGTCCTTGCCGGGCGTGGAACGGCTGACCTCCACCCTGGTCATGAAGAACCTGAAGTCCAACGCGGGTCCGCCGGTCTAGCGGTCAGGTGTTCAGCAGCCCGGTAGTGCGGTACGGGATGACCTCGCGGAGGAACATGCTCGTGGAAGTCCGCACGATGCCCGGGCAAAGCCTGATTTCCTCTGAGACCCGGTAGAGGTCGTCCGGACTGGTGGCGACCACGCGGATCAGCAGGTCGGTATCCCCGGCAGGCGCGTGGCATTCGAGCACCTCCGGAATCTTGCGGAGCGCGGCAATGGCCTCGTTGAGGTGGCTCTGGTCCAGTTCGGCGCTCACGGAAGCGGCAACCCCGCGTCCCAGTGCGGCGGGAAGCACCCTGCTGCTGTTGGGACGCAGGGCTCCGGACGCCGTCATCCGTTCCAGCCTGCTCTGCACCGTACCGCGGGCCAGGCCCAGGCGTTGGGCCAGCACCATGATGGGAACCCGGGGGTCATCATCCAGGCCCTGCAAAATGCGCTTGTCGGTGGCGTCCAGTTCCTGCAATGTGATCATTTCCTGTCGGTGCCGCCGGCGGTAATTAGTCAGACTGATCAACCGGCTCATTGCTTGTTGTCCCAACTGTAGGGTGTCTGCTCAAATAGTGGCAACGAAGGCAAAAGCTACCGCTGATACCCTCAGGCTGACAGGCCTCCCGGCACACCCACCGGAAACTGGACACCGCTTCCCGCAAGGAGGCCGCCGCTGATTGACACTTGTTCACACCACGGTCATTCTGCAAACACGGCAAGAGCCCCTGAGCCACCCGCGTCGGATTCCCGATGCCGGTAGCTGAGGGGCTCTTGTATTGTCCCGGCACACCTTCCCTTCCCGCATAGGGTTGACCCATGACCTCTGCAGGCCGCTTTGCCCCCAGCCCCTCCGGCGACCTCCATGTAGGGAATCTCCGGACGGCGCTCCTTGCCTGGCTGTTCGCCCGCTCCACCGGCAGGAAGTTCCTGCTCCGCGTGGAAGACCTTGACCGCGCACGCGCCGGTGCTGAAGCCGGGCAATTGCGGGACCTGGAGGCTCTCGGTGTCACCTGGGACGGCGACGTGGTGCGCCAGACTGCACGTGGCCCCCTCTACGCTGAGGCGATCTCCCGTTTGGAGGCTGCCGGACTAACCTACGAGTGCTTCTGCACCCGACGGGAAATCCAGGAGGCCCCGTCTGCTCCGCATGCGCCCCAGGGCGCGTATCCGGGCACCTGCCGGCACCTCGGTCCCGCTGAGCTGGAGTTCAAGCGCTCCACCCGGCGCGCGGCGATCCGGCTGCGCGCCGGCGTCGCGCAGTTCACCGTCCGCGACCTGCTTCACGGGTCCTATGCCGGTGTGGTGGATGACTTTGTGCTGCGGCGTAACGACGGTGTCACCGCCTACAACCTTGCAGTGGTAGTGGACGATGCGGAGCAGGGTGTCGACCAGGTGGTCCGTGGCGACGACCTCCTCCCGTCCACTCCCCGGCAGGCCTACCTTGCCTCGCTGCTGAATATTCCCACCCCGGAATATGCGCACGTTCCCCTCGTGGTGAATTCCGACGGCGTCCGGCTGGCAAAGCGGGACGGCGCGGTGACGCTGGGGGACCTTGCGGAAGCGGGAAGCCCTGCCCCTGCGGTGCGGGACGGGCTGCTGGAGTCCTTGGGGCTGCCGGCAGGTTCACTTGAGAACGCTTTGGCGGCGTTTGACCCGTCCACGCTGCCGCTGGAGCCATGGGTATGGAGCGGTATGGAGGCTGCCCGGCGCTGATTCCCCTGTCCCCAAAAGGCGTGCCTGGATCCTTCGTCAACTTTTGTTGACAACCCTCCATGCGTCAACTAAGGTTGACGCATGGAGGTGGACCGCATGAAGACCCTTGTGGGATCAATGGATGGCATGGGGCCGGCAGAGGCCCTCCACGCTGTCGCTGAGCTGCAGAAGGAAGTGAGCCGGACCGAATCATCGCTCGTCCGGAGCGCACGGCAGGCCGGATTGTCCTGGGAAGCCATTGCGCTGTGCTTGGGAGTCAGTAAGCAGGCAGTCCATCGGAAATACGGTAAGCAGTAGCTGCCCGGGACAATTGAGTCCGCGGTTGAGCCACAGCAGCCGGGTCAGCCTACGCTTAGGACATGTCAGACCAGCATGCCGCGGAGCAAAGCCCGGCGCCAAAGTTCACGGTAGAGACAGCCAAGGTCCTTGCCGAGGTGGCCCACAACCGGCAGAAGGACAAGCTGAAGCGACCGTACCGGGAACACGTCCTCGCCGTAGGCGACGCCTTGGCCGACTTTGATGACGACATCCGGATCGCCGGGTATCTGCACGACATTGCGGAAGACACTCCGATAACCCGCCAGGCATTGCTGGACATGGGCGTGTCCGAGCGGGCTGTGGAAATCATCGAACGCGTCACCAACCGGCTGCACGAATACCCGGACGACTATCAGGCGGGGATCCGCGAAATCGCTGAGCACCATGATGCGGCATTGGTCAAGATCGCCGACAACGCCCACAACTCGCTGCCCGAAAGGGTCCAGGCGTTGGCGGAGAAGTGGCCGGACAAGCCGCCCGTCACCAAGTACCGCGACGCCCGTCCGGTGTTGTACGCCGCCGTCGAAGTGGAGGAGGTCCGGAAGATCCTCGCGCGGGTGAACCCGTGGTTGTTGGAGGAACTGGACAATCAGCTGGACGAGGAAGACACGACGGACTACGAGAACCTGTCCTACGGGGAGTCGGACGCCGCTGGTGGGACGGCCCTCGACGCTAGGACGGGCGGGCCCGAGTAGCCTCCGCTTCCAGCTTTTCCAAAGCCCGGTCCAGCCGGCCGGAGCCGTGGAGCTCATCAATGACGATCGGAACGGCGAGTGCCAGCACGATCACCAGCAGGCATACCGGGACTGACACGCCGGCCGCAGCAAGTCCCACCGAAGCTGCCAGCGCGCCGAGCACCCCGACGGTGACGGCTATGACGTGCCGGTCACGGCCCATCATGGTGCTGTACAGCCACGTCAACGACGCCTTGAAGAGTGCCACCGGAATGGCGATACTGGCCACGGCCGCGGCGGCACTGATGTGTGCCTCATGGTCAATGTAGTACGCCGCCACGTGCAGGCCGGCCCCGGTGGCGGCGATCGCGGCGAACACGGGAATGTGGCCGTAGCCGAAGAGGAATGAGCGGTGCCGGCGCAGGTGCAGCGCGCGTCCTGCGGGCAGCATGAAGTAGATCCACCACATTCCGAACGCCAGCGCTGTTCCGCCGAAGCCCACAAGCGCAGCGTCCACGCTCCAGCCGTGGTTGGCTACGATGGCGCGGAGGGTTTCGATGGCGCCGATGAGGCATTCTCCCAGGGCGATGATCGCGAGGAGCCCATACCGCTCGGCGATATGGTGGGCGTGCCAGGGCGTCCTGGCGTTGCGTTCGGCCGCGTAGGGCGTGGCCATTTCCAGTGCTATCAAGGGCACAGTCAGGAGGATGGTGGTGAGCACGTCCGCCTTGAAGACGGCGACGGCTATCCATCCAAGTTGGACCAGGGCGAGGTACTTGGCGTAGCGCATGCAGGTTTGACGGCGGGCGGGGTCCTGCTTTGCTGCCCGCAACCATTGGGCAACCAGCGCCAGCCGCATGATGACGTAGCCGCTCACGATGACCCCGTTGTTCACGTACCCGCCTGCCACGATGGAGTGGAACATGGGCTCGATACCCATGGCGAGGATCAGGACGCCGACAATCTGGACCATGGTGACTACCCGGAAGATCCAGTCATCGGTGTCGTAGGCGCTGGCGAACCAGGTGAAGTTGATCCACGCCCAGACCACGGCGAACATCGCAAAAGAGAACCCCAGCAGGCCCGCACCGAAACGCGCTTCGGCAATCTCATGGGCAAACTGGCTCCCCGCCACCCCAAAGGCGATCACGAACGTCAGGTCGAAAAAGAGTTCCAGCGGCGTGGCGGCCCGGTGTTTTTCATGCGGATCGCGGCCGCCCATGCGCGCCATGGCATGCCGGAGGGGATTGGAGGACATGCATAAAACGTTACTTCCTTAAACGCGGCCCAGGGCATCGATGTCCTCCAGAAAGTCCTGGTGCACTTCCGCGCTGACGGTGGTGCGGGTGTCACCGATGGCGTCCAGATAATCCTGGGTGGAGGGCCCCTTCCGCACCGCCTCCCGGACCGAAAGTGTGCCGCCGGAAGCGAGCCCGCCGTCGTCGTACACAGCCTTCTCAAGGGCGCGCTGGGAGGCGCTGCGGGCGGCGTACTCGATGTCTGCGGGGGAGAAGCCCTCGGTTTTTTCCACCAGCAGTTCCACATCCACGTCATCCACCACCGGGGCAGGGATGAAACGCTGCCACATGGCCTCGCGGGCCTGCCGGTCGGGAAGGCCGATGGGGATGACGTAGTCGAACCGGCCGTGGCGCAGGAACGCCGAGTCCAGGGCACGGATGAAGTTGGTGGCGCACACCAGCAGGCGTCCGGGCTGTTCCCGGAAGGCCGGGATGATCTTGAGCAGCTCGTTCGTGACGCCCTGCAGCGGCGAGGGCGGCTCGCCCGAGCGCTGGGAGGCGATTTCTTCCACCTCGTCGATGAACACGACAGCGTGCTCAAGCTCTGCGATCTCCAGGAAGGTCTCGCGGAGCGCTCCGGCCAGGCCCTGCGGGTCAGCGGCCAGCCGGGAGGGAAACACCTCCACGAAGGGCCACTCCAGGCGGGAGGCGATGGCCTTGGCGAAGGTGGTTTTGCCGGTGCCGGGCGGGCCGAAGAGCACCACGGCGCGGGGCGGAACGACGCCGAATTCGTCCGCGAGATCGGCCTCCGCCAGGGGGAGGACCAGGCGGCGTTCCAGCAGTTCCTTCTCCTTGCGCATGCCGGCCACGTTTTCCCACAGGTCGCGGGCCAGCACGCGCCCGCCCAGCTGGCCCAGCGCGCCGAGTTCCTGCCGCTGGACGGGGATGGTCCGCTCGAAGTACCGGAGGTTTTTCTTCAGGGCAAAGCCTCGGCCCAGGAACGCCTCCACGCGGGTTTCCGACTCCGGCATAAGCGCAGAGAGCTTGTTCAGCCCGTGCGGTGCCATCCGGTTTTCGACGGCGGCCAGCAGCGAGGTGCCAATCCCGCGGCCGCGGTATTCAGGCAGCGTGGCGAGGAAAACGATCCAGCCCTGGTCGTGGGCGGCGCGTCCGACGGCGGCCCCCACCACCTGTTCTCCCTGCACCGCCACCACGGCGTGGTCCTTTTCGCACGATGCAAGGACTTCGGACAGCGCGTACACGGGTTCGACATTGTGGGACTTGAGGGTCTCCCAAAGGTGCAGTATTCCGTCCAGGTCCGCTGAGTGGAAGTCCCTGATCCGCCAGTTGGTCATGCTGTCTCCCGGATGGTTCGTCGTTGAACTGCTCGCTTAGTGCCAACCCTGCGGGCATCGGCGCCAGGGGGCACTCTGCTGAGCATAGGGGATCGGCCCCCCGTCGGGAGGTGCAGGGGCGTTGCGTTACGCCAGGATGGTTCGGGCGGCTAGAGCTTCGCGGCGCCCCTGCCCTTGGAGCCTCTCCAGAGATGGTGGGGGCGGTGGTTGCTGTCGGCATGCACTACCAGGACAGGGCAGGCGGCGTGCGAAACGCACGCTGCGCTCACCGAGCCAAGGTGCATGCCGATGAAGCCGCCGTGCCCGCGGCGCCCCACCACCAGGAGTGCGGCTTCGGCGCCTGCCTCGACCAGTTTGGCCGGCGCGGGGCCGCGGACTATAGCCTGAGTGATCTCTACGGGGGCATCAGGTCCGAACGCTTTGCCGACAGCTTCGGCCAGGGTTTGCCGCGCGGCTGCTTCAAATGCGTCGAAGTCGGGCGGAACATAACCGGCGTAGATTTGCGGGAAATCCCAGCAGGCCACAGCATGGATCCGCGCGTTAAGTGCGGGCGCCAGCCGGGCTGCGAATCGCAGGGCCTGCACCGAGGAATCGGAGCCGTCCACACCTACAACAATTTTTGGTTCCTGGTCGCTCATCATGGTCCTCCTTGACCGGTAGGCGTGGACACGTCCCATGGCAGCTGACGGGGCCAAGGACAAACAGCAGCCGTTGAGAGTATATGGGGCGAGGAGTAGCCTGTGACACACCTCACTCGAACCCATTCAGGAGCAACCATGCCACATCTGGGACGCCGGGTCGCTGCCATCACGGCAGCGCTGGCGATGAGCGTGACCACTGGAGCATTAGTAAGTCCGGCCTCCGCCCATCCGCGGCAGACCGACAAGACCCCCACCGCGACCGGGTACGCCGGCGCCGTCAGTACCGTGGACCCGGAAGCCTCCGCGGCGGCCATCGAAGTCCTCCGAAAGGGCGGCAACGCCGTTGATGCCGCTGTCGCCGCAGCAGCCACCCTGGGCGTCACCGAGCCCTACAGCGCCGGAATCGGCGGCGGCGGTTACTTTGTGTACTACGACGCGAAGAAGGGCAAGGTCAGCACCATTGACGGCCGGGAGACTGCCCCCGCGGCAATGCCCACGAACGCGTTTGTGAATCCGGCCACCGGCCAGCCCTACACCTTCACTCCCGATCTGGTCACCAGCGGGGTTTCGGTAGGCGTCCCCGGCACGCCAGCCACCTGGGAGCGTGCGCTCGAACGGTGGGGCACCATGAGCCTTGCGGAAACCTTGAAGCCGGCCATCAAGGTGGCTAACCGCGGCTTTGTGGTTGACGAGACGTTCCGCCAGCAGACAGATGACAACGACGAGCGCTTCAGGGCATTCCCCGCCACCACCGAGCTTTTCCTCCCCGGAGGCCAGCTTCCAGTGGTCGGTTCGATCCTCAGGAACCATGATCTGGCAGAGACCTACCGTCTTCTGGCCCGGCATGGCACGGACGCCTTCTACACTGGTCCCCTCGCCGAGGAGATTGCGCAGACGGTGCAGAACCCGCCCAAGAGCCCGACGACTACCCTGCCCGTTCCTGTCGGATTCATGACTACTGAAGACCTGGCGAAGTACCGTGCGCTGGACCAGGACCCCACCCATGTGGAATACCGCGGCTATGACGTCTACGGCATGGCGCCTTCCAGCAGCGGCGGCACCACCGTGGGCGAGGCCCTGAATATCCTGGAAGTCTTTGACCTTCCCGCCTTGAAGGCAAACACGCCGGCTGTCCTGCACCACTACCTGGAAGCAAGCGCGCTCGCTTTCGCAGACCGCGGCAAGTACGTCGGCGACCCGGCATTTGTGGATGTTCCCACTAACGCGCTACTGGACCAGGTGTTCGCCAAGGAACGGGCTTGCGAAATCAATCCCACTACTGCAGCAATCAAGCCAGTCGCGGCGGGGGATGTGATGTCCTACGACGGCGTCTGCCCCGTGGCACCCGCCGTGCTCGCGGACGAAAAGGATACGGAGAACATTTCCACCACCAACCTCACGGTCTCCGATAAGTGGGGCAACGTGGTGGAGTACACGCTCACCATCGAGCAGACCGGCGGATCCGGAATTGTGGTTCCTGGCCGCGGTTTCATCCTGAACAACGAGCTGACGGACTTCTCCACGGTCTACAGCGCAACCGATCCGAACCGGATCGAGCCGAACAAGCGTCCGCGCTCGTCCATGTCGCCAACCATCGTGCTGAAGGACGGCGAACCGTTCCTCGCCCTTGGGTCGCCGGGCGGTTCGACCATCATCACCACTGTCCTGCAGACTCTCGTCAACCGGATTGACCTCGGGATGAGCATAGAGGAAGCCCTGGCGGCTCCAAGGGCCTCCCAGCGGAACACCGCCAAGGTTACTGCGGAACCGGCATTCATTGCTGCTCCCTATGGGCAGGAACTTATCTCCCGGTATAGGCATGAGATGGCTCCTGCCGGAGATGCATTCACATCCGCTGCCGAGATCGGCGCAGCCACGGCCATCGAGTTCCTCCCCGACGGAAGGGCAGTGGCCGCGGCCGAACCGGTGAGGCGCGGCGGCGGGTCCGCGATGGTGGTCAAACCGTCACCCTAGCCCCCCGACAGCAAGCTGAATAACGACGGCGGCACCCCAGGTTCCGGAATTTCAGAACCTGGGGTGCCGCCGTCGTACGCGGTGGAGCGGGACTACTTCTTGAAGGTGTCTGCCGGCGGGTTGGCGATGACGGGGGCGGTGCCGGTGTAGCCGTCGCGGGTTTGGGCGATCTGGTTAATGCGTTTGCGGCAGGCGTACCAGCCGAAGACCATCAGGATGGAGGCGATGGCGGTGACGAGCATGGTCAGGGGGGATTCGATGAAGACCATGATCAGCACGCCCAGGAGGAAGAGCAGGGAGAGGTAGCCGGTGTAGGGGGCGCCGAACATGCGGAAGGAGGGGCGTTTGAGCCAGCCTTTGTTGGCCCAGCGGTGGAGTTGGATCTGGCACAGGACGATGGTGGCCCAGGTCATGATGATGCCCACGGAGGCGACGTTGAGGACGATTTCGAAGGCGTCGGCCGGGACGAGGTAGTTCAGCGGGATGCCCAGGAGGGAGACGCCGGCGGTAATGGCGATTCCGCCGTAGGGGACGCCTGCTTTGTTCATCCGGGACGCAAACTTGGGGGCGGAGCCGTTGACGGACATGGAGCGCAGGATCCGGCCGGTGGAGTAGAGCCCGGCGTTGAGGGAGGACAGGGCGGCGGTGAGGACCACGAGGTTCATGATGACGTCCACCCCCTGGATGCCGATGGAGCCGAAGAACGTCACGAAGGGGCTGACGCCCTTTTCGTAGGAGGTGTAGGGCAGCAGCAGGGCCAGCAGGATCACGGAGCCGACGTAGAACACCGCGATGCGGAAGACCACGGAGTTGATGGCCTTGGGCATGATTTTTTCGGGGTTTTCGGTTTCGCCGGCGGCGGTGCCGACCAGTTCGATGGAGGCGTAGGCGAACAGGACGCCCTGCATGAGGATGATCATGGGCAGCAGGCCGTTGGGGAAGATCCCACCGTTATCGGAGATGAGGCTGAAGCCGACCTGCTGGCCGTCCACGGGGGTGCCGAAGATGACGAAGTAGGTGCCGACGATGAGGAACACGACCAGGGCTGCGACCTTGATCAGGGCGAACCAGAATTCCATTTCGCCAAAGACCTTGACCGAGACGAGGTTCAGGGCCAGGACGACGACGAGGGCGATCAGGGCCCAGGCCCATTGCGGGACGGCTGCCATCCAGGGGATGTAGTTGCCGAAGAAGTTCATGTACAGGGCCGCCGCGGTGATGTCCACGATGGTGGTGGTGGCCCAGTTGATCCAGTAGAACCAGCCGGAAACGAAAGCTGCTTTTTCCCCGAAGAATTCCCGGGCGTAGGAGACGAAGGATCCGGAGGAGGGGCGGTGGAGGACCAGTTCGCCCAGGGCGCGCAGGATCAGGAACGCGAAGAACCCGCAGACCGCGTAGGCGATGACCAGGGATGGGCCTGCGGCGTTGAGCCGGCCGCCGGCGCCCAGGAACAGGCCGGTGCCGATCGCGCCGCCGATGGCGATCATCTGGATTTGCCGCGGCTTGAGGTTCTTGTGGTAGCCCTTGTCCTCGGCATGCAACGCCGGTTCAGAAGCATGCGCCTGCGGCGGCACAGTGTGGTCTGTGATGGGGGGATTTGTCATGGGGAGGTCCTTCTAGGATGCCGTTGGATTCGGGGCCGGAACCGGTTTGCTGAGGTTGGCCAGGCGTTCGGGGCTGAGGAGTTCCTGCAGTTGGGTGCTGGTGAGGAGTCCGTGTTCGAGGACGAGTTCGGCCACGCCTTTGCCGGTGGCGAGCGCTTCCTGCGCGATGGCGGTTGCGGTGGCGTAGCCCAGGTGGGGATTCAGGGCTGTGACCAGGCCGATGGACTGCTCCACGGTGAGGCGGAGGTGTTCCGTGTTGGCAGTGATGCCCCGGATGCAGCGGGCCGTAAGGGTGCGGCACGCGGCTTCCAGGTGGGAGATGCTCTTGTGGAGGCTGTGGACGATGACGGGTTCGAAGGCGTTGAGCTGGAGCTGACCCGCTTCGGCGGCCATGGTGATGGTGACGTCGTTGCCGATGACTTCGTAGGCAACCTGGGAGACCACTTCCGGGATCACCGGGTTGATCTTGCCGGGCATGATGGAGGAACCGGACTGCACGGCCGGCAGGTTGATCTCGCCGAACCCGGCGCGCGGGCCGGAGGAGAGCAGGCGGAGGTCGTTGCAGATCTTGGAGAGCTTCACGGCCACGCGCTTCAGCACTCCGGAGAGGTGGACGAAGGCGCCCACATCCTGGGTGGCTTCGATGAGGTCCGGGGCGGTGACCAGCGGGAGGCCGGTGATGTCCGCGAGGTGCCGGCAGGCTGCCTCGGCATAGCCCAGGGGTGCGTTCAGGCCCGTGCCGATGGCGGTTGCGCCGAGGTTGATTTCGTGGATCAGCAGGTCGGCTTCGGCAAGACGGAGCCGGTCCTCGCCGATGGTGATGGCGTAGGTGCCGAACTCCTGGCCCAAAGTCATGGGCACGGCGTCCTGCAGCTGGGTGCGGCCCATCTTGACCACCGTGCGGAACTCCAGCGCCTTTGATGCGCAGGCTTCCTCGAGTTCGGCCAAGGCGTCCAGCAGCTCCCGGGCGGCAAAGATGGTGCCCAGCTTTACTGCCGTTGGGTAGACGTCATTAGTGGACTGGGACAGGTTCACGTGGTCGTTGGGGTGCAGGCGGGCGTAGTCCCCCTTGGGGTGGCCCAGGATCTCCAGCGCCCGGTTGGCGATGACCTCGTTGGCGTTCATGTTCGACGACGTTCCGGCGCCGCCCTGGATGACATCCACCACGAACTGGTCGGCAAGCCGGCCGTCCAGGATGTCCTGGCACGCCCGCTCGATGGCGTCGGAGCGTTCGGCGTCCAGCAGCCCGAGCTCGCGGTTGGTGCGGGCCGCGGCAAGCTTGACTGCTGCCAGGCCCCGGACCAGGTGCATGTTGGATGAGAGCTTCTGGCCGGTAATGGGGAAGTTCTCCACCGCCCGGAGGGTGTGCACGCCCCAGTAGGCGTCGGCGGGGACGTCGCGGTCTCCGAGCAGGTCGTGTTCGGACCGGACGGGCGCTTCGCTGTTGATCGTGGTCATGGGGTCCTTACAGGGCTTCGTTGACGGGTATGGACATTGATGATTGGGGCAGGAAGTCGGCAGCCTGCAGCAGGCCCACCTGGTGGCCGCCGCCGAGCACGGGTGCGGTGGCGATTGAAGAGAGCGGCGCGGTGTCCACACCCAGCGCCTCGAGGAGTTTGACTGTGGCTGGCATCCGGGCGCGGTCGCCGCCGTCGGAAATCTTTACGGCAACGGCGCGGCCATCAGCAAGACCCACGAGCTGCACGCCTTCGAAGCCGTCCTTGGCCACTGAGCCCGGGAGCAGGCGCATCAGCGCGGTGACGTCGCGGCCGTCCCCGGCCACCATGTCCGGGTGCCGCTGCATGGCGAGCCCGACGGCGGCTTCCGCGCTTTGTGAAGCCGGTGCGCCGTCGTCGTCCGCGGCAGTCTTCGCAATCACAGCGAAGGCACGGGCCATGCCCTGCAGCGTGAGGGCAAACAGCGGGGTGCCGCAGCCGTCGGTGCTGACGGCGAATGGTTCCTCGTCTGTCAGGTCCAGGACGGTCTTGGCAACCAACTGCTGCAGCGGGTGGGAGGGGTCCAGGTAGCCTTTGACCGGCCAGCCATTGATGGTGCAGGTGGCAACCATCGCGGCATGCTTGCCCGAGCAGTTTTGGGTGAGCTGGGTGGAGCGGCCCCCGTTGCGCAGCCACTCCTCCCGCTCGCCCGGACCGTAGGGGAGGTCCCTGCTGTTTTCGAAGTCGCTGACGTTGAGCCCGTGCTGTTCGAGGATGCGCAGGGCTCCTTGGCGGTGTTTTGCGCCGCCCGAGTGGCTTGCGGCGGCCAGGGCGAGGAGCTCAGCCGGCAGCTCGAGGCCGGCGCGCACCATTGCTACGGCCTGAAGCGGCTTGAGCGAGGACCGGGGATAAAACGGCGCCAGGGGAGCACCCACGGCCGCCACTGCCGTGCCGTCAGCTTCGAGTGCGATAGCGGACCCGTAGTGGACGCTCTCCACCAGTCCGTCGCGGGTGGCAGTGACCAACGGCGTGTGCTGCGGGAGGGCGGCAGCACTGAGGGCAGGTGAAAGTGCAGGGGAGAGCATGGATTCCTTGGCTGGATGGGCTGGAGCTAGTTGTTCAGGATGGATTCGAGGGCCACACCGACAGCGTGCAGGTGGTGGGCCATGGCCGCCCGTGCTTCCTCGGCCGAGCCTGCCTCGATGGCGGCCAGGATGTCCTGGTGTTCGATGTCTGAGGCATGCTGCCGGTCCGCCACCATGTTCAGGGTTTCGGACTGATGGGCCAGGGCACCACGGATGTCCGCCACCACGCTGGCGAATACCTTGTTGCCGCTGGCTCGGGCGATGGCGGCATGGAAGCTTGAGTCCAGGGATACCCAGGACTCCGGGTCGGTTTCGGTGGCCATCGCGGCCACGATGTGGCGGAGAGTTTCCAGCTCTTCGTCACTGCGGCGTTCCGCGGCCAGTCCGGCTGCGGGTACTTCGATGTGCGGGCGGGCTTCGGTGAGGTCCCGGGCTGAATACTGGCCCAAAGTGAGATCGTTGGCCACTTTGTCCGCTACGACGAACGTGCCCTTGCCCGTTTTGGTGACGGTGAGGCCAAGGGCAGTGCAGGAGCGGAGCGCCTCCCGGATCACTGACCGGCTTACCCCGTACTGCTGGGAAAGCGTGGCCTCCGAGCTCAGTTTGCTGCCCACTGCCAGCCGCCCCGACTCGATGTCCTGCCGGATGGCGTTAAACACCGCTTCGGCAGCACTAAGCCGCGCGAGCGGAGTGGCTGCAGGCTGTCCTGCTGTCCGGCTGTCTGACAGGTTCACGCCTTAAATATGGCAGGGGTCACAGCAGGTGTCAATGCGGGGGGCGGTTCTACCCCTTCCGGCACGATCGTTCCGGATGCACCCTGTGAAGGGTTATCGGTCCGCTGTAGACTCGGCAACGGGTATGTATCGGAACGTTCGTACCGAAGGAGGTGGCTGTCGGATTGTCCTTCTCTCAGTACCTTGGGGCAGAAGTCCGGGCCAGGCGAACCGCCCTCCGTCTGACGCAGCATGATCTCGCCCAACTGGCCGGGGTCTCTGAGCGGTTCGTGCGATTTGTGGAACAGGGGAAGTCCAGCGTTCAGCTGGACTCACTTCTGTCGCTGCTTGGGACGCTTGGCCTGGAGCTGCAGTTAGTTACACGGACACGTACAGCCGCCCCATACGACAGGACGGCGGCAGCTGGCCACCGGGAGCAGAGGTGAGGCACCGCATCGCCGATATCTACAAGGCAGGTGTCCTCGCCGCCCGGCTTGAGCGGCACGACGGCGGCACCAGGTTCAGCTACCTGGCGAGCTACCTCAGCACCGGGGGACCCGCCGTCGCCACCTCCCTGCCGCTCGCGAGCGAACCTGTATTGTCCAGTGCGGGGGCCGCTCCGCCCTATTTCACCGGGCTGCTGCCCGAGGGCCGCCGCCTTAACGCCCTGCGTCGATCGATCAAGACCAGCGCGGACGACGACCTGTCCCTTCTGATCGCGGCGGGCGGCAATCCGGTGGGAGACGTCCAAATTGTCGGCCATGGGGAACCCTTGAACCCTGATGACCACGCGGTCCGCCTGGATCCACGCAGGCCTGTTGATTTCGATGAATTGCTCGGCGACCCGGACCTGATTGATCCGGTAGCCCTGGCCGGTGTGCAGGACAAGTTGTCAGCCGGAATGATTTCCGTACCGGTGGGCAGCACGGGGCGCCAGTTCATCCTGAAGCTCAACGCGCCGGAGTTCCCGCATGTGGTGGAGAACGAGTACGTCATGTTCCGCTACGCCGCCAGGCTTCGGATTCCACTGAGCCGCGTCCAGCTGATCCGGGATGTTGCCGGCCGGCCGGGGCTGTTGGTGGAGCGCTTCGACCGCATGCCGGTCCCGGCGGCAGGGCCTGATGCCGTGCGGCGCCTTGCCGTGGAGGACGGGGCGCAGGTGCTGAGGCTCTACCCGGCGGACAAGTACAACGTGGGGTACGGCCAGGTGTGCCACGCGCTCGCGGACTACTGCTCGGCACCGCTCCCCGCCCTTCGAAACCTGGCGATCCAGGCCGCCTACGCATGGCTGACAGGCAACGGAGACCTGCATGCCAAGAACGTCTCCATGGTCCAGCAGCCGCATGGAGAGTGGGTGATCGCACCGGTGTACGACATCCCCTCCACAGTGGTTTACGGCGACAAAACTCTGGCCTTGACCATGGATGGGAAGAGGACCGGGATTTCGCGCCGCCACTTCCTGGGCTGGGCCACAGAACTGGGACTCACCGACCGCGCGGCTGCCCAGGTTCTGGAGATTGCGCTGAAGGCGTCCGGCCCGTTGATCACCGATTTGGAGATTGGTACCGCCTTCCGTGCCTTGAAGGGGCCCGGCCAAAAAGGTAACGACGACGGCGGCTCACCGTTTCCCGACATGGTCACCAGGGCGTGGGTCAAGGAGTTGAAGCACCGCCGGAGGTTAATGGAAGGCTGAGCCGGACGGTGCATGCCCTCATGAGCCCTCGTACCACCGCAGTACGCGCAGAGCGCGGAGGGTGTTCCACCGGCTTGGTTGTCCGTCGCCGTCCTCCAGCGGGAAGTGGACCTTGCCGGGGTGGGTGTTTTCCAGCAGCCACCTGCCGTCCGGTTGTTCCTTCGACCGCAGCACCTCCACCGCCTCTTCGAGGCGTTCGTCGGGGGCGCCGCCGGCGGCGCGGAAGTAGTCCAGCCCGCGAAGGACGTCGTAGAACCAGCGGGTGGGGTAGGAGAGCTGCAGCCAGTCCCGGCTAATGAGCTCGCCCGTGGACTCCCGTCTCAGCAGCCGGCGCTCCAGGAGATACTCCTCCGCGCGGTGCCGCGCCTCCCGCGATTCAGCGGTGCCTCCCGTGCTCCGTTCGTGCTCGAGAAGTCCGTCCAGCACGCAGATGGTGGTGTGGAAGGAGGAGCGGGTGGAGCCTCTCTCGGCCTCACAGTTCCAGCCGCCGTCAGCCAGCTGTTCGCGGGTCAGCCGCTCCACCACCGGGTCCACTTTCTCTCCGAAATACGCCCCGAGTGCCGCGGCCATCCCGTTGATGCACGGTTCCACTTCGCCCTCGAAGAAGGGCTGGTTGCCCTCCTCCCAGCGGCTATGCGCGCGGACCAGCGCGATAGCCTGTCTGGCTTCTCGGCTCGAGGGGTTCAGGCCGAAGTCGCGCAGGAGCAGCAGGCTGTAGGTCGTGGCCGTCCACGGTTGGTTGTCTGGGTCATCGTCAAAGGCGGGCCAGTAGGTACCGCCCGCCCATTGCCGTCTGTGTCCTGCAGGGCGAGAAGCCTGGCGCCCCAGCCGTGGTTCGCTACCCGTTCCCGCTCAGCCTGGATCTCTCCAGGCGAAGCGTCGGCGAGGTCGCTGAGGACCTGCCAGCGAATGGCGGGGTCGGAATCGAGCAGCCAGTCGAGCACGTCGATGCGCGTCACTGGCTCAGAGGTGCTGGATGCCTGCCCGCTGCATCGCGTCCTTATAGATGTCCACGCTCTTGGCCAGAAGCTCTTCCTGCTTCGCCTCGGAGACAGCAAAGGCCCGTCCGCCCAGGGCGGTGGCCTTGTAGACCTTGATACCGCTGTTCTTGAGTGATGAATGGTAGGTCTTCTCGAACAGCGTTAGGAAAGTGGAAGCGTCCGTGCCGTGGGCGATGATTGCCGAAACGCGCGAGTTGATTTTGAGGAACTGGCGGAAGGGGCGCAGGCCGTCGGTTTTTTCCTGCACGCTTAGCGCCGATGGCATCCCGGGATCCCGAACCCACGGATAGGCGTTCCACGGCATCACGTAGCGGGGATCCAGCTCGGCCAGTTCATAGATCTGGGTGGCCCGGCGGGCCGCTTCGTCGTCGTTGTAGTGCGAGACGAAGCCGGATTCGGTGCCCTTTCCAGGGCTGACCTGCAGGCTGACGATCCGGCATTCATCCTCGTCGTGCACCGGGTCGATGTAGGGGACGATGGAACCCGGCTTCTTTTCCATCAGTTCGTCGCAAAGCTGGGTTACCTTCGCGATGTTCGGTTCCTGTAGCAGGGCTTTCTTTTCGTCCCAGTCAATCGTCACGATTTCTCCCTCAGCAGCAAGGCGTCCAGAATCAGGCGTCTTATGCCACTCTACGCTTCCGGGCATGGAGGAGGGCAGGGGATATTGAGGCGCACCACGGCGTTACGCCGCCGTTCCTACTCTTTGGGCA
Organism: Arthrobacter sp. D3-16; assembly: GCF_054408515.1. NCBI lineage: Bacteria > Bacillati > Actinomycetota > Actinomycetes > Micrococcales > Micrococcaceae > Arthrobacter > Arthrobacter sp. D3-16. The sequence goes on along the minus strand of NZ_CP096437.1, from coordinate 4,111,720 downwards.
CGCTTGAGGGCCTTGGTGCGGCGCAGTAGAAGGCGTGCTGTTCAATATAGGGATGCAGTTCACCAGGAAGGGCCTGAAAGATGACGGCTTTGCGGGCTTCAGGTCGTTTCAGGACCTGGACGCCATGCGGGTCCCGCAGGGTACGGGCGTCTTTGCCGTCATCGTGCCGGAAGGGTTCCAGCGGAAGTTCCTGAAGAAAAGCACCGCCGGGATCTTCAAAAAGAAGGACCCCTCACTCCCGGAACCGGCGCTCGCAGCCGAGTGGGTGGATGCGGCCGCGGTGCTCTATCTGGGGAAAGCCGGTCCCGGCAGCAAAGGCAACCGGGGGCTCCGGCGGCAGATCCAGGAATTCCTGGACTTCGGGCAGGGCAAGCCGCCAGGGCATTGGGACGGCCGCCTGGTCTGGCAACTCAAGGACGCCGGGCAGCTGCTGCTCGCCTGGAAGGAACTGCCCGCCGAAGGCCTGAACAAGGCAGAAGCCGAGTACCACACCGCATTCATCGAGCAGTACGGGCAACTGCCGTTCGCGAACCTGGTGCGGGCACGGGTCAAGCGCTAGCCAAGCCGGTCAACAGGCTCAGGAACAAGCCGGATCATGCCCCGCGGAGGCGTTCCATTTCACGGCGGTCTTTTTTGGTGGGCCGGCCGGCGCCACGGTCGCGCTGCGGCAGGCCCAGCGCCGGGGCAATGGGCCGCGGCGGTGTGTGGTCCGTAAAGCAGTGGGCCGCGGCCTCCGCACCCACGCGCTTGTTGATCAGCCGCCGCACTTCAAGGACACGTTCGTAGCCGGACATCCGCACCGTCACCGTATCGCCGTTGATCAACGTTGCCGAGGCCTTTGCCGGGCTGCCGTTCAGCCGTACATGGCCGGCACGGCACGCGGCAGTGGCCGCAGAGCGGGTCTTGTAGGCCCGGATGGCCCACAACCAAGCATCGATGCGGACGCTGGCGGGGGAGGAAGGAAGACTGGTCATGGTTGGCACCGAGTATAGCCCCGGCAGCCCTGCACCCCGGCCGCCCGGCCGGGAGGCAGGTGTTGCAACCAGGCAACCAGACCTGCCCAACCCTGCCTCTGTACCGGCCTGCTAAGCCCTGCCTCTGCACCTGCGGCTAGTCAACCTTTACGCTGATCCGCTGCACTACGTTGTTGCCCAGTCCCTGGTAGTTCCAGTTCTGCTCCAAGGGCTGGGTGGCGCCGCTGGCATCCGTGGCACGGCAGGCCAGCACATGCTCACCGGGGTCAGCGACCCACGGCAGCGTCCACTTGCGCCACGCGTATCCTCCCGCGGGTTCTTCCAGGTGCGCCGGCAGCCATTTGTCATCGATGCCCACTTCGACAGCAGTCACCGCCGCCTGCCCGGACCAGGCACGGCCCTGCAGCATCACGGGTCCGTGGGGCAGCACCCGCTTGCGGCTGAAGAATTCGGGGATGCCCGGCGGCACCATCAGCGAACGTACCCTGATCCGCGAAACCGGCGTCCCGGCGTCGTCCGCTGAATCCTGGTAGCGGTATGCGACCTGCTGCTGGTAACCCGCGAAGGGGGCAGTGACCACCTCGATGGATTCCAGCCATTTCACGCTGGCCATGCCATACCAGCCGGGGACCACAAGCCGCAGGGGGTAGCCGTGCTGGGGCGGCAGTTCCTGGCCGTTCATTTTGTAGGCGAGTACGACGTCGGCACGCAGCGCTTCCCGGATTGGCAGGCTACGCGCGTAGTGGTGGGGGACGCCGCCCTGGATCCCGGCATCCGCCCCGGTGAAGACCACTTCCACGGCGTTCTGTAGTACCCCCGCCTTGCCGAGGAGGTACGCGAGTGGCACGCCGGTCCAATGTGCGGTGCCCACTCCTTCAAGGACCCAGGGCTGGCTCATGGGCCGGGGTGAAAGGAGCGACCGGCCGTTGCCCGCGCACTCCAGCGTGACGGGAACGGTGATGGCGGGATCCTTCCGCAGCGCCGCCATGCTCAGCTCCAGCGCACGCTCTACCGCGCCGCTGATCCGGAGGTGCCAGGCGGCAGCTTCGATGTCCGGAATGTCGAAGTGCGTGAGGATGTAGTGGAGCCCCGGCGGTGTGACGTCGCGGCGGAGCGCCTCCAGGGGCATGGAGTGGTTGCGGGCTCCCAGCTGGAGTTCCTCCGGAGTGAGCGGGCCGGTTGTGGGCCCGGCCGGCACCGCGGCCGGTTCCCCGGAACCCTCAGCTGGAGGCGTGGACTGCGGGTTGTCCTGGATCTGCTTCATGGCGCTGCGATTCTGCTCGGCGGGGATTATGCAGGGCTGGATGATGCCTTGCCACAGGTTTACGCCCGCCGCGCGGGCACGTCAACGGCTTCCACGGGCGGCACGTCAACGGCCCGCACCGGCGGTGGGGACAACTACAGCTGCGGACGGGTCAGGAACTCCGCCAGGCTGATGGGATCCTGGCCGGTCAGCCCATGCACGTCAGGAGACACTCCCGACAATTCGCCGGCCGCGACAGCCGTATACGTGCTCACCCAGGCGTCCACTTGCCATTGCGGTGCGCCGTAGGATGCGCGGGATGAGTAGGCCTCTTCCACGGTTTCCGGATAGTAGCTGACGGTACGGCCGGTTCCTGCCGTGAGTAGCTCGGCAGCCCGAGACATGGAGAGCTCCTCCGGGCCGGTCAGGCTGTAGGTCATGCCCTTATGGATGGCAGGGTCGCGCAGCACGGCGAGGGCACAGCGGGCAATGTCCTCGCGTGCCACACCGGAAAACGTTCCCTCGCCGGCGGGCCCGCGGATCGCGCCGTCCTCACCGGTCATCAGGGGCAGGAAGTCCAGGTAGAGGTTGTTCCGCAGGAAGGTGAACTCCATCCCGGAAGCCTTGATGTGTTCTTCCGTGGCGTAGTGGTCGCGGGCCAGCGTGAACGTCGAGTCCGGCGCGCAGCGGTAGATGGACGTGTACACAAGGTGTTCCACCCCGGCGTCGGCAGCAGCATCAACGAACGTGAAATGTTCGTCCAACCTGTCCTCCGCCTCCGCGGCGGAAACCATAAACAACACCTTGGCGCCCTCAAGGGCCTGGCGCGCTGCTGCCGAGTCGGAGTACGTGCACACCACCGCCGCAGCGTTCTCCAGCTCGGGGGCGCGCGCTGCGTCCCGCACCAGCAGGCGCTGGGCGGAACCTGCCGCGGCGAGCTTCCGCGCCACCATTCCGCCCAGGCCGCCGGTGGAACCGGTGACGGCGAGGTCCGGCAGTTCCGACGTGGAGTCCACCGGCTAGTGTTCCCGCTTGGAGGGGGACTTCGTCTGCGCAGGATCACGTTCGGCAAGGGAGCCGATGGCGTCGTCAATCTTCTTCAGCACCTCCGGTTCCAGCCTCACCCCTGCCGCCTCCACGCTGTCCGCAATCTGCTCCGGCCGGGACGCACCAATAATGGCCGAAGCCACGTTCGGGTTCTGCAGCACCCAGGCCACGGCAAGCTGCGGCATGGAAAGGCCCGCTTCCTCCGCGATGGGCTTGAGTTCCTGGACCCCGGTCAGGACGTCGTCGCGCATCCAGCGCTCAATCATCTTGGCGCCGCCCTTCTGGTCCGTTGCCCGGCTGCCTTCGGGAGCGGGCTGGCCGGGCAGGTACTTTCCGCTGAGGACGCCCTGGGCCATGGGGGACCAGACAATCTGGGATACGCCCAGCTCCTCGGACGCGGGCACCACCTCAGCCTCGATGACGCGCCACAGCATGGAATACTGCGGCTGGTTGGAGATGAGCTGGAAGCCGAGCTCCTTTGACAGTGCGTGGCCTTCGCGGAGCTGCTCCGCCGTCCACTCGCTGACGCCGATGTACAGTGCCTTGCCCTGCCGGACGATGTCCGCGAACGCCTGCATGGTCTCCTCCAGCGGCGTTTCGAAGTCGTAGCGGTGCGCCTGGTAGAGGTCCACATAATCCGTCTGCAGCCGGCGCAGTGAGCCGTTGATGGATTCCATGATGTGCTTGCGGGAAAGGCCAAGATCGTTCTTGCCCTTGGGCCCGGTGGCGCCAAAGACCTTTGTGAAGATTTCCAGGGACTCGCGGCGCTCGCCCTTCAGGGCTTCGCCGAGGACGGTTTCCGCAGCCGTGTTGGCGTAGACGTCCGCCGTGTCGAAGGTGCTGATGCCTGCATCCAAGGCTGCCCGCACGCACTGGGAAGCGACGTCGTTCTCCACCTGGGAGCCGTGCGTGAGCCAGTTGCCGAAGGTAATTTCCGAGACTTTGAAGCCACTGTTTCCGAGGTATCTGAATTCCATGGGTTTCACGCTAACCCAGATGGTTGCTCAGGGTAAGGGGTGTCTGCCCTTATGTGGGGTGCCCTTGGACGCTGGGCGATCGCCTGCGGTTCCCTTGGCGGCTGAACCTTTCGAAGCGGCACCTTTGACCGCCTGCGGCGGACCCGACAGTGACACCAGCGATCCCGTGTCCAGCGGCGACAGCGGCCGCGGAGCCTGCGTTTTCTTAAACGACCGCGGCACCCGGGCCGGCCCGTGGTTGTCCAGGGCAGACTCCACGAGCGGAGCGACCTCCGCCACCTTGTCGGCAGGAACGCGGGGATCAGGCAGGTCCCGGACTGACAGCTTGATTTCCGGTGTGGCCGCCCGGGCCCGCGCGATTGCCCTGGCGTCGGCCTCAGCAACAGCGGAGGCCCAGTCCCCGGCAAGGACGGGCGGTTCGCGGCGCGCCGCCGTCAGCGCGGGGTGACGCACGACGGCAGTGCGCAGCGCCGAACGCACATGTGCCGGCTTCAGCGCGGAGCGCCAGTCCCGGCGCTGGCGCGTAACTTTCGGTGCTTTGGCGGCGGGCGCGTCCCCTTCAGCGGGACCCGCAGCGGAAACTGAAGCGCCGCCGTCGGGCCCGGCCCGTAAAAGGCCCCCCGGGCGGACCAGCGGGACGCCTTCATTGCGGAAGCGCCTGCCGAACAAGGCCATCAGCGCGACGGCTGCAAGCCGGCCGATCCCCGCGAGCACGAGCGTGATGACCCCCAGCAGGAAGAGGACCAGGAACATCAGGAAAGCCATTCCCACAGTGCCCAAAAAGGTCAGGTTGAGGATGAGCGTATCCGGATTTTCCACGTCATCTCTCCTCTCTGCGGCTGTAAAGCCCGCACCTGCGCCCCTCTGCAGGCAACAGCTCCTTCTCCACCATACGGATTTTTGCTGGGCCATGCCGACGCGTCCAGCGGTGCGTCCCGGGTTGTTTTAAAGCTGTTATGCCCACTGGCAGGCTGGCTGGCGCCTATAGTCGGACGGGGAACTCAAGGCATGCATTGCGCGGCCGGAAGCAGGAAACAGGAGCGCCATGGCGGAGGACACACCAATCACGAACTGCATGTGCCTGTCCGGCGAGGCCTACGCGATGTGCTGCGGACGGTTCCACTCCGGGGAAGCAGAAGCAGCAACGGCAGAACAGCTCATGCGCTCCCGCTACAGCGCGTTTGTGCTCCTGGACGGGCCCTACCTGCTGCGCACCTGGCACCGGGACAAGGCCCCGGCGAGCCTGGATCTTGATCCGGACCTGCAGTGGCGGCGCCTGGACCTTGTTTCCATCAACCGCGGGGGCCCGCTGGACGTCCAGGGGACGGTGGAGTTCAAAGCCTGGTTCCGGCACGGCAAAGAGCGCGGCACGCATCATGAGGTCAGCAGGTTCGTGCGGGAAAGTGGCCGCTGGTTTTACCTGGACGGGGAAGTTTTGGCCTGACTACTCGTCGTCGTAATCCTCGTCAGGAGTGAAGCCGGCCCGGTCCACCTTGCGGTGGAACCGCATGCCTGCCAGCCCGCCCAGCACGGCACCTGCCAGGGCCACCAGAGCCACCACAACAGCAGCGATGATGCTGGTAGTGGTCAACTGCCCTTCATTTATAGGAATGCGCGGGAAGCTGTTGAGGTTGGCCAGCACGTTGAACTGCTGTCCGAACACAAGTCCCATGATGGATACGAGGACAGCCACGATCAGCGCCCAGATCCACACCATAAGGCCTTGCTTGGCACCGTTGAAGCGCGCCATGCGTCCTGCGACGTAACCACCGCAGTAATAGGAGAGGAGCAGGATGACCAGCAGGACGATGATGCCCACCAGGCCAACGGTGCCCTGGTTCTGGGCCGCCTGGTTCACCGCCTCGTTGACGTCGGTGTTGGTGGCAAGGCCCACAGCCGTTCCGGCTGCTGCCACCAGCGCGGTCAGGAGTACGGCCATGCCGGTGGCGGTCAGCCAGCCGAAGAACGCCGAGCCCACCTTGATGCCGCCAAACCGTTCCTTCTCCCGGGCGACGGCGGTCTGCCGGTCGGTCAGGTTCGGATCAACAGCCGGTGCCGAGGCCGCAGGGACATAGTCGCGCTCTGCGGAGGCGCCGTTTGAGCCGGTGCGGTCGGCCGGCACCTGGTCGTAGGTGGAGGTCGGCGTGGCATCCGCTGTGGGCTGCTGGTCGTACGTGCGGGTGGCATCGTCATCAGCCGCGGCGGCACGGTAGCTTCCGCTCCGGTCCGCGTCCTCCCGGGCGCGTCGTGGGGGCAGGTTCTCTGGGTCCGTTGAGCTGCTCATGGCTCAACTCAATCATCGGGACGCGGAGATAGCAAGGATGCTTACTATTTTGTGACCGGTGGCGTCAGCGGTAATTGCGGTGCAGGTTTTCCCTGTGAGAGGCCCCGGGGGAGGCATCCGCGATCCACGGGCCGGTGCCTTCCGACTGGTCCAGTACGCCTGCCTCCAGCCACGTGTAGTCACCGGCGAGGACCTTTCGGGTCAGGCGGTGGTCGGCGTCGTCCGTGTTCCGCCACAGCTGGTCGAAGTACTCGTCGACGCGTACGCGGGCCTGCTCGCAGTACGCCTCCGCGAGCTCGTAGGCGCTCGCGGCCTTTTCGGGAGCAGTGTGAAGCAGCATTTCAGCCCGTGAACAGCATGCCGTCATGGCGAACAGTTCCGCTCCGATGTCCACCACCCGGCCAAGGAATGCCTGCTTGCGTTCCAGCTTTGCCTGCCACCGGCCCATGCCGTAGAACGTCTGCCGGGCGAGGCGCCGGGACGAACGCTCCACGAACCGCAGGTGTTTGGCCAAGCGGCCAAACTCGCCGTAAGAGCGGGGGTCCATGCCGGCGCCGGCCACCAGCTTCGGCAGCCAGCGGGCGTAAAAGCCGGAAGCGCCGACGGCGGCCTTCGCCTTGTCGGACAGGCTCGCGTCCATGGATGCAAGGTCGCCCGCGGCAGCGAGGTGCGCATCCACGGCTTCCCGGGCGATGAGCAGGCGCATAATCTCCGAGGAACCCTCAAAGATCCTGTTGATCCGCAGGTCCCGCAGCTGCTGCTCGGCCGGTACGGCACGTTCACCCCGCGCTGCCAGCGACTCCGCCGTTTCGAAGCCCCGCCCGCCGCGGATCTGTACCAGTTCGTCGGCTATCCGGCAGCTGATCTCCGTCGACCAGAGCTTCGCAAGGGCGGCCTCGATCCGTACGTCCTTCTGGCCGGCGTCGGCAAGTTCGGCGGAGAGCTCGAATACGGCGTCCAGGGCGAAGGCGGACGCGGCGATGAAAGCGATCTTTTTGCCCACGGCCTCGTGCTCGCCCACCGGCCGGCCCCATTGCGTCCGGGCGTTTGACCATTCGCGGGCGATCTTGAGGCTCCAGCGGCCAGCGCCGACGCAAAGGCCCGGGATGGAAAGCCGGCCCGTATTCAGGGTAGTAAGTGCAATCTTCAGGCCCTGGCCCTCCTTGCCCAGCCTGTTGCCCGCCGGGACGCGCACCTGATGGAACCGGGTCACCCCGTTCTCGATGCCCCGCAGTCCCATAAAGGAGTTCCGGTTTTCCACGGTAATGCCCGGTGAGTCCATCTCCACCACAAAGGCGCTGATGCCACCCTTGTGCCTGGTGCCGTCTGCATCAGTGCGTGCCGGCACCACGGCCATGACCACCACCAGTTCGGCAATCACACCATTCGTGGTCCACAGCTTGACGCCGTCCAGCAGGTAAACCTCCCCATCCTCCGTGGGCGTAGCCGTGCTGCCCATCCGTGCTGGATCACTGCCCACGTCAGGCTCCGTCAGGAGGAACGCCGTCACGGCGCCGGCGGCGCAGCGCGGCAGGTACTCACGCTTCTGCCCGGCCGTGCCAAAAACCTTCACCGGCTCGGGCACCCCGATGGACTGATGCGCCGAAAGTAGGGCGCCGAGGCTGGGGTGCACGCTGCCCAGCAGGGCCAACGCCCGGCCGTAGTACACCAGCGACAGGCCCAGGCCGCCGTATTCCTCCGGAATCTTCATCCCGAAGACGCCAAGGTCCGCCAAGCCCTGAAGGTATTCGTCAGGGATCTTCGCCTCGCGCTCGATAATCCGACCGTCCATGGTCCGCGCGTAGTCGGCGAGGCGGGCCATAAACGCCTCACCCCGTTCCACCTCTTCCGGGTCAGGGGTGGGCCAAGGATGGACAAGGCTGAGGTCAAAACTGCCCAGGTAGAGCCCTTTGGCGAAGCTTGGGCGTTCCCAGCCGGTTTCGCGGGCCGCTTCAGCGACGGCCCGGGCCTCATCCGCGGTGACGCTTCCGCCGATCTTGCCTGCCGGGACCGGGGTCTCCTCCGGCGGAGCATCTGTAGCTGCGCTGTCGTTGGTGGAGCCGGCAGGGGTGGTCTTTGAGGGGCTGTCAGTGGCGGAGCTCATGAATTATCTCCTTGGCCGGATAGCTTTCGTAGCCAGGTCCGCCGGGTTGGAGAACCCTCAGCTGTCCCTCAAGATTACCCGCGGGTAGGTTCCTGTGCTAGGGGAGGACTGCCCCTGAAAGTCGGCGGCGGGGTCGAATGCGGTGGCGTGGTGCACCAACCGGTCCCAGCCTGCGTTGATGCCGTGGACCACGGCGAGGAGTGACTTCGAAACCACGGTCCACCCGAGCTTTCCCGTGCCCAGCAGCACCAGCGCCACCAGTCCGGCCGTGAGGACGAAGGCGGCCAGGATAAAGGCGAACACCAATGTGCCCACGAATACCAAGGTGGCGGTTTCCACTGTGCTTAGATCGAACGGCATTAGTCCCCCTGCTGCAACGTTTGCTTTGGTCGAAATCAGTAGCATGAGCGTATGGGCAGACGGCTTGGCCAGCCAGAGCCGCAGCGGGTCAAAGGACCTCTTGATATTGGATCGAAATACTACGGCGAAGTAGGTCACGAACTGGTCGCGGCCGCCTGCGTTAACCTTGTTGTTGGCAGTTTTCCGTTTGAAGCCCTGCCCCGCCCCGCCCCCACAACAGCCCAAGGAGAGTGTGTGCCCCGCTCCGCCAGGTCATCAGCTGACGCCATCAGCGCCCGGCTCCGGGACCTTGAACTCCTCACCAAAGGACCCGCCTGGGCCCTGACCCGATCGGCCCCCTGGGTGATCGCGGTGCTGCAGGCCTCCTTTACCCGCACCAGGCCGCAATTGCCGCTTGAGGAGTTCCACGCCGACGTCGATTCCTTCCTTGAGGAGCTCCGCCGCCAGGAGCCCGGGCTGGGAGGCGGCGCCAACGGGAAGGCCTTTGGAGACGAATGGACGCGCCGGCAGTTCTTGACGCGGCGGAACCAGTCCGGCCAGATCGTTTACGAGGTCACCGAACCGGCCGCGCGTGTGCTGGCCTTCCTCGACAGCCTGTCCAGCGACCGCTCTACCCTGAACGGTTCGCGCCTCGGCACGCTGCTGGGAGACGTCGAGAAGCTCGCCAACGAGACCAATCCGGACCAGAGTGCCCGCCTTGAGTCCTTGGAAGAGGAGATCGAAGAGCGCCAGCAGCTGATCGAAGACATCAGCTCGGGCGAGTTCGACGGCCTGCTGGATGACGACGAGGCAGTTGAAGCTGCTGGAAACATCCTGGACCTCGCCGCCAGCCTGCCCGCCGACTACAAGAAGATGCGTGACCGGATCGAGGAGCTGGTGGGTGATCTCCGCAACCAGATCATCGAGGAGTCGCTGACCAAGGGTGCCACCATGGCGCAGGTGCTGGAGGCCGACAAGCGCCTCCGCCAGAGCCCGGAGGGCAGGACGTTCCGCTCCTTCACGGCCTTCCTCGAGGACCCGCAGCAGCAGCTCAGGTTCCGGTCGGCGATCGGCGAGGTCCTGAGCCGGCAGTTCGCGGACGACCTCTCGCCGGAGGACCGGGAAACCCTCAAGAACCTGGTGGCGGAACTGCGCCAGCAGCACAGCCAGATCCAGCGGATTTACGGCAAGCTCAGCGAAAGCCTCAACACCTACGTTCAAAGCGACGATTTCCGGCAGTCAGTCCGGCTCCGGCAAGTGCTCCGCGAAGCTGAGCAGGCCATCCGGTCACTTCCGTACGAACGGGAACGGCCAGGGCTGGTCCCCGGGCCCGTCCTCTTTAATGCAGGGTTCGAGTCGCTGTCCATGGTGAAGCTCTTCGACCCGGACGAGTTCGCGGCACCGCCAAAACTCGCCGACCCCATTGCCTTCAGCGACTCGGACCGCGTGCGCTCGCCGAGGACCGCCAAGGCCAAGCCGGAGGTCATCCGCTCTGCCATGGCCGGTGCTTCCACCCTTTCCGAGGCGTGGCAGCAGCTGCCGCCGGAAGAGCAGCACATCAACACCATCCGGGCGCTCCTCTCGCACGCCCTGCACGCCGGGGCAGGCTTCGACCGGGACGCCCTGGATGCCCTGAACTTCGAACAGATTGACGGCACCACGCGCAGGGCCTACCTGCCGCTGGTCACCCTCCCGAAGGATTGACATGACTGAAGAGATGACGACGACGGCGGCCCCCAAAGCTGACCCCGGAGATAGCCCGGTGGATGAGGATGGGGGTGTGCCGGTGGAGAGTGGAACCGTGCCCGAGGTAGGCGGCGAGCGCCCATTCACCGGCGCCGTAACCCCCCGCGACACCTTCGTCGACGGCGCCGCCATCTTCCCCGGCGATACCGGCGTGCTGTCCATGAAGGTGCGGCAGGCGCTGGTGAAGCTCCTCAAGGGTCCCTACGTTGACGGCGGCCGGGACGAGAAGCTCTGGACGGTCCTGCTGGACAACCAGGTAATCCTGCGGAGCCGGCTCTCCGAGCTGTTCCTTGCGATGCAGCTGGACCATGAACGGAAGATTGCGGTCCTGCGCCCGGTCAATCCGGACGCCATCGGCGGCAGTACGCGCTCCAGCATCCTGCGGCAGCAGCGGGCGCTCAGCCGGGTGGAGACCATTGTCCTGCTCCGGATGCGCCTGCTGCTGGACCGGCACGTCACTGCGCAGACAGACCCAACGATTACCCGCGAGGAAATCGCCGACCTGGTGACCCATTACCAGCCCGCCGGGCAGCAGGACGCGTTGCGGGACTCGGACGTGGTCACCAGGGCCATCACCAAGCTCCTGGCCCGGCAACTCCTCCTGCCCACGGGCTTTGACGACGTCTACACCATCTCCAACGCCCTGCCCCTGGCCCTCCCCTTCGAAAACATCGGCGACATCCCCGCCCACATAGAAGCCCTGGCGGCAGCAACAACTGATGCCACCGGCACGGAAGCGCTCATAGAGCTCGACCGGGACCCGGTGGTTGAGCCCGCCGGGACCGAGGATGCCACCGAAGCGGAGGATGCCGAGTGAGCATTGCAACCATGCTGCCTTTGGGCGAGCTGACGAACCCGGGGCAGATGCGCCTGGCGCTGGTGCAAGTGGTCAACTGGGGCACGTTCCACGGAGCCCACACGATGCACGTGGACCGGAACGGCACCCTGCTGACGGGTAACTCGGGCGTGGGCAAGAGCACCTTGTTTGACGCCATGCTCCGGGTCTTCGATGCGAGGCCCAGGTCCAACGAGGCCGCGGCCCAGCGCTCGGGCGGTGCGGTGGAGGACAAGCGGACCACCTTCACCTACATGCGCGGCAAGGTAGGCGACAAGGCTGTGGGGGAGGGGTCGGCGAGTGCCTTTCAGCGCCCGGGCGCCACGTGGTCCGCCGTCGCGCTGACGTTCGATAACGCAGCCGGCACCCGGGTGACGGTGTCGGCGCTGTTCGACCTGCCGAAGAACGGCACCGAGTCGAGCGTCGGACGGTTTTATCTCATTGACCACCAGCCGCTGGACCTGGAGGCGCTCGAGGGCATCGCGGACAAGCGGTTTACCAAGGCTGCCCTGGAAACGATTTTTCCGGACGCCCAGGTCTTCGATGTGCACAAAGCGTTCGCCGAGCGCTTCCGCCGGTTGCTGGGCATCAACTCGGACCAGGCCCTCCCGCTCCTGCGCGTTATCCAGGCGGGCAAGGGCCTGGGCGGCAGCGTCAACACCTTCTTCCGGGACCAGGTCCTGGATGCTCCGGCTACTCTCGCAGCGGCGGATGACGTCGTCGAGGAGTTCAGCAACCTGATGTCCATCCGGCAGCGGCTGGAGGACGTCCGGCAGCAGCGGGACCGGCTGGCCCCGGTGCCCGCGTTGAACAGGGAGTACGCGCAGGCGCTGCTGGACGCGAACCGGTTGCGGGACCTCTCCGGCGAAGAATTCGAGGCCTACAAGCAGCAGCTCGCCGTGACGGTCCACGAGAAGATGCTGGCCCGTTTCAAGGAGTTGGCCCAGGCGAAGGCGAAGGAGCTCGGCGCTGAGCGCGGAGTCCGGGACGGCCTGGCCAAGGAGCTGCGCCAGCTGGAGACGGATTACAACAACCAGGGCGGCAACGCCATCTCCGCCATTGAGCAGTCACTGGAAAACGCCCGGGTGGGCCTGAAGCTTCGCCAGCAGGTGGAGGAGGCGGCACGGCAGGCGTTGGCCGACGCCGGCCTCCGGCTTGAGTGGACTGCCGAAGGCTGGGAGCAGGCGCACGAGCAGGCGGCGGCAAGGTCGGCTGAGCTCAAGGATGATTCCCAGGCGTTGCAGGAACTTCGCTTTGAAGCCTTTGACGCCCACGCAACGAAGAAGCGGGAGCTGGCCGCAGCTGAGCAGGAGCTCGTGTCGCTGAAGACGCGCAAGTCGCTGCTGCCGCCGTCGAGCATTGAAAACCGGGCCGCCATCGCCGCAGCCACGGGCATTGCCGAGGACCGGATGCCGTTCGCCGGCGAACTGATGGATCTCGCCGAGGGGGAGGAGAGGTGGCGGCCCGCCGCAGAGCGGGCGCTGCGCAACCTTGCCACCACCCTGCTGGTGCCGGGTGAACACTTCGCGGCGGTGACACGATACCTCAATGGCCACAACGTGCGCGGTGCGCTGCGGGCAGTGGACGTTTCCAAGCCGCTTTCCGGCGGCGCCCTGGCGCTGGAGGACGTGCGCGACGGCGACCTGCTCACCAAGCTGGACATCCTCGCCACGGGCGTGGCGAGCGAAGCGGGGTCCTGGATCCGCGAGCGGATCGCGCTGGACTTCGCCTACCCGTGCGTGGAGGACCCGGACGAGCTGGCTGTACTGGACAGGGGCCTCAGCCTGGGAGGAGTGGTGAAGCGCAACCGGCACACAGTGGAAAAGGACGACCGGTTCACCAGCCGGCAGGATTACGTCCTCGGCTTCGACAACGCCGCCAAGCTCGAGCTCGTTGCCGGCCAGGTGGAGGACCTGCGGCAGGAGGTTGCGAAGGCGGCAGAACTCGCGCAGACCCGCGAGGACTCGCACCAGGGGATGAGCCGGCAGCTCGACGCGCTGCACCGTGTTGCTGAGGATCACCGTCCTTGGGAACAGGTTTCGGCGGCAGTTGCGGCCGACGGGCTTGCCAGGATCGAACAGCGGCTGAAGGACGCCCTGGCAGCGCAAGCAGATCTCGAGCCCCTCCGCGCCACCATCGAAGAAGTGCGGCAGAAGCACCAGTCCAGCACCGAGGCCGCCGCTGTCCTGCAGAGCGAGTACAAGGCATTGGACCGGCAACTGACGGCCGCCGATTCCCTGCTGGAAGCTGCACGGGACCGCTTGGCCGAGGCGCCGCCGTCGGACGCAACGGTCAACGCCCTGGAACCGTACTTTGCCGGTTTCGGTGATGTGGTGGAGATACATGAGCTGGACAACCTCGCCAACCGGGTGCGGACGGCCCTGCTGGGTGAACTGCATGCAGCGGAGTCGCGCGGGCAAACTACTGCCGAACGCCTGACAAGGCTTTTCGACGGTTTCGTCCGCGAGTGGGGCAGCGCCATCTCGGCCGACCATGGCACCACCATCGGCGCCGCCGGTGAGTTTGAGACCCGTTACCACGCGATTGTCAGCGACGGGCTGCCGGCGCAGGAGGCAGAGTTCCGGCAGTTCTTCAACCAGCGCACCCATGAATCCTTCAGCACGCTGCTGCATCTGCTCGATGAGGAACGCCGCTCCATCACCAGCCGTATCCTCCCGCTGAACGGCATTCTCTCGCAGGTCAACTTCCACGAGGGCAGCTTCCTGGAGCTGGATATCAAGCAGACGCTGCCTCCCACCGCCAAGCAGTTCAAGGACGCCATCCAGAACGCCCTCAAGGCGCGGCACACGCGGCCGGCTAAGCCCGAAGGCGGCAGGTCTGACGGCTTGAATGGGGAAAGGGACGACGACGCGGAACTGACCGCCCGCTACAAGTCCCTGGAAACCCTGGTGAAGCGCTTGGGCTCGCAGGCGCCGGAGGACCGGCGGTGGCGGGCGGAGGTGTTGGACGTGCGCGGACACCTGTTCATTCAGTGCAAGGAGCACCGGGAAGTCGCCGGGCCGGCATCGGGCAAAAAGGGCGGGGCGAAGAAAACCGAAGTCTTTATGCACGCGGACACCGGATCCATGTCCGGCGGTGAGCGCCAGCGTTTCACGGCCTTCATCATGGCCGCTGCGCTGAGCTACCAGCTGGGGATCGCGGAGCAGGGCTTCACCACGTACGGGACCGTGATGATGGACGAGGCCTTTGTGCTGGCATCCGAGGAGTTCGCCGGAGCCGGAATCAAGGCACTGCACGAATTCGGGTTCCAGCTGCTGCTGGCTGCACCCGAAAACGTCATCGACCTGTCCCGGCACCTTGGCTCGGTCACCGAGATCCTCCGCGACAAGCGCACCAACCGTTCAGGGGTGTTGACCGCGCCGGTCGTCCGGCCGAGGCCGGGTGAGGAAGGGTCCTGGCGCTCGGAAGCGAACCCTGTGGACATCGTTTTGCGCTAGCCCGTTACCGACGGCCCCGCTTTATAACAAATCGATGGATATATTTCCGGGGAGCTAGTGAAGGGCGTTGTCCCGGTGCCATGCTGGTCGGCATCAAACATTCGCCGTCGTCCTTCCGCCGGGCAGTTGTGGAACGCTGGGGCCTGCCTCTGACGCCTGATGAGTTTGACGGCCTTCCCTTGAAAGGCACCACAAATGCGCCCAGCACGCCGCGCCGCCACCTCCATGGCGCTCACCGCCGTCGCAGCCCTCACCCTCGCCGGCTGTGCGGCCGGCAGCACTGCCCGGGACGGCGGTTCCTCCACCAGCCCTGCCGCCGAGGCAGTCACGCCGAGTCCCCCTGCAGCGATCGTTCCCGCCGCTACCTCTTCTTCCGTTCCCAAGGGGCCGGTGACCTTTACCTTCCCCGACGGCCGGCTATCTTTTGCCCACCCGGAGGGCTGGCGCGTGAAGCATGAACAGGTTTCGGCGTCCCCGGCAGTGGAGACGGCCACCGTCTACGATGCCACCGGCAACGAGCAGATCAACATCTACTACAGCCAGGTCGGTGACGCCACAGGTGGCAATGTCTCCAGGTTCATACTCGAGACGGACCCTGTGCCGGGATTGATCGGGGCTGCGGTTCCCACGCCCAGTTCATCGTTCTATGTTGATCACGCTTTTGGCACTGCTACTTACCGCATGGGGCTCACGGCAGGGTCGCCGGTCTCGCCGGACGGGCAGGTGCAATACGGGCTCATCAAGCTCGGTGACCGCATTCTGACCGCGGACGTGCTGTTCACGGGCCAGCCGTTCGCGAACGACGACGCGGCGAAAGAGTGGTACTGGGGTGGCGAGGGCCGGGAGCTGAAGGCCGTGCTCATGAGCTTTTCCTACCGCTGACCAGCAACAAGAGGAACCCTCCCCGCCGGGGAGGGTTCCTCTTTGCTGTTATTTGGCCCGCACCCGTGCGAGGAACTGGGCAGTCCGGTCCTGCAGGCCCTGGATCTGCCGCAGCACCACGGCCGCCGGGTCCGGATTGATTTCATTGGCCGGCGGTTCCTTCCGCACGTTGCCGCAACAGAGGAAATCGGCGCAGATCAGCGTGCCGACGGTATTGCCGTCGCGGCCGGCCTGTCCGGCGCGCTTCGCCACCCACAGGAGCACGTCCTCCTTGGAAAACACGTCCCGGCACAGCTCGCAGAGTACTGAGCGGTTTTTCCGGGCGCCGCCTTCGGGCGCGCGCAGCATGATTCCGGTGAGGCCTTTGGACTCTGGAACCACCAGATAGCCGCGGAGGGGCATCTTTTCGTCCCGCCACCCCAGGAAGTCAAGGCTCTCCCAGTCGAGGGAGTTGAAATCCTTGGGGAGGGTGAGCTTGGCAGCTTCGGAGCGGCTGGCATTGATGAACGATGATCGGATGTGTTGGGGCGTGACTGATTGCACTGGCTGAACTTTCATAAGAGCTGGAACCCGAAAAGGGTTAAGGAAACGTGGGGTCAGTCATTCCCCGCGGAGCAGGCCGCAACGGCCGCCCCGCTTTCCATGGCAGCGCTGGCCGGGATGGCCTTCTGCGTGCACATCTGTCCCTGTTCTCCCCATGTGAGTCCGTTTGAGTCCGGGGGTCCAGCCGTTGACTCTGGCAGGGACATCCTGCCAAACCGCATCTTCTCTGTCCAAAGCCATTCGGCCCGGAAGAAGTGTGGCGTTCGTCACGAAGGGGAATAAGCTACAGAAACCTTGCGTAATGCGCAGGAGGGTAGGCTAGCCTTACTTAAGTTCGCTTCATTCACTTAAGGAGTTCCGTGACTTCCCCCCTTTTCTCCGGGCCCAGGGCCACCCGCCGCACGCTGTTCAAGTCAGCCGGCAAGGCCACGGCCGTCCTGGCCGCCGCGGCGCTCACCCTCTCCGCCTGCTCCACAGGCCCCGCCTCCTCCACCACCGACGCCAGCGCTTCCAGCTCCAGCAGCTCGCAGTTCCCCGTGACCATCGAGCACGTCTTCGGCGAAACCATCATCGAAAAGCAGCCCACGCGTGTTGCCACCGTCTCATGGGTCAATGACGACGTCGCCATCGCCCTGGGCATTGTGCCGGTAGGCGTTCCCAAGAATGAATGGGGCGGCAACGACCAGGGCTCCACCCCCTGGAAGGATGCAGCACTGGAAGACCTCGGCGCCGGCTTCGGCTCCGACAAGGCTCCTGCCCAGTACTCCGAAGCTGACGGCATCAACTTCACCGAGATCGCCAAGCTCACCCCGGACGTCATCCTGGCCGCCTACTCGGGCCTCACCGAGGAGGACTACAAGAAGCTCAGTGAGATCGCGCCCGTCGTGGCCCACCCTGAGCTTGCTTACGGAACCTCCTGGCAGGACTCCACCTCCATCATCGGCAAAGCCCTCGGCAAAGACGCCGAAGCCACCAAGCTGATCTCGGACACCGAGGCCACCATCAAGGAGAAGGTTGCCAAGTACCCGCAGATTGAGGGCAAGAGCTTTATTTACGGGAACCTCGAACCCGCCAAGGGCGATGGCGTCAATGTCTATACCGCCAATGACAACCGCCCCCGCTTCCTCTCGGAAATCGGCATGAAGCTGGCTCCGGTGGTCGAAGACAACTCCAAGGGCTCCAAGGAATTCTTCATCCCGTGGTCCGCGGAAAAGGCCAACGAGCTTCAGTCAGACGTGTTCGTGACCTGGGTTCCGGACGCCTCCACCACCGACGCCATCAAGTCGGATCCGCTGCTCAGCCAGATCCCGGCCATCAAGAACGGGGCCCTGGTTGCCGACTCGGACAACACCCTGACGCTGTCCATCTCCGCGGCTTCCCCGCTGAGCCTGCCGTGGTCGCTGGACACGTTCCTGCCGCAGTTGGCCGCCGCTGCGGACACAGTGAAGTAAGCACCTTTCCATGACGCACAGTACGACGACGGCTGCCCCCGGGCAGGGAGGTGCCGGCACCTCAGTGCCGGCACAAGGACCTGGTGGTCCCTCCCGCGGCCGCGCTTTCGGGGGGAAGCGCGCCGCCTGGCTGCTGGCCGCCGTCGTCGTGCTTGCAGTTTTGGCCGGGGCGTCGCTCGCCATCGGCGCCAGGGGACTGTCCCTGGGCACTGTGTGGCAGGCGCTCACCACATTTGATTCCGCCAACGGCGACCACGCCGTGGTGCATGCCCGTATCCCGCGGACCGTCCTTGGCATCCTCGCCGGGGGAGCCCTCGGCCTTGCGGGCGCAGCGATGCAGGGTGTGGCGCGCAATCCGCTGGCCGATCCCGGCATTATGGGCGTGAATGCCGGGGCCGCCCTGGCTGTGGTGACAGGTATCTACGTTTTTGGTGTTGCCACGTTCTCCGGCTACATCTGGTTCGCATTCGTCGGGGCAGCTGTTGCCGCCGTCGTCGTCTACCTCATCGCTTCCCTGGGCAGGGACGGTGCCACCCCGGTGAAGCTCGCCCTGGCAGGCGCAGCGCTGAATGCCGGACTGTTCTCGCTCATGAACGTCATCCTTGTCTCCAGCCAGGACACCCTGGACAGGTTCCGCTTCTGGCAGGTGGGCGGCGTGGCAGGACGGGACTGGTCCGTAGTGCTGCCCGGCCTGCCATTCCTCGCCGCCGGGGCGCTGATCGTGCTGCTGACCGGCCGTATCCTCAACAGCCTGGCGCTCGGCGACGACATTGCCCGTGGCCTCGGCCAGCGCGTAGGCCTGGTCCGGGGCATCACCGCCCTCGGAATTGTGCTGCTGTGTGGTTCAGCCACCGCGCTGGCCGGCCCTATTGGTTTTGTTGGCTTGGTCATCCCGCATGCTGTCCGTTTCCTCACAGGCCCGGACTACCGCTGGATCCTGCCGTTCTCGCTGGTGCTGGCACCGGTGCTGCTCCTCGGCGCGGACATCATCGGCCGCGTGGTGCTCCTGCCGGGCGAAGTTCCGGCCGGCATCATGACCGCCCTTATCGGGGCGCCGGTTTTCGTCTGGCTTATCCGCCGGGGCAAGGGGGCAGGACTGTGACTCTCGCCCAGGACAGGAAACCCACTGAAAAACCCGATGCGCTATCAGTTACGGCTGCCAAAGCCGGGTCCAAGGGACCAAAGGTGATAGGGCAACGCAGGGGGAGGCAGCTGCTGAACCGGACCGCCCTCCTGGCAGCCGCCGTCGTGATCCTGTTCGCTGTTTCCATCCTGCTGGGCAGCTACACGGTCACCGTCCCGGACTTCTTCAAGATCCTCTTCGCGCACCTGACCGGCGGAGAGAAGATCCCTGGCGCAAGCTTCATCGTGATGGAGAACAAGCTGCCGCGGGCTGTCATCGGCACCATGATCGGCCTTGCGTTCGGCCTGGCCGGTGCCCTGTTCCAGACCATGCTCCGCAACCCGCTGGCGAGCCCTGACATCATCGGCATCAGCTACGGCGCGAGTGCTGCCGCGGTGGTGTCCATCGTGGTCTTCGGTGCCACCGGGGCAGCGGTCTCCGGTGCTGCGCTTGGTGGCGCGCTCGGCGTGGCCGCCATCATCTACGCGATCTCCAGCGGCGGCGCGATGCGCGGCACCAACCGTGGCGATGCCGCTGGCAACCGCCTTATCCTGGCGGGCGTAGGAATCGCCGCTGCCCTGCACGCCGTGGTGAACTTCCTGATGACCCGTGCGGATATCCGCACCGCCGCGGACGTCCTCGTCTGGCTCAACGGATCACTGAATTCCGCCAACTGGGACCGGGCCGGCGTGCTTGCCCTTTGCCTCGCCGTCCTGATCCCGGCGGTGGGTGCCATCGCCGGGCCGCTGCGCATCCTGGAACTTGGTCCCGACGCCGCCGCCGGACTTGGCATCCAGGTAGGTGCCACCCGCCTGGCGCTGGTGGTCATTGCGGTGTCGCTGGCGGCAGTGGCGACGGCGGCGGCCGGGCCAGTCTCTTTCGTCGCATTCCTCGCAGGGCCCATCGCCCGGCGCTTCACCGGCAAAGCCAGCCTCCCGGCGTCGGCAATGGTTGGCGCCGTGATTGTCCTCGCCGCGGATTACGTCGCCGCCAACCTTGCCCCCGTGCTGCTGGACGGCACGGTCCTGCCGGTGGGTGTCATCACCGGCGCACTTGGCGCCCCGTTCCTGCTGTGGCTCCTGGTCACGGCCAACCGAAAGGATGCCTGACGTGGCAGTTCTTAACGCCAAGGACCTAACGCTGAAGTACGATCAGCGCTGCGTCGTGGACGGGCTGACGGCCGAGATTCCCGAAGGCCAGGTGACCATGATCGTGGGGGCCAACGCCTGCGGAAAGTCCACCCTCCTCCGGGGACTGTCCCGGCTCCTGAAACCCGCGGCCGGCGCCGTGACCTTGGACGGCAAGGACATCCACTCACGCCCGGCGCGGGAACTGGCCCGTATTCTTGGCCTGCTGCCACAGCACCCCACCGCCCCCGACGGCATCCTGGTCCGCGATTTGGTGGGCCGCGGCCGGTACCCGCACCAGGGTTTCTTCCGCAGCTGGAGCGAAAAGGACGACGCCGCGGTGCAGCGCGCGCTGGAAGCCACCGAAACGCTGGCCCTCGCGGAGAGGAACGTGGACGAACTCTCGGGCGGGCAGCGGCAGCGGGTCTGGATTGCCATGGCGCTGGCCCAGGAAACCGACGTCCTGCTGCTGGACGAGCCCACTACCTACCTGGACCTTGCCCACCAGGTGGAAGTCCTGGATCTGGTGACTGACCTGAACCGGCAGCGCGGCACCACCGTGGCCATCGTCCTGCACGACCTGAACCTGGCCGCCCGCTACGCAGACAACGTGATCGCCATGAAGGGCGGCGCGGTGGTGGCAGTAGGCACGCCGCAGGACGTGGTCACCGAAGGGCTGGTCCGCACCGTCTTCGGCCTTGAGTCGCGCGTCATCCCGGACCCCGTCTCCGGAACCCCCCTGATTATCCCGATCGGCCGACACCACGTCCCCGCCAACGAACTGGAGCTCGTTTCATGAAGACCCGCGATATTGCCGCCGCCTCCACCGAGCCGATGACCCTGGCGTTCGAGGTCACTGTCTCCTCAGTGCAGGAACTCAGCCCCAACTTCCGCAGGATCACGTTTGGCGGGTACTCGCTGCGGGACTTCGGCGTCAACGGGGACACCCTCGACCTCCGGATCAAACTCATGATCCCGTCCCTCGCCGCGGACGGCACGGAACTTCCCCTGCCGGCATTCGAAATGAGCCACGCCGGCTGGTACCGCGAATGGCTGGCCATGGACCCCACGGTGCGCGGCTCCATGCGCACCTACACCGTCCGCCATGCCCGCCTGGACACCGTGTACCCGGAGATCGACGTCGACTTCGTGATGCACTTCGACAGCCAGGGCAACGGCGGGCCTGCCGCCAACTGGGCCCTCAATGCCAAGCCCGGTGATGCCATCACCCTTATCGGCCCGAACAACCGCGCCGCACAGTGCCTGACGGCGGAGGCCTACGGCGGCATCGAATGGCGGCCCGGACTGGCGCAGCGCATTCTCCTCGCCGGCGATGAGACGGCCGTCCCTGCCATCTCCGCCATCCTGGAAAGCCTGCCCGAATACATGACCGGACACGCCTTCCTGGAGGTCCCCGAAGCAGGCGACTTCCTCGAACTTTCCTCGCCAGCCGACATCGAGGTCACGTGGCTGGCGCGGGGCGCCGCAATTGGACGGTCCCGGCCGCACGGCGAGCTGCTCCAGGAAGCGGTCCGCAAGGCGGTTCCGGTCCCCGGCTGGGTGGCCATCAAAGCCGCTGACGGCGCCGCTGGACCGGAGCCGGAGGACGTCAACGTGGACGTGGACATCCTCTGGGAGACTCCCCAGCGGATGGAGACGGCCGACATCCAGGCCACCAAAAACCCCGACATGCCCGCCGGCGCCATGCCGTTCTACGCCTGGATCGCCGGCGAAGCTGCGGTGATCAAGGACATGCGGCGGTACCTTGTCCGCGACGTTGGGATCGACCGGAAGCAGGTTGCCTTCATGGGGTACTGGCGGCAGGGTAAAGCCGAGGGGTAAGCCTCCCTGGGATTGGGCTGGGTGGGCCGGTTGCGTCATTTTGCCGTCGCTTAGACACCTCCTTGCGCTCCATTGCGGCCGCGGGCGGCCTTCACTTCGCTCCAGTCGGCGATGCGCTCCTACCCAAAACAACGCACCCGGCCCTGCCTCGCTTACCTGAGCTTCACCTTGGCTTTCCCTGCTCTCTTTCTGTGGGGGTTACGTTGGCTTGGTGCGTTCTGAACCTTTGCTTCCTGATTCCGGGCGGCGGGTGTTTGTTGCTCTTGGAGACTCTTTTACTGAGGGTGTCGGAGACCGGGACGAGCGGTTGCCCAACGGCGTCCGGGGCTGGGCGGACCGGGTGGCGGAGAAACTGGCGAAGGCGCAGCCGGGATGGCGATACGCGAACCTGGCGATCAGGAGCAAGCGGCTTCGGCACGTCATTGGCGAGCAGCTGGAGCCTGCGCTGGCGATGCGGCCCACCCTGGTCACGCTCTACGCCGGCGGCAACGACATCCTGGACCTGAAAACGGATATGGCCGTGCTCATGGACGACTATGAAAAGCTTGTGGCGCAATTGGCGGCTACGGGCGCCACCCTGGTGCTCTTTACCGGCTTCGATGTGAAAGTTTCCGCCCTCCTCGAGCCGTTAAAGAAGCGCAACAACTTTTACAACCAACAAGTCCGTGCCATCGCAGCCAAGTACGGAGCCGTGCTGGTGGACTACTGGTGCCTGGACGCCTTCCATGACCGCCGGATGTGGGACTCGGACCGGCTCCACATGTCCAAGGCCGGGCACAAGTACTTGGCGGGCCAGGTGCTGGACCAGTTGGGAGTGCCGCACAAGATCCGGCTCAAGGACTGGGAACCGCCGCCAAAGCTCAGCCTCCGGGAGTGGGAGCAGCACCAGCGGCGCTGGATCCACGACTGGGTCCTGCCGCTGTTCGGTCGGAAGTTGCGCGGCGTCACGCTGGGTGACCAGCTCACGCCGCGGTGGCCGGAACCGGTAAAGGTGCCGCGAAAGGGCGGCCTGAAAAAGATCGCCGCCATGTCCCGGGCGGGTAACGCTTGGCCCTAACTGTCCAGCAGGTTCTCAAAGCCCGATGCCACTCTGGCGGCGTGGAACTCCACCACTTCGAAGTCGGCAACGCCATTCGAATAGAACGGGTCCTGTGCCAGGCTGGCGTCCAGCGTGGCGCGGTCTGCCCTGGAGAGCAACATCCCGCCCGTCCGCGGGACCTTGCGCCCTGCGGCAATGAACACGCCGTCGTCGAAAGCCTTCTTCAGCCAGGCGATGTGGGCGTCGTTGTGGAAGTCCACGATGTCCTGGGGTACCCGGTAAGTCAGTGAGACAACATACATGCGCCCAGCCTACCGGCCGGCCCTGCCGCTACTTGAAGGATCAACCGCTGTCTTCTCGTAGAATGGGCATATGACCGAACCCCGCTGGCTCACCGCCGACGAACGCCGTGCCTGGCTGGCCCTGGTAAGCATCAATACCCTCCTGCCGGCGGCCCTCGACACGAAGCTCCATGCAGCGGGGAAGCTGTCCCTTTTCGACTACACGGTCCTGGCCATGCTGTCTGAGGCAGAAGAGCGGTTCCTGCCGATGAGTGAGCTCGCCGCGCGCAGCAGTGCTTCGTTGTCGCGGCTTTCGCATGTGGTGACCAAACTGCAGAAGCGGGGGTGGGTGGAGCGGCGTCCGCACCCGCACGACGCCCGCGTCACCACGGCCCATCTCACTGAAGAAGGCATGGCGACGATCGTCGGCCTGGCCCCCGGTCATGTCGAAACCGTTAGGGACCTGTTCCTGGACGCCTTGACGGAACAGGACGTGCAGGATCTGGCGCGTATCGGCGAGAAGGTGGTTGGCCGGCTGGACGCCGACCACTGGATCCTGCGGGAAAGCTAGACGTTCACCCATGGTTGGTTGCTCCCAGCAACTGATGGCAAACTAGCCGAATGGATTTCACGACCCGCTACGTGGCCCTTGGTGACTCCTTCACCGAAGGTGTGGGCGACGACGACCCCACCCGCCCCAATGGTGTCCGAGGCTGGGCAGACCGGGTGGCCGAGCAGTTGGGAGCCGCTGACCCCGGCTTCGGCTACGCCAACCTCGCTATCCGCGGAAAAAAGCTTCGCCAGATCCTGGCTGAGCAGGTGGATGCCGCCGTCGAACTTAAACCCACCCTGGTGAGCGTTTATGCGGGTGCCAACGACATCCTGCGCCCGAGGATCGACATCGACAACCTCCTGGTGGAGTACGACGACGCCATCGCCAAGCTGCGCGCGGCCGGCGCCGCCGTGGTCATGTTCACCGGCTTCGACGCCAGGGGTTCGAAGGTCTTCAGTACGACGCGCGGACGGACGGCCATCTACAACGAACTGGTCCGCGGCATCGCCGGCGACCACGGCGCATTGCTGGTGGACTACTGGCGCTTCAGTGAGTACTACGACTGGGGAATGTGGGCGCAGGACCGGATGCATATGTCTGCCGCCGGCCATGCCAACATGGCCAAGCGCGTGCTGGACGTGCTGGAACATGACCACTCCATCGACGTCCCGCCCATGACCCCCGTCCCGGAGCTCAGTGGCGTGGATGCCATCCGCGCAAACGCCCGCTGGTTCCGAGAGTATGCGGGCCCATGGGTTGTCCGGCGCGTCACCGGGAGGTCCTCGGGTGATGGCTTGAAGCCAAAGTATCCCCAGCTCACCCGGCTCTAGCCACCGGCCCTCCTTATACACCCTTCGGGGCCGGATTGGTCTTTAATTGCGGGAACTCGTAGACTTGGTAGGCGCTAAGTGCGCGGAGCGTGCGCAATTGCTCCGGTTGTCCGGTAATTTCTCCAGGGCGGCCGGTAGTTAGGGGCTCAAGTTGCGCGACTAACCGTTGCCCTTCTTCATTTTTGGGTCGCCCTTAGCAGCATGGTCCAGCAGCAGATATGCGGATCATTACTTTCAATTCTTGAGGAGAAGTCATGGCAGCACACTGCCAAGTGACCGGAGCCGAGCCGGGCTTTGGGCACAGCATTTCGCACTCGCACCGCCGCAACAAGCGTCGGTTCGATCCGAACATTCAGAAGAAGCGCTACTGGGTTCCGTCCCTGCGCCGTAATGTCACGCTGCAGGTTTCTGCAAAGGGCATCAAGACCATCGACGTACGCGGCATCGACGTTGTCGTCGCCGACATTCTCGCTCGTGGGGTGAAGCTCTAGTGGCCAAGGACAAGGACGTACGTCCGATCATCAAGCTCAAGTCGACCGCGGGCACGGGTTACACCTACGTAACCCGCAAGAACCGTCGTAACGATCCGGACCGCATGGTCCTGAAGAAGTACGACCCCAAGATCCGCCAGCACGTCGAATTCCGAGAGGAGCGCTAAACCATGGCTAAGAAGTCCAAGATTGCTCGCAACGAGCAGCGCAAGGTCATCGTTGAGCGTTACGCTGCAAAGCGCCTCGAGCTGAAGAAGACCCTGGTTGACGAAAATGCAACCGACGAAGCACGCGAAGCAGCCCGCCTGGGTCTGCAGAAGCTTCCCCGCAACGCGTCCCCGATCCGTCTGCGTAACCGCGACATCATCGACGGACGTCCCCGCGGTACCCTCCAGAAGTTCGGCATCTCCCGTGTCCGCTTCCGCGACATGGCCCACAAGGGCGAACTCCCGGGCATCACCAAGTCTTCCTGGTAATCCAGCTCCGCTGATACCAGCTGCTTGAGAAAGAGCCGGCAACCTTACGGTTGCCGGCTCTTTCTGTTTTAAGCCTCCAAGGCTGTGGTGCACGGCATACAAGGAAAGTACGACGCCGGGCGGAGGGCTTGGGGGCCCACGGCCGGTTTTGCCGCGGGATGACGCGGAACAGGGCCGCCGGGGGGTGGATTTGCGGTGCCGGGGGTGGGGGTGTATTGTTTTCTAAGTCGCCGCGAGGGGAACAGCGAAGAGCTGGTTACCGCGGGCGGCCAAAACCCCCAAAAATTGATGCCTTTTCTGGTAGGTCTTTCGAGGACCTCTGGTAGGGGTGGGGGCGGTTTCCCGCTGGTGTGGGTCCTGGAACATGGATTTGCGTCGGGGCGGGTGATCGGGTAAGTTTGAAAAGTTGCTCCGGAGCGATCCTGAACCGTTTGGTTGGGTGGTGCCGGGTGTGTCTGTTGTTTGAGAACTCAATAGTGTGCCAAGTTTGTTGATACCGATTTGTTTTATGAATTGGTTGAATTTGCCGGGCTGCCCGCCCCTGTGGGTGGTCTGGTTTTTACAGCTGGTTTCAAATTTTGTGCGGCCTTTTGGTCCCGTTTTCCCGGGGCTGGGGGTTGTGTCTGTTTTTGTTTTACTTCAACGGAGAGTTTGATCCTGGCTCAGGATGAACGCTGGCGGCGTGCTTAACACATGCAAGTCGAACGATGATCCCCAGCTTGCTGGGGGGATTAGTGGCGAACGGGTGAGTAACACGTGAGTAACCTGCCCTTAACTCTGGGATAAGCCTGGGAAACTGGGTCTAATACCGGATATGACTCCTCATCGCATGGTGGGGGGTGGAAAGCTTTTTGTGGTTTTGGATGGACTCGCGGCCTATCAGCTTGTTGGTGAGGTAATGGCTTACCAAGGCGACGACGGGTAGCCGGCCTGAGAGGGTGACCGGCCACACTGGGACTGAGACACGGCCCAGACTCCTACGGGAGGCAGCAGTGGGGAATATTGCACAATGGGCGCAAGCCTGATGCAGCGACGCCGCGTGAGGGATGACGGCCTTCGGGTTGTAAACCTCTTTCAGTAGGGAAGAAGCGAAAGTGACGGTACCTGCAGAAGAAGCGCCGGCTAACTACGTGCCAGCAGCCGCGGTAATACGTAGGGCGCAAGCGTTATCCGGAATTATTGGGCGTAAAGAGCTCGTAGGCGGTTTGTCGCGTCTGCCGTGAAAGTCCGGGGCTCAACTCCGGATCTGCGGTGGGTACGGGCAGACTAGAGTGATGTAGGGGAGACTGGAATTCCTGGTGTAGCGGTGAAATGCGCAGATATCAGGAGGAACACCGATGGCGAAGGCAGGTCTCTGGGCATTAACTGACGCTGAGGAGCGAAAGCATGGGGAGCGAACAGGATTAGATACCCTGGTAGTCCATGCCGTAAACGTTGGGCACTAGGTGTGGGGGACATTCCACGTTTTCCGCGCCGTAGCTAACGCATTAAGTGCCCCGCCTGGGGAGTACGGCCGCAAGGCTAAAACTCAAAGGAATTGACGGGGGCCCGCACAAGCGGCGGAGCATGCGGATTAATTCGATGCAACGCGAAGAACCTTACCAAGGCTTGACATGAACCGGTAAGACCTGGAAACAGGTCCCCCGCTTGCGGTCGGTTTACAGGTGGTGCATGGTTGTCGTCAGCTCGTGTCGTGAGATGTTGGGTTAAGTCCCGCAACGAGCGCAACCCTCGTTCTATGTTGCCAGCACGTGATGGTGGGGACTCATAGGAGACTGCCGGGGTCAACTCGGAGGAAGGTGGGGACGACGTCAAATCATCATGCCCCTTATGTCTTGGGCTTCACGCATGCTACAATGGCCGGTACAAAGGGTTGCGATACTGTGAGGTGGAGCTAATCCCAAAAAGCCGGTCTCAGTTCGGATTGGGGTCTGCAACTCGACCCCATGAAGTCGGAGTCGCTAGTAATCGCAGATCAGCAACGCTGCGGTGAATACGTTCCCGGGCCTTGTACACACCGCCCGTCAAGTCACGAAAGTTGGTAACACCCGAAGCCGGTGGCCTAACCCCTTGTGGGAGGGAGCTGTCGAAGGTGGGACTGGCGATTGGGACTAAGTCGTAACAAGGTAGCCGTACCGGAAGGTGCGGCTGGATCACCTCCTTTCTAAGGAGCACCTACAGACCTGTTCATGCCGCGTATGTGGTGGTGGGGGTTTGTCAGGAGTATATGCCCGTTGCGCAGACGCAAGTTCTGCGGCGGGTGCTCATGGGTGGAATATCAACGAATAGGTGCCTGGTGGCACGGGCCGGCTTGTTAGTACGGACGCTCGTGAGTGTCCAGGAAAGCTTGCCGGATCGTTTCTGCCGGGTAGTGTTTGGCACACTGTTGGGTCCTGAGGCAACAGGGCTGTGGACTGGTCCCCGTGTGGGGTTGGTTTGCGGGTTTGTTTGTTTCTGGTTTCCTGGCTGCACCGATTACACGGTTGTTCTTCGCTTTTGGCGGGGGTTGTGTGGGGTGTGTGGTTTGGGGTTGTTGTTTGAGAACTACATAGTGGACGCGAGCATCTTTTATAAGAAGCAATTTCCAAGAATATGAACCTGGATCTGGCTGCGCGTGATGATGGCCCTCTTTTTGGGGGTGGTTGTTGGGTGTGGTTGGTTTTCGTGGTTCTCTCGAAAATTACTGATTGATCTTTTGTGGTCAAGTTTTTAAGAGCACACGGTGGATGCCTTGGCATTAGGAGCCGAAGAAGGACGTAGGAATCTGCGATAAGCCTGGGGGAGTCGATAACCGGACTGTGATCCCAGGGTGTCCGAATGGGGAAACCCCGCCAGACGCGCGAGTGATCTGGTGACCCGCATCTGAACACATAGGGTGCGTGGAGGGAACGCGGGGAAGTGAAACATCTCAGTACCCGCAGGAAGAGAAAACAATAGTGATTCCGTTAGTAGTGGCGAGCGAACGCGGATCAGGCTAAACCGTTCCATGTGTGATAGCCGGCGGGCGTTGCATGGTCGGGGTTGTGGGACTTTCCATACCAATTCTGCCGGGTTGGTGGGGTGTGATGTGCAGGCATAGGTGAACGGTCTTGAAAGGCCGGCCAGAGAGGGTGTGAGCCCCGTAACCGAAATGTTGTGTACCGCCCGGATGAGTATCCCAAGTAGCACGGGGCCCGAGAAATCCCGTGTGAATCTGTCAGGACCACCTGATAAGCCTAAATACTCCCTAATGACCGATAGCGGACCAGTACCGTGAGGGAAAGGTGAAAAGTACCCCGGGAGGGGAGTGAAACAGTACCTGAAACCGTGTGCTTACAATCCGTCGGAGCAGCCTTGTAGTTGTGACGGCGTGCCTTTTGAAGAATGAGCCTGCGAGTTAGTGTTACGTCGCGAGGTTAACCCGTGTGGGGAAGCCGTAGCGAAAGCGAGTCTGAATAGGGCGTTGCAGTGGCGTGATCTAGACCCGAAGCGAAGTGATCTACCCATGGCCAGGTTGAAGCGACGGTAAGACGTCGTGGAGGACCGAACCCACTTCAGTTGAAAATGGAGGGGATGAGCTGTGGGTAGGGGTGAAAGGCCAATCAAACTTCGTGATAGCTGGTTCTCCCCGAAATGCATTTAGGTGCAGCGTTGCGTGTTTCTTACCGGAGGTAGAGCTACTGGATGGCTAATGGGCCCTACAAGGTTACTGACGTCAGCCAAACTCCGAATGCCGGTAAGTGAGAGCGCAGCAGTGAGACTGTGGGGGATAAGCTTCATAGTCGAGAGGGAAACAGCCCAGACCACCAACTAAGGCCCCTAAGCGTGTGCTAAGTGGGAAAGGATGTGGAGTTGCGAAGACAACCAGGAGGTTGGCTTAGAAGCAGCCATCCTTAAAAGAGTGCGTAATAGCTCACTGGTCAAGTGATTCCGCGCCGACAATGTAGCGGGGCTCAAGTACACCGCCGAAGTTGTGGCATTCAGATATTAGCTAAGCCCTTGTGGTTCAGGCGTCTGGATGGGTAGGGGAGCGTCGTGTGGGCAGTGAAGTCGCGGTGTAAACCAGCGGTGGAGCCTACACGAGTGAGAATGCAGGCATGAGTAGCGAAAGACGGGTGAGAAACCCGTCCGCCGAATGATCAAGGGTTCCAGGGTCAAGCTAATCTGCCCTGGGTAAGTCGGGACCTAAGGCGAGGCCGACAGGCGTAGTCGATGGACAACGGGTTGATATTCCCGTACCGGCGAAAAACCGCCCATGCTGAACAGGGGATACTAACTGCCCGAGACCTGCCTGACACCCCTTGTGGGTGAAGGGTTTTGGTGGAGCGCAGGACCTGATCCTGGGAGGCAAGCGTATTAACAGGTGTGACGCAGGAAGGTAGCCAAGCCGGGCGATGGTTGTCCCGGTCTAAGGATGTAGGGCGAACGGTAGGCAAATCCGCTGTTCATGATGCCTGAGATCTGATGGGACCCCCGTTTGGGGGGATTTGGTGATCCTATGCTGCCGAGAAAAGCATCGACGCGAGGTTTTAGCCGCCCGTACCCCAAACCGACACAGGTGATCAGGTAGAGAATACTAAGGCGATCGAGAGAATTATGGTTAAGGAACTCGGCAAAATGCCCCCGTAACTTCGGGAGAAGGGGGGCCCCAACCTTGATGGAACCATGCGTTCCGGAGGGGATCGGGGCCGCAGAGACCAGGGGGAAGCGACTGTTTACTAAAAACACAGGTCCGTGCGAAGTCGCAAGACGATGTATACGGACTGACTCCTGCCCGGTGCTGGAAGGTTAAGAGGACCGGTTAGCCGCAAGGCGAAGCTGAGAATTTAAGCCCCAGTAAACGGCGGTGGTAACTATAACCATCCTAAGGTAGCGAAATTCCTTGTCGGGTAAGTTCCGACCTGCACGAATGGAGTAACGACTTCCCCGCTGTCTCAACCATAAACTCGGCGAAATTGCAGTACGAGTAAAGATGCTCGTTACGCGCAGCAGGACGGAAAGACCCCGAGACCTTTACTATAGTTTGGTATTGGTGTTCGGAGTGGCTTGTGTAGGATAGGTGGGAGACGTTGAAGCCCGGACGCCAGTTCGGGTGGAGTCATCGTTGAAATACCACTCTGGTCACTTTGGACATCTAACTTCGGCCCGTAATCCGGGTCAGGGACAGTGCCTGATGGGTAGTTTAACTGGGGCGGTTGCCTCCTAAAAAGTAACGGAGGCGCCCAAAGGTTCCCTCAGCCTGGTTGGCAATCAGGTGTCGAGTGTAAGTGCACAAGGGAGCTTGACTGTGAGAGAGACATCTCGAGCAGGGACGAAAGTCGGGACTAGTGATCCGGCGGTACATTGTGGAATGGCCGTCGCTCAACGGATAAAAGGTACCTCGGGGATAACAGGCTGATCTTGCCCAAGAGTCCATATCGACGGCATGGTTTGGCACCTCGATGTCGGCTCGTCGCATCCTGGGGCTGGAGTAGGTCCCAAGGGTTGGGCTGTTCGCCCATTAAAGCGGTACGCGAGCTGGGTTTAGAACGTCGTGAGACAGTTCGGTCCCTATCCGCTGCGCGCGCAGGAAATTTGAGAAGGGCTGTCCTTAGTACGAGAGGACCGGGACGGACGAACCTCTGGTGTGTCAGTTGTACTGCCAAGTGCACCGCTGATTAGCTACGTTCGGATGGGATAACCGCTGAAAGCATCTAAGCGGGAAGCTCGCTTCAAGATGAGATTTCCATACACCTTGTGTGTGAGAGGCCCCCAGCCAGACCACTGGGTTGATAGGCCGGATGTGGAAGCGAGGACTAACGACTCGTGAAGCTGACCGGTACTAATAGGCCGATAACTTACACCACACACCCTCTTCGTGAACGGATTCAAAAGACGTTCACACCTGAAGCAGGGTAAAAAGATAACAAGACTGCTTGCGTCCACTATGTGGTTCCCGAACAACAAACCAAACCGGTACGTTGTCCAGGGAACAAACCACAATTGAATAACAACACCACACTGCCCTGATACGGCAGAAGCAATTGTTGTAACCACACGAGATTTCCCACACCACCCCCAAGGGGCTGGTGCCGGGTAAAAGGGTTACGGCGGTCATAGCGTGGGGGAAACGCCCGGTCCCATTCCGAACCCGGAAGCTAAGACCCACAGCGCCGATGGTACTGCACCCGGGAGGGTGTGGGAGAGTAGGTCACCGCCGGACATAAATTAGAGCAGGGCCCTGACAAACGACGTCAGGGCCCTGCCGCATTTAACAGACACAACGCCCAGGACACACACGCAAGCGCCTGGTGGGCGAACCCCGCCGCCAGCACCGCCGTCGAACGCCCCCCAAACCGCCGGCCCACCACTACGAAAGCGGCTCTTCCTACCTGAGACGACGGTGAGAGACAGCCCGCCGCCGACGCCGTCGGCGCTGCTCATCGTCAACCTGGGCAGCCGGTCGACTGGGGCGATCTTGCCGGCGGCGCGGACTACTTCGAGTAGACCCCCTTCAGCCCCGGGTCCCGAGCGTTCACCGCGCTCACCCCGACCCGGTACGTCGCAGTCCGGCGGAGGTTCTGCGCAAACATCCCGGCCACGCGGTTGCACGGCTGGCCGCTGCCGGCCGATCATTCTTCAGTAGAGCGACCGCTCGCGAGACGCTAATGTGGGGGCACCCCAAAGCCGAGGAGAGACCCGTGGGCAAAGTGGTCATGTACAGCTCGGTGTCGGTGGACGGTTTCATCGCGGACGAGAATTATTAGCCCGGACTGCTGTTCGACTGGTTGACCAACGGTGACGTCCCGTTGGACGAGAGCGGCGAGGTGAAGGTGTCGCAGCCTTCCTACGACTACACCCGGCCGTACTGGGACCAGATCGGGGTGACACTCTGCGGCCGCCACGTCTTCGACCTGACGGATGGCTGGGACGGGAATCCTCCGAGCGGGATCGACCACATGGTCGTCGTGACGCACCGGCCGCAGCCCAAGGGCTGGGACCTCGACGCGCCGTTTCATTTCGTCGACGGCGTCGAGGCAGCCATGGCCAAGGCACAAGAGCTTGCGGGTGACCGCATCGTTGAGGTCGCCGCTGGTGACGTCGGTGGCCAGATGCTTGCCGCCGGCCTGGTGGAGGAGGTGCGCATGGATGTCGTACCCGTCGTGTTCGGGTCCGGCAAGCGCTACTTCGGGTCGGTCCACGCACAGCGCCGGTTGGAGGATCCCGACGTGGTGATTCAGGGCAACCGGGTGCTTCACCTCCGCTATCGGGTGCGCCGCTGACCGATCTGAGCGGGTACACGACGGAGCCCACTGCGAACGGTGACACAAGATCCGGCCGCCGGCTGCGTTTGCGCAACCGCTGTCCCCCGGAACTGGCGCGCCAGCCAACATTCAGCCGGCGACGTTGAAGTAAGCCAGGAACGCCTCGCGCCACTGCTTGAGTGTCTTCGCGAGCCGCTTAAACCCCTGGACCGGGCAGGTAGGCGGCGACGCGAGGAGCTTCTCCGTGGTAAGCAGGCCCTCGCCCCGGGGTCTTGCACCTGTAGACCGAGCGGACTTGTTGGACCTACAGCCAGGCGGCGAGCACTTCGTCGTGGCGTTCGTCGGCAACGATCGTGCTGTCGGGCCGGGCCTGTTGGTTGATTTCTCTGCCAAAGGGGAGGGGCTTCTGCAGCCGCGATCGGCCGGCCGCGTTTCGAACTTTCCAACCCCCGCTGCGGTGAAGCTGGATCTTCGGGGTCCGGCATTGAAGATTGCGTAAGTGTGATCGGGTCCATATCGTGTCTTTCCTGGTGGGGAAGGTGGGTGCGGGCCACCATCCCCGGATACTTCCTTGTGTTGGCGGGGTTTGTGAGGGCCTTCGGGTGGGCCGGGGGGTGGATTTGCGGTGCCGGGGGTGGGGGTGTATTGTTTTCTAAGTCGCCGCGAGGGGAACAGCGAAGAGCTGGTTACCGCGGGCGGCCAAAACCCCCAAAAATTGATGCCTTTTCTGGTAGGTCTTTCGAGGACCTCTGGTAGGGGTGGGGGCGGTTTCCCGCTGGTGTGGGTCCTGGAACATGGATTTGCGTCGGGGCGGGTGATCGGGTAAGTTTGAAAAGTTGCTCCGGAGCGATCCTGAACCGTTTGGTTGGGTGGTGCCGGGTGTGTCTGTTGTTTGAGAACTCAATAGTGTGCCAAGTTTGTTGATACCGATTTGTTTTATGAATTGGTTGAATTTGCCGGGCTGCCCGCCCCTGTGGGTGGTCTGGTTTTTACAGCTGGTTTCAAATTTTGTGCGGCCTTTTGGTCCCGTTTTCCCGGGGCTGGGGGTTGTGTCTGTTTTTGTTTTACTTCAACGGAGAGTTTGATCCTGGCTCAGGATGAACGCTGGCGGCGTGCTTAACACATGCAAGTCGAACGATGATCCCCAGCTTGCTGGGGGGATTAGTGGCGAACGGGTGAGTAACACGTGAGTAACCTGCCCTTAACTCTGGGATAAGCCTGGGAAACTGGGTCTAATACCGGATATGACTCCTCATCGCATGGTGGGGGGTGGAAAGCTTTTTGTGGTTTTGGATGGACTCGCGGCCTATCAGCTTGTTGGTGAGGTAATGGCTTACCAAGGCGACGACGGGTAGCCGGCCTGAGAGGGTGACCGGCCACACTGGGACTGAGACACGGCCCAGACTCCTACGGGAGGCAGCAGTGGGGAATATTGCACAATGGGCGCAAGCCTGATGCAGCGACGCCGCGTGAGGGATGACGGCCTTCGGGTTGTAAACCTCTTTCAGTAGGGAAGAAGCGAAAGTGACGGTACCTGCAGAAGAAGCGCCGGCTAACTACGTGCCAGCAGCCGCGGTAATACGTAGGGCGCAAGCGTTATCCGGAATTATTGGGCGTAAAGAGCTCGTAGGCGGTTTGTCGCGTCTGCCGTGAAAGTCCGGGGCTCAACTCCGGATCTGCGGTGGGTACGGGCAGACTAGAGTGATGTAGGGGAGACTGGAATTCCTGGTGTAGCGGTGAAATGCGCAGATATCAGGAGGAACACCGATGGCGAAGGCAGGTCTCTGGGCATTAACTGACGCTGAGGAGCGAAAGCATGGGGAGCGAACAGGATTAGATACCCTGGTAGTCCATGCCGTAAACGTTGGGCACTAGGTGTGGGGGACATTCCACGTTTTCCGCGCCGTAGCTAACGCATTAAGTGCCCCGCCTGGGGAGTACGGCCGCAAGGCTAAAACTCAAAGGAATTGACGGGGGCCCGCACAAGCGGCGGAGCATGCGGATTAATTCGATGCAACGCGAAGAACCTTACCAAGGCTTGACATGAACCGGTAAGACCTGGAAACAGGTCCCCCGCTTGCGGTCGGTTTACAGGTGGTGCATGGTTGTCGTCAGCTCGTGTCGTGAGATGTTGGGTTAAGTCCCGCAACGAGCGCAACCCTCGTTCTATGTTGCCAGCACGTGATGGTGGGGACTCATAGGAGACTGCCGGGGTCAACTCGGAGGAAGGTGGGGACGACGTCAAATCATCATGCCCCTTATGTCTTGGGCTTCACGCATGCTACAATGGCCGGTACAAAGGGTTGCGATACTGTGAGGTGGAGCTAATCCCAAAAAGCCGGTCTCAGTTCGGATTGGGGTCTGCAACTCGACCCCATGAAGTCGGAGTCGCTAGTAATCGCAGATCAGCAACGCTGCGGTGAATACGTTCCCGGGCCTTGTACACACCGCCCGTCAAGTCACGAAAGTTGGTAACACCCGAAGCCGGTGGCCTAACCCCTTGTGGGAGGGAGCTGTCGAAGGTGGGACTGGCGATTGGGACTAAGTCGTAACAAGGTAGCCGTACCGGAAGGTGCGGCTGGATCACCTCCTTTCTAAGGAGCACCTACAGACCTGTTCATGCCGCGTATGTGGTGGTGGGGGTTTGTCAGGAGTATATGCCCGTTGCGCAGACGCAAGTTCTGCGGCGGGTGCTCATGGGTGGAATATCAACGAATAGGTGCCTGGTGGCATGGACCGGCTTGTTAGTACGGACGCTCGTGAGTGTCCAGGAAAGCTTGCCGGATCGTTTCTGCCGGGTAGTGTTTGGCACACTGTTGGGTCCTGAGGCAACAGGGCTGTGGACTGGTCCCCGTGTGGGGTTGGTTTGCGGGTTTGTTTGTTTCTGGTTTCCTGGCTGCACCGATTACACGGTTGTTCTTCGCTTTTGGCGGGGGTTGTGTGGGGTGTGTGGTTTGGGGTTGTTGTTTGAGAACTACATAGTGGACGCGAGCATCTTTTATAAGAAGCAATTTCCAAGAATATGAACCTGGATCTGGCTGCGCGTGATGATGGCCCTCTTTTTGGGGGTGGTTGTTGGGTGTGGTTGGTTTTCGTGGTTCTCTCGAAAATTACTGATTGATCTTTTGTGGTCAAGTTTTTAAGAGCACACGGTGGATGCCTTGGCATTAGGAGCCGACGAAGGACGTAGGAATCTGCGATAAGCCTGGGGGAGTCGATAACCGGACTGTGATCCCAGGGTGTCCGAATGGGGAAACCCCGCCAGACGCGCGAGTGATCTGGTGACCCGCATCTGAACACATAGGGTGCGTGGAGGGAACGCGGGGAAGTGAAACATCTCAGTACCCGCAGGAAGAGAAAACAATAGTGATTCCGTTAGTAGTGGCGAGCGAACGCGGATCAGGCTAAACCGTTCCATGTGTGATAGCCGGCGGGCGTTGCATGGTCGGGGTTGTGGGACTTTCCATACCAATTCTGCCGGGTTGGTGGGGTGTGATGTGCAGGCATAGGTGAACGGTCTTGAAAGGCCGGCCAGAGAGGGTGTGAGCCCCGTAACCGAAATGTTGTGTACCGCCCGGATGAGTATCCCAAGTAGCACGGGGCCCGAGAAATCCCGTGTGAATCTGTCAGGACCACCTGATAAGCCTAAATACTCCCTAATGACCGATAGCGGACCAGTACCGTGAGGGAAAGGTGAAAAGTACCCCGGGAGGGGAGTGAAACAGTACCTGAAACCGTGTGCTTACAATCCGTCGGAGCAGCCTTGTAGTTGTGACGGCGTGCCTTTTGAAGAATGAGCCTGCGAGTTAGTGTTACGTCGCGAGGTTAACCCGTGTGGGGAAGCCGTAGCGAAAGCGAGTCTGAATAGGGCGTTGCAGTGGCGTGATCTAGACCCGAAGCGAAGTGATCTACCCATGGCCAGGTTGAAGCGACGGTAAGACGTCGTGGAGGACCGAACCCACTTCAGTTGAAAATGGAGGGGATGAGCTGTGGGTAGGGGTGAAAGGCCAATCAAACTTCGTGATAGCTGGTTCTCCCCGAAATGCATTTAGGTGCAGCGTTGCGTGTTTCTTACCGGAGGTAGAGCTACTGGATGGCTAATGGGCCCTACAAGGTTACTGACGTCAGCCAAACTCCGAATGCCGGTAAGTGAGAGCGCAGCAGTGAGACTGTGGGGGATAAGCTTCATAGTCGAGAGGGAAACAGCCCAGACCACCAACTAAGGCCCCTAAGCGTGTGCTAAGTGGGAAAGGATGTGGAGTTGCGAAGACAACCAGGAGGTTGGCTTAGAAGCAGCCATCCTTAAAAGAGTGCGTAATAGCTCACTGGTCAAGTGATTCCGCGCCGACAATGTAGCGGGGCTCAAGTACACCGCCGAAGTTGTGGCATTCAGATATTAGCTAAGCCCTTGTGGTTCAGGCGTCTGGATGGGTAGGGGAGCGTCGTGTGGGCAGTGAAGTCGCGGTGTAAACCAGCGGTGGAGCCTACACGAGTGAGAATGCAGGCATGAGTAGCGAAAGACGGGTGAGAAACCCGTCCGCCGAATGATCAAGGGTTCCAGGGTCAAGCTAATCTGCCCTGGGTAAGTCGGGACCTAAGGCGAGGCCGACAGGCGTAGTCGATGGACAACGGGTTGATATTCCCGTACCGGCGAAAAACCGCCCATGCTGAACAGGGGATACTAACTGCCCGAGACCTGCCTGACACCCCTTGTGGGTGAAGGGTTTTGGTGGAGCGCAGGACCTGATCCTGGGAGGCAAGCGTATTAACAGGTGTGACGCAGGAAGGTAGCCAAGCCGGGCGATGGTTGTCCCGGTCTAAGGATGTAGGGCGAACGGTAGGCAAATCCGCTGTTCATGATGCCTGAGATCTGATGGGACCCCCGTTTGGGGGGATTTGGTGATCCTATGCTGCCGAGAAAAGCATCGACGCGAGGTTTTAGCCGCCCGTACCCCAAACCGACACAGGTGATCAGGTAGAGAATACTAAGGCGATCGAGAGAATTATGGTTAAGGAACTCGGCAAAATGCCCCCGTAACTTCGGGAGAAGGGGGGCCCCAACCTTGATGGAACCATGCGTTCCGGAGGGGATCGGGGCCGCAGAGACCAGGGGGAAGCGACTGTTTACTAAAAACACAGGTCCGTGCGAAGTCGCAAGACGATGTATACGGACTGACTCCTGCCCGGTGCTGGAAGGTTAAGAGGACCGGTTAGCCGCAAGGCGAAGCTGAGAATTTAAGCCCCAGTAAACGGCGGTGGTAACTATAACCATCCTAAGGTAGCGAAATTCCTTGTCGGGTAAGTTCCGACCTGCACGAATGGAGTAACGACTTCCCCGCTGTCTCAACCATAAACTCGGCGAAATTGCAGTACGAGTAAAGATGCTCGTTACGCGCAGCAGGACGGAAAGACCCCGAGACCTTTACTATAGTTTGGTATTGGTGTTCGGAGTGGCTTGTGTAGGATAGGTGGGAGACGTTGAAGCCCGGACGCCAGTTCGGGTGGAGTCATCGTTGAAATACCACTCTGGTCACTTTGGACATCTAACTTCGGCCCGTAATCCGGGTCAGGGACAGTGCCTGATGGGTAGTTTAACTGGGGCGGTTGCCTCCTAAAAAGTAACGGAGGCGCCCAAAGGTTCCCTCAGCCTGGTTGGCAATCAGGTGTCGAGTGTAAGTGCACAAGGGAGCTTGACTGTGAGAGAGACATCTCGAGCAGGGACGAAAGTCGGGACTAGTGATCCGGCGGTACATTGTGGAATGGCCGTCGCTCAACGGATAAAAGGTACCTCGGGGATAACAGGCTGATCTTGCCCAAGAGTCCATATCGACGGCATGGTTTGGCACCTCGATGTCGGCTCGTCGCATCCTGGGGCTGGAGTAGGTCCCAAGGGTTGGGCTGTTCGCCCATTAAAGCGGTACGCGAGCTGGGTTTAGAACGTCGTGAGACAGTTCGGTCCCTATCCGCTGCGCGCGCAGGAAATTTGAGAAGGGCTGTCCTTAGTACGAGAGGACCGGGACGGACGAACCTCTGGTGTGTCAGTTGTACTGCCAAGTGCACCGCTGATTAGCTACGTTCGGATGGGATAACCGCTGAAAGCATCTAAGCGGGAAGCTCGCTTCAAGATGAGATTTCCATACACCTTGTGTGTGAGAGGCCCCCAGCCAGACCACTGGGTTGATAGGCCGGATGTGGAAGCGAGGACTAACGACTCGTGAAGCTGACCGGTACTAATAGGCCGATAACTTACACCACACACCCTCTTCGTGAACGATTCAAAAGACGTTCACACCATGAAGCAGGGTAAAAAGATAACAAGACTGCTTGCGTCCACTATGTGGTTCCCGAACAACAAACCAAACCGGTACGTTGTCCAGGGAACAAACCACAATTGAATAACAACACCACACTGCCCTGATACGGCAGAAGCAAATGTTGTAACCACACGAGATTTCCCACACCACCCCCAAGGGGCTGGTGCCGGGTAAAAGGGTTACGGCGGTCATAGCGTGGGGGAAACGCCCGGTCCCATTCCGAACCCGGAAGCTAAGACCCACAGCGCCGATGGTACTGCACCCGGGAGGGTGTGGGAGAGTAGGTCACCGCCGGACAACCATTAGGTCGAGGCCCCAACCACCAGGTTGGGGCCTCCCACATTTAACACACACAACGCCTGAGGCGTCCCAGCAGTCGAAAGCTCCGGCCCGCCTAGACTTACGGACATGACCCCTGGTTCCCGTGAAACGCGCATTCGCAGAGCAACGATTCTGGATGTGGCGGCCGCCGCGGGCGTCTCGCGCCAGACGGTGACGCGGGCCATGAACGACATGCCTGGAATCAGTCCTGCAACCCGGGAACGGGTTCAACAGCTAGCTGCAGAGCTGGGCTACACCCCGAGCCGGTTTGCCAAGGGCCTGGTGCAAGGCGCGCGGGTCTCTCTCGGGCTTGCCATCCCGGACCTTACCAACCCCTACTTTCCTGCTTTCGCGTCCAGCGTTGTGGAAGTGGCCACGCAGCGGGGCTGGAACGTGGTTGTTGATGACTTTGGCCACGGCAGCGGGAGCGGCCTGGACGCCGTCACCCGCCTCGCACCCCAGGTCGACGCACTCGTCGGTTATCTCGGCGCCTCCTCAGGTGATGCCCAGGCGATGATGGGCCGGCGGCCGGTAGTGGTACTCGACGACCCGTCAAGCCACGCGGCCGGCGGCATCTCCTTTGACTACTCCTACGCGGCGCGGACCGCCCTGGAGCGCCTCCAAGCGGCGCACTGCCGGGAGATTGCCTACCTTGATTCGGACCAAGAGGGCCCCGCCACTACGCGTGGACTGGCCGTCGCCGCTGCAGCAAAGGAAGCGGGCATTGAGCTCACGGTACAACAGGCCGCTGATTCGGCCCCTTCTGCCCGGCAAGCCGTCCACTCCATGATCGAGCATCGCGGCGGAATGGACGGGCTTTTGGTATTCAACGACCTTATGGCGGCAGGGGCGCTAAAAGCACTGCAGGACGTCGGCAAAACAGTGCCGGGGGACTGTGCCGTTATCGGGATGGACGGGATCCCTTTGGGGGAGCTCTTGACGCCCGAACTGACCACTCTTGCCTTGGACCTGCGCGCGGTTGGACGGGCTGCCGTCGACCTTGTCGATAGCCTGCTGACCGGTACGGTGGTGGCCGGAAGCGAAAACGCCATGCTGGTTCTCAAGCACGAGTTGGTTCTTCGCCAGTCAGCCTGACCCTACTCAAACGGGACAATGTCGGCTAAGCTCAGCGTGCCACGTGAACGTTCACGTGGCACCCGTCCCCAAAGGGGCGCCGCCGCCCGCAACCTTTCGGTCTGACCCCTGAAGCAAGGAACCCCATGTCAGTTCAATCGCCCTCCGCGCCCACCGGCAGCCCCGAACTTGCGGCAGGTTCACCCGCGCTCAGCCTCGAACTTGGTGCTGAGGGCGTCCGGCAGTTGTCCTCCCTGGAGCCCGGCGCCGGTAGCCTGCCGGCGCGCGCCTTCCTGAACAGTGATGCACCAAAGTTGTCGCTCAACGGCGAATGGCAGTTCAGGCACAGCCCCGGGATCCGGCTGGCCCCGGAGGACGGCTGGCAGCTGGGGAAGGACCTGAGAGGCTTTGAGAACCTGCCCGTTCCGTCCAGCTGGCCATTGCTAGGGCACGGCGCGCCTGCCTACACCAACGTTCAATTCCCGTTTGCCGTGGAGCCTCCGCACGTTCCCGAGGCAAATCCCATCGGGGACCACGTGGTGGTCTTTGAGGCCGGACCCGAGTTTCTTCCGCACGCCCTGTTGCGGTTCGACGGCATAGAATCCGCCGGAACAGTGTGGCTGAACGGAGTGGAGCTTGGAACAACGCGCGGCAGCAGGCTTGCCCATGAATTCGACGTTTCCGGAACCCTGGAGCAAGGGACGAACACGCTGGCCGTGCGCGTCGCCCAGTTCTCGGCCGCCAGCTACGTGGAGGACCAGGACATGTGGTGGCTCCCCGGCATCTTCCGTGACGTTACCCTGCAGGCGCGGCCTGCCGGTGGCATCGACGATGTCTTTGTGCATGCGGGCTACGACCACCGCACCGCCGAGGGCGTCCTGCTCGTGAAGGCAAGCCGGGGCGGACAGGCGATTGACGCCGTCGTCCGCGTTCCGGAACTGAACCTGGAACTGCCTGCAGGCACTGAGGTGCGGCTCCCCGCCGTCGAGCCGTGGTCCGCGGAGATGCCCAGGCTCTACGAGGCAACCGTCAGCACTCCGGGGGAGGTTGTGGCACTGCAGGTCGGCTTCCGCAGCATCGCCATCGAGGACACCCAGTTCAAGGTCAACGGACGGCGGATCCTGCTGCGCGGTGTCAACCGACACGAGCACCATCCACGCCTTGGCCGGGTAGTTCCCAGGGATGTGGTGGAGGCTGAGTTGCGGCTCATGAAGCAGCACAACATCAACGCCATCCGGACGTCCCATTACCCGCCCCACCCGGAGTTCCTGGCGCTTGCGGACCAGCTTGGTTTCTACGTTGTGCTTGAGTGCGACCTGGAGACGCATGGCTTTGAAAGCGCCGGCTGGGCTCAAAACCCCAGCGATGACCCGCAGTGGGAAGCCGCGCTGGTAGACCGTATGCACCGAACGGTCGAGCGGGATAAGAACCACCCGGCAGTGATCATGTGGTCGCTCGGCAATGAGGCGGGCACCGGCAGGAACCTCGCCGCCATGTCGCGTTGGACGAAGGACAGGGATCCGTCCCGTCCCATCCATTACGAGGGAGACTGGTCTTGCGCACATGTGGACGTCTACTCAAGGATGTATGCCAGCCAGGCGGAGACGGCACTGATCGGACAGGGGATAGAGCCGGCCCTGGAAAACTCCGCGCTGGATGCCCAACGCCGGGCCATGCCTTTTCTGCTGTGCGAATACGTGCACGCCATGGGCAACGGCCCCGGTGGCATGAGTGAGTACCAGAAGCTTTTCGAACGGTATCCGCGCCTGATGGGCGGCTTTGTCTGGGAATGGCTGGAGCACGGCATCACCGTCGCCACTCCGGGCGGCGGCGAGCACTACGCGTACGGCGGAGACTTCGGCGAGCAAGTCCATGACGGCAACTTCGTCACCGATGGGCTGGTGGACCCGGACCGCAATCCCAGGCCGGGACTGCTGGACTTCAAGAAAGTCATCGAACCGCTGCGGATCACCGTGGCCGGCGACTGGTCGGGCTTCACCGTCCGCAACGGGCAGGATTTCGCTGACACCTGCGCCTACAGCTTCCGGTACGTAGTTGAGTCCGACGGCGGGCCGATTGACGCCGGCATGGTGGACGTTGCGCCCGTGGCGCCTCAGGCCGACGCGGTTGTGGAGCTGCCCGCCAGCCTGGCTGCCCTCGCAAAGTCACTTCCCGACGGCCGACCCGCGGTACTGACCGTCAGCGCGGTCCTTGCCGTTGATTCAGCATGGGCATCAGCCGGGCATGAAGTTGCGTGGGGACAGGCGGCTCGGGGGCTTGGCACCGCGGTTCAGCCAGCGCCGGTTGAACCCGTACTCATCCAGGACGCCGAACTCAGCCTGGGGCCGGTGGTTTTCAGCCGCGTCACGGGCATGCCCACCTCCATCGGTGGAGTCCACGTTGAGAGAATGAGCCTGGCCCTGTGGTGGCCTCCAACTGACAACGACCTCGGCCGGGAGTGGAGCGGCGCCGACGAGCGTCCTCTCGCCGCACAGTGGACGGATGCCGGGCTGAACCGGCTCCATACGCGGTTGCTGGAAATCAGCACGGAAGCCTGCTCTGAGGGAGGTGAAGCGTTGACGGTCCGCACCCGCGTGAGCGCCGCCGACAAGCAATATGGCGTGTTAGTGGACTACACCTGGAGCAGCGACGGTACAACGGCTGCACTCCGGACGCAGGTCAGGCCTGATGGCGAATGGGTCAACCGCGGTTTTCAGGTGGAGTGGGCCCGCATTGGACTGGAAATCGTCCTGGGTGAAGAGACCAGATCGGTCACGTGGTTCGGGCAGGGGCCTCACCAGAGCTACCCCGATACGGGGCAGGGGGCAAGACTGGGTTTGTTCTCATTGGCGTTGACCGATTTGGACGTGGACTACGTGCGCCCGCAGGAGTCCGGGGCGCGGTCAGGAGTGCGGCGGGCCGCCCTGGAGCTCACGGGCAGTACGCTCGAGATTTCCGGAGATCCCTTTGCCTTAACTGTCCGGCCCTACGGCCTGGGCATTTTGGACGCAGCGGCTCACCGCCCGGACTTGTCAGCTGATGGCAGGAGTTACGTGTACGTGGACCATGCGCTCCGTGGTGTGGGAACCGCTGCCTGTGGTCCCGGCGTGCTGGAGCAGTACCGGCTCAAGCCCCGGGAAGCAGACTTCATGCTGACCTTTAGCATCCGGGGCTGACGGGTTCCGGAAGTGTGAGCCAGTCCATACCGGAGCTTGGCTGGCTGGCACGGCGCTGACTCCGGTGCTATGCCTCCGAAAACCGCGGAATTTCGGGGTTCTTGGGGGTAGCCAGCGCGTTGTGGGGTTGATTTGCGGGGTGGGCCTGGGGAGTGTATTGTTTTCTGAGTCGCCGCCGCTGAAGCGGAAAGATAGCGGCCAATCCCCCTTGTGAACAGCCTGAAAATGGTTCGCCTTTTGGTGTGCCGGCCGCAGGTGGGGCCGGTTGAGGGTAGCGCAGGTCGCGGAAACGCCGATTTGCAAAGCTGCTTGAAACCGGGTAAGTTTGAAAAGTTGCTCCGGAGCGATCCTGAACCGTTTGGTTGGGTGGTGCCGGGTGTGTCTGTTGTTTGAGAACTCAATAGTGTGCCAAGTTTGTTGATACCGATTTGTTTTATGAATTGGTTGAATTTGCCGGGCTGCCCGCCCCTGTGGGTGGTCTGGTTTTTACAGCTGGTTTCAAATTTTGTGCGGCCTTTTGGTCCCGTTTTCCCGGGGCTGGGGGTTGTGTCTGTTTTTGTTTTACTTCAACGGAGAGTTTGATCCTGGCTCAGGATGAACGCTGGCGGCGTGCTTAACACATGCAAGTCGAACGATGATCCCCAGCTTGCTGGGGGGATTAGTGGCGAACGGGTGAGTAACACGTGAGTAACCTGCCCTTAACTCTGGGATAAGCCTGGGAAACTGGGTCTAATACCGGATATGACTCCTCATCGCATGGTGGGGGGTGGAAAGCTTTTTGTGGTTTTGGATGGACTCGCGGCCTATCAGCTTGTTGGTGAGGTAATGGCTTACCAAGGCGACGACGGGTAGCCGGCCTGAGAGGGTGACCGGCCACACTGGGACTGAGACACGGCCCAGACTCCTACGGGAGGCAGCAGTGGGGAATATTGCACAATGGGCGCAAGCCTGATGCAGCGACGCCGCGTGAGGGATGACGGCCTTCGGGTTGTAAACCTCTTTCAGTAGGGAAGAAGCGAAAGTGACGGTACCTGCAGAAGAAGCGCCGGCTAACTACGTGCCAGCAGCCGCGGTAATACGTAGGGCGCAAGCGTTATCCGGAATTATTGGGCGTAAAGAGCTCGTAGGCGGTTTGTCGCGTCTG
Organism: Arthrobacter sp. D3-16; assembly: GCF_054408515.1. NCBI lineage: Bacteria > Bacillati > Actinomycetota > Actinomycetes > Micrococcales > Micrococcaceae > Arthrobacter > Arthrobacter sp. D3-16. The sequence goes on along the minus strand of NZ_CP096437.1, from coordinate 4,066,823 downwards.
CCGTGAAAGTCCGGGGCTCAACTCCGGATCTGCGGTGGGTACGGGCAGACTAGAGTGATGTAGGGGAGACTGGAATTCCTGGTGTAGCGGTGAAATGCGCAGATATCAGGAGGAACACCGATGGCGAAGGCAGGTCTCTGGGCATTAACTGACGCTGAGGAGCGAAAGCATGGGGAGCGAACAGGATTAGATACCCTGGTAGTCCATGCCGTAAACGTTGGGCACTAGGTGTGGGGGACATTCCACGTTTTCCGCGCCGTAGCTAACGCATTAAGTGCCCCGCCTGGGGAGTACGGCCGCAAGGCTAAAACTCAAAGGAATTGACGGGGGCCCGCACAAGCGGCGGAGCATGCGGATTAATTCGATGCAACGCGAAGAACCTTACCAAGGCTTGACATGAACCGGTAAGACCTGGAAACAGGTCCCCCGCTTGCGGTCGGTTTACAGGTGGTGCATGGTTGTCGTCAGCTCGTGTCGTGAGATGTTGGGTTAAGTCCCGCAACGAGCGCAACCCTCGTTCTATGTTGCCAGCACGTGATGGTGGGGACTCATAGGAGACTGCCGGGGTCAACTCGGAGGAAGGTGGGGACGACGTCAAATCATCATGCCCCTTATGTCTTGGGCTTCACGCATGCTACAATGGCCGGTACAAAGGGTTGCGATACTGTGAGGTGGAGCTAATCCCAAAAAGCCGGTCTCAGTTCGGATTGGGGTCTGCAACTCGACCCCATGAAGTCGGAGTCGCTAGTAATCGCAGATCAGCAACGCTGCGGTGAATACGTTCCCGGGCCTTGTACACACCGCCCGTCAAGTCACGAAAGTTGGTAACACCCGAAGCCGGTGGCCTAACCCCTTGTGGGAGGGAGCTGTCGAAGGTGGGACTGGCGATTGGGACTAAGTCGTAACAAGGTAGCCGTACCGGAAGGTGCGGCTGGATCACCTCCTTTCTAAGGAGCACCTACAGACCTGTTCATGCCGCGTATGTGGTGGTGGGGGTTTGTCAGGAGTATATGCCCGTTGCGCAGACGCAAGTTCTGCGGCGGGTGCTCATGGGTGGAATATCAACGAATAGGTGCCTGGTGGCATGGACCGGCTTGTTAGTACGGACGCTCGTGAGTGTCCAGGAAAGCTTGCCGGATCGTTTCTGCCGGGTAGTGTTTGGCACACTGTTGGGTCCTGAGGCAACAGGGCTGTGGACTGGTCCCCGTGTGGGGTTGGTTTGCGGGTTTGTTTGTTTCTGGTTTCCTGGCTGCACCGATTACACGGTTGTTCTTCGCTTTTGGCGGGGGTTGTGTGGGGTGTGTGGTTTGGGGTTGTTGTTTGAGAACTACATAGTGGACGCGAGCATCTTTTATAAGAAGCAATTTCCAAGAATATGAACCTGGATCTGGCTGCGCGTGATGATGGCCCTCTTTTTGGGGGTGGTTGTTGGGTGTGGTTGGTTTTCGTGGTTCTCTCGAAAATTACTGATTGATCTTTTGTGGTCAAGTTTTTAAGAGCACACGGTGGATGCCTTGGCATTAGGAGCCGACGAAGGACGTAGGAATCTGCGATAAGCCTGGGGGAGTCGATAACCGGACTGTGATCCCAGGGTGTCCGAATGGGGAAACCCCGCCAGACGCGCGAGTGATCTGGTGACCCGCATCTGAACACATAGGGTGCGTGGAGGGAACGCGGGGAAGTGAAACATCTCAGTACCCGCAGGAAGAGAAAACAATAGTGATTCCGTTAGTAGTGGCGAGCGAACGCGGATCAGGCTAAACCGTTCCATGTGTGATAGCCGGCGGGCGTTGCATGGTCGGGGTTGTGGGACTTTCCATACCAATTCTGCCGGGTTGGTGGGGTGTGATGTGCAGGCATAGGTGAACGGTCTTGAAAGGCCGGCCAGAGAGGGTGTGAGCCCCGTAACCGAAATGTTGTGTACCGCCCGGATGAGTATCCCAAGTAGCACGGGGCCCGAGAAATCCCGTGTGAATCTGTCAGGACCACCTGATAAGCCTAAATACTCCCTAATGACCGATAGCGGACCAGTACCGTGAGGGAAAGGTGAAAAGTACCCCGGGAGGGGAGTGAAACAGTACCTGAAACCGTGTGCTTACAATCCGTCGGAGCAGCCTTGTAGTTGTGACGGCGTGCCTTTTGAAGAATGAGCCTGCGAGTTAGTGTTACGTCGCGAGGTTAACCCGTGTGGGGAAGCCGTAGCGAAAGCGAGTCTGAATAGGGCGTTGCAGTGGCGTGATCTAGACCCGAAGCGAAGTGATCTACCCATGGCCAGGTTGAAGCGACGGTAAGACGTCGTGGAGGACCGAACCCACTTCAGTTGAAAATGGAGGGGATGAGCTGTGGGTAGGGGTGAAAGGCCAATCAAACTTCGTGATAGCTGGTTCTCCCCGAAATGCATTTAGGTGCAGCGTTGCGTGTTTCTTACCGGAGGTAGAGCTACTGGATGGCTAATGGGCCCTACAAGGTTACTGACGTCAGCCAAACTCCGAATGCCGGTAAGTGAGAGCGCAGCAGTGAGACTGTGGGGGATAAGCTTCATAGTCGAGAGGGAAACAGCCCAGACCACCAACTAAGGCCCCTAAGCGTGTGCTAAGTGGGAAAGGATGTGGAGTTGCGAAGACAACCAGGAGGTTGGCTTAGAAGCAGCCATCCTTAAAAGAGTGCGTAATAGCTCACTGGTCAAGTGATTCCGCGCCGACAATGTAGCGGGGCTCAAGTACACCGCCGAAGTTGTGGCATTCAGATATTAGCTAAGCCCTTGTGGTTCAGGCGTCTGGATGGGTAGGGGAGCGTCGTGTGGGCAGTGAAGTCGCGGTGTAAACCAGCGGTGGAGCCTACACGAGTGAGAATGCAGGCATGAGTAGCGAAAGACGGGTGAGAAACCCGTCCGCCGAATGATCAAGGGTTCCAGGGTCAAGCTAATCTGCCCTGGGTAAGTCGGGACCTAAGGCGAGGCCGACAGGCGTAGTCGATGGACAACGGGTTGATATTCCCGTACCGGCGAAAAACCGCCCATGCTGAACAGGGGATACTAACTGCCCGAGACCTGCCTGACACCCCTTGTGGGTGAAGGGTTTTGGTGGAGCGCAGGACCTGATCCTGGGAGGCAAGCGTATTAACAGGTGTGACGCAGGAAGGTAGCCAAGCCGGGCGATGGTTGTCCCGGTCTAAGGATGTAGGGCGAACGGTAGGCAAATCCGCTGTTCATGATGCCTGAGATCTGATGGGACCCCCGTTTGGGGGGATTTGGTGATCCTATGCTGCCGAGAAAAGCATCGACGCGAGGTTTTAGCCGCCCGTACCCCAAACCGACACAGGTGATCAGGTAGAGAATACTAAGGCGATCGAGAGAATTATGGTTAAGGAACTCGGCAAAATGCCCCCGTAACTTCGGGAGAAGGGGGGCCCCAACCTTGATGGAACCATGCGTTCCGGAGGGGATCGGGGCCGCAGAGACCAGGGGGAAGCGACTGTTTACTAAAAACACAGGTCCGTGCGAAGTCGCAAGACGATGTATACGGACTGACTCCTGCCCGGTGCTGGAAGGTTAAGAGGACCGGTTAGCCGCAAGGCGAAGCTGAGAATTTAAGCCCCAGTAAACGGCGGTGGTAACTATAACCATCCTAAGGTAGCGAAATTCCTTGTCGGGTAAGTTCCGACCTGCACGAATGGAGTAACGACTTCCCCGCTGTCTCAACCATAAACTCGGCGAAATTGCAGTACGAGTAAAGATGCTCGTTACGCGCAGCAGGACGGAAAGACCCCGAGACCTTTACTATAGTTTGGTATTGGTGTTCGGAGTGGCTTGTGTAGGATAGGTGGGAGACGTTGAAGCCCGGACGCCAGTTCGGGTGGAGTCATCGTTGAAATACCACTCTGGTCACTTTGGACATCTAACTTCGGCCCGTAATCCGGGTCAGGGACAGTGCCTGATGGGTAGTTTAACTGGGGCGGTTGCCTCCTAAAAAGTAACGGAGGCGCCCAAAGGTTCCCTCAGCCTGGTTGGCAATCAGGTGTCGAGTGTAAGTGCACAAGGGAGCTTGACTGTGAGAGAGACATCTCGAGCAGGGACGAAAGTCGGGACTAGTGATCCGGCGGTACATTGTGGAATGGCCGTCGCTCAACGGATAAAAGGTACCTCGGGGATAACAGGCTGATCTTGCCCAAGAGTCCATATCGACGGCATGGTTTGGCACCTCGATGTCGGCTCGTCGCATCCTGGGGCTGGAGTAGGTCCCAAGGGTTGGGCTGTTCGCCCATTAAAGCGGTACGCGAGCTGGGTTTAGAACGTCGTGAGACAGTTCGGTCCCTATCCGCTGCGCGCGCAGGAAATTTGAGAAGGGCTGTCCTTAGTACGAGAGGACCGGGACGGACGAACCTCTGGTGTGTCAGTTGTACTGCCAAGTGCACCGCTGATTAGCTACGTTCGGATGGGATAACCGCTGAAAGCATCTAAGCGGGAAGCTCGCTTCAAGATGAGATTTCCATACACCTTGTGTGTGAGAGGCCCCCAGCCAGACCACTGGGTTGATAGGCCGGATGTGGAAGCGAGGACTAACGACTCGTGAAGCTGACCGGTACTAATAGGCCGATAACTTACACCACACACCCTCTTCGTGAACGGATTCAAAAGACGTTCACACCTGAAGCAGGGTAAAAAGATAACAAGACTGCTTGCGTCCACTATGTGGTTCCCGAACAACAAACCAAACCGGTACGTTGTCCAGGGAACAAACCACAATTGAATAACAACACCACACTGCCCTGATACGGCAGAAGCAATTGTTGTAACCACACGAGATTTCCCACACCACCCCCAAGGGGCTGGTGCCGGGTAAAAGGGTTACGGCGGTCATAGCGTGGGGGAAACGCCCGGTCCCATTCCGAACCCGGAAGCTAAGACCCACAGCGCCGATGGTACTGCACCCGGGAGGGTGTGGGAGAGTAGGTCACCGCCGGACAACCATTAGAGCAGGGCCCTGACAAACGACGTCAGGGCCCTGCCGCATTTAACAGACACCGGCGCGGTGAGGCTGAACCCGGCATCGCCCCACCCCGCCGCTGACGGCGGGACCCTTCATCTCCTCCAGCGGCAGCACCGCCGTCGACCCCCCACACTGCCGGCCCGCTTCACCAAAACCAGCAGAGCTGATGGGCGTCGCCGGAAGGAGTGCAGGAGCTGGTAGAGCGTCTCGCCAAACCCGGCAGGAGGTGATGGAGGGTTGGACGAAAACCCGCAGGAGCTGATGAGTCGTCGCCGGAAAACATGCAGGAAGTGAGCAAGCGTCCGCTGTGGGCACAATTGGGGGCCGGAAACCCTGAAGAATCTGGTGATTAACCTCAAAAAGTCGCGGAAACACGCGGAATTTGCGGAACGGGACGGCCCAAGCTGGTAAGTTTTCGAACAGTGGCTTGTGCGCACGCCGCGTTCAGGCTCCAGAATCATGACCGTCCAGGAGGACATAAATGGCTAAGAACCGTAGTGAACTTGTTGCAGAGGTAGCGGGCAAGGCCGGCACCAGCCAGGCAGCCGTCAACTCCGTCCTCGATGCACTGTTCGAGGTTTTCGAGACTTCTGTTGCCGCGGGCGAGAAGATCACCATTCCGGGTTGGCTCGCCGTTGAGCGCACCGACCGTGCAGCACGCACGGGCCGCAACCCGCAGACCGGCGAGACCATCCAGATCGCCGCTGGCCACAGCGTCAAGCTGACCGCCGGCTCCAAGCTGAAGGCTGCGGTCTCCAACAAGAAGTAGAGCTTCTTCCCCCGGCACCAGGCCGGCGTGGACAAGGGGCGGCAACCACCCGGTTGCCGCCCCTTTTGCTTTAAGCCGATTCGCGGCCGGGGCCAGGGTATCGGACAATGGATAGGTGCCTTCCGCCGCAAAACCCCAATCCACAGCAACCCAGCCAACTCCCGCCAAGGGAGTCCCTGGGCAGGCTGGCGCGGGCTTGGGCGTCCCGGCGGCTTGGCAGCTGGCAGGACTGGCGGCGCTTTTCCTCGGCCTGGCAGCGGCGCTCATTTTCTCCGGCGCGGCTGTGGCCCGCGAGGTTTCTGATCCCGGTGCCCTGGTCCGCTGGGGCCTGCCCGTCAGCAAAGCCGTTCACAACGTCTCCGTGGCCACGGTCATCGGTGGCCTGATCTTCGCCGTAGGAATCCTGCCCAAGACCCTCGGGCTCCGCAGCAAGGACCGGGAGGCCGGGGGCGAGGAGGGCCCCGAACATCCGGCCTTCACCCGCGCGATGGCTGTTGCGGCAATTGCGGGGGCCGTCTGGACTCTGTCCGCCATCGCCGTCCTGGTGCTCACCTATTCAGACGTAGCCGGGCAAGCGGTGTCCGGGGACGCCCAGTTCACGCAGGCCCTGGTCTACTTCATGACGGACATCGAGACCGGCCGGGCCTGGCTCGCCGTCACCATCATTGCCGCCGTGGTGACCACTGCCCTCTTCGGCGTCAGGTCCCTTGGTGGCCTGGCCCTGACCCTGATCCTGGCACTCATTGGCCTGGTCCCGACGGCCCTGATCGGACACTCCTCCAGCTCTTCGGACCATGAAGGCGCCATCAATTCCCTGGGCCTGCACCTGGTGGGCGTCAGTACCTGGGTGGGTGGCATCATCATGCTGGCGCTGCTGTCCGGGATCCTGGCAGGCCGCAAAGCCGGCGCGACGGTGGACATTACCGAAGCAACGCTCCGCCGGTTCTCCTCGCTTGCGGGCTTCGCCTTTGTGCTCGTCTTCGCCTCCGGCATCATCAACGCCAGCATCCGCATCACCAACTGGGGAGACCTTTTCGGGTCCCCCTACGGCCAGCTGATCCTGGCCAAGGCCGCTGCAACGCTGGTCCTCGGCGGGATCGGGTTCATGCACCGGCAGTGGGTGATACCGCAGCTGAACCGCAAGGGCTCCACCATGTCCTCGCGAAGGGTCCTCTGGCAGCTGGTCCTGGCTGAATTCCTGCTCATGGGTGCCACCTCCGGTGTGGCCGTGGCCCTGGGCCGTTCCGCCCCGCCCCAGCCCACCACGTTTGCGCCCGACGCGACGCCGGCTTTCATCCTGACCGGCTACGAACTGCCTCCGGAGCTGACCCCTGCGCGCTGGCTCACCGAGTGGCGGCTGGACTGGCTTTGGATTGCCGTGGCGCTGTTCGGACTGGTCTCCTATTTCCTGGGTGTGGCGAAGATCCACCGGCGGGGCGACAAGTGGCAGTGGTTCCGGTCCGTGAACTGGGTGATCGGCCTGCTGGTGCTCACCTACATCACCTCCGGCCCGCCGTCGGTCTATGGCCGTGTACTGTTCTCGGCGCACATGGTGGACCACATGGCGCTGACCATGGTGGCGCCCATTTTCCTGGTCCTGGGCGCACCGGTGACCCTGGCCCTGCGCGCCTTGCCTCCCCGCGGAGACGGTTCACGCGGGCCGAGGGAGTGGCTGCTGGTGTTTGTGCACTCCAGGTTCTCGGAGGTAGTCACGCATCCGCTGTTCGCTGCTGCCAACTTCGCCGGTTCCATCGTCCTGTTCTACTACTCGGACCTGTTCGGGTTTGCCATGCGGGAACACGTGGGGCACGAACTGATGATCGTGCACTTCCTGCTGACGGGCTACATCTTCATCCTGAGCATGATCGGCTCCGACCCGCTGCCGCGCCGGGCGCCGTACCCCATGCGCCTGCTGCTGCTGCTGGCCACCATGGGCTTCCACGCCTTCTTTGGCGTCGCCATCATGGGCGGAACCAACCTGCTGGCCGCGGACTACTTCGGCAACCTGGGCCGGGCCTGGGGACAGTCAGCGCTGCTGGACCAGCAGACCGGCGGCGCCGTGGCCTGGGGCATCGGCGAGGTGCCCACCCTCCTCGTGGCCATCGGCGTGGCCATCATGTGGTCCAGGTCCGACCAGCGGGAGACCAAACGCGTGGACCGGGCGGCGGACAGGAATAACGACGCCGATCTCACCGCTTACAACGATATGTTTGCCAAATTGGCTGAACGCGACGCCAGGCTGGCTGAACGAAACAAGCTGGAAGGACGCTGATGAGCGAAACCGTACGCACCCACCTCCGGGTCCGAGCCTCCGAACTGGTGGGCCGTAACTGGTTGAACACCGGGGGGAAATCGCTGGACCTCGAAGCGCTCCGCGGCAAGATCGTGTTGCTGGACTTCTGGACCTTCTGCTGCATCAACTGCCTTCACGTCCTGGACGAACTGCGGCCGCTCGAGGAGCAGTACTCCGACGTCCTGGTGACTGTGGGCGTCCACTCGCCCAAGTTCGAGCACGAGGCAGACCCGGTGGCCCTGGCCGCTGCCGTGGAGCGCTACGAGATCCACCACCCGGTCCTGGACGATCCGGAGCTGGACACGTGGAAGGCCTACACCGCCCGCGCCTGGCCCACCCTGGTGGTCATTGACCCCGAGGGCTACATCGTGGCGCACCTCTCCGGTGAAGGCCACGCGGACGGACTCGCAGTATTGATCCCCGAGCTCATCGCCGAACACGAAGCCAAGGGGACGCTCCACCGCGGCACCGGCCCCTACGTTGCCCCTGAGCCCACCTCAGGGACGCTGCGCTTCCCCGGCAAGGCGCTCTTCCTGCCCGCCGGGCGCGGCTCCACCGCCTCAGATGGAACGTCCGACGCCGGTGCAGCGGCGGATGCCGCAACCCACGGCTCCTGGCTGGTTACCGACACCGGACACCACCGCCTGGTGGAACTGGGCACCGACTTCCAGACTGTCCTGGGAACCTACGGCTCCGGCACCAAGGGCTACGCTGACGGCCCCGCCGCCGGTGACGCGGCCACAGCCCAGTTCAACGAGCCCCAGGGCCTGGTCCTGCTGCCGGAGGACGTGGCAGCCAAGGTGGGTTACGACGTCGTGATTGCCGATTCCGTGAACCACCGGCTTCGCGGGCTCTCACTGCAGGACGGGAAGGCGACCACCCTCGTGGGCAACGGCATCCAGCGCCTGCTGGAGACCGGCCCGGCCCGCGTTGACGAGGACGCTGCCGGCTTCACCGGCCGTTTGAGCGAACACCCGCTTGAGGTTTCCCTAAGCTCACCGTGGGACCTCGTCTGGTCCAGCAAGCTCAACGCCGTGGTCATCGCCATGGCCGGCACACACCAGATCTTCAGCTTTGACCCGCTGACCGGGGCCGTGGCCATTGCCGCCGGCAACGGCCTGGAAGGCCTGCTGGACGGCCCGGCCCACGAGGCCTGGTTCGCGCAGCCCTCCGGCCTCGCCGAAGACGCGGCCGGCAACATCTGGGTGGCTGACTCCGAGACGTCGGCCCTCCGCAAGCTCGTGATTGACGACGACGGCGCCATCACCGTTGAGTCTGCTGTGGGCAAGGGGCTGTTCGACTTCGGTTTCCGCGACGGCGCCGCGGCGGAAGCCCGGCTCCAGCACCCGCTGGGTGTGACGGTGCTGCCGGACGGTTCTGTGGCAATCGCCGATACCTACAACGGTGCTGTCCGCCGCTACGACCCCACCGCGGGGACCGTCTCGACGCTGGCCCGCGGGCTCCTGGAGCCCTCGGACGTGATTGTGGACCACACGCAGTCTGCCGGTTCCGAGCCGCTGCTGGTTGTGGTGGAGGCCAACCAGCACCAGCTGGTGTACGTTCCCATTCCCAAGGAAGCACAGCAGGTGGACGAGGGAGCGTCCCAGACCCACCGGCCGAAGAGCCCGGTGGCGCCCGGCCCGCTCGAGCTGACCGTGCGCTTCACCGCCCCCACCGGGCAGAAGCTGGATGACCGTTGGGGCGATCCCACCCAGCTGAAGATCTCTTCCACTCCGCCTGAGCTGCTGGTGTCCGGCGTCGGTACGTCGGTGGGGCTGCTGCGGACACTGGAGCTGTCCGCAGACGTGCCGGAGGGCGTCCTGCATATTACTGCCCGCGCGGCGGCCTGTGACGGCCCCGAGACCGAGGACGGCGAAATCCCTGACCATGCGGCCTGCCACCTTTACCAGCAGGACTGGGGGATTCCGGTGGTATTGCAGGGCGACGGCGATACAGAGCTGGTGCTGGACCTGCGCGGCATGGACTGACCAGCCGCCGTCGTGCCTTGAGCGCACCAAGGGCTGCCGCCCGTGGCCTAAGCGTCACGGGCGGCAGCCCTTTTCGCGTTCGACCCGGGGAGCCGGACCGGCCAGAATCCAGCCTTAGAAGCTCAGCAGCGGCGTGACTTTGATGGTGTCCCCGGAGACGTCCAGCCGGGTGGTGAAGCTGAAATCCACCTCTTCGTCCAGCGGGTACCAGGCGCCGGTGAACAGGTTCTGCTGGAGCGCTTCCACCTTCGCCTTGCCGTCCAGCGGCGCCACCACCCAGCGCCCGTCGAAGGGCTCGATGGCCACGTTGGGATACTCAGTGACGGCCCATGTGATGGTGCCGTCCTGGACCCGGTTGTTGCTGGCGTAGTAGAAGGGGCAGTCCGGCTGGAGCTTCTGCTCCTTGACTGCCTGGGCCGCGCAGCCGTCCAGGAATTCCTTCACCTTCGCCGCTACGTCTGTCTTCAGGTTGTCCGTCGCCTGGGTCAGCAGGTTGAGCGGCGCCACCGGGACGTCCCGGGCGGTCACTGTGGCACGGGTGGCTGGCGCAGAGAAGTACTCCCCGTTCACCGTGGCTTCGTATTCGCCCGGGTAGAAAACGGCGAAGGAGTTCCGGCCGTTCGGCATATTGACGTCCACGCCGTTGACGGTGGCCTCGCTGGCATTGACCACGGTGACATCGAGGGTGGGCAACCGGGACGGGACAAACGCCCACGTGTTGAAGAAGATCCACTCGGTTCCGGTCTTCTGCAGCAGGAACTCGGTGCGGAGGCGGCTTCCGTCGATGGTGTATTCCAAGGGGACCATCACCTGCGCGCCCGGTCGCTCCTCGGCCTCTCCGATGTTCACGTTGGCCAGGCGGGACGCGGCGGTCTGCAGGGCCGTGCCGTCGAGCATGGCAGCGTTGCTGGGCGGTACCGTTGCCCTCAGAAGGCCCAGCGCCTTGCCGCCGTCGCCGCTTTGCAGAGCGTCCAGATACTCGCGCACCGGCTGCTGCGGACTGGCCACAGTATCGTTTACGAGGTTTACGGCAACGACGGCGCCGGCAACAGCAAGCATGAGGCCCAGCAGCCATCCGGCCGCGATCCTCACCAACGCTTGACTCATCTGCACGTTCCATACGTTACCTGCCATGCGCCCGACGGCGGCAGTTGAGTCAGCGCACGGCGGTGGCTCCGATCAGCGGCGGCGCCGGGACGACGTACCAAAAACGCCCCGCAGCAGCTCGCGTCCCAGCTGCGTTCCGATGGACCGTGCCATGCTTTTCAGCCCGCCGCCAAGTGCACCGCCGAGGACACCTCCAAGGTCGCCCATCGTGCTGTCGCCGGACTCCCCGCGGCTGGTTCGCGGGATATCAGCAGGGGCACGGCGGCCGCTGCTCCTGGTGGGTGCGGTCCGGCTGCTGGGCCGGCCCAGGATCTCCTCTTCGATCCGCCGCGCCTCGGCATCGACATCGGCATCAGGAATGCCGGCACCGGGAACGGGAGGTTCGCCGGGTGCAGCCGGGCCGGTGGAAGCCGCCGCCTTGCCGCTGAGCTTCTCGTAGGCCGAGGGGTTGTCTACGGCGGTCCCGTACTTGGACAGCAAAGCGGACCCGGCCACCGTGCTTCTCACCAGGGCCTCGTCACTCGGGCCCATCACGGATTCCGGGGCGCGCAGCCGGGTATGGGCCACGGGTGTTGGTGCGCCGTTCTCGTTCATCACCGTGATCACGGCTTCGCCGATGCCCGCGGACGTCAGGGTCTCTTCGAGGTCGTAGTCGCTCATCGGGAAGGTGGAGACCGTCGCTTTGAGCGCCTTCGCGTCCTCCGGAGTGAACGCGCGGAGCGCATGCTGCACCCGGTTGGCCAGCTGGCCGAGGACTTCAGCCGGCACGTCCTTGGGCGTCTGGGTGACGAAGAAGATACCAACACCCTTGGAACGGATGAGCCGGACGGTGGTGGTGATCGCCTCCAGGAACGCCTTGGACGCATCGTTGAAGAGGAGGTGTGCCTCGTCGAGGAAGAACACGAGTTTTGGTTTATCGAGGTCGCCGGCTTCGGGCAGGTCCTCAAAGAGGTCAGCCAGCAGCCACATCAGGAAGGTCGAGAACAGCATGGGCCTGGTCTGCAGGGTGGGCAGTTCCAGGCACGTGACCACGCCGCGGCCGTCGGGGGCGGTCCGCAGCAGTTCGGCGGTATCGAATTCCGGTTCGCCGAAGAACTTCTCCAATCCCTGGGCCTCCAGGTTCACCAGTTCCCGCAGGATCACGCCCGCGGTAGCTTTGGACAACCCGCCCAGCTCCTCCAGCTGGTCCTTGCCCTCCGGCGACGTCAGGAACTGAATGACCGCCCTGAGGTCCTTCAGATCGATTAGCTCCAGCCCGTTCTTGTCCGCAAAATAGAACACCAGCTGCAGGCTGGATTCCTGGGTGTCGTTCAGCTCCATGATGCGAGAGAGCAGGATGGGGCCGAAGGACGTTACCGTAGCCCTGACCGGGACACCGTTGCCGTCACCGCCCAGCGCGAGGAACTCTACGGGGAAAGTCCTGCCCTGCCAGGCCTGGCCGATGCTCTCGGTGCGTGCAGCAAGTTTTTCACTGCCAGTGGCAGCCGTGGCGAGGCCCGAGAGATCGCCCTTGATGTCCGCAAGGAAGACGGGGACACCCGCGGTGGACAGCTGTTCGGCCATCATGTGCAGCGTGACGGTCTTGCCGGTGCCGGTGGCGCCTGCCACCAGGCCATGCCGGTTCATCATGGCCAGTGGCAGGCGGACCTGCGCCTCCTTGTGGAGTTCGCCGTCAACGATGGCGGCACCGAGTTCAATGGCGGCCCCTTCCAGCGTGTATCCCTTCTGGATGGTGGCAAGCTTCTCTGCTGTGGTTTTGTTGGCCATGCCGCCAGCTTAGCGGTGGGCCCTGCCCGCCCGGCGGAGCCCACGGTCAGTTGGGCCGAACCCCTGAAGCTCCTTCGTGAACGCCAGGAGCTTCAGCGTCTCCGGGTCCGCGTCCAGGTTGAACTGGGGCTGGTAGCCGGTGCTGAGGTACAGGTGCTTGGCTTCAGGCTGGCGGGGACCGGTGGTGAGATAGACGCGCCTGTACCCGCGTGTGGCGGCGAGGGTTTCCAGCTCGGCCACCACCCGCCGGGCCAAGCCACGGCGGCGGTGGCCCGAGTGGGTCCAGATCCGCTTCAGTTCCGCCGTTGTGGCGTCGTAGCGGCGGAATGCCCCACCGGCGATGGATTCCCCGTTTTCCTGGATCACCAGGAGCGCTCCACCGGGTGCTTCAAATTCCTCCGCGGGGTAGCGGCTTAGTTCTTCCGCTGCCGCCTTCCGCCCGAAGAGATCGCCGTACCGGGTGTCGTATTCGACGGCGAGCTCGTCCAGCAGCGGCCGAACCCGCGGATCGTGCATGGGGAGGTTAAGGACCGTCAGCGCGGCCGGGTCGAGCGGGGGGCGCGCAACGACGACGGGCGGGTGCGCACCGTCCAGGTGCTGGCGGGCGAGGTCCGGTTCTGCTGTCACGGTTCAGTTCTTTCCGACGGCGGCTGGTTCTGGAGACATTGTGCTGGAAGTGCGGGAGGCGATGCCACGGGCAACGGCGAGGATGGTCCGGGCCAGGGCATCATTCTCCCGAAAGGGTGCGGCGTTGGTGCCGGGACGGGCAAAGGCTCCGGCGCCCCAGCCGGACGTGCCGGGGCCGATGCCAAAGATCCGCGGCTGCGGCTTCCCCTCGGCGCCCACCAGCTCCTGCCGGGTTGAAATCAGCAGTTTCCCTGTGGAGTGGATCCCGTCCGTGGTGAGCAGCTGCTGTTCCACGCCGAGCCCGGACCGGTGGAGGGACTGCAGCAGCGGGTTAAGCGACCGCGCCACGGTAGGCGAGGGCAGCCTGGCTTCGATCAGGGCTTTTGCCGCCACAGAGGTCCCTGACTGCGGTGAGCTGCCATGGAACAAACCGGTTGATTCGTTCGCGGACACCTCAAGGCCGGGCCCGAGGAAACGCAGCAGGCCGGCGCGGTGCAGTGCCAGCATCTGGCGGAGCCGGTGCGGCGGCGGCCCGGAGTCCACGAAGCTGAAGAACCCGTGCCACCAGCCGTGGATCGTATGCTGGGACCGGGCGTTGAAGCGCTCCGGCGGGACGACGCGTCCTACTTCCATGTACACATGAAGCAGGGCCAGGAATAGGGCGAGGGTTTCGGGGTGGTCGGGGCTGTCCCGGAGCACAAGATCCTGCTCGATGTACTCAACCACCGCATCCTGCACCTCCTGGTCGCCTGCAAAGCGGCGGCCGGCGAAGGGACGGTCAAGCCGTTCCAGATCCAGGTGCAGGGCGGGATCCGGTACGGCAGCGGCCACGAGCTCCTCCCGGCCTGGGCTGTACCAGTCAAGGCTGGAGTAGCGCGTGGCGAACTCCTCCCAGCCCATGGCAGCCCGGGCCGGGCTGCCGGTCAGCAACTCCCGGTAGTAGCCGTAACCGGCTTCCTTAGCAATCAGCGGCCACAGGTCCCTGCGGAAATCCAGTTCTTCGTGTTGCTCCAGCAGGGCATCCACGGCTGCGGCGGTCAGGAAACGCAACGGCCCCGGCGTCTCGCCCCGAAGCGTTGCGGAAATCTTGGAGTGGTAGGGCACCCCCCTGCGCGACCCGGCCCACAACCTGGGTTCCCGCCCGGACGGAAGGTACCGCAGGCCGCCGTCGGAATTTTCCACAAAGCGGCCGCCGCGTCCCTCCATCAGGAGGACCAGGAGGTCAACGAAGGCCAGGCCCATGCCGGAAACGATCACGTCCTGTCCCGGAGCAATGGGTGAATAGTCGACGTCGGTGGTGTAGCTGGGGGCCGCATGGAACCCAGCGTGCCGTTCGGCAAAATCGGGCCAGGCAGCAGAAGCGGTATCAGGATAGGAATCAGTGTGCCCCAGGGCGGTAACCACGACGTCGGCCCGCAGGGTCCGCCCGCTTGCCAGATCAACGAGGTAGCCGTCCGGCCTGCCGGCGGCATCTGCGCCGGAAGCCGAGTCACCTGCCTGCCTGACCGCCACGGCAGTGGTCCGGTGAACCGTCACGTGACGGCCGAAGGACCTGGCCGTGCGGCGGAAGAACCACTCCAGGTACTGGCTCTGCAGCTGCCGGCTTGGGAAGGTGGCGCCGGTAAGGCCGCGGAGCTGCTCCCATAAGGGGCGGGGGAAGTCCGGCACGTCCGTGATGGAGCCGTCCACCACGCCCGCGGCCCATTCAGCCAGGCTCGGACCATTGCTGGCCGGACCTTCGCAGGCAACCGAGGCATCGGTGAACATGGTGATGTCCGCCGCGGTGGAGTTGAGCAGGAGGCCCGGATCCTGGTCGTAGCGCCAAATGCGGCCGGAACCCGGGACGTGCGGCTCGATCACGTGGATCTCCAGTGGTCCGCTGAAGAGCTCCGGACGGTTTGCGGCGATCCGCTCGAGGACGCCGGCCGTGCGGGGCCCGCCGCCCACGAAGACGACGACCGGGATGTTCGCTGGCATGGATGCTCCTGGTAGCGGCGGTAGGCGGCGGCTGGAGTGCCCATGCTAGGCAGCCTTTCCGGCGGCGGTCGAGCGCCCCTTCACGGCCGTTAACTCCGCGTCACAACGCGTCAAGGGACGCAAAAAACCGACTCATGACGCCGTGCGAACTCCGGTGAAGTAATGCAACCTGCTGCCTTGCTGCCCCGTTCGCGCCGGTCCTAGATTTGCAGCCAGCAACCGGGGCAACCAGTTCCGGCCCAACCAGAGAAGCGAGGTGGCGCATGAGTTCAGCAGCAACGACGGTGGCGCAGTCAACAAAGTCAGCCCAGTCAGCTGCAGGCCCGGCGCCGGCCGAAGCTCCTGGAACGGCTGCTTCCGGGGCGGGCGGGCTGCCGCCTGAAAATGGCGCGACCAGGGTAGCCACTGACTACTCCGCCTACCGTATGGTGGCCGCCAAGCACCCCTGGCGGTGGGTGGGGACCGCCGTCGTGGCCCTTGGAGTCCTCGCGGTGGCGTGGTCCCTGGCCACCAACCCCCGCTGGGAGTGGGGCGTCGTGGCGCAGTGGTTCACCGCCCAGTCCGTCATCAACGGATTGCTGGAGACACTGAAGCTGACCGCGATCTCCGGCATCCTCGGCTTCGTGCTGGGCTTCATCCTGGCACTGATGCGGTTGTCCGCCTCGCCGCTGCTGGTCTCGGTGTCCTGGACGTTCTCCTGGATCTTCCGGTCCACGCCGCTCCTGGTCCAGATGCTGCTCTGGTACAACCTGGGCTACCTGTACGAAAAGATCAGCTTAGGTATCCCCTTTACCGACGTCCGGTTCTTCGAGGTGCAGACCACCACCCTGATCAGCCAGTTCGCAGCAGCTGTGCTGGGCCTGACCCTGAACCAGGCCGCGTACTCGGCCGAGATCATCCGGGGCGGCATCCTCTCGGTGGACCAGGGACAGCTTGAAGCCGCTGCCGCCCTGGGCATCCCGGCCTGGCGGAGGTCCACCCGCATTGTCCTGCCACAGGCCATGCGGGCCATCCTGCCCAACGCCTTCAACGAGATCATCGGACTGGTGAAGGGCACCTCCATTGTGTACGTCCTGGCGTACTCCGAACTGTTCTACACCGTCCAGGTCATTTACAACCGCACCCAGCAGGTCCTCCCTCTGCTCCTCGTGGCAACCCTTTGGTACGTGGTGATCACCTCGGTGCTCAGCGTCTTCCAGTACTACATTGAACGGCACTACTCCAAGGGGGCGGTGCGGAACCTGCCGCTGACTCCCCTGCAGAAGGCCCGCACATTCTTCGCCACCCACGCAGTGGCCACCAACCGGGCAAGGAGCCTCTGATGACCGCCACCGCAACTGCCGCTACCACCCGCGGCCTCGTGGAAATCACCAAAGTCCGTAAGTCCTTCGGTACCACCGAGGTCCTCAAGGGCGTCAGCCTCACTGTTGAGCCCGGCGGCGTTGCCGTCATCGTTGGCCCCTCCGGTTCAGGCAAATCCACCCTGCTGCGCACCATCAACCATCTGGAAAAGGTGGACGGCGGCTTCATCTCGATCGACGGCAGGCTGGTGGGCTACGAAGTCCGCGGCGAGCGGCTGCTCGAGCTGCGCGAGAAGGAAATCCTGAAGCAGCGCACCGGGATCGGCATGGTGTTCCAGAACTTCAACCTGTTCCCGCACCTCACCGCACTGGAAAACGTGGCCGAAGCTCCCGTCGTGGCACTGGGCCGCTCCAAGGAGGATGCACGGCGCCGCGGCCTGGAGCTGCTGGACCGGGTAGGCCTGAAGGACCGTGCCGGCGCCTACCCCCGCCAACTCTCCGGCGGCCAGCAGCAACGGGTGGCCATCGCCCGCGCCCTGGCCCTAGACCCCAAGATCCTGCTGTTCGACGAGCCCACCTCGGCCCTGGACCCCGAACTGGTCAACGAAGTCCTCGACGTCATCCGGGAACTCGCCACCTCCGGCACCACCCTGATCATCGTCACCCACGAAATGGGCTTCGCCCGCGATGTGGCAGACACCGTGGTGTTTATGGACGAGGGGCAGATCGTGGAACAGGGCAGCCCGGAACAGATCTTCACCAACCCGCAGGAACCGCGCACCCGGAGCTTCCTCTCCAAAGTGCTCGAACCGGCCTTCAACATCTAAAGGACTCCCCATGGCAACCTCTTCACCTGCCGGCATCCGCACCCTACGCTTCCGCAACAGGCGCACTCCCGCGGCGCTGTCCGCCGTCGTACTTCTTGGAACTGTTGCCCTGGCCGGCTGCGCTGATCCCGGCGCAACAGCTGCCGGCCCCGCCGCCGGAGGTGCGCAGACGACGGCGGCACGCAACGGCGTCGTCTACAACACTTCCCCGGACCAACAGCGCATCCGGGCGGAGAAGGACACGGCGCTCGCGGCCAAGGTCCCCGAACTGATCGGCAAGGACGGCAAGCTGACCATTGCCACCACCGCGGGGTCCATTCCGCTGTCCTTCCATGCCACCGATGACAAGACTCCGATCGGATCCGAACTGGACATCGCCCAGCTCGTGGCGGACAAGCTGGGCCTGGAACTGGACGTCCAGGTGACGTCCTGGGAAAACTGGCCACTGAAGACCCAGTCGGGTGACTTCGAGGCCGTCTTCTCCAACGTGGGTGTCAACAAGGACAGGGTGAAGCTGTTCGACTTCGCCAGCTACCGCGCGGCCTTTATGGGCTTTGAAGCCAAGACGTCCGCCACCTATGACATCGAGGGCGCCGACGACATCTCCGGGCTGAAGGTCTCCGTGGGCTCCGGGACCAACCAGGAGAAGATTCTGCTGGCGTGGAACAAGGAGCTCGAAGGCAAAGGCAAGCCGCCCGCCACCCTGCAGTACTACTCCTCCGATGCCGACACCATCCTGGCGTTGTCTTCGGGACGCACCGACCTCAACATCGCGCCCTACCCGTCCACTGTGTACCGGGAAAACACCCGTGACGACCTGAAAGTGGTGGGCAAGGTCAATGCCGGGTGGCCGTCCGAAACCCTCGTGGCTGCCACTACCTTGCGTGGCAACGGCCTGGCACCGGTGATCACGGAAGCCCTGAACGCCGCCATTGAAGACGGCTCATATGCCAAGGTGCTGGAGCGCTGGGGCCTGTCCGAGGAAGCACTGCCGGAGTCCGAGACCATCACCGAAGAAAGCTTTGCGGCCTCCCAGGCTGCCCCCACGCAGAATGAGAAAACCCGATGAACGCCACCACAGCCGGATCCACTGACACCGCATACGAATCCTTTGAATCCGACTGGCAGGAATGGCACTCGGCCCATGAACGCCACCGGGCACACCCGCACGGTTTCCTGGCCGTCACCCACCTCCACTGGTTGGGTCCTGAGCCCGCCGCATTGGACGGAGTGCCCGGAACTTGGAGCGCCGCCAACGACGTCGTCACCGTGGTCCTGGAGCCCGGCGAGCTACTGGAGCTGGAGCAGCAGGCCCTCCCGGCAGGGGAAACGGTCATCGGTCCCATCGCTGAACGTGGCGGCCTGAACTTCAGCTCCGGGCAAACCGTCATTGAGCTTGCCAAGCGGGGCGGCGAGTACATGGTGCGGCCGCGGAATCCTGAGAACGGGCTGCTGCGCGGCTACCAGGGCACGCCGGCCTACACACCGGATGCGGCGTATGCCGTCCGGGGAACCTATGTGCCGTTCGAGGTGCCCCGCCCCACCACGGTGGGTGCCGCCGTCGAAGGCATCCAGCATGTCTACGAGGCGCCAGGTGAGATCCGGTTCAAGCTGGCCGGCCAGGAACTGGCATTGACGGCGTTCAACGGGCACGCGCCCGGATCCCTGCTGGTGCTGTTCACGGACCAGACCTCCGGCAAAACCACCTACGCAGCCAACCGCTCGCTGTCGGTGGTCCCGGCCGGCGACGGCACGGTCGAGCTCGACTTCAACCGGGCCGTGAACCTGCCGTGCGCCTATACCGACCTCGCCACCTGCCCGCTGCCACCCGCGGAAAACCGGTTACCGGTGCCCATTGAAGCCGGCGAGAAGATCCCCTACGAACGTCAGGACCAGCAGTGAGCACCCCGGAAAAGAACACAGCAGAAGCGGGACGGGTCGGTTTCCTGGCGATCGAGCTGGACGGCGCCGGCTGGGACGGCGGAGACTTCGCAACACTTGCCGAAGCCGTCCTCGCCGCTGAATCCGCAGCGTTCCACGTGGCCACGTTTACGGACTCACCGCTTCCGGGCCGGGCCAACGCCCTGCACCGCGCCGCCTACGCCGGGCCGGTAACCCGGACTATCGCCCTGGTCCCCGAGGTGGACACGGTGTACACCGAGCCGTTCCACGTTTCCACGCAACTGGCGAGCCTGGACTACGTGTCCGGCGGCCGTGCCGGTTGGATCGCAACCGCAGCGGAATCACCGGAGGCGGCAGCCGCCGTCGGGCGCGATCATGTGACCGGCACGGCTCTGGCTCAGGAAGCCGCCGCTTCCATCGAGGTTTCCCGACGGCTGTGGGACTCCTGGGAGGACGACGCCGTCATCCGCGACGTCGCAACGGGCCGGTACATCGACGTGGACAAGCTGCACTACGTCGATTTTGAGACCCCCGCCGATTTCGCCGGCGGCGGCTATTCAGTCAAGGGACCATCCATCATTCCCAGGCCGCTGCAGGGGCAGTTGCCGGTGCTTGCCGCTTCGGCCTTGGTGGGCGACGGGCAGGTTTCCGCGAACGACGTGGATGCCGTGCTCGTCACCGCGCCGACGCCCGAACTGCTCGCCGCCGAAGTCAGGGACTTCCGCAGCCGCCTGGGTGCGTCCGTGGCGGTCATCGCCGAGCTCGACGTCGTCCTTGACGCCCGCGGGCAGGCTGCGGCTGAGCGGGCAGCCGGGGCCGAAAGCGGCCGCGCACGGTACCTCGGCACTCCTGCCGGCCTGGCGGACCTGCTTGAGCTGCTGCTCGTGGAGGCCGACGGCGTCCGCCTCCACCCGGCGTCGCTCGCCGTGGAGCTGGACGAACTTTCACGGCTGGTCCTGCCCGAACTGAGGCGCCGCGGCGCCCTGCGGGCGCCGATTCAGGACGGCACCTTCCGCGACCTGCTCGGGCTCCCGCGCCCGGCCAGCCGCTATGCAGATTCATCCGCGGCCGCTGCCGCCGGAAACTAGGGGAAAGACCATGACGCAGCACAGCAGTGCTAAATCCGATGATTTTGTACCGACCGGCAAAATCAAGTTCGGCGTCTTCTTCCAGGGCGTCAACTCCGGCACCATTTGGAAGGCGGGGGAATCCGGGTCCCAAACCGACTTCGAATCCTTCCGCCGCATCGTGCAGACGGCCGAGCGCGGGCTGTTCGCCGCGTTCTTCCTTGGCGAGGGCCTCCGCCTGCGGGAACACCTGGGCAGGCCGCACGCCCTGGACGTGGTGGGCCGCCCGGACGCGCAGACCATGCTGGCCGCCCTTGCTTCCGTGACCAAAAACATCGGGCTTGTGGCTACCCAGAACACCACGTACAACGATCCCGCGGACCTGGCGCACCGGCTCTCGTCCCTTGACCTGATCTCCGGCGGCCGGGCCGCGTGGAACATCGTGACCACCGACAACGCCTGGACCGGCGCCAACTTCCGGCGCGGGGGATACCTGGACCACGCGGACCGCTACAAGCATGCGGAGGCCTTTGTGCGGACCGCCAAGCGCATCTGGGATTCCTGGGAAACCGCGGAAGGGCCGGTGCGCCGCGTGCTCCATGAAGGGCAGCACTACACGGTGGACGTGACGCCGCGGCTGCCTCGAAGCGCGCAGTACCGGCCCGTGCTCTTCCAAGCGGGTGACTCCCCGGAAGGCCGCGACTTCGCCGCCCGCCAGGCGGACGTCATCTTCTCGGCCCATCCCAAGTTCGACGACGCCGTCGAGTTCCGCAAGGACCTCGTGGAACGGTCCCTGGCTGCAGGCCGGGGCGCCAACGCCGTCCAGATCATGCCGGCCAGCGAATTCATCCTCGCGGCCACCGCTGAGGAAGCGGCGGAGAAGAAGGAGTGGGTGCGCAGCCTGCAGATCGGTCCGCAGCAGGCCGTGGCGTACCTGGAGCAGTTTTGGGGCCGCGAACTCTCGGAATATGACCCCGACGGGCCCCTTCCGGAGATCGATCCCGTGGTGGAGGAAACCTCCGAGACCCGCGGCAGCGGCTTCCACGGAGCCAAGGCCAGGCAGTTGGCGGACCAGTGGCGGGCGGAGGCCAAGGACAAGGGCCTCTCCATCCGCCAATTCGTCACCTCCCGCACAGCACGCGTGGACGCCACCTTCACGGGTTCCTACTCGCGAGTGGCTGATCAGTTGGCTGAGTATGCGAGGGTCGGCGCGGTGGACGGTTTCAACATCTCCCCGTGGCTGGTTCCCAGTGGCCTGGACGACATTGTGAACCACCTGGTCCCGGAGCTGCAGGATCGCGGCGTCTACCCCACGGAGTACCGGGGCAGCACCCTGCGTGAAAACCTTGGGCTCGCGGCTCCAGTGCCTGCTGCCGAGGTGGCACGCGCATCATGAGCGCGGCCGGCTACGGGGAAAGGGCCGTCGACGGCACTGAGAGTGCCGTCGACGACCCTTCCCTGGGGAGCGTCAGGCTGCAGCTGACAGTGTGGGAGCTGCAGCTCTAAGGTATTTTGCCTCCGCACCATGGCTTTCCGCCGACGCTGCCTGCAGGGCGGAGCCTGAGGACGGATGTGCTGCGGAAGCCCGCCGCATGGCTGGGGCTATTGGTCCCGCGGCGGCGCGAACGCGATCTGCTCCGTGCGGGCGATGCTTCTCTGGATGGCTGCCTTGTCTATGCCAAGAAGCGCAGTGAGCCACATGCCGTTTTGTACGACGACAATGTCGGCTGCCCGTTCCCTGCATTGCTCCCGCGGGAGTCCGGGAACGGCGTTGGCCACCAGCGATGCGAGCCCGTCGAGGTACCGGTCAAAAGCTGCAGCATTAATCTCGGCATAGTCCTCGTCTGCTTGCGCGAGGGCCCAGAGGTGCAGGCGCAGGGACAGGTACCGTGTAGTCAGCAGGTCGGCGCCCGCAACCCGCCGCAGGGCCTTGCGCAGCTGTTCGTCCGGGGCGGACGTTGGGTCTGGTGCGACCAGCTTAAGGTCGTGCTCGTCTACCCGGTGCAGGGCCGCCCGGATCAGGCTGGTCTTGTCGTCGTAGTAATAGTTCACAAGCCCCAGCGCGACGCCGGCTTCGCGGGCCACAGCGCGCATGCTCACGCCCGAGATACCGTAGCGGGACAGCAGATCGAGCGCCGCTTCGAGGATGCGCGACTGCCTGTCGACCTGTTCGCCGGAGTTCACGGTATTTGTCCCCATCTGGCCAGACTATGGCTAAACCTGCCAGGCATGCACTTTCCAGGGTGGATGGAAGGGCACATGAGGTCATAGGGCGGCTACGGTGAGCCCTGCCCAACCTCCACCGGGGTCCAGCCCAGGGCGGGACCCAACCTGCCGGCAATGTCGGTAAGGATCTGGAGGTAGTCCTCGTGGTCAAAGCTAAAGGGGAGCGCGAACGCCACCTCATCCACTTCCTGGAATCCTGCATGTGCGTACAGCTGCTCCGCAATTTCATCGCTGGTGCCGATGAGGTCCGGGGCGAACATCATGCCTTTTGGCCCCTGCGGCACCCGTGTGCGGGGAGTGCGTTCATCAACGTACCGCTGGTACTTCTCCCGCTGTTCCGGCGATGCTGAATCGGTGGGGATGACCACCAGGCCCTGCGACACGCGGGCCGGTCCATTCGCTTGGGCTGACGTCGCGGCGGCCTCACGAAAGGCACGGATCTGCGATTGCTGAACCCGGGCAAAGTCCGGTTCCTGGTCCGCTTCGGGGAAGATCACACTGCTGGAGAGCAGATTGAAACCGTTCGCCCCGGCCCAGACGGCCGACTTCCTGCTGCCGGCCCCGTACCAAAGGCGATCCCGCAGGCCGGGAGAGTGCGGCTCGACCCGGTTGGAGAATTCCTCGACCACACCTTGCCGGCCGGAAAAGTCCCGCACCCTTTCCCCTGCGATCAGACGTGCAAGGCGGTCCACGCGGGCGTAGCTGAAGTCCTCAAGCTCTGATGTATCCGGGTACAGCTCGTGCTTCAGTGTGTCGTAGTGCATCGGTTCCCCCACGCTCAGCCCCGGATTAATGCGTCCCCCGGCGAGCAGATCGACGGTGGCCAGGTCCTCAGCCAGGCGCAGGGGGTTTTCCCAGCCCAGCGGGGTGACGGCGGTTCCCAGTTCAATCCGGGAGGTGCGCTGGCTGGCGGCGGCCATCACCGCGATGGGGGAGGAGATCCCGAACTGCAGATGGCGGTGGCGCAGCCAGGCACTGTCGAATCCAAGCCGCTCGCCACGTTCAATGATCTGCAAAGTGGATTCGTGGCCGGAAGCGGGATCCGCCGGATCGAACAGGCCAATAGTGAGGAATCCAAGCTTGCGCAAGGGACGGGTGGGGTGGGTCATGGGGCTCCTTCAGCATGGGGCAGCTCCTTCTCAGGATATGCGCCCTGACGTGAAGGATCCCCGCCTTGCTGAAGCGAGGCGGGGATCCATTCGTCGGCAGGCTTTCCTACTTTTTGGGCAGGCCTGCCGGGTTCAGTTCGGACTTCTGGATGGCCTCTGATGAGAGTCCCCAGCGGTCCAGGATCTTGCTGTAGGTGCCGTTTTCAATCAGCTCATTCAGTGCGGCCTGGGCTGCAGCGGCCAGGCCATTGTCCTTCTTGGTGGTGAAGGCGATGTGCGCGGTCAGCGGCCAGCCGCCGTTGAGGGTGCCAACCTGCTTGCTCTTGCCGTCCAGCGCGGCCTTGTACGCGGCCCCGGCGTTCGGTCCGAACGTGAGGTCCGCGCGGCCGGACTGCAGGGCCAGCGTGGAGGCGGAGTCGTCGTCGTAATACTGGAACTCAACAGGCTTCAGGCCGTTCTTCTTGTTCTCCTCGTCCCAGCGCACCAGGATGGCTTCCTGGTTGGTGCCGGAGCCAACAATGACGCGCTTGCCCGCAACATCCTTGGCCTCTTTGATCTCGCCGATGTCCGAATCGCTTTTCGCGTAGAAGCCCAGCAGATCGTTCCGGTAGGTGGCGAAGTCAAACTTTTCCTTGCGGGCTTCGGTGACAGTCACGTTGGACAGCACGGCTTCGTACTTCCCGGACTCAACGCCCAGCGGCCAGTCAGCCCAAGCCACGGGAAGGACCTCGACCTCCAGGCCCAGGGTCTCGCCCACCGCGTAAGCGATGTCCACCTCGCTGCCGATCAGGGTCTTGTTGTCCGTGGCAAAGGCGCTGAGCGGGGCCGTGCCGCCAGTGCTGACAACCGTGAGCTTGCCATCGGCTTTGATGGTCTCCGGAACCAGTGCGGCTGCTTCGGAGTCGGCCGAAACCTTGAAACGGTCCTGCTCAGGGGACAGGTTAAACGCCTTGCCCGCCGCCGTAGTGGGGGAGCCCGACGTCGGTGCTGTCGCCGCCGTCGCGCCGGGGTCGGAGCAGGCAGTGAGCGCCAAGAGTGCCGTGATGGTGAAGGCGACGACGGCTGGTTTTGCCTTGGGGAAGGCCATTTTTCCTCCTTGGAGGTGGGTAGCGGATGCATCGGAGCGTGTTCGTTGCAGCAACTATCCGGCAGGGCCGGACGGGGAATCAAAGGCCTCCGCAACCCTGGGATACAGGGAGTAACGGCGGTTAACCGGGCGACCGCGGCGGTCACATTCGGAGCGGATCTTCCCCCTTTCATGCCGGCAGCGTGCACCTTCATGGTGAGCCGGCGGCGCCCGCCAGCTTGCCGAGTATTCCGAACGTCACAGAAATAAGACGGGTCCCGCCGTGGTTATGCAGAGAGTGCCCGCCGCAACCCGGCCGGCAAAACTCCACGTAACGTTTTGAAAGGTCGGCTCCCACCGTGACTCCTCCCCTCTCCATCCTTGACCTGGCAACCATCGGTAAGGGCCAGACGGCGGCAGAGAGTTTCGCGGGCAGCGTGGCCATGGCGCAGAGCGCCGAGAAGCTGGGGTACCGGCGGGTCTGGTACGCCGAGCACCACAACATGTCCTCCATTGCCTCCTCGGCCACGAGCGTGCTGATCGCCCATGTGGCCGCGCACACGGAGAGCATCCGGCTCGGCGCCGGCGGCGTAATGCTGCCCAACCACTCGCCGCTGACCATCGCGGAGCAGTTCGGCACCCTCGAAACCCTGCACCCGGGGCGGATCGACCTGGGCCTCGGACGTGCGCCCGGCAGCGACCAGAACACCATGCGCGCCCTGCGCCGTGACCCCATGTCCGCCGACAGCTTCCCGCAGGACGTCCTGGAGCTCCAGGGCTACCTCACCGGGCCCACCCGGATCCAAGGCGTGGAAGCCACTCCGGGAAAGGGCACCGACGTCCCGCTGTACATCCTGGGCTCATCCCTGTTCGGCGCGCGCCTGGCCGCCCAGCTCGGCCTGCCGTACGCGTTCGCCTCGCACTTCGCCCCCACCGCGCTGCAGGATGCGGTTGCCCTTTACCGCCGCGAGTTCAAGCCCTCGGCACAGCTGGATGCGCCGCACGTTATCGCGGGCGTGAACGTGATTGCCGCCGATTCCGCCTCCGAGGCACAGGCAATGATGCAGGCCACCAAGCGTGCGCGGGTGTCGCTGTTCTTCGGCGGGGGCCGCGAGTTCACCGACGACGAAGCGGACATGATCCTCGACTCACCCCAGGGCCAGCACGTCTCGCAGATGATGACGTACTCGGCGGTGGGTACGCCCGACGTCGTGATGGACTACCTGGACGAATTTGGCAGGCACGCCGACGCCGACGAACTCATCGTTGCGCACCAAAGCACGGGCACCGAGGCGCGGCTGCGTTCCGTGGAACTGCTTGCGCAGGCCGCCGGACTGGCCCGGGTCTAGCGTGGCACCCACCAGCGAGGGCGTCGGATTCCGATCCAAACGCGGGCCCATCCTTATTGCACTGATGCTGTCCACCGGACTGGTGGCCATTGATTCCACCATCGTGGCCACCGCAGTCCCGTCGATTGTCCGCGACGTGGGCGGGTTTGAATCGTTCCCCTGGCTCTTTTCCGCGTACCTGCTGGCCCAGGCCGTCTCGGTGCCGATCTACGGGAAGCTGTCGGACATGGTTGGCCGCAAGCCGATCATCCTGGCAGGCATCGGACTGTTCCTGCTTGGTTCCATCCTCTGCGGGATCGCCTGGAGCATGCCCGCCCTGATCGCTTTCCGGGCGCTGCAGGGACTCGGCGCGGGAGCCGTGCTGCCGGTGTCCATCACCATTGCCGGCGACATCTACTCAGTTGAGGAGCGGGCCAAAGTCCAGGGCTACCTGGCCAGTGTGTGGGCGGTCTCCTCAGTGGTGGGTCCCAGCCTGGGCGGCATATTCTCCACTCTGGGGATCTGGCGCGGCATCTTCCTGGTCAACGTTCCCTTGTGCCTGCTGGCCGGGTGGATGCTGCTCCGGACCCTTCACGAAAACGTCGAGCGCACCAAGCACAACGTGGACTATGCAGGCTCTGCGCTCCTGGCAGGTTCGCTCAGCCTGCTGATCCTTGGCGCCCTCCAGGGCGGGCAGGCGTGGGAGTGGAATTCACCGGTTGGCATCGGCGTCTTCGCCGCGGGCGCCGTCCTCCTGGTCCTGTTCCTCCTGGTGGAGCGGCGGGCGGCGGAGCCGGTCCTGCCGGCCTGGGTGGTGTCGCGTCGCCTGCTGGGTACCACGGCGCTGGTGTCCTTCGGCGTTGGAGCAGTCATGATCGGACTGACGTCGTATGTTCCCACGTTCCTCGAAGGAGCCCTGTCCACCTCGCCGTTGATTGCCGGCCTGGCGCTCGCAGCGCTGACCCTCGGCTGGCCGATCAGCGCCTCGCAGGCCGGACGGCTCTACCTGCGGATCGGGTTTAAACCCACTGCCCTGATCGGGATTGCCGTCACAGTGGCGGGCCTTCTGGTCCTTGCCCTGACGTCAGCTACTCCCAACGTGATGCTGATTGCCGTCAGCTGCTTCGTCGTCGGACTCGGCCTGGGCTTGGTGGCCACGCCGACCCTCATCGCTGCCCAGTCAAGCGTGGAATGGAATGAGCGCGGCGTCGTGACAAGCACCAACATGTTCGCCCGGTCCATTGGCAGCGCCCTCGGCGTGGCCGTGTTCGGCGCCATCGCGAATTCGGTGTACGCAAACAGGGCAGGAGGCGCCGGTGAGGCATCGGCCGTCGTCGCCGCTTCAGGCGCCGTCTTCCTGGCGGCCCTGGCGGCAGGCCTCCTCACTGTGGCCGCGGTGCTGGCCATGCCCGCGGTCAAGGCGACCGCGGGAAAGCAGGTTGCGGGAAAGCCGGTTCCGGGGAAGGCGGCCGACGGCGAGCCGGTCGCCAGCGGGGTAGAGGACGGCAAGGAGCGTTAACGGCTAGCGGGATGCGCGGAAGATCTCCGGCGCCGGCCGGGTGCCGGTGGCGAGGTCGGCAAGGATGCGGCCAACAACGGGAGTGAACTTAAACCCGTGCCCGGAGAATC
The DNA here is from genome assembly GCF_054408515.1 of Arthrobacter sp. D3-16. Taxonomy (NCBI): domain Bacteria; kingdom Bacillati; phylum Actinomycetota; class Actinomycetes; order Micrococcales; family Micrococcaceae; genus Arthrobacter; species Arthrobacter sp. D3-16. The sequence continues at coordinate 4,038,852 of NZ_CP096437.1, read as the reverse complement.
CTGCGCCTATGACCACAGGGCCAATCCGGTCCAGGACGAAATCCTCATCCGGAGTGGTGGTGTAGGTGCAGCTGATGGCCTCGAAGGAATCGGCGTCCACGCCGGGGAGCCACGTTCGGGCGTAATCCTGCAGGGCGGCGAGCTGGACGGGTTCCGGCTGGAACGATCGCCGGTCCGGGTCCACCACGGGGCCCACGCCGTGCCACCCGGCCTTGACCCCCTCCCCTGGAGTCTGCATTCCGTATACCGGGGAGTACCAGTTTTTGTACTCGGCGCCCGTGCCAGGCATGTGGTTGAAGCCGGGCCACCGGGCGCCCCCATCCGCCACCCGGAAGTGTGCCGGCTGCTCCTGGGTGACCCGCAGCTTCGGAGTCCGCAGTCGCGTGTTTCCGGCGGCGCCGGCCAGGAGCTTTTCGGTCCAGCCCCCGGCGGTGATCACAACCTGGGCGGCCGTGACCATCTCGGCGCCCGCGCCGGACTCCAAGGTGAGCCGGACGCCGTCGTCCATGACTCTCAGCTCCACCACTTTGGTGTGATGCCGCATCTCTGCGCCCCGGGCCACCGCGAGCCGCTGGAAGACTGGCAGCGCCGCCTCCGGGTTGAGCTGGCCGCCGTCGGGCATGTGGAGTGCCTGCTGGTCAAAGCGGATGCCGCGCCAGCGCTCGCCGGCCGCGGCCGGGGACAGGAATTCGGCACGGATGCCGGCCTGGTTCAGCGCAGCGGCGACGTCCGGAAGCCGCGGATCGGGGCCGTGGTTGACCACCCCCGTTCGGGCCAGCAACAGTTGGCCGCTGTCCTGCTCGAGTTCGTCCCACAGGCTCAAGGCTTCGGCCAGCATGGCCACGTATTCCGGCCGGTGGTAGCCGGGGTTCAGATTGCGCGTGGCCCCGTGCGAGGCGCCGATCTTGTGCCCCGGCCCGAACTGCTCCACCAGCGTCACCTGGCGGCCACGGCGGGACAACGCCCACGCCGCAGCCGAGCCCATGGCTCCGCCGCCGATCACCACGGTGTCCAGCATCTTCTCCATCAGACTCCCATCAGGTCAGCAGCAGCGCTACGCCAATCATCGCCGGGACGGCCACCACGGTAGTAATCAGCACGGTGTCCTTGGCCACGGTGAGGCCCGTTTTGTAACGGCTGGCGGCCACAAAAACATTCTGCGCCGTAGGCAGCGCTGAGGTGACCACGACGGCAAACAAAATGTGGCCCTCCAGCCCCAGTGCGAAACGGGCAAAGACATACGCAAGCGCCGGCTGGACCGCCAGTTTGAACGTGCTGGCCAGCAGGGTGTCCACGCGGCGGGCGGCGGAGGCCTGGAGCGGGCGGGTGCCGTTCAGGCTCATGCCAAAGGCGATGAGCATGGCCGGGATCGCGGCGCCGCCGATCAGGTGGATGGGCTCCATAACCAGCGGCGGAACCTGCCAGCCGGTGCCTGCCACCAGCAGGCCCAGGGCGGAGCCGACGATCATCGGGTTCTTCAGAATCATCACCACGAAGTTCAGGGGCGTGGTGCGGTGCGAGCTGGTGCTCGAGTCCAGGATCATCAGGAACAGCGGCGTGAAAAAGGCCAGTTGAAAGATCAGCAGCGGCGCCACGTAGCTCGCATCGCCCAGGACGTAGACCGCGATGGGGATGCCCAGGTTGGCGGAGTTCACCAAGGATGCCGCCATCGAGGACATCAGGGACTCGGGAAGCGAGCGTTTAAGCCAGAACTTGGCGATGACAAAGAAGATGGCGGCGGTGGCGATCGCCGATACCGCAGCAACCAGCAGGGGAGCCGCGAAAACCTCGGCCAGCCGTGCCTTACTGAGCGTTTCGAACAGCAGCGCCGGGCTGGCCACAAAGAAGGTGAGGGAGCTGAGGACCTGGCGTGCGTTGTCACCCAGGATCTTCTGCCGGCCCACGAACCAGCCCACCAGGATGATGCACCAGACAACGAAAAAGCCGGCCAGTACACCTAGCAAGGGATACCCCGCAGGGAGCTAAACGGCTGGGAGCTGAGCTGTTGGGAGTTGAACGGCAGGGCGCAGCGGCGGAGGGTACTGGGACACACGCTCCGGATTAGAGGGAAGCGTTGTTAAGGGCAAAAGGGGGGCGGAGCAGCCCTGGCGTCAGTCCCTCGGCGGGGTCGTTGCCCAGTTGGATCACGCGGTTGTTTCCGTCCACGTGGACCACCTTGGGCTCGTAGGCCTTCGCTTCCTCGGTGGTCATCTGCGCGTAGGTGATCAGAATGACAATGTCGTTTTCCTGCATCAGGTGGGCCGCAGCACCGTTGATGCCGATGACGCCGGAGCCGCGCTCGCCGGCAATGGTGTAGGTCTCCAGCCGGGCGCCGTTGGTCACGTCCACGATGGACACCAGTTCGCCGGGAAGAATGTCGGCAGCGTCCAGGAGGTCCAGGTCAACGGTGACGGAACCTACGTAGTGCAGGTCGGCGTGCGTGACGGTGGCCCGGTGGATTTTTGACTTGAACATTGTTCGATTCATAACGGCATCAGTCTAGCGCCGGGGGACATTCCGCGCAGTGACGCAGGGAACACTGCAGCAGTAAATCGCAACCCCCGCGGACAGAAGGTCTCGACGGCGGGTGGTCACCCGGCGTCGTTCGTTGCCACCGCCGCGGCGGCCGCAGCCAGCGTCTCCCTTGCTGCAAGGATGGCGGGCCGCTGGGCGCTGGAACGGCGCACTGAAGTGAACACTGTGCGGTGCGGCTTGCCAGGGAGCTCCAGCAGTTGGGCAGTGGTGCCGCGGCCCGTCCAGACCAGGTCCGGCATCAGGGCCACGGCGTTGCCGGACTCGATCAGCCGGATCTGCGCCTGAAGGTCGGCAGTTTCAAAGCGGACATCGGGTTCGAACCCGGCACTCCGGCAGGCCTGCTCCGCCCAGTGCCGTGATGCTGCGCCCCGCGGCTCCATCACCCAGGCGAGTTCCGCGGTGTCCGCCAGCGAGCTGATGGCGGGCCCGCCGTCGGACGTTGGTGGAACTGCCAGCCTGATGGCATCGGTGGTCAGCCGGACGCGGTCCAGCTCGGGGTATCGCGGGGCAGCGTGCCCCGGGTACTGTTCAGCGATGACAAGGTCGAAGTCCCGCGCCCAGGTCTCGTGCAGTGCGGTTTCCGGCTCACGCTGGATCATCTCGATGCGGACCTCCGGGTAGGCCTTGGCCATCCTCGTCAGCGTTTCCGGCATCAGTGCAAGGGCAGCCGACTGGAAGACCGCGATCCGGACCGTGCCGGTGACAGTGGTTAAGGAAGCAGCCAGGTCGGCCTCCGCCTGTTCCATGGTCTGCAGCAGGCTGGCCGTGTGCGCCACCAGCACCTCAGCCTGCGGTGTGAGCTGCACGCGCCGGCCGGTCTTGCGGAGCAGCTCCACTCCTACTTCCTTCTCCAGCAGGGCAAGCTGCTGGGATACCGACGACGGGCTGTACTGCAGCGCCTCCGCCACCTCGGCGAGCGTTCCACGGATGCTTAGTTCCCGGAGCAGCCGGAGCCTGCGGAGGTCAAGCATGGGGAATTCCTAACTGAATCTAACGAATATAGGTTAGAAGTAGTCACTTTATCTAATGCAAGCAGGCTTGCATACTGTTGGGACCGAGTTACCCCCGTCACAGCGCCTAGCGGCGTGCCGCGGCGGGGTCGCACCCCAACAGGAGTTCCTGATGAGCACTAGAGATATGAGCCAGTCGATCATGAGGCGCAAGCCAATCGACGACATTGAGGAAGAAAACAAACACAGTGGCCTCTTCAAGTCACTCGGGCTGTGGCAGCTTACGGCGATCGGCGTAGGCGGCATTATCGGCGTCGGCATCTTTTCGCTTGCGGGACTGGTGGCAGCAGGAAGCGAAACCGCACCCGGGGTGGGGCCCGCGGTGCTGATTTCCTTCCTGGTGGCCGGCCTTGCTTCGGCCGCCGCGGCGCTGTCCTACGCAGAGTTCGCGGGCATGATTCCCCGTGCCGGCTCGGCGTACACCTACGGATATGTGGCGTTGGGCGAGATCATCGGCTGGTTCATCGGCTGGGACCTGCTGCTCGAATACATTGCCATCGTGGCCGTGGTGGCCATCGGCATCTCCGGCTACTTCGACGCTTTCCTCTCAGGCATCGGCATCAACATGCCCGTCTGGATGACCTCCACCGCGGAGGAAGGCAGGGGCGGCATCGTCAACATCCCGGCCATCGTGGTGTGCCTCATCGTGACCTGGATCCTCTCCCGCGGCACCAAGGCTTTCGGCCGGTTCGAACTCGTGGCAGTGGCCATCAAGGTCATCCTGATCCTCTTCATCATTGGACTGGGCGTCTTCTACATCGACACCAACAACTACAACCCGTTTATGCCCAGCGGCTTCGGCCCCGTCCTTGCGGGTGCTGCCACCGTCTTCTTCGCCGTGTTCGGCTACGACGCCATGAGTACCGCGGCCGAAGAGGCCAAGGACGGCAAGAAGCACATGCCCAAGGCCATTATCCTTTCGCTGATCATTGCGATGCTCCTGTACGTGGCCGCCACCCTGGTCCTGACCGGTATGCAGAACTACAAGGACATCGACCCCACCGCAGGCTTTGCTTCAGCCTTCACGGGTGTGGGCCTGCCGGTGATTGCCGCCATCATCTCGGTGTTCGCCGTGTTGTCCATCCTCACCGTGATGCTGACCTTCCTCCTGGGTGTTACCCGCGTCTGGTTCTCCATGAGCCGCGATGGACTGCTCCCCGGCTGGTTCTCCAAGACCGACCGCCACGGCACCCCACAGCGCGTTACGTGGATCGCCGGCGTGACGTCCGCCCTGCTGGCCGGAGTGTTCCCCATCAAGGCCGTTGCCGACCTTACGAACATCGGCATCCTGGCCGCGTTCGTCGTCGTCTGCTTCTCCGTGATCGTGTTCCGCTACAAGAAGCCGGACGCTCCCCGGTCCTTCCGCCTGCCGCTGATGCCGGTCATCCCGGCCTTCGGTGTGCTGGCCTCGGCGTTCCTGATGTTCCAGCTGCACTGGGAAACGTGGGCCCGCTTCGGCGTCTGGCTTGTTATTGGCCTGGCCATCTACTTCTTCTATGGCAAGAAGAACTCGCTGATGAACCCGAACAGCCCGCGGCATGAGGAGATTGTGGAGATGCACCCGCCCGTCGGCTGACGCTGCCCAACCCCCGAACGCCCCACCACCTGGCGCCTCAGCCGGGACGCTCTCTCACTTAATGTCGCTTAAACCCGGACGCTCTATCACCTTCCTGTGGACGGTGATAGAGCGTTTCCGTTTTTTCCGCATTAAGTGAGAGAGGGTGGCCACAACGCCGCGCCATGTGAGGGAGCGTCCGGTGGCGAGGGGCAATCGGCCGGGGGAAAATGCTTCATGTTTTCTAACCTGTATTGCTTAGAAAAGATCGCTTTATCTTATGTGACAGGAAGCTCATACTGGTGGGTAAGAGCTCCTTGTAACCCCAGGAAAGAACGAGAAAAGCCATGACCCACATTGCAATGGAACCGGCAATTGCATCCGGAACTACGCCACGGACCGTCGACGTCGATGTGCCCCAGGCGAAGGCGCTGGCCAACGAAGCGGTAGCGCTGGTCCGCCACTGGCTGACCGAGGCGTCCAAGGTTCCCGTGGATGCTTCCGCCCAGCAGCTTGCAGGGGTGTTGAAGGACCCCAACGGGCTGGAGTTCACCGTTGGTTTCGTGGACGGGGTGGTCCGGCCCGAGGACCTGAACGTGGCCGCGCGGAACCTCGCCGCGCTCGCACCCAAGGTCCCCGCGTTCCTGCCCTGGTACATGCGCCGTGCCGTGCAGCTGGGCGGGACCATGGCTCCGGTTATGCCGCAGGTTGTCATCCCCATCGCCCGCAAGGTCCTGCGCGAAATGGTGGGCCACCTCATCGTGGACGCCACCGACGCCAAGCTGGGCCCCGCGATTACGAAGATCCGCAAGGACGGCATCAAGCTCAACGTCAACCTCCTGGGCGAGGCTGTCCTCGGCGAACACGAGGCTTCACGCCGTCTCGAGGGCACGCACACCCTGCTGGCCCGCCCGGACGTAGACTACGTCTCCATCAAGGTGTCCTCTACTGTGGCACCCCACTCCGCCTGGGCCTTCGACGAGGCCGTGGAGCACGTGGTGGAAAAGCTCACCCCGCTGTTCCAGCGCGCCGCCTCGTTCGCCGGGACCGGCACGAAGGCAAAGTTCATCAATCTGGACATGGAAGAGTACAAGGACCTGGACATGACCATCGCGGTCTTCACCAGGATCCTGGACAAGCCCGAGTTCAAGAACCTCGAAGCCGGCATCGTACTTCAGGCCTACCTCCCGGACGCCCTGTCCGCAATGATCCGCCTGCAGGACTGGGCAGCCGAACGCCGTGCCAACGGCGGGGCCGCCATCAAGGTCCGCGTGGTCAAGGGCGCCAACCTGCCCATGGAGCAGGTGGAAGCCTCCCTGCACGACTGGCCGCTGGCAACCTGGGGCAGCAAGCAGGACTCCGATACCAGCTACAAGAGCGTCATCAACTACTCCCTCCACCCGGATCGGATCCAGAACATCCGGATCGGCGTGGCCGGTCACAACCTGTTCGACATCGCCTTCGCCTGGCTCCTGGCAAAGCAGCGCGGCGTTGAATCCGGCATCGAATTCGAAATGCTGCTGGGCATGGCGCAGGGCCAGGCCGAAGCAGTCAAGAAGGACGTCGGTTCGCTGCTGCTCTACACCCCCGTGGTGCACCCGGCCGAGTTCGACGTCGCCATCGCCTACCTGATCCGCCGCCTCGAAGAAGGGGCAAGCCAGGACAACTTCATGTCGGCAGTGTTCGAGCTGAGCGAAAACGAGGTCCTGTTCGAGCGCGAGAAGCAGCGCTTCCTGGCCTCGCTCGCCGAACTGGACAACACGGTTCCGCCGGCCAACCGGCAGCAGAACCGCAACCTGCCGCCCGAGCCGATGCCCCATAACGGCTTCGAGAACACCCCGGACACGGATCCGTCCCTGCCGGCCAACCGCGGCTGGGGCCGGGCCATCCTGGAACGCGTCCCGTCCTCCACCCTGGGCAACGCCTCCGTCGCCGCAGCATCCATCAAGGACGAGGCCACCCTCAACACCGTCATCCAGACCGCCCTGGACAAGGGCAAGGCCTGGGGCGAGCTCTCCGGCGACGAGCGCGCCGAAATCCTGCACCGCGCCGGCGACGTCCTGGAGGCCCGCCGCGCGGACCTGCTCGAGGTCATGGCCAGCGAGACCGGCAAGACTATCGACCAGGGAGACCCCGAGGTCGGCGAAGCAGTGGACTTTGCCCACTACTACGCCGAATCCGCCCGCAAGCTGGACAAGGTCGACGGCGCCACGTTCGTTCCCGCGAAGCTCACCGTAGTCACCCCGCCGTGGAACTTCCCGGTCGCCATCCCCGCCGGGTCCACCCTCGCGGCACTCGCCGCCGGCTCCGCCGTCGTCATCAAGCCTGCCAAGCAGGCTGCCCGCAGCGGCGCCGTGATGATCGAAGCCCTCTGGGAAGCGGGTGTGCCCCGGGACGTCCTCACCATGGTGCAGCTCGGTGAGCGCGAGCTCGGCAAACAGCTGATTTCGCACCCGGCCGTTGACCGGGTGATCCTCACCGGCGGCTACGAGACAGCCGAACTGTTCCGTTCCTTCCGCCAGGACCTGCCGCTCCTGGCTGAAACAAGCGGCAAGAACGCCATCATCGTCACCCCCAGCGCTGACCTGGATCTTGCTGCCAAGGACGTCGCCTACTCCGCGTTCGGCCACGCCGGCCAGAAGTGCTCTGCCGCTTCACTGGTGATCCTGGTGGGCTCCGTGGCCAAGTCCAAGCGGTTCCACAACCAGCTGATCGACGCCGTCACTTCGCTGAAGGTGGGCTACCCCGAAGACCCCACCAGCCAGATGGGCCCGATCATCGAGCCCGCCAACGGAAAACTCCTCAACGCCCTCACCACCCTCGGCGAAGGTGAGAACTGGGCCGTTGAGCCGCAGAAGCTGGACGACACCGGAAAGCTGTGGAGCCCGGGCGTGCGTTACGGCGTCAAGCGTGGTTCCTACTTCCACCTGACCGAATTCTTCGGCCCGGTCCTGGGCGTCATGACCGCCGACACCCTGGAAGAAGCCATCGCCATCCAGAACCAGATCGAGTACGGCCTCACAGCCGGCCTGCACTCCCTGAACAGCGAGGAACTGGGCATCTGGATGGACAGCATCCAAGCCGGAAACCTGTACGTGAACCGCGGCATTACCGGCGCCATCGTGCAGCGCCAGCCGTTCGGTGGCTGGAAGAAATCAGCAGTTGGCGCCGGTACCAAGGCTGGCGGACCGAACTACCTTGCCGGCCTGGGCGAGTGGACTTCCGCTCCGAGTACTGCGGATACTGTTGTCACCCATCCCGGTGTCGTGCGGATCATCAATGCGGCCGGTTCGGCCCTGGAAACTGAAGAACTGGAATCCGTCCAGCGTGCACTGGCCTCCGATGCGGAATCCTGGGCAGACGAATTCGGGACCGCAAAGGACGTGTCCGGGCTGAGTGCGGAACGCAACATCTTCCGCTACCGCAGCTTGCCCGTGACCATTCGCCTCTCTGAGGGGGCGCCGCTCGCGCATCTCGTCCGGACTGTAGCCGCCGGGGTCCTGGCAAGCTCGGAGCTGACGGTGTCCACCGCCGTCGGGCTTCCTGCGCAGCTGCGCGCGGTGCTCACCGCGCTGGACATCGACGTCAAAGTTGAGTCCGACGCCGACTGGCTGGCTGCTGCTGGCCAGCTCGCTGAGGCCGGGAAGCTTTCCGGAGCACGCATGCGCCTGATCGGCGGAGATGCGGCTGCTTTGGCGCACGCGACCGGCGGCCGCCCGGACCTTGCCGTCTACTCCCACCCGGTCACCGAGGCCGGCCGCGTGGAACTGCTGCCGTTCGTGCACGAGCAGGCGGTGAGCATCACTGCGCACCGCTTCGGCACACCGAACCACCTCTCGGATGCGCTGATCTAGCGTTAATCGAAGCAGTGCAACAGAAGGCCGGGTGGCCACCTTGACGGTGGCCGCCCGGCCTTCTGTTGCACTGGCTGGTTTAGTTCTCCGCTAGCCGAGGTACCAGCCGGGCGGTGTCCACGTCACCGGCACGCTGTGAGCGGAAAACTCCTCGCAACGGGTGCAGGTGTAGGCGACCTCGCCCAACGTTGCAACAGCCCCGTCCCGCCGGTATGTCGGCGGAATGTAGGACTCAAGGTAGACAAATTCATCGGTGCGGCACTTGTCGCAGGTAGGCTTGCCGACGTATCCGGAGTCCGTGGTGGCCAGTCCGGAGCCGAGGGTGGATTGGCGGGTAGCCAGCGGCCGCGCAGTATTATGCGGGCGGGCATGCGTGGAGCTGAGGCGGGTGTTCTTGGCTGTCGTCATTGGCTGCCTGTCCCGAGCGCCCAATCCGTTGGGCAGGGCGTGCTCGTATTGGAGAACCGGCCATCTGCTTGACCATGGGAAAACCAGCATAGGTGATGCAACCTTGCGCCATCAATGGAGAACGGGTTGTCTTCCGGGGCAAGCTTTAGCTGGTCAGGAACGATTTCAGTGCGGCTACCCATGCGCCGGGGGCATCGAGATGGGCGTCATGAGAGGCCGTGGGCAGGTCGACGCGCCGGACGTTTTGGCCGCGGGCGGCGAATTCCGTTTTCTGCTCTGCTGAAAACATTCCTTCTTCGCCATACACCACGAGGGTGGGAACTGTGACGGCGTCCCACTCCTCCCAGCGGGGCCGTCTCAGCCCGTTCATGGTGTCCACCAGGACGTCAGCGTGGAAGCGGGGCCAGTATCCGTTGTCCCTTTCCTCGAGGTCGGACACCCACGCCTCCTGCAGGCAGCCGTGGCCCAGAAACTCCTTCGCGGCGGACCGGCTGGGGAAGGGGACCGGCCAGGAGCGGAAGAATTCTCCGAGCTGCATATTCGCGGCCACGCTGCTGCTGCCGGCTCCGCTTTCGAGCAGCACGAGTTTAGTGACCAGGTCTGGCCGTTTAGCCGCAACGAGCATTGCGGTGTGGCCGCCCATCGATTGGCCCACGAGTACTACAGGACCGCCCACGGCGGACTCGATCACGTGGACGACGTCGGCAACAAAGGCCTCCCGGGAAAGATCGCCGGGCCTGGAGGTGCTTCGGCCGTGGCCTCGCAGGTCAACCAGGATAGTCCGGAATTCCGGAAGGGCACGGGCGGTTTCAAAGAATTCCGCGGCACTGCCGGCCAGGCCATGCAGCATAACGACTGGAAGTCCGTTGCCGCCGGCGTCGAAGTAGTTGATCCGGACCCCCGAACCGACGTCAAGGGCGAACTGGTGCGCGGCGCCGGTGATCGCTCTCATGCGTACAACCTACGCCTGAGGGATCCTGCAGTCGCGGACCGGCTTGATACTCAGGCTAGGACGGGCGGTTGATGGTCCGCCCCACGATGGACTGCGTGAGTGCATCGATCACCTCGGAGTTGGCCAAGGGGTTGCGGATCAAGGTGAAATCCACGTCACCAACTGCCGGAAGGGCAAAGCGCCGCGTGATGATCTTCAGGTCCTCGGGCACCAGCGAGGACGGCATAACGGCAACGCCGATGCCGGCCCGGACTGCGGCAAGGACTCCGCTGATCTGGCGCGTGGTGCAGGTGATGCGCCAGGTCCTGCCATGGGACTCCAAAGCATCGATTGCGAGCTTTCGGCTTAGGCTGGGGGCGGGATAGGCGATCAGCGGCACGGGAGCTCCGGGTTCCAGCACGGTCTGTTCCTGGCCCACCCAGGAGAACGAGTCATGCTGTACCACCGTGCCGTCCTTGGCCCCGGCGACCCACTTCACGAACACGAGGTCAAGCTGGCCGGCATTGAGCTTCCGGTAGAGCTGGTCGCTTTGGCCAACCGTCAGTTCCAGGTTGATCTGCGGATAGATCTGCCGGAATTCCCGGAGAATCCGGGGGAGGCCGGTAATCGCAAGGTCATCAGCGGTACCAAACCGGAGCCTGCCACGCATGGCGGAGCCGGAGAAATACCGCGCAGCGGCGTCGTGGGCGGAGAGGATGTTCCGTGCGAAGCCCGCCATGGCATCACCGTTGTCCGTCAGCCGGACATCCCGGGTATCCCTCGTGATCAGCACCCGCTTGGCGGCTGTTTCAAGCTTTCTGACGTGCTGGCTGACCGTGGGTTGGGCAAGGCCCAGCCGGTCAGCAGCCTTGGTAAAACTCAGGGTTTCGGCAACCGCCAGGAAGGAGCGCAACTGCGCCGGTTCAAACACGGGGACTCCTGTGGGGCAGAAAGCGGATATTGCCAGCATTGCAGTTCGCAATACGAGTTATAGGGACAATACGTCTCCATAATCGCGTGCACCCAGCCTAGCGTTAACGGCATCCCGGACCGACTGCAATTTGAGGACACTTCTGTGGCACCCCCACCGCCTTCATCGGCAACTGTCACCCAGCCCGTCATCGACTCCGCACGCTCCGCACCACCCGACCACCAGACGCAACCGCTCGCCGTCGTCCCTGAACGGCTGCCATGGAAGCACACCTTCATCTCGCTGAAGGTCCCGAACTTCCGGATCTTCGCGATCGGCCACTTCATCGCCGTCATCGCCATCTGGATGCAGCGCATTGCCCAGGATTGGATGGTCCTGCAACTTTCCGGATCCGTGACTGCCGTGGGGATCACCGTTGCACTGCAGTTCCTGCCTTCGCTTCTCCTGGGCCCATGGGGCGGCATGGTGGCGGACAGGTTCGCCAAACGGAAGATCCTGATTCTGTGCCAGAGCATGGCCGCGGTCCTTGCCGCCGCGCTCGCGGTCCTTGCCCTGACAGGGGCCGTTGAGGTCTGGCACGTCTACGTCATCGCCTTGGTGCTCGGGCTGGTCACCGTGCTGGACCAGCCTGCCAGGCAAGTTTTCGTCAACGAACTGGTGGGCCCGAAGTACCTTCGCAACGCCATCAGCGTCAATTCCACCACGTACCAGTTGGGAGGCCTGATCGGCCCTGCCGTGGCCGGATGGCTGCTCACAGCGGTGGGGGCAGGATGGGCGTTCGCCGGCAACGCCTTCGCCTGCTGCTCCACTGTCGCCATGCTCCTGATCCTGCGGAAAGACCAGTTGTTCGTCAGCGCCCCCACGCCCAAGAGCAAGGGCATGCTGCGGGAAGGGCTCAGCTACGCCCTCAGTAAGCCCACGATCTACTGGCCGTGGCTCATGGCCGGGTTCATCGCGGTTTTTGCCATGAGCCTGCCTGTGGTGCTGGCCGCCTTCGCCGACAACGTCTTCAACGTCGGGGCAGGAGGCTACGGACTGCTCAACGCCCTCGTTGCCCTCGGGGCCATTGCCGGCGCGGTCGCCTCCACCCGGCGCAGGCAGTTGCGGCTGCGCTCCGTGGTGTTCTGCGCGGGCATGTACGGAGTCATGCTCTGCCTTGCCGCCGCGGCGCCATCCATGGTGATGTTCGGAGCGGTGATGGTGCTGTCCGGATTCTGGTGCCTGATGTTCCTGACAGGCTCCAACCAACTGGTCCAGGTCAGTTCAAACATGAGCATCCGGGGCCGGGTGGTAAGCCTGTACATCATGGTGCTTGTCGGCGGCCAAGCCATCGGCGGACCGATGCTGGGCTGGCTCGCCGAGCATGCCAGCCCGCACATGGCGCTGCTGGTGGCCGGGGGAGTCCCCGCACTCGCAGCACTCACAGTCGCCGTCATCCTCGCCCGGAAAGGCTCGCTGCTGCTGAGGGTCAGCCTCAGGGACCGCCGCCACCCCGTGAGCATCGTCAGCAAGGCGACGGCGGCCTGAAGCGGGGCTACAGGGCCAGGTGCGGGTACGCGTCTTCCCGTTTCTGGAACTCGAGGACATCCTTGTTGCGGACTACGCCGTCGCGGATCTCGATGGCCCGGGTAATGGTGTCATTCCCTGCCCAAGCCTCCGGGCCGTCGATAACCGTTTCCAAAAACGGAAGCAGGGCCTGGCTGATCTCCCAGGTGGAGGAGTTCCAGAGGTAGGACGGGCTGTGGTCCACCGCGTAGTAGTTGATGTGGTCACCGACGCTGAACATCGGATCTGCGAACGTGGTGGACCGTGCCCAGCTGAAGCCCATTCCCTCGTCGCAGGAGACGTCCACTATCAAGCTTCCCGGCTTGAAAGCGGCAAGATCATCTGTCTGCAGATAGGTCAGCGGATTATTAGGATCCTGCAGCGTGCAGTTGACCACGATGTCGCTTTCGGCCAGGAACGGCGCCAGCGGCACCCGGCCCCGCTCGGTGATGACCTGGCTCAGGAAGGGCGCTTCGTCGTCGTGATCAAACTGAACGATATTGACCGAGTGAATGGGAGCGCCGACGGCGGCGACGCCGCGGTTGGTCAGTACCTGGACGTCGTGCACACCGTGCGCGTTCAGGGCCGTCACGGCGCCGCGGGCCGTGGCGCCGAAACCGATCACCACAGCGCTGAGGCGCCGCCCGTAGTCGCCGGTGGAACCGGTCAGCGCGAGAGCGTGCAGGACTGAGCAGTACCCGGCGAGCTCGTTGTTTTTATGGAAGACGTGCAGGCCGAAGCCGCCATCGCTGGCCCAGTGGTTCATGGCCTCGAAGGCGATCAGCGTCAGCTTCTTGTCGATAGCCAGCTGGGTGATGGCGCGGTCCTGGACGCAGTGCGGCCAGCCCCAGAGGACCTGCCCGTCCCGCAGCTCGGCCAGATCCTCGGGTTGCGGCTTCGGCAGGAGTACGACGTCGGCCTCCGCCAGCAGTTCCTCCCGGCCCGCCATCCCGCCCACCAGGGTGGAAAGATGCGAGTCCGGTACGCCGAAGCGCTCGCCGTAGCCTCGCTCGAGGATGATGTGCCGGCGGACATGGGGCGTGATGCGCTCAAAATGCAGCGGATGGATGGGGAGCCGGCGCTCGGCCGGCTTCCGCGTGGACGCCAGGACGGCCAGGGTCAGTTTGTTCCCGAGGCCGGTCACTTCTTCTTTGCGGCCTTGCTGGACGTTACGTCCAGGGAGCTGGCCGGCGCGGAAGCGGCCCTCTTATCCGCGCGCTTTTCCTTGATGGATTTGCCGGACTTCTTGGATGCTGCTTGACGCGGGGACTTGTCAGCCATGATTGCTCCTGTAGCGGAACCGGAGAGGTTCCTGACCTCTGACCATACACGCCGGCACCTAATGGCCCGGGGGTTTGTGTGGCGTCCCGGTGCACCCGTGGAGCGGCTGACGGGAATCGAACCCGCGTATCAAGCTTGGGAAGCTAGCGCTCTACCATTGAGCTACAGCCGCGTGGTCCCTCTTCAGGGGCAGAACATAGCTTAGCGCAGATGTGGCAGTGGACCGTCCAAGCGGTGGCTGAGGCCGCCCGTGTCCGGTCACCCGCGCGTCATTCAGTAACCGTTCAATAACGTCCCGGGCCCTGGCTGGGTGGCGGCGGGGGAGCGCGGGCTAACCTAATCCGGGTAGCTGCAGAGCCGGGGGGTGCAGCTGCCGCGGCAGATAGACGTCAACCATGAAAGATCCCGATGGCATTCGCAGAGCATGAGGTCCTCATCCGCCGCGACGCCATGGCTGTGTACCTGTACCTGCTCGATGCAACCAACCTGCCGCTCTGGCGGGACGGCGTGCGCAGCGTCAAGCTGTTGCGTGGTTCCGCCGGAACCAGGGGCGCCGTGTACCGGCAGATGGTGGCAGGGCGGTCCGGCCTGAGCATTCCGGCCGACCTGGAAATCACCCAGGCCAGGCCAGGGGCTGAAATCCAGTTTGACGTCATTTCGGGCCCTGCCTGCCGGTCAGGCGGCTACTACCTAAGCACGGAAACGTCGGGTACGCGCGTCCGGTTCGCGGTTGAAGCCGAGCAGGAGGGGCCCTATGGGTTCCTGAACCGGATAACTTTCCTGAACCGGCTCGGTTTCCTTAACACGATGATGCAGCGGAGCCTCAGCTCCGAGGTAGGCCAGCTGGAGCGCCTCAAGGACGTCATGGAGCTCCAGCCGGCCATGTAGCCCCTTATTGCGCCAGCCGCTGCCCCGCCCACGGGCCCGTTATGTTCGACGGCGACGCCAGGCTTCCGGACGTCAGGTCCCAGTACTGCACCACATCCGCTGCCCGGCGCAACGCCAGCCCGGTGGAGTTGAGCCCGCTGACGTCCCGCAACGGCCGAATGCCCGTGACGTCGCCCCAGCCGGTGGCGACGGTAGGCCTCGCCTCCGCGCGCAGGGCGGTGGTGCCCCAGCCGCGGTGCAGTTGCACTGATCCGTCCGACCGGAGCGCCAGGATGTCCTGGAACCCGTCCGCGTCGTAATCCACCATGGACAGCCTCCGGGCGGTGCCGATGTTGCCGATCGGTGTGCGCTCGGAAAGATCCCCCAAGCCCTTGTTGGGATACAGGAAAAGGTTTCCGGTTCCGTCGAGGGCTACAAGCTGGGGGAGCCTGTTGTTGGCGCACCAGCCGCCCACTGAAAGGGTGAGCGTCTCCCAGCCGCCGCTGCCGAGTGTGACCGGTGCCTGGAATCCGCCGGTGGCAATGCCGCGGTGCAGGGTGAGGGTGCCGCTGGTCCATTGCGCCAGGAGGTCGTAGGCGCCGTCGCGGTCCCAGTCCGTAGTGAACACTTCCTTGGCCCCTGCGAAACCTGACCCGATGGACCTTGCCGCTGCATAGGTGCGCGCCCCCGTGGCTGCCCGGGCGAGGAGCTGGCCGGCCGAGTCAACTGTCACGAGGTCTGCCGGCCCCTTGATTGCTGCTGCAGAGAGGTCCAAAGTAGGCGGCATATGGCGGACCGGAGCGTCACACATGCTTGGCGCCGACGGAGGGAAGGCATGGCCTGATCCCGGGCCGCCGGGGGAATTAACGGTGCCGGCCGGAAGGGTGGTGTAGCCAAAGAAGTTCACCACACCCCAGATCTTGTAAGTGCGGTCCGTGTAAGAGATTCCGGCACCCATGACGTTGAACCGCGGATCGATCAACATGGCGTTGTGGCCGGGGGACCCCTTCCACCACTCCACAAGTTGCGCGGCATCACGGTCCGTGCGGATGGCAATGACTTCGCCGGCGCCGTTGTTGGGATTCATGGCGCGGGGGTCAGTCCAGAAACTGGCGCGGTGCTCAATGACTTCGCGGGAGGCGATGCTGTCGGACCACTCCTGCGCCAGCCCTGCCACGGTGGGGTGGTACTTCACCGGGTTCAGGCCCTTGGACGCCCGGTATTCATTGATCCTGTTAAACACCGTGAGGACCGCCGCCGCGTTGCTGTCCTGGATCAGTGCCTCCGTGGACGGCAAGGCAGCAGCGGACTCGGAGGCCGCCAGGCGCTGCACCGATGGGGCCAGTTCCCCGTCCGGAGCCCACAGCGGCGGGATCGAGGGAACTTCCGGGGCTGGTTCTTCGGCTGCAGCAGTGGCCGGAACCTGTGCGGTGGGGGCCTCTGCGGCAGGTGCTCCACCGGCTGGCTCCAGTACTGCCGGCCCCGTTGACCCGGCCGGTGACGCCGGGCGGATATCCGGTTCCACGGCGGGGGTGAGCCTGGACGCAGCTGACCCGTCGACTGAGGAAGGACCGCTGTCCTCGTTCACGCTGGCCGGGCCCAGGGAGACGCTTAGCGGTCCTGCCGCGCTCGCCGCCTGGCCCGGCGGAAGCGGCCTGGGCACGGTTCCCGCGGACGAGGAAACCAGCGCCAACGCGCAGAGCACGCCAATAAAAGAGGGCGCGACCAATCTATTCACAACATCCCCAGCTCTGTTGGGCCATCCGGGAGACCATCCGGCGCCTGAATCACTGAGGCAACACTAGCCCCAGGAGGTCACAGGAACAACGAAAGAATGTGGCTGTGGATAACCGATACGGTAATTTGGGACGGTGTTGATCTCTGACCGCGATATTCGCGCCGAAATAGACTCCCAGCGGATCGTGCTGGAACCGTACGAACCGGCGATGGTGCAACCTTCGTCGGTGGATGTCCGGATCGACAAGTTTTTCCGTCTGTTCGACAACCACAAGTACGCGCACATCGATCCGGCCGAAGAACAGCCGGAGCTCACGCGCCTGGTGGAAGTAGAGCAGGACGAACCCTTCATCCTGCACCCGGGCGAGTTCGTCCTTGGCTCCACCTATGAGACGGTGACGCTCCCCGACGACATTGCTGCCCGGCTGGAAGGCAAGTCTTCCCTCGGAAGGCTTGGGCTGCTGACCCACTCCACTGCAGGGTTCATCGACCCGGGCTTCTCAGGCCACGTCACCCTGGAACTCTCGAACATGGCCACGCTGCCCATCAAGTTGTGGCCGGGCATGAAGATTGGCCAGCTGTGCTTCTTCCGGCTGACCTCTGCGGCCGCCTACCCCTACGGGCAGGGCGACTACGGCAACCGCTACCAGGGCCAGCGCGGGCCCACGGCCAGCCGCAGCCATCTGAACTTCCACCGCACCAGTATTTAGGCTTTCGCAGCAGCCGCTGGCTAGGCTTTGGCAACAACGCCCGCGGGCGGCAGCACGGTCTTGACCAGCGGTTCCACATAGCGTGCTGCAAGCGGACCAACAACTGCCATGATCAGCACATAGGCAGTGGCCAGCGCGGCAAGTTCAGCTGGAATCGCCCCGGAGGCAAGGGCCAGCCCGGCGATCACAATCGAAAACTCGCCGCGTGCTATCAGCGTTGCTCCGGCGCGGAACCGGCCGGGGCGTGCGATGCCCACCCGCTTTGCGGCCCAGATCCCGGTTGCCATCTTTGTGACTGCGGTGATGAGGGCGAGCACGAGTGCCCAGCCAAGCACTGGTGGAATGGACGTGGGATCGGTGTTGAGCCCGAACGCCACAAAGAAGATGGCGGCAAACAGGTCCCTCAACGGTTCCAGGATGCGGGTGGCGTTGTGGGCGGTGGCTCCGGAAATGGCAATCCCGAGCATAAAGGCCCCCACCGCTGCGGACACCTGCATGGCGGAGGCCAAACCGGCCACCAGCAGCGCGGCGCCCAGGACATTCAGCAGGAATACCTCGGAGTTCTCGCTGTGCACGGCCTTCGAGACCCGGTGTCCGTGGCGCAGCGCAATCATCAGGACGAGGCTCACCACAGCCAGTGCCACGCCGACGGTGGTCAGTCCGCCCAGGAAGCTCACCCCGGCCAGCATCGCCGTAAGGATGGGCAGGTAGACAGCCATCGCCAGGTCCTCAAAGACCAGGATGGACAGCACCACGGGAGTTTCACGGTTGCCGAGCCGGCCCAGGTCCGTGATGACCTTCGCAGCGATGCCGGACGAGGAGATGTAGGTGACGCCGCCCATCACCATGGCGCCCACCCCGCCCCAGCCCAGCAGCAGGGCAAGGCCGGCTCCGGGCAGGAAGTTCAGGACCAGGTCGAGTACGCCGGCCTGCCAGGAGCGGCGAAGCCCGGTAAAAAGCTCTGCAGCAGTATATTCCAGCCCAAGCATAAGCAGCAGCAGGATGACGCCGATCTCCCCGGAGAGGTGGGCAAACTCGTGCATGCCTTCGAGCTTGACGATCCCGCCGGCCCCGAAGGCGAGCCCGCCCAGGAGGTACAGCGGGATGGGTGACATTCCGATCCGTCCGGCCAGCCTGGCCAGGAGGCCGAGGCAGAACACAACGGCCCCCAGTTCGATGAGGGTCAGGGCCAACGGGTCCATCGCGTTTATCCGTTACGCAGGATATCGGCCGCCGTGTCGAGGCCTTCCTGGGTGCCGACAGCTACCAGCAGGTCGCCGGTGTGAAGGACGACGTCGGGTCCCGGCGAGGGGAGCACCTCGCCTTCGCGCATGATGGCCACAATCGAAACGCCGCAGCGGGTGCGGATGCAGGCCTTCCCCATGGGCTGGTTCTGGAACGGGGAGTCGGGAGCAATCGAGAATTGCCGGGTAACGATGCCGGGAACATCCTTGTGTTCTTCAGTCAGTTTCATGGCCAGGTGCTGCCCGCCCAGGAGGTTTCCGAGGGCTGCAGCTTCGTCCCCGGTCAAGGGAATCGAGGCCTGGCACGTATCGGGATCATCCCAGGTGGAAACGATAAGTTCCATCTGGCCTTCCCGCAGCTCCACCACGCCGATTCGGCGGCCGGATGCTGTCATAAAATCCTTCCGCCGGCCGAGGCCCGGAAGGTCCGTCTCATCCACGTTCATGGACCAAGCCTAGTCTGCCGCGACCCGCTTGGCGCTGGTCCTGAGGATTCCCGCAGCACCAGCCGCATCGCGGTAGGGCCGGGCTCCGGGGGAGCGGGGGCACCAGGCGTAAGCGCAGCGAGCAGCTGGTGGATGGTGCTGCTTCCCAGGGCCTCCAGGTCCATCTGCACGGTGGTCAGCGAGGGCACCAGGAATGCGGATTCGGGGTGGTCGTCCCATCCCACCACGCTGACATCCGCAGGCACAATGAGGCCAAGGTCGTGAAGGGCGCGCAGGGCACCGATGGCCAGTTGGTCGTTGGCGGCGAAGATGGCCGTGATGGAGGAGTCGGCCATCAGGGTCCTGGCCGCCCTGTAGCCGGAAGCGGAGCTCCAGTCCGCGCCTGCGACGCCGCGGTCCTCCAGGCCTGCGTCGTTGACTGCCTGCCGGTACACGGCCAGGCGGTTCCGCGCGGCAGGCCACTCCTGTGGTCCGGCGATGTGGGCAATCCGCCGGTGCCCCAGTCCGGCGAGGTGGGCCACGATGGCCTTCGCTGCCGAGCCGTCGGAGATCCGGCCTTGGCCGCGCATTTTGTCGTCGTAGTCCCCGGCCACCACCACGGGGATGCGTTCCTGCGCCTGCAGGAGGTCGGTGCTCGGAATCGGCACAAAGGACAGGGCCCCGGCGAACGGGCTGCCATCGAGGATGCCGCGCAGCCTTGCTGTCCGTTCCGGCCCGGTTCCTTCGAGGGCCACGACGTCGAGCTGGTAGCCGGCTGCGTGGGCGGTGTCCGCTGCCCCGTTGAGCATCCGGGACGGAAAGTACGGCGAGGCCCCGGGCACCAGGGCCAAGAGCCGGTACGCGGCCTTGGTCCGCAGCGAACGGGCGGTCAGGTTCGGCGAGTATTTCAGTTCCGCCATGGCCCGTTCCACTTTTTCGGAGGTGGCCGCCTTCAGCTTCGAACGGTCCGCCATGTACCGGGAGACCGTCTGGTGCGAGACGCCGGCGAGCCGTGCCACCTCGTAGATGGTGGCGGGGCGGGCGGGATGCCGGGACTCAGCGGGGGTTTGTGTCACAGCCTGGAATCTTCCCACGTAGTCAGCCGGCCGCACATGCCGTAGCCTTCACCAACCCGCTGGTGGGCCGAAACCACTGCCGCTCCCGCCATCGACGCTGCAGACCCGTCCTCCAGCTCCAGCAGCGCCTGCTCAGTTGCCGCCACCTGGCTGCGGACGTTCGCGGCCCAGATCTCCTTCCAGAGCTCCACTTTCGGCCGGACCAGCGCCGCGGCGAGGCGATGGAACTCGGCCAGCACATCCGGCCCATCATGAAGGACGGATGCATGCAGTTCCGCGTATCCTTCCAGCGCCAGGTCCCGCCGCCGGCGGGCGGCGGAGGCAACCACGGACTGGTCCGTGTCCAAGGGGAGGACAGCGTGCTGCGCGTAAAGGTCCGGGTCCTGCAGGATGTGGCGCGGGAAGGTCAGCACGGAATCCCCCGCCTCCGGCAAACCTGCGTTGGACATGATCACGTTGAGCGTCAGCTCCGCAGTGTTAACCAGGCGGTGGACTGTTCCGGGGCTGAACCAGAGCAGGGAGCCTGCTGCGAGGTCATGCTCGGCCGGGCCGTCCATGGAGATGGTGTGGACCTGGCCGGTCCCGCTTGTCACCAGGTAGGCCTCGGAGGACACCATGTGCAGGTGCGGGGAGCCGCCGCACAGCCCGTCCCTCGCCTCCCAGTCGTAGACCCGCAGCCCGCTGACGGCAGTACCGCCGGGGAAACCGGGCACCGCTGCGGATGATTTCACTGCCCCGTTCCCCGGCCTGCCGGGGACTGGGTGGAACCTGCCAGGACTTCGCGGGCGGCGGCGGCAAGCGCCTCAGCCCGGCCTGCGTCCGACTCGCCGTCCGCTATGACCACCCCGTACCGGTACCGCAGGGTGGAGCCGGCGGGGAACAGGACTTCCTCACTGAAGAAAGGTGCCGGGCCCATGCAGGCGAAGGGCTCGGACCGGGCAAACCACTCCGGCTGGCCGTGATCGCTTTGGGGGTCGTCAACCATCACAACCGTGGAAAAGCGGCACGTCTCATCATGCTGGCCCACGAAGGAAAGCCACGGTGCCCGCTGTCCGCGCAGCTCTTCACCCGTAGCCCCGCCGGGTCCGATGATCGCTCCGCCGGCGAAGGACCGGGGACCGCGCCAGAACAGCCCGCCGTAACCGGCGTTTTCACGTCCCTCGGTAGTGGGCGATCCGATGTGGATGTCCTCGCCGGAGACGTTGGTCATGGCTGAATCGAAGACCAGGGTGTAGCTGTCGTCGTTACCCGGGACGATCTGGAAGGAACGCTCCTCCTCAACCACGAGAGACCCCGCCTGGGTAATCCACTGCAGGGTGTGAGCGAAACTGAACCTGCCGTCGTCGTCCGCTGCCTGGCGAAGCTCGCAGTGCCGCATGGCGCCGTTGTTCGGCAGCCACTGGTAGTCCTGGCCGCGGCGGTAGCTGGGGCCGCCCCAGAAGTTGTCCGGTCCGAGGTGCGGCAGCGACCAGGCGATGCCCTTGTGCCAGACGTGATCGTGCGGGCGGTAGGCGCTTACAAGGTCGCCGGTGCGGGTCCGGACCGGATGGAAATAGGGCCTGGGCGACTCCACCTGGGGATCATCGGCGGCATAGGTATAGGTCAGGACAGGAATGCCGTCCAGGGAGACTGCGACGGCTGCGCCGTCGTCAAACCAGCTGAAGGGGCTGGCGCTGGCGGTGGCGGAGGCTGCGGGCGCGGTGGTGCTCATGCGTTGCTCTTTTCGAGTTTCCAGGGTTCGAGCCGGCCGTCGGCGCGGTCGAAGAACGGGTTTCCTTCAGTGATTTCGCCGCGGCGGACGGTCTTGCCGGTGATGGCGGAGGCGTAGATTGCTGCTGCGAGCTCCATGGTGGGATAGGCCTCAGTGAGGGGGACCGGCGGGACCGTGCCGGAGCTGACGGCTTCAATGATGTGTTCGTACTGGGCGGGATGTCCGCTGGGGGTGACCGTGGAGCCGTCTGCCCAGAGGTCGGCGAGGTGCTCCTGTCCTGGGGCGGGGGTGAAGCGCCAGTGGGAGTCGTCATAGCCGTAGAGGTGCTCCAGTTCCACGGTGGCGTTCTCGTAGTCGAACCGGAGTTGTGAGGTTTCGCGCGGCGAAATGACCGAGTTGATGACGGTGCTGAGGGCGCCGGACTCGAAACGGACGATTGCGGTGGACACGTCCTCGGTTTCTGTCCGGCGCGCCAGCCTGCCGGCAAACGCGGTGACTTCCTGCCATGGGCCCCAGAGGTGGAGCAGCAGGTCGAACTGGTGGATGCCGTGGCCCATGGTGGGTCCGCCGCCTTCAACGTCCCACAGGCCCCGCCACGGAACGTCAAAGTATTCCTGGTCGCGGAACCACAGAGTGTTGCAGAAACCGGTGAGTGCGTTGCCCAGGACGCCGGACTCCTGCAGCGCCGCCAGCTTCCGGGCGCCGCTGCCGAAGCGGTGCTGGAAAACGCAGCTGACGTGCTTGCCGGTTGCGCGCTCGGCCTCCTGCAGTTCCCGCATCTGCCGCAGCGAGAGTGCCGGAGGTTTCTCCAGCACCACGTTCAAGCCAAGGGACAGTGCTTCCATGGCCAGGGAGGCATGCGACGACGGCGGCGTGCAGACGGCGACGACGTCCAGGCCCGCTTCGGTGGCAGCGGCCAGGCTGGGCGCCGTGTGGGCGAAGCCCATTTTCTCCGCAAATGCCGCTGCCCGGTCTGCGTCAATGTCCACTGCCACGACGAGCTCTGCGCCGGCGAGTTGAAGGGCTTCGGCATGGGCATGGGCGATGCCGCCCGTACCAATGATTCCTGCGCGCGGGCGGTGCGGGGCCTGCTCCATGGATAGTGCTCC
This sequence comes from Arthrobacter sp. D3-16, assembly GCF_054408515.1. NCBI lineage: Bacteria > Bacillati > Actinomycetota > Actinomycetes > Micrococcales > Micrococcaceae > Arthrobacter > Arthrobacter sp. D3-16. The sequence continues at coordinate 4,015,923 of NZ_CP096437.1, read as the reverse complement.
TCGTCATTGAAAGGATTCATGTTATCGATCACCACAAGTATGTGATCGATAACAGAAGGAGTCAAGACCCCTGAAACCCCGACATCCCGGGGGAAGGCATGGACGGCTGCACGGGCAGAGTCTCAGGCGAAGCAGACGCCCATACCGCCGCGGCGTTCGGGAGAATCACGCCGCCGGGACGACCGCGATGGGGGCCTTGCCTGGCGGCTTCACCGGCAGCAGGACCAGGAGCCCGGCCAGGAGAACCACCATGATTCCCAGGATGCCCCAGCGTTGGGCTTCACCCGGAGCCACCAACGGGGTGGCCAGCGTAATGCAGACGGTAAAAAGCGCCGGCGCCAGGAAACTGACAGCCCGGCCCGTGGTGGCATAGAGCCCGAAGAGCTCACCCGATTCGCCATGCGGGGCAAGCCGGGCCAGGTACGCCCGGGACGAGGACTGCGCGGGACCCACAAACAGGCAAAGGAACAGTCCGAAGACCCAGAAAGTGGTGCTGCCGGGCCAGTCCATGCCAAAGAAGGCATAATTGCCGTTGCCCAGGACCAGGATGGTGGTGCCGGCGATGAGCAGGCCCACCAGGGACGCGATAATCACCGACTTGGGCCCGATTTTGTCATCAAGGAATCCGCCGATGATGGCGCCCACCGCGGCCACAACGTTGCCGAAAATAGCGAAGAAAATGACCTGGGACAGTTCGAAGCCAAAGGTGCCTGCGGCGATGATCCCGCCGAAGGTGAAGACTGCAGCCAGTCCATCACGGAAGATGGCGCTGGCCAGCAGGAAGTAGATGGTGTGCGGACTGGTGGCATAAATCGCCTTGATCCGGCGGATCAGCAACCCATAACTGCCCACGATTCCCAGGCGGCCGGCCTGCGGAGCCCTCGGCAGTTCAGGTACGGCAAACAGCACGGGCAGGGCGAACACGAAGAACCACAAGGCGGAGAAGACTGCCACGAGCCGGATGTTCAGGCTGTCCTCCGTGGAGGCCCCGAACCACTCGAAGCTTGGCTGCACGAACAACTGCAGGACGATCAACAGCGCAACGATGCCGCCAAGGTAGCCTGCCCCCCAGCCAAGGCCGCTGACCTTTCCGATGTTCCGCGGCGTGGAGATCTGGGCCAGCATGGCGTTGTAGTTAACCCCGGCGAACTCGAAGAACACGTTGCCAAGGGCGATGAGGGACACCCCGAGCAGGAGGAACCCGGGGCGGGGAAACACAAAGAAGCACAGCGCGGTAAGGATGGCGACGGCGGCGGTGTTGACTCCCAGCCACAGCTTGCGCCTGCCGCCGGCATCAGAGCGTTGCCCGGTAACCGGAGCCAGCAAGGCGATGGCGAAGCCGGCAACGGCCAGCGCCCCGCCGAGGACCGCAGACGCCTGGTCTTCGCCGCCGAAGGCGCTGGACGTGAGGTAAACCGTGAAGACGAACGTGGTCATGACAGCGTTGAAGGCGGCCGAGCCCCAGTCCCACGACGCCCAGGCCAGGACCCGGCCCTTGCTGGTTGCCTGGTTCCCGGATTCAAGCTCCGAGGACGGCTGTGTGGCCCCGGGAGCGCTGGCGCTGTTCATACGATGCATCGTATCCGCCCATGGCGAACAGTCAGCGGACCCGAGGCCTTTGACGCCGGGAAATGCGGGGGAAGGATACAACACCGAGGAGGAAGCGGACGCGGAGGCTTGATAAACTGGGGGCTCCCGAACCTAACCAATGACCGCCAGCTCCAACTTTTGACAATCGAATCCCTGACGTTGCGGAGATAACAGTGATCACAGTCCTTGCCGTGCACTTTACGGTGGCTGTGGCGGCGCCGTTCCTCTTCGGAATATGGGGCCGGAACGCTTTTTACGCACTGGCGGCTGTTCCCGGTGCCTCCTTCATCTGGCTGCTGTTCCAGCACGGCCCTGTTTACTCCGGGGACGGGGCGGTCACCGAAGTGGTCCCTTGGATTCCGGGCCTCCAGCTGGAGTTCGCCTTCCGGATGGATGCCCTGGCGTGGGTCATGTCCCTGTTGGTGCTGGGCGTTGGCTCACTGGTTTTGGTCTATTGCGCAAGGTACTTCAAGAAGAAGGACCAGGACCTTGGCGCCTTCGGAGCCCAGCTTCTGGCCTTCGCCGGAGCCATGTTCGGCCTGGTGGTCGCGGATGACCTCCTGCTGCTGTTTATCTTCTGGGAACTCACTACTATCCTGTCCTACCTCCTGATCGGATTCGCCCGCACCAGGCTGGCAGCGCGGCGGTCGGCACTCCAGGCACTGATGGTCACCACCGCGGGTGGCCTGGCCATGCTGGTCGGCCTGATCATGCTCGGCCACGCGGCCGGAACATACCGAATCTCCGACATTCTCCAGCAGGCGCCTGCATTGATGGGCGGAGCTTCCGGCTCCATGGTGAGTGCCGCCGTCGTGCTCATCCTGGTGGGTGCCATCACCAAATCGGCGCTGGTTCCCTTCCACTTCTGGCTCCCCGGAGCCATGGCAGCCCCTACGCCGGTCAGCGCCTACCTCCATGCCGCGGCGATGGTCAAAGCGGGCATTTACCTCGTTGCACGGCTGGCCCCGGGCTTCGCCGAGACGGCCTTCTGGCAGCCGGTGGTGCTGGGGCTCGGACTGGCGACCATGCTGGTGGGCGGCTACCGGGCCCTGCGGCAGTCCGACATCAAGCTCATCCTTGCCTACGGCACCGTAAGCCAGCTCGGTTTCCTCACCATGGTGGTGGGGCTCGGCACGCCGGACGCTGCCCTCGCCGGCCTGGCAATGCTGTTGGCCCATGGCCTGTTCAAAGCCACCCTGTTCCTGGTGGTGGGCATTATCGACCACCAGTCCGGCACCCGCGATGTCCGCAAGCTTTCCGGGGTCTTCAGGTCCTCGCGCGCCTTGGGCATTGTGGCCGGCATCGGTGCCGCTTCCATGGCAGGGGTGCCCCTGCTGGCCGGCTTCGTGGCCAAGGAATCCGTGCTCGAGGCCTTCGTCCATCACGCAAGTGACCCTGCCGCCGGTCCCTGGGGGATGGTGGTCCTGGCCGGGCTGGTCCTGGGGTCCATCCTGACCTTCGCGTACAGCGCACGCTTCATGTGGGGGGCGTTCGCCGTCAAGGCAGGAGTCGAGCCCACACCCTTCAAGGCCATCAAGCCCTCTTTCCTTGCAGCGCCGGCCATCCTCAGCCTCCTGACTATTGTCTACGGCCTTTGGCCGGTCCCCGTGGATGCCTGGATCCAGCCGTACGCCGCATTGTTTGCTTCGTCCGCTCCCGACGCCGGCACGCCCGCTGAGCAGGCAGGCCACCTGGCCCTGTGGCACGGTTTCACCCCCGCGCTTGGGTTGACGGCCCTCACTTTCGCACTTGGCCTTGCGATGTACTTTGGCCGCAACGCTGTTTCGCGCGTTCAGTCCCTGGTGCCGCCATGGGTGGACTCGGACAAGGCTTACCAGTACACCGTCGGGGCGCTGGATGACGTGGCGGTGTGGATCACCGGACGAACGCAGCGCGGCTCGCTGTACTACTACCTCGCCGTCATCCTCAGCGTGGCCTTTGTGCTTCCCTTGGCGGCCATCCTGCTGGCAGGCAAGCCGCTGCCGGGCGGAATCTACCTTGTGGATCCGGGTTCCCCGCTCCAACTGGTGGTGGGTGCGGGCATCGTGATTGGCGCCCTGGCCGCCGTCAAAGCCAACAAGCGGTTCCTTGCGGTCCTGATGGTTTCCGTCACGGGCTACGGCATCGCACTGATGTTTGCCCTTCAGGGCGCTCCGGACCTTGCCCTCACCCAGATGCTGGTGGAAACCATCGTCCTGGTGGCGTTCGTCCTGGCGTTGCGGAGCCTGCCGCCAGAACTTCGGGACCGCACCGGGGGCAAATACCGCGTGGTCCGCGTCATTATCGGCCTCTGCTTCGGCGCCACCATGGTCTTTGCCGCGATTCACGCCATGGGCGCCAGGACAGCCACCCCTGTCTCACTGGAGTTTCCGCGGCTCGCTTACGAGGGCGGCGGGGGACTGAACATCGTCAACGTCACGCTCGTGGACATCCGGGCCTGGGACACCTTCGGTGAAATCACCGTCCTCGCCCTTGCGGCAACAGGTGTAGCAAGCCTCATCTTCGTCCGTGGCCGCGGCGACCGGATCAAGAACTCCGCCACCGTTGCCGCCGGCACCGTAGGCCGCTACCGCGGAGTCAACCCGGGTTCCCGTGACGCCGCTGCCCTGGCGGTGAGCCGGAAGTTCGCCGCGTCAGCACGGGACGCCTGGATCGTGGCGGGCAGGACCCTCGCCCCGGAACGCCGCTCCATCATCTTCGAAGTGGTCACCCGGCTGACCTTCCACTCCATGATCATCTTCTCGCTCTACCTCCTGCTCGCCGGCCACAACCTTCCAGGCGGCGGCTTCGCCGGTGGCCTCACCGCAGGCCTTGCCCTGACCATCCGCTACCTGGCGGGCGGGCGGTTCGAACTGCGGGAGGCCACCCCCATTAGCGCCGGTGCCCTACTGGGCGTCGGGCTGGCGGTTGCCGCAGCCTCAGGCGTAGCGCCGTTGCTGCTGGGCGGCCAAGTGTTCCAGACGGCCATCATCGAACTCTGGCTGCCTGTGTTCGGAGACATCAAGTTCGTCACGTCAACCATCTTCGATATCGGCGTCTACATCGTGGTGGTGGGCCTGGTGCTGGACGTCCTGCGCAGCCTCGGAGCCGAAATTGACGAGCACTTTGAAAAGGGTTCGGCTGCGGTGTCCCACGACATGGCCGACGAGGGGCAGGACTACGCCGGCGAGGCGCACGCCGCAGCCGTGGCCGCGCACAACCCGTCCGCACGGGAACAGAGGCCGGAAGACCTCTCCGCAGAGACCACCGCAAGGGGTCAAGCATGAGCATAAACCTGACCCTGCTGATTGTTATGGGCGCCCTGTATGCCTGCGGAATCTACCTGGTCCTGGAGCGCAGCCTTACGCGGGTACTGCTGGGCCTGATGCTCCTGGCGAATGCCACCAACCTGCTGATCCTGGCAACCGGCGGCTACGCCGGGCTTGCTCCGCTGTACTCGAAAGACATTGCGGCCCAGGACTACAACGATCCCCTTCCCCAGGCGTTGATCCTGACGTCCATCGTGATCTCTTTCGCGGTCACGGCCTTTATGCTCGGCATCATCTACCGGACATGGGTACTGGCCCGCCAGGATGAAATCCAGGACGACGTGGAAGACCGCCGCGTGGCGGAAACGCCAAGCTTCGATGCCGAGGACGACGCCGAGATCCCTGCCGAGACTTCCGAGTTTCCCGTGGCGACGCTCGTGGCGGGCGGCCGTGAAATGCCTGTGGAACGTGCTGCCGCTGAGGAAAAACCCGGCTCCAACAATGTGGCCCTTGGCCCGGAAGGAGTCGGAAAGTGAACATCGCAAGCTTTGCCCCGCTCGCCGTCGTCCTTCCCATCCTGGGCGCCGCCCTGACCTTCCTGCTGATCAGGCACTCACGGGCGCAGCGGGCGGTCAGCATCGCGCTGCTGTCCCTCACGCTCCTGCTGGAGTGTTTCCTGCTGGCCTCCGTCTGGGACGGCGGGACGGCTGCCGTGACCATTGGCGGCTGGCTGCCGCCATGGGGCATCGTGATGGTGGTGGACCAGTTCTCCTCGCTCATGCTGGTTGTCTCCTCGGCCGTGAGCCTCGCCGTGCTGGTATACGCCACAGGCCAGGGCATGGCTGACGGCGACCAGGACGCGCCGGTCTCGATCTTCCACCCCACCTACCTGATCCTGGTGGCCGGGGTCTCAAATGCGTTCCTCTCCGGGGACCTCTTCAACCTTTACGTGGGCTTCGAGATCCTGCTGACGGCAAGCTACGTCCTCATGACCCTCGGCGGCACCGGGCCGAGGATCCGCGCGGGCGTTACCTATGTGGTGGTGTCCGTGGTGTCATCGGTGCTGTTCCTGATCTCCATCGCCATGGTTTACGGGGCCACAGGCACCGTCAATATGGCTGACCTTGCCATCAAGCTCGGCGAGCTGGACCAGGGCACCAAGACCCTCCTGCATGTGATGCTGCTGGTGGCGTTCGGCATCAAGGCGGCTGTCTTCCCGCTGTCCTTCTGGCTGCCGGACTCCTACCCCACGGCACCGGCGCCGGTCACTGCCGTGTTCGCGGGCCTGCTGACCAAGGTGGGTGTTTACGCGATGGTGCGGACGGAGACCTTGCTCTTTCCCGGAGACACCCTCAACACACCCCTGATGGTGGCCGCCCTGCTGACCATGGTGGTGGGGATCCTTGGCGCGCTGGCCCAGAATGACATCAAACGTTTGCTTTCGTTCACCCTGGTCAGCCACATCGGCTACATGGTCTTCGGCCTTGCCATGTCCTCTACGGCAGGCCTGGGTGCAGCAGTCTTCTATGTGGCGCACCACATCACCATCCAGACCAGCCTCTTCCTGGTGACCGGGCTGATCGAACGCCGTGGCGGGAGCTCGTCCGTGGACCGCCTGGGCGGACTCGCCAAACTCTCGCCGCTGCTGGCGTTGCTGTTCTTTGTTCCCGCCATGAACCTGGCCGGCATCCCGCCGTTTTCCGGATTCCTGGGGAAGGTGGGGCTGATGCAGGCCGGCATCGAGCTGGGCACGCCGCTGGCGTACGTGCTGGTGATCGGCGGGGTTGTCACCAGCCTCCTGACACTGCTTGCGGTGGCCAGGGTATGGAACCGCGCCTTCTGGCGCAGCCCCAGTGACGCCGAGCACCCGGATCCCGTGCTGCTGGCCCCGCCGATGGCCGCAGTGGCCGGTCCGGGCGCCAAGCGGAACACTGTGACCCTCCTGCCGCGCACCATGGTGGGTTCCACCCTGGGCCTGGTTGTCCTCGGCGTTGCGCTCACTGTTTTCGCGGGTCCGTTGTTCACCGTCTCCGACCGGGCTGCCGAGGACATGCTGGACAGGTCTTCCTATATTCAGGCCGTCCTTGGCGAGGACACCACCGTCCCGATGGTTCTCACGTCCGGAGGAGGAAAATGAGCCGCCGCCGCATCTCGCTGCGCCAGGAACTTCCGCTCCTGGTCTGGCTGGTCATTGTCTGGGGTGCCCTGTGGCAGGACTTCAGCCCCGGAAACCTTCTCTTCGGTGCGCTGCTGGCCATAGCCGTTGCCAGGCTGTTCTATCTCCCGCCGGTGGAACTCAGCGGCCGCTTCAACATCCTTCACGCCATCCCCTTCGCGCTCATGTTCCTGGCAAAGGTGGTGATTGCCAGCGCCCAGGTCCTTTACTTGGCAACAGTGCGCGGACCCCGGGTGAGGAACGCGGTGGTGGCCGTGACCCTGCGGAGCCACCAGGATCTTTTGGTCACGGCCACAGGGCACGTGATTTCCCTGATTCCCGGGTCGCTGGTGGTGGAGGTGGACAGGTCAACTTCCACCCTCTACCTGCATGCGTTGAACATCAGCTCCCCGGAGGAAGTGGCGAACCTCCGGCAGGAGGTGCGGTCCATCGAGGCCGGGCTGATCAGGATCATGGGTACCAGGGAAGAACTCGAAACCGTTCGTATGGAGGCAGCATCGTGATGCAGACCGTCCTGGTTGTTACAGCCGTCATCTTCTCGCTGGCCGCTGCCGGCGCCATCGTCAGGATTTCCCGCGGGCCGTCGCTGCTGGACCGCGTGCTTGCCACAGACGTCCTGCTCGCCATCCTGGGCGGGGCCCTGTGCGTGGACATGGCCGTTAACCGGCACCTTAACAACCTGATGCTCGTGGTGGCGATCTCCATTATCGGTTTCATCGGGTCCGTCACGGTTGCCAGGTTTGTGGCCGATCGAAGGGAACAGCCCATTGAATCCTGATGCCACGGCCCTTGACGGTTGGATCGACCTGTTGTCAGGCGTATTCATGGTGGTGGGGGCCCTGATGTCCTTGGGTGCCGCGATCGGCCTGCTCCGCTTTCCGGACCTCCTGAGCCGCATGCACGCCGCCACCAAGCCGCAGGTGTTGGGGCTGTTCCTGCTTCTGGCAGCCATCGGCCTGCAGATGCGTACCTGGTGGGTTTGGCCGGTGCTGGTGGTCGCCTGGATTTTCCAGCTGTTGACTGTGCCGGTGTCAGCCCACATGGTGGGCCGGGCGGGGTACCGTACCAAGCACCTGCACCGCGAGCTGCTGACGGCCGATGAGTTGGAGGCAGTCGTGCAGAAAGCCGCCGCCAAAACCGCCCGCGAGGACGGTCCCGGCGACGGCTCGGTGCACTGAGTTAGACGATGTCCTGGCTCTTGGCGAACCGGGTGATGGCCCGCTGCGTGCCGCGGTTGGCCAGGACCTGGATGATGGTGCTCACCGAGGCCGAGATCAACGCAAACGTCAGCGCCGACTGCAGGCTGGTGGGGACATCCTCGTCCTTGCCGGTAGGCGGCTTCCGCCCGGTGGACTTTTCCCAAATGGTGTTGACCAGCTTGGTCCCGACGAACCCGGCGCCGAGGCTCACACCGGTGCCGAGCAGCTTGATGAAGAGGTTCATTCCTAGTACTCCTTGCGGGGCGGAAAACGGGCTGACTTCAGCCTAGCGGCATCGTGGCCGGAGCCGGTGCGGCAAAGCAGCGGTTCGCTGTGGGCGTCGTGAGTTGAGTGGCGGAACCATGGTCATGCCACCGGTGGTTCCGTCCGGAACTTGATCATTTTGTGGGTGCCGTCGCAGTAGGGTTTGATGGCCGAGGCGCCGCAGCGGCAGAGCGCCACGGTCTTGCGTTCCCGCGGGACGGGGTCGCCGGAGGGCGTCACGATTTCGAAGTCGCCCCGCACAATCAAGGGCCCGTCGGGGCACACCACAATCGAGCTTTCGGCTGGTTCCTGGTTCATGGCTGCTCCTGGTCTTGGTTGCGGGCGGAAGGCTGGATGTCCTTGTGGCGCGCGATGGCCAGTTTTCCGGAGTGCCGGCGCTGCAGTTCGGCCTCTGAGTGGGCAGCGGTCCTGAGCCGTGTGCCGGCGTAGGGAACGCCCCCGGCCAGGCGGAATCCCAAGGCGATCCAGATACACACCGCCCGCTCCAGGACCCACAGCGGGGCGCACCAGACGGCCCGGAAGGGGAAGACTGTTGGGCCGTTGGTCCGTCGTCTCCCGATGCCGGCGATGATGACCGGCGCAGCGGCCAGGCCCAGAAGAGCCCGCCCCCGGAACTTCCTGGGAAGGCAGGCTGCTGTGGCGATTACCGGAAGCAGGGAAAGTTCGGCGGCGAGGCGTCGGGGCTGGGCGAAATCGTCGTATGCCTGGCGGGTGCGCTGCTTGAGGAAGTGCCGCGGCTGGGGCGGCCTGCGGGCTACAAACAGGTCCGGCAGGATCTTTTCCTGTCCGCCGGCTGCCTTGACGGTCCTGATCAGCTCGAGGTTCTCGAAAAGCACCGGATCGTAGCCGCCGGTGGCCAGCAGCGCGTTTCGCCGTACGGCCAGGGTGCCGGGGTAGTCCGCCGACCACGCCCGGTTGATCAGGGTCCTGGAGGTGTCCCAGCATGCATGCCACGGCAGCGGGTCAAAGTAGTTCTGCGGTCGCACGAGGTCCGCTGACTCAAGGTGGTTGAGGACGGCGGTGAGCGATTCGCGTGTGTAGCGCACGTCGTCGTCGGCTATTACCAGCAGCTCCGCCTTGGCGGCACGGACGCCGGTCATAACGCCGGCCACCTTGCCGTTGCCTTCGCCCCTGCTGCCTCCGCCTTCGCCCGACGCCGGACGGATATGGCGAACACCAGGCGGGAAAGTTGCCGCGTGCCGCGTGAACAGTTCCGGATCGGAGCCGTCCACCACGGTGACAGGTATCCACTCGGCCAGGTGCCCAAGGTAGGCGGCCAGGTCCGGGAGCCCCGAATCATCGGTCCAGCGCAGTGGCAGAATGTACTCTGCAGACTGCCTGATGGCCTTCGTGCTCATGCTGCCGCCGGCACTGCCGCCCTCAGCGAGGTCTCGCCCTGTTCCCAGCAGGCCAAAAGGTGCGTGGAAATCCTGCCATCGATCGCCATTGCCGCCGTTGCCCCCAACAGGACGTCCCCGAGGAGGCCGGGTTCAGCCTCCACCAGTCCACCCGCAAGGTCGCGGCCGGCGATCTGCTCGTGGACGGCGTCGGCTTCAACGTGCTCGTCGAAATAGTGGGTCACCCCGGTATCGAAGCCGTGCCGCCGGAAGCCGTTGCCGTACAGGCGGTTGGGCTGGGAGGAGGTCATTTCGTAGAGCGCCAGGTGACCGGTGATGGCGCCGCGAAGCCGGCGGTTGAGCCCGAAGAGGGACATCATGTTCACCGCGGCGAGTGAGATGGCGGGTACCGCATCGACGTAGGCGCCGTATTCGTCGTCCATTCCCAGCCCCCGCATGGTGCGGGCAAAGAGTGCGCTGTGCATGCGTTCCGGGCGTCCTCCGCCGTACTCGTCGGCCTGGATCTCCACCAGCGCTGCCTTCGGCCGTCCTGTGAGCCGGGGGATGGCCCACGTGTGGGGGTCCGCTTCCTTCAGCTGGTAGACGGACTTGTGGATGAGGAACTCCTTGAGCTGGTCCAGGCTCGCCTTCTTGGCCACGTAGCGGGACACGCTGGGCCCGGTGTCTGTGCCGGCAAGGCCGAACAGGACGTCAGCCACGGCGTCACTGGTCATCTCCGCTGCCGGCGGCAGGGCCAGCTCCCCGGCTATCGGTTGGGCAGCAGCCCGCAGTGCTTCCTCGAACGGCCTTTCGAGCAGGTGGCGGACCTGGATAAGGCCCGGCTCCCACTCCCACTCGTCGCTGACGCCTTGAAGGCCGGAGTAGTGGAGCTCATAGAGGCAGAAAAGGGCCAGCTGGACGTCGTCGTCCCCGATGATGTCTGTGGTTGCGTCCAGTCCTGCCGTGACCAGCCCGCGCAGTTCTTCGATGCCCGGGATGACGCTGCCGGTGCCGGCGGTTCCTGCCAGGGCAGTGAACAGGGCGCTGCTGATGGGGCCTCGGGATTCCGGGATTTTCATGATGCTCCTTTGGGCGGCAGCAGTGCTGCCGGTGTTGCGGCGTCGACGGTGACGGTTTCGGTTGGGCCGGGGCTCAGGTCACGCCCGCGGCGGCTTCTTTGGGGTGGTTCGCGGTGACAGCAGGATGGCCAGGATGATCATGCCCAGGCCCAGGGCCAGGTGCAGCCAGTTGTCGGCGCCGTTGACAGGGACAAAGTTGGCAGGGGTTTGATCGCCCACCAGGAGGCCGTAGAGCCAGAGGACCAGGTAGACAACGCCCCCGTAGATGAGGAAGCTCCTTGCCTGCTGGTGCGTTCGGGCCAGCAAGAGTCCCGCTGCCCCGAAGGCCGCGTGCACGATATTGTGCAGGATGGACACCTGGAAAAGCCCCAACAGCAAGGCTCCCGAGCCGTGCCCGGCCATGCCCAGGGCCTCGTAATTAGCAGTGATCCCGGGGATGAACCCCAGCACAGCCACAAGGAGGAAAAGGGCGCCCGTTGCAAACGCCGCCTTCTGCAGGCCGGTCCTTGCTCCGGTTGCCCGGGTGCTGACTGTCATGTCCTGTCTCCTCAAAAACCGGGAGACAACATAGTAAGCATGGTTACTAATAAAAGCTAAGTACGCTTCTCATCTTCTGGACGGCCAGCGAGTGCGGCGCCCCGGCTGGTGATGCTGGTGTCTACCCGTCGGAGGTACTCCACACATAGGGATTGGCCTGGTGCCCGCCGCGTCGGCCGTGCTCGTACCCCTGCTGCCAGGCCTTCCCGACGGCGGACACAAGTTCCGCCAGCAGGGGATAGTAGGGGTGGTCCGGGCCGATATAGATCATCTCCTCGGCGGCCTTGTCCACCGCGGCCCGCACTTGGTTTTCGGCTGCAGGACCTAGCATTGGCGTCCTCCTGGTTGAACTCCGGCCGCTGGCCTCGAATGTACTCCCGGGCCTGTGGCGGAGTCCATAGCCCGCTGGTTGATGCCTTCGGTCCATCCGCTCCGAAGTCAGTCCGCCCTCATGGACCCAAGGATCTCCCGCAGGCCCTGCACCACCAGGTCATGGTCCTGCACCTGGGGAAGCCCGGAAACAGTCACTGTTGCGACTGCGCCCACTCCTGTGACGTACACAGGGAAGGAGCCGCCGTGGGCGGCGTACCGGCTCTGATCGAACCAGGCGTTGTCCTCGATCCGTCCGCCCTTGAGCCGGGCGCGCAGCCCCACCAGGAGGGACGGCACCTCGTACCGGGCGGCAGTGCGCTGCTTCGCGCGGATCCAGTGCTCGTTGTCCGGCGTGGCGCCGGGCAGCGCCACATGGAACAGGACCTGTTCACCCTTCGTGATGTCTATCGCAATGGGAAACTGGCCCTCCTTGCCCAGCTCCACCAGCAGTAGCCCCAGGTTCAATGCATCATCCAGGGAGAAGCCGGGAAACTGTAGCTCCCGGATTTCGCTTTCGATCCGGGCGATGAGCGTTGGCAGGGATCCCTCCGGCTGGACGGCATCGGAATCCGGATCAAACTCGGTCACATGCGGGGAATTGGCAGCCATGGCCCACAATCTACCCCTCCTCCGGTGTAAACTGGACCCCGCCCACAAGGGCGATTATTTACCGACAGAATCATTCAACGACAGGGGAGCGCCGCCGTCGGGCATCACTGGCCATGCCAGGGACCGCAGGTGGGCGCTGAGAGTGCGGACAGCCGCAGACCCTCGAACCTGATCCGGTTAGTACCGGCGCAAGGGAGTCGAGTTCTCGAAGTGCGCGGCAACGGCGGCAACGCCGGTTGCTGTATCCACTTTCCCCTCCTGTTCCTCAGGAGGATCGCATGGCAACGACAGTAATCAAGAAGACCACCAGCAAGTCCTGGCGCGTCGTGGACATCGTGGTGGCAGCCCTCATCGCCATCGCAGGCGGCGTCATTTTCTGGGCCTGGTCCCAGGGCGCAGCCGCAGTCTCGGCACCAATGAACGCCGTTTATCCGCCGCTGACCGGCTTGTTGGCCGGCGGCTGGATGATCCCCGCGGTGCTGGGCATGCTGATCATCCGCAAGCCAGGCGCCGCACTGTTCTGCGAGACCGTGGCCGCCACCGGCGAACTCCTCATGGGCTCGCAGTACGGCGCCTCGGTACTGTTCTCCGGGTTCGTCCAGGGACTGGGCGCCGAGATCATCTTCGCGATCTTCGTGTACCGGAAGTTCAACCTGCCCGTAGCACTGCTCGCGGGCGCTGCCGCGGGCTTTTTCTGCGGCCTGAACGATTCCTTCGCGCCCTGGGGCTGGAACATCGCCTACTCCGGCGGGGACAAGCTGGCTTACATCATCTTCACTGCCATTTCCGGCGCCGTGATCGCGGGAGCCCTGTCGTGGATCGCCACCCGCGGCCTGGCAAAGACCGGTGTCCTCAGCTCCTTCGCGTCACGCAAGGCAGCATCGGAGCCCGTCTTTTCCTGATGACTGCTCCTTCCCTCTCCGGCGCTGCCGTGGCGGCGCGGCCGGCTGCAGTCACTGCCAGGGGCTGGGGCTGGCGGCATGCCGGGCGGTCCAAGCCTGCCGTCCGTGCCCTCGACCTGGACATTCAACCCGGCGAACGCGTGCTCCTGCTGGGCCCGTCCGGCGCCGGCAAGTCCACGCTCCTCCACGCACTGGCCGGGGTGCTGGGGGATGCGCACGACGACGACGGCGAGGCGGGCGATTCCGATGAGTCCGGTTCGCTGCTGATCGACGGCGCCTCCCCCCGGGAGCAGCGCGGCCGGGCCGGATTGATGCAGCAGGATCCGGAGACCCAGGTTGTCCTCTCGCGCGTAGGTGACGACGTCGCCTTCGGCGCCGAGAACCTTGCCGTACCCCGCGCTGACATCTGGGCCCGCGTGCACGAGGCGTTGGACGACGTCGGGCTTGCCCACCTGCCGCTGGACCATCCGACGTCGGCCCTGTCCGGCGGTCAAAAGCAGCGCCTTGCGTTGGCGGGCATTCTTGCCATGCGGCCGGGGCTGATTCTCCTCGATGAGCCAACTGCCAACCTGGACCCTGCCGGGGTGGTGGAGGTGCGGGACGCTGTGGGCCGCTGCCTCGACAAAACCGGGGCAACCTTGGTGGTGGTGGAGCACCGTGTAACCGTGTGGAAGGACCTGGTTGACCGGATTGTGGTGCTGCAGCCCGGCTCTTCAACCGATTCCGCAGTGCTGCTGGACGGCCCGCCGGACCAGGTCCTCAGCGAAGCCCGGACCATGCTGATCGAGGCCGGGGTCTGGGTGCCCGGCTACGTCCCTCCGACGCGCCTCCGTGCTGCCGGTTCGGCTCCGGCGACTGGCGACCTGCTGCTTGCCGCCGAGGAGTTGGCCGTGTCGCGTGAACATGCGCGCCGCAAGGGCTTCCGGAAGGTGCCGCCGGTGCCGGTGCAGCAAGGCATTTCCGCGCAGGTAAGGGCCGGTGAGGCGCTGGCCATCACCGGGCCGAACGGAGCGGGGAAATCGACATTTGCGCTGACGCTGGCCGGGCTGCTGGAACCGGTTGACGGCAAGGTTTCCGCCACCCTGGCCCTCAGCCGGGGAGCTGGAATTGACCCTTACCAGTGGAAGGCCGAGCAGCTGATCGAGCGCGTGGGTACGGTGTTCCAGGAGCCTGAGCACCAGTTCGTCACGGGGAAAGTACTGGACGAACTGATGTTCGGCCCGCGGCACCTTGGCCACGGAGAAGAGCGGGTGGATGAACTGCTCGAGCGGCTCCGGCTCACCGGGCTCGTCGACGCCAACCCGTATACCCTTTCGGGCGGCGAGAAGCGGCGGCTTTCCGTCGCCACGGTCTTGGCCGCGCACCCCCAGGTCCTGGTCCTGGACGAGCCAACCTTCGGGCAGGACGCCAACACCTGGGCTGAGCTGGCATCCTTCCTGTCCGAGCTCCTGGACGCGGGCACGGCGGTAGTGTCCGTGACCCACGATGCCGAGTTCACGGCTGCGCTGGGCGGAACGGAACTGCGGCTGGCTGCTGCGGCGGCGGTGTCGCCATGAGGCAGGAGTTGAACCTGCGCGGCAACCACGCCCTGCTGACCCGTGCCAATCCGTTGAGCAAGTTCGCCGCCGTCTTCCTGATAACAGCAGTGCTGGCGCTGTCCATTGACTGGGTGTCCGCGTCAGTGGCGCTGGTCTTTGAGTTCCTGCTGTTCCCATTGGCAGGCCTCACCCTGACTCTGCTGTGGCAGCGGGGCTGGCCGCTCATCCTGGCCGCCGCCGTGGGTGGCTGGAGCACCTCCATCCTGGCGCCGGACAGCGGAAAGACGCTTATCGACGTCGGCATCTGGACCATGAGCGAAGGCTCCCTGGAGCTGGGGGCCGGGTTCATGCTGCGGGGGTTGGCGATTGCGCTGCCGGCGGTCCTGCTGATGAGCTGCACTGATCCCACGGACCTTGCCGATGCGCTGGCGCAGAAGGCACGCCTTCCGCACCGGTTCGTGCTGGGAACCTTGGCCGCCATGCGGCTCGTGGGGCTGATGGCCGAGGAATGGCAGACCATCGGCATGGCCCGCCGCGCCCGCGGCGTCGGTTCCCGCGGTAATGCCCGCCAGCGGCTGAAGGCGACGCTGGGGCAGAGCTTTGGCCTGCTGGTGCAGGCCATCCGGCGTGCTTCCCGGCTTGCCGTCACCATGGAGGCCCGCGGCTTCGGCGTCGGACGGCGGACCTGGGCTCGGGAATCCACTTACAGCGCGCTGGACCTTTGGGTGCTGGCTGCCGGAGTGCTGATGGCCGGTGGAGCATGTGTTGCCGCAGTATGGGCCGGCACCTGGAACATGGTGTGGCTGGGGACCTGACGGCTCACACCTCCGCTGGTTCAGCCGCAGGAGTAGTTGTAATCAAACTTTCTCGTCACGAACTGGGTGAGCATGACTTCACCGCCTGCGGTCAGGGGCGGGTCTGAACAGTTGGCTTTGGCTCCGGTTACCGTGCGCGCCCCCGCCAGCCAGCTCGGCAGGGAGTAGAGGTTGCTCGAGTTGTTGACGGTTCCCACAATCCGGCTCCATTGAAGGCCGGTTGAGTAGATCCCAACGTCCTTGACATCGATGCTCTGGAAGAAATCCGTCATGCCCTCCAGGACTGCACGGTTGGCATCCTTGTCCGTGGACCAGGAGTTCTCGGTTTCCACATCCAGCCACCAGACGTAGTCGGAGGGGTTGCTGATCCCGCGGATGTAGGCGTCGTCCCAGGCCTTGGCGTAGCCGTACATGTAGGCGCACGCCCTGCCATAATCCTTTTCCCCGCAGGAGCCGTAGGGGTTATGGACGGCCGACCCTATCGGGTACTCGTTGCTGGAGGGCCACCACGAGCCGCTGCTCCCGGGGTTGGCGGTGTTCACGTAAAGGGACACCTCAGGCTGGGCCGAATTGCCGGACGAGGTCGCAGCCCACTCGAGCTGTTCCTGCAGGCAAGGATTGGTGTTATTGGCCAACCCGTTGTTGACGCCGACGATGGCAAACGCCTGGCCTGCGGGAAGATCCTTGCCGCATTGGGGCCATGAGACGTCGTTGCCGAGCGTTGACTGTTTCCCTTCTCCCGGCGATGGCGCTGCGGACGCCGCCGCAGCGGGAACCATGAGCAGGGCTGCGAACAGCACGCCGGCGAGTCTGGCTGCGGCTTGGCTGCCTCGATTCCAGCGCATTCAGCGCCTCCGTCGTCGTCGAAGGAAGAGGTTTATCCAGTTTCCTCCGGTTCGGCGGGCAGGGTCAACAACCTCCTCAGGCTGAGTTCTATCGCATGTAGTGGGTAAACGCTCTCGGGTAAGCACCAAATGTGCGCTGAATCTTGAGCTGTAACTCATTTATGATATATTCGTCGCATGACGCAGGAAACTACGGAACACGTTGCCGCCATGCTCCGGGACGCCCGGGGCGAGAAAGGCTGGACCCAGGGCCAGCTGGCTGCTGAACTCGGCACCAGCCAGAGCGCCATCGCCCGGATGGAGCAGGGCAAACAGAACCTGAGCCTGAAGATGATCCAGAGGCTCGAGACCATCTTTGGCCGGAGCATCGTCAACGTCGGCAAGCCGCAGATGACGCACCTTCGCGTGGAGGGCGGCCGCACGCTGTCCGGAGCCGTTGATGTCAACAGCAGCAAGAACGCCGGCGTCGCCCTGCTGTGCGCCAGCCTCATCAACCGCGGGACGACTGTTCTACGCCGTCTTGCTCGAATCGAGGAAGTTAACCGCATCGTTGAGGTGCTCAGCAGCATCGGGGTCGAGTGCACCTGGCTCAATGATACCGACCTCCAGCTCCGCAGGCCGGCCGTCCTTGACTTGGCGGCCATGGACGTGGAGGCCGCCCGCCGCACGCGCAGCGTCATCATGCTGCTGGGGCCGCTGCTGGATGAATCCTCGGAGTACCGTCTCCCGTACGCAGGTGGCTGCGACCTGGGCACGCGCACTGTGGAGCCGCACATGCAGGCGCTGCGCCAGTTCGGCCTCGCGGTGGAGGCCACTGCCGGCTTCTATGCCGTCCAGGCTCCTTCGGCCGATACCCGCGACCGTTCCTTCGTCCTGACCGAACGCGGCGATACTGTCACCGAGAACGCCATCATGGCAGCGGCCCACCGCGAGGGGACAACGGTGATCCGCAACGCCAGCCCCAACTACATGGTGCAGGACCTCTGCTTCTACCTCCAGATGCTGGGCGTCACGATCGAGGGCGTCGGCACCACCACCTTGAAGATCACCGGACGTCCCAGGATCGATGCCGAGATCGAATACTTCCCCTCCGAGGACCCCATCGAGGCAATGAGCCTCATCACTGCCGGCATCGTCACCAACTCCGAGGTGACCATCCGCCGTGTCCCCATCGAGTTCATGGAGATCGAGCTGGCCACGCTGGGGCAGATGGGCCAGCAGCTTGAAATCTCCGGCGAGTACACGGCACGCAACGGCCGGACCCGGCTGGTGGACGTGACTACCAAGCCTTCAGAGCTGCACGCGCCGGAGGACAAGATCCACCCCATGCCGTTCCCCGGCCTTAACATCGACAACCTGCCTTTCTTTGCTGTCATTGCCGCCAACGCGGGCGGGCAAACCATGATCCACGACTGGGTTTACGAAAACCGGGCCATCTACCTCACGGAGCTGAACCGGCTCGGTGCGCAGGTTCAGTTGCTGGATCCCCATCGGATCTATGTCAACGGGCCTACCAAGTGGCGGGCCGCTGAAGTTGGCTGCCCGCCGGCCCTGCGCCCCGCAGCCTGCCTGTTGCTGGCCATGTTGGCAGCCCGGGGCGTCTCCGAGCTGCGGAACATCTATGTCATCGAACGCGGGTATGAGGACCTGGCGGAACGGCTGAACACTATCGGCGCCAAGGTGGAATACTTCCAGGACTGAGCATTCACGCTTCGTCATGAAGTCCTGAGGACCTTCAAAAGTTCCTCAGCTGCCGCAGAATGTGAGTATGCGAACATTCGGCGTTGAGGAAGAGCTCCTGATCGTTGATCCGGAAAGCGGGGAGCCGCTTGCCCTCGCTGATGCCCTGCTGTCCATCCGCCGGTTGGCGGCCGATGACGCTCCTGACGCCGCCCGGGACCTCGTAACGGAAGACAAGACCGTTTACGACGACGACGAGATGGGCCTGAGTGCCGAACTCAAGCTGGAGCAGATCGAGACCCAGACGCGGCCATGCCTGGAGTACGGTGTGCTGCTTGACCAGATCCGGGCGGGGCGCTCGCTCGCTGACACGGCTGCCAGGAAGCATCATGCGCGCGTGGCGGCGCTGGCCACGTCGCCCCTGGGACTGGCCAGCCACACTACTCCTGATCCACGCTATGCCAGGATGTTGGAGCGCTTTGGCCTGACGGCCCAGGAGCAGCTGACCTGCGGTTTCCACGTCCATACTTTCATTGAGTCACCCGATGAGGGTGTGGCTGTGCTGGACCGGATCCGTGACAAACTTGCCGTCCTCACAGCACTGAGCGCAAACTCGCCGTTCTGGAACGGAGTCCAGACCGGCTTCGAAAGCTACCGCACGCAGGCGTGGAACCGCTGGCCCACATCCGGTCCCGCCGGTATTTACGGGACATATTCTGCCTACCGAAGGGTGGTCGCCCGCCTTTTGGACAGCGGAGTGATGCTGGACGAAGGGATGCTCTACTTCGACGCCCGCCTGTCCCGGAACCACCCCACTGTGGAGGTCCGGGTTGCAGACGTATGCCTCCGGGCCGAGGACGCAGCCCTTCTTGCCGTTCTCGTCAGGGCGCTTGTGGAGACTGCCAGCCGTGAGTGGCACGAGGGGGTTGAGCCCGCGCCGGTGCCCACCGTACTTTTGCGGATGGCTTCCTGGCAGGCAAGCAGTGGCGGACTCAGCGGGGAACTCCTGGATTTCGGTACGTTCCGGCCCGCGCGGGCCAGCGATGTGGTGCGTTCCCTGGTGGATTACCTTGCCCCGGTATTGCAGGAGCAGGGCGAACTCGCCCTGGCTTGTCAGGGCGTGGAGGACATCATTGCGCGAGGGACAGGGGCAGCTGAACAGCGTCGAATCCGCGACAGGGCCTTGGCCGCGTCAGCTCCGGAGGACCTGGGCTTTGGCGCAGTGGTCAAACATGCGGTGGAGGTGACGATGCGCGGCTCCGTCAAGCTTCCGGTTGCCGACGGGTCCCCCGAGCTGCTGCGCGTCCGCCAGTCCTAGAAGGCAGAGGTAGCGGCATCCAGCCAGAGGTGCCAGTCCGGGAACGGGTCCTTGGGCAGTTCGTCTTCAGAAGGGCCAGGGTCTTCCGGCACATCAAAATCCGGCAGGTCAGAGTCTTCCGGCGGGTCCGCGTCTTCCAATGGGTCCGCGTCTTCCAGCGGGTCCGCGTCTTCAGGTAGGGCAAAGTACCCAGGCACGTACAGGTCCGAGGGCTCCGAGTCAGCCTGAACGGAGGCATCCCAGAGTTCCTCAATCCATTTCGGCCACACTGGTGGTTCCCAGTCGGGGTGTTCGCTTTTGTAGTGGCGGCCGGTGGGTGAGATCCAGCCGGGTGGTTCGTTTTGGGTGGCTGGGGTGGGTTTCCAGCCGCCGGTGTGCCGGAGTTTGTGGTGTTTGCCGCAGGGCTGGCCGAGGTTTGATATTCCGGTGGTGCCGCCTTGGTGCCAGGCGAGGAGTTGGTCCGCTTCGTTGTCCAGGGAGTTGTTGCTGCAGCCAGGGAACGGACATTTGCCGTCCCGCATCCTGAGCCAGTTCCGCATTGCCTTGGTCAGCCGGTAGCTGGTCCGGCCGATCTCCAGCGGCGCACCGTCCCGCGGATCCACCAGCACCCGGTAAAACGAATCGGCACCGTCAGCGACCAGATCACGTGCCATTGAGGCGGGGATCGGGCCGGACCCGTCCTGCATCGCCGGTTCATCGGTCAGGCCCAGCAGCGAGAAGACCGGCACGGTCCCTGGTGTTGAGGAGCCCTGCAGCGAAGTTGTCGGCCCGGAGCTGGGTCAGGGTGCGCGGCTCATCCGGTCCCTGCATGCCCCGGGAGATGGCGGTGAGCCGGTCCCAGATCGCGGAGGCCTGGTCCGCGGGCAGGCACGCGGCGACCCAGCCCATCCCGTCAGTGTCCCGCCAGAATTCGACCCTTCGGTCCGCCACACTTTTGGCATGCCGGGCCTCCAGGCTCTCCGGGTGATGGCGCTCCCGCCAGGTCCTGGCCTTGGTTTTGAACCGGTACGCCGGCAGCTCCCCAACCGGACACCCCCGGGCAGCGTTCGGCGCGTCCGGGTCCAGGAAGTGCGCCTCCAGCCCTGTTGCCCCGTTACGGTCAAGGCTCGCGGTCTGGTCCACCATGGTCCGGGCGTGCGCCCAGGAAATCGTCCCGGACTGCAGTGCCGCCAGGGTCCGCGGCAGGGACGTGGTCAGGGCATGGGAGTCGGCGAGCAGGGCACCGGCGGCCCGGTCACCGATCGCCAGGACACACCCGACCTCGGCGACCAGGCTCCGGTCCTGCGCCGTCGCCTCATACGGCGACCGCGCCGGAGGATTCAGCGCTTTCGTGGCTTCGGCGAACAACGCCACCGCCTGCACCTTCAGGGCCGCCAGTTTCGCTTCCGACCGTGCCACGCTCCAAGAGCATCCAAAGCCCCATCAGCAACCCGCTGCAGCGGATCATCATCCAGTCCAGCGGCATCGGAAACAGCAGTATCGCCGCCAGCGAGCACGGCAGCAAACGCAGTGACAGAAGCATCAACAAGCTTCTCCGCCTGCACCACTGCCGCGTTCGTTTCCATACCTCCATGATGGCGAGGGGGTCTGACAAAACGGGGCCCAAAAGTCCTCCGCTGAAAAAGAATCCAGGAAACTTTTCTGCCCTGCACCGATTCCATCCGAGCTCACCTGACGCTGGCTTCAGCGGGATGAACAGCACAGCAACAAGGCAGGAAGAATCAGCAACCCGTGGTGCGCGGCAAGGAGCCGTGCCATACTCGGCGCGTGACGGCGTCGTACTCCTTCAGAGCTGAGCTATGGCTTTACCCCGGCGAGGCAGGCTGGCATTTTTTGACGCTCCCGGCAGACGTCGCGGACGACATCCACGAACAAAGCGCCGGCGCCAGCAAGGCATTCGGATCCGTCAGAGTGACCGCGGAGATTGCAGGGCATTCCTGGCAGACCTCGCTGTTTGCGGACCAGAAAGCCGGTTCCTACCTCTTGCCCGTAAAGAAGGCCATCAGGGACAAAGCCCGGATCAGGCAAGGCGACGAAGTGTTCGTCCACCTCTCCATCCTGGGCGCCTGAGAACGCCCTCGCCCACGCAGCAGCGCAGGTGCCGGAGCCGCCCCAGGCACCTCTAGATCTGCTTCAGCGCCTGTTCCAGGTCGCCAATCAGGTCGTCCACGTCCTCCAGGCCCACGGAAAGCCGCACCACGCCGTCGCTCAAGCCAATGGCCGCCCGTCCCTCCGGGCCCATGGCCCGATGGGTGGTGGTGGCCGGGTGGGTGATGAGGGACTTGGCATCGCCGAGGTTGTTGGAGATATCGATGATCCGCAAGGCATTCAGCAACGCAAAGGCGGCCTCTTTGCCCGAGCGGCCACCCGTCGTCGCGAGCTCCAGGGTGAGGACCGTACCGCCGGCGCTCATCTGCTTTGCAGCCAGCTCGTACTGCGGGTGTGACTTCAGGAGCGGGTACTTCACCCAGCTCACGGCGGGTTGCTGCTCCAGCCACTCGGCCAGCCGCAGGGCCGACGCCGATGAATGGTTGACGCGCAGTGCCATGGTCTCGAGGCCCTTGGTGAGCACCCAGGCGTTGAAGGCGGACAACGACGGGCCGGTGTGGCGCATCAGCTGCTTGACCGGTCCCTCGATAAATTCCTTGGTACCCAGGATGGCGCCACCCAGGACGCGTCCCTGGCCGTCGATGTGCTTCGTGCCGGAGTAGACGATGACGTCGGCACCCAGCTTCCCGCAGCGCTGCAGCAGGGGAGTGGCAAAGACATTGTCGACGACGACGGTGGCGCCTGCCGCGTGCGCGAGTTCACTGACGGCGGCAATGTCGACAATTTCCTGCATGGGGTTGGACGGCGACTCAAAGAACACAGCAGTGGTGGGCCGGGACAGGGCGTCACGCCACTGCTCCAGGTCCGGGCCGTCCACAAACACCGTCTCCACGCCCCACCGGGGCAGGATTTCGTTCAGGATTACGAAGCAGGAACCGAAAAGCGATCGGGCGGCCACCACGCGGTCGCCGGCGGCCAGCAACGCACCCAAGGCGGTAAAGACGGCGGACATGCCGGACGCCGTCGCAAAGCACGCCTCGGTTCCCTCAAGGAGGCGGAGCCGCTCCTGGAAGGTGGCCACCGAGGGATTGCCGTAGCGGGAGTACACAAAGCGCTCGTCCTCGCCCGTGAACGCCCGCTCGGCGGCCGCAGCGGACTCGTAAACGAAGCCCGAGTTCAGGAATACTGCCTCGCTGGTTTCCTGGAAGTTGGTGCGGTCCAGCCCGCCGCGGACTGCCTGGGTGTCAGGGCTCCAGCCGGCGGCGTCTTCGTTGAAGGTCACTTAGTTCTTTCCGAGGTTGGTGGGCAGGCCGCGGTTCTTCCAGCCGTTGACGGTGCGTTCGCCGTAACGGTCCGGTTCGCCCTCAAAACCCTCCAGCACGTTGTAGGAGGTGAAACCGGCCTGGGTGGCGGCAATCGCGGCCGCCACGGAACGCTGCCCCGAGCGGCACAGGAATACCAGCTCCGTGGAGGGATCCTCCGGCGCCTGCTGGGCCAGGTGGGCGATGAAATTGGGGTTGGGTATGCCTCCCGGGAACGTCCACTGAATGAACAGCGGATCGTTGTCGGTGGCCTTCGTGTCCGGGATGCCGATATGGGCCCACTCGCCCTCAGTGCGCACATCCACCAGGATGGCTCCCTGCTCCAGCTTTTCCCAGGCCTCCTGGGGCGTCAGGTCTCCGGCGTAGCTCATGCGTGGCCCTCGCCGTCGAACTCGAGGTCTTCGCCTGGGGATTCAAGATTATCCACTGCGGTCGCCACAGCGGCATCGGCCGAAGCGATTGCTGCCGGCAGGACCAATGCCTGCGCCACGATCACCTGGCCGCCGTTGGACGTTGCCGCCGGGCTGCCGTGCAGCACATAGCCCTCTGCCAGGGCGGCGGAAATCCGTTCGCAGAAGGACCTGTCATCCGGTCCGGTGACAAGCCGGTAGGAAAGTCTTTCTTCAGGGGCAGGTGCGTCAGACACGACGGATCTCCTTCTCTCACGCTTGCAACTCGAATCGGTCGATATGCCGAGTATTCACCTGAGGCACCCCGCCGCGGAAGGAGGGTTGCCGACCGGCCAGTCAGGGCTTGGCACCGGTACTCATTACTCCCCAGAAACGTAACACTTGGCACGCAGGGCCGCATCGCCGCCGTCGTCATGTTCCGTAACTGAACCGGGCGCGGTGCAGCAGGCGGGGAAGTCCGCGACACCGGAGGAACGGACGACGACGGCATCGCCGCAGGTGGGCGCCCTTTCCTTGCCTTTTCCGGACCGGCCGCCAGATAAAGTTTCTTACGGGGCAGTGCCTCATCATCAGAACCAGCACCCGGGGGTCCCCATCAGCACGCCAACTGCCGCGCCACAACACCGTACCGGTCATTACCGCGGATCCGGGATACGCGTGGTTGGGGCGCTCCTTACCACACTGCTGATTGCCCTCGTGGCTGTGGTGCTGCCTGCGGGGTCAGCCCAGGCCGCGAGGAGTTTCCCGGAAGAGGGAAAGCCGCTGCTGGGCGCAGTCCTTGAATGGGGCGAGGATACCGCCGCCGGGTTCGCTGACCGGCTGGGTGCTGCGCCCGCTATTTTTGGCCACGACATAGCCTTTCCCTACCGCCCGTCGGAGCAAAACGACGTCGAGGGCTTCCTGGAACAGGCCTCCCTGCAGGGTGCCCACGCGATGCTCACCGTGAAGCCAACGGTGCCGCTGGACCAGATTAATGACACGGACGCCAAGGGCTTCGCCGGGGAGGTGCGGGAGCTTGCTTCCACCTTCAAAGGGCAGCTGCTCATCCGGTTTGCCCCCGACATGAACGCAAGCTGGGTTGAGTGGGGCCAGCAGCCCGCTGCGTACCGTGCCGCGTTCCGGGCAGTGGCGGCGGCGTTTCGCGAGGCCGACGCCGGCGGCACGGTGATGGTCTGGGAACCGTACTTGGGCACGGACTATCCGTTCGACCGGAACCGGAACGCGCCTGCCCAGGGAAGTGAAGGGTTCGCGCTGCTTGACACCAATGGCGACGGCGAGTGGGACGGCGCAGACACCGCCTACGAACCCTACTATCCCGGGGACGATGCGGTGGATTGGGTAGGCCTGACCGCCTTCCACGACGACACCGCCGGCGGAGCGCCGGTCAATACGGTTCCCCGTTCAGGGGAGCTGCAGGGGATGCTGACGGCTTCCGGCGGGGAAAACTTCTACGCCACCTACTCCGAGGGGCGGGACAAGCCTTTCCTCCTGCAGACCGCCGCCTTTTACAGCCCGGCCTCCGGCGGTGCATCGGAAGCGGAGATCAAGGTCGCCTGGTGGGACCAGGTGGTTGGGGTCGCTACCGCCGCTGAATTCCGGATGGCAGGGGCTGTGGTGTGGGACGAGCGGACCAGTACCAGGGACACCGGCGTGGCCAGCATCGACTGGCTGCTCACCGGGAACCCGGCCATTGCCCATGCGGCCTTGGACAGGCTGGACTCGTCCACCATCGTCACCGGGCCGGTCACGGAAGTCAGCTCCGGCAGCACGTACGTCCGGGCCAACACCCTTACCGGGGCCGCTGCCTGGACAGTAGGGGCGGCGCTTCTCATCCTCCTTGTTGCCCTGTGGCAAATACCCCGCAGGATCAATGCCGCGACAGCCTGGGGGTACGCGGACCCTTCCGGCAGGGATTCGCGCGTGGATATGCTGCGCGGCCTGGCCATCGTGTTTGTTGTGGTCAACCACTTGGGCATGACCTCGCTGTTCCAGCTGCTCACGCAGGAAGCGGTGGGCTTTGTTTCAGGTGCCGAACTCTTCGTCCTCTTCTCCGGGCTGGTGGTGGGCATGGTGTACGGGCCCAGGGCCAAGGATGACTTCGGAACGGTGATTGACCTTACCTCGCGGCGTGCCGGCAAGCTCTACCTGACGGCACTGATAGTCCTCATCGGCGTCTTCCTGGCCTCGCTGCTGCCGATCTTCCGGACCGACGCCCTCACCACGTTTGTGGACCAGGGAACGGGCGGCGCGGGGCACGACGGCGCCGGCCGTACCTATGACCTTTATGCCGGGATGGAATCCTTGTTCCAGTTCCCTGTGCCGCCACAGGTGCTTCCTGCCATCCTGCTGCTGCAGTTTGGCCCGTGGCAGTTCAACGTGATGGGGCTTTACGTGGTGCTGCTTTTGGTCAGCCCGCTGATCCTCGCGGCGCTCAACCGCGGCAAGGCGCTTTGGGTGCTGGCCGGGACCCTTGCGGTTTACGCAGTGGGGGCGGCCACGAGGTTCCGGCTCCTGCCGTCACAGTTCGAGGACTCGTTCCCGTTGCTCGTGTGGCAGGTGCTGTTCGTGATCGGACTGGTGGCGGGGTACCACCGGCGCAGCATCGTTGCCTGGCTCTCGGAGAGGATCTGGGTGGTGGCCGCGTGCACCGCCGCAGCACTTCTGTGTGCATTCCTCTCGTGGGGCAACCCGTACCTGGCCAACGGCTTTGACGTCCGCCTCGCCATCATCCCGGACACCCTGTACCGGTCGCTCTACGATGTGCTGTTCGCAAGGACGTACCTCGCGCCGGGCCGCCTGCTTAACGTCCTGGTTCTGGTGGTGGCGGCGTACGCCTTCCTTACCGCGTACTGGAAGCCGGTACAGCGGGCCGTTGGCTGGTTCCTGATTCCCCTCGGCCGCGCCACCCTCTATGTATTCATCATGCATGTAGTGCTGATTGCGGTGGTAGCCAATATTCCGGCGCTGCAGCAGGAGAACGTGCTGCTCAATACCGCGGCCTACGCCGTTCTGCTGGGGCTTCTTTGGGTGATGGTCCGGAGCAGGTTCCTCTTCCGGATCATTCCCACGTAGCGCGTCCACCTCAGTGCCTGCGGCGTCGGGGAAGCGTTTACTTAGCGGAAATAAGAACGCTACAGCACCGACACTGTCACAGCATTTGACGAAACATTTGACCCTTACGCTCACCTCGTAACACTCCGGTGAAAGGGAAAAAATGACAGATGCGACTCGCAGGAACTTCCTCCGCTACGTGGGCATGGTGGGAGGGGCCGGGGTGATGTACGAGACTATGGCCGCGATGGGCTTGGCTCCTGATACGGCCGCGCCTGCCTATGCTGCGCCCCGTGCCGATGACGTGCGGGGCAAGGGTAAGAGCGTGGTCATTTTGGGCGGCGGCATAGCCGGCCTCACAACGGCGTATGAGTTGGGCAAGGCGGGCTATAAAGTCACCATACTTGAAGCCCGGATGCGTCCGGGAGGACGAAACTGGACCGTGCGTGGCGGTACCGAGGAGACTGACCTCCGCGGAATCACCCAGCGGGCAACGTTCTCGAAGGACCAGTACATGAATGCCGGCCCCGGCCGCATTCCCCAGCACCACATCACCCTGGACTACTGCAAGGAACTGGGGGTGGCCATCGAGCCGTTCACCAACCAGAACGCTGACGGATACCTGTTCCGGGAAGGCAACACCAAGCTCTCCAACACCCCTGTCCGCCACCGCGCCGCCAAGGCCGATGTCTACGGTTACGTCTCCGAACTCCTCGCCAAAGCCACCGACCAGGGTGCCTTGGACAGTTACATGAGCGCGGCCGACAAGGAGAACCTGATCACGTTCCTGCGGAACTTCGGAGCCATCGGCGGAAAGGTTCCCGGTGATGCGGCGGCGAGCTTCAAGTACACCGGCACGGGCCGCAAGGGTTACTCGGTGGCACCGGGCGCCGGGCTGGAAGCCGGAACAGCCTTGGCGCCGGACGCCCTTTCGGATGTTTTTGCCAGCGGCGTGGGCAACTATTTCTCCTTCGAATTCGGCTGGGACCAGGCCATGATGATGTTCCAGCCCGTGGGCGGCATGGACCGCATCCCCTATGCGTTCGAAGCGGCCATCGGAAAGGACAAGTTCATTTACGGGGCCCAGGTCCTGTCCATGAACAACACCGCCGCCGGCGTAGCGGTGGAGTACACCAACCCGGGCGGACAGGCCAAGAAGATCGAAGCGGACTTTGCCGTCTGCACCCTGCCGCCGCAGATCGCAGCCACGGTACCGGGCAACCTCCCCACAGATGTTCTCGACGCCTTGAAATTCGCAAGCCCCAGCGACGCCGGCAAGATCGGCATCGAATACTCCCGCCGCTGGTGGGAGGAAGACCACCGCATCTACGGCGGCATCACCAACACCAACATCGACCTCGGCAACATGTGGTACCCGTCCACCGGCTTCCACGGACAGCGCGGCACCATGGTGGGCTACTACAACACCGGCGCCAGCGCCCGCGTGTACAAGGAACTCAGCCCGGAAAAGCGCCTCAGCCGCGCCCTCGACCAGGGCGCCAGGATTCACGGCGACGTTTACCGCAAGGATGTTGCGGCGTCATTCTCGGTCGACTGGGGGAACACCGCCTTTTCCGAAGGCGCCTGGGTGGGCTGGCCGTCGCAGACGGACGCCAAGTACGCCAAGCTGCTGGAACCGTCCGGCAACATCTACTTCGCCGGCGACCATCTGAGCCACGCCATCGCGTGGCAGCACGGCGCCATGACCTCCGCCCGGGCCGCCGTCACCGCCCTGCACAGCCGGGCGGCAGCAATGGTGGCCGGATGAAGCCTGTCCCTGCCCCCGCCATAACTCAAGCCAAAACCCGAAAGAAGCCCATGCTCCGTCGCAAACTCTCCCTCGTGGCCGCCGGCATTGCTGGAATCAGCCTCACCGCTACCGCAGCTTTCGCCGCCCCGGCAGTCTTCAAGGACCTCACAGATCCCAAGCCCGGCACCACGGTTTCGAACCTGCCGGCCGGACAGGACAACCCCATGATTGCAAGCGGGGTGGCAATCGGTGCGAACACCCCGATGTACAAGACCAGCGGACTGGGACCATCCGCGCTTAACACCGCTGCCCCCGCGGGCAGTGAGCAGCGCTACGTGGACACGGCCGTCTTCCCGGGCGGGGCCCTCCCGCCCGGTGTCACCATCACTGAGGCGCAGGGAATCAACGTCCTCCGCAGGATTGGCGAGAACCTCGCCCAGGCAGGATTGGATTACGACGACGTCATCACCATGCGTGTCTTCCTCCAGAACCCTGCCGGCGCAGAAAAAGCGGACTTTGACGGCTGGAACCGTGCGTACCGGCAGTACTTCGCCAACACCAGCCTGTCCGACGGCTCCACTTTCAAGGTTCCGCTGGGCTCGGCTGCGCCCGCCGAACCCTTCGTCAGCAATGCAGCCCGGCCCTCGAGGTTTGCCCTCGAGATCGAGAACCTGCCCGTGAACGGATGGCTCGTTGAGGTGGAAGTGGACGCCGCGTACCCTGCTCCCGGAGGCAAATAGCAGATAGCAAAAAGGCGTGGACCGCGGCCCTGGTGGGCTGCGGTCCACGCCTTATTCCGTGTACCAGACTTCTTATACGAGCCCGGGGTAGCTGGCCAGGATGTAGTCGGCGGCAGCCGGGCCCTTCATCCTCAGGCCGTTGCGGCCCGGAGTGATCCGTTGTTTCATAGCGTCCCAGAAAGCGGACTCCCGGCCCGGCGCCTGCTGATTGATGAAGCACCAGCTGGTGTACAGGCCGTAAAGGCGGTCATCGTCGAGGCTGTGGTCGTAGGCCCGGTCAAGCTGGGTGGCTTCCTGGAGGAAAATATCGAACTGCGAATGTGCCATGACGGCGTCCCTTCGCTACGTGCGCGATTGCCGCCGTTCGGCTACAGCAGCGTTAACATCCAAGCCGTGCACAAGGCAGTGGTGTTTTGATCGATCCTTAGGGGAATCGAGGGCTTCAAGGTGGGTCAACACCTCATCTACACTGTAGACTTTAGCCGTAGACTACAGATACGGCAAGCGTCTGGAATTACTTTCAGGCCCCGCTTGCTGCCGGCTCCAGAATGGAAAACTCATGTCCTCGCCCAAGACCCCAGGCACGAAAGGCCGCGACCACAAAGCGAGGTTGAGCCGGGATGTGGTGCTCGCTAAAGCCTTGGAAGTAGTGGACGCGGAGGGCCTGGATGCCCTCACCATGCGCCGCCTGGGGCAGGAACTGGAGCGGGATCCGATGAGCCTGTACCGCTATGCGGAGAACCGGGCGGCGCTGCTGGATGGCGTCTCGGAGCTGGTGCTCAACGAGCTGCCCATCCACCCCGAGGACCCCGACTGGAAAGCCCAGCTCCGTCACATCGCACATAACCTGCGGCGGCTGGCGCTCCAGCACCCCAATGTCGTACCCCTGCTGGTGACCAGGCCGCTTTCCACGCCACTGGGGCTAAGGCCCCTGGGCACGCTGCGCCCGCTGGAGCAGATCCTCTCCCTGCTCATTGGCGCCGGCTTCAGCCCTGCCGACGCCCTCCACGTCTACCGCGCCTACTACGGGTTCCTCTATGGCCACATTCTGAATGAGCTGCAGGAATTCGTTGTGGACCCGGAGGAGAACGAAGTGCTGCTTCGGCTGGGGCTGCACCGGCTGCCATCAAAAGAGTTTCCCCGGCTCCGTGCCCTGGCTCCTGCGCTCGCCGAATATGATGGCGAGCGGGAACTGGACCAGGGCATCACGATCCTGCTGTCGGGCCTCGAAGCCCAGTTGACCCTGGAACCCCACGCTTCTTCCGCCTAGTTGGCGGGAGCGTCGCGGGCAGCTACTCGAAGGAAGCCCGCCGGCGGTCAGCGGTGCGGGTGTTCCAGACGTCCGGCGAGTTCACCTTGAAACGGCGGCCGGTCATGGCCCGTGCTGACAACCTGATGTAGTGGGCTTTCTCGCCCGGCTGCCATGGTTCCAGGCCCAGGCTGTCCACGGCATCCTTGTCCGCCTGGTCCTCGATGATCTCGGTGTCCCCGCGCACCACAACGCTCCAGGCCTCTTCGGTGTGCGGATCGTAGCCGTCGATTTCGAGTGCAGCGGGCCTTTCGGATTTCGCGTTCCACAGCTTGGTCACCCCGGAAGTGCGGAAGACGATGCTCCGGCGGTGGACCACGTAGTTGACCGGGAAGATCTCCGGATGGCCGTCCAGCACCAGGCCAAGGCGGCCCAGGGTGTCGCCCTCCAGGAGGTCCCAGCACTCATCAAACGTCAGTTTCCCGGTTACCTGTCCGTCAGCAGTCATGAACCATACCCTACGGCTCCTGCCCCCAAGAGGACCATGGGGCGGGAAGTGAAAACTGCTATCCGATGCCCGCGAACAGCTCGTTCAGCTCAGCGGTGAGCTCCTTCTGCACCGAGGGCGTGCCCACCTCTTTGCCGTCAATCCGGTTCACCGGCGCAAGCATGCGCACGCTGGAAATGAGCCAGACCGCGTCGGCATCCAGCAGGTCCTGGGGCTCCAGCGGGCCGTACCCCAGTTCCCAGCCAGCCGCTTTGGCCGCAGCGAACAATGCACCCTGAGAGGTGCCGGCCAGGATGCCGCTGTCCAACTGCGGCGTGATCAGGCGCTTCACCGACGCGCCGTCGTCGGACGTTTCCACGTGCGCCATGAGCACTGTAGACGTGGGGCCCTCCAGGACCCGGCCGTCGGAGGAGATGAAAATGACGTCGTCCGCGCCCTGCTTATGGGCGTGGCGGAGGGCTGCCATGTTGACAGCGTAGGAGAGCGTTTTCGCGCCGAGCAGCAGCCACGGGGCGCGCTCGGCGACGTCGCTGTCGTAGCCGCGGTCCAGGAGGATGACGTCGATGCCCGCCTCGCGCTGGCGGCGCCCGGCCGCCCCGACAGGAGAAACCTGGACCCAGGAGGTGGGGGCTGAGGCGCCCTCCACGCCGCGGGTCACCACCAGCTTGACCACCAGTTCGTTGCCGGCGCCGGAAACGGGCGGATGCTGCGTTTGGTGTTCGGCCACGGCGGTGGCGACGGCGCGGCGCCACTCCTCCTCGGTGGGAATGGCGAGGTCCAGCGCCACCGCGGAACCCGCCAGGCGGTCCAGATGTGCTTGAATCTTCCGCACGCTGCCGTCCACTGCAAGCATGGTCTCGAAGATCCCGTCGCCGCGGGTGGCGCCCTGGTCCGTCACCAGCAGCTGGGGCCTGGTCGCGTCGGCCAGCCGGCCGTCCGGGAAAGAGGGGTCGAGGAATACGAGAACCACGGAAGCTGCAGAGGTCATGGCTCCAGCTTAGTGTGACGTCGCGCGGATAAGCTGGGCAGAGTGCCCCGGCTGGAAACCGTCCGCCGGCAGCCCGTCTCCCGGGGGTTATTCACGTGTTGTGGCCATTTTCGCTTGCCGGTTCCGCGCCGACATGGATCGTGGTGCTGCTGGCTGTCGCCGATCTGGTGATCAGGGTGCTGGCCGTGGGCATCATCCCCGGCAACCGGCGTCCCACCACGGCGATGGCCTGGCTGCTGGGAATCTTTTTCGTCCCGTTTGTGGGCATCATCCTTTTCCTGCTGTTCGGCAATTTCCAGCTCTCCAAGCGCCGCCGGGAGCAGCAGCAGCAGGTCAACGAGAGGGTGCGCGCCGGGATCTCGTCACTTGCGGACGTGGAGAGCGACTACCCGGGCCCGGAATGGGTGCGGTCCGCCGCGGAACTGAACCGGAGGCTGGGTTCGCTCCCCATGGTGGACGGAAACTCTGTGGACCTCATCCCCGGCTACCCCGATTCCATCCTGCAGATGACGGAGGCGGTGCGGAAGGCGAAGAAATTCGTCAATGCCGAGTTCTACATCATGAGCACTGACCACATCACCAATGACCTGCTGACCGCGCTGGAGGAGGCGGCCGAGCGCGGCGTGGAAGTCCGGGTGTTGTTCGACCACATCGGCACCCTGCGTGTCCAGGGCTACAGGAACCTCTTGAAGCGGCTCAGGGCCGGCAAGATCCAGTGGAAGCGAATGCTCCCGCTCCTGCCCATTCACGGCCAGTGGCGCCGACCCGACCTGCGGAACCACCGCAAGATCATGGTGATCGACGGCGAAATCGCCTTCACCGGCTCGCAGAACCTGATCGAGCCCTCCTACAACAACCGGCGGCACCGCAAGGCAGGCCGGGAGTGGGTGGAGCTGATGGCCCGCCTCCAAGGGCCGATCGTCACTACCCTGAACGTCGTCTTCGCCACCGACTGGTTGAGCGAAACTGACGAGTCCCTGGAACACCAGCTGCAACTGCCGTCCAACCCGCATCCCGGGAACGTCACCGCACAGGTGGTCCCCAGCGGTCCGGGGTTCATCACCGAAAACAACCTGCGGCTTTTCAATACCCTTATCTACTCCGCCCAGCACCGGATCTCCATCTGCAGCCCGTACTTCGTCCCGGACGATTCGCTGCTCTACGCCATCACCACGGCTGCCCAGCGCGGCGTGGACGTGGAGTTGTTCGTCTCCGAAAAGGGAGACCAGTTCCTGGTCCATCACGCCCAGCGTTCGTACTACGAGGCGCTGCTGGAGGCCGGGGTCCGGATATACCTGTACAAAGCTCCATTTGTGCTCCACGCCAAGCACTTCACCATCGACGACGAAGTGGCGGTCCTCGGTTCCAGCAACATGGACATGCGCTCCTTTTCGCTCAACCTCGAGGTGTCCGTCATGCTGCTGGGCGCCGACATCGTCACCAAGATGCGCGCCGTGGAAGACACCTACCGGGACATCTCGCACGAGCTCAGGCTGTCTGACTGGCTCAACCGGCCGCTGGCGGCCCGGTACGTGGACAACGTGGCCAGGCTGACGGCGACCGTTCAGTAGGCCGCCCGGGAGGCTCAGTCCTCCGGGAACCCCGCGCCCAGCGATGAGAGGACCCCGAACGCCTTGGTCCGGATTTCGTCGTACTCCTCGCCGGCGTCGGAATCGGCAGTGATGGCGCCGCCGACGCCGAGGGTCAGTTCCGCGGTTCCGTCACCGCCGTCGCGGATCACCAGCGTCCGGATGGCGACGGCGAGGTCGGTCGCGCCGTTCAGCGAGAAGTAGCCGACGGCGCCGGAGTACAGCCCGCGCGCCTCGCCTTCCAGCCGGTCCAGGATGGCCATGGTGCTGATCTTGGGTGCGCCGGTCATGGAGCCTGCCGGGAAGCAGGCCGCCACTGCCTCAGCCCGGGACGAGCCACGCCGCAGCTGCGCATCGATAGTGCTCACCATCTGGTGGACGGTCGCGTAGCTTTCAATGGCACAAAGCCTGCTCACGGTTACGGAACCGGGGACCGCAAAATGGCTGAGGTCGTTCCTCAGCAGGTCAACGATCATGATGTTCTCGGCGCGGTCCTTGAGGGACGTTTCAAGCTCTAAGCGCAGCCGGGCATCTGCCGCCGGATCTGGGGCACGGCGGCGCGTGCCCTTGATTGGCTCGGCCCGCATGCCGCCGTCGGACGCAATCTTCAGGAACCGCTCGGGCGAGGTGCTGGCCAGCGTGAGCCCGGCGAACCGGAGGTAGCTGGCAAAGGGTGCCGGGTTCCTGCGCCGCAGGGCAAGGTAGGTCTGCCATGGGTCCAGCTCTGCGGCCGGAACCCGGGCCGAGAGTGTGGTGGTCAGGCACACTTCGTAGGTGTTTCCCTCGGAGATTTCGTGCTGTGCGGCGGCGATTTTTGCCTTGTATTCAGCGCTGGTGTCCCGGCTGCGAAACGCTGGCGGATATGAAAGTACGACGCCGCTGCTGCCGCTGGCAGCCCCCTTGGAACCTGTAGCAAGTGCTGAGGCAGCCTGGACTGCGGCCCGCGCGTCCCTGAACCATTCGTCCGCATCCGGAACGTCCAGGGCCAAAAGCCAGGCGGTACCTGCGGCATGGTCCAGAACCACTGCCCTGGCGGCAAAGATCAAGGCGGCGTCGGGGGTGGGTGCTGCAAGATCTGTGCCGCCGGTTTCCCGCTTGAGCTCGTACCCCAGGCAACCCAGCCAGCCCAACGTGAATTCGCCGGGGTAGCCGTCGGGAGTGTGGACCGTTGCGCCTCCCCATACGGTGTCCAGCCAGCGGAAGAAGGGCCCTTCAATGGTGGCGGTGGCACCGCCTGCGTGGATCAGGCTTTCGCCGGCGCGGTGCGTCACGCACTGGCCGGACAAGCCGCCGTCGTCTGCCAAGATGCTGAAGCGATTGCGCTCCCCAGCTGCGAACCCGGACTGGTGCGCCGTAGTCCCGGCGGCGGCGCCCGTATTGGAGGAGTCCAGCCAGACTGCGTTCGATGAGCTGCCATAGAGGGCGTCGAACAGTGCGGCGGCTTCCGGGCGCAGGTTGAGGCATTCCGCGCGGAGGCTCAGGTCGCGTCGGGCGGACAGTTCGGGGGAGAGGGCCGTGGCCAGCGCGGGAAGGTAGGGAAGGAGCTGGAGGACGTCGGCGGGGGCGGCGCCGTCTGCGCGGTTCAGGACGTGTACATCAGCGTGGCCCGGAACGTCGTCGCCGCGCAGCCACTCCTCTTCCTGCGCCGCCCATTGGTCCCAGAACGGTTCGTAGGTTCCGCCATCACGGTCCAGCGCGCGCGTCCGGCGTACGTCCTCGGGCGAGTCAGCCCAAATGACGGCACTGAGGAAGGGCCGGGCAGCGGCGGCAGCGGAACCCACACCCTCAACGATGACGATCTCGGCGGGCAGCGTAACGCGGGCGTCGCCGTCGTAGTGTTTCTCCCAGTCCCAGCTGACCCAGGCAGCCGCCTCGCCGCGGCTCAAGGGTGCAAGCACGGTGGCGACGTAGCGGTCCACGCCGGCCATCAGCCCATTCCAGCCCGGGTAGATGTCCTCGAGGTGGAACAGCGAGACCTTGTGGTGCGCTCGCAGCCGTGCCGCCAATTCTACGGCGAGTGTTGTTTTTCCTGCGCCTGAACGCCCGTCGACGGCGATGATGACGGGGGCTGGGCTCATGGATTAGAGCGTACCTTCATCCCCTGCAGGGCTTTCATCCGCGCTGGAGCTGGGCGCCTTGGAGGACGGCCCCCTTGAGATAACCCACCAGCCCGGGCAGTGCGGCGTGGATCTGGTGCCAGACGGCGTCGAAATCCGCGTGGCCGCCGTACCAAGGGTCCTCGATGCCCTGGTCCAGCAAGTCTTTTTCAGCCAGCCGGGGATCAAAGCTCCGTAGCATGCGGATTTTGTTCCTGGACTCATCGTCCGGCGCGGACTCGCTCAGCCATGCATAGTGGTCGATGTCGAGCGCCAGGATCAGGTCGCGTTCACGGAACCACGCGGGCTGCCATTGCCGGGCAACATGCTTGTCCGAGAAGAGCTGCGTGGCGTCCAAACGCCTTGCCGCCCTCGGGTCTATCGGCCGGCCGGCCTCATATCCAGTGGTGCCCGCGGAATCCACGGCTACCAGGCCGTCCAGCCCCTCGCGTTCAAGGGCCGCGGCGAGCATCAGCTCAGCCATCGGTGACCGGCAGATGTTCCCGGTGCAAACGGCAATGACACGGTATGGGCTCGACGTTGAGTTCATGAAACTAAGCATGCGCGCTAATGGACCCTGTTGGCTAGCGCCGGATTCACAAAGGTTGACTGTTTTGTAAAGAAGCTGTGTTTTGGCGTCACATGAGTGCCTGGGAGCGTCCCGAACACCAGGGCCGGTCAGTGGAGGAATGCCAGCAGGATTCCCACGGCCACAAACAGCACGCCAAATGAGCGGTTGAGGACCAGTTGGCCCCGGGCGCTGTGGGTGAAGCGCTCAAAGGACCTGGCTGCGGCCGCAAAGAAGAACCACATCACCAGGATGTCAATGGCGACAACCGTTGCCGCCAGCACTGCGTATTGGGCCAGGAGGGGCTGGTCCGGCCGGATGAACTGGGGCATAAACGCGAGGAAGAAGACGATGGCCTTCGGGTTCAACAGGTTCACCCAGAGTCCCCGCCGGAAAATGGACCAGGCCGGCTCGTCCTTCAAGCCCGCAATCTTCTCTTGTTCAAGGTCCGGCTTGCTGAGGAACTGCCTGATGCCCAGATAGACGAGATATGCCGCTCCTGCGTAGCGGATGACGTTGAAGGCTATTGGAGAACCCGCCACCAGAACGCCTACGCCCAGTGCCACAATCACGATGTGCACCACCAGCGCAGCCTGCTGCCCCAGGATGCCCCAGATGGAGCGGCGGAAACCGGCGGTCAGGGAGTTGCTCATGGTGTTGATGGCTCCGGCGCCAGGGGTGAAACTGATCAGGGCACCGGCGCCGGCCAGGGCGAGCCAAAGGGAGAATTGCACCAGCCAAGTTTAGTGGCAGTTCCCGGCATGTGCTCACTGGCACAAAGAGTCCGCCGGTATGTGGACAACGACGTGAATCCTATGCCCGGGCGATGACTTCGCCGTTGGGAATCAGGAACCAGCCGTCGTCGGTGGAACCCCAGCGGTGCCAGCCGGCGGAGATCCTGGCTAAATCGGCGGGATTGGCGAAACCGTATTCCAGTGCCTGCTCCGCGAAAGCCGAATGCAGCACGCGTTCGCCCCAGACGCGGGCCTGCCAGCGGCGCTGCTGCCCCGTGGCGTAAAGCCAATTGCTGCTGGTGGGTGCGACGTCCGTGAACCCGGCCGACTGCGCCCAGCTCACCAGCCGCCGCCCGGCGTCGGGCTCAGCCCCGTTCCTGCGTGCGATCCGCTGGTACAGCTCCATCCACTCGTCCAGTTCAGGGATGGCGGGGTACCAGCTCATGCCGTGGAAGTCGGCGTCGCGGACGGCAACGATGCCACCCGGCTTTGCAACCCGCCGCATCTCCCGCAGCGCCTCCACCGGGTCGGTGAGGTGTTGAAGCACCTGGTGGGCGTGCACGACGTCGAACGTCTCGTCCTCGAAGTCGAGGTCGTAGATATTGCCCGCCACGAACTCCACGTTGGAAATATCCCGCTCGACGGCGAGGGCTTTGGCCTGGGCGATGATGTCCGGTGAGCGGTCCAGGCCGGTGACTTTTCCGGGGTTGACCAGAACGGCGAAATCGCAGGTGATACTGCCCGGGCCGCAGCCGACGTCGAGCACTTCAGAACCGGGCGCGAGGTGTGGCAGGACAAATGCCGCGGAGTTCTCTGCCGTCCTGGCGGCATGGGCGCGGACCACCGACTCGTGGTGGCCGTGCGTGTAAACGTCGTCTTCGGGCTGCTGCGCACTCATAACCAAACGCTACCCCCAACCTACTGGGGCCCGCTGGACGATTCTTCCCGCGCGGCCACCGTGGCTTCCACCATGGCTGTCATAAACAGGGTCACCGTTTCCAATTCCTCCCCGCTGAAATCCGCCATGGCACTGCCCATCCGGCGCGAGAGGGGAGCGAAGATGGCGCCGCCGTCCTGGAAGGCCTTGGGCGTCATGCGAAGGTGAACCTGCCGCCGGTCGGAGCTGTCCCGCTCCCGCACTACGTGTCCTGAGCTGTCCAGCCTGTCGATCAGGGCCGTGGTGGCAGGGGAGCTCAGGTTCAGCTCCTTGCGCAGGAGCCCGGGTGTGACGGTGCCCCCGTTCGCGGTGTGCCGCATGATGACCGCCAGCGCGTTCAGGTCTGTCCGGTGCATGTCCTTGCGTCCACCGGCGGTGTCCACATAACGGTTGGCCTCGAGGGTGAATTCCTGAAGAAGCCGTACCAAGGGGTGGGGTCCCCCGCCTGCCGGCGAACCGGGGGCAGCGGAGGTCTCCTCGCCTGCCATGTCCACCTCCAAGAATTTGTGCTCCAAGCGGCAGGTTCCCCGCCACAGCGCCGGGGGCGCCGCTGGACCGTACTGACGGATATTACTTCAGCTGTGCCGGTACCCTCTTATCCGGCCACGGGAAAAAGCTAGTAAGGCTCTTATCTCGATGGTGGAGATACTCTAGTATGGAACCAATTCTACTCCTGATAGCTGCTCGGAAGGCATCATGAAATCCCACCCCCACGCCAAGGAACGCGTTCCGTTCTGGCTGCGCTGGCTCCTCCCCGTAATCCTCGTGTTGACCTGGCTGGCGCTCGCCGGGATCGGCGGACCCACCTTCGGACGGCTCGAAGAGGTCTCCTCCAATGACCAGGCATCCTTCCTGCCGGCCAGCGCCGAGGCTACTGCCGCCCAGGACTGGCAGGCGAAATTCCGGGACTCTGATGAGGTTCCCGGCGTGATTGTCCTGGAAAGCGACGAAGGCCTCACTCCGGCCCAGTTGGGCGAGGCCGCGTCCCTGCTGACGGAGCTTGAGGGCCTGGGGCTGGGCAGTGCGGTGATTGGTCCAATTCCGTCCGAGGATGGCAGGGCAGTCCAGTTCATTGCGCCCATCGATTCCTCGATTGAGATCAAGGAGGCTGTCCAGGAGTTGCGGAATACTGTTGCCGAGGCAGCGCCCGAGGGAATGCGGACCTATGTCACGGGTCCTGCCGGCCTGGCTGCAGATCTCACAGCAGCTTTCGCCGGCATCGACGGCATCCTCCTGTTGGTGGCGCTGGCCGCGGTTTTTGTGATCCTGCTGATTGTCTACCGCTCGCTGTTGCTTCCGATCATGGTGCTCCTGACCTCAGTCTTCGCCTTGTGTGCGGCCATCCTGCTGGTGTTCGGCATGGCCAAGGCCGGGTGGATCCAGCTCAACGGCCAAAGCCAGGGCATCCTGTCCATCCTCGTCATCGGTGCCGCCACGGACTACGCCCTGCTCTATGTAGCAAGGTTCCGGGAAGCCCTGACCCACACCACCAACCGCACCGCCGCCGTGCTGACGGCCTGGAAAGCCTCCTTCGAGCCCATCCTCGCGTCCGGGGCCACCGTGATCATCGCGCTGCTGTGCCTGCTCTTTTCGGACCTGAACTCCAACAAGGCGCTGGGTCCCGTGGCAGCTGCCGGGATCCTTTGCTCCCTGTTTGCGGCCCTGACCCTGCTGCCTGCCTTGATGGCACTCCTGGGCCGCGCGGCGTTCTGGCCCTTCCGCCCGAAGCTTGCCCCCGAGGACGAGCGTGAGCCGGAGCTCATCACCGGGCTGGAAGGCCAAAAGGGGCTATGGCGTGCCACGGCTTCACTGGTTTCGCGGCGTCCCCGCATCGTCTGGGTTGCCTCGGTCCTGCTTCTGCTGGCCGGTTCCGCCGGCGTCCTTCAGCTCAAGGCCAACGGGGTGCCGCAGACTGAAGTTATCCTGGCGGCGTCCAACGCTGTGGACGGCCAGGACGCCCTGGCGCGCCATTTCGATGCCGGCAGCGGAAGCCCCGCCGTCGTGGTGGTGGATCAAGGCAAGGCGGAGGAGGTTTTGGAGAGCGTGAAAGCTGCCGACGGCGTCGGAGAGGCCTACTTGTTGGCGCAGGGTTCCGTGCCCATCACCGGAGCCCCCGGCGCTCCCGACGTCCGCGACGGCAAGGTGCTGATCAATGCCACGCTGAACTCCGCCGCGGATTCGCTCGAAGCGGAGGAGTCCGTGAAGGCCCTGCGTGAGGAGGTGAAGGCTGTGGACCCGGGCGCGCTGGTAGGAGGTGTGACCGCCACGGCGCTGGATACCAACACCACTGCGCAGCGGGACCTGGTGATCATTATCCCGGTTGTCCTGGTGGTCATCCTCTTCATCCTGATGCTGTTGCTTCGCTCCGTGGTTGCACCGGTCCTGCTGGTGCTCTCGGTGCTCCTCTCCTATGCGGCTGCCATGGGTGTCTCGGCGTTTGTGTTCAACAATGTCCTGGGCTTCCCCGGCGCGGACGCCACTGTTCCCCTGTTCGGCTTTGTGTTCCTGGTGGCACTCGGCGTGGACTACAACATCTTCCTGATGAGCCGCGTTAGGGAGGAATCCCTGAAGCACGGCACCCGGCCCGGCATCCTGCGCGGCCTTGGCGTCACGGGCGGTGTGATTACCTCCGCCGGCGTGGTGCTGGCAGCGACGTTTGCCGCCCTGGGCGTCATTCCCATCATGTTCCTGGTACAGCTGGCATTCATCGTCGCCTTCGGGGTGCTGCTGGACACCGTCCTGGTGCGTTCGCTGCTGGTGCCCGCCCTGGCGTACGACATAGGTCCGCGGATCTGGTGGCCGGGCAAGCTGGGCCGTCAGGAGCTTGAAGAGCGTCCGGGCCAGGCTGATGCCCTGTTGGCAGAAACGCCTGCTGGATAGACTGCAAATGCGCCCGCATGGACGCGGAACTCAAAGGAGAGATGCACCATGAGTGAGAACCAGGAATCCGCAGCCGAGCAGCCCCGCAGGGGAAACAGTGCCCCCGGACTGGAAGGCGAAGGCGGCCAGTATGTATCCGGTGACTACGGCGATGCCGGCACTGCCGGAAATCCGGCGGAAAACCTTGAAGATGGCGAATACCCGGACGGCGACTACGGGGATGCCGGTACCGCTGGAACCGGGCATGAAGCTGACACCGTCCGGGAGGGGCTTACCGACGGACAGGTCAACACCACGGCTGATGAGCGTGGACCCCTTCACGGCGACCGGGACAGCGACAGGTAGAACCGCAAGGTAAGCTGCCCGGCACGCCGCCAGTTCTCCAGCAGCGAAACGAGGGGCCGCCGTCGCGTGCTGCTCAAATCCGGCATACTGCGGAACTCCAGGCCAACTCTCCACTGCCCGAACAGAAAGTTGAGCGCACTACGCTCAACTTGGATTGACATCGCTGGCGCCCTGAGTAAAGTTGAGTGCAGAACGCTCAATCATCAGGGCGCCAGTAAGTTTCCAAGGAAAGAAGGAAGCAACACATGTCACGTGCAGTAGGTATCGACCTCGGAACCACCAACTCCGTCGTCTCCGTTCTCGAAGGTGGCGAGCCCACCGTTATTGCCAACGCCGAGGGTGGCCGCACCACGCCGTCCGTCGTTGCATTCTCCAAGTCCGGCGAGGTCCTGGTGGGCGAGATCGCCAAGCGCCAGGCCGTCAACAACATCGACCGCACCATCGCCTCGGTCAAGCGCCACATGGGCACTGACTGGAAGGTGGACATCGACGGCAAGAAGTACACCCCGCAGGAAATCTCCGCGCGTACGCTCATGAAGCTGAAGAACGACGCCGAGTCCTACCTGGGCGAAAAGGTCACCGACGCTGTGATCACCGTTCCCGCGTACTTCAACGACGCCGAGCGCCAGGCCACCAAGGAAGCCGGCGAAATCGCTGGCCTCAACGTCCTGCGCATCGTCAACGAGCCCACCGCCGCAGCACTCGCCTACGGCCTGGACAAGGGCAAGGAAGACGAACTCATCCTGGTCTTCGACCTCGGCGGCGGCACCTTCGACGTCTCCCTCCTGGAAGTCGGCAAGGACGAGGACAACTTCTCCACCATCCAGGTCCGCGCCACCGCCGGTGACAACCGCCTGGGTGGCGACGACTGGGACAACCGCGTCGTTGAGTACCTGCTGAACCAGCTCAAGGTCAAGGGCATCGACCTGTCCAAGGACAAGATTGCCCTCCAGCGCCTCCGCGAGGCAGCTGAGCAGGCCAAGAAGGAACTGTCCTCCTCCACC
This sequence comes from Arthrobacter sp. D3-16, assembly GCF_054408515.1. Taxonomy (NCBI): domain Bacteria; kingdom Bacillati; phylum Actinomycetota; class Actinomycetes; order Micrococcales; family Micrococcaceae; genus Arthrobacter; species Arthrobacter sp. D3-16. The sequence goes on along the minus strand of NZ_CP096437.1, from coordinate 3,974,173 downwards.
AGCACCAACGTCTCGCTCCAGTACCTGTCCGTCACCCCCGACGGCCCGGTCCACCTGGACGAGCAGCTGACCCGCGCCAAGTTCCAGGACCTCACCAAGGACCTGCTGGAGCGCACTAAGAAGCCGTTCCACGATGTGATCAAGGAAGCTGGCATCAAGCTTTCCGACATCAACCACATCGTCCTGGTCGGTGGCTCCACCCGTATGCCCGCAGTCTCCGAGCTGGTCAAGGAACTCGCGGGCGGCAAGGAGCCGAACAAGGGCGTGAACCCGGATGAGGTTGTGGCCGTTGGCGCAGCCCTGCAGGCCGGTGTGCTGAAGGGTGAGCGCAAGGACGTCCTCCTGATCGACGTCACCCCGCTGTCCCTCGGTATCGAAACCAAGGGTGGCGTGATGACGCACCTGATCGAGCGCAACACCGCAATCCCCACCAAGCGGTCCGAGACCTTCACCACCGCTGACGACAACCAGCCGTCCGTGGCCATCCAGGTCTTCCAGGGCGAGCGTGAGTTCACCCGCGACAACAAGCCGCTGGGCACGTTCGAACTGACCGGCATCGCGCCGGCTCCGCGCGGCGTCCCGCAGGTCGAGGTCACCTTCGACATCGACGCCAACGGCATCGTCCACGTCTCCGCGAAGGACAAGGGCACCGGCAAGGAACAGTCCATGACCATCACGGGCGGTTCCAGCCTCTCCAAGGAAGACATCGACCGGATGATCCGGGACGCCGAGGAGCACGCAGCCGAGGACAAGGCGCGCCGCGAGGCCACCGACACCCGCAACACCGCCGAGCAGCTCGCCTACTCGGTGGACAAGCTCATCGCGGACAACGCCGACAAGCTGCCTGAAGAGGTCAAGACCGAGGTCCAGGCCGACGTCGACGATCTGAAGAAGGCACTCGAGGGCACGGACGACGCCGCTGTGAAGGCCGCCTTCGAGAAGCTGCAGGCTTCCCAGGGCAAGCTGGGCGAGGCCATCTACGCCCAGGCCGGTTCCCCCAACGGCGCAACCGGTGCCGCAGGTGCTGAAGGTGCCGCTGGTGCTGCAGGCGGGGAGAAGGCTGCCGACGAGGACATCGTCGACGCCGAGATCATCGACGAAGACGAAGCGAAGAAGTAGCCATGCCGCACCACGGTAACGAGGAAGAGCACATCTCATCCGCGGGCCAGGAGCAGCAAGGCAACGGCCACCAGGAACCGGTCATCCGGGACAACCGCAAGGTTGACCCGGTGACCGGGCAGGCCCGGCACCCTGAGGGCGGTCACGCTGAAGGCGGCAACACAGTCCCGGGCGACGGTTCCGCGGTGGACTCCGACGGCGACGCGCTGGCCCAGGCCGAGGAGATCCTCAACGGCATCGAGGTGCCGGCCGAGGAATCCGTGGCGCAGGGGGTTCCGGCAGGCTCCACCTCCGCTGAGGCGGCCGAGCTGAAGAACGACCTCCTTCGGTTGCAGGCTGAGTACGTCAACTACCGCAAGCGCGTTGAACGCGACCGCGCCGTGGCAGGGGAGATGGCCGTCATCGGCGTCCTGAACTCCCTGCTTCCGGTCCTGGACGACGTCGACGCCGCGCGGCAGCACGGCGACCTCGCCGACGGCCCCTTCGCTGCGATCGCCACCAAGCTGGAGAACGCGCTGAAGACCTACGGCCTGGCACGCATTGATGAGACCGGCGTGGAGTTCGATCCCACGATCCACGAGGCCCTCATCCAGCAGCCCGGCGAGGACATCGAAGTTGACACCGTCAGCCAGGTACTCCGCTCCGGCTACAAGTCAGGCGACCGCGTCCTCCGGGCCGCACAGGTCATCGTGGCAGTGCCGGCCTGACTCACCTTGCGCCTCCGCGGATGAGGGGGCCCCGCCCCTACGCGTGGCGGCTTTGGTCCTACGGACAAAGCCGCCACGCTCCGGCAGGCCCGATGCCACTCCCGGGCCCCCTCATCCGCTCCGGCACAGCGGTAGTCTCGCCTTAACGCTTTTGTACTTTTGAAAGGAAACGCCATTGGCTAGCCAGGATTGGGTGGACAAGGACTTTTACGCGATCCTTGGTATCGCCAAGGACGCTTCCGACGCCGACATCAAAAAGGCTTATCGGAAGCTGGCCAGGCAGCACCACCCTGATACGAACTCGGGGAACACTGCGTCCGAGAAGAAGTTTAAGGACATCTCCGAGGCTTACTCTGTACTTTCCGATCCCGAAGAGCGCCAGCAATATGACGCCATCCGGGCCATGGGGGGCGGAGCACGCTTCGCTCCCGGCGGCGCCGGTGCAGGCAACGGCGGATTCGAGGACATGTTCGGCGGCCTGTTCACGGGCAACACCGGACGTCACGCCGGCGGGTTCAACCCCGCCGCAGGTGGCATCCCGCCAGAATTCGCGGACCTGTTCGGCGGCGGTTTTGGGCAGACGGGCTTCCAGCGGACCCCGCAGAAGGGCGCTGACCGCACAGCCTCCACCAGCATTTCCTTCGCGGGTTCCATCCGCGGCACCACCATCGGGCTGCGGGAACCCAGCGGTGAGGTCATCGACGTCCGCGTGCCCGCCGGCATCAAGGACGGCCAGAAAGTCCGGGTCCGCGGCAAGGGCCAGCCCGGTGCCGCCGGCAACGGTGACCTGGTGGTGTCCGTTTCGGTCCAGCCGCACCAGTTCTACACGCGCGACGGCGACAACCTGCGGATCCACGTTCCCGTCACCTTCCCCGAGGCTGCCATGGGCGCTGACATCGAAGTGCCAACCATCGAGGGCGAAAAGGTTAAGGTCCGCGTGCCGGCCGGTACGCCGTCGGGCCGCACCCTCCGGGTCAAGGGCAAAGGCGTGAAGACGTCCAAGGGGACCGGTGACCTGCTGGTGACCATCGACGTCGCCGTGCCCAAGAACCTGAACAAGGAAGCCGAAGCCGCGGTCAAGGCGTTTGCCGAGGCGACGGCAGGAGCTGACGTCCGAGAGGGCCTGGCCGCCAAGGCCCGGCTTTAGCAGCGGGGTGAGCCATGGACATCAACTCAGACCAGCCGATCTTTGTGATCTCGGTGGCAGCTGAACTGGCGGACATGCACCCCCAGACACTTCGGCAGTACGACCGGATGGGCATCGTCTCGCCCAGCCGTGCGCCGGGCAAGTCCCGCCGGTACTCCCAGCGGGACATCAACATGCTGCGCGAGGTGCAGCGGCTGTCGCAGGAAGGCGTCTCGCTGGAGGGCATCAAGCGGATCCTCGAACTGGAAAACCAGGTCGCTGCCCTTCAGCGCCGGGTCTCCGAGCTCAGCGAAGAACTGAACCGGCGCCCGCAGCCCTTCGATTCACGAATCTTCGCGGCGGGCGCAGCGGGTGACGTGGTGAGCCTGGCACGTGGCCAGCGCCCCCGTCCCCGCTCACAGGCTGTGGTGCTCTGGCGGCCCCGGGCGATCGGACAGTAACTCCCGCCGGCCGGTGAACCAGCAGGTCAGGCCCGATCATCGACGGCCCGCTGGTTTATGTCCGGCCAGCGGGCCAACGTTACGCCGCCCCCGCGTTTCCTCCAAGTTAACTTTCCTTCCCCCACTTTTCCGGCGCTTTTCCGCGTTTCCGGCTGTCCACCGGGAGTCCGGCCGCTACGGGGAGCCAGGACGAAACGGTTTCGAAACCCGCCATCGCAACAAGCGAAACAATCCGCTCCTACATTCATCGCAAGGGGTCACTTCCCACGACCTCGGAGGCGAGCCGCTGCCCACGCAGCGGCGGAGTGAGAAGCAGGTACACATGAGGGTTTCGGTTAACAAACGCGCTTTCCTTCCCCTGGCGGCGGCCGCCATGGCAACAGTCCTGGCGGGCTGCGGCAGCCAGATCGCAGACCCGGCATCCGCGGGCTCAACCGCCAGCACCGGGACCTCCTGTGTGGACACGTCGGGCAGCAGCATCAAAGTGGGCTTCATCAACTCCCTGTCCGGCACCATGGCCATCAGCGAGAGCACAGTCTTCGACTCCCTCACCCTGGCTGCCGAGGAGATCAATGCTTCCGGCGGCGTCCTCGGCAAACAGTTGCAGGTGGTGAGTGAGGACGGCGCCAGCGAACCGACCAAGTTTGCCGAACGGGCAGGAAAACTAATCCAGCAGGATTGCACCGCCGCGGTATTCGGCGGCTGGACGTCGTCAAGCCGGAAAGCGATGCTGCCGGTGTTCGAAGCCAACGACGCGCTGCTGTTCTACCCCGTGCAATATGAAGGCCTGGAGGCATCCAAAAACATCTTCTACACCGGGGCCACCACCAACCAGCAGATCATCCCGGCTTTGGACTACCTGGCCGAGCAGGGAACCAAGTCCCTCTTCCTGGTGGGCAGCGATTATGTCTTCCCGCGGACGGCCAACAAGATCATCCAGGCATACGCCGCCGCCAAGGGCATCGAAATCCTTGGCGAGGAGTACACCCCGCTCGGCTCCACGGAATTTTCCACCATCGTCAACAAAGTCCGGGACTCCAAGGCCGATGCGGTCTTCAACACCCTCAACGGTGACAGCAATGTGGCCTTCTTCCGCCAGTACAAGAGCGTTGGCCTGACAGCGGACACCATGCCCGTGGTCTCGGTTTCCATCGCCGAGGAGGAAGTTCCCGGCGTCGGCCTCGACAATGTGGAAGGGCAGCTGACCGCCTGGGACTACTATCAGACCCTGGATACCCCCGCCAACAAAAAGTTCGTTGCAGCCTTCAAAGCGAAGTTCGGGGCAGAGCGCGTGACGAGCGACCCCATGGAAGCTGCCTACACCTCGCTGTACCTCTGGAAAGCCATGGTGGAGAAGGCCGGGTCCTTTGAGGTGGACAAGGTGCAGGCCGCCGCGGACGGCGTGACCTTCGAAGCGCCCGAAGGACTGGTGACGGTCAACGGGGAAAACAACCACATCACCAAGACCCCCCGGATCGGGAAAATCAATTCGGAGGGGCTCATCGACACTGTCTGGTCCTCGCGGGAGGCAGTTGAACCGGATCCCTTCCTGGCCACGTACGGCTGGGCCAAGGACCTGGCCAAGTAACGGCCACCGGAAACATTGAGGAAAGGCCTGCTGGAATGGAACTCCTGATAGGGCAGATGTTCGCCGGACTCAGCCTCGGCTCAGTGCTGCTCCTGGCAGCGCTGGGACTGTCGTTGACTTTCGGCCAGATGGGGGTCATCAACATGGCCCACGGCGAGTTCATGATGGCCGGGGCCTACACAGCCTTCGTGGTCCAGCAGGCCATCTCCGATGCCGGCGTTTCACTGCTGGTTTCCGTTCCTGCGGGTTTCCTGGTGGGAGGTGTCCTGGGGCTGGTGCTCGAGGCGGTGCTGTTGCGCCGCATGTACCACCGGCCCCTGGACACGCTCCTGGTCACCTTCGGGGTGGCGCTCATTTTGCAGCAAGCCGCGCGGGACATTTTCGGCGCCCCCAGCGTGGATGTGCGCGCGCCGGCCTGGCTGCAGGGAAACATCGAGGTGCTGGGCGCACCGATCCCGCTGACCCGGCTTTTTATCCTGGCACTCTCGCTGGTGTGCCTGGCAGGACTGGTCCTTCTCCTCAGGACTACCCCGCTGGGCCGCCGCATCCGGGCCGTGGTGCTCAACAGGGACCTGGCGGAAACCAGCGGCATCTCAACCCGCCGCAGCGATCAGCTGACGTTCTTCATCGGGTCCGGCCTGGCCGGAGTAGCGGGTGTCGCCGTCACCCTCATAGGTTCCACCAGCCCCTATCTCGGCACCAACTACATTGTGGATGCCTTCCTGGTGGTAGTGGCCGGCGGCATAGGCCAGATCAAGGGGGCGGTCATCGCGGCGTTCGCCCTCGGGGTGCTGCAGTCTGTCTTCGAGTACTCGACGACAGCAAGCATCGGAAAGGTCCTGATCCTGATCGTGATCGTGGTGTTCCTCCAGCTTCGGCCGCAGGGAATCTTCAGCCTCAAGACAAGGAGCCTGGCATGAGGGGCCTGTTGCGCGGACAAACTGGTACTGCCGCCGGATTCGCCCTCGGGGCAGTCCTGCTGCTGGTGGTTGCACCCGCGGTGCTCCCGGCCTTCAGCCTGGGTCTGCTGGGAAAGTTCCTCTGCTTCGCGATCGTGGCGGTCGGCATCGGCCTGGCCTGGGGACGCGGCGGCATGCTTACCCTGGGCCAGGGCGTGTTTTTCGGGCTTGGCGCCTACATCATGGCCATGCATATGAAGCTGGCGGACGCCTCGCTCTTCGGCGGCTCCGGGGTTCCGGACTTTATGTCCCTTTACGGCAGCGGCGAGGTGCCCGGCTGGTGGGAACCGTTTCGGAGTCCCGCCGTAACGTTGCTGGCGGTGGTGCTGATACCGGGGCTGGTGGCCCTTGTCCTTGGCCTGGCGGTCTTCAAGCGCCGTGTCAAAGGGGCCTATTTCGCGATTCTTAGCCAAGCGCTCGCGGCAGCATTCGCCGTGTTCCTGATCGGGCAGCAGGCCACCACCGGTGGTTCAAACGGCCTCAGCGGGTTCCGGTCATTTTTCGGCTTCGATCTGAAGGACCCGAACAACAAGGTGATGCTGTACCTGATCGCGGCGGTGGTCCTCCTGCTGTCCATAGCCCTTGCCCGGCAGCTGATGCACAGCAGGTTTGGCGAGTTGCTGGTTGCGGTCCGGGACCAGGAGGAACGGGTCCGCTTCCTGGGCTATGACCCGGCAACCATCAAAACGGTCACCTATGTAGTTGCCGCTGTGCTGGCAGGCATTGCGGGCGCCTTGTTTGTCCCGCTCGTGGGAATCATTTCACCGGCGGATGTAGGCGTGATCCCTTCCATCGCCTTCCTCATCGGTGTGGCTATCGGCGGCCGGGCCACGCTCCTGGGACCAGTCCTTGGTGCTGTCAGTGTCGCCGCCGCCCAGTCAGCACTGTCCTCCACCTTTCCCTCCTTCTGGGTGTACTTCCAGGGCCTGCTGTTTGTCCTGGTTATCGGGTTCATGCCGGGCGGACTGGCTTCCTTGCCCGCGCTCCTGGGCAGGCGGCGCAGACTCCGCCCAGCATCAACGGCGGGAACACCGGAAAACCCAACCCCGGCATCCCTGGCGGAATCACCGGAACCTGAAGAAAAATCGACCGTGCCTGAGGAGGCCCGCAGATGACCACGCCCACCCTGCTCCCAGACGGAGAGCCGCTGGCCGGAGGGCTGCGCCATGGCAGACCGAAGTACCTCGAAGTCCGCGACCTGTCCGTCTCCTTTGACGGGTTCCTCGCCGTCGAGAACGTCAACCTCGATGTAATCCAGGGTGACCTGCGGTTCCTGATCGGCCCCAACGGTGCCGGGAAGACCACCGTGATCGATGCCATCACCGGCCTGGTACCGGCCACGGGCTCGGTGAACCACACCGGCACGGAAATCCTCGGACGCAAAGTGCATCAGATCGCCCGGCTGGGCGTGGGGCGTACGTTTCAAACCGCCAGTGTTTTTGAGAATCTTTCCCTACTCCAAAACCTCGACATCGCGGCCGGTGCCGGCCGCGGCCCGCTTCGCATGCTCCGGCGCCGCAAGACCGTGGACGCGGTGGTGGAAGAAGCGCTGGAGATCATTGGACTGGAGGGCGCTGCCGGGAAGAAGGCGGGGACCCTCGCCCACGGACAAAAGCAATGGCTGGAGATCGGCATGCTCCTCGTTCAGAATTCGGACCTCCTCCTCCTGGACGAGCCAATCGCCGGGATGAGCCAGGACGAGCGTGCGGAAACCGGGGAGCTGCTGCGGCGGATCGCCGCCAGCCGCATCACCTTGGTGGTTGAACACGACATGGATTTCGTCCGGGAGTTCGCAACGTCGGTCACGGTCCTGGCAGCGGGCAAGGTCCTCAGTGAGGGAAGTGTGGCGCAGGTGCAGGCGGACAAAAAGGTGCAGGACGTCTACCTGGGGTCCTCGGGAGTGGAGGCCAGGGATGCTTGAAGTTGATAGCCTGCAGACCGGTTACGGCCGCACGCAGGTAATCACCGGAGTAAGCCTGACGGTCCCGGACGGAGCCGTTGTCTCCGTCCTGGGGCACAATGGTGCCGGCAAAACAACGCTGCTGCGCGCCGTCGTCGGACTTCTCAAACCCACCGCCGGGCACATCAGGCTGGACGGGGAGGACATCTCGGCGCTCCGCCCGCACCGGCGGGTGGACCGTGGAATGGCGTACGTGCCGCAGGGCCAGCAGTCATTCGGGCAGCTCTCCGTCCTGGAAAATCTGCAGCTGGTGGCGGACGGGCGCAGGAACGGCACCGGGCGCGTGGCGGAGGCACTGGACATGTTTCCGGCGCTCCGGCCATTACTGGCGCGGCGGGCCGGGCTGCTCTCCGGCGGCCAACGGCAGCAGCTGGCCATCGCCCGCGCACTCATCACGGACCCGCGCCTGCTGATCCTCGATGAACCCACCGAAGGCATCCAGCCAAACGTCGTGGCCGAGATCGAAGCAACCATTATCAAGCTTTCCCAGCGCAACGGAATGAGCATCCTCCTGGTGGAGCAGCACATCGGCTTCGCCCTGCAGGCCGCGGACAGCTACCACGTCCTCTCGGCCGGAAGGGTTTCCTCCTCAGGGTCAGGAGGCGCCGGATCCGCGGCTGACGTTCGCAAGGCACTGCTTATTTGAGTACCGGAGAACGTCGCTGACCGGAAAATTGAGTACTCACTACTCGCGACGGTACGGGCCCCGGAAACTTGAATGGAACCACTGCCGGATCAGCAGCGGTGGTTCCAAAGGTCCTGGGGTTTCATGTTTGGTTCTCATGGGCACACGCCCGCTTTCCGTCGTCCACGCCGTGGGACAACCGGTGAGCCCGGGGATGGAAGCAGTTGCCTCATTCAGCGGCTCGCTTCCTGGCCAGATGCCCGTCATCTTCCGCCTGCACCACGACAAGGACGAGGACAACTGGTGGAAGGGCAGGGGCAGGAAGCTCGCCCGCTGGGCCCGCCGACAGTTTACCGGCGGGACCGCCGCCGCCCCTGTGATGGCGTAGCCGGTGCCGTAGGCCGCGTCTGGGGGCGGCGATGGCGGGTCAGCACCGCTGGTCGCGGACTGTTGCGCAAGGGGACGTGCGGCGAGGTGAGCGGATCACGGCAACAAACTTGAAATGTCGCTCAGTCCGACGACCTTTTCTGGCTTGGTACCTTTTCTTTCGCCCGTGTTGGAGCCCCAGGCCCAAACTGTCCCGTCGCTTAGCAATGCTTGTGCGGTGGTGTGGATTGAAGCCACGGACTTCACGCTGGTCTGGCTGTGGATCTGCACGGGAACGCTGCTGTTGATGGTGTCGCCAGTGCCCAACTGGCCTTGACTGTTATCACCCCAGGCCCATAGTGTTCCGTCGCCAAGTACAGCGTAGGCGGAGCGAAAGCCAGCAGCCATCGATGTGACTCCGGTCAATCCCGCGACCTCAGCGGGAAGGGCGCTGCTCGTTGTGGTGCCATTACCCAGCTGACCGCTGGCACCCCGACCCCATGCCCGCACGGTTCCATCGGAAAGGACGGCGTACGCCGTAAGGCCCGAGGAGGAAACCATCGAGACAACGTTGCTGAGTCCAACTACCTGCACCGGAACATTACTGTCGATTGCAGTACCGTTACCCAGCTGTCCAAAACCGTTGTTTCCCCAGGAACGGACGCTGCCGTCTTCGAGGACGGCATAAGCCGTGTTTGCGATAGTTGCGATTGATTTGACTCCTGTGAGGCCGGGGACGGGCACCGGAATGCTGCTGTTGGCAGTAGTGCCATTACCCAACTGCCCATTGCCGTTCCAGCCCCATGCCCGGACTGTTCCATCTGTAAGTACCGCATAAGCCGTGAATGCGGTGGTAGTCAGGGATTTAACTCCTGTTAGGCCGGAAACCTGTACGGGAACGCTGCTGTCAGTTTCTGTGCCATTTCCCAGAATCCCATAAAGGTTTGCACCCCACGCCAAGACGGTCCCGTTCCCCAAAACGGAGAATCCGGACGCGTAGCTGGCAGACACAGACTTAACATCCGTCAGCCCGGATACCTGCACAGGGCGGACGCTGTACGTGAGCATACCTTCAGTTATGGTGCCGTTGCCGAATTGTCCAACGGAGTTGTTGCCCCATGCCCGCACGGTTCCATCGTGTAGAAGGGCATATTTCGTGGAGGTTCCGGCCAATTCCGTTACACCCGACAGCCCCGATATCTGGTAAGGGACGGTCCCGGTCTCCTGATAGTAAGCTCCCCAAGTCCAAACGGAACCCGCTGCAGAACCGGGCAGGTAGTAGCCGGCGACGTCGGCGATGAGTTGCGTAGTGCCGGAGGACCGGTTGAAGAGCGTGACTTTGCCATCAGTTCCAACCGGGACTGTGACGAGGTTCGGGACGGTTTGGCCGCCACGGAAGTTCAGGTTGGAGGTGTCCGGGCGCGGCGGCCCGGAGGGGTAGGCGCTGATGAACCCGTGGGACTGGGCCTCGGTGACAGTCAGGTTGAACACGACGGCAGAGACTGCGGCAGGAACCCCATCCCGGCCGGCCACTTGGAAAGATACCGATGAATCCGGCCCCACGGCGGCGGCAGCCCGGGTGTCCAGCATCCGGGTAGGAGCCAGGGAAGAGAAGGCCCCCGGCAGGTTCGGGGTTCCGGGAAGGTAGTAGCCCGCCACGTCGGCGATGAGGTGGGTAGTGCCTGAGGACCGGTTGTAGAGGGTGACTTTTCCATCAGTTCCAACCGGGACTGTTAGGAGGTTTGGGACGGTTTGGCCGCCACCGAAGTTCAGGTTGGAGGTGTCCGGGCGCAGTGCACCGAAGGGGTAGGCGCTGATGAACCCGTAAGACTGGGCCTCGGTGACAGTCAGGTTGAAGACGACGGCAGAGACTGCGGCCGGAACCCCATTCCGGCCGGCCACTTGGAAAGACACTGATGAATCCGGCCTCACAGCTGTGCTGGTCCGGGTGTCCAGCATCCGGGTAGGGGTGAGGGAAGAGAAGGCCCCCGGCAGGTTCGGGGTTCCGGGGAGGTAATAACCGGTGACGTCGGCGATGAGGTGGGTAGTGCCGGAGGACCGGTTGAAGAGCGTGACTTTGCCATCAGTTCCAACCGGGACTGTGACGAGGTTTGGGACGGTTTGGCCGCCACCGAAGTTCAGGTTGGAGGTGTCCGGGCGCGGCGAGCCGGAGGCGTAGGCGCTGATGAACCCGTAAGACTGGGCCTCGGTGACAGTCAGGTTGAAGACGACGGCAGAGACTGCGGCAGGAATCCCATCCCGGCCGGCGACCCGGAAAGATATTGATGAGTCCGGTCCGACGGCGTCGGCAGTCCGGGTGTCAAGCATCCGGGTAGGGGACACGGGTACCAGCGCGCCCGGAGATTCGGGTCCCCCGGAGCCGCCGATGGCACCTGACGGGCCGCTGCCTATGCCTATCGCTTCGGCAGGCGAGGGCGGCAGGATCACGAGAGCCAGGACTGTTGCCAAGGCTGTCAACGCCGATAGCCGTCGCACCTTACGCCAAGGATCAACCAGGCGGACTTCAACACTTCCAGACCGTACGACACCCACAACGCGCCCCCCATTTCCCCAAGCCCACCCTGTAGCAGGCTTTATGCGTTCACCCCCTTTTTGCCAAAGGCAAAAGAGGGCCGGACGTAATCCTACGGTTCAACCCCCTTATTGAGAATGTCCAGGTCAAGCCCGAGCTTGGCACCGTCAGTAGCTGGTGGGGCCGCCATCGCCGGAAGGCTGGATGTACCGGCGGCGAAAGCTCCCTTGTCGTCCATGTCACAGGTGGCGTACAGTGTTGCTCCACGGCAGAGTTTTCTCATATGGAAACCAAAGTTCTATTATCGAACAGGGGCTTCTGGCCCAACCGTCCCACAATGAAGTGAGGAATCCCGTGCAGTTTCATCACCACGGTTATGTATCCGGCGACCCGCGGGTCAAGCCCGCAGCCGGCGTCGGCATTAACCGTCCTGCCGAACTCCCTGACGAAGTGGACGTGCTCATCGTCGGCACGGGGCCCGCCGGCATGCTGGCGGCAGCGCAGCTCTCCATGTTCCCGGGCGTCACGACGCGCATCATCGAGCGCCGTCCCGGGCGCCTCGCGATTGGCCAGGCCGACGGTATCCAGGCCCGGAGCGTCGAGACTTTCCAGGCCTTTGGCTTCGCCGAGCGGATTATTGCGGAAGCGTACCGGATCACCGAGATGGCGTTCTGGAAGCCGGACCCTGCGGACCGCACCCGCATTATCCGGACGGCCCGCACGCCGGATGACCCCACTGGCATCAGCGAATTCCCACACCTGATTGTGAACCAGGCCCGCGTGCTGGACTACTTCGCCGAATTTGCGGCCAACTCGCCTACCCGCCTGAAGCCCGACTACGGCTATGAGTTCCGCGGCCTCGAAGTAGGGGAGGGGGAGTACCCCGTCACCGCGACGCTGCTCCTCACCGCCGGTCCCAGTGAGGGGCAGGAGCGCGTTGTCCGGGCCAAGTATGTTGTGGGGGCCGACGGCGCGCGGAGCAAGGTGCGCGAAGCGATCGGCTGCCGCCTTGCCGGGGACCAGGCCAACCATGCGTGGGGCGTGATGGACACCCTTGCGGTCACGGACTTCCCCGACATCCGCACCAAGTGTGCCATCCAGGGTGAAAAAGGCAGCATCCTGCTGATTCCGCGCGAAGGCGGACACCTGTTCCGCATGTATGTGGACCTGGGCGTGGTGGATCCGGCCACCCACCACGCCGTGCGGAACACCAGCATCGAGCAGATCATCCACAAGGCAAACGAGATCCTCCACCCGTACACCCTTGACGTGCGCAACGTCGCCTGGCACAGCGTCTACGAGGTGGGCCACCGGCTGACGGACAGGTTCGACGACGTCCTGCCGGAGGACCGCGGCAAGAGGACTCCTCGGGTGTTCATCACTGGCGATGCCTGCCACACCCACAGCGCCAAGGCCGGCCAGGGCATGAACGTTTCGATGCAGGACGGCTTCAACATCGCCTGGAAGCTTGGGCACGTACTCGAGGGGCGCAGCCCGGAAAGCCTGCTGTCCACCTACTCGGCGGAGCGGCAGGTGGTGGCAAAAAACCTGATCGACTTCGACAAGGAATGGTCCACCATGATGGCCAAGAAGCCCGAAGAGTTTGAGAATCCTTCGGACCTCGAGGACTTCTACGTGCGCACCGCCGAGTTCCCGGCCGGGTTCATGACCGAATACTCGCCCTCCATGCTCGTGGCCCCGGCGAAGCACCAGGAGCTCGCAACCGGTTTTCCCGTGGGTAAGCGCTTCAAGTCGGCACCCGTCGTGCGGGTGGGCGATACCAACCCCATGCACCTTGGCCACCATGCCACCGCCGATGGCCGGTGGCGCATCTACGTCTTTGCCGACGCAGCAACCGCCGGTGAACCGTCAGGTGTGGCGGACTTCGTTGAGTGGATCTCAAACTCGCCGGACTCGCCCCTGGCCGCGACGCCGTCGGGCGCTGATCCTGACGCCTGGTTCGACGTGAAGGTGATTTACCAGCAGCCGCACACGGCCGTTGACATCGGTGCCGTTCCTGCCGTGTTCAAGCCGCAGGTGGGCCCGTTCAAGCTGACAGACTACGAAAAGGTCTATGCCACCGATCCCACCGCAGACATCTTTGAACTCCGCGGCCTGGACCGCGGCGGCGTTGTGGTGGTGGTGCGCCCGGACCAGTACGTCGCCAACGTCCTGCCGCTGACCGCAACGGCCGGGCTGGGGGAGTTTTTCGCACCCCTGCTGAAGCCGCGCCGCACCGCTGGTCACGCTGTGACGGTCTGACCTGTCCTGTACTCAGCAGCTGAATAGACACCGAGGACCCGCACCTCGGTGGTGAAGAAGTCCAGTTCCTCAAGGGCCAGTTTCAGCGGCAGGTCCTCGGGGTGGCCTTCGACGTCGGCCATAAACATGGTGGCAGCGAATTCGTTGCCCACCATGTAGCTTTCCAGCCGGGTCATGTTCACGCCGTTGGTCGCGAAGCCGCCCAGTGCCTTGTACAGGGCTGAAGGGACGTTGCGGACGCGGAACACAAAGCTGGTGACAGCCGGCCCGGGCAGTTCGTCCCGGGTGGGCAGTTGCGCTTCGCGGGCAAGGACCACAAACCGGGTGGTGTTGGAAGGATCGTCCTCAACCCGGGAGGCCAGCACTTCCAGGCCGTAGATCTGTGCGGCCAGCGGTGGAGCGAGGGACAGCTTGCGCGGATCGTTCCACTCACTGACTTCGCGGGCCGAACCGGCAGTGTCGCCGGCAATGACGGGCTTGAGTCCGTGGTCGCGGATGAGGCGGCGGCACTGGCCGAGGGCGTGGATGTGGCTGTGCACCTCGGTGGCGGCCTCGATGGTGCTGCCCGGGATGCCCAGCAGGTCGAAGTGGATCGGCAGGAAAAACTCACCCACGATCTGCAGGTTGGACTGCGGAAGCAGGATGTGGATGTCCGCCACCCGGCCTGCGATCGAATTCTCGATGGGGATCATGGCCAGGTCCGCCTCGCCGCTTGAGACGAGTTCGAACGCATCCTCAAAGCTCGCGCAGGGCACGCTTTCGAGGTCGGGGAACATTTGCTTGCACGCGATATTGGAGTTGGCGCCGGGCTCACCCTGGTACGCAATCTTTTGGACCATGATCCGTATGGTTTCACGCCCCGCGCCCGCGGTCCCAATCAAGGGGTGGGGGTGACGCGCAGCCAGACGTACTGGCGCGGCAGGAGCGTGACGCTCTCGTCGAGTTGCAGCGCGGCTTCGGAGAGGAGGTCGACGGCGGACGCTGAGAACCCGGCGAAGATGTCAGCAGGAAGGGTCTGCGGTTGGTCGCTGAAGTTGGCCAGTGCAAGGATCCGGGTGCGTTCCCCGGGCCGCTGGTACGCCAAAACCCCGCGGTTGTTGGTATCGAAGTCGATGAGGCGGGTTCCGGCCAGCTCGGGGGCGGCGGCCCGGACCTGGATCATCCGCTCCAGGCCGGCGAAAACCGCGCCTTCAGGAGTGGACGGGTCAAGGCGGCGTTCGTACTGCTCTTCCGGATAGCGGGGCCGGTGCACCCAGCGGCTGTCGTTTTCATGGCCTGGCTCCCGGTCGTATCCGTAGTCGTTGACCTGGGCCACCTCGTCGCCCAGGTACAGCAACGGAATACCGCCGGTGCTGAAGGCAACGGAGTGGGCCAGCAGGATCCGTTCCACGGCCTCGGCCGGGTTAACCTCCATTCCGCACAGTGACGCCGTCGTGCCTGAGATCCTGCAGTCGCCTGTCTTGGGGTTGTCCTGGAACGGAACCCCCCGGGCGAAGCTGCCGGGGAAGCGGTTGACGTAGAACGAGTTCAGGAAGCGGCGGTGGTCAAAGCCGTTGATTTCCAGCCCGGCTGCGTCCTCGTCTGCCAACGTCCAGCCGATGTCGTCGTGGCTGCGGACGTAGTTCACCCAGGTGGTGCCCTCCGGGATGTTGTGCCGGCGCTTCAGCGCCTGGGCCAGCAGTGAGACGTCGCGGGTGGCAAGGGACTCCCAGATCAGGGCCATCTGCAGCGGGTTGTAGGAGATCTGGCATTCGGCGGGGTCGATATAAAGTGCCACCTCGTCCGGATGCACGATGGCCTCGGACTTGAACAGCAGCGACGGCGCCGCCAGCCGGCATACGGCGTTGAAGGCCCGGAGGAGAGTGTGAGCTTCGGGAAGGTTCTCGCAGGGGGTGCCGAGCTGTTTCCAGATAAAGGCCACGGCATCCATGCGCAGGATATCCACGCCCTGGTTGGCCAGGAAGAGCATCTCGCCGGCCATGGCCCGGAAAACGTCCGGGTTGGAGTAGTTGAGGTCCCATTGGTAGGTGTGAAACGTGGCCCAGACCCAGCGGCCGTCCTCCAGCTGGATGAAGGACCCGGGGTGGTCCTCGGGAAAGATCTCGCGCACGTTCTGCTCAAAGGCGTCGGGCATGGTGCGGTCCGGGAAGATCCAGTAGTAGTTGCCGTACTCCGGATCGCCCGCAGCGGCCCGACGCGCCCACTCATGTTCGTCGGAGGTGTGGTTGAAGATGAAATCCACTACCAGGCTGATGCCGCTGGCCCGCAGCTCGGCGGCCAGGCCACGGAGCTGTTCCATGGTGCCCAGCTTCGGGTTCACCTCACGGTAGCTGGAGACCGCGTAACCGCCGTCTGAGTGCGGTTCCGGTGCCAGGAACAGCGGCATGAGGTGCAGGTAGGTGAGCCCCAGTTCCTTGAAGTACGGAATCCGGGCCCGGACTCCTTCCAGGTTTTCCGCGTACCGGTCCACGTAGCAGACCCCGCCGAGCATGTCGTTGGAGAGGAACCAGCCGCTGCCGGCTTCCCGCTCGGCGTCAAGGACCTTCAGTTCGGCGGGGCGTTCCTGCCAGGAGCGGGCGCTCTGGAGTACAAGGGCGGTGAGCTGTTCCGCCCAGTCGTTGCGGGAACCGTACAACGAGTGGAAGAGGCGGTGCAGGTCGGGGAAATGCCGGTGGAACCGCTGCTCAAAACCGGCTCCTGCTTCAATGCCGGCTTTGGCAATGGCTTCGACGACGTGCTGCCGAAGCATCTCGTCATCACCGACGAATTCCTGCATGGAGGGTCCCCTTCCGGCCACCGGCCGGCTGGTCCGGCAGGCACTTGTTATCGGAGTATCCCATGCCGCGCTGCCCGGGTTTCGGCACGTATTGGGCTAGAAGGTGGCGAGGGCACTGTAGAACGCGCGCAGGGCAGCCGTTGGCTGTCCGTCGGTTTCCGTGGATTGGACGTGGTGCTGGGGGAGCGCCGCAGCGGTGAAGCGGCGCCGCCTAATCCAGCCGGTCGGCCAGCACCGGCTCCAGGTCGGCCGGGCGGGCCGGGCGGGCTGGGCGATGCTGGAATTGCGCGGTGGGGTGGGCATTCTGCGTCCCTTGCTGGTGCATTTTGAGACTGCTGGCCTAGATGGTTTTCGTCCAGATGCTGTCGGCTTCCGCGCTGCGTTCCACGGCGTGGAGTACCTTCTGTACCTGGAGCCCATCTGCGAATGACGGTTCCGGACGACGGCCCTCTGCGATGGCTTCAACGAAGTCCTTTGCCTGGTGGGCGAAGCCGTGCTCGTAGCCCAGGGTGTGTCCAGCAGGCCACCAGGCAGATAGGTACGGGTGGGCGGGTTCGGTAACCATGATGTTGGTGAAGCCTTGGCGGGTGCCGGGAGCCGTTGCATCGTAGAAGCCGAGCGAGTTCATGTTTTCAAGGTCGAAGGAGACGGCCCCCGTGGAGCCCGACACTTCAATGCGCAGCGCATTCTTGCGACCCGTGGACATCCGGGTGGCCTCGAATGAGCCGACTGCGCCGGCGTCGAAGCGGCCGGTGAACAGGGCGAGGTCATCGACGGTGACGTCGCCACGCTCTGCAGCGGCGGAGCCTGAGAGCCCGGATGCTCCGGCCAGCAGGGGGCGCTCGTGGACGAAGGTGTTCAGGATTCCACTGACCCCGGTGATCTTTTGGCCAGTGATGAACTGGGACAGATCGACAGCATGTGCGCCGAGGTCGCCGAGTGCGCCGGATCCGGCGTGGTCTTTCTGCAATCGCCATGTCAGGGGGGCTTCAGCGTCAACCAGCCAGTCCTGCAGGTATGCAGCACGCACCTGGCGGACTTCACCGATCGCTCCGGACAGGACGAGGTCCCTCGCGAACGCGGCCGCAGGAACGCGGCGGTAGGTGAAGCCAACCATTGCCATGACGTCCTTGCCCGCGCGGTCCGCGGCCGCTGCCATTGCTTCAGCTTCTTCAAGGGTGTTCGCGAGGGGCTTTTCGCACAGGACGTGCTTGCCTGCCTCCAGTGCAGCAATGGCAATCTCGGCATGGGACCCGCCGGGAGTAACGATGTCTATCACGTCAATGTCGTCCCGGGCGATGGCCGCCCGCCAGTCGGTAGCGGTCTCTTCCCAACCCCATTTCCTCGCCGAAGCCTCCACTCCGCGGGCATTGCGTCCCACGAGGAGCGTCATCTCCGGCGTGGCCGGCAGGTCGTAGAATCGCGGTGCCACCCGCCATCCCTGCGAATGGGCGGCACCCATAAACCCGTGTCCGATCAGGGCAACCTTGAGGGGTGGTACGTCGTTCAGCATGTTTCCTCTTTGTCCGGCGGCAGTTGTATAAACGGTTGAACGGAGGTGGGGCGCCCCTGCCAGCGGCAGGAGCGCCCCACTTATCGCGGTCCTACGATGCGAAAGCAGTCGGCAAGTACTGCTCGACGTTCTCCCCGGTGACAACCGGGGCGTTCAGGACGATGCGCTTCGGGACTTCAACTTCCACGAGGTCGCTCATGGCCTTGTTCTGGGAGATCAGGCGGGCGAGGCGGACACCGTCAGCTGCCTGGGTCGAGGGGTAGATAACGGTTGCCTTCAGGACGCCCTGGCCGGACTTGATTTCGTTCATGGCATTTGCCGAACCGGCACCGCCAACCATAAAGAACTCTTTGCGGCCTGCATTATCGATTGCGGCCAGGACGCCGACGCCCTGGTCATCGTCGTGGTTCCAGATGGCATCGATTTTCGGTGCTGCCGACAGCAGCTGCGAGGTGGCAGCTTCGCCGCCCTGCACGGTGAAGTCAGCGGCTACGCGGTTGTCGACGTCCAGGCCGCAAGACTCCAATGCGTCCTTGAAGCCCTTGCTGCGGTCCTGGGTCAGGGGCAAGGAGTCGATGCCGGCGATCTCGGCGACGACTGCATCCTTCTTGTCCCCGAGCTCTTCACAGATGTAGGTGCCGGCGCTGACACCCATGCCGTAGTTATCACCCAGGATCGTGGTGCGGGCAGCGAAGGAGCTGGAGAATTCACGGTCTACGTTGATGACGGGAATGCCGGCCTCCATTGCCTGGGTGGCAACGGGAGTGAGGGCGGCGCCGTCCGTGGGCAGCAGGACGATGGCGTTGACGCGGTCGTTAATGAACTGCTCGACCTGGCTGATCTGCAGGTTGGCGTCATTGGTTCCTTCGGCAACCCGCAGCTCCACGTCCTGGTACTTCTTTGCCTCGGCAATGGCGGCGGAGTTGATGGCGCCCAGCCACCCGTGGTCTGCGGCGGGGCCGGAGAAGCCGATGACTACTTTGTCACCCTGTGCCTGGTTGCCTTCAACCGATGCGTTGGTGGGCTGGGTGTTGGTCTCGCCCGCGCCTTCTGTACACCCCGTAACAAGGGCGCCAACAGCAAGAAAGGCAGCGGTGGTGACGAGCATCTTCCGGCCCGTACGAACTGCAAGCATGTGTATCTCCTCAATGAGTTAAGTGCGTCTCCGCGTGGTGCAGCATGCTCTTTCATGCCCGCTACTTTGCGTGACTGCCCTCACAATAACAGAAGATTGTGAGAAATCGGCGAAGTTATACCGATCGCCGACATAATGTGTTAGGTTCGTCGCATGTTCGAAGAAGATCAGCCACAGCCGTTGCTCGAAGTTCGGGGACTTACCAAGCGCTTCGCTGGCGTCCAGGCGCTGAAAGGCGTCGATTTGCAGGTACTTCCCGGGGAAGTCCATTGCGTTATGGGTCAGAACGGGGCCGGTAAATCCACCCTCATCAAGACACTCGCGGGCGTCCATCAGCCTGACAGTGGAGAAATCCTCTGGGAGGGCAAACAAATTACGCTGCCTGGTCCCACTGCAGCACTCGACTTGGGCATCGCCACGATGTACCAGGAGCTCGACGTCGTCGATGGGCTTTCGGTTGCCGAGAACATCTTCCTCGGCCACGAACGCGCCACGGGGGGCGTCCTCCACGTGAAGAAGGCGAACGCGGTTGCGCGTACCCTTTTGAAGCGGCTCGGGCACGGCAGCCTGTCGCCGTCCACGGAAGTCGGGACGCTTTCCGCCGCCAACAAGCAGATCGTCAGCATGGCCCGTGCACTGTCGCGGGATACGAAGCTGATCATCATGGACGAGCCCAGCGCCATCCTCGATTCCGGTGAAGTTTCCAACCTCTTCCGCGTGGTCCGGGAACTTACGGCCCAGGGCATCGCCGTTGTTTACATTTCCCACCGCCTCGAGGAAATCCGGCAGATTGGCGACCGCATCTCGGTGATTAAGGACGGGCGCAGCACGGCGAACGGCCTCAGCGTCACGGAAACACCCAAATCGGAGCTGATCCGCCTGATGACCGGGCGTGAGGTCGCGAATGTGTTCCCGGAGAGAAAGCCCCTCCCGGCCGACGCTCCCGTGGTGCTCGACGTGGATAACCTTGAGCTTTCAGGACACTTCGACAAGGTCAGCTTCACTGTCCGCGCGGGTGAGATCATCGGCTTCGCCGGATTGGTGGGCTCGAAGCGCTCCGAGATCCTTGAAACCATCTACGGTGCGCGCAAGGCCTCGTCGGGCAGGGTTTCGGTAAATGGCAAGGTTCTCCGGCCGGGATCCGTTACATCGGCGGTCAACGCTGGAATCGGTCTTTCGCCGGAGGAGCGCAAGAGCCAGGGGCTCATCCTGGACGAACCGATATTCAAGAACGTCACACTGTCCACCTTTGAGCGGTTCGCCCGTGCAGGGCTCCTGGACGAATCAGCTGAACGCCAGGCGGCGCGTGAACAGATCACCGCGCTGGAGTTGCGCCCAGCTGACCCGGAGCGGCCGGCCCGCACGCTCTCAGGAGGTAATCAGCAAAAGATCCTCCTGGCCCGCTGGCTGGTGCACGGCACCCCGGTGCTGCTGCTGGACGAACCGACCCGTGGAGTCGACGTCGGCGCCCGCTCGGAAATCTACCAACTCATCCGCAAACTCGCGGCAGCCGGAACGGCAATCATCGTCGTATCGAGCGAAATCGAAGAAGTCCTGGGCCTTGCCGACAAGGTACTGGTCATCGACGACGGCAACGTCCTCACCCAAACCAAAGCAAGCGATATAGACGAGCATGGAGTGCTCGACCTCGTCATGAAGGGAAGTGCCGCGTGAGCGAGCAGATTACCAAGGTGGCTAAACCACAACCCGTGGCACCGGCCGGCCACAGCACCCCCCAGGCCAATTCCCTGAAGAAGTTCATGGAGGGATCCGCCGGCCGCAGTATGGGGCTCGTCATCGCTCTTGCGCTGCTCTTTGTCATAGGCGCCGTCACCAGCGGGGACCGGTTCCTCAGTGTTGAGAACGTGCTCACCATCCTCAGGCTCGCCTCCATTACCGGCGTGGTTGCTATTGGCGTCACTTTCGTTATTACTGCAGGCGGCATCGACCTTTCCGTCGGCTCTGTCCTGGGCCTGACCACGGTTGTTGCAAGCCTGGCCAGCATCCAGCTTGCCGCTACGCAGTCGTCTTGGCTCCTCATTGTTGTCGTTGCCCTTGCAGTCGGCGTCGCCGCAGGCCTGATCAATGGCCTTGTCATCGCCTATGGCAACGTCGTGGCCTTCATTGCCACGCTGGCGGTGCTGGTGGGTGCGCGGGGTCTGGCCGAGCTTATTTCCGGCCGACGTACCCAGATCGTCAGCAACCGCGACTTGCTGCAGGTCATGCGGGCTGAATTCCTCGGTGTCCCGATCCTGATCTGGATCTTCGTCCTCGTAGCCGTTGCGGGTTGGTTCCTCCTGAACCGCACCACTTTCGGTCGTCGCACGGTCGCTATCGGCGGAAACCTTGAAGCATCCAAGCTGGCCGGTATCAAGGTGAAGCGGCACCTGGTTTACCTGTATGTGCTTTCAGGACTCGCGGCCGGTATCGCCGGCGTCATGATGCTGGGGCGTACCACGGCAGGAACGTCCACGCACGGGTACCTTTTGGAATTGGACGTCATTGCTGCAGTTGTTGTCGGTGGAACATTGCTCGCCGGCGGACGCGGCACCATCATGGGCACGGTTCTCGGGGTGCTGATCTTCAGCACCCTGACCAATGTCTTCACCCAGAACAACCTGGATACTTCCGTCCAGGCGCTCGCCAAGGGCCTGATCATTGTCGTCGCAGTCCTCCTGCAGCAGCGCTTCGCAGCCCGCGGTCCACGCAAGGTGAAAAGCTAGGTCCGCCTGGCGGCGGGCATAAGCGGACCCCGGCATCCCGGGAGCCAGGACGAGAAGCGAAGGGCGGCGCAGTGAACTTCCTGAACGTGGACTACCTGCTGAACGGCAGCAGGGACCTCGAGTTGGTTGAGGATGCGCTCCAGCGATTCTTTGCCGACGCGAAGCTGCGCGCTGTCTCCGTAAACGCTGCCTATCTGGGCCTTTGGGAAGCACTTGAAAGAGCAACCGCGGGCGGCAAACGCTCCCGCCCGCGGTTGGTCATGCTGGCGTACCGCCAGCTTGGCGGCACTGACTTCTCCAGCGCCGCGGAGCTCGCGGCCTCGTACGAACTCCTGCACAGCGCGCTCATCATCCACGATGACGTTATTGACCGGGATTTCGTTCGGCGCGGCACCCCCAACGTGTCCGGCCACTACAGAAACAGGGCAGTGCGTGCCGGTGAGAGCCCGGTGGCCGCAGACCATGCCGGGGTCTCGGCCGGAATTCTTGCCGGGGATCTCGCACTGTCCAGTGCTTACCGCCTGCTGAGGGCCATTGACGCGCCGGCCTCAGTGCAGCACCGGCTAAACGGGATCCTCGATGAGGCAATTTTCTCTTCCGTGGGCGGGGAGGTTCTGGACATCGAGTTCAGCCGGACTCCTGAAATGCCTTCACTGGAGGACATCACCAAGACGGCCCACCAAAAGACTTCGGTCTATTCGTTCGAGGCGCCCTTGCAGGCGGGCGCCGTGCTGGCGCAGGCCCCGGAACCGGTTGTGACTGCACTGACTGCTTTTGGGCGTTACGCCGGCATCGCCTACCAGATCGCCGATGACGTCCTGGGCGTCTTCGGCAAGGAAAGCCTCACCGGGAAAACCAGTTGGGGGGACCTCAGGGAGGGCAAACGGACGGCCCTGCTTTCCTACGCAGCCACCCGGCCGGAATGGAGCAGGATTGCTTCTCTCATTGGATCCCAGGAGATGACCGCAGCTGATGCCGAGTACGTGCGCTCCGTTCTGGTGTCCTGTGGGGCAAAGGACTACGCCATCAAGCTCGCCACCGACAATGCCCACCTTGCCGTGATGCACCTGGAGTCCGACGGAGTGCCGGATGCCGTGCACAAGTGCCTTGAACGAATGCTGTTCGCTCTCATCTCCAACGTGGAGTCACACTAGCCGGACCGGCGTTCCCGCCTCGTAGATCCTGCCTGGTCTGCCGTTATCATGAAAGAACAAATCCGGCACCGAGGCGATCTGCCAGGAAGGACCTGAACCGGGGTGGAAGGGAAGACGTCGGCTATTGTCGTGGTGCCCTGCCGTCGCCGTACAGTTCCTCATTGGATTGCTGGCGATGCAGCCGGACAAGTTGCCGCGGAATGACTTCGCCATCGCACGATGAACGCGTTCGGCGCACCGTTGCCGGTACTAACCTCGGAAACAACCGCGATTCAACCCGGCAGCATAATCTTTCCACCGTGCTGGGCCTGGTTCACTCGATGGCTGGTGTCTCCCGCGCGCAACTAACGCGGGCCACCGGGCTCAACCGGTCAACCATTGCGGCGCTTGTCGGTGAACTCGTCCACCTCGGCCTGGTCGTCGAGAGCGACCTCGACCAGGCACAACAGCACGGCCGCCCCAGTATCATGATTGAGCCAAGCCCCGGCGCACTGGCACTGTCGGTCAACCCGGATATCGACGTCGTGAGCGTTGCGCTCGTTTCCCTCGGCGGGCACATAGTGAACCCTGTCCGCTTCCATACCGTTCGTGCGCCCTCGGTAGCGGAAGTGGTGAACATCGTGACGGCGGTCTACACCGGGATGCGCACTTCGCTGCCCGCCCGGAGCCGGATCGTCGGCGTAGGGCTGGCCATACCGGGGCTGGTAGATCCCGTGGATGGCACTGTCATCGAAGCGCCGCATCTTGGCTGGCGCGACCAGCCCCTCGGGGCACTCCTTAGCGACGCCCTGAAACTCCCGGTGACCGCAGCAAACGACGCCGTTGCCGGTGCCCGGGCGCAGGCCACCTTCGGTGCGGGCCGCGACAGCCAGGACCTTGTCTACCTTTACGGGGGTGCGAGCGGCATCGGCGGAGGCGTCATCAGCGGAGGCCGCCTCATTCGCGGTGCCACCGGATTCGCCGGCCAGCTTGGTCACACTCATGTGCGCTCGGGCGGCACCGCCTGCACGTGCGGATCGTTCGGCTGCCTCGAAGCCGAGATCACCCGTGAAGAGCTGATCGCCGCCGTCGGCCTCCCGGCAGGTGAGATGGAGAACCTCGAAGAAGCCGTCTTGGAGAAACTGCAGGACGAGTCTGCGTCCCGTGAGCTGCGGGAGATTATCGACCGGCAGGTCCAGCTGCTGGCCGTCGGGTTGAAGAGTGTGGTCAACCTGCTGAACCCGTCGCTGATTGTCCTGGGCGGGTTCCTGCGTATCCTCGTCCGTGCCGCACCGGACGCGCTCAGCGAAGCGCTGCGCACTCCCGGAACGCGGGGCCCGCGGGAGAGCGTGGCCATCGAGTTGGCGCCCCTGGGCGAAGATCCCATCCTCGTCGGGGCCGCGGAGCTGGCCTTTGAACCCCTCATCCGGGATCCCGCAGGCTTCCTGCGCCCACAAGACGACGACGCCGCCGCGCCGGTTCCGTCCCCGTAGCTTCCAGGCGGCTGGCCGGCACATGAAAAAGCGGACCCTGTCCCAGCTTTGGCTGGGACAGGGTCCGCTTCCTTCTTATGGCCGGTGGCCCTTATTTCGATGGCACTGGTACTCGGACGAGCATCAGTTGGCTGCCATCAGCACTACCTCGGCGGTTCCGGTCAGCGGCGCAGATGCGGCGTCCCCGGCGTCGGTGTAGCTGGCGCTGAAGACGGCCGAGAGGTCGTCAACTGCGGGGTCATGGCCCTCGGGGACGGTAGTGGTGAGGGTGCCGACGCAGCCGGAGGTGGTGGTCTGCGGGTGTCCGTGCGTGTGGTGGCCCAGGATGTAGGTCACCTGGACAAGCGAGCAGTCGACCGGCTGGTCATCCGTGACGCGGACCTCGTAGCTGACGGTGTCGCCGAAGCGGAAGTCCTGGCCTGCGACCGGGGTGATGAACTCAACGACCGGTGCCTGGTTGCCTACCTCGATTGCCACCTCTGCGGAGGAGTGGCGCCCGCGGTGCTTGCCGCCCAGGTCGGTGACCTTCAGGCTCGCGGTGTAGGTTCCGATTTCCTCGTAGGTCCATTTGGGGTTTGCCGCCTCGGAGTCCACGACGCCGTCAGAGTTGAAGTCCCACTCGTAGCGGATCTTGTCGCCATCAGCGTCAGCCGTGCCTTCGCTTGAGAACTGCACGGTCAGCGGTGATGCGCCCGCAGTCGGGGTGCCGGAGGCTACTGCCACGGGGCTGTGGTTGCCACCCTCGCCGATGTAGTCGATGCGGGAAAGCTGCGCGTCGGGGTTCTCGCCGAAGTAGCCGTCGCCGTATTCGAGGACGTAGAGGGCACCGTTGGGGCCGAACTCCATGTCGATCGGGTTGTCGACCACGAGTGAGTCGACGACCTTCTCAATGGAGGCGAGTTCACCGTTCTCCAACGTCATGCCCTTGATGTAGTCCCGGGTCCACTCGTAGAAGAAGGACTTGCCGTCGTAGTAGGAAGGCCAGGCGACGGGGGCGTGGCCCTTGGTTGCCTTCTCGTCGAACTCATAGGCAGGGCCGGCCATCGGGCCGATTCCGCCGGTTTCCAGCTCGGGGAACTGTGCTGAGGCGCCGTAGGAGTACCAGACCTCGGGCTGGGCTACCGGGGGCAGCTCACGCAGGCCGGTGTTGTTCGGTGATTCGTTTACCGGAGCAGCACAGTTGAATGCTGCACCGGAGGTGCTGGTCGCGAAGTCGTAATCGACGTAGGGCAGTTCGGCGGTGGCGCAGTAAGGCCAGCCGTAGTTAGAGGGTTCAGTAACTGACATCCACTTGCCGGTGCCTGCAGGGCCGCGGAGGGGGTTGGCCGAACGTGCGTCAGGCGAGTAGTCGGCGATGTACAGTTCGCCGGTCTTCTGGTTGAGGTCGACGCGGAAGGGGTTGCGCAGGCCCATCACGTAGATTTCGGGCCGGGTCTGGGGAGTGCCAGGCTGGAACAGGTTGCCTTCGGGGATGGTGTAGCCACCGCCGTCCTTGGGCGTGATGCGCAGGACCTTGCCGCGCAGGTCATTGGTGTTCGCGGAGGTCCGCTGCGCATCGAGCGCGGGGTTGCTGGTGGGGCGCTCATCGATCGGCGTATAGCCGCCCGACTGGAACGGGTTGGTGTCGTCACCGGTGGAAAGGTAGAGGTTGCCTTCGGCGTCGAAAACGATGTCGCCGCCGACGTGGCAGCAGATGCCGCGGTCGACGGGCACTTCGATGATCTCCTGCTCGGTGGCCAGGTCGATGGCGGAACCGTTGAACTGGAAACGGGAAAGCACCAGGGAGCCCTTGAACTTCTCAAAGTCGGCCGCCGTGCCGCTGAAGGGTGCGTCACCCTCGTTGACGCCGGGGGTTGCGGGATCATCCACAGGAGTGTTTTGCGGCGGCGAGTAGTACAAGTAGACCCAGTTGTTGCCCTTGGTCCCAAATTTGGGGTCAAGCGCGATGCTCTGCAGGCCCTCTTCGTCATGCTGGTAGACGTCCAGGGTTGCCGCCAGGGTGTTCAGGCCAGTCTTTGCGTCATTGAGCCAGACTTCGCCCCCGCGGGTGGTGTGCAGGACGTCGTTGTTCGGAAGCACGGCCAGGTCAACAGGCTCACCCGGACCGTCGTTGAGAGTTACCTTTTGAAAGTTGGCATCAGGCGGAGCTACGTCGGGGGCCCCGCCCTGCTGGGCCTGCGCCGGTCCGACGGCAAAGGAGGTGGCGATCAGGGCCGCCATGGCCAGACCGGCACCTGCTCGCGCTGAACGTCTCCTTGTAAAGCCGGTGGCATCGGCCGGATGCCCGGAAGCTTGCGCTTTCCCGTGTCGATTAAGTGTCATCGTTCACTTTCTTCTCGTCATTGAGGACCCGGACCAGCCGGACTCAGGTCTCTTAGAACGCTAATGGAAGGATGTCTCGTTTAGCTAGTGGTTTCAGAAAACAAAATTGATGAAATCTTGAGCACCGGCCGTTTTTTGGCACAAAAAGGGGCAGTAAAAGCGGAATAAGCACTTTTACTGCTTTGTTGTTTCGCGCTGCAATTCCTAGCTCGTCAGTCCCTGTGTCTGGAGAACGAGCTCCTTCACGGCAGCGGCGGGCACCTGCCGGCCACTGTTCAGCAGGGCCTCGACCGAGGAGGGAATCCGGTCCTCGGAGCCGATGATCAGGGGCGTTCCTTCCGGTGAATCAGGCAGCCGTCCATGCGTGCCCCGCACATGGGTCGGATCCAGGGGCACGGTACTCATGGCGTACCGCAGGCCCAGCTTCTTTTTGACCAGGTTGAGGCCGGCTTTTGCCTTTGCCAGCCTGTCCGCCGGGTTGAAGAAGAGTTCGGCTGGGTCGTAGCCGGGTTTTCGGTGGATATCGACGCCGCGCGCGTATTCGGGCGCCCGGTCATCGTCGAGCCAGAAGTAGTAGGTGAACCAGGCACGCGGTTCCGCTATGGCAACGAGCTCCCCGGACCTTTCATGATCGAGCCCGTAGCGCGCCTGCGCCTCCCGGTCCAGGACCTCATCCACTCCGTCCGTCCCGCGAAGCACCGCTGCCACCCGCTCCACGTCCGAGGGGTCAGAGACGTAGACATGGGCAACCTGGTGGTCAGCGACCGCAAAGGCCCGCGACGTCCACGGGTCCAGTTGCTCCCTGCCATTCTGGACATAGACCTCGAGCAGCCCTTCCCTGCGCAGGACGCGGTTGATATCCACTGGTGTGCGCGCTTCTTCGATCCCGTACTCGGCCACCGCAATCACCGCGTAGCCGCGCGCATCGGCCTCATCCAACAGTGGAGTGAGGGCGCGGTCGAGGTCGGCAGCCGCACGTGCGGCCTGCGGCGAATCGGGTCCAAACCGTTGGAGGTCGTAGTCCAGGTGCGGCAGGTAGGCCATCAGCAGATTCGGAGACTGGTTCCGCATGACGTGCCGTGTTGAGTTGATGATCCACTCACTCGACCGGATGGTCGCCGTTGGGCCCCAGTACTGGAAGAGCGGGAACTCGCCATAGCTGGACACCAGTTCCTCGTGAAGTTCCGCCGGCCGTACGTAGGCGTCCGGTGACTTGCGGCCGTCCGCGTGATAGATCGGGCGGGGAGTCACCGTCAGGTCCGTGGACATCCCCATGGCGTACCACCAGCAGATATTGCCCGCGCGGTACCCGGGATCCTGCCTGCGGGCAGCCTCCCAAATATTCTCGCCGCTGACGAGCCTGTTGTGCTGGCGCCACAGGAAAACATCGCCGAGATCCCGGAAGTACCAGCCGTTTCCCACGACTCCGTGCTGGGCCGGCGCCAGGCCCGTCAGCATAGTGGACTGAACGGTGCACGTCACGGCAGGCAGGACCGTAGCCAGTTCCGACGACCATCCCTGCGCCGCAAGGCGCGAGAGGCGCGGCATCTGGACCAGGGCCTTGGCCGTCAATCCAACGACGTTCAGCAGAAGTACTGGTTTCACGGTTTTTCCTTGCTTCAGATTGTCAGGGGCGTCCGGCGACAGGAGTCCAGGGAGCAGGGGCGGCAGCGAACAGATTCGACTGCGCCCATGTAATCTCCGCTGCAATTCCCTCGGTGATTCCTACCGAGGCGCCGGGCAGCACGCTCCAGGTGTACGTCTCAATATCGAGGTGTACCTCGGACCCGTATGGCAGCTGACGGACTTCTTCCACGGCACGCTTGAGCACGTTTACGGTGGTCTCCAGCGGTGCAGCGGGCACATGGTGGAGCGGTATGTGGAAGTGGACCCGCCACGGGTTTTCCGCCGGCAGGTCGGCGAGGGCTTCGCCAAGATCATCGGCAGCCACAATACCGGCCGGCTGAGACTCCCGTACCTGGTGGAGGTAGCGCGGTTCAACGAACTCCGCCAGGGCTTCCCTTGCTGCACGGTCGGCTGGATCGGTGACGTGCAGCGCCGCTGACGCCTGTACCTTCACGATCCGCAGACCTGCCGCGTCAATCTGCTTGATGGCGCCGGCCGGATCCGCGAACGAAACTGCGAGGTGGCAGGTGTCCACGCACAAGCCCACGAATTCCGGATCCACGCCGCGCCCGATTCGTGTTTCCAGCCACCCCACGACGTCGGCGACGGTGTCGAGCACACACCCCGGTTCCGGTTCGACGGCGACGCGGACGGTCTTTCCCGTACGGTCCCGCAGCTCACGCAAGCGGGAGCTCAGCTCGGCAAAAGCGGAGGTGGCGGCGTCGTCGTCGTGCTGTGTCCATGGCTGGCGCCACGCAAGGGGCAAGGTGGAGATCGAGCCTGCAGTGTCCTCGGGCAGAAGGGCTGCCAGCACCTCGGCGCAGTCCAGCGTGTACTCCAGCCGCTGATGCTCCGCCCACGTCGGCTTATATACGTCGAGCTTAACTACCTCGTTGTGGAAGCCGCCGTAAGGGAACGCATTGATGGTGTGCAGCTGCAGCCCTTCAGCATCGAGGACGCCGCGGAGGGCGGCACGGTCCTCGGTACTCCGGGCCAGCTGACGGGCCAGCCCGGCGGGAAGCCACAGACCCACGCCGAGCGTGTCGAGGCCAACGGTGCGCCGGATCGGACCGGCATATTCGCGGAGTTGCCGGATGACGCCGTCGAGATCCTCAGCGGGGTGGACATTGGTGCAGTATGAAAGGAGCATCAGACCCGGGCCCCCCGCAGGACCGAGTTGCCCTCGAAGCCCGCTGCCGCGTCCGGCAGGTCAGCCGCATCGAACCCGGGGATCGGATCAAGGATCAGCTGGCCGCTTTGCCCGTAGAACTCAACGGGATTGCGCCAGAGCACCTTGTCCACGTCGTCGGCCGTGAAGCCTGCCGCGAGCATCGCGTTGGCGGTGCTGACTGTTTTCAGGGGGTCCGACCTGCCCCAGTCAGCCGCTGAGTTGACCAGGACCTTGTCGGTTCCGTACTGGCTGAGGATGGCCACCATGCGGTGCTCGTCCATTTTGGTGTCGGGGTAGATGGAGAACCCCATCCACGCGCCGGCGTTCTTTACCATCCCGACATTCGTCTCATTGAGGTGGTCAACAACCACCATGCCGGGTTCGACGCCTGACTCGCGGACGACGTCGAGCGTCCTCTGCGTGCCGGCGAGCTTCTCCCGGTGCGGGGTGTGCACCATCACCGGCAGTGAATATTCCAGCGCAAGCTGCAACTGGCGGCTGAACGCTTCGTCCTCAGCGGGAGTCATTGAGTCATAGCCGATCTCGCCGATGGCCACCACTCCCTCCTTCACCAGATACCGGGGGATCTCATCCAGGACGGGAACGCACCTCGGATCGTTCGCCTCCTTGGGGTTGAGGGCAATCGTGGCGTGATGCCGGATCCCGAACTGGGCGGCCCTGAACCGTTCCCAACCCAGCAGGGAGTCAAAGTAGTCGATGAAGGAGCCCACGTTGGTGCGCGGCTGGCCCATCCAGAACGCAGGTTCAACGAGGGCGCGCACTCCGTTGGCGTACAGCGCCTCGTAATCGTTGGTAGTCCTGCTTGTCATGTGAATGTGGGGGTCGAAAATACGCATGGCTGGCTTCCCTTAAGAAGAGGTGGAATAGCTGGATGAGGACTGCAGGAGCAGCTGGACGTCCTCCGGGACCGGACGCCCTGCGGCGGTGCGCTCCGCGGCAAAGTCGCGTGCCATCCGGGCGAGTTCGTTATCCGCCCGTTCCCGGAGATCAGTGACGGTGCTGAGGCTGATGCCCATAAAAACCAGCTTCAGAACGGCGTGGCGCCAGTTGTGCTGGTCAAGGTAGGCTGCGGCGAACGGACCGACGGCGGCTGCAACAATGCCGTTCTCGCTGGTCCGCAGGGCCTCCGCTGTCAGGCGCAGTCCCGCCGCGACGACGGCGGCCGGAAGTTTGGGTGTGCGTGTGGCCAGCACTCCCAATCCCCTGAGCACGCCACGGCGTTCTGCCGAATCCCCGCCGTCGTAGAGGGCCAGCAAGGCTTCGGCCAGTTCAGCCGGGGACAGGAACTCCCCAAGCCGGCCGATCAGTTCGCCTCTTGCATGGTCGCTGACGGTGCCGAACAACACACCGGCGGGGTCGGCGTCCGGGCGAAGAGGGCTGCGGCCGACGCGACGACCGGCCATGGCGAAGATTCTGGCCAGGCTGCCGGGGTCGGCAGTGATCGCCGTTGTGCTCTCCTGCAGCCAGCGTTCGGATTCCCTGATGGTTCCTGCTTCATGCCAGCCGGCGCGGAGCGCATCCATGCTGCGCGCTGCCAGTCCCGGAGCGTCATGGGAGTGCCGCGGCAGCTCGACGGCGGCGACACCGCTGTAGCCCAGTTCGGCCAGCGTCGCGAGTGCTAGCGGCAGGTTAACGGTGCCTTCGCCAAAGGGCAGGTGCTCGTGGGCGTGCGGGCGCATGTCGTCCAGCTGGACGTTGGCCAGCAACGGACCTGCCTGCAGGAGGGCTCCGCGCACCCCGCCCGGCTCCACCACTACACAGTGGCCGATATCGACGGTCACGCGCAGGTTCTCCGGGTCACCCAGTTTCGCCCGAAGGCGCAGCACGTCGGAGACCGTTTCGATCAGCATTCCCGGTTCGGGTTCCACGGCGAGAAGTACATCCTTGCCGCGGGCATATTCAACGATGTCGGCGACCCGGGATGTGAGCCGCTGCCATCCCGTTTCGGGGGTGGTGCCCGCAGGAAGTATGCCGGAAAAGAAGGAGACGCACTCTGCGTTAACGGCCGCAGCTATGTCGACGGCGCGGCGCAGGAAGGCAACGCGTGCTGCGGCCTCTGGGTCCACCAGCGCGGGCCGGTGCTTGTGCCGCGGGTCGAGCAGGAAGCGGGTGCCGGTTTCAATGACGATGCGAAGGCCCAGCCCATCAAGCCGGTGTCGCAGTGACAGCAGCTGTGCATCCAGGTCCTCGGCAAACGGATCCAGGTGCGGGTGGCCCAGGGTCAGTGCCACAGCGCCGTACCCCTGCTCGGCGAGGAGTTCAAGCGCTACGGGAAGGGGGTGGTCGGTGAAACCGTTCGTCCCGTATCCCAGGCTGAAAGGCATGGTGGATGCTGTGGTTGCTGTCATGACTCGCTGATCCTCGAACTCCGGGGACGGGAACGCAGGACCTTGCCGAGCACGTCCACCGACGCAAGCACGCCGGCCGCAGCCACGTTTCCCTGCCGCAGCGTGAGTGCTGTCTGAAGGGGGACCATAGCCCGGATGCCTGCTTTGGTGGCTTCAAGAGCGTTCTTTGCCACCGGATTGCGTGCGGCCCGCACTTGGGCTGGAGCGCAGCGGACGGCATAGGCGGCAGCCGCGGCTAGCACAGCGAACACCTGGTTGCCGGGTACCGCAGAACCGGCCACTACTGCGCTGGCCAGCAGGCCGGTGCCTGCAGCCGCGCCGGAAGCGGTCGCCGTCGTTGTTCCCTCGACTTCACCACGGGAGAGGAGGGTTACGGCTACCGTGTGGCCGCCCATGATGCCCGCGGCGGCCAGGGCTGGCCGGAAGTGGCCGGAACCGGCGCCCATGAGGACGTCAAGGGCACGGCAGGAGCCCATGGTGATCGCGCCGGATATGGCATGGCGCTTGGCCAGCAGGTCATAGGTCCAAATTGCGGCGGCGAGCGGAAGCGCCACGCTGAAAGCCTGCCTGCCGCCTCCCGCCGCACTGAAGGCGAGGCCCGCCACTGTGAGGGCTGCCGCCGCGGTGAGGCCGTTGCGGGCGCTGATCCGACCGGATGGAATGGGCCGTTCCGGCCGCTCGCGTGCATCGGTCCCGCGATCGGCGTAGTCATTCAGGGCCATGCCGCCGGCGTAGAGGCAGGCGCTCGCCAGGGGGAGAACCACGCGGCGGCCGCTAAGCGAGTGCCCGGCGGCCGACCCGCCCACGAGCGTATCGCCGAGGACGGTAAGGACGGCCGGCGCACGGACCAGTTCGAGGTAGTCATTAATGCGGCTCACTGCTGCTCGAGGCTCCCGGTGCCGGCCGCCAGCTTCGCAGTCGCCGATTGCGCCCACTCCACGAGGTTGCCGGTCTGGTTCGCAAAGGAGTGTTCGTCGCTGCCCCAGGGATCCTTGAAGAAGAATCCGAGGGCGCCTATATGGCCTTCCTCTCCGGCAGCGTGGGCCAGCGCCATCAGACGCGAGAGGTCCAGCACCATCGGTGCGGCCAGCATGGAGTCGTAGGCGCTCCAGGTGGTTTGCAGCGTGAGGCGGGAACCGAGGAATCCTTCAACATTAATGTGGTCCCAGGCCACCTTCGTCTCGCCCAGATCCTGGACATTGTCGATGTGAAGTGGAGTAACGGCACCTCCGGTCAACTCCTGAAGGCCGCGGTTCTTGGACTGCAGTTTCCCCGAAACGGCCAGCGGGTCAGCGAGCGTGGCTCCGTCACCGCCGCCGAGGAGGTTGGTCCCGGCCCAGGACAGGACACGCAGCCCGCGGGCGGCAAAGGCCGGAGCCAGAACGGACCGCAGCCAGGTTTGACCCGTCTTCCCATCCTGCCCGGCGCTCGGGATGTGGTGCTGGACAGCCAGTTCACGCAGTGCAGGCACACTAAGGGCGGCGGAGGGTGTGAAACAGACGTAAGGCGAGCCGGCAAGGATGGCAGCGTAAGCGCTGACGGAGCTGGGCGGAAGCACCGAACGCTCCGGGTCCTCCAGCGCGGCCAGCAGCAGATCCACGTCACTGAATTCAGGGATTGGCTCAATCGGGGCCTCGGTGGAAGCGACGTCGAGAACAATGACCCGGCTCAAGCCGTTGGAGCGCTTGAAATCCGTGATGTCCCCGGCCAGCCGGCGCGCCACCTCGGCCTGCGACTCCGATTTTTGCGCGGGGTTGTACCCGGGCCGCACGCGCTGGTCCGTTTCCACGAGGTGAGGCCGGACGGATTCGAGCAAGTGAAGCGGCAGCATCCCCGATTCAACGAGGGCTTCGGCGCGCTTGGCCATGCACACGTCGCTGATGTCATGGCCGCCCATCACGAAGTCCGCGAAGTCTGGAAGGGCCACGTCGCCGAAGGCTTCCTGCTCCGTGACGCAGCCGGTGGGGACCGCAAGTCCGGCGGTGATGGCCGCCAGGCCCACGGTGGCCGTAGTTGCCACCGACCCTCGCGCGCCGATGAGCCAGATGCCCGTCTTGCCGTAGGCCGGCGGGGTAGATGCCCGCTGCCGGCCGGCACGGCCGGAGTTGAGGTCCCTAATCAAAATCTTCCTCCTTGAAGTGACGCTGCATCTGCCTCCGGGCCCACCTTCCCCTTGTGAAGGGGGATCGTGGCTGGTGAGGCGCTGGTCACAAGAACCTAGCACGACTAATGACGGCAAACAACGAATGTTCCTTCTCCTTCGATGTATCCGTGTCCCGGGCAGTGCGTCTTAAATCGAATGCCCCGCCTGGTTTCGCGGATTCTTTGAAGAAGTGGGTGCGGCGGCGATGCCGGTGCTACGGAAACGACACGCCCCTCGGCGTATATCGGGGAGGCCGCCAGTAGCTGCTCCGCCCGACCCTTTTGTCGAAAGGTGTGCTTTAATTAGTCGATGAGTGACATAAGTAGTTTCAATGGCCTCGGGTCCTCCGGAGCGAGCGAATTGTTTCAGATCCTGCGGGACGGACGGCCCCGTACCCGGACTGAATTGGCGGAGCAGATGGGGCTCGCGCGCTCCACGGTGACGCTGCGCATCGAGGCACTCATGGAACTAGGTCTGGTGGGCTTCGTCGATGATGCTGTCTCGACGGGCGGCCGCCCCTCCTCCCGAATTGCCTTGAAGGCCGGCAGCAAGGTTGTCCTTGGAGTGGACATCGGCGCATCGCACTTGAGCGTTGCCGTGACGGACCTTACCGGTCACCGCCTGCGTGAGGCCGCGCGCACCATCGAGGTCACCCGGGGACCGGATGTTGTGCTGGAGGCCGTTGTGGAAGTGGCTACCGAACTGCTCAAGGACTCAGGGCGGGCCATGACTGACCTCCTGGCCATCGGTATCGGCCTGCCCGGGCCTGTCGAGCACAGGACGGGCAGGCCCATCAATCCGCCCATCATGCCCGGCTGGAACGGCTTCGACGTTCCGGGCCACCTGCAGGCCCACTTCCACGTTCCGGTCCTCGTCGATAACGACGTGAACATCATGGCGCTCGGGGAACGGAATGTGGCATGGCCGAACGTGGACAACCTCATTTTCGTTAAAGTTGCCACGGGCATCGGCTCGGGCATCGTCTCCAGCGGCATGCTGCAGCGGGGCGCCGACGGCGTTGCCGGCGACATCGGGCATATCAGGGTCCATAACGGCACGGGTGTTCCGTGCCACTGTGGAAATTTGGACTGCCTTGAGGCTGTCGCTTCAGGACCGGCCGTCGCGTCGAAGTTGCGTGAGGTTGGCCTGGAGGCCAACACCAGCGAAGACGTGGTGCGGCTTGTCGGGGCCGGCAGTACGGAAGCCGTGCGGGCAGTGCGCCAGGCGGGCAGGGACGTTGGCGAGGTCCTTTCGGCCTGCGTCAGCCTTATCAATCCGTCCGTCATCGTTATCGGCGGCTCCATGGCCTTGACCGGGGAGCACTTCATTGCAGGAATCCGCGAGGTGGTTTACTCGCGCACCATTCCTCTGGCAACCCAGCACCTCCAGATTGTTCAGTCCAGTTCCGGACTCGACGCCGGCGTCCTGGGTGCCAGCATGCTGGCAATCCACCATGCCATGTCTCCGCAGCGCATCGATGCCATGGTTCTGGGCCTCTCGGGGGCCGTGGGCTGACAGGTGGGCACCCTCCACAACCTCCCGTCGACTTTTGCTTGACAGGCAACAAAATCCCCGATTAGTCTCAAACCCAAGCCCGGTCGACGGCGACGCTACTTGGAGTTGTAGGCGCCGGTGACCGGCCAGGCTGAAAGCCAAACACGCTTTCCGTCTGGGGTTTTGGGCGTGAATAAGCGCATGAAACCGGGGAACTCATGTCAGCGAAAGCGTGCACCACATCTGCAGTCATGAGCTCCTGTCCCCATCGCGTCTGATGCTTACGACGGCAACGGTGGAGTGCGACGCGCACGGCGAGGACGCTGTGGGTGAAGCAACCAACCGTGGGCGGCGTTGCCGCTTCGCCGTCTCGGCCTCTGCCGCGAGCCCCCGTAAACAACCGGCTGCGCTGCAGCTTCGCATGCTTCCCCTCACCAAGGCCGGTGAAGGAACGCATTTCACTGCCAGGAAAGGCAAACAATATGTGCTTTGGTTTCAATGCCCCAGGCGCCCTTCGTCGTTCATTGGAGGAGAAGGGCGTCGACCGGCGTGGCTTCCTGAGGGGAGCAGTGGCGGCAGGCGTGGGTGTCGGCCTCGCCGGTATCGGCGGGACCGCTGCGGTGGCCGCTCCGGCTGCCCAGGGTGCAGGCCGGCCTGTTCCCCCCGGACTCATCAGCATCCAGCTGTACACACTGCGTTCGATCATGCGGGGCGAAGGTGTGGACACCACGTTGGCGAGCCTCGCCAACTATGGCTTCACCAAGGTTGAGCTCGCCGGGCTGTACGGCCGAACCGCTGAGGCGATGCGCTCGACACTTGATTCACTTGGCATCACCGCTTCCTCGAGCCATGACGGAATCAGTGCCACTCCTGCCGCGCTGGAGACCAAGATCGCCAACGCCGTAACCCTCGGCCAGACCCACATCAACGTGCCATACCTGGTTTCCAGCTCCGCAGCCGACTGGTACCGCTGGGCTGACCAGATGAACGAGGAAGCTGCTGTTGCCAACCAGGCCGGCCTGAAGTACGGCTACCACAACCACGCGCACGAGTTCACTACTGACCTCGGCGGCGGCCTCACCCCCTGGGACATCTTCACCAGCCGCCTGGACCCCAAGCTGGTCCATTTGGAGGTGGACCTCTACTGGGCGGTCACGGCCGGCTTTGGCGTGGGTGCGAAGGATCCCATCCAGTTCGCTATCGACACCATCCAGCAGGCTCCGCAGAAGGTCCTGCAGTATCACGTGAAGGACCGCGACGCCGCGGGTGGTTTCGCTGACCTCGGAACCGGAGAGATCGACTTTGCGCGCATCTTCCGGGCGCATACTCCGAAGGAGTTCATCGTCGAGAACGACCAGCCCGACGTCACGCCTCTGCAGACGGCCGAGGTGGGCTACAACTACCTTCGGGCACTCCGCTTCTAGCAGGCCACTTACGTGGAAAGCCGGGCTTGCCTGCAATTGGGCAGTGCAGGTCCGGCTTTCGCCATCCGGGACCCATCACCTGGCAGCCGGCCATAGAGTCCATCGCTGGCATTGCCGGGAAAGTCGGACCGGGTGCCCTCATCTCCGCCTAAAAGCAGGGATAGTTGGAGCTATCCGTTTCGTTATGTTCACGCTGATTACCCGCAGCCTGGAAGGAGTTGTTCTGTGAACGCTGCAAACGCCGTATTTAGCACGGAGCAAGAGCAGGTGGTCCTCCTGGACGCAAACGGCCAGCCCTGCGGGACAGCGCCGAAAAAAGATATCCACCATCGACAAACCCCGCTTCACCTGGCCTTCTCCTGCTACGTATTCGACCGGATGGGCCGATTGCTGGTTACCCGGCGTGCCCTCGTGAAGGCTGCCTGGCCCGGGGTATGGACCAACTCCTTCTGCGGACATCCAGCGCCTGGTGAAGACATGCTTGACGCGGTCCGGCGAAGGGGCCAGTGGGAACTGGGAATCGACGTCTTCGACGTGGAGCAGCGACTGCCACATTTCAGGTACAGGGCGGTTGACCCGAATGGCATCGTTGAAAATGAGCTGTGCCCTGTCTTCACCGCCGTAACCGACGATTCCGTAGCACCCCGAAAGTCAGAGGTGTGCGAATACCAGTGGGTTTCGATGTCCGACCTGGCGGACGCAGTGAAGTCCGCTCCCTGGGCTTTCAGTCCATGGCTCGTCCTGCAACTCAGGGAGCTGCACACCAGCCGCTAATGGCGCCCTTGCGCATCACGAAGGTCCGCGTGGGATGGCTGAACGTCCCCGCCGGGAGCAGATGCTCCGTGTCGGACCTGCGTGCGCCTGGCCAGTGCGCCGGCAGCAAGGAACACCCCTGTCAGTAGTACCGCTGCGCCGGCAGCAGCATCCAGGCTGCGTGGCCACAGGCCGGTGATCCCCAGAACGGCGGGAAGGGTCGCCGTTACCTGGCTGGTGAGCACGAGGGACCAGCCGGTAAATACGTCCACCCGGGTCAGTCCCAAGGCCATCGAGGCAAAGAACAGCCCCCACAGGGTGGACCAGCACAGCCAAAGGACGGCCAGCAGCGGATCGTCGCGCAACCATGCCGCCGCAAGGAGCAGGCCGACAAAGGCCACCATCCCGCAGAACCAGCCAAGCCCCTTCGACCCCAGGTCAAGCATGACGTCCAACCCCGCGTAGGCGTAGGTCAGGCCAAACAGGATCATGCCGGCAGCGCTCAGAAGTCCGGGCGCTTCGGTGCCCGTGGTGGACAGGTATCCCAGGGCGAGTGCCGTCTGGATGCTGCCGACCGCCAGGCTGAAGAATCCCGCGTCACGCCGCGGAAGGTATCCGAGCATCGCCAGGCCGTTGATGAGGAGCGCTGCTCCTGACAGCAGCAGGCACAAGTGTGGCATCAGGATCCCTTCTGCATGGGCTTCCCAAGCGCTGGGGGAAACCAGCCGTGGGGGCGCGCTGTCCTTGGCGCTTCCGGCATGCGAAATATTGCTACCATAAAATGGAATGGTAGTTCATTTGAAGGAGACAAGCATGGATGCACGACTCGAGGCCGTCAAGGAGACCGTCCTGGCCAGGAGCCCTGGTGAGGCGGAATTCCATCAGGCCATCACTGAAGTCTTCGAAAGCCTCGGCCCGGTCCATGACCGCCACCCCGAGTTCCTGCAAGGGGCTGTCCTCGAACGGCTTTGCGAACCTGAACGCCAGATTATCTTCCGGGTGCCCTGGACCGACGACGAGGGCCGCGTGCAGATTAACCGCGGCTTCCGGGTTGAATTCAACTCCGCGCTCGGGCCCTACAAGGGCGGGTTGCGGTTCCACCCCTCGGTCAACCTTGGCATCGTAAAATTCCTCGGGTTCGAGCAGATCTTCAAGAACGCCCTGACGGGAATGCCCATTGGTGGCGGTAAAGGCGGCTCCGACTTTGACCCCCGCGGCCGCAGCGATGCCGAAGTCATGCGGTTCTGCCAGTCCTTTATGACCGAGCTCTACCGCCACATCGGGGAGTACACCGACGTCCCGGCCGGCGACATCGGGGTGGGCGGGCGCGAAATCGGCTATCTGTTCGGACAGTACAAACGCATCACCAACCGCTACGAATCCGGGGTGCTCACCGGCAAGGGCATCTCCTGGGGCGGATCACTGGTCCGGCCGGAGGCAACCGGCTTCGGAACGGTCATCTTCACCAACGAAATGCTCAAAACGCGGGGGCTGTCCTTCGAGGGGCAGCGGGTTGTGGTTTCAGGCTCCGGCAACGTCGCCATCCACGCCATCGCCAAGGCACAGGACCTGGGCGCCACGGTGGTAGCGTGCTCGGATTCCAGCGGCTACATCGTGGACGAGGGCGGTATCGACGTTCCGCTGCTGCGGGAGATCAAGGAAGTGCAGCGCGGCCGGCTCAAGGAATACGCCGCCCAAACGCCCGAGTCCACGTACTTCGAAGGCGGTTCCGTCTGGGACGCAGGCGCCACGGTTGCCCTGCCATGCGCCACCCAGAACGAGCTCGACGGCGCCGCTGCAGCCGGCCTCGTCAGTGGCGGCGTGCTCGCGGTGGGTGAAGGGGCCAACATGCCCAGCACTCCCGATGCGGTGTCCATTTTCCAGCAGGCCGGAGTGCTCTTCGGCCCGGGCAAGGCGGCCAACGCCGGCGGGGTGGCCACCTCCGCTTTGGAAATGCAGCAGAACGCCAGCCGCGATTCCTGGTCCTTCGAGCACACCGAGCAGCGCCTCACCGAGATCATGGTGGGCATCCACGACGTCTGTGCCGCCACGGCGGAAGAGTACGGTGCGCCAGGTGATTACGTCCTGGGCGCGAACATCGGGGGATTTGTGAAGGTGGCAGACGCCATGCTGGCGCAGGGGCTGATCTAGCCGGCACCCGCACGAAGGGTTCCGCGGTTAGGTGCGCTATTTGTTTTTGCCCCGGGCTGCCACGTTCCACCGGTCCACGAGTTGTCCCTGCCGTACGACGGCTACCTCGTCCACGAGGTTGATGGCCAGGCACACATGGTTGGGGACGACCCGCAGCCGGGTGCCGATGGGTGGCGGCGCGGCGCCGTCGTGCCATTCCACCGTGGCGTGGTGCTCCGAGAGGGCGATGACCCGGGCCTCGAGGTAATCGATCAGCCGGCCAAATCCAGTTGCCCAGGCGGGGCGGTCGCTGCCCAGGATCTTGCTGCCGGCGTCAACGATGAAGCGTGCAGGGGTGCCCGGCGGAGTGGTGTGATGGCTGACCACCGTGGTTGCCACCGTGAGGGAAATGTCGTCAAGGGCGCAGCGGCCCAGCTCGAATTGCTGGGCGTCGCCAAACACGTAGACTCCGGGCCGCACTTCGGTGGCAGCGGAACCCTCAGTGAGCAGTGCCGTTGGGGTCGATCCGCCACTTCGGACCTTCGCCTCGAATCCGGCCGCCGTAAGGACTTCTGCCGCCTGCGTCAGTGCTGCCTGCTCCTGTTCCGCCGCCTCGGCGGGCATCCCTGGGGCGTAGCTGTGGCCCGGGAAGGTGAACACTCCTGCCACCTGCAAACCGGCGTCGGAGGCTGCCCGGGCCACCGTTGCCGCGGCTTCCGGCCGGACGCCGCTACGGTGGTGGCCGCTGTCGATTTCCACCAGCACGGCCACTGCCCCGGCAGCATCGCCCAGGCCCTCGCCAAGCATTGCCGCGCCGGGTGCAGAGTCCACGCCTACTGAGATCACTGCCGTTGCGGCCAGCCGCCGGAGCCGCTCGGCCTTCAGGGACGAAACCCACAAAGGGTAGGCGATGAAGATGTTGTCCACACCCCGGGCCGCAAACACCTCCGCTTCGCCGATGGTTGCCACTGTCAGGCCGGCAGCACCAGCGGCCAGCTGCCGGGCGGCGATCTCGGGGATCTTGTGGGTCTTCGCGTGCGGGCGCAGGGCCAGGCCCTTTGCCTTGACGGCCTGGGCCATCCTGGCGATGTTCCGGTCCAGGGCGTCCACGTCCACCAGGATTTCCGGCGTATCAACCTCGGTGGGAATCGTCATTTTCCTGCATCCCTCGGTCCTGAAGCTACACAAAACTGGTTGCAGCCTTCCTGGCTCCTAGGCTTCCTCGAACCAGCCGCGGGCAGGGTTGGTCACTTCCGGAATGGAGCGGTGCAGCTCCGGCTGCGCGGCCCAGCGCACACCGTTGGCCAGGACCCGCTGGATCTGCGGGTGGTGGTACACGGGGTATTCCTGGTCGCCGGGGCTGAAGTAGAAGATGCGGCCCTTGCCCCGGGTGAACGTGACGCCGGAACGGAACACCTCGCCGCCCGCGAAGGAGCTGATGAAGATCAGGTCGTCCGGGTCCGGGATGTCGAACAGTTCCCCGTACATCTCCTGCTCGGGGATAACGATCGGGCTGTCCACGCCGTCGGCAATAGGATGCGATGGCTTCACGGTCCACACCAGCTCGCGCTCGCCGTCATTCCGCCAGGCGAGGGAGCAACTGGTGCCCAGCAGCTTGGTGAACACCTTGGCGAAGTGCCCCGAGTGGAGAACGATCAGCCCCATCCCGCCCAGGACGTGGCGCTGGACGCGTTCGACGACGGAGTCGCTCACCTCGTGGTGGGCCATGTGTCCCCACCAGAGCAGGACGTCCGTCTCGGCAAGAACCTCCTCGTCGAGGCCGTGTTCGTCGTCGGTGGCCAGGACCGCCGTCGTGATCTCTGCCTCGGGGTAGTAGGAACGGAGCCCTGCGGCGATGGCGCCGTGGATGCCGTCAGGGTAGATCTCCCCGATGTGGGACGGCTCGTTGATGGCTTCGTGGACGCCCTCGTTCCAGACCCGGATCCTCAGTTTGCCGTTCATTAGAGACGAACCTCCTTTTGCTCCCGCGCGGACTGGTAGCACGCGTCGATGATCTGTGCGCGATACAGCGCCAGGGATCCATCGTGCTCACCCCATACATCCTTGCCGCCAAGCACCGCCGTCACGAAATCTTCCACAACTCCGTCATGCGCGCGTCCAGGCAATACCGGCGGCACGTAATCGGCGCTCTCGCCGTCTTTTTCCGTGAACACCCGAAGCTGTCCTACGGGCGGAAAGGGTGCGCCCTGCACTTTGAGTTCAGCGCCGCCGTCCGTCCCGTAGACCGTGAAGTCCAGGAGGTCGTCCGTTTCCCGGTAGGTGGCCCAACTCGCCTCGATCAGCAGGGTCCCACCGCCTTCAAGCCGGAGGAATGCGGACGCGAAGTCTTCCACCTCAAAGGCGTGGCTGGAGGCTAGGGCTGAGTACGCACTGCCGCCGCCCCGCCCCTGCGGGCCCAGCTCCGAGTGGGTGGCAGCGGAGACGGCCACCACTTTGGGCTCGCCGAGCAGATGCAGTGCGTAGTCCAGCGCGTGGACGCCGATGTCTGCCAGCGGTCCGCCGCCTGCAAGTTCGGGATTGGTGAACCAGCTGCCCAGCGTCGGGATGCCGGAGCGGCGCAGCCAGGATGCTTTAGCGTAGTACGGCCGGCCCAGCCCGCCGTCGTCGATCACACCCTTCAGGGCCTGGATGTCGCCGCGGCGGCGGTGGTTGAAGGCGACGTCGAGGACGCGTCCTGCCTTGCGCGCCGCGTCCACCATGGACTGGCCTTCGGCGGCGTTGCGCGCGATCGGCTTCTCGCTCAGCACGTGTATCCCGCGTTCCAGCGCGGCGACGGCGATAGGTGCGTGCAGGAAAGTTGGCACTGCCACGCTGATCGCGTCCAGTCCGCCATGCTCCAGCATGTCTTTCCAGTCTGCGAACGCATTGGCGATGGCGTATTCAGCCTGCAGGGAGTCGCGGAGTTCCTGCTCCATGCCTGCCAGGGACACGATGCGGACCCCTGGCAGGGAATCGTAGGCTTTGAGATGCTGTTGTCCCGCCC
The DNA here is from genome assembly GCF_054408515.1 of Arthrobacter sp. D3-16. Taxonomy (NCBI): domain Bacteria; kingdom Bacillati; phylum Actinomycetota; class Actinomycetes; order Micrococcales; family Micrococcaceae; genus Arthrobacter; species Arthrobacter sp. D3-16. The sequence goes on along the minus strand of NZ_CP096437.1, from coordinate 3,931,258 downwards.
AGCCGATGCCGACGACCCCCACCCTCAGTTCTTTCACAGGTTCATTCTCCAAGGGAGCAGCGCCCTGCGCTGAGGACTGGTCCTTGTTCACTGATCTTCCTTATCTCTTGGGAGGCGGGGGAAGGATGCGAAGCTACGGTACCGGGGCGGTACGTGGCTGCGTGGGTTTTCAACAGCATAGCCGCCTGCCGGTTACGGGGCTTGAAACTACGTTGCTGCTATCAGTGGGACAGCTGAAACTCGCGCGTGAATGACTGAAACCATCATTTAACACACCGGAAACCCACCCCAAGACGGCCGCCATACAGTTGGAACCAGACGGCAATAGCTGCCCTCCGATGAACGTGGTACTGACTCCGCGTCCCTCCTCCGGAGTGGCTCCAACGGGCGATTTGGCGTTCTCTCCTCGCATCACGAAAGGGGTTTCCCATGGATTCGGGAAATGTCGCTTGGATTCTGGCCAGTTCCGCGCTGGTTTGTATGATGATCCCCGCCCTGGCCCTGTTTTACGGGGGCATGGTGGGATCCCGCCGCATTCTGAACATGATGATGATGTGCTTCGGCGGCGCCAGCCTGGTGGCCGTCCTCTGGGCGCTCTTTGGCTACTCCATGGCTTTTGGAAACTCGGTAGGCGGCCTGGGGCTCATCGGGGACGTCACCGAATTCCCGGGCATGGGGCAGCTGCTCGCCGCAAATGAGGGCGCTTCCATCCCGGTCGCCCTGTTCGCCGCGTTCCAGCTGTTCTTCGCCTGCGTCACCACTGCCCTGGTTGCCGGGGCAGCGGCCGGGCGGATGAAGTTCGGCGCTTGGATGCTGTTTGCTGGCATCTGGGCAACCATTGTCTATTTCCCCATCGCGCACTGGGTGTTCGCCTTCTCCTCGGCTGACGGCAGTGTCACCGGCGGCTGGATCGCCAGCGGCATCAAGGCCATCGACTTCGCCGGCGGAACCGCTGTGCACATGAACGCCGGCGCTGCTGCCCTGGCTTTGGCCCTCGTCCTGGGCAAGAGCTCTGGCTGGCCGAAGGTGGAACACGCCAAGCCGCACAGCCGGCCGCTGGTGCTCATCGGCGCCGGGCTGCTGTGGGTGGGCTGGTTCGGCTTCAACGCCGGCTCCGCGCTCTCCGCCGGCCAGTCGGCCTCGGTGGTTTTCCTCAACACCGCTGTTGCTGCTTCGGCGGGTCTCCTCGCCTGGGCACTCGTTGAGCGCCTTCGCCGCGGGGCAGCCACCAGCATGGGTGCCGCGTCCGGCCTGATCTCAGCACTGGTCGCCATCACCCCCGCATGTGGCGCCGTCAGTCCTCTCGGCGCGGTGGCCATCGGCGCCATCGCCGGGGCCGTCTGCTCCCTGGCCATCGAGCTGAAGTTCCGCCTGGGCTATGACGATTCGCTCGACGTCGTAGGTGTCCACCTGGTGGGCGGCATCCTCGGCACGCTGCTGATCGGGCTGTTTGCTACCGACGCCGCACCGAACGCTGTCAACGGACTCTTCTATGGCGGCGGTGTCGAACTCCTGGGTGTCCAGTCGCTGGCAACTGTCACGGTGCTCGCCTACTCGTTCGGCATCACCTGGATCCTGGCGAAGATCCTGGACAAGACCATTGGGCTGCGCATCAAGCCCGAAGACGAGATGCGGGGCATAGACCTCGCCGCCCACTCCGAACTGGCTTACCTGACGGATGAAGATCCGGTGGAGCTCGGCTCGCCGCAGCGGACCTGACGGGTACTTGAGAAGCCGGGCGGAGCGCCCGGAGTACACGTCAGGCAGAGGGCCAAGCCTTGGACCGGTGCCGGCAGCAGCCGGCTTATAGTTCCAGGGTTTGGCCCTTTGTCGTGTTCCGGCGTGCTTGGTATTCCTGCTTATTGTTCGCTGCAGACGAGGGTCCCGTCGCGGACTTCCAAGGCCGCCGCCCGGACGTGGCTGAGGCGGGTTTTGGCGTCAAATCCCATGGTGTCGATGTCTTCGCCGCCCCAAAACGGGTGGGTGAAGTAGACCAGTAAGGCACGTTCCGTCCCGTCTTCCTTGGCTTCGAGGGGAACCACGTCAGCATGGCGTCCGACGACGGGCCTGCCGTGCACGTGCTCCGGTTGCGTCAGGATAAGCCCGCCCAGGTGTTCCTGCCGGACCCAGCTGCCAGCGGCGTCATCCGACTGATAGATCGCCTGGCCCCGCCACTCGTCAACGATCATCCAGTAGTTTCCCTCGAGTTGGAAGACCTTCGGCCCTTCATGCGGGCGGCCGGGGATCGTGAGTCCTTCAAGAATCCACGACGACGGGTCCTGGGGTTTATCACTGACCGCGCTGTACGTGTTCGAGCCGCGGTCTTCGTCCTTGTACCAGAGGCGGTAGCGGCCATCCCCGCAGAGTGCCACGGCGGCGTCGATGACCCGCGGGGAATCCAGATCAACGGCGCCGAGGTACTCCCAAGAGACGAGATCATGGCTGGCAAACTGGACGATGGACGCGGTACCGGTCCAGTCCATCCGTACCCCGCTGACGACCGTCAGGTACATGATCCACTGATCACCGATTCTTACGACGTCGGGAGCCCAGAGGGTAGCGGGCTGTTCCGTTTCCGGAGGCACCAGTCCGTCCACGGTGCCTTGGTAGCTCCACGTCAGTCCGCCGTCCGAGGACCTTGCAACGCCGATTGCCGTGCCGTGCACCCATTCGACACCGGTCAGTCCGGCCGCCGTGGCACGCCGCTGGGTATAGAACAGCACCCACTCGCCGGTGAGGTGGTCCGGAACCAGGATCGGGTCGGTGGGCCCGTCCCAGACGGGGTCGCGGTAAGGGACCGTGAAGGCGTCCGGGTGCAGGGGAGTAAGGGCAGTTACTGGCTGTTGCGACACGCGCTTCTCCAACGTTGTAGTTATGGTTGGGTGTCCAGCATATGGGCTGTGGATGAAGCGCTGATACGGCGGCGCCAGACAGATTCTCTGCTGCTACTCCTGGAACAGCCCTGCCAGGTCTTCGGCCGTGATGGCGCCACCGGCCAGGGCGTCACCTTCCATCACGTCCGCGAACAGCTGCGACTTCCGGGCCTTGAGCGCCATGACCTTTTCCTCGATGGTGTCCTTGGCGACGAGCCGGTAGACCATCACGTTCCGGGCCTGCCCGATCCGGTGGGTCCGGTCCACGGCCTGGGCCTCGGATGCGGGGTTCCACCAGGGATCCAGCAGGAACACGTAGTCCGCCTCGGTGAGGTTCAATCCAAACCCGCCGGCCTTCAGCGAAATCAGGAACACCGGAGCAGTGCCGTTCTTGAACTCGCTGACCACATCCGCACGGTTGCGGGTGCCGCCATCGAGGTAGCAGTACTCGATCTTCTCCTCGTCCAGCCGTTCCCGGACCTTGCCCAGGAACCCGGTGAACTGGCTGAAGATCAGGGCGCGGTGGCCTTCCGCGACCAAGTCCTCAAGCTGCTCGAACAGCACGTCGAGCTTGCTGGAGCGGACTGACGAAAGGGCTGGATCCACAAGTGAGGCGTCCAGGCTGAGCTGCCGCAGCAGGGTCAGCGACTGGAAGATGGTGAAGCGGTTCTTGTTGACGTCCTCGATCAGCCCCAGGATCTTCTGCCGTTCGCGCTGCAGGTGTGTCTGGTACACCTTTTGGTGGCGCGGGTTCAGCACCACTTCCAGGATCTGTTCCTGCTTCGGCGGCAGGTCCTTGATCACCTGGTCCTTGGTGCGGCGCATCATCAGCGGGCGGACCCGACGGCGGAGCTTGTCCAGCTGCCCCTTGTCGCCGTTCTTCTCCACCGGCTTCTGGTAGTACTCGGCGAAGCGCTTGGGACTGGAAAACAGGCCAGGGGCGACGATGGAGGTAAGTGCCCAGAATTCCATGAGGTTGTTTTCCAGCGGCGTGCCCGTGATGGCGAGCTTGAAGGGTGCCGGCAGTTTGCGGGCGCACTGGTACGCCTTGGACTGGTGGTTCTTCACGAACTGGGCTTCATCCAGCACCAGGCCGGACCATTCGCGTGAGGCGTACGCGTCGTAGTCGATGCGGAACAGGGCGTAGGAGGTGATCACGATGTCGGCCCCGGCCAGTGCCGCAGCCACGTCCTGCCCACCCTTTGCGAATGTCTCACCGACCGCCTGGACCTTCAAACCGGGAGCGAACCGCGCTGCTTCCAGGGCCCAGTTGCCCACAACACTGGTGGGGGCCACCACCAAAAAGGGAGCGACGGCGTCGGGCGTTGAAGCGTCTGCTGCCGCCAGCGCCAATTCCTTCGCCGCGCACATCAGGGCAAGGGCCTGCACGGTCTTGCCGAGGCCCATGTCATCCGCGAGGATCCCGCCGAGGCTGTGCCGGTACAGGAAGGTGAGCCAGTTAAAGCCCTCCAGCTGGTAGGGGCGCAGCTCCGCGTTCAGGGTGGCGGGCAGCGGCAGGCCGTCCACGCCGCCCTCCAGCAAGCCGCCCACCGCCGAGCGCCAGGCTGCCGCCTGCTCGTCCACGATCCCCAGCTGGGCCAGCTCGTCCCACAGTCCCGCCTGGAACCGGCTGATTTGCAGGGGCGCGTCCTTGTTGTCCTGCAGGGAGCGGGCTTCTTCGATCAGCGCCCGCAGCTGGTGCAGTTCGGGCAGGTCCAGCGAGAAGTAGGCGCCGCTGGGCAGCAGCATCTTGGTCTGCCCCGCGGCCAGCGCGGAGAACACCGCGGCGAAGGACACCGGTTGGCCCTCGAGGGTGATCTGGATGCCGAGGTCGAACCAGTCGCGCTGTTCAGTGGCTTTGGTGGAGATGGAAACCACCGGTGCTTCCTCAGCTTCCCGGTAGTCGGCGATGTCGCCCACGGTGTCGACGTCGACGTCCGGAGCCTGGCGCAGGCGGGGCAGCACTTCCTCCGTGAACGCGAGCGTGTCCAGGCCCTTCAGCTCCACGGACGCCGCGAGCCGGGGGGTGCCCCAGCCGCCGGTGGCGGATTCACCCAAGGCGGGAACCACGTCCCACGGCTGGCCGATGCCTTCAAGGATGCGGGCTTCAGCGGTGTCGTCGCGGTAGCCATGGTCGCCGGGATGCCGCCACAGCGGCTGGGCAGTGACCAGGTTTCCCGATGTGTAGTGCCATTCCCAGTGCAGCCGCACCCGGTGGTCAGCACCATAGTTCGCCAGCAGGGAGAGTGTAGGGACAGCCAAGGTGGGCAGTTCAACGGACTCGTCACGGGCAGTGACCCGGGCCGTTTGCTTCAGCTTGGGGTAGAAACCGGTGAGGAAGCGCGACTCATCCTTGGCCGGAATGTGGAGGGTGCTGCCCGCCGTCACGAACGCCAGCAGTTCCTCGCTCAGGCCGCTTTCCAATGGTGCCAGCGTGATGATGCCGTCAGGGTCCGGGACACCAGGCAAAGCAGCCTCTCCCGTGGTGAAGAAGATTCCGTGCGCCGGGCGGCCGATCGTCCCCACCGCAGCGGGATCAACCTCGACCCCCTCAACGGCGATGGTGGGCGCAAGCTCCAGCCCGCCGTCGGACGCCATGCCCTGCCGGGGCGCGGCGCCGGCAGCCTCAGCTGCAGCACCCTCCGCGTCGGCAGGCGCGCCGTACCTTCCCAAATTAAGCCCGACGGCGGCCGGGGACTCCGCGAGCCGCACCGGCTCGGTGCCGCGCGAGTGGACCAGCGCCAGGCCGATCTTTTTGGCGTCGGGCAGCAGGCTCCAGAGGTTCTTTCCCGAGTAGGTGTTCAGGCCCAGCCAGAGGCCGGAGGAGTTGTGCATGCGGCTGGCCGAAGCGGAGTGGGCGGCCAGGAATTCCTGCATCCACTCCACATGCGACTCATTGCACTCACCGCGGAAGTTCAGGTAGCTCAGGGTGTTCCAGGAGACGTCCCCGCGGATCCATTTGCCCTTGGCCCCCATGATCACCGGGCGCGCCTTGAGCTGGCGGACACTGCGGAGCGGATCCCGGCGGCCTGTGTAGGAGAAGTGGGGTGCCGGTTCCTCGATCTCGAACTGGAGGGCCAGGGGGGCGCCGTTGCTGGAGGGAGCGGCACCGGGCTGCGAGATGAGGGGGCTGAGGGCGCGCTCCCAGTCAGGAACGGCACCGGATGGTTCGCGCGCTACCTGGGTGGCGGTGGCCGGTGAAAGGAGCTGGACGCGCGTGGCCGGGTTGTCCTCCGCCGCGAAGAGCAGCGCCGCTACGTGCTTGCAGTCCTTCCGGACCGGGCAGCTGCACACGCCCACCGTGCAGCTCCAGCCGCCCCCCTTGCGGACCAGTTTGGCGGTGGTGGAATAGGGCGCGTCAGCACCGCCGCGGACCTTGCCCAGCATGAGGCCGGTGGCGGCGTCGAACGAAATACCGGAGACGCGGCTTCCCATGGCATAAGCGAGCCCGGCCGCCAGGGAACGGTCGTTAATGGCGGGGGTCTGTATTGCCAGTGCCGCACTCTCGTCCGGTTGGGATGGCATGGTGCGCGCTACTTTCAGCAGGCCACGGCGGGGCCGGGGCCGGTGGTTGGTTATCTGATCCATCTTAGTTCGCCCAAGGGGGAGGGCGTGCCGCCGTTTCTTCGAGGGCGGAAGGCATGGCGGACAAACAACAGGGTGGAACAGCAACGGCCGTGGCACGCCGCTGTACGAAACAGCAGCACGCCACGGCCGGTTCTTTACGAACTTCGCGCAGGCATCGGTTGCAGGACTAGGAGAACCGCTCCGGCCGGAAAGTTTCCAGCATCGGGTGCCGGGATCCGGTGAGGATTTCGCCTGCCAGGAGCTCGCCGGCGATCAGCCCGAGCGTTGCCCCCGAGTGGGTGAAGGCGACAAAGCAGCCGGGTACTTTTTCGAGTTCGCCGAAGACAGGCTCGCCGTCGCCCGGAATGGGTTTGTAGCCGATCTTCCACGACGCCGGCTTGAGCTCCGGGTTGCCAGCGATGAGCTTGGAAGCCTCGCCGGCGAGTTCCTGCACCACTTCATCCGGGATGCTGAAGGTCCCGTCAGCGTGTTCGGTGATGCTCTCCTCGTACCAGTCGTGGTCGAGGGCAAGGGTGTTTCCGGGGTTTGGCCGGACAGCGGCCCGCGGCGTGTTCAGGACAGGAGCGAGCCCATGGTCGATCGGTTTTGTGATGACGAGCATCGAAACCGGTGATCCGTTAGGGATATCCACTCCCAAGGGGGCCACCACAGAAGGGGTTGCAGCACCGCAGGCCACCAGGACGGCGTCGGCGTCATGCACAGCACCCGAAGCGGCCCGGACGCCGACAGCGCGCCCGCCTTCAACCACCACAGAGGCTTTTCCTGCGTTCAGGACCAGTTCACCGCCGAGTTCGTGGAACTCCGCCATCAGGAATTCCACCAGGTCCGGCAGGCTCACCCAGCCTTCACCAGGGTTGAAGATCGCCTTGCCGGATACGGCGGAGGCATCCACCCCGGGAGCAATTGGTGCGATCTCCTCGGGTGCCAGCAGCTTGGAATCGTAGCCCTTGTTCAGCTCATACTGGTGCCGGGCAGTCGTGACGTCAGCCTGTCCCGGTGGGTTCCACATGAGGCCGCCGCCGAAGTGGAGCCATTCCCGGGAGGGGTCCGAGGCGAACAGCGTCCGGTACCGGTCCACGCCGGCCATGCGGAGCTGGTGGTAGGGCGTGGAGCGTTCGCCCGCGGAATTCAGCCACGAGAGCGACCGGCCTGAAGCCTCGCTGGTCAAGCCGCTTTCGGTCAGGAGGAACACCGATGCGCCTTCTCGCAGGAGATGGACGGCGGTGGAAACACCAAGGATTCCACCGCCGGTGACGGCGACTTTGCTGGCGGGACTGGTGGAAGACATAGAAACTCGCTTTCCCGGGTTTGGGGGATGTGCCGTGACGGGGCTGCGCCAGGCGAGGGCACCTCTTGAATGACTTTCAAAACTGCGACGGCGTCTGCCGGGCTGAGCCGGGGCCAGCGCTCCTCCCAGGAGCGCGCCGGCGGGGAGCCGGTAGAAAGGGGAGAGTCCCCCCATCCGGCGGGATAGGCGCTCGTCGGGCCATCCACTCCCAGGACCCCCCAAGAGTCCTGGGCGTGGATGGCGTAGCCCGGATCAGTGGGGAAACATCACAGGACTTCTGAGAGGAAGCGTTGGAGGCGTTCGCTTTTGGGGTTGTCGAAGAGGTCGGCGGGGGTGCCGGCTTCGACGACTTCGCCTTCGTCCATGAAGACGACCTGGTCGGCGACTTTGCGGGCGAAGCCCATTTCGTGGGTGACGACGAGCATGGTCATGCCGCGGCGGCCCAGTCCTGCCATGAGGTTCAGGACGCCTTTGACGAGTTCGGGGTCCAGGGCGCTGGTGGCTTCGTCGAAGAGCATGACTTCCGGTTCCATGGCCAGGGCCCGGGCGATCGCGACGCGTTGTTGTTGTCCGCCGGAGAGGTCCCGGGGGCGGTGGTCGGCGCGTTCGGCCAGGCCTACTTCTGCCAGGCGGCGGCGGGCGTGTTCGCGTGCTTCGGCTTTGGGCATTTTCTTCACGCTCCACAGGGCCAGGGCCACGTTTTCCAGGGCGGTGTGGTCCGGGAAGAGGTTGAAGTGCTGGAAGACCATGCCGATCCGGGCGCGCAGGATGTCGGGGTTGACTTTAAGGGCGCTTTCGCCGGCGAGGAGCACGTCCCCGCTTTTGGGTTCGTGCAGGCGGTTGACGCCGCGCAGGAGGGTGGACTTGCCCGAGCCGGAGGGCCCGATGATGCAGGTGGTGGTGCCGGGTTTGACGGTGAGGTTCACGTTGCGCAGGACCTCGATGTCGCCGTAGGCCATGGTGAGGTTCTGCAGTTCCAGGCTGGAGCCGTGGAACGTCTCGATGTCCGGGGCGGTGGTCTTACGTGCGGTCATGGCTGGGGTCGTGTTGTGTGAGGTGTTGGGTGTGGTGTTGCTGGTGAGGTTCATGTGTTGCTCCCGGTGATCAGAGGCGAGGATGCGTCGAGTTCTTTGACTTCCTTCAGGCCGCTGGTGGGGGCGGCGGGGCGGCGCCGGCCGGTGCGGAACCTGTTGTCGAAGTAGTTGACCAGGTGGGTCAGGGGCACGGTGATGACGAGGTAGAAGAGCCCGGCCATGACCAGCGGGGAGAGGTTGCCTGAGAGGACTGCGGCGTCCTGGCCGACGCGGAAGAGTTCGCGTTCGGTGACCAGCAGGCCCAGGAAGTACACGAGCGAGGAGTCCTTGACGATGGCGATGAACTGGTTCACCAGGGCCGGCAGGACGCGGCGGATGCCTTGGGGGATGACGACCAGGGCCATGGATTTGCTGTAGCTCATGCCCAGGGCGCGGCAGGCCTCGCCCTGGCCTTTGTCCACGCTTTGGATGCCGGCGCGGAAGATCTCGCCGATGTAGGCGCTGGCGATCAGGCTCAGCGCGATGATCCCCAGCGGGTAGGGGGAGGGCCCGAAGATGGACTGGCTGAGCCGGGCGAAGCCCTGGCCGATCAGCAGGATGGTCAGGATCGCGGGCAGGCCGCGGAACAGGTCGGTGTAGATCCGGGCCGGGACGCGCAGCCATTTGGACGGGGAGATGCCCATCACGGCGATCACCATGCCCATGAACACGCCCAGGATGGTGGCCGCGACAGAGATGATCAGGGTGTTCAGGAGCCCGACTCCGAGGAGTTGCGGGAAGACTTCGGCCATGGCCTTGAAGTCAAAGAAAGTGCGGATGATGGTGTTGAACCAGTCCATGGTTGCTCTCAGACGTAGTTGGCTAAAAAATCCGGGCGTTTACTTGCTGGCCGTTGCTGCCGGGGTGGAGGTCTGCTCGGCCTTGGGCAGGTACTGCTCGGGCATCGGCGAGCCCGGGAACCACTTCTGGTACAGCGTCTTCCAGGTCCCGTCTTCCATGGCCTCGGCCAGGGCCTTGTTCAGGGCCTCCTTCAACGCGGTCTTGTCCTTGGCCAGGGCGAAACCGGCCGGGGCATCAAACGAGGGGATGTCCGCGACACTGACCAGGCCGTGCTGTTCGGTGTAGTCCTTCGCTGCTTCGTAATCCAGGAAGTGCGCGTCCGCCGAGCCGCTGTTCACGGCCGCGATCGCGGAGTTGTTATCCGGGAACCGGACCAGGTTCGCGGTGGTGAAGTTCTTCACCGCGTAGGCTTCCTGCAGCGTTCCCTGCACCACGCCCAACCGCTTGCCGGAGAGGCCATCGGCGTCCTGGATGCCGGAATCCTTCGTGGTCAGCACCGTCAGGTAACCGGCCAGGTAGCCGTTGGAGAAATCAACGGTTTCCTTGCGCTTTTCGGTGATCCCGATCGCCGCCACACCCACATCGAACTGGCCGTTCGCCACCGCCGGCAGGATCGCGGAGAAATCCTGGCCCGTGAAGACGACATTGTCCACCCCGGCCCGCTTCGCTACGTCCTTGAACAGCTCAACATCAAAACCGGTGAAATTACCCTGCGCATCAGTGAACGTATAAGGCTTCGAATCGCCCAGGCTCGCAACCCGGACAGTACCGGCCTCAATCAACCCATACGGGTTATCAGCTGAGGATGATGCAGGAGTGGAGCTTGCGCAGCCGGAAAGTGCCACGACCGCGGCGACTGCCGCGGCGATGAGGGCTGCGGGGCGGAAGGATTTTCGAGTAAACACAGCAGTTTTCCAATCGAGAGAAGCGGGAAGTGGAGGATCAAGATCCCCGGCGTGGTGATGTTTTGCCGGTACCTCTTGCTGAGTCCGGTCTCAGCGCCTACGATGAGACCGGACTCACATTGATTTCTTAAGAATGTAACCCACGCCACAAAGGGCGTCAAGCGCCCCTAATGAAAGGCCGACATGAGTACTGACGCTTCACGGCGCCGCGATGTCACAGTCGCCGACGTCGCCAAAGCCGCGCAGGTATCCAAAGCCCAGGCAGCACGTGCCCTGGGAAACTATGGTGCTGTCAGTGACGATGTGAGGGAGCGCGTGCTGGCCGCAGCGGAAGAGCTGAACTACCGGCCCAACGAACTCGCGCGGAGCATGAACACCGGGAAATCGAACACCATCGGCGTGGTGGTGGGCGACATCGAAAACCCCCACTTCGGCCTCGCCACCAGGGGCATCACCGACACCGCCAAGAAAAGCGGCTTCAACGTCATCCTCGTCAACACCGACGAGGACACCGCCGCCGAAGTCGACGCCGTCCAGGTACTGCTGGACAAGCGGGTGGACGGCCTTATAGTGGCTCCGGCGTCGTCGGTTGATACCCGGCACCTGGAGGGAGTCCACAAGTCCGGGCGTCCGTTGGTGCTCCTCGACCGCACGGCGCCGGGGCTCGATGTGGAAACGGTGGCGGTGGAGATGGAGAAGATCTCCCACGAATCCACCAGCTACCTGATCCAGGAAGGGCACAAGCGGATCGCCTTCATTTCCACCCTCCGAACAGATGAGCCCTACTTCGCCGGCTTGCCCCTGCACTCCTCACAAATCTCCGACCGGCGTGAGGGCATGAAGCGGGCCTTCGAAGAAGCGGGCCTTCCCCAACCCGAGGACCTGGTGCGCCTCAACGCCGATGGCCCGGAATCCATCAAGAAGATCACCCGGGAACTGCTGCAGCAGCCTGATCCTGCCACGGCCATCATCGCGTCCGACGGGCTTATCGGCCTCAGCGTTGTTGAAGCCATCCAGGACCTGGGTCTCTCGATTCCGGGCGACGTCTCGTTCCTGATGTATGACGACTTCGCGTGGACCCGCCTCACCACCCCTCCTCTGACGGTCATCGCCCAGCCTGTCTACGAGATGGGCGTTGCCGCCGCCGAAGCCCTCATCAGCCAGATCCAAGGCAGGAAAGTGCCGGCTGCCAAACCTCAGTTCGCCGCAACGCTGGTGAAGCGGGGATCTGTTGGCGCGAGGCCCAACAGTGGTGGCACTCCGCTCAACTAGCGGAAAAGTTCAAGGGCTGCGCCATACTGTCCCCGCAGGCGTTGAGGCACTTCTCGAAGGCGGCCCGGGGATCGATGGAGTACGAGCCGTCGCCGAAAAGCTCGAAAGTCAATGACTCCTTATACTCCAGCTGCCCTAATTCCCGCAGGATTGCTGTCAGGTCCATATTGCCGTCTCCCCACGCCATGTGTCCCGCGGGGGAGCCGTCTATCAGGTGTACATGGCGCACCTTCCCGCCAAAGGACCTGCCGTAATCACTGATCGCATCTCCTGCCACTGCCAATGCGACGGTGTCGATGACGACGCCGAGGTCTCGATGTCCGACGTCGTCCACCATGCGCCTAAGCGACGACACATCGGTGACCAGGTTCGACTCCACCCGCTGCAGCGGCTCCAGTACGCAGGACACGCCCAGTTCTGAGGCCCGTTCGGTAATTGCCTGCAGCGCGAGGACGCTCCGTTCCCACGCCGGCTCCAACGGCTCATCCTCGTAGCCGCGACCGGATGTGAGGAACAACAGTGGGGATTCCAGGTCACTGCTGATCTCAGCTGCGCGGAAGAAAAGCTGCATGCTGCTCTCGCGCAACCAGTCGGCACCCGAAGCGATGTTGACGGGGTAGGCAACCTGCTCAGGCGTTATGCATGCCACAGAAAGTTCACGCTCATGGAGCAGCTTCAGAACATTCCTGACGTCGTGCTTGCCTGCGCTCGGGATGTGCAGGTGGGGCGCTATGCCCCACAACTCCACCTTCCGGCGTGCCAGTTCCACCATGTCGTTGAGGCAACGCTCAAGAGTGTGGTGCTGGTAAGCAAAATTGGAACCGCAAATCTGGTCCACGTCCAGGTTGCCCATTGCTACTTCCCCACACCGTCAGCCAGGCCGCGGATGAAATACCGCTGGCCCGCAAAGAAGAGCACAATCACAGGAACGGCGGCGATGGCCATTCCTGCGAATACCACGGGGTAGTCCGTGCCGTGTTTGGCCATGAGGTTCGTAAGTCCCACCGGCAGCGTCTGCAGGGCGCCGCCGCTCGTGAAAATCATGGCGAAAAGGTATTCGTTCCAGGTGAAGAGAACGTTCAGCAGGATCGTGGAGATGATGATGGGGCGGCACATCGGAAGGATGACCTGCCAGAACGCCCGTGCCTTGGAGGCACCGTCCACTGCTGCGGCCTCGTCTACCTCGTGGGGCAAATCCAGCATGTAGGCGCGGATCAGGAAGGTGGTGAAGGGAACGCGGAAGGCGGTGTAAAGAATCAACAGCGCCCAGAAGCTGTTGTAGAGACCCAGCGCCTGGAACATCTTCACGAGGGGGATCAGGGCCACGGTCGGCGCCAGCATCAAGCCAGCCAGGATCAGAATCAGGATGGTCCGGTTGAACGGAATCCTGACCCTTGTAAGTCCGTAGGCTGCCCAGGCACTGATCAGCACCGTGGCGACGGTGGACGCGACGGTGACGAGGACACTCGTGGTGAGGTAGTCGCCAACACCGCGGTTCCAGGCGGTCGCGTAGTTTTCCCACCGCCAGGTTTCCGGAAGCGCAAACGGATTGGCGAACAGTTCCGAATTCGACTTCACACCGTTCAGCAGCATCCACAGCAGGGGGTAGATCACAACGATGGCCAGGGCCACCAGGAAGGCCTGGACAAAAACCCGTGCCAAGAGCATCAGTACTGAAGTCCGTGTCACCATTCCACCCTCCTGCGCTTGGCCAGCCGGAGCTGGAGTACCGCGAGGATCAGCGTGATGACGAAAACAGCCGTGGCGATGGCCGCGGCATAGCCAAAATCGTTGCGGACAAAACCGCTGCGGTAGAGCCAGGTGCCAAGGACCTGGCTGGAATTGTTGGGGCCGCCTGTGGTCATGACCATCACCTCATTGAAAACCTGGAACGCCCCCGAGACCGTAACGATCATCATCAGGCTGCTCATCTCGCGGACAAGGGGCAGGGATATGGAGAAGAACCTGCGGACGGGGCCAACGCCGTCGATTGAGGCCGCTTCGAAAAGTTCGGAGGGAATACGTTGCAGCGCCACTGCGAAGAGCAGGGTGCAGTAGCCGAAACCCTGCCACTGGCTCATGGCGATGATCCCGAAGATTGCCGTGTTTTCCTGGCCCAGCCAGGCTTGTGCGAAGTTTCCAAGCCCCAGGGTTTCAAGCGCGGCGTTCAGGATGCCCATACGCGGCTCATAGATGAAATAGAACAGGAGTCCGGCCACCGTAAGGGATATCGCCGAGGGAACGAAGTAGATCGCCCGCAGGGCACCCCGCCAGCGCGGACTGGGCAGCCCTTCCACGAGGGCTGCCAGAACCAGCGCTCCGAACACCTGGAAGACGATTGAGATTCCGGCATACAGGGTGTTGTTGAGGAGTGACTTCCAGAAGATCGGGTCATTGAACATCTTGAGGTAGTTATCGGCACCAATGAAGGTCTGCCGTCCGCTGTAGATGTCCCACTTCAGGAGGCTGAAGCCCAAATTCTGCACGAGGGGCAGGTAGCAGAAGGCACAAAGCAGCAAAACCGCGGGCAGGACCCACACCATATTGCGCCACCCGCGGGCCCTGCTCCTGGCCGCTTGCCGGCCTTTGGGGAGACCCTTGGCGTCGGATCCGGAGGCCGAAGGCGCAGGCCTCCGGATCACGTTCGAAACTGTCATGGCAGGTCTGCTACTTGGCTGCGCTGGAAGCGGAACGCACAGCGTCAAGGACTTGTTGCGGGGATTGGGTTCCGGCAACAAGGGCCTCGCCGCCTGCCAGCCAGGCATCGGCCACATCCGGGACGGTAACTGAATCAAGCCAGATGATGGCTTCGGAGGCGTCATTCACCTGCTTGATGCCTTCGACGACCGGTCCGGTGGAGTTCTGTTCCGAGACCACGCCCTTGACCGCACTGGGCTGACCATAGGGCGGTGACGAGAGCTTCGTGGCATTCTCCTTGCTCGTGGCGAACTTCATGAAGTCGACTGCCAGCGCCGCGTTCTCGGACTTGGGGTTAATCAGGTATCCCTCCGGAGAACCCTCGATTGCCCTTGTGTCCCCTTTCGCCGCGGCTGAGGCAGGCAGCTTAAAGATGCCCAGGCCGTCGTTCTTGAGCTGGGATCCCTCCGACGCCGTTGTGTCGAATTCGAGGACCTCCTGGTAGTACATACCGGCGGTACCCGTAGCCAGTGCCTGCTGTGCCGTGGTGTAGAGGACGCCGTTTGAGTCTTTTCCGCTGCCGGTGCATTCGTTGATCAGCTCGGTGAACTGCTCCATGGCCCGGAGGTAGCCCTGGTTCTCGAGCTTCGCCGTCTTGGGGTCGAAGTCCGCTTCCAGTTCGTCGGCAGGCACCTCATAGGCGAACAACTGCTGCAGGTAGTGCAGGCCCGGCCAGCCGTCCTTATTGCCAAAGGCAATAGGCTCGTAGCCGGCATCCTTGAGCACAGAGCAGGAGGAAATGAGTTCCTCGAAGGTGGACGGCGGGTTAAGGCCCAACTCCTTGAAAACCTTCTGGTTGTAGCCCATGAATTTTCCGTTGTTGTACAAGGGAACCGCAAAGAACTTGCCGTCTCGTTCAAAGGCTTTGAGTGAGGATTCGCCGAAGGTGCTTCCCCAATCAGTGCCAGGGGCGATAACCGGCGTCAGGTCCGCTGCGAGGCCGCCGTCGATGAAGTTGTTTGCCCAGTTCCCCGCCCAGGTGAAGTAGATGTCCGGCAGGGCCTGGGATGCAGTGAGGGTCTTGGTTTTGTCCTTGATGCTCTGGTCAGTCTCCTGGATGAGTTCGAAGGAGACATCAGGGTGGAGTTTTTTATACTCCTCGGCCAGGTCCTCGAAGTATGGTTCCAGGGGATCGCCACCGAATTTGGTCAGGATACTCAGGGTCCCGGAATATTCGGGTTCTTTCTGCAGATCCAACTGAGCAACAGGCTCGCTTCCGCCGGCGCAGCCGGTCAGAGCGAGGGCTGTTCCCGCCAGCAGGGCCGTCAATATGTGCGTGCTTTTCCGCATCGTTTTCTACTTTCGCTCGGATGGCTGAATAGCCGAGGTCCACAGGACGAAGAGTGCCGCCCTCCGTTGGACGGCACCTGCGCCAAGTGTGCGTTTTGGGAATTGTGATACCGGTACCACAGTGAATCACGATTGTGGTCCCGGGGGAAGGGTTTCAGGAAGAAATAGTTGCCGGCGGCTTATTCGGCTGCACGTGAAGGCGCAGGGCCGTCGGAGGAGCGCGCAATGAGTGTGGAGGGCAGGACGTGCTTCCTCGGTGCGGAAGAATCGCCCTCGATCCGGGCGAGGAGCTGTTGTGCCGCCGCGGCGCCAAGTTCGCGCATCGGCTGCTGGATCATGGTCAGGGGTGGTTCCATGACTGCGGCCCAAGGGCTGTCATCGAAGCCGATCAGGGACACATCCTTGAGGATCCGGCGGTTGTGCGTCCGTAGTGCATGGAGGGCGCCCACCGTTGCCTCGGTTTCCGTCGTGAAGATGGCAGTGGGGGGATCCGCCAGGGCGAGCATCCCTCCGATGGCCCTGGTTGCCTGTCGTTCATTTTTCAGGACGTGGGTTACCAACGCGGTATCGAACGGTATTCCGGCCTCTTCCAGGGCATCCAGGTAACCGCGAAGGCGTTCGCCATCACTCCAGAGTGCCTCATCAAGGATGCTGTGCATCTGCTGCAGGTCGGTTGCGGGGCTGAGGGTCACGGGGCCCCAGGCGAAGGCAATCCGCTGGTGGCCGTTCGCAATTAAGGATGCGACGGCGGAGCGGGCGGCCTCCCGGTTGTCGATGACCACCGAGTCGGTATCCAAGCCGTCCACCAGGCGGTCAATAAGGACCACCGGTATTCCACGTTCCATCGCTGTGGATAGGTGCGAGACGTCATCGTTCCGTCCCGCCGCCGAAGCGACCACAAGGCCATCAATCTGTTTGGCCAGCAGGACCCTGATGGCGTCGCGCTCCAGGTCCAGCTTCTCGTCCGTGCTCAGGATGATGGCATCGTAACCGGCCTGTTTTGCCGTTTCCGAGATGCCCCTGAGGACCCCCGAAAAGAAGGGATTGGCCACGTCCGCGAGAACAATTCCCAGCGTTTTGGTGATGCCCGTGCTCATGCTGCGTGCCAGCGTATTGGCCTGATAGCCCAACCGTTCGGCAGCCAACAGGACCTTTGCCCGCGTGGCATCACTGACGGACCCATAGTTGCCCAGGGTACGGGCAACGGTGGCCCTGCCGACCCCAGCGGCAGCGGCAACCTCCGAAATGGTCGGAGCGCCCCCGTGCTGATGATCCGGCGACATCCCGGTTCCCTTCTGGTCTTGGAATCGCCCTGGCGCGGTTCCGATGTGGACAAGCTCTGGTTCAGATCCTAGTTGCTGCAGCGACCGGACGGCCGTACCCGAATGCAGCTTCAACGTAGCACTGTTCCGCAGCCGATTCCGCGGCAAAAGCAAGGGCGGGGCGCAGGGAATCCGGAGTTGGCGGGGAGTCCCGGGCCCAGCCCGAGCGCAGGAGGCTAACGACCAATCCGGTGACGAACGCGTCCCCGCAGCCCATGGTATCGGCGAACCTTTGCGCGTCCGTGGGCGCCGCTCTTTGCGTATGGAACCGCTCGCCGTCGTACAGTACCGCGCCGGCGGCCCCCCTGGTGGCAACGGCGAGCGAAGCGCCCGCCCCCGTCACCCGTACAAGCTCATGTTCAACGGCACTCAATGGTGCGTCCCCCAGCGACAGCAGTGCCAAGTCCACGAAGGGAGCCGTGAGCTGCAAGTAGCTGTCAGTCCTGCGCTCCGGTTCCCACGAATAGTCAAAGCTGACCAAGGGGCCGGCCGCCCGCACCGACGGGAGCTGGTTTTCCGAGGCGGAGTAGACGCTCGAATGGACAAGGGCTGCTGCGGCCAGGTAGCTCGGGTGTTCAGGCCCAAGCATGAAGGGTTGGCTGATGGTGACACCGCCTTCATTCCAGCCCAGGAAGACCCGGTCGCCGTCGATAACCTTGATTTCGGTGACGCCGTTGGGGCCTTCGCGCGTCTGGCACCTGCTGACATCTACTCCTTCCGCTTCTATGGCGGAACGGACAAAGGCGCCCAGCGGATCGGAACCGAAGACACCCATGTAGGCGGACTCCAGGCCCATGCGGCGTGCCAGGACTGCAAAGTTCACGCAGTTTCCACCCGGGTACATCACTCCCCGGTCCAGGAAGCGGTCCACGATGTTGTCCCCGAACCCTATTACTTTCATGCTCATCCTGTCTTGACGGCGGTATCCCGGCTTGCGGCCGGGTGACGTTGCCGCGCCCCGGGCAGGGGCGCGGCAACGGAGTCTGTCAGTATTCAACGACCCGGTAGTACCGGCGCAGGTCCAGCGAATGGTTGCGGACCCGTTCCAGGTGCTTGCTGATCCGGTCAGCCACGGTGTCCAAAACCAAAGGCGCCAGAAGGCCCCGGAACCGTGCACTGATTCCCGCCAGCTCGTAGTCCTTGGTGTCGAGGATCGTGGTGTTCTTGTTGTAGTTCTCGGCGAACTTAACCACCCGTTCCATGAGCGGCCGGCTTTCGTCTTCACCCAGGAAAAGCACCAGGCTGGTGTCCTCCTCGATAAGTTCGAGGGAGCCGTGGAAAAACTCGGCGCCGTGGACACGCGTGGTGCGCAACCACTGCATTTCCTCGAGGATGCACATTGAGTACAAATAGGTGAAGCCCCAGAGATTGCCCGCGCCGACGAGGAAGTGGTAGTCCGCCTCCTTGTTTCGTTCTGCAAACGCTTCCGCCACTGGTTCTGCCTGCCGTGCTACCTCAATGAGGACTTCGGGAACGGTCTGGAGCTCAGCCGCAAATTCTTCGTACCCCTCGAACTCTCCCCGCGCAGCCAGAAGGCGGGTGGACAGGAGCAGCAGGGGGATGTCGAACGGCCAGGTCTTCGGTTCGGTGACCAGGGTGACATCCAAGGACTTGGCAAAAGGGCTGTCCCCGAAGCCGGTAAAGCCAACAGTGTAGGCGCCTTTGGCTTTGGCGAATTCGATCGCCTCGATGATGTCCTCCGTTGTTCCGGAAACAGAAGCAAAAACGGCGATGGATCCGGGCCCGAACGCCGGGTCGCCGGTCAGCATCAGCTCCTTCCCGATTGCTGCGCGTACGGGAAGGGTGGACCGTGAGCGGATGAAGTGTTCGTAGGGCAGCATCGCGGCGTAGGTGCCGCCGGCGCCGATGAGGAAGAGGTTGTCAAAACCCCGCTCCTGGATGGAGTCCACGAACTGTTCGATTTGTCCCTGCAGCGCAAGAGCGCTGCGGGTCTGGGCGAGGAATTCCTCTTCTTTGAAGCCGAGCACGGGCTGTCCTTTCGTCCTTTGTGGTAGTTGCGGTTGATACTTATTGATACCGGTATCACAACTGCTCATTATGGTTTCACGGTGCCGGTGACGGGTCAATAGATTTGCTGAACGAAATTTTGGTGCATCCCGCTCGTCGCAAAAGGGATTCGTCCAGGGTGCGGTCCCACAAACTTCGCCGGACGTTCACTTCCCCCTCAGCGCTGTGAAGGAACGGCGCAGTTAGCGTGAAAAGCGTACGAGCACCACCCGCTAACAGCCGTGAGGATTGAAATGATCACCAGCCAGCAGCCCGTCGTCCTGACCAGCAGCAGCATCGAATCCAGCGACGAGGACGTCGTGGAGGCCAACGTCAGCATCGTGGACGCCATGCACGCCGCCCTGCTCCGCACCGAAGAGATATCACCCGTAGCCGTCCGCGGCTACTACGTGGACTTCTACCTCACGCAGGCGCTGGAGGGCGGCTTCGCGCAGTACGTTTTCACCGCCGTCGACCGGGCCGAAACGGACACACTGATCCGTGAAGGCATGGCAGGGATGGGTGCCGCCGCCCACCTTGACCTGTTCAACCGTGCGGTGGCGGCCTACGACAGCCTGTCCGGGGAAGACGAAGAGCACTACCCCGACGGCGGCCTGGATGAGCCAGGGGAAACCGACGGCGTCCTCCGGATGGAGGAGCTCGACGGCGAGTTTGAGGAGCTGCTGGAGCGGGAGAACATTACTTCCCTTAACGCCGCCTGGCTGAGGGGCCAGGCCGCTCTTCTGGTGCTGGACGACGAGGAAGTCGGCGCGCATATTGAGCGGCTTGTGGTGCAGATCCCCGACCTGCCGGAGCGCCAGGCGCAGGCTGACGCCGAGGCCTTGGAAGACGCCCCGGACTTCGAGATCATCATCCGCGAGCTCTGCAGCATCGCAGGGTATGAGCTGATTAGGATCACCATGGGCGACCCCAACTATGTCCATGGCGGCGGGAAGACCCTGGCCTGGCACTTCTCCACCGACCACGGCGACTTCCTGATGGTCGAGGAGGACGACGAGGCCTTTATGATCAACCCCGACACACAGGAAATCGTCGCAGCGGTGGAGTTCGAGGAAGCGGACATTGAAGAAACCGACGCCGAGACGGTCGGCGCGTAAGGGGCTACCGCAGCTGCAGCCGGCTGACCGTGACGGCGCCTTCCAGTACCAGCCGGACGGTGCCTGCTTCATCGAGGGGTGAATTACCGGAATCCAGCGGTACCCGAAGCTCGCCGCGGAAACCGGGCGCAACACGGGCGGTGCCGATCGTGTTCCAAGTGTCGGCGGGTCCCGGCACCTGGACCCGGAGCACGCAGCCGGCACCCGGTCCGGCCGGGCGGCAGGACACAACGTCAACCAGCACAACGTTCTCCCGTAGCGGCTCGGCTGCACTCGAGAAGCGGTAGGTCACCCAGGCAGGGCGGGCGTCCTCGGCAGGTGTAACGGCAGTGCCCGCCAGCCGGGTCTCGGGAACCAAGGCAACGTTCCCGCAGGAGTCGAAGTTTTCCGAACGGAACCAGCGGCCCGCGCTGCGGCCGGGGCCCGGTTTCCCTGGCACTTCCAGCAGCGCTGCCAGGGGAAGGTTCTCTGCCGAGGAGCCAGCCAGCAGCTGGTAGGCGCCAGGCTCCACGAGCATCCGCTCCTCCACCACGCTGTAGGTTGCCAGGCGTTCCACTGGAACGGCGATTGTGGCCACTGCTGTTCCTCCCGCCGGAACCTCCACCCGCTGATGGCCCACGAGCAAACGGCGCGGGAACTCGAAGGGGTGGCCGGGGGCGGAGGCGTAGACCTGAACCAGCTCAAAGACGGGACGGCTGCCCCCGTTGCGTAGTTCCACTGTCAGTTCGACCACGTCTGTGGTTCCTCCGCCCGGCATCTCGCGGAGGGCCATGGACTGGTACTTTACATCGCCGTACGTCAACCCGTGCCCCAGCGGGAACAGGGGCTCGGCGCGGCTGTACAGGTAAGTGGAGCGTGAGGTGATGATGTCGTAGTCCAGGATGTCCGGCAGGTCAGCATCCCGGGCAAACCAGGTCTGCGCCAGGCGTCCGGTCGGTTCAGTGTCGCCACTCAAGACATCGGCCACACCGCTGCCCAGTTCCTGCCCGCCGTGGCTGGTCCACATGATGGCTGGCGTGTCAGCCAACGTGCCCAGGGCATAGGGGTAGGACGACACGATGAGGAGTACTGTCCGCGGGTTCGCTTCACGCACAACACGGACGAGTTCCTGCTCAGCCAGCGGCAGTTCCAGTGTGCTCCGGTCCAGCGTTTCCCGGCCGCCAAGGTGCGGATCATTGCCTACAACCACGACGGCGGTATGGGCTTCGGCGGCGGCCTGCCGGGCGGCTTCGTGTCCGGACCTCAGTGTCCGGAGCACAAACCGCTCAGCCGCGGCGGCGTCCGGAACCAGGGCGGCGCTGTTCGTTCCTGACTCAATTCGAAGCCACTTTCCGGTCCCGACATGCTGCAGGGCGGCGGTGCCGTCAGCAGCATAGTCACGCCTGAAGGTCTCCTGCACCACCCAGCCTCCCACCCGGTCTGCTTCCGCCCGCAGGTAACCGTCGCCCGCGTCCGTCACGAATTTGCCGGTCAGCATCGATTGGAGGGTTACCTCGCCGGCACCCCAGTCCTTCAAGGTGAACGACTCCGCCGTACCGGGTGCAGCCGCGGTGGCGGTAAGTACCGCTCCTGCCGCGCCGCCCAAATAGCCGCCGGTCCTGACGCTGCGCAGGGCAACGACGTCGGCACCTTCTTCCGTAACAACGTTGGCCCCCGCCGCCGCGCTGTAGCGGCGGCCGAGTCCATCAGCGATGCTGACGGCGTCCTGCAGGGTTCCGCTGTACCAGTCACTGAGGACCCGCGTTCCCAGGCTCCCAATAACGGCGATCGTGCCGGGTGCGTCGCCCAGGGGCAGGATGCCGGCGTCGGCATCGTTGCGCAGCAACACCACCGACTTTGCAGCCGCTTCCCGTGCCAGCTGAACGTGCGCCGCCGCGCCGATTACTTCTGCCTCGATCGAGGCATAGGGGTGGTGCGTAAATTCGCCCGTCCTGGCCCTGAGCGTGAGGAGCCGCAGGACAGCCCGGTCCACGTCAGACTCGCTGATCAGCCCCTGCTCAAGCGCCTCAGTAAGGTAGGCGATGGTCGGTGCAGGATTGTCGCCGTCGTCCGTGAAGCTGTCCACCCCTGCCTGCAGCGCGGCGGCGTAGGCTGCAGGGCCGTCGTCGAAATATTTCTCTTGCCGGAAGAGCGAACCGGGGGCACCGGCGTCCGTCACGATGGCCAGGGTGTCCCCGTTCCGCCATTGCCGGAGCTGTGACTGCACCAGGTCTGAAACGTGGGCAGGCCTGCCGTTGACCAGGTTGTAGGACAGCATCACCGCACCCGCTACCCCCTCTTCAATGGGGGAGCGGTAAGCGGGAAGCTCATATTCATGAAGTACCCGGGGGCTGAGGTTGCTGGAGGTGACGTTCCTGTCGAACTCGTTGTTGTAGCCGAGGAAGTGCTTGAGGGTGGGAACAGTCAGCCACGTGTGCGGGTCCTGGCCCTTTAGTCCCCGGCAGTAGGCGCCGGCCAACTCCGCCGTCAGGTGCGGATCCTCGGAAAATCCCTCTTCGTTCCGCCCCCACAAGGGATGCCGTAGCGGATTCACCACCGGTGCCCACACGTTCAGGCCCACGGAGGAATCTTCCGCCTTCTTTCCGCGAAGCTCCCGGCCTGTAGCCTCGCCGAGCCGCTCGATCAGGTCAGCATCCCAGGTGGCGGCCATGCCCACCGGCTGGGGAAAGACGGTTGCCGGGCCCAGCCAGGCAACTCCGTGCGCCGCCTCTGCCCCGGTGTGGAAGGACTCCAGCCCCAGCTCCGGAACAGCCGGCGCGTGCTGGTGCAGCATGGCCACCTTCTGGTCCAGTGACAAGGTGCCCAGGATCCGGGCGGGCACGCCGGGGTCCTGCGCCTGGCCGGGCTCTGGAGCATCGACATTGAGGGTGGAAGGCTGAGCGGAATGCGGCACTGGAGTCCAATCGGCTGTGTTATCGAATCGCTTATACGATTCAGGCGACACCCAGTGTTGCACTCTCCGATGTGAGGCGCAACACATTTCAGCCTTGCGGGATCCGCGAGGAGTGCCCTACGCTAATCGAAGTCGAACCGATTCGATGAATCAATTGAATCCCAGTCATTGACTCAACACGAAGGAGTGCTGTCATGCTCAGTTCCACCACAGGCCCCGGGAGGGGCAAGCCCCGAAAAACCGCCGCCGGACTGCTGGGCGAAGCATCATCCGCAGGCGTGAACCGCCGGTCCTTCCTCGGAATCCTCAGCGGCGCCGTGTTCCTGGCCGCGGCACCGGCCGCGCTCTCTGCTTGTTCCTCAGGTACCGCAGCACCCCAGGCCACGAACTCGGGAGGACTGGCGGAAGCGGTAGCCAAGCTGGTTCCTGCCTACAAGCCACTCGAGCTGGTGAAGCCCGACATCCCCTCCATCAACGGCTCCACCCCCGGCTTCACCAGCATCCCTTCCTCCTTGGTCAAGTCCGTCGCGACGACACCGGGAAGCGGCGGAACCTACACGGCCATGACGCCGGCGTGGTGGGCCGTCCCGCCTGCCCTGCCGCAGAACAGCTACTACCAGGCTGTCAACGAAAAGCTTGGCGCCACCATCAACTTCCAGGCCAACGACGGCAACGCTTACGCGGACAAGGTCCAGACAGTCCTGGCCTCGCCCAAGGACGTGCCGGACTGGATGGTCATCCCGAGCTGGAACCTCCCGCCGCGCTTTGGGCAGGCCGCTGCCGGAGTCTTCCAGGACTTATCGCAGTTCATCGCCGGCGACAAGGTCAACAAGTACCCCAACCTGGCAAACATCCCCACTGCAGCCTGGAAGATGGGCTGCTTCGAAGGTGGTCTCTACGGGCTCCCCTATCCCGGTGCACTGATCTCGGATGCCATTTTCTACCGGGCGGACCTCTTCGAGGAACTCGGAGTGGAACCGCCGAAATCTGCCGAGGAATACCGCACGCTCGCCAAGGAACTGACGGACGAATCCAAAAACCGCTGGGGCTCCGAGGACGTCTGGAACGGCGCCCAGATCATGCACGGCGTGGTTCCCAAATGGAAGATGGTGGACGGCAAACTCCAGAACAAGGTCGAGACGGACGAATACCGGGCTGCCCTTGAATGGACCGCCAAGCTGTTCTCCGACGGTTCCGTCCACCCGGACGCCGTGGCAGGCAACGCCCAGCAGTCCAAGCAGCGTTTCGAGTCCGGCGCTTCACTGATGGCATCTGACGGAACGGGCTCCTGGCATGAGGCACTCGCCCGGGTCCTGCCCTCCAACCCGAAGTTCAACATGCAGCCCATGGACTATTTCGCTCCCGACGGCGGCAAACCAACCCTCTTCCGGGCCCAGCCTGCCGCCATCTTCAGTTTCATCAAGAAGGCAGAGCCGGCCAAAGTCGAAGAAATGCTGGCGCTGGCCAACTTCATGGCCGCTCCCTTTGGTACGGAGGAGAACGTGCTGATCACCAACGGTGTTGAAGGGGTGCACTTCACCCGTGATGCCCAGGGCATTCCAAAGGCCACCGCCAAGGGGACCGAGGAGGTCACCAGTACCTACGCCTTCCTCGTCAGCCCGCCGATCGTCAACTCCATGGTCCAGTACCCCGGGCTGGTGAAGTCGCAGTCTGATTGGGAGGCGCGGCAGGCACCCAACGTGGTGGAGGACCTCTTCTTCGGCATGCAGATCCAGGAGCCGGCCAAGTTCGGCTCCCTCTCCAAGCCGTTTGATGACCTGGCCAAGGACATCATCCGCGGCCGCAAGAGCCTGAAGGATCTCGACAGCGAGCTCGCGTCCTGGAAGAGCAAGGGCGGGGACGAACTCCGGGACTTCTACGCCGGGTTCCTGGCTTAGGACGTGGCACGCATGATCACTGGAATAGAGCGCAAGGCTCCCGCGCCTGTGCAGGCCGGGTCCGGCGCACGCACCAGCGAGGCCTTGGCAGCAGGCACGACGGCGGGCCGCGGCTCCGGAGTTGGCAGGCGGGCTGCTGGAGGTCCGGGCGAGCGGCCGAGGGCGAGGGGCAACCTTCGGTTGCGGTTCAGGCGGGACCGTTCCCTGGTATTGATGGCGTTGCCTGCGGTCATCCTGCTGGGCGTCTTCGCTTACCTCCCCATGCTGGGCAATGTGGTGGCCTTCCAGGATTACTCGCCCTACGTCGGTATTCCTGACAGCCCCTGGGTGGGCACGGAAAACTTCGCAAGGGTGCTGGCTGACCCAGACTTCTGGCATGCCGTCCAGAACACCCTGGTGATCACAGCGTTCCAGCTGGTGTTTTTCTTTCCGGTTCCCATCGCCCTGGCCATGCTGCTGAACTCCCTGGTGAATCCCAGGCTGCGGGCGGCAGTACAGGCCGTGGTGTACCTCCCGCACTTCTTTTCCTGGGTGCTGGTGGTGTCCGTCTTCCAGCAGATCTTCGGCGGCGCCGGACTGCTTAACCAGTCGTTGCGGGCCAACGGCTGGCAAGCGATGGACATCATGACCAACCCGGACACCTTCCTGTTCCTGCTCACCTCGCAGGCTGTCTGGAAGGACGCAGGCTGGGGCATCATTGTCTTCCTCGCTGCCCTGAGCGCCATCGATCCCGCCCAGTACGAAGCAGCGGCGGTGGACGGAGCGGGCCGCTGGAAGCGCATGTGGCACGTCACCCTGCCCGGCCTGCGCAGTGTCATCGTGCTGCTGCTGATCCTGCGGCTGGGGGATTCCCTGACCGTGGGTTTCGAGCAGATGATCCTCCAGCGCGACGCCGTGGGGGCCGAAGCCTCGGAGGTCCTGGACACGTTTGTGTACTACACAGGTGTCCAAAACGGCGACTGGAGCTACGCCGCTGCCGCCGGCCTCATCAAAGGCCTGGTGAGTTTGGCCCTGATCCTGACAGCCAACAAAGTTGCCCATATCTTCGGCGAGAGCGGTGTCTATTCCAAATGAGCACAATGACCAGCAAGGCCGGGTCCTCCACCAGCATCGCCAAACGCTCCAAACAATCCAAGCCGCCGCGGCTGAAACCTGAGCGTCCCGTCTGGGACGAAGAACCCGGGGCAGCGGCGAAGGCAGGGAAGTTCATTGTCCTGGCCGTCGTCGTCCTGGCTGTCCTGGGGCCGCTGTACACGATCGTCCTGACAAGCATCTCCTCCCAGGCCACCATCACCCAGGCCGGCGGACTGGTCCTGGTCCCCGGCGAAATCTCCTTCGCCGCATACCAGCAGATCCTCAGTGGAGGTGTGGTCACCCGCGCGGTCCTCGTCAGTGTGGGAGTCACGGCTACCGGAACCGCCCTGAGCATGGTGGTTTCCATTCTCTGCGCCTACGGGTTGTCCCGGCCGGGGTCCTTTGCGCACACACCCATCCTGTTCACGCTGCTGATCACCATGTTCTTCAGTGCGGGAATCATTCCCTCCTACCTGCTGGTCTCCGGGCTGGGGTTGATCAACACGTACTGGGCGCTGATCCTGCCCAGTTGCATCTCGGTGTTCAACATCATCATCCTGCGCGGCTTCTTTATGGGGATCGACAGGGGAATCCTGGACAGCGCCAGGATCGATGGTGCCAGTGAATGGCGCACCCTGACGCAGATTGTGCTGCCTATGTCCAAGGCTGTTACCGCCGTGATCGCACTGTTCTACGGCGTTGGCTACTGGAACGCCTTCTTCAACGCAGTCCTCTACATCAATGACAGCGCCATGAATCCGCTGCAGGTGGTGCTCCGGTCCTACGTGCTCCAGGGCGTCTCGGTTCCGGGTCAGGTGGACGTGGGCACGGGAGCCGCTGCAGGCCCGGCCCTGCAGATGGCCGTCATCGTGCTGGCCATGGTGCCCATCATCATTGTGTACCCCTTTGTGCAAAAGCACTTCACCAAGGGCGTGATGATCGGGGCGGTCAAGGGATGAGGGGCCAGTCTGTGCCCGCCCTTCACCTCATGTCAGCGAACCCCGGCGGTGGTTTCTCCAGCTGTCAGTGTAGGTGCGATGAGCCGGAGCTCGGCGGGTTTTTCCAGGCTCAGCCGGTCCATCACCATCTCCACCGCGGCACGGCCGATGTCCATGGCGGGGATGGGCACGAAGGTCCAGGGCCGGACCGCAGCCTTCGCCACATCTGCCGGCGCAATGACCGCCACGGAGATGTCCTCGGGGACGGAAAAGCCGTGCACGGCCAGGTTCTCACGCAGGATCGGCAGCAGCCCCTCGTTGTGCACCAGGAGAGCAGTGATGGTCTCGGGGCCCGCGAAGACCTTGTCCAGGGCCCTTGCCAAATCAGGCGAGTTGGCCTCGCACGCTACGGCCAGATGACGAATCTCCAGCGCGCTGCATGCCTCCTCAAATCCACGCAGGGCGCGGTCGGCATACGTGGCGTGGCGGCGCAGGGAAGCCGGCGGAGACCCGATGAACGCAATGCCCCGGTGCCCCAGCTCGGCCAAGTGGCGAACGGCAGTGCGGGAGGCCCCGGCAAAATCAAAGTCCACGCAACTCAGGCCGCGCGGGTCATCCGGCATGCCGATCAGCACCGCCGGTTTCTGCAGCCTGGCCAGCACCGGGATGCGGGGATCGCGGGCTTCGATGTCCATCATGAGCAGGCCATCCACCATGGACTGGGACGTCACCCGCTCTATGCTGCCGGCGTCGTCCTGCGTCAGCAGCAGGACGTCCTGGTTGAACGAGCGGGCAGTGGTGACTACGGCCGTGACGAACTGCATGACCACTCCGACGTTCACGTCAGCACGAAGCGGCACTACCAGGCCCAGGACATTGGACCGGCTGGAGGCCAGCGCGCGTGCACTCGAGCGCGGGCTGTACTTCAGGCGGCGCATTGCCGCTTCGACGATATCGCGGGTTTCTTTCGATATAGGACGGTTCCCGCTCATGACGTAAGACACCGTACTTGTTGAAACTCCGGCTTCTTTGGCTACGTCACTGATCGTCGCCGCAGTTGAAGCCTTTCGATTACCCATACCCCCATTTAACCAAGGAATTCGATGCATCCTCGCAGCCACGGGCTGAACTTCGTGACCCAGCAGGCAGGGTTGCTGTTCGGCGCCGACTACAACCCGGAGCAATGGCCGGAAGAAAGCTGGCCGGAAGACATCCGCCTGATGCAACAGGCGGGGATCAACCTCGTCACCCTGGGTGTGTTCAGCTGGGCGAGGCTGCAGCCGTCCGAAGGCAAGTGGGACTTTGGCTGGCTGGACCGCATCCTTGCGCTCCTGCACGAAGCCAACATCCATGTTTGCCTTGCAACGCCCACCGCAGCGCCGCCGCCCTGGCTGGGGCACCGCTTTCCCAGCACGCTTCCCACGGATGCCTCGGGAACCACGCTCTGGTACGGCTCGCGCAACCAGTTCTCGCCGTCGTCAGCGGTGTACCGCAGCGCAGCGCGGCAGGTGACGGCGGCGCTGGCGGAGCGCTACGGAAAGCATCCCGCCGTCGTGATGTGGCACGTCGGCAACGAGCTCGGGCAGGTCAGCTACGACGACGAAACGGCCGGCGCGTTCCGGGGCTGGCTCCTGCGCCGCTATGGTTCCCTGGACAACCTGAACTCCGCATGGGGCACAACTTTCTGGAGCCAGGGGTACAGCAGCTGGGAGGAGATCCTGCCGCCCCGCACGGCGCCGTACCTGCACAACCCCACCCAGGTCCTGGACTTCAGGCGTTTCACCTCGGACTCGCTGCTCAAGCTCTTCACGGCCGAGCGGGACATCATCCGCCAGCGCTCTCCGGACGTCCCCGTCAGCACAAACCTCATGGGCTTCTTCCGCGGGGCGGACTACTTCAGCTTCGCCGGTGAGACGGACCTGATCGGCAACAATTGGTACACCGACCCGGCACAGCCCCAAACCTGGGAACTGGGCGCGCTCACCCACGATCTCTGCCGCGGACTGGCCGGGGGCCAGCCCTGGCTCCTGATGGAATCGGCGGCGTCAGCCGTCAACTGGCGCCCGCACAACATCGCCAAGGAACCCGGAGCGCTGCGCGTGGACTCCCTGTCTGCGCTGGCCCGAGGCTCGGACGGAATCTGTTTCTTCCAGTTCCGCCAGTCCGCTTTCGGCGCCGAGCGCTTCCACTCCGCTGTTGTGCCCCTGGCGGGGGAGGACACCCGCGTGTTCCGGGAAGTCTCGGCTCTCGGGTCCGAGCTGCAGGATCTCCGGCTCCTCGCCGGCACCCCCGCACCCTCGCGAATTGCCATGTTGTTCGACTGGGACAGCTGGTGGGCTGCCGAGTCCCCGGACTGCCCCAGCGACCGGCTGGGTGTGCTGGACCAATTGCAGGCCTACTACCGGCCGTTGCTGAGGCGCGGATTGTCGGTCGAGGTGGTGCATCCTGGTGCAGGCCTGGACAGCTTCGACCTGGTGCTTGTCCCCAGTCTCTTCCTCCTCACTGAAGCACATGCCGCGGCATTGTCCGACTGGGTACACCGGGGAGGAACTGCAGTGGTGGGGCCCTTCACCGGCTTGGCCGACAGCAACGGGCACCTCCGCCAGGGACGCTTCCCTGCAGTACTCGCGGACATGCTGGGTGTTACGGGGGAAGAATGGCGGCCTCTGGCCTGCAGCATTGGCCTTGAATTTACGCAGCCGGGCCCTGCCGGCGCGGAAGCCAACGCAGGAATGCCTGGCAACCTCAAAGCCACAGTATGGTCCGAGGACCTGCGCCTCCAGAGCTCCAGCGCCGCTGCGGTGGCCACCTTCACCTCCGGCTCCCTTGCCGGGAAACCGGCAGCGGTCCGCAACAGCCATGGCCGGGGGACCGCCTGGTACATCGGCTGCGACCTGCCCGCTGCAGCGCTGGGAAGCATTGTTGGGGCCGCGGTGGCGGAGGCGGGACTGACTGTGCCCGTCGCGGCGGAACTGCCCGACGACGTCGAACTCGCCACCCGGGGCGGTTACCACTTCCTGCTGAACCACAGCCCGGAGACGCGGGCGGTGTGCCTCAAAGAGCAGTCAGTGGACTTGCTCACCGGGGACAGCCACGGACCCCACATCACCCTGGAGCCTTACGGCGCACTGATCCTCAAGAACAACCTTGACCACATTGAGAACGGAAACTGAGATCCCATGAAATTCACTGACGGATACTGGCTGTACCGCAAAGGCTTTTCCGCGTTGCACCCCCGGGACGTATCGGACGTAGTGGTGGACGGCGGGACGATGACCGTCTACGCGCCCACCAAACGCATCAACTCCCGCGGCGACGCACTTAACCTTCCCCAGCTGACGGTCACCTTCGAC
The DNA here is from genome assembly GCF_054408515.1 of Arthrobacter sp. D3-16. Taxonomy (NCBI): domain Bacteria; kingdom Bacillati; phylum Actinomycetota; class Actinomycetes; order Micrococcales; family Micrococcaceae; genus Arthrobacter; species Arthrobacter sp. D3-16. The sequence goes on along the minus strand of NZ_CP096437.1, from coordinate 3,900,868 downwards.
GCCCCGATGCACGATGTCATTGGCGTAACCATCGAACACTTCCAGGGCGGCCTGGACAACGGACCGCATTTTGAAGTGAACCGGGCAGGATCCGCGGCGGAGTTCAGCCAGGACGCCGACCGCACTGCAAGCATCACCTCCGGAGGGCTGACGGCACGGATCAGCACGTCCGGCGATTGGGGAGTCGACTTCCTCGGGAACGGCAGGCTGCTGACCAGCTCCACTCCGCGCAGCGTCGGCGTCATCACGGACGACGGCGGGCGGACCTTCGTGCACGAACAGCTCAGCCTCGGAGTCGGCACCAACGTGTACGGCCTGGGTGAGCGCTTCGGCGCTTTCGTGAAGAACGGCCAGGCGGTGGACATCTGGAACGAGGACGGCGGCACGTCCAGCGACCTTGCCTACAAAAACGTGCCGTTCTTCCTCACCAATGATGGCTACGGCGTGTTCGTGAACCACCCGGAGAAGGTGTCCTTCGAGGTGGGTTCGGAAGTGGTTTCCCGTACGCAGTTCAGCGTGGAAGGCCAGAAGCTGCAGTACTTCATCATCCACGGGCCAACACCCAAAGACATCATCCGCCGCTACACCGAGTTGACCGGCCGGCCCGCCCGGATCCCGGCGTGGTCCTACGGGCTCTGGCTGTCCACATCGTTCACCACCGACTACGACGAGAAGACCGTCAACTCCTTCATCGACGGCATGGAAGAGCGGAACCTTCCGCTCTCCGTCTTCCACTTCGACTGCCACTGGATGCGGTCCTTCCACTGGAGCGACTTCGTGTGGGATCCCGCCACGTTCCCGGACCCGGAGGGCATGCTCGCCCGCCTGCACGGCCGCGGACTCAAGGTCTGCGTCTGGATCAACCCGTACATTGCCCAGCGCTCCCACCTGTTCCGGGAAGGCGCGGAACGCGGCTTCCTGGTCAAACGGGCGGACGGTTCGGTGTGGCAGTGGGACATGTGGCAGGCAGGAATGGGCCTGGTGGACTTCACCAATCCCGATGCCGTGCTCTGGTACCAGGACAAACTCCGCGGGCTGCTGGGCCAGGGAGTTGATTCCTTCAAGACCGATTTCGGCGAGCGCATCCCCACTGACGTGGTGTGGCATGACGGCTCGGATCCGGCACGGATGCACAACTACTACGCGCAGTTGTACAACAGGACCGTCTTTGACCTGCTTTCGAAGGAGCTGGGTGAGGGCGAAGCGGTGGTCTTTGCCCGCTCAGCCACGGCAGGCGGGCAAACCATGCCCGTGCACTGGGGCGGAGACTGCGAGTCCACCTTCGCAGCCATGGCTGAATCGCTGCGCGGCGGACTGTCGCTCGCGGCGTCGGGATTCTCCTTCTGGAGCCATGACATCGGCGGCTTTGAGGGCACGCCCGAACCGGAAATCTTCAAGCGGTGGATCGCGTTCGGACTGCTGTCCTCACACTCAAGGCTGCACGGCTCCAACTCATACCGCGTCCCGTGGCTGGTGGACGAAGAGTCGGTGGACGTCCTCCGCCACTTCACCGGGCAGAAGATGCGCCTGATGCCCTACCTTCAAATGGCGGCCGAGGAAGCGTATGCAGAGGGCATTCCGCTGATGCGGCCGCTCTTTATGGAATTCCCGGAGGACCCGGGCTGCGCACATCTGGACCGGCAATACATGCTGGGCCCCGACCTGCTGGTGGCACCCGTGATGGACCCCTCAGGCACAGTGTCCTTCTACCTGCCCGAAGGGACCTGGACCCATCTGGAAACCGGCGAGCAGCTTGCGGGCCCCCGGTGGCACCGCAAGGAGTACTCGGTTATGGAAGCGGCAACCTGGGTCCGGGAGGGCTCCGTGCTGCCCATCGGTACGGTGTTTGACCGGCCGGACTATGACTGGGCGCAGGACATGGAGTTCCAGGCCTTCGCTGCGCAGGACGGCACGCGCCGGGTCGCTGTGCCGTCACCGGGCGGGTCCACTACCGTCTTCGAGGTGACGGTTAAGGACGGTGGCGTGTCCGCCGTCGTGATCCCATAGCTGGTGCTGAACCGTCGGGGGCGGGGGAGGATGCGGGGCCGCCCCGCGTCAGCTGTTCTGCCCTGTCAGCTGTTCTGCTTTAGGGCCACGGCCAGGATAACCAAAAGTTCGTCGTCCACCTGGTCCGGTGAAGTGAGGCGCACCCTGCGGGTGAAAGGGTCATCGGCCCGGGTCTTAACGGTTTCTATCCGGCCCTCCGCAGGGGCGTCAAGCCGGAGGGTTACGTCTACGGCAGTGTTGATGCTCCGGGTGACCTGCGCAAACTTCCGCCGGGCGCTGTGGAGGGACACGTAACCCTTCCGCATCTGGATCTCCACACCGTCGGTTGCGGACGCCCATGCCAGGAGGGCGTCCGCGATGGGCCTCAGGTGCGGGTGGTTGGCATACTGCCCGTCAATCAGTTCGTCGGCGTCACGCAGCATAAATTCCGGGTAGCCGAACATCTCCCAGGACACTGCGTATTGGGCGTACCCGGTCACCCCGAAGCTGTCGCGCATCCAGGTGCGGAGTTCGCCGTCGTTCCGGATGCCGGCGGCGCGGGCCTTCTCAACCCAGTGCGCGGTGTCTTCGCCGGTCTTCCGCAGAAGGAGGGCTTTGTTGCTGTCCACCATCGACTGCCAGGTGCTGGCCTTCTTCCGGAACTCGGGGATCGCAGGCATGCATCGATCGTAGCGCCGTCCCTAAACCGCGCCGGCTCCTGCCTGCAGGTTGCTGCCTGCAGGCTGCCGCCATGATGGCCGCTGCCGTCGCCGCGAAAAAAGATTCCGGCCACCCGTAACCTTTCCGTGGTCCCCTGCGATGTAGGAGGTGATGGGTCCGCCCGACGGGCCTGAATCTAATATGTTGTCTAGGTTTTTTGGAGTGTCTTATGTCGTTGTTCACCGTTCTCGCCACCAGCAAAGTCGCCGCCGGAGTCCTGGCAGCCGGCACCATTGCCGTCGGCGGAACCGGCGCCGCCGCCGTTTCCGGCATCCTCCCGGCCGAAGCACAGCAGACCGCCCACAACCTCTTCGGTGCCCCGGCTCCGCAGCTGGCAGCAGAAGCCGCCACCGACGCAGAGGCAGCCGCTGACGCTGCCGCCGAGGCCGAGGCCACTGCCAACGCCTCCGCTGACGTGGACGCCGAAGCTGCAGGAACTGCCACGGTTTCTGAAGGCAACGTCGCAGGCCAGGCTTCCGTGTCAGCCGCGGCCGGCACGGCGGTTGATGCAGCCGGTGCCGCAGCCCTCGGCCTCTGCACCTCGTTCACCAACGGTGGCCTGAGCGCTTCTTCCGAAGGCTTCTCCTCGCTGGCCATCGCCGCGCAGGGTGAAGGGAACATCGAAAGCTTCTGCACCGACGTCGCAGCTCAGGCTGACGCTGCCGCGGAGGCCGGCGCCGCAGCCGGGGGTACCGCTGCTGTTGAGGTCGAGCGCCCCGAGGTTCCTGCTGTTCCGGCCATCCCCGCTGTTCCCGGTGTCGACGGCGAACCGGCAGTTCCCGCCGTCCCTGCAGTTCCCGGGGTTCCTGCTGCAACCGTCGACGGCGGCAAGGCAGCCGTGAACGCCCCGTCGGTTTCGGTCCGCTAAGCGCCCTTGGCTAGTGTGTACTGCGGGAAACGGCATGAGATCCGTTTCCCGCAGTACGGCAGTCCTGGATTCCGGGAACTGGCCTTTCAGGAATAACGCCGGCGCTCGGGACGCCGGCCCGGATTCAATCCCGGAATCAGCTGCCGTAAGGCAGCGGGAAGTAAGCGCAGGACCCGCAGAACGCACCGTACACCGGGAAGGGCATTGCCTTATTCCGGGATGGAGGAGCCGCCGGTGCTAGACACTTTGGCCCAAGAAGAGATCGCCATATTCGACGACGCAGACGGAACGGACCCGGCTGCGGTGTTCGGCGTTGCCTACCGGTCCTTCGCGGGCCCGGTACTGGGATACCTCAAGGCACGCGGCGTGGACGATCCCGAAGCGGTAACCCAGGACGTTTTCCTGGCGTTCTTCCCGAAGATCAGCGGCCTCACCGGCGGGCTGCAAGGGGCCAAATCACTCATTTTTTCCATTGCCCACGCCCGCATGGTGGACCATTACCGGCGGCTGGAGTGCAGGCCCCAGCTGACTCCGTACGACCCTCTGGAGGACGGGCGGAGCACCCCGTCAGCAGAACATTGTGCCGTGGAGCTAAACGGCGCGGCTGCCGCCCTGCTGGACGGACTCAGCGACGAACACCAGGAAGTGCTGGCCCTGCGCGTAGTGGCCGACCTGTCCATAGAACAGGTGGCCGGCATCATGGGCAAAAGCGAGGGCGCGATCAAGCAGCTCCAGCGCCGGGCCCTTCAAAACCTCAAGGCACAGACGCTCAAAAGAAACCAGGCAAACCATGAGTGACACTGCAGGATCCCGCCGTGACGGGTCCGTTGACCAGCTGCTGTTGGAGGCAGACCTGGCCGGCGACACCCAGCTCCGTCCCGTCCTTCTCGAGCTTCGCACCCTGGCGTCTCATGCACCGGAGCCTTCTGCCGAACTGCTGGCCCTGATGGCCGGGGCCAACGGGACGCTTCGTGTTGACCCTGAACCCGCCGAACACACGATTGCTGCACCTCGGGTTGACGAACTGTCTGCCCGCCGCAGGGCCAAACGCCGGATCGTCCTCACTACCCTGTCCGTGGCGGTCTCCCTTGGTGCCGGTGGTGCAGTTGCCGCGGCATCTGATGAATCCATCCGGCACTCGTTCAATCAGTTCAACCAGGCCGTCACGTCCTTTATTACCGGTTCCGGCGGCGCACCTGCGGGCGACCAGGCCGAACAGCCAGCAACTCCTTTGCCCACCTCCCCGGCCCGCACGGCACCAGCCGGCACTGCACCCGGCAGCCCGACCTCTATTCCGGCGGACCCTGCCGCAGCGGCGCAACCGACCGCCGCCCCGCCGTCGGACAGTTCAGTTGCGCCGGAGACCGCTACAGGCCAGCCAACTTCCCCGGGAAAACCCGGGGAAGTCCCCGCTTCAGAGACCCTGCCCGGGGCCGTACCCGAGCACATTGCCAACGGACTGGGCAAGTCACCGGAACTTCCGGTCCCCTCACAGGTTCCACTGCCAAGGACCCTCCCGGCCGTTCCGCTCCCGTGACATTGCCCGCCCCTCTCCTGGAATTGCCAACGCTTAGTAGCCGGACGCGCCCATCCTGATCATTTCGCCGGACGGATCCGCAAGGTACCAGACGTCGTTGACGCCCTGGCCCAGGATGTCGCCGGCCTTGGTGTCCTTGGCGAAGTAGTACAGGGGCAGCCCGTTCAGGGTTACCTGCTTTGCGCCATCGGGCGTCGTGATAGTGCCTACGGTCTCGGTGACTCCTTCGACCTTGGGCGTATCAGCGGTGGTGGTGACCGGGGGCCACGCGGTCAGGCAGGCGTCCGTGCAGGCGCTGGTGCCTGAGTCCTTTACATCCTTGGTGAAGAAGTAGACGCTCATACCTTTGGCGTCCACCACAATAGTGCCGGCGCTCGAGGACGCTGTCATAAGGTCGACGTCCGCGCTCGCCGTTGAAGTCGAGGTTGCGGAAGGCGGAGAAACAGAGGCAGCAGGGGCAGTTGCAGAGGCGGGAGGTGAGCCTGGCGTGACAGCCGGGCTGCTGGCGGCGGGAGTTGTTTCCGTGCCACCGGCGCAGCCGGTCAAGGCCGCTGCCAGGGCCAGGATGGCGAGGCCTGCGCCCAGATGCTTTTTCATAGGTTTGCTCCTTGGCTTTTGCCCGGCGTTGAACTACCGGACGCTAACCAGTAAGACGCCTCCGGGTGAAGAATGGTTCACAATGAACCAACCTCCGGTTGGGGACGTCATACCAGCCGGGGAGCGCGGAAGTGCCGTGCGGGAGGCTTGGGACAGGAGGTCCTGGAATGCCGCTTGACGAGGACGTTGTAGAGTCCATCTACCGCGACCACGGCCCCGCCCTTCGCCGCTTTGTCCTCAGTGCCTCCCGCGATCCGCAACTGGCCGAGGACGTGGTCCAGGAAACGGTGCTCCGCGTCTGGCAGCACGCGCCGGAAGTCACCGGAAGCCTGCGCAGCTATCTTTTCCGGACGGCCAGGAACATCATGATCGACAACTACCGCAGGGCGCAGCGCCGCCCGGCGGAGGCGATGTATGACGGCCTCGCCGACTCCGCCGAGGCTGTGGAGCGCATAGATGAGTTGCTGAACAGGGTGCTGGTCGAGGAAGCCCTGCTCCGGCTCAGCACTGAACACCGGGACGTGCTCGTGGCCTTGCACTATCGCCGCTTCACTGTGAACGAGGCGGCGGTGCAGCTGAATATCCCCAGCGGAACCGTAAAATCCCGGGCCTACTACGCGGTGCGGGCGTTACGGACCATTCTGGACGAGATGGGGGTGGAACGGTGAACGGTTCCGAGCTGCACGACTTGCTGGGCGCCTACCTGCTGGGCGGACTGGATACCGGGGACCTGGGGAAATTTGAAGCGCACCTCCAGGAGTGTCCAAGGTGCCGGGACGAGCTGGTCCGGCTGGAGAAAGTGCCTGCATTGCTGGACGCGCTGCCGGTGCCGGAGGCGGTGGCGCTCGCCGACGTCCCGGCGGGGAAGCGTGCTCCGGAAGCCCCTGCAGCCGCGGCCCCGGCACTCCTCCTCTCCGAACTGTCGCGCCGCCGTCGGAAGGCACGACGGCGGCGGGCGGCGCTGATGGGTGCCGTTGCCGCAGCATGCCTCGCCGTGGGGCTTGCGGTGGGTCCGGTCCTGAACCGGCCGGCGCAACCGGATGCGAGCTACTCGGTGCAGTCCGGAGGCGGCCTGCAGTTCAGCATCGACCTGGCCCGGAAGACCTGGGGAACCGAGTTGGCGGTGAACGGCAGCAGCCTCCCTTCCGACGGGACACTATCCCTGTGGGTGCGGGACCGCGCCGGCGGCGAAGACCGGGCCTGTGCCTGGACGGCTACTCCCAGCGGCAGGGTCAGGGTTACCGGAGCAACACCCATTCAACTGGCCAGCATTTCGACTGTGGAACTGCGCGACGGTACCCAGCACGCGGTTGCGGTCATTACCGTGCCCTAGCAGCCGGGCACGAGCCCGGGGGCATGCTCCAGCCCGCGCCGCAATGGCGGCTTTCCCCGGCGCGCCTGTTATTGGGTCATTTTCGCGAGGCGCGCCCGGACGATCATGTAGACGCCGTAGCAGATCAGTCCGGCGCCCACGGCTGCCAGGAGGTACACCCCGAACGGCTGGTCGCGGAGTGCCCGAAGGCCGCCGTCAAGGCCGGTGGACTCTTCAGGGTGCGCCTGCACGGCGGCTATGGCGATGAGCAGCCCGGTCAGTAGCAGGACGATGCCCTTGGCCACATATCCTGTGACGCCCAGAACGGTGACGGCGGTCCGTGCGGTGGACGACGAGGGCATCGCCAGATGCTTTTCGAACGATTTTCGGAGGCCACGGACGGCGTACACCACGCCCGTGACGGCGATGCCCACGCCCAGCAGGACCAAGAGCGCCACGCCGCCCGGCGCCTTCATCACCGACGCGGTAAGGTCGCTCGCCGCCTGCTGGTTGTCTCCGCCCGAGCCGGTTCCCGTTGCGAAGGACATCAGCGTGAGGGCAAGCCCCGCGAACACGAGCGCCTGTGCCGCTGCCTTTGCCTTCTTTCCGGCCTTTTCCTTGGTGGGCAACTGGTTGTAATCGAAGATGGCATCACTGGTCTGCCACAGCGCAAGGGCTGCGCAGGCGGCGAAGCTGGCCCACAGCAGGAAAGGTCCCGCAGGCTGGGTGGCCAGCTCGGCCACGGCACCGCTGAAGTCAGCGTTGCCCGAACCACCCATGGCCAGACGGATCGCGATAGTGCCCACCAAAAGGTGCAGGATGCCGCTCGCAGCAAAGCCCGCCCGGGCCACCAGTTCCAGGGTGCGGGAGTTGGTGACGTTCTCTGCCGCATCTGCGGCCTGTCTCAATTCTCTTTTGATGGCTGTTCCCTTTGTGCAGGCACGGATGCGCGGATGGAGCGTGCCCCCGCATAAGGGCAATCGTGCCACGCGCTGATGGTCCGGGCCAGTGATCCGTCAGGACTATGTGAATTGGGCGGCGGATTATGTGGTTTCAAGAAACGGGGACGAGTGCCGCCGCTGCGGGATGGGGAGGGATGCCCATCGCCGAAGTTCCCGCCGCTGTGGAACTATATGGTCAGCGACTGAACATCCACGCGAACTTCCCCGGGGGACGAACCATGACTTTTTACGGCGCCGACGTCAGCCAGTTACGGGCTCTGGCGAAGGCAGCTGACCAGGCTGCATCGTTATTGAGCACCCGGGCCAGTTCCCTGCACAGCCAGATCCAGGCGGCTCCATGGAAGGGCACGGACGGCGAACGTTTTCGGCAAGAGTGGAGCGGAAGCCACCGCCCCGGGCTGGAAAAGGTTGTGTCCAGCCTGCGTGAAAACTCCAGGATCCTGTTGCAGCACGCGGAGGAGCAGGAAAAGTCCTCCTCGTCCTCATCCGGCGGTGGCGGCATGGGTGCCTGGGACCGAATCACGCCGTTGGCTGAGCAGGCCCAAGACTGGCTGAAGGAACAGGCTGCGGCCGCCGCGGCCGCGGCCGGGCACCGGCGGGAGCTGGAAGCCGGCCTGGAACGCATGCTGGACGCCAGCCCGGAAGAACAGGCCGCATGGTGGGACAGCCTCTCTGCAGCGGACCGGAAATACCTGATCGAGGCCGAAAGCGACGACGGTCCGTTCGCCGAGGACCTCATGCGAATGGACGGCGGTATTCCCAAGTCCGCGCAGGAGCAGGCCAAGGAACATCTCCAGGACCTGGCCAAGGCGGACATCCCCGTCTACTCCGAGACGGGTAAGGCCTCCATCGAAGCCCGCGTGGCATGGGTGCACGGCGGTGCCGAGGTAGGCACCGAAGTGGTGGAGAATGCCGATGGCTCCGCCACCATGAAGGTGTATGGAAACATGGGGCTGGGCGTCAACGACACCACCGGAACCGCCGGCGTGACCTTTAATGGGCAAGTGTCCCGCGAATACTCCTTCGGGAGCGTGGAAGAAGCCATGGCAGCCCGGGAACAGATGTACCGGGACCTGCCGCCGGACAGCGTGGGCGAGATCAAGGATGTGGCCGGCAATCCGCCCGGCTACATCCTGGACACCATCAACGAGGCAGCCGGTGACAACGGCTCCACCGGGCAGACGGACAAAGCCAAGGGAACCCTGTCGCTGGAAGCCGAGGGGGAGACGGGGGCGGCATCAGGCTCGGCCAAGCTGGACCTGGCCTACGAGCGGAACCTGACCGATGGCACCTCGACAGCCAGCGGCGAGGTTTCGGCCCAGGGCAAGCTCAACCTGGACGGCCGCGTTTTCGAAGCTTCAGGCAAGGGCGGACTGCAGGTGAACATGGACAAGCACAGCAACATCGAGTCCGTGTCGGTGTCCATGGATGGAACGGTGGCGCAAGGAGTCACAGCGGGTACGGACGTCAAGGCTGCAAAGCTCGAGTCGTCGGTCACGGTGGGAACCCAGGGCACTGTAAAGATCGACGTCGATTACTCACCCGAGAACAAGCCCCTGGTCGACAGCTACCTGCGGAATGTCGCGCTGGGGAACGACCACGGCGCAGCACGCGATGCCGCCAGGTTGTACGGAGCCGGTTCTGCCACAGTCCAGGTCAACAACGTGGTGACCGCGTCCAATGAGGCCGGGCTTGACGTCAAGGTGGGCGAGGTTGAGGTCAAAACCGAGAGCCAGGCCACCACGAACGTCTCCACGTACTACAAGGTCCCCAACGACGCCAGGCTCGAGCGGCTGTAACCGGACCGGGCAGCATCCTGCCCCCGCACCCAGCCCAGCTACGATCCACCCGCTCAAGGAGCAAGAATGTCAGTCCACATCGAATCCCCGCTGGGGTTCACAGCAGAGTTTCCCGAGCACACCCAGGTCCTGGAAGACTCCACGGCCGGCCCCAACACTGAGCAGTACGGATTGCCCGGTGGAGTCCTTGTCACTGTTATCAAGGACGACACCTCGGTGCAGGGCGCACCGCAGGCCAACGGCTGGGCGCACCTGATGTCCGGTTTCTACCTGGAGGAAAAGGCGGGCACCCTTCTCACGGAAGGCGAGTTGAACCTCCCCGGCAAGGCCGCGTACGCAGTGGTGGCGGGCTACGACGACGCCGAGGGGTCGGGGAAAGTCGCAGCGACCGTGGGCGTGTGGGAACGCGGGCGGTTCATCGGCCTGGTAGCCATCTGGCCCTACGTCAACCCTGACGTGGAACTGAGGCTCAGCATGCTCAAGGAGATCGTTGCCTCCATCAGCGTGGGCTGATGCGCCTGAGTCGGCGTCGCCGGGTGTACCTCCGCTGGAACTAACCGCGGCGGTAGCAGAGATCAAAAATGAGCCGCCCGGCCTCGTGGGCCTTGCTTTCAAAGCTGGTCCGGATCCTTCCCTCGAACCTGGGGGCCCAGCCGCCCGTTTCGTCCACGCCCTCGTTGGGGCCGGTGTGTTCCGTGCTGACCGGGGCACGGCCTTCACGGACTGGGGCTCCGCCCACCACTGATTCCACGCCGGACTGCCACACCTGGGTCAGGGGACTTTCCGGTCCGCGGCGCTCGCCGGTGTGCAGGTTCTCAAAGTCCTTCGAATCCGCCAGGACATCGCGGACGTGAACTGCATAATTGGACCAGTCCGTGGCAATACGCCATAGCCCGCCCTTCTTCAGGGCACGGGCAGCAAGGTCCACGAACTCCGGTTGGATGAGACGGCGCTTGTGGTGGCGGGATTTGTGCCAGGGATCGGGAAAGAACACCCACAGTTCGCTGACGGAACCCTCCGGAAGCATGGTGGCCAGGACCTCCGGTGCGTTGGCCTCGACAACCCGGACATTGCTCAGTCCCCGGCTGTTGATCTTGATAATGGTGTTTGCCAGCCCGGGAGTGTAGACCTCCACGGCGAGGAAGTCCGTGTCCGGGTTCTGCTCCGCGGCGTGGCAGACAGCGTCGCCCAGGCCCGAGCCGATCTCAACGATGAGGGGCGCCTTGCGGCCAAACTCCGCCTCGGCGTCGAAGGTGTAGTCCGGATGGACTGAGGTGTTGGCTACATGCCGGGGGACGTTCACGGCCCAACGCTCGGCATGAAGTTCCCACGCTGCCTGCCGGCGTCCCTGCAGGCGAGTGCCGCGGCGAACGAAGCTGACAGGCCGGCCGCCGTACGTGCCGTAGGAAGCCTGGGTTCCGGGGGTTACCGGCCTCGGAAGATGCTGCGGCTGGGGGGTTTCTGGGGATTCACTCATCCCCTTCAGAATACCGGCGGCTGGAGATTGATGAAGAAAAGGCAGAGGGAGACAACCCATGGCGTCCAGGGAGTTTCTCAGAAGTACCGCATGCCATGCATGAAGCGCAGCGTGACGAAGAAACCGATGATAAAAGCAACGCTCGAAATCCACAGCGACTTGACCGCTAAGCGCCCGCTTTCGGACTCCGGCACAAACCTCCTGAGCGTGGAAAGAGCCAGGCAGATGGAGATGATTCCAATGGGCACGGGAAGGCTCCAGAAAATCAAGGGGACCAGCCAGGACGACAGGGTGTGCCCGCCGGCATCAGCGGCTCCGATCAAGGCGATGAGTGCGAAAGGAAAGGTGAAATAGATACTGGCCGGCGCGATGACGGCAAGCATCAGACTGGAGGTGGCAGAACGGGTGACCCTGGCCGAAGGCTCGGCGTCCGGCAGGGGCGGGCCAGAGCCGGGCGGTTGGGCGTTGTTCATGCTTCCAAAGCTATGGCTCGAACCTGCGCCCCAAGCAGCCATCCGGGGCCCTATGTGGATAACTCGGCCTTCCAGCCCTCCTGCGAGAATGGGCGGGTGACGGAAGCGACGAGTGCTGCGGCGAAGAAGGACCGGCCCGCCAAGCCCCCAATGAAACCCCGCCCCGAGAACCTGGTGGACGCCGGGATTGATGAGTTGCCGGCGGCGGAACCCACACTCGTGGGAAGCCGGAGGGGCCTGGTTTACCTGGGCCTGTGCCTGGTCCTGATCGGCCTGAACCTGCGCACGGTCTTCTCCAGTTTCTCGGCGGTGCTTCCCGAGGTGACGTCGCAGGCCGCACTGCCGGGGTGGGCGGTTGTCGTGCTGACCACTGTCCCGGTGACGCTGCTGGGTGTGTTTGCGCCCCTGGCTCCGGTGCTGGCCCGCCGGTTCGGTGCCGAGCGCGTGCTCCTCGGCGCCATGGCTGTGCTGACGGCGGGGCTGCTGCTTCGCCCGGCGGAACTCAGCCTGCGGGGAGCCATGGAGGGAGCAGGACACCTGCCCGCCCTCCTTGCCGGGACAGCCGCCTGTGGTGCCGCCATCGCCCTGTGCAATGTGCTCCTGCCGGGGCTGGTCAAGCGCGACTTCCCGCACCGGCTGGGCCTCATGGGCGGGCTCTACACCACAGCCATCTGCGCCTCTGCCGCCCTGGGAGCCGGCTTTACCTACCCCGTCTACACGGCGACCGGGCACTGGACCCTCGCGCTGTGGTTCTGGGCGCTGCCCGCCGCCGTCGTCCTTTTCCTGTTCCTGCCGGTGGCGTTACGGCAGCGCCCCGTCCGGCACCAGGCAGTGAAGGAGGGGGTGAACGTTTGGCGCTCGGCGGTGGCGTGGCAGGTCACCATCTTTATGGTGCTCCAAGCCATGATGTCCTTCAGCGTCTTCGCGTGGCTGGCACCCATCCTGCGGGAACGGGGAGTGGACGGCGCCACGGCGGGATTGATCGTGTCCGCGTCCATCGTGCTGCAAATGCTCGGCTCGCTCTTCGCCCCGGCCCTCGCGGCGAGGCTTCGGGACCAGCGCGCCATCAACACCGTGGTGGCGCTAATGACCGGCGGAGGCTTTGCGCTGAGCATCTTCGGGCCGCTCGAGCTGATCTGGGTTTGGGCAGGACTGCTGGGGCTGGGCCAGGGGAGCCTCACCGCGGTGGCGCTCACCATGATCATGCTGCGCACCCGGGACGGGCATACTGCGGCGCACCTGTCGGGGATGATGCAGGGCGTGGGCTACGGGCTCGGTTCAACGGGGACCCTGCTGGTGGGCCAACTGCACCAGGCCACCGGGTCCTTCACAGCCGCCGGCGTCCTCTTCCTGGCCGTTGGCCTGCTTGCGGCGGTATTCGGTTATCGAGCCGGACGGAACCGCTTCGTCGGTGATTCGACCGGGTAGCAGGCAACTACTTGGGTGAACAAGTGGTGCTCGCCGATGTGATGAACGCGGAACCCGCCCTGCAGCAGCGGATTCCGGGGATCGAACTGGTGGGTTCTGCAGGAAGCGCCGGCCCCGTCACTGCCGGCCGCTATGCTGGCACGACAGACAAGCGACCGATCGGCCCAGAAGCGTGCGCGAGACAACCCTTTCAGCCGCCGACCCCCACGCCGGCATACTGCAGCGGCCGTACCTGTGGGTGACCATCGGTGCCTGCGGGTTGGTGTTCCTCGCGGCGTTCGAATCCCTTGCGGTGACCACCATCATGCCCGTGGTCAGCCGTGAGCTGAATGGCGCGAACCTCTACGCCCTGGCGTTCGCCGGCCCGCTGGCGACCGGCGTGATCGGCATGGTCGCTGCCGGAAACTGGTCCGACCGGCGGGGACCCACCGTTCCCCTGTATGCGTCAGTAGCGCTGTTCGTGGCGGGGCTGCTGATCGCCGGCACCGCCGTCTCCATGCCGCTGCTGGTGGCAGGCAGGCTGGTGCAGGGGTTGGGCGGCGGAGCCCTGACCGTTGCGCTGTACGTGTTGGTGGCCCGCATCTATCCCGGGCTGCTGCACCCCAGGATCTTCGCTGCCTTCTCCGCGGCCTGGGTGATCCCGTCCCTGGTGGGGCCCTTCGCCGCCGGGATCGTGGCGCAGGTGTTGAGCTGGCACTGGGTGTTCCTCGGTGTGGTGGGCCTGGTCATCCCCGCACTGGTGATGATCGTGCCGGTGCTCCGCGGGATGACGTCCACCAAGGAACAGGCAGCCCCCGCGGAGCAGCCGTCCACCCCGTGGGCAATCGGCCGCCTTGCCTGGGCCACCCTTGCAGCGCTTGCCGTGCTGGGGCTCAACCTTTCCCGGGAGGCCAGGCTTCCCGGCTTCCCCGCAGCGCCGGCACTCCTGGCGGTGGCCGCCGTCGTGGTTGCCCTGGTGGCCGTGCGGCCGTTGGTGCCGCCGCGCACCCTCATTGCCGGGCGCGGCCTGCCAAGCGTAATCCTGGTCCGCGGGCTTGCCTCCGCCGCATTCTTCGGCGCCGAAGTCTATTTGCCGTACCTGCTGATTGAGCAGTACGCCTTTTCGCCCACCTTTGCCGGGCTCACCCTTACCGGTGGAGCGTTGGCCTGGGCGGGCGCCTCGGCCGTCCAGGGGCGGCTCGGCGCGCGGTTGTCCCACCGCCGCGCCGTCCGCATTGGTTCGTTGATGGTGCTGGGCGCCGTAGTCCTTGCCCTGGCCACCACCGCGCTGCAGTGGCCGGCTGCCGTCGCCATCGCCGGGTGGATCTTCGCTGGCGGCGGCATGGGCCTGCTCTATCCGCGGCTGAGCGTGATGACCCTGGCTCTGTCCACCAAGGAGAACGAGGGCTTCAACAGCTCGGCCATGTCCATCTCCGACTCCCTGGGCGGCGCGCTCGCCCTGGCCACCACCGGCATCGTGTTCGCGGCCTTCACCACGACGACGGAATCCTTCTCAGGGGTCTTTGGTCTCGCCGCCGTGGTGGCCTTGGCCGCGGCAGCCATCGCGCCCCGGGTCACCGCCAAAACCCGTTGAGATTTTGTCCAGCTATGCAGGCTTGGCTGCCTCCGAAGTCTGCACATTTGGACAAACACTCCGAGGGGAGTCAGGCGAGCCGGCTGGCGCGGACCACCACGTCGGCTATGGTGGCGTGCTGGCCATCCGGTCCGGTCACCGGCCGCTCCCGGCTGGTCTGCAGTTCCAGCTGCCATTCGGGTCCGTCAAGCCCCAACTCCTGGACCAGTTGCTCTCCGGTGTAGAACATTCCGTCGTGCGTGTGCGCCCCGCCCCACGGCGGTAGGCGGTGCGGATGATGCCCCACCACCAGCAGGGTTCCGCCCGGCTTGACCGCCGCGGCGGCAGTGCGAAGGGGACCCTGCCAGGCGAGTTCCTGGGAGTGGAGGAACTGCGAGGTCACCAGGTCGTACGACTCTTCGGGCTGCCATTCCTCGAGGTCGGCCTGCTGCCAATGGATGCGGCTGGCGATGGCGCCCTCGGCTGCGTGCACGCTTTCGCGTGCCAATGCGGCCTTCTCGTGCCCGTGCGCACGTTCCAGCGCCACGGCTGAAACGTCGACGGCGGTGACGGTCCAGCCGTGTTGGGCGAGCCAGATGGCGTCGGCGCCTTCGCCGCAGCCCAGGTCCAGCGCATGCCCCGGCCGCAGCCCGGCCGCCTCGCGGACCAGTTGGGGGTTTGGCTTACCGCTCCAGATCTGGGGTTTGCTGCGGTACCTCTCGTCCCACAGGGACGCCGCGTCCCGGATCCCCTGACTCCCGCTGTCCCCGGAAAGGCCGGGGCCGCCGTCGTGCATTGCCTGGTGTTCGTGCTGGTGGGCCGCGTGTTCGCTCATGCCTCAACCCTGCCCCCGCACGCCTGTCTTCGCAACGCTTAAGCTGCCCGGTTGGGGTGGGTGGAGCAGGGGAGCGCGCGAAGGATGCTAGACTGGTGGAACTTGATGTGCAGTGATGCCCATGTACCCCTTCATTTAGGGGACGGGGCTTTTTTCATGTGAGAGGCACATCCTGCGTCGATGAACGCGTTCCATTTGGTCCCGGCCGCCGCTTTGCATAAGCGGCAGCAGGCTGGTTGATCACCTGACTTTTCTTCGGCGAACCCCCTGGGCCAACCGGCGTCGGGGGCCGATATCCGCACGGATACCGCCTGAAAGACCTTTGAACTTTGACTACTTTTGCTGCCCTCGGCACGCCCAAAGCCCTTGCCGACACCCTCACCGCACAGGGAATCACCGAGCCGTTCCCCATCCAGGTGAAGACCCTCCCTGACACCCTCGCAGGACGCGACGTCCTGGGCCGCGGCCGTACCGGCTCCGGCAAGACCATCGCCTTCGCCATCCCGCTGGTGGCACGCCTCGCTGAGCGCGAAGCCAAGCACTTCCGCAAGCCGGGCCGCCCCATGGGCCTGGTCCTTGCGCCCACCCGCGAGCTGGCCACGCAGATCAACGCCACCATCGAGCCGCTGGCCAAGGCTGCCGGCCTGAACACCACCGTGATCTACGGCGGCATCTCCCAGGCCCGCCAGGAAAAGGCCCTCCGTGCCGGCGTCGACATCGTCATCGCGTGCCCCGGCCGCCTGGAGGACCTGATCCGCCAGCGCATCCTCACCCTCGAGGCCGTGGAAATCACCGTCCTGGATGAGGCTGACCACATGGCCGACCTCGGCTTCCTGCCCGTGGTGAAGAAGCTCATGGACATGACCCCCAGCCAGGGCCAGCGCCTGCTCTTCTCCGCCACCCTGGACAACGGGGTGGACAAGATCGTCCAGCGCTACCTGTCCAACCCGCTCACGCACTCCGTGGACGACCCGCAGGCAGCGGTCACCACCATGGAGCACCACGTCCTGGTGGTCAACGACCAGACCGTCAAGAAGCAGCTGATCGTGGAGCTGGCCTCCGGTGCCGGCCGCCGCGTCCTCTTCATGCGGACCAAGCACCACGCCCGCAAGCTGGCCAAGACCCTCACCGACGCCGGGATCCCCGCCGTGGACCTGCACGGCAACCTGTCGCAGAACGCCCGCGACCGCAACCTCGCCGAGTTCTCCTCCGGTGACGTCCGCGTCCTGGTGGCCACCGACGTCGCAGCCCGCGGCGTGCACGTGGACGACGTCGAACTGGTGATCCACGTTGACCCGCCCACCGAGCACAAGGCATACCTGCACCGTTCAGGCCGCACCGCCCGTGCCGGTTCCGACGGCACTGTGGTGACGCTGACCCTCCCGGAGCAGCAGACCGACGTGAAGAAGCTGATGAAGGCCGCCGGCGTCGAGGTTAACTTCGAGCGCGTCACAGCAAGCTCGCCCATCGTTGCCGAGCTCGTGGGCGAAATGGCTGAGAAGATCGATCCGCGCACCCGCGCAGCGCTGCTGGCCAAGAAGGCCGCTCAGCAGGGCGGCGGCACCTCAACGGGCGCCAACGCCGAGCGCAAGCGGGCACGCCGCCAGGCTGCACCCACTGCCGGTGGCCGTGGCGGCCGTGGTGGACGCGGCCGGGTTTCCGCCGAGCCCACCCGTACCGATGTTCCCCGTGCCGAGCGCCGCGCAGCAGCGTTCGAGGGCCGCACCGAAGCCCGCGCAGCGTTTGACCGCGTTGCCGAGCAGAACGAGGACCGTGCCGTTGCCGCAGCAGCTGCCCGCCGCAACGCCCGTGGCCGCGGCACTGCAGCTTCGACGCACCGCAACGACGTCCCCGCGGCAGGTGGCCGTGCAGCGGCTGGCCGCGGTTCGGACGGACGTACTGATTCACGTGTAATCCGCAGCGACGCTCCCCGCGGTGGCACCGGCCGCCCGGCTTCCTCAGGTCGTCCGGCTTCCTCCGGCGGACAGCGCAGCGGACGTCCGGCAACGGGCCAGCGTGCCGCAGCCGGTGCAGGTGCCCGGACCGGCGGCACTTCACGTTCGGCAGGTGCAGGTGCAGGTGTGGCCAGCGGCGGCAACAAGGCTGTCTGGTCCTCGAACACCGGTGGAACCTCCGGCGGCTCCTACGGTTCAAGCAACGGCGGCGGCTCCGGCCGTCCCGCCCGCAGTGGCCCGCGCCGCGCCTCGGCTCCCGCGTCGAACGAGCGCCGCAGCCGCTAAGGTTACGGGTTTCTCGCCGCGCAGACTAGCTGGCGATACACAAAATCCCGGGCGCTACGGGTCTATCCGTAGCACCCGGGATTTTGCGCAGGGGAACCACCAAGCGCAGCGCGGCCTGAACTCACCAGCCGCGGGCGCGCCACTCCTCGAGGTGTGGCCGCTCAGCACCCAAGGTTGTCGGCTTGCCATGGCCGGGATGTACGACGGCGGTGTCCGGGTAAGCGCCGAACAGCCGCTCGGTGACGTCGGTCAGAAGCTGGGTGAACCGCTCCGGATCCTTTTGGGTGTTTCCCACTCCGCCGGGGAACAGCGAGTCGCCGGAAAAGATGTGCGTGGGGCCTTCCGGGTCCCTGTACACAAACGCGATCGACCCGGGGGTGTGCCCGCGCAGGTGGACCGCGGTCAGTTCGAAGCCGTCCACGGCCACCGTGTCCCCGTGCTCAAGGAGCCGGTCAACCGCAACAGGCAACGCGTCGGCGTCGTCCTTTCCTGCTGCAGTGGGCGCACCGGTGACGGCCACCAGCTCCTTCAACGCCCGCACGTGGTCCCAGTGCTGGTGCGTGGTGGCGATCAGGGCGAGCATGGGCTCCCCGGATGTATCCGCAGCCGTATCCTGCAGCAGCTGCTGGATGGCCGGCAGGTCATCCGCGGCGTCGATCAGCACCTGTTCGCCGCTGGCTTTGGCGGTCAACACGTACACGCTGTTGTTCATCCCGCTCACGGAAATCCGGCGGATGGTCAGCGCAGGCAGGTCGTAGAGAAGTGAGTCCATAGGCTTCAGTCTAGGGACGCCGTCGCCCAGGTTAGAGGCGCCAATGGTGCCGGTGAGGAATCGCCGGGGCGAAGGCGAGTACGCGGCACGCTCCCTGGTGTTTGACCTTGCCTTGCTGCACAAGCTCCGCCTTGGCCTCCACGGTTTCCACAATCGGAACGCGGAGGTCACGGCGGTGCATGCAGCAGAGGTCCATCACGTCCCTATATCCGCCAGCCCTAATGCCAGGGAATGATCCGGTCCGCAGCCGGGCGGGTCGCCTGGATCAGCCCGGCGTTGGCTTCGTCCGGGCCGGTTGCCCACGCCTCAGCGGCAGCCGGCTCCATGCCAAACGACACATGCCGTTCCACCAGACGCGTGAGGCGCAGCTCCGGCGGCGTGTCCACAAACCACACCTCGTCGAGCTGCGCCCGGATGTCCTTCCAGGGTTCCTGTTCCATCAGCAGGTAGTTGCCCTCCGTGATCACCAGCGGGACATCGGCAGGGATCGCGATGGAAGCAGCGACCGGTTCATCCAGGGTGCGCCGGAACTCCGGGGCGTAGACAACAGGCTCATCCCGGCGCACCAGGCGGCGCAGCAGCGAAAGGTAACCGCCGGCGTCGAACGTGTCGATGGCACCCTTGCGCTGCCGCAGCGGGGTGCCGTCGATGATGGCGTTGCCGAGATGGAAGCCGTCCATGGGCACCACTACTGCCTGCCCGGGCTCGAACTGCTGCCGAATCCATTCGGCGAAGGTGGACTTGCCGGAACCAGGGGCGCCTGCGATGCCCAGCACGGTCCGCGTGCCCGGAACGAGCCTTGCCCGGAGGGCGGCCATTGCCTGGGTGATCTCGGGGGAGTCCATGGCAAAAGCCTAGACCGCCCGCTGAATCTCCCCACCTTTCGTTTCAGGAGTGCCGCATACGACGGCGGGCTGCGGGGCCACGCCGTCGGCCTGCCTCAAACATGGGGAGGCTCAGCGGCGGGTTGAGGCGGCAGTTTCCGCCTCATGGGCGTCGGCCCCGCCGGGCAGCGCTTTGAGCCCGGCCGCGCAGGCGACGATTCCAGCGATGAACACCACTTTCACCACGCTGAAGGCTTCGACGCCGGTGGCCATGGCCCAACCCACGGTCAGCGCCGCACCAATTCCCACCCAAACCGCGTAGGCGGTGCCCAGGGGAATAGTCCGGATGGCCATACCCAGGCCCAGCATGCTCAACGTTGCCGTCACGGCGAAGACCAGGGTGGGAACGGGCTCGGTGAAGCCGTCGGACAAACCGAGGGCCGTGGCCCACACCGCTTCGAGAACGGCCGAGGCAAGAAGCACCAGCCAGGGTATCGAGCGCCGCAGCATTACGCCACCACCTTCAGGCCCACCACGCACACCGCGATGCCGGACAGCAGGAGGAGCCGTGCCGCCGTCGGGCGTTCCACCTTGGTGACGATGGCGTAGGCGGAGGTCAGCACCACACCCACGCCCACCCACACTGCGTAGGCCGTTCCGGTGGGTATCGATTGCATGGCGATGGCCAGGCCACCGGTGCTGGCGGCGACGGAGACCAGGAAAAGCGCGGCGGGGGCGATGCGGCGCCGGCCGGAAGCCTGGAAGGTACGGTGCAGGGCTGCTGCCCACACGGCTTCAAGGGCGCCGGAAAGAATGAGGATTAACCACGACATGACAGATCCTTTGGCCAGTCTTGTCGCGTGCCGGGTACTGAACCGTCGTCCGGAGGCCCGTTTGCGGAGCCTACCCTTCCAGCGTAGCAACGCCCGACGCCGGGCGGCCACTGATGGTGCGGAACCTCACCACCGGGTGGCCTGCCTGGGCTTCGAACGTTAGAGGGCGCCGCCGGCAGCTTCCGGGGCGGAGGAGTCGCGGCCGCCGTCGCCGATGGTTTCGCGGGCAATGAAGTTCTCGATGTCGAACAGATTGTCTGCCCGCTCGGCGATGTTCAGGAGCGTGGTCATGGACGCGACTTCCTCCACCTGCTCCTTCAGGAACCAGAGCATAAACTGCTCGCCCAACGCATCGTTTTCGCCGCGGGCGGCCCGGAACAGGTCCTCGATGTTGCGGGTGACTTCCTTTTCCTGCTGCAGGGCCAGGGCCAGCGGCTCGGTGACCGAGGTGAAGTCGTTGCGGACGGCGGGGACGCCTGGAATGGTGAAGGCGATGTCCCGGTCCAGCATGTACTGCACCATCATCATGGCGTGGTTCCGTTCCTCCACAGACTGGCGGTAGAAGTATTTGGCCAGCTGGGGGAGGTCCTGGTTGGCGAACCAGGTGGCCACGGCAATGTACTGCTGCGATGCCGTGAATTCGTTGCCGATCTGGGTGGACAGGAGCGCATTGAACGTTGAAGTGGTCATAGCCCGAGTCTAGGGACGGCCGCGTGGAGCCACCAGTGTGGAAAGGCTCTGCTTCCCAAGGCCAGGCTGGCCTATTCCGGGCCGGGCTCATCCTCTACCGGGTCGATCGAAACGACGGCAAGGAAGCCGCGGCCCAGGACGTCGGGGGTGCCGACGTCGGAACCCACCACCGCGTCGTATCGCGCCAGTGTTTCGGGTTCATTGGTTCCTTCAGCCGCCGTGGCCTGTCCCTGGAGCAGGATCCCCAATTGCCCCTCAAAAATGGGCTTGGCACGCTTTTTCGAGAGCTCGATGATGGACGTGAAGCCCTTGAAGCGGCCTGCCCGCGTGATGACATTGAGGTCCCGGATGTCGCCCGTTGGAAGGGAAGCATGCGTGCTGGCCCCGCCAGGAAAACGGAACGGCCGGTACTTCTCGAGGGGGTGTTCAGCGCCGTCCACGGACAGCAGCAGGAGCTCACCCTCGACCACCGTCAACACCCGCTCCATCCCCGGGAACGCAGAAAAGTCACCGGCCTTGCTGACGTCGGCGATGCTGACCCGCCAGTCCCAGGTCCCGTCCTGCGCGGAAGCTGTCCCGGGGTCGCTGGCCAGCTGGCGCGTCACACCGCCGCCGTTCCGCCAGGGTTCGGGCAAAAGGTCTGCAAAGCGGATGATCTCCATCTGCCCAGCCTAATTCCCCTGCGTACATCCCGCGGCCCGCCTTCCTGCTACTCTCCTCCGGGGGGATAACACAAGAACAGCCTCAAGGAGCCGGGAATGTTTGTAAAAGTGTGTGGTCTCAGTACGCCCGAATCTGTCCGTGAAGCGGTAAATGCCGGGGCGGATGCCGTGGGTTTCGTCCTTACTGCCAGCCCCCGCGTTGTCACCCCGTCCCAGGCGTCCTCGTTGCTGGCGGAGGTCCCAGCGGGAGTCTCGCCCATCGGAGTATTCCGCCACGAGCCGGTGGCCGACGCCGTGGCGATCGCCCGCGCAGCCGGGCTGGAATGGGTCCAGCTGCATGGCCCGCGCACCCGTGAAGACGTCGCTACCGTGCATGACGCGGGCATGAAACTGATCAGGGCAGTCACCATGGAGGCAGCTCCAGAGGAGTTCGAAGACTGGGGCGAGGACGTGCTGCTGATCGACGCAGCGGTGCCGGGCTCCGGGAAGGCCTGGGATTACGCCTCCGTTGCCGCCCTGCCAGTTCTTCAAGGACGGCGCTGGCTGCTCGCCGGCGGCCTCGACCCCGCCAACGTTGGTTCCTCCTCCACCGCAGCCCACGCCTGGGGCGTCGACGTCTCCTCCGGTGTGGAGGCATCCCGGGGCGTGAAGGACCTGGCCAAGGTGCGTGCCTTTGTGCAGGCAGCGAAGGGTGCTGCTGCTCCGGTGTAGCAGCCGGGGTAAGGGATCGGTCAGGGCAAACCCCCATCCTTTTGTCGAAGCCCCCGGGGCACAATGGATGAATGAAGACACTGCTCAACATCATCTGGCTGGTTTTCGGGGGATTCTGGCTTGCGCTGGGCTACTTCCTGGCCGGCGTCATCTGCTGCCTCCTGATCATCACCATTCCATGGGGCATCGCTTCGTTCAGGATTGCGTCATATACGCTGTGGCCGTTCGGCCGCACGGTGGTGGACAAGCCGGGGGGAACAGGAGTGTTTTCCCTACTGGGCAACGTGATCTGGCTGCTGGTGGCGGGTATCTGGATCGCCATCGGCCATGTGGTCACGGCCTTTGCCATGGCCATCACCATCATCGGCATCCCGCTGGCCATCGCGAACCTGAAGCTCATCCCGGTGTCCCTGATGCCACTGGGGAAGCAGATCGTGCCCACCAACGCGCCGTTCGTCAACGCCTACCGGTAGACGGGGCGGCGCAAACCGGGGAAGCAGCGCGCGGAAACGGATGAGCTGACGGGCGACTATTCCGCTGACTCATCCGGCCGCAGCGCCCGCAGGACGCAGAACTCATTGCCGTCCGGATCAGCCATCACCACCCACGTAACCTCCAAGCCCTGGCCCACGGAAACGCGTCTGGCGCCAAGGCCTTCAAGCCTTGCAACCTCTGCGTCGCGGTCCTCGGGCCGCAGGTCCAGGTGAAGCCTGTTCTTGACCTCCTTGCGCTCGGGCACCTTGAGGAAGAGCAGGTCCGGGGATACCCCGTCCTCGGGGCTGCCCGCCGGTGGCTCGAGCACAATTTCGTCGTCCGCCTCGTAGGTGTGGCGCCACCCCAATGCCTTCTCCCAGAAGTCCGCGGGCACTTTAGGATCGGTCGAATCGATGCAAAGGGACTGGATGCGCAGGGTCATCCGAGCAGTGTCGCATCCCGAAACCACGACCGTAAAGGTCCGGGCGGCAGAATGTATCGCCTGGCCCGGGCCGGACCAGGAGGGCGCCGCGTCCTTCAGCGGGGGCTGAATGCCCCGTTGATCAGGAGGGCGACAGACATGCTATCGTCCAATTCCGCGGCGATATCCACGTCGTCGGCGTAGCCCGCACCGGCCAGCTCGCGGCCGCTCGAACACCCGTGCAGCATGTCCCGGAGCCGCGGCTCCGCGGCCTCGAACACCGCCATCGCCGCCACAGCTTCAGGTGAGTAGCCGTGCCTGCCGTCTTCGGCCTCGTAACCGCCCTTGCCCGCAGCAACCAGGCCCGCAATGAACGCACCTGCGCCGATCTGGTCCTCCACAGCAGGGCGGAGGGTGCCGTCCGGCCAGTGTTCACCGGCGGAAATCACTGCGATCACGGCATCGTCAGCGAAGTTGCCCACCACCCAATCTGCTGTTGCTGCCGCATTGCGGAGCGATACCGCAGCTACCAGCGGGACCTCGCCCGCCAGCTCATGGCAAAGAGCGGAACCGTTCGGTGACGGCAGGACCACCCGTTCCAAGGACCCCGCAGCCCGGATACTCGCCGGCGAGAGGCTCAGTCCGCCGCCGTTGCGGGGCCCTGCCAGCTGCGCGCCGTGGTGGGCGGCGAAGTCCTCCGCGCTGGTGTCCTTCCAGGGAAACGGAAAAACGACGGCCCCCCGGTCCAGGGCGACGCTGACGCAGGTGCTGAAGGACAGGACGTCCACCACCACGGCGAGGTCCGCCCCGGACGTTACGGTCCTGGCGCCGTCGAGCCCCCATTCCTGCCGTACGTTGTAGGGCAGTTGCCGGTGGGCAGCACTTGCCGTCAGTGCGTGGCGGGGGTTTGAAGTGGGTGCGTTCACGCCAGTTCGCCTTTCAGGTTCCGGTGGGCGGCGTCCAGCCACAGTTCCCGCGCCCGGCCGGTGTGGAAGAGCGGGTCCAGGTCCAGCAGGTGGCGTACGACGGCGGCGCGCCCGGCAGCGAAGTCAGCGTCGCCAATGTGGGCGTAGTCCTGGCGGACGTCGGCAACGTACCTCGCGTACTCGTCAGGTTCCCCGCCCAGGACGGAAAGGTCGGCATCGCAGAGGAGGGCACCGTCGTCGTCCCCCGGCTCGGGGCGATGGTCCGATGTCAGTCGCACCAACCGGGCCACCTCGGCGGTCTCCGCCTCGGGAAGGCCGGCAGCAACCAGCCGTTCCTCCGCCAGGCGGGCTGACTCTTCCTCGTCCTGGCCGGCGACGCCCCGGTAGACGGCGTCGTGGAACCACGCGGCCAGCAGCACCGTGCGGGGCGGGTCAACGGGATCGGTGAGCAGGTCCAGCGCTTCCAGTACCGACAGCAGGTGCGTGCAGCCGTGGTACCGGCGGTGCGGCTCGCTCCACCGGTCCAGGAGGTCGAGGAAAAGCGCGTCGTGGCCGGGCATGATGGCGTCCCACCGGTTGAACAGCGGCACCTTGAGCGACTTGTTCCGTTGCCGGGCAGGGATCCGCAGGCCGCTGGCGATCAGCTTGCGGACCAGGATCCGGGCCTCCACAGGAATGGCTCCCGCCGCCACCAAATCATTGAAGCGGCGCTCAGCAACGTCGTAATGGTCGCCGTCGAAGGCCCGCTCCGGAATGCCGGCTGCTGCTGCGAACGCGTGCAGTTCGGCAAGCGACGAGTCAGACACCAGATGCGAGAAGTGGGTCCCGTGGGCAGGCCAGAGCGGCGGGTCGATGTAGATGGCCATGGAGGAAGTCTAGTTGGGGGGTCCATGGCGCCGCTTTGCCGGAACGCGTCCCTCCATGCGGGGAAGTGTCCGGGCAGTATCCGAAGATGCGCCACAGTTCTCCTCGTCTTACCGCATCTGCGCCATACACTGGGCCTATGACCATAATTCGCGTTGCTGAGGCTGCCCGGTTCCTCGGTGTCAGCGACGACACTGTGCGGCGCTGGTTGGACACTGGATCACTCACCGCCATCAAGGATGAGGGCGGCCGGCTCGCCGTGGACGGGCTGGAACTGGCCCGGCATGCACAGAAACTCGCGCAGCTACCGGACGATCCGCACCGTACCGGCAGCTCCGCGCGCAACAGGTTCGTGGGCCTGGTTACCGGCATCACGGCGGACAAGGTCATGGCCCAGGTGGAGCTGCAATGCGGGCCGTTCCGGGTGGTGTCGCTCATGAGCAGCGAGGCCGTTCGGGAGCTGGGGCTGGAACCTGGTTCAGTGGCCACCGCAGTTGTCAAAGCCACCACGGTCCTCATCGAAACCCCGCGGGGCAAGGCGCTGTGAACAGGCTCCACGGGCTCACGGCATTGCTGCTGGCAGTACTGATGACCGTCACGCTGGCAGCCTGCACTGGCAAGGGCGATGCGGCCGCCAACACCAGCGGCGGGACGCTGACCGTGTTCGCTGCCGCATCCCTCAAAACCAGCTTCACGGAACTGGCAAAGATGTTTGAAGCCCGGCACCCGGGCACCGCCGTCACCCTCAGCTTCGCAGGATCGTCAGACCTTGCCACCCAGATCAACCAGGGCGCGCCGGCGGACGTCTTCGCCTCCGCGGACACCAGGAACATGGAAAAACTGCAGGAGGCCGGGCTGGTGGATGGCGAGCCGCAGATTTTCGCCACCAACACGCTCACCATCGCCGTCCCGCCCGGAAACCCGGCCGGCATCCGCTCCTTCCCGGACCTCGCCAAACCTGGAACCCGTCTGGTGCAATGTGCCCCACAGGTTCCCTGCGGTGCCGCCGCGGCCGTCATTGAACAGCGGACCGGAACAGACCTGAACCCGGTCAGCGAGGAAAACTCCGTAACGGACGTGCTGGGCAAAGTCATCTCCGCGGAGGCCGACGCGGGGCTGGTCTACGTCACCGACCTTAAGTCCGCAGCAGGCAGGGTGGAAGGCGTTGCCTTTCCGGAAGCAGCCGGTTCCGTCAACAGCTATCCCGCCGCCCTGCTGTCCAACAGCAGGAACAGCGCAGAGGCCCGCGCCTTCCTCGAACTCATCAGCAGCCCCGAAGGCCAGCAAGTACTCTCAGCCGCCGGCTTCGGACCGGCCCCGGCGTGAGCGGCCAAGCCTCATGAGTCGCCAGGCATATAGCGGCGTTCCGCGCTGGATCCATGCCGTGGCGGTCCTGGCCGCCCTGGTGGTCATCCTCCCGCTGCTCGCCATGGTGGCGAGGGTCAACTGGGCCAACTTCCTGCCACTGGTCACCTCAGAGTCCGCCCTGTCGGCACTGGGCCTGAGCCTCCGGACGTCCGCTGCCAGCACCGTCCTGTGCATCCTTCTCGGGGTACCGCTGGCCCTCGTTCTGGCCCGGGGCAGGTTCCCGCTGCAGGCACTGCTGCGCTCGCTGGTGCTGCTCCCGCTCGTCCTGCCACCCGTGGTGGGCGGCATCGCGCTCCTCTACACGTTCGGCCGCCAAGGCCTCTTGGGCAGCACCCTGGAAGTCCTCGGCCTCCAGGTTGCCTTCTCCACCACCGCAGTCGTCCTGGCGCAGACGTTCGTGGCGTTGCCGTTCCTGGTGGTGAGCCTGGAGGGAGCCATGCGGACCGGGGGCGAACGGTACGAAGCGGTCGCCGCAACGCTCGGCGCCTCGCCCGGACGGGTCTTCCGCCGCGTGACGCTGCCGCTGGTGCTGCCCGGGCTGGCATCGGGGGCTGTGCTCTCGTTCGCCCGCAGCCTGGGGGAGTTCGGCGCCACTCTGACGTTCGCGGGCAGCCTCCAGGGGGTAACCCGGACGCTGCCGCTGGAAATCTACCTGCAGCGTGAAACGGACCCGGATGCTGCCGTCGCCCTCTCCCTGGTGCTGGTGGCCGTGGCAGTGGCCGTGGTGGCGCTTGCGTACCGGCGCCCCGGCGGGCGTGCTGCCCCGTCGTCCGAGCACCGGACGACGACGGCCGGAACCGCGGTGAGGAACGCCGCGTGACGTTCGCATTTGAGGCAGCCGTGGCCGGGCGGGGGTTCGACGTGGCCCTGACGGTCGCTCCGCGGGAAACGGTAGCGGTGATGGGGCCGAACGGGGCGGGTAAGTCCACGCTGCTGGCCGTGGTCGCGGGTCTGCTGCGGCCGGACAGCGGCCGGGCGGAGCTTGGCGGACGGACGCTGTTTGATCTCTCGCCTGGCAGGAGCAGGTGGACGCCGCCCCATCAGCGCGGTACCTCGCTGCTCGCCCAGGAACCCCTGCTATTCCCCCACCTCAACGCCTTGGAAAACGTGGCCTTCGGTCCGCGGAGCGCCGGGGTGCCGAAGCACCAGGCAAGGGCCGACGCCGTCCGCTGGCTGGCCGAAGTCGAAGCCCAGGACCTCCATGACCGCCGCCCCGCCGAGCTTTCCGGCGGCCAGGCCCAGCGCGTTGCGGTGGCCAGGGCGCTCGCCGCGGACCCGGGACTCCTCCTCCTGGACGAGCCGATGGCTGCGCTGGACATCCACTCCGCGCCGCTGCTCCGCCGCCTGCTGAAACGGGTCCTCGCCGACAGGCCGGCCATCATCATCACCCACGACGTCCTGGACGCGCTGATGCTGGCGGACCGGGTAGTCATCCTGGAAGGGGGCCGGATTTCAGAAGAAGGCCCGACCCGGGAGGTACTCGAGCGGCCCCGCAGCGCCTTTGCGGCCGGACTGGCGGGGCTGAACCTGATTCCTGGAAACCTTACCCGTGACGGGCTCAGGACTTCCGGCGGCCAGACCGTCGCTGGCCATATCGAGGACCCTGGCCCGGCAGGAGAAGATGAGCGGGCAGCGGTGGCCGTGTTCCCGCCGTCGGCCGTTTCCGTATTCCTCGACGACGCCCACGGCAGTCCACGCAACTACTTCGAAGTGACCATCACGGAGCTCGAGCCGCACGGCGACCTGATCCGGGTGCGCGCGGGACACCTGGCAGCGGACGTCACTCCCGCCGCTTCCGCAGACCTCGGCCTGGCCCCCGGCCTGTCCGTTCACTTCGTCGTTAAAGCGATGGCCGTGGCAATTTACCCTGCGTGAGGGGGCACGCCCTGCCCTGGCTGTGGTGTTACAAACTTGTCACGTCTCGTGACTCCCGCCGCAATTACCGGTAAAGTCCCCGGTGGGCGGGCGGACGGCTAATCCTGCCGCTACTGCAACGACCACGCCTCAGTGGCCGAAACCTGAGCTGGATCACCAGCGTTTCGGGGATTCGGGATTCCTGACTACGGCGGCACTGAACCGGCCGGCGGGTGGCTTTGCTGGGGGAGCCACCCGCCCACTTATTTTTTCCTTGCCCGGACCGGCTCCGTGCTCCCCGAACCTACATCCCCGGCAGGTCCAGGGATTCGTAAACCTGGATGCTCGCGCTAGGCATCATGAGGTGCGGGTGCCCGTCCAGCAGCGCCTGGGCGCCGGCGAGGTCCTCCGCCTGGAGAATCGCATAACCGGCCACGCCAGTGCTGGTGTCTGCCGTGCCGGTTGCTGTAATTTCCTTCCCGGCCCCCAGCGGATTGCCTATGTCCACGAGGCCTTCACCCGCCTGCTCGGCCCATGCCAGCCAGGCCTTCATGCCCTCCTGGGCTGCCTCCGGCGAGCTCTCGGCCATTTGCGCCTGGGCGGATAGCGCTGCGATGTAGAGAACAACAAACTTCTTCATTGCCTGTCCCGTCTGCCATGCGCCGGCGGCACTGTGCTCCCCGGTCACAAGGTGATCCTAGGGGTGGATCGGCACCCTTGGAAACGTTTGGCCGCACGGGTCTCGCATCTTGGTTCGCTCTGGGAAAACAGGAAATAAAAAGTACCCCCGCCAAAGTTGAGCGTAGTAGACTCAACCTAGACAACAGACCCCGAAAGGAGCTCTCTTTGGACGTCAAATTCACCACCAAGAGCCAGGAGGCTCTTTCGGCTGCCGCCATGAACGCCTCCACGGCCGGCAACCCGCAGGTGGAACCCGCCCACCTGCTCAAGGCGCTGATGGACCAGCGTGAAGGCGTCGCCGTGGCACTTCTCAGGGCCACCGGCGCGGACCCGGACGCCGTAAGCGTCCAGGCGAGCAGCGCCATCAAGGCACTGCCGGCCACCTCCGGCGCTTCCAGCCAGCAGGCCCAGCTGTCCCGGCCTGCCTTGCAGGCTATCCAGAGCGCCAAGGAGGAAGCCGACCGGCTGGGCGATACTTTTGTGTCAACCGAAGTGCTCCTGCTGGGGCTTTCCTCCGGAAGCGACGCGGCGGCCCGGTTGCTGCGCGACGCCGGTGCCTCCCACGAGGCCCTGCTCGCCGCCCTGCCGGGCGTCCGAGGCGACCGTAAAGTCACCAGTCCGGACCCGGAGAACACGTTCCAGTCCCTGGAAAAGTTCGGCACGGACCTCACCGCCATGGCCCGGTCCGGCAAGCTGGACCCGGTGATCGGCCGCGACACGGAAATCCGGCGGATTGTCCAGGTCCTGAGCCGCCGCACCAAGAACAACCCCGTGATCATTGGTGAGCCGGGCGTCGGCAAGACCGCAGTGGTGGAGGGCCTGGCCCAGCGCATTGTGGCCGGGGACGTGCCCGAAAGCCTGCGCGGCAAGACCCTGATCGCCCTGGATCTTGCCTCGATGGTGGCCGGCGCCAAGTACCGCGGTGAGTTCGAGGAACGCCTCAAGGCCGTCTTGGAGGAGATCAAGAACTCCGAAGGCCAGATCGTCACCTTCATTGACGAAATCCATACGGTGGTGGGTGCAGGTGCCACCGGCGAGTCATCCATGGATGCCGGCAACATGCTCAAGCCCATGCTGGCACGCGGCGAGCTGCGGCTCATCGGCGCCACCACCTTGGATGAGTACCGGGAGAACATCGAAAAGGACCCGGCACTTGAGCGCCGCTTCCAGCAGGTATACGTGGGGGAGCCCAGTGTTGAGGACACCATCGGCATTCTCCGTGGCCTGAAGGAGCGCTACGAGGCGCACCATAAGGTGGCTATTGCCGACTCCGCCCTGGTGGCCGCTGCGACGCTTTCAAACCGCTACATTTCCGGCCGCCAGCTGCCGGACAAGGCTATAGACCTCGTGGATGAGGCCGCGTCCAGGCTGCGCATGGAAATCGACTCCGCGCCGGAGGAGATTGACCAGCTGCGCCGCGCCGTCGACCGGCTGACCATGGAGGAGTTGGCCTTGGAAGGCGAGACCGACGCCGCGTCCGTGGAGCGTCTTGCAGCCCTCCGCGCGGACAAGGCGGACAGGGAAGAGGAACTCGCGGCACTGAACGCCCGCTGGGAGGCAGAAAAGGCCGGCCTCAACCGGGTGGGCGACCTGAAGGCGAAGCTGGACGAACTGCGCTCCACCGCGGACAAGGCGCAGCGCGAGGGCGACCTTGAGACGGCGTCGCGGATTCTCTACGGCGAGATCCCGGCCCTGGAGCGTGAGCTGAACGCTGCGGCGGAGGCCGAAGCCGCTGTCACGGACAAGTCCGCGCAGATGGTTGCGGAGCAGGTGACTGCGGACGATATCGCCGAGGTCATCTCGGCGTGGACCGGCATCCCCGCCGGCCGCATGCTGCAGGGCGAAAGCCAGAAGCTGCTGCACATGGAGGAGGAGCTTGGGAAGCGCCTGATCGGGCAGAAGAAGGCCGTTGCGGCGGTTTCCGACGCCGTCCGCCGCGCCCGTGCCGGAATCAGCGATCCCAACCGGCCCACAGGCTCGTTCCTGTTCCTCGGCCCCACGGGCGTGGGTAAGACGGAGCTGGCAAAGGCCCTGGCGGACTTCCTGTTCGACGACGAGCGAGCCATGGTACGGATCGACATGTCCGAGTACGGGGAGAAGCATTCGGTGGCGCGGCTTGTGGGTGCGCCTCCCGGATACGTGGGGTATGAGGAGGGCGGCCAGCTGACCGAAGCCGTCCGCCGCCGCCCCTACTCCGTGATCCTGCTTGACGAGGTGGAGAAGGCCCATCCCGAGGTCTTCGACATCCTCTTGCAGGTGCTCGACGACGGCCGACTCACCGATGGCCAGGGCCGCACCGTTGACTTCCGCAACGCAATCCTGGTGCTGACGTCCAACTTGGGCAGCCAGTTCCTGGTGGACCCCTCACTGGATGCCGAGGCCAAGCGGAACGCTGTGCTGGCCACCGTCAACGCCTCCTTCAAGCCGGAGTTCCTGAACCGGCTGGATGAAGTGGTGCTGTTCGATCCACTGTCCGTGGAAGAGCTGGCCCGCATCGTTGAACTGCAGGTGGCCGAACTGGGCCGGCGGCTGCACGAGCGCCGGCTCACCCTCGACGTCACCGACGGCGCGCGCGCCTGGCTGGCCATGTCCGGCTTCGATTCCGCCTATGGTGCCCGGCCGCTGCGCCGGCTGGTCCAGCGGGAGATCGGCGACCGCCTGGCCAAGGCCATCCTGTCCGGTGAGATCGCCGACGGGGATACGGTGCTGGTGGACACGGCTACCGACGTCGATGAACTCACCATCGCAGGGCTGGAGGCCCTTGCCGGGCCCAACGGCGGCGCCGTTCCGGGAACGGGGCTGGTAGTCCGCCGGAAAGCCTAGTTCCGCGGGTTGGTCTCGAGTGTGCTGCCGTGCTGCCCCAAGCGTTAGGGCAGCACACTCGCGTTGACGTTGTTGCCGCCGGGGGAGGTTACGTAACAGTCCAATCTGCGGTCCCCGGCGTCCCAGCTACTGGAGCTGGGAAAGCTGCGCTCGAAGGTCAGCGTGTACTCGTTGGCGGCCGGGCCAAGTTTCGCCGCCTGGCATGCTTCGAGGGCCTTGGCTTTGAGTGCCTCGGCGCCCGGGTAGGACTCGCCTTCCGGGTAGCGGAACACGGCGACCAGCTGGGCCGAATGGCCGGTGTCACACGGCACCACGGCGGATTTGAGCGCTTCCGGGTCAAAGTCCCTGAAGCAGTCGCCCAAGGCATAGGAGGCAGGTTCCGCTTCGCGGGGCAGCGGCAGCGGGGTGGCCGGCGGCGTGACGGAGGTTTCCAGGATGCCGGGAACCGGCCCTGCGGAGGCTTCCTGGTTCCCGTTGGTGTTCAGCCACAGGGCAAGCCAGACCAGCGAACCGATGACCGCCAGAAGGACGGCGACGAAGAACGCCTTCCACAACGTCCGCTGGCTGACGCTGAGGCGGCCGGCTTCCGGTCCATCAGGGATGGCGGAACGGTCCTGCTCCAGCGGCTCGCCTTGGCCCTGCTCGTGCCCCTTGGTGCGTGCAGGGGGCACGGCTGCGGGGATCCCATACTCGGCCGCCGGAACTGTGGGCAGGCCGGCGGTGGGCGGAGAGCCGGGTTTGGGCGGAACGTCATGGTGGTTCACTGGGTGCATCCTCCTGCGTTTACTCCGCTGTGGCTGCCGGATTCCCGGCCAGTATCCGTAGTTGCTGAGTCGACTCTACCGAAGAAAAAAGCCGGATTCTGGCCATGGAAGGGCAGGAATGGTATGAGCGGGGGCGCCGGGAGCAGTGGGTGGCAAGCAGGGCCAGCAGAAAGCATGTAATCTAGGTGTACGACAAATTGACCAAACATTCCGGGGCCTCACCTACGCCAAGGTGACCACCTCCGGTCCAAGTACAAAAGGGGGTCACGCCATGGGGCGCGGCCGTCAAAAGGCAAAAGCTACCAAGCAGGCTCGGGATATCAAGTACTACTCCCCGAACACTGACTACTCGGCGCTTCAGCGTGAGCTGACGGGTCCAGGCAGTCGTGCCACGAGCCATTACGCGAATGAGCCGGTTGAACCGGACTATTCGGCTTATGTGGATAAGTACGCGGATGATTTGGAAGAAGACGACGACGAGGTAGACACCCGTCGGATCGGCTAGTTGTCGCAAGTGCTGTTGCCGTAACCGGACAGCCCTGTGACGCCGCAGCACGAACGGATGCAGCAGTGGATTCTGCGGTCTCCAGCTTTTAGTGCAGCGCTTCTTTTTTGGCACCTTTGATCCAGTGGATCACCTGTGCCGACTCAGTTATTGAACCCGCTGCCTGCACCGGAATCCGGTGCAGGCAGCGGGTTTTTTGTTGCCTGTGGCCCTGGTACAGCCTCCGGCGCAACGCGAGATCACGTCCTGCATCACGTCGGGAACTCGCACTGCAGCGGCAGCAACGCCGTCGAACCCCGCCCAGGGCGTGATGGGGGCGTGCCGGGGAGGTACGGGCTAGGCCATATATGCGGTTTCGGGTTCAATCACCGTGCGGGCGGCAGCCGGGTTTCCGAACCTTCCGAACCTTCCCGGCCGTGCCGACCCAGGGCCGCTCCCGGTGCCCGCGAGGCTGACCGCCAGCACCGATGCCAGGACCAGCGCGGATGCCGGTGCCAGGACCGCCCAGGGTGCCCGTTCCACGTAGCCGATGCCCTCCGCCAGGATCAGGCCCCATTCCGGTGACGGCTGCTGCGGGCCCAGCCCCAGGAACCCGAGTGCCGCGAGGGCCAGGGCGACTCCCGGCAGCCGGAGCATTGCGTGGCGCAGGAGCGGCAGTGCAACCGCCGGCAGTATGTAGCGGAACATGACGCGCGCTCTTCCTACCCCCAGCACGGGGAGGATCTGAACGTACGCCTGCGCCCGGGCCTCCTGCGCCAACGCCGCTGTGTGGGCAGCCAGGGGCGCCCACCCCACGGCTGCCACTGCCAGGGCGGCCCCTTGCGCGGACGGACCGGTCACGGCTGCAACAACCAAACCGGCGAGGATGGGCGGGGCGGCGTTGGCCACCTCGAGGGGCCCGGTGGCAGCCAGCGGGAAGAGGCCGACGGCGATTCCCACGGCCAGGCAGGCAAGTACCACTACCAGCGCGGTCCCCAACGTCCCCACGGCGCCATGCCCCACCCGGGCCAGGAGGTCACGGCCGCTGGCGTCCGCACCAAAGGGCAGCGACCAGGCGGGTGCTGCCAGTCTCGGGTGGGCCGAGGTGTACGGGTCGCGCAGCAGTCCGGCCCCGATGACGAGCAGCAAGGCGGCGGCCGCAACTGCAGGCACTGCCAGCCGGGGGCGGCTCCCTTCGTGCGCTGGCTCCGGGAGCGGAAGTGTGCCGAAGCGGACCGCGGGCCCGATCAGCAGGTACCGCGCCGCCGTCGTCAGCGTTCCCACCAGCAGGGCAAGCCCCATCAGTGCCAGCATGCCGGCCTGAAGGGTGGGAATGTCCTGCGCGCTGGCCGCTCCCAGCAGCGCCCGGCCGAGTCCCGGAATGGCATACACCTTTTCCACGGCTACGGCCCCGCCGGTCAGTCCGATGAGGACCAGCCCGATCTGCGGCAGCACTGCCGGCAGTGCCCGCCGCAGCACCGCCCGCGTCAATTGCACAGGTCCTGCACCGGCCAGCCGCCACGTGGCAACCCACTTCTCGCCGTATCCGGCGCGGATGGCGTCGGACAGCAGCAGGCCAATCAGGCCGCCTGCCGGGATGCCAAGGGCGAGGGCCGGCAGGACGGCATACTCCGGACCCTTCCAGCCGAACGGCGGAAACCACTGGAGCCAGACGGCACCCACCACCAGCAGCATGGCCGAAAGCAGGAACTCCGGCAGGGAGGTGAGCGCCGCCGGAAGGGCTCCGGAGGCGTCCCCTCGCCGCTGCCGAAGCCCGTCCGCCAGTGCGGGCACACAGATGAGCAGGGCAATGAGTACCGCCGCCGCAATGGCAAAACCCATCAGGGTCACCGAAACGCTCAGCGCGGCTCCAATGCCGGGACCCACGGGAGTGCCGCTGATCCAGGATGTGCCGAGGTCCCCGGCGAAGACCCCTTGAGCCCAGGACCCGAACACGGACAGCGGTCCCTGCCCGAGGCCGAGTTCGGCCCGGATGGCAGCCAGGGCTTCGGGCGTGGGCTCCCGGTCCGAGTACCTGGCGCGGAGGATGGCGTATTCAGCCCCACGCCCTGAAAGCCACGGCATCATGCCGATCAGCACCACCAGTCCGGCGAGGGCGACGATCCGCGAGGCGGTGGCTTTCAGGAAGGCTGAACCCGTGGGCATCACCCTGCTGCGCCTGTACTGCTGGTGAACCCCGTCTTGCTCCTGATCAGCGCCCGCTCCCGCGGATCCCGCTCCACATCCCGCATCCGCCCGGATTCGCCCTGAATAACGCGTTCGTGCAGGAGCGGGATGGCCGCGTCCCGGGCCAGGATGAGGCTTTCGGCGGCGGCGATGGCAGCACGGCGTTCCGGGCCGGCGGGGATGCCTGCGGCCTTGGCCAGGGCTTCGTCTACGCCCGAATCGCAGAACTGGGAGATGTTGAAGGAGCCGGCGCAGGAGAAGTCGCTGAAGAGGTAGGCGACGGGGTCGCCGGAGTCCAGGACGGTGGCACGGGAGAGGATAAAGGCATCAAACTTTCCGGCCAGCGCATCAGCTTCGATGTGCTGGTACTCGCGGACGTCCTGTTCCACCGTGAAGCCGGCGGCCTCCAGCTGCTGTTCCAGTTGAACCGCAACTTCCGGCAGTTCGGCGCGGTCAGTGAAGGTTCCAAGCCGGATGGGAGTCCCCTTGACAGCGGTTGCGGGCACACGGGTGGCGAGGTTCGCAGCGAAGCCGTCGCTGTTCCGCTCCTCCGCCGCCCAGGGGAGGGCGGGGCCGAGCAGCCCGGCGGCCTTGTCTGCGCGCCCCTCATAGACCCTGTCCACAATGGTGCCGGCATCAATCGCCCCGCGGGCTGCAGCGCGGACGGCGGGATCAGCGAAAGGGCCCGACGCCGTGTTGAGGTAGAGCGTATTGGTCCGCGGCATCGGCACTTCATGCACCAGTGCCGGGTCGATCCGGGCCACCTGGCCCACCGGGATGGCTTCCACAATGTCCGCCCCACCGGTCCTCAGGGCAGCTGCCCGCGCGGTTCCGTCCGGCACAAACTGGACGTCGACGCCTCCGGCTTGCGCCTTTTCGCCCCAGTATCCATCGAAGCGGTCCAGCCGTGCTGATGAGGTGCCCTCCACCGAAACCAGTTGGTAGGGCCCGGTACCGGCATTGACCGGATTCACGACTCCGTCTTCCTTGTACGCGGTGGCAGCAAAGACGGCCAATTGGGGGCTGGACAGCCGCTGTGGCAGGAGGGGGTCCGGCGTCGCCGTCCTGACGATCACACCGCTCGGGCCGTCGGCCCGGGCGGTAAGGTCCACGCCGTCCAGGATCCTGGGCTTGGGGCTGGCCTTGGCCGCGGCGGAGAGGGAGGCAACGGCTTCCGCTGACGTCAGGGCCGTACCGTCGTGGAATTCGACGCCGTCCCGCAGGGTGAAGCGCCACGAGGTCTGGTCAACCTGCTGCCACTGCGTGGCCAATGCCGGCTCCGCTTCGCCCAGGTCGTCCAGCACCACCAGGGTCTCGGCGGTCTGCCACCGCGAGAGCTTAAAGGCGTCGTCGCTCAGCGGTGACAACCCGGACCGCGGCGGCTGGAGCATGGCCAGCTTGATCCGGCCGTCACCGTCACCGCTTTCCGCTGACTGCCCGCCACCGGCAAAACATCCGGTCAGGCCGGTGAGCAGCAGGGCCGAGATGGCAATAACGCCTGTTTTTGATCGTATTTTGGGCATATGGATTCCTGTTTCCGGGGTCGGTGGTGAAGGGAGATGGCCAGCACCCGGCCGGGTCTGGCCTTTGGGTGTCTACGTTCTGGGGCTTAGCGTTTGGCAGGCAGGAGCCGTGACAGTCCGACGGCGGGAAGGACCGTGAGTGCCGCCATCACCGCCCAGGGCCAGGCGGCGTCGGGTCCCGGCTGGGTGGCTCCCGAGTAGAGCGGTCCGAGGACAACGTTGCCCAGCAGCACCGCGCAGCCGCCCATGCTGGCAAGGAGTCCGTAATAGATGCCAGTCCGCCGGCCGCGGGCAAAGTCCAAGACCAGCGGCATGGCGACCGGTCCGATGCACATGTGCCCCAGGCACAGCCCTACCACGAGCAGCAGCGGGGGCAGGAGTTGCTGGGTGCCGGTGGCCGGAACCTGGGCGAGCAGGGCCATGGTGCCGAAGGCCAAACCCTTGAGGAGGAAACCCGCCGTTAGGGCCCGGCCCGGTCCGATCCGGGTTGTCAGCCGGGAGATGGGCCACTGCAGCGCAATGGTCAGGACCGAGGCGACGGCAAACAAGCCAGCCAGCGCGCCGGCGCCCGCACCGCTCCTGGTCAACTCGATGGGAAGGCCGAAGTACAGCTGGTTATAGGCCAGAAGGTTCACGCTGTAGAGGGCGGCAAAGGCTACAAAGCGCTTGTCTCGCAGCATCACGGTGATCCCTTCGCCCCGCGCAACGGAGGAAGGTGGCTCAGGGGAAGGTGGCTTAGAGGAAGGCGCAGTGCCGCGCACCCGATTCGGGGCTCCGGCGGGCACGCTGCGCCACAGCACCCCCGTCATCACGGCAAAGACCACCGCTCCGGCCAGTGCCGCCCAGCTGAAGGAGGTGCCCAGCAGCAGGGCGCCCACCAGCGGTCCGGCCACCGCACCGATCTCGCCGCAGATGGCGAGGAGCGCAAACAGTGCCGGCGCCTTCCCGCTGGTGTTCCGCCGCCGTTCTTCTGCCTGCCCAACCAGGGACTCCAGGGCAGGCGAGAACAGCGCACCGCCCGTCCCGGTGAGGACCGCGCCGAGGAGGAACAGCGGAAAGCTGCCGGCAAGCGCCAGGGTGAGGTAGCCGCAGATGCGGACCAGGCAGCCCACCAGCATGGCGCGCCGCGGCCCGAACCGGTCCGTGATCATCCCGCCCACCAGGAAAAGCCCCTGCTGGCTGAAGACGCGTGCGCCCAGGACCACACCAACCGCTGTTGCCGTCATCCCGAAGTCCTGGGTCATGACCAGTGCGAGGAACGGCACCACGGCGTAGAAACCGATATTGAATACGAGCTGGCTGGCGAGGAGGAGGCCCGGGGCCGGGCGCTGGTTCGCTGCCGTCCGCTCTGGAGCGTTGAGGGCAGTCACAGGGCAACCGCCTGGAGGGGACCGGGGAGCTGCGGGCCCCGCGACGCCTGCACGA
The DNA here is from genome assembly GCF_054408515.1 of Arthrobacter sp. D3-16. NCBI lineage: Bacteria > Bacillati > Actinomycetota > Actinomycetes > Micrococcales > Micrococcaceae > Arthrobacter > Arthrobacter sp. D3-16. Next base: position 3,862,796 of record NZ_CP096437.1, on the reverse strand, counting down.
GGGCAACTGCGGCGGAGCTGGCGGGGTTCTCCAGCACCTGGCCCGTTGGCGCCTGTTCCACGATGCTGCCTTCGGAAAGCACGGCTGTGGTGCCGCCCATCCTGGCAGCGGTGGCCAGGTCGTGGGTCACCAGGAGCAGTCCCAAGCCTTCTTCGCGTACCAGCCTCTCCAGCAGTGAAAGAACCGTATCCCGCAGGGGGAGGTCCAGGCCGCTGACGGGCTCGTCGGCCAGGAGGTAGGCCGGCGAGACAACCAGGGCGCGGGCCATGGCCACCCTCTGGTTCTGGCCGCCGGACAGCTCGCCGGGCCGGCGTTCGATCAGGCCGCTGGGCACTTCGACCCGCTCCAGCGCCTGGCCCATCAACACCCGGTGGTTTCCTTCCACACGGAGCTGCCGAAGCGGTTCCATCAGCAGCTGCGAGACGGTCATCCGAGGGTCCAGGCTTCCCGCAGGATTTTGCGGAATGTATTGCACCGCGCGGCGGTACCAACGAAGGGTGCGAACGGGACCGGGCGCCACTTGCTGCGCTCCGAGGCTCACGGTACCGGTGGAGGGCTTTTCCATGGCGAGCAGAATCCGCACAAAGGTGGACTTGCCGGAACCTGAGCTTCCTACCAGCGCCGTGCTGGTGCCGGGGGAGACGCGGAGGCTGACGTCCCGGAGCGTTTCCACGGGGCGCTTGTTGCGGAATCCGCGGGTGGGGTAGGCGAAGGAGATGCCCTCCGCGGCCAGCGTGCCGATCACGCTGCCACCGCTGTTCTTGCAACCGCCTGCGGCAGCACCGCACCCGAGGCCGCGTGGACCAGACGGCGGGTGTAGGGATGGCGCGGGTTCCGCAGCAGGTCCGCCATTGATGCCTCCTCGACAACCCTGCCGCCCTCCATGACCAGCGCCCGCGTGCACAGCGAGGCCGCAGCCGCCAGGTCGTGGGTGATAAAGAGGAGGCCGCGGCCTTCGGCACTCCAGGCGTGGAGAGCCGCAAGGACCGTGAGCCGGGTGACGGCGTCCAGGGCGGTGGTGGGCTCGTCGGCCACAAGGACCTGGCTGCCGCTCGCAAGGGCCAGGGCGATGCAGACTCTCTGCAGCTGCCCTCCGGAGAGTTCGCCGGTATACCGGGACAGGATGGCGGCAGGGTCCTCAATCCCGGCTTGGGTCAGAACGCGCGATGCTTTAGCCCGCGCATCCATCCGGCTGAGTCCGGCCCTGCGTAACGGGATGAGCAGTTGTTTGCCTACCGGCACCAAAGGGTTGAGCGAGGTCTGCGGGTCCTGCCGGATGAGCGCAGCCCTGGCTGCAGCGCCGGGACCTTTCGGGCATTTCCCGGCGAGGCCGGCTGCGAAGGATACCTCCCCGCTGGCCGTGATCCCGCTCGGAACCGTTCCCGTCACGGCGGAGGCTGTCAACGACTTGCCCGATCCCGAGGCCCCCAGCAAGGCGACACACTCGCCAGCCTGAACGGAGAACGTCAGGGGGTGCACCAGAGGTCGGCCGGCATGTGTCAGCGCCAGGTTCTTCACGGAGAGGGCGGGTGCAGGCATCAGAACGTCGTTTCGTGGCAGGACTTACAGGGCTAAACCGATGCTATCAATAATCATTCGCATTTACGCAACCGCGTCTTCCACATCAATCGCTGCTTTAACGAGGCACAAAAAAGCCGGCGGATGCACAGTGCAGCCGCCGGCTTTCACAAAATCCTAGGCGTAGGCGTTGACCAGGCGCACCGCGCCGCCGTCCACGCCCTTGGCGCCCTGTACGTAGTCCGGGCCGGACTTGAGGATTGAATCCGAATCCTCGGTGACGGTGCCCATGATCCATGACGGCAGGCCACGGTCGTTCAGCCGGGAGACAGCGGCATCAGCGACCTCGGCGGACACGATGGCCACCATGCCCACGCCCAGGTTCAGCGTGCGCTCCAGGTCTGCCAAGGGCACGTTGCCCAGTTCGGACACCAGCTTGAAGATGGCCGGTAGCTCCCAGGTGGAGCGGTCAACGGTGGCCACCAGGCCCTGGGGGAGTACGCGCGCCAGGTTGGCGGCCAGGCCGCCACCGGTCACGTGGCTGAAGCCGTGCACTGCAGATTCACCGGTGACCGGGAAGGTGCGGGCGAGGTCCAGGCAGTCCGCCGCGTAGACGCGGGTGGGCTCCAGGAGTTCCTCGCCGAGGGTACGGCCCAGTTCGGAGACCTGGCGGTCCAGCGCCCAGCCGGCGTGGTTGATCACCCGGCGCACCAGGGAGTAGCCGTTGGAGTGCAGGCCCGAGGAAGCCATGCCGATCACGACGTCGCCGGCGCGGACGCGGTCCGGTCCGAGGAGGTGGTCGGCCTCGATGACGCCGGTGGCTGCGCCCGCGACGTCGTATTCGTGCTCACCCAGCAGGCCGGGGTGCTCGGCGGTTTCGCCGCCGACCAGTGCGGTGCCGGCTACGGAGCAGGCTGCTGCGATGCCGCGGACAATGTCGGCGATGCGCTCGGGCACCACCTTGCCACAGGCGATGTAGTCCGTCATGAAGAGGGGCTCTGCGCCCACCACGACGATGTCGTCCACCACCATGCCCACCAGGTCGAAGCCGATGGTGTCGTGGATATCCATGGCCTGGGCAATGGCGACCTTGGTGCCGACGCCGTCGGTGGACGTTGCCAGCAGCGGCTTCTTGTACGTGAGGAGCTTAGAGACGTCGTAGAGGCCGGCGAAGCCGCCCACCCCGCCGATCACCGAGGAGTTGTGGGTGGCCTTGATGGCGCCCTTCATAAGCTCGACGGCGCGGTCGCCGGCTTCAACATCGACGCCCGCGGAGGCGTAGGTGATGCCGGCTGTGTTCCCGGCGGTGTTGCCGGAGGCGGGGGCAGCGGAAGTCATACGGACTCTTTCTTGTCAGCGTCTGGGGTGGTGACTGCGTGATGAATCTCTGGCACGAGGTCGGCTTCGGTCAGCAGGTTCTCAAACTCGGAATCCGGTCCGGGATCGCAGCCCGTGGCGCCGGACTTTTCCGCCGGGTCCACTGCCGGGTCGATTGCAGGGTCCACTGCGAGGGCGGCAGTCCGGCCCGGAAGGGCGGACGGCGAGGGCTTCAGGCCGCCGAGATCCGTGCGTTCCAGCAGGTTCTTGCCCAGTTTGTCCGAGCCCGGAAGCTCGATGGGGTACTTGCCGGTGAAGCAGGCAGTGCACAGGCGTTCCCGGGGCTGCCGGGTGGCGCCGATCATCCCGTCTTCGGAGATGTAGGCCAGCGAGTCCGCGCCGATGGCCTGCGAGATCTCCTCGATGGTCGCGCCGTTGGCAATGAGCTCGGCCCGGGAGGCGAAGTCTATGCCGTAGAAGCAGGGCCACTGCACGGGCGGGGAGGAGATCTTGACGTGGACCGCGGCGGCACCGGCTTCGCGGAGCATCCGGACGATGGCGCGCTGTGTGTTGCCGCGGACGATGGAGTCATCCACCACCACCACGCGCTTGCCGCGGATGACGGATTCGAGGGCGTTGAGCTTGAGCCGGATACCCAGCTGGCGCAGCGTCTGCGAGGGCTGGATGAATGTACGGCCAACGTAGGAGTTCTTGACGAAACCGTGGGCGAACGGGATGCCGGACTCCTCGGCGTAGCCTACGGCGGCAGGGGTGCCGGATTCCGGAACGGGAATAACGATGTCCGCTGCCTGCGTGTTTTCGCGGGCCAACTGGCGGCCCATCTCCACCCGGGACTCGTACACGGAGCGGCCGGCGATGGCGGCGTCCGGTCGGGCGAGGTAGACGTACTCGAACACGCAGCCGGCCGGCGTCGGCTCAGCAAAACGCTGGGAACGCACGCCCTGCTCGTCGATCGCAATGAATTCGCCGGGCTCGATCTCGCGGATGAAGCTGGCGCCCACTGTGGCAAGTGCGGACTGCTCGGAGGCGACCACCCAGCCGCGTTCCAGCCGGCCGAGGACCAGCGGGCGGATGCCGAAGGTGTCGCGGGCGGCGTAGAGGGTGCCTTCGTCCATAAAGACGAAGCAGAAGCCACCCTTGATCTTGGGCAGCAGTTCGATGGCAGTCTCTTCGAGGGACTTGCCCGGCTCACCCTCCAGGAGGGCGGTAACGAGGGCGGTATCCGAGGTGTTGCCCTGCTTCATTTCCCCTGTGAGCTGGCCGCCGTTGCGTTCCTGGATCATGGCGTTAAGCTCAGCGGTGTTGGTGAGGTTGCCGTTGTGCGCCAGGGCTACCGTGCCGGTGCTGGTGGCGCCGAGGGTGGGCTGGGCGTTGGCCCAGTGGCTGGCTCCGGTGGTGGAGTAGCGGCAATGGCCCACAGCCAGGTGCCCGGTGAGGGTATTCAGGGTGGTCTCGTCGAAGACCTGGGAAACGAGGCCCATGTCCTTGTAGACGTTGATCCGGTTGCCGTCGCTGGTGGCTATACCAGCCGACTCCTGACCGCGGTGCTGCAATGCATACAGCCCGTAATAGGTTAGTTTTGCTACTTCTTCACCTGGTGCCCAGACTCCGAAAACGCCACAGGCGTCCTGCGGGCCTTTTTCGCCAGGGAGAAGATCATGGGAAAGTTTTCCATCGCCGCGTGCCACTGGTCGATTATCTCACGACATGGGGTAAGACTTTTCCGGCCGCCGGTTTATGACCGGGGCTACGGCTGGGAATCCGTCTCCGGTTCAGAGTCCGGCACGGACTCCACCACGGCCCGCTGCTGCCGTTTGACGCTGCGCCGGTCCAGGATGAGCGCCAATACCGCACCCAGAACCGCGCCGCCCGCGGCGAACAGCACCAGGAAGAATCCGAAGACGGCGCCGGCGTCGAAGCTTGCCGTTTCCGGGAGGCCGTAGGCCACCACTGCGGCAGCGGCGATACCCACCAGTGCGCCCAGAATCAGGAACGGGACGTACTTGGGCGCACGGCGGACCGTGATTTCGCGGCGCTCGGCAGGGGGTTGTTCAGAAGGCATGCATCAAGCCTACATTTCCACCGTTGACCTATCACTTGCGGTTGCCAAAACCCCGGAATGGGGACCATAAGTGATAGGGCAACGGGGTGGGTCAGCTGCCGCGGTAGGTGGAGTAGGCGAAAGGGCTGAGCAGGAGGGGGACGTGATAATGCTCGGGGCCGGTGACTTCAAACACCAGGTCAACTTCCGGGAAGAACGTGGCGGTCTGCAGGCCGGCGTAGTAACTCCCGGTGGCGAAGTTGAGCTTGTAGTGTCCGGGGTCCAGCTGCTCCGGACCGAGGTCCTTCGCGCGGCCATCGGCGTCGGTGGTGGAGCCGGCCAGTTCCTGCCAGCTGCCGCCGTCGTTTTTGTACAGCACGACGGCGACCCCTGCCGCCGGGCGTCCGGCGCCGGTGTCGAGGATATGGGTGGTGACGTGGGAGACGCTCATTCGGTGATCAGTCCTTCAAGCCGCAGTACGGCGATCTCGCGCAGCTGCTGGGCCACGATGGTGTCTTCTTCGGCCGGGGAGTTTTCCAGCCGCTCCTTCAGGGATTGCAGGATTTCCGGGGCGGTGCGTCCGGCTGCGCGGATCAGGAAGACGCGGCCAAACTTTTCCTCGTACTCCCTGTTCCCTTGGGCCAAAGCCTCTGCCAGCGCGGTGTCCGCCGGGTCTACCCCGGCCTGCTCGGAGCGGGACATGGAGGCTTCGGTGGTGGCCGCTGTCGGCCGTTCGCCGATCCGCGGGTGGTGCGCCATGGCCGACTCGACTTCGGCGGAGGTGAAGGGGTTGGCGGCGTCGGCGGCGAAAGCGAGCAGGGCTTCCTTGGCAGGGAACGGCCGGGCGGCGGTGACGGTGTCCAACCAGCGTTGAACGTCGATGCAGGGCCTGAGGGTTTCCGCAGCCCTTGCGGGGTCCGCGGTATTGAATTCGGCAAGCTTCATGCTGGCTGGTTCCTCGATGACAAATGCTGGCATCCATGGTGACGGCTATGCGGAGGCCGGAATTCGGCACCCAAGCATCAGCAACGCCAGCTTAGGCTTCCGCATCATGGAACTGTTATTTCAGCATACGTAATATCTAAGGGCAGGCGGCGTGTGGTGTCAAGAGAGTACAACACCAGTTCACCGCAGCCGGTATCATCGCGGAAGGGCCGCGGGTCGCGTTAATCATTATGGGGATAACAAGTGAAGATGGACGGGGCGGCTATGCAAAAGCTGACCGAACAGGATGCCGGGCGGGATGTTGAACTGCGGGAATACGGGCTGGTGCCCGCAAACCCCGGGACCATACCGGCGCTGGTCGATGACCGGGCCCAGAGTGCCCTCAATAACCTGGTGCGCCTCGCCGCATCGCTGTGCGGCGTCCCTTACGGGGTGCTCAACATCATCACGTCCAACCAGCAGCTGCAGGTCGCGGCCTCGGGAATAGACGCGGGCATCTGCTCGCGCGAGGATTCCATGTGCGCCACCGTGTTTATGGGCCCCGGCACCACCGTGGTGCGTGACGCATCGCAGGACCCGCGCTTTGCGGCCAACCCGTTCGTCACGGGGGAGATTGCCGATGTCCGCTTTTACGCGTCGGTGCCGCTGAAAACCTCAACCGGGCTGGTGCTGGGCTCCCTGTGCGTGTTTTCCACGCAGGCTGCGCTTCCCACGCCGGATCAGATAGACCTGCTGGAGGTGCTGGCGCAGCAGGTAGTGGAGCTCTTCGAGCTGCAGCACCGCACCCTCCAGTTGAACGAAGCCCTGGCTGAGCTCCGGCGCAGCAATGCCATGCTGGCCGAGTTCGCGGGACGTGTCAGCCACGACCTGCGGACACCCCTCACCACCATCCTGGGATACGTGGAGCTCGCGGAAGATGATCCCGGCATCGCACCGGACCATCCGTCCACGGAATACCTGGGACTGATCGCCAGTGGCGGACGGCGCATGCTCGGGACCCTGGATGACGTGCTGGACTACTCCCGCACAGACGGCTCGCTGAACCGGGAGCGGGTGTCCCTGCTGGCGGTGACGGCGGAGGCTGCCCAGGATCTTGGCGTGGACCTTGGGCTGGGCAGCGGCATCCTGTGTGAAGACGCAGAGCTGTTTGCCGACCGTGCGCAGCTGCGCACCATGGTGCAGAACCTGCTGGCCAACGCCATGAACTACCGCAGCCCGCACCGTGCCCTCAAGGTCGCGGTGACTGCCGGCACCTGCCCCCGTGGGGTTACCGTGCACGTGGCGGACAACGGCAAGGGCATCCTGTCGGCAGACCGGGAGCGGGCCCTGCAGCCGCTGGTCCGGTTGAACCGTCCCGGTGACGGCCCCGGGACCGGGCTTGGCCTGGCCACCTGCAGGCGGATCGCGCAGGCACACGGGGGAGAGCTGGTTATCAGTGAGACGCCAGGCGGCGGCACCACTGTATCGGTGCATTTTCCCGCCTGTTCCTGAAACGCGGAAGAGCGCCGGTCCGGCTGCTGCCCGGCCCGGCGCTCACGTTCCTAGCCGCCCTGCGAGGTCCGCGATAGTACCCAGGTGTTGGTGCCGTCCTGCCGCTCGAAGGTGACGGTGGTGACAAGCGCCTCGATGAGCGCCAGCCCCCGGCCGGACTCTGCCTCCTCGCCCGGCCTGACCGGTTCCATCGGCCCAAACGGCGGCTTGGCGTGATAGGCGCTGACCCGCGCCTGCAGCAGCGTTGGCCGCACCTCGATGTCCACGCCCAACTCCACAGCCTCCTGCCCGGCCGGCTCAGCATGCTGGACGATGTTCGACGCCGACTCGATCACCGCCGTCGTAAACGTCATCTGGTCCATGTCCTGCACGAAGGGGACATCGAGCCAGAGGCTGTCCAGATCATTGTGGACGGACTCGATCGCGTCCCCGGCGGCCAGCCCGCGGAAGCTACGGGATGCCAGGACCTCAGTCATTGCTGAACGCCTCTTCTGCTGAACCGTAGGCCGTGAGGACCTTGTCCATGCTGGTCAGCTGCAGGACCATTTTCACCTGCGGCTGGACCGCTGCGATCCGCAGGTCCCCGCCTGCCTGCCGTGCCGCCTTGAGGCAGCCGATGAGCGCGCCGAGGCCGGAGGAGTCCATAAAGGCCGTGTTCTCCAGGTTCACCACAATCCGGTTGGATCCACTGGCAATGACGCCGCTAACAAACTCGCGAAGCTTGGGCGCGGAAACCATGTTCAGCCGTCCGTCCGCCTTGACCTCCGCATACGAGTCCTTGACCTCATAGCTAAACTCCATCGGCATTCCTTTCTGTAACTGCCGGCAGCTCTGCGGCCGGTTCATAACCCTTGTAAAGCACTGCCCGGACCAGGATGCTCATGACCACCAGGTCGAAAATGACCCAGGCGACGTTCACCAGGGTGCCCAGCGGTTCGGCAAGCCCGTTGGCCAGCCGAACGATTCCGACGACGGCGGCCACGGCCAGCAGCACGGACACCACGATCTGTGGCCGGATCAGGCTCCAGCCGGGTCCGCCGCTCTGGCGGGCCTTGGGGGTGACGGCAAACCCGAGGGGACGGCCGAACCAGACGTTGCGGGCCGCCGTCGAGCACGCCTTGATCCAGGTGGGAAACAGGGCCAGGCTGTACTGCTGGCCGCGCCAGGTGGGGATACCCCGGCCGGCGACGGCGAACAGCAATTGGTTGACCACCATGAACGGTATGAACCGGATGAAGAAGTCCCAGCTCAGGCTCGTGACCGGCAGGATGCCCAGCAGCAGGTAAATGATGGGGGCGGCGAAGTAGATGACCGCCGCGTACCCGCTGAGGTAGGTCCACATCGTGGCAAAGTACATCAGCCGCTGGCCCAGCTTGAGGCCCTTCTGGACGAGTGGATTTTCGCGGAGCAGCACCTGGATGGTGCCCTGCGCCCAGCGGAGGCGCTGGGTAAGCATGGTCTTGAGGTCCTCCGGTGCCAGGCCGTACGCCAGGACCTCGTGGTGGTAGACGCTCTCCCAGCCCATGGCGTGCATGCGCATGGCCGTGGCCATGTCCTCGGTGACGGAGATGGTGGCCAGCGGCATCACGGGCTGGGCTTCGTCGTTGCGTTCCACTGAGAGCGCGTCCAGGACGGCCTGCACGGATTCCAGGGCTCCGAGCGGCGACCAGTCGCGGGCGGACATGCGCTGAACTGCGTCATCTGCCACCACGGGAACGCCGGATTCGCCCACGTGGGCCAGTTCCATGGCAGCGATTTCTTCGAGGTCTGCCTGGAGGGCTTCGACGTCGGCCATCACCAGGGTCTGCACGGCTGCGTCCACGCGCCGGCGGACGCGGTAAGTGATTTCGCTCAGCGGCTGGCCGGCGTCCAGTTCCTGCTGGGCCTCGCGGGTGGCAACCTCCACCTCGTCGAGCACCTGAGCCACCAGGGGAGTCTCCACGTCCGCAGACTTCCGGGCCTGCTTGATGGCGGAACGGGAGGCGGCCAACGCCCGGCGGATGCTCTTCTCGGTTTCCTTCACGTAGCCCACCAGGCCCAGCTGCATCAGGGCTTCACGGCGCAGGATGGCGTTGGAGCCGCAGAAGAAGGCGGCGTTCCAGCCGTCCTTGCCCTGCTGGATGGGGCCGTAGAAAAGGGGTGCCTGGCTGCCGAGGGGATCGTCTGCGGGCACGTTGCTGAAGTACTGCGGTGTCTGGACCAGCGCCACCCGGCGGTTGTTGAAGTAGCCGAGTGTTTTTTCGAGGATGTCCGGCTCGGGGATCTGGTCCGCGTCCAGGATCAGGAGGAATTCGCCGTGCGTTTGCATCAGGGCGTTGTTCAGGTTGCCGGCCTTGGCGTGCCGGGGAACGTTCGAGGTCCAGTCCTCACTGCGGGTGACATAGCCCAGGCCGTGCTGCTCAGCGAGGGCCTTCAGCTCGGGCCGTGCGCCGTCGTCCAGGATCCAGGTGCTGTGCGGATGCCGGATCTTCTGCGCGGCCAGGGCCGTGGTCATCACCATGTCCAGGTCTTCGTTGTAGGTGGTGATGAAGACATCCACGGTGGCGTCATGCGGGGGCGGCGGCGCGCCCTTGCGGATTTTCAGTTTCCAGACCGTCATGCCGAACAGCATGACGTCAATTAGGCTGTACGTTTCGGCTACCACCAGCGGCACGGCAATCCACCAAGCGTCCCAGTTAAGGGAGGCTGCCCAGCGCCAGGCAATGTAGTTGACGCCGGTAATGACCGTCAGGACCACCACCAGGCGGGTCAGGAAGCGGGTCATGCGGTTGCTTCTTCGGGCAGCCGGCGGACCACCACTACGGTGACGTCATCCTCGGCGGTTTCGGCGGGAGCCAATGCCAGGATGGCCGTGCTGGCTGCCTGGGCCGAATCCCCGCTTTGGGCGGCGCGGCGGACGGCGTCGGTGAAGTCCTCCACGGAGCCGAAGACGTCCAGCACTCCGTCGCTGACCACCACCAGGGAATCTCCCGGGGCGAGGTCCAGGGTGGACTGGGGCCACTGGCTCCCCTCCCAGGCGCCAACCGGTGGGCCGCCGGAAGGAAGCCGGTGGGCAGTGCCGCCGGAACGGACGTGCAGCGCAAGCCCGTGCCCGGCGTCGACATACCTGACCTTTCCTGACGCCGCGTCCAGCCGTGCATGGAACAAGGTGGCAAAGGAGTTGGAGGAGTCGAGGTCGGTGGCGATGGCCTTGCTGGCGGAGGCGAACGCGCCGTCCAAGTCCTGCCGGTGGCCGGTGGAGCGCATCACAGCGCGGACGGTTGCTGCAATCAGCGCGGCTCCCATGCCCTTGCCCATGGCATCGGCGAAAGTCAGGTGGAGCCCGTCCGGCGTCTGGTACCAGTCGTAGAAATCCCCGCCCACGCTGCGGGAAGGGCGGAACATGCCGGCCACGTCATAGCCGTCCACGCGGATGTCCTCCTTGGGGAGGAGGCTCTGCTGGACTTCCGTGGCGCGCTCAAGTTCGCTGCGGGCGGCCAAATCCACGGCGGCGGATGGCTTGCGACGGAAGAGGGCGTTGATCCTGGACTGCAGTTCCCGGGGGCTGAACGGCTTGCTGATGTATTCGTCGGCTCCGTTGTCCAGGCCTGTCAGCTTGTCCAGTTCGTCGGCGCGGGCCGTGAGCATGACAATGAAGGCATCCGAGAATTCGCGGAGCAGCTTGCAAACTTCCAGGCCGTCGAGATCCGGAAGGTTCAGGTCCAGGGTAACCAGGTCAGGCTTGCGTCGGCGGACTTCCTCGACGCCGGGCAGGCCGGCGGCGGCCTGAGTGACGTCGAAGCCCTGCTTGACCAGGACGCGGACCAGCAGGCCACGAATGTCCGGGTCGTCCTCGATAACAACGGCACGTCGGATTTCGGGGGTAGAGACCATAGCTCTACTTCTACCGCATTAACGGCTGCCGCCCGTGTCGCACCGCTTCCCAGCCTTGAATGTCGTGGTTGTTTCCTTGCTCACGACGGCGGGCGCGGCCATGCGGGGCGATCTTGCGTAAATCTTGGGACCCGCTTTCCCGGACGTTGAGGAAGGCCCGGGACACTCGAAGGCAAGGCAGGGAGCAGCTTCTTCAAGTATGAGGGTCAAAGACGATCCCCCCGGAGGCTGCACGGCGTGCAGGAAGGCGGAGCAGCCCATGGGACAAACCAACAAGAAGGACCGGACGACGGCGGGCGGTGTGGCTGGTGCAGAACCGGCCCGTGCAGTGCCGGCCGGTCCCGAACTGAACTCCCGGGATTCAGCAGGGGAAGCGGCGCACGGTGACCTGGTGCAGGCCGCTGTGGAGAAGGGCAGGGCGCTGCTGCGGGTCTACTTCCACTCACGGAAAGTGCGTGCCGCTGCCAATGCCCTCGCGCAGGCGCTGGCCGAATCGAGGGAGGCGTCCAGTTGGCCGGGCGACCGGCTTCCGGTGGGCGCGGAGATGTCTGTCCAGGTGGAGAGGCTGACGCACCGCCTCAAACTGGAGACGGAGGCACACAACAGGCTGGAAGCACTTTTCAGGAGTGTAGATGTGGGGCGTTCCGCCGCGGCGGTTTAGGTGCAACACTTAGGAGCAATCGAGTGGCTGGGGGTTTACCGGGTCAGGAGATTGTTGTGGGTTTGTGGACAGGTTGGGCGTACCTCATTGCGGGACTCATGACAGTCGATGCTCTGCTTTTGGCATTGTGGGCCATTGACGAGGACTGGCCCCGAAAATGGTGGAAGAAACCCTGACTCACGGACCCGGGGCCATCAACCTGACAGGTCCAAGCGCATCAGCACCCGCGGGAAGCCATTGAGGACTGACTCTGTGTCCGCCGCCTTGGTGAATCCGGCGTCCTCGAAGAGCTTGCGGGTGCCCACATATGCCATGGTGAGGTCGACTTTCCGCCCGCCGTTATCCACGGGGTAGCCTTCGATGGCTTCTGCTCCATAGGTCCGCGCCAGTTCCACCGCGCCCTTCAGCAGGTGGTGCGATATCCCCCTGCCACGATGACCCGGCCGCACTCTGATGCACCACACCGACCACACCTCCAGATCGTCCACGTGCGGGATCTTCCGGTTGCCGGCGAAACTGGTGTCAGCGCGGGGGTGGACCGCTGCCCACCCAACTGCCTCGCCGCCGTCGTAGGCCAAAACCCCCGGCGGGGGATCCTGGGCCACCAGCTCTCTCATCAGGTCCCCGCGCTCCGTCCCACGCAAGGCCTGGTTCTGTCTGGACGGAATGCGGTAACTCAGGCACCAGCAGACGGTGGCGTCGGGCCGCTTGGGCCCAACCATCGTCTTGACGTCCTCAAACTCGGTGGCCGGACGGACCTCGATCACCATGCGGCCATCCTGTCACCGGGGTGGGTGTGCTGCAACGCTCTAGCGGAGATACTAAGCATGGATTAGTATTTTTCCCTACCGCGGCACTGGCTGGGAGCGGTCGCGGTTGAACCCTCACGACCGAAGGAGAACCCTTGAAGTCTCTCAGCCATTCCGCCCGTCTTACTGCAGCTACGGGCTCGCTCATTCTGGCGACCTTCGCCCTGCCAGCCGTGCCGGCCCTCGCCGACCATACACGGGAACACACCTGCGAACAGGCCGGTGGTGTCCATACCACAGGAGCTACGCCGGGAGCAGATCGGTGCGTGGTTACCGCCTCCAATTCCGTGACCGGCCCATTCGGTGCACCTACAACCACGTTGAGCCAACCCGTTCCTGACGGCACCAGCCCTATCGTCATCGATACCGTCCCAGTGCCGGCCGGTAATCCCACCATCGAGAAGGAGACACGGAATGTCGGGGATCCCGTCGTCGTCGCCACATCAGTTGCAGGGACGCCAGAGAAGTCGTCCGTGGATCGCGATGCCGGCGAGCCCACGTCGGCATCCGTGGTGGTCGCCGGGGTACCGAGCACGGAGACACGTACCGTCCGAGGCGCTCCCACCAGCACGGAGGCGCCCGGAACCCGTAACTGTGAACGTGTAAACAACGCCAATGCCAGGCAGCCTGTCGAGAGGTGCGAGCGAACGGTGGTCACCACGACGACCACCCCCACTGAGGAAGTAGCTACTGTCACCACGCCACAGGAGAGGGTCACGACCACCACCCAGCCGCGTGAGACGGTCACCACGACCCGGACGCCGAGCACAGAGGTGTTCACGTCGACTCAGCGACGGGAGCAGTGCGTCATCACCACCCAGCCGACCGAGTTCACTCGGACGACGACCCAGACTACGACCCAAACACGGACCGTCAGCTATCAGCAACGGACCATCACAACGACCACGACCACAACATACGGCTATCGAGTTGTCGCGGGGAGGCCAACACTTGAGCCAATAGTTTTCCCGGTCGCGCCCAACCCGAGGGTCCAGACGACGAGTGCACCAGCTGAGCCGCTCGTCAGCCGGACCACCGTGGCCGGGCCCCCAAGTGTAAACGTTCAGACGTTGGCCGCTGATCCGGTCGAGACGACGGTTTGCGCACCCACCGGACCTGATGTAGGGACCACCGAGGGTGAGACCACCTACGCGGAAGAGCAGATTGTCGCTCCTGCCGCCCCGATCATCACCGAAGAGCGCGAAGACATTGAGCCGCTGGTGGCCGAAACCAGGACACCCGGTCAGCCGGTGATTACAACCACGGTGAACGGTACCGGCCAGACCTGCACGAACAATCCATCGAACGCGCAGGAGCGCGCTAACCGCTGCTGAGCCCCTAGCTGGTGCAGGGGTGGTGGAGCATGAACTCCGCCACCCCTCAGTCAGCTTGCCGTTAAGCTGCTTAACGGGTCCTGCGGTGGCAACGGAGGGGGGTTTTCACCCTGTCGGCTCCCGGTTGGTCCTCACTACACTGGGACGCATGACCGAGCAGGAACCGGCCCGGCGCAGGGCTGCTGCGGCGTCCGACGGCGGGACAGGACACGGCGAGGACGTGGCCGTCAGCTCCATGCCCGTTGAGGACGGGGAAGCCCCGCACCTGGCTGACCCGGACGCCGTCGACACCTCCGTGCGCAGCCCGTCAGAAAGGTCGCGCACCTTCACCGGAATCCTGGTGAACACTGCCCTCGCCAACATCACCACCAGCTACCTGTGGTTTGCCCTGACGTTCTGGGTGTACCTCGAAACGCGCAACGTGATCGCCACCGGGGTGGTGGGCGGCGCGTACATGCTGCTGATTGCCCTTTCCAGCATCAGTTTCGGCACCTTCGTGGACCGCTACCGCAAGCTGGCCGTGATGCGTTTTGCGGCCGGCTTCACCCTGGTGATGTTTATGCTGTCCGGGGTGATGTTCCTCCTGACGCCCGCGTCGTCGCTGCTGGACCTGACCCAGCCATGGTTCTGGGTGTTCACCCTGGTCATCCTGATCGGCGCGGTGGTGGAGAACCTGCGGAACATCGCATTGTCCACCACGGTCACCATCCTGATTGAGCCGGACCGGCGGGCCAATGCCAACGGCCTGGTGGGGATGGTGCAGGGGCTGATGTTCCTGATCACTTCCGTGCTGTCAGGGCTGTCGGTGGGGCTGCTGGGTATGGGGTGGACCATCGTGGTCGCCCTCATGCTCACGGCGCTCGCCTTCGCACACCTGCTCATCCTCCGCATGCCAGAGGAAAGGCAGGTCGCGGCCACCGATGCGCACGGCGGGTTCGACCTTCGCGGCTCCTACGCCGCTGTGCTGGCCATTTCCGGCCTGTTCGCACTGATCCTGTTCTCCACGTTCAACAACTTCATAGGCGGCGTCTATATGGCGCTGATGGACCCCTACGGCCTGGAGATGTTCCCAGTGGAACTCTGGGGGATTTTTTTGGCTGTAGGCTCCAGCGGATTCCTGATCGGCGGGGCGCTGATCAGCAAGTTCGGCCTCGGGGCCAACCCGTTGCGCACTCTGCTTATCGCGGTAGTAGCCATGGGGGTCCTCGGCGCGGTGTTCACCCTCCGGGAGTGGGCATGGCTTTACGTCGTCGGGATCTGGCTGTACCTGACGCTGGTGCCCGTTGTGGAGGCCGCCGAGCAGACGGTGATCCAGCAGGTGGTTCCGCTGCCACGGCAGGGCCGGGTGTTCGGTTTCGCCATGGCGTTTGAGTCTGCGGCGGCGCCCATCACGTCCTTCCTTATTGCGCCGATCGCCCAGTTCTGGATCATCCCCTACGCACGGTCGGCCGACGGCGCGGCCCAGCTGGCCCCGCTGCTGGGCGAGGGCACCTCCCGCGGTATTGCCTTGGTGTTCCTCATCGCCGGGATCATTATGGTCATCGCCGCGCTGCTGGCTTTCCTGACCCCCGTGTACCGGCGGGTTTCTGAAGAGTATGCGGTGGCGGCCGCAGAGGCGAAGGCTACGGCGGACAGGGACGTGTAGGGCGTCAAGGCAGCAGCATGTTGCCGTCGCGGTTGTGCCCTTAACGCCGGGACGCTCCCGCAGTAGATAGGTGCGAGAGCGTGCCGGGAAAACGCGCGTTAAGTGAGAGAGCGTTCGTTGAAAAGCGGCGTTAAGTGAGAGAGCGTTAAAGGCCCAGGGCTTCCTTCAGCGCCGCAACGTGGCCGTCGGCCTTGACCTGGTACTGGGCCAGCGTGACGTTGCCTTCGGAATCCACCACCACGGTGGAGCGGACAATGCCCTCGGTGATTTCGCCGTTGACCAGCTTCTCGCCCCAGGCGCCGTAGGCCAGGGCAACCGCGTGGTCCTCGTCGGAGAGCAGCGGGAAGGTCAGGGAATAGTCGCCGGTGAAGCCGGCCAGGGCCTCCGGGGCATCGGGGGAGATGCCGATGACCTCGTAGCCCTTGCCCTGCAGTGAGGCCAGGCTGTCGCGGAAGTCGCAGGCCTCCGTGGTGCAGCCGGGGGTGGCGGCCTTGGGGTAGAAATACACAATAACGTTCTTGCCACGGTAGTCGGCCAGGGCAGTCTCGCGGCCCTGGGCGTCCTGAAGGGTGAAATCAGGGGCCTGGGTTCCGGGCTGAAGCTTGGTGGTCAGGGTCTGGCTCATGGCGTTCCTTTGGAAGACTTTGTCATTTACTGGCAAAACATCAAGTGAAGCGGCTTCCCGCTGAGTCATACAACTCCGGCGTCATATGCAGTATTCCGCCGGGCCGCGGACAGTTGCCCGCTGCCCCGGCACAAACCGGTAGCCTCCACCGCGGACAGTGGCCACGGCATGGCGCGCATTTCCGAGTTTCCGCCGGATCCGGCCCACGTACACATCGATGGACCGGGCCGAGGCGCCGGGGGTTTCAAACGAGTCCAGGAACTGCTGGAGTTCCTCCCTGCCCACAGTGCGCGACAGGTGGGTCACCAGGTACCGGAGCACCTTGAACTCGACGCCGGTCAGCTGCACGGGGCGGCCGTCCAGCAGCACGGTGTCGGCTGCCAGGTCCACGGCAACCCGGCTGACGGGGCCGGCCGACGGCGGCAGCCGGGTGCCGCCGTCGTCATCGGTGCCGCCGGGGTTCTCCGCCGCGGAGGGAGGCTGAGAGGAGTCGTCTGCGGCTCCTTCCGCCGTGGCGGAGACCCCGGACGTGGGAGCTCCGGCGGCAGGCCAGTGGACTTCCGCCTCCGGAGCAGTTTCGAGGGCCTTGGCAAGGACCAGTTGGGCGGCGCGGGCGAGGAGTTCCGGGCTGGTGCCCTTCTCGGGAACCACCCATACGGCGAGGCCACGGGCAGCCGCCGCCGGCACAGCAGCACCCGGGACGGCTAACCGCGGCCGTGCCACCGTCCTCGGATGGTGGGCTTCCACTGCCATGGCCCGTCCTTAGACTCCGCCGCGGCGGATCAGCTTGCCCGTGGGGGTCTTGCCGTCCACCACAGCGCCGCGCAGGAACGTCTTGCGGACCACCCCGGAGAGGGCTTTGCCGTCGTAAGGGGTGATGGGGTTCTTGTGCTTGAGCTTGGAAACGTCCACCACAAAGGCGTCGTCCGGGGCGAACACGGCGAAATCGGCGTCGTAGCCCAGCGCCAGCTGCCCCTTGTTGGAGAGCCGCGCCAGCGCTGCCGGCTTCTCGCCCATCCAGGATACCACCTGCTCCAGCGGAATGCCGCGGTGCCGTGCCTCGGTCCAGATCAGGGACAGGCCCAGCTGCAGTGACGAGACGCCGCCCCAGGCCACCGCGAAGTCACCGTTCTCCAGGTCCTTCAGGTCCAGTGTGGAGGGGGAGTGGTCCGAGACGATGCAGTCGATGGTGCCGTCCTGCAGGCCCTGCCACAGCAGCTCCCGGTTGGAGGCCTCGCGGATGGGCGGGCAGCATTTGTAGGCGGTGGCGCCGTCGGGGATTTCCTCGGCCATCAGGGTCAGGTAGTGCGGGCACGTCTCCACGGTGAGCTTTACGCCGTCGCGCTTTGCGGAGGCAATCATGGGCAGCGCGTCCGACGACGACAGGTGCAGGATGTGCGCACGCGCACCGGTCCAGCGTGCACGTTCGATGACCTCGGCGATGGCCTTGTTCTCGGCACCGCGGGGGCGGGAGGCCAGGAAGGTTTCATAGTGGTCGCCACCGGGGTGCGGTGCGCGGTCGATGGCATGGGAGTCTTCAGCGTGGACGATCATGAGGGAGTCGAAAGACTTCAACTCGGCCATGTCCTCCTCCATCTCATCCGCGTCCAGGTGCGGGAACTCGTCCACGCCCGAATGCAGCAGGAAGCACTTGAAACCGAAGACGCCTTCGTCGTGCAGGGCACGCAAGTCAACCTTGTTGCCGGGGATTGCGCCACCCCAGAACCCAACGTCGATGAATGCCTGGTCTTCAGCCACCTCGCGCTTCAGCTTGAGGTTTTCCACGGTGGTGGTGGGCGGGACGGAGTTCAGCGGCATGTCGATGATGGTGGTCACCCCGCCGGCAGCGGCTGCACGGGTGGCGGAGGCAAAGCCCTCCCACTCGGTGCGGCCGGGCTCGTTGACATGGACGTGGGTGTCCACAAGCCCGGGGATCAGGGTTTCGTCGTCGGCCAGTTCAATGACCTCGGCGCCGGCCAGGCCGTTGCCCAGCGGTTCGAGGGCCACGATTTTTCCGCCGCGAACGCCTACCTCGCGGGGTGCCAGGCCGGCGGTGGTGAGGATGCGCTGGCCGCGGATGACCAGGTCAAAACGTTCTTCAGACATGGAGGTCCTCCTTGGTGGTGGCGGAACGGGACGGCGTGTTTGCCGCCAGCCTTCCGCTGATCTGGGTACCCAGCTGCTCCAGAAGCTGCGCTGCCTCTGCTATGCACCTGTCTACATTGCTTTCAAGCTCGGTCAAAGCGTAAACGTCCTCGAATCCGGCAGCGGCTGCCTGGCCCTCGCTTAGCGTGGTCCGGCCGCATACCGCGATCACCGGGACACCCTGGGCTGCGGCTGCCCGGGCAACACCCATGGGGGTCTTGCCGAGCAGGCTTTGCTCGTCCAGGCTGCCTTCGCCGGTGATCACCAGGTCGGCGCCGGCCAGTCTCTGCTTCAATTCTGTGAATTCGAGGACGACGTCGATGCCTGGACGGCGGGTTGCAGCGAGTACGGCGATGGCGGCGTAGCCAACGCCTCCTGCTGCTCCCGCTCCCTGGGCTTCCGCCGCCTTAATGGCGCGGTGACCGATTTCCCTGGCCAGGACTTCGACGAACCTGGCCAGGGCGGCGTCGAGCACGTCGACGTCCTGTTGTGCGGCGCCTTTCTGCGGGCCGAAAACCGCCGCGGCGCCCTGGGCACCCAGCAGGGGATTATCGACGTCGGACGCCAGCACAAAGCGTGTGTCCTTCAGCCGGGGTTCAAACCCGCTGAAGTCGATCCGGTCCAGGCGGGCCAAAGCGGCACCACCGGGCGGAAGATCATTTCCTTTGGCATCGAGGAACCTTGCGCCGAGCCCCTGCAAAAGGCCCGCCCCGCCGTCGGTGTTGGCACTGCCGCCCACGCCCAGGATGATCCGGTTGCAGCCGGCGTCCAGAGCGGCGGTGATGAGCTCGCCGGTGCCCAGGCTGCTGGCGGTGGTGGCCGCCGTCGGGCCTGGCCGGCGGTTAACCAGCGCGCCGGCGGGGAGCAGGGCCAAACCCGAGGCCGCTGCCATTTCGATGACCGCTTCATTGCCCCGGACAGCGAACTCGGCCGTTACCGGTTCGCCTGTTGGTCCGGCGACCACTGCGCTGCGGCGCGTGAAGCCGGAGCCGACGGCGGCGTCGAGGGTGCCCTCGCCGCCGTCGGCCACGGGAATCCGGACCACGTCAAGGTTTCCGCCAACCCCGCGCTGCAGTCCCTTTTCCAGGTGCATGCAGACCTCCGGGGCGGACAGGGACCCCTTGAACTTGTCCGGGGCAATGACGATGTGCATGGGAGTGTGTCTTTCCTGGTCTAGGCCTGCAGCGCCAGGATGGCGGTGGGGGCGTCGGCAGCGGTCTCGGCCAGTTCCTCAAACTCGTTCACGGCGTTGATTTCCACACCCATGGAGATGTTGGTGATCTTTTCCAGGATCACTTCCACCACCACGGGCACCTGGAACTCGCCCATCAGTGCCTTGGCCTTGTCGAACGCGGCGGCGAGGTCCTTGGGATCCTCCACGCGGACGGCCTTGCAGCCCAAGCCCTCGGCCACCTTCAGGTGGTCCACGCCGTAGCCGTTGGTCTCTGGCGAGTTAATGTTGTCGAACGCCAAGGACACGTTCTGCTCCATCTTGAAGCCGCGCTGGGACTGGCGGATCAGGCCCAGGTAGGAGTTGTTCACCACCACGTGGATGTACGGGAGGTTGAACTGTGCGCCGACGGCCAGTTCCTCGATCATGAACTGGAAGTCGTAGTCACCGGAGAGGGCCACCACGGTCTCGTCCGGCTTGCCGCGAACAACGCCGAGGGCCGCCGGAGCGGTCCAACCCAGGGGACCTGCCTGGCCGGCATTGATCCACTTGCGCGGGCCGAACACGTGCAGCATCTGGGCGCCGGCGATCTGGGACAGGCCGATGGTGGATACGTAGATGGTGTCGCGGCCGAAGGCCTTGTTCATCTCCTCGTATACCCGCTGCGGCTTGATGGGGATGTTCTCGAAGTGCGTCTTGCGGTGCAGCGAAGCCTTCCGTTCCTGGCACTCGGCCACCCAGGCGCTGTAGTCCGGCAGGGACCCTGCCGCCTTGCGCTCGCGGGCGAGCTCGACCAGCCCGGCCAGTGCCGCAGCGGCGTCGGACGCGATGCCCAGGTCAGGCGAGAACACGCGGCCGATCTGCGTGGGTTCGATGTCGATGTGCACGAACTTCCGGCCTGCCGTGTAAGTCTCCAGGCCGCCGGTGTGGCGGTTGGCCCAGCGGTTGCCGATGCCGATCACGAAGTCGCTCTGCAGGTAGTTCTCGTTGCCGTAGCGGTGCGAGGTCTGCAGGCCCACCATGCCGGCCATGAGCTGGTGGTCGTCCGGGATGGTGCCCCAGCCCATCAGCGTGGGGATGACCGGGACGTTGAGGATCTCGGCCAGTTCCACCAGCTGCGCGGAGGCGCCGGCGTTGATGATGCCGCCGCCGGCCACGATCAGCGGGTGCCGGGAGGCGGTGAGCATGGCCAGGGCCTTTTCCAGCTGCTTGCGGGAAGCCTTGGGCTTTTCGACGGGCAAGGGCTCGTAGGTATCGATGTCGAATTCGATCTCGGCGAGCTGCACGTCGATGGGCAGGTCCAGCAGGACGGGACCGGGGCGGCCGGAACGCATCAGCTGGAAGGCCTTCTGGAAGGCGCCGGGAACCTGGCCGGGCTCCAGGATGGTCATGGCCATCTTGGTGACAGGCTTGGCGATGGACTCGATGTCCACTGCCTGGAAGTCTTCCTTGTGCAGCTTGGCAACAGGGGCCTGGCCGGTGATGCAGAGCATGGGGATTGAATCAGCCCACGCGGCGTAGAGGCCGGTGATCATGTCCGTGCCGGCCGGGCCGGAGGTGCCGATGCAGATGCCGATGTTGCCGTCCTTGGCGCGGCTGTAGCCGTCGGCCATGTGGCTGGCGCCTTCAACGTGGCGGGCCAGGGTGTGGCGGATGCCGCCGTGGGCGCGCATTGCTGAATAGAAAGGGTTGATCGCGGCGCCTGGCAGGCCGAACGCCTCGATGGCGCCTTCCTTTTCCAGGATCGCCACCGCTGCATCAACGGTACGCATCTTGCTCATGGTGTGCTCCTACTTAAGTCTGTTGGGGGAAGTCTGTTTTTGGGTGTGCTGCGGGAGCCGCCGTCGTGATGTACGACGGCGGTTGCCCTGTTTGTGCTGGTTATGACGCCTTGGCGCCGGCGTTACTCGCGGCCGCTGAGCTGGAGGACCTGCTTGAAGAGTCCGGAGTGGTCTAGGCCGCCGTCGCCCTGGTTGACGGTGGCGGCCACGAGCTGTGCGACGACGGCGCCGAGGGGGACGGCGACGTTGGCTTCGCGGGCGGCGGAGGTGACGATGCCCAGGTCCTTGTGGTGCAGGGCGAGGCGGAAGCCGGGCTCGAAGTTGCGGTCGAGCATCTTCTGGCCCTTCTGGTCCAGGACCTTGGAACCGGCCAGGCCGCCGCCAAGGACCTTGAGGGCGGCGTCGGTGTCCACACCGTAGGCCTCGAGGAAGGCGATGGCCTCGCCGAGGACCTCGATATTGACCGCCACGATGAGCTGGTTGGCTGCCTTGACCGTCTGGCCGGAGCCGGAGGGGCCGACGTGGACGATGGTTTTGCCGACGGCGTTCAGGACGTCCGAGGCGGCGTCGAAGTCTTCCTTGTCGCCGCCAACCATGATGGAGAGGACGGCGTCGATGGCGCCCTGTTCGCCGCCGGATACCGGGGCGTCGAGGGGGCGGATGCCGGCTTCGCGGGCGTCGTCCGAGAGGCGCTTGGCCACGTCGGGACGGATGCTGGAGGCGTCAATCCACAGCGTGGCCTTTTTCGCGTTCGCAAAGACGCCGTCCTTGCCGCCGACGACGCCCTCAACATCGGGGGAGTCCGGCACCATGGTGATAACGACGTCGGCATCCTTGACGGCGTCGGCGATGCTGGTGGCGCCCTTGCCGCCTTCGGAGACGAGCTTGTCGATCTTGTCCTGGCTGCGGTTGAAGCCGGTGACGCTGTGGCCGGCCTTGACCAGGTTGATGGCCATGGGCAGGCCCATGATTCCGAGTCCGATAACTGCAACGTTGCTCATGATGGTTCTCTTTTCTGAAGTCTGTGGTGTTACTGGCTTAGCGGGAAGCGTGGTCGCGGATGGCCCAGCTGAAGGCGGTTTCCTGCGGTTCCTTGTATTCGAGGCCGATGTAGCCTTCGTAGCCGAGTTCGCGGCTGCGGGCGATCCACTCGCCCAGGGGGAGGGTGCCGGTGCCCGGTGCGCCGCGGCCGGGGTTGTCGGCTATCTGGATGTGGCCGAAGTCCTTGGCGTGGTTTTCGATGACCGATCCGACGTCGTCACCGTTGACGGACAGGTGGTAGAAGTCAGCGAGGAGCTTGATGTTGCCGACGCCGGCCTCCGACTTTACGCGTGCGATGACCTTGAGTGCGTCGTCAGCTGTGAGGAGTGGGTACCTCGGTGCGCCGCTGACGGGTTCGAGGAGGACTGTTCCGCCGATCCTGGCGACACCTTCTACAGCTGCAGCGAGGTTCTTGACGGCCAATTCGTCCTGCTCTTCGGGCGTGAAATCGTCCTGCCGGTTGCCATAAAGGGCGTTGAAGGCCTTGCAGCCGAGGCGCTCCCCGATGCCCGCGACAACGTCGATGTTGTCCTTGAACTCGGAGCAGCGCCCCTTCCAGGAGACCAGACCGCGGTCACCGCCGGGCATGTTTCCGGCATTGAAGTTCAGGCCCGTGAGCTGGACGCCGGCCTCCTTGATGGCGTTCTCGAATTCGGTGACCTGGGCGTCGCCGGGAACGGAGCTTTCGAAGGGCCACCAGAACTCGACAGCGTCAAAGCCTGCTGCCTTGGCTGCGGCGGGGCGCTCCAGCAGGGGAAGCTCCGTGAGGAGGATGGAGCAGTTCACTGTGTACGTCATCGTAGGTCCTTCCGAGGAGGGGCTTTGATCTATTTTCCTTTGCTTCCCGGCTTCGCTGCCGTTTCCGCTTTGTGGAATTTAGATTCTGCTTTATGAAAAGTGTAGGGAAGGAGGGTGTGGGGAGTCAAGGGGGAGGCGCAGAGGGGATCAAAAGCGCGGATGAAGCTATGAATCGGAATGACTTCGAGGCTCCGGTTATTCAGGAAGACCGGATAAGCTTCGCGACCCGATCGAGTTCTTCCTCAAGGTTGTAAAAATGTACTGCCAGCCGAACCCTGCCGGCGCGCAGCGAGGCCAGCACGTTTACCTCCCGAAACCGCGCGGCCACCGCGCCTGTGTCACCAACCTGGACGGAAACAATGGTCGAGCGGTTCTCGTCAGAGGAGGGCTGGAAGGAGAGGCCCTGCGCCCGCAGCGCGTCCCGTAGCCGGAGCGATAATCGGGAGTTGCGCTCCAGGAGCGCGCTGGTACCGAACCGGCGGAAGATACTTAATGCCGCTTGATCCGCCATGGCTGGAAACCACGCCAGTGAGGCATCGAGCTTGGAGGCAGTCGGTGACAGGTCCATCGCGGGCCCGTAAAAACTTTCTGCCGGTTTTCGGGCTGCCTTCCACCCGGGCCCGACGGGGTGGAGGTTGTCCAGCAGGTCCCGGCGGACGTAGAGGTAGCCCATACCCCTGGAACCGAGGAGGAATTTGTGGCTCGCTGCGGCGAGGAAGTCCACGCCGGCGCGGACAACGTCCAGCGGCACTGCCCCGGCCGCTTGGCAGGCGTCGACAAAAAACCACGCCCCGGAGTTCCTGGCGATTTGGCCAATGGCATCCAGGTCAGCCCGATAGCCGTTGGCTGAACTGACAGCACTCACCGCAATCAGGCGGGTACCGCCGTCGGCCGCCTGTTCGAATTCCTCGGCTGACACTCCTTCTCCGCCCGGCGCGACTGCGCGGACATCGTAGCCGCGCTCCTGCAGCAGGAGCCAGGAGTAGTAGTTTGACGCGAACTCGTTCTCGGCGACCACGACATTCTCACCATGCTTGGCTGCCGGCATGTTTGCGGCCACAATCCCCGCAGCCGCACTGACTGCCGGGACGATCGCGACTTCCCCGGCTGTGCACCCCACAATTTCGGCGAACATGGCGCGGGCTTCCTCCCCGGCCAGTTCCGCTTCAGGCCAGTCAAACCGGCCCGCCGACCAACGCTCGAGCGCCCGCTCGTAGGCTTCCCGGGCTGGAGTGCAGCCGACGTTCATGGTGGCTGTGTTGAGATAGATGATGTTTTGGAGCCCAGGGAAGAGCAGACGAATATCGTCAGCCTGCATCAGGACCACTCCTTCTTATGGGCCGGATCTGGTGAACGCCAGATAGTGAGGAGCCAGGGGCTTGTGCCCCTGGCTCCTGTGCGCGCGATCGTTTTATGAACGTTCGACGCGTTAGCGGCGCAGCTCCTTTACGGGACTCTTCTCCCAGCGGCTCCAGTCGGACCAATGTCCCTTGTGGTCCTTCACCCGGAACGAGGTGACATGGTAGACCTCTTCGGCGCCCCTGCGGTCCAGGTTCCGTACGCGGTCAACGCTGCTGATGTACTTGTGGTCGTTGTGGCGCTTGTGGAAGTTCTCCTTGAAGTGGGAACCGCCGAGGAAATCGTCACTTCGCCGCGGCCCTCGCTCATCTTCGTAGCGCAGCTGGCGGATCTGGACAGTCTTTTCGCCGTAGCAATGGACTTTGATCTTGAAGTCGACCTTGTGGCCCCGCAGATCCTTGGGCTCCAGGGGGTCGACGTTGCAGCCGTGCCGATAGTCGTTATCAGCCGCTGCCGGGGCAGAGATGGCCACGGAGCCCCCGAGCAGGGCCAATGAGAGGGCCGGAATCAGGGCGATCTTTGCCCTGAAGGACCGGGTTTTAGTTGGAGTGATGGACATTTTTCTTGCTCCTGTGAGGATGCGATTCACCATTTTTTGTGCGGGTGCGATTCACCTGTGTGGGGGTGCGACTCCCCGTTTTTGGACAGCATGAACCGAGCGACTGAGCATGTCGCGATTGATCAGTGTGGCGGCCCTTGCCTGCCCGTCCCATTTTCAAACAGCACGCCCGGCTGTGTGGGGGCGTGATTCCGGGCTCGTTTGATTGCGAGTCCGGTAGTTCAATGTTGCGCCTGGGTCTGGCGCGGCGCTAGGGCGCAAACTACCCTTCTTGGCGGGATTTCCCCCCCATTGACTTCAGGTGCCTTAGGGCTACGGTTAGAGATACGCCAGCGCTCCTCTGGCGAATGCGTGTGCGCGCCGGGGCAAAGGTGTGCACGGCTACAGGTTCTTCGAAAATTCTTAACCGCTCGCCGGTATCCACACCCATCGTCTGGTCCGCGGCCAGGCGTCCGCATACAATCCGTAGGCTGTGTCCGAATGACCGCAAACTTCATCAGAGCCATGGCCGTCAAGTCCTTTGATGTTCCCGACAGGAAGCGCTGCCCTGACAAGGCCGAGTTCGACCTGGTGACCGTTGATGATTACTCGGTGGCCCGCCTGATCCTCGCGCCGGGCTGGCGTTGGTCCGAGTCCGCCAAGCCAACCGAGCTGACAGCCCTCTGCGAGCACCACCACCTCGGCTATTGCATTTCCGGCCAGTTGGTCATCGAAACGGCCGACGGCGCGCGGTCCACCATCCACGCGAACGACACCTATGCACTTCCGCCGGGCCACGACGAATGGGTGGTGGGGGATGAGCCCTTCGTCGCCGTCGAGTTCCTCGGCGCCGCCTCGTTCGGCCGGCCCAGAAGCCACGGCATGCATGCGCTGATCTGACGGCTTATGGTCGAGATGGGGTTAGCGGTCAGGCCGGTAGTCCTGCCGGAGGTCTGCAACCCAGCCGGATGATTTATTCGCGACCTGGGACCTGTGGCGTCGGCGACTCCGGCTGCTCCGGCACTGTGAGCAATGCCAGGGAAGCTGAGACGGAGTGGTCAGGTTTCCCCGGCGGGCTCGTGTACGCCCGAAGCACCAGCAGGGACTTACCCACCAGTTCCACTGTTTCATTCGCATGCAGGAGACCAGTGTCCGCGTGCTCACCGGCGGTATCAATGAGCTGCTCCCAACTGGGCGAATATTCCGCGCTGGGCAGCGTGAAAACCACGGAGTCGTCGCCAGAGTTGCAGTACAGCAGGAAGTTGTGGTCACGGATCATGCGGCCACGGTGGTCCTTGCCGATTGCCGCGCCGTTGTAGAACACTCCCAGGGCCCGGGCGAGGGGGTTGTCCCAGTCCCCGGGAACCATGGCCGAAGCGTCCTTGTCGAGCCAGACGATGTCCGGCAGTGGCTGGCCGAGGCCCCGCAGAACGGGGCGGCCTTCAAAGAACCTGGTGCGGCGGAAAGTGGGGTGCTCCCGGCGCAGCCTGGTGACGGCGGCAAGGAACTCCACCAGCGGCTGGTCCGCTTCCTCCCAGTTGACCCATGAGAGCGGCGAGTCCTGGCAGTACGCGTTGTTGTTCCCCAGCTGGCTGCGGCCCAGTTCGTCGCCATGCAGCACCATGGGAACACCCTGGGAAAGGAGGAGCGTCGCCAGGAAGTTGCGCTGCTGGCGCGCCCGCAGCGCAAGGATTCCACTGTCCGTGGTGGGTCCTTCAACTCCGCAGTTCCACGAGCGGTTGTGCGATTCGCCGTCGTTGTTGTTTTCTCCGTTGGCTTCGTTGTGTTTGGAGTTGTAGGAGACCAGGTCGCGCATGGTGAAACCGTCGTGTGCTGTGACGAAGTTGATGGATGCCACGGGCCGGCGTCCTGAGCTTTCGTAAAGGTCGGAGGAACCTGCCAGGCGGGAGGCGAACTCACCGAGCGTAGCCGGTGCACCGCGCCAGAAGTCGCGGACGGCGTCGCGGTACTTGCCGTTCCATTCCGTCCACAGGGGCGGGAAGTTCCCTACCTGGTACCCGCCCGGGCCCACATCCCACGGCTCGGCGATGAGCTTGACCTGGGACACCACGGGATCCTGCTGGACGAGGTCGAAGAAACTCGACAGCCGGTCCACCTCATAGAACTCGCGGGCCAGCGCGGAGGCGAGGTCGAAGCGGAACCCGTCCACATGCATTTCCACCACCCAGTACCGCAGTGAGTCCATCATCAACTGCAGGGCGTGCGGGTGCCGGACGTTGATGGTGTTGCCGGTACCCGTGTAGTCCAGGTAATGCTGCTTCTCATGGTCAACCAGCCGGTAATACGCCTGATTGTCGATGCCCTTGAAGGACAGCGTGGGTCCCAGGTGGTTCCCTTCAGCGGTGTGGTTATAAACGACGTCGAGGATCACCTCGATGCCGGCAGCGTGCAGGGAGCGGACCATCGCCTTGAATTCCTGCACCTGCTGCCCGGGCCTGGTGCTGGAACTGTAGCTTTCGTGCGGGGCGAAGAATCCAATGGTGTTGTAGCCCCAGTAGTTGCTGAGGCCTTTGTCCTCCAGGGTGCTGTCCTGGACGAACTGGTGCACCGGCATCAGTTCAACCGCGGTCACGCCAAGCTTTTGCAGGTGTTCGATGACTGCGGGGTGGGCAATGCCGGCGTAGGTGCCGCGTTCCCGCTCCGGCACCTCAGGATGTGTCATCGTCAAGCCCTTCACGTGGGCTTCGTAGATCAGGCTATCGCTGTAGGGGATCCGCGGCGGGCGGTCGTGCTGCCAGTCGAAGAACGGGCTGATCACCACGGACCTCATGGTGTGGGGTGCGGAATCTTCCGTGTTGAAGGATGCTGGGTCGCCGAAGTTGTAGGAGAACATCGCCTGGCCCCAGGTGATGTCGCCGCTGGTTGCCTTGGCGTAGGGGTCCAGCAGGAGTTTGTTCGGATTGAAGCGGAGGCCGCGGGCGGGGTCATAGGTGCCCTCCATCCGGTAGCCGTACAGCTGCCCGGGCAGGATATGCGGGAGGTAGCAGTGCCAGACAAAGGCATCCACGGCCTCCATGCTGATCCGCTGCTCCGCGCCGTCGTCGTCGAAGAGGCACAGATGGACGGCGCTCGCCGCCTCGCTGAACACCGCGAAGTTCGTGCCGCTGCCGTCATAGGTGGCGCCCAGCGGATAGGGGCTCCCCGTCCACACTTCCATGTCCGCCTCCATCCCCGGTAAGAGAACTCCATCCAACCACAGGGGTGTGACATAGGCCGGGAGGGGGCATGGCAGGGCAGCACCGGGCAAGGCGGAGCGGGGCAGGGAAGAATGGGAGCGCTGGCCAGGTGAGCGCAGAGGGCTAATTACGACGGCGGCCATGCGCCGCCGTCGTCATGCTAGCCACGGATGATGGGGATCCTCCGCTTAGCGGCGCCTTCCTGGTCAGGCAGCGGCACGCGGACCTCGAGGATGCCGTCCGTGTAGGTAGCTTTCACCTCGGTCTGGTCGGCAGCACCGGGGAGGGTGATGGAGCGGGAGAAGGTGCCATAGCGGAATTCCGAGCGGTACCCTTCCTTGCCTGTGTGCTCCGATTTCTCCTCGTGCCGGACCGTGATGCGCAACTGGTCTCCGGTCAGGGTGATGTCCACGTCCTTGTCCGGGTCGATGCCGGGAACTTCGGCCTTGACCACCAGCGTTCCGTCTTCCTTGTACTCCTCGGTCCGGAGCCACGGATCAAGGTCTCCTTCAAAGAAGCGCCGGAGCGGTTCGGTGATGTCCGAACCTGTCCGCCGCAGAATGCCGTTGTTCATGCCCATAACTCCTTTCGATCAGTTGTTGACCCATGCACCGGCCGCTTGGAAGCCGGCTGTTTTGCCACCAATAAATTACCCAAACGCAGCGGCTGCATCACGCCTCTCAGCGAACTTTTTGCGTCAAGCGGTGCGTGCCGGCTCTCGTCGTGCCCATGCTGCACACTGTCTCCATGACCTTTGCGAATGTTGGAAGTCTCGGAACCAAGCCCGGTCAGCGCGACGCCGTTGTGTCCATCCTGCTCCGGCCCATGGCCGGCCTGAAGGAGGCAGGATGCCTGCTGTACGAGGTGGGCGTCAATGAGGAGGTGCCGGACACGGTATTTGTGTCCGAATTGTGGGAATCACCGGAAGCGCACCGCGCCTCACTTCAGCTGGACAGTGTGCGGGCGGCCATCGCCGAGGCGATGCCCTTGCTCTCGGGTGAGATGGGCGGCAACCAATTCACCGTGCTGGGGTCGCCGCTGCGCTGAACCGTGCGCAATGCATGGAGCCGCACGCGCGCAGCCCTGTCCCTCGCGCGCGCCAGCAGCTAGGCTCTCGGGCATCGGCTGGACCTGGACAATCGACTGGATTTTGACGAACGGGGTAAGGGACTCACATGAAACCGCTGCCTGCACTTGAACTTGTTGCCCGCCTGGAAGATGCCGAGTGGCTCGATCCCGTGGCCAAGAAGATCCGGAAAGTAGTAAAACGCACGATCCGTCCGCAGTGGGCGCGTGACATCCTGCACGGGGTGCCCATCGGCCACCCGGTTCATCCACTCGCCGTCCAGGTTCCTTTGGGTTCCTGGATCTCAGCTGCCGTCCTCGATACGCTGCCCGGCAACGATCAGGCAGCCATGGTGCTGATCGGCGTCGGAACTGCCTCCGCTGTGCCTTCCGCAGTGGCAGGCTTTATGGACTGGTCGCAGCTGCACAGCCAGCAGCAGCGGGTGGGCCTGGTCCATGCGGCGGCCAACATCACCGCCGTTAGTCTCTACAGTGCTTCGCTGGTGGCGCGTGCAAACGGAAAGCAGGGCGCCGGCAAGATGCTCGCCTACATGGGCTTGGGAGTTGTCAGCTTTGGCGGCTTCCTGGGCGGCCACCTCAGCTACCGCCAGGCGGCTGGTGTGAACCACAGCGAGGACATTCCGCACCGCTTCCCCAGCGGGTGGCAGGCCCTCGCCCCATTGGAGGACCTGCCGGAAGGAAAGCTCCATAAGCGGGTGGTGGCCGGACTCCCGCTGCTTGTATTTAGGGAGGCGGACTCAGTCAATGTGCTGTCCGACGTTTGCAGCCACCTCTCCGGTCCGCTACACGAGGGCAAGCTAAAGGGCGGCAGCCCTACCAACGACGGCGACCCGTGCGTGGTCTGCCCGTGGCACGGCAGCACCTTCTCGCTGCGCTCCGGCGAAGTGCAGGCAGGGCCGGCCACCGCCAGGCAGCCGCGGTTTGAAACCCGCGTCACCGGTGGGCTCGTGGAAGTGAACCTTCCCGGCGCTGACTAAGTTTCTTCGTGCGGCTGACGTGGGTTGCTCGGCGGGAAGCGGACACAGCCGCCATAAGCCCGGCGCCACCGGCGCGAAAGAGCACGTTAGGCCATTAGGTAGTCCACGAGAACCGCTTCCACGTAGCTCTTTTCCGCCCGCAGGGACCCGGGCGGCCACACTGGTGGTTCCCAGTCGGGGTGTTCGCTTTTGTAGTGCCGGCCGGTGGGTGAGGTCCAGCCGGGTGGTTCGTTTTGGGTGGCTGGTGTGGGTTGCCAGCCGCCGGTGTGCCGGAGTTTGTGGTGCTTGGGGCAGGGTTGGCCGAGGTTGCTGATGCCGGTGGTGCCGCCATTGTGCCAGGCGAGGAGATGGTCGGCTTCGTTGTCGAGGGCGTTGTTGCTGCAGCCGGGGAACGGGCATTTGCCGTCCCTGAGCCGCAGCCAGTTCCGCATGGCCTTGGTCAGCCGGTAGCTGGTGCGGCCGATCTCCAGCGGCGCCCCGTCCCGCGGATCCACCAGCAGCCGGTAAAACGAATTCGCACCGTCAGCGACCAGGACTCGTGCCATCGAGGGCGGGATCGGGCCGAACCCGTCCAGCATCGCCGGCTCATCCGTCAGACCCATGAGTGAGAACACCGGCACGGTGACCAGGACCTGAGCCCGGGGTGAGGGGAGCTCGGCGGTCGTGCCGCCCAGAAGCCAGCCCGCAGCCACATCCGCCCGGAGCTGGGTCAGGGTGCGGGGCTCATCCGGTCCCTGCATACCCCGCGCTGCTGCGGTGAGCCGGTCCCAGATCGCGGAGGCCTGGTCCGCGGGCAGGCACGCGGCCACCCAGCCCATCCCGTCAGTGTCCCGCCAGAACTCGACCCGCCGGTCCGCCACACTTTTGGCATGCCGGGCCTCCAGGCTCTCCGGGTGATGGCGTTCCCGCCAGGTCCTGGCCTTGGCTTTGAACCGGTACGCCGGCAGCTCCCCGACCGGGCACCCCCGGGCGGGGTTCGGTGCCGCCGGGTCCAGGAAGTGCGCCTCCAAAGCAGCGGCCCCTTTACGGTCAAGGCTCGCGGTCTGGTCCACCATGGTCCGGGCGTGCGCCCAGGAAATCGTCCCGGTCTGCAGTGCCGCCAGGGTCCGGGGCAGGGACGTGGTAAGGGCATGGGAGTCGGCGAGCAGGGCACCGGCGGTCCGGTCACCGATCGCCAGGACACACCCGACCTCGGCGATCAGGCTCCGGTCCTGCGCCGTCGCCTCATACGGTGACCGCGGAGGAGGATTCAGCGCTTTCGTGGCCCCTGCGAACACCGCCACCGCCTGCACCTTCAGGGCCGCCAGTTTCGCTTCCGACCGTGCCACCGCTGCAAGGACATCCAAAGCCCCATCAGCAACCCGCTGCAATGGATCATCATCCAATCCCGCCGCCGCCCCAGGCACACCCCGGGCCTCAGACCCTCCATCCGCACTGGAAACAGCACCGCCGGAAACAGCCGCATCACCGCCCGCGAGCACTGCAGCAAACGCAGCGACAGAAGCGTCAACGAGCTTCTCCGCCTGCACCACTGCCGCGTCCGTTTCCATATGCACAGCATTTCAGAGGGGTATGACAATCCAGCACTCTCGCCGCAGTGCCGTGATGCCCCTACCGAACGGCGCGCCGGCGCAACACCCGGGGCACCGATTTAGATGGGCTGCTGCAGCTCCGTCACCCACTCGCCCCGGCGCAGGACTCCAGCCAGGTTCAGTTCAAGGTCCACCACCACGACGTCGGCCGGCATCCCTGCCGTCAGGTCACCCGCCTGCCGCGAGAGTCCCAGCACCGCCGCCGGGACAGCAGTCGCTGAAGTGACGGCGTCCCTCAACGCAACGCCGGCTGCCACGGCGGTGCGGACAACGTCCAGGAGCGTGGCCGTGCCGCCGGCGATGGCGCCCGTGTTGTCCACGCGGGCTACGCCTCCGTCAACCGTCGCCGTCAGCGTGCCCAGCTTGTAGTGGCCGTCCTGCAGGCCGGTAGCTGCCATGGAGTCGGTAACCAGCGCGATGTTGTCTGCTCCCACCAGCTCGAACACCGTCTTCACCGTCTCGGGAGCCAAGTGGACGCCGTCGGCAATGAGTTCGACGACGGCGTTCCCGGCGCGGGCGGCGCTGAGGCAGGCTGAGACGGGGCCGGGGGAGCGGTGGTGCAGGCTGGGCATGGCGTTGAAGAGGTGCGTGACTGTGGGGCGCCGGACCTCGTGTGCCGTTTCCGGACCTGGCTCCGCGGAAGGCTCCGGTGCTGCGCAAAGCGCAGGCGCTAATGAAAGCCCGGCAGCAGCCCGCGCCAGGAACGAGGCGGCGGCCGGGTGATCCGCTGCAGTGTGACCCAGCGACGGAATGACGCCGCGGGCAGCAAGCAGGTCCGCCAGTTCGCCGACGCCCGGAAGCTCGGCCGCCAGCGTCATGGAAGCCAGGGAAGGGCCTGCCGCCTCGAGCAGTTTGTCCACCAGCCCCGGGGCGGGTTCCAGCAGCAGCGAGGGGTCATGCGCTCCGCACTGCCCGGCCGAGAGGAAGGGACCTTCCAGGTGTGACCCGGCAACCAGCCCTTCGTCCGTTACCGTCCGCAGTGCCTTGAGGTTGCGAAGCAGATCCGCGGGTGCTGCCGTCACCAGGCTGGCCAGCAGGGTGGTGGTGCCCCGGCCATGCAGGTAGCGGGCAGCAGAACGGGCGCCCTCGACTGAACCCTCCGAGAAGTCCGACCCGTGGGCGCCATGGCAGTGCAGGTCCACCAGGCCGGGCATCAGGATGTGGCCCCCACCATTTCCGAAGGTGCTCCCGTCTGGGGTACCCAAGTCCCCTGCAGCCTCCCCGCGGAAGCCCGACGCTGGCCCGGCGTAGGTGATGTGTCCGCCGTCGACCGCTACCAGGCCGTCCTCGATGTCCATGCTCCCGGACACGATGCGCCCCCGGAGTATCAGTTCCTCGCCCATAAAGTCGTCAGCCTCCTGGTGGAAGCCTAGTTTGGCGGATAAGCATGTGCTAAGTCGCCACTGGCGGTCAGGAAGTTGCCGCGCCGGTATTTCCTGCTTGGGGAAACACCCTTTAGTGTTAATAACACTAAGCATGCTTCCTATCTCAAAGGGGTTGTACCTGATGCGAAAAGTACCTGCACTTGGATTGATGACGGCAGCGATGATTGCCCTGGCCGGCTGCACCGGTGGCGGGGGTGGTGCTGCCAGCCCCTCGGCCACCGAAACGGCCAGCGCCTCCCCCTCCGCAACGGCAGAAGCAAAGGTCTATACCGAGGATGAGCTGCGCGAACTGATCTCGGGCATGAAGGACGAGGACGGCAACGAACTGAAGCTGTACTCCAAGGAGCAGGTGGACCAGGGCGGCAACATTGCCAACCTGCTCCTGAGCACAGCCACTGTGGACCCTGAAGACTGCAAGGACATCGCCACTGCCGGCCTGCTGGATACGGTCGAGACCGGTGAGATCGCCGTCGGCCTGTCTGAAGGCGACCAGCCCCGCACCCTGTCCGCACAGTCGGGCAGCGAAGGGCCGGACGCCGTGGAGGTCTTGAATGAGATCAGCGGCAAGATGAATCAGTGCGCCACGTTCTCCGTAACGGCGCTGGGACAGACGTACGAGGTCAACAGCGAGGAGCTGCAGGCTGATACGAATGCCGCAAAGACCTTCGGCACACTCAGTACCCGCAGCGGGGAGAACCAGCAGAAGCTGATGCAGGTCTCCGCCGCCGAGGGCAGGCTGCTGGTCGTAGCCACGAAGAGCGGTGCAAACCTCGGCGATCCGGACCAGAAGGAGCTCGAGGACCTGATTAATGAGGTGCTTCAGAAGGCCGACGGCGGCAGCGCAACGTCCAGCCCGACGTCCACCAGCACCTCCGATTCCACCAGCACGTCGTCACCTAGCGGTTCAGCGTCGCCTGAGGCAACCGAGACCGAGACCGAGCAGGCCGAAACGTCATCAGCTTCGCCGACAGCCTCCCGCTAAGAGGCCGCGGTAAGCCCGTCCGTAACGGCGGGAAAGGAGGAGGGCAGGACCTGGTGGTCCTGCCCTCCTCGCCACCTGTATCACAACTTGAAAGGCAGGAGCATGACCACTTCGAATGAGGAGCCCCGGAACAACGCCGACCTTCGCGGACCGGGTGACCCGGACGAAGCTGAGCAGGTGACCCAGGCGCCGCAGAGCGGCCAGCACCCGGAGCTGCCAGGGGCCAGCAACATCCGCGAGGAGCAGCAGGGGCATGCAGCCGGCACTGTTCCGGCGTCGTACTCCGGAAGTGGCGAACCGCCGCAGGAACACAAACCCGAGGAAGCCCTGCAGGAACCGGGTACCTGGGACGACGAAGTCTGACGTGATAACCCGCGCCGATGTGGATGAGGCGGCCCGCCGCACGGCAGGCCTGACCCGGCGGACGCCTGTCCTGCAGGCTGACCCGGGTGTGTTCCGGGGCGACGTGTGGTTCAAGTGCGAATTTTTGCAGCACACCGGCACGTTCAAGGCCCGTGGCGCGCTGAACCGCCTCCTTGCCGGCAAAGAACGCGGAGAACTGAAGCAGGACGTGGGTGTGGTGGTGGCTTCCGGCGGCAACGCCGGGCTGGCCAACGCGTACGCGGCAGCCCAACTGGGAGTGCCGGCAACCGTTTTTGTCCCCGCCGCCGCACCGGCCGTGAAAGTGCGGAAGCTCGAAGCAGTCGGAGCCACTGTCATCCAGGGTGGAGCCGAATATGCCATTGCCTACCAGGCCGCCGTGGCGCACGCCCAGGAAGCGGGTGCTGTTTACTGCCACGCCTATGACCAGCCGGAAATTGCAGCCGGCGCCGGAACAGTGGGGACAGAACTGCTGGAGCAGATTGCAGGAGTAGACACCGTGCTCGTGGCGGTGGGTGGCGGCGGACTGATGGCAGGGATCGCTGCTGCAGTGGAAGGCCATGCGAAGGTGGTGGGCGTTGAGCCCGAAAATGCGCCGACACTCCATGCCGCTCTTGCCACCGGGGAACCTGTTGACGTGGCAGTATCCGGCGTCGCTGCTGATTCCCTGGGGGCCCGACGCATCGGTGACATCGGCTTCTCCGTCGCGGTCCGCGCCGGCGTCGTCAGCGTCCTGGTGTCCGACGCCGCCATCGTCACCGCACGTTCGCTGCTGTGGAACGACTACCGCATCATGGTGGAACACGGAGCTGCCGCCGCCTACGCTGCCCTGACCTCGGGTGCTTATGAGCCGAAGCCGGGGGAGCGTGTCGCGGTGGTTTTATGCGGAGCGAACACGGACCCGGCTACCTTTTAGGAAGGGCAGCCGGGCCCGGTCAGTGAGTAGGGCTTAGCTGCAGAACTGGCTGTAGGTGCTGCCGGCCTGCTCGTAGCCGGCCTGGAGCTCGGAAAGCTTGGCCTCGTCCGGTGTTTCCTTTGCCTGCTCGTCCGTGTATTCGAGGATCGACTCAAGGGCGGGCTTGAGGTCATTCGAGGCAACCGCGTGGATGGGCCGGATCTGGTTGGCCAGGCGGTTCATGCCCGTCTTGCCGGCGTTGTTTGCGGGGTTGGATACAACGCTCTGGATCCGCTCGCAGGTTTCCGCGGTGGAGAGCTGGTTCGAAGCGGTGCAGGCTGTGGCGGAAACAACGAGGCCGGCAGCAAGCAGTGCTGTGGTGAGTTTCTTCATGGGTCCCTCAGTAGTTGATTGAGGTTTCGATTGTAAGCAGAATCCGGGACGCGGTGCTGGCCTACCCTGCCTGCAGCCGCGACTATGAAGGGGGCATCAGGCTCTGGCGGGCACTCCTGCCGGTGCTTAAACTGGCATCACCATCGTGCGGAGCTGCCGCAGATCGGCCCCGCGCATCAGTCCAATTCAAGGAAGCACCATGCGCCGAACAGCACAGCGCCGCACCGCCGTCGGATTCATCGCTCTTCTGGCCCTGCTGTTACCCGCGGCGCTGCCGGCTACGGCCTCGCCGCCCGCCAGGGATGACGTCATTGTGCTCGACGGCGCCAAGTCCGCCGAGGGCATCGCGTCAGGGAAGGGCAAGACTTTCTATGCGGGGGAGCTGATGACCGGGGACATCTTCCGGGGTGACATCCGTGACGGAAAAGCCAAGCGTTTCATTGACGTGCCCGATGGCAGGATGGCAGTCGGCATGAAGGCGGATGTCCGCAAAGACTTGCTGTTTGTGGCCGGTGGAGCCAATGGGAAGGCATACATCTACAACACCGCAACGAAGGCGACAATCGCCGATCTCACGTTGACCACCAAGGCAGGCTCCTTCATCAATGACGTCACGCTCACCCACGACGGCGCGTGGTTTACGAACTCGAAGTATGGCGAGCTGTATCTGGTCAAGGTCAGCCGCTGGGGTGAGGTGCGCAAGGATGTGAAGACGCTGACCGTGAAAGGCGAGGCAGGGGTTAACCCGGCCCCGATGGATTTCGGGTTCAACGGCATTGCGGCCGCCAAGGATGACCGGGTGCTGATTGTGGCCCACACCAAGAACCGGGCCCTCTACACGGTGAACCCGTGGAGCGGCGAGAGCAACAGAATCAAAGGACTGGACCTGCAGTTCGTCGACGGCATTCTCCTGCAAGGCCACACGCTCTGGGCGGTCCAGAACCAGCTCAACAAGATCGCGCGCGTTAAGCTCGCAGGTGACCTCTCATCCGGAACCGTCCGCGACGAAATCACGAGTAAGCACTTTGACGTCCCGACGACGGTTGCCAAGTTTGGCGATACCCTCGCCGCCGTGAACGCGCAGTTCATGCGCCCTGCCAGCCCGCATGAAGTGGTGCTGGTTCCTGCGCGGGACTAGTTGAACCACAAACTGGCTGGCAGCCAAAGCGTCAAGACACGATTCTCAAGACGTTTGCTGCCAGCCAGCTTTTGGTGTGGCCGGCTTCGGTAAGGGCCTAGATGGTCCGCGGCGCCCTGGCGAGGTTGTCCTTCAGTTCCTGGGCGTTCTGCCGCACCCCATACGCCGGACGGTCGCGCTCGACGCGCCAGCTCTCCTCCAGTAAACCGATGTTGACGGTGTCGAAGCCAAATTCGTCGTAGAGGCGGGTAACCAGTTCGGCGGCTTCAGGGTAGTCGCTGGCTGTGGCCAACGCCCGCCGGTTCTCCGTTCCCACGGGGGCCCCGTCCGTGGTGATCTGGGCGGCACCGATGTGGTTGAAGCCCTTGGCTACCTTCGATTCCGGCAGGTGCTCCTGCAGCAGTCCGGAAGTTGTAGCCTCGCCCTTGTCCAGGGCCGGGATGCGGCCGTCCCGTTCCCAGTAGTAGTTGTTGGTGTCGATGACGATCTTGCCGCCCAGCGGTTCCACGGGAATATCCGCGTAGTTCTTGAGCGGAACAGTGACCACGGCGAAATCGCCGGCCGCTGCTGCTTCTGCCGCTGTGGCTGCCCGCGCCCGGGCGCCGAGCTCTTCGACCAGCCCGGACAGGGTTTCCGGGCCGCGGGAGTTGCTGATAACTACGTGATAGCCCAGCTCGACCGCCTTCCGTGCGATCTGGCTTCCAATGTGTCCTGCCCCGATGATTCCAATGGTTGTCATGTCCCGCCCAACCCTGTCTTGCCCTCAGATATTTCCGCGTTGACTGCTCATAACGAAACGCAATGGGACAAATTCGACCATTAAGCGACGCCCAATCCTTGACCCGCCCCCGCGGGCACTGATAGACCAGTAGGGCAGAAAGCGTTTTCCCCGCTCCGCCGGCCAATCCCTCACTTCCCCTGCGGGACCTTGGCCGGTGGTTAGTGAAACGTTCCAACCTGTCGCGCGGCAGACTCAGCTGCCGCCGCATCAAAGGAGATGGTCTCTTGCTCTATCCCTCAAAATGTTCCCGTCCGTCCCGGGCCGGCCGCGCCTGGAAAGCTGCTCCACTTGCGGCAGCAGCCTCACTCACGGCCGCCGCGCTGGCGTTCACGGGTGTGCCCCTGGCCCAGGCCAACCCCGCCGCCCCCGGGCAGTCAGGCAAGGCAGGGCTCCAGCGCCAGGTGGAGAACCTGGACCGGGCACCCGTGGCGGTGCTGACGGACCAGGGCGTCACCCTCGGCTGGCGCATGCTGGGCCTGGACAAGGACAGCGTTGGCTTCCACGTGATCCGCGACGGCGTCCAGCTCACTGACGAGCCCATCCGGAACACCACCACCTACATTGACCCGGCCGGAACCGCAGCCTCCAAGTACGGCATCAAGACGGTGGGCAATGGAGACGGGCAGGACAAGCTCAGTGCGGAGTTCACCCCGCTGGCCCAGAACTACCTCGCCATCAAGCTGGACAAGCCGGCCGACGGCGTCAGCAAGGACGGAAAGCCGTACACCTACTCGGCCAACGATGCCACCACGGCGGACCTGGACGGCGACGGTAGCTACGAGATCGTCCAGCTCTGGAACCCCTCCAACGCGCAGGACAACTCGAAGTCCGGCTACACGGGCAACGTGTATGTTGACGCCTACAAGATGGACGGCACCAAACTGTGGCGCATCGATTTGGGCCACAACATCCGTGCCGGCGCGCACTACACTCAGGTGCTTGCCTACGATTTTGACGGCGACGGCAAGGCTGAAGTGTCCATGAAGACGGCGGACGGCACCAAGGACGGGGCCGGAACCGTAATCGGCGACCCCGCCGCGGACTACCGCAACAGCGGCGGCTACGTGCTGTCGGGGCCGGAATTCCTTACGGTGTTCAACGGCGCCACCGGCACTGTCATGGACACCGTGCCTTACGACCCGCCGCGCGGCAACGTCAGCTCCTGGGGTGACGGCTACGGCAACCGCGTGGACCGCTTCCTGGCGGGCGTCGCGTACCTCGATGGTGAGCGGCCGTCCATGATGTTCAGCCGCGGCTACTACACCCGCGCCGTGCTGGTCACCTATGACCTGGTGGACGGCAAGCTGGTGAAGCGCTGGACCTTCGACTCGGACATTTCCGGGGCGGAGTACAAGGGCCAGGGCAACCACAACCTGTCCGTGGCCGATGTTGACCAGGACGGCAAGGACGAGTTCGTCTTCGGTTCAATGACCATCGACGATGACGGCAAGCCGCTGTACAACACCAAGCTGGGCCATGGCGACGCCATCCACACCAGCGATTGGGATCCGTCCCGTCCCGGCCTGGAGACCTTCGCAGTACACGAGAGCATGAGCCAGAGCGGCAACCGCGGCGCCACTTTCCGCGATTCGGCCACCGGCGAAGTGCTGTGGAGCATTCCCGCTACCCGGGACACGGGCCGCGGCGCCATCGGGGACATCGATCCCCGCCACGCAGGTGCTGAAGGCTGGGCTGTTGGCGGCGACGCTGCCTGGAACTCACCTGTCGGCTTCCTGATGTCCTCGAAGGGCGAAAAGATCGCCAACAAGATCCCGGCCGCCAACTTCATGGCTTGGTGGGACGGTGACCTGCTGCGCGAAGTCGTTGACCACGACTTCGATGCCGTTGCCGGAGTGGGTGTCCCCACCGTTTCCAAGTGGAACTGGGAAACCGAGTCCAGCGACAGGCTGCTGACGGCCACCGGAGCCAGGACCAACAACCACACCAAGGGCAACCCGTCGCTCCAGGCGGACCTCCTGGGTGACTGGCGCGAGGAACTCGCCTTCCCGTCGTCGGACAGCACCGAGCTGCGGATCTACACCAGCACCTCGCCCACCGAGGTCCGGCTCCGCACCCTTATGCATGACCCGATGTACCGGACGGGCGTGGCACGCGAAAGCGTGGCGTACAACCAGCCGCCGCACCCGAGCTTCTTCATCGGTGAGGGTATGGAAACCCCGGCCATGCCGTCCGTGAAGTACGCCGGCACGGACCAGTAGCACCAGGACAGCGAAGCGCCGCCCGCCTCCAATAGGAGATGGGTGGCGCTTTCGTTATGCCCGGAATGTCCGACGCCGGAGCCCTGCCTCAGCGGCAAGCTTCAGTCAGTTCCGGCGTCGGTTAGTCCCGGCTAGCGCTGTCCAATTCCGGGGACGGGCGGCAGCCCGCCATCGGGACGCCGGTCCTGCTCGCGGCGCTCCCCGGCGCTGAGGTTCTCGCCTTCCAGCGTCTCGTCGGACTCGCCGGTAGTGTCCACCAGGCCGTTGGTCTGGTCGAAGGCGTGCCCGATCCTGTCATCGCCCAGGTCGGCGACCGAACCGGTGGAGCCGGCTGCCGCCGTCGTGCCCGTTGTTGTCGTGCCCGTTGTTGTGGTGCCCGTGACGGTGGTGTCGGTGGTCAGCGGCGTGACGGTGGCCGGCTCCCCGGGAGCCACCGGAGTAACCGTTTCGTCGGCAGCCGCGGTTTCGCCCTTGTTGCCGCCGGCGGCCATGGCTGCTGCTGCACCGGCTGCCGCTGCAACACCCAGGCCTGCGGCTACCTTGCCGGAGATGCCCGCCTTGCCTGAGTCGCCGCGCGATCCTGCTGCGTCCTCGACCCCGGGCGTACCTGCGGGTGCGCCGGAGCTGACGCTGCCGCGCCACGCTCCGCTGGCGTAACCCTCATCCTCGATGAATTCCTTGAACCGCTGCAGGTCTGCCTCGGCCTGGCGCTCCACGACGTTGAGCTTATCGCCCACCTTCTCAATGATGCCTTCGGGCTCGTACTCAAGCGTCAGCTGCAGGGAGGTCTGGCCGCCGCCGATGTCCTCGAACTCGATTGCGCCGGCGTTCGTGGCGCCTTCCGTGGCGGCCCAGG
Source organism: Arthrobacter sp. D3-16 (assembly GCF_054408515.1). Lineage (NCBI taxonomy): Bacteria > Bacillati > Actinomycetota > Actinomycetes > Micrococcales > Micrococcaceae > Arthrobacter > Arthrobacter sp. D3-16. The sequence goes on along the minus strand of NZ_CP096437.1, from coordinate 3,821,801 downwards.
CCACCTTGCGATCGGGGATCTGCTCCAGGATCTTGGCTTCCCACTGCCTGCGGATGCCGCCGATCTCGGCCACCCACTCCAGCCGGTCGTCACTGAGCTGCGTGACGCTCTTGACGCCGCCCATGAAGTGCGGGAACTCCTCGAACTGGGTCCACTGGTTGTAAGCGGTGCTTACCGGTACGTTCACCAGAATGCGTTTTTCCACCTTCGTGCTCATAACGTCTCCTTCGCTTGTTACCGGAAGCTGATGAGTCGGTAAAAATCATCAGCATGCTTACCAACATACCTTTTCAGGTGGCTGGTTTCCAGAGCAAGGAATAACGACGGCGCCAGCGGGCATCGTGGGTCCGTCTCGTAGAAGGGCTGGTCAGGGCTGCCCGAAGAGGTTGCCGTAGGGCGGAATTCCCTCCCCGTTATGGCGATTCCGTCGTGCAGTGGAGCTGTAGTTCTCGCCCTCAGCTGTTCATCCGACTCGCCCTCAAAGTCCACCAGGCCGCCGGTCTGGTCGAACGGGTGCTCAAACCGGTTGTAGGGCCGCGGTTCGGTACCAGGTTCTGCAGTTGCCGCCGCCCCCGGAATGGACTCGCGCCAGGCCCCGGTGACGTGGCCCTCGTGTTCGATGAATTCCTTGAACTTTTTCAGGTCGTGCTCTGCCTGGCGACACACGACGTGGAGCAGGTTGCCCACCTTCTCCACCACGCCTGCGGGCTGGTACTCGAGCGTCAGTGCCAGTTCGGTCCTGTTGTGTCCGAGGTCCCGAAACTCGACGGTTCCGGAGTTCGTGGCACCCTCGGTGGACGCCCAGGACACTTTGCGGTCCGGGACCTGCTCGAGGATTTTGGCTTCCTACTTCCGGTGGACTCCGGCGATGTGGGCAACCCACCTCAGGCGGTCATCACTCAGCTGGGTCACACTGTCCACGCCGCTCATGAAATGCGGAAAATCCTCGAACTGCGTCCACTGGTTATAGGCCGTGCTGACCGGCACATCCACCACGATCCGTTTCTCCACTTTCGTGCTCATCATGTCTCCTTTGACTGAACCGAACCTGATGAGAAAACCGAGGTCATCAGTAGCTTTAAGATAATCCCGCCGGAAGCCCCCAACCACCCATGGGGAGGGGACGGACGACGGCGGCACCTGGCGTTTGGAATTCGCCCCGCCAGGGTCCGCCGTCGGAATGGAAACCTGGCGGTTAGTGCAGGTGGTTGCCGACCAGCGCCAGGTTCTGGATGACCGCCAGACCGAACTGGGAGGCGTCGTTGGTGGAGACGGTGGGGGCCTCATCCACGGGCAGCAGCACGTGCGGCGGCTCGATCTTCCGCAGTGTGAAGGCTGATTCGTGGTTCAGGTGCTCCCCGCCCTCGGCAAAGCTTTCCCATGCCCGTGCTGCCAGTTCCGGATCATTCAGCCGGGCTGCCGCATAAGCGGTGAGCCGGCTGTGCGCCTGCGTGAGGTAGATCCCGGCCAGCGGCTGGCCCACGGCTTCCACCTGTTCCTCCTTGCTGGCAAGGAAGAGCCGGCAGTACTGCAGCCATGCACGCTCGAACGCCGGATCGGGCACCAGGTCCACCAGCTCGCTGCAGATCTCCACCAGGCCGAAGACTGCGCTGAGGTGGGAGACCTGGATGAGTTCGCGGCCGGTGTCGAACCGTCCCTTGTCCACGTCGTACAGGGCCTCGCCCGTGAGGAAGCCGTATTTGAACGCGCCGATGTCTGCCATGGTGCCCAGGAGGCGGTCGCGGGAGCGCGGGTTGCCGGTGCGTTCCCAGTCGGTGAGCCAGGTGGCGGCGAGCGAGCCCCAGTCTGTCCCGAGCCCCACGCCCAGTGCATTCCGGTTGGGGCGGTAGGTGTCAGCGTCGGGGCGGACCTTGCGGACCGGGTCCAGGCCCAGGAAGTTCTGGTCGCTGTCCACCAGTTCGCTGAGCAGGTCGCCGGTGCGCTCGTCCGCGGTGAGGTAGTAGTAGAAACGGCGGTAGGCCGGCGTGCTGATGCGCAGCTGCTTGGCGCTGCAGCCCCAGTGCTGGACGTTGTGCCGCGAGCCCAGTCCCTTCCACGGCCCCAGGTGGTACACGTCCACTTCGCCGGTGTGCCGGGTCATGGCCTCCGCGAACCGGAAGATGTCGGCCCGGCCCGAGCGCAGGTAGGAGTACCAGAGCCAGAGGTCGGGGGAGAGCTCGGAGTTGTCCCATGCGTAGCCGCCCACGTCGTACCGCCACACGTGCCGGTCATGGTCGTAGGTGTGCATCACGTCGCCGTAGTTCCAGAAGCCGTACCAACGGCGCTGCTCCACCTGGCCGGCGTAGAAATCGAAGAGGAAGTCCAGGTGGTCCTCGAGTTCGGCGCGGGCGGGGGTGCTGCGGTCCACAGGGTCCCAGTCGCCGAAGACGCCTACGGAGTGCAGGTATTCGGGGGCGGACTGAAGCAGGGCCGGTGTTGAGGCAGCATGAGCGTCCAACGCGAGGCTTTCCGTGGCCGGCGTGCCCTCGTAGGCGAAAAGAGTTAACTCATGTGTGCGGGCAATGCCGGTGGCGTTGCCGAAGCCCGGCTCGTAGTCCTCATACGTGATTTCGAGCCCCTCGAGTTGTTCCTCGAACGTGTCCTGGCCCAGGCCGTCGTGGTAGAAGCGCAGATCCATGGGCTGGGCCTCGGGGGAGTACAACCAGGCGGTCATGGACGCCTCACCGGTGGCCGCACCACGGATGTCCAGCTGGCCCGGGTGGGACTGCCAGAAGCCCTTGACGCCCACGCCGAATCCGCCACGGGTATCGGTGAGTGAGCAGAATCCGGCTGACCGGGTGCCGCCGGAGATTCCCACCCAGGCGTGGCCAGCGCCGGTGCGCTTGCGGAGGTCGAAGCCGTCCGCGCTGAGCTGTGTGAGTGTGTAGTCATTCCACGCGGGAACCAGGTGGAGCCGCTCGGAAACTTCCGGGTTCCACTCGGCCAGCGGCGGGGTGGGCCGGCCTTCCAGCTGCGCCCGGCGGACTTCCTCGCCCGGATCCCGGCGCAGGCCGGTGAGTCCACGCACGCCTTCCATGAGGAATCCGCCGTCGGCCCCGGCGATCCGGATGTGCCGGTCATGGAGCTCGGCCTCGAGCGGCACGGTGAACCGAACGCCCAGCCCCGCCAGGAAGTCCTGCCCGGCGTCACCATCCCAGATGAACGAGTGCACCATCCGGACGCTGCGGGCGTTGGCGTAGAAATAGAGCCGCACCACGAACGGCAGCCAGGCGCGCCGGCCGCTGCCGGCTGTGTCGGGGCGGTGTTGTCCTTCCAGTCGGAGCACGGCTCGTACAGGACCCGCTTGTTCAAGCACGACGGCGGTGACCTCGCCGGTAAAGGCCTCCCGGCTGGCGGTGCCGGCACCCTCTGGGATGCGGTCCTGCAGGAGGCTGACCAGGCGGGCATCCCGCGCAACTTCGGTTCCCCCGCGGGTAAGGCTGCTGAAGAGGTGGGAACCGCTGCGGTGGATCACCGCCTGCAGCGTGCCCGTGTCCACCGTGAACGCTTCGGCCGTTTCGGTGACGGTGACGCTGGGGACGTCCGACGGCGGGAGGCTGGCTTGGGCGGGTGAGGTCCCGCCGTCGGCCGTTACCTCGTACACCTCGGAGGGAGCATCGGTGGCAGGGATCGCCAACCCGGCCCATTTGAGCGAACCATCGGGCCAGGTGGCAAGGGGCCAGGCCTGGCTTGTGATGTGCTTGCCGGCCGAATCGCGGACGCTGAGTTCCGCGGTGTCCGCCACTTTTCCGCGTGGGAACGGCATGCCCCACGTGGTGCCGCTGCTGATTTCCGCCGGGGCGTCGCCGTCGATCCACCTGACCAGCGTATTTTCAGTCATTATGTCCAATTCCGTTGCTTTGTTTCCGCTGTTTTCGGTTTCGCCAAAGGCATGCGCCTCAGCCCTCCAAGGACCAGGTGAGAAACCGCTTTCTGATTCGTTTCAAAATAATCACAGCGGAAGCTGAACCGCAAGGGGTAGCCATCATCTGGAGTGGGTCACCAGCTAACGGCCTCGCGGGCAGTGGCACCCGCGTAGCGTTAGTGCCCCCGTGTTCTCCAGGGTCTGACAGTAGTGCCGGCAGTCAGGTTGGCTCCTGCCGCATGGGTTTGCCGGGTTCGCGTGGGGCCTCGTTCTCCGCCGTCTTCACCAGCGTGAATATTCCATATCGCATCGCACGGGTGCGGTAAGCCAGGATTAGGCGGGGGAAGCTCAGAAGGAAGATGCGCTTGCGGGCGCCAAGGGCGAGGCTGCGGGTTTCGCGATCGCTGAGCAAGGCCTTCACTATTCGAGGAGCGCAGATCGTCCATGTGCGCGCAACGCGGCGGCTGACATCCTCATAGCCAGCGATCGTAAAGCCCGCTGCCATTGCCATCGCCTCATACTCCTCGCGCGTACCCATCGAGGGCAGGCGCCCTTCGCGGCAGATCGGCTCGAGCAGGTGGCGAACCTTCCAACCGCTCGCATCGGTCTCGGCCAGCCACGCGCAGACGACGAAGCGGCCGCCGGGCGACAGCACGCGATACGCCTCTGCAAAGAACTTGGGCTTGTCCAGCATGTGCTCGCTTGACTCGATCGCCCAAGCGGCATCGGCCGAGGCATCTGCCAGCCTGTTGACGAACCAGTCGCGGAGGTGGATGTCCACGTCGGGTACGGGATGCGCGGCGGCGTAGTGGGCCTGCGCAGCGGAAAGAGTGAAACCGGTAACGCGGACCCTGCGTGTCGCCGCGAGTTGCCTGGCGGTGGAGCCATAGCCGCAACCGATGTCAACGCACGTTTCGCCGGGCATAAGGCGCAGCCGATCGCCAACCGCGTCAACCAGTGCCTCGACGGCCTCGGCCGGAGTCTCTCGCCCCGTGGCCCACAACCCGTGATGGACGTGTTCACCCCACACCCGGCGATAAATCGGATCGAGCTCGTCGTAGTGATCCGCGACCGCCACGGCGCTCTGGGAAATCCTGGGGACGATCACGCCATCACGTTATACCGCCGATCCATGCCACCGTAAGGTCACAGCTCACGACGCCACGGCTTCTAAGGTCGTTGCGGCGAAACGCAGGGTCCGATGCGCTCCTTCGAGTGCCGGCGTCACCTGTCTCGTAACCAACGATGAGTACTCGATTTTTGCCTGAAGGTTGCAAGACATAGTTACGAGAATTGCCGTTGCCACGCGCTTCCATAATTCCGGCGAAAATCTGTGACTGTGAAGGTGAGCTGACTGTTCACTCGTTGGGACGTCTCGTTTCCCAGGGTTTCGAGACACCAGTAGGTCCAGATAGGGCGACCTCGCGGATAGCTTCATCGGGCGGGGCATACGGGAATCGGTAAGGAGGACCTCGCCACGCCATGATCTTTCAAACCAACCGTGCGTTGACCGACTGGCTAACGGGACGGGTTGCGGTCGGGCCTCCGCGGGACGACGGGTCAGAGCTAAACTCGCTCTCATAACTAGGTTGGGGGACCAAATGAGCACACCTACAGAGCCGACTCGCACAGCAACCGGTGGACTAAACAAGCTGGCCATTGCAGCGATTGTTTTTGCTTTCATAGCAGTATCGGGGTTTTGGGTTTTTGGGGTCGCGGTTCTTGCTGTTTTTGCAGTGGGTGCCGGGCACGTTGCCCTGAGTCAAATCCAACTCAGAGACGAGCGAGGCAAGGGGCTAGCAATCGCTGCCCTCGCCATTGGGTACGGCATTGCCACGCTGGCGTTGATCAGCACTTTGGGGTTCATACCGAGCGCAGTCCAACAGTTTTCGCAGTGATTCTGACAGCGGAGCCACGGCCAGGTGATTGCTCTTGCCAGGTGGAACTCCGAAGTACGTCGTATAGATGGTTCCCGTGGGGGTTTTCTTAAAAACGCTCCACGCGGTCGGCAACTAAGGAGAACTCGTCCTGCTGCGCTTCGTGCCAAGTGAGCATAACGTCCTCGCCCGGGACAAGCTCAAGAAACTCATTTGCCCTTTGGACGATGCAGGAAAAATGAGCGAAGCATTCTGCGGCTACTCCCTCGATCCGGATAGATCCCCACCCTTCATCGCGGTGCCAGGTCTTCACCGTTCCCTTGCTCAAAATCTCATCCACGTCACCGATGATAGCCACCTCCTTTCCGTGGCCGATCTGGTGAATGTGGGTGACGACCAGAAGTACGTCCGGTCAAGGTTCCTCAATCCGCGATCTTCAACGACGATGTCCTATAGGCGTCAAATTGGGAGATCCGGCTTTCAATGGCGCAGGAGCAGATTCAGGCCAGCGAACAGAAGCCCGGCTCCAAGGAGCCCAAACATCACCCCTATCGCCAGCCAGGTGCCCTGTGTCACCGCTTCAGCTGCTTGGCGGCCTCGCCGGCCGGCGAACATGTTCATCCATTCCCGATGCCCCTTCGAGACGGCAGTCCGAAATACGGCTATTGCCAAGCCGATGAGCAGGAATAGCACCCCGAATAATGTGAAAGCTGATCCCTGTAAAACCACGGCGATCCCCCTACTCATCGGCTGACTGTCTCCCGCTCTTAGGAACAGAGGCCAGATGAATGTACCCCCACAACTCGGCAGAAAGGAACAGTGCGTATGCCAAGGCGTGGCTGGGTGCCGTAAAGGGTTCCCTCGGGAAGACCTGCTTAGGAGTTTCGCTGACGCTCCGGGCATTCGAGAATGCACAGCAGTGGCCACCAGTCATCCCGTTCAGTATTGTCGCGTGCAAATGATGCTGCTGTGCCGGCCGAACCTGGTTCAGCCCTGAAAATGAGGTGGGGATGTTTGGAGTAGGGCCGTTTTCTCGTTCACAGAAGTTGATTTTGACGGTCGGCACGTCAATTCTCACCGTTCTGGCGCTCATCAGATGTATCACCTTTGTCGCCACGGGCAATAGCGAGTGGCCGTGGACAGCATGGACGGTCCTGGTGGGAGTAGTCATGCTCATCTGGATTCGCAGGGTTCCTATCAAGGAGCGGGGCCAATGACTCCACTCGGGCTGACGCTTTTCGGGCTGGGCCTCGTCGGCCTACTCGTTACCGTCATGTACGCGTTCATCGACAAACAACGAACCGGTCAGTTGTTTAGGCGAAAAGGGATTTTTCTCCCACTGATGATCGCTTCAGGAGTCCTCGGCTTCTCAGGAATGTTCATCGTCTTCCTGTCACAATCCTCTTGAGCTTAGGGGCCGTATCCCAGTCGCGGTGAACCGTCCCAGGGAGGGTTCCGTCCGAGGGCAGCGGCTCCTTCTCCTAATCCGGTTCGGTGTCTCGAAACCTCTGCGCCTCGAAACCCTATGCTTCCAAGACGCTCCTAGGCCAGCAGCATATGGAGTGCAACGATCAGGGCACCCGCCAAGAACAGCAACGAGCACAAGAAAATGCCGAGAAGCTCCATGCCCCTTGCTTGTTCCGTTTTGTCGCGGACGGGAAGTACTTTGAACTTTTCGGTGATGATGGACAACTGATAGGCGGCAATGCGCTTGCGGAAAAGAAACCACACGGCCCCTATCACCATAAATACGATGCCCCCTTCCATGATTCCCCCGATCTGGCGTGGCTCACCCTTGCGCACTGACACTACTCCGCCCTCCTGTGGGAAGTGCCGTTGTTCCTGAGGGCGGCCTCCTTCAATTCGGTGCCTCGAAACCTCGCGGGTGGCTCCGGCTGGCGCATAGAGGTGGACGCCCATCCGGCTCGTACCTTTTGGCCACTCGAAGACGTCCACCGATTCCCCTGAACGGGTACGCATCTCGTGGTACTCCGGTTCGGATCCGACCACGGCAACGTAGTGCTCGCGCAGCTCCTCAACCACCGACATGCTCCCGGTGAGGTCCATCTAACCATCGCCTTACGGATAGCCGAACCCGCCCACAAGCCCAGCTGGAATGTCTCGAAACCTCTGCGCCTCAAAACGCTAAGGTTATGCGGCGGAGGCTTGCTTCCGGCCTTTCGTCGGAACTTGCGGGATCTGTGCCGTAGAGGGTTCGTCATGGAAGCAGGGTGATTCTAGTTTTGCTCAGCGAGCAGTCTTTGATCGTAGACGCAGCAGCTGGTACGTCAGCCAGATTGTGCCGAGGATCGGAAGAAGGGGAAATGTCGGCCGGCCAGTCGCGACGAGGACGGCGAAAGCGATCCAGAGAATAGCAGTGATCGCCGCTAAGGAAATGAGCGTCTTGCGTGTGACCGGAAAGGATGGCAGCACAATGCCTTCGTCGCGGAGTCTGTGCGATTCAAGGACTACCCTGCGGATCAATGGACCGAAGACAGCAGCCAAACCCACAAGGGCCAATACCGTGCGCCAGGGTTGTGGGACGTTTAGTGCATCCAAGGCACTACCCAGCACCGCACCCAGGAGGAAAAACCACCACATTCCCCAGACAACAAGTTGTCTTCGTCTCGGCGGCATACCGTCGAGTGAATCAGGCGGCCAAGACTGCCACTCATATTTGTTGTCATTCGTGCCTGCCCCCGGGGTCATGCGCTTAGCCTAGCCCGATGACCTAAATTACAGACCCGCGCACGTTCATGGGACATCATTTGGCAAAACAGCTGTTCAGACTGAACTCCGTGTCGTATGGGGTTCCCTGGGGGAAGCAGGAAGAACCACGGGCGGCGGCCAAGGGCTGCCCGGGTGTGGTGGTCATCCGCAGAGCGGGTATGGGGGCGTCGTCCTTGCGCGTTTTCAGATTCATCCTCGCCAATACCTCGGTGCAATCTGCAGGGTCGGATGGGGGCCCGATGCGGGGTACGTTCTTCAAGTTCCTATTCGTCCAGCCCGTTTTGTTGCTCGAACTCACCTCGGAGCCCTTTGAGCTTCAGCGCCGCCAACGATCCACCGATGGCGGAAAGGGCGGCCACGATGAAGGCGATAGTTCTCTCTTCAAGGGTCAGTTCATACCTCAGGATGAGGAATATCATTGCGAGCAGAGTTACGACGCTGAGCAGAAGGAGGGATGAGAAGTACCACCTTGCGCGGCGTTCCCTGGGGTCAATCCATGGCTGCATGCCAACTCGCCTCTCTTTCTCATTGATTCAACATAACGTGGACCTTATCCCCGTAAGCGCGAGTGTCCGATTTTCTGTGGAACACTTTTTGGCATTTAGCTGATTATTCCTTCGGGTGATGGCGTAGGCGTTGGCCTTGGGAAGAACCATGGAAATCGCCCTGCCGGTCGTTTTCACGGCTGTCTTCTTTTACGTCCTTTTACGGAATCATCCCCGGCCACGAGACGGCATCATTGCGGCTCGCTGAACGGGCGCTGTCTCGGTAATTCCCCATGGAACCGGCGTCTCGAAACCTAACTGCCTCGAAACACTAGGGTTTCGAGACGGCCTAGTGGCTCCAGCTTGAGGGCCTTCACCGAGACCACAACTAGGAGTTCGAAGTGTCGCGGCGATATGCCGAGATAGTCTCTTGACTGCTGCTGAGGGTTGGTCAGGTGTAGAGCGCGCTGATCGTGCGGGCTGATCCGTTTATAGTGATGTGTCCGCCGTAGGGCACTATCCATTGGGGACGGGTATGACCGAAAGGGATCCCGACGCAGATGACTGCCTTGGGGTTGTACCGGGTGACCTCCTCGATCACGGCGTCCCGCTGGGCGGCCCGCAGGCGGGAGCGTTCATCGGGCTCCGGCCGGTGCTCGAAGTTGCTGGTTGGTGCCCTCGCGACGAGAACCCCCTCGACCGCGTTGAGGATGCCTCGCTCCCCGAGTGCGCGGACCCACCGTTTCACCCAGTCCGCGGGTGGGGTCAGCTCACTGGTTTCCAGAAGCAGGATGCACCCGTGCAGGTCAGCAACCGGCGGCAGCCGATCCGCGAACGCAAGCTCGTCGATGACCTCCAGGCATCCGCCCCAGCTCCGCCCCGACACAAGCCGCTCCGGCCCGGCCCATGCCCAGGGTTCGGTGGGCTCCCGTTCTCCGAATTCAACAAGGGCTTTGGGGTCACGCCAATCCTTGCCGAAGTCCTCGGATTCACCGGGATCGGTAATCGTGAGTTCACCGCCGGTCATCAGGGCGGCCTTCAAGGAGGTGAGGTGGACTTTGTCAATGCTGGGGCCGGGACCAAGATGAACCTGGGTGGAACCACCGTAGTAACCGGCGATGCCGTGGGCCCAGAGCCAGTTCAGCAGGTTTGTGTTGTCGCTGTAGCCAAGGAAAATCTTGGGGTCTGCCCGGGCGAGTCCGGCGTCCAGATGAGGGATGACAGTGATCTGGTCGTCACCTCCGATGGTGGCGAGGATGGCCCGGATGGTTGGGTCACCGAAGGCCGCATTGAGATCAGCGGCACGGTCTTAGCGGTTGCACCGAGTTGGCGGGTCGTGGGGAATTCCACTGGCACCAGGCCAGTCGCGGCGGCGAACCGCGCCATCGCCTGCTCGTGAACTTCAGGCGCGAAGCCGGGAGCAGCGAATGACGGTGACAGGATGGCCACCCGATCACCCTTACGAAGTTTCGGTGCCGCTACCGTGGATCCCCATTTTTTCATCACGCCATTCAAACACAGGGGAAAAGCCACAGCTTCGGCACAGACATGAACTCGCCCCGGCGCAGAGGGGCGAGTCATCGTACAACTGCAGCAGCTCCGGGTGCAGGTGGCGCTGCATAACTCAGTGCTTAAGAGTCGGCAGATGAAGGGCGGGGGCTATTTGCCGGGCCCGGCGGCTTCCGGAGTATCGGGTCCCTCGGCGGGGTCCTGGGTGTGCACCCGGATCTCCGTGACGTCGGCATCCGGGTCGCCCTCGGCCGGTGCCTCCGTGTGGACCCGCTCATCCTGCAATGGATTCTCGCTCATGCCTGCTCCTCACCGCGCCGGGACTTCGCTACAGAACATTCAGCGCTCCCCGGCGAAGCGTGTCAAGGACCTGCCGGAGCTCTGGCCGTGGTTGGCCTTCTGTGCTGGACTGGTGGGGCAGTGAGCACCAACGGCCGTCCAGGAACGGGCGGCACCTTTTCCAGGCAGAACATGGACGGCCGGCACTGACTGGCCATTGGGAGGAAAACTCATGGCACCGTTTAAGATCGGATACTTTGTGGGGAGCCTTGCTACCGGTTCCATCAACAGGGTCCTCGCCAACGCGCTGATCAAACTCGCTCCGGAGGACCTCCAATTTACGGAGATCCCCATCCGGGACCTCCCGCTCTACAGCTATGACTACGACGCCGACTTCCCGCCGGAAGGCCGTGCCCTGAAGGAGGCCATCGAGGCCTCCGACGGCATCCTGTTCGTCTCACCCGAATACAACCGCTCCATCCCCGGTGCCCTCAAGAACGCCATCGACTGGGGCTCCCGCCCGTGGGGAAGTAACTCGTTCGCCCGCAAGCCCACCGGCATCATCGGAGCCTCCGTAGGCAGCATCGGCACGGCGGTGATGCAGTCCTCGTTCCGCAGCGTGCTGAGCTTCCTGGACGCGCCGCAGCTGAATGCACCCGAGGCCTACATCCATTACGACGCTGCAGTATTTGGTGAAGACGGCGAGGTCAAGAACGAGGACACCGCCAAGTTCCTGCGGCACTTCATGGACGAATATGGAGCCTTCGTTGCCAGGGTCCTCGCAGCTAACGCACCCGGTCACATCGGCGACCTGGAGCACGATAGCGCGAAGCTGACGCGGTAGCGGCACCAAGTGCTGAAAATGCGGATACCCGCCGTCCCAGCGACGGCGGGTATCCGAGTCTTCTAAACGGTCATCCCGGTGATTAGTCCAGCGGAAGGGTGATGGTCACGGTGGTGCCGTGACCAGGGGTGGAACAGATGTCCACAGTGCCGCCCGTCTCGTGGACGGCTACGGACATGAGCCGTAGCCCGTATCCGTGGTGACGGCCGCGCGTGGCGAGCTGGCTGTCAAAGCCGGTGCCGTCGTCCGCCACCACCAGGCGGATGCCGTGGTCCACGGCGGCGAGCTGGACGTTGAGCTGTGACGCTTCCGAATACTTGAATGCGTTGCTGAGCGCCTCCCGCGCCGACTGGTACAGCAGGGCGGCGCAATCTGCCGGAATTTCGACGCCCCAGTGCGGAGTATCCCAGCGGATTGCCATCCCGCGCTGGCGGAGGGGTGCCGTGAGCCGGTCAATGCAGCCGGCCACACCCAGGGTGTAGAAGTCGAGCGGATGCTGGTCCGTGAGCAGGCCTTCTACGGCTGTTACTTCGTCTGAAACTACTTTGTTTCCCATGACTTCCTGCTCCTGCAAGCTGTTTGTCTGATACCTCCAGCGTGAACCTCCAACAGCAACAGGTGGCAAGGTTTACCTCAAGATCCCATCAATTTTCAGCGCGGCGCCGGGACCCGGGAGCATAAGCAGTTAGCAAGCACCTGCAGCGGATGGTGCGGCTCGCCGTTGTTGTGCATGTTGTCTTTCCTGGCTTGGGTGCTGCCCTACGCGAGCTGCCTGACATGAAGGCTGGTGATGGTTGCTGTGCCGCCGGTGGCGTAGACGGAGAGGCTGGTGCTGGTCTCGGCCGGGAAGATCAGTTCGGTCATGGTGATCAGGCCACCCTCGGCGAAGACTTCGACGGAGCAGTGGTCCACGAAGATGGTGAGGCGGTAGGAGCCCGAGGTTGCCTGGATGGGGGCGGTGTCGATGGAGGGGAACGATTTGTGGAAGTCTGTCTGCCCTGATTCCCGCCGGTCCACAGAGAGTCTGCCTTCTCCGGGGCGTATTCCGACACGGGTTCCGTTGGCACCGTCTCCGCGCAGGATGAGCCCGAATTCCTCCGCGCTTCCTGGCGTGAAGGTGGCGTCGATGCGCTGGACCGTTCCGGCCGCGCCCGCCAGAACCTGCACGCCGTCGTGAACTGTAGTTTCAGCGAGGCAGAAGGGGTCCGCGCCGGCCAGGGCTGTCCAGTCACCCGCGGGCTGCTGGACCAGGGACAGGCCGCCGTCGTCGGTGGTCTGGAGTGAAATTTCACGGGCAAGGCTCATGGGGCTGCGCCAGGGCGTGGTGGGGATGTGGTTGGCGTATTCCCAGTTGTTCATCCAAGCGATCATCAGGCGGCGGTTGTCCGGGGCGTCGCTGAAGGAAACGGCGGCGTAGTAGTCCCGGCCCCAGTCAAGCCACCGGTAGTCACCCAGCCGGTCTGGATCTTGGAGGCCTTCGGTCACGGTGCTGGCGGAGGTGAAGGTGGTGCCGTCGAAATCGCCAATGAAGTATTGTCCGGCTGAGCCGTTGTTGGGCCCGCCAGGGTTGAGGTTGACGGTAAGGATCCACTTGAGGTTTTCCGGGTCGCCGTCGACAGGCAGCGGGAAAAGGTCGGGGCATTCCCAGACGCCGCCGGTGGCGTTGGCGGGGCCGAAGGTGCTCAGCAGTTCCCAGTTCTTCAGGTCGTCGGATTTGTAGAGCACCACCTGGAAGTCTTGGGCTTCGACGGCGACCATCACCCAGTAGCTGCCCGCATCGCCGTCGTACCGGATGACTTTGGGGTCGCGGAACTCCGCGGACCCGCGGTTAAGCACGGGGTTGTTAGTGTGCTTTGTCCAGGTGTAACCCCCGTCCAGGCTGAAGGCCAGGGACTGGGCCTGGACGCCCTCATCCAGGGAGCCCGGTTTGAAGGCGCTGGTGTAGATGGCCACGAGCGGGGCAACGGAGCCGGTGCCGAAGCCGCTGGTGTTGTGCCGGTCATGGACGATGCTTCCGGAGAAGATGTCCTCATTGTCGTCGCAGGCGATGGCGACGGGGTGTTCGGTCCAGGTCAGCAGGTCGGGGGAGGTGGCGTGCCCCCAGGACATGTTTCCCCAGACGTTTCCCAGCGGGTTGTTCTGGTAGTAGAGGTGGTAGACGCCGTCATGGAAGATCAGGCCGTTGGGGTCATTGAGCCAGGTGTTCCGGGCGGCATAATGCAGGGCCGGCCGGAAGGTCTCGGCTGTCGTGGCGGTCGCGGCAGTCATGAAGGTGGCGTCTCATTTCTTGGCAGTTGTGGTCTCTGCGGGTCCCGTGGGAGTACCGGCAGGGGGATGAGTGGGGCGGGTGGGGGAAAACGCGGGCAGTGCCGGCCCCACCCGCCTTTTGGGGTGTTAGGAGTTCTTTTTGTAGCGGTCGTAGGCCTGCTGGTAGACCTCGATCATCTTGTCGACGCCGACGTTCTTGAGCTGGGAGACGTAGCCGTCCCATTCCTGCTCGATTCCACCTGAGACGACCCACTTGGCCATGTTCTGCTTCACCAGGGACGTGACATCGGTCTGGATGGTGCTGATCTGCTGGAGTTCCTCGTTGGACAGGGCCACCGGGGGGTAACCGTCGTTGCCGGCGAAGGGCTTGTAGAGTTCCTCAACGGTTTTCTGGCGATCTGCTGCCCGCGGTTCCGGGGCAACCACCGTTGTGAAGCTCTCAGCGGTATTAGCCTTCGGGCCGCCCGGAGCAACCTTTTGGCGGCGTTCGCCTTCGCTGGTTCCGGCCGGCGCCGGGATCTGGGTCAGCAGGCCGCTGGCATCCTTTTGCAGGGTCTCGCCGATCGGTCCCCAGTTGGCCTGTGCGGACTGGATGGGGTCGTAAAGGTTGTCGGCCCAGCGCATGGTGGCAGCAGGGTACTTGTTGTTCCGGGTGATGGCGAAGGCGCCGCGGGCGATTTCCTGGTTGTTGGCCTGGCTGGCGATCCGCTTGCCGTCCACGCCTTCCAGCACGGGGACCAGGGCGTAGTCGTTGGCGCGGTCAGCGCCCACCAATTCGGGAATCTCCCACCAGACAAAGGAGCCGAGGTTGGCGGTGGCGGCCTTGCCCTTTGCCAGGTATGCCTTGTCATCCTGCGAGAAGGACTCGGGGTCGATCAGGCCTTCCTGGTACCACTCGTGCAGGGTCTGGATTGCCTTTTTGTAGCCGTCCTGGGTGGCAGTGAAGATGACCTTGTCGTCCTGGACAATGCGGTGGTCCATGTTGTCCGGCACGCCGCCGAGGGCTGCGATGAGGTCCACGATGTCCCCGCACCAGGATCCGGGCATGAAGCTCAGCGGGATGGTCTTGCCGGTGCCGGAGGCGTCCTGGGTTTTGAAGGCCAGCAGTGCATCGTGGAACTCGTCCACTGTTTTTGGCATGGGGATGTTGAGCTTCTTCAGCCAGGAGGTGTTGATGGCGAGCTCGTGGGGGAACTGGACCAGGCCGAGTTCTTCGACAGAGGGCAGGGAGTAGATGTGCCCGTCCGAGGAGGTAATGGCTGCTTTGATGTCGAGCCGTTCGGAGAGCAGCTTGGAGAGGTTGGGGGCGTTCTTTTCGATCAGGCCCTCGAGCGGAATGAGGGTGCCGCTGGCGGAGTAGGTGGCGATTTCGGCGTCGGTCAGGCCGGTGTTGAAGAACGCGTCGGGCAGGTCACCGCTGGCCAGGATGAGGTTCTTCTTTTCCTGGAAGACCGTCTCGGGCAGGTTCTCCCAGTTGACGTGGATGTTGGTGGCCTTCTCCCATTCCTGCACCACGGCCATGGTGTTGTAGTCCGGGGCCAGGGCGGTTTTGGTGCCGGAGAATGTCAGGTCAAGTTTCTTGCTGACGATCGGGAAGCCTGTTTCCTGGAAACCGAAGTCAGCGGAGGCGTCTTTGATCTCCGTGGTTCCCGAGCCGCCGCCGGAGCAGGCGGTGAACGTCAACGTTCCGGCCAGGACGGCGCCGAGGGCGGCGTATTTGCGGCTGAATGCCATGGTCATTCCTTATCTGAGGTGGAGTTGTTCCGAGTTTGCTGTTGCTGCCCGCAGGCGGTTGCCGGGGCGGTGGTACTGGAAGGAGCTATTTGACGGCGCCGATCATGGCGCCCTTGGTGAAGTGCTTCTGCATGAATGGCAGGGCAATCATGAGGGGCAGGCTCGAGACGACGATCATGGCGTACTTGGTGAGCTCTGCGATCCGCTGGGCGGCGGCATAGGATTCGATGTCTCCGCCGGTGGTACCGGTGGATGAGACGTCTGACTGGATGAGGATGTTGCGCAGGACGAGCTGCAGAGGGTATTTGGTGTCGTCGTTGAGGAAGATCAGTGCGTCGAAGAACGAGTTCCAGTGCGCCACCACGTGGATCATGATCATGAGCATGATCAGTGGTTTGGACAGGGGGAGCACCATCTTGAAGAAGAACTTGAAGTCGGTTGCCCCGTCCATCTGTGCGGCTTCGCGCAGTTCGTTCGGGATGGTGTGTTCGAAGAACGATCTTGCGATGATCAGGTTCCACACACCTACGGCTCCGGGCAGGACAACTGCCCAGACGGTGTCGAGCATGCCCAGGTCGCGGACCACCAGGTACTTGGTGATGAGTCCGCCGTCGAAGAACATGGTGATGACGAACAGGAGCATCAGGAATTTCCGGCCGGGCATGTCCTTGCGGGACAGGGCGTAGGCACCGCAAAGGATGGTGCTGACGCTGACGGCGGTGCCGAGCACGGTGTAGACGACGGTGTTGCCCAGGCCGTTCCAGATCCTGCTGTCCGCGAAGATCCGCTCGTACCCTTCCGTGGTGATACCCGAAGGGAAGAGCCAGACCTTTCCTTCGTAGACGGCGTTGGGGTCGCTGATGGAGGCGATCACGATGAAGTACAGCGGATACACCACGGCCAGGATGGACAGCACGAGGACGGCGGTGGCGGCGATGCCGAAGGCGCGGTCGCCGTACCGGGCCCGTAACGACTGCTTGGGGCGGACCTGGCTGACGGTCCGGTTCGGGGTGTCGGTAGTGCGGGGGTTTGTTGTCAGGGACATATCGGCATCACCACAGGGTCGCTTGGTTGGCCCGGCGCGCAATCGTGTTGAAAACGAGCAGCAGCGCCAGGTTGAGGAGGGAGTTGAACAGGCCGATAGCGGCCGAGTAGCTGAACTGCGCCTGCTGGAGGCCCGCGTGGTAGACGTACGTTTGGATGATCTCCGAGGATGAGATGTTCAGCGGCGTCTGCATCAGCAGCGCCTTCTCAAAACCGACGTTGAGCAGATTGCCGATGGCCAGGATGAACAGGATGGTCACCACCGGCATGATGCCCGGCAGGTCGATGTGCCGGATGCGCTGAAGCTTTGAGGCGCCGTCCACCTTGGCCGCGTCATGCAGGGCAGGATCGATGGCTGCCAGGGCCGCGAGGTAGACAATCATCGAGAAGCCGGCGTTCTGCCACACATCCGAGATCACGTACACGGGACGGAACCATTCGGCGGAGCCCATAAAGAAGACCGGCTCCCCGCCGGCAAGCTGGATGGCATTGTTCACCAGCCCCGACCGCGGGGAGAGGAGGACGAACATGATGCCCACCACCACGACGGTGGAGATGAACGCCGGCGAGTAGAGCACCGTCTGGGTGAACTTCTTGAACCTCTCGCTTTGAAGCTGGTTGACCAGCAGCGCGAGGATGATCGGAATCGGGAAGGCCACCAGCAGGCCGAGGATGGCGATCCACAGCGTGTTTCCGACGACTTGGCCGAACTGGTAGGAGTTCACAAACCTGATGAAGTGCGTCAGGCCCACCCAGGGGCTGTCCGTGAAGCCGTCCACCGGGTTGTAGTTCTTGAACGCTATCTGCACGCCGTACATCGGCCAGTACTTGAAGACCAGGATGTAGATGACGGCCGGAGCTAGTAATACGTATAACTGCCAGGCACGGGAAATTCTCTTGAAGCGGAGCGAAAGAGAATTTTTCCGCTGCGGCAGCGGTGCCGCAGCTGGACTGCCGTGTCGGGCCGGGGTGGTGCGGCTCATGGCATCTCCTTGGGATGGGTCACTGAGTTCCGTTCGATCAGAGGGCAGTCCATAAGCTCGACCCGGCCATCGGGTTCGGCGTCCTGGAGGATCAGTTCAACCGCGCGCCGGCCCATGGCGACGAACGGCAATTCAAAGGTAGTCAGGCCTGGCCGCAGGAACGGTGCCAACGTCGCCTGGTTGTCGAAGCCCACAATGGACACGTCCCCAGGGATTGAAAGGCGCAGGTCAGACACCGCCTGGTAGGCGCCCCAGGCGCCGCGGTCGTTGGCGCAGAAAATCGCGGTGGGCGGGTTGCTGGCGGTCAACAGCTCCATCGCATACTTGTAGCCGTCTACCTCGCCGCCACTGCCGAAGCGGACCAGGTCCGGGTTGATCTCCAGGCCGGCTTCTTCAAGTGCTTTCCGGTAGCCCTCGTAACGTCCGACGGCGGCCGGCAGTCCACTTTCAAGGCTCTCAATATTGATCAGCGCGATCCGGAAATGCCCGGCCTGGAGCAGCCGGCGGGTAGCCGAATATCCGCCTGTGACTTCGTCGGGAGCGACACTCGCAACCCTTCCGGCCCGATCCTGTGAATTCAGCACCACGGATCGGACCCCTGTCAGGGCCTCCGGAACGTCCAGGCGGCGGTGGTACATGCCGGCGTAAACCACTCCTGCAACCCTGTAGGAGAGCATGGTGTCCAGCGACGCAGCCTCCAGCTCCTTGTCCCCGCCGGTGTTGACCGTCAGCAGGAGGAGCCCGTCTTCCCACGCCCGTTGCTGCGCGCCTTCAATGATGGCACCGGCAAAGGGAGTGGTGGCAACGGTGTCGCCGATGAAGCCGATCATCCCGGCCACGCCTTCGCGAAGTGTCTTGGCATGGGCGTTAGTGCGGTAGCCCAGGCGGTCCACTGCGTCCCGGACCTTTCGGCGCGTATCCTCGGAGAACCGCGATCCTGAAGCCGAGTTCAGCACCAGGGATACGGTGGCCTGCGAGACGCCGGCGGCAGCAGCGACGTCGTGCATTGTCGGTCCTGTCTTTGGCCGTGATCCAGCCATGGGCACCTCCTCGGGCCGCTAGTAATTCTTGCAGTTATTCGTATAACTGGGACAACTGTAGCGGGCGTCACGTTGGAGCGTCAATAGTGCCAAGTGGATTGCGGTATGCAGGAATATCTCCCCGGCACGCGGGCTTGTCCCCATTGGCACGAGCAACGCACTACGAGGAGGACCATGACTATCGGCACGGGAACAACAGCGGGAACGGGGCGTACGGCTCTGGTGGTCGGAGCCACCGGCATCGCAGGATCCGCCCTCGTGGACACCCTGGCAGGCGAAGGGTGGGACGTCCTTGCCCTGTCCCGCAGGCCCGGAGCGCAGCGCGCCGGAGTCCGTTGGCTATCCGCAGACCTGACCTCGGCTGCATCCCTGACCAGCGTGCTCGGCCCGGAGAATCCCTCGCACGTCTTTTTTACAGCCTGGTCCCGGCGCGACACGGAAGAGGAGAACATCACCGTCAATGCCGGTATGGTCCGCGACCTGCTCGCCGCACTCCGCGGCAAGGACGTGGCCCACGTTGCCCTGATGACCGGCCTTAAGCATTACCTTGGACCCTTCGAGGCATACGCAGCCGGAGAGATGGCGGACACGCCCTTCCACGAGGAGGAGCCGCGCCTGCCGGTGCCGAACTTTTACTATGCACAGGAGGATGAGCTCTGGGCCGCGGCGGCCGGGCAGGGCTTCACCTGGTCCGTGCACCGTGCCCACACCGTGATTGGGCACGCGGTGGGCAACGCCATGAACATGGGCCTTACACTGGCCGCCCAGGCCACCCTTTGCAGGGAACGTGGGGAGCCGTTTGTCTTTCCGGGATCCGAAACGCAGTGGAACGGCCTGACCGACATGACCGAGGCAGGCTTGCTCGCCGAGCACATGCTCTGGGCATCCACTACGCCTCAGGCCGCAAACGAGGCCTTCAATATCGTCAACGGCGACGTGTTCCGCTGGCGCTGGATGTGGCCGAAGCTTGCAGCCTACTTCGGCGTGGAGTGGGAGGGGTACGAGCGCGAGCCCCGGCCCCTCGAGCAGTCCATGGCAGGGCGGGAGGACCAGTGGAGGGAACTTGCCCGGCGCCATAACCTCAGCGAGCCGGACCTGGATCGGGTTGCCTCCTGGTGGCACACGGACGGCGACTTGGGGCGCAACATCGAGGTGGTGACAGACATGGGCAAGAGCCGGGACGCCGGGTTTACCGGCTACCGTCGGACGCTCGACGCCTTCATCGCACTTTTCGAGCGCTACCGGGCGGAGAACCTCATTCCCTGATCTTGGCGCTCGCCGAGGGCGGTTCCGCCGGTTCCCTGCGCGGCACTTCGTACCTTGGGGCAGGGGGACTTCACGACGGCGGGATGCGGCTCCCGGCCGCATCCCGCCGTCGCTTCCTGCTCGGTTAGAGGCCCTGGCGTGCCAGGTCCTCCGCTACGAGCCGCGCAAGTTCAGTGGCGCCGGCCCGGTTGGGGTGCAGGGTATCGCCGGTCATAAACAGGGCCAGCGTCGCCTCCGGACCAATTTGGGTGAAGTAGGCGGACGCCAGGACATTCAGGTCAACCAGGGGGATGCCTTCCTCCTGGGCCAGGGCAACAGTGGAGTTGCGGTACCAGCGGTTTACTGAGGAGTGGACGCCGTCCACGAAGTCAGTGGCCCTGCCCTGCGGCGTGACCAGGACGGGCGTCGCTCCGGAGGCCGCCACCTGCCGGACCATGTCCCGCATGATCTCCTTGAACTCCGCCTCGGTGGTGGCGTTCTTGGCAGCGGTGTCGTTGATGCCCATTTCCAGCAGGAACAGGTCGCCCGGCTTGATGTACTGCAGGATGGCCTCCAGCTGGCCGTCGTTGCGGAAGCCGCGGGCGATCTGTCCGCCGGTTGCCATGTTCCGGACGTCGAAGGCTTCCGGGTCAACAAACTGCGGGAGCATCTGGCCCCAGCCGCCCTGGATGCTGGTCTCCAGGGGGTAGTAGCTGGCAACCGTGGAATCTCCGCCCACCCAGATGGTCGGGTCCATCTCCGGATGGCGGGACACCTTTTCGATTTCCAGCGCGCTCAGCGTGAAGGCCGTGCCAACCTTGCCTTCAGTGACCAGCAGGTTCAACTGGCCATCGGTCACGGGAACCTCGAAGGAAGCCGTGGCGCCGTTTCCGGTCAGGTTCATTTCCTGGAAGACGCCCTCGGCTGCAATGCTCGCGCGGGATGTGTCACCGAGAGTGACGGACACCCTGTACAGGCCTTCCTTCAGGTCCACATCAAAGGTGTTGGCGCTCTTGGTCCCGAATTGCAGGAAGCGGACGGCGTCGCTCCCTGCTCCGGTGTCCTTGGCGGGAACGTTGACCATGTGCTCGGGCGTGTTGAAGCCGTAACGCTTCTCGGGGCTGTACGCGTCGGTGGCGTTGACCCCGATGTACCCCTGTTCAACCGGTCCGCTGCCGAAGTCAAAGAGGTAGTTGCTGGGTTCGGCGTGGGCGGCAGGTGCGGACAAGCTGACTCCTGCACCGCTCACCAGCGCCGCAGCTGCCAGGCAGCAGGCAAGGGTTTTTTGAGTGGGTTTGCGGGACGTGTTGCGCAGGCGGGGACTTTCGGTCACGTTCATCTCCTTCGATGACGGGTGGAACGGGGACCACGGCGTCGCGTTCTTGTATCGATTCAAAACTAAGCCAGCAAAGGCAGCGTATTTGAAGTGGGGCCAACCGGACGGAATTGGCTTACCGGCTGTAACAACTTTTGTAACAGTTGTTAACCGCGGCCGTCAAGAGAAATTGGTAGATCTGTGTTCCGTTTTGTTCTGGAATGTAGTCGTCGGTCCACCTAGACCTGGGGTGTCGGGGCAGCGTGTCAGCCGAGTTCCCCGGTCCCGGCTGCAGCAAGAGGGAGGATCCTGTTCCAGAAATCCTCGGGAATGTCCGTGCTGGCCAGCTGCAATGTTTCCTCCACGCGGCCCGGTTCGGACATCCCCACGATCGTCGAGCTGACCCGGGAGTCGCGGGTGGAGAATTGCAGCGCGGCGGCCGCCAGCGGTACGGAGTACTCGGCGCAGAGTGCCTCCATCTTCCGCACGCGCCCGATGATAGCCGGACTGGCCGGGCGGTAGCAGTAGTTGGGCGCGGCGTCGGGCCCCTTCACCAGCATGCCGCCACCAAAAGGTGCGGCGTTGATGAACGCCACCCCGCGCGCCATTGCGTCCTGGATCAGGGGCTCGGCGGTCTGGTCCACCAGCGTGTAGCGGTTGTGGCTGATGACGACGTCGAACATGTCGGTGGCCAGGTATTTCAGCTCCAGATCGATCGGCCCGCCAGCCACGCCCAGGTGTCCGATGACGCCCTGGTCCCGCAAATCAACCAGCGCCTCCAGCGGTCCGCCTTCCGCGACGCCTTCCTCGAAGGTGATCTTTTCCGGATCGTGCAGGTAGACCAGCTGCAGCCGGTCCAGGCCGAGCCGCTCGAGGCTTTCCTCCACGGAGCGGCGGACGCGGTCTCCGGAAAAATCTTTAGTCCCGCGGATGGGGTCCACCTTAGTGGCCACAACGAAACCTTCCGGGAGGCCGCCCGCCTCGGCAAGGGCCTGGCCGATCCGCTTCTCACTGTTGCCGCCGTCACCGTACTCGTTGGAGGTATCGATAAAGTTGAAGGGGCTTTCCAGGATGCGTCGGATGGTTGCGACAGCGGTGTCCGTCCCGCGCGGAGCAGGGTGGCTGCCTAAGGAGCTGGTGCCGACACAGATGGCTGAGACGGAGAGGCCGGTACGGCCGAGAACACGGTAATCCATTGCTTGCTCCTCAGGGGCGGGGTTCCCGAAAGGCTACCCCGATCTTGGGCCGGAACCACTGAAGTACGCTCGTCCAGGAGCCGGATCCTCACTCCGCACACCAGGCAGGGAGGTACTGATGACCTGGGAGACCGCCGCTGGAATAGCGGCCGGACTGCTGCTGGCGTATGCCTTGCTGCTCCTCCTTCTGTGGTGGTACGCGCGCCGCCATCCCGAGACGGTCACCATGAAGGATGCACTGCGCCTGCTGCCGGACCTGCTCCGGCTCATCAGGAGGCTTGCGGCGGACCGGACCCTCGCCGTCGGGGTGCGGGTGCGGCTGGTGCTGCTGCTTGCCTACCTGCTCATGCCCATTGACCTGGTGCCGGACTTCATCCCGGTGATCGGCTATGCGGACGATGCCGTCATTGTTGCCCTGGTACTGCGGTCGGTGCTTAAACGGGCCGGGCCCGAGGCGTTGGAAAGGCACTGGCCGGGAAGCCGGCCCGGGCTGGACGTCATCCTGAAAGCGGCGGCCCCGGTCCGCCGTCGGCCCTAAATTCTTCGGCTATGTCCGCTCCTTTCGCGCCTAGGGCTGTTAGCGTGGAGGCCCGGCCACTGAAGGAGGAGCAATGACCATCAACTCACCTGATTCACTGCCTGACGACGAGCTGCAGGAAGGCGCTGCCAGCAAGGGCAAGGACGACGGCAGCGTTCCCGGCGGCGTGGACGGCGTCGGCATCGGCGCTGATGCCGAGCCGAACACCTTCGAACCGGAAGAGGATCCAGAGGCAACCGGCGATCCGGAGACGGACTGAAGCCGGCCGGTTATCGCCCCACGGCCCGCTCAAGGTTCAATCAAGATTCACGGCCAGCGGCCCAAACCGGCTTTTTGGTAGTTACCAGCCGGTAAATTTCTAGGTGCTTCCACATTTTCCCCCAACGCGGAAGCACGGAAGCCCCTGCGCTCGAGCTCGACTCGCGCGGGGGCTTCCAATCACGGCCCGTCCTCGCCGCGTGTGGCTCCAGCGTGGAATTATTTCGGTTCCGGTCATTCGCGCCTCTGCCCTGGCCGCATCTGCCTGCGATGGGCACCGCTCCCGGTGGCCCCGCTGGCGGCTAACCGTTGCAGGTGAGTGGGGCCGGCGACGGCTGGGGGCGGTGCCCGCGGTCTCAGACGGGCACCATCGTCGCCGGCCCCAGCTTGATCCCCGGCGCATAGCCGGAGAAATTCATGGACTGAGACCTCGCAGCGGGATAACTTCCCCGCTGTTGAAAAGACTAAAGTGCTTCAGCCACGTGGACACGAGTAGTCAGTACTCGTTAACGGGATTCAGTCCACTTAGGAGAAGGATGCGGAATGGAATCCGGGACGATTGACGGGCCAACACAGGGAAGGGCGCCGCTCCCGCTGGAGCGACGCCCTCTTTAGTGATGGGAAAATCAGTCTTTCTTGAAAGCGTCTTTGACTTTCTCTCCAGCCTGCTTCAGGTCACCCTTGGCCTGGTCGCCCTGGCCTTCGGCCCTCAGGCTCTCGTCGCCGGTAGCGTCCCCGGCGGCTTCTTTGCCCTTGCCGCCCAGCTTCTCGGCTGCGTTACCAATCTTGTCGTCCAAACCCATGGTGTTTCTCCCCTCGGTCGGAATCCGCCCGCGTTCAGCGGACGGCCTTACGCCCCCATCCTAGCCCTCTGGTTCGCTGGGGCAACCTCATGTCCAATAAGAGATCGCTGGCTCTGCGTCTTTTCGTCGGCAACTCTGTCCCCGTAGTGATAGGCGAGTCTGCCGCCCGAGGTACCGTGATGGCCCAATGCCCTTCAGGTCCTGCCAGGGGTGTTTTGGGATGCTTCGACCGCTGCTGGGGGGTGAGGGTGTCCATCATGTGCTCTTTACTGGTGGTGCTGTTTCCGAGGGGGGTAGTCACGGAGGGCGAGTGAAGCCTGGACCAGCGCGGAGTGGGTCAGGGCTTGTGGGAAGTTACCCAAAAGCATGCCGGAGGAGGGGTCCATCTCCTCGCTGAAGAGTCCCAGCGGCGACCCCTTGTGCAGGAGGGCTTCAAACAAGGCGGTGGCTTCATGGTGCCGGCCCGTCATTGCCAGGGCTTGAACGAGCCAGAAGGAGCAGGGCAGGAACGCTCCCTCGGTTCCGGGAAGGCCGTCCTGGCCGGGCGGATAGCGGTAGAGCAGCGGGAATCCGGCGGACAATTCCCGCCGGACTGCATCGATTGTTGCCGCCAGGCGGGGCGAGCCGGGTTCTTCCAGGCCGGTGAGCGGCAGGACCAGGAGGGCAGCGTCGAGGTCATGGGAGCCGTAGGTGCGGGTGTATGAATTCCCGGAACCGCTGTAACCGCATGATCGCACCTGGGCAGCGATCTCGCTGCGGGCCGACTCCCAGCGGAGCCGGCGCCCCTTGCTGAGCCGGTGTGTAGCCGCAATGCTCAGGGCGCGGTCCATTGCGAGCCAGGCCATGACTTTCGAATGGACGTGCTGGGCAGCGTCGCCCCGGACTTCCCAAATGCCGGCGTCGGGTTCCCGCCAGTTGGCGGCGACAAGATCAGCGAATCCGCGCATGGCCCGCCACGTTTCGGAGGTCAGCCTGCGGCCGCTGTCCACGAATGCCCAGGCGGCGTCCAGGACCCAGCCGTAGCCGTCGAGCTGGTGCTGGCCTGCCGCGAGGTTGCCGGTCCGCACCGGGCTGCTTCCGGCGTAGCCGGGCCACGCGGACAGGCTCCGTTCTGCCGGGACGCGTCCTCCGGTCAGGGTGAGCAGGGCGGGAAGGTGCGGCCGTTCAAGGCGGCTGGCGTGCAGGAGCCAGCCGAGGAAGTCTTCTGCCTCCTGCGTCTTTCCCGCACGGAGGAAGGCGCCGACGCCGATGCTCGCGTCGCGGGGCCAGGCGTACCTGTAGTCCCAGTTGCGGATGCCTCCCGGATGCTCAGGCAGCGAGGTGGTGGGAGCGGCCACCGGAGCGCCCGAGGGGGAGTAGGTGAGGAGCCGAAGTGTCAGCAGGCTGCGTACCACCGCATCACGGTAGGGGATGGCGCCGTCGATCTCCTCTGTCCAGCCCTGCCACCGGGCCTCGTCCCGGCTCACCAGGTCCCATGCTGCCCCTGGGTCTACATGGATCAACGGTTCACCGTAAGCCAAGGCAAGGACAAGGGTGAGGGGTTTGCCCGGGACGATGTCGAACGTCAGGGCGCGCCCCGGCTCAAGATAGAGGTTTGGGGTGGATCCCAGGGAAGTTGCCAATGGACCCCAGTTGCAGACGAGGTCCTGGCCTTGGCGCACATGCGGGCGCCGGTGCTGTTCGCCAAGTTTAGGGTCGAAAAGCACTGTGGCACGGACCGGTGCGCCTTCCGTTGTAAGACGCCTGACCAGGAGGGTGGTGGGGAGCAGTTCTCCGGCCACTTCCGCGATCATGGCTTCGGTCAGCGTGAGCCTGCCGTTCCCCGCTGCCCACACCGTTTGCAGGGTTGCGGTGTTCGGGCGGTACCGGCGGAAAATGACTGGGGCAGGCCCTGCCGGTCCGGCGAGGAACTGCCCGGCCTCCGGTCCTCCCAGCAGGGCACCAAAGAGGGGCTCGCCGTCGAACGCGGGAGCGCAAAGCCAGTCCACTGACCCCGCGGCGGAAACAAGCGCGGCTGTCCGGGTGTCTCCGAGCAGGCCGTAATCAGCGATAGGCGTGGGCGCGTGCTGCTCCCACAACGTGGCCGGCAGCTCCCGCTCCTGAGGGGCCTGGTCCCAATGATCAAGCCTCATCGCGCCCCCAGGAGCAGCCCAAGCACCGCGCCGTAGACGACGTGGGCCACCACGGCAACGGCCGGGGTCTGGATGCCGTAATTCAGCCCCAGCAGGCCCGGCGGTTCCAGGACAGCGGTGGTGGTGGGCCCGGCCCTGGTGGATGCCATCCGCGGATGGACTCCCGGCAGCAGGGGGAGGATGGCCGTCAGGGCAACCGCGACGTGGAGGAGTCCCAGCAGGGCGCCAAGCCACCACGTTGCCTGCCCCAGGAGCGCGAAGACCGCAGCGTAACCGAGGGCGAAACCCTGCCCGGCACCGAGGTGGATAAAGAACCCTGCCACCCGGGCCTTGTCCGGATCGGGCGTAACGAGGGTCCCGAGCACCAGCGGCAGATCCAGCCGGGTGAGTCCGGCCATCTGGGCGGCTATCATCACAGCGGTCAGCACAGAGGTTGCCACCAGCCCGAACAGTGCCCAGCCCTGCCAGTCCATCTCAGGTCACCCGGCCGGAGTACCTGGGCACGTGAATGCAGCTGAGCTTTATGGCCGGATCTCCACAGCGCATCGTGGACTCCTTCTAAAAGTAGATAACCTAACTTTAGAAGTCGCAGCGGGTTTAAACAAGGAATATGTTTTTAGAAGGAGGGGCGCAGGGATCCTGTGACTTCTGCACGTTGGGAACTGTTAGGCCGGGATCATGCCCCGCTCCCGCAGGTCCTGCCACAGCGCCTCGGGGACCTCGGTGGCCATGCGTTCGGCGCTTTCGCTGATCTGCTCCGGCCTGCTCGCACCAACGGTGACGTTGACCACCGCTGGGTGGCGGAAGGGGAACTGTATTGCGGCGGCGGGAAGTTCAACACCATGTTCCTTGCAGATGCTTGCCAACTGGCGGGCCCGGTCCAGGATCTCCGCGGGGGCCTGGGAGTAGTTGTAATGCGCATCGGAAGGCAACTCGGGCTTGGCAAGAATGCCGGAGTTGTATACGCCCACGCTCACCACCCCGGTGCCCAATTCCTGGCATCGGTCCAGCAGTCCTTCGCCGGGGCGGCCGTCCGAGCCCGGCTGTTCCAGCATGGTGAACCTGCCGGCCAGCATGAGGAGATCAAGGTCGGCCGCTTCCACGCACTGCAGGGCGGCGCCCGCGGTGTTGGTGCCGACGCCGATGGCCCGGACCAAACCTTCAGCGCGGAGTTTCTCCAGGGCCGGCAGGGCAGACTTCACGGCATCCTCCATGCTGTACACGTCGGGATCGTGCAGGTAGGCGATGTCGATGTAGTCCAAGCCAAGCCGTTCCAGCGACTGCTCGATGCTGCGCCGCACACCGGCCTCGGATGGATCCCATTCGCGCCGCAGGCCAGCGGGTACGTCAAAGCCGTCCGGATCTTTTGTGTCCTTGGTTGCGGGTGACGGAACGAGCACCCTGCCCACCTTTGTGGAGAGGATGAAGTCTTTGCGTGGTTTCCGGGCCAGGACCTCGCCGATCCGCCGCTCGGACAGGCCGAGCCCATAGTGCGGCGCTGTATCGAAGTAGCGGATGCCGGCATTCCACGCCGCTTCCACCGTGGCAGCCGCCTGCTCGTCAGAGATGGCGCGGTACAGGTTGCCCACTCCGGTACCGCCAAAGCCAAGACGGCCCAACTGATCCCGTAACTGCCCGTTGTCCTCATTCACGGCCTTATCCCTTCGTTTACGCATCCGTAGCTCACAATGGCAGGAGCCTAAGTTGGGGCGGTGGTGCTGTCAACGGAACGGAAAAGCAATCGACGGACGCCAGAAGGCTCCGTCCCGGATGGGACGGAGCCTTCTGCTATGGGCTGGACTGGATGTGGCTACCTTGTACTGGCGGATACCGTGATGGACCCGCCCGCCGAGGACGTCACCTTGATGGTTGACGTCGCTGCCGCGGCCGAGTTACGGGCGCGGATCGTCCAGGTACCGTCAGCGGCGACCGTTGCGGTGCCGATCCGAACACCGCTGGCGTTGGTGGCCGTGATGGTGTTGCCGGCGATGATGCTGGCGCTTCCACCAATCCGCCATTCCCGCTTGTCAGCGCGGAACTCGGCCGTGGCCGTGAGCTGGTCCGCAGGGGTCACGGTTGACGAGGCACCCGTACCAAAGGTTGCCTGAGCACTTTCACCTGCTGCGCTGGTAGCGACCAACTTGAGGGTGTACGTGGTGCCGTTGGTCAACCCGTTCAGCACAGCGTTACGCGCCGCCGCATCCGTCTCCACCGTGATCGCTGTTCCTGCGGCCGGCGTGGCGGTCAGGACGTAACCGGTAACCGGCGTATTGCCTGCGGCTGCACCCTGCCATTCGACAGTTGCGCTGCCGTTGCCGGTGGTCACCCGAACGACGTTGGGAGCGGCCGGGGCGGTCATTGCCCCTGCCTTTACGGAGAAGACCACTGGTTCAGCTGCGGTTTTACCTGCACCGCTATTAGCAGTGACGACGAAGCTGTACTGGGTGCCGGGTGTCAGACCTTCGAGTTTGGCTGAGGTGGCACCGCTTCCTGCGTCAGCCGTCGCGACTACCGCATCCCCGGACAGCGCCTGAACGGTGTACCCGGTTACAGCCGAGCCGTTGGCGGCGGCCGCGGTCCATGTGACATCCGCTGAACCGAGCAGGGAGCCGTCCTTCACGGCCACGTTGCCCGGGGTTGCGGGTGCGGTGGCCGCTGGTGGCAGGTCGGCAGACGTCGCGGTAACCGTGCCGGCCGCCGCAGGGATACTTGCCTGTCCGTTCAATGCCACTACCTTGACCGGGTACGCCTGACCGTCCACCAAGCCGCGGATGATGGCGCTTGTTGCTTCGGCTCCGACCTTGATGCTCACTTCCTGGCCCAGGACAGTGTCCTCTGCGATGACTTCGTAGCCGGTGATGGCAGGAGCGTCCGCGGGAACAGTGGCCGGTGACCAGGTAGCGGTAATGCTGTTGTTGGCTGCCGCGCTGGCGAACGCCGCAGTTGGTTGGTTGGGTGCTTGCCCGGAGGGCCCAGCGGGGCATCCGCCGAAGCCCGGGCCGTCGATCTCCTTGAACTCGGAGATGGTCAGGCCGAGCTGGGCTTCGACGCCAACCGGTTCTGCCTGCCAGCTGGCGACGGACGGGTCGCCAGCCATAGCGGCGTCCCGCTCGGCTGCGGAGAAGAAACCGTACGTCACGGTGAACTCGCCGTTAGCAGCGAGGCCATCGACCTTGTACCCGGCAGGTACCTCATCATCAGGCCAGCCGA
This sequence comes from Arthrobacter sp. D3-16, assembly GCF_054408515.1. NCBI lineage: Bacteria > Bacillati > Actinomycetota > Actinomycetes > Micrococcales > Micrococcaceae > Arthrobacter > Arthrobacter sp. D3-16. The sequence goes on along the minus strand of NZ_CP096437.1, from coordinate 3,792,446 downwards.
TTGCCCGCTCACCGATGCCCATGTTCCTCATGGCGGGGTTGACGATTTCCACCGCCATGCGGGCGGTGTCAACGTCGGTACCGTACTTGCCCTTGACCACAACCTGGCCCTCGACGTCACCGGCGATGTTCGGAGTGGGCGTCCCGTCAACAGCGTCGACTGAGGTGATGACCGATGTGCCTGCCAGCGCTCCGTCTGAGCTGCCGTCCTCAAACTCGACCGTGACTTCGTCGCCTCCTGCGATGTTGGGTGTAACCACATCCCAGCAAACACCTCCCGGGTGATTGACCTCAAGGAAGCCTGTGGCATCGACCACGCCGCGTGCGACGCCGATGAGGTTACCGCCGCGGGACACGCGAATGGTTGCATCCTGTCCCGCCTGTGCAGCGTATCCCTCGATGGCGACCATGTCGCGCTTGGTGAAAATTTCAATGTTGCCAGGGCCCACCGGGGGGTTCGCCGCCATCACAGCGGACGTGCCAACTCCCACAAGGGCCAGCGTGGTGGTTCCCGCGAGCAAGCCAGCGATGCGTCTGCGTGAGGACGAGTTACCCGGCGTACCAGGAGAAAGTTGCCTTCGAAAGCTCATGACGAGTCCTTTCCTAAACGAAGCTCTCAGGCCCCGAAATAGTTCAGCTGCAGGACGGACGCCTGCGAGATAACAACCACTCTCATGAACCCGAGTTGGAGAAACGTTAGAAACCAAGTTGCAAAAACCTTGATGAAGCCTCGTTTCCGGGCAGAAGATTTCTGAGCCTTGCCATAACCAGGCCAAGGAAAAAATCACGAGGGCACGCGGCATTGCGCCGCATGTACCGGCGATGTCCACACATACCTGCTGTAGAGGGAAGCGTGCGAGCCGGGCCCGGCAATCGAAGCCGGACCCGGCGGTTCTTCAATCAGCGGCTGTCATCCAGCATCAATTGGTTCAGGATTCACAGCTGATTCCCGAACAGCGCCAGCGTCGGGGGCACCTTGTGGAAATCTGGGACAAGGCAGGCTAACCTCGGAACGTTGATCAGGCGGGCAGCTTACGCCCCCAGGGCAGGCTGTTTCCACGGCCTTTTTAACTGCAGTACAGCTACAGCTGGAGCCAGGCAGTGGTCGCTCCGGGCAGGGAGTCGGCTTGGAGTGGCGAACTGGAGACCAGTACCTTGCCGGCGGGCAGTTCGAAGGCTTCGGTACCGAAGTTCGTTACGGAGGTCCAGCCGTTGGGGCGCCGGAAGGCTATGACGTCAGACCGGCCGGTCTCCAGCCATTCCAGCGTTTCGGTGGTTTGCAGCTGTGACCGCAGGGCCAGTGCCTCGCGGTAAAGGGCCAAAGTTGAGTCCTCCTGCGTTTCCTGGACTTCCACGGAGTGACCCGCAAACCACTCTGGCTGCGGCAAGTGGGCGCCGCCTGTTCCGAAACCGAATGAGTTGCCCGAGGCTGTCCAAGGCAACGGGACCCGGCAGCCGTCACGGCCGATTTCCACGCCTTTGTTGCGGAAGAAGGCGGGGTCCTGGCGCTCGGCGTCGGGAATTTCGCTGCCGACTTCCTGCAGGCCCAGTTCCTCACCCTGGTAGAGGTATGCAGAGCCTGGAAGGGCAAACATCAGCAATGATGCGGCGCGGGCACGGCGCAGGCCGAGTTCGACGTCGACGTCCTCCTGCCTGCCTCCGTCAAGCAACCACTGCTTGCCGGCCTCGCCGGCCATGATCCCGCCCTCGGCCGAAGGCCCGGACACCGGAAGCCCGTAGCGCGTAGCGTGCCGGACGACGTCGTGGTTGGAGAACACCCATGTGGAGGAAGCGCCGGACGCCTCCGCCTCGGCGAGGTTCTTGGTGATGATTCTCCGGAACTGGGCGCCGTCAAAGTCTGCCTGCAGCAGGTCGAAATTGAAGGCCTGGCCAAGGCCCTCAGGGCTCGCGTAGCGGGCACGGCGGTCCGAGTGCACCCATGCTTCGGCAACTGCTGTGCGCGGCGGGTTGTACTCGTTGAAGACCTTGCGCCACTCGGCGTAAATCTCGTGGACTTCGTCCCGGTCCCAGTACGGATGCGCACCGGCAAGGTAGAGCGCCTCGCCCTGTGCTTCGAGGTCTGCCTTGGTGGGCAGGGACTCTTCGAGGTTCTTGGTCAGGGCATGGGCGACGTCAATGCGGAAACCGTCCACGCCCCGGTCGGACCAGAACCGCAGGGTCGTCAGGAAGTCTTGGCGGACCTCGGGGTTGTCCCAGTTAAAGTCCGGCTGCTCCTTGGCGAAGATGTGCATGTACCACTGCCCCGGGGTTCCGTCGGGTTCTGTAATGCGCTCCCAGGCCGGGCCCCCGAACACGGAGTCCCAGTCGGACGGCGGCAGTTCACCGTTTTCACCGAGTCCGTCCCGGAAGATGTAGCGGTCGCGGGCCGGGGAACCCTTGGGCGAGGCGAGGGCTTCCTGGAACCACTCGTGGAGGTTGGAGGAGTGGTTGGGCACGATGTCCACGATCAGCTTGATGCCGGCGGAGTGCAGGGCGGAAGCCAGGCGGTTGAAGTCCTCCAACGTGCCGAGCCGCGGATCAACGTTACGGTAGTCGTCCACGTCATAGCCGCCGTCTGCAAGGGCCGAAGGGTAGAAGGGGCTCAGCCAGACCGCGTCGATTCCAAGCTCCTTCAGGTACGGGACCTTGGCGGTGATGCCGTTGATGTCACCGATGCCGTCACCGTTGGAGTCAGAGAAGCTGCGTGGGTAGATCTGGTAGACCGAGGCCTGGCGCCACCAGTTGGGGTCGGACATCTGCTGGTGCTTGGTGCTGGTTGCCTGGGTGACGATGGAGGGCAAGACTGGTTCCTTTACTTTTTTTGAGGGGTCGGTGTCGTGGTAAGGGGTCACTTGACGGCGCCCTGGGTCAGGCCGGCCATGACCCAGCGTTGTGTAAACAGGTAGACGACGATCGCGGGCGTCATCGCCATCAAGTACGAGGCGAAGGCTACGTTGTAGCTGTTGCTGAACTGGGTCTGGAAGATCTTCTGCAGCACCGGGATGGTCTGCAGTTCTGGATCGGAGATGATGAGTGACGGCATCATGAAGTCGTTCCAGGAGGCGATGAAAGCGAAGATGCCCACCGTAGCGCTCATCGGTCCCAGCAAGGGGAAGATGAGCTTCCAAAAGACCTGCCAGGTGCCGGCACCGTCCATGCGCATGCTTTCTTCCAGCTCCAGCGGGATGGAACGCAGGAACGCGGTGAACAGCATGATGTTGAACGCCAGGGCAAAGACGATGTGCAGGATCGCTACGCCGAGCGGGTTGTCCAGCCCGACGAGGCCGGTGAGCTGGATCTGCGGCAGCGCCACCACGGGGAACGGGATGAACATCGCCGCGAGCAGGTAGAAGAAGGACCAGCGGAAGAGCTTGCGGTCCCAGTTCCGTACGATCGCGTAAGCTGCCAGCGCTGACACGATGATTTCCCCCGCAACCGCAGTCACGGACACAAACACGGAGATCGCGAAGCCGCGGGGAAAGTTCGTGAGCGTCCAGGCCTGGACGAAACTATCGAAGGTCAGGGGGCTCGGCCACGAGAAGGCGTTGCCGTCCACCGCCTGGCCGGTGGTTTTGAACGCCATGCTGATGGTGACGTACAGCGGGACGAGCACGCTGAGCGTGCAGACGATCAGGACGATGGTGGCGGGCCAGTTGCTGCGCTCCTTAGGTGCCCGGACCCGTTGGTTCTTCCCGGCGGCCCCGGGTTCTGCTGGGATGGTGATGGGTGCGCTGCTCATGCGGCGATCCCTCCTTTGCCACGTGTGAAGCGAAGCTGGATGAGTGCGATGACGATGCTGATGAGGAAGAAGATCACGGCGTTGGCCATCTGGTATGCGTAGTCGCCGCCTTCGAAGCCGCGGAAGATTGACATGGCGACGCTGCGTGTGGCGACTCCGGGGCCGCCGTCGGTCAGGCCGACAATGATGTCGTAGGCGTTGAGGTAGTTCTTGAAGCCGAGGACCATATTGATCACGGCATACCCGGCAACGAGCGGCAGGGTGATATGCCGCAGGTTGTGCCACGGTGATGCTCCATCGATGGAGCTTGCCTCGTACACCTCGGCGGGAACCGTCAGGAGCCCTGCGATGTAAATCAGCATCGCACTCGGAATCGACTGCCACGCCGTGACGAAGACGATTGCCAGCCACGCGAGGTCCGGGTTGGCGAGGATGCTCGTCGCCAGCGGTTCGATTCCCATGGCTTGACCCAAGAGCGGCAGCGAGTTCGAGAAAAGGTATTGGAAGACGAAGGCGATGACGATGCCCGAGACCACCATGGGGATCACGAATACTGTGCGCAGTGCAGCACGGAAGCGGACACGGGACGTCAGTCCCAGAGCCAGGAAGAAGGCCACTGCGTTTACGACGATGACGGTCACCAGCGCAAAGGCGAGTGTGAAGCCGTAGGCGCTGAGGACTCCTTCATCCTGGAGGACCGCGATGAAGTTTCGGATGCCTATGAAGTCGAACTCACCAAAGCCCACGGAGTTCGTGAAGCTGTAGACGAATCCGAGTACGGCGGGCAGCGTGACGGCGAGCGTGAAAATCGCCAGTGCGGGGAAAAGGAAAAAGTAGTAGAGCGGATCGACGCGGCTCTTGCGTGCATTTCTCGCCTGAGTCGCTGCCGGGGCTGTCACCACCGCTCCAGTGGAAGGCTTTGTCGTCGATGACATGGTGGTCCTCGTTTCGTGCATTAGGTCGGAAGGGTGATCACGCACGGAAAGCCAGACGCGCCCAGTCGGCGTCCATCCGGCGCAACATGCTCTCGGCGTCGGCACCGCCGATGATCGACTGAAGGTAGTTGGCGGCGGGGATCGAGTTCGGAATGAACTGTGAGGCACCCATGTAGAAGCGGCCCTCGTCGTAATACTTCTGCATTTCAACGATCCGGGGGTCTGTGACCGCTGGTGCGTCCTTGCTGGTGCCGAATCCCAGGAATTCGGCGTTGTAGGAATTCTGGATCTCCGGCTGCATGAGGTATTGAAGGAAGTCACGGGCACCCTCCTGGGCATTGGCAACTTCCGGAACCGAGAGCGAGAGGTCTATGTTGACGCGAACTTTCAGATCGGCGGGGTCGCTGGTCATCGGCAGCGGGAACGTGCCGAGATCAACATCCGTGCCGGCCTTTTCTATCTCTCCGAAGGCCCACGGCCCCTGGAGGTACATCGCCGCCTGGTTCTGCGCCATGGCTGTGTTGCCGTCCCCGTAGCCACGGCTGGCGGCATCGGGGTTGATGTAGGTCGTCAGCTGGACCATGCGCTGGACCGGCTCAAGCATCGTTTTCTGGAAGGACACTTCGGAGTCCGGTCCGACGTTCTCGCCAATCGCGTGCATTGTTTTGTAGAAGTCGCGCACGTTGACCATGCCGCCCACGGTGTAGTCGAAGAGGCCCTGCGCGATGGTCCACGGGTCCCGGAAAGTGCCGTAGATGGGGGTGATGCCTGCGGCTTGGAGCACCTCGCATACTTCGATCAGTTGGTCCCAGGTTGTCGGGACAGCCAGACTGTTCTGCTCGAAGATGCGGCGGTTGTAGATGACCGAGGCAGCCATGACCGAGTACGGGATAACGCTCGTACGGCCCGGGTATGTGGGGTACCAGTTCGTGAGGTCCAGAACGTCGTCCCGGATGGAGGCTGCTGCCGGGAGGTCGGAAAGGTCCGAGAGGGCCCCGCGCTCCATGAATCTGGCCATTTCAAGGTTGTAGTTGAGGCAACCGAGATCCGGCGGACTGCTGCGCACAAAACTGGCAGAAAGATTTGTCGCCATATCGTGCAGAACGCGGACACGGTCCTGCGACGCGGTAAATTTCGCCGCCAGATCGCGGAAGTATGGCACGGCTTCCGGTTTTGACTGATGGAACGTGACGGTAGGACGTTCACCTCCCGGGGCACACCCAGCCAGGCCGAAAGCGGCCAGTGCGCCCCCGGCGGCGGCAAGGAAAGTGCGTCGGGAGACTGTCGTCCCGGCGGACGTCAAAGGTGGCAACATCGGCTCCTAAGGGGTCTCACTTCGTATTTATTTGGATCTTATATTTAGGTCCTATACGAGGATGGAGGATATTGGCGATATCGTCAAGGGATGAATGGGACCACGGCGCGCTCAACGCAGCTGTTGCGGCAGATTAACTCCGATGCATTGTTGCGGTTCGCTCTTGAGGAGCAAGTCTTCACAGCTGGAGAGGCCATGGCCGTGACCGGGCTGACCCGCGCGACGGTGCTCGGCGTTTGTGATGGGTTGGTCGACGCCGGCTGGCTGGAGGAAGTGGATGACAGTCACGCCGCCGGCCGCTCACTCAAGGGCCGGCCAGCCCGCCGCTACCAATTGCGCGAGGCTGCCGGTGTTGTGGTTGGACTGGACGCCGGCGAGACCCACTTCACCACCATCGTCGCCGATTTGCGCGGCCGTGTGATGGGCACGCGTCGCACGAGCATTGATTCGCATGCGCTGGGACGCGCGGGTCGCGGCGCGAGCGCACGGGAGCTGATCCGTCTGACCCTCGACGACGTCGGGCGCGCCGTGGATGACGTCTTGCTGACGGTCGTCGGTGTTCCCGCGCCGATCGATGCTCACGGCATGTCTCCTGAAGGAGAATTTTGGCACCTGATGAATTCCGGTTTCGCCTCGCACCTTCACGGCATGGTCGTCGTCGAGAATGACGCCAATCTCGCCGCTGTGGCCGAGCGGGCACACGAGCCATCGGCTAACCAGGCGACGTTGTTGACCGGCGAGCGATTCGGTGCCGGCCTGATCGTGGACGGGCGCTTGCTGCGGGGACCTCGAGGCGGCGCAGGGGAGATGCGATTCCTCGACACGCTTACCGCCGGCAAGTTCGTGCCCGACGAAGGGGGTGCGGATGGTTTTGGAGCACTTGCAAGAAAGTGGGCACGCTCGCGCATCCGTTCCTACGAGGGAAAAACCATGCTGCGGCAATTGCCTGAGGCCAAGATCAATGCGGAGGACGTGTTCCACGCAGCCCGGGAGGGGGATCCGTTTGCAGCGGACATCATCGCCCGGCTCGGCGCCCGGCTGGCGCGGATTGCGGTTGTGCTCTCCAGCCTCCTGGACATTGAGCGTGTAGTCATCGCAGGCGGCATCTCGCGGGCCATCGAACCGGTCCTCGAGCACGCACGTATGCTGCTGCCCACTGATACAGGCTTACCGCTTCCGGAACTGGTGGCGAGTACGTTCGGAGCCGAAGTCGTAGTCAAAGGCGCTATCGAGTCTGCACTGACACGGGTCAAGGCCGAACCTAATGCGTTCCTCCCTCGGGCCGCCGGAAACTGATTTAGCCAATTGGTTCGGCTTTTTCGAGACGCTGCAGAGCTTCCCGACGTCACCATTAACCTGCCCGCATCACTGCCGCTGCTATGAATGGACGCGGCTTCGGCCGCAATCCTCACAGGCGTTTCCTATACACTCCCGCAATGAAACGATTTCAACAATCTTGGGAATTTCACTCACAGTAGTGCCGCCGCTTATGCCGGAGAAGAGCATCGCTACACCTGCAACAGCAACAAGTACTCCGAACGCGATAAGGGCAGTAAGGGTAAGCGAACGCTGCTTCTCAGTCATACCTTCTCCAGTCACGGAAACTACGGCCGACGTCGTGGTCTAATACTGGACCTGTGGCGACACCGTGGCAAGACTTCCGGTGAGACCGCGAAAGTTCGAGACCCGGACTAAATTCCCGTAGCTGCCACTGGCGCCCCATGAGGGGGCCAGCGACACGGCTTCAGCCTGGCCGGCAGTCACAAGCGGAGTTGGACAAAACCCAATACGTGGTAAATCCATTGCTGTTTCCCATCGAGTTCCCAGACTCGCGGATTACGGTCCTGGCATTGAGATAGGGAAAACTAAGGAGTAGCGCGATGGTAAACGATGTTTCGCATAAAAACCGTACGCGGACGAGCTCGGCCGTGTTCTTTTGGGTGGTGTGCATCTTAATTCTGGCAGCCGTCATTGCTGCCTTTTGGGACGTAGTCGTCGTTTACGTGGTGCCCTTTATAGATGCCGTGCGGGACGCGTATTTTTAGGCTTCAGCGTGGCTTGCAAGAATTCACTCCATTTGGCGGATTGTCCGGATCAGAACGCTGGTTTGAGCCAGAGTAAGAGCGCCCTCCTCGAGAACTTTGTGCCCCACTTCAACTTCACAGCTTTCTTTAAGGTGCCGGCCCTAGGCTGTCGGTATCTGGCCGGGTAGTCACCTCGAGGCTTGTTCCGGTCAGGGCGTCGGGCGGGCCAGCGCATCCCGCATGTAAGGCGAAGCCCGGCGGCAAACCCCGCTCCAGAGGCAACCTCTCACGCGCTTAGCGTACCGAAGCGGCGTCACGGATTGGATGACGAAGATGCCCGACACCAGCGATGTCGCCCGGGCCAGAGGGCTCAATGCCTACAAGCATGGAAACTCCCCCCAGGTACACAGGCGGCGTGGACGGTTGACGGCCGCTGCCGCCGCTGCTGTGGTCTTGATCAGCCTCCTCTCCGGATGTACCGGTGGCCGCCCGGATTTCATCACGCCGGGCTCAGGGCCCGTGCCAGCGCCGGAAGGCATGTCCGCCCGGACGATACTGGAGGAATTCAGGGGCCGGGGGATGATGGACCACCTGGAGGCGCTGCAGCGCGTCGCTGATAACAATGGCGGAAACCGCGCCTCCGGCACGTCCGGGTACGAGGAGTCTGCCCGTTACGTCGAAGAGCAGCTGCGTGCCGCAGGGTATTCTCCCATCCGGCAGACGTTCACCTACGAGCGCGATGACGAGACGGTGGAGTCCTTCAACATACTCGCTGACACCGAGGGCAATGCCGACCACACCATTGTCGTAGGAGGGCACTTGGACTCCGTGAGACGCGGTCCGGGAATCAACGACAACGGCAGCGGTGTCGCGGCAGTCCTGGAAACGGCCCGGTGGATCAAGGAATCCGGGATCAAACCCACGAACAGGGTCAGGTTCGCGTTTTGGGCAGCCGAGGAGAATAACTTCGACGGTTCCCGGCATTACATCCGCGAATTGAGCAGGGCCGAGATCCGCAGGACTGCCGCATACCTGAATGTGGACATGGCCGCCTCGCCGAACGGCATGAGGTCCTTCCACGACGGCGACGGATCTGATTTCGGAGACGCCGGCCCGGGTGGATCGAAAGAAATCGAGGACGTCTTCTCCCACTACTTCAAAGAGAACTCTCTGCCGGCGGAAACCACGGTCTTCGATGGCGGATCCGACTACGGACCGTTCGTAAAGGCCGGAATCCCAAGCGGGGGGCTGTTCTCGGGCGATGTCGAACGAAAGACCAATGCACAGGCACAGGCCTACGGCGGTGAAGCCGGGGAAGACCTTGATTCCTGCTACCACAAAGCCTGCGACACGATCAAAAACATCAACCCGGAACTGCTCAAGGAAATGTCGGGCGCCCTCGCTTTCGCCACCGCGTCCTTCGCCACAGCCCGGCAGGGATAAAACCAAAGCGGCAGGACGATTTCGAGACGGGAGCCGTCCGGGCCGGCCGCAGCTGCAGCCGGCCCGGACGCCTCAATCAGCGCAGGTCGAAGCGGTCGAGCTCCATCACCTTCACCCAGGCCGCCACGAAGTCGTTGACGAACTTCTCCCTGGCGTCGTCGCTCGCGTAAACCTCGGCGATTGCCCGGAGCTGTGAGTTGGAGCCGAAGACCAGGTCCACGGGTGTGGCGGTCCACTTCAGCTCGCCGCTAGCGACGTCGCTGATTTCGTAGACGTTCTCCTCGTTCTCCGACGCCTTCCATTTGGTGCCCGGTGACAGCAGGTTGGCGAAGAAGTCGTTGGTCAGGACCTGGGGCCTGTCCGTGAGGACGCCGTGGCTGGAGCCGCCCACGTTGGTGCCGAGGGCGCGCATGCCACCGATGAGCGCCGTCATCTCCGGTGCGGAGAGGTCCAGCAGGTACGCCTTGTCCAGCAGGAGGGTTTCCGGCTGGAGCTTCTCGCCCGGGCGCACATAGTTCCGGAACCCGTCCGCCCGCGGCTTCAGGTACTGGAACTGATCGACGTCGGTCTGCTCCTGGGCGGCGTCGGTGCGGCCGGGCCGGAACGGCACGGTGACCGCGAAGCCTGCGTCCCGGGCAGCCTTTTCAACTGCGGCGCAGCCGCCGAGGACGATCAGGTCCGCCAGCGAGACTTTCTTGCCCCCGGCCTGGGCGGCGTTGAACTGCTGCTGGACCGTCTGAAGCGCCTGCAACGCCGTCGAAAGCTGCTCAGGCTCGTTGACCTCCCAGCCGCGCTGTGGCTCCAGCCGGATCCGCGCCCCGTTGGCGCCGCCGCGCCGGTCGGTCTTGCGGAACGTGGACGCCGCGGCCCAAGCCGTACTGGCGAGCTGTGAGACGGACAGGCCCGAGTCCAGGAGCTGGGCCTTGAGCGAGGCGATGTCCTGCTCGTCGATCAGCTCGTGGTCCACTGCCGGGACAGGATCCTGCCAGAGCTGGGCCTCCGGGACCCAGGGCCCGAGCATGTGCGGGCCGACCGGGCCCATGTCGCGGTGCAGCAGCTTGTACCAGGCCTTGGCGAACGCGAGCGCGAACTCGTCCGGGTTCTTGAGGAACCGACGGCCTATTTCCCCATAGACCGGGTCGACGCGAAGCGACAGGTCAGTGGTCAGCATGGTGGGCCGGTGCTTTTTCTCCGGATCGTGGGCGTCCGGGATGATCTCCGGGGCATCCTTGGCGACCCACTGGTGCGCGCCGGCAGGGCTCTTGACCAGCTCCCACTCGTACTCGAACAGGATCTCCAGGAAGCGGTTGCTCCACTGGGTGGGCCGGTCCGTCCAGGTGACTTCCAAACCGGAGGTGATCGTGTCCGACCCCTTCCCGCTGCCGTAGGTGCTGAGCCAGCCCAGCCCCTGCGCCTCGAGGTTGGCGCCTTCCGGCTCCGGGCCCACGTGCGCGTCGGCGTCACCGGCGCCATGGGTCTTGCCGAACGTGTGGCCGCCGGCGATCAGCGCGAAGGTCTCTTCGTCGTTCATGGCCATCCGCTTGAAGGTTTCGCGGATAAAGGCTGCTGCTAGTTTGGGATCCGGGTTGCCCATTGGTCCTTCGGGATTGACGTAGATCAGGCCCATCTCCGTGGAGCCGACCTCCTCAGACATCTGGCCCTCACCGATGTAGCGTTCGTCGCCAAGCCAGGTGTCCTCAGGCCCCCAGAAGATCTCTTCGGGCTCCCACACGTCTTCGCGGCCGAAGGCGAAGCCGAACGTCTTGAAGCCCATCGATTCCAGGGAGACGTTGCCGGCAAGGACCAGCAGGTCCGCCCACGAGAGCTTCTGGCCGTACTTCTGCTTGACGGGCCACAGCAACCGCCGGGCCTTGTCCAGGTTGGCGTTGTCAGGCCAGCTGTTGAGCGGCGCGAACCGCTGGCTGCCGTCACCTGCACCGCCGCGGCCATCGTGGACGCGATAGGTGCCGGCGGCGTGCCAGCTCAACCGGATCATCAGGCCGCCGTAGTGGCCGAAGTCCGCCGGCCACCAGTCCTGGGAGGTGGTGAGGACTTCGATGATGTCCTGCTTGAGCGCCTCGACGTCGAGCTTCTGGAACTCTTTGCGGTAGCTGAACGTGGGGCCAAGCGGGTTGCCCTTGGCGTTATGGCTGTGAAGCACCGAGAGGTCCAGCTGGTTGGGCCACCAGTCCGCTACGGTTCGTGGCCGGTGCCCCTTGGGCTGCGGCGAATCGATGGCCGGGTTTTCACTCTCGCTGCCGTGCGAGGTCACGCTGCCATGCGCCACCGGACAGCCACCCTCAACCTTGGTGTCCAGGCCTTGGGCACTTCCGGGGGTGGGGATCGGTGGGTGTTCCGGGCGATCGGTCATGTGCTTCCTTCCTATGGCCGAGGCCGTGGTCGGACTCGGGCGGCCGGTTCAACCTTCCCATTTGACCATGGACGGCTGCGCGGGGAGAGCCCCTGTCCGCGATGAGAGAAACCGCATGATTGCCACTCCGCTTCCAGTAGGTCCCAGCTCCAGTGACGGAACCGCTAGTGTGCTGCGCCGAGCTCGATGAGCAGGACACCGCCGATGATGAGCCCCAGTCCGAGCATCATGATGGGCGTGATGGTTTCCTTGAAGAAGACACGGCTGGCAAGGGCGGTCAGGGCGACGCCGGCGGCGGCCCAGATGCCGTAGGCAACCCCGAGGTTCATTCCCTGGTCCAACGTCAGGGTGAGGAGTGTGAACGCCAGGAAGTACCCGACGCCGACAGGTATGTACCAGCGCCGCTTACCTGTGGATGCGACGCGGAGGAACAGGGTGGCGGTTACCTCGGTGAGGATTGCCGCCGCCAGCAACAGCCACATCATGAGCGGACCATTTCTTTTGCCGGTTCTTTTGCGGGCTCTTTATGCGATCCGAGTTCCACGCAGAGCACGCCGGCGATGACCATGGCGACGCCGATCATCATCACCGGGGTCAACGCTTCGCCAAAGATGAGGGCGGCCAGGAGCACCGTGAGTGTCACTCCCAGTGCAGCCCAGATGCCGTAGGCGACGCCGAGTCCCAGGCCTTTACGAAGGACTGCTGCGAGGAAACCGAAGGATGCGGAATAACCGAGAACAACCACGATGAAGAATGCAGGATTCTCCAGGGCCGCTTTCAAGGAGAGGGACGCCGTCACCTCACTCAGGATCGCGCCGGCGAGGAGAATCCACTTCATGAAATTAGTCCTTGAGATTCGTTTGGGGCTTGGTCCCCGTGTGTGCAACGGCGCGAATGCTGCCGATGTTCCCGGGCTTCCCGCCGGCCGGCAGGTGGGAAGCCCGGGACGGTTGGTTAAGCCTGGGGGAGAAGCTCCAGCCCGGCGACAGCTGAGCTGCCGAGGTCACTCTTTGAGAGGGCCTGCCGGGTACCCAGGGCATCGGTCCAGGTATCAGTATCGGCCACAGCTGCCCAGTTCGAGTTCAGCAGGGCGAGGAGTGTCGTGTGCACGGTCTTCGCGTCGGCGGAACCGGCATCGTTGGCGAGGTTGATGGCGCCGGTGGCGTCTGAGAGGACTTCGGTGGTGAAGCCAAGGAACTCTGCCTCCACCGCGGAGGCGAGCACGCAGTTGTTGGTCATGTAGCCCGCCAAGGTGACCGTATCGACGTCGTGCGTCCGCAGCCATTCGGCGAGGTCCGTACCGGCGTAAACGGAACCATACTGCTTAACAAGCGACTTCCACTCACCGGTTTTGCGGCGTTCAATCTCGGGGTGCAGCTCGAAGCCAGGCGTGCCGGGCGCGAAGACGGGCGCACCTTCGCCGGCAGAATGTTGGACGACGGCAATCGGAATGCCCGCGGCCGTGGCGGCGTCAACTGCACGGGCAATGGCGGGCAGGGACTCCTGGTGCGGCGGGTACTGGATTTCGAGGGGGCCGCCAAAGTACTGCTGCTGCACGTCAATGAGGATGAGGGCGCGACGAGGGGTGCTCATGGTTGTTTCTCCTGGTGGTTCTCTCGGCTGCCATCTGGCAACCGTTCCAGTCTTCCCGGTGCCTATCGAAGCCACCAGTGGCACGAAGGCAGATATACGATGGATTCGGGCCAAGCTGGAGGAGGGCCACTTTGAGGATCGCGGTGTATGCCTTCGATGGCGCAACGATGTTCCACCTCGCTGTTCCGCAGATGGTTTTTGACGAGGTGGCCCGTCAAGGCCTTGCCGAATGGAAGACCTTTCTTTTCTCTGACCAGGAAGGTGAGGTGACAACCGCTGAGGGTTACCGGCTGGGCGAGGTGGAAGGGCCCGGGGCAGCGGAAGAGGCCGACGTCGTGGTGGTGCCTTCGTGGTTCGACGACGGGCGCGTCCCCAGCGACTCACTGCGGCAGGTCCTTCAAGGGGCACACGGGCGTGCGGTGCCCATCTTGGGTTTGTGCCTTGGCGCGATTCCCTTGGCGGACGCCGGGTTGCTTGCGGGGCGCCGGGCCGTCACGCACTGGCAGGCTTTCGATTCCCTTGCCGCCAGGCATCCCGATGTCCCGCTCGACCAGTCCGTGCTTTACATCGACCACGGTGACGTGCTCACCTCGGCCGGTACAGCCTCCGCATTGGACGCCTGCCTGCACCTGGTGCGTGCCAGGCTTGGAGCGGAGGCGGCGAACCAGGTGGCCCGCAGCCTGGTTATCGCTCCGCACCGGGAGGGCGGACAGGCGCAGTACATTGCGCATCCTGTGCCGGAGCGCTCCACCGATGATCCGATCTCGCGCCTGCTCGAATGGGCCCTGGGCCATCTGGCTGAGCCCCTTACCCTCGACCAGCTTGCCGCGCAGGCACATCTGAGCCGCCGCACCTTTGTCCGTGCCTTTCGGGCAGCAACGGGGACGACACCGGCCGCCTGGATCCGCGCCCGCCGCCTGGACGCAGCGCGGCGGCTGCTCGAAACCACAGATCTTTCGATTGACCAGATCTCCGCCGACTGCGGATTCGGCAACGCCGTCACCCTCCGGCAGAACTTTGCCGCAGCCTTTTCCACAACGCCCACGGAGTACAGGCGCCGGTTTGACGCCCGGCTGGGGTAACGGGCCGTGCAGTGGTCAGTCGCGGACGCCCAAGCTGCCAGGAGCAGACTTAGGACTTTCTCCAACGCAGTGTGGAAATAGCCGATGGTGATCCTTTTCGGACAAGAGTTGCGGGAACCCTCGCCGCCTATGATGGCTGATATGACCGAACATGTCCGGGAAGAGGTTGCCGGAAAACTCGAACAGGTAATTGCCGCCCAGCTTCGGCATTACCGCACGTCCCAGGGCCTGTCCTCAGCTGAGCTTGCTGCCCGCACCGGGATGTCCAAGGCTATGATCTCGAAGATCGAAACAGCGAGCACGTCCTGTTCTCTGACCACCCTGCAACGGCTTGCTGACGGGCTCAAGATCCCGGTGACGGCATTGTTCCGAGGCGCCGATACAGACCGGGACGCCACCTTCACCAAGAGCGGCCAGGGGAGCCTTACCGTCCGCAGCGGTACCCAGCACGGGCACGAATACCGGGTGCTGGGTACCTTGAAGGGCCGCACGGATGCACTGGAGCCAACCTTGGTGACGCTGACGGATGCGTCGGACGTTTTTCCGCTCTTCCAGCACCCCGGTACGGAGTTAATCTACATGCTGGCAGGCAAGATGATCTACGGCCATGGCCAGTACGAATACACCATGGAGCCAGGCGACTCGCTCCTCCTTGACGGTGAAGGTCCCCACGGTCCGCTGGAGCTGCTGGAGCTTCCCATCACGTTCCTCGCCGTGGCCGCGAAGTAGCACGCTCGGGGGACAGGCCTCAGGTCAGGACATCACCCGCTGGGGCGAGCCCAGCTCAACCGGCTCTTCGTCGCTGAGGTACGCGGCCTCCGCGTGGGCCGCGATGTCGATCCCGCGCAACTCGTCCGCCGCATCTATGCGCAGGCCCATGGTCATGTCGATGGCCTTGGCGGGAAGGCCGACGTTCGCCATTGGACCTGACATCCAGAGTTAACAATTCGCGTGCCTACTGGAAACACTGTTTTGACTACTGTTGTTCAACAGCGTTTCATATCAAGTAACTGCAAGCGAACAGGACAGTTCCGATGACAAGTCTCGCGACCCCTGAAGTACAAACAGATGCATCTTTGGCAGTGAGCGCCGCCCGTATCTCCCTTGCGGACATTGCGAAAGCGCACGACGTCCGCTTCCTCCTGGCCACCTTCGTGGACATGACCGGCAAGCCCTGCGCCAAGCTGGTCCCGGTGGACGCCGCCGACGAACTCGAAAACGGAGCCATGGGTTTCGCCGGTTATGCAGCGGGTCTTATGGGGCAGAAGCCGCAGGACTCGGACCTGATCGCCGTTCCCGAACTGGCCTCCTTCACACCGGTTCCCTTCATCAAAGAGGGCCTTGCCATCATCCACTGCGACCCGCACGTTGACGGCAAGCCCTGGCCTTACGCCCCGCGGGTGATCCTGAAAAATACCCTGGCCCGCCTCGGGGGCAAAGGCATGCAGGCCAAGGTGGGCGCTGAGGTGGAGTACTTCCTGGTGAAAAAGAACGACGACGGGACGCTGAGCACCGCCGATGAGCGGGACGATTCTCCGCGCCCGTGCTACGACGCCCGCGGCGTCACCCGGATGTACGACCACCTCACGTCGATCTCGGATGCGATGAACGGTCTGGGTTGGGGCAACTACGCCAATGACCATGAGGATGCCGCCGGCCAGTTCGAGCAGAACTTCAACTACGCGGATGCGCTGACCACGGCTGACCGGGTGGTCACCCTGCGCTACATCCTGAACATCCTGGCCGAACAGCGCGGCATGACCGCCACCTTCATGCCCAAGCCCTTCACCGACCGCACCGGCACCGGCCTGCACTTCCATCTGTCCCTGTGGTCCGGCGCCGAAGCGCTGTTCCCAGCCAACCAGAACAATGCGGACGACGACGGCCGCGGCCTTGGGATCTCCAGCCTCGCCTATTCCTTCATCGCCGGAATCCTGGACCACGCACCCGCTCTTCAGGCGTTCCTCGCCCCCACCGTGAATTCCTACAAGCGCACGGGCGCTACTACCAGCTCCTCCGGCGCTACATGGTCGCCCCGCAAGGCGTCCTTCGGCGGCAACGACCGCACGCACATGATCCGGGTCCCGGACAACAAGCGGATCGAGCTGCGCTCCGGTGACGGCTCCGCCAACCCGTATCTGGCCATTGCCACTGCCATCGCTGCCGGGCTGGACGGCGTCGAGAAATCCGCTGACCCCGGCGCGCCCTCCGGTCCCGGCGAGTCTAAAGCGGACGCGCACCTGCTGCCGGCAACCCTGCTCCACGCTGTGGAGGCGCTCCGGCAGGACCCCGTGATCCTGGCCAGCCTCAGTGGCGACGCGGAGATCGGCAAGTACTACGCGGACGCCAAGGAGGAGGAATTCCTGAGCTGGCACAACCAGGTCAGCGACTGGGAAATCCGTTCGTATCTGACCTCCATCTAATCCAGCTTCGATGTGACCACTCCAAGCAAGTAAAGGACCCCCACCATGTGCGGAATCGCCGCGCTGCAGCTGCGCAATCCCTCGCTGCACCCCCAGATGGGCAGCCTGCTGTCCTCCATGCTGTGCCAGATCGTGGACCGCGGGCCGGACTCCGCCGGCCTGGCCGTCTACAACACCCCCGGTTTGGTTTCGGCCGGCACCTCCACCCTCAGCCTCCTCGGCAAGGACCATGGCATCACGACGGCGGCAATCACCGCAGGCGTCGCGGCTTTGCTGCCGTCTGATGCCGCAGCTGCGGTCCAGGTGGTGGGCGACACCACCCTGGTGAGCGCCACCGTCGGGACTGACCTGCTGGTGAAGGCCGTGAGCGAAACCCTGATGGACGCCACCATCATCGGCCGCGGCGAGCACGTGGCGGTCATGAAGAGCGTGGGCCA
This sequence comes from Arthrobacter sp. D3-16, assembly GCF_054408515.1. Taxonomy (NCBI): domain Bacteria; kingdom Bacillati; phylum Actinomycetota; class Actinomycetes; order Micrococcales; family Micrococcaceae; genus Arthrobacter; species Arthrobacter sp. D3-16. The sequence continues at coordinate 3,775,085 of NZ_CP096437.1, read as the reverse complement.
TCCCATGGACATCGCCGCCGAGCACGGCCTCGAGGGGATGGCCGGAAGCCAAGGGTTGTCCCACACCCGGATGGCCACCGAATCCGCCGTCACCGCCGGCGGTTCCCACCCGTTCTCAGTGGCCGACGACCTCTGCCTGGTCCACAACGGCTCCTTCTCCAACCACGCCACGGTGCGCCGGGACCTTAAACGCGAAGGCGTGGTGTTCGACTCCGAAAACGACACCGAGGTGGGCGCTCGATACGTCGCCTCCCGGCTGAAGCAGGGTGACACCCTCGAGGAAGCCCTGGTGAACCTGGGCAAGGTCCTGGATGGTTTCTACACCCTGGTGGTCACAACAGCGGACAGCATGGCCGTGGTCCGGGACCCCATCGCGTGCAAGCCGGCCATCATCGCCGAAACGGGTGACTACGTGGCCATGGCCTCCGAATACCGCGCCCTTGCCGGACTGCCCGGCATCGAGAACGCCCGCATCTTTGAACCGGAACCCGGAAAGGTCTACACATGGTCACTCTGACAGCCCCCGAAATCCTCGCCCCAACACCAGCCGCTGCCGCCAACCCTGCAGTCCTCGACCTCGCCGCCAGCTCGGTCCGGGAACTCAACCAAGCCATCCACCAAGCCGTGGACGGGCAATCGTGGACCGTCACCAACCCGGGCGGCAAGCACAGCCTGGCCGTCGGCATCGACGCGGACATCAACGTGACCATCGAAGGCCATGCCGGCTACTACGCAGCCGGGATGCACCAAAAAGGCGACCTGACCATCAATGGCAATGCCGGCGTCGGCCTCGCGGAAAACATCATGTCCGGCACGGTCCATGTGAAAGGTGACGCATCCCAGTCAGCGGCCGCCACGGGCCATGGCGGCCTAGTGATCATCGACGGGAACGCCGGTGCGCGCTGCGGCATTTCCATGAAAGGTGTGGACATTGTGGTGGGCGGCAACATCGGCCACATGTCCGCCTTTATGGCCCAGGCCGGCCGGTTAGTGGTCTGCGGCGACGCCGGCGACGCCCTTGGCGACTCCATCTATGAGGCCCGGATCTACGTCAAGGGCACCGTGGCCTCACTCGGCGCGGACTGCATCGAAAAGCCGCTGCGCGAAGAGCACCTTGCCGAGCTCGCGGAGCTGCTCGCCGCCGCCGGCCGTACGGACAACCCTGCTGACTTCAAGCGCTACGGCTCAGCCCGGAACCTTTACCACTTCCACGTCGACAACTCGACGTCGTACTAGGAGCCCACTATGACCATCACCTCCGTTCCGCAGCAGGCGCCCACCCCAAGCGCTTCGCCCCAAGACATCGCCGAATTGGGCCTGCGCGAGTCCGCCACTTTCGACCGCGCCACCATCGCGGACATCCAGCGGGCTGCAGCCACCGGCGTCTACGACATCCGCGGCTGGGGCGCCAAGCGCAAGGTCCCGCACTTCGACGACCTGCTCTTCCTCGGCGCCTCCATGTCCCGCTACCCACTGGAGGGCTACCGCGAAAAGTGCGATACCGACGTCGTCCTCGGCGACCGGCACGCCACCCGCCCGCTGCACCTGCAAACCCCGGTGACCATCGCCGGGATGAGCTTCGGGGCGCTGTCCGCCAACGCCAAGGAGGCGCTGGGCCGCGGCGCGTCCGAGGTGGGCACCTCCACCACAACGGGCGACGGCGGCATGACCCCTGAGGAGCGCGGCCAGTCCAAGCACCTGGTGTACCAGTACCTGCCGTCCCGCTACGGCATGAACCCCGACGATCTGCGCAAGGCCGACGCCATCGAAATCGTGCTGGGCCAGGGAGCCAAGCCAGGCGGCGGCGGGATGCTCCTGGGCCAGAAGATCACGGAGCGCGTGGCCGGGATGCGGACGCTGCCGGTGGGCATCGACCAGCGCTCGGCCAGCCGGCACCCGGACTGGACCGGCCCGGACGACCTCGAAATCAAGATCGGCGAACTGCGCGAGATCACCGACTGGAAGACGCCCATCTACGTCAAGATCGGTGCCTCCCGCCCGTATTATGACACCGCGCTCGCCGTGAAGTCGGGCGCCGATGTGGTGGTGGTGGACGGCATGCAGGGTGGAACCGCCGCCACGCAGCAGGTGTTCATCGAAAACGTCGGCATCCCCACCCTCGCCGCCATCCCGCAGGCCGTCCAGGCCTTGCAGGAACTCGGCGTCCACCGCAAGGTCCAGCTCATCGTCTCCGGTGGGATCCGCACCGGGGCCGACGTCGCCAAAGCGATGGCTCTCGGCGCTGACGCGGTCGCCATCGGGACCGCCGCCCTCATTGCCCTCGGCGACAATGATCCCCGCTACGCTGCCGAATACTCGGCGCTTGGATCCGCCGCAGGTTTCTACGACGACTTCCAGGACGGACGTGATCCCGCCGGCATCACCACCCAGGACCCGGAGCTGGCCTCCCGGCTGGACCCGGTAGCCGCCGGCCGCCGGCTGGCCAACTACCTGCGCGTCCTCACCATGGAAGCCCAGACCATCGCCCGGGCCTGCGGCAAGTCGCACCTGCACAACCTGGAACCCGAAGACCTGGTGGCGCTCACCATCGAAGCCTCAGCCATGGCACGCGTGCCGCTGGCCGGCACCAGTTGGATTCCGGGCGCTGGCCAGGGGAGCTTTTGATGCCTGATTCGTCCGATTATGTGGTGGTGGGCGCCGGCCTGGCCGGCGCCGCCACCGCCTGGCAGCTCGCCGCCCGCGGCCACCAGGTCACTCTCCTGGAACGCAGCGCCCCCGCCGCGCATGATGGCAGTTCCCACGGCTCCGCCCGGATCTTCCGCTACGCCTACCCGGACCCCTTCTACACGCAGGCGGTGCTGGAATCCAAGGCACTGTGGGACGGGCTCGCCCTGGACACCGGCACGGAGCTGATCACCCCGTTCGGCGCTGTGGACTACGGCCCTGAACGCAACCCTGCACTGCTCGCCGGAGTGCTGGCCGCCGTCGGTATTGACCACGAACTGCTCTCCGCTGCCGACGCCAGGACGCGCTGGCCGCAGATCGCCTTCGACACGGAAGTTCTCTGGCACCCCGGCGCCGGCGTCATCGATGCCGAAACCGCCGTGAAAGCCATGGTTGCCCTGGCCGTTCGGAACGGCGCCGAAGTGCTGACCGGCTGGAGCCTGAGCAGCCTGGAGCCCAGCGCCAGCGGCTACCGCCTCATGTCCTCCACCGGGGAAACGGTCGACGCCGGCAACATCGTCATCAGCACCGGCGGCTGGCTGCCGGAGCTGCTGGGGCGGCTGCCGCTTCCGGAAGGGTTCCTCGGCGGCCTGCCGGAGATCACCGTCCGGCAGGAACAGGCGTTCCATTTCGCATACCGGGATCCGGAAACCGCCAGCCAGTGGCCCACCTTCATCCACAAGGCTGCGGACATCCAGACCTACGGCCTTCCCGGCGGACGCGACGCAGGTTTCGCCGGACAAAAAGTAGCCGAGTACAACGGCGGCGCGTTCATCCCCTCCGCGGAGCAACAAACCGGCGTTGTTGATCCGGCCAACCGGAAACGGGTAGTGGACTACGTCCGGCGCTACCTGCCGGGCCTGGACCCCGAGCCGTACGCGGAAACCACCTGCCTGTTCACGAACACGCCGAACGAAGACTTTCTCATCGACCGCGTGGACAACCTGACCATTCTGTCCCCCTGCTCCGGGCACGGGGCCAAGTTCGCGCCGCTCATCGGCGAATGGGCTGCAGACCTCGCTACAGGGGCCGGCGGTGTCCCACCGCGGTTCCGTCCCGCGTCGTCAACAGCTGTGACCACATAGAACGGATACCAGTGAGCCTTTCACAGACAGTACCCACGGCGGACGCCCTGCCTTCTGCCACCACCGCATCCACTGTTACCAGCCTGCTGCGGGACATCTCCACCATCGGCAGGGACACGGCCCGGGGCGGCTACTCACGGCCTGTTTTCTCCACCGCCGAAACGGACCTGCGCACCTGGTTCATCGAGCAGACAGGGCGGCGGGGACTGGACGTTACCACGGACCATAACGGGATCATCTGGGCATGGTGGGATACATCCGCCGGCACCCGCAGGGACGCGGTTGTTACCGGCAGCCACCTGGATTCTGTTCCCGGCGGCGGTGGGTACGACGGACCGCTGGGCGTCGCATCGGCGCTGGTCGCCGTCGACATCCTCAAAGCCCGCGGGCTTCGTCCCAGGCGACCGCTGGCTATCGCGGTCTTCCCCGAGGAAGAGGGCTCGCGGTTCGGGGTTGCCTGCCTGGGCTCCCGACTGCTGACAGGCCAGCTGGACCCGGACAAGGCCCGCCGCCTCAAGGACCCGGACGGCAACACGCTCGCCGACGTCGCAGCCGCCAACGGGCAGGACCCCCGGCTGATCGGCGCGGACTACAAGACGCTGCAGCAGCTGGGGGTCTTCGTGGAGCTGCATGTGGAACAGGGCCGGGGACTGGTGGACTTGAACCAGCCCGTGGCCATTGGTTCTTCCATCCTGGGCCACGGCCGCTGGAAGCTCAGCATCAGCGGGCAGGGAAACCACGCGGGCACCACCCTGATGAAGGACCGAAGCGACCCGATGATCGCGGCGGCCAAGATGATGCTGGGCATCCGTGACACAGCCAGGAAGTACCGGGACGCCCGCGCAACCGTCGGCAGGCTGCAGCCAGTCCCCGGCGGGACCAACGTCATCGCGTCCCGGGTGGATCTGTGGATCGACGTGCGGCATCCGGACGATTCGGTCACCGCAGCTTTGGTGGAAGCGATCGGGCTCAACGCCCAGGTCACGGCGGCGGAGGAGGGGTGCACCGCCAGCATGACCACTGAGTCACTGAGCCCGACGGTACATTTCGACGGCGGGTTGAGGGACCGGCTGCAGGGGCTGCTTCCCGCAGCTCCTGTCCTGAACACCGGAGCCGGGCACGACGCAGGCGTGCTGAGCTCGCACATCCCCACTGCCATGCTTTTCGTCCGGAACCCCACGGGCATCTCCCACTCACCTGAGGAACTTGTGGAGGACTGGGACGCGGAAGCCGGCGCCGTGGCCCTGGCCGACTCACTCGCCGGGCTGCTGGGCGAGGCTCGCATCATCAGCTAGGGCTGCCGGAGCATCTGTCGCCCGCTGCAGGTGGGGAACTGTACTGCTCAACAACTGACTTCCATGCGCCGCTTTGGGCGGCGGTGGCTGTTGCGAAGTACTTCCGCTCCAACCCCGGTGAAGAGGGAAGCGCCTCAGCGCAGAACCTCGACGAGCGCAACCCAGGAGAAAATAACGGCGCCGATCAGTGCCACGATCGTGCCAAGGGCCACCACGGGCAAACCTGCAGGCATGGACAGCAGGAGCAGCACAGCCCCGGCAGCGTAGATGACGAGCGGGAACACGAATGACACGATGTGCTGGGTGTCCCAGTTGCGTGGACGTCCAGGTGTGTCGTCCCGAAGAATTGCCCGGGCGGCGAGGGCTGCGATAACTCCTCCGGCGAGGGTTCCAGCCAGGACTTCGATTCCGAACACCCATAGCGGTTGGTCCGGGATGAGTGCCGTACACGCCAGGATCACACCGAGGATGAGGGCGGAGATGGCGGCCCCTGCACGTGCTGCGAGCCCCCGTGATTCCGCGATCTGTTTGATGTTGACTGACAAAGCCACGATGAGCAGACCGCCGAGCGCGGCGCCGGCCCCGGCAATGGCCACGTTGAAGTCGCCCCACGAGGAGAGTGCCGGTTCCATCGGATCAGCGTAGCCACAGCTTCTTCGCCAGCGGAAGACCCGGCTCATGCCGCCACGTCCGCTGACGGGGTACTTGCCGCCCGTCCGAAGCCGGCGGCCGGGCACCGTAGCCCAACCGCCGGCGTCGGAACAGCTGTTCTTTGCGTCCGTGTCAGTCGACGAGGCCGCCCGAAAGTCCCTTACCAAGCCACTTCCGGGCCAGGATGCCGAAGATGACAGGCGGCAGGATGCCCAAGGTGCTTGCGGCGAACATTGACCCCCACTCCACCTGGAAGGCGCCGAAGTACCCGGGGATGGTTGTGGGGAAGGTGTTGGCGGTCCGTTGGGTGAGCACGAACGCGTAGAAGAATTCATTCCACGTGAGAATGAAAACCAGGGTCGCGGTCGCTATGACACCGGATGCCGCCATGGGAAGTGAAACTTTGCGGAAGACGCCCCACTCCGTCAGGCCGTCCACCAGGCCCGCCTCTTCCACCTCGGCAGGGATGTCCAGGAAGAAGCCGTGCATCATCCAGATACCGAATGCCAGGTTGTAGACGATATAGACGGCGATAATTCCGGCATACGTATCGATGAGGCCTGCGCCGGATGCCAGCAGGTAGATCGGCAGCGCGAACACCACGGCAGGACCCATCCGCGTGCCCAGGACCAGGAACAGGAAGCGGTCCTTGTGCTTGCCCTTCATCCTGGCGAGCGCGTGGCCTCCCATGGCGGACAGCGCGACGACGATGGCCGTGGTGACCAGGGCAATGAGGAAGCTGTTGAACAATGCACGCGGGAAGGCGCTGCCCAGAACCCGCTCGAAGGAAGTCCAGTCCGGAGCCTGGAGCCAATCGATGGGCATCTGGCGCCAGTCCAACTGGGGTGTGACTGCGATCCGGAGCATGACAGCAACCGGCACCAGGCACACCAGGCTGACCAGGATCATTGCCACGTAGTTGGGGATGTCCCAGAGCTTCCGGGAGTGGAACTGCCGGGGAGGGATCGGCCCTGGGATGGTGGGAGGGCTTGGGCTCCGGGGCGGCGCCTCGGTGGCGGTCCTGCGCTTGGAGGTGGTGTGCGAGCTCATTCTGATACTCCCTTGTTTGCTCGGAAGAATTTAACGATGAACGTGCTGACCACGCTGATGATGACCAGCACCACGAAACCGACGGCGGCGGAGAAGCCCAGGTCCAGGTACTGGAAGGCGTTGCGCCAGAGGTAGATCGGGAGGGTTTCGGACGACGTTCCCGGCCCGCCGTTGGTCATGATGAAGAGCTTGTCGAACTCCCGGAAGCTGTCCATGAACCGAATCAGGGCAACGAGCACCAGCAGCGGACGGATCTGCGGGAGGATGAAGTGCCACAGCTCCTGCCAGGCGTTGGCGCCGTCGAGCTTTGCTGCTTCCATAACGTTCTGGGGGACCGTTTCCATGGCTGCCCCCACCACGATCGCCACGAACGGTGTCCACTGCCAGGCGTCCACGAAGGCGACGGTGACGAGTGAGACGCCGGGGATGGACAGGAAGCTGGGTGCGGTTAGCCCGAAGAGGCTGAACAGCCAGGGAATGAACCCGCCCGAGTCGAGCAGGAAACGGAACATCGCTCCGACGACGAGCGGTGCCAGCACCATGGGAACGATCAGGATGATGCGGAAGAGACCGTGCCCGAGGAGTCTGCGGCTGACGAGCAGGGCGATGGCGATGCCCACGGGGATGCTCACGGCCATCGACACGGCCGAGAATGCCGCTGATTGGCCCGCTGCCTGCCAGAACCTCTCGTCGCCGGCAAGGCGGGTGAAGTTCTCGAAGCCGATGTAGCGGTTCCCTGCGGGGGCTGTAAGGGTCTCCCTCTTGAACATCAGATTCATGATGTAGATGGTGGGGAAGACCAGGACGATGAGGAAGATCACTGCTGAGGGTGTCAGCGAAAGAAGCGTGTATCGCCGGCTTGTTTTCATTTCCTATTTCACCTCATTCGATGCCAGCCACCTCAGGGGGTTGGCTGTTGTGAGCTGCGCGAAGACGTCACGTTGGAGTCCAGCCTCCAGCGCGCGGTGCCGGAAGGACTCCGGCAGGTAGGAGATACCGCTGAAGGTGTGGCCTGCAATCGCCTCCGGACCGGTGAACTGCTGGACGCTGTCGTGGCTTAGCAGGATCCTGCCGGCCAGCCCCTCGGCGGCGAGCTTTTGGATGAGCTGGATCCAGTGGTCGTCGCTGTGGGAGGTGTGCCCGATCCTGTCGAAGCCGACGAAAGCTCCCCGCCGGGCAATGTCGATGGCGTATTCAGGAGGTTCCTCATCGGCACATACGTGCGAGATGAGGACTTTGGCCAGGTCGACGCCCAGTTCCTTGTAGAGCCTGGCCTGTTCAATGCCCAGCGAGCCGGTGGTGTGGCTGACTATGGGCGCGCCGGTTTCCCGGTGGGCTTGCGCCGCAGCATGGATGGCTTTGATCTCGTTTTCGGTGGCTTCGCCGTGGCTCGTGGCTACCTTGATGACACCGCAGCCGCGGTTGAGTTCGGCGATGAAGGCCGCGGTCAGGTCTTCGACGGCAGCGTCGCGCACCCACGCGGGCTGGCCACTCCACTGCTCGCAGAACGTCCCGGTGCTGGCGATAATGTGGACGCCGCTGCGCTCGCTGGCGCGCCGCAGGAAGTCCAGGTCCCGCCCATACCCTGGGGGCGTGCAATCCACGATGGCCTGGACGCCCAGCGGCGGAAGGGCCTTAAGGGCCCGGACGCAATCGTCTTCGATGGCAAGCGTTGGCGGGGGTGCGGCTCCTTCCTTCTGCCGGTAATCGATGACGACGTGTTCGTGGGGCAGTACAGCCAGTGCGGGATCGAGTTCGGCCACGCCCCGCACGGTCCTAACGTGCATGTGATCCTCCTCCGGAGAATGAGTCGCCGTAGTCGAAGGATGCGGTCAGGCCGCCGTCGACGACGATGTTGGTGCCGGTCATTGCCCCTGCCGTTTCGGGGAACAACAGGTGCACGATGGAGGGCGCGATGTCCTCCGGGGTGAGGAGCCGGCCGAGTGGGTGGCGCCGGGTCAAGTGCTCCTGCGCCTGGTCTCCCGCAGGAATGCTTTTGAAGTGGCGTTCCAGCAGGGGAGTCATGGTGGTACCGGGGCACACCGAGTTGACCCGGACGCCATACGGTGCCAGCTCTATCGCCAGTGCCCGGGTTAGGGCCACCACGGCGCCCTTGGAGGCAACGTACGCCGCGGAGCGGTCCTGCCCGACGAGTGCCGCCACCGAGGCGACGTTGACGATGCTTCCGGGGGCTGCGGTAAGGAGGTCCCAGAGCTCCCTGGTGCCGACAAGGATGGAGCGGACATTCGTTGCGTACGTGGCATCGATTTGGGCGTTGGTGGTCTCGGTGAGCGGCGCTATCGGGGCGATGCCGGCGTTGTGGACCAGGGCATCGACGCGGCCGTACTCCTTGCGGAGGTGACTGCCGAACCCTGCCCAGGCGTCGGCGTCGCCCACGTCAAGGCGGTAGGGGGACAGGCCCTCCTGCCCGGCGGCTGCGAGCGCCGCCTCGTCGAGGTCCGCGACGACGACGGGCCCGTAGGCGGCGAGCCTGCGGGCGACGGCCAGGCCGATGCCGCTGGCTCCGCCCGTTACAACTGATACTCGTGGATCCACTGGTCCACCTCCTTCGCCCCGGCGGGGTCGTTGAGGACAGAACGGAAGAATTCGTCGACGCCGGCGCCTGGGGAAGCGGGCTCCCACCCGGTGAGGGTTTCCTTCACGCCTGCGCCCGTGAGGATGCAGACCGAATCCCCGCCGCCCAGCCCCGAGGCAAGGAGGGCTGCGACGGCGGCACAGGATGACAGCTCGACGTCCAGCCCGTCATAGCGGGCAAGATCCGCCCGGATCTCGCGGAGCCTGGCGTCATCGGCAGCGCTCACGGTGCCGTTGCTGGCACGGACCAGGTTCAGGAAGAACGTGCCTTCCGGGGCGTAGCCGGTCAGCCTGTCGGCGATCGAGGTGGCCCGTGTCAGGACGGGTCCTTCCCACGGCTGGACCTCCTGGCTGCCCTCGGAGAAGGCCCTGGCGATCGGGGCACAGCCCGCTGCCTGTCCCGCCACCATCCGGGGGAAAGGCCGTCCTGATTCGGTGAGTCCCCGGGCCGCACCCAAAAGGACCGGGCCCACACTGACGGAGGCGGCGAGGGTGGTCACTTCTGCGTCCTTCAGTTGGGCGGAGATCTCGTGCCCGATGGAACGGCAGGCCCACTCGCACCCGGAGGCGCCGAAAGTGGAGGCGAGATTCGGCAGGCCGTATTTCCCGGCGACAAGCTTCGCCAGGTGGTGGACGGCTGCAGGGCCTTCGCCGGCGCGAAGGATGGTTGCGCCCCGCAGCTGCACCATGGCCAGGATGGGGACGGGGACCTGTTCCGGGACAAGGACGAGAAGGGGCAGGCCGGCACGGGCGCAGTGGGTTGCGGCGGCCACGGCCGCGTTTCCCGAGGAGGCGACGACGGCTCCCGGGGCTCCCTCGGCCACCGCTTCCCGAACGAGCACGTCCATGACTCGGTCCTTGAAGGACCCGCTGGGATTAGCCCCTTCGACCTTCAACCAGGTGCCTTCGAACCCCGGGATCCTGCTCCGGACCAGCGGCGTGTGCGAGGGGGCGCCCGCCGGCGGTGCAGACCACGGGTCACTCCTCAGGCACACTCCTCCACATCCGGCGCAGTGCCCGGAAGTGCCTGCAAACGCCGTTCCGCAGCTCTGGCAGACTGTTTTCATACCGCACCCTTTCTGGCCGCAAGGCCGGGCAGCTTGGAACCCTGCCACGATCCCTGGCTGACGATCGGACTACCCCCGATAAACGAGTGCTGCAGCGCGCTGGGGGTGTAGGGACCCATGGCCGGTCCTTCCTCGAGCTTCTCCGGCTGGATGACCACGACGTCGGCAGGCATCCCGGCCGCAAGACGGCCAGTGGGAAGACCGAAGCGGGTTGCGGTGCGGGAGGTCATTCGGGCCACCATCTGCTCCACAGATACATCCAGCAGGCCGCGGTTGGCCCAGTCCAGGAACCGGTAGAAGCTGTTGGTTGCCCGGGGGTGGGGGATTCCGGACCCGAGGATGCCGTCGGAGCCCACGAGGTGGTTGTCGGTGCCGGCGAGGGTCCGGATGTTGTCCGGATGGCCCTGGTCCACCAGTACGCAGGCCCGGCCCTGCGCTTTGACGAAGAGCTGGAGGACGGCCCGTCCGCAGGAGATAGCCGCCTCTTCCGCAATGCGTGCAATTGACCAGTAGTCCCAGCGTTCCAGCGGGGTCCCCCGGAGGCCCGCAACAGAGATGGCATCCCAGCCCGCCGCGAAGGTGGGGCCGGGACCACCGGCGTCCAGCTCGGCAGCAAGCTCCGCTGCCTGGGCCGCGTCGCTGGTGTGGGCGAGGAGGTCCGGGGCGTTCAGGGACTGGACGGAGCGCGGGAGAAGCGCGCCGATGAAGGTGCAGCCGGCCGTATAAGGATAGGTGTCCCACGTGATCCCCTGCCCGGCACGGTGGAGGCGCTCAACGAACTCTCCTGCCGTGCCCGCCCGCCCAGGACCGGAAATGTGGAAATGCGAGAGATGCAGTGACAGGCCGCTGCTGCTGCAGATCTTCAGTGCCTCCTCCAGCGATTCCTCCAGGCGGGGCCCGTAGTCCCGGAGGTGGGTGACATAGGGCGTGCCCTTCGGAAGCTCACCGGTGACATCGATCAATTCGGTGGTCGTTGCGGCCAGCGCAGGCGCATAGCTGAGACCCGTGGACAGCCCAACCGCGCCCTGGTCCATGCCGCTCTGGAACAGGCGGCGCATCGCTGCACGCTCATCCTCGGACGCGTCCCGGAGCTGCCTGCCCATGACCTTTGCGCGGACAGTGCCATGGGGAATTAGGGTGGCCACCCGGGCGAAGGCGCCGCGGTCAGTGAAGTCGAGGTAGGACTGCGTATCGGGGAATTCCTGGTCGGGGAGCGTCCCGGCGATCGGCCCGAGGATGTCGGCCATGATCCGGTGCGACTCGCCACTGGCGAAGGACAGCCCCAGGCCGTCCTGGCCCACGATCTCCGTGGTGACCCCGGCCAGCGCCCTGGCTTCCATGCCTTCTCCCGTCAGGACTGCAGCGTCTGCGTGGGAATGGGCGTCGATAAATCCGGGCATCACCCACAGACCTTCGACGTCGATAATGGTGCTGCCGTCGACCGGCAGGTCCGGACCGAGCTCGGCAACCCTTCCATCGACGATCCGCAGGTCTCCGGGGGACCTGCGCGGGGAGGCGCCGTCGAACACGGTGCCTCCCCGGAGCAGGTAACCGGTCACTTCAGGTGCCCGGCGTTCTTCATGATGGTGGTCAGCTCCGACTGCGCTGTCTCCAGCGCGTCGTCCACGGACTTGCTGCCCGCTATCGCCGCGGAGATCTCCTTGGTGAAGGTGTCACCAATGGAGGTGAACTCCGGGTAGAAGGGCCAGTGCTCCGCCGTGGTGCCTTCCCAGCTTTGCTGGAGGGCGGCGCTGAATTCCTCAAGGCCCTTGGACGCCATGTAGTCCGTGTACTCCTTGCTCTGCAGGACGTTCAGGTTGGGCACGTCCGTGCGGTTCAGCTGGGTCAGCTCCTTCATGGTGGTGTCACGGGACATCCGCCACTGGAGGAACAGCCAGGCGGCGTTCTTGTTCTTGCTCTTCGCCGTGATGGCCAGGCCCTCGTTGTACAGCCACTGGAGCTTCTTCCCGCTGGGGCCACTGGGAAGGGTGTACCCGATCTTCCCGGCAACCTGGGACTGCTTGGCGTCTTCGAAGATGGTGCCGAACCCGGAGGTATCGAACATCATCGCCGCCTGGCCGGAGGAGAACTTCTCACCGGCCTGGGTGAAGGTCAGCGTCGCGGCGTCACTGGGGCCGTAGTCCTTCATCAGTGTGACGAAGTCGGCCATGGCCTTCTTCATCTCCTCGCTGTTGGCCTTGGGATTGCCGTTCTCGTCGAACAGGAGGGCGTCGTAGCCGTAGGACCAGCCGATCTCGGTGCCGAGCGAAGCGAACGTCGACGCACCACGGGCACTGAACGGGGTGAGGTCCGGGCGCTTCTCCTTGATCACCTTCGCTGCGGCGAGGATGTCATCGGTTGTCTGCGGCGGCTGGATTCCCAGTTCCTGGAACACATCGGCGCGGTAGAAGAACATGCCGCCGATGATGGTGTGCGGAAGGGCGTAGAGCTTGCCGTCGATCGTCATGGAATCGAGTGCACCCTTGGGGATGTTCTCCATCTCCAGCCAGTCGTCCTTGGCCTTGCTGACATATTCATCGAGGGGCTCCAGCCACTTGGCAGAGACGAACTCGGGCATGTTCCAGAAGGATCCGGATGTGATGTCGTAGGTTCCCGTGCCTGATGTGGAATCGAGGACGAGCTTCTGCCGCGCAGTCGGCTCGTCGTACACCTCGAGATCTACCTTGATCCCGGTGGCCTGCTCGAATTCTCCCTTGAACTGCTGGATGGCCTGGATTTCATAGCCCTCCTTCAGCAACACGCGAAGATTTGTCCCCTGGAAGGACTCCCGCCCGCCTGTGGGGGCGGTTTCGGTGGCGCCGCCGCCACCACATGACGTGACCATCAGGGCGGTGGCGACAAGGGACGCCATGCCGGCCAGCCACCCCTTCTTCAGTGCTTTCATCAGCCCTCCCGAGCTATTGCATATGGTGCAACGGCTGTTGCAAAAGGATGCTTCCATGATTACAGTCGTGTTTTGTAGTGTCAATCACATGCAATGAGGCAAACCGGGAGAGCACGTGGAAGAGAAATCTGGAATGCCTGCCGTCGTCTGCGCGGGAGAATCCATGGCGATGCTTGTGCCCGAAAACCCCGGCGCGATGGGTGCCGGGACGGCTTTCCGGCCGTCGGTGGCGGGAGCCGAATCGAACGTTGCAGCCTACCTGTCCATGCTCGGCTACGACGTCGCCTGGATCAGCAAGGTGGGGGCGGACCCTTTCGGCCGCTTCCTGCTGGATCAGATCCACAGCTTCGGCGTTGACGTGGGACATGTGGTCCGGGACCCTGAACGTCCTACCGGTGTTGCCTTCAAGGACCGGTCCCGGGCGCAGACGAAGGTCTGGTACTACCGTTCCGGATCCGCGGCGAGCACCATGGGTCCGGACACGGCCCGGCTCGTCAACTCCCTTCGCACGAGATTGATCCATCTGAGCGGGATCACGTCGGCGTTGTCCCCGTCGTGCAGGGATTTCCTGGCCGAGGTCATCAGCACCAGGGCGGCAGGCACGGCTGTGTCCTTCGACGTCAACTGGCGGCCGGCGCTGTGGAAGGACGACGCCGGGCCGGCAGCGATGCTCGAAACCGCACGGGCCGTGGACATCGTGTTTGTCGGGCTGGACGAGGCGAACGAGCTGTGGGCATCAACGCATCCACTGGAGGTGCGGACGCTCCTCCCTGAGCCGGAGTTCCTGGTGGTGAAGCAGGGCGCCGAAGGCTGCACTGTCTTCCACGGGGACGAGCAGGTCTTCGTGCCCGCCCTTATCGTCGACGTCGTTGAGCCCGTCGGTGCCGGCGACGCGTTCGCCGCCGGATTCCTCGCCGGCTACCTGAGCGGAATGGCCATCCGCGAGGCAGGAAGGCTCGGAACGATCGTGGCCAGCTGTTCGCTGAGCGTAGTAACAGACATAGGTGCCCTTCCGGGGCGAGAATACATGAGTGGGCTTTTGCAGCTCACCGACGAAGGCTGGAGCCGCCAGCGCTTCGCGCCGGCATTAGAAGAAAGCAGCAACATACGTGTCCCAAACCGTTGACCGCGCCCTGCAGATCCTGCCGTTCCTGGGCAAGGGCGAGAAGGACCTTGCCGAGACGGCTGAAATGCTCGGGGTGCATAAGTCCACTGCCCTGCGCCTGCTCCAGACGCTGGAAGCCCAGGGCTACGTCAGGCACAGCGACAACCACCGGTACCGCCTTGGTCCGCAGCTTTTCAAGCTGGCTGCGGTGGCACTGGGCAGCCTGGACATCCGCCCCCTCGCTGCCCCGCACCTCCGCATGCTCGGCGAAAAGACCCAGCAGACAATCCACCTTGCGGCGTTTGACGAGGGCGAGGTGTTCTACATCGACAAGTACGAAGCCCGGACGTCCGTCCGCATGTACTCCCGGATTGGAGCCACTGCCCCTCTCTACTGCACGGGGGTAGCCAAGGCGATTATCGCCCATCGCCCGGTCCCGGAGCAGGTGGAGCTGGCGAACAGGATCGAGTATGTCCGGTACACCGACCGCACCATTGTGACCCCGGAAGCGTACCTGGCGGAGCTGGAGCAGATCCGCCAGCGCGGGTACGCCATCGACGACCGGGAGCACGAGGACTACATCCACTGTGTGGCCGTGGCCATCAGTACCGGATCGGGCGAGGTTTCCCACGCCATCTCCGTGTCCGCTCCGGTGGTCACCCTGACCCGTGACCGGCTCCTGGATATCGAGCCCCTCCTCCGGGAGACAGCGGCGGCCATTGGCAGGGAATTCACCTAGGCGACTGATGCCTGCCGTTGTAACTGAAGGGCGAGGCGCACCGACCAGATGGCGTCCTCCAATGTCACCGCCGTCTCCACTGCGGTTCCGCGGACGTGGGCGGCAAAGTAGCGGAGCTGGTTCGCCAGGGCACCTGCCGGCACACCGTAGACAGAGCCTTCAAGCTCGACGGCGGGAGCATACTCCCCGGCGGAAGTCGCCAATGACACTTCGCCGCCGGGAAGGGACAGGACGGCAAGGGTGCTGTCCGATGAGACCTCCAGGCGTGCGTCGATGTATTTCCGGGCGTGGGGCAGCGTCCACAGATTGTCCACCGATGCCACCGTCCCGTCTGCGAACCGGAGATGCACGAACACCGCCTGCGGATGGGGCAGGGCCGGATCAATCCAGGACTGGACGGAACTGACATGTTCCAGTTCCGAAGGCACCAGGGCCCGGATGAGGTCGAAGTCGTGGACCATGGCACTGAGGGCGGGATGCGATTCCCCGTGCATTGCCAGCCGCTCCCGGGGAACATACCTGACGGCCCTGATGGCCCGCACCTTTTCCCCGCGCATCCGCTCCCGCAGAGCGCAGAAGGACGGAAGATAGCGGCTGATATGGCCCGGGAGGACCAGGCGCCGGAGCTGGGCCGGCAGGCTTTCCAGCGCCGCCAGGTCTTCTTCGCTGGTGACCACCGGCTTCTCGACGAGGACCGGAAGACTCCGGTCGAGCGCCAGGCGGAGGTCCGCCATGTGGGCGGCCGGGGGAGTGGCGATGACGACGGCGTCAATCCCCACGGCGTCAATCCCTCCAGTGCCGAGGGCCGCCTCGAGGCTGCTGAAGGGGCGGGCCCCGTGCAGTCGGGCGGCCTCCAGCGCAGCTGCTTCGTTGCGGTCCGCAACCGCCACCAGATCAAACTCCGCAAGTGCGGCGAGTGCCGCAATATGCCGCTTGCCGAAGTCTCCGGCGCCGACTACCGCGACCCGGATGGATGTGCTGGCCATGGGAACCTCCGATGATTGGTAGGGAGACAATGCATAACGCGATGCGCTTCAGGAAGGCATTGATCGGTCCGGGTTTGGAGCCCGCGGACGATGTGTGGATCACCATCAGCGATGGCATCATCACGGGCCTCGGAACGGGTGACGGGCCAGGCATAATTCCCCGCCACCCGGCCGCCGTCGCGATCCCGGGACTGGTGGACTGCCACGTGCACCTGGCCCTGTCCGGCGGGGCGGACGTGGAGCGGGGGGCAAGGGCATCGGACCCTGCCGCCCGGCAGGACGTGATCGAAGCCAACGGCCTCCGCTATCTCCAGTCGGGCGTGACCACCGTGCGGGACCTCGGCAGCCCGGGTGATGCGGTGCTGCATGCGGTAAAGGGCGGCGGCCTGGCCGCTGCGCGAGCGCCGCGGATCGTGGCGGCCGGTGCCATCAGCTCGCCCGCCGGCCACGGGAATTTCCTTTCCCGGTGGGCGGAGACGCCGGGTGAATACGAGGAAGCCATTGGCGCACTGTCCGGTCTCGCCGCACGCTGGGTCAAGCTGTTTGCCACCGGCGGTGTCATCACCACCGGCACGGTGCCTGGTGCCACCCAGATGGAGCCTTCCCTGATCAGCCACGTGACGGCGGCCGCGCACCATGCCGGGCTCGCCGTGGCAGCCCACGCCCACGGGCGGGACGGGATCCGGAATGCCATCGAAGCAGGGGTGGACTCCATCGAGCACTTCTCCTACCTCACCGCCGACGAAGCCGGGCTCTTGGATGGGAGCCGCTGCACCCTGGTCAGCACGCTGGTGGCCACCGAGCGCTTCGTCTCCTCCGACCAGCGGGAGACCGCAAATCCTGAAGCCCTGGCGAAGATCCTCGCCCATGCCCCGCACGAGCGCGCCGCGCTGGAACTGGCGGTAGCGGCGCGGCTGCCGCTTGCTGTGGGAACGGATGCCGGAACAACGTTCAACCCCCATGGGTTCGGCATGCAGGAGCAGGCGCTGCACCTGAACCGCGCCGGCATGGACCCGCCCTCGATACTTCGGGCAATGACTGTCAACGGTGCCAGGCTGTTGAAAGATGGTGCGGGATGCCTCGACGTCGGGCGGCCGGCGGACATCCTGTGCCTCGACGCCGATCCCCTCGAAGACCTGGGGGCGCTGTACAAGATTAATGAGGTCATCCTCGGCGGCCGTCCTGTTGGTAGGTGACGGCGTAGGCATCGGCAAGGGAGGCATACTTTCCTGAGACCGTCCCGCTGATGGCGCCCATCAGCGTGCGGGCAGCCTCCACGAAGTCCACCCGCAGCGGGATGTGGCGGAAGTCGATGCCGGACCAGGACTCGTCCACTGCCCGCAGGCATTCCTGCAGGCCCGCCTCGGCCACGAAATCCCTGTACCAGTCCCGCTCACGCAGGTCCGCCCGCGGGATATCGATGCGGCGGACGCCCTCAACCTCGGCGCGCAGCACCTCCTCCGAATGGCGCCATGTGATGAACTGCCGCGCCGCCTCTTCGCTGCGGCACCCCGCGGTGACGCCCAGGCCTTCGGCGTACACGAACTGGGCGGGGCGTTTATCGCCGACGGTTGTGTAGCCCATAAGTCCCCGTACCGGCGATCCCGGGTCCTCGAACTGGAACGCCCAGGCGCTGGTGTCGAAGAGGTGGGAGGCATGTCCTTCGCTGACCAGGCTTCCCACGCCCGCATAGTCCAGCGACGTCAGGTCCCGGGGCCCCCCGGCGAGTGCCTGCGCAAGGTCCCCGGCGCCGTCGAGCAGGTCCTCGAAGGTGGGGTCCCCAGCGTCGGGGAGAAGCCTCACACCCTTGGCCGCAGCCCAGCCGGAGAAGGTCTCCAGGGAGGAAAACTCGCCGTTGCACCGCGCAACGAGGCCCATGCCCCGCTCCCGCAGCACGGCATGGGCGGCGAGGACGTCCGCCAGTGACTGCGGGCGCCCCAAACCGGTGGCATCGAAGAGGTCCTGCCGGTAGGACAGCATGCCTCCGGTGAGGGTGTGTGGCACGGCCCAAAGCATCCCGCCCCGCCGCAACGCCGCGAGCGCATGGGGGACGAAGGCACTTTCGTCCAGTCCGAGGTCGGCCGTTGCGATAGGGAGCAGGGTCCCCGAGGCGCGCAATTCCTCGAGGTACCAGAAAGGGACCGTAACCACGTCGGCCAGCGGCGATCCCTGCACCAGGGCGTCGTGGGCCACCCCCTCAGGGACGACGTCGAGGGCCACCTCGATGCCGGTGGAGGCGCGGAATTCCGGCAATAGACGCCGGATAATTTCGACAGTGTGCCCTGCCTTCAGCCATACCCGAAGTGTCTGCACAATTCCTCCGTTGCAATATGCGCAATGCTCTGGACAGCATGTGCAACCACTATATAGGGTAGGAGCCGCACAGTCTCCCCAAGAATCAAGGAAGCGCCGTGGCCAACGATTCCGACTTCTTCCTCCGCCACCTGCAGGTGTCGCCTGTGATCGCGATCCTCCGGGGCCTGCCGGCCGCGGAGACCGTGGAGATGGCTGTCCGGTGCTGGGACTCCGGGATCCGGCTGGTGGAGGTCCCGCTCCAGTCCCAGGAAGCGTTCCTCGCGTTGAAGGAAGCCGCCGAGGCTGCTGCCGGCGGCCCCGACCGGCAGATCGGCGCCGGCACCATCTGCACTTCCGAGGATGTGGACCGCGCGCAGGAGGCAGGGGCGCAGTTCCTGATCGCCCCGGGGTTCTTCCCGCCGTCCATCAGGCGCGCCCAGGAGCTGCAGCTCCCCATTTTGCCCGGTGTCGCGACGCCCACCGAGATCCACGGTGCGCTCAGCATGTCCCTGAACGTCCAGAAGCTGTTCCCGGCGGACATGGCAGGTCCGGGCGCACTGAAGACCCTGGCCGGGCCGTTCCCGCAGGTCAGTTTTGTTGCGGTCGGCGGGGTCACGCCGTCCAACGCCCAGGACTTCCTCGACGCCGGTGCTGTCGGCGTCGGGGTGGGCAGCGCCCTCAACAGTCCGTCCGCCCTTGACTACTTCTCCCACCTGGAAAGCCCAACGAAAAGGAAGAACAGTGCAGATGACTAAGCAAGATATTGTTACCGACCTCGCCCCGACGCCTGTTGCCGCCTATTCGCAGGCTGTGAAAGTCGGGACCACGCTTTACCTCGCGGGGCAGGGCGGCTTCGACGCCAAAACCGGCCATCTCGTGGGGGAGGGCATCAAGGAGCAGACCCGCCAGACGCTCCAGAACCTCAAATATGTGGTCGAGGCGGCCGGCGGCACCATGAACGACTTCGTCACGGTGCGTGTGTTCATCAGCGAACACGGGGAATTCCCGGGCATGAACGAAGTCTACGGAGAATTCTTCGACGAGCCCTATCCCGCCCGCACCACCGTCTCCGCAGGGCTGGGACCCGGAATGAAGGTGGAGATCGACGGAATCGCAATTCTTCCGGAGTGACCAAAAGGCTGGGGGCCGATGAGGGCCCCCAGCTTTTTGTTTAGTAGAACCAGGGAAGTTCTTCGTGGCCGAAGTCTTTGAAGGAGCCGAACTTTCCAGCGCTGAACGCGAGCCCCTGTCCCTCGCGCTCACGGCAGCCTGTCACCTGGCCGAAGAAGACCTGGTGGTCACCTATGTCGTACTGGTGAACCACCGTGCAGTCCGCCTGCGCCAGTGCATCCTTTACCACTGGGAGCCCGGACTCGGTGAAATCAAACTCGCCGCCGTCGAAGTGTTCAGCGCCGCGGGCGGCGAACCGTCGCGCGATCGATTCCTGTTTTGCCCCAAGAATCGAGATGGCAAACTTTCCGCTTTGCAGCAACGTGTCCCCTGTGCGGGTGTTGAAGTTCAGCGAGATCATCAGGATCGGCGGCGTCAGGCTGATCGAGGTCAGGGAATTGATGGTCATACCGTGCAGTTCGTCACCTGCTTTGGTGGTAATCACTGCAACGCCGGTAAGAAACCTTCCCATGGTCCGGCGCATATGCAGCGCATCGGGTTCTGCGAAGCTGAGGGTGCGGTTCATTTTAGTTGTCACTGTCCTGGTAATAGCGGACTTCAAACATTTTGGCTCCATTCTCGGAGACCCATGGCCCGTGTTCCATGCCCGGGGGGCGGGTAGCCCAGTCTCCGGCCTTGAAGGTACGGTTCAGGCGCTGATCGACAAAGGACCCTTCGAAGATGAAAACTTCTTCCCAGAAGTCGTGGGTAAGAACACCGTTGGGTGAAGTATCCGTCCCCGGTTCGAATTTGAGGATGCGGGTGACGCTGTCGTTCTTGTCGTCCCGGGCCAGAATTGCTTCCGAGAGCCCCTCGATGGGAGGGGTGCAGGGAGTGAATACAACCGAAGAAGTCGGAGTGAACTCAAATTCAGGTTTAGCCATGGCTACTTCGCCTCCGCATTCTCGGTGATTCGATATCCGGCCAGGAACTCGTCGAGTTCGCTGACAAGAGCGTCGTAACCGTAGTTTCGGTACGTGTAGGCACCCTTGACCACAAAGGGTGCGCCGGCGTAGAACATCTCGTACTGCTGGTGCCGGCCGGCGAATTCAGAGCCGATGATGTCCCAGGCAAGCTTGAACAACTTGACCCGTTCTTCGCTGGGGACTCCCGGAGACTGGACGTAGCGGTCCATGTCGGGGCGGCTTACGTCGCTTGTCATGTCGGCAATGCTTGAGGGCAACTGAAGAACGCCGCCACCCACGAGGTCCCGAAGGATACCGATGACACGCGGGTAGGTCTCCGACTGGAGCCCCATGGCTCCGTACAGCGCACGCTTCCCCGGAACCATCATCCCGTTCGCGTCCGCAGACGCCGTGTATTCGGCGGCCAGAACCGCTGATTCAACGGACGACACGATCGCGGCGAGTTCGCCAAGTTTCTCCTGGACGCCGGGAATCTTGTCGGTGCCGTTGACCTGGGTGACCTTTCGCGCGACGGAAGCGATGAACTTCAGTTTGGTAGCAAACCGAATCTGGGCCTGCCAGTTACCCAGGGCGTGGGCGCCGGTGTCGAAAAACTGCTTGCGCAGCATGTCGACGTTGCGGTCGATGAAAACCCTGTCCCACGGAACAAGGACGTCGTCGAATACCACGAGGGCGTCAGGTTCGTCGTACCTCGTAGTGAGCGGGTAGTCGAATTCGCTGGTAGCTGCGGGAGCGAACGGGCGCCGGCAGTACAGCTTGAGACCCTTGGTTGCTGCGGGCAGGGCGAAGCTGATGGCGAAGTCGACATCGTCCGGGCCGAGTGGCTTTATGCAGGTTACGAAGACTTCGTCTGCGATCGCCCCGCCCGTGGCGAGCATTTGGGAACCGCGGACAATCATGCCTTCTTCGGTTTCCCTGACAACACCAACCTGGAGGAAGTCGCCTTCCCAGCCTGACGCATTGGTGGCCCGCGATATCTGGGGCGGAATGATGGCGTAGGACACGTAGAGGTTCTCGGCGAGGATGCGCTTGTAGTAGTTGCTGATGTTCTCTGAGAAGTCGTGCTTTTCGTCCTTAAAGACCTCCGGGTGCGAGCCGAATGCTGCAAAGAAGGTTCCGACGTGGTCGGGGCTGCGGCCTACCCAGCCATGGGTGTGCTTTGCCCACTTCTCAATGGCCTGGCGGCGGAGCACCAGTTCCTCCTGGGAGCGGGGGGCGGCAAAGACCCTGTTTGCCGGACCGTTGATTTCCTCAGAATGGAACTGCATTCCGTTTTCGGGATCCGCGGCGATGTCGTAAAGTTCGGCCATCGTCTGGGCAATGTGGCTGAAAGCCGGGTGCTCCAATACGTTTTCCACAACCTGGCCGTCGACAATGACAGTACGGCCATCGTTGAGGCACTTCAGGTATTCTTCTCCGGTTCGCATCAGTTCAAACCTTTCGTCATTTTGTAGGTGTGTTCGAGTTTTGTGCCGTCAGGAAACTGCAGTTCGAGTTTCCAGACGTTGCCTTTGGTGAATTTTCCGCCGAGCAGGGGAAGGGTCCCGCCGAGGCAGAGGAAGTCGTCGTCCCCAACGTCAGTGCGGTCCAAAAGCAGCCGGACGACGTCCGCAGGCCGGCGGATACCGTCGAGCGTTCCTTCCTGGTAGAGCGAACCGTCCACCCAGCAACGGGCAGTGCACTCGTCCAGGGACAGCGATTCCAGGTCGTCCACGCGGATTACTTGGGGTGAAACAGGCTTAGGGCAGGCCCGCTTGGAGTCGCCGATGTCCTGGATTTCCAAGTCTCTGTCCGTGTGGTCGGAACCGATTCCGAGGTAGAAACTGCCTTTGTGCCGGATGTAGAGCGGCTCGATTTCTCCGGATGTCAGATTGTCCGAGTCCTCATGCTCAGCGGAGTGAGCGAAAAGCTCTTCGGGTACCTGGTAGAACATTGGTACTTCCGGGGGCGGGGCAACACCGATTGCTGCCAGTTCGTCGATGTGGTGCTGGACAGCGGCCATGTCCCTGCCGGTATAGCCGGCGACGATGCCGCGAAAACTGTCCAACGTGATGGTTTCGCCTGAACCTACAACCTCGAAGGCCAGGGGCGCCTGTTCAGTGTTTGGCAATGTCGTCTCCTTATTTCGCTAGATTGCTGTATTGGGCAAGCCGGTCTCCGATGACCGGGAATTCCTTCCTCACCCTTGAGACTTGTTCTGGGTCAAGGTCCACCAGCAGGACTTCTTCAGCGGACCCGCATTCCGCCAGGACGACGCCGGATGGGTCAACGACCCTGCTATGCCCACCAACCTCGACTCCTTCCTGTTCTCCTACTGCGTTGGTGGCGATGATAAACATCTGATGCTCAACTGCCCGGGCGGAGGTCAGCAGGCGCCAGTGCTCCCGGCGGGCCGCTGGCCAGGCAGCAGGGACGATCACGATCTCGGCTCCTCTTTGGCTGAGCTCGGACCAGAGGCCGGGAAAGCGCAGGTCGTAGCAGGTGACGCCTGCGGTATGTCCGAACGCTGCTTCCGCAACGGGCAATGAGGTACCTGGTGTCAGCAGGCTCGACTCCAGCGACTTGTAACCAAATACATGGATCTTGCTGTACTTGTGAACGATCCGCCCGGCAGGATCCAGCAGGATGGACGTGTTCTTAAGGTGTCCTTCTTCGTCCCTCTCGATGATGCTTCCGGCGTGAACGTAGGCTCCTAACTCGGCAGCAACCCGGGAGCACATCGCCAGTGTTGGCCCTTCCGTTGTCTCGGCAAGGGCGTCGTACTGGTCGAAGTGGAAGTAACCTGCGCTCCACAGCTCCGGCAGGACGATCAGGTCCGCGCCTTCGATGTTCCGCAGGAGCCCTTCCACCCGCACGATCCGCTCGTCACGGCTTTCGTGGTCGGGGCTGGCCACCTGGACGAGTGCTACTTTCATGAGGTTCCCTTGCTTCCCTTGCTTTTACGCCGAATTGGAGGTGCTGTTTACAAAGCGCCGTGCTGCCGGTGCCTTGAGGGCCACCAAGGTTGATGCCAAGTGCTCACGGACTGCCTCAACTGCCGTGTCAGGGTTCCCGCTTTGAATTGCCTTGACGATGGCACGGTGTTCGTCGAGGACATGGTCGCTTCTGCCGTCGCCGTCCTGCACTGCCTTGACGCCGATACGAAGCTGCTTGAAGCGCAGGGAATCGTAAACGTCTTCCAGTACCGGGTTATCTGCTGCGGCGACGATGTATTTGTGGAATCGAATGTCGCAGGCGATGAAAGCGACGGGGTCCGCGAGTTTTTGCGACTGTTCTTCCAGGAGCTGGTCGAGGTCTCCTGTTGATTTAAGGGACGCAACAGTCTTCCGCACAGCCCATTCTTCGATGATCTGCCGGGCCTCCATCATCCCTTCGATATCCTTCGTGGTCAGGGCGGGAACGTAAGCTCCCTTGTTCGGAACCCGCCGGATCAGACCATCGGTTTCCAGCCGGAGCAAAGCCTCCCGAACGGGGGTACGTGAAGTCCCGGTGGCTTCCGCCACGGCGTTTTCGCTCAGAAAAGCCTCTTCGTCCCACGGCAGCTCGCTGATCGCGTCCCGGAGCCACCTGTAGGCGATCTCGGGTGCGGAAACTTGGGTGGGCTTATGAAGACGGTTCATCGGACGCTCCTCGAAACGCTGTATACGGGCGGTACTCACAGTATCCCCGCGGGAGGCTTTGCTGTTGGCTGGTTATTTACTTGGCTGCAGGAGCGCCCGTCTGCACCTGTACATCGAGGTCGCTCAGGCGGATGTTTTTGGTTTCCTTGGCGAACAGGACCGAGACCAAGGAGACGAGGCCCATAAATGCCAGGTACACGCCGATCGCGTAGCCGGTACCGAACTGGCGGTACAGAAGCAGGGCGATGATCGGTGAGAGTGAACCCGCGACCAACGATGCAAGATTGTAGGCAACGGATGTTCCGCTGTACCGCACGTCCGTGGGGAACAGTTCAGAGAAGAAGGCACCGATGACCGAGCTGTAGGCGGCGAAGATCAGCAGGCCGCCTACGGCTGCGACGATGGTTCCCCACAGCTGCCCTGTATTCAGGAAGAAGAAGAACGCGAAGGCCCATATCATCGTGGCGATTGAGGCGCCGATCATCATCGGCTTGCGGCCGATCTTGTCGGCGTAGACAGCCAGCAGTGGGATGGCCACGCATGCGGCGCCCTGGCCGATCATCACAGCCGTCAGGCCGTCCTGACGGTTCTGGCCCAAAATCTCGGTGACGTAGGTGATGATGAACAGCGAATAGATGTAAAAACCTGCGTTTTCACCCATGCGGCTTCCGGCGGCAATGAGGATCTGACGCCAGTTCCTCCGGAACAGGACGCCCAAAGGCATACGGACCTTCTTTGTCTCTTCCGTTTCACGCTTGCGCTGTGCCTCCTTGAACAGCGGGGTTTCCTGCACATAGAGCCGCAATACGAGCCCGATGATCACGAGCAGGGCCGAGAGGCCGAAAGCGATGCGCCAACCCCAGGCGAGAAACTCGCTGGCCGGCATTACAGCGGCGAGAAGTGCCAGTACGCCGGCGGCCATGAGGTTACCCAGTGGCGGGCCCACGTTGGGCCAGGAGGCCCAGAAGGCGCGCCGGGTGCTCTCATTGCTGTGTTCGGAAACCAGCAGGACGGCGCCACCCCACTCGCCACCCAAGGCGAATCCTTGGACGAGACGCAGGAAGAGGAGAATTAACGGCGCTGCTACGCCGATTGCTGCGTACGGGGGGATGAAGGCGATCAAGGCAGTTGCCACGCCCATCAGGAGGAGGCTGGCGACCAGGGTGGTCCGGCGCCCGTGTTTATCTCCAATATGGCCAAGAACAACCGCACCAAGAGGTCGGGCTATGAAGCCGGCAGCAAATGTTCCCAGTGCCAGCATCGTACCGACAAGCGGATCATCCGTCGGGAAAAACAGCTTATTGAACACCAATGCAGCTGCAGTGCCATAAAGGAAGAAGTCGTACCACTCAACGGCCGTGCCGGCCAGGCTTGAGGCAGCAACTGTCGGCAGGTTCGTATGCTTCTGCCGCCGCAGCTCTGCCTTCGTCATTTCTGTCATTCGATCATCCTTTGGGGAGGGGGCCTTGATACGGCCTCGGCTGGCCCGCCCGCAACGTTGCGGGTGGGCCGGGTTACTCGGAGGTGATGAACAGGGCGTGAGGTGAATCACTGAAATTACTGTAGACCACATGTATACAGACTGTCTACCAAAAATAGACCAAACGAAAGAACGTGTAGACAGACGGTATACAACGGCCTATATTTTAGGAGTGCGCACCATAGGAGTTGCGTCGCAGACTCTTCCGCTATTTCTGGAGGTTAGGTCCATGGCTCTGATTCAGAAGTCCGAGATCCTGCTTGAGGTGGACGGCGATGACGCCGAAACGCTTCAGACGGACTTAGGAGCAGCGGTGGCAATTGCCGAGTCGGCATCGCTGAGTTGCGGCGGTGGCGTGCTGGTAACGCAGCACGACTACTGGTCATTCACCGTCGCCGTTAGTGCAGAAGTTCCCATCGGCCACACCGTTCAACAGCGGGCTTGGCGCTCGGCATGCTGGTGAAAGACTCGGCCCTGGCAGGCTCTATGCCTCCTGGTACAAGGGAACCTGCCGCCCATGCATCTGATCCCTGGGGCATGTACCAAGGGGTGGAAACCCCGCCTGCCGACGGGGCTCGGAATTGCTGGCTGCCGCCGGACGCATCCGTCAAATAGAGTTAGCGGTCGCTCAACAGTGAGAGTTCCAGGTGGGCCGCCTCGATCGGGAGCAATTGCTTGTCGCTCGGGATGTGGCGGATTCTCTCGCCGACCAGGTACGCGCCGGAGTTTCCTACGACGACGCGATTGCTTCCATTGAGGAGGGCGGCGTCTCCCGGGATGGCCCGGAGCGCAGGCATGAAGATCTCTTCAAGCTTGCGGATCCTGATGTCGCAGCCGGCCACCCCCGCAAATTTTCCGCCCACCTGAATCGGTGCGGTGTAGGTGAGGATGTATTCGTCCAGGCCCAGGTAGTCAACGTAGGGGCCCCACATGGAGCGTTCCCCTGTACGGCTGGCTGAGGTGAAGAAGGGCATGTTCTGATAGTCGTAGAACCGCTCACCGCCGGGGGTGAGATCGAATTCCAGCTTTTCAATTCCCTCTCCGCGCCTGATCCACCACTCAAGGACGCCGTCCCGATTCTCGATGGCGTCTGCAGAGAAGATGACTCCAGCTCCAACAATGAAACTATGCGTTTCAAGGAATTCCTTCGTCATGTTCTCCAGCTGTCCCACGTCCCGTGGCGTGACGGTGAACGGGCTCTGGCGATTCGTCCACAGCGCCGCCGTTTGGGCTGCGAACTTGTCGACGTCGAGGCCGAGTGTGTTCGTCCAGGCGGCTATTTCCTGTGCGGCCTTGATCGCAGGGGAGGTGGTTGTCATGAGCGCTCCTGCTGATACGTCGGGTATCCGAGGGACAATTTCGAGTCCACCAGATGGTGGACGTCATGCCGGATGTGCTCCAGCACCAGGCGTTGGGCGTCTTCAGGTGCGTCGTTTGCGATGGCGCGCGCCAAGGCCAGGTGCTCGGCGGCCACCTGTTCCGGGTCGCGGATCAGTGACACGGGCGCCCACAACGCTTGAACTGTCTCGGCCTGGAGTCTTATCTCTGCATTCGTAAGCCTCGGGGACTGCGCCAGGACTGCCAGTTCGATGTGGAATCTGCTGTCGGCGCGTGCTTGAAGCTCCGATTTGTCCGTCATGGCAACGCCACGGGCAAGCTCCAAAAGCCTGTTGATCTCGTGTGGTTCGGCCCGTTCGCAGGCCAACCGTACGGTGGCGGCGGCGATAGCGGCATGCTCGTCACCCACGTCGCGAATCTCCGCAATGGACGTGTCCTGGAACCATTTTTTGATGACGTCGGCGGATGTGAAGGGTTGCTTGACGACGAACGTGCCGCCGCTTCGCCCCCTCCGCGTAGCAACAATGCCCTGATCCCGAAGGTCGGACAACGCCTCCCGGAGGGTAGACGGCGCAACACCAAACATTTCCGATAGCGCTGTTTCGGGGGGAAGCCGCTCACCCACCTTCAGCAGGCCAAGGGCGATCGCCTTGGAAATCCGGTTGACGATGGCTTCGGAGCGCTCTGTTTCCGGCAACGCCCGGTACACCTGGGCTTGGAAAGCGGTGGTAGATGCCAAGAACGACTCCATGGGAAATAGGGACAGCAGTAACTCTAATCCGGGCACCGACGGGTGCCCGCCGATGCAGCGCCGATCCGCCGGCCTCGCTATGTCTCGGCCACGCTTCTCCCTTGCCGGCAAGACCTTCTGGCTCCGCTACTTCTGAAGTGTACTGCAGATGACGTGAAAACAATGGAAACCATAGTTTATTCAGCTCAAGTGCCCTAGTGCTGGCCACACAAAGCGCCCAAATACACGCCTCGGACACAGGGGTTGCGCAACTAAAGATATGAAACTATGGTTTTTACGACGTGGTCCCGCTCACAGGTAGCGGTAGTGACCGAAAGAAGGAGTCCAATGCGTGTAGAAACCCCCGAACCGGTTGGGGAGCTTGACGTCGATGACGACGCCCAGCATCTTGCCAGCCTTGGTTATTCATACGAGAGGCAATTCAAGCGGGAGATGACGTTCTGGGGGAACGTCTCGCTGGGATTCACCTACCTGTCGCCTGTAGTAGCGATCTATTCCTTGTTCGCGGCATCCCTAAGCGTGGCCGGACCGCCGATGTTCTGGTCCCTGGTCATCGTGGGGGTCGGACAACTCCTGGTGGCAACGGTTTTCGGTGAAGTGGTGGCGGCATATCCAGTGGCCGGCGGAGTCTATCCGTGGTCAAGGAGGCTGTGGGGCCGCAAATGGGGTTGGATGAACGGCTGGGTCTACCTGGTGGCGCTCCTGACCACCATCGCCAGTGTCGCCTATGGCGCAGGCCCCTTCCTGAGCACCCTGGCCGGCATGGAAAGCAGCGTGGACGCCACCATCCTGTGCGGTCTCGTGGTCATAGCGCTTGCTACGGTGCTGAACCTGGGTGGCACCAAGGTCCTGAACGCCGTGGCGATGATCGGCCTCCTGGCAGAGCTCGGTGGCGCCCTGGTGGTGGGCATCTGGCTGCTTGCTACGGCGAGGCACCATGACCTCAGCGTCCTGTTCCAGACATTCGGTGCAGGAGAGGGCAGCAACTACTTCTTTGCGTTTGCGGCTGCCGGATTGATCGGTATTTTCCAGTACTACGGCTTTGAGGCCTGCGGCGACGTAGCGGAGGAAGTCCCCAACCCGGGCCGCACCATCCCCAAGGCCATGAGGATGACCATCTACATTGGCGGTTTCGCAGCGATGTTCGTCTGCCTGTCCCTCATCCTCGCCGTTCCCGATTTCGCTGCCGTGATCTCAGGGACCGAGACGGACCCGGTTGGCAACATTCTCCTTTCGGCGTTCGGCCCCATCGGCTTCAAGGCAGTTCTCGCAGTCGTCCTGATCTCCTTCCTCTCGTGCGTGCTGAGCCTGCAGGCGGCAACCTCCCGCCTTGCCTACTCGATGGCCCGTGACGGAATCCTTCCGGCCAGCAAGCTCCTGAGCACGTTCAGTGAATCCCGCCACGTGCCTCCGTACGCACTGCTCCTGGCCGGGCTGGTGCCGGCCTTCATCGTCATCGGATCCAAGGTCTCCAGCGACGCTCTGACCGTCATCATTTCCTTCGCTGCCATGGGCATGTACATGGGCTTCCAGATGGTTGTCCTTGCCGCGCTTCGGGCACGCATCCTGGGCTGGAAGCCGAACGGAGCCTTCCGGCTGGGTGCATGGGGCATTCCCGTAAATATCGCAGCTCTCGCCTGGGGTGTGCTGGGCAT
The DNA here is from genome assembly GCF_054408515.1 of Arthrobacter sp. D3-16. Taxonomy (NCBI): domain Bacteria; kingdom Bacillati; phylum Actinomycetota; class Actinomycetes; order Micrococcales; family Micrococcaceae; genus Arthrobacter; species Arthrobacter sp. D3-16. Next base: position 3,745,687 of record NZ_CP096437.1, on the reverse strand, counting down.
GGTCAATATGGCTTGGCCGCGGACGCCTGAAGACGGATGGTTCGCCAACCACGTGGTCCTGATCTCCGCCGTCACGGTGGTCGTGATCGGTCTGGTGTACATGGCCTGGAAGAAGCCCCACCTCAAAGGTGACGCCCCGGCGGCCGATGCAGTTCCGGCGCTTTCGGCCCGTTGATCGCTTTTGAAGGACGAAAGGTAACAAAATCCGATGTTGATCACCGGCATCAAGAGCCGACCTGTGTACGACGAGCTGACGCCCATGGCGAGCGGCCTTAACCACCTCGCTGCCGCCCAGGGCAGCGGCGGAAAACCCCTGGTGCGCCTGCTCCGGGCGATGACGCCCGAACAGTTGGCGGCCACCACCGTTCTGTACTCAACAGAATCCTTCACCGGCCAGAACTACTTGATTGACCTCCAACAGTTCAAGGTGCGCGAGCTGACCGTGTTTTCCAGCAACGCGGACGCCGTCCGCGGACTCGATGCGGCCCTCGTGACGGCAAAGATGGGCACCCGGCTGTACCTGTCCGGTTCTGAGGGATTCATCGGTACGTCAATGCAGGTGGCTACCTCTTACGGCATGAACCGGGACGAAGTGCTGCGTGAGCACGCCGGCTCCTTTGTAAGGCGCGTGTGGTGCGCGCACTGTGGCCACTATTCCGAGAATGTCACCCACAGGGTCTTTGTATGCCCGGGCTGTGATTTGAATCTGATCGTTCGCGATCACTACTCCGGGAGGCTCGCGGCCTTCCAAGGAGTGAAAGCAGACAGCGAAGTACCCGGCGAAATGCCGGAAAATGAGGAGTTGGATACGTGAGCGAGTCCCAGCATGGAGCCCTGCGGCTCCAGGTCAAACGGATCGAAGCGGTGACCCCGGAAATCAACCGGTACACCTTCGGCGCAGCCGACGGCTCCTGGCTCCCTCCCTTCTCGGGCGGCAGCCACATCACAGTCCTGATCCCTGCCGATGGAGAGACCAGGCGCAACGCGTACTCACTGATGAGTTCGCCTTACGACACCAGCGAGTACCAGATAGCTGTCCGCAGGGTGGATGACGGCAAGCGCGGCTCGCTGGCCATGCACAACAACGTCCGGCAGGGCGATGTCCTCCTCGCAGGTATTCCGGCGAACCTTTTCCCGGTATCAAAACATGCGCGGCACCACCTCTTCATCGCAGGGGGCGTGGGCATCACCCCCGTCTTTGCCCAGCTCGAAGAACTCAGCCTCAAGGGCAGTTCGTTCGAACTGCACCTCGCCGTCCGCGGCCCGGAGCACGCTGCCCTCGGCCATGAGCTTAAGGAACGCTACGGCGAGCAGGTCACGCTTTACGGCCATGACGGCCAGTCCCGGCTCAACACGATGGACATCCTGGCAGGACGGCCACTCGGTACGCACGCCTACGTGTGCGGGCCAACGCGCATGATCGATGACGTGGTCAATTCCGCCCACGCCCTTGGCTGGTCAGACTCGAACATCCACTTCGAAAGGTTCGAGGACCTGGGGTCCACCGGTGATCCGTTCTCCGTGACCCTGGCGCGCTCCGGCGCAGTCATTGAGGTGTCGCCCGAGCAGTCGCTGCTGGAAGCGGTTGAGGAGGCAGGCCATAAGCTGCCCTACCTCTGCCGGGGAGGCGCCTGCGGGGAGTGCGAGACCGAGGTCCTGGAACTTGACGGCACCATTGACCACCGCGACGACTGGTTGTCCGAATCGGACAGGGAAACCTGCAAGCTCATCATGCCCTGCGTATCGCGGGCCACCTGCACAAAACTCGTCATCAACGCTTAAGGAAAAAATCACATGACTGCGATCTCTGAATCAGCCGCATTCAAAACGGATGAAACGTACACGCCCGACGGCGGATACGACTTCCGGAACTCGCCCGAGGGTGTTCGCCGACTGCCGTTCCCGTTCCCCGACGACGATTACATGTACTCCATGAATCTGGAACCACACGTTCCGGCCGGGGACGGTGCCCTCAGGGCCGCCTTCGATATCGATGAACACTACGTGTCCGAGTGCGCCCACCGCGCCCAAATGCTCAACGACATGCCGGACGTCCACTACCTTGCACTGCCGCACATGCTGGAAGCGCAGTGGGATCTGCTCGAGCTCATCTTCGAGTCCTACGCCAGGGATTTTCCGGAACACTTCACCCTCACCAAGAACGGCAATGAGTGGAGGTGGCAGAACCGGCTCCTCGGAATCGACGATTCATTCACGTTCGGTGATCCGGCCACCCTGCCAATGGACCCGATGGAGTACGCCACCCGGCAGGCGCAGGGCGAGTTCGTGGTCCTCGAGGAAAAGGACAATACCCTCGTCATCGGCGCAGGCATGACCACCCAGCGGGCCGACTACTCACTGAAGTTCAACCTTGGCATGAGCTTCTTCGAATTCCACGGCCCCGTACCCAAGCTGCACGAAATGGGCATCCTGGACAGGGCTCTCAAGTTCCTGCTCCGCATGAAACCCGGCCACCCCGTCCGGCGGGTCAACTGGTCGCTCACCGTCAACCCGCGTCTCGAGACCTCCGTGGAAACGCTCCCGGAATGGGCCCCTGACCGGGCGACCGTCAACGGAGAAAACGCAGGGGAAAAGGTGTACCTGCGCATCGAATTGCAGCCGCTGCACCGTCTGCCCCGGTCAAACGCCATAGTGTTCCCCGTCCGTACTTATCTGGTCAGCCTGGCTGAGCTGGTGGAGTACGCTCCCGACTGGGCAAAGCGCATTCACCGGGCCCTCGCTTCGCTGGACCCGGAACTGGTCGATTACAAAGGCTTCCACCGCTACCACGCAGCTGCGGTCGAATGGCTCTCCCGCCACGACGACGGCGCACCCCTGGCAACCGGCTACCCCTGGGCCCCGGAGGGAATCCAGCCAGGCGGCAACTAGCACGCGCGTAAGCAACCGACCTCAGCGCCAGTCCCTCTCCTTCGATGAATTCAGTCCACGGCGTCGTGGACTGAATTCGGAAAGAGCAGCCAATGAAAGTGGAACCCGCAACACGTACTGCATGGGCCAAAGTTGAACTTGGCACCGAAGTCTCACTCTGCAACAACGGCCAACTCCTGCATCACGGGACAGTCGTGGCCAAAACCACGAGTGGTTCGGCTCTGTGGATTCTTTCACCCACGCTGGAGCGCCGAATGTATCGCAACATCACCGGGCATCACCTGACCGTGGAAAAGGCACCAACCACGGGCAGCCGGTTCACGTATCAGCCCTGACTACATCAAACCCTGGAAACCAGGAACCCGTCAGAGAAGCAACACAACAAAGGAGCAGCATGTCCCGGTACCGGGTCCAGAACCCCGCCACAGGAGAGGTCGTCGAGACCTTTGAAGCAGCCAAGGACGAACAGATCCAGCAGGCACTGGCCAGTGCTGATGCCGCCTACGGCCTGTGGCGCGAAAAAAGCATCCAGGACCGGGCGGCCGTTGTCCGCCGCATCGCTGAGCTGTTCGAAGAGCGCAAGGACGAGCTCGCCAGGATTATTGCCGAGGAGATGGGCAAACCCCTGTCAGAGGGCATCGAAGAGGTGGAGTTCGCTGTTTCAATCCTTGACTACTATGGCGTGCACGGCCCCAGCCTCGCCGTTGACCAGGAAATTCCCAGCACTGTTCCCGGCAAGGCGATCATCGAGAACTGCCCTGTGGGCGTACTGCTCGGCGTCATGCCCTGGAACTTCCCGTATTACCAGGTGGCCCGCTTCGCTGCGCCCAACCTGGTCCTCGGCAACACCATCCTGCTCAAGCATGCAGACATTTGCCCCCGTTCGGCGTTGGCGATCCAGCAGATCATGGAAGAAGCCGGTGTTCCCGAAGGTGGTTACACCAACATCTTCGCCACCCACGACCAGATCGCTGCGATCATCGCGGATCCCCGGGTGCAGGGCGTATCCCTCACCGGTTCCGAGCGCGCCGGCTCCATCATCGGAGAGCAGGCGGGCAGGCACCTGAAGAAGGCTGTCCTCGAACTCGGCGGAACCGACCCGATGATCGTGCTCGACTCCCATGACCTCGCATCAGTCGCTGCGGACGCCTGGAACTTCCGCGTCTACAACGGGGGCCAGGTGTGCAACGGCAACAAGCGGATGATCGTCATGGAAGACATCTATGACGAGTTCGTGGCCCAGCTCAAGAAACTTGCGGACGGGCTCGTACCAGGTGATCCCCTGAACATGCCGGAGGGTGCCTATGGGCCGCTCTCCAGCAGGGCGGCTGCGGAGCAAGTGAACGCCCAGGTTCAGCGGGCTGTCGCCGAAGGCGCCACCCTTGAAGTCGGCGGTGTCCTCGCCGAGGGAGAAGGCGCTTACTTCTCACCCGCCGTCCTGACAGGTATCAGCCGCGATTCGGCTTCCTTCCGTGAAGAGATCTTCGGGCCGGTGGCGATCGTGTTCAAGGTATCAAGCGATGAAGAGGCGCTCGAACTGGCCAATGATTCCGACTTCGGCCTGGGCGGCTCGGTGTTCTCGACCGATAAGGCCCGTGCGGCGAACATCGCATCCCGGCTGAACGTTGGCATGGCGCACGTCAACATCATCGCCGCCGAGGCAGCAGAACTTCCCTTCGGCGGCGTGAAGCGCTCAGGTTTTGGCCGGGAAATGGGTCCCTTGGGCATGGGCGAATTCGTCAACAAGCGCCTGTACTTCGTCGCCGAGTAAAGGGATGGCTGTGCCCGTTACCAGTCCTGCCCGATCACCGGTTCATCCACCTCAGCCCCGCATGCGCTGGTCCTCCCAAGCGCCCCACCGGCCTCCGCTGGCAAAGCTCGCTGTAACCACCCTTACCAGCGTTGCCGCCCTCGCCTGCCTGGTGCTGCTGGGCAAGCTGTCGGGACACCTCCTGCTCATCCCTCCGATGGCGGCGTCCATGGCGCTTGTGGCCGCGGCGCCCCACCTGCCCCTTTCCCAGCCCCGGAGCGTGATCGGGGGCCAGGTTGTTTCCGCCTTGCTGGGTGTCGGCACGGGATTGGTCAGCCACTCGTTCTGGGCCGCCGCGGTTGCGGGCAGCCTGGCTATCGGAGCGACTTTGTGGCTGAGGATGCCTCATTCACCTGCGGCTGCCACCGCAGTCATCGGCACCATGGCAACCACCGGGCAGGTCTCCTTTGTGGTGTGCTCCGGCATCGCAGCATGCATCCTCGTCGGGTTTGGAATTGTCGGCTCCCGGCTCCGCGGAGCCATGTACCCAACCTATTGGTTCTGACGAGACCAATCCATCGTCGGAGTGAACATAGCGCAGGCCGCCGCCGCTGTCCCGGGAAGGACAGCAGCGGCGGCCTCACAGTTCACAGTCAGCAGTCTTAGCCGCTGATGACCTGGGGGACGCCGAGGGCTTTGAGGCCTTCGACGCCGAATTCCAGGCCGTAACCGGACTGCTTGGCGCCGCCGAAGGGGATGCGTGGATCTACAACGCCGTGTTTGTTGATCCACACGGAACCGGCCTGGATCCGGGCTGCGACTTTGCGGGCGGCGGGCAGGTCTGAGGACCAGACGGAGGCGCCGAGGCCGACGTCCAGGGCGTTGGCCATGTCCACGGCCTCATCCACGCTGCTGTATTTGATGATGGGCAGGGCGGGGCCGAACTGTTCCTCGGCAACGAGCGGGTTGTCGTTGTCGATGTCGGCGACCAGGGTGGTGGGGTAGAAGTAGCCGGGCTGGTCGGTGTCGGGGTTTCCGCCCAACAATACGCGTGCGCCGGAGTCCTTGGCTGCCTGCACGAGGGTGGCGACGACGTCGTATTGTGCTTTGTTCTGCAGGGGGCCCAGGACGTTGTTCTCGTCCAGGCCGTTGCCCATCGGCATAGCCTTGGCCACGGCGGTGAGTTCTTCGCAGACGGCGTCGTAGATGTCTTCGTGGACATAGAGGCGCTTCAGGGCGGCGCAGGTCTGGCCGGTGTTGATGAAGGCGCCCCAGAAGAGGTCTTCGGCGATGGCTTTGGGGTCTGCGTCGGGCAGGACGATGCCGGCGTCGTTGCCGCCGAGCTCCAGGGTGAGGCGTTTGACCGTGTCGGCGGAGGACTTGATGATGGCCTTGCCCGCGGCGGTGGAGCCGGTGAACATGATTTTGCCGATGGCGGGGTGGTTGGTGAGGCGTGCGCCGACTTCCCGGCCGCAGGAGACGACTGACAGGAGGCCTTCGGGGAGTTCTTCGTTGATGACCTTGATCAGGGCCAGGACGCTCAGGGGGGTGTTGCCCGAGGGCTTGACCACCGCTGCGTTGCCCATCCGCAGGGCGGGGGCGATCTGCCAGATGGTGATCATCATGGGCCAGTTCCACGGGCCGATCGCGCCGACGACGCCGATGGGCTTGTAGTGCAGTTCGGCGCGCGTCTCACCATCATCAACCAGGGTTTCCGGCTCCAGGGGGATGGTGGCTGCGGCGCGGAGCCAGGCCGCGCAGGCGCCGACTTCAAAGCGGGCGTTGGGCCCGTTCAGGGGTTTGCCCTGCTCGCGGGAGAGCAGCTGGGCGAGTTCTTCGGCGGAGCGTTCGACGGCGTCGGCGGCCTTCAGGAGCGCAGCGGACCGGCCTCCGTGGCCCAGCGCAGCCCACGCGGGCTGCGCAGCCTGCGCGTCGGCGACGGCCTGCTCGAGATACTCAAGGTCATGAACGGGCGCCTCACCCACGATCTCACCGGTGGCAGGGTCAAGGATAATGCGGGTCTTACCCGAGAATGCGGTGACCTCGTCAAGCAATGATTCGTACGTTTTCATTCTTTACTCCTCTTCGAGTAATGGGGACTAATGCTTCCGGAAGTCCTGCGGGTATTCGGTGGTGTTCAGGACGCTGAGCCGGGAGTTGAAGGGCAGGATGACGGGTTCGCCCGCAGGATCGTCCCAGCCGAACATCCGGCCGATGGAGCGCTGCTCGCGCAGGTCCACGAGGAGCACGGCTTCGACGCACATGACCTTTTCGGTCCAGAAGAAGATGAAGAGGTCCTCTGCCACTTCCCAGGTCATGCAGCGGTCCGTGTCGGCCAGTCCCGCCTCACCACCGCGAACGCAGTTCCAGGTGAAGGTGCCCGGGTTGAGGTAGATGTGTTCGTACGTTTCGACGTCGCTGTAGCGGTAGTAGATCCGCTTGCCCACCAGGGCCGTGGAGCGCTGGTGGCGAACGGCGGAAGCCTCGCTGTTGGCCTGGCTGAAATCGGTGGTGCTCCGCGTCCTGCCGTCCACGGTGACAAACCGGGAAACACCGGTTGTTGTGGCCCCGGTGTTGCGGTCCGCGATGATGGTGACGTTTTCTGCGGCAGAACCTTCGCCGCGGATGAAGTCGATGATGAAGATTCCGGGCCGGGCTTCGATGGCCTTGTAGCCCGCCGTTCCGCTGGTCGTGACCTCACCGCGCCTGAGTGTCCAGGCCAGAGAAGATTCGTCGTCAAAGACGTACTCGGCCTTGGAGCCGTCCTCGTCGAGGAGGCTCAAGGTGGTGCCGGCCAGGGCGGGGGAAGCCGGCAGGGTCTGGTCGCCGAATCCCTCCAGCATGGCCGAGACGGGGGGCCACTGATCTTCGGGGATGTAGTCCTGGATGTCAGCTGAAGTCATGTTCTTGGTCCTTGTTCTTTTGCTGCTGGTTGGTACTGGTCTGGTGGTGGTACTGGGTCAGCCGATGACGGCGGCGAAATTGATGGATGGCTTTTGTGCGCCGCGGGCCATCCCGGCCACGAAGAAGAGCGGGATGCCGAGCAGGAGCGACCGGGCCACGCCGCCTGCGCCGCCAAGCAGCGCGTCGTAGTTGTCCAGGGTCAGGTAGCCAATAACGATGAAGGCCAGGAAGGACAGGGACGGTGCGATTACGGTGACCCAGAGGTTGTCCCGCATCCGGTTTCTGGCAAAGAACACGACGATCGCCGCTGATGTCACCAGCAGGATGGAGATGAACCCCGCCGTGCCGAGGGCCACGAACCAGGCAAACACCGTTGTGATGGGGTCAGCACCTGCCAGCAGGAAGATGCTGATGATCACCAGGACAGCGAGGCCGTTCACGAGCCCTGCGAAGTGCGGAGCTCCCGTCTTTGATACGGAGGACAGCTTGGCCGGCAGGGCTCCGGCACGGCCCAGGGAAAACAGGTACCGGGAGAACATGTTGGCCAAGCCCAGGAGCATTGCCAGGAAACTCGTGACAACGAGGATCTGCATGGACAGGTTCAGCCAATACCCTGCGCTGGATTCGGCGAGATCGAAGACCATGCCTGCCGGATTTTCGGTGGCGACGGTTTGGATGTTGTCGATGCCGATGGCGCCACTGATCGCCCAGGTGGAGATGGTGTAGAAGATGCCGATGAAGGCAATGACGAAGTAGGCAGCCCGGGGAATGGTGCGCCGCGGATTTTTTGCCTCTTCAGCGAACACGACGGTTGCTTCGAAGCTGGTGAAGCAGGCGAAGGCAAACAGCAGGGAAATGCCCAGGCCCGGACCGAAGACGCTGGATCCGGTGAACCCTTCAAAAGTGAAGATCCCAAGCCCTTTCTGGGCAACGAGTGACACCACGAGGGCCGCCACCGCAAAGGCTTCACCAAGGATGAGAACGCCCAGCACCTTCAGGCTCGCATCGACGCCGCGCATCGTCAGGCCCGTGACCACTGCCAGCAATGCAGCGATCCAGAAGTAGACCGGCAGGCTGACGCCCGTGAGGCCTTCAACCAGTAACTGCGCAAAGACGCCGAACTGGGACCAAAGCCCAATCTGAAGGCTCAGGTACGTCAGGATGGCGATCCCGGCCCCGCCCGTCGCCCACTTGTTGCCCAGTCCCTTGGCCATGTAAGCCACGAAACCGCCCGCGTTGGTAATGTGCTGGCTCATCCGCAGGTAACCCACGGAGAAGAGGGCCACCAGCAGCGCAGCAATCACATAAATGACCGGTGTTCCCGGGCCGCTGGCCGAAAACAGTACAGGGCTGGCTCCCACCACGGCAGCCATGGGGGCGGCTGCGGCAATAGCAAAGAATGCGATGGCTATGACGCCGAGCTTGTTCGGCCTCAGCCGTGGGGAGGTGGAGGCAGGTGGTGGATCCTCTTGCAGCGGGCGTGTAGAAGTTCCGACTGGTTCTTGGGTCATCCGATGGCTCTTTCAGGAAAGTGCACGGCGCAGGGCCTATATGCAGAAGTGTTGGAAGGTCCCTTGCCGGCACGAGACGGTGCGTTCCATGGGAAAGGAAATCTGCTCAAGCTGGCTGGTCGCAGTGCGTGATCTCAGCCACAATCCAAACTATACGTTTGTTTAGTTCTTACTGTCAATGCTTTTTCCAGCGCCGATCAGGAGGGCTAGACTCGGTGCATGAACCAGCCGACAACCCGGTTGCCCTACGGAGACGGGCGCGATGCCTTGCTGTCAGCGGTGATCGAGGTGGTAGGTGAAAAAGGCCTGCGCGGGGTTACATACCGTGCCGTTGCGTCCCGGGCAGGAGTGAACCACACCCTTGTCACGCACCACTTCGGCTCCATCGAGGGTCTTCTTGCCGCCACCATGGAGTGGGCCATCCAGCGCTCCATCGAGGAGACTGGCCTGGAAAAGATCGCGGACTTTGACGAGAACTTTGCCGATGCGCTCCTGGCAACGGTCTCGCGCGAACCGGAACTGCAGCTGTTCCAGTTCGAGATGCTTCTCGAATCGCGGCGCAACCCCGAGGTGCGCGCCTTGGTGGAGCGCCTGTACGCGAACTACATGGGCACCGTTGAAGCTGCCCTGCGGCAACGGGGCCTCAACGTCGACGACGGAGCCTCCTTGGCCATCTTTGCCGCCCTCGACGGGCTCATGCTGCAGTTCCTGACCATCAGCGACCCCGAGAAGATCAGGGCCGCCGTCATTCAGGTCGGCAAGCTCGTGACGACTCTTGAGGGCGCAAGCGAAAGCCCCGGCGGCAGCAACCCCCTCCCGGTTCGCTAACGAAGGCGGCACACCCTACACCTGCGGGGTCAGTGCAATACGCTCTCCGAGAATCGCCGCAACTTCTCCTCCAGGGCACGGCCCCACCCCAGCCGCCGGACGTAAACTGACCTTCGCATCACGTCCCGTGAGCCAAGGACCAGGAGCCGCCCATGCTCTGGAAGCTGCTTGTTGAATACGTCCGGCCGCACCGGAAGCTGCTGGCCGCCGTCGTGGTTTTCCAGCTGGCGCAGTCCATCGCGTCCCTGTACCTGCCCACCCTGAACGCGGACATCATCGACGAGGGCGTGGCCAAGGGGAACGTCGGGTACATCCTCAGCCTGGGCGGCGTGATGCTGGGGATCACGCTGCTGCAGATCGTGTGTGCAGTCATCGCGGTGTACTTCGCGGCGAAGGCGGCGATGGGCGTGGGCCGGGACCTCCGGGACGCCATCTTCACAAGGGTGGGCGACTTCTCCGAGCAGGAGGTCACCAAGTTCGGCGCACCCAGCCTCATCACCAGGTCCACCAACGACGTCCAGCAGGTCCAGCAGCTGGTGCTCATGTCCGCCACCATGCTGGTCACCGCCCCCATGCTCAGCATCGGCGGGGTGATCATGGCCGTGCGGCAGGACGCGCAGCTGTCCTGGCTAATCGCCGTCGCCGTTCCGATACTGCTGATCGCCGTCGGCTTGATCACCGTCCGGATGGTGCCGCTGTTCCGCAAGATGCAGAAGCGGATCGACACCGTGAACCAGGTCCTCCGCGAGCAGCTCACCGGCATCCGCGTGGTGCGCGCCTTCGTCCGCGAGGACATCGAGACCGAGCGCTTCGCCCGCGCCAACGAGGACGTCACGGACACCGCCCTGCGCGCCGGCCGGCTCATGGCGCTCGCGTTCCCCGCAGTGATGCTGGTCCTGAACGTCTCATCCGTGGCCGTGATCTGGTTCGGCTCGTTCCGCATCCAGGACGGCTCCATGCAGGTGGGCACGCTCATCGCGTTCCTGAGCTACCTGCTGCAGATCCTGATGTCCGTCATGATGGCAACGTTCATGGCCGTGATGATCCCGCGCGCCGCTGTGTCCGGCGACCGGATCGGGGAGGTGCTGCGGACGGAGTCGAGCGTCCGGCCGCCGCTTCATCCGGTAACGACGGCGGCACAGGACGGCCGCCGCGGCGAGCTGGAGATGCGCGACGTCGGATTCGCCTACCCGGGTGCCGACCAGCCCGTCCTCACCGGGATCAGCTTCACCGCCAGGGCGGGGCAGACGACGGCGATCATCGGCAGCACGGGCGCCGGCAAGACCACCCTGGTGAACCTCATGCCCCGGCTCTTCGACGCGACGGAAGGCTCGGTCCGGATGAACGGTGTGGACGTCCGTGAGCTGCACCCGGACCTGCTCTGGGGGCACATCGGCCTGGTCCCGCAGCGGCCCTACCTGTTCAGCGGCACTGTCCGCAGCAACCTGCTCTACGGCAAGCCGGACGCCACGGAGGACGAGCTCTGGACGGCGCTGGAGATTGCCCAGGCCCGCGACTTCGTGGAGCGGATGGACGAGGGGCTGGACGGGCCCATCAGCCAGGGCGGCACCAACGTCTCGGGCGGGCAGCGGCAGCGGCTGGCCATCGCCCGGGCCCTGGTGAAACGGCCCGAGCTTTATATCTTCGATGACTCGTTCTCCTCGCTGGACACCGGCACCGATGCCCGGCTCCGGCAGGCCCTCAAGCGCAGCACCGCCAGCGCCACGCTGGTGATTATCGCCCAGCGCGTCTCCAGCATCGTGGATGCGGACCAGATCTTAGTGCTCGACGACGGCAGGATCGTGGGGCGCGGAACGCACCGTGAGCTGCTGGAGACATCCGGGACGTACCGTGAGATCGTCTCTTCCCAGCTGGCGGCGGAGGAGACGGTATGAGCGCGCCGCACCGCCCGCCGTCGTCCGCCTCTTCCGGAACCACCACCGGCACCGCACCCGGAGCCAAAACGGCAAGCGCCGACGTCGTCCGCATCCCCCGCCCGGCAGGCGGCCCGGGACGCGGCGGGCCGTTCGCGGGGATGAACGTCCCCGCGGAGAAGGCGATGAACTTCTGGCCGTCGGCCAGGCGGCTGATGGGGACGCTGCGGCCGGAACGGGCGTGGCTGCTGCTGGTGTTCGCGACGGCGGTGGCCGGGGTGGCGCTGTCCGTGATCGGGCCGCGGCTGCTGGGGGAGGGCACCAACCTGATCTTCGCCGGCGTGGTGTCCGGGGAGCTGCAGGCCGGGGTGAGCAAGGAGCAGGTGATTGCGCAGCTGCGGGCGTCCGGGGAGGGGCAGCGCGCGGACATGCTCAGTGCGATGGACCTGGTGCCGGGGCAGGGCATCGACTTCGCGGCGCTGGGCAGTGTGCTGACGTGGGCGCTGGTGCTGTATGTGCTGTCGTCGGCATTTATGTGGGTGCAGGCGTATGTGCTGAACGGGGTGGTGCAGCGGACGGTGTTCGGGCTGCGGGAGCGGATCGAGGCGAAGATCAACCGGCTGCCGCTGCGGTATTTCGACTCGATCCAGCGCGGCGAGCTGCTCAGCCGGGTGACCAACGACGTGGACAACATTTCGCAGAGCCTGCAGCAGACCATCAGCCAGGCGGTCACGTCGGTGCTCACCGTGGTGGGTGTGCTGGTGATGATGGTGATCCTCTCGCCCACGCTGGCGCTGATCGCGCTGGTGACCATTCCGCTGACGCTGGGGCTGACGGCGCTGATCGCCAAGCGCTCGCAGAAGCTGTTTGTGGCGCTGTGGAAGCACACGGGGGAGCTGAACGGGCAGATCGAGGAGACGTACACCGGGCATGCGCTGGTGAAGGTGTTCGGCCGGCAGCGCGAGGTGGGGGAGCGGTTCCGGCAGAAGAACGCGGAGCTGTATGACGCCAGTTTCGGTGCGCAGTTCATCTCCGGGCTGATCATGCCGGCCATGACGTTCATCGGGAACCTGGTGTATGTGGGGATCGCCGTGGTGGGCGGGCTGCAGGTGGCTTCCGGGGCGATGCAGTTGGGTGACGTGCAGGCGTTCATCCAGTATTCGCGGCAATTCACCATGCCGCTGGCGCAGCTGGGGTCCATGGCGAACGTTTTGCAGTCCGGGGTGGCGTCGGTGGAGCGGGTGTTCTCGCTGTTGGATGAGGACGAGGAGTCTGTGGAGCCTGCCCCTTCTGCCGGTCCGGTGTTTGGGCGGGGGCGGCTGGTGTTTGAGGACGCCTCATTCTCCTATTCGCCGGACAAGCCACTGATTTCCGGCCTGTCTTTGGTGGCGGAGCCGGGGCAGACGGTGGCCATTGTGGGGCCGACCGGCGCAGGGAAGACCACGCTGGTGAACCTGATGATGCGGTTCTACGAGCTGGATGCAGGGCGGATAACGCTCGACGGCGTGGACGTCACCTCAGTGCCCCGGCGCGAGCTGCGCTCGCGGCTGGGGATGGTGCTGCAGGATACGTGGCTGTTCGGCGGGACCATCCGGGACAACATCGGGTACGGGCGGCCTTCTGCTACTGAATCCGAAATTCTGGAGGCGGCGCGGGCGACGTATGTGGACCGGTTCGTGCGGTCACTGCCCGACGGGTACGACACCGTACTGGACGACGAGGGCGCCAACGTGTCCGCGGGGGAGAAGCAGCTGCTGACGATTGCGCGGGCTTTCCTGGCCCGGCCGTCGGTGCTGATCCTGGACGAGGCGACTTCATCTGTGGACACCCGGACCGAGGTGCTCGTGCAGAAGGCGATGAGTGCCCTGCGGTCCGACCGGACTTCTTTTGTGATTGCGCACCGCCTCTCCACGATCCGCGACGCCGACCTCATCCTGGTGATGGAGGCCGGCCAGATCGTGGAGCAGGGAACACACGCCTCGTTGCTGGCTGCGGGCGGCGCTTATGCGCGGCTGTACGAGGCGCAGTTCGCGGCTCCCGTGGCGGAGGTCTAAGGGCAGCTCCAGTTATTCTGCAGGTTTAGCATTGATGTTCAGAAAACCGCGCCCTTCCGCTGTCACCAGAATGATCTAGTTTCCTGAACCAGTGTGCATTTCTGTTGCGCGTCTGCGCCAACGTTCGGCAAATGATACTTGTCCATCGCCAGCGGAAATGGTATGTTTCACGAACATCGTAGACAGGAGGGGCATTGGAAAGCAGTACGGAGCCAGAGCCCAAAACAACAACCGACATCCTAAGTCGTTGCATGAACCTGCTCAGCCAATGTATGCCCAGTAACTGGTCAACATTCAAGGTCACGGACGAATCCTCGTACTGGGACCTTTCCCCCGACGGACAGATAGGGCTGCGGAGTCCCGACGGGATGGAAGCGCTTCTTATTATTGAAGCCAAGCGCATCTTGGAGCGACGAGATGTCCCAGCTGTAACCCAGCAGTTGAATCGTCTAACACAGTTTCGTCAAAACACGGCCGGCGTGGTCGTTGCTCGGTACCTAGCGCCGTCCGTCCGGGAAGCTCTAGTGAAGGAAGGCCTTGCCTTCGTGGATGCTACGGGGAATATGCGTGTAGACATATCCCGACCAGGCCTGTTCATCTCCTGTCAAGGCGCTAACAGAGATCCCTGGCGAGGTCCAGGCAGGCCTAGAGGCTCTCTCAAGGGAGCACCCGCGGCAAAAATTGTGCGGGCGTTGGTGGACTTCCCGATCGCGCCCTGGAATATCCGTGAACTCATCGACGTTTCGGGTGTCTCGACCGGAGCGGCGTATCGAGTGGTGGAGCATCTTGAACGTGAGGCTCTGATTGAAAGAGACGACAACGGAAAGATCCTTGCTCGCGAGTGGCGACCGCTCCTGCGGGCATGGAGCAAAGATTACGGCTTTACTCGTAGCAGTCGAGTCACCAGCTACATAGAGCCCAGAGGATTGCCTTCTCTTCTTGGAAAAGCAAGTAGGTCAAGCGGAATCAACTATGCAGTCACTGGAACGGTTGCGGCAGCGGAGTGGGCGCCATACGCTCCAGCTCGATCAGTCCTTGTTTATGTCGAAAATGCCGATATAGCGGCTAAGGCTTGGGGCCTGCGACCGTCAGAGGCAGGCACAAATGTGCTGCTGGCAGAACCGGAAAGCGACGTGGTTTTCCAACGGAAATTGACTACCGTCCAAGGAATCGAAATAGCGGCACCTGCACAAGTGGCAGTAGATCTCATGACCGGGCCTGGACGTAATCCTTCCGAGGCCGAGGAGCTAATGGATTGGATGGAGCGCAATGAGTCCTCTTGGAGAAAATGACCTCCTTGCACAAACACGCACTGCCCTTCTCGACGCCCTCGAAGCGCTAATTGATCACCGGGATGCGTTGATCGTCATTGGGGCCCAAGCGGTATATCTCCATGCAGGAGAAGCGCAGGTCGCATTAGCGGCGGCAACGAAGGACAGCGACCTGGCGTTAGATCCTCGACTGTTAAACCCAAATCCCTTGCTCGAGGTAGCGATGGACCAAGCCGGGTTCTTCCCCAATCCCTTGAGCTCTCAGCCGGGGGCTTGGATGAACGCGGCTGGAATACCGGTAGATCTGATGGTCCCCGAAGAACTGGCTGGAATCGGAGGAAAGCAAACGCGAGGTGCTCGCATACCGCCTCACAGTAAGAGCAGTACGCGAAGGGCGAGGGGTCTTGAGGCGGCTGTGGTTGACAACTCAAAAATGGTCATTCGTGCTTTAGATGACACCGACAAGCGCGCTTTCGAAGCTAGAGTGGCTGGACCGGCGGCACTACTTATAGCCAAGGTCCACAAGATATCAGAGCGTATCGACTCCCCGCATCGACTCAATGACAAGGATGCCCATGACGTTTATCGGTTGCTCGTTGCAACCGAAAGCTCCGACGTTGCTGGCACTATCCGCGAGCTACTCGAGAATCCAATTAGTCAATCAGCAACTGCTGATGGGATTGGCATGTTGCGTTCACTTTTTGCGGATGGGGCAGAAGCTTTGGGTTCAGTTATGGCCGGGCGAGCCGAGGAAGGAATTGGTGACCCAGAGAGCGTGTCCGTGTCCGTCTCGCTTCTGGCGGCTGACGTCTTAAGGGAGCTGTAGCTTAATTTTCGGGGAGCGTCGGGCAGAAGGTGGCGATCGGGCTTCACTGGGACGGGGAAGACCAGGCTGGTCCGCCAGATGATGCGTTTCTATGAGATTGATGCGGGGCGGATAACGCTCGGCGGCGTGGACGTCACCTCGGTGCCGCGGCGGCCCTTTACCTGTTGGGAGAGGTTCTGCCTCGTCTCGGTCATAGCCTGGTTGGCCAGCGAGAAATCAGGTGGAAATGATCAACGGTGACGGCAGTGCGGGAAAGCCGCATACGCAACGCTTTACGGAACGCCGCGGAAGGGTCGATCGCGACGACCTGCGCAGATAGACGCCACCTGTTTTGTGGGTAACCATAGCAAGGGCCGTCGACAACCAAGCGATTAACAGCTCTATTGTTGGCTCGCAGAAAGCCATCAAGACTGGCTGTCGGCATTTCCCGCACAGAAAGCCACCCGGCCTACCAGCTGTTTAGCGCCTCAGTGACGGTTGGGGCTCCCTTGGCGAGCGTGGTGCGCCAGTCGAGGCGGCCGCGCTTTTGAAGTTGGCCGACAAGCATGATGCGCGCGATGCCAAATTGATTGGCTGTTTCGTCGACCCAAGGTCCAGTGATCCGGGCCGGAACCTTGGGGAACCCTCTGGGGAAAATCCAGTTGAAGGCGTCGCCGTTGGCTTCGGTTTCGCGATCGGCGAGGCGTGGGTCCTTGTCGTCAAGGTCTTCGATGATCGCACAGTCTTTGGTTACGTGACCTCGAAGGATGTGAGCGACTTCGTGGAGCAAAGTGAAGAAGACCTTGTCGAGTCGTTGCCCTCGCCCGGACAATCCGATCACGGGATGCTGGCCCACGAACATGGAGCATCCATCGATCTTCGCGCCGGCGAAGGCCTCGACGAATACTAGGCGGACGCCCGCTTCAGCGAAAACCGCGGGGAGCTTCGCGAAGTCGCCCTCAGTATGAACCCCCCGAGGTAAATCGGCCGCTAGACGGGCCAGCTTGTCGGCAGCATACGGCACCTTCGGTAGATCTCTCGATCCTTCACGCCCAACACAGGCACCCCACGTCTTTTGGAGGAGGCTGACGTCTTCATTGTGGTTGGCACGCTTTGCGGCCATCGCAATATATGGCTCATCATCCAGAGAGGCCAGGCCAAACAGCTCCTGCACCTCTGTTTCGAGTGCATCGAGCGTCGAGCCAGTAAATACCCCGCGCTTTTTCAATAGCGCGATCGGGGCCTTCATGTTGAGGCGTGCCCGACGACGAACATCGTCTAATTTGGTCTGCGTCCTCTGGTCCCCGGCCTGCTCTGCCAGGAGGTACTCGTTTTGCAGATTGAGCCAGTACTGGGCGGTGTGGCCGAGGGCAGCAGCAATCTGGGCCGCTGATTCGCGGGTGATTTCCTTGTTGCCGGTAATGATTTCGGACACGAATTGGGTGGGACGGCCCAGGACGGCTGCGAAGTCGGCCTGCGACCAGCCCAGTTCCTTAAGCTCGAGTGCCAAGAGGTCACCGGCTGGTTGTTGGTTGATGGGTAGCGCATCGTGTGTCGAGGTGCTCATGTGGGTGGCTCCATATGTGCAGAGAGGTCCCCGATGACCACAGTTCCGTGGTCGTCGGTTCCTTTGAATGTCAAGGAAATCAGGCGTCCGGATGACAACCGCGCTTGTGCCCGAGCGGGGTCGCCGTGGTCGGACGACCGAATTCGCAGAAAGCGCGTATTCCGCAAATCATCTTCGACGGTTGCGGCATGGGCGCACTGGATGAGGCGGCGGAAGCCTTCTATGTCTTCGCTGCTCCATGCGGGTGGACGGAAGTTGGAGTCTGACGCCAGCGGACGCAACTCCTCATCAAGATACTCCCGCTCCACGTTGCTTATTATCCATCACCTTTTCGCTGATTCACAGTATCAGGCCTTCATGAAGGTACCTCGAATCCTCCCCTTGGAATAGTGGCGGCGCGCAGCTTGCTACTAGTAATCGGCGTATCAGCGTAGGGGTGATGGGGTATGTGCTACTATTCAAGTAGGTCGTCAAGGCGGCGGCCATCCCATCAGGAGGTACCGCCCCATGCCGGCAGTAACCCACAAGACCGTAGAGGTTGCCATCAACGGCACCGAAACCGTCCTCGACGACAGCACGGTCACCTACGAGGAGCTCGGTAACCTCGCCTTTCCCGGGCATGACCCGGCGGCGATGTTCACCGTCACCTACAGGCACGCCGTGGGCCCGCGCGGCGGTGACGGCACCCTCGTGGCCGGCGAATCCGTCACCGTGAAGAAGAAGGGGACGACGTTTAATGTCCGGCTCTCAACTCGTTCGTGATAGCCGCGACCTGTCCGCCCTCGTGGCGGACGGGTACGCGGTCCGCATCGTCAGCGGCTACCTCGTTGTCGACGACATTCCGTTCGTCAACGACGCCGGTCAGGTTCAGTTGGGGTCTTTCCTCTGCCCCTTGGACAACAACGGACTCAGCACCGTCACCCCGGCGACCCACGTCATGTGTTTTGTTGGTGGTGTCCCGCGCGACAAGACGGGTGCGCCCATCGATGGGCTCGTCAACGACAGGGTGGACAAGTGGTCGGCCGGGCCTGACCTCACCGCTGCGTGTGGGTTCTCCCAGAAACCTGCTGGTGGCTACCCGGACTTCTACGAGAAGGTCACCTATTACACGCAGATAGTGATCGGGCCCGCTCAGGCTGTGGACCCGTCGGTGACTCCGTATACGTTCAAACCGGTCGAGACTGACGAGGGCGACGGGGTGTTCAAGTATATGGACACGTTCTCGCCCCGCTACGGCATCACTGCACTCAATAACCGGCTGGTGTTGAACAAGGTCGCAATTGTGGGGCTGGGCGGCACTGGTGCCCACATCCTCGATGCGCTCGTGAAGACGCCGGTACGGACCCTCCATCTGTACGACGGAGACGTGTTCCTCAGTCATAACGCCTTCCGGGCCCCAGGGGCCGCAAGCATCGAGGACCTCCGGGCTGGGCTGACCAAGGTGGCGTACTACGAGCGCGTGTACTCGGCCATGCGACGCGGGATCCATACCCACCCGTTCAACGTGACGGTCGAGAATGTCGATGAGCTGTTGGACGCGGACTTCGTGTTTCTGGCTATGGACGCCGGTCCGGTCAAGAAGGTCATCATCGACGCGCTCGTGGTGGCCGGTATTCCGTTCGTCGATACCGGTATCGGCCTCGGGAAGGACTCCAAGGGGGTCAACGGCACCCTCCGGGTCACCACGTTCACCCCCGGGCACGGCGAGCACATCGACAAGGTGGTGTCCTACTTTGTCGGGGAAGACGCTGAGTACGACACCAACCTCCAGGTCGACGAGCTCAACGCTTTGACGGCGAACCTCGCCGTGCTCCGTTACAAGAAGCTGCTCGCGTTCTACGCCGACCTAGAAGGCGAACATCACACCGTGTTCGACATCGACTCCGGTAACCTCAACCACCGATTTGGCAACCGCGAGACGGAAGGTGCCGGATGAAAGACCGGCACCTTAACCCGGCGTTCGTCGTCTCCATCCCCGCTGAACCAGAGCCGGGCAAACTCTACATCTCCATGGCGTACGAAACCGCCGTTCACCTATGCGCCTGTGGTTGCGGCACCAAAGTGGTCACACCGTTTGGCCCCAACGACTGGACACTTACCTTCGACGGCACGGTGTCCCTTGACCACTCTGTCGGCAACGGCCAATTTCCCTGCAGATCGCATTACTGCATCGAGCGTAACCAAGTCGTATGGCTTCGAAAGATGAATCATGCTGCGACCAAAGCCGCTCTCGGACGTGACCAGCGAGATCACCGGTCCAAGGTCGCCACCACGCGTGCATCTTGGTGGCGACGAATCCGGAGCTACTTCTAGACGGTCACCTGGGGCGGCGGGTATTTCAGGCCTCGGACCCCTGCAATTCCTCGTAGACCAATTCACCGAGCATTTTCAGGAGCGCGTGCATCTTCGTCTTGTCCCCCAAAGCCTGAAGGCTCAGGTTGTAGTGGCTGTCCATCGAGTTCGAGACCGCGTCTGTGACGGCCATTTCCAGATGCGGACTGCTGCCGAAGTGGTTCCGTGAGTTGTTCTGCGCCTGCTTCTGAAGTGTCTCGTTCTTCACCAGCTCCCTGCGCACTCCCTCGACGAAGTGGGCTACTGCATCAAGTTCCTCACCTTCGAACGGAAGGTTGGCCTGCTGGATGATCTCCTCCCACGTCGCGAGAACTGGGTCCTTCGCCTGTCCGGTGCCCACCTCTGTGGGCGGTTTCAAAAGCGCGTCCTCGCCGGAGAGCTGCAGCTGGGCCTGGCCCTTGTCCTTGAGCGCGTATTTGGCGAGCACCACCCCGGAGAGGTCCAGTGCCACCTTCGCGTCGTTCACGCGGAGCACCGGCAGGAGATGTTTGTAGTAGATCGAGCGCTTCTCCAAGTCCGTATCGGCGAAGTCGACGATCTGGGAGAGAAAGTCATAGGCGCGGACAAACGAGCCAATATCTTTCCGGAACAGGTCCAGCTCATCCTGGGCGGCCTTATTGCCCTCCGCGACGGCGGCGTTGTATCGGGTGTTGAAGCGCGACTTGGCCGGGGCCACCCAGCCGGAGAGAGCATTGTTGCCGGCCTCCAGGACATAGGACTTCACCAGCCCGTCCACCTCGGACTCCAAATAGATCTGGGCGGCGTCGAGCTTGGCTTGTAGGTCGTGTACCACGTTCGGGTCGGAAACACCCTCCAGGGCTGCCTCCCGGAAATACGGCTGGAAGGACGCCAGGATCTCATCCGGATTATTGACGAAGTCGAGCACGAAGGTCTGGTCCTTGCCCACGGCGGTACGGTTCAGCCGGGACAGCGTCTGCACGGCGGATACCCCGGAGAGCTTCTTATCCACGTACATGGCCACGAGCAGCGGCTGGTCGAAGCCGGTCTGGAACTTGTTGGCCACCAGCATGATTTTGTACTCGTCGGTGGAGAACGCCTCGGGCAGCGTGCGCCCCTTGAGCCCGGGGTTCATGTTGAGCTCGGTGAACGCCTCAGGCCCGGATTCGTCGTCGTTCACTTCGCCCGAGAAGGCGACCATCGTGCTCAAACCCGAATAGCCGGCGTCGAGAATGTACTTGTCGATGGCGAGCTTGTACCGGACGGCTTCCTTGCGGGAGCCGGTGACCACCATCGCCTTGGCCTTGCCTTCCAGCCGCCAGGCAACGTTCGCGCGGAAATGCTCAACGATCACCTGGACCTTTTGGCTGATGTTGTACGGGTGCAGCTTCACCCAGTTCATCAGGGATTTCAGTGCCTCGGATTTCTCCACCTGGGTGTCGTCCGAGTCATAGTCCCGGCCCTCGTGGGTGAGCCGGTAGGCCACTTTGTAGCTGGTGTAGTTCTGCAGCACATCGAGGATGAAGCATTCCTCGATGGCCTGTTGCATGGAGTACAGATGGAACGGCTGCGGCAGCCCGTCCGGGCCCTCGCGTCCGAACAGTTCCAGGGTCTTGGCCTTGGGGGTGGCGGTGAACGCGAAGTAGCTGATGTTCTTGGCATCGGCGCGCTCAGCCATTTCGGCCGCCAGATAGCTTTCGACGTCGAACTCGCCGCCGTCGTTCACGTCCGCCAATTCTTCGGCGGAGAGGACTTTTTTGAGCTTGTTCGCGGTGGACCCTGTCTGCGATGAGTGCGCCTCATCCGCAATGATCGCGAAGTTCCTGCCTTTCAGTGCCTGGGCTTCGGCGATGGCCTTCAGCGCGAACGGGAAGGTCTGGATGGTGACGATGATGATCGGCGTCCGAGCCGTCAGTGCGGCGGTGAGTTCGGCGGACTTCGAGCCGGCGTTGCCGCGGATTGGGACCACGACGCCGGACTTGTGCTCGATCTGGTAGATCGCGTCCTGCAGTTGGGCGTCCAGGACTGTGCGGTCGGTCACGACGATGACGGAGTCGAAAACCTTCTGGTTGTCGGTCCCGTGCAGCGAGCTGAGCTGATGCGCGGTCCATGCAATCGAGTTGGTTTTACCGGACCCGGCGGAGTGCTGGACTAGGTAGCGGTGGCCGGCACCTTCCGCACTGGCCGTGTAAATGAGCTTGTTGACCACATCCCACTGGTGGTAACGGGGGAACAGCAGGGACTTGCGGACTTCCCGCTCGCCGGTGACTGGATCGGTCTTGTCGCTGATCTGCAGGTGCAGGAACTTGCCTACGATGTTCAGCCAAGTATCGCGCTGCAGGACCTGTTCCCAGAGGTAGCTGGTGGCGGAACCCTTGGGGTTGACCGGGTTCCCGGCGTGGCCGTCATTGCCAAGGTTGAACGGAAGGAAAGACGTGTCCTTGCCCTTGAGCTCGGTGGTCATCTGGATTTCATCGTTGCTGACGGCGAAGTGCACCAGGGCGCGTCGGCCAAAGGACAGGAGCGGTTCGTCCTTGTTCTTGGCATTTCGCGGCAGCCGGTCTTTGCGGTACTGCTCGACGGCGTCATGGATGGTCTGCGTGAAGTCCGTCTTGAGCTCAATGGTCGCCACCGGCAGGCCGTTGACGAACAGGACCAGATCGATGCTCTTCAGGGTGTCCACAGTTGAGTAATGCACCTGCCGTATCACGCGGAGACGCACCTTTTGGTAGCGTTCCAGCGTCTCCGGGTTCAGGCCCATGGCCGGCTTGAACTGACACATCTCAAATTTCGCGGCGACGTCCTTGACTCCGGTGCGCAGCACCGCGAGCATGCCGGCTTCCTTGGTCGCGGGCTTGTCCAGGACCTTGCACAGCCGGTCCAGAAGCAGGATTCTGGAGACCTCGTGCTCGGCGGGAGAGTCAGTCGGTTTCAGAACCTTGGCCAGCTGCTCCGGTTGGGTATCCGCCAGCCATGCGAAGACGTCCTCGGGAACGAGAGCACGGTTGGCGTCATACAGATCGCTGGCCTTGCGGTGCGGCTCGTAGATCCAGCCCGCGGCCGCGAGAGCCTGGCAGATCTCGTCCTCGAACGTCACTTCATTGTGCTGCGCCAAAATGAGTCCCCTACTCGTTGGTACCAATATCGTCCAGTGAAGTTCCGTCCGCGTCACGCCACAGCTTTAGTGGCTCCCGCACATGACCGCCGTTCATCAAATCGA
Source organism: Arthrobacter sp. D3-16 (assembly GCF_054408515.1). Classification (NCBI taxonomy): domain Bacteria; kingdom Bacillati; phylum Actinomycetota; class Actinomycetes; order Micrococcales; family Micrococcaceae; genus Arthrobacter; species Arthrobacter sp. D3-16. The sequence continues at coordinate 3,722,704 of NZ_CP096437.1, read as the reverse complement.
CTGCCTGTCCAGGACCCGTGAAAGTGTAATCCTGTTTCAGGACAAATCGATCGCCAAGAACTTCGGCGACGCCGTCCGAGATGAGTCGGCTTCGACGACTCAGGATTGTCTCAGGCGCGCCGGGCCTAGCCTCGGCCCGGGCCGACGAGCCTGCGGCGACGAGCATCTTCTCACCGACTAGTCGACCTTCCAAATCGCAGCTACGGTGGCGAAAGTAATACGTTGTGCCTTGAGCGGGCCAAGATTCGTTCATGGCGAAACTCGATCCATGAGACCTTGAACCGCTACCGGCTCGCCCTCGTTGTTTTCCACCTGCCAAAACTCCGCTCCGGGGATGTTATCAGCGCCGGCGTGATGGGCTGCGGCGTCCAACGTGGAAAACTCATGACCATCAATGACGACCACTCCGTCTTCAGTGACCTCGGCACGCATTCTGATGGAGTCGTCTGCGGGGCTGAGGAAATCACCGGGTGAAAGGACGCCCGCTTCGACGAGGTCAGCAACATCGGAGTCAACATGGGTGGCAGGCTGTGCGATCACCTGAATGGCGGGGGATGCGACCGTCTGGCCGGACTTGAGCCGTTCGTAACCGGCCCTCGTGACTTGGGCCATGAGGATCCGGCGTTCCTGCACGAATTCGTCGTAGCCCATCGTTTCCCAATCCTCGGGGAGAGCATGCCAAAACATCTGCTGCCGAAGGGCGTCGCCACTGAAACCGCGTTCGGAAACTAGTGCTGGCCAGTACTCGGCCGGCTCTCGGTCGGAGATCAGGATGTTGGTGCTCCAGTCGGTCGGGGCGAAGTTGGCGACCTGGTTAATCCTCTTGAGGTCCTTAATGCCGACGACGCTTTCCAGGTATTTGCGGGGGTTCAGGTGATGGCCCTCCGTCCCCTTGGTCGCCGGCAACGAGGGGTCCATCCACTGTTGGACTTTGTTCCTCAGCATGAACATATCCGCATCGAGAATATTCAACGCGGCAAGGTAAGTCTGATAAGCCGGCGACAAGGCAGATGACGAGGTCACAAGAGAATCGGGCATACGAAGGGTCCAGAAATCATCTGATAGCTCGGCAGAAATGACCGCCTCAAGTGTGAAAACGAAACTGCTCGAATCACTGCCGTCAATGGCCGTCAAACGGTCCAAGTCTTTCTGAAGTTGGGTTTCTGCGCTTCCGGTATAGCGACCGGACAGCTGGGACATGAAGAGCCACCGGGCCATGAGATTCCGCAGGGTAGTGACGTCCACGCCGAATCGGGTCCGGCCGAGTATCCAGAGGGCGTAACTGGACAAGATGTTCATGTCAGAGGTGACCATTTTCCGGGATTTGAAGCCGGCCACGGCCAGGCATCGGATGAACTCGGTCCAGTGCAGATCCTTGAGCACCACGGGCAGGGCAGCCTGCAACTTCGTCAGTTCAGCCTCTTGCCGCTCAGGCACGACGAAGCCAGTACTGCGGTCCTTGGCTTGGAGCGCGTTGTACGCGTCGCCGAGCTTTGCTCGGTTCTGCCCGACTGCGACCAAGACTCACACTAGCTGACCGGCGTCGACGGCAAGGTAGTTGTTGATCGGTGTCCAAGACACGGTGCAGCCCGCGATCTCGCTGGCTCGCTGAGGGGTTAGACGAGAATCGCGAGCGAAGCTTTCCAGTCGCTCGCGTCCCTCCGGCCAGAAGACACTGAGCCAGGTAAGGATGAAGTCCGATGCCTTGAGGCTGACCCCTTCGGAGTTAATCCGGACGAAGATGTCAGCGACGACCTTCTTGTCGGCGCCCGGTTGGATCTCGACGACGGTGAACTCGTAGTTCCGCAGGCTTTCGAGGCGACCTAGCCGCTCTTCGATGAGCTCCTCCATCTCTTCAGTCAGCTCACCGCGGGCTTCCTTGTACCGGTTCTTGAAGGATCGGCGGACCTTGAAGGTGCTGGCGAAGAAATCCGACACGTTTCCGATCCAGTCTGCAGACTTCCCGATCGCAGTGTTGGCCACCTCGAATTTTTCCGTGATCGGATTAAAGGCAATCGTCATGGTTTTCGAGTTGTAGTCTGCATCCCTGACCGCCGCCCCCTTGAAAACAGCGTAGAGGCTGGTGAGCCGCTGCTGTCCGTCAATTATCTGATGCGCGCCGATCCGACCAGTGGCGCCAGAAATAGTTCGAGACGACTCTCCTTGGGAAACATTCCAGAACATCAGCTCGCCGACAGGGTACCCGCGATACATAGAGTCGAGCAGGTCGCGGATCTTCGACTTGGGCCACACAAAGGGCCGCTGTAGGTCGGGGAGCTGAACGACCCCGGATTCAACGGAGTCGACGAGACCTTGCACCTTCCAGCCGACCGGTTTGAAAACCGTGCTCATGCCGCAACTCCTTCGTTAGTGACATCGATCTTGCCGGTGACGGCCGCTGAGATAAGTGCGGAGCGCCGCTCCTTTAGGAGTAGTATCGCCGAAGTTACCTTTAGGGCAAGATCATCCAGCTTTTTGGTAGCTCTATCCAAATACTCTGAGATTTCTCGTTGCTCTATTTCGGAAGGGGCGGCCAGTGAATATGCATAAAGGTCTTCCATGCGAAAGGAGGGCTGCATGTGTTCCGGAATCATGGCGCGTTCGTAGCGAAACAGTACTTGAAATTGATAGTAGAAGTACCTCGTATTCAATGACCTGAGGGGACGAATGATCATGCAGTTTTGTGAAAGATTGAACTTCCCATAAATATGTGCCGCACTCATCGCTCTCGCCCCGACAGTCGTAGAGAAGAGCACGCCGTCGGTCCCCGAGTCAAATTCGTAATGATCGACGCGGGCCATGATCCCGTCATTGGCGGTTTGGCCGCTGTAGACAGGGTATGGCCCGGGTATCTCAGCGCAGGCTTCTTTGGTTAGATCAGCGGCTTCGCGGCCCTTCTGAGCCCGGAATAGTCTCGAGCATCTATTTATGGTCCACTCTGACGGGATGTCGCCGAGCCATGGGACGCCGGAGTGTTTGGTGGTGGCCGTGGGGTCGAGTCCTTTGGTGACCGCCTGGGTGATTATGGCCTGGCGCTTTTCGGCGAGGAGTTCTATGAGCCGCTCCTGCTTGATGATCAGGTCATCAATTTGGGCAGTTTCGCTTTCCAGGAAGGCTGCGATTGCGTTCTGCAGACGCAGGTCCTCCACGGGAACAAGGAGATTTGCAATGTCAGTGGCGGAGACAGCAGCAAAAGTGGAGCCAGTGCTTTTGGACTGAAGCTCATCGACCTGGGTGTGCATCCACCACCAGAAGTAACCGCCGTTGATGTGACTAGGTCGCACTGCTGCCAGTCCCCTCCCGATGCCGTAGGTCTGATCCGCCACGTTAAGGGCGCCCACCGGCGCTCGGACAGAGACCAGTATGTCTCCAGACAAGGCGATTTTCGGCGATGAAGAACACTGGAATCGCGCTGAGGGATTTCGCGCGCCGAATTCCGCGTTGCCTTGGACAAATGGCATCCCATCGGTGAGCTCGTGCACGTCGGCGGAATCAGGCGACTGACCCGCGATGACAGTGGCTGAATATTTAAGCCGCATCATCTTTCTACCTCTGCCAGGAGACGGGTGATTTCAGAAATGACCTTGTTGAGGTCAGCGTCGATCTCATCCAGCGACCTAGGCGCAACGTATTTGTAGAAGTGGCGCGTGAAGGGGATCTCGTAGCCGACCTTGGTCTTGGAATCGTCGATCCAGGCGTCGGGGACGTGGGGGAGGACTTCCCGTGCGAAGTAGCCCTGGATGTCCTCGCCAAGCGGCACGTTTTCGGTGTCACGAAGATCTGGGTCGGCCTCCGGGTTTCCCTTCGGTCCTTTGCAGACGTCGGCGGTCTCGTCGCGTTCGGAAAGTCCGGCCAGGATAACTTTTAGGACCGGGGCACCAAGCTTTAGGTCCGAACTTGCCAGCGCCGGCTTGAGGAACTTGATGAACGCCTCGCGGTTCTTCCAGAGCTTGGTATCGCCTTCACCGGCCCGGGTAAGGGCTTTCTCCAGAAGATGCCGGTCGTCGTCGGACAGCTTTTCCACCGGCTTCTGCGCCAACACGGCGTCGATACGCTCCGGAGTGCAGGCGAAGTTCAGTTTCAGCGGCCGCTCCACCGTGACGGTGGAGTAGCCGAAGTCCTGGTTGTTGAAGATCTTGGAGGTCTCGCCGTCGTCCTCGAACGCTCCGTAGAAGTTGACGATGCTCGCGATGTCCTTTGCCCCGAGTTCCTTGCGCTTCGATCCGAGGCTCTTGCGCATCTTCTGGAAGAAATCGACGCCATTAATGAGTTGGATCTTGCCGACGCGCTCCGGGTGTTTCTGCTTCTTGCTGTTCGAGAGGATCCAGATGTAGGTGGCGATGCCGGTGTTGTAGAACATGTCCGTGGGTAGCGCGATGATGGCCTCTACGAAGTCGTTCTCGATCAGGTACTTGCGGATCTCGGACTCGCCCGAGCCGGCGCCGCCGGTGAACAGTGGAGAGCCGTTCAGAACGATGCCGATGCGGGAGCCGCCGTCATGCGCCGGGCGCATCTTCCGGACCAGGTGCAGCAGGAAGAGCAAGGATCCGTGCTGACGCGGGGGAGGCCGGGACCGAAGCGGCCATCGAAGCCGTGGAGCTCGTGTTCTTTCTGGATCTGCGGCTGGATCTTCTTCCACTCCACGCCGAACGGCGGGTTAGAGAGCATGAAGTCGAACTGCTGGCCGATGTTCTGGTCACTGGCGAGAGTGTCTCCCACGGAGATCTTGGAAATGTCCTGGCCTTTGATCAGCAGGTCCGACTTGCAGATGGCGTAGGACTCGTCGTTGATTTCCTGGCCATAGGCGACGAGGGAGGCGCTGGGGTTGAGGGCGTGGAGGTGTTCCTGGGCGACGGTGAGCATGCCGCCTGTTCCGGCGGTGGGGTCGTAGATGCTGCGGACGATGCCCTCTTTGGTGAGGACGTCATCGTCATAGTTCAGCAGGAGCTGGACCATGAGCTGGATGACCTCGCGGGGGGTGAAGTGCTCACCGGCGGTTTCGTTGGAGGCTTCGGCGAACCGTCGGATGAGCTCCTCGAACATGAGGCCCATCTCGATATTGCTGATGGTCTCCGGGTGGAGGTCGATCGCGGCGAAGTCCTTGGTGACGTGGTAGAGCAGGTCCGAGCTGTCCAGCTTCTCGAGTGTCTTGTAGAACTCGAAGCGCTCGAAGATGTCCCGGGTATTCTCCGAGAAGCCCTGAACGTAGTTGAGGATGTTGGCCTTGATGTTGGTGGGGTCGTCCAGGAGCTTGGCGAAGTTGAACTTGGAGGTGTTGAAGAAGCTGTGGCCCGAAGCCTTCTGCAGGAAGGTGTCCAGCGGGATGTTCAGGTCCATCTTGGCCTCAGCCTCCTGCAAGACGGCGTCCTTGGTCCTTTCGAGGACGCAGTCCAGGCGGCGGAGGATGGTGAAGGGGAGGATCACCGAGCCGTACTGGGCCGGTTTGTAGGTGCCCCGTAGGATATTCGCGATACTCCACACCAGGTTGGCGTTGTTGTTGCCGGCCACTGCTCCCACTTTCCTTGCTGCGGGCAGTGGGCGTGCTGTCTTTGGCCGATTGCTCGCTGGCCGTTGCCGGCGCCCCCATTGCCGTGCAGCGTTCAATCGATCCCGCACGTACTTGCCCTTGCATTGTATTGGCGAGGGAGGCTTGGTGGGTGATCGATGGGTGATGGAGACTCCGGGGCCGCGTCACCGTGCTGCGCCGGAAGGATATGTGAAGATGTTCAAATGAGTGACAACGACCACGAGCTTTCCCTGTATGTTGACGGCAAGAATGCCTTGGTGGCGGGCGATCCGACAGCCATTGCGGAGCTTTTCCGCAAGTTGGATGTCAAGCCAGAGGACCGTGCCAACTTGGGGTCAGGGGTGGCTGATCTCCTGGCCGGCCTGGCTGGGGCGGTTGCGATGGCGATGTCGGCAAATATCCCGGGCAACTCCTTCCACATGACTCCCGAGTCCTACGCTCGATTTCTGGAACTCGTCGGTTCCACCGAGGAAAAGCTCGGGATTGTCAGCGGGGTGCTACGACAGTCAGACGGGAGGATTGACACGATCATCGAACTGGTGAGCTCTTCTCCAGTCAACCCTGCCGCGGCCGCGAACGTGCAGCTCATGGCCGCGACTTTGGCGATCCGCGTGGCCCTTAAAGACCTCGATACGCTTGTTCAGGCTGTGGACGCGAAGCTGGACACAATCGTCCGAGATATCGTGACGAGGCGCTCGGCAACGTACAGGGAACGACCCACGTCCTAGACAAGGCATTTGGATACTTCGAGGAGACGGGGCGGCTGAACGATGCTCTATGGGACCAGGTGTCGGGGCAGGCGGCGGCTCTTGCCCAGGCTCACGCCGTCGCCCTGAACCACCTGAACACCATTGCCGACAGTCTTACTGTTAAAAACTTCGGCAAGCGGGTCAATAATGCTGAGGCCTCGGCAAGGGGCGAACTGAAGCACTGGCTGATTATTGCGGCGGTGGCCCTGACAAACATGGTTCGCATGGAAGCCCTCGAGGCCGTCCGAAGTGTGCAGGACGGGTCAGACTCCCCGGCTCATGAGCGGCATATCGTCAAGGCGCGCGAGCGGCGCATGACCATCACCAGCACGGCAATCCAAAACTTGTCAGGCGCTATTTCAAAAGCGGTGGATGTGGATAGCTTTACCCGCATTACGAACCCCCTAGAAATGCCAAGGCTTTACACTGCCGCTGAGGAAATGCAGCGACTATTGCGGGTCTTTAGCTCCTCCTTCGGTATGCCGGAGCCAGCGTCGATCGAGCGTACGCAGTGGCACGAATCCGTGATCCGTCTTGGCCAAAAAGCTGGTGGTGTCGTGGCGAACTCCGCCGCTGCCGTTGCCGAAGGGGTAGCTTCAGTTCCCAAAGCCATCGGGGAAACTGTCGAAGATACCATCCTGCACGTGGCCCAGGGCATCGAGGCGCGACGACAGAGCCCCGGGGAAATCGAGAAAGCGGAACCTCAACCCGAGAACAACGACTCTGTAGTCCCTGAAAGCGACCACGCCCCGTCGTAGCACACAGAAACACGAAGCAATGTTTCGGCGTGTCGCACGTAACCTGTTTAGATGCCTCGTTTTGCACTTGATATTGAGTCCGTGCCCCGCCCTGTCCGTGCGCAGGAGCTCCTGGACGCAGTGAACCACCGCGTCGTCATTGCCGACGGCGCCATGGGCACCATGCTGCAGGGCCGGGAGCTGTCGCTCGACGTTGACTTCCAGAACCTCGAAGGCTGCAACGAGATCCTCAACGACACGCGGCCGGACGTCATTGCGGACATCCACGACGCATACTTCGCCACGGGCATCGACGCCGTCGAGACAAACACCTTCGGCGCCAACTGGTCCAACCTCTCGGACTACGGCATCGACGACCGGATCGAGGAGCTCGCCCGCAAGGGTGCCCAAATCGCGCGCGAACGCGCTGAAGCGGCAGAGAAAACAGACGGCCGCATGCGCTGGGTCCTGGGCTCGATGGGGCCGGGCACCAAGCTCCCCAGCCTCGGGCACACCACCTACGACTACCTCAAGCAGACCTTCGCCCTGCAGGCCGAGGGCCTCATCGACGGGGGAGCTGACGCCTTCCTCATCGAAACCAGCCAGGACCTCCTGCAGACTAAGGCCGCGGTCAACGGCTGCAAGCAGGCCGTTGTGACACGCGGGATCCGGCTCCCCATCTTCGTCGAGGTGACCGTCGAGACCACCGGAACCATGCTCATGGGCTCCGAAATCGGCGCCGCGCTCACCGCACTCGAGCCGCTCGGCGTCGACGCCATCGGCCTGAACTGCGCCACCGGCCCGGACGAGATGAGCGAACACCTGCGCCACCTCTCCAAGCAGTCCTCCGTCGCCATCGCCTGCATGCCCAACGCCGGCCTGCCCGTCCTCGGCCCCAACGGCGCGCACTACCCGCTCTCACCCGCCGAACTCGCCACCGCGCACGAGCAGTTCGTCCGCGAATTCGGCCTCGGCCTGGTGGGCGGCTGCTGCGGTACGACGCCGGAGCACATGGCCGCCGTCGTCGAACGCCTTGCGCCCTTCCGCGCCGGCACAACAGGCGCCAAGAGCAACCGCCCCGCCCGCGTCCCCACCGAGCGCGAAGCCGGCGTCGCCTCCCTCTACCAGCACGTGAACTTTGACCAGGACGCCTCCTACCTGGCCATCGGTGAACGCACCAACGCGAACGGTTCGAAGGCGTTCCGCCAGGCGATGCTCGAAGAGCGCTGGGACGACTGCGTTGACATCGCCCGTGAGCAGATCCGCGTCGGCGCGCACCTGCTGGACGTCTGCATCGACTACGTGGGGCGCGACGGCGTGGCCGACATGAAGGAGATCGTCTCGCGTTTCGCGTCGGCCTCCACGCTCCCTCTGGTCATGGACTCCACCGAACCCGCCGTACTTCAGGCCGGGCTCGAACACATCGGCGGCCGCCCGGTGGTCAACTCCGTCAACTATGAGGACGGCGACGGCCCGGACAGTCGCTTCGCGCGCATCATGCCGCTCGTGAAGGAACACGGCACCGCCGTAATCGCCCTGACCATCAACGAAGAGGGCCAGGCACGCACCACCGAGGGCAAGGTGGCAATCGCCTCACGCCTCGTCGACGCCCTGGTGGGCGAATGGGGGATGCGCGTCGAGGACATCATCGTCGACTGCCTGACCTTCCCCGTCGCCACCGGCCAGGAAGAAACCCGCCGGGACGGCATCGAAACCATCGAGGCCATCCGCCAGATCACCGCGAAGTACCCCGGCATCAACACCACGCTCGGCGTCTCCAACGTCTCGTTCGGCCTGAACCCGGCAGCGCGCGTCGTCCTGAACTCCGTGTTCCTGCACGAGGCCGTACAGGCGGGCCTGACCAGTGGCATTATCGACGCCGCCAAGATCGTGCCGCTCGCCTCACTGCCGGAGGAACAGCGCAAGGTGGCCCTGGACCTCGTCTGGGACCGCCGCGAATACGACGCCGACGGCAACACCACCTACGATCCGCTGGCCATCATGCTGGACATGTTCGCCGGCGTCGACACTGCAGCGCTCAAGGACCAGCGCGCCGCTGAACTCGCGGCCCTGCCCACGGGCGCCCGCCTGGAACGGCGCATCATCGACGGCGAGGGCAAGGGCCTCGAAGCGGACCTGGACCTCGCGCGCAGCGAGGGCATGACCCCGCTCGGCATCATCAACGACCACCTGCTTGAGGGCATGAAGGTAGTGGGCGAGCGCTTCGGGGCCGGTGAGATGCAGCTGCCGTTCGTGCTGCAGTCCGCCGAGGTGATGAAGAACGCCGTCGCCCTGCTCGAGCCGCACATGGAGAAGTCGGATTCATCGGGCAAGGGCACCATGGTGATCGCCACCGTGCGCGGCGACGTGCACGACATCGGCAAGAACCTGGTGGACATCATCCTCACCAACAACGGCTACAAGGTCATCAACATCGGCATCAAGCAGGGCATCGCCGAGATCATGGCCGCGGCCGAGGAGCACAACGCCGACGTGATCGGCATGTCCGGTCTGCTGGTGAAATCCACCGTGGTGATGAAGGAGAACCTCGCGGAGCTGCAGTCCCGCGGCCTGGCGAAGAAATGGCCGGTGATCCTCGGCGGGGCAGCCCTGACCCGCGCCTACGTGGAGCAGGATCTGGCAGAGCAGTTTGACGGCGTGGTCAGGTACGCCAAGGACGCCTTCGAGGGCCTCGCCCTCATGGAACCGTTGGTCCGAGTCGCCCGCGGCGAGTCGCCGGACGACGTCGGCCTGCCGCCCCTGAAGAAGCGCATCCACAAGGGAGGCGCGAAGTTCACGGTGACCGAGCCGGAGGCAATGCCCGGCCGCTCCGACGTCGCTAGTGATAACCCCGTGCCTGCCCCGCCGTTCTGGGGCACGCGCATTGTGCGCGGCGTCTCGCTCCACGACTACTCTGCGTTCCTCGATGAGCGCGCCACGTTCATGGGGCAGTGGGGGCTCAAGCCCGGCCGCGGCGAGGACGGCGCCTCCTACGAGGAACTGGTGGAACGAGAGGGCCGGCCGCGCCTGCGGTACTGGCTGGACCGCATCCTCGGCGAGGGAATGCTCGATGCATCCGTCGCCTACGGCTACTTCCCGGTGGTCTCCGAAGGGGAACAGGTGGTGGTGCTGCACCACGGCGAGGATCGCGACGGCGTCCTCGGCACCGCGGGTTTGCTCGCCCCGGACGGTGGTTCAGGCGGTCCGATCGGCACCGACCGGCTGCGCTTCGACTTCCCCCGCCAGCGCCGCGACCGGCACCTGTGCCTGGCCGACTTCGTGAAGTCGCGCGAGTCCGGGCAGGTGGACGTGCTGCCGGTGCAGCTGGTGACCGCCGGCTCGAAGATTGAAGAGTTCACGTCCAAGATGTTCGCCGCCAACCAGTACCGCGACTACTACGAGCTCAACGGCCTGGTCATGCAGCTTACCGAGGCGCTTGCGGAGTTCTGGCATGCGCGGATCCGCAAGGAGCTGGGCTTCGCAGCCGAGGAGCCGAAGGAAACGGCTGGGTATTTCAAGCTCGACTACCGCGGTGCGCGGTTCTCCCTCGGTTACCCCGCGTGCCCGGACATGGAGGACCGCCGCAAGGTGACGGAGCTGCTGAAGCCCGAGCGGATGGGCGTGATCCTCAGCGACGAGCTGATGCTGCACCCGGAACAGTCCACCGACGCGTTCGTGTTCCACCACCCGGAGGCAAAGTACTTCAAGGTGTGAGTTGGTGCTGCCCTGGGCGAAGCGCAACAATGCTGCCACGTGTCAGCTTGGAATCTAGGGCCGTCCATCAGAAGGCTGCAGGAAACGCGTTTTGGACCCTATACTGACGGGTTTTTGAGGGCAGTCTGACGTCAGGTTGGGGTGTGAGTCCCCTGACGCCGGACGATCATGCTGCTAAGCGACGACGATCAATCGAATTGAATGAAGTTTTTAGCGGCCAGGCCTCCGCCAAATTGTTGGGCCCGTCCCCCCTGTTCGATTTCTCCGAGGTCTACTGCTGCAAAGCCGAGCCGTTCGATAAGCTTTGCAACTTCATGGCGGGCCGGGGCATCGTCGCTTGAGACGAACAGCGTGCGGCGGCCGCCTAGTTGGGTTGGTTCCTCCGCGAGGTGTGCTGCGGCGAGGGTGTTGAAGGCTTTGACAACCCGCGCGCCGGGCAGCGCCTCGGCGATGACGTGTGTGGAGAGGCGGCCTTCAAGGTCTCGGGGGGTGAACGCCGGCAGATTTACGGCGTTGGTGGCGTCGATGACGATCCGGTTGTTCCATTGGATGCCTTGGAGTGCGTCCGGCACGTGCTCGAAGGGCAGTGCCAGAATCACAACGTCGGCCTGCAGGGCCTCCGTGGCGGGTACTGGCGTGACCAGTGGGCCTAATGCCTCGACAAGACTTTTCAGGGTCTCCGGGTCTTTGCTGTTGGCGATGTTGACGTTGATGCCACTGGCGGTGAAACGGCGAACTAGAGCGGTCCCGATTGCTCCGGCACCAAGGATGGCGTACTTCATGGTTGGTCCTTTCTTGGACGTGGTTGCGGGCTGGTCCGCGAGGTGGTCCCCATGACTCATGAGGCACTTATTGGGGCGACTCCAGTTATGTCAGCGCGGGTGGTGTTTTTGATGGGATTCGTCCACTAGTGGTTTGACCTCGGTGCCGAACAGTTCGATGCTTCTTTGGGGTTTTGTAGGGCGGCCTTTTCCGTGATCCCTGGGGCTATCAGCCGCGGGGGCGAAGTTGGACGTTGGGCAGTTCCGGTGCGGGCAGTGGTGCGGGGAAGCCTTCCGGGAAGGGTCCGAATCGTGGGTAAGGGCTGCCGTCGGGGTAGGTGTGGTTAGCGGGAGGGCTGGAAGGTTCTGCGCCTATTTCGGCTTGCCATGCGGAGCGGTAGGAGGCTATGTCCTCGTGGCTGCGCCCGACGAAGTTCCACCACATCACGATCTGTTCGCCGAGGGGCTCGCCTCCGAGAATCAGCACCCGGGCCGGGGTCTTCCCGGCCTGGAGGATGATGTGGGTGCGGCCGGGCGCGAGGTAGTGGAGGTGGTCCACGGCCATGGTTTGGCCGTCGAGGGCGATGTCGCCGGTGTCGAGCAGGATCCCGTGTTCAAAGGATGGGTTCAGGTTCAGTTCAAGGCGTGCACCGGCCTTGAGGATGGCCTCGGCCCCGAGCAGGGGCGGGGTGCGGGTGGCCAGGGGCGATGAGTCCCCTGCCAGGGAGCCGATGAAGACCCGCAGTTCGGTGCCGTCACCGGAGATGGGTTCGGGTGCGTAATGCTCGAAGGTCGGGGGCATGTTGCGGGTGTCCTCGGGCAGGGCGTACCAGAGTTGGGCGCCGTGCAGGATGCCGGTGTCCGGGGTGGAGAACTCCTGATGGGAGATCCCGCGGCCTGCGATCATGAGATTGACTTCACCGGGCCTGACGATGGCCTCGTATCCAGCTGAGTCGCGGTGGGCGATTTTTCCGGTGAACAGCCAACTGACTGTCGCCAGGCCGGTGTGTGGGTGCCGCGGGACGCGCATGCCACCTGATTCCGGTACGAGGTCCGGGCCGTAGTGGTCCAGGAAGCACCAGGAGCCAATCAGGCTGCGCTGTTTCTGGGGCAGGGTGCGCCGGACCGGCATGGCACGCGGCCCGCCCAAGGGGACTTCCCGCGGCACCAGGAACTCCACCTGGTTCGTGCCTGCACCTTCGGTGCAGATAATTTCCTCGGGGACTGTTTCAAGATTGCTCATGGTGACCCTCGTCGTTTGTCGCTCGGGGTGCGGTCGGTTGTTTTAGAGAGCGTAGGGCCCGAACCGGAGTATGGCCACGGTGATCGCCAGGGCTGCCAGGATGAGGTTGGCGGTGATGTTGCGGTATTCACCGCGGCGGGCGTGAACGATGGCTGCACCAATCATGAGCGCCGCGAGTGCGGCAGCGGAGACGGGGACGAGGGCGGTGGCGGTTCCCAGAAGCGCCGGGAGAATGAGGCCCAAGGCGCCAAGAACTTCGAGTGTGCCAACGGTTTTGACACCGCGTGCTGTGAAGTCTTCGGTCCAGGGCTGGCCGGCGCTGGCGAGTTTGGCTTTGGGCTGGGTGATTTTCGTTGCGCCGGCGGCGAGGAAGGCCAGGGCCAGCAGGCCGGTGATGATCCAAAGGGTGATGCTCATTAGGGGGTTCGGCTTTCAGGAGAGAGGGTCAGCGGTCCGGGCCGGTGTTCGGGCCCGGGAGACGGTGACGGGGGAGGAGGGGGCAGGGTCAGGCGGTGTCCGGGGTCAGGCGGTGGCCAGGGCGGTGGTGCCGCCTGCTGCTAGTTTCATGAGGTCGGTGTTGAAGTCCATGCCCGGTGTTGTGGTGTCCGGGCGGGCGTTTCCGCCCCAGTTGTGCTGGTAGTGGTCCCAAGCCTGGCCTGTGATTGCGGTGCGCAGTGAGCTGTTGATCATGGCTGCCAGTTCGGTTGCCGCGCGTCCGATCCGCTTTGTTAGTGCCGGGTCGGACCAGTCCTCGGGGGCTGCGAAGACTGAGGTGGGGGCGGCCAGTGATCGCATGAACGCGAACAGCGGCCGGAGCTGGTCATCGATAACGAGCGCGTGGCGTGCGCTTCCGGCTGTCGCGGCCAGGACGACCGGTGTTGCAATTAGCAGGTCGTTGTCCAAGATGTCGATGAACGCTTTGAGAAGACCGCTGATGCCGGCTTTGTAGACCGGGGTGGTGACGATTACCCCGTCCGCGTTGGCCAGCAGCTGGACGGCCTCCAGCAGGTCCCCTTGGGGGTATCCGGAGACGATGGCGTGGGCGATCTCGCCGGCCAGGGGCCCAAGATCGATGACGCCGACAGCGGGGTGAACACCGTGGGCGGTGAGCTGGTCGGCGGTTTTGGCCGCGATCCGGTCTGCCAGCAGGCGGGAGGATGAGGGGTTGCTGGTGCCGGCGTTGACAACAACGAGGCGTCGGGTGCTGCCGTCGGGGTTGCCGGAGCGGGTTGGGGTGTCCGCTGCCTGCGCGGGGGTGGTGGTCATGGGTGTCCTTGGTGGGGTTGGTGCGGGATCCGGTGCCTGGGGGCTTATCGGATGGTCGGGTACTTCGCGGCGACGGCGGGATCGGTGTCCTGGTAGGGGGAGGTGCCGGTGACGTTGTCGCCGCGGTTTGCGTTGGGTTTGGGTTGGCGCGGCTGCCCGGTGCCGTACTTGGCCCGCACCAGGCCCTGGTGGGTCGGGGCTTCGGCGGCGTTGGGGGAGCGCAGGGCTGCCATTTCCTTCCGCAGCACGGGGACGACCTCTTCGCCGAGCAGGTCCAGCTGTTCCAGGACCATTTTCAGCGGAAGCCCGGAGTGGTCCATGACCCACAGTTGCCGCTGGTAGTCGCCGAACATCTCCCGGAACTGCATGGTTTTGTCGATGATCTGCTGCGGGCTGCCGACGCTGAGCGGGGTGCGGTCCGCGTACTGTTCCAGCGAGATGCTGTGGTCGTAGACGGGGGCTTTGTCGAAGTAGGGGCGGAAGGTCCTGAAAGCGTCCTGGGAGCGGCGGGCGATGAACGCCTGGCCGCCGAGCCCCACGATGGCCTGTTCTTCGGTCCCGTGTCCGTAGTGGGCGAACCGCTCCCGGTAAAAGTTCACCAGCGGAAGGAAATGTCCGGTGGGGGCAAGGATGTTGTTCGCGAAGAACCCGTTGCCGTAGAAGGCCGCCTGCTCCGCGATTTCCGGGGTCCGGATCGAACCGTGCCAGACGAAGGGCGGCACATCATCCAGGGGCCGCGGGGTGGAGGTGAAGCCCTGCAACGGGGTGCGGAACTTCCCTTCCCAGTCCACGACGTCCTCGCGCCAGAGGCGGTGCAGCAGGTTGTAGTTATCCAGCGCAAGCGGCAGGCCCTGCCGGATGTCCTGGCCGAACCACGGATACACCGGCACGGTGTTCCCGCGCCCCAGCGTCAGATCCAGCCGGCCCTTGGCCAGGTGCTGGGCCATCGCGTATTCCTCAGCGATGCGCACCGGGTCGTTGGTGGTAATGAGCGTCACCGCGGTGGAAAGGATGATCCTTTTGGTCAGTGCCGCGACATGGGACAGGAACGCCGGGGGCGAGGAGGAGAAGAACGGCGGGTTGTGATGCTCGCCGATGGCGAAGACGTCCAGGCCCACCTCCTCAGCCTTTACCGCGATCTGCACCATGGCATCGATGCGCTCAGCCTCGCTGGGTGTGTTGCCGGTGGTGGGGTCCTGGGTTATGTCGCTGACGGAGAAAATACCGAATTGCACTTGTTTACCTTTCCGAGGTGAGTGATCAGCCTGGCCTGCGGCCGGCTGTGATGACCCGTATGCCATCCCGGCAGGTACAACAATACATGACTATTCATGTATTCCCGGTGAGGACGCTTTTTGCCTAGCCCTGGTTTTTCTCGCGGACTGAGGCGGCCAGTTTGTCGCACAGGGCCTGGAGCTGCTGCAGTTCCTCCGGCTCCAGCGCTTCGGCCATGACGCAGGTGACGGAGCGGGCGTGGGCGGTGCCGATCCGTCGTTGCACGTCGCGTCCCTCAGGGGTCAGGGTGAGGCGGACGGCGCGGGCGTCGGCCGGGTCGGGTGTGCGGGTGATGAGTCCGCGTTCCTCGAGCCGGGCGACGAGGCGGGTGATGCCGGTCTGGGTCAGCATGATTCGTTCGCTGAGGTCCAGCAGGCGCAGGCCCTCAGGGGATTTTGAGAGCGTGTAGAGGACGTCGTATTCGCGGGTGGAGAGCTCTGTCCAGATCGCGTCCGAACTCAGCCGCCGGGCGACGGCGACTTGTGCCCGCAGGAGGCTCTCCCAGCTTTGGTTGGTCAGTCGGGCATCGTTGCTGGGCATGTGCGGGGTCCTCCGGCGGGGTTGTTCGGCTGGTGTTGACCCAACGTTCTCACAATGGCCGGCGGCGCACAGCCCGATCGGGGCTGCGCGCCGCCCGTGCCTTGGGAGCCGGGGAGGCTGGTCAGCTGCCCTGGGGCAGCAGGCCGAATGACTGGTAGAGCCGGACATAATCGACCGTGTCCCAGTGCTCGGCGGCGGCGCCGTCCTCGATGCGCAGGAAGTCCGCGCTGGCGAAGTCGACTTCGCTGCCGCTGGCGCTCACCGTGCCGTCCCAGAGGCTGATGGACGCGACCCGGTCCTTCTCGGCGACGACGTGGGTCTGAACGGCGAGGCCGTCAGGCATGGTTGCCCGTCCGATGGCCCACGCATTCCCGAAGTAGTCCCGTCCGTCAGGGGTCCAGCCGGTGTTTTGCAGGTAGCCTTCGGCCAGCGCATCGACCGCGGTCGCGATACCGGAGTTGATGGCGCCGTCGTAGAGGCGCCTGCCGATGGCGCGGGATTCCTCCGCGGTGGCCGGACGGCCGGACCGTGGGGCGCCGAAGTCTGTGCCGGGCCGCTCAACAAAGATCCCGTCAGGGGCGGCCGGGACGTTGAGCATCTGCTGGAACATGGCCCCGACACCGGGGATCGCGCCGATCTTTACCAGGATCCGGTACGTGTCCATGACTTCCCACTGCTCCACGAAAGCGTCCTCGCGGATGCGCAGGATGTAGGACACGGAGGTCTGGATCTGCTCACCCGTTGGTGCGTGACCCAGGTAGTCCCCGGTGTGGGTTCCGGTGATGATGATCCGGAGGGCGACCAGGTCGTTTTCAACGAGCACGCCGACGTTTTCGTGGACCCGGAACTGGAGGTCGGAGAAGGAGGAGTGCAGGTCCCGGATGTGCTTCCTGAACCGGGTGCGGCTGCGCACACCCTCGCGGCTGTAGGAGAGGAAGTTGCGGGCGAGGACAGAGTTCAGCTTCGCCTCGTCCTGGTTGTTGATCGCTTCGACAAGTGCGCGGGCGAGCAGGTCCGCGCGCTGGGCGGACTCGGTAGCGTGGAAGCCCTCCAGGCTGGTGATCGTGGGGGTGTTTGTCGTGGTCATGGCTGGTTTGTCCTTTTTGTTTTGGGGTGGATTGGTGAGGGGTAGAAGGGTTATTGCCCGGGTGTCCCCAGCAGTTGGGAACGGAGCTCGTCGAGCTCGGCGTCGCTGTCCTGCTGGACGCGGCGGAGGACTTCTTCGGCATCCTGGCCCACGGGTGCGCGGCTCGGTGCCGGGGTCTGCTCGGCCAGGCGGATCACCCACGCTGCCGATTCCTCGCCGCTCAGGCCCGAGCCCTGCATGCCGTTGAGCGCGTTTGTAAACGCCCCGAACGCGTCGCCGTAGAGCTCGCGCTGGGTGTCTGTGAATTCTGCGGCGATCCGTTCGAGGGCGGCCGCGGTTTTCGCCGGTCCGCCGGTGCGCATGTTGCCGGCCTGGGCGAGGACGAAGTCGACACCGAACGGGCGCAGCTCGTTGCGGTAGACGTCAGCGAAGGCTTCCAGCGCCGCCTTGCTGGCACTGGAGGGGCCGTTGAACTGCAGCGGGAAGCGTCCGGTCATCGCACCGATCTGCACAATCCGTCCCCGGGCGGTGCGCAGAGCCGGAAGAAAGGCGTTAATGGCTGCGATGCTGCCAAAGACGTTAACCTCAAACTCGCGCCGCACCTCCTCCAGCGGAAGGACCTCCATAGGCCCGGGCGTGAGAATCCCGGCATTGGTAACCAAAACGTCCAGCCCATGCCCGCTCACAGCATCAGTAACCTCACGGGCCCAGGCGTTCACAGCGGACTGATCGGTGACATCAACACTGCTCAGCGAAATGCCCTCCAGCCCTTCCAGCGACGCCGCTTCCCCGGCCGTAAGGACGGTGCCGAACACCGCGTATCCCCGATCAGCGAACTGCAGGGCCAACTCCCGCCCCAAGCCGCTGCCTGCACCCGTAATTGCCACCGTGCGTTTGGTGTTCATGTCCTCATCCCTTCGTGATGTCTCCGACGGCACTCTGCGCCGGACACTATGGACAACTTACATGACTAATCATGTATTCCCTGGGTGCTGTCGTAACTGAATATGACCTCCACCACACGAGGGAAAGGGGAAGTTTGAACAGGCCGGGCACTGGATGGACCGAACGCCCTGCGGGTAACCCTCAACATCCTCAAGGCTCTGAAGGACTACGGCCTGCCCCGGGAAGGCATCTCCTCCACCGCACACACGGGAGCGCCGGCCCTTGTGCCGTCATCGGCGGGGCTGGCCATACCAACCAGCTCCCCCCGCTTCCCGTGATACACCTCACGCAAGAAAAGCTTGGGTATTCAACGACCCGGCGTGCATTATGGATACAGCAAGTACATGCATATGCATCTAGTTAGGGAGTCGCATGACCAGGATCGCCATCATCACCGGCAGCACCCGCCCGGGCCGCATCAACGACCAGGTCGCCCGGTGGGTCCTCGATCAGACTGCGGACCGCACGGACGCCGAGTTTGAGATCGTCGATATCGCGGACTTTAACCTTCCCGTTCTGGACGAGGCCTACCCGGCCGCTTACCAGAACTACCAGAGCGACCACACCAAGGCGTTCTCGGCCAAGATCGCTGAATTTGATGGCTACATCTTTGTGGTCGCGGAGTACAACCACTCCATCTCCGGTGCTTTGAAGAACGCCCTTGATTACCTGAATGTTGAGTTCAATAACAAGGCCGCCGGCTTCGTTTCCTACGGCTCCATGGGCGGGGTCCGCGCGGTCGAGCACCTGCGCGGCATCGCCTCTGAACTGCAGCTGGCGCATGTCCGCAACCAGGTCATGTTCTCGATTTTCTCCGACGTGGAGAACTTCACCACCTTCAAGCCCACCGAACGGGCTGCCTCCGCCCTGGCCCCGATGCTGGACCAGCTGATTCTCTGGACCCGCGCCATGGAATTCGCACGCAGCGAAGCACTGGTTACCGCCGGCTAGCACCCGGCAAGCGTGACCGAACAGCATAAGGCTGATCGCACTGAGAAGCCCCAGGGTTGCCCCTGGGGCTTTTCCGCACGTCACAGTGCAGGAGGGTGAGTGAGGTCGGCGCGCTCATGGGTGGATTCGGTAGTCGAGCCCGTATTGAGCAGAGTCATCGCCCGATGACTCTGACAGTGCAACCGCCCCTTTGGCCCATGGATGGACGCACTGGGGGAGTAGATGGCAGCCTATGACGGCCTTCCAAGCCCCTTGGGCCAGGCTGGAACAAGGAACCCACCCTTTTTACCCCTTGGCGGAACTCCCCCGCCTAGTTTCAAGCGCTGATAACGGATATTCGGTCAAGTAGCTATCGGGTATTGCCAGGAAGCAGGAGCCGTGTGAGGGTCCCCGCACGCCTTGCCCATTGAGGATTTCCGGAGGTCGCCTCGCCCTAGACCTAGAGCAGCGTGGGACAAGCTGGCGGGGGAGCGCGGCCACTTGCGGGCGCCGGTCTCGCGTCAGAATAGCGCGAAATTCCGCATTGTTGACGGTCGCTCATGATGTTCTCAGATCCCACCCTGACAGTTGGAGGGGTAGGAAACCAATCTGCGGTAGCCCGAGAACTATCAAAATAGTTCGCAGAATCGGGTCTTGATGGAAGCGCTTAGCGAAGGGGCGGGCGATGTCACCTACTGCAGTTCGCCAGGTGTCTGAGAACCAGACCGGAGCTCCACGACGGGCAAGTCTGCCCACGTCAGACGCCCCGACGTCAGGTTGGGGTGTGGCCAGGTGGACATGCGGCAAGTCTGACGGCGATAGATGAAGTTCCTGCGTCAGCGGGGCAGGAGCAGGCGGATCTGGGTCCTGATGTCCTGGACAACGTCGTCGACGCGAAGATCGGGACTTGCACTCACTGCCATGCTGAGGAACATGATGGCCGAAGCGATGCGTGCGGTTGTTGCGGCATCATCGGCACTGACAAATTCATCCCGGCACAGGACGGCGGCGATAGCCTCCTCGGTCTGCGCGACGATTGAAAGGGCTTCACTATGGTGTGGCTCCGTTGGGTCCCCGAAGACCATCTCGCGTAGGTAGGTGCGCCCGTTGTCGACCTGGACGCGGTTGCACTCCACGATCGGACGCACGATGGCCATCACCGCATCCAGTGCATCAGGGATGGTTTGAGCCTCTGCCCGGCCCCGCTGAAGCGCTTCGGCGTAGTGGGCGTTCTGCACGAGCAGGAGGAGTTCTCCCTTGGTCTTTGCGTAAAGGAACAGGGTTCCGGTGCCGATGTCGGCCTTGTCGGCGATTTGCTGAGTTGTGACATCCTCGACCCCATGTTCCGCGAACAGCGCACTGGCTGCGGCAGTTATGCGGTCCAGCTTCTCCTGCTTATTCCGTTCGCGTCGTCCGGGCGGCTGCGATGCGACGGGCATGAAGACTCCTCCATAAACTGACTGAACTCAGTTATGAGTATAGCGACCGGGGAGAGTCAAAGGCGTCCGGCCGCCATTTTTAGCGGCGGGAGGGCTGGACCATGTCTCACGCAGGGGAGCGCAGCGCCTATGACAAGCGTGGGTTGCCAAAGCCGCCGGCCGGTGAAGAAGCTATCGCGGCCATGGTGTTGGCGAACTGTCAATGATGAGACGTAGAAGTTCTGAACGTGGGTCAGGTGGCGAGAAATTCGACGGCGGCGGGGGCGAACTTGGTGTGGTGCTGGAAGATGCCGCCGTGGCCGGAGTCGGGGTAGATGATCAGTTCGGATCCGTTGATGCGCCGGTGCAAGTCGCCTGAGAGGACCGATGGCACCATGCGGTCGTTGTCGCCGTTGGCGATGAGGGTGGGGTGCGTGAGCGTTGACAGATCCGACGGGGCGGAGCGGCCGAACGCCTGGATTGCCTTCAGCTGCGTTTGGAAGGCGCGGGTGCTGATCGCCTTGTCACGGTCGGCGGTGCGCTCCCGGAGGCGTTTGATGAACGCCTTCGCGGCGGTTTTGCCGGTGGTGTTGCGGTTGAAGAACAGGAATTCCTTGGGGTCGGACCGTGTCAGGGTTGCGCGGAGGATGTCCCAGTAGGTGGTGAAGATGACCTTTTCGATGTCCTTTCCGCCCCGCGGGCCGGTGCCGGTGAGCACGAGCTTGCGGACAAGGTCGGGATGCTTGAGGGCCAGGTCCTGGGCGATCATGCCGCCCAGGGAGAAGGAAAAGATATCGATTTTGTCGAACCCAAGGGCGTTGATGAAGGTGTAGGCGTCCTCGGCCATTGCCTCGATGTTGTCTGGTACCTTCCCGGTTGAGGCGCCGACGCCGGGCTGGTCGAAGGTGATCACGTGGCGGTTCTTTGCGATGGGGTCGATGATGCGGGGATCCCAGTTATCCATCGTGGCGGCGAGATGCACGAAGAACACGACAGGGATCCCGCCCCTGGGTCCCAGCTCGCGGTAAGCGTAGCTGGTGTCACCGGCGGTGAGGGCTTTGGTAGGTGCTTTCGCATACGAGGTCACGACGGAGTCGTGCGGGGTGCCGGTGTTGCCCATGGCGGTTCTTCTCCTGGATGGTCTGGGGGATGCGTGGGATGCCGACGGGTTCAGTGGGTAAGGGCGACCACTGCTTTGCCGCGGATGCCGCCGTCGGCCAGGGACTGCAGCGCCTCCGGGGTCTGGTCAAAGCTGAAGACCTTCCCTACGGTGGGGCGCAGCACGCCGTCGTCGACCAGGGCACTGATCTGGCGCAGTTGGTCCCCGCTGGCGCGCATGAAAAGGAACTCGTAGGTGACGCCGAGCTTCCTGGCCTGCCGCCGAATCTTGCTGCTAAGGCCGCTGATGGCCAGGCGGAGCACGGGATTCAGCCCGGCATTGCGGGCGAAAGCCGGATCCGGCGGGCCGGAAATCCCAATAGCCTTGCCGCCGGGCTTGAGGATCCGCAGTGACTTCTCGAGGTTCTCCCCACCAAGGCTGTCGAGCACCAAGTCGTACCCGCTGAGGAGCTGCTCAAAGTCCTGGCTGCGGTAGTCGATCACGGTGTCCGCCCCGAGGTCGCGCACGAAGCCGGCGTTGGCGCTGCTGGCGGTGGTTGCAACGGTCGCGCCGAGGTGCTTGGCGAGCTGGATGGCGACCGAGCCCACCCCGCCGGCGCCGGCGTGAATGAGAACCTTGTCCCCGGGTCGCACGTTACCCTGCTCGACAAGGGCCTGCCATGCGGTCAGTGCCACAAGCGGCAGCGAGCCCGCTTCCTCCATGCTGGCCGATGCAGGCTTTAGCGCCAAGTCTTCCTCCGCGACGGCGATGCGCTCGGCGAAGGTGCCGATGCGGTCCTTGTCGGGACGGCCGTAGACCTCATCGCCCGGCCTGAACCCGCGCACCTTTGCCCCAACTTGGAGGACAGTGCCCGCGACGTCGTGGCCGAGGATCAGCTGGAGTTTGTAGGGCAGGATCTGCTTGAACTCGCCCAGTCGGATCTTCTCGTCCAGCTGGTTCAGCCCCGCCGCCTGCACCTGTACGAGCACATCGCGGTCCCCGACGATTGGCTCAGGGACGTCCGCCTCGCGCAGCGGCTCCCTGTACTTGGTGACTACGAATGCCCGCATATCGTGTTGCTCCTCTGGGGTGGTGGTTGCTAGTTGGTGCCATTGGTGCAGCGACGGGGGTCGCCCCCCCTGCCGCGAGGGCACGTCGTCGGCACCGGCCTTCCTTGGATTGGTCGGGGCAAACTATGACTACCATCAATTATGACTATACTCAGATATTTGTCAAGGAGCAATCCTGCTCGCGGTCTACAGAAGGAAATGCCCGGGCGCAGCTCCTTCGCCAGCGGACCTCAAAGTCGAAGAGCTATCCGCTGCGGTGGTTGGCACCTGACGTTGGCCGGGAGGACGGGCTGAGAAGCGAAGAAGACAGCCAATGAGTAAGCGCCCGGCTGGAGCATCCAGCCGGGCGCTTACGTGGTCTTCATTTTTGGCTGCCTAGCTACGGGTTTTGATGTACCTCGTGCCGACGGTTCAGAGACCAGGTTCTCTTCTTGGAGTTTGGTCTTGTTGCCCGATCGAGTTTGAAGTCGTCGACATCGCCGACTTCAACCTTCCGATTCTGGACGAGGCCTACCCGGCTGCTTACCAGAACTACCAGAACGAACACACCAAGGCCTTCTCGGCCAAGATCGCCGAATTCGACGGCTACATCTTTGTGGTCGCCGAGTACAACCACTCCATAAGCGGCGCACTGAAGAATGCCCTGGACTACCTCAACGTGGAGTTCAACAACAAGGCCGCCGGCTTCGTTTCCTACGGCTCCAAGGGCGGGGCCCGCGCCGTCGAGCACCTGCGCGGGATCGCCTCTGAACTTCAACTGGCACATGTCCGCAACCAGGTCATGTTCTCGATCTTCTCGGACGTGGAGAACTTCACCACCTTCAATCCCACAGAACAGTCCGCCGCCGCCCTCGCCCCCATGCTGGACCAGCTGATTCTCTGGACCCGCGCCATGGAATTCGCACGCAGCGAAGCGCTCGTAACCGTCGGCTAGCACCCGTTCACCGGCGACCGAACAGCAGAAGGCTGAAAGACCGCACGAAAAAGCCCCAGGCTCACCCCCTGGGGCTTTTTCAGCACGCCGCAGTGAAGGAGGGTGCGTGAGGTTGGCGCTCTCCAGACTGATGTAGCGTCTTGACTGCTCTGCTTCTGCCAGGTAACGGGCACATTCGGGTGCCTCTAGGCTGGTTGAGTGTCTGGACAAAAAATCCCTGGTGCAGCAGTGTGGGGGTTGGTCATCCTCACCGGTTTCCACTGCTAAGGAGATGCAAAAGTGACTCTGCCGCACGGAATAACTTCAGGGGTCTGGGTTCTTGACATGTCGCACAGTGAGATTGCATTCACGGTCCGGCACGCAGGCATCAGCAAGGTACGGGGCCGCTTCCTCGAGGCTTCCGCCGAAGCCCGGATCGGGGAGTCTCTGACTGACGCGTCGCTGCATGCCACAGTCAAAACTTCCAGTTTCGATTCCGGTGACGCCAACCGGGATGCCCACGTGAAGGGACCGGAATTTTTTGATGTGGAAAAATATCCAGAGATGACATTCCGCGCGACATCCATAGAAGGCGACGGCGAGGACTATACGCTGACCGGCGATCTCACCATCAAGGGAGTGACCAGGCCGGTGGAACTGGAAGTGGAGTTCAGCGGTGTGGCCGTGGACCCTTTCGGGGCCACGCGCGCAGGCGCCTCGGCCGAAGCCGAGATTAGCCGTAAGGACTTCGGCCTGACGTGGAACGCGGTACTGGAAGCCGGCGGCGTGCTGGTCAGCGACAAGGTGAGGATCAATATCGAAGCGGCGCTGGTCAAGCAGTCCTGACGCCGGATACTCCGTCAAGCAAACGGCCGGTGCCAGGTTGGGGTGTAGCCAAGGCGTACGCATCGGAGAACGCATCCTGATCCCCCGGAGCTTCCGGGCGGCCTGTCCCTGGGTGTTGATTTAGGTTATTGGTGGCGCGTCTCGGCCAAGACAGCCTCGGCGACGCGGAAGGACTCCAAAGCGGCAGGGGCCCCGCAGTACGCCATGGTCTGTAGTAGGACCTCCTGGATCTCCTGTTCGGTTACGCCATTAGTGAGAGCACCTCTGATGTGGCCGCTGAGCTCGTGTGACCTATTGAGCGCTGTCAGCATGGCCAGGTTGAGCATGCTTCGTGTTCTGAGATCGAGTCCTGGTCGGTTCCAGATCTGCCCCCAGGCGAACTCTGTGACCAGTTCTTGAGCCGGGCGCGAGAATTCGCTGACCTGGCCAAGGGTTCGCTCCACGTAGGCGTCCCCCATGACGCGCTTGCGCATCCTAAGACCGTTCTCGTAATTCTCGTATTGAGTGGCTGGCTGTGTCATTGAAAACCTCGGTTCTTCGGGGAGGAATGGATTTGGTCAGAAATATCAGTTGCATCATTTGTTCTATGGACGGAGCCGGATCTTCCTTGAAGTTCGCGTGAGCCAGGGTCTTGCAAGCGACTCTTGCCTAGCAGGAAAGCAGCCGGTACGCCCCATCGGTAGAGCTCGGTTATCCGGCCTGTGCGGAACGTTGTTGGACGAGCAAGCGCTCATACTTCTGCGTCCAGGGGTTGGCCTGTCAGTGCGGCCTTCAAGGCGTGCCGGGAATTGACGTCTAACTTGCGGTAGATGTTGCGACGGTGCCACTCCACTGTGCTTAGTGTCAGATACAACTGCTCAGCGATCTGACGACTGGTCATCCCTTCGGCCATGAGGTCTGCGATGCGCTGCTCGCTGGGGGTCAGCGCGTCCGGTCCTTGAATGAGAGGACGGCGGGGTCTGGCGCCGGCTGCGAGAAGTTCTTCATGAGCGCGTTTCTCAATTGCTGTCGCGCCGGCCTGGTGTGCGAGATCCAAAGCACGGCGGAGCGTGTTGCGACATCGAACCCGCTCGCCAACACGCCTCTGCGCCGCGCCGAGCTCCAAAAGGCTGGTGGCCAGTTCCAGAAGCGACGGATCTTCAGTGTCAAGGACGATAACCGACTTCTGTAGAAGATCGATATCTGGAGCAGGGTCTGCGATGAGCGCTTTGTAGCGTATTGACGCGCCGAGAGTGGAGGGCAGCCCGAACCGCTCAGCCAAATCGATGTCCTGATCCACGAGGGTTTGCGCGTCTTCTGTCCTCCCGAGTTTGTGGGCAGAAAACGCTGCTAGTGCCCGCCAGGGGAGCAGCATGTACCCCGGGTTGCTGTAGCCGTTGGTTTCCAGCAGTTCACCCGCCTGCAGGAAGTCATCCAACGCTCCCGGAAAATCGTTCTGTGCCAATCTCAAGCGACCGCGGCCCATGTAGAACCAAACATTCAGGGCACGGGTCTGCTCATCCCGCAGGCCGTTTTCGGCAACTTTCAGCACTTCGGCGGCTTCGTCGATTTCTCCCCGGTCAAGGTGGCAGTACGCCAGGAGACCTTGGGGTGCGGGGACTGTAGAGTTCCAGCCGCGGCTCATGCCGATGACGGCGGCCTGGGCATCGGCCATGGCTTCATCGACCCGGCCCCTTGCGTACATGGCCAGCCCCCGCGCGAGTGAAATCTCGGCGAAGATCAGGGAGTCTCCGCGCAGCCGCGCATCGGTCAGTACCTTGTCTGCAACCGCGACGGCCTCACGGGGCGCTCCACACCAGGTCAGGGCGAGGACGGTGTGGCTTAGTGCCATTCCGTCGGACGTTTCGCGCCACAGCTGCAGCCCGTCTCCCAGTACTCGCAGCGCCAGTGCGGCGTGTTGGGCCGAACCGGGTTCCGACATCGCCCGGAAGACGGCCAAATGCAGCACCAGTAGGCGTTCTGCGGGGGAGAGGGTGCTGATGTCATTCGCTTCAAGCTCCGAGGTCAGCGTTTTGACGCGGTCGAAGGCCTCGCGGGCGCGGCCAAAGAGATAGGCGGCCGAGGCGATGTAGCCTGCCTCAAATCGCAGGCTGAGTTCCCGGTCGTAACTTGCGAAATCATCCGCTCCGCGGCGAAACACGGTGAGGGCTTCGGCCGAACGGCCATACCGGAACAAGGTTTGCCCCAGGGCATACATTGCCAAAGCCCTTTCGGCGGGACCGTCCAAGCGTTCCAAGGCCCGCTCGAGGTGAGTAAGGGCATCGGTTTCCCCGGCCGCTGCTTCCATCATCCCGAGATCAACGAGGAGGCGGGCGTCGGCTGCGTCTTCGGGTTTTTGAGCTTCGAGAGCCCGGCGCAAGAAACGCGCCGCGGTCGCCGGGGCGCCCTTTTGACCAGCGCTGCGGGCTGCGGCATGCAAGGAAGTTCTCGCCCAGTCCTCAGGCACCGGGGCGGCCCGCATCAGATGCAGCGCCACGTCCTCCTGGCGTGCCCCTGACCTGTGGAGCAGCCGCGCGGCGGCCAAGTGGGCGGCGGCTCGTTCATCAGCACTGAACTTGTAGTAGACCGCGGAACGGATTAAGGGATGGTGGAAGGATAGTTCCGGGTCGGCGGCGAGGATCTGTGCTGCGGACAGCCGCTCTACGGCGGTAATCGCTGCATCATGCGCGAGGCCGGCTACCTGCGCGGCGACGGCCAGGGAGGTCGAGGTGCCCAGCACGGACACTGCGCGGGCCAGGGCTACGGCGTCCGCGCCCAGCGCCGAAATTCGCAGCATGACGCTGCGTGCCACCTTATCCGGAGCCGTATCGACCGGAACGTTTTCACTTCGAAGGCCTGCTTGCCGGGTTTTCAGTGTGGAGGCGACTTCCCGGAGAAGAAATAGATTTCCCCGCGTGGCGGACCAGGTTTCTTCGATAAGGCTTCCTGCCGGTTGGCTCTCCGCTGGCAGCGACGCCTGAAGGAACTGGCGCACACCGTCGACGGTAAGTTCGTGAAGACGAAGGGAAAGGTCGGCCTGCAGCATCAGATGTGAGAAGAGGTCGTTCTCGGTGGCCGGGTCACCGCTGCGCACGGTGGCGGCCAGTACCACGGGCAAATCCTGAAGCCGCTGGGCCAGATAAAGGAAGAACCGCAACGACTGTTCGTCGGCCCACTGCAGGTCATCCACCAGCAGGACCAGAGGCTTGCGGTCCGCCAAGTTCACCATCAGCCAGTACAGGCTGTGCATCAGGGCGAACTCATCGTTAACGGCTGTAGTGTTCTCACTCCAACCGCCGGTAAGCAGTCCTTTGAGAAACCCTGCCTGACCGCGGAACAGGATCGGCAGCTCTTCGTCCGAGGCCTTGGAGATGCGATGCTCCAGCAACCGCAGCACCAGCCCTAAGGGATGGCCTTGCTCAAGTTCACCGCCGCGCGCGCTGAGCACTTCAGCATCAAGATCAAGGGACAAGCGGTGCGTTTCCTCCAGAAGCCGCGTCTTGCCGATCCCCGCCGGCCCTTGGATTAGCGCCAGTTGCCCGGACCCGTTAAGGCCGCGGCGCAACAGATCGTGGATCGCGCTCACCTGCTCTTGGCGTTCTATGAGCGGTAGTGTGATCGGTCCCCTGTCCGGGACTGGTGGGAGGTTCTCCTGCGCCGACGGAACTGCCCCGTGGTCGATTTCCGGCATCCCTCTCCTTGACTCCTTCGTCTGTGACCCGCGTCACCGCGGTTTTCATGGTACTCCCCAACGGGTTTCACGGACGTGAAGGAGAACCCCGGGAAACCGCACAAAATATGCAGTCCAACGGATGGGGTTTTATCCCCGGGGTTGACGCCAGGCGGGTGCCGTGGTTTAGAGCAGCACCGTGCATGAGCTCGGAACCGCCAGGCCCAGCCCCGGGAAGCAGGAAGCTGATTTCTCACCACTGAAAGAGGGGCAGCCCCAGGAGTCAAGGGCTGGGGCGCGCTGCTTCGGATGGGTGGGTGCCGGCTGCGGCCGGCGCAACGTTCGACGGGCAACCTAGGTGGCCGTCATCCCCCCGGTGGGGCCCCGGGGGACCAAAACCCCATGGGTTGTCCGTGGGGGCGCGGCTGATCGCGCCGAGCCTAGTGTCGTTAGTGACCGGCCAGTGTGGTCGGGATCACGATTCAAGGAGGATTCGTATGACCGATGCAGCGCAGTTCCGCGCTTTCACGGGTCGGCCCCCGGTGCCCTACTTTCCCGTTATGGGCCCGTCGGAGAACTCCGGGTGGATGAATGAGCAGTTGTCGTGGCATGAGAACTGCTACGTCGGAGACTGGTCCTTTGTGCCACAGATCCGGGTAAAGGGCCCCGATGCACTGAAACTCTTCCGGGATTTGTCGGTCAATAACTTCGTCAATTTTCCGCTCGGCAAGGCCAAGCATGTTATCCAGTGCAATGACGAGGGCAAGGTGATCTCTGAAGGCATCCTGATCCGTCACGGGGAGGACGACTTCGAGTATCAGGTCGGGACGCCGCAGTGGACGCTGTACAACGCCCACCGGGGCGGATACGACGTGGAAATCACCTTCCCGATCACGCATAAGTTTCAGATTTCCGGGCCCAAGTCCCTGGCTGTCTTGGAGCGCCTCACAGACGCCAACCTCCTGGACGTGAAGTTCATGTCCACTAAATACGGGACCATCCGGGGCGAGGACGTCATGTTCCTGCGCCAAGGAATGGCGGGGGAAGTCGGCTTCGAGCTGCAAGGGCCCATCGAGAACCATCAGAAGGTTCTGGAGGCGATCCTGGAAGCGGGTAAGGACTTCGGGATGCGGCGCCTGGGCACCCGGACGTTCATGATTAACCACCTCGAAGCCTGCTATCCAACCGGTGGCATGCACTTCATGAACGCACTGTCCGATGACAGTAAGGCGGATTACTTCCGCTTCATGGACGAGAACCTTCCGCCCGAGTGGGAGCAGACACCCTTCAGCGGACCGCTGCGTTACAACTTCGCCACCTCCTTCACGGGCAGCTGGGACGGGGCGGACATTGAAGAGCTCTACCGCAGCCCCATTGAAATGGGATGGGGGCGCAACATCGCCTTTGACCACGACTTCCCGGGCCGAAAGGCCTTGGAGGAGGAGATGGCCAATCCGCGCCGCACGGTCGTGACGCTGGAGTTCAACAGTGAGGACTTGAAGCGCATTCATGCCTCCCTTTACGACGAAGGGCCGGTCTACCAGCAGCTGGACCTGCCCGAGAACCAATGGGTCTCGGCATGGACCGACTGGATCGTCAAAGACGGCCAAAAGATCGGCCACGCCACGCACCCGGGCTACAGCCGATGGTTCAAGAAGGTTTTGTCGCTGTCGTTCATCGACGTCGAGCACAGCGCCCCGGGCACCGAAGTGACGGTCCTCTGGGGCCAGCCTGGGGAACCACAGACCGAGATCCGGGCCACCGTCGCCCCTGCCCCCTACAAGCAGGACAGCCGCCGACGCGACCTTACGAAGGAACCAGCCGTCCTCGTTTAGCCCGGCTGGTCCGGCAGGCCGGGCCACTCGTGCTACCCATGCAGGTGGCGGCACCTGCCCCCTCCTGCCGCTGTCCGACCAGCGATCGCTGAAATACCAATCAGCAAGAAAATCCTTAGGAGAACAAAATGCCAATCAACCGTATCGATCACGCAGCTGTCCGGGTCGAAGAACTCAATCAGGCACTGGAATGGTACGAGGGGGTGCTCGGCCTGACCGTGCTGGACAAAACCACAGACCGTGCCCTGCTCGCTTGCTCCGGTGACGCCGCCGACTTGACCCTCATCGCGGGAGGTCAAAGCATCGAAAGCTTCGCCTTCGGCGTCGATCACGCCGATGACCTGCAGGAAATTGTCCACCGCCTGTCCGCCAACGGCGTGCAGTACGAGAAGTACCGCAGCCCTGACCGGCCCGGCCACGACGAGATCCTCGGGTTCGACCTGCCCAGCGGCCACCGCATGGAGTTCGTCGTAGCCGATGGCAACCGCCGCGCCGGCGTCACTGAAACGACATCCGATGGCGGATTCCGTCCGACAGACATCGACCACATCAACCTCCTGGGCGAGGCTGACCCCCGGGAGTTCTCGGAGTTCATGAAGATGGTGCTCGGGTTCAAACAGTCGCTGGCACTGACGATCGCTGGCAACTGGGCCGCCTCCTGGATGCGCGCCACAAAAAAGGACCACGACCTGGCCTACATGCAGGCCCAGCGCAAGTCAGACCGCCTTCACCACATCGCCTTCGCTGTGGAAGACGGAAACCACTACTTCCGGCTCTCGGACCGGCTGGTTGAAACCGGGAACAGGTGGGAGTTCGGCCCCGGCCGGCACATGGGCGGCATACCCCGCGACACCCAGGGCTTCGGCACCAACTGCTTCGCATACGCCTTCGACCCGACAGGCAACCGCAACGAATTCAGCGCCGGGATGAATGAGTTCGAGGACTCCGAGTTCTTCATCGCCGAAACCAGCCCGGAGAAGTTCCCGGAAATCATGAACGGCTGGGCCTACAACATGCCCGAGACCTTCATGACCCAGGGATCCTAGGAGCCGTTCCATGCGATCACAGGTCGGCGGCATAACGGATCAGGCTGCCCTGCTCACTGCCGTCGCCGGGCTCGTCCACGGAAGTTGGTGGAACGTCGACCACGAGCACGGCAGCGGTGGGGAAAAATTTTTCCTGCCCGAAGGCGTGTGCGAAATGCCCGCGATGACGATGTCCGGCCGCGACGCCATCGCCGAAGGATACGCCGCCCGGCGTGCAGCAGGAGACCGTGTGTCCCGCCACCTTGTGTCCAACCTGCAGGTAAACGAGCAGGATGACTCACGGATCGTCGCCAGATACGCCCTGGTCCTGTATGCCGGGCACGGGTCCCTGCCTGTTTCCCTGCAGCTCCCTCAGGCGGTGTGCGATGTCGAAGACACCCTTACCGGTTACGACGATGACCTGTTGATCGCCCATCGGCGGCTGGAAGCGGTCTTCGTGGCCGAGGGCAATGATTCGGTCATGCTGAGGAGTCGTGCGTCATGAACGCAGTGTCGGCCCATCACGTGGATCAGAGCCTGCCTCCTGTGGCTCTGGTACACGGATGGGGGAGTTCCTACGACAGGACCTGGCGGGGAACCTGGCTCGAGCGCGAGCTGCGGGCACAAGGCCGCACTGTAATACCCGTCGCCCTGCCCGGGCACAGTCCGGATGTCGCATCAGCCCGGCCCGAGGATTATGCCGAGATCGCAGATCAGCTTTGGCGCACCCTGGAGCACCGCGGCTGCCTCGATGGTGTCGGATTCTCGCTCGGCGGCAAGCTGCTTCTACGGCTTGCCGCCGAGCACCCCACCTATTTCCGGCGGTTGGTGATCGCAGGGGTTGGAGAGAACCTGTTTTCGGTGGAGAACGGCGAAGTCGTCTCGACTGCTCTCTTCCATGGAGTCCCCCACGGGGCGCCTGATGGACTGCGTCAGGTCGTGGAAGAGGCGCTGGCCTCGGGCAATGACCTAAGCGCCATGGCCGCGGTCATTTGCCGCCCGCCGCAGACGTTTGACGAGGAATTGCTCGCTCGAATCACAGCGGACGTGCTCATGGTCGCCGGAGAAGACGACGACATTGCCCGATCTCCGGATGCAGTGACCCGGCTGCTGCCCAACGGACGCCAGATTCTAATCCCCGGGTTGGGGCACGTCGAAACACCGGCCCTGCGGGAAGTGCAGGAGCGCGCGCTCACGTTTCTCTCAAATGAGCAGAGCTGAGCCGCAGAAAGATTTTACGATCGGACGTGTCGTGCGTTCACGGCGGGGATTCCAGGCCTCTCACGGAAGGAGCGCCGCCCGGGCGCTGGAGGCGGGCATCGTCGATGCCGTGCTGGACGACGAAGACCTACTTGAGGCAGCCCTCCCATGGACCAATGACCTCCCCGACGGCGCCCGCCCGGTCAGAAACTGTCGAGAAAGCCTTCGCCCTGGCCAGGACCTTGGGTAAAAGCCCTGTTCTCATCCAGGACCGCCCCGGTTTCGTGGTCGGAGCGGCACGACGCCGCAGGGCAAGCTGATGGGGCAACTCGCGGCCATATCGGCCGTGGAGCTCGGGGGAGCCGCGATCGCCGGCGCCTTGGACAAGGCAGGCGTAGCACCAGAGATGGTCGAGGCAAAGTTCATGGGGCAGGTCCTTCAGGCGGGATCGGGCCAGAACCCCGCCTGGCAGGCCGCAGCAGCGGCCGGTGTACCCCTCCGTGCTAACTGCTGACGGACCGGATGGGCGGCATATGTTCGAGGCCGCGCAGTGATTCGTCATTCCCAAACGCCGAGGGCCTCGACGCCAGGAAGCATGTCCACAGCGTCGCTTACCACCTTGCCGAGAATTGTGGTCACCTGAGCTACGCGGGGATCGTGCGAATCGCGGCGACTGACGACGCAAATGTCTGCCGAGAGTTGGACATCGCTCAGCGGCCGGAAGACGATTCCCGGCACGCGACTAGTCGCAGCCAGAGTGGCCGGATGGAGTCCGAAGCCGGCACCTGCGATCACAGCCAACCCCAGTTCATCGTAGCTCGCCGTTTCCTCGATCTGGCTCACATGGAGGCCAGATTGGAGCACGGCCGCGCGCACCATGGCGTCTATCTCAGCATGATGACTCGAAGGTGATACGAGGATGCGGCGACCGTGCAGACTTCCCAGGGCGATGGACTCCTGCTCGGACAGAGGGTCGCTTGCCGGGAGGATCAACGCGAGTTGACATCGCGCTACACGTGTTACCGCCAGATCGACATGGGGGCGGGGTTCCCAGCACAACCCGATGTCGATCATTCCCTCGAGCGTCGCGACCACCTGCTGCTGGGAGTGCATGACATGTGGGAGCCAGGCTCTGGCGAGTTCGGTGATGTCGTTGTCGATTAGGTGCGTCACCCAATGCGGCAGGATGAACTGAGCGAGCTGGGGAGTGTATGCCATCGCCAACTGTGATCGAGGGCGACTCCTCCGAAGAGCGCGGTATTCGTCGACTAGGTTTTCGTACCGCGGGCGTAAGGCCAGGACGCATCGCTCGCCGAACCTAGTCAGTCGAACGGATCGAGTCGTGCGCGCGAAAAGATCACCGCCGAGATCCCTTTCAAGTGCAGCTATTGTTTCGCTGACCGCGGCCTGGCTCCGGCCCAACTTCTCCGCAGAACGCCCGAAGTGCAGTTCTTCAGCGACCATGAAGAAGCACTCGAGCTGCCTGATGTCCATCCTCATATCTTGTCAGAAGACTGAAGAATAGCCGCCATGATTGGCGGAATCCGGGGCAATTGATCGGTGAAACCTAATAATCTGATCGTAAAACGGCTCTTGATCAGCATCACGACAGGTCCCTAGTCTGAACATCATCCGGTTCCACCGGATCTGAATTAGATGAGGATCAAAGATGGTCGAGAGACTCCCCCAGCAAGCCACAGCAGTGACCAGCATCGAACAAGTCATGGCCGAGTTCGCTTACCGCCTCGACCACTGCGCAGGACGAGGAATCTCAGAGCTCTTCACGCCCGAAGGGCGATACTCGATCGATCAACACGATCTCGTCGGACAAGAGGTGATCAGAGCCGCGTACCTCGCACGAGAGAATCTCGGTCCACGTACGGTCCGGCACCTCTTCCTCAATAACCGAGTCCAATTCCTGTCCGAATCGGAGTGCCGTCAGCAGAGCGTGATGCTCCTTTATGGCGGCGACGGAGATCCCATTCTCCCGGTTACTCTCCCTCTCGCTATCTCGGATGTGCACGATCACTTAGTCAACACCGAGAACGGGTGGAGATTCCTCTCCCGCGACGTCCGCGTGGTCTTCCGAGGCGACGCCAAAATCGTGAGTCCGCATGCAGCTGTCAACAACGAAAGGAACTCGCAGACATGAACAATGACGTCATTGCGATGGAAAACACGTCCGCCCCGATCTCTGGGCCCGACCATGGAGTGGAAAAGATGTTCCTCCACCATCCCATGATCCCGTACGACCCATCTGTCATGATCTACATCGGTGCAGGTGATGTCGTCATGCCGTTCGAGTACACGAACTGGATGGATGAAGTCCAGTCGTGGAAGTCGGGGGCGTACATCTCCGCTTCCCTGAATCCGCAGCCGACCTGGCGAATCAAGGGTCCGGACGCCGTTCGATTCCTGTCGAGCGTCCTTGTGAACAACATGGAGAAGTTCCCGGTCGGATCCAACAAGCACGCCATCATGTGCAATGAAGACGGCCTGAATATGGGCGATGGTGTGATCATGCGTCTCGCGGAGGATGAGTTCATTTGCTACGAGATGGGTGCGCTCTATATCGCCTATGTCTTTGAGAAGGGCGACTGGGACGCTACCGGCGAAATCCTCACGGGGCAGAAGTTCCTTTACCAGGTAGCGGGTCCGCATGCGCTAGAGATCATCGAGGAGGCGACTCGTCAGGATTTTCACGACATTCGGTTCATGCATCACCGGCGAACCCAAATCGACGGTGCCGAGGTGCAGATCTCGGCCACGGATCTCACCGTCACGCGGCTTGGGATGGCAGGCACACTGGCCTATGAACTGCACGGAGACGCTCAGCATGGTCGCAGCGTCTATAACCGCATCATCGAGGTCGGTAAGGCCTACGGTCTGAAGCGGATTGGCTTCCGTTCGTACCTGATGAACCACACCGAAGATGGATTTCCGCAGGCGTTCGTGCACTTCCCACACCCTTGGGTCGAGGATCCAGAGTTCGTTGCATGGCTAAAGGCCGGTGGAGAACTCTTCCGACACTCCACCACGTGCCGCGGAAGCATGGGAAGCGACATCTCTCTGCGCTACCGCACACCGGTGGAGTTGGGCTGGACCAACCGTATCAACTTCGCGCATGACTTCGTTGGTAAAGAAGCGCTGCAGCGCGAGGTCGCAAACCCCCGTCGAGCGATGGTGACACTCGAATGGAATTCAGAGGACATCGTTGATGTGTACGCGTCGAAGTTCGGTTCGGAGGAGCCATTTGCCAACATGGATGCTCCGACGCACGCCTTCGCCGATGGCAATGCCATGACGTATTTCGCTGATCAAGTGTTGAAAGACGGTGAGTTGGTGGGCATCAGTTCCGGACGGACCTACAGCCTGCACTTCCGTAAGATGCTTTCGCTGTGCTCGATCGACGTCGAATACGCGCAACTGGGCACCGAAGTGACCGTACTTTGGGGTGAACCCGGCACTCGGCAGAAGGAGATCCGAGCGACGGTGTCCCGCTTCCCGTATCTGAACGAGAACCGCAACGAGAACGTTGACGTCAACAACATCCCAAGACTTGCAAACCGGGCGTGAGTCGATGACTGCGTCGATCCTAAGGAGACAGAGCACATCATGATTACCCACGTCGGATCGGTCACCGTAGAGGTGCCCGACCTTTCAAAGTCCATTGAGTTTTTCGAGCGGAAGATAGGGCTCGAGCTGACAGAGCGCGTCGACGGAACGGCATACCTTCGCTCGGCGGATCGGCACCACGACCTCATCCTCGTGCAGTCTCTGGCCGAGGAGCCGGGTCTACGGCATCTCAACTTGGCGGTAGCCGATGGCACGCTCGACGACGACGTCGCACGGGCGATCACGGCGGGCGCCCTGGATCTCGGGGCGATCAATCACAGTGGAATCTCTCGCGGCCGGCTCCTGGAGATTCCGGGAGGCTTTGTTGTCAAACTCTACGAGGGCATGGAGCGCGTGCCGGCACCGGCGCCCTCCGAGCTCCCCCGTCCACTGCACTTTTCGCACTTCAACATCGGCGTTCCCGACGTCGCGACGCACATGTCCTTCTTCATGGAGGCGTTTGGTCTCCGGCCCTCGGACTGGATCGGCAGCACCGACGACCCGTTCATTGCCTGGCTGCACTGCCCGGTGCCTGGCGCGAATCATCACGGCATCGCCGTATTGAAGAGCGAGAAGATCCGCCTGCATCACATCGCCTTCGACTACCGAGACGTCACGGAGGTTATCGACCGGGTAGATAACTACGTCGATGCCTCTCACTATTTGGTGTGGGGTGTGGGTCGTCACGGGACGGGCGGTAGCATCTTCGCGTACCTTGAGGATCACTCCGGCATGATGGTCGAACTAGGGTCTGGCATGATCCGCATTGGTGAGGATCCCCGATGGAACGGACCCCAGGTCTGGTCACTCGAGGACCGTCGTGGCGTCGACGAATGGGGTTCTAGCGTCCCCGACGCTTGGTTGGCAAAACATGTCGCGGTCCTGGCCCCTCAGACACTTCAGCGCAAATGAAGCGGGCCAAGAAGGTCACCGGCACGACTGGCGGTCACCGGGTCAATCCAGATACCGCCGATGGTTCCGTATCCGCCGGCAAGGACCGAGCCGATCGGTAGCGCGGCTATCGATGTGGACCAGTGAAATGACCGAAGTCTGGTTCTGCCGTGTCCGCTGCCGATCAGAGTGGTGGGAACCATCAGTGCCCGGTTACTTGTGACCTGTACCGACAGGCCGGGCGTCGTGTTGGCAATCTCGACTTTCCTCGTCGAAGCGGACGTGGAACATCGTGCAGTGCGAATGACCATCGACCCTGATGGCGGCCGCTCATCCCTTCGTATGGTGGCGGCCATCATCGCCCTGCCCCTTACAAGCAGGACAGCCGCCGGAGCGACCTGACCCAACAAGAAGGAGCGCTCGGCTAGTTTGTCGGGTTCGGCCTGCCGAGCCGCTGGCGCCCGGAGGGCGCCGGTTGCCGGCCGGATCGCCTCTGAATGCAGTATCCCAGGAGCGGTCCTCGCTGCCCGCCCGGAGAACATGCGCCAGCCATGCCAGCAACAGGCGTTTCGGAAACGGTTCTGTGCGCAGTCCTTACCTTCCCGGACCGAGGGGATGTGAAATCCCCTCGGTCCCGGGGGGCGCGGCGCGTTGGCACACGTTCCTAGGCTGAGATACAGATCACAAACCAGACCCATTGCGGATCTGGCTTCACTTCCCGATTCAGAACACGAGGTCGTACAACCATGACTAAGACAGCTGAAACCACGAACCGCAGCATCGTGACTAATCAGGCTGCGGGTAACGGGGATGTTCAGGATCTTGGCCGCCTCATCGTCCACTGCGCCGATCAGCCCGGCATCATTGCAGCAATTTCCCAGTTCTTGCGGACCTACGACGTTAACATCGTGGAATCGGACCAGACCACGACGAATCCCGAGGGAGGTCACTTCTTCCTCCGTCTGGTGTTCCACCGCAAGGCCTTGTCGGTCATTGTCGAGGACTTGCGGCGCGACTTCGCTGCTTTGGTAGCGGGCCCGCTTCAGATTGATGAGTGGCAGATCACCGAAGTGGCGGCGCCTAAGCGTGTTGCCATCATGGTTTCACGTTACGACCACTGCCTTCTGGACCTGCTGTGGCGGTGGCGCCGGGGAGAACTGCCGATCGACATCGGTCTTGTGATCTCTAACCATGCTGATCTGGCGGCCCAGGTGCGTTCCTTCGGTGTGCCGTTCGTGCACATCCCTGTTTCCCGGGATGGCAAGGTTCATGCTGAGCAGCAGCAGCTGCAGTTGCTCTCCGGCAATTTCGACCTGGTCGTGATGGCCCGCTACATGCAGATCCTGTCCGATGATTTCCTCCGGGAGGTCGGTTGCCCGGTCATCAACATCCATCACTCCTTCCTGCCGGCCTTCATGGGCGCTGCACCGTACCAGCAGGCCAAACAGCGGGGTGTGAAGCTCGTCGGCGCGACCGCTCATTACGCCACGGCCGACCTTGATGAGGGCCCGATCATTGAACAAGACGTGATCCGGGTGAACCATCGGGACGATGCCGCCACGCTCCAGCGCAAAGGCGCGGACGTGGAGCGGTCCGTGCTGCTGCGGGCGGTGCAATGGCACTGCGAGGACCGTGTTGTGCGGCTTGGCAATACGACGGTGGTGTTTTCGTGAGCACCCGCGTACTGGACGGCGCCGATGTAGCCCGCCAGCTGCGGCGCAGCGTCGCTGCCGACGTCGCAAAACTGGCCAAAGCCCCCGGTCTGGCCACAGTGCTGGTAGGCGATGACCCCGCCTCCCAGATTTATATCAAGAACAAGCGAAAACAGTGCGTGGAAGTGGGAATGCGTGATCTCCACCGGCACCTCAGCGCCGAGGCCTCGCAGGACGAGGTTGAGTCTCTCATTGACGACTTGAACGCCGATCACGAGGTCGACGGCATCCTCGTTCAGCTTCCTCTGCCCAAGCATCTGGATTTTCGAGCCGTCATTGACCGCATCAGCCCGGCTAAGGACGTCGACGGGCTCACAGCTATCAGCGCCGGCCGGCTGGCACAGGGACGTCCGGGCCTGCAGCCCTGCACACCGGCAGGGGTGATGACTCTGCTTGACCACGCCGAGGTTCCACTGTCCGGTGCCCGCGCCGTTGTGGTGGGCCGCTCCGATCTGGTCGGCCGGCCGATGGCGCAGATGTTGCTGGCCCGCCATGCCACGGTCACCATTTGCCACAGCCGCACGCGTGACCTTGCAGAGGTGACCCGGGAGGCAGATGTGCTGATCGCTGCCGCAGGCGTCCCGCACCTGCTGGGCCCTGACCACATCCGCCCCGGTGCTGCCGTCATCGACGTGGGCATCCACCGTGGGGAAACCGGCTTGTGCGGCGATGTGGACTTCGATGCCGTTAAGGAAATCGCCGGCATCATCACCCCCGTGCCGGGAGGTGTGGGACCGATGACGATCGCCTCTTTACTCCGCAACACCCTTGACGCAGCAGCAGCCGCACAATGACCGTCAGCCCCCACTTCCATTTCACCGCTTGGAGTACCTGATGACCTACGATCCGCAGAACCTCCGCTCACAGTTGACGCGTGCAGAGCCGGCCAGCGACATCGCATCCGCTGCCCCTGCTTTCTTCGACTTCAGCCAATTGGAACCGGATGAGATCTCCGGGCCGGGCAGCCGCACCTGGTGGGTTCGCGGGCAGAACTTTGTGCTCGCCTATTCCTGGGCCGTCGAAGGCGACGCCTTCGCCCGCAAGGACCAACCAGACGAATACATGGTGCTGCTCCTGAACCATGAAGGAGTGGTCAGCGTGGCAACCGGCGCGGCGGACCGTGAGGTCGCAGGGCCCGCGCTAGTCGTGGTGCCACCGGGAGACAGCGAGATCGAGATCCGCCGGAGCGGGCCTCTGGTCCGCCTGTTCTCCTGCCGTGCTGAGGACCTGCTGGCCACATGCCGCAACACCAGGGACTACGCCGAGGCCCACCCCCACGTTGCCCCGTTCCAAGCGTGGTCCGGCCCCCTCGGCGACCCCAAGGTCCAGGCTTACCGTATCGAGGACTACCCCTACGAACCTTCGCGTTTCGGCCGGATTTTCCGGTCCAGCACCTTGATGGTCAACTGGTTTGATCCCGACCAGGGACCGCGCAATCCGGACGCACTTTCCCCGCATTCCCACCCGGATTTCGAGCAATGCTCACTGGCCGTGGAGGGCGAGTACATCCACCACATCCGTACTCCCTGGACATCCCGTGCCGCGGAATGGCGTGAAGATGAGCACCGCCTCCTGGGCAGCCCTTCGATCGCGATTATCCCGCCGCCTGCTGTCCATACCAGTCAGTCTGTTGGCCAGGTCCGCAACCACTTGATCGACATCTTCTGCCCGCCCCGTGATGATTTTTCAGCGCAGCCTGGATGGGTCATCAATGCCGACGAATACCCGGACCCGCCTGGAGTATCGCTATGAAGCACTTCCGGGAACTGCTGCATGAAAACGGCCCCGCGGCCCTCGGCACGTTCGTGAAGATTGCGCATTCGGATGTGGTCGAACTTCTGGCACTGGCAGGATTCGACTTCGTCATCATCGACATGGAGCATGCCCCTCTCGGACTTGCCGAGGTGCATCAGCTCATCGGCGCTGCCCGCGGAGCGGGCATCCCGCCTCTGGTCCGGGTCCCTGAACTGGATGACGTGCTGATCGCCAGGGTCTTGGACTCGGGCGCCCACGGAGTGCTCGTGCCGCATGTACAAACCCGTGAAGACGCGGAACGCCTGGTCCGGGCAGCCCACCTGCCACCGGACGGCAATCGCGGATACGGTCCGACGGTGCGGGCAGGCGGCTGGGGCAGTGACGTGCCGCTGTATCGGCGCATGGACCGTCAGGCGGCACTGATCCCCCAGATCGAATGCACCTTGGGCGTAGAAAACGCAGCCCAAATCGCGGCGGTCCCCGGCATCGATCACCTCTTCCTCGGAACGGCGGACCTGGCCGCCTCCACCGGCTTAGCCTCGACTGATCCGGAATTCGCACAGTTGCTGGCCACCGTCGCCGATGCCGCTGCCAACGGAAGCATTCCTCTGGGCACAGCAATCGGAGCCGCGCCTGAAACACCGCTGCCGGAAGCCCTGAAAACGTGCCGGTTCTGGGCAGTTTCCAACGACGCCGGACTCCTGCTGCACGGATCACGAGCCGCCCTGGCCCAGGAGGAGGCCGTATCGCACTAAGAAGGCCACCCGGTCACACCCACCCAACCCTGAAATACCCCCCAGCAAGACAATCCCTGGAGAACAACATGGCAATCAACCGTATCGATCACGCTGTGAGGGCGTGCTCGGCCTGACCATGCTGTCGTGCGTTCACGGCGGGGACACCAAACTTCTCACGGAAGGGTCGGTGCCGCCTTGAACAGGGGCTCCACCATCAAACGCCCACTAGCCATCACCAATCATCGAGAGGTGTCACCATGATTGCCACAAAGAAAGTGATCATTTCGGCGGCCGTAACGGGCTCAATCCACGTTCCGTCAATGAGCGAGTACCTACCGATTACCCCTGACCAGATTGGGGAAGCTGCCGTCGCATCGGCCAACGCCGGCGCCGCTATCGTGCACCTGCACGCCAGGCAGGCGCCGGACGGACGGCCCGCTTCCTCCCCGGATGTCTTTGGACAGTTCCTCCCACGCATTGCTGCAGAAACGGACGCCATCGTCAATATCTCCACCGGGGGAGCGACCTCGATGACCATTGAGGAGCGCCTCGCTGCGGCCACCGCATTCAGTCCCGAGCTGGCTTCGCTGAACATGGGATCAATGAACTTCGTCTACTCCGGCATCGCCGAGCGCATCACCAACTGGAAGTATGACTGGGAAAAGCCCTTCGTGGAGAAGTCCTACTCACACCCATTCCAGAACACATTCGCCCAGATCGAATACGCGCTCCGGGAGCTGGGCGAAGCCAACGGCACCCGGTTCGAGTTCGAGTGTTACGACATCGGCCACCTCTACACGCTGGCCCACTTCGCCGAGCGCGGGCTCGCAAAGCCGCCGTTCCTGATCCAGGGCGTGTTCGGGATCCTTGGCGGTATCGGAGCCGACCACATGAACCTCAATCACATGATCGCCGTCGCCGACAAACTCTTCGGCGATGATTATCACTTCTCCGCGTTCGCCGCAGGCCGGCGCCAGTTCGAATTCGCCACACACAGTGCATGGCGCGGAGGGCATGTACGGGTCGGGCTCGAAGACAACCTCTACGCCGGCAAGGGCGTGAAGTCCGAGTCAAACGCTGACCAAGTCCAGAAAATGGTCGCCGTCCTAAAAGACCTCGGCAGGGAAATCGCCACGGCTGATGAAGCACGGACCATGCTTTCGCTCAAGGGCAAAGCGGCCACCAAGATCCCCGAAGTCGCCCAGTCGCGGCCTGCGTAACCGAAAAACCAGTACAAAGCACCCTGTCCAGCCCGACGTTAGGAACTTCATGCTTGCTGTCGAACACAATGGACCCCTCATGGTCCTGCGGATCAATCACGGCAAGGTCAACGCGTTCGACCTGGACCTCATTCGTGCCATCGCCCTCCAGATACAAGACCTCGGCCCAGCCAAGGGCCTGGTCATCACTGGCACTGACCGCATCTTTTCCGCGGGAGTCGACCTCACCCGACTGCTGGAGAACGACCTGGACTACACCACGGCGTTTGTGACCGAGTTGGACGCCTTGGTGCAGTCGCTTTTCGAGCTGCCAGTGCCAGTGGTCGCCGCCCTCACAGGGCACACCATCGCCGGGGCCTGCCTGCTCGCTGCCGCCTGCGACTACCGGGTAATGGCCCAAGGCCGCATTGGCGTCACGGAGGCAATCGTCGGCCTCCCCGTGCCGCCTGCGAGCCTCGAGGCCTTGCGCTTCACCGCCGGCACCCGCACGGCTGGGCTCGTATTGTCGGGGCGGACGGTAGAGGCAAACGAAGCCCTCGCCCTGGGACTGATCGATGAAATCACCACCCAGGACAACGTCGAACAACGCGCTGT
The DNA here is from genome assembly GCF_054408515.1 of Arthrobacter sp. D3-16. Classification (NCBI taxonomy): domain Bacteria; kingdom Bacillati; phylum Actinomycetota; class Actinomycetes; order Micrococcales; family Micrococcaceae; genus Arthrobacter; species Arthrobacter sp. D3-16. The sequence goes on along the minus strand of NZ_CP096437.1, from coordinate 3,680,351 downwards.
GGAAATCGCCCGGCAGTTCACCTCCACACCGGCCCAGACCTTTGCCCTGCACAAGCAGATGCTCCGCGCTGACGCCAGCAGACAAATACGGGAAGCCGTCACTGACCACGCGGCCTTGGTGACGCAGGCCTGGACAGGGGAGGGACCCCGGCGGTTCGCGGGCGACTACATGTCAAGGCTGAAAAGCCGCAAATAGGGCTTGAAAGATACCTGCGCCACTTTGCTGCCGGCAACAGGCATTCAGGACGCACTTAGAACTCGTTCAGCACCGAGGTGCTACCAAAGGAGACACGTGACTACCGCTGCACCCACCCGGACGATCCTCAGCGAACGAGTGGTGTCCAACCGCCGTTTCGCCATTCTCCAGTTCCAACCAGCGACCGGAACGCTCACCACGTGGTCCGCCCCTGCCCTTGCGGAGTTAGCCGAAGCCCTCTGGTCCCTGGACACATCCAAGGTTGATGCTGTCGTCTTCCACGGCACCGGACGGGTGTTCGGCGCCGGCGCCGACCTCGACGAATTCCGCACGTCGACACGGTGGGAGGACGGTGCAGCCATCGCCACCCGCGGATACGACATCTTCGACGCCATCTCCCGACTGAACGTACCCACCGTTGCCGTCATCCAGGGTCCTGCCCTGGGCGGAGCCCTGGAACTGGCGCTACGCGCCGACTACCGGGTTGCGGCATCCTCGGTGAAAGCCCTCGGCCTTCCGGAGGTCAACCTCGGACTCATCCCCGGCTGGGGAGGACTCACTTCCATGGCCCGCCTGATAGGGCCCGCCCAAACCAGGCAGATCGCGGTTACACAGTCACTGAACGGCAACCATCTGACCGCCGCCCGTGCGCTGGAGACGGGCATCGTCGATGCAGTGCTGGACGACGAAGACCTTCTGGAGGCAGCCCTCCGATGGACCAATGACCTCCTCGACGGCGCCCGCTCGGTTATAAGCCCCGCCGTGGACGCTGGACCGGCCGTCGAGCGCACCCGGGACACCATACCGGCCGCCGCTGCCGTTTCCGACCTTCTGGCCTTGTGGCAGGAACGCGACCGCACTGCAGCGGGACCGGGGAACCAGCACGGGGACCGGACCAGCGGACGCCTCGCTGCGGGGGAGGACCCGATCCGTGAGGACACCATCAGAACCTTCGCCACGCTGCTGCAATCCGACGAAAGCCGCGCGAGCATCTATGCCTTCGACCTCCTGCAGGAAGCCCGTAAAAACAACCGGGCCGGTAAGGACCTGGAACTGGCCAACGTGGGCGTGGTCGGAGGCGGGCTGATGGCTGTTCAGTTGGCCCTCGTCTTCGCCGAGCACTCCACCGCCAACGTACTGATCAATGACCTCGACCAGGAACGGGTCGACAAGGCCCTTGAGCGGGTCAGTGCCCAGCTCGACCGTGCCGTGCACCGCGGACGCCTCACAGCTGAGCGTCGGGATGAGATCCGCGGAAGAATCCATGGCACGGTCCGACTTGAGGACTTCTACCCCTGCGAAATCGTCATCGAAGCGGTCTTTGAAAAGCTCGAGGTCAAGCAGCAGGTCTGGAGCACGCTCGAACAGATCGTTGCACCCGACACGCTGCTCCTGACCAACACCTCCGCCCTGTCAGTCGATGAACAGGCAACAGCCCTCCAGCATCCCGGCAGGCTGATCGGTTTCCACTTCTTCAACCCGGTCGCAGTGCTCCCGCTGATAGAAATTGTCCAAGGGGTCAATACGTCATCCACCGCAGTCGAGAAGGCCTTCGCCTTGGCCAGGACCTTGGGTAAAACTCCTGTTCTCGTACAGGACCGTCCCGGTTTCGTCGTCAACCGCTTGCTGACCCGACTCTTCAGCGAAGTCCTGCAGCTCATCGACTACGGATCGGACCCCTTCACCGTGGACCATGCCCTGGACCCTGTGGGGCTGCGGATGACACCGCTGCGGCTCCTGCAATTTATCGGTCCGCAGGTCCAACTGCATATCTGCGAAAGCCTGCACAACGCCTATCCTGAGCGCTTCCCCCTCAGCCCCAGCCTCCGCCGGGTGGCTCAGGCAGGGCTGCCCGGCTACCTAGCCGAGGACGGCAGTATCCTTCCGGAGGCGGCCGTCCTCCTGCCCCCGGCAAAGCCCGCTGCCGTAGACGAGATACGAGCCAGAATCCTCTGGGCAATGGCGGACGAAGCCCAGCACATGCTCAGCGAGGGCGTGGTCTCAGGGCCACAACAAATCGACCTTTGCATGATTCTCGGAGCCAACTATCCGTTCCATACCGGAGGCCTGACCCCGTTGCTCAACCGGGAAACCGGCAGCCGCTTCAATCCGGATCTGCACGCGGCAGTCCCCTCCCGGGGCTGAGCAACCCGCAGCAAGCCACTCTTCCCAATACTTACAGGAGCACTAATGAACTATGGCCAGGACGTTGTCATCGTCGGAGCGGCACGGACGCCACAGGGCAAGCTGATGGGGCAACTCGCGGCCCTATCGGCGGTGGAGCTCGGGGGAGCCGCGATCGCCGGCGCCTTGGACAAGGCAGGCGTCGCACCAGATATGGTCGAGGCAGTGATCATGGGCCAGGTCCTTCAGGCCGGCTCGGGCCAGAACCCTGCCCGGCAGGCGGCAGCGGCGGCCGGTATTCCCCTTCACGCCCACGCCACCACCGTGAACAAAGTCTGCCTTTCCGGGATGAGCGCCATCATCGACGGCGCCCGTATGCTGCGCCTGGGTGAAGCCGAGGTGGTTGTCGCTGGAGGCCAGGAGTCAATGAGCAACGCACCACACCTGCTGCCGGGCTTCCGCTCCGGCCAACTGTATGGCAACAGCACCCTCCTGGACTCCGCCGCGCACGACGGGTTGACCGACGCTTTCGAGCACGAATCCATGGGATCGGTCACCGACCGGACCAATGAGCAGCTACGGATCTCACGGGCGGACCAGGATGCGGCCGCGCTGGCATCGCACCAACGGGCAGCAGCCGCGCAGGACAACGGACGGTTCCAGTCCGAGATCGTTCCCGTAAAGGTTCCCCAGCGCCGCGGCGAGGCTGTGCTCGCAACTAGCGACGAGGGAATCCGGGCAAACACCACTATCGAAGTGCTAGGCCGGCTAAAGCCTGCCTTTTCACCTGAGGGAACCGTGACCGCTGCCAACGCCTCACCACTCACCGACGGGGCGGCCGCTGTTGTTCTGACGACGCGGGAGTATGCCGAGACCCACGGACTGGAAGTCCTCGCAACGATCGGAACTCCCGGCCAGGTCGCCGGGCCCGACACCTCACTGGCCGACAAACCCGCACGTGCCATTACCAAAGCCCTAACCGGCGCAGGCTGGAATGTTGACGAGCTCGATTTCGTCGAGATCAATGAGGCGTTCGCCTCCGTTGCCCTGCACTCAGCAACCCAGCTCGGTATCAGCATGGAGCGCGTCAACGTCAACGGCGGCGCGATAGCCCTCGGACACCCCCTCGGTGCCTCCGGCGGACGGGTCGTGGTCACAGCCGTACACGAACTGATCCACCGAGGAAGCGGGAAGGCCGCCGTGGCTCTATGTGGCGGAGGCGGCCAGGGCGAAGCTCTGCTGCTTTCACGGTAGGCAGAACGCACCATGCAACAGGTCCCTTTCCGAGCACCATCGCGGCATACCGGTAGAAAGGAAAGAAGAAATGGCGGCAGAATTGTGTAGTGATTGGAGCAACCTGGTCGGTGTCCCGGTCGAGTTGCACCGGCACGGACAATACATCCGGTCGGGAGTGGTCGATGCTGCCATGCCAGATTCATCAGTGTTATGGCTGGCTGCTGGCGGAGCGGATGATCGTCAAATGTTCGAGGCCGCGCTCGGATACCAAGCCTGGACATATCCACGGGAACTAGATGGCGACCTTCGCTTCATGATGGCCAAAAACGCACTGTTGCCGAAAACGATACTGCCGTAGAAAACCTGCGGCGTAGCTTGCGGCTGCCCCTACATAGATACGTTTGCAGAACGCCGATAACGGGTCTTACGCCAAGCCTAAATTCGTTGATAAAGGAGAGTTTCTAACCGGCGGCGGGTTTGGTCTCGATGTAGTTGATGACCAGAAACTCTCCCGCCGGGACCAGTTCCACGTACCAGCGGGTCGGCTTGTCCAGGTCCTCCCAATTGCCCTGGCCGGCCACTATGGGGCGGTAGACGGCATCGAACTTCAGGAACGTTCCGCTGTCTGTGGCGCTCGAATCGATCTCCTGCAACAGTTCGAACTTCCCCCGCCCGCTGCCCTCCGGCTCGACAGAGCGGACCGCTGCCAGGTTCTGCTGGTTCATCACCTTTACAGAGGTGAAGTATTGCTGCCAGGCCACGTCGCTGTGCGTGGTGAACAGGGTGGCCGAGTAGGCCTCCGCGTTCCTTGCGGCGAGCTGCTCAACGCAGCTCTCAGGGACGGCCGTGCCTGGACTCCAGGCGGCGATCAGCTCGGAACCGGCGTTTAACCAGCCGCTGTAGGCGTTCAGGACACTGCCGATCGTCTCGCGCGGGGTGCCCAGGGGGATCCGGACCGGCGTTAGATCGTTCTGGCCAACGAAGGGGCACTCCGGCGGAAGCGCTGACACGGGCGTGGCCGGAGCGATATCCGGCAGAGGCGGCGGCGACGGGAACAGGCTGCAGCCGCTGATGCCGGGCAGCAGCACAAGTGCGGCAGCCGTCGTCATGATTTTTCTGCCGAGCCCATGCCTGACTGGAACTTTCATTACTTCTCCCCCAATAACGCCACCCTCATCCGGACGACGCTGACCATCCTACCGGGCGGTAGATAAGGTAACAGGGCGCATCGGGGTTGATCCCGTAGAGTGCTGCGGCGCCGCTTGCAGGCTGAGGCGCCGACAAAGAGCAACCCGCCGCACCCGTCCAGGTTCTCAAAGATCGCCTCGCCTAAGAGCTGCATTCGCCGGCCTGGCAGACAGCGCGGGGCCACTTGCGGCCGCCGATCGGCCGGCCTCACCTGGGACTCGAAGCAACGATCGGCGTGGCGTCAGAATAGGGCGAAATTTCCGTTTTATTGACAGTCGCTCACGATGTTCTCAAATCCCACCCTGACAGTTGAATGGCAGGAAACCGAGGTGCGGCAGCCCGAGAATCATCGAATAGGTCAAAGAATCGCGACTCGATGAGACTCGCTTGGGGCAGGAGCTGACGAAATCCGTTCTTGCGGCTCGACAGTTGTCTGGGAACAAGACCGAAGTCCCACCGGCAAGTGAATCCTCCCATGCGAGACCATCTTTACGTCAGGCTGGGGTGTACTTCTCCGCCGACGAGATGGGGGACTCACCGTGGAAGTCCGGCTGGCGCGTCTTCCACGAAACCGGTTCTGATCACTTGGCCATGGTGGCGGATTTCAACCAGTGCGTTAATCAGTAAGTTCCATTCGACATATTTGCGTGGCGTGGCGCGGTTCAGTGTCATCTGTGACTCCCGTTGTCTTGACAGTAAGAGGTGGCAGCGGCCCGAAGCCGCTGCCACCTGGGACTCGAAGGGGTGCCGCCTATGAGGTGACTGCTACCTTGACCCGGGCGGGGGATCTGACGTACGACCTTTTCCTTACTGACCCGCGAGTCGTGCTACGAATCCGGGTATTGAGCGCCTTGATTTCCAGAGAAGCGCGGACGTAATCGTCAGACATTGTTCGCGTGCATTTGGGGGGCTTTCTGAGTCGGTGAAACCGGCGTGTACTCGCGCGGTGACGTGAGAGTGCCGATGGTGCTGATGAGGCCGACGGCGCCAATATAGGCGATCAGGAGCCAAGGCGATCCGCCTGCGGTTGCGATCAGGAAACCGGCCAGCAGGGGAAGTGGTGCACCAAATGCCATGCCTGAGAACTGGAATCCGGTGGACATGCCTGACAGGCGTACGTTCGGAGGGAAGAGGCCTGCGAAGAACGAGGCTTGCGCGCCGAAGGCAAGCCCGTGCACCAGGGGGAACAGGACCGCGATGCCGAGGATGAGCGCCAGAATACTGCCGGTGTCGGTCAGGGGGAATATCGCGGCAAAGACTACGATTCCTGCTGCGCAGGCGGTCAGGTAGATTCGCTTGGCTCCGAACCGGTCGGCCAGCAGGCCGCCGGCGAGGATGGCGAAGAAATCCACGACAGCGGCAAGGGCTACGACCGCTAGGACGGTGGTGCGCTCGAAGGATCCGTGCTTGGTGGCGTAGTCGAGGATGTAAGTTGTTGCGGTGAAGAAGGTGACGTTGACGATGGCTTGTCCCAGGAACACGGTTAGGACTGCGCGGGGGTGGCGGCGGAGTGCCTCGAGCATGGGGAATCGGACGAGTTCGCCGTTCTTGGCCGCTTCCTTGAAGTCCTCGCTCTCGGGCAGGCGGCGTCGGATGTACTGGCCAACGAGGACGAACACGATGGTGAGGAGGAAGGGGACGCGCCAGCCCCAGCTGAGCAGCTGGTCTTCGGGGAGCATGTAGAAGAGGAGGGATACGCCGGAGGAAAGAAATAGTCCCATCGGCACGCCCATTTGTGGGAAGGCGCCGAACAGGCCGCGTTTGCCTGGAGGGGCGTTTTCAACGGCGGTTACGGTGGCGGCACCCCATTCGCCTCCGCAGGCCAGGCCTTGGAGGAACCTGAGGATGACAAGGCTGATGGGCGCCCAGACCCCGATGGCACTGGCGTCGGGCAGCAGCCCGATTGCCGTGGTGGCTGTGCCCATGAGGATGAGCGTGACCAGCATGATGTGCTTGCGGCCCAGTCTGTCCCCGAGGTGCGAAAAGATGATTCCGCCCAATGGGCGGGCAAACCATGCAGTGGCGAACGTGGCGAATGAGAGCAGCGTGCCGGTGGCTGGGTCAACGCCGGGGAAAAATATCTTGTTGAAGACTAGGGCGGCGGCTATGCCGAAGACGTAGAAGTCATACCATTCGATGCCGGCGCCGACCATGGTGCCGAGAGCAGTTGCGCGATTTTTCTCGCGCTGGGTAAGGGTGGAGCTCACTGTTGTTCTCCTTTGAACCGTGGATTCCGGGAGGAAGGAGCGGCCACCCCCCGATGAAGTGGCCGCTCTTGAATTGGAAGATTTGGCTTGTTTAGGGCCAGTTGGATTACGAGAAGAGCTGTTTTATCTCGCCCAGTCCCTCAATCGTGCTGACGAGCTCCTCGCCTGTGCGCAGGTAGCGTTTGGGGTTTCTACCGAAACCGACGCCGTCGGGAGTTCCCGTGAAGATCAGATCCCCCGGCGTCAGTTCAACGACGGACGACAGATGCTCAACCAGAGTGGGGATGTCGAAGATCAGGTTTGCCGTTGATCCGTCCTGGAGCACTTCCTCGCCCACAGTGCAGCGCATCTTCAGCTGTCCCGGGTCCGCCACTTCGTCGGAGGTTGTCATCCAAGGCCCCACAGGGGCAAAGCCGGCATACGACTTTCCGAGTGAGAATTGTGGTGATGAGCTTGCAGCGAACTGCAGAGCCCGGTCTGACAGGTCCTGTCCCACTGCATAACCGGCGATGTGGTCCAAGGCGTCTGCTTTGGAGATGTTGCGGCCTCCGCGGCCAATAATCGCAACGAGTTCAATTTCCCAATCGACGCTGGCGGAGGGCAGTTTAATTGCTTTTCGTGCCCCTGACAGTGACGTGGGGAACTTGGTAAAAACGGCCGGAACTTCGGGAGCTGCGATCGAGACCTCTTCGGCGTGGGCCTGGTAGTTCATGCCGATAGCGAAAATTTGGCGGGGGTCGGTGACTGGGCTTTCCAGTGATTCCCATGAAACCGGGAAAATATCGGAGTCAAAGTCATGGTCTTTCGCCCAAGTCCGGAGCTCGTCGAGATGGGGCAGCAGTTCACGTGTGTTGGACGGAAATTTTCCGTTTGACCATTTTTCGATGTCGACGCCTTGGAGTTCCTGGCCATTTTCGATGATCAGGGTGGCTCGGTCGGCGATAGATGCGATGCGCATTCAGGAATCCTTTTGTATGAGGGAAGCGGGGTAGTGTCAGGCGGTTTCCATGGATTCCTGCAGGCAGCGAAGGTGATACAGGACTGAGTCCTTGTTGATTTCGACCATGTCGTAGGTGATGACCTGGTCCTTTTCGACGTCGCAGGTCAGCTTCGCGTTCGTAAGCAGTCCGAGTGGAACCACGTTTTCCTGTTTGCATGTCTCGTAGTCGTCCACAAGGGAGTACACGGCGAAACCGCCGGCGCCGTCGATGGTCTCGCCCTTCTTGAGGGGCTTCTTGGCGGCTGCGAAGACTTCCGACACCAGACCGTATTTGGGGAACACGGTGGGTTCGCCGAAGTCGACCGCTTGGACAATGGAGAGAGGGATCTCGTTGGTAACCAGGTGGTAGGGGGTGTACATGACGTAGTAGCCGTTGTCGCCATAAACGTCCAGGTAGTCCAGGTCCTCGCGGATCTGCTCATTGTCGGTGTAGATGACCATGAAGACTCCGGGGGTGACCGACCGGAAAAAGTCGATGCTGCCGTCCTCGTTCTTGAGGGGCCGGGCATAGTCAATGACACCGGTGCCATTGAGTTCGCCGCCTTCGGCCTTGGGGCGGAAGAACCGGCAGATTTCCTCGACACCGGCCACGGGTCCGTGCATGCCGCGGACATCTGCGCGGAGCCCCGTGTAATTCGAGACGGCCGCCATCTCGATCATTGTCTTGGTGGCATCCCTGAAGGTCACGAGGAAATGCGGGTTGATCTTCAGACGCTCTGCATCCGCCCGCACACTGTCGGGGGTGGCGTAACGGTCATATTCCCCAATGCTGGAGGGGGACTTGCCGGTGGCAATGACCTTGAACCCCAAGGACGTGTAGCGGTCGTAAAGTTCCCCGATCAGTCCAGGCTCATCGCCGGACGACACCGTGTAGACGACTCCGCTACGGTCCGCCATTGAGGTGAGGATCGGCCCAACTACGACGTCTGTCTCCACGTTGAGCATCACTACGTGGATGTGGTTGAGGATTGCTTGCATTGCCACCTCCGCGCCGACTTCGGGCACTCCGGTTGACTCGACAATAACGTCGACCCCGATCTCGAGCAGCAGCCGCCAATCGTTGGTGACGATGCGCTGTCCCTGGCCGATCAGGCGCTTGGCTTCCGCTGCTTCATTGCACACGGTGACGAGCTGGGACTTTACTTCGGACTTTTCGAACGCCTCAACTGCACGATCGGTGTTGATGTCGGCGATGGCGGTAACCTCCATGCCGGCCATCTGTCCGATCTGACAGATGGCTCCGGTACCCATCCGGCCTGAACCTACGAATCCCACGCGGATCGGGTTTCCCTGGGCGGCACGGGCTGCGAGCTTATTCTTCAACAGTGCTGACATAGTGCTTTGTCTTTCTCTTGGTGGTTCTTGGGAATGTTCAGAGCGAGACGCCCCAGGACCCTCTGGATATCTGGAATCCAACGTTGGGGCGGGCAGTCACTACAGGCACGTAGTGTCCGCGGTGAATTTCGTTGAGTTTGGAGATGATTTCGCCGCTGGTCACCGACAAATCTTGGTTGTTTGCGGTGATGTCGAACACTTTGTGGGTGCTGGGTATGGTTCCGGTTCCGATCTGCAGGACCGGGAGCATCCGGTGCGGTTGGACCGGGCGTTGGTGGGCAAAAACGATGAGGGCTTCGGCGCCCGTGGCGCCCAGCCCGGTCGAGATCTCGAGCCAGTCCGATGTGCTGGCCTGCATAACGTGCAGGCCAGCTGCCTCGACTGATCCCGCGTAGGGAATTGTCGGGTGTGCGGAGCCGATTTTGAGTTTTTCCAGGAACGCCTCAGAGGTCAGCAGGAGGTCAGTCTCGCTGACGATGACGCTGGTTCCTTCGGCAAGCAGTCGTTGGACGAGATCAACTGCCATTCCAACGACGGGGTCGCTAAGTGGGGTAGTTGTGGCCAGGCCAATAATGCGGGCGGTCGGTTCGCCTGGTACTTCGCTGCTGGCTGCATGTCCGTGGATATGTTCCTGGATAAGGTCACCGACTATGCCCGACACTGCCGTGATGCCTCCGGAATTCTGGATCCCTGCCCATCCGAAATGCGATGTATCAACGCCACGGCGCCTCAAACTGTCTTTGAAGAAGTCGTTGTGGGTCTTCTCGCATCCATGCTCAAGAAAAATGGTGTGCGAGACAGCCGGATGCATCGCGTAGCCAAGTATCGTCCGGGTGTAGATCTCCTCTGCGTCACCTCCAGAGACGCCGCATCCCTCCGTATGAGGCAGGGCGACCACTTCCCAAGAGTTCGATGACCCGGCATCCGTGAGCGAGGCGTTCATTTTGGCGGCGATCTGCTCGGCGACCTGGCCAGAACACAAGCTCGTTGGCAGAATCTCGATAGTCCTCCTGCGCTCAGAGCCGGAGCCGTAATCCTTCGAGAAATGTGCTGGTACTGCGATTCGGTGCCCGGCGGGGACCAGGGGTTTCCCAGAGCAGGTTGTGGAATGGCCGAGATTTGCGTCCGTGGTCCGGCTGCCATCCTGGCGCCAATCCCTCCAAATTTGGACCTGAGACTGTCCTGTGTACTCGCCTTTGCTCTTTTCACCGGAGGCAATGCGGCAAGTGAGCTCCAGCAGCTGTTGTGCGGTGTCTTTTTGTCCCAGCCCATTGAGGAGCAGGCCAGCGTTGAAGTCCATGTCCGTTTCGAGCAGTGCGAAGCGTTCGTTCGTGGTCACGATCTTGATCGTTGGGACGAAGGGAAAGTTAGTGATCGAACCGTTCCCTGTGGTGAAAAGGATCAGGTTTGCTCCCGCCGCAACCTGACCTGCGATGCTTTCCAAGTCGTTGCCGGGGCTGTCCATGAAGTAGTAACCGGGCAGCTCCATGCGTTCTCCGTACGCGATGACGTACTCAAGTGCGGTGTTGGGATCCTTTTTTCGTCCAGCGCCCAGCGACTTCAGCGTGATGTTGTAAAGACCGCGGTAGAGGTTACCTCCTGAAACATTGCCCTCAGCGGTCTGGCCGTGGCGTTGAGCATAGTTTTTGAAGGCATTGAGCTTTGCCAGGAACTCTTCTGCGACGCTTTGGTCAGCTACCTTGGCCAGCACGTGCTCTTCGGCGCCGATAAGTTCGTCGGTCTCGGCCAGATTTGCCGTCGCGCCGCGCTGCAGCAGCTTCTCGACCACGGCGCCGAGCAACGGATTGGCCGTTACCCCGGAGAACGCGTCTGAACCGCCGCACTGCAGCCCCACCTTCAGTCCTTCAAACGGCGCCGGCTCCCGCACACACTTTGCGGCACCATCAAGGAGCGGCCGGACCACTGCTGTCAGCCCGGAAACCGATTCGCCGGAATCACCGGCGCTGACGAAGTACCGGATCTTGCTTTCGAGATGGACGTTCCCGAGGGAATTGAGCTGGTGCAGCAGTTCGGCATTTGAAACGGGTGAATCCGGGTCGTTCACGAATACAGCTGCTGCGATATTCGGGTTTACAGCAAACCCGGCCAGGGTCCTGAGCAGCAGGGCCTTGTTGTGTATGACTCCGGAGCTGCCGCCTTCAGTGTGGACGACGGGCGTTAGGGCATCGACATTGTCCAGTCCGCGCACGTATCCCTGGAGATCCTCGGTAGCCGCCAGTACTAGGGACCGGGCGCGGGAAGTGACGCCAATAATTGCGACGTCATTCCTGGTGCCCCAGCCGCGACCGGGACCTCGGTAATATCCCATGAACGCCGGACCTGAATCCTGCTTGCGCTCGTTCGTGGCGAGGGTCTGTCGTTGCGGGAGCGTCTGTTCCTTGGTGCTGTCCCTGTCGGTGAAATTTACGTTGAGACCAAGGGGGTAGTCTTCGGGGTTTCGCATCGTCAGGACATCTTTCATCCGTTCGTTGCAGAGGTAGTCTCCAGGGTTGATATCAACGGATGCGTAGCCGAACGGATATCCCCAAGACAGCACGCCTTCGTCCTTCTGGATCCTCTTGACGCACAGGCGATGGCCCTTGGGAATGGCCGTTTTGACGGCGAGCAGCTGACCTTCGATCTCGATGAGATCGCCGGCTTCAATTCGTTCAGTTGCGATGGCCGCGTTGTCTCCGGCCGCGGGCAGAAGGAAACGCGGCGTCGCGTTCTTCTGCTGGGCGTTTGCGTGGCCTGACTGGCCGCACGTATTCATGCTCACGCTTCCTCCATTGGAATTTCATCGCTGCGTCTTAGCGCTCCCTGCTCCGGCATCCGTTCTGAAGCAGGAAGGAGGGGGTAAACCTGGACGCTCGGTAGATCACTAAAATTGGCTTTGCTGTCCTGATCGCGGAAGCGCTGGTGAACCAGCTGCTTACACTCAGGACCGGCTGTTGGGTTTGTTACTGCTGAAATCGGAGACTGATTGCCATCGTCACGGCAGCATTCATTAACTCAGGCGTGTACCTGGCGTCGATGGCCGCAAGCACGCCCTTGGCCGTGTGGGAATAGTGGCCGGCGAGCAGTTCTGCTGCAGCTGCAGGATTTCCCTCGACTAGGGCATCGAAAATGCTTTGGTGATCCACCTGGCTTTGGTTCCAGTTTGTATCCGACTCGTTGACGTAGATCCTGCGGTATCGCTCTGCATGGTCGAAGTTCTGACGAATGGATTTGCAGAACCGATCGCTTACGCCATCGACCAAGCTCATATGAAAGATGCGGTGATGCTTGGCCCAACGCATATAGTCGTGGTCGCCAATCGCAGACTGCATACCCTGCAAGTGCTCGCGCGAACGGTCAAGGCGGTCCTGGTCGGCCTTCTGCACCGACTTGAAGATTGCAAGTGATTCCTGCTGGATCCGCAACGCATAGAGGGCATCCAAGTCCTCCGGCGAAACCTTGGCCACCGTCACTTTCTTGTTAACTTCGACGGTCGCAAGACCTTCATGCTCCAGCAGGCGGAGCGCCTCCCGCAGCGGGGTCCGGCTCACACCAATGTCCTTGGCTAGCTGAACCTGGCTGATGGTTGAATCAGCGGGAATGGCATTAGTGAGAATCGCTTCCCTCAGCTGCCGGTGCGCGTATGAAACCAACTTCCGAGGTTCAGCAGCGGGGTCATCGGTTTGGACCTTCATAGATGTTTCAACCAATGGACGAGCCACCTCTCAATCGGAACCCGCAAATCCTTGCAAGCCAAAACTGTATACACTTTGCCTGCTTTCAAGTGTTACACATCACGTTTGTGAGCGCAATACCCTTAATCCGACCACTTGTCCGGCATTAAGACCTGCAAGTGTATGCAGTCTTGCCTAATTATTGACGGCCTAGGAAGTGCAGTTGGTGCCCAGTCACACAGAAGGATCTGCATCCCAAGTACGGAAAGCGCCTCTCGGCCCTTCAAAGTAAGCGCGGTATTCCGCCTGCCTTTGGGTCCGTTTTCCTGGGTCAACGGGACGCCGGTAGGCGGGTCGCGCTGCTGCTGCCGAGCTCCTGCCCGCGCGTTAAGTCGTCGCTGGCGGGCCTTCGTCCCTGGACACTGGGAGTGACCGGAGTGCGCGAAAAATGAGCATGGAGCTCTCGTGCACTACTGGTTACTGCAACTGCATCCCACAGCGCCGCCAAAGGCTAACAAATCGGGAACGGCCAAAAGGTCCCGGCAGTCGATCGGGAGTTGGTGACATACACACGGCGGCGTTTTCCGCCGCGCTACCGTCCGCTCGAACCGGCTTCTAATGAATGCCACCAGAGGATAGGAGATGTTCGTCATGACGTTCTTTCCTTTGAATTGCAGCCTGATCAGCTAGCTGTGGGGTGCAGGTATGGGTGATGCCTTACCCCTCGCGTACGCCGCTGGCCGCGCTTTGGTGGCGGGGACTTCGGCAGCCGCCGCAGGGTCTGCCAGACCTGGGAAAGCGTTTTGCCTTCGTCGTTCCCCGAGCTCCCTTCAGTTGAGGACGGGTTCCGTGGCTGCCTTCCGGGACGCGAAGGAGCTCAGGACACCGGTTTTGGCCAGGCCGCGGGTGGTGATCCAGGACAGCGCGCCGGCGATGATTGCACCGGAGACAGCGGTGAAGATGATGTAGGCCAACTTGTCCTCGGCTGCGTAGGCGATGTTCCAGCCCCACGGAGCGAACGAGTCGTTCAGGCCGCAGAACAGCCCGGCGCCGGCACCCGCCAGCAGCGAGACGGGCAGGTTGAACTTCTTGTAGCGGAACGCGGCGATCACCAGCTCGGCACCCAGGCCCTGCAGCAGGCCGGAGATCAGCACGGTGGTGCCGTACTGCGAGCCCATGATCAGCTCGCCCGTGGCTGCCACGGTTTCACAGAACAGCGCGGCACCGGGCTTGCGGATGATGAGCATGCCCAGCACCGCCGGGATCATCCAGCCGCCGGCGTAGAGGCCGGTCAGTGGCGGGTAGACCGCGTTGATGGGAACGGAGATGAGGTTTGCGCCTTGGGACCAGGCCCAGAAGATCACACCGCCGGTGACGGCGATCAGTGCAGCCACCACGATGTCCGCCACCCGCCAGTTGTTGCCTGTCTTCTTCATTGCTCGAGTTGTCATGGTTGGCTTCCGTCAGTTGGCTGCTTCTACGGCGTGGGGATGGGGGCTTCGATGAGTTCTTTGAGTCGTTTAAGGAAGATTGCGCCCATGGAGCCGTCCACGGCCCGGTGGTCGCAGGTGAGGGTCAGTTCGGCGATGGGCCGCCATTGGGGTTGGCCGTCACTCATGACGTACCGCTGCCGTGTGGAGGCCACGGCGAGGATAGCTACCTGAGGGACGTTAATGATGGCGTCGAACCGGTCGATCCCGAGCATCCCGAGATTTGAGATGGTGAAGGTTCCTGCCGAAATATCGGCCATTCCAAGCTTTCTGGCGCGGGCCTTGTCGACGGCTTCACGTCGCCTTTGTGCAATATCAGGCAGGCTGAGTGTCGGCACTTGGTGGATGACCGGGACGGTCAGACCGGCATCTGTTGCCACTGCGAGTCCAATGTTGATGTCCTCGAAAGTAGTGACACCTTCTTCGGAGTAGTGGGCGTTGAGCCCAGGGTTCTCCTGCAGGGCGGTGGCTGTGGCGGAGATGAGACGGTCGGTGACAGTTGATTGAGGTGAGACAGATTTCACCGTGAGTGCGTTGGTCATGTCGACTTCGACGGTGAGGTGAAACGCTGGCGCTTCCCAGGCTGCGACCATCTGCCGCGCTGCTGCCCGTCGGATGCCTTTGAGCGGAGCGGTGGTTCCCTGCAGGATCTGGATTTCATTCGTAGTCATGTGGTGTTCTTTCTGGTTCAGGGCGTCGGTCAGATGTTGATGCTTTGGCCGGCTGCGCCATGGAGAGCTTCTTTGACTGCTTCACTCAAGGTGGGGTGTGCGTGGACGTTCCGGGCCACCTGGGTGACGGACAGCCCTTCCTGGCGCGCCAGGGTCAGTTCCGGCAGCAGCTCGGTCACGTCCGGGCCGATGAGGTGGGCGCCCAGGAGTTTGCCATCGCGGCTGTCGGTGAGTAGTTTCACGAAGCCGCCCGGTTCGCCAACGGCGTGGGCCTTGGCATTTGCTACGAACGGGAAGACTGTTTTCTTGACTTCACTGCCCGCGGAGGAGGACCCGTCTTCCGAGTATCCAAAGCTTGCGATCTGCGGGCTGGTGTACGTGGCCCGGGGCATCATGAGGTAGTCCAGAGGATGCGTAGGTTCGCCGGCGAGGGCTTCGGCCGCGACCAGTGCCATCGTTTCGGCGGCATGGGCGAGCATAAGCTTGGCGGTCACATCACCGATGGCATAGATGTGGGGGACGTTGGTTCGCATTTTGTCATCGACCGCGATGGCGCCGCGGCCGGTAAGTGCTACGCCGGTTTTTTCCAGGCCGTAGCCTGTGACTCGGGGGGTGAATCCGGTTGCCTGAAGGAGTTTTTCTGCACGGACAACCTCGGAAGACTCACCCTTGGTCAGTGTGACGGCGACCTCGTCAGGGTACTCTTCAACGGCAGTGACCGCTGTGGCGGTACGTATGTCTATGCCAAGTTTCCGGTATCGCCGGGTCAGCTCCTTTGACACGTCCGGGTCTTCCAGCGGGACAATTCGCTCCGCAAATTCGACCAGTGTCACTTTGACGCCGTAGCTGCTCATCACGTAGGCGAATTCGACACCGATGGCGCCGGCGCCGGCAATGACGATGCTTTTGGGCAGGGTGGATGAAAGGATCTGTTCCTTGTATGTCACTACCCTCTCGGATAGTACTGTTCCGGGCAGCAGCCGGGTTTCCGCTCCGACAGCGATGATGGCGTGGTCAAAGGTCAGGCTTTGCCGCTCACCGTCGTTCAGTTCCAGGTCCATGGTGTTTGGGCCGGTAAAGGTTCCACGGGCGTTGAACTCGGTGATGCCGTTCTTTTTCATCAGGTAATGAATGCCCTTGACCCGGCCCTCGGCGACTGACCTGCTGCGTTGGTGGGCGGCCTGGAAGTCATAGGCGACCTCCCCGTCCACCTGTATGCCGTGTTCCTTTGCGTCATTCTTGAACGTCTGTACCAGCTGGGCGCTGTAAATCAGCGACTTGGAAGGGACGCACCCGATGTTCAGGCACACGCCCCCCCAGTACTGTTCTTCGACGATCGCGACCCGTTTGCCTAACTGGGCTGCGCGGATAGCTGCCGTATACCCTCCTGGGCCGGCACCAACAATGAGGACATCAAACTGCTGCGGATTCATCTAAACCTCTTTTGTTCTCTTCGGATTCTGTTTTCGCGCTCTTGCACCCTGCTAAGTGGTTAGCAGGCTGCTGTTAACCCCGGATGTGGGCCAACGCGTGGGGCAGATCGCGGCCCTTTTTCGCCATGGCCTCTGCCCACAGCCGTCCTGCCCGGTAGGAGGAGCGCACCAGGGGACCGCTCATGACACCAAGAAATCCCATCTCTTCGGCTTCTGCCTTGAGGTCAACGAATTCCTGGGGTTTGACCCAGCGAGAGACGGGGTGGTGTTTCTGGCTGGGGCGCAGGTACTGGTTGATGGTGACGAGATCGCAGCCGGCGTCCCGTAGGTCGTGCAGTGCCTCTGACACTTCGGCCCTGGTCTCGCCCATCCCGAGGATGAGGTTTGACTTGGTCACCATGCCCTTGTCGTTTCCCTGCCGGATGACCTCGAGGGAACGTTGATACCGGAATGCGGGGCGGATGGCCTTGAATATTCTTGGCACCGTTTCCAGGTTGTGGGCAAATACTTCGGGCCGGGCGTCGATGACCAGCTGGATGAGCTCCTGATGGCCGGTGAAGTCGGGAATCAGGATTTCAACGCCGGTTCCCGGGTTGAGCGCATGGATTTGCCGGATGGTTTCGGCATACAGCCAGGCTCCTTCGTCCGGGAGGTCGTCGCGGGCCACTCCGGTGACGGTGGCGTAGCGCAGACCCATGGTCCGTACGGACTCGGCAACCTTAATGGGTTCGGTCGGGTCCAAATCTTCGGGTCTGCCGGTGTCAATCTGGCAGAAGTCACATCTCCTGGTGCACTGTGCCCCGCCAATGAGGAAAGTTGCTTCCTTGTCTTCCCAGCATTCATAGATGTTGGGGCAGCCGGCTTCTTCACAGACTGTGTGAAGGCCTTCTTTCCGTACCAGGTTTTTCAGCCCAATAAATTCAGGTCCTGTTTTTACTTTGCTTCTGATCCACTCCGGTTTGCGTTCCACGGGTGTTTCAGAGTTACGTGCTTCCACACGAAGCATGCGCCGGCCCTCCGGTACAACGGTCACGATCGCGCTCCTAACTTGTGCATTGGAATAGTCGCGTACCCTCGGCGCCTTCAGCGCGGGGCACTGCTGCTCCGGACACCTGAAGCAGACGTGCCTGCTTGCATAGTTTTTCCGTACGCCCGGAGTACCGCGGTGGAAGTGTCGGGCCAAGCGATGGGCGCCCAGTCCCCGAACTCGATTGTCGAGAGAGCTGTACATGCAAGACCGGCTTCCCTGTCCACCCAGAGGAAGCTCCCTGCCATGCCAAAGTGGCCAAAAGTCGCTGGGGAATTGTTCGGGCTAGTCCAATGGGGTGACTTATGTCCTCTTACTTCAGCTCCGGCTCCCCAGTCATTCTCGGTGTGGTAGCCGAAGCCTGGTAAAAACCCCCCGAGACCGGGGTAGGCCAGTGACGAGAGCACGTCAATCCGCGCTGCGGGAAATACCGTCGGTTTCAGTAATTCCCAGGCCAGGCGAGCAGTATCTGTGATCGTCCCTTCGCCACCTTTTGATGGCGGACCGGTCAGTTCCGTCTTATGCATGCCCAAAGGCTCCAGCACCCGGATCCGCATCTCATCGCGGAAGTCCTTTCCCGACCGGCTCGCCAGGTACTCAGCAGCAAGGTCGATGCCGGTGTTGGAGTAGATTCGCCGGACCCCCGCCGGTGCACGGACCTGCTCGTCAGCAAACCCCACCCCTGATGCATGCGAGAGCAGGTGCCGGAGCGAGGACCCAGGCGGGCCGGCCTCGTCATCGAGCGAAATTACCCCCTCGTCCGCTGCCGAAAGAACCGTAAGGGCAGTAAGGAGTTTCGTAACCGAAGCCAGCCGGTACACCCGCCCGGAATCCATGCATCCCAGGATGCCGTCCTCCCCGATGACGGCCAAGGATGGATCTCCGGGCCAATTCTCCAGTTCTGACGAGACCTCCTTAGCTAGAGGCGGGAAGTCTTTGTCGCTTAGCGCCCTCATTGGCACCCTTCCGAGTTCATTGCCGGTAAATGTGGAAAACCAACGAGAGGAACCGTCGCGTCCTACGTTGACAGGCCTTCGTGATCTGGGTCATACTCTACCTATGAATCACATATGTGAGCAAGTGCACAATTGTGAGAATGAGGAATCCGAGGCATTGGCGCCGGTAGACATTCTCGTGATCGGCGGTGGTGTCAACGGCCTTGCTGTAGCCAGGGAAGCCGCGTCCCGCGGATGGCAGGCTGCGGTTGTGGACGCAGAGGACTTCGGGGCCGGAACTTCAGGAGCGTCCAGTCGCCTGATTCATGGCGGTATCCGGTATTTGGAAAACCTGGAGTTCCACCTTGTGCGGGAGTCACTGCGTGAGCGTGAATGGCTTCTCCAGACCGCGCCCCATCTGGTCAAGCCTTTTCCGCTCCTGATCCCGTTTTACCGCCATAACCGCCGCTCAGGCTTCATGATGCGGCTCGGCATGTTCCTGTACGACCTCTTGTCCTTCGACAAGTCCACGCCGCTGCATAAGGCACTGTCTAAAGCAGAGGTTGAGCTCATGTACCCCGGGCTGGAGGCAGATGATCTTTACGGAGCTGTCCTTTACTACGATGCCCAGGTCGCCAACGCGGAACGGCTTTGCGTGGAACAAGCACTGGATATCGCCCGTTTCGGCGGCAAGGTCCACAACCACATGAAAGTAACGGGCCTGGACCAAAGCGAGGGCGGTGTGACCGTTTGGCTCACCGACACTCTCACCGGCCGGCAGTTGGTTCAGTCCGCACGGGTTGTGGTGAACGCGTCGGGACCGTGGGTCGATATGGTGCTGTCCACTTCCACGCCCGAAAATGCACGGCTCATTGGGGGAACCAAAGGCTCCCACATGACCGTCGGCCCCTTTCCAGGTGCCCCCAAGACGGGGGTGCACTACGAAGCAGCCAGTGACGGCCGCGCAATCCTGGTGCTCCCCTTGCCCGATGGAAACTACCTGATCGGCTCCACGGATATCTTCTTTGAAGGTGATCCGGCCGAAGCCGTCATGACTGACGAGGAGATCGCGTATCTGCTGAAAGAAGTGAACACTTTAATACCAAAGGCCCGGCTCACCTCCCAGTCCGTCCTGCACACCATCTCGGGAGTTCGCCCCTTGCCTTACTCACCTAAAGCCACAACCGCTGCCCAGGTGAGCAGGAACCACCACATCAGCGTCCATCCCACGATCAAGAACCTTTTCAGCATCAGTGGGGGAAAGCTGACCACCCACAGGGCACTGGGCCAGATGGCGATGAATGTCGTCGAAAAGCATGCAAAACCACGCACGTCGCGCAAATCCCTGCGCGGAGTCCTTCCGGCCTCCGTTGCATCCGGGACAAAGAACCTCAAATTGCCGGGTGCGCGCTGTGCCGACTGGGGACAGTTCCAGAAGGACTTTCGAAAACGGACCAAACTGTCTCCGGACACCGCACGCAGGCTGCTCGGACTCTACGGAGTTCGCGCGGCCAGGATCGAAGAACTGATCTGCGAAGATCCGTCCCTCGCCACCCCTCTGCCCAGCCATAAGGACGCGGTAGGCGCCGAAGTCGTGCTCGCCATCCGCGAGGAGTACGCCCGCACACTGACGGACATTGTCGCCCGCCGGATGCTGCTGTCCTGGGGCGACGATGCCGGGCTGCAGGCGATCGAAGCCGTCGCTGGGATCGCTGCCCGGGAACTGAAGTGGAACGAGCAGCGCATTCAACAGGAAATTGATGCCTACCGCCGATGGATCCGCCACCGCAGGCCCCGTCTTTTGGAAGACATTGCCACCTTGCATTCCAATCTTGCCAAGTACCAAAAATCAATGAAGAAATTGGAGCTATAACTCATGTCACTCGTATCCCTTCCCGAACTGCTGGACCACGCCGGAAAGAACCGCTACGCAGTCGGATACTTCGAGTCCTGGGACATCTACAGCCTTGAAGCCACCATCGCAGCGGCAGAGGCGAGCAAGTCCCCGGTCATCATTGGTATCGGCGGCCTGTCCTCCAACCACGAATGGCTGCAGTCCGGCGGCATCGAACTTTACGGGGCCGCGTGCCGGGCCCTCGCCGACCGTGCCAAGGTTCCCGTCGCCACCCTGTTCAACGAGGCAGACAGCTTCGCCGAAGCCGCAGGCGGACTCGGTGCCGGTTTCAACTCCGTCATGATGCACACCCAGGGTTGGGATCAGGACAAGCTGATCGCCGACACCGCAGCCCTGGTGGCAGCCGCTCACGCCGTCAACGTCGCAGTTGAAGGCGAAATCGGGGCGCTGGCAGAAATTAAGGACGGCGTCCTTGACGTCGCCGGGGCCTCCTACACAACCCCGGAAGCCGCAGAGCTCTTCGTCCGCGAAACCAAGGTCGACTGCCTCGCAGTCGCCGTCGGCAACGTCCACTTTGTGACCGGCGGCCACGTTCCCACGGTTCAGGTCGACCTCATCAAGGAAATCGGCAACACTGTCGATGTCCCCCTCGTTCTGCACGGCGGATCCGGCACACCCGACGATCAGACCCGCCAGGCCGTCGAAGCAGGCATCACCAAGGTCAACGTCGGCACCAAGCTCAAGCACGTCTTCGGGCAGGCGCTTGTCGCTGAACTGGGCCGCCCCGTCGAGGACCCGAACCTTGTCTTCGGCTCGCGGTTCGAAGGCGACGCCAACTCCCGTGCAGGTGTGGCGCTGCGCAAAGAAATCCAGCGTCTCATGGACGTCTTCGGCTCCACCGGTCAGGCAGGTCGCTAATGTCACAACCAACAGATACCTTGCAAAAGGAAGTTCTGAGCGCTGAAGAGAGCCTTCACCTCCTTGAGGAAATGGTCCTGATCCGCCAGTTCGAACAAACCGCCTACCTGCGCTACCTGCAGGGAGAAATTCCCGGCACACTGCACCAGTCACAGGGGCAGGAAGCCGTGGCCGTAGGCGTCTGTTCACTGCTGCGGACCGAAGACTGGATCACCTCCACTCACAGGCCCCACGGCCACGCCCTGGCTAAGGGCTTGGATCCTGCCGCCGGAATGGCCGAAATTTACGGTCGGGAGACCGGCTGCCTGGGTGGACGCGGCGGATCCATGCACCTGGGAGATCCTGCCCTGGGCATCCTTCCCTCCATCGCCATCGTCGGCGGCGGCGTCACGATCGCCCCCGGCCTGGCACACGCCCTCAAGTACAAAGAAACGGACAACGTCGTCGTCTGTTTCTTTGGTGACGGAGCCGTCAACGAAGGAGCCTTCCACGAAGGCGTGAATTACGCCGCCGCCTTCAACCTGCCCGTGGTATTCGTCTGTGAAAACAATATGTATGGGGCTTCGACTCCGTTCCACGAGACCACAAGGAACATCAACGTGGCCTCCAGGGGTGCGGCCTACGGAATCCCTTCGGAACAGGCTGACGGGATGGACATCAGGGCCGTCAGAGACGCAACCCAGCGTGCATTGGACACCGCCCGCAGCGGCAAGGGCCCGGTCCTGCTCGAGTTCCTCACCTACCGGTACGTTGGCCACAGCCGTGGCGACGCCAGGGGTTACCGGACCAAGGACGAGGAAGCCATCTGGGCGGCCAAGGACCCGATCAAGACCTTCGGCGCCGCGATCGTGGAAGAAGGCATCGCCTCCGAGGACCAGGTGAAGGAAGCCACCTCCCGGGCCAAAAAGCGGATCGCGGAGGCGCTGAAGCACGCCCAGCAGGCACCGTGGCCGGACCCGGTCACCGCCCTTGCACCCAACATCATCTTCGGCAACCCGCCTCAGGAAGTTGAGGGCGCGGGCCCGCTGGAGGAAAGTACCGACGAGGAACGGTACATCACCATCGCAGACTCCATCAGAGAGACGCTGCACAGTGAGCTCGGCACGGACGATTCACTGGTCCTGCTGGGCGAAGACGTCGGCGTTCCAGGCGGCTTCGGCGGCGCGTTCGGCGTGTACCAGGGGCTTGCCGAGGAATACGGCCGGAACCGCGTGATCGATACCCCAATCAGCGAAAAAGCCATCATCGGAGCAGCAATCGGTGCCGCCATCGGCGGGCTGCGCACCGTGCCGGACCTTCAGTACGCCGACTTCGTCTTCGAAGCCATGGACGAACTGGTCAACGAGGCCGCGAAACAGCGCTACATGTCCAACGGAAAACTCACGATTCCGATGGTTCTGCGCTGCCCGGTCGGCGCTTCCCAGCGAGGCGCCCAGCACGCACAATGCCCGGAGAGCTTCTTCATGCACGTGCCCGGGATTAAGGTGCTGTGCATCTCGGACCCTTACACCGCCAAGGGCGCCCTCACGGCCGCCATCCGTGACGATGACCCGGTCCTGGTCTTCGAACATAAGTTGCTCTATGGCGCTAAGAAACGCCAGGAAGCCGGAGCCATCAACACCAGGGCTTATGTTCCGGAAGAGAACTTCGAACTGCCCGTCGGGCAGGCGCGTGTGCGCCGCCGGGGCAAGGACGCGACCATCGTCGCGACCTTTACGGAGCTGTACAAGGCGCTGGAACTTGCGGAGAAACTTTCGGCTGAAGGTATCGAACTGGAAGTGATCGACCCCGTATGGCTTTCCCCGTTCGACTGGACGACCGTCATGGAGAGCGTCAAGCGGACTGGCCGGCTGGTCATCGCCCATGAAGCCCACCTGACCGGTGGCTGGGGCGCCGAAGTGAGCGCCAGGGTCTCTGACGAGCTGTTTGCCGACCTCAAAGCTCCAGTGCGCCGAGTGGCGAGCCGGGACATTCCGATGCCGTTCTCGCCGCCCCTGGAGGCCGCAGTCCTGCCGCTGGCAGAGCACATTGAGTCGGCCGTCCGGGACGTCCTGTCCCACGACCCAAAGCGATCAGAAAAGGAGTAACACCGTGGAAGCAATCGTCATGCCTGCCCTTGGGCAAACAAGCGAAGAAGCCTACATCCAGGAGTGGCTTGTAAAGGAGGGCGACGAAGTCGAAATGGGCCAGCCGCTCCTCAGCGTCGAAACCGACAAGGCACAGCTGGAGGTCGAATGCGTAGCCGACGGCGTTCTGCTGAAGATTGTCTGCCCTGCTGACACCACCGTGAACGCGGGAACAGTCATTGCCTACATCGGCGAAGCCGGAGAGTCCGTCCCCACGGAGTAGCTCGATACATGTCGCCATGGTTCGCGTCCCGGAATACCACCGGGACGCGAACCATCACCCTAACCAGGAGGGCCATTGTGAGGCAGCCCCAAGTCTTAGCCATTGACTGCGGAACACAGTCGGTCCGCTGCCTCCTTATCGACCCTGTAACCGGCGCGCACGAAGTCGGAGCATCGGAAAAACTCGCGCTAAAAATCAAGGGTCCGCAACAGATCGAAATTGACCCCGTCGAACTTGTAGCCGCAACCGTCCGGGTACTGCGGGCCACCATCGCCCAGAGTGGACAGGCCCCGCTGTGTATCGGGATCACCAACATGCGCGAGTCAGCAATTGCGTGGTCACGCGACACCGGGCTGCCCGTCCATGACGGCATCATGTGGATGTCCCAACAAAGCCAGAACATCGTCGCCCGCTGGGATCAGGACGGACTTGCGCCGTTGATCCGGCAAAGAACAGGGCTAAGCAACCACACGTTCTTCTTCGGATCCAAAGTTGCCTGGCTGCTTGAGGAGAAACCTGAACTCGCAGCCATGGCCAACGCCGGCAAACTAGCCGTTGGAACCATCGACTCCTGGTTGCTGTACTCCCTCACTGGCGGAACTACTCACGCGACCGATGTATCAAACGCCTCCCGATATCAGCTCCTCAATCTGCATTCGCTGGATTGGGACGATGACCTTCCCGAAGCTCTCGGGATACCCCGTGCAGCGTTGCCGGAAGTCCTGCCCACCTCCTCGCAGTTTGGCCTCACCGATCCCGAACACACCGGCTATCGCATACCAATTACGGGAATGATCGGAGACCAGCAGGCTTCACTGCTGGGCCATGGTTGTGACCGTACGGGAGAGGCGAAAGCAACGTTCGGCACGTCCTGCGTCGTCAGCGCCAATCTTGGCGGAAACCCTTCAGCGGCCGAGGGGCTGGTCACCTCCGTTGCATGGTCCACCTCCGGAAAAGCAGCTGTGTACGAGATGGAAGGATCAGCTTTCCACTGCGGGTACACGATGTCCTGGCTTTCCCGCATGCTCTCCCCGCAGGCCACCACCAACACGGAACCGGAACGAAGCCACCTGACGGCCAGCCGGCGCATTTACCTGGTGCCCTCGTTCACGGAACTTGGTGCACCCCGCTGGCCCAAGGGATCCGGAGCGATCATCAGCGGCCTGCGTATGGATTCTGACCCATCCGACATCATGAGGGCAGGAATTGAAAGCATGGCGTTCCAGGCCTTTGATCTTGTCAAAGCAATTCCCGGCTTACTGAGCAACCGTCAGCCGCTGTCCGTCGACGGAGGCGGAGCCGGCAACAATTATCTGTGCCAGCTGCTCTCAGACCTTACGTCAAAGGCAATAATCCGGCCGCCCAGCCGTGAACTGACGGCGCTGGGAGCGGCCCGGGCAGCCCTCAGAACGTTCGGGAACGACCTCCCTGCCGGCCCTGCTGTGACGGGACCCCCGGATTATTTCCACCCCTCAGAGGAGCAGTCTTATGCCGCAGATGGCTTCAATCACTGGGAGGAGCTCATCGCCCGGAATCTCGATTGCGGCCGTCCAGCCGGTGATAGAGGGGCCGATACAATTTAAGACAGTTTCATTCGAGGCACACCGGTGCCGGTAGGGAGCAGCATGGTTAGGCAAAGCGCTGAGCGGCTGGCTCACGCCGCATTCCTGTACTACGTCCAGGGCCTGTCCCAGCTGGAGGTAGCCAAGCAGCTCGGTGTGACCCGCTCCAATGTTTCCCGCATGCTCACAGCCGCGCGGGAACAGTACATTGTCAAGTTTGAGATCGCCTACCCGCTGGACCGGGACCCGGCCATGGAACAACGCCTGCTGGCTAAATTTTCCACTGACGGAGTGTCCGAAGTGATCGTCGTGCCGGGCCGCGAAACCGGAGTAGGGGCTTCCAGCCACGGATTGCTGGCCGTCGGCCAGGCGGGCGTCGGCTGGCTGGATAAAAACCTCCAGGACGGTCAGACATTGGGTCTTTCCTGGGGCAGCACTGTGGAGGCGATGGTCGACAGCGCCCATTTCAACCGACGCGTGGACGTCGAAGTCGTCCAGGTCGCAGGAGAACTTAGCCTCGACTCCCGGTTTTCCGGCCACGACCTGGTGAGGAATCTTGCAGAAAAACTGGGCGGGCGGTACCGCTACTTCAACGCCCCGGCAACCGCTCCGGATGAAACCACCGCAGCAGCCCTGATGAAGACGGAGCAGGTCGCGAATGCCCTCGCCCTGGGACGAACCTCAGACGTGGCCGTCCTCGGCATCGGCCAATACGGAATGGAAAGCTCCAACCTCTTCCTTCAGCGCGCAGGTGCATCCGACGACGAGATCCGCGAAGCCGTGGACCTCGGCGCCGTGGGACAGATTTCCGGGCGCTTCTACGACAGCGCCGGTAAACAGCTCGACCTAGCCATCAACCGGCGGATCATTGCCCTGGACCTGGACGACATTAGAGACATCGACACTGTAGTGGCGGTCGCCAGTGGGCCCTTCAAGGTTGAAGCCGTCAGCGCCGCGATCAGAGGTGCGCTCGTCAACGTCCTCATTGTCGACAGCGCCCTCGGTCATGCCTTGGAAGCCGCCTGAACGGAGGCGCAATCCCCTCCCACCGAACATCAGTGCACCGCCTGCAGGCACGCACACCCCAGCGCCCACATGCACTAATGGCAACTGGGTGCCCTGCATCAGCCGCCCCAACATGTCCCGCCCGCGAAAATTCTGCCAGCGGCACTCTGAGTTGTACGCGGGGGCCGCGCACTTGGGATGGACCTAATAGGCGGTCACCCCAACCTGTTTTCGGCAGGCCTTATCTGCGGCCCACCCTTGCTTGCCCCTCCGAAGATGTCATTGCGGACCTTCGTGCTGGGTGCAGCAACAACCGGTAGCGAATCGAAGAACTGCGCATTAGCTGAGCGGTTAGCCCCTGGCAGGTCCTCGGGGCCATGAGTTCTGCCGTGGGCCAGCGGCTCCGGCAGGCCATGTGGCCGCAGCACGCTCTGCCTGCAGCTCTCACTTCACACTCAGCGCGCCAAGCGGAGCCCCATCTCATTGACATCTGTGATTCATAACACTAGCCTTGAACTCACATACGTGATTCCTCTCACAAATGTGATTCGCTTTAGTCCAAATGAAACCTCAGCCCAAGGAGGGGCCGCGTTTCACGGCGACTAGATCCCCGATAATTTCTGATGAAACGTGAGTATCCAATGACGAATCCACAGCATTCTGAAGACAGCGCCAAGTCCCGGCTCCTTGCCCGCCTGAACGGGCAGCCCGATGTCCGGCGCCGCCAGTTCCTCCAGGGTCTGGGAATAGGCGCTCTCGCGCTTGGCGCAGGAAGCGCCCTGGCCGGATGCAGCGAACCACTGGGATCCGGTGCCGGTGCCGGCGGCACGACCGGTGCCGCGGGCGGGGGAGTAGCTCTCGCCTCAGTGCCCACCCTGACCAACGAATACTTCACCATGTGGAAGGCCGGCGGCACAGAGGCGGCGCAGGCCCTGGGCCTGACCTACCGGATGCAGAGCTACGAGGGATCTGCAGCGGCCCAGATTGATCAGCTGCGGTCGGCCAAGGCAGCGGGCGCGAGCCAGGTGGTGACCTTCCCGATCAACAATGATGCGGTGCGGCAGATGGGTGAAATCCTGGCCGGCCAGGACATCCAGCTGGCAACGTCCTTTGCAGCGACGCCCTGGATGGTCCCGTCAGAACCCGGCTATAAAGACATGTACTCCACGCTTTTCACCCCGCGCGAAGTGCTTGGCCAAAAGGCCCTGAGTGAGGCAGTGTTCAAAGCCATCGGCGGCAGCGGAAACGTCGTGTACATTCAGGGTGCCCCCACGAACCGGACGTCCAACGCCCGGGAGAAGGGGTTTGACATGGCGGTCGCGAACTTCCCCGGGATTAACGTGCTGGCGAAGCAGGACGGCAAGGAAACCGGCCAGGACACCCGTCCAGTCGTCCAGACCATGCTTTCGCGCTTCAACAACATCGATGCCATCATCTGCCACAACTCCTCAGAGGCCCTGGGGGCAGTGTCCGTTCTCGAAGAGAAGGGAAACGAGCACATCAAAGTAGGCGGAACAGATGAGCAAATCGCGATTCTGGACAAGCTGATCCAGGGCCCGAATGTCGTCGCTGTGCAGTCAATTTTCGGAACTTGGCTGGGCGGATACATGATCGTCCGCAACTACGACCTGGCCAACGGAGTCGAGCTGGATCCGGTCGAGCGCATGATCTTCCAGGACTCCCTGATCATCGACACCAAGGAGTCCGCGGCGGAGTACAAAAAGATCGCCACGTCGCCGACAACAGGCTTCGACTGGAAGAAGATGTCCCGGCACCTGCACCCCGATGACTGGGACACGCAGGTTGCTCTGGCTCCTGTGGATCCGGTTAAGTTCTTCACCGAAGATCTCGCCACTCCCCGGCCCGCTGACTTCAAGTTCCCTGAGGCGCTCGAGGCCTCTCTCAATGCCGGAGCAGTGGAAAAGTTCACTGACCTGTACGCGCAGCACACGAAGAACAATCCGTATGCAGAAGCCGTCAAGCTCACCACCACGGGAGCGACAGTCTTCGGAACGAAGTTCTAATAATGGATACGGACAACACCCTGCTGGAGATCAAAGACCTAACCAAAGCGTTCAAGGGAGTTAAGGCACTGGACTCGGTGTCCTTCAACCTTGAACTTGGGGAAGTCGTCGGACTTGCCGGGCACAACGGCGCCGGGAAATCCACCCTGCTGAATATTCTGTCGGGCGTTTTCACCGCCGATTCCGGATCGATGTCTCTTGACGGCAAAAAGTTCAAGCCCACCTCATATTCCGGGGCAACCGAAGCAGGTGTCTTCCGCATCTATCAAGAGCTCTCCGTCATCGACAACCTGACCGTTGCGGAGAACCTCACACTCGGAACAGAAAAATACATCCGGAAGTTTGGCCTGCTCACACCCAAGCGGACCACAGCAACCGCGGCTGACTTCCTGGACGAGGTTGGACTCGGCGACCTCGACGCGAAAAAGCGCGTAGAACAACTCACCATGGCCGAACGGCAACTGGTCGAAATCGCGAAGGCGCTCTACATGGCCCGGCTGGCGAAGATCGAAAAGCCGGTCTTGCTGCTGGACGAACCGACAAGCGGCCTCACCCAGACCCAGGTTGACTTCCTGGAGGGCCACATCAATAAGCTCCGCAGTCAGATGGGCATTATCCTCACCACCCACCGGGGCAGCGAGCTTTTGGAATGGAGCGACAGGGTGGTGGTTTTGCGCGACGGGCGTGTGGTGGGCGAACCTGATCCACGCACGACATCGGCCGAAGAACTCGGCCACCTTATGGTCGGCGAAGCGGAAGTCACCCGACATGCCCGCCGGGAGACCCGCGCGGAGCAGGGAAACCCAGTGCTGGAGCTCCGAGACCTCGTACTGCCCAGCCTGACGGAACCCGTGAACCTGGTTTTGCAACCAGGGGAAGTTGTTGCACTTATCGGCGAATCCGAGGAAAAGACACAGATCGCACGGTGCATTTCGGGTCTGCTCAAACCATCATCCGGGCAAGTTCTGGTCAACGGGACAAAGGTCCCGGCAGCCGTCAAGGGCGCCCTTGACGCTGGAGTCAGGTTTGTTCCCGCTGACCGGGGCGGGGAGGGACTCTCGCTCCTTCACTCCGTTCAGGACAACCTGGCTCTGGGTGCAATGGCAGCCGAGAACCGAAAGGACCTTGCCCGCAGACCAAAGGCCGAGAAGGTCTTTGCCCAAGAACTTGTATCCAAATACGGCGTCAAAGTTGCCAGCCTGGAACAGGCCTCCGGTTCCCTGTCCGGCGGCAATCAGCAAAAGCTTCTTGTCGCCCGGGCCCTGTCTGAGGCGGCGCAGGTCATCGTGTTGGACAAACCCACGCGCGGTATCGACGTCCACGCCAAGTCCGAGATCTTCCGACTAATCCTGGAAGCATCCGACCGTGGCGTGTCAGTGCTCGTCGCCAGCGACGAACCCGAAGAACTTATGCCGATCTGCGACCGGCTCATCGCTTTCCGCAACGGAAGCGTAAGCGCAGAATTCAATTGCCGGTCCGGGGCAGAACCAACGCTGACCGAACTTGCCGCCGCAACCTCATAGTTTCAAAGGAGAATCACCATGAGTTCTGAACGACTGGCAGCCCAAAAGCCGCCCACAAGCAACGGCAAGCCGCCGGCAAAAACGAGCCTTGGCCCGATCCGGTCCATACAGACCCCGGTGATGATGAACCGTGACCGCCTCCAGACGCTGTTGTTGGTCGCGGCCCTGGTCATCCTGCCCATCATTTTTACCTCGATGAACCCGCAATACCTGTCCCCGGGCAACCTCGACAGCATGATGCGCCAAGCATCCGTGCTGCTCCTCGTGGTCGCCGCAGGAACAGCGCCGATACTACTCGGCTCCATCGATCTGTCCGTGGGCGCGATCGTTTCGCTCTGCGCGGTGTCAGCTGCGCTGCTGGCGCAGTCCATGGGCCAGGCAGCCGTGTTCCTGGTGCTACCGCTTGGTTTGCTGATCGGCCTGTTCAACGGCGTCATCTGCTCCTACATCAAGCTCCCCTCATTCCTGGTGACACTGGGAACCTCCTTCGCCTTTGGCGGCATTGCCCTCCTTCTGTCCGGAGGTTTTCCCGTCCAGTTGATCAGCGGCCCCCTCAACGCAGCCTTCCAGCGCAGCCTCTTCGGCATCTTCCCCCTGCCTTTGGTGTACGCCGTCATTCTTTGGCTGCTGCTGATCGTCTTCCTGAGGCGCACCGCGACCGGCCGGTTCATTTACGCGATCGGCGGGAATGAACGCGCCGCGAAGGTATGTGGAGTCAATGTCCCTTGGGTGAAGGCACTCGCCTTCGGCGCCAGCGGCCTGTGCTGTGCCCTCGCGGGAGTACTCGTTCTCTTCTCCACCACCGCTGCCACCCCCGATATCGGCAATTCCTTTCTCCTGCCTTCCATTGCCGCTATTGTCATGGGCGGTACTCCGCTCTCCGGCGGTCAGGGCGGTGCGGCGCGAGGCCTCATCGGCACTCTGATTCTGGTGGAGCTGACCAACGGCATGCTGATCATCGGCCTTCCTCCGGCGGCGCAGCAGATCGTTCAAGGACTCGTGGTCATCCTCGCGGTTCTCCTGACCTTCGACCGCCGCGGAGTGGCAGTAGTTAAATAGCGCCACGGCAGGCCCGAATACACTACAGCGACGGGTTCAATTCACGCTCATGCTGTACCGCAAATAGGAGAGAATTTAGATGGCCACTCGGCTACTCGGGATAGATTTCGGAACAGGCGGAGCCAAAGCCTGCATCATTGATGACCAAGGCGAAGTCCTGGCATACGCGTTCCGTGAATACCCCATCTTCCACCCCCGTCCGGGCTGGTCAGAACACGACCCGGAGACCTACTGGCGTGTTACCTGCGAAATGGTTCAGCAGGTACTGCGCGATACGCAGTGCCTGCCTCAAGAGATCGTCGGGATTGCTGTTTCCAGCGCCCTGCCGTCCATGGTGCTCGTTGATGACCAGGGCCGGCCGGTGGCGCCCGCCTTGAACCTCATGGACCGTCGTGCACTGGAGGAAGTCAACTACATCAGGAATGTGGTGGGGGAGTCCGTCATCGAAGACGTGACCGCCAACCGGATCGAGGACCATCCAAACCTCGTAAACCTCGTCTGGTACAAAAAGAACAAACCGCAGATCTATGACAAGGTCTACAAGGCCCTCACCATCGACGGCTTCATCGTGTCCCGGCTCACCGGGGAGTTCACCCTCAACACCAGCTCGGCCGTTTTCTACGGGGTCGCCTTCGACATCCGAAAAGGCGTTTTCCACAACGAAATTCTGGAAAAGCTCCACATTGACCCGAACATCCTTCCCCGTCTCTGCGACAGCACGGACGTGGTGGGAAGCATCACGACCGAGGCGGCCGGAGCCACCGGCCTCCATGCCGGCACGCGCGTCGTTGGAGGACAGGTCGATTGCAACGCGGGCTGGATTGCCGGGGGAGCGGTCGAACCCGGTGATATGCAGCTGAACCTCGGGACCAGCGGCGTCCTTGGCGTCGTGCACCAAAACATGGACTACCTCAACTCCCCGGACGGTCTCCGGATGGTGAACATCCCCTACACAACCTCACCCCGGGACACGTTCTCGGCCGTCGCGGTGACAACCACCGGCGGGCAGGCCCTGCGGTACCTCCGCGATACCTTCGGCGAGGGCGAGGCCGATGTTGAGCGGCTCCTGAAGGTCAGCTCCTATGACCTGATCACCTTGCAGGCCCGCGACGTCCCGCCTGGCAGCGAAGGGCTGCTGGTGCTGCCCTACCTGATGGGTGAGCGCTCCCCGATTTGGGACACGTCAGCCCGTGCAGTCATGTTTGGTCTATCACTGCACCATCACCGAGGCCACGTCTTCCGGGCTTTCATGGAAGGCGTTGCCTACGCGCTCTTCGATTCCTTCTCGGTTCTCCAGCGGACGGGCCTGAAGATTAACCACCCCCTCATCTTCAACGAGGGGGGCGCGAAAAGCGAAGTCTGGCGCCGGATCATCACTGACGTGTTCGGCATCCCCACCGCAATGCTCAAGGGCCGCACGGGAGCGCCCCTCGGAGACGCAATCCTGGCCGGCGTGGGCGTGGGAGTCTTCGACGACTTCAGCGTCGCCAAGGAATGGTGCACCTATCGGGAACACCTTGAGCCCGACCAGCAGAACCACGAAATGTATATGGAGTATTTCCAGTTGTACAAGGACATCTACGCCAACGTTCAAGGCAACTTCAAGGACCTGCAGTCGATCGTCCGCCGCCACCAGAGCTGACCGCTCCCCGCTGCCGGAAGTAAGTTTCTGAGCGGCCGCTGATCGCCAGTCCCCACCCCGTCTCATCGGGAACTATTAACCCCTTCACCTAGGAGAACCACCGTGAGTGCACCAAAATTCACACTGGAAAACAGAACAGCCGTCGTAACAGGAGCAAGCAGCGGCATCGGCAGGGCCGTCGCCGTGGCCATCGCTGAACTCGGAGCCGCTGTTGGTTGCGTCGATCTCGCCGGAAGCGACCTGGAAGGTGTTACAGCCGAGATCAAGAATTCCGGCGGGCGCGCAGCCTACGTCGCGGCGGATGTGACCCAGCCCCAGGACATGATCGATGCCGTGGCCAGCATCGAAAAGGAACTGGGAGCCATTTCGCTGGCCGTCAACGCCGCCGGTATTGCCAACGCCGCCCCCGCGGAAGACATGCCACTGGCGCAGTGGCAGAAGGTTCTGGACGTCGACCTGACAGGGGTGTTCCTGTCCTGCCAGGCCGAAGGCAACGCGATGCTCCGCAACGGCGGTGGATCCATCGTTAACATCGCCTCCATGTCAGCCACCATCGCCAACAGAGGGCTTGTCCAGGCCCACTACAACACCGCGAAGGCCGGAGTAGTCCATCTGGGCAAGAGCCTCGCCTGGGAATGGGCCTCCCGTGGCATCAGAGTCAACAGCGTCAGCCCGGGATACACCAACACACCCATGACAAAGCGCCCCGAGCAGGCCAGCGCAATGGCAGGATACGCACAAGATACCCCCTTGGGCAGAAACGCAGAACCCGAAGATATTGCCGGGCCCGTGGCATTCCTCCTCAGCGACGCAGCATCCTTCGTAACAGGTGTCGATCTGCTGGTCGACGGCGGCTTCGTCATATGGTGATCAACCCCGCCGGCGCCTAGCGCCGTGCGCCCGGCTGTGGGTGCCCGGGTGCCCGCAGCGCTCGTGTCCCCCTAAGCCGTTCCAAGCCTATAGATTCACTCTCAACTGCTGTGAAGTCCTGGACCACAACGCAAGAACAGGAACGACATGCCATCCACTTCCTCCCTCCGGGTAGCCATCGTTAGTGCCCGATGGCACGCCGACATCGTGGACCGAGCCGTCGACAGCTTCCAAACGCAACTCAAGGAACTGGGCATCGTCAACGTGGCTGTCCACCAAGTGCCCGGGGCCTTCGAAATT
The DNA here is from genome assembly GCF_054408515.1 of Arthrobacter sp. D3-16. Taxonomy (NCBI): domain Bacteria; kingdom Bacillati; phylum Actinomycetota; class Actinomycetes; order Micrococcales; family Micrococcaceae; genus Arthrobacter; species Arthrobacter sp. D3-16. Next base: position 3,646,731 of record NZ_CP096437.1, on the reverse strand, counting down.
CCGTTACTCGTCCGACGGCTCGCAGTGTCCGGCCAGTACGACGGTATCGCCACCTCAGCCCTGGTCGTAGACGGTGGTATCTATCGCCACGAATTTGTAGCACAAAGCGTCGTGGACGCCCTCATGAGAGTGCAATTGGAAACGGACGTACCAGTATTTTCCGGTGTCCTAACTCCTCATCACTTTCACGAGCACGAAGAGCACCGCAACCAGTATTCCCAACATTTTGTAGTCAAGGGGAAAGAACTTGCAGACACTCTCGCCTCAACACTGACAACGCTGGTGGCCCTTTAGTCCGACCACCTACCGCGACCTCCGCGTAATGGACGGAACCGCCCTTTGGGAGGGACTTCCTCAGCCAGTTATGGAGAGCCGGTAATCGGTCTTCGTCAGGCTGTGGGTGTGCTTCAGATGGGCTCCTTGGTAAGCCCCTCGTGCGGTAGGGCCAGGCAGCACCCCGCCCCGCGTGGCGCAGGGTGAACTCACCGGCTGCGGCAGGCTTCGTGTCAGCGAATTTACAACTGTGGTCGTTCGAGGAGCTGTCGTGCTACGTCGGCGTCGGTGATCAGGACGTTGATCCACCCGCCGGCTACGGCGCCGCGGATGGCGTCCAGTTTGCCCATGCCGCCGGCTACACCGACGCGGCGGGGTACCTGCATCATGGCCTCGGCCTCAATGGATATCACCCGTTCTTCAATGGCGGGTTTCATGGGCACGCCGTTGATGTCGAAGAATCGCAGGCAGATCTCGCCGACTGCCCCCGCCCGCGATAGTTCTCCTTCTTCTGCACTGCTTAGGGCGTTTCCGCTGGCTTGCCAGAGTGGTGAGGCGGGGAATGTTCCGATTCCTACCAGCAGCGTTGTCAGGCGCTCCCATGCTTCTACTGATGCGGCCACGGCGGGATCCCCGAGGAACGCTTCGCGAATCTGTTGATTGGCGACGAGGCCGGGGCATCCCATGTAGTAGGGCTTGGCGGAAGTGAGTTCCGCGAGGTGGGAGACCAGGCGGCTGGCCTGCATCTGGGCTTGGGGACTGCCTACGCCGCCGATGAGCTGGATGACTTCGCTCGCGATTTTCCTGGGGCGTGAGCGCATGGCTTCAACTGTGTGCAGGAGGGTGGTGCTCCACGAGGAGATTCCCACGTAGTCGTTGGCGTCAATCGTGGTTTCCAAGTAGGTAGCTGCAGACGAGCCTAGCCTCATGCCCAGTGAAGCGCCGTCCATGACGTCCACGACCACGACTTCACGGAGCTTGTACTTCTCCTCGAGGGCCTTTTCGAGTCCGACATAGATTCCCGCCGGCTGGACGATGGACGTCCGCACTATTCCTAGGTCAACTGCGTTCTTGAGGTATCGCGACACCCTTGCCTGGGAGAGGTTCAGTCGCTGGGAGATGTCACCCTGAGAAAGGCCTTCCTCGTGGTAGAGCACGGCGATCTTCGTGAAGAGTCGAAGTTGTTCGGTGCTGACCGACAATAAGGTCGATGATTCTGTGAACTGCGTCATATTTCGTAACTTTCGGTGCGTGTCTGAATATTTATGCAGGCCCGAATAACGCGTGGACTTGCCCGTCCTGCGGAAAGCTTTACTCCCTTAGGCGGAAGGCGGACTGCCCGTCGACTAGCCAAGGCGAAGAGCGGTACTGAATGAATATTCAGCAGTGAAAAATCTGTGCCTCAATATCGATTCTGCCACCGTTTCCGGGGATTTTGGATCATAGACTTCCAATACCAGCCCAACTTCAGAGCCGAAGTTCCGTCAGGAATTTCGATCGCCGTCCATGTGGACCGGGTGGCCTCCACGATCGAAAGCGAACTGCAATGACAGACATCAAGTACTCCACACGCCTTAACTCCTTTGCCTTGGGCAAGGGAAAGAAGTATCCCAGTGGTGAGGATTCGGTGATCGACCTGATCGCCATTGCCGGCAGCGTTAAGGGCCTGACAACCCTTGAACTGAACTACCCGGAGCACTTCGTAAGCGATTCAGTCGAGGACATCAAGGCGGCCTTGAAAAAGGCCGAACTTGACGTGCGCGGCATCCAGCTCCGTTGGCCGGCACCCCAGTTTTCCAATGGGGGATTCACGAATCCTGACCCCGCGCTCCGGGAAGCTGCAGTAGGGATGGTCAAGGAAGCCATCAGCCTTTGCCGCGAATTCGGCGCCGACCATGTGCTGCTGTGGCCCGCCCATGATGGGTATGAATACCCTCTGCAGATGGATTACATGAAGTCATGGGGCTGGATGGTGGAAAGCCTGCGGAAAGTCGCTGACGTTGACCAGGACATTCGCATTTCCATTGAGTACAAGCCGGCCGAACCGCGTGGACGCACCATTCTTAACACCACCGGCGCGGTCATGAACCTCATCAAGGACTGTGACCGCCCGAACCTTGGCGTCACCTTGGATTTCGGGCACCTCCTGATGGCCCGTGAGAATCCTTCCCAGTCGGCAGCCATGTGCCTGCGTGACCAGAAACTGTTCGGGCTGCAGCTTAACGATTCCCACGGGGTAGCTGACGACGGCCTCGTGGTAGCGTCGATCCACTTCGCGGAGACGCTGGAACTTGTGTACTACCTGCTCCGCGAGGGATACCAGGGAACGTACTACTTCGACACCGATCCGGTACGTGAGAACCCTGTCGCCGAATGCGAGATGAACATCGAGAGGATGGGGACCATCATCCAGAAGGCCCGCGAGCTGGTTCGGGACTATCCCGATCTCCCCAGCGGGGATGCTCTGCACTCATCATCCGTATTGTGGTCGAAAGCAGTGGGTGTCTAAGTGCGGCCAACCGGTGTCTGCGTGGTCGGGTCGGTAAACGCCGACCTTATTGCGTATCGCGGCGCAGAAGTAAGCGCTGCAGGCTATGTGACGGGTGACAACTTCGAGATGGCCGCGGGCGGCAAAAGTCTGAATGCCGCGATGAGCATCGCAGCGGTGGACCCGGCGGTCACCCTCGTGGCCCGTGTGGGCTCAGACCATCTGGGAAATTTTATCATCGGCACTCTCCGCGATCGGGGGATCACCACCGAAGGCATCATCCGCGATGAGCGGACCCACACCGGCGTAGGTCACGTCAGAATCGATTCCCAGGGCGAATACGACACCGTCGTCATTCCCGGAGCCAACGGAAACTTCTCGCCGGCAGACATTGACGCCTACGTCGAAGCGCACGATCCGCCGGCGTTCGTAGTCCTGAACCTCGAAGTGCCGCTTCCCACCGTCAGACGGGCAGCCACCCGCTTCCGGGAACTCGGTTCTGCGGTGGTTCTGAACCTCTCTCCGGTTTGTGCCGAGGCCAGGGCGCTCCTCCGCCTCGCGGACATCGTCGTTCTAAACCTCCGCGAAGCCTGCCACGTACTGGATGTCCCGCTTACCACTGACGTCCTGGTGCTGCTGACTGCTCTGCGGGAAGCCGGCGCGAAGACTCCTGTCCTGACTCTCGGCGGCGGCGGGGTGGCGGCCCTGCACGGAAATGACTTCGTGCAGGCGGACGTCGAGCCGGCAGTGGTGGTCAATTCAGTCGGTGCCGGTGACAGCTTCCTGGGAACACTGGTTGTGGCGATGGCAAACGGCCATCCGTTTCCGTTGTGCCTCAGGGCGGCCAATGAGGCGGGCAGGCTCGTGTGCAGCAGGCCTGAGTCCTTCCTTACAACTGCTGACGTCCGTCATATCGAGGACGTCGTCGGAGTTTCCCTTGCCAACACCTCCGTTGGCCATTAGCTGACCAGCATCCTGCTGGACCAGCACACAAAGCAAGAAACGTTGCGGGTGCCCCAGTACCGCAACGGAATTTAGCAAGAGTGCCGCATGTTGCGGGCCTTCCAATGATGAAAGGAATTATCACAATGACTAAACTTCCCCGCGCTGTTACGCAGCTGTTTGCCGCCACGGCGGCAGTCGCCTTACTCGCAGCCTGCAGTGCTACCCCTGACGGTCCAGTGGGCCAGGCCCCGGAATCCGGCGGCGGCGACCTGGTCAGCCTCGTTGACGCTTCGGCGAAGACACCCATTACGGATGTAAAGGCCAGCCTTGGTGAACCGGCGGCGCCGGCCGCCGACACGAAGCTTTGCTACATCACCCGGACGCTGTCCAATGAGTTCTGGGGATTTGAGCGGGACGGCTTCGAAGCAGAGGCAAAGCGTCTCGGCGTTAACTACCAAACCTTCGACGTGACTGACGAATCCTCCATCACCGAACAGCTGGACAAGGCAAAGAGCGCCGCAAACCAGGGCTGCAGCGCCCTGCTTGCCTCGCCGATTTCCGCGACGGGCCTGGACACGGTCTTTACCGATGCCCTGGCGCAGAACGTGCCTGTGGTCATCCTCAACGATGCCAAGGGCAATATCCCCGGGAGTGTTTACGTCGGCCCTGACGCCCTGACGATCGGCGAAACGGCTGCTGATTACATCGCGTCCAAGCTGCCTGAAGGCGGCAAGGTCGCCATGATCGAAGGCGACCCGGGATCATCCAACGCACTGAACCGGGGCGAAGGGTTCAAGAATGGCCTTGCCAAGCATCCGAACTTGGAGTTGGTCGCTTCCCAGACCGCGAAGTGGGATCAGACCAGGGCACAGGAGATTGCCACGGCCATGCTCACGGCCAACCCCGACATCAAGGCGTTCTATTCACAGAATGACGGCATGGCGTTCGGAGTCGCGGCTGCCATTGCTGCCAAGAATCTCACGGGCAAGGTGGTGCTGGTCGGTACCGACGGCATCCCGCAGGCCAAGAAGGAAATTCAGGCCGGCAACATGACCGCCACGGTCAGTGAGCAGCCCGTGACCGAAGGTGCCAGCGGCGTGGACGCAGCGCTTTGGCTGATGGCCGGCAAGAAGGTTCCCGGATGGATCGACGTTCCGGCCTTCATTATCGATTCTGAGAACGTCGGGGAGTACCCGACCGGAATGCCGTAAGGCAGAAACGACACCCATCATGGTTACACCGCTGCTTGAACTGCAGAATATCGCGAAGTCATTCCCCGGAGTCCGCGCTCTAAACGATGTCAGCTTCACCTTGGAACGCGGAGAGATTTGCACACTGGCCGGCGAAAACGGGGCGGGCAAAAGCACTCTGCTCGCCATCCTGGGCGGCTCCCTCGTCCCGGACCACGGGTCCGTGATCATTGAGGGCATCGTACGGCAGCACTTCTCACCCCGCCAGGCACTGGCTGACGGGGTGAGAATCGCCCACCAGGAACCGGCCATCGTTCCGCAACTGTCCGTTGAGCAAAATTTGGTGCTGGGCCGCACGTCTCGCCAGCGCCGGGACGCCGGCAAAGACATCGAGCAGGCGCTGGCGGACGTCGCCCAGATGGGGTTCCCGCTTAAGGCCAAAGCCTCCGTTCGGGGGCTTAGCCCTGCACAAAGGCACGCTCTAACCATTGCCAGGGCGCTGGCGTTCGGCGCCAAGATCGTGGCCCTCGACGAACCCACCACCAGCATGCTGGAACACAACGTCGAAGGCGTGCTGAACCGCGTACGGGAGATCGCCCATACCCGCGGGGTAGGCATCATCTACGTCTCACACAAGATGCCCGAAGTCATGAGTGTTTCCGACAAGGTTGTAGTCCTGCGGGACGGCACTGTGAACTACACACAGCCGATCGCGCAAACCTCGGAGCAGGACATCGTGCGAAACATGGTGGGCCGGGAGCTGCTGTCGTTCAAGCGGCAGCACCCGGTCCAGCCAGGGGCTCCTATCCTGTTTTCGGCCTCAGGGGTCAGCCACCCCACCGGTGGCGGTCCTCTTTCCCTGGACGTCCGGGCCGGCGAAGTGTTGGGTATTGCAGGCCTGGTCGGATCGGGCCGTACCGAGTTCCTGCGGGCCATCATCAGGGCGGACAAGGGCAGCACCGGCACCGTGAGTGTGGACGGGAAAAAGCGCAGGATCCGCTCCCCACGGGACAGCAGAAATGCCGGCATCGCCTTTATCCCCGAAGAACGCAAGCACCAGGGCCTGGTCCTGCAGGTGCCTGCCTACTTCAACGTCGCACTCACCGCCGACAGGCAGTTTAACGGCTTCGGGCCCATCATCAGCGTGCGGAAGCAGATCGCCGCCGCCGAAGAAGCCGCCGCGCGCATGTCGCTCCGGCCGGCCAATGTGCGCCTCAACGCCCGGCAGTTCTCCGGCGGCAACCAACAAAAAATTGTTATCGCCAAGTGGACGTGGCGCAATACCAAGGTATTTCTCTTCGATGAACCAACAAAGGGTGTGGATGTCGGCGGCAAAGTCGAAATCTATGAACTCATCGACGCGCTGGCCAAAGCCGGAAGCGCAGTCATCGTGGTCTCCTCAGACCTGCCCGAGATCATTTCCCTCAGCGATCGGGTGAAAGTGATGCGCCAGGGTCAGTTCGTTTCCGAACACACCGGCGACGACATCAACGAACACAGCCTCGTGGCCAACGCCATGGGCATCGCAGAAAGAACAACGACATGAGCCAGCCCACCCTGCCAAAGAAAGACCAGGCCGAAGACAGCGGAAAGGACGGGACGAACCGAAGGCCCTTCGCAACAGCCATCAAAAAGTCACGCACCCGGCCTGCACTGAACCTCCAGGCACTGGGAATTTACATCGCCGCGGTTGTCATCTTCCTCATTTTCGGGTTGCTGAACCCCAACTTCCTCACCTCCGGCAACCTTCGGGACATCGCCATCTCAGCCAGCGTCAACGCCATCATCGGGCTTGGGATCACGTTCGTCATCATCACCGGCGGCATTGACCTCGCCGTCGGCTCCATCGCGAGCTTCGTCGGGATCGTAACTGCCTCCCTCATGGTTAACGCAGGCACCTCGCCGTTCCTCGCCCTGCTCGCAGGCATTGCCCTGGGCCTGGCCTGCGGAGCCGTCAACGGGCTGCTCATCACCAAACTTAAGCTGCCCCCGTTCATCGCCACACTCGGAACCATGAGTATTTACCAGGGCTTCGCCTACGTGGTCACAAACGGGCGCCCTGTCTACAACGTCCCCAGGGACTTTGTCTTCATGCTCAACAGCTACGTCGGCGGCATCCCGGTCGCGGTGATCCTCGTGGCGGTCCTCGCGATCCTCTGCTGGCTGCTGCTGCGCCGGACAGTCTTCGGGCAGAACGTTATCGCTACCGGCGGCAGCGAAGAAACGGCCTGGCTTTCCGGCGTCCGCGTCGACAGAGTGAAAATCGCCGTCTACGCGCTCTCCGGCGTACTCGCGGGAGTTGGCGGCTTGGTCATCGTAGCCCGCATCAACGCGGCCCAAACCGATGCCGGCAGCCCGTACCTGCTGACAGCGATCGCCTCGGCGGTGATCGGCGGAGCCAACCTCATGGGCGGCGAAGGGCGCATTGCCGGTACCTTGGTCGGCGCCCTGATCCTTGGGGCGCTTACCAACGGCCTGGTGCTGCTCAACGTCCCCAGCTTCTACGAACAGATCGTCACCGGTCTCGTCGTCGTCATTGCCGTCGCCCTGGACCAGGGCAGCAAGGGATGGCCACTGCTGAAGAAAAGAAAATCAGAACCACAAAAAGAAGCCACAGCCTGACCCAGTCTCGGCTGAAGAAGGCACCTACCAAATAGAGCCGGAAACGGCGGCAGGCCGAAACATCTGCCGCCGTTTCCGGCTCTGCTGGTCCCACATACGGCACCTAGCTGACAGGAGGAAGCCCTTGCTGGATTTTGGAATCATCGATGCCCATCACCACCTGTGTGACTTTTCCCGCTCCTACCCCTGGCTTCAGGGCCCGGCAAAACCGTTTCGCTACCACGGGGACGACCGCCCGCTGAGGCGCAACTACTTCATCGAGGATTACCTGGCCGACGCCCACGAATTCAAGCTGACCGGCTCCGTCCATATGGAAAACGGCGCCGCGAATCCGTTGTGGGAAGCGGAGTGGATCCATGAGGTACATGAAAGCAGCGGCTTGCCTTCGGGCCAAGTGGCCAAGGCTTCCTTGGCCGATCCAGGCGTGCTGGGCCAACTGGAACGGCTTGCCTCCATCCCATCGGTACGGGGAATCAGGGACATCCTCAACTGGCACCCGGACCCCCGGTATACCCATACTTCCCGCGCTGACTTGATCACCGACCCGCTCTGGCTGAAGGGATTCTCACACCTGTCTTCCCTGGGCCTGTCCTTCGACCTGCAAATCTTCCCGGACCAACTGGACCAAGCCGCGCAACTGGCTGCCAACCATCCGGACACAACCATCATCCTGGACCACGCGGCGATGCCCATTCACCGCGACCCGGCCTCCCTCCGGGACTGGCGGGCAGGCATGGAAAAGCTGGCAAAGCAGCCAAACGTAGTCACCAAGATCTCCGCACTGGGAACCAACGACCACTCCTGGACGACGGCGTCCATACGGCCGATCATCCTTGAAACCATCGAGGCCTTTGGCCCGTCCCGCACAATGTTCGGAAGCAACTTCCCCGTGGACAGCCTCTACTCCAGTTTCACTGAGCTCTACGCTGCCTTCGACAACGTAACGGCCGCCATGACGGGTGGCGAACGCCGGGACCTCTTTGCCGAAACAGCAAGGAGAACCTATCGCATCGGCCGCGCCGGTTCGGCGGACTAGCCAACGAACGGCCTCCGCTGCGATGTAAAGTGCGGCACGAAACAGCGGCCAAAAAGCCCGCCTCACCCATGCATTGGGTGAGGCGGGCTTTTTGGCTGGGCGGGTTGCTCCGTAACTGCCTGACCGCAGGGCGGCAGCTACTGCGCCGGCACCAAGCCGGCGAGGATTCGCTCCGTTGTTTCTTCAATGCCTGCCTCAGAAGTCAGGGTCATTCCTGCCTCGTCTGCTTCGAGGGGCTCAAGGGTTTCCAGTTGTGAGGCGAGAAGGGACGCGGGCATGAAATGACCGGGTCGTTGGACCAGCCGTTTTTCCAGCACACCGGGGTCCGCGTTTAAAAGGATGAATTCGGTTGAAGGAGCAGCCGTGCGAATGGCATCCCTGTAGGCGCGCTTGAGCGCTGAACAGGCAACAACAATTCCCTCCGGTGGTGGATCCGAGAGTTCGGCACCGACGATGTCCAGCCAAGGCCACCTGTCCTCGTCGGTGAGCGGGATCGCGGCAGCCATTTTTTGAACGTTTGCTGCCGGGTGCAGTGAGTCAGCGTCGACGAAGGACGCCCCTAAACGCGCGGCAAGCACGGTGCCGACTGCCGTCTTTCCTGCCCCCGACACTCCCATGACCACTAACGTGCGGTGCACTATAGGGCCCCTTGTTGTGCTGTTCCTGCGGGGATCGGCGCCAGCCGGGTCACTACGACAGGTTTTTCCAGCAGGCCTTCGAGGGAGGCGTTCAGGCGCTTGACTGGTTCACCTTCGCCGTGGGCGTCGAGCAGATCGGCTGATTCCCATTTCTCGATCATGAGGATCTGGTTGTTGGGGGCTTCATGGATCGCGTAGAGCAGGCAGCCGGGTTCCTGGTGGACTTCGCTGATGGCGGGGGAGAGGGCGGCGACGACCTGGTCGAAGGCGCCTTCCTTGGGGCTGAAAGCAGCGGTGACGACGATGGTCATGGTGCGGTTCTCCTTGTGGTGTAGGTGCCCTTGAGGGGCGTGGGAGGGTCCTTGAGGACGGGGCGCGGACCGACGGTTTGAAGTCCGTCGGTCCGCAAGGAACATCCGCAGGAGTGTTCTTCAGACTTAGCTGCGAGCGGCGAGGTCTTCCTCAAGGGCAAGGGCTTCCGTTTCGCGGCGCAGTTCGAGGGCCTGGGCGAGTGAGTCGTCCATGATGACGTCGTCCCAGCGGACGATCCCGCCCTTGGCTACGTCGTTGCGCAGTTCCACGTGGTGGGCCAGCGCGACCGGCAGTGCACCGGTAGTGACGGAGTGCTTCGCCGAAACGAGTTGGCCCCAGACGGTGTATCCGCCTTCGCCGTCGAGGAATTCACCGGCTTTGAGGTCTTTCTTGGCGGTGGCGACAACGTCGCCGAAGAAGCCTATGGGTGAGCCCGTGGGGATTCCGCGGAGGACGGCGTTGGCGATGGATACGTTCAGTTCCAGGCCGACGTAGTGGTAGGGGCGGTACAGGGCGGCGTACTGGCCGGTGGGGTCCGGGTGCCAGGGGTATTCGTTGAAGCAGCCGGAGACGTAGTCGTTCGTGGCCTTCACGACGACGAAGACGCCTTCCTGGGTGTTGTGGGGGATCCAGGTGCCGTCGCGCTTGACGCTGGACATGACGTCGACGGTCCCTTCGTGCGCGAGGGCTCCTCCGACGTCGGCGGGGCGGCAGATTGAGGCGATTTCCTCAACGTCTCCGGGCGTGAAGGTCAGCCCGGTGTCAGAGGGGACCAGTCCTGCCCCGTTGGCGACGGCGGCCATCTCGATGGCGGCCTTGGTGCCGTCCCGGAAGGAGGTGTGCATGTTGGGGTTCAGCTGCCCGGAGTCGGTTAGCTCCTTGGAGAATTCCCAGTTCTCCCAGACGTTGTCGGGGTTCATCTCGTGGTAGTGCTCGAGGAATTTGGCGCCCTTGCCGGCGCAGACGACGTCGAATCCACTGGTGCGGGCCCAGTCGACAAGTTCCATGATGAGGGCCGGCTGGTCGCCGTATGCCATCGAGTAGACAACGCCGGCTGCTTCTGCCCGCTTGGCAAGAGCGGGCCCTGCCAACGCGTCGGCTTCAACCGTGACCATGATGATGTGCTTTTTCGTTTCGATGGCGCGCAGCGCGTGCTTGACACCAACGATGGGGTTGCCGGTGGCTTCGACGATGATGTCGATGTCGACGTCGAAAAGCTCGTCGGCGTTGGCCACGATTGCGGTGGAGCGGTCCCGCAAAGCGGTTGCTATGTCGGGGGCGATCTGGTCTTTAGGCCATCCAACGAGTTCGAAAGCACCTTCAGCGCGCTTGACGTTGATGTCTGCGATGGCGACGACGTGGATGCCCGGGATGTTGTTTGCCTGGGCCAGGTACATCGTCCCGTAGCGTCCGGCGCCGATCAGGCCGACCCGGATGGGCTTTCCGTCGGCCTCGCGCTTGGTCAGGAGATGGTGCAGATTCATGGGTTGCCTTTCAAGGGATACGGCGCTGTTCCGGAAGGGATGCGGGCTGGTCTGGGATCAACCGCAGCTTTTGGGGTTCCTCTTTCACCTCGCGTCCCGCCCATTGGGGCGAGCCTGCAGAACAGCGAAAGGCCAGTAGGTAAACGAAGTGGAACCGGTTACACTTTTATGTCATAGGGGTAGGCCCAAGGTCAAGCCCTAGGCTAAAAAAGGTTCCCAGATGTCCAGGAAGTGCCAGACAAGGAGTAGGCGTGCAGAAACAACCGACCATCCGCGATGTTGCCCAGGCGGCCGGGGTGTCCGTTGCCGTTGTCTCCCGGGTGCTGAATCCGGGGTCGGGTCCGGTCGCTGCAGCTACCCGCGCCAGGGTGAATGACGTGATGAAGAGCCTCGGTTACCACCCCCGCACGGCGGCCAGGGAGCTTAAGTATGGCCCGCCTACTACGCTGGGGCTGCTGCTCGCCGACGTTTCCAATCCCTTTTTCGCCCGGCTCGCGGACCAGGTGGTGCAGGAGGCGCACGCCCGCGGAATCCAGGTGCTGCTGATGACCACTCAGGAGGATGACCAGCTGGAGTCAGAGCGCCTGGCGACACTGATCGAACGCAGGGTCAGCGGGATTATCGCGACCCCGACCGGCAACAACCTGGCAATCTGGAAGCAGCTCCAGGACCTGGGCACTGAGGTGGTTTTTGTCGACCGATCAATACCGTCGCTCCCCGAAGTTGACGTTGTCAGCATCGACAACTTTGAATCCGCCCGGGCCGCAACGGCGCTGCTCGCGGCGCACGGCCACCGCCGCATCGGCATCATTTCCGGGCCGGCTGCCTCGACCACCGGCCGGGACAGGATTGCCGGCTATCGGCAAGCCCTGGAAACAGCCGGCCTGGAGCAGGATGAGCTCCTCATCCGGCACACCGCGTTCCGCGGGCTGGCGGGAGGAGATGCAGCGTCGGCGCTGCTCGCCATCGATGAGCCGCCCACCGCTTTGGTTGTGGCAAATACCGCCCAGGTAACCGAAGTTTTGCGGCGCCTCTCCCACGCCGGAATCGACATCCCTCGCACCCTGTCCGTCATCGTTTTCGAAGATTCACCCTGGACCGAACTCATGACCCCGGCCCTGACCATCGTCAGGCAACCCATAGATCTGCTCGCCCGGCACTCCGTGCAGCTCGCTTTATCCAATACGCAGGGCAAGACGTCGGGAAAACCCAACGTCATACGCGTAGCCGCCGAACTGGTGGAACGCTCCAGCGTCGCCCGGCTGCAGTTCTCGAAATAATTCCAGGCCTACTTCGGCTCCGCAACGATTTAGAGTGCTGCCCGCGCGTGATAGAAAAGTGCACCGGTTCCGCTTTTGTTTACTGCTGATCCAGGCGTGACGCAAAGATGCCGTCCTCCTCAACCAAAGGACCCGAATGTCTGACTACGACCACCCGTCGCTTGCCCTGATGGGGCTGGGTCCAATGGGTGAACCTATGGCGCGCCGACTGCTCAACGGCTACGGCGAACTGACCGTCTGGAACCGGACAGCCGCCAAGGCCGAAGCCTTGGCGGGACTCGGCGCCCGCGTTGCATCCTCGCCCTTTGACGCCGCGGCGGACGTCGTTCTCACCGTGTTACCGGATCTCAGCCACGTCGAGTCACTGCTGCCGGGAGAACAAGGCCTCCTCGCCGGATGGGCAGCCAGGGGCACCGCCCGGCCGATACTCGTCGTTCACGGCACCGTTTCGCCCGGGGCGGTGGCGGCCTTCGGTGAACGGATGCTTAGAGACCACGGCGTCAAAGTCCTCGACGCTCCCGTCAGCGGCGGGACCGTCGGTGCCGAAAACGGCAGCCTGAGCATCATGGTCGGCGGGGACGAGGACGCGCTGAGCACGGTCACCCCGGCGTTCCAGTTCATGGGCAGCACCATCCGACATATGGGCCCGGGAGGTTCGGGCGCACTCGCCAAAGCCTGCAACCAGATCGTTGTCGCCGGCACGGTCACAGCAATTTCCGAAGCCATGCTCCTGGCCCGGGGTGGGGGACTCGATCTATCGGTCATGCTTGAGTTGCTCCAGGGTGGGCTGGCCGACTCCGAGGTCCTGCGGCAAAAAGGGCACAGATGGATAGACGGCGACTTCACAGGTGGCGGCAGCGGTAAAAATCAGCTCAAAGACCTCAACTTCGTCCTCGGTGCAGCAACCAAGGCACAACTAGAGCTGCCCATGAGCAAGGTCATCAGAAACTTGTTCGAAGAAATGGTCGCGCGGGGCGACGGCGCCCTTGACCACACGGGGATTCTTCGGACAATCGCTCAGCGAAGCGCCGTCCGTGCGGACGCCGAATAACCCTGACTGCCGCTGTTTCAACCTGAGTCTGGTCCCGCCGCGCCCGGCGGAACCCTCAATCGGCAGGTGAGAGAAGGCCTTTTCAACCTCTCCCCACGGCAATTTTCACGCGCCGATAATGGAGATTTTGTTAACTAGATGCTCGGGGAGCAGGGGAGTCTGTATTCGCTATTCTGCTTGTTCAAAGCATTAGCAAGATCTCTTTAATAGTTAGCCTGTCGTGATGAAGCCCTCGAGTCTGGCATGCCCAAGACGTGGGGTCTTATGAGTATTCTCACGCGGGTTGTACATGCGACCTAGCCACCTGGGGTCAGGAAAAAACTGAGGGCCGATTATAGCTTGACGAGTGCCGCAGGAGGCGCGGACTGCTTCCATTCGCTGAGCCAGTTTTCCACGTCTTCCTCGCCCGGACCTCTGAGGCACCTCTGCACTGTAGCCCGGAGCAACTCCGCTGCCGTTTCCTTGGGATCGGAGAGCTCTTCAGGCCTCTCGATACCTTGCTCGAGAAGGGCGGCCACTAACTCGACTTTGAAAGTTGCAAAATTACCATTGTGGGTCCTGCTGTACTCCTCCGCGTGCTGGACGATGCCAGAAACGCGGAGCAAGCGATCAAATTTCGCAGGGCTAATTTCCAGATATCGCCGAAGGTAAGGCCTATGTCTCAGCCGATCAGCGAGCATTTTTGGCTTAGGAACTCCTGCTTCCAGCAGCGGTGTCTGGTATGGCTTGAGAGCTGCAATCTCCCAAAAGTCACGCCTGGGTGCGGTACCTATGACCTCGCCAAACTCACTGTCCACGTGCATTGGTTGAAGCGACGGATCTTTACGTGCCCACTCCTTATATTGGGAGACCAGCACAGCTATTCGAAGGTGTTGCAGGCACATGATCCGGGCGTGCTCTTTTTCACTCCGCCGCTCTGCGCGGAGGTATGCCTGTGCTGCGGCGCAGGCCCTGTTATATGCAAGGCGCGGAGATTCACCATCGACCGATACTCGATCTTTCATCCTGGCTACAACCGGCCTGACCACACTCTGCTCTTGCTCCCTTAGTTCCCTGACCAGCTCTGTCGCCACTGGGCGCATTTCGTCGGCTAAGGGATCGGGCTGCCGATCGTCAACTCGGAGGAGTTCCATCAAGAGCTTGGCGTACTGTGAAGCTAAGGGCTCGGCGGATTGACATCCAGCGATACTCCTAAGATTTAGTACGGCAATCATATAATTTACCAGCAAACGACGACGCAGGTCCAAGAACCCCGCCTTGGTATTTCTACTTTGATAGACCGGGTTGATTGCAGAGTACCCAGTCGTATCGGCCCTGGTATGAAGTTCCTGCTCTTTCAACCACTTCGCGTAAAAGCGCAGATCATCCTTCTTTTCGGCTTGTCGATACTGGTGATGGTGAAGAGCCAAGTCAGCAGCCCTGTTGCGCGGGTCGTACTCCATAGCTGCTGCGAGTAGCGGAAGTGCCTTCCTATCATTGGCTTCGTAATCTGTTGTAGCTATGAAGTGCAGCCCTACACTCCTCCAGTCTCCTGCCTCACAAAGACCCTCAAAGCCGTCGTGCCTTTTTGCCAAATTGGTAAGAATCAGGGCCGCCGCCATCTTGTAAAGATCTGGCAAGGGCGGTGTTCCGGTGTCCTTCTTGGTCCCATCGTTAGCGGCAGTTCTGATCGGAGTGATTAGAGCAAACTCGTCGCGGCTAATCAGAGTGGTGTCAACAGCACGTCCGTTTCTTGAAATTAGGATAGAAATGGCGTCCTCGGTACCATCCACAACTGCGGACCATGGTGTCGAGTTGAAAATAAATTGCAGAAGTTGGTGGAGCAGCGCAATAACTTTGTGATTGGGGACGGTAACAAGTGCCGCTTCACTGAGCGCACTTACGTCCACAGCGTAGGGAATTTCCACCCCAGCCGATGGTTTGCCTCCAAGCTCTGACAGGATGGCAACGAGGCGGCCAGCAGCCATCCTGTTTTGTTTTCCGTCCCCATCGTGGACAGTAACGTTCATACGGAGCCGGCCAGCCAACGCACGAGAAAGCAAGGCGGTGCCTAGAGCAATAAGGGCGGCCACGGGCACGATTAGGATGTTTGTGTCACGGTCTGGGTTCTCAGCATAAGCTGCCACATGCGGTAGGACTGCCACGAGCAGACCAGTTCCTACTATCAGGAATCCCAGCCCCCACCAGAGGAGTTGCCTCTGACGGGCCGGATCAGTCCTTTTCCTTGCCAGAAAAGGCAGGAGCGCAATCAATCGGGCAACGACCAGGAGCACAGCGACAATGCCCAAGAAGACCAGGCCTTGGAGCAGGCTTACCCATTTCTTATCGATACCCTCCCACAGATCTTTAAATTGTGCAGGCGGAGCCGGAGGGTCAGGTGCTACCAACTTACGTCCGGCTGCAGCTAGGGCGATAAGGCGTTCCGATTCGCAGGCTTGGCTAACAGTTGCTACTTCTCCCGCAATGTTGCTCGGAACCGGTGCTGGCAAAGTTCCGGGTGCACCACTTCGGATCTTGTCGATGAGCTCTAAAGCTGCTGGAGGATCTTTGGTGGCAAGTTCTCGTGCCGGGCCACATGCAGAGTCGATAGTGCCGCTTTGTGCATTCGCAGGCGTTGGTGTCAATCCTAGCTGAATGAAGGTGGTCATCATTAGGAGAGCCAAAAACCCAGACGCTGCAAAGCCAATTAGCCAGCGGTATCCAATATCATTCTCGCGGTCTTTCAGGAAGACCGATCCCTGAAGAAATGTCTTCATGATTCTTCTCGCGAAGCCCTAGACATATACAAAGTGTGCTCGCGAAGACTGAGACAATCAACAGTTCATTTTTTCGGTAACACCGCATCAGCTCTGAGTTCGCGTCTTCCCGCCGAATGAAGTAACAGGCCTCTGACACCGCCCATTCGCGGTACTTCCGTGACCAATTCGCTACGCCGATAACGGATCTTTCGTCAAGCCATAGGCCTCGGCGGGGGAGAGGACAGCCTCTGACTTGTAGGGCCGTGGTGACTGTAAAAATGGAGCCATGGAAAACTTACGGGGCGGGACGGGCAATGGACAGGACTCGGCCCTGGAGGTTCGCGTGGCGCTGGTTGACAGCGTGCCGGAGATCTGGCGTCGATTCGAGCTCCGGGGCTCGCTGACTTTGAGTCAGGTACATCAGGTCCTGCAGGCAGCTTTTGGCTGGGAGGACGCGCACCTGCACAGGTTTGTAACAAGCCACCCGTTCGCGCCGCTGCGGCCGGTCGACGGCGAATTCCCCGAAGTCCCGCAGTGGCTTCCAAGGCAGCAGTGTGAAGAACCGGGCGACAGGCCTGAGGAGGACTGCACTCTGGATCAATTGCTCGCGCTGGGTTCGGGCGAAGCGTTCTACGAATACGACTTCGGTGACAGCTGGCTTCACCGGCTCGAACTGGTTTCCCGCCGGCCCGCAGACGGCAACAGTCCGTCGGCCTGCTTGATCGACGGCGCCCGACGCGGCCCCCTGGAAGACTCCGGAGGTCTCCCAGGTTACGAGGACATCATGGATACCTTGGCCGACCCGTCGCATCCTGACCATGTAGAACACGCCGCATGGGTGGCGGACATAACCGGCACCAATGCGCCGTTTGACCCTGCCTTCCTGGACATCCCCGCCGTAAACCGGGGACTGGCTGAGAAGTTCTGACCTCCCGTGTCCCTAGAAAAATGCCACGAACGACGGCCAAAACAGCGCCTTTTGGAGGCACTCCCCCGCCTAATTTCGAAGGCCGATAACCGTGATTCTGTAAAGCTAACCGCTGTGCGGTCCAGGGCACATCGACGGCCAGGCAGGGGAGTGGATCACTCCAACTTTGCATTGCGGAGGTACTGGTAGACGGTCTCCCTGCTGATCCCGTAGTCACGGGCAAGAAGTGCTTTCGGAACACCGGTGCCGGCGCGTTGGACGAGTTCGGCTGCCCGGTCCGGTGTCAAGGTCTTCTTCCGTCCTTTGTAGGCGCCGCGCTGCTTCGCCAAGGCGATGCCTTCCCGTTGGCGTTCCCTGATAAGTGAGCGTTCGAATTCGGCGAAGGCACCCATAACGGACAGCATGAGGTTGGCCATGGGGGAGTCCTCGCCGGTGAAGACCAGGCTCTCCTTGATGAACTCCACCCGCACACCTTTGCGGGTGAGGCCCTGGACAAGGGCCCGCAGGTCATCGAGGTTCCGGGCGAGCCGGTCCATGCTGTGAACCATTACAGTGTCGCCATCCCGGGCGAACCGCAGCAACTCCATAAGCTCCGGTCTGGAAGTGTCCCGGCCGGAGGCCTTGTCCGTGAAGACTCGGTCCAGAACCTGGTTTTCGAGCTGGCGTTTCTCATTCTGGTCAAGACTGCTTACTCGGACGTACCCGATTCGTTGTCCTGCCACCGCCACCTCCAACCGTCGTTCTGTCAGGTTGAGTCCTAGGCTCCTCTCAAAAGAAGGCCAGGACAAGGTGTCCCGCTCGTCTGGTTGGGGTGTGCTGCAACAGGACGCTGTCATGGAACTGTGGCACGTAGTGCTCGTCGTCTCCCAACTAGTGACGACTGCCGACCACGGCAGCGAGTTGGGAGACATAGTTACAGAATTCGACGAATCCCAGGATTTACCCGCGCGCATGGAGTGCTCAGGCAGTCGGTGGGACGCTTTGTATCCCAAGGGTTAGGAGATTCTGTTCCCACAGCGGTACAGGTGGGGCTAGAAGGGGACCTGGACGTGGATGTCGTTGAGTGAGTGTCCTGTCAAGCGTGCCGCTTCTGCTTGGACAGCGCCTGCTATGCCTTCGACGTTCCGGGCTGTGGTGCGGAGAGCGGGCAGCTCTTCGGCGCCGAGGAGGAGTTCTCCATCGGCGGCACTGATGATGTAGGCGGTGAGCTGCAAGGAAAAGCACCTCCGTCCCGGGTTAGAAGTCTCTGTCCAGTGTGCCGGTTTCGGTGACCGGGGCGGTGGAGGATGGGCTGCCGCCTGGGGTGGTGACGGTGGAGGTAGGGGTCCAGATCATGGCTGCTGCGGTGCCGGAGGTGCGCAGGCTGCTGCTGCCGCTGGCCGGGTTCCCCAGGGTGACGGTGACAACGGTGCGCGGCACCCCGGCGACCGTCGCCGTGGTGGCGGTCATGGTTGCGTTGAAGGTGATGGTCCGGCGGCTCCTGGCGAGGTTTGCCTTGGTGTTCACCGCACCGAGGTTCACGGTGCTGCCGGGGCGTTGGATGTCGATGGTGTCGCCGCTGTTGCCCAGGCCCAGGAGGTTGCCGTCGCGAAGACGAACGGTGACCGGCAGGGCACCACCGGCCCAGCCTGGGGTGATGGTTGCAGGGTTTACAGTCTGGCTGTAAGTGAAGTCCAGGGTGTCCCCCGTGCCGAGCCGCCCGGCCGTGCCTGAGCCGTTGGTTCCCTGGATGTCGGTTCCCCGCAGCGGGCTGTTGTCCACGCGCCGGGACGGCACGGTGGCGGAGATGGTTTCCTTGCCTGTGTTGTCGGTGAGGACCGCGCGGAGGTCATAGACACCGTCGGTGACAGTACGGGTGTCCCAGGTGCAGGTGTAGGGGCCGGTGTTGATGGTACAGCGGGTAACCCAGGTGTTGGTGCCCGCCGGCGCGGTTTGGATCCTGACGCTGTTGACCCCGGCGCTGGAGTTCGCCGCGGCGTTCAGGGTTACGGTGCCGGTGAGGTAGGCGCCCGGGTCTTCGACGGAGACGGAGGAGATGGTGTTGTCCACGGTCCGGTTACTGACCACGGAGGAAATGGTGCTGCCGCCTGCCTCATCCGTTGCGATGGCACGGAAGCTGTAGGTGCCGTTGGGCAGGGTGGTGGTGTCGAACCGGCAGGAGTACGGGGCGGTGTCCACCGTGCACAGGGTGACCCAGGTCGTGGTCCCGGGCCGGGTGTACTGCAGCTGGACCTGGGCGATGCCGGAGTGCGCATCGGTCGCCACCGCGGTGAAAGTCCGCGTGCCGCTCAATGGGGTGCCCGGATCACTCATGGTTACGCTGGGTGCCTGGTTGTCGACCAGGACGTCGGTGATGGTTTCGGAGTAGGTGGCGGTGCCGCCGGAGACTGCGACGGAGCGCAGGTCATAGGCCTCGTTGGCGAAGGCAGTGGTGTTCCAGGTGCAGTTGTACGGGGGGAGCATGTTGGTGCACAGGGTGTTCCACCTGTTGCTGCCGGCCACCGAGTATTCCACCCGGACGGCATAATTGCCGCCGGCGGGGCTGGTCAGGGTGGTGGAAAGGGTGACGGTGCCGCGCTGGAACTCGCCCGGGTCGGCGAGCTCGACCCCGAAGGTGTTGGCGACCCTGGTCTCCACGGCAGCGGAGGTGCTGGTGAGTCCGGTGTTGTCGGTGGCGGTTGCCCGGAGGGTGTAGCCGCCGTCGGGGACCGTGGTCGTGTTCCACAGGCACGAGTACGGCGGGGCGGCCGCCGTGCAGAGGGCAGTCCACGCGCCGCCGGTGCTGGAGTATTCAATGGTGACGCTGCGGATGCCTGTTTCGGCATCGGTGGCTTCGGCGGTCAAGGTGACACTGCCGCGAACAGTTGACCCCGGGGAGGTCAGGGACACTGTTGGCGGTGTCCAGTCGGCGGCCGCGCTGAAGGTGTTGGCCGCGTTGGCGGTGCTGGCCGTGAACGCCGCAGAGGAGAACACCGACGCGCCGGCGAGGACCATGACGCTCAGAGCGGCGAGGATTCCGGCCGCGGCGCCGGCCCGCAGCGCCAGCGGCGGGGCACCCTCGGCGGGAGGGTCAGTGCCGTCATCCGGTGGGCCCTCCGGTCCGCCGTCTGTCCGGTCTGTTCCGTCCGGTTCCTGGCCCGGGCCGGGCTTGTTGGCCGGGTAGCCGCCGAACAGGGCAGCTACCACGGCGAGCAAGGTCAGCACGGACCACAGTGCCAGCGCCGGGAGCTTGCCGGTGCCCAGCCACAGGCCGGGCAGACCGATCGAGGGGATCAACAGGCGGGCCTGCCCGGTGATCTGCCCCCGGACCAGCGGGGTGCTGTCGACCTCGGCGTTGGCGTCCCCGGCGGTGACATAGGTCCCGTCCTGGTTCGCGGTGACGATCCTGTGCAACCGGGTTTTTTCGGCTCCGCCGGGCTCGGCGGAGGCAGGGCTGGTGAACTCAACCACCCCGCCCACCGGGACCGGGGCGGTGTCTTCCAGCGCGGAGGCGAGGACGACATCCCCGGCGCTGATATGGGGTTCCATCGATCCGCTTTGCACCACGGTGCCGTGCCAGCCCGCCACGGCCGGCAGCACCGCGATCAGGGCAAGACTCAGCATCACGCCCAGATACAGCCGGGACACCAGGCAGGCAAGAAAGAGTGCCCAGCCGTCCGCGGAAAACAATGCAGCCACTCCGGAGAAGACCGGGTGAGCCCCGGTCTTCTCCGGAGTCACAGGAAGGTCAGTGCCCTTTCCCGGCTACGGGGTAGGGGAGTCGTCGGACTGCAGCTCCCACACCAGGTCGATCCCGACCCGGGCGCCCTGGAGGGCGTTGATGGCGTCCTGGCTCATGCCGGTGGTGTCAAAACGCCACGTGCCGCGGTAGCTCTGCGTCTCGCCGGGGGTCCCGGTGGTCTGCCACGGGGCGCCGCCGGTGGCGAAGTCCCGGTTCACGGAGGCCAGGGTGGACAGCGGAAGCTCCGGGACCTGGTTGGCGGTGGGGGTAAAGCCGGTGCAGTCATTGAAGGAGCCGCCGGTGCCCTGCTCGAGGTCAAAGAAGATCCGGTCTTCCATGCCGCGGGCGGTGATCAGGTTCTGCGTGTAGGCGCGGACCTCGCCCGGGACGTTGGACTGGGACGCGACCACGATGCACTTCTGCCCCGTCTGGCCGGGAACGATGTTTTCCACCGTGAACGCAGCAGCACCCTGGTCATCGTCGGTCAGCACAACGTTCCCGGTGCTCCAGGAATTCCCCGCGTTACGGGTGCTGGCGGTGAAAGCGGCCTGTGAACCCTGCCAAACCATGCCGCCTGCGACCAGGACGGCGAGGGGACCGGCGGCGAACATGGCAAGTTTGCGCGTGCGCGCAGAAGGAGTATTCATGACTGAGACCTTGTCTGATAGACCGAATAAAAGTGTTTGAGTTACTTGCCCGGCCTGCCAGACGGACCCTCCCAGGTATCCGTCAGCCCCAAGCACTGACAAACCTAGATTACGGGAGCGACACGCTACTTGACAGCACTGTCATGCAATTCACCTTGTCGCAACAAGACAACCTGCGGCGATAGGCAAGGCTAACGCCTGTAGCGGCGCCGGCCCTGCACGCGCTTGCGCCGCAGGGCGAAAAGCCCAAGTGTCCCTACTAAAGGCCCAAGTCCCGGCCGGGGCGGGGTGGCATGTGTTGGTACAGGTCGGCGTATCAGTCATTGATCCATAGTCCGGGCAGGTCGATGTCACACGGGCACCCGGTGCGGAGCGCTTTAAGGCAGGGCCCATCGCCCAGGCGTTGCTCAATGCCGTCAAGGAGGATGGCCTGGTCACTACTTCAGGCTATTGTCGCGGGGCGTTTGGGCCGGTGCAGCGTCACGGCGCACTCGATGGCGGCTCCCGCCGTCCTGCTCAGGCCAACGGCCGCCAGCCCGGTCATGCCATTCAGGAGACTTTTGACGTCTTCCATGTCGGCCACCAGTTCATGCAGCCGCTCGAAATCATCCGACTCGTCCGGGGTGTTCATAGGGACCAACCTATGGAAGCTGACCCCACACCACAATGCACGTCACCTCGACGGGTCCTCTCCTTCGAGTGAATCCTCATGCATGGGACAGTGACGCTCATGGAAGTCGATCAGGGATACTGCCGTCAGGTAGAAGGGGGCCGACGGCGACTGGGGGATGAACCCGGTCTCAGGTGGGTTCATTTCGCCGCCGGCCCCGGCTGCTGCCGCCCAACTATGGTGCGGAGAATTGTCGCTTGCCTGCCACAAAAATTAGCCGGCTCCTGATTCCGTTGTCACCGGGAGGTACTACCTAATCGAAGGCCCCATCAGCAAGTCTCAAAACGATGGACTCCAGGAGCACATCGAATTGGTTGTGGTGGCTGCAGGGGAGCGACGGCCACAGGCGGTAGTAGTAGTGGGCGTAGACTTAGGGACCGTCGACAAGGACGGACCGCCGTCTTCTATGATGCCCACCAAGGTCATTGTTCAGGGCATTATCAGGAACGAGGCCGCGTTGGCCCACGAACCCAGTCTGCAACCCCGGAATAATGTCGCCGAGCACCTTCAAGACCTCGTTCTGGATTGCGCTGACGTGGAAGAGCTTCTAAGTGACCTGGCGGTATTCTCAGCCTCCAGCCTCTCCCACAACAATGACCTGCTGTGCGGCATCACCTTGATGCGACGCAAGAAGCCAACGACAGTGGCCACCAGCGACCCTGAAGTCCTTGCCTTGGACGAACTGCAGTACGGCTACGGCGACGGTCCTTGCTTGGCTGCTGTCCGTGACATGACCATCATGCACGTCCCGGACCTGAGTGATGAGCCCCGCTGGCGCCGCTACTGCACAGCCGCCTGGGCCGAAGGAATCGGTTCAATCCTTTCCGTTCCGCTTCCGCTTGAAGGCGAAGCGAACGCAGGACTGAATCTCTACTCAACGCGCACCCACGCGTTCAGTGGAGAGGACATCGAAAAGGCCGAAGCCTACGCCGGACAGGCATCTAAAGCCCTGCGCCTGGCCGTGCGCGTCGCACAGCTAACCGATGACCGTTCCCACCTCAAGTCGGCGATGGAATCACGCACTACCATCGATATCGCCGTCGGGGCGATCATGGCGCAGAACCACTGCAGCCAGGAATCGGCCCTCAGGATCCTCAAAATAGCCTCCAGTACGCGTAACACCAAACTCCGTGAAGTGGCTGCAACCATCGTTTCCTCCGTCGCACGGGACCCAAAAGTGCTGACTCACTTCGATAGCTGATCCTGATGCAGTGGAAGAGGACCTCCCGGCCCAGGGAAGAGCCGAGAGCCCATGTTAGCCGCCGCATCTGACATCAGTACGTTCGGCCACACGACGGGTCACTGCCGGCGCCTCAGTCGCTACCGGCTGCGGTACGTGCGGGCACGACCGGGACCAGTAAAACATGTTGGTCCCTGTCCCGCTCCACACGCCGATATTCCCTCAACCTGCCTCGGCCGGGAAACCCGTGCTCGTTAATTATCGACCGGAGCTGGTGGCGACTCTGATCCGTCCATGGCTGGGGTCAATTCAGGGTATCCATGGCTGGAAATTTGGAACCGTTGGGGTAGCTTCCCGGCAGCAGCAGCGGTGGATAACCTATGAGAATTGTCCCCGGCTGCGGTCGGGCGGACCGAACTTCTCGTTCAACCGTGGACTAATTCCGGTTCGTCCGGGGCCAAGCAAGGCGCCGGGTGTCAGCTTTGAGTGTGCTGCAACAGGACGCAGTCAGGGACTGTGACACGTAGTGCTCATCGTCTCGCATCTAATGATGACTGCCCTGACGTCCACTAAAACCGAGGGCTAACGTCGCTCCAAATGCTCATGTCCTGTGGTCTGGAGGTGGGCACGCTTTCTTGGTGCAGCTGGTGACCTCGGCGGGTGAACCTGACACCATGGAGAGTAGCTCCAGCAGCGGCGGCATCCGGGTAAGAACGAGAGTGAACGCCGAGCCACGGGCCCGGCGGTAACAAGGGTTCCTGATGAAAGATCCACGACGGACAGCACTGAACCTAATTGAACAGGACAACTGGCACCTCCACGAACTGTGGTTGAGGTACTGGGCTAACGGCGGGCAGGCAGAACAGTTCGAGTTCGACGCCTACCTGCACAGGGCGTGCGAGCTGAGCCCCTTCGACCTGAAAATCCTTGCCTGGGTCCTTGAAGAAATCACCAACTAAGGCAGGGCCATTCCCCGGCCCATTACTGGCCGATTTTCAAGCAGTTAGACCATGTCAGGTGCGCTGCAGGGCGTCACCGATGCATCAACAGGAGTTGTAAGCTGCAGCTTTCCAGAACGACCCTGTCGTTGTCCTGGTCGCTTGCCCGCTGTGTGGGTATCACCTCCTTTTCGCGCCAGGCCCAGGTCCTAGCGTCCGCTCAAGCACCTGCCGGTGAGCAGTCGCAGGCTTGCGGGAGAAGCTCCCAACTCTATGGTCCCTTTATCGGTACTGATCGTTAGGACCTGGCCCCGTGGAAGGACGGACCATTTAGCCTTGGTTGACTGGGTGATCAGGCGCAGCTCTGAGTAGCTTTCGATAGGTCCCAGGCCACTCGGGCCGGTCATAGCTTGGAAGAGGAGGCGGTACGGTTCTGCCTTCGCATATCCTCGTGCCCATTGCGGCTGCAGCAGCGGCTTGAGCGGTGTTCCGTTTTCCCGGATGGCGCATTGGAAAAGGCCCTGGTCGGCGTCCCGGGCTACGCGTCGTCTTCGTACGGAGATGATCGGCAGCGAGATCAGCGCCGTCAGAGCAATTGTGGCTGGAATGAGAATGGCCAGCGCCGGCCCCTGTCCCATGATGGCGCTCAAGGGAGGGAACGCGAACAGCAGGACTAACGCCGCTGACAGGACATGCAGGCTACCTAACTCGTAGATCTTTTCCACCCACCCTGGGGGCGCCGGATCCAGGTTCACTTCCCTCATCGGCAATCCCTGACCTTCCTGCCCATGTGCGTAGGCTACGCCCCCTTAGCCGTTCGGTGCGCTCATGGAACCGCAGGTTAGCCTCCTTTTGTTCTCCTGGGACTTACCGGGAGCAGCGCCCTGGGGTCAGCTTCCGAAGCGCCTGTACCCCTCGCCAGCCTGTCTACGCTAACTCGTGCCCAGTCCGAAGCGACCGCCCTGGCCTACTTAGATGGGCAGACATACACGGAAGTGGCCGGCACCCTGAACCTGAGTCTTCCGGCGGTCAAGTCCCGCATTCGGGACGGCTTCCGCAACCTGCGCCAGTCCCTGGGCCCGGCAGGCACCGACTAAAACACACTATGGAGGTTACGCCCGCAGGGTGTTATTTCACGGTGAGGGTGCCTTTCATGTTGCCGTGGAAGTTGCAGTGGTAGGGGTAGGTGCCCGGTTCGGTGGGGGCGGTGAAGGTGCCGGTCCCGACTTGGATGTTGGCGTCGAACGCGTTGCCGGTGTCAGCGGTGATGGTATGTGCTTCAACGTCTTCGTTGGTCACGGTGATTTCCGCTCCGGGACTCACGGTTTCTGCGCCCTGGTATTTGAAGCCCTTGATCAGAATCTCCGCCGCGGCCGCCGCGGGCGAGGAGCCCGTGCCGGACGTTGAAGGAGCAGGTTCAGTGGTGGCGGCAGGAGCTGACGGGAACTGCTCAGTCGACGTAGGGGCTGTCGTGCCGGACCCGGACATGCCCCCGCAGCCGGACAGGGCCAGTACAGCTGCTGCTGCGAGTGCAAGCGCACTGCCGGTTCTGGTGCTTGCCTTCATGATGAAACCTTTCGGTGGGCGGGCTGGAACGATGAATCCTGCATGTCAGGGGTGCTCGATCCAGCAGGCGAGGATGGTGGTGGAGAGTTGGTAGGCCAGGGCGTTGCGGGTGATGTTGTCCGGTCCCAAAGTGGCGGGCAGGTCTGTGGCGTCCACCTGGAGCACGAAACTGTCCTTCTGGAACACTGCCGACCCACCGGCGGTTTCGTAGGCGGGGAAGCCGAGGTTCGCGAGGCCTTCGATGGGTGTGGCGTTCTTCGCGAGGGCCTGCATTGCATCGAAGTAGGTCAGCGCAGAGGTTTGGTCTTTGGCTTCCTTGACGGAGATGACCAGATCGCCTTCGTTCAGGTGGTAGGTGCAGGTGAAGGTGCTGTCGGCCCAGTCGTTGATGGTGTGCGGGTCCTGCTTCAGGTCCAGGATCGACGTGAGGCGGTCCATCGGCTGGTCCCCGCACACCATCAGGGCAGCCTCGCTCGGTCCATCCGCTGTGGTGGCTCCCGGTGATGATGACCCGCCATGGTGTCCGCCGCCGTGACTGTCAGTTCGCCCGGCCCCTGTCGAAGCAGCTGAGGGTGCCGGTGTTGGGAGGGCCGATGGTACGGTGACGGATCCGGCCGCTGTGGCGCAGCCCGAGAGCAGCAGGGCCGAGAGTGCCAGGGAAGCCAGCAGAGGCTTGTGCTGTTTCATCGCTCTTTCCATCCTGACCGCCCCCCACTAGTCCGGGAAGCGATCGTTGTCAGGCTTTGAGTGTGGCGTAGATGACGTAGTTGTCATCGAATTCCCCGGTTGCGGCGTCATAGCCGTCGCAGGTGATCAGCCGCAGCTCGGACCCTGGAGTGTTCCCGTAGACCTCAAGGGTGGGGAACTTGTCTTTGGGGTAGAGCGCGCCGCGGTCAACGGTGAACACGGCAGTGCTGCCATCGGCCCGGGAGACAGTGATTTCGGCGCCGGGGGTGAGTTTGCGCAGGTCCGCAAAAACGCCGCCGCGCCCGTTGGGTGAGTTGACGTGGCCCAGCAGCACCGAAGGGCCGCGTTCCCCCGGTGTGGGGGAGCCGTCGTACCAGCTGGCAGGGGCGCCGTTGCCGTCATCCTGGGGAACTTTCAGGGAGCCGTTGTCCTCCAGTCCCAGGTGGATCAGGTCGGTCCGGACCGAGATCGAGGGAATGGTCAGGGTGACAGGGTCCGAAGCGGCCATGACCGGCGGAAGCTGTTGTGCGGGCGGGGCCACAGCGGGGGCGGCGGGTGCCGGGGCGGCGACGGGCGGGGGAGCGCTGGGGGTGCCGGGCGCAGCAGGGGCTGAGACTGAGGCCGAAGGCGCCGTTCCGGCGTCCGGGGTGGTGGCGGGCCCGGCGCAGCCGGCCAGGGTAAGCAGGAGCAGAACCCCGGCCGCCGTGGAGGCCCCTAGGCCCCCACGGTGGCCGGGATTCTTGGGTGTCACTGTATCGATCCGCTCAGTGCTTAGGCTGCTGCGTTGCGGCGGCGGACGACGTAGGCTCCGCCGGCGAGGGCGATCAGGGCCAGGCCGCTCCCGATGGCGAGGGCTCCGGTGTCGGTGCCGGTTTCGGTGGCGATGCCGGTTGCTGCGCCGCCTGCAGGCATCTTCATTTGCCCGGCCGTCAAGGTTCCGCAAAGGGCGGGGGAGGTGGCTGCCAGCGGAAGGGTGGGCGCCAGGTCGGACTTGGCTGCCTGCCCGGCTGCGCTGAGGGTTGCGGGATCAAGGCCGTGAACCACCACAACCGCGGTGCCTGCTTCCAGGGCCGCCTTGGTCTCGGCGTTCAGTTCGAACGTGCGGTCAACGGTGTACGCGGCGCCCTGGCCGCCGACCTTCAGGTCAAGGCCTGCTGCGGGGCTGGTGTCACCGCTGGTGGAGAGGGTGGTGACGATGCCGCCGTAGGACGGTGCGCCCTCGGTGGTGGAGATGACCTGGTCGCCGTCCTTATCGGCGGACGGGTCCGGGCAGACGCCCTGGGCGCCGCCGTGGATGTGCTGGACGTGCGGGTACGGGGCGTCCATGAAGGTCGCGGGCATGCCCGAAACGTTCAGGACTACGTGGGCCTGGTTGCCCGTGACATCAACGGTGATGGTGCCTGAGCCGGCGCTGCCGTTGAGCTGCTTCAGGGTGGACTGGTAGGACCCGTCGGCAGCCATCGCGGGGGAACCAGAGAGGGCAAGAGCGCCCAAAGCAAGGGTGGGAACAGCCATAAAGCGGAGTGTCTTATTCATTGAAAAAATCTCCTCATACACGCGCGTGTGATGTTGGCGCCCCCGGGAGGGGACAACAGTACTTCGCACCAGCTCCGGGAAAGGATGGGTGCAGGTGTGGCCGGGTTCACATATTTCTGCAGGCCACCGTCGTGCGGACGGCTGGAGACGCTCACCGGGCGGTCAGGAAAAGTGTCAGACGGCGGCCGAGGTGCCGCGGCGCCGGCCCCGGGCAGCCCGCCCTGATCCAGCCCCGCTCTTGTACAGCAGGGCGTACCCGGCCACCGCCAGAGCCCCGGCGGCCGCTTCGGCGACAGCCGTTATAGTCTTCGCGGTGTACCAGACTGGTTCATACATTGACGGCAGCGGCCCGATAGCCGGGACCTGGACATACCGGTAAAGGATGACCGCGGTCAGGGACGACAACGCCACTACGGCGGCCGCAGTGAAAGCCATGCGGGAACCTTTGAGCAGCACGAATACTGCTGCCAGGGCGGCGGCGCCGGCCTGGACCAGAAACAGGGTGCCCTGGCCGATGCCACCCGGGGCGGCCTGCTGATAGCCCGGCGCGAGCTGGACATGGACCACCGCGCTGACCACCAGGGCCACCGCAACACCGACACGCAACACCCAAAGAGAGCGTCTCGGAGGTTTCAGTTCCGGACGGTTCATTTCACCACCAGCGTCCCGCTCATCTGCGGATGGAAGCTGCAAATAATCTCGTACTCACCCGGGGCATCCGGAGCCGCGAAAATCACCGTTCCACCGCCCGGGACCTCAAAATCGAACCCGCCCTCGTCCTTGACAGTGAGCGTATGCGGGGCGCTGTCAGCGTTCGTAACCGTCACCATCGACCCCGGATTCACCGACGCAGGAACCTCATACTTGAAATCCTTGATCGTGATGACCCCATCAGCTGCCTGTGCCGGCCCGTCAGCAGAGGGTGCAGCGGAACTGGCTGCAGGCGGGGCGGACGAGCCCCCGCCCTGGGCCCCGCACCCGGTGATAGCCACCAACGATACGACGGCGGCTACGGTCAGGTTGCGGTTGATCAGGTTGCGGTTGATCCTTTTCATGACAAACCCCTTTTAAAGGGATGTGTCCTCCACACACCGGACGGCGCGCCCATCAGGAAACTACCCCACACCCCTTATTCGTCACCACCGCCCTTACGGACTGCCCGGCCTCCTGGCGCTTACGGAGAGCCCAGTCTGGATGGCCTGCCTGCGGGCACCTTTGGTGCATCGTGTGGTATGGGCGTTCATCGGTTCCCGCAAGCGCCACCGGCACCAGCATCCCGGGGGCCCCGGGTGGCTACATGCAGTCCCAAAAGGCGTTACCTACTTACACTCCATAAAGCAGGTAACGCCCCACTGCAGACCCTAACGTCAGAGGACCGTCCTGGGAACAGCCGCAAAGAACGTCCTTACGCACCGGCACCTCTGCGGCACTTTTCTACCCCGGCCTGCCCGGAATGGTTTCTAGACGGGTTAGGGCAGGGCGGCGCCAAGGGTGGTGAACGTATAGCCCTTATCCAGCAGGGCCGGGATCGCTGTCGAGAGTCCGGCTGCCGTGCCGGAGCCGGGATGGTTTCCGTGGGAGATAATGATGTCGCCAGGCAGGGCGTTGGCGGATTCGGCCGCGACCACTGATGCCGGGTGGGTCGCCCCGGCGTCGGCGTTGATGCTGAACCCGGTCGGGACCACACCCAGGGCCAGCGAGATTTCTGCCGCGACGTCGTCCAGGTAAGCGGTGCCGGGACGGAAGAAGCGCGGGTGCTTACCGGTGATTTCCGTCAGGAGGCTGTCGTTGGACATGATCTCCTCATAAACCTGGCTGCTGCTTTGCGTTCCAGCGATCCCGTAGGCGGAGTTACCGTCCACGCTCAGCGGTGCGTGGCGGGTTCCGTGGTTGGCCAGTTCGAAGAGGGGCTCGGCCGCGAGCTCCTGTGTCAGGGCCCGGTTGTGGTGGATCCATCGGGCGTTCAGGAACAGGGTGGCCGGGATCCCGAGGCGTTTCAGCGTGTCCAGGGCTGCGTGATCGGTTCCGCTGCCTCCAGGGCCGCCGCAAAAGTCCATCGTCAACGCGATCCCTGCGGCAGGCTCTGGCAGGACCTGGAGGACGTTCGGCGCCTGCAGACCCCAATAGGAAGGACGACGCCCAGAGAACTGGGCAACGATCTGCTCCCGCGACGGGACCATCGGCGTTGGCGCGGGAGCCAGCGGGGCAGGTCCTAAATCAGGAGGAACAGGTGCAGCGGTTAACGGCGCCGGCACCGGCGGAGCTGTCCCCGGCTCCGGCGCCGAGGGTAACGGCCCCATGACCTCGCCAGAGGTGCATCCGGCGAGCAGCAATGCCGACGCTGACAGGAGGAACATCCGACGATGCGGATCATTGACCTTTTGATGCATGACGAGTTCGTCTCCCAACCGATTTCGCTGCCTTTTAGTCAGGCAAACCGGCCGCGCCGGCCCGCCTCATAGCAACCGTACATTTTGTACCGAAAGTTACGCTGCGACGGCGGAGTGTGGCGGGAGTTTTGGAACAACTGAAGGAACGGCAAGATGGCGCGGGGTCCACGGTTCAGGGGTCGGTGCGTGGGTGTGCGGCACCAGGAGCATTTCCGGTCCGAAGGAAATGCAAAAACCCGCCGCTCACGACGTCTCTTCCGGGTAGCAGAGGGGAAAACCATATTGGACGAGATCGAACGAAGTCGGAAAGGATGGATTCGTCAGGCAGCCAGTCCTGGCGCCTTCCTCACCGGGAAGGCAGGAGCCAAAGGAATTGGGGATCCTTCTGTGCGCTTATGGCGGTGAAGAGGCCGAACGCAGTGCGGACCGGATTTCATCCTTTGTGGGCAGGAGGGCCAGTCCGACGACGCGTGGGTACACCCGGCATGCCAGGGCCGGGGGCGCTGTTGAAGGGAACAGGTCGCGGCCGCCGGCAATGAAGGACGGTGAGCCGTGAAAGTCCAGTTCCTTGGCTTGCTCCTCACTCGTCAGTTCCACCACGCGAATCTCCTCATCGGCTCCTTCGGCGTCCAGCGCCGTGCGGAACAGCACAAGGGCCCGGGCGCTACTAGGACAGCCCGGAATGATCCGCAGTTCGTAATGCATGGCTCAGTATTTCAGCTGGCCTAGGTTGTACCGTCTGTCTTGGTCGCATTGCATTTCAGGCTGCTTGTCCGCGGCTTTGGAAACGACAGAGGGGGATCTTCCTCCGTCCAGCTTCTTCTGGTGAATCCACTTAGGGGTTGCTTGAGGGGAGACAGCGGAGGCCTGTCAGGAGTGCCAATTACAGTGCCAGGCCAGTCACGTATATGAGGTAGTAGCCGTTGGTGGTCGGCAGTGAATACCTGCACGGTCAGCCAGGCCACAAGGGCCGCTGATTGCGTAACGGCCTGACGGAGAGCCCACCCATCTCGGTTTATCAGCACTTGAAATAGACAAGGTGAATCAGCTCCACTGCGAATTTCGTGCCGCAAGACAGAAGAGTCTGTATATGATTCCGAGATGGGCGACCTATACGGCCTCTCCGCGGCGGCCCGCCCGCCGGTTGACGCAATGGCGCGTGAACGAATACTCCATACTGCGGCCCGGCTCTTTTATACACGCGGCCTGCGTGCGGTGGGTGTCGACGAGATCATTGCAAAGTCAGGCACCGCGAAGGCCACGTTCTATCGCCACTTTCCTGCCAAGAACGACCTCATTTTGGCCTATCTGGACGTGGCCGACCAGGTCTGGACCCGCCAGCTGCACGCCGCGGCCGGGGCCGCCGGGCCCGATCCGGGGCATCAGCTCGTGGGGCTGTTTGATGCCCTGGATTCCGTTATCGGACACGAGAGTTTCCGGGGTTGTGCTTTTATCAACGCCGCGGCTGAAGCCGCACCGGGAACGCCCACCCATGACCGCGCCATGGAGCACAAACGCCAGGTCCTGGGATGGATCACCGATCTTGCCCGTCGCGCTGGTGCCCAAGAGCCGGATCGGCTTGCCCGGACCCTGACGTTGCTGCTGGACGGCGCGCTGGCCAGCGGAGCACAAGAGGACGGTGTGGCCGCGACCGCGCGGCAAGCGGCACGGCTCCTGGTCCGGGTCAGCGTCCAACTGCACCAAAGTGCCTATACCTGGAAGATTTCATCGTGGATCCGCTGTGACGGCCCCAACCAGGTCCACCGAGAAGCCTAAAGGCCGGAGTGCTGTTGCAGGGTGTGGCCTGTAAAACGGGAAATTGGGCTTGCTCTTGGTCATTTAATGACCTGCGATCCTTGGAGGCTTTTACCCGCCGACTTTCCTGATGCTCAATTTGCGTCGTCGCACCGGGGTCTGCCCCGTTACCGGGCGGACGCGGCGCCAAGGCCTGCGGTGACGGTTGCTGCCGGGATCAGCGGGAGGGGAAGCCGACGCTACGAGGGATGAGCCGTTTCTGCGGCGCCGCAGCCGCAGGAGTACGAA
The DNA here is from genome assembly GCF_054408515.1 of Arthrobacter sp. D3-16. Lineage (NCBI taxonomy): Bacteria > Bacillati > Actinomycetota > Actinomycetes > Micrococcales > Micrococcaceae > Arthrobacter > Arthrobacter sp. D3-16. Next base: position 3,614,368 of record NZ_CP096437.1, on the reverse strand, counting down.
TACCGTCGAGCCCACCCAGGCGAAAGCCGCACCGAAAATCAAGAGCACCGCCGGGATCCCATCCATGCTCAAGTTTAGGCGCGAGACCGTCAACATGCCTTACTCGTTTCCCGGCCTGCTAACCACTCGATTGCCGCGATACGAGCGGCGAATGCCTGCTCCCGAAATCATGGCCGCCAGGCGCACCAATGATTACCTGCGTCGTGCACTACAAGCCTTCGCCGTGCAGCCTGTATAGGGCTGGTTGACCGTCGCGGTGGGCAGAATCATGGATATTTCCTGCCGGGTGAGGGTGCCGGCGATTAGGCACTTGCCTTGTTTACCTTTCTGTCGCTGGCTGCCTATGAGCAGTACCGCCGGCTCTTTGGAGTGGATCCTGACTTCATCGCATCCTTGACGCTTCCGGGTGTGAGCCGGTATGACCGGACCTTCATGCGTCCACTTCTGCCGGATGACCTGCACCCTGCCGGGACCCACTAGGAAAAGGGGCTCCCAAGGATGCCCGTCCCCGGCCGCTGCCCCCCTTTCACGCCTGATTGAAAGCGGGGGGTTTTAATCGGGATTTCCCTGTTCCGGGATGGGTTTAGGGGTCGTAGGCTTGGCTGACACTTCGTCCACTTTTCGGGAGGTAGCCGTGTACACGTCAAAGCGCACACCGGACCGCATGGACCGTTCCGCCAGGGCCCGCCGTCTTCAGGGAAACCTGGCATCGCGGGCGGGGCGGGGGAAGGAGTGGGCCACCCCCGGGGTGGTGGCAGCGTTGCAGCGGGCGGTGTCCGGCCTGGACACGGGCCGGGAGGCGGCCTCGCCCCGGGCTCAGGCCCGGTTGCGGCGATTGGCCGGGAACCTGGGGGTTGGGGTGGACCGGGTGAGGCCCCCGCTGCAGGGACTGGGCCGGGTTGCACCTGAGGCACCCCGCAAGGCCCGCGTCGTTGTTGTCCCGCCGGTAGAACAGGTGAGCCAGGGTCAACGGAGAATGTGGTTGGTGCTGGGTGCGGTGGCCGCCCTCGCAACCGCCGGGGTTGCTCTCCGGGGGCTCCTCGCGGGCACCGGCGAGCAAGCGGCCCAGGCAACCGAGCCGGTTGCAGGGGACAGTGCCGGGGAGCTCGGCCAGGGGAGCGCCGGTGTGCCTGCCCCGAGCACGCTCGCGTCCGGGGCCTCGGTAGAGGATGCCCACCCCTGACCCCTGTCCGCTGAATTTTCCGCACGGTGACCCGTCCGCGCTTTCGCCTGGCGGGTTGTTCGGCGGGGTCCGCTGCAGTGGACCCCGCCGATAGTGTTCCTGGACCGGTTGGGTTAGCGGCGGGTCTGGCCGGTGTCGCCCGTGGTGTCGGTGTCGATGTTTTCCTTGCGGACTTCCTCGTCGACGGTGACCTCGTCGGTGACGGTGTCTTTGTCCAGGCGGACGCGTTCGACCGGGACGGTCTCCTTTTCCACGACGGGGCGTTCTTCGTGGAGGGTGACCTCGTGTTCGTCTTCGGTCAGGTCCGGCCCGGACATGGCCGCGTCACGGTTGGCCTCGGTGATGGGTTCGCGTTCGAGCCGGGCTTCTTCGCGCTGCACGGGCACGGTTTGGGTGACGTTTTCGGTGGTGACGTACTTGCGCAGCCTGGCCCGGCCGGCTTCCTGCTTCTCGGTGCCGACGTTCACTCGCTCTTCTGAGCGGGTCATCGCATCATCGGTCCCGGTCCGGGAGGTGTCGCCTCCTGTGCCGGTGGTTTCGTAGGTGTCTGTCCGCCGGGTGGTGTCAGTGTCGGTGTAGGTGGTGCCCCTGCCGGTAAGTCCGTAGTGAGTGTAGAGGCGGTCTTCTTCGGAAGGTTCCAGGTGTCCGTCCTCGGCGACGCGGGGGGCGTCCTTGACCTGGTCTTTGGTGTAGGGGACGACGATGTCGTTGCCTTCCTTTCGTGCCTCTTCCAAAGGTACGAAGGATTCGGAGGTTCCAAACAGCCCGGTTTTGACCGTAACCCAGGACGGGTTGCCGCTGTCGTCATCGACGTAGACCTGGCCGATGGAACCGATCTTGTCCCCGTCACCAGCTACGACGTTCCCGCCGGCGTTGAGGACACTGTCAATGTTTTCCCTGCTGAACATGGCTGGTTTCTCCTTGCTTGATTGATTCGGGTGTTTCTGATTTCGGTGGGAGTGGCCTTGCTGGGCCACCTTGGGGAACCGGGCCCTGTGGCAAGTGAACTGGCCGCCATAACCGGGCATCCCCTGCCCGGCTGCGGCGGAGATTCGGCGCTCATCGTCCCGGGTTCTTGCGGGGCTGGTTTGGTCCTTGTCCCGTCACTATCGCTGTCCCGAGTCCTGGCCTGGCTGCTGCTCGCGGAGTTCACGCCCGCGCCGGATTTCTTCCTCCTCCTGCTTTTGGATTTTGTCGCTCTTCTTCGTGTCGCGCGGGGGCAGTTGGATGGTTTCCTCCGCTTTGATGCCTGCCTGGAGCTGCCGGCCGCGCTCCATCTCGGCGTCGACCTCGGCACCAAACAGCAAAGACATGTTCAGGAGCCAGAGCCACAGGAGCATCACGATCACGCCGCCGATTGCCCCGTAGGTCTTGTTGTAGTTGCCGAAGTTGGCCACGTAGAAGGCAAATCCCAGTGAAGCGAGCACGAAGATCAGCAGAGCGATGAAGGAGCCGACGCTCATCCAGTGGATCTTGGGCTGCCGGACGTTGGGGGTGGCGTAGTAGAGGATTGCGATGATCACAATGACGAGCAAGACGATGACCGGCCATTTGGTGATGTTCCAGATGGTAAGGAACAGCCCGCCGAGTCCGAGAACCCCGCCCACGGCTTCGGCCACCGGTCCGCTGAGTACCAGCATTGCCGCGAGCAGTGCCACGATGACCACGGACAGCAGGGTCACGCCGAGCATGGTCCCGCGCAGCTTGATGAAGCCGCGGCCTTCGTCGATTTCGTAGACGCGGTTCATGGCCCGGCCGAACCCGTTCACATAGCCGGAAGCGGACCACAGGGCGGTCGCGAGGCCTATGATCAGGGTGAAGCCGGCTGCCGGGGAATTGGTCAGTTCCTCGATGGGGCCGCGGACCGCGTCCATGGCGGTGCCAGGTGCGATGCCCTGCACGATCTCCAGGAGCGCGCCGGTAGTTTTTTCCGGCTGGCCGAAGATCCCCAGGAGCGAAACCAAAGCGAGCAATGCCGGGAACATCGACAGGACACCGTAGTAGGTCAGGCCGGCGGCGAGGTCGGGGCACTGATCGCGGCTGAACTCCCGGAACGCCTTCTTGGCAATGTACATCCAGGACGGCTTGGACAAATCAGTGGGGCTGTCAGGCTTGCGTTCATCATCCGCCGCCGGCGCTGTGGACGCCTTCGCCGTGCTGGTATCGGGGGCTTCATTCGTGGCCATGGGACATCCTCCAATGGATTAATGCCAGCGGGCCCACTTCCCGTCCGGGGAGCGCATCCGCTGTCGCCACGCAGGTTTAGTGGGAACCGGTAGGGACCGTGCTTCCGGCAGCGGAGGACGGGCCCGCTGGTCGCACGCCGTGGCTCGGCCCTTTGTGCGGCATGCTGTAAGCCGCGGCGCGGACCGGTTCCGCCGTTTCGTTCCGGAAGCCGGTGTCCTGGTTCCTAGTCCTTTTTCTTGAAGACGTCCTTGATTTTCTCGCCGGCCTGCTTCAGATCAGACGTCGCCTGATCGGACTTGCCTTCGGCCTTCAGACGGTCATCGCCGCTGGCTTCCCCAGCAGTTGCCTTGCCCTTGCCGCCCAGCTTTTCAGCCGCATTGCGGGCCTTATCTCCCAAACCCATGGTGTTATCCCTTCGGTCGGACCCCCCGCGCGGGGAACCCGCGCGAGGCTGGCACTTCCATCGTAGCCACCCACCTGCCGGAGCGGACCAGTGCCGGCGCGGTAATTTCCAAGAACACGATCAAGGGCAACTTAAAGGCTGGAGACGCCCGGGGAGGAGAGGATGATCCCGCTGATGTTCATGGTTCTCGGATTTTGATTCCCGGTCCATGCCGCGGCGGGCCTACGAATCTCAGGGGGCTCCCGCTGTGGGTCCCGTTTACTGCACAGGGCAGGATGCACTACCCGCTGATGGTCCGCCTCGGGGGCGCGGGAGCAGCTGCCGGGCAAGAGCGGATGCCACCGCGGGGCTCCTATGCTTCCGGGGTAAACACTGCGCGATGAGGACCTTCTCTGCAGGCGGGCAGGTCGTAAGTGATTTCGGTGCTCATGCCCTCGGCGATGAAGGTGGAGCTGGATTCGGACAGGACCGCTCCGTACCTCGAATCTGGAACAGCCGAAAAAGCGGGCAGTCCGCCCTCCAGTGGTGGAGGGCGGACCACCCGCAGTGTTCAGCCGGGCCCGGAGGTCCCGGCGGGGTGGGTCTTAGCGGTTGGTGCGGCCGTCGTCGTCGAGTTCGATGTTTTCCTTGCGGACTTCCTCGTTGACGGTGTGCTCTTCGGTCACGGTTTCCTTGTCGAGGCGGACGCGTTCGACGGGGACGGTTTCTTTTTCCACGACGGGGCGTTCCTCGTGGAGGATCACTTCGTGCTCTTCTTCGCTGATCGCGGGACCGTCCAGGGCGGCGCCACGGTTGGCGTCTGTGATGGGTTCGCGTTCGAGGCGGACCTCTTCACGCTGGACCGGGACGGTCTTGGTGACGTTCTCGGTCACAACGTACTTGCGCAGCCGTGCCCGGCCGGCGGCCTGCTTTTCGGTGCCGACGTGGAGCTGCTCTTCGGAGCGGGTCATCGCGTCATCGGTGGTCGGACCGGAGGTGTCACGGCCAACGGTTCCCTGTGCCGAAGCGTCGTCGGTGGTGTCCCGGTCGGTGGTGGTCCGGTCCGTGCCGGCTGCCGTGCCGGTGTAGGCAGCGCCGCCGGAGCGTTCGTAGTAGGTGTAGAGCTGGTCTTCTTCTTCGGGTTCCAGGTGGCCGTCAGGGGCGACGCGGGGTGCGTCCTTGACCTTGTCCTTGGTGTAGGGGACGACGATGTCGTTGCCGTCCTGGGTAGCGGCGTCCAGCGGGACGAAGGACTCTGAGGTCCCGAAAAGCCCGGTCTTGACGGTGACCCAGGTGGGTTCCGAGGTGTCGTCGTCGGCGTAGATCTGTCCGATGGACCCGATTTTGGTTCCGTCGGAGCCGATGACGTTGCCGCCACCGGTGGCGAGTGCAGAAAGGTTTTCAGTGCTGAGCATGGTGTTTTTCCTTTTCGTGCTGGATGGAACGGTATTTTTTGGGGGGTAAGTCCGGGGGATTCTTTGGAATCTTCCCAGGCGGGGTTAGTGGCGTGCCGCACCGTCGGTGCCTGTGGTGCTGCAGGAGAGCAGGATGGCCAGGGCGATCATGCCGATGCCCAGGACGAAGTGCAGCCAGTTGTCCGCGGTGTTGACGGGCACGAAGTTGGCGGGGGTGTCATGACCGATGATGGTTCCGTAGAGCCAGAGGATGAGGTAGATAACACCGCCGTAGAGCAGATAGCGGCGGGCCTGTGTGTTGGTGCCGGACATCAGGATGCCCGCGACGCCGAAGAGCAGGTGCACGATGTTGTGCAGGATCGAGACCTGGAAGATCCCCAGCAGGAGCGCTTCAGAGCCGTGTCCGGCGAAGGAGAGGGCTTCGTAATTACTGGTGATGCCGGGGATGAACCCGAGCACTCCGACGAGCAGGAAGACCGCCCCTACTGCCTGGGCTGCTTTTTGAAGGGTTGTTTTGGGTCCGGCAGTTCGGTTCGTTGTAACCATATGGGTGCTCCTGCTCCGTTCAGATGTGTCTTTCGCGGTTCCTGCCGGTGGCCGGCGACTGGGGCGGGCTGTGCTGGCCGGTCGCCGGCCGGATGCCGTGTCATGGTGTGTTGGGCTCGGCGTTCCTGAGATCGCGGATGTGTTCCTCCAGCTGGCGGCGGAACAGCGCCTCCTCTGCTCCTTCAGCTTCCGTCCCCTCACGGATGAGGTCCTCAGCGGCAGAAAGGACGTGATGTCCTTCCGGAGTGAGGCGGATGTCCGCGCTCCTGCCGTCCCTGGCCGGTTCCTTGGTCAGTAACCCCAGGCTTTGAAGCCGCCGGATGACTTTGCCCATGCTTTGTCTGCTCACGCAGAGCGTTGCCGCGAGATCGGTGACTGTAGTGGGTTCAAGGGCTGCCGTTGTCTCCAGCGCGTCCAGCGCTCCGGTGGTCAGTTTGAGCGTGGCCAGCCGCCGGTTAAGCCGGCGTTCCATGAGTCGGGCTGCGATGCTGACGAGCTGGTGGGTGGCCCACTGGTCCGGGCCCGGACCTGATGTCATGTGCCGGGGCCCGCCCGGAAGTGGTCGGTGGTCCAGGTCCGGAGCCGGCCCCGCGGGGTCGCGGGGCCGCTTCGGGACCCTGTCCTGGCCACTCACGTGTTCTGGACGTTGTCCTTGGCGTCTGCGGCGCGGTCTTTGACGTCGGTGACGGCGCCTTGGCCTTCGGCTTTGACATTCTGCGCAGCGTCGGTGGCGGTGGACTTGACGTTGTCCATCGCTTCCTGGGCCGGTTCCTTCAGGTCCTGGACCACATCCTTGGCAGCCTCGCTGACCTTGCCGGCCAGCGGCTCGGCTGCGGTTTTGAGCTGCTGGGCCGCTTCGCGTTCCTTGGTGCTGGCCGGGATCAGGGACGAGATAAGCATCCCGGCGCCGAACGCGATCAGGCCCGCTGCCAAGGGATTGCCTTGGGCCTGAGCTTTCACCTGTGCCGGCGCGTGGGAGATTGCGGTCCCGGCATCGGAGAGTTTGGCCGTGACGGTGTCCTTGGCCCCGTGCAAGCTTTCCCCGGTGGAGTGCAGGGCGCCGGTGCTGCTGGTACCCGAGGAGACCTTGTCCTGAACAGTGGATACTTTGTCCTGGACTGTGGACGTGGCGGAATCCGCGACTCCCATCACCTTCTCCCGGACCCCGGTCACGGCGTCCTTGACGCTGCCCTTGACCTTATCGGTCTGGCGCTGCACGACATTGGCCGGGGTGACCTTGTCGGCGACTGCGTCAACGTTAGTGCCCAGGCGTGCACGGGTCTCTTCTATTTCCTGACGGATTGCATCCGGGTTATCGCTCATGGGTTTACCTCACCTGGTTTCAGAGTTGGGGGAATCTCGGAAAGTGTTTCGCCGGTCTGGGGCAGGCCCTTGATTTGTTTGAGTTCCTTGCGGCCGATCGAGGCCAGGACCGCGGCGATGATGCCCCAGATCACGGCGACAATCACGGCGGCCAAGCCCAGCGGCATCAGCGCACCGAGGGCGAACATCAGCGCCAGGGACAGGAACAGCAGGACGAAGTGCCCGGCCACGCCGGCGCCGGCGAGCATGCCCGCACCCTTGCCAGCCTTCGTAGCCGATTGCTTGGCCTCTGCCTTGGCGAGTTCCACTTCCTGGCGCATCAGCGTGGACAGGTCGCGGGTGACATCACCGAGCAGGTCACCGAGGGAGGTGTTGTCCGCCTTGAGGTGCGCTTCGCTCGGGGGAGGCTCCGGAATAGAACTGCTCACAGGTGGCGTCCTTCCTTTGACTGGTAGGGGTCATCCTCAAACCGCAAGGGAGTGTCTTCGGTGTCTTCGGCTGTGCCCGAGGGCAGGGCCGAGGTAGATGCCGGAGCGCCGGCTACGACGGGTTCTTCGTAGAGATCGGTGGCGCTGCCGGAAGCAAGCACGGCCTCGGTCCGGACCGGGGCTCCCACCGTCCGCGGGCTCTGCCCTGAAGTGAGGGTCTGCGGGGCAGAGGAACCCTGGGATGCCGGGGCTCCTGCCTGGAGGCCGCGGCCGAGCCGGCCCACGAGGATGCCAGCCCCTGCTGCCAGCAACAGGAAGGTCCCGGGGCGGTTGCGGGCGAACCTTTGGACGTCGCCGAGCAGGTCGCCGGGCTCCTTGTTCTCGATCCACGAAGCCACGGATTCGCTGCGCTGGGCCGCCTGACGGATCAGGTCACTCGCGATGCCCTGCTGCTCGGGCGCCTCGGCCATGGTCTGCAGCTGGCTGGAAAGCGTCCGGATACCCTCGGCAGCCTTCTGCTGCTGGCTTCCCGCCTGGCTGGACAGGCCCGACTTCGCCTGGGATAGGAGATCCTTCGCGCTGGACTTCGCCTCGGAGGCGACGTTGGAGACCTCTTCCTTCGCGGTCTGGGCAACGCCCTGTGCGGCGCCGGCGGCATGTCCGGCGACGTTCGATGCTTCTTCCTTCACGGCCTGCTTCCGGGAGCCGGGGCCGTCCTCGGATGCCGGGGCAGCGGCCGGGGTTGTTCCCACCGTCATGATCTCGGTGTCCTGCGAGGAGGACCCCGAAACGTTGGTCCACTGATTTTCAGTCATCATTGCTCTCTTTCCGTCAGGTCAGTTGCCGTTGATGCGCATCAGCACTGACGCAATAGTAAGCATGTTTACTAATAAATAGTAAGTACCCTTGCTAATTGGTTTTGGGATGGCAACCGTCGTACTGTGAGTGACACTCCGCGAAGGTGCCCCGCCGCCCCGCTGCCGTGGCACGGACGTGTGGCGGCCTGACTTTTCCCATTGAAAGGACGCCGGACGGTGCCGGCCGAAAGCGACAAGCTGCAACCAGTGAAACCAGCGCCGAGGACCGTGGCGCTTCGCGGGTTGCGGCGGGGTCTGATCCCGAGGATCGTCACGACCGGCTCCCTGACCTCGCACGTGCATTCGCTGGCTGGTTCCCCGGACGCTGCGGGTCCGGTTTTTGTGCTGCTGCACGGCATCGGGGCGTCCCACCGCTACTTCCGCGGGCTCCAAAACGTTAGTCGGAAATTCAGGCCAAGCTCGCCGCCTACAAGGAATAAATCACCGCCATCATCAAGGCCGACCCCAGCGCGACACGGAATTCCAGTTCGCCGGTAACGTCCTCCGAGACTCCCGCCCCCACGGGAACGAACGCGCCAACCGACACGCCCGTCGCGCCCGCATCCCAGGCGCCCACGGAGGGGCACCAGCCCCGGCACCGATCCAAGTGCCACCCGCTCCGGCAACCCAGCCTGCAGCGGGCGACCCACCGCCGTCATATCCCGTTGAGACGTCGGCGCCAACGGCGGATACCGGGGGCACGGCCCCCGCCATGGAGCCCATACCCACCGCAAACCTCAGCTAGGAAGCCACACGGTGTCCATTGAACAAGGGAGGCTCCGGGCATCGGCTGGAACTGACCATGTCATGGCATGGGTCCTGGACGTGAAGAAGCGCGTCGGGGTCCTTCATCAAGTGGGACGGTGGGCTAACGAGTTTCTGCCTATTTGTGGAGGAGCGCCTCCAGAAGGTGCCTCGTCTGCTCGGCGCATTGCTTTATCGGTCTGAGGTGGTCTGCCGCGAGTCGAGGCAGGGCGCCGCCGGAATCTGCCCTGGCCTCGGCGCGTAGTTTCACTTCCAGTTCAAGGGCAAGGCCTGCTAGTCGTTCCGCTCCCATCATCTGGCTGGAGGTCTTCAGGCTCAAGACTGCGTCCATGGCCCCAGCCGGGTCTCCGGTGGTCAGGGTGAGGCGTATTTGTTGGACCCTGGGCTGCAGCTGGGCCAGGAAGTTCTGAACAAATACTTTCCAAATAGCTTCATCCTGGTCGAGGTCTGCCCGCAGCGTTTCCAGCACGGCCGGGTCAAGGAGCGGCAAAGCGTGGCCGTCGGTTGGCGTCATGATAAAGGCTCTGGTGCGGCCGCAAACGGGGTCGATGACTGCCGGCGGGACGACGCTGTGCCGCTACCTTTGCCACCGACCCCGGGCTTGTGGTGCCTCCGGCGCTCACTCAGTTTCGTACCCATAACCTGCCCCCCTGACAGACAAACGCAACGAAAAAGGCACCCTCGCGGGCCTTCATCCGACGCTAAGGGGCGCGGAGGAAGGAAAGCACGAGTACTGAGTACTCGACTTTTCCGTCGGACACATCCCGTTGAGACCACCGCAACCAGGGGGCCGGCCCATGAAAGCTAGGACGACCTGCGGTCATCCAGGAGCAGCGGCCCCACCAACACCCAGGTCCGGGCATGGGCACAGGAACAGGAACAGGCAATCAAGGTCAACCACCGAGGCCCGGCCGGAACGGAAATCCTGGCCCAGTACGAGGCAGCCCACTAGCCACCCGCAGTACCTGAGGCAGCTGCGTGGTCCGGTTTAGGGACGGGGTTCGCAGGATGTGTCCGGGCCGAAGCGCAGTCAGTTCGGCAGAGCATCCGTGAAAGCCTCGCCGACAGTCAATGGTTTCCATCGCAGGGGATACCCGGGGGCAACGCCTGCATTCCAACCTGGTTGGCTCTAATGGACCTCTCCGCGCCAAGCGCCGGTTTCGGTACCCCTGGCCTCAATGAATTCCTTGAAGCGGCGCAAGTCCGCCCTGACCTGCATGTTGTCGAACCCGAGCGCGGCCCCGGCCTTCTCCGTGAAGCTTTCCGGTGCCCATTCAAAGCGAACCCAGACTCGCGTCGCTCCGGTTTGTAGCGGTGTGAAAGTCACGGCGCCGGCGTGCGCCTGTCCGTCGGTGCTGCGCCAGGCAATCCGCTCATCGGGACGTTGTTCGATGATTTCAGTGTCGAATTCCCGTCTGGCTCCGCCGATGTTTACCACCCAGTGGTTCGTCCGGTCAGTGAGTTGGACTACGGAGTCCACCCCGGACATGAAATTGGGGAAGGACTCGAACTGCGTCCACTGATCATAGGCGGTCCGCACTGGGACCTCGACGTCGATGGTTTCTTCCACTGTTTGCATCTCGGTATGTCGCTCTGCCGCAGTTAGCTTGATTTAGAGAGGGCGGATGTTTTCCGCCTGGGGACTCTTCTGGCCTTGGACGACGTCGTACTCGACTTTCTGGTTCTCCTCCAGCGAACGGAAGCCGCTGGAAGCAATAGCGGAGTAATGGGCAAACACATCCCCGGACCCGTCATCAGGGGCGATAAAACCGAAGCCCTTTTCCGCGTTAAACCACTTCACCGTGCCTGTTGCCATGCCTGCCACCCCATACGACTTCTTCTTCTCACCGCAAGCACCGGCACACCAGCGGGCGGACATCATGTCCGCTGGTCTCCAACGTAGAGTGGCCTCCCAGCTGGCACAAGAGACACAGCAACGAATCTCACCCGCTATCAGCTGGCTCTGGTCTCGGCCCCTAGCGGCTGGAGGGCATGGTCCAGTGCGTTATGTCGTGACCTCCTACCAACCGGGCCGTAGGGTCGAATTCGAGTTCACGGGTCCTGCGGGCTTAAACGGACGGCACACTTTCACGGCTATCAGGCGTGCAGAGGACGCAACGCTGCTCCGGCACGAGCTGGACATTTGGCCCAGTGGAGCAGCGGTCCTCACCTGGCCGATATCCCCGCCTCTTTTGAACGCCGATAACGGATATTCCGTCAACCTGCTCTGGCGGGCAAACCCGTGCTTGCGTAATCGCGCGGTCGGAACTGGTGGCGACTCTCGCCCGTCCATGGCTGGGGTCAATTCGGTTATCCACGGTTGGAATTGGGAGCAGTTGGGGGAGCTCCCTGGGAGCAGTAGCGGTGGATATCCGATGAGAATTGTCCCGGGCTGTGGGGCGGGCGGACCTGACCTCAGGTGCAAATGTAGATCAATTCCAGTTGTACCAAGGACCAGGCAAAGGACCGTGTGTCAGCTTTGGGTGTTCTTCAACTGGTCGCGGTCATGGAATGAGACGGTGGTACTGGCTTCTAGTTGTTCTCTTCGAGGCCTCCAGGGTAGTCCTCTTCGTCGTCGAAGGAGGACAGCAAAGCTTGTTCGATTAGGTCTGCTTCCGCAGCGTCCGCTTCAGAGACACCCGATATCCCTACAGACCTCGCACTCGCACTAGGCAGCGCGTCTGCCCGCTGTTCCATGGCATCGGCTTCGGGGGCATCATCAGGCAGCGGGTTTATGACGCCAGCATCATCAGAATCCACCGGCAGGATGGGAATCTGCTGCTCAAGGGCATCCGCTTCCGGTACTTCCCGCGGCGATTCTGACTCTGATCGAATGCTCATTATCTACCTCCTGTTGACCATAGTGATTCTTCATTGCCGGATCAGGCGGGTCGACCACCGGGACCTGCGGCCAAGACTCGGACATGGCTTGGTGAGGGGAAAGCTGGTCTTGGTCACTTAGTGGTTGTCCCGGCGTTTTGGTTTACCCTCTCGTACTCGTCTTTTCCCTTGTGGCTGGGGGAGCGGTCCAGGCCTGCGGCTTCGTAGATTTCCTGTTCGTCGAGGGTTTCTTTTTCCAGGACGCGTTGTGCGAGGGAGTCCAGGCGCCAGCGGTTTTCCTGGAGGAGCGTGAGGGCGCGTTGGTGGCATTGGTCCACCAGCGTGCGTACTTCTTCGGCCACCGTGTCCAGCATGCCCTCGGATACGCCCGCGGCGCGTGGGTCTCCTTCTTCCGGTAGCACCTGGACAGGGCCGATGCGTTTGGACATGCCCCAACGCCCCACCATCATCCGGGCCAGATGGGTGCTGGTCTGCAGGTCGCTTTCGGCGCCTGTGGTGACGACGCCGAACACAAGGTCTTCGGCGGCCATGCCGCCCAGTGCGCCAACGATCCTGCCTCGTAGGTAGTTTTCGTCGTACCCGTACCGGTCGGTGTCGGGGGTGGAGAGGGTGACGCCGAGGGCGCGGCCTCGGGGGATGATAGAGATTTTCCGGACCGGGTCCGCGCCGGGTTCAAGCATTCCCAGCAGGGCGTGCCCGGATTCGTGGTAGGCGGTGCGCCTGCGTTCGTCCTCGGGCATAACGACGTTCCTGGCGGTCCCGAGCTGGATCTTTTCGAGGGCGTCGAGCAGGTCGCGCTGGGTGACTGCTAGGTGGGATCGTTTCACCGCGAGCAGTGCGGCCTCGTTGACGAGGTTGGCCAGTTCCGCACCTGTCATGCCGGGGGTGATGCGGCTGACCGTGTCGAGGTCTGCGTCGGGGGCGAGCCGGACGTTTTCTGCGTGGACCCGCAGGATCTGCAGCCGGCCGGCCTGGTCAGGGGCGTGCACGGTAATGGAGCGGTCGAACCTGCCCGGCCGCAGCAGGGCCGGGTCCAGGACGTCGGGACGGTTTGTAGCTGCCAGGACAACGATGCCTTCTGATGAGGAGAACCCGTCCATCTCGGTGAGGATCTGGTTCAGTGTTTGTTCCCGCTCATCGTGCCCGCCCACGGTCAGGGAACCGCTTCTCTTGCGGCCGATCGCGTCGATTTCATCGATGAAGATAATGGAGGGGGCGGCATTGCGGGCCGCTTGGAAGAGTTCCCGGACCCGGCTGGCACCGACACCGACCACCATTTCCACAAATTCGGAGGAACTGGCGTGGAAGAACGGGACCCCGGCCTCACCGGCAGTGGCGCGGGCGAGCAGGGTTTTGCCGGTCCCCGGCGGGCCGCTGAGCAGGACACCTTTGGGTGGCTTGGCCCCGATCGCCTGGTACTTCCGGGGGTCTTTGAGGTAATCGACAACCTCTGAAATTTCGGCTTCGACTTCATCGATGCCGGCGACGTCCTTGAAGGTCACCCGGACCTTGTCGGGGTCTACGGGCTGGAACTTTTTCCCTGCCCCGAAGCCGCCGCCCATGCCGAGCATGCCTGACTGCTTTTTGAACAGCCACAGGTAAAACAGCACCAGGAGCACGATGGGGGCAATGGAGATCAGCAGGTTGGCAAGGACACCGCGTTCACTCACGAGCGGGGTGGCGCGGACAGTGACGCCGTTTTGTTCAAGTTCGCTCAGCAGGTTGTCGTCGGCGAAAAGGGGACGTTCAGTCGTGAACCGGGTGTAACTGTTCCCGTCGCTGCCGGGCAATGACTTTTCGGTCCGGAGGGTCCCGTCGATGGTCTGGCCCTTGGCGAAGACTTCCGCGATGTTGTTCTCCCGGACCTGTGCTTTGAACTCGGTGTAGGACACGGACACGGGTTTGCCCAGCTGGTCCTGCACTGACAGGGCAGAGAATACTGCCAGATACAGAACGACGATCAGCAGGGTGCGCCACCACCGGCCTTTTTTCTTCCCCTGCCCGGGTTCGTCGGGCAGGCCTTCGGTCCGCCACGGCACTTTAGGCCAGGACCTGAGCGGTGTTCTTGCCTCGTCACGAGGGTTGTCCTGGCGGGTGGCTGAATCGCTCACTATCCACCTCCCGAATATCTGAGCTGTGTTCATGGTTTAGCCATTGGTTTCGCTTACGTCAACCATTCCGCCTCGATCAGGGAAGCGTCACGGGCTGCTCAGCTTTCGCATTCGATGCAGTACTTGTTTCCTTCCGTTTCCCGGGCGAGTTGGCTGCGGTGGTGGACCAGGAAGCAGGACCTGCAGGTGAATTCGTCGGCCTGGATGGGCACGATATGGACGAGTAATTCTTCACTGGAAAGGTCAGCGCCGGGAAGTTCGAAACTGTCGGCCAGATCGCCTTCATCCACGTCAAGGATTGCCGCTGCGGGTGAGGCTTGGTTTGTCTTGAGCTCATCGAGTGGCTGCGCCGCCTCGTCATCGGCCTTTGCACGTGGCTCGTCATAGTCAATGGCCACTGGTCCTCCTCCATGTCATACGCAGGAGCAACATCAGCGGTAAGGGCCCGTCCACCGTGGACTTTCCGGTGCCAGCAGCGGGACAGGCCCTCAGCCACTGAGTACCTTGCGGTTTAGATATTGGCTCCGGCATCTGTTCCGCTGCCACCGGCAGCACTTTCGCCGGTACTGGTTCCGCGGTTTGTTCCGGCTGCGTCCCCGCCACGGGTGATCGGAATCTTCCGCGACGGGCTTTCCTGCTGCTCCGGCACCGGGACCCTGACTTCGAGGATCCCATCGGTGTAGGAAGCGCGGATGTCTTCTTCCCTGACTGCCCCTGGCAGGGCCACACTCCGGGAGAACGTACCGTACCGGAACTCGGAGCGGTATCCGCGCTTGTCCTTGTGCTCGCTCTTTTCCTCATGCCGGACATTGATCCGCAACTCATCCCCCGTCAGGGTGATATCAACGTCCTTGCTGGGATCAATGCCCGGAACCTCCGCTTTGACGACCATGGAATCGCCGTCACGGTATTCCTCTACCCTCAGCCAAGACCCTGCTTCCCCTTCAAGGAACCGCCGGATGGGATCTGCGATATCGACACCGGACCACCGCATCAGATTGCTCATCACGCTGCCTCCTGTCTGCTGCCCAGCCCGCACAGCCGACACGGCCCGGGGCCAGGATCGGATCGAACAGCTTTAAGATACGCGCGCTGCGGGCAGTTGTTAAGCCCCCGGCAGGAAGCACCAGGGGCAAGGTCTGGACCTCTTTTTAGAGCCGCTCACGGTGCTGCCAGAAACTCAGGTGTCCCGGCACAAAGCCAGTTTCCCTCCCCTACCAAAGGCTCTTGCAAATCTTAGGTCGTGGTGCTAAAAAATCTGTATCAGCGGATATAGATCTATCCGGTCAATTGCTGATCAGAGGAGGTATGTCATGTTGATGATGAGCGATCCGTTCCGGCAGCTCGACAGGTTGACGCAGCAGGCGTTGGGCACGGCCGCCCGCCCCGCCGCGATGGCAATGGACGCCTGGCGTGACGGCAAGGAGTTTGTGGTCGCGCTTGATCTACCGGGCGTTGAACCCGGGTCTATCGATGTAAATGTCGAGCAGAACGTTCTGACCATCCGGGCTGAGCGCAAGGACACCCTCGGAGAAGGCATCGAACTGATTGCTTCCGAGCGCCCGCGCGGTGTGTTCAGCCGGCAACTGCTTTTGGGTGAAGCACTGGATACAGAGAAGGTGAAGGCAAGCTACGACGGCGGTGTCCTCACGGTCCGGATTCCGGTGGCGGAGAAGGCCCAGCCCCGGAAGATCGAAGTTTCCTCCGGAGCCGGCCAGCAACAGCAAATCAGCGCCGCCTAACAGGCCGGGAAGGAGGCTTCAGCCCGGCTGCCTCTCGGGCGGTAACTCCCATAGGAGCGCCACCGCGCCTCTTGGCGCACAGGCAGGAACAGGGCAAAGGCATCCTTCCCCCGCAGCGGTCCCCGGTCCCCGCGACCCGGGGACCGCTTCCCGCTCGTGCTCACGCCCGGAGTCCGGAACTGCCGCGGTGGGCTTTGGTTCCAACCGGCGTCCCCACGGCACCGCTTCCAACGACACAGGTAGTCCAGACCGCCAGGCGGCCTGAAGGTGGCAACAATGACCATCCAATATATGAACGACGGTTTCGCCCCGCATGTAGACCGGGGACTCGAAACGGCAAAGACACGCCTTGAACCGAGCAGGCTCGATTGGCAGCAGGACGGGGAGTCCGCAAAGCACTCCCGCGCCCTGGTGGAACATATCCTCGCCCTTGAACCTGAACGCGTCCCTGCCGTCACAGCCGAACTTTTTGCTGAAGCAATCGCTGTGGCGAACGCCATCCGGCAAGCCCAGGGAAGAGGGCCCGTTACGTCATTCCGCGCCCGGGACTTTTGGGAGATCCTCAAGGACCTGATCGACAGCGTCCTCGAACAATAACCACTCACTCCTAATCGCCGGAACGACGGGGAGGGATCAGCATGGATGCAGAACTTGAACAGCTCCGGTCACTCGCGCGAGTGATCGTGACCGCCGAAACCACGCTCGATGCCGCCTACGCGGCGTTGCGGGCCTCCGCGTCGGCTCTGCTCACAAGCGCGTCCGGGTCCCTTGCCGATATCAGTGAAGCCTCAGGACTCAGTGAAGACGAACTGCTCGACCTGCTCACCTCGGGAGCCCATAACAAGGCCCTGGAACAGATGTTTCCTGAGGAATTGCCCGATCATAAAGGACCGGGTCCCCGTGGCGCTGTCGGATGACGAACGCAGGCGCCTTGAAAAGCTCGAACAGGAACTGGCCGCAGCAGATCCTGCCCTCGCCCAGAAACTGGCCGGGCTCACCCACCACAGGGCAACATCTGGAACCTTGTACGGTGTCCTGGCCGCCATAGCCGGCTTCGCGCTGATCATCGCGGGAATCATCACCAAAAGCACTGTCATCGGCGCCGCCGGCTTCCTACTGATGGTCGCAGGCGGCGACTGCACCCTGAACCGCATCCACCCGCCCAAAGGGCCCGGGGAACCACCATGAACAGGGTGGCTCGGTAAGTAATGGCCCGACAAACTCTCGCTTCCGCCCAGCCCCCGCGGCAGCAACTGATGGAAGACCAGTTCCGTTGACGGAACACCCGTCGCGCGGTATAAAACCACTAAGTCAGGCAGCAGGCTTCCTTCACCCCACCAAGGGAGATCGCCTTGACCCCCACTCCCTTCACCGACCCCTTCCAGGGGCAGGACGTCGGTCCGGGATTCCTGGCAAGAGACAAAGCTGTCCGCGAGGTGTTCCGCCGCTGGCCTTCCGTCCCCACCCGGGAGTTGGAACGGATCCGGCACGCACTTCTTCGATGCAAAAACTTGAGGCAAAAAGACAATGCCCATCAGCTCTCAGAACCCGCCATGGCATTGCTGGACCTCATAACGGCTGAGCTGGAGCGTCGGCGCAAACCTGAGCATCCTCCTCAGCCACGCAGCACGCCGAGCAGCAGCCCATGATGGCCGGCCGAACCCTGACCAGCAGGTTGCAGTCCAAGGCATCTAGGCAGGCCCGCGTCACCTCACCACAGCCGTTAGGGATCTGATCAGCGGCGCGTCTTTAGGGGCAAAAAGCCGCGTAAACACTGGCTGACAAAGTTTTTTTAGGCCACTCCCCCACCCAATAAAAAGAGCCGATAATGGAGATTCGGTTAACTTGCCTCTCTCGGCCAAGTCGGTCGGCTACGACGTCGCGCGGGCGTTAGCATAGGCCTTTCCTCTTCCGGTTCAGTAGGGAAGGGGAGTTACAGCACCGCTTTTTGGGGAATTCTTCCCATGTCCTGTACGTTGCAGGACCGGTAATCCACCCCAACAGAGAAGAGATGCACCGCCGTGGCAACCGATTACGACGAACTGCGCACCGACGTTAAGGAGTCCCAGGAGAATTCGCTGGAGGCCCTGAAGTCCGCCAAAGCACCGGATGCCAAGTCTGTAGTTCAGGAGCTCGACGAGGCCGACACACTCGACGGCCTCACCCCGGGCGGCGAGTTCATTGCCGAAGAGCTCGTTGTGCAGGTCATTCCTCAGGCTGAGGATGAGTTCACCTGTTACTCGTGTTTCCTGGTCCGGCACCGTTCGCAGAAGGCGCGCGAGAAGGACGGCCATGCCTACTGTGTCGAATGTGAGGGCTGAGCCCCGCTACTGACCGGCTGTCTCGAAGCATGTCTCGGACAGCATCCGCGAAGAATTTACCCTGCCAACCGCGGCAGGCATGGGGACCCACTTCCGGTCTCTCGGCGAGTCAGAAGGGATGCGCCGGACCGTCCGGTTGTCTATCGGCGAGGAAACCCTTCTGCCCGGGCTTCCAGCTCAAAGACCGGGTTCTCCACGAACCCGTACTGCGGCTCTTTGACCACGCCATGGCGCTGAAGGTCCCGCACAACGTGTTCGCCGCGTGGATGGTCAGCCCGCTGTCAGCCGGGGCGTGCTCCAGACCCGTGGACATGCTGGACAGCATGACGCTGCTCCAGAGCTCCCTCGCTGCTTTCGCTGACAGGTACGGTCCGGTCGAAAAACGACGCGGAACGCCTTGATGGCTACTCTCTTTGGCCAGGCGTGCATGATTCGAGGTCGTCAGCTGGTTTTGGGTTCTGGTCTTCAGCAGTGCGACGTGAGGCTCGACTCTCTTGGAGTGAAAAAGGAATAGGGACGCCTTCGGGCGCCTTGTTGCTGATGGGGCCGCTGACCGTTGGCTGCCTCATTCGAAAGGACCCTCTTGCCCACAGCTTTCATTCCCTTCACCATGCGCGCGTCAGCCCGTAATGACCACCGCGGCACCTTCCGCACTGACATTGAACGACTGAGCGCCGGACACCGGCACTGGGCGCCCCTTGACGTGCTCAGGTCCACGAATACCCAGGCTGTTTTCCGCGGTGCCGTCCCGAAGGGCGCACACACCGCGACTGATGCGAGCCTTGCACGCTTCCTCCAGGACCGACTCGCCACTGTTGACATCCATCTGGACCTCAGCGTCACGATCGAGCGATAGCCGGCCCTAAAGCCCCGGACCACGGTCCGGGGCTTTTCTTGTGCCGTTATGTCACGAGCCCGGTCGGGCCAAAGGAAGGCCAAAGGAGCATCGATCGGCGTGGCGTCAGAATAGGGCGAAATTTCCCTTTTATTGACAGTCGCTCATAATGTTCTCAAATCTCACCCTGACAGTCGAATGGCAGGAAACCGAGGTGCGGTAGCCCGAGAATCAACGAAATAGGCCAAGAATCGGGACTCGATGAGACTCGTTTGCGGCAGGGGCTGACGAAGTCCCCTCTTGCGGCCCGACAGGTGTCTGAGAACAAGACCGAAGCCCCACCGGCAGCTGATCCTCCCTTGCGAGACCGCCTTTACGTCAGGCTGGGGTGTAGTTCAAGCTGAGGGTAACCACGAGAAGGCGTCGCCAAAGGCTCTAGTCAGCAGCTGTACATCCCGGCCTGGCCAGGTCCACTGGTGGTTTTCGGCGGGGGAAGCATCTTGTACGTGGAGCCGGCGGAGGACCCTGGGCGCTGGTGCGGCCAGGACAGCACAGACGCCACTGGCACATCCGGTAAAAATGCGGCACTGGACCCATTTGGTACTTTAGCGGCCGGTGTATTGGGTGATGACCTGAATTACTGATGTGAAGCTGTGTTGTTCGCCTGGGGTCAGGGTGATGGCGTTCTCGTGTACGTTGCCGGGCTCAACGCAGAGGAATGATTGCCAGTCGTCCTCCCCGAGGTCGTGGAGGGAGCCGGCGTCTTGGGCACCTGGGTTCCAGAGGACCCGGCTCCTGGCATCTGGCGAGTGCAGGATGATGTCTCTGTTGTTGGCGTCGTCGTGGATGGTGATCGCTTTGGAGCATGAATACACCCGGTCGATGCCTTGCTCGGTGAAGCGTATGCCTGGTTCCAGGGTGCCGGCGGTGCTGTAGTCCGTGAACGGGGCGTTGTCGAGGCCGGAGATGCGGACGCGTCTGATGTCTCCTACCTGGAAGTAGGGGTGAAGTGCTGGTTCGTAGAGCGCAGGCTGATCGCCGAGGTGCGTCACTTGCAGCGTGATGGTCAGAAAATGGCTGAATTGGGCTTGGAACCGGGCCCGGAAGGGGTGCAGCCATGCAGGGGTGTCCGTGGCCATTGGTTGGTAGTCCAGGTCGAATGTCAGTGTGACGTGTTCCGGGTTTTGATCGACGCCGGTCAGCTGCCACGGAAGCGTCCGGGCGAAGCCGTGGCGGGGCGCGGCTGTGCTGCCGAACCAGGGCAGGCAGATGGGGATTCCACCGCGTATGGGATGTGCGTTGCGGAACTCGTTGCGTGAGCCAAGCCAAAGGACGGGTTCGGCACCGTTGGGCGTCCATAGGACGATCTGGGCGCCTTGGAAGAACACCTGTCCGGTCGCGGAAGGCGCGGAAACGTTGAGGGATTGAAGCTGTTGGTATTCGTCCAGCGCTTTGGTCTGTACGTCGATCACGATTGTTGGATCCCTTCGGCCCAGACGCCGAGTACGTTGTATTCCTGGTCGAGCAGGACAAAGTCTGCTGCTTTACCAGTATTGAGGGTTCCAAGGTCTTGGCGGTCGACCAGGTGAGCGGGTGTGGCGGTCAGTGCTTTGATGGCGGCTTGGGGCTGGAGGTTGAGCAGGGTGACTGCGTTTCTGAGCGCGGTGTCCTGGGTGAGGGTGGAGCCGGCAATCGTGTCGGTTCCCGTCAGGACGGCACGCCCTGCCTCGACGGTGACGTCTGCGCTGCCCAGGCGGTAGTGCCCGTCTTTCGCCCCAGTCGCGGCCATAGCGTCGGTGACCAGGGCGATTCGGCCCGGGGCCGCGTCGAAGGCCATTTTTGCTACGGCGGGGTCTACGTGGACACCGTCCAGAATGATTTCCAGGGATACGGCCGGGTCGCCGAATGCGGCTACGACAGGGCCGGGTGCACGGTGATGGATTCCGGCCATCGCGTTAAACGCGTGGGTGAGCAGGGTGGCGCCACGGGCGAATGCCTCTTTGGTGAGTGCCATGTCCGCGTCGGTATGGCCTACTGCCACGGTGACTCCTGCGGCGACGAATTCTTCGATCGCGTCAAGGGCGCCGGGCAGTTCCGGGGCGACGGTGACTTGGCGGAGGGTTCCACGAGCTGCGTCGAGGAGCCGGCCCACCGCTGCAGGGGTGGGATGTATCAGGTGATCCGGGTTGTGGGCACCGCACCGGGCGGTGGCGAGGAAGGGTCCTTCGAGGTGGGATCCGAGGATCAGGGGGTTGGTGTCCGCCAGGTCCGCAACTGTGTTCAGGCTGCGGCAGAGCTCATCGAGAGGGGCGCTGACAAGGCTGAGAACGGAACGGGTGGTGCCGTGCGCCCGGTGGACCGCCAGTGCCGTCAGGATGTCCTCGGGTCCGGCGTCAAAGGACGCTCCGCCGGCTCCGTGACAGTGCAGGTCGATGAACCCCGGTACGAGGATCCCGCCGCTGCCGTCCACGACTCCCCGGGCGGCATAGGCGTGCCAGCCGGTTCCCGAGCCGGTGGCGATAATCGTGCGGTCCTGGATTGCCACCCATCCGTTCTCTACCGCGCCGTTCGTATCCAGGAGGCGTGCGCTGTGCACGATGAGGTCGCAGAGAACACCCTGCCCCTGCCGGGCCGTGGCTTTCTGGGCGAGGTTTTCCGAGAGCATCGGGTTACCGCTGCCAGAGGGGCAGGTTCTCGGCCACGTATTTGTAGTAGGCAGCGCCTTGAAGTTCTGCGGCGGCCTCTTCATCGAGGATTACCGTGGCCTGTGGGTGCATTTGCAGCACCGAGCCGGGACACATGGCGCTGACCGGGCCTTCAATGAGACCGGCGACGGCCTTTGCCTTCGAACGGCCCTGGGCGATCAGCACGACTTCCTTCGCGTCCATGATCGTGCCGAGGCCCTGGGTGAGGCAATGCGTTGGGACTTCGTCCGGACTGGTGAAGAATCGGGCGTTGTCTTTGCGCGTCTCAGGGGTGAGCGTCTTGATCCTGGTGCGTGAGCTCAGGGATGAGGTTGGCTCGTTGAAGCCAATATGGCCGGTGGAGCCGATGCCCAGCAGCTGGAGGTCGATTCCCCCGACGGCGGTGATGCCTTCCTCGTAGCCGGCGCATGCCCCTTCCAGGTCTAGGGCGGTCCCATCCGGCACGTGGACTCGTTCCGGGTCCAGTCCGAGGGGCTTTGTCACTTCACGGTCAATGACTGCGTGGTAGCTCTCGGGGTGGCTGGGGCTGAGCCCCACGTACTCGTCCAGTGCGAAAGCGGACACAGCCGATAGGCCTTCCGGGCGCCGGGCGGCCAATTCCTGATAGACGGGCAGCGGAGAGGATCCGGTAGCGACGCCGAGGACTTTCAAGCGGCCGCGGCTGATGCGGTTCTCGATGATATCTGCGGCGTAGGCGCCGATATCGGCGGAGGTCTTAAGGATGGCGATTTTCATGAGTGTCCTTGGTCGTTCCTGATGTCGGGTGTCAGCTGCGGGCTTGTGTGCTCTTCCAGCGGCCGTGGTGCTTCGGCGGCGACATCTTCAGGGCTCCAGCTGGCGCCTGCGTCCGGGGAACCTGCCGCCCGGAAGCCAAGGATCGCGGCCCCAATTTGTCCCGCCCGTGGTCCCAGCAGTGAGCGCCGCAGTTCCGGCGGGCGGCGCCAGCCCAGGAGCGATGACATGTTCTGCCCGAGTGGGTGCAGGAGTGTGTCGCCGGCTTCGGACAGTCCGCCGCCGATGATGATCGTTCTGGGGTCGGTGAGCAGGGTGACGGTGGCCAGCGCCAGGGCAAGGGCCTTAATTCCTTCGTCCCAGATGCTTGCACCGGCTTCGCCTGCCCGGCCGGAGGCGATGTCTGCCGCGGTCAGGGCAGGATCTCCTCCACGACCGCGGTATCTGCGGACGAGGCCCGCGCCGGAAAAGTAGGCTTCGAGGCAGCCGCGCTGGCTGCAGGTACATGTTTCGCCGCCGGGAATGACGGGGATATGGCCCAGTTCTCCGGCGGAGTGGGTCGCGCCTTTGACGACGGTGCCGTCGGTGATCACTGCTGCCCCGACTCCGGTGCCGATGGCGACGAAGACCGAATTTTGGCCTGGAGACGCTGGCAGGAGGCGGGCTTCTGCCAGCCCGGCGGCGCGCGCATCGTGGCTGATGAGAACGGGAAGACCAAATTCTGCGGACAGCAGGTCCACGACGGGCATGGTGGTCCAGCCCAGGGATGAGGCATATTCGACAATGCCGGTGTCGGAGTTCACCAATCCAGGAGTCCCGACGCCGATGCCAACGGGATGCAGCCCGCGCCGGAGTGATTCGGCCCTCAATGCCCTGAGGATCGCCAGTGCCCGGTGCATAACACCTTTACCGGGCCGGCCCGTGGGGACGGTCTGCGTGATGAGGGTGCGGCCCGCGGTATCCACGGCCGCGCCCTTGAGAGTGGTTCCGCCGATGTCCAGGGCAAGGGCCACCTGCTGTGAAGGCGCATGGCTGTTCCATGGTGTTGTTGCTCTGCTCATGATGGGTCCCGGCTACAGTTCCGCGGCGAGGATTTTTCCCGTACTGGGGATACCCAGTTCAGGCTCGGCACGAAGCTCAACCTGCGTGCCCTGCTTTACCAAGTCCAGGATGTGAATGCGGTTGGTCCCGGCGTGCAGGAGGGGAGCGGGTACATACAGGGTGACCTGTGGCCCGGCCTCCTGGTAGCGGCCCAGGAGGAATCCGTTAACCCAAACGAACCCGTTACCGAAGCCCGGGAATGCCAGGTACGTATCGGCAGGTGCGTCGATGTCCAGGGTTGCCGAGGCGAGGGGTTCGAGTTCTTCTGCTCCCCATCCGGCCAGCGGAATCGGAGTCTGGGTCCACTTGAACGTGCGCCGCTGATTCACGAGCACGCCGTCCAGGATTCCCTTGCCCTGGCCGATCAGCGGGCCGTAATTGATCCTGCCCCGGTTCTCCACCAGGATCTCCAGCTGAACGGGTGATCCCGTCCCGGTGAGAAGAAGCCCGTCGGCGGCATTGTGGTCATCAAGGATTCCGGCGAAGCTGCCGTCCACCCAGATGTAGGCACGGTCTGCCAGGCCCAGGATCCGCAGCGGGGTTTCCGCCGGCTCGTCCGGCCTTCCCGGGAGGACTGGATGCGCGGAATACAGAACCATCCCGGCGTCCAGCCCCAGCTGCTCAAAGGTCAGTGGAAGGACGCTGCTGACGGGACGGCCGGCTTCGCGCAGGAGCGGAAGCAGGGGTTTGCCCGCGGCGACGGGCAGGGACTGCGCCGGAAGTACCGGCGCCGGTTCCAGGAGGGCGGGCGGGAGCGGCGGAGGATCGGCGATTCCCCGGGCGCGGAAGAACTCAGCCCGCAGCGCGTGGTACTTCTCGGTGAGGGCGCCGTTCTCTGCGATGGGAGCGTCCGAATCGTAGCTGGTGGTGGTGGGCTGGAGTTTGCTGCCGTCGTGGTTCGCGCCGGAAAACAGCCCGAAGTTGGTGCCGCCGTGTGCCATGTACAGGCAAATGGAGCCGTCGAGGTCCAGGATTTTGCCGACCTCGACGCAGGTTTCGGTGATGTCGCGGACGTGATGGTTTTCCTCGCCCCAGTGGTCGAACCAGCCTCCCCAGAATTCCACGTTGAAGAAGGGTTCCCCGGGGCGGCGGCGTTGCCAGGTTTCCACTGCTTCATCTCCACGGGAGCCCAGGGTGGCGGCCGCCCAGGTGCCGTCCAGGGCGCCGCCGTCCAGGAAGTAGTCGGTTCCGCCGTCGGCGGTGAACAGCAGTTCGGTGATGCCGCGCTGTTCCAGTGCCTGCCTGTTCCAGCGCAGGTAGTCCTTGTCGTCGCCGTAGCTGCCGTATTCGTTCTCGATCTGCACGGCGACGACGGGGCCACCGTGCACGGCCTGCCGCGGCACGATAATGGGCAACAGCTGGTCGAACCAGGTTTCGATGGCGCCGGTGAAGACGGGGTCCATGCACCGCAACCCGATTCCCGGGGAGCGGGTCAGCCAGGCCGGCAGCCCTCCGTTGTCCCACTCGGCGCAAATGAACGGACCCGGACGGACGATGACGTCCAGGCCGACCTCGGCTGCGGTGTCGATGAAGGCACCCAGGTCCTGCCAGCCACTGAAGTCAGGTGCACGGTCCTGCCGCGGCTGGTGGAAGTTCCAGGCCACGTAGGTGTCAACGGTGTTGGCACCCATCGCCTGGAGTTTGAGCAGCCGGTCCCGCCACTGTTCGGGGTGGACCCGGAAGTAGTGGATGGCTCCAGCAAGAATCCGGTGGGGCTGATGGGACCGGAAAAGCTGGCAGTTTTGGTAGCTCAGGATGGGCTCGGGCAACGAAATTTCCTTACGACTGCAGGACGCGCTGACTGCGCGTTGACTCTTGGGCGTGGCTTGCCTCAGGCGGTGTGGGAGAGGACTTCTGCTTTGACCTGGTTCAGGAGGGGCCTGCCTGCGATGAACCGGGTGACTTCGCGGTACGCGGCTTCCCCGAGCCGGTGCAGCTCGTTGCCCTGGGACCCGGCGATGTGCGGGGTGAGCACCAGGTTAGGGGCGTCGAAGAGCGGGGAATCCTCCGGTAGCGGATCGGGGTCGGTGACGTCGATGACGGCGTGCAGTCGGCCGGCCTCGAGCTCGGCCGTCAGTGCTGCCGTGTCCACCAGGGATCCCCGGGCGGTGTTGATCAGTGTGGCGCCGTCGCGCATGAGGGACAGCGCGTCTTTGTCGATCATGTGGAAGGTTTCGGGGACTTCAGGTGCGTGCAGGGTGACGACGTCGCAGGTTTTCAGCAGGTGTTCCAGGCTCGCGGGGCGGGCATCAAGGATGCCGTGCTGCACGAACGGGTCGTAGAAGACGACGTCGATGTCAAAGGGTGCGAGCAGGTCGATCACTCTTCGGCCGATGCGTGAGGCGCCGACGATGCCGACTTTGAGGCCGTGGTTGCCCCAGCGCGCGGGCTCCACCTCGAAGGGGCGGTATTTGCGGCTCTCCGTATATCTCCGGGCCAGTTCCAGGACGCGCTTGCCGGAGAGGAGGATCATGGCCAGCGTATATTCGGCCACAGGCAGGGCGTTGGTATCCGCGCCTGAGGTGACCGCGATGCCGCGGTTGAACACCTCGTCGGTGGCGAACTCCTTGACCGAGCCTGCTGTGTAGATGACGGCTTTGAGGTGGGGCATCCGGTTCAGGATGTCTTCGTCGAGCTGGGGGCACCCCCAGCAGCCGATGATGAGTTCGATGTCCTGCAGGGGGTAGTCCGCTGCGTTGGCTTTGGTGAGCAGGGCCGGTTGCAGGTCCACCACGGTTTTGAGGTCTTCGAACACCGGTGGCGTGAAGAGTCTTTCCGGGAGGTCGTTTTCCATGGCGAGGACGGCTTTGGGCCGCCCCGGGTGGGACGGGTGCTGGTTCGTTGTTATTTGAGGGCTCCTGCTCCGATGCCGGCTTTCCAGAACCTCTGCAGGGAGATGAAGAGGATGATGACCGGGATGATGGTGACGAGCGAACCGGTGACGACGAGTTGGGCGTATTCGGGATCGGCCAGTGTCCTGCCGTGCCAGGAGTAGATGCCCAGCGCTGCGGGGAACAGGTTGGTGTCGCTGAGCATGACCAGGGGGAGGAAGAAGTTGTTCCAGATGGCGCTGAAGGTCATGAGGAACAGGGTGACGATTCCGGGCTTCATCAGGGGCGCTGCGATGGTGAGGAAGGCCCGGAATTCACCGGCGCCGTCCAGTCGTGCGGCTTCGATGATTTCCTTGGGCACGTAGCTGGCGCTGAACATGCGGGCCAGGTAGACGCCGAAGGGGCTGGCGATCTGGGGCAGGAAGACGCCCCAGAAGTTGTTGACCAGGCCCAGGTTGGAGGCGAGCAGGTACAGCGGCATGGTGGTCACTGCTGCGGGCACGAGGACACCGACCAGGACGAAACCGAACCAGCGTTCCTTGCCGGGGAAGTCGAATTTGTCGAAGGCGTGGCCGGCGAGGAAAGAGACGGCGACGGAGGCGCAGGCGCCGAGGCCGGCGTAGGCGGCGGTGTTGGCCATCCAGCGCAGGAAGGTCCCGTTTTCCCAGGTGAACAGCTGGATGAGGTTTTCGATGAGGTTGAACTCGGCGAAGGAGAACCCGGAGGTGCCGTAGAGATCTGAGGTGTTCTTGGTGGATGCGACGATGAGCCAGGTCAGCGGCAGCAGGGTGTAGAGGCAGAACAGGCCCAGCATGATGTTTACGGCGAGTTTGGAGGACCAGGCGCTCCTGGGCTGGCGCTTCCTGGGCGCCGCTGCCGGGGGCAGGGGTGCTGGCAGGGCAGGGGTGCCGGTCGTTGCCGGTTGTGTGGTGAGGGGGCTCATGATTCCACCTTTGATCCGAATTTGGTGACGCCCCAGGACAGTGCTCCGATGAAGACGGCAAAGATCAGGGCTGTTGCTGCCGCGTAACCGAAGTCGTGCTTGTCGAAAGCGGTCTGGTAGATGAACATGTTCGGGGTCCAATTGCTGTCGATGGATGTTGCCCGGCTCTTCAGGAGCAGTGGTTCGGCGAAGAGCTGCATGGCGCCCACGACGGTGAACAGGGTCGCGACGCTCACGGCGCCCATGATCATGCGGGCTTTGATGGCGAAGGCTGTGCGGATGGGTCCGGCGCCGTCAACGGTGGCGGCTTCCAGGACTTCCTGCGGTACGGCCTGCAGGGCGGCGTAGAAGAGGATGACGTTGTAGCCGGTGTGCAGCCAGATGGTGATGTTGGACAGGGAGAGCAGGGCGGCCAGGTGGCTTCCCATGTCCCAGCCGGCGCCGGTGCTTTCGTAGATGTCCACCAGGGGGCTCACGCCGGGGGTGTAGAGGTAGACCCAGATGACGGCGGCGATCAGGCCGGGGACGATGTTCGGCATGTAGAACGCCAGGCGGAAGAAGGATTTTGCGCGTGCGGCGGCAGAGTCCAGCAGAAGCGCAACGACCAGGGACAGGCCGATCATGACGGGGATGTAGAAGATGCAGTAAACGGCGATGTTCAAAAAGCCTGCCAGGAAGGCCTGGTCCTGGAGGGCCCGGGCGTAGTTGGCCAGGCCGTTGAACACCCGTGCTGTCCCGCCCAGGCCCAGTCCGCTGGACTTTTCGGTGAAGAGGCTCAGGAATGCTGAGTATCCAATAGGTGCGATGGTGAACGCCAGGAACAGCACGAAGAACGGAGCCAGGAACAAGAAAGCGTGGTTGCCTGACCGGCGGCGTGAACGGCGTATGACGGTGGAGCGGGCCGTTGTGGTGGCGCCTGTCATGACTTTTCCCTTCGAATGGGTGGCACTGTGTGGGCCTTGGCCAGCCCGCCGCCTGGGGGAAGGCGGCGGACTGGCCAAGGGGTCTTTACTTGACGGAGATTCCGCGGTTCTTCAGCTCTGAGACCGTGGCTTCCTGGGTGGTGGCGAAGATGTCGGTGAGCTTGGTGGTTCCAGCCTTGACCTTTGCGCTTTCGTCGGTGAGCTTGGCCAGGGTGGTGGCCGTGCCCGGTCCCCATACCCAGCCTTCGGGTACTGCTGCCAGACCCTCTGCGGCGACGTCGTAGATGTTCTGGCCGCCGAAGAAGTCAGGGGCGAAGGCAGCGGAGGCTGCCTTGCGGGCCTCCTCGTTCACGGGGAAGACGGTGGAGGTGCCGCCGGCGATGCGTGCTTTGATGCCTTCAGGGTTGGTGGTCATCCACTCGATGAACTTCACGCCTGCTTCTGCCTTGGTGCTGTTCTCGGAGATTCCGAAGGTCGAGCCGCCGTAGAGCGCCGAAGCGGGCTCGGAGGCTGGTGCCGGTACCGGGGCGACGCGCCACTTTCCGGCCTGGTCGGCGTAGGTGGACTGCAGGCCCGCGCCGTACCATGAGCCGCTGATGACGGAGAGGAGCTGACCGGCGGCCTGCTTCTGCTGCAGCACCGGGGCATCCTCGGTCCAGAGGAGTTTGGCGTCAACGAGGTCCTGCTGGACCTTCAGCGCTTCCTTGGTTTCCTCGGTGTCGATGTCCACCTTCCAGGAGTCGCCGTCCAGCGCTCCCCACTTGGCGCCGTTCTGCCAGGCGAGGGCTGCGTACAGGGCCGGGTCGCCCACGGCGCTGGCGCCGATGCGGACGTTCGGATCGGCTGCCGCGACCTTCTCGGCTGCGGCCTTGTATTCGTCCCAGGTCTTCGGCACCGCGATGCCGTACTGCTCGAAGAGGTCGGCGCGGTAGTACATCTGCAGGACGCCTGCGTCCAGCGGAATGGACCAGGTGGATCCACCGAAGTTCACCAGGGACTGGATGGATTCGGAGAAGTTGTCCTTGACGAGGTCGCCGGCTTCATTGCTGATGTCCTTCAGGACGCCCTGGCTGGCCATTTCGGCGACGCGCGGGTATTCGACGGTGATGACGTCCGGTGCGTTTCCTGCCTTGACCTGGTTCGTCAGCTGCGGGTAGTTGTCCTTTGAGCTTGCGACTTCGTTGAAGGTCACGTTGACGTCGTCCTGGGCGGCGTTGAATGCGTCAACGACCTGCTTTGAACCCTTCAACCATGACGAGAAGGTGATTTCCACCGTCTCCTGCTCGGTGGGTGCAGGCGATGCGGTGGTACCCGCTCCTGTTC
Organism: Arthrobacter sp. D3-16; assembly: GCF_054408515.1. Classification (NCBI taxonomy): domain Bacteria; kingdom Bacillati; phylum Actinomycetota; class Actinomycetes; order Micrococcales; family Micrococcaceae; genus Arthrobacter; species Arthrobacter sp. D3-16. The sequence continues at coordinate 3,584,874 of NZ_CP096437.1, read as the reverse complement.
CCGAGCAGCCGGCGAGGAGTGCTGCTGAGAGCATTCCCGCTGCAATGACGATGCTTGGTTTGCGACTGCGTGGCATGAAGATTAACTCCTAGTAGATGTGGCCCCACTCACAATGCTGAAACACCGCGCCTGTCCAGTCAAGCGCAGATGAACAAAACGATCTGTTTTGCTGCCCAAACGAAAGAAGCGAAAGAGTGCGACGGCGGCCGGCCTTCAGGCAGGCCCATTGGAACACAAAAAGAGGCGGACCGGATCGTGTGATCCGGCCCGCCTCTTTCGGGCAGGCAGGTACTGCTGGTCGTCGCTGTTAGACGGCGATCCGGAGCGTGTCCGAGGTGGACGGTGATACGGAGGTAGTGCTGTTCCCCTCGTAGGTCGCGACCACCGAGTACGTTCCCTTGGGAAGCGGGGGCAGGGTCACCAGCCCCATGCCATTGCTGTCGACGGTTCCGGTGGCCGTGAACTCTCCGGCAGTGACCACAACGGGGCCACTGGGGTTACCGCCGGCGGAGGAGACGCTGATGGAGACGTCGTACTCCTGCCACGAGACACCGGTCTTGCGCTTCACCGTCGCCGTGGTCGTTGTTGCGTAGCGGACCGTTGCTGCTGTTGACGCGGCCGGGGTGCGGAGCCCGTCTTCTCCCGTTGCGGTGACAACAGCCCTGATTTCCTGGCCCTGGTCCTCAGCGGCCAGGGTGTAGGCCGGAGCGGTGGCGCCGGGGATGTCCTGGCCATTGCGCTGCCACTGATAGGAGAAGGTCAGCCCTGTTTCGTTCCAGGTCCCCTGGCTGGCATTCAGGGTCTGTCCGACATCGGGTGCCCCCGTAAGGGCCGGGGCCGTAAGGTTTTTCGCAGCGCCCGGCTGGTATCCGTTCAGGTTTGCCATGTCGATCGTTGCCCCGGACACGGTGACCGATGATCCTTGCGTTGAGGCGGCAGGGATTGAGGTGCCCTTGCCCACCGCCAGGACGATGTCGAACTCCGCGCTGGTGCCTGTCCGGGTGATCCGGAAGGAACCGTCGGTGAAGGCGGCGGTGGCCCCTTCGGCGTTCTGCAGCCAGCCCCGGAGCCAGGATCCGCCCTTGTGGAAGGTGAACTGGATGTTCGTGCCGATCGTCTCGAAGTCCACCGTGACCCCGGCTTCGGGCGCCAGTTGCCAGGCCCAGGTGTGGCTGGCGGTGTCGGTGAAGCGGTCGCGGAACGCGAGCAATGCATCTGCGTCGCCGTGGTCGGTCAGGTCCACTGCAGCTTCGCGGGTGGCTGACGCCACCTGGAAGTTGCCGCTGCCATCGAGCGAAACGTAGCCGCCGCCCTGGCCCTCGTAAGACCGTGAGGCCAGCGTGCGGCCGTTGCCCTCCGCCTGGCCCGGGTTGTTGTCCACCAGGACCCGGGAGTACTTGTTGGCCGCGGTGACGGACTTTGCCGGCTGGGCAGCCCAGTTTGCATCGTGGCTGATCATGGAGATCCCGAACGTTTCGTCCCCTGCCCAGCCGAGGTGGGAGTGGTTGCGGTTGTTCAGCTGGACCAGGACGTCGTCCGCGTCAACGATGCGGTTGCGGAAGGAGTAGGACCCTGCCGCGTCATCCAGGATTGCCGGGTACACCTTGGCCGGGTCGTAGCCCTCGCCGGCCGGGATCGATTCGGGCCAGTCGATGAGTCCCTGGGTGATGAAGCCGGGGGAGTAGAACGGGCTGGTGGAGCGGTGGCCGTTGACCCTTTCGAAGATCTCGATCATCGGGGCGAGTTCGCCGGGTTTGGCCTGGCCCAGGTACAGCGGCCAGGCGGTGGAGTTGTTCGCCGCGGCAACACCCCACTGGAGGCGGTTGTTGGGCTGCCGCAGGGAAACCGTGTGCAGCAGGAGGTTGGCGGTGTCCGGCGTCAGCCATGCCTGCCTGAGGGCGTCAATTCCGACGTCCAGGCTGCCGCGGATGCCGGGCATGGACATCATCTGGGTGTAGTCGAGATACTCCAGTCCCTCCTGGAACCAGCCGTGCCCGGTGTGGGCGGCTTCCAGGTGCCGGCGGAGCTGGTCCACCAGGGTGCCGATCCGGGTGTCCCGCATGCCGTAGCCGGCATCGCCGCGGACGGCCAGGTGCTGGGCCAGCTCCGCGCCACGTACAACGCCGACCCAGTTACTGGCCTTGTCCGGCAGGATGATGTTCGGGTGCTTTGCGAATTCGAAGAAGACCGCCGTCCGTTCGAAGTATTCGACGGCGAAGGCCCGCTGGGCGTCCGTCCAGCCGTTGTAGGCCCAGTCGTACGTGATCGCCAGCTGGGATACGGGGTTCGCGGTGTCCAGGTCCTGCTTGGCGGTAAACGGGGTGGCGTTGGCGGAGGCGACGAAGGCGTCGTAGGCCTTGGCGGCGTAGCCGGAGTCGCCGGTGATCTGGTAAACGAACGCGGCTTCGCGGGCGTACCTGTCAGCGGACGAGCCGAAGGTGGCCACGCCGCCGTCGACCCTTGCCTTGATGGTCTTCCATGCGTCCTGCGGGGTGCCGGGAGCACTGATGAGGCGGTTGATCTTGGCCAGCACGTCGGTGTTCAGGCCGATGCGGGGGTGCGGCAGTGCGGCCCGGGAAGCGGTGGCAAGGATGCCACCGTTGGCATCAACGAGGGCGAAATGGCTCGCTGCATCCTGGATGGATGTTCCGCCGAAGCGGGTCAGGTCCGTGGCCGCTGCCCGTGTGCGGGCGAGATTGGCTGCAGTGATGGGTTCGGTGTCCGCGACGGCCGTCAGCGGCAGCGGAGCGTTTCCGGCCGCCCGCCAGCCAAGGTGAGTGCCGGCCGTGTCCGTTGTGACGCTGAGGTAGCTCGTGGCCGTGGTGTCAGCGCCGGGGGAGAGGATCGCGCTTTCGTTGGTGCGGGCCACTTCTGCGCCCGAGGCATCCCGGGCAACCACAACGTACTTGTATTCGGTGGAAGGTAGCCATTGGACGTCCGTGGCCTGCAGGAGGCTGGCCGGGACGGTGCGGATCAGGGTCGACGCGTCGACCGTGAGTGGTGATCCGGCCGGTCCGCGGTGGATGGCGAAGCTTGCCGGTGTTCCGGTGGGGGCAGCAACGGTCCAGTTCAGGCCGACGTCGCCGGCCTCCGTGGTGGCCGTGGAAAGCCCTGCTGTGACGGTTGAGGGGGAGATTCGGATCTCGTCGATGTCCATGGTTCCCTGGACTGCGTCGTTGAAGGCGTGCAGCCGGATCCTGGTGGCGGCCGCCGGGATGGTGAAGAGGCCTGAAGATTTCTGCCAGCCCGAGGTCGGGGTGTTCCGCCCGATAAAGGTGGAGCCGCCGCCGCCGTCGAGGACGTCGATCCGCAGGCCCGCCTTGCCGGTGCCGGAGATGGAGGCGATCCGGCTAAAGAATTCTGCCTGGAACGTGCCCCCGCCCGGGGGGAGGGTCACGTCCTGGGTCAGCGCGAGCCTGCTGGAGGTGGTGTCGGTGCTGATGCGCAGCGCGTTGGTTCCCGCGTAGCCGTCCGTTGTGCTGACCGTGCCTGTTCCGGCCGCGTTCCAGCGGCTCCAGGCGTCCGGGTTGGTTCCGGTAAAGGCCTCGAAGCCTCCGTTAGTGGCCAGGTTTGAGGCTTCATCGTAAACGGAGAGGTCGATGTCATCGAGCTGCATTGAGCCCTGCATGCCATCCACCATCGGCTCGACGCGGACCGTGGTGGCCCCTGCGGGGACGTCCAGGTGTGCGGTGACCTGCCGCCACGCGGCGGCGGCATCGGTCCCCAGGAACTGGGTGGGCGTGCCGGGGAAGGTCACACGGACACCGGCCCTGCCGGTACCCGTGAGGGTCGCTTTCTTCTGCCAGAAGGTCAGGCGGAGCTTCTTGGCCGTTCCGGGCACCGCAGCGTCCTGGACGAGGAAGCCCCGGCTGGTGGTGGTGCCGGTGGCGATCTGGACAGCGCCGCTGCCGTCCCGACCGGGAACCTGGGTGTAGGTGGCCGTGCCGGAGGGCGTCCACGTCCCCCATGACGTGGGCCCGGATGGACCGAAGGCCTCGAAGGAGGCGTTGGTGACAAGATTAGGATTGGCAGCCGTGGCGGTTGGACCCGCCAGGGTGGTACTCAGGGCAACAACGGTCAATACCGCTGCCAGTTGCCGCATTCTCTTCAAAGCGGGTTTCATAGTCTTCCTGCGGATAGGCCCGCCACGCGGGCAGGGTGCGGGTCCCCCAAAGAGGAACACCGTCGCAGGGCCCAACCCATGCCGTAGGGGCCGGATCAGCATGGAGAAACAACGCGGGCCTGCATGTGGTGCACATCACCACTTGGGGATTTGGCGATGCTACAGGGGCGCTACGCACGGGATCAACGAAACAGATCATATGATCGCTTTTTTGGTATTCCGGGTCCCCCTAGACGGCCGTTCCGTAATGTCGTCCTCGGTTTTGTCCTGCTATTTCCCGGCCAGCGGGGAAATCGTGGGAGTATGATCAAATTGATCAATCAGTCATCCGGAGGGGTTTGCGTTGGCGCGGAGTGTGACAGAGAGACGGCAGGCGATTCTGGAGATCGTCCAGAAGGAAGGCTCACAAGTCGTTCTGGAGCTGGCCGAACGCCTGAAAATTTCCGCCGTGACGATCCGCCGGGACCTGGAGGAACTCGCCGCGCAGGGCCTGGTCCACCGGACGCACGGCTCAGTTGCCCCTGCCACCGAACCCGCATCGGCGGCGCTGGACGGGCCAAAAACCATCGGTCTGGTAGTACCGCACAGCAACTACTACTTCGACGGGGTCATCGCCGGCGCCAAAGCCGCTGCGGCATCGGCAGGAGCACGGCTGGTCCTGGGCGTCTCGGACTACGACAAGGCCACAGAAATGCACCAGGTCGCCCGGCTCACGAACAAGGGTGTCGACGGGCTGCTCATCGCCCCCACTCCCGATTTCATCACCGGCGAACTCGACGCCGAGCAGCAGCAATGGCTGGTGTCCCTCTCCGTTCCTGTCGTCCTGGTCGAACGCCCGGTCGCGTCCACGGGCGTAGCGTCAATCCTGGACTCCGTCAGCTCCTCCCACTCCGCGGGAGCTGCCCTCGCGATCCGGCATCTTGCCGAACTGGGCCACCGCAAACTCGTCAGTGTCATGATCTCGGGCCCCAACACCCCACAGGTCCGGCAGGGATACCTGTCCGCTGTGGAGTCGCTGGGCCTGCAATCCCTGGGAGTCATCGATGAAGGCGGGGCAGGCTCCGAGGATGCCGCCGGACTGCTCCTGCAGTCCGTCCGCGACGGCGCCACAGGTATCTTCGTCCACAACGACCAGCTCGCTGTGCGCTGCATGATGTGGCTGGAGGACGCAGGCATCGACGTCCCCGGGGAGGTTTCCCTTGCCGGCTACGACGACGTCATCGCCGGAGTAGCCCACGTACCACTGACCGCCGTAGCACCTTGGAAAAGCGTGGTCGGTCACCGGGCGGTCCAGCGGCTTCTCAGCCGCATCGCGGAAAGGGAACCAGCAGGGAATTTCGGCCGCCCAAGCGAGCCCATGGCCACCGAGCACCTCGAGTTCGTCCCTCGGCTGCATGTACGTCAATCAACAACCGAACCCTCGTTCCAGACCAGCGCCGCAAGCCGTGGATAGGATGACCGGAACCGGCCCAGGACTGAACGCATGAAACTCGCTTTTTCCTCCCTCGGCATGCCCGGAGCGGGCATCGACGAGCTCATCCGCTGCGCCGAAGAAGGAAAAGCAGACGGCCTGGAACTGCGAATCACCGATGGCGAGGCCATCACCAAGACCATGCCAGCCAAGGCTCAACAAACAGTTAGACGGCGTATCGAAGGCGCCGGCCTCACGCTGATAGCCATCTCCAGTTACATCAAAATCTGCTCACCCGAGCCCGACACGGACGTCATCCGCGACCTTCACGAAACACTCGAACTCGCCGCCGCCCTTGGTGCCGGCGGCATCAGAATCTTCCCCGGCGCTGACCCTGGCAACGGTAAGGCCAAGGACTGGGACGGCATCGCCGCCCGGCGGCTGTCAGCCGCAACGGAGGTTGCGGCATCCCTGGACGTTAAACTGCTGCTCGAAACCCATGACTCCCACCCCACCGGGACAGACATCGCCCGGATCCTGCGCCTCGTCGAACCCAGCGGAGCCACAAAGGCCATCTGGGACGTCCTCCATCCCTGGCGGCACGGGGAACAGCCTGAGGACACTGCCAACGCACTGCGGGGATCCCTGGCCTACTGCCAGTTCAAAGATGCCATCATTGGGGCCGGACCCGATAGCGTCACTCTCACCCTTCCGGGCCAAGGCGCCATCCCGATCGCCGCTATCGCAGGTAAGGCCGAGAGGATCAGCAAAGACCAGGGCGATAAAACGTTCTGGGCCTGCCTCGAATGGGAGAAAGCCTGGCACCCCCATCTCGAAGAACTCCCAAAGGCCCTCACAGCCCTCCGCGCCATCCTCATGCCCAAAGCAACACCGTAAACAGTCACCCGTTTCGAGCCGGAACCGATAATCCCGGGGCGGGCAACAAAACGCCCCTCAGACATGACTAAGGAGCGAGGACTGCCATGAGCACTCCCCATTTTGATGCCTTTCTTGCACAGTCCACACGCGAAGAACGTGACAACGAGGCGGGACTGAACCCTGATGAACTTTACGGCCTCTATATCAGCTGGTGCCTGCTGAACCAGGAGGAACCCCAGACACCAGAGGCCCTTTTGGGCGGCCCTAAAAGCCCGCCACATCACCCCCGCGGACAACCAACTGGTCATGACAGGACCCGCGGCCGCGGACTACATCATCGCCAGCGCACCTGCCATCGTCTGAACACACCTCGAACCGGCCTCAACTCGTAGTCCCACGTTGAGTCGTATAGACATCCGCAGGGTGCCTCGAGAGAGTGTAGGCCCCAGACGGGTTCGGCGCGGCCTCCCCCGCCCATTTTCGAAGGCCGATAACGGATATTCCGTCAAGCTACGGCAAGAGGGGCGGCTCGGGGGGAGCGTCCAACATCACGCACCAGCCGTCTTCAGGCAGGGTGTCATGCTTGGCAGCACCCGAGGAAATTAGGGGGAGCATCGGCAGCGATTCAATCATTGGCGGATTGCAAGGGACCCGGGCAGACTTGCGTTATGCGAAGCTTCGGGGTGGAAGAGGAGTTTTTGCTCATCGACGCCAGGACGGGGAATCACGCCGCGGTCGGTGAAAACCTCGTTGCTGCCGCGTCCGCTGAGGACGCCACGATCACCAGCGGAGGGGGCGGCGGCCGTTCAATGACAACACAACGAAACACCCTAACGACTGAGGTACAGCGCGAGCAGGTCGAAGCGGTTTCCGCCCCCTTCACTTGCCTGCCTGATCTTGCTGCTGCCCTCAAAGACGGCAGGGCGGAAGCCAACCGCCAGGCCCTGGTCTTTGGAGCGAGGATCGCAGCATTGGGAACTTCACCGCTCCCTGCTTTGCCTCACCTGGTCCGGACTTCCCGCTACCGTGCCATGGAAGAGCGTTTTGGGCTGGCACTAAGGGAACAACTGATGTGTGGTTTCCACGTGCATGTCTCCGTCGAATCTCCTGATGAGGGGGTCGCTGTCCTTGACCGGATCAGGATCTGGCTTCCGGTCCTGATCGCACTGTCTGCGAATTCACCTTTTTGGCAGGGCAAGGATACCGGCTATGCGAGTTTCCGCTATCAGGTGTGGAGACGGTGGCCAACAGCAGGACCGACCGAGATTTTCGGATCGGCCCAGGCGTATCGGGAGCTTGTGGAGATGCTGCTCTCCTGCAACGTCCTGCTGGACCGGGGTCAGATTTACTTCGATGCCCGCCTTTCGGCGGCCCATCCGACCGTCGAAATCCGCGTCCCGGATGTTTGCACCGATCCTGCCCATGCCGTAGCTGTGGCCGCTGTGATCCGCGGCTTGGTGGAGAGGGCGGCTCAGGACTGGGCGGAGGGGAAGCCGCCCCCTGCAGTTCCTTCAGAAATGCTGCGCCTGGCCTCTTGGCGGGCCAGCAGGTACGGCATTGGGGATGAGCTCATCCATCCGGAGCTGAACCGGCCCCGTCCGGCTGAGGAAAGTGTGGAAGCCCTTCTGGATCACGTCGGGCCGGCGTTGTCAGAAACCGGAGACACGACACTGGTAGAGGCAAGCATTCGACAGATCCTGGTTAACGGGACCGGGGCGAGCCGGCAGAGAAGCGTTTTCAACCGTGCCCGGAATTTACGGGAAGTGCTTTTGGACGCTGCAGAACGCACTACCGCTTGAGTAACGCCGACGCGGGGCGGCATTCCAGGCTGAGAGCCGCACCACCACAGCGGGCTGAGCACCACGTGTTCGCTTGGAGTGCACTCTCGAGCAGCATCAAAGCAGACTGCTGTGCGAAGCCCTAGCAACTTCCTGCCTGCGTCATCGCCCAGTGGGTAAGGGATCGGAGTTCTCGTAGCCGGCGAATAGAGCTACGCCCACGAAGTGCGGATGAAGGACAGCGATCGACCGTCAGTCCGCCACGGCGCAGTACGTGCCGGTAAGTAAGGCTGAAGTTGCTGAGCGGGTGTCAAGCCATTCTCGGGGCACCTGCTTGGACGGAAGGGTCGGGTGCAGCACCGAAGCTTCGTCATCCTCAACGATCTCGTCGACCTCCATGGCATGCGGGCATCGCGGCGGCAGCCGGCTAGCACCTCGAGCAGACACGCCCTGAGGCTGGATCCGGTGTGGACGGTGCGGAAGTTTCCGTCAAGGCCATCCCAGCGGCCTGGGAGTGTGCCCTCGGTTACCCATTTCCAGCCAACGATTAGGGGGACCGGATCAGGTCAAACAGGGCCGGGAAGCTTGTGACCCCATCTTCGGCCATGAAGTGTCCAGCTTCTGGATGGACCTGCAGCCGCGCGTCGAGGCGTCTCGCGAGCTCATCCGAGGCTGCGGCGGGAACAAAAGGATCCGTTTCAGAACGGATCACCGTTCGCTTGCGGATGCTCCCTGCGAGAGGTTCAACATCCACACCTGTTGCTAGGTATTGATCCAGTTCCGGCAAGGCATCCAGCGGCTCGACGAAGCCGGCCACCAGGACAAGCCCACCTAGCTGCCAAGGCTCCGTGAGGGCTGCCAGGACCCGTAGTGCCGTGATCGCACCAAGGGAATGAGCCACCACCACGGTTCCCGCATCCGGTGTTCCAAGCGCCCTGCTTACAGCGTTCTCCCACCCTGTCGGCTCGGGATCGTTCGGGTCAGGGAGGGGAACAACCGTGACGGCTATGCCTTCGGCCTGAAGTTCACCCTGAAGCCAGGGGAACCAGTTCGCATCCGGCGCCGACTCGTACCCGTGGACGATGACGACACGCTGGACGGATCGAACCGGGACGTTGCTGGCTTTTACGTTCATAGGCAAAGACCCTAAAGGGTTACCTCGGGGCAGCGGCAATGGACTTCCGCCGTGTCCCGGCTCCTGGCCGGACCCGCAGGTCCAATTGTGTTCTGGGCACTGGGGGTCGGCGTCCCTACCGTTATATCGTGACCGACAGGGGCCTGGTGCGGCCGGGCACCGGCACTCTTGGCGCAATCTAGTTACTGATCGAAGAGGCCATCAGGACGATGGAGAGCATCAGGTCAGCGGTTGCCGGTCATCGACGGTCACGACCTAGCCGTCATTCTCAGGCAGCCCGATTTCGGTAGGAATTACCCGGAAGGCCGGGTGGGCGAGCTTGCAGAGCTCATTTCGTTCTAATGGTCCCCGTTATGGCCTGGCGGCTCAAGCACAAGGAGCGCGTTCCTGGCGGCGGCATCCGGTCCACCGTCAGGAGGAAGGATCCCGGCCCTGGCCGTTGAGGAAAACCTGCACCGCCACGACGTGGGCTTCGGTCAGGCCCTCGTCCGGGTGCGGCTTCTCCAGCAGGACGGGGTGGACGTACTGGTGGGCCCAGTCATGCACGTCATGCCCTAGCGCATCGTCTATCCAGACAACCGCGTCCCAGCCCGGCTTGCCTTCCGCCTCCATGCTGCTCAGCCATCTGACGACCGAGCCAAGCTTTGGTGTCTGCTGGTCCTCGTCGCCTGGTTTCGGCTCTATCGTCACCCGAAGAGGCTTCGCCTCCAGCCCCAGCTGCGCTTCGATGCTGTCCAGAACTTCTGAAGGTGATGTCGATACCCAGGCGATCCTCCCTTTGGTGGCGAGCCGCAGCACGAGGGCAAGCTTCAAGTCCGACAGATGAGGACCTTGGTCATCGGAATGGCCGCCAGGCTCCTGCTTCGGGTTCAGCACGCCGTTAACGTCGAGAAGGATGATCGGCTTCATAACCGAGACCATAGCCCGTCTCCCCGCCCAGCAGTAGCCGCCACGGCGTACCGACGCGGGCAACGGCGGGCCCCCACAGCCGAGTTCAGCTGATCCTGGCGCGGGCCGGCGGCATCGGCTGCTGGCCTATTCACCCGCACATCGGCAGCCCGCCTGGAGCAGACTGAGGCCAAAGTAGGATTCGGAGATGACTAAAAAATCGAAACCCGCGCTCCTACCCCTGCTCGCCGTCGCCGTCTTGGCAGTCCTTGGCGGACTGGTTTTCCAGAAAATCAAAGCACGTCGCGCCGCTGTATCGAGCGGCGCCGTTTCGCCGCTGGATGACAAGGCCAAGGAGGAATGGATCGAAGAAGTCGTCGCGACGCCTCGTCCGCCTGCAAGTGAGTTGCACTAGGCACCCCTGACTGCTCCCTCCGCACTGCTTCCGCTAATCCCATGCGTGGTCTTCCTGGGACGTTTACCAGGTGGGACGATGCTCCTATGAGCGACAATCCCAACCACGACCCGAGGGGCCCCGCGCCGCAACAGCACCAGGACGCTGCACCTACCACACAGCAAATGCGAACTGTCGGCCAGCGCCGGCGCGAAGCGGAGCAGAAACTGGAGCATCATCTCGATGAGGCCCGCCGCAGAAATGAACACCAACCCGCCGACAAGCCTGGAGCAGATACCGGGAGCGCTTCTGGCGGAGTGGATGCCGCCGACGTTGCCGCAATCCAAAGCGATGACAGCATCACCCCCGCAGACCGCGTGGACCTGATTGCCAACCAGGCCCTCCCGGAAACAGAAAACAAGGACGCCTGGCCAGACAACGGCGAGGCCTGAACAGGGAAGGCCCGCCCTCGCAGTCCCTGGCCTGCTGTCCGTGTACGACTACCGCCTGGTCTTGCTGAAGATCCGTCACGTATCTATGGCCGGTTCCGGCGTAGACCGCCGCAGTTTCGAAGGGCCGTTATTCGGACCCGTCGGCGATACCTGCGTCAGGCGACAACGGTAGCTCCATGAACGCATACAGATCCCGCCAGGCGTTATCCAGACGCATCTCTGCTAAGACAATCTCTTCCTTGCCGGCATCGGCACCTCGCTGCCGCAATTCATAGAGCTCGCTGTACAGCTCATCCACCTCGTTCAGGCGTCGCTTGAATTCCATGTCAGCCATCGCAAAAGACTAATTGAACTGGAGAGAATGAGACAGGTGGTCTTAGCAGGCTTCTTCCTAACCCTTTGGCCGCCCGCTTATCTGCGGCATCGGAACCCGGAGCAACGCCCCGGCGGCGGTTGGGACCACTTGGTAACCCAACGATGCGGTACCAGGTGAAGGTGGTCCAAGGCTGGGCGGGCGACCGTCGTGGGGGGTCCCAGTTTTGGCGGCCGGCCCACATCTTCATTGACTGCACCGCAAACAACAGGCACTTCCCAACCGAGGGACACGTCGTCGTCGCAGCCCTCGAATGGGCCGAGTCGGACACCGGCGGAGCCTAGTCCAGGAGCCCCTCCGAAGGCTCTCCCCTAACTTTTGTTTCAAAAAGCCGACAAAGGATATTCCGTCAACCTGCCTCGGCAGGGCAAGCCCTTGCTTGCCGATCATGCGGCCAGAACTGGTGACGACTCTGATCCGTCCACGGCTGGGATCAATTCAGGTTATCCACGGCTGGAAATGGGAGCCGTTGAGGTAGCTCCCTGGCAGCAGTAGCGGTGGATAACCTTCGAGAATTGTCCCCGGCTGTGGGCGGGGGACTGGACCTCTCGTCCAAAAGTAGATCAATTTCAGTTGTTCCAGGCACCAGGCCAGGAGCGAGCGTCAACTTTGGCTGTACTTTCAGCTGACGACTTCCGAAATTGCGGGAGGAGACCAGACGGCAGCTGCCCGTAGAAGGGAATTGTCGGCTCTCGCTAAGGTTTCTGGCTTACCGGGATCTGTAGGGTGGGCAGCGGTTAGTTCGTCAGGAGGGAAACGTCTCGGACGGCACCCTTGTCTGCGGACAGGGCCATGGCGGCGTACGCGCGCAGTGCCGCGGAAACCTGGCGGTCCCGGTCTTTGGGCCTGTAACCGCCGTTGGCTTCCAATTTTTCGCGGCGTTCGGCGAGGACCTCGTCGGGGACCTGCAGCTGGAGAGAGCGCTGCGTGATGTCGATGCTGACGATGTCACCGTTCTCCACCAAGGCGATGGTTCCGCCGGAGGCAGCCTCGGGGGAGATGTGCCCGATCGACAGGCCGGAGGTGCCGCCGGAGAAGCGGCCGTCCGTGATGAGGGCGCACTTCTTGCCCAGGCCGCGGCCCTTGAGGAACGAGGTCGGGTAGAGCATTTCCTGCATGCCCGGACCTCCGCGTGGGCCTTCGTAGCGGATGACCACTACGTCGCCTTCCTTGACGGTCTTGTTCAGGATCTTTTCTACGGCTTCGTCCTGGGACTCGCACACAACGGCCGGGCCTTCGAAGATCCAGATGGACTCGTCCACGCCGGCCGTCTTCACCACGGCGCCGTCGACGGCCACGTTTCCGCGGAGCACGGCCAGTCCGCCGTCCTTGGAGTAGGCGTGTTCCACGGAGCGGATGCAGCCTTCCGCTCCGTCGGTGTCCAGGGAGGTCCACTCGTTCGACTGGGAGAACGCGGTGGAGGAGCGGACGCCGCCGGGAGCTGCGTGCCACAGGGCCTTCGCTTCTTCGGTGGCTTTGCCGCCGCGGATGTCCCAGTCATCCAGCCAGCCGTCCAGGTCCGCGGAGTGCACGGAATGGACGTCCTTGTGCAGGAGCCCGCCGCGGTTCAGCTCGCCCAGCAGGGCGGGGATCCCGCCGGCGCGATGCACGTCCTCCATGTAGTAGGTCTTGTCCTTGGCCACGTTCGGGGCCACCTTGGCCAGGCAGGGAACCTGGCGGGACTTGGCGTCCATCTCGGCCAGTCCATAGTCCACGCCCGCCTCCTGGGCCGCGGCGAGCAGGTGCAGGATGGTGTTGGTGGAACCGCCCATGGAGATGTCCAGGGCCATCGCGTTATCGAAGGCCTTGGCGGTGGCGATGGAGCGCGGCAGCACGGAGGCGTCGTCGCCGTCGTAATAGCGCTTCACCAGCTCGACGACGGTGGAACCGGCTTTCTCGTACAGCGCCTTGCGCGCGGTGTGGGTAGCCAGCACGGAGCCGTTGCCCGGCAGGGACAGGCCGATGGCCTCGGTGAGGCAGTTCATGGAGTTGGCGGTGAACATGCCCGAGCAGGAACCGCAGGTGGGACAGGCGTTCTCTTCAATGAGGTTGATGTCAGCATCGGAGATGGACTCGTCCACGGCGTCGGCAATCGCGTTCACCAGATCCAGGGAGCGCACGGACCCGTCGGTCAGGGTCACGCGACCGGCCTCCATGGGGCCGCCGGAGACGAACACGGTGGGGATGTTCAGGCGCAGCGCGGCCATCAGCATGCCGGGGGTGATCTTGTCGCAGTTGGAGATGCAGACCAGCGCGTCGGCGCAGTGCGCATTGACCATGTACTCCACGGAGTCGGCGATCAGGTCGCGCGAAGGCAGCGAGTACAGCATGCCGGAGTGGCCCATCGCGATGCCGTCGTCCACCGCTATGGTGTTGAACTCGCGCGGCACGGCACCGGCGGCGAGGATCGCGTCGGAGACGATCCGGCCCACAGGGGCGAGGTGGGTGTGCCCCGGGACAAATTCGGTGAAGGAGTTGGCCACCGCGATGATCGGCTTGCCGATGTCCGAGTTGGCGACGCCGGATGCGCGCAGCAGTGCGCGGGCGCCGGCCATGTTCCGGCCATGGGTAACTGTTTTAGAGCGAAGTGCAGGCATGAAGACCATCCTGCCCGGGCCTGTCGCGGCGTGGAAGACGGCGCTGCTACTAGTAGTAGGAGTACTAGAGTAATAGTATCCAAGAGTGCAAGATTCCGGACGCCGCAAAGAACTGGGTCTTTTCCTTCGAGCCCGCAGGGACCAGGCCGTCCGCGCCGACTACGGCCTGCCGCCCATAGCCCGCAAACGCGAACGGGGCCTGCGCCGCGAGGAGGTCGCGTTCCTGTCCGGCGTGAGCGTCACCTGGTACACCTGGCTTGAACAGGGCAGGGACATCAGCCCGTCCCGCCAGGTACTGGAAGCCATCAGCCGTGCCCTGCACCTGTCGGACACGGGCCTGGACTACGTCCTCTCCCTTGGCGGCTACGCATCGGCCGGGCCGGGCACCGCCGCAACCGCCACGGCACCGGCCCACATCCAGCGCCTTCTCGATGCCCTGGACCCCAACCCTTCGTTCGCCCTGTTGCCGGACTGGGGTGTCGCGGGCTGGAACAACGCCTACGCAGCCCTCTACCCCAACATCGCCACGGTCTCCGCTCCCGACCGCAACCTCCTGTGGCTGGTGTTCACCGACCCCTACGTCCGGGACCTGCTGCCCGACTGGGAGGTCACGAGCAAGCGCTTCCTTGCCGAGTTCCGCGCCGAAACCGGGCAGCGGCTCGGCGACCCGGACGTGGCCTACCAAGTGGAGCGGCTCAAGGAAACAAGCCCGGAATTCCGGGCAGGGTGGGACCGGTACGACATCCTGGGCTTCGAATCACGCGAGCGGCTCTTCCACCACCCAGCCGTCGGAGTCCTGCAACTGGAACACCACCAACTCTCGCCCTCCGACCGGCCCGACCTGCACCTCGTCGTCTACACACCCTCCCCGGGGAGCGATGCCGCGGCCCAGATGCGCTCCCTCATCGCCGGCACGCCCCGGGCTTCCTGACCGATATCTGCGGGCTCGGTTACAGCGAAGCTTTAGTGGCACGCATGGGCCTCACCACATCACCTGTGAGTAGGGGGAGGCCGACTCGCAGGTAGGCGCCTAGTCCACTGTTCGTGGACAAAGTGGAAGGCCGGCCCTAGCAGGGTCAGGCTTCGCATTCCTGGCAATACTGGTGGCCGTCGTGGTCCCGAGCCATTTGGGAACGGTGCCGGACCAGGAAGCAGGAGTGGCACGTGAACTCGTCCGCGGCTTGAGGGATGACCTGAATGATGAGTTCTTCAGCGACGATTTCGCCGCCCGGAACGCCGATGGCGTCAGCATCATCGGGTGCGTCCAGTTCACTGACGACGCTGCGGGCATCCGGGGCGCTAGCGGACTTTAATGCCTCAAGGGACTTTTCCTGTGTTTCCTTAACGTCGGTTCGCAGTTCGTCGTAATCAGCGGTGGACATGGTGCTTTTCTCGCTTCCTGTTTGTCGCCCGTGTGCAACGAATCTTCTGTAGCCCTTATTTCGCCTTGGTCACCGGCGCCGCCGTGATGCGACCGGCCGAAAATCTTTGGGTCACGCCATTTCATAAGTATACTTATCATATTCCTGTCGGCAGGCTTGGATACGGCCATTCCGTCTCATTGGGGAAGCCTCTTACAAGGATCAAAGGCGGCGAGGACCATGAGCATTGAACCGGAGCGGTTGCCTGGTTTGCAGGAAGATGCCCCGGAGCCGTGGTTGCAGTTGGAACTGCAGCTGAAGGCCCTGGAAATCATTGACGAAATCCTCAGCGACACCACGCCCGAGGAAGCGGACGCGCGCCGTGCGCTGAAGTGGCATGTCGCCCACCATCCAGGACAGCCCCAACGGGCTTTACTAATGCACATGATCACCTTGCCGCGTTCCGATTCCGATCACCGGTGAACGCCGGAGCCGCCCCGGAACCAGAAAGCACAGGCGCTCTGCCCTCCACGGCACGTTGTGTCGGCTACCCGGCCGAAACAATGGCATCGAGAGCTGCGAAACCGGCGCCAGCTAATCGGGGAACGCTGCCGCCATAACTTTCGGGGGTTATGTTCTAGCTTCAGCCGCACCAGGCGCGGTTTGGGGAGCATACTAAGGGCAGGCCGCGTATGCGGTTTCACTGTCCTTGGGTCGCCCTCCTTGCAAAGGGGGTGTTGTTTGGGCATAAAGAGGAATGAGGCCGTCATGGCCCACGAATCACGTCGATTGCCGTCTGAGCTTGTCGTTGATCACCTGCAGGACCTGGTTCTGAAGACCCAGGACGTGAAGGAGATGCTGGATGAACTGGCGGTCTTTACGGCCCTGACACTTTCTGACCCTGCTGTTGCCTTCTGCAGCATCACCTTGATGCAACGAAAGAAGCCAGTGACGGTAGCGAGCAGCGAAAAGGGCGCGGTTCGGCTCGATGAGAGCCAATACCGCGCCGGCGACGGACCCTGTCTGGCCGCCATCCGTGAGCAGACTGTCATACATCTTCCGGACGTAAGCCGCGAACACCGCTGGCCCGACTACACCGCGTCGGCACTGGTGGAGGGAGTCGGTTCCAGTCTGTCCGTACCGTTGATCCTTGAAGGGGAAGCCGAAGCGGGCTTGAATATGTACTCCACCCGCTCTCATGGATTCAGCTCTAAAGACATCGAAAGGGTCGAGTCCTACGCGTATCACGCGTCCAAGGCTCTCCGGCTCGCAGTGCGGATCAGCCAACTGTCCGAGGCAAAGAACAATCTCACTGCAGCGCTGGAGTCACGCACCGTCATCGATCTGGCAGCCGGCGCCATCATGGCGCAAAACCGGTGCAGCCAGGAATCCGCCATGAAGATCCTGAGAATAGCCTCCAACTCCCGGAACGTTAAGCTTCGGGATGTCGCAGCGTCAGTGGTCACGTCACTGTCCCAGGACACCAGAATCAAGACGCATTTCGACGCCTAGCGCCGTTCCATCAAAAGCTGCATGACGTTGCCTGTTCAGTAGTCTCCGGCACTGTTCAGCCGATGGTCTCCAGCGTCAGTTCATCAACTGCGAGAGCGAGTGCTTCCGTATCGAACCAGGTGAGCGGCATCAGTTCGTGAATGACAGCATCAAATTCAAAGGGATGCCAGCGCACCACAATTCCAGTACACGATCCACAAATCGATGAGAGCGACGTTCTTCCCCTCCAGGAGATTCCTTGCCGCGTGCCGCTGGTCTCGCATAACCAATCCTTGCTTCTGCTGCCGGCACCCCGCAAGCCTCACCAGCACTATCGGTCACAGCCGCAGAAAATGGCGAACTGAAGCTTGCGCAGCATCAGCAGGAAGCCCGCCATAAGAGCGAAGAACCCCGTAGGGCAGCACGAACAACCCCCGGCCTCGACCACCGGCAACCATCAGTTGAGGCTGCTGCGGCAATGACCGGTGGATAGACTCGCTGGCATGCCGGTCACTGACAATGTCGCTTGGGATGGGCGTCTGGAATCGTGAATGCCCATAGCCTACGCCGGGCAGCGCAGCAGAAACAGGCCCTATCAAAACCGTTCCGTAGCCTCATCGGGGAAAGACGTTAAAGTCCACCATACGCACGCGGGGAGACCAGCCACGCAACCACATCTATTCGCCGGCAGCCACAGGTTCCTTCCAGTCATGCGCATGAAGCTTTCCATGGTGCTGTCAGATGAAGAACGCAGACGCCTGGAAAAGGTCGAAAAGGAACTGCAGATCGCACTGCCACAGCATCACGTTTCGCTGGTGACAATCGTTGCTGTGTCTCTTGTGCCGGCAGGGAGGCGGCTCTACCTTGGAGACCAGCGGATATGGATGTCCGCCCGCTCGTGCGAAGGCGCTTGCGGTAAGAAGCAGTCGTATGGGTGGGACGAATGGCAACAGGAACGGTGAAGTGGTTTAACGCGGAAAAGGGCTTCGGCTTTATCGCCCCTGACGACGGGTCCGGGGATGTGTTTGCCCATTACTCCGCGATCGCTTCCAGCGGCTACCGCTCCCTGGAGGAGAACCAGAAAGTCCAGTACGACGTCGTCCAAGGCCAGAAGGGTCCCCAGGCGGACAACATCCGCCCCCGCTAAACCCCGCTAACGGCGGCAGAGCGATATACCGAACGCGTGCGCGCCTGGCTTGGGCCGTGGGGTTGATGATGTTGTCTTCGGGAGGAGAGAACATGCAAACAGTCGAAGAAACCATTGATGTCGAGGTCCCAGTGCGAGCAGCCTATGACCAGTGGACACAGTTCGAATCCTTTCCCAATTTCATGTCCGGGGTGGACTCCGTAGTCCAACTCACTGACCGGACGAACCACTGGGTGGTGAACATCGGCGGAGCCAGACGGGAATTCGATACTGAAATCATCGAACAGCGTCCCGATGAGCGGATTGCCTGGCGCAGCACCGACGGACAGGCGCACGCCGGTGTCGTTACTTTCACACCGCTACAAACCGGAGCGACGCGAGTCTGGGTTCGCTTTGAATGGGCACCGGAAAGCTTCATGGACAAGGCCGGGGCCGCGCTCGGGTTCGACAACATGCAGGTCAGGGCGGACTTGCGCCGCTTCAAGGAGTTCATTGAGGCCAGGGGTACCGAAACCGGCGCTTGGCGCGGAGAGGTCCATTAAAACCAATCAGGCAGGGAAGCCTTGATTTCCCGCAGCCCTGTCCTTCAAACACCGTAAGTGGCTATATGCGGTCATTCCCCCAATGGCATCCACTCCTACTAACCCTTAGGCGCTACAGGCAGCTGGGTGCGTAAGCCACCGTGGTCATGTCTGCGCCGTGTGCATCACTAAAGTGCCACCACTCGCTGCAGGACGGCGAATTAATTACACGTCGCCCCGACTTGATTCCCTGGCTTGAGAGGCGAGTAGGAGCACGATGGTTTGCAGTTCCTTGCGTAGCTTGTCCCCGTCCACTGCCACGCGTGTCAATATCGTGCAATCCACTTCACGGCCTCGTTGATTACCCGGGCGCCGATGTCGGTGATGGAGACAATCTGGCTTCTGCGGTCAGAAGTGTTGGGCTGTCGGCGGATGTAGCCCGAGGCCTCCAGACGGGACCGCCAACGCGCGACCTGGTGGACGGCACCTCAGCGGCGCGTCTTTCGGGGCGAAAGCCGCCTGAACGCTGGCTCAAACAAGCTTTTCTAGGCCTATCCCCCACCCATTTTCAAAAGCCGATAACCGTGATTCTGTCAATCTACTGGCGGAGGTATTGGCGGAGTCCGGGGATTGCGAAGTCGACTTTGCCGTAGCCGGCGGACTCGATCAGGCCTGCGGCGATGAGCCTGTTGCGGTATTTGGATACGACGTTGGGCTTGGCTTTGAGGATGGCACCGATCTGGCCGGCGGCAGAGGGGCCGTCCTGTGCGGCCATCGCGTCGAGGAACTCACGGTCTTTGTCCGAGATGTCCGACAGTGCCGACTCGACGACCACTAGGGTGTTCCGTCTTTGGGCGGCAGCGATTCCACGCTCAACGTTGCTCTGGTTGAGTTTCCATGCTGCCTTGTCGGCCTCCAACCAGAGATAGTAGCCGACCAGTTGGATCAGGAAGGGATAGCCTTCCGTGGCTTCGGCTGCCTGGTTGATGAGGTCGGGGGCGAAGCTGATGCCTCCCTGGCCGAAGAGCTCGCTGTACGATGCGGTGACTTCGGCGATGGCTGCTTCGTGAAGATTGATCCTGTCGGCCCGCCGCAGGAAGGTGGCAACGCCTTCATTGAGGAGGTCGGACACCGCTGATGGCAGGCCGGCGAAAATCAGGCCGATGGGCAGCCCGTCCCGGATGAAGTGCTGGACGTCGGCGGCTAGTTGGGCGATTTCCGTCCTGTCGACGGCGTGGATCTCGTCGATGGTGATGATCAGTCCTGTGCCTTGGGCGTCCAGCAGGCGCAGCAGTTCGTTCCCGGTCCTGCGCCAGTCGGTGGCCCGTTCCGGAGGGAGTTGGGTTGTCAGTCCGAACCCTGCCGCTGAGAAAGCAGTGATTTTCCGGGATGGAGGCCCGTCCCCGAGTTCGTCGAGGAGGCGGAGCATGTCATCGCCGACGCCGGCGAGGAAGCCTGGCGTAGCTGTCCGGGAGATCACCGCCCACCCGTGATTCCGAGCAATGCCTTCGGCTTCGCTCAACATGACCGTCTTGCCGATGCCCCGGGAGCCGGTGATGATGGTCAGGAGCCCGGGCGCTCCGGAACCCTGCTGGAGGCCGTATTCGAATTCGTCCAGCAGCCCGGCCCGTCCGACCAATTCAGGAGGCGTGGCTCCGGCCGTCGGCTTGAAGGGGTTCTGCACTACACCCTCCTCGGGTGAAACTAGGTGAAACTGGTGAAAGTGGTGAAACTCCTGCCACCATAAGCCGACGCCTCGACCAGAGGCAAGAGGGGCCAGGGAGGCGGCCTCGGGGCTAAAGGGCGGGAAAGAGAAGTACATCGAGCACCGCTCCATATCGGCAAGGTTTGCCAGGGCTAAGCCTGGAGAAATAACTCGAGACTAGCTGCGGAAGTTGTCAGGTTGGGGGGCACTTCAAATCCGACTGCCGCTAGTCGAACGACTACCAGCCATAGGCGCGGGATCGGTGCTTGCCGTTCCCGTCCACCCACAGTCGATGCGGCGTTGGTTTGGTCAACGCCCCTTTTGACGTCCTCCGAGGACGTCAATTGCCCGCCGGCCGAGACTGCCGAGGACGTGGCGATGCATGGCTTCGCGGGCACGGTCGGTTTGGCCGGCGATAACGGCTTCGGCGATCTGCACGTGTTCTTGCTGGACGCGTGCCTGGTCTTTTGCCGAGTCCTGCTGGTTTTGCAGTCCGATTTGTCGGTATTGGTCTGCTTTGTCCCAGAGGCCTTCGAGGATGCCGATGAGGAGGGGGTTGTGGGATGCCGTGTAGATGGCACGGTGGAAGTTCCGGTGCGCTGTCATCGCCTCCAGATCACTGGAATCGTTCAGCGGGGTGAGCTGCTTTAGTGCCGCTTCGATATCCGAAATGTCCTCAGGGGTTCGGCTTGTGGCAGCCAATGCCGCGGCCAGGGGGTCGAGGTTTTCCCTGATGACGTAGAGGTTGTGTGCCTCATCGGAGCTGAGCGGAGTGACTCTTGCGTCCCTGTGCGAGTCCAGTTGCACCATGCCTTCGGCGGCGAGCCTGCGGAGGGCTTCGCGCAAAGGTGTGGTGCTGACTCCGAGTTCCTGAGCGAGCATGGTCTGGCTGAAGACGGCCCCGGGTTGGATTTGCCCGGTCAGTATTCGGCGGCGGAGTTCGTCGTAGGCGTAGGCACTTTTGGTCAGTGCTATGGGAGGGATTGGCACGGGTGCTCCTTACGCCTTCTTCGGCTTATAGGCTATGGGCTACCTTACTCCTAGCATGCGCCGTGCCTGCACCTTGCACAGCTGGGGGTGGAGGCGCCGTTGGGCGCTCCACCCCAGGCTGTGGCTGAGGGTCGGTTGTTGCTAGACGTCCTGACGGGTGCGGGTAGTGATTCGCCGCCAGAGGGTATAGGCGAGCACGACGGCGAGGATGCCGTAGAGCGTCCAGGTGACTGGGCTGTCGACCAGGACGGAGACTTGGCCGCCGCTGGACATCATGGCGTTGCGGAGGCTGGTCTCGGCCAGGGGGCCGAGGACGACGCCGATCATGATGGGGGCAAGGGGGAAGCCGTACCGGCGCAGGATGAAGCCGAGGAATCCGATGGCCAGCACGATGTAGAGGTCGGCGACTGCGGCGCTGGTGGCGTAGACGCCGAGGCCGCAAAAGACGGTGATGCCGGCGTAGAGGTAGTGCTTGGGGATGAGCAGCAGTTTGGCCCAGAGCGGTGCGAAGGGCAGGTTGAGGATCAGCAGGACTACCAGGCCGATGAAGAGGCTGGCGAGCAGGGCCCACACCAGGTCGGCGTTGCGTTCGAACAGAAGCGGTCCCGGCTGCAGCCCGTACTGCTGGAATGCTGCGAGCATGATCGCGGCGGTGGCTGAGGTCGGCAGGCCGAGGGCGAGGAGGGCGCCCATCGCGGTGCCCGAGGTGGCGTTTCCGGCGGCTTCCGGTGCGGCGACGCCGCGGATTGCGCCCTTGCCGAACTGCGGATCGCGGCGCTTGCGGTCCAGCTGGCGCTCCGTTCCGTAGGCCATGAAGGTCGGTACTTCAGCACCGCCTACGGGAATTACACCAAAGGGGACGCCGAAGGCAGTACCCCGGAGCCACGCCGGCAGTGCCTCCTTGAATTCCCGTTTTGAAAGGTAGGGGCGGCCGGAGACCGCGATGGCCGAGAGCTTCGGGTCGCGGTGGATGCGGGAAGCAACGTGGAAGACCTCGCCCAGGGCCAGGATGCCCACGGTGATGACGATGATGCTGATCCCGTCAAAGAGTTGGGGCACGTCCGCGGTGAAGCGGGACGCTCCGGAGATGCCATCGATGCCCACGATCGCCAGCGCCAGTCCGATGGCGAGGGCGGAAAGGCCCTTGATCACTGAGTCCGATACGACCGAGGCGGTGGCGATGAACGCGAAGACGGCCAGCGCAAAATATTCGGCCGGGCCGAACATCACGGCGATGTCGGCAAGTTTGGGGGCAAAGAACACCACCAGGGTGGTGGCGATGAGGCCGCCGATGAAGGCTCCGATGGCGGAGGTAGCCAGTGCCTGCGGCGCCCGCCCGAGTTTGGCCATCCGGTGGCCCTCAAAGGTGGTGGCGATCGCAGTGGAGCCGCCTGGGGTGTTCATGAGGATACCCATGGTGGAGTCGCCGAAGAGCCCGCCGAAGTAGACTCCTGCGAACATGATGAAGGCGCCGACCGGGTCAAGGCTGAAGGTCACCGGCAGCAGGAGCGCCACTGCCATGGAGGAGCCGAGGCCGGGGATGACGCCGACGGCGGTGCCGAGGAATGCGCCGACGAAGACCCAGAGCAGGTTCATGGGCGTGAAGGCCTGTGAGAAGCCTTCCAGGAGCAGGGTTAGGGATTCCATCAGCCGTAAATTCCTTCCAGGACGCCGCCGGGCAGGTTGAGGCCCAGGCCGGCGCCGAATGCGAGCTGGATGCAGGAGGAGAAGACCAGGGACAGGCCGAGGTCGAAAAGCGGCCGTTTGCTTCCGAGTGCCCGGGAGACGCCCCAGAACAGCACGGCCGCGGAGAGGAGCCAGCCCACCGGGATGAGCAGAAGTGCAAACGCCAGGAATGAGGCAAAGACGAGCCCAAGTGACTTCCAGTCACTATGGAAGCGGTGCCCGGCGGCGGCTTCCGCAACATGCTCGGGCTTCCGCAGGGTCTGCACCGCCAGCAGTGCGGCGAGAATGAAAATGGAGATGACGATCAGGGTGGGGAAGAAGGTGGGACCTGGAGCTTTGGCGCCTTCCGGCACGTCCATGGTCAGGATCCCTGCAGTGAGGTAGGTTCCGATCGCAGCCAGGATGCCTGCCACCACCAGGCCGCTGCGGCCAGCCCAGAATCCGTGGCTGCTACCCGCGCGCTGGTCAGCCGGGAGGATTTCCGCTACTGTTTCGGCGTTGTTGCCTGCTTCAGTGATCATCGGAGTCCGCCTTCACGGTCAGGACGGGAACGGTTGAGCCAAGGATGATGCTCTGGGCGTCCGAGCCAAGGATGACTTTGCTGACGCGCGAGCGGTTGCGAACGCCTACTACCAGGAGGGCGGCGCCGGTTTCCATGGCAGTGTCCAGCAATTCTTCGGCCGCATGGCGTCCCTGCGGGTTCCGGGGCAGGAGTGTGGCGCCGGCTTCGACGGCGTCGTGCAGGGCGGTGTCAACGGCCGCGGCGGTGCCACTTTCCGGGATCTCCCCGAGCGGGAAGATAGCCAGGGGCTTCCCGGTGACTTCGGCCGCCTGCAGGCCGTGCCGGAGGGCGGCGGTGCCCTCGGCGGTTTTTGTGTATCCAACCAGGATTGTCATGTCTTCTCCAGGGATGTGTTTGATGGGGGAGGTCAGTAGCCGAGTTCGTTCCATATCTTGTTCACGGCCTCGCTCTCGTCGGCGATGAACCGTTCGAATTCCTCTCCGGCGAGGAACCTGTCGGCCCATTGGTTGCGCTCTATGGCGTCTTTCCATTCAGGGGTCTGCACCACTTCGGTGACGATGCCCTGCAGCTCTTGCTTCTGCTCGGGCGTGATACCGGGGGCGGCCACAATTCCGCGCCAGTTCGTCAGGTCGATGTCGTAGCCGAGCTCTTTCAGGGTGGGCACATCGATCGACTCCACCGGTTCGGGTGCCGAGACGGCGAGGGCCTTGAGGCGCCCGGCTTCGATCTGGTCCGCGAAGTCCACGTAGCCACTCACTGAGGCTTTGATGGTTCCGGACATGAGCGAGGTGGCCAGTTCGCCGCCGCCGGAGTAGGCGATGTAGTTAACCGCAGTGGGTTCGATGCCGGCGGCCTGGGCGAGCTGGGTGATGATCATCTGGTCGACGCTGCCGAGCGAACCGCCGCCGAAAGCGAAGGAGCCGGGATCCTGCTTCCAGGCCGATACCAGGTCATCCACTGAGTTGAAGGGCGAATCGGCGGGAACCACCAGGACGTCGTAGTCCTCCGTGATCCTGGCGATGGGGGTGACATCCTCCAAGGTGGTGTCCGAGCCATTGATGTTGATCGCACCCAGCATGGTGATGCCCATCAGCATCAGGGTGCTGCTCTCACCCTCCATGCCCGCGAACTTCGTCAGGCCGATGGTTCCCCCGGCACCGGGGATGTTCACTACCTGCGCGTTATTCACGATGCCCTGCGCGCGCATCGCCTGTTGAGCCTCGCGTGCTGCTCCGTCCCAGCCGCCTCCCGCGCCCGCCGGTGCGATCAGGGTGAGACGGTTGCGGGCGTCGTCGCCGGAGCCGCTCGCTGATGCGTTTATTGAGGCCAGGGCGACGGCCGTTATGCCAAGGATTGCGAACGCGGCACGTGCCACCTGTTTAATGCGGGAGGTTTTCTTAGCAGACGTCGGATGGGGCTCCATCGCCCTTCCTTCCTATCGGGGAGTGCTGCGGCGCCGGGGATGTTATGAACGCCACGCCTGTAGCTTATAAGCTATGATCTATAGGTGTCCACCTCGGCGTGCAGCTGGTGGCTAGGCAATCGCAGGGAAGGTGTTGCAATGAAGCTTCAAACCGGAACCATGATCGGTCAGCAGACCATTGCGGTGGGGGAACGCAGGTTCCGCACTACAGACGTCCCGGGCGCACTGGGCACTGACTTCCACCGGCTGCCAATGGTGCTTCGCCTGCTGGCAGAAAACACCCTGCGCAGGTCTGCGCCGGCCGAGGCTGCCCGAACAATCGGCAACCTTCGCGCCTGGCTCCGGTCCCGGAGCTCAGAGGAGGAACTGGAGTTCTGGCCGCAGCGGGTACTGATGCACGACACGACCAGCACCCCGGCCTTGGTGGACGTGGCGGCGATGCGGGACACGCTCGCGGAAGCCGGTGTTGACCCGTCCACTCTGAACCCCATGCTGCGGGTGGACGTTTCGATCGACCATTCCTTGGCTGTGGAGGAGTACGGCCATCCGGACGCCGCCGGCCGCAACCTGGTGCACGAGTACCGGCGGAACCGGGAGCGTTATCGTTTCCTGAAGTGGGCGTCCCAGGCAATGGAAACAGTCCACATCAACCCGCCGGGCACCGGCATCATGCACACCATCAACCTCGAACAGCTGGCGACGGTGGTTACCACCGTTGAGAACCACGACGGCGGCCTGCCGTGGGCAGTGCCGGACATGATGATCGGCACTGACAGTCACACACCCATGATCAACGGAATGGGCGTCCTGGGCTGGGGCGTCGGCGGGCTTGAGGCCCAGACCGTTATGTTCGGCATGCCCACCACCCTTCGCATCCCGGATGTCATCGGCGTCCGGCTCACCGGTTCCCTTCCGCCCGGTGCGACCGCCACGGACCTGGCCCTGACCGTCACCCAGCGCCTGCGTGCCGTGGGGGTATCGGGTGAGTTCGTGGAGTTCTTCGGACCTGGTGTTGCCAGCCTGACGGTGGGGCAGCGGGCGGTGGTCTCCAATATGGCACCGGAATATGGGGCTACCACAGGCTACTTTCCCATTGACGGGCACGTCCTGGATTATCTGCATGAAACAGGCCGCAGCACGTTCCAGCGCAACCTCGTTGAGACCTACGCACGTGCCGGCGGCTTCTGGTTCGATCCGGACGCGGAGCCCGACTACACCTCCAGCATTACGGTTGACCTCGCTGCGATCGAGCTGCGCGCCGCAGGGCCGCGCCGGCCACAGGACCTGCTCGCCCTGTCCCAGATACCTGCGGTGCTGCAATCCGAAAGCACCCTGGCCCAGGAGCCGGATGGGGACCTGCCGCCGTTTCCTGTCGCATTGGCCGCCATTACCAGCTGCACCAACACCACCGATCCCAAACTTCTGATCGCCGCAGGCTTGGTTGCCGCCAAGGCCCGAAAGCTGGGGCTGGCCCTCCCGGCATGGGTAAAGACTTCACTCGCCCCGGGCTCCCCTGCCGCCGCGAGCTACCTCAAGCGGTCCGGGCTGCTGAAGGACCTCGGGGCGGTCGGTTTCGACATCGTGGGCTTTGGCTGCACCACCTGCATCGGCAATCCCGGGCCCCTTCCCGAGCGGATCAAGGCGAGCCTCGATGCGGGCAGGATCCGCCCGGTGGCCATCCTCTCCGGGAATCGCAACTTTCCGGGCAGGGTGCACCCGGACCTGGACCTCGGCTTCATCATGTCCCCACCCCTGGTCGTCGCGTACGCCCTCGCGGGTCGGGCGGACATCGATCTTGCCGTTCATGATTTCCGTGCCGGGAACGGCCAAGAGGGTGCGCCCGTGACTCTCGATGATCTGCTGCCAAGCCAGGAAGAGATAGACGAGGCATGGGAAGCCGGGCAAGACCCGCTGGATTTTGCCAGGGACTTCGGGGTGGCCTTGCGGAACCCGATGTGGTCCCGCCTCGAAGCACCGGACTCGCCCCTGTTTCCCTGGGATTCCGAGTCCACCACTTTGCGCCGTCCCCCGTTTGCCTCACCGGACAAGGGGACCCAGCTGGGCCACTACATCGCCCACCCCTTGCTGGTCCTCGGCGATGACGTCACCACGGACCACATCTCCCCAGCCAGCGCGATCCCGGCAGACAGCCTGGTGGCCGACTTCCTGGTAGAGCGCGGCGAGGACCGGGGCGACCTGAACGTCTTCGCCTCGCGGCGCGGCAACTGGGAAGTGATGCTCCGGGGCGGGTTCCACAACAAGACCGTCAACAACCGGCTCGGCGCCACAATCCCTGGCGGCCTGCCAGTGGCTCACACCGTCCACGCCCCCAGCGGCGACGTGCTGCCACTGCCTGACGCCGCTGAACGGTACCGCCAGGAAGGGAACTCCACGGTCATCATCGCCGGAGAACGGTTTGGCACCGGTTCCTCCCGGGACTGGGCAGCCAAAGTCCAGAGACTCCTCGGCGTGCGGGCGGTCATCGCCGGCAGCTTCGAGCGGATCCACCGCTCCAACCTGATAGGCATGGGTGTACTGCCACTGATCGCCCCCAATGATGTCCGTGACCGGCTCGAGGACCTGCGCCCCGGGGACCGGGTCGAGGTCGTCGCGCCCGCCGGGGCGCTTGCCCCACGCACCCGGATCCGTGTTGTCCTGCACCTCGCGGACGGCCGGACCGAGGAGTTCGCCGCGCGCGCCGCCGTCGAAACCGAACTCGACGTTGCCCTGCTCCGGGCCGGTGGCGTCATGCCTTCCCTGCTCCGCACCACCATTGAAGCTGCGCACACGACGGAGTCCGCATCAGTATGAACAAGATCAGCGTCAACCAACCCATTGTTGAACTCGATGGCGACGAGATGGCCCACACCATGTGGACCCTCGTCAGGGACAAGCTCATCACGCCAAACGTCGAAGTGCCCATCCTGCGCTTTGACCTCTCGCTGCCCAACCGCGAGCGGACCGCCGACAAGGTCACGCTCCAGGCAGCCGAGGCTATTGCGGAGCACCGGGTGGGCGTCAAATGTTCCACCATCACTCCTGACGCCGCCCGGGCAACCGAATACGGGCTCACCAGGCTCTGGCCCTCGCCCAACGGCACCCTGCGCAACGCGCTCAACGGGGTCATTTTCCGCGAACCCGTCATCATCGATTCCGTGCCCCGGCTCGTCCCTGGATGGACCAAGCCGATCGTCATCGCCCGGCACGCCCACGCGGACCAGTACAAGGCAGTGAACTTCGCAGTTCCCGGCGCCGGGCGGCTCACCTTGACCTACACGCCGGATGACGGGACCGCACCGACGAGCCATGACGTCACTACTTTCCCCGACAGCGGGGGAGTGGCCATGGGCATGTACAACTACACCGACTCCATCCGCGACTTCGCCCGCGCCTGCTTCGCCCACGGGCTCAAGCTCGGTTATCCGGTGTACTTTTCGTCCAAAAACACCGTCCTTAAGGCCTACGACGGGCACTTCAAGGACATCTTCGGCAGCGTCTATGCGGAAGAGTTTCAGTCCCGGTACCAGGCGGCCGGACTCTTCTACGAGCACCGGCTCATTGACGATATGGTCGCCTCCGCACTCAAATGGGAGGGCGGCTACGTCTGGGCCTGCAAAAACTACGACGGCGATGTCCAGTCGGACATCGTCGCCCAGGGCTTCGGGTCTCCCGGACTCATGACGTCTGTTCTCGCCACCCCTGACGGGAGCACCCTGCTCACCGAGGCCGCCCACGGGACCATCGTCCGGCACCACCGCCGCAGGGAAGCCGGGGAAGCGACGTCCACCAACCCTATAGCCACCATCTACGCGTGGACGCGCGCGCTTTCACACCGGGCAGCGCTGGATCAAAACGCTGCGCTGGCCGGCTTCGCCGTGGACCTTGAGCGTGCAACGGTAAGGACCGTGGAAGAGGGAAGGATGACCTCTGACCTGGCTCGACTAGTCCCCGGTCAAGCTGAAACCGTCACTACTGAAGGGTTCGTTCATGCAGTAGCAGACCGGCTGGCGGCCCGTTCTGGGCGGGGCCAAAGTGAGTGAGGCGCAAAA
Organism: Arthrobacter sp. D3-16; assembly: GCF_054408515.1. Taxonomy (NCBI): domain Bacteria; kingdom Bacillati; phylum Actinomycetota; class Actinomycetes; order Micrococcales; family Micrococcaceae; genus Arthrobacter; species Arthrobacter sp. D3-16. The sequence continues at coordinate 3,555,948 of NZ_CP096437.1, read as the reverse complement.
CGGGATGGTGATACCGATTGTTCCGTGGCCGAGTCTCGGTTCGGACGACGTTCAGGTCAGTTATGATTTTCTCATCAAGGGGAGTACTCCCATCAGCGTTCGGCCCGTCAATACGGATGCATTGAAGCATCTCGGGTCGACGGTTCCGGTGTCGTCCGGGCGGAGGAGACCTTGGCGTATCTGTCCAACGCCGACCCTTTGGGAGCATCCTCATGCAGGTCACACCTCTGATCTGGCTCGTCACGATTGCCGTCACGATCCTGTTCTTCGTCTACGAGTTCTTCGCCCACGTGCGCAAACCCCACGAGCCATCCATTGGAGAATCGGCGCGCTGGTCCGCGTTCTACATCGGACTCGCTCTGCTGTTCGGGGCGGGCATCGGCATGGTGTCGGGATGGACGTTCGGCGGTGAATACTTCGCCGGCTACCTGACTGAGAAGGCACTGTCGATCGATAACCTGTTCGTGTTCCTCATCGTGATGGCCGGATTCGCAGTACCGAAGAAGTACCAGCAGAAGGTGCTGATGATCGGGATTGTCATCGCCCTGATCCTGCGCGGCGGGTTTATCGCCATCGGAGCGGCCCTGATCGAAAACTTCTCCTGGGTCTTCTACATCTTCGGTGCCCTGCTCCTCGTCCTGGCCTACCGGCAAGCGTTCAGCAATCACGGCTCCAACCCCGCTGACGGTAAATTCATGACACTTGTGCGCCGGGTCCTGCCTGTCACTAACGAGTATCACCAGGACAAGGTCACCGTCATGCAGGGCGGGAAGCGTGTCGCCACGCCGATGCTGCTTACCGTCATTGCGATCGGTTTCGTAGACCTCATCTTCGCCGTCGACTCGATCCCTGCGATCTACGGCCTGACCAACGAGGCGTACATCGTCTTCACCGCCAACGCGTTCGCGCTGATGGGTCTGCGTCAGTTGTTCTTCCTCATCGGAGGACTGCTCGAGCGCCTGGTCTACCTCGCCCAGGGGCTGGCCGTGATCCTCGCCTTCATTGGCGTGAAGCTCGTCTTCCATGCCCTGCACGTCAACGAGCTCCCCTTCATTAACGGCGGGCAACCGCTTCTCTGGGTGCCGGAGATCCCCATCTGGCTCTCGCTGCTCTTCATCGCCGCCACCATCGTCGTAGCTACCGTCGCGAGTCTGCTGAAGACCAAGGGCGGCGAGAACGAGGACGGCCGCGGACTGATTCACAACGAACCAGTGGTGATCAACGCCGACCTACCGCTGAAGGAATCCGAGGTCGACAAGAAGGCGCTGCCGAATGCCAAGTCCAAGTAGCTCCCCCGCAGGTGAGCCGGAGACAGGGGGCGCGTGCTGCAGCAGGATGCTGTTAGCCGATGATGGGACGAGGTGAGCATGAGGGCCATGAGGACCCATTCCGCCGCCAGATGTAGGTGTAGGTGATCCTGGTGCTCATCCCTACGCTGGCGAAGGCCGGGACCAGGCAAGGAGCCGTGTGTCAGCCTTGGGTGTAGCTGGGCACGACACTCATGATCATCTGTGCAGCGAAGGTTGCTGAAATGCCTATTTGAATGTGGTCCCGGCCTAGGGCTGCCGGATAGCCTGTGCAGCGACTGTCAGCGGACGCCGAGGTCGCTGTCAATATACGAACCCGGGCGATTTTGAGTGCCATGCTGGCAATTGCAGCCACCATCCAGCTGCAGCCGAACGGTCACCGGACTCGAGGCTTCGAGCCGGATGTCAACATGCTCCTTCCCGTTGCTGCTAAGGCGGAGAATCGATTCTTGGTCGGTGCGATGGGTCATGTGATTACCTTTGCTGATGTGAGGAGAGTGGATGCGAACCGGTGGCACGGGCCAGCAAGGCCCGTGCCACCCGGGTGGGTTGCTACTTACGGGAGGTTCTACGCCTTAACGTATCCGTTCGGATTCAGCACGAATTTCGTTGCCGAACCGGCGTCAAACTCGGCGTAACCGCGCGGCGCATCCTCAAGTGGGATCGCTGTGGCGTTTACTGCCTTGGCAATCTGGACCTTGTCGTGCAGGATCGCCATCATCAGCTGGCGGTTGTACGACATAACGGGGCACTGTCCAGTGGTAAACGACAGGGACTTTGCCCATCCGGTGCCCAAGGACAGCGACAGGGAGCCGTGCTTGGCGGCGTCGTCGATTCCACCGGGGTCGCCGGTGACATACAGGCCTGGAATGCCAAGAGCCCCGCCTGCAGCGGTGATTTCCATGAGTGAGTTCAGTACGGTGGCGGGGGCCTCGTGGGAGGCGTCCTTGCCGTGACCGCGGGCTTCGAACCCTACGGCGTCGACGCCGCAATCCACTTCGGGAACGCCCAGGATTTGCTCGATCTGGTCCTTCGGATCGCCGTTGGAGACGTTCACGGTTTCGCAGCCGAAGGAGCGGGCTTGGGCCAGCCGATCTTCGTTCATGTCCCCGACAATTACGACGGCGGCACCGAGCAGCTGCGCGCCCACGGCGGCTGCGAGGCCCACCGGGCCGGCACCGGCAATGTAAACGGTGGATCCGACGCCCACTCCGGCGGTGACGGCGCCGTGAAAGCCTGTGGGGAAGATATCGGAAAGCATGGTCAGGTCCATGATCTTTTCCAGGGCCTGGTCGCGATCCGGGAACCTGAGCAGGTTCCAGTCAGCATAGGGGACCAGCACATATTCGGCTTGGCCGCCCACCCAGCCGCCCATATCCACATAACCATAGGCGCTGCCCGGGCGGTCCGGGTTGACGTTCAGGCAGATGCCCGTCTTGCGCTCCTTGCAGTTCCGGCAACGGCCGCAGGAGATGTTGAAAGGTACAGAGACAATGTCTCCCACCTTGATGAACTCCACGTCCGGACCGACCTCCACCACCTCGCCGGTGATTTCATGGCCAAGCACGAGGTCCTTGGGGGCCGTGGTCCGGCCCCTAACCATATGCTGGTCCGAGCCGCAGATATTGGTGGTCACCGTGCGCAGGATCGCGCCGTGGGATACTTTTCGGCCTACATTGGCGGGATTGACGCCAGGCCCATCCTTGAGTTCGAACGTCGGGTAGTCGGTGTTGATGATTTCGACGACACCGGGTTCTTTGTAGGCGACGGCTTTGTTTCCTGACATTGACACTCCTTTGAGTAGGGGTATTTGGTGCCAGGCCTTCCACTCGGATGGCCTGGCACTGGTCCGGCAAAGTTGCAGGCGCTGCCCCATAGCCCGTGAAGGATGCTTCGATGAGGATACCTCCCCAGGTTTCAGGCCACCGAAGCACCCTTCACGGGCACGGGACAGCTCTTCCTTCGCGGGGGCGAAGGCCGTCAGTGGGATGCCGTGTCCGGTGGAACAGCAACCCCGATGCTGCCTGTCCAGCGCGCAATTGGACAAGTGACTCTGATGGGCGAAGAACTTGTAATGATGAGATTAGGGTCACAAGAGCTGCAATAAAAGCGCAAGATGTTGGAGATAACCATGCCGAATACGTGCATGATCTTGTTTACGTCGGGAGCCTTGGGGAGCGGTTACCCTAGAGATTCCCGACGCCGGCTCCTTGAGCGTGCCGGCCCTCATCATCACAGCGCTGGGCTTGCTCCTCATCTTCGTTTTCAGATGGGGTGTCCTGCGCGTGCTCGGCAGCTGCGCCCTCGCCGGCGTCGCCCTGCACCTGGCATCGACCCTTCTGGTATAGAGGCACCTGCCCTCCTCGGGCGGCGTGCACGTCGGCGGTCGACGGACTCGGTTTGCTACCGACAAGCCGGGGAAGGCGCATGAGTGGTGAGTGCTCCCATATCGGACTAATGGCAGAACATTTACGGCTATAGCGGTTGTCAGGCGCATCTGACAACGGCAGAATCCACGCAAGGAACGGCCGAAAAGAATTTTCTCAAGTGATGGGCTTCCACAAGCCAAACCTCGATTCCGCCGAGATGCTCCTGAAAGTGACGGCGCTTCACAGATGCTGAGACCCGCAGGGAAGCTCCCGACGCCGGACGGCCGACACTTTTACGGCAGCAGGTTGCGTGACGCACGGCTGCTGCGCGGCCTGCCCGCGAAGGAAGCAGCCGCGCAGCTGGGGGTCAACGCGGTCCGATACTCACGGATGGAGACGGCTGTTAAGTCTGTGGCCGTGGGTGTCAGCGAGATGGAACAAATCATTTCGGTACTGAGATTTAGTGGCGAATACTTTTCAACCCCAAATTCAGGACAGTACTCCTCAAGTGATTTGTGCTTTAGGGCGACAAAGGCCAAGACCAAGTCGTCAGTTGATGTGATGACCGCCTGGGCCGGGGTTTGTGAAGACCTGCTGAACTCGGCTTTCGAGACAGCCCGGTCGGCACCGGTAGGTCTCCCCGGGTTCCCATTAGGCATGTCTCCGGAATCAGCGGCCGAAGAGGTGCGGAACTTTTGTGGCTTATCTTCAGACGAGCCAATAACACACCTGACCAGGCGGATGGAAGCCGCTGGCATCTACATCTTTTCGGCTCCTTTTGAGATGGGTTCAACGACCCACCACGATGCCGTTTCCCTGTGGGTTAGCCCTCGCCGGCAATATCCGATCGTGCTTCTGCGGCGCATCAAGTCGTGGGAGCAACACGGACATCCTTGGCTCACGAAGCAGGACATTTAGCTCTTCATCGGTTCGGTAAGACTGAGGCGGCAGAGGAGGATGCCTCTGCCTTTGGTGGCGCGTTACTCATGCCCGCCGCCGCCTTCCGCGCTCACTGGCCTCGCCGGGTCACACTCGGATCCTTGCAGCCACTCAAGCTGCACTGGGGCGTGGCACTTGGCGACCTTATAGAGCGCGGCTATGGAATGGGATTGCTTGACCATGAGACACGGACGAGTCTCTACAAGCAGCTTTCGCGTCGAGATCCGCGAACAGGTCTTACCTTGAGAGTTCAAGAACCCGGATGGGACGAGCGGGACCCCGAACGCCCCATGCTCGTCGGCAAACTGCTAAGTAGAGGCTTTGGAAATTCGGCGTCCGTAGACGAAATCCTGCACGCTGCAGCTCATCGGTCCGAAGAATTCGTACTACCCCTCCTTGAAGGTCAATATCGAGGTGCCGCTACGATCCTGACAACCGCCGGGCCAAATTCTGCTAACCCCTAGCTGCCGAACCTTCGGGCGTTCATTCAAGACTCAGCCTGCAAGGACCGTCTTTACATAGCTCAAAAAGGTGTGCTGACTCAAGTAGCGGCGCCAGGACTGGAACTGGTTTATGAGCCACGCAGCGCTTGGCAGCGCCCAGTCGACAAAGTCTCTGAGCGCTGCCAAGAAGGCTTGTTAGCCCTCATGTGGAGGAGCCGCGAGAGCACCCCCACGCTTCGGAATCAGAACTTGTAGACGACGACGTAGTGAGACTTTCCGTGCCTGTCCGTGTGCCGCCCATTCCTGTCGTGCTTGTGCCACCCGTATCCATCGTGCTTGTGCCACACGGCCCGGTCATGGCTGTGGCGTCCATTGTTATCGTGGTCGTGCCACCGGTCACCGTGGTTGTGGCGCCCGTTGTTGTCGTGGCTGTGGCGCCCGTTGTTGTCGTGGTCGTGCCACCGGTCGCCGTGGTTGTGACGGTGGTTGTGGTTGTGGTTGTGGTTGTGCCGCTTGTTCCGGTCGTTGTTGTCATACGACGAGCCACGGTCTCTTGAGCCGCCGTCAGCAAAAGCAGCGCCGGCCGTGAGGGCTGATCCACCAAGGACCAGGCCCGTGGCGAGGGCAACGGAACCGAAAAGGCGAGATACTTTGTTCATTTAAACTTTCCTTACGTGCATCAAATGCGGGATACCGCAGGAACAGGAGAGCAAGCAGAGTAGGCACTTGCATGTCGTTTGGCGCGGTCCACTCCTTTGGAGACTCGCCTGTTTTACGGTTTTCACTCAAGCCCGACGGGTGCACAAAAGGCACCATGCTTGAGGGTGCAAGCGCCTTGTATGAAAAAGCGAACCTCGTCTTACCCCATGGTTCTCTTTTTTTCGGGGGCGCTGGGGGTGATTTCTTGATCACATGGAAAAGGCCCAGACGGGCACTATATGTGAGCAGTGAGCGCCGGTGTCTAGACCCTCATGTAATCAGTTTCGTCCGCTCTTTGCGTTCGTTGGAGGGGACGTGCAATAAGGATACTTAGGTGTGTCTGGGGTGTGAAGAGTAACGGGTTTCGTTAAGCTCGGATTCCTGCAAATATAGGGGACAGAGGCGTTAGCAGCGGCTCCTCCGTGGCTCTGCGTCCGTTACCTGCCTACTCCCCGGTATATCTGCCATTTCCACACGTGGAAGCGCTTTTGTTACGCAGACCCCGAGGACCAAGGCAAGGAGCCGTGCGTCAGCTTGGAGGTGCCGCTGTGAAAGGCTGCAGTTATGGACACCTCATCCCGGCAACATGACCTCGTTCTCTACGGAGCGACGGGTTTCGTTGGCCGACTGATCGCCAGCTACGTCGCGGAGCATGCACCGGCCGGTCTGCGGGTCGGACTCGCAGGCCGGTCCAAGTCCAGACTCGGGGCGGTTCGGTCGCAATTGCTGGTCGCGGCTCACGGATGGGACCTCATCGAAGCCGACTCGGAGGACGCGGACTCGATCGCCGACCTGGCCGCGGGCACACGCGTGCTCTTCACAGCCGTCGGTCCATACGCGGAACACGGACTACCTGTGGTGGGCGCCTGCGCACGGGCCGGAACGCACTACGCCGACCTCACGGGTGAGGTGTCCTTCATCCGGGAGGCGATCGATCGCTACGACGCTCTGGCCAGGACGAGCGGGGCCAGGATCGTGCACTCCTGCGGCTACGACTCTGTACCGTCCGACCTCGCTGTACTGCTGCTTCACCAGGCGGCAGAAGCCGATGACGCTGGCGGTTTGGTCGAGGTCCAACTCGTTGCCACGGCCAAGGCTGGCATCAGCGGAGGCACGCTCGCATCGATGCGCGGGCAGCTCGACGCGATGCGATCGAGCCCTGCCCTGCGGTCCTTAGCCGCTGACCCCTACGCTCTGAGCCCTGACCGCACAAAGGAGCCGATCATCCAACAGCCTCCTGACGCCGGTCCTGCGCGCCGTTCCGATGACGGCACCTGGACCGCACCTTTCATCATGGCCCCTGTCAACACCCGGATAGTGCGCCGCAGCAACGCATTGCAGGGCTGGGCCTACGGCCGCTCCCTGCGGTACGGCGAGGTGATGGGGGTAGCCCCCGGACCGGCAGGAGCAGTCATCGCCAGGGCAACGGCACTCGGGCTCCGGGCTTTCACGGGCGCGATGGCGTTCCCGCCGACGCGGCGGGTGCTCGACCGCTGTCTTCCGGCACCAGGTACGGGCCCGAGCACCAGCACGCAGCGCGCGGGCTGGTTCCACTCCCAAGTAACCGCCCGCACCGAGAAAGGACACCGTTACCAGGCGATTGCTGCCGGCCCCGGTGATCCCGGCTATGCCGCCACCGCCGTGATGGCAGGCGAGACTGCACTCGCTCTTGCCCTCGACGGTGACCGGCTGCCGAACGCGCAAGGGTCGCTGACACCGGCCACTGCACTCGGCAACGTGCTCATCCAGCGACTCCGCGCGGCCGGCCACACTTACCAGGTAACCAAACTCGCCTAACCCCAGGTCCTGTACCGGAACAGCACTGACGGGCATCCCCTTGCAGGTTTCACAAAGGGATGCCCGTCAGGACCGGGCAGCGCGTCCGGGGTCGGACCGTGCCACGGATAGGTATTGCTACTGGTTGATAAGGGCTAAGGGTTGGAACCGGGTGCGGCCACCAGCTGAGGCGCAGCTGGAGCACCTGACCCGCTTACCTCCGCAGCCGGGTGGGCGGTTGCGGCGTGTTCGGCCAGGACGCCCGTCTGGTGCCTGATCTTCGTGCGGTACAGCAAAGCCCCGCCTCCGGCGACGGCGGCCACGAAGATCACGCCGCCCCACTGCAGGTACCACTCAAACGGGGGCACCGAGTTGTAGATCTCCGGGCGGGGCCAGATGAGGTTCAGCGTCATGGCGCCGCCCCACAGGACCGCGAGGATGTTTACGGGCAGACCCCACTTGCCCAGGCTGAAGCCCGGCTCGGTGCCGTCATCCGCGAGCGGCCACTTTTTCTGGAACCGCTTGCGGAGCAGCGGAACGGTGACCAGCAGGTAGGACAGGTAGATCAGGACGATGCTGATGCTGGAAAGGATGGTGAAGATCGCGGGCTGGGAGACGTTGACGATCAGCGGCATGATGGCGATGACACCGATGACGATGGCCGCCACCGTGGGCGTCTTCCGCTCGGGATGCACCTTGCTGAGCTGCCGGCTGAAGGGCAGGTTGTTGTCCCGGGCCATGGCGAACATCATGCGGATGGCGGCAGCGTGAACGGCCAGGGTGCAGACGGTCACGGCCACCACGATGCACACCAGGAATGCCTTGCCGAAGGGGCCTCCCAGGACGGAGAGCACGATGTACTGCAGGCCGCCGTCGGCAGCGCCCAGCTTGGGGTCGCTGAGGTCAGGAGCGGCCAGGAGTCCGCCGAGGAGAATCAGGCCGCCGAGGATGAAGGACGCCGTGATGGCACGGAGGATGGCCTTGGGGGCAGTCTTTTTCGGGTCCTTCGTCTCCTCGCCGAGGGAACTGGCCGTGTCAAAGCCATACATCACGTAACCGGAGGCCATGGCCCCGATGAGGAACACCCCGAAGAAGCCAAGGTCGTGGTCCATGCCGTAGCCTTCGGTGCTGAAAAGGACTTCCGGCCCCCGCACCACATGCCAGCCAAGGGCCAGGATGAGGAGCACGGCGGCGGCGAGCTCCACGAAGACGCCGATGCTGTTGATCTTGGTCATCAGCTTCACGCCGAAGGCGTTGATGAGGGTGGAGATGGAGATCATGATGCTGGCAAGCAGCACGCCGTTGAGGGCGAAGTCGTAGGTGCCGGTGCCGTCGCCGATAATCTGGAAACCGGACCAGATCTGGGGCAGGGTGAGCTGCAGTGCAAGGGCCACGGCTCCGAGCGCCACGATCGAGGAGATGAGCAGCAGCCAGCCCGCGAGCCAAGCGAACGTCCCTGACGAGAGCCGTTTGGCCCAGTTGTACACCGAGCCGGCCACCGGATACCGTCCGGCAAGCTCGGCGAAGCAGAGCGCCACCATGAGCTGGCCGGCGAAGACGAGGGGCCAGGACCACGCGTAGGCGGGGCCGGCCATGGAAAAACCAAAGTAGAACAGCTGAAATACGCCGGTGAGAATGGAAATGTAGCTGACTCCGGCCGCGAAACTGGCGAACTTGCCGATGCTGCGGTCCAGGGTCTGGGCATAGCCGAACTCGTCCATGCCGCTTGAATCAGTACTCTTGCTGGGTTCGAACATCTGAACTCCTAGGTCAGAAAAGCACGATGGTGATGACCCGTGGCCGCCGTTGGACACGGGTTATATCGGTGGCCGGGCGCCGCGCCTGCGGCGCCCGGCCACGTCCCCCAAATGCTGGTGCTAGCCGGCGGCCCCCACCCCGGCGTCACTGGCAGGAGAGCCAAACCAGCCGCTGGGCGCGGGCTGGATGTTCTGCCAGATATGTTTTGCCTCGCGGTATTCGTTGAGGCCGGCGCTGCCAAGTTCACGGCCAATGCCGGACTTCCCAAAACCGCCCCACTCCGCCTGCGGGACGTACGGGTGGTAATCATTGATCCATACTGTTCCGTGCCGCAGGGCTCCCGCAACGCGCTGTGCTTTCGACGCGTCCGATGTCCAGACAGCACCCGCCAGGCCGTACTCCGTGTCGTTGGCGATGGCGACAGCCTCCTCCTCGGTCCGGAACGTCTCGATGGTCAGCACCGGGCCGAAGGACTCTTCCCGCAGCACACTCATGCCGGAGCGGCAGTCGCCAAGCACGGTGGGCGGGTAGAAGAAGCCGTCCGCAAGGGGCCCGTCGTCGGGGATGTAGCCGCCGCACAAAAGCTCGGCGCCCTCCGCGATGCCGGCCTGGACGTAGGCGTGGACCTGGTCACGGTGCCTGGCGGAAATCAGCGGGCCCGTTTCCGCGTCGGGGTCAAAAGGCCCGCCCATGCGGATCTTTTTGGCGCGTTCCACTACCTCGGCCACGAAGCGCTCCGCGATGGACTCCTCGACCACGAGCCGCGCCCCTGCCGAGCACACCTGGCCGGAGTGGAGGAACACAGCGGTCAGGGCATTGTCGACGGCGGCGTCCCAGTCGGCGTCAGCGAAGACGACATTGGGGTTCTTCCCGCCGAGCTCGAAGGCGACCCGCTTCACCGTCTCTGCCGCCGCCGCCATGATGGTTTGACCCGTGGCCAGGCTCCCGGTCAAGGAGACGAGGTCCACGCGCGGATCGGAGCTGAGGAGGGGGCCCACCCTCGAGCCGCTACCCGTGACCAGGTTCGCGACGCCGGCCGGAACGCCGGCCTCCGCCAGCGTTTCCATGAGCAGGATGGAGGTGGCCGGTGTGAGCTCGCTGGGCTTGAGCACGAAGGAATTTCCCGCAACGAGTGCCGGCGCCACTTTCCAGGCCGCCTGCAGGAGCGGGTAGTTCCAGGGTGCGATGAGGGCGCAGACGCCGAGCGGTTCGTAGACCACCCGGCTGATGGCGTTCGGCCGGCCCGTATCGATGACCCGGCCGGCGTCAAGGCCCGCTATCTTGCCGTAGTAGCGGAAGCAGGAGGCGATGTCGTCAATGTCGTATTCGGCCTCGACGAGGCGCTTGCCGGTATCCAGCGCCTCGGCGCGGGCATAAGCTGCCTTGTCGCGCTCCAGCAGTGCGGCGACGCGAAGCAGGACCTCGCCGCGTTCGATGTCGGTCAGCCGGCGCCACGCACCGCCGTCGAACGCTGCCCGGGCACTGGCGATTGCCCGCTCCGCGTCCTCCGGGGTGGACGAGGCGACTACCGCCACTTCGCGCCCGTCCGCCGGGCAGCGCACAACGGTTGTGCCGCCGTCGGATGCCTGGTGCCAGGCGCCGTCAATGTACAAGCCCTTGATGGCGTCCTGCGCTTGTCCGGCGTCGCGGACCTGCTCAGCGGTGGCGGTCATCGTTTCTCCTTTTCCAGTCCATCAATCATGCCTATGCCTTTACCGCAGGGGCAGCTGCAGCAGCGGTTCCGTTACGCTCCAGCGGGCTGATCCCGTGCCGGTAGAACTCGGCATGCTGCGGTGCCAGCGGGGCCTTCCCTGCGATCAGGTCGGCGGCCTTTTCGGCGAGCATCATGACGGGGGCGTAGATGTTGCCGTTGGTCACGTAGGGCATGGCCGAGGCGTCCACAACCCGGAGGCCCTGCGTTCCGTGGACGGACATGTCGAGCGGGTTCACCACGGCCATCGGATCGGACTCCGGGCCCATCTTGGCGGTGCAGGAGGGGTGCAGGGCGGTTTCCGCGTCGCGGGCCACCCAGTCCAGGATTTCGGCGTCGGTGCGGACGCTCTGCCCGGGTGAAAGCTCCCCGCCGTTGAAGGGCGTCATGGCGGACTGGCCCAGGATGTCGCGGGCCACGTGGATGGCCTCCACCCATTCGCGCCGGTCCTGCTCCGTGGAGAGGTAGTTGAAGAGCATGGAGGGGTGGACGGTGGGGTCCGTGGACTTGATCTTCAGGGTGCCGCGGGCGTCGGAGTACATGGGGCCGATGTGCACCTGGTAGCCATGCTTGGCGTCCGCCTTCTGCCCGTCGTAGCGCACTGCCACGGGCAGGAAGTGGAACATCAGGTTGGGGTAGGCCACGTCCTCGTTGGAACGGACGAACCCGCCGCCTTCGAAGTGGTTCGTGGCAGCGGGGCCCTTGCGTCCCAGGAGCCACTGCAGGCCGATGAGCGGGTAGCGCCAGAGGTCCAGGTTGGGCTGCATGGACACCGGCTGGGTGCAGGCGTGCTGGATGTAGACCTCCAGGTGGTCCTGCAGGTTCTCGCCGACGCCGGGAAGGTTGACCACGGGGTTGATTCCGAGGGAGCTGAGGTGCCCGGCTTCGCCCACGCCGGAGAGCTGCAGCAGCTGCGGGGTGTTGATGGCGCCGCCGGACAGGATGACCTCGCCGGCGTTCACCACGTGGGTCTGGCCGTTGCGGCGGTACGTGACGCCGGTGGCTACCGTGCCCTTGAAGTTGACCTTGGTGACCATCGCCCGGGTGAGGACGGTGAGGTTCGGACGGCCGGTATTGGGGCGGATGTGTGCCCGGGATGCCGAGAGGCGCTGGCCCTTGTGGACGTTGCGGTCGAAGGCCGCGAAGCCTTCCTGGCGGTAGCCGTTGACGTCGTCGGTCACGGGGTAGCCGGCTTCCTGGGCGGCCTTAAAGAAAGCCTGGAAGAGCGGGTTGGTGGCCGGGCCGCGTTCCAGGACGAGCGGGCCGTCGTGGCCGCGCAGTTCGTCATCCGGGTCCGCTGCCAGCGCGTTTTCCATCTTGTTGAAGTAGGGCAGGCAGTGCGCGAAATCCCAGGTATCCATGCCGGCGTCGGCGCCCCAGCGCTCGTAATCGAGGGGGTTGCCGCGCTGGAAGATCATGCCGTTGATGGAGCTGGAGCCGCCCAGGACCTTGCCGCGGGCGTGTGCCACGCGGCGGCCGCCCATGAAGGGTTCCGGGTCTGATTCGTAGCGCCAGTCATACAGCGGGTTGCCGCTGGGGAAGGTCAGCGCGGCAGGCATCTGGATGAACAGGTCCCAGGGGTAGTCGCTGCGTCCGGCCTCGAGAACCAGGACGCTGCTGTTGCCCCCTTCGCTCAAGCGGTTGGCGAGCACGGAGCCCGCGCTTCCGCCGCCGACGATGACATAGTCGTAGTGGGTTTTTGTCATGCTGGAAACTCTCTTTCTACCTGGTGCAGGCCAGCCGCTGAGGGCTGGTGGTCCTTCTTCCGGAAGCGGCGATGCGCCGCGATACCGGGCAAGTGTTGGAAATCCCTGAAGTGGTGGATGCGGAACTGCTGATGCGTCAGCGCTGACTCAACGCGGTGCCGGAAATCTTTGAGGTGTGGTGTACGTCATACTCATGCACAGTAGTGGACGTTGAACGAGTGTTCAATAGTCCGACTGGACAAACGTTCAATACTTAACGCGGATGAAACATCGCGCCATGACATGAAGGGGAAAAGCCGCTCCCGGCCATCGAATATGACGGGCGGCTGTCATGAACGCGGGAACCGCACGGAAGGGCGCAGCCATGGAAGTGCCGATCGGTTCCATCCACACTTCCATCCGCGAAAGAGGGTAAAGCAGGCTGCTAAAGGGCGAAGGCGATCTCTTCGGTCCGTTCGATGCTCCGCCGGATGGAATCCTTGTCCACACCAAGGAGCGCGGTGAGCCACATCCCGTTTTGCACGACGACGATGTCTGCTGCCCGCTCCCTGCATGCTTCATTGGAAAGCTCGGGCCTGGCATTGCCGATCAACGCCGCGAGCCCTTGGAGGTAGCGTTCAAACGCTGCGGCGTTGATTGAGGCGAAGTCTTCATGGGCTTGCGCCAAGGCCCATAGGTGGAGCCGCAGGGACAGGTACTGCATGGTAAGGAATTCCGGGCCCGCGACCCGCTGCAGGGCCGTCTTCAGCTGCTCGCCGGGGGAGGAGTCGGGGTCGGGCGTGACCAGCATCAGGTCATGCTGGTCTATCCGGTGCAGAGCTGCACGGATCAGGCTCAGCTTGTCTTCGTAGTAGTAGTTCACCAGCCCGAGAGCAACGCCGGCCTCACGGGCCACGGCCCGCATACTGACTCCCGAAATACCGTGGCGCGACAGCAGATCCAGCGCCGCTTCGAGGATGCGCGACTGCCTGTCGACCTGTTCGCCGGGTTTCACAGTCTTTGTAGCCACTTGGCCAGACTATGGGCAATACCGTGGTGGCGCACCCTGCAGCATGGTGGATGGCGGGCGTTATCGGCGTCTCATCGCCATCGGCAGCTCATCGTCGCAGCGTGCGGGTTGGATTTCCCGCGGTGTCCTCAGACCCCGAGGTCAACCCGGTCCCTGGACTGATCGGAGTGCCCCTGCACCGTGTGGCCGCCTGGTCTTCCGCCCGCACTGGAGACCGGCTTCACCCGCCGGAACGCGGCGAGGACGGCCCGCCCCACCACAACGATGCCGATGATCGTGGTGACGGCACGCAGGGTGTCCCAGCCCGCCGTCGACGTCACCAGCGAGTACAGCAGGAAGCTGCTGAGGTTGGTAGCCAGCGGCGCGCCGGGCTCGTACGAAATGCCCGTGCCCGCACCCACCGCGAAGGGCCAGAACCACAGGTTGGTCAGCAGGCCGAACAGGTAGGACGCCACCGCGCCGTAGCCGCACAGCATCCACAGTTCTGCCCGCCCCCGCACTGCGCGGGGGAGCAGGCCCGCCCCCGCGCCCACCCACGCACAGGCGAAGATCTGGAACGGGGTCCAGGGCCCGATGCCACCCCACAAAACGCTGGAGACGGCGATGGTGGCAGCGCCGAGAAGCAGGCCGAACCGCGGACCGAATGCCCGCCCGGCCAGGATCAGCAGGATAAAGACCGCTTCCACGCCCCCGACGCCGGTGCTCGCCAACCGCACCGCGGAACCTACCGCGGCCAGAACGCCGAGCAACGCCACCGTGTGTGCCGAGCGGACGGAGCCGTCCAGGGACACCACGACGGCGACCGCGGCGATGGGTGCGACGGCCAACGCCGCGTAGGGGAGGGCTGCCGCGGCATCCTGGGGAAGGGCCGCGGCGAGCAGCGGCCAACAAAAGGCTGCGAGGGCCAGGAGGTTGGCTGCTGCGAGGACGGCGAGCTCGACGCCCCGCGGCATCCGAACGCGGTGCTGCCTTTCCTCCTTGCTTGGGGAGTCTGGTTGCTCGTCACCTTCCCCTGGTTTTGGTCCGGCACCTGCCTTCCGGAGAAGCAGAGGGGCCGGTTCCGGCGTGTTGTCCTCGAAAGCAGAGGGCGCGACGCCGTCACGCATCGGGAGGATCCGGGCACCGAGGCCGTGGGCGAAGTCGTGGTCGTGCGTGGCGATCAGGACGGCCGCTCCTGTATCCGCGGCGGCCCGCAGTGCTGAGGCGACTGCCGTGCGTGCCGCAGGATCGAGTCCGCGGGTGGGCTCGTCGATCAGGAGGACCTGGGGATCGTCGATGGTCTGCAGCGCGATGGCGAGGATCCGGCGCTCTCCCGCAGAGAGGTCCCGGGGGTGCTCGTGGCCAACGGGAATGCTGACGTCGCCCCGTAAGCGGGCGAGGTGGGCAGCTGCATAGCCTGGTCTAAGCGGTCCTCCATTCTTTCGGCGGGCAAGGCGCCGTTCCGCCGCACGAAGCTCGCCTGCGACCGTATCCCTGGTGAAGAGGTCGTCCGAGGCGTCCGGCACGAGGGCGACGCGGCCGCCGTCGGCCGTTCCGCCGTCGTACGTTGTTATACCGCCCGTTCTTTCAGCCACCGTTCCCTCACCCAGCGCCAGCGCCACCAGAAGGGACGACTTCCCGGCCCCGTTCGGCCCCACCAGGGCCACCATTTCGCCGCGGTGCAGGGTGAGGGATGCGTCGCGCACCAGCCGCTGGCCCTTGCGGTGCACCGCGAGGTTTGTGGCGGTCAGGACAGGCACGAGGTCCATCGGCTGTGCCGGCGTGGAGCGGGTCTCACTAGGGTGTGAAGGCGCGGGCGCGGTGCCCGGTACCAGGGTGCCGTCGTCGATGGTCCACCAGGAATCGGCCACCGGAACGAACGTTTCTGCGCGGTGTTCGGCCACGATGACCAAGACACCGGCGTCGTGGGCGAGGGCGTTGAGCACGGCGATGACGTGTCCGCGCGCTGCGGTGTCGAGGTCGGCCAGGGGCTCATCCACCAGGAGCAGGACCGGACGATCCACTACTGCGGCGGCGATGGCGACGAGTGTGGCCTCACCGGCTGAGAGGGTGCTGAGATTCCGGTCCAGCAGATCCGTCACCCCGATACGCCCGGCGACCTCCAGCACGTGGGCCTTGGCGGAGGCGGATGGCACACCACGCAGCTCAAGGGCGAGGGAGATCTCGTCCCGGACGCGGGTGCTGGCGAAGGCGGCGCGGGGATTCTGCAGGACGACGCCGATGTGGCGGGCGGTGTCGCGCGGGGGAGTAGTGGCACGGTCGGCTCCGGCGACGCGCACGGTGCCAAAAACTTCTCCGCCGTCGGTGTGGGAGAGGAGGCCGGCGACGCCCCGCAGGATGGTCGACTTTCCGGAGCCCGTCGGCCCGGTGATGACAGTGATGGAGCCGCCCGACGGCGTGAAGTCGTCGACGCGAACGAGTGCCTCGCCGATGCGGAACCGGGCGTCCCGCACCAGAAGCGGGCCGTCGTCGTCGTTCCTGAGGCTGTGTTGCGCCCGGCTCCCAAAGCCGCGCAGCTCCAGGGCCGCGGCAACCCGGCCCGCGTGCTCAAGGGTGCGCTCGAGGATGGGCACCAGGGCGCGGGGACCAAACTTATCGCCCCGTAACCGGAACGCCAGGCGCACGGAGGTCACGGCGTCGGAAAGTGCGGGGAGCGCCGACCACGCCACCACAAGCATCCGGCCGATGCCCTGCATGGGGCCGCGCCGGGCCAGGTGCACAAAGCCGCGGGCGACGTCCACCCAGGCGTTGAGCAGGCCGAAGGCGAGGAACATCCCGGCAATTGGCAGGGCGGAGAGAACCGCCGCCCAGAGGCCCTGTCCCGTGATCGGGCCCAGGAAGACCACGTGGGCATACGGGGCAGGCAGCCGCATCGCCGGCAGGTCGAGCAGGACCGGCCCTCCGATTCCCGCCCCGTTGAAAAGGATGCGGTAGATGACCCGCGCCGCGATGAAGATGGCGGCCAGGGCCGCCGCGGCGCGTAACGGCGCGGGTCGGAAGGTCATGCCGCGGGGGCGGCCGGTTCGCCGTCGACCGTGAAGAGCAGTTCCAGGCTCTCGCCGGGGCTCACCTTGAGGGTGGCGAGGCCTTCCTGGGCGTAGGCCCAGTCACCCGCGGCCGGCTTGACCCACAGCGCCCAGTAGGCAAAAGCTGCGGGCATGCCCTTGCATTCTTCCCGGTACGTGCCGGCCTTGTGGGTGATGTCCACGTCCGCGGCTGGCACCCCGTTCACCCTGCACACCAGCTCAGTAGGGTACTGCTCGGTGCCCTCGGTCTTGATGTTCGCCTCCTTGAGCACGTCGGCAGCGACAGTGGGCTCGCCGACGGGCACGCAGGTGGAGGTTTCGGCGGCGTCCTGGTTGAGGGCGCCCGAATCAATGATGACCTTCACACCCTCGCAGGGGCCGTCGGCGTTGGCTGTGGCGGCACTTGATGAAGTCGATGCCGTGGAAGCGGGCTCGGAGGCAGCTGGCTGGGTGGCCGGCGCCGAACAAGCGGCGAGGGAAATCAGGAGACCGGCGGCGGCGAGCGAGCTCGCGGCGGCGGTGCGCATCTTAGTCAAAGTCACCTGTTAAGGGTAGGGCGTTGGCTGCCCGGAACCGGAGGCCGTCACGTTGTATGACGTCAGGCTTCACGCGCGGGTGCGCCGCCTATAACCAAGCGGACGACGGCGGGAGGTTCCGCTGCGCTCCGGTGGCGGGAGGTCTCGCCGTCGTAAGTCCAGAATGTCACACCCCCCTGTCATGCTTTTGGTTATGGAGACCGGTGTGGTTGTCGATGCGGAAGGCGCGGCGGCGTTGGCGGCTGCCGTCGCCTCGATGGCAGGGCTGGTTAATGAGCTCGCCGGTGTTGTTGCCCGCCCGATGGCCGCGGATGGAGCTGACCGTCTTCCCGGCGCTGATACTGATCCGTTGCAGGAGTTTTCCGAAGCGTGTCTGGATGGCCTTGGGGTGTTGGCACGGGTTGAGGCTGCGACGGCGGCGGCCAAGGTCCGGTTTGTGGCCGCCTATGCGGAAGCCACAGATGCGATGGAGGGGCCGCCGGCCAGCGCATACGAGGCGACCGCGCAGGAGATGAGCCGCGTGGCAGAAGTCGCGTGTACGCTCACCATCGGCGAACGGGCCGCAGCTGCCCTCCTTGGGGAAGCCCATGCGCTGACCACCTCGTTGCCGGCGGCACTCGATGCCCTGGAAGCCGGCACCATTGCCTGGCAGCACGCCCGCATTGTGGTCGAGGAAACTGCCGGCCTCACGCCCGCGGCAGCCTCCGCTCTCGAGGGACACTTCTTCGGCCCCGACGAACAGGTTCGCGGTGCCGCACCCGTAGAACTGGTGCCCGCCCGGTTCCGGCGGAAGGTCCGGGCGTGGCGCGAACGCCACCACCCCGAGTCAATTGAGGAACGCCATGCGAAGAGCGCGGCGGACCGGCGGATGGAGTACAGCCCGGACCGGGACGGCATGGCTTGGATCTCGCTGTACGTTCCCGGGGCTACTGCCTGTGCCATCCGGAACAGGACAACTGCGCAGGCCCGCGGCCTCCAAGGCCCGCAGGAACCACGCACCCTCACCCAGTTGTGTGCAGACATCGCCGCAGGGTTGCTGCTGGGCAGTCCAAACCATGATGCGGGATACGTGCCCCCGCCTAAGGCAGAGGTGCTCGTGACCGTTCCGGTCTTCTCCCTTCTCGGCCTGACGGACGAACCCGCTGAAGTCGATGGGCTGGGGCCGGTCCCGGCGTCGATGGCACGGAAGCTGGTTGCTGACGGTGCCAGCTCGTTCTATCGCGTTCTGGTAGATCCGAGGGATGGAGCGCCGCTGGAAATCGGGCGCACCAGCTACCGGCTCCCGGAAACACTGAAGCGATGGCTCAGGATGCGGGACGGCAGATGCACCTTCCCGGGCTGCAGCAACCACAGCCTGGATAATGAGGCGGACCATCTCACGGCCTGGCAGCATGGCGGGGCCACCGGGATCAGCAACCTTGGACAGGCATGCCCGAAACATCACCGGCTCAAACACCGATCGGGGTGGACACCAACAGAGGCAAGCGTGAATCAGCCACCTGGCTGGACGTCACCAAGCGGCCGATACTTTCCAGCCGAACACCCGGACCGGGAACCACCACTCATGCCACCAGCCTGGCTACCCGATACCGTTAGCCCCTTTGAACAGGCCATCCTGACACGCCTCGCTGCCTGAATCCCGGGTCAGTCCGTCTTGCCTGGGCCCTGGTGGTGCGCCTAGAACCTGGTAGTGCCGCGCATCTTGCGGGGCCGGCCGTCCGGGTCCACCAGGAAGCGGTTTGCAGGAGCCGCCCAGAGTCGTTGAAGGGGCGAGACAGGTGCAGTGCTGTGATGCCTTACATGTCCCTTGGGCCGGGGCGAGCGGCTGCCGGTTTTATGCCACTCGTCCAGAGCATCGGCGGCGGCATTCCAAAGACCTAGGCCGTCCGCCGGATCGTGGAGCCGGGGGTCACTCTGGTCCAGACCCAGGTGTTCGGCCCAGAGCTGGAGCCGGAGCCCATGGGCCAACGGGCGGGAAGCTTCAGGACCGGTGTCTGCGCCCGGCGCTTCCCGCTGACCGGAACTGGTGTCGATGACCGCGCAGGTCAGCTCGCTGTCCGTGGTCCAGGACCGACGGTTGAAGTTGTCCGACCCGCACGTGAACCAGGTGTCGTCGATGATGCAGATCTTGGCGTGGACATAGATGGGAGTCCCGGCATTGGTCTCGAGGTTGAACACACCGAACCTGTCGGGTGCAGCGCGGCTTATCGTTTCAATGGCCCGCAGTTGACCCAGCCGCTTGGGCGGCCCTCCCAGCGGACCGTCGGACTCGGGGTAGCGGGGCACCACGGCGATCACCTTCAACCCGGGGTTCTGTTCGAGGGCAGCTGCGATTCCGGCTGCCACCTCAGCCGACCACAGGTACTGGTCCTCGATGTAAATCAGCGAACGGGCCAGGCCGAATGCTTTTGTGTACGCCCGGGCAATGCTCCGCTCACCGTGGGGTGCGAACGGGAACGGCGGATGCTTCACGCCGTAGGTGCGGAGCAGCTGCACGGCGTGGGGACCAGCTGGTGGCGGTGGCGGCGCAGTTTCCGGCAGGGGTTCGGGGTGCCGGGGCATGTCGGCCAGGCGTTGCAGCAGCATCCGGTACGGTGTGCGCCGGTCCAGAGGATGGGGGTCATCCCATCTTTCCGCGAACAGCTTCAGCACATCTGCCACAACGGGGCCGCGCAGTTCGACGGCGGCATCATGCCACGGAGGTTGTTTCCCGTACCGGGGATCCATGTCCACCGCTTGCGGGTCTCCCGAGTGGTCGGCGTCGTCCCGGCGGCTGTGGGAAAGGTCGATCCCGCCAACGAACGCGACGTCGCGCGAAGGATCATTACGATTGCGGATGACGAACAATTTCTGGTGATGGCAGCCGAAGAGGCGCACCCGCTGATCAAGCAGCACCTCGCCGCCGGCGTCGTTGATCTGGCGGCTGAGGTGCTCACTGGACAGGTTGCTCATGGGGGCAGACACTCGCTCGCCATGGGACCTCCAGACCAGCCCGCGCACTTCCACTCCCGCCCGTGCCAACCGCGCCAGCAACTCGCCGATCGTAGGCCCGTCCGGCGTAAGCCGCTCGTCGCCGTCGCCACGCCAGTCGGTGAACCACACGCGATCTCCGGCCTGCAGGGCGGACAACTCCTCATGCAGTCGGGCGAAGTAGGTGGCACCGTGAACCAGGGGCCGCACCAGGTTGCCTTCCGACCAGGACGGCGATCCCTCACCGCCTGCGTGCACGTCGGTGGCAACATTCCCCCACTCATCGCCATTCAAGAACCAGTAACCGGCACTACTGTCCACTCGTCGTTCCCTCCGGGATCCGAGGCCGCCCTCATGTCCGGCCTACCCAGTAGCCTACGGCTGGGTTAGTCAATGTCATTGGCCGGCTGTGGTGCAACGTTGGCGGAACCTTCTCTAGAGGCGGAGTTCCATAAAAACGCTGTGGGGGTCCAGGACATAGTCAGCGAACGGCGGGCACTCGGTGAAGCCGTTTCGGGCGTACAGGCGGCGCGCGGAAGCGAAATAATCCTCGGTGCCGGTCTCAAGGTAGATACGCTCGAGGTTCCGGGCGCGGGCGTCATCGAGAATGTGGCGGAGCATCAGGGTAGCCACGCCCCGTCCCCGTGCGTTTGCCGTAGTGCGCATCGACTTGATTTCGCCATGCATCGTGGAGCCGGATGGCGCATCCAGGAGCTTGAGCGCGCCGCATCCCAGCAGATCGCCGTCCTCCCGGGCAGTCCAAAACGTCATTGACGGCGCGGACAGGGCGGAGTGGTCCATCGCATGGACGCTTTCGACCGGAGAAGTGGCGTACATGTCCGCCAGGTGTTCGCTGAGGAGCTGATGGACGTCGCCGCGTGCGGGGTCGTCCCGGTCAATGGAAATCATCGGCTCAAATCTACCTGCTGCCGCTGGGACGCCATGACGCCACCAACCACGTCCGGTTCCCGGTGCCGAACGGCGACCTTCCGCCGTCGCCTTACCGCGCAAAGTCATGTTGGCAAGAAGTGTCCGGGTAATCCGGGACGGCCAAGGGCAGCGCACGCCACGCACAACAGGCGAGTGTCCTGTACGCCCTCGTGGGTGGACCCCTAGTAGACGGAGCCCTCAAGCAGTTCCGAAAGCCTCCCGGCGGCGCGGCGGAGTTCCGGTACACCGGCTTTTAGCGTCGCTTCACTGGCCGCCTCAACAGGGCTGGTGAGCGAGATGGACTCACTGGGCCGTCCCAGCCTGTTTGGCACGGCGACGGCCACCGAGACAACTCCTGTGGCACGCTCGTCCGCTGAGTATGCGTAGTCAGCGGACGGCTCAGGCAGCCGGGAGCGCAGCGACTCGACCGTCAACGCCGCGCTCTCCTGGCCGCCTGCGATTGCCGCAGTCACCACCTGCTGGAGTTCGTCGTCGGACGCGGACGCGAGCAGGATCTTGCCCGCAGCCCCCAGTGTGAGGGGGAGCCGCTTACCGAGGGGCAGGTCATACCGGAGGGGAGCCTCGCCGTCGACCCGGGCCACAAGGATGCGCTCGAATCCGAGCCGCGTATAGAGCGACGCCGTAAGTCCGGTCTGTGAGGCCACCTGCTGAAGGACGGGGCGGGCGGAGACGACGAGCGGGTCATTTTCGAGAAAGCTGCGGGCGGCCGGCAGGACGGCCGGGCCGATCCGGTAGGACTTGTCCGTCTGGCTGACCATGCCGAAATCCTGAAGCACCCGCAGGATTCTCAGGGTGGTAGGCAGGCTCATCCCACAGGCCTTGGCAAGATCGCTGAGTCGCTGCGGCCGCTCGGCCCGCTGAAGTTCCGCGAAGACCTCCAGGGCCCTGGAGAGGGAGCGCATGTTGGAGGCCTTGGGGCCCTCCTCAGCGGGAAGTTCCGTTGATGTCGTCATCGCCATTCTTCCATTCTATGTAAGTCCCTTGCGCTTGACAGTAGGTGTGTCAGCTGTCACTATTTCTCTGTACGCAATATAGTTTCATTCTGTGAAATAAACCAACGCGGAATGAAAGCAAGCACAGTGAGAAGGAATCCATGACAACGGAGTCAGTCACAGCCAAACCCGCGAGCCCTGCCCGGGTGGCACCCTCTGTGCTGGCCGGCATCGGCGCGTTCGCCGCCGTCGGCGTCTACGTCCTGGTCAGTTCGATTGAGCTCGGCCTGTGGACGTCGCTGGGACCTGGTCCGGGCCTGTTCCCCTTCGCCATGGGCGCAGTGCTTGCCGCGATGTCCGTCGTCTGGTTGCTCCAGGAGCTTCGGCGGCCCAGCGAAACGGCGGAAGGCGTTGACCGCGGGCTGGTCATTGCCGTCGTGGTGAGCCTGGTGATCCTCGCGGCGGTGATGGACCTGCTCGGCTTCCAGCTGAGCATGTTCCTCTTCCTGATGTACCACCTGAAGCTGCGCGGCGGCAGGGCCTGGCGTTCGTCCCTGATCACCTCGCTCGCCGGCAGCGTGGGCGCGTTCTACGCCTTCAACTACGGCCTCAACGTGGCACTGCCCGTCTCAGCCTTCCCCCTGCTGAACACGATCGGACTCTAGACGTGGATATCTTCAACGAACTCATGGGCGGCTTTGCGGCCGCCATGACCTGGCAGAACCTGCTCTTCGCCTTCCTCGGCTGCCTCCTGGGCACGATCATCGGCGTTTTGCCCGGCATCGGCCCGGTAGCCGGCGTCGCGCTGCTCATCCCCCTCACCCTGAACCTGGACGCCACCGGAGCCATCATCATGCTCTGCGCCATCTTCTACGGCACGGCCTACGGGGGAACCATCACCAGCGTCCTGCTGAACACTCCCGGTGAAGCCGCCTCAGCCATCACCACCATTGACGGCTACGCGATGACCAAAATCGGCAAGGCCGGTGCTGCACTGACCATCGCCGCCGTCGGATCCTTTGTGGGCGGCACCATCGCTACCCTGGGCCTGGTGGCGGCCGCCAAACCGCTTGGTGAACTGGGACTGCTCGTCGGCCCGCCCGAGTTTTTCGCGCTGATGGTGGTGGGCATCTCGCTGCTCGTGGCGCTCGCCGGCAAATCAATGGTCAAGGCGGTCATCTCCGGTGCACTTGGCCTGCTGATCGCGATGGTGGGCATCGACCCGGTAGCCGGGGCACCCCGGTTCACCTTCGGCATGGACCGGCTCCTGGACGGCGTCAGCTTCGTGGCCGTGATCGTGGGTGTCTTCGGCCTGTCCGAACTGCTGTCCTACCGCAAGGGCAGCACCACCCCCAGCGTGCATGCCCCCAACCTGCGTTCCCTGCTTCCCACTGCCAAGGAATGGCGACGCAGTGCCCCGGCCATGGCGCGCGGCACCGGCATCGGTTTTGGCCTGGGACTCATCCCGGGCATGACCGGCTCCGTGTCATCCCTGCTCGCCTACGGCGCCGAGAAGAAGTTCTCCCGCCACCGCAACGAACTCGGCAAGGGCGCCATCGAAGGCGTCGCCGGTCCGGAAACGGCCAACAACTCCCACGCCAACGCCGCCCTGATCCCGCTGTTCACCCTGGGCATCCCGGCATCACCCACCATCGCGGTGCTGATGGGAGCCTTCCTCCAGCAGGGACTCACCCCGGGACCCACCCTCTTCACCGAGCACTCCGAAATCGCGTGGGCCATCATCGCCAGCCTCTTCATCGGAAACCTGCTACTGCTGGTCCTGAACGTTCCCCTGGTGGGACTGTGGACCTCCATCCTCCGGGTTCCCACCACCATCCTCACCGCCCTGATCCTGCTCTTTATGGTCATCGGCGCCTACACCATCAACTTCAGCGTCTTCGATGTCTTCGTGATGATCGGGTTCGGCCTCCTGGGCCTGGCCCTCCGGCACCTGGACATCCCGCTGGCGCCCATGGTGCTGACCCTGGTGCTCGGCCCCCTGATGGAACGCTCGCTGCGCGAATCCCTCGAAATCTCCCAGGGCGACTTCAGCATCTTCACCAGCCGTCCCATTTCCGCAGTCCTGATCGGCCTTGGACTGCTGATCATCTTCAGCCCGCTGCTCAAGCTCCGCAAGCCCAAGGCATTGAACGAAGACCCCGAAAGCTAAACCACCCCGATCTACCCCCCACATCCCCTTCAAAGGAGAAGAACCATGAAAACCCGTCCGCGTATCGCCGCCGCCCTCGCTGCTGCATCCCTGATCGCCCTGACCGGCTGCGGTGCCAATGCCGGAGCCACCAACGCCTCCGCCAACGACTTTCCCAGGAAGGGCAAGACGATCGACCTCGTCGTGGCCTTCTCCTCCGGCGGCGCAGTGGACACGGCGGCCCGGCTCATCCAGCCGATCCTGGAAGAGGAACTCGGCACCAACGTCGAGGTCATCAACAAGCCCGGTGCCGGTGGACAGATCGGCTACACGCAGCTGACCAGCGCCGCTCCCGACGGTTACACCATCGGTGCCACGGGCTCGCCATCCGTGGTCGTTTCACCCCTGGACCCCTCCCGCGGCGCCAAGTACACCCGCGACAGCTTCCAGCCCCTCGGCCGCCAGGTCGTGGACCCCACCGTCATCGCAGTCCAGCCGGACAGCCCCTACACAACGCTGAAGGACCTCCTGGACGCCGCCAAGGCCAACCCCAAGTCCATGACCGCCAGCACCACCGGGCTCCAGACCGGCGAGCACTTCGCCATGGCGCAGATCCAGGAAGCCACCGGTGCCGAGTTCGCCCCCGTGCACTTCTCCGAAGGCGCTTCGCAGGCCACCACAGCCTTCCTGGGCAAGCACGTGGATATCCTCGTCGCGAACGTCAGTGACGTGACGGACCTGACCAAGCAGGGCAAGGCCCGCGTCCTGGGCGTCATGTCCGCCGAAAAGGCACCCTCGCTGCCGGACGTTCCCACCTTCAAGGAATCGGGTTTTGACCTCGAGGCGGGCACCGCCCGCGGCTACTCCGCTCCTGCCGGACTGCCTGACGAGGTGGCCAAGAAGCTTGAGGCAGCGATCCAGAAGGCCATTGAAGACCCTGCCGTGGTGCAGAAGATGAACGACCTTGGCCTGCAGACCAGCTACCTCCCCGGCGAAGACTACAAGGAGTTCTGGGCGGGACAGGAAGAGGACTTCAAGAAGGCCCTCCCGCTGGTCCAGAAAACCGACTGACCCTCCCGAGATCACCGGACGGAAGAAACCATCATGACAACCCCAGCCATCGACACCATCGACGCCGATTTCCCCCGCCCTGACAGGGACGTGGTGGACCGCCTTGCCAAGCTTCCCGCTGCCAACATCGGTGACGCCATGGACCGGCTCGGCGTCGCAAATTCCGCCATTCAGGCCATCTGGCCCGGCGCCCTCCTGGCCGGCCCTGCCTTCACCGTATGGACCAGGCCCGGCGACAACCAGGGCATCCACAAGGCCCTTGAGTCCGCCCGGCCCGGAGACGTGATTGTGGTTGCCGGCGGAGGGGATGAGTCCCGCGCCCTGCTCGGCGAACTCATCGGCGAGCGTGCCATCAACCTCGGCATCGCAGGTTTCGCCCTGGACGGAGCAGCGCGCGACGCCGAAGCGCTGGGTGAGATCGGCATGCCCGTCTTCGCCCGGGCTACTTCCCCCGCCGGCCCCTACAAGAACGGCCCCTTCCGCTTGGGAACGCCGCTGGCCTTCGGCGGCGTGCCCGTTCTGCCGGGCGATGTCATTATCGGTGACTCGGACGGCGTCGTGGTCATTCCTCGCGAACAGGCAGCCGCGGTAGCCGAAGCTGCGGAAGCAGTTTTCGCTGACGAAACCAACCGCCGGCAAGCCATCGTTGCAGCCCGTCACTCAGCAGCCCGACACTAATACGAGAAAGACAGACGACATCATGACAGCGGTAACCATCATCGGTCTCGGCGAAGCCGGCGCCACCTACGCCGCGGCACTTGCAGCCGCCGGCCACGAGGTCACCGGGTTCGATCCCGTTGCCCCGTCCACTCCTGCCGGCGTCACCCGTGCATCAACTGCGGCCGAAGCCTGTGCGGGGGCTGACATCGTCCTGGTCCTGACAGGAGCTGCCGCGGCGCGAAGCGTAGCCAATGAATGCCTTCCGGTCCTGGAAGCAGGAAGCTGCTACGCGGACTTCACCTCGTCCTCGCCCGGCGTCATGCAGGAGCTCGGACGGCTGCCCGGCAAGGCCGACTTCGCCGACGTCGCCATCCTTGGACCGGTATCCGCGCTGGGTGAGAAGACACCCCTCATGGTCAGTGGCCCCGGCGCCCAGGCAGTCGCGGATCTGCTTGGCCCGCTTGGTGTGGACATCGAAATCGCGGAGGGCGCACCAGGCGAGGCCATGGCGCACAAACTCCTGCGCAGTGTCCTGATGAAGGGCCTGGCCTCAGTGGTCGTCGAAGCCGTCAACGCCGGCAAGGCAGCCGGACTCGAAGAATGGATCCGGACCCAGATCGCGGGCCAGCTGGCCGGGGACGGCCAGGCAGTCATCGACCGTTTCCTGACCGGTACAGCCAAGCATGCCCTCCGTCGCTCCAAGGAAATGCAGGACACGGCGAGTTACCTCGCCGACCTAGGAGTACCTGCAGAAATGACCGCTGCCTCCGCTGCCGCCCTCAGCCGCATGGCCGGGGAGCCGGTTCCCGCCTTGCGCTGACCCCGGTGTAGGGCACAATCATGAACAGGTATCACTTGGCTATCCCCACCAACAGCACGCCGCGGTCAGGAGCAGCAGCATGATCGGCATCTGGGCCCTTGGCGCCTACCTGACCGTCATCCTGCTCTGGACCACAGTCATCAAGCGCAGTGTTGGGGAAGCCATGATCCTCGGTTTCCTGGTAGTGCTCCCCTTCACCGGTTCGGCAGCCGGCCAGATCGGCTGGACGGCGCTCTATTCCGCGGTAACCGACGAAATCGTCTACGCAACCATGGCCTTTGTTTTCATGGGATACCTGCTGGACAAAACCGGGGTGCTCGATAAGCTGATCGACCTGCTGAATTCCCTCATCGGGGGAGTCAAAGGCGGACCGGCCTGGGTATCCACCGTGGCATCGGCAGGCCTGGGAGGAGTAGTCCATAACCAGGCCGCCATCGCCGCCACGGTCGGATCCGTCACCATCCCCTGGATGGAAAAATCCAAGCTGGACAAACCCGCGGCGGCCACGCTAGTGGCGGGCAACGCCGGCATGGGTATCACCTTCCCGTTCAGCGCGTCCATGTTCGTTCTCGTCGGGTCTGCCACGGTGGGGCCGTTGCTGGACATCAACGCGCTCGTCCTGCCCCTGCTGTTCGGCGGTCTCTGGTGCTTCCTGCACCGGCTGATCGTCACCTGGCTGCTGGTCCGCAAAAGCGGGATGACGCCACTTGATGCCGCCCACCGGCTTTCTGTCGGTTCAGCCTTCAGCCGTGGCTGGGCAACCCTGCTGCTGTTCGTCGTTGTAGCCATTCCGCTGGTCATCACTTCCGGCGCCATCGCTGAAGCCTTGTCAGACTGGACCGGGGGAGACGTCACCCGGGCCGTGAGCGTCATTGTCTGGATCCCTGTTGTCCTGATCATCACCGGCTGTTTGCTGGGCAGGAAGAAGCTCCCCCGCCAGGGGCGTGCCTGGTGGGCGTTGCTGCAGGATTCCGCACCACGGTTCGGGATTGTGGGCGTGACGGTTGTCTTCGCTTTCGCCGGGGCGAACGCCCTTGCCGCGACTGGTCTGCCGAAGCAAATGACGGAACTGCTGAACGGGCTGAACCTGCCCCTGTGGCTCCTGGCGATCCTGATTGGGCTGATCATCATCGCCGTCGCAGCACCGCTCTCCGCGACGGCGACGATGGCGGCCGTCGGAACGGTCGGCGTCGCAACCCTTGTTGCGGCGGGGGTGCCGGCAACCACCGCAGCCGTTGCCGTCCTCGTCTTCTCCTCCTGTGAGGCGGCGGTTCCGCCGGGAGGCGCTCCATTGTACGTGGCGTGCGGGATCGCGGACGTGGACCCCATCAAGACCTTCGCCCGGCTGCTGACCCACTACGCCCTGCCGCTGCTCGGCATCGGCGTGCTGATCATCCTTGGCATCCTGCCGATCTGAAGGAACCCCACATGCATAAGATCCGACGGGCAGTTGAAGTCCTCTTCGTCCTGACCCTGGCAGCGCTGCTCATTGGCGGAGTCGTGTTCGTGACAGGTCAGGCAGTTGCACTGATTGCCGGCCAGGGCGCATGGCTGACGCTGCTGAACGAGACCATCAAGACGCCAATGTGTATCGCGGCCTCCGCCTGCGCCATCGCAGGGTTCCTCCTCAGCTACAAACGCCACCAGAACCAGGAACAGCCGCAGAAAGCAGGGGCGCGATGACCTCCCCTGCCGGCAACTACCCTTCATTCGCCGGGCTGCTGCAACGGGAGGGCGTGTTGGCGGGGACCTCCTGGGGATTGTTTCCGGAGCCAACGCGCGGAACGCCGTCGTTCATCACACCGGGCGCCGTACTGGAGGCGCGGAACTGCATTCGCACCGGCACCGCATTTGGCCTCGACTATCCGGCAGACGCCTTCGACCCCGGAATGTCCCTCAAGCGCTGCGCTCCCCGGCACACCATCTACTCCTCCCACCCAGCCCACCGGGACGACTACCTTGACGGTTATTACCTGCAGGGATCGACCCAGATCGACGGCCTGCGGCATCGAAGGGCCGACGACGTCGGCTTTTACAACAGCACCCCCGATGACCGCATCCGGGAAGGTACGCCGGATCTCGGCATCCAGGAATGGGCGGACAGTCCCATCGTCGGCAGGGGAGTGGTGGTGGATCTTGAGGGATACCGTAATGGACAGGGCCACCCCATCGACCATGCTGCCGGTGAGCCCCTGCGCCTCGACCTGATCGAGGCGGCACTCAAGAAGCAGTCCGTCAGCCTCCTGGCGGGGGACATTCTGATGCTCCACACCGGTTGGTGCGAATGGTTCCTGGCCCTGCCACCGGACGGAAAACAACGGATGCGGGACAGCCGCCGGGCCACGGGCATTGCCCAGTCCGAAGAATTCGTCGCCTGGGCATGGGACCACCAACTGTCCCTCCTTGCCGCTGACAATTTCGCCTTCGAATGCTTACCAACCGTGACAGGCAGCCCCTACCGGAACTCGGCACCGAACGACCACGGAATGATGCACCAGCAACTCCTCGCCAAACTCGGCATGCCCCTTGGCGAACTATGGCGGCTCGGCCCCCTGACCCGGCACATGCGAAGCACCGGCAATTGGGACGCCTTCCTCAGCATCAAACCGCTCAACATCACCGGCGGAACCGGCTCACCCGCGAACGCCATCGCGTTGACGTGAATCGGCGCTGGTGAGCTGATCACCGCGGGGTTGGCCCCGGCATCCCGCCCCCACGTACGGCGACGGTTCCCGGGAATTTCGAAGGTCTGGACAGGGGTAACCGGCGGACTTATCGTGCAAATATGGCGGCTGCCTGACTGGCAGGATGCCGTGCTGCCGGTCCGCCGTTGCTGCCGCCCGTCATGAGGAGGAAGCAGATGGAACACGTTGAAGAGACCGTCGATGTCGCTGTCCCGGTGCGGACCGCGTACAACCAGTGGACCCAGTTCGAATCCTTTCCGGAGTTCATGTCCGGGGTGGAATCAGTAACCCAGCTGACCGACACCACCAACCATTGGGTTACCAAGGTGGGCGGTGTCCAGCGGGAATTCGATACCGAAATAGTGGACCAGGAGCCTGACGACCGGATTGCCTGGCGCAGCACCGACGGCAAATCCCATGCCGGCATCATCAGGTTCACGCCGCTGGACGCCAATCACACGAAGGTCAAAGTCCATTTCGAATGGGCACCCGAAACCGTTACTGAAAAGGCAGGCGCGGCACTGAAGATCGACGAGAAGCAGGTGAAAGCCGATATGCGGAAGTTCAAGGACTTCATCGAATCGCGCGGTACCGAAACCGGCGGCTGGCGTGGCGAGGTCAAGGACAGCGGCCCCACCGGGCAGTTCTAGAAGTGCCAGTGGGACCAGCTGGGGAATCAACGCTTACAAACGGAAAGCGGACGACGGCGGGTGCCTCCCGCCGTCGTCCGCTATGGCGCAATGTCGAGTGTGGCAGTGAAACCGTCGCCCTGGTCCCGTACTGCAGCGAGATCCTCGAACGTGCCGATCCGGACAATACCGTTGAAATGGCCGACATATTCGTAGTACAGCACCAGTGCCTGCTCGGGTGCGTAGTAGCCGATGGTCAATGGTTCAGCATCGCTGCCGGCGGGCATGCCCTCGAGGGAGAGCGGTGCCGGCAGGTCGGCGATCTTTTCCTGGCCGCCATGGTCCCTGAACGTGAGCGTCAGGGGCAGCTGATCAATCAATGCGCGGGCGGTTGTGTTGTTGTGGAGGACCCCCCTTACCGATTGCCCGGTGATGTCTATCGCGATCGGGGTGCTGTCTGCCGGTGACCTTCTCATCGTGGCGGTACCTTCCGTGGTAACTGGCGACGGCGGGAGTGACAAATCGGCAGATGGGGTGCCGCCGCTGCTGTCGCAGGCACTGATTGCGGCAGCGAAAGCTAAGGCCAGTACGGCTGCCCTGAGGCGGAGGCGTTTGTTGCAGCCTCCCCTGAAGACGTAGGCAGCCATCGGCTCCATAATTCAGTTGCTCCCTACGCTCTTGGCCTGGCCTCCATCCAACGGCCTGGAGCTGGCGGTAACAAGGGCTCTGCCAAGACGGGTTGCGGCAGAACCCCTTCCGTCCACCCTTTGGGGGCTCTGCCATAACCAGTTTCAACAGGGTCTCTCACTCATCAATCAGGCCGTGGTGTGCTCGAAAGGACGACGAAGTCCACCAGATACGTAACCGACGACTACGAGGATGAATACGATGAGCACGGACTGCAACGCAAGGCACAACAAGGGAATCCAGGCTGAGGGTGTATCACGCCGGAACATCATCAAATTGACGGGCGCCGGCGCGGCGGCCATCGGGCTCTCCAGCGCGGCTGGGCTGGCAGGAGCCCGGCAGGCTTTCGCCACTCCAACCTCCCGCAAGGACCTCGAGCCGGGTGATACCTCGAACGGGGCGGACAACTTCTACACCAGCGACCAGGTTACGGTCCGGAAGATTTCGTTCAAGAACAGGTACGACATGAAGGTCGTGGGTAACCTGTTTATCCCCAGCGACCTGAACCGGGGCACAACGCATCCGGCACTGGTGGTGGGACACCCCATGGGTGCCGTGAAGGAACAGAGCGCCAACCTCTACGCGACCAAGATGGCCGAGCAGGGATACGTGACCCTCTCCTTCGACCTCTCGTTCTGGGGTGAGAGCGCGGGCAAGCCCGGCAACTCAGTACTGCCCGACGTTTACGCCGAGGACTTCAGCGCCGCCGTCGACTACCTTCGGACCCAGCCCTTCGTGAATAGGGAACGCGTCGGCGCCATCGGGATCTGCGGCAGCGGCAGCTTCGTGATCAGTGCGGCCAAGATCGATCCGAGGATCAAAGCCATCGCCACGGTGAGCATGTACGACATGGGTGCCGCCAACCGGGACGGGCTGCGGAAGTCCGTGACTTTGGAGCAGCGCAGGGCCATCATCGCTCAGGCTGCCGCCCAGCGTGACGTCGAGTTCGCCGGCGGAGCTGTCCAGTACACGGGAGGGACACCGGAAGTGCTCACGGCGGAATCGACCGAGGTGGACCGGGAGTTTTACGACTTCTACCGCACGGCCCGCGGATACCACCCGAACACCACCACACATCCGGCCCTGGCCACCAACACCAAGTTCATGAACTTCCACCCGTTTAACGACCTCGAGCTGATCGCGCCAAGGCCGCTTCTATTCATCACCGGCGACCAGGCACACTCGAGGGAGTTCAGCGAAGAGGCGTACCGGCTCGCCACCGGGCCCAAGGAACTCTTCTGGGTCCCGGGAGCCGGCCATGTGGACCTCTACGACCGCGTGGGCCTCATCCCCTTCAGCAAGCTCACGGACTTCTTCCGGACACAGCTCTAACATCAGGCAAGGCAGCGCGCGCCAAATACCTGGTTAGCGCACTCCTTAACCCGTTTGGCACCAAAGGGAGCAGATGACGGCGGGACCTCCCGCCGTCGTCCGCTCCCTTGTCTTTTGCTGGCCATACCGCAAACTGTGGGCATTGGCCCCGCCCCGTTCACCCTCCAGCAACCCGCTGGCCCCGAACCGTTCTCCCGCGGCCAGCAGTCTTTTCACGCCCCCATTTGTCCGGCACACCCCATAGCCGGCGGATATCCCCGAGGTACCAGGAGTACTCCGTGTTCGTGAAAAGCACCCTTGCCGCCGTCGCCGTTCTTGCCTCCCTGGCCGGAACTGCCGCGGTACCGGCTCAGGCCGAGGCAGCCAAGCCCGCTCCCGTCGTCGTCGGCCAGCCGCTGGCCCAGGCGCATGCGCACAATGACTATGAGCATGACCGCCCCCTGTTCGACGCGCTGGAGCACGGCTTCACCAGCGTGGAAGCGGATGTGTGGCTGGTGGACGGGGAGCTGCTGGTGGCTCACGACCTGGAGGACGTCCAGCCTGGTGTCACGCTCGAAAGCCTCTACCTCGACCCGCTGCAGAACCTCGTCCGGAGCCAGCAGGGCCACAGCGTCTACCCGCACTGGGATGGCAGCCTGCAGCTCCTGATCGACATCAAGAGCGAAGGCGAGGCCACTTACGCGGCCATCGAGCAGGAACTCGCCGAGCACCGCGACATCATGAGCCGCTACACCAACGGCACTACCAAAACCGGCCCGGTCACGGCCGTCATCAGCGGCAACCGCCCGCTCGCCACCATGCAGGCGCAAGAAAAGCGATTCAGCTTCTACGACGGCCGCTCCGCAGACCTCAGCGCTGGCAAGCCCGCTGAGCTGATGCCACTGGTCAGCGACAACTGGACCAGGCTCTTCACCTGGCAGGGGGTCGGCCCGATGCCCGAGGCTGAGCGCGCCAAGCTGCACGCCTACGTTGCGGAGGCCCACGCAAACGGCTACCGCGTCCGCTTCTGGGCTACCCCCGACGTGCCTGGTGCTGCCCGCGACGCCGTCTGGAACGAACTCTTCGACGCCGGCGTAGACCACATCAATACAGATGACCTCACAGGCCTGCAGCAGTTCCTCACTGCCCGCGCGTCCTAATCCCTCACCCTCAGAATCAGGACCACCCCATGCCTTCAAAGACCTTGAAAACCACGACGGCGGCAGCCGTCCTGGCGCTCGGCCTCCTTGCGTCCCAGCCCGCTACGGCCGCTGACACCACCAGTGATGCCTTCACTTTCGGCGTTATCGGCGACATCCCTTACGGCGACGCCGAAATCGCCAAGTTCCCGGCCCGCATCCAGGACATCAACGCCGACAAGGAACTGAAGTTCGTCACCCACGTGGGCGACATCAAGAACGGCTCCTCGGTCTGCTCGGACGAGTACTTCACAAACATCCGTACGCAGTTCGATACCTTCGAGCACCCGCTGGTCTTCACCCCCGGTGACAACGAGTGGGTGGACTGCCACCGCACCAACAATGGCGCGTACAACCCGCTGGAGCGCCAGGACAAGCTGCGGGAAGTCTTCTTCAACGAGCCCGGCAAGACTCTTGGCGCCACCATGCCGGTGAAGAGCCAGGAAAACCATGGGTTGCCCGAGAACGTCCGCTTCAACCAGAACCGCGTGGCTTTCTCCGTGCTGAACATCCAGGGCAGCAACAACTAGCTGCAGCCGTGGAGCGGGTTGGGCGAAACTACCGCCACCCCCGAGCAGTTGGCCGAAGTTGAGCACCGGACGGACGCAGTCCTGAACCAGATCCGCGACACCTTCGCGGAGGCCGAACGCCGCAACGACCGTGCCGTGGTGCTGATGACGCAGGCCGACATGTTCGATCCGTCGCTGCTCAACGCCGCCACCGCCAACCCGGAAATCCTCTCCGGGTTCCGCGAAATTGTGCAGGCCATCGTCCAGGAGACCAACAGCTTCGACCGCCCGGTCTACCTCATCAACGGCGACAGTCACGTCTTCGCCGAGAACCAGCCGCTGGCCGCGGGCTCACCCTGGCTGAACATCTACGGCCAGCCCGCCGCGGACGACCTGCAGCGGATCACCGTGGACGGTTCCGCCAACGCCACCAACTACGTCCGGTTCACGGTGGCCGGCAACAGCGCAGCCGGGGACGTTCTGAGCTGGGAGAAGGTCCCCTTCAGTTCTTAGGGACCAAAGGGGAAGCGGACGACGGCGGGAACCTCCCGCCGTCGTCCGCTTTCGGTCATATGCGCGGTACGCATTCGCCGGTCCCCAACAACGCAAGCCCCGCGCGGTCGCCGGTGCCGAAGTCCAGTTGCCCGCTGTTCTCTTCGAACATCAGCTGCGTGGGGTCGTTCACGTGGTCCAGCCCCACCACATGAGCCAACTCGTGCATGATGACGGCCCGGACCAAAGCCGGCCCATCAGGAAAGGCCAGCGTTTCTGCCAGGCCCGGCGCATCGAGAAGAACCTGACCGGAGACATACACATGGGGCTCGCCCTGAACCTGGATTGAGGTACTGCCGCCTGTTCCTGCA
Source organism: Arthrobacter sp. D3-16 (assembly GCF_054408515.1). NCBI lineage: Bacteria > Bacillati > Actinomycetota > Actinomycetes > Micrococcales > Micrococcaceae > Arthrobacter > Arthrobacter sp. D3-16. The sequence continues at coordinate 3,521,234 of NZ_CP096437.1, read as the reverse complement.
ACCCTTCCCGCCAAATCCGGTGCTTCCTCCGGCGTGGACCATGCAATCAGGATCGGCGCCCACTTTTTGCCGTACAGACCGGGCTGGTACGCCTCGCGGTCCTTTGCTGGCGCTTCGGGTGTGGGGCCGTCATACACGAACTGCAGTCCGGTGGCAGCGGACACCGCGGCTACGGATTCCCGGATGAGCTGATCAGTGCCGGGTGGCGCTAAGTCCGGCCGGACCACGTAGTGAATCGGGCGGCAGGGGTCGTAGGCAACAAAAGGCTGGTCCGGATCGGGAGATTCCTGCAGGACATATGCGGTGGATCCGGTAGTGGCAGGCGGGACGCCAAGGGGAGACGAAGCGGCTTCAAACCCCGGTGGAGGGACCTCGGAGCCGGGGAGGTGTGGCAGTGCCGCCGACAAAACGAACCGGTCGAAGAGAGTGGGTGTGAAGTAGAGCCCGACGACGAGCGCCAGGGCCAGCACCGTGGCCGACCGGGACTTCCACCTGCGGGTGTGCGCGGGCTTGATCCTTTGATACCTGCGCCTCTTTTTTGCACTTGGTGCCGGGGCAGTACGCCAGGGCTCAGGATCTTGAAGCTTGCCGAGTGCCTCATCAATGGCCCACTGCGGGATGCGCCCGCTGGGCGAACGCCGAACGCCCGGAACTTCGTGCCCGCCGCCGAACCTGCCCGAAGTGTCCTTGCCGAAACCTGATTCCACCAGCGCCCCCTTGTGCCCCCATCCATCCCCTTGGGATAGCTCGCTCAGCATAGCGGCCGGTCAGGACAGCAACCAGAGCCGCGCTGGCTGCAGCAGGCGAAAGATTCCAGCCGTCTCCGGGCTGAAAAACCTAAAGCAAAAAAATGTCTTGCATTATGGGCTGCATCCCATAATATGGGTTTAGCGATGTGGCCCTCCTCACGATGCCCATCTGTTCCCAAGCCTTCAATGTGGAAGGCCCAACGATCGGATTCCCCTCATGTCAGACATAGCCGTCCTCATCAACACGGCCGTGGCAGTCCTTGCCGCCGTCGTGCTGATCGTCCGTTTCAGAGTCAACCCTGTCATCGCATTGGTCATCGGCTCGGTTTACCTGGGCCTCGCTGTCGGCCTCGGGGTTGAAAAGACTGTTGAAACCATCACCTCCGGATTCGGCGAAATCATGGTGGAAGTAGGCCTGCTGATCGCCTTCGGTGTGCTGATGGGCTCCATCCTTAATCAAAGCGGAGCCATCCGCCGCCTGGTGGAACTGTTGCTAAACACGTTCGGCCCCAAACGCCTGCCGTACACCATGGGCCTGGCCATCGGAACGGTCCTGCAATCGATCTTCCTGGACGTCCTGCTCGTCATCTCCGCCCCCCTGGCCCGCAAGCTCGCGCCGAAGATCGGCAAGCTCGGCACCGCACGGATGGCAACGGCCATAGCCATCGCCCTCGAGTGCGGCATCGTGTTCATGGTTCCCGGCGTCGCATCCCTCGCCCTGGCCGGCCTCCTGAACGTGCCCCTGGGCAAAATGCTGCTGTTCGGCCTCCTGTTGGTGATCCCCACCATAATCATCTCCATTGCCATCATGACGTTCCTTTTCCGCCGCGGTTTCTGGAACGAAGAGAAGGACGAAGATCACACCTTCGTGGCAGAGGAAGACCGCGAAGGCGAAGACGACGACGAAGCTGCTGCGGACCAGCCAACCAATACGCCACAGCGGAACTCGGGCAAGGAAGCTGCGGATCTGCAGCCCAGCACCGTCGCCGTCGCTAAGCGGGGCAAGAAGGAATTTCCGCTGCTTGCCCTCTTCGCCCCGCTGCTGACCTCATTGGTCCTGATCGGGGCCGGCGCCATCCTTCAGATCCTGGAGATCGAGTTGCCCTGGCTCCAGCTTCTCGGCGAACCCGTCATTGCCCTGCTCATCGGCCTGATCGGCACTTGCCTCGTCACCCGCTCCGCCATCGGCCAATCACGCGTTGAAGAGGCGATCACCATTGGCTTCAAGGAAAGTGGGCAAATCCTGATCCTTACCGGCGTCGGCGGATCCCTCGCCGCAACCGTCGCCGCAGCAGGTCTTGGAGACATTCTGGGAGGGTTCTTCTCCGCCAGCACGGTTGCCCCGCTCCTGGTGGTCTGGGCCATCGCCGCCGTACTTCACATCGCCGTCGGCTCCGTCACCCTTTCTGCCATCACCGCGGCCGGACTGCTGGCACCGATCGCTCCTGCCATCGGGCTGGACCCCGTGCTCCTGGCATTGGCCGCCGGCGCAGGATCCCTGTTCATGGTTCACGTCACCAGCAACACCTTCTGGCTCCTGCAGTCACTGCTGGGGCAGAGCGTACGGGGCACTGAAATCCGTGACCGTCGGCGTCTCAGTGGCCTCCGTGGTCGCGATTCTCCTGATCCTGCCCATGAGCCTTCTGTTCTGACCGGGCCCATTACCCCCGCCAAGAAACGCGCCAACGAAAGAAGAACTCCATGAAACCGACACGTATCGCGCCCCTGGATGGGGTACGCGTCCTCGAACTAGGCAACTACATTGCTGCCCCCACCGCGGGCCGGCTGCTCGCCGATTTCGGTGCTGAAGTCATCAAGGTTGAGCGCCCCGGAACCGGCGACGAGCTGCGCAACTGGCGCCTCCACAAGGGCGATACCTCCATGCTGTACCGGACCATCAACCGCAACAAGAAGTCGGTGGTGCTGGACCTCCGGACCGAGGCAGGCAAACAGGCAGTGTTGGCGCTCGCCGCCAAGTCGGACATCCTGCTGGAAAACTTCAGGCCCGGCACGCTGGAACGGTGGGGCCTGGGTCCCGACGTCCTCAACCAGGCGAACCCGGACCTCATCATCACCCGCATCTCCGCTTTTGGGCAGACAGGCCCCCTGTCCGAGCGGCCCGGTTTTGCCGCCGTCGCCGAAGCCTATGGCGGGTTCCGTAACCTCGTGGGCGACCCGGACCGGGCACCCGTCCGGGTGGGCGTGTCCATTGGAGACTCGATCGCGGGCCTGTACGCCGCCTTCGGCTCCATGATGAGCCTCTACCAAAGGGAAGCACGACGCCGGGACTCGGCTGGCGCCGCACCGCTCACCGAGCGGATCATCGACGTCGCCCTGAACGAGGCCATGTTCTCCATGATGGAATCCCTGATTCCCGACTACCAGGCCTACGGCGTTGACCGCCAGCGCGTGGGCGGCCGGATGGACGGAATCGCGCCCTCCAACGCCTATGTTTGCAAGGACGGCGCCAGCATTGTAGTAGCCGGCAACGGAGACTCGATTTACCAGCGGTACATGGACACCATCGGACGGCCAGACCTTGCAGCCGACCCGGCCCTGCAGACCAACGCCGGCCGGTGGGAACGGCGTGAAGAGCTCGACCAGGCCATTGGAAAGTGGACGGCAGGGCTGGACGCCGCTGGTGCCCTGGCAGCCCTGGACGCCGCCGGTGTTCCGGCCGGTCCCATCTACACGGCCGCGGACATCAGCACCGACAGCCAGTACGAAGCCCGCAACATGATCCAGAAGTTCGACGTTTCCACCGGCGAAGAGATCCTTCCCGGCGTAGGCTTCCCGGGCATCGTCCCCGTGATCGGCGACCAGTCGCTCCCCATCCGGAACCTCGGACCGGACCTGGGCGAAAACACCGAAGAGATCCTCAGCGGACTCCTCCACATGGACCCCGCAGAAATCAGTGCGGCCTCCGGCCGCGAGGAGGCACTCCAGCCATGAACCAGCACCAAAACGGCCTAGCCACCATGCTGGGCAACACCATCCTCCGGGACGTGACCCTGCGGGACGGGCTCCAGCTCACCGGAAAACTCCTCTCCACGGGGGGAAAAGTGGAAACGGTCCGGGAGCTGCTGCGCCTGGGCGTGCCCTCGATCGAACTCGGATCAATGGCCCGCGCGGACCTGGTCCCCACCATGGCGAACACACTGGAAGTTGTTCAGGCCCTCACGCCCGAGGAACTGGAAAAATGCTGGATCTGGGTTGCAACCCCGGGCCACGTCGCAAAGGCTTCAGCGGCCGGAGCGCGGAACTTCCAGTACTGCCTCTCGGCATCGGACTCGCACAACAAGGCGAACATCGGCCGCACCACCGAAGAAAGCCTCGCAGCCCTGCCGCAGGCGATCGAATACACCAAGGCCGTCAACGGGCAGATCCAGCTCTGCATCGCCACGTCCTTCACCTGCCCGTTCGAAGGCTACGTTCCGGAGGAACGGATCCTGTCCATCGCCAACGATCCCCGCGCCGAGGGCACCACGGACATCGTCCTCTGCGACACCCTGGGCCAGGCCATCCCGGCTCAGGTCTCCGGACTGATCGCACGGGTCCGGGATGAGTCTCCGGCCCGGAGGATTGTCTATCACGGCCATGACACGTGGGGCCTGGGAGTAGCCAACACCCTCGCCGCCATCCATGCCGGTGCCGCGATGGTGGACGGCGCACTCGGCGGTCTGGGCGGCTGCCCCTTCGCCCCCGGCGCAAGCGGCAACACCTCCAGCGAGGACATCCTCTTCGCCACCCGGCCCGAGTGGCTCACTCCGGAGAAATTCGGGGATCTTGTGGTCCTGTCCGAGAAGCTGCTTGCGGAGCTGGGCGAACCCAACCGCTCCAAAGCGGCGCAGGGAGCCCGGTCCCGCGCCGAAGCCTTCGAATGGGTCCTTCCCGCAGACTCCGCGGCCCCTGACTGCGCCACTGGAGGAAACTGACGATGGGCCACCACTTCCTTGTCACCACTGCCATCCCGGAACCTGGGCTGCAACTCCTGTCCGACGCCGGCCATGTCACGGTCCTGCCCGAGCCGCCTGACTACCGAGCGCTGGCGAGGCTATGCGCCTCGGGGGATTTCGACGTCGTGCTCACCCAGCTGCGCGACGTCATCGACGCACCGCTTCTCGCCGACGCCCGGGTCAGGGGAATCTCCAACTACGCCGTCGGCTACAACAATATCGACGTGGACGCCGCTACCCGGCACGGCATCCTGGTGGGCAATACGCCGGGAGTCCTGACGGACGCGACGGCGGACATCGCCATGCTGCTCATCCTCGGCTCCGCCCGGCGCGTGGTGGAGGCCGACCGGCTGGTCCGCGACGGCCACTTCCTCGGGTGGGAACCGGAACTCCTGCTGGGCCGAGACGTCTCCGGCACCGTGCTGGGCCTGGCCGGGTTCGGAAGGATTGCCCGTGCAACGGCCCGCCGTGCCCTTGGATTTGGGATGGAGGTGGTCTTCTCGCCGCGGCCGCCAGGGGAGCGTTCTGTCAGCGATGAGGAGCTGGGTGAGTTCGCCGGCAAGGTGCGGCAGGTTCCTTGGGCTGGACTCGTGGAGCAGAGCGACTTCCTGTCACTCCACGTTCCGCTGAATGACCAGACCCGGCATCTGGTGGACGCGGATGTTCTGGCAGCGATGAAGCCGGACTCCATCCTCATCAACACTGCCCGCGGGCCGGTGGTGGATGAGGTTGCCCTCGTGGCGGCCCTCCGCACAGGGGTTATTGCCGGTGCCGGGCTGGACGTGTTCGAGGACGAGCCGCAGCTCGCGCCCGGGCTGGCGGAACTTCCCAACACAGTGCTGCTGCCGCACGTCGGCAGTGCCACCGTGCGGGTCCGAAGCGAAATGGCAAGGCTCAGCGCACTGAACGCCATCGCCATCGCCGAGGGCCGGCTGCCGCTCCACCCGGTCAACCAGCTCGTGCCGGCATGACCATTCTTGTAGCCCCGGACAGTTTCAAGGGGACCTACTCCGCGGCCGAGGTTGCCGCTGCCATTGCCGCAGGCATCGAGGAGGGAGGATTCCGGGCTATCGAACTGCCTGTCGCCGACGGCGGCGAGGGAACCTTCGATGCGCTCTGCAAAAGCCTGCGAGCCTCGCCGGTGACTGTCGACGTCGTTAATTCCTGGGGCGAGCCGCTTCAGGCGGTCCTGGGGCTGGCTGCCGACGGTACCGCCGTCGTCGAGGTTGCCCAGGCGAGCGGCCTTACCGCCGGCCGCAACACCCCGGCTGACGCCATGTCGGCCAGCACGTACGGGACGGGGCTCCTTATTGCGGCCGCCGTCAGCCACGGCGCCACGCACGTCCTGGTGGCGGCCGGCGGTTCTGCCACTACCGACGGCGGAGCCGGTGCTGTTCAGGCCATTTCCGAAAGGGGCGGTCTTCGGGGTGCCCGTATCACTGTCCTGTCCGACGTCACCACCAGCTTTCTGGATGCTGCCCGCGTCTTCGGACCCCAAAAGGGAGCAGATTCAGCCGTGGTCAAGCTGCTGGAAGAACGGCTGGAGCAGCTGGCCACGTTATATCCGCGCAACCCGACGGGCGTGCCGCGAACGGGTGCAGCCGGAGGCTTATCGGGTGGATTGTGGGCCCACTTTGGCGCCGGTTTGATGTCCGGGGCGGACGCTGTGCTGGACGCTGCCGGCTTTGATGGATACCTGGAAACGGCCACCGCCGTAGTGGTGGGGGAGGGGCGGCTGGATTCGCAGACCGGGGAAGGGAAAATCATCTCCGCGATCCTTGAACGGGTGCGGAATACCGGCCGCCCGATTCCCTTAGTTGCCGTTGTAGGATCCGTAGCTGACGATTTGGGACACTACGCGCAGAACTTCGCCGAAATCCTCGTAGCCACCGATGCTGCTGCAATGCGGGCGGCCGGAAAGGCTATCGCGGCGCGGTAGAGCCCCTTAATTTCCTGGCGGGACTTAGGATTCGCCAGGAAACCGGCCGCCGATCAGTCGTGTCATGTGCTCCGCCGTGGTGAGCAGGGGCTCCACCCACGCTTCGCAGATTTCCAGGGGCATCCGCAGGGTGGGACCGCTGATGGTGACAGCGCCTACCAAAGCCGCCGCGGAGTCAAAGACCGGGGCTGAAAGACCCGAAGCCCCGTCTTCACGCTCGCCCACCGTAATGGCAAACCCATCCCTGCGGGTCTGCTTGACGGCAACAGCGAGCTCCTCAGAGGTGGTGATGGTGGACTCCGTGATCTGGGTCAGAGGATCACGGAGGACTGCGTCCATCAACTCCGGATCCCAGGCCAACAAAACGCGCCCGGCCGAACCGGCATGAAGCGGTGCGACTTTGCCCAGGTGCATTTCGCGTCGAAGGGCATGCCGGGTTTCCGCCATAGCCACACATACGCGGTAATGCTGTTCCGACTTGAAGAAGCACGTCGTTTCGCCTGTAGTGTCGCGCAGGGTCTTGAGCAGAGGGCTCAAGATGTCCACAACTTCCATCCCGCGGGTTGCCGGGGCCGCCCAATAGGCCATCCGCATCCCGATGCGGTAGGCATCCTCCTCGCGGTCAAGGAATCCCTGGGATGTCAGGTTGGTGACCAGCCGCTGGACCGTCGACGTGGGCAGTCCCGTGTGCTCGCGGATATCACTCAGTGATAGAACCGGCCTGGCGAGTGAGAACGCGTCGAGGATCGATGTGATCTTGCCCAGGACAAGGAGCGGGTTGCCGCTGGAATTCGCTGAAGCATCGGACGCCATGGAACTCACGCTAGACGCTGCCCGCAGCTGAATCCACTCGCCCCTCCCAGCGGCCTTGGGGGAGAGTGCTCGCTGCCCAGCGGAACCGGACGACGGCGGGAGCTTCCCGCCGTCGGCCGCTTCCCTTTGCTGTGGGTCTTGTCGCCTGCCCTTACGGGCTGAGGTCCCAGTGGACCTGGATTGCCTCTGCGATGGGGCCGGTGGCGACATCCACCCGGAAGGCGACGGGCGCGGTCCCTGTCTCCTCAATGACGGCATCACGGTATACCCGGCCACACCTGGGGCACAGGGTATGAAGGTCCTCGTCCTCTGGCCAGGCAGCCAGGCCTTTGGGGACAGGGGATTCCGCATAAACAGGCATGCCCTCTGAATTCGCCTGAATCAAACCGTCCTGGCTGACGGTGTTGCCGCAAACGCAGGTGATAGTGGTGACGTCATGACCCACCACGTCGGCGGTTTCAGCGGCCACGATGACCTCCCGGATGCTGGAAGGGAGCTGTTGATATCAGCTTATGCCCGCTGGTCGGCACGGTGCCAAGGCCTACCCAACTTCCGCCGTTTCCATTGCCTGACTTGTAGTGCGGGGTCCAGTATTAAGGCTGTCGGGACGGCTGGGGCCTACTGAATCGCCCACCGCCTGAGGATCAAGGATTCGACATGAATAATGGTTCCCTTTTCCCGAACCGACGTACGCTGCTGAAGACGGCCGGAATTGGGATGGCCGGTGCAGCCACTTTCCCCCTCCTGTCCGCTCCCGCCGGCACAGCTGCGCAGCCTGCGCCGTCGGCACCAGGATCGCTGCTCCCTGCCCCGCCCGGACAGGTTGAACCACTGCTGGACCGGGCGAAAGTGAACAATGCCCTGGCAAGGCTTGACGAGTTCATCCAGGACGCCATGGAAAGTACCGGACTTCCGGGCATGGCCGTGGCCGTGGTGTACCGGGACGAAGTGCTGTACTCCAAAGGCTTCGGGGTCCGGGAAGTCGGGAAACCCGAGCAGATCACTCCTGACACTGTGTTCCAGGTGGCGTCCGTCTCCAAGCCCCTGGCCTCCACCGTGGTGGCAGGGGTAGTGGGACAAAAGGTCGTCAAATGGACGGACCCCGTTGTCAAACACAACAAGAGGTTCGCGTTCAACGATGACTACGTCACGCGGAATGCAACCTTCGCTGACCTGATGTCTCACCGCAGTGGACTGCGGACGAGTTCGGGAGATCTGCTGGAAGACCTCGGGTTTGATCGTGCCTATATCCTCAGTCACCTCAACCAGCAGCCACTCGATACCTTCCGGGCGAGTTACAACTACAGCAATTTCGGTTTCACCGAGGCTGGCCAGGCCGCAGCGGACGCGATGAAGACCGCCTGGGAGGATCTGGCCGAGGAGATCCTGTTCCGCAAACTTGGCATGTCCGCATCCAGTTACCGCCACTCAGACTATGAGGGAGCCAAAAACAAGGCCACGCTCCATGTGCCGCTCGACAACCAGGAGTGGGCAGCGAAATACCGCCGCGACCCTGACGCCGAGGCTCCGGCCGGCGGCGCGAGTTCATCCGTGCGGGACCTCGCCCAGTGGCTCCGGCTGCAGCTGGGCAACGGCACCTACGAGGGCAAGCCGGTTATCGATTCCGCTGCCCTCCAAACAACCCACGTTCCCCATGCCTTCTCCGGTCCGGCGTCGGCTCCTGCTGCCCGCTCCCGCTTCTACGGGCTGGGCTGGAACGTCTCCTACGACGACCAGGCCCGCGTCCAGCTGGGACACTCAGGGGCATTCAACCTCGGCGCAGCCACCGCCGTGTCGATGCTTCCCGGTGAGCAACTGGCCATTGTGGCCCTGACCAACGGCCGCCCGCAAGGGATTCCTGAAGCAATCAACGCTGACTTTATGGACACAGCCCAGCACGGGCGGCCCACCGTGGACTGGCTGACCTTTATCTCTGGCATCTTCAAGCAACAGGACGAGGCCGGCAAGCCTGAGGTGGACTACACCAAGATTCCCTCCAACCCGTCTCCTGCGAGCCCAAACAGTGCTTACACAGGCACCTATGACAACTCCTACTATGGCCCGTTGGTGGTCTTCGAAAAGGGCGGGAAATTGGCCATGAGAATGGGGCCGGCGGGCAGTCCCACCACTTTCCCGCTCACCCATTTCGACGGCGATACATTCAGCTTCGAGAGCATCGGAGAGAACGGCAACGGTTTGGCCGGTGCAATTTTTGCAAAGGCAAACGGCGGCTCCTCACCCAGCGTCGCCTTGGACTTCTACAACAGGACGGGGCTGGGGACCTTTACCCGGTGATCTTGGCTGAGATCACCGGGGCTCGGCAAGGCGTCAGAACCTTCCGGGGATCGCCTGTAACGCCCCAATAACGCGCTGTGGCTAATTTCGAGAAGCTGTGTTCACTCACCTGATGGAAAGAAGGATTTCCAATGTCAGACCGCAAATTGTTGAACCCCAAAGACCTTCATGCGGCGCCGGGATTCACGCACGTTGTCACCGCCCCTGCCGCAAAACTGGCGTTTTTGTCGGGCCAGGTCGCGCTTGATGCCAACTTCACCATCGTCGGCGGCGACGACCTTGGTGAGCAGACAAAGGCTGCCATGCGCAACATCAAGACAGCCCTGGACAGCATCGGGGCTTCGTGGGAGGACGTCTACCGACGGACTATCTACACCCTGCAGCCCACGCAGTACGAAATAATCACCGCAGCTATCGAGGAAGTTCAGGGGTCTTCGGAACATCCCGCCCAGACGATCCTGGGCGTCACAGGCCTCGCAATCGACGGCCTGCTCATCGAAATCGAGACGACGGTGGTCCTGCCCGGATAGTTGCCTTCCGATCCGCGTGCAGTCGTAAGGAGCTAATATCATCAGCCGGCGCACCACCTGGGCGTTGAAGGTTACACCCGTGCCTGCAAATCCTCATTGTGGTGACTGCCCAACGGGTCCACCATGATGCTATGGATGCTGAAACAACCCGACCGCTGGACCTGACCCTTCCCCAAGCCTTCCTGCTTTTGGCCACAAACGACCAGAACGGCAAACCTGAAGTGCCGCTGTTCGCACTTAGGACAACGGTGGCAGGGGCAATATTGGCCGAGCTGGACCTGCTCGGCGCGATCGAGCTGCAGGGGAAGCGCGTCAGGGCCACGGGCACGGCCCCGGTAACGGACTACCAGCACGAGCTGGAACTCATCCGCAGCAAATCCCGGCCCCACACTCCCAAGTGGTGGGTGTCGGTGCTGGAGAGCCGCGCCGAAGTGCTGCGTGTCTACGACGGGCTGGTGTCGCTGGGCATCGTGGAGCATGTCGGTGAAAAGCACCTGGGCCGGTTCCGGGCCGTGCGGTTCCCGGAGAAGGACCATGCTCCCGAGGCGGCGCTGCTGAAGAGGATCGAGGCCGCGCTCAGCGGTGCACCGTCCAACCTCGAGGTGCCGGATACCACGCCAACCGGGGACAGGGCAACTGGTGCGGGGACCACGGATGGCGGGGCAACCGCGTCGGTGGCGCCTGGCCCCAACCTGCCCGGCGCCAAGCCCGTTCCCAAGGCATCCGATGCCAGGACCATCGTGCTGATCGCACTGCTTCAGGCGTCCGGACTGCTCCCGAAGCTCTTCCCGGAGGCAGACAGAATCCGGGCAAGCGAGCTGTCGAAAGACTATTGGCCGTCGCGCGCGGTCGAGGACGAGCTTCGCATGGTCAGGCTGGCTGAGGAAGAAGCGGCAAATCTTTGAGCCTGCCTGGGCTGTCGCCGGAACGTAATTGGCAAGGCTGCCATGAAAAAGCGACAGTGCAAATTTGCTGCTTTTCCAGCCTTTCTTGCGATCGTTGACAGAAGAAGACCAATAGAGGCTCTTCTGTCATGAAGCTCAAAAGGAGATAACCGTACTCGTCAAACTCCTTGGCCTCGCTTCGAGGCTGCCAAATCGCCGCTGGACCAGGTTTTTTGAGGACTGGCATAAAAAATAAAAGTAGGTATGGTATCGGGTAACGCAAAGCATAGAAAGGCGTGATTCCGATGTCAGGAAAATCCCCGAAAAGCAGCGCCGCTAAAAAAGCCGGCAAGTCGATCCTCGAAAAAAGGGCCGACAAAAGAGCCAAAAACGAAAACAGCGGAATTAACTTCGTAAAGCCGCGCAAAAACCAGCGCTAAACATGCCAGCGGGCAGCCGAAGCGGGACTCCTAGCCCAGTCGGCTGCCCGCGCCACCCCGCGGCGCCTAGACCTCGCTTTTCAGCAACAAGGACACCAGCATGAACACTTCCGTCAAGGCCTTAGTGGTCCCTGCCCGCCTTGCCCACGCTGTCCACATCAGAACCGTTGAGCTGGACCTTCCAGCACTACAGCGGGTGGTCGCAGGGGAGGTAGGCCGCATCGCCAGCACCGACTGGCATGCCTACCTGGACAGTGAGGGGATCAGGTACGCCGAGAACCTTCGCGCCGAAGTCCTCATCCGTGAAGCGGGCATCGATTTCGATGAGACCATCCACGGAACCGCCATGTTTCTGGGCCACACAAACCTCGGCGAAGAGACCGACGCTCCCCGCCACCTCATCAGGCTGGCCGAGCAGCTATTCGATATGCCATTGGCCGCTTAGCAGCAGCGGTGAGCAGGGCGCGATGGAGGGCCCTGGCAAAAGCAACGGGCGGCGGCGGGAAGTCCCGCCGTCGCCCGTTGCTTTCCGCTGCTACGCCTCGATGGTCACACCGCGCCAGAACGCGATGCGGTCCTCGATCTGCTTGGCGCGTGCCTTGGGCTCCGGGTAGTACCAGGCCGCGTCCACATTCAGCTTTCCGTCCACTTCCAGCGAGTGGTAGCCGGCCTTACCCTTCCAGGGGCAGACCGAATAGAGGTCACTGTCCCTGAGGTAGCCCGCATTCACTGCATCCCGCGGGAAGTAATGGTTGCCCTCCACCACCACGGTATCGGTGGATTCGGCGATGACTTTTCCGTTCCAGATAGCCCTGACCATGTGGTTCCGTTCTGTTGGGTTCCGCCGCAATGCCGCTCGTAGGTATCCCAACGGCATGGTGTGCGCGCTTGTTCCCGGGAGGGGGCGGGGTAACGATCAGCTGCACCACTAGACTCGCCTGCATGGGGGAAAACACCACACCTGACGCAGCCAAAACGCCAAGACCTGCCCGCTTCCGCGGAGCTGTCCTGCCGATAGCGGCCCTCGCCGTAGTGCTGGTGGGGTGCTTCGTCGCGTGGAGCAACAGCCAAAATGTCAGCTTTGGCTGGTTCGCCTACGCGCCGCTGAGCAACGAGCCCTTCAGCGGAAGCGGCTTGGCCTTCGTTACGCCAGGGGCGCAGGCAGGCCTGGCAATCGCCGTCGTCGGTTTGCTCGTCCTGGCATTCTGGGCCGGGTACCGGATCGGCACAAAAGCCGGCCCCAGGAAGCCCTGACCCGCAGTTCGGTGAGTGCGCGACGCCGGCACCTCCCGCCGTCGTAAGCCCGCCTGAAAATGCCCCCCGTTTTGCATCCCGCCCAGCAACCCGGTATGGTGTGAGCCGTGTCACCCACCAGTGGCACGTGCTTATGATCTGCGGCGGGAGAGTCCTGCCGGTACGTTCAGCAGGCGCCGTAGGAGCAAATCCTCCCCAGGAATCTCTCAGGCCCACGTACCGCCGCGGCAAGGCAACTCTGGAAAGCAGTCCGGGCAACCGGGCTCACCGACGGTGCAAGTGGCGCCCCGCTGAACAGCAGGGCAACGCAAAACTCTCAGGTCCAATACAGAGCGGGGAGGAACCCGAATCAACGTGGTGTCTCGGCACCACCTGAATTATGGAGTTCCTCTCATGACGGTTCCGTCGTCCCCCACCACCTTCGCAGACCGCCATATCGGCGCGCGCCGCCAGTCCGACATCGACACCATGCTCAAGGCCGTCGGCTACGACAGTGTCGATGGCCTCGTCGACAGTGCGGTCCCCGATTCCATCCGCCAGGACAAGCCCCTCACCCTCGAGAGTGCCCTCAGCGAAGTCGAGGTCCTCGCCGAGCTCCGCAAGCTTGCCGGCAAAAACAAGATGGCCGTTCAGATGATCGGCCAGGGCTACTACGACACCGTGACCCCGCCGGTGATCCGCCGCAACATCCTTGAAGCCCCCGCCTGGTACACCGCCTACACCCCGTACCAGCCGGAAATTTCCCAGGGCCGGCTCGAGGCACTCCTGAACTTCCAGACCATGGTCCAGGATCTCACTGCCCTCCCGGTGGCCAACGCCTCTCTCCTGGACGAAGCCACCGCCGTCGCCGAAGCCGTGCTGCTGATGCGCCGCGCCAACAAATCCAAGACTTCCAAGGACGGCAAGACCGTCCTCGACGCCGACCTCCTCCCGCAGACCATCGCCATCGTGCTGGGCCGCGCGGAGGCCCTCGGCTTCGAGGTGGAGATCGCCGACCTCACCAACGGACTGCCCGACGGCGACATCAACGGCGTCGTTCTCCAGCAGCCCGGCGTCTCCGGCCGGGTCTGGGACCAGTCCGCCGTCATCGCGGAGGCCAAGGACCGCGGCGCCCTGGTCACCGTCGCCGCCGACCTCCTGGCCCTCACCCTCATCACTCCGCCGGGCGAGCAGGGCGCGGACATCGCCGTCGGCTCCACCCAGCGCTTTGGCGTGCCGTTGTTCTTTGGGGGACCGCACGCCGCGTACATGGCCGTCCGCCAGGGCATGGAACGCACCCTTCCCGGCCGCATCGTGGGCGTTTCCAAGGACGACGCCGGTGTCCCCGCCTACCGCCTGGCCCTGCAGACCCGCGAGCAGCACATCCGCCGCGAGAAGGCCACCTCCAACATCTGCACCGCACAGGCACTGCTCGCCATCGTCTCGTCTTTCTATGCCGTGTACCACGGTCCCGACGGCCTTAAGGCGATCGCCGAGACCGTCCACAACAACACCCGCGCCCTGGCCACCACGCTGAAGATCGCCGGCCGTGAACTGGTATCCGACACCTTCTTCGACACCCTCACCGTCCGCGTGCCCGGCAAGGCTGCCAAGGTGATCACTGCAGCCGAAGCCCGCGGCATCAACCTGCGCCTCATCGATGCGGACACAGTTGGCGTGTCAGTCGATGAGACCACGACGCCGGAGGTCCTCTCGGCGGTTGTCGTCGCCTTTGGTGCCGGTCCCGTTGTGGAAGCTTCCGGCTTCGAGCTGCCCGCGTCGGTGCTGCGCACCTCCACCTACCTGCAGCACCCGGTGTTCAACACCCACCGCTCCGAGACCCAGCTGCTGCGCTACATCCGCCGCCTCTCGGACCGGGACCTGGCGCTGGACCGCACCATGATCCCGCTGGGTTCCTGCACCATGAAGCTGAACGCCACGGCCGAGATGGAAGCCATCTCCTGGCCCGAGTTCGCCTCGATCCACCCCTTTGCTCCGGATTCCCAGACAGCCGGTTGGCGCGAACTCATTGCCGGCCTGGAAGCTGATCTCGCGGAGATAACCGGGTACGACCAGGTGTCCATCCAGCCCAACGCCGGTTCCCAGGGCGAGCTTGCCGGCCTGCTGGCGATCCGCGGCTACCACCACTCCCGCGGCGACCAGCAGCGCAACGTCTGCCTCATTCCTGCTTCGGCGCATGGCACCAACGCCGCCTCCGCCGTCCTCGCCGGCATGAAGGTTGTAGTTGTGGCCACCGCCGCTGACGGCACCATCGACCACGCCGACCTGCAGGCCAAGATCGAGGCCCACAAGGACGTCCTCTCGGCCATCATGATCACCTACCCGTCAACGCACGGGGTGTACGACTCGGATGTGCGCGAGGTGTGCGATGCCGTCCACGCCGCCGGCGGCCAGGTGTACGTTGACGGCGCGAACCTCAACGCTTTGGTGGGCTTGGCGCAGCCGGGCAAGTTCGGCGGCGACGTTTCGCACCTGAACCTGCACAAGACCTTCTGCATCCCGCACGGCGGCGGCGGACCCGGCGTCGGACCTGTTGCTGCCAAGGCGCACCTCGCGCCGTTTATGCCGGGTGACGCCAACAAGGCCGCCCACGAAGCCGGTCACGGGGTGGCGATTTCCGCTTCGCGCTTCGGTTCGGCCGGCGTGCTGCCGATTTCCTGGGCGTATGTGAAGCTGATGGGCGGCCAGGGCCTGACCGAAGCCACCAAGTCCGCGCTGCTGGCTGCGAACTACGTTGCCGCGCGGCTCGATGAGCACTTCCCGGTTCTTTACACGGGGGAGAGCGGCCTGGTGGCGCACGAGTGCATCCTTGACCTGCGCGACCTGACGGCCAGGACCGGCATCACCGCCGAGGATGTGGCCAAGCGCCTCATCGACTTCGGCTTCCACGCCCCCACACTGTCCTTCCCGGTGGCGGGCACGCTGATGGTGGAGCCCACGGAGTCCGAGGACCTCGCGGAGATCGACCGCTTCATTGAAGCCATGATCACCATCCGCCAGGAAATCGACCAGGTGGCCAATGGCGACTTCTCCGTGGAGAAGTCCCCGCTGCGCAACGCACCCCACACGGCAGCCGCCGTCGTCTCGTCTGACTGGAACCGTTCCTACCCGCGTGAGCAGGCCGCCTTCCCCGTGTCTTCGCTGCGGCAGGACAAGTACTTCCCGCCCGTGGGCCGTATTGACGGCGCGGCAGGGGACCGCAACCTGGTCTGCTCCTGCCCGCCACTTTCCGAGTTCGAGAACTAAGGATCAGCAATGACTGAGAATTACACCGCGCTTGAGAACTACACAGCGCTGTATGAGCAGCACAAAATTGCCGGCGCCTCGTTCACCGACTTCGGCGGCTGGCAGATGCCCCTGAAGTACAGCTCCGAACTGGCCGAGCACCACGCGGTGCGCCAGAGCGCCGGCCTGTTCGACCTCTCCCACATGGGCGAAGTCTGGGTCACCGGCCCGGACGCCGGCGCTTTCCTGGACTACGCCTTGGCCGGCAAGCTGTCCGCGGTGGCGGTGGGCAAGGCGAAATACTCGCTGATCTGCCAGGAAGACGGCGGCATCATCGACGACCTCATCACCTACCGCCTTCCCGCGGCTGCGGATGGGACAGCCAAATACTTGGTGGTCCCCAACGCCGGCAACGCTGCGGTAGTTGCGGCCGCACTGGCCGAGCGGGCTGCCTCCTTCGACGTGACCGTGAACGATGTCTCCGCCGAGACGTCCCTGATCGCTGTGCAGGGACCGAACGCCGAGGCCATCCTGCTCCAGCTCATCCCGGCTGAACAGCACTCCCTAGTGACCGGACTCAAGTACTACGCGGCCGTTGAAGTAGGGATTACCGTCAACGGCACTGTCCAGGAACTGCTGCTCGCCCGCACCGGGTACACCGGCGAGGACGGCTTCGAGGTCTACATCCCAAACGAGGACGCCGCTGGCCTGTGGGACGCCCTGCTCGAAGTTGGCGCGGGCCACGGCCTCATCCCCGCCGGGCTGGCATGCCGCGACTCGCTCCGCCTGGAAGCCGGCATGCCCCTCTACGGCAACGAGCTTTCCCGCGAGGTCAACCCGTATGCGGCAGGCCTGGGCCCGGTTGTTTCGCTCACGAAGGAGTCGGACTTCATCGGCAAGGCCGTGCTGGCGGAGCTCAAGGCGTTGGGCGCCGGCTCCACCTCCGGCCGCAAGCTGGTGGGCCTCAAGGGCCTCGGCCGCCGCGCCGGACGCAGCTACTACCCGGTCCTCAAGGACGGAAAAGTCGTTGGTGAGGTGACCTCCGGCCAGCCGAGCCCCACTCTGGGTTACCCGATCGCCCTGGCCTATGTCGACGTCGAACACTCAGCACCCGGCACCGCCCTGGACATCGACCTCCGCGGCAAGGCAGAACCCTTCGAAGTAGTAGCGCTGCCGTTCTACAAGCGCCAAAAGTAACCAAAACGTCACCCTGCACTTTTCATAGTGCTGGGCCCACGCCGTCAGGGTTCCCTGGCCGAGCTTGCGAGGCTAGGGAGACGGTGGGGACTTTTTCAAACACGAACCTAAGGAAACACACATGGCAATAGTTGTTGCTGAACTGAAGTACTCCGCCGAGCACGAGTGGGTTGCCGCTGACGGATCCGGCCCCGCCAACATTGGTATCTCGGCCGTCGCCGCCGAGGCACTGGGCGACATCGTGTACGTGGACCTGCCGGAGGTTGGCTCCACGGTCACCGCGGGGGAGACCTGCGGCGAGGTTGAATCCACCAAGTCCGTCTCGGACCTCTACGCACCGGTCACGGGCGAGGTCGTGGAGATCAACGACGAAGTGGTCTCCGATCCCGCCCTGATCAACAACGATCCCTACGGCGCCGGCTGGCTGTTCAAGGTGGCCGTCACGGAAGAAGGCCCCCTGATGTCCGCCGAAGAGTACGCGGCAGCTAACGGCGGCGAGCTGTGAGCGGCGCGGGCATGACCACAACAGCAGCCTTCGAGCAGGTCGTCTCCCCGTCCCTGGACGCCGACCTGTCCACTCTGGACCCCGAAATCGCCGGGAAGATCGACGACGAACTCACCCGCCAGCGCGACGGCCTGGAGATGATCGCCTCCGAAAACCACACCGCCGTCGCCGTAATGCAGGCGCAGGGTTCGGTGCTGACGAACAAGTACGCCGAGGGCTACCCGGGCAAGCGCTACTACGGCGGCTGCGAGCACGTGGACGTCGTCGAGCAGCTCGCCATCGACCGCATCAAGGCACTGTTCGGCGCGGACTTCGCGAACGTGCAGCCGCACTCCGGCGCGCAGGCCAACGCCTCGGTGATGCACGCGCTGATCAAGCCCGGCGACACCATTATGGGCCTGAACCTGGCCCACGGCGGCCACCTCACGCACGGCATGAAGATCAACTACTCTGGCAAGCTCTACAACGTGGTCCCGTACGGCGTCCGCGAGGACACCCACACCGTGGACATGGCCGAGGTGGAGCGCCTGGCGCAGGAGACCAAGCCCGCGCTGATTGTTGCCGGCTGGTCCGCCTACGCCCGTCAGCTGGACTTCGCCGAGTTCCGCCGGATCGCGGACTCCGTGGGCGCCTACCTCATGGTGGACATGGCGCACTTCGCCGGCCTGGTGGCCGCCGGCCTGCACCCGAACCCGGTGCCGTATGCGCACGTCACCACGTCCACCACGCACAAGACCCTCGCCGGTCCGCGCGGCGGCATCATCCTGAGCAACGACGCCGACATCGCCAAGAAGATCAACTCGGCTGTGTTTCCCGGCCAGCAGGGCGGCCCGCTGGAGCACGTCATTGCGGGCAAGGCCGTGGCGTTCAAGATCGCTGCATCCGCCGAGTTCAAGGAGCGCCAGCAGCGCGTCCTCGCCGGTGCCCGGATCCTGGCCGAGCGTCTCATCCAGCCCGACGTCACCGCCAAGGGCATCAGCGTGATCTCCGGCGGCACCGACGTGCATCTGGTCCTCGTTGACCTGCGCAACTGCGAGCTGAACGGGCAGCAGGCCGAGGACCGCCTCGCGGCCATCGACATCACGGTCAACCGCAACGCCGTCCCGTTCGATCCCCGCCCGCCGATGGTCACCTCCGGCCTCCGGATCGGCACGCCGGCGCTCGCCACGCGCGGCTTCGGTGAGGCTGCCTTCCGCGAGGTTGCAGACATCATCGCCGAAGCTTTGACGGCCGACGCCGACACGGACCTTTCGGAACTGCGGAACCGCGTCGAGACCCTCGCTAAAGCCCACCCCCTCTACCCGGGCGTCGCACCACTGTCGTGACCCCGGCTCCGCGGTCCCGTTGCCAATCTGACCACTTCTCCAGTTAGGAACCACACGCATGGCAGTCGGCGTATTTGATCTGTTTAGTATTGGGATCGGTCCTTCTTCCTCGCACACTGTGGGGCCGATGCGGGCTGCCGCTGTGTTTGCCGAGGAGCTCAAGGGCTCCGGCATGTTGGCTGAGGTGGCATCGCTCCGGGTGGACCTCTACGGGTCGCTCGCGGCGACGGGCCACGGCCACGGCACCATGACTGCGATCCTGCTGGGGCTGGAGGGGTTTCATCCGGAGTTGATCCTGCCGGACGAGGTGGAGGAACGCCTGGCCGCGATCGCGGAGACTGGAATCCTGCAGCTGGCCGGTGCGGTTCCCCTGCCGTATGGGGTGAAGGACATGGTGCTGCGGCCGCTGACCATCCTGCCGCGGCACACCAACGGTATGACGTTCACCGTTTCCGACGCCGATGGCAAGATCCTGCACACCGCGACCTTCTTCTCGGTGGGCGGCGGGTTCATCGTCCGCGAGGGCGAGGAGGACGCGGCGCAGCAGGAACTGGAGGAGTCCAAGAAGGAACTGCCCCTGCCCTTCCGGACGGCCGCGGAACTCCTGGAGCACTGCCGGACTACCGGCCTCGGCATCAGCGACGTGATGCGGGTCAACGAGGAAGACAGCCGCACTCCTGAAGAGATCCGCGAGGGCCTGCTTCATATCTACTCCGTGATGGAGGGCTGCGTGGCCACCAGCCTCAAACGCGAAGGTGTGCTGCCGGGCGGATTGAAGGTCCGCCGTCGTGCCCCTGACTGGTATGACCGGCTCAAGAAGGAAAGTTCCCGGCCTGACAGTGAAGGCCAGGATGAGGACTTCCACGACCCGAAGTATTGGCAGGAGTGGGTTAACTTGATCGCCCTTGCTGTGAATGAGGAGAACGCGTCCGGCGGGCGGGTGGTCACCGCGCCCACGAACGGGGCTGCCGGGATCATCCCGGCGGTGCTGTATTACGCGCTGCATTTCGCGCCGGGGATGGAGAACGCCAGCCAGGAGGACCGCGACGACGTGGTGGTGAAGTTCCTGCTCGCTGCCGGTGCCGTCGGGGTGCTGTACAAGGAGCAGGCGTCCATTTCGGGCGCTGAGGTGGGCTGCCAGGGTGAGGTGGGGTCGGCGTCGTCGATGGCCGCGGCGGGCCTGGCGGAGGTGATGGGTGGAACCCCGGCGCAGGTGGAGAACGCCGCGGAGATCGCGATGGAGCACAACCTGGGCCTGACCTGCGATCCGATCGGCGGGCTGGTGCAGGTGCCCTGCATCGAACGCAACGCGATCGCTGCAGCGAAGGCCATCAACGCCGCGAAGATGGCGCTCTGGGGCGACGGCTCGCACCGGGTCTCCCTCGACGAGGTCATTGTGACCATGCGCGAGACCGGCAAGGACATGAGCTCCAAATACAAGGAAACGGCGATGGGCGGCCTCGCCGTCAACGTCGTCGAATGCTGAAGGAAGAAGACTAATGACACTGGCACCTGAAGGCCGGAAGCTTTTGCGCGTTGAACAGCGCAACTCTGCTGTCCCGGTGGAGCGGAAGCCGGACTGGATCAAGGCCAAGGTCCAGATGGGCCCGGAGTTCGTCCAGCTCAAGAACCTGGTGAAGAAGGAAGGCCTGCACACGGTGTGTGAGGAGGCCGGCTGCCCCAACATTTTTGAGTGCTGGGAGGACAAGGAAGCCACGTTCCTGATCGGCGGGTCCGAGTGCACCCGCAGGTGTGATTTCTGCCAGATCGATACCGGCAAACCCTCCCCGGTGGACCGGTTCGAACCGACCAAGGTGGCCAGGTCGGTGCAGGCGATGCAGCTGCGCTACGCCACCGTCACCGGCGTCGCCCGTGACGACCTCGAGGACGAGGGCGTCTGGCTGTACGCCGAGACGGTCCGCAAGATCCACGAACTGAACCCCGGCACCGGCGTGGAGCTGCTGATCCCCGACTTTTCCGGCAAACCCGAACACATCGCCGCGATCTGCGACTCCAAGCCCGAAGTGTTCGCGCACAACGTCGAGACCGTGCCCAGGATCTTCAAGCGGATCCGGCCGGCATTCCGGTACGAGCGCTCCCTGGATGTGATCACGCAAGGCCGGAACCTGGGCATGGTGACCAAGTCCAACCTGATCCTGGGCATGGGCGAAACCCGCGAGGAGATCTCCGAAGCTTTGCGGGACCTGCACGAGGCCGGCTGTGACCTGATCACCATCACCCAGTACCTGCGCCCGAGTGAGCGGCACCTGCCGGTGGACCGGTGGGTCAAGCCGCAGGAATTCGTTGACCTCCAGGACGAGGCCACCGAGATCGGGTTCCTGGGCGTGATGTCCGGGCCGCTGGTCCGCTCCTCCTACCGCGCCGGCCGGCTCTGGGCCACCGCGATGCGCAAGAAGGGCTGGGACATCCCGGCAGAACTGGCCCACATCGAGTCCTCCGGCACCACCCGCCAGGAAGCCAGCTCCCTCCTCGCAGCCACAGCCTGAGTTGGGATACCGAACCCTGATGCACAGAGAGGACCAATGATGTTCCCCGTCAGAATCGAAATCATCCCGTCCCAGGGAATCGTCGAGCAGGTCCGGGCCCTGGTGCCCACGACCACCACGCTGAGTGTGACGTGCCTGCCGCACCACGGCATCGAACGGACCATGCGCACCGCAGTGGAACTGAGCGACGCCGGGTACAAGGTCATCCCGCACCTCGCCGCCAGGAGCATCCGCGGCCGCGCCGAGCTCACCGAAATTGTCCGCGGCTGCGATGCCGCAGGCATCCGTGAAGTGTTCGTTATCGGCGGCGACCGGAAGCAGCCCGCCGGCATTTACGACTCGGCCCTTCCGGTGCTGGAGGACATCGCCCAGTACAGCAGCGGAATGATGCGGGCCGGCGTCGCGGGTTACCCGGAAGGGCACCCGCACGTCAGCCCGGTGGACCTGTTGGACGGACTCCTGGCGAAGCAGCACCTGGCCTCGCATGTGGTCACCCAAATGTGCTTCTCCGCCGGCAAGATCCATGACTTCGCGGTGCTTCTTCGGCGCGAAGGCGTCCACCTGCCCGTCTGGGCCGGCGTGGCCGGTTCCGTCCCGCGGACCAAGCTGGTGGCACTCTCCGCGCAGATCGGCGTCGGAAGCTCCCTGAAGTTCCTCAGCCGCAAAGGCCCGCTGGCCCGCAAACTCCTCAGCGGGGACCGCTACTCGCCGGACAGCCTCATCACCGGGCTCGCAACCCAGCCCGGCACCATAGCCGGCATCCACCTTTACAGCTTCAACAGCCTTGATCACTTGCCCGCGGGCCCGGATTAGGCGGCCACTTCAGCACTCCAGACAGCATTGATTCGAGGAGCAGCACGTGACAACTAAACCTGTAACGCCCCACCAGGAGCCGCATCTTGAGCGGCAGCTCACCAACAGGCACATCCAGCTGATCGCCATTGGCGGCGCCATCGGCACGGGCCTGTTCATGGGATCGGGCAAAACCATCTCCGCGGCCGGACCGTCCGTCATTTTCGTCTACATGATTATCGGCTTCATGCTGTTCTTCGTCATGCGGGCCATGGGCGAACTGCTGCTGAGCAACCTGAACTACAAATCCTTCAGCGACTTCGCCGCGGACCTCCTGGGCCCCTGGGCCGGGTTCTTCACCGGCTGGACCTACTGGTTCTGCTGGGTGATCACGGGCATCGCGGACGTGATCGCGATCGCCGGCTACTCGAAGGAGCTGTGGCCGGGGCTCCCGCTGTGGATCCCGGGCCTGGCTACGGTCGCGATCCTGCTGCTCCTGAACCTCGTCACGGTGAAGGCGTTCGGCGAGACGGAATTCTGGTTCGCGCTGATCAAGATCATTGCCATCGCGGCGCTGATCATTGTGGGCATGTTCATGATTTTCACGGGCTTTCAGTCCGACGCCGGCCCTGCCACCTTCACAAACCTGTGGAGCCACGGCGGCATGTTCCCGAACGAATTTATGGGTTTCGTGGCCGGCTTCCAGATCGCTGTGTTCGCGTTTGTGGGCATCGAGCTGGTGGGCACCACGGCCGCGGAGGCGAAAGACCCGGAAAAGAACCTTCCCAGGGCCATCAACTCCATCCCCATCCGCGTGCTGCTCTTCTACGTGGGCGCCCTGATCATCCTGATGTCCGTCACCCCCTGGACCCAGTTCCAAGCCGGGCACAGCCCGTTTATCGCCATGTTCTCCCTGGCCGGCCTCGGCGCCGCGGCCACCGTGGTGAACCTGGTGGTACTCAGCTCGGCCATGTCCTCGGCCAACTCCGGCATCTACTCCACCTCCCGCATGGTTTACGGGCTGGCGCAGGAGGGGGATGCGCCGTCGGTCTTCCGCAACCTGTCCACCCGGAAAGTGCCGCAGAACGCCCTGTTCCTCTCCTGCGTCCTGCTGCTCTCCGGCGTCATCCTGATGTACGCGGGCCAGGACATCGGCAAGGCCTTTGAGATGGTGACCACCGTGTCCGCCGTCTGTTTCGTGTTCGTCTGGTCCATCATCCTGGCCAGCTACCTCGCGTTCCGGCGCCGCCGCCCGCAGCTGCACGAGGCCTCGAAGTACCGGATGCCCGGCGGCGTGCCGATGGTCTGGGTGGTGTTCGCGTTCTTTGCCTTCGTCCTGTGGGCGCTGACCACGCAGCCGGACACCCTGCTGGCGCTGCTCGTTACGCCGGTCTGGTTCCTGGTGCTCGGCGCCGCGTGGCTGATACTGCGACGGCGGCCCGCGCACCTCGCCCGCTACGCCACGTTCAAGTCGGAGCTTGCGCAGGACCTGGATACCGAGGCCTCTGCCATCGGCCGGGATTTTGACGGCGCGTTGAATGACGGGGTGAAAAAGTGAGCACCGTGCCTGCTGTGAAAACGCCCGTCCCAACCCCCGACAAGGGTGCCTCGACGGCGGATCCTGCTGCCGCCGTCGAGCATATCCTGACGGTTGACTGCGTGGAGTCCCCAGGAATTGTCCACGCGATTTCGGCCTTCCTGCTGGAGCACCGCTGCGACATCATCGACATCAAGCAGTACGGCGACAAGGGGCAGGGGCACTTCTTTATGCGGGTGCACTTCGCTTCGGGGCCCGGCCCGGAGCAGCAGCCTCTCAGTACCGAGGACCTGCGCACGCGCTTCGCCTCGCTGGCCGGGCAGTGGCAGATGAACTGGCAGCTGGAGCCGCACGGCCGCAAGCGCCGCGTACTGGTGATGGTGTCCAAAATGGGGCACTGCCTCAACGACCTGCTGTTCCAGGCACGGACGGGCGGCATCCCGGTGGAGATCGTCGCCGTCGTGTCCAACCACCTGGACCAGGCCAGTTTGGTGGAGTGGGACGGCATCCCGTTCTTCCACGAGCCGGTCACCAGGGACACCAAGCCCGACGCCGAAGCCCGGCTCCTGGAACTGGTGGACGAACTCGACGTCGAACTCGTGGTCCTGGCCCGCTACATGCAGGTGCTCAGCGACGAGCTCACCGCCAAGCTTGCCGGCCGGACCATCAACATCCACCACTCGTTCCTGCCCAGCTTCAAGGGGGCCAAGCCGTACCACCAGGCCTATGAGCGGGGCGTCAAAACCGTGGGGGCCACCGCGCACTACGTAAACGCGGAACTGGACGAGGGCCCGATCATTTCGCAGCAGGTCATCGAGGTGGACCACACGTACACTGCCGATGACCTGGTGGCGGCGGGCCGCGACGCCGAGTGCATCGCGCTGCGGAACGCCGTCCGCTGGCATTGTGAGGGCAGGATCCTGCTGCTGGGCAACCGCACGGTCATCCTGCGGTAGTGCCGTGAAAGCGGCGAGTGGTCAGCAGTGGCGGCGGGTGTCGTGGAACGCCCTGCCGATGGGGCAGCGGGTGCGGCTTTCGCAGCACGGGCTGCCTATCGGCTCGGGCTTCGTGGACGCCGCCGCGCCAGACGGGTCAATCATCTGGGTTGTCCTTGACGGCTGGCAGGAACGCCGGATGTTCCTTCGGGAGGACTATGTACAAGTGGAAATCAACGGGTAACGGGTCAAGGCGCAGGACCCTGCGGCAGCGCTTGGAAGCGTGGGTGGTTGCAGCCACGCTCCTTGCCCTGATCGCCGTTACCGTCGCGCAGGCGCTCTCTTTCGCGAGTTGACGGAAGCGGCCGACGGCGGGAGGGGCCGCCGTCGGTACGCTTTGCTTTGGGCGGTTCCCGTTATTGACCGTTCGACGGCAACCGGTAACCATGAGTTATGACTGACTCAGCGGATACCTCAAGCGCCCCTTTTGACGACGACGAAACAGTGGAGGACGCAGCCCCTACAGAGACTCCTGAAAGCATCGCGGACGAGGTCCGTGATGAAATTCGGCTGGGCCACGTGGAGGATGACGTGAGCCATGTGCTTGAGGAACGCTTTGAGGAAGCCGGCATAGAACTGCGCCCGGAAGAGGTGGACGACCTCGCCGAGGAGATCGAAAAGGACGTGTCCAGCTAGGAGCCGTGCGGGCCGGAAACGGCAGGGAACAACCTGGATCAGTGCGCTGGCCGTGTTGGGCGCATGGCTCCTGAAACACTACCTTGTGGAGGGAGCAATACCACTGGTCCAGGTGGCCCGCACTTTCCTGCTGGGAAACGCAAAGGGCCGGCGACGGGAGGTTCCGCCGTCGGCCGCTTGAGTCCTGCCGCGAAGGCAGGGCGAGCAGTTAACGTAGAGCGCGCAGTTACTGCCAGAGCCCCAGGGCAAACTCCGCGATCACCGTGGACAGCAGGAAGGACGCGGTGATGGCCACCAGGCCCACAGGGATGATCTTCCAGCCGATGTTCTTGAGCAGCGGGATGTCCTTGCCGAGCGACAGGCCCGCGAGCGTCAGCATCACGGTGGCGATGGACAGGAAGTCGACCGTCTTGACCGCGGCGTTGAGTGCCTCGGCACCGAAGAACCAGGGGCTGGAGATGTACGCGCCGATGGTGGTGACGAAGATGATGGCCGAGATCTTCCGTGTGGCCTTCCCCAGCGCAATGCTGACCAACACCAGGGCAAGCATGATCGCGTAGCCGGCCACGATGGAGAGGCTAAAGCCCTTGGCCGCCACCGAAGCAGTGCCGATGCCCAAAACAGTGAGAACGGAGAGGGACAGCCACAGCGGCAGCTTGATGGCCGCAGAGGACTCGGCGACGCGCTCGCGGAACAGCCGGTTTTCCTCCGCCTGTGCAGCGTCGTGGTCGATGTCCACGGCGGTACGTTCGGCGGGGGCGCCGGCCGTAACGGCTGCAGCTTCGCGCGCTGTCTGCTTGCGGGTGAGGGCTTTGTAGAACCGGTCGGCCAGGGGCAACGCGATGTAGATGCCCACATAAACGCCAAGGACCGTGGTGATCAGGTTGGATACGGCGGCCATGCCCAGGATGGCCTCTTCGTCGGCCGGGTAGGCGGCGACGATACTCGCGGCGGAGGCGGCCATCATGGACCCGGACCCCACTCCCGCGCCCATCGCCAGTGCCAGCGGATCGAAGATTTTCCAGTTGGCCACGAGCGAGGTGAGGAGGGTGATGAACACGGCGCCGAACAGCGTTCCGAACACGTACATGGCCAGCACGCCGCGGTACTGGTCCGAGTCCGGTCCGTACTTCTCGGAGACCATGGCGAACGACGGTTCCCGGTCGAGCGAGAACGTGGCGCCGACGGTGGCCTTGCCCATTCTCAGCAGGACAGCGAGGGGGAGTGCCAGCATGATGGTGCCCAGGAGGTGTCCGACTTCCTGCAGGAGCAGCGCCGGCCCCGCCTTGATGAGGCTGGGCAGGCTGGGGCCGATGTTGAAGGCCAGCCGGGCCACCAGCAGCAGCACTGCCACGCCCACCAGGGCCGCCGCTACCCGCTGGAGGTCAAGTCCCAGGGGTTTGAACTTCTGGACCGAGACCAGCAGGCCGAGGATGAGGCCCCACACCATGGGGAAGATGATGATGGAGCCGATTCCGACGTCGATCTTGGCCTGGCCGATGAACTGCACCGCCAGGGCTATGACGAAGGCCAGGGCGGCAATCGGCAGGGTCAGCTTGGTGCCGGCCTTTTCAACCCGGGCTGTTTTGGTGGTGCTCATGATGTGCCTTCCTGCGTGAAAGAACGACGGCGGTATGCCGCTTTGGTGAAGCGTTCCCGTTGGGCGGGGATTGAGGCTGCGCCGGCAACGGTCCAGGCCAGCGCTGTGGCTGCCTCGAACATCACCCCGTATGCCTCGGGGGAATCCGCAAGCGCGGCAAACGCGTGCGAGTGGATGGGCACATTGGCGCCGGGAATGCTCAGCCAGGGGTGCAGTGACGGGATGACCTGGGAGATGTTGCCCATGTCGGTGGAGCCGCCGCTGAGGCCAGAGGACCGCGACTTGTCCTTGCCGAACGCGTCCATCGCCTCGGTCCAGTGCGCTGCGAGGGCATCATCCTGAAGCAGCGGTTCGTAGAGGGGCTCTGCCTCCTCGATGACCAGGGTTGTGCCGGTGGCCAGCGCGGCGCCTTCGAAGCAGTTCCGCACGCGTTGGTGCAGCGCCTCGTACTCCGGGAGAGTGAAGGCCCGGCATTCGAACTGGACCACCGCTTTCTCCGGAATGATGTTCGTGACGTGCCCGGCTTCGGCCACAAAGCAGGCGATCCGGTGGTCGCTGGGGATCTGCTGGCGGAGCAGGCCGATGGCCACCTGGCTCAGCACGGCGGCGTCCGCAGCGTTCACGCCCTGGTGCGGGGCCGCGGCGGCGTGTGCTGCTTTCCCGGTGAACGTCGCCTTGTACCGGCCCACGGCCTGGGCGCTGGTGCCTGCCGGGTTGTAGGTGAGCCCGTCCTGGACCGGGTGGACCATCAGAGCCAGCCCGACGCCGTCGAACGCTCCCCGCTCCAGCATCAGCGCCTTGCCTCCGCCGTGCTCCTCGGCGGGGGTTCCGATGGCCTTCAGCGTAATGCCCAGCTCGTCCACGAACGGCAGCAAGGCCAGGGCCGCTGCCACCGACGCTCCGGCGATCAGGTTGTGCCCGCAGGCGTGACCAATGTCAGGAAGCGCGTCGTATTCAACGCACAGCGCCACCATCAGTTCTCCGGTGCCGGCGCTCGCGGTGAAGGCGGTGGGAAGGCCGGAGGTGCCCCGCTCCACCTCGAAGCCGGCATCCGCCAGCACGGCAGCAATTGCCTCCGCCGAGCGGACCTCCTCGAAGGAGATCTCCTTGAGCGCGTGGATTTCCTGCGCCAGTGCCTGGACCTTGGGCTTCCAGTTTTCGACGCCGTCTGCCAGTGCGCCGCGGAGGGCATGTGGTGCGGGGGCTGGGTTTGTGAGTTCCATGGGCATCTGCCTTCTCGGGTTGGACGCGTTAGTAGGACAGCGACGGGAAGGGGGATCCCGCCGCGCGGGTGGGTACCCAGATGGCCTTCGTCTGGGTGTACTCATCCAGCACCCCCGGGCCGGAGGAGCGGCCGTGGCCGGAATCGCCAAAGCCGCCGAACGGAACCGCCACATGGATGGTTTTGTAGGAGTTGATCCAGAAGGTGCCGGCCTTCACCTCGCGTGCCACATGGTGGGCGCGGGACACGTCGGAGGTCCAGACGGCGCCGGCGAGGCCGAAATTGGTGTTGTTGGCCCGGGCAATGGCTTCGGCTTCTGTATCGAACGCGTCCGCGCCAACTACCGGCCCGAAGACCTCGGTGGTTTCCAGGCGGTTGGCGGGCGTGACGCCGTCCAGCAGAGTGGGCATGACCCAGTGGCCACCGGCCAGCCCGGACCCGGCCAGGGATTCCGGCAACGATGCCCCTGTCAGCCGGCGGCCGCCGTCGGTCATTCCTGCCTCGATGAGCGTGTTTACGGTGGCGAACTGCTGGGCAGTGATGATGGGGCCCACCTCCGTGTCCGCGCTGAGCGGGTCACCTACCCTAAGCCGTGCGGCCTTCGCAGCCACCAGCTCAACGAACTTTGCGTGCACGCTGCGCTCCACCAACAACCGGGATCCCGCCACGCAGGACTGGCCAGCGCCGGAGAAGATTGCCGAGATGGCGCCGTCCGCGGCACGGTCGAGGTCCGCATCCGCGAACACGATGTTGGCGCTCTTGCCGCCGAGCTCCAGCAGGGCCGGAATCCCGGCCTGGGCAGCGGCCACCGCAACGCGGCGCCCCGTGGGGACTGAACCGATAAAGCTGACCTTGCCGACCCGCCGGTCCGTGGTGAGGGCTGCGCCCACGGTCTGCCCCAGCCCCACGGCAACGTTGAAGACGCCTGCCGGAAGCCCGGCCTCGCGTGCCAGCTGGGCGAGCCGGACCGACGACGCCGGCGTGAATTCGCTGGGCTTGATGATCACGGCATTGCCGGCTGCGAGCGGGGCGGCGGAGTTCCAGCCTGCCGTAAACAGGGGAGCGTTCCACGGCGTGATGGCGACGACGACGCCCCACGGCACACGCTCCGTGTAGGTGTGCCAGTTGCCGGGGACCGGAATGGTCTGGCCCGTCAGCTTGTCCGCCCAGCCGGCGTAGTAGCCGAACATTTCGGCCACCTTGGCAGCTTCAACGCGGGCGTCCCGGATGGGCTTGCCTGTGGTGGCCGACTCAAGGATGGCGAGATCCTCTCCGTGCTGTTCCACGATCCGGCTGACGTTGCGCAGGATGGCTGCCCGTTCGAAGCCGTTCATTGCGCCCCACACGGACGCGCCCGCCGTCGCGCTTTCCAGGATGGCGTTGGCGCCCTCGGCTCCAGGGTCCGCGTAGGTGGCGAAAGGTTCGCCGGTGGCGGCCGCGGTGAGGGTAATGCTCTCGCCGTTGCCGGCAACGATGCGGCCGTCAATGAAGGCGCCGAAGCCTGACGGGAAGGCCGCGTCCAGGACTGCTTTGGCGGTGGCCGCCGAGGAGGATGTTGGTGCTGTGGTGATGCTCAATGTGGTGTTCCTTAGGGCCGGGGATTACGTTCTGGGAGGGCTAGGCGACGGCGGTGGTGCCGCTCGCGGTGCTGCGAGCAGCGTCCGGGACGGTGCCTGGTGCGGTGCCTGGTGCGGTGCTTGGCGGGCCCGCCGGCGTGATGGCCGGGGCGACGGTCCTCGCGATTTCGGTGAAGTCCGCCTTCGGTCCGAGGGCGGCCAACGCGTCCTGCCACTGCGCTGCAACGGCAGCCAGCAGGGCGGGGTTTTCCCCGACCTGGGCGGCGACGTCTACGGCGAGGGCTGCGTCCCGGGCCATCAGGCCCAGGGAGAAGCCGGAATCATGGGTGCCGCTGAGCACCCAGTTGGGATACATGCTGGCGGAGACTTTGCTGCCCCCGGAGGCGTCGCTGATGCTGGCCGCCGCTCTGGCAGGATCAATCCCGTAGGCTTTGGCGACGCCCAGCGCCTCACCGACGGAGACCAGGTTTGCGGCTGCAAGGACGTTGTTGAGGAGCTTGACCACGTTGCCGCTGCCGGGGCCGCCGATGTGGTTGTATTTCCCGCCGGTCAGCGCAAGCAGGACTGGCTCGGCTGCGGCGAGGGCATCCGCTGTTCCCCCAACGAAGGCGCTCAGGGACCCGCTTGCGGCGCCGTCGCGGCCGCCCGAAACTGGTGCATCCACGAAGGCGGCTCCTTGGGTCTGGGCGAATTCGGCCAGGTGCTTGCTGGTAGCCGGCTCGGACGTGGTGGTGTCGATGATCGCGACCGTTCCCGGCACTGCAAGTAATTGGGGCACCGTGGTTTCCACGATGCTGGCTGCGGGAAGGGACAGCACGGCGTAGGGGGTCCCGGCCGCTTCCTCGAGCTTCGCGGTGGTTTTGATGCCGGCTTGTTGCGAGGCTGTCCTGGCTGCCTCGGAGGGGTCGAAGCCGGTGACTTCCCAGCCGGATCTGTGAAGCGTGGCGGCCATTGCTCCACCCATGGCGCCGAGTCCGATGACGGCTATGCGGCGGTCGATCTGGTCATTCATGAAGGTACTCCTGGAGTGTTTTGATGAGGCTTCACCTGATGTGGCGTGAAGGAGCCGGTTAGTCGAGGTAGATGTCCAGGTCTTTCCACAGCTGCTGCGTGCGGCGGATGGCAGCCCGGCTCCGCTCCGGATGGGCTGCTTCCATGCCGGCGAGCAGGCCGTAGATTAGTGAGTTCGCGGCGGTAACGGACTGGAAAAAGGAGATGCCCTCCGAAGCCACCACCAGGAGGTGGTCAGCCGCTGCTGCAAGGCGGCCGCGCCGCATGTCGCTGATGGCGATGACCGTGGCACCGGCGGCCTTCGCCGCTTCGGCAGCGACAATTACCTGCCTGACGGAACGCCACATGTTGATGACCACCAGCACATCACCTTCGCCCAGGGTGTTGGTGCTTGAGGCCAGATGCACACCGCCCCGGTTCTCCAGCGAGATGGGGTATCCCATCGTCGAGCCCAGGTGGGCCATGACGCTGGCGGGACCGGCGAATGAGCCGATCCCCACGACGGTGATGGACTTGGCACCGGCCATCGCCCCAATAGCAGCCTCCGCGTCGCCGGCCCTGTTTGATTCGAGCGTAAGGCGCAGGTTTTCGATGTCGTGGTTCAACGCGTCGTGGAGGGGACTGCGGTGCTCGCCGTGCTCGGTGAGGGTGTCCTCGGTGGAAATCGACACCAGATAGCGGGAGCGAAGTTCCCGCTGGAGGTCTGGCCAGCCGCGGTAGCCCAAGTGCTGGGCTGCCCGGACCACCGTGGAGTTGTTGACGTCTGCGCGCTGGGCGATTTCTGCGATGTCCGCATAGGAGGAGAGCTGCGGATTGCGGGCAATCACCTCCACCACCCGGCTCTGTGCCTTGGTAAGCGGAACGTCGGGAATGGCGTCACCAAGCCAGGCTTTGGAAGTGTTCCCGGCACCGTTGATGCCCTCGGCAACAGGTGCGGAAACTTCCACGTCTGCGGCGTTTGTCTTCAAGGGAGGCCTGTTCTGTAACGCAGATCACTCTGCAAAAAGTATTGCACTAAATGTACTCTGCAATTCCTCTTGCGGCCAATGCTTTGCGTTTCCGGGATGTAAATCCTCGTTGTGGTGGCCGCATCGCAGCGGGACCATGGTCTTATGAACGCTGAATCTGCCAAGGCGGGGGAGCTGAGCCTTCCCCAGGCAATCCTCCTTCTCGCGACGAACGACACCGACGGCGAGCCCGAAGTTTCCCAACCCGTCCTCCAGGCCGCCGTGGCCGGTGCAATCCTGGCCGAGCTGGAACTGCTCGGTGCCATTGAACGGCAGGGCAAGCACGTCAGGGCCACTGGCTCCGCTGCAGCGACAAGCTTCCAGCAACAGCTGGAACTCATTCGGCACAAATCACGTCCGCACACGCCTAAGCGGTGGGTTTCCATGCTGGAAAGCCGGGCGGAAGTACACCGGATCTATGAGGGAATGGCCGCGCAGGGCATCGTGGAGCATGTCGGCGAAAAGCATCTGAGTCTGTTTACGACGACCCGGTACCCGGAAAAGGACCATGCGCCAGAGGAATCTGTCCGAAAAAGGATTATGGCCGTGCTGGGCGGGGGAACGTCGGATCCTCGAACCACCGCCTTGATCGGCCTGCTGCACGTTACGGGACTGCTGGAGAAGCTATTCCCGGACGCTGACCAGTCGCGGGCGCGGGACATTGCGGATGGCCATTGGCCCTCCCATGCAGTTGCCGACGAGCTCCGGATGATCCGGCTGGCCGAGGCGGAGGCGGCTACGTAACCCGGGGGTTTAAGCGCAAGCGGCCGACGGCGGGAGGTTCCGCCGTCGGCCGCTTGCTGACTTAGCTGTTAGTCCTCGTAGGTGTTTGCAATGTAGACATCGCAGGGGGCGTTGTGTGCCACGCTGTTGGCGACGCTGCCCAGGAGCCGGCCAATGCCGCGCATCCTGCGGTTGCCCACCACGATCAGCCGGGCGTCCAGTCGGATGGCTTCCTTGATCAGCGCATCAGCCGGCTTGCCGCGCGCTGCAGAGTGGGTGATCTCCAGGCCCTGTCCCGCATTGCTGAGCGACCTCGCGACGTGTTCGGCGCTGTCGGCGTTCGAGATTCTGACCGTGTCCGACCCTGCGCCGAAGGTCTCGGCGGTCTCGAACTCGAATGCCGTCACGATGTGAAGGGACGCTCCCAGGGATACGGCCAGGTCCCTTGCAGCTTCCGCAGCCTTCCTGGCCGACTCGCTGCCATCCACTCCTACAACAACTACTCCACTCATCAATGGCTCCTTTTGTTCCTTGTTGCGGCTTGCATCCACTGGCAAGTCTAGAGAACTTGGGCTTGAGCCCCCGTCATCTTACGATTCTGCCAACCGCCGTCGGACACATTTCATGGGAAGCACCGGGGAGAGGTCAGGCTGATTCCCGGACCACCAGTTCCGTGGGAATGGTGATGGCCGCGGGGCGCTTGCCGTTAATGACATCCAGGAGCAGGCGGACCATTTCCTCGCTAATGCGCTCGAAAGGCTGCCGCACCGTGGTCAATGCCGGGGTGGCAGCAGAAGATGCGCCGATGTCATCGAAGCCGACGACGGCCACGTCCTCAGGTGTCCGGCGCCCGGCCTCGTGCAGCACTTCCAGGGCGCCGAGCGCCATGAGGTCATTGGCGGCGAACACAGCGTCGATATCGGGAGCCCGGCGGAGGAGATCCCGCATTCCTTTGGCTCCGCTCTCCTTGCTGTAGTCGCCGTGGACGATGAGCGCCTCGTCAACGTCCGCGCCTTGATCGTCGCGGTACGCCTCAAGCCTGCGGATACCGCCGGAGGTGTCCTGCGGGCCCGTGATCGTGGCGATCCGCCGGCGGCCGGCATCACGCAGGTACCGCAACAGGTCGCGGGCACCTTCGTAATCGTCAGCTGCAACGTACCCCATTTTCTTCTCGAACCCGAGGGGAATGCCGCAGGAGATGGCAGGGATGCCCGCGGAAATGATGTCCGAGATGATCCCCTTCCGCGTGGCATGCGAGGACACCAGCAGCACGCCGTCCACGTGGCCTGCCGTCAGGAAGTCGGTAGCACGGCGCTGTTCGTCGTCGGTGCCGGCCAGGATCAGGACCAGCGGAATGTCATGGACTGCCAGCGCGTCTGCAGCCCCGCGCAGGAGGACCGCGAAGTTGGGGTCCTCGAAGAGGCGGTCATGCGTTTCGGTCAGCAGGAAGGCCACGGAATTTGCCCGGTTGGTGGCCAGGTTCCGGGCATGCGGGTTGACACGGTAGCCGGTCTTTTTGATGGCGGCGTTGACGGCTTCCAGAGCGGACGGGCTCACCCAGTGCCCGCCGTTCAGCACCCGTGAGACCGTGCCGCGTGAGACCCCGGCTTCTTTGGCCACGTCGTCAATCTTTGGCCTCGGCCGGGAGGTGGGTTGAGTCATGATTCAAAGCCTATCTAGGACTAGGCCTTGACAGCGCCGGCGGCGAGATCGACCCGCCAGTAGCGCTGCAGGAGGAGGAACATAATGACCAGCGGGATGATCGACAGCAGGGCGCCGGCCAGGACCAGGGTGTACAGGGCGGGTGCGGAGGCGCCTTGGTTCAGCAGCCCGTTCAGGCCCACCGTGATCGGGAACAGGTGGTCGTCGCCGAGCATAATGTACGGCAGCATGAAGTTGTTCCAGATGGCCACGAACTGGAAGAGGAAGATGGTCACCAGGCCTGGCAGCATCATGGGGGCCGCAATGCGGTTGAAGATGTACACTTCCTTGGCGCCCTCGGTGCGGGCGGCCTCGATCACGTCGCCGGGTACCGATGCTGCTGCATAGATCCGGGCGAGGTAGATGCCGTAGGGGCTGATGATTTGCGGCAGGAGCACGGACCAGTAGGTGTTGGTCAGCCCGGCCTGGGCGAGCATCAGGTACTGGGGGATGGCCAGGATGACGCCGGGCACCAGCACGCCCATCAGCAGCACCTTGAAGATCCCGGACTTGCCAGGAAAGTCGAACTTTGCCAGCACGTAGCCGGAGAGGGCGGAGACCCAAGTGGACACGATGGCGCCGACACCTGCATAAAGCGCGGTGTTGGCCATCCAGCGCCAGAACAAACCGTCACGGTACTCAGTGAGGGCAACGATGTTGTCCCAGAGATGGGTGCTGGGGGCCAGGGTGAAGGTGGAAAACAGCTCGTTCCCGTCCTTGCTGGCGGCCGCCACCACCCAAATCACTGGGAACAGGCAGTACAGCGCTCCGAAGATCAGGATGCCGGTGGAAAGGTAGCTCGGCTTTTCGTGCGCCGAAACCGTGCCCTTCGAGGTGCGGACGGATTTTGTAGTCGAGGTGCGGCTGGGCGCGAGGGTGGTCACGGTCAGTTCTCCTGTCCGAAGGCCCGCTTCTGCACAACGCGCAGGAACAGGAAGGAAATGATGAAGGTGGCCGCGGCGATCACGATGCTGGTGCCGGCTGCTGAGTACACGTCGTTGCGCGTGAAGGCGTCGCGGTAGACCAGCATGAGCGGGGACCAGCTCGTGGAAAGGCTGTTGGCCAGCGGGCGCAGGGTGGTGGGCTCGGCGAAGACCTGGAGCGTGGCAATCATCGAGAACAGCGCAGTCATGACCAGCGACGGGGCAATGATGGGGATCTTGATCCGCAGGGCGGTCTGGATCTCTGAGCAGCCGTCCAGCTTCGCTGCCTCATAGATTTCGCTGGGCACGGCCTTCAGCGACGTGTACATGACGATCATGTTGAAGCCCACTCCGCCCCAGAGGGCGATGTTGCAGATGGCGAACGTGACGAGGTTCGGGTCCAGCAGCGAGGGAAGCGCGACGCCGAACTGCCGGGCCAGGAAGTGGAAGGGGCTCACCCCGGGCAGGTACAGGAAGCCCCATAGAAGGGAGCTGATGACCGCGGGCACGGCGTAGGGAAGGAAGATTGCCGTGCGTGAGAAGCTGCCGGCCCTGGTCCGGCGGGAATCCAGCAGGAGCGCGAACAGCAGGGCGAAGCCGAGCATCAGGGGGATCAGGATAAGGCCGTACAGCAGCACGCGCAGCACGCTGCCAAGGAACTCCGGGTCCGTCAGGGCACTGACATAGTTTTCGAAGCCCGCAAACACCTGGCTCTGGGAGCCCTTGCCGAGTCCCAGGCCGCTGACCTTCTTTTTCTGGAAGCTCAGCACCAGCGTGTAGACGATGGGGGCTGCCATAAAGACAAGGAACAGGATGATGCCCGGGGCGAGCATCGCGTAGGGGATGAGCACCCGGGATTTGAAGTTCTTCGCCCGCCTGGAGGGTCCGGCTGCGGTGTCTGCCGCCGGACCGGGCTTGGTCACGGTCATTGCCACGGGTGCACTTCCTTGTGTGGATTGGAGCTAGAGGATACGAGGTGGTGCCGGTTCCGGGAGGGCCTGTGAAGGTGCCCTCCCGGAACCGGAGTCTGCTGCTGCTTTTGTGACGGGGCTACTTGACCGTGAAGCCGGTCTGCTTCAGGTCCTCGACGGTGACCTGCTGCATGGACTTCACGGCGTCGAGGAAGGCGCTCTTCTGCTTGGCCTGGGCAGCTTTGGCGAACTGGTCATTGTAGGCGTTGAAGGCCACGTTCACGTTGGGCCCGTAGGTGAACGAGCCCACGTTCTGCGCGGCGTCGCCCACCACGTCATAGAAGTCGGGCTGGTTGGAGAAGAACTCCGGTGCTGCCGTGAGGGCAGACTTGGCACCGGCGTTGTCGGCGGGGTAGACGCCGGTTTCCTTGACCAGGGCCTGGACGGCTTCGGGGTCGGTGTTCAGCCAGGTGGCGAACTTCGCCGCGGCTTCGGCGTTCTTGGACTGGGTGGTCACCGCGGTGGAAGAACCGCCCCAGTTGCCGGTGGAGGGCTTTGAGGCATCCCACTGTGGCATGGGTGCCACCTTCCACTGCCCGGCGGTGGCGCCGGCGTTGCCGGAGAGGACGCCCGGGCCCCAGGCTGCGCTCAGCCAGCCCACCTGCTTGCCCGTGTTAAGGGCGGTGTTCCATTCAGGGGTGTACATCGGCTTGTTGTCGATGGTGCCCTCCTCCACGAGACCGCCCCAGTACTCGGCTACCTTCTTGGTGGGGTCTTCGTCGATGTTGACGCTCCACGCGTCGCCGTCGACACCCCACCAGGAGGCACCCGCCTGCTGGGCCATGCCGGTGAACCAGCCGGCGTCGTTGGAGGAGAAGGTGCCGAGGTAAGCCTCGGGATCAGCGGCGTGGACTGCCTTGGCAGCCTGGGCGTACTCATCCCAGGTGGTGGGAACGGAAAGGCCCAGCTTCTCGAAGATGTCGGCGCGGTAGTAGAACATCATAGGGCCGGTGTCCTGCGGAACGGCGTAGAGGGCGTCGCCGCCGAGGGTCACCGAATCCCAGACGCCTTCGGGGAAGTGGCTCTTGGTCTCATTGGCCTCAGTGCCGGAGAGGTCGGCGAGGGCGTCGGCTGCGACCAGCGTGGGGATCTTCTGGTATTCGGCCTGGATCAGGTCGGGTGCGCCGCTTCCGGCTTTGACGGCGGTGAGCAGCTTGGTGACGGCGGGATCGCCGCCGTCCTGCTTGTTGACGGTGACGTGGATGTTGGGGTTTTTCTCGTTCCAGACCTCCACCACCTTGTCCAGGTTGGGGGCCCAGGCCCAGTAGGTCAGTTCCACCTTCTGGTTGGGATCAGTTGCTGAGCCGGCGTCCGTACCTGAAGTACCGGAGCATCCTGCGGTGAGCATAGCGGCCGCGGCGAGCATGGCCACGGCGCCTGCACGAAATGACTTGCGCATTTCGTCCTCCTTGTCGAAAAGCTGAATGGTCTGTTTGAAATATCACCGCTCATCCGAACCGAGGCCGCAGACTGTGAGCGGTTCCAGTAATTCATAGTGCTGTGAGCTATGTCAATAGCGGATTAGGGATGGTTTTGGCGGTTGCCTCTGTGATAAGACTGGGACCGCACACAGTCCTAAGGAGAATTTCCCATGACAGACGTCCTTCACCGCACGGTGCCGCAGACCGCTGCAGCGCCAGAGCGCTCACCTGCGCCCTGGGTCCAGCGGCCTGCCGGCCTTTGCTACGGCGGGGACTACAACCCTGAGCAGTGGCCGCGGGAGGTGTGGGTGGAAGACATCGCCTTGATGAAGGAAGCCGGGATCAACCTGGTCAGCATCGGCATCTTCTCCTGGGTGCTGCTGGAACCACGCGAAGGCGAGTACGACTTCGAATGGCTGGACCACCTGATGGATCTCCTGCACGATGCCGGCATCAGTGTGGACCTGGGCACGCCCACGGCCGCTCCGCCGGCATGGTTCTGGAAAAAGTACCCGCAGGCCCGTCCGGTCACGCGCGAGGGCGTCACCCTGGGGAACGGCTCACGGGGCATGGCCAGCCCCAGCTCCCCCGAGTACCGCCGCGCCGCCGCCAACATCACCGAGCAACTGGCCCGCCGCTATGCCTCACACCCGGCGCTCGTCCTGTGGCATGTGCACAACGAGTACGGCGCGCCGATCAGCGACTCCTACGATGACTACTCCGTGGCGGCATTCCGGGACTGGCTCCGGGCCCGCTACGGCACCCTGGAGGAGCTGAACAGCGCCTGGGGCACTCTTTTCTGGGGCCAGAAGTACGGCGAATGGGACGAAATAGACGCCCCCCGGCTCTCCGCGAGCGTGAGTAACCAGTCCCAGCGCCTGGACTTCCGCCGCTTCACCTCGGATGCGCTGCTTGGGTGCTACATCAACGAGCGGGACGTCATTCGCCGGTACACACCGGACATTCCCGTCACCACCAACTTCATGGCCACCAACTGCCTCGCGGCCGACTACTGGAAGTGGAGCAAGGAGGTGGACATCGTTGCCAACGACCACTACCTCGTAGCCCAACGGACGGACAACCACATCCTGCTCGCCATGGACGCGGACCTCACCCGCTCGCTGGCAAGGAACAAGCCCTGGATGCTGATGGAACACTCCACTGGTGCAGTGAACTGGCAGGGGCGGAACATTGCCAAACGCCCCGGCGAGCTGGCCCGCAACAGCCTCTCCCACCTGGCCCGCGGCGCGGACGCCGTGATGTTCTTCCAGTTCCGGGCGTCCCGGTTCGGCGCTGAGAAGTTCCACTCCGCCATGCTTCCGCACGCCGGCACCGGCACACGGATCTGGCGCGAAGTGCTGGACCTGGGCGATGACCTGAAGAAGCTCGCCGCCGCCAAGGGATCCACGGTGAAATCCCGCGTCGCCATCCTCTGGGACGTGGAGTCCTTCTGGGCGCAGGACCTGGAATGGCGCCCCAGCAGCGACCTCAACCACCGCGAACGCATCGAGGCGTACTACACCGCCCTCTGGCAGGCTGGCATCAGCACCGACTTTGCGCACCCGGAAAGGGACCTCTCAGGGTACGATCTGGTGCTCGCCCCGGCCCTCTACCTGGTGGGGGACAAGGCTGCTGCCAACCTCAAGGACTACGTCCAGGCCGGCGGCAACCTGCTGGTCTCCTACTTCTCCGGCATTGTGGACGCCAACGACACCGTTCCGGTTGGCGCGTCACCCGGCGCCCTCCGGGACGTGCTGGGCCTGGAGATCCACGAGTTCCTGCCGCTGCGCGAGGATGAAACAGTCACCCTGAGCAGCGGTGCCGCGGGCAGCGTCTGGGCGGAGGAAATCCATCCCGGCAGCGCAACGGTTCTCAGCCACTACGTGGACGGTCCGGCGGCCTCGCGTCCCGCCGTAACCCGCAACCACTTCGGCAGCGGAATCGCCTGGTACGTCTCCACTAAGCTCG
Source organism: Arthrobacter sp. D3-16 (assembly GCF_054408515.1). NCBI lineage: Bacteria > Bacillati > Actinomycetota > Actinomycetes > Micrococcales > Micrococcaceae > Arthrobacter > Arthrobacter sp. D3-16. The sequence goes on along the minus strand of NZ_CP096437.1, from coordinate 3,481,531 downwards.
ACGGCGATTACCTCGCCGCCGTGGTGCGTGACGCCGTCGAAAGCGCCGGCATTGCGGCGGCTCCCACGCCGCCCGCCGGGCTGGAAGTCGCTTCCCGCAGCGCCGGGACGGATACCTTCACCTTCCTGATCAACCACGCGGACACCGACGCCGAGTACCCGGCCGCCGGGCGCGACCTCCTCAGTGGCGAAACGGTCACCGGTACCGCCGTGGTCCCCGCCGGGACCGTCTGCGTGATTCACTCGAGCACGGAACAGGGGTAGGACATGGCCGCCGCAACCGCTGAGTACATGGCAACCACTGAGTGCGTAGAGGTCAGGGTTGATAGTGCCGGTGAGGTCGAGGACCGGCTGAATTCGGCTGTGGAGGATCTGCAGATGATTGCAACCCGCAACCGGACCCGCGGGATCCTGGTGACCCGCCTCAACCCCGGCCACTTCAGCGTCTCCTTGACCGACCAGGTGCCTTTCGGCCTGACCCGGGAAGTGATCCGCTAGGCGCGCTTCCGCACCCCTGGGCTCGACGTGGGCCCTAGGGTGCGGAAAGGCTTTTCCTGGGGCTTTGACGTGACGGACGGCACTGTTTATACTTTTTGTGAAACGATTCAAACAAGCAGCGATGTTTTGGCCCTCAGCGTGGCCAATCAGCTCCGCCGGCGTCCCGGTGACCACTAAGACAATCCGGAATAGGACACTTCCGGTTCCTTGCCAACGACGAGAAGGAAATCAGCGCATGACCATTACGACCACCGGGAACGCCCAACCCGGCCACAAAACCGGCATCGAAGGCAGGGACCCGAAGAGAGCCGCGATGAGCGGCTGGATCGGTGGAGCACTTGAGTACTACGACTTCGCGTTGTACGGCCTGGCCGCGACACTCATCTTCCCGGCCATCTTCTTCCCTTCCGAAAACCCCACAGTTGCGATCATCGCGTCGCTGGCGACCTATGCGGTGGGATACGTCTCGCGGCCTGTCGGCGCTATTGTCCTGGGTGCATACGGTGACAGGCACGGGCGCAAGAACGTGCTTGTCCTGGCGATGCTGCTGATGGGCTTCGCGACGTTCGCCGTCGGGCTCCTGCCCACGTACGGGCAGGTGGGTATCCTCGCCCCGATCCTTCTGGTGACCCTGCGCCTGATCCAGGGGTTTGCGGTGGCAGGCGAACTCGGCGGCGCCAGTGCGATGATCGTGGAGCACTCACCTGACGCCCGGCGCGGCTTCTTTGCAAGCTTCAGCCTTCAGGGCACCCAGGTGGGATCCATCCTGGCCACCGGCGTCCTGCTTCCGCTGGCGGCCCTTCTCCCCGCCGACCAGTTCCAGAGCTGGGGTTGGCGCATTCCCTTCCTGCTCAGCGCCTTCGTGATCCTTGCCGGCTACATCATCCGCCGGCGGGTCCAGGAGCCTCCGGCCTACCTGGCGCAGTCCGAAAGCGGCACAGCCAAGCGCCGGTTCCCGCTCGTTGACCTCCTGCGCACGCACCCGCGCGTCATGATCCTGTGCGTCGTCATGACGTTCACCAACGTGGTGGGCATGGCGACGCTCATCTTCGGCGTCTCCTATGCAACCCAGAAGGGCTACGGCATCGGCTTCTCCAGCAGTGAGTTCCTGTGGGTAACCCTCGTGGCCAACCTCGCCGCAGTAGCGACCATCCCGATGTTCGGCGCCCTGTCCGACCGGATTGGCCGGCGGGTGCTGATGGTGGCCGGCGGAATCGGCGGCGGCCTTATGTCCGGGGCCTACTTGTGGGCCATCGACCAGAAGAGCCTGTTCCTGGTCTTTGTCTGTGTGGTGATCGTGCAGGGGATCTTCTTCCAGATGTGGAACGCCACCTTTGCCACGTTCTTCCAGGAGCAGTTCCCCACCCGGATCCGCGTCACCGGCTTCGCGGTGTCGCAGAACGTCGGCCTCATGATCGCGTCGTTCTTCCCCAGCATCTTCACTGCGGTGGCTCCTCCCGGTTCAGGAAACGTTCCGGTGATCATTGGCCTGATCACCTTCGGGATTTGCCTCGTGGCAGCCGCTGCTACCTTCCTGTCCTCCGATACAAAGGGCAAGTCACTCGAGGACCTCGAAACACAGAAGGCCTAACACACCAGCCAGAAAGCTGCGCCTGCCCTGATGGGCAGGCGTGGCTTTTTTGGCAAGGAAGTCAGCGTTTGACGTCGGGATCCGGAGCGAATTCCTGCAGTGCGGGAAGGGCGCGGCCGTCAAAGCCGAACATCGCCTGGTTTTCCCATGCGTTACCCGTGGTGGGGTCTGAGGGGTCCCAGCCATTACCCGGAACCGCTGTCCAAGCAGGCTCCCAGGAGACGACGCCGAGACCACGTCCACCGGGTGCAGAAGCCACGACGTCCTGGACTGCCCGGAAGTTGGCTGCCTGTCCCTCCGACGTGGCCGGGTAACCGGGGATGAGCTGGCCCTCCCGGGCTATGACGTTCTCCCACGGATCAACCGCGTTGTCCGCGAGCGTGAACGGGTGGGACTTTTCCACCACGATCAAGTCACGGTCATAGCGGGCGGACAGGGTGGTGACGGCACTCTGCAGGTCAGCCATGGACCCGTGCCAGAACCCGTAGTAGGACAGTCCGATCGTGTCGAACTGGACGCCTCTCTTAGTGACCTCGTCGTACCACCAGGTCAGGCCGCCGATTCCGTTGTTGATGTTGGTTAAATGCAGGATGACGTCTGTCTGGGCGTTGACGTCCTTGGTGGCCCGGGTCCCGGCCGACAGGAACAATGCCAGGTTGTCCCATTGGGCTCCTTTGACGTCATCCGTCGGGTTGACGTCCCAGGTCTGGCCGAGGGGCCAGAGCATGCCCGGGTTGATTTCATTGCCCACCTGCACCGAGTCCGCCGTGGCGCCGGCGTTCTTCAACGCCGTCAGCACCTCGAAGGTGTGGGCGTACACGGCGTCGGCCACAGCCTGTGGGCCCAGCCCTACCCAGGCGGCGGGCATCCCCTGGGCGCCGGAGTCCGTCCACCGGTCGGTGTAGTGGAAGTCCACCAGGACCTTCATGCCCGCCGCCTTGGCGCGCTTGGCAGTTGCGACTACTTCGTCTGCGGTGTTGTAGCCGTCAGCGGGATTGACCCACACCTTGAGCCGCACCAGGTTGGCCCCCGCATCGGCAAAGGCCTCAACCGCGTCCACCGGCCTGCCGTTGGCGTCGAAGTAAACCGCGCCCATGTCCTCGTTCGTCGCCAGGTTGGAAAGATCGGCGCCCCGGACCGCACGCTGCACAGATCCGGGGACGAGCGTGACGTCGTCGACCACTGCCCAGTCACCGGCCTTGCCGCGGGTTTCGATGACGATCTCGCAGCGGCCTTCGTGACGTAAGCATCGGCAGAGATCTGCAGCCACGCGCCGTCCTGCGCCGTGGACGGAAGGGCGGTCTCGCCGTCGACACCGCAGTTCTTGAGCCCGATCCGGGAAGCACCAAGTGTCCCCTCCGCCTTGACCCGCGCCGAAACCGTCCACCAGCCCTCGGCCAGTGTCCCGGTTTTCTGGCGCAGGTTCACCGTGCCATCCGAGGCGAGCCGCTGGGTCAGTTGCGGATTGTCCGCCTCCGCCGCCGTGGTGGTGGAGGCCGGCTCGCCGGTGGCCTTCCACCCGGCCAGCCCTTGGGAAAAGTTTCCGTTGACGACGGCGCCCTCCGCCTTGGCGTGCGGGCTTTCAGCAACGGCGGGGGCAATTCCTGCCGGCAGCGCGACAGCAGCAAGGAGCGTCGCCGCCACCATTGCTGATCGTCGTTTCCGGTTCCTTGGGTGGTGGATCTTCGAGTCGGGCTTTTTCATGTCGTCCTCCCTGACGGTATGAATTGAAAGCAGGGCCGCCGTAAATAAGTTCAGGCCGTGTGCGCTCCCAGTATTAGCACACGCTCGGGGTCAGTGAATAGACCGGTTCACGCAACTCAGTCAGGCACTTTGAGATAACTCACCTGTAATCGCTCCCAGGCCTGAGCCGGTATCAGACCCGTCTCGTCGATCGGAGCCACCCGCCGCAGGGACTCGTTGAACTCCCGGGGCTGGGCAAGGGGCAGGCCATGCCGGGCACCTTCGTGAAGCCGGAGAGTGCTGTTCCGGAACTGATGATGGAAGCGCTCCATGCCGCGCAGAAGCCGCGGGTCCTCACGCTCTCCGGCCAGGAGGAGAACCGGCCGGGAAGGCACCAGGGCCTCCGGCGGAATGCTGAACGAGAAGTTAGCAGTGATCAGGTTCCTGAGCGTCCCGGCGGTCATCAGCCGGGACAAGGTGTAGTAATCCTCGACCATTGAAGAAGGTGTAGTAATCCTTGACCATTGAAGGAGGAATGGAAAGCTGGGCAGCCTGGGCTTTGGCGAAGCGACGGTTACGGGATAACGGAGCGGATCCGGCTGCCAGCAGGCCAAGGGCACCAGCTCCGCGCCATGGCCGCAAAAGCGAACTGACCACCACGAGGCGGTCCACCAGCTGCGGATAGGACGCAGTTAGTTGAATCGCGGTTTGCCCGCCGAGGGAAAATCCAACCACAGTGACGGGCCGGGGATGCTCAAGCAGGCCAACTTGGCAGGCCACGGCTTCTGCCGCCTGCTTGTGGGTGGAAAAAACGCTTGGACGGTGGATGTCATGACCGGGAAGAGTTGGGGTGACAACGTCGTATTCCGCGGAGAAGTCAGCAATCTGTGCTTTCCACATCCACGGCCCCACACCGCCGCCGTGGATGAAAACGAGGGTGGAACGTTCCCCCTTGGGCTCCAGATTCATGAGTCCAGTTTTCCAGAGGTGCCGCCACAGGCACCTGCCCGTACAGAACCAGCCGGGCACGCGGTTCCGGCACGCCGGTTAGGGTGGTGGGATGGCGAGTGTGGGGGCAGTGCTGGAAGCCAGAGAGCTGCTGGTGGGCTATACGGGGGCACCGGTGTGCGGCGAAGTAACATTTGCCGTCGGCCCAGGGGAGGTCCTGGCCGTGGTCGGTGTCAACGGAGCCGGTAAGTCCACAGTGGTGCAGACGCTGGCGGGGCGGCAATTGCCATTGGCAGGGGAGGCCCTGATTCACGGACTTCCCGTCATGCCCGACGCCGTCCTGTTCCGCCGACAGGTAGCGGCTGTTTTTGACGAGGATGTCTTCTTCCCTTCGCTCACGGTACGCGAGCACCTGTTGCTTGTGGCACGGGGACATTCTGTGGAGTCAACCGAGGAAACCGTCGACGCCGAGCTGGACTTCTTCGGCCTCCTTGATCGTGCCGACGTTGTGCCGGACTCGCTGTCTTCGGGGCAGCGACGGCGGCTCCTCCTGGCCGCCGGATTTATTCGGCCCTCGTCCCTGCTGATGCTGGACGAACCGGAGCAGCGCCTCGATCCGCTGATGCGGGATGCCTTGGCACAACGTATCCGCGCCCAGGCCGAAACCGGCACGGCCGTGGTCCTGGTGACACATGATCCCCGGCTTCTCGTTCAGACATCTACGAACTGCCTGGTCATTGACGAGGTTGTGGAAGCTGTTGGTCCGGTTGAGGGGGCTGCGGTCATTGCTGGATCCTGACACAACCGAAGCGGCGGCGCCCAGCCATGTGACCATCGGCAGCCCGCACCTCGCCAGTGACATTGTGGCCTTCACCCGGCGGGCCTCGCGCCAGTACAACCGCGCCCGTTCGGCCCTGCTGGACATCCTGATTGATCTGTATTCCGCTGCCTTGGCTCTGGGGTGCATTGTGGCCATCGCGGCGTCCTTTGTCATTGCATTGCGGAACCAGATTGCTGATCTCACCACGGTTCAGCCAAGCCTCGTGGACGACCGATGGCAGGTCCTCCCCGCCGACGCCCTGTGGGTCCTGCTGACGTATGGGGGCCTGGCTGGCATTGCTGTGCTTGCGGGAAGGCTTGGACCTGTCACCGCCAGCCCCGCGGAGGCCGCATGGTGGCTTCCCCTGCCGCTGGACCGGCGTCCCCTGGTGCTGCCGGGCTTTCTGCGCCGGACCGCGGCGGTGGGCGTGGCCGCCGTCGTCGGTTATCTGCCGTTCAGTTTCCTGACGGCCCTTGACCGGGTGTCCGCGGAACACCTGAACGCGGCGGCGACCTTCGGTGCTCTGGCAAGCACCGCCGTCGCCGGCGCCGCTGTCTTGCAGCTGGCACCGCAGCATCAACGCCGGCACCAGGCCGCCCTGCTGGCCAGCCTCCTGCCGGGAGCGGTCCTGCCGTTCCTGGCATCAGCAGGGTGGCCGCTACCGGCCGCCCTGGTGGGGGCAGCCGCATTGCTCGCCTATGTTGGCCGCCGCATCGGCTGGGTGCCCGGCGCAGAACTGACGCGCGGCGGTGCGGTCTCCGGCCACGTTGGCGCCTCGGTGTTTTTCCTCGATGCCAACGAGCTCCAGCGTGCCTTGGCGGCGGGGCGGCGGGGAACCAGCCGACGCCGCCAGGGTGCCCGGTTCTTCGCCCGGCCGGTCCGGGGCGCCTTCGGCGCGCTGGTGAGGTCCGATGTCGTAGCTTACCTCCGGCTTCGGCCGCCACTCGCCGGGCCGCTGCTGTCCCTGGCCGCATGCGTGGGTGTGGTGCTGATCGATCCGGCCCTGCCTGCGCTGCTTCAGATCGCGGTCATGGTGATCGCTGGGTGCATTACGGCCGCAGGGACCGGAACAATAATGCGAAGAGCCGCGATTATTCCGGAACTGGATTCCTTGCTGCCCTTGGAGCCGTGGCTTGTGCGGTTGAGCCGGATCCTGATGCCGGCACTGGCGCTCGGCTGCTGGATGGGCGGACTGACCGGGGTGCTGGCTGCGCTGGGGGCTGCGGGTCCGCTGCTGTTCCCGCTTGGAATGGTGGCAGGCATCGGCATGGCCGTCGGCACGCTGCGGGCCGCCACGCGTCCCCCCACTGACTGGACAAGGCCGGCCGTTGAAACCCCCTTCGGCCCGGTTCCCCGTGACCAGATGTCGTCCATGCTTCATGGCACGGACATGACGGTCCTGGCCATGGTGCCGGTGATGCTTGCCGTGTATTTGGGCAGCGTGTATCCGGTGCTGATCCTCGCGCAACTGGCCATCACTGCTGGAGCTCTCCTCTACCACGTCAGGATGGGGTCAGTGCGGAGCTAACCGCATCCGAAGCGAGTCGAGGAGTAGCTGGAGGCCTGTCTCGAAAGCGCGGTCGCTTCGTTCCCGGCCGTGGCCGGATGCCTTGAGCAGCCGCGACAAAGTGGCGGCGGATTCTGTCGGTTCCCAGACGTCGTCGGGGGCTGCAAGGTCCAGGCCGGCGCCGAGCGAAAAGGAGTCGATGACTGAGATGATCGTCAGCACGTCGTCATCAGGAAATCCACCGGTGATGAGGGCTGATGCAATCCGCTCGTAGGCGGTGATCACTCCGGGATCGGTAATGGTCTTACCCACGATGAGCGGCACCACAAAAGGGTGGGCCGCATACATCTCACGCTGGCCCCGGACAATCAGCGAGACCGCCTCGTCCCAGCCGGCATCCTCCGGCACGTCAGGAATGGACTGCGTCGCCAGCCGCGCACGCATCAGTTCGATGATCTCGTCGCGCCCGGAGATGTGGTTGTACAGGGACGACGCCGTGACGCCAAGCCGGCGGGCGAGGGCATTGACACCGAATCCGGCCCCTTCATCCACCAGCTCGATGGCGGCATCGGCGATGCGGTCCACCGACAGGATCGGGGTTCTGGGCCGTGGCATGGGGCTCCCTTCGTCAACTGCCAGTTTAGGGACTCTTCCCTTTGACCCACGTCACATGCATAATAAAACGAACGCCATTCGTTTTAGCGGACGCTGCTGGTGACGGCAGCAGGCACGGAGGACGCAACGGAGCGCCGCCGGCCCAGTAATCCGCGCATATTCCTGTTCAAAGGACACATTCACATGACCCAGCCAGAACCGCAGCGGCTCCCGCTGACCACACAACGCGCCGTCTCCACGTTCGGGATCGGCGTGGTCGGCTTTATGAGCGCCAACCTCGTCCCGTTCATGATCCTCGCCATTCAGGACTCCCTCGGCATGGGCGCCACAGAAGCCGGAACCCTCATGACCGCCTGCCTCCTGGCCACAGCGCTCGCCTGCCTCGCAGTCACCCGCTTCACGGAAGGCCGCGGGCGGTACCTCGTGGCACGGCTGGGGCTGGCCGTGACGGCAGCAGGGTTCGGACTCGCCGCTCTTGACCTGGCTCCCGCCGCGTCCATCATCGGCATCATCGCCGGTGGTATTGGAGCCGGCGGTGCGGTGGCCTCCGGCGGGGCAGCCCTGGCCGCCCTCCGCAATCCAAACCGGGCGTCCGGTATCAGTGGACTTGCAAACCGGGCCATCGTCACAGTGGTGTTGGCAGTTATCCCGGCGGTGGGCATCGGGATGGGGAGTGCCTTCGGTTTTGTAGCCGGGCTTGCCCTCGTGCTGCTGTTTACCGCCGGGTGGCTGCCGATGGCTGGGGCGCCGGAGGGGCACGACGTGACGGCGGGCGCGTCACCGGCGCCGGGTACGACGGCGGCAGGTGCCACCGGGGGAGCCGCCACCACCAGCACCATCACCTTTGCAGGTTTCGCTTTGCTGGCAATTTTCGCGCTCTGGGCAGTAGGCGAAGACTCACTCTGGGCAATGTCCGGGGCCATCGGTGTTGCCCAGGCCGGGATGACGGAGGAGCATCTGGGCCTGGTGCTGAGCGCGTCCACTGCAGGAGGGCTGCTCGCCGCCATCGCGCTGATCTTCCTGGGGACCAGGCTGGGCCGGGCTCTGCCGCTGGCCATCCTGCTGGTATTGGGCAGCGCCCTGAAACTGACCGCGTGCCTCACCGCCGATCCGACCATTTTCCTCGTCACCATGATCGCCTGGAACACGGTGTACGCCGTTGCCTTTATGTTCTTCATCGCCACGGCGGCGGCCCTTGATGCCAGCGGCCGCTGGTCCGGGCCCGTGCTCGGGGTCTACCTAGTGGGATCCAGCTTTGCGCCCATGTTCGGGGCCTGGATCGGTGAGGCATTCGGCTTCCCCGCCCTCGGCTGGGTACTGGCCGGCTTCAGCCTGGTGCTCCTGGTTCCCGCCGTGCTCATCGCGCGGCTTTCCTCCCGGGTGGAGGCGGACAACGCCTCGACCACTCCAAACTCATCCGACATCGCCACCATCCGAACTGCAGGAGTCTGAAACCCCATGACTGTGCTTTACCGCAACGCCCGCGTCTTCACCGCCGACGAGTCTGCCCCCTGGGCTGAAGCGTTCGTTGCCGACGCCGGCAAGCTCACCCATGTCGGCAGCGATGCCTCCGCCGCGGCGGCTGCCGGTGACGCCGCAGAGATGGTCGACCTCGACGGGAGGCTTGTACTCCCGGGGTTTATCGACGCCCACACACACGTGATGATGCTCGGCGAGGCGCTGGGAAAGGTGGGCCTGACAGATGCCAGAACGCTGCCTGAAATACAGGAACGCCTGCGCACGGCCCGGGCCGCCAACCCAGGTGCCGGCCGGATCCTGGGCAGGGGCTGGCTGTTCGACTCGCTGCCCGGAGCACCAACCTCCGCCATGATCGACGAAGCAGTCTCAGACGTCCCTGTCTACCTTGATGCCAACGACTACCACTCCTGCTGGGTGAACCGCGCAGCGCTGAAGGAACTTGGCATCACCCGGGACACCCCTGATCCGCTGGGCGGGCGCATCGGGCGGGACAGCCAGGGCGAGCCGGACGGGATGCTGTACGAAACCGCAGCACAGCAGTTTGTGTGGCCGTTCCTGGGGGAGGTGACCTCGGACGCTGACCGGGATGCCGCCGTCGAACGTTCCATCGCGGCTTACCTGGCCGCCGGGGTGACGGGAGCAGTGGACATGGCCCTGGGCGAACTCGACCTCGCGGCGTTCCTCCGTGCGGCAGCGCGGCGCGGCGGCCGGCTGCCGATCCGCGTCGTGGCACACTGGTTCATCCACAACACCGGCGACGAGGCCGAAAACCTGGCGCAGGTGGAACGCGCCGTGCTCCTGGCCAGGGAAGTCAACACCGAGTGGCTGCGCGTGGCCGGCATCAAGCTGGCGTTGGACGGAGTGATCGACGCCTGCACTGCCGCCATGAACCGGCCTTATGCGGACGGTTCCCAGGCCGGGCCCATCTGGTCGCCAAAGCAGCTGGACCCGGTGGTGGCCGCCGCCGATGCCGCCGGGCTGCAGGTTGCCCTGCACGCCATCGGGGACCACGCCAGTGATATTGCCCTGGATGCCTTGGAGCGTGCCGCAGAAATAAATGGCCCGCGCCACCGCCGCCACCGCATTGAGCACCTCGAATACGCCTCCCCGGAGACCCCTGCCCGGATGGCCCGGCTCGGCGTCACTGCGTCCATGCAGCCCGTCCACGCCGACCCTGCCATCTACGGCAACTGGGTGGCGATGCTGGGCGACGACCGGCCGGACCGCAGCTTCGCCTGGCCCGAATACGTGGCGGCCGGGGCCTTGTTGGCCTTTTCCACCGATGCCCCCACTGCACCGTACGAGGCCCTGCAGAACATGTTCGTCGCCGCCACGAGGCAGTCGGCCATGGACCGGTCCTTTCCGCCGAACAATCCGCATTTCGCCCGCCCCTTGGCTGAGGCGATCACGCACGCAACCCGCGATGCCGCAGCGTCGGTGATGGAAGAGGACCGCCGTGGCCGCCTGGCGGCTGGCCTCGCTGCCGACTTCACGGTGCTCGACGCCGACCCTTTCAGGGACGGCGAGGAATCGCTGCTGAACGCGCGTGTACTGCGCACCGTCGTTGGCGGCCGCACCGAGTACACCGCTTGACGCAACCAGGCCGACGGGGCGAGGGGGGCTTCCGGTTGCCGCTCCGTCCCGCCGCCGGGCACCCTCCGGTACCCTGTTGAGATGGTGCGGGAAGTTGCGGAAATGAACGCGGAGGGCATCCTGCTGGCCGGGGCGGGACGCGCCATCCTGCTGCAGCTTGCCGACTCCGGGGTGGGCCGCGGCGTCGCAGAGCACAGCAGCTTCACGGACCGCCCAATGAACCGGCTGATGGGTACCCTCACGTACGTATATGCCGTTACCTATGGGACCGAGGAGCAGGTCAAGGAAGTCCGCCGCAGGGTAAACCGCGCCCATGTGCCTGTCCGACGTGGAGCCGACGGAAGCTCTCCCGGGTACAGCGCGTACGATCCGGAGCTGCAGCTGTGGGTGACGGCAACGCTTTACGACACTGCGCTCACCATCATTGAGAAGATTTACGGCCGGCTCGACGACGACTCCGCCGATGCCATGTACCAGGACTATGCGAGGATCGGGACCGCCCTGCAGCTTCCGCCGGACAAGTGGCCCAAGGACCGGGAAGAGTTCAACCGCTACTTTGACGGGCGCATGGCAAGCCTTCGCGCCAGCGACGCCGCTGTCCGGGTGGGCCGCGGCCTCCTGTACCCAAAGCCTGCAGCACTCTGGTACCGGGCCGTCATGCCGTTCGGCAGGTTCCTCACGGCCGGCCTCCTTCCGGACCAGTTGCGCCAGGATTTCGGCCTGCCGTGGAGCGGCCGGCATGAGCGCCGATTCCACCGCACCATGAAAGTCCTTGCCCTGACCTACCCCAAGCTGCCGCAGGGCATCCGGCACTGGTTCAAGAACTACTGCCTCAGCACACTGGAAACATCGCCGCGCCGGGCAGTGAATGCGTAGTTCCACCCCGCTGGAGCAGCGCCTCGATGAGCGCGCGCGCCGTTTCCTTGATGGCGCCCCGGCCAGCCGCATCCGCCCCAGGCTCACCGAGTTCGTTGTCTTTGGCCTCAAACAGGGCTGGGCGTGTATCTTCGGCGCTGCCCTCCTCGCGGTGCTGATGGCCGCCAGGCTCTGGTACCCGCCCGACGCCGGCTTGGCCAGGAACGATTTCCTGACCCTGGCCGCCGTCGCAATCCAGATCCTTATGGTGGTGTTCAGGCTGGAAACCCTCAAGGAGTTGCGTGTCATCATCCTGTTCCACCTGGTGGGCACGGTGATGGAGCTGTTCAAGACCGACGTTGGCTCGTGGTCCTACGAGGCAGAGGGTGTCCTGCGGATCGGGGCGGTCCCGCTCTTCAGCGGATTTATGTATGCCGCCGTGGGCTCCTACATGGTCCGGGTGTACCGGCTGTTCGACCTCAAATTCGCCAGCTATCCGCGGCGCTGGATCACAGCCGTCGTCGCCGCGGCGATCTACGTGAACTTCTTCAGCCACCACTACATCTGGGATGCGCGCTGGGTGCTGCTCGCCGCCGTGGCCGTCATCTTTGGCCGGTGCGTGATGCACTTCCGGGTGTTCCGGGTGCATCACCGGATGCCGCTGGTGATCGCGTTCCTGCTGGTGGCGCTGTTCATCTGGATCGCAGAGAACATTGCCACCTGGTCCGGCGCCTGGCTCTACCCCAGCCAGGTGGACGGGTGGCAGCCGGTGGGCCTGGAGAAGCTGGTGGCCTGGTTCCTGCTGATGATCATCTCCGTGGTGCTGGTGGCCTGGGTGTACAAGCCCCAGCCGCCGAAGGCGGTGGAAACAACGGAGCCCGCCGTGCAAGGTAAGGTTGCTTACTAATTCCGGTTGCGTGGCAGGGAGGGCTCAAAAGATGGTTGCAGGAAAGAATTCGCCCGGGACCGGCGTGACCGGGGAAGTCCACCAGGACCGCTTCGTGGGCGGGCAGGACCTCACCCGGTGGGACAGCAAACCCGGCCGGTTCCTGGCCTCCAGTGTCCAGCAAATCAGCAGGCTGCTCGGCTCCCATGCGGCGTTGGTCCTCACCCTTGCCGTCGGGGCGGTGCTGGCCGTTGCGCTCGCCGCCGTATTCGCCGAGGTCTATGAATCCGTGGTTCAGGCCGACGGCGTTGCCGGGCTGGACCATCCGATCCTGGACGGTGCCAAGACGCTCCGGTCTCCGGGCCTGGACACGATGATCACCGGCTACACAGACGTGGGCGGAACAGTGGGCATGCCCGTGCTGGCCCTGGCCATCATGATTGGGCTGGCGCTGAGGCGCCGGTCCTGGACGCCGGTCATCCTTATGCTTGTTGCCGGGCTCGGTTCCCTGCTGATGACCATCGCGGGCAAGGAACTGGTGGGTAGGACCAGGCCGGACCTGGCAGATGCCGTGCCGCCCTACGAGTACTCCGCCTCATTCCCCAGTGGCCACTCCTTGAACTCCGTGGTGATCGCCGGCATTGTGGCCTACCTGGTGATCCTCCGCCTCACGTCCGCCCGCGCCCGTGTTCTCACGGCAGTGGTGGCAGGAGTCTTTGCCGCCACCATGGGCCTGAGCCGGGTCTATCTGGGGCACCACTGGCTCACCGACGTACTCGGTGCCTGGGCGCTGGGGGCCGCCTGGCTGGCGCTGGTCATCACCGCCCACCGCCTCTACCTCACCACCCGGGTGCACCCGGGTGGTGACTGACTTGGGCAGGGTGGGCTTCAGCTGCCGGCCCATCAGAAGGCCGATCCGATGGATGCCAGTTCCCCTGCGCCGGTGTAGCGGTTGGCCGGGCGCTCCAGGCCGTAGTGTTCCCGCAGCGTCCTGCCCGTGTATTCGGTGCGGAACAGTCCTCGTTCCTGCAGAATGGGCACCACCTGGTCAACGAACGTATCGAGCCCCGAGGGCAGCACCGGCGGCATGATGTTGAAGCCGTCCGCCGCGCCGCCGTCGAACCATTCCTGGATGGCGTCCGCAACCTGGACCGGGGTGCCGGTGAAGGTCCGGTGCCCGCGGCCGCCGCCCAGCCGGCCGATCAGCTGGCGCACGGTAAGCTTCTCGCGCCGGGCGAGCTGGACGATCAGCGTGTAGCGGCTCTTGGCGCCCTCAATCTCGTCCTCGCTCGGCAGGTTGCCCGGCAGCTGACGGTCCAACGGCAGGTCCTCCGGGGCGACGCGCAGGGTCTTGGCGAGCTGGATGCGGGCGTACTCCGGCTTGATGAGGCGGTCCAGTTCCCGCTCCAGCTCCAGGGCTTCCTCCTCCGTGGCGCCGATGACCGGGACGATGCCCGGCAGGATCTTGATGCTTTCGGGATCACGGCCGACGGCGGCGGTGCGCTTTTTGAGGTCCCGGTAGAAGGCCTGGGCATCAGCGAGCGTCTGGTGGGCGGTGAAGACGGCGTCCGCGTAGCGGGCCGCGAGGTCCTTCCCGTCCTCGGACGAGCCGGCCTGGACGATCAGCGGATGGCCCTGCGGCGAGCGGGGCACGTTGAGCGGGCCGCGGACCTTGAAGTGCTTGCCCTCATGGTCGATCACGCGGATCTTGTCGGCATCGCCCCACACGCCCTCGGCCTTGTCCGCGAGCACTGCATCGTCCTGCCAGCTGTCCCACAGCTTCTGGGCCACCTCGATGAACTCGGCGGCACGTTCGTACCGGACGGCGTGGGCGGGCTGGTCGTCCACGCCGAAGTTGCGTGCTGCGTCCGGACCGGCTGTGGTGACCACGTTCCATCCCGCGCGGCCGCCGCTGACCCAGTCCACGGATGCGAACCGTCGGGCCAGGTTGAACGGCTCGTTGTAGGTGGTGGAGGCCGTGGCGATCAGGCCGATGTGTTCCGTGGCGCCGGCGATGGCGGTCAAGAGGACTGTAGGTTCGAGCTTGCCCGAAGGGCGCCGGCCCACCTCGCCGAACAGCACAGGGGAGTCGGCGAAGAAGATCGAGTCCAGCTTGCCGCGCTCGGCGGTTCGAGCGAGCTTTTTGTAATGCTCGATGTCCGTGCTGGAGTTCGGTTCGCTCTCGGGCAGGCGCCAGGACGCCTCGTGGTGCCCGGTGCTCATCAGGAAGGCGTTGAGGTGGAGCCGGCGGTGCGCGGAGGTGTTGTCGGAAGTCATGGGATGGTCCTTCGGGTCAGGAGGGTCAGGAGGGTCACTGGGAGGCGCCGACGACGCCGAGGTCGGCCAGGAGGTCGCGGCGGAGTGCTTCATGGCCGGCGGCGTCTGCCGCGGTGCTGACGGCCGGCGTCACGGTGCGGACGGTGGCAACGCGGCCGCTGTCCAGCACCACAATCCGGTCCGCGAGGGCAATGGCTTCGTCAACGTCGTGGGTGACCAGCAGGACGGCCGGGCGGTGTGCGGCCACGAGGTCCTGGAGCAGCCCGTGCATCTTGATCCGGGTCAGGGCGTCGAGCGCTCCGAACGGCTCGTCGGCCAGCAGCAGCTGTGGCTGGCGGACCAGCGACCGGGCCAGCGCCACGCGCTGCTGCTCACCGCCGGAGAGCTCGTGGGGCCAGGATTTTTCCCGGCCGGCGAGCCCCACTTCGGCGAGGGCCTTGCGTGCCCGGGACCCGGCGTCGTGCTCCCGCAGGCCCAGGGTGACGTTGCCCAGGACGCTGTCCCACGGGAGCAGCCGCGAATCCTGGAAGACCACGGACACCCGCTCGGGCACGTTGATCACGCCGCTGCCGCGGACGTCGTGGTCCAGCCCGGCGAGGGCGCGCAGCAGCGTGCTCTTGCCGCAGCCGCTGGGCCCGAGGAGGGCCACGAATTCGCCGGGCGCGATGTCCAGGTCCACGCCGTTCAGGACGCCTTTCGGCCCGAAGCTGCGGATCAGGTTCCGCACCGAGACGGTGTTGCCGGCGCTGGCTGCAGGGGCTGTGCCGGAGGAGGAGGAGCGGACGGCGGACGGTACCGAGCCTGAAGAAGCGACGGCGGTCAGCCCGCCAAAGTGCGCTGCCATGAGAGGGCCTTTCGTTCGAGGAAGCGGACGGCGCCGTCGGACAGCAGGCCGAGAATGCCATAGACAGCAAGTCCGAGGACGATGATGTTGGTTTGGCCGTACGTGCGGGCGAGCTCCATCATGTAGCCGACGCCGCTGGTGGCGTTGATTTGCTCCACCACCACAAGGGACACCCAGGCTCCGGTGACGGCGAAACGCAGGCCCAGGAAGAATCCTGGAAGCGCCCCGGGCAGCACCACCTTGCGGATGAAGGCGGTCCGGCTCAGCCCCACGGTCTGGGCGAGCTCGACGTAGCGCAGGTCGATCCCGCGCAGGCCGGCGTGCGTCTGCAGGTAGATGGGGACGAAGACGCCCAGGGTGATGGTGAGGACCTTCATGGTCTCGTCGATGCCGAACCACAGGATGAGGAGAGGAATCAGGGCCAGCCCGGGGATGGCGCGCTTGATCTGCACCGGCCCGTCAATCAGCGCCTCGCCCACGCGGCTTAGCCCGGACACGAGGGCCAGCAGGGCGCCGACGACGATGCCGAAGAATAATCCCAAGCCGGCCCGCTGGGCGGAGATGGCGAGGTTTTCCTGCAGCCTGCCATCCGCAAGGAGTTCCCCGGCGGTGGCCACCACGGTCCAGGGTTCCGAGAGGATGCGCGGGTCCAGCAGCCCTGTTGCGGAAGACGCTGTCCAGAGCCCCAGCAGGGCGGAGGGGCCCAGCAGCCAGGCCAGGCGCCGCCGCCGTCCGGGGCCCAGCCTCCTGCCGGTGGGCCGGACGTCCTCGCGGGCGGCGAGCTCCGGGTCCAGATGGGGTTCGACGGCGGGACGTTCCAGGACCGGGGCGGCGCTCATGCTGCACCGCCCTTGCCGGCCGCGGCGAAGGCGGTGCCGGCGATGGCCTCGAAGCGGGTGTCGTAAAGGTCCGCCGCCTTCAACTGCGGCTTCTTCTGCTCCCGGGCCAGCAGGTTGATGGTCTGCTGGTGCCGCTCGATGGCCTCGGTCCAGGACGTGGGAACGTCCCTCTTGCCGGCGGCGTCGATCAGGTACTGCCCGTCCTCGGCGGAGAGTCCCTGGTCCTTGATGTAGTAGCCCTCCAGCCATTCCTTGGGGTGGTCCTCGATCCAGCGCTGGGCCTTGCCCCAGGCTTCGGCGTACTTGGCCAGCGCGGCGGCCTTGGCGGGATTGGCCAGGACCTTGGCGGGGGAGTACAGGTGGCCCGGGTCGTCACGGAGGCCGTGGCGGAGGGTGGTGGCGCCGTCGGCCTTGTACTTGGCCAGGTACCGCTTGATCTGCACCCCGCCCAGGGGTGCCGCGTCCACCTGCTTGCTGGACAGCGCCGAGGAGTAGGCGTCTCCGTTGCTGGGCAGCTCGATGAGCTTCACGTCGTCCTGGGCGAGCCCGGCCTTTTCCAGGATCCGCAGGACCAGGGCGCCCTGGGCCTGGCCCGGGCTGTACGCCACCTTCTTGCCGCGCAGGTCCTCGAGCTTGGTGATGCCGGAGCCGGGCGCGACACCGAGTTCGTACAGCGGGTGGTTGACGGCGTCCTGGCGGTAGGCGCTTGTAATGATGCGTACGTCCAGGCCGGTCCAGGTGGCGTGGATGGGCGGGATGTCGGCCACGGACCCGACGTCCAGGGCGTTGGCCCGGAAGGCTTCGGTGGTCTGCGGGCCCCCGGAGATATTGGCGAACTCCACGTTGATGCCGTCCAGGTCCTTGATCAGGCCGGACAGTTCCAGGGCAACCCGGATGCTGGGATCACCCACGGTGATGGTGGTTCCCGCCGGGACGGACGTGGCGAGCGGTGCGAAGGACGCCTGGCTGGTGGGGTTGCCGGCGGTGGCGGTTCCGCCGCAGGCCGTCAGGAGCCCAACGGCAGGAATTGCCAGGAGTGCGCTCAGGGCTTGGCGCCGGGTGAAGACTCCCGGCCTGCCGGCGGACGGTGGATTTGTGGATGCAGTCAAGGACATGGTTGGCCTTTCGGAGGATGTGGAGAAAAGGAGCGTTCATTGCCTGAAGGAGGGCACGGCGGAGCCGGCCCTGGGGGCGGGCCGAAGAGGGGAAGGAATTCTGTTGCTGCCGGCGGGCGGTTGTCGGAGGTTAGGTGGCGGACCCGCGGTTGAACATGCTGCACATTCGTTCTGTCCGGCAACAGAACGGACCGGAGGTGTAGTGCGTGTTTATGTGTGTTTCCTGCATCTGGTCCTCCTGTTCATTCCGGGGTCTTCAGTGCTCTTAGGTGCGGCCCGGCGCGGGCTGTGGAAACACCTAAGCACGGACTTCAACGCCTTGGCCAGCACCGCGCAACGGAAGTGAAACGGGAGGAAACGGCGCTACTTACGGCGCCATCAGGAAGACAAACCGGGCAACAGGGCGCCATGATCCGCAACGGAGGTTAATGTGACTGGCACAGGCGGGATCCGCGTCTGGAATGCCCGGGTTCAGCGCTGAAAAATCGGGGTTCTGCCGTAACCGGTTCTGTCAGGGCATGCCTCAGGAGCGTTTCTTCCTCCTGCAGGAGGCGCCAATGGGCGATGCTGGAAGGAGCCCTGTCCTGGGCACTGTGACTGATTGGAGAAGCGCATGCGCCACCGGACCCTTACCGCGGCTGCCATTGGGACGGGTATTCTCCTGGCTGGCTGCACAGCCACCCCGCAGCCGTCGCCCACCTCTACGTTCCCTGCCCCGTCGTCTTCGGCTCCGGTTACTTCCGCGCCGGCCACTTCCACCCCGGCCAGTGGACCCACCCGGACCGCCCCAGCCACTGTCGCCGGGACGCCGCAGCCTGTCGCAACCGGCCTTGCCGCCCCATGGTCCGTCGTGTTTCGTGACGGAACGCCGTTGGTCAGTGAGCGGAACAGCGCACGTATTCTCGAACTGGCGCCGGACGGTTCTGCCCGGCCCATCGGGACCGTTGAGGGCGTGGCTGACCGGGGAGAGTCAGGCTTGCTGGGCCTCGCGGTGGGCAGCGGCGGCGACCTCTACGTCTATTCGACGGGCTCGGACGGCAACCGGGTCCAGCGTTTCCCCGTGACCGGCACACCAGGATCGCTTTCGCTTGGGCAGCCGGACACACTGCTGGCTGGGATTCCGGCCGCGAGTACGCACGACGGCGGCCGGATCGCCTTTGGTCCCGATGGCATGCTGTACGTGACGGCCGGGGACGCGCAACAGCGCAACAGCGCCCAGGACCCGGATTCCCTTGCCGGAAAGATCCTTCGCATGACCCCCGACGGTGAGGCCCCGGCCGACAACCCCTTCCCGGGTTCTCTTACTTACAGCTACGGGCACCGGAACCCGCAGGGCCTGGCGTGGGCGGATGACGGAACCCTGTTCGCCACCGAATTCGGACAGAACACGTGGGACGAGCTGAACGTCATTAGGCCTGGCGCCAACTACGGCTGGCCCACCGTGGAAGGGATTGCGGGCCGGGAAGGTTTTGTGGATCCCGTGCAGCAGTGGCAGCCCGGCACGGCGAGTCCCAGCGGTATGGCCTACGCCGGTGGCACTTTGTTCATCGCCAACCTCCGGGGACAGGTTTTGCGGTCGGTTCCCGCCTCGGACCCCACCACGTTCACCGACCACTACAGCCGGGAGTACGGCCGCATCCGCGATGTGGCACTGGCCCCGGACGGGCAGCTGTGGTTCATGACCAACAACACCGATGGCCGCGGTGATCCGCAGTCCGGCGATGACCGGATCCTGGCCGTTCCGCTGGCATAACGGGGGACCTGGCAAGGGGGGAAGTTAGCGCTTTCCAGCTCCTGGCGTTAGCCCCCGGCGTGGGCTTGGGCTGATTTGACGATGTTCTCGGTTGCAGCCCACGAGGCAAGGAGTTTGAGGGCTTCCTCGGAGGGGCTGCCCGGCGTGGCGGGGTACACGGTGAGGGTATGGCCGGGATCCTCTTCCAGCCCCAGGACCTGATAATTCAGTTCGAGGAGTCCCACTACGGGATGCTTAAAGAACTTTGTGCCGGCGTAGTGGCGGCGGACATTGTGTGCAGCCCACCGCGTACGGAACTCGTCGCTGCGCATGGAAAGCTCACCGATCAGCTCGGCAATGCCTTTGTCGTGCGGGCTGCGTCCGGCCTCGCGGCGCAGGATGGCGACATTGACGTTCGCTGCCCGGTCCCAGTCCGTGTAGAAATCGTGCGCACGGGGGTCCAGGAAGATAAACCGTGAATGGTTCGCCGGCCTTGCCGTGCCACGGTACATGTCGGAGTACAACGCGTAGCCCAAGGCGTTGGCGGCCAGGATATCCATGCGGTTATTGCCGATGAAGGCCGGTGCCCCCGTGATGGTGTCCAGGAGATACTGCAGCTCCCGCCGCACGCCGGACGGGACGGAACCTGCGGCACTCGCGGCACGCTTGCGTCCCGAAGTGTTGGCCGCCCGGGCCAAGTCGTAAAGGTGGTCGTGTTCAGCGCGGTCCAGCTCCAGCGCCTGTGCGATGGCGTCCAGCACACTGTCGGAAACCCCGGTGAGGTTTCCGCGTTCCAGCCGGGTGTAGTAGTCCACGCTGACCCCGGCCAGCCGGGCCACTTCTTCACGCCGCAGTCCCGGCACGCGCCGCCGCCCGCCATACGGTTCGATACCTGCCTGTTCCGGCGTGATGCGTCCCCGGCGGGTAGAAAGGAACTGCCGGACCTCGGCTCGGTTATCCATACGGACACGTTACGACGAAACCACAAACCCTAAGGAGGGTCTGGCAGAACCCGTTTCAGCAGGGCCCTCGCTACGTTTGCCGGCTGCCGGTTTGATGGAGATAACCCCTTTTAGCCATCTACGAGCTGGAGCATCCACCCATGCTGCCGAACGCAACCACCCGCGTGCCGTCGGGCAGCATCGTCCCGGCCACGCTGGTTGCCACCGTCATCTTCCTGACGGCTGTGGCGCCGCTGGCTACCGATATGTACGTCCCCGCCTTCCCGCGGGTATCGGAAGAATTCGGTACCACTGCCTCCGCCGTGCAGTTGACGTTGACCACGTTCTTCGCCGGGATGGGGCTCGGACAGCTGGTAGGCGGGCCCTTCAGCGACCAGCGAGGCCGGCGGATGCCGCTGGTCGCGGGAACGCTGCTCATGACAGCCGCCTCGGTTGCCTGCGCCGCCGCACCGGACGTTTGGATCCTGATGCTGGCCCGGTTCCTGCAGGGCTTCGGCGGCGGCTGGGCCACGGTCATCGGGCGGGCCGTCATCGTGGACCTGGCGCACGGGCCGCAGCTGGTCCGGGTACTTAACCTCGTGATGGGCATCGGCGGCGTGGCTCCCATCATCAGCCCCCTGCTCGGGGCCGTCATTCTCCAACTCACCGGGCGGCGGATGACCTTCTGGTCGCTTGCCGCCCTTGGCATCCTGATGACCCTCTGTGCGCTGTTCATCGTTCCGGAGTCGCTGCCGCCCGGGAAGCGGCACGCAGGCGGGCTGGGGGAATTCGGCCGTGCGGCGAAGGCCGTGCTCTCAAACCGCAGGTTCGTTGGCTACGTGGTGGTGGCGTCGTCGGCCTTCATCGCCCTGTTCGCTTACGTGGCAACGTCCGCGTTCATCCTGCAGAACATGAACGGCCTGTCGCCCCTGGCGTACTCGATCGTCTTCGCGGCAAACGCAGGCGGCATGACCATCGCCGCGCTGGTTTCGGCACGGCTCGCTGGCCGTGTGTCTACGAGGAAGGTCATCTTCGTGGGGCAAATTATTGCCCTTGCCGCCGGAGCGGCCATGCTGGCCGGTGCCCTGTGGTGGGCCACCCCGCTGCTGGTGGCGATGGGCAGCTTTTTCGCCCTCATGGTGGCCCAAGGCCTGATAAATTCCAACGGCGGTGCCCTCGCCTCGGCCGAAGTACCCGAACACCCGGGCACCAGCTCAGCCGTGCTGGGGCTCGTCCAGTGGACCACAGCCGGTGTCGTCGCTCCGATAGCGGGACTGGGCGGCTCGGACACAGCCGTGCCCATGGCGTTGCTGATGATCGCCGGAGCGCTGCTTTCCCTGTTCGGACTCCTTGTCCTGGCCCGCCCGCACACCGCACGTCCCCCTGCTGGGCACAACATCGAGGACGGATATGAGGGCCGCTAAAGGGGTTCTGCCATAACCCGTTTCAGCAGGGCCCTCGCTACGCCTCCCCACCGCGGGGTTTGATGTTAATCGACCCTGTAGCATTTCGTTACCCCCCAAAGAACCACAGGAGAACCATGACCACCGTCAAGGCCTATGCATCCCCGTCCGCCACAGAGGACCTTTTTGCGACCACCATCGAACGCCGCGAAGTGGGCCCCCACGACGTCCTGATCGAGATCAAGTTCGCCGGCATCTGCCACTCAGACATCCATACTGTCCGCGGCGACTGGGGCCCGCAGCAGTACCCGCTGGTTCCCGGCCACGAGATCGCCGGTGTTGTGACGGAAGTCGGCTCGGCCGTCACGAAGCACGCTGTGGGTGACCGGGTTGGCGTCGGCTGCATGGTCAACTCCTGCCGCGAATGCGCCAACTGCCTGAAGGGCGAGGAGCAGTACTGCCTGGCTGGCAACGTCGGTACCTATGGCGCAGTTGACCGCGACGGAACCATCACCCAGGGCGGGTACTCCACCCACGTCGTCGTGACCGAAGACTTCGTGGTCCGGATTCCGGAAGGCATCGGGCTCGACGCCGCCGCGCCGCTGCTGTGCGCCGGCATCACCACGTTCTCCCCGCTGCGCCACTGGGGCGCCGGCCCGGGCAAGAAGGTCGCCGTCGTAGGCCTCGGCGGCCTCGGCCACATGGCCGTCAAGCTCGCCGCTGCCATGGGGGCAGAGGTAACAGTCCTGTCCCAGTCGCTGAAGAAGCAGGAAGACGGGCTGCGCCTGGGCGCCAGCAGCTACTACGCCACCAGCGATCCGGGCACCTTCGAACAGCTCGCCGGCACCTTCGTCCTGATTATCAACACCGTCAGCGCTTCGATCGACATCAGCTCCTACCTGCAGCTGCTCACCCTCGACGGAGCGCTGGTCAACGTCGGCGCCCCCGGGGAACCGCTACCGGTCAACGCCTTCGCCCTGATCATGGGCCGCCGCTCCTTCGCCGGTTCCATGATCGGCGGCATCCGCGAAACGCAGGAGATGCTGGACTTCTGCGCGGAGCACGGCATCGGGGCGGAGATCGAGGTCATCCCCGCCGGGAAGATCAATGAAGCCTACGAGCGTGTCCTTGCCTCGGACGTCCGCTATCGCTTCGTGATCGATACCGCCACACTTTCGTAACACAACGCGTTCGACGGCGGCCGAGTCCCCAGGGGGCGGGCCGCCGTCGCACGTTAAAGCCCTAAAGCCCTTCTGTTATTCGCCGCAACGGTTCGGTGCCAATCACTCAGCCCCCGGTCCGGAACCTGAAGGTGGTTCGACAATTGAAGGACAGGTTTTCCCCAGTCCCGGGAGGGTGAAATGCGTAGGTCCGGCGGGCTTGTCCCCGCGATGATCCTGGCTGCTGTTGTGCTGGCCGGCTGCGGCCCGCAGGCAGGGCCACCGACGGCAACAACCCCGGCGGGGACGACCACCGCCCCCATGGCATCCGCTGTCCCCAGCCCTTCCGTCGCCTCGACCCCGCCGGACGGCCGGGCCACCACCACGACGCCGGCCCCGCCGGCGAAGCCCACCGCCAGGGGGACGGCGTGGATGACCTTTACGACGGCGGACGGGCAGCTTGCATTTGACCTGCCGGCTGAGTGGGGCGTGCGGGATCCGGCAGGGGAGCTCCCGGAAGGCGGGGGCGCCTTCGCCGAGGTGACGAACGAGGCCGGCAAGCCGCTGGCCACGCTGAGGACCAACATGGCCACCGGTTCCACCTGCATGGAGAAGTATCCCTTCTCGGAGTTTGAGTCCCAGGAACTCCCCGCGCTCGCCCGGGACGGCGACGTGCCCCGGTACGTGTATGAAACCCGCGGCGATGCCACGGCTCCCGGTCCGGCCGATACCCCGGCCGCCGCCTACGGCATCACCACTGTTGCCGCTCCCACCGGCGACTCAGCCTGCCCCATCTTCCACTTCTTCACCTGGCCGCCCACTGCCGCTATGTTCGGCGCGTTCTTCAATCCGGAGAACAACGTGACGCCCGGTGCCGAGTCACTGCCGTACCCGGAACAGGCCCGGAAATACATGGACACCGCCGAGTACCAGGACATCAGGCGGATGATCACGTCGCTGCGGCCGGCCGGTTAAAACCCAACAGTTTTCCGCCATCCGGGCCCACCCTCACAACGAATTACCGGCATGAACTATTACAGCCCGGCGGCGCAGGAACGAGCCCGGGATGCCGCATACGACGCAATGGAAAAAGTCCTCGACGGCATGTTCTCGCTGTTGAACCGGCACGCGCTGAACGCCCGCTGGAAACAGGCCTGCGAAGCCATGGCGAAATACCTGGAAGCCGAAGACAACGGCGAGGAATAGGTACCGCTCCGTGCCCTACCCGGCCCACCGTGACTCGAACGTCTCACGCGTAAGAAACACCAGTTGGGCTTCCTTCCCGGGCAACTGCACCTTGGGGCCGGCTTCGAAGCCGTAACCCACAAACCGGCCGATGGCTTTGCTGTTCCGCGCATCCGGTTCCGCCACGACGCGGTCTTTTGCAGGGTCGGCCAGGAGGAACCGGATGAGCCCGGACAGCAGGGTGGCGGTGAAGTTGGGAACCGGTTGTGCCGCGGGGGCAAGGAGCAGGTGCATCCCCGTATCCTCCTGGCGCGCCGGATACGTTTCGCCCACGGGATCGTGCAGGGGCTCGTACGTCTGGAAGATCCCCACAGGCTGGTCCTCCACCACCATCAGGTAGCCGTGGTGCGTGTCCAGGCTGTCGAGGAAGGCATAGATGTCCCGCACTTCGTCCCGGGTCATGGCGCTCATGCCCCAGAACTGCGCGCGTTCCTCCCGCACCCAGCTGTACATGAGGTCTGCGTCCGCCTCGGGCGCAATCACGATGAGCCGCAGGCGGCCCAGGCCCGGGAGCTGTTCCTCGTACACCGCGCTTCTTGCCGGGAGGGGGAGGGCTGTATCAGCGCCGGTCATGGTTTCTCCTTGGTGAGCTGGTCCCAGTCGCTGACAACGGGTATGAGTCCGCCGGCTGCCCAGTGCGGCAGCTGGCTCGCAAAATGGTGGTTGTCCGGGTTTCCCGAGGCGCCGAACGGGACGATCCAGCGGCTCTTCGTCCGGTCCGAAAGGTCCCAGACGTAGCGTGCCACGGGCCCTCGGAAGGACCCGTCCGTGATGCCGGGCAGGCTTTCGGTGGACAGGACGCAGTTGGTGTCGCCGGACAACGAAGCCACCGGCACCGTTGGCGCCGCGGCTCCGATCACGGGGTAGTCCGACACCGCGTGCAGCGGCAACAGGGTGTGGCTGTCTCCCCAGGTTCCCGTCGGCGGTGCTGCGGCCACTTCCTCCAGCGCCTGCCGGGCCGCTGCGCCGACGTCGACGCCGTGTTGGTCACCCTTCGCGATGATGGTCTCGACGGCGAAACCCACCCTGGCGGCCGGGTGCAGCCACGGCGCGAACAGGGGCGAGCGGCCGTGCGGCGCGGTCAAGGGTTCCAGGGCGGGGCTTTGTGCCAGCGCGAGGACCAGCGCCGAACGCCAGGCAGAGAACGTTGCTGCCGCGTTGCTGTCCGCCCGCATGTGGCCGTCCCAGCCCAGCAACTGCCGGCGCAACTCGCCGGCAGGATCACTCAGCAGGTCCAGGCCTTCCAGCAACGTCCGGAAGGCCGGCCACGATCCGGACAGGGTGTCCAAGTGGATACGTTGCATGGCGTCCGCGTCGAGCTCCCGCCCGGCCTCCTCGAGCAACTGCCGGATCCGCCCGGCTCGGTGGGCGGGGGCGAATTCCAGCCCGGTCCTGTCGCCGCCACCGGAATTACGGTCGTTGGCGTTGACTGCAAGCGCCTCCACTGCCGACCGGGGCAGGTCCACCCACCCGCCGGTCCACTGGTGGTCTGAGGACCAGGCAGGAACAGGGCGCACACGGTTCTCCCTGTTCCGCACCGGCACCTTGCCGGCCACAATGTTCCGTACGCCTCCGCTGGAGTCCGCAGCCAGCACACAGTTGACGGGCTCCACCCAAGAAGTTAGCGCCGCCTCCACCTCGGCCGCCGAACGGCTCCGAAGGAGCGGCAGGAGGGCCTCGAACCCCAGCACCCCGGCAGCGCGCGACGGCGTCCGCAGGCTGAGCGCCCCGCCGTCGGGCCCGCCGGAGATCACCGGGCCCCGCGCCGTTTCGATCACATCCACAGTCTCGGCGGCGGCGCCGCGCACCAGGATCTCCTCCTGATGGTGCCCCGGCAGAGGCTCCCAGCCGTCCGGCCCCAACGCCTGCAGGGTGCCGCCATCGTGCCGCAGCTGCTCGGTGTACAGGTCCTGGTAGTCCGCCATCGCGTTGGTGACGGCCCACGCTGCGGTGCCGGTGTGGCCGAAATGGGGCAGACCGGGGACACCGGGAAAAGCCAGCCCAACGACGTCGAACTCCGGACAGGCGAGGCGCACCTGCTGGTACACCCCGGGCAGCTCCATGAGCCGGTGCGGGTCCCCGGCGATCAGTGGAAATCCCGAATCCGTCAGGCTCCCGGCTGCCGCCCAGGCATTGCTGCCGGCCCAGACCGGAGCCTCGATGCTGAAAAGTCCCACCGCGGCGGGGCCGAGGGTTGCGGCGACGTGTTCCCGCCAGAGTTTGTTGGGGAAGGTGCTGAAGAGGATGTGGTGGACCAGGAAGACGCCCAGCGGAGTCCATGGTTCCCAGGGGGCCGGGGCGGTCCTGGTGTCCCGGAACTCCTGCGCGTCCCGGCGGCCGTCCATTAGTGCCTGGTTGACGCCGTCCACATACGCCGTGCACCAACGCTGCGTCCCCTCATCCAGCGCGGCGAAACAGCGGCGGGCGGTGTGGCCAATCCTTGACTGGCGGGCAAACCTGTCCCACACCACGCCCTCGGCGCCCAGCTGCTCCGCGGTCCTGCCCTCGGAGCGCCAGCGTTCCATCTCGATCTGCCACGAACGGTCCGTTGCGGCGTTGCTTCCTTGCAGGAAGGCCAGTTCCTCCGCGGAGTCCGCCCGCAGATGGGGAATTCCCCAGGCGTCCCGGAACGTTTCAGCCGCATGGGCGGGGTCCGGCAGGGGAATGGGGCGCACGGTCAGTCCTTCTTCTTAGGGGAACCTAAGTAAGAGTAGGGTGCTGGTGTGTGTTCCCAAAAACGAGGCCTGAAATGAAGTTAGGCAACCGCGTGAGTGGGCATCCCTCCTGCCGCGACGGTCGGTGCCCACCGGGAGCGGCCCTCATGGTCCATTCCGCCCTATCCGCCGCCGGCTTCCCCTTCAAGCTCTTCGAGCACGTCGGCGGCGTCCCGGTTGCCTCCCGCGGCCAAGCGGCGGAGCTCATCGAGGTCGCCCGCCTCGCCGGCCGTTTCCACCAGCTGGTCCGCCGCGTCCCGGCTGCCCGCTTGAGCCAGCCGCCGGAGTTCGTTCGGGTCCCCGTGTTCGGCGGCACGCTCAATCAGTTCATCGACGGCGTCGGACTCACCGCGGGCCGCCCGCAGCCGGAGGTCATCAAGCTCAGGATCGGGTGTCTGCACGCTCCCACTATGGGCTCCCGCATCCTTCACGTCCAGAGCAGGTGAGTCCCAATTCGGCAGGAGGCGTTAGTACAGGAATATGTCGATCCACTCACGGTTGTGGGCGTGGATGAGGACCAGGAACAGCACGAAGTCGAACAGCAGGTGGACGCTGACGATGTAGGACAGGGACTTGGTAATCGTGAAGAGCCTTGCCTGGAGCAGGGCAAACGGGAAGATGAAGAACGGCGCCCAGGAGTGGAATCCCAGTTCCCAGAGGAATGACGTGAAAAGCACGGCCTGGAGCAGGTTGGCCTGCCAGTCGGGTAGGTGCCGGCGCAGGAGCGTAAAGGCCGTGCAAATAAAGAACAGCTCGTCCCAGATCCCCAGCACGTTGGTTCCCAGGAAGAGGCGCGCGATGCCTTCCGGGTCGCTGACGGCCGGCCAGTTGTTGTAGACGCCGGTCCGGATCATGTAGACCGGCATCAGGGCGTACCCGATCACCAGGACTGCCGGCAGGTACCATTTTTCGGCACGGGTCCACGGCTGGCCGGTCCGGACGGGGAAGCGGATGGCGTGGTCCTTGGTGACGAACCGCGAAACCGCATAGGGAATGCCGACAGCCAGGACCATCGCCGTACCCATTACGGCCATGTGCTCGGTGCTGATGTCCGTGGTGATGGGGACCAGGCTCATGGCAGTCAGGCCCACGGCAATCAACGCCAGGTCAATAGCGAGGCGGCGGCTGATCATAACGGCCAGCACCAGGGCGGCGGCCAGGAGGAGGAAGCCCGGGACGCGGTCCTCCCGGGCAAACAGCAGAAAGCCCGACGCCGATACCAGCACCGCCGGGACCAGGCTCAGTGGCGCGCGGGCCGGGTAGGCCGGGCCAGCTCCGCGCCCTTGTGCTTGCGCCGCAGATTGCTGCTTCACAGCGTCGCCAGGAGTCCGGCCGCCTCATCCAGCGCGCCGGGGACGAGCGAGTAGTAGGCCCAGGTGCCACGCTTTTCACGGTGCAGCAGTCCGGCGTCCACGAGGATTTTCAGGTGGTGGGAGACCGTGGGCTGGCCAAGGTCCAGCGGCTCAGTCAGGTCGCACACGCAGGCTTCGCCTGATTCCCCCGCCTTGACGATGGACAGCAGGCGGAGCCGGTTCGGATCTGCCAGCGCCTTGAACACCAATGCCCGCTGCTGGGCTTCCTTGGCGCCCAGGGCCGGCTTCTCGGACGGCGTGCAGCAGGAGGCGTCCACCTCGGGTTCGAGAATCTGCAGGGAGGTCATGCACCCCATTATGCAACAGATTGACATCCGTCGATATGGATGGCCATACTTCATATATCGACAACCATCAATTTAGTTGAGCCGCACAGGAGCACCGTGAGTACCCAGACGCACCAGCCGCCGTCCGCCCCCGGAGAGGCCGCCGTCGTTGGCAGGCTCTCCACGCTGGACCGGTTCCTTCCCGTCTGGATCGTGGCCGCCATGCTGCTCGGCCTGGCCCTGGGCAGCCTCCTCCCGGGCCTGAATACCGCACTGGAAGCAGTGAAGGTGGGCGAGGTTTCCCTCCCCATTGCCATCGGCCTGCTGGTGATGATGTACCCCGTCCTGGCCAAGGTCCGCTACGACCAGGCGAACCGGGTCATCGCGGACAGGAAGCTCCTGGTCTCGTCGCTGGTGATCAACTGGCTCCTGGCCCCGGCCTTTATGTTCGTCCTGGCCTGGATCTTCCTGGCCGACCTGCCTGAGTACCGCACAGGACTGACTATCGTGGGGCTGGCCCGCTGCATCGCGATGGTGATGATCTGGAACGATCTCGCCTGCGGTGACCGGGAGGCTGCCGCCGTGCTGGTGGCCATCAACTCCGTCTTCCAGGTGGTCGCATTCGGCGCGCTGGGCTGGTTCTACCTGCAACTCCTGCCGTCCTGGCTGGGCCTGCCCACCACGAGCGCCGACTTCTCCTTCTGGGCCATCACCGCCTCCGTGCTGATCTTCCTCGGCATCCCGCTGCTGGCCGGCTTCCTCACGAGGACGCTCGGGGAGAAGGTCAGGGGCCGGGACTGGTACGAAGGCACTTTCCTGCCGAAGATCGGGCCCTGGGCACTCTACGGACTCCTCTTCACCATCACACTCCTGTTCGCCCTCCAGGGCGGCACCATCACGTCCAGGCCGCTCGATGTCGCCAGGATCGCGCTGCCGCTGCTGGTCTACTTCGTGGTGGTCTTCGGCGCCGGCATGCTC
This sequence comes from Arthrobacter sp. D3-16, assembly GCF_054408515.1. Classification (NCBI taxonomy): domain Bacteria; kingdom Bacillati; phylum Actinomycetota; class Actinomycetes; order Micrococcales; family Micrococcaceae; genus Arthrobacter; species Arthrobacter sp. D3-16. The sequence goes on along the minus strand of NZ_CP096437.1, from coordinate 3,452,170 downwards.
GTGGGAAAGTGGCTGGACCTCGGCTACGCCAAAACCACCACCCTCGCCTTCACCGCCGCCGGCAACAATTTCGAATTGGCCATCGCTGTGGCGATTGGCACCTTCGGTGTCACGTCCGGCCAGGCGCTCGCCGGCGTCGTCGGCCCCTTGATTGAAGTGCCCGCACTTGTTGCACTTGTATACGCCGCACTGTGGGCGCGCCGACGCTACTTCGCCCCCGCCGCCCGCTGAACCACACATCTCCAGGAGACATGATGACCACCGAAACAGCCAGGAAGCCCTCCGTCCTCTTCGTCTGCGTCCACAACGCGGGCCGCTCCCAGATGGCTGCCGCGTTCCTCACCACGATGGCCAAGGGGACGGTGGAGGTCCGCTCCGCCGGTTCCCAGCCCGCGGACAAAGTGAACCCCGCCGCCGTCGAGGCCATGGCAGAGCTCGGCATCGACATGTCCGCCGAAATCCCGAAAATGCTCACCACCGAGGCCGTCAAGGAATCCGACGTCGTCATCACCATGGGCTGCGGTGACGAATGCCCCTACTTCCCCGGAAAGCGCTATGAGGACTGGGTCCTGGAGGATCCCGCAGGCCAGGGCGTGGACGCCGTGCGCCCCATCCGCGACGACATCAAGACCCGCATCGAGAACCTGATCACGGAGCTGGTACCCGCACGGCACCCGGACGCCCAGTAGCCTTTTCCCACACGCCTGAAGCAAAGGAACCCCCGTGACCCTTAACGCCAACAACCAGCACGCCGCCACCGAACAGCTGATCATCATCGGCTCAGGCCCCGCCGGCTACACCGCTGCCATCTACGCTGCCCGGGCCGGCCTTGAACCGCTGGTGCTGGCCGGATCGGTGACTGCCGGCGGTGCGCTCATGAACACCACCGAAGTGGAAAACTTCCCGGGCTTCCCCGGCGGCATCCAGGGACCGGAGCTCATGGAGGGGCTGCAGGAGCAGGCCGAAAAGTTCGGCGCCAAGGTAGTGTTCGACGACGTCACGGAGGTTGCGCTCGGCGGCCACCTGAAGACGGTGGTCACCGGCGGCGGCGAAACCCACCGTGCCCCGGCCGTCATCCTGGCAACCGGCTCCGCCTACAAGGAACTCGGGCTGCCGGAGGAGAAAAAGTTCAGCGGCCACGGAGTTTCCTGGTGCGCCACCTGCGACGGGTTCTTCTTCCGCGAACAGGACATCATCGTGGTGGGCGGCGGGGACTCGGCCATGGAGGAAGCAATGTTCCTGACCCGGTTCGGCAAGTCCGTCACCGTCGTCGTGAGGAAGGGCGAGCTGCGCGCCTCCCGCATCATGGCGCAGCGGGCCAAGGACAACCCCAAGATCACCTTTGCCTGGAACTCCGCCGTCACGGCCATTCACGGCGACGGCAAAGTCTCCGGGGTAACGCTCACGGACACGCGCACCGGGGAGAGCCGGCACCAGTCCGCCACCGGGATCTTCGTTGCGATCGGCCACGTGCCGCGCACCGAACTGCTGACCGGGCAGGTGGACCTCGATGACGACGGCTACATCAAGGTGGATTCGCCCACCACCGTTACCAACCTCTCCGGCGTGTTTGCCTGCGGCGACGCGGTGGACCACCGGTACCGCCAGGCCATCACCGCCGCCGGTACGGGCTGTGCTGCTGCCCTCGACGCCGAGCGCTACCTCGCCGCGCTGGAGGATGCGGACAGCATCGCCACCGCGCTCGTCGAGGAACCAACCCACAGCTAGGACCCGGAACAGGGGAGGGGGTGAGCGGAATGAGGACAGGATGCTGCGGCGACTCCGGTTGCTGCGACGACGATCAGGACTGCTGCTGACCACTCGCCCGCCGGCTGCGCATTTCCGGAACCGGTGCTGGTGGGCTTCCCCACCGGGCTGTCCCACGGCCGCTCAGCGAGCAACTGAAACACCCGCAAAGCAGGAAAGCGGGCGACGGCGGAACCTCCCGCCGTCGCCCGCTTTCCTCTGAGGGGTGGGACTTACGCGGAGACCAGCGCGCGGTCTTCGCCGCGCACGCTCAGCGTAAAGGTGTTGGGTCCGCTGCAAGTGACGGCGATGCGGCAGGTGGTGGTGTTGTGGCGCGCGGAAAGGTCGCTTACCGCGGTGTCCAGCGTGTGGTGGAGGGCCGACCGGTCCCAGATCTTCAGGGTTACGGAGTCATTGGCATCGAACGTCATTATTCAACTTCCATTTCATGCGGTTGGCGGCCCGGAGACTTCATTGCCCGGACCGTGTCCTCGTCGGTGAGAACTGACTGCAGGTGGGAAAGCGCATTCCCGTACTTCCATGGTGCAGGTTGCCGTGAGGATTGGCAACCGTAGCAGGGCTGATGTGACCAAGCACACGGGACCGCGGGAAGTGTTGCTCCGGAAGCCGCAAGCCCTGCTTTCCCATGGTGCCCAGAGCCGGGTGCGCCTCTCAACCAATATGCGGATTGTTGCAGGTGAGACTCGTCACGTCTTAGCCAACTGGGGCAGCGGTGCTACTCGTCGAAGTAGGTGACGATCTGCTGCTCGCCCGAGATGGACCTGATGACGGAAGCCGCTACATCCCGGAGCTTGATGTTGCGGGTGTTGGAGGCCTTCGTGAGGATTTGGAATGCAGTGTCCCGGCTGCACCTGTTTTCTGCCATGATGGCGCCGACCGCCATGTCGATGACGGTGCGGGACTGCATGGCCGAGGCGAGGTCGCTCCTGGCCTCGCTGAGCTGGGTGATGCGAAGTACCAGCCGCACTGAACTTGCGGCCTGGCTGGCGAAGGCTTCCACGGTGGACACATCGTCGTCGGAAAATCCGTTGCTTCGGCCGGAATAGAGGTTGAGGACCGCTTCTGCCTCGCCGGCCAGGTCCAGCGGTACGGCAAGGATGGAGGAAACGCCATGCTCCCTGGCCACCTTCAGGTAGGCGCGCCAGCGCCGCTCGACCGCAAGGTCCGACACCAGGACAGTCGTTCCGGCCCGGAGTGCCGTCAGGCAGGGTCCATCCCCGAACCCGTTCTGCAACTCGTCCAGGGCGTGTGCTGCCGCGTCGCTGCTGGCTACTGCTTCGGCTCTCTTGCGCCGGATGACGGTGACTCCGGTGTGGATCCGGTTGTCGGGGGAGGACAGCCTTGAAGAGGCAACCACCGCCAAGTCAGTGAGGAAGCCGACGATGTCCCGGCTGTCCAGGACCATTTCCTGAAGCCGCAGCTCAATGTTCGACGCCGATTGCGGGACTTCCCGGGGTGCGGCGTCAAAGCTGCCGGCGCTGGAATCGTGAGCAGTCATGGTAGGTCACCTTCCGTTAGTTCCGTAATCGCCGTGGCAATCAAGGCCACTTGCGCGGCCGGAATGTCGATTGCTTCATGGAGGTAGGCATCCAGGGACATCTCATCAATTCCGCCACCGAGCCCGTAGTAGTACGTCCACAACTTGGCCAGCGGCAAATCGGTGTTCCGGAAGCGTTCAGCTGTGCCGCGCCGCTCTTCAGCTGCACGGTTCGGTTGCTCGGAACCTTCGCCCCCGTCGGTACACATTCCTAGCCTCCGTTGAGCCGGCCTGCCGGGAGCTGAGCTCCCCGGACGATGTCGCTGGCGATGTCATGGACCCGCCGGTTGTTGGACTTGGCGGCCCGCTGGAGGACCTCCAAGGCGTCGTCCCGCCCGCCACGCTGCTGGAGCATGATCAGGGACACCGCAGCGTCCACCACGGCCCGTGACTTCAGCGCGGCGCGGAGGTGCCCGGGATGTACATTCGCGCCGTGCAGCCTCAGGGCGATCCTCAGGACGCGGGACATGGATGCCGCGTGCTGCTCCAACAGGGGCACTGTTTCCCCGGTGAAGGCGCCCACCGTACTTGCGTAACAGTTTAATCCTGCACGGGAAAAGGGCTCGGTGGGGATGGGGACAGCCAGGACGGAACGCACGCCTTCATGGAGTGCTGCCTCCAGGTAGTCGCTCCAGCGTGCATCGCCCCTCAGGTCCGGGATCAACACGAGGCGTTGCTCCCGGGCCGCCGTCAGGCAAGGCCCGTCATGGAACGCGTACTGTGTTTCATCCAGCCGGCGGCCCGCTTCGCTGCTGCTGGCAACCGTTGCCGGCCCTCCGTCGCGCTCCACTGTAATGGTGCACGTCACCTGGCCATCGGCGCCGACCAGCGAAGCGGACATTGTGGCGAGACCCAGGAGGAACTCAGGAAATTCAGGGCTCTCGAGTAGCAGATCCTGCATCTGGTCCGAAGTGGTAAGTCTGCTGTCCTGGGCCACGAGGCCTCGATCCCTGGGTTTGCCGTGAGCATTTGCCCCTGGCCATCGGCCTCCGCTCTCTGCACGGCTGACCTGAGTATTCAACCTCTGGATCTGTTGTTATCCCGAAATCTCCTACTACTGACACTACGCCGGTACGGGACCTATTGATACGCTCGCACGCTCCGATCTACTCGTCCGGCCCGGCTTGCCGTCTCGTGCCGTCATCCCGGCTGTCCGCCGCCTCGGGAGCTGTTGCCGTGCCGCCGTCGAAATCGTCGGAGTAAGGTGCGCGGGGCCGGGGGAGGTCGTCAATGAGCTCATTGGCGGCCAGCGCCAGCAGGTCGCGCTGGACGGGCGGCAGGGAAAGCAGCCCTTGCAGGTAGGCTTCCACCTCGTATTCGCCCGCATCGCCGGACATGCCGAAATATTTCAGCCACAGCTCGGATACCAGGATGTCCGCGGCCTTCAGCGCGGAGCGCAGCCTGCGCCGTTGTTCCGGTTCGTTCGGATCAAACCCCACGGGCAGCTCCTACGCCCCGTGTGCCGGCGTCCCGGCCAGGACACGTTCGCTGATCTGCTGCAATGCGGTATTTTCGTCGCGGGCCTGCTTAATCAACTGGTGCAGGGCGGCTTCGTGGCTAATCCCCAGGCGTTCCATCAGCACGCCGCACGCCCGGTTTACAACGTCACGGCTGTACAGGGACGCCTGCAGGCCCTGCGTCATCCTGTGCGGCGCCTCGCTGGCCTGGATGTGCGAGAGCAGGGTGGCGGCCGGGGCGGCAAAGAGCTGAAGCAGGATGACGCTGGACTCGTCATAGGTATCGGGGGTGGCGGCGTACAGCTTCAGGGCGCCGATGGATTCCTTGCCCGCGACCAGGGGTGCGCTGACAACTGAACGCACGGGCAGACCCGCTACGGCCTTGCGCCATTCCGGCCACCGGGATTCATCATTCAGATCCCTGACCAGTACAGGTTCCTCTGTGGCCCACGCGGTCAGGCACGGACCTTCCCCGCACTCGTACTGTTTGGTGTCGGCCTGCCTAACAATCCTGTCCGTGTAACCGCTGCTGGTGCGGCGCCCCCGTGCATCCAGGAGGGATACGCCTGCTCCGATGGTGCCAGGAACGGACTCCTTGGCTGCCTGGGCCAACAGCCGCACTGCGGTATTCACTTTTTCTTCCGTCAGCAGCAGCCCGTGAATGCGAGCGATCACAGTGCTGAGCTCGTCGAGGGGAAGTTGCTGCGCCATAGTCCCAGCATAGAGCCAAGGGCTCGCCGCCGCCCCGTTGGCTCACAGGGAAACCCGCCGTCCGGGAAGGGCTTACGACGGCGGCCCCGCGGCAGGTCCCGGCGGTTTAGAAAGCTTGCTCCGGGCTGGGTTGCGGCTTGCTGCCGGTGACGCTGAAGCGCAGGGAGTAGTTGTTGAGTTCTCCTGGCAGCCGTGATTGCGGGTCCAGGGCGTGCGGTGAAGACAGTGAAAAAGAGACCTCCTCGATGAGGGAGGCGAGCATGGCGCTCGTGAGCATCAGCGCCAGCTGGCGACCGGGGCAGAACACCGGGCCTGCGCTGAAGGGAACCAGCGGCCACTCCTCGTCATAGTTGCGGTCCAGCCACCGTTCCGGCACGAAGGAATGCGCCTGTGGGACCTTGTCTTCGTCCCGGTGAAAGTACGGGGCATAAATCAGGACACCGCAGCCGGTTCCCATGTCGCCGTCGGGCCATTGGACTTCCCGGGTGGTCTGGCGAAGGATCGCGGGCGTTGTGGGCCACAGCCGCAACGACTCAAGGACGCAGGCGCGCAGGAACGGCAGGTGCCGGCGTTCCGTTTCGTCCTGCTGTACCTCAGCCCTAGCCGCGGCCAACTGTTCGGGATGCGTGGCAAGAAGCGCCAGGGTCCTGAAGGTGGCCATGCCCGAGGTCTCCAAGGCGAACAGCCACTGCGGGACCTGGTCAACCGGGGCGGCGTCCTGACCCGGATGCATGCTGGCCATCACAAATGCCAGGCTCCCCGGTTCAGCGGTCTTCAGCCGGTCATCAACGCGGGCGAGGAACTCTGCCCTTAGCTTGGTGTTCTGCCGTTTGAGGAAGGACCAGTTTGCGTTTCCCCGGAGCTCAGCGAGCATCGCGGTCAACTCATGGTCGTCGCGCGCCTTGTTTCCGAAGACAGTACGCCGCACCACCCGGCGCCAGGGCTGGATGAAGTCATCCCAATCGAGTTCAAGGCTTTCGGACCCGCTGCCGTTCCCAGCGCTTTGGAGCAGCTGGTCCGCTTCCTCCCGCACGATCGGCAGGAACGATCCCGCAAGCCGATGCACGGGGCTATGGGCGTCAAGGACCTGCTCCTGCAGCGCCCTTCGAGCGGTCCTTTCCGGTCCTTGTGAAATGAGCACGAAGCGGGGTTCAAAGTGCTCGAGGGCGGCCTTCTTTTCATTGCTTGCCGGGGAGAAGGGCTCCGGTGAGTTGGCCAGGACATAGTGCAGGTGTTCCGGATGCAGCACTACCGCCTGTTGGCGCCCCGGGAGGCGAAGCATCAACGGTCCCTTCCGGTATTTCCGGGCAAGTTTCACCATCCTACGGACTGCCCGGTCATCCAGTCCCAGCCGTTCTGCACCCGCCTCTGCCTTTGGCCTGCGGATGAGTGGCCCCTTCGCGGCCGTGGGGAGGAATACGTCGAGCAGGAAAGCGGCCGACTCCAGGGCCGTAGCCTTGGGAAGACCCATGTCGTGTCGCATATCGAGGCTCCTTTTTACTGGATGAGGTCTTCCAGGTACGGCGCGCGCGGCAGTGGCGGAAATTCGTCGATCAACTCATTCGCTGCGTGCGCTATTAAGTCACGTTGGTCCGGTGGCAGGGACATCAGCGACTGGATGTAGGCGTCCACTTCGTATTCGCCTACTGTTCCGCCGATGCTGAAGTAGCGCAGCCAAAGATCCCCGTGCCGGATGCCCGCGTGGAGCAGGGCTTTGCGCAGGAGCCGGCTTTGCTCCTGCTCCAGCCCTGCCGAGGAATCCGGCCTGTCGTGGTCAGCTTCCGTCATCAGGGCCGTCCTTCGTCCTGGTGAGTATTTCGGTGCTGACGCTGAAGAGGGACTGCCTGCCGGTCTTGGAAAGCTCCAGGAGCTTCTGCAGGGCAGCGCCCTGATCCAGGCCTTGCCTGTGCATCAGGAAGCCCTGGGCGCGGTTGATCGTGTCCCGGCTCAACAGGGCAGATGTCAGGACCTGAGTGAAGCGCTTCGGTGCTTCCGAGCTTTGGATGTTGGCCAGCAGCGTGGCGGCAGGGACGACGAGTTTTTCCAGCGGGCGTGCGGTGGCGGCGTCATAAGCCCCCGGTTGGGTTGAGTAGATCTTTAGGGCCCCCAGACACCGGGTGCCGGACATCAGCGGAGCGCTGATTACGGACCGGATGGCGAAGCTCTGTACCGCTTGGGACCACTGCGGCCAGCGGTCATCGGTAACAACGTCGTGGATCACCACTGTGCGTTCTGTCGCCCAGGCCGTAAGGCAGGGACCTTGGCCAAGCTCGTATTGTGCCTTGTCTGCCTCCAACACAACAGGGTCCGTGGCTCCTGTGCTGGTTCTGTTCCCCTGCTCGTCCAGGAGTGACACCCCGGCACCGGAACTTCCCGGGAAGGCGTCACGGATGCCCTCGGCCAGCAACTGAACGGCGCGGTCAACCTTCTCCTCGGTCAGGAGCAGGCCGTTGATGCGCGCGAGGGCAAGGGTGAGTTCATCCAGGGGGAGCTGCTGTGGCATGATAGCCAACCTTCTGGTCGGACGTTGCCGTCCTTCGGAGTGCCCCCTGCTGGGCCGGGACCGGAAAATTACTGCGGCCCATATCCAGCATACCCTTGGCGCATCCGCCATGTCTGGCTCCGGCACGCCGGTTTGCCGCTTGTCCAAAAAATCCATGTAGGCTGGGTGAAACGTTTGGAAGTGGGCGTCTTAAGGCCGCACGCGAAAACTGAATGCGGTTGAAGCCCAACTTCAGGAAGTGCCATGGACGCTGTGCCCGAAACTGCAGATTCTTTGCCTGACACTGCAGAATCCTTTCCCCTCGCTGCAAACGCTTTAGTCAGCACCGCCGCAACGGAGGACGGGATCGTCTCCCGCCTCCAGGATCTGGTCCTGCAAACGGCTGACCCCCAGGACTTCTTCAAGGAATTTGCCGTCTTCTCGGCGTCCATGCTGGCCCCACCTGGCGGCGATGTCCATTGCAACGTCACCGTGGTCCGACGAAAAAGGCCCGTCACTGTGGCCTCCAGTACACCGCAGGCCCGGATCATGGATGAGCTGCAGTACGCCCACGGCGACGGCCCCTGCCTTGCCGCCATGCGGACCGGCCAAACCGTTTACGTCGGCGACGTCACCACCGAGCGGCGCTGGCCCGAATATGTACGTGCGGTTGCTGCACGCGGTGTCCGCTCAATCCTTGGCGTTCCCCTGCAGCTGGAGGGAGATGCAACTGCTGCCCTGAACATCTACTCCTCAGCAGTTCAAGGATTCTCCCCGGAGGACATCAAACGAACTGAATTGTTCGGCGAGCAGTCCTCCAAAACGCTTAGGGTCGAACTGCGCATGGCCCAGTTGAAGGACGCGAAGGAGGACCTGGAGGCGGCTATGAAGTCCAGGACGGCCATCGACATCGCCGTCGGGGTCATCATGGCGCAAAACCGGTGCAGCCAGGCCGCAGCCATGGCTATTCTGCGGAAGGCCTCCAACAGCCGCAATATCAAGTTGCGGGACGTGGCCGCAGGCGTCATCGAATCCGTTTCGCCGGACCCGGCGCTGCGCACGCACTTCGACGAATAGCCACGGGAGCGGGTCTGCTGGACAGCAGGGCCGCGAATGCGTACATTCTAAGTGGCAGGCGTCACGTCATTTGGACGCTTCCCCCTCCGGGTCATGTGCAGGGCCATCAGGAGGAACCGCTGTAGCAACACGGCGGACAGATGCACACCAGCGAAAGAGAGCCATCATGGCTGCCTCGCATTTCTCAACCTTTCTTGCCGAAGCCACAGTTCCCGAATTCGATACGGACTGCCCCATGTCCGCGGACTGCCTTTACGGACTGTACGTCAGCTGGTGCTTCCTGCATGGACTGGAAGCGAAGCCGGACATTACCTTCCGGGCCGCGATGCACCGGGCCGGCGTCGACGTTCATGACAGCAGGCTCCGGATGGTCGGTCCCGCGGCGGCCGACTACATCCTGTCCAGCTATCCCGCGGCCGCCTGACAATGTCGATCCACCCCGAGGGTCCCAACAACGGCATCAGGGGAGAGCGGACTGAGGACTATCCCCTCATCTGCACCAAGTGCGGCTCGGACCGCCACTTGGCCCTGCACTCCATCGCGGCGCTCACGCCTCCTGCGAGCGATTCCGTGGAAGTGGGTTACTCCTGCAGAACGTGCAGGAACCAATACCTCCATCGGGCAGGCGTTGTTGCTGTTGCCGCAGTCCTGAACCGGGTCCGGAGCCTGGAGGACGTGCTTGCCCTCGGCGGGCACTACATCCACTGCGGGCAGCCCATGCAGAAAACCGGCTCCGAACTCCGCCGTCTCTATGCCCCTGCCACAACTGACCAGGACCTGGTGGACGCCTTGGACGTATACCTCACAACGCAGGTATTGCACTGTCCGTGCGGTTTCCAGATGGAACTGCCCGAATAGGCATAAGGCTTTCGCCAGGAAACCGCCGGAAAGAGTGCTTGCCATGGATTTTGATGCGCATGAACCACCTTCGAAAGTTGATCTCCCGCAGTCCGTCAGCGAGGATGTGCCAACGTTGGATGTCATCGTCCGGGTGCGTCGATATAACCCGGAGTTCTCCGAATTGGCACGCTGGGAAAACTACCCGCTCACTATGCTCGCCACAGAACGTGTCCTGGACGCGCTTCACCGGATCAAGTGGGAGGTGGACGGTTCCCTCTCCTTCCGCCGGTCCTGCGCCCACGGAGTATGTGGCTCGGATGCGATGCGGATCAACGGCCGGAACAGGCTGGCGTGCAAGGCCCTGCTGAAGGACCTGGAGCCGGGGAAACCCATCACCGTTGAGCCCTTGCAGGGTTTCCCGGTGGAGAAGGACCTGATTGTGGACATGGAGCCTTTTTTCCAGTCGTACAGGGAGATCTTTCCGTTCCTGATCAACCGGGGCCACGAGCCAACGCGTGAACGGCTTCAGTCCCCGGAGGAGCGGGAGCGCTTTGATGACACCACCAAATGCATTCTTTGTGCTGCCTGTACCTCCTCCTGTCCGGTCTTCTGGAACGACGGGCAATACTTTGGGCCTGCCGCCATTGTGAACGCCCATCGGTTTATCTTCGATTCCCGGGATGACGGGGCGGACATGAGGCTTGAGGTCCTCAACGACCGGGAAGGGGTATGGCGGTGCCGGACGGTGTTCAACTGCAGCGAGGCGTGTCCCCGGGGGATCAAGGTAACCCAGGCGATTAAGGAAGTCAGCCAGGCCATCCTTTCCCGCCAGGTCTGATCCCCAAGCAAGCCCAGACATTGAGCTCGCGGCGCTTGAAAACCGCATAATCGTGGCGCGTCAGGGTAAGTAGGAATCGTCCTTAATGGTGGTGGTCAGGGAGCGGCCGTACTTCGTGGATGGGGACAAAGGATAGATCCGGAGGTGCCGGCTGATGAGCGGCAAGGATAGGCCGGACGTACGTGAGGCAGCCCTGGAAGATCCCCTCCGCAGTTCGGGCGGCATGCACGAGGCTAGCCGGTTGCAGCGTGGAATAGCCGAGTTTCTCAGGCTGCCTTTGCTGATTACGGCGGGCTTTTGCGTGGCAGGGGTTGCTGTCTCGGTGCTGGACGCGTCCTCCAGAAGCCACGGAGCTTTTCTGGATGGCGCGGAAACCCTGGTGCCGCCAGGCGGTGCGGTTGATTTTGTTTCCGCGGTGGCCACCAGCCTGCTGACTGTAACATCCATCACCTTCTCTGTGCTGCTCCTGGCTGTGCAGCAGACTGCCAGTTCCCTGACCCCGGTGGTCCTGGATCAGTTCCTGAGGCGAAAGGCCAACCAGGCGTACTTCGGCTTCTTTGTTGGTGCATCCGCCTTCACATTCCTGGTCCTCGGACTGGCCAGGGAGGACGCGGCTCCCGTCTACGGTGCATGCGTGACGTTGTTCCTGACCATCGTTGCGTTGGTGGTCCTGTTGATGCTGATCCATGCCAGCGTTGACCAGATGCGGCCGGAGTCCGTGATGCGGTCAATCCATGACCTGGCCCTTGAAGCACGGGAAAGTGAGCTGCGGCTGCTGGGCAGCACCGCTATGGAGCGCAAAACCAGCCCTGGCGCCCCTGAGAGACAAGTGAACGTGCTCGACAGTGGCTACGTGGTGACGATTGACCTCCCTCAGTTGGCCCGGGTTGCCAGTGCCGTCGGCGACGACCGTGAGATTCTCGTCGAGGGGAGGCTGGGCGAATATATGGTGTTCGGCGACGTCGTTGCCCGCCTCGTGGGAGTGGACCCCGATGACGACTCGCATGACACTGAGGTACTTTCCGCTTTTGGCATTGACGACGTCCGGGACGTTGACGCTGAATCCGGATACGCCCTGGACCAGCTGGAAAATATCGCCTGGGCCACGGGTACAAGCGCAGGGCAGAGCCCGAACACCGCCATAGCAGCTATCCGTTCCCTCTCGGACCTGTTGGGTCGCTGGCTCGTCAGTGGTGAAAGGGACAGGTCCGACCGTTCAAAGGAACCGGAGGAACTGCCGATCGTCTACACGGACGGAGCCGTGGCACGCGGGCTGGCGGCACTGTCCAACCTTGTGGTTGCCACGGCAGAATCGCGTCAAGCCCAAACCTGCGCCGAACTGATCAGGTCTTTCGCCCGCCTTGCGCCCCGGTTGCATAGGAGCGACATGGACTCTTTCCAATCGGCGCTGGACGCCTGCATCCCCGCCGTCATCCAGCATCCCGACGCCCCGGCCCTGCGTAACGCCCTGGCGGAGCTGGAGGATGCGCTGCTGAGGACGGGTCTTGATTCCCGTAAACTGGCCGAAGCGCGGCAAGCCATCCGGAAGACTTCGGAGCGGATAATGCCCAAACCCTCGGACGAGCCCGAAGCGGCGGCACTGCAACACAACGTCCCGTAGTCGAGTACCTGGACCTCCGCTTGGTCGGATGAGAATAGGATGTGCCCATGTCGAATTCATCAGGGAGCGAACCTGCAGAGCAGCTCCAGAGCATTCTGGTGGGCACGGAAGATGCAGCTGAATTCCTCTCCGGGCTCTCCAAGCTGGCGGCTGCGGCGGTTTCGGAGGCAGCCGGTGACCAGATCGAATGCGCAGTTACCGTCAAGCTGAGGCGCAAGCCCTCTACTGCCGCGGGCAGCAGCGAACGCGCCATCGAGCTGGATGAGCTGGAGCAGGCGGTGGGCGACGGCCCCTGTATCAAGGCGCTCCGGGACATGTCGCCCGTGATTATCGACGACGTCGCGTCTGATCAGAGGTGGCCGGAGCTGAGCCGGAAATTCGCGGAGGCGGGCGTCTACAGCTCCCTGGGAGTGCCCCTTGAGATCAGCGATAGAGCCAGCGCCGCGCTCAACTTCTTCGCGTCCAAGCCCGGCGTCTTCACCCCTAACGTTTACGACAAGGCTCTTGGGTTCGCTGCCGCCGCCCACAGCACACTGCAGCTGTCGGTCCGCATCAAGTCTGCAGAACACCGGGCCGAGGACCTGGAGGCGGCTATGGAAAGCCGGACCGCCATCAACCTGGCCTGCGGTGTGATCATGGCGCAGAACAGGTGCTCGCAATCGGAAGCGATGGAGATTCTCACCAAGGTTTCCAGCAACCGTAACCGCAAGCTGCGTGATGTCGCCACTGAACTGATCGAACAATTGTCCGGCACCAGCATCCAGACACACTTCGAGTAGTAGCCGGTCCTGCCCCAGCCCGGCGGTACTGTTTTCAGTTGCCCGCCGAGCGGAGGGCAACGCTGCAGCCTGTGCCCGTCCTGCGGACATCCCAGCAGTTGCCGCGGCCTATTGCCTCAAATTCCACCCCGCCGGCGCTGGGCAGGACAACTGCCGTGTTTTCGTCCACCGCCACCGCCCTGGGCACTAGTCCCGCGGCCACGGCACCCACGGCCCTGCTGAGGGTGCCGGCCTGGGCGGCGTGGACGTCCACGGAGAAGGGAACAAGCCCCAATCCGTCACGTACATCCACCTCGTCGAGGTCCTCGGAACACTCCTCGCCGCATACCTCGACGCCCCCGATCCGGTAGCCGCCAATAATGCCCCTGCCGGGCGCAACCATTGCGCCGGCGGAAAACCCAAGGTACGGGGCGCCGTCGGCCACCCTGGCCGCGATGACACCGGCGCAGTCCCGGAGCCCCTCGAGGTACACCGGGGTCAGCCCGCCGCCCACCATCACTGCGTCAGCGCCCTCGAAAGCGGCCGGATCCGCCGGGCTGCCCTCACGCAGCAGGACCGGTACCACCTCACAGGAGGCCAGTGACTGAAGCGGTCCGGCGTAATCCTGCAGCACACTGTCCGGGTTCCCGCCGCGGTGGTGCACCACGACGGCGATCCGGCGCCTCCGGCCGCTGCCCCCGGGGATGTCCTCGACGAAGCGCTCAAACACGTCAGGAAAGGAGTGGTAGTCCGGTCCGGCGCCGGCCAGGAAAATGCCCATGGGCAACAAGATACATTGCCGGCCGGGGCTTTCTGCGCCGGAAACAGGCGGTGCAGAAAGCATTGACACCCGCTTCGTGCGGGACTATTCTACAACCAAATGGTTGTAGATCAGCTCCGCGAAACCGAACTTGACCGCCTGTTCCAGGCGTTCGCCGACTCAACGCGGCGGGACATCGTCCGCCGGGTGACGGTCGGGGAATACACAGTCTCCGGTCTCGCAGGCCTTTACGCCATGAGCTTCGCCGCCGTCCAAAAGCATGTTGCGGTGTTGGAGCGCGCATCCCTGGTCACCAAGGAAAAGCGCGGAAGGGAGCAGATCGTGCGGGGTAACCATGAAGGGCTGCAGAAAGCCCGCAGGCTGCTCGATGAGTACGAGGCGATTTGGCAGCAGCGCGTAGGCCGGATCGCTGACATTCTGGCCGAAGGATAAGGAAAGGTTTCTGCAATGCCGGTAATCAGTTCCACCAAGAATCTTGAAGCGCTCAGCTTCACCCTGATCGCAGAATTTGACGCGGACGTCCAGCGGGTCTGGCAGATCTGGGAAGACCCGCGCCAGCTGGAACGCTGGTGGGGCCCGCCTACCTGGCCGGCCACCTTTGAGGAGTTCGACTTCCGCTCAGGCGGGAAGGCCAGCTACTACATGAGCGGTCCCGAGGGCGAAAAGGCCCGCGGCTGGTGGCGCTTCACCACCATCGAAGGCCCCAAGAGGATTGCGTTCGACGACGGATTTGCCGATGACAACGGCCAGCCCGTGGATGATTTGGGAACCACGCACGCCTCCGTCAACCTGGAGGGCGTCGGTGACCGTACCAGGATGACGATCGTCTCCTCCTTCGAGTCGGAGGAGCAGATGGAGCAGATGGTCCAGATGGGGATGGAGGAAGGCATGCGGGAGGCCGTCGGACAGATCGATGCCATCCTTTCCGAGCACGCCAACGCCTGAGCGGCTAACGCGGCCCATACCCAAGGAAGCCGACGACGGCGGGACCTCCCGCCGTCGTCGGCTTAGCGTATTCGCCTTGCGGCAGCCGCGGAGATAACGAGGAGTGAACTCGTGGCAGTGGCCAGCAGCTCACCGGCCGGGCCAAGAACGCGTCCCTCGGCAAAGATGACGCGCTGCCCCTGCTTGACCACCGCTCCCTCGGCCCGAAGGATCCCCTGCTGGGCCGTAATGGGGCGAAGGTAGCTGACGGAAAGGTCAATGGAGGTGTACCCCAACCCCGCCGCCAAAGTACTGTGGGCGGCGCACCCCACCACCGTATCCAGGAGCGTGCACGCCAGGCCGCCGTGCACCACGCCCAACGGGTTGTAGTGCGCTTCACCGGGCCGGCATTCAAACTCCACCCGCCCGGATTCCACCGCCAAAAGAACCATGTTCATTAGTGCTGCCATGGGCGGCCGCGGAATGGTCCCGTCGCGCATCCCGGAGAGGAACTCCAGCCCGGACATCCGCGGGAGGTGTTCCAGCCCCACCCGGGGATCCGTCCAGCTGAAAGTCTCCGCCCGCTCTGCTGATCCGCTGGCATCCATGGACGTGCTCCTGTTCGATCGGTCGGCGTTGAACAGCTTAGGCCTCATGCCCGAAGTGATCCACGGCTGGCGTTGAAGCGGACGAAAAGCTTCTGAATACTGGAAGGAAGGATCATTCCGACGTGAGGCGGTGGCAGCAATGAGCAGCGGTGCGGAGGACTTCCGAAAGCGCCTGGAGCGGGCCGCGGACGTCCGGTCCTACCGGGGAGCCGGCATCAGCGCCGAGGAGGAAGCGGCGCTTGACGCCCTTGATGCCCAGGAGCGGGAGAAACGCCGGAAGGTGAGCGATGCAGCCAGGGCGGAGTACCTGGTCCGGGATGCCATGGCACAAGGAAAGTTCGACAACCTCAAGTACGCGGGCAAACCGATTCCGGGGTTGGGTGAGTCCTACGACCCCGACTGGTGGGTCAAAGGCCTCATTCAGCGGGAAAACATCAGCGGCCTCGGTCCGGCGGCCATTCTGCTCCGCACCGAGGACGCCGAGCTGGACGCCAAGCTCGATGCCCAGTACACAGAACAGCAGGTCCGCGACATCCTGCAGGACTTCAACCGCCGGGTCATCGACGCACGGCGCCAGCTTCAGGGCGGGCCGCCGGTCATCACCAGGACCAGGGACGTGGAGGAGGAGGTGCGGCGGTGGGGTGAACGCCGGGCAGCCTCGCAGATTCCCCAGGCCGAGCCTGAGCCGGAAGCGCCCCGCTCGTGGTGGCGGCGGCTCTGGAAGGGGACGGGCCCGGCCTACTGATCAGGCGGGCGGACGACGGCGGTGCTGCCCGCCGGCGTCTGCCCGGTCATCGGCGGCTGCTTGGCCTGGGTGGGGTGCTTTCGCCTCGAAAAGCTCGCAGAGTGCGTTGTAATACTTGTCGGTCTGGCCCAGGTAGGTCATGCCGATCCGTGCGCAGACCCGCTGTGAAGCGGTGTTGGCCGGGGCCGTGACTGCCACAACTTTGTCCAGCCCGCTGGCCAAGGCGTAGGCCAGGACCGCGGCGGCCGCCTCAGTTGCATAGCCGTTTTCCCAGTGATCGGGGTGGAAGTGCCAGCCGATCTCGGTATCACCGGAAGGCTGCAGCGGCAGCGATCCGCCGGACGCCGGGATGGACTTCAGGAGCAGGGTCCCCGCCAGGGGCCGGAGCGTAGCGGGTTCCTTCAGTTCCACTGCCCAGATGCCGTGTGCGGGGTGGGCCATGTCCTGCCGGCCGATGCTCCGCCAGATGCGGATGCGTTCCTCGGCTTCGGCGCGGTCCCTCATCACCTGCGGGTGGTTCCCGATAAAACGCTGTACTTCCCAGCGCGAGTAGAGGTCCAGCACAAAGTCGGCGTCCTCCCGCTCCCACTGGCGGAGCACCAGCCGCTCGGTTTCAAGCCTCTTCACCCCGCCAATCCTGCCAGAGACTCCCGGTTCGCAGCCGGCTCGGAGTCAGCGGCTGGGAGTGGGCGGAGGGTTGGGGCTCGACATGGACGGCGGAGGTCCCGGGAACGGTGCGGCCGGATAGAGCGGTGCCACATTCACCATGTAGTTGGCCCACTGCGGCCCGGCGATCATAAAACCATCCAGACGGGGGTAGAAGGTGCCGTTGATGGTGACGTTCTGTCCTGGGCGCTTCTGGCCTTCCAGCGCGTCCCCAAAGAAGGAAGCAGTGGAAAGGCCTGTGGTGTAGCCGACCACCCAGGTGGCCCCGTTGTTGTTTGAGGTTCCGGTCTTTGCCGCCACGGGAACTTTGTCGTGCACCTTGGGGTTGATCCAGACCCCGGAACCCACCTTCATCACGTCCTGCAGCACGGAGTTCACGCCGCGGGCGACGTCGGGCTTTACTGCATCCCGGCACTCGACGGTCTGGGCTGGAAGCTTCCCGCCGGCAGCGTCAGTGACTTCCAGCAGGGCGATGGGGGTGCAGTACTTTCCGTCGGTGGCGAAGGTGGCAAAGGCGTTTGCCATATGGAGGGGCGCCACGTTGGTGGCGCCGAGAAGGTTGCCCAGCTGGTGCATATTGATCGGGGAACCGTCATGGCCGCTGTGAAGGCCCACGGCGTCCACCATCTTCTGGATGCCGCAGAAGTCCAGCTGGGTAGCCGAAGCGAAGGTGGCTGTATTGATGGAGTTATACAAGCCGTAGTTGATGGGCATCTTCTTGTAGAAGCCCTCCTCGGCGTTTTGGAGGTCATCTGCCGCGCCCAGTTCCGGGTTGTTCTGGGCTGTGCTGTAGGCGCCCAGCACCTTCCCGCAACTGGACCGCCAGGGGAATCCCAAGGGGTAGACGCGCTTTGAGGCGTCCACCTCGCCGTTCAGCGGCTTGCCCTCATTCAGCCACTGGGCGAACGTGAACGGCTTCATCGTGGATCCGGTCTGGAAGCCGCCGGCGCCGTTCAGGTCATTGCCCTGCGGGTCCTTTGCATCCACGTTGAAGTTCAGGTGGGTATCGAACTTGCCCGGCTCCGGCAGGAACACCGTGTTCTGCGCCATTGAAAGGATTCTCCCGCTGCCGGGCTGGACGGACACCAGGGCGGCTCCCCACCGGTCCGGATTCGGCCCTGCCGTGCCGTCCACCTGCGACTGGGCTGCCGCCTGCAGCCTGCTGTCCAGGGTTGTGGTGATGGTGAGGCCACCCCGGTAGAGCTTCCTCTCCCGTTCCTTCAGGGTTGGCCCATATGCGGGGTTGTTCAGGATGAGGTGCGAGATGTAGTCACAGAAGTACGGCGCCATGGTGGCATTCGCACAGCCCTGCCGCTCCGGGCTGATCTTCAGCTCGATGGGGGTGGCTACCGCCTGGTCATGTTCTTCCTGGGTGATCTTCTCCTGCCGGAGCATCTCGCCGAGCACCTGGTCGCGGCGGACCACCGACTTGTCCGGGTTAAGCGCGGGGTTATAGAACGTGGGGCTGTTCACCAGCCCTGCCAGCAGTGCGGACTGGGGCAGATTGAGGTCCTTGGCAGTAGTGCTGAAGAAGTAGCGGGCGGCCGCCTCGATCCCGTAGGCATCGCTGTTGAAGAACACAATGTTCAGGTATCCCTCAAGGATCTGCTCTTTGGTGAACTTCTTCTCCAAGGCAACAGCCAGTTTCATTTCCCGCAGCTTGTCCCCGATATCCTTCTGGCCGCTGAGGATCACTTCATCCGGCCGCTCCTGCGAAAGTCTCGCCTCGTTGATCACGTTGGTGACGTACTGCTGCGTGATGGTGGAGGCGCCCTGTTGGTCACCCTTCGTCAGGTTCGCCACGACTGCCCGGAGGATGCCTTGGGGATCGAGGCCGGCATGGTCATAGAACCTGCTGTCCTCGATGGCTATGACGGCGTCCTTGATGTAAGGCGACATCTGGTCGAGCGGGATCCTGACCCGGTTCTCGGCATAGAACGTGGCGATGGACTGGCCATCGGAGGTGAGGACCTTGGTGGATTGCGACGGCGGCTGGACCGTCAGCTCCTCCGGCAGGCTTTCGAAAAACCCGATGGAAGTACTGACCCCGTAACCGGCAGCGGCAACAGACGGCACCACCAGGCTCGCGGCAAGCACGCCGCACATGGCGCTCGCCGCGAGGAATCCAAAAATGCTTCCCAGAACAGAACCGCGACCACGCCGTCGCTTCTTTTTCGCCATTTTTCAGCCCTCGAGCTTGAAGAGTGCCACAAGACTACGCCGGTGCCAAGCTTTGAACCAGCGTGGAAGATCATGTTTTGGTCAATTCTTTTATTGACTCAGCGATAGTTAACGACATATCGTTACCTATCGCTGAACGAGATAGCGAAGACTAACAGGACGAAAGGACGATGCCACGATGAAGGGCATTTCTCATGACGAATCTTCCGGTTACCACTCTGACCGGGGCCGGTTTGAACGCGGCCGCGGCAGGCGCGGACCGCACGGGCACCGGGGCGGCGGCTTTGGGCCCGGGTTCGGACCGGGCTTTGGATCAGGCTTTGGCCCGGGCTTTGGGCCCGGATTTGGGCGCGGCCCACGAAGGGCAAGCCGGGGTGACATCCGCTCAGCCATCCTCTCGCTCCTGGCCGAAGCGCCCTCGAATGGTTACGGACTGATCAAGGCGATTGCTGAAAAAACCGGTGGAGCCTGGCGGCCAAGCCCGGGATCCATCTATCCCACCCTGCAGCAGCTCGTGGACGAGGAGCTCATTACCGCGCTCAGCGAAGGCCGTGGAACCGAATTCACCCTCACGGATGCCGGAAGGGCCTGGGTGGCAGAGCATGCAGAGGAGATGGAAGCTGCATGGAACGCCGGGCCGGACAACCCGGACCGGGACTTCCACCAGAGCATCGGGAAGCTGATGGGCGTTATTCACCAGTTCCGTACCGGTGTCACTGAGGAGCAGCGGGCAGCAGCCATTGAGAAGCTGGACGAGACCCGCCGGGCCCTCTACAAGATCCTGGCAGACTGACCGGCAGGGGCGGGGGACTGCGCCATGGCGTGGCCCGCCGGGTTGAACCCGGCTCCCAGCTCCCCGAAGGCGTAAGCGCTCTCGGCGTGCTCGGAAAGGTCAACCCCTGCAGTCTCTGCCTCGCGGCTGACCCGGAACCCGATGGTCTTGTTAATGGCCCGGCCGATAACCAGGGTCCCGATCCCGGACAGCAGCAGCGTGATCACCACAGCCACGGACTGGGCCACGAGCTGCTGGAGGCCACCACCGTAGAAGAGTCCGCCGCCCAGCCCGTCCACCGGGAGGGCTATGAAACCGAGTGCCAGTGTTCCGATGAGTCCCGCGCCCAGGTGGACCCCCACCACATCGAGGGAATCATCCAGCCCGAACCGGTACTTGAGGTCCACGAATACGGCGCAGGCACCCCCGGCCACCAGGCCCAGGCCGATAGCGGCCACTGGGCTGATGTTGGCGCAGGACGGAGTAATGGCCACCAGCCCGGCCACCACACCTGACGCCGCCCCGAGCGAGGTGGGGTGGCCGTGCCGGATCTTTTCGGTGACCAGCCAGCTGAGCATCGCCGCCGCCGGAGTCACCAGGGTATTGACCCAGATCAGGCCGGCCTGCTCCACCGTGGTCGCTGCCCCGCCATTGAAGCCAAACCAGCCAAACCACAGGATGGCAGCACCCAGCATAATGAACGGGACGTTGTGCGGGCGGTGGTTGGGATCCTTGGCGAAACCATGGCGCTGGCCCACCATCAGGGCCAGGACCAAGGCTGCCGTTCCGGAGCTGATTTCCACCACGGCGCCGCCGGCAAAGTCGATGACCTGACCAAAAACAGCGGTGACGGCTCCCTCGGCGCTCATCAGGCCGCCGCCCCAGACCATGTAGGCGAGGGGGCAGTAGACCACTGTGACCCACACAGGAACGAACACTGCCCAGGCACCAAACTTGGCGCGGTCGGCGATGGCACCGCTGATCAGTGCCACCGTGATGATGGCGAAAGTGGCGCTGTATCCGGCCTTGATCAGGTCCGGTGAGGCCATCAGGTTCTGCAGCCCGAAGCTGGCGAACGGATTGCCGAAGAGGCCCAGCACGCCGTCGCCTGTTGTCATGGAGTAGCCCCACAGCACCCACACCACCCCAACGATCCCGGCGGAAATGAAACTCATCATGATCATGTTCAGCGCGGCCTTGGCACGCGTCATGCCACCGTAGAAGAGGCCGAGTCCGGGGGTCATCAGCAATACCATCGCGGCTGAAAACATCAGCCAGACATGTTGGGCAGTGATCTCCACCTGCGGGTCCCTTCGCGTTGCGCCTCAAAGCGGGGCGCTCTTGCCGGCCCTCGCATTTCCCCCGCTTCTCATCCTTCGCGTGGCGTGTTTCGGAAAACGTGCGTGAAAGTTGCGCTGGCGTTACAGAAAGAGCGGCTGTGTGAAGTCCCCGTGTCGTAAATATTTCAGGGGTGTAAACGGCTGCCATCGGCGGGAAGTATGAAGACGTTGCTGCTGCTGTCTTTGCCAACTGCAGGGCCGCGGGGTCAGCGGCGCAAGGTGAGAAGCCGACGTCGTGCTCCCCGCCGGCAGGTTACACGGCCGTAAACGGAGACTCACCGCACTGGGGGCCAAACTCCCCACCTATGGAAAACGACGACGGCGCGCCGCACGGGAAATGCGGCGCGCCGCCGTCGTTCGCGGGGAGAACCGGAGCGACTCGCCCGGCCATCGCCAGTTCCAGGAGGATCAGAACTGGCGGGCGTTCGCCAGCACGGGAAGCTTAGTGCGCACTTCCTCCACCAGGGAGGGGTCGATATCGACGACGGCCAGTTCCGGCTTTCCGCCCAGTGCGGCTACCGCTGAGCCCAGGGGAGTGATGACAGCACTGTGGCCGATGCCGGTGGGGGCCGTTCCCGCCGGTCCCGCGCCAATGGTTTCGGGGTCGCCCTGGCCGCAGGCCACCACGAAGGTGGTGCTGTCCAGTGCGCGTGCCCGCACCAGCAGGTCCCACTGCTCCGCCTTGCCTTCCCCGGCGCCCCACGAGGCGCAGACGATGTTGACCTGCGCACCGGCGCGGGCATTTGCCGTGAAGAGGGCGGGGAAGCGGACGTCGTAGCACGTGGCCAGGCCGAACACCGTGCCGTTGATCTCGAAGGTCACGGGATCGGTTCCCGGGTCCACGGTCCTGGACTCCTGGAAGCCGAAAGCGTCGAAGAGGTGCACCTTGTCATAGGACGTGTCCACGCCCGGGCCGGTGACCAGCAGCGTGTTGCGGACCCTGCCGTCCTTCCCGGGGGTGAACATTCCCGCGACGATCGCAATGTCCAGTTCCTTGGACAGCGCACGGACCTTTTCAGCCCACGGCCCGCTCAAGGGCTCAGCGATGTCCGTCAGTGAGTTCCCGAACGCGCGCATGGCAGCTTCGGGGAACACCACCAGCTCCGCTCCGGCGGCCTTGGCCTGGGTGGCATAATCCCGGATCAATTCCAGGTTGGCGGCAGGGTCCGCACCGCTGATGATTTGGGCGACTGCTAGGCGCATGGAAAAGCTCCAATCTGTTGTATACATAATGTATGGGAAAAACGGCGGGTACGGCTGCGTCCGGACGGGAAAAGGCGTATGTCCACCTGCGTGAAAACGTCCTGATCGACCCCGAACTCCAGGGCCGCTTCCTCAATGAACAGGAACTTGCCGCCGACATCGGGGTCTCCCGCACTCCGGTCCGTGAGGCGCTGCTGCTCCTGGTTTCCGATGGGCTGGTGGAACTGATTCCGCAACGCGGGGCGTACGTTCCGCCCGTCACTGGCCGCGAAATCTCCGAACTGATGGAACTGCGCGGCGTCCTCGAGAGCCATGCAGCCCGGCTGGTGATCGCCGAGAACCGGGTGCCTGCCGCGCTGATGCAGGAGACCCTGGACCTCCAGGCCCGGATCCCGGACACCAGCGAGCCCGATGATGCCCGCGAGTTTATCCGCCTGGACACGCTCTTCCATCAGCAGCTCATCGATGCCGCCGGCAACGAACTCATCTCGCGGACGTACAGCAAACTCCACGTCCGGCAGATCCTGGTGGGGGTTGCCGCCCTGTTCCGGACGGGCGGCCGGCGCCAGGACGTGTGCGCCGAACATCAGGGGATCCTCGACGCATTGGTGTCCGGAGATGTGGACCAGGCGCAGAAGGCGATCGACGAGCATCTGGCTGTCACGCGGGATATCCTGCTCCGGACCTGACGCAGCTTTGTCCACGTGACGCGGGCGGCAAGGCCTTGTGAACACGTCACGTGGACAAAACTTTTCCGTCGGTCAGCGGGATTCGCCCACGCCCGATGCCCGCGTTGCGTCACTGGCTCCTTCCAGGAGGAGACGGTAGTCCTGGTCCTCCACAGTGTCGTTGTCGCGGCCCATGGCGAGCCCCACCACAGTCACGATGGCGGCAACGGCCACGTAGATGGCCACCGGAACCCAGGTGCCGAACTGTGAGAGCAGCACCGTAAACATCAGCGGGGCGATGGCGCCGCCGATCACGCCGGCGAACGTGTAGGCAAGGGAACTTCCGGTGGAACGAAGCCGGGGGGAGAACTGCTCCACAATGAAGGCTGCCTGCGGGCCGTACATAAAGGAGTGCGCCATGAGGCCCAGGACAATCCCGATGATCAGCATCGGCTGGTTGTTGCCGCCGAGAATGGCGAAGAAGATGAACGTCCAGAGGGCGCCGGCCACCGCACCCACTCCATAGACCAGGCGGCGGTTGAACCTGTCGGATACGGCGCCGGCCAGCGGGATCATAAAGAGCTGGAAGGCGGAGCCGATCAGGACTGCGGTGAGTACTTGGTTGCGCTCGTAGCCCAGGGACTGGATGCCGTAGGTGAGTGTGAACACTGTGAACAGTGCGTACAGCACGTCAGGTCCCACACGGGAGAGGATGGCGGCGATCAGTGGGCGCAGTTCATGGCTGAATACCTCGCGGATGGGGGCATGGGGCTGTTCGCCATGGGCCGCGATCGCCTTGAAGACAGGAGTGTCTTCCAGCCGGAGGCGGATCCACAGGCCGAATGCGACCAGCAGCGCCGACACAAGGAAGGCGATACGCCAGCCGAAGCTGAGGAACTGTTCCTCCGTAAGCATCAGGGTCAGGACTGCCAGCGCGCCGTTGGCGAGGAGGTTGCCGGCGGGCGGCCCCACCTGTGCGGCCGAGGCCCAGAAACCCCGGCGGTGCGGATCACCGTACTCGCTGGAAAGCAGGACGGCGCCGCCCCACTCGCCACCAACGCCCACGCCCTGCGCGAACCGCAGGAGCACCAGGATGATGGGGGCCGTTATGCCTATGGCGTCGTATCCGGGCAGGACGCCGATCAGCACCGTGGCCACGCCAATGATCATCAAGGTGGTCACCAGCACCTTCTTGCGGCCGATGCGGTCGCCCAGGCGGCCGAAGATGATCCCGCCGACCGGGCGGGAAACGTAGCCCACCGCGTAGGTGGAGAAGGCAAGGATGGTGCCCGTTAGGGGATCGGAGGCCGGGAAAAAGACGATGGGAAAGACGACGGCGGCGGCCGCTGAGTAGACGGCGAAGTCGTACCACTCAAGGGCCGTCCCGGTGAGGCTGGCGGCAAAGGCCTTGTAGAGGCCTTTGGGATGGATCGGCGGGTGCGGCGCGGCACCGGCCGGAACGGGAGAGTTGCTCATTGTGTCCTCCACGGGAGTGTCCAAAAGTGATGCCTGTCACGCTGGCCTATAATGTATACATTACGCATACTGGATGTACATTGGCGACCTTTTCGGGTTTCCGATTTGTTAATTTTTCGTTAAGCGCACGAATAGGACGGATCCCACCATGACGGTTCTCAGCTTTGAACTTCCCGACGGCAGCATAGAGGATGTGGAGGTAACGCACCTCCTGAACGCCGGCTACGCGGGCCGCGAGCAGGATGAAGTGCAGGCGCACATTGCCGAACTGGCGGAGCTTGGTGTTCCGGGACCCACCACCACCCCTGCCCTCTACCCGGTGTCGCCTTACCTCGCGCAGCAGGTGTCCGAAGTGTGCGTGCAGCACGGACGCACGTCCGGGGAAGCCGAATGGGCGATGGTGATAACCGACGACGGCGTCCTGCTGACGGCAGCCTGCGACCACACGGACCGGGAGCTTGAGGTCCATGGCGTGGCCTGGAGCAAGAATGCGAGCCCGGACGTCCTGGGCCGCAAGGCATGGCGGCTTGACGATGTGCGTGACCACTTGGACAAAATCACGCTGAAGGGCTGGGTGGGGGAGGGGGAGACCCCGGACACCCTTATTCAGGACAGCACGCTGGAGGCGCTGCTGACCCCTGATTACTGGCTGGAGGTCCTGGCCGAGCGCGGCCTGAACAAGCCCGGGACCGTGCTCATCTCCGGCACTGTGGCCATGATCGGCGGCGTGAACCAGTTCGCCCGCAGCTGGAAAGTGGAAATGGCCGACCCCGTCACCGGGCTGTCCGTGGAAGCCCAGTACGTGGTGGAGCAGATGCCGGAACCCATCGGCTGAAAACCCAGCCCGGCTGCGAAGTGGAGGGCTACTGCTTGTAGCCCTCTACTTCGCTGACGGGACGGGCTTCGGCTTCGTTGGGGTTTTCGCCTGACTCCGCTTTGGCCCTGCGCTGGCGCAGCAGGTCCCAGCACTGGTCAAGGCTTTCCTCCACCTGCCTCAGCCTGGTCCGGTCCGGCGCCTGGCCGTCTCCGGATCCCTCGCGGAGTGTGTGCTCCTCCTCCACCAGGGCCTGGATGCGGGCCAAAAGATCCTCGTTGTTCATGTCTACCCCTTTCGCCGGAAACGATTCCCTTAGGCTACGCCTGTAACATCAGAATCATGCCCACTGTGCTTGATATGGCAGGTCCAATCCTGGAAATGCTCACTTGGTTGTGCCTGCCCGCCGGGCTGGGATTGCTCTTCTACACCGGCTTCCTGCGCCGCTTCGTGCATCCGTGGGCAGTGGCCGAAGCCGTGGTGTATTCGGACAGCAGCGGCGTGGGTTTCCGCTGGTTCGACCGGAAGTACCAGGTGCACCATGCGCCGATGTCGCCGTACGACATCAGGGACCTTGCCGTCGGCGATACCCTTCCCATCTACTACCACCCCAAGCGGCCAACCCAGTGGCAGATGGCGGCTCCGGAAGAGGCTGGAAAAACGGCAGCGGTGCTGGGCCGCTGCCTCACCGGCATCGGCGCCGTGGCGCTGCTCGCGGGTTTTGTCCTGCCGATGTTCTAGGGCGGGATCACCGGCGCCCGTTCAGCCGGCGCACCTTAGACGGGGCCCGTTCAGCCGGGGTGCGCTCAGCCGGCGAGGACGACGCCGATGCCGAGGCCGCCCAGCGCTACCCCCGCACAAGCCGTCCAGAGCACAGCGGTGATGTCGGCGTCGACGTTTTCCTTTGCAATGCCGCGGGAACTGGCGCCGTAGCGGCGGCGCTGCGTTAAGTAGATCGCTGCAGCCGCCCCGGCCGCGACGGCGAACAGCAACAGGATGGGCAGCCCATGGGCAGGAAGCCAGCGCAGGAAGATCGCGCTGACTGTCACCAGCGCCATCATCGTCCTGCCCCAGGCGAGTGTGGTGCGCTCAGGCTGGAGGCCGGGATCGCCGTGGTTGCCGGCGGGGTGTGTGGCCGTCACTGGTCAGCGCCAGAGAATGAAGACCAGCACGACGGCGGCCGCCAGCGCCCCCGCCCCGGCAAGCAGCGGGACAATCAGAGGCAGCGGCAGCGGGGCCTTGTTCCGCATGCTTCGTTCCACCCGCAGCCACCGCACCGCGGCGCCCGCGCTCAGCAGCATGCCCAGCAGGAGCAGAACCACCGCCAGTCCTTTTCGGACGGGCTCCAGGAAAAGGTCGGCAGTGAAAGCCTCGATGGCAATGCCGCCGGCCAGGAGCGCCAGGGATGTACGGATCCAGGCAAGGAAGGTGCGTTCGTTCGCCAGGGTGAACCGCGGGTCCGGTTCCTCACCGCCGGGCAGCAGCCGCTCCGCAATTTTCCCGCGCGGCGGGGTGCTGGCGCTGCCGGGCTGCTCGCTGTTGGTCACGCTGCCAGTTTAGCCAGCGGCGTTGCCCTGGCCGCGGGAGTGCTGGAATCAGCCTGCGTTCCGGGGCGCGAACATAATCACCGCAACCCCCACCAGGCAGATGAAGGATCCGGCCACGTCCCAGCGGTCGGGGCGGAAGCCGTCGAAGATCATGCCCCAGGCCAGCGAGCCGGCCACGAACACCCCGCCGTAAGCTGCCAGAATCCGGCCGAAGTGGGCGTCCGGCTGAAGCGTTGCCACAAAACCGTAGAGGCCCAGGGCTATCACGCCCAGACCGGCCCACCACCAGTCCTTGCCTTCGCGGACCGACTGCCATACCAGCCAGGCGCCGCCGATTTCCGCGGCCGCTGCGATGGTGAACAGCACAACTGTTTTGGCGATGGTCGCAGCTTCTTCAGAAATGTCCACCCGGCCATCATGCCAGCCGGGAATGCCTGCCGCCCCGCTGCAGTTGGGGCAGGTATGGAGCGTATCGGATTCCTTTCATTCGGTCATTGGGGCCCCGGCCACGGTTCCCGCACCAGGACCGCGGGGGACGCCCTCCTGCAGGCCATTGACCTTGCAGTCGCTGCCGAGGAGCTGGGGGTCAACGGGGCATTCTTCCGGGTCCACCATTTCGCCCGGCAACAGGCCTCGCCGTTTCCCCTGTTGTCTGCCATTGGCGCACGGACGAGCCGGATCGAAATTGGGACCGGCGTGATCGACATGCGGTACGAGAGTCCCTTGTATTTGGCAGAGGAAGCCGCCGCGGCCGATCTCATCAGCGGCGGCCGGCTCCAGCTGGGGATCAGCCGCGGTTCTCCGGAGCCGGCCCGGGAAGGTGCGGCTGCGTTCGGCTACCGACCGCAGCCAGGCGAGACTGACGCGGACATGGCGCGCCGCCATACAGCCCTGTTCCGGAAGGCCATCAGCGGTGCCGGAGTGGCGGAAGCGGACCCCCGTTATGCCGGCGGTGCCACCGGGCTGCTGCCCGTCCAGCCGCAGTCGCCAGGCCTGGCCGAGCGCATCTGGTGGGGAGCCGGCAGCAGGAAGACAGCCGTCTGGGCCGCGGAACTGGGCATGAACCTGATGAGTTCCACCCTGCTGACAGAGGACACCGGAGTACCCTTCCACGAACTCCAGGCGGAGCAGATCCAGTTGTTCCGGGACGCCTGGGCCGCAGCCGGACACCAGCACACACCCCGTATCTCGGTCAGCCGCAGCGTGCTTCCCATCGTGGACGAGGAGGACAGCCGCTATTTTGCGGGCAGTGCCCTGCGCGACAGCCGGGACCAGGTGGGCGTCATCGACGGTCTCACCGCTCGGTTCGGGAAAAGCTACGTGGGCGAACCGGACTTCCTCGCCCAAGAACTCGCTGCGGACACAGCTGTACAGGCTGCCGACACCCTGCTGCTCACCGTCCCGAACCAGCTCGGCGTCGATTTCAATGCCAAGCTCCTGGGAAACGTCACGCGGTATATCGCGCCGGCACTGGGATGGCAACGGGCGTCCTTCTGACCAGCCGTAATGTCTCCCGGTCATAAAGGAAAATTCTCGGCGGAAGCAGCAACCTGACGATACACTAAGCATGCTTACTGAAATACGGGGAACGTTCTGCAGGCCGCAGCCGTTACTCTTAGAGTGCGGCTTTGGGGGCTTAGCGCCCTTACTACAGCGTGACTGCGGAACGGTCATATGACGGAGAGAGAGAAATATGGCCCGCGCCCTTTTAGGCTTTAACCCATGATCCGGCTACGTCAGCTGGCCCAGGCGGCCACCGTGCTCACAACCCCCTTGTCGCCGGAGGACATCCTCGCGTTGTTCAACCCGGTCTATTCGGCACGTCAGCTTCGTGGCGTGGTTACCCGCGTAGTCCAGGAGACGGCACAGTCTGCAACGATTTTCTTCCGGCCCGGCCGCGGCTGGCACTCTCACCTGGCCGGTCAATGGGCGCGGATCGGCGTCGAGCTCGACGGCGTCCGCCACTGGCGGTCCTACTCCCTGAGCGCCCCGGCCGGGAAGGATCCCGCCATCACTGTCACCGACGTCGGTGCAGTTTCCGGAACCCTCGTACGCACTACCAAGCCAGGCGACGTCCTGTTCCTGGCTCCTCCGCAGGGCGACTTCGTGCTCCCTGAGCACCCCAGGCCCCTGCTGATGGTGACTGCGGGCAGCGGGATCACTCCGGTGATGTCCATGATCCGCACCCTTGTTCCGCGGCGTCCCGATGCCGACGTCGTGCTGGTCCACTCAGCGCGCACGCCCGGCGACAGCCTCTTCCGCGAGGAACTTGCCGAGCTCGCCGATCAATTTCCCAATTTCCGCCTCGCACACTGGTTTACAGGCGAGCAAGGCCGAATGGACCTCACCAACACGAAGCAGCTGGACGAAATCTGCCCCGACTGGAAGGAACGTTCAGCCTACGCCTGCGGCCCGGACAGTTTCCTGGACGACGCCGAGGCGTTATGGAAGCGTGCGGCGCTCACCACTGCTGCGCCAGGCTCAGATGTGGCAGTGGCGGGCGGTGCCGGCAACCTGATGATCGAGCGGTTCAACACAACGTTCGACGCCGGGGTAGGGCACGACGGCGGCCTGGTCACCTTTGAGGCCTCCGACCGGGAGGTGCAAGCCGACGGCGACACCCCCATTCTGGACGTCGGTGAGGACGCCGGGGTGCTAATGCCCAGCGGTTGCCGGATGGGCATCTGCCACAGCTGCCTGACCCCACTCCTGTCGGGCCAGGTCCGCGACCTCCGAACCGGGGAAGTCCACGGCGAACCCGGCCAATTGATCCAAACGTGTGTCTCGGCAGCCGCCGGACCCGTCAACCTCGAAATCTGAGGAGCACCAGGTATGACTGTAATTTCACCGAACAAAACCACCCCCGCCGAAGGCACTGCAACCGGAGGGTCAAGGACGCGCCCCGGAAAGCTCGCCGAGTCCGGCAGCCCCACGGTTCGCCCGCCCGCTGCAGCGCACCTTTCTGACGAGCAGGTAGCGGAACTTGGCCGCGAGCTGGACGCGATTCGCGATGAGATCCTGGCCAAGCGCGGCGCAGCGGATGCTGCCTACATCCGCCGTGTGATCAAGATCCAGCGCGGCCTGGAGATCTCCGGCCGTGCTGCACTGCTGGTCAGCAAGAACAAGGCCGCCTGGGTCACCGGAACCACACTGCTCAGCTTGGCCAAAATCCTGGAAAACATGGAGATCGGACACAACGTCCTGCATGGCCAGTGGGACTGGATGCGGGACCCGGACATCCACTCCACCACCTGGGAGTGGGACTTCGTTACCCCGTCCCGTTCCTGGCAGCACACCCACAACGACCTGCACCACCGCTGGACCAACGTGGTGGGCAAGGACAACGACGTCGGATACAACCTCCTGCGCATGGACGAACAGCAGCCGTGGAAGCCCGTCAACCTGGCCAACCCGCTGTTCAACGCCATTCTGGCGCCCCTCTTCGAATGGGGCATCGCCATTTACGACCTTGAGCTCACGGAGTTCAAGGAAGGCACGAAGTCCAAAGAGGCGCTGCTCAAGGACCTGAAGGCCCTCGGCAAAAAGGTTGTCACCCAGTTCACCAAGGACTACGCCGCAACCCCCGCCGTGGCCATGCTCACGGGCTCCGGCAAGCAGGCGCTCTACGGAACTTTGACCGCCAACGCTGTCCGCAACGTCTGGGCCCACGCTGTTATCTTCTGCGGCCACTTCCCCGAAGGCACAGACACCTTCACCGAGGAAATGGCCGAAGGCGAAACCCGCGGCGACTGGTACATCCGCCAGATGATCGGCTCCGCCAACATCTCCGGGTCAAAGTTCATGCACATCATGACCGGAAACCTGTCGCACCAGATCGAACACCACCTCTTCCCGGACCTGCCGTCCAACCGGTACGCCGAGGTGGCGCCCAAGGTCCGCGAGATCTGCCAGCGCTACGGCCTGAAGTACACCACGGGGCCGCTGCTGAAGCAGGTTGGATCCACCTGGGGCAAGATCTTCAAGCTGGCTCTTCCGGGCAAGGCTGCCAGCGCCTGATCCAGGCACCGCCTGTTCAACGCACTGAAGGCACCTCCGGCACCGGGATCTATCCGGCGCCGGAGGTGCCTTTGTGTGTCCGCCCCCAGACGCTCTCTCACCTAATGCGGGTTTTCTCCAATCGCTCTCTCACTTTTGGCGGCGGACGCCGCATAATTGAACCCACAGCCGCCACGGCCTATGGAGGAATCATGCGGATTCTCGGAGCTCTTGTTGTCATCTGGCTGATCATCGGCGGTGTGGCCGCCTGGCAGCGCGGCTACTTCGGCTCCGCGCCCGGGAACTGCGCGCAAGCAGGGACGATAGCGATCACCATCGTCGCCGGCCCGCTGAACTATATGGGTGCCAATCCCCAGATATCGTGCGAGCTTCCGCAGCCCTCGCAGTAGCTTGGAGTACGGCGGACCACCCTAGAGTAGGAACTGCGCGGGCAACATCTCCCACCCGCATCGATCCCACAGTCTCGAAAGGACCGCCGCGATGGCTTTCATCACCGTTGGAACTGAAAACAGCACTGACATCGAGCTTTACTACGAGGACCATGGCTCGGGCCAGCCGGTCGTGCTGATCCACGGCTATCCCCTGGACGGCGCCTCCTGGGAGAAACAGACCACCGCCCTGCTGGGTGCCGGCTACCGCGTCATCACGTACGACCGCCGCGGCTTCGGGAAGTCGAGCAAGACCACAGAGGGCTATGACTACGACACCTTTGCTGCCGATCTCAACACCATTCTGACCACTCTGGACCTCAACAACGCGGTGCTGGTCGGCTTCTCCATGGGTACCGGCGAGGTGGCCCGCTACCTGAGCACCTACGGCTCCGCGCGGGTGGCGAGGGCCGCGTTCCTCGGATCCCTCGAACCTTTCCTGTTGAAGACCGACGACAATCCGGACGGTGTCCCGCAGGAGGTCTTCGCCGGGTTGAATCAGGCTGTCACGGCAGACCGGTACGCGTTCTTCACCGAATTTTTCAAGAACTTCTATAACACCGACACGTTCCTTGGCATGCCCCGACTCAGCCAGGAGGCAGTCACCGCCAGCTGGAACACGGCCTCCAGCGCAGGGGCAACTGCATCTGTTGCAGCGCAGCCAACCTGGCTTACAGACTTCCGGGAGGACATCCCCAAGATTGACGTTCCCGCGCTGATCCTCCACGGCACCGCGGACAACATCCTTCCCATCGACTCCACTGGACGGCTGTTCGCCAAGGCCTTGCCCAGCGCGGAGTACGTGGAGATCGAGGGCGCCCCGCACGGCTTGCTCTTGACCCATGCAGCGGAGGTCAATGAAGCGCTGCTGCGCTTCCTCGCCCAGTAGCCGCCTCACGCCGGAATCTTCGGCGACGGCGGGAAGCCGCCGTCGCCGAAGGTTCCGGGCGTCCCCACATTCGTGCGGGAGGTGATGGGGCGTTGTGAGCTACCGGCGGGTTCTGCCACCACCGCCGCCGGGCCCAAGGCATTGACCTGCTGTTTTCCTGCAGTACCGGCGCAACAGGCAGTTGGCGTCTCCGGGCGGCGTTGATCGATAGGATCAAACGCGTGACTTACTCCCGCGACACCGTGCTGCGCCTCAGGCGTCTTATGGTCTTCACCGTATTCGCGGTTTGCGTCACCACAGCGTTGTCATTCTGGGCACTGCAGCAGTCCGGCGCGGATGCCCGTGTGGCGCTCGAGCCGCCGCCGCGGTCGGAGGTGAAACTCGAAGCGCTTCCCACCGGCATCACGCCGGCCGTGAACATCACCCGGAACGCGGATGCCGGCTGGCTGGCTCATGCCGCCGCGCAGACCCGCATTCCCGAGCGGGCGCTCCGGGCCTACGTGGCCGCGGCGGGCGCGGCCAACCAGTCCTCTCCAGGCTGCGGGATTGGCTGGAATACGGTGGCGGCGGTGGGCTTTGTCGAATCCCACCACGGGGCGTACGGCGGCGGAAGCCTGGACTCCGCAGGGCAGGCCAGCGGACCCATTGTTGGCCCGAGCCTGGACGGAAACGGGTTTGCCGCCATCGCTGACACGGATGCCGGAGCCCTCGACGGCGACGCTCGCTGGGACCGTGCCGTGGGGCCCATGCAGTTCATTCCCTCAACGTGGGAGTTTGCGGGGCGGGACGGCAACGGCGACGGGACAGCAGATCCCTTCAATATCGACGACGCTGCGCTCACTGCCGCCAGCTATCTCTGTGCCCACGGCCGTGATCTCACCACCGCGCGCGGATGGACTGACGCCATCTACTCCTACAATCAGTCGGATACCTATCTGGTCCAGGTACGTGACCAGGCCACCGCATACGCCGGGACGACGGCCGCCATCGGATAGGAAACCGCGGCTCTCATGGCGCGCGCCGGAAGCGGCTGCCTTCACGGGTTTGGTCTGCTGAGGAGTCCTGCCCCATTTCGGGGCAGGAAAGCTAGCGGAGGGATTTGCCGGATGTGTGCGGCGCCCGTGAAAGGGGTTCCGGTGCGTGAGAGGCAGGGCAGAGCTGTTCCGCCACGTCCTGGAGCTCCTTCGGGTGAAAGGGCTTGGTGAGGTAAGCGGCGGCGCCGGATGCCATGCCGGCAAGCACGTCGTCGTTCTCGGACCTGGCGGTGAGGAACAGCAGGGGAGCCTTGCTCAGCGCGCGGATGGCGCGGGCCACCACATGCCCGTCCATATCCGGCAAGCCGAGGTCAAGGGTTACCAGAGCGACGGCGGGATCCGCGGCTGCCGCGATGCCCTCGGCTCCCGTGGCGACGGCCCTCATCTGGAATCCGGCACGCGCCAGGACCATTGTGATCAGTCCACGAATATCGTCGTTGTCTTCAACGACGAGGCAGACACGCTTCGTTTCCATTGGAGCCCCCCGGCACAAGTTGCCTCAGTCTACCGCCGCCGGCCCGGTTGCCATGAAACAACGCCGGGCAAGGCAGCCATGCCGACGACGACGCGCCCCAGCGCTGGCAAAGCGAGCCTGACACCGGGCTGCTATCCGTCGTAGTGGGTGTGTGCCGGCCCCTGGCCCAGGGCGTTGACTACTGCCGTGGCAACGTCATGCAGTTTTGAGTTGCGGGTGCTCGACGCCGTCTTCAGGATCTCGAAGGCGTCGTGCTGGCTGCAGCGGTTCTGGGCCATGATGATGCCCACCGCCATATCGATCACTGTCCGCGATTCCAGGGTGGCGCGCAAATTTGCCGCTGTCTCGCTGTAATGCGCAAAACGGACGGCAAGCCGGAGCGCGAGGGACGTCTGGCTGACGAAGTCCTCGGCGAATTCGAGCACCCGTTCTTCAAACCGGTTGGGGCGGCCTGAGTACAGCAACAAAGCCGCCTTGGTGCCGCCTTCGAGCTGGAAGGGCAGCGCAAGAACGGAACGGACGCCCTCGCCCAGCAGGGCCGCGGAGTATTCGGGCCACTGCCCGTCCTCGCGGATGTCCGGAACATGGACGGTCTCCTGTGTGGTGGAGGCAATCATGCTCGGCGTTTGGTTGAACTGGTACTCAAGCCGTGCCACGGCCTCGGCGGCCGGGCTGCTGCTGGCCACCATGGCGGCTTTCCGTGCCCGCAGCAGGGTGATGGCGCACAGGATCTCGTCGCCGGGCTCGGAAAGATTGCGGGCGGACACCTGCGCCAGTTCGTTAAGGAAGTCCTCAACATCGGAGCTGTTGAGGACAAGTTCATGCAGGTGGTCAGTAATGGATGTATCAGTTTTTGCGGTTGACTCGCTGGCCACGGTTTCTTGGTGCCATTCGCTCAGGTCAAAACGAGCCGGCAACATGCTCCGTCCACCCGAAGGGCAGAAGGCGGCAATGCTCGCTGGATCGACGAACTTTCCAACGGCCTGCTGCTAAACCGATACCGAAAAGTATATACACCCCCAGGACGCGGGAAACGTCATGTTTGCCTTCCCGATTGCGCCGTGGCTGCTGGCGCAGGATCTGGTATTGCGGGCAGAATAGGGCACGCGCCGGAGGTGCCGGCGGCGGACCCGGAAACCAGCGGTGCCGCGCCGCGGAGGGACAGAACCATGACCAGACTGCTCATCATCGGTCCGCCCGGCTCGGGGAAGGGAACGCAGGCGGAACACCTGGCGCAGCATTTCGGCGTCCCCACCGTATCCACCGGAGAAATCTTCCGGAGCAATGTCAGCCGGGAAACCGAACTCGGCAAGGAAGCCGTGAAGTACCTCGACGACGGTGATTTTGTTCCGGACCACCTCGCCAACGCCCTGGTCAAGGACCGTCTCCTGGAGTCCGACGTCAAGGCGGGCTTCCTTTTGGACGGCTACCCGAGGACCGCACCCCAAGTCATGGAGCTGGACAACGTGCTGGCTTCCCAGGGGCACGCCCTTGATGCGGTCATAGAGCTTCAGGCCCCCGACGAAGAGCTGGAACAGCGGATGCTGCAACGCGCCAAGGACGAGGGCCGCAGGGACGATACCGTGGACGTGTTCCGGCGCCGCCTCGATCTCTACCACCGCGAAACCCACGAAGTCGTGTCCGTCTACGCGGGCCGGGGCTTACTGGTGCCGGTGAACGGCAGCGGCGACCCCGGCGACATCACCAAACTTGCGATCGCGGCCGTCGAACGCTTTTTCAACGGGAAGGGAGAACGCGCATGAGGGTGGCAGTAACAGGAGGAAGCGGAAAGCTTGGACGGCACGTGGTGCGCAGGCTGGTTACTGACGGGCACCAGGTGCTCAACCTGGACCGCGTGGGGGAGCGGAACCCGGGGCTGGTGGCGGTGGACCTCCGCAACTACGGCCAGGTGCTGGATGCCTTGCTGGGCGTGGATGACAGGCACAGCGGTTTCGACGCCGTCGTGCACCTGGGTGCCATTCCGGCGCCGGGCATCCTTCCGGACGCCGCGACGTTCGAGAACAACATGCTGTCCACCTACAACGTGTTCCAGGCGGCCCGACGCTCTGGAATCAAGAAGGTAGTGTACGCCTCCAGCGAGACGGTGCTGGGACTGCCGTTCGACGCCGACCCGCCCTACATTCCGGTGGACGAGGAGTATCCTGCCAGGCCGGAGAGTACCTACTCGCTGGTGAAGCACCTCGAGGAGCAGATGGCCGTGGAGCTGACACGGTGGGATCCGGAGCTGAGCATCTCCGGGCTCCGGTTCTCCAATGTCATGGACCCCGAAGACTACGACCGCTTTCCGGCTTTCGACGCCGACGCGGCCCTGCGGAAATGGAACCTCTGGAGCTATATCGATGGGCGGGACGGCGCGCAGGCCGTGGTCCGTGCGCTGGAAAACGCCGGACCGGGCTTCGAGGCCTACATCATCGCCAATGCGGACACGGTGATGAGCCGCCCAAGCGCGGAACTTGCGGCCGAGGTGTTCCCCGACGTGAAGGTCACGAAGGACCTGGGCGAGCACGAAACCATGCTGTCCATTGACAAAGCCAGGCGGCTGCTCGGTTTTGAGCCCGAATACTCCTGGCGGAGCCACCGCCCGGACATCCCTGCAGGAGCCTCGATCTAGCCGGCAACGTCCAGCCGCAGGAATCTCAAAGTGTTCGCACAGGATCCTGCAAGGACCCGGTTTCGGTGCGGAACCGGGTCCTAACCTTTTGGTAGGGCGGATGACATACCGCCCGCGCAGCCCGCAACGCCAAAACAAGGACCCCAAAATTCGCACTCCATCCTTTGTGCTGCCCTTCGCCGCAGTGCTGGTTTCCGCCGTCGCCCTTTCCACCGCTTCACTGCCGGCGTCGGCAGCTCCCCCGGCGGATGCCGGCGCAACGGAACGCTACATCGTCCAGTACGCAGCCAATGCCGACGTAGCCGCAGAGGCGGCCGGCCTGCGCGCGCGGGGCATCGGCGTCGGCCGTACTTTTGCCCATGCTTTCCGTGGCGCGGTGGTAACCGCCAATCCAGCACAGGCAGCAGCACTGGCACGCTCGGGCCGGGTGGCTTCGGTGGAAGCCGACGCCCCCGTCAGCCTCTCCGCAACCCAGCAGCCCGCACCGTGGGGCCTGGACCGGGTGGACCAACGGCCCCTGCCCTTGTCCGGGTCCTATTCCTGGGCGGCATCCGGTGCCGGTGTGAGCGCGTACGTGGTGGACACCGGCGTCCTCGCCTCGCACGCAGACTTCGGCGGGCGGGTGGCAGCCGGCTGGAGCGCCGTTGCGGACGGCCGGGGCTCCAGCGACTGCAACGGACACGGCACCCATGTAGCAGGCTCGGTGGCCGGGTCCACCTACGGCGTGGCCAAGGGCGCCACCGTAGTGCCGGTCCGGGTGCTCGACTGCAACGGCTCCGGCTACAACTCCGACGTGGTGGCGGGCCTGGACTGGATCGCAGCCCACCACGCGGCGGGAACGCCAGCAGTAGCCAACCTCAGCCTGGGCGGCGGGGCCAGCACGGCCGTGGACACTGCCATCCAGGCAGTAATGAACGACCGCGTCACTGCCGTGGTTGCCGCCGGCAACTCCGCCGTTGACGCCTGCGGCGGCTCTCCCGCCCGCGTGCCGGCAGCCGTTACCGTAGCTGCCAGTGACTCATCTGACCGGCAGGCGTCCTTCTCCAACTTCGGATCCTGCGTGGACCTTTACGCGCCCGGCGTCGGGATCACCTCGACCCACCACACCTCGGCCACTGCCACTGCATCCATGTCCGGAACGTCCATGGCCGCCCCCCATACGGCAGGGGCAGCAGCAGTGCTTCTTTCCCAGAACCCCACACTCTCACCGGCCCAGGTGGCAGGCACGCTCGCATCCAGTGCGACCGCCGGGGTGGTCACCGGAGCCACCAGCGGCACCCCTAACCGCCTGCTGTTTGCCGGAGCTGGTGCTGCCGCCCCTGCACCAGCTCCTGGTCCGGTCCCTCCGGCTGCGCCTGCGCCCACCGTCACCGCCACCGCGCCGGGCCCCAATGCAACGGCTGTGGCTACGGGAGCCAACGTGACGGCCACCTTCAGCACTGGAGTTCAGGGCGTCACCACCGGAACGTTTGTTCTCAAAAACGCCGCTGGCAGCACCATCCCGGCCACCGTCAGCTACAACTCCACCACCCGCACGGCCATCCTGGACCCTGGTGCCGGCCTGCCGGCTGACGTAACCTACACGGCCACCTTGGTGGGTGGGGCTTCCGCCATCCGCGACGCCGCAGGTACCCCGCTGGCCTCCGTCACCTGGAGCTTCCTTACCGGCCCGGCCCCCTTAGTCACGGGCACAACACCTGGCAGCAACGCCCTGCTGGTGCGGCGGACCAACAACATCAGCGTCACCTTCAACGAGGCCGTCCAGGGGGTGTCCGGGACCACATTCGCGGTAAAAAATGCGGCTACCGGCGCGGTGGTTCCAGCCTCCGTGTTCCGGAACGGCACCACCAACCAGTGGATCCTGGATCCCCAGCAGGCACTGGCCGCCAAGACCAAGTACACCGTGACGGTGACCGGCGGCAGCGCCGGAGTGCGCGACCTTGCCGGAAACCCGTTCGCGGGCAGGAGCTGGCAGTTCACCACCGGCTCGTTCTAGCCATCACGGCGGGAACTACGCCATCTCCAGCACGAACTCCGTGCGCCCATGCGCGGCGCCGTTGATCTGAAGCTCCAACGCGTGCAGGCCGGGATGATGCACCCTGGTGGTCATCTGCCTGAAGGCGTGGCGCTTGGAGATGCTCCTGCTCTCGCCCGGCGCAAGGGTCAGGGTTGAGATCTTGAAGACCTTTGCGGACTGGCTGCCGTTGGCCTTGCGGTAGTGGACCAGGTAGTCCACCGCGAGGCGCACATCCTGGCTGCCGGTGTTGGAAATCTCGAAGGCGAACGTCAACTCTCCGGGCACCGTGAGGACGTCCTGGTCAAGGCGCGGCCCGGATACGGCCACCGACGCCGGTGTGAAACCCAGCAGCGCCAGCGCGTCGGGGTGCCCCTTCTTGATGAGGGTGCGGAGGCCATGGCGGACAACCCAACCCGTGTTGCTGTCCGCCGCCGAGAGCCAGTGCCGGGCTGTAACCACCACAGCATCAGGCGCATGGCGGGCGAGATCGTTGAGGTGGTTGGCCACGGAACGCCGGACATACCCGGACGGGTCGCGGTACAAGGCCGTGAGGATAGGCAGCGTGGTCTCGGGACGCTGGACGAGGGCCGGGACGCGCACGGCCCACGGAAGGTACGGACGTGTGCCCTCGCTCGCCAGGCGCCGGACGTGCTCATCAGGGTGGGCGGTCCACTGCTGGATGGCTGCCAGGGCCCGGTCCGGATCCCGGGCAAGAAGGCGACGGACGGCGAATTCCCCGGTGAGCCGCGGCGTCAGTTCGGCGAGCAGGGCCAGGCAATCATCAAAGTCCTTCACTGCGTCCGAGGCGAGGGCGAGGGTGACGGCGGCCTCCGAGACCGGCCACAAGACCCAGCCGGTGAATTCCGGAACCGCCAGAGCCGCCCGGAAGCTGCTGGACGCCGTCGTATATCCCGGCAAGGGACCCGTGCTGATGTCGGCCACGATGGCATTGGCCACAAGATCGGTCCGTGCACGTAAGTTCAGGTCACCCAGCAGCGACGCGCTGGCAGCAGTCCGCTTCCACTCCACGGCCGGCGCGCTTTCCGTCAGGACGCCGGTGAGCATGCCGATGCTCCGAGGATCAATGAGTTCGTTCATCACGCCCATGCAGTCAGGCTACCGCCGGGGTACGACGATCCAGGCAGCGCCGGATCCCGATGAAAAGGTCCGGGCCGGATCCCGGGTCAAGGGCGGGCAATCGGGATAATCTTCACCCTAGGCGGAACTCCATCTAGCGACGGGCATGGCAGTGACACAGCGGCGATCAGCAGGTTCCGGGGCCACCGGGAAAAAGGCCAGCAGATGGCGGGTCTTCCATGACAAGTTCGTGGTGGAGGAGCGCTATGTGGAACCGGACGACCGGCGGGCCCTGTACCGGGCGTCGATCATTCTGCTGGCGCTGGGGGTGGCGCTCTTCATCGCCACTCTGATCAGCGTGGTGCAGGCCGATGGCCTCTCCGCCGCCGACGGGCCCGTGCGCGATTGGCTGCTCGGGCTGAGGTCGCAGGCCCTCACCGTCGTCATGATCTTCCTGGCCGTTGTCTTTGGTCCGGTTGCCCTGCCCATCATCGTCCTGGTGGTCGTTGTCGCCTGGGGCTTCGCTGCAAAGCACGCCTGGCGTCCCATCCTGTTGGCCTCGGCCATGGTCACAGGCGTCATCATTTCGCAGATCATCCTCCAGATTGTCCGGCGTTCCCGTCCTCCCGTGGACCAGATGCTCTTCGGCATCGACCACACTTTTTCGTTCCCGTCCGGACACGTCCTCGGCGCCTGTGACTTCCTGTTGGTGGGTGCCTTTTTGATCTACTCCCGGCGAAGCAACCGGCGGGCTGCCGTGGCCGGGTTCGTAGGGGCAGGCGTGGGCATTGTGCTGGCGGCGCTGAGCCGGCTGTACCTGGGGTACCACTGGCTCAGCGACGCCCTGGCGTCGCTTTCGTTGTCCCTGGTGATCCTGGGCGGGGTGATAGCCCTGGACACGTGGCGGACGGCGAGGGTTCCGGGCGAGCGGATCACCGGCGAGCTGTCCAAGGCGGACGCGCCGGGCGACTGAACTCCGGGAGGACGTATCGGGTGTGCCAGTAAGGCCGGTCGGTCGGGTCCTGGGCAACGGCCCGACGTCGTGCCTGAGGCGACTTGGCGCCGTCGCGCCTTTCAGGCCGGCGGCCGGGACCGCGCCCGCTTGAGGGCCCGGTGAAGTTTGACATTGGCTTCCTCCAACTCCAGCACCTTGGCAACGCCGGCGAGGTTCAGGCCCTGGTCCAGCAGCTCCCCGATGCGCAGCAGTACCGCAATGTCCGCGTCGCTGTATTGCCGTGTGCCGCCGGAAGTGCGCGACGGCGTCAGCAGGCCCCGCGTCTCATAAAGGCGGATATTCTGCTGGCCGGTGCCGGCCAGCTTCGCCGCCACCGAGATGGCATACAAAGCCCGGCCCTTCGCGGGCGCTGGCGCCCGTCCTGCTTCCTGCTCTGCCATCAGGTCTCCAAAAATTCTCGATGAGTCTTGCTTCAGTTTCCCACGGGTGCTATAAAAAATCTATATCCACCACCATAGATCATGGCGGTGGATATGGCACCGACCCAACATCTGAAAAAGCTGAAGGAGTGGGAAATGATGTTGATGCGCACGGACCCGTTCCGTGAGCTGGACCGGCTCACGCAGCAGGTCTTTGGAACCGCTGCCCGCCCGGCCGCCATGCCCATGGATGCCTGGCAGGAAGACGGTGAGTTTGTGGTGGCCTTCGATCTTCCGGGCGTCAAGCTCGATTCGCTGGACCTGAACGTTGAGCGCAACGTCCTTACGGTCCGCGCGGAACGCCAGGATCCCACCCAGCCCAATGTGGAGCTGGTGGCCTCCGAGCGTCCCCGCGGCGTCTTCAGCCGCCAGTTGATCCTTGGCGACACCCTGAACACGGACAACAT
This sequence comes from Arthrobacter sp. D3-16, assembly GCF_054408515.1. Classification (NCBI taxonomy): domain Bacteria; kingdom Bacillati; phylum Actinomycetota; class Actinomycetes; order Micrococcales; family Micrococcaceae; genus Arthrobacter; species Arthrobacter sp. D3-16. The sequence continues at coordinate 3,410,947 of NZ_CP096437.1, read as the reverse complement.
CAAGGCCAGCTACGACCAAGGCGTCCTGACGCTTCGGATCCCCGTGGCGGAAAAGGCCAAGCCGCGCAAGATCGAAGTGGAGACGCAGGGCCAGATGCAACAGATCGGAACCTAGGGCCGTGGCGGGCGCCGCAGGGCAACCCCTGGTTGCCCTGCGGCGCTCCCATTCGGAACTGCAGCTGTAACCGGAAGACTGACATGAGCCAAACCCCGGACTATTACGCCACCCTGCATATTCCGCACGACGCCACCCAGCAGCAGATCGCACGCGCCTACCGGGCCCTGATGCGCAGCCACCACCCGGACATGGATGGCGGAAGGGCGGCGTCGGAGGTGCAGGAGGGCGTGCAGCGCGGGGCGCCGAAGACCGATGCTTTGGGAGGCATGCCACCCGAAGCTGAGCTGCTGCGGATCATGCAGGCTTTCGCCGTCCTGCGCGATCCAGCCCGACGGGCAGCGTATGACCGCGAAAGGAAGGCAACACCGGCAGCCCGCGCAGAACCGGCGCAGCACACCGGGACGGACATCCCGGTGCGCAAGGTCCGGCACCCGGCCGGTCTGCCTGGGAATACCATCCGGATTACCCCCGTGCATTGGGAAAGCGGCCCCTGGGCCTAGCTGCCACTGCACCTGTCCCACACCGTAGCTGGCCCGGGCCATCCCTCCCGGGCACCCCTTCGAGAGGCGGAGAACTGTATGAGCGATTGGCGCCGCTACGATTCACACCTGATGCCTGCCTTCCACGAGCGCTTCGAACAGCGGTGGGGCCAGGGCACCGCTCCGTTCCTGGATCCGGAAGCGCATGAGGAGCCCTTGCCGCGTGCCCAGTGGATCAACCCCGCAACCGGCGCCGCGCTGGCCGTGGTGCCGGTATGGACGAACGACGAGAAGCAGCAACGGTCCTTCGGCGTGTTCTACCTCCCGCCCGCGGGCGACATCTGGGTGCTGCGGCCCGGTTACACCGGCTACCTCGAACCCGCCGACGGCGAAACGGAGCACCTGGTCACGCTACGGAACGATGCCTTCCGCAAGGCCGTGGCGCACGCGAAGGAGTTCCTGTTCGGCGACCAATAACACGCAGGCGGTTCAGCAGCATTGCCGATGAACTTCCCCGGTCTTTCATCCATGCCCGGACCCGGACAGCACGCTCACCAGCAGCAACGGAATCGTGCAAGGATATGGTCCTGACCCCGCGTCGGTTGATGCACTGGCGCGGGTACTCGTCCTGTCCGTAGTTAGGGTTGATTTAATGCACATTTCCGCCAGGGACCTCGCCGCACTCATCCCGCCGGGGTTCACGCTCGGCGTGGCCACCGCAGCCTTCCAGATCGAAGGCGCGCTGGATGAGGACGGCCGCGGACCTGCAGGCTGGGACGTGTTTTCCCGCAAGCCCGGGGCCATCGTGGAGGACCACAGCCCGGCCGTGGCATGCGACCACTACCACCGCATGCCCCAGGACGTGGCGCTCATGAAGCAGCTGGGTGTGGACTCGTACCGGTTTTCGTTCGCCTGGCCCCGCATCCAGCCCACGGGCAGCGGCCCGGCAAACCCCGCCGGCCTGGCCTTCTACGACCGCCTGCTGGACGAACTCCTCGCCAACGGGATCTCACCCATGGCCACGATCTACCACTGGGACACGCCCCTGGCCCTGGATGAGGACGGCGGCTGGATGAACCGCGACACCGCCTACCGCCTGGGGGAGTACGCCGCCATCCTCGCCGGGAAGTTCGGTGACAGGGTGGCCCGGTGGGTGACCATCAACGAGCCCGCCACCGTGAGCACCAACGGATACTCGCTCGGCCTGCACTCGCCGGGCAAGGAGCTCGTCCTGAACGCCTTCCCCACAGTCCATCACCAGCTGCTGGGCCATGGCCTGGCCGTGCAGGCCCTGCGTGCCGCGAACGTCCCGGGTGAAATCGGCATGACCAACGTGTACTCGCCCATGGTCCCGAACTCCATCAACCCGCTGGACCGGATCAGCGCCAACCTGATGGACCTGGCCCAGAACCGTCTTTACGCGGACCCGGTGCTGACCGGAAAATATCCGGACCTGATCCGTGCGGCCAAGTTCTTCAGCTCCTTCGAGCACCCTGCGGAGGACATGGAGCTCATTTCCCAGCCGCTCGATTTTTACGGGCTCAACTACTACATGCCCACCAAGGTGGCAGTTGGGCCAGGCGCCGGTGCTGTGCCGGCGAGCATGGCCGAGGCCATGGGCAGCGACCTCAGCGCGGCGGGCAGCGGCGGAACCCCCTTCCATGTGGAAACCTGGCCGGAGGCGGACATCACGTCCTACGGCTGGCCGGTGAAACCGGAGTATATGGGAGTGGCCCTGAAGGAAATGGCCGAGCGGTACCCCAATCTCCCGCCCGTCATCCTCACTGAGGGCGGGGCGAGCTTCGAGGACATCATCGTCCGGGACAAGTCGACCAACACCAGGTTCATCCCGGATGAGCGGCGCCTGAAGTACCTCTCGGACCACCTTGAGGCGGCGCTGCGGGCCACGGCTCCCGGCGGTGACGCCGAGTCGATCGATCTCCGCGGCTACTACGTCTGGTCCCTCCTGGACAACTTCGAGTGGTCGGCCGGCTACAACCAGCCCTTCGGGCTGCTCCACGTGGACTTCGAGACCCTGGAGCGGACTCCCAAGGCCTCCTACTTCTGGTACCAGGAACTCATCGAGGAGCGCGACCTTGTCAACGTGGCGGAGGCGGCCATCGCGCAGGCAGCGGCCCCTGAGGTCCTTGATACCGAGGCGCCCGACGACGGCCTGTCGCCTTTGGGCGCCAGCGCCTAGGAAGTTGCGGCTGCAGGGGTTCGGGGCCGGGACCGCGCGGGGTGGCAGGGACGCGCGGTCCCGGGCCGGGGCCTAGAGAAGGTCCAGCGTGGTGAGCTGCTTCGCTATCCCGGCACCGTCCGGCGAGTAGATCCACGGCACCCTGGACGTGGTGTGGTCTCCGTCCTCCGAGTGGCCGCCCGCGAACACGGACTCACTGACGGACAGTTGCCGGATGGCGATGGCCGCAACCTTGTCCGGGTTGTCCTGGGCAAAGCTTGAGTAGATCGCCTCATCGTGCTGGCCGTTGTCGCCGACAAGGAGCCAGCGCATATCCGGGAATTCCTTGGCCAGCCGGTCCAGGTTTCTGCGTTTGTGGTCCTGGCCGCTGCGGAACCACCGGTCCTGGGTCAGTCCCCAGTCCGTGAGCAGCAGGGCTCCGGAGGGATACATGTTGCGGGTGAGGAAGCGGGCCAGCGTCGGCGCCGCGTTCCAGGGCCCCGTGGACAGGTAGATCACCGGCGCATCCGGGTGTTCGACCGTGAGCCGATCCAGCAGCACCGCCATGCCCGGCGTGGCCATGCGGGCCCGTTCGCTCAGCACAAACGTGTTCCAGAGGGCAAGGAACGGCCGGGGCAGGGCCGTCACCATCACGGTGTCATCAATGTCCGAGACGATGCCGAACTTCACATCCGATGCAATCACCCGGATCTTGGCCTCGACGGGCTCCGTGCCTTCCGCCCGGAGAACGGCGGTGTGCCAGCCCGGTGAAAGCTTGACGTCCACCTCAGTATCGATCAGTCCGCCACGGTCCGCTTTGACGTGGGTGACAACATCGCCGATGGTGATCTCGACGTCGGTAAACTGCAGCGGCACGCTGGTGAAGGCGCGCCAGCCGCGGACGTTCTGGTTCCCGTTCTGCGCCGCGTGTTCCGCTTTGCTCCCCGGCAGCGGCTTTTGCGTGAGCAGGACCCGTCCCAGCACACGCACCAGGCTGGTGGAGCCGTAGCCCTGGTACGCGATGGTCTGGGGAACAAAGTTCCAGCGCTTGGCCAGCCGGATCCGCGCCGAATTAACGGCGTCCGAGATCCGGTGCGCGAGCCGGAACACCTGGTTTCCCTCGAGCGCGTCCGGGACCGGGGTGTGCGCTGTTCTCTGTGACGAATTGTTCGGAGCCGTGTCCATGGTTCCACTCTGCCACAGGGCGGCGCCGGGGGAAGCGATTGCTGGTCCCCGCAGACGTCTGTGACGTCAGCCTTCGCCCAGGATCCCGCGCAGGGTCTCGGCGTTCCGCACCGCGTGGCCCTCGCCGTCGTTGTTGAAATAGGCGTAAACGTCCAAGCCGTTGCCGGACCACTCCCGGATCCGTTCCGCCCACCACTGAAGGTCCGCTTCGGAATAGGAGCCGGCATACAGGTGCTCGTGGTCCGGCCCGTGGAGCCGCACGTAGGCAAAGGGGGCGGTGGTGCGCAGGATGCACGGCAGGTTGGCGCCGCTCATGATGCAGTAGGCAGCCTGGTGCCGCTCCAGCAGGGCATACACCTCCGGGCAGTCCCAGCTGGGGTGCCGGAATTCCACGGTGACACGGACCCAGTCCGGGACCGCGGCCAGGAAGTAGTGCAGCCGGGCGTCGTCGCGCTCCATGCCGGGCGGCAGCTGGACCAGGAGGACCGCCCGCTTATCTCCGAGCTCGTGCCAGCACCGCGTAATCCGCTCCAGCCAGACCTCGGGCTCGTACAGCTTCCGGGCGTGGGTCAGGCCGCGGGGGGCCTTGACGGACATGCTGAAGCCGGGCGGCAGCCGCTGGTTCCAGCCGGCAAATGTCGTGTCCCGGGGCCAGCGGTAGAAGCTGGCATTGAGTTCGACGGTTCGGAACCGGGCCACGTAGTGCTGGAGCCTGTCCTTGACCGGCAGCTTGGGCGGGTAGAGGACGTTCTCCCAGTGGTTGTAGCTCCATCCGGAGGTGCCGATATGGATTGCCATGGGTGCCTCCGGGTCAGTGCCGCCGTTGCTTTTGAGGCTACACCCCTGTACCCGGTCCACTTCGGGGCTTGCTGTGGCAGGGTAAAGGCATGGCGCGAATTGAAGACTATGCGGTTGTCGGTGACCTCCATACTGGGGCCTTGATCAACAAGGAAGGCTCCATCGACTGGCTGTGCCTTCCCCGGTTCGATTCCCCTGCCTGTTTCAACGCGCTGCTGGACACGCCCGAAGCAGGGCGCTGGCTCCTGGCGCCGGTAAGCGGCGGCCCCTGTACCCGCCGGGGCTACCGGGACGGCACCCTTATTCTGGAGACCGAATGGGACACCCCGGAAGGCACCGTGCGGGTCATCGACTTCATGCCGCCGCGGGATTCGGTGGCTGACATTGTCCGCATCGTCGAAGGCGTCAGCGGCAGCGTAAGGATGCACGGTGAGCTGACCCTCCGCTTCGACTATGGCCACATCATCCCTTGGGTGCGCCGGGACGCATACGGCCTGCATGCCATCGCCGGCCCGGACGCGGTCTACTTTGTCACCCCTGCCCCGCTTCACGGCGAAAACATGCACACCGTCAGCGAATTCACCGTCAACGCAGGGGAGCGGGTCCCCTTTGTCCTGACGTGGGCGCCCAGCCATGTGGGGCGGCCGCATACTGTCGACGCCGAAGAAGTGCTGGGCACCGCCTTTGCGTTCTGGCGTGGCTGGGCCTCGCAATGCACGGTGGAAGGCAAATACCAGGATGCCGTGGCCCGGTCCCTCGTGACGCTGAAGGCCCTCACCTACGCCCCAACCGGAGGGATCGTGGCGGCAGTCACCACCTCGCTGCCGGAACAGCTCGGCGGCCCCCGCAACTGGGACTACCGCTACTGCTGGCTGCGCGATGCCACCATGACGCTCCAGGCGCTGCTGGCTGCCGGTTACACCGCAGAAGCGGCCGCGTGGCGGGACTGGCTGTTGCGGGCCGTGGCCGGTGACCCCGCGGATCTGCAGATCATGTACGGCATTCACGGCGAACGCCGGCTGCCGGAGATGGAGCTGCCCTGGCTGAAGGGTTACGAAAACTCGTCCCCGGTGCGCATCGGCAACGGTGCGGCCGAACAGCTCCAGCTCGACGTGTGGGGGGAGGTGCTCGACTGCCTGGCATTGACGCGCAACTCCCTGCTGAAGCACTCGGACGAGGCATGGGACGTCCAAGTGGCACTGATGGAGCATCTGGAAACCATTTGGGACCAGCCTGACAACGGGCTCTGGGAAATGCGCGGGCCGCGCCGCCACTTCACACATTCGAAGGTGATGGCCTGGGTTGCAGCGGACCGCATGGTGAAGGGGGTCCGCGAATCGGGACTGCCCGGGCCGGTGGAGCGCTGGGAAAAGCTGCGGGACACCATCCACCGCGACGTGATGGCCAACGGGTTCGACGCCCGCCGCAACACGTTCGTCCAGTCCTACGGGCGGCCGGAACTGGACGCCAGCCTGCTCCTGATTCCCCGGGTGGGGTTCCTGCCGTCTGATGATCCCCGTGTTATCGGAACCATTGAAGCCATCCAGCGGGAGCTGACGGAGGACGGTTTTGTGCTCCGGTACCGCCCCGCCGTGAGCGACGACGGCCTGCCGGGTGATGAGGGCGTCTTCCTGGCCTGTTCGTTCTGGCTGGTGGAGGCGCTGCTGGGCGCGGGCCGCCACGAGGAATCCCGGGAACTCTTTGAGCGCCTCCTTGACCTGCGCAACGACGTGGGGCTGCTGAGTGAGGAATGGGGCGTACGGGCCGGCCGGCAGCTGGGCAATACACCCCAGGCCTTCAGCCACTTCGCGCTTGTGACTAGCGCTTTGGAGCTGCATCAGGATACGGTTCGGCGCAGTGACACCCCTATTCCGCCGGAGACGGCGGAAGCGCGCTGAGGCGGCGCGTCCAACGGTGCGACTTCTCCTTCGCAGAATAGATAAGTATACTTACTAACACCTCATGGAGTGCTCCCAGTAAGCACGGTGCGGTGACTGACGGAGGAGTGATTGCAAATGGCCGGGTATTTTGAGCTCGTGGACGCGCCTGACGGCGGCTACAGGATCAGGATGATGGACGGAACCGGGAACCTGATGGCCATCTCGGTGACCTTTCCCACGAAGAGGGCGGCTGTTGCCGGCGTGGCAATGGCGCGGGAGATCGCCGGGACGGGCCTCATTAGGGACAAGAGCCACGACGGCGCAGGCACGGTGATCCGTGAGCGCGTACGTCCGGTGAATACGGCCAAGGAGGAGGCTGCCCTGGCCAGGAGAACTCCAGGGGCCAAACGGGCAGCGGTCAGTTGATGGCCCTGCAGGCTGCCGGGTCCCCTGACGGCGGGCGCCGGCAGGGGATCCTTTTTGATGTTGACGGCACCTTGATCGATTCGTCGTACATCCACACCATCTCCTGGTGGGGCGCCTTCCGGCAACAGGGTTACGACATTCCGATGGCATCCATCCACCACTTTGTGGGCATGGGCGGCGACCGCCTGGTGGACAGCCTCCTGCCGGCAAGCCGGGACCGTTCCCTAGATCCTGACATCATGGCCAGCCATGGGGCCCTGTACGCCTCGCACTGGCCGGCGCTGCGTTCCTTCGACGGCGCCAAGGACCTGCTGGCCCAGTGCCATGTTGCGGGACTCGCCGTTGCCCTTGCCTCCTCCGCGCGCAAGCAGGATCTGCAGGTCATGAAGGCCACCCTGGATGCCGACGCCTTTATCGATGCCGCCACCAGCGCCAATGACGCCAAGGACAGCAAGCCTGCCCCGGACATCCTCGTGGCGGCGCTGGAGGCCATCGGCGTGGAAGCGGCCAACGCCGTCTTCGTGGGGGACGCGGTGTGGGACATGAAGGCCGCGGCGGCGCTGGGCATTCCAGCGATCGCCGTTACCTGCGGCGGAGTCAACGCCGGCGAGCTCCGTGACGCTGGCGCCGTGGAGGTCTACGAGGGGCCGCGCGACCTGCTCGAGAACCTGACATCAAGCGCCATCGGCCGGTTGCTCTCGCTGGCTCCTAATTCCTGACGCAACTCCTGACCCAACACCTGACGCAACTCCTGGCTCCGGCTCCCGACGCCGGCTTGGCCGCGGCCGCACCATCCGCCGTCGGACTTTTTATGCCGTGCTAGAGGACCTGGCCGCCGGCAACGGAGTCTTCGTCACCCTGGTTCGCCGGCTTGGCCCAGGAAACCGCCACCCGCACCGAGCCGTCGTCGCCCCGGTCAACGTCCGTGACCACGTCTGCCGCGCTGGCCCCCATCTCCATGATCCGCTCGCGGTAGGTGCCCACCAGCTGCTCCAGGCTCTCTTCCGTCCACTCTCCGGGCCGCATACGTGTGGAGATTTCGACCGGTTCGGGCTGGTAGAGCGACATAACGTTCCTCTTTCACTTCTGCGGGTCTGCTGCTGTAGCTCTTCCTACGCTAGGAGCACGAAGGCAGAACGACAAGGATTTTAGTCAGGTTGCTTACTTTTTACCCCGCCAGCCGATAGCGTCGAAGGATGGGCGTGAGCCCCACTGCAGCGAAAGAACTTCGGGAAAGGTGAATTGTGAAAGCACTGACATGGCAAGGAAAACGGTCGGTAAGTGTGGAAGAGGTACCCGATCCCGTCATCCAGGAGCCCACGGACGCCATTATCCGGATCACCTCCACCGCGATCTGCGGATCGGACCTGCACCTGTACGAAGTGCTGGGGCCGTACATGCATAAGGGCGACGTGATCGGCCACGAACCAATGGGCATCGTGGAGGAGGTGGGAAGCGCCGTCACCAACCTCCGCAAGGGCGACCGGGTGGTGGTCCCGTTCAACATCGCCTGCGGCCGGTGCTACATGTGCGCCCAGGGCCTCCAGTCCCAGTGCGAAACTACCCAGGTCAAGGACAAGGGCTCCGGCGCTGCGCTCTTTGGCTATTCGGAACTGTACGGTTCCGTTCCGGGCGGGCAGGCCGAGTACCTGCGCGTCCCCCACGCCGACTACGGCCCGGTGAAGGTGGCAACCGAGCTCCCGGATGAGCGCTACCTCTTCCTGTCGGACATCCTTCCGACGGCCTGGCAGGCCGTGGAGTACGCCGACACTCCGGCCGGCGGCACCCTGGCCGTGTTCGGACTGGGGCCGGTGGGCCAGTTCTCCGGACGGATTGGCGTGCAGCGCGGGCTGCGGGTCATCGGTGTGGACCCGGTGCCCGAGCGGCGCGAGATGGCGGCTCGGCACGGCATCGAAACGCTCGATTACGGAAACGACGTGGCCGACCAGCTGCGGGAGATGACCGCCGGCAGGGGCCCGGACGCGGTGGTGGACGCCGTCGGCATGGAAGCGCATGGTTCCCCGGTTGCCGGCTTCGCCCACCAGGCGCTGGGCCTCCTGCCCGACAAGCTTGCGCAGAAGGCCATGGAGACTGGCGGTGTTGACCGGTTGGCAGCACTGCACACCTCCATCGACGCCGTCCGGCGCGGCGGGACCGTCTCGCTGAGCGGGGTCTACGGCGGCCAGGCCAGTCCGATGCCCATGCTCACCATGTTCGACAAGCAGCTCCAGGTGCGGATGGGGCAGTGCAACGTGCGGCGCTGGACTGATGACCTGCTTCCCCTGGTGGAGGACGACGTCGATCCGCTCGGTGTGATGGATCTGGTCACCCACCGCTCGGGGCTGGAAGGCGCGCCGGCGCTGTACGAAAAGTTCCAGAAGAAGGAAGACGGCTGCATCAAGGTTGTGCTGAACCCCTGAACCCCTGAACCCCTGAACCACCTGAAGCGGGAGGCCGTGGTGATGCTCCACCACGGCACTTCCCGCTTCCCCGTTGAGTAGGGTGATTAGGTGAGGCGGACCTGCCGGTTCATGTCCTTATAGAGCAGGTAGCGGAACTCGCCCGGGCCGCCGGCGTAGCAGGCCTGCGGGCAGAAGGCACGCAGCCACATAAAGTCGCCGGCCTCAACCTCCACCCAGTCGTTGTTCAGCAGGTACATGGCCTTGCCCTCCAGGACGTACAGGCCGTGCTCCATCACATGGGTTTCGGGGAACGGGATGACGCCGCCGGGCTGGAACGTCACGATGTTCACCTGCATGTCGTGCGCCAGGTCGTTGGAGTCCGTGAAGCGGGTGGTCTTCCAGGCGTCGTTGGTGTCCGGCATCGACGTGGGCTGCACGTCCTTTTCGTTGGTGACGAAGGACTTGGCCTCGTAGCCCTCAAGGCGTTCGTAGGCCTTGCGGATCCAGTGGAAGGACACGACGTCGTGGGAAACGTTCTCCAACCCCCACTCGGAACCGGCAGCCAGGTAGGCGTAGCCGCCTTCCTCCAGCTGGTGCAGTTCGCCGTCGAGGGTGAGGTTCACCTTGCCGCGGGTGACAAAAATGACACCTTCGACGCCGGACTCGAATTCTGCCTTGGGGGCACCGCCACCCGGGCCGATTTCCACGATCAGCTGCGAGAATGTGGTGGCGAATCCCGAGATGGGGCGGGCGATGATCCAGGAGCGGGTGTTCGAAAAGCCCGGCAGGTTGGACGTGACGATGTCCGTCATGACGCCCTTCGGGATCACCGTGTACGCCTCGGTGACGATGGCCCGCTCGGTGGTCAGGTGGGTCTGCGGCGGCAGTCCGCCGGTGGGGGAGTAGTACTTGCCCATGGAAGAATTCCTTAGTTAGGAGTTGGAAGTGGTGGTGAGCCTCGGGTGCGCCAGTGCAGTCAGCTGGGGGAGTCCGACGGCGGCCAGCGCCTGCACTTCATCCGCACCGACGGCGCCGCACTGGACGCCGCGCAGCACGAACGCGGCCAGCGCCCGGGCGGTGGCGGGCTCGTCCATCACGCCGCCTGCCGTCTGCTCCACGTAGTTGCGCAGGCGTGCAGCGGCGGCCGGAAGGCCCTGCCGGTAAAAGGCGTAGGTGGCCGCGAAGCGGCTGGGCAGCTGGGCCGGGTGCAGGTCCCAGCCCTGGTAATAGCCGCGTTCCAGCGACCGCCGGACCAGGCGGCCGTGCAGCTGCCAGGCGTTTTCGACGTTGTCGCCCACCGGGATGATGTTGGTGGACCCGTCCGAAAGGCGGATCCCCGTGCCTGCAACTGCCAGCTGCATGACCTCCTTGGCTAAGTCGGCCACCGGGTGCTCCATGGACTGGTACTCCGCGGAAATCTGGAGCGACGCCGAGTAGTCGTACGTGCCGTAGTGCAGGCCGCTGATCCGGCCCGGGACGGCGTGCGGCAGCTGGGCCACGGGGGACGTCCCCTCGGGGCCGAGGATCAGCTGCGGTGTTTCCACCTGGACCTCGAACCGCAGCCGTCCGGCAGGCAGCCCGTGGATGTCCTCCAGCCGTGACACGGCATAGTCCATGGCCTGGACCTGCGCCACAGTGGTGACCTTGGGCAGGGTCAGGACCAGCCCTTCCGGCAGTTCGCCGGCGGCGGCCAGGTTGGAAACGAACAGGTCCAGGGTCCGCAGCCCGCGGGCCCGGGTAGGTGCCTCGAAGCACTTGAAACGGATGCCGATGAACGGGGGAGCGGAGCCGGCGGCGACGGCGGCGGCCACTGCGGAGGCCGCGGCGACAGCGGCGGCGTCCTCGGCGTCGTCGCCCCTGTCCCCGAAGCCGTCCTCGAAGTCGAGGCGCAGGTCCTCGATGGGCTCACTCGCCAGCTTGGCTTCGACGCGCGGGGCAACGGCCTCCGCGAGGCCGGGCTCCTGGCCCAGCAGGGCGCCGAGCTTCCCATAACCACCGTGCGCGGCAACGGTGGACTGTGCCTCCGCTCCCCAGTCAGCAGCGAACGACGGCGTGAACCGGTCAGCGGGCACATACACCGTGTGGACGGGCTGGCGGGAGCCGTCGTCGCCCGGGTAGTTCTGCTCCAGCAGCCGGTCAGTGGCGGCCAGCTGTCCGTCGATGTGCGCGAGGTCCCCCGGGGAGAGCGACGCTTTGGGTGTTGCCGCCATGCCTCAGCCCACCAGTTCGTAGGCCGGGGTGGTGAGGAAATCCGTGTAGTCCTCCGAGAGGCAGATGTCCGCGATCAGTTGGCTGGCGGGCTGGTAGTAGAGGCGGAAGGCCTCGTCACCGAATTCGGTGCGGAGCCGCTCGGTTTCCTCGCCCAGGATCCGCTCCACAAGTTCACGGGTGACGGTGTTGCCCGTGTCCGCAAGGACAGACTTGTTGCGGATCTGCTGCCACACCTGCGAGCGGGAGATTTCCGCCGTGGCGGCGTCCTCCATCAGGTTGTGGATGGCGACGGCGCCATTCCCGGACAGCCAGACGGCGGTGTACGCCACTGCTACGTAGAGGTTCAGCCGCAGGCCCGCCTCGGTCACCTGGCCATCGGCGGAAGCCACGTCCAGCAACTGCTCCGCCGTCACGGAAACCTCGGGGCGCTGCTTGTCCAACTGGTTCGGCTTGTCGCCAAGGACGGCGTCGAACACTTCCCGGCAGGTGGGAACCAGGTCCGGGTGGGCAACCCAGGAACCGTCGAAGCCGTCGTTCGCCTCGCGGGTCTTGTCCGCGCGGACCTTGGCAAAGGCCGCCTCGGTGACCTCAGGGTGGCGGCGGTTGGGGATGACGGCCGCCATGCCGCCCATCGCGAAGGCGCCGCGCTGGTGGCACGTCTTCACGAGCAGTTCGGTGTAGGCGCGCATGAACGGGGCCGTCATGGCAACGGAAGCGCGGTCCGGCAGCACAAACTCCTCGCCCGCGTCGCGGAAGTACTTGATGATGCTGAACAGGTAGTCCCAGCGCCCGGCGTTCAGGCCGGAGGCGTGGTCACGCAGTTCGTACAGGATCTCGTCCATCTCGAAGGCAGCCGGGATGGTTTCGATCAGCACGGTGGCGCGGATGGTGCCCTGGTTCAGCCCCAGGTAGTCCTGCGCGAAGACAAACACATCGTTCCAGAGCCGGGCTTCGAGGTGGCTTTCCATCTTGGGCAGGTAGTAGTACGGGCCCTGTCCGTTGAGGACCAGCTGCTTGGCCACGTGGAAGAAGTGCAGTCCGAAGTCCACCAACGCACCGACGGCAGGTTCGCCGTCGATGAGCAGGTGCTTCTCCGGCATGTGCCAGCCGCGGGGCCGGGCCACCACGACGGCGAGCGGCGCGTCGGTGCGGAGCCTGTACTCCTTGCCCTCGGCAGACGTGTGGCTGAGGGTGCCCTGGGCTGCGTCGCGGAGGTTCAGGATGGCGTCGATGACGTTGGCCCAGGTGGGCGTGCTGGCGTCCTCGAGGTCCGCGAGCCAGACCTTCGCCCCGGAGTTCAACGCGTTAATGGCCATCTTTGCCGGTGAGGCCGGCCCGGTCATCTCAACCCGGCGGTCCTGCAGCGCCGCGGGCGCGGGTGCAACCTTCCAGTCGCCGTCGCGCACGTCCCGGGTTTCCGGCAGGAAGTCCAGCTTGCCGGTCTCGGCTACGCGCTGCCGCTTGACGCCGCGGGCGGCAAGGAGCTCGTTGCGGGTGCCGGCAAAACGGGTGTGCAGCTCCTCCAGGAATGCCAGCGCCTTGGGGGTGAGGATCTCCTCCGCGCGGTCGATGGGCCGGGGATCTGTGACAGTAATGGCCATTTCTGGTCCTTTCCTTGTGCTGAAGTCAGGCAGTGAATCAGGCGCTGGCCAGGGCGGCTTCGGGCGCTGAGGCTGCAGCAGCCGCTGATGCCACGTTGGCGTTGTGGGCTGCAGCGGCGACGGCTGAGGCGACATCGGCGGCGACATGGGGATCGAAGACGCTGGGGATAATGTAGCTGGCATTCAGCTCGTCGTCAGCTACCCGGTTGGCGATCGCCTCCGCGGCGGCCACCAGCATCTCCGGAGTGATGTCCGATGCGCCGGCGTCCAGCAGGCCCCGGAAGAAGCCGGGGAAGGCCAGGACATTGTTGATCTGGTTGGGGAAGTCGCTCCGGCCGGTGGCCACCACTGCGGCGTGCCTGGAGGCGATCACGGGATCGATCTCCGGTGTGGGATTGGCCATGGCGAACACGATGGCGTTTTCTGCCATGGCGGCCACCTGCTCCTCGCCGATCACATGCGGGGCGCTGACGCCGATGAAGACGTCCGCTCCCACGAGGGCTTCGTGCAGGGTGCCGGCGAAGCCGTCCTCGTTGGTGTTTGCCGCGATCCAGCTGCGGTGCTCGTCCCCGTACTGTTCGCCGGAGTGGATGGCGCCGGAGCGGCCGGCGGCGACGATGTGTCGTGCGCCCTGGGCCTTCAGGAGCTGGATGATGGCCGAGCCCGCGGCCCCGACGCCGGAAACCACGATGCGAACCTCATCGAGCTTCTTGCCCACAACGCGGAGGGCGTTGACCAGGGCAGCGAGGGTGACGATGGCGGTGCCGTGCTGGTCATCATGGAAGACGGGGATATCGAGTTCATCGCGCAGGCGTTTCTCAATCTCGAAGCAGCGCGGGGCGGCGATGTCCTCAAGGTTGATTCCGCCGTAAACGGGGGCCATGGCCTTGGCGATCATGATGATTTCCTCGGTGTCCTGGGTGTCCAGGCAGACCGGCCAGGCGTCCACATTGGCGAACTGCTTGAACAGCGCAGCTTTGCCTTCCATGACCGGCAGGGCGGCGGCCGGGCCGATATTGCCCAGGCCCAGCACGGCTGAACCATCCGTGAGGACGGCGATGGTGTTGCGCTTGACGGTCAGGTTGCGGGCCGCTGCCGGGTCCTCGGCAATCGCGAGGCAGACGCGCGCGACGCCGGGAGTGTAGGCGCGGGAGAGGTCGTCCCGGTTGCGCAGGGCTACTTTGGGGACGACTTCGAGTTTGCCGCCCAGGTGCATCAGGAAGGTGCGGTCCGAGACGTGTTGGACCGTAACGCCGTCGAGTGCGTTGAGGGCGTCTTTGACCCTGCCCGCGTGCTCGTCATCAGTGGTGTTGCAGGTGACGTCGACAACCAGGGTCTCGTGGTGGGACTCGCTGACGTCCAGGGCGGTGATGGCTGCGCCGGCGGCACCGACGGCGGCGGCCAGCTCGCTGGTGGCGCTGAAGCTTGACGGTGCTTCCACGCGCAGGGTGATCGAATTTCCGGGGCTGGGGTTCGCCATTGAATGTCCTCCTGTTGGGCCCGGGACGGGCTTCTGCTCGAAACCGAATGTTTTCGTATTATGGATATTATTATCTACTCTGTGGAAACACAAGCCCCCTCTGCCGTTCATCGCGTCAGCGGAGCCGGTGCTGTATCTTGAGAGCATTAGGGCAATTCTTTTCACGATGCGGATAAGACTTGTCGGAATCCGAGTCCACAGGAGACTGGTACATGGCTGAGAAAGCCGCAGGTGGCGTCCAATCCGTTGAGCGCGTCTTCGAACTGTTGGAACTGATCACTGATGCCGGCGGCGATGTCACCCTCAGCGAGTTGTCCTCGTCCACGGACCTGCCGCTGCCCACAATCCACCGCCTGCTGCGCACCCTGGTGTCGCTGGGCTACATCCGCCAGCTGCCCAATCGGCGCTACGCCCTGGGTCCGCGGCTGATCCGCCTGGGCGAAGGGGCCAACAAGCAGCTTGGTGCCGTAGCCCGCCCACAGCTGAAAACGCTGGTGGACCGGCTGGGGGAGACCTCCAACATGGCCGTGCTCGACTCGGACATGGTGATTTACGTGGCGCAGGTGCCGTCGCTGCACTCGATGCGCATGTTCACCGAGGTGGGCCGGCGTGCCCATACCCATGCCACCGGCGTCGGCAAAGCCATCCTGGCCCAGCTGGACGACGACACTGTCCGCGGCATCGTTACCCGCGCCGGAATGCCGACCCCCACGGCGAAGAGCATCGCCGGCGTTGATGACCTCCTGGCCGACCTCAAGCTCATACGGGAACGGGGCTACTCCATTGACGAGGAGGAGCAGGAATTGGGTGTCCGCTGCTTCGCCATGGCCGTGCCAAACGCTCCCACCCCCACCGCAATTTCCGTTTCCGGTCCTGTGTCCCGGGTGGACGAGCACTTCGCCGACAAGGCCGTCCCGGTCCTCCGCGAAGCGGCCGAGGCCATCTCCACGGAGCTCAACCGCAACTGATCGGAACTCCTTTCCTGACGCCGACGGCGGCCTGCTCCTTCCGGAAGCGGGCCGCCGTCGTTCTTTATGCTGAGTGCTAATGCTCTGACGCCTTTTCGGACGACTGGACAGGGACTTCCTTGCCGTCGCAGTCGATGAGCTTGCCGCCTTCGAAGCGGTCGCCGTCGGCCAGGCATTTCAGCTCCTCTTCCCGGACCACCCGGCCGGTACCTGCCACGAACACCGACTGGTTCTCTGAGTTGCCGGCCTTGAGGTGGTTGAAGAGCAGGTTCAGCAGGATCGCCATTACAGCGGCTGAACTGATGCCGGAGTGGAAGATGGTCGCGAACCAGTCGGGGAACTTGTCGTAGAAGGCCGGGGCTGCGATTGGGATCATGCCGAAGCCCACGGAGGTGGCCACGATGATCAGGTTCATGTTGTTTTTGTACTCGACTTTGGCGAGGGTGCGAATGCCACTGGCAGCGACGGTGCCGAACAGGACAATGCCTGCCCCGCCCAGGACTGCGGTGGGCACGGCTGCCACAACCCGGCCCAGGACCGGCAGCAGCCCGAGGATCACCAGGATGACGCCCCCCGCTGCTACAACGTAGCGGCTCTTGATCTTGGTGACTGCCACCAAGCCGACATTCTGCGCGAACGCGCTTTGAGTGAAGGAGCCGAAGACCGGGGCGATGAGGCTGGAGCCCATGTCTGCACGGAGGCCGGCAGCGATCCGCTTGGAGTCAACTTTGGTTCCAATGATCTCGCCGACGGCCAGGATGTCGGCCATGGTTTCGGTCAGGATCACCAGTACAACGATCAGCATGGAGATGATGGCGGCGATCTCGAAGGTGGGCGCGCCGAGGTGGAACGGTGCGGGGAAGGCGACGATCGGGCCATCCCCGACTTTGGAGAAGTTGGCCATCCCGGTTGCGACGGCGACGAGGGTTCCGATGACCATGGCCAGCAGGATCGAGAGCCGGGAAATGGTGGCGTTGCCGAGCTTGCTCAGGAGGAGAACGAGGGCCAGTGTGATCGCCGCGAGGCCGATGTTTTCAATATTGCCGTAGTTCTCGGCATTCCTGTTCCCTCCCATGGCCCAGTTGGCGGCGACCGGCATCAGTGTCAAGCCGATGGTCGTGATGACAGTTCCGGTGACCACCGGTGGGAAGAACCGCACGATCTTCGAGAAGACCGGCGCGATCAACAAGCCGATGGCGGCTGAGACGATGACCGCGCCGAAGACGGCCTGAATGCCTCCGCCGGTGGTGACGATGGCGACCATCGTTGCCACGCCAGCGAACGATACGCCCTGGACCAGCGGCAGTTGGGAGCCGAAGAACGGGATGCCAATTGTCTGGAGGATGGTAGCGAGCCCGCCCATGAAGAGCGCGGCGGCTATCAGGACGCCGATATCGGCAGGGGGCAGCCCTGCAGCCTGGCCGACGATGAGCGGGACGGCAACGATGCCACCGTACATGGTCAATACATGCTGGAAGCCGTAGGCGAAACTGCTTCCTACGGACAGCCGCTCGTCTTCCGGCCTGTTGGAAACGGCGCGCTTACTGTGTTGTTTGGAGGCGGCTTTGAAGGGGTTTTTGGTGTTCATGGCAGACTTTCTGGTTCATGGCAGACGTCTTCGTCTGGCTAACGTTGTCTGGCTAACGGGGTGTTGCTGAAAGGCTTGGATGAAAGCCCGGAGTTTTTGTCCAGGTGGCAAAAACTCCGGGCCGGTGTAACGGGTGGCGCTTGAGCTTTAGCAGAAGCCGGCGATGCCGGACCAGGCGGCGGGAGCTGCGGCTGCGTCTTCCCGCTGGACGGTGGCCTCGATCAGGCCGTAGGGGCGGTCCGCGGCGTAGAAGACCTCATTGGGGTTGTCGAGGCCGAAGGGTGAGAGGTCCACGAGGAAGTGGTGCTTGTTGGGCATGGAGAACTTGATTTCGTCGATCTCGCTGTGGGCTTCCAGTACTTTGGTGCCCATGTCAAACAGGGTTTGCTGCAGGGCGTGGGAGTACTTCTCGGTGAAGCCCTCGAGCAAAAGTCCCTTGACGTCCTCGTAGCTCTTGTTGAAGTCCAGCGCGCTGAAGTCGGTTCCGGTCTTGAAGCGCCAGCGTGCCGAGACATCGGTGGCCAGGATGCGGTCCGTGGTCTCCTGCAGGGTGGTGTACCTGTCCTTCGGGTAGCCCACAAAGCCTGACTGGGTGGACTTCAGGACGGTCAGGTCCTTGAGTCCGGAGATGAGGTGGGTGGTGGCGCCGTCGCGGACCAGGACCGCTGTGCGAACTTCCTGGCCGTTGCGCACGAACGAGTGGTCATGCTCCGTGCCGTGGGCCTGGATCCGGTCCCAGCTGTAGGACTCGGCCTCCCAGCGGCCGCCCGTCACCCAGTCGAAGCTGGAGGTGAAGTGCTCGCCGAGCCGAAGCAGGAACGCCTCGGGGGAACCCACACCGTCGCGGGCGAAAGCATAGATGGTGTTTTTCTGGGTGTCGGTGGCCACCACGTGGGCGTTGTCGCCCTCGAGGTGTGCGGCCGAAAAATCTCCGCGCAGTTGCGAGGTGACGTTGAGGTCTTCGATTTCGTGGCGGTCGCTGTCGCGGGTGATCTTGACGACCCGGACTTCGGCCTTTCCGTACTGGTTTTCGCCGAGGATGATTTTGCTGCTCATGGTCAGATTCCCAACTTCAGGTATGTGGGACCACAGTCCCGCATAGAAATTAAGCGCGCGTTTCCCGCACGTTTCTTGTACCGTCGGCCCACAAAAAAGAGCCGACATCAATAGATGTCAGCTCATTACGACCCTGCCTGCTGCTCCCAGGTTACGTGATATGCACCACGAATTGACATCCAGCGTAGCTCAGCAAACCGGTGGTGTACATCACAAAGCGAAAATTCAATTTGTGACTGCGGGGCACCCGGACCATTGACGAAGCAGCCGGCCGCGACCTAAGCTATTCCACATGGCAAAAGTTATTTTCCATTTTGTGGAACTACTTCAACCCCTCGGAGGAGGATCAGATGTACCAGCAGGACAAGACGCCGGTTGCACCGGCACCAACGGCGGCACCCTCGGTCCAGGAGTTCTACCTCCCCCTTGGCGGCGGAACGGATCCGGACTTCTATTTGCCGGCTGACCGGGACCACGTCCCCGGGCGCTTCTCGCGCTGGGTCCACGCGCTGCCGGGCTTCAGCAAGCGCTCCTAGCGAAGCCTGCGGGCTGCGGCCAAGTCGACGGTTCCCTGCGGGTTCGACGTCGCCGGGGGTCGGGTACGCAGGGAACCGTCGAAACGGAGGCGCCGCTTAGCCGCTCACCAGCCGCCGGGCCGCCGCAGAGTGCTGGGCGATGAGCCCGGCAACGTCCAGTCCAGGGATTTGCCCGTCCACCACGCGCCACTGCCCGCCCACCATCACCTGGTCAGCCCGGTCGGCAGCGCACAGCAGCAACGCGGCAATAGGGTCATGGCTGCCGGAAAAGCGCAGGTCGTCCAACCTGAACAGTGCCAGGTCTGCCTGCATCCCGGGAGCAAGCTGACCGAGCCCCGGACGTCCAAGGACAGCCGCGGAGCCCCGGGTGGCCCAGCCCAGCGCCCTTTCCACAGGAACATCTGCCCCGTACCGCAGCCTTTGGAGGTACAGCGCCTGCCGCGCTTCCAGGATCATGTTCGAGGCATCATTCGACGCCGAGCCGTCCACTCCCAGCCCCACGGGCACTCCGGCATCCTCCAGTTCCAGGACGCGCGCCGTCCCTGACGCCAGCCGCATGTTCGAGGTGGGGCAGTGCGCGACGGCGGTGCCGGCGGCTCCCAGCCTGGCAATCTCCGCGTCGCTGAAATGGATGCCGTGGCCCAGCCAGGTGCGCTCCGTCAGCCAGCCCACGCTCTCGAGGTAGTCAACGGCCCCCAGCCCGAACATCTCCCGGCAGAAGTCCTCCTCGTCCAGGGTTTCGGCCAGGTGGGTGTGCAGCCGCACGTCCAGCCGCTCGGCGAGCGCGGCGCTTTCGGCCATGGTTTCCTTGGTCACCGAGAAGGGCGAGCATGGCGCAAGGGCAATGTGGATGACCGCGTCCTCACCGCGCTCGTGGTACCGCGCCACCAGGCGCTCGCTGTCGGCCAGGACCACGTCCGGTGCCTGCACTGTTGACTGGGGCGGCAGGCCGCCGTCGTCCGATCCCAGTGTCATGGACCCGCGTGTCAGGGTGGCCCGCATTCCCAGCCGGCGCACCGCCTCAACCTGGATGTCGACGGCGTGCTCCAGTCCGCCCGGGAAGAGGTAGTGGTGGTCCGCAGCCGTGGTGCAGCCCGAGAGCAGGAGTTCGGCGAGTGCCACCGTGGTGGCGAGCTCAAGGTCCCGCGGCGTAAGCCGGGCCCAGACCGGATAAAGGTTCTGCAGCCAGGGGAACAACGGGGCGTTCGCCACCGGACCCCAGGCGCGGGTGAGGGTCTGGTAGAAGTGGTGATGCGTGTTGATCAGGCCCGGCAGCAGCACGTGGCTTCCGGCGTCGAAGACCTCGGTGCACGGTTCCGCCGGCACGTGGCCCGCGCCAAGTACTTCCACGATGGTTCCGCCGCTGACCACGAGTCCTCCCGAGGCGTCCAGCCCGTTGGCAGTGAAGACAGCCTGCGGATTCCTGATCCAGAGGCGGGGTCCAGCGGGAGGAATATTGGGATGGGTCATGGCTGTCCTTTGTCTGAGCGCAGTGGCGGTAATTCCAGCTCAGTGAGGCCCTGTCTGCTGATCCAGGCAGCCGCGGCTGCGGGCAGCGCGGGTGGCATCAGACTAGGGAAGGCGCCTGACCTGCGTCAATGGCAAGGCAATGTGACCGGCCAGCGCCGGGTGGGTGAAGAAGCCGAAACACAGATTTCACATCTCGAAATTAAATTTTCAAAAAAGTATGGCGCGGGCCACATCCCGGTGCTAATCTCGATCTTGCCAAAGGCGGGCACCCGGACTTCGGGAAGCTATCTACCAGGCGCAACTTAACCTTCACAGCACATGCTGAAGCCTGGTAACCGTTCGCACCTGGTTCTACTGGACCCCTCCCAAGCGGCGTCAGGCTTCCCGGCAATAAGGAAGTCGCATCATGAGTACCACCGTCACGGCCGAAGAATTCCTGGCCAGATCCATCAGGTTGGCCACGGCCAACGTCCTCAACAGCGGGGGACCCTTCGGAGCAATGATCGTCACGGCTGACGGCCAGGCGTTCGACGGCGTCAACCGGGTCACCGCGGACAACGATCCCACCGCCCACGCCGAAGTCACCGCCATCCGCACCGCCTGCCGCGAACTTGGCACCTTCGATCTCAGCGGGGCCGTCCTCTACACGAGCTGCGAGCCATGCCCGATGTGCCTGGCGTCCGCGTTGTGGGCCAGGGTGGAACGCGTCGTCTTCGCCGCGGACCGCCACGACGCCGCCTCCGTGGGCTTCGACGACGCCGTCTTCTACGAATACTTCGAAAACCAGGACAGGAACTCCCTGATGCCGGTCTCGAAGCTGGAGTTGCACGGTCCGCAGGCCCCGGCCCCGCTGGAACCGTTCAACACCTGGAACACACTCGACACCAGGATTGACTACTAGGCCCGGCGGCTGACATGACCATCCTGGACAATTCCCACGAGGAGCATTCGGCTCCAACTCCCCGCACCCGCACCTCCAGCGCCACCGAAGGCAGCCCCAAGCAGCCGGCGTCCAACTCCTTCCTTGACCGCTTCTTCCAGGTCACCCAGCGCGGCTCAACACTTGCCCGGGAGTTCCGCGGCGGCCTGGTCACCTTTTTCACCATGGCGTACATCGTCATCCTCAACCCCCTGATCCTGGGCGGTTTCAGCGCAGGCAACGCCCCCACCGACGTCGCCGGGGGCTGGCTCTCCGCCGCACAGGTAGGAGCAGTCACCGGACTCACTGCCGGCGTGATGACCATCCTCTTCGGGCTCGTCGCGAACCTGCCGTTCGGCCTGGCCGCCGGGCTGGGCATCAACTCCTTCCTGGCCGTCTCGGTCATCCAGGAAGTCACCTGGGCCGAAGCCATGGGCCTGGTGGTCATCAACGGCATCCTGATCGTGCTGTTCGGCATCACCGGAGCCCGGACCGCCATCTTCCGGGCAGTCCCCAAGGAACTGAAGGCCGCCATCACAGTGGGCATCGGCCTGTTTATCGCCTTCATCGGCTTCGTGGACTCCGGCTTCGTCAAGGCCACGGCGGGCGGACCGCCCGTCCAGTTGGGCAACGGCGGCTCCATCACCTCCGTCCCCACGCTGGTGTTCATCGTCGGACTCCTGGCCATGGGCATCCTGGTGGCGCGCAAGGTCCAGGGCGGCCTGCTGATAGGCATCGTGGCCACCACCTTCCTGGCCGCAGTCGTTGAAGCATTGATGAAAATCGGCCCGGCCAGCGAAACGAACCCCGGCGGCTGGCACCTGAACACTCCGGTACTCTCCGGCCAGCTGGTGTCCGCCCCGGACCTGGGCCTGGTAGGGCAGTTCGACCTGTTCGGAGCCTTCAGCCGGATCGGCGGGCTGGCCGCGACCATGCTGGTGTTCACCCTGGTGTTCACCAACTTCTTCGACGCCATGGGCACCATGACGGGCCTGGCCAAGAGCGCCGGCGTCGCCCACAAGGACGGAACTTTCCCCCGCCTGAAGTCCGCCTTCATCGTGGAAGGCGTCGGCGCCGTCGCAGGCGGAGCCACCTCAGGCTCCTCCAACACCGTGTATATCGACTCCGCCGCGGGCATTGGCGAAGGAGCCCGTACCGGCCTGGCATCGGTGGTGACCGGGGTGCTGTTCCTTGGCTCGATGTTCCTGACGCCGCTCACCAGCGTGGTTCCGCTCGAGGTGGCAGCCGCTGCCCTGGTGGTGGTGGGCGCGATGATGATGGCGCAGATCCGCGAGATCAAGTTCAGCAAGTTCTCCGTGGCGCTGCCCGCCTTCCTGACCATCGTGACCATGCCGCTGAGCTACTCCATAGCCAACGGCATCGGGGTGGGCTTCATCAGCTGGGCCATCATCGGCGCGGCTTCCGGGAAAGCGAAGAAGATCCATCCCCTGATGTGGGTGGTCAGTGCCGGGTTCCTGGTGTACTTCGCCCGCGGGCCCATCAATCTGATGCTGGGCGCCTGACCGCAGCCTTCTCACGCACCTGCTCCGCTTTCGGGCATCCGCACCTGTGACCCCGGGTGCGGATGCCCGGAAAGGCAGCAATTCCCATTGGATCCGGGCCAACCCTTGGCCCGGCCCACGATAGGAACGACAATATGGACACCACCGCACAGTGGAAGAAGGAGCGCCGCCATGCTTGACCTGATCCCTTCACTTCACGGCTGGGCCCCGGCCATCATCGGACAGCGGTTCGCGGTGGCCACCATCGTTCGGGCCAGCGGCTCAGTTCCCCGGCCCGTCGGCAGCTCCATGCTCGTGTCCGACGCCGGAGCCGTCCTGGGCAGCCTCTCCGGCGGTTGCGTCGAGGGGGCCGTCGTGGCCGCAGCCCTGGAATCGATGGACGACGGCGCCACCCGGCTCGAGACCTTCGGCTACAGCACCGCTGATGCCTTCGCCGTCGGGCTTACCTGTGGGGGAGAGCTGGACGTTCACATCGCATCGGCCAACGGAAACCAAGGCGGCCGGCTGGCGGAAGCCCTGCTGCAGTTGGCGGCCTGCAGGCCTGACGAGCCGGTGGCGCTGGTCCGAAGGCTGGACGCCGGCGGCAGCGGTGCCGTCGTTATCTCCCAGCCGGCCGCTGCAGATGTGGCCCACCATCCGGAGCTGCGCGCGCTGCTGGACCTTCCGGGAGACCCCCGGGCTGGCCGTGCCCGCAGCGTGCAGCTCGAGTCCTTCCTGCGCAGCGGCGCCACGGGCGTGCTGCAACTGGCCGGGCCGGGTTTGTGTGCCGGCGGGGCCACACTCCTGGTGGAGTCCAGGCTCGCGCCGCCGCGCATGCTGGTGTTTGGCGCCAATGATTTCAGCGCCGCGCTGCTGCCTGCCGCCAAACCGCTCGGCTACCAGGTCACCCTGATCGACGCCCGGCCCGCCTTTGCCTCCCAAACGCGGTTCCAGGCAGCGGACGAGGTGGTCACCGCCTGGCCCCACCATTACCTGGCAGCGGAAGCGGCGGCAGGACGGGTGGACGTCCGGACGGTCATCTGCGTCCTGACCCACGACCCCAAATTCGACGTACCCCTGCTGGAGACGGCGCTGGCCCTGGACGTCGCCTTCATTGGGGCCCTCGGCTCCCGGCGCAGCCACGTCCAACGGGTAGGCGCCCTGCTCGACACCGGCGTACGCCCGGAACGGATCGCCCAGCTCCACTCGCCGCTCGGCCTGGATCTCGGCGCCGTTACACCGGCCGAAGTGGCGGTTTCCGTCCTGGCCGAGGTCATTGCCGCCCGGCATCCGGCGGCCTCCCATCAACCGTTGAGGGAAACCTCCGGCCCCATCCACCAGGAGCGCGCCGCGAAGCCGGCGGCCACCCACTCTTTGCAGCAGGAGATCGCATGGACATGAACACCATCGAGGCGGTGGTCCCCACCACCGACCCCGCGGAATGGCGGGACGGCGACGCCTGGCTCGCGGGAGGCACAGTCCTCTTCTCCTACGGCAGCCTGGCGTTCGGCCCCCGGCCGCTCAGGCGGCTCCTGGACCTCGGCAACGCGGGCTGGACCCCCGTCACCGCCAGCGATGAGGGGATCGAACTGGCAGCCACCTGTACGGTGGCCGAGCTCTACAACCTTCCCGGCTCTCCTGCACCAGCAGGCCGTAGCTGGCCGGCCCTGGACCTGGTCCGGCCGTGCTGCGACTCGTTTGTTGCCTCCTTCAAGGTGTGGAACATGTCCACGGTGGGCGGCAACCTGTGCACCTCGCTGCCCGCCGGGCCCGTCATTTCGCTGTGTGCCGGCCTGGACGGCAGCGCCACCATCCTGGGCCCCGGCGGCACCAGCCGCAGCGTCCCGGTGACGGAATTCGTCACGGGCGACGCAAAGAACTGCCTGGCGCCGGGCGAGCTGCTGCGCAGCGTCCACCTCCCGGCGTCGGCCCTTGCCTCCCGGGTGGCGTTCCGCCGCCTGTCGTTGAGCAACCTGGGCAGGTCCGGGGTGCTGCTGATTGGAAGGCTCGACGGCGGAACGCGGCTGGTGCTCACCGTCACCGCCGCCACCAAACGGCCCGTGCAGCTGCGCTTCGAAGGGCTTCCCGACGCAGACGTGCTGGCCGCGGCGATTGCCGCAGCGATTCCGAACGACCTCTACCACGACGACATCCACGGCCTGCCGGACTGGCGCCGGGACATGACCTACCGCCTGGCCGAGGAAATCCGCGCCGAACTCGCTGCCCCGGAAGGGGCGCCCGGCCTCCGGGTTTCCGGCGACTTCTGGCCACCGAAGGACCGTGGACTTTACGCGCAGCAGGAAGGGGCCTGAGCATGGCCATCGAGATCAACGGAACCGCGGCGGACGCGTCACCCCGCCCCGGGCAGTGCCTGCGCACCTTCCTGCGGGAGCAGGGCAACCTGGGCGTCAAGAAGGGCTGCGACGGCGGCGACTGCGGGGCCTGCACGGTGCATGTGGACGGCACTCCCGTGCACAGCTGTATCTACCCTGCCGTCCGCGCTGAGGGACACGCCGTCACCACCATCGAAGGACTGGCTTCGACTGCCGGCGACGGAACGGACCTGCACCCCGTGCAGCAGCAGTTCATGGAGCGGCAGGGCTTCCAGTGCGGGTTCTGTACGGCGGGCATGGTGATGACGGCGGCGACCTTCGACGACGAACAGAAGGAGAACCTGCCCCGCAACCTCAAAGGCAACCTCTGCCGCTGCACCGGATACCGTGCCATCTCCGACGCCGTCTGCGGTCACGCCGGGCACCCGGAACCGAAGGGACAGGGGTCCGGGATCGCCGGGAAAGGCCAACCCGATCCCGAGCCGGGGCAGCTGGGCGACGACGTCCCCGCCCCCGCCAGCCGGGCAGTGGTCACCGGCGCCGCCCGCTACACGCTGGACGTCCCGGCAGACCAGCTCCAGGGCCTGCTCCACCTCAAGCTCCTGCGCTCGCCGCATGCCCATGCACGCGTGCTGGCCATCAACACCGATGCTGCATTGCAGGTCCCCGGCGTGGTGGCCGTCCTGACCCACCGGGACGCTCCCGAGCAGTTGTTTTCCACTGCACAGCACGAACTTTTCACCGACGATCCGGACGACACCCGCGTGCTCGATGACGTGGTGAGGTTCCGCGGCCAGCGCGTTGCGGCGGTGGTGGCTGAAACCGTGGCTGCCGCAGAAGCCGGGGTACGGGCACTTCAGGTTGAGTACGGGGAACTGCCCGCCGTCTTCTCGCCGCAGGAAGCACTGATGCCCGGAGCGCCGCTGGTGCACGGCGAAAAGGACGGGGTGGCGTCGCGCATCTCCCGGCCGGACCGGAACGTGGTGGCTGAACTCCACTCGGAACTCGGGAACGTGGCCCAGGGATTTGCCTCAGCGGACTTTATCCACGAGCAGACCTACCGCACCCAGCGCGTCCAGCACGTTGCGCTGGAAACGCATGCAGCCATCGCAGCCGTTGACGGTGAGGGCCGCCTGCAGGTCCGCACGTCCAGCCAGGTTCCCTTCCTGGTCCGCCGCACCCTGTGCAGGGTTTTCGGGCTTCCGGAAAAGCAGGTCCACGTGGTGGCCGGCCGCGTGGGCGGCGGCTTCGGCGGCAAGCAGGAAGTACTCACTGAGGACATCGTGGCGCTCGCGGCCCTGAAACTGGGCCGGCCTGTCCAGCTCGAACTGACCAGGACCGAACAGTTCACCGCCACCACCACCCGGCATCCGTTCATTATCAAGCTCAAGGCCGGCGCCAGCGTCAACGGTAAACTGACTGCCCTGGAACTCGACGTGCTGACCAACACCGGCGCCTACGGCAACCACGGCCCCGGCGTGATGTTCCACGGATGTGGCGAGTCGTTGAGCGTCTATAACTGTGACAACAAAAAAGTGGACGCCCACGCGATGTACACCAACACGGTGCCGGCCGGGGCGTTCCGCGGCTACGGTCTCAGCCAGATGATCTTCGCGATCGAGTCCGCCATGGACGAGCTCGCCGCCGGCATCGGCATGGACCCGTTCGAATTCCGCCGCCGGAACATGGTGCGCGAAGGCGACCGTATGCTCTCCACCCAGCCGGAACCCGAGGAGGACGTCCACTACGGCAGCTACGGGCTGGACCAGTGCCTAAGCCTGGTCCGCGACGCACTGGCCCGCGGCCGGGAACGGTATCGGGCCGCCGGGATGGACGAACTCGGTCCCGACTGGCTCACGGGGGAGGGAACCGCCCTCTCCATGATCGACACCGTGCCGCCCCGCGGCCACTTTGCCCACTCCCGCCTCCGGCTCCTGCCGGACGGGACGTACCAGGCCGACGTCGGGACTGCCGAGTTCGGCAACGGCACCACCACGGTCCACTCCCAACTGGCCGCCACGGCGCTGTCAACGAATGCCACGCGGGTGGTGGTCCGGCAGTCCGATACCGACCTGATTGAACACGACACCGGTGCCTTCGGCTCCGCCGGCACCGTGGTGGCGGGCAAGGCCACCCTCGCCGCGGCTGAGGAACTGGCCGTCCGCATCCGCGCCTTTGCGGCAGGTACCCACCAGACCCAGGCATCGGCCTGCGTCCTGGACGGCGACGCCGTCGTCTGCGACGGAACAGCAGTGCCGCTCGCGGAACTGGCGCAGGCGGCTGCGGAGGCCGGCGTCGAACTTGCAGCGGAAGGACGCTGGGGCGGGACGCCGAGGTCCGTGGCGTTCAACGTGCACGGCTTCCGCGTGGCGGTGAACCGGGGCACCGGCGAGCTGAAGATCCTGCAGAGCGTACAGGCGGCGGACGCCGGTGTGGTGGTGAATCCGCGCCAGTGCCGCGGCCAGATCGAGGGCGGAATAGCCCAGGCCATCGGCGCCGCACTGTATGAGGAGGTGGTGATTGACGACGCCGGCCGGGTCACCACCGACATCCTGCGCCAGTACCACATCCCTACTTTCGCGGACGTGCCCCGCAGCGAGGTGTACTTCGCGGATACGAATGACAAGATGGGGCCGCTGGGCGCCAAGTCCATGAGTGAAAGCCCCTTCAACCCTGTGGCTCCCGCTTTGGCGAACGCGATCAGGAACGCCACCGGTGTGCGCTTCGCCCAGCTCCCCATTGCGCGGGACAGGATCTACCTGGGACTTAAGGAGGCAGGGCTGGTGCCGAACCTCGAGCCCGCGGCGAGGTGACCGGCATGCCGGCCGCGTTGTGCGGGCCCCTTGGATCGCGCGGCGGGACCGTAAAATTCCAGCGGCTGCCCTGCCACACCATATAGTCATGGGATGGAACAGCGGATTTTAGGCAAGACCGGACGGAACGTGTCCATCGTGGGGCTGGGCACCTGGCAGCTCGGCGCGGACTGGGGCAATGTTGACCCGGCACAGGCGCAGGCCATCCTGGCAGCCTCCGTGGAGGCGGGCGTGAACCTCTTTGACACTGCCGACGTCTACGGCGACGGCAAGAGCGAGCAGGCCATCGGGAAGTTCCTCGCGGACAACCCCGGCCTGGACATCACCGTGGCCACCAAGATGGGCCGCCGCGTGGACCAGCAGCCGGAGAACTACACCCTGGCCAACTTCCGCCAGTGGGTGGACCGCTCCCGGAAGAACCTGGGCACAGACGCCCTGGACCTGGTCCAGCTGCACTGCCCGCCCACTCCGGTGTACAGCAACGCCGAGGTCTATGACGCCCTGGACACCCTGGTGTCAGAGGGTGCCATCCGCAACTACGGCGTCAGTGTCGAACGCACTGACGAGGCGCTTGAAGCGATCAGCCACAAGGGCACCGCTTCCGTACAGATCATCCTCAACGCCTTCCGCCTTAAGCCCCTGGATGAGGTCCTTCCCGCGGCAAAGGCGGCAAACGTGGGGATCATCGCCCGCGTGCCGCTCGCCTCGGGGCTGCTCTCCGGCAAGTACTCCAAAGAAACCACCTTCGCCGAGAACGACCACCGGAACTACAACCGCAACGGCGACTCCTTCGACGTCGGCGAAACGTTCTCCGGGGTGGACTACGAGCTCGGGCTGAAGGCCGTCAAGGAGTTCGAACAGCTCGTGCCGGCCGGCGCCAGCACTGCGCAGGCGGCGATCGCCTGGATTGCGGCGCAGGACGGCGTCACCAGCGTGATCCCCGGCGCACGCAACGTAGGGCAAGCCAGGGCAAATGCCGCCGCGGCGGGTCTCGCCGTCAATGAAGACTTCGACGCCGGCGTCCGCTGGATCTACGACCACTACTTCCGTGAAGGAATCCACCCGCGCTGGTAAGGCAGCAGGACGGGTTCGCGCCGCCACACGGGACAGGCAGGTGAATGACAGCTTCTACCGTCAGCACCTTCGTGGAGCGGCTCTCCGCTGTGCCTTCTGGTCCAGGGCTTAACAACTTCCTCGATCACAGCGAACCGGCCAATGCGCAGCGCCGGCACAACCTGGAGCTCTACCTGCAGGAGA
The DNA here is from genome assembly GCF_054408515.1 of Arthrobacter sp. D3-16. NCBI lineage: Bacteria > Bacillati > Actinomycetota > Actinomycetes > Micrococcales > Micrococcaceae > Arthrobacter > Arthrobacter sp. D3-16. Next base: position 3,381,746 of record NZ_CP096437.1, on the reverse strand, counting down.
TGCTGGACCGCTCGCCCACGGTGCTGCTGCTGGGCGAGGCCCCGGGCTTCCGCGGCATGAGGATCACCGGTGTTCCCTTCACCAACCGCACCATGTTCCAGGGCCCGGCCAACAGCTTTGGTCTGTTCGGTCCGGGAAAGGGTTACGTGTTGCCTCCCGAGGCGGCGGGAGTAGCAGCCGAGCCCACCGCCACCGTGATGTGGGAGGTCCTGGCGGAACTGGATTTCCTTCCCCTGCTGTGGAGCGCGTGCCCCTGGCACACCCACGTGCCCGGGAAGCCGCAGTCCAACCGCACGCCGAGGACAACGGAAGCCCTGCTTGGAGCTTCGTTTTGGCAGTCGCTGGTTGAGGTTTTTGCCATCCGCACCGTGGTGGCCGTGGGCAACGTGGCCCATCGAAGCCTGCTGGCCAGCGGCATGGACGTGCCGAAAGTCCGGCATCCGTCCCACGGCGGGAGGTCCGGCTTCAAGAAGGGACTGGAGCAACTGCTCACGGCCGGGATGCCGGGCTGAGCTAAGCTCAGCCCCCATTGTCAGACCCCCTTGGGATGATGGGCTCATGGGGAAAGCGGCGGTGACGAAGGCATTTGAGGACATCAATGCCGCTCTTGCCGTGCTCAATGCCGAGGCGGCGGGGTGTGGTGCCGAGGCATTTTCGGATGCCGATCCGTTGGCAGGGCTGGCTGATGGTTGCCTGGAGATTTTAGCCGGTGCGGCAGGAGTGCTGGCCATGGTTTCGGGGCTGGTGGCCAACGCTGCGGGCACGTACGCGGACACCGCGCGGGCAGCAGCTCCTCCCGACGCACCGGTTCAGGCGCAGGAAATGGCTATCGCCGCGGAAATTGGCAGCCTTCTGGCCCTGAGTGACCGTGCCGCGGGCGCCCTTCTTGCCCAGTCGCACGCCCTGACCACGTCCCTGCCCCGGACGTTGGCGGCCCTGCACAACGGAACAATTTCCTGGCAGCACGCCAAAGTGATGGTTGACGAGACTGCCACCCTCGACCCCGCCGGCGCTGCAGCACTGGAAGCCCACTTCCTGGACCCGGACGTGCCCAGGCCGGCCGCAGCGGCCGCGATCGGCGAGATGCCCGCCTACCGGTTCCGCCACAAGGCCCGCACCTGGCGGGAACGCCACCATACCGAAAGCATCGAGAAACGCCACGCCAAGGGTGTGGCGGAGCGGCGGGTCGAGTATCGACCGGATCAGGATGGAATGGCCTGGCTGTCCGCCTACCTGCCGGCGGACCAGGCATTGGGGGGTTGGAACCGGCTTACCAAGCTTTCCCGGGCAATGCAGGGACCCGACGAGGAACGCACCCTTACCCAGCTCAGGGCCGACAATTTCGCCGAAGCGCTTCTCGGCAGCCGCGCCGGCGTCCTCGCTGGAACGGCTGCCGGCCCGTCATCGTCGATCCGGGCGCAGGTGTTGGTGACGGTGCCGGTGTTTTCCCTGCTGGGTCTGACCGACGAACCGGCCATGCTCGACGGCCACGGACCCATCCCCGCGTCGATGGCCCGCAAACTGGTCGCGGACGGGGCAGACTCCTTCTACCGGGTGCTGGTGGACCCAAAGGACGGGGCGCCGCTGGAGATCGGACGTACCAGTTACCGGGTCACCAAAGCTATCCGGCGGTGGCTGCGCTTGCGGGACGGAAAGTGCCCGTTCCCGGGTTGCAGCAACCACTCGTTGGACAACGAAGCAGACCACTTGTTGGCCTGGCATCAAGGGGGAACTACCGGGATCAGCAACCTGGGCCAGCCCTGCCCGAAGCACCACCGGCTCAAGCACGCCAGCACGTGGACACCCACCGAGGCGACCAAGAACGAACCGCCAGGCTGGATCTCGCCATCGGGCCGAAGATATAAGAGCGAGCACCAGGACTGGGAACCACCACACTGGCCCCAGCACTTAGGGCTGGAAGCGGAACCTGAGCCGACGACAACGGCAAACCGGTCGCGTCCTACACTCGGCGATGCCGTCCATGGCTACCCGGACTTCGTTTACAGTGGGCTGTCCCCGGGAGAAGTCGTGTTGGAAAGGTTCCTGCATAAGCGCGCCTGAGCACCCGCTCTGACCTGCCCCGCGGACCCTGCTGCCCTTCAGCAGTTTCCTAGTCGAGCAGCCGCAACTGGTCGGGTGTGTCAACGTCCTCACCAGTGGACTGGTCGCTGCAATCAACCTCGTCCACCAGGTCCGGGTGGGACTGCAGGAAGCCGCGCGCCCCGGCGTCGCCGGTTACGGTGGCGCTCACTGCCTTGCGCAATGAAGCGTCAATGAGCAGCGGATGGCCGCGAAGGAGCCTGTCCTGCTGCCCGTTTTCCTGCCCGGCCTTATGTGTGGCCGGCTTACCGCCGTCGGGGGCTTCACGGCGGCGGTACGCGGCAGCGGTGATCCGGCCCGGCCGGTGGGACGCCAGCAGGCGGCCAACAGTTGCCCGGGTCAGCCCGGGCTGGTCAACAAGGGCGATCAGCAAGTGGTCAGCCGGGTCCGCCGTCTGCTCACCTAACAGGAAGGAACTGCCCATGCCCGAACGCCAATCAGGGTTGATGACCACCCGGTAATGGTCCAGCTCGGCAATCGTGGCGACGTCGGGCGCCCCAGCACCGAGCACCACCACAACCTCGCGGCAGCCGCCGTCGAGCAGCGCGCCGGCGACGGATTCCACGAGCGGCCGGCCCCGGTAGGGGAGCAGGGCCTTCGGTCCGTGTCCCAGCCTGGTCCCGGCCCCGGCGGCGAGGACAACCCCGGTCGCCCTGCGGTCAGCCGTGCCGTCCACGCCTTGATTGCCCATAGCTGCACCCTAAATGAAAATGGCAGCCGGGGCGGTCTCCCCCCGGAAACCGTCCCGACTGCCGGTATTCGCCGGCCGGCGTCAGGCCTCGCCGCCCGCACCGCCGGTGGTCCCGGCGTTGACGTCCAGGAGCTTGTAGCGGTCCATGGCGTACGACGGCGCGCCCTCCTCGACTTCACCCCTGGCCGCGAGCATTTGCAGCGCCCTTACGACGATGGAGTGGACGTCGTTCTTGAAGAAGCGGCGGGCTGCGGCGCGGGTGTCGGAGAAGCCGAAGCCGTCGGCGCCGAGGGTGGCGAATTCGTTGGGGACGAACTGGCGGATCTGGTCCGGAACGGCCTTCATGTAGTCGGACACTGCGACGACGGGGCCGGTGGCTCCTTCGAGCTGCCGGGTGACGAAGGGGACGCGCGCGGGTTCGCCGGGGTTGAGGAAGGCTTCCTCTTCGGCGGCGAGGCCGTCGCGGCGCAGTTCGTTCCAGGACGTGACGGACCAGACGTCGGCGGAGACGCCCCAGTCATCAGCGAGAATTCGCTGGGCATCAAGTGCCCATGGGACGGAGACGCCGGAGGCGAGGATCTGCGCCTTGGGCCCTGCAGCGGCCGACGGCGAGACCCGGTAAATCCCCTTAAGCACGCCTTCGACGTCGAGGTTCTCGGGCTCGGCGGGCTGGGTGATGGGCTCGTTGTACACCGTGAGGTAGTACATGAGGTTCCGGTCGTCCGAGGTGGGCCCGTACATGCGTTCGAGGCCGTCGCGGATGATGTGGCCCATTTCGTAGCCGTAGGCGGGGTCGTAGGTGACCACGGCGGGGTTGGTGGAGGCGAGCATGGGGGAGTGGCCGTCGGCGTGCTGGAGGCCTTCGCCGGTGAGGGTGGTCCGTCCCGCGGTGGCGCCGATGATGAAGCCGCGGGTCATTTGGTCGGCTGCTGCCCAGAAGGCGTCGCCGGTGCGCTGGAAGCCGAACATGGAGTAGAACACGTAGACCGGGACCAGGGGCACGCCGTGGGTGGCGTACGCGGTTCCGGCGGCGGTGAACGCTGCCACGGCGCCGGCTTCGTTGATCCCGGGGTGGATCAGCTGGCCTTGCGCGGACTCTTTGTAGGCCAGGACCAGGTCCCGGTCCACGGAGAGATAGTTCTGTCCGCCGGGATTGTATATTTTGGCGGTGGGGAAGAAGGCGTCCATACCGAAAGTCCGTGATTCGTCCGGCACGATGGGCACAATGCGGTGGCCGAACTTCTTGTCGCGGAGCAGGTCCTTGAGGAGCCGGACAAAGGCCATGGTGGTGGCTGCCTGCTGCTTGCCCGTGCCCCGCTTGGCGACGTCAAACGTCTTGGCCTCGGGCAGCTCAACGGCCGGGTGGTCCGGCCGGCGTTCGGGGACGGCGCCGCCAAGTGCCCTGCGCCGCTCGTGAAGATAAACAATCTCCGGGGCATCATGGCCGGGATGGAAATACGGTGGGCTGTAAGGATCCTCCTCCAGCCGGGCATCGGAAATCGGAATTCGAAGATAGTCCCTGAATTCCTTCAGGTCGTCGAGGGTGAGTTTCTTCATTTGGTGGGTCGCGTTGCGGCCCTCGAAGTGGGGTCCGAGTCCGTAGCCCTTGACGGTTTTGGCGAGGATGACGGTGGGTTTGCCCTTGAACTCGGTGGCTGCCTTGTACGCGGCGTAGACCTTGCGGTAGTCGTGGCCGCCGCGTTTGAGGTTCCAGATCTGGTCATCGGTGAGGTCCGCGACGAGGTCCTTGGTGGCCGGGTCCTTGCCGAAGAAGTGTTCGCGGACGAACCCGCCGGATTCGGCCTTGTAGGTCTGGTAGTCCCCGTCGGGGGTTTCGTTCATGATCTTCACCAGGGACCCGTCGGTGTCGCGGGAGAGCAGGTCATCCCATTCCCGTCCCCAGACGACCTTGATCACGTTCCAGCCCGCGCCGCGGAAGAACGCTTCGAGTTCCTGCATGATCTTGCCGTTGCCGCGGACCGGGCCGTCCAGGCGCTGGAGGTTGCAGTTGATCACGAAGTTCAGGTTGTCCAGGTTCTCGTTCGCGGCGAGCTGGAGCAGGCCGCGGGATTCGGGCTCGTCCATTTCCCCGTCGCCCAGGAACGCCCAGACCTGCTGGTCGGAGGTGTCTTTCAGGCCCCGGTTGTGCAGGTACCGGTTGGACTGGGCCTGGTAGATCGCGTTCATCGGCCCGATGCCCATCGAGACCGTGGGGAATTCCCAGAAGTGCGGCATCAGGCGCGGGTGCGGGTAGGAGGACAGGGCGTGGCCCTCGCGGGACTTTTCCTGCCGGAACCCGTCCAGGTCCTCCTCCGAGAGCCGGCCTTCCATGAACGCCCGGGCGTACATGCCGGGGGAGGCGTGGCCCTGGAAGAAGACCTGGTCCCCGCCGCCGGGGTGGTCCTTGCCGCGGAAGAAGTGGTTAAAGCCCACCTCGTACAGGGTCGCGGCCCCGGCATAGGTGGAGATATGCCCGCCCACGCCGATGTTCGGCCGCTGGGACCGGTGCACCATCACCGCGGCGTTCCACCGCATGTACGCCCGGTAGCGGCGTTCGAACTCCTCGTTGCCCGGGAACTGGGCTTCCTGGTCCACCGGGATGGTGTTCACGTAATCGGTGGTGGTCACCATCGGCACCCCGACGCTCTGCGCACCGGCACGCTGCAGCAGGCTGCGCATGATGTATTGGGCACGCTCGGTACCCTGTTCCCTGATCAACGAATCCAGGGACTCAACCCACTCGGCGGTCTCTTCCGGATCACGATCAGGCAGCTGGTTAGTCAACCCGCTGAGGATATGGGAGGTATCTTCTCCTGCAGCCACGGGAGCCTCATTTCATCGTCGAATGGCTCATGTTTTCGTATTGTGAGAAAACATTCTTGCAATATGAGATTAGCGAGACAGTGGCATGAGGGTCAATATCAGCGGCAGCGTCGAAGGCCTCCCCGCCATTTGAGACTGCTGTGGACCGATTGTGACTGCGGCCGGCGGCCTCCCGCCCTTGACCCCGGGTGATGCACGTCATACTCTTATTTCACTATTCAATATCTTGATTCCGCAATGTGGAATAACAGAAAACGGCTACCAGAGCCGGTCTCACCACCGCGGATCCTCCCAGAATTGAGACCCCTATGCAGACCCCTCCACCGGTGGGCGTTGACGCGGCTTCCGACCTGACAGCGCCGTCAGTTCCCCCTGCGCACCCCTCCCTTACCGTTGAAGCCCTGTGCGAGTCAGCCAGCACAGCATCCGGCCAGAACATCAGCCCCACTCTTTATAACGTGGATCTCGCCCCCACCAAGCGCGCCGGCCGCAGCTGGTCCGGCTACAGCATCTTCACCCTCTGGGCCAATGACGTGCACAGCCTCGGCAACTACGCCTTCGCCATCGGGCTGTTCGCTTTGGGGCTCGGCGGCTGGCAGATCCTCCTGGCACTCGGCATCGGGGCGGCCCTGCTGTTCGGGCTCCTCAACCTCTCCGGCTTCATGGGCGTCAAGACCGGGGTTCCCTTCCCGGTGATGAGCCGGATCAGCTTCGGCATACGCGGTGCCCAGGTTGCCAGCCTGCTCCGCGGCGCCGTCGCCGTTGCTTGGTTCGGCATCCAGACCTATCTGGCGTCCGTGGTCTTCCGCGTGATGCTTGTGGCCATGTTCCCGTCCCTCGGCGCCCTGGACAAGGACTCCATTCTTGGGCTGTCCACCCTGGGCTGGATCGCCTTCATCATCCTCTGGGTGGTCCAGTTGGTGATCGTCAGCTTCGGCATGGAAATGATCCGTAAGTACGAAGCGTTCGCCGGTCCCGTCATCCTGGCCACGATGGCCGCCATCGCCATCTGGATCTTCATCGAAGCCGGCGGGGCCATCGCCTGGTCCTCGGACAACGCGCTTGAAGGGCCCGAGATGTGGCTTACCATCTTCGCCGGCGGCGCCCTGTGGGTCTCCATCTACGGTACGTTCGTGCTGAACTTTTGTGACTTCACCCGCTCCGCCGTCTCCAAGAAGGCCGTGGTCCGCGGAAACTTCTGGGGCATCCCCATCAACATGCTCGTCTTCGGCGCCATCGTTGTGGTCATGGCCGGCGGGCAGTTCAAAATCAACGGCACCATCATTGAAAGCCCCTCGGATATCGTTCAGACGATTCCCAACACGCTGTTCCTGGTGCTGGCTTGCCTCGCCCTGCTGATCCTGACCATCGCGGTGAACCTCATGGCCAACTTCGTGGCGCCCGTCTACGCCCTGACCAACCTCTTCCCCAGGCGGCTGAACTTCCGTAAGGCGGCCATCGTCAGCGCGGTCATCGGCCTGGTCATCCTGCCGTGGAACCTCTACAACAACCCACTGGTCATCGTCTACTTCCTCGGCGGCCTCGGCGCCCTGCTCGGCCCGCTGTTCGGCGTTGTCATGGCGGACTACTGGCTGATCCGCCAGGGCAAGGTCAACGTCCCGGAGCTGTACACCGTCTCGCCGGAGGGCGCCTACTTCTACAAGAACGGCGTCAACCCGAGGGCGATCATCGCCATGGTGCCGGCCGCCGTCGTCGCACTCCTTATTGCGTTCGTCCCGGCACTGGCCTCGGCGGCACCCTTCGCATGGTTCTTCGCCGCCGGCATCGCAGCAGTGGTGTACTTCTCCATCGCGGACCGGTCGCAGCGGCTGGAAGACCGCGACGGCGAGGCCATCGCCGTCGCCAGCACCCACTGAGCCAGCACCACCGAGTAAGGAAACTTCAATGCGCATACTCGTTGCGAACGTGAACACCACCGAGTCCATGACCAACTCCATCGCTGCGCAGGCACGCAGCATCGCCGCGCCCGGAACGGAAATCGTGGGGATAACGCCGCGCTTCGGCGCCGACTCCTGCGAAGGCAACTTCGAAAGCTACCTGGCAGCCATCGCCGTGATGGACGCCGTGACCTCCTACCCGGAGCGGTTCGACGCCGTCGTCCAGGCGGGCTACGGCGAGCACGGACGGGAGGGGCTCCAGGAACTGCTGGACGTTCCGGTAGTTGATATCACCGAGGCCGCGGCCAGCACGGCGATGTTCCTGGGCCACAAGTACTCGGTGGTCACCACCCTGGACCGGACCGTCCCGCTCATCGAGGACCGGCTCAAGCTGGCGGGCCTTGACGCCCGCTGCGCCTCGGTCCGGGCCAGCGGCATGGCCGTCCTGGAACTGGAGGAGGAACCGGAACGCGCGGTGGAGGCCATCATCAACCAGGCAATGCTTGCAGTAACCCAGGACAAGGCCGAGGTGATTGTGCTCGGGTGCGGCGGGATGGCAGGCCTGGACGAGCAGATCCGGCAGCGCGCGGGAGTGCCGGTGGTGGACGGTGTGGCATCAGCCGTAGCGATCGCGGAATCACTGGTCCGCATGCGACTGTCCACATCCAAAGTCCGGACCTACGCTGCACCGCGGCCCAAGACCGTCATAGGCTGGCCGCTGAACAGCACGGGTGTGCCGGCATCACTTTAGGCGGCTCACTCCGGCACGGGGCCCTATCGGCAGTACAGGAGAAAATCGTGAACCAACCCCAGCGGCCCGCGCGCGTCGCAGTGGTTACCGGAGCGGGTTCCGGAATCGGCCGGGCAGTGGCCCGCCTGCTCCTTGCCGATGGCTACGCCGTCGCCCTCGCCGGGCGGCGCGGGGCGCAACTCGTTGAGACAGCAGGCGGACACGAGCACGCCCTTCCGGTCACGTGCGACGTCACCCGGCCCGACGACGTCGAGCACCTTTTCGAGGCCGTCCGCCGGCGCTGGGGGCGGGTTGACCTGCTGTTCAACAACGCCGGGGTGTTCGGGCCGGCCGCGAGCGTGGACGAGATCTCGCTGGAGGACTGGGATGCCACGGTGGCGGTCAACCTCACCGGCTCCATGCTGTGCGCCGGGGCCGCCGTACGGGCCATGAAGGCACAGGAACCCCAGGGCGGACGGATCATCAACAACGGCTCCATCTCCGCCCACTCGCCCCGGCCCCGGACGGTGGCGTACGCAGTCACCAAGCACGCCATGACAGGCCTTACCAAAAGCATCGAGCTGGACGGGCGGGGATTCGGGATCACGTGCGGACAGATCGACATCGGCAACACGGCCACGGAGATCATGGACACCATCGGGGTGGGCGACGGCGCGCTTCAAGCCGACGGCAGCCGCCGGGTTGAACCCACTTTCCCTGTTGAGGATGCGGCCCGTGCGGTCCTGATGATGGCCAACATGCCATCGACGGCCAGCGTCGGGTCAGTGGTGGTGACGGCAGCCGGAATGCCCTTCATCGGCCGCGGCTGACCTCCTGGGAAGAAAACCCAGAGAGGGCAGGGCTACAGGGGGAGCAGGGCTGAGAGGTCCGCGCGCAGGCCGGAAGCGGCCACCCTGCCTGCAGCGACTGCCTCCGCCCAGCCCAACTGGCCAGTCACCATCCCCAGCCAGGTGGCGGCGTCGCACTCAATCACGTTGGGCGGCGTCCCGCGGGTATGACGCGGCCCCTCCACGCACTGGGTGACGCCGAAGGGCGGGACCCGCACCTCCACCGAATTGCCCGGCGCCCGTGCAGTGACTTCCTCCAGCGTGTACCGCACGGCAGTGGCCAGAATGGTCCGCGGAACCAGAGCGTCCGACGACGGCTCCGCGGCTTTCCGCCACGCCTCCACCGCTGCGGCGCCTTCTTGAACGTCGATGCGACGGCGGGCTACTGGCATGTTTCCGGCTTCCTTCACGTTGGGATGCAGTGGCAAAGGCAATCAGGGTACCGCGGACGGTCGGAGGGACGGAATCGCGGCCGGGGGCGTCTGAAGTACGGGAAGGAACAGCAGGCCGGCACGCTGGGGGCGAGCCGGCGCTCAATCCAGGAGCGCGGAAACCGCTGGACCAAGACGGATCTGCCCTACCGGGCGGCCGCCGCCCAGCACCGGCTCCACCACTTTCTCGAGGACGCTCGCAACCCCTGGAATGTCCACGGCGCCGGCGGCGGCGAGAAGGGTCAGGGCCACCAGCGAGGTGGCCCGGACATTCCCGTCCAATATCTTGACGGCTACGGAGACACCCGTCGGCGTGGCCATGGCGAGGACGCCTTCGGCACCAACTTTCGCGATGATCTCCAGCTCGTCCATCACCAGGGTGTTGGCCTCGCCACGGCCCTGCACCGCCCACGGGTAGTCAAGCATGGAGGTCGCGATGGTGGCGGCCCGGGCGTTGAAGCTCTGGTCGCCGGGCGCCTTGGCGAGCTGCGAGAAGCCCCGCGCCAGGCCTTTGAGCGAAACTGCTGCCACGGGCGCGCCGCAGCCGTCGATTCCCAGGTGGGCGATCTTTTCGCCCGTGTACTCCTCGATGACGGTGCGGACCCGCTGCTGCAGGGGATGGTTGGGCTCGAGGTAGCTGTGGGTATCCCAGCCGTTTTCGGTACATGCCCAGAGAAAGGCAGCGTGCTTGCCGGAACAGTTGAACGCCAGCCTCGTTTTTCCGCGTTCGGAGCGCACCAGCCAGTTGCGCGCGGTTTCGTCCTGCGGCCACGCCTCCGGGCACTGCAGCTGGTCCTCCCGCACGCCCGCAGCCTTGAGCATCCCGGACACCACGTCCATATGGTCCAGTGAACCCACGTGGCTCGCGCAGGCCAGGGCCACCTGGGCGCCGCGGAGCGGTACTCCAGACTGCATCGAGGCCAGCGCCTGAAACGGTTTGAGGGCGGACCTGGCGAAGATCGGTGTGGTGATGTCCCCAAGCTCTGTGACGACTGACCCGTCCGCCGCCAGCAGCACGGCCGAGCCGATGTGCCGGGACTCCACAAAGCCGCTGCGCTCGATCACGGCCAGTTCGACGGCGGAGTCCACGGTGAAGGTCGCGTGCGGATTATGCGGCATATTGCCAGTCTAGGGGCCTGCATCCCGGAACCCGGGCTACTCCACGGTGACCATCACGGACTGCCAGCCGGAGGCGCCGTCGGGAACGGGATCGGCCCGCTGATCAGTCTGCACCTCGCCGGAGCCGTCGGTAGCACGAACTTTGATGTAATGCGGCCCGGGCGTGGCGTCCCATTCATAGGACCACTGGCGCCAGGTGACCAGGGATGCCTCGGTGGACAGATCCGCCTCCACCCACTCGGAGTTGTCGATCTGGATCTCCACCTTGGTAATGCCGCGGGTCTGGGCCCACGCGGTGCCACCCACGGCCACCTTCCCGGCGGGAACTTTTGCGAAGGACCTGGGAACGTCCACCCGGGCCATCGTCTTGATGGGCCCGCGCTCGGACCATCCGCGGTCCGTCCAGTAGGCCTTGCTGTCCGCGAACCTCGTCACCTCGAGGTCCACCACCCACTTTGTTGCCGAGACGAATCCGTACAGGCCGGGAACCACCATCCGCACCGGATAACCGTGCTCAAGCGGCAGTGGCTCATCGTTCATGCCGACGGCCAGGAGGGCGTCCCGGTCGTCCTGGAGGACCTCGAGCGGGGTTGACGCACTGAAGCCGTCAACCGAGGTGGACAGCACCATGTCCGCACCATCCTTTGGCCTCGCCCGCTTCAACACCTCGCGGATGGGCAGGCCGAGCCATTTGGCGTTGCCGGCAAGGTTTCCGCCCACGGGGTTGGAGACACAGGTGAGCGTGACGTGCGATTCGATGAGGTCGGCGTCGAGCAGGTCCTGGAACGTGAGGCGGAACTCCTCCTCCACCAGCCCATGCACCCGGAGCTCCCACTCGTCCGCGTTGATTTCCGGGACGCTAAGGGCGGTGTCAATGCGGTAGAACTCATCGTTGGGCGTCACCCACGGCGCGACGCCCGGCACTGGCGACTGGACGCCGGCGGGAACGGCAGCCGCGGCCTTTACCGGCGCAGGAAGCTGCAGGGCATCCCGCGCTTTGGCAATGTTGCTCCGCGCGGCACCCAGGAGGCGGCCGCCCGTGGCAGCAATGCCCGCAGCAGCGGCAGTAATCCCGGCCGCGGCGAAGAAGCGACGACGGCTTGTCCCCGGGCGCGGCGTATCGCCGGCAGCGTCTGCGGGGGGTTCAGGCCAGGCTTTCGCCGTCCACAACGGGGCGATCAGGAACCGGAGGGCAGCCAGGCCCGCGATGGTCCCCAGCACTGACGGTAGGGCGTCCACCGGCTCGACGCCCGCCCGGGTGACCACGCTGGCCACAATGACTGCACCCATGAACAGGACGCCCAGCACGCCCAGCGCCCACCGGCGGTACGCCACCACGCCCAGCACACAGGCCAGGACGGTAATGGTCAGGCCCATGCCCACGAAGAGTGCGGCTTTGTCATCGGTGCCGAACGTGGCGATCGCAAAGTCCTTCAGCCACGACGGAGTGAAGTCGATGAAGGTGGACCCCAACGCCAGCACGGGGGTGGCACGGGCCCTGAAAAACGCTCCAACCAGCTCAGCCACGGCAAGGACGACGGCGGCGGCCACCACGCCTGCCAATGCGGCCATGGCGGTGGGACCCTTGAGCCAATTCGATAGCTTTTTCATGACATAGGTTCGGAGCGGAGCGGGCCGGGGATTGTTTTGCAGGGCTGACACAGCTTAGGAGCGGGCAGGGTGCACAAAGTACCCTTGGAGACTGTGAAGGTACTCGTCATCGGCCCCGGAGGCCGCGAACACGCCATTGTCCGCTCCCTGCTCGCCGACCCCAACGTGTCCGAGGTCCATGCAGCTCCCGGCAATGCCGGCATCAGCAAGCTGGTCCCCACCCACCAGATCAACGCCAACGATCCCGACGCCGTCGCCGCCCTGGCCACCAAGCTCGCCGTGGACCTCGTCGTGGTGGGCCCGGAGGCGCCGCTCGCAGCGGGCGTTTCCGACGCCGTCCGCGCTGCCGGGATCCCTGTGTTTGGTCCCAGCAAAGCGGCCGCGCAGCTCGAAGCCTCCAAGGCATTCGCCAAGGAAATCATGGCCGAGGCCGGTGTACCCACGGCCATGGCCATGGTCGCTACCAACGCTGACGAAGCCGCCTCAGCCCTGGACACCTTCGGCGCACCCTACGTGGTGAAGGACGACGGACTCGCCGCGGGCAAGGGCGTGGTGGTCACCAGGAACCGTGACGAAGCCCTGGCCCATGCACAGTCCTGCTTTGACGCCGGCGGCTCCGTGGTGATCGAGGAGTTCCTGGACGGGCCTGAAGTTTCCGTCTTTGTCCTCTGCGACGGCCAGAACACGGTGGCGCTCTCACCGGCCCAGGACTTCAAGCGGATCTTCGACAACGACGAAGGACCCAACACCGGCGGTATGGGCGCCTACACACCACTGGAGTGGGCGCCCGAGGGCCTCGTCCAGGAAGTCATTGACCGGGTGGCGCAGCCCACCGTCAACGAGATGGCCCGCCGCGGAACCCCCTTTGTGGGCGTCCTGTTCGTGGGGCTGGCGCTGACCTCGCGCGGCACCCGCGTCATCGAATTCAACGTCCGCTTCGGCGATCCGGAAACACAGGCCGTGCTCGCCCGGCTCAAGACGCCCCTCGGTGCGCTGCTCCTGGCAGCAGCCAAGGGCGAACTGGACAAGGCGGAAGAGCTGCGCTGGGCGAAGGAAACGGCAGTCGCCGTCGTCGTAGCGTCTGAAAACTACCCTGACGCTCCGCGCACCGGCGACCGCATTCGCGGGCTGAAAAAAGTGGAGGAGCTGGAGGGCGTGCACGTGATCCACGCCGGCACCTCCCTGGACGAATACGGCAAGGTGATTTCCGCCGGTGGCCGCGTGCTCGCCGTCGTGGCGCTCGGCAGCGACCTGGTGGAAGCACGCGAGAAAGCGTACGACGGCGTGGAGCTGGTCCAGCTGGAAGGCTCCCAGTTCCGCAGCGACATCGGCGGCAAGGCTGCCCGTGGCGAGATCAAAGTCCCGTCGGCGTCCACCCGTTCCCTGCCAGTGACGAAAGCGAAGGCCTAGCATGAGCGAAATTCCTGCAGCACGCGGCTTCAACGCAAAGACACTTGACCTGCCGGGCTGGACCCACGTGTACTCCGGCAAGGTCCGTGACCTTTATGAACCGGCCGACGAGTCCATCCTGCAGCGCGTTGGCCAGGATTGCGTGCTGGTAGTGGCCAGTGACCGCATCAGCGCGTTCGACCATGTCCTCACCAGCGAGATCCCTGATAAGGGACGCATCCTCACGCAGCTGAGCCTGTGGTGGTTCGACCAGCTGGAGGTGGAGCACCACGTGCTGGGCTCCACAGTCGAGGACGGCGTGCCCGAGGCAGTCGAAGGCCGCGCCATGATTTGCAAGAAGCTGGACATGTTCCCCGTCGAGTGCATTGCCCGCGGCTACCTGACCGGCTCCGGGCTGCAGGAGTACCGGGAGTCCGGCACGGTCTGCAGCATTCCGCTGCCGGAGGGCCTGGTGGATGGCTCACGGCTGGAACAGGCCATCTTCACGCCGTCAGCCAAGGCGGACGTGGGCGAGCATGACGAGAACATCACCTACGACGCCGTTGTAGCAATGGTGGGCGATGACATCGCTGCCCGGATCAGAGACCTCACGTTGCAGATCTACACGACGGCGGAGGCGGTGGCCCGCGAGCGTGGCATCATCCTGGCGGACACCAAAGTGGAGTTTGGCTATGACGCCGTCTCCGGCTCCATCACCCTCGGCGACGAGGTCCTGACCCCCGATTCCTCACGGTTCTGGGACGCCGCTACCTACCAGCCGGGACAGGCGCAGCCCTCCTATGACAAGCAGTACGTCCGGGACTGGCTGACATCGGCCGAATCCGGCTGGGACAAGGCTTCCGACATGCCGCCGCCGTCGCTGCCTGAAGACGTCATCGCGCGCACCCGCAGCCGCTACGTCGAGGCCTACGAGAAGCTGACCGGATACACCTTCGCCTGATACCGTCGCCTGACGCCGTCGCCGACGGAGCCCCAGCTGCTCCCGTCGGACGGTGGGCGCCTAACTGACCTGGGTGGCAGCCGCTGCCCGCTGTTGGGCCAGTTTTATTTCCAGGACCGCGTCCAGTGCCTGCTGGACGCGGTCTGCTGCTCCTGCCGCACTGAAGGCCTTCTGGGCTTCCTCAAGGTACACGAGGGCTTCATCGGAGTCGCCCGCAGCCTTCAGCGATTTGCCCAGGAGGAGGGAAACTTCTCCTGCCGTGTGCTTGGCGAGGACGTCGCGCTCGCCGTGGATTTCCCGGAGCTTCTCGACGGCGGCAACAATGTCACCGGTCAGGTACAGCCAGCGGGCGCGGATGAAGGCGACCTCCAGCTCATCGCTCTTGGTTCCGCCCACAATTGAAAAGGCCAATTCTGCCCGTTCGATGGAGGAAAGGGTCTCGGGCTCCACAATGCCTGCCGACAGGCGCACCGCCGCTGACGCCTTGTTAAACCTTGCCCACAGCTCAATGTCGTTGGCAGGGGACAAGAGTTTCGCCGCCCGCTCGTGGTGCTTGACCCCTTCGGTATAGTCGTGCCGCATGAAGGCGACGTTGCCCACCACCCACGCCACTTCGCCGGCAAGCTGGGACATGGCGTTTTCGTCGATTTCAGCGTGCAGCTCCTGGCAATATCGCCAGGCCTCGTCAAGACGGCCGCTCTCGGCGAGGGCGCCAATCAAGATGCGGTGAGCACCAATGCGGACCGTAGAACCGCGGGTCAATTGAACGGAGAGCCTGACGGCCTCGACGGCGGTATCAACCGCAAGTGACAGCTGGCCTTGGCGCTGCAGTACGGCTGCAAGCATTTGACGGGCACGTACCTCCAGACCTACGGATTCTGTTGCCATAGGGTGTTCCAGCAAGCGCTGGATAATCTGCTGACATTCCTGCAGGTCCCCGTGCTTCAACAGGCATTCGGCCTGCATGTAGGACATATTCCACCAGGCGCTGGTGTTCTTGCCCTCGAGGGCGATCTTGGCTGCGGTAGCAGCATGGGTCGCAGCAAGGGGATAATCCCTCAGGTCCCAGGCCTGCCGGGCATAAAGGCCTGCCAGTACATACTCCGCGTCGCTGATTGAGATCGGCTGACTCCAGGCTTCCAGCGCCTTCGGCGCCAGTTCCAGGCGTCTGGCCAGTTCCTCGATAACTTCAGCAGTCGGTTCCCGTCGGCCGGTTTCGAGCAGCGAGATGTAGCTGGGGGAGTATAGATCCTTGCCCAGTTCAGCCTGCGTCATCCCGCGTTCGAGCCGCTCCGCCCGGAGCTTTTCCCCGAATCCGTTGCCCACCCGGTGCCTCCTCTGCGGACAGTTCTTGTAGCAGGTGCTTGACAGTCCCTGTGGAAAATATTTTACAATGTATGTCAACAAGGACAGTGCTGGCTTTGTAACGAATCCGACTCGTATTGAGGATCCTAATTATGTTGAAGAAGATCGTAACTGCGGCAGCATTGGCCGGTGCTCTTGCGTTCTCTGCCGCGGCTCCGGCCGTTTTGTCGGCAGGTTCCGCCACGGACACCGCAGGCGTATCAGTAGCCAGGACGGGCAACTGGCCTGACCCTGCTTCCACGACTGAGGAGAAGAAGGGCAAGAAGGGCAGCAGCACAGGCACCACCTACACCACCTACACCGGTAACTGGCCCGATCCGGCATAAGTAGCTTCCTCACCAAAGGAGGCGAGGGAAAGCCCCGGAGCATCTGCTTCGGGGCTTTTCCCTTTCCTGTGAAGTTTCAGGAGTCGGGCAGGGGGCTCGGGGCGGGGCCGCCAGGAACGCAAAAGAGGGCCTCCGTAAGGAGACCCTCTTCTGTTTGGTCGGGATGACAGGATTTGAACCTGCGACCTCTTCGTCCCGAACGAAGCGCGCTACCAAGCTGCGCTACATCCCGATCCGCTGCAAAAGCAACTTTACAAGAATAGCTGATGCGGGTGCCTGATGCGAAATCCGCTGTCGCGGCCGGTCAGACCAGGGAGTCCTTCCATGCCCCGTGCAGGTCTGCGAAGCGTCCGCCACCACCAATCAGGTCTGCAGGCGAGCCGTCCTCCACAATCCGGCCGTCGTGGACCACCAGCACCCGGTCCGCCGTCTCTACCGTGGACAAGCGGTGGGCAATGATCAGGGCGGTCCTGCGGGCAGCGTCCGTCCCCGCCAGCAGCCGTGCCAGGCCGGTCTGAACCAGCCTTTCGGAGGGGATGTCCAACGAGGATGTGGCCTCGTCCAGGATCAGCACGGCCGGGCGGGCCAGGAACGCCCGGGCGAAGCTGATGAGCTGGCGTTGCCCGGAGGACACCCGGCCGCCGCGCTTGTTCACGTCCGTGTCATAGCCCTCAGGGAGGTCAAGGATGAATTCGTGGGCGCCCACCGCCTTGGCTGCTTCCTCGATTTCGGCGCGCGACGCTTCGGGCCGGCCCAGGGCGATGTTGTCCGCAACCGAACCGCTGAAGAGGAAAGCCTCCTGGGTAACCATCACAATGTTCCGCCTCAGATCCGTGGTGCTGAGGTTGCGGAGGTCCACTCCGTCCAGTGTGAGGGAGCCCGATGAAACATCGTAAAAGCGGGCTATCAGCTTGGCCAGGGTGGATTTCCCGGCTCCGGTCTGGCCCACCAGGGCAACGGTCTGCCCCGCGGGGATATGCAGGTTCAATGTGGGAACGATGACCGGACCGTCGCCGTAGCGGAATTCCACGTCCTTGAAATCGATCGCGCCCTTGGCGTTCTTCAGGGCGACAGGATTTTTGGGCGGCCGGACTGTTGGAATTTCCTCCAGGAGACCGGACACTTTCTCCAGCGCCGCCTGCGCACTCTGGAAGGAGTTGTAAAACATCGCCATCTGGTCCACCGGCTGGAAGAACCGCTTCGTGGAAAGGATGAGGGCCAGCAGTACACCCACCGCAAGATCGCCGGTCAGGACGCGGAATCCGCCGAAGAGCAGGACCACGGCCACGCAGACATTACCGATCAGCACCAGTCCCGGCTGGAAGATCCCGTTGAGGTTGATGGACCGGACCGTGACCAGCCTGTAGTCCTCAGCGAGTCTCCCGTAGCGTTCGGCGTTTTCCCGTTCCTTGCGGAAGGCTTTCACTGCCCGGATCCCGGTCATCGTCTCCACGAAGTGCACGATCAGTCGCGCAGACACCACCCGGGACTCCCGGAAGGCGATCTGGGAGTGCTTTTGGTACCAGCGGGCCAGGAAGTACATCGGTACGCCTGCGGCGAGCACCAGGAGGCCGCTGCGCCAGTCCAGGGCGAACACCGTTATTGCAGTGAAAATCATAAACAGCAGGCCGGACGCCAAGGAGCTGACGCCGGAATCCAGGAGCTCGCGGAGAGCCTCCAAATCTGAGGTTTGCCGGGCAATAATGCGGCCGGACGTGTACTTTTCGTGAAACTCGAGGCTCAACCGCTGGGTGTGCCGGAAAACCCGAAGACGCAGGTCAAGCAGCATGGCCTGGCTGAGCTTCGCCGTGGAGGTCACGTACAGGGCGGTGAGTCCCGCCGTCGCAATTGCTGCCAGCAGATACGCGACGCCGGTGAGCACCAGGGGCAGGTTGTCCCCGGCCTGCAGGGCGGGCAGCGCGTTGTCGATGCCGAAGGCGATCAGCGCCGGACCGGCCACCCGGGCAGCCTGAGACAGGACCACGGTGGCTATCGTGAGCCAGAACCGCAGCCGCACCGGCCGGATGAGGGACCGCAGCAGTGCCAGCGACCGCCGTCGTACTGCCCTGCTCTCGCTCTTGCTGAGGTGTGCGTTGTCTTCGTTGGCGGTGCCAAAGGTGGCCGTGCTCATCGTGTTACTTCCTCTGCCTGGTCCTCAAGGGCCGACAGCTCGGAGTCCAGGTCCCGCGGTTCCTGGTCAAGGCTGGCGATGACATAGCGGTAATGGTCGTTGCCGGCCAGAAGTTCCGTGTGGGTTCCAACCGCGGTGATGCGGCCGTCCTCCAGCAGCGCCACGCGGTCCGCCAAAGCAACTGTGGAGGGCCGGTGGGCCACGATCAGCGTGGTGGTGTCCTTCAGCACCGCCCGGAGCCGCGTTTCCACCAGTTCCTCGGTATGGACATCCAGGGCGGACAGCGGGTCATCCAACACCAGTACCTTCGGGCGTGCGGCAATGGCCCGGGCCAGGGCGATGCGCTGCCGCTGCCCGCCGGACAGGCTGAGGCCTTCCTCTCCGATCAGGGTGTCCAGGCCCTCGGGGAGTGAATAGGCGAAGTGTGCCTGCGCTACGTCCAGGGCCTCCTCGAGGACGGCATCGGTGCGCACAGGGGCGCCGAGCAGGACGTTGTCCCGGACGGAATTGGAAAACAGTGTGGTGTCCTCGAAGGCGACTCCGACGATGCGGCGGAGCTCCTCGACGTCGAAGTCCCGCAGGTCCACGCCATCGATGGTGATGGAGCCGCCCGTGACGTCGTACAGCCGAGGTACGAGCTGGATCAGGGCGCTCTTGCCGCTTCCGGTGATTCCCACCAGGGCCATCGTCTCGCCGGGGCGGAGGTCGAGGTTGATTTCCTTCAGGATTGGCTTGTCCGGAGCGTCCTCGAAGGCGAACGTGGCATTGTTGAAGCGCAGGGCGCCAGCGATATGGCCGGGCTGCCGGGGTTCAGGAGGGCTGGTAATGCTGTTGACCGAGTCCATCACTTCGAAGTGGCGGTCGACGGCGGTTTTAGCGGTGAGTGCCATGGCCAGCAGCATGCCGGAGAACTCAACGGGGGAGGCGATGACGGCTGCGGTGGCAAAGAAGGCCACCAGCGCACCAATGCTCAATTCACCGCTTGCGCACAGCATCACGCCCACCACAAGTCCCGCTCCAAGGGCGAGCTCCGGGAGCAGGGTGACCACCATGGTGAAGGTTGCCTGCTGGCGTGCCTTGTCGATCTCCGTCTGGCGCAGTTCCTCGGCTTGTTCCTCGAAGTTTTCGAGGGCTTCCCGGCTGCGGCCAAAGGCCTTGAGGACGCGGATTCCGTGGACAGACTCCTCAACGGTGGTGGCAAGGTCGCCCGCCTGGTCCTGGCTGCGGCGCGCCACCCTGCTGAAGCGGGTCCGGAACCTGAAACTGTAGGCCATGATGGGCACGGCGGCGGCCAGGAAGATGAGGGCAAGTTGCCAGCTCATGGCAAACATCACGCCGATGCCGATGATCACCGTGAGGGTGGTGACCACCAGCATGATGGCGCCGAAGGCCATCCAGCGGCGCAGGAAGTTCAGGTCCGTCATGGCGCGGGAGAGCAGCTGCCCGGATCCCCAGCGGTCGTGGAATGAAACGGTCAGGTCCTGCAGGTGGCCGTACAGCGAAATCCGCATCCGGGTTTCCACCGAAGTGGCCGGATTGATAACAAACTGCCGGCGGAGGGCCACCAGCCCGGCCTCCGCCACGCCCAGCACCAAGATGAGGCCGGCCGAGATCCACACGGCTTCCGGGGTGCCCCCCGGCCCAAGCGATTCATTGATCAGCACCCGGAGGACCTGGGGGATGGCCAGGGCAACCACGCTGGCCAGAAGTGCGCACAGAAGTCCCAAGAGAAGCCGGGGGATGATCGGCCTGACATGGGGATAGAGACGGCTGATGGATCGAAAAAATGGAGTTTGCTTGGCCATGCCCGCTTCTCAAGCTCTAAATCGAATGTAGTTTCCCGTAGCAACTACCCTATGCCATGGCGTGAGGCGATTCACAGGCTTCGGGACCGCATTCAAAGGTTGGCCAGTTATTGCTTCTCGCAATGTCCGCTGCGCATAACCGTCCCGTTGCCCTGTCCGTCCGCGCTCCCAAAACACCCGCGTGGGAGCGCGGGCTGGCAGCGCAGCAGAGTCAGTTGGGCGACGTGAGGGTGAGCAGGACTGCCTCCGGCCTGCACGCGATGCGGACCGGGGCGAAGCGGGAGGTGCCGATGCCGCCGGAGACGTTGACCGGCGTCGTGCTTCCGTTGCTTTGCCAGTCATTAAGCCCCTTGGCCCGCCACGTGGGAAGGTCGCAGTTGGACACCAGGGCGCCATAGCCAGGGAGGCACAATTGGCCGCCGTGGGTGTGCCCCGCGAGCAGGAGGTCGGCGCCGTCCTCGGTGAAGTGATCGAGCACGCGCTGGTAGGGAGCGTGGATGACGGCGACCTTGAGGTGCGGGGTGGCGTTCTGGTTGACGGTGCCCCGGGGCCATCCCGCGTAACGTTCGCGGTTCAAGTGCGGATCATCCACTCCGGAGAAGTCGAAGCGGATACCCTTCAGGACCACGGACTGGTGGCGGTTGGTCAGGTCCACCCAGCCGCCCATCCCGAAGCCGGAACGCAGCCGCGGCCAGTCCAGCACCGTGGGTTTGGGCTTGGCCTTGGAGGGTCCCAGCAGGTAGGAGGCGGGGTTTTTCAAACTCGGTGCGAAGTAGTCGTTGGAGCCGGGGACAAAGACGCCGGGGAACTCCAGGAGGGGACGGAGGGCCTGCAGGAGCGGGTCCACGGCCTTGGCATGACTGAGGTTATCGCCGGTATTAACCACCAGGTCCGGCCTAAGACCGGCCAGGGATTCCAGCCAGGCAGCCTTCTTTTTCTGGCCCGGAACGAAGTGGATGTCGCTCAGGTGCAGGATGCGGAACGGTTCCTGCCCGCGTGGCAGGATGTCGAGCGTTTCTTCGCGGAGGACAAACTGGTTCCTCTCCCACAGGCCATAGCCGAAGGCGGCCATTCCTGCCACAATCCCGGCCCCGGCGGTAACGGCAAAGCCGCGCCCGATGCTTCGGGCGCGGCTGGCCAACGCACTTGCTGCGATCATCCTGCTAGTCGTCATCGTTCCCGCTGCCGTTTGCGTTGCCGTTGCCGTTGTTGCTCGGCTGCTCGGGTGCGGGCTGCGGGGCGGCCGGCGCAGCCGGAGCTGCGGGTGCCGGCGCCCGGGTGGCCCTCGGCGCGGTAGTAGCGGGAGTCCTCGTGTTGGTTCCGCCGCCGCCGTTCAGCAGATTGCTGGGCGGCGCGGGGAAGGGCTCGGTGCCGTAAGCCGGCGCGATCTGCGACATGAATTTGGAGAACATCGGTCCGGCAATCATGTAGCCGTCAATGCCCTGGTAGAACTTCCCGTTGACCGTGATGTTCTGGCCGGACCGGTCCTGCGCGCCCAAGGCGTCACCGAACCAGGCAGCGGTGGCAAGGCCGGTGGTGTGGCCAACAACCCAGGTGGAACCGTTGTTGTTGGACGTACCGGTCTTCGCGCCGATCGGGAAGCTCGTGCGGGTGGAGATCCGGGGCTGGATCAACGAACCCGATCCCCGGTTGAGGACTTCCTGCAGCGCGTAGTTCACACCGCGGGCAACCTCCGGCTTCACCGCATCCCGGCAGCTCGTGGACTGGGCCGGAAGCTGCTTTCCGGTCTGGTCCGTGACTGCGGTGATGGCGATGGCCTCACAGAACTTTCCGTCGTTGGCGAACGTCGCGAAGGCGCTCGCCATGGTCAGCGGGGCCGTCTGGGTGGAACCCAGCAGGTTGCCCAGCGTCGACATGTTGATCTTGGGGTTCGGTTCGCCGTCAGCCGGGAGCCCGCCGTGGAGTCCGGTCGCGTCCACGATCTTCTGGATTCCACAGAAGTCCAACTGGGCTGCGGAGGCGAAGGTGACGGTGTTGATGGAGTTGTAGAGGCCTTCAAGGACGGACAGCGGCCGGTACCACTGCGGCTCCGCGTTCTGCAGGTCGTCCGCTGCGCCGAGTGCTTTCTGGGCGGTGTTGTACGCACCGGTGACCTGGCCGCAGGTGTTGCGCCATGGGAAGTTCAGCGGGTAGCGGCGCTGGGCTGCGTTGACCACGGTGTTCATGGACTTGCCCTCGTTCAGCCACTCGGCGAACGTGAAGGGCTTCATGGTGGAGCCGGGTTGCGCGCCGCCCAGGCCGTTTAGGTCGTTACCGTCCTTGTCCAGCTTGTCCACGTTGAAGTTCACTTGCGAGTCGAAGGAACCTTCGGCCGGCAGGAACGTGGTGTTCTGGGCCATCGAGACGATTTTGCCGCTGTTGGGCTGCACGGAAACCATTGCCGCGCCCCACTTGTCCGGGTTGGCGCCGGCAGAGGCGTTGACCTGCTCCTGGGCGGCTGCCTGTGCCTTCGGATCCAGGGTGGTGGTGATGGTGAGGCCGCCGCCGTAAATAAGGCGCTTACGCTCGTTGAGGTCCTCACCGTAGGCCGGGTTGTTTTCCAGCAAGTGGAGCACGTAGTCACAGAAGTACGGCGCGGTGGAAGCATAAGCGCAGCCCTGCTTAGGCTGCGTCACCTTGGTCTCCACGGGAGTGGCGACGGCGGCATCGTAATCGACCTGGGTGATTTTTCCCTGGCTAAGCATCAGGCTCAGAACCAAGTCGCGGCGCTGCTTGGCGTTTTCCGGGTTGTTGATGGGGTCGAACGCGGACGGGCTGTTGACCAGGCCGGCCAGCAGCGCAGCCTGGGGAAGAGTCAGGTCCTTGGCGGTGGTGCTGAAGAAAAAGCGGGATGCGGCCTCGATGCCGTACGCGTCGCGGTTGAAGAAGACGATGTTCAGGTAGCCCTCAAGGATCTGCTCCTTGCTGAACTCCTTCTCCAAGGCGATGGCGAGCTTCATTTCGCGGAGCTTGTCGCCCACACCCTTGTTGACGCCATTGAGCTTGATGTCCTCGTCCCGGCCCTCGGCGGCGAGATTGGAGTTGAGGACGTTGTTCACGTACTGCTGGGTGATGGTGGAGGCGCCCTGCCGGTTCCCGCGTGCAGTGCTGACCACTGCCCGCAGGATGCCCGTGGTGTCCACACCGCCGTGCTCATAAAAACGGCTGTCCTCGACGGCGATGACAGCTTCCTTCACGAACGGCGAAATCTGGTCCAAGGCAACCTTGGTCCGGTTCTCCTTGTAGACGCTGGCGATCTCGCTGCCGTCCGCTGCGAGGATCCGGGTGGTCTGGTTGGGCGGGTCAACCTTCAGCTCTGCCGGAAGGGTGTCGAAGAACTCGATCGAACCGCTGGCTGCGCTGCCTGAGACAGCTGCCGCAGGGACCAGCAGGCCTGCTACCAGGACACCGCAAATTGCACTCACGCCAAGGAAGACTAGGATCTTTCCGAGGGTGGTGGCAGTGTCGAATAATGGGTTCTTACGAGTCGCCATGTTTTCCACTTTACCGGCAAGGACTAGTCTTTCTCTCATGACCAAATGGGAGTACGCCACGATTCCGCTCATTATTCACGCCACAAAGCAGATTTTGGACCAGTGGGGAGACGACGGCTGGGAGCTCGTCCAGGTGGTCCCCGGACCCGACGGAAACGGTCTGGTTGCCTACCTGAAGCGGGAGAAGCAGTAGTATGAGCGCCTCCGCAGAAGCCCAGTCGGGCACCGCTGCCGCGCCGATGTCAGCTGTTGAGCAGCGGCTTGCCGAGTTGGGAATCTCACTTCCCGAGGTTGCCGCGCCGGTCGCCTCCTACGTTCCGGCAGTGATTTCCGGCAGCCACGTGTACACCTCCGGACAGCTGCCCTTCGTCAACGGCAAACTCGAAGCCACCGGCAAGGTTTCTGCCGGCACCGGAGGGTTTGCGGACGAGCCCACCGTTTCCCCCGAGGATGCACAGCGGTTCGCCGCAATCTGCGCCGTCAACGCCCTGGCCGCCGTCAAGAGCGTCATCGGGGACCTGGACCGCATCACCCGCATCGTCAAGGTTGTGGGATTCGTCTCATCCGACCCCTCCTTTACAGGACAGCCTGGCGTTATCAACGGTGCGTCGGAACTGCTGGGCCGCGTCCTTGGTGAGGCAGGCCAGCACGCACGTTCCGCCGTCGGCGTTTCTGTCCTTCCGCTCGACTCTCCGGTAGAGGTCGAACTGATCGCCGAATTCAGCTAGGACCGGTCGTTTCCTTTGCCTCAGCTCGCCCGACGCCTCTTTGCACTTCCCCAGGATCTTGAAGGGGCAGCGCAGAGCTGGCTCGAACACGGCGAACGGACCCCGCGGGCCGCGCGCCTCGCTTCATCCGTTGTCCTGCTGCGTGATTCTCCCACCGGCCTGGAAACGTGGTTGGCCTACCGGCCCGGTTCCTCGCCGCTGGGGGTCCTCGCGTTTCCCGGGGGGTCCCTGGACGCTGCCGACGACGACCCCGTCGGCTGGCTGGGCCCCTCGCCCCAGCATTGGGCTGAGCAGATGGGAACGGACGACGTCGGGCTGGCGCGACGCCACGTGCTGGGCGCCATCCGGGAACTCTTTGAGGAAACCGGCCTACTGCTTGCCGGCGCCGACATGGCGAGCACCGTCGAGGCCACGTCCACGCCGGAATTCATGCGCGCCCGCCTGGCCGTTGCCGAGCAGGAAAAGACCTTTCCGGAGGTCCTGGCCAAGCGCGGGCTGTCCGTCCGGACCGACCTGCTGAAGTCGCTCGTGAACTGGCGCAGCCCCGACTTCGCACACCGCAGGTTCGACACCCGCTACTTCGCAGCCACCGTGCCCCTGAACCAGCAGCCCACACTGCTGGAAGGCAGGGGGGTGTGGGGCAGGTGGGTGAACGCCGCCGATGTCATCGCCGCTCGTGACACCACAGCCCTCGGCGACGAGGTGGGCCAGGAAAACACCGTGGGCCGCACCCTCGGCGAACTCCTGGTACCGGGGTCCGAGATCATGCTCGAAAAGATGGCCGCTGCCAACGGCTGTATCGCCTACCTCAGCTACAAACGCAAGGCGCATGTGTACCAGCCGCACCTCGTGGAAGAAGACGGCAAGCTGCTGCTCGAAGTGGAAGCTGCGAAAACCGTCGCGGGGGACCCCCAGCGCGAACGCTAGATGCGGCGGAGCGTGGAATACGGGCGGCTTGGAAGGTTCCCTGCCGTCCACGGCCGAACGGACGGTTCCAGCGGAATCTGCCCCCGGCCGTCCTTGATCACCAGGACCACCGTGCCGATTACCGCGGCAAGGGAAGCCAGGCCCAACAGGATCAAAACAACAGCCATCGCCACGGTCATCGCTATGCACCTCTAGGCCTCATTTTACCGCTGTTCACCTGCGAGGAGCCGTGGTGAAGCCTGCTCTACGGTGCCCCACCACCCAGCCCGACGCCCCATCACTTTCCGTAGGTTCGGACGGACGCCCCATCACCTTCCGCCCGCCCCGAACCCTCTCTCACTTGATGTGCCTTTACCCCGAACCCTCTCTCACTCGATGTGCCTTAAAACCCAACGCTCTCCCACCCGTGAACTGCTCTCCGGAAGTTGGACTGAGAAATTCAGTTCCGACTTCCGGGGAGCAGTTTTATGGGTGCAAGTAGTTCATTATCTGAGGCGCAGCGTGAGGCGGCTGTAGCGTTGTTTGAGAGGGTATCGGGTATCGGGCGGTGGCTCGGTTGCTGGATGCGCCTTGGGTGCCGGTCAGGGCACTGTATGGGCGGTGGAGGATTCATGGGCAAGGAGTGCTGGTGAGCAGGCCGGTGAAGTCATACTCTTTCGAGTTCAAGCTGGCCTTGGTGCAGCGGTTCCTCGCGGGCAAGCCCGGTCCGGATCTGGCAGTGGAGGCTGGTTTGGCCTCCCGTGAGCTGCTGCAAAAGTGGGTCCGGGCGTATCGTCTGGAGGGTGAGGACGGGTTGCGGCCAAAGCCCAAAGGCAGACCGCGGAAACCTGATGCCCTGCCGCCTGCGGAACTGCCGGAGCTTGAGCGGTTGCGGCGGGAGAACGAGCGGCTGCGCGCCCAGGTGGCGTACCTGGGAAAACTGCGGGCCTTGAGGGAACAGGGACGACGGTAAGGTTCAGGCCGTCGTTGCCCTCAAGGTTGACTATCCGCTTGGTGTCCTGTTTGGACGTCGCCGGGCTGGCGAGATCCACGTTCTTCTATCACCAGCTCCGGCTCCATGGGCCCGATCCGAAAGAGAAGCTCAAAGCGGCGGTCACGGAGATCTTCGAAATGAACCATGGCCGGTACGGGCATCGGCGGGTCCATACGGAGCTACTCAAGCAAGGGTGGACGGTCGCGAAGAAGACCGTGCTGAAGCTGATGCAGGCACTCGGGTTGGCCTGCAAGGTCCGGCGCAGGAAGCGCTACAACTCCTACCAGGGCGACCAGGGCGCGGTAGCGCCCAACGTGCTGAACCGGGAATTCGAGGCTGATGCACCGAACCAGAAGTGGGTAACCGACGTGACGGAGTTTCGCGTCGGTGACCGGAAGCTTTACCTCTCACCGGTCATGGACCTCTTCGACCGGCAGATCATTTCTTACTCGCTGGGCTTGTCCCCGAACCTGGCGCTCACCAACGATTCACTGCGTGAGGCCCTGACCTGCCTGCAGCCGGGTCAGCAGCCGCTGGTGCACTCGGACCAAGGTTTCCAATACCGCCATGCCTCCTGGCGCACCCTCATCGAGAACGCCGGCGGGGTCCAATCCATGTCCCGCAAGGGCAATTGCTACGACAACGCCGTCATGGAGAACTTCTTCGGCCACCTGAAGGAAGAACTCTTCCACCGCGTCCGATTCCTCAACACCGACGCACTGGCAGCTGCAATAGAGGAATACATCCACTGGTACAACAACAAAAGAATCTCCACAAAGCTCAAGGGCCTGAGCCCGGCGCAATACCGGGCCCAGACCCTTGCAGCCTAGAATCCCATTTAGCCAGTCCAACTAACGGGGACCAGTTCACCCGGTTCACCCGGGTGGGAGAGCGTTGGGGGAAAGACCGCATTAAGTGAGAGAGCGTTGGCGACCGGCCGCCGGAACCAGCTCCTTAACCCCGCAGGCAGGCCCGGTAGGCGGCCATGGCCTGGCCGTAGCTGCCCTGCGCCGCCACGTCTGCAGGCCGCGCGGGTTTGACTGGCTTTGTGCACACCGGCCGGGCAGGATCCACTGCTGCCACCGTCACATCAACAGTGACCACAGTGCCCGATTCAGCTGCGGTGAGGACCAGGGCCCCGACACCTGCAGCGGCACCCGAGGGAACGGGCACGTTGACGTTTGCCGCGCCGGCTTCCACCGACACGGATCCGAGCTGGGTTACGGTGCCGGCAGAGTCTGTAAACACCGCTGTTAGTGCCTTGTTGACCGGGCTGCCGAGCGACGTCAGGTCCAGCTTCGACGCCGACAGGGTGATGGCCTCACCGGGCTTGACCTCGCCGGGGGTGGTGTTCGTGACGGACACGGAGCGACGGGCAAAGTCAGGCGAGACGGGGCTGCTCTTCTGCAGGTATCCGATCCAGGCATCCCGGTCCACCAGGCCTGAATCCCTGGTGTTGGACCCTTCAGTGAAAATCCGGAAGTTGTCACCGCCGGTGGCCAGGAAGCTGAACGTACCCACCCGGTAGGACTTGGCCGGATCGAGCATGGCCCCGTTCACCCGGACGGAGGTGATGCGGTCCCCGGCAGGCCGGGCTGCATCGTACGTGTAGTTGACGTTTTTGGACAGGCCAAGCTGGATATACGCCCGGCTGGGTACCGTGCCGTCCGGGTTGGTTTGCCACTGCTGTTCCAGCAGCGTCTTGAACTGGGCACCTGTCAGGGACGTGGTCCAGAGATTGTTCACGAACGGCAGCACCGCGTTCGCCTCGGCGTACGTGATGATACCGTCCGGGGCGTAGTAGAGCTCGTTCCGCAATCCACCCGCATTGACCACGCCGATTTCGGCGCCGCCCAGTTCCGCTGGTTGCAGTGACGCCAGCAGGGAATCGGCCACCAGGTTGCCCAGGGTTGATTCGCTGCCGCGGTCATCACGTTTGGCAACACCGGCGGCGTCCGTGGTGAAGGCGGTAGTGATGTCCGCCGTAACAGCGCCAACGGGCTGGTTGCCCACGACGGCGGCATCCGCGAGTGCCTTCTTGACGATGGCGTCGACGGCGGCGACGCGCGGGTAGGCGGCGATCAGGTCAGCGGCCGGATCGGTGGTCCGCTTGACGTTGCCGGCCTTGTACGCCGTCACTTCCCTGGTGGCGGTATCCACGGTGAGCTGGATCTGCCCCACGTTTTCGCCGTAGTTGCCCGTCTGGACGATCGGGCGGGTTTTGCCTTCGACGCCCGGGACCGGGGCGTCCCAGGAGTACTCCTTGTGGGTGTGCCCGGTGAAGATCGCGTCGACCGCCGACGAAGTCCCGGTGACCAGCTTCGCGAACGGTCCGCCGGCTGCCACTTCCTCCTCCAAGGTGGCGCCTTCCACCGTTCCCGAACCCGCGCCGTCGTGGTTTTCCACGATGATGACGTCGGCCAGTTTTTCCGCAGTGATCCGGGCAGCTGCCCGGTTGATCGCCTCCACCGGGTCGCCGAACTCAAGGTCCGCGACGCCGGCCGGCGTCACCAGGGAGGGGACTTCCTGCGTGACGGTGCCGATGACGGCCACCTTGATCCCGTTCATGTCCAGGACGGTGAACTCGGGAAGGACGGGCTCGGTGGTGCCCTTCCTGTACACGTTTGCTCCCAAATAGGGGAACTTCGCGTTGCCACCTCCGGCGATGACGCGGTCCCGGAGGTCCGGCCAGCCGCCGTCGAACTCGTGGTTCCCCACGGCAGATGCGCGAAGCTCCAATGCGTTCAGCACGTCGATGGTGGGCTGGTCCTTCGCGACGGCGGACGCAAACAGCGACGCGCCGATGTTGTCGCCGGCCGATAGCAAGGCCGTGGCGCCGGGCGCGGTTGCGGCCCGGAGCTTCTCAACGGTGCCGGCGAACTGGACCGTGTTGGCGTCGATCCTGCCGTGGAAGTCGTTGATGCCCAGGAAATTCAGGTCAACGGTGGCGGGTGCGGACTCCAGGTTCAATCCGACGATCACAGGGTCATGGTCGCTGGCGCGGTACTGGTCCGGTACGTAGTAATCGGTGACGTTGTTGTTGTAGCGGCTGTACTCCAGAGCTACGGATTCCACTGAGTTGATGTTCCAGATGTCGGCTCCGGCGACCGCGGCGTCCGCTGCCGGGGAAGCCAGGATGTGATCCAGGGAGCCCACCATTCCGCCGAACAGGTAGGAGTGCTTGGCGGTGCCGTCGGCGTTGCGTGCCTTCTCGTCCTGGTTGACGTAGCCCTCGGCCGTGAAGACGTTGATGGGGTCTTCCTTGGCGTACGCATTGAAGTCACCGATGAGGAAGACCTTGTCCGTGCCCTTGGACTGCTGCAAGGACTTGGTGAACTCAAGGAGGGACTTTGCCTGGGCTGTACGCGCCAGGTTCGATGCACCCTGTCCCTTGTCCGTATCCTCCGGAGTGGCAGCGGAGCCCTTGGACTTGAAGTGGTTGGCGATGGCGATGAATTCTGTCCCGGTGCCACCGCCCACTGGCTTGAAAACCTGGGCCAGTGGCTTGCGTGCGCTGGCGAATGCCACGGTGTCGTTGTGGATGACGGACTCACCCACAGGTTCGGCAACGGCCTTCTTGTAGATGAAGGCGGTGCGGATCATGTCCTCGTCGCTGAGCGGCGGCGCCTCGGCAGGCGAACGGACGTAATCCCAGATGCCCGGAGTCTGAACGTTCAACGCATCCACCAGTTTGGCCAGGGCATCATCCCGGTTCTTGCCGAACTGTGCGGAATTTTCGATCTCCATCAGCGTGACCACATCTGCGCCGGCCTTGGTGATGGCCGCGACAATCTTGTGCTGCTGCCGTTCGAAGTTCTCGGCGTTGGCGGCGCCGCGGGCATCACAGCCACCGCTGACCGTGATGGGGTTGCCGGCCCGGTCCTTGTAGAAAGTGCAACCCGGCAAGGTGTCGCCCGTGGTGGGGAAGTAGTTGAGGACGTTGAAGGAGGCCATCTTCAGGTTGCCTCCCACCGGGGCGGGAGCGTCAGTGCGGGTGGCGCCGAAGGTGGCCGGCTGTACCGTGGCCATGTTGCCCGGCGTCAGGTGGGTCAGCGGCTGGAGTTTCCAGGCATTGTTGGCATAGCCAAGGACCACGTTGGTGGTGAACGTGGCGGGGGAGCCCACCCGTATCGGGTCAACGGTGGTCAGGTACGGCAGGACCTGCGCCTTGGTTGCTGCGTCCTTGAGGAAGTTGGTGCTGGAGCCGTCGTCGAGCTTGATGCCCCGGACGGCGTTCTCAGCAACCGTTGCCGTGTATTCGGCTGAGCCGTAGGGGGCGACGGCGGTGGGCTGGACCAGCGGAGTTGTTCCGCCGGCGAGGCCGATCTCGCCGTACTGGTTCAGCGAGTAGTTGTCCGTCACCGTCAAGGGGCCCTGGGGTGCCAGGAGCATGCCTTCCAGGGATTCCCGGAAGGTCTCGTTGGCAGGCAGCGTGAAGGCGGTGGCCTTCACTTCGGGTGCAGCCTCCGTCAGCTTGGTGAGCCCTGCCGCTGCGGTGACGTTGAGCTGGGTCATGCCGAAGTACTCGGCCACCGTGCCCGTCACCTGAACGTGGTCTCCGATTTGAACTGAAGCCGCTGTAGCGGGGGAGTAGACGAAGATCCCGTCCGACACCACATGGTTTGTTGCCGTCAGATCCCCGCCTGTTCCCGGGGTCTGCACGTAGTAGCCGTTGAGCCCGCCAGTGGGGAAGACTGCAGTGACCTTGCCCGTGGTGGTCACCGTGGACCCGGTCAGCGGGCTTTGGGTGCCCGTGCCTTGGATTTCGGCGATGGTCCGGGTTGATGGGGTGGGCACGGGCTCAGGGTTCGGATCTGGCGTGGGATCCGGACCCGGCGTGGTGGTGCCACCCGACGCCGTCGGGGTAATGCCGGCACTGAGCGAGAAGTCCTCGGAGTTGCTGTTGCTGTCCCCGCCAGCTGCACGGTTAAGGCTCTTGACGTCGGTGTTGGCTGACGGTGCCGGGGCCGCCTTCGTTTCGAAAGTGTTGGAGGTGCCGTAGCCGAGGAGGTCCGCAACGCCGGCAGGCTCCACCTGGGAACCGGTGCCCAGCGTGACGGCGGTGCGCTGCTTTGCCAGGACGAGTGTCCCGGCGCTGCCGGAGGGGTTGATGTCGGTGGCCACCAGGTCCGGTGCCGGCAGGTCTGCGCCTGCAGCGCCACCGTTGTTGGTTCCTCCCTGGATGAGGTAGTGCCCCTTGGCCGGGATGGAACCGGTCAACACAGCGACGCTGGTGGGGGGTGCCGTGGCGGCTGCAGCACGGTACTGAACCGACCAGCCGTCCAAGGAAACCGGAGCGTCCGAGGAGTTGTACAGTTCAACGAATTTGTTCTTGTAGGCAGCGCCGGCGCTGCCACCGCTGAGATAGGCCTCATTGATGACAACGGGCGAGGTTCCCGCCGCGGCTGAGACCTCCGCGGCGGAGTCGGCAGCAGCAGGAAGCGCCGCGAAGGGAGCTATCAGCCCCGCCGACAGCGCTGTCCCCAGCGCCAGTTTCCAAGGTGTTTGATGCATCCGCTCTTACTTTCAGAAGGGTCTCCCCTGTAGGGGAGCCGATGGAAGGTGTTCAGGCTCATACCAATGGACAAGGGCCCGGATCCTGCTCCTGGTCAAGTGGTATCCGGCACATCACAACAGCGCTGAATGAACGCAAGGTTGATAGCGCGTGCATTCGGCGGGACGTTCCCCAGCGGAGCATCCCTCCCCACCGGCCGGTGCTCCAGTAGCCCGGTCCGGTGATGCTGTCAGCAGTGGTTCGTTGGGTAGCCGGAACCCGATGTGCCGGCCATCACAAAAGGATACCGGCCGGTAGCTTGAGGGGAAGCTCTGGCTGGCACTTCTTCTAATATTCTTGGTGTTCAATGCCAGGCAGGGGCGCCGGGTTCGGCGGCGATATCTCTCCGCCGTTGGAGGACGGCGGAGATGCGGGGGTCTGACACGTTCGATGATCCGCCCCGGCTGGTCCGGCCCGTTCCGGCACATTTGCCCGCAGTTGCAGGACAAACGAAGGACCCCTGCCGGCCAGCATGCTGGCGGACAGGGGTCCCAATCGCGGAAGGTAAGAGATTCGAACTCTTGGTACGGGGTTACCGCACACTAGTTTTCAAGACTAGCTCCTTCGGCCGCTCGGACAACCTTCCTCGACTAGTAGTGTTTCATAGGCACTTGCCTGCAACAAAACAGAGACCGGAAGCTGTCCGGTGCACACTGGTTGCAGCCAGTATTCAGTCAGAAACGGGAGTGTTCCATGAAAGCCGTCTACATATCCGAACCGGGCGGCCCGGAAGTGCTGGAGGTCCGCGAGACGGACGCTCCGGTACCCGGATCCGGGGAGGTGCTGATCGACGTCGTGGCCGCCGGCCTGAACCGCGCGGACGTGCAGCAGCGCAGGGGTTTTTACCCCCCGCCGCCCGGCGCGTCGGAAATTCCGGGGCTGGAGGTTTCCGGGCGGATCGCAGGCTTTGGCCCTGGCGTCAGCAAGCCCTTTTCCCTTGGTGACAAGGTGGTGGCACTGCTGGCCGGCGGCGGATATGCCCAGCAGGTGGCGGTACCGGCAGAGCAGGTCCTGCGGGTACCCGACGGTGTGGACCTGGTCACGGCGGCGTCCCTGCCGGAGGTGGCCGCCACGGTGTACTCAAATCTCGTCATGACAGCCCAGCTTCAGGCCGGCGAGACGGTCCTGATCCACGGCGCCACGGGCGGCATCGGCACCATGGCCATCCAGCTGGCTAAAGCGTTGGGCGCCAAAGTAGCAACGACGGCCGGCACGGATGAAAAGGTAGGGACGGCAAAAGCCTTCCTTGGTGCCGACATCGCGATCAACTACGTCGAAGAAAGTTTCCCTGTGAGCCTCCGCGAGCAGAATGGCGGGCGGGGAGCAGACGTGATCCTCGACGTCGTGGGTGCCAAGTACCTGGCGCAAAATGTGGACGCGCTCGCCGACTACGGGCGGCTGGTGGTGATTGGCCTGCAGGGTGGAACCAAAGGGGAGCTGGACCTGGGACAGCTCCTGAAGAAGCGGGCTGCGGTGGTGGCAACGGCGCTAAGGCCCCGACCAATTGAAGAAAAAGGTGCCATCATGAACGCCGTCCGGGATGCCGTCTGGCCACTGGTCACCGACGGCAGGATCCGGCCGCTGGTGGCCAAGACCTTCCCGCTGGACCAGGTCCAGGCTGCCCATGTGTACTTCGACAGCGGCGATCATGTGGGGAAGATCCTCCTGCTGATGTAGGTCCTCTTCTAAATACTGAGTATTGCCTACAAGGCCCTCCCGCGTTACGCTCCCACCTACGCGGTATGCACTGACCACCGGATGGTGGTGCACGCCGACGCTTCAAGCGCAAGGAGCGCCATGTCCATCCGCCACAGCCTCCTGGCCCTGCTGCAGGACCAGCCGCGCTACGGCTACCAGCTGCGGGCCGAGTTTGAAAACCGCACGGGAGCCACCTGGCCGCTGAACATCGGGCAGGTGTACACCACCCTGGACCGGTTGGAACGCGACGGCCTCGTCTCCAAGGACGGTGACGACGGCGAGGGCCACGTCGTCTACAGCATCACCGACGCCGGCGCAGCGGACGTGGGGAGCTGGTTCACGGCCCCGGTGGAGCGAAACGCCCCGCCCCGCAATGAGCTTGCCATCAAGCTGGCTCTCGCCGTCACCAGCCCGGAGGTGGACGTGCAAAGCATCATCCAGGCGCAGCGGGTGGCTTCCATCAGGGCCCTGCAGGTCTACACGAAGGCCCGCCGGGACACCGCCACGAACCAGCGCTCGGCAGATACCGCGTGGCTGCTGGTGCTTGATTCCCTGATCTTCCAGACTGAAGCGGAGGTCCGCTGGCTGGATCTTTGTGAAGCCAGGATGGTCCAGCAGGCGCAGTCCGCCGGGCCGGCACGCAAGACGTCCAACGGGGTTACGGAAGGCGCCGCTCCGCTTAACACTGACGGCCGACGGTGAGCGTCCAGGGCCGGCACACCTGACAGCGGGCCGCTATCGCACGCGGTCCCGGCACTCGGCAATTAGGTCACTTAATTGGGTCTTTTTGATTGTTCCCAACAGGCTTACCGTGGGGTTCAGGAGCCGCCCGGCCAGGGCGGCGGGAACCCAGGAGGACTTTCCATGACAACGCACGTCGCAGACTGCAGCGTAACGAACTGTTCCTTTAACGACCACACGAATTGCAATGCCGCCGCCATCACCGTGGGCGGGGCGGAGAACCACGCACACTGCGCCACGTTCATTGACACCGGAATGCACGGCGGGCTGCCCAAGGTGCTGGCCGACGTCGGAGCGTGCCAGCGCTCCGAATGCGTCCACAATGACCACCTGATGTGCAAGGCAGCTGAAGTGCATGTTGGGCCTGGGGCCGACAACGCTGACTGCCTCACCTATTCGCACGCCTAGCAACTCTTTCCGCCACTGGCGGGAGCCAGGGCCTCCGTCCGGAACACCGGATGGGGGCCCTCTTTGCTTGGGGCCGTGCGCCGGTCGGTGCCGCGGGCGGCAGCCGCAGCATGTCGCTTGGCGCCGGCTGTCAGCCGTTCGGCGCAGGGTCTTTCCTACAGCTGCAAAATCAGCCCCGATCCGCACCTGTCGTTGGTAGGGTGCCTGACAGCAGAAACGGAAAAAATCTCAAGGAGGAGACATGGCCGAAACGCCTGATCGATGGAGCGCAGCCCGGGGCGAAGGTGCGGTTGCCACCGACACCGATCTCCCGCCCTCTGCCCTGGACGAAAAGGTCCGCGAGGCGGAAGAGAAAAAATGGACACCGGGGAAGATCGCCCTCTGGGCAGCGATTGCCCTGCTGGGTGGCGTGGCGTGGTTCATGCTCGCGATCATCCGTGGCGAGACGGTGAACGCCATCTGGTTCGTGTTCGCCTCGGTCTGCACTTACCTCATCGGTTACCGCTTCTATTCCAAGGTCATCGAGCGATACATCACCCGGCCAGATGACCGCCGGGCCACCCCCGCAGAGTATAAGGCGGACGGCAAGGACTACGTCCGCACGGACCGCAACGTGCTGTTCGGCCACCACTTCGCTGCCATCGCCGGCGCCGGACCGCTCGTAGGCCCCGTCATTGCAGCCCAAATGGGGTACCTGCCCGGCACTATCTGGATCATCATCGGCGTCGTCCTGGCCGGCGCAGTGCAGGACTACCTGGTCATGTTCTTCTCCATGCGGCGCGGCGGGCGCTCGTTGGGACAGATGGCCCGGGAGGAACTGGGCGTCATCGGCGGCACCGCAGCCCTGATCGCCACGCTGCTGATCATGGTCATCATTGTGGCCATCCTGGCCCTGGTAGTGGTTAACGCCCTTGGGGAAAGCCCCTGGGGCGTCTTCTCCGTTGGCATGACCATCCCCATTGCGCTGTTCATGGGCGTGTACCTCCGCTACCTGCGGCCCGGCAAAATCATGGAAGTTTCCCTGATCGGCTTTGTCCTGCTGATGGCGGCAATCATCGGCGGCGGCATTGTTGCTGAGACCCCCTGGGGCGCCGACATCTTCACCCTCGACAAGGTCACCATTGCCTGGGGACTCATCATCTACGGCTTCATCGCAGCCATCCTGCCGGTGTGGCTGCTCCTGGCCCCCCGGGACTACCTGTCCACGTTTATGAAGATCGGCGTGATCGTTATGCTGGCGCTGGCCATCATCGTGGTCCGGCCCGAAATCACCGTCCCGGCCTTCAGCGAGTTTGCCAGCAGGGACAACGGCCCGGTCTTCCCCGGCGCACTGTTCCCCTTCCTGTTCGTCACCATCGCGTGCGGCGCCCTCTCCGGGTTCCACGCCCTGATTTCCTCCGGCACCACGCCGAAGCTCGTCGAAAAGGAACGGCAGACCCGTTTCATCGGCTACGGCGGAATGCTGATGGAGTCGTTCGTGGCCATCATGGCCCTGGTCGCTGCAATCTCGATCGACCGCGGCCTCTACTTCGCCATGAACGCGCCTGCCGCCCTCACCGGCGGAACTGTTGAGACGGCCGCCACCTGGGTCAACAGCCTGGGCCTGGCCGGCGTCAACATAACCCCGGACTTCCTCGCGCAGACCGCCGCGAACGTTGGTGAGGAAAGCATTGTTTCGCGCACCGGTGGTGCGCCGACCCTCGCCGTCGGTCTCGCACACATCATGCAGCAGTTCATCGGCGGCACAGCGATGATGGCGTTCTGGTACCACTTCGCCATCATGTTCGAGGCCCTCTTCATCCTCACGGCAGTGGACGCCGGCACCCGCGTGGCCAGGTTCATGCTGCAGGACTCCATTGGCAACTTCGTCCCCAAGTTCAAGGAGCACTCCTGGCGGCCCGGCGCCTGGCTCTGCACCGCCATCATGGTGGGCGCCTGGGGAGCCGTGCTGCTGATGGGCGTGACCGATCCGCTGGGCGGCATCAACACGCTGTTCCCGCTGTTCGGCATCGCCAACCAGCTGCTCGCCGCCATCGCGTTGTCCGTCTGCCTGGCCATCGTCGCCAAGCAAGGAACCTTCAAGTACCTGTGGATCGTGGCGCTTCCCCTGGCCTTCGCCGCTGTGGTCACCATCACGGCGAGCTACCAGAAGATCTTCTCGTCCACCCCGGCAGTGGGTTACTTCGCCAACAACGCAGCCTTCAGCAAGGCACTGGCGGAAGGGAAGACGGAGTTCGGCACCGCGAAGTCCGTGGCAGCCATGGAGGCCGTGGTGCGTAATACCGCCATCCAGGGCTGGCTGTCGGTGGTCTTCGTGGTGCTGAGCATCATCGTGATCGCGACGGCGCTGCTCGCCACTGTCAGGGCGTTCCGCAACCGGGCGGACGCCACAGCTGCCAGGGGCAATGAGGACCCTGCCAGGCCTTCGCGGGTCTTCGCACCGGCCGGGCTCATTCCGACGCCGGCCGAGCGGGAGCTGATGGCTGAGTGGGACAAGGTCCCGGCCGAGCTGAGGTTCGAGAGGGCAGGGCACCACTGATGAGTTCCGGACTCGCCGCGGTTGCCAGGGGCTTCCAGGGGTTCGCGCGCTATTTCGGCCGCGTGCTGGGAGCGGATGCCTACGCGAAGTACCTGGAGCACCACCGGGCTGCAGGCCATAGCACTCCGCCCCTGGGCGAACGCGAGTTTTGGCGGGACCGGACGGACCGCCAGGACTCCAATCCCCAGGGCCGGTGCTGCTGATTGAGCCTGCAGCGGACAAACCGCCCAGCGTGCTTCATGGAGTGGACTGCGGGCGGATTGCTCGTGAGAGTATGAACGCATGAGCGATCCGAAAGACACTCAGGCACCTGAGGACCTCCCGGTAGAGGGCACCACCATTGACGACGGACAGCCGGCACCTGCACCGGCTGTCTCGGACAACGGTGGCAAGAGAGGCAGCAACCTGCAGGATTTGGTGGATGAACCAGCCAAGGTGATGCGGATCGGAACCATGATCAGGCAGCTGCTGGAAGAGGTGAAGTCCGCACCGCTGGACGACGCCGCCCGGGGCAGGCTCGCCGAAATCCACGAGCGCTCCATCAAGGAGCTCGAGGACGGGCTTGCCCCTGAGCTGGTGGAGGAACTGGACCGGATAAGCCTCCCCTTTTCGGACGAGGCCACACCCTCGGACGCTGAGCTTCGCATCGCCCAAGCCCAGCTGGTGGGTTGGCTGGAGGGCTTGTTCCACGGCATCCAAACGGCCATTGCCGCCCAGCACGCCGCCCGCGAGCATGCGGCCGCGCAACTGCAGCTCCGCCAGCTCCCTCCCGGCACCGTGATTGCGCCCGGCGTCGTAATCGGGGAGAACGGAGAGCCCCAGCGTGCGTCAGCCGGCCACCGGCCGGGTGCTCCGGCGCGACCAGGGCAGCCCAATGAGCCGGACCACGGTCCGGGACAGTACCTCTAGGGTCGTTGGGCTTTTTCAGCGCCGCCAGGCAGGGGCGCAAGGACGACGCGGAGCTTGGGAAGGGATTGTGGCGCCGGGCCCACGACCGCTTCCACCGTGGGCTGGACCGTTTTCACCAGGTCCTCGAAGGGGTCGAGGACGACCAGCTCTACGGGGAACTGGTGGACATTGCCAACGAGCTGGCCGCACTGCTGGACCGCGTCAGGGCAGTTTGTGTGGCGGCTCAGCAGCGGTCACCCAGCGATGGCTTGGACATCCCGGTTGCCCTCGCGGCTGTCCACCGCTCGCTGTCCAAGGCGGGCAACTCCCTCGCCACCACCGCCGAGGCCGCTGCCATGCTCCGTCTTGCCGTAGGTCCCGTCCCAGTGGGAGCAGCCTCCGTGCGGCGCCGCGCGGAGGCAGTGTTCCAGCAGGTGGCCGACGCCGAGAGGCAGCTGCGGGAGGAAAGCCTGGGCTCCAGGCAAGAGGATATTCCTGGTTAAGCGTGTGGCTTACTCGGCCCCGATCGTCCTGTTCCGGGCAGCTGGTTTGGCAAGATGTGAAGCATGACTTCTTCACCGACACTGACTTTCAACGACGGTAACCAGATCCCCCAGCTCGGCTATGGCGTATGGCAGGTTGAGGACGGAGTGGCGGAAAAGGTTGTCCGCCAGGCCTTCGAGGCGGGCTACCGCCACATCGACACCGCCAAGATCTACGGCAATGAGGCGGGCGTTGGCCGGGCCATCGCCAGCTCAGGCCTGTCGCCGGAGCAGCTGTTCATTACCACCAAGCTGTGGAACTCCGACCAGGGCTACGAGTCCACCCTTGCCGCTTTCGAGGACTCGATGGACCGGCTGGGCCTTGAGACCCTGGACCTTTACCTGATCCACTGGATGACGCCCAAGCGGGACAAGTACGTGGATACTTGGAAGGCCCTGATCGAGCTGCAGAAGCGCGGGCGCGTCAAGTCGATCGGTGTTTCGAACTTCACCGTGGAAGGCCTGGAGCGGCTCATTGATGAAACGGGCGTGGTCCCGGCCATCCACCAGATCGAGCTTCACCCGTACTTCAGCCAGCGCGAACTGCGCGAGTACGGCGCATCCAAGGGGATCCTGACGCAGGCCTGGTCACCGCTGGGCCAGGGTGGGGAGCTCCTCGAGGATGCAACGGTGGCGTCCATCGCCGCCAAGCACGGTGCAACGCCTGCACAGGTTGTTATTGCCTGGCACCTTGCCCTCGGCATCGTGGTTATCCCCAAGTCCGTCACCGAGTCCCGGATCCGTGAAAACTTCGCGGCACTGGATGTTTCCCTGGACGCGGACGACGTCGAGGCCATCAACGCACTGGACCGGAGCGCCAAGGGTGAAGGCCGTATCGGCGCCGATCCTGCAGTTGCCGATTTCGCTTAAGCTGAACCGCACGCCGGCCTAAGCCGGCCCGTTGACCCGCGTTGCCTGGGTGTTCCCCCGGGCAACGCGGGTCACTGCTTTTTGTAAGGCCTGGTTTTTTCGCCGGCCTCGGGTCAGGCGGCCATACGGACGTGCTGCACCGGGACGGCATCCACGATGGCCCAGCTGTCTTCGCCGGCACAGTGGCGGCTGGCGAACCGCTCGGCTTCCGCCAAGCTGTCAAAGACTTCCGCGCGGGCGCGGCCGCAGTCGGCATCGAAGTAGGTGACGTGAAATTCCTGTACTGATTGGTTTTCCATAAATCCAGTGTGCAACCGGGGTCTGACATTCCCCGGGTATCACCCGCGCGTGTTGCCCAGCCGGAGGACCCGTTCCTGCGCGAG
This sequence comes from Arthrobacter sp. D3-16, assembly GCF_054408515.1. Lineage (NCBI taxonomy): Bacteria > Bacillati > Actinomycetota > Actinomycetes > Micrococcales > Micrococcaceae > Arthrobacter > Arthrobacter sp. D3-16. Next base: position 3,341,773 of record NZ_CP096437.1, on the reverse strand, counting down.
CATCGCCGAGCGCGCTGCTTTATCCGCGGCCCGCACCGCCTGTTTAGCCTCGGCGGTGGCACCTGCCAGCCTTTTGCGGCACCGCTCCAACTGGTCTTCGGCCGCTCTAAGTCGGGTCCGAAGGTCCGTTGTTTCCTCTTGCAGCCGGGCAATTTCAGACCGTGTTTCATCGGCCTGGATTTCCAGGTCCCGGGCCAATTGTGCGGTCTCGGCTTCTGCCGCCTGCGCCTCGGCCAGGGCGGCTTTCGCTTTCTCCAGCGCGGGTGGTGACGTTGGCCGCGGTGCCTGCCGGACTGCCTCAAGCCTCGGCCTGTCCGGCGTGGGCCGGACGGCGCCTTCCGCCGTCGTACTCTTTGCCTGTTCCTTGCGCGCCTGTTCCTTCCGCGGGGCCGCCTTCGGGGGAGCGGGAGCTGTCCTGGGTGCGGGGAGTGCGGAGGGGACCGCGACTGAGCCCTCGAGCTCCACGGCATTCACGCCGTCGGCCGAAAGTGTCTTCAGGAGCCGTCCGCTCTGGACAGCAGCGGCTGCGCCTTCATCCGCGGTCAGGGCCCGCAACGTCTCCTCGACGTCGGTCGCCATGGCATCGCTAAGGGAGCGGCCCTGTTGCCGGGCAACAGAGCGGGCGGTGTCGACGGCGGCCGCCAGCATGGTGCGGCGCTCCCGTCCCAGCTCCCGAAGCGCCGCCGCGTCCAGTGACGTTTGCGCCCCGCGCATCCTGCCGCCGAGGTCTGCCAGGCCGGCGAGGACGTCCGGTTGGTGCAGGGCCAGCATGTTCACCGCCCAGGCGGCAACCGATGGCTTTGGCAGGGCCCGTACTGCTGCTCCAAGTTCCTTGTCCGAACCGGCCGCTTCCTTCGCTGCGGAAGCGCGTGCTGCCACAAAGTCTTCCATGGGCTTGGCATAAAGCTCGTTCGCGATCTCTGCCAGGGCCTCGTCTTCCATGCACGCCATCTTAGGTCCCGGTGGAGCCGGGACAGGACACTCCACAGGAACGCGGGCTTTTGTTAGTTGTCGTGGTGCCGGCGGACGATTTCGTTGATCCAGATGGGCGCAAACGGGGACGTGCAGCCCGGCGGGGTTGGGTAGTCCTTCAGCACTTCGAGCCGCTCGCCGATGGCGATGGCCCGATCCCTGTGTTGGGCGTGCCCGATGCCGATCTGGGCCAGGCACGTATTCATCGCCCACTGCAGGCGTTCCGGCGCACCCTTCATCTCTGCCTCGATGATGTCCAGCAACCGGGCAAGGTCAAGGCCTTGGGGCTGCTTCGCCACACGGTCGCTCGTTAATGCCCAGCCGGCGCTGGCCACGACGGGATCGAGGTCGGCGGACCAGGCAAGGCGCAGCTCCTCTGAATGCGGGTTCTTTTTCACCACGTAGTTCACCAGCCAGTCCTGCACCTTTGGCGCGCGGGCCTCGCGGAGCATGGTGTCCAACTCGTCGCGCCCGAACGCCTTCGGACGGCAGACCAGGAGGGCCAGCAGCCTCGCCGCGGTATCGCCGGTGTCCCAGAGGCCGCGGGCAAGTTCGTGCTGCGTCTTCAGCCGCTTGGCAACGGCCCGCAGCTTGCCGAGGTTTACGCCATGATCGTCGCCGTGCTTTTCATTCACCTCGCGTGCCCGCGGGTCCTCAAGGCCGGCAAGCTCTGCCCTCAGCTCAGCCACGCTCGTCCCGGTCAATGCAGTTCCGGCCATCACAGCCACCTCTCCGTCGTGTGCGAAGTTCAGCCTATGACGAAGCCCGGGGTCCAGTACACGCCATGCCGCTCCGGCGCGGCATCCGGCGCCGTCAGAGCCGGCGCACCAACCAGCTGGCAACCCATCGGGCATCGTGATTGCCGTCGTCGTCCCACTCCACCAACACATGGGTGACCGTGTAGGCCATGGCGAGCCCAATGCTGGAACCCACCTTCACCCGGGCAGGCCGGAGCATCAGCACCGGCCGGCCGGGGGCTTGCTGCAAGGCTTCCTGGCGGAGGGTTGACTGTGACGGGACGGCGGGCAGTTGCCGGGGGAGCGTGTCCGGAAGTGTCTGCTGTTCGGCTGGAGCTGGGGTTAGCGGCATGCGAAGTCCTGGAGGGATTGGAACATGTGCGCCAGTACCGTTTTCTTAGGCTGGGAGCACTATCACCGGCCAACCCGGGTGGCCGGCAGCAGCCGTGGCCGGCCTGCTGCCGTACCAACAAGACTAGGAGCCGGCCCCCCGCTATTCATGAGTAGGAAGTACTCGACTCTTGGAGTGGCCTACTACCTGCGGGGGCCTGGCCAGGACCTACGAGTCCTGGTCTTTGGTGAGTTCGAAGTCCAGATCCAGGTCCTCCGGCGACGAGAGCTTCCGCCACGTGGACGCCACACGGGCAGTAGGCAGTTGTGCCGCTATGGGCATTCGGTCTACTTCGACAAGCTGTTGGAGATCCAGGCCTGTCAGCGTGGCGATGTCCCTGATGGGGACCTGAAAGGTCCGGAACGGGCCCAGCGGCGGAGCTTCGTCGACAGCCTTTTGCGGCGCGGGGTCCTCCAGGTCGCCCAACTGCGCCGTCTGGTCAACGACGTAGCCCGTCGCTGAAAGCTCTCCGTCCTGCAGGAAGGCGGCGACTTTGAAGAACAGCAGAGGGATGTCCACGCCACGGTACACCGGGTCGTTCTCGCCGAAGATGGGTCCTGTGAAAACGATGAGCCTGCGGCCGTAGTCCGCGGCATGCTGGAGCAGGTAGGACTCGAGGCCGAGCCACAGGTCCAGGCCTTGGTTGAACTTCGCCGCCTGCGGAGCAGCGTTGGTGTAGTGGAAAGTGTCCTCATTGGCCTGGGCTGCCTCGGTGCGGGAATCGCCCCAGACAGCCGAGGCGCGGCGCACCAGGTGGCCCCGGTCGATATCGTTGCGTGCGTAGAGCCGTTCCCCGGTCTGCTGGTCCTCAGCCAGCCTGGGGTCCAGCCGCCACCGGATGCCGGACCTGTCCAGGTCCATCAGCTTCTCTCCGTTGATACCGACAGCGGTGACAGCTGCCAGGCGCTTGTCGAGCCGCATGAGCAGTGAGAAGTGCGTGTAACGCAGCAGTACCGTTTCAGCATCGGCGAGGTCCGGTACCGGAACGGGAAGCCCCAGGAAGTGAGCGTCGAACCCGGCCCGGCCGGTCAGATCATGCGCCACAGTGGAATTTGATGACAACCAGACTTCATTCATGGGCCGGACACTAGCAGCAGGAGGTGACAACGGCGTGACAACCCGGCGCTGGACCCGTTTATTTCCGAAGGCTCGAGTTCCTGGAACAGTGTCACCTGCAGACCTGCGGGTACTGGCGGGGTGAAGGCCAGCAGAGCGGCGTTCCCGTAAGCCAAGGCAACCTGTGGCCGACTCATTCGATGACCTCGAATTGTGGTCAGGGCTTAACCAGCGAAAAACCCCGCATCATCGCCGAACAAGCGACAACACGGGGTTTATCCCGAGCTTCCTATCAGAATCGAACTGATGACCTTTTCATTACGAGTGAAACGCTCTACCGACTGAGCTAAGGAAGCACCGCATGCTTTACCCGGAAGAACCGGGCGCTTCATGCAAGAGTCAACTGTAATAGAGTCCCCGCGCCCGGGTCAAAATGGGCGGGACCAAAGGGCTGAGGCCTTCAACACACCGTGTTGTCGGCGGGAACCGTACCGCTGACGAGGTAGGTGTCTACGGGGTCCTCGATGCAGCTGTTGGACCGGCCGTAGGCGGTGTGGCCCTCGCCTTCCCAGGTCAGCAAAGCAGCGTTTCCCAGCTGCTTGCGGAGCGAAGCGGCCCACTCAACAGGTGTGGCAGGGTCGCCGGTGGTGCCGATAACCACGATGGGGGACTCTCCGGTGTATTCGACCGGCGCCGGTGTGCGGACGTTCTTGTACGGCCAGTCGGCACAGTTGGTCCCGCCGTAGGCAAAGAAATACCCGAACGTGGGGGAACCCTGCATCAGGCGCTGCTGTTCAGCCCGCATAGCGGCAGTATCGGACTCCATGGGGTAGTCCAGGCAGTTGATGGCATTGAACGCAAACGTCGAATTGGAGGTGTAGGTGCCGTTGGAAGCACGGTCGGCACCAAGGTCGGCCAGCCGGAGCATCAGGCTTACATCCCCGGTCATCGCCGCTTCCAGGGCCTGCGTCAGGGCCGGCCAGCTCTGGTCGTTGTACAGCGGGGTGATGAGGCCGCTGACGAACATCGTGGCGTTCACCAAACGGCCGTCCTTTGCGGTACGGGGGGTCTGCTGGACGGCGGCGATAAGGTCGCGGACCTGCTGCACTCCTGTATCAACGTTTCCGCTCAGTGGGCACCCGTCCTGCTCCAGGCAGTTGGCAACATAGGCCCGGATGGCCTTTTCGAAGGCGCGGGCCTGGCCCCGGGTCAGCTCCTCGTTGCTGATGGACGGATCCAGGGCTCCGTCGAGCACCATGCGGCCCACGTTGTCCGGGAACAGTGAAGCGTAGGTTGATCCCAGGAAGGTGCCGTAGGAGTACCCGAGGTAGTTGAGCTTCTGGTCATTGACCACTGCGCGGAGGATGTCCATGTCCTTCGCGGAGCTCATGGTGTCGATGTGGGCCAGTACCGGTCCGGTTTGTTCAGCACATTGCGCGGCGATCGCCTTGTTGTCCGCCCGGGCGGCTTCCAGGCCGGCGTCCGTTTCCAGTTCGTAGATCTTGGCCCGCGCGGCGTCACGCTCGGCGTCGGTCAGACAGCTGACCGGCGCGGAGCGCTTCACGCCCCGGGGATCGAAACCCACCAGGTCGTAGGCGTTCCGCACGGTCTGCGAAAAGTGTGTTCCCGAGGCATCTTTGACGAAGTCGTATCCGGAGGCCCCCGGCCCTCCCGGGTTAACCAGCAGGCTGCCCGTCTTGTTGCCCGTGCTCGATGCCCTCAACGCAGCCAGTTCAATGGTGTCACCGTCGGGTTTGCCGTAGTCCATCGGCACCTTCACCTTGGCGCACTGGAATTCCCTTTCGCATGGCTCCCACACCACTTCCTGCGAGTAGAACTCCTCCAGCCCGGCCGGAGCGGAGGCCACAATTGCGGGATCCGCCTTTGCGGTGGACGCCTCCTGGCTGCGGTCTTCGCCGCCAAGGAGGGTGCAGGAGGCCAGAACCATGGCAAGCACCATGGCCCCGGCGGCACGCACTCCAATCACCCAGGATCGGGGGCGTGCTGGCAGGGGGCGGGCAGTCATCGGGTCTCCTTGGAGGGGGCTAGATCAGGCTGGCTGCCATGGACTCAATGGTCAACAGCGGGGCAACGTTGGTGGTGGTAATGCGTTCACGGGCTTTGTTGATGGCGTCCATCCGGGCGAGGGTGGCTTCAGGAGTGGAGCGGGTGGCAAACTCCTCCAATTCACCCTCCAACTCAACGTTTACCAGCTCCACAGCATTCCCGAGCTGGATAATCAGCACATCGCGGTAGAAGGACAGCAGATCGGTGAGCGTCCGGTCCAGGGAATCGGTGATGGACCGCTTGGCCCGGCGCTTCTGGTCCTCCTCAAGCTGCTTCACCTGGCTGCGCATTGCCGGAGGAAGCGCTCCGGATTCGGGCGCACCGAGGGTTGCCAGCAGGGCGGCCTTCTCGGCAGCGTCGCGTTCCTCGTTGGAACTGTTGGCCTCCGCAGTGGCAATTTTAACCAGCTTCTCCGCCATCATCACCGCGGCAGTAACACCGCGCAGGCCCAGGGGAAACCGGACGGTTTCCAGCCTGCGCTCCCTGGCTGCGGGATCGCGGGCCAGCCTGCGGGCAATCCCCACGTGGCTTTGGGCCGCCCGGGCCGCGCGCTCCGCCAGCGCCGGCTCCACGCCGTCGCGCTTCACCAGCAGGGCAGCCACATCGGCAGCGGGCGGCAGCCGCAAGGCCACGCTCCGGCAGCGCGAGCGGATGGTGACCAGTACATCGGCAGGGGAAGGCGCGCACAGCATCCACACCGTCCGGGGAGTCGGCTCTTCGATGGCCTTGAGCAGGACGTTGGTGGTGCGCTCGGCCATCCGGTCTGCGTCTTCCACCACGATGATCCGCCAGCGTCCGGAGGACGGCCGGTTCCCCGCGGTTGCTACCAGGTCCCGCGCCTCATCAATGGTGATGGTGACCTTTTCGGTCCGGACGAAGGTGACGTCCGAGTGGGTTTCCCCCAGGATGGTCAGGCAGGCAGGGCATTGCCCGCACCCGCGCCGGGCTACATCCTCCTGGTCGCAGTTCAACGCCGCGGCGAACGCCTTGGCGGCATTTGAGCGGCCCGATCCGGGCGGCCCGGTAAAAAGCCAGGCGTGCGTGAGGTTTTCGCCGCTTGCGGCCTGGCGCAGTTGTTCGACGACGGCGGCCTGGCCCTGCAGGTCGTCCCACACCGTCATGGGCTGTCTCCCTCCGCGGTCGCCAACAGGGCGTCCACACGCTGGAGGATCTGCGCGGCAAGGTCTCCCACGGGGAGATGGGCGGGCAGCACAAGGTAGGAACCGGCGCGGCTGGCAGCCAATTCCAGGAATGCATCCCGAATCCGGACGTGGAACTCGTCAGCTTCGGACTCCAAGCGGTCCTCCGCTGCATCACCGGCGGTCCGGCGCTGGCGGCCCGCTGCCGGGTCAACATCCAGCAGGACGGTGAGGTGGGGCTCCAGGCCCGAGGTGGCCCACGCATTGATAGAGCGGACTGCATCCTTGCCGAGGTCCCGTCCGGCTCCCTGGTAGGCGACGGACGAGTCAATGTACCGGTCCGTCAAAACGATCTCGCCGCGCTCAAGTGCCGGCCGGATGACCTGGCTGGCGTGGGCAGCCCTGGACGCCGCGAAAATCAGGGCTTCGGTATGCGCGTCAATGTGGCCGTGCCCATGGTCAAGGACCAGGGAGCGAAGTTTCTCGCCGATGGGCGTTCCCCCGGGTTCCCGGGTCCGCAGGACGGTGAGGCCGCGCGCTTCAAGGGCATCTGCAAGCCGGGCTGCCTGGGTGGACTTGCCGGCACCATCCCCGCCCTCAAATGCGATGAAAAGGCCCGCCCGTTGTTTACTCACCGGTCAAGCCTACCGATCCTCACCCGCAATCGCAGACTGCCCGGGGCGATATGTGGACAGTATCAGCGCACCAGGTAACGCCTTTCCCGGCTGCCCGGGGCGGACAGTAGGCTTTCCCGCATGAGCCTTTCCGAACAGCAAGCGGCTTCCCTGGCAGCCGAAACGGTCGTGGTGGCGGCCGGGCGTCCGCCCCGGGAAAGGGACCAGCCGGTCAACCCGCCCATCGTCCTGTCTTCCACATTCTTCGGTATTGGTGCCCTTGCGGACGGGGACCGCGGCTACGGCCGGTACTCGAACCCCACCTGGGATCCCTTCGAGGAAGCGCTGGGGCAACTCGAAGGGGCGGGGCTGCCCGGTCTGCTTTATGCATCCGGCCTCGCTGCGGTCAGTTCCGCCCTGTCCCTCATTCCCTCCGGTGGAGTGCTGGTCATGCCCACGCTGTGCTATTCGGGCTCGCTGGTGATGGCCGCCGAGCTGGCGCAGAAGGGCTTCATTGAACTCCGCACCGTGGACATCGCGGATACCGACGCCGTCAAGGAGGCACTCGCGCCCAGCGGCCCCGCCGGCCGCTCCGCTTCCATGCTGTGGCTTGAGAGCCCAACGAACCCCATGCTGAGCATCGCGGACATGCCGGCTGTCACCGCCGCGGCCCACGCCGCCGGAGCCATCGTGGTCACGGACAACACCTTTTCCACCCCCTTGGTCCAGCAACCCCTGCGCCTGGGCTCCGACGTCGTCCTGCATTCGGTGACCAAGTACCTGGCGGGCCACTCCGACGTCGTCCTTGGCGCCCTGGTGACGTCCAACCCTGATATCCGTTCGGCGCTGCTCCATCACCGGACCATCCATGGCGGCATTGCCGGGCCCTTCGAATCCTGGCTGGCACTGCGAGGGCTGCGCACACTGGCGCTCCGCATTGAACGGTCCCAAGCCACTGCGATGGTGCTGGCGGAACGGCTTGGGGCCCATCCGCGGCTCGAGTCGGTCCGGTTCCCGGGCCTTTCCGCCGATCCGGGCCATGAACGGGCCAAGGCGCAGATGAAGGGCTTCGGTTCAATCGTCTGCATCCAGGCAGCGCCTGTGGGCGGGATGAGCGGCGCCGACGCCGCGGACGCGGTGGTGCGTGCAGTGAAGCTGTGGCTGCCCGCAACGTCGCTGGGCGGGGTTGAATCGCTGATCGAACGCCGGCGCCGGCACGCCGCCGAACCTGCAGACGTGCCCGAAAATTTGATCCGCCTCAGCGTGGGCATCGAAAATGTTGAAGACCTCTGGGCGGACTTGAAGCAGGCGCTGGACGCGCTGGACGGCTAGGCTGGGCTTGTGGACGGTGAACTCATTATTCGGCCTGTAGAGCAGGCAGTGTTCTTTATTCTTGCCCTGGTGGCCCTGGGACTTGAATTGTGGGCTGTGGTGGACTGCGCCCGGCACCGCGCCAATGCCTTCGAGGCAACCGGGAAGAGGACCAAGACCTTTTGGATGGCCCTGACAGGTGGAGCCGCCTTCGTCGGCGTCATCTCGTTCTTCGGCAGCGGCGGCGGATTCTTCGGCACCCTCGGCCTGTTCGGGCTCGCGGCCGTAGTGGCGGCATCCGTCTACCTGGCAGACGTGCGGCCGGCCGTGAAGGATGCCGGACGCGGCGGCAGCCGCAACACGGGTCCCTACGGCCCCTGGTGACGGGGCTGCGCTGGCCTGGCCCCCAGCTGACTTAACCCTGCTGACCTAACCCTGCCGGCTCAACCCAGCGGGGCCACCGCTTCCCAGTCCACCGTCAACTCGCCCAGCCGCCATCTGGCCGGACCATCCTGAACCGGCCAGCCGGCGTCGCGCAGCATCCGGGCCATGGACTGCCAGCGCTGCCTGTTGCCAAAGGCGGCCAGCGGCGCGGATTCCAGCCAGGCCCTGTCCATGGCCTGCATCAGGGTGTGCACCGGTTCGCCCGGGACATTGCGGTGGATCAAGGCCTTCGGGAGCCGCTCCGCAACTTCCGAAGGCAGCTCAAAACTCCCAAACCGGACCGAAATACTGAGTGAGAGCGGACGTTCGGCATCCAGCGCCACCCACGTCACCCGCCGCCCGATCTCGTCGCACGTGCCGTCGATAAACAGGCCGTCCGCAGACAGGCGGTCCTGCACCAGCCGCCAGATCCCTGCCACGTCGGCTTCCTCGTACTGCCGCAGGACGTTGAACGCCCGCACCAGTACGGGCCGTCCGGCAACGGGGATTTCGAAGCCGCCCACGTGGAAGCTCAGACCTGGCCGCTGCAATGGCAAGGCGGCCCGGACCCGGTCCGGTTCAATTTCGATGCCGCACACCTGGACATCCGGACGCACGCCGGACAACCTGTCAAAGAGCTCGACGGCGGTGGCCGGGGTGGCGCCGTAGCCCAGATCCACCACCAGGGGGTTTGCAGCGGATCTAAGACGCCAGCCCTGGGGTCCGGTCAACCAGCGGTCCACCCGCCGCATACGGTTGGGATTGGTGGTGCCGCGGGTTACGTTGCCTACCGGCCGGCCCTGCCTGCCGCCAGGGTTCCTGCCACTTATCTGCGGGGCAACCACCCGTTCAGCTTTTTGCACCACCGCCCAACCTTATCCCCGCGCAGCCCCTGCCATATCCCTGCGCCGGTGGTGTCCTTTGTAACGCTGGGCGGGTGGCAGCGGCGCTCAGCTAGGATGAAAATCATGACTTACAAGCTGATTCTGCTGCGCCACGGCCACAGCGAATGGAACGCCAAAAACCTGTTCACCGGCTGGGTGGACGTAGACCTTAACGATCAGGGCCGGACGGAAGCAGCAAGGGGTGGTGAGCTCCTGGTTGAGAACAATGTTCTCCCGGACATCCTTTACACCTCCCTGTTGAAGCGGGCCATCAACACCGCAAACATCTCGCTGGACAAGGCGGACCGCGGCTGGATTCCGGTCAAGCGCGACTGGCGCCTGAACGAACGCCACTACGGCGCACTGCAGGGCAAGGACAAGGCCCAGACCCTCGCCGAATACGGCGAAAAGCAGTTCATGGAGTGGCGCCGTTCCTACGACACGCCGCCGCCGCCCCTGGACGACAACTCCGAGTTCTCCCAGGTGGGGGACCCCCGTTACGCGGACCTTGGGAACGCCATTCCCCGCACGGAATGCCTGAAGGACGTCCTGGTCCGGCTGCTGCCGTACTGGGAATCGGACATCAAGGCAGACCTGAAGTCAGGAAAGACTGTCCTGGTGACGGCCCACGGCAACTCGCTCCGTGCCCTGGTCAAGCACCTTGACGGCATCAGCGATGAAGCCATCGCCGGCCTGAACATCCCCACGGGCATCCCGCTGGTCTACGACCTCGACGAGGACTTCCAGCCGGTCAAGCCGGGCGGCACCTACCTGGATCCCGAAGCAGCCGCAGAAGCCATCATGGCAGTGGCCAACCAGGGCAAAAAGTGAGCCTTTAAACGCCCGACGGCGGGCCGGTCACTTTTGGTGACCGGCCCGCCGTCTTCTGTTCAGGAGCCCGCTGCAGTTAGCTGTGCTCGATGCCGTTCGGCTGCCACGCACCGGTCACCAGGTAGGTAACCTTCTGCGCGACGGAGACACCGTGGTCCGCAAAGCGCTCGAAGTACCGGCTGGCCAGGGCCACGTCCACGGTGGTGGCGGGGGACTCGGCCCACTCCGGCGCGGCGATGGCCTTGAAGACGCTGAGGTGCAGATCGTTGATGGCGGTGTTTGCCTTCAGGATGTCCCGGGCCACCTCAAGGTCGCGGGTCTCCAGCAGTACGGTGAGCTTGTCCGCGATTTCCTGGTCCAGCTCCGCCATGCTCTTGAACGTTCCGGTCATCGATTCCGGAATGACGACGGAGGGGAAACGGAGGCGGGCCAGCTGCGCGATATGCCGGGCAAGGTCGCCCATCCGCTCGAGCGAGGCGCTCATCCGCAGGGACCCTACGATCATCCGCAGGTCGCTGGCAACCGGGCCCTGCAGCGCCAGGATGTCGATGGCCCGTTCATCCAGGCTGTTCTGCAGGAAGTCGATGCGGGCATCCGCGGCGATGACGTCCTGGGCGAGGTCGACGTCCGCCACCTCGAAGGATGTTGTGGCCTTATCCATGGCTTCGCTGACCAGCCGGGAGATCTCCACCAGCTGGTCACCGACCTGGGTGAGCTCTTCCTGAAAAACCTTACGCACTTAGGCGTCCTTTCCTTGGAACTCCGTCCCGCCCGCTCCAGGGCAGCAGGAATTCGTGTCGCCGTTCGGCAGTCCAACTCGTTACTCTGCCAGTATCCGGTAAACGGTTAAGTCCTTGAAGATGAACGTTAGTTGAACCGTCGGTGCGGCAGTCCCGGACGCGCCGACGGCCACCTGCCAGCGCATAAGGTGGAGCTGTGGATCCTATGCTCATCGGTCTGGTCGCCGGCCTCATCGGCCTGGCGCTCGGCACCTTCGGCGTGCTGGCCTACAGGGTCAGCGAAAAGCAGCGGCACCTGCTGGACGTCGACGCCGATGACATCGCGCTGCCGGCCGGCGCCGCCGAGGTGCTGGCCGTCGTCGGACGCGCCTTTGTGGTGGTGGACGCCGTGGACGGCGTGGTCCGGGCAAGCCCCGCGGCCTACGCCTATGGCCTGGTGCGCGGCCACACCGTGGTCCACAAGGAACTGCTGGACATGACGGCAGGAGTCCGCCGGGACGGCGTCATCCTGGAGAAGCAGCTGGAGCTTCCGCGCGGCCCGTTGGGGCAGGGCACCATCATTGTCCAGGTGCGGGCAGCCATGCTGGGGGAGGAGTACATCCTCCTGCTCGCGGACGACCGTACGGAGATCACCCGGACGGAAGAGATCCGGAACGACTTCGTGGCCAACGTCTCCCACGAACTCAAAACCCCTGTGGGCGCGATTTCCCTGCTCGCCGAGGCCCTGGAGTCCTCCGCCGACGACGAACAGGCAGTGCGCCGCTTCGCCAAGCGCATGCACAAGGAATCCGGCCGGCTCGCTGCCTTGGTGCAGGACATCATTGAGCTCTCCCGGCTTCAGGGTGCCAGCGTGGCGCAGGAGGGCCGCCCTGTTGACGTGAACGCCGTCATCGCCGAGGCCGTGGACCGGTCCCAGCTGCCCGCCGAGAGCAAGAACATCCGCATTGTTGTTGGCGGCCGGATAGAGGGCAAGGTCTTTGGTGACCAGGACCTCCTGGTCACGGCACTGCGCAACTTGATTGACAACGCCATCCGCTACTCGCCGGCCAACACCCGGGTGGGCATCGGGGTCCGCTCGCGGGACGGGCTCGTCTCAATCTCCGTGACGGACCAGGGCGAGGGGCTCAGCCCCGAGGATCAGGAACGCGTCTTCGAGCGCTTCTACCGTGTGGATTCCGCCCGTTCCCGCCATACCGGCGGCACCGGCCTCGGACTGAGCATCGTCAAACACGTCGCCTCCAACCATGGCGGGGAGGTGACCCTCTGGTCCCAGCCGGGCCAAGGGTCCACCTTCACACTCCGCCTGCCGGAAATGGAAGGGCCGGACGGCGAGGACGACGTACCGCACGCCGCCGCCCCCGGACTGACGGGACAGGCACACCGGAAGTCAATCGCCATCCAAGAACCCCGCGCCGCAGGCGCAAAAGAACGAGGAGCTAACGCTTGAGCAGGATTTTGATTGTGGAGGACGAGGAATCGTTCAGCGATCCCTTGTCCTATTTGCTGGGCAAGGAAGGGTTCGAGGTGGAGGTCGTGGACAACGGCCTGGACGCCATCACCGAGTTCGACCGGAACGGGGCGGACCTGGTGCTGCTGGACCTCCAGCTTCCCGGGCTCTCCGGGACCGAGGTATGCCGCCAGTTGCGCCAGCGCTCCAGCGTCCCGGTGATCATGCTGACGGCCAAGGACTCTGAGATCGACAAAGTGGTGGGCCTGGAACTGGGCGCCGACGACTACGTCACCAAGCCATACTCCTCCCGGGAACTGGTGGCCAGGGTCCGGGCGGTACTGCGCCGCCAGGGTGAACCCGAGGAGCTGATTTCCTCCACCGTGCAGGCCGGGCCCGTCCGGATGGATATTGAACGCCATGTGGTCAGCGTGGGCGGCGAACAAGTGCTGCTCCCCTTGAAGGAGTTCGAACTCCTGGAGATGCTCCTGCGCAACTCCGGCCGCGTGCTCACCCGCGGCCAGCTCATTGACCGCGTGTGGGGATCGGACTATGTCGGCGATACGAAAACCCTCGATGTCCACGTCAAGCGGCTGCGCGGAAAGATCGAACCCGATCCTTCAGCGCCGCGATTCCTTGTAACCGTCCGGGGCCTCGGCTACAAGTTCGAGCCGTAAGCTGCTAAGCCCAAGGACCAAGGACACAAGAAAAGGGAGGGGCCGCCTGGCCCCTCCCTTTTCTTGTACCTAAGCTTCTTGGAGCCTGTGGCTTAGTGGTTGCTGCCGCCGAGTTCGGAAGCCGTGGGGGAGGGGGTGGGCGACGGCGACGGCGTGCTGCCCGCAGGCAGGTATTCCTTGTATTCGGGCAGCGTGGCGTCCAGCACCGGAACCTTCACGGTGTTGCTCACGTTGGTGCCGTTTTCGCTGATCTTGACGTCCACCAGGGATCCGGGGATGCCCCCGGTGGTGCTCAGGATGGCTTCGTCCGAGGTGTCGTTCAGCCTGGTGTAGGAGCTGGCCTTGACCGGCACTTCCGTCTGTGAGCCTTCGGCGCCGTTCAGCGTCAGCGTCACGTCCTGGGAGGACGAGTTGTAGACCGCACCGATGACGCGGCCGGGCTGGTCTTCCCCGTTCGAGACGATGAGCATGTTGCGCAGCTCAAGCGGGCCGAGGTCTGCGTTGATGCCATCGGACTGCTGGTACTGCTGGCTTGTCTGCTGGGAATTGGTGTACCCGCAGCCCGACGTCAGCAGTCCGACGCCGAGGGCGGCAGCCGTCAGTGCCACTTTGGCGCGCTGGGCCCGGTTCATCGCAGTGAAACGCACGTCACGTACTCCTCGAGAGGTTTGAAAGATTATTCAGGGCCTAGCCTATCCGCAAAGGCCCTTAAACGAGGATTCGGCCCCGTCATATCCTCCCTTGGCAGGGCCAGTGAGATGCACTAATATCCGCATTCGTCAAGGGGTCCAAGGGGGTGGATTGTGCCGTTTTCCCGCGTATTTTCGCGGTTCGGGGCCCTTTTGCCGGCCGGTCATATGCCTGAATCGTGATAAACTGGTCTGCGGGAAAGGGGAAATGTCCACATGGTATTTGAGGTCGGCGAGACAGTAGTTTACCCTCACCACGGTGCTGCGAAAATTGAAGAAATCAAGATGCGCACCATCAAGGGCGAAGAGAAGATGTATCTCAAGCTCAAGGTGGCTCAGGGTGATCTGACCATTGAAGTTCCAGCAGAGAATGTAGATCTTGTTGGCGTTCGGGACGTAGTGGGCAAGGAAGGCTTGGAGCACGTGTTCGATGTGCTTCGTGCCGAGTTCACCGAAGAACCCACCAACTGGTCACGCAGGTACAAGGCAAATCTGGAGAAGCTTGCTTCCGGTGACGTCATCAAGGTGGCAGAGGTCGTCCGCGACCTGTGGCGCCGCGATCACGACCGGGGCCTTTCCGCAGGCGAAAAGCGTATGCTGGCCAAAGCCCGGCAGATTCTGATTTCAGAACTGGCCCTGGCTGAAAAGACCGACGAGGAGAAGGCTGCAAGCGTTCTCGACGAGGTTCTGGCTTCCTAAGAATTGAACCCCGGTGGCACCCACGTGCCGCCGGGGCTTCTTTTTGCCCGAATTCACGTCCCGGCGTGGCCAGCCGCGGGGACGTAGGCTAGTCCGCATGAGTGAAACTCCCACGCGCCCCGTCACCGCCGTGATCCTGGTGGCCGCCGGCTCCGGGCAACGGCTTGGCTACGGCATGCCCAAGGCGGCGGTGCCGCTGGGTGGCGAACCTATCCTGATGCACGCACTCCGGGGCATCGTCGCGTCCGGTGTCAGCAGCCAGGTATGCATCGCACTTCCGGCCGGCGATACCGGCCTGCGGCGGCTGTGTGATGACTTCCGGGAAGAACTGGCCGACGGCGGCCCCCTCCTGTCCCTTGTCGACGGCGGCGCCACCCGGGCCGATTCCGTCCGGGCGGGCATCGCTGCCCTTATGGAAGGGATCGAGGCCGTGCTGGTGCACGATGCTGCCCGGGCCCTGACGCCGGAATCGGTTTTCCACCGGGTGGTGAACGCCCTTGCTGCCGGAGCCGTTGCCGTTATCCCCACCGTTCCCGTGGTGGACACGGTCAAGACCGTCGCCGCGACTACCGGCGGGGACAGTGCACTGGCTCCGGAAGTTGTTACCGGGACCGCACCACGTGAGGACCTGCGCGCCGTCCAGACGCCGCAGGGATTCCAGCTCAAAACCCTCCTGCAAGCGCATGAAGCGGCCCGCACCCTGGACCAGCATCAGTCCGCCGCCGTAACTGATGACGCGATGCTCGTCGAGATGCTGGGCACTCCGGTCCACGCTGTCCGGGGCTCCAGCCAGTCACTGAAGATCACCACTCCACTGGATCTGATCCTCGCCGAGGGACTTTTGGAAGGGCCCCTGGGCGCCCGCTGGGTGGAGGGCTGACCATGGCAGACGTCCACGTGGTCCTGCCCCGGACCGGCATCGGCATCGACGTGCATGCGTACGCTCCTGAGGACGCGGCACGCCCGCTGTGGCTCGGCGGGCTCCACTGGGAAGGTGAACGTGGCCTCGCCGGGCACTCGGACGGTGACCCGGTGGCCCACGCAGCTGCGGACGCCCTTTTCTCAGCCGCCGGAATTGGTGACCTCGGCACCCACTTCGGGACCAGCCGTCCTGAGTTCGCCGGTGCATCCGGGGTCACCCTCCTCACGGAAGCAGCCAGGATCGTGAGGGCAGCCGGCTTCGAAATCGGCAACGTCGCAGTCCAGTTCGTGGCCAACCGGCCCAAATTCGGTCCCCGCCGGGAAGAATCGCAGCAGGTCCTCAGCGAAGCAGCCGGCGCACCCATCAGCGTTACGGCAACCACCAGCGACGGCCTGGGGTTCGCGGGGCGCGGCGAAGGTATCTCCGCGGTGGCCACTGCCCTGGTGTATCCGAAGCCCTCCGCCGCCATCGGCTAATCTGGAGCGGTGACCCTGCGCTTCTATGACACTGCCTCCGCCGAAGTCCGGAACTTCGTCCCCCTCGTCGAGGGCAAGGCCAGCCTCTACTACTGTGGGGCCACGGTGCAGGGCATGCCCCACGTTGGCCACATCCGCTCCGCCATCGCCTTCGACCAGCTCACCCGCTGGCTGACCTATCGCGGCTTCCGGGTGACGGTGGTCAGGAACGTCACCGACATCGACGACAAGATCCTCGCCAAGTCGGAAGCATCCTTCGCGCCGGAGTTCACTCCGGAGTCTGGTGAAGTGCCCCAGGAAGAGTGGTGGGCCCTCGCATACCGCTACGAACAGGAATTCCTGAAGGCGTACGACGCCCTTGGCGTCTCGCGGCCGACGTACGAACCCCGTGCCACCGGCCATATCCCGGAAATGCATGCCCTGATCCAGCAATTGATGGACCGCGGGCACGCCTATGCCGCCCTGGACGAATCCGGCGACGTGTACTTTGACGTCCGTTCCTGGAGTAAATACGGGTCCCTGACGCGGCAGAACATCGACGACATGCAGGCAGCCCCCGACGCCGACCCTCGCGGGAAGAAGGACCCCCGCGATTTCGCGCTGTGGAAGGGTTCCAAGGACGGAGAGCCCACCACCGCGAGCTGGGCTTCACCCTGGGGCACCGGCCGCCCGGGCTGGCACCTGGAATGCTCCGCCATGGTCACCAAATACCTGGGCACGGAATTCGATATCCATGGCGGAGGCCTGGACCTGAGGTTTCCGCACCACGAAAACGAGCTGGCACAGTCCCAGGCCGCCGGCCACCCGTTCGCCAGCTTCTGGATGCACAACGGCATGGTGACGTACCAGGGCGAGAAGATGTCCAAGTCCATCGGGAACACCATCAGCCCGGCCGAGATGCTGGAACTGGCCCCGCCCCGGGTGGTCCGCTACTACCTCGGCCAGGCGCATTACCGCTCCATCCTGGACTACCGGCCCACATCCCTGCAGGAAGCCGCCGCCGCCGTCGAGCGCATTGATGGATTCCTCGCCAAGGCTTCAGCCCGCTTCGGCAACGACGTCAGTTTCGAGGCCGGCAACTTCGGCTCATCCACCGACGCTGTCCGCACTTTTTCTGATGCCATGGACGACGACCTCAATGTACCGCGTGCGCTGGCGGCGCTCCACGAGAGCGTACGCGCCGGGAACACATCCCTCGCCGAGGGGGATGACGACGCCGTCCGGCACGCGCTGAACGCAGTCATGGTGATGACTGAGGTCCTTGGGCTGAATGCTGTAGCCGGCGCCGATGCCGGCGGCAGCAAGGAAGCCGCCGCCCTCGACGTCCTGGTCCGGGCGCAACTGGAAGCCCGGGCCGCGGCGCGGGCCGAAAAAAACTGGGCCGCCTCCGACGCCATCCGGGACACCCTTGCCGCCGCCGGCGTCGTCGTAGAGGACGGTCCGGACGGCGCCACCTGGAGCCTGAAGCGGGACTGAGGGGGCAGTCACCCTTAAGCCATCCCTGCCGGGTCAGGCGATTTTACTTGGTTCAGTAGACTGGTAAGCAGACTCAGTCAACACAATCAAGGGTGGAACACAATGGCCAACAATGGTCGCCGATCGGTTAAAGCGAAGAAGGGCCCAACCATCGGAACCGGTGGTCACGGCCGCAAGGCCCTCGAAGGCAAGGGCCCTACGCCCAAGGCGGAGGACCGCCCCTACCACAAGGCGCACAAATCCAAGCAGCTGGCAGAGCGCTCGGCCGCCAAGCGCGGTACGGGCGCCCGCAGCGCCGGCGCCGCCAAGTCCGGCCCCAAGGGACGGGCTACCGAGGAAGTGGTCACCGGCCGCAACTCCGTGGTTGAAGCGCTCCGCGCGGGCATTCCCGCCAAGGCCCTGCACATCGCCATCCGCATCGAAATGGATGACCGGGTCAAGGAATCCCTGAAGCTCGCGGCCGAACGCGGCATCCCGCTGCTGGAGACCGGCAAGCCCGAACTGGACCGGATGACTGACGACGCCATCCACCAGGGCCTGGTCCTGCAGATCCCGCCCTACGAGTACCAGGACGCCTACGAACTCGCCGAGGAGACGGTGGAGAAGTGGAAAAAGGGCCACGTCCCCAATGCGCCGCTCTTCGTTGCCCTCGACGGCATCACCGACCCCCGGAACCTCGGTGCCATCATCCGGTCGGTTTCCGCCTTCAGCGGCCATGGCGTGATCGTCCCCGAACGCCGCTCCGTGGGCGTCACCGCCTCTGCCTGGAAAACCAGCGCCGGGGCAGCAGTCCGGGTACCGGTGGCGCGTGCGTCCAACCTCAACAGCGCGCTGAAGCAGTTCAAGAACATGGGCATCTTTGTCCTGGGCCTTGACGGCGATGGCGACGTTTCGCTTCCCGACCTCACCCTCGCCACGGAACCCGTCTGTATCGTGGTGGGCTCGGAAGGCAAGGGCCTCAGCCGCCTGGTCAGGGAGAACTGCGACCAGATCGTTTCGATCCCGATCGACTCGGCCATGGAATCCCTGAACGCCTCCATGGCAGTGGGGATCTCGCTGTACGAGGTATCCCGCCAGCGCGCCGCAAAGTAACCGCGGCCCAGTTTAAGGTCCGTTTTCCCGGCCTGCCTATGCGCCGTTGCGACGCGTAGGCAGGCGAAGTGCCCCTGGCGGCTAATATTTTAGGTGATGGTCATGCCGCTCTTCGACACTGCTTCCACCACGGACGCCTCAACGGCTCTTCCACTCGGTGTGACTGTCCCGCGCGCGGATTTGGCGGTGTCCGGTCCAGCCGGAAACGGCACCCGGCCGGGTGCCAGGGCTAACGTGGCCTGCTACGCCCCGGGCGTGCGGAACCTGGAAATCGTCTACATAGCCCCGGGCGGAGACTGGCGCGTACAGGCGCTGCCCAACGTAAGCCACGGCGTCCACCACGGAATTGTGGACAACCTGCCGTACGGCTCGCGCTACGGGTTCCGCGCAGCATCCGCTGAACAGTCCCTGCCGCTAGCCGTGCCCACCCAGGACGTTGACGACGACGGCGGCCAGCCGCTGCTGCTCGACCCGTACGGGCGCGCCGTGGACCAGCGTGACGGATTCCTGACGAGCGTCCGGATGGCCAGCGACTTTGACTGGGGATCGGACTCCAGGCTCCGCCTGGAGTGGCGCGACACCATCATCTATGAGGCCCACGTCCGCGGCCAGAGCATGCTCCACCCGGACGTGCCCGAGGAACTCCGCGGCACCTACGCCGGCCTGGCGCACCCGGCCATTATTGAGCACCTCAAGAGCCTCGGAATCACGGCAGTGCAGTTGCTGCCCGTCCATTTCCACCTGGATGAACCGCATCTGCAGGACCTGGGACTGACCAACTACTGGGGATACAACACCGCAGCCTTCTTTGCCCCCCACCCCGGCTACGCCACCAAGGCGGCCCAACAGGCGGGCCCCCAGGCCGTCCAGGACGAGTTCAAGGGAATGGTAAAGGCGCTCCATGCCGCAGACCTGGAAGTCATCCTGGACGTTGTCTACAACCACACAGCCGAAGGCGGGCCGGACGGACAGACCTTGAGCTTCCGGGGGCTGGGGGAGGACACGTACTACCGGACTGACGGGAACGGCAAGTACGAGGACACCACTGGCTGCGGCAACAGCCTGAATTTTGCTGAACCACGGGTAGTCCAGCTGGTGCTGGATTCGCTGCGCCACTGGGTGGACGAGTTCCACATTGACGGTTTCCGGTTCGACCTTGCCGTGACGCTCTGCCGGAATGCAGCCAATGAGTTCGATCCCCGGCACCCGTTCCTCGTTGCCATTGCGGCGGATCCCGTCCTGTCCGACGTAAAGCTGATCGCCGAGCCTTGGGATGTGGGCTACGGCGGCTGGCAGACCGGACGGTTCCCGGCCGGCTGGGCAGACTGGAACGACCACTTCCGGGACGCCGTGCGCTCATTCTGGCTGGCGGACCGTGCTGCGCTCGAATCCGGCGGGCAGGGCGGATCGGTGGCCAAGCTCGCGGACGTGATGTCGGGTTCCGCAGCCCTCTTTGCGGCGTCCGGCCGCTCCCGGCTGGCGTCGGTCAACTACGTCACCGCCCATGATGGCTTCACCCTGAACGACGTCGTCTCCTACGACCGGAAACACAACGAGGCCAACGGTGAGCAGAACCGGGACGGCCACGGCGACAACCGCAGCTACAACCACGGTTTCGAAGGCCCCACCGAGGACGGCGCCATCCTGGCCAGGCGCGCCCAGTCCCGCCGTAACCTCATGGCCACGCTGCTGATCTCCATCGGCGTGCCCATGATCACGGCCGGAGACGAACTGGCGCGGACCCAGCAGGGCAACAACAACGCGTACTGCCAGGACAACGCCATCGCCTGGCTGGACTGGACCAGGACTCCGGAGTCCCACGAGATGCTCCGCAGCACCAAGCGGTACATCCGCCTCCGCAAGGAGTTCCTGGCGGCGCAGCCCCACGACTTTCCGGTCCGGGATGAGCAGTCCTACCTGTACTGGTTCGACCACGCCGGGCAACCCATGTCCATGGAACGCTGGAACGATCCGCAGCACCGCGTGATGCAACTCCTGCTGGGTTCCGACGACGGCACGCTCGCCGGCCTGGTGGTGGTGAACGGCAGCAACTCCGACGTCCAGATCACGCTGCCCCGCATCACCGCGGAGGGCACACCCCACAGGATGTTCGAGCTTCGGCTGACCACCTCACCGCTGCACGAGCTCCGCCAGGGCAGCAGGGTGGCTTCGGGGGAGAAGGACCTCCTGGAGGCCAACTCCATCAACATCTACCGCAGCTGATGCACCGGGGAACAACGTGATGCGCAACCGCAATGTCCTGCCCTTGCTGCTGACTGTGCTTGTGGTGCTGGGATTGCTCACCTTCGGTGGTACCGCGATCCTGGGCCAGTTGACGGACAGTACGACGCCGGAGGGCGGGGTCAGTGCCACGGCCGCCCCGGGGGCCGCCTCACGTCCTTCCGCCCAGGGTTCCCCCGCTGCCGGCGCCGGCCCAGGGAACGCCGCTCCCAAACCCCAGGCGCAGGAGAACCCGTCCCGCCTGCCGGAGGTGCGGGAGTCTGCGCTGCCAGCCGAAGGCCGCCGGACGCTCGCCCTCATCCGCGCCGGGGGACCCTACAGTTACCGCCAGGACGACCAGACCTTCGGGAACTTCGAGCGGATCCTGCCCCGGCGGGACAGAGGTTACTACCGTGAATACACGGTGCCAACACCGGGGGAATCAGACCGGGGAGCGCGGCGCATCGTGGCCGGCGATGGCGGCGAGAAGTACTACACAGATGACCACTACGGGACGTTCCGATTCATAGTAGAAGGCAGCTAGGCAACCATGAAGATTTACTCCGGAGACTCCTGGACCCTGGAAGAACTGCAGGAACAGGTGGCTGACGCCGGACGCCGCAGCCTGGTGGTTCCCGCCGCCGACAGCAAGAAGGCAGTCCTGGAAACCTTCGGCGAGGTCCTCAACTTCCCCGAACACTACGGCGTGAACCTGGATGCCCTGAACGACTCCCTGCATGACTTCGCGGACAGCATCACGGACAACGGCAACCCGCCGGTCACCGTGTTGTGGCAGGTGGCGGCGCCTTTCCGCGGCGACCGGTCCTTCGGTGTCATCTGCGAAATCCTCCAGGACGCCGAGCGCTACGCCGGCAAGGACCTCGCCGTCACAGCAGTCATGCTCTAAGGGCGTTCTTCCTGCCCGGCGTAGGTCTCCAGCAAGTCCAAGGCACGGCTGCCGCCCTCCTCCACGGCAAGGGCCTTGCGCATGGTGTCTGCCTTTTCACGGCCTCCCGGGAAGGGCGGCAGGAGGGGAACCTCGGGATCGGTCAGCACTTCGATCAGCACAGGGCGGTCGGCCGCGAATGCCCGCTCCCAGGCGTCGCCGAGAAGCTCGGGATCGTCCACGCGGATTCCCGTGAGGCCCAGCAGCTCGGCGTAACCTGCGAAGGGGAAGTCGGGGAGTTCCTGGCTGTCCCGGAACCGCGGCTCGCCCTCGGACTCGCGCTGCTCCCACGTCACTTCCGTGAGCTCCCGGTTGTTGAAGACGCAAACCACGAACCGGGGGTCCTGCCACTGCTGCCAGCGGTGGGCCACGGTCACCAGTTCGGCGATCCCTGCCATTTGCATGGCGCCGTCCCCGGACAGTGCCACCAACGGCCGGTCGGGGTGGGCAAGCTTGGCGGCGATGCCGTACGGGATGGAGCAGCCCATGCTTGCCAGCGTGCCTGAAAGGTGGGCCGGCACGCCCCGCGGAAGGATCAGCTGGCGGGCGTACCAGTAAACGCAACTGCCGACGTCGATACTCACTTGGGCGTTGGCAGGAAGCCTGCCGTTGAGCTCCCGCACCACCCTCTCCGGGTTGACGGGCATGGCAGGTACTGCGGCGCGTTCTTCGGACAGTGCCCGCCAGCGCGTGACTTCCTGCTCGACGTCGGCCCGCCACTGCCCGCCTGGCCGCTGATCGAGCCGGGAACCAAGGGCCTTCAGGGCCGTTGCCGCGTCGCCGGCCAGCCCAACCTCCACAGGGTAGCGGTTGCCGATCTTCCGCTCGTCGATATCAATCTGGACAGCCCGTGCCGCTCCGGGCGGTGGATAGAACTCGGTCCACGGATCATTCGAGCCGACAATCAGCAGCGCATCGCAGTTGCCCAGCAGGTGGGCGCTGGCGGTGGTGCCCAGGTGTCCCATGGTGCCCACGGCGAAAGGCAGGGTCTCGTCCACGTACGGCTTCCCCAGGAGGCTGGTGGCGATGCCGGCACCCAGCTGTTCGGCCACGGCCACCACTTCTGCGGCGGCGTGCCGGGCACCCTGGCCCACGAGAAGCGCCACCCTCTGCGCATTGTTGAGGATCGCAGCAGCGGCGTCCAGGTCCTCACCGCGGGGCGACTTCGCTGACGTGCTCCAGGACGGCGCGGTGACCACAACGCCATGTTCCTGTTCCAGCTGCGGTGCGGGCGCGGACTGGATGTCGTGCGGCAGGATCACCACGCACGGCGAAGACGTGGCCTTGGCCGTGCGGAAGGCGCGGTCCAGGACCATGGGAAGCTGCTCAGGGGCGTTGACCTGCTGCACGAACTGGGCTGCAACGTCCTTGAACAGGACGGTCAGCTCGATTTCCTGCATGTAGGCCGAGCCCAGCACGGTTCGGCTTTGCTGTCCCACAATCGCCACCACGGGCACGCCGTCGAGCTTGGCGTCGTAAAGGCCGTTGAGGAGGTGGACGGCGCCCGGTCCCTGCGTGGACGTCACCACTCCCACGCCGCCGGTGTACTTCGCGTGCCCTACCGCCATGAACGCAGCGGTTTCCTCGTGCCGTGCCTGCACGAATTCAACCCGGCCCTCCGCCCGGCGGAGGGCACCCATAAAGCCGTTGATCCCGTCCCCGCTGTACCCGAACACGCGCTTGACGCCCCACGTTGTGAGCCGTTCCACGATCAGGTCAGCCACGGTCCGGTCGTTCATAGGATCCTCCTGCAGCGGTTTCGTGCCCTGCCTCTTACGCGTTGACGATCAGGCCCAGCTCAGCCTTCGAGGCCAGTGCGTCGTGCCGGGGCAGCACCCGGACGGTGTACCCGAAGGACCCGGAGCGGTCGATGACCAGCGAGCCGCTGAACAGGTGCCGGCCGCTGCCCAGGTCTTCCTGGACCTTCAGTTCCATGACTGTGATGTCCGCGAGGGCGTCGCTTTCCTCCGCCCTGCCGTAGGCCACCTCCACGCTGACGTCGTCCGGGGTGAGGCTGTTCAGCGCCACGTAGGCATTCACCTGGAGAGTGTCACCGATCTGCGGGTCCTCCGAAACCCCTACGGAGTCCACGTGCTCCACGTGCACCTGGGGCCAGGCGGCTCGCACCTTTGCGGTCCAGGCTGCCAAGGTGCGGGCCTGGGAATAGGAGTTGGCGCCGGCGTTCCTGCCGGCCTCCGCTGCGGGGCGGTAAAGGATGTTCACGTAGTCGCGCAGCATGCGCTCGGCGGAAACGGCCGGGCCAAGGTGCGAGAGGGTGTGCTTGATCATCGACACCCAGTGCGTGGGCACCTTCTCCGTGCCCGACGTCGACGGCCCCGCAGCACCTGCGGCTTCGGACACCGTGCTGCCGTAGAAGCGCGGGGCAACCTGCGTCTCAAGCAGCTCGTAAAGTGCGGCGGCTTCGATATCGTCGCGTTCCTCCGGCGATGCGTCGTTATTGGCCGTGGGAATCGCCCAGCCGTTTTCGCCGTCGTACATCTCATCCCACCAGCCGTCGAGGACTGAAAGGTTCAGCGAGCCATTCAGCGCGGCCTTCATGCCGGACGTTCCGCAGGCCTCGAGCGGCCGGAGCGGGTTGTTCAGCCAGACGTCGCAGCCCGGGAACAGCGTCCGTGCCATCGCGATGTCGTAGTTGGGCAGGAAGACGATGCGGTGGCGGACCTCCGGGTCATCGGTGAACCGGACCAGGTCCTGGATCATCTTCTTTCCGGCGTCGTCCGCGGGGTGGGATTTGCCGGCAATCACCAGCTGGATGGGATGTTCCCTGTGCAGGAGGAGTGCCTTCAGCCGGTCCGGTTCGCGCAGCATCAGGGTGAGGCGCTTGTAGGTGGGCACGCGGCGGGCGAACCCGATCGTGAGGACGTCGGGGTCCAGCACCTTGTCCGTCCAGCGCAGTTCCGCGTCGGCGGCGCCGCGATTCTTCCACGCGGCCCGCAGCCGGCGGCGGACATCCTCAACCAGGGCGGTCCTCATCTCGCGGCGGAGCTTCCATACGTCGGCGTCGCTGACGTTATAGGCGAGGTCCCAGCGGCCCAGCGCTTCAGCTTCGCTGCCAAACTGGTCCCGGGCAAGCTTGGAGATGCGGCTGTCCACCCAGGTGGGCACATGCACGCCGTTGGTCACGGAGGTGATGGGCACCTCCGAGTGGTCGAAGCCGGGCCACAGGGCGGAAAACATTCCGCGGGACACTTCGCCGTGCAGCTTGGCCACACCGTTTGCCCGCTGCGCCAGCCGCAGACCCATCACGGCCATGTTGAAAACGGACGGGGTGCCGTTCGCGTAATTTTCGCGGCCAAGCTCCAGGATCCGGTCCACGGGCACAGCCGGCGCAAGTCCCGCCTGGAAGAAGTGGTGGATCTGGGAGATTTCAAACCTGTCGATGCCGGCGGGCACCGGGGTGTGCGTGGTGAAAACAGTCGAGGCGCGGCCCGCAGCCAGGGCCTCATCAAACGTCAGCGCCTCGTCCCCGGACATCAGTTCCTGGATGCGCTCGATGCCCAGGAATCCTGCGTGGCCCTCATTGGTGTGGAACACTTCCGGAGCACGGGTTCCTGTGAGTTTCTGGAAGGCGCGGAGCGCTTTGACCCCGCCCATGCCCAGCAGCAGTTCCTGTTGCAGCCGGTGGTCGCCACCGCCGCCGTAGAGACGGTCAGTGATGCTGCGGGCGGCTTCGTCGTTGCCCGGAACGTTCGAGTCCAGGAGCAGCAGGGGGACGCGTCCGACGTCGGCACGCCAGATGTGGGCCAGCAGGCGGCGGTTGTTGGGGAGCGGCAGGGAGATTTGCAGCGGCCGCCCGTTCCCGTCGCCGGAAGGTTCACGCAGGAGGGTAAGCGGCAGGCCGTCCGGATCCAGGACGGGGTAGGTTTCCTGCTGCCACGCATCCCGGGACAGGGACTGCTTGAAGTATCCGGCCTGGTACAGCAGGCCAACGCCGATCAGGGGGACGCCCAGGTCCGAGGCCGCCTTGAGGTGGTCGCCGGCCAGGATGCCCAGGCCGCCGGAGTACTGGGGGAGGACTTCGGTGATACCGAATTCGGGGGAGAAGTAGGCAATCGACGCCGGCGCGTCCGGGCCCAGGCCCTGGTACCAGCGCGGCTCCTCGAGGTACCGGTCAAGATCCTTCTCGGCGGCGCGCACACGCTCCACTACCGACTGGTCTGCGGCAAGCTGCTGGAACTCTTCGCGGCTCACCAGGCCCAGGAAACCGACGGGGTCCTCACCGCTTTCCACCCAGAGCCGCCGGTTCAGCCCGGCGAAGAGTTCCCGCGTGGGGCGGTGCCAGGACCAGCGCAAATTACTCGCCAGCCCGGCCAGCGGCCGGATTGGTTCAGGGAGGACTGTACGGACCGTAAATCTGCGGATTGCCTTCACCTGCGTCACACTAACCGACAACATGCACGGCCGGAACCAACCCCGCGTTTCTTTTGGATAAATGACTCATTGCGTGGAGGAAATGACACGGGCGGCAACGAAAATAGTGCGCAGGCTTAGCATTCCGGCTCATTTCTCGCTAACGTCGAGCCTGTGACGACTAACTCAGGAACCATTGCCGCATCGAAGGAAAAGCCGCAGGGCCGCATCACGGACGGCCTGCGGTTTGGACGTTTCCCCATCACGGCTGTGCAGCCCGTGGTGGAGGGTGGAAAGTTCCCTGCCAAGGCCCTGCCTGGCGAGGGAATCGTGGTGGGCGCCACCGCGTTCCGGGAGGGGCACGACCAGCTTGGGGTCAGTGCAGTGCTCCTGGATCCGGCAGGCCAGGAACGGCAGCGCGTCAGGCTCGCGCCGCCCCGCGGGGAACGCGGCATGGGGACGGACCGGTGGGAAGGCGTCCTCACGCCGTCGGAACCGGGCAACTGGTCCTTCGTCATCGAAGCCTGGCACGACCGCTACGGCACGTGGCACCACAACGCGGAAGTAAAGGTGGAAGCCGGCATCGACGTCGAGCTGATGCTCGCCGAGGGTGCCGCGTTGCTCCACGAAGCTGCCGGCGACGACTCCCGCAGCGAGTGGGACAGGGGCGTCCTCCGGGACGCCGCCGACAAGCTGGCCGACCCTTCCCTCAGCACGGAGGAGCGCCTGGGCGCCGGATTCAGCCACGCGGTCACCGGCGTTGTCGCGCACCAGCCGATCCGGGAACTGGTCACCGTCTCCGAGCAGTACCCTTTGCTGGTTGAGCGGGATCTGGCCGGCCGGGGAGCCTGGTACGAGTTCTTCCCCCGCTCCGAAGGCGCAGTCAAGGACCACAACACGGGCGCCTGGACTTCGGGCAACTTCCGCACCGCCGCGCAACGGCTCGACGCTGTTGCCGCCATGGGTTTCGACGTTCTGTACATGCCCCCCATCCATCCGATCGGCGTCCAGCACCGCAAGGGGCCCAACAACACACTCATCGCGGGCCCGAACGATCCCGGCTCCCCCTGGGCAATCGGCGCTAAGGAGGGCGGCCACGACGCCATCCACCCCGATCTTGGGACCTTTGAGGACTTTGACGCCTTCGTGGCGCGGGCTAATGAACTTGGCTTGGAAGTTGCCCTTGACCTGGCCCTGCAGGCCGCCCCGGACCATCCGTGGGTGGAGTCACATCCCGAATGGTTTACCACCCGGGTGGATGGCAGTATCGCTTATGCGGAAAACCCGCCCAAGAAGTACCAGGACATATATCCGCTGAATTTCGATAATGACCCGGAGGGGCTCTCCAACGAAATTCTACGTATTGTCCTGCTCTGGGTCAGCCACGGCGTAAAGATTTTCCGCGTGGACAACCCGCACACCAAACCAGTGTGGTTCTGGGAGTGGCTTATTGCCCAAGTCAATAAGCAGGTTCCGGGGGTTGTGTTCCTCGCAGAGGCCTTCACCCGTCCCGCCATGATGCACGCACTGGGCCGCGCCGGCTTCCAGCAGTCCTACACCTACTTCACCTGGCGCAACACCAAGAAGGAGATCGAGCAGTACTTCAACGAGGTCAGCCACGAGTCGTCGGCTTTCTTCCGGCCCAACTTCTTTGTGAACACGCCGGACATCCTCACCGAATACCTCCAGTTCGGCGGGCCCGCGGCGTTCAAGATCAGGGCGGCCCTGGCGTCCACGGCAAGCCCGCTGTGGGGTGTCTACGCGGGGTATGAGCTGTACGAGCATGTCGCCCGGCCAGGGGCCGAGGAGTACATCGACAACGAGAAGTTCGAGTACAAGGCACGGGACTGGGATGCGGCCGCCCAGTCGGGGAGGACTCTTGCTCCGTACATCACGCGGTTGAATGAGTTGCGGCACACGCATCCGGCGCTGCAGGACCTGCAGAACCTGACGGTGCACCACAGCACTGACGATTCAACAGTGGTGTACTCCAAGCACAAGACCCTCGCCGACGGATCCAAGGACACCATCATCGTGGTGGTCAACGTGGATCCCCACGTCACCAAGGAATGCAGTGTCTCGCTGGACCTTGCGGCCCTGGAGCTGGACCCGCAGGACCTCACCCCGAACGGCGGCTTCCACGTGGACGACCTCATCTCCGGTGAAAGCTGGGAATGGGGCGAGTACAACTACGTACGCCTGGACCCGCATGTTGAGCCGGCGCACATCCTCAGCGTGAGGAGAATGCATCAGTGAGTTTTAACCCGCAAAGTTCGGGCCAGCATTTCACGCCGAAGAGCACCTTCGAACTGAATGCGCCGGGCCTGCAGCACGATCCGCTGTGGTACCGGAAAGCCGTTTTTTACGAGGTCCTCGTGAGAGCTTTTGCGGATGCCAACGGTGACGGTTCCGGGGATTTCTCCGGCCTCATCGACAGGCTTGACTACCTGCAGTGGCTGGGCGTGGACTGTCTCTGGCTGCCGCCGTTCTTCCAGTCGCCGCTGCGTGACGGCGGCTACGACATTTCGGACTACAACTCTGTCCTGGACGAGTTCGGCACCATCACGGACTTCAAGCGGCTGGTTGCCGAGGCACATGCCAGGGGAGTGCGGGTCATCATCGACCTGCCCCTTAACCACACCTCCGACCAGCACCCCTGGTTCCAGGAATCGCGGAAGGACCCGGACGGACCGTTCGGCGACTTCTACGTCTGGAGCGATACGGACGAGAAGTACCAGGACGCCCGGATCATCTTCGTGGACACCGAGGAATCGAACTGGACCTTCGACCCCATCCGCCGGCAGTTCTTCTGGCATCGGTTTTTCAGCCACCAGCCGGACCTGAACTTTGAGAACCCCAAGGTCATTGACGCACTCTTCGATGTAGTCCGGTTCTGGCTGGACCAGGGCATCGACGGGTTCCGCGCCGACGCCATCCCCTACCTCTTCGAGGAAGAGGGGACCAACTGCGAGAACCTGCCAGCCACCCATGAGTTCCTCCGCAAACTCCGGGCCATGGTGGACGAAAGCTACCCCGGACGCGTCATTATTGCCGAGGCGAACCAGCCGCCCAACGAAGTGGTGGAGTATTTCGGAACGGAAACCGAACCCGAGTGCCACATGGCGTTCCACTTCCCGATCATGCCGCGGCTGTACTACGCGCTCCGGGATCAGAAGGCCGCCCCCATCATCGAGACGATGCAGGACACGCCCGACATTCCCGAGGGCGCCCAGTGGGGCACCTTCCTGCGCAACCACGACGAGTTGACCCTTGAAATGGTCACCGCCGATGAGCGCGCAGCGATGCTCGGTTGGTATGCGCCGGACCCCCGGATGCGTGCCAACATCGGCATCCGCCGCCGGCTCGCACCCCTGCTGGACAACTCCCGGGCGGAGATCGAGCTGATCCACGCCCTGCTGCTGTCGCTGCCCGGCAGCCCGTTCCTGTACTACGGGGACGAGATCGGCATGGGGGACAACATCTGGCTGGAGGACCGGGACGCCGTCCGGACTCCCATGCAGTGGAACCCCGACCGGAATGCGGGCTTCTCCAACGCGGACCCGGGCAAACTCTACCTGCCGGTCATCCAGTCGCTGGTCTACAACTACAACATGGCAAACGTTGAGGCCGAGGCCGCCCACTCGGGGTCCCTGCTTCGCTGGACGCGCCAGATCCTCAGCGTCCGCAAGAACCATCCTGCCTTCGGCCTGGGCTCCTTCAAGCACGTCGAGGCCGATCATGACGCCGTGCTGGCCTACCTCCGTGAGTTGCCCAACGGCAACGCCGCCGGGGTGGACGGCGAATCCATTCTGTGTGCTTTCAACCTGTCCCAGCATCCAGTGGCCGCAAGGCTGCGTATCCCCGATTACGGCGGACGCGGCCTTCGTGATGTATTTGGCGGCCAGCCATTTCCTGGCATCAACGAGGACGGGACGCTGACGCTGACTCTCGGCAGCCACGATTTCTTCTGGCTGCGGATCCGGTCAGCGGCGTCCAATCCTTCGTCCCCCTATACGCAGGCAATGCCGATCCTCTCGATTGAGAACTGACATGAACCAGCCCATCCTTACCCCCGCCCTCACCGCGTTGCTTCAGGAATGGCTTCCAAGGCAGCGCTGGTTCCCCGTAAAGACGCCCGGCTTCGAGCTGTCCCAGGCGGGCAGCCTGGGGCTGGACGATCCCTCCGGCCACGCAGGGCTCGCCGTGTTCCTCCTGAAGGTGACCACCAGAGGAGCCGACGGCGGCCGCCGCACTGACGTGGTCCAGGTCCCCTTGAGTTTCCGGCCGGCGCCGGCGGCGGGGATGGAGCGCGCGCTGGTCGGGGAGGCCGCCGGGACGGATCCGTCCAGGCCATGGGTTTACGACGCTGTCCATGATCCGGATTTCGTGGGCGGCTGGCTGGACCTGATGCGCACCGAGGACAAGGCCCCCAGCGGTACCGCCTCAGGGTTCCGCGCGCCAGGGAACCACCGGCTTCCCACCGCGCGCGGCGTGGTGAAGGTCCTCTCCGGGGAGCAGTCCAACAGTTCAGTGATTGTGGACGACGGCGAATCGGCCGCCATCGTGAAGTTCTTCCGCGTCCTGTCGGAGGGGACAAACCCCGAGGTTGAGGTGGGTGCTGCCCTCACGTCTGCAGGGACCACTGAGGTTCCGGCGACGCTGGGCTGGGTCCGTGGCGAGTGGCTGGCGCAGGGCACGCCGCCTTCCGACGGCCCGGGCTCCGGTTCCCGTTACGTCCAGGGCGAGCTGGCGGTGGCGCATGAATTCCTGGCGGGCGGACGTGATGCATGGCGGCTGGCAGTTGACGCGGCCAGGTCCGGAACCGACTTTACTGCTGAGGCGCGTGCACTGGGAGCAGCCACGGCAACGGTCCATCGCCGCCTTGCAGAGGCACTTGGGCAGTCGGCAGAGGCTGAACCCGGCAAGGTGATTGCCCCTGCAGTAGCCCAGCGCGTCCGGCAGGCATGGGCGGAAGCCGCCTCCGCCGTCGGCCCCTATGACGACGCGCTGGATGAGCTCCTCCGTGGGCTGGATGGAGTCGCCGCAGGTCCGCTCCAGCGGATCCACGGCGACCTCCACCTTGGCCAGATCCTCCAGGTCCCCGGACAAGCCGGAAATCCGGCCCGATGGGCCATCCTCGACTTCGAAGGCGAACCGCTGCGCCCCATTGCGGAGCGAAACGTTCCCGACGTTCCCCTGCGGGATGTCGTGGGGATGCTGCGGTCTTTCGACTATGCGGCGGGAGCTGCCCATCGAGAACAGGAAGGCGCCAAAGTGCCGGCCTCCTGGGTCGACGACTGCGCCGAGGCCTTCCTTGCCGGGTATGCGGGTGTCACGCCCGGCACCGTGGACATGGACTCGCCCCTGTTTGTGGCATTGTGGCTGGACAAGGCACTGTACGAAGTAGTTTATGAAATGCGTAACAGGCCCGACTGGCTGGCGATCCCTGTGAACGCCTCCAGGCGGCTCCTCAGCGGTAACGGCGCCGGCGACCAGGCCGGGGCAGCATCGGAAGGTAACGAAATGACAGGCTCAGCACGAACGGACCGTCCGGGGGTGCCGCTGCACGTGGATGCGGGCACCCTGGGCAAGCTCGCGAACGGTGAACACCACGCCCCCCATTCCATCCTGGGCGCGCACCTGGACGACTACGGCCACGTCACCATCCGTACCGTGAAGCATCTGGCGGAAGCCGTTACGGTTATCACTGCAGCCGGCGAGATCCCGATGGAGCATGAAGCCCACGGCGTGTGGGTGGCCGTTATGGAGCCGCTGCAGCACGGGCACGTCCCGGATTACCGCCTGGCCGTAACCTACCCCGGCGTTGAGCCGGTCACCGTCGACGAACCCTACCGCTACCTGCCCACCGTGGGTGAAGTTGACCTGCACCTCATTGGTGAAGGCCGGCACGAGAAACTCTGGGAAGTCCTGGGCGCCCACGTCCAGCACTACAAGTCGTCGCTCGGAGACGTGGACGGTGTGTCCTTTGCCGTCTGGGCCCCCA
The DNA here is from genome assembly GCF_054408515.1 of Arthrobacter sp. D3-16. Taxonomy (NCBI): domain Bacteria; kingdom Bacillati; phylum Actinomycetota; class Actinomycetes; order Micrococcales; family Micrococcaceae; genus Arthrobacter; species Arthrobacter sp. D3-16. Next base: position 3,309,589 of record NZ_CP096437.1, on the reverse strand, counting down.
ACGCACAGGCTGTGCGCGTTATTGGTGACTTCAACGCCTGGGACGGGCGCGAAAACTCGCTCCGCTCCCTTGGTTCCTCCGGCGTGTGGGAAATTTTCGTTCCGGGTGTTGCAGCAGGGGCGTGCTACAAATTCCAGATCCGGACCAAGGCCGGCCACTGGGTTGAGAAAGCTGACCCGCTTGCCTTCGGCACCGAGGTTCCCCCGCTGACGGCCTCACGGGTGGTGGAGCCCTCGTACGCCTTCAAGGACGACGAGTGGATGGAGGCCCGGGCCAAGCGGGATCCGCACAACTCGGCCATGAGCGTCTACGAAGTCCACCTCGGTTCCTGGAAGCTTGGGCTCGGCTACCGGGAACTGGCCAAGGAACTGGTGGACTACGTCAAGTGGCTTGGCTTCACCCACGTGGAGTTCATGCCGGTGGCCGAACACCCCTTCGGCGGATCGTGGGGCTACCAGGTCACCTCGTACTTTGCCCCCACCTCCAGGTTCGGGCACCCTGACGAATTCCGGTACCTGGTGGACGCACTCCACCAGGCCGGCATCGGGGTTTTGCTGGACTGGGTGCCCGCGCACTTTCCCAAGGACGCCTGGGCCCTGGCGCAGTTCGACGGCGAGCCCCTGTACGAGCACGCTGATCCCTCACTGGGTGAGCACCCTGACTGGGGCACGCTGATCTTCGACTTCGGCCGCACCGAGGTCCGCAACTTCCTCGTAGCCAATGCCCTGTACTGGCTGGACGAGTTCCACATTGACGGCCTGCGTGTCGACGCTGTGGCCTCCATGCTCTACCTGGACTACTCCCGTGAGGAGGGCCAGTGGCGGCCCAACCGGTTCGGCGGCCGGGAAAACCTCGAAGCCATCTCGTTCCTGCAGGAAGTCAACGCCACGGTATACAAGACGCACCCTGGTGCTGTCATGATCGCTGAGGAATCCACAGCCTTCCCTGGCGTTACGGCTCCGACCAGCCACGGCGGCCTGGGCTTTGGCCTCAAATGGAACATGGGCTGGATGCACGACTCGCTCAAGTACGCGTCCGAGGACCCGGTAAACCGCAAGTGGCACCACGGCACGGTCACCTTTTCCCTGGTCTACGCCTTCACGGAAAACTTCCTGCTCCCCATCAGCCACGATGAGGTAGTCCACGGCAAGGGCTCCATGCTCCGCAAGATGCCGGGCGACCGTTGGCAGCAGCTGGCAAACCTTCGTGCCTTCCTGGCGTACCAGTGGGCCCACCCGGGCAAGCAGCTCATCTTTATGGGCACCGAATTCGGCCAGGAAGCGGAATGGTCCGAACAGCACGGGCTCGACTGGTGGCTCGCGGACATTCCCGCCCACAAGGGGGTCCAGCTGCTGACCAAGGACCTCAATGAGCTGTACGCTTCCACCCCCGCGCTGTACACCCGGGACAACGAGCCCGGCGGCTTCCAATGGATCAACGGAGGAGACGCGGACCGCAACGTGCTCTCCTTCATCCGCTGGGACAAAGAGGGCAACCCCCTGGTCTGCGCCATCAACTTCTCGGGCGCGCCGCACGCCGGCTACACCCTGGGAGTACCTGAGCCGGGTGCCTGGACAGAGGTGCTGAATACCGATGCCACCACCTATGGCGGATCAGGTGTGCTGAACGCAGGGGAGCTGAAGGCAACGGACGAGGGGCAGGACGGGCAACCGGCCACCTTGAGCGTTACCCTCCCGCCGCTCGGCGCTGCATACTTCAAGCCGGGATCAGCAGCGTCCGCCTGATCCTGCTTGAACTTTCGAAAAGGCCCGGAATCCTTATGGTTCCGGGCCTTTTCGCTGCTCTGGCCGCCTACCCCGGGGAGGTCGAAGGCGCCGGGTTGGCTATCTCCGGAGAGTGGTGGTAGAGTTTATTTCCGCGCTGCTCCACGAAGTCAGACGGAAAAACCGACAACAAAGCCTCAGGCTGAAGGATGTCGCGGACGCCGGTTTGACAAGAGAGAGTCCAGCGGGTAAGTTTGAAAAGTTGCTCCGGAGCGATCCTGAACCGTTTGGTTGGGTGGTGCCGGGTGTGTCTGTTGTTTGAGAACTCAATAGTGTGCCAAGTTTGTTGATACCGATTTGTTTTATGAATTGGTTGAATTTGCCGGGCTGCCCGCCCCTGTGGGTGGTCTGGTTTTTACAGCTGGTTTCAAATTTTGTGCGGCCTTTTGGTCCCGTTTTCCCGGGGCTGGGGGTTGTGTCTGTTTTGTTTTACTTCAACGGAGAGTTTGATCCTGGCTCAGGATGAACGCTGGCGGCGTGCTTAACACATGCAAGTCGAACGATGATCCCCAGCTTGCTGGGGGGATTAGTGGCGAACGGGTGAGTAACACGTGAGTAACCTGCCCTTAACTCTGGGATAAGCCTGGGAAACTGGGTCTAATACCGGATATGACTCCTCATCGCATGGTGGGGGGTGGAAAGCTTTTTGTGGTTTTGGATGGACTCGCGGCCTATCAGCTTGTTGGTGAGGTAATGGCTTACCAAGGCGACGACGGGTAGCCGGCCTGAGAGGGTGACCGGCCACACTGGGACTGAGACACGGCCCAGACTCCTACGGGAGGCAGCAGTGGGGAATATTGCACAATGGGCGCAAGCCTGATGCAGCGACGCCGCGTGAGGGATGACGGCCTTCGGGTTGTAAACCTCTTTCAGTAGGGAAGAAGCGAAAGTGACGGTACCTGCAGAAGAAGCGCCGGCTAACTACGTGCCAGCAGCCGCGGTAATACGTAGGGCGCAAGCGTTATCCGGAATTATTGGGCGTAAAGAGCTCGTAGGCGGTTTGTCGCGTCTGCCGTGAAAGTCCGGGGCTCAACTCCGGATCTGCGGTGGGTACGGGCAGACTAGAGTGATGTAGGGGAGACTGGAATTCCTGGTGTAGCGGTGAAATGCGCAGATATCAGGAGGAACACCGATGGCGAAGGCAGGTCTCTGGGCATTAACTGACGCTGAGGAGCGAAAGCATGGGGAGCGAACAGGATTAGATACCCTGGTAGTCCATGCCGTAAACGTTGGGCACTAGGTGTGGGGGACATTCCACGTTTTCCGCGCCGTAGCTAACGCATTAAGTGCCCCGCCTGGGGAGTACGGCCGCAAGGCTAAAACTCAAAGGAATTGACGGGGGCCCGCACAAGCGGCGGAGCATGCGGATTAATTCGATGCAACGCGAAGAACCTTACCAAGGCTTGACATGAACCGGTAAGACCTGGAAACAGGTCCCCCGCTTGCGGTCGGTTTACAGGTGGTGCATGGTTGTCGTCAGCTCGTGTCGTGAGATGTTGGGTTAAGTCCCGCAACGAGCGCAACCCTCGTTCTATGTTGCCAGCACGTGATGGTGGGGACTCATAGGAGACTGCCGGGGTCAACTCGGAGGAAGGTGGGGACGACGTCAAATCATCATGCCCCTTATGTCTTGGGCTTCACGCATGCTACAATGGCCGGTACAAAGGGTTGCGATACTGTGAGGTGGAGCTAATCCCAAAAAGCCGGTCTCAGTTCGGATTGGGGTCTGCAACTCGACCCCATGAAGTCGGAGTCGCTAGTAATCGCAGATCAGCAACGCTGCGGTGAATACGTTCCCGGGCCTTGTACACACCGCCCGTCAAGTCACGAAAGTTGGTAACACCCGAAGCCGGTGGCCTAACCCCTTGTGGGAGGGAGCTGTCGAAGGTGGGACTGGCGATTGGGACTAAGTCGTAACAAGGTAGCCGTACCGGAAGGTGCGGCTGGATCACCTCCTTTCTAAGGAGCACCTACAGACCTGTTCATGCCGCGTATGTGGTGGTGGGGGTTTGTCAGGAGTATATGCCCGTTGCGCAGACGCAAGTTCTGCGGCGGGTGCTCATGGGTGGAATATCAACGAATAGGTGCCTGGTGGCATGGACCGGCTTGTTAGTACGGACGCTCGTGAGTGTCCAGGAAAGCTTGCCGGATCGTTTCTGCCGGGTAGTGTTTGGCACACTGTTGGGTCCTGAGGCAACAGGGCTGTGGACTGGTCCCCGTGTGGGGTTGGTTTGCGGGTTTGTTTGTTTCTGGTTTCCTGGCTGCACCGATTACACGGTTGTTCTTCGCTTTTGGCGGGGGTTGTGTGGGGTGTGTGGTTTGGGGTTGTTGTTTGAGAACTACATAGTGGACGCGAGCATCTTTTATAAGAAGCAATTTCCAAGAATATGAACCTGGATCTGGCTGCGCGTGATGATGGCCCTCTTTTTGGGGGTGGTTGTTGGGTGTGGTTGGTTTTCGTGGTTCTCTCGAAAATTACTGATTGATCTTTTGTGGTCAAGTTTTTAAGAGCACACGGTGGATGCCTTGGCATTAGGAGCCGACGAAGGACGTAGGAATCTGCGATAAGCCTGGGGGAGTCGATAACCGGACTGTGATCCCAGGGTGTCCGAATGGGGAAACCCCGCCAGACGCGCGAGTGATCTGGTGACCCGCATCTGAACACATAGGGTGCGTGGAGGGAACGCGGGGAAGTGAAACATCTCAGTACCCGCAGGAAGAGAAAACAATAGTGATTCCGTTAGTAGTGGCGAGCGAACGCGGATCAGGCTAAACCGTTCCATGTGTGATAGCCGGCGGGCGTTGCATGGTCGGGGTTGTGGGACTTTCCATACCAATTCTGCCGGGTTGGTGGGGTGTGATGTGCAGGCATAGGTGAACGGTCTTGAAAGGCCGGCCAGAGAGGGTGTGAGCCCCGTAACCGAAATGTTGTGTACCGCCCGGATGAGTATCCCAAGTAGCACGGGGCCCGAGAAATCCCGTGTGAATCTGTCAGGACCACCTGATAAGCCTAAATACTCCCTAATGACCGATAGCGGACCAGTACCGTGAGGGAAAGGTGAAAAGTACCCCGGGAGGGGAGTGAAACAGTACCTGAAACCGTGTGCTTACAATCCGTCGGAGCAGCCTTGTAGTTGTGACGGCGTGCCTTTTGAAGAATGAGCCTGCGAGTTAGTGTTACGTCGCGAGGTTAACCCGTGTGGGGAAGCCGTAGCGAAAGCGAGTCTGAATAGGGCGTTGCAGTGGCGTGATCTAGACCCGAAGCGAAGTGATCTACCCATGGCCAGGTTGAAGCGACGGTAAGACGTCGTGGAGGACCGAACCCACTTCAGTTGAAAATGGAGGGGATGAGCTGTGGGTAGGGGTGAAAGGCCAATCAAACTTCGTGATAGCTGGTTCTCCCCGAAATGCATTTAGGTGCAGCGTTGCGTGTTTCTTACCGGAGGTAGAGCTACTGGATGGCTAATGGGCCCTACAAGGTTACTGACGTCAGCCAAACTCCGAATGCCGGTAAGTGAGAGCGCAGCAGTGAGACTGTGGGGGATAAGCTTCATAGTCGAGAGGGAAACAGCCCAGACCACCAACTAAGGCCCCTAAGCGTGTGCTAAGTGGGAAAGGATGTGGAGTTGCGAAGACAACCAGGAGGTTGGCTTAGAAGCAGCCATCCTTAAAAGAGTGCGTAATAGCTCACTGGTCAAGTGATTCCGCGCCGACAATGTAGCGGGGCTCAAGTACACCGCCGAAGTTGTGGCATTCAGATATTAGCTAAGCCCTTGTGGTTCAGGCGTCTGGATGGGTAGGGGAGCGTCGTGTGGGCAGTGAAGTCGCGGTGTAAACCAGCGGTGGAGCCTACACGAGTGAGAATGCAGGCATGAGTAGCGAAAGACGGGTGAGAAACCCGTCCGCCGAATGATCAAGGGTTCCAGGGTCAAGCTAATCTGCCCTGGGTAAGTCGGGACCTAAGGCGAGGCCGACAGGCGTAGTCGATGGACAACGGGTTGATATTCCCGTACCGGCGAAAAACCGCCCATGCTGAACAGGGGATACTAACTGCCCGAGACCTGCCTGACACCCCTTGTGGGTGAAGGGTTTTGGTGGAGCGCAGGACCTGATCCTGGGAGGCAAGCGTATTAACAGGTGTGACGCAGGAAGGTAGCCAAGCCGGGCGATGGTTGTCCCGGTCTAAGGATGTAGGGCGAACGGTAGGCAAATCCGCTGTTCATGATGCCTGAGATCTGATGGGACCCCCGTTTGGGGGGATTTGGTGATCCTATGCTGCCGAGAAAAGCATCGACGCGAGGTTTTAGCCGCCCGTACCCCAAACCGACACAGGTGATCAGGTAGAGAATACTAAGGCGATCGAGAGAATTATGGTTAAGGAACTCGGCAAAATGCCCCCGTAACTTCGGGAGAAGGGGGGCCCCAACCTTGATGGAACCATGCGTTCCGGAGGGGATCGGGGCCGCAGAGACCAGGGGGAAGCGACTGTTTACTAAAAACACAGGTCCGTGCGAAGTCGCAAGACGATGTATACGGACTGACTCCTGCCCGGTGCTGGAAGGTTAAGAGGACCGGTTAGCCGCAAGGCGAAGCTGAGAATTTAAGCCCCAGTAAACGGCGGTGGTAACTATAACCATCCTAAGGTAGCGAAATTCCTTGTCGGGTAAGTTCCGACCTGCACGAATGGAGTAACGACTTCCCCGCTGTCTCAACCATAAACTCGGCGAAATTGCAGTACGAGTAAAGATGCTCGTTACGCGCAGCAGGACGGAAAGACCCCGAGACCTTTACTATAGTTTGGTATTGGTGTTCGGAGTGGCTTGTGTAGGATAGGTGGGAGACGTTGAAGCCCGGACGCCAGTTCGGGTGGAGTCATCGTTGAAATACCACTCTGGTCACTTTGGACATCTAACTTCGGCCCGTAATCCGGGTCAGGGACAGTGCCTGATGGGTAGTTTAACTGGGGCGGTTGCCTCCTAAAAAGTAACGGAGGCGCCCAAAGGTTCCCTCAGCCTGGTTGGCAATCAGGTGTCGAGTGTAAGTGCACAAGGGAGCTTGACTGTGAGAGAGACATCTCGAGCAGGGACGAAAGTCGGGACTAGTGATCCGGCGGTACATTGTGGAATGGCCGTCGCTCAACGGATAAAAGGTACCTCGGGGATAACAGGCTGATCTTGCCCAAGAGTCCATATCGACGGCATGGTTTGGCACCTCGATGTCGGCTCGTCGCATCCTGGGGCTGGAGTAGGTCCCAAGGGTTGGGCTGTTCGCCCATTAAAGCGGTACGCGAGCTGGGTTTAGAACGTCGTGAGACAGTTCGGTCCCTATCCGCTGCGCGCGCAGGAAATTTGAGAAGGGCTGTCCTTAGTACGAGAGGACCGGGACGGACGAACCTCTGGTGTGTCAGTTGTACTGCCAAGTGCACCGCTGATTAGCTACGTTCGGATGGGATAACCGCTGAAAGCATCTAAGCGGGAAGCTCGCTTCAAGATGAGATTTCCATACACCTTGTGTGTGAGAGGCCCCCAGCCAGACCACTGGGTTGATAGGCCGGATGTGGAAGCGAGGACTAACGACTCGTGAAGCTGACCGGTACTAATAGGCCGATAACTTACACCACACACCCTCTTCGTGAACGATTCAAAAGACGTTCACACCATGAAGCAGGGTAAAAAGATAACAAGACTGCTTGCGTCCACTATGTGGTTCCCGAACAACAAACCAAACCGGTACGTTGTCCAGGGAACAAACCACAATTGAATAACAACACCACACTGCCCTGATACGGCAGAAGCAAATGTTGTAACCACACGAGATTTCCCACACCACCCCCAAGGGGCTGGTGCCGGGTAAAAGGGTTACGGCGGTCATAGCGTGGGGGAAACGCCCGGTCCCATTCCGAACCCGGAAGCTAAGACCCACAGCGCCGATGGTACTGCACCCGGGAGGGTGTGGGAGAGTAGGTCACCGCCGGACATACATTAGAGCAGGGCCCTGACAAACGACGTCAGGGCCCTGCCGCACTTAACCAACAAACACCACCATCAAGGTATCCGGGTCGAAGGCTCTGGCCCCACCCCTGGCGCACACTCCGGAATGCAACCCGCCATCACCGCCTGCGGGGTACGGCGCGACCCGCCGTCACCTCCCCGCGGCAGCAGCGCCGTCGAACGCACTCCAAACCGCCGGCCAGTCACGCCAAAACTGCAGAAGAAGCTGATAGAGCTGGGGCGTCCCCCGGCAGGGGGCAGGAGCTGATGGGGCGTCGCGGGAGGGGCGGCGCGGGTAAAGTTGAACACCATGGATAGCCTCTTCAGCCACGGCAGCGAACAATTCGGAAGCGATGACAAGAGCGCCATCGAGCTGCTCGAACCTGTGGTCTATACAGTCGTAGTGCCGGGAAGCGTGTCCCACGCCTTCGCCGGCTTCACTGACCACACACACCTCTGGTGGCCGCTGGATACTTTCGGCGTGTACGGTGCGGGATCCTATGTAGAGTTCGAGGAAAACCTCATCCTTGAAACAGCTGACGACGGCCGGACCAGCATCTGGGGCACCCTCGACGACTGGCAACCACCGCTGTCCTTCCACGCCACGTGGCACCCCGGCTCCAGCGCTCTGTGGTCCACGGAACTGATGGTGGTCTTCCGGGCAGTGGAGGGCGGCACGGAAGTAAGGGTGTTCCATGAGGGCTGGGAAGGTGCCGAAAACCCGGCCACAGCGCGCGCACAGTACGTTGCCGCCTGGCCGCTGATTCTTGCCAAGTATTGCCGCTTTATGGGCGTCCCGGATGCCGGCGGGGCGTAAGCCTGACCGCGTCCCGTGATTCCAGGTCAGGCCCGCAGTGTGGAGAAGGCAACTGCTTCGGTCAGGCCGGCGGCACCGCGGTGCTGGTCCTGATAACGAACTGCGTCGGGAACTCCTGGTCAGCCTCCGGCGCTGCCCGCCCGTCCTCGGGGTCCCCCTTGGGCTCGAGCAACTGCAGTGCGGTCCTGGCTGCCAGAGCGCCCTGCCCGCGGGCGTCCTGGTCAATGGTGGTCAGCCCGAACGTTTGACCCAATTCGTGGCCGTCCATGCCCACCACCGAGAGATCCCTTGGAACCTGCAACCCGAAGTCCCGCGCGGCGAGGATGGTGCCCACAGCCATCTCGTCCGAGGCGGCGAAGACGGCTGTGGGGCGTTCCGCGGTAGTGCCCAACAGCTTCCGGGCAGCCGTGTATGCCCCCTGGACAGTGAAGTCGGCGGCAGCCTGCCATTCAGGGCGGATGTCCAAACCGGCGGCGGCCATGGCTTTTTGGTAGCCCGCCTGCCGTATGCCCGGCAGCTTGAAATCCTGATCCAAGGCCACGTTGCCGGTGACATGGGCTATCCGGGTGTGGCCGAGCCCTACCAGGTGGTCGGTGGCCATGCGGGCCAGCCGCTCGTCGTCGATCCTTATGGTGGACGCACCGGGCAAGGTGCCGCCGATGCCCACAATGGGGCGGTGGACGGCCAGCAGCTGCTGGATCTCCGCATCGCTGAGCACCAGGGCAACGGCGATCACGGCGTCGAGGCGTTTCCGGAGCAGGAAATCGTTAAGCACGCGGTGACGGTGTCCGGGCTCGTGGCCCACGTTGTAGAGCGTCAGGTCGTAGCCGGCGTCCAAAAGGACCTCAGAAACACCCTCGAGAACCGATGAGAAGTACCACCGGTGGATCGCGGGAACCACCAGGCCAATGTTGTGGTTCCGCCCGGAGGCAAGGCTGGAGGCGTGATAAGACGGGACAAACCCCAATTCCTCTGCCGCCTCCAGCGCCAGTTTCCGGCTCTTCGCCGAGACGTTTTTTTTGCCGCTGAGTGCCCGCGAAACAGTGGCTACGGACAGGCCCGCCTTGTCAGCGACGTCCTTGATGCCCGCCATACTCACTCTGCCGCGGTATCCGGCCCAATACCGATCCAGGCGGTTTCACCGGAAGCAAGGAAGCCGTCCGTGGCTGAGGCGCTGCGGACGAGGACCTGGCCGGCTGGCATTTCCAGCGGCTCGGGGTTCAGGTTCATAAGCATCAGCGTAGTGCCGTTGACGTACGCCAGGGATGAACCGGTGCACCACTCCTCCGCCCACGCGAGCGACCCACGCCCCAGGTCCAGCTCGCGGCGGACCGCCAGCATGCGCCGGTACAGGGCGAGGTGCGATGACGGGGAGTCAGCCTGCAGGTCGCGTGCCAACCCCTTGAACGAGGAGGGCAGGGGCAGCCAGGGATCGCGGCCCGAGCCAAATCCAAGGTGGGGTTCAGCGGCGCGCCACGGCAACGGAACCCGGCAGCCGTCCCGGCCAAGCCGCTCCCCGCCTGTTCTGGCGAAGGTGGGGTCCTGGCGGAGATGCTCAGGGATGTCGATGCCGTCGGGCAGCCCGAGCTCTTCACCCTGGTAGACATAAGCGGCCCCCGGGAGCCCGAGCATAAACAGGGAGGCAGCAGCGGCCCGGTGCCGGCCCAGGGCCGTATCCGGTTGCGGATCTGCGGGCCCGATGCCGTCACCATCGCGGGGTCCATGCCCGTTGTAGCCGAAGCGGCTGGCGTGCCGGACGACGTCGTGATTGGACAGAACCCAGGTGCTGGGAGCGCCAACGGCGTCCAGGACCGTCAGGGAGTCCGTGATGACCGACCGCAGGCGATAGACGTCCAGCCCTGCGTGCAGGTACGGGAAGTTAAAGGCCTGGTGCATCTCGTCCGGCCTGACCCACTGCGCAAGCCGGGGGAGGTCAACGCTGGCCTCTGCGCAAAGAATCCGGTCCGGGCCGTACTGGTCCAGGATCCTGCGCCACCCACGGTAGATGTCGTGGATGGCCGGCTGGCCGAACATCGGTGCCTCATGGCCCGGGAAGCCGTCCGAACTTCCGCCGTCGGCCCGGCCTCCCCAAGCCGGGAGGCCAGGGGCCTTGACCAGCGCGTGAGCCACGTCCACACGGAAACCTGAAACTCCGCGGTCGAGCCAAAACCGGAGAATCCGTTCGAATTCGGCATGGACGGCGGGGTTGTCCCAGTTGAAATCTGGCTGGGATGAATCAAAAAGGTGCAGGTACCACTGCTCCGGCTGGCCGTCGGGCCCCGTGACCCGGGTCCAGGCAGGTCCGCCGAAGTGGGACTGCCAGTTGTTGGGCGGTTCATGCCCGTCATGCCCAAGGCCGTCGCGAAAGATAAACATCTCCCGTTCCCGGCTGCCGGCCGGTGCCGCAAGGGCTGCCTGGAACAACTGGTGCTGATCCGAGCAGTGGTTGGGCACCAGGTCCACAATGACGCGCAGGCCCAGCCGGTGGGATTCGGCCATCATGACGTCGAAGTCACGGAGGGTGCCGAAGATCGGGTCCACGTCGCAGTAGTCGCTGACGTCATAGCCCGCGTCGCGTTGGGGAGACCTGTAGAAGGGGGACAGCCACACGGCGTCCACTCCGAGGTCCGCCAGGTGCGGCAGTTCCTCCGTAATCCCCGCAAGGTCGCCGACGCCGTCGCCGTTGAGGTCACGGAACGAACGCGGGTAGACCTGGTAGATCACGGCGGAGCGCCACCAGCCGGGCTGGTTGTCCTCGGGGTGGACCAAGGTCAGCGGTCCGGTTTGAGGAGCGGTGGTGAGCGTCACAGTTTCGACAGACATAGAAGCAAGCTTAGGGGTCGGAGGCCTGAGAATGGAAACGCTTCCACGGCGAGCAGTAGGAGCACTAGTCGAAAGCAGCCTTTCCGCAGGTCAGCCCTGGAAGCGCTTGCAAGGTCTTTCTTGAGCAGGCTTTGCCAGGGAGGACCTTTCGCGCTACGGCCGCACGGCGCCGTCCTACACTGGTGGGACGTGTGCGACGACGGATGGAGGCTTCGTGGGAAGCGTAGTTGAGGAGCTGGAGACCGTGTTGGCGGCCGGACAGGTGGACCGTGCGGAAGCTACCCTCAGCCGGTACGCGGTGGACCAGGCGCCCGTCCTCGACTACCAGCTCCCGCTGGCTGTGGTGTTCCCGGAGTCAGTGCCGGATGTACAGGCCGTGGTGCGGATCTGCGCGGCTGGTGCCGTTCCGATCGTGCCGAGGGGCGCCGGGACGGGTGTTTCCGGCGGTGCCCACGCCACCAAGGGCTGCATCATCCTGTCGCTCGAGCGCATGGACCGGATCCTGGACTTGAATCCTGACGACGAAACGGCAGTGGTGGAACCGGGGGTCATTAATGCCGTGCTCAATGAAGCAGCAGCGCTGCATGGCCTGATGTACGCGCCGGATCCAGCGAGCTTCCGCACCTCCACCATCGGCGGCAACGTCGCAACCAACGCAGGCGGGCTGCGGTGCGCCAAGTACGGCGTCACCAGGGACTCGGTTCTTGCGCTGGACGTCGTGCTGGCTGACGGCTCCCTCATCCACACCGGCCACCAGACCTTCAAGGGCGTCGCGGGCTATGACCTGACCGGCCTGTTCGTCGGCTCGGAGGGGACGCTGGGCATCGTAGTGGGCGTGACGGTGCGGCTGAAGTATCTTCCCCGGGAGGTGCACACTGTTGCGGCCTTCTACCCAGACTTCCGACGCGCCGCCGCCGGTGTCCTTGCCGTAGGCAGGGCGCGGGTGCAGCCCGCCATCATGGAATTGCTCGACGGCGGTACGCTGGCCCAGCTGGACGATATCCACGGTTCGGACCTCACTGCACGCGGCAGGTCCCTGCTCCTGATCCAGACGGACGGCTTCGGTGCTGCCGCCGAGGCGGAAGTGGTCCGGGAGGTCCTGAAGGCCGGTGGGGCAACCGTCACTACTGAAGTCAGCGCCGAGGCTGAACGGCTGGTGGAACTCAGGCGGCACAGCAGGGGCGTGGAAGTGGACGATGAGTATCGGGTGGGAGAGGACGTCGCCGTGCCCCGCTCCCGGCTGGTTGACTACGTGGCTGCCCTGGAGGCCATGGCCGCCGGCTACGGCGTGCAGCTGAAGGTCGTGGCCCACGCGGGCGACGGCAACCTGCACCCCACCTTCTGGATCGACCGGAAGGACAGCAAGGTGGATACCGCAGCCATGGCGAGGCTCCAGCAGGTCCTTGACAAATCCATCACGGCAGCCCTGCAGATGGGTGGAACCATCACCGGGGAACACGGGGTAGGGCAGTACAAACTTCGGTGGCTGGGCCAGGAGCAGCCCGAACCGGTCCGGGAGTTCCAGCGCAGGATCAAGGAACTGTTTGATCCTGCCGGCATCCTCAATCCCGGGAAGGCAATCTAGCCCTAGTCGTCCGAGTCGGGGTATTCGTCGATCGTCTCGTCTTCGCCGTAACGGGATTCTTCTGTTTCCACCTCGAGGATCTTCAGCAGCCCGGTGTCCGGGTTGAGCATGATCGCCGCTTCGTCCCGGCGGTGCCGGAGGATGGAGTCGATGTAGGACTGGACGGCCTCGGCCAGGGGTATGTGCCGCTCCTGCTTTTCGGACATGTACCAGCGGTGCTCCAGGACCTCGTGCACCACTTCCGCGGGCTCCAGCTTCCCGGAAAGGTCCCGCGGGATGGACCGGACGATCGGCTCGAAGATCTGGCTGACCCAGAGATGGGCGCTGTATTCCTCGTCCATATCCGGGTTGTTGTCCGCACGGAAGGAGTCCATGTCATTAAGGAGCCGCCGGGCCTGGTTTTCCTGCGCGTCGATGCCCGTAAGCCGCAGGAGCCGCCGCTGGTGGTGTCCGGCGTCCACCACTTTGGGCTGCAGCTGGATGGTGGACCCGTTCTGGGTGGTCTTGATGGCGTATTCCTCGACGTCGAAACCGAGTTCATTGAGCCGGCGGATTCTGGCACTCACGCGCCACCTCTCACCTAGTTCGAAGGACTCCTTCTCCGTCAGTTCGGCCCAAAGGCGCCGGTAGCTGTCCATGATCAGCTCGCTGGTGGCCACCGGGTCCACCTTTTCCTCGATCAGCCCGCCATCCAGCAGGTCCATCAGCTCGCCCGCGATGTTCACCCGTGCGATTTCCAGGTCGTACTCGCGCTGGCCGGTGGACAGGTCCGGATACAGCTCGCCGGTTTCAGCGTCCACCAGGTAGGCGGCAAAGGCTCCGGCATCACGGCGGAACAGGGTGTTGGACAGGGAAACGTCGCCCCAGTAGAAGCCGATCAGGTGTAGCCGCACCATCAGCAGCGCCTGCGCATCGATGAGGCGCGTGAGCGTATCCTTGCGGAGCATCTGCGAGAACAGGGCGCGGTACGGCATCGAGAACTTCAGGTGCCGGGTGACCAGCACCGGGTTCAGCGGCCGCCCGTCCAGGGTGGTGCGCCCGGTGATGACGGCGACGGGCTCTACGCAGGGCACGTCCAGCCGGGCCAGCTTCCGCAGCATGTGGTATTCATGCCGGGCGACGTGCTCGGAGGTTTCCTTGATGGCGATCACCGAGCCGCCGAGGTGGGCGAAGCGGACGATGTGCCGGGAGATGCCGCGGGGGAGTGCGGCCAGGTTTTCCGCCGGCCAGTCCTCCAGCGCGATGTGCCAGGGCAAGTCCAGCAGCTCGGGGTCTGCCGCTGCGGCCGTGATGTTCAGCGAACTGGAGACCGAAGCGAGCTTGCCGTCGTCGGCACTCGCCGCCACGAACCGGGGCAGTTTCCCCACCTGCGCATAGTCGGTGGGTTCGTCGTGCCACTGCGCGCTGTATTCCTCGGTCATAGGTCAATTCTTCCGTACATCGGCGTGGCCAGCTAATTCTTCAGCAGGCACGGTTAAAGGCCGACGGCGGCCGTCCGGTTAAGGAGGCCGCCGTCAGTTTCATGCGGTGCTTTAGGTTTGGGCGCCGGTGGATGGGCCCACGCCGGCAGGGTTCCCTAATCGAAGCGGAGCGAGGTTAGGGCACCGGCGGGGATTAGTCGCCCAGGCGCAGGCCGGTCTTGGTGTCGAACAGGTGCACGTGGCCCGACTGCGGACGGACGTAGATGGACTCACCCTTCATCGGGGGGCGGCGGCCGTCGACACGTGCCACGATGTCGTGGTCCTTGCCGTCAAGGGTGGTGTGGCCATAGACGTAAGCGTCGGCACCCAGCTCCTCGACGACGTCGACCTCTACCTTCAGGCCTTCGCCGTGCGGAGCGGTCTCGAGGTCCTCGGGGCGGGATCCCAGGGTCACAGTGGAGCCGTGTGCCTCTTCGAGGACGTCGCGCGGTACCGGGTAAACCGTGCCGCCGAACTGTACGCCGCCGTCGACGACCGGCAGTTCGAGCAGGTTCATGGCAGGGGAGCCGATGAAGCCGGCCACGAAGACGTTCTTGGGCTTGTCGTACAGGTTGCGCGGGGTGTCCACCTGCATCAGCAGGCCGTCCTTCAGCACAGCGACGCGGTCGCCCATGGTCATGGCCTCAACCTGGTCGTGCGTCACGTAAACAGTGGTGACGCCCAGGCGGCGGGTCAGGGATGCGATCTGGGTGCGGGTCTGCACACGGAGCTTGGCGTCCAGGTTGGAAAGCGGCTCATCCATGAGGAAGACCTGCGGGTTACGGACAATGGCGCGGCCCATGGCAACACGCTGGCGCTGACCGCCGGAGAGTGCCTTCGGCTTGCGGTCCAGGTAGGGCTCAAGGTCAAGGAGCTTGGCAGCTTCACGGACACGCTCGGCGCGCTCTTCCTTGGAGACGCCGGCGATCTTCAGGGCGAAGCCCATGTTGTCGGCCACAGTCATGTGCGGGTACAGCGCGTAGTTCTGGAAAACCATCGCGATGTCGCGGTCCTTCGGCGGAACGTCGGTGACGTCGCGGTCGCCGATGAGGATGCGGCCTGCGTTGACGTCCTCGAGGCCTGCGAGCATGCGCAGCGAGGTGGACTTACCGCAACCGGAGGGTCCAACGAGGACCAGGAATTCGCCATCGGCGATGTCGATGTTGAGCTTATCGACGGCGGGCTTTTCTGTGCCCGGGTACAGACGCGTAGCGTTATCAAAAGTAACTGTAGCCACAGTTATCAATCCCTTCACCGGCAGGTACGTGCCGGACGATCCGTTGTGAATGGTTCATGTTTGTTCAGTTTTGTGCTGCAGACGTTCCTCAACCACGGTCGGAGAGCGCCGAGTGACGCCGCACGGTGCTTGTGCGCCACATCACAAGCAAGAGTATGTCAGATGTTGTGCGTTTAGTCGCAAATGTTACGGACGTCACATATGACCTTGCTCAACTTCTGCCCTGAAAGCCCTGCTGGTCTTCCTCGGCAACGGCAAGGCTCCGCTCCTGGAGCAGCACCTCCAGCATCTCCGCCACGTGCACGGGTGCCTCCACGCGGTACTCGGCCTGGGTGAAGTCCAGGCCCACCTTCACGCCCACATCTCCGGGCCCGAGGCGCGCCAGCGCATCCTCATCCGTGGTGTCGTCGCCCGCGAACAGGACGGCCGTGGCACCGGTGACCTGGCGCAGGAAGGTAACCCCCTCACCCTTTGAGGCGTTCACCACAGAGGTTTCCAAGACGCGCTTTCCGTCCTTAAGGAAGACGCCCTTCCGGTCCTGCAGCACAGAGCGGGCGGCGGATACCGCATCCTGGGCTACGTCGTCGTCGGCCAGGCGGGTATGCAGGACCACCCCGGCGGGCTTGTCCTCCAGCATCGTGCCGGGCGCCTCCTCGACGATGTCCGCCAGGATGCTGCGGACCTCGGCGAGCAGGGCCTTTTGCTCCGCATCGAGCGTCAGTCCTGCCGATCCAGGCCCCAGCCAGGCCTCTGCCCCGTGGCTGCCAATCAGGAGGGTGTCCACCGGAGGCGACGCGACCGTGCGCAGGCTGGCGAGGGCGCGTCCGGAGATGAGTGCCGTCGTCGTCCTGGGCAGCACGGCTAGTCCGGCGAAGGCCTTGGCGGCGCGGGGAAGGGGGCGGGCGTCGTCGGCGTGGCCCACGATGGGAGCCATGGTGCCGTCGAAGTCCATGGCCACCAGCAAGTGATCCGTCGCAGCCACGCGCCGAAGGGCCTCGCGAAGCTCCGGTGTCAGTGCCAACTTGCCGTTGCCGGCCCGGCCGTCAGGAGTCATCACGGACCGCCTTCTCCTCAAGGGCCCGGAGGAACTCGGCAGACCAGTAGTCCACGTCGTGCTCGAGGATCTGCTTGCGCATGGCCCGCATCCGCCGGGAGGCATCCCGGGGCGGCAGCTCCACTGCCCGCATAATCGCGCTCTTCAAGCCATCGATGTCGTGCGGGTTCATCAGCAGGGCCTGCTTGAGCTGATCAGCCGCGCCGGCGAACTCGCTGAGCACCAGGGCGCCGTCGTTGTTGGTCCGCGCGGTGACGTACTCCTTGGCCACCAGGTTCATGCCGTCCCGGAGGGCGGTCACCAGCATGACGTCCGCTGCCAGGTACAGGGCCACCATCTCCTCCACGGGGTAGCTGTGGTGCAGGTAGCGGACCGCTGTGTTCTCCAGGGTGTCGTAGGTGCCGTTGATGTGGCCTACCGTGCCCTCGACTTCCTCGCGCAGGAGCCGGTACTGTTCAACGCGCTCGCGGCTGGGGCTGGCTACCTGGATCAGGGTGGCGTCGCCAACGGACAGCTTGCCGTCGGCCAGGAGCTCCTCGAACGCCTTGAGCCTGTGCCGGATGCCTTTGGTGTAGTCCAGGCGGTCCACGCCGAGCAGGATGGTTTTCGGATTACCCAGGTCCTGGCGGATTTGACGGGCCCGCTCAATGATCTCGGGTTTTTTGGCCAGTTCGGTGATCTGCTGGACGTCGATGGAGATGGGGAACGCCTGGGCCCGGGCGATGTGCGTGATTTCCCCGTCCTGGCCCTTAACGTGCACCTGCTGCTGCTTGACGCTGGCGCCCAGGAAGCGGCGGGCCGAGCGCATGAAGTTGCCGGCGTCGCTGGGCCGCTGGAAGCCCACCAGGTCGGCGCCGAGGAGGCCGTCGATGATGGCCTGGCGCCAGGGCAGCTGGGCGAAGATCTCCGGCGGGGGGAACGGGATGTGATTGAAGAAGCCGATCCGGAGGTCCGGCCGCTCCTCCCGGAGCATCCGCGGCACCAGCTGCAGCTGGTAGTCCTGGATCCACACCGTGGCAGCTTTGTCAGCATGGCGTACGACGGCGTCGGCGAACCTTCTGTTGACCGTGCGGTAGGTATCCCACCAGGTCCGGTGGAATTCGGGCGGGGCGATGACGTCATGGTAGAGCGGCCACAGCGTGGCGTTGGAGAAACCCTCGTAGTAAAGCTCTACGTCGTCAGCGCTCAGCTGGACCGGAACCAGGTCCATGCCGCCGTGGCTAAACGGTTCCACCGTCTCATCCGGTGCGCCGTGCCAGCCCACCCATGCGCCGTCGGTCTTGGTCATCATCGGCGCCAGCGCGGTCACCAGGCCGCCGGGGGACCGGCGCCACCCGGAGCCGTCGTCGCCGCTTTCGCCCGGGGCGCAGCGGTCAACGGGCAGCCTGTTCGAGACCACCATGAAGTCATACTTTGTTTCCCCGCTGCCGCCGGAGCCGGCGGCGCCGGACCCGGCTGCGGTGGCAGGTTTTTCCTGGACGGGTGTTTGCATTGCGGCCCCCTGGGGTTGCTTGTGCCTCTCAGCCCACCCTAACGGGACGGAATCTTCCATGCTATTCGTCCGTTGGTCAATCCGGCAGAATACTTGAAAAGGCAAGCTCTCAGCTTTCTCCCCTAAAATAATGGGGTTGCCACGAATTGGTCCCCCTCGTCAATCGACCCAAGGAACACATGAGCCCCGCAAACGAAGTACGTAAGTCCAAAGCTGAGCGAACCGCGGAGGCCCGCGAGAAAGCGCGGCTGATCCGTGAAGCCCAGCTGAAAAAGGACAAGCGCAACAAGCTGCTGATCGGGTGGGGAATTGTGGTGGCCGTTGTGGCCATCCTGGCGGTGATCGCGCTGGTGGTGACGACGGGCATCCGGCAGAACACCCCCATTGCCGACCAGGGCCCGGTGCCGGCCAGCGCCAACGTCAACGGTGGTGTGACCCTCCTGGCCAACACCGAAGTCAAGAAGACAGACCCGGCGACTGTGGACATGGCCAACCTGCCGGCCAAGCCTGATGCGCAGCCGAGCCCGGTGGTGGCACCGGGTGCCGAGGCCGAAGCCGGCCAGCCCGTGAAGGTGATTGCCTACATCGACTTCATCTGCCCGGTCTGCCTGCGCTTTGAAAACACCTACAACGAAGCCCTCACCACGCTCCGTAATGAAGGCAAGATCAGCATGGAGTACCGTCCGCTGGGCTTCCTGGACCGCCAGTCCAGCACCAACTACTCCTCACGTGCCGCCAACGCTGCGGCCTGCGTAGCCGACAAGGCACCGGAAAAGTATGCCGAATACGTGGACGTTCTTTTTGCCAACCAGCCTGCCGAAGGCGGAGCAGGACTCTCTGACGACAAGCTGAAGTCCCTTGCCACTGAGGTGGGTGCGGATATCAACAGCTGCGTGGATGACAAGACCTTCCGCCCGTATGTGAAGTACTCCACCGCGCTGGCAGCGAACACGGGCATCACCGGTACGCCTACCGTCTTCGTTGACGGCAAGCAGTGGGACGGCGCAACCGACCTGAACGCTGAGATCCAGGCAGCCATCGACGCCAAAGCCTAACGGTCTCTCCCGAACATCAGGGGCCCGCCTCCGGAGCGTTTCCGGAGGCGGGCTTTTCCTTTGCCCGCTTCTTCCGTGTAGGAACCGAGGCGGCGTTTTTACCACCGGGAGGACTTGGGCTAACCTTATCTAGCGCCGTCCAGGCGCCCGCCCGCAGGGGCACGCCTCCTTAGCTCAGTTGGCCAGAGCACCGCTCTTGTAAAGCGGGGGTCGTCGGTTCGAATCCGACAGGGGGCTCCGATTGACCGTCCGCCCTGAGGGGCCTTTCACGCCTGCGTCGGCGGGATGTTGTGGTTCAGGCGCAGGAGATTCTGCGGATCATAGCGGTCCTTGAGGGCCACGAGGCGCTGGTACTTGTCCTGGCCGTAGGCATGGCGCGCGGCGTCCGTCTCCTTGATCCCCAGCTCCGCTCCCAGGAAGTTGACGTATTCCCCCTGCTCGGCGAAGGGCCGCATCAGGGCGTAGGCCTTGCGGGCGAAGGCGGTGAGCCGTTCGTCCTCGGCGGCGTCGCCCCAGAAGCCGTAAACGTTCAGCCAGTAGCGCGCCGACCGGTTCGGAAACGCTGTTGCCTCCTCCGGGACCCGCCCGAACGCGCCCTCCAGGTGGTGGATGTCGATACCGGTTCCGTGCCACGCCAGCTCGGAGGCGAAACCCACCACCACATCGGCCACCTCCTCGTCCAGCCGTGAAAACGAAACGTTCTTCCAGTAGCCCCGGGAGCCCTTGGGGAACACTGCATCCATGGCGCTCTGCCAGTCCAGCCATGATGTCGGTCCCACTTCCTCCTCGTCAGGCGGGGCAACGGCCCGGAGCTGGTCAACAAGCTTGAGGCCAGCCTGGTGGTCGGCGGCGGTCCAGGCGAAGCCAAGAATCATCCAGGGCTCGTCGCCCATGCCGAAATCGGGCGGGAAGACCAGGAAGGAGATGATCGGGTTCATCTCATCAGGCAGGTCCCGGGTCCAGGCATCGAAGGCCAGCAGGGCCTGCTTCCAGTGCTGTTGCCGGTAGAAGAGGTTGCCGCCCAAGGGTGCCGCCGGCAGGGGATGGGCGCGGAAAGTGAAAGAGGATACGACGCCGAAGTTTCCGCCACCGCCGCGCAGCCCCCAGAACAATTCCGCGTTTTCGTCCGCGCTGGCGTGCAGGTGTTCGCCTGCGGCGGTGACGATGTCCGCGGCTTCCAGGTTGTCCAGGCTCAGGCCTCCGGTTCGGGTCAGCCAGCCCACCCCGCCGCCAAGGGTAAGTCCTGCTACTCCTGTTCCGCTGATGACTCCCAGCGGAACAGCCAGCCCATGCGCGGCCGTGGCCCCGTCCACATCAGCGAGGGTAGCTCCCGGCTCAACGGTGACGAGCCGCCGTTCAACGTCCACGTGAACAGCCCGGAGTGATCCCAGGTCCAGCACCAGGCCGCCTTCAACAGTTCCGTGGCCGGCAATGTTGTGCCCTCCGCCGCGGACCGCCAGCGCCAGACCGCTGCGCCGCGCAGTATCCAGAACAACGTCAATGTCCGAGACTGCCCCAGCTTTTGCGATGGCGAGTGGGCGGAGATCGACCATGCCGTTCCAAACCGCCCGGGCTTCCTCGTACAGCGGATCCTGTGGCTCGATTAAGGGTCCCCGCAGCCGCCCACGCAATTCCTGCAGTGACTGCTGGGCGTCACGTTCCGGATCGTGGTGATGAACTGTGGCCATCGCTGATGCTTCCGGGTCAAAGGGCGAAAACTATTCACAGGGGATCCCGATGCCCGGAGTTTAGGAGCAGTTCCGCGGGCCGGTCAATAGCTTCTTCTTTCGGCCGCAGCCAGCCCGAATTCAAGGCGGCCTCCGCTCTCAACAGGAGCGGGATTAATGTCCGTGAGACAGGGACGAAACGCGGCCACAACATTGACTGCGTATGGTCGGCGGCATGACAGCTCACTATCCGGCCCGTATCCGGGCCTGGTTCGCGGATACCTTTTACTGCGATACCCCCGGCCAGGCTGCAGATGCCATGGCAGATGCGACGCGGTGGGGCTGGCTTCCGGCCCTCAGCGGCGTGGCTGTCGGAGCAGATCAGGCGCGGGAAAAGCACCTAAATTCCCCGGCCGAACCCGGCGGAATGTCTGGTTGAACACACTATTGCGCGGGTGAGGGCATAATGACCTAAACTGCTTCACTGAGGTGCCTGAAATGGCGCTGTGCAGCAACGAAAGTGAACATGCAATGGCTACCGATTACGATGCTCCACGCAAGCAAGAAGAAGAGTCACCCGCGGATTCTTTGGAGGCACTGCAGGCCTCGCGTGGCGGCAACGCGCAGACCGCAGTAATCGACCTCGACGAAAACGACACGGCCGAGGGAATCGACCTGCCCGGCGCCGACCTTTCCAACGAGGAACTGACAGTCATCGTTGTTCCGGAGCAGTCAGATGAGTTCACCTGCTCCTCCTGCTTCCTGGTCCGCCACCGGTCCCAGGTGGCCCGTGAAAAGAACGGCATGAAGTACTGCCGCGACTGCGAAGGCTGAAATTCCGTACGGAAAACAGCGCCGGACACCCCCTCGGGTGTCCGGCGCTGTTTCGTCTTTCCGGCACCGTTATCCGGCATAACGGGCGGGTCCAGAAACGGCACCGGAACGGTTAAGGACGGTGGCAAAACGGCCCCGGATTTACAGCGGCGTGATGCATATTCGGGCTTCCTCACAGTTGCGCGCCGAAGCGGCCACAACCCTCGTTTCGGCAGTGCTGTGCTCCTACGCTTGAGCTATCCAACCGTTCCTCCTCTGGATGGCACCCACAATGAAAAAACTCCTCATCTGGCTCACGGCGCTCTTAGTGGCCGTCGGGCTGGGAATCCTGGTTCCGGGGCCCGCCTCGGCAACCACATCGTATTGCGGGCTGGTCTGGGGCTCCATGACCAAGACTGACAACAGCCCGAGCACCGCATCCATCACCAACGTCCGCACCGGGCAGCACTACTGCTTTGACCGGATGGTGGTGGACCTCAATGGCCCGGCAGCGGGCTACACCGTGCGTTATGTACCCCAGATAGTCCAGGACGGCTCCGGGTTTACGGTCCCTGTCCGGGGAAACGCCCGGCTGCAGGTTACCGTCAAGGCACCTTCCTATGACGGCAACGGCAACGCCACGTACAACCCCGCAAACAAGGCGGAACTGTCCAACGTCTCCGGCCACCAGACCTTCCGCCAGGTGGTCTACGCCGGAAGCTTTGAGGGTCAGACCAACTTCGGTGTGGGCGTCCGTGCCCGCCTTCCGTTCCGGGTGTTCACCCTCGACGGCCCGGGATCCGGTTCACGGCTGATTGTGGACGTGGCGCACTTCTGGTGATCCAACTGAAAAGGTGCCGCACCCCGATGATCCGGGGTGCGGCACCTTTTTGTGTGCACTGCTGCTCAGGACCTACTCCGGAACAATAAGGGCGGGAGTGTCCCGTTTGAGGGTTTCGCCGCGGAAGAACCCGGGACGCAGCCGGGACATCACCAGCATGAACACCGCGCCAAGTGCCAGGATGCCTACCCCAAGGACGAAGACCAGCCCCACGCCGAACACCTCGGAGCCGCTGCCGAACTCGGGGGCAAGACTGTCCACGGCGGTCTGGCCGAACACCACGAACAGGCCCACGCCGCCCAGTACCGGGCAGAGGAACCGCAGCAGGAAGTTGCGGAAGCTGCTGAACACGCTGTTGCGGAAGTACCAGGCGCAGGCCAGGGCGGTCAGCCCGTAGTAGAAGCAGATCATCAGGCCCAAGGCCAGGATGGTGTCGTTGAGGACATTCTCGCTGACTACATGCATCACGGCGTAGAACCCCGCGGACATGATGCCGGCTGCAATGGTGGCGAAGCCCGGCGTCGCAAACTTCTTGCTGACCCGGCTGAACGGCTCCGGCAGGGCACCGTAGTGTCCCATCGCCAGGAGGCTGCGGGACGGTGACATAAACGTGGACTGCAGCGAGGCAGCGGAGCTGGAGAGCACCGCCAGGGACATCAGGATGGCGAAGGGACCCATGATGGGGGAGGCCAGCGCCGTGAAGATGTTTTCGTGGATTTCGGTGTTGTTCAGGCCGTTGCCGGTGTCTCCGACGCCGGCGAACATCATCGTGGCGATGCTCACCAGGAGGTAGATGGCCAGGACGATGACGGCCGTCAGCGTGCCGGCCAGGCCGGAGGTCTTCTTCCCGTTCGCGGTTTCCTCGTTCACGGTGAGGCAGACATCCCAGCCCCAGTACACAAAAATCGAGAGGGAGATGCCCGCGGCGATCTGGCCGAAGGTCTCGATCCTGGTGACGTCGAACCATTCCCAGCTGAACGGGATGGCCGTTTCGGAGCTGGACCAGTTGGCGAACGCCATGGCCACGAACAGGCCAAGGACCAGCAGCTGGAACCCCACCAGGCCGTACTGCACCAGCTTGGTGGTATGCAGTCCGCGGTAGCTGACCCAGACGGCCAGCGCAACAAACACGAGGCAAGTCAGCACGTTAAGGGCTTTGTTGGCTGCCAGGTCTGCCAGTTCAGGCGTCCCGGTGAGCTGCGAGAGGAACAGGTAGAAGAAGTCAACGGCGACGCCGGCCAGGTTGGACAATACGATGATATTTGCCGCGAGGAGCCCCCAGCCGCCCATCCACCCGACCCAGGGGCCAAATGCCTTGGTCACCCACGTGAAGGTGGTGCCGCTGTCCGGGGAGTCGGCGTTGAGTTCCCGGTAGGCGAGCGAGACCAGGATCATGGGGATGAACCCGATGAGGAAGATGACCGGCAGCTGGAGTCCGGCCTCGTTGACGGTGGGGCCCAGTGCGCTGGTCAGCGTATAGGCCGGTGCGATGGTGGAGATGCCAAGGACGACGACGGCGAGAAGTCCCAGCTGCCCGCCCTTCAGGCCCTTTGGGGTTATTCCGTGGGCAGTACCGGGAGCATGCCCGCCGGCGGCGGGAGTGCCGGTTCGGATGGTTTCTGTCATGACACCACTTTCTGGGAAGCAGCAGGCTGCTGTTGGGTGATGCAGTGGATACCCCCGCCGCGGGCAAACAGCTCACGTGCGTCAATGGCGACGATACGCCGCCCGGGGTAGGCCTCGGCCAAGATCTGCAGGGCCTTGTCGTCCTGGGGGTCGTTGAAGCTGCAGGCGATCACTCCGCCGTTGACCGCCACGTGGTTGATGTAGCTGTAGTCCACGAAGCCTTCCTCATCCCGGAGTGTTTCGGGCGCGGGGACTTCGATGATGTTCCAATGGCGGCCGGCGGCGTCCGTGGTGCCGCGCAGGAAGTCGATAATTTCCCGGCAGACCTCGAAGTCCGGATGCTCGGGATTCTCCTGGGAATGGACCAGCAGCGTACCGGGCGAGGGGATGGCGGCCACGATGTCCACGTGGCCGCGGGTGCCGAAACGCTCCAAATCCCGGGTGAGGCCGCGAGGCAGCCACACCACATGGGTGGCACCGATCGTGCGCGCCAGCTCCAGCTCCACGTCGGCCCGGCTGATGCCGGGATTGCGCCCCGGATCCAGCTGGACTGTTTCCGTAACGAGGACAGTTCCCTGGCCGTCCACCTGGATGCCGCCACCCTCGTTCACCAGCGCCGAGACGATGTGCTGTGCCCCTGACCGGCCGGCCACCTCTCCGGCGACCAGTGCATCTTTGTCCCACTGCGCCCAGTCCTGTCCGCCCCAGCCGTTGAACACCCAATCCACCGCGCCAAGGTTTCCCTCGCCATTTAAGACAAAAGTGGGGCCGATGTCGCGCATCCACGCATCATTCAACGGGGCTGCAAGTAGCTCAATGTCGGGGGAGAGGTAGGCAGCGGCCGTTTCGACGTCGTCGGGATCCACCACCATGGTGACCGGCTGGAATTCGACGGCGGCGTTCGCCACCGCAGCCCAGGTGGACCTGGCCGCGTGGGCAGCCTCGGCCGACTCGCCAAGGGTGTAGCCGCCGGCGGGAAACGCCATCCAGAGCCGCTCCTGCGGGGCTGTTTCGGCAGGCATCCGCCACTGCTCGGCCTGCATCAGGGCCCCTGCGTCCTGCTGCGCCACGGGGGCGGTCACGAGCACACCTCCGCGAACCCGCGCTCGCCGCCGATGGATTCATTCGGGCGGACGGGCTCGGTGAGGCGGCCGTAGGTGTCCGGGCGCCGCGTTGCCAGGAAGGGGAACAGGGTCAGCCAGTCCTTCCGCTGGTCCAGGTCCAGGTCGGCCACGAGGACGGCGGACGCGTCGCGGGGTGCCTGGGCAAGGATCCGCCCGTAGGGGTCGGAGATGAAGGACGAACCGTAGAAGTTCAGGGTGCCTTCGCTGCCCCAGCGGTTGGGCGCGATCATAAACAGCCCGTTGGCGATGCCGTTCCCTACAATTACCTGCTGCCAGAGCGGCTGGGTGTCAAAATCGGGGTGGTCCGGTTCGGAGCCGATGGCCGTGGGGTAGACCAGGATTTCGGCACCGCCCAGCGAGTACAGCCGGGCCACTTCAGGAAACCATTCGTCCCAGCAGGTGGGCATACCCAGGCGGGCACCGGCGAGTTCGGCAGGGGCATGCACCTCGTAGGCGTCAGCCGCTGCCGGGCCCTGGCGGAAGAACTTGTCCTCGTAGTACCCGGCGGTGACGGGGATGTGGAGTTTGTGGGTCCGCGCCAGGAGTTCGCCCTCCGGCGAGACCAGGATGGCCGTGTTCAAGCCCAGCCCGTCGTCCTGTCCGTCAGGGTCTTCGGCCCGCTGGTACAGCGACGCGTGGACCGATACCCCTTGGCGGCGGGCAGCCTCTGCGGCGAAGCGGAAGGTTGGCCCCGTTAGCAGGTCTTCGGCGATGTCCGAGGGCCGGGGACGGGTTGTCCCCTCTGCAGGGTCGTTGTGCGGCAGCGTGTCCGCCGGATAACGCGAAAGCGTCAGCTCCGGCAGGAAAACCACAGAGGCTCCCAATGCAGCGGCCTGGCTGATGCCCTCGTTGAGTTCGGCCTCGACAGCGGCGCTGTCGGCTTGCCACCGGTGCTGGACCACGCCAACGCGCAGGGCCTTCCGGCTGGACGGCGATGTCCGGGCCAAGGAGGCGGGTGCGTCGAGGCAGGAAATTTCAATCATGTTTGCTACTCCAGTGAGACGATGGTCACTAAATGAATGACGTTCATTTAGTATGCGGTTCCATCCGTCCCGATGCAAGGGGAAATATGAATCGCGTTCGTTTATGTCGGAAAAAAGGAATTAGTAAGCTCACTGAGAAATTTCCCGGCGGTACCGTCTCTGCCCGTGCGGGGCTGATAGCGTCGGGATTACTGGACCAATCGAGGAGGACGCATGAAAGCTTCACCGACACTGACCAACAACCTGCAGGCTGTGCTGACAGACCTGATCGAGCTGCACCTCCAGGGCAAGCAGGCCCACTGGAACATCGTGGGAACGAACTTCCGTGACCTGCACCTGCAGTTGGACGAAATCATTGACGCCGCCCGCCAGTTTGCCGACGATACCGCCGAGCGGATGCGCGCGCTGCACGCCCTTCCGGACGGACGCAGCTCCACTGTGGCAGAGTCCACCAGTCTCGCTCCGTTTCCTGAAGGCCTGATCAGTACCAAGGACGCCATCGAGCGGATTGTCGCAGCCCTGGAAGCTGCCGTGGGCACCATGCGCAAGGTCCATGACGAAGTAGACGAGGAAGACCCCACGTCGGCTGACCTGCTCCACGAGTTCATCGCCAAGTTCGAGCAGTTCGCCTGGATGGTGAACGCCGAAACCATGAAGCCGACGGCGAGCGTCACGGCGCCTGACGCTTAGCCAGCAGGGCATCACGCACGGCCTTTCAGCGCCCGGCCCGGACACGAAGTCCGGAGCCGGGCGCTGTTTTTATGCCTGCCCGCGCGAGCCCCTATGCAGTCTGCGCCCCTACTGCGCCTTGGGCACCTTTCGGAGCACGACGGCGGCCAGGACTGCCGCCGTCGCCATCAGCACCAGCCCGATCGCCGCGGTGACGTGCACGCCGGAGTCGAAAGCGGAGCCAGCGGCATGGCGGACGGCGTCCGCCAAGGGTGCCGGCAGCCCGGCTGCAAGTTCCATGGCCCCGGCCAGGGTTTCGCTGGCATGCGCACTGCCCTGGCCTGCGGCCTCGACCGCCGCGGCAGGAAGCTGCAGGTTCTGCTGGTAGGAGGCGGTCAGGATGGAGCCCAGGACGGCAGTTCCCAGCAGGGCGCCCACCTCATAGCCTGTCTCCGAGATCGCGGAGGCCGCCCCCGATTTTTCCGCCGGGACGCTGCCAAGGATGAGGTCATTGGAGATGGTTTCGGCCGTTCCCACGCCCAGGGCCAGGACCAGCAGGGCAGCGAGCAGCAGTGCCGGCCCGTCGGCGTGGCTGCCGAACGTCACCATGCTGTAGCCTGCGGCGCTCATGGCCAAACCGGCGCCCACCACGAAACCCGGCCGGACCTTCCGCACTACCGGCACCACCGCAAGGCCCGCCACAACGGTTGCCACCAGCGCCGGAATCATTGCCATTCCCGCAGCGGAAGGCGACATGCCCTCAAGGAGCTGGAGGTGCTGCGCCAGGAAGAGGATGAAGCCGTTGAAGGAGAACAGGGCCAGGACGTTTGCCGTGATGGCCATGCTGAACACCCGGTTGCGGAACAGGGACATGTCCAGCAGCGGGCTCTTCAGCCGCTGCTGCCGCCGGACAAAAGTGGCGCCCATTGCCAGGCCGAAAGCCAGGCTGCCCAGGGCCAGCGGTCCGGCACCTTCGGTGGCGAACTCCTTGATGCCGTAGACCACCGGAACCATGGTGAGCAGCGAGAGCAGGATGCTCGGCGCATCCACCCGACCAGGTGTTGGGTCCTTGGACTCCGGGATGAAGGCGGGTCCGAAGGCCAGCAGGGGCAGCATGATGGGCACGGCCACCAGGAGTACTGCTCCCCACCAGAACTGCTCAACGAGCCACCCGCCAAAAATTGGGCCCAGGGCGGCACCGCCGGAAAACCCGGCCGCCCAGATGGCAATGGCCAGCCGCCGGCGGTTGGGATCAACAAAAATGTTGCGGATCAGGGAGAGCGTTGAGGGCATCAGCATGGCGCCGAAGAAACCCAGGGACGCGCGGCCGGCAATCAGCCAGCCGGCGCTGGGAGCGAAGGCTGTTACTGCTGACACGGCTGCAAAGC
Source organism: Arthrobacter sp. D3-16 (assembly GCF_054408515.1). Taxonomy (NCBI): domain Bacteria; kingdom Bacillati; phylum Actinomycetota; class Actinomycetes; order Micrococcales; family Micrococcaceae; genus Arthrobacter; species Arthrobacter sp. D3-16. The sequence goes on along the minus strand of NZ_CP096437.1, from coordinate 3,281,181 downwards.
CAATGCTGCCGATGATCAGGAGCCGGCGGCGTCCAATCCGGTCGCCCAGGCTCCCCATGGCCACGAGTAATCCTGCCAGCACCAGCGGATAGGCATCCACAATCCACAGCAGCTCCACCCCCGAGGTGCCCAGTGCGCCCGCGATGGCGGGCAGCGCGAAGGTCAGGGCGGTATTGTCCACGGCCACGAGGAGGACCGGGAACATCAGCAGCCCGAGTGCAAGCCAGTCGCGCCACGTGCCCCGTGCGGGATCCGGGACGGTCGGGGCAGTGCGGGTACGTGCTTGCTGGGAGGCGGCGGACGGTGTCATGAGATAACTGTACCGTCCGGACGGTATAGTTAAGAAATTGTCTGCCGGAGATGCATGATGGGAGGCATGCCCCGAAAACCCGTAGCGCGAGATGCAGTCCTCGATGCCTTTGAAGAGCTCCTGATCGATGTGGGAGAGAGGGCCGCCACGCTGGATGCGGTGGCAAAGCGGGCCGGTGTGTCCAAGGGCGGCCTGCTGTACCACTTCCCCAACAAGGAAGCGCTGATCACCGCAACCTTGGAGCGGTTGGACCGCCTGGCAGGAGAAGACCTCGCCGCCATGGCCGCCGCGCCCGAGGGGGCCGCGGCCTACTTCATCCGGTCATCCCTCTGGTCCGATACCCCGATGGACCGTTCTTTTGTCGCCGTGACGCGGCTCGCCGAGGTGGCCCACGAGGATGCCCGCCGCCGCTTCGCAGTCATCCAGCAGCAATGGCTGGACCTGATCGGCAAGGACGTGGGAGCGGCGATGGCAAAGGCCGTCCTGTATATGGGGGACGGGCTGTACTTCAACGCCATGTGGGAGAGCGGGCCGTCCGGAAACGCCGGCGACAGGCAGGCGGAGGTCGAAGAACTCCTGGCCGCCGTCGAGAGGCTGAGGGGCTAGCCGGTATTTGCTCCTGAGCCCGCGGCATAGGAGAATTAGTGCATGTGTGGGCCGTAAACGGCCACCAGGAAAACCCAAATGAATAGCCTTTGATCTGCGGCGGGAGAGTTCTGCCAGAAGGTACAAGCAGGCGCCGTAGGAGCAATACCTCCCCAGGAATCTCACAGGCCCATGTACCGCCGCGGCGAGGCAACTCTGGAAAGTAGCAGGCTGTCCGCCTGGCATCCGGTTCCCCCGGATACCCGGACTGCTGTGCTCACCGACGGTGCAAGCGGGGCCAGCGGATGCAGGCAACGCGGAAACTCTCAGGTCCAATACAGAGCGGGGAGGAACCCGAATCGATGCGGCGTACCCTGATGCCGCCTTAGCTATGGAGTTCCCCGTGACTGTATCTCCGGCCCCCGCCTCTCCGGCTATTGCCGCCCCGGCTGCTGCCACCTTCGTTGACCGGCATATCGGCGCCCGCCGCGAGGCCGACGTGGACACGATGCTCAAGGCAGTGGGCTACGACACCGTGGACGCACTGGTGGATACCGCCGTCCCCAAGGACATCCGCCAGGACTCCGCGCTGGAACTGACGGCCGCGCTGAGCGAGGTGGAGGCGCTCGCCGAGCTCCGCAAACTTGCCGGCAAAAACAAGACGGCCGTGCAGATGATCGGCCAGGGCTACTACGACACCTTCACGCCGCCGGTGATCCGGCGCAATATCCTCGAGGGTCCGGCCTGGTACACCGCGTACACCCCGTACCAGCCCGAGATTTCCCAGGGCCGGCTCGAGGCGCTGCTGAACTTCCAGACCATGGTCCAGGACCTGGTGGGCCTGCCCATCGCCAACGCCTCGTTGCTTGATGAAGCCACGGCGGTGGCCGAGGCCGTGCTGATGATGCGCCGGGCGAACAAAAACAAAGAGGTGCGCGACGGCAAGACAGTGCTGGACGCCGATTGCCTGCCGCAGACCATCGCCATCGTGAGGGGCCGCGCCGAGGCACTCGGCTTCGAGGTTGAGGTGGCGGACCTCTCCACAGGATTGCCCGACGGCGCCATCAACGGGGTGGTCCTGCAGCAGCCCGGGGCTTCCGGCCGGGTGTTTGACCACAGCGCGGTGATCGCCGACGCCAAGGAGCGCGGCGCCCTGGTAACCGTTGCGGCCGACCTGCTCGCGCTGACCCTCATCACGCCTCCGGGTGAGCAGGGCGCGGACATCGCCGTCGGCTCGGCACAGCGCTTCGGCGTCCCGCTGTTCTATGGCGGCCCGCACGCCGCCTACATGGCAGTGCAGAAAGGCCTGGAGCGCTCCATGCCCGGCAGGCTGGTGGGAGTTTCCAAAGACTCGGCAGGAACTCCGGCCTACCGCCTTGCCCTGCAGACCCGTGAGCAGCACATCCGCCGCGAGAAGGCCACCTCCAACATCTGCACGGCGCAGGCCCTGCTGGCCATCGTGGCCTCGATGTACGCCGTCTACCACGGACCCGAGGGGCTGAAGGCGATTGCGCAGTCCGCACACGCTCATGCCAGGACCCTGGCCGCTTCGCTCAAGGCCGCCGGCCTTGAGGTAGTGCACACCAGCTTCTTCGACACCGTCACGGTCTCCGTTCCCGGCAAGGCGGCGGGCATCATCGCCGCAGCAGAGGCCAAGGGCATCAACCTGCGCAGCATCGACGCGGACACGCTGGGCTTCTCCACTGATGAAACCACAACCCCGGAAATTGTCGACGGCGTCCTGGCCGCCTTTGGCGCCGGGCTGGCTGAGGTGACGGACGGGTTCGGCCTGGATGCCGCCGTCGAGCGCTCCTCCGACTTCCTGCAGCACCCGGTGTTCAACACCCACCGCTCCGAGACCCAGCTGCTGCGCTACATCCGCCGTCTCTCCGACCGGGACCTGGCGCTGGACCGCACCATGATCCCGCTGGGTTCCTGCACCATGAAGCTGAACGCCACGGCCGAGATGGAAGCCATCTCCTGGCCCGAGTTCGCCTCGATCCACCCGTTCGCTCCGGACTCCCAAACTGAAGGCTGGCGGGAACTGATCGCGGACCTGGAAGCGCAGCTGACCGAGATCACCGGGTACGACCAGGTGTCCATCCAGCCCAACGCCGGTTCCCAGGGCGAGCTCGCCGGCCTGCTGGCGATCCGCGGCTACCACCACTCGCGCGGTGACCAGCAGCGCAACGTCTGCCTGATCCCGGCGTCGGCGCACGGCACCAACGCCGCCTCGGCTGTCCTCGCCGGCATGAAGGTGGTTGTGGTGGCCACCGCCGCCGACGGCACCATTGACCACGCCGACCTGTACGCCAAGATCGAGGCCAACAAGGACGCGCTGTCCTGCATCATGATCACCTACCCGTCAACGCACGGGGTGTACGACGCCGACGTGCGGGAAGTCTGCGATGCCATCCACGCCGCCGGCGGCCAGGTCTACATTGACGGCGCCAACCTGAACGCCCTCGTCGGGTTGGCACAGCCCGGCCAGTTCGGCGGCGACGTCTCGCACCTGAACCTGCACAAGACCTTCTGCATCCCGCACGGCGGCGGCGGCCCCGGCGTCGGACCGGTGGCTGCGAAGGCGCACCTCGCGCCCTTTATGCCCGGCAACGCTGCCACCTGGACCGAAGGCAACGACGTCCCCATCTCCGCCTCCAAGTACGGTTCCGCCGGCGTGCTCCCCATCTCCTGGGCGTACGTGAAGCTCATGGGCGGCCAGGGCCTGACGGAGGCCACGAAGTCCGCCCTGCTCGCTGCCAACTACATCGCTGCCCGCCTGAACGACTTCTTTCCGGTCCTGTACACCGGAGAAGGCGGGCTGGTGGCCCACGAGTGCATCCTGGACCTGCGCGAGGTCACGGCCAGGACCGGTGTCACCGCCGAGGATGTGGCCAAGCGCCTTATCGACTACGGCTTCCACGCCCCCACCCTGGCCTTCCCCGTTGCGGGCACCCTGATGGTGGAGCCCACGGAATCCGAGGACCTCGGCGAGATCGACCGCTTCATTGAGGCCATGATTTCCATCCGCGCAGAAATCGACCAGGTGGCGCAGGGTGACTTCACCGTTGCTGACAGCCCGCTGCGCAACGCTCCCCACACCGCCGCGGCTGCCATCAGCAGTGACTGGGACCGCGCCTACCCGCGCGAGCAGGCCGTGTTCCCGGTGAAGTCCTTGAAGCAGGACAAGTACTTCCCGCCGGTGGGCCGCATCGACGGCGCGGCCGGCGACCGGAACCTGATCTGCTCCTGCCCGCCGCTTTCCGAGTTCGAGAACTAAGGCCGGCGCCATGACCGAAAAGTACACAGCCCTCTACGACGAGCACAAGAAACTGGGCGCATCCTTCACCGACTTCGGCGGCTGGCAGATGCCCCTGAAGTACAGCTCCGAACTGGCGGAGCACCACGCGGTGCGCAACGCCGCAGGCCTCTTTGACCTCTCCCACATGGGCGAGGTCTGGGTTACCGGAGCGGACGCCGCCGCGTTCCTGGACTACGCCCTGGTGGGAAAGATTTCCGCCATGCCCGTGGGAAAGGCAAAGTACTCGCTGATCTGTGACGAGGACGGCGGCATCATCGACGACCTCATCACGTACCGACGCACTGCAGGTGAGGGCACCTCAGGAGGCGGCAGCGACGCTTTCCTGGTGGTCCCCAACGCAGGCAACGCCGGGGTTGTTGCCACTGCCCTTGCCGAGCGGGCTGCCGGCTTCGACGTCAGCGTCGAAGACGCTTCCGCCACCACCTCGCTGATCGCCGTCCAGGGCCCCAATGCGCAGGAGCTGCTGCTGCGCCTGGTCCCGGCCGCTCAGCATGAACTCGTGACGGAGCTGAAGTACTACGCCGCCGTGGTGGTTCCCGTCCTGGTGGGCGGCGCCGGACGGGACCTCCTGCTCGCCCGCACCGGCTACACCGGCGAGGACGGGTTTGAAATTTTTGTGTCCAACGACGACGCCGCTGGCCTTTGGCAGGCACTCGTCGCCATCGCGGATGAAGGGGAGCTGACTCCCGCCGGCCTCGCCTCCCGCGATTCGCTCCGTCTCGAAGCAGGCATGCCGCTGTACGGCAATGAGCTGTCCCTGCAGGGGGACCCCTTCGCCGCAAGCCTGGGACCCGTCGTCGCGCTTTCCAAGGAAGGCGACTTCGTGGGCAAGGCCGCGCTGGCCGCCAAAAAGGAAGCCGGGGTTGGCAGAACGTCCGGCCGCAGGCTGGTCGGCCTCAAGGGCCTGGGCCGCCGCGCCGGCCGCGCCCACTACCCGGTGCTCAAGGACGGCAACGTCGTTGGCGAAGTCACCTCCGGCCAGCCAAGCCCCACCCTGGGCTACCCGATCGCCCTGGCCTACGTCGACGTCGACTTCACCGAAGTCGGCACCGCCCTGGAGGTTGATCTCCGCGGCAAGGCAGAGCCGTTCGAAGTAGTCGACCTGCCGTTCTACAAACGCACCAGGTAGCTCCGCTGGCCCGACCAGAACTTAGTTAGGAACACGCGCATGGCTGTTGGTGTCTTTGATCTTTTTTCCATCGGAATCGGGCCTTCAAGTTCGCATACTGTGGGGCCGATGCGGGCGGCCGCCGTATTCGCGGAGGAGCTGAAATCCTCCGGCGCCCTGGACCGTGTGGCATCGCTGCGGGTGGACCTCTACGGGTCGCTCGCGGCGACGGGCCATGGCCACGGCACCATGACTGCGATCCTGCTGGGGCTGGAGGGGTTTCATCCGGAGTTGATCCTGCCGGACGAGGTGGAGGAACGCCTGGCCGCGATCGCGGAGACTGGAATCCTGCAGCTGGCCGGTGCGGTGCCCCTGCCGTATGGGGTGAAGGACATGGTGCTGCGGCCGCTGACCATCCTGCCGCGGCATACCAACGGCATGACGTTCACCATCTTTGATGCGGAGGACGAGATCCTCCACACCGCCACGTTCTTTTCCGTGGGCGGTGGGTTCATCGTCCGCGAGGGCGAGGAGGATGCCGCGCAGCAGGAGCTGGAGGAGTCCAAGAAGGAACTGCCGTTGCCTTTCCGGACGGCTGCAGAGCTGCTGGGGCGCTGCCAGTCCAAGGGGCTGTCGATTGGCGACATCATGCTGGTCAACGAGAAGGCGTCCCGCTCCGAGGAAGAAATCCGGAAGGGACTGCTGCACATCTGGTCCGTCATGGAGGAATGTGTGCAGACGAGCCTCAAGCGTGAGGGCGTGCTGCCGGGCGGGCTGAAGGTCCGCCGTCGTGCCCCTGACTGGTACGACCGGCTCAAGAAGGAAAGTTCCCGGCCTGACAGTGAAGGCCAGGATGAGGACTTCCACGACCCGAAGTATTGGCAGGAGTGGGTTAACTTGATCGCCCTTGCTGTGAATGAGGAGAACGCGTCCGGCGGGCGGGTGGTCACCGCGCCCACGAACGGGGCTGCCGGGATCATCCCTGCGGTGCTGTATTACGCGCTGCATTTCGCGCCGGGGATGGAGAACGCCAGCCAGGAGGACCGCGACGACGTGGTGGTGAAGTTCCTGCTCGCTGCCGGCGCCGTCGGGGTGCTGTACAAGGAGCAGGCGTCCATTTCGGGGGCTGAGGTGGGCTGCCAGGGTGAGGTGGGGTCGGCGTCGTCGATGGCTGCCGCCGGCCTGGCCGAGGTGATGGGCGGGACCCCGGCGCAGGTGGAGAACGCCGCGGAGATCGCGATGGAGCACAACCTGGGCCTGACCTGTGATCCGATCGGCGGGCTGGTGCAGGTGCCCTGCATCGAACGCAACGCGATCGCTGCAGCGAAGGCCATCAACGCCGCGAAGATGGCGCTCTGGGGTGACGGCTCGCACCGGGTCTCCCTCGATGAGGTCATTGTGACCATGCGCGAGACCGGCAAGGACATGAGCTCCAAATACAAGGAAACGGCGATGGGCGGCCTCGCCGTCAACGTCGCCGTCTGCTGACGGTGACTGGCCCCGCCGACGTGACGTGCGCCGTCAGTTATGGATGGCAGCCCACCCGTTGAGCGTGGCTGCGAACACGAGCCAGGTGATGTACGGCAGCAGGAGCAGCCCGGCGGTCCGGCTGATGGGTCCGAAGTACAGCACTGTCACCGAGACGGCGGCGATGAGGGCGAGGATGATGACCAGCGCCAACCACAGCGCAGCCGACCCAATGGCTGGATAAAGACCGAAAAATACCGGGGTCCAGGCCAGGTTCAGCGCCAGCTGGGCTGCGTAGGCAGCCAGGGCGCGCCTGCTGCCTGGTGACTGTTTCCGCCATACCAGCCAGGCTGCAACCGCCATCGCCGTGTACAGGATGGTCCAGACAGGCCCGAAGACAGTGTTGGGCGGTGACCACGGGGCCTTGTCCGCGGCGGTGTACCACCCGTCCACGTTGCCCGCGGTGGCAAGGGCACCCAGCCCGGCGACGAGGAAGGACGTGGCAAGGAACACCAGCAAGGCCACGATCTGCCTGCCAAGCCCCGGCCGTTCAACAGGTCTGTCCTGCTGGGGCCTCAACTGTTCGGGATGCGGCTGCATGCTTCAACCCTCGCCACAACGCATTCCCGAGTCAAGGCAGCGGGGTTTTGGCATCTCCGGCAGCGCCGGCAGGAGGGCTTCGGCCCGCCGCGCTGGAAAGCCCCCGCCCCGCCAGGCTTTAGACTTGAGGTTGCATGTCCGCACGCAGCCACGAGTACAGAACCGCGCACAACCCCTGATTGGACACGGCCCCCTTGCGAGAATTCACCGCACGTTTTGCCACAGCCGAGGAAATTGAAAACTGGGACAAGCACGTCACGGCCAACCCGAACGGCGGCAACATGCTGCAGTCCGCGGCATACGCGTCGGTAAAGAACGGCACTGGCTGGAAGGTCATGTTCCTGGTGCTGGAAAGCTCCGGCACCGCCAGCTACAACCTGGTGCTTGAAAAGAAGTTCCCGGTGCTTGGCAGGCTCTGGTACCTCATCAAGGGCCCCGACCTCGCCGACGCCAGGGACCTGAAGCCGGCCCTTCAAGCCTGCGCGGACTTTGCCCGTGCCAGGAAGCTCAACGTCTTCACCATCAAGATCGAACCGGACATCGTGGACGCGGCCGATGCCCAGGCGCAGCTGGCTGAGGCCGGCCTGGTCAGGGCCCCCAATATCCAGTCCAACGACTCCACCGCCCTGCTGGACATCTCGGCACCGGAGGAAGAGGTCTTCAAGGCCATCTCTTCCCGGGCACGCAACGCCATCCGACGCGCGGAGCGGGAAGGCTGCGAAGTGCTCCGGAAGGAACACGGCCCGGAAACCTACCGCGCACTCTACGATCTGATGGCGGACACCGTCAGCGCCAAGGGTTCCATGCCCCTGCGCAGCTATGAGTACTACGCCGCGTTCTGGGACGAGTTCTGCAACCGCGGACAGGGCAACTTCTTCTTCGTTTACGAGGACGGCAAACCCAGCGTTGGTGCGTTCGTGATCAACTACGGAGCCAAAGCCACCTACAAGGACGGCGGTTCCACCCAGAACCGCAAGCAGTACGGCGACTCGCACCTGGTCCAGTGGGCAGCCATCCGCCGCATGCAGGAATTGGGTTGCACCGAGTACGACTTCTGCGGCACGCCGCCCTCCGCCCGGATCAAGGACAAGAGCCACAACCTGTACGGCATGGGCATGTTCAAGACCAGCTTCACCAAAACGGTCACTGATTTCGTAGGGTGCCACGACTACGTCCTGGCTCCCCTCAAGCACCGCTTGTGGGTCAAAGGCGCCGAAAGGGTCTTCCGCCGGATCGAAACAGCCCGGACCGGCCAGCAGTTCTACTGACCTGAAACGCCCGGACCAGCCCCTGCACCGGCTGGCCGGACCCCTGCCCGTCATTGCCCTGCGCCTGCCACTGCCAGGACGCACAACAGCGAATGAGGAAATCCCTTGAATCCAGTCACCACCGGCACCGATCTTGACTTTGCCCTCCTCAGCGACGCAGACTTCGAGGCCTACGCCCTGAAGCACCCGCAAAACAGCTTTCTCCAGTCCGTTGACTTCGCGACATTCCAGCGCGCCCGCGGCCAGCAGGTGGAGCTGTTTGGCGTACGCCGCAACGGCGAACTGGTGGCGGCCGGGAAACTGAATTACACCACCACCCGCCTGGGCTACACAGTGTGCGAGTGCGCCAAGGGACCGCTGATGGACTACACGGACACCGATCTGGTGCGCGCCGTCGTCGGACTCCTCCGCCAACGCGCCGCCGAACGCAAAGCCGCCGAGCTGAAGATTTCGCCCAACCTCAAGTACATCGCCCGCGACGCCGACGGCGCCGAACACCCCGAAGTTGAGGACAACCGGGAGCTGGTGGCCCGGCTTTCGGAACTGGGGTTCCAGCACCAGGGCCTGGACATGAACTTCGTCAACGTGAACTGGATGTTCATCAAAAGCCTGGCCGGCGTAAGCGACGCCGAAGAGCTCATCATGGGCACCAGCTATCGGACCCGCAAGGCCATCCGAAAAGCCGAGAAAAACGGCGTCTTCCTGGAACAGGCCACGCTGGAAACCCTTGACGATTTCTACGGTGCCCTGAGCAAGGCCGGGGACGAAAAGGGCTTCGTCTACCGCGAGCGTGCCTATTACGAGCACCTGCTCCGGACCACCTCGGCAGAATTCACCAAGCTCATGATGGCCAAGATCGATATCCCGGCCTACCGGAAATCCATCACCGAGCGGCTGGAGGCGGAATCCGCGACGGCCGCGGAGCTGCGCCGTGAGGTGGAAGAGACCGGGAGCAAGAAAAAGGCGAACCGGCTCAAGGTGGTCCAGGACCTCGTGGACAGCTATGAACGGAGCCTGAAGGACATTGAGCGGTTCCCCGACTCGGTGGGAGTTGCCACCGTGGCAGCGATCCACTTTGTCTGCTACGGGGACGAGGTGGTCTGCGTGATCGGCGGCACGGTGCAGGACTACATTTACTTCAACGGCGCCACCTCCCTGTACTGGGGCATGATGCTCCACGCACTGGAGCACGGGTACCAGCGGTACAACTTCTACGGAACTTTCGGCATCTCCGGCCAGGACGAGGAAGGCCACGGCGGCTATGCGTTCAAAAAGGGCTTCGGGGGAGAGGTGGTCCAGCTGGTGGGTGATTTCGTGATGCCGGTCCGCCCTGCCGTCTTCCGCGCCAACACGCTGGCCCGCGCGGCAGCAGCCGCTGCCCGGACCTTGCTCCGCAGGCTCCCCCTGAAGCGTTCCGCCTGAAATACCAACCAGAGCACCGCACCGGGAGGAGGCAACCATGACTGACCGGCCCGAACGTCCCGGGCGACGGCCGCGCACGGACGGCCTGCCCAAAACAGAGCCGCTGACCCCTGCCCAGGTCCGGCAGAACGCCGCAGCCAAAAAAATGCTGCGGCGCCTGGTCCAGGGTGAAAACCCGCCCACGGCGCCGATGAGCATCGTGGACCGGTTGACGGGGAGTCCCTACGCCAACCCGATGATCCAGGTGGGCGGCGTTGACACCTCTGCCCGCAAGACCCTCGACTTCGCCCTGCACCTGGCCGAAACCATGTTCCGGTACGGAGCCGGTGCGCTCGAGGTGGAAACGAGCATCATCGCCGTCACCGCTGCGCTGGGGCTGAAGAACATCGAAGTGGACATCACCAACCAGTCCGTGGGCATTAACTATGCGCCCAAGGACCAGACGCCCATTTCGCTGCTGCGGGTGGTGCGTTCCTGGACCAACAACTACGCCGGCCTGGCCAAGGTGCACCAGCTGGTGACAGACATTGTGGCCGGGGGAGTAGGCCGTGACGAGGCAATCCGCCGGCTTGATGAGGCCATCACCAGCCCCAAGCCCTTTCCGCGCTGGATGGTCACCGTGGCCTTCGGTACGTTCGCAGCCGTCTTTGTGGGAGTCCTGGGCGGCGGCCCGGTGTCCTCCGCCATCGCCTTCGCGGCCAACATCGGCATTAGCCTGCTGGCCCGCCAACTGGGCCGCTGGCGCGTCCCCGACTTCTTCATCACCGCCAGCTGCTCCTTCGTAGTGACGCAGCTGGCACTGGTGCTTTGGCAGTTCGGGCTGACAACATCCCCGGCCATCGTGGTGGTGGGCGGCATCCTGCTGCTCCTGCCGACAGGACGCCTCGTCTCGTCGGTGCAGGACGCCATTAACGGCTTCCCCGTGACGGCAGCCGGACGGTTCCTGTCCACGCTGCTGACCTTCGGCGCCATTGTTGCCGGCATCGCCGTCGCCTTCGTTGTGGGTGAATTGACCGGGATGCAGCGCATTGACGTCACCCAAACGTTCCCGCCGGCCTACGATCTGTGGGTCCTGGTGATCTTCGTGGCGGTGGCCGTAATGGCGATTGGCATCACCGAACAGACCAGCTGGCAGCTCCTGCTGCCTACAGCAGCTGTTGGCGTGGCCGGCTACCTCGTCCTGCTCGCGGCCGGCCAGCTCGGCGTGGGCGACCGGTTTTCGCCGGCCCTGGCCGCCGTGGTCATCGGCCTGCTGGGGCGTGTGGTCGCCCTTCGCATGGGGGCGCCGCAACTGGTGGTTGCCGTGCCTGCAGCCTTGATCCTGCTGCCCGGCCTGACCATCTTCCGGTCCATGTACGTGCTCACCATCGAGGAGGCCGAGATCCTGCTTGGCGCCGGCGGGATGCTGAATGCAGGGGCTATCGTGCTGGGTACAGCGGGCGGAATTGTCCTGGGCGACACCCTTGCCCGGCCGCTGACGCGCAGCCTGGCAAGCAATGAGCGGCGGCGCGCCCGCCGCCGCTGACGCCGGGATAGGGCTGGGCAGACCAGTGCCAGCCAGGTCTGCCCAGCCCGGACTGGCTGGATCTGCTGTGGCTAGATCTGTCCCACCGGCAGTTTTTTCTCGGCCTGGAACACATCCTCCACGCGGCCCTTGGCCCAGTAGCCCGAGAGGGAGACCTGGCTGCGTTCCAGGCCCCGCTGATCGAAAAGGACCCCGCGCAGGGCCTTCATGTAGCCGCGCTCACCATGGACGAAAACATCCACCCGGCCCGCGGGCCACTCGGCGTTTGCCACGGCCTGCACCAGGAGGTCGCTCTCGCCTGCAGGGACACCATTGCGGGCAAGCCAGTGGATTTTCACCCCGGCGGGGGCGGCAATGAACTGGATGTCGGCGTCGGAATCAACCTCCACAAAGGCAAGGCCTTCCGCCTCCGGCGGCAGGGACTCCAGGCACGCGGCAATTGCGGGCAGCGCCGCCTCGTCGCCCGCATAGAGGTACCAGTCAGCATCGCGTGCCGGATTGTAGGCGCCCCCGGGGCCGGTGAAGGTGAGGACGTCGCCGGGCTGCGCCCTGGCGGCCCAGGGGCCTGCGAGGCCCTCGTCGCCGTGGACTACAAAATCGATGGCGAGCTCGCGGGCGGCAGGGTCCACCCAGCGGATGGTGTACGTCCGGGTGAAGGGCCACTGTTCCCGTGGCATGGTCTCCCGGATGCTCCACAGGTCCAGGGGGGAGGGATACTCCACGCCCGGCTGGGGAAAGACGATCTTGACGTAGCGGTCCACATAACCGTTGTCCACGAAGTCCGCGAAGCCGTCCCCGCCGGCCACGATCCGGACCATGTGCGGGGAAAGCTCTTCCCTGCGCAGCACGGAGAGGTTGATCTGCGGACGGCTTTTCTTGGTGGCGCTGGTAGCGGCGGGAAGGGTGTTCATAAGGCAAGCCTAAGCTAGGGTGCTGCGGGGAGTTCCCAGGTTACGCCCAGGGCGCCCTGCTCCATCAGCAGTTCATTGACCCGGCTGAAAGGCCGGGACCCAAAAAAGCCGCGGGATGCGGACAGCGGGCTGGGGTGGGCGCTGGCCACGGCAGGAGCCCCGGCCAGGAGGGGGCGGACGCTCTCGGCGTCCTTTCCCCACAGCACGGCAACCAGCGGCATCCGGGACCCGTTCGTGTCCCGCCGGTGGGCCACCGCGGAGACTGCCGCCGTCGTGATCTTCTCCCAGCCCTTGCCGCGGTGCGAACCGGGGGATCCCGCCCGCACCGTCATCACGCGGTTGAGGAGCAGCACGCCCTGGTCGGCCCAGGCGGAAAGGTCCCCGTGGATCCTGGCCGGCAACCCGAGGTCGGATTCCAGCTCCCGGTAGATGTTCGCCAGGCTCCGGGGGATGGGCCGGGTGCGCCGATCCACGGAAAAGGACAATCCCACTGCGTGCCCCGGCGTCGGGTAGGGATCCTGGCCCACAATCAGGACCTTCACGTCGGCGAGGGGCTGCCGGAAGGCCCGCAGGACGTTCGACGGCGCCGGCAGCACCTGGTGCCCGGCCCCCACGTCGTCCGCGAGGAAGGTGAGCACCTCCCGAAGTTCTTTTTCGACACCCGCCAGGGCAGCGGCCCAGTCCGGGGCCATGAGCTCATCCAGCGGGCGCCGCGCCAGCTCAACGAAGCCCGCTCCCTGCGCCGGTTCCTGTACGAGCTCGAACAAGGCATCTGATTCAAACACGGTCCCATTCTTGCAGGGCAACCCGCACCGGGCGCAGGGCGTGGCCTTCCACGCCGCAAATGACAATGCTGTTATTCGTCCGTAGCATGGGGGTCAGACATTTTCGTATCCAGCTAAGGAGTACGCCGTGGCGGAACCAGCCCGGGAGCACCTGCCGGAGCAGGAAACCCGGCAGTCCCTCCTGGCCGGCTTCACGCTCCGGGAGTCGCCGCTCAGCGAGCGTGACCAGCAGATGCTTGCCCTGGAGCGGCAGTGGTGGAAGTACGCCGGTGCCAAGGAACAGGCCATCCGGGAGCTTTTCGACCTCTCCGCAACCCACTACTACCAGCTGCTTAACGCACTGATCGACACCGAGGATGCGCTGGCCCACGATCCGATGCTGGTCAAGCGATTGCGTAGACTACGTACGTCGCGTCACCGTGCACGTACTGCACGGCGCCTGGGGTCCGACGCGTAAGACTCCCACGCTGAGCATTCAGCAGCAATCAACAAGGAATATGTCGTCCATGACCAAATACGCCCGCGATGAATTCGACAAAGTCCCTGAGACTGCGTCGCGACAAGGTGTCCACCGCACGGCTTCCGCCCCGTCACGGGTACGGCTTTGGCCCATCCTGGCGGTGGGCATGGTTGCGCTGGCCATCGGTCTGGTGTCCTTCCTGATCCTTCCCAAGCTCGGTTTCAGTGGGCCCGGCAGCCAGGCCGTTTCGAGCCAGGAGGCATCCGCGCTGGCCGCCACCGGTTCCACGCCCTCTGCCACTCCTGACGTTTCTCCGGGACCCTCTGCGGAGGCAGCGCCCCCTGCGCCCAGTGAGCCGGAACCCACCGCCGACGCTGAGCCGGAACCGAGCGCAACAGATCCGGCCCCGCTGTTTATCGACAAGACGCAAAGCGTCGCCATCTACAACGCGGCCGGGACGGCAGGACTCGCCGGGCGGGTTGGCGGAACGGTCCAGGCGGACGGCTGGACGCTGGGACAGGTAGGCAACTGGGCAGGTTCACCCCAGCAGGCCTCGATCATCTACTACCAGGGGGCAGACCAGCTGCCCAACGCACAGGCCCTCGCGGCGCTGCTGGGTATTCCCACCGTGCTCAACAGCACCGATTTCCAGGTGCCGCTCGTTGTGGTGCTGGGGCCTGGCTACCGGTAAGCAGTGTGCCGCCAGGCTGCGCCCTGTTGCAGCGGTCACGCCTCAGTAACTATTGAGGACGGGCCAAGGCCAACCCCGCGCCGGCGGCGCTGAATTGGCTAGAGTAATTTTTCAGGGTCGGTTCGGGGCCAGTCGGCACACAGTGGCGTGGGCGCCCGGAAACAACGGAAAGAGTGGTCGGCATGGCACTGGGAACCGTCAAATGGTTCAACGCAGAAAAGGGCTACGGCTTCATCACCGTTGACGGCTCGGGCGATGACATTTTCGTCCATTGGTCCGCCATCCAGGGTGAAGGTTACCGGGCCCTCGACGAGGGCCAGCGTGTGGAACTCGAAGTAGGCGAAGGCGAGAAGGGCCCGCAGGCAGAGAGCGTCCGGCCGGCCGAGTGAACCATCTGATCCTCCGTCCTGGACCCGTCCGCCGGACGCTCTTCACGGCTGCAGCCTGCTCCACCCTGGCTCTGACCGCCTGCTCCGGCGTCACCGGCAATGTGCGGGTGGAATCCGCAGAGGCTTCCGGCGACGGCACCCTGCGCGTAGGCCTGATCCTGGACAACACCGGCCACAGCGGCTTCCTCAACGCCCCGCAACTGGCCGCTGCCAAGCTCGCCGTACAGGAGATCAACGCCGCCGGCGGACACAAAGGCAAGCCGGTGGAGCTTCTTCCCGCCGACACAGTGCAGGACACGGCATTGCAGGCCCAGGCGCTGGTTGCCGGAAAAGCCGACGTCGTCATCGGCCCCACCGATTCAAGCCGTGCCGCAGCGGCCATCGATGTCCTCTCCCGCGCCCGGACGCCCCTCATCTCACCCGCCAACACCGCAGCCGGGCTAAGCAGTATCAGCAGCGGCGGCTATTATTTTCGGACTGCGCCGGCCGACGCCGCGCAGGGCCCGGTCCTGGTAAAGCTCGCCAAGGACGCCGGTGCCACGTCTATTGCGGTGCTGTACCAGGAGGGCTCCTACGGCAAGGACCTTTCGGCCGCCGTCGCCGCTGCTGCGGAACAGGCGGGTCTGGACGTGGTGGCCAATGCCGCATTCACAGCGGGCGACGCCGGCAACGCGGCCGATACCGCCGGAAAGGCTGACCCCGGCGCCGTCTTTGTCATTGCCCGCGATGGTGCCCAGGGAGCCCTGGCGGAACTGGCCAATTCCGGAGTTGACGGGAAGCGGCTCGTCCTCAGTGACGGCGCCTTCGGCCGATACGGTTCAGGGGTGGCAGCCGGATACCTGGACGGCGCCCGCGCGGTGGTTCCCGGACAACTTCCTGATGCCGACTTCCAGGCAAGGCTCCTGACGGTGGACCCCGGCCTGAAGGACGTATCCTTCGCTGCCGAAGCCTATGACGCCGTAACCCTTGCTGCCTTGGCTGCCGCAAGGGCGCAGGACGACGCCGGCCGGTCTGTTGCCGCCAACCTGATCGCCGTATCGGGAGGAACGGGGGGACCATCAGCGGGGGATGCGTGCCTGTCCTACAAGGACTGCCTGGCGCATTTGAAGGCCGGAGCGGACGCAAACTACGACGGCGAATCCGGGCCGGTTGCCTTCGACGCCAACGGAGATGTCACCACGGCCACCTTCACCGTCTTCACGTACGGCGCCGACAACCACTCTGCCGTGAGCGGCCTTGAGACCGCGGGGCGGGCTTCGAGCTAAACCCCGTGCCGCTGGCGGCAGCACCGTTTTCCGTCGTCTTTCGCTTGCACTCTAACGTGGGGAGTGCTAATTATTGAGTTAGCACTCTGACGTACCGACTGCTAAAGCAATGCTGGTTCCGGCCTGCGGCGCGCGGCACCGGTCGAGGAGCGAAGAAACACCTAACTGGAGTGAGATCCGCACCCCGAGGCATACAGAGGCCAACGGCGAAGGATCGTCCGTCGCGGGCACTGCAGCGAAGGTTCATTCTTAACGACTGTCCCGAAAGGACTATTGCCGTTATGGCCAAGATCATTGCATTTGATGAAGAGGCACGCCGCGGCCTTGAGCGGGGCCTGAACATCCTCGCCGACGCCGTTAAGGTCACCCTCGGCCCGCGTGGACGCAACGTCGTCCTCGAAAAGAAGTGGGGCGCCCCCACGATCACCAACGATGGTGTTTCCATCGCCAAGGAGATCGAGCTGGACGATCCCTACGAGAAGATCGGCGCCGAGCTGGTCAAGGAAGTTGCCAAGAAGACGGACGACGTCGCTGGCGACGGCACCACCACGGCTACCGTGCTGGCACAGGCACTGGTGAAGGAAGGCCTGCGCAACGTTGCGGCCGGCGCCGACCCGCTGTCCCTCAAGCGCGGCATCGAGAAGGCTGTTGAGGCCGTCACGGCCGAACTGCTGAACTCCGCCAAGGAAATCGAAACCAAGGAAGAGATCGCCGCTACGGCGTCCATCTCCGCTGGCGACGAGGAAATCGGCGCCCTCATTGCCGAAGCCCTGGACAAGGTGGGCAAGGAAGGCGTCATCACGGTCGAGGAGTCCAACACCTTCGGCCTGGAGCTTGAGCTCACCGAAGGCATGCGCTTCGACAAGGGCTACATTTCCGCCTACTTCGTCACCGACACGGAGCGCCAGGAAACGGTCCTTGAGGATCCGTACATCCTGATCGTCAACTCCAAGATCTCCAACGTCAAGGAACTGGTTGCTGTCCTCGAAAAGGTCATGCAGTCCAACAAGCCGCTGCTGATCATCGCCGAGGACATCGAGGGTGAGGCACTCGCCACCCTGATCGTCAACAAGATCCGCGGCACCTTCAAGTCCGTCGCCGTCAAGGCTCCGGGCTTCGGTGACCGCCGCAAGGCGCAGCTTGCCGACATCGCCGTCCTCACCGGTGGCCAGGTCATCGCCGAGGAAGTTGGCCTCAAGCTGGAAAACGCCGGCCTGGAACTCCTGGGCAAGGCACGCAAGGTTGTTGTCACCAAGGACGAAACCACCATCGTCGAGGGTGCAGGCGACGCCGACCAGATCGCCGGCCGCGTATCCCAGATCCGCGCCGAGATCGAGAACTCCGATTCGGACTACGACCGCGAGAAGCTGCAGGAACGCCTGGCCAAGCTGGCCGGCGGCGTGGCAGTCATCAAGGCCGGTGCCGCAACCGAGGTTGAACTCAAGGAGCGCAAGCACCGCATCGAGGACGCTGTGCGCAACGCAAAGGCAGCCGTCGAGGAAGGCATCGTCGCCGGTGGCGGCGTGGCCCTCATCCAGGCCGGCGCCAAGGCATTCGCCAACCTGCAGCTTTCCGGTGACGAGGCAACCGGTGCGAACATCGTCCGCGTTGCCATCGATGCTCCGCTGAAGCAGATCGCCTTCAACGCCGGCCTGGAGCCGGGCGTTGTGGTGGACAAGGTCCGCGGCCTGCCCGCCGGCCACGGCCTGAACGCAGCAACCGGCGAATACGTCGACCTGCTGGCCGCCGGCGTCAACGACCCCGTCAAGGTAACCCGCTCTGCCCTGCAGAACGCGGCCTCCATCGCCGGCCTCTTCCTCACCACCGAGGCAGTTGTGGCGGACAAGCCGGAGAAGAACCCTGCTCCGGTTGGCGGCGGCGACGACATGGGCGGCATGGGCGGCTTCTAGCCTCCACGCCGGGCCCGTCCCGCACGTACACACAAAAGCGGCCCCCTCGTTTGAGGGGGCCGCTTTTTGTGTTCGGGCTTTTGCCGGACAGTTCTATTTCCTGGCGCCGGCCAGCATTCCTTCAACTTCCTTCTTGAATGCTTCGGCAGCCGACTGCGGCGTGAGGCGGTCGTACAGGACTTCATCGGTGTACCGCTTGATCACGTTCTGCACGCTGCCTGCGCCGACCGGAGGAACGGGCGGCGCTTCCTTCATGTCAGGGGCGATGTCCTTCAGGAAGCCAACCACCGTGGTGTCGGCGGGCTTCAGGGAGGGTGAAATGCCGTCCACAATCTCGGGGTTGGTGGGCACTCCCCGGTCCGTCATCAGGATGGCCCCGGCATCGGGGCTGTTGGCCAGGTAGTTGATGAAGGTGGCCGCGGCTTCCGGGTGCTTGGACCGTGAAGAAGCGGACCAGAACATGGTGGGCTTGTAGTACATGCCGTTACTTGCCGCCGAGCCGTCCTTGCTGGGCGCGCGGAGCATTTTGATGCTGCTGCCGGTGGTGGCCTCCAAGGAGCCGAGCTGGTTTGTCCACCACCACGCCATGCCTACCCGGTTGGTGCCGAAGAGGCTCTCCTCCAGGCCGGCGCCGGCATCTTCGGTGGCGACGGTCGCCGGCGGGCTCGCCTTGGAATCGCGCTGTTCCTTCAGGCGCTCCCAGAAGGAGGCGGCCGTTGCGGTGTCGAAGTCCAGCTTGCCGTCCTCGGAGTAAAGGTTTTCGCCATGCTGGCGCAGCCAGATGATCAGGTCCGCCTCATTGCTGCCGTATGCCGCGCCGTAGTTCTTCCCGTCCCCTGCGGCGCTGATTTTGGACGCAGTCTCCATGAATTCGTCCCAGGTCCACTTGGTGTCATCCGGCAGGGGCACGTTGGCAGCCTCAAAGACCTTTGTGTTGGCCATGATGACATAGGCGTTCTGGCCCGTGCTCAGCCCGTACTGGGCATCGTCGTACTGGCCTGATGCCAAAGCTTCCTTGTCCAGCTTGGAGGTATCGATTCCTTCCTGCTTCGACAGGTCCAGCAGGGCTCCGCGTCCGCCGTACTCGGCAATGTACTTCTGGTCCATCTGGATGACATCGGGGGCATCGTTGGCGGCAGTCTTGGTGGCGAGCTTGTCCCAGTAGCTGGCCCACTCTCCGGGCTCGGATTCGATCTTGATATTCGGGTGTTCTGCTTCGAAGGCGTCGATCACCTTTTCGGTTTGCGCATTGAGGTACTCGTTGCCCCACCAGGCAAACCTCAGGGTCACTTCCTCGTTGCCGCTTGAGCTGGTGGACGCGCCACAGCCGGTTGCGAGCAGGGAGAGCGCCAGGGCTGCCGCGCCGAGCTGGAATTTCCTCCGGCTAACGGTTGGAATCGTCATTGATGTGCCTTCCTTGTTTCTGGGACGCGCTTCCTCAGGGGCTTCCCGGCACGCATCGTCGCGGCGGGACCTGAGGTGAGAAAGCGTTTTCTCGTATAACGTCCGATTGTGCCGGGGCCGGGACGTCCGCGTCAAGAGTTGGCGGCAAACGCTTTCCTCTGGCATCCTCCAGCGTCGTTTTTACGCTGGGTGGCCCCTCGTCCCGCTGCTGCCCTCCGGGGTGTTGCGCCGGGACCGCATCACCGCATTGTCACTGCCGTCTGGCAGGATAGACCGGTGACGATTACTGCAGCGGCCGACGGTTCGGCTTTAGGAAACCCCGGCCCGGCCGGCTGGGCCTGGTACGTGAATGACGGTTGTTGGCGAGCAGGCGGATGGCCCCACGGCACCAACAACCAGGGCGAATTGATGGCTGTCCTGGACCTGCTGCGGGCCACCGCGCACGTTCGCCACGAGGACCTTCACATCCTCTGTGACAGCCAGTACGTCATCAACTCGATCACCAAGTGGATGCCGGGATGGAAGCGCAAAGGCTGGCGGAAGGCGGACGGCAAGCCGGTGCTGAACGTCGATCTGCTGAAAGAGCTGGACCGGGAACTCGCCGGACGGAAGTACAGGTTCGAGTGGGTCAAGGGGCACGCCGGGCATGACCTGAACGAAGCCGCCGATGAACGGGCGCGGGCCGCTGCAACCGCCTACCAGCAGGGGGTAGCGGCCAGGTCGGGACCAGGCTTTCCCGGTACCCGGCACGCACCGGCTTCCGGAACCCCTGCGGCAGGCAAGGCCCCTTTCCCAGTTGAAATTCCGGCGGCCGCCGCCGGCGAACCCGACCTCTTCAGCCAGCAGGACACCGCCCCGCCGGAGACCACGCAACGGAGCGCCCGGCAGGACTCAACCCAAAAGGAACCCGCCCCGGAGGAATTCACCCAGCTGGACTTTACCCAGTTGGACGGCGCTTTTGACCTTGCCGGGGCGACAGGCCAGGCGGAAACCGCCCCGCCAGAAGCCCTTGTGGAAGAGCTGGAGCGTGAACTGCTTGGCCCGCTGGTGCGCGGCGACATCGGCAGGACTGCTGTCCTGCTGCACCCGGACTTCCTGGAAATCGGCAGTTCGGGCAGGGTCTGGACGCGGGACGCCATGATGATGGCACTCGAAGAAGACCCGGGTGAGCGGACAGATATCGAGATCCTCGGCGCGGACCGCATCGGCACCAGTGCAGTCCTGCTGACGTACCGGAGCTACGCACGCTCCGGTACGACTCTCCGGAGCTCCCTGTGGGTGCAGGACGGCGGCCGGTGGCGGCTGCGTTTCCACCAGGGCACGCCCGAAGCCTAGGGGCGCGCACACTGGGCACGATCAGCTGAACCTTTGCGTGTTCCCCTGCTCAGCCTGCGCATACGTGGCCGCGGCCGAAGCGAGGGCCATATTGATTGAGGCCAGGGATGCCTCCACCCTGCCTTGGGTGATGGTCCACTCCGTGATGAGTGCTTGGAAGTTGGTGGCAGCAGAGCCCCGCCAGGTGCCCTGGAGCTCGTCCAGCCCGCGTTTCATGGCCTGGACATCGGCGCTGATGCGGTCCACAGTCGCCTGGACGTTGGCGGACTTGAGCTGGAGGAGTTCGGTGTCGACGGAAATGATGCTCATGGCGGTGCCTTTCGCTGGAGCGGCAGCTTCTGCTCCCGCGCCCGGACTGTCCGGGCCACTGCGAGCCTAGGGAAGCGGGGGCGCGGGTGCCATTACGGGGAATCTATATGTGGATAACCCTGCCGTCGCTGCCCCGGGAGTCACTGCCGGCGGGCTTGGGAAAAGAGCCCAGGCTTTCTGCTTCCTCGACGTCCGCTGCTTCCTTTTCCTGTGCGTCGTCGCGGTGCGGAAGGGCGACTACCAGCGTGGCGCCCCCGCCGTCGGTATTTTCCACGCGGACCGATCCGCCGTGGGAGCCCACGATCGCGGCCACGATGGCCAGTCCCAGGCCGCTGCCTCCCGTCTCCCGTGTACGGGAGGTATCGGCCCGGTAGAAGCGCTCGAAAACCTTGGAGGCGTCCTCCTCCGAGATTCCCGGCCCGTGGTCGCGGACCTCAATAACTGACCGGGGCTGCCCGCCCTCCGTGGCGCGGACGCCCACAGCCAGCTCGATGGGGCTTTCTTCCGGGGTGTAGCGCAGCGCGTTGCCTACGAGGTTTCCCACCACCTGGCGGAGTTTGGCCTCGTCGCCGAGCACCGGCGCAGGGGCTGCCGGGCCACCGTCGAGTCCGGTAAGGGATATAACCCGTGAGCGGGCGCTGGCTTGGGTGTCCACTACTGCGTCATGGGCGATCAGCTGGAGGTCTACGGGCTTTTGCTGCAACGGCCGTTGTTCGTCCAGGCGGGCCAGCAGCAGCAGGTCCTCCACCATGTTGCCCATGCGTTTGGCTTCGCTTTCGATCCTGCCCATGGCAGTGGCCACGTCCTCCTCAGTGGCCAAGGCGCCGTGCCGGTACAGCTCCGAGAAGCCGCGGATGGTCACCAGCGGCGTCCGCAGTTCGTGGGACGCATCGGCGGCAAACCGGCGCATCCTCGCCTCAGAGGCCGTGCGCGCGGAGAAGGCGGTTTCGATGTGGGCGAGCATGGCGTTCAGGGAGCTGCTGAGCCGGCCCAGCTCGGTTCCGGGATTTTCCACGTCCACCCGGCGGGACAGGTCGCCGGCGGCAATGGCGGCGGCTGTCTTTTCGACCCGGGCAAGCGGCCGGAATGCCCGCGAGACAGTCCAGCTGGCAATCAGGGATGCCAACAGGAGCGTCAGCAGGCCCACGCCGATGACAACAAGGGTGGCGTGCTCCAGGACGTCGTCAACGCTTTCCAGCGGCAGCCCGATGACCACCACGGCTGTGGTCTGGTTGTTCTGCACCGTCACCGCGATAACCCGCCAGTTGTGGCCGTCGGTGCCGCGCACCTGGTATGGGTCGGTGCCGCGTTCCCGGGCCTGTTCCACAGTCATGGAGCTGATGTCCGGCCCGTTGTCGGGCTCAGCGCCGAAGGGAAAAGGATCTTCCCCGGGCACGAACAGAATCAGCGAGTAGTCGGTGGGAACCATGGGGGCCTGCAGCTGCGAGAAGGACCGCTGCCGGCTGGCCAGCTCAACGGCTGCCTGCAGCTTTTGGTCCACCTGGCCCTGCAGGTAGCTGTGAAGGAGGGCCAGGGTACCTGCCCCAGTCACCGTTAGGGCAACGATAAGCAGCGCCATGATCATGGCCACCAGTTGCGTCCTGAGCGAGGACGACTTCCACTGCTGCAGCAAGGTCAGCGCTTTTCTGCCGTCCGGAGCACGTACCCCACGCCGCGCTTGGTCTGGATCAGGGCCGGAGCTTCAGGGTCAATGTCCACTTTCCGGCGAAGGTAGGAGATGTATGACTCCACGATGGAGGCATCGCCGTTGAAGTTGTACTCCCACACATGGTCCAGGATCTGCGACTTCGACAACACCCGGTTCGGGTTGAGCATAAGGTAGCGGAGCAGCTTGAACTCCGTGGGGGACAGTTCGATGACTGTGCCGCCGCGCCGTACTTCATGGGCGTCGTCGTCAAGCTCCAGGTCATCGACGCGGATCACGGCGTCATCATCGAGCAGGGGCTGCGTCCGGCGCAGGACGGCGCGGATCCGGGCCACTACTTCATCGAGGCTGAAAGGTTTGGTCACGTAGTCGTCCCCGCCGACCGTGAGGCCCGTGACTTTGTCCTCTGTATCGTCCTTTGCTGTCAGGAACAGAACGGGAAAATGCTTGCCGGAAGCCCTGAGACGGCGGGTAACGGTGAACCCGTCCATGTCGGGAAGCATAACGTCCAGGACGGCAAGGTCCGGAGCGTGCAGGTCGGCAGCAGCAAGGGCGTCCCGTCCGTTTGCCGCGGAGACGACGTCGAACCCGGCGAACCGCAGGGACGTGGAGAGCAACTCCCGGATGTTGGGTTCGTCATCCACTACCAGGAGCTTTGCCTCAGGTCCGTTCTTGTTCATGTTCCCATCATGCTCCCGGACGCTGGGAGTTGTCTGGATATTCCTTGGAAGCTCGGTGTGCGGACGCCGCTATCACCAGTGCATGGTCCCCGGTTCACCCTTGGTGGGACCGGCTACCCGGCCAGTGATCCAGCCCCCGTAGAAGTTCCCGGGCTGGGGGCGGACCCGCTCCCCGTCAACTTCGCAGTAGTCCATCATGCCGGGGTACACAGCCACCCGGCCAGCGAGCGCCTCGTATCCCGACGCGGGCTCAGAATAAAACCAGGCGGCCCCCTCTGCCGCCACCCTGCCTCCATGGACTGTGAGGTAGTGCGCCAAGCCTTTGAACTCGCAGAAGCTGCTGCCTGGCGCCGGCTCCAGTGCCCCTGGGCTGAACGCCGACCGGGGAAGGTAGTAGACCGGGGGATGGCTGGTCTCAAGGACCCGGAGCGAATCCGTGGTGTCCAGAATCAGCTCCCCGCCGAGGACTACCCGAATGCGTTCGGTGCTCGCCTCGACGCGCGGGGGCCTGGGGTAGTTCCACACGGACTCCTGCCCGGGACGGGGAACAGCGGGCGTGGCTTTACTTTGCATTCCTCCAGTGTGCATGACGGGAACCGAAACGGGAGCGAGAACGTTTCCCGGATAACATCTTCCTCCTGGCCTAGGGCGGGCATACAGTGATGGAGCCGGGCCCGTTCCCATCCCTGGATTCATTGATTGAAGGACCGGCCCCGGTGCCGAAGGCGCCAGCGCCTGACGTCACCACACCGTGTTCTCCAAGATTCCCAGCCCAATGAAGGGGACAGACATCATGACTGATTTGAGTGCTTCCGAAAATACTGCTTCCAACGACCGCAGCATCCGCGACTGGGCAGATTTGGCAGAGGAAATGTGGTCTTACCTCACAGGTAAGGGCGCTGCGATCAACTACCAGTTCGTGGATATGACGGTCGAGGTGCCCCGGGACATCGGCCCTGATGCTCCCCGCGCCACTTGGAAACTTAACGGCAGCTTGCGCGTCACGACCAGCGACAAGGATGTTGCCGGTTCCGATCTGAACCGCAGCTGACGGACATGTCCGAGTTCCGCCTGGACGTGGACCTGTCCTTCTCCTATACGGATGAGTCGGGCTCGGTGACGAAGGGGAGTGCCGTCTCCTCGGGGACGGACGTCAAAGTGGCACTGGACAGCCTGGCACCCCTGGGAAGCGGCCGCATGCCGTCGCTTGACGACGTCAGGCCGCTGGCTAAGATGCTCGCCGGCAAGGGAGTCAGCGTCACGCTCTCCGGCCCGGACGGAGGCATTATCAGCCTTGGAGCCGTGGACAGTCCAGCCTCGCAACGGCTTGTAACCCGTTCGCCGTACATCAAACTGGGGAAACTGGGTGCGCTGGTGCCGCTTGTCCGGCAGAGCCGGCGGAAGCCCGCTGCAGCCAGGCTCCTGCCGCCGTCGACCCCCTTGCCGTTGCTGCCCACGGTCCAACGAAAGATCAACCGCCGGATCACCACCACCCACTACATCCGGGGCAGCGGCCGTCCGCGGCTGATCTTCGTCCAGGACTCAGCCGCCTGGACAGGCCAGATCCCACGGGAGGTCACACTGGCAGGGGAAACCACCACCATCGGCAGCGGCCCCGGCTCCGATATCCTGCTCGAAGGGCTGGACGGACTGCATGCCGAGATACGGCATGATGAACAGGACGAGTACGTGCTGGTCCCCCATGGGGCGGTCAGCGGCAGCGTCGCCGGCAAAGGCCCATCAGTACTTCGCACGGGTGCCAGGCTGCAGATGGGGCAGTGGTGCCTGGCCTTCTTCCGGGAAGAATTCGCCGATCACGGCCGTCCCTACGGCGGCCGCAGTGGCGGAGAGCTGGCCTATGAGCGTCCGCAGTTTGATCCGCGGTCAGGACGTATCGCGCGGGACAGCTCGAGGGGTGTCACCTAAGCGGCAACATAGGGCTATTCGGCCGTTTCAACGTCCTTGGCGTCCATAATGCGGTAGGCATAGCCCTGTTCGGCAAGGAACCGCTGGCGTTTGGCCGCGAAGTCCTGGTCCAGGGTGTCCCGGGCCACGAGCGAGTAGAACCGCGCCGCCCGGCCGTCCTTCTTGGGCCGCAGCAGCCTGCCCAGCCGCTGTGCCTCCTCCTGCCGCGATCCGAAGGAACCGGAAACCTGGATCGCTACAGAGGCTTCGGGAAGGTCGATGGAAAAGTTGGCAACCTTCGAGACCACGAGCGTCTGGATCCCGCCGGCACGGAAGTCGTCAAAGAGTTTTTGGCGCACCTTCACGGACGTGTCGCCCTTGATGACCGGCGCCCCGAGGCGCTCGCCGAGGTCATCCAGCTGGTCGATGTACTGGCCGATGACCAGCAGTTGCTCCCCACGGTGCCGGGCAACGAGCTGTTCCACCACCTGCGTTTTGGACTCTGAGGTGGCACAAAGCCGATACTTGTCCGCGTCGTCCGCCATGGCGTACGCCACCCGCTCGTCCCGCGGCAGGTCCACCCGGACCTCCACGCAGTCGGCCGGGGCAATGTAGCCCTGGGACTCGATGTCCTTCCACGGTGCGTCGTAACGCTTGGGGCCAATCAGGCTGAACACCTCGCCCTCGCGGCCGTCTTCCCGTACCAGGGTTGCTGTCAGGCCAAGGCGTCGCCTGGCTTGCAGATCCGCCGTCATCCGGAAGATGGGTGCAGGCAGCAGGTGCACTTCGTCGTAGATGATCAGGCCCCAGTCGTGCCCATCCACCAGTTCAAGGTGCGGATACAGGCCGCCGCGCTTGGTGGTGAGGACCTGGTAAGTGGCAATGGTTACCGGCCGTACTTCCTTCACAGCCCCCGAGTACTCACCAATCTCGTCCTCGGTGAGGGACGTGCGCTTGAGCAGCTCGTCCTTCCACTGCCGGGCAGCGACGGTGTTGGTGACCAGGATCAGGGTGGTGGTGGAACCGGTGGCCATGGCTGCGGCACCTACCAGCGTTTTGCCCGCCCCGCAGGGCAGCACCACAACCCCGCTGCCGCCTGCCCAGAAGTTGTCGCTGGCCATTTGCTGGTACGGCCGCAGTTTCCAGCCGTCCTCATTCAGCGCGATCAGGTGCGGGGTGCCGTCCACGTAGCCGGCCAGGTCCTCCGCCGGCCACCCGATCTTGAGCAGGAGCTGCTTGAGCTGTCCACGCTGCGACGCGTGCACCACCACAGTTTCGCCGTCAATACGTGGGCCCAGCAGCGGCTGGATCTTTTTGGACCGGATCACTTCCTCGAGAACCGGGTAGTCGTCAGTCCGCATAACCAATCCGTGCTGCGGATCCTTCTCCAGGCGCAGCCGGCCGTACCTGGACATGGTTTCTTCGACGTCGATCAGCAGCGAATGCGGCACGGGGAACCGGGAGTACTTCAGGAGGGTGTCGAGGACTTTCTCGGCGTCAAGTCCGGCGGCACGGGCATTCCACAAGCCCAGGGGAGTGAGCCTGTAACTGTGAACGTGTTCAGGGGCGCGTTCCAGCTCTGCGAACGGTGCGATGGCATGCCGGGCTTCGGTGGCGAGCTCGTGGTCAACCTCGAGCAGGATGGTTTTATCGCTCTGGACTATCAGGGGTCCGTCGTTCACGCGGGGGAGTCCTTCACTGGCGCAGTTCCTCTGCGGCCTCAATGTCAATGATGCGATGGATGGACAGCACCCGTTCGGTGTCCTTCGCGGGATCAAAGACCCGCACCCGTCCGCCGCTTACTGACAGGGGAACAACAATTTCCAGGTTGGCATTCCCCAGGCCGTCCACCACGTTCATGCTGATGCGCTGCTTGAGCCGGATGGCCCGCTGCAGCGCCTCCAAACCAAGCTGCGTGGCTGCCTCACCGCTATGGTCTGCGTCCGCGCCGTGATGAGTCCCTACGGCGGCAGGACGGTGGCGCAGCACATCAAGTTGTGCTTGCACTTCCTCCGCCGGCGGGGCTGTCCGCGGGGCAGTGTAGATGGGGCGGGATGGGGTGTGGGGCGCCGGAACGCGCCGGAGCCGGAGCACCGGCTGTTCCGAATCATCAATGGACGGGGAGAGGCCCAGGCTCCGGAGGACCTGCGCCGTTTCCCGCGGCGGCGCCGATGAGATGAGGACCGTGGGCGCAATCCGCACCAGGCCAAGCCCCTCCGTCTTCGGCCCGGCCAGCAGCTCCAACAGTGCAGCTTCATCCTCGCTCTGGACGAAACTGGCCGCTGCACCCACCCGCAGCCGGCCGTGCCGGGCCGCCGTATCCTCCACGAGGTACTGCAGCGGCTGGGGTACCGCAGTGGCCGAGTGCTCCTTCAGGAATTCCAGCACGGTGGAGGCGTCGTGGCCGGCGTCCAGGGCGCGCCGGACGGAGCCGGGCGAGAACCGGTAGATGGTGGCGGGCCCCTGGCCTTCAGCGTCGGCCATCAACAGCAGTTTTTCGGTCAGCGCCGGGGCCAGGTACCCGGGGGCAACTGCGGTGAGGTCTGCTTGGAGCAGTACGTGGTTCAATTCCGCGGGCAGGTGCTCACCCAGGATGGAGAGGGCGGCCTCGGGATCGTCGTCCGCGATGGCGCTTCCCAGTTGGCTCAAGGCCCCGGAGCCCAGCAGTCCGAGTACTTCGGCTTCTGCCAGGACTCCGCGGATCAGTGAGCTGAAGCGGCGGGCCATCCGCGGTTGGGCCCACTCTGCGCGTTGGAGCACCGCTGGGGCGTCCAGGACGGGCGCAGTTCCGTCAGGGGCTGCTGCTTCCCGGGTGAGTTCGTTCAGGATCTCCAGGATCCGTTTGCGAACGACCGGGGCGTCGGGCCGTTGCGCTTCGGCCGATAAGGCGATGATGGTGCTCCCGGAAGCGGCACGGTGCGCTGCGGCTCCCGGGGTCCCGTTGATCGGTTGCCCCACCAGGGACGGTACGCGCTCGCTGGCCAGCCAGGCGTTAACGAGCCAAAGCCACTGTTCCTGCCTGGGCAGGATAAGCCACTCCAGCTCCGGCGGCTGGACCCACGATGAGGAGTCCACATCCAGGCGGATCAGTCCGGCAAGCCCGCAGAGCTCCAGGAGCAGCCCGGCACGGGGCTGGTCGATCCGGAGCATCTCGGCGAGCCGCCGCATCTCACGGACACCTACGCCGCCACTGCGCAGTGTGGCCAGGGGCTGCTCCCGGACCGCATGGAGTATTTCGCCCACGAGCCGCAGCGTCTCGCTGATGGCTCCCAAGGCAGCATTCCGCCGCAACGCCGCACTGGTTTGGCCGAGCTCGGGAACCGGCGGCGACAGCCTGAAGTCGTCGATGATGGCACCCCCGCGCAGCGAGAGCCCCACGCTGTGCGGCAGTTCCACATGGGCGGCGTCAAGCGGCACCAGCAGTCCGCGGGCCAGGAGCCAGTCGATCGGCCCGACGTCGGATCCTTCGGTGGAGATGGACGCCTTGCGCTGCGCCTGGGGAACGGCACCCATGGCCCAGTTCCTGAACCGGGCGAGCAGGGCGGCCGTCCGTTCCGGAGCCGTGGCCAAAATGTCCTGGAGGTTCTCCGGCGAGGACGTCCAGTGCTGCAGGGCAAGCGCTGCTTCCATGGGCGTTGTGGCTCCATGGATGGCTGCACCGCTGCGGTGAAGCTCGGAAACCAGCTGGACCGCCCGCTGCGCAAAAGCCGGCTGGAGGCGCACCAGTTCGGTATAGCTGCGGCCAAGCCCGGCAGGATAAATGCCCACCACATCCTTGAGGCTGCCGACGGGAAGGTAATAGCGCTGCCTGTTGCCGGTGGCGGGTGATCCGTGCGGGGGTTCTGCGCGGTGTACGAGGGCGAGTTCCTGCAGGGACGCCAGGATCCGTTCCACAGCGGCAACCGTGGAACCCGATATCAGTTTGCGCAGTCCTGTGGCGGAGGCGCTGTGCTCCGTATCCGTGTTGGTGCACAAATGGAGGGTTTCCAGGACCTGCATCTGTGGCCGGTTGAGGCGTTCCAGCGCACGCTGGACGCTGACACGCCCGCTGGCCCGGGCAGCGAGGGCGGCGAAGTCAGGTACCGGGGGGGAAACGAGATCCGGACGCGCGTCGAACAGCGCCCGCAACGAGTCGTCGCTGCGGGCCTCCAGGTCCTTGCTGAGCGCGCGAATAAGGGACATCAGTCCAACGTTACCGCCCGCCCGGTTTTCCTGCCCGGCGGCGGCCGGCAACGCTGTCCAGAACAAGGAACAGCATCAGGAGGAATGCCAGCGGCAGGCCGTAGAGCGCGGTGTAGGTGACCCAGGCAGGAGCAACTGAACCGGCGAAGGCGAAGGCCATAACGGCAGCCACCGCCGCCAGCGAAAGCACGGCAATAACGGCGGCGACGATCGTCAGGGGACGCCGGTAACGCGAGGGTGTCATGAACGTAACGCTAACAGCCCGGTCTGACAGTCCCGGCATGGCTGCAGGGTGGCGTTGCGGAGAGCCCTCGAAAGCAGGATTACGGCAGCGGGCAGGATAACCTTGAGGGATACAGACCAACACGGTCTCCCAGCCGTCACACCTTGGACCCGCACAACCATGTGGATGCGGTGACAGCTGGCCGTGTCTCAAGACGTCAGAACGAAGAAGGTTGATTACGTGCCTACCGGCAAGGTCAAGTGGTATGACAAGGAAAAGGGCTTCGGATTCCTCGCGGGCGAAGATGGCCAGGAAGTCTTCCTGCCCAAATCGTCGCTGCCTGAGGGCGTAACAGAGCTGAAAGCAGGCACCCGCGTCGAGTTTGGAGTGGCAGACGGCCGCAAGGGAGCCCAGGCCCTGGGCCTGCGCGTGCTGGACAAGACGCCGTCCATTGCCAAGGCGAAACGGCCCAGCGCGAAGGACCTTGCGCCGCTGGTCCAGGACCTGGTGACTGTTTTGGACAACCTGTCCGGAACCCTTTCCAAAGGCAAGTACCCGGAAGGCAACAAGGGCAAGGCCATCGCCGCGGCCCTGCGTAAGGTTGCCGACGAGCTGGACGTTTAGGCCTTCATGAACCGGGAAGCTGATCAGCAGGACCTGGAGTCACTCGACCCGGAGTCAACGTACCTGGAGCCACCGGGTTTGGAGTCACCGGTCATTCAACCGGTGGACCGGGTGCCCTGGGCGGCAAAACCAGCCAAGCGCCGCGCCGGTGTGCCCGTGTGGCGTACAGGTAAGCCGGATGCTTTCCTCGCTGCTGCCGTGGACACGGCGCGAACGGCCATCGAGGGCATCACCGCAGCGTCGGACATTGGGGAGCACCTGGCGGCCAAGACCGAAGGCGACCGCCTGGTCACTCACCTCTTTGAATGCAGGCTGCCCGGCTATGCCGGCTGGCAGTGGTTCGCAGTGCTGACGCGGAATTCGCGGTCCAAGGTGGTCACGGTCAACGAGCTCGGCCTCTTGCCATCGGAGGAGTCCATCCTCGCCCCCGAATGGGTTCCGTGGGCCGAGCGGGTGCGGCCCGAGGATGAACAGGAACAGGAACAGGAATCGGGGCGCGGTGAGGACCGGGCGCACGAGCCGGAAGCCGCCACGCCCGACGCCGGTGCGCAGCAGGCTGATGTACGTGCATCCCACCCTGATGTGTCGGAAACCGACGCCGCCGAGCCTGCTACTACACAGCCTGGTACTACACAGCCTGTTGATGGGGAGGCTGGAGCCCTGGTCGCTGCAGACCTGGACGATCAGGCCCAGGTTGACCAGGCCCAGGACGACCAGGCACAGGTTGATGAAGCCGACGTGCCTGAGCAGCCCACAGGCCACGCCTCCTTGGCAGATTAGGGCACAGAGAACAACCGCGCCCAGCAAGGAAACTGGGCCAGGACGCGCAAACGGCGCCGACCGGGCAGGACCCGGGCGGCGCCGTCGTACGTTAAGACTGGGGCGTTACGTCAGCCACGTTAGCTGCGCGCAGTCCCGATCACTTGCGCAGTTCGCCCACCACATAGTCGATGCTGGCAAGAAGCGCGGAAACATCGGCCGGTTCGATGGCCACGAAGGTTGCAATGCGCAGCTGGTTGCGGCCGAGCTTGCGGTACGGCTCGGTGTCCACGATGCCGTTGGCGCGGAGGACTTTGGCGACCACTGCTGCATCCACGGATTCATTGAAGTCGATGGTTGCGATGACGTTTGAACGCTCATCGGGATTGGTTACGAAGGGGGTTGCGAACTCTGAAGCCTCAGCCCAGCTGTAGATACGGCCGGCAGAATCGGCCGTGCGCGAAGAAGCGAAGTCAAGGCCGCCGTTGGAGTTCAGCCACTGCACCTGTGCGTCCAGCGTTACCAGCGTGGACAGTGATGGAGTGTTGTAGGTCTGGTTCAAGCGCGAGTTGTCAATTGCGGTCTGCAGGTCCAGGAAATCCGGAATCCAGCGGTCGCCCGCCTTGATCCGCGCCACACGTTCCAGGGCGGCGGGGGAGAACAGCCCAAGCCAGAGGCCGCCGTCCGAGGCAAAATTCTTCTGCGGAGCGAAGTAGTAAACGTCACTTTCCGCCACGTCCACGTCCAGCCCGCCCGCGGCAGAGGTGGCATCCACCAGCACCAGGGCACCCTCATCTGCACCGGCAACACGCTTAACCGGCGCTGAAACCCCCGTGCTGGTCTCGTTCTGGGGCCAGGCGTAAACGTCCACCCCTGCTTCGGCCTTGGCTGAAGGGCGGGTGCCCGGTTCGGACTTGATGATGGACGAGGAGTCCAGGAAGGGCGCGTTGTTGGTGGCTGCGGCAAATTTGGAGCCGAACTCGCCGAAGGAAAGGTGCTGCGCCTTGTTTTCAACCAGGCCGAAGCTCGCCACGTCCCAGAAAGCCGTGGAGCCGCCAACGCCCAGGACCACTTCGTAGCCCTCGGGGGCACGGAAGAACTGGCTGAGACCTTCGCGGACGGAACCAACGAGGTTCTTGACCGGGGCCTGCCGGTGGGACGTGCCCAGGATGTTCTTCGAGGCCGCGGACAGCGCATCAATTTGCTCCTGCCTGACCTTGGAAGGCCCGGCGCCGAACCGTCCGTCCTGGGGCAGGAGGTCGGCGGGAATAGTGATGCTGGTTTCGCTCACGGGTGCTCCAATTTCGGCGTGGACATGGCTTTTGTCCGGTCGGGTGTTGGTGGCCGGCAGCCGGGAACGACTGCAACCAGGGCCTCCCTCATTCTGCCTGAACCGCTTCATGGGCGGGAACCGGAACCGCCATAGTCCAGCCAATGAGACGGTCCGCCCGCACCCACGCGAACTATTAGGACAAAGTCAAAATAGGCTAAGCTTTTCCACGGACTACGTCGCGGTGAAGGCGATACGGTGGGACAACGCTAGGTACTGTGCTCGAGGAGCTGAGCTGGATGACGGATCTGATCGATACTACGGAGATGTACCTTCGGACCATTCTGGAGCTCGAGGAAGAGAACATTGTTGCCCTTCGTGCGCGTATTGCCGAGCGGCTGCGCCACTCCGGTCCCACCGTCTCCCAGACCATCGGACGCATGGAACGGGACGGGCTCGTTGTGGTCTCGGGCGACCGCCACCTTGAGCTGACCGAGACAGGCCGGAAGCGTGCCACGGAAGTAATGCGCAAGCATCGCCTGGCCGAACGCCTTCTCGCCGATGTGATCGGGCTGGACTGGGCCTATGTCCACGATGAGGCCTGCCGCTGGGAGCACGTGATGAGTGAGCGGGTGGAACGGCGCATTTACGAGTTGCTGAACCACCCCACCGAGTCCCCCTACGGGAACCCGATTCCGGGCCTTGCTGCCCTGGGTGGCGTGGCGTCCCTGGGTTTCGCGGATGGAGCCATTAGCCTTCTTGAGGCGATGAAATCCTACGGTCCCGCCTCAGTGGTGACCATCAGCCGGCTTGCCGAGCCCATCCAGGTAGAGCCTGAACTGCTCTCCCAGCTCGATGAGGGCGGCATCCGGCCGGGTGCCGCTGTATCGCTGGAGCGGGTGGGTGACTACATTTCGGTCCGGGTTCCCGGAATCGAAGGGGCGCTGGAGTTGCCCCCGGAGGTTGCCGCGCACGTCTTCGTGGCGATCAGCTAGAAAGCCACGGACGAGCCCGGTACCCCATGTGAGGGCCGTTACGCAATGATAACGGAATTGTTACTTTGGGCCTTAAGCATCTATAGTTGAACCAAGCGTTGATATTAAAGCGTTACCTGATCTGGAGCCGAGCTCTGCCAGCGGATCAGGAGCACCAGTCGTAACTGGCAGAGGCGGGGGAACCACAAGCGGCAGCGGGGGACTGCCTTGGGGTGAAGTCCGTCAGCAGCAAGCCTCTTCCAGTGAAGGATTCCTCCGGGGATATCTCTGTGCCGAAGCTTGCTTACGGCGGACCGGGTCTTTGAACTCTCTGACCCGAATCCGACAGCTAACTTCGCAGGCTTTCCAGAGAGGAACCCTTCTTGACCATGCAGAATTCCAGGGGACGCCGCCGCGCGGCGGTCCCTGCTTCGACACCGCCTGTTGTCGAAGTCATCACCTCGGAACGCCCCCGCGATCCGCACCGTGATGCGCGCCGCCGTCGGGGTCCCTTCCGTCAGATCACTGAATTCGCTGCTGCCAGCGGCATCGGCCAAAAGGCCGGCATCGCCCTCGCTGCCACCGGACTGGTACTCACCGTGACGGTGCCGGCTACCAGTCCAGTGATGGCCACCGACGCCTCCGGTTCCGCTCCTGTGGCTGCGTCCGCTGTTGTGCCCCAGCCCCAGGTTTCCGCGGAAGCTGGCGCCCAAATCGACTTCAGCCGCTCTGCTGTGGTTACCCAGGCGGACCCGGATGGCAAGCTGAAGCAACTTCTCAGCGCTCAGTCTGCCGGCGCCATCACCCGCGCCGCTTCCGCTGGAAGCCTTGGTGCCCCGCTCTCTGCCTTGACCACTGCTTCGCCCTTCGGGTACCGGGTCAGTCCCATTACCGGAGGCTCCGGCGACTTCCACCGGGGACAGGACTATGTGGCCCAGTGCGGCACCTCTGTACTTGCTGCAGCTACCGGAACAGTCACCTTCGCCGGGTGGCACCAGTACGGTGGCGGCAACCGTGTGGTGGTGGATCACGGCAACGGCCTCGAGACCACCTACAACCACCTGTCATCCTTCAGCGTGAAGGAGGGGCAGACGGTGTCCCGTGGGGACGTTGTGGCCCTCAGCGGGACCACTGGAGCCTCCACCGGCTGCCACCTCCACTTTGAGGTACAGGTCAACGGCGAAGTTGTTGACCCGACCGGCTGGCTTTAGTCAAGTGACGGTGAGCTATCGAATGATCTTGACTTGCCGTGACCTGAATGTGACATTCACGCAAAACTGCTGTACCGTCTAACTCGCGTCAACTTTTCCGAAGTTGACGCTCTTGTGCGGATTGCCTAACTCTGCCACCGCTCAAGGTCCGTTCGCATTTCATCGTCTGGCAGGGGCGGGGGAACCAATTTTGGCCTTCAGCTTTTTGAAGGCCTTGGGGTTAAGTCGCAGAAGCTTCCCAGGAAGCTGCGCGGCCGGGTGACTCCCATCCGAATCCGACAGCTCACCTCGTAGGCATTGGGAGAGGCTACCTTCGTGTCTTCACGCCATAATTCTGCGCGCCACCGTGCGCAACCGGTTCGTACCAACCCCCTGGACTCCATGTCCAAGGCTGTTAGTGCCAATGCCGGGACAGTAGGTCGCCAGGCTGCAGTGATCGCAGCTGCGTCCGGCCTCATCCTGACCATGGGCCTGCCGGCCAATGCGGCGGACACCACCGCTGGTGTCTCCGCCTCCACCGAGTCCGGATCCGCACAGAGCGCCCTCGCGGTCACTGCGGCACCCACGGCCACCGTTTCCTTCGAGCGCCCCGTGGTCAAGACCACTCCGGCGCCCAAGGTCGTCGAAACGGTGCGTACGCAGTCAACTGCCTCCGCCAACCGAACGGCAACCACCGCTGCCACGGCTGCCACCGCAGCCGCTCCGGCAACCGCCGCCGAGAAGCCCACTGAAACCGTTGCCTCCGCTTCCACCTCCGGAATCGCGGGAATCGCCTACACCGGCATTGGCCGTCCGTACGTTTGGGGCGGCACCACCCCCAACGGCTGGGACTGCTCAGGCTTCACCCAGTGGGTCTACGCCCAGGCCGGCATCAGCATCCCCCGCGTCAACGCGTGGACTGCAATGAAGCCCACCTCCACGCCTCAGCCGGGTGACCTGGTCATGCAGAACGGCGGCGCGCACGTAGGCATCTATGTCGGCAACGGCATGATGATCAGCGCCTTGAACCCGTCCCAGGGAACGCTGCTGCACTCGGTAGCTGCTACCGGCTCTTCCTCGTTTTTCACTATGAACTAGTTCTTCGACCCCAGGGTCCAAGGGCTTTTTCTTTGCCCAAAACACGCTCTTCGCTAAATCACACACATCCCCGTTCGGGGCGTGCCGGCGTACCCCCAAGATGCCGGCGCGTCCAAACGCCTTTGGCTGCCTACATGCGGTCTAAAGGAAAACGAAAGAGAGAACTGATGACTACTCGTGCAACCGCACGGCACCGCGCCGAGGTCACCAAAACCAACTCGCTCGCCATCATTGCCAAAGCTGTCGGCGGGAACGCCGGCGGCGTAGGACGCCAGGCAGCTGTTATCGCAGCCGCTTCCGGCCTGGTCCTGACCAGCGGCCTCGCTGCCAACGCTGCTGACGCCAACGTCCAGCGTGACTCCGCCCAGGCCTCCAACCTGGAAGTTGAGTCAACGGTCGAGGCTCCGATCTCCGCCGCTTCCACCATTGCCATCTCCTTCGAGAAGCCTGCTGTGACCACCACGCCGGCTCCCGTTATTGAAGCTCCGGAGCCCGAGGTTGAAGTCCAGGAAGCCGCTCCGGCTCCTGCGCCGGCCGCAAGGACCGCCGCTGTCGCAAAGGTAACCGCCACGGCTCCTGCTCCGGCAGCCCCCGCCGCTCCTGCCTCGGCCAGCGGTAAGGGTGCAGCCATCCTGTCCGCCGCATACGCCCAGCTTGGCGTTATGCAGGACTGCACCATGCTGGTGACCAACTCTTTGGCTGCCGTGGGCATCAACTTCCACGACTGGCCTGCAGGCTACCTCTCCCTTGGCCGTACGGTCAGCGCTGCTGAAGCTCAGCCGGGCGACCTGATCTACTACGCAGACGGCGGCGCCGGCATGGCCCACGTAGCTGTCTACGCTGGTAACGGCCAGGCGGTCCACGGCGGCTACAACGGTAACCAGACCGTTGTCTTCAGCGCCAACGTTGGCTCCGGCCCGGTGTTCATCCGCGTCAGCTGATAAAACGGCGGCCCGGAAGCGCCGCTGAACAACACTGGCCCAGGACCCCTGCTTTGCGGCAGGGGTCCTGTTCCGTTAACCGTCTGGGCAGCTCCGGACGGCTACTGGATGCGGCGAGGCGCCACCGAATGTCGGCCGGACACGGCGGCGCGTGCTCCAGCTATTAGCCGATAGTGCACTTCTTTGTTTACTCTTGTGGTGTCGATCCATAGCCCGGACATGCCGAGGGCAGCCGGCCCTCGTGCCCCTGACGGGTGCGGCCGTGAAGAGGTACGTGCATGCGCACTCTCGTTCTGAATGCTGGATATGAACCGCTGGCGGTTATTACTTTCCGCCGGGCGCTGGTGCTTGTCCTCACGGGCAAGGCGAGCGTCGTGGCCGAAGGGGACGATCCCGTAGTGGGCCCCCAGGAGATCCTGGGCCGCCCGTCCGTGATCCTCCTGAACCGCTACATCCGGCCCAGATATAACCAGTCCACCGCTGTCAGCCGGCGCGGAGTGCTTCGACGTGACGGGCACAAGTGCGCTTATTGCGGAAAAGCTGCGCACACCATCGATCATGTTCACCCAAAGTCACGCGGGGGAGCCGAATCGTGGGAAAACCTGGTGGCGGCCTGCCTGAGGTGCAACAACCTCAAAGGCGACCACACGCCGGCTGAGATGGGCTGGAAGCTGCGGTTCGTCCCGGAGCCTCCTCATGGCACCATTTGGCAGATTAAGGAACTCGAGAAGCCCACGCCCGCGTGGGACCCGTTCCTCCTGCCCGAGCGTGCTGCCTGATCCCCTGGTTCGGCTGCCGGCTTCGTGCTGGCCCAAGCTGCCGCCCTGAGTACGTTGCCCCCGCCGTCGCCCGACTAGGCTGGGAGGGTGGAACAAGACCGCTTGTACTTCAACGCCCTGATCCTGGCCGGAGGCCGGTCCTCGAGACTGGGGGGCGTACCCAAACAAGAGTTGGTCTTTCACGGTGACACCCTCCTGCAGCGGGCGCTTGCAGCGGCCTCCGGCGCAACGCGCACAGTGGTGGTTGGTCCGGAACCCGGCGCCCTGCCGGCAGGGGTGATTTCCTGCCGGGAACAGCCGGAGTTCGCAGGACCGGCCGCCGCGGTGGCCGCCGGTCTGGAGGCCCTCGCCCAAGCCGCAAGCGAACCTGCCTACACCCTCGTGCTGGCATGCGATATGCCCCGGGTCTCGGCTGCCGTGCAGGTGCTGGCCAAGGCACTGGAGTCGGGGGAGACCAGGGCCGACGCAATCATCGCGTGCTCCGAAGATGGCAGGGCCCAGCAGCTCGCGGGGTTTTACCGCACGAGCATGTTAAAAAAGGCAGGGCGGGAATTGGCCTTACGCGGTGCCTTAACCAACGGTTCCATGCGGGCGCTCCTTGCTAGTCTTGACGTGCAGCTTGTCACCGTCCCTGCAGGCTCCACTGCCGATGTGGATACCTGGGATGATGCCGCCGCACTTGGAGTTGACGCCGGAAGCCGGGACGAGGGCCAGGACCGGAACGGCAGCAATTAAATTGGGAGGCAGTTCGTGAAAAGCCAGGATGAAACGCTGGAGGAATGGTGCAGGTCCCTGCTCCAAGCTTATGAGCTTGAGGACGTCCAGGTGGACGTCAATGCCATCCTCGCACTCGCGGGCGTCGCTGCCCACTCCGTTGTGCGGCCCGCGGCGCCCCTCACCACCTTCATCGCCGGCTACGCTGCCGGCCTGGCCTCGGCGTCCGGGCGCAGC
Source organism: Arthrobacter sp. D3-16 (assembly GCF_054408515.1). Taxonomy (NCBI): domain Bacteria; kingdom Bacillati; phylum Actinomycetota; class Actinomycetes; order Micrococcales; family Micrococcaceae; genus Arthrobacter; species Arthrobacter sp. D3-16. The sequence goes on along the minus strand of NZ_CP096437.1, from coordinate 3,242,873 downwards.
ACAGATGCCGCGTCAATGGAAGGGGCGCTTGACGTGGCACGTTCCCTGGCTGCGGACTACGATGCTGAAGCCGCCGGGACTCCCGGCGAATGACCGAGGAACCCGGGGAAGAACGGAGTCCAAGCGACCTGCCGGAAGCGCCGCAGCATCTGGACCAGCCGCAGCATCTGGACCATACGTGGGAAGAAGCCCGGCAGGCGGCTTTTGATGCAGCCACCCCGATTCCCGCCGGGCCGGTTCCCCTGGCCCTGGCCTTGGGCCGCAGGTTGGACCAGGACATTGTGGCGTTGCAGGATATGCCCCACTACGCGTCCTCAGCCATGGATGGCTGGGCGGTTAACGGGACCGGGCCATGGATCCTGGTGGAGCCGGGCAACCGGCTGGCGCCGCACCAGGCCAGCCCCATCGTGACCGGCGGTCTCATTCCTCCCGGGGGTAAAGCGGTGTTGCGCAGCGAGAGCGCCGTGCTGGGCAAGGATGACGACGGCCTGCCTGTCTTGATGACCGGGGGAACCGCCAAGCCCGGCGAGCCGCGGAACGGCCAGCACATCCGGAAAGCCGGGGAGGAAGCGATGGCCGGGGACATCCTTGTCAAGGCAGGCACGGACCTCAACCCGGCCCATCTCGCGGTGGCTGCCCTGGCGGGTTACGACGAGTTGCAGGTCCAGGGGAAACCCCTGGTCCGGCTCCTGCTGACCGGTGGCGAGGTGATAGGGCAGGGAGTTCCGGATCCCGGCCAGGTACGCGATACCTTTGGTCCGCAGTTGCCGGCCGTGGTGGGCATGCTGGGAGGAATAGCGGGGGGACAGCAGAGGATCGGGGACTCCTATGAGGAGTGGCTCGCCGCCCTGGAAGACGTGGTGCCGGAGGCTCCGGGCGCTCCGGACCTGCCGGCCGACGTCGTTATCACCACTGGCGGGACAGGGCGATCAGGCACGGACCACCTCCGGCAGGCGGTGGCGGAGCTGGGCGGGCGGCTCGTCGTCGACGGGATCGCGATGCGGCCAGGCCACCCCGCTGTCCTGGCCGAACTGCCGGACGGCCGCTTCGTACTCGGCCTCCCGGGGAACCCCCTCGCCGCAATGATGGCCCTGTGCACGGTGGGGGCCCCGTTGCTCGCCGCGCTTGGCCACGGCAGCCTGCCCGAAATCCAGGAAGTACCCTGCGGAAGCACCATCGAACCCGATCCAGGACGCACCCGGCTGATGCCGTTCCGGCTCCTCTATGGCATGGCCTCCCCGGCGCAGCACACGGGCCCGGGCATGATGCGCGGGTTGGCGTCGGCGGCGGGCGTGATGGCGGTGCCGCCGCACGGGGTCCAGCTCGGCGATCCGGTGCCGGCGTTCGCGCTGCCCTGGGGACCACCCATCCCGCCGGCCGCGGAGTCTGCCGGCAAAGCCAAGCCGAGGAAAGCCGCGCGGGCAAGCAGGACGGCCGGCAAAGCGGCGGCCGGCGGCCCCGTGGATTGGAGCGCGCTTCTTGGCTGAAGACGATCCCTGGCCCCAGCACCCGCTGGTATCCCGGTCCCGCAGTTGTCATGATGGACGTATGAAAAGGCAGGGGTGGCTATGGGCCGCGTGACCCAGCGCCGCAAGGTGCATAAGTATGTGCTCGACGGTTCTCCGAAGGCGCTCGAGTTCCCGGTACGGCACCGTGAGGATGTCCTCGCCGTAGAGGAGCCGCTGGAGATCCGGTTGGGGCAGCTCTCCTTCTCCGTCACCATGCGAACCCCGGGTGACGACTTTGACCTGGTGGCCGGTTTCCTGGTGTCGGAGGGCATCATCTGGACCTCTGAGCAGCTCGTGTCGTTGCGTTTCTGCGCAGGGGAGGATGAAAACGGCGTCCAGACATTCAATGTGGTTGAGGTCCAGTTGCGGCCCGATGTTACTGTTCCGTCCATTGGCCGCCACATCTATACGTCGAGCTCCTGCGGCATTTGCGGAACCGACTCGGTGGAGTCCGTCCAAAAGTCCTCGCACTACAGTCCCGCCGCGGATCCCCTGACCATCGATGCCGGGCTCCTCGCGTCCCTGCCGGGCCTGCTGCGGAAATCCCAGCGCCTTTTCGAGGATACGGGCGGCGTGCATGCGGCCGGGCTGTTCAGGATCCAGGACGACGGCGGCGTGGAGCTTATGTGCCTCCGGGAGGACGTAGGCCGCCATAACGCTGTGGACAAGGTGGTGGGCTGGGCCTTGCGCGAAGGACTGCTGCCGCTGCGCGGAACGGTCCTCCAGGTATCAGGGCGGGCCTCCTTCGAGCTTGTACAGAAGGCGGCCCTGGCGGGAATCCCGGTACTTGCTGCCGTCAGCGCTCCCTCCAGCCTGGCTGTTGAACTGGCAGAGGCCAGCGGCCTGACCCTCGCCGGGTTCAGCCGGGGAACCAGCCTCAATATCTACGCCGGGGATCACCGGATCATCAGGCCGGTTGCCCAGGCACCCGCCGCCGCGCTGCACTGAACATCGGCTCCGCCGCAGGCCCCGTCCTTTTCGGAAACCGCTTTTCCAGGGATGTTATCCGCAGGGATTCGCGAGTAAGCTACCAGCGGGTAGATTTTATCCACTGAATGGACACCATGGTCCACGTTTCCAGTGCTGAAGAGGGCCAACATTGCATGACGACCGCCGGATTACGGAAGTCCGCCTCGACAGGTTCGTCCGCGAACGCATCGTTCCCGCCGTATACAGCAGGAGCCTTCCCCTCACGCTGAGCAGTTGGGACGTACCGGACGAACCTGTGCCGGCGCTCGAGGCCATGCGGCAAAACTTCCTGCCGCAGGAACACGGCGCGCCCTGGGGGAAGCCCTGGGGTACCAAGTGGCTCCGCCTGCAGGGCGAAGTCCCTGAGTTCTGGGGCACGGAACCGGATACGACTGTTGAAGTGGTGGTTGACCTTGGCTTCACCATCGAGGTTCCCGGCTTCCAGTGCGAGGGCATCGCCTGGCGCGCCGATGGCACCATCATCAAAGCCGTCTCACCCCGGAACCAGTACATACCGCTGAAGCTGCTTGGAGGCGGCATGGCTGTGGACTTCTACGTGGAGGCCGCGGCCAACCCTGATGTAGCGCAAGGCTGGACGTTCGCGCCCACGCCGTACGGGGATAAGTCAACAGCGGGGACAGCACCGCAGTACACCCTGGGAACCATTGCCATTGCCGAGTTGAACCGGACGGTCTGGGAACTCCAGCAGGACATCTGGACCCTGTCCGGGCTGATGGCGGAACTGCCCCTGGAGCTTCCGCGGCGGCATGAGATCCTCCGGGCGCTTGAGCGGATGATGGATGTGATGGACCCGGACGACGTTGCCGGGACCGCCGCAGCCGGACGCGAAGCGCTCATTGAAGTGATGGCCAGGCCCGCCTATGCCTCCGCCCATCAGCTCGTTGCCACGGGCCACGCCCACATTGACTCGGCCTGGCTGTGGCCCGTCCGGGAGACCATCCGCAAATGTGCCAGGACGTTCTCCAACGTGGTGGCCCTGATGGATGAATACCCCGATTTCGTTTTCTCCTGCTCATCTGCACAGCAGCTGGCCTGGATCAAGGAGTTCTACCCCGAACTCTTCGGGCGGATCCGTGAAAAGGTGCGTGCAGGACAATTCGTTCCTGTGGGCGGCATGTGGGTGGAATCGGACACCAACATGCCCGGCGGCGAGGCCATGGCACGGCAGTTCCTGGAGGGGAAGAGCTTCTTCCTGGCCGAATTTGGCGTCGAGTGCAGGGAAGCCTGGCTGCCGGACTCCTTTGGGTACTCTGCTGCCCTGCCACAGATCGTCAAGTCCGCCGGCAGCCGGTGGTTCCTCACCCAAAAGATTTCCTGGAACCAGACCAACCGCATGCCGCACCATACCTTCAACTGGGAGGGAATCGACGGCACCAGGCTCTTCACCCACTTCCCGCCGGTGGACACCTACAATGCCCAGCTCAGCGGACGCGAACTGGCCCATGCCGAGCGGAACTACCGTGACCACGGCCGTGGAACGGTGTCGCTGGTGCCCTTCGGCTATGGCGACGGCGGCGGCGGCCCTACCCGGGAGATGCTGGCGGCGGCTGCCAGGACGGCGGACCTCGAAGGCTCGCCGAAGGTACGGATCGGATCCGCGGAGAGCTTCTTCCAGCAGGCGGAGGAGGAATATCCGTCCCTGCCGGTGTGGGTGGGCGAGATGTACCTCGAACTGCACCGCGGCACCTACACCAGCCAGGCCAGGACCAAGAAGGGCAACCGGCGCAGTGAACACCTGCTGCGCGAGGCGGAGCTGTGGTGCACGACGGCCGCAGTCCGTACCGGGGGTTCCTTTGTTTATCCCGCTGCCGAGCTCAAGAGGCTGTGGCGGCTGGTGCTGCTGCATCAGTTCCATGACATCCTTCCCGGCAGTTCCATCGCCTGGGTCCACCAGGACGCCGAACGCAATTACCACGCCATCGAATCCGCCCTCGAAACATTGATCGCCCAGGCAGCCAAGGCAGTCCTTGGCCGCGGGGAGCGGCAGTTCCTGCTGAACGCCGCGCCCCATTCCCGTAACGGCGTGCCGGCACTGGCAGCGGGTGAGCCGGTGGCAGCGCCACTACGGTCCCGTGCAGCCGCCCGGGACCACGGCTTTGTGCTGGACAACGGCATCATCCGGGCAGTCCTGGACGCAAACGGTTTGCTCACCTCCCTTCGGGACTACGCGAGCGGACGCGAGGCGGTTGCCCCGGGGGAGCGCGGCAACCTTCTTGAGCTGCACCGTGACACCCCCAACGAATGGGACGCTTGGGACATTGACGAGTTCTACCGCCGCAACGTCACACCGTTGACCTCCGCGGAGTCCGTGCGGCTCGCGGAGGATGACGGCGAAGCTGCCGTGGTGGTGGAGCGGGTGGCAGGATCCTCTGCCATTACCCAGCGCATCAGCCTTGCGGCCGGGAGCCCCTCCCTTTCCATCAGCACGTCCGTAGACTGGCAGGAGCGGGAGAAGCTGTTGAAGCTTGGCTTCGCGCTGGACGTACGGGCGGACCGGTCGGCGGCCGAGACGCAGTTCGGGCACGTCTTCCGTGCCACCCATACCAACACGTCCTGGGAAGCCGCCAAGTTCGAAATCTGCGCGCACCGCTGGATTCACGTTGCAGAGCCGGGCTACGGCGTCGCTGTGTCCAACTCGTCCACCTACGGCCACGACGTCATCAGGAGCATCAGGGAGGCCGACGGCGGTACCACCACCACAGTGCGTATGTCACTGCTGCGCGCCCCGAAGTTCCCGGACCCAAACGCGGACCGCGGACTTCACGAGCTGACAGTCACTATCAGGCCCGGCGCTGACATCGCCGATGCCGTCCAGGAAGGCTACCGGACGAACCTCCCACCGCGGCTCGTCATGGGCGCCGCGCCGGTGGAGCCGCTGTTTTCCGTGTCTAACCCTGCCGTGGTCATCGAAGCGGTAAAGCTGGCCGAGGACGGCTCCGGGGATGTGGTGCTCCGGTTGTACGAGTCGTTGGGGCAGCGTTCCGCAGTGCGGCTCTCAGCGAATTTCCCGGTTCAGCAGGTGGAAGCCGTCGACCTGCTGGAGCGCCCCGTGCAGGCGTCCGGCGTCGAAGCAGGGCCGGAGGGAGCGGAGTTGCTCCTGCGGCCGTTCCAGTTGGTCACGCTGCGTTTTGTCCGTGCCTAGCACCCTGGCTTGGCCGTGTCCTGGAAAAGAGCAGAAAGGGCCTTAAATGGCTGAGTGGGGGCGGTCCCCAACGGCCGCCACCACTCATCCCCCCAAAGCATGCAAAGGCCCCCGGGAGCCGCATCGTTCAAGAAAGTATCCCCGTTCGTGAACGCCCCGGGCTCCCACCTTCACACATTCATGATTGTTTCACATTCTAATGAATTTGTGAAAGCCGGTCAGGTTACTTTTCGGTAGATGTCTTCTTCACCTTGAAGCTCTTGCTGCTTCGAACCCTGGCAATCCAGATGAGGGCAAGGCCGAGGACGAAACAGAGGACCGCTGTGTAATTGACGATGAACTCCAAAGCACCCCACTCCGGCGGCACCACAGGGAACAGCAAGGTCAGGGCAATGGCAACTCCACCTACTGCCAAAAGCCCGGCGGCGAGCCGCACCAGTATGGGAAGCCTGCGGCCCACTGCGCGAACCATGGCCGGCAGCAGGACCAGGGAGACGTAGGAGGGATAGGCGCGGCCAGCCGCCCCGTAGTACTCCACCAGGATGGAGTTGCGCTCGCTTTTACCTGAGGTTTCGGACAGGCCGGCCGAGGAGCCCGCAGTATCCATCAGGAAGAACACGCCGACCATTACCAGCGAAACCGCCAGCAGGACAGCCATGCCGGCCTTTCCGGTGATAAGCCGGTAAGCATGGTCGGCACCGAAACCACGGGTGACCCGGATCCCGACGAAGTAGATGGCGGCGAAAATGATGAAGCGCAGCAGCAGATTGGCGAGGTTGACGCCCCCCAAGGCCCTGTCAACAGCGATGTAGGGTGCCTCGATGCTCAAAAGGATGGCCACGGTCATCAGGGCGAAGATGTAGAAAAGCGACCTGTTCTCGCCACGAAGGGCGCTGGGTACCCTGGCTGCAGCTATGAGGCCGCACGTGGCCAGCGTTGACCACTGAAGGATCTCGATCATCCCAGGTTCTCCCAAATCTTTTCTGTTTGCGCCTGGTCCTGCTCCTGGCGTCGTAAAACCTTGCCCAGTGCCTGCAGCCTGTCACCGGCGAGTACGGCGAGGTCGCCGTCGGACAGACTGTCCAGTGCTGCCTGGCGCGCGCCCGGAGGCCAGCCTGCTTCGTCCTCCGTAATCAGGCCCGTGGCAACCAGCCCATTCGTCAGACCAACACCTGCCGCGACGGCAGTGGCAACCGCCAGTCCGGCGGAGAGCCGGTTGGCCGACAGCTGCGCGGAATAGTTCTGCGGTGCGATGCCGGTAACGGCGGAAACACGGTGCCGCAGCTCGCCGTCGTCAATCGCGTCCACCCAGTTCCTGACGGACGTGGCATGCGGCGCCGGCGACAGTGCTGGACGCTTGCCGCCTGGTTCCCCGGCGGGGTCCAGCCCCGGGCGTGCCACCAGGGCGCGCAGGAGGTCGGCAGTTGAGATCTGGCTTACCAGCTCACAGCGGGTAGGTGGCTGCTGGGGGCCGGACAGCCCGCGGTAGGGATCGAAGTCGGCCAAGGCAGCTACCGGGTTAATGTCGTAGGCGCGGCTGATGCTGACCACCGTGCTTACGGAGACTTTTCCACGGACCAGTTGCTGGGCGAGGGTGGTCCGCTTGATCCCGGAGATCCTGCAGACGTCTGCCGTGCTGGAGTCCGGCGCAATGCCTTGCAGCCAGCGCTGGAACGCCTTGGCGGGGAGGGTCATAGGGGGCTCTCTTGAAAACGGATGGTGTGTCGATTTTAGCCTGACGCCATCGACGCCGATTTTACCCGCACGCTTGTTTCGACTATGCTTGATGGTCGAGCCCGTTGGTCCGTACACCCCCCAAGTCCGGACCAGCGGGTTCTTTATGTCCGGGCTCCGGGCGCCGTCCTCCTGCCGGAATGCGCGAGGCTCTGCGGGCCGGAAGGCGCCCAGAACTGCTGCGCGCGCCGGTGAAAGGATGGACCCATGACTGCGACCCTTGTGGCAAAGGATGTTTCCGGCGGTCACGACCACCGGCTGCTCTTTTCCCAACTTTCCCTCACCGTTGCCCCCGGCGATGTTGTAGGTGTGGTGGGTGCCAATGGCGCCGGCAAATCCACACTGCTCCGACTCCTCGCAGGCGTCGACCAGCCGCAGGACGGTAATGTCAGCCTTGCTCCCGCCGACGCCTTCGTGGGGTGGCTTCCCCAGGAGCACGAGCGGATTCCCGGTGAATCGGTTGCGGCGTACATTGCCCGGCGGACCGGTTGCGCCGAGGCCACAGCGGAGATGGAATCCACAGCGGAGGCGCTTGGCTCCGGTGCGCCCGGTGCCGATGACGCTTATGCGCGGGCTTTTGACCGCTGGATGGCTTCCGGTGCTGCGGACCTCGACGACCGCATCCCCGCCGTCCTGGCCGATCTGGGCCTGGAGACCGGGGCCGACGCCGAGATGACAGGTTTGTCCGGCGGCCAGGCAGCGCGCGTGGCGCTCGCGGCACTGCTGCTGAGCCGCTTCGACGTCGTCCTCCTGGACGAGCCCACCAACGACCTTGACCTTGCCGGACTCGCGAAACTCGAGGATTTTGTCCGCGGGCTGCGCGGCGGCGTTGTCCTGGTGAGCCACGACAGGGAGTTCCTGGCCCGCTGCGTCACCACGGTGGTGGAACTGGACCTGGCGCAGAACTCCGTGGCCGTTTACGACGGCGGCTATGACGCCTTCCTCGAAGAACGTGCAGTGGCCCGGCGCCACGCGCGCGAGAAGTATGAGGAGTTCGCGGCCACCAAGGCGGACCTGGTGTCACGGGCCAGGACACAGCGGGAATGGAGCTCGCAGGGCGTTCGGAACGCCATGAAGAAGAACCCGGACAACGACAAGATCCGCCGCGCCGCCAGCACCGAGTCCTCTGAGAAGCAGGCCCAGAAGGTGCGCCAGATGGAATCAAGGATCGCCAGGCTGGACGCGGTGGAAGAGCCCCGGAAGGAATGGCAGCTCCAGTTCTCCATCGGCAAGGCGCCGCGCTCAAGCGCCGTGGTGGCTACCCTCCGCGACGCTGTAGTCCGGCAGGGCACCTTCACCCTCGGCCCGGTCAACCTGCAGCTCAATGCGGGGGAGCGGATCGGCATCACAGGACCCAACGGCGCCGGTAAGTCCACCCTGCTGCGCCTTCTCTTGGGCGACCTCGCACCGGAGTCCGGGAGTGCTGCCATGGGTGCTTCGGTGGCCATCGGCGAGATCGACCAGGCCCGCGGGCTGCTTGCCGGCCACCTGCCCCTGGCCGACGCGGTCGAGGCCGTCCTGATGGACCTGAACCCGGCTGACGTCCGTACCCTGCTCGCCAAATTCGGCCTCAAGGCGGAACACACTGCCCGTACCGTCGATTCGCTGTCGCCGGGCGAACGGACCAGGGCTGCCCTGGCCCTGCTGCAGGCGCGCGGGGTGAACCTCCTTGTCTTGGATGAGCCAACCAACCACCTTGACCTTCCGGCGATCGAACAGCTCGAGGAGGCGCTGGAAAGCTACGACGGCGCCCTCCTGCTCGTGACGCACGACCGGAGGCTGCTGGAGAACGTGCGGCTGGATGTACGTTGGAATGTGGACAACGGAAGCGTTACGGAGCAACAGCAATGAGCATGGAAGGCGTGGCCTGGAACTCCCTGTACAAGATCACCCGGGCCAAGAGCGGTTCCAAGCCGTTCTCCAAGGAAACCCTGAAACGTGTCCTGGCCTTCGCCCGCCCGCACCGCGGCAAGCTGCTGGCCTTCGTGGCCCTCTCGGTCGTGATGGCCTTCCTGGCCGTGGCCACTCCCGTCCTTGCGGGACAGGTGGTGGACGCGATCGTGGCCAAGGCCGGCGCCGACGAGGTGCTCCGGCTTGCGCTGCTCATCGCCGTCGTCGCCATTGCCGAGGCGGGAGTGGGCCTGGTCAACCGCTGGCTTTCCTCCACCATCGGTGAAGGCGTCATCGTGGACCTTCGTACGCGCGTCTTTGACCACGTGCAGAAGATGCCGATTGCCTTCTTCACCCGCACCCGGACCGGGGCCCTGGTCAGCCGCCTCAACAACGACGTCATCGGCGCCCAGTCGGCATTTGCCGGCACCCTGTCCGGAGTGGTCAGCAACGTGGTGGCGCTGATCCTCACCCTGATCGTGATGCTCGGCACGTCCTGGCAGGTGACGGTCCTGGCCATGATCCTGCTGCCGGTCTTCCTCATCCCCGCACGGCGGATGGGTTCCAAACTTGCCGACCTGCGCCGCGAGGCCGCGGAACACAACGCCGCAATGGGCACGCAGATGACCGAACGCTTTTCGGCGCCGGGTGCCACGCTGGTCAAGCTGTTCGGCCGGCCTGCGGAGGAATCCCGCGAGTTCGCGGTGCGCGCGGGGCGGGTCCGCGACATCGGGATCCGCACCGCGATGCTGCAGTTTACGTTCGTCACCGCCCTGACCCTGGTCTCCGCCCTGGCCCTGGCACTGGTCTACGGGCTGGGCGGCTGGCTGGCGATCACCGGACAGCTCGCACCCGGCGATGTGGTGGTCCTGGCGCTGCTGCTCACCCGCCTCTACGCCCCGCTCACCGCCCTGTCCAACGCCAGGGTTGAAATCATGAGCGCCCTGGTCAGCTTTGAACGCGTGTTTGAAATCCTGGACCTCAAACCCCTGATCCAGCAGAAACCGGACGCTGTGCCTGTTCCGCCCGGCCCGGTCTCGGTGGAGTTCGACGACGTCCGCTTCGCCTACCCCGCGGCGGACAAGGTTTCACTGGCCTCGCTGGAAGAGGTGTCTACGCTGGACACCCGCGGCGGCGAGGAAGTGCTGCACGGCATCAGTTTCCGGGTGGAGCCGGGCCAGACGGTAGCGCTGGTGGGATCCTCGGGCGCAGGAAAATCGACCATCGCGCAGCTGCTGGCCCGGCTCTACGACGTGGACTCCGGCGCCGTACGCCTGGGCGGAACTTCTCCGGGAACCGGGCTGGACCTGCGCGACGCCACCTTTGACTCGCTGCGGGACACCCTGGGGATGGTGACGCAGGACGGCCACCTCTTCCACGAAACCATCGCCTCCAACCTCCGGCTCGCGAAGCCGGATGCGACCGATGCGGACATGTGGGAGGTCATCCGGCAGGCCCGGCTTGAAGCCATGATCCGCTCCCTGCCCGATGGGCTGGACACGGTGGTGGGTGAACGGGGCTACCGGCTTTCCGGCGGCGAACGCCAGCGGCTCACCATCGCCCGGCTGCTCATCGCCCAGCCCCGCGTGGTCATCCTCGACGAGGCGACGGCCGCGCTGGACTCCACCAACGAAGCCGCCGTGCAGGCGGCCTTGGGCGCCGCGCTCGAGGGGCGCACCGCCGTCGTCATTGCACACCGCCTGTCCACTGTCCGTGCCGCTGACGCGATCCTGGTGGTGGAGGACGGCCGGATTGTTGAGCGCGGCACCCACACAGAACTCCTGGCGGCTGAAGGCCGCTACGCCGAGCTGTACCGGACGCAGTTCGCCGAGGCTACGGCAGTGGCGCAGGAAGCAGTTCCCGAGTTCTAGCCTTCCGTCCAGACGGTTTGAGGCCTCGCGGCCAGCTCCGGCAGGATGTGATCGGTCAGCAGCGGGGCGAGGTCCCGTGGGAGGTCCCCGCCCAGTTCCAGCCAGCGGATTTCCGCTATCTCGGCGGATGGCCGGGCCTGCCACGTCCCCGGCGCCAGGAACACCGTGGCTTTGATGTCCGTGGCGGCCTCGTTGGCGGCGTCGGCAATCCAAACGCCCATCAGCTGCAAGTGGCTTGGGTCAAGGACAATGCCCACCTCTTCCGCCAGTTCCCGCGCTGCGGCCTGCACGGCGGTTTCCCCGGCTTCCGGTTTGCCGCCGGGGTGCATAAACATGGACGTGCCGCGCTTCCGGACGGTCAGGAGCCGGCCGGCGTTATCAAAGACGCAGACGGCGGACACCACGATGCGGTTCTTCAACTGTCCTGCTCCTGCCGTAGCAGGCGCGAGCTCAGCAGGAGATCCTTCCGCGGCCCCTGCACGTCCCAGCTGTAACTGAACCTGTGGGGGTCCTCGTACGTATAAGCCACGCGGTAGGTGTCGGGATCGCACCAGTGCCGGTCCAGGTTGGCCTCCGGCGTGAAGCTCATGGTGTGGAAGGGGCGCCCGTCGGGGAAGAAGACGTCCAGGGCGTCGGGCCGGTGCGTGGTCTTCAAGAGGTATTCACGGGAGGCGGGCCCGGTGAAGGTGGGCCAGCGCATGGTGCCTTCCTCCCGGAGGGCAAGGCCGCCGTCGTGCGTGGGAACAAAATGTACGACGCCGGAAAAGGTTCCGCGGGTGCCGTTCGTCCGGTCCAGCAGGTCCCGCTGGACGGTCCACTGCCCTGCGTGCCCATCGGCCGGCCGGCCGAGCAGGTAGGTGCGGAGCGCGAACTCCGGAGGAGGAAAGTTCAAGTGCCCTCGATTGGAATCGAACCAACGACACCGGCTTTAGGAGAGCCGTGCTCTATCCACTGAGCTACGAGGGCGGGCATCCGAGGGATCGGCAAGGCCGGTCCGGCCGGACACGGATACAAGCATACAAGGTGCGGAGCCGTACTACGCTCAAAGCATGAGTTCAGCTCCGTCCACGGCCAAATCCCTGGCATTCATCCCGGACACCGCTTCCACCCGGCAGTACATCGGTGCCTGGTCCATACTCAGCGTGCTGCAGTATTTCGCCGCGGAGGCTGCCGTGATCGGCGCCTGGGCCGGTCCCCGGCCCTATGACCTGCGCACCGGCTATATCAGTGACCTTGGTGCCATCAACTGCGGGGTTTTCGACGGCCGGGAGGTGTGTTCCCCGCTGAACTGGCTGATGAACGCATCGTTCGTGGTCCAGGGGCTGGGGATGCTGCTGGGGGCGTTGCTCCTGAGCTCCGGTTTGCTGTGCGTGGCTGCCTTGGCCGGCGCGTGGGTCCAGCGGGGCCGGCGGACGCCTTGGCTGGCCGCCGTGACCGTGCGTGTGCTGACCGGAACAGCGGGAGCTGGAACGGTGATTGTGGGACTGGTCCCGGAGGATGTTGGCTCCGGCTGGCACTTTGCCGGCGCCGTCATGTACTTCCTTGCCGGGGCGGCCGCCCTGCTGGTCCTGGGGATCCTCTGGCTGCGGAAAACAGCGATGGCCTGGTTCATCCTGGCCTGCGGCGCCGTCTCCGCTGCTGCCCTGGCAACGGGCGGGCTGACCGGCATGGCCGTGCCCGAGCCCGGCGCCTTGGAGCGGCTCATGGGCTACCCGGTGACCGTGGGAATGGCCACGGCCGGCCTGGTCATTGCGCAGCGGGTGCATCGGCACCGGAAGCAGGTCCGCGCTGCCGCCGCAGTTGGCCGGCCGCTTTAGGCTTCCTGGTTTCCAGGCTTTCGCGACCGCAGAAAAACCGCCGCAGCCCCTGCCAGCAGGCTCAGGACCAGCAGGACCCAGCCGCCTACGGTCAGGCCTGACGCCAGGGCGACCTGGCCGGCGTCGGGCGTTTCCGCTGCCAGCATGCCGTCGATGGCCGCGTTGCCCCACAGCCTGACCACCACAAACAGCAGGGGAAGTGCCCACAGCACCCAGCGCAGCGCTTTCCTGGCGACGCTTGTTCCGATCAGCAGCAGCCAAGTGAACCCGAAGATCAGCGGGAACAGGGTGCCGGCCGTCTTATGGACGTAGTTGAGCTGGCCGCGCGCTTCCTCGTTCAGGGCCGGGTGCAGCTGGTTGATGTAGGCCGGGTCGAACCCGCCGATCAGCGAATCCGGCATGGGCAGGCCGCCGGAGAGCTGCCGCAGCTGGTCCAGCGTCAGCAGGTGGAGGTACCAGAACAGGAACAGGCTGGCCACCACGCCGGCGACCAGGATGAGGTTGCCGTTGTTTTCGGCTTTCTGCGGTGTGCGCGCGGTGGTGGGATTGACCACGGGCGGGAGGTGGTGCTGCGGTACAGCCGCCTTGGAGCCGTGCTTCTTGATCCGCTGGGCAGGGGTTTTGGCCATGGCACCATTATCCCGCCCCATAAACTGAAGCCATGACCATTGGCCGGCACAGTGCTGTTGAACTCGACCCTTCCTTGGACGACTACCAGCTGGCGGCAGCCCTGGTCCGCGAAGCCGGGCAGCTGGCGCTGCTCATGCGGATGGCAGGGCTGCAGTCGGAGCAAAAGACGTCCATCTCGGATGTGGTGACCGCCGCGGACCACGCGGCTGAGGCCTACGTGCTGGAACAGCTCCAGCGCTGCCGTCCCGAGGACGGCATCATGGGCGAAGAGGGCGCCTCGGTGCAGGGGACCAGCGGACGCACCTGGGTGGTTGATCCCGTGGACGGCACCTACAACTTCCTGCATGGATCCACCTACTGGTGCTCGGCCATTGCGCTGAAGGATTCCTCCGACGTGGTGCTTGGTGCCATTTTCCAGCCGGAGGAGGACAAGCTCTGGCTTGGTGGCAGGGCGCATCCTGCCACCCTTAACGGCGAACGCCTGACGGTGTTCCACGAGGACAGGGGAGCGCGCAACGGCACTGCCGTGGCAGAACTCGGCGCTGCCACGTATATCCACCCCAGTTGGCTCATGGACCCGCTCTGCGCGATGCCCTGGCATGCGGCAGCCACCTCTGCCGCCGCCTTGCGGATGCTCGGCTCGGGCTCCTGTGACCTCGGCCGGGTAGCTGACGGGCAGCTTGGATGCTGGTTCCAGCACAGCTGCCCCGAGTGGGACTGGCTGCCTGGAAAGGCGATCGTCCGTGCGGCCGGCGGCGCCGTGGACACTGTCCGGGTGAACGGTCTGGAATGGTTCATGGCAGGCGGCACGACGGCGGTGCGCGAGCTGCGCGCCGCGCTGGAGTCCGGCTCGGTGGCCTGAAACCCGGCGATAGCTTGAACACGTAATCCACAGGCTGGAAGTGGGTGTCGGTCCCACCGCCTAGACTTGTAGGCACCATGGATATGTTGTTTGACCCGTACTCTGACGGACCTTTCAAGGCCGCTCCCGCCGCCGCTGCCCGCACCAAGGCCCGCCCTGAAGGCGTCGTTACCTCGGCCGGTCCCGGCGGAGGCCTGCCCTGGGAGAGCCAGCCAGGCCCCGGTATGCCTGGCAGCCGGCAGGAGGAGGAGCAGCATGGCCAGGTTCGCCGCCACAGCAGCCACCGGCCCGATGCAGCACAGCTGCTGGAGGGTTTGAACCCGCAGCAGGAGGAGGCAGTCAAACACGCCGGATCCGCGCTGCTGATCGTGGCCGGTGCCGGGTCGGGCAAAACCCGGGTGCTCAGTAACCGGATCGCCTACCTGATCGCCACCGGCCGGGCCCATCACGGCGAAATCCTCGCCATCACCTTCACCAACAAGGCCGCGGCGGAAATGCGGGAACGCATTGAAGTGCTGGTGGGCGGCCGTGCCAAGATCATGTGGATCTCCACGTTCCACTCGTCGTGCGTGCGGATCCTGCGTCAGGAAGCTGCCAACGTCGGGCTGAAATCCAACTTCTCCATCTACGACTCCGCGGACTCGCTCCGGTTAATCACGCAGGTCTCCAAGGCGCTGGACGTGGATCCCAAGAAGTTTGCGCCCAAGGCCATCCAGCACAAGATTTCTGCATTGAAGAATGAACTCATCGATGCCGACTCGTACGCCTCCGCCGCGAACTACAACGATCCTTTCGAACAGGCCGTGGCCGAGGTCTTCAAGGGCTATACCCAGCGCCTGCGCCAGGCCAACGCGATGGACTTCGACGACCTCATCGCCGAGACCGTCTACATGTTCCGTGCCTTTCCCGCGCTCGCCGAGTCCTACCGCCGCCGGTTCCGGCATGTCCTTGTGGATGAATACCAGGACACCAACCACGCGCAGTACGCTCTGGTCCGCGAAATCGTGGGGGAAGGCCCGGGAGCGTCGGAGCTCACTGTCGTGGGCGATTCAGACCAGTCCATTTACGCGTTCCGCGGCGCCGATATCCGCAACATCGTGGAGTTTGAAAAGGACTACCCCGAGGCGCGGACCATCAAGCTGGAGCAGAACTACCGCTCCACGCAGAACATCCTCACTGCCGCCAACTCGGTGATTTCGCGCAACCCCAACCGTCCCGAGAAACGGCTGTGGACGGCCGAGGGCGACGGCCACAAGATCGTTGGCTATGTCGGCGAGAACGAGCATGACGAGGCCCAGTTCATCGCCAAGGAGATCGACCGGCTCCAGGATGAGGACAACCTCCGCCCGGGGGATGTCGCCATTTTCTACCGCACCAACGCGCAGTCCCGCTCCATTGAAGACGTTCTGGTCCGGGTAGGCCTGCCGTACAAGGTGGTGGGCGGCACGCGCTTCTACGAGCGCAAGGAGATCAAGGACGCCCTCGCTTACCTTCGCGTCCTGGTTAATCCGGACGACGACGTCAACCTCCGCCGCGTGCTCAACGAGCCAAAGCGCGGCATCGGCGACCGCGCCGAGGGAGCCGTTGCCGCCCTCGCCCAGCGTGAGCGCATTTCCTTTATGGCAGCCGCCCGCCGCGCGGAGCAGGCTCCTGCGATGGCTACCCGTTCCATCAACGCCGTCCTGGGCTTCGTGAAACTGCTCGATGACCTCGCCGAGGTCGCTGCAGGCTCCGGCGCCGCAGCTGCCCTTGAAGCGGTCCTGGAGCAGACCGGCTACCTTGCTGCGCTGCGCTCCAGCACAGATCCCCAGGACGAGTCCAGGGTGGAGAACCTGGCGGAACTCGTGGCTGTGGTGCGTGAGTACGAGCAGGAAAACCCTGAAGGGTCCCTGGCTGCCTTCCTGGAGCAGGTCTCGCTGGTGGCGGATGCCGACCAGATCCCCGATGCCCCGGGCGGTGATGCCGAAGACACCGCCGCCGCCGTTGCGGAGGCCAAACGGCTGGGCGTGGTCACGCTGATGACACTGCACACCGCCAAGGGGCTTGAATTCCCCGTGGTGTTCCTGACCGGTATGGAGCACGGGCTGTTTCCGCACCAGCGCTCCGCCACGGATCCGAAGGAACTGGCTGAAGAACGCCGGCTCGCCTATGTTGGCCTCACCAGGGCCCGCAAACGCCTTTATGTCACGCGTTCGGAAGTCCGGAGCATGTGGGGGCAGAGCCAGTACAACCCCGCCAGCCAATTCCTGGAGGAGATCCCCGCCGAACTCGTGGAATGGAAACGCGAAGGAACCAGCAGGCAGGCCGGCGGCTGGGGCGGCGGATCCATCGGATCAAACCGCTACAGCGGATCCTTCTGGGGCGCCGGAACAGCCCGTGGGGCAGCGGCTGATTCGTCGGCCGGTTTCAACGCAGATGTCCCGGCGGTCATTGCCCGGAACCGGGTGCAACCGCAGAAGGAGATCGTTGCGGTCAGCGTGGGGGACAAGGTCAACCACACGAGTTTCGGCAACGGAACCGTCCTTGCACTGGAAGGGGCAGGGGACAAAACGGTGGCGAAGGTGAAGTTTGACGTCGGCGAGAAGCGGCTGCTGCTGCGGTACGCGCCGCTCACCAAGCTCGACGCCTAGGAGTGGGGGGGGAGCCGGCAAGGTCCCGTCAGCGCCTGGTGACCAAGCGGCATAAAGCATAATGGGGCCATGCGACGGACTGTTCTGGGGATCTTCGCCGCCCTGATCCTGACGGTGGCCACGGCCTGCACCATCACCACCGAGGATCGCGGGTACGTTCCACCACCGCCGCTACCGCCGCTGGAACAGCTGGAACAGGCGGCACTGGCGAGCCCCGAAGGATTTTTCACCGGTGACGGGATCATCTCCTTCATCACGGAGGACCGTAGCGTTGCCTGTTCCCTCACGTCAGCCCGGGGGGAGCACGTCAACCTCCCCTACGAGTCCAACAACTTCAGCGATACCGCCAACAACAAGCTCGCAACAGTACCTGTGGCGCACTGCGAACTCGCCCGGTACCCCAAGCCGGAGCAGGTTGACGTCAAGGACGACTGTGCCGGAACCAACCTGGGCTACCTGGGCGGCGTCGCCTTGCTGGCCCCGGACAGCGCACGCTACGGAGAATGCCGTTCGGGCGTCACACAGATGGAAGCAGCATATGGGCCCAACGGCAGCAAGGCCGGTCCCCTGGCCCAGTTGCAGGTGCTGGGGGAGGGGCAGAACCTCGAAGGGAACGGGCTTCGCTGTTCGGCCTACAACGGTGGCGTGGCGTGCGGAAACGTGTCCGCCGGGGTCGGGTTCTTTGTTTCAGAGGACCGTTACGAGCTGATTTCCGGTCCCGCCGAAAGTGCCCCACCAGCACCGCCAGAGGCCTCAAAAACCCCGTAATGACGCGGTTTTTCTACGCTTCATAGAATAGTGTCCTTACTCACATAAGCGGTAGTCTTGGACGGGCCGGTCCCTCCAAAGGACTAGAGTTCCCAGTGGAGCATCACGCCGCGTGGCTCGTTTCCAACAGGCCGCCGGTGCGTGCAATTCCGCAGCCCGGTCATCGTCTTCGATGGTGTCCGACTGTACAGAAACTACTTCGACGTAGAAGGACACTAAACCGTGGACCTGTTTGAATACCAGGCGCGCGATATGTTCGAGGCGCACGGTGTACCCGTGCTTGCCGGCATCGTGGCGCACACCCCAGAAGAAGCAAAGGCAGCTGCCGAAAAGATTGGCGGCGTAACTGTCGTCAAGGCACAGGTCAAGGTTGGCGGCCGAGGCAAGGCCGGCGGCGTGAAGGTCGCAAAGTCCGCCGACGAGGCGCTTGAGCACTCCTCCAACATCCTGGGCATGGACATCAAGGGCCACACCGTCAACAAGGTGATGATCGCCCAGGGTGCCGACATTGCTGAGGAGTACTACTTCTCCGTCCTTCTGGACAGGGCCAACCGCAACTACCTGGCCATGTGCTCGGTTGAAGGCGGCATGGAAATCGAACAGCTCGCCGTCGAGCGCCCCGAGGCGCTCGCCAAGATCGCCATCGACCCCGCAGTGGGTATCGACCAGGCAAAGGCCGACGAAATCGTCGCAGCTGCAGGCTTCGCTGAGGAACTGCGCGGCAAGGTGGCCGCCGTGATCCTCAAGCTCTGGGACGTCTTCAAGAAGGAAGACGCCACCCTCGTTGAGGTCAACCCGCTCGTCAAGACCGGCGCCGGCGAGATCGTCGCACTGGACGGCAAGGTCACCCTCGACGAAAACGCCGAATTCCGCCACGCCAAGCACGCCCTCCTCGAGGACAAGGACGCCGCTGACCCCCTCGAGGCCAAGGCCAAGGCGCAGGACCTCAACTACGTCAAGCTGGACGGTGAAGTGGGCATCATCGGCAACGGTGCAGGCCTGGTCATGTCCACCCTGGACGTTGTTGCCTACGCAGGTGAAAACCACGGCAACGTCAAGCCCGCCAACTTCCTGGACATCGGCGGTGGAGCTTCCGCCGAGGTCATGGCTGCAGGCCTTGACGTCATCCTGGGCGACGAGCAGGTCAAGTCCGTGTTCGTGAACGTCTTCGGCGGCATCACCGCGTGTGACGCCGTCGCCAAGGGCATCGTAGGTGCGCTGGCCGAGCTGGGCCACAACGCCAACAAGCCGCTGGTAGTCCGCCTCGACGGCAACAACGTTGAGGAAGGCCGCCGCATCCTGGCCGAGGCGAACCACCCGCTGGTTACCCTGGCCGCAACCATGGACGAGGGCGCCGACAAGGCCGCCGAGCTCGCCAACGCAGCTAAGTAAAGGGACAGCCACATGTCTATCTATCTGAACAAAGACTCCAAGGTCATCGTCCAGGGCATCACCGGCGGCGAAGGCACCAAGCACACCGCCCTGATGCTGAAGGCCGGCACCAACATCGTCGGCGGCGTCAACGCCCGCAAAGCAGGCACCACCGTCCTGCATGGCGACAAAGAGATCACCGTCTTCGGCACCGTCAAGGAAGCCATGGCAGAAACCGGCGCCGACGTCTCCATCGTCTTCGTGCCGCCGGCATTCACGAAGAGCGCCGTTGTGGAAGCCATCGAGGCAGGCATCGGCCTGGTCGTCGTCATCACCGAAGGCGTCCCGGTCCAGGACTCCGCCGAATTCTGGGCACTCGCCCAGGCCACGGTGGACGCCGACGGCAACCAGGTAACCCGCATCATCGGCCCGAACTGCCCCGGCATCATCACCCCCGGCGAGGCACTCGTGGGAATCACCCCGGCAAACATCACGGGCAAGGGCCCCATCGGCCTGGTTTCGAAGTCCGGAACCCTGACCTACCAGATGATGTACGAGCTGCGCGACCTCGGCTTCTCCACCGCCATCGGCATCGGCGGTGACCCCATCATCGGCACCACCCACATCGACGCCCTGGCCGCGTTCGAGGCGGACCCCGAGACCAAGGCGATCGTGATGATCGGTGAAATCGGCGGCGACGCCGAAGAGCGCGCCGCCGACTTCATCAAGGCCAACGTCACCAAGCCCGTGGTTGGCTACGTTGCAGGTTTCACCGCTCCCGAGGGCAAGACCATGGGCCACGCCGGCGCCATCGTCTCCGGTTCCGCCGGAACCGCCCAGGCCAAGAAGGAAGCCCTTGAGGCTGCAGGCGTGAAGGTCGGTAAGACACCGTCCGAAACTGCCAAGCTGCTGCGCGAAGTCTACGCAACCCTCTAGGCCCAAGGCGCCACAGCGCCACAAAAAGCGGGGTCACCTGGCGTCCTTCCGGATGGCGGGTGGCTCCGCTTTTCATTCCTCACGTACGACGACGGACGGCACCTTCCCCTCGGGAGGTGCCGTCCGTCGTCGTACTCCTGGGTCCTAGACCTTGGCGCCGGTGAGCAGCTCATCCAGACGCTCGTAGCCTTCAGTCATGCCGCCTTCCATCCCGGACTGCGCCATTCCGTCGCGGGCCTCCTGGCTGGGGTAGACGGAGTGGCCCCGCAGGCGGCACCGGCCGTTCCCGAGGTCCTCAAACGTCATGAACTCCAGGCTGACGACGTCCGGGTACCCGCCGAACTCGAAGGTCTGGATGGCGAACTCGTTCTCGCGCACCGTGTGGAAGATGCCCTTGAATTCGTAGGCCACGCCGTCGCGCCCCGTATGCAGGTAGCTGTAGCTGCCGCCGGTACGGAAATCGTAGTGGTCCAGGTCCATCTTCATGCCACGAGGGCCCAGCCACTGGACGATCAGGTCCGGTTCCTTGTGGGCCCGGAAGACGTCCGCGACGGGGAAATCGAACTCGCGCTCGTAGTCGATGAAGGGAAGGCCTTCGGGAACGCTGAGTTTCAGGGGATTGCTCACGATAACTCCTTTGGAGGTGGGTCGCTGCCGGCGGCAGCGCGTGATCCAAGCACGGCATCCAGGCTGCGGAACTGCCCTTCGCGGACCAACCGGTACCGGTCAATCCATGCGGTGAGCGCCTCGAGCCGCGCGGGGTTCAGGTGTACGGGCCGGCGTTGTGCATCCCTGGTCCGGGTGACCAGTTCCGCCTGCTCAAGCACCTGGATATGTTTCGAGACCGCCTGCTTGGAGATCTCGAAAGGTTCCGCCAATTCATTCACGGTGGCCGGTCCCCGGCTGAGCCGGGCGATGATGCTCCGCCGAACGGGATCGGCCAGGGCCATAAAGGCCGAGTCCAGTTCCGTGCTTTCGGTGTCCATCGTGGCCTTCTTATTCAACGTATCGGTTTATCAACCTCTCGGTTGTTTAAGCGTACTTCTGCTGCGCATCAACTTCAAGGCCTTTGGCGCCCTGTTTCTGGACCGCGTCCGCACTCCGGGGCTCCGCGATACCGCCAGCCCGGCGGGAAGTCCCGTCCGCGTCCACCGGCACCTGCATACTGGCGATAGCGACGTAAACTGGGACGAGTTTTACGCAGCAGAACGTGCGGAAGGTCCGCCTATGAGTGTCCCTGTCCCTGCGGAAACCGGGACGAAGCCCCGCAACCACAAAAGGGCACTCCGTACCGTCACCCGCATTTCCACCTTCGGCGGCCTGCTCTTTGGCTACGACACAGGTGTGATCAACGGCGCCCTGCCGTATATGCAGGAGGACCTGGGGCTTACGCCGCTGACCGAGGGGCTGGTGACGTCTTCCCTGCTGTTCGGCGCAGCCTTCGGCGCCCTGTTCGGCGGGCAGCTGGCTGACCGTAATGGCCGGCGGAAGATGATCATGGTGCTTGCGGTCATCTTCCTTGTGGGCACGCTGGCCTGTACCTTCGCGCCGGGCACCGAGGTGATGATCGCCGCCAGGTTCGTGCTGGGCCTGGCCGTGGGGGGCGCCTCCGTCATCGTGCCCGTGTACCTGGCAGAGGTCTCGCCCAGCGCGCGCCGTGGGCGGATTGTCACCCAGAACGAACTGATGATCGTCACCGGGCAGCTGTTGGCCTTCATCTTCAACGCCTACTTGGGCAACACCTTCGGGGAAGCCGGTGGCATCTGGCGCTGGATGCTGGTTATCGCCACGCTTCCGGCCATTGCGCTCTGGATCGGTATGAACTTCATGCCGGAGAGCCCGCGCTGGCTGGCATCGACGGGCAGCTTCGGTGAGACGCTCGGTGTGCTGCACCGCCTACGGTCGCACGCAGAGGCGCGGACCGAGTTCGAAGAGGTCAAGGCCATGGCCGTGGAGGACTATAAGTCCAGGATGGGCTCGTGGAAGGACCTGAACATCCCCTGGCTCCGCCGGATCTTTACGGTGGGCCTCGGCCTGGCTGTCATCCAGCAGATCACCGGCGTGAACTC
Organism: Arthrobacter sp. D3-16; assembly: GCF_054408515.1. NCBI lineage: Bacteria > Bacillati > Actinomycetota > Actinomycetes > Micrococcales > Micrococcaceae > Arthrobacter > Arthrobacter sp. D3-16. Next base: position 3,220,655 of record NZ_CP096437.1, on the reverse strand, counting down.
CATCATGTACTACGGCACGCAGATCCTGTCGCAGTCAGGTTTCGGCCGGGAAGCAGCGCTGACGGCCAACATCGCCAACGGCGTGATCTCAGTGCTCGCCACCTTCGTGGGCATCTGGCTGCTGGGCAGGGTGGGGCGCCGGCGGATGCTGATCACCGGGCAGGTGGGAACGACGTCGGCCCTGCTGCTGATCGGCCTGTTCTCGCTGGTGCTGCCTGAGGGCGCTGCCCGGGGCTTCGTCATTCTCTCGCTGACGGTCACCTTCCTGGCCTTCCAGCAGGGAGCCATCTCGCCTGTGACCTGGTTGATGCTCTCCGAGATCTTCCCGCTGAAGCTGCGCGGCCTGGGCATGGGAGCTTCCGCTTTCGTGCTGTGGATCGTGAACTTCCTGGTGGGCTTCGGCTTCCCGCAGCTCCTGGCCGCCATCGGGCTGCCCAGCACGTTCTTCGTGTTTGCCGTGCTGGGAGTTGGAGCTATTGCCTTCGCCGTGAAGTACGTTCCGGAAACCAAGGACAAGAGCCTTGAGGACCTGGAGCATTACTTCAAGAATGTGGCGGGAGCGAAGACTGACGGCGCCGCCGGCCCGGGCGTTTAGTCAGCCCTGCCCGCAGGACACCAGTGAATGATGCCCCTTAGACTGTCTCAAGGAGCAGCATGTTTGGCTTACGCCCGGGCGTGCAGCGTTGGCAGCGCGTCCACGAGTGCGGCCAGTTCGGGGATGCCCTGGGCCTCGTCCAGCGCGCGTTCCAGTGTGGCGTCATGAACCGGCCGCGCTTCCTCCAGGAGGTTGATCCCGCTGGACGTCAATTCGGTGTAGATGCCGCGCCGGTCGTCGTCGCAAAGAATGCGCGTCAGGAGTCCCCTGTCTTCCAGGCGGTTGACCAGCCGCGTGGTGGCGCTGGGGCTGAGGGCGCTGGCGCGGGCCAGCTGCTGCATCCGCATGTGCCAGCCGTCCTGCCGGCTGAGGGCGTCCAGAACTGTGTACTCCACCACTGACAGCTTCGACCCGGCCTGCAGGGCACGTTCCAGCTGGTTCTCGATCAGGCCGTGAAGGGCCGCCAAGGTCCGCCAGCCCTGCGCGCGGACCTCAACGGCGTCGTCCTTTATGCCCATGACATTGCTCCTCAGGAGGCGGCCCACCCGGCACACCTGTTGCTTCGAAAGATAGTTGCTTGCGCGGCATATTTGCATGTGCAACAATAAATACCGCGTCTGCAACTATTCTAGGCGCCTTTCCACACCGAGTACAGCTCAAAGGAGCACCCGCATGCCTATTGGCCTCATTGCCCTCGCCCTCGGCGGGTTTGGAATTGGATTGACGGAGTTCGTCATTATGGGGCTGCTCCCGGAAGTGGCAGCCGATTTCGGTGTCACTGAAGCGTCCGCAGGATGGCTCATTTCCGGCTATGCACTGGCTGTCGTGGTGGGAGCACTGGGTCTGACTGCAGCGGTGACGCGCCTTGACCGTAAACCGGTGCTTGCCGGCCTGCTGGTCCTCTTCATCGTCGGCAACCTGTTGTCCGCCACAGCTGCAGACTACTGGCCCATGATGCTGGGGCGGGTTATCGCTGCCCTCGCCCATGGGGCGTTCTTTGGCATCGGTGCCGTAGTGGCTGCGGACATGGTGGCCCCGACAAAGAAGGCGGGCGCCATTGCGCTGATGTTCACCGGGCTGACGGCGGCCAACGTCCTCGGTGTTCCGTTCGGGACCCTGCTGGGCCAGGCTGCGGGGTGGCGCGCCACTTTTTGGGCCATCACGGTCATCGGTGCAGTTGCTCTCGCAGGCATCCTGGCGCTCGTCCCCGGCACTGCCGGGACAAAGAGCGACGCCGGCGGGCTGCGCCGCGAGCTGCAGGCCTTCCGCTCGGGACAGGTATGGCTCTCCATCGTGGTGACCATCCTTGGGTTCGGCGGCATGTTCGGCGCCTTCACCTACATTGCCTACACCCTCACCGAAGTCACCGGTTTCGCGCCCACCACCGTTCCGTGGCTGCTGATCATCTTTGGTGTGGGCCTCTTCGCCGGCAACACCCTGGGCGGCAGGGCTGCTGACCGCAACGTGGACCGGACCCTGCTGGTGGTGCTGGCTGCACTCTCCGCCATCCTTGTGGTTTTCGCACTCACTGCCGCCAACCAGGCAGTGACCGTGGCATCCCTGGTCCTGATGGGCGGCTTTGGCTTTGCCACTGTTCCCGGCCTGCAGATGCGGGTGATGAAGTACGCCAGCAGCGCACCCACCCTGGCCTCCGGCGCCAACATCGGTGCGTTCAATGTCGGTAACGCCCTGGGCGCGTGGCTGGGCGGTGTCACCATCACGGCCGGGCTCGGCTACACCTCACCCATCTGGGCCGGCGCCGGCATGACGCTCCTGGGCTTGGCAGTCATGGGCTTTGCGGCAGCAGGCGCCAGCCGAAGTGCAGCACCTGCAGCACCGCTCCCGGGCGAAACGGCGGCAGCGCCGGAGGCTGAACTGGCAGCCCGCTAAGGAAGACCGCGCAGCCGGCTGAGCTGCTCAGGCGCCGAAAGGCAGCCAGGGTTGATGTCCTGGCCGTCCCACCTTCGGCACACCCGGCCAAGATGCGGGTCGTCAGTGATCAGCCAATCACGACGTTGCTTTGGGATGTTGCCCTACGCTGGGTGAATGAGCAGCGTGAGCGGAAGGTACGCGTGAATCTCTCCGGAAACCTCGGGCCCAGCCCCCACAGCCTCGACGTGGACGACCTCGCCACCTTCGACCGCCTGGTCAGTGAAGGCAGCGCGGACCTGCACGGCTGGCACGCGCAGTCGCTCGACCTCCGGGGGCGTGCCCCGGCCCTGGAGCGGGTAAATGTAGAAGGAGCCATCTTCCTTGGCTGCACCTTCGAGGAGGGGATGGAGGACAGCCTCCGGCGCCGCGGCGCCCTGATTTTTCCACGCTTGGAGGCAGTTCCCTTCAACCCATACCGGGGCAGTTTGTACTCGCCGGCAGAGCTATACGCCGGCCTCGCCGATGCCCCGTATGAGGAACTTCCGGACGCACGCATTTACCTGTGGAGCATTCAGCCGGGGCAACGGCACCGGCTGGACGCCACCCTCGCGTCGGCGCTGCACGACCACGCCATTGGCGAAGCGCTGGACGAGGCGCTGCACTCCGGGTCCTTCGCCGCCCGGTCCGTGGTGGGCGTGATGGGCGGGCATGCTGCCCAGCGGGGGAGCGCGGACTACGCCCAGGCCGCACAGCTGGGCCGGCTGCTGGCCCGGGAGGGCCATGTGGTAGCCACGGGCGGCGGACCCGGAGCCATGGAGGCAGCCAACCTGGGCGCTTACCTCAGCAGCGCGAACGACGGCGATCTGCAGGCTGCACTGGCGGGCCTCGCCTCCGTCCCGGGCTTCCGCCCCTCGGTGTCAGCGTGGGCGCGGGCGGCCGCTGCCGTCGTCGAAAGTTTTCCGGGCGGAACGCCGTCGCTTGGCATCCCCACCTGGTTCTACGGCCATGAGCCGCCCAACTACTTCGCCACCCACATCGCCAAATACTTCGCCAACGCCGTCCGCGAAGCCATCCTGCTCGAGCTCTGCCAAGGGGGCATCATCTTCCTGCCCGGAGCCGCAGGCACGGTGCAGGAGATTTTCCAGGACGCCTGCGAGAACTATTACGGCGCCCGCGAGAGAATTACGCCCATGGTGCTGGTAGGCAGGCACCATTGGGAACACCAGTATCCGGCGTGGCCCATGCTCCGCAGCCTCGCTAACGGCCGGCCCATGGAAGAACGGATTTTCCTCGTGGACACGGTGGACGAGGCAGTGGCCGTCCTTCGCGGCCAGCCGGCGAGCCGGCACGGATAAGGCTGCTTAGAGGTCCTTTCGGCACTGGGCCTTGCTGAGTTCGAACAGGCCGTTGAGGTCCCCTGCGGACAGCCCCTCAGGAGTGCCGATCTCCGGGTACATCAGCTGGGTCGGGTCCGTCACGTGGTCAAGGCCCATCACGTGGCTGAGTTCGTGCAGGATCACTGCCGTGGCATAGAGGTGGCCATCGGGATTCAGCAGTTCGTCCGCGATCTGCGGTGCGTCCAGGTCCAGGCCGCCGGTGACAAAGGTCTTGGGGCCGTCGTCGTAGCTGTAGTGGGTGCTGCCGCCGGTGCCAATCACTTTCCCCTTCAGCTGCGGGGCCACTTCCGGCGTGGTCCACGCGATGAGCAGCGGTGCCCAGCGCTCGCCGTAGGCATCAGGCTGGTACGGGGGCCTCTGGGGCGACGGCTGTTCGGTGGCGGTGCCGTCATAGACAAAAGTGATGCCCGTGGCGGCGGAAACAGTAGTAATGGCTTCTGCGACCAGTTGTTGCGCCCCCGCCGGCGCCAAAGCGTCGTTAACGACATAGTGCAACGGCCGGCACGGCGAGTAACCCACTGGGCTGCCGTCGCCGTTGACTGCCAGGAACCGGTACGCGTCACTGCCCACCCTTGGAGGCATGGGCTGGCCCAGGGGAGCATCCTCTTCCTCTACCCCAGCCGGCGGCGCTCCCGTCCGTGCCTCGGCAGGGGGTTGTGCTCCGGCAGCCCCCGCTTGCGGCCCGCCGGCTTCCCGCCCGCCAGGACCCTGTCCGCCGGGACCCGGACCAAGGCGGACATCGAGGAGCTCCTTGAACCGCGGATCGTCCAGCACCAGCGCAGCCCCCACCAACGCTGCGGAGAACAGGGCGCCTGTGAGCACGAACCGAAGGGCCTTGCCGGTGCTTCCAGTGCGTGCCCGCCTTCCGGCGCGTGGCGGCTGCCCCTCCACTACTGCATCCCCATTATGTGTCCCCGCTAATTCACTATTGTCAGTGAAACCCTACTGCTAGTGGACGACAGTGCCGAAGACCAGCCCCAACAGGTACGTGACCGCGGCGGCTCCCAGGCCAATGGCAAGTTGCCGCAGGCCGCGGGTCAGCGGCGAAGTGCCGGAGAGCAGACCCACGATGCCTCCGGTCACCAGCAGGGCGAGGCCCACGAGTACGCCCGCCACCACCAGGGCAGCCACTCCGGTCAGTCCGAACAGGAACGGGAGGATGGGGACGATGGCGCCTGAAGCAAAGAAGCAGAAGCTGGACAGCGCTGCGCCCCACGCGGTGCCCACGGCCTCGTGCTGGTCCTCGGCCTCGGGAAGCTCCGGCTGCAGGGACAGGCTGGGGTCGCAGTCACAGGACAGGAGGCCCATGCGTTCGGCCACCCTGTGCTGCGCCGCTTCCTGGGACATTCCCCTGGCCAGATAGACGAGCAGCAGTTCGTTGTGCTCGATGTCCAGCTTCGGGGCGGCTGCCAGGGTGACCTGGGTGGGACGGGTGGCTGCCAGGAGCTCACGCTGGGAGCGCACCGAGATAAATTCGCCAGCTCCCATGGACATTGCACCCGCCAGCAGCCCGGCAATGCCGCTGAGCAGCACCACGCTGCTGGCCACGCCCGACGCTGCCATGCCCATCACGAGGGAAAGGTTGCTGACCAGGCCGTCGTTTGCACCAAAGACGGCGGCACGGAACGTGCCCGCCAGCCGGTTGCGGCCGCGGGTGGCCAGCCCCCGCACCACTTCCTCGTGGATCTGCTCGTCGGCAGCCATAGCGTCAGTGGCGTTGGGGTCCTTGGCGTAAGGGGAGCGGCCTTCTGCCCGCTGCGCCAGGGCCAGCACAAAAACGGAACCGAAGTGGCGCGCCAGGAAACCGAGCAGCTGGCTCCGGATTGAGGCCGGGCGTGCCTTGCCTGCGTGTTCGCCGAGGAGGCCCAGCCAGTGGGCCTCGTGGCGTCCCTCCGCTTCGGCCAGGGCCAGCAGGATGTCGCGTTCTTCGCCCTGCCGGTTCTGCGCCAGGTCCCGGTAGACAGCGGCCTCGGCACGCTCGTCCGCCAAGTACTGGCGCCAGCGCCGGATGTCCGCGGACGTGGGCCGGGCTACGGGCCGGGCTGCCGCGGCAGGCAGTGACGGAGCGGGAACCGAGGGGACAGAATCCGAGGGAAGGGACCCTGCAGGGGAGTCGCGGTGGTGGTCTGGATTGGCGTGCTGGGACACGGAAACTCCTGGGGTGGATGGGGCATGGTTCGGCCCCATTGCACGGCCAGCTTACCGCGCAAATCCGCGGTTTTTCGGCTGGCTCCCCTCACTCCGGGGTTTCGGTGGGCCTCAAAATAAGCGGACTTTCGGTGGTACTTGGTGCAAGCCAGCGCACCCTTGACCACGGCTCCCGGCGGTGCTGTGATGAAACTGTGGCGCACGCCAGCGCCCTGTAAGAGCACGTCAGGCGAACAAACGGAGGTTGGATCATGGGCACCACCGGACCGCACGCGGACATGCCGCACCTGGAAGCCGTCGAAGCGGACCCCGCTTACGACTACGCAGAGGATGCACCCGTCAATGAGGACGACTGGGACACCGAGGATGACCTCCTGGACGAAGAGGAACCGGTGGTACAGCCGGCCCCGATAGTCATCGACGCCGAAGACCGCCCGGTCCCGCTGGACCCGGACGAGGTCCGCGATACGGAATAGGACAGACGACGGCGGCACCTCCCCTTCCATGGAATGCGAAGGGGAGGTGCCGCCGTCGTACGCGACGCAGTAGCTGCTGCTACGGGGCCGAAACCGGTTCCGCCGGAGCCTCCGGGGCTTCCTGCCCGGCGACCCGGCGCTGCCAGTTGCGCATCACCTGGGGGTCGGTGGGCTTGGTCAGCAGGGAGACCGCGACGTACACCACGGCGGAGGCGAGCAGGCCGTAGTAGATCGGCTCATTCGCGTAAATCCCGTCCAGCGGCGCTTTGGCGTTGATTTCCAGGATGATCATGGTGCCCAGCGTGACTACTGAGCCCACGGCCATGGAGGTGGCTGCGGCCACACCGGTACCGCGCTTCCAGACCAGGCCGCCGAGGATGGCCACGAGCAGGCCGCCCACCAGGATGTCGTACGCGATGGTCAGGGCCGCGACCACGTCCTTGGTGATGATCGCGATGATGATGGCGATGATGCCCAGGGACAGGACCCAGATGCGGTTGGCCTTGACGTCGTGCTCGGGGTTGTCCGTGTCCTCCGTGTTGATGGTCTTGCCGAACCAGCTGGCCACGAACGGCAGGACATCGGCGCGGGCAACGGTGGCAGCGGCGATGAGGGCGCCTGAAGCTGTGGACATCATGGCAGCTACAGCGGCTGCCAGGACCAGTCCGCCGATGCCGACGGGCAGCAGGGTCTGGGCCACTTCGGCGTAGACGTCGTCCTTGGCGGCAATCTCCATGTTCGACAGCGCGACGCTGGCACCCATGCCGATCAGCGCGCCGGCAACACCGTACAGGATGCAGTAAATGCCGGCCGTGGCGCCGCCCCACCGGGCCACTTTGGCTGTCTTAGCCGTGAAGACGCGCTGCCAGATGTCCTGGCCGATCAGCAGGCCGAGGGTGTACACCACGAAGTAGGTAATGATGGTCTGCAGGCCGATGCCGTCGATCTGGAAGAAGCTCTCGTCAACCCGGCTGCGGATGCCGTCGATGCCGCCCGCGGCGTTGAGGGTGAAGGGGAGCATCAGGAAGAAGATGCCAACAGTCTTGATGATGAACTGCACCTGGTCTGCCAGCGTGATGGACCACATGCCGCCCACCGTGGAGTAGACCAGCACAATGGCGCCGCCGACGGCGATGGCCAGTGCGCGGTCCCAGTCGAAGAGCACCACGAAGATGGTGGCGTAGGCTCCGGTGGACGTGGCGCAGAGCATCAGCGTGTAGGCGAGCATCACGATGCCCGATGCCTCGGTGGCCCTGCTGCCGTAGCGCAGGGTAAGCATCTGCGAGACGGTGTAGATCTTCAGCTTCTGGATGGTCCCGGCGAACAGCAGGCTGAGGAGCAGGACGCCGGCGCCAATGGCAACGACCAGCCACATGCCTGAAATACCGAACTTGTAGCCGAGCCCTACGCCGCCGACAGTGGAGGCGCCGCCCAGGACGACGGCGGCCATGGTGCCGGTGTAAAGAAAGGGGCCAAGGCGACGGCCGGCGACAAGGAAGTCGCTGTTGTTCTTGGTGCGGGACTTGCCCCACCAGCCGAATGCCAGCATGGCGAGAAGGTACACCACCACGATGGCGATGTTAATGACATTTGCGTCCACGTTGGACTCCTTGAAGCTGTTTGGCAGCAGGGTGGTGGCGGGATTGAAGGGGAAGCCGGAAACCGCTGCACGAGGGGTTCGGGTGAGAGTAAGTTCTCAGATATTGCCTCATAGGCAACAAGTGTTTTCCAAAGAGTAGGCTGTGACCGTGGTAACAGTCAAGGGGACCGTGCCGCGTCAAGCCACGCAGGCCATGCAGGCGTCACAGAAGCGGCTGGCCATTAGTATTGCTCCAGAGTGGGGCCGGGCGGCCGGCCATGAAAGGTACGCAGATGAAGGCACTGCCAGTTGAGCCGAGTAACGTACCCGTTGCCATCGGTTCCAGGATCCGGGCCGCGAGGCAGGCCCAGCGGCTCACCATTGAGCAGGTAGCTGACGCCACCGGACTGACCAAAGGGTTCCTCAGCCGGGTGGAGCGCGACCTGACCTCACCCTCGGTGGCTTCCCTCGTGACCCTTTGCCAGGTCCTTTCCATCTCCATCGGGGAGCTCTTTGCGGCGCCGGAGACCCATCTGACCAAGCGCAATGACGGGCCGCGGATTTCGCTCGGCGGCCAGGGGATCGTGGAGCGCCTCCTTACGGCCCGCTCGGAACGGCGCATCCAGATCATCCAGGCCTGCATCGAGCCGCACGGCCGCGGCGAGACGGAGCTCTACGCGGTGGACTGCGACGTGGACGTCCTCCATGTCATTAAGGGCAGCATCAGGCTGATCCTCACCAACGAGGAATACGAGCTCAGTGCCGGGGATACCGTGACCTTCCCCGGCCGGGAGCCGCACACGTGGATCAACCCCACGGACAAGCCAGTAGAAGTCCTCTGGGTGCTGGTCCCGGCTGCCAGCCGCTGACCCCAAGCCGCCTCCTGTCCCCATTTGTACCTGCCCGGATGAACTGCGCCCCCGAAAAGCTCAAAGTAAACAGCTGGTGCACATAGGGAAACAAGCTGTATGATGGCAGTCACATCAACCCCTCAACTCCTCGAAGGAGAGGCCTCCATTGGAAGAGCTGCGCATCGAAGCCAACGGCAACCTTGGCCCCATCGATTCATCCCGTATTCCCCGTTACGCCGGAGCTGCCACCTATGCCCGCCTTCCGCGCCTGGACCAGGTGGAAAAGGCGGATGTCACTGTAGTGGGCGTTCCCTTCGACTCCGGCGTCTCCTACCGCCCCGGTGCCCGCTTTGGTGCCAACCACGTCCGGGAAGCCAGCCGGCTGCTGCGCCCCTATAACCCTGCCTGGGACGTGAGTCCCTTCGAAAACATCCAGGTGGCCGACGCCGGTGACATGGCGGTCAACCCCTTCAACATCAACGAGGCCATCGAGACCGTTCAGCAGAACGCCCTCGACCTCACCGCCGGCGGCAGCAAGCTGGTGACCCTGGGCGGTGACCACACCATCGCGCTGCCCCTGCTCCGCGCCGCCGCCGAGCGTGCCGGCGAACCCATCGCCATGCTGCACTTCGACGCGCACCTGGACACGTGGGACACCTACTTCGGCGCCGAATACACGCATGGCACGCCGTTCCGCCGGGCCGTGGAGGAGGGCATCCTGGACACGGAAGCCATCAGCCACATCGGTACCCGCGGGCCCCTTTACGGCAAAAAGGATCTCGACGACGACCATCGCTTTGGCTTTGGAATCGTCACCTCCGCTGACGTCTACTACCAGGGCGTCCTGGAAACGGTGGCCAAGGTCAGGGACCGGATCGGAAACCGCCCCCTGTATATCTCGGTGGACATCGACGTCCTGGATCCGGCCCACGCCCCGGGCACCGGCACCCCCGAAGCAGGCGGCATCACCAGCCGCGAACTGCTGGAAATCATCCGCGGCTTCCGTGGAATGAACCTGGTGGGCGCCGACGTCGTGGAGGTTGCTCCCGCCTACGACCACGCCGAAATCACGGGCGTGGCGGCAAGCCACGTCGCCTTCGAACTCGTCACCCTGATGGCCGACAATGCCGTGGCCGGGGACCGCTTCGGAGCGGCCACAGGCTACGCAGCCCAGGCCCTCGGCCAGGAAGTCCGCCGCCCGGTGGGCTTCGCCGCAGCCGGCAAGGAGTAGCAGGCATGATCGAACTCGATCCGCGAACGTCCGCTGCCTCCGCAGGTGACAGTGCAGGAACGGGTGCCCGCAATGGCGGGGACCTCGTTGTCGAAACGCTGGAAGCCCTGGGCGCGAAAACCGTCTTTGGCATCCCGGGCCAGCACGCGCTGGGGCTCTTTGACGCGATGGGGCGCGGCAACCTCCAGTTCGTCTCGTCGCGCGTGGAGAACAACTCCGCGTTCGCTGCTGACGGATATTCACGGGCAACCGGTGAGGTGGGGGTCCTGTTCCTCTCCACTGGCCCCGGCGCCCTGACGTCCCTGGCCGGGCTGCAGGAAGCCTATGCCACCGGCGTTCCCATGGTGGTGGTCGCGAGCCAGATCCCGCTCGAGGGGCTGGGCGCCCGGCGCAAGGGCATGCTGCACCAGCTTGATGACCAGAAGGCGTCGGCCGCCAACGTCACCAAGAGCCAGCGGCTGATCCAGCACGCATCAGGCATCCCGTCAGCCATCCAGGATGCCTGGACCGAAGCCATCTCCTCGCCGCAGGGGCCGGTGTGGATCGAAATCCCGCAGAACGTCCTGCTTGATCCGATCATGGTGCCTCCCGTTGAGGACGCGCTGGCCGAAGCGGCGGACAATCCGCCGCGGGTGGAGCTGGTCCGCGAAGCGGTGAAATGGCTGCGGGCCGCGGAACGTCCCGCTATTATTGCCGGCGGCGGCACCCGGCGGGGGCGGGCAGAGAAGTCCCTGCTCTCCATTGCAGAAAAGCTTCGCGCCCCCGTGATCTGCACGCCGGGCGGCAACGGCGCGTTCCCCTGGAAGCATGAGCTGTCGCTGCAGTCCTGGATTGAGGACCGCCACATGACTGATGTGCTGGAGGACGCGGACGTCCTGGTGGTGATCGGTTCGTCTTTGGGTGAGGTCACCTCCAACTACTTCACCTTTGAGCCGCGCGGCAGGATTATCCAGATCGACGCCGAACCCCGGGTCCTGGAGTCCAACCGGCCCGGGCTGGGCATCCGCGCTGATGCCGGGCAGGCACTGGCCGCCCTGGACGAAGCACTTGAGGCCGGCCCTATCCGGCCAAACTGGCACGGGACATCCCCCGAGGACCTGGTGCAGGAATCACTGGCCAACGTCCGGGCCCGCCTGGAGTCCCAGGACCTGGGCAAGGAACTGAAGTTCATGGCCGACATCCGCGACGCCGTCCCCGCGGACATGCAGACCTTCTGGGACATGACCATCGCCGCGTACTGGGGCTGGTCCTGCTGGGATGCCCGGGAGGGCCAGTTCCACTCCGCACAGGGTGCCGGCGGGCTGGGCTACGGCTTCCCGGCAGCCATCGGCGCGGCAGTGGGACTGGAAACGGCGGGCAGCCCCGGCCGGGTACTTGCGGTATCCGGCGATGGCTCCTCGATGTACTCCATCTCTGAACTGGCCACCGCCAAACAGCACAACGTGCCTGTCACCTGGCTGATTGTGGACGACGGCGGCTACGGCATTCTCCGCGAATACATGGTGGGTGCGTTCGGAAAGGCCACCGCCACCGAACTCGCGCGGCCGAATTTCGTCAAGCTCGCGGAAGCGTTCGGTGTTCCTGCCACAAAGGTTGCCCCTGAAGATGTGGGGGAGGCGCTCAAGGCGGGCTTCGCAGCCGACGGGCCCAACGTCGTCGTGGTGGAAACGCTCCTGAAGATGTTCGCGCCCACCCACCTGCCTGCATAACTGCTCCGGTCAGAAACCGGAAACCAAAATCAAAGGCCCCGCAGCACGAGTCAGTGTTGCGGGGCCTTTTGGCAACCACTCCGCCTGATGGGGGACAAGCGGAGAAGCTGAAACAAGAGTAATAGAAAGCTTGCTTATGTTTCAAGCTGCGGTGCCGGTTCACGTTGGCCATACCCATCCTGCACTTAGTTTCCCAAAGCAACCAACTTCCTATATAGTTGCTTCAGGCAAACAAGTAAGGAGTGCTGAAGCCATGGCAGTAGCACCGGATACGGCAGCAGACCTCGTGTACCAGATCTTCGACCTGCAGCGCGCTGTGCGGTGCATCGCCACAGCCAGCGTGCGGGGGCAGGACACCGGAGTAGCGCTCCAGGGTGTCCTGCGGTTCGTGGGGGAGGGGGAGTCACGGGCCACGCGGCTCGCCGAACGGCTTGGCGTCAGCCCGCCGGTCCTCAGCCGCCATATCGCGGACCTTGAGGAGCATGGCCTGGTGGTCCGCAGGCAGGATCCCGACGACGGCCGGGCCCAGCTGGTGGCCCTCACCCCGTTGGGAGCCGACAAGCTCCGGCACATCGAGGAGCAGCGGACGGTGGTCCTTCAGGACTACCTGCGCGACTGGAGCGAGGAAGACGCCGGCAATACGGCGAAAATCCTGCACAAGCTCACCGCATCACTTAAGACATCAGCCCGGGCAACGGCGGCCGGCACAACACCAACCACCGTTTAGGAGCATCACTATGGCAAGCCAAACCGCCGCGCCGCCCATATCAGCCCACCCTTCAGGAAGGCAGCCGGCAGCTGCCCCGGAGATGTCACACCGCCAGATCATGGAGGCCCTCACCGGGCTCCTGGCGGCCTTTTTCACCGCCATCCTCAGCAGCACCATTGTGGCCAACGCGCTGCCCACCATCATGTCGGACCTCCACGGGACCCAGACGGACTTTGCGTGGGTCATCACCGCCGCGCTGCTGGCCAACGCCGCCACTACACCCATCTGGGGCAAGCTTGCCGACCTTTTCAACAAAAAGGTCCTGGTCCAGCTCAGCATCGTTATCTTCGTCGCCGGTTCGGTGATGGCCGGCCTGTCCGAAACCATTCCGCTGCTGCTGGGTGCCCGGGTTATCCAAGGCATAGCCATGGGCGGCCTCACTGCCTTGGCCCAGGCCATTATCGGGACCATGATCCCGCCGCGTGACCGCGGAAAGTACTCCGGCTACATGGGCGCAGTGATGGCAGTCGGCACCGCCGGCGGCCCCCTGCTGGGCGGCTTCATCGTCGACAGCCCGCTGGGATGGCGCTGGACCTTTTTTGTCTGCGTGCCGCTTGCCGTCGTCGCACTGATCCTGCTGCAGGTCACCCTGAAAATCAGCCACGTCCGCCGGCCAGCCAAGATCGACTGGCTCGGTTCCATCCTGCTCACGTCCGGCGTGAGCCTGCTCCTGATCTGGGTCTCGTTCGCCGGCAACCCCGCCTACTACGACTGGGTCTCCTGGCAGTCCGCCCTGATGGTGGGCGGCGGAATCGTCCTGCTGGCGCTGCTGGTCCTGGTGGAATCCAAGGTTGAGCAGCCCATCATCCCGCTGAAGATCATCTCTGAGCGCACTACGGCTCTGGCCATCATTGCTTCGGTGGCGGTGGGCATCGCGATGTTCGGCTCATCTACGTTCCTGGGCCAATACTTCCAAGTAGCCCGCGGCGCGACTCCGACGGAGGCAGGCCTCCTCACGCTGCCCATGATTGCCGGAAACCTGACTGGATCGGTGGCATCCGGCCTGCTGATCAGCCGCACCGGCCGATGGAAGGGCTACCTGATCGCAGGTTCCATCCTGCTGATCGGCGGACTGGGACTGGCCGGAACCATGGACCACACCACGGAACTGTGGCACGCCGGCGTGTTCACCGCGGTGCTCGGCCTGGGACTGGGCATGCTGATGCAGAACCTGGTCCTGGCCGTGCAGAACACGGTCCGCGCCGCGGACATTGGAACGGCCAGCGCCTCGGTGGCCTTCTTCCGGTCCGTGGGCGGCGCCATCGGCGTCTCGGTGCTGGGTGCGATCCTGGCCAACAGGGTCAGCGAGCTTGCCACCAAGGGTCTGACAGCGGCCGGCATCCCCGTCCAGGGCGGCGCAGCCGGCTCCAGCATGGACCTGGCACACATGCCGGAACCGGTGCGGGAGATCATGCGGGCCGCCTATGGAGATGCCACCGCGGAAGTCTTCCTGATCTCCGCGGCGGTGACCGTCGTAGCCCTGGTATCGGTGCTGTTCATCAAGGAAAAGCCGTTGCGCCGCACGGTTGACATCCAGCCTGCGCAGGAGCCCGCCCGGCAGGAGGAAAGCACGACGGCGGAGCCCGCCTCCGCTGCCCGGTAAGCCATTTGCACTACTCCTCCCGGATGATCTTTCCCCGGGCTGTTTCACCCCCGGAAGGAGTTTCGTAGAGTGGGAAGGCTAAGGATGTCAGCCCCGGCTGGTACTACTTAACCCTCACCACTTCGCGAAATCTTCTTAAGGACCCGTGGGCATGCTCCTGACCCTCATACGGCGGTTTTCCAGGCCGTACATGCCATACATCGTGGCCGTCATCGTCTTCCAGCTGGCGTCAACGATCGCTGCACTGTACCTCCCCAGCCTGAATGCCCAGATCATCGACGAAGGCGTATCCCGCGGGGACACCGACTTCATCTGGCGCACGGGCGGGGTGATGCTCCTCGTCGCCTTCATCCAGGTGGGAACCGCAATCGCCGGCGTGTACTACGGCTCCAAGACGGCCATGGCTGTGGGCCGCGACCTTCGGCGCGGGGTCTTCCGCAAAGTCACCAGCTTCTCGGCCAAGGACGTCAACACCTTCGGTGCCCCCACCCTGATCACGCGCGGCACCAATGACGTCCAGCAGGTCCAGATGCTGGTGCTGATGGGGCTGAACTTCATGGTGGCCACTCCCATCATGTGTATCGGTGGCATCATCATGGCCTTGCGGGAGGACATCAACCTGTCCTGGCTGGTATGGGTCTCCGTGCCCGTCCTGGTCGTGGTGGTGGGTTACCTGGTGGTCCGCCTGATGCCGCTCTTCCGTGCCATGCAGAAGAAGATTGACCGCATCAACGGGGTCCTGCGCGAACAGATCATCGGCATCAGGGTGGTGCGGGCCTTTGTCCGGGAACCCTTCGAGACCGAGCGGTTCGGCGAAGCCAACAAGGACCTCACTGACGTATCCCTGAAGATCGGCGCCCTGTTTGTGCTGATGTTCCCGGCCATCGGCATGATCCTGCACCTCTCCACCGCCGCCGTCCTGTGGTTCGGCGGGCAACGCGTGGATTCGGGTGAGATGCAGGTGGGGGCACTGACAGCGTTCCTCCAGTACCTGCTGCAGATCCTGGTGGCCGTCATGATGGGAACTTTCATGGCCATGATGATCCCGCGTGCGTCGGTCTGTGCGGACCGCATCGGCGAGGTGCTCGACGTCGAACCCTCCATCCACGATCCCGAACAGCCGCAGACCCCCGCTGCATTGGCCGGCGTGGTGGAATACCGGAACGTCTCGTTCGCATACCCCGGTGCGGAGTCGCCGGTGCTGAGCAACATCAGCTTTACCGCCAAGCCAGGCCAGACCATCGCGATCATCGGTTCCACCGGCGCTGGAAAGACTTCCCTGTTGTCCCTGCTACCGCGTCTCTACGACATCGCCGAGGGCGAAGTGCTCCTGGACGGGGTATCCGTCAATAACCTGGACCGGGCAGAGATCACCAGGCGCGTGGCACTGGTCCCGCAGCGGCCCTACCTCTTCTCCGGCACCATCGAACACAACCTCCGGTTTGGAAAGACCGAAGCCACGGACCAGGAACTGTGGGACGCACTCGAAGTGGCACAGGGCGCGGACTTTGTCCGGGACAAGAAGAACGGGCTTAACTCCCGGATTTCCCAAGGCGGGACCAACGTCTCCGGCGGCCAGCGGCAGCGCCTCTGCATCGCCCGTGCCTTGGTCACCAAGCCCCGGGTCTACCTTTTTGATGACTCCTTCTCCGCCCTTGACGTCGCCACGGACGCCCGCCTACGGGCGGCACTGAAGCGCACCACCGCCGACGCGACGGTCATCATCGTGGCCCAGCGCATTTCCACCATCACCGAAGCGGACCAGATCCTGGTCCTGGACAACGGCCGAATCGTGGACCGCGGAACACACGAGGAACTCCTGGAAACCTCACCCACTTACCAGGAAATTGTTGAATCCCAGCTGAGCGTGGAGGAGATGGCATGAGCCCCCGCAAGAAAGACTCCACCGATATAAAAGAGACAACAGGCTCCCAAAACCAGGCTGGCGCGGACCTGGTGGAGGACGCCGCGGTTGAGGACGAGGAATTCTTCGAAGAGGAATACAAGCCTTCCGAAGCGGACGGCGACATGTTCGGCGGCATGCCGGCGAAGAAGGCCGAACACTTCTGGCCGTCCGCCAAGCGGCTGATGGGACTGCTGAAGCCCGAGGCAGCGGGCATCTACGCCGTGGTTGCGATGGTGGTGGTCGCCGTGGTCCTGAACGTTATTGCCCCCAAGATCCTTGGCCAGGCGATGGACGTGATCTTTGGCGGCGTGGTTGGCAAGCAACTCCCGGCCGGCGCCAGCAAGGAAGAGTTCGTTGCCGGACTGCGCCAGCAGGGGCAGGACAACTTCGCCGACATGATCGCCAAGATGGAACTGGTGCCCGGAAGCGGCATAGACTTCCAGAAATTGTCCTTCCTCATTGCCGTGGTGCTCCTGATGTACTTCGTTGCCAACATCTTCCTGTGGCTGCAGGGCTACGTCCTGAACCGGATCGTAATGAAGGTGATCCGCCGTCTCCGCGATGACACCGAGAAGAAGCTCAACCGGCTTCCGCTGAACTACTTCGACACCCGCCAGCGCGGCGACGTCCTCTCCCGGGTGACAAACGACGTCGACAACATCCAGCAGGCGCTCCAGCAGGCATTCGCCCAGCTGATCAACTCGCTGCTGACGGTCATCGGCATTGTGATCATGATGTTCATCGTCTCCTGGCAGCTGGCCCTGATTGCCTTGGTGGCGCTTCCGTTGTCCGGCGTCGCTGCCGGGATCATCGGCTCGCGCAGCCAGAAGCTTTTTGCCGCGCAGTGGAAAAACACCGGTGCGCTAAACGGCCAGATTGAGGAATCGTTCTCCGGCCATGACCTGGTGCGGGTCTTCGGCCGGGACGCAGACATGCTGGAACGGTTCGAGGAACGCAACGAGGCCCTGTACAAGGCCAGCTTCGGTGCACAGTTTGTTTCGGGCATCATCTTCCCGGTGATGCAGTTCGTCTCCTACCTCAGCTACGTGGGCATTGCCGTGGTGGGCGGCCTCCGGGTGGCCTCGGGGTCCATGTCCCTCGGCGATGCCACAGCCTTCATCCAGTACTCCCGCGAATTTACCCAGCCACTTGGCCAGATGGCGGGCATGGCCAACATGCTCCAGTCCGGCGTGGCGTCCTCCGAGCGGGTGTTCGAATTCCTGGATGCCGACGAACAGGACGTCGAAACAGCTACGGAACACCTGCCGGCCAAGACGGACGGACACGTCGAGTTCAAGAACGTCACGTTCAGCTACACCGAAGACAAGAAGCTGATCGAAGACCTCTCCTTCACAGCGGAACCGGGAAACACAGTGGCCATCGTTGGGCCCACCGGAGCCGGAAAGACCACGCTGGTCAACCTGGTGATGCGCTTCTACGAGCTGAACTCCGGATTCATCACGCTGGACGGAGTGGACATCACCCACCTCAGCCGGTCCGAACTCCGCTCCAAGGTGGGCATGGTGCTCCAGGACGCCTGGCTGTTCGGTGGCTCCATCTACGACAACATCCGCTACGGAAACCTGGACGCCACCGAGGAACAGGTCATGGCCGCAGCCAAAGCCACCTTCGTGGACCGCTTTGTCCGCGCCCTGCCCGAGGGCTACGACACCGTCATCGACGAGGAAGGCAACAACGTCAGCGCCGGCGAAAAGCAGCTCATCACCATCGCCCGCGCCTTCGTGGCCAATCCGTCGCTGCTGATCCTCGATGAAGCCACCAGCTCTGTTGACACCCGCACCGAGCTGTTGGTGCAGAAGGCCATGG
The DNA here is from genome assembly GCF_054408515.1 of Arthrobacter sp. D3-16. Classification (NCBI taxonomy): domain Bacteria; kingdom Bacillati; phylum Actinomycetota; class Actinomycetes; order Micrococcales; family Micrococcaceae; genus Arthrobacter; species Arthrobacter sp. D3-16. The sequence goes on along the minus strand of NZ_CP096437.1, from coordinate 3,202,692 downwards.
CAGCGCTCCGTACGGACCGCACCAGCTTTGTCATCGCGCACCGGCTCTCCACCATCCGCGACGCGGACACCATCCTCGTGATGGAAAACGGCAGGATCGTGGAGCAGGGGAACCATAAGGTCCTCCTCACTGCGGAAGGCGCCTACTACCGGCTGTACATGTCCCAGTTCGCCGGTGCGGACGCTGGGGAACTGCCGGTGGATGATTCGACGGCGGTGCACAGCTGAGCGCGCAGGTGGAGGCTGCCAGCGACGGCGGCCGGCGGATCGAGGTCCTGGTTCCCATGCGGTGGGGCGACATGGACGCGTACGGGCACATCAACAACGTGCAGATCGTCCGGATGCTTGAGGAGGCGCGGATTGCCGCTTTCGGTCCGCCGCGGGGAGCGGGGCTGCCCGGCATCGAGCCGCACGTCTCCCTCTTCAATGACGTCCCGGAGGGAACCATGGCGCTGGTGGTGGACCACAAGATCCGCTACGTCAGGACGCTGGAGTACCGGAACGTCCCTGCCCTGGTCCAGGTCTGGATTGGTGCCGTCAAGGGAGCAAGCTTCGATATCCACTACCTCATACAGGACCCTGTCACCCGGGAGGACTGCGTCAAGGCCAGCAGCCATCTGGCGTTTGTGCACGAAGCCACGGGCCGGGTGCAGCGGCTCACGCCAGAACAAAAGGAACGGCTGGCACCCTTCACCATGTGAGCACGAGGTGCAGGCGCTCCGTCCGCTGTACTGCCCGTTGCGCAGGGGCGGACAGCATCGGAAACTAAGAACCCCAACCAAGGAGGAATAGGCATGGCCCAGAAAAAGACCTGGAAGGAAATGTCCCCGTCCGCAAAGGCCGGCACCATACTGGTGGCCATCGCCCAGGTGTCCCTGTTGGTGGCGGCGCAGCGGGACATTTCAAAGCGGCCTGCAGCGATGATTAACGGTCCCAAGGCCGCTTGGCGGGCGGCATCCTTCATCAACTTCATTGGGCCGGTGGGCTACTTCACGTTCGGCCGGAAGAAGCCGGGAGCTGGCGCGTAGGCGCCAAGAACTGCCGGGTGCACGGGCGGCTCTGAGCGCCCGCCCAGCTTCACCCTGTAAATTTGAATCCATGACCCCCGCCTCGACTGCTGCCATGCCCCGTGCCCTCGGTGTCTCCCGTGCCCTCGGTGTCTCCCGGGAAATTGAGGAGGCTGCATGGTTTGTGTTGGGCCCGGGGCTCCTCGGGAAGCCGTCCGCGCTGGATGGACGCACCATGACCTGGACGTCGGAGGCGGCGGCGGAGCTCCTGGACAGGCTGGAACGGGGTACCCCGGATCCGAAGGCGCCCATGATGACCAACCTTCGTCAGAACCTCGAGGGCGCGTCCCGGGAAGCGAAGCAGCTGGCCGTGGAACTGCTGTTCCTGCAGTCGCTGCCCCTGGCCCACGAGGTGAAGTCGCTGAAGGTCAAGCGTGCCCGGGTGGCCGAGGCTGCCTCCTGGCTCGAGCCTCCGCTGGAGCTGCCCGAGGAGCTGTACCAGGGCCTCACCGACCACGGCGTCATTCGCGACCGGACCGCCGAGTTCAACTGGACCATCTGGGACCACCTGGGATGGCTCTGCCGTTTTGTGCAGCAGGTGGACCAGCAGACCACAGCGGACATTGCCGAAACCCTGCAGGACCCGCTGAAGTTCCACCGCTTCGCCGCCGCCACGCCGGGGGACCAGCCCGCCATCCGCCGCAGCATCGAATTCCTCACCTGGCCCAGCTACTTCGAGCCCGTGGTGGCGGACGTGGAGCGCCAGGAAATCCGCGATGCCTTCGCCTCGCTGGTGGGTGGCGCAAAAGGCGACGCGGAAGAGGACATCACCGCAGACATCCACCGCATCCGCCTGCACCTCGATGAGCAGGCCGGGCAGCGCATCGACTGGTACGCCCGCCAGCTGGTCAGCCAGTGGCGCAAGGTGGGCGACCCCGGCCGCCGGGCATGGCTGCTGCGCACGCACAGCGACAACACCGAGCTGCTCACCGCCTGGCAGGGCGAGGAAAAGGTGACACTCGACGTCGAACATCTCCGCCTGCTGGGCCCTGGCGTCACGGCAGGGCTGGTCCAGCACGCCGTGGACGAGGACTACAAGCACCTCGGCTACGTGGAGCGCGAAGACACCAAGACCGCTGTCTTTGCGTTCCTGACCGTGATGAAGCCCGGCGACCTGGCGCTTTACCAGCACGCCGGAAAGGTGCGGCTCGGCGTCGTGCTCGGGGAGCCCGAGCACAACGAGGACAACCGGCGGCTGCGCCGGAAAGTCCGCTGGTTCGACGAGGCCCACGCCACCACGAGCCTTCCCCGCCACGTGCAGCGGCAGCTGGCCACGCCTGGGATCGTTGTTGACCTGACCAGGGTGGTGCAGGCTCTGCAGGGCCTGCTGCCCGCAGAAGCGGAAACAGAGCCCGACGGCGGTGCTGAAGCGGCCGCCGTCGTCCCTCCCGTCCAGGAGGGTTTCCGTCCGCTGACGCGCGAGTTCGCGGACTCATTGCACATGGAGCTCGAGCCGCTCCAGGAGATCGCCGAACTGCTGGAGGAGAACCGGCAGCTGGTGCTGTACGGTCCGCCGGGCACCGGCAAGACCTACCTGGCGAAGCACCTCGCGGCGGAACTGGCGGATGACAGCACGGACGAGCGGGTCAAACTGGTCCAGTTCCACCCTTCGTACGCCTACGAGGACTTTTTCGAAGGCTACCGGCCGGACAAGACGGACGAAGGCCAGGTGTCCTTCAAGCTTGTCGCCGGTCCGCTCCGCCGCCTCGCCGAAGAAGCGGCCAAGCCCGGAAACGAGAAGAAGCCGTATTTCCTGATTATCGACGAGATGAACCGGGCCAACCTCGCCAAGGTGTTCGGCGAACTGTACTTCCTGCTGGAGTACCGCGATGACCGGATCTACCTGCAGTACAGCCCCAATGAGCCGTTCACGCTGCCGGACAACCTGTACATCATTGGCACCATGAACACCGCGGACCGGTCCATCGCCATGATGGATGCCGCCATCCGCCGTCGTTTTGCCTTCATCGAGCTGCACCCGCAGACCGAACCGGTGAAGGGCTCGTTGCTCCGCTTCCTCGAAGCCCGGCAGCTGGACACCACCCCGGCACTGCTGCTGGATGCCCTCAACGCCGCCATCGACGAGTGGGACCGGGACCTGATGATCGGCCCGTCGTACTTCATGAAGCCGGCGGCGCAAACCCCTGCCGGGCTGCGGCGGATCTGGAAGTACGAGCTGATGCCCCTGCTCGAGGAGCACTACCATGGCCAGCTGACCCGGGCCCAGCTCGAGGAACGCTTCGGACTGGACCGGCTGCTGGAACGCCTTGCAGGCCGTTGACCCCGGCGCATCTGTCCGGCACCTGGTGCTGGACGAACTGTCCCGCGGGATGGTGGAACGGCTGGATCCGGCCAGCGCCTCTTTCCTGAACGCCAGTGGCCTCGCCAAGGCGTCACCCATGGGCCTTGGGCTGTACCGGATCGAGCCCGTGGGCAAGGTGGGCTCTGTGCGGACTCCCACGGTGCAGCTGGACGTCCGGCCCAAGGACCGGCTGGGACTCAGCGGGCTCCTGTTCCTGCTGAGCTACGCGGGCGACCAGGGGTTCCGCCCCGACTCCGTGGCCGCCTTGGAAGACCGGGAGCTCTGGAGCGCACTGGCTGAGTCGTTGGCCCAGCTCGCCGAACGGGCCCTGGGGCGCGGTGTGCTGCAGGGGTACCGCACCGTGGATGAGTCGCTCCGCACGGTCAAAGGGCGCATCCGCATCTCGGACCAGATCTCCCGGCGGCCCGGCATGCTGGTGCCCCTCGAGGTGTCCTACGACGAGTTCAGCGAGGACATTGCCGAAAACCGCATCCTCCGTGCCGCACTGGAGCGGATGGGCCAGGTGCCGCGGGTCCGCCCCGAGGTGTTGAGCCGGCTGCGCCAGCTCAAGGGAAAGCTCGACGCCGTCACCCGTCTTCCCGCCGGCGCCCCACTCCCGCCGTGGACGGCCAGCCGGATGAACGTCCGCTACCACGCCGTCCTCCGCCTGGCCGAACTCATCCTTCGGAACGCCTCAGCTGAAGCCGGCAAGGGCAAGCAACAGACCGCTGCGTTCGTGGTGGACATGGCCGAGGTGTTCGAGGATTTTGTCGGCACGGCATTGCGGGAGGCGATGGCTGCCTACCCGGGGGAGCTCCGGCTCCGGTACAACGCACTCTTGAGCGAGGCGGTGCGGGACGCGGACCGGTTGTCCGTGCGGCCGGATGCCGTGCACCTGCTGGGCGGGCGGCCCGTGGTGGTCTACAACACCAAGTACAAAGCCGCGTCCGACCTCGGTGCCTCGCTCACCGCAGACCACTACCAGATGCTCGCCCACTGCACGGCTTTGGCCGTGCCTACCGCCTGGCTGGTCTACGCCGGATGCGGCGACGTCAAGCTGCGGCGAATCCTGAACACAGACATCGACATCGTGGAGTTCCCGCTGGACCTGTCCAGGCCGCCGTCGGAAATCCTTGCCTCAATCGCTGACCTCGCCCGGCAGTCCTGGGGCGAGGTAATCCGGCAGGCCCGCGCAACCCTCGACTAACTTTTAGACCGGCACCCGGAACGTGAACGTGGTTCCCTGGCCCAGGGCGCTTTCCACTTCGATGGTCCCGCCATGGGCCTCAACGATGGCCTTGCTGATCGGCAGGCCCAGGCCAACGCCGGGAATGGCTGTCCTGCGGACGTTGCTGGTGCGGAAGAACTTGGCAAACACTTCCGAGGCGTCTTCGGCGCTCATGCCCATTCCGGTATCGCTGACCCGGCACGCCAGGTGGCCGTCCTCCTGGGCCAGCGAGACCACCACGTTGCCGCCGTCGGGGGAGTACTTGATGGCGTTGGACACCAGATTGTCCAGGACCTGGGAAATCCTTGCCCCGTCCACGTGCGCTTCCAGCCGCTCCGGGGTCTCAGCGGCCAGCACCACACCTGAAGCAGCCGCCCTGGGTATTGCCGAGGAGACGCTGGTGCGTACCAGCTCGGCCACGTCCACGGTGTGGGGCGTAACAATCAGCTGTCCGTTGCGGCTGGCGAGCAGGTCGCTGACCAACGTCAGCAGGCGCTCCGAGTTCCTCCGGATGATCTCCAGCATGCCCCGCTGCGACTCCTCCGGCTCATCTCCGAGGAGGATCTCCACGTACCCAAGAATGGACGTGAGTGGTGTCCGGAATTCATGGGAGACGCTGGAGACGAAATCGTCCTTGGCGGTCAGCGCGTTGACGAGGTCCGTGACATCACTGAAGGCAATCACGGAACCGGAGAAGTTACCGTCGCCGTCCTTCATGGCCCGGGCGGTGGTCACAAAAGCCCGCTGCTCCTTGCCGGACCCCAGCCACACGAGGTAGTCCGTGAAGGTTTCCCCGAGGACGGCCCGGCGGACCGGGCGTTCCTGGATGGGAACCAGCGTCTTCCGGTCCGGTCCGAAGACCAGCAGCTGGGACTCATTCGGGTCCGCTATCTCCTTGGGGCGCGCCAGCTCGTGGTTAACCCGCTGCTTCCGGTTCATCAGCACGTCGTGCCCGTCCGCGTCCACGGCCAGGACGCCCAGATGGACGGTGTCCAGGACAGTGTTCAACAGCGCTTCCTGGCGCTGGCTGGTGAGCAGGTTGGCCTGCAATTGCGCGTCTTTCTCCTCCAGCTCCCGCTGCTGGCGGGTCATGCTCAGTGTCAGGACGCTGACGGAAACACCGATGCCGAGCATCATGACGGGCAGGAGCAGTGACCGGGCCAGGTCCTGTCCGGTGACATTGCCCTTCAGCAGCAGGGGCACCCAGATGATGGCCAGCGGTGCCAGGAAGGACAGCCACAAAGCAGCCCTCGGGTAGTATCCGGAAGCGCACAGCCAGATCACCGGGAACACGGCAAGCAGGCTGATACCCGTCAGGCTCTCCTGCCCGCCTTCCCTGCCCAGGGCAATCGAGACAAAATCCAGCAGCGGAAGGATCAGGAAGCTTGTGTAAGGCAGCCGCTCCCAGGGAACCAGGTAGCACAGGGCCATGATTGCTGCCTGCGACAGCAGGAACGCGATGAAAAGCGGATTGCCCATAGTGGCCGGGAAGAACGCCCAGATCAGGACGGCCGTGAGGATCGTCGTCACAAAGAGCGGCATCTGGCTCAGGGCCACCCGATCCGTCAGCCGGTACTCGTGGAAGGGACGCCGGAAGAACCTTATCCGGCCAGACGACCACGCTACAGGGTTAGTCATGGCTCAAGAACTTACGGGACAAGGTGTGCGAGGCCATATCAGCAGGATATCCGGAGCCAGCTATACTTCTGACGTTGGCTGCTGAGGGGGCACTATGAGTGATGCACGTGTCGGACTGGTCATCGAGGATGACCACGACATTCGGGAACTGGTTCGTACTGTGCTGACCCAGGCAGGCTTTAACGTGACCGTTGCCAGCAGTGGTGCCGAAGGGGTCCTCACTGCTAAGACGCTCAATCCGGATGTCATCACCCTGGACCTTGGCTTGCCGGACATCGACGGTTTTGAGGTCTCCCGGCAGATCCGCGAATTTTCGGACGCCTATATCGTGATGCTGACAGCCCGCACCGAAGAGCTTGATACCCTCATCGGGCTTGAGTCCGGAGCGGACGACTACCTTACAAAGCCCTTCCGCCCGAGGGAGCTGCGCGCCCGCATTGCCGCGATGATGCGCCGTCCCCGTTCGGTTCCCGAAGCGCCGGACGCTGCGGGCGTAGAAGCATCTGCGGAGGGCAGTGCGCATCCCGAGCGGGGTAATTACAGCCATAACGGCCTGGAGCTGAGCTACGCCTCCCGCACCGTGACCGTGGACGGGGCCGAGATGAACCTGACCCGCACCGAGTTCGAACTCCTGCACGCCCTGCTGGAAGCAGGCAGGACGGTCCGTACGAAATCTGACCTGGTGCGCCGGCTGCGGGACGAGGATTACGACGTCGGGAGTTACATCAGCGAGGCTGACGAACGGTCCGTCGAGGTCCACATGGGAAACCTCCGCAAAAAACTTGGTGATTCACCTCAGAAGCCGCGCTGGCTCCAGACGGTCCGTGGCGTTGGCTACCGACTCGCCCCGGGCGAAGCCTGATCCCGCAGCCTGTTCATCGTTTGCCGGCTGCACTGGCTGATTCGCCTCAGGAACGAGGCCGCAAGCTTGGGCAGGACGACGGCAGCGTCCGCGTCCGGCCCTCCGCTGCGGATTTCGCCTTCCAGGGCCGTGGCCAGGCCGGCAAGGCGCGCGGCGCCCACCATCTGGCTTGATGTCTTCAAACTCAGGACGGCGTCCACCGACGCGTCAAGGTCTCCAGTGGTCAGGGCCAGCCGCAGGCGCCCGACCCGATCCGGGAGGTAGTCGATGAAGTTCCCTACGAAGATCCTGCAGTACCCCTCATCCTCCCCGAGTTCCTCACGCAACCGGTCCAGGACTGTCCTGTCCACCAGTGGTCGGCCGGCATCAACGGACGGGGTCATCATTGTCCTTTCGGCTATGGTCTTCCACTCCGGAAACAAGGGGGTCAGGTGGAGCATCAACTCTTCTTCAGGTTAGGGCTGTCCCGCATACTCGAAAGTGGTTTCGGGCGATAATTGTGGGTTTCTTGATGAGACTGCGGCTTTTAGGCCGAATACTTGAGCCAGTGCATTCCGTACAAATAATCAGCGGTTGCGGCCGCACGCAGATCTGGAGAATAGTTGCTTTGTTGAGGTCATTGGGAGCGTTAGTTATAGCCTTTTTCGTGGCAGCCGGAATGGCCGTCGCCTTTATCCACCCCGCAAATGCCGCGCCAGCCGCGCAGGTTGCCTTGAATCCGGCTTCCGGGCCGGCGGGCTCGGCTGTTACGGCATCCGGCACGGGATTTAAGGCTTCAACAACGGGAACGGTAATTGTGGGTTCCACGACTTTTCCCTTCAGAACCACAGCCACTGGCGCATTCAGTACGGGCATCACCATCCCGGCTGAGTCCAGCGGCACCGTCACCATCACAGCCAAGACATCATCCATCAAGGCTTCGGCTTCGTTCGTTGTAGAGGCAGCCCCGGCACCACAGCCGCCTACTGTCAGCACGGACCCTTTGCGGTTTGGAGTGGCTACTCCTGGCGGAGCATTGGCTGCCGCAGAACTGGATGAAGTAGCTGCTGTGGCGGGGGAGAGTCCGTCCATGGTCCTCATTTACAAAGACTTTTTGCAGTCGCCGCCACTGACGGAGATGAACGCCGTGCGCTCCCGCGGTGGTGTTCCGCTGGTGACATGGGAGCCGTGGGCTTGGGGCGGCGGCGTGGAGCAGCCTGCATATTCCCTGGACCGGATCACAGCCGGTGACTTTGATGACCGCCTTCGCGATTGGGGCCAGTCCCTTGCAGCCTGGGGCCAGCCGGTGATGCTCCGCTTTGCCCACGAAATGAACGGCAACTGGTATCCGTGGGCGGAATCGGTGAACGGTAACCAGCCTGGCGACTACGTCCAGGCCTGGCAGCACGTCCACGACGTCGTCGCCGCCACCGGAGCCAGCAACGTCCAGTGGGTGTGGTCGCCAAACGTTCCCTACTGGGGCTCCACGGACCTGGCGGGGCTTTACCCAGGCGCAGGCTACGTGGATGTTGTGGCCCTCGACGGGTACAACTGGGGGACGTCTACGGCATGGAGCAACTGGGTTTCGCCGCAGGACCTTTTTGCCCCGGGCATTGCACAACTCCGTACCCTTGCGCCTGGTAAACCGATTCTGATTGCCGAGACTGCGTCCAGCGAGGCCGGCGGTTCCAAAGCCGAATGGAACACCAGCCTGGTGTCCTACCTGGCCGCCCAGCCCGATGTCATGGGCTTCGTGTGGTTCCACCTGCAGAAGGAGGCCGACTGGCGCATCAACAGCAGTGCTTCCTCTGCGTCTGCCTTGAATGCGGCCCTGTTGGCGCGGCGCAGTTAGCTGGCGAGTGGAAATGCTGATGCTCCGGACTGTTGGTGCTGCAGCCCTCCAAGCAGGGCAACGCAGTTATCCTTCCGTGCGACCATCAAGAGCGCTGGGGGCAAAGGCTGAAGATTGCCTCAAGAATGCTGGATGTTCAGGCCTGGGCCGGAGGCGCGCTTTCCAGGAACTTCACCAGGTGGGCTTCAAGGGCTGAGGCTTCCTTGAGCTCGCATTCCCAAACCGTAAGCACTGCCCATCCGGCGTCTTCAAGCAGGCGGCGCTGCCCGGCGTCGCGTTCCCTGGTACGTGAGCGCTTTGCCGCCCAAAACTCGGCGTTCGCTTTGGGGGCGTGCTGGCCCACCCGGCAGTCATGGAAATGCCAGAAGCAGCCGTTGACGAAAATGACCTTGCGTCGGCCCGCGAAGACCAGGTCCGGATTGCCGGGAAGCCGGGTGCCACCGGTCCTGCCGTGGAGTCGGTAACGATACCCCTTGGCGTGGAGGAGCCTGCGCACCAGTAACTCGGGCTTGGTGTTCTTGCCTCGGATCCGGGACATGTTCCAACTGCGCTGCTCCGGGCTCAGCTTGTCCGCCATGCTTCAAGTTTAGGTTCCTAGTAACCGCGTTCCGGCTGGTCCCCGAGCTGGAAATGGCGCCCGGTAACGGTGACGGGCTCGATCTCAACGTAGAAATCCTTGAGCGTTGGTACCCACGATTTCAGCCCCAGCTCCTCCACCTCTGCCAGCTCGGCCGAGTTGCTCAATACCCGGGCTTTTCCCCGAAGGACCACAGACCACGCCTCATCCGAGAGAATACCGTCGGCCTCGAAGAGCACCGCTGCATTGATGGTCAGCTGGGCAAGCTTGTTGCCTGGGGCAGTACGTAGATACAACTTGCCGTTCGAGCTGACGTAGTTGACGGGAAAGATATCCGGTTCCCCGGCAACCGACACCACCAACCGTCCATGCGTTGTCCCTTCCAACAAGCGCCAGGACTGCTCGTCATTGAGTTCCAGGACCGGATTTCCATCTGCGTGTTCAAACATCATGCCGCCATTGTTCTACGTTATGTAGAAATAGGCTAGAGGAAGTTTGTTTGGGTCCCACCCGACGTTCTTGTTATGGGCTGCGCGGCCGGCATTCCTAGGCGCTTGCTTCCTTTATGACTTTTCTATCTTCCGGCTCCCTGATAAACCAAGGACGGGCTGCCTGTGGATAAGTTTGATCGCTCAAATGTGACCTGGGCTACCCTTAAGTCACTGTCCGGAGCATGCCGTCTTGAAACTACTGGGGGATTAGCGGCCCATGACATCGCATAACATATTCACGTCCCGCCTGATGCACTCCGGTGCTGTAGCCATCGTTGTTGCTGCTGCGCTTATGTTGGCTGGCTGTGCGGGCGGAGCACCTGCAGATCCAGGTACAGCATCCCCCGTGGTGAGCCAGTCAACGTCTCCCAGCCCGTCGCTGACCCCGACGCCGACACCCACCGCCGCCTACAAACCCGCCGACGCGTCCGGCCCCGCCCAAAACGTTCCCGTCCCTGTGCTGCCGGAAGTGGCGAAGACGGAGACGAAGGAAGGTGCGGAGGCGTTCGCAAAGTATTGGTTCAGTGTGCTCAGTTATGCATATGAGACAGGTGACATTGCTATTTTTGAAAGCGTAGAACCTCCGTCGTGTGCAGCTTGCCAAAAAGTCAAAGAAGTTATTCGTGACTGGCACTCTGAGGGGCGCTGGCTCGTAGGCGGCAAACTAACAACGCCCGTCGCGGATACAACCTTTATGAAGGATCAGGAGGGCAGGTACAAAGTCGCTGTCCAAGTCCACCAAGAACCTTTGTCATACTTGCGACCTGATGGTTCCATAGCTCGGACGGATGCACAGCAGCCTGACCAAGGGAATCTACTTATTCTCAGCTACGAAAACGGCGGATGGACCGTGGCTGAGCTCGGAAGCGTCGTTGGCTAGCAGTGTCTCGTTACCCACTGCTCAGCATCCTCCTCACGGCACTCGCATTCGTTACTCTCTTTGCCAATTCCGCGCAGGGTGATGACGGCCGCGACCCGGAATTCGGTGGTGAATGGAATCCTGGTCTCCAGGTAGTTGGATACACCTGGGACTCTGAACTCGAGGATTTTATTCAGGCGGATCCAAACGTCCCGGTTACCGACCCCAACGAGTACAAGTACGAACTTCAATGCCACCTTGGCGGAGGCGACTTCGATACTCCCTGTCTAGCCCGGCAAGTCGAATGTAACGACGGTCCTGATGGTGAAGAGGGTATACCTGTCATCTGGTTATCAAGACCCCGCGGAGTTCCTGGGGCCGTCTGGGCTCACCACTCGGGCCCGACCTGCCTCTACGACGCCCGGCCGGAGGACCTGCTGCCCCGCATTGCCGCCGACATCCAGCGGCAGTTCCAAAGTTTGCCGGTAAACGCCGGAACTGTTGTGGCCCAACCGAGTCCGCACACGCTTAGGGGCGCTGAAACCAATTTCTATGCGGAGGCCGTGGAACAGCAGTTTGATGTCACGATGTTCGGCCAGCAGGTGCACATTGTCGCCACTCCGGTTCAGTACACGTGGAACTACGGCGACGGTACTGTATTCGGTCCCCAGCCGTCGATGGGAGGCCCGCTGCCGCAGGACCGGTGGGGTGAAAAGACAAGGACGAGCCACGCCTACGGAACCACTGGTGACTTCCAGGTCTTCCTGACCACATCCTTCCAGGGAACCTACTCCGTCAACGCCGGGCCGCCCTTGCCTATCCCGGGCCAAGGCCAGTTCAATGCGCCGCCCCAAACGATCAGTGTGTGGCGCTCGCTCACCCGCAACTATGCCGACGACTGCAACGCAAACCCCCAGGGGCAGGGCTGTCCGGGAGTTGGGGCAGCGGGCTAACGACGGCATCAGAGTGCCCGGCATCAGAACCGGCCCCGACCGCCAACAGGAGTGCTGTTGCCGTTATGCATGGTGTGATTCGCGCCGCATCCGGAATAGTTGCACGCGCCTCCCAGTTAGGCCAGACAGAACGTTGAAAACTTCGAAAGGACGCGCATGCTGTTTTCCCCTCTGGCCCTTGGCGAACTCGAACTCCCGAACCGACTGGTGATGGCACCTCTGACCCGACTTCGCGCCGGCGAGGAAGGCATCCCGGGTCCCCTCCTCGCTGAGCATTACAGCCAGCGTGCTTCCCTCGGCCTCATCGTAAGCGAAGGAACCTACCCCAGCCCCGCTGGTCGTTCCTACCCCGGCCAGCCCGGCATCGTCACCGAGGAACAGGTGGCTGGCTGGAAGAAGGTCACCGACGCCGTTCATGCCGACGGCGGCCGCATGTTCGCCCAAATCATGCACGGTGGCAGGGTCTCGCACCCCGACATCACAGGCGGGCACACCATCGTCGCCCCCAGTGCAGTTGCCATCGACGGTGACGTCCGCACTCCGTCCGGCAAGCAGCCGTACCCCGTGCCGCATGCGCTGACCACAGATGAGCTGCCCCTGGTGATCCAGGAATTCGTCGCCGCCTCGCTCAACGCAATTGAAGCCGGTTTTGACGGCGTTGAACTCCACTCTGCCAACGGTTACCTCCTCCACGAGTTCCTGGCACCGAACGCCAACGTCCGCACCGACAGCTACGGTGGTTCCCCGGAGAACCGGGCACGTTTCGTGATCGAGACGGTCAACGCAGTAGTGGCAGCGATCGGAGCGAACCGGGTGGGCATCCGCATCTCTCCGGAGCACAACGTCCAGGGCATTGCAGAGGTGGACGCCGCCGACGTTCGGGCCACGTACGAGGTTCTGGTGGACAGCATCGCCCCGCTGAACCTTGCCTACCTCAGCATCCTGCACAACGAACCCAGTGGAGAGCTGGTCCAGGACCTTCGCACCCGCTTCGGCGGCACGTTCCTGGTCAACACCGGGTTCAGCGTCGTCACCACCCGCGAGGAAGCTGTTGCCCTGGTGGCCGACGGTCATGCCGACGCAGTAGTGGTGGGCCGTCCCGCCATCGCCAATCCGGACCTGGCGCGCCGCTGGAACGAGAGCCTGCCGCTGAACGAGCCGGACCCCTCCACCTTCTACGCTGAGGGTGCCGAAGGCTACACGGACTACCCGGCCTACGCCGGCTGAAGCCGCTCAAACACCAACCACAAGACAGCGGCGACGGCGGCACCCGGCCTGGGTGCCGCCGTCGTTGGCTGCTCGGTGTGCTGTCCCGGCAGCGGGCGCCAAAGGTCATCCGACGGCCTTCGGCTGGTGAAGTTGGCCCACCGGGCTCCTCTGGGGTCCCGGCGGTGATCAGATGCTACTCCAGCAAATGGACTATTACTAGAGCCCGGTTGGGCGCAGGCCGGGTGGGCTAGAGAAGTGCCTCCCGGCCGGTCCCTTCCGTCATGACCAGCTTGCCGTCCTCGATGGATACAAGCACGCTTTTGGGCTTTCCGCTGACCTTCTTAATCGCTTTAAGGCCACGGTTTGTCACCTCGACTCCCACCTGGGCGCCCTTCGCCGGCAGCTCTACGGATACCTCGGACGCGATGCCGAGGATCGGGTTGGTCGAAACGTCCAGGTCCCGCCGCGCTTGCTTGCCGTTCACCGTCACGGTGATGTTTGCTTCCTCGAACCCCTCTTGAAACACAATAAGCAGTTCCCGCATGATGCCCTCTTCCTCGAGCGTTCGGTGCCTGTGACGGCATTTCAACTACAGCACTTTGCGGGCGGCAGCGGAATACCCTTGCCGAGGCCAGGCGACTGCCGCGGCAGTGGAGCCGGGCAAGCGCTTAGGGCAAGATGTTCTGGTGACTCAACTGCCGCACGCCCCTTCCCCTCATCCGTCCGAGCCCGCGAAGAGGGGGGACGGAATCTACAACCAGATTGCAACTGAACTGGGTGTGAAAGCCTGGCAAGTTAAGGCAGCTGTGGAGCTGCTCGACGGCGGGTCCACCGTCCCGTTCATCGCCCGGTACCGCAAGGAAGCCACCGGAACGCTGGACGATACCCAGCTCCGTGAGCTTGACGAACGCCTGCGATACCTTCGTGAACTGGAGGACCGCCGTCGTACGGTTCTGGACGCGGTTGCGGTGCAAGGCCAGCTAACGCCCGAGTTGCAGAAAGCCATCCTTGCGGCTGACACAAAGTCCCGGCTGGAGGACATCTACCTGCCGTTCAAGTCCAAGAGGCGGACCAAAGCACAGATCGCACGTGAGGCAGGCCTGGAACCGCTGGCAGAGGCTCTGCTGAAACGCCCCGAGCTTAGCCCGGAGCGCGAGGCTGCGAAGTACCTCAATCCTGAACATGCCGTGGGGGACCCCGCTGCCGCGCTCGCGGGTGCCCGTGCCATTCTCGTTGAGCGAGTCGCCCAGGATCCCGACCTCGCCGCCACCCTGCGTGAACGCCTCTGGACGCAGGGCCGCATGGTCTCGGGCGTGAAAAAGGGCAAGGAAGCCGAAGGGCAGAAGTTCGCCGACTACTTCGAGTTTGCGCAGGCGCCGGCCGGCATGCCGTCGCACCGGGTGCTTGCTTTGCTCCGTGGAGAGAAGGACGATGTCCTTGAGCTCGACCTCGCTGAAGCAGATCCCACGGACGACGCCGCCCTTGCCGCCGCGCGCGCACGCTACGAATCGGCGGTGGCCAGGTGCCTCGGGGTCGCCGACCGTGGGCGTCCCGCCGATGCCTGGTTGATGGAAACGGCCCAGTTGGCGTGGCGGTCCCGCGTGCTGGCCCGCCTGACGGCTGACCTCCGCGGCAAGATGTTCGCAGCGGCCGAGGATGAGGCGGTCCGGGTTTTCGCTGCGAACCTTCGCGACGTGCTGCTGGCCGCGCCCGCCGGGAACAAGTCCACCCTGGGCCTGGACCCCGGACTTCGCACCGGCGTCAAGGTAGCCGTGGTGGATGGCACCGGCAAAGTCGTAGCCACGGACACCGTCTACCCCCATGCCCCGGCACGCAAGTGGGACGAAGCGCTGGCGACCCTGGTGCGTCTGGCGCGGCAGCACGCCGTCGAGCTGGTGGCCATCGGCAACGGAACAGCATCCCGCGAAACCGACAAGCTCGCCGCGGAACTGATCAAGCGGCTGCCGGACGTGGAACGGAAACCGCAAAAGCTCGTGGTGTCAGAAGCCGGGGCATCCGTTTACTCTGCTTCCGCTCTCGCCGCAGCTGAACTGCCTGGCATGGATGTGTCCTTGCGCGGAGCTGTGTCCATCGCCCGCAGGCTGCAGGACCCGCTCGCCGAGCTGGTAAAGATCGATCCGAAGTCCATCGGAGTGGGCCAGTACCAGCACGATGTGACGGCGTCGAAACTTGACCGCAGCCTGGACGCCGTGGTGGAGGACTGCGTTAACGCGGTGGGAGTGGACGTCAACACTGCTTCGCCCGCACTGCTGAGCCGGGTGGCCGGCGTCGGGCCCCTGCTCAGCGAAAACATTGTGGCGTACCGCAACGAGCACGGGCCCTTTGCCAAGCGCGCGGACCTCAAGAAGGTGCCGCGGCTCGGTGCCAAGGCGTTCGAACAGTGCGCGGGTTTCCTCCGCATCACCGGGGGAGCGGAACCCTTGGACGCCTCGAGCGTGCACCCGGAATCCTATGCCGTGGCACGCAAGATTCTCGTTGCTGCCGGTTCTGCGCCGGCTTCCTCGCTGGACCCGCGTAACTTTGTGGATGACACGTTCGGGCTGCCCACGGTGCAGGACATTCTTGTGGAGCTGGACAAACCCGGTCGTGACCCACGGCCCGCCTTCGCAGCTGCCACCTTCTCGGAGGGAATCGAGAAGATTTCCGACCTCAAGCCGGGGATGGTCTTGGAAGGTACCGTGACCAATGTTGCGGCGTTCGGCGCCTTCGTGGATGTGGGCGTCCACCAGGACGGACTGGTCCACGTGTCTGCCCTGGCGAACCGCTTCGTTTCTGATCCACGCGAGGTGGTGAAGTCAGGGCAGCTGGTCCGGGTGAAGGTCCTGGAAGCGGACCCGGAGCGGAAGCGGATCTCGTTGACGCTGCGGCTCGACGACGAGCCCTCCTCCGGTGCCGCGGGTTCGGGTTCCGCGTCATCCGGGAAGTCCGGCGGTCGGCCGCAGAACCAGGAGCGGGGCAGGAACCAAAGTGGCGGGCGCGGCGGAGGCTCCGGTACCGGGCGCGGCGGCACGCAGGGTTCGGAGCGCGCCGGGCGGCAGGAGCAGGGACGATCAGGTGGAAAGCCGGCGCGTAACGCGCCAGTGCCGGGCCGCGCTCCAGCTCCCCAGCCGGCTTCCGTGAATACGGCCATGGCTGAGGCGCTGCGGAAGGCGGGGCTGGGCAAATAGCCCGGCGCGTAGCTTGACGTCTATCGTGCGGTTGTGGCCTGGTAGTTGATGCCTAGGCCAGCGACAGCACGAACGCCAGGACGAATCCCGCTGCCGTGCTTAGGGCGACGGCCGGGCCACCGTGTTCGTAGGCTTCGGGCATCAGGGTGTCAGCGAGGGACGCGATCACCGCGCCGGCGGCAAAGGCCAGCGGCACCGAAATCGTCTCAGGGTCGGTTCCGGACAGGGGTCCCGCTCCCACCACCACCGCGATAACGAGCAGGGCCGCACACGCCAGCCACAGTCCGAGGATGCTGCCCGTCGACCGGCCCTGGCTGCGCATCGACGCGGAACCTACCAGAGCTTCCGGGAAGTTGGAGACGAAGATGGCTGCAAGGAGCGCCAAGCCGCCGGTTCCTTCTCCCAGCGAAATTCCGAGTGCAACGTTCTCCGGCACGCCATCCAAAGTGACTGCAGCCAAAAGTGCCAGCCCGGCCGCTCCACGTGTTGAGGCAGAGGTGGCAGCTTTATCGCTGGCCGCGGCATCGGTGTCAAGCTTTGCGCTGCCCTGGAACTCATCGGCCGGTGTTGCATGCTTTTGTTCTCCTGCCTGGGCCCACCGGTCCAGCAGTGCGCTGAGGACTGTGAACACCACCGCGCCGCCTATCAGGCCAACCGCTGCACGGATGATGCCGCCACGTTCGTAGGCGTCCTCGAACAATTCGAAGGCGAGGGCGGTGATGAGCGAACCCGCGGCGAAAGCCAGCAGCATGGCTAAAAGCCGCTTGGGAAGTTCGAAGCGAACGCCTATGAATGCACCCATCACCAAAGCGCTGGATGCTATGACGCCAAACCACAGCGACATCATCATTCCGCAAGTATAGGAGTGCGCCGTTGACGTGGGAATACGTCATTGCCCTGACCTCTGGGCGCACTTTCGATGGCGATGGGTTTCTGCAAAGGTGGATTCATGACTTATTTCCTGGAGTACACCATCCCTGCCGCCGCCAACGATGCCGAGTTTGAGTTCCCGCACGACGAAATCAACTCCGGCACTACCATCCCGCTGACCCAGACAGGTGCGGAGGTGGTGCACACCGCTGAGCTCCCGGCGCGCACCGGCATCATTGGCGCCACGGTTCCGGAGGCGAAACTGGAAGCGGAGCAGCTCATCACCCACAGCCGTGCTTCTGAGGCGTCCCTGTATTTCGACCCGTCCAACTCCCTCAACGCTGGAGTCGGAACCCTCGTGGCCACCTTCAGTGAGGGCCGCGGCTGGCAGGACGTCTAGGCCACTGCGCTTCGGGCCCAGTTAGTGCCCGAGGAAGTGGGGCCGGCCAAATTGGGTCCGGACACCGGGGGAGTACAGAACGGACTCCGGCGGGCCGTCCACTGTGATCCCCGCGGCTCCCATCAATTCATCGTTCAGTTCGAGTAGGTCCGCCGCATAAAGGGGCCACGGTTCGTGCGTGTTGGGGATGTAGATGGTTTGGCCCCTGAAAACGCTGTGCAGCCCGAACCGGGCAGTTAGATGCGTCGATAAGGGATCATCCACGGGCACGTCACGATGGGGCGCAGCACGAAAAATGCTGTGGGTGCCGCGCCGGAACCTGCGGACGGAGTAGCTGGTGACCCAAGGCTGGGACGAACTCGCCTCGTAACGCGTCTGCGACCAGACGTACGGGATGGCGGCCGCCCGGGCGGCAAGGACCACAGGCAGCCGGTTAGCATCCAGACTCAGAAATACGACACCTCGGGTTCCGTCGGGTTCCCTGGAGTACAGGCGGACGTTGACTTCATTAAAGCTGCCCAGGTACGGGATGCCGGGTCCGCGGCCGATCCCTGCACCCTTCATGCGGAAGCCGATGAGGCCAGCCCAGGAGCTTCCGTCGAAGGTGTCTGGCTGCACGCCCCGGGGCATAAAGCGGGCAGCAACAGATTCCGGAATGCGCCAGTGGAGGAAGATGGCGTCCATCCAGCGCTGATCCATGATGACAGGGCGAGGTAGTTCCTCTGGCAGCGGCCATCGTGCCCCGTCCTGGTGCTGATCCACTGCCCGCTCCTGCTAATTCAGGGCGCGGGTACCGGCGGGAAGCTCCCCGCCGCCCAGAAGGGTGGCAGCGGCGTCCGCCAGTGCTGTGAGTGCAACCCGTTGCGTCCATGGGCCATAAGAGATTCGTGCGACACCCAGTTCCTGCAGTTTGGCTGGGGGCAGGGAACCCGGGACGTTGATAACAGAAACCTTGTTCCAGCCGATTCCGTCCACCAGCGCAACCACCGAGGCTTCGTCGAGCAGGCCGGGTACAAAGACGTTGGTGGCACCAACATCAAGGAATGCCCTGCCGCGTTCGATGGCGTCGGTGAGTACGTGGGCGGGATCGCGGTCTTTGCCCTTGAGGAAAGCATCTGTTCGGGCGTTCAACACGAAGTCGATTCCTTCGGATGCTCCAGCTTTAACTACGGCCGCCATCTGTTCCACAGCGTCCTTGAGCGGGCGCATCTGATCTTCGATGTTCGCACCAACAACGCCTACGCCGATAGCCTTGCGGGTTGTCTCGCCCGGGTTGCCGTAGCCGGATTCAAGGTCGGCGCTGACCGGCAGGTGGGTAGAAGCAGCGATGCGGCCCACCGCACCAATCATTTCGTTCACGGGAATGTTCTCACCATCCGGGTAACCCAGCGAAGCCGCAATGGAATGGCTTGCCGTTGCCAATGCCGCGGTGCCCGGGACGTCGGTGATGACCCTGGCTGTGATGGCATCCCAGACGTTGATCACCTGGAGGATCTCATCTGATTGGTGGAGTCGGAGAAGCTCGGCGGCCTTGGCACTGGTGGTTTGAGTCATGCTGTGAAGCCTAACGGAGCCCGTCGGAAAGCAGCAGGCCACTCCGCGGACGGAAGCCTTGTTCAACGCAGAGTGCTGGGCAACGCGTCTCACTGGTTTCAGCCTTTTCGTCCACTCATTCCTGGGGTGGGGGTGGTGGTTTGAAGTAGGTGTTTTGTTGGGGTTTTTGGTGGGGGTCGAGGTGTTTTGGGGGTGTGTACCAGGGGGTGTTGTTGATGGTGGTGATGGTCCATTGTTCTTTGTGGATGAGGTGGTGGTGGGCTGAGCAGAGGAGTGTGCCGTTGTTCGGGGTGGTGGGGCCGCCGTGGGACCAGTAGGTGATGTGGTGGGCTTCGCACCAGGGGGCGGGGATGGTGCAGTTGGGGAAGGTGCAGCCTTGGTCGCGGGCGGTGAGGGCTTGGCGTTGGGTGGGGGTGAAGAGCCGGGTTTTGCGGCCGAGGTCCAGGATTTCGCTGTGGGTGCCGAGGAGGGCGGGGATGATGTCGGCGTCGCAGGCGATTTTGCGGATTGTGGCGGCGGTGACGGGGCCGGTGAAGGCGAAGTTCCCGGTGCCGGTTTCCGGGGGAGTGTGTCGGGGGTGGGGGAGGAGGTCCTGGTAGTTGATGGTGGCGATGATTTGGGGGCGGTTGCCGCCGGTGGTGGGCAGGGTGTTGGTGGTCAGGGCGGTTTTGACGGCGCCGATGATTCCGTCGAGTTGTTTCTGGGGCCTTGTGCGCTGGTCCAGGTCCACGTCACCGTCCGGCAAGGAGTCCTGGCCGGTGCCGTTGCCGGGGGCACCGCCTGCACCAGCACGAGCATCGGCGCTGGTGGTGGTGGTGGTGCGGGGGTTGGTGGCGGTGTTCATGACGGTGAGGAGGTGTTCGTATTGGTCGGTGGTGGCGAAGATTTCGAGGTGGTGCAGGCCGTGGCGGGGTTTGCGGATGAAGGCGCCTTGGGTGTGGCGGAGGGCTTCTTCGCTGGGTTCGGTGCCGTCGGCGTCGATGGTGTCGGCCCAGCGGCGGGCGAGGCGGGTAAGGAAGTCCGGGTCCGTGGTCGCGGCGGTGGTGGTGAGGTTCTCCTCGATCAGGGCCAGCCGCTCTGGTGTGACGAGGTGGCGGAGCCGGTTCAGGGTCAGGGCGATGATGGTCCCGGCCCGGGAGGAAACAACCGGGCTGGTAGCGGCCCCGCTAGTTGGCGTGTCCTCGTCCTCGACGTTGCTGCCGGCGGGTGCGGGTGGGGGTGTGGGTGTGAGGGCGGCGGCGAGGTGTTCGCGGGTGGCGGGGAGGATGTCGCCGGTGAGGGTGTTGGTGGGCAGGATGTCCGCTGCGAGGGCGAGGCGGCGGTGGGCTTCGCTTTTGCCGATCCGCAGCCGCAGCCGCAGGAACTCCGCGGTGTTGGCGCACCCGTCATCAGCCGGCGAGGTGATGACCGGGTTGGAACGGTCTGAGCCCATCTGGCTCCCGGGAGCACTGGCCGTTAAACCGCTGGTCCCGGTGTCTTCTGGCCAGGCGGTGTCGGTTTCGTTCAGGGTTTCTGCGCCGTTGTGCCAGCCGGTGACCCAGCCCTTGCCTGTGCGCGACCGGCCGGCCCGGGCGGCGTCCGCCGCGGCAATAGCGTGTGTGCGGGTCCGGTCAACGATCCCGGCGGAGAGGATCTGCAGGTACTCCACGGACCGGGAGAGGTCCTCGACCTGCCCGGTAAAATCGGCGGCCTCGACGTAGTCCGCACCGGCAAGCCTTGATGGTGCTGCGGCAGCGGCAGCAGCCAGGAGCCCGCCAATCTCGCTCAGGCTAAGCGGCTCATCAGCACCGGCCGGGTTGCCAGTCGGGAGCGGCGCCGCAGCAAGCGGCTGAGCCAAGCTGGACGGGTTGTCCACGGGAGGCAACTCAGCAGGAAGCGGCGCAGCAGGAAGGGGCCCAGCCGCGTCGGTCGCGGGCAGGCCGGGAACGGCCTGGAGCCGGCCCGCAAAACCGACGCCGGGACCACCGTCGGACGCCCCTGAACCACGGAAGGAAACACTGCCGGCCCGGGTCAGCACAGCGGTAGAACCGCAGTACTCCGCAATCTGCTCCCCAATGGCTTCCATAGCCCCACTCTGCCAAAGACCACTGACAAAAGCGCCGGCCAAAGCAGCTATGTGGATAACCTATATGGCGACCGCACTAAGGAATCAGCGCGCTGGTGCTCCAGCGGAATCCGAGGTGCGCGGCTCCTTTTGCCACGGCCACCGGCCCGTAATTTCCAGCTCCAACGAAAAGCTAAGGAAGGTCCGGATCAGCACAATGATGGCCAGAACCCCGACGCTCTCGAACGTAGGAGTGACAGCCACGGTGCGGATGATGTCGGCGGCCACCAGGAGTTCCAGGCCCAGCAGGATGGACCTGCCCAGCAGCTGCCGGTAGAGACGGTAAACGCTGAGGTTTTCAGCCCCCGCGGGCAAGTTACGAGGCTGGTACCCGCGGAGTGCCAGAGGAATGGAAACCAAGGCACCAATGACCATGACGGCCACCCCGGCAAAGTCGACGAACTCTCCGACCGTCTCAATGATGTGCCGAAAATCCACGGTTCCCTGCCTCGCTCGCGTCGGGTCCAAGTTGCTGCCGTCCAGGGGAAAGCCTAAGCGCTGGCAACCTCGGGAACGACCTTCGGGCTATGGGTGGCGTACCCCGTTGCCGGCGAGAATGTCCCGGTAACCCTCACGGAACGACGGAAAGATGAACTCGAAACTAGTGCTGTGAAGGAGATCGTTTCGGCAGCGCTTGTTGCCCCCGCGGGCCGGACCTGCATCTCCAACTGGGGGCTCAACCAGACCCATCTCGGCCGCCAGAAAGCGGAGCACGGCGCCGAGGTCGGCGGGGTCGTCGTCCACACCGATGTAAGCGGGTGCCGGCTCCGAAGGCATGGTGGCCAGATGGACGATGGCAGCAGCAGCGTCGTCGCGATGGATGCGGTTTGTGTAGCGGGTATCTTCCGGGATGATGGCAGAACCGCTGCGTACCTGGTCGATCAACCGGGTCCTGCCGGGACCGTAGATGCCGCCAAGACGCAGCGCTACCGTCTTGGTTCCCGTCCCAGCAAACCTGGCGTGCAGGAGTTCCTCAGCCTCCAGAAGGACCCGCCCGGAGAAGCCGCCGGGAACCGCCGTCGTACCCTCATCAACCCAGCCGCCGCCGGCGTCGCCGTAAATAGCGGTGGAGGAGACGAAGAGCACCCGCTCCGGCGTCACGCCGTCGCGCTCCAAGGCGTTAAGGACATTGGCGAGGCCCTGCACATACGCGGAGCGGTAGGCGTCCTCCGTTGGTGAGTCGGCCGCTACGGCTATGACGACGGCGGTGGTGTCCGCCGGGACCGGCGGCAGGTCGGGTGCGCTGAGGTCAGCCGCCGCACCTTCGATAGCGGCCGGCAGCTTCTGGGGCGAGCGGCGCCAGCCAACCACATGGTGGCCTTGGGCAGCGAAACGTAATCCGGCTTCGGTTCCGAGATCGCCACAACCTGCCAGGAGGATTGTCATGGCTGACAGTCTGCCATTCCCACTGCCTCGACTCGTATTTCGCCGGGCCCGCTCAGGGCGCCGGAAGGGTCGAGACTACCGCGGGTGGAGGAACCGGGGCCCTTTGCGGCTGGGGTGAAAGTTGCGAAAGCACATTAAGTAGCACTCCGAGGGCGAAGATGATCAGTGCCAAACGGAAGAACACCCCAACGCAGCCCAATTGTTTCCTGCGTGCAGTCCTGCTCTGGGGTATATCGGGAGGGCGGATGGTGCGCGGGTCGTCTGCGGGATCACGGGCCGTGCGCCACTGCGCCAAGGACGCGGCTGGGCCAGAGGCGTGGGCGAAATCGGCCGACCCAGTGGGTACGTTTCCTGTGGTTAGCAGCGAGGGACTCGTACTGCCGGCGAGCAGGTTGGTGAGGTAGTGGTGGATCGCCCCGATTGTGTTCAGATCGAGCACGGGCGGGAGTGCGGCTACGGCGTCACGCAAAGTATCAATTCCCTGGATCCGTGCACCGGTGGCGGTTGTCCCTTGAAGGACCGGCTGCCCGACCATGCACAGCCACGCCTGGACATAGCGGCGGTGTTCCGGCTCAAGGAGCGCGGCGACTGCTGCTCCCTGCTGCAGCACGCCGCCAACTTCCCGCTCCCGGGAGTAGCGGTTCTGGCGGAGGACGCCGTTGCGAAGTTGCACGTCCCCTGACCAGTTTTTCGCATCGACAACAATGACGCCGCCGGGTCCAATCAGGACATGGTCCAGGTTCGCTTTCGGCCGACCGGGCCAGTGGACGTCGTGCAGGATCAGCCAGCCTTGTGATTGAAGCGTCTCGAGGATAGCGGCAACCCGGGCTTCACCAGCGGCTCCCGCCGCCCAAGCCCGCTCGGACCGTTCTGCATAATCCAGCTGCCGCCGAAGCTTAGCTGCGCGTTCAGCCGCTATTCTCGCCTGCTCAGCAGCGCCGCCGCCTGCACCCATATTCTGCCCCCATGCTGATGGTGCGGTCACACGCACTCTGGGCACTACTGTATGCGATCAGCTGATGCACGAAAGGTCTTTTACGGTGCCTCCACCGGGAAGAACACGCGTGGGTCCTGCAGGAGTGCCGGATAGGCGAAAGCGGACCGGTCAATGATCTCCGTGACCGTGAAGTTCCGCCCAAACCTGCCGTCGTCCAGCGTGATGGGCCGGCCCACCACCTGCCCCACGGCAAATTTGGCCCCGTGTTCGAACGGGACGGCCACGGGCGTCTTTCCGGGCAACGTGGAGAAGGCCTCCTCCTGCGCCAGGCGCTTGCGGGTGGGCTTCTTCACCAGCTGCTTCGGCGGGGCCTTCCGGGGCTGCTTAGACGGGCGGCGGGATCCGTCCTCAATGTAGACGGGGGTGTAGTCGTCATCGGAATCAGCAGCCACGGCAGCGGTAAAACCATGCACGGGAGGCAGGGCCACGGTGTCCAGCGTCTGGGGATCGACCTCGGCATGCGGCGAACGGAGGATCCAGAGAATGTCACCTTCGGGTTCATGCGGCAGGAACTCGTGCTTGGGTTCGGGCCAGAGATAATCCATGTCCGGCACCGCATCAGTAAAGACGGAGCTGTAGAACTTGGGTTCCTTGCGCACCAGCTTGGAGCGGTGGCTGAGGTGGAAGTCCGGATCTCCAAGCCACGGCGGCATGGGTATTTTCGAGGCGTAGTCCGGGTGGGCCGCCTGTGGGGCGAACTCAGTAATGTTTTCGCGGGTGTTGTCCGGGTGTCCGCGCTTGGTCCACTCGTCCACCATCGCCAGGCCGTACATCGTCAGGGCGGGCACGTAGCCCATCCACATCCGGATCGCCGGGTGGGTTTGCCAGCCGTATCCGGGAATCACCAGGGACCGGAGCGTCTGCAGCGCTTCGACGCGCTGCTTGCCGAGCCGGGCAGTATCCAAGGCGGCGGCACTCTGCCAGAAATCGGGGTACGGGAGGAAAGTTTGCATCCCTTCAGTCTGACGGCAGCGGGCGGATGTGCCAATTGCAGTGCCCGGCGCCACAGGCCCGGCATTCAAATGTTCACATAGTGGACCTATGCATACACCGGGTGGACGAAACCACTAAGATCACCGCAACCACCCCAGCGTTTTGGAAGCCCTCTCATGACATCTTCAGTTGAAAATCCCGCCGGAATGACCCACTCCTTCGTGCCCCGCTATGGGCAGATGCTGAGTCCGGAATCAAAGGGCATCCTGGTCCTTGACGAATTCACCCTGGACGCAGAGGCGGCGCGCAAGGAGCAGCACGGCTTCCGTGCCGGCATGGCCGCCGTCGCCACCACAATGCGCCGCATTGCAGCTGCGCGCGTCGTCATCGCGATCGTTGCCATCGCCAATCTGCCGCTCTTCCTGCTCTCCAGCGGATGGTGGATTTATGCCGTTTCGCTCGCCCTCGTGGTCGGAGTTCACGCCGCAGTCACCTGGCTGAACCGCCACGAGCCGCGGCTCAAGCAGAAGTCGGCGCTGGAGCTGCACCTGCACCGCGAACGCAGCGCCAACTACCGCAAGGTCCGCGACGCCGTGAAGTACATGATCGACACCCCCAGCCGGATGAACGAGCACCTCTACCTGGAGCTCCTAGCCGCCAAACGCGTCGCCCTCAACCTGGCCCACGGCACCGTTGCCCTCCTGGACACCAGCGACGACGCCGCCTGGAAAGTCAGGATCGTCCGGGAACTGCCCGTGGCCCGCTAGGGCGTCCGGCTACAACAACATAAAGTACGACGCCGGCCCGCCCCTTGTGGGAGCGTGCCGGCGTCGTTCTGTGGTCAACGGAATTTGTCTATCGCCGACCGAATAGGGAGCCCCGTGCGGGGCTCAGGCACTAACGTGCCGTCGCTTACGCGGGAAGCTGGATGACCTGTCCCTCAAAGACGAGGTTCGGGTCAGAAATGGTGTCCAGGTTCGCGTCGGCAAGGTGCTGCCAGCCGCCGTCGACACCCAGCTTCTCAGCCACGATGCTCAAAGTGTCGCCAGCCTGCAGAGTGTACGTCTCGCCGCTCAGGGCAACTGCAGTGACGTGCTTGGCAGCCGGCGCCTGAACAGCCGGCGCCTGAACAGCGGGCGCCTGGACAGGCGGAGCCGGGGTGACGGGCGCTGCCTGGACTGGCGCGGACTGGACCGGCGCGCTCTGGACGGGAACGCTTTGCGGTGCAACGCCGGTGGCGCCTCCGCTCAGGCCGAGTTGCGCGGCGCAGGACGGCCAGGCACCCCACCCCTGCGACGCCTGGACCTGCTCGGCCACGGCGATCTGCTGTTCGCGGCTGGCGTCAGCGGCTGATCCGGTGCCGCCGTAAGCTGCCCAAGTGCTCGGGCTGAACTGAAGGCCGCCGCTGTAGCCGTTGCCCGTGTTGATGGCCCAGTTGCCGCCGCTCTCGCACTGGGCAAGGGCATCCCAGGTGGACGTGCTGGTGGCGGCGTTGGCCCCGGTGGCGGAAAGGGCGATGCCTGCAGCCGAAATAGCGGCCACGGTGGCTCCACGGCGTGCGGCAGTACGGAAAGTGGTGTTTTTCATGATGGTGATGCTCCTGAAGGCCACCTGCGCTGGTTCCGTCCCCGGAGATCATCGCGCCACTGCCCACCCCTGACGAATAGAGGTCAAGTTCGGTGGCTGCCAGCTGGGCAGTTCTGGTGGAGGCAGCACCGGGCATTCATGCGCCCACGTTCGCGGGCTTGCACTTCACGCTAGGACATCACCCGGCCGTTATCAAATCGAGATTTTTCTGGGCGTTGGCTGGTGTTTCCCTGACCGAGGGCGGCGGCCAGATACGGGGCAGTGCGGCTTTCCAGGGAGTGCGCGACGGCGGCGGGGGTGCCCGTAGCCATGATCTGCCCGCCTTTGTCCCCGCCTGAAGGCCCCAGATCGATCACCCAGTCGGCACCGGCGACCACTGCCATCTCGTGCTCAACAACCACCACCGAGTTTCCGGCATCCACCAGTCCGTGGAGCTGGGCCATCAACAATTCCACGTCGGCGGGGTGCAGGCCGGTGGTGGGCTCATCCAACAGGTACAGGGTGTGGCCGCGCTGCGCCCGCTGAAGCTCCGTGGCCAGTTTGATGCGCTGCGCCTCCCCGCCCGAGAGCTCCGTGGCCGGCTGCCCGAGCCGGAGGTAGCCAAGCCCCACGTCCTGGAGGCTTTTCAGGCTCCGCGCGGCGGCAGGGACGTGGGCCAGGAACTTCGCGGCGATGTCCACCGTCATGGCCAGCACGTCCGCCACGTTTTTGCCCCGGTACTCCACCTCGAGCGTTTCCGGGTTATAGCGTGACCCGGCGCATTCCGGGCATGGGCCGTAACTCCCGGGCAGGAAAAGCAGTTCCACTGCCACAAAGCCCTCGCCCTGGCAGGTCTCGCAGCGCCCGCCTGCCACATTGAACGAAAACCGGCCGGCACCGAAGCCGCGGAGCCTGGCTTGTTCGGTGGCAGCAAATTCCTTGCGGACAGCGTCAAAAAGTCCCGTATAGGTAGCCAGGTTGGAGCGCGGCGTCCGCCCGATGGGCTTCTGGTCCACAGTCACCAGGCGGTCAATATGGTCGTTTCCCGTGACGGTTCCCAGCTCCAGGGGCTCCCCGGACTCCTCAAGCTCCACGGCTGCCCTGAGTCCGGAGCCCACCACCTCGCCGAGCACCCGGCTGACAAGGGTGGACTTTCCCGAGCCCGAGACGCCGGTCACGGCAGTAAGGACACCAAGGGGAAAACGGGCATCCAGTCCCCGCAGGTTGTGCCGGCTGACATCCGTCAGCTCCAGCCATCCAGCCGGCTCCCTTGTCTGCACCTTGCGCGCAACACCGGGCACTTGCGGCATGGCGTCCCTAAACAGGAACGGCCTGGTGACGGAGGCCTCGATATCCGTGAGACCAACCACCGGCCCGCTGTAGAGCACCTCGCCGCCGCCCCCACCCGCCCGCGGGCCCACGTCCACCAGCCAATCAGCCCGGCGGACCACGTCCATGTTGTGCTCCACCACGAACACCGAGTTGCCGGAGGCCTTCAGTTGCTCCAGGACGTCCAGGAGGGGCTCGGCGTCGGCCGGATGAAGTCCGGCTGACGGTTCGTCCAGCACGTATATCACGCCGAAGAGGCCGGAGCGCAGTTGGGTGGCGATACGCAGCCGCTGCATCTCACCCGGCGACAGCGTGGGCGTGGCGCGGCCCAGGGCGAGGTAGCCGAGCCCGAGGTCCAGCAGGACGGTGATGCGTTGGAGCAGATCCCTGGTGATCGCAACGGCAACCTCGTTCGACTCGCCGGAAACGTGCGTGCGGGAGGCCGTCCCGGCGTCGTGCAACTCCGACGTCGGGCGGACGATCTCCGCAAGGTCCGCCATGGGGAGGCGGTTGAGTTCCGCGATGGTCCTGCCGGCAAACGTCACGGCCAGTGCTTCCGGCGTCAGGCCGGTGCCGGAACAGCGCGGGCACGGCCCGGACTGCATAAACGCCAGCACCCGTTCCCGCATGGCGGCGCTTTGTGAATCCGCCAGCGTATGCAGGACATAGCTGCGGGCACTCCAGAACCGCCCTTTGTACGGTTTGGCCACACGGTCGCGCTGGGGAGTCACCTCCACCACGGGCTGTTCCTCCGTGAAGAGGATCCAGTCGCGGTGCTTCTTTGGCAGTTTGCGCCACGGGACGTCGACGTCGTAACCCAGGTGCGCAAGGATGTCCCGCAGGTTCTTTCCCTGCCACGCGCCCGGCCAGGCAGCGATCGCGCCATCACGGATGCTCAATGACGGGTCCGGGACCAGCGAGGATTCGGTGACGGTGTGCGCGATGCCCAGGCCGTGGCATTCCCGGCAGGCTCCGGCGGGTGTATTGGGAGAAAAGGCGTCCGAGTCCAGCTGTGTGCTGCCGGCGGGGTAAGTGCCCGCGCGGGAAAAGAGCATGCGCAGGGAATTGGAGAGCGTGGTGACCGTTCCCACCGTGGACCGGCTGCTGGGTGCGCCGCGGCGCTGTTGAAGCGCGACGGCGGGCGGCAGGCCGCTGATCAGCTCCACCTTGGGATTGTGCCCCTGCTGAATGAGGCGGCGGGCGTACGGGGCTACGGATTCGAAGTAGCGGCGCTGGGCCTCGGCGTAGATTGTGCCAAAAGCAAGTGATGACTTCCCGGAGCCGGAAACCCCGGTGAAAGCCACGATTGCATCGCGCGGAACATCGACGTCCACGTTCCGGAGATTGTTCTCGCGGGCTCCGCGCACCCGGACAAAGCCGTCAGTTGCGTGGGCAGGAGGCGGATACTGCAGGTCATCAGCGTGCTTGGTGTTCTGCATTGGTTCGACTCTAGTGGCGAATCCGGTGCAGGGCATTATCCTGACCGGATGGAAAACTTTGCGGCCGGTGCTGCCGCGCCTGAAACCGAACCCGTCGCAGCTGAGCCTGAGGTCCCTGCCAGGCTCCTTCCGGTGGCGGAACTGCACCTCCACATTGAAGGGACACTCCAGCCGGAGTTAATCTTTGCGCTCGCGGAGCGAAATGGCATCGTGTTGCCGTACAGCGGCCTGGACGAACTGCGGGAAAAGTACGAGTTCACGGACCTGCAATCGTTCCTTGACCTGTACTACGCCAACATGGCGGTCCTGCAGACGGAACAGGATTTCGCCGATATGACCCGTGCGTACCTTGAGCGTGCCGCCGCTGCCGGGGTGCGGCATGCCGAAATCATGATGGACCCCCAGGCGCACACCTCCCGCGGCGTCCCCCTCGAAACCTGCGTCAACGGAGTGGCTTCGGTCCTGGCGACCTCCGAGCAGGACTACGGGATCTCCACCATGCTGATCGCGGCCTTCCTGCGGGATCTGCCAGAGGAGTCAGCGCTGGAAATCCTTGGCAGGCTCCTGGCCATGAACGCGCCGATCGGTGCGATCGG
The DNA here is from genome assembly GCF_054408515.1 of Arthrobacter sp. D3-16. NCBI lineage: Bacteria > Bacillati > Actinomycetota > Actinomycetes > Micrococcales > Micrococcaceae > Arthrobacter > Arthrobacter sp. D3-16. The sequence goes on along the minus strand of NZ_CP096437.1, from coordinate 3,173,314 downwards.
ACTGGACTCGGCGGAGGTGGGCAACCCGCCGTCGAAGTTTGAGCGGCTTTACGACAAGGCACGCGAAGCGGGCCTTCGGCTGACCGCCCACGCAGGGGAGGAGGGGCCGGCGTCGTACATCATTGAAGCCCTGGACATCCTCGGCGTAGAGCGGATCGACCACGGCATCCGCTGCATGGACGATCCGGAACTCGTGGAGCGCCTCGTTGACGCGCGGATCCCGCTGACCGTGTGCCCGTTGTCCAACGTGCGGCTGCGCGCCGTGGACACCCTTGCCGACCACCCGCTGCCCGCCATGCTCGCGGCGGGGCTCAACGTCTCGGTCAACTCGGACGATCCCGCCTACTTCGGTGGCTACGTGGATGACAACTTCGCCCAGCTGGAAACGGTGTTCGAACTCTCTGATTTCGATAAGGCCCGGCTGGCAGCAAACTCCATCCATTCGTCGTTCGCTTCGGAGGAGCGGAAGGCGGAGTTGCTGGACGAATTGAACGGCGGCGAAGCAACGCACTGATGCCTGCTGTGTCTCACGCAACGTCCTTGCCCTGATACCGCTAAACTTGGTGCCGCAGGCGTATCTGGGAAGGCGCGGAGCGGCACCCATGCCAGCGCTACGGGGTTGTGCAGTCAGCCCTTTACCCGATACTCCAGACTCACTTGGTGGAATGTCCGCTTCATAGTCGGTCACGACACGCAGAGTTAACCATTTCAAGTCGCGCGATTTAACGGGCAGTTGGCATGATGCCTAAGACCGATCGCTTTATAAAAGGGGAATCATGGCCAAGTCCACCGCAGAAAACACCTTCCTTCGACTCAAGACCGTGCTGGATGTCCTGACCGAAGGCGTGTGGTCCGGTGATGCACTGAACGCGGGCCAGGTCCTCGCTGAGGCTACCGCCCGCGTGCCGTTCAATGATCACGAGCGCGAACTGCTCAGCGGCGGCATTCCCCGCGGCCACAAGACGCTGACTTCAGCCACGGCGAAGCTGGTCAAGGCCGGCTGGCTGGTCAAGGGCCGCTCCGGCTGGACCATCACCGAAGACGGCATGCGGGCCACGGTGGCTTTCCCGGATCCGGTGTCCTTCGCCTCCGCGCTCGACGCCGGCACCCCTGTTCCTGCCGAGACCCCGGTACCCACGGCTCCCGCAGGATTCGTGCGCCCCGCCTTCGCAACCGCCGGAACCACGGTGCCGGCGGAGGCAGCCGCCAAGACGGAGACCAAGAAGCCTGCGAAGAAGACCCCTGCCAAGAAGGCCGCTGCAGCCGTAGGCAAGGCAGCCAAGGTGCTCGAAGACGCCGTCGAGCCGGTGGTAAAGGCTGTGCGCAAGGGCAAGGCTCCGGCCGCGACCGGGGAGACGGAAGCGCCCGCGGCTGTCGGTTCCTTCGAGGACCCGGACGTCGAGACGCACCCGCAGCCCGAAGCGGTGGCCGTCGCGGGCGATTTCAACACCATCCTTGGTGCACCCGAGAACTGGGCTCCGCAGTACGACGAAGCGCAGATGCAGTTCGACTTCCTGGACCAGCTCTGGAAGAAGAGCGCCGAGCTGCCGGCAGGCCACTACACTTTCAAGATCGCGCTGAACCGGTCCTGGGACGAGAACTACGGCGCGTTCGGCACGTTCGACGGTCCCAACCACGAACTGCACCACGACGGCGGCACGGTGACCATCCGTTACGACCACCGCACCCGCGACATCACCATCAACTAGGCGCCACCACCAGCCCAACTGGGTCGCAATTAACGTCGTCAAAACCCGTTTTCGGAGCGTTAATTGCGACCTGGTTGGGAAAGTGGCCGCGAAGCAGTTGGGCGCTGACAGAGGGGAGCCCCGATGACTGGCAGGGAAGCTTCGTCAGATACTTCCGATGCGTCCGATCCTTCGGACGCAGGGGCCGTGCGGCTGACTGCCCGGGTTTTCGGCGTCGTCCAGGGGGTCGGCTTCCGCTTCTGGACCATGGGCAAGGCGGAAGAGCTGGGCCTTACAGGTGAGGTGAAGAACCTCGACGACGGTTCGGTTGCGCTGGTGGCCGAGGGCCCCCAGTGGAAGATCCACGAGCTCCGCGCGTGGCTGAACTCCGACGCCACGCCCGGCCGGGTGGAGCGCGTGGAGGACTCGATGTCACCCGCTGAAGGCAGCTTCCGCAGTTTCAGGGCCCGCTGACCGGCCTGCAGGCCTGCTCGTCCCTCACGGGATTGCCTTTCCCTGTTACCTCACTCCCGCGGGCTGAGACCGATGAAGGCGCCGAGCTCCTCCAACGCGGCGGGCCGGTGCGGCATGTAGCTGGCCAGCTCGGGGGAGCGAATGATGACCGCCCGCCACTGCCCGCGCGATACCGCCACGTTGATCCGGTTCCTGTTCAGCAGGAACTCCGCCCCGCGGGGTGCCTCGGCGACAGCCGAACACGCCATCGAAACAAGCACCACGGGTGCTTCCTGGCCTTGGAACTTGTCTACTGTCCCCACCCGAACCCCGGTGAGGCCTTCCTCTTCGAGGGATTTCCGTATCAGGTGAACCTGCGCGTTGTATGCGGCCACCACCAGGAGGTCTTCCTGTCCAAGGGGCCGTGACTCTGCATCCGCGCAGGGAGTCCACTTCAGCCCTAGATGCCGCCGCGCCTGGCGCACAACCTCGGCAGCTTCCTCCTTCGACGCGGTGGTGTTGCCCGTGTGGCTGACGAAGGCCGTCTCAACCCCTGCGGGCAATCCCTCAAGCTGGCGCTGCAAAGCAGCAGGGGCAGCCTGAAGCTTCCCTTCGTAGCTCAACCGGGAGATTGCACGGCACAAATCCGGGTGCATCCGCCAGCTGTCGGCCAGGAAATAACCAAGGTTGGCAGGCAGGGTGGCGTGCCCTGCGGCGAGCCAGCCCAAAGCTGATTCATCCACCGGCTCCGGGTGCGCGCCCTGCGAGACCTGCGGCAGCTGCTGCGGATCGCCGAGCAGGAGAAGCCGTTTGGCCGCGCGGGAGACAGCCAGTGTGTTGGCCAGCGAGAACTGCCCCGCCTCGTCAATGACCAGCAGATCCAGGGAGCCGGCCGGAACTTCCTTGCCCGTCATGGTCCAGGCGGTGCCGCCCACGAGGCAGCCGCCGGGAGAAGCCAACAGCCTGGCGACGTCGCCGTCGGCGGAGGACTCCCATGGAACGTCATGCGGCGACGCAAGTTTCTTGGCCACAACAGCCGGATCCACGCCGCCGGTTTTGATGGCGCAGCAGAGCAGATTTTCGACCACGTTGTGCGACTGGCCGACCACGCCGACCTTCCAGCCTTCACCAATGAGCCGGGCGATCACATGGGCGCCAACGTACGTCTTTCCCGTCCCGGGCGGTCCCTGGACTGCGAGGTAGGAACGGTCGAGGTCGCGGACGGAATCGGTGATCGCGGCGGCGTAATCCGCGGAACCGTCCGGCCCGTGCGGGACTTCCACGGGCTCCTGGCGGGTGCGGAAACGCGGCGGCTGTTTGCGCAGGATGTCCAGTCCTGGCTGGGCAGGCAGGTGCGGCACGGAAGCGCCGACGCTGCCAGCGATTTCTGCGATGGCAGCTTCGATGCTGGCGGTCGCCAGGGGCTGGTCCTCCGTGAGGGCAACGGGAAGGTGCGGGTAGGCAGCAACCTTTCCCGACTCACGCTCGGCGATGGTGATGATGGTGTGCTCCGGGTTGTCCGGCGCCGGCACAACCTCGCTGATCCTGGTCCCGAATGTGAATGCCCGGGTGCCGGGAGCGGCGTCGGGATCGGCCATGCCGTCCGGCGGCGGCGCATCGTAGAGCCGGCACCAGCTGGAGTCCGCCCGAAAGTCCGATCCCTCCGTCATGGTGCCGCGAAGCCGCAGTATCCGGGTGCGCATCCGTTCCCGCGGCTTGGCAAGGGCCCACTCGGACGTCACTTCCGCTGAAGACACCACAAACACATTCCGCTGGTCGGACCAGTTCTCGATCGGCGCTTCCACCCTGTCGAAGTGTTGCCACCAGAACTGCTTGCGTTCCCGGCGGTGGTATCCGGTAGCGGCTGCCACCATGGCGATGGCGCGTTCGTCGTCCGTCCAAAAACGGTTGTCCGGCAGCCCGGCGAGGTATTCGCGCAGCCTGGACTCCTCGGGAGTTTCTTCCGGGGCCGCCGGGCGTTCCGCCGGTACGGTGGCGGGGCGCTGTCCCGTATCTGCCTCCAGGGCGGCCCCGGCAGCAGGCTGACCGGCCACCTCCAGGAGCCAATCGCGCAGGCGGAGGGTGGAAAGGCAGTCGTACTGGTTGTAGTCCGAAATCGAGGTGAGGATCTTTTCCGCCTCGGCGGCGTTCCCCGCATCCCGGGCTGCACAGTATGCGGCGTAGGCGACAACGGAGGCCCCCGCGTCCTTGACGTCCCCGGAGCGGAGGTTGCTGCCCATGTATAGCGGTTCGAGCTTTTTGATGGAGTACGACGCTTCGGAAATGCGCAAGGACTGCCGGACCGTGGCGTAAAGGTCTACGAGCAGGCCTTCCCTGAGCCAGGCGTCCACCGTTTCCTCCCCGGCCTGATGGGCAAGGGAGAGGTTTCGCAGCGCCGTCTTTTCGTAGGAAGCGTAGTGGTAGACGTGCATGTCCGGGTAGCGTGCCCGCCGCTCCTCCACGTATTCCAGGAAGTCCAGGAAGGCGCGCCGTTCCTGGGACCGTGAGTGGGCCCAGAACGGGCGGAAAACAGGACTACCGGAATCACCTGGATCCGTGGCCTCAATCACGCCGAACAGGTACTCGATGCCCCAGGCTCCGGTGGCAGGGTCCTGCCAGAGCGGGTCGCCCTCGAAGTCAAAAAAGATATCGCCAGGGCTGGGAGCGGGAAGGGATTCGATGGTGTTCTCCGGCAGCACCGTGAACGAGACCGTGTGCGGCTGACCGTCCTTCGTGAAGGTCCGGGATCCGGCCGGAGCATCCAGGCCTAGCTGCATCCGAGCCTGGGCACGCAGCCGGACCACCGAATTTCTGGCTTCCTCCGCGGGCATTGCCGCCAACTGGTCGATGGTGCGAATGCCAACAGCATTCAGCTTCCTGCGCTGCACCACGGACATGCCGGCCACCATCAACAGGTCCCGGTTGACCTGAACCTGCTCGGCGCAGTAGTCACATCGGCCGCAGTGGACGATTCCGGGCTGCTGCCACTGCACGGCGGTACTGGCCGCCCGGTGGTGCGCCGTCAACTCGCGGAAGCGCCGCCGCCGTTCCCGGAAAACCGGCAACAAATCCGGAAGCGAATGGCTGCTGCGGAGCCAGTCGTCACCCACGCGGGTGCCGAGCACCAAGGTGACTGTGGGGGAGGGCTCGAGCCCCATCCCAAGAAGCTGGTCCCCGTACGCCGCCAGCTGCAGCAGGGCGCCCACTTTGGCGTGCCGGGCCAGCTTGGTGTCCCAGACTTCGTAACGCCCGGGGCTGCCGGAGCCGGCAGCTTCGTTGACGAGGAAGTCCGCGTACCCAAGGAATTCGCCGTCGAAGAAGGTGGCCTGGAAAACGACGTCGGCACCGGAGCGGAGGGCGAGCTCGGTTTCGGCGTGCTTTGCCTGCAGGTCCCCGCGCAGGTTCTGTCCCCGGTCCAGGGAGTAGACGCCTGCACCGCGGCTGGCGTCCCATTTTCCGTACCTGGCGATCAGGCTGGCCAGGACGGTTTGCTCGTGCTTGTCACCGAGCTCACCGGCACGGACCTGCATCTCGTCAGCCTCGAATTCGGCCTTCGGCGCGCGGCCCAGTTTTTCGTCCAGGATCCGGAGCGTGCGGTACTCGCACTCGCTTGCCGCCACCAGGTCGCTGGCGGAAAACACCAGGTCCGGCGGCGCGCCAGCCTCTGCAGGTTCGAGCAAAAACACGGGGCCTCCCCATCGACAGCCGGGCTGTGATCATCAGCCAAGGAGGGTTTCCCCGGCCATGAACCAAACCTAGCAAGAGGCCCTGACAATGCGGCCGGGTCAGCCCTTCGCGTCCGCGCGCACCTGGGCTTTGTCGTGCTCGATGTGGGCCTTCCGCAGCAGGTCCATGAACTGGGTCTCGTTCCGGATGAGCTTCTTGTACTTCACTGGCAGCTTGCGGATCTGGTCCTCCTCGCGGCACATCTTTGCGAAGATCTTGTCCCGCTCCACCATGTCCGTCTCGTAGTTGAGATCCAGGTATTCGTTGGCGTGGCGCCTGGCGCCACTCACAGCGTTCTTGGCCTTGCCCTTGGGGCTGAAGATGGATGCCAGGACCGTGACCAGCAGGACGCCGAGGATTACGCTCAGGGAGACCTGGGTGCTGACTTCCACCACGTTGACGTGCTGGCCGTCGTTGATGAACGGAAGTGTGTTCTCGTGGAGGGCGTGCAGGATGAGCTTTACGCCGATGAAGCCAAGGATTGCTGCCAGGCCGTAGGAAAGGAAGATCAGCCGGTCCAGCAGGCCGTCAATCAGGAAGAACAGCTGCCGCAGGCCCATCAGGGAGAAAGCGGTGGCGGTGAAGACGATAAAGACGTTCTGGGTCAGGCCGAAGATCGCCGGAATGGAATCAAGGGCAAAGAGGATGTCCGTGCCGCCGATGGCAACCATTACCAGGAGCATTGGCGTGAGGACGCGCTTGCCGTTCTCGATGGTGAAGAGCTTGTCGCCATCGTAGTGTTCCGACGCGGGCAGGAACTTCTTGGCGAGCCGGACCACCAGCCCTTCAGACTCGTCGTCGTGGGCGTTCGGGCGGAGCAGGTTGCCGGCGGTGACGAGCAGGATGAGTCCGAAGATGTAGAACACCCAGGCGAAGCTGTTGATCAGCGCGGCTCCCAAAAAGATGAACGCGGTGCGGGCGATCAGCGAGAAGACGATGCCGAACAGCAGCACCTTCTGCTGGTCCGCACGCGGCACCTTGAAGCTGGCCATGATGATGAGGAACACAAACAGGTTGTCGACGGACAAAGCCTTCTCCGTCACGTATCCCGCGAAGTACTCCGTGCCCATGGTCGGACCGCCGAAAACCAGCACACCCAGCCCGAACAGCAGCGCAATACCCACATAGATGGCAGACCACGTGGCGGATTCCTTGAGCGACGGCGTGTGTGCCTTGCGCACGTGGAAAAAGAAGTCGAAGGCCAGCAGGCCAACAATTCCTGCGATGGTCAGGGTCCAGACATAAGAAGGTACTTCCACGCGGCGGGCCTTTCGTCGTCAGTGTCCTTCCAGCGTACCTAAGCGGGCAGCACCTAAGCAGGCTTCAGGAGTTCATGCTCCACGACGGCGGTACGGGACAGCGTCTTGTAGCCCTCCTGTTCGAACAGGACGGTGATGACGTCGTCCTCGTGCCGCATCACCAGCCCCGGACCCCACTCCTTGTGGACCACGGCCGATTGGAGGGGGAACGGATCTGCGGCACCTGAGGCGGCTGGTTCCGCGGACGCCGGCCCGCCGTCGTCGTGCTTCCCGGTTTCCAGGCCACGAGCATCCGCGCGGCCCGCAGCATCCGCGCAGGCATCGCAATTGCCGCACGGTTCCGGCAGGTCCTCGCCGAAGTAGGACAACAGGAACTGCCGCCGGCAGCTGTCCGTCTCTGCGTAGGCGCGCATCATGGTGAGCCGTGACTGGTCAACGCGCTGCCGGGCTTCGGCCATGTCGACGGCGCGGTCCACCAGAGCGGGCAGCTTGGCTTTGGAGGTGAGGCGGATGCCCCGCTTGCCGGTGGCTGCCGCCCCCGCCTCCTCCAACTGGTTCACGAGCCCCGTGACGCGCCGGACCGGGAATCCGGTGAGCTCCGCCAGGGAGGTTTTGGGTGTGGGTGCCCCGGCGGACTTGAGGACCTTCAACACGGCCAGCAGCGAGTCCGGATCCGGGGAGTGGGTACCGAAGAACTTGCGCAGGCCAAGGTCCTCGGCACGGTAGTGCAGCACTGCGGAAGCGGGGCCGCCGTCACGGCCCGCCCTGCCGATCTCCTGGTAGTACGCGTCCAACGATTCCGGGATGTCCGCGTGGACCACAAACCTCACGTTGGGTTTGTCGATGCCCATGCCGAAGGCTGTGGTGGCAACCACAACATCCAGCTGGTCGTCCAGGAACTGCTCGTGGATGCGCTCGCGGTCTCCTGCGGACCGGCCCGCGTGGTACGCCTCCGCACGCAGGCCTTCCTTGTCGAGCCTGGCGGCATACTTCTCTGTGTCCTTGCGGGTGGCGGCGTACAGCAGCCCCTGCCCGTCATCCCGGGCCAGCGCCGCAACCTGCTCCAGCACGGCCTTGCGCTTGCCCCTGTCCTCCTGGTGGCGGACCACGTCGAGGGAGATGTTGGGACGGTCGAAGCCATGGACCAGGACCAGCGGGTCCTCCATGCCCAGCCGTTCCGCGATCTCGTCCCGCACGGGTGGAGAGGCAGTGGCGGTCAGGGCAGCAACTGGCGGGTTGCCCAGCCGTTGGCGGACGTTGCCGAGGTTGAGGTAGTCGGGCCGGAAGTCGTGGCCCCACGAGGAGACGCAGTGGGCTTCGTCCACCACGAACATGGAGACGTCCAGTTTGGCGATGCGGTCCACCGTTTCCTGCTTGGCCAGCTGCTCGGGCGCGAGGAACAGGAAGGTTGCCCCGCCGGTCTCAGCAGTCTGCCAGGCGGCCTCCACCTCGGCGTCGCTGCGGGAGGAATTGACGGCGACGGCGGCCCCTTCGCCCAGCTCGTCGGCCAACCCGTCCAGCTGGTCCTCTTGGAGGGCAATGAGCGGGGAAACCACAACGGCGGGGCGGCCTGTCGTGGTGTGAAGATGCCGGGCGGCCACTTGGTAGATGGCGGATTTGCCGTAGCCGGTGGGCATCACGGCCAGGACATCGCGGCCTTCGGCAAGGGCGCGGATTCCGTCCAGCTGGCCGTCGCGCAGGTGGGGTAAGGAAAAGGAGGACGCCGCAAGGGCGCTGAGGGCAAGATCGTCGGACATTTGGGAGCGGCTCCGCACAGTGGGTCCTGCGGCCGCTTGCTTCAGCCGAGGTATCAAGCCTAGCGCGGGCCGGGACCCGGCGTCGTCCCGGTCCATCTGCCATGTGGACAAACCGGCACTCCGGTTTTCCCGTTGTCCACCAACGGGGCGCCCCATCCTTGACTTCCCAGCCACCCTGAACAACTGTGGAAGGAACTGGTCCGCCGGCGTGTGCCGTGGCTTGTGGGGACCAGGAACAGCCAAGGAGTGTGCAGCGTGACGCGGAAGAACCCGAAGGTCGAAGAAGCCGACGAGTCCGAGCTTGAGGTGACCGGACACCCCAAGTCCTGGGCGGCCGGAGTGCCCGGCGTCTACTACTCCATGCAGCCTGCACTGAAGCATATGGGCGTGGACAGGACGCGGAAAACCCTGTTGGCGTTGAACCAGAAGGACGGCTTTGACTGCATGAGTTGCGCGTGGCCGGACCCGGGCCACCGCAAGACGTTTGAATTCTGTGAGAACGGTGCCAAGGCAGTCACCTGGGAGGCCACCCCTGTGGTGGTCAGTTCGGAGTTCTGGGCGGAGCATCCGGTCTCCGAGCTAAGGGAGCGGTCCGAGTACTGGCTGGGCATGCAGGGCCGCCTGACCGAACCCGTGTACAAGAAGGCGGGGGAGGACCACTACCGGCCGGTCAGCTGGGATCAGGCCTTCGGCATCATCGCCGACAAGCTGAAGTCCCTTCCGGATCCCAACCAGGCCGCGTTCTACACCAGCGGCCGGACGTCCAACGAGGCCGCCTTCCTCTACCAGCTGTTCATCCGCGCCTACGGCACCAACAACCTGCCGGACTGCTCCAACATGTGCCACGAGTCGTCCGGCTGGGGCATGGGGCAGACCATCGGCGTGGGTAAGGCCACGGTTTCCTATGACGACTTCGCCAAGGCGGACCTGATCATCATCATGGGCCAGAACCCGGGCACCAACCATCCGCGGATGCTCACCGCGCTGGAGGAGGCGAAGGAGGCCGGGGCGAACATTGTCGCCGTGAATCCGCTGCCGGAGGCCGGCCTGATGCGGTACAAGAACCCGCAGAAGGTGAAGGGCATCATCGGGCACGGCACGGACCTGGCAGACCAGTTCCTGCAGGTGCGGATCGGCGGCGATATGGCGCTGCTGCAGGCCGTCTCGAAGCGCGTCCTTGACGCCGAGGCAGCCAACCCCGGGACCGTGCTGGACCATGAGTTCCTGGCGGAGCACTGCGACGGGCTGGAGGAACTCAAGGCCCACCTCTCCCGGCTGGACGAGTCCGCCGTCCTGGAGGCTACCGGGCTGCGCACAGAGGAGATCGACGAGCTTGCTTCCCGCTACCTGGCCGCGGACAAGGTGATCATCACCTGGGCCATGGGCATCACGCAGCAGAAGAAGGGCGTAGCCACCATCAAGGAGATGATCAACCTCCTGCTGCTCCGGGGCAACATCGGCAAGCCGGGTGCCGGCGCCTCGCCCATCCGCGGGCACAGCAACGTGCAGGGCGACAGGACCATGGGCATTTGGGAACAGATGCCGCCGGCCTTCCTGGACGCCCTGGGGCGGGAGTTCGATTTTGAACCGCCGCGTGACCACGGGCTGGACGCCGTCCAGACGGTCCGGGCAATGCGCGACGGCGGCATCAAGGCTTTTATCGCCCTCGGCGGCAATTTCGTGGGAGCCATTTCGGACACGCATGCAGCTGAAGCAGCGATGGAAAAAACGGAGCTGTCGGTCCAGATCTCCACCAAGCTCAACCACTCGCATGGCGTGACCGGGGCCGAGGCGCTGATACTGCCCACGCTGGGCCGGACCGAGATCGACCGGCAGGAATCCGGACCGCAGTTCGTTTCGGTGGAGGACACCGTCTGTGCGGTGCACGCCTCACACGGCACCGTTGAGCCGGTGGCGCCGGGGCTGTTGTCCGAGGTAGCCATCGTCTGCCGGCTTGCCGCGGCCACGCTGGGGGACCGGACGTCGGCCGACTGGGCCGGCTTCGAAAAGAACTACGACCTGATCCGGGAGCACATTTCGCACGTGGTGGTGGGCTGCGAGGACTACAACCGGAAGATCCGGCAGGAGGGCGGCTTCGTCCTGCCCAACGGGCCGCGCGACTCCCGCACCTTCAACACACCAACTGGAAAGGCCATCCTCACGGTTAACGAACTGGAGCATGTGGAACGCCCCGCGGGGAGCCTCATCCTGCAGACCATGCGCTCGCACGACCAGTTCAACACCACCATTTACGGGCACAACGACAGGTACCGCGGCATCAAGAAGGGCCGCGAAGTGGTGTTCGTAAACCCCGCGGACCTCACCGAGCTGGGCCTTGAGGACGGGCAGCACGTAGACATCCACGGCGTGTATTCGGACGGTGTGGACCGGGTGCTGCGGAACTACCGGGTGGTCTCCTACCCGTCCGCCAGAGGATGCGCCGCGGCGTACTATCCGGAAGCCAACGTCCTGGTGCCGCTGGAAAGCGTGGCGGAGGGAAGCCAGACGCCGGCGTCCAAGGCCGTGATCGTCCGGCTGGAGCCCGTTCCCGTACTTGAAGAGGAGCCGACGGCGGCGGGATAGCTACTGCGCGGTGTCAGCTACTGGGAAGTGCCTAGCTACTGCGCGGTGTCGGCCCAGCCCTTGCTGGCGGGGCCGCCGTCGTGCCCGTCGTCGCAGAGCCCGAAAGCAACGCCGGCAGCCCTGGCTACCGCAGCGCTTGACGCCTCCCGGGTCCCGGCGCTGCCGGTACCAGCTTCCAGTCCGGCGGCATAACCCACCAGGAAGGTGGTGACCGGGGCGGCCGGGTGGATTATCGAGTCCGCTGACCTGCGGGCCAGGTCAAGGAGTAACTCGTTGTCCACGTCCAAATCCAAAATTTGCAGCGCCTGGGCAAGCCGGTTGCTCCACTGGTCCAGTACCCGTGCTTCTTCGTCACTGACTGCCATGAGTTTGCTCCTGTCGTGAGGGCCATTGCTGCGTACCTGCATTCCGGTGCCGACACTACAAGGCTTGGCAACGGAAGTCATGGGGTTCCTAAAACCCCTAATCCAAAACAGGGTAGCTGCCTATCACTACTGGCTCTGGAACTGCCTTCCGGCCACGCCTAGACTGGCCGAACCTCAGCCCAGGAGCATCCAAGCCCGATCACGTGGCACCAAGGAAGGCGCATTGTGATCAGGCCCGGCCCTGCCTGAAGGGGTACTACACCTACCCGGAACCACGGCTGCCCCACCGGGCCGGCCTGACTACAGGAGAAACTGATGACAGGGAACAAAGCAGTTGCCTACAAAGCGCCAGGCAAGGTTGAACTTATTGACATCGACTACCCCACCTTTGAACTCAAGGACGGCCCGGGCGTCAACCCGGCGAATGTGGGGCGGGCGGTCAACCATGGCGTCATCCTCAAAACAGTGGCCACCAACATCTGCGGCTCCGACCAGCACATGGTGCGCGGCCGCACCACAGCCCCACCCAACCTCGTGCTGGGCCACGAGATCACCGGCGAGGTGGTGGAAGTGGGCCGCGACGTGGAGTTCATCAAAGTCGGTGACCTCTGTTCGGTGCCGTTCAACATTGCCTGCGGCCGCTGCAGGAACTGCAAGGAACGCAAAACCGGCATCTGCCTGAACGTGAATCCGGACCGTCCGGGCAGCGCCTACGGATACGTGGACATGGGCGGCTGGGTGGGCGGACAGGCCAACTATGTGCTGGTTCCGTACGCCGACTGGAACCTGCTGAAGTTCCCGGACAAGGACCGGGCCATGGAAAAAATCCTGGACCTGGCCATGCTCTCGGATATTTTCCCCACGGGGTTCCATGGCGCCGTGAGTGCCGGGGTTGGTGTCGGTTCCTCTGTGTACGTGGCAGGCGCCGGTCCGGTAGGCCTCGCAGCGGCAACAAGCGCGCAGTTGCTGGGCGCCGCCGTCGTCATTGTTGGCGACCTCAACGAGGACCGACTGGCGCAGGCCCGAAGCTTTGGCTGCGAAACAGTGGACCTCACGAAGGGCGGCCCGGCGGAGCAGATCGAACAGATCCTCGGCGTGCCGGAAGTGGACTGCGGCGTGGACGCCGTCGGCTTCGAGGCGCGGGGACACGGACATGGAAAGAACGCAGAGGAGGCGCCGGCTACGGTGCTGAACTCGCTGATGGACATCACCGCGGCGGGCGGCGCCCTGGGCATCCCAGGCCTCTACGTCACCGGTGACCCGGGCGGGATTGACGAGGCCGCAAAGAAGGGCGCCCTGAGCCTCAGCCTGGGCACCGGCTGGGCCAAGTCGCTGAGCTTCACCACGGGGCAGTGCCCGGTGATGAAGTACAACCGGCAACTGATGATGGCCATCCTGCACGACAGGGTGAGCATCGCCAAGAACGTCAACGCCAAGCCCATCACCCTGGAAGAGGCACCACAGGGTTACGCCGAATTCGATGCCGGCGCAGCCACGAAGTATGTCCTCAACCCGAATGGATACCTGAACTAGGGCGTCAACGGCGGGCGGTGGTCCAGCCGGGAATGGATGCGGAAATAAGGGCTGCCCGGCCCGGGTTAGGCTTTGCAGGGGCAGCACAGTCACCGCATCGAAGGAGTTCCCTTGAGCCAGATCACCGTCCGCCACAACCCCGACCGCCAGCGCTTCGAAATCCTCGACGCCGGCAACGTGATCGGCAAGGCAGCGTACAAGGATTACGACGGCGGCGCCTCACCCCAGCGGATTTTCTACCACACCGTCATCAATGAGGAATACGGCGGCCAGGGCCTGGCAGGCCAGCTCGCCACGGCGGCCTTGGATGAAACCGTGAGTGCCGGGCGGGGCATCGTTCCCGTTTGTCCCTACATCAAGAAGTTCCTTACGAAGCACCCTGAGTACGATGGCAAGACGGTCCGCACGGCTCCGGCCCATCTCGAGTTCCTGGACACAGCGCTCTCCGCCCGCACCCCCTGACAGGCAGGGGCGTTCAGGCAGCGCCCAAGATCATGTGATTTAATCAGGCTCCTTAGCATCGGTGTGCGCTGGGCACCCGATGCGATCTTATGATCATCGAGCTTGCAGGAGTTCTATGTCTGCGGACCCAGCGCTGCGCCCGGCCGGGCGGCACTTCCGAGCGCCCCGGAACGGTCGAAGGATTCTGCTGCTGGCGCTGTTGTTCTCAGCCGTCGCACTCGTCATTGGAGCCAGCCTCGTCTTCGCCTCCGTCCGGTCCGGGCCGTTAACCGGCGTAGCCGGCCCAGTTCCCGCCGCTGTCCCCGAAGCCCCAGTGGCTGTGGCCCCGGCTGCACTCAAGGACCGCATCGATTCCGTCCTGGAGCGATACGATGACTACCGGATCGGCGTGGCTTTGGCGGACGTGTCCGGCGATGCCGCACTGACCTTCGGCGACCAGGAAGCCTTCACAGCCGCCAGCACCGCGAAAATCATCACCGCGGCCGCCTACTACCACTTGGTGGAAACCGGCGAGGCGGCGCTGGACGAGCCGTTGGGCGATTATGACGCGGCGTTCCAGCTCGAGGCCATGGTGAACGATAGCAACAACGATTCCTGGCTGCTGCTGATGGATGCGGTGGGATACCCCCAGCTGACCGAATACGCCGCCTCGATCGGCGTCGCCTACGATCCGGAGGAGAATCTCCTGACTCCTGCTGAGATGGCCCTGGTCCTTAAACAGCTCTACACCGGGGACCTGCTTAACGCGGAGAACACGGCGCGGTTGCTCGGCTCCATGCAGGACACCAACAACGAGGAACTGATTCCAGCGGGGTCGCAAGCCGGCGTCGAGGTGTTCCACAAGTACGGGGAATTTGGCGGCGAACTTCATGACGCTGCAGTCCTGACGTACCGCGGATCCTCTTTTGTGCTGGTGATCTACACCGAGAACCCCGAGGGCGTTGAAGAGCCCCGGCAGGCTGAGGCCATCCGCGAGCTCACTGGCCTCGTTGAAGAATCGCTGTTCCCGCCCGTGCAGGCCGGCGGCCAGGCACGTTAGTTCATCAAAGTCGCGCATGCCGGTTCGGGTGCACCAGACTGTTTCCGTGAGCAACAAACCCCGGACTGCCTTGGCCGTCGCCGGCCTCAGCCTGGGCACGGCACTGAATCCCTTGAACTCTTCAATGATCGCCGTGGCCCTTGTGGTGCTCCGCGCCGACTTCGGGCTCGACGTCGCGGCTGTCACGTGGGTGGTCACGTCCTTTTACCTCGCCTCGGCGGCCGGGCAACCGGTGATGGGCCGGCTGGCCGACAGGTTCGGACCGCGCCGGATGTTCATGCTGGGCATGGCACTGGTTGCCCTCACCTGCGCGCTGGCGCCGCTGGCACCGAACTTCGCCCTGCTCTGCGTGGCGCGGGCCGTGATGGCACTGGGCACAGCCACCGCCTATCCAAGTGCGGTGGTGATGGTGGGGGCGATAGCGCACCGGGCAAACGTCGATTCCGCGCGCCCGCTGGGCCGGCTCCAGATGGCCAAC
This sequence comes from Arthrobacter sp. D3-16, assembly GCF_054408515.1. Taxonomy (NCBI): domain Bacteria; kingdom Bacillati; phylum Actinomycetota; class Actinomycetes; order Micrococcales; family Micrococcaceae; genus Arthrobacter; species Arthrobacter sp. D3-16. Next base: position 3,157,971 of record NZ_CP096437.1, on the reverse strand, counting down.
ACGTCGGCGGCGGCAGTGGGCCCGGTGGTGGGCGGTCTCCTGGTGAGTTTTGTGGGCTGGGAGGCGTTGTTCCTGATCAACGTCCCCCTGGCGTTGGCAGCATTGCTGATCGTCCGGCAGGCGGCACCGCGGGACGGGACGCGGGAACGCGGCAGCGTCGCCGAGCTTGTCAGGGACTCGGACATCCCGGGAATCCTGGGTTTCGTGTCCGCCCTGCTCCTGGTGATGATGGCCGCGCTGAACGTAGCGCCCGGCTACCGCTGGTGGATGCTGGCCGCCGGAACTGTGATTGCAGCCTTGTTCGCCTGGCGTGAGCTGCGTTTCAACCGGCCGTTCCTGGACCTGCGGCTGCTGGGCCGCAACCGGCCGCTGATGCTGGTCTACCTGGGCTTCGCGGTGTTCAGCAGCGTCTACTACTTTGTGTTCTTCGGCCTGCCCCAGCTGCTGCAGGAAGCGGGCGGCTACGATCCCGGCGTGGTGGGCCTGCTGATGCTGCCGCTGGCCGCGATGTCCGTGGTAGCTACGCCGTGGGCAGTCAGTGGGATAGGAAAGTTCGGCGTGCGGCGGGTGCTGATTGCCGGCGTCGTGCTCCTGACCGCGGCGGCCGCGCTCATGTGGCTGCTGACCGGCACGCTCGTGATCCCGCTGGTGGTGGTGCTGACAGCCCTGATGGGCGTTCCTTACGGAACGGTGAGCATTGCCACGAACCAGGGCATGTTTGTCTCCACCCGGCCGCAGGAGCGGGGTGTTGCGGCAGGAATTTACCAGACCTGCAGGTACGTCGGCGCGATCACCGCCACCGTGATGATCGGTGTTTTCGCGGCCAGCGGTGTGGACCAGGAAAGCTGGGAACGCATGGTGCTCGCCATGCTGGTCCTGTGCCTGGTCACGTTCGGCGTGTGCCTCATGTGGAGGCAGCGTACGGAGTAAAGCGCTCCGAAGGCCGCTGCGGCCATCACCAGCGAGGTTTATCGTGGAGCTATGGACAATCCAAAGGTGCAGCTGTACCTGGATATCACCGCGAAAGGCCTGTGCATTCTCGGCGCCGCGTTGATGATCTTCGGCCGGGGCGGATGGTTCTATGTGGGCGTCGCCACCGTGGTCCTGGGGGTGCTGTTCATCGGCGGTTCGCTGGTGGCCACGCGCAACCTGCGGCGCAGGGGCTGGGACGGCACCAACCGGCCGCCGGCCGGATAGCGCACCCCAGCCCGTTTCCGCTGCCGACAATCTTCGGTCGGCGACCCTCAGGTGTACATCAGTGAGCCGGGCGTGGTGAGCTTCTCGCCCGTTTCCAGCCAGGTCTTCAGGCCGGAGAGGATCATGGGCCAGCCGCCGTAGAGCTGGTCGTTGGCACCTTCGCGGAGATCGCTGTGGGTCACGGTGAGGCGGCAGGAATCGCCCACCGGCTCGATGTCCCAGGTGACCTTCGAGGTTCCCTCGGCCTTGACGTCCTCGCCCCACAGGGCGCGCATGGTCTGAACGAGCCGGCGCGGCGGGTCCACTTCCAGGTTCTCGCCTTCGCCAAGCGGTGCGCCGGCTTTGGCGTTGTTCATGGTGAAGCTGCCGCCCGGAGTCCAGTCCGATTCGATGGTGTTTCCGAACTGGTATTTGCTGCGGATCTCGCTGTCCGTGATGGCCTCCCAGAGCCGTTCCGGCGTGGTCTTGATGTAGATTTCGAAGATTTTTTCCATGGGACTTTCCAATCTGGATTTGAGGTCGCTGAGGCCAGCGGCCCATGGTTCTGCATATTTGCTCACCCAGCGGTCGTGGACGAGCCGGATGGGGACCGGGTTCAGGAAGTGCAGCTTTTCACGCCCCCGACGCCGGGTTACCACCAGCCCGGCCTCCTCCAGGATCTTGAGGTGCTTGGCGATCCCGAATCGGGTCATGTCGAAGCGTCCTTCGAGGGCACCCAGGGTTTGGCCGTCCTCGCGGAACAGCTCGTCGAGCAGGTCCCGGCGGGTGGGGTCGGAGAGCGCCTTGAACACGGCATCCATAGGAACAATGATAGGTGACCATATGGTCACGTATCAAGGGGTTTTTTAGTTCCTTGAGGCCAGCGTCTGGTCCCGGTCCTGGAACACATCCTCGCCGGGACCAGTAAAGGCCCGAGAGCGTTGTACAGCTTCGATCGACCCGGTGAAAAGTTGCGATTCCTGTGGCTCAGCCAGAGTCCTCGAGCCGTCCCGGGCAGAGGCGCCCAGCATGCGCACTGGCTGCTGACGGCGGTTGGAGGTGCCGCCGTCGGACGCTGCCGCAGTCCAGCGCTGCTGGGGAAGGGCCTCGGGATGGCCCTGCTGCAGGAAGCTGACCATGGCCTCGCGGATGAGGCAGCGCAGGTCGAACAGTGCGGCGCTGTCCGCAGCGCTGACCAGGATGCGGACCCGCACAAATCCGCCGGTGGCGTCGGTGATCTGCAGGATGCCCACGCGCTCGTCCCACAGCTCCGTGCCGGCAAGGACGGTGCGCAGTTCGGCGCGCATGTCTTCCACGGGGCGCGCCAGTCGAGGTCGAACTCCACGGTGCCCATCACCTCCGACTGGCGGCGGGTCCAGTTCTCGAAGGGCGTGGTGGTGAAGTAGGTGGAGGGGAGAATGAGGCGGCGGTCGTCCCAGATGTGGACCACCACGTAGGTGAGGGTGATTTCCTCGATCCGGCCCCATTCCTTCTGGACCACCACGACGTCGTCCACGCGGATGGCGTCCGTGAAGGCCAGCTGCATACCGGCGAAGACGTTCACCAGGGAGGTCTGGGCGGCCAGGCCTGCCACGATGGAGATCACGCCGGCTGAGGCCAGCAGCCCGGCGCCGAGGGCCTGGATGGCGGGGAAGGTGAGCATCACCGAGCCGACGGCGAGCACCACCACCAGCGCCACCCCGATCCGCCGGGCCAGGATCATCTGCGTCCGAAGCCGGCGTGCCCGCCGGTTGTCCGCGACGTCCACGCTGTACCGGCCCAGGACCACCGCTTCGATGATCAGCAGCACTGCCACTGCCAGCCATGCCAGGGAACCGACGAGGGCAATCAGGAGCAAATGGTCGACGGCGGGAAGCCAGCTTTCGGCGGCGGCGGTCAGTCCCAGCGCGGTGCGGACGCCGATGAGGCACAGTGCCAAACGCAACGGCTGCCGGGCCACCCGGGAGGTGGCCTGGAGCTCCGGACGCCTGCGGTTGAGGCGCAGGACGAGCTTGCGCAGCAGCCAGGACAGGACCAGACCTGCGGCCACGGCCAGCGTGACGGCAATGAGGGGCATGGCGGGATTCAGTAGGTCTTGCATTTATTAACCCGTATCAAGTTCCGGAGGAGGGGCGGAATTTGACGCGGGCCCGGCGTGGTGCGTGGCAGGATGGTCAACATGCTGCCGCTGAGTCAAATCGCCGCGTTGCGAACCACCGTCGACGACGAGTGGCGGTCTGCGGTGGCGGACGCGGTTGGCCGGCCTTGGGGCATTCCCGCCGGTGGCTTGCGGTACTGGCGGTCCTCGGCAGCGCACGTGTTTGTTGTCCCGCCTGGCGGTGACGTCCGTGGAGTCCTCTACGCGCGCTTCGCTCCGGCCGGGTCCACGGCAGGAGCGCGCCTGCAGCGCGGAGCGCAGCTGCATGCCCGGCTCAGCGAGGCCGGGGCGCCCGTGGCGGAACTGGTGAGGTCAGGCGCGGGCCGGGCGGTGGAGCTCATCAAAACGCCTCTCGGTGAGATGGCCGCGTCTGTGGTGCGAAGGATTGACGGGGACGAGTTGGACGTGGATGGGCTCGACGCCGGCGCTGCCGCCGCCTGGGGTGCTGCCCTCGGGCGGTTCCACCAGGCCGCTGGGCGGGTGGAATCCGTGGGCGGCCAGGAACAGGTGGACGTGTTTGCCCGCCTGGTTGGACACCCTGACCAGGACCTCGCGGACGCTGCCCGGGCCCTGAAGATTTTGCCTGAACGCCGGGAGCCGGGTCCCCTCGTGGTGGGCCATGGGGACTTTGAGCTCGACAACCTCCGATGGTCGCAAGGTAAAGCAACCTGCTTCGATCTCGACGAATCCGGCGTGATGCCCGCGGCCGCCGACGTCGCCTCGGCGATCCGTGACCTCATCGGCACCTGTCCGGGCACGCCGGAGCACCCTGAACTCCTCGAAGTGTTCCTGGCGGGCTACGGGCGGGAATCGGGGCTGGCGGTAGGTATGGGGGACTTGCTGCTGCACGGTGCGGCGCTTGCCGCGCAGCAAATCCTCGAGGCCCGAGCAGTCTTTGACCTGGACGGAACTCTCCTCGAATCCAGGGGCAACGACTGGCTCGAGGAGCTGACGGGCTCCCTAACCGGCCATTACGCAGGTCAGCGGGACATCGTCCTGGCAACGGCCCGGGTGCTGGCGTAAAGCGGGCTGGTGAGAGCAGTCATGTAACTGCTCTTCTGCCGGACAGCCCACTAGGATCACCTTTATGACTTCCTCACTCAAGCTCGTGGTGCCCGCATGAGCCGGCCGCTGCGGGTGTGCCTGCCCAGCAAGGAACTGTTGGATGCGCTGGAGCCGATCGACGGCGTCGACTTCGTTCTCTGGGACCTGACCGGCCCTGCTCCGGAGGGCCGCCTCGACCTGTTGGTTCCGGCCTACATGGGCAAGTCGACGGCGTTGGCCGCCTTGGAGGGCGTGGATGTTGGGTTGGTCCAGAGCCAGTCCATCGGCTACGACGGCGTCGCGGATGTCCTGCCCAAGGGTTGCGTTTTCGCCAACGCGGCGGCGGTCCACGAGACCTCGACGGCGGAACTGGCCTTGGGCATGATGATCGCCAGCCAGCGCGGGATGGCCGATTTCGTCCGGAACCAGGCCAGCGGGACGTGGGACAACAGCCAGCGGCCCAGCCTGGCGGACCGGCGCGTGCTGCTGGTGGGCTACGGGGGAGTGGGCAAGGCGATTGAGGCGCGGCTGCTGCCGTTCGAGGTACACGTGACCCGGATGGCCAGCCGCGAACGCGAGGACCCGGCCGGGAAGATTTTTGGAATCGACTCGCTGTATGAACAGCTGCCGCTGCACGAGATTGTGGTGGTGACCGTGCCCCTGAGCGAGCAGACGCAGCAGCTGGTGGACGCGAAATTCCTGGCTGCGATGCGCGATGGTGCCCTGCTGGTCAACGTGGCCCGCGGCCCGGTGGCGGACACCGACGCCTTGCTGGCCGAGACGTCATCCGGCCGCCTGCGTGCCGCTTTGGACGTCACGGACCCCGAGCCGCTGCCGGCCGATCATCCGCTGTGGACTACCCCCGGAGTGCTGATTACGCCGCATGTGGGCGGGGCCAGCTCGGCGATGTTCCCCCGGATGGTCCGGCTGGTCCGGCAGCAGATCGGGCTGATGCTCGAAGGCAGGGAACCGGTGAACGTGGTGCTGGGCGGGGCGTCCCAAAGCTAGGTACCGAAGAGCGCCGATATCAGGCGGGCGGTCTACACCGCCGGCTCGCGGCGCCTGCCGAACACGATTCGCAGGTTGTCGCGGAATGTTAGCTGGTTCCGCCGGCTGACCACGATCACTGCGGACAGGGCGGCCACTAAAACGACTGCACCGCCGGCAGCCACGGACCAGCGCGCGCCGAACTCGGAGCCGATCCAGCCCATCAGCGGCGCCCCCACGGCCGTCCCGCCCTGCAGGACCGCCAGGTACAGCGCCAGCACGCGCCCCCGGAACTGGGGCTCCACCGAGAGCTGGATGCTGGTGTTGCAGCTGTTCAGGAAGGTGATGGACGCCAAGCCAACGGGTATCAGCACGGCGGCATAGAGCCAGAACGACGGCGACATGCTGCCAAGGAGCGTAAAGAACCCGAGCCCGAGCGCCCCGCCCAGCAGGTACCGCAGCCGCGGCCCGGCCCGCCGTGCCGCGAGCAGCGCGCCGGCCAGTGTTCCCACTGCCATGATGGAACCGAGGAGCCCGAATTCGCTGGGACCCACACCGAACTCGGTGGTGGTCATCAGCGCGTTGATGATGGGAAAGTTCATGCCAAAGGCGCCGAGGATGCCCACCAGGACCATAATCAGCACCAGGTCCGGCCTCTGGCGGACATAGCGGATGCCTTCGGCCACCTGATGTTTGCCGCGGCCTGCCTGGGCAGCCGGGGCCAGCTCCGAAATGCGGATCAGGAACAGCGAGATGATGACGGCGGCGTAGCTGGCAGCGTTGAGCAGGAAGACGGGGCCGGTGCCCACCCAGGCGATGAGAACACCGGCGACGGCGGGCCCCGTCAGCCGGGCGGTGTTGAAGGATGCGGAGTTCAACGCCACCGCGTTGGAGATGTTGTCCTGCCCCACAAGCTCCGAGACGAAGGACTGGCGCGCCGGGGCATCGATGGCGCTGGCGATGCCCAGGCAAAGGGCGGCCAGGTAGGCGTGCCACAGTTGCGCGGTGCCGGTCACCACCAGCAGTCCCAGCGCCAGTCCGGTGAGGCCCATGGCCACCTGCGTCCACAGCAGGATCACCCGCTTCCGGTAGCGGTCCGCCAGCACCCCGCCGTAGGGGCCGAGCAGCAGCATGGGAAGGAACTGCAGCGCGGTGGTGATACCGACGGCGGCGCCCGAGTGGTTGGTGAGGACGGTCAGGACCAGCCAGTCCTGGGCCACCCGCTGCATCCAGGTGCCGACGTTGGACACCAGCGCACCGCCTGCCCAGATCCGGTAGTTGCGGTTTTCCAGAGCCCGGAACATCGCACTCATTTGCCGCTCATCTCCTGCATGATGTGAGCGGCCCGGCTCAGCACCAGCCGGTCCTCTTCGCTCAACCCCGCCACGCGCTGGGCCAGCCAGGCAGTCCGCTGGTTCCTTGCCTCTGCCAAGACGGCCCGGCCGGCGTCGGTGATGTCCACGTGGACCTGCCGCCCGTCGTCGGGATTGGCGGCCCTGGACACAAAACCCTGCTCGGCCAGGGCATTGACGATCCGGGTCATGGACGGAGCCTGCACATGCTCCCGCTCGGCGAGGGTGCGGAGGGTCTGTGCCCCGTTCCCGTTGAGCTGGGCCAGGACGGTGTACTGGCCCGGGGTGATGACGTCTCCCGTTGCCTCGACGCGGAGCCGGCGGGATGTGCGCATCACGGCCGTGCGGAGGTCTATGGCCAAGCTGTCTGGACTGATGGGTTCCGTTGTTTCAGTGTTCTCGGTGTTGGTGGTGGTCACGCTTGCGTTGCGCCTCCTGAAGATGCTTAGCAATGCTAATTAGTCCTGCTAATAAGTATGCTGCGGTCCCTCCGGAAGGGCAAGGCCGAGGAGGTTGATGTGCATCACCAGACGACGCGGGAGCCCTGTTGTGCTGCGGACGGTGGCAGGGCATGGTCCTGGTTAGGCTGAAGCATGGACTATCAGCTGCGCCAAGCCACCCCGGACGACGCCGAGGCGGTGGTGCTGATGCACACGCTGTCGCACGAGGAGTGCTACCCCCACCTGCTGTCCCCGCAGTTCTTCGCCGCCCGCCGGGACGCTATTCCGGAACGGGTGGAACGCCGCCGGAAGCACCTGGACGGTCCTGACCCGCGGATCATCGCCGTGGATTCCAGCAGTGATGTGGTGGGATTTGCCGACGCCGGTCCAGGCCGCGAGGAGGATGGGCCCGTTCCGCTGGAGCTTTACTCGATCTACATCCTGAGCGGGGCCCAGGGGATGGGTTTAGGAGCGGCCTTACTGCACGCCGCGATCGGGGACTCGCCGGCGTACCTCTGGGTGCTGGAGGACAACCCAAGGGCCCAGGCCTTCTACCGCCGGCACGGCTTCCGGCAGGACGGCAAGCGGGGCCTGCTTCCGCCTGAGTGGGAAAGCGTGCCCGAGATGCGGATGGTCCGGGTAGCGCAGCAAGCGGAGCGGCCGTTCGGCGATTAACCGGATGCGGCCGGTTCCGTCACCAACAGGTCGCCATCCTTCGACAGGACTACAGATCGTTCCGCACCACCGCCCCCTGCGCCACCACGACGCGGACCTTTTCCAAGGCAGACGCGTCAGCCAGCGGATCGGCATCCACCACTACGGCGTCGGCGAGGCCACCGCGGACCAACCGCCCGGCGTCGTTCCGTCCAATCAGGCGCGCTGCGTGGATGGTGGCCGACTGCAGGGCCTCCAGCAGGGACAGTCCGGCCTCCGCGAGGAGCCGTGCTTCGGTGCCGATAGGGGTGACGTCGGTGCCGAAGGAATCAGTGCCGGCCACGATGGTCACTCCGGCCTCCTTCGCTGCACGGACCGCGGCCTGCAGGACAGGCGTGTACTCCCGGCCGCGGGCCGCGAGGACCGGGTTGGGGGACGTTGCCAGGCTGGTCACGGCGTCCATAGTGGGCGTGAAGTAGGTACCGCGGCGGGCCATCTCGGCGATGGTGGCTTCGGAAACGAAGACGCCGTGTTCGATGCTGCGCACCCCGGCCCGGACGGCGCCGTCGATGCCCTCTGCGCTGTACGCGTGGCAGAGGACCCCGGCCCCGTTCGCAGCCCTCACCACCGCGGACAGCTGCTCCTGGTTGTAGACCAGTTCGCGCGGATCCTGCTCCGGCAGCCCGGCGCGCGGGTTGGCGCGCGTCTTGATGACCTCAGCGCCGCGCTTGAGGTTGACGCGGGTGAGGTAGGCCAGGTCCGAGGTTTCGGTGACACCGCCGGGCAGGGTGGCGAGCGGTGCCAGGTCCGGGTCGGCCAGGAGCGAGTCACCGAGATCCGGTGAGATGAACAGTCCCGCGGGGGTCATGCGCGGGGAAACGCCGGGCGCCCAGCCAGGGAGCGCGGCGAGCGCCACATCCTGGTAGAAGGTGCTCGAGCCGCTGCGGACGCTGGTGGCGCCGCCTTGCAGAAGTGCGCGGGCGTCGGCAAGTGCGTTTGCGTGGACGTGGACGTCCACCAGCCCCGGGAGTACCCACTTTCCCGAGGCGTTCAGGACCTGGGCGCGGCCGGCTACGGCGGCCACAGCCCTGCGTGTCTGGTCGCGGGTTCCGGCGGCGGTGACCTTGCCGCCGTCGAGCACCAGCACGCCATCTTCGATAGCGTCTCCGGTCGCGGGATCGACGATGGTGCCGCCTTCAATGATCAGCGGCGAAGCGACGAGGGGGCTGCCGTGGAAGTTCGGGCCGGACTGGTTGCCGGTTGCCTGTGCGGCGGGAGCGGTGCCGAGGTGGGCGGCGACGCTGGCGACTGAGATTCCGGCGAGGGCTGCAGCGCCGGCCAGGATTCCGCGGCGGGAAAGGTTGGCCGGGGGTGTCGGGGCAGACATGTGGTCATGAAGGCACATCATTGACTCCTTTGTCGGACTCGCCCGGACCGAACGCGGGCTCCGATGATGCTACTTGCCTACCAGCGGGTACTGAATGGTCCGTCTGGGATTCCAGCCAAAGGAAAATCCGGGACACAACCTGGCTGCCGGTGCCATCCTGCTGTTGCACCTATCCACGGAACGGTGCGGGCTATGGCTGCCCCACCCGGCTGGATCTCACCCTCCGGGAGGCACTACAAAAGCGAACACCCTGACTGGGAACCACCGCACTGGCCCGGGGAACTGAACACCCGGCAGATCCGGAACTGAAACGGGAGGTGACCCGAAACTGACAACAGGCGGGCATGTCGGCGGTCTGTTACTGTCCAGCCTTGATCTTCCGCCAGCCGCCCGCGCGGTTGTTGGCGATAATGGCGCGGAACATCTCGACGAGGGCGTCACCGTTAAGTGGTTCGCCTTCGTAGTATGAAATCATCCGGCCGGTCTTGTTGCCCTGGCCTCCAGTGATGATGTTGTTCGGGTCCGGAGTGATGCCGCCGTCGTACAGGAAAACGTTGACGTGGTCCTTCGCCGCGAGCAGCGCGCAGATGTTGCCCTGCAGGACGAAGTACGGCTGGATGGTTCGTTTGATGGTTTCCTCGACGGCGGGATCGGCGGCGTGGACCAGGTCCCGCACCTGCCGGCAGATGTCCTGCTGCCAGGGCGGGAGCGCGTCGATGTAGTGGTCAACCCGGGGATCCTTTTCGTAGCTCATCGGTGAACTCCTTTTCCAAGGCCTATGGTTCCCCGTTCCGGCCGGGAGGGGAAGGGGCCATCCCCGCAGGCGATGCGTGTGGGCAGTACCCCGCACCCAAACCGAGGCCGGGGGAGGAATCCGGGTCCCGACGTCGGACGCCCCTGCAGGACTAAGATGACCCCATGGGTGCCGTTGGCGATTCCCTTGCCGCAATGTCGGAGGCGGACCGAGCCTGCCTGCAGCGCGTCGTTGAAATAGCGCGGGACATGTCCCCGGATGCGGAAGAAGGAATGAGCTACGGGATGCCGGCTCTGAAACTGGACGGCAAGCCCCTCATCGGAGTGGTGGCGGCTGCCAGGCACCTGTCCATCTTTCCGTTCTCGCCCGCCGTGGTGGACGCCGTCGCACCCAAGCTTGAAGGCCATTCCCTGTCCAAGGGGACCGTCCGGTTCACGCCGGACCATCCCGTTCCCGATGATGTGGTGGAAGAGATGGTCCGGCTGCGACGGGCGGAAATCCGGAAGTAACCGCTGGAGCTGCGCCGGGCCCAGGGGCAGGGGAGTGAGCGGCTGGTCATTCGCTACGCCGGGCGCGGCATTTCCTGCCGCCGCGGGCATCCCTGAGGTTCCGAGGGAGGGTCTGGGCCTGTTGCCTTGCGATGCGGTGTGAGACCATCCGGTATGGCTGAAAACAACAAACCGGACGAGGCCGCTGTGCCTGTAACCGGGGTAAATGACCATGCGTGGGAGCGGGAGCACCGCCATCCCACCGCTGAGCAGGCCCGGTCCATCGGCTACCGCCGGAGGGATGCAGAGGCCAAGTTGGAGCAGCATCTGCGCGAGGCCCGCGACAAGTCAGACGAGGAAATCGGCGGCCAAGAGAAGTAGGCGGCGGTCTGCCGGCAGGGCCCTGCGATCACCGCAGAACCGTTGAAAGGGGTAGCCACGTGCTGACGAACAGCAGGGCATACAGCGGTCTCGCCGTCCGTGATCTTCAGGAGGCGCGGCGTTTCTACGCCGAAACACTCGGCTTAAAAATTACGGAGGAGTATGGCCTGATGTGGTTGAACCTCGCAGGGGGCCGGGACACCCTCGTTTACGAACAGGCCGGCGCCGTCCCCGCCAGCTTCACTATCCTCAACTTTGAAGTTGACGACATTGAGGAGGAGGTGGCCGGCCTGGCTGCTCGCGGCGTCCGCTTCGAGCGCTATGACGGCCTGTCCCAGGACGAAAAGGGCATCTTCCGTGATGAAGGGCCTTACATTGCCTGGTTCAAGGACCCCTCCGGGAATGTGCTGTCGGTTTTGCAGGAAAAGTAGTCAGTTCGGCGCTCAAGCGTTCCGGCTGAATTCGGACCATCAGTCGAAACTCTAAACACTGGAACGCGCGCCAAATAAAACGCCGGAATAGAATAGGCGCCACAGGGCCGCAGGGGTTGCACGGAAACCCGGGAGCAGGCCCGAACCGGCGAAGGGGCACCAATACCAAATGAAATCCAACGAACTGCTCCTGGACTCCTTTGGCAGGATCAGGGAAACAGTGGAAGCCACGCTGAAAGGGCTCGACGACGGGTCCCTGGTCCGGCGGCCGGGCGGCACTGGGAACTCGATCGCATGGCTGATCTGGCACCTGGCCCGCGTGGAAGATGTGCAGGTGGCCGACGCGGGCGGACTGGAACAAGTGTGGACGGCGCAGGACTTCGTAGGCCGCTTCGGCCTTCCTCTGGCAAGGAACGATACCGGCTACGGCCACTCGAGCGGCCAGGTGGATGCCGTGCAGGCAGCGCCGGAACTGCTGTTGGATTACTACGACGCTGTCCACCGGCAGACGGTGGAGTTTGTGCAGTCACTCAACGATGGGGACTTGGACCGCGTAGTGGACACCCGCTGGGACCCACCGGTGACCCTGGGCGTTCGGCTGGTGAGCACCATCGCGGACTGCCTGCAGCACGTAGGGCAGGCCGCGTACGCCAAGGGCTTGAAGCAGGCATAGCGGAAAACGAATTGCCTATTTCCGTTCAGGGAATTCGCTTCCATAATGGCCACGTAGGCGTCGGGGGACTCCTGCGGTGATTATTGCTGGGGGGCGCAGCAGGGGTCCCAAATGGCCGGCCCGGTGATGGCGGAACGGACGGCCACGCGCTCCCGGAATAGGGATTTGCCCGGGAACGTCAGAGGGGGAGAGCATCCCCGCCAACGCGAATAATGCACAAAGGAATTCATCATGCTCAAGGACTCGGCAATCATGGCTGTCCTGCCTGCGAAGGACATTAATCGGGCCAAAGATTTTTATCGGGACAAGCTGGGGCTGGAACCCTCAGGCTCCATGGAGGAGGACAGCCTGATGTACCGCTGCGGCAGCGGGACGGGTTTCCTTATCTACCAAACAGACAATGCCGGTACAGCCAAGAACACCCAAATGGGATGGGAAACGGACAACTTCGACGCCGAGATGGAGGAGTTGCGGCGCCGAGGTGTCGTATTTGAGGATTACGACCAGCCCGGCCTGAAGACGGAAAACGGCGTTGCCTCTTCGGATTGGGGGAAGTCTGCCTGGTTCCTTGACAGCGAGGGGAACATTCTCAATATCACGCAGCGCGCGTAGCCGCCCCACCTGGATGGATGGTGACTCCGATGGCGTGGCCTGCGGGCGCTAATCGACTGCGGTAACCAAGGCCGTGGATACCTCCGTTTGGGAGGTATCCACGGCTTCCTAAACTAGACGGGTGTCGCCGCCTTTCAGTGTGACGTCATTTCAGGTATCAGTCCGAGCTGTGCCCCCAGGCAACTTTCAACGAGCCGGGACTAGCCCTAGAACGGCAACGCCATCAGCGCAATGAGGGCCGGAACGGTGGCGCCCAGGGTCCCCGGGATGCTGTCGCCCTTCTTCGGGTAGTGGCCCTGCATGTCCGCCAGGAACATGGCCGGACCGGTCAGCACCATGTTCGTGCAGCAGTAGATCACCAGGGTGTAGCCCACCACCAGGTAGCCCAGGTTCACTGCGACCACCCCGGCGAGGACTCCCAGGCCGATCACCAGGTTTCGGAACCCGGTGGGAATGGACCACATCATCACGGCCGGAACGTTCTGCGGTGGCGTGCTCAGGAACTTCTGCGCCCCCGGCCGGTGCATCAGGAAACTCTCCAGAGGGAACACCACGATGTAGATCACGGCGGCGAGTACCGCGAAAATCTGGGATACGGCGTTCATGAAGGAAGAGTACGACGGCGGTGTGCCCCGGCCCCATCCCCCGCGAGGGGGTTCCGGGGTGCTTGAAGAACCCCCACTTTGGGGGATTGCGGTACCGCCCCCCGGGCGGATACTGGAGCTATGTGGGAGGAGCGCGCCGAGCGTGCCCGGCGGGAAATTGCCGCCTTTGCCGCCAGCGGAATGAGTCTGGCTGACCTTTATCCGTCGGCGCTCGCCGTGGTGCAGCAGGAGGTGCCGTTCGAGCAGGGCTGCTGGGCCGGCGTCGACCCCGACTCCCTGGTGATGACGTCCGTTACCAATTACCGGCCGTGGCCGGTGGGGAAGGACGGGTATGAGGAGTACGGCCTCCGCTTCGCCGAATCCGAATATACGGGCCAGGAACCGAACACGTTCGCTGAGCTTTTGCGGTGGCCACGACCATCTGAAGTCGCTCTTCGAGAAGGTGGGCGTGGGCAGCCGCGGGGAGCTCGTGGCCAAGCTGGTGGCGTGAGAGCGGAAGGAGCCATGCAATGGTCAGCTACTGGTTCATTACCCACTGGAAGTTTGACCTGCCGATAGAAAAAGTATGGGCTGCCGTCGGCGACTTTTCGACTTATCCGAAGTGGTTCTCCTACGTCAGGCAGGTCACGCGGATCCGGCAGGGCAACGATGCTGGTGGTGCCGGATCCGTGCTGGAGATCAGGGTGAAGACCAAGTTGCCGTTCACGCTGGCATTCGTCGTGGAGACGGTCCGCCGGGAGCCGCCTCGTTTAATTGAAGTGAGGTCGCGGGGTGATCTCGCTGGCATGGGCCGCTGGGAACTGTCCGAAGAACAGGGCGTCACAACAGCTGTCTACCGCTGGAACGTGCAAACGACGAAACGCTGGATGAACCTGAGCGCCCCACTGCTTCGGCCGGCTTTCGCGTGGAACCACAAAAAGATGATGGACGACGCCGGGCGGCAGTTGGCCCGTTACCTGGCCGCGCGGGTGCTTGTGAACGAGTCGCATGAGGAGAAGCCGGCGAACGTCGCTTGAGTGGGGCGACCGCCACCTTCGTGCAGTTCCCGCAACGGGAACGGAACAACTAGCTCTTTGCGGGTCCGTCCATAGGGGTCACCCGGATCCGTGCGATCCGCAGCCGGTCCATCGCCGTCACCGTCAGGACGTGACCTTCCGCCTCCACGCTGTCGCCCGTCCGCGGCAGCCTCCCCAGCCGGTCGATGACGAACCCGGCCACCGTCTCGTAGTGGCCCTCCGGCAGTTCGATTCCGGACACGGAAGCGAACTCCTGAAGGATCAGTCCGCCAACGACGTCAACTGAACCGTTCGCCCTGGTGACACGGTCCTCGGGGTCGGCGCCGGCGTCGTACTCGTCGTAGATTTCACCCACCAGCTCCTCCACCAGGTCCTCCAGGGTGACGATGCCGTCCGTCCCGCCGTACTCGTCCACCACCAGCGCGATGTGCTGGCCCAGCCTGCGCATCCGCTGCAGCGACGGCACCACTTTGTTGGTTCCCGGTAGCGGAAGGATTTCCCGCACGATGTCCCGCACCTGCCCGTCGTCGTGCTTTCCGTCCCGGGGCACAAGGTCACGGACGTGGATAAAGCCCAGGACGTCGTCCGGCGCCTTGTCCATCACCGGATAGCGCGAATACGGGCCATCCCTGACCATGCTGAACGCCTCGGCGATGCTGAGGTTGCCGTTGATGAAGGTCACTTCCGTGCGGGGGCGCATCACCTCCTGCAGCGAGCGGTTCCCGGCCCCGAAAACGTCCGAGAGGATGGTGCGGCTGTGCTCCTCCAACATGTCGCTCTCGGCCACCATGTCCCACAGTTCCTCGGAGCTGACGCTTTCCTGCTTGGCGTTCGGATCACCGCCGAACAGCTTTACGACGGCGTCCGTGGACACGGACAGCAGCCAGACGGCGGGCCGCATGACTTCGGAGAGGACGCCCAGGGGAGGGGCCAGGACTTTGGTAAAGCCGACGGCGCTTTGCATGGCAAGCCTCTTGGGCACGAGTTCGCCAAGCACCAGGGATAGATACGCCACCAGCAGCGTCATGCCGATGAAGGCGACGGGTTCAGCCGCGGCGCCGAAGCCGATGCCTTCGAGGAGGGGTTCCACGTCTGGCGCGATCGTGGAGGCGCCGTAGGCCGCCGAGAAGAAGCCGGACAACGTCACGCCGATCTGGACCGTGGAGAGGAAGCGGTTGGGGTTGCCTGCCAACGCCGCGATCCGGGCGCCGCGCTTCCCTGATTTCTCCATCCGCCGCACCTGGCTCTCGCGGAGGGACACCAGCGCCATTTCCGTGCCGGCAAACACCCCGCCCAGCAGCACAAAAAAGAGGACCAACAGGAAATTGAGCAGGGTGTCGCTGTCCATGAACTGACACTACCGAATGGGAAAGCCCGGCAGCAGCTTGGGGAAGCGGCCGCCGGGCCGGACACGCAGGGGGAGTCAGCCCTTGACTTCGTAAGCCTTCGGCAGCTTCAGGCCCCGCTCCTCCATGAGGGTGCGCAGGCGGGTGGGGTAGTCGGTGATGATGCCGTTCACGCCCAGGTCCATCAGGTGCTCCATATCGGCGGTGGTGTTCACGGTCCACGGGATAACGGGCAGGCCCAGTTCGTGGGCTTCGGCGATCATCTTGGGGGTGACGGAGCGGAACGTGGGGGAGACGACGTCGTACCCCTGGGCAGCTGCGGCCTTGGGCAGGGAACCGTCGTAGTCGTCGATGTCGATGCCGCCCAGGTTGCGGCTGGCGCCGGGCTGGCCCACGCCCATCCAGGCATCACCGCTGGAGAGCGCCACCAGCGGAAGCTCCGGTGCGATCTCCTTGGTGAGGTTCAGCGAGGACCAGTCGAAGGACTGCAGGGTGGTCCGGTCCGCCATGCCCGAGGCCTGGATCTCTGCCACCACGGCCCGGGTGAGGGACTCCATTCCGGCGCCGCCGATCTCGCTGCTCTCCACCTTGGTCTCCACGTTGAAGCGGACCTTCGCGGCCTTGGTGTCACGGACCAGCTGGTAGACTTCCTTGAGCTCGCCGATCCGGTTGCCCTCGATGACGTCCTGCTCCGGGTACCCGGGCAACTGCACGAAGCCGCAGTCGAGCGTCTTCACCTGGGCCAGCGACAGTTCGGCCACACGGTCGCCCACGTACGGGAACTCGGGGTCGCCTGCGGTGGCGGGTGCAGTGTCGGTGCACTTGGCGGCCTGGATGGTGTCATCGTGCCAGACGGTCACCTTGCCGTCCTCGGTCAGGTGCGTGTCCAGTTCCAGGGTGGTCACGCCCAGCGCCAGGGAGTTGGTGAACGCGGCCAGGGACTCCTCGGTCCACTCGCCGCGGCCGCCGCGGTGGCTTTGCAGGTCGAAGGAGCCGTTGCGCTCGTTCGTCTTGATCAGGCTTGTTGTCGCCGTTGGGACCGTCCCCGAAGCGTTCGACGACGGCGCGCCGGCTTCTTTCTCAGGGGCGGCGACGGCGGGGCTCGCCATGGCGGCGATCAGGGCGGCGGCTGCCGCAGCAGTCAGGACTGTGCGCATGGATAAATCCTCCTGGGATGACGGGGGACCGGCTGTTCGCCGGTGACCCGCCAACGCTAGGGAGGGCAGGTTGCGTGTTTGGTGCGGGGAGTTGGAGGGCGGGTTAACGGCCTTGATCCAGGCGTTAACTTTGAGGGCTGCAGGCAGCCTTGACACCCTTTCCGGCGCTGAGGAACATCGAACATGCCGGTGCACCTGGCGCACTCCCAGGGTCCAGCTGTGGTCCGGCGTCTTGAAGGGGTTGAGATGCGGCCAGGGCGTTTCCCGTTGTTCCGCACCGCGGCCGCAGCCCTCGTGTTGTTTGCGGTGGGCGGCTGCACCAGCGCGCCTGACCCGCCGGACCAGCAAACCCGGACGGGGACCTCGGCCGCCGCAGCCACTGCCTCTGCCACAGCAACGACGCCATCCTTTGCCGCCGTCCTCAAGAAGTACAGCGAGGACGTCCGCGCCGGGGGAGCCACCGCCGTCGTCATCCAAATAAAGTCCCGGCTTGGCGAGTGGTCCTCGGCGGAGGGAGTCCGGAACCTGGAAACCAATGAGCCCGTGCAGCTGACCGACCAGACACACGTTGGCGACATCACCATGACCATGGTGGCGGTGTCCGTCATGAAGCTGGTGGAGGAAGGCAAAATCCGACTCGACGACCCTGTCCAAAAGCACCTTCCGGATTTCGAGGGCATCATCAAACCACCCGGACCCATCGACATCCGCAGCCTGCTCAGTCACCGGTCCGGCATGCCGCACTACTGGGAAAACCTGCCCAACGTGGGCGATCCGGGGGACAGGAAGCGGACCCACAAGGAACGCCTGGCCGCGGCCGCGGCGAAGCCTTGGACGGGAGGATCAGGGAGCCTGTTCAGCTACTCAAACACCAACTACTTAGCCTTGGCACTGCTGGTGGAAAAGTTGCGCGGCCAGGACATCGGGACGGTCATCCGCGCGGACACCATAGAGCCGCTGGGGCTTAAGGACACCTCCATGACGGGTGACGGGCCCGCTCCGCAGAACCTGGTTCACGGGTACACGAAGACGGCAAGCGGTGAACTGGTGGACAACGCCCTCGCTCCGTTCCACAGCGGTTCCCCGGACACCGGAATGATCTCCACTGTCCCCGAGCTCAACACGTTTTTCGCCGCACTTCAGAAAGGGACCCTGCTGGCTCCCCGGAGCGTGGAAGAGATGCACCATCCCAAGTACGAGCAATTCGGGCTAGGTGTCCTCCGCCGCTATGACTCCTGCTCCAACAATGACTACTTCGGCCACATGGGTGTGGTCCGGGGATACGTTGCGCTGGCGCTGATCAGTGCTGACGGATCGCGGCAGATTGCCATGGCCGTGGCGCGGGCCCCGAAGCCTGATGTGATTGGCTTTGAGGATCCGGAATCGCTCGAGATGTCAGACGTGGCGGTGAACGCGCTCAGTCAGGCCTGCTGAGAGCAGCTGCCTGAAAAGGAACCGGATCGCGGATCAGTGTGTGCTCTCGCGCTCGGCGACGGGCCGGGGCCGCTTCCACGTGGATTCACGCGGGCCCGGAGGATAAGCCGCCTTCCGGCCGGCGTACGTGATGACCAGTGCCGCGATCACCGGGAGGGCTGCGGCGGCGGGGACCAGCAGAGGGCCGGCCACCACCAGGGCGGCCGAGCCGTAGAGGGCGCCGATGGTGATGCCCAGCTGGATCGTGAGGACCGTGAGCCCGTTCGCGGCGTCCTTGTTCTCCCGGCCGGCGCGGAGGATTGCCGACTGGTTGTAGATGCCGATGGCTCCCATTCCCGCGCCCCATACGGTCATCAGCGCCAGGGCGAAGGGCAGGCTGCCGCCCACGAAAGGCAACAGGAGCAGTGACACGGCGATTGCCGCCGTCGTCATCAGCAGCGAACGCCGCGGGTGCGAGTCCACGGTGAGTCCTGCGATCCAGATGCCCACCAGGCCCGAGACGCCCAAAACCGTGAGCGAGAGGCTGATGGCGTAGTCGGGCAGGCCGGCGTCGCGGATGTACGGGGCAATATAGGTGAAGAGTGCGAAGTGGGCCAGGATCAGCAGCGGCCAGGCGATGGCAACGGGCTTGACGCCGGGCTGGCCGATGGCAGCGCGCATGGAGGGACGTGTTTCGCCGGCGCCGCGCCGGACGGACGGCAGGAACAAAAAGCCCAGAACCGCCAGGAGCACGCCGAAGCCGGCAAGGGCGAGGAACGCCGCACGCCAGCCGAGGACCGTGCCCAGCGCGGTACCGATCGGGGCACCAATGGCCAGGCCCAGGCTGTTGCCGCTGAAGACGATGGCCAGGGCCTTGCCCACCTTGTCAGCCGGGACCACACGTGTGACATACGGGGCCATGGTGGTCCAGAGCAGTCCGTGCGCCAGGCCGCCCACGAGCCGCGCCACCATCGCGAACGTAAAATCGGGCGCGAGGCCCACCAGGGCGTTGCTGAGCGCGAAGGTAAGCACGAGTGCCACCAGCAACGGCCGCTTGGGCACGTTGGCCAGCAGCCGCGCGGCAGGCACCACGGTGACCACAATGACGGCGGCGTAGGCGGCGGCGAGGTAACCCGCTACCGGCTCGGAGACATTGAGTGCCGTGCTGATCTGCGGGAGCAGGCCGGACGGCAACAGTTCAGTAGTGATGGCCGTGAAGGCGATGGTGGCCAAAACCATCATGGCGGCCAGCGGGAAACGCTGGGGTGCCGGCGCGGAAATCGCGGAGGACATTAAGAGAAGTTCCATTCAAGGGGGAGGGGAGTGGAACCGGGCGCTGCTGGCCGAACAATTCCTCCAATTAGTTTACCTGATGAATTTACTCGCCGGTAGGAACCCCTTGGGATGGACAGCTTCTATCCGATACCTGCGCTCCCTCGAAGCCGGGACGACATGAGAACCACGTACACCTATGGCAGCCGTTAAGTGCACACGCCATGCCCAAGGGTCCATAGAGTCGGAGGAACAGCGGAAAAGCGGGTGGTCCGCCCTCCAGTGATGGAGGGCGGACCATCCGCAGTGTTCAGCCGGGCCGGAGGTCCCGTTTGGGGTAGGACTTAGCGGTTGGTGCGGCCGTCGTCGTCGAGTTCGATGTTTTCCTTGCGGACTTCCTCGGTGACGGTGTGTTCCTCGGTGACGGTTTCCTTGTCCAGGCGGACGCGCTCGACGGGGACGGTTTCCTTCTGAACGACGGGGCGTTCCTCGTGGAGGATCACTTCGTGTTCTTCCTCGCTGATGTCCGGACCACTGGTAGCTGCACCGATGTTGGCGTCGGTGATGGGTTCGCGTTCGATCCGGACTTCTTCACGCTGGACCGGGACGGTCTTGGTGACGTTCTCGGTGACGACGTACTTGCGCAGCCGTGCCCGGCCGGTAGCTTGCTTTTCGGTGCCGACATGGAGCTGCTCTTCCGAGCGGGTCATCGCGTCATCAGTGGTGGGACCTGAAGTGTCCCGGCCAACGGTGCCCCGGGCCGAAACGTCGTCGGTGGTGTCCCGATCAGTGGTGGTGGTCCGGTCCGTGCCGGTATATGCGGCGCCGCCCGAGCGTTCGTAGTAGGTGTAGAGCTGGTCTTCTTCTTCGGGTTCCAGGTGGCCGTCGGGGGCGACGCGGGGTGCGTCCTTGACCTTGTCCTTGGTGTAGGGGACGACGATGTCGTTGCCGTCCTGGGTGGCAGAGTCCAGCGGAACGAAGGACTCTGAGGTCCCGAAAAGACCGGTTTTGACCGTGACCCAGGTGGGTTCCGAGGTGTCGTCATCGGCGTAAATCTGTCCAATGGAGCCGATCTTGGTCCCGTCGGAGCTGACGACGTTGCCGCCACCGGTGGCAAGTGCAGAAAGGTTTTCAGTGTTGAGCATGATCTTTTCCTTTTTGTGCTGGGTTTCGTGCTGGGTGGGGATCAGCGCGGGGGAGTAAGTGGTGGGCTTCGCTCGGCTGGCTTAGCGCCGTGTTGAACCGGCGGTGCGCGTGGTGCTGCGGGAGAGCAGAATGGCCAGGGCGATCATGGCGATGCCCAGGATCAGGTGCAGCCAGTTGTCGGCGCTGTTGACGGGCACGAAGTTGGCGGCGGTGTCGTGGCCGATGATGGTTCCGTAGAGCCAGAGGATGAGGTAGATGACGCCGCCGTAGAGCAGGTAGTTCCGTGCCTGTGTGTTGGTGCGGGACATCAGGATGCCCGCAACGCCGAAGAGCAGGTGGACGATATTGTGCAGGATCGAGACCTGGAAGATGCCCAGCAGGAGCGCTTCGGAGCCGTGCCCGGCGAAGGACAGCGCTTCGTAATTGCTGGTAATGCCCGGGATGAACCCCAAAACTCCCACCAGCAGGAAGACGGCCCCTACTGCCTGGGCTGCCTTTTGTAGGTTTGTTTTGGCTCCGGTAGCCCGGTTTGTTGTAGCCATAGGGTTGCTCCTGTCTCTTTGAGGTGTGGTGTTCGCGGTTCCTGCCTGTGGCCGGAGCCGGTGGTGTGCTGCGGCTGCCGGTTCTTGGCCGGATGCCGTGTGATCGTGTTGAGCTCGGCCTTCCTGAGATCGCGGATGTGTTGTTCCAGCTGGCGGCGAAACAACACATCATCTTTTCCCTCAGCTCCCGTCCCGTCACTGATGAGGTCTTCAGCGGCGGACAGGACTTCATGTCCTTCCGGGGTGAGGCGGAGGTCCGCGCTTCTGCCGTCGCGGGCCGGTTCCTTTGTCAGGAAACCCAGGCTCTGAAGCCGCCGCAGTACTTTGCCCATGCTTTGCCGGCTGACACAAAGTGTTGCGGCGAGATCGGTGACTGTGGTGGGTTCGAGGGCTGCTGCTGTCTCCAGCGCATCCAGTGCGGATGTGGTAAGTCCGAGTTTGGCCAAGCGGCGGTTGAGGCGTAGTTCGTTAAGTCGGGTCGCGATGCTGAGGAGCCGGTGGGTAGTCCATTGTTCCGGGGCCGGGCCGTGACGTGACGTCATGTGCCGCGGTCCGCCCACGAGTGGTTGTTGGTCCTGGTCCGATGGCCGCCCCGCGGGGTCGCGGGGCGGCTTGGGGACCCTGTCCTGGCCGCTCACGTGTTTTGGACGTTGTCCTTGGCGTCTGCGGCGCGGTCTTTGACGTCGGTGACGGCGCCTTGGCCTTCGGCTTTGACGTTCTGGACGGCGTCGGTCGCGGTGGCTTTGACGCTGTCCATGGCTTCCTGCGCCGGTTCTTTCAGGTCCTGGACCATGTCCTTAGCGGCGTCGGTGACCTGCGTTGCGAGCGGTTCGGCGGCGGTTTTGAGCTGCTGGGCTGCTTCGCGTTCCTTGGTGCTGGCCGGGATCAGGGACGAGATGAGCATCCCGGCGCCGAAGGCGATCAGGCCCGCTGCCAGCGGATTGCCTTGGGCCTGGGCTTTCACCTGTGCCGGGGCGTGGGAGATTGCGGTGCCGGCATCAGAGAGTTTGGCCGAGACGGTGTCCTTGGCCCCGTGCAGGCTCTCCCCGGTGGAGTGCAGGGCGCCGCCGGTGCTGCTGGTGCCCGAGGAGACCTTGTCCTGGACAGTGGAAACCTTGTCCTGGACGGTGGAGACCTTGTCTCCGACTGTGGAGGTAGCCGAATCCGCGACTCCCATCACCTTCTCCTTCACACCTGTGACGGCGTCCTTGACGCTGCCCTTGACCTTGTCGGTCTGGTGCTGCACGACATTGGCCGGGGTGACCTTGTCAGCGAGGGCGTCCACGTTGGTGCCAAGCCGTGCGCGGGTTTCTTCAATTTCTGAACGGATTGCATCCGGGTTATCGCTCATCGGTTTACCTCACCTGGTTTTAGGGTTGGGGGGATTTCAGAAAGTGTCTCGCTGGTCTGCGGGATGCCCTTGATTTGCTTGAGTTCCTTGCGGCCGATCGAGGCCAGGACCGCGGCGATGATGCCCCAGATCACGGCGACGATCACGGCGGCCCAGCCCAGCGGCATCAGGGCGCCCAGGGCGAACATCAGCGCCAGGGAAAGGAACAACAACACGAAGTGCCCTGCCACACCGGCTCCGGCGAGCATGCCCGCGCCCTTGCCGGCCTTGGTGGCGGACTGCTTCGCTTCAGCCTTGGCCAGTTCGACTTCCTGGCGCATCAGGGTGGACAGGTCACGGGTCACATCACCGAGCAGATCACCCAACGAGGTGTTGTCCGCCTTCATATGCGCCTCGCTCGGAGGCGGCTCAGGAATAGAACTGCTCACAGCTGGCGTCCTTCCTTCGACTGGTAGGGGTCATCCTCGAACCGCAGGGGAGTGTCTTCAGTCGTGCCCGAGGGCAGGGCCGAAGTGGATACCGGAGCACCGCCGGCTACAACGGGCTCCTCGTAAAAATCGGTGGCGCTGCCGGAAGCAAATACAGCCTCAGTGCGGACCGGGGCTCCCACCGTCCGCTGGGTTTGCCCTGAAGCGAGGGTCTGCGGGGCAGTGGAACCCTGGGATGCCGGGGCTCCTGCCTGGAGACCGCGGCCGAGCCGGCCAACGAGGATGCCAGCCCCTGCTGCCAACAGCAAGAAGGTTCCCGGGCGGTTACGGGCAAACCTTTGGACCTCGCCAAGCAGATCGCCGGGCTCCTTGTTCTCGATCCAAGAAGCCACAGATTCGCTGCGCTGCGCCGCCTGCCGAATCAGGTCACTGGCCATGCCCTGCTGCTCGGGCGCCTCGGCCATGGTCTGCAGCTGGCTGGAAATGGTCCGGATGCCCTCGGCAGCCTTCTGCTGCTGGGTACCGGCCTGGCTGGACAGGCCTGACTTGGCCTGGGACAGCAGGTCCTTAGCGCTGGACTTCGCCTCGGACGCTACGTTGGCAACCTCTTCCTTCGCGGTCTGGGCGACCCCCTGCGCGGCGCCGGCGGCATGCCCGGCGACGTTCGATGCTTCTTCCTTTACGGCCTCCTTTTTGGAAGGGGGACCGTCCTTGGCTGCCGGCGTAACTGCCGGGGTTGTTTCCACCGTCATGATCTCGGTGTCCTGCGAGGAGGACCCCGAAATGTTGGTCCACTGATTTTCAGTCATCATTGCTCTCTTTCCGTCAGGTCAGGTGCTGTTGATGCGCATCACCACTGACGCAATAGTAAGCATGTTTACTAATAAATAGTAAGTACCCTTGCTAATTGATGTTTGGATGGCAATCGTCGGACTGTGAGTGACACTCCTGCGCGGCGCACTTGCCGGCGCGGATTGGGATGGAAGTTTGTCACGGCCGGGGAAGCCTGTATCTGTGGCGCCACCCGCCGTAGGCTATGGGCATCCATAACACCCAGGAGGCAGCATGCGCACGGCACATTCCACGACCGAAACTGAGCAGGTCCACCGTCTTTCTGAAAACCTCATGGCCCACCTGGCCAAGGGCAGGGAATGGGCCACCCCTGGGGTACAGATTGCACTGCAAAGAGCGGCGGCCGGTCTTGATACGGGCATCGAAACTGCATCCCCCCGCCTGCAGGCGTTGGTGCGGCAGCTCGCTGACGAGCTTGCGGGCGGAGTGGAGACATTGACTCCCCGGGTCCAGGAACGCCTGAAGCGGGTGGCACCGAAGGCTTATTCGGGCATCGTAGATGATCCTGTTGAGGCTGGGCCGCGCACGTCGAGGAAGGCATGGTGGGTCGCCGGTCTGCTGACAGTTGTTGGGTTGGGCGTCCTGCGCTCACTAAGGAAAGTCAGCGATGTGCCCATGTCCTCGCCCCGTACGCAGGACCAGGGCGCTGAGGAGTTCGATGCCCCGGACCTTGCTGCCGGTCGGATATAAAAGGCCCCGCGCAGCGGCCACCACGCACCAAGAGGTTACTGCCACGCCCGCTCCCGGGCGGCGGGTGTGGCTGCCCAAATCGTAGCGAGCAGCCAGACCGTCCGCGGGATGGACCAGATGACAGCGAGCCCGAGCACGGGAATCAGTGAGACGCCGACGTCGGGAAACTGGCGGATGATCACCAAGAGATCAGTATCGAACCTGGCGGGTGCGTAGCTGAGGCACAACCACAGGGCGAAGACGTCGAGCGCCAGCGTGCCACCGGCCCACACCAGGTTGGCCCCGCGCTTGCCGGCACCGAACCGGCCGTGGAGCAGGACCGAGAGCACCAGCCATAGACTGAGCAGTTCGGCCAGCAGCAGCGCCAGCGAGACCGCCCAGCTGTAGCGCTGCAGCCAGTCCTCATGCACAACGGCGGGCACCGGGGACTGTCCGTGGAGGATCCGCAGGATGTTGGTGTCGATGGCCTTGAGCCGGGAGGGGGCGGCGGTGTCGTTGCCGTTGATGACCAGGGCGACGCCGAGGCCGGACTCCGGAACCATGGCCAGGTAAGTGTGGCTGTTGCCCCATTCCCCCTGGTGCTCCAGGAGCTCCGGCAGGTCCCCAGCCGGAGCGGGGCCAGCGGGATCCAGGGACTCCACGAGCGGCCGGATGTACCAGCCCATCGCATAGCCCTTCGCCTCGTCCACCCGGGTCCGGGCCTCGAGCATTTCCGCAATGCTCCCGGGCTCCAGGATCCGGGCATCACCGTATGAGCCGCCGTTCAGCAGTGCAGTCAGTTCGCGGCCCAGGTCCTCGGCTGAGGAGTACATGGTGCTGGAGGGCATCCCGGCGATGGGTGACGGGACGTCGGTTTGGAGCCAGAAGGAGCTGAACCAGCGGGAATACCCCGCAGCCGCGCTGTCCTCCCTGGCCGCAGCCGCCGTCGGATGGCTGTGGACCATCTCCAATGGACCGAAAACGTGCTGCTTCAGATAGTCCCCGAAGGGCTGGTTGGCGACGGTCTGCACCAGGACGCCCAGGACGTTGTAGTTGGCACTGGCATAGTGAAAGCGCTGCCCCGGTTCTCCCGCAAGCGGGGAGCCCGCCAGTGCGCGCACCGCTTCTTCAAGGGCTTCCGGGTCTTGAGCCAGGGACGCTTCGAAGGCCGTGTCTTTGGCTGACATGCCACTTGTTTGATGGAGCAGGTGCCGGACGGTGATGGCCGACGAACGGGGGTCATCCAGGGTGAACCAGGGCAGGTAGGTCTGGACCGGCTCATCCAGCCGCAGGCGCCCGGCCTCCACCTGCTGCATCACGGCGATGGCCGTTAGCGACTTGCTGGTGGAGGCGAGCAGTACCGGAGTCTGGGCCGTCATCGGCCGCCCGGAGGGGTCCGCGCGGCCGAAAGCGGCGGCGTGAACCTGGGTTCCATCCCGTACGACGGCGACCGCGGCACCGGGGATCCCCAGGGTTTCGAGCTGTTCCCGCAGGAAGGAGTCCACAGCTGCGTAGGTTTGGGCAGGGTCCGCGGGGCCAGTGGGAGCATCTGTGGGCAGGGCTGCCATCGCGGCAGCGGAGCCGGTAAGGATCCCGGCCAGGAGCAAGGGCAACAGCAGGCAGTGCCGTAACCACGAGATAGTCCGCATGGCTGCACCTGCTTCGGCCGACCGTCCCTTCACGGTATTGCCCCGACCACCGGAAAACAAACACTTGCAGTTGTCATGGGAAAACCGAAACGAAGTTCCGTGAGATCACCCACCTTATTGTGAGTTGCTCACATTAGTTCCGTAGACTTGTTGGCAGGCCGCCGAAGCCCTTAAGTGCTGCCGCAGGGTTAACGTCCCAGCGTGCCGGCAGTCGGCCGCCGCGTCTGACTGCCCGTGCTTGCGCCCCCTTCTCAGATGACGTGCGGGCGGCACTGCAACAGCATCGGTGACGCCGCCAAGCCCCACAACCACAGGAGATCACATGACTCTGCAGTCCGAACTGGCCGTAACTCAGGAAACACAAACGACCGTCAGGAACAGCATCCCGCGTGGCGGCAGCTACGTCAGCCTCCCGGCCGACCGGGAAGTTCCGCTCCGCCGCGTCGAGGGAAACTACGTTTCGATTCCCGGCGTCCTTCCCGGCAATGCGAACAAAGCCCAGGGCACGTACGTGACGCTTCACTCGGCTCCTGCGGGAAAGACGGAAATCAGTTACACCCGCGTCGGCTAACTCACGCAAAAGACAACAAAGCGCCTGCTGCCCTTTCCGGAAGAAAGGGGCGGCAGGCGCTTTTTGGTGTGGGCAGCTAAGCCGGCCCCGGCTGGAACTTACTCCCTAACAGCCACCGGAGTCGATTCGCCGACGCGCACAGCAGGAGTACTGCGACGGCGCCAGTAGGCCGCCAGGACAGCGCCTGAAACGTTGTGCCAAACGGAGAAAATAGCGCCAGGCAGGGCGGCTTCGGGAGTCAGGTACTGTCGAGCCAGCCCTGCTGCAAGGCCTGAATTCTGCATGCCGACCTCGATCGCAGTAGTACGCCTGGAGGGGATCGGCAGCCGGAACAAGCGGGCCGCTGCGTAACCGAGGGCGTAGCCCAGGCCGTTGTGAAGGATGACAGCGGCGAGAACCAGCAGTCCGGCTGCGAAGATGGCCTTGGCGCTGCCGGAAACCACGGCGATCACTACAACAGTGATGGCGAGTACCGAAATCCAGGGAAGGGCGGGCAGGGCCTTGTCGACGAGGCGCGGCAGGAAGAGGCGGACCACCAATCCGAGCAGCACAGGGAACAGAACGATCTGGACGATGGACCAGGCCATGGAACCTGCGTCCACCGGCATGTACTGACCGGCGAGCCACAGTGCCAGCACCGGGGTCAGCAGCGGAGCGATCAGAGTGGAAACGGTGGTCATCGCCACAGACAAGGCCACGTCGCCCTTCGCCAGGTAAGAGACCACGTTGGAGGCAGTTCCACCGGGGCAGCAGCCCACCAGGATGACGCCCGCGGCCAGTGCCGGAGGCAGTCCCAGCGCTGCCGCGACCAGCCAGCCGAGGAACGGCATGATGGCGTACTGCGCCACGACGCCGATCACCACCGGGACAGGACGTTTGGCAATGATGGCGAAGTCAGGGGGCGTGAGTGTCAGCCCCATCCCGAACATGATGACGCCCAAAAGGGGGTTGATCCAGGGGCCCAGCCCGGTGAAGGCTGCCGGCGCGGCAAGCGCTACGGCTCCTCCGGCCAGGATCAGCACGGGAAAAAGGGTGACGGCGATGCGGGCGCTGCGTTCTTCGGCGTTTGATGCCGGCGTGGGCGTTTGGGATAAAGAAGACATACCTACCGGATTATCACAGCGAAGCTCAGCTGCAGGAATCAGCGTGGATTGATGACGGACGCGCGGCTGGGGCCGGGTCTGCCGAATCTGGTCAGGGCCGAACGGCTCCGGCATAAGGAGACGCGGATGCCGCTGTGGCTGGTACCCGCGGGGCACAATCTGCGCCAGACTGGAATTCGGCCCCCACAACGAAAGCAGAATCCCATGATTACTCTCCAGCAGGATGCAGAAGGCTTTATCCGGATGAACCGGCACTACCCCGCCAGCGTCCGCATCCGGATCACCTTCACCGACGGCAGCACCGGTGAGTTCACGGGCCTGACGCTCAACAACGCCTACGATGCGGCTCTCGCGGAATTCCGGGCGAAGAACGACCTCGACGCGCGGGGATACTCGAGGACCACAGCAGGCCGAACGAACTCCGGCAACAAAATTGACTTTGTTCCGGTGCATCCCGGAATGGGGGAGTAGACCGCCGCCTTAGAGCGGGAGGCCGGCCCTGATCTGGATGAGGGTGAGGTCCAACAACGGCGTCGGGACGTCAAAGTTCCGGGCCCGGCGGGCGAGGTCACCGAGGATGTGCTCGGCTTCCGAGGGAAGCCCGGCGCGGAGGTCCCGGTACAGGGAGGACGTGAAGGCCGATCCCGGCTCGGTGAGGATTCCGACTGCTTGTGCATGACCGGCGTCGGAAACGGGATGTCCTGCTGCGGCCGCCACCCCTTCTGTTTCAGCGATGGCCTCCAGGATCTTTGACCGGCCGCCGGCACTGATGATCCGGCCAACCGGCGCTTGGAACAGGCAATTGACGATTCCTGCGGCAGCGATGAATGCCCACTTCTCCCACAGCGCGCCCAATACGTCCTCGGCTACCGAGAAGTCGACGCCGGGCACGTCCAGGGCCCTGGAAATTTCCGCGGGGACAGTGTTGCCAGTAAGCCCGCCCACCGTAAGGGAGGTGATGGCCACCTGCTGGCGGACCACATCGCCGTCAAGGGTGGCCACGATCCGGGCCAGGCCGCCGAGCACCTGACCCGGGTACAGCTGCTCAAGGCGGTCCACATGGGCCATGCCGTTGAGAATGGGAATGATGGCGGTTCCAGGCCCGACGAAAGCGCCGAGCTCACCCAACACGCCATCGATCGCGGTGGCTTTGACCGTGACGAGGATCAGGTCGAACGTCCCGGACCCGTCCTGGGCGGTGATGGTTTTCACGGGATGAGTACGGTCAGCGGCGGGGGAGATGAAGCGTAGCCCGTCACGGCGAAGAGCCGCCTGCCTACGCGGCCGCACCAGATATGTGATATCCCGTCCCGCTTCCTGCAGAAGCGTGCCGAAGGCCCCGCCTGTGGCTCCGGCTCCGACGACGAGTATCCGCATGAGTGCGTTCCTTTCCGGGGTGTGTCCAAGGGGAGTGACCGGGCAGAGGAACCAGCGCATGGGGCTCTATGTCCGATGCTCCAAGGCTAGGGGGTGTCACCAGGACCTCGCACCCGGGGCACCTGAACGTCCAGGCCGGAAGAGGGGCCGTAGACTCGGAGCCATGTCAGCTCTTGGGGGGATGCCGGCGCGGCGCGGGGTAGTCCTGTCCGCTGCGGCCGCTTTGGTCATGTCAATTGCCGCGTGTGAGTACAGCGGCCCGGCCGAGCAACCGGCTCAACCATCCCCGCCGGCGGCATCACCGCAACCCCGGTCCTTCGAGGAAAACGTCGATGAAGTGGCGCGTTTGCTGGAGGCTTCTCCAGCCGACCCGGGCATGCCATCAGGGGCGGAGCCTGCCGGGAAGCTGGCCCTGGATCTGGCGCCTGGAGACTACATGGTCACAGGAGCCTGTGCCGGGGTGTACGGGGCCAAGCTCACCATTGTGAAGGCGGACGGCGTTCCGGAGGCGGCGGGCTTTGAGTGCACCTCCACGCTGGACCGCTTCGTCAGGCACGACGGCGGGCCCATCACCATCAGCGCCGTTCCGCCGACGGGCAAACCTTCCGCCACAGGCGTCAAAGTGCAGACCAACCCAGACCGCAGGGCTTCGGAGCTGGAAGACTTGTCGGAGTGGTCGGCACAGCAGCTGCAGCCGCGCCTGCCCGGTGAACTACGTGGCACCAGCAGCGCGGCAACAACCACCACGGCAAGCCTGACGGCCGAACCGGGCCAGTACGAGCTGCACTTCGTCTGCGCCGGACTGCCGGTGGCTGAGCTTTCCGTCTCCGCCTGGGGTGGTGCTCAAGTTCTCGCCCCCGTGCAGGTCCCATGCAGTGGGCAGGTGTTCAAGGCGCCTGTGCTGCTGCCCACCGAAGGGGTAGACCTCAGGATGGGCCCCGGTGGCCTGGACAGCCGCTTCGCCTACAGGTTCGTTCCAACCGGCACGTCTACGCAGGCTGGATAGCGGGGCGGCGTTTTTGTGCTGATCCATGTGCCCGCCGGTAGATAAAGTACTCGGCCACCGCCAGGCTCAGCACCCATGATGCCCCGATCAGCAGGGCCCGGGTCAGCTCGTCCACCGGTCCCACCAGGACAATCCAGGGGATGGTCACCACAACGATGGTTCCCTGCGCGATGCCGATGGCGTACGCCCGGGACATCCACTCGCTGTGCCGGACGTAGTTACGGCGGCGTACGGCGATGAATCCCAGGACGATGAACGCCACCATCGCGGACCCGAACACCAGCCGGAGGATGAGCAGCAGCGTCCCATCCAAAGGCGGGAGATCATAGAAAACGGCCATCCACAAACCCGACAGGGCAGCCAGCAAACCGGTGGGGGCGAGGATGCGTCCGGCAATTTTGTGCCAGCTTGCCCTGCCCGGCTTGCCGCGGCGGAGCGAGGGAACGAACTGGAACGCGCCCAGCACCAAGTACACGGTGACTGTGGGGATATGGATCAGCACGGGGACAGGCGCATCAAAGAACCGCGCGTTATCGGGGGTTACTTGGCCTCCCGTGAGGTCGGCCAGGCGGACAGCCCCGGCGATGATCGGCACGAGGCTGAGGAAAATCAGGGCGGCGGGCACGAGCCACCGGGCCCTGGAGTTCGGGCGGGAGCGGGGAATGGTTGCAGATGTCATGAGTTTGCTTTTCTGAAATGGCTGAGCTTTTGCCCGCGAGGACATCATTGTTCATGCCTGGCTGGCGGTGTGGGTCCAAACGGTGGTGGCCGGAATGACAGTGCCCAGCAGCACCTACTCGTACGACGTACGCTCAACGTACTCCACTTGGTTATGGCAAGCGATAGGCAAGAGGTCCGTTGGGTGGGGCAATCTCGGAAGGCCTTGAAGATGGAACGGCGGCGGCCCATCCTTGCAGGAAACGCTCAGCCCAAACAGCCGAGGTGCGTATGTTCGAGCTTGCCCCAGGGGTCCGTCAGCTGGCCGGGTTTCCCCGCAACCAGATCAACGTCTACCTCGTGGAAGACATCCGGGTGGACGCAGGAACTGTGGCGGCGAGGCGCCGCATCCTGCGTCAGATGCGCGGGGTCACTCTGAAAGCGAACCTGGTTACGCACGCCCACCCTGACCACTTCGGTTCGTCGCGCGCCATCTGCACCAGCCTCGACATTCCGCTCTGGGCCGGGGCATTGGACGCCCCGTCCGTCCGATCAGGCAAAGCAGTCACAGGGCCGGGCCGGCTGTCCCGGCTCATGGGAAAGTACAAAATGGCGCCGGGGCACCAGGTGGACCGGTTGCTGAAGGAGGGCGACGAGGTCGCCGGCTTCACTGTCCTGGATGTCCCGGGGCACACCCCTGGACACATCGCCCTGTGGCGTGAAGCGGACGGGGTGCTGATCTGCGGGGACGTCTTCTTCAATCTCCGCCGCCTTTCAACGCCGCCGGGCATCCTGACGTGGTCGCCGGAGCGCAACAGGGAATCCATGCGCCGCCTGGCAGACCTCCGGCCACGGCTTGTCCTCTTCGGTCACGGCAGGCCGGCTTGGTACGGCCCCACAGAACGCATGGACTTCTAAGAGCTGACCACAGCCGCCAGCCGCGCCGAACTGTTAGGCGCCGACGACGTCCCCTCCCGGCGTGGCATCCGCACCGGCCTGCCGCTCGATGGTGACCGTGCCGGCGTCGCCATCCACGAGGACCTGCTGGCCGGTGGCAAGGCGCTGCGTGGCCACCCCGGTGCCGAGGACGGCGGGAATGCCGTACTCGCGGGCCACGATGGAGCTGTGGCTGAGCGGGCCGCCCACATCAGTCACCACGGCGGAGGCCATCGCGAAAAGCGATGTCCAGGCGGGAGTGGTGACCCGGGCCACCAGCACGTCTCCGGGCTTCATCTGGCCGAAGTCCTGCGGCCCGGCCAGGACGCGGGCGGGAGCGCTGACCCGGCCGGAACTGGCCCCCACGCCCTTGATAACGTCGCCGCGCTGGTGCTGCGAGCCGGCCGGCATCATCGACCCGAAGGCCCGTTCCATCCACCGGCGCTCGGGAAGCATTTGCGGGGCAGCAGCCTTCACCTGCCCCCGCCACAGCATCCTGCGCTCCTCGACGGCGGCGGCGCGCACAGGCCGGTCAGCACCGGAAATAACGACGGCGGCCCGCGCCCCAGGCGCGGCGAGGCCAAACTCGACGGCGCTGCGCAGCTCCTGGTAGCGCAGCCAGAACACGTCATCCGGTGAAGCGACGACGCCGGAATCCACCAGCCGCCGGCCGAGTTCGAGCAGCATCTGCCGCAGCAGTGGCCAGGCCAGTCCGACATCGGCCAGCGCGTCCTCGCGGATCGGTGCCGTGTCCTGGGCCCACCGGAGCAGCCGGAGGAAGGCTGCCCGGCGGCGCGGCCCGAGCCGGCCGGCCATCTGGTCTGTGAGCGACTCCCGGCGCTCGGTCAGCTCCCGCTGCCGCTCATGCGGGTCGGTGCCTTGCCCGCGCAGGTAGAACTTCACCGTTTCCAAGAGGGCGGATGGGTCGTCCGCCGCCACCGGGCTGGCGAAATCAAGGTTGTAGACCGCGTGGCCGAAGAGGTCCAGATGCTCCTGGAAGGCGAATCGCCATTCCTGCCACAGCGCATTGTCCACACCGGCGGGCGGGGAGCCGGTGCGCTGGGACTCGGCGAGCACCGCCGTCGGCCTCTCCAGCAGGCCCGATGTCAGCCCGGGGTCGCTGCGGGCCCATACGGCCAGGTCGTACAGTGACTTCTCCGCCCGGATCGGTTCGTTGTCGTAGCCAAGGAGGAACGTCTGGGCCGGGGGATCGCCGTCGCGCCGCACCAGCTTCTCG
The DNA here is from genome assembly GCF_054408515.1 of Arthrobacter sp. D3-16. NCBI lineage: Bacteria > Bacillati > Actinomycetota > Actinomycetes > Micrococcales > Micrococcaceae > Arthrobacter > Arthrobacter sp. D3-16. The sequence goes on along the minus strand of NZ_CP096437.1, from coordinate 3,125,101 downwards.
TAGAACGCGCGGAAGGAGAGCTCGCTGGTGGCGGCGAGCGGAATGATGGACTGCACGGCGGTGTAGTACACGGTGCCGGCGTCCAGCAGCACCTGCACTCCCTCCAGCAGTTCCTCACCGGTGAGCTCGGCCGGGGGCTTCGCCTGCCAGTCCTTGATCACGCGTTCGTAGCGGGGGTGCGAAAACCCGCGCCAGCCGGCCACTCCCATGTGCGCCTTGCCGCGGGCCAGCGCGCCTACGGCGGCCAGCGCCTTGCCTGTCATCCGCCACATGCCGGAGGTGCGGTAATAGTAGTAGGCGTAGCCGTTGATGGTGGGCATTCTGACGTCGCCGTCGCGGATGACGTTCCTGCCCAGGGCCTCGGTCAGCAAGGCCGTCAGCGACCTCGCTACGGAGCCATCAACCATGTCGGCGAACAGCGGCGAGAGCGGGTCGGGCAGCTGTTCCACGATGCTCGCCCGGAAGTAGAGCCCCTTCGGGTAGGGGAGTGGCCACGTCTCCGGGACGTCGGCGGCGGGTTCGGGCAGCGCCGTGATGGGGCGGGACTGCAGGATGAAGAACCTGCCTCCGGCGCGCGCCCACTCGATGTCCTGCGGTGCCCCGAAATGATCCGCGATCCGCTTCCCGTAACCGGCCAGCTCCGCCGCAGCCCGGTCATCCAGCACCGGCTCACGACGGCGGGCTGCCGCCACCGGCTGTTCCCGGGTTCCGTTCTCCGCGTAGACCGTCATCACTTCCTTGTCGGCTGTCTGCCGCGACACTACGGTGCCCGACCCCGCGTGGACCACCACGTCATCGGTGGTGACCGTCCCGCTGACCACGGATTCGCCCAGGCCCCAGGCGGCGCTGATTGCTGTCTCGTTGCGCCGGCCATTGGAGGGGTTCGCGGTAAACATCACCCCGGCCGCGCCGGCCTCCACCATCACTTGGACGACGACGGCGAGGCGTACCTCCTCCGGCCCCACGCCTTCCCGGGCGCGGTAGGCCATGGCTCGCGCCGTCCACAGGGAAGCCCAGCAGTCGATTACAGCGGCGGCAAGTGCCTCCGTGCCGCGGATGTTCAGGTAGCTGTCCTGCTGGCCGGCAAAGCTGGCTGAGGCGAGGTCTTCGGCCGTGGCGGAGGAACGCACCGCCACCGGTGCGTCACCGCCGCCGAGACGCCCGTAGGCGGTGGTGAGCTCCGCTGCGATCCCGGCGGGCATGGTGCCGGTCTTGAACAGCGCGCGGATCCGCTCCGAGGCAGCGTCATAGTCCTGCGGGGCTGCCTGCGGTGTCAGCGTGGCCAGTTCCTGGATGGCTGCCGCGAGGTGGTTTTCCCTGACGAAATCCGAATAGGCGGCGGTAGTGAGGACGAACCCCGGCGGGACCGGCAGCCCGGCGTGGATCACGCCACCGAGTCCAGCGGCCTTGCCGCCCGCCACGGCGACGTCACCAGGACCCACGTCGCCTAAGTCGCTGATATAGGTCATGACCGCACGCCCTTGCTGCCCGGGACCGGGCGCCTGGAGGGAACTGGTGCTCAACATACTGGCACTGCCGTGGACAGGAGGCCACAGCCTCGAAGCCCTCCACCAGGACCAGTTCCGCGGGATACCCACCCCGGCCGTCAAGGTTAGGTGGGACGAGCCGGGCCAAGTCCTGTAACATACCCTAAGCATGCTTACCATCGCGTTCGAGGTCAGTCGGCTAACGTACTGTCAGCGCATGGCTGCAGGACGGACACGAACAGGGGCTTGAATTGGCAGGAAATGCAACATTCCGGCACAGCAACACCGCGCTGCTTTCGGTAAGCAGCGTCGAGGCTCCGAGGATCGTGAGCTCCACGGATTTCGACCGCAGGCTGGCTTCGACCCTGCAGCGGTTGAAGTTCCCGCCCCGGCTGCTGGAGCGCGTAGCCGGCGTCACGCACCGCCGCTGGTGGGCGGCCGGGACGTCCTTTGATGATGCTGCCGCCGAAGCGGGCGCGAAGGCCCTGGCCGAGGCGGGTGTCGAAGCCTCCGAGGTCGGCCTGCTGATCAACACCTCCGTCACGCGGCGCAACCTTGAACCGTCCGTCGCGGTGAAGATCCACCACGGACTGGGCCTGCCGTCGTCGGCCATGAACTTCGACCTCGCCAATGCCTGCCTGGGCTTCGTGAACGGCCTGACCCTGGCGGCCAACATGATCGACTCCGGCCAGATCAAGTACGCCATGATCGTCAACGCCGAGGACGCCGAGGCCACACAGGAGGCCACGCTCGCCCGCCTTCAGCGGCCCGAGACCACGCGTGAGGACTTCAACCGGGAGTTCGCCACCCTCACTTTGGGCTCCGGGGCTGCTGCCGCCGTCCTCGGCCCCGCCGACCAGCACCCCGGCGCGCACCGGATCGTCGGCGGTGTGATGCGCGCCGGCACCGAACACCATGAGTTGTGCGTGGGCGGCATTGACGGCATGGCCACCGACACAAAGGGACTGCTCGACGGCGGCCTCCAGCTCGTCGTCGACGCCTGGCATGAAGCCCGGCCGGAGTGGGACTGGGCGGACATGGACCGGTACGTCACGCACCAGGTGAGTAACGCGTACACGCAGGCCATCATCGACGCCATCGACCTGGATCCTGCCAAGGTGCCCATCACGTTCCCGCACTGGGGCAACGTTGGTCCGGCCTCCCTCCCTATGACCCTGGCCGCCGAAGCGCAATCCCTGGAAGCGGGGGACCGGGTGCTCTGCATGGGTGTGGGATCCGGCCTGAACACCGCCATGATGGAAATCGTTTGGTAATCGCGGACTGGCCCGGCGTGGACCCGGAATGGTCACGAGAGATCGATGTGCCCTCCACGTCCGACGCCGATGCGCCGGGCACATCGCGCCGCTGGCACCTGCTGGACAACGGCGCCCGGCTCTCCCGCCTGGGCCTGGTTCCCGCCGGTACCCTGCTGTGCGTGCACGGCAACCCCACCTGGTCCTATCTGTGGCGGACGCTGCTGGCCGCCGGATCGGATCCGGCCCACCCGTGGCGCGTTGTGGCGGTGGACCAGCTGGACATGGGCTACTCGGAGCGCACCGGCGCCTTCCGGCGGCTGGCCGACCGGATCAACGATCTCGGTGACCTGACGGATGCACTGGGCCTGGACGGGCCGGTAGTGACGGTGGGCCACGACTGGGGCGGTGTGATCAGCCTGGGCTGGGCCCTGGCGCACCCGCAGCTCCTTACCGGTGTGGTGCTGACCAACACCGCCGTCCACCAGCCCTCCGGTTCGGGCATCCCGCCCGCCCTGCGCCTTGCCCTGCACCCCGCCGTGCACCAGTGGGGGACCACGACGTCGGACGCCTTTCTCCGGGTGACGCACTCCCTGGCCCATCCGCCGCTGCCCGCCGACATCCGGAACGCCTACATGGCGCCCTACCGCGGAGCCGACCGCCGGGCAGGGGTGGGGAACTTTGTCGCGGACATTCCGGTGGACGCCTCCCACCCGAGCTTCCCGGCGCTTACGGATGTGGCAGAAGGACTGCGCGGGTTGACGGTCCCGGCGCTGATGCTTTGGGGTCCCCGGGATCCCATTTTTTCGGACCGGTACCTCAAGGACCTCGTCAGCCGGCTTCCGCAGGCCGATGTGCACCGCTTCGAAGGCGCCGGCCACCTTGTGGCGGAGGACCGGAACATTGCCGCACCGGTTTTCCAGTGGCTCGCGGAGAACCTTGGTGCCGGCGGCAGTGCAGCCGAAGTGAAGAACCTAACGCCCGGCCATGGGCTAACGGATGCGCCCGAGCCGGAGCAGCCGGAATTCCGGCCCCTGTGGCACCTGCTCGGCGAGCAGGCGGCAGGGCCGAAGGGAGGCGAGACCGCGGTCGCGGAAATGGCGCCGGACGGCACGGTGGCCCGCTCGCTCAGCTGGCAGGAGCTGGACGGGAACATCCTGGACCTCGCCGCGGGGCTGCAGGAAGCCGGAGTAGGAACCGGCAGCCGCGTGAGCCTGATGGTTCCGCCCGGGGTGGACCTGACGGTAGCCCTCTACGCCTGTTTGCGGCTGGGCGCGGTGGTGGTGGTGGCCGACGCCGGACTGGGAACCAAGGGCCTGAGCCGCGCCGTGAAAGGCGCCACCCCGGACTTCCTCATCGGGATCGACAAAGCGCTCGCAGCTGCCTCCGTACTCGGCTGGCCGGGACGGCGGATCAGCGTACGGGAGCTCCCCGCCGCCCGCCGCCGGGTGCTTGGAGTGGAGGCCTCTCTCGAGGCCCTGGTCCGTTCCGGTGCCGCACACACATCCGAACAGCTGACGGAAAGCGTGGATCCGGACGCCCGGGCCGCCGTCCTCTTCACCTCGGGTTCCACCGGCCCCGCCAAAGGTGTGCTCTATACGCACCGGCAGCTGGCCGCAATGCGGGACACGGTGGCCGCAACCTTCGGGATCCGTTCCGATGCAGGGCTGGTGGCAGGCTTCGCACCGTTTGCCTTGCTGGGAGCAGCGCTCGGAGCGGTGTCGGTGACGCCGGCCATGGACGTCTCCGCGCCCCGCACCTTGACCGCGACCGCGCTCGCCGATGCCGCCGCGGCGATAGACGCTACGGTGGTCTTCGCCTCGCCGGCCGCGTTGCGCAATGTCCTCGCCACGCAGGATGCCTTGACGGCTGCAGGGCAACAGGCGTTGGAAGGCGTCGAATTGCTGCTCTCTGCCGGCGCGCCCGTCCCGGAACCGCTGCTGGCCGAGGTGCAGCGGCTGCTGCCCCGGGCCTCGCTGCACACCCCGTACGGGATGACGGAGGCGCTGCCGGTCACCGACATCAGCCTCGTACAGATCCAGGCTGCCGACGCCGACGCTGCCGCCGGTGCTGAGACTTCTGCCGGCACGGTGGCGGGAGCAGGCAACGGCGTGTGCGTGGGGTGGCCGGTGCATGGCGCCCGCGTGGCCATCGTCTCGCTGGCCGAAGATGGCTCCGCGCCCGGGTCCCATTTCGCGACCGAGCCCGGTGTGACCGGGGAGATCCTGGTCAGCGCCCCGCACGCCAAGGAAGCGTACGACCGGCTGTGGCTGACCCAGCAGGAGAGCGCCAGCCTGCCCGGATGGCACCGCACCGGTGATATTGGGCATTTCGACGGCGCCGGCCGGCTGTGGGTGGAGGGCCGGCTCGTGCATGTTGTGACGGCGCCCGGTGCAGTGGTGACGCCGGTGGGCGCGGAACAGGCGATCGAACGCCTGGACTCTGTCCGGCTGGCGGCGATCACAGGCGTCGGACCGGCGGGCACCCAAGCCGTGGTCGCCGTCGTCGAGACCGTTCCGCCCGCACGGAAAGCCGGCCCTGCGGCGCCGCAGCTTGCCGGGGATGTCCGCAAGGCGGCCCTCGAGGCCGGCGTCCAGGTCTCCGCTGTGCTTGAAGTCCCTGGGCAGCCCACGGATATCCGGCACAACGCCAAGATCGACAGGAGCCGCCTGTCCCGCTGGGCATCGCGGGTGCTGGCCGGCGGGCGGCCAGGAAAGCCGTGAGGGTCCTCGTCACGGGCGCCAGTGGGCTGCTAGGGGGAGAAGTGGCCCGGCTGCTGGTGCGCCAGGGCCATGACGTGGCCACCTTCCAGCGCCGGCCGTCAGGGGTCGACGGCGCCATGGACTTCTCCGGGTCCGTCACGGACAGTGAGGCGCTCCGGGGAGCAGCCGAGGGCGCCGAAGGAGTCATCCACTTGGCCGCGAAGGTTTCCTTTACGGGCCGGGCCGCCGAGTTCGATGAGGTGAACGTCGAAGGGACCCGCCTCCTGCTTCAGACTGCCCGGGCAGCCGGGGTCCGGGACATGGTGTTTGTCTCCTCCCCGTCGGTGGCCAATTCCGGTGCGGCCATCGCCGGGCTGGGTGCGGAGCCGGCAGACCCCCAGCACGCGCACGGGGACTACTCCCGCACCAAGGCCGAGGCGGAACTCCTGGCACTGGCGGCGGACGCTTCGGAATTCCGGGTCGCATCGGTGCGCCCCCACATCGTCTGGGGCCCGGGGGACACCCAGCTGGTGGAACGGGTCCTGTCACGCGCCAGCCAGGGACGCCTACCGTTGCTCGATGCCGGCGCGGCACTGATCGACACCACCTACGTGGACAACGCTGCCGCGGCCATCGTTGCGGCGCTGCACCGGATGGAATATGTCCACGGCAAAGCGGTGGTGGTGAGCAACGGCGAGCCCCGGCCGGTGGGCGAGCTGCTGGCGGGCATCTGCGCCGCGGGAGGCGTCCCGGCGCCGTCGTGGTCTGTGCCGGGTGCGGTGGCGCGGGCGGCGGGAGCGGTAGTGGAGAAGCTCTGGACCCGGGCCGGGCGGGAAGAGGAGCCGCCGATGACCAGGTTCCTCGCCGAGCAGCTCTCCACCGCGCACTGGTTCGACCAGCGTGAGACCCGGGAACTCCTCAACTGGACGCCCGCCGTCTCGATCGATGAGGGGCTGGCGAGGCTGGCGGAGCACTATCGGTCCCATTCAGGAGCGAGGGTTTACAATCGTTTACCAATGTCGTCCAATAGGGCGAGCAATATCTGAATATTTGCCTTTGGGGAGCGATGACTGGGACATCAGCCGTGAACCCGAAGGCAACCGAGAAAGCCGGGTCTATGGAATCGGGTCGCGGCCCTGGGCAGGAAGCTACGTACAGTCTCATCGAGAACCCAGGGAAGCTGGATCACCTGGTGTGTTGCCGGGACGTGGAGTGGCGCCGGGCCCTGTGCGGCTACATCGCGCAAGACCCGTCACTGCTGCACGACTCGGATACCGGGTGCACGAGGTGCATCGAGGCTGCCGGGAGCATGGGTGGCGGTGCGGGGGACCAGCAGTGCCCTGTCGACAACCAGCCGTGTCCGGATGAGGCCGAAATGCAGCGGATGATGAATGAGCGCCTCTCCGGTACTTATGGCACTACCTAGGGTTTTTCCAACCTCCGGCTTGAATCATGATGTGGGATCTCACCAGCGCAAACGGTTTCCGTGCAACCTGCTTCCCCAACCCCAGCTGCGTATCCGCTGAACAGTTTTTGCGTAGCCGTGCCCCCAAGTAAGTACTCGGCGGAAAGTCGCCGTTAAAGAAGCGAGTACCGAGCACTGTGGTCTGTGTGTTTACCTGCCAGTTCAATGGGAACCACAAAGCACCAAGCTACTGGGGGTACCACCGTGATTACCTTGGAACTGCCGAACACCACCGGCCGGGCAGGCCGTGTTTCCGAAGTGTCGCCGCAGACGCCGGCGCTTCAGATTTCGGTTTTCGGCCCGTTGACCATCCGCCGCGGAGACATCGAGCTCAGCGCCAACGATCTTGGCGGGCCCAAGCCCCGCCAGGTCCTCGAAATTCTGCTGATGAATTTTGGCTCAGCAGTTTCCAAGACCCGGCTGATGGACCTGCTGTGGGGCGGCAACCACCCGGCCGTTGCACTGCCCACCCTTGAAAGCTATGTCAGCGTCCTTCGGCGCCACCTGCAGCCCGGCACCGGACGGACAGGCCCCCTGAAGACGGTCACTGGCGGCTACGCCATCGACCGGTCACTGGTCGAACTGGACCTGGACCGCTTCGAGACACTGACCAGGAAGGCCGCCAAGGCCGAGCCCCGCGAAGCGCTTGCGCTGCTGACGGAAGCACTCGACCTGGCCTCAGCTCCGCTGCTCGGGGACGAACTGCTGCCCGCCTGGGCAGAGGAGGAGCGGGCCGCGCACGCAGCGCAGGTGGGCCTGGCCCGCGTTGCAGCTGCGGAAGCCGCACTCGCGGTGGGGGAAGTGGGCAGGGCTATTGCCTGGGGCGGGGCTGCGGTCAAGGAGGATCCCCTCAATGAACGGGCGTGGACCGCGTTGATCCTCGGGCTAGAGCAAAACGGCGAGAATACGGAAGCCTTGCGGGCTTATGACCGCTGCCGGAGGGTCATGGATGAGGAACTGGGCTGCGCCCCCGCTCCCGCGCTGAGGGAGGCTCAGGCGAGACTCCTGAGGAGCACCGCCTCTTCAGGGCCTGCGGAATTCCGGGCTCCCCGTCCCGTGGCCACGAAGAGCCGTCTTGTTGCTCCGGTGGCCTCCCAGGAAACAGGGCGCCTGCGAATCCTGATCATTGATGACCACACCACCTTTGCCGATCTTTTGGCGGGGGCGCTGGACCGTGAGCCGGACCTGCAGAGCGTAGGAGCGGCGAAGTCCGTTGCAACTGCGGTGACCATGTTCCGGGACCTCCGGCCCGACGTCGTCATCATGGATTTGCATCTCCCCGACGGCTCCGGACTCGAAGCTGCCGGGCGCATCCTGGCGGAGGCCCCGGAAACGCGGATCATCATGCTGACGGGAAATCCGTCGCAGGAAGCGCTGCGTGAGGCCGCGCGCACGGGCATCTGCGGTTTCCTTCCGAAGGACGGCTCCCTGGGAGCCATGCTGGACACCCTGCGGCATGCCCACACCGGCAGCATGATTGTGACTCCGTCCCTGCTGGCCGGCTGGGGCAGCACCGCAGACTCCGTGCCAGTGCCTTCAGCGGCGTGACCTGACGGCTAACCTTCCCGGAAGCGGAGCCCGGACGGGCTGCGCGTAGGGTGGGAGGTGGACGAAAGGAGCACTTCATGAAGAAAATCCTCATGGTACTGACCAGCGTTTCCGAGATCGGCGATACGGGAGAGAAGACCGGCTACAACGTGGCCGAGGCTGCGCACCCGTGGAAGGTGTTCAAGGATTCCGGGCATTTCGTCGACTTTGCGTCCATCCAGGGCGGCCAGCCGCCGCGTGACGAGGTGGACACAAAGGATCCCATCCAGGTCGCGTTTACCGAGGATGAGACCACGCGCGCCGGCCTCTACAACACAGCCCGGGTGGACGTGGTTGATCCGCGCCAGTACGACGGCGTCTACCTCGTGGGCGGCCACGGCACCATGTGGGACTTCCCGGACAGTGAAGGCCTGCAGAACCTCGTGGCCAGCGTCTACAACAACGGCGGACTGGTGGGCGCGGTCTGCCACGGACCAGCCGGACTGCTGAACGTGGAACTGGAGAACGGGCTTCGCCTCGTCGAGGGCCGGAGGGTTGCCGCCTTCACCAATGACGAGGAGGTTGCCGCAGGGAAGGACAAGGTCATCCCGTTCTTCCTGGCAGACCGGCTGGAGGAACAGGGTGCCACCCACGTCCCGGCTGATGTATTCGAGGAAAAAGTCGTGGTTGACGACCGGCTGGTGACCGGGCAAAACCCGGCGTCAGCCGCCGGCGTGGCCAAGGAGATGGAAAAGCTCTTCGCAACGGTCATCCACCAGGAAAAAGCCGAGGAACAGCACGACGCCGAGGCCCTGCGCGCCGAGAAGGACGCCATCAAGGCTGCTGCCGCCGTGGAAGGGGAGCAGTAACCCGCGTAGCGCACTAAGACTGGCGGCCACCCCGGCTAAGGGGTGGCCGCCAGTATTCTGTACGTGCGGCGACATACGGGGTGCAGCATAGGGTTGGCCTATGTCTACTGATGATGAGAAGGACCCTCCCTTGCCCGCTGACGTTGAGGGAAAGATCCCAAAAAAGGTTCACGACAAGCCAGGCGCAGATGATGGTGAGGTACGGGCCGAGGAACCCAACGACTAACCAGTCCGGACTGAAGGAGCTTACGGACCGGACGATTGTGACGTGCCCTGGAGGACTCGTCTCCAAGGTCGTCAGGGACAATGATGCGGTGAACACCTTCCTCAGCCCTCGTCCGTTCAGCGAGAAGGGGGCGCCGTGGGTCTGGGGACCCCCGGGCTCGAAGTCACTCATGGACCAGCCTGGACATCCAGGAGAGGTCAGGGTCAGGCGAGCGGTAAAGAGCCCGGCCACAGCGTCTGCCCTGTTCCTCTGGCTGTGCCAGCTTCGCCGGGCCCCCTACAGCTACGACTGGATCGACAACTTCGGGAAACGCAGCCCGCGCGTGCCTGACAGGGGTCTGGTTGATCTTGCCGTCGGCCAGGAGTTCATGACCATCTTCACCCTGGTCAATTTCGCCGACGGACAGTTCGTCACGCTAAGGATGAAACCCGGCTTTCCCGCAAAGGTCTTCGGTGACATTCGGCTGACGTATGCGGTAGAGGAAGCCGGAACCGGCGGCACGTTTCTCCATGTAGAGATGTGGATTCCTTTGGTGGGAAGGCTCCTACCCAGGCTGAGGCGATACCTCTTTGTGTGGGGCGACCTGATCATGATGAGGAAGCAACTCAAGGTCATCAGCGACCTCGCCTCCAGGGAAGGACAGGGCACCTGAACGATCGGGTGCAGGACGCCAAAGGCGGGGTCCCATGGACCCCGCCTTGCACACTTGTCAGCGGACCCCTGTCAGGTCCTCATCCTTGGGTGCGTCCAGGTTAACGCTGGCCTGCTTCTTGATAAAGAACAGGACCAGGCCGACGGCCAGGAATTCGACGGCGGCGATCAGGTAGAGTCCGCCCGTGTAGTCGCCCGTGGAGGCTTTGATTCCGCCCAGGACCTGGGGTGCGAAGTAGCCTGCCAGGTTGGCGATGGAGTTGATGACAGCGAGTCCGGCGACGAGGGCCGTGCCGGACATGAAGCGGGCCGGCAGGTTCCAGAACACCGGTATGGCGCCCATGGTGCCGGCGGCCGACAGGGCCAGGGCAAAGATGACGCCGAGCGTGCTGCCCTGGTTCAGGAAGAATGCGGCCAGGACGAGGCCGGTTGCGCCCAGCCCTGCTGCGAAGGCGGTGTGCCAGCGTGATTCGTGGTTGCGGTCCGAGAGCCAGCCGTTGCCGACCATGCCGATCCAGCCGCAGGCGTAGATGCCGGACATGACCCAGCCCAACGTGGTGATGTCCGTGATGCCGACGGCTTTGACCAGGCTGGGGCCGTAGAAGGTGAGGGTGGCGTTGCCGGCAACGATGCAGAAGAAGGTGAGGATCAGTACCCAGGTGCTGGGCTTGCGGAGCGAGGACCAGAAGTTGTGGTCGCGGTTGCCGAGGGTGGTGTCTTCAACAGCGAGTTCGTAGGCGACGTGCTCTTTTTCCTGCGGGGAGAGCCACTTGGCGTTGATTGGCTTGTTGGTCAGGATGAAGACCGCGGCGATGCCCACCACCACCGACGGGATGCCTTCGATGATGAAGAGCCACTGCCAGCCGGCCAGATCCAGGGAGCCGTTGAAGGTGTCCATGATGAATCCGGCCAGTGGGGACCCAATCATCAGGGACATCGCTGAGGCGGACATGAAGATCGCCATCGCCTTGCCGCGGCGGTGCGCCGGCAACCAGAAGGTCAGGAACAGGATCACACCTGGCTGCAGTCCGGCCTCGAAGGCTCCGAGCAGGAACCGCAGAGTGTAGAACTGCCATTCCTCCTGGACGAACGCCATCAGGATGGAGACGACACCCCAGCCCAAAGCGATCCGCATGATGGTTTTCGGTGCGCCGATCTTCTGAAGCAGCAGGTTGCTCGGGACTTCAAAGAAGAAATAGCCGATAAAGAAGATGCCGGCTCCGGCACCGTAAACGACTTCGGTCCACTGCAGGTCATCCATCATCGTCAGTTTCGCGAACCCGATGTTGACCCTGTCAATCCAGGCCAGGAACCAAACCAGCGTCAGGAACGGGATGAGGCGGAAAACGACGCGCCGGAAGGTGCGGTTTCTCTCCTCAAGAGTTGATGTTGTCGATGGGGGATGGCCGGTCGATTGCGTTTCCATGATGCCTCCAAGGGTTCTCGTCCGGCACCTCGTTGTGCACGGATCGAAAGTAGTCCGCATTATGGAAGTAGATATCCGCAATGAGGAATGTGAGCTAGGTTACGTTCGGCTCAGGGGGCGGTCAAGGAATTCCCTTGTTCGCCGATTGTGACCGGGAGGGCATTCCGGATCGTGGAGTTTTGGCTGGTCAAACCCGTGTAAACCGCAACCGTTGTTGCCCTGGTCCGGCAGTGGGAAGATGAACGGAATGCTGGGCCGCTGCCGGTCAGGGGGGTAAGAAGGACGACGACGTGTGCCCGGCTTGATGAGCGAGGCGCGGTGAGCGGGCCATGACACAACACAGCGGGCAGAAGCGGCGGTTGCAGGTATCCGACGTCAATGTGGTCAACCGCCGGACGCTGCGGAAGGCGCTTGGCGGGACCATCGTAGGTAACACGATGGAATGGTACGACGTCGGGGTGTTCGGCTACCTCATCACCACCATGGGGCCGGTGTTCCTGCCCGAGGCGGACAGGGCGGTGCAGAACCTGTTCCTGCTGGGGACCTTCGGCGCCACGTTCATCGCCCGGCCCCTGGGCGGCATCTTCTTCGGCTGGCTGGGCGACAGGATCGGCCGCCAGAAGGTGCTGGCCATGACGCTGATGCTGATGGCCGTGGCGACGTTCGCCGTCGGCCTGCTTCCCGGGTACGCGGTGCTGGGCATCTGGGCGGCGGTGCTGCTGGTAGTCCTCAAGCTGGTGCAGGGCTTTTCGACCGGCGGCGAGTACTCGGGCGCCACCACGTTCGTGTGCGAGCATTCACCGGACCGCCGCCGGGGCTTCTACGTCAGTTTCCTGGACATGGGCAGCTACCTCGGGTTCGCGGCGGGTGCGGCGGTGGTGTCCGCCCTGCAGCTGACGCTGGGCCAAGAGCAGATGGAGGCGTGGGGCTGGCGGATCCCGTTCCTGATCTCCGGTCCGCTGGGTATCGTTGCCGTCTACTTCCGGATGAAGATCGAGGAGTCGGCCGCCTTCAAGGCCACGATGGAGGCTGAAGCCGTGGCGGCCAAGCATCCAGAGACCGGGGAGGAGCTCCGCCCCGTGGGCCCGATCGGGATCCTGAAGGCACACTGGCGGCCCATCGTGCTGGCCATGATCCTGGCGGCGGCCGCCAACACCGTGGCCTATGCCCTCACGTCCTACATGCCCACGTACCTGACCAGCAACAAGGGCTACAGCGAGGTGGAGGGGACGATGCTGACCATCCCGGTCCTGGTGGCCATGGCGTTGTGCATCCCGTTTACCGGGCTGCTTTCGGACCGGATCGGCCGCCGCCGCGTGCTGTGGATCGGGGCCTTCAGTACGGTGGTGTTCGCGGTGCCGGCGTTCCTGGCGATAGCGGTGGGCAGCGTCCCCATGACTTTGCTGGGCCTTGCCCTGCTCGCCTTCCCGGTGGCGTTTTCGGTGCCGAACCTGGCGTCGGCGCTGCCGGCGCTGTTCCCCACCGAGCACCGGTACTCTGCCATGGGCATCGCGTACAACCTCGCGGTGGCCATCTTCGGCGGGACGGCACCGTTTATCATTGCGGCCCTGATCGAGCTGACAGGCGACGACATGGTGATTGCGTACTATCTCATCGCTGTGGCCGCCATTGCCGCCGTGGCCATCCGGTTTCTGCCCGAATCGGCCGGGCGGCACCTGCCCGGGTCCATGCCCAGCGTGGAGTCGGAGGACGCCGCCCGCAAGCTGGTGGCCGCGCAGGACAACAACCCGCTGCTGGACGTGGACTCGCTGCCGTTTGAGAGCAGCTTCGAGATCGCACGGGCGGAGCACAAGGGGCGGCCCGGAAAGCCGACGGTGATGTAAAGCGGGAAGGTGCGACGGCGGCAGCTGCCTGTTAGGAGTTCTGGTCCACGGCAACGACGATCTTGCCGCGGGTATGGCCCTCCATATTGCTGCGGAAGGCATCCGCGGCCTCCTCCAGTGCGAAGACTCCGGCAACTTCCACGCGGATCTTCCGGCTGTCCACCAGTTCGGCGAGTTCCTGCAGGTCGGCGCCCACCGGGTTGACCCACATCCAGTCCCCGCCGTGCTGTTCGACGTCACTGTCGGCGATGGAGGCGTGCCGGCCTCCTTCGGCCAGTACGGCCAGCGTTGCCTCGAGGTTTCCGCCCACGAAGTCGGCAACCACGTGCACACCGTCAGGACGCAGTGCGCGGACGCGGTCTGCGAGCCCGTCGCCGTAGGCAACCGGCTCGGCGCCCAGGGAGCGGAGGAAGTCGTGGTTCTTTTCCGAGGCGGTGGCAATGACGCTGGCGCCCATGGCCACGGCGATCTGGATGCCAAGCGAGCCCACGCCTCCGGCGCCACCGTGAATCAGGACAGTTTCACCGGCTTTGAGGCCCAGCCGGTTGAGGACCTGGTAGGCGGTCAGGCCGGCGAGCGGCAGGCCCGCTGACTCGTTCCACCCAAGCGAGGCAGGCTTCCGCGCCAGGAGCCGCTCCGGCAGCGCGATGTACTCCGCGAAGCTGCCGCCGTGGACGTAGTCCTTGCGGGCATAGGCAATGACCTCGTCGCCCGGCGTGAACTGCCGGGCGTCGATTCCCACGGACTCCACGACGCCGGCTACGTCCCAGCCGGGGATGGCGGGAAACTGCAGGTCCATGACGGCGTCCAGTCCGCCGGCCATGATCTTCCAGTCCACCGGGTTCACTGCCGCCGCCTTGACCTTGACCAGGACCATGCCGGGCCCGACCTTTGGCATCGGCTGATCGCCGTATTCGAGGACGTCCGGGTTTCCGTATGCGTTGTAAGTGATTGCCTTCATGCCTTCCACAACGGCATGGCCGAGCATCGCTATTCCGGATCAGGCCACCAAGTGGCGCATCGCACGGGCAGATAGTTCCGGTAACGGCTAGCTGGTTCTGGGGGCGAGGAGGATCTGCACGGCCTCGATCCGTTTGCCCAGACCGGACGTGCCTGCCGTTCCGCCGTCGGCCACCCATGCCTGCCAGCCCACATCCTGCACGTGGGCGCGGTAGTAGATCCTGTAATGGTTCGCCAGCTCACCGGTCAGCCTGATTTCAAACGCTTCCAATCGAAGCCCTTGCCCGGTGGTGCCGATGGCTTGGGCTGAGGATGACATCGGCTGCCAGCCGATGTTTTGCACATGCCCCCGCCACGCGATGTCTCCGGAATAGGCCGTGCTGGACACGTTGAGGCGCAACGCCTCGAGCCGAAGGGCCTGGCCTGTGGTCCCGGCGACGGTCCCATCCGAAACGTTCGCCATCCAGCCGAGGTTCTGGGCATGGGCGGCGTACACGGCAGTAAATGCCGGTGCGGCCTTCGGAACCAACTCGATGGTGACTGCCTCTATCCGCAGGCCCTGCCCGACGGTGCCGGCCGTCGCTCCGTCGATCGAATAGGGCTGCCAGCCGACGTTCTGCACGTGGGCGCGGTACCGGATGCTGTACTGCGAGGCGAGGTCCCCGGTCAGCCGCAGGTCGAAAGCCTCCAGGCGCAGACCGACGCCGGTGGTCCCAATGGGGGACGCCGCCGTCGTCCATGGCTGCCAGCCGATGTTCTGCACATGCCCCCGCCACAAAATGTCGCCGGACAGGCGGTCTCCTGCCACGGACAAGCGCAACGCCTCCAGTGGCAGTGACCGGCCGGTGGTTCCTGCGGTGGCGCCGTCCGAGACGCTCGACTGCCAGCCGATCGTGGCGACGTGGGCCTGGTAAACCCCGATGCACGTCATGTTGTAGTCGTAGGTGCCGTCGGTCCATTGCGCCAGGTGGACGGTGCCGCCGGAGAAGCTGGGATTCACACAGAGGTCGGATGCTTCACTGGCGAAATCGAGACGCCCTGCCGGTGACCAGACGGGCACATCGGGAACCTGCCACGATCCGGTGATGGCTTCCCACGCGCTCGCATACGAGTAGATGCCGTGCGGATACCCGGCGTCCGCCAGTGCAGCCAGGAGCCCGGAGATGACGTACCGGTTCTCCTGCCGCTCCGCTGCTGTTGAGCTGGGCCAGGGCTGTTGCGGGCGGGGTTCGACGTCGACCCAGATTCTCTCCGGCCGCCATCCCACCCGTTCGAGGGACGAGAGAGCCGCACGGCCCTCGGCGTACCCGACGTTGCGCAACCGGTCCGGCCGGGTGCTTGCGGGGAAGGGGCCGTCGTCGCCGTAGGTGTCGTATTGCGCGGTGGTGGGGAACGTGGCCATGGCGTAGGCCTGAGCCCGGACGCCGCGGTCAAGCACCCACTGGTACTGCTGCGCCAGGCAGGGGTTTTCGGTGAAGGCGAGTCCGCGCGTCAGCCCCACCACCAGGAACTCCGTGTTGTCCGGCGGCATTGGCAGACCGCCCGGACACTGCGGCCACGATACGTCATGTCCATAATCGACTGCCCTGGCGGGCGGAGCGAACAGCACACCGAGTGCGAGTACAAGCAAAACCGCCAGGAGCCGGGGCGCGGACGCCCGGGAGCGGCGGCCGGGTCGAAGAGCACCAAGGCCGGCCATGATGGCCCCTCCTGTTCGAAGGATGACCACATTATCCCACCGGGTTTGCCTCGCTGCCAGCGCAGCTCAGGGAAACCGGCTCTGTCCGCGATTCAGAGGCCGTCTTGGGGAATCAACCTGCCACGGGAGCCTTCGCCCCTTCCTTGGCGTTCATCCACTCGGTCAGCCACGGCGCCCGGACGCTCGACGTGATCCGGCAGTCGGCCACGAAGGTTCCTTTGGCACCGGCGTCGATCCACTCCGTCAGCGCGGACAGGTCCGCCAGCGATCGGATGACTGCCGACTCAGCTCCCAGTGCCCGGGCGACACCGCTGAAGTCCACCTCGGGGATCAGCATCGGCTTTTCGGTCAGGCCTTGGGAACCGTACTGATGGATCTCGGCCCCGTAGGCGGCATCGTTGTAGATCACCACGACGGCGCTGCTTGCCGTACCGATGAGCGATTCGAGGTCGGGCAGGCCCATCAGGAAACCGCCGTCGCCGGACGCCAGCACCAGGGTGCGGCCGTCCTCCAATGCACGGGCCGCCCCGACGGCGCTCGCAAGTCCCAGCCCAATGGACTGGAAAGCGGTCCCCACCATCACCAGGTCCTGCGGCCGCGGGATGTTCCAGTACATGGGTGCCCAGCCGATGAAGTGCCCGCCGTCCTGAACCACCGTGCGGCGCTCCGGCAGCACGGCATTCAGCGCGGTGGCGAGGGAGCGCGGATCCAGCCGGCCGTCCTCGGTCACATCGGAACCGGGGCTGTGGGCCGGTCCTTCGGCCAGGCGTTTGCGGGCTTCCGCACGCCACCCTTCCGCCGCCGCCTCACCATCCAGCAATGTCAGGAGACGTTCCGCGGCGGACTTCGCGTCCGCGCTGACGAAGAGGTCCACCCGCTGGTTGGTCGGCTGCAGGGCGGTGTCGATCTGGATGACCGTGCTGTCCGGGCCGAGCAGGTGCCCGAACCGCATGGTGAAGGGGCTCAGGCTCGCCCCAACCACCAGGACCACGTCGGCCTCGCCCATGAGCCCGGCCGCGGTGTCGGTGCCGAAACCGCCGGCCACGCCCAGGTACCCCTCGCCATTGAGGAGGTTGAGCGCCAGGGCGGTTCCGGCAGCCAGTGCGCCGAGCCGGTCGGCGAGTTTGCGGAGTTCCGGGCCGGCGCCGGCGAGGTGTGCGCCCCGGCCAGCCAGGATCAGCGGCCGCCTGGCTCCGGCGAGCAGGCGGGCCACCTGTCCAAGGTCGGCGCCGCCGTCGTGCGCTGCCTGGGGTGTGGCCGCCGGCGGAAGTTCCTCGTCCGCAGCCTCCAGTGCCGCGAGGTCGTAGGGAATGGCAATAACGACGGCGGTGCGCTTCGTGAGTGCGTACTCCACCGCCTGCCGGGTGATGGAGCCCGCGGTTTCCCGGGTGACGGTGAAGGTGGCAGCGCCGAGGCCGGCGGCAATGGCCGCCTGGTCCACGTCCTGCGGCCGGACGCCACTGCTCGGTGCGTCTCCGGTGACGAGCACTACGGGGATCTGCGCCTGGACTGCCTCGGCGAGGGCGGTGAGGGCGTTGGTGTAGCCGGGGCCGTAGGTGGTGGTGCCGGCTGCGAGACGTCCCGACGTGCGGTACTAGGCGTCGGCGGCGGCAATGGCGGCGCCTTCGTGCCGGACGGGGGAGAAGCGCAGTCCCAGCTTTTCCGCGGCGTCCAGGAAGTAGACGTTGCCGTTCCCCATAACGCCGAAGACGTCGCTGAGGTAGCTGCTGAGAACCTGTGCCACGCGGCCGGAGACAGTGAGAGTGGTCATGCAGGAAGCTTGCGAGCCTGCGGTCAGATAAGCAACAGGAGCGGGCTGGAGTGGGATTTTTGGCAGCAGGCAGCAGGAGGAACTGAAAATATTCCTACTTGTGGCGCGCGTCACCCGCTGTTTCATCTGCAGCCTGGGATTCCTGCTGGGACAGCCGGGCCAGGAGGCCGTCGTAACGGGGCGGCATCAGTTCAACCACGGAAATGGCGGTGCTGGTCCGCTGGATCCCGTCGATGGCCAGGATCTGATTGGTGATGCGGTAGAGGTCGGCCGTGCTCCGGGCCACCACCTTGGCCATCAGGTCCGCGTCCCCGGTGGTGGCGTGCACCTCGATCACCTCCGGGATGGCCGCGAGTCCGTCTTCCACCGCCCCCGCCCGCGTCTGGCTGATGGCCAGTGAGAGGAAGGCCATCAGGTCATAACCGAGGGCGGCAGGGTCCAGCCTGCGGCTGAAGGAGCGAAGGGCGCCGCTGCGCTCGAGCCGTGCCAGCCGGGCATGGACGGTGTTGCGTGCGACGCCGAGGGTCCGGGAGAGTGCCAGCGCACTGGCTTCGGGGTCCTTGTCGAGGGCGAGGATGATCCTGCCGTCGAGGGAATCCAGGGTGCGAGAGTTCGCGATGGTCATATTTTCACCACATGCAGTAGGAGTTGAGCAGAAGTCCCAATGGCATGAGCGTATCTTGCAATGTGCCCCGGGTCACAATCATGATCGGTCCTCATGACCATCACTCAGTTCCGGACTTCACCGGATACCGCGCGCCCCACCCTCCGCGACGCGGTGACCGGCCTTCCGTCCTACGTCCCGGGCAGGCGCGGCACCGGCACGGACATCGCAGCCCTTGCCAGCAACGAAAGCCATTACGAGCCGCTGCCCGCTGCCGCCGCTGCGGTGGCAGCCGCGGCCGGTACCATGAACCGCTACCCTGACGCGGCCGCCGTCGGACTCCGCGAACGTATCGCCAGCCACCTCGGCGTCACGGCAGGGGAAGTGGCGGTGGGATCTGGCAGCGTCGGCGTCCTCCAGCAGATCATCACCGGCCTGTGCGACGCCGGGGATGAAGTGATCTTCGCGTGGCGCTCCTTCGAGGCCTACCCCATCCTGGTGGAGCTGGCAGGCGCCCGGCCGGTCCGCATCCCGCTGGACGACGCCGAGGGCCATGACCTCGATGCCATGGCCGCTGCCGTCACCGAGCGCACCAAAGTCATCCTGCTCTGCACTCCCAACAATCCCACCGGCGTGCCGATCAGCCACGGACGCATTGATGCCTTCCTGCGCGCCGTCCGCTCCGACATCCTCGTGGTGATCGACGAGGCCTACGTGGAGTACGCCGAAGCGGGCAGCGGGCCCGATTCCTTGGAGCTCTACCACGAGTACCCGAACGTCTGCATCCTGCGGACCTTCTCCAAGGCCTACGGACTCGCCGGCCTGCGCGTCGGCTATGCCGTGGCGGCGCCGGCCATCGCCGAGGGGCTACGCCGGACCGCCCTGCCCTTCTCGGTGAGCGCGCTGGCCCAGAAGGCAGCCATCGCGTCGCTTGACGCGGGGGAGGAGATGGAGGCGCGGGTCGCCGTCGTGAAGCAGGAGCGCGGACGGATGGCCGCGCAGCTGGAATCCCAGGGCTGGAAGCTGCAGGCGAGCCAGGGCAATTTCTTGTGGATTCGTGCGGATGACGAGCTTCGGGCGAGGCTCGTGGAGGCGTTCGACGGCGCGGGCATCCTGGTGCGGGCGTACCAGGGTGACGGCGTGCGGATCACCGTTGCCGACCCCGGCTCCAACGACCGCGTGCTTCGGCTCCTGGCAGCCCACGCGGCCTGATCATTCTCTGATCCCTTACTACTCCGTTCCGCCTACTAACTAGAGGAATTCCCATGGAACAACAGACAAAGACGTCTGCCCGCGCCCTCGGCGCGGCCCTCAAACCACGCCAGCTCACGATGATGGGCCTCGGAAGCGCCATCGGCGCTGGCCTCTTCATCGGCTCCGGGGCCGGCATCCAGGCGGCCGGTCCAGCCGTGCTGATCTCCTACCTCGTGGCCGGCACGCTCATCATCCTGGTGATGTGGGCGCTCGGCGAGATGGCCGCCGCCAATCCGGACAGCGGGGCCTTCTCCGTCTACACCGCGAAGGCCTACGGGCCGGTGGCCGGTGCCACGGTGGGCTGGCTTTGGTGGATCCAGCTCGTGGTGGTCATCGCAGCGGAAGCGCTCGGTGCGGCCGGCCTGCTGGCCACCATCTTCCCGGCCCTGCCGGTGTGGCTGATGGCCTTCGTGTTCATCGTGGTGCTCACCGCGGTGAACCTGACGAGTGTGAAGAACTTCGGCGAATTCGAGTTCTGGTTCGCCCTGCTCAAGGTGGCAGCGATCGTCGCGTTCCTGGCTGTCGGCGCTGCCCTGCTCTTCGGCTGGCTTCCGGGCGTCCAGTCGCCGGGCCTGTCCAACTTCATGGGCGATGGCTTCGCGCCCAGTGGTTTCGCCGGGATCGCGACGGCGCTGTTTGTGGTGGCGTTCGCGTTTGGCGGCACCGAGATTGTGTCCGTGGCGGCAGCAGAAACCGCTGAGCCGGCCCGGAGCGTGAAGAAGGCAGTCCGCACGGTGCTGTGGCGCATCCTGGTGTTCTACATCGGCGCCATCTTCATCATCGCGGCTGTGGTTCCGCTCGGTTCTGAAGGGCTGAAGAGCCCCTTCGCCGCGGTGTTGGAGGCCGCCGGCATGCCCGGTGCGGCCACCGCCATCACCCTTGTGGCTGTCGCAGCGCTGCTTTCCGCCCTCAACGCAAACCTCTATGGCGCGTCCCGCATGGCGTACTCCCTGGCCGAGCGGGGCGAAGCACCCCGCCTGCTCGCTTCCGTGTCCAAAGCCCGGGTGCCGGTGGTCGCAGTCCTGGCAAGCGTCGCTTTCGGCGTTGTCACGGTTGTGCTGGAGCTGGCGTTCCCCGAGATGGTCCTTGGCGTCCTGCTCAACATCGTGGGCTCCACCTGCCTGCTGGTGTGGACGTCCGCGCTCCTCGCCCAGCTCGCACTGCGCCTCCGCGCAGACCGCGACGGAACGGAGCTTCCCCTGCGGATGCCCGGGTTCCCGTGGCTCACATGCTTTGGCCTGCTCATCCTCGCGGCGATCTTCACGGTGGGCTTCATAGGCGAGGACTCCCGCCCCCAGCTCCTGAGCACCTTCGCGCTCGTGGCGGTTCTGGCGGTGGGGTGCTGGCTGAACCACCGGAAGCGGGACGCTCAGCCCAGTGTGGAATCGACGTACGGTGGCAAGCAGCCCGTGCTCATCGACTGAATCAACCGCCGTGAGCCCTTGCTAGGGTCCGTGTGACACGAAGGCGCGTCCGGCTTTACCGGGCGCGCCTTTTCGTGATTAGTGCCCGGCTAACGCACGGACTGCCACCGTGTTGAACCACTTGAATTCACAACACGCGAAGCGGCCCCAAAGCCGTTTGTTTGATACCACGAGAAAGCATTAGCGTCTGGCATATGGACTCACTTCTGGGCGGATGTAACAGCAGAAGACTGAGCATGACGTTAGCGCGTTCAACCCTTCGCCGTCCGGGCTTGCACTCACCTTCCTGCAATGCGGGTCGTCGTGACCAACGAGAATCTAAACCGAGGCAAGCTGCTCACCAATTCCAGGCGACTAGTCGTCGGCTAAGGATGAGAACATGAGATGGATCTCAGCGTCCTCCGGCTCTGAGGAAAAGGCGGTGCCACTATAGCCCTCGTCGTAACCCTCAGCCTCCCGTTCCGCTTCCTCCACGGCAATCGCGGCCGTCATGTAAGCACCCGGCTCGTCCACGCCAAGTTCGTCTAATAAATCTCTCCAACTGTCAACTTCTTCGCGCAACTCGTGGAGGTTATCCTTTCCATATATACCCTCCCACTCCATGATTGCCGCATCTTTGGCCAGCTGTTGCACCGTCTGCAAGGTAAGCGGCTCTGAGTGGACGGCGTATACGGTAAGGCTTCCCAGCTCGAAGAGATTCGTTAAAGCGATCATGGCGTAAAAATCGGCTGGAGTATTATTAGGCGACTCCGCTATGAAAGTTACGGCGGCATCGACAAGCCGTTGCCGCTCCTCGTCTTTCAGCATGTCATCATTCTCAAGCAAGAGTGCCAAAAGCTCTGATGCATGACTTTTCGCGCCTCTCTCCTGAGCCCAACTGTCGATCAGAGCGATGACGAGCTTATCGAAGCCAACTTCCTCGCTGACACCTGGATCCGCATAACGGCACATGATTAGCAGATTTAAAAGTTGTTCTTCATCAACTCCCTCACGTTTCCATAATGCTTCAACTCCCGGAATTAGTTGCGGAATATATTCTGCTATCAGCGAGTCGACAACCATTTGCAGGGAGGGTCTGCTTGATTCGCTCGAGCGGGTAGTCATATGTGGCGTGAACCAAAGCCGGTAACGACGTCTTTGCTTTTGTCCCGAATCATCGTTGGCATGGTTCCAGAGCACAAGGCAGCGTTCGTAACCGCTGCCACCGATAAGCGGTCGAAGCACACTTTTCATCGGCAATACGTGGTCGAGTACTGCATCTTCTACTCCGGGGTTAGTGAATACCACGGAATCAACGCCTCTAATCTCGCGAAGTTCAATCGCGGAGCCTTCCAACCCGCGCATAGCACTATCAAAAGATTGCGCTTCTTGCAGTGAGCCCTCAGCAGAAAGATAGAACCGCTCGAGCTTCTCCTTATCGGTAGCGCCCCCTTCCAACGCAAGAAAAGCCAGGATAACTCGTTGTTGGTGCGATATCTGAGCCGTGAGTTGTCCACGCCAAAGCTCACTGGGATTTTCGATAGAATCCACAAGAAACTGTGAAACATCTTTCGGGGCTACCGAGTTTTTGAGTGCAAAAGCAATGGCCGATTCTACAGCGCGAGGTGTGAAGTTATCACTCGCCACCATCTCCGGGTAGAGCCTTGACTCGACAATTTCCTGCTTATGAGCGCGCGAGAGAGAAGAAAAGTACAAGTGGTTGTATAGGATGTGCGCCTTGTTCGACTTCGAGTAAGCCTTCATCTTGAAAAAGTATTCTGCCTGTTTGACGTGCGGCCTTTCCAACGGTTCGTGAACGACCGTTGCTTGTTCAAGGATATACTGGCGAGTCGTCATGAGCAGACGTTTAGAAGGGCTACGCCCTATTGCTCGGATGAAGTTTGCAATCCGGTCATCTTCACTCTTGCCCAACTTGTCCAGGCCTGTGGTTCGCCCGAGGAAGTCGTCGTATAAGAATATCTGCTTACTTTCTTTAGAGTAGACCCGCTGTACCTCCGAGAAGTTCTCACTCGCCACAACCGGTTCAAAGCCCTGTCCGACATAGTAGATAAGCATCATGTTTGCCAATGTGGTCTTGCCTACACCGGCAGGGCCAGTAATAATACAAACATGCTGCTTTTCCAGCATGTCTTGAACGTCCGCAACACCACTATGGTCGACAAAAGTCTTGGCCGTCTGTTCGAGCTCTTCAAGGTACACGTCTGTTTGTGCGAAGATGTCGTTGTGCAGGACCTTTTCCAGTACTGCGGTGCTATTCAGCCAAAGCCGGAAATGACTCTTCTCAACTTGCGGATGGTCGCGTATAAGTGAATCGATGTCACTCTGGGAGTAGATGTCAGATTCGGAGGATATCAGAGGATGCAACTCATTCAGGAGCGACGACTTATTCTCGGGCGTCATTGTAGCAGTTGTCGCAAGTATATATCTCTTCGCGCCAAGACCGAGCGCTTTCTCTTTCTCCGCCAGCATTTTTGACCTAAGCGCGGTGAAACCGCTGCGCTCATAGTGTTTACATTGGATTATGACTTCGGGATCTTTTTTCGTACCATTCCCGATGTACCGAATGTCAATTCCGCCGTCACGACCCGTGGCAAAGGTCTCAAAATGAACACCTTCTTTAGCTGTGAATAAATCACGGCAAAGGCTTTCAAAGTCGTACGGAGATAGGTTTTCGTACTTGCTCAAATTTTGTCCTTGACTTCTTAGTGGCTGCCGCGCAATGTCAGGAGCTGGCGCCGAGTAAATTGCGCATTCGGAGCACCACGGACGATTCCCCTTGACTGAATGTGTTTTGCATCAAGTGCATTCTATCTACCAAGGCCACGATCTTTCCTACCGGACAGGCTCGTTGCGTTAGGCTCCGTCTGCTAAGGGTCCTTGCCTGAAAGATGGCCCTGCCTAGGATATGCGCTGTGCATGGAGAAGAAGCTGACTAGGAGTGGTCATTACCCGGTCTTTCGTCTCCAGTGGTATGGCGAGTCAGTTTACTTCGGGCGGCCAGCAGGGAGAAAGCCGGGGTAGCACGTATTCGATCGGTTGTTGCGGCCTAGACCCCGCCCTGAGTCAGCCCCATAAACATCGTCCGGTGCAGGATGTCCACGTGCTTCCGTGCGACCTCCACGGCGTCCTCAACGTCACCGGCACGGAGGGCTGCCACGAGAGCGACGTGGTCGCGGTTCGACTTGTGCAGCTTCTCAATGGGGTAGGGGATGAAGTAGTCGTAGAGCTCAGCGAGCGTCTCGTGGTACACCTCGACTGCGGTGCCCATCCCTGACGCCGTACCCACCAGCTGATGGAAACGCTCGTCCGCCTGATGGTAGACGGACCAGTCGATAGCCTTCGCCATATCCCGGGTCAGCTGCTCCAGCTCATCCAACTGCGAAGCGGTAGCGTTCACCGCCGCATAGTGCGTCACCGCGCACTCGAACAAAAGCCGCCGGTCCACCAGCCTGTTAACAGCCTGGGACTCCGCAGGTGAAGCTGAGAGCTCGGCCAAAACATCCGGAGGCGGCGAATCCGCCACAAACGTTCCGCCAGCCCGGCCGCGCCGGCGCACCACCACGCCCTGCTCCGCAAGGCTCGCCAAAGCACGCCGTGCCGTAATCGGGCTGACCGACAGGCCCAGAGCCACATCTTCCTGGTCCGGCAACCGCTCGCCCGGCTTTAAGAGTCCCAGCGAAATTGCCATCCCGATCCGCATCCGCACCGCGTCCATGGCGCTGCGGCGCTCCATTCCGGGCATCCTGCCGGCACCAAGGCGCGGGGGGTCGAGGGTGTCCTCCAGCTGACGGGTCATATCCGCTACCTTACGGCCCATGCCGCCCCCTTTCCTTTATTAGTTCATTCTGATCTAATATAACCCGGATCACACCCCAACGCGGAGACAAACCCATGCAACGCACCCTTCCCCTCATCGCTGCCCAGGCCCGGCCGCGGCTCATCGGCGAACCCGTCTCGGCCTTCGCCGACGAGGTCAAGAAAGCCCTCGAAGCCCAGCCGCACAGCAAGCTGGTCGTCTTCCCCGAGCTCCACCTGTTCGGCGACGAAGACCCGGACCTGCAGCGCACCGAAATGCTGCAGGCATCCGCAGAACCCCTGGACGGCCCACGGGTCAAAGAACTCAAAAAGCTCGCCAAAGACCTCAACATCTGGCTGGTCCCCGGCAGCGTCTGCGAACGCGGCCCGGAAGGCCAGCTGTTCAACACCCAGCTGGTCCTGTCCCCGGAAGGCGAGCTCGCCGGCTACTACCGGAAGATCTTCCCCTGGCGCCCGTTCGAGCCCTACGATCCCGGCGACAAGTTCACCACCGTGGACCTGCCCGGCACCGGCAGGCTCGGACTGAACATCTGCTACGACGCCTGGTACCCGGAGGTCTCCCGCCAGCTCGCCTGGATGGGCGCCGACGTGATCCTCAACGTCGTCAAAACCACCACCCCGGACCGCAAACAGGAACTGATCCTCGCCAAGGCCAACGCCATCGTGAACCAGGTGTTTATGGTCAGCGTCAACTGCGCGGGCCCCACCGGCCAGGGAAAGAGCATCATCGTGGACCCGGAGGGCAACACCCTCGCCGAGGCCCCGGACGATCAACCGCAGCTGCTCACCGCGGAACTGGACCTCGCCGCCGTCGACCGCGTCCGCACCCACGGCACGGAGAACCTCAACCGCCCCTGGTCGCAGTTCCGCCAGGGGGAGCCCGCCGTCGAACTTTCCGTCTACCAAGGCCGGATCAATCCGGCCACCTGGACACCGCCGTCCTACAAGCCTAAGGAAACACCGTGACAACCACCCTCACCCGCACGCTGAAGCTGCCCTCGCTGGTCCTGTTCGGGCTGGCGTACCTGACCCCGATCATCGTCCTGGGGATCTTCGGCATCATCGCCGAAACCACCGGCGGCGCCGCGCCCGCCGCGTACCTCGTGGCGCTTGTGGCCATGCTGTTCACCGCGCACAGCTACGGCCGGATGGCCATCGCCTACCCCGTCGCTGGCTCCGCCTACACCTACGTCCGCCGCTCCATCGATCCCCGGGTCGGGTTCCTGGTGGGCTGGGCCGTGCTGCTCGACTACCTCTTCCTGCCCATGGTCATCTGGCTGATCGGCGGCTCCTACCTGAGCGCCCAGTTCCCCGGCATTCCCATCGGCGTCTGGATCGTGGGATTCATCGTCATCACCACGCTGCTGAACATCCTCGGCATAAAGGTGGCGGACAAGGCCAACTACGTGCTGATGGCCTTCCAGCTGCTGGTCCTGGTGTTCTTTGTGGCGCTGGCCATCGGCAGCGTGGTGTCCGCCAACGGCGCCGGGGGACTGGCCAGCGGGCAGCCGTTCTTCAACAGCACCGCCAGCTTCGCAACGATCTCCGCCGGCGCCGCCATCGCCGCGTACTCGTTCCTGGGGTTCGACGCCGTCACCACCCTCACCGAGGAAACCATCAACCCACGCCGGACCGTGCCGCGCGCCATCATGCTCGTGGCCCTGATCGGCGGCGGCATCTTCGTGGCCGTGTCCTACGTGACCCAGCTGGTCCACCCCGGCGGCCTATTCGAGGACTCGGCCTCCGCGGCCAGCTCCATCGCCCTGCAGATCGGCGGGCAGCTGTTCGGCGCCGTGTTCCTGGCCGGCCTGGTGGTGGCGCAGTTCGCCTCCGGCCTCGCCGCGCAGGCCAGCGCCTCCCGCCTGCTGTACGCGATGGGCCGCGACTCCGTCCTGCCCAAGGCGGTCTTCGGCCGGCTCAGCGAGAAGTTCCACACCCCGGTGGCGAACCTGGTGGTCACCGGCGTCGTGGGCCTGATCGCGATCTTCCTGGACGTGGCCACGTCCACGTCGTTCATCAACTTCGGTGCCTTCACCGCCTTCACGCTGGTGAACGCCTCGGTGGTGTTCCACTACGTGCGCCAGCGCCGGGCCGGGCAGCAGCTGAACCCGGTGTCCTACGTGGTGGTCCCGGTGATCGGCGCGATCATCTGCGCCTACCTGCTCTCCCGGCTGGACAGCAACGCCATTACGCTGGGGGTGTCCTGGCTGGTGCTGGGCGTGGTGGTCCTGGCCCTGATCACCCGCGGGTTCAAAGCGTCGCCGCCGGAGATGACCGCCACCGAGAAGGCGACGGTCGAGGCAGCCGCCTGACACTCGCCAGTTTGTAGTGTGGCCGGTGGGCCGAGGGAAGGAACGGCTATGAGGATAGCGCTGGGGCAGCTGGAGTCGGGCGCCGACATCCGGGCCAACCTCGCCGCGATCGACCGGTTCGCCGCCGCGGCAGCGCGCGACGGCGCCGCGCTGGTCGCCTTCCCGGAGTACGCCACCTACGAGAAGAAGAAGGTGGACGCGACCTTCCCGGCGGTGGCCGAGCCGCTGGACGGACCTGTGTGCCGGAAGCTCGGAGATATCGCCCGCCGCCACCGCATCGCGCTGGTGGCGGGCGTGGTGGAGACCTCTGACGAGCCGGGAAGGGCCTACAACACGCTGGTGGCTTTCGGGCCCGACGGCGGCCGGCTGGCTTTTTACCGGAAGATCCACCTTTTCGACGCGCAGGGCTTCGGGGAGTCGACGTTCATCAAGCCGGGCCCGTCCACCGACCCGGTGGTATTCGAGCACGGGGGAGTGCGGTTCGGCCTGATGACCTGCTATGACCTGCGGTTCCCGGAGCTGGCCAGGTCGCTGGCCGACGCCGGCGCGCAGGTCCTGCTGGTTTACTCGTCCTGGGTGCCGGGCGAGCACAAGACGGAGCAGTGGCTCGCGTTGAACGCGGCACGGGCGATCGAGAACAGCGTGTACGTGGCCGCTGTGTGCCAGGCGCCGCCCATATCCGTGGGGCGGAGCGTGCTGGTGGACCCGATGGGAGTTGTTGAGGCGGACCTGGGGCTGGCTGCTGATGTCCGGACAGTGGAGGTTTCGCTGGAGACGGTGGACCGGGTGCGGGAGTCGTTCCCGATGTTCCGGCAAAGAAGACTGTGACACTCCCCGGCGCGCAAGTCCTGCTGCTCTGCTCGTCACGGGGTGCCGGGCAAACACATGACGGAGCAGTAGATGGCGCTGCACACGGCGCGGGCACGTTGCTAAGCCACTGAAATACTCTTACATCCCATACGTCCTGAGTGCACTTAGGCTTCGTTTCAAGAACGTCCTCCTAATGATCTGTCCTAAACTTGCGTCGGACTCGAAGGTTGACCTAGTTGAACTCGGACTGAAGTTGGTCGAAGGTTTGATGATGGACTTTCATATTCAGGAGCGTTTCGTTATTGCTCAATCATGGTGGATCGCTACGGAATTAGTTAGACGGAACACCCAGTTGCGTATCTTGGAATGGCATCCGGGCGGGGGGCAATACGATGCCCTGGGTGTGCTTGATGAGACCGGTGGAAAAGTTCTTGTTTCTTTGAACCGGAGAGGTGGGCGAATTCATGTTGAAGAGTCCGCCGACTTTACTCCGATCGAATGGGCGGAGGTATTTGCCAGTGCACCTCACGCGATCGTAAAGAGGATCGAAAGGGGCGCGGGCCTCACGCCTCCCGCTCGCACGCCTCCTACCGGAAAGGCGGCTCTTACATACAGAGTCCTAACGTCGATCCTGGCGCAGATGGTGAATTCTAAGAATATGTGGGACGTAAGGAGCGCGTTCGTCGATACTTCTGGCTACGGTGGCGGACCTACCGAGAGCCTTTTTGCACGCTTTCCTAGCGCTGCGAGGCAAAGGGAAGCTGCCGAAAGGCCCGCCGCTCTCGGTGACGCAGCGGCGGGGTTCTGGTCGTTGAACCGAAACGGGGTTGCAGTTGCCGTTCTCGATCAGTGGGGACTATTACACCAGCAAGAGGGTGAACCTACCGATCTCATGCGGCACTTTATAGCGAATCAGCGCAGTCTCTCAGCAACAATCGGTCAGTCTCTTGGAGAGATTCTAAAGTAGTGCTCAGCCCCGGACCTGTCGCCAATTGAAGCCGTCACCACGCTCACCAAGGAAACCGTCAACCCGCGCCGCACCGTGCCGCACGCCATCATGCTGGTGGCCCTGATCGGCGGTGGCATCTTCGTAGCACTGTCCTAGTCACCCGGCTGGTGCACTCGGGGGCGTCTTCGAGGACGCGGCCTTCGCAGCCAGCTCCTCTGCAGATCGGCGGGCAGCTGTTCGGTGCCGTGTTCCTGGCCAGCCTGGGTGACGCAGTTGGCCTCGGTCCTCGTCGCGGAGGCCAGCGTCTCCCCCGACAGGTGCCCGGCCGGTCCGCGTCCCGCTGGATCACCTTGAGGGCCACGACCTCGATGCCATGGCCGCGGCCGTCACCGGGCGCAGCAAGGTCATCCTGCTCTGCACCCCCAACAATCCCACCGGCGTGCGGATCAGCCACGGCCGCATCGAGGCCTTCCTGCAGTCCGTCCGCTCCGACGTCTTGGTGGTGATCGACGAGGCCTACCTGGAATACGCCGACGCCGGCAGCGGCCCCGATTCCCTGGCGCTCTACCGCGGGTACCCGAACGTCTGCATCCTGCGCACCTTCTCCAAGACCTACGGGCTCGCGGGCCTGCGGTTCGGGTATGCAATTACGACGGCGGCAATTGCCGAGGGTTTGCGCCGCACCACCCTGCCCTTCGCCGTGAGCGCGCTGGCCCAGACAGCCGCCATCGCGTCGCTGGACGCGGGGGAGGAGATGGAAACCCCCGTCGCCGCCGTCAGGCAGGAGCGCGCACGGATGGCGGTGCAGTTGGAGGCCCAGGGCTGGAAACTGCAGCCGAACCAGGGCAACTTCCTGTGGATCCGGGCCGTTGACCGCCTGGCGACGCTGAAGGACGCATTCGACGGCGCCGGCATCATGGTCCGCGCGTACCAGGGCGACGGCGTGCGGATCACCGTTGCCGATGCCGCCTCCAACGACCGGGTGCTCCGGCTCCTCGAAGCCCACGCGGCCTGACGGACTGACTCCAAATCCCCAACACCATTCCACCTACTAACTAAGAGGAATCCCCATGGAACAACAGACAAAGACGTCTGCCCGCGCCCTCGGCGCGGCCCTCGAACCCCGCCAGCTCACCATGATTGGCCTCGGAAGCGCCATCGGCGCGGGCCTGTTGCTCCGGCGCGGGCATCCAGGCGACCGGCCCCGGCGGTGCTGATCTCCTACCTCGTGGCCGGCACCCTCATCATCCTGGTGATGTGGGCGCTCGGAGAGATGGCCGCCGCCAACCCGGACAGCGGCGCCTTCTCCGTCTACACCGCCAAGGCCTACGGGCCGGTGGCCGGTGCCACCGTGGGCTGGCTCTGGTGGCTGCAGCTCGTGGTGGTGATCGCGGCCGAAGCGCTCGGTGCGGCAGGCCTGCTGGCCACCATCTTCCCGGGCCTGCCGGTGTGGTTGATGGCCTTCGTGTTCATCGTGGTGCTCACCGCCGAGAACCTGACCAGCGTGAAGAACTTCGGTGAGTTCGAGTTCTGGTTCGCCCTGCTCAAGGTGGCAGCAATTGTGGCGTTCCTGGCTGTGGGCGCTGCCCTTCTCTTCGGCTGGCTGCCGGGTGTCCAGTCGCCGGGCCTGTCCAACTTCATGGGCGACGGCTTCGCGCCCAGTGGTTTCGCCGGCATTGCCACGGCGCTCTTCGTTGTGGCGTTCGCCTTCGGCGGCACCGAGATTGTGTCCGTGGCGGCAGCTGAGACCGCTGAGCCGGCCCGGAGCGTAAAGAAGGCAGTCCGCACGGTGCTGTGGCGCATCCTGGGGTTCTACATCGGTGCCATCTTCATCATCGCGGCTGTGGTTCCCGTGGGTTCTGAAGGTTTGAAGAGCCCGTTCGCGGCAGTGTTGGAAGCGGCCGGGATGCCGGGTGCGGCCACGGCCATCACCCTGGTAGCCGTCGCGGCACTGCTTTCCGCGCTCAACGCCAACCTCTACGGCGCCTCCCGGATGGCGTACTCCCTCGCCGAGCGGGGTGAAGCATCTCGCGTGCTTGCTGCGGTGTCCAAGGCGCGTGTTCCGGTGGTCGCAGTCCTCGCCAGCGTTGCTTTCGGCGTTGTCACGGTGGTGCTGGAGCTGGCGTTCCCCGAGATGGTCCTTGCCGTCCTGTTGAACATTGTGGGCTCAACCTGCCTGCTGGTGTGGACATCAGCGCTCCTCGCTCAGCTGGCGCTGCGCCTCCGCGCCGACCGCGAGGGGACGGCCCTTCCGCTGCGGATGCCCGGGTTCCCGTGGCTCACGTGCTTTGGTCTGCTCATCCTCGCGGCGATCTTCACGGTGGGCTTCATCGGCGAGGAATCCCGTCCGCAGCTCCTGAGCACGTTCGGTCTTGTGGCTGTTCTTGCAGTGGGCTGCTGGATGAACCAGCGGTCCAGGAAAGTTGCGGTCGCCGTTGAATCGTCGGATGGTGCTAAGGAGCCGGTGCTCGTTGACTAAATCCGCGGCTTAGACTACTTCGCGGTTTCCGTTCATGCTGAGGGCACGCCTGGCTTTGGCATGGCGCGCCCTCAGTGCTGCATGCCAAGACCTATGCCAGCATGGCCTGGGCCTCAAGACTGGGCTGACCCTGTCCGAAAGATTCCGGCAATTAGTGGACCTTTGTCACAACTGGCCGTCGTGAGACCCGCAGTCTTCGATTCAGTCGAACGAAGCCAGGAGTTTGATCACGCAGCCCATGCGAATGCCGTTGCAGCTGCTGGAAGCATGAAGCGTTGCCACTCCGCTGATTCGAGGGCGCCCCGAAGGCTGGCAGGAAGCGGTGAAGCCCTCGAAGTTACTTTCCTGCACGGCGCTGCGGCCGTGAAACATAATCCGTTGGCGCGGCCATCGCGGCGTACTCGTTCCTGGGGTTCGACGCCGTCACCACCCTCACCGAGGAAACCATCAACCCGCGCCGCACCGTGCCGCGTGCCATCGTGCTCGTGGCACTGATCGGCGGCGGCATCTTTGTGCCCGCCGACATCGGATCACGCTGGTGGCGGGCACAGTGGAAACGTCGGACGGTCCGGACCGGGCGTACAACACGTTGGTGGCTTTGGGCCTGACGGCGACCGGCTGGCTTCCTTCCGGAAGATCCACCTTTTCGATGCGCAGGGCTTCGGGGAGCCCACGTGCATCAAGCGGGTCCGTCCACCGATTCTGCGGTTTTTGAGTACGGGAGAGTGCGGTTCGGGCTGATGACCTGTTACGCCCTGTGGTTCCTCGAGCTCGCCAGGTCGCTGGCCGATGGCGGCGGGCAGGTCCTGCGGGCCTGCTCGTCCTGGTGCCTGGGAGCATAAGTCGGAGCAGTGGCTGGCCGTGAACGCGGCCCGGGCAATCGAGAACAACGTACGGGGCGGGGGTGTTCGCGGCGTGAATCCCAGCGTGAAGAACTGCGTTCAACCTTGCTTCAGCTGGCGGCCATCATCGGGTTCCTCCTAATGATGGCCGCGCCGCAGCTGCGATGCGGAACCGGCGCGCAAGCGAGCGGAAAGCAGTCGGCACGAGTACGTGGCGCATCTTGGGGCGACCGCGCACTCGCGGTGTTCGCACCATCGTTGCGGCCACGGTAGCTCGCCGGATAAGGCAATATTGGGAGAATGACGGAACGAGCCGGCGGGAAAGCTGCCCGCATGGAGGAAACGGCCCGCCTACTTAAGCAGGGTGCGCCCAAGGAAGACATTGCAAGTGAGTTAGGAGTTAGCGTTTCCACCATCAGGAAGTATGTTGCTGAATTAGAAGGTCGCATAACCAAAGCTGCCCCAGTGACAAAAAAACCTACCAGCGAGACCAGACGATGGTTCGAGTCAATTCAAGAGGAGATAGCACGAGATTACTCTGATGCTCAGTCAGCTCACACAGTGGATATCCAACGGTCGGGGCATGAAGGAGAATCTACGTGGGCGGACCTCCTAGCTAAGTGGCTCCCGCCTGCATATGGGGTGGGGCTGAGAAAATACATCATCGGAAAGGACGATAGAGTCCAGCCGTTCGAAACGGACATTGTTGTCTTCGAACCTGGCTACCCGCAACACCTTCGTTATAGAGCCAAGGTTCATGTGGGTGGGGTAGCGGCAGCATTTTCCGTGAAGCTCACCGCCCGAAAGAAGCACTATAAAGAAATAGCAGATTGGGCGGCCGCGCTTGCTAATTTGAGTAACGTCGACAAAACAACAGTCGAAGGGCAACTCCTGCCAGGCATCCCCACAGGGTTCCTCGCCCATTCTCACGTTCTTGGCGAAGATCCAGTCCTAGCGCTTGCTGAGGGTTTCGATCGCAGAGCGGAGCTTGCGGCACACCCTCGAGACCTTGTGGATCTCGTCTGCATCGCGGACGCGGGAACCCTGACGTGCAAGCGAGTGTCCTATATCCCTATGTCTGGGCTTCAACCAGCAGCGGAGGACTTCACGATGTCGTCGTACCTGACCATGAATGACTCGCTGCAATATGGGGCCGTGGCTCATTTTGTCGTCGCGCTCTATACGGCATTAGGGCGACGTGACCCTTCTCTCAACAAGCTTGCCGTCGAACTTGCTCACGCAACGGGAACAGGCGAAGGACAAGGGACGATTCGCAAATGGGACCCCAAAATCGTTTACGAGGAGGATTTCTTGAATACCCGTTTTCAAAAGCTTTTCCTAGATGGGAACCCTCGCCATTTCTGAAAGTTTCGGCTCTCTCGGAACCCCGATTCCTGACTATTGATTGCAACTTGTCTGCATCCAAGGCCAGCTGGACATATTTAGACCTGAGAGCGTAGGCATCCAGGTTGAACCGGTTCACGAATCCCAAGGTCTTCAGGATTCCCAGTTCGTAAAGGTGGGAGGCTCGGGCGAGTCGGTGCACGTGATGGCACCCACGACGGCAGACTCCCTTGTCATCGCGAAGTCGGGGAGTACCCGCCATGGATGTCCTTCCTCTTTCAACGAGACACTGTGAAGCTGGGATAGCGAGCTTGGGCTGCGCCGCTTCAATGTGGGTCTCCTCTCGGGCGAGCGCAGAGTCGGTGATCGTTGAGGCCTTACTGGGCAGCGTGAACTGGGTCCGGAGTGGTTCACTATTTTCCGGCAACAGGACTATCAAGGCGTCGGCGTCAGGGTGCCGCCCCTTTTCGTCCCTGGTCCGTCACTAAGGGTAAGGGGCGACGAGTCGGGTACAAGTCAGTGCCGCCGATGGCGCAGGCGTGGATTTCGGTGACGACAAGGCGGGTGAGGGAGCGCATGCTCTTGTTCTCGGACTGTCATCCGTAGCCCTAGTTAGTAGCCTTGATCGGGGCCAGTGACAATCACGTATTGCGGTCGCCGGGCTCGCCGGCCCACAATGGTGAACGCCAGCGCGCCTGCTCGGTCTCATGGCAGCGGAAATGCACCGCAGGTCAGCACGCTGCTCTGAACCCGAGCTAGCTGGTGCCTACCGCCGCTTTGGGGTTGTCGGCATACCCGCCCTGTTTGAGGACCTGGTACTCGTGCCACAGTGCGCCGATCTTACGGCCGTCGGGCAGAGCCCAAGCATCCCATCCGTCTTGGGCTTCGATTCCGGCGGCCTCCTTGGCTGCTCGAGACGGCGTATCAAATAGCCGCCCGTCTTCCAATAAGATTTGGCCCTGAGCAGTCACTGAAGCTTGATGCACTTCACCCACACGAGGTCTCTTCCATACGAGTCTCGTATCAGCTTCGAGTAATCCTGCCGCTAGAAGAGCCACGAGGGTTACACGTCGGTCGACTGGACTAGAGCCGCGTGAGGGCTCATTTGTGGAAGCGAGCTCATTTTCGGAAAGCCGCGCTAGGTTCATACCGGAACTATCGCGCCCGATGTCCCAAGCCTTAGCGAGAGTTTCTACAAGCTGCGTTTGTCTGGTCTCCAGCAGTTCCGGTGTCCAGGACGGGGAATCGATAACCCCCATCGTGAGCGCGAAGGGGGTTATGCCAGTAGTGGATCTGAAGTAGCGCTTCTTCTTCTCGTCGAAGTCATAATTTTGAGCCTCTGAATTCTTCTTCTTGTCGAGAAGGACCAAGTTTGCCAAGCGGTGGACCCAATACTCCCGGTCTTCGTCGCTGAAGTCATGCATCCATTTCGAGTCATGGCGAGGAGTCTGCGGCAACACGTGCTCGACTGTGACTATTTTTGGATTGAACGTGACAGGGGCGCTGGCGAGCAGTTCATTGAGACGGAGAAGCACGTACCTCCGAACTGGGGCCATGTCGTAGATCGGTCCAACGAGTTGGAGCAGGGCTGACCGCTTGTCTTGATCGGAAACCGCAAACTCTGGTGCGTCGGTTCCGTAGCCAGCATCGAGACTCTTGAGCAGGTTTGCGTACCGAGTGCTCCGGGGAGTCTGGTAAGCGCGCCGAATGAGCATGATTGATGCGATGCGTTCCAGCTTCATCAGCATTGCGGCAAGCCGCGCTGGGTCCGTCTTGAAGTTATGCAGCAGCCATAGGGCAACTGGCTTCCAATCGTTGTTGTCAATTTGATTTAGGCGCCTGAGCCATGCATTGACCTCGGTGGCGCCGTGGGGCCACACGTAGCTTTCATTTTCGATCGTCGCATAGGCATCGGCATAAGGAAGGAGCACCTCGTCCACGAAAGCTGCTGCCCTGTCAGGGAGGAACTGGTCAAGGACCTGCACGGGAAACTCCTGCAGAATTTCTTTCTGGGCACGGGTCTTGGCATAGATAGTTCGGATGTGGAGAAACAGGTCTTGGAAGGCCTGACGGCCGAGGCCATCTTCGGCGTCTTCCCATTTCGTCGCGTAAAGCTCCGATTCTGCCTTGGGAAGGGCACCGATCACTCGAGACTTGAAGATGTCTGCGGCCGACAGATCCAGGCCGCGTGAATTCATTACATTGAAGATGCGGTGGGCGCTAACGAGATCAGTAGTCGCTACGGCAACGAGGAAAGTGCGGTTCCCAAGGAGCCTTGAAAACTCGGTGCGCCTTGCGTCCGTCCACGTGGCTAGTTCATCGTATATTGCCTTGGCATTGTCGCGGATGTTCCGTTGGGCATCGGTCTTCAGACTACCGTCCGGCAGGGCGAACAAGTCGGATAGATGACCGTCCTGAACGTAGTGGCGATAGAACTCTCTGTCGCGCGACCGGAGGCGTAGACGGGGCTGCTCTAGGCGCTCAAGAAGCTCATCCCCGGGTTCGCTGATCATCGCCTCAAACGATGTCCTAAGCCCTGCCGATTCCGTGAGGCTGCGGAGAACAGCGAGGAGCATTGTTACGGTTGTAAGTCGCTGCTGACCGTCAATCACTTCCGCAGCTGAGTCATCTATGTTTTTCACCAAGACTATGGAACCTAAGAAATAGGGTTCGGACTTGGATTCTCTGTCGAGCGCGTTCGTCAGATCCTCAAGTAGCTGAAGTGACTGTTCCGTTGTCCAGGAGTAAGGACGCTGATAATCGGGGATCGAGAATTGGTACTGGGCACTGAAGATTTTGGACAGGGGCTCTTCATGCGCTGACAGACGACTCATTCCCCAAGTATGCAGGGGGCAACTCCGACATCCCTAAATCGACACGAGGCTGGTCATCGCATCATTGGTCGAGACTGTGCCTCAGGGTCAGAGTGGCATAACCAGATTCAATCGGTGAGGCAGCCTCATGCAGTGCTGAAGCCAGCGTAGTTTGCTCAAACACAAGAGAGTGCCCGCTCGAACAGGAGCGGGCACTCTCTAGAAATTCAATTAGGCGTTTTCTAACACGAGCGATGAAATTTCGGCCTCGAACTCACTACCGCTGGCGCTATACATCTTTCCCTTAGAGGACCGAGCATTTGAAAGCCATTCGCGCACCGTCAATCCTCCCGGAACATCCACTGATTCATGTGAAGCCGAAGCCCTGTAATGGCCTTCGAAAGTGGTGATGGTCAGCTTTCCGTCTATCTCGGTTACTAAGGTCGCATGTCTTTCACCCACGGTTTCCATCCTATGGATGGTAACGACTGCAGATTCGAAGTCAGCTGCGACGATCACGGTGTACTCTCCGTTCGAGTCCGTCGGCAGGTTCTTTGCTGGCGCGGCCAGAAAGTCCTGCTGCCGCATCAAGATGCTGAACTTGGCGGCGATCCGCGCGCGAGACTTCAGTGTTTCTTTGTTCGCCACTCTTCCCTCCAATCAACCGCTCCGCCGACGATGTTCACCGTCGACTCGTTGTAGGCCTTGTTCGCTTGCTCCTCATTGTCCAGTGTCCCGAAGGATTTGGAAACCTTTGGATTTTTTGGGCGTAAGTAGTCGCCGCGATGTAGGTGGTAGTTGGCATGGGCAGAGCACGCGCGCACGACGTGCTCCATACATTTCGTGACGGAGTGACTAGCCATCAACCCTACGCTGAAGTTCCACACGTACTGTCCGCAAGATATGTGTCTGTCTATCGCTATGAGTGGATCTTCGTCGTCTATGTGTATCCGTAGGGCAGGACGCGTCTCCTTGCAGTTGTCGCACTTTTCGTGGTGCAGGAGGCCCTGTTCCAATTGCCCATGGGATATGTCGCTCACGCCAAGACTCTAGTCCATGGAGCACCCGCTCTTGAACTCAGAGTTCTCCTGCCGGTTCCAAGAGTACTCAAGAGCGACTCGCTAGTGGCTACCCTCCGGAGTGCCCGTGATAGTGACGGGAGTCTGCGCCTCGCTAGAAAGCCGATTCTACAAATGCTTGTGGGACTCCTGATTCGTTTTGCGATAGAAGAGGCGCAACTCCTGCTCTGGGAAGTGCCGAATCGCCATGCCAGACGCGTTCCCGGACATAATGGCATGGAAGGGGCTGCTGCCGATGCTGCAGCGGATCCTTCTTATGGGGAAGCAACAAGCACAGGAGCAGGTCTTGACAGTTACAGCCGAAAACCGGGAACTCAACGTCGCACCCGGTTCGGTGGTCCACGTCCGTGATGAGGAGTGGCTGGTCACCAGCCTCGAGAAGTCCGTGGACGGCACACTCGTCAGGGTCCAAGGCCTCAGCGAGCTAGTAAGGGACACCACAGCGGCCTTCTACTCCGCCCTCGACGACATCGAGGTCGTGGACCCGGCCAAGTCCAAGGTCGTCGCGGACGACACCCCGAACTACCGCAAAGCACGGCTGTTCCTGGAGACGACGCTCCGCAAGACCCCCACACCGCAGTCCGCCGAGCACCTCACAGTCTCGACCCTAATGCTGTCTCGCAATCTGAAGTACCAGCAGATCGCCGTCGCAAAAGCCCTGGACACCAAGAACATCAGGCCCCGCATCCTCATCGCGGACGCCGTCGGCCTGGGCAAGACCCTCGAGATCGGCATGATCCTCAGCGAGCTGGTCAAGCGCGGCCGCGGCGAACGCATCCTGGTGGTTACGCCGCGCCACGTCCTGGAGCAGATGCAGCACGAACTCTGGTGCCGCTTCGCCCTCCCCTTCGTCCGCCTTGACTCCGCCGGCATCCAGAAGGTGCGCCAAAAACTGCCGGCCACGCGCAACCCTTTCACCTACTACAAGCGCGCCATCATCTCCATCGATACCCTCAAGAGCGCCCGATACCGAGCTCACCTCGGAAAGTTGAAATGGGACGCCGTTGTCATCGATGAATCCCACAACCTCACCAACACCGGAACCCTCAACAATGAGCTCGCCCGCATCCTCGCGCCCAACACTGAAGCGCTGATCCTTGCGTCGGCCACCCCGCACAACGGCCGCAACGAGTCCTTCGCCGAGCTCCTTCGCCTCCTCGACCCTACGGCCGTCCGCCCCGATGGGACCTTCGATCCCAAACAGGTGGAGAACCTCATCATCCGCAGGCACCGCCACAGCCCCGAGGTCGCCCAGGAAGTCGGTGCAGACTGGGCGGAACGAGAAGAACCGGACAACCGCCTCGTCGCCGCTTCTGCAGCCGAGAACGCCATCGCCGAGGAGCTCTCCGATACCTGGCTCTACCCTGAGGGCCGTCCCTCCCCGTACTCGGGACAGAACGGCTCCTTGTTCTCTTGGACCCTCGCGAAAGCCTTCCTTTCCAGTCCCGCCGCGCTGCTGGAGACGGTTACGGAGCGTCTGAAAAAGCTCGACGCCGATGCTTCCACCGAGGCCGGAGAGACTGAGGCGTTGGGTCGCCTCCGCCAGCTTGCAGAAAAGGCAAACACCGGCGAATCAGGCAAGTACAACGAACTCGTCAGCTACCTCAAAAAGATTGGCGTCGGCAAGGGATCACCAACAAGGGCCGTAGTCTTCGCGGAACGCGTCGCCACGCTCAAGTGGCTCCAGGAGACCCTGCCCAAGGCCCTCGGCCTGAAGCCCGAAAACGTCGGTCTCCTTCACGGCGGCCTCAGCGACGTCGAACAGCAGAGCATCGTGGACCAATTCAAACGCGGCAACAGCCCGCTCCGGGTCCTGGTCACGGGAGACGTCGCCTCCGAAGGCGTCAACCTGCACGCCGAATGTCACCACCTGATTCACTTCGATATCCCGTGGAGCCTCATCCGGATCGAGCAGCGCAACGGACGCATCGACCGCTTCGGCCAGCGACACAAACCGCAGATCACCACCCTTCTGCTGAACCCGAGCAACACCCGCTTCTCAGGTGACATCAAGGTGCTCACCCGGCTCATGGAACGCGAGCACGAAGCCCACGCCGTGCTGAATGACGTTGCCTCCCTTATGGGGAAGTACAGCGTCAAGCAGGAGGAGGACGCCATTCTGGATGTCCTCCTCGGCAAGAAGGAGTTCGAAGACACCGTCGGCGAGCCAGCCCCGGACCCCGAGTCAGGCGACGTCTGGGACTTCCTAGACTTTGAAGCCCTCAACCAGGATGGACCCAGCGACGGCGTACCGGTGGAGAAGCCGTCCGGCCTCTACGCCACGGACCTGGACTTTCTTGACGAGGCCCTGAACGAGGCCTTTGGCGAACCCCAGAAGAAACTCGGTTGGACCATCCACCCAGGCCACGGCCTCGCCGAGCTGAACCCGCCCGCCGATCTCCAGCACCGCCTCGGCTACCTTCCACAGGACTACCTCTCCGAACGCAAGGTCACCGAGCGCCTCAAGCTCGCCACCACCGTGGAAGCCGGCACCAGGGAACTGGACCGGGCCCGCGAATCCGATGACATGAGCTGGCCCGAGGCCCACTACCTCGGCCCGCTCCACCCCGTCCTGGACTGGGCCAGCGACCGCGCCCTGGGCTCGATGTCCCGCAGCGAAGTGCTCGCCGTCCGCGGCGACGTCGACGCCCCGCAGGTTCTCCTCATGGGCACGCTCATGAACCGCCGCGGCCAAGTCGTGTCGAAGGCGTTCATCGCCGTCGAGTTCCCCGATCCCAGCAATCCCAACTTCTGCATGGACCAGCCCCTCGAGGACCTAGGGGACCACCTGGCAGCTATCGGCGTGCACAACAAGACCACCAATCCCGGCCCCGTCAGCTTGGACGGTCTGCAGGCCCTCCTCCCACGCGCTGTGGAAAACGCCAGGCAGACCATGCAGATGACGTTCGAGTCCGCGGCCGCGGCGGCCGAGCAGCGACTGCAGTCATGGACGGACCGTGCCACCGGCTGGACCCAGCTGTCCTTCGAACTCACACAGCGGGTGGAGGTCAGGAAACAGCGGGAGCGGGTCACCGAGGAGCAGCTCATCGCCGAGTCGCTCGCGCCGGCCCAGCGCCTGGTCCGCCCGCTTCTGATCGTCGTTCCCCGCAATACCCCTGCCGCCGTACCGGAAGGTGCTGACCAGTAATGCCGTCCTTTGATTCGATCGTTGTCGGTGAAGACTGGATCAGCGAACACTTTTTCACCACGGATTCCACCAAAGAGTCCTTCCAGGCCGAAGTCATCAAGCTCCGGAAGTCCTGGGACGAACAAGCCAAGGAAGGCCACCCCACCACCCTGACCCGCTTCTCCGAAGCCCGCGGCCGGCTGCAGATCCTGCTCGCCGGGCTGGCCGAGGACCCTGCGGGCGCTCGCGAGGCATACGCCCTCCTGCGCACCGCGCTCGGGTTCAAAGGTACGACGGCGGCGGTAATCTTTGAGCGCAGCGGCACGGAGACCTTGGTTCCCGGCGTGTGGATGACGGACAACGCCGACGTCGTGTTTCTTGAGGCCGATGCCGCCGACGCTGCTGAAGATGTTTTGTCATCGGTAAAGCCGCTCGGCCGCGTGCTCGTCGACGGCAAGGAGATGCCGTCCCTGACGCTGGCCAGGGTCGTCTCGGAAATTTACCTTGCGGAACGCTCGCCCAAGTACGTCGTCGTCATGGCGGGGCGTTGGCTGGTGCTGACGGAGCAGGAGCGCTGGGCCGAGGGCCGCTATCTTGCCGCTGACGCCCTGCTCGTTGCCGACCGAAATGACACCCGAAAGCATTCGGAAACCGATCGCTTCCTCGCTATCTTTGGCCGGGACTCGGTCATGCCAAATCCCGACGGATCTATCTGGTGGGACGACGTCCTGGCGGCCTCTGTCAAACATACGGTAGGCGTTTCCCAGGACTTGCGGGAGGGCATCCGCCGCTCTATCGAAATCATCGCTAATGACGTGCTCAACAGGCGAGCCGCTCGCGGGTTCCCAGTGGACGATGTCGACGGTCAGGACCTGGCCCGCCAATCCCTGCGGTTCCTTTACCGCATACTGTTCCTGCTTTACGCGGAGGCTTCACCCGAGATGGGTGTGTTGCCCATTGGTGCGGGTGAATACAACGAAGGCTACGGCCTGGACCGGCTCCGGGAACTGACACTCGTGGACGTTGACTCATTCAACTCACAAGTCAAAGACGGGACTCATATCTACGAGTCCTTGGAACGGCTTTTTAAGCTCGTCGACAGGGGCCATCGACCGCAGCAAGACACGTCTGCCTCTCAGGACGCATCCGGGGATAACGAAGGGCTGGTCTTTCGGCCACTTAGGGCCGACCTTTTTAGGAACACGGCAACATCTCTCATCAATGACGTAAAACTTGGCAACTCGGCGCTTCATCGGGTTTTAAGACACCTCCTGCAGACCAAGGAAACTCCCGGAAAAGACCGCGGGTTCATCTCGTATGCAGAGCTCGGCATCAACCAGTTGGGAGCTGTCTACGAGGGACTCATGTCCTACACAGGATTCATCGCCGAAACCGACTTGTTAGAGGTAGCAAGGGATGGAGACCCGGAAAAAGGCTCCTGGGTGGTTCCCGTGGAGCGCGCAGAGTCCATTGAGCCCCGACATCTCGTAAAGGAGAAAGATGATCGGACGGGAGATTGGCGCCCGGTACGGCATTTGACGGGATCTTTCGTCTTTCGCCTTGCTGGCCGCGAGCGTCAGCAGTCTGCCTCCTACTACACTCCCGAGGTGCTGACTAAGTTCGTCGTGTCGCAGGCCCTTGAGGAGCTGTTGGATCAGGATGGCACCAACACTGCGGCAGATGACGTCCTGAGATTGACTGTCTGCGAGCCCGCACTCGGTTCAGGGGCCTTCGCCATTGAGGCCGTGCGACAACTGGCCGACGAATACCTAAAGCGCAAGCAAAAAGAGCTCGACCAGCAGATCCCAGCCGACGAATACCCGCAGGAACTGCAGAAGGTCAAAGCACAGATCGCCCTGCATCAGGTCCACGGAGTTGACCTGAATTCGACGGCGGTCGAACTTGCCGAAGTCTCACTGTGGCTTGACACCATGGTCAAGGACCTCCAGGCTCCGTGGTTCGGGCTGCGTCTGCGGCGAGGAAATTCGCTCATCGGTTCGAGAAGGGCCACGTACTCGCGTCAGTCGGTGAACGACAAAACATGGCTGAAGTCTGAGCCGGGCGAGGCCCCGCTCACTGGTCTCGTTGCGGCAATGGTGGACGGCTCGGATGACCCTAACGTTGTCAGCCGCATCCACCACTTCCTGTTGCCGGCGGAAGGCTGGGGCGCAGCCGCCGACTCCAAGGAAGTCAAAGACCAGACGGGCGAAGCACAGAAGAAGCTGAAGGCCTGGCGGACCAAGGTCAAGGTTAAGCCGAGCAAGACGCAGCTGGATCGCCTTGTCGCTTTGGGCAGCCGAGTGGAATCGCTGTGGCAGCTGACGCTCCGTCGTCTGCAGGTCGCTGAGGCTGAGGCGCGCCGAGAAATCGATTACTTCGGCAAGTCAACACAACCCGCCGTAGACGCCAATTCGGTGGTTGATCTTGTTGAAACCCCTGCCGTCGCACGCGAACAAATCGAGCGGTCGCTCAACGATGAAAACGGCTCCTATCAGCGCTTGCGCAGGGTCATGGATGCGTGGAACGCGCTTTGGTTCTGGCCGTCGACGGAACGCGCGACCGGCGGAGTTCAGCCTCCATCGCTCGACGAATGGATCTCCGCGCTCGAAGGTATCCTCGGGATCGAAGCGTCCGCAAGAAAGGCGTCACGGAAATACGGCTACGTCGAAGGCCAGACATCGGTGCTCTCCATGGCGTCATGGGGCGAACTGGAAGCGATTGAATCTTTCGACCACAGCACATCGCAGGTGAAGCCAATTGGCTCCGTTAAAGCGGGGCATCGCTGGCTCGACGTGTGCGAACGGGTCGCCAGGGATCAGGGATTCTTCCACTGGGAACTCGACTTCGCATCGGTCTTTGGCCGTGGCGGCTTTGATCTCCAAGTCGGTAACCCGCCGTGGGTGCGTCCTCGATCGGATGAGGCAGCACTGCTTGCTGAAGGTGATCCATGGTGGCAACTCGTAGACAAGCCGACTCAGGCGCAGGTGAAAGCAAAACGAGAGGAGACGCTCGCGCACGCGGGCATGCGTGATCTATTTATCGAAGGCGCCGTACCCACGGCCGTCGTCGCCGAGTTCCTGGCATCACCGGCTGACTACTCACTTCTGACGGGGTTGCAGCCGGACCTTTATCGGGCGTTCATGGTCCGTGCATGGCGTTCTGGCTCCACAACTGGTGTAGTGGCTCTGGTCCATCCGGAGTCGCACTTCACTGAAAAGAAGGCCGCCCATCTGCGTGCCGAAACGTACAGGCGCATTCGCAGGCATTGGCAGTTCATCAACGAGCTCTGCCTATTTGAGATCCATCACTTGGTGACCTACGGAATTCATGTTTACGGTGCTCGCCACGAATCACCGCACTTCAAGATGGCGGCGTCGCTCTACCACCCCGACACGGTCGCTCGCTCGGAGATCCATGACGGCTCAGGGGAGGTCCCTGGACTGAAGGATGCCGACGGCTCCTGGGACACCCGGCCGCATGCAGAGCGCATCATCGAAGTCGACGAAACCGTGCTGAAGGTCTGGGCTGGCATCCTTGATGAACCGGGAACGCCTGCCATCCAAGCGAGGATGGTCTATCCAGTCAATCGTGC
The DNA here is from genome assembly GCF_054408515.1 of Arthrobacter sp. D3-16. Lineage (NCBI taxonomy): Bacteria > Bacillati > Actinomycetota > Actinomycetes > Micrococcales > Micrococcaceae > Arthrobacter > Arthrobacter sp. D3-16. The sequence continues at coordinate 3,080,776 of NZ_CP096437.1, read as the reverse complement.
AAGTTCCGCTGTTCTTGAAAAACTGAGCTTGGCACCTCGAGTCAGGGAACTTGGGTTGCAGTATTCGCGGGGCTGGGACGAATCCATTGACCGCAAAAAGGGCTACTTCGAAGTCGGATCCGCTGTGTCAGAATCCTGGGACGACGTCATTTTGCAGGGGCCGCACTTCACAGTCGCAAACCCGTTTGCGAAGGAGCCGAACCCGACTATGAAAAACAACCTCGATTGGAGCGAAATCGATCTCGAAGCGCTTCCCGAAGACTTCGTCCCGCGCACCAGCTACCAGCCCGCAGGTAGCACGGGCTCATACGCCTCGAGCTTTGGTAACTGGGTAGGCATTGACGGAAGACCTGTTCGGCAACGTCGTGAGTACCGGATGGTGTGGCGCCGGATGGCGGCGGTAACGGGGGCAAGGACGCTTCACGCATCGATCGTCCCTCCCGGAACCGCCCATGTGGACAATGTCTACGCCGCGGGAAGTCTTGCGGCGGGAGATGCGAGGGCGCTCGTCACTGTCGCTGGAATATCCTCCACAATTGTTGCCGACTTTCTCATGAAAGTCGTTGGAGCTTCAAAGATCTCAGGCGATGACATTGGGCGGCTTCCAATCGAGATGCAGTCCAGTGCTTCTGAAATGATTGTGGAGAGGTTCCTGCGGCTCATCTCCCTCACAAAGGCATTTGAACCGCTCTGTGCGGATGCAGGATTTGCTGACGCTGCTCAGCATGCGGCGCGCAAGGCAGGAGAGAGGCGGGCCCTCCTAGTAGAACTAGATGTCCTCGCCGCCATGTCGCTGGGGGTGACGATAGATGAGCTTTGCACAATATACCGAACACAATTTTCAGTACTTCGGGGTTACGAGCAATCCGATATTTACGACGCCAATGGACGGAAGGTTCCTGGAGAGCTGAACCGGCTTTATCGGCAGCGTGGTAAAGACCTTTCCAGCGATGATCGAACCTGGACGCACCCGCAGAGCGGTGTTAAGTACCTGTTTGAATTCCCGTTCCAGAGCTTCGACCGTGAAGAGGACATGCGTAAGGCTTACGCGCACTTCTCGAGCCTGCTGGGAGAACACTCCTGATGCCGGAACTGCTGCCTACGAGCCAAGCGGGCGATCTTCGCCGAGGTCTTTCGGACTACCTGGCCACGACCTTTGCTCTGACTGACGGCAATGCGCAAGCTGCAATCAAGGATTTCCTCGCAGACCCAGATCAGGGTCTCTTCAAGGGCGGGTACGTTCGTTTGCGATTGCCATTCGAAACGGCCGAATCCGGTTGGCGGGACTGCCTGGAGTGGTACGAGGGGTTCGAACCCTACGGTCATCAGGCCCGGGCGTTTCAGCGGCTGAGCAGCAAGGCCGTCGACCGCAAGGGTGCCAGGGCCAATCGGCGCCCCGAGCCCACCCTTGTCACGACGGGAACGGGCTCCGGCAAGACCGAGGCCTTCCTCTATCCCATTTTGGATCACGTTCTCCGAGCAAAGCGTGATGGTGTCACGGGCATGAAAGCGCTCATCCTCTACCCAATGAACGCCCTGGCCAATGACCAGGCCAAGCGCCTAGCCGAGATACTGACCACCTACTCTGAACTCTCAGGGATCAGTGCGGGCATCTACACTGGACAACAGGACACCAGCCGCACCAAGGTCGCCAAGGACGGGCTCATCAATGACCGGCAGGTATTCCGCGAAGATCCGCCGGACATACTGCTGACCAACTACAAAATGTTGGACATGCTCCTGCTCCGCCAAGAGGACGCGCCCCTCTGGCAGAAGTCGGCGACAAGCCTGCAGTACGTCGTACTGGACGAATTTCATACGTACGATGGCGCTCAAGGCACCGACGTTGCCATGCTGCTGCGCCGGCTCGGGCTGTCAATGAAGAGCTACTGGCCGGAAGACATCACCGACCGTCCAAACGGGCTGACGGAGGACGACCGGGCCCGGCCGCTCGGCCGCGTTACTCCCGTCGCCACTTCCGCCACCCTCGGCAGCAAGGGCGACCCCGAAGCAATGCTGCGGTTCGCCGAGACTGTCTTCGGCGAAGCTTTCCCTCATGAGGCCGTTGTCACCGAGTCCAGGCTGAGCTCTGAAGACTGGTCGGCGCTCGGCTCCGGCACAGCCCGGGCGAAGGATCTGCACGCCGTTGCACTAAATATCTCCGAAACGAACTCGGCCGTAGCGGCAATGCGGGAAGCCGGCGACGCTCCGGAAAACGTGGTTGAACCCATTCTCAAAGCACTCTTCGAGCAACGGCCTACGGACCTGCTTGACGCGATGCGTACGCATCCGCTCACCGCAGCCCTCCTCAGCCACGCAACAGTCGCCGTCGAGCTCGCCAAACTCTCACAGACAATTTTCCCGGCGCATGCCCTGCCGGAGGGCGTGAATGCTTCAGACGCCGAAGAATTCCTGTCCCATGTCATCGCGCTGCTCAGCCACATCCGTGCCAAGCATGGCCGAGAAGCCCTGACTGTCGAAACCCACCTTTGGATCCGCGAAATGTCCAGGGTGGATGCCGCTGTTGACACCGTTCCACGGTTCCGTTGGTCTGATGATGGCGTTGACCAGTCGAACGACATGTTCCTGCCCGCGGTCTATTGCCGGCACTGCGGCCGGTCTGGCTGGGGCGCCGTCCTGGCACCTACAGGCCTGGACCTGGAGCTAGACGACTCCAAGATTCGCGAGGCCCGCCTGGCGAACAACCCGAGGTTCAGAACTCTTATTTCCGCCGCCGCCGAGGCGGACATCATCGAGTTCCGTCAAGACGGCGCGGAGCAGGTCCAGGGACTGCACTGGCTGCATACAGTCAACCGGGGACTTTCAAAGACTCCTCCCGCGGCGGACAGTGCAGACCTGGCCGAAGGCCGCGTCATTCCTGTGCTGATGCTTACTGGCCAGGACGCCGACGACCAGTCCAAGCGGGACGTCTGCCCGTCCTGCCTGGCCAAGGAGGGCATCGCCTTTATGGGCAGTGCCATCGCCACGATGCTCTCCGTGAGCATCTCCAACCTCTTCGGGGCTGAGGGCCTGGACGAAGGTGAGAAGAAGGCTCTGGTCTTCACCGACAGCGTGCAGGACGCGGCCCACCGGGCCGGGTACGTCCAGTCCCGCTCGCACACCATGACGCTCCGCACGGCACTGCGCCGTGCCCTGGGCGAGAACACTGCGACACTCTCAGAGGTTGTCGACGCTGCCATTGCCAATGCAAAGTCGCCCGCAGAGCGTTATCAGCTGGTGGCACCCGAATACGTGGACCGGCAGAGTTTCCGGCAGTTCTGGAACCCGAAAGCGACACCTGCGGAACAGGCGCGCGGACGCCGGTTCGCCAGGCGCCGCCTGCAGTTCGACGCCCTGCTGGAGCTCGGCCTGCAATCCCGCACCGGCCGGACGCTGGAGCTCACCGGTTCTCTCGCCGTCGAGACGGATGCAGGCAGCGCCACACGCATGCTCGCCGTCGCCCGCCGGGCGTACGACTCGGTGCAGCACCAGACGATGGTGGGGGACGCTCCGCCTACCGACCAGCAGTTGCTGCAGTGGATCCGCGGCAGCGTTGAGCGGATCCGCCTCCAAGGCGGCATCAACCACGAGTGGCTCAAGGGATACATCGCCACGGACGGCAAACGGTGGCAGATCTGGGGAGGCCGGCCCAAAGGGGAAGGCATGCCTGCTTTCCCGTCCGGGCGACCCGCGCCGGCGTTCCCGCGGATCGGCCGCGCGGACGCCTCAACCGACAACCTGGACACCGTTACGCCATCGACGTCGTGGTATTCCCGGTGGACAGCGCGCTGCCTCGGCATTGCGCCGTCGGACAGCGGTTATCTTTCCAGGGCTCTGATGACCGCGCTGGAAGAGGACGGTGTGCTGGGCAAGACCAGCACCAACTCCGGAGCTGACGTCTACTGGCTGGATCCCGCAAAGATCATGCTCTCCGTTCCAGCCGTGGACGACCTCGAGTCCGGCCGCCATGTCCTTGCCTGCAAGGTTTGCAAGGCCGTGACTCCGGGGAGCCTAACCGTCATCGACCAGCTCGACGGCGCCCCGTGCACTCTGGTCCGGTGCAGCGGCAGGCTGGAACGCCAAGCGGGCGACTCCCGGAACTTCTACCGGGACCTTTACTCGTCGCGGGAAAGCAAACGCGTGGTTGCTCGTGAGCATACGTCCCTCCTGGACGACAAAACTCGTATCACCTACGAGACCCAGTTCAAGTCGGGATCTGACAATCCGCAGGCGCCCAACGTCCTGGTGGCCACTCCCACGCTGGAGATGGGCATTGATATCGGCGACCTCTCCTGCGTCATGCTTGCCTCGCTACCCACCTCAGTCGCGTCCTACCTGCAGCGCGTCGGCCGTGCCGGCCGTCTCACCGGCAACTCGCTGGTGCTCGCTTTCGTGCGGGGCCGCGGCGAGCATCTGCCCAAGCTGCATGACCCGCTGTCTGTCATTAACGGTGAGGTCCGTCCGCCTGCAACTTACCTGGACGCAGAGGAGATTTTGGGGCGCCAGTATGCGGCCCACGTGGCGGACCGGTTCGCCCGGACCGCGGGCCGCCCGCACCCGCGTGACGCGGTCCAGGCGCTCGGAAGCGTTGCATTGGGCTCGTTCATCGGGGACCTGATCCAGGACGCCACGGCGAATGCAAAGACGTACCTGGCTGAGTTCCTGGGCCAGTTCGGCGAAAGGGTTTCCGAGGGAAGCCGTCAGCGGCTGATTGCCTGGGCCTCCGAGCACGACGACGGCGAGCCCAGCGGTCTCGCCCGCCACCTCGTCCGGGCGGCAGGGGAGTGGAAAGCCGACATCGACGAGCTGGAGGCCCGCCGCAAGGAAATCGAGAAGGCTCTCGCGGAACTGGAGGCTGCCGCCAAAGAAGCAGAGCGGTTGGACGACAAGTCGTCTGATGCAGTTCAGGCCCTCCGCACTGCTAAAGCGACGCTCCGCATGATCGGCGACCAGCTCAAACAGCTCCGCGGCGACTATTGGATTTCCGTGCTGGAAGCGTACGGCGTCCTGCCCAACTACACCTTGCTGGACGATTCCGTGAGCCTGGACGTGGGGCTGTCGTGGAAGGATGCCGACACGCAGGAGTTCGTCACTGACACCGTGACGTACAACCGCGGCGCCTCCATAGCGCTTAGCGAGTTCGCTCCGGGTGCGACGTTTTACGCCCAGGGCATGGAGATCCTGATTGATGCCGTGGATCTCGGGCCGCAGCAGAGCCACGTTCAGAAATGGCAGGTGTGCCCACAGTGCGGCTGGATCAAGACAGACGTGGGCACCAGCGCCCCGGTCATCAGCTGCGTCAGGTGTACGACGGCGGCAATCGCCGACATGGGTCAGATCTTCGACGTCGTGGTCATGAAAAAGGTCTCCGCTGAAGTCCGTCGGGACGAGGCTGCCATCAATGACCGCCGCGATAACCGCGTCCGTGAACGATTTACGATCGCAGCCGCAGCTGATATTGACCAGCAGCACCTGCAAAAGCGCTGGTTCGTGGAAGGGTATGAGTTCGGAGCGGAGTACTTCAACCGGGTGGACATCCGGTGGATCAACACAGGACGGACCGCGTCCAACGGCGGGGTACGGACGATTGCCGGCGACGACGTCCGCACACCGATGTTCCGGCTGTGTTCCTACTGCGGCCAGCTGGACCAGTCAGCTAAAGAGAACCGGCCGAACGAGCACCGGTTCTGGTGCAAATTCAGGAAGGAAACCCAGGAGAGCATCAAGGAAGTAGTCCTGGCGCGCGAGCTCAATACCCAGGGTGTTGTGCTGCACCTTCCACTGGACGTGACGTATGGCGACGATTTCTCGGTGCCGAGTCTTCAGGCCGCGCTGCTCATGGGTCTCCAGAAAGTCCTGGGCGGTGCACCTGACCACCTCGGGGTGCTGAAGATTAACGATCCCGCGCATGGCGGTGGCCGCATCGCCCTCATGCTCCACGACAAGGTGCCCGGAGGCACGGGATACCTGGCAGAGTTCGCTGATTCAAAGCGGGTCTGGGAAATGCTCCACGCAGCGTGGGAGACGGTTCGCGACTGCAGCTGCCGGTTCGAGGAACGCCTTGCCTGCCACCACTGCCTCCTGCCGCACGCCGAGCCATGGCAGGTTGATAAGGTGGCGCGGGCAAGTGCCGAGCGGCTGCTTGGTCTCCTGCTGCGCTCCGGGCAGAAGGCCGCCGACGGTGAGGCCCCGCCGTCGTACTCGGACTGGACCGTAACCAAAGAAGCGCCCAGCGTCGAAAGTTCCATCGAATCGCTGCTGGAAAAGCGGTTCCGGAAAGCCTGGATGGATCGGCTCAAAGCAGTGGGCGCGCACACTAAGGTCACCCCCGGTGCACTCGCCGACACTATTACCTTCCGCATCCCCGGTCAGAACTTCCAGTGGCAGCTTCTGCCGCAGGTTGATGTTGCCGGCACACGGCCGGACTTCCTGCTGAAAGGGCCGCCGGATCCGAACTTTCCGGTGTTGGCGATTTACACCGACGGTTTCGCATTCCACGCGTCGCCGGAGCATAACCGGATCGCGGACGACGCCGAGAAGCGCGACAAGCTTCGGCACACCTCGGAGCTGTCTTCGGCTGTGGTTCCTTGGGCCGTCACATGGGAGGACGTGACTGCGTTTGAGGCGGGTCCGGCAGCGCCGGTTGCGCTGCCGTCCTGGGCAAATGCCAAGTTGAACGCACAGCTGATGGCCAAGTTTCCTGTGGACGCGTCCATCATGGGTGTGCTGGGGCGGGATGCCATGAGCATGCTCTGGCAGTGGGTCAACAAGCCGGATCCTGAAGCCTGGACCAAGTTCTCGGAATTGGTGCCGCTGATGCTCATGCAGGAGAAGCCACAGCCTTCGGACGCGGACGCTGTTTACGGGCACGCTGTGGCCTTGGCCCGTGGAGAAGAGCCACCGCTGCCCACCGGCAGTGTGACCGCCTGGACGTGCAGATCCGGCAGCGTCGGCTTTGCTGCCGCGGGCTCGCCTAACAGCCTGTCCACGATCGCCGTCGGCCTATGCCTTGATGATCGGCAGGATGCACTGGCTGCGTCTTCGCACGAAGCCTCTTGGCGTCTTTGGCTGCAGCTCTCGAACCTCCTGGCATTCAAACCCATAGGTTTGACCATCGGATCCGTAGCTTCCGACGTGAGCGCCGGCGGCTCGGTTGCTGCAGAAGTCGCGCGCCAGGAAATGGCGGATGAGGTCGGACCCGCGTGGAAGCCACTGTTGGATCAGGCAACTGAATTCGAAAAGACACTGCTGTTGCAGCTTGCCACTGCAGGTCTGGATATTTTGCCGGAGCTCGGATATGAGGTGGACGGCGTGCCAGTTTCAATCGCCTGGCCGGACCATCGCCTTGCCGTTGTATTCGACGGTGATGAACGTGAAGGGTTGGAAGCCTCGGGATGGACCACGGTGGGAATTGACGTTGATGAAATACGCGAACTGCTGAAGGCAAAGGGGGCTTGACGTGGCACTGGTGACATGGATCAAGCAGAAGGACAAGATCGACGGCGCAATGAAGGCCAAGGTCTACTCCTTCTTTGAAAAGTTGCAGAGAGATGACACTGCACCGGGCCTCCACATCGAACCGATGCATACGCCTGCCGACCCCCGCGTCCGCACGGGCCGTATCGATTTGAACTACCGCGCCGTGCTGTTCAAAGTTGCTTTCGAGAACATCCCGCATTACTTCTACTACGGTGCATGGCCCCACGACCAGGCAATCGACATCGCCCGGTCTAGCGTGCTGCAGGTGAACTCTGTCAACGGTGTCCTCGAGGTGGTGCGGGCGTCAACTCCGGCTGCCGTGCCGCCGTCAGACACTGAGGCCGAGGAGCCAGTCGAGGTGATCGAGCCGGAGGCTCCCGAGGAGGAGGTAGAGCCCGAATCACCACAGCTCTGGACGAACCCGCTCTCAACGTGCGGGATGGATCAGGGCGAGTTGGTGGCAAACCTTGGTCTCGCTGCCGATCTCGTGAGCAGGGCCTTCGCTGCTTCATCTGATGAGGAGCTTCTGGATGTACTGGGTGATGCCCCGGAGTGGCAGGCCACAGCGTTGCTGGAGCTTGCCGCTGGGACATCCGTTTCAGAGGTGCGGGACAAACTGGCCCTGAGCCGCTATGTCGACGACCCGGAGGAGTCCGAAGAGGACAAGATCAAGCGGGCGCTGGAGCATCCGGCAACCAAGATGCAGTTCACCTTTGTCGGGGACAACTCAGAGGAGCTGAAGAAGGTCATCGAAGGCGGCGACTTCGACTCCTGGCGTACCTTCCTCCACCCCGAACAGCGTATCTACGCTGAACGGCGCTACAGCGGATCCTTCAGGCTCTCGGGCGGCGCCGGCACAGGCAAAACTGTTGTGCTGCTGCACCGGGCACGGGCGCTTGCTCTCGCCGAGCCTTCTTCTCGCATAGTGCTGACAACGTATACCACCACCCTTGCTGAGTCGATTGAGAGCGGACTGGCAAAGCTCGACGCCGCGCTTCCTCGTGCGTCCAGGCCTGGTGAATCGGGAATCCATGTCGCCGGTGTGGATTCGCTTGTCAATAAGGTCTTCCGCGCCGCTTCCGAAGTGGAACAGCGGCAGTCGATGAAGGATCTGTTTGGCCTTGAGGCTGCAGCTCCGGGCAAGATACTAGAGGCCGATCGAGCGCGCCAACAATGGGAATCCGCGCTTAGCGACGTGGAACACGAACTCGAGTCTGAGCTCGCCAACCCCACATTCCTACAGCAGGAATACGAGACCGTCGTGCTGCCAAACTTCATTACGGGTAAAGACGAGTATCTCAAGGTTCCCCGCGCGGGGCGCGGCACGGCACTCAACCGCGCCAAGAGGCTGGCCGTGTGGAAGGTCATCGAGGGCTACAGGTACTACAACCGGATCGACATGCATGCCTCCTTTGTTGAGATGGCACACCTCGCAGCGTTGGTGCTCCGGCACCGTAGTGCGAATGGCATGATGCGGATGGCGGACCACGTGCTCATCGATGAGGCCCAGGACCTGCACGCCGGTCACTGGCTCTTCCTCCGGGAACTGGTTCAGCAACGTTCGGACGACTTGTTCATTGCAGAAGACTCACACCAGCGCATCTACGGACAAAAGGTGCCGCTGTCCCGGTTTGGAATCAGCATTGTCGGCAGGTCTCGGCGGCTGACGCTCAACTACCGCACCACACAGCAGAACCTGGCGTACGCCGTCGGACTGCTGAAAGGTATTCCGGTCACGGACATCGAGGGCGCCGATGAATCCGTCAACGGATATACCTCTTCCCGGGTGGGACCGAAGCCGCAGGAGCACGCGGCAACGTCTTATGTGGAGGAGCTGGACAACCTCGCCCAGACGTTGCGGGTATGGCAGGAGGAAGGCGTGCCGCTTGAAACAGTCGGCATCCTGGTTCGCGCGAACTTCCAGATCGGCAAGGTGATCAGTGGACTCAACGAACGGGGAATTGAGTCCCGTATCGCAGGATCCTCGGCCGCTTCCAGCGTGCCGTCTGTGATGACCATGCACCGGTCAAAGGGAATGGAATTCACCCGAGTTGTTCTGTTCGGTATGTCGGATCAGTCGATGCCGGCCGCGTACCAGCTGCAGAATCTGGCTCCCGCCGAACAAGCGGATGCGCTTCTGCGGGAGCGTTCGCTCCTCTACGTGGCTGCTACGAGGGCGCGGGACGGGCTTGTTGTGTCATGGAGCGGCAAACCGTCAGAGCTGCTTGGTACAAAGTAGTTTCGATACATCAACGGTGATTGGGGGAGAAATGGTGGCAGGAACGGCGGCGAAGAAGTCCCGATGGTGGGACGGGGACGCCAAGCAGCGGTACTGGATGGAACTGGTCAATGTGGACACGTGGGGGAGTGAACTCATTGCACCCGATACACCACGTTATGACTTGATGCGGGATGTTCGCGTTGGAGATGTTGTTCTCCATTGGGTGGGCAAGAACAACCCGATGCGCTTCAAATCCGGTATGTACGGCGCGTCGATCGTAGCGGGGGAGCTTCAGCCCCGCGCGGGCGATTGGTATGGAAAACCTGCAAACACGATTCCCCTGACGGATTACACGCCCCTGCCTCGCCCCTATCTGCTGACTGATCTCCGTGCAGATCATCAGTCCGACATTCTTGGCATCAAAAGCGAACTTGAACGTGATTACTCCGGGCGCGGCAAATTCACCATCTATTTCCCATTTCAGGAGCACCCGACAAGCGGGCTGAAGCCCAACCAGGGGTATCTGTTCAAGCTTCCGGCGGAGGTCATCCACGCCGCGCCGGACCTACTGCCGGACAGCGATTGGGGTGGCTTTGACCGGCCTCTCGTTGCACCTCCTGTGAGTGGGCAAAACGGTGTGCGCCAGCGGTACGCTGGCTTCTGCGCGGATCCGGTCCTTAAGAAAGCCATCGAGGTGCAGGCCGTGCGGCAGGCGATCATTCATTACGAAGCTGCGGGTTACGCCGTCGAGGATGTCGGAGCCTTTCGGTCCTACGACCTCGAAGCAGTGCGCGGGGACGAAGTTCGTCGCGTCGAAGTGAAGGGCTCTCAAGGTCACGTTGAGAAGGTCATCCTCACCCGCAATGAGGTGACAAATGCCAACGAGTTCGCCCAAACAGACTTAGTTGTGGTTGCGGAGATTCAATGGGAGCGCGATCTGGATGGCAAGATCACTACCGCAGACGGGCTGATGAATGTGTATTCGGACTGGAAGCCATCACCTGAAAATCTTGTGCCCTTGAGCTACGAGTACTTCCTGGATTAGAACCCCTTGCGAGGTGGGTGGGGGTCGGACTCCCGACCCCCACCCATCTGGCCCTAGTAAACCTTGTCCGCCAGCTTGTCCGCGAGATCAGAAGGCGCAAAGTCCTTCGTGTGATATGTGGTCCACTCCTGCTCCGCAAGCCAGTCGTCCCGTTCGTCGTCGCGATCCACGAGTACTGCCACTCGAGAGGAAGGCCACAATAGATCTACCTGCCACTGGTTGTCTGGGCCGATGTCGGCCCCCCAGTCTCCGAGCTCTACCTCGACTTCTACAAGTTCGGGGATCAGTTCCTTCAAGTCGGGACCGGATTCGGCAAAGACGGTCAGCCAGGCGCTCTGTCGAATGCTCTCCGGAATGCCCTGCTCTTCGGCGTCTGCCGATTTCCCTGTAGCCACTGCGCCAAGAGTCCCTAGTGGATTCAACTTTGCCCATTCAAGAAAACCGAGCCCAATCTGCCCGTGCACGCCGAACAGACTGCCCCGGTCCAGATTGGAATTGAACAGCTCGCAGCTGGTTTCCGGGACGAGGACGCAGCAATGGCAGGCTGCGAGGTTTCGCGCATCCGTTCCCGAACCTCGCGACTCGATGCAGACAGGGTCGGCCGAGCACCACGATGTACGGAACAAGCCTTCATCCAGGGCAGGACCAAGCCGCTTCGGGCTCGCTTGCGCTGCGATGCCGCCCAGGCTGCCAGCCGAGTCCGATGATGCCGTGTAAAGAAGCACTCCGACCTGATCCTGACCCACATAGAGACGTTCCCGGATCGAAGATGCCGGGTAGCCTGCGTCGAGAGAAAGCTGGTCGATGATGATGTGGGACAGTGTGTGGACCAGAGTCTCCACAATGCTCACAGGGGCGGGGTCCAGCCCCCGTTGCTTCGCTGCACGCTTGGCGTTGATCCACAAGGTATTTTCCCGGCCTGCGGCGAAGTCAGTTTTTGCCCACGCTTCAACTTGTGACCTGTCCAGGGCTACGAAGAGTCCCTCGCCGAGCGTCTCGATTGCGGGCAGCCAGTTCTGCCGGTCGTCGTCAGGGGAGAGCGGTGACAGCTTTGCGTCCGGCTTGTCCTCGCCTCTCGGTTGCAGGCGGCTGAACCCGTAGAGTGCCCGGACTTCCCTTAGCCGGGTGATTTTTCGTCCGGCCTTGATCCAATGCTGGTGGGCGGTCGGTACGGCTACTTTCTCAGCGACAAAGTCCGTGTCCGGGCTGTCCTTCCGGCCGTTCATCAGCGCAAGGAACTCTTGCTCACGAAGCTGGTCTTCCGAGAGCTCTGTCTCTTCACTGCCGTGGAACTGGCGTCTAATTTCCGCCCGCAGCTCGTCGACAGAGAAGCGCCCATCAAACTCCTGAACAACGCCCTCCAAAACCCACGCGGACGTCGGTTCAAGTGCCTGTGGTTGGCTGAGCTGTGAAGCCTTCGACGTCACGACCTTCGCCAGGAACTCCGAGTACGGCGGAATCGAGATTGCAGATCTGACTACTGGAAACCAGACGTTAGATGCACCACGCTGCACCGTCTTTGGAGGCTTACCGCATTCACGCTCCCGGTATCCCCAGCCGAGCCACGGCCGGTTTCCCTGGCATTTCATCTCCTTCAAGGCGATGGAGTTGAAGGCGTCGGCCATTGTCCGGGATTTTCCGCATGAACACCGGACCACCATGTCGGCCAGGGATGATGTCCGGCCTTCCGAGGCAAGCGAAAGCAAGTGGTTGGCATCCTCTGTCGGGGTGAAGCCATGAACCCAATAGGAATAGGGAAAGTCATCGATATGTCCGTCCTCGCATGCGACGACGAATCGCGATGGAGTCAGTGGTGCAAGCGACTTACATAGGCCGCACTTGGGATCCTCGTAGGACGCCTGTAACTGCTGGACCCTCCCGATGCGGTTGCAATTCGGACAAACAAGCATCTGCGGGAAACGAACTACCGGGATCTTCCCCCGGGCTCCTGCAGGGGGCAGCAGGAGCTCAGATACTTTCAAGCTTCTGGCCAGACGTGGCTCACTGACTGGCTTCAGATGCTTCCGGTCCCACTGATCAATGCTGGTGATCATGAAGCTGTTGTTTTCGGCAGGGAACAGGCTGCCGACTCCGAACGTGGAGATCAACTGACTGCGCCGGGCCGCATAGGTCTTTTTAGCCAAGGGTGGCATCCTTCCTCATAGGGGCCGGCCGGAGGGCGGTTTCTGCGTCAACGTCACGCATGCTGCGGGGCGTAGGCCACGGAACGGTGCTTGTGCTGTAGACGAAATCCGGATCTTCAAGGGCTTTGCTGGAATCGATGAGCAGCGAACGGGGTGAATTGCGCTTGCCTTCATATGGCAAATCAGCGTCCGCGAGGGCTGCTTTCCGCCATATATTGAGAAGTCGCTCTAGTTCCTCGCCTGTGGCTACTGATTCCTCCGGGTCAACAGACGCCACACGGTTGGCTATCCAGGTCATAACTTCGTCTACTGCGGGGGATTCGTCTCGGACATGCCCCGCTGTGCCACGCAGCTCGGGGACAAGCATCCTCAGTGCAGAGACCAGCGTTGCATGAAGCCCGCGGTCCCGCGACCGGGCAGCGAATGGCGTGGCACTGGTTGCTTCAACGGCCCGATACAGAGCTCCATGGAAGTCGTTAAAGGATTCGTAGTGTGAGCGGTCCCGTGTGCGCGCTGCGTTGAAGATGGTTACCACCAACCCCGGGTGCTGTCGCCCGACGCGGCTCGTGGCCTGAATGTACTCAGCGCTTGACTGAGGCTGTCCCATGACTGCCATCAGACCCAGACGATCGACGTCCAAGCCAACTGAGATCATGTTCGTGGCCAATACGACGTCTTCAGGTACCTGGCTACTCATCAAGCTCTTCTCCAAGGACTTGAGTGCCTCTGGAATTCTGTGGTTTTCCACGCGGCTTGTCAGCTCACTCAGTTGAATTCCACGCCCCTCCAGCCTGCCGTCGCGTTTCGCCAGTAGATTAAGGCGGGCCCGGACGTCGTCGTATACCTGAAGGTAAGCCGAGCCAAGAACACGGAGACTGTTGAAGTACCCGATGAGCGTCCAGTAGGGGTCACGGTCTTCGGCCGTTGCCCCCTCAATAATGTTGGCCGAGTGCAACAACGAGGCGTAGGTGCGGACCATCAGCGTCGCATGACTGGTGCCGGACGCGAGCACTCCAACGTATTGGCGAGTCCCGAATTGGTCGGAGGGGGCCTTCTGGGCAAAGAAGGAATCGTCAGGATCAAGTCCCGGGGGCGGGAATAGGCTGGATTGGCGGTTGAAGACGGACCGAATCTGGTCCTCAGCCCTTCGAATCGTAGCCGTGGAGGCAACGATCTTTGGCTTTCTGGCTTCTGAACCCCCTTCACGCCCGATGCCGCTGGCGGCCAGGTCAACAGCAGTTTCAAATAAGCCCACCGTGGAACCCAGGGGGCCGGAAATAAGGTGTAGCTCATCCTGGATGATCAGGTCCGGGCCGAGATCAGTGGGGGAGAGGCGTCCAAAAAGGGTTGCAATTTCGCCCCGCCAGGACATGCCGGCGAACTTGTCGACAGTGCCGATCACGAGCTCCGGGCGCTCCCTATAGACATCCGTGTCGACTATATGAACTGGAAGGCCGCCAGCGAAGTCGCATGAGCGATTGGAGCACGTCACAGTCATGCGATCTGTCGGTACCTTGGTGATCCGGTAGTCGTCGACTGAGAGTCGGGTGCCACACCAAGGGCATGCTTCTATCTGTTTTGGATTGCCCTCGATGACTTCCTGGTTGCTCCTGAGCTTCCCGAGGTTCGTCCGTGCCGTCGCAAGGTCGTTCGGTGTCGCGCCTCCGCCAACCCAGAGGCCGATGCTGAATGGTGCTTCACCTATGCGGCTCTCGTTGTCCAGCCGCACGGATTCAAGAGAGCAAATGAGCATAGCAGCGCGCTCGAACTGCTGGATGGTCAGAAGCCGCAGCGTGTAGCGCATAATCACGGCAACGCCGCGAACGTTGCTGTCCCGAAGCCGTCGAAGTAGTAGAAGGTATGCGATAAGCCCGAGATACGCTTCGGTTTTTCCACCACCGGTGGGAAACCAAAGGAGATCGGCTATGTCCCTTTCCTCGTGTTGGTCGTCCGTTAGCGACGGCAGATTGATGAGGATAAAAGCGATCTGGAACGGGCGCCAACCCTGCTCGCCAAGTGTGAAATCGCCCTTGGCTCCTTTTCGTACCCAGTCCTGGCGGGAACGCTGCATGTGCATTGCTTTGTTCGCCAGCTGAAATGCCTCGAAGGCCTTGGTATCCTCAGCAAGCAATTTGATTCCAGCCTTGATGCGACTGTGGGCGAGCCCCGCCTGCTTCATGTGTTCGTCCGCGACCTCACGTAGGTGGGGTGGCACGTACGCAGGCCCGTCCTGTGTTGCGGATGCAGTGGATGCCGCAATCCAGGACGAGTAATCCTGTGCGAGGCGGTTAAGTTCGGCAACAACTTCGTTGCGAGAGGCTGTTGCCATGAAAGGCAGCGACAGATTGGCGGCACTGCCGCCGGCCATAGATCTGTGGACGTCTTCCCGGGGGATAAACGTTGACGAGACTCGTTGGCAAAGCCGCCCGTCGACGTCGGCCTCCTGTACTTCAATAGCGCACCCGTGGCCTGCGCCGAAGACCATGTGGTTGCGGTAGAGAAGCTCCGAGGACGCCAAATCGGGGTCGGACGGGACGCTGGTGCGGAGCTTGGAACGGTCCACTAGTGCCGGGACTGGAGTGTGGACTGAAACGCCTGTTTGGAACCAGCACGCCACATCCTTGTCGGAGGTCGGGTCCGGCTTGGGCTGCGTGTTCCGGAGAACAACGGTGACAGTAACAACAGCATCTTCCGGGGGACGCACTAAGGCATACAGTTCCAATGCGCCGCCCTCAAGCAGGTGGCGCTGCGGACCAGCTGCCGCGAGATCTACCTCGATCTCGGCCATATCAGCCGCAGCTCGCTGCCAGTCATAAGTATCATGCCGTTTGCTGCCACTATCCCGGACAGTAGGTACTGGCGTATACCGCGCTGCCGTTGGCGAAACTGCCAGAGACGTTGAACGCTCCGTATCCACGGAGACGGTGACGCCCACACTGCTGGGGTAGGTCAGCCGGGCGTTCGCGACGGAGCTGTCCACGGAAGCCTCGCCGGAAGCTGCAGCAACTGATTCGGGCTCATCAGGGGCTTCAACATAGGTGTCGTCAGCTGCGGGCCAAAGCACGCCCGTCACATAGCGCTCCAGCGGACGTTCCGTTATCAACTCGTCCGGGTCCCCCGGTCCGTAAAGGTCGGTCTCGAGGCGGTCCACCATTTCACGGCGGAAGGTGTACTTGGCATCCAATATCGACACTTATTGCTCCTAGTTCTTCGTCCGCGTGATCAAACCGGTCAGCCGAGGGACCAACCACATGCCCGAGGAGCCCAGCCCCGTCAGCTTCGTCTCTTCAGGGTGGCCGGTAGCGCATTCGATGGACGTGACGCGCGCGCCGGTGAATCCTGCGGGCCATTCGTCCCTGCGGTGAGTCTTGAATGCAAAGTTCTTCTTCAGTGCGTACGCGAAGGATGGGCTGGTTCGCCCGATAACCTTGCCTTCACTGGTCGTCAATACATAGCGGGGCACTTCGCCGGGCTCCGGCTCGGATTGTAGGGAGCCAGACACTACCTGGCCCAAGAGGTCCTCCAATACGAGGTTGTCCTGGATCGCCTGGGCGTCGCCGTCTTCGGGGTAGTAAGGGGAGACGTCATCGATGTCCGAGTTTAGGAACTCCATCCGGGCGTTGTACGCGCCATACTTTCCGTAGGCCTTTTCCAACCAGCGCCCAGTTGATCCGTCGGCGCGCTGAAGCAGCTTCTTCGGCAACTTCGTGGAAATGATCTCTTCCCGTGCGCGGGTCAGCGCAACGTATTTTTGCTTGAGCGTTGCCTCGTTCTGCTCAGCGGCCGGCGATCCAAACTCGGGCTGCAGATAGAGGACGTTGGTGAACTCAAGCCCCTTGGCTCGGTGAACGGTGGAGACTATAAGGCTGGCAGTATCTGCCACTGTCAGAGTTAACGGGATTGAACGGCTGCGGAGTCGCTGACTCAGCTGGGGAACATTCAAGGAATTGTAAGCCGTGAAATTCCCTTCAGCCGTCTTTAGCGCAAGCCATAGGCCAGCTGCTGAGTCGCCAAAGAGAGCGGTAAGGCGTGACTTGATCTCGTCCGCATCGTACGTTCGATCTTCGAGGTCTTTGAAGACCTGGTGAACCCAAGGCGCAACACTCATGTCCTGAGCTTTGCGACGAACCAGATGCGGGTAGCCGTTCTGCCACAGAAGTTCGCTCGCGATTAGCACCTCGTAGTTTGTCGAACAGAGGAGGGCAGTCGTCTCCCCGGCATTCGGGCTTAGGGCCCCCGACTCATTTAACACCGAGGTGCTGGACACTTGCCTTCGGAAGTGGTCAAGAAGTCCGTGTGCTGTCTCTGAACCTGAATCATCGAGCTCACCGAGGCTCCGTATTTCGTCACCCACAGAAATGAGGTCCCGGGTACGGTCAGTGACCGCCCGATAATGCCTGGCCAGTTTCTGGTGTTCAGCACCAAAATCGTTTTTTAGCTTCTCGATAAGCTCTCCAGAGGTCAGCTGCGAGGCTGACTCTTCCAGCTGGAAATCGTATATACCTTGCAGTGGATCCCCGAGCACAGTGAAGCCTAGGTCCTCGCCTATAGCGGCGAACAAGGCCAAGACAAGTTCCGCGCGGTCTCCCACGAGGTCCTGGGCTTCATCAATCAGAATGTGCTTTAAGTGCAAGATGCGGTCGGGCGTCTCTTCGCTGGCAATGTAATGCGTCGCTTTCCTGATCCGCGCATCGAAGCTGTCACCGAGAGTATCTTCGTCCATGTCGATCAGTATTTGCGCGGCAAAGGAGTCGAACGTCCTGATCTGCAAGCCGTCCAGGTCATGCACGCGAGCACGTTTCCGTACTGCTTCGACGGCGGCTCTTGAAAAACTCAGCACAAGAATCTCGTCGGCCGGATTCAGACCGTCTTCTACGAGTGTTTTCACTCGGGCCAGAAGCACCTCGGTCTTGCCTTGCCCCGCCGCGGCCGTGACAAAAAGCCTGTCCTCTGGTTCCGCTTCCGCTACCGCCCGCTGACTCTCGTCCAGCTCAATCTCAGCGAGCACTTATTGCCTCGTTCCTCCAAAGGTAGTCCAGCTGCGTGAAAGCGAGCTGGTGCCCATACTGATCCAAGTTGTCCTTCACATTCACAATCAAAACTTCTTCGCTGCCGCCGTTCAACGGACCACGAAGGCCCCGCCCAATCATCTGTATGTACTTATTGGGGGAGAAAGTGGGACGGCAAACGTATACGGCATCCACCTTGGGTGCGTCGAAGCCCTGGGTGAGTACGTCGAAGTTAGTCAGAACGCGAATTCTTCCGTTTCGGAAGTCTTCAATGATGGAACGTCTGTGACCAAGATCGGTTTTACCCGATATTGCGGCTGCGGGAATGCCTTCCACCGTGAGGACGGCGGCGAGAGCTTCGGCGTGTTCCACGGAGGCCGCAAAGACAAGAGTTGGTCCTTTCGTGTCCGATGCCTTGATGTGGTCAAGAATGGCCTCATTGCGTTGCGTGTTGTCTGCTACGTGCTGGAGGTCGATACGGGCCTCGAGCATTGCACTTTGTGAATCCTGGTCCCGGGCTGAGGGCATATCTTTGAGTTTGAGTTCGATGCCCTTCAGCTCCCGATGCTTCACCCGGGCCAAAACACCCATTTCCTGGAGATACTCGTGGGCGTTTTCCGCGCTGAACTCATCGGGCTCGATGAGATTGCGTCCAAATCGGGCCACGAGTCGCTCGGTCTCCTTTTCGTTGGTGCCCCGATAGGGTGTGGCCGAAAGGCCAAGCAGCGATCGTGACTTTTCCATGAATGAGCGGCCGAACCAGGAAAGGACGGGTGTGTAGGAAGTTGCCGTCGCCCCGTGGGCCTCATCGATGATCACGAGGTCTGGATCAGACATCCATTCATACATAGATCGACGTGTCTGTTGGATGCTGGCAAGTGTTTGGATTGTCGCAACGACCAGGTGGAGTTTGGTTTCCTCTCGAACGGCGCTGTTGCCGCCCCAGAGCCTACTAACTGCCATCCGTTCACCGGGAGCTCCTGCTGCTTGCCACACGTAGGTCCAGGTTTCGATGGCCTGCTCGCAGAGTTCCTCGGATTGAGCGATCCAGATGACTAAGCGATGTTCTTCCTTTGGCGCTTTTTTGATCTCACGGATCACGGATTCAACGGCTACACGGGTCTTGCCGGCTCCCGTGGGCAACTGAACCAGGCCACGGCTGTGCTTTGTGTCTCCCGCCAGGAGGTCGACGATTTTCTTGCTGGTTGTCTCCTGGTACGGGTGAAGTGGGTTCAAACCCACAGGTCCGACGAACTCCTCGCGCTCCGGTTTCTTCTTGATGGATTCACCGGCCATTGCGGGGGAGAACCCGAGCTCTTTGACGAACTCTTGGGCCGTTTTGCCGCCACGGAACTGATCCGGGGTCTCGATACCTGCCTCTGACAGTGCGGGCTTGAGTACCTTGAGGAGACTGCTCCCGTGCAAGTTGCTAACGATCTCGAACATGCGCTCGTCAGTCAGCTGCAGACCCCTGGCCTCCAGCATGTTTGTAACTGCGTCGGGAATAAGTCTCCGGAGGGTGTCGCGGCCGACGAGCTCAGCAATCTTCCCGGCATCTGTTTTTTGCTTGTTGACCCGTCCGATGCGAGCCTGGGCTTCGTCGTCTTTCTTAAGCTGTCGCATTGCCTGCATTACTTGCAAAGTGGATCGTTTGCTTCCAAAGGCTCCCAGGATTGTCGTCAGCAACGCCTGATCGCCCTGAGGTGCCCGGTAGTACAGCATCCCATCATGCAAGTATGAAGCTCTGGGAGTTGCCAGTGAGTGGGAGTCGTAGCTATTAGTCTGGACTTCGTTTACTGACATGCAGGGGACACACAGAGTCTGCACCGTGACTTCACTGGCCACCCGCTTGAGGTAGGGGAAAAGCGACTTAATACTCTTCGGTTCTTCGCCTTCTACGGGTACGGCATCAGCCGACTTTAAGAATTCGATAGCTATCCGCTTAATCCCCCAGTTCTCTTCCAACGCCTCATCCAGTTCCGGATGACCTGTGTAGAGCGCTGGAGCGCTGGCGGTCTCTACTAAATGCTCCCGAGATGCGAGATTGGAAGCGAGGACCACGTCCTTGGTCAAGTATCGAGTGTTCCGCCCTCCGCTGAAAGGGGTGAGAAGTTCCTTTGGCGGACGTACTTCGAGGGCGGCCAGTGCGCCGTATAGTTCGTGCAGTTGTTGCATGGGCAACTGATGCTCAGCCAAGGAAAGGACGAGGGCCCATTTAATTCGGGCGGGATCGGATGGGAAACCTAGCGCTGCTGCTGCTTCTTCTCCGGGGAAGGGCAGATAGTCCGAGGGAATCCCTTCGACTTTTCCAACGCACTGCTGGGCATCCACTGTTCCAAGCGGCGTTTCGAAGGCGCCGTACTTCTTGACCCACCAGAGATCGGGCCCGTCTATCGTTTCTGCCGGTCGAAAACCGCTGCTGAATTCAACCTTCGAGGGATACTGTGGCCGCCCCAGAATCGTCCGTGTCACCTTGGCTCGAGTCGTGGCTGACGCATCGATGAGAAGGTGAAGGCCCCCCGTCGTAAGGGCCTGGTTGAAGCGTATCCCGGCCTCGGAAAGGGGCGCGGGGCCGTTACGAGATGCATCGGCAAGACGGCTTGCCTCAGAGTGCTTCCAGAGTTCGTAGGTTTCACCGGCGCGCGTCATCTTGGCGTCTACGAGCAAGGTCCTCGCGCCGAGGTTCTTGAGGAGAGCGAGGTCGTTGGCGTGGAACTGGTCGTCCACTACAAGATGCTCATCGCCAATACTGTTTTGGGCGAATAGTCCACCTGCGAGCCACACGTTGCCCAACTGACGCCACTGATGATCCCGGCAACGAACCAAAATTTTCGCAGGGTCTGTTCTCTCGTTGATAACGGCCAGACTCTCGGGGACTGCTATCGATCGAGTAAGCCTCCACAAAGACTGCGCGAGCTCGATGTCCGAGTAGTCTTGACCGACTTCGCTGGCGACTCGGCTGACGATGCCGCGGCCGTCTTGTGCTTGGAGGTCAAGGGCACGAAGGTAGCTGTTCGCGTTGCCATGATGCATCAAGTCATAAGACACGACACTGGCTGACTCGTCGTCGGCGCTCATGGGAAGAAACACTCTTGACGTGATCGGCGCCTCCACGCCGCCGTCAGACATTAGAACAATACGGCTTCGGCGCATCGCTGGTCGGTAATCCGCATAGGACTTGTCAATCATGGCGGCTAGCTGCAAAGCATTCTCGTAATCCTGGAGCTCGCCTCCTGCAACAACTTCTTCCAGCCATTCCTCAAGGGACGCGCGCTTAAAGTTCGCTTCCTTCAGAATTCGCATGACTTGGGATTCTCGTCTTAAGGCAGACGAGTGTAACCATAGCCGGTCCGCAGGGACCCAGGACTCCCACAACGCGATAAGGCGGGTTGCTTCTTCTAGCGCAGGCTGCACTTTTATTTCACTGGGGAGCCTGAGGACGCCTGATCTATCCGGTAGGCAGGGCGCAAACGGCAAAATTTCGAAGATCGGTTTGTTGATCACGGAGTCTGCCCAGGAGCTTGACTCTTTGTCACGCGAGGGAAGAATATCCAAAAACAGTGCCGGATCTCCGGGTGTTCTGAGGTCGCTCAGCGCACTTGCCACCATGCGCGGTATTGTGCGGGTAAGGATTTCCCGATTGTAGAGCGTCTCAAGCATGCTGTGGCGGTCTTCGTTCATCTTGAAAGCCGCATTAACGATGCCGCGAAGCGAGGTCTCGTGCTGAGTGGGAAAGTAGTTCCAGAATCTGCCCAACTTTCGGCGCTGATTGTCCGTCAACGGGACCGCCCAAGTTACATCTACTTGCTTGCGCGCGACGATGCTCCCAGCCTCGATGGCTGCCTGGCTACTGACGACATGTTTGTCCCGGAAGATGCGCCATTCATTTGTTGCGGTGCCGTCACTGAGGTTGACGCGGTTACCGTCCCTGTCAGCGGACCAGGTGAGTGAAGACCTTTCGACCCGGTCCTCGAACTCCAGAGATCCAATCTTCTCGGAGAAAAGAAGAAACTCCCCGGGGAATTTCGCAATCTCATCGGACAGCCAGGAGACATTACCTGTCAGAGGCAGTTTCACAACGGTAGAGGCCCAGGGGAAGAGCTCGGCGAGAACACCGTCGTCGGCTGCTGCGATGTCCGGGTCTACGGGCGTGGCTAGTCGAAGAATTGGGTAGGTTTCGAGGTTCGGGTACAGGCCCTGGAGAAGCTCCCGGCTTCGGGTCTGGCTCCACGAGACGGAGCCGCTCCGGCTGTAGATCTTTGGATCAGAGGTTATTTGGATAACCGACTTGAACCCTAGCCCAAAACGACCAATCTCATCGTCACGCTTTTCAGATGAGTGGGAGAGCATTAGAGTCCGAAAGCCCGCCTCCGAAAAGGCCTGGCCCTCGTTGGCGCAGTAAAGCGCATCCTCCGTCAAGACCACTTTGATGCGACCCCCGGCATCCTTGATGGCGTCGGCCGCGTTCTGTATAAGTTCGTTTAGCTGCTTCCGGCCGTAGCCGCCTTGGGAGATAGCAGCTTCAATGTTGCTGTGTTCGCGGACAAGGTCAGGACGGGCCCTGTAAGCGTTAAGTGCGCTCTGTGTTTCAGCCGCAACAAACTTGCTGAGCGGCGAAGTCACGCCGGCCCATGAATCCCGAACCGTCATCGGTTCTGTCCCCCATATCGAGATCACTGCTATCGGCCCACGCCGAAGTCTTCTCGACAATATTTACCACCAAGATGCGACTTTTTCCCGCAGACTCTTGATACAGCGAGGCCTCTCAGAGGTGCTACACGAGTTAACGGGCTATGGCACTACCTAGGGCTGTGGGGACCGCGGCGTTGGGTTGGTTCATGAGTGACCGTCATCAGTCCCAGTGATTCACGACGCGAGGTATGACAAACGAACACATTTGGGAAGAGAAATTCTGGAGTGACGGTCACTCAGATTTGCGACGATACGAGGCTGGGGGCCCGCCGGGTACGTCCGCCGATTGGTCGTGCCGGCACCGGTCCAGTCCTCGGCACAGGATAGTTGTGGGAACCCTCGTTGTTTTGTGGTGCAGTTTCGCGAGCCGTGTCGGTCCACCGTTTTCTTATCATCGTGTCGAAAAAATTTGCGTCAAGATCTCGACCGAGAGCTGCTGCCAGGACGTGGGCAGCAAGTCGCGGTGGAATGGCGTTACCAATCTGTTGCGAGACGTCCTTGCCCGACCACGGGTAATCGGCGGGGAACGTCTGGAGCTGGCCAGCCTCCGCAAGTGTGAGGCGGTCGAGTTCGTTCCCGTTGAAGAACAACCGGTTCCGGGAAACCTTTCCAGTGACCGTGAAAGCCGGTTCCTTCGAAGTGCGCTGACCTCGGGCCTTTGGGTCCCCGCCGGTTCCATAATTGGAGATCATCACGAAGGGCTCCACCCGGCCTAACGTTTCGCCGATGCTCAGGCAGGGCAGCAACGAAGGCCGGCTCGTAAAGGCTTTCACCTCTTTTTTCCTGAATCGGTGATGCGTGGGTGCGGGAAGTACGGGGGTGCGGTGACGGCTCGCGATCAGGATCGCGCGACGGCGCGTCTGCGGCACCCCGTACTCATCTGCGTGGAGTACGCCAGTCACCGTCCCATAACCCAGTGGTTCCAATACCTTTGCCATGGCCTCCCACACGGGCAGAACCGCAGGCACCTGCTCCAACACAATAACCTCGTAGGCGTTCCCCGCCTTATGGGCCTCCAATGCCCATCGCAGCGGCTGCAGCACTAGCCCGGTCCGCTCATCATCCAACCTGGCTAGCTCAGTTGTGACGTCGTCCTCGTCGGCCATGCGCGTAATGAAGGACAGGACCCGGTCCAATGCCTTACGACCAGCACCTGCCCCGGCAACGGTGTACGTCTGACACGGCGGCCCCCCGGCGAGAATCGTCGCATGGGGAAACTCGGCGGGACCATGATCCCGTACGTCACCTTGCACGGTTCCAAGCCCGGCAGCCCGCCTGGTGGCGCAAGCATTTTCGTCCCACTCAATGCCGGCTACAGACAATCCCAGCCAGCGTGCAGCGACATCCAGTCCACCAGGACCGGCGAAGAGATCCACCATTTCAGCGTCAGAAAGAGGTGGGTCCGATTGCGCGAAGGTCATGGGACACAATCTTATCGGGCGACGGATCACCGATGGGCCAGCATCCTTCCTGTCGACCGCCTTCGAACTCAACAAGGTGAACGGGCAGCGGGCAAGCTTCGTGCTCGGCGTCCTTGATAGCTCTGCCCACTCCCGCGACGCGGACGGCTTCAGCTGGGATGTCTCGGTCGACAGGGAAAGGTGGGATCAATTCCGGCCGAATGGAGCTGATGTGACCAGGAAGCCTGAACACATCAGCGTGGTCGAGCTTCGGAACGCCATGGTTGAGGTTGTCCGCACGACAGGCGGCATCACCGTGGACGAGCTGCACCGGGAAACCATCCGGACGTTCGGCGCGAAGCGCCTGACTGCAGGAGTAGCCACCCGCCTAAATCAAGGCTTGCAATACGGTAGACACTGGGCGGCTGGAACTGCGCGGCGAGTTCCCGCTAACTGGCCAGTTAGCGGGAACGCACCCCAAATGGAGGCAGCAGAAGGTCGCCCTGGCTATTTCTTCCGCAATTTATTAATAACTTCGGCTGCTTGCCGGTAGGCTTCTTTTGCCTCGGGGCTTATTGCTGCCCGATACAACTTCTTGCCGTCCTCAAAAAGCTCACCGGCCTTCGCCTGCACTTCGGGGTCCCTCGCGAGCGCGTAGGCCTTGGCGGCGGTAGCCTTCACTTTCTGCCCGCCGATCTTATGAGCGGCAGCGGCTTTGTCTGTTCTTCCGGCCATTATTTGCTCCGTATCGTTGGGTTGTGCTGCTTCCGTAGTCGGCAATTACGCAGCGATCGCAGGGAAGACGACGAGTGATCCGTCGCTGTTTCGCTCCATCTCGATGGCGACATCGCCTTGGTGACTATCGGTGTGAAGACCGTCTCCCAGTGCACGAAGGCGATAGGCGGCTTGAAGTAGTTGGTCTACCTCTCCCGGTGTAAAGGCTGGAAGCCGGAATCCGCCGTCGCGCTTCAACTCAAGATTGGCCAGTCGGTGCAAAACCTCGGTGATGCCGGACTCCAATTCGTCGGTGCTGCGCCCGTCGTCGCGCAGTGTTCCGATGAAGCTCGTAAACGGGTTGCTAGTATCCTGCTGGGCGTGATCGACCGCCTGCAGCACGAGCACCCGCCGTTTGAGAGCGATGGCAAGCCTCGCGATTTCCAAGTGTGCTCGGAAGGTGCCGCCTTCCTCGGTGACGCCGGGGAACGACTTCTTCAGTTCGCTCACTTCGACTGCGCCGTCAGGCAGGGCATCTAGCGCGGCTTCCCACTTCTTCAGCCGCCTTCGGGTGGCAGCGATGGCAGTGTTAATCCCGTGCACGGAGGAATCCAAGCCAAGGGAGAAGCCTATTTTTCCCTTGTCAAGGAGAATGGAAGTGGCCTTATCGATCGCTTCGCGAGAACCGTCGAGTTCGTTACGCTCCTTATCGAGGGCGTCCTCGTGCAACTGCTCCAAGAGGTCAGTGATGCGCTCGATGGCTTCCTGACGTTGTTGTTCGGCGTGCGCGCTGACGCCGACGGCCACTGCCATCAGCACGAGCGGCGCCGCTACAGTCAAAGCGCCGGCGCTAGCTACCGCTACACCAGCTGTCGCGGCCGAACCAGTTGCCGCCCCGGCCGCACTGGCACCCACAGCTGAGGCTTTACTACAAGCCACAGGGACAAAAGTAGCGTTGGCTACGATACCGTGCGAGTCGCGCAGCGCGCTGTGGACGCCTCCTGCAACTGTCTTGGACACCATCGGAGTGACGAGACCGCTGCCCACCTGGGACGCAACTTTCGCCGGTACCACCATTGTATAAAGCACTTCGCCTGTCTCGGCGAGATTCAGCTTCTGCGGAGCAGATTTAGCCGTTTGTGATACAAGTTGTGCCAGCTGCGTAGCGAGCGGGCTTGCAGCATCAAGCGGGATCCCACCCTTCCGATTGCGTGCTGGAGGCATCGGATGCATCTCAAGCGTGGCGATGGGGGAATCTGCCAGTGCTGCCAACACCGTCCTTAGCTCAGAAAGGCGAGCAGGCGTGAGGCCTTCGCTGCCGAGCACGTCAGTCACGCTAACTTCGGTTGTCGCAAGTGTCCATACCGGCACGAGCGCGTTGTTCTTGTTTGTCATGTGATGTCCCCTCCCAGACCAAGTTCCGCCTAGGCGGGTGACCCGGCAGCCAGCAGGATTTTGAAGCCCCCGCGTTTCGCTACCGTTCGATCGATATCGTCCCACACAGAGATCCGCAATCACGAAAGTGTCGCGCCCGTGTCTGTCTGCCTCTCTCGTTACACTGAAGCTGCATCCAGCACTCCAGCCCAGCTGGGGGTTAACCAACAGGAACGGAACCTATGCCGTTCAAGGCAGATGGGGTCCGATGTCCAGAGTTAGATCGTTCAAGTCCTTCGCGGTGGTGGCGTCCCTGACGGCCGCAGTTCTGGCCGCACTTCTCGTAGCAACGATGCTTGGAGTTGGCCCGTTGATGAGCAATAGCGAGCGCAACCAGACCGCTCTCCTGAAGTCGGTTAAGGATGTAAGCCAGTACCATGCCGCAGTCGGAAACTTCGAGCTTGTTTTAGACGAGCGAGAAGGAGCTGGGGGGCTGCCAGATTTCATAGCGGGGCGACGCACGCTCTTCGTAGCCGCCGGAACGGTAAATGCCTATGTGGATCTTGCAGGTCTCGCCGAGGACGACCTCACGTTGTCAGCCGATGGCAAGTCAGTAACGCTGCGACTGCCCGAGCCACAGCTCGACAAGCCCAATATCGATCATGAACGGACCTACGAGTACAGCCACGATCGAGGCATTGCCGATCGCGTCGTAGACGCCTTTACGGCACCCCAGCAGGCCGAGCTCTATGTCCTCGCCGAGGCCGATATGGCTGAGGCTGCTGAAAAATCCGAGTTGCGGCAGCGCGCAGCGGAAAATACCAAGACGATGCTGACAGGTCTGTTTAGTTCGCTTGGATACGAGGTCATCTTTAAGGACGGCGCATCTAGCTAGGGACGGTCTTCCCCGAAGCGCCAGTGGTTTCTGGGTACCCGCGGGAGGAATCAGGCCGTAATGACCTCATCAGCGGTACACCTTTATCCCCACCTACGGCCGCGCACACCTCAACTGCACATTTGAATGCGCATTCAGCCGCTAAGCTGCGAGTGTTCACGGGACATAAAACTGATGGGGACGGAAAGCCGAATAGCTGATAACGACGAGCAGTATGAGTTTGATTAAATGCGTGCGATACGCGCCACCAGCGCCAGGACGATAAGAAAGTGGCAGGACTCCGGCTGGGCGCCCATTTCACGCCGCAGCGCGCTCTATCAGAAGGGATTGGGCCCCGCGGCGGTGGTTAGGTATGTCCGGAGTTATGGCCCGGTTATTGAGTTCTGTGCCGCCCGTGGGGTGCGGACCGAAAAACCAAGGGGATGGTTTGTCGGGAATGCCGAAGTCACGCCGCCGGCCAGAAACATCGCTTGCGCCGCGATTTCCGGAATTGGCGGCGCAGCGGGACCCAGACTTTAATGGCGATTGACACCCACGACGGGAGCCCCTATCTCAATCAACGAGTGTGGTCACTTTGCCCCAACGGACATTCGAGTCACGACACGCCGAACGCCCGGTCGCGGGGAAGGGTATGCCAGGAGGGCCTAGGGCGCGGACGCGCAGATCAGCCGGCGTCCACAGAGGAAGTAGCATGCAGCAGTAGGTCGTCGCCGTACACATTCGTAGACAGACTCCCGCAGCGGCCAAATCACAGCCTGCGCGCCAGCGTCAAAGGGCCACCACCACAAGTTTTGTACACACGTTTCGATTAATTGCGTTCGTGACCGTGTGCCGGATGTGGGCCAGGAACCGCGAGACCAGCATCCCATCGTGGAAGAGAGTTCACGAACGCTCCCGAAACCGATAGATTCAGCGATTCAGGACCGGGACAGCAGTCATCGACATATCACCCTGCCACGATAGATAGTCTTTCGCGCTCCGCTGCCACCACACGTCGTGCAAGCTCGACCTCAGATACGTCAACCGCATCGGGAGCCTGCTTTGCGATAACACTGTCCCGCGCGAACTCGTCAAAGAGCTGCCTCTTGTCTTTCAGAATGTCGCGGATGCGCTCGTCAACGCTGTCTTCCGTAAGCAGACGGTGCACCTGGACAGTGTCGGTCTGACCCATGCGGTGAGCTCTCGCGATCGCCTGTGACTCCATCGTGGGTTTGATCTGCGGCTCACAGATCACAACGACCGACGCCGACTGGATGTTCAAGCCGACACCGCCCGCGGTTATTTGCGCAACGAGAACGGCCCCGTGCCCGGCCTGTGAGAAGCGGTCAACGAGCTTCTGTCGGTCCGCCGCAGCGATGGACCCAGTGAGGGGGCCGAAGACCTGACCGGGTAGTAGGCGAGTGACCTGGTTCAGGACTTCTCGGAAGTATGAAAAGACGATGACCCGTCGGCCGTTAGCTTCGGCTTCTCCTGCAATTTCTAGCAGTCGGCTGACCTTCATGGATTGTTCCGACATCATGGCGGCGCGTCGCATTAACATAAACTGGCCCTCCCTTACCGCTCGGCCGTATACCAGCTCATCAGAATGCGACATCCCCATCCACTCGTCTATCTCGACCACTTCGGGAAGCTCTGTGAGCACATCCTCCTGGTTACGGCGTAGGTAGGCTGGCGCGACATGCTTGCGAAAAGCCTTGGCGAGAAATTCAGGCGCTTCCTCCGCGAGGTCGGGGCGGATATAGCTGATCAGATTGCGGAACTCGGCGACACTGTTCTCCAACGGCGTGCCAGTCATCAAGATTGCATACTTCGTGGAATTGATGATCTCCGCCGCCGCGAGCGAGCGCTTTGCCCTGGGATTCTTGATGTAGTGCGCCTCATCGAGAATGACGCACCCCAGATCGACTCCGCTCAAGTGCTCCTCTATCCACGGCAGGAGATCATACGTGGTGACGGCGACGCCGCCGTTCTTTACCCACGCCTTTGCCGCGTGGTTTCGCTCCCATAATGGGCCGTGGAGGCGTAAAGCCCTTAACTTGGTGTGCTTTGCTGTCTCGCGAGTCCAGTTACTAACGACCGCGGCCGGACAGACGACGAGGAAATGCGACTGACCGCGCGCACGGAGATGGGCGAGAACGGCAAGGGCTTCAACTGTCTTACCCAGCCCCATTTCGTCTCCGATGATCACCTTTTCTTGCACGAGGGCGAATCGCGCACCGAAGCTCTGATAAGCACGAAGCGAGGCGGTGAGGTAATCCCGTCTAAGTTCCTTGGCGCGCACTGCTCCAACGATCTCTTCCGGGAGATCGCCGTGCATGCTCTTCTCATCCTCGGTCATGAAGCCAAGTTCAGTAAGCATGCCGAAATAGTCAGCCGGTCGGGAGAGGAAATCGGTCCAAATGCTCGCAGTACCGAGAGGAAGAACGACGCGATTCAACGCGTCATTCAACACAGCTGAAACGGCGGTGGGGCTTTTAGGAAGCTTTCCTTTTACGATCGCCAGAACCCCGAGCGGCGTAGAGCTACTCTTCTTCTTGACGAGTCGAGATAGACCGCTTGCCAGCGCCACTTCGTCCTCAGTCGGGCTGAACTTCCGTGCGTTGTCCCAGCGCGCGAGCGACTCCAGTAGCGCGGTAGTAGCCTTTCCCTTCCGCTTTACGTCGATACGGACGGGGGTTTCCTCTCGCACAGCCTCGAAAAGACGCAGCGACGCCTGGGCGATAGGCCACGCGGAGGCTTCGCCGAGACCGGGCAGGGATTTTAGTGAATATTCGTCTTGGAAGCGCAGTACGTCCCAAACGTTGTTCAGCTCGTAGTCCTGCAACGGAGCTGTCCGAAGCTGCCGCTGTGGAGCTGCTTTGCGTAAGACTTCGAGATCCATCGCCTTCAGCGCATCGGAAACGTCTCCGGCTCGGACTTTGTCGGCCGCTGCACGTGCCTCAATCGCTGCCTCTTCCGCGGCGTTGTCTGCGTTAGTGATGAGCGGGAGCTTGCCCCACGCGCCCCTCAGTAAGTTGAAAGGGAGAGCCTCGGCGATCGTGTAATTCGCGGGCAGATAGGCTTCCAGCCCAAGGGAGGGATCGAGTAACTGATTGGAGTCAGTCGGCGTATTCTGAAGGTTTACAGACAGTCGGGCCAGCTGCGCTTTGACGAAGTCGGCGGCCTCAAAGGCTTCCAGGACAACTTGGTGAGCAGAGTCACATTTTCCTCCAGCCTCGCATTCCCACTCGGGGTTGAAGCCGTCACCAACCACCGCGGCGACCCGGCCAGCCAGCGCTGCGGTTTCAGTCAGGAACTCGTTGTCTCTTTGAGTGAGTGCGGCGTCCCGAAGCACAGAGAGGCTGGCAACCAAGACTTCACTGCTCTCGTGCAGCGGGAGCAACCTTATGGCTGTGCGGCTGATCTTAATTGAGGCCGAGTCGTCAATCAGTTGCTGGACGATGGCTTTTGCGTTGGCTAATGCATCCTTGCGAGTGGCGTGAATTTGTTGCACCAATTCCGGCCAACCTAGGACATCCTGGTAGAGAACTGCGACCTTCAGTCGCTCGTCCTTAAGCAGATTCCCTACCCGATCACAGGCCGCTACGACTGCTTGCCCCTCGTCCGATGCCAACAGATCCGCATGACCCTGACCTAGCAGAGACGCAGATTCATGGGCACCATGGCAGCCGTCCCCATCGCATGAGCTCGGGTCGAGGAGGCGCCGGGCTTCCGGGCTATGCGCCTCGCGGAGGTCTCGGACCCTCGCCACAGCAGTGCGCTCGAATTCTGAGAGAGCGCCGGTCCGTGTCAGAGGCAGATGTTCGGCCTCGATCAACGCGAGTGACGCTGCCATCCCCCACTCTTCAAGGTCATCTAAAGCGGTGCGCAATCGCGCCCGCTCATCCTCCATCTGTTCCTGTATGCAGGCGCTGGCCGCCACAACTGCTTGCCCGCCGCCCGATGTGAGCAAATCCACATACGCCTCATATAAGAGCGCACCGGCTCGGTGAAGGCCACAACAATGCCCAGATTCACACGAGGCGGGGTCAAGGAGCTGACGTATCTCAACACTGTGTTCAGCTAACACTTCTCGAATGGTGACCGCCGCCGTTCGCTCTCCTTCGGTAAGAGCGTATGTCCTCGTTAGGGGCAGATGTGCGGAGCGGCTCAAGACGAGTGAGGCTGACCTATCCCAGTCCTCGAGGTCATCCAACGCCGCGCGAAGCCGCTCCCACTCATCCGATCGCGCTGCCTGGAGCCGTCCGGCCACGCTAAGTATGGGGTGATTCGTTCCGTGCGCGGTGAGTGAGGCGTGCAAAGCTGCCAGTCGTGCTGATGTTTCGTGGGTCTGCGAGCACGACTTGCTGCTACAACTCATCGCCGCTGCAACAACGTTAGCTGTACCAGCATCTGTATCGTAGGTCTGGATGAGAGTCTGAATGGCATTCGATTCAGACTCCGACAGCACCCCTGCAGGATTGATTGGCATGTGCTCCGCGGCGAACTCGGCCTGCTGCGCGGCCGCTCGCCAGGTCGCCAAATCTTTAAAGATCTGAGGCAGTCGGGATCGCTCGAGCGAAAGTTGAGCTGACACGCGGGTCGCGGCAGCACTTATCCGCTCTGCGGTCCCGCCCTTGCGTCCCATGATCCACGCTTCGTGCAGAATGCGGGTGGATGCGTGGGCCTTAGCGCAGGCGCCTGCCGCGCACCAGGACGGATCGAGAAGCTTCATCGACTCATCGTGGTGCTCATTAAGAAGGTCGATGAGTGTTAGGCCAGCACTACGTTCGTCATCTCGGAGGGACCGGTCTCGGGTGATTGGCAGATGAAAGGCCTCATCGAGCATCTGTGACGCCTTGCTTCCCGTTTCGGTTAGGGAGCTCAGAATGTCGGCGAGGGCGTCGCGTTCAGCGACTCCGCGTGCTGTCAGCTCATTCTGGAGTTGCTCGAGACGTTGTGGGGCGCCGATCGAACAGTACCAATCCCGGAAGTGAGCAAGTCGGGCAGCGGCGTCATGCGCGGGTCGGAGTCTCTTGCCACTCGTGAGCCAGGTTGTCTGTGTCAGACGGTCGGCTTCGTAGGGGTCGCCAGACGCAGCTGCTTCCTCAACCCTGACCAAGAGATTCCGGTCATCGTCCGCTAAGTTGGCTGGGCCTGAAAGCGGCAAGTGCGCAGCAAGTTGCCGGACTTCTTCGACTGTCTGGATCCAACCCCGCACTTGTTCGATAAGCACGCTTAATTGTTGGCGCTCGGCGCGCTTCATCGAGCCCCCTTGGCAGTATTCTTCAAGATGGTTGAAGGTCCGACGCGAAGTGGGCCGGCTGGATAGAATCGTACGCGAAGCTGGAGAAAATCAATTGAAGTTAGAGGACTTGGCGCCGGGCCTGCAGATTACTGGCGTCGTGCCTCATGAGGTAGTGCAGGTGATTTTCGGTCAGCCTCATGGCCGGGACGCAGTTGAGCTGACGTACAAGACATCGTCGGGTGGCTTGGGACAGCGCGTGATGTTCCGGCGTGACGAGGATTCGCTTGCGGTCTCAACTTCGGGAAGCCGTCCATTCGATGCTTCTTCCATCGACTATAAAACCGTCGCTGAGGCGCAGAGAATCAAGCTCGCAGGTCTGTATGATCCGATGCTCGCCGTCGCGACGAGTAACGTTCAGCCGCTTCCTCACCAGATCCGTGCCGTATACGGCGACTTGTTGCCGCGCACCCCCTTGCGATTCCTGTTGGCGGATGACCCGGGGGCAGGAAAAACGATCATGGCGGGGCTCTTCATCAAGGAGCTGATCCTTCGTGAAGACGTGCAAAGGTGTCTCATAGTTGCGCCAGGCGGTCTGGTTGAACAGTGGCAGGACGAGTTGTTATTCAAGTTCGGTCTGTCATTCGAGATCCTCACAACGCAGATGATTGATACAAGTCCGGGCAACGACGTGTTTGAGAATCATCATCTGCTTATTGCGCGCATGGACCAGCTCGCACGCAACGAGGACCTCCAGCAGCGGCTACGGAATAGCCACTGGGACTTAGCGATTGTAGACGAGGCGCATCGAATGGGTGCGCACTACTTCGGCAATAAGTTGGAAAAAACCAAACGGTTCCAACTCGGTGAGCTGATCGGCGAGGTATCTCGGCACTTCCTCCTCATGACCGCGACGCCACACTCAGGTAAAGAGGAAGACTTTCAGCTTTTTCTTAGTTTGCTCGATAAAGACCGCTTCGCGGGTAAAAACGGTGTCTCCGTCGACACCAGTGACGTCATGCGCCGAATGGTAAAAGAAGACCTTTTAACGTTTGAGGGTCGCAAGCTCTTTCCGGAAAGGATTGCCGAGTCTATCCCCTATGAGCTCACCGAGCTGGAGAATGACCTCTACCAGCAGGTGACCGACTACGTTCGTAACGGCATGAATCGAGCAGCCAAGCTCGATGGCAAACGTCGAAACACCGTCGGTTTTGCGTTGACTGTCTTGCAGCGGAGGCTTGCTTCGAGCCCAGAGGCTATTCACCGTAGTCTGGTTCGTCGCGCGCAGCGGTTGGACCTCACTAAGCGTGGCATTGAGAACGGCACCTATCGCGAGGATCGCGATGTCCTCAGGCCCGAGCGCTACAAGTACATAACTTCGGACATCGATATAGTCGAGGTGTCCGCCGAAGATCTTGAGGAGTTCGAAGAGAACGTAGTTGACGCTGCGACGGCCGCAGAAACGATTGTCGAGCTGGAATCAGAAATCCTCGAGCTTGCGTCATTAGCGGAGGTCGCGAGGGAAGTACGCGACCGAGGGGAGGACAAGAAGTGGTCAGAGCTTCGCTTGATCCTTGAGGACAACGTCATGCCGCTGGATTCCAATGGGAAGCCACGCAAGCTCATCATCTTCACTGAGCACCGAGACACCTTGAGTTATCTCATGGAGCGCATAACGCACCTGATTGGCCGCCCGAAGGCTGTCGTCGCGATCCACGGTGGCATTCGCAGGAACGATCGCCGTGCCATAACCGAGGAGTTCACTAAGAATCCGGACTGCCAGATAATGTTGGCAACGGACGCAGCGGGCG
This sequence comes from Arthrobacter sp. D3-16, assembly GCF_054408515.1. NCBI lineage: Bacteria > Bacillati > Actinomycetota > Actinomycetes > Micrococcales > Micrococcaceae > Arthrobacter > Arthrobacter sp. D3-16. The sequence goes on along the minus strand of NZ_CP096437.1, from coordinate 3,046,768 downwards.
AGGGTTTGAATCTCCAAGCCGCACATCTGATGGTCAATTACGACTTGCCTTGGAATCCAAACCGCATCGAGCAACGCTTCGGGCGTATTCATCGCATCGGGCAGACGGAGGTTTGCCGGCTATGGAACCTCGTCGCCGCTAATACGCGGGAGGGCGAAGTCTTCACAGCGCTGCTTAATAAGATTGAGGAGCAGCGCAAAGCCTACGGTGGCAATGTTTTCGATGTCCTAGGTTCGGCTTTTGCAGATACGCCCCTCCGGGATCTGCTGATTGAGGCGATTCGCTATGGTGAACTACCTGAAACCAAGGCACGTATGCACCAGGTTATCGACCGAAGCGTGTCCGAGGGGTTGGAAGAACTGCTCAACGAACGCGCCCTAGCCAGCGAGCACCTGTCCGATGCCGATCTTGCCAGCCTCCGAGCTTCGATGGATGAAGCTCGTGCTCGTCGTCTTCAGCCCCATTACATTGAGTTGGCTTTTAAGGAGGCCTTCACACGGTTCGGCGGCAAAATAGTAAGGCGAGAGAAGGGCCGCTACGAGATTGGTCATGTGCCGTCCACGCTTCGCAACGGCAAGTACGGTCCCGTCGCCACAAGATATGAACGCGTGACTTTCGACCTCAGCCTCGTACACGATGAAGGGGGAACCAGCGCGGACTTGCTGGCACCAGGTCATCCTCTCCATGATTCGGTGATGGACCATGCAGTTACCACTCTGGCCGGAGTCCTCAACCGGGGCACCGTGCTTGTCTCCGCGAGAATCGAGTCGCCCTGCCTACTGGTAGGGGTAGTCGAAGAAATCGTTGACTCGTTGGGCGCTTCGGTCGCGCGCAGATTCGGTTACGCCTATGTGAGCGAGGACGGCGCAGTGACCGACGCCGGTCCGGCTCCCTACCTTGACTGCACGTCGGCGCCTGACGTTGCCTCCGTTCGACAGGCGAAGGCACTTCCGTGGTTGCACAGTGCAGAATCAAATGCGGTGAGCTGGATTATCGAGAACGAATTGCCCAGCTACCTCACTTCTATCCAGCCTCGCCGGTCGGCCGAACTCGACAAACAACGCGGGTTAGTCGAGGCACGTCTCAAATATGAAATTGAACGACTTCTCTCGGAGGCGGTGGCCGCAGCCGAGCGGGAGAACCTTGGGGAGAAGCTCAAGGAATCCTCGGAGAGCTTGAGCCGAAGGGCGACGGACCTTCATATGCGACTCGACCGTCGGCTCGAACTCATAGACCAACAGGGCAAGATGTCCACCAAATCGCCGCTAATCGTCACAGCGGCGCTTGTTCTTCCTGCTGTGATGCTTGATTCCGATGTTCCTATCGATAGCAGGCCGATGAACGGGGTGCCATCGATGTCCGTTCAGCGTCGCAGCATTGAGCTTGTGCTCGCACAGGAGCGCGCAATTGGCCGGATCCCAGAACTGCAAGTGGGCGACACTCATGGCTACGACATCCTGTCGACCGACCCTGTGTCCGGTCAGACCTACCGCATCAAGGTCGTCGCACATGTTGCTGAAATGGCCGACTTCTGGGTCACACACAATGAGGTTGTTACGGGGAAGAATGCTAAACCCCACTATCGCCTTGCTCTCGTTCGGCTTGATTCAGGTCACTTCAGGGGCGGTGACGTCCGCTACCTTGACAACCCCTTCGCAAACGTTGAAATGACCGATTTTCAGGCCACAGGGTATGCGGGGAACTGGAACCATAGTTGGACGCGCGGGAAGGCGCCTTTCTGACACCTGGATATAGCGACTGCAACGGCCGCCCTGCTTCACACGCGGGAACCGTTACTTGTAGCGCTTTCTGTTCAGCTCTCTGGCCCGACTACCACTCCAAAAGTAACCGGGAGCCCAGCACGGCCGGGACCTCCACCGCCACCACGGCGGTCGCGGCCGCACGACTGTCGGCTCCGGTTTCGACGACCAACGGCACGGCACGGGTCGGCTCAACCCTGACAGCGGTCCCGGGATACAACCGTGAACAGATCGAGGCTGCCGATATTGTTCTTTCGAGGCGGAACTCCTTCGAGGGCTTCAGCGAATAATGGCCCGCCGCGGCCGACACTGCGCCGGACCAGGCAACCGCGCCTTTAGCGAGGACAACCGGCGGATCAGCCGTGCCTATAACTCTGTCGCTTAAGGTGTCTCTCCGACAGCCTCAAAATCTCCCCGAACCATCCTGCCACTGGCGGCGCTCCGCCCGCAGCCTGGGGAAGCTAAGCAAGAGGGTGGGGCAGGAACCGGAGCAGGACCCGCGCCAGCAAGCAGCCACCATCAAGTCGGCTAGTTCCTCGTGAAGCGCCGCGATCTGCCGGTGGCTTGCACTGATCCGCTGTACGACGTCGGCGTTCCCCACCGGGCGCTCACGGGCCAAACGGGCCTTTGAAAAAGTCCTGGGCTTCCAATCCATTTCCGTATAACAGGGCTGGAAGCCCAGCGACTCGTACAAGCCGTGCGCCCGTTCCATAAACTTGGCGCTGGTGATGCTGATCGCCCCGATGCCGGGCAGTTGCCGGGCGTACTGCACTATCTCGCTAACCACTGCCCGGCCCACGCCGCCGCCCTGGCACGCGGGGTCCACGGCCAGCATCCGGAACTCCAGCTCCCCGTCGGTGGCGATCTCGCTGTACGGCTGGCCGGCGAATGTCAGGGCCACCGCCGCCACCACCCGCCCGGCGGTTTCCGCCACCCACACCTGCGCATGCTCGGCGCGGTGCTCCACATCCTCCAACACACTCATGTACGGATGGTCCGCGGCAAAGTGGCCGGCCCGCAGGTAGGCGTCGCGGGTGATCCGGCGGACCTCCGGAAAGTCCGATGGCACCGCCTGCCTGAACACGATCGTCATCGGGCCCCAGCAGTCGCAGTGGTCCGCTCGACGTAGTAACCCAGCGGTGCCAAATCCGGCTGCGACGATGGATCGCCCACGGCGTCACCGCCTACCGCGTTCGCCGCCGCCAGCGCGTGATCATAGTCCAGCCCTTTCCGCAGCACCAGGACCAGGGCGGCGCAGAACGCGTCGCCTGCGCCCACCGTGTTTGCCACCGTCACCGCAGCGGACGGTGCCTCGGCCACCTTCCGGCCGTGCTGGAACATCGCCGCGCCGTCGCCGCCGTAGGTCACCGCCACCAGTTTCGCCTCGACGAGGGCCGGGATCAGGGCGTACTCGCTCTCGTTGACGATCACCAGGTCGCAGCGCTCCAGCAGCTCCGCCGGCAAATCCATGGCCGGCGCCGCGTTCAACACGAAGAACCCGGTGTGCCGCCGGGCGGCCTCCAACACCACCGGCAGGCCCACCTCCAGCTGACACAGCACCGTCTCCTCCGGGTCGAACTCCACCCCGTCCAGGGACAGGTGCGAGTTGGCGCCCGGGCACACCACGATCTGGTTCTCGCCGTCGCGGTCCACCACGATCAGGGCCGTCCCGGTCGGCTCCGGTAGGACGGCCACGTCCGCAGTATCGACGCCGACCGCCGCCAGCGCGTCCAGCATCCGCTGTCCCTGAGCGTCGTTGCCCACGGTGCCAATCATCCGGGCGCTCCCGCCCAGCCGTGCGGCTGCCGCGGCCTGGTTGGCGCCCTTGCCGCCGGGCTGCTCGGACAACGCCGCGCCGCCGATGGTTTCGCCGGCGGTGGGCAGCCGCTCTGCGGTGGCGATCAGGTCCAGGTTGATGCTGCCGACAACGGTGACGGCAGGAGGTCGTGTGCTCATGGAAGGTCCTAACGGGGGAGGGGCCGGAAGCGGCCGGGTTGAGAAATAGTGTAGACCATGGTTGTACTTGTGCGTCATACATGGTTGTATAACAACTCACATCCCAAGCGCAGGACCCGCCTGCAGAACAAAGGAGTTTGATGTGAACACCCCAACCCCGGCGGCCGCCACGCCTTCCGCGGAAGCCGCCTCCGCCGTCGTACTTCCCGACGACCAAGCCAAATTTGCCGGCCGCCGCGCCGCCCTGCTGATCTCCACCCTGCTGCTGGGCGTGCTGTCCTTCCAGCTCAACGCCAGCATGGTCACCCCTGCACTGCCGCAGATCGCCGCCGAGTTCGGCCAGGGTGCGGACAGCGCCGCCCCCGTCCAGTCCATGTTCTTCCTGGCCGGCGCCATCGCCGGGCCCGTGATCGGCCGGTGGAGCGACTTCATCGGCCGCCGCGCCGCCCTTCTCCTGGTCCTCGGGATCATGGGCGCCGGCACCATCCTCTGCATCGCGGCCCCCACCCTGCCGCTGCTGGTCACCGGCCGGTTCCTGCAGGGCGTCTCCAGCGCCGTCTTCGCCCTCGCCTACATCGTGCTCAGCGAAAACCTGCACGCCAAGGTCTTCGGCACCTCCGTGGGCATCATCGCCGCCATCAACGGGGGAGTGGGCGGCGTGGACGGCTACGTGGGAGGGCTCATGGCCGAAACCCTCGGCTTCCGGTCCATCTTCGTCGTCGTGCTCGTCCTCACCGCCATCGCCGCCGCATGCATCATCAAAATCGTCCCCGCCGGCCGGCCGCAGGGCGTGCTCGGCGCCATGGACTGGTGGGGCGCCAGCTCCCTCTCGCTGTTCCTGGTGTTCACCACCTACTTCGTCTCCGGCGGCTCGGCCGCCGGCTGGACCGCACCCGGCACCCTGGCCCTGCTGGCCGGCACCATCGCGTCCTTCGCCGCCTTCTGGATGATCGAAAAACGCCGCAGCCACCCGCTGATAGCCGTCCACCACCTGCGCTCCCGCCAGGTCTGGCCGGTCATCGCCACCACCGTCCTCACCCTGGCCGGCATCTTCGCCATCATCAACTTCACCGTGGTGCTGCTCAGCCAGGACCCCGACGGCGGCTTCGGGCTCACCGCCTCCATCTCGGCGCTGCTGTTCCTCACCCCCGCCGCACTCATCGGCGTGTTCGCCGCACCACTGGCCGGCTGGCTGGCCGACCGCCGCGGCTGGATCAAGACCCTCCGGTTCGGCACCGGGCTCAGCCTGGCCTGCGCCATCGCCGCCGCCACCTTCTCGGACAACCAGATTGCGGTGCTGATCGCCGTCGCGGCCCTGGGCATCTTCTACAACGGCTTCTTCCTCACCGCCATCAACGGGCTCTCGGTGCTCCTCTCACCCAAGGAAGCCCCGGCTGCCCTGCCCGGCATCAACGGTGCCTCCTTCGGCATCGGGGCGAGCCTCGGCGTCGTCCTCGTGGCACCGTTCGCCGCCCAGGTCACCGCCGCCGGGTACGCCACCGCCCTCTGGATCTCGGTGGCCATCACCGCCGCCGCGTTCATCGTCAGCCTCTTCGTCGCCGCCCCCAAGGGCGAGACCGTCTAACCCCTTTTACCGTAGGAGAACCACCATGACCACGCCCTCCCCGTTCTACCTGGACTGCGACACCGGCATCGACGACGCCCTCGCCCTGGCCTACCTGCTGGCCTCGCCCTTTGCTTCCGTGGAGGGGATCGGGACCGTCAGCGGTAACGTTAGTGCCGCCGCCGGCGCCCGCAACACCCTGGACCTGCTGGCGCTTGCCGGCTCCGATGATGTTCCGGTGGCCCTTGGGGCGCACCACCCCCTTGCCGGTTCCTTCGGCGGCGGGGCGCCATGGGTGCACGGGGAGAACGGGATCGGTGGGGTTTCGCTTCCGACGGCGCCTGCTTCCGTTGTGGAGGAGTCCGCGGCGGAGATGCTGGTGCGGCTGGCCCGTACGTACCCGGGCACGTTGAAGGTGCTGGCAATCGGCCCGCTCACCAACATCGCCGAGGCGCTCCGGCTGGAACCTTCCCTGCCGTCTTTGGTGCAGTCGGTGACCCTGATGGGCGGGGCGGCCCTCGCGCCGGGGAACATCACCCCGGTGGCCGAGGCCAACATCTTCAACGACCCCGAGGCCGCCGCCCTGGTGCTGGCCGCCGACTGGGATGTGACCCTGGTGCCGCTGGACGTGACCATGACGTCCGTCCTGGAGGAGAGGCACCGGCAGTCGCTGCTGGCGTCTTCGTCGCCGGTGGCGCGGGCGCTGGGCGAGATGCTGGGCTACTACTTCCGGTTCTACGAGGACATCTACGGCCGGCCCTGCTCCGCCATGCACGACCCTTTGGCTGCGGCGCTCGCGGTCGGTGCTGTGAAGGCCGCCGTGGCGCCGGTGGTGCGTGCCGCCGTCGACATCTCTGACGGGCCGGGCCGCGGGCAGACCATCTGCGACCTCCGCGGGCTGTATGCGGGCTACCCTCCGGTGAACGGGGCGCGGTGCCGCGTGGTGCTCTCGCTCGAGGAGGACTTCGTCCCGCACCTGGTGGAGACGCTGCTTGGCCTCGAGCAGCGCACGACGGCGGCGCTCGCCTCAGCAGGGTCGGCCGCCTGACGACCCGCCCACCCACTAAGATTTTTTGTCCAGCTACGCAGGGTTCCGGACGGTTCAAGTCGGCATAGCTGGACAAAAACCCGGGGCACAGCCCGTCTCGGTTGGCTGAGCCCTTCTCGGCGGCTCCTTCTCGATCTGCGGTTACGAGTCGGGCGCGAGCAGCCCTGCTACAACAAGCAGACTCAGCAGAAGAGCAATGATGCCGATCGCCGCTACAACCCAAATCCAACCCGATCGTCCCTTCGGCGCCCGCCAGATCGCAATCACCGCCGCCAGGAGCAGCCCGATGGCCACCGGAATAAACGCCAGTTGGCGCGGCTGAGTATTGAGGGGCAGCAGCCGGTCAGCTCCGTACAATGCCAAAACGAGGGCCGGAATTCCCAACCCGAGCGATACCACCGCGGCAAGGGTATTGAACGCCGATTGGCCGTCTGCCTCCCTCGAGTTTGAGACGCTGGCGGCTGCAGCCATGAGATTCCTGGCCGAACCCGCCTCGGCGTCCAACTGCTTGCGCATTTCCATGCACTGCCGGACGCCAGCGTCGTGAAGCCGCATCCAAGGGCGGGTGGCAGAGGTGGCGGGCTCGGCCGCATTGATGATGGAAGGATCCTGCAGGCGCCGATAGGAATGGTACGCGCTGGAATCCGAAAGGTGGAGCCACAGGCCTTCGCGTACCGCTTCCCGGGCTTCGTCCGCGGCCCGTCCGCAGATAATGCTCAGTTCGAGCAGGGACGCGACAATCGGCGTGCTACTCGACGTCGGAAGGCCGTTGCTGCTGAATTGGGCTAAGCGATGTTCCAGGTCGTAGCGGATTTCCCTCACGCTGTGAACGGCGACAAGGCTGTGGCCGACTACAACGACACGCCGTCCTTTTCGTCCCGCCACGTGAAGAAGTGGCACAACGCGCAGGATGCAGGGCCCGTCATTTGCACCGCGCAGACCTGCCCGGGCGAAGGCCACCATATCTGCATGGACAAGGACATGGGGCCCGAGCCGCGTCGTGACGGTTGCAGAAGGGGTTGACGCTACATCAGGGGCGGAGGAAGCCGGCATGGCCCCATCCTAATGACGCCAGCCACGAAACCGGCGCAATGACGTAGCGACCCAAACTGCAACAGGTCTCTATCAAGACTGGAGTTTTTGGGCGGACTCTAGGATTGCAGCGACTGCATCACCGAGAGGTGCCCCGCCCTGGCGGCGATCAGGCATTTGGCCAGGTAGAAGGGCTGGTTGCCGTAGCGAACGTACTGGGTGAGGACCAGCACGGGATCGGACGGGCGCAGGTCCAGCAGCTTGGCGCGGCTGGGGCCCACCTGGCTGAGGCTGATCTGGCACTCGCCGGGGCCGGGCAGCCGGCCCAGCTGGGTGTTGAGCGCGGCAAGCAAGGTGGCACCGCCGTCGTCCTTTATGTCAAGGGGCGCCGCGGCGTTCTTGGCGAGGCTGACAGGCTGGGCCGAGATGTTTTCCTGCAGGTGGGCGATGGCCTCGCCGTCGCGGATCAGGACCGATTCCCAGAGCCAGCAGTCGGTGCCAGGTTCGACGCCGACGCCGGGAGCGGCGAACTCGGACGCGGGCTGTCGTACCACCTGGATGCGCTTGACCTCGAGCTGCTGCCCGGGGCTGCCGAGGACTTCCTCAAAGGGGCGGATGCGTTCGATGCCGATGCGGGGGAGCGTGTCCGAGACGAAGCGCCCGACGCCGCGCCGCGCCCTGATGAGCCCGTCCTCCTCGAGCAGCATGAGGGCTTCACGGACCACCGTGCGGCTGACTTTCATGTCGGCACCGAGTTCGGTTTCGGTGGGGATCATGGAGCCGGGCGTGAGGAAGCCGTTGCGAATGGCCTCGGCAATCCGGGAGTACACCGCGACGCGGAGGGGTGAGCCGGCCTGGGTGGCCACCGGCTGGGACAGGAACCGGGCGGCGTCCTGGTGCACGTTATGCCTCGCTCGTTGTCGTTGGTCCGGGGATTTCCAGCCTACTTCAACGTCCGACGAGTTTGTTGGACAAGCGGCCCGTTTACCCTGCCCCGACGCTGGGAACCGCTGTCGCCAAGTACCTTAGTCCCGTCTTCCGCCCAGCACGTCCACGTGTACATGGTCGAGGTGACGGAGGATCTCGTTGCCGGGTTCGGGTGCGTCGTAGTCTCCCCATCGTCCACGCGAGCTGTGGGCGCTCCAGAACCGGTCGTCGAAGATGACGTACTGGATGTCCAGGTTTTCGGCGTGAGCAACGAGCCAGTGCGCGAGTATCCACCCCTTTCGCCGGTTCTCCTCGGTGACGGGGCGGAAGAAGATGTCGATCGCCCGGCCATCGTAGTGCGTCGAGTTAGCTCCATGCCCCTGATCCACGCCTCCCGGGGCGAACCCGCCTAGGCTTTGCTCGCCGAACACCTCTGTCATGGCCCCGCGCAACTGCTCGGCGCGCGGTGTCAGACCGGTGGCACTCGCCTGCTGTTCCTGGAGATCACTGGCCGCGGACCCGCGGCAGGCCAGAACAGGGCCGGCGTCTCCGGGCGGCCCGTCGGCCAACCGCTGTAAGACCGCCGCGTCGATGCCGGTGGTATCCGGAGCTGCCATCCCGCGGGAGAGGAGCGCCACCGCTGTGGTGGCCCGTTTCGCTTGGTCACGATCGAGTCCCACCTCGCCCTCCGAGGTTTCGACCACGCACTCCGGGCGTAACACCAGCGAGCCATCTGCAGTGCGCAATCCATTAAGTAAGCCGGGACCGAGGAATGCCAGCACGGACGCGAGCGCTCCGAGCAGGACAAGACCCAAGAACAGCCGGCGGGCGCGGTGCTGGCCCCGACGTCCTTGGTCGTGGCTCATCGTGACGTGCCCTTCGGTTGCTGGATGCTGGCTTGTTCATTATTTCAAACCAGCGCGCAGCTAAAGGGTCCCGGGGACCGGACGCGGGAGGCCCCGCCATGGACGAGATCGGCAAGGTTGACCCATGGGAAGACCTGTGGTTCTACACGAACCCCATCTTCGTGGAGGTCAGCGACTAGGCAGTCGTGAGCCTGTCAGGGCAACGGCTGCCGTTCGCCGACGCTGACGGAGGACGACGGCGGAAGGTAGTTCCGCCGTCGTCGTTCCATCCGCTGCTGCTGGCCGGGCGAGGGGATGTTGGCACGCTTGGCGCGGTTGCACCGGGCGCAGGCTGCGACGAAGTTTTGCAGGCTGGTGGAGCCGCCCTTGGACCACGGGTAGAAGTGGTCGCCGTGCTCGGCGGGGCGGGAGCAGCGCCGCCCGAAACCGGCCTCCAACTCACACCGTCCGCCGGCCCGGGCCATCCCTTCGCGGCGCTGCTGCCGGGTGAAACGCCGCACCGGGTCCCGCCGCCGGACATCCTGCGCAGTGATGACGGCGGCGACGATGAACATCACGATGACGGCCAGTCCGGGGAGCGTGACCGCGGCGGCGACGCCCTCGACCAGGCCGCGCAATACCTCCGCGGGGGAGGACGGCCTTGCACCAGCGACAGGTGCTGCCTTGGGCATGAGTGCGGTCATCACCGAGATGGCGAGCCATACCATCACCGCCGAGTACGCCAGGCGAAGGCCCTGACGTGTCCAGTAAATCCGGCTTAGTTCCTGCATCGATTCCCCAAAGTTTTCGTCCGCCGGAAGCGCGGGGCCCCGGATATCCAGGGGAATCGTATCTGCCGGAGGCAGGTTGCCGGCCCAAGTTTTGCTCAGTTTTTGCCGAGCTTTCCGGCTTGGGCACCTCAGTCTGCCGGGCGGGCAAAAATGCGTCTAGCCCACGGCGACAACCTTCCCTATGGCAGTACCCCGGTGACCCGCCAATATCCTTCTGTGGTGTGGGTGGCAGGCATACAGTTTTTAGAAGGGCCTGCGAAGGTCCTTCTAGGGAGGCAGGACCATGACGCGTCTGCGAACCGCCTGGGGGCATCGGCAGCGCCGGTTTACTGGATGGGCTCGTCGTCACCGATCAGTGGTGGGGTTTGGCGGCGCGGCTGCTGCTTCGGGCATGACCACACTATGGCTGGTGGTCGTACCCGAGAAAGCTGATCAAACCGCCGGGCTGCAGGAACTCGCCATCCGTTGGGGGCACCCTTTCTGCTGGGCGTTCCTCGCCGCAGCAGGCATCCTCTTCGCCCTGGACGCCCCCAAGCGGATCATCGACGCCGCCTTCTTCGCCGCGGCCGGCTGCTATGCGGCCTTTTTGGCCGGGATAGTGCTGTAGCGACTAAAATACGGCGGCCTCCAGCCGTGTCTGGGATGCAGGGCTTCTCTTCACGAGCGGTGCAGCCTTAAAAGACGTCATTGGTCGACGATGCCATCGCATACTAACTGCGGCACCTGATGTCTTGCTGCGGGAGAAGCGGCGTCCAGGGGCATCTCGTGTTCCCGCCCCCTTGTAGGCGGAGTGTCCGGGGCGCCCGCCCTGCAGGTTTTAGCGGCTTGGGGTGCATCCGGGGTGTGTGCCCCGACATTTGTAGGTTCCGCCGGGCTGTAGTTCGATTGCGGCAAAGAGTTGGGGCAGGGTCACTGGGTAGTAGCCGTGGCTTTTGAGCTGGGTAATTAGTTCGTCCTGGCCATCGACAGTGGTGGCGTGGACGTCGTGTAGAAGGATGATGGAACCGGGCTTTACCAGGCTCATGATCCGTGGAATGAAGATGTCTTTGTTCCGGGACTGCCAGTCCTGTGAGTCGATGTCCCAGCTGACCTGCGGCAGTCCCACCAGGGCGGAAACAGTGGCATTGGTTGCCCCGTAGGGAGGGCGGATGAAAGCCGGTGTCACGCCGGCGGCTTGTTCGATTGCGCTTTGGGTTTCCTGTACTTCCCGGACGATGCTGTTTGCTGACAGCTGCGTCAGGTATGGGTGGGTCATCGTGTGGTTGCCGAGGGTGTGGCCGGCGGCGGCGACCGAGGCGGCAATGTGCGGGTTGGAGGTGACGTAACCACCTTGCTGGAAGAACGTAGCCGGCACGTTGTGCTTTTCGAGGATCTCCAGGAGCCTTGTGGTTTCGGCATTCGGGCCGTCATCGTATGTCAGCGCAACACAGGCAACGATGTCACAGTTGACAGGCTTGCTTCCGGCCGGACTGGGTTCCGGAGTCCTGAAAACCGCGCCGGTGATAATGGATTGCCGGATTGCCTCACCGGCTGGTGACAAGACGTCCCATGTGGCTTTCGGGCTGAGAGTCACGGTCACGGAAGTCTCCAGCGCCGAACCGTTCTCAGGGTGCCGGGTAATGATTACGCTGATGTCCCCGGTTTCCGTGAACGAGATTGCGGAGAGCAGTTCAGCATCAGGTATGGGTCCATCGCTCGGTGTGCGGTTGCTCGTTGGCGCGTGGGCCGGAGAGGCTGATGGTGCGGGACTTGGTGCGAGGCTTGGGACGGAGATTTCCACCTCGCGGAGCATCTCGCGCAACGTCCCTGTTTTTTCAGCGCTGATTAGCGTGGCACTGGGTGTCACGAGGCCCGTGTCGAGATCTTCGTAGGTTATCTCTTCAAGGTGCCCCTGCCGGACGCCGCCAGTCACGGCGGTCTGCACGAACCGGGTACCTACGATGTTTCCGGTTGCCAGAATTACCTCGTGGGTAATGGAAGCGTTGGTGTCCTCGCTTTGGATACTTGCAGTTGTATGCGCAGATGGCTCATGGCGGCCACCGGGCCGGGCATCCAACACGCTTAAGAGGCGTTCGTCGAGCTTTGTGTTAAAGGCCGTTGCGCCGTCGATGTACTGCCATGTTGCGGTCATGGGGGAGGTGCCTGAAGTCCGTGTTTTCATCTCGACGACGGGCAGAGCGCCGATGACTATTTTTGCCGGGGCGCTATCGGTGACGTCGTGGACGGGCGATTTAGCGTTGATCGGCCCCGACCCCGGGTTTTCGAAGAATCCCAGGGTATGGGTACATCCGGAGATCACCAGACAGCACACCATCAGCAAGCCAACAAGTGGTAACCGAACGTATCTAGTCCTCATCAGTTTCCCCTAGTAAGAGGCGACGCCGCATGAATGCCGTAATTACGATGCGGCCACGTTAGGCGACGACATCTCAGAACGACCGCAAGCGCGCCGCGAGTCACCAAGAGAGGGGACCCCTAAAAAACGAAGGAAAGGAAAACCGGCAAGGCAGGCCCCAGCACATGTCCGGTTGGTCGGCTAGGGTCGTTGGCGCCGGCGCTGCCTGCCGTATTCGTGCCAGGTCAGGAGTACGACCAGGGCATCAAAGATGGTCAGGGCGGCCAGGCCTGCCGTCGGCGCGACCGCAAACTGGTAAAGCTGGTAGGCAATGAAGGCAAGGAGCACCCCGATCATCCACGGGTAGGCCCAGAGCCTGTTCATCAGCAGAGCTACTACGAGAACCACCTTTACCGCGCCGTGAGCGAGGAGGTATAGCGCCGCGTAGAAGGCGGTGCTACCGGTCAGGGCGTCGGCAGCGTGTAACAGATGAACGGCAAAGAAGTCCTTCGGGTGCGCGGACAGCTCCGGCTGCGCGAGGCGTAAGACAAAGCGGTGAATCCGTGCAGGTTCCAGCAACAGCAGCAACAATCCGCCGGTCAGTTCCGCCAGGCCGTCGACTCCCTTGAGAACAACCGCGATAGCGAAGAACCGGTCCCACCAATCGCGGGGTCTCAGGCGTCCCATGGCTCCCTCACTTCGTCGGCCAAAGACTAGGCAGATTTGTGGTGCTGGGCAACCTTTCCTAGGCTGGCAGAGCATGCTAAGCACGCTTAGTATTTTCGGTCATTGCCCGAGGACTGCCAGTTTTGCCCATCCTGAGGAGAAAAATTCGTGCCAGAAGAGAGCAACATCCAGATCCCCGGAGTCCCCGCAAGCGAGCCTGCCAGCCTGGAAGAACCGACAAACCCACGCGAGCCGCTGCCCCCAAAGCCGGACCAGCGAGGACCTGAGGCGGTCTCTCCCACGGGAAGCCCAACTGGGGCACCGGCCACGGCGCGGGCTCAGTCCGGTCAGTACCTGACCACTGCCCAGGGGCTTCGCCTTCGGGATACGGACCACTCCCTGAAAGCTGGTTCGCGCGGGCCTATTCTGTTGCAGGACCACCACCTGCGGGAAAAGATCACGCACTTTGACCACGAGCGCATTCCCGAGCGCGTAGTCCACGCCCGTGGCGCAGGAGCCCATGGCGTGTTCCGCTCCTACGGGACTGCAGCCAATATCACCCGCGCAGGCTTCCTGGCCAAGGACGTGGAGACTCCCGTCTTCGTGCGCTTTTCCACCGTGCTGGGTTCCCGCGGCTCTGCCGATACAGTCCGTGATACCCGGGGGTTCTCCACCAAGTTCTACACCGACGAGGGCACGTACGATCTGGTGGGCAACAACATCCCGGTCTTTTTCGTCCAGGACGGCATCAAGTTCCCGGACATCGTGCACGCGGCCAAGCCGCACCCGGACCGGGAAATTCCCCAGGCGCAGAGCGCCCATGACACGTTCTGGGACTTCGTTTCCCTGCACACCGAGGCCCAGGCGCACACAATGTGGAACATGTCCGACCGGGGCATCCCGCGTTCCTACCGGACCATGGAAGGCTTCGGCGTGCACACCTTCCGGTTCATCAACGCGGAAGGCCAAACCACCTTGGTGAAGTTCCACTGGAAGCCAAAGCAGGGCGTCCACTCGTTGGTGTGGGAAGAAGCGCAGATCATCAACGGCATGGATCCGGACTTCCACCGCCGGGACCTCGCCGACGCCATCGAAGCAGGCGCCTACCCCGAGTGGGAGCTCGGCGTCCAGACGTTCCCGGACACCGAGGACCAGATGTTCGAGGGCATTGACCTGCTCGATCCCACCAAGTTCGTTCCGGAAGAACTCGCTCCGGTCCAGCCCATTGGCGTCATGACCCTGAACGCGAACCCCACCAACTTCTTCGCTGAAACTGAACAGGTGGCGTTCCACCCCGGCCACCTCGTCCCAGGAATCGACGTCACCAACGATCCTCTGCTCCAGGTACGCCTCTTCTCCTACCTTGATACCCAGATCTCCCGGCTGGGCGGACCCAACTTCGGCCAGATCCCCATCAACCGCCCGCAGGCCCCGGTCAACGACATGCTGCGGGACGGCATGCACCAGCAGGCGGTCCATGGGGGAGTGGCTCCCTACCAGCCGAACTCGCTCGACGGCGGCTGCCCGTTCCTCGCCGGACAGGATCTTGGCGCCTTTATCGACGTGCCGGGGGAAGTGGCTGCTTCTATCAAGGAGCGGAAGAACCCGGCATCCTTCGATGACCACTACAGCCAGGTGGGCCTCTTCTTCCGCAGCCTGAGCCCGGTGGAGCAGGATCACGTGATCCAGGCCTACACCTTCGAGCTGGGCAAGTGCTACGAAAAGTCCATCCGCGAACGGCAGCTGGCAGCCCTGGCCAACGTGGACGCGGGCCTGTGCGCCGCCGTGGCCCAAGGCCTGGGCCTTCCGGCGCCGCAAGCGACTGAGCAGGTCCCGGAGTCCGACCCCAGCCCTGCCTTGTCACAGGTAGGCAGGACCTGGCCGGTTGCCGGCCGGATTGTCGGGATCCTGGCCGATGAGAACAGCGACCTTGCTGCCATAAACGCAGCACGGAAGGCCTTGGACGCCGAGGGCATCGTCCCCCTGGTCATCGCCCCGGCGGGCGGATACCTGGGGACAGAAAGCGACGGTGGCGTTCCTGTGCAGCGGACCTACCTCACCGCCCGCTCCACCGAGTTTGACGCCGTCATCGTTGCTGCTGCTGCCGCTCCGGCTCCCGACGCCGCACCTGGGCTCGACGCCAAAGCCGGTGCCCCCGGGGATGCATTGGACCCACGGGCCGTATTGCTGCTGACTGAAGCATTCCGCCATGCCAAGGCCATTGCCTCCCTGGGCGCCGACTCCGCGGTCTTGACGGCGGCGGGCCTGCCCCTTGATGCTCCGGGCATCGTCTCGGGCAAGGAGCCTGAATCCTTGGTCCAGGAATTGACCGGGCTGTTGGCAGCACACCGGGTGTGGGAGCGGTTCCCGGCAGCCTCGGCCTAGAGGCTACCTGCACAGTCGCCGATGGGAAGGGGTGAAACCCTTCCCATCGGCGCAGCTGGCGCGGTGTTCCGGTCAGTCAGGGGCTCACCCGCCGACTTGCGCCACCTCAACCGCAACCCCCGCGTCCCGGAACTTCTGCACCTGCCCGGGGTCGGCGCCGTCGTCCGTCACCAAAGTCCAGGGGAGAGCCAACCTTGCCCAGGCGTGGAAGGGCCGCAACCCCAGTTTGGACGAGTCGGCCAGCACGTACACGTCCCGGCCGCGCCGGGCCATGAGCTCCTTGAGGCGGGTCTGGGCGTGGTCCGCTTCGCAGATGCCGTCCTCGGCGGTGACGGCGTCGGCGCCCAGGAACACCCGGTCAAAGCTCATCCGCTCCAGCGCGGCCTCGGCCAGCGGCCCCACAAAGCTCTGCGACAGACTCCGCAGCCGCCCGCCCAGGCAGTCCACCTCGATGCCCTCCGAATCGGCGAGCTCCTGCATGGTGTTGATGCCCGGCGTGGTCACGGACAGCTTCTCGAACCCGCGCAATTCATGCGCCAGCGCACCCACGGTGGAGCCGGCGTCGAGCAGGATGTTCTCCCCGGGGACGATCACGGACGCGGCCCAGCGGGCGATGGAGTGCTTCTGCTCGAACGCCTCTCCGGTGCGCTGCCGCAGCGACGCTTCCGGGTGCGCGCCCAGCGCCATGGCGCCGCCGTAGGTGCGGGCCAGCCGGCCCTGCCCGTTCAGCAGCGCCAGGTCGCGGCGGATGGTGGACGCGGTCACCTCGAACCGGGCGGAGAGTTCCTCCACGGAGGCGAGGCCGGTGGTTACGGCAAGGTGGTAGATCTCCTCGCGCCGCGCGTTTGCGCTGAGCATTCCCGGTCTCCTTCCCGTGGCAGTGCTAACCATGCTAGTTCCGGCCCCCGCCCAGTCCCCGCAGCAACGCCTACACGGCCACGGCAGGCCGGGTGGCCATCTCCGCCGCCTGGTGCAGTGCCTCCACCATGGACCGCGAATCGGCGATCGCCTTGCCGGCGATGTCGAACGCGGTGCCGTGGTCCACGGAGGTGCGGATCACCGGCAGGCCCACCGTGATGTTCACGCCGGCCTCGATGCCCAGCACCTTCACCGGGCCGTGCCCCTGGTCGTGGTACATGGCCACCACCAGGTCGTAATCGCCCCGGCCGGCCAGGAAGAACAGGGTGTCCGCCGGCAGCGGGCCCACCGCGTTGATCCCGGCAGCCTGCGCGGCCTTCACGCCCGGCTCGATCTTCTCCGCTTCCTCGCCCTGCCCGAACAGGCCGTTCTCGCCGGCGTGGGGATTGATGGCGCACACACCGATCTTGGGGTTGGGGATGCCCGCACGGACCAGCGCCTCGTGGCCGCGGCGGATGGTGCGCTCCACCAGGTCCGGGTTGATCTTGCGGATCGCATCCATCAGCCCGATGTGCGTGGTCACGTGGATCACCCGGATCTTGGGCGTGGAGAGCATCATGGACACTTCCTCCGTGCCGGTCAGGTGTGCCAGCAGCTCGGTGTGCCCGGGGAAGATGTGACCGGCCGAGTGCAGCGCCTCCTTGTTCAGCGGCGCGGTGCAGATGGCCTGCACCTTGCCGGCCATCGCCAGCTCGCTGGCCACCCGAATGTACTCGTACGCGGCGTGCCCGGCCACGGGGGAGAGCTGCCCCCACGCCAGGTCCTCCGGCAGCAGCGCCAGGTCGATCACGTTCACCCGGCCCGGCGTAAACACCGCGTCCTCCACGTTCTCGATGCTCTGGATGTCCGCCTCGATCCCCAGGACGTCCGCGGCCTGGCGCAGTCGCAGCGCATCGCCGATCACCACCGGCCGGCACTCGGCGTTGCTCTGCGGATCCAGCACGGCGGCCACCACCACCTCCGGCCCCACCCCGGCGCCGTCGCCCATGGTCACGGCCACGTAGGGGAGGGCGGTCTGCTCGGTCTTGCTTGCTTCGGTTGTCATGTCTGCTCCAAATCGTTCGGAAGTCTTGCGGGGAAGGGTGTTGGCGGGAATCTGCGCGGACCGGCCGCGACGCTCCCGGATTTCGTCGTAAAGCTGTAAGAGGGCGAGGTCATCGCCGAAGCTGCCGGGCTTGGTGCCCACCAGCGTCCCGTCTTCGGCGCGGCCGAGCACCGCGCCGTGCTGCACGGCCGCGAGCGGCACCAGGCTGTGGTGGCCGACGGCGTCCAGGACTTCCCGGGCCGTCTCACCGCCGGTGAGGATCAGGTCTGCTTCCAGTCCTTCTGCTGCCTTGGCTGCGAAGGTGGAGAGGGCCTGCACGATGCTGGCGGCGCGTGCCGGGTCCACTTTTCCTGCGGCCAGGGTGACGGCCAGGTTGGTGCCGGCGGCCAAAGCCACCCGTGCTTCCTGCAGCTGCGGTCCGTACGCACCAGTGGCGCCGGCGTACTGCGGATGAAGCCTGATGACTTCGAAGCCGCGGCCCTCCAGTGCGGCCAGCTGCGCCTGGGCAGTTCCAGACGCGGAGCCGACGACGGCGAGCACCGGTACGGCGCTTCCCTGCCGTTTCTCGCTGGCTGCTTCAGCTTGTGCCTTAACTTGCGCATTTCGCGCAACTTGTGCAGCCAGGCGCTGCGCTGCAATTCGTCCGGCCAGGACGTCCGCCGTACCGCCCGTGCCGACGAGCACGATGCGGCGGTTGCCGGACTGGAAGTCCAACTCGAGCAGGGCGTCCACAACCTGCTCCAGGTCCTGGACGGTTTCGCCGTCCGCCACCACCAGGGTGGGCTGGTCGGAGTCCAGTAGCGCGGACAGTTTTGCGGCGAGCGAGCCCGAGCGGATCTCTTCGAGATCCAGTGTCCGTACGGAGGACGGATCCTCCGGGCGGAGGAGCGACGGAATGTCAGCCGGTGGGGCCGACTGTTCGGCCTGCCACAGGTCCGTCTCCGCCAGGGGAGTGTTTGCCACCAGAGGTCGGCCGTCCACGACAGAACGCTGCAACTGGGGGAGTGCGCCCGCAACAACGGCGTGGAAACCAAGGCCTGTCAGTGCGGCAACTTCCGCGCGCACGTTCCCGCGCCATAGCGAGTCGATCTTCTTGAACACCACCTGCCTACCCGCAACTTGAGGGCCGGAGAAGGCTTCCTTGGCCAAAGCCTTGGCATCGGATTCGGAAAGTCCCCGTGAATGCGTATCGGCAACCACCACGTCGGTGACGGGCCCTACGAAGGAGGCATCGCCGTCGTGCCTTGCTGAAGCACTGCCCGTTCCGAGCAGGACCTGCGCGGAGAGCCCATGCTGCACAAAGCAGTAGCCAACCTCGGCGGCGCCGGAGAAATCGTCGGCCTGCACAAATACGGAAGCCACGTTGCTCCTCTCGTCCGTAGTCGGCTCGAACCCCGCTCAAGTGCGGGATGCTTTCAAACATTCTGACACGGCTGCGCGGATCACGCTAGAGGGGTTGCGCAATTTGCGCAGGAGTGGCAAAGTGATGGACACAACATTCGGCGCAGCCATCCGGCCGGCAGCCGTCCCCCGATCTACCGAGAGGTCAACGATGACCGTTCTTCCTCAAGGAAGTGAGATTTCCCGCCGCCGCCTCCTGCAGTTTGGCGCCGCGGCAGGGTTTCTGCTGGGCACCGGCAGCCTCGCCGGCTGTGCCGGCCCCACCGGCTTGCCGGGACCCAGCACGCTGACCCTGGCCCTCAACCGGTCGCTGGTCAGCCTGGACAACAAGCTCAACCAGTTTGACGCCGCCGTCACCGTCCAGCGCGCCGTCCGCCAGGGCCTCACCGCCATCGGCCCGGAAACCAAACCCGTGCTGGTCCTGGCCGAGCGCTTTGAGATGACCGGCCCCACCGAATGGACCGTCACGCTCCGCGAAGGCATCCGCTACTCGGACAACAGCCCGGTGCAGGTGGAGGATATTGCCACCGCCCTGAAGATGTACCAGCAGGTGCAGGGCTCCTTCGTGGCCGGCTTCTTCCCCGAGTTCCCCGACGTGGTTCCCGTGGATGACCGCACCTTCAAGATGGTGTCCAAGAAGCCCATCCCCATCCTGGACTCGCTCATGAGCATGATCCTGATTACCCCGGCCGCGCAGAACAAGCCGGAAGAACTGCAGGAAGGCGTGGGGACGGGCCCGTACGTGGTCACCAAGTTCAACCGCGGCGCCGGCACCTACAGCCTGGAGCGCAACAAGAACTACTGGGGCCCGGCACCCGAGGTGGACAACGTGGAAGTCCGGTTCCTCCCCGAGGAATCCAGCCGCGTGATTGCCCTGCGCAGCGGCGAGGTGGACGTCATCGACTCGATCACGCCCGACTCCCGGGAACAGCTCGCCGGACTTCCCGGCGTCGAACTCCAGGAAGCGTCCAGCCTCCGCCTGAACCAGATCTTCTTCAACTTCCGCAAGCCCGCCGGCCACCCGCTGGCCGATCCCCGCGTCCGCCAGGCACTGAGCATGGCCATCGACGGCGAAGCCCTGGTCCGCGACGTGCTGGTGGACTCCGTCACCCAGGCCGAAGGCGTCACACCCTCCAGCCTCACCGGCTACTACAAGACCGGCGAATACGTTTACGATCCCGAGAAGGCCAAGGCCACCCTCGCCGAGCTCGGCGTGAAGGACCTCACTTTGAAGATCATCTGGGAAACGGGCGAGTTCGCCTCCGACACCTCCGTGATGGAAGCCCTGGTGGAAATGTTCGGCAACATCGGCGTGAAGGCCGAGTTGCAGCAGTTCGAGCCCGGCGGCAACATCCTGGCCTGGCGCCAGGGCAAGCAGGGCGACTGGGACCTCCTCGGCAACGGTTACCCCAGCCCCACCGGCCTGGCCATCACCATGCTGCAGGGCATGTACTCCGGCACCCCGGAGAAGGAAGCCACCCGCGACACCTACCAGGGCTACGTGATCCCCGAGGTCACCGCCAAGATCCAGGCCGCCTCCGCCGAAGCGGACCCGGCCCGCCGGACGGAACTGCTGAACGAAGCACAGCAGGCTGTGTGGGACACCTGGCCCTGCGCCTGGGCGTTCGTTCCCAAGTCCGTCCTCGCCCACCGGGAGCGGGTGTCCAACATCAACCTGGCGCCCACCAACTCCTACCCCCTCGTTGATGTCCGGCTGGAGGCCTAAGCCATGACGAACTACATCCTGAAGCGCCTGGGACAGGGCCTGCTGACCGTGTTCCTCACGGTGTCCACCGTGTTCATCCTGATCCGCATGGCCCCCGGCGATCCCGCCGTTTCCTATGCCGGCCCGCTGGCCACCTCGGAGCAGCTCGCGAAGGTGCGGGAGCAGTTCGGACTGGACCGGCCCGTGCTGGAGCAGTACTGGATCTTCCTGCAGCAGCTGTTCACCGGCAACCTGGGCCAGTCCTACTCCTTCCAGGCCCCGGCCATGCAGGTGGTGGCCGAGCGGATGCCGTACACGCTGACCCTCGCGACGGCGTCCATCCTCCTCACCGCCGTGGTCGCCATCCCGCTGGGCGTGTGGATGTCCCGCCGCCCGGACACCGGCAAGGAACTCGGCGTTAACGTGCTTACCATCGCCGGGCAGTCCATGCCCGACTTCTGGACCGGCATCATGCTCCTCACCGGCTTCGCCGTCCTGATCCCGATCTTCCCGGCCTCCGGCTTCGCCACCTGGGGCGGACTGGTCCTCCCCACCATCACCATCGCCATCCTGCAGATCGCCCTGATCTCCCGCATGGTCCGGCGGGAAATGACCAACAACCTCGCAGCCCCGTTCCTCACGGTGGCCCGCTCCCGCGGCGTCCGCAGCTCCGCCCTCACCTGGCGCTACGCCATGGGCAACTCCGCCATCCCCGTCTTCACCGCCCTGGGCACCCGCTTCGCCGCGATGCTCAACGGCGTGGTGGTGGTGGAAGTGGTGTTCGCCTGGCCCGGCGTCGGCTCCCTGATTGTCCGGGCACTCGAAACCCGCGACTACCCCCTCATCCAGGCCACGGTCCTCCTCACCGCGCTGCTGGCGGTTGCTGTCCAGCTGCTCATCGACCTCGCCTACCCGCTCCTTGATCCCCGCGTTCGTCTTGGAAAGGCGGCAACAGCATGAGCCTCGACACCGCAACCCCTACTGCAGCGCAACCGGCCCGGCAGCCGAGCCCCAGCGCCGTCACCAAGGCGGACATCGCCAAGGCAGGCGCCACCCGCCGTCGTAATGCCGCCAAATGGAAGCTCATCGTGGGCACCATCTGCACCCTCCTGGTGATCATCCCGATCATCCTCGCCCAGGTGCTCCCGCTGCCGGACGCCAACTTCCAGGACCTCGGTGCCCGGCGCCTGCCGCCGCTCACCGACGGGCACCTGTTCGGCACCGACCAGCTGGGCCGCGACCTCCTGTCCCGCGTGCTGCACGGCGGCCAGGTCTCGCTGACCATCGGCCTGCTGGCGGTGCTGGTTTCCGGCGCCATCGGCATCATCCTCGGCGCGGTCGCCGGCTACTTCGGCGGGTGGGTGGACACCATCGTCTCCCGCCTCCTCGAAGCCCAGATGTCCCTGCCGCTGCTCATGATGCTGCTGCTGGTGGTGGCCCTGTTCGGCCCCTCCATCCCGGTGATCACGTTCGTGATCGCCATCGCCCAATGGCCCGAGGTTGCCCGCCTGACACGCTCCATGGTGCTGGTGGAACGCGAGAAGCCCTACGTCTCCGCCGCCCGGATCTTGGGCCTGCACAAGATCCAGATCCTGATCCAGCACATCATCCCCAACGTCATCAAGCAGGCAACCCTGGTGGTCCTGCTCCTGCTGGCCCAGGCCGTGCTGCTCGAGTCCGCCTTGTCCTTCCTGGGTGCCGGCCCGCAGCGGCCCTTCGCCACCTGGGGCCGGATCATCTCCGACGGCCAGGACTACATCACCACCTCCTGGTGGATGGTCACCCTGCCCGGCCTGGTGATCGTGCTCATGGTGGTGGGCGTCAACCTGCTGGGCGACGGCCTCCGCGACCGTCCCCGCCGCAAGAAGAAGGGTGCCTGACATGACTACTGCTACCTCTTTCAAGGAGCAGCCGCTGCTGGAGGTCCGCGACTTCCAGGTGGAACTGATCACCGATGCCGGCATTATCCGCGCCGTTGACTCCGTCAGCTTCAGCATCCACCGGGGCGAGACGGTCACCATCATCGGTGAGTCCGGCTCAGGCAAGTCCACGACGGCGATGGGCATCCTCCGCCTGCTGCCCGAGGACCTGGCGGTACTGTCCGGCACCGTGATGATCGACGGCGTCGACATCAGCGCCGATCCCAAGGCCATCGACAAGGTGCGCGGCAAGACCCTGGCGCTGATCCCGCAGGACCCCATGACGGCGCTGAGCCCGGTGCACTCGATCGGCAGCCAGCTGTTCGAGGCCATCCGGATTGCCGGTGCCGCCTCCGCCAAGGACAAGGGCGCGCTGCAGGCCCGGGCCATCCGGCTGCTGGAGCAGGTGCACATCCCCACCCCGGAGAAGCAGCTGAAGAAGTACCCGCACCAGCTCTCCGGCGCATGCTGCAGCGCGTGCTGATCGCCATCGCGCTGGCCAGCGAGCCGCAGCTGCTGGTGGCGGACGAGCCGACGTCGGCCCTAGACGTCACCGTGCAGGGCGGCATCCTGGACCTGCTCCTGGAACTGCAGGAGCAGCGCGGCATCGGCATCCTGATGATCACGCACGATCTCGGCGTTGCCCGGCTGATCTCGGACCGCATCCACGTCATGAAGGACGGCTCGTTCGTGGAGTCCGGCGAGGTCCAGCAGATCGTGGACCACCCCGCCACCGAGTACACCCGCACCCTGCTGGCCGCCGTGCCGGTGCTGGGCCCGTGGGACGAGACACCTGCCGCTTCCCCCGGCCGTCCCCGCGGGGCGCACGCCGCCGCGGGTTCGTCCGCCACCGCCGGAAGCAGCGCCACTACTGACCCAGCCCTCACCCAAACCGGAGCAAAGCCATGACGAAGCCGTTCCTCGCCGTCGAAAACCTGGTGGTGGACTACCACGTGCCGGGCGGCACCTTCCGGGCCGTGGACGACGTCTCGTTCTCGGTGGACAAAGGCCAGACGATCGCCGTGGTAGGTGAATCCGGCTGCGGCAAGTCCACCGTTGCCAAGGCGCTGATGCGGCTGGTGACGCCCACCAGCGGGCGGATCGAGCTGGACGGGACGGACATCGCCGGGATGAGCGAGTCGAAGCTGCGGCCGATGCGCTCCAAGTTCCAGATGGTGTTCCAGGATCCGTACGGCTCGCTGGACCCGCACATGACGGCGCAGGAGATCGTGGCCGAGCCGCTGAAGCTGCAGGGCGTCCGGTCCAAGGCCGAACGGCACAAGGCGGCCGCGAAGCTGATCGACCAGGTGGGTCTGCCCGTCCGGTCCCTGGACAAGCACCCGGGGGAGTTCTCCGGCGGGCAGCGCCAGCGCATCGGGATCGCCCGGGCGCTCGCCTCCAAGCCCGAACTGCTGGTCTGCGACGAGGCCACCAGCGCGCTGGACGTCTCCGTGCAGGCGCAGGTGCTGCGGCTGCTGAAGTCCATCCAGGACGAAACCGGCATCACCTACGTGTTCATCTCGCACAACCTTGGCGTGGTGCAGGAGATCAGCGATAGCGTCATGGTGATGCAGCGCGGCAAGCTGGTGGAACACGGCTCCACCGCGTCCGTCCTGACCGCCCCCAAGGAGGACTACACCCGCAAACTCCGCCGCGCGGCGCTGGACCCCTCCACCATGACGGGCCTCAAGCCACGGCACCTGGTCCGCTCCCTGGCGCTCGCCAACCAGGCTTAGTCCCCATTGAATGACGCAACCACGAGGAATCAACGCATGAGCACTCAGCCCGAAGGCGCCCAGGTGGACGGCCTGAAACTTCCCATCTCCCGGCTGGTCCTGGGAACCATGACGTTCGGCGACACCGTCGACGAGGCCACCGCGGGGCGGATGGTGGAGGAGGCGCTCGACGCCGGCATCACCACCATCGACACCGCCAACGCCTACGTGGGCGGTGTGACAGAGGAGATGCTTGCCCGCCTTCTGAAGGGAAGGCGCGACGGCGTCATCCTGGCTTCCAAGGCCGGCATGCCGCACGCCGACGCCGGCGGGAACCCGCCGCTGTCCCCGGCGGCCCTGCGCGCCAGCGTTGAGGGGAGCCTGCGCCGGCTGGGCGTGGACAGCATCGACCTGTTCTACCTGCACCAGCCGGACCGGGCCACCCCGCTTTCTGACACCTTGTCCACCGTGGCCGAACTGGTTGGGGAGGGGAAGATCGGCGCGCTGGGCGTGTCCAACTTCGCCGCCTGGCAGATCACCGACGTTATTCATACGGCGCGTGAAGTCGGGGCGCCGCAGCCCGTCGTCGCGCAGCAGCTGTACAACCTGGTGGCCCGCCGGCTGGAGGAGGAGTACCTCGAGTTCGCCGCCACCCACAACGTGCACACCATGGTCTACAACCCGCTGGGCGGAGGCCTGCTCACGGGCAAGCACAGCTTCGAGGCCAAGCCCACCGAGGGCCGCTACGGCGATTCCAAGCTTGCCGCGATGTACACGCAGCGGTACTGGGACAAGCAGCTGTTCGACGCCATTGAGGAGCTGTCCCGCATCGCTTCGGACGCCGGGGTTTCCTTGGCGGAGTTGTCGCTGCGCTGGCTTGCCTACCGTCCCGGGGTTGGTTCGATGCTGCTGGGCGGGTCCAAGGTGGAACAGCTGCGTTCCAACATCGCTGCCGTGGCCAACGGGCCGCTGCCGGCCGACGTGGTGGAAGCCTGCGACGCCGTGGGCACCTCGCTGCGCGGCCCGATGCCCGCCTACAACCGCTGACCCTCTTCTTACTGACTGAACCGACTTCTTTCCTGACCGACACTGACTGAAGGACTCTGATGACCTCCGACCTGGCCCTCGAATTCGCCCGCAAGATCCGCGCCCGTGAGCAGGCGGTGGGCTACTGGGCAGTGCTGGACGCGCCCGTGGCCACCGAACGCATCGGCCGGCTCGGCTATGACTACGTGGCGCTGGACGCGCAGCACGGACTGCTCGGCTACTCGGGCGTGCTCAACGGGCTGATGGCCATCGACGCGGGTCACACCGCCGTCGGCATGGTCCGGGTGGAGGCCAATGATTTCACCGCGATCGGCAAGGCACTCGACGCCGGCGCCGTGGGCGTCATTGTCCCGCTCATCAATAACGCCGAGGACGCCGCCGCCGCCGTGGCCGCCGCCAAGTACCCGCCGCTGGGCGGCCGCTCGTACGGGCCGATGCGCTCCGCCCTGCGGATCGGTCCGAAGCCGGCCGACGCCAACGCCACCACCTTGGTGTTCGCCATGATCGAGACGCCCGAGGGGCTGGCCAACGTCAAGGAAATCTGCGCGACTCCGGGCCTGGACGGCATCTACGTCGGACCGTCTGACCTGTCGATCGCCGTGGGCGGGGCGTTCCCCGGGGATCCCGCCGTCGACGCCGAATTCAACGCCGCACTGGAGTCCATTGCCGAGGCCGCCGGCTCCGCCGGGATCGCCGCAGGCATCCACACCCCCGCCGGCACGGTTGCCAACCAGCGGCTGAAGCAGGGCTACACGTTCACCACCATCGCCTCGGACCTGACGCACCTGGAACAGATTGCCAAGTCTCATCTGGATGCCGCCCACCTCGACGCTGCTACTTCCAAGGACCAGTAACCATGACGAAGACCACCACCGACGCGTACAGCACCATCACCCCGGACGGCCAGGTGAAGCGGGCTGACGGCGCCGACTACGCCTACCTGCCGGCCCCCACCGTGCAGAGCCACGCCGCCAACCTGCTCACGCTACCGGACGGCCGCCTGGGCTGCGTCTGGTTCGGCGGCACCCAGGAAGGCGTGCCGGACATCTCCATCTGGTTCTCCGCGCTGGAGCCGGGCAGCAGCCAGTGGTCCGAACCGCAGCAGCTCTCCGACGACTCCACACGCTCCGAGCAGAACCCCATCCTCTTCACCGCCCCGGACCAGACGCTGTGGCTGCTGTACACCGCGCAGAAGGCGGGCAACCAGGACACCGCCGAGGTCCGCCGTCGTATTTCCACGGACAGCGGCCGCACCTGGGGTGACGTGGAAACACTCTTCCCCGCCAACGAAACGGGCGGCGTGTTTGTCCGCCAGCTGCCTGTGGTGCTGCCGTCCGGACGCCTGATGGTCCCGATTTTCCGCTGCATCACCGTGCCGGGGGAGAAGTGGGTGGGCAACAGCGACGACAGCGCCGTGATGATTTCCGACGACGCCGGCGCCACCTGGACCGAGCACGTCCTGCCGGGGAGCCTGGGCTGCGTCCACATGAACATCCAGCCCGTGGCCGACGGCTCGCTGCTGGCCCTGTTCCGCAGCCGCTGGGCCGACTCGATCTACGAATCGCGCTCAACCGACGACGGCTCCACCTGGAGCGAGCCCGTCCCCACCGAGCTGCCCAACAACAACTCCTCCATCCAGTTCACTGCGCTCGCCGACGGCCGCCTGGCCCTGGTGTACAACCACAGCCGGGCGGGGGAGAACACCGAGCGCCGGCTGTCCCTCTACGACGAAATTGACGACGACGGCCTGGCCGAGGAACAGGGCCAGCTGGCTGAGCCGGATGCGGCTGCTGTTGTTGACGACGGTTCGCGTAAGGCTTTCTGGGGGACGCCGCGCTCTCCCATGACGCTGGCCATCTCCGAGGACTCCGGCCGTTCCTGGCCCATCCGCCGCAACCTGGATGTAGGGGATGGGTACTGCCTGTCCAACAATTCCCGCGACGGACTCAACCGCGAATACTCCTACCCGTCCATCCACCAGGGTCCGGACGGTTCCCTGAACATCGCGTACACGTATTTCCGGCAGGCCATCAAGTTCGTCCGGGTTGACCCGCAGTGGGCGTACGAGGGCACCGCTACTCCTGGTGGGGACGAATGACCGGAGCCTCAGTGCCTGAACAACTGCACGCCGTCGTCACCGGCACAAGCTCGGGTATCGGCAAGGCGATCGCTGAACGGTTACTCGCCGACGGGTGGCGGGTAACCGGGCTCAGCCGCACGGAGTCGTCGCTGGACGGGAAGTTCGAGTGGCTGCAGGCTGACCTTTCACAACCGGAATTATTGGGTGACGTTGTAGAGGCCCTCGCCCCGGCTGACGCCCTGGTCCACGCGGCCGGCTTCCAGCGGACCGCGCCGCTGGGGAAGTTGGATCCCACGGCGTTTGCCGGGATGTTCGCGGTGCATGTGGCAGCTGCTTCCGTCCTGGCCAACGCCCTGGTGCCGTCCATGCCCGACGGCGGCCGGATCGTTTTGCTGGGCAGCCGCACCTCGACTGGGTCGCCGGGCAAGAGCCAGTACGCCGCCACCAAGGCCGCGCTGATGGGACTGGGCCGGACGTGGGCGCAGGAGCTCGCACCGCGGGGGATCACGGTCAATGTGCTGTCCCCGGGTCCGACCGATACTCCGATGCTGAACGATCCCGGCCGGGCGGCAACCCCGGTGCGGATGCCGGCGCTGGGAGCACTGGTAGACCCGGAGGACGTAGCCGCCCTGGCCGCGTTCCTCCTGGGCCCGCACGGTAAGTCGATCACGGGCCAGAACTACGTGATCTGCGGAGGCGCCTCCCTCTAATCCCACCCCCATGGGACGCTCTCTCACTTAATGGGCATTTTCTCAAAACGCTCTCTCACTTGATGTGGCTTTTCTGGGAACGCTCCGTCACCTCTGACGTGCGGAAACTACGGACACAAGTCCGACGGCGGACGGCCGGCACCAAAGCCAGCCGTCCGCCGTCGGACGTTCCACCCAACCCTGCGGGGATGCAAGGCGAGGGCTACATGATGCCCGTGGGCACCAGCAGCGCCCACGCAAGAACCGGGGCGGCCAGGACGATGGCCCCGGCGTAGAACATGAGCTGCCGGTACACGCGCTGCCGGTCCGCTTCCGGCGCGTTGGCCACCACCAGCGCGCCGTCGGTGGAGAAGGGGGAAACGTCGACGACGGTCGCGGCGATGGCCAGGGCGGCGACGGTTCCGGAGGCGCTGAGGCTGCTGGTGGCAAGGAGGGGTCCGGCCAGCGGGATAAACGCGGTGAGCAGTGCAGTGGAGGAGGCGAAGGCAGAACCGATGCCAATCACGTAGCAGAGGACAAGGGCGATCAGCAGCGGAGCCCCGAGGGCGAGGGCCTGCTCGGCGAGCATGTCGATGACGCCCACATGCTGGAGCAACGACACGTAGGTGATCATGCCGGCCACCAGCAGGACCGTGGACCAGGAAATGCCACCGATGAAGGTCTGGTGCTCCTTGATGTTGATCAGTGCCAGCAGGAGCCCGGCGGAGAGGGCGACGAAGCCGATCGGCATGTGGAAGCCCAGGGTGCACACGAGCATGGTCAGGATCAGCACCAGGGTGAGGATTTGCTGCCCGTGGGGACGGGTGGTCTTCGAAATATCCAGGTCAATGAGCTGCCCGCTGCCACCCTCGCGCAGCCGTCCCAGCAGGGCGAACACCACGATCGTGAGGACGGACAGGATGAAGTTAACGGCGAAGCTGGCGACGAAGAGTCCGCCCTGGGAAATGGGAAAACCGTTCTCCTCGGCGATGTTGTGCACCAGCACACCGGCCACGGACAACGGGGAAAAGCCGCCGGCGTGGGCTCCGTTGATGATGAACGCACCCATTACCACAGGGTGGATGCGGGATTCGTAGGCGAAGCCGATGGCCGCAGGCGCAAGCAGCGCGACGGCGGCGGGCGAGAAAGTGCCCAGCGACGTCAGCGCGGCGGCCAGCAGGAAGAACACCCAGGGCAGCACCATGGTCTTGCCCCTGACCAGGCGGACACAGGACTGGACGATGATGTCGATGGTGCCGTTCTTCTGGGCCATGCTGAAGAAGTAGGTGACACCGATGATTGTCAGCACGATGCTGGCGGGGAAGTCTGCGAGGATTTCCCGGTCGGTCATCCCGAGCATGAAGTAGCCGACGCCGAAGGATGCCACCAGGCCCATCACGCCAATGTTCAACGGCCACTTGGTGGCAATGATGAACATCAGGACGAGGATCACGAGCGGGATGATCTGGGTGGCGGTCAAGGTCGGCTCCGAGGTCGTGGCGGCCGCCGGGGTGAAGAGGCTCCCTCCCAGCACGAGGGCGACCAGACTCAGGATCACAAAAGCGGCCACCGCAATGAGTAGGATACGGCGGCGCGGACTGCGCGGGGGAGATTGCTTCGTGGTCCCGGCGTCGGAGGCCGTGGTGCCTTGTGCTGTTTTCGTCATTGCTTTCCTCGGTGTTCAGGATTTGGGAAGGAGGCAGGGGGACCGCGGGGTTCCCCTGCCTCCTTCTTGTGCGTGGTCCCGTCCCGCGCCCGTCCTTCGGGGTTCCTGTTGCGATGGAATGCGGGTTGGACACGCCTGCCGGCGGAGGCCGGCAGCCACAGCGGGACCAGGGCAGATCCGGTCCCGCTGGGTGGCTAGTTGAGCCGGTCCGGCCGGACCGCGAGGACCGGGCAGGTGGCGTCAAGCAGGATGCGCTGCACGGTGCTTCCCAGGATGAGTTTCCCCACCATGGAGCGGTGCCGCAGGCCGACGACGATCATGTCCACGTTCCGGTCCTGTGCGATCTGGATCACCGCATCACCGGGGTCCGCGAGGATGGAGGACTCGATGGTCAGTTGGCGCCCTGCTGCCTGCAGTTGGTTTTCGATGTCCCTCATTTCTGCGGGCTCGAGGCCGTGGTGGCCGCGGCCGACGTTCACGATCAGGAGGTCCGAGGTCCGAAGGACTGCTTCGGTGATGCCCTGGGCCAAGGCTTCGCGGCCCTCGGGCGAGGGGACGTAGGCGACGAGAACCGTCATGGTTTTGCTTCTTTCCTGTGGGTCCTGTGGTTCCGGTAGTGTTCGGGCGAGGCCGCCGATTGCCTAGACAAGCGTGTTCAGCCAGCCCTGCGGCAAGTCGATGGGCAGCAGCGACGGGAGCGCGAGAAGCACGATGTACAGGGCGGCGGTGTAGATGATGGCCACCTTGAGCCGGGCCCTGGCGACGATGAGCAGGAAGGCCGGGATAAAGACGGTCACGGCGATGAGGTAGCCGAAAGCTGCGGTGAGGGCGAGGAAGGCTGTCATCCACAGGAAGGTCTTCATCGCGAAGCCGGCATCGAGGGTCCAGCGGGCCGAGGCTGTCCTGGCTCGGAGCCGTGTCCGGATTTCCGTGAAGAGCAGGATCCCGGAGAAGACCAGCCCGCCGATGCTCACCAGTTGCGGCACCAGGCGTGCCTCCGGTGAGAATTGCGCGGAGGAGATCAGGGCGGCAGCAAAGGCGACGGCGAAGATTCCGGCGGCAGCCAGGGACCATACGGAGTTTTTCAGGGGGCTCTCGTCGTCTTCCGGGCGCTCGTTGCGGTGGCCGTCGTCGAGGTTGGTGTTCCGGCGGGCACGGATGAACTTGATGAAGGCCCAGAGGATGGGCAGGACCAGGATCGCGAGGAAGACCAGCACGCCGGGGCGGGCCATCCAGTCCAGCCCGTTGTAGAGGCTGTCCGTCAGGAAGTAGTAGCGTTCCAGCGGGATGGCCAGGACGAATCCGATCAGGAACGGGGCCCGGGGGAATCCGGTGGACTTCAGGAGCCAGCCGAAGACGCCGAGGATGATCATGACCCAGAGGTCCCCGAGCTGGCCGCCTTCCTGGAAGGAGCCGAGCAGCATCACGGCCACGAGGCCTGCGGCCAGGACGGCGAAGGGGACTTTGGTGAGCTTGGCGAGCTGCTTGACGCTGAGGAAGCACAGCAGGGCGCCCAGGACCGAAGCGATCGCGAAGGACCAGACGATCAGGTACATCAGGTCCAGGTGTTCGGTGATGATGGAGGGGCCCGGCTGGATTCCGTAGGTGAGCAGCATGCCCAGGAGCATCGCCGAAGGGACGCCGCCGGGGATGCCGAACAGGAGGGTGGGGATGAGGTCGCCGGCTTCCACGGAGTTGTTGGCGCTTTCGGGACCCACGATGCCGCGGGGGTCGCCCTTGCCGAACTTGCGCTTGTCCTTGGCCGTGGCCACTGCCTGTCCGTAGGCCAGCCACGTTCCAGCGGTGGCGCCGACTCCGGGCAGGACTCCTGCCCAGATACCGATGAGCGCGCCGCGGATCACCTGGGTCCAGTGGGACAGCCATTCACGGATGCCCTTGCCCCAGCCGCCGCCGAGGGTGATGTTTTCCGTCTGGCCGCGCCGCTGGCTGGCACGGGACGCGATTTCAGCCAGGCCGAAGATGCCCAGGGCCACGGCCACCAGTGAGAGGCCGTCGCCCAGGAACAGGCTGCCGAAGGTGAATCGCTCCTCGGCCGTTGTCGGCGAAGTGCCCACCATGCCGAGGACCAGGCCGAGCAGGCCGGCCGACACGCCCTTGATGATGTTGCCGCGGGAGAGGACGGCGGCGAGGGCGACGCCGAGGACTGTCAGCATAAACAGTTCCGGGCTCGCGAAGGACAGCACCAAGGGGCGGGCCAGCGGGATGGCGAGCGTCAGCCCGATGGCGCCGATGATGCCGCCGGCCATCGACGACAGGAAGGCGAGTGTCAGTGCTCTGGCGGCCTGGCCCTTTTTGGCCATTGAGTAGCCGTCCAGCATTGTCACGCTTGCGGAGGCTGAACCGGGGGCGCCGAGCAGGACCGCCGAGACAGTGTCTGAGGTATGGACCACGGCGAGGGCGCCGATGAGGAGCGCCAGGGCCTGCGGCGGTTCCATGCCGAAGGTGATGGGCAGCAGGATGGCGACGGCACCGGTGCCGCCGAGGCCGGGGATGAGGCCCATGACCAGACCGGCGACCGTGCCGATCAGGAGCATAAGGAGCAGGGACGGGTCAGCGAGTGATGCCAGCGCTGCCATAGCGGAATCAAGCATGATGGTCCTTATTCAACGTGGATGTTGTATTTGCTCTCGAGCAGTTCCTTCACGTAGGACCTGACGGAGTTGCTGACGGTGTAGGCGTCCCGCACGCGGTCGGCCATGCCGGCGTCCGCTACGAGGGGGTAGCCGCCGAGGACTTTGGCGGCCTTGGTTTGGAATTCCGTGTCTGCGCCGAGCTTCTCGCTTGATTCACGCAGCAGTGTCACGGCTTTTTCAGCCGTTTCCTGCGGGACCCAGAGGCCTTTCTGGTAGGTGTAGGTCAGTCCGAGCAGCGTCTTGTACGCCTCGAACTTCTCACCGGAGGGCTTCTTGCCGTGCAGCTGCTCGTAGGCCTCTGCAACCGTGGGGATGTCGGGGAAGTTGGGATCGCGGACCACATCCCCTGACCCGTCCAGCTGCCCGAAGGACATCAGGACGGTGGCTTTGCCCTCCTTGGCGATGCCCTCGACGGCGGAGCCGTAGGCGGAGGTGGTTTGGTAGTCCAGGTCGATTTCGCCGCGCTGGAGCGCCAGGTTGACCGGGCCGCGCCCTTCGAAGCCGAAGGTGGACGTGACGCTGGCTTCGAGCAGGTCGAAGGCCACGAGGGTGGTGATGTCCAGGCCGGTGGCGCTGATGCCGCCGAATTCGAGGGGCTTGTCCCTGTTGATGAGGTCACCGATGCCGTTGACGCCGGCTTCGGTGCGGGCGTAGATGACTCCGCCGGTGCCGTTGACCACCACGGGTTTCAGGTCCTCGAACGAGTACTTGACCGCGGAGCGGCCCAGGACCCACGGAACCACGGTGGAGGCGGTTCCCACCAGGATTTCCGTGCCGTCGGTTGTGGCGGAACGGGCGAACTTGTTGGTGCCCGAGATGCCCTCGCCGCCGGGTTCGTTCACCGGGGCGAAGCCGGGACGGCCCGGAATGTAGTTGGTCAGTTCGGTGCCGATGAAGCGCGCCCAGGTGTCCGTACCGCCACCTGATGCCAGCGGAATCAGGAACTCAAGGGTTTCACCGCTGAAGTTCCCGTCTTCGGTGCTGGAGGGCGGGTTGAGGAGCCCTTCGCCCAGAACTGTGGTGGCCAGGCCCAGGACGGCGAAGGAGGCGACTGCGCCCAGCACCGTCCGTCGGGTGTGTTGCGGCGGGTCAGGCAATTCGGAAGCCGCTGTATCGTCAATGCCCAGGGGAGGCTCGAGGGAAGACTTTTGACTCGTCATTGAGGTGTCCTTCGTTTGTGCCGTCCCGGTCTACGGGTGTCGCCGGGACGGCAGGGTTTGGGGTGGCGCTACCAGACGTCCGGCAGCAGGAGTTCAGCGTCGGCCAACCGCCGCGCACTACGCAGGGCGCCGACCACCGGGGTTCCGTCACTGGTCTCGGACCAGGTCTGAACCAGGCCCGCCGGCGTCCGCAGGGTCACTCCGGAGGCGACGTCGCCCGTGATCAGGTCAGCCACCACCGTTCCCTGATGCTGGGCGGCCATGGTCAGGGCAACACTGCCGGTGATGGCCAGGGCGGGGTGCAACCTGCCCATGGAGAGCATGCGGACCACCACGTCGGCGTCGTCGTCATCATCGGCTTTCGCCACCAGGGCCAGCTTAGGGATGGCTCGTTCGGCGTCCGCCCGGCTTTCCGCCAGGCCCATGCTCACGGCGGCGTCCCTGCGGACATCGTCAAGGTGCACCAGCAGGTCTGCTCGGCTGTCGATCTCCGCTGCCGTCTCGTGCCCGGTCAGGCCAACAGCTTCAGCCTCCAGCACGATGACGGGCGCACCGGCGTCGATCAGGGTGGCAGGCACCTGGCGACCGTCAAACGTCACCTTGTCCATCGGGTCGCCGGTGGGGAAGAGCTTGCCCGTGGTCTTGCCGGCGGGGTCAAAAAAGCCCATTCCCACTGCGAGGCCGGGGAAGGGAACGCCCGGGATCATCTGGTCCCCGGCGTCGGCCAGCACACCGCCGGGGGTAGCCACCTTCTGCAGGATGAGCTGGTTGGTGTTGGTGTTCAGCGCCCGGACGGCAGTACTTTCCTCGCCGGGGGTCACCCAGCCTCGCTGGATGGCATAAGGCGCGACGACGGCTGAACAGTTTCCGCAGTTACTGCCCCAGTCCACGCGCTGTTCCTCAATGCCCACTTGGGCGAAGGTGTAGTCCACGTCGGCTTCGTCCGAGATGGAGCGGGAAAGAATGACGGCTTTGCTGGTAGTGGACGTACCACCGCCAACGCCGTCGATCTGGCGGTTGTCCGGGCTGCCGAACAGACGCAGGAGAACCTCATCCACGGTCTTTCCGGGGACCTGCAGGCTGTCCCATTCAAAGACCCAGCACTTGCTGGTTCCTCCACGCATCCAGGTGGCGGGGATCTTTAACATGATTGCTTCAACACCTTTCCCGGGGGCCTCGTCGGGGGTCACTGGCGGCCTCGGATAACCCAGTGTGATGCCCATCCCAGATGAATTACAAACGCCAAAAAATGCATGTCCATGCACTTTTGCTTCAAACGCTCGTGCGGTTTTTGGCGGTTGACGCGGCGTCAGAGGAGGAGCGCGGGAAAACCGTAGTGCCAGTGTCCCGGTATGGCGCGGTTATTGAAGCCATTGCATAGAATCGTGAGGGGGTATTAAGGAAAGCTTCAAGGAGGCAAGGGCTATGCTGAACGTCAGAAGGCTGGAACTGCTGTTGGACGTGGTGGAACTTGGTTCGATCACGGCCGCGGCGGACAAGCACGTCTATTCACCCTCGGGTGTTTCGCAGCAGCTTCGGCGGCTCGAGGCGGAGGTGGGGCAGCCGCTCCTGCAGCGCACGGCCCGGGGGATGGTGCCCACAGACGCCGGGCATGTCCTCACAGCCCACACGCGCAGGATCCTCCGCCAGATGGCAGCGGCCGAAGCGGACCTGGCCGAGATTGCCGGCCTCAACCGGGGAAGCCTGACCATGGGGACTTTTCCCACACTGGGCGGATCATTCCTCCCGTTGGTGATCAGCAGGTTCAAGGCCCAGTACCCGGCGATAGACCTGCACGTGCGCAGCAGCCGGTTCAACGACCTGATCGAGATGCTCGAAAACGGACAGGTGGGGATGTCCCTGCTGTGGGATTACGAGTGGAACCGGATAAGCCCCGAGAACTTCGCCCTCACCACGGTCTTTGAAGATGCCACAGCTTTGATCGTGGGCAAGGACCACAGGTTTGCCCGGCGCAAACAGGTGGACATGGCAGACCTGGCCAACGAGGAGTGGATTGTCCGGGAAGAAGAACACCCCGTGGTCGAGGTGCTGCACCGCAGCGCCAGGGCCGCAGGTTTTTCACCCCGCATCTCATTCCACGCCAACGACTACCAGGAAGCCCAGGCCATGGTCAGTGTTGGATTGGGCGTTGCACTGGCCCCGCGGACCGCTGTGGTCAACAAGCACCCGGGTGTCAGCATCGTCTCCCTGGGCTCCAGCGCCCCATCCCGCCGGGTGTTGCTGGCGCACCGGCATGACCGGGTCCGTGCCGCTGCTGAAATTGCCTTTCAAGCCACGCTTCTTGAGGTAGCGACAGACAGAAGCGTCGATTTTCGCTGACAGCCCACACAACAATGGCCCCGGCGGCAGCGGAAGCTGCGGCCGGGGCCAATGCTGTAGTTCGGCGGGCATCCGCCGGGGGAGTGCCTTAGGCGCGTGCCTTGGCGCGGCCCTTGGTGAGGATCAGGGCCAGCGCCACCATGCCTACGCCGAGCAGCAGGTGCAGGATGTTGTCAGCGCCGTTCACCGGGACGAAGTTTCCGGCGGTGTCCTGGGGGATTACCAGGCCGTAGACGAAGAGGACCAGGTAGATGATGCCGCCGTAGAGCAGGAACGAGCGGGCGCCTGCCGCAGTCTTGGCCAGGACGATGCCGGCAACGCCGAAGAGCAGGTGGACGACGTTGTGCAGGGCCGAGACCTGGAAGAGGCCCAGCAGCAGGGCCTCGGAGTGGTGGCCGGCGAAGTGCAGCTGGTCAAAGTTGGCCGTGATTCCCGGAACGAAACCCAGGATGCCGACCAGCAGGAACACTGCGCCCACAGCCATCGATGCCTTCTGCACGTTGGTGCGGGTTGCCCTGCCGGTGTTGGTGTGTGTTGCCATGATGATCTCCTGAATGCGATATGCGTCGATGGACCAGCAAACTGTCGCCTGCAGACCCAAAGGGTTACGCCAGCAATTCGGGTGCTATCGCATGCCGGATGGGTGCGTTGGGGGAAAAATTTACAATGGGCGGTTCGCCTGGAAACTACGCAGGTGCGCTTCGAACGTGCGCGGTACTGATTTCTTCCGCCCCTCCCAGTGCCGCCGGAGCAACTCAGCCAGCCGCCCAGGCTCAATCCGATGCGGCGGATCGAAATGGTGGCGCTTGGGAAACACCTCCAGATGGAAGTCCGGGAAAAAGACCCTTGCCAGGCGGCTGGCCATCTCACCGTAATCATCCGGGTTGCTCAGGCCGCCGAGGGCGAAGAACACTGGCTGGGGAAAGGCAGCTAAACGCTCCCTGTCCAGATCAAAGTTTTTGAAGGTTTGCAGGAAGGCTTTGATGCCCGCGGGCCGTTTGGCCATCCATGGCGGCGGGGGACCCGGCGGTGGCGGCGGAAGGACGACGTCGGGCTTGACTCCCAGCCTCATGAAGGCGGGTATGAACTGCTCCGGAGGGAGTGTTTCCAATTGGTCGTACTTCTTCCGGAACTCCGTGTGGGCAGGGCTCCAGTCCCAGTTCCCGGCCCAGGCCGGCTCTAGCAGCGCCAGGCTCAGCAGCCTGCCAGGGTGCTTGGCGGCGAACGCCAGCGCCGCTGCGCCGCCACCGGAGTATCCGACGAGGTGGAATGTCTCCCAACCGAGGGCATCGGCGTCGCGCAGGACGCCGGCGATCTCCGTGTCCAGGCTCCAGCGTGGGGGAGGCTCGTCGTCCGCGTAGAGCTCCAGGTCCTTGGCGATGGCCTGTACCTCCGGTCCCAGGGCTTCAATCAGATCGCCATAGGCCAGCCGGGCCGGGAGAATGGCGCCCGGAAGCAGAACGGTTCGAATCCGATCCATGGGAAAACGCTACGCCTGCGGTTGGACGGGCTCAACCAGCGGTCCCGGCGGCCGGTGGTAATTGGTGCTCCAAATCTCCTGTAGGGTTGATCCTGTTGTTGTGTTTATGCAGTTGGTAGTTCAGGCAGTACGCGGGGTCGAAAGTCCCCGTTCTTCTGAAGTAGCGGTTTTGAACACCCCACACCGGAGGACCCGAAAGTCGGGACTTTTCCTCCACCTTCACGAAGGACAAAAATAATGGCTACTGGTACCGTCAAATGGTTTAACGCTGAAAAGGGCTTCGGCTTCATTTCCCCCGATGACTCCTCACAGGACGTTTTCGCACACTACTCTGCGATCGCTTCCTCCGGCTTCCGCTCACTCGAAGAGAACCAGAAGGTCTCCTTCGAAACCGAGCAGGGCCCCAAGGGTCCCCAGGCCGTAAACATCCAGTCCCTCTAATTTCCTAGAGAAACTGGGGCCTCCGGGTTTCAAAGTTTGAAAGCAGGGCCGGTCACTGACCGGTCCTGCTTTTGCTTAACCGACTGCGCTGGCCCGGCCGGCTCAGACCTGGTGCCGCTGCGCCAGCCACACACACCAAGCAGCAAAAAGGCGGGGCCGGTCAACGACCGGCCCTGCCTTTTGTTCAGCCCACCCGTGCTTTTTTGAGCGGGCCCACTGCCCAACTGACCAGCCCGCATACCAACGCGATGACTAACACGGCTGCCAGCGTGGACAATGCAGGATTCACCCAGCCCGGAACGATGTCGTAGGTGGCGTTGCATCTGTTGTGCAACGGGAAGTACAGGCTCCCGTCGTGCTCATGCAAGAGGCGGAAGTTCCGGTCCAGCACCAGGCCGGCGCCCTCACACACCTCATCGAGGTCCCTGCTCGCGGCGATGCTGTACTGGATCAAAAACACGGAGACCAGCAGAACGGCGGACGTCAGAGCCAGCCAAAGCCAGACAAGCGAGGCCTTTGTCCGCCGCATAGTGTCACCTTCAATGGGTCATCAGCAGCACGGGTTCCTGTGAGCCCGGAGCGTCAGACCAGTTAGGCCAACTTTAGTCCTCCTCACCCCGAAATTCGCTGGGAATTGGGTCAAGATCGGCGCCTCCCCGGCCCGGTTTCACCCGGGAAACAGCAATTCGCTAGTGCAGCCCCATTGCGTTCCGCACCTCGTCGAGGATGTGGTGCATCGCGTTCTCGGCAGCAACAGCGTCCCCGCCGGCGACGGCAGCAGCAACGTCCTCGTGCGCCTGCAGTGCTTTGTTCCGCGGCTTGAAGGGCATGAGCCCCTGCTTGGTGCGGCTGGTGAGCACCTCGGCCACCATGCCCTCAAGGGCAAGGAACATCTCATTGCCGCAGCTCTCCAGCAGCAGGCAGTGGAATTCGATGTCTGCCGCCAGGAATGCCTCAAGCTCCCCGGCCTCGCCGAGCCGCCGCAGATCCGCCGCGAGCGACGTCAGCTTTGCCCGCTCGGCGGCGCTCGCCCGGCGCGCGGCGCCGGCAGCAGCAATAGGTTCGACGGCGATGCGCAGCTCCGTGAGGCTGCTGTACTGGATCTCGCGCCGGTCCGAGGCCAGCCGCCAGCGCACCAGCTTGGGGTCAAAGACATTCCAGAGCCGGCGCTCCTGCACCACGATGCCCACCCGCCTGCGCGAGTACACCAGGTTCATGGACTCAAGGACCTTCATGGTGTCGCGGGCTACGGTGCGGGAAATGCCGTATTCCTGCTGGATCCCCTCCAGGGTGAGCCGGCTTCCGGGCGGTAAGACGCCGGAAGCAATGGCAACGCCAACCGCCTCCAAAACACGTTCGTGCATGGCGGGGGAGGCCCCGCCGTCGTGCGCGTGGTCCGCGTCCTGTGGTGTCGCCGTCGACATCTTTCCTGCCTTCCTCTGCGCCTGCGCGCACTTCCAGCTTACTCAAAAAGAAGCAAAAGGTATGACTTGTGACGCGAATAGATAGTATCTGTTTGACCGAAAGGTGCTACCTTATTTCCAGCGCACCTCCTCAAAGGATGCGCGAAGAGCTTTCTTCACTAAGCCAACGGCGTCTTCTTCGGAGGTAAACATGCAGTATCCCGCCACGCACCTGGTGGTGATGGGTGTTGCCGGTTCCGGCAAGTCCACCATTGCGGCAGCTCTCTCCCAGCAGCTGGGCTGGGCCTGCGCCGAAGCGGACGAGTTCCATCCGCAGTCCAACATCCAGAAAATGAGCCAGGGCATTCCCCTGCAGGACGAGGACCGCTGGCCCTGGCTGCAGGAGATCCAGAACTGGATGACCACCCAGTCCAGGGCCGGCAAAAGCACGGTGCTCACCTGCTCCGCCCTCAAGCAGAGCTACCGGCAGCTGCTCGCCCAGGCGGAGGGCCGCGTCCTGTTCCTGCACCTTCACGGTGAAGCGGACCTGATTGGCCAGCGCATGCAGGGCCGGGAAGGGCACTTTATGCCGCCCACGCTCCTGCCCAGCCAGCTGGCAACCCTGGAACCGCTGAGCGACGACGAACTCGCTGCCGGAAGCCTCCGCCTGGACATCTCCAAATCCCCGGAAGAGCTGGTGCGAACCATCATCACTTCACTGAAGCTTTCCGCAAACCGGCCCTAAACACTTTCGTTTCCCCGAAACCCCAACAAAACCCTGTTTCAAAGGAGAACCATGACCATCGAAGGATGGACTCAAACGATGGGTGCGGGCCCCCTGCTGCTCATCGCCGCAGCCGCGATCGGCGCGCTGCTGTTCCTGATCATCAAGCTGCGCATGCACGCGCTGCTCGCCCTGATCGTGATCAGCCTCGCCACCGCCTTCGCCACCGGTATCCCCGCCAACCAGGTGGTGCCCGTACTGATCAACGGCTTCGGCACAACCCTGGGCACCGTGGCACTCCTCGTGGGCCTGGGCGCAATGCTCGGCCGCATCGTCGAAACCAGCGGCGGCGCCAAAGTCCTGGCCGACTACCTCATCGGCATCTTCGGTGAGAAGCGCGCCCCCTTCGCCCTGGGCCTGGCCTCCCTGATCTTCGGCTTCCCCATCTTCTTCGACGCCGGCCTGGTGGTTATGCTGCCCGTCGTCTTCGCCGTCGCCCACCGTCTGGGCGGGGGAGTGCTCCGCTACGGCCTGCCCGCCGCCGGCGCGTTCTCCGTGATGCACATCTTCCTGCCCCCGCACCCGGGCCCGGTGTCCGCGTCCGCCTTTTTTGAGGCCAACGTTGGCCTGGTAACGATCGCCGGCCTCATCGTCGCCATCCCCACCTGGTACGTCACCGCCTACCTTTTCGGCCTCTACACCGGCAGGAAGCTTGTCCTTCCGGTTCCGGAAATCCTGGGCCACGCCAGCGCCGAAGCCGAGAGCCACCCGCCGCGCTTCCGCACCATTGTGGGGCTGTTGCTCCTGCCGCTGGTCCTGATCTTCATGAATACCGGACTGAACACGCTGGCCTCCTCCGGTGTGTTGAGCGAAGGCGTCAGGGACGAGCAGTGGTTCCAGGTCCTGCGCACCATCGGTGAAACACCTGTTGCGCTGCTGATCGCCGTGATTGTGGCCATGTTCGTTTTGGGCGCCAAGCGCGGCAAGGATGCAGGCGCCCTGGAGAAGCTGCTCGAATCCTCGCTGGGCCCGGTCTGCTCCGTCATCCTGATCACCGGCGCCGGCGGCATGTTCGGCGGGGTCCTGCGCACCTCCGGCATCGGCAGTGCACTGGCGGACGTCCTGGGTGACCTGGGCATCCCGCTCATCCTCGCCGGCTTCCTGATTTCGGCCATCCTGCGCATCGCCCAGGGTTCCGCCACCGTGGCCCTCACCACCACCGCGGGCCTGATCGCCCCGGCCGTGGCGCTGGCGGGACTGAACGGCATGCAGGTCGCCTCCCTGGTCATCGCCGTCGCCGCGGGCTCCGTGGTGGTTTCCCACGTCAACGACTCCGGCTTCTGGCTGGTGGGCCGCTTCTTCGGCATGGACGTCAAGACCACCCTGAAGACCTGGACCGTGATGGAAACCCTCATCGGTGTGATGGGCTTCGCCATTGCCGCCGTGATCTTCCTGCTCGCCGGACTGGCGGGTTAGCTCTCCGCAAAGCACGTAGCGCCAGGTGT
Source organism: Arthrobacter sp. D3-16 (assembly GCF_054408515.1). Lineage (NCBI taxonomy): Bacteria > Bacillati > Actinomycetota > Actinomycetes > Micrococcales > Micrococcaceae > Arthrobacter > Arthrobacter sp. D3-16. The sequence goes on along the minus strand of NZ_CP096437.1, from coordinate 3,005,567 downwards.
GGTTGTGAACCGACACCTGGCGCTACGTGCTTTAAAAGGCAGGCCGGTTACGCCTGGAGGCCGGGCACACCGTCCTGGATCTCGAAGGAGGCGAGGGTCCTGACCGGGGAGCCCGGCGTCGTGACATAGTCCAGCACCCGGAAGTCTGCCGTCATCGCATCCCTGGTGATCCTGGTGTTCACGTACCCGCGCGAATCATTGTAGAACTTCAGGTGCGGGTTCCACGCCATCACCGGGTCGGTGGTGGCGCCGGAGCCGTTGCCGGTGGACGTGATGGAAGTGCACACCAGCTCCGAACCGACCACCGGGGAGGCGGGATCCTTGTAGTCCACCTTGAGGTCGTTCGCCCAGTTGCGGTGCACGTCGCCGGTCAGTACGACGGCGTTGCGCACCTTGGCGTCCAGCCAGCCCTGGGTGATCCGGCGGCGGGAGGCGGCGTACCCGTCCCAGCCGTCCATCGAGACGTCGTCCACCTCGAGGGCCTGGGCGCGGTCCCGCTCAGCGAAGAACACCTGCTGGCCCAGGATGTCCCAGCGCTGCGCGGAGTTCTTGAACCCGTCCAGCAGCCACTTCTCCTGCTCGGCGCCGGTGATGGTGCGGTTTTCGGCGAGGCGCTCGGCCACGTTCTTCTTCCAGCCGTCGCCCGCGAGCTGGTCGTCGCGGTACTGCCGGGTGTCCATCATGTGGAAGTTGGCCAGCTGGCCCCACTGGATGGTGCGGTAGATCTTCATGTCGAAACCGGCCGGGACAGAAGAGGCACGCAGCGGCATGTTCTCGTAGTACGCCTGGAACGCGGCCGCCCGGCGCTGGCGGAAGCGTTCCGTGGTGTCATTGAGCTGGTTGGCGTCCCGGTTCTCCGGGATTTCGTCCGCCCAGTTGTTGTCCACCTCGTGGTCATCCCACACCACCAGCCAGGGTGCGATTGCGTGTGCGGCCTGCAGGTCGGCGTCGGACTTGTACTGGGCGTGCCGCTGCCGGTAGCCGTGGAGCGTGGTGGTCTCCGGGCCCTGGTGGTCCCGCGGGTTGCCGCCGCCGATCGCGTAGCTGTCCCTCTTGTATTCGTAGAGGTAGTCGCCCAGATGCAGGACCAGGTCCGGGTGGTCCTCGGCCAGGCGGGTGTAGGCGGTGAAGTAGCCGTGCTCGTACTGCGAGCAGCTGGCGAACGCCATGGCCAGCGCGGCCGGCATCTCGTGCGGCGCCGGCGCAGTGAGTGTGCGGCCCACCGGGCTGATGTGGCGGCCGCTGCGGAACCGGTAGAAGTATTCACGGCCCGGCTTCAGGCCCTTCAGTTCCACGTGCACGGAGTGGGCGGTTTCGATTCGGGCGTGTTCGACGCCGCGGGCTACTACGGTGCGCATGCCGGGGTCCTCCGCGACTTCCCAGGCGACGGGGACCTGCCGTGACGGCATGCCGCCCAGGCCATCCTCGGCCAGGGGATCCAGCGCGAGGCGGGTCCAGATCACGAAGCCGTCCGGCCACGGCTCACCGGAAGCGATGCCCAGCAGGAAAGGATCGGTGCGGAGCCCGGCGTCGTCTGCTGTCGAAACCGCGACGGCGGCACCCGGGAGGGCAGCGACAAGGCCGGCCCCGAGGCCGGCGGAAATCAGGGATCTGCGTGAGATGTTGTCCATGACCTCGACCGTAGGGAGGCCGGTTGGACAGGTTCTGACGAGCATATGAATGAGTGGTTAACTGCGTGACAGGAGTTGTTTGTCTTGGGCTACTTCTTAACGGTGCGGGGTTTCGGAGCCTTGGGTTCCTTGGGCGGTAGTCCTGCCACGTAATCAAAAGCCTTGCGGATCCAGGCTTTCGCGCGGGCGTCGTCGCCGTCGCCCTCCTCGTTCCACATGTCCGGCAGCCCCGTGTAGTCGCCCATGGGGCGTTCGGAAGGACCGAAGGGGACCGTCCGTTCAGCGCTTTCGAGTTCCTGCCGGTCCTCGGGCGAGAGTTTGACGCCGATGGTCGGCCCGAAAAGCCCGGCGAACATGTTGCCGTTCACGAATGCGCCCAGGTTCCCGAACATCGGCTTGACCACGACGTCCGGATGGTCCGGGACCAGGGACCGAAACCGTTCCTTGTCCCCGTCCGTCGCTTTTGGCATCTCCATGGTGGTTCCTCCCTGGGCACGTGCTGAGCTGGTGTGTGCAGGATATGCGGTGCTGGGCTAGTGCAGGTAGGGCCGCTCCGGCTGGCTGGTGGGAGTGATCGTGTCCGGGACGAAAATGGTGGGGGTTTTTGCGGCCGCATCGGCGTCCGGGTTTCGGCGGAAGGTCCCGGCGACGGTGACCCACATGTCCGTCTTATAGTCCTTCTGCCAGCCCGGGTGGTGCACCGGAACTCCCACCGGCTGGGCGTCGACCGTGCAGCAGGTGGTAACGAACCGCGTCACGAAAAAGACGGCTGCCGGGTTGGCCTTGTCCATCGTGACGAAGCCGGTGATGGTGGCCGTCCTGCCGTTGAGGTATTGAAGTTCGGCGTCGTGGCGGAGCAGGGACGCCCAGTCCCGGACGTCGAAGTCCTTCCCGTCGCCGTTGATGAGTTGGCTGGTCTGGTGGCGGCTGAGGGTGCCCGAACTGTTGAGGTCGCGCTGGTCGGCCGTTGCTGACGTCAAAGCCGACGGCGGCAGGACCAGCAGTCCGACGACGGCGCCGGTGACGGTGAGGAGGCTCCCGGCAACCCGAAGCCGGCTGTGCCCTCCGCCGTCGTGGTGATCGTCGCCGTCGTCCTCGTGGGCATGGCCGCCCCGGAGGACCAAAGCCGCCACGGCCAAGGCGGCGGCAATGAGGGACATGGCCAGGGTGAACACGATATAGCGGGGATGGATGTAAAGCTCCAACTTTCCGGTGGCCCCCAGCCCCAGCGTGGAGATGATCCCGATAAGGCCCAGTAAAAGGCCCGACCCGCCGGCGAATCGCTTAAACAGCAAGGTTGACCACCCACCCGAGTATGGCCGAGCACACCGCAATCAGCAGGGTCAGCTGAATCAAGGTCCTGGCCTTGTACGTTGTGCGCAGCAAGGCCAGCATCCTGACGTCGATCATCGGGCCGAAGACCAGGAACGCGACGATGGCGCCCGGCATGAACGTGGAGCCGAACGAGAGGACCAAGAAGGCGTCAACGGTGGAACATACCGCCACCACGAAGCCCAGCAGCATCAGCGCCAGCACGGACCATACGGGATCGTTGCCCACTGCCACGAGCAGGTTGCGGGGCACGCCCACCTGGATGAGGCCCGCCAGTGCGGCGCCGATGAAGAGCGCAGGCATCATCGCGTTGGTCTCCCGCGCGAACAGTGCCACGCTGCGGCCAACCTTTCCGCCCTGTTCATGATGATCAGCTGTGGCACACATTGCCTCAAAGCGGGGTGTGAGCAGCTCCTGGGGCCGGCGGTGCCGGCTGTAGATCCAGCCGATGAGGTTGGCAATGAGGAAACCGCCTGCTATCCGGGCCACAAGGATGTTGTTGTCCCAGCCGAAGGCCTGGTGCGTGGTGATGATCGTGACCGGGTTGATGATGGGGGCGGCGAAAAGGAAGGTCATGGATTCGCCGACTGACAGCCCTCTTGTCATCAGGGCGCGGGCCATGGGGATGTTGCCGCACTCGCAGACCGGCATAAGCATGCCGAGGACCGAGAGGCACACGCGGCGAGAACCGGGTTCTTCGGGAGGCGGCGCAGCAGGAAGTTTTCCGGCAGCCAGACCTGCACGAGGATCGATACCAGGATCCCGAGGAAGAGGAACGGCATCGATTCGATGACCACACTGATCGAAAGTGTGAAAAAGTCCCGGGCCGCGCCTTCGATCCCGGTGGTGGACGAGGGCATCAGGGTACGGAAGAAAAAAGCGATGGCCACCAGGATGATGGCCATCAACACCAGATTCAGGCGGCGCGTTCTTGTTTGCGCCTGGCGCAGCGCGTCTCCCGGGGGCTGGATTTTCCCCCGGTCCGCCAGCTGTTCAGGCACGTTCTCCGGCCCACGATGCGGTTGGCCCATGCAGCGAGGCTAATGTTCCCGCTGACCGGTTTCAAGATATTGGTCCAGATGTCCGGGACGTGACCGGGCACCCGTTAGGCAGGGCGGGGAACACTTGGCCTGCCGGCGTCGTTGTGTCAAGGGCAGCACGCTCCACCGTCGCGCCTGACGTTCCACCGACCAAAGGACACTCCTTGACTCCTCGCACCATCGTGATCACCGGCGCCAGCGACGGCATCGGCGCAGCAGCCGCGCGGACGCTGGTGAAGGCAGGGGAGCAGGTGGTCGTCGTCGGCCGTTCCGAAGAGAAGACCCGCGCCATTGCCAAGGAGCTGAATGCCGACTACTTCGTGAGCGACTTCTCCGAGCTCGCGCAGGTCCGTACCCTCGCCGCGCAGCTGAAGTCTGACTATCCGCGCATCGACGTCCTGGCGAACAACGCCGGCGGCATCATGGGCAAACGCACTCTCACCGTTGACGGCAACGAATCCACCTTCCAGATCAACCATTTGGCACCGTTCCTGCTCACGACGCTGCTGATGGATGTCCTGGTTGCCAGCAATGCCAAGGTAATCAACACGTCCAGCGCCGCCAACGGCTTCGGCAGGCTGGACCTCTCCGACCTCACCGCCGAGCGCAGCTACTCCACCAACCGTGCCTACGGCACCGGCAAGCTCGCCAACATCCTGTTCACGTCCGAACTCGACCGCCGTTACGGAAACCAGGGCATCACGACGGCGGCGTTCCACCCGGGCGTGGTCCGCACCAACTTCGCGGCCGAGTCCACCAGCCCCTTCCGGCATGCCTACACCACGCTGCTCAACCGGTTCATGCTTACTCCGGACCAGGGCGCCGACACCCTGCTCTGGCTCATCAACGGCACCCCGGGCAAGGACTGGTTCTCCGGCGCCTTCTACGCCAAGCGCGCCATATCCAGGGCAAACCCTCAGGCCTATGACGCCGAACTGGCGCGCGGGCTGTGGGAAAAAAGCGAAGAGCTGGTCCGGGCTTTCTCCTAAGACGGAGGCTGTCACTCGCAGCCGAGGCCGTCGTTGTCCTTGCCGTCCAGCTCGTAGATATCGACGCCAATAACGCGAACGGGTCCCTGCACGTAGGCGGGTCCGTTGCCGCTTCCCCCGGCACAGTCGACGTCTGAAGCGATGGGAACACAGCCTGAGTAGTTCGGGTCGCATCCTGAAGGAGCGGGTGGAGCCCCGGGGGCAACGAATCGTGGTGCGGGTGCTGCCTTCGCGGCGGCTTCCTGTGCAGCTTTGGCCTCCGCTGCCTTGGCCGCTTCAGCGGCTGCGGCATCTGTGGCTGCTTTATCAGCCGCCGCTTGTTCTGCTGCCGCCTGATCTGCTGCAGCCCTCTCCTCAGCTGCCCTGGCCGCTTCAGCCGCGGCGGCATCTGCTGCTGCTTTCTCAGTAGCAGCTTTCTCCTCGGCGGCTTTGTCGGCTGCTGCCTTTTCGGCGACCGCCGTTTCCGCTGCTGCCTTTGCTGCAGCGACCTCCGCAAGCTTTGCGGTAAGCCGCTTTGACTCAGAGGCTTCAAGCCAGACCAACTTGCCTGCCTCATCGGCTGTGCAGACAAATGTAAGCCCGGCAACCTCTTCTTGACTCTGAGGCGAAGCGCAAGCGGTTCCGGCGATAGGTGTGGGAGTGGACGTAGCAGTTGCCGTGTTGGTAATGGTTTCTTCCCGGAGCGCCCCGCTCGTGTTGTGAGGGTTACTGCAAGACGCCAGCAAGACGGCCGCAGCGGTCACGGCCGCAAACTCAGCGGTTCTTGGCCATCTCCGTTGGGCGATTGGTTTAGGTGATGATTCTGAGTCGCTCGAATGGAGCTGCCGGTACTTATTGTGACTCGTACTCATTGGTACCCCACATATTGCGCAGCGCTGCGACTTGCAAGACGAGCGTAGCACCGGTCTTTCTGTGGAGGAAGAGTCGAACCAAAGCCCACGACTACCCCTCGTTGCAAACTTCCTAATGAGGCTAGCGGCCGCCGTTCTTGGCCAGCGCCTCGCCGATAATCCGGGCGCCCTCCGGATACGCTCCAGGGTTTGGCCCGGAGTAGTTGAGCCGCACGAACGGGCCCGCGGGCTCGGCCGGGAACCACTCGGTGCCGGCAGCAATCATCACGCCTGCGTCTTCACAGTCCCGCATCAGCCGCGGCAGGTCCGTCCCATCCGGCATCCGCAGCCACAGGTTCAGCCCGCCCTTGGGCAGCAACTCGATGTGGGCCTGCGGAACGTGTTCCCGGACGCTGGTGACCAGCAGGTCCCGCCGAGACTGCAGCTGCTGCCGCAGGCTCCGCAGGTGCGACTGCCAGCCCGGCTGGGTCACCACATCCAGCGCTGCCGCCTGCAGCAGCCCGCTCACATACATCGACTCCGCCGCCCGCTGGCCGAGGATCCGTTCCCGCGCCGGACCGCGCGCAATGACCGCGGCGATCCGGATGGCGGTGGAAACGCTCTTGGTCAGGGACCGGACGTAGATGACATGTCCCGAGTCGTCCCGCGTGGCCACCGGGACAGGATCTGATGTGATCCCGAAATCATGCGCCCAGTCGTCCTCCACCAGGAACGCCCCGTGCCGGCGCACCACCTCCAGGACCTCCTCGCCACGCCCCGGCGCCCACTGCGCACCCGTGGGATTTGCATAGTTGGGCTGAGCGTAAAAAGCCCGGGCACCGGTCTCCTCAAAGGCGCGCGCCAGAGCCGCGGAATCAGGACCATCGGGGCCGCTGGGCACCGGAACAACCCGGACACCCGTCTGCGCCGCCGCCAAAATGGCTCCCCAGTACGTGGGGGACTCCATCAGCAGCGGCTGGCCCGCACCTACCAGTGCCCGGAAAATCGAGCTCAGCCCGCTCTGGCTTCCCGGCAGCACAATCACATCACTCGGCGTCGGGGGAGAGACCCCGGCCGGCGTGGCCGACCCCAGCTCCTGGGCGAACCACTGCTGCAGCTCGGGCATGCCCGCCGCCGGCGGCCGCGACAGGGCAGCATCACCGCGGGCGGCGCGCGCCAGGGCCGCACGGACAAGGCGCTCGGGCAGCAGCTCCCGGTCCGGGTATCCCGAGTGGAACGGGATGACGCTGTTGGGAACATCCCGCATGGTGCCGGAAGCGGAGGGAAGGGCCGACGGCGGTGCCCCCAGCGCCGCCGTCTGCCAGCCGTAGTCGGCCGGCCGGGCAGTCCGGACCGCCCGCACGAATGTCCCCACGCCGGGCCGGCTCTCAATCAGCCCCTGCGCCGTCAGCGCCTGCAGCGCCTTCTGCACCGTTACGGGGCTCACCTGGTAATCCGCCACCAGTGACCTGGTGGACGGCAGCCGGGCACCCGGGGCAGCTGCGGAGATCCACTGCCGCAGTGCCAGAACGATCCGGGAACTGCTATCGTTGTTCATGAAAGAAGATAGTAGCGCTACTGTCGCAGAACGGCCAGTGATACTGCCCCGGACCCCGACCGGGCTCTGGTGGGGACTCCTGGGCGTGGCGGCCTTCTCCTTCACAGTACCCTTCACCCGGGTGGCGGTAGCAGGCCTGTCCCCGCTGTTCATCGGCTCGGGCCGGGCCGTCATCGCAGCAACCCTCGCCGCCGCAGCCCTCCTGCTGACCCGGCAGGGACTCCCGTCCGCACGCACTTGGGCGAGGCTGGCACTGGTGGCCGCGGGCGTCGTCGTCGGCTTCCCGCTACTCACCTCCTACGCCCTCACCGCCGTTCCCGCCGGGCACGGCGCCGTGGTCATCGCGCTCCTGCCCGCCGCGACGGCCACGGCGGCCGTGCTCCGCACCCGTGAGCGTCCGCCCGCAGCCTTCTGGGCAGTTATGGTGCTCGGCTCACTGGCCGCCATCAGCTTCGCGTTCCTGCAGTCCGGTGGGTTCGGGCACCTGCATTGGGCCGACCTTCTGTTGCTGGGCGCGGTCATCTGCGCCGCCGTCGGGTACGCCGAGGGCGGCCTGCTGGCGAGGGAGCTCGGCTCGTGGCAGACCATCGGCTGGGCGCTCGTCCTCGCTTCGCCGCTTATGCTCGCCCTGACGATGCTCTCGATCGCCAACCAGCCGCCGTCGGCCACTCCCGCCCAGTGGGCCGCGTTCGCCTACCTCGCCGCGGTCAGCATGTTCCTCGGCTTCTTCGCCTGGTACCGCGGCCTCGCCATCGGACCCATCGCACAGGTCAGCCAGATCCAGCTCCTCCAGCCGGTCCTCAGCATGTGCTGGGCCGCGCTCCTGCTGGGCGAGGCGCTGACCTGGACCACCGTCATCGGCGGCCTGGCCGTGATCGCGTGCGCCGGCGCCGCGGTCCGTGTCCGGTTCCGCCGGCCCGCCCCTATCTCCTGACCCGAAAGGACCACATCATGTACATCCCCGCCCACTTCACAGCCGACGCCGACGCCGTCCAGCACCTCCTCACCCGGCCCGCCGCGGCCAACCTGGTCACCATGACGGAACAGGGTCTACTGGCCACCCTGCTGCCCTTCGTCTACGAGCCGTCCGTGGGGGAGCACGGCGCCCTGCACGCACATGCGGCCCGGAACAACCCGCAGTTTTCCGCCCTGCCCACCGGCGAAGCCCTCGCCATCATCGAGGGGCCGGACGCCTACATCTCGCCGTCCTGGTACCCCTCCAAAGCCGAGCACGGACGCGTGGTGCCCACCTGGAACTACTCCACAGCCCACGTCTACGGCGAACTGATCATCCATGATGACGTCGACTGGCTGGGCCGCCATGTCCGCCGCCTGACAGGGCTGCATGAGGACGGCCGGGAACACCCCTGGTCCGTCGACGACGCCCCGGAGCGGTTCATCGCCGGGCAGCTGCGCGCCATCGTGGGCGTCGAGCTGGTGATCACGCGCATCGAGGCCAAGGAAAAGCTCAGCCAGAACCGCTCCGCAGCGGACGCTGCAGGGGTGGCCGAAGGACTTCGGGCGGGCGGGCAGGAAGCCAGCGCCGCCGCCGTCGAGCGCGTGCGCCGCTGACCTTCCGGAGGGAAGTGCGGCGGCGCCCGCGCGCCCCCCGTGGCGGGCCGGCAGCGCCGTCCTGCATTCCCCAAGCTGGTCACTGGAAGTAACAGCGTGCAATATAAGCATGAGTTCATGTCTTTGATGACTAAAATTCGGGACCCGTGCTACTTTCAGCACTGTCAACGTGCACTTCTTCGTTCCCCGGGACCGGGACCAGGATGAGTGTGCGGCCCTCAACGCACCGCTCGATCCCACCTTGGAGACGCCCGTGGAACCCTCAGCACCGCTCACGCTGGATGAGCAGCCAGCCGGTACGGCACTGCAACAAACAGAGTCCGGACTCCGTCGCTCGATGGGCCCGCGCCACCTGGTGATGATCGCCATGGGCGGCGTCATCGGTTCCGGCCTGTTCCTCAGCTCCGGCTACACCATTTCGCAGGCCGGCCCGCTGGGCGCCGTGATCGCCTACCTGGTGGGCGCGTTCGTGGTGTACCTGGTGATGGCCTGCCTGGGTGAACTTGCCATCGCCTATCCGGTGTCCGGCGCGTTCCACATCTACGCTGCCCGCTCCATTGGCCCCGCCACCGGCTTTGCCACCGCGTGGCTGTACTGGCTGTGCTGGGCGGTGGCCATTGGCTCCGAATTCACCGCTTCCGGCCTGCTGATGCGGCGCTGGTTCCCGGACGTTGAGGTCTGGGTCTGGTGCCTGGTATTCGCCGCTATCCTCTTCGACTTCAACGCCGTCTCCTCCAAGTTCTTCGGGGAGTCCGAGTTCTGGTTCGCCATTGTGAAGGTGGCCGCGATCATCGGCCTCATCGTCCTGGGCGGCGCTGCCCTGTTCGGCTTCCGCCCGCTCAGCAGCGGGGGAGAGCACCCGTTCCTGTTCGAGAATTTCGCCACTGAGGCCGGCCTGTTCCCCAATGGCTTCACCGGCGTCCTGGTCACCGTCCTCGCCGTCTTCTACGCCTTCTCCGGCTCGGAACTCATCGGCGTGGCGGCAGGCGAAACCAAGGACCCCGCTACCAGCATCCCCAAGGCCATGCGCACCACAGTGATCCGCCTGCTCATCTTCTTCGTCGGCGCTATTGCCGTCATCGCCGCCACCATCCCGTACACCGAGGTGGGCCTGGACGAGAGCCCGTTCGTGACGGTCTTTTCAGCCATTGGCCTCCCGTTCGCCGCCGACATCATGAACTTCGTCATCATCACCGCCCTCCTGTCCGCCGGCAACAGCGGCCTCTTCTCCTGCGCCCGGATGCTCTATTCACTCGCCGATGAAGGCCACGCACCCCGCGCCTTCAAGAAACTGACCCGCCGCGGCATTCCCCTGATCGCGCTCTCGGTGAGCATGGTGGGCGGCGTCGCGTCGCTGATCAGCAGCGTGGTTGCCCCGGAAACGGTCTACCTGGTGCTGGTCTCGGTGGCGGGCTTCGCCGTGGTAGGCGTCTGGATGTCCATCACGGCCTCGCACTTCTTCCACCGCCGGGCCTTCGTCCGCAGCGGCGGCGACGTGTCCACCCTCGCCTACAAAGCCCCGCTGTTCCCGCTGGTGCCCATCCTGGCGTTCACCCTCTGCGTGGTCTCCCTGATCGGCATCGCCCTCGATCCCACACAGGCCGCCGCGCTCTACTTCGGGATCCCCTTTGTGGCCGCCTGCTACACCTGGTTCCACTTCCGGCACGGGCGCAAGGCGCTGCCTGCCAAGTAGCTGCCCACCAAGTAGCGCGGACGACGGCGGCTGCGGGTCAGGTGCGTCCGGCACCTTCCCGTACGGTCGCCGTCGTTCATTCCAGAAACTCTTGCTGCCATTCCGAAGGGAACGTGCCGTGGAAGAATAGGGCGAGGTTTCCGGTGGGGAGGGGCAATGAGCGTGGATTCGTCCGCTGAGGCGTCGTCAATGGCGCAGGGCCTCCGGATTGTGCGGCTGGTGGCCGACCTGGAGAAACGGGGCCGTCAGCTGCTGGGTGTTTCGCAACTGGCCGCCGAGCTGGACATGGACCAGAGCCGCGTCTCCCGGCTGACCCAGGAACTGTGCGACCTCGGGCTGCTGGAGCGCGTGGACCGCGGCCCGTTCCGGACCGGCCGGCGCTTCTTCAGCCTCGCCGCCTCTTTGAACACCGGCTGGGTCCGGAAAGCGAAAACCGAACTTGAGGCGCTGGTAGCTTCACTGGGGCTGCGCGCACGGCTCTCGGTCAGGGACGGTTATCGCGTGATCCTGGTCAGGAGCTCGAGCAACGACGCCGTTCCCGGAAGCTTCGTGAAGCCGGGCATGGTGACGCCGGCCTGGTGCACCGGCGCCGGCCGGGCCCTGCTGTGGGACCACGACCGTCCCGCCGTCGAATCCCTGCTGTCCGATGTGAACTACATCGGCATCGGCGGCCCGGGTGCTGCCCACTCCACCAGCGAAGTCTGGGACCTGTTGGTCCGTGACCGTGCCGCCGGCTACATCGCCGCTGCGGAGGAATTTGAGCACAACGTGGTGGAACTCGCGGTGCCCGTGCGGGATGCCGGCGGTGCCATCCTTGCCTCGCTGAGCGTGCTCGGAAGCCGGGCCGAGCTCGGGTCCAAGGCCGAAGCTGCCTCCGCTGCGCTCACCGGCGCGGCGGAACGGCTTGGATCCTTCCAGGCGCGCAGCTAGTCCTGCGGCTGGTGGCCGAGCCTGCTTTCGAGCCACTTACCTTGGGCTACCAGCGCGGCCGCGCATTCTTCCCGGCGCGGTTCCAGCCGGTCCTTGATGCCAACGATCTGCAGCGCTGCCACCACGTCGCCCTTGAAGTCCCTTATGGGGACGGCCAGCGAGTAGAGGCCCGGTTCGGCCTCCTCGTCCACGATCGTGTAACCCCGTGCGCGGGCGGCTTCGCGCCGTGCCAGGAAGTCTTCGACGCCCGTGGGCGTCTTTGGTCCGTGACGGACGAAGTCCACCTCCGCGAAGACGGTACGCACCTCTGCCTCCGATGCCTCCCACAGCACTGCCTGCCCGGCGTCGCTGCAGTATGCGGGGTAGGGCCGGCCCAGCCAGGAACCCACCAGGTTGCTGCTGGGGGGAACGCTTTCGCCGATGGTTACGGTGCTGTCGCCGTGCAGGACCCCGAGGAAGCAGGCCTCGTCGGTTTCGTGGGCCAGTGTCTCCAAGGCGGTGCCGCCGTCGGACTGTAAGCGGCGTTCCATCAGCAGTTGCGCGTCGGTGAGCACGGACCAGTCCAGGGTGTAGGTGCGCTGGCTGGTCCGGCTCAGGAAGCCCTCCTGCTCGCCGCTGCGCAGGTTGCGCGACACCTGGCTGCGGTCCTTGCCGAGGTCCACGGCGACGTCGGCCACTGTTCCGCCCGGGTGTCCCGCTGCGTGGCGTGCGCCAACAGCAAGGACGGCCATGATTCCGCGGCCCATGCTGGAGGTTTTAGGCATGGAGTTGAGTCTAGTGGAGGGCTTTCCTGCCACTGCGACGGCACACCCGCGGTGCCGGTTCAGCAGATGGCAAACACCCGCGCCGGGAAACCACTGCCGCCCAGCGGCTTGGCCCAGGTTGCGACGACGGCGGCGCCGGATTCCGGAAGCCCGTCAAGGTTGGCCAGCAGTTCAATCTGCCAGCGGTCCTGCTCCAGGACGTAGGTTTCCAGGCTGAAGTCCTGGCGGGAGGTGGCGAGGCCGGGGTCCGTGTCTGTCTGCTCGTGGCCCACGGCTGCAACCGACCGCTCGGTGATCAGGAAGGACAGCACCTCGAAGGACCAGCCCGGCGTGTGGCTCAGCCCGTCCCTGTCCCGATTGGCCATGGCGTCCGGGTCCGGCCAGCGGCTGCTCCAGCCGGTGCGCAGGGCCACGAAAGCGCCCGACGGGATGGTACCGTTCCGGCTTTCCCAGTCCTGTAGGTCCTGCAGGGTGGGGGTGGCATCCGGGTTGGCGGCCACCCGCGCGGTGATATCCAGGACCACCAGCGGAAGGATCATCTCCTCCACCGGAATGTGGTCCAGGGTCCTGCCGCCCCGGATGAAGTGGGAGGGCGGGTCCACGTGGGTTCCCCACTGGCCAACGATCGTGTACCGGTGGGCGGTGAATCCGTCGCCCTTCTCGAGGTCGAAGAGCGCTTCCCGTTCCTCATCCGGGAAGGCGGCGAAGTGCGGCTGGCCGGGGTGGAAGGCGTGCGTCAGGTCGACGAACTGCCTGCCCGCGAGCAGCGGCTGCAGGCTCTCCCAGAGGGAAACGGTGGCGGTGTCTGTCATGATGCAGCAGCTCCTTGCGCCGCCAGCGCGCTGCTGGAGACGCTGATGGGTCCGGTGAGTTCGATGACAGGCACTTCCCACGGGTGGATCTCCACGATCTGGCGCATAAAGCGTTCGACGGCGGCGTCCTCCAGCGACGCATCAAAGTAGGTGGTGAAGACGAAGGTTGGCGACAGGGTCTGCTCGCCTACGCGTCCCAGGGTGGGGTTGGCGCCCTCGGCCGTGGTGAACCCTTCGAAACCCAGGCCGGATTCGAACACGTGCTTGTAGTTGCCAAAGTCGCCCAGCTCCCGGAACTGCGCCAGGGCCTGGAGCAGGTGGGCGATGCCCGGGTCATCCCGGAAGGCACTGGCCTTGCCTTTGGCGAGCTGCGCGAAGGTGGTGCCGCTGATGGGCCAGTGCACGCGCAGCTTGCGTACCGGGTGCAGTTGAACGTCCAAGGCTGTCCTCTTTCCTCCCGCCGGGCTGACGGTTGCCTGCCATCGTGACAGAAAGAAATAATCATTACAAGCATAAAGAAATGCGTATTATGACTGGCATGCCTTCGAATGCTCTGCTGACGTCCCTGCTGGAAACCAGCGGGTACCTGCCCGCCGACGGCGCCCTGGCCACCGAGCTGGAGGCCCGCGGCTGCGACCTCGACGATCCCTTGTGGTCCGCCAAGGTCCTGCTCGAACAGCCCCACCTGATCAAGGACGTGCACCGCGACTATTTTGCAGCGGGTGCCAGGATAGCGACGACTGCCAGCTACCAGGCGACGCCACAGGGTTTTGCCGCGCGGGGGATGGGCGAGCAGGAGGCGCTGGAGCTGGTGGCATTGTCGGTCCGGCTGGCGGACGAAGCCCGCCGGGAGCACCTTGCCGCTACCCCCGACGCCGGCTCCTTGCTGATTGCCGGCTCCGTCGGCCCGTATGGGGCATACCTCGCGGACGGCTCCGAGTACCGCGGGGACTATGTCCTGACGCCGGCTGAATTCCGGGACTTCCACCGTCCCCGCATTGCAGCGCTGGTGGAATCCGGCGCCGACTTCCTCGCGTGCGAAACGCTGCCGTCCTTTGCCGAAGCCGAGGCGCTGCTGGCACTCACCCGTGAGTACGACGTCGAATCCTGGTTCTCCTTCTCGCTGCGGGACGGCACCCACATCAGTGACGGCACGCCGCTGACAGCCCTGGCCGAACTCCTGGACGCGCAGCCCTTAATTGCTGCACTCGGCGTGAACTGCGTGCCGCTGGAGTTGGTGGCCCCCGCACTCACGGCCCTGCGCCGGGCAACTGACAAACCGTTGCTGGCCTATCCCAACTCTGGTGAGACCTACGATCCCGTAACGAAAACCTGGGCACCTGCCGTGCTGACGGGAAGCACCGGACCGGCTTCCGCCGGCGGCAATAGTGCCCAGCCCGGCAGCCTCGCGGAGGGGACTGCAGCGTGGCGGGAGGCCGGTGCCCGCATTATTGGTGGTTGCTGCCGGACGACGCCCGGCGACATCGCCGCCGTCGCCGCTGCCATCCAGGGCGCTTAACCCTCAAGCCGCCCGTAGGTACTGATCACATTGCCCTTGCTGGTGCGCGACTGGTCCTGCAGGACAAGACGCGTGGCTGGATCGCCGTCCTCAAAGAGACGGCGGCCGCTCCCGGCGATCACGGGGTGGGTCATCAGCGTGAGGGAATCCAGCAGGCCGGCGAACAGCAGCTGCCGGGTCACCGAGATGCTGCCGCACACCGCAATCTCGCCTCCGTCGCGCGTCTTCAACTTACCCACAAACTCTTCCAGCGGGGCGTCCATCAGCTGCGAATTCTGCCACTCCAGCGGTTCTTTCAGCGTCCGGGAAGCCACGAACTTTTCCACGGGATTGATGAACCCGGCGAAGTCCTCGTCCACGGAGGCGTTGGGCCAGTAGCCCGCCCATTCCTGGTAGCTCACCCGGCCCAGCACCACGGTGTCCACGGTTTCCATCATCCGGGTCAGCCCCACGCCGAGTTCATCATCGAAGCTGTCGAACTGGAACTTGTACGGATCGGACACCACGCCGTCCACGGAATGGAACAGGCCGGCTGTGACTTTACGCATGGGGAACCTCCAGTTGGCACCATCTGTACGGGCAAGCCGGCTCCACATGGCCGGACAGATCCACCGTATTAGCTGCATCCGTGGCAGGGAAGAGGGCTGCCGGCAGAACGGCAGGCCGGGCTCGCAGGCTGTTCAGCGTTAGGTTCATCACCACCACCTGCGTGTTGCCGGAATTCACGGCCCGGCAGCCCCATACTTGTCTTGAGCGGCTGTTGCCGTGCCCCGGCCAGGCAGGAGGAAGTGCATGGAAACCCTGAAAAAAATCGTGTCCAACCAGTATTTCCCGGCCGCCGCGGTACTCACCGCAGTGGTCCTTTTCTGGGCCGTTGGCCTCCTGGGCGGATTGTCGCTCCTGCACAACAACCAGCCCCCGCTGACCACCCTGACGTGGATCCTGTTCGTCTACGGGGCAGCAGTGCTCACCCCGTTGGCCGGAGCCCTGGCGGCCGTAGACCTGGTGCGGCGCTGGAAGCGCAACCGTGCGGCGGAAGCAGCTTACGCGGCTCAAGAAGCGTACGCCGGTGAAGAATCGTACGCAGTTGACGAAGCGTACGCAGTTGAAGAAGCCCAGCCTGCGGAAGCAGCGCGCGCTGAGCCGATAACGGGCCAGCAGGCGGCACCCGCCGCGCCGCGCCCCGCCCAGCCGGCGGCACCCGCCGCGCCGAAGAAGGACGCCAAGCAGGCCGGGCGCAAGCAGGCCGCGTAGCGGACCTTACGGTTCCGGGTTCGGGACCCTACCGGGCTTTAAGCGCATTGAGGGCTTCTTCCGCGTGGTGCAGGGCGTGCTCCAGGCGCGCGCCTGGCTCCGGCAGCGAGAACAGGTACCCCTGCAGCGAATCGCACTCCAGTGCCGTCAGGTAGTCAGCCTGCGCGGCTGTCTCCACGCCTTCGGCCGTCACTGTCAGCCCCAGGCTGTGCGCCATATTGATCATCGAGCTGAGGATGGGCAGCCGCTCCGTGCCGGTGCGGATCATCGAGACAAACGTCTTGTCGATCTTTACCGTGTCCACCGGCAGGTCCTGCAGCCGGCCCAAGGAAGAATAGCCGGTCCCGAAGTCGTCCAAAGCAACCCGGGCTCCGGCATCCCGCAGCGTGCTGAGCTGCTTGATCAGGCTGCAGTCGGCGTCGAAGAATACGCTCTCGGTCACCTCCAGCACCAGCTGGTACGCGGGCACTCCGCTGGCCTCGGCGAGGCGGAGGACCTGTTCGGCGAAATCCGGTTCCTGCAGCTGGACCCCTGAAACATTCACTGACAGGGACCGGGACGGGTCCTCGCTGAGCCAGGACGCCAGCTTCACCATGCCCAGTGCCATCACCTCAGCCCCGATCTCGCTGATCAGCCCGGTGCGTTCCGCCAACGGGATGAATACCGACGGCGGGACGCGCTCGCCGCCCCTGTCCCACCGCGCCAGCGCCTCGAACTTCGTCACCTGGCCCATGCGGTGCGAAACGATTGGCTGGAAGTCCACAGAGATTTCCCCCCGCGCCACGGCCAGCTGCAACCCGCTTTCCATGTCCGTCCTTTGCACCAGGGCCGCCATCATGTCCGGGTGGAACCGCAGGAAGCGGTTTTTGCCCGCAGCTTTGGCAGCGTACATGGCGATGTCCGCGTGCCGCAGCAGCTCGGAGGCCCCTACACTTTCCTGGCCCAAGGACGCAAGCCCCAGGCTTAGGCTAGGCCGAAGCACAGAGCCGTTGATGGTCACGGGCACGTGCAGGCAGCGGACAATACAGGCAGCAATCGCATCCGGGTTGGGGCAGGCGGTCAGCAGCACTACAAACTCATCGCCCCCGAGCCTGGCCACCACATCAGCGGTGGGTACGCAGCCGCGCAGCCGGCGGGCCACCTCGATCAGCATCTCGTCGCCGGCCTGATGCCCAAGGATGTCGTTCACTTCCTTGAAATCGTCCAAGTCCAGGAGGAGCACGTCCACTGCCTTCAACCGTGGCTCTGTCAGTGCGTCCACCAGTCCGTCATTAAAGACTGCCCTGTTGGCAAGCCCGGTCAGGGGATCCTGGAAGGCCATGGTGCGCAGTTTTTCGGCCTGCGCGGCGAGGTCGAGCATCGCCTGGTGGGCCTGCTCCTGGGCCTTGCGCCGCGGAGTAACGTCCCGGAAACTCCACACCCGGCCAACGATGTTCTGCCCCACCCGTTGCGGGCGGGAATACCGTTCAAAGGTGCGGCCGTCCTTGAAGTCCACCACGTCGTGGCTTTCCGCCGGCGGATTGTCCTTCAACTCGCTGATCCGGCCCAAAAAGTCTTCGGGATCTTCCACCTGGTCAATGACCAGCCGCATGATCGGTTCCTCGCTGTCACCCTCGAGCAGTTCGGGCGGGATTCCCCACATGCGAAGGAACTGATCGTTGAAACCGGCAACATGGCCCTCGGTACTCATGACCAGAATGCCATCCGCGGTGGACTCCAGGGTTGCGGTCAGCAGGGACATCGCCTCCCGCAGGTCCTCGTCAGCCGCCTTCCGGTGCGCAGTGCTGCGGACGGACAACAGCAGCAGGGGTGCCGTTTGGCTGCCGGCGCTGCTGTCAGCGGCAAAGTCCGGGAGCAGCGATGCTGCCACCTCCGCCGAGAACTCCGTCCCGCTGCTGTGCACCCCGTAAACCTCCCGTGGCTGCGGGTGTTCCCCGGGCTGGGCGAGGAGTTGCCGGAAGAGCTGGTCCACCTCGTCGCGGAAACCCTCGGCAAGCAGTGTGCGATGGTTCCGGCTTGTCAGTTCTTCCCGACTGGCCCCGAAAAGTCTCTCGGCAGCGGCGTTGGCCATGGTGATGGTGCCATCGGCCGCCAGTGCGAGGAGTGCGTCCGGGCTGGCGTCCAGCACTGCGCCAAATGCCTGCGCCGCAAAACTGCTGCTGTGGCCCTGAGAATCAGCCATGTCACACCCCCCTCGCACATCATAAAGTGCCGACGCGGAAAATTGCTGGCTCTTGCGGAAGCAGTTTCCTGAAACAAAAAGTTTTGCCGGTGACCGCCGGGCCAGGCGGGCAAGCAAAAGCGCCGTCCTCCGCATGTGGAGAACGGCGCCTGCCCTTACGGATATGTCTTGGGTGGCTACGCCCGGCGATGGCTGCGGTTGGTGACTGCCCCGTAAATAAGCAGCACGATAATCGCGCCAAGAATGGCCAGGAGCCACGTGCGGATATCGAAGAATTCCGCCAGTCCGCCACCGAAGATCAGGGAGCCGATCCAGCCGCCGAGAATAGCGCCGACAACCCCGAGGACCATGGTCATCAGCCACCCTCCGCCCTGACGGCCCGGCAGGATGGCCTTTGCTATAGCTCCGGCCATCAAGCCCAAAATGAGAAATCCGAGAATGCCCATGTTGTCACTCCTTAATTAGTTAAGTTGTGCCGGGCCCCCATTTCCGGTTCCATAATTCAAGCAGTGTGCCTACCACACTTCAAGACCTCAAATATCACGGGATGGCTGTCAGTTTGGCCGGCCGGAATGCAGGCATTTTTTGGGGACTCAGGCGGAGTGAACGCTCTTCGATAGAGTTGACTGTCCCGCCATCCAGCTAGGAGCCCCGGCATGTCCAGCCCGCAGACCGTCCGCCCACGCGCCATCTTCCTCGATATCGACGGCACCTATGCCGACCATGGGCTGGCTCCGGAAGCCCATGTGGAGGCCGTCCGCGCAGCCCGCCGGCTGGGGCACCTGGTCTTCGTCTGCACAGGGCGGCCGCTCTCGATGGTCCCCGGCCATATCCTGGAAGCGGGTTTCGACGGCAGCATCACCGGAGCCGGTGCCCGGGTGGAGTTCGGGGGTGAGGTCTTGAAGGACACGCGCTTCGAGCCGGACCTGGCCGCCAGGATTGTGGAGGCACTGGACGCAAATAACGCAGCCTACATCCTGGAAGCACCAGAGGCGTTGCACGGCCGCACGGGTGTGGACCGGAGGCTCCGGGAGGTGCTTGGACCTGTTTTCGCCGGACGCCCACAGCACGACGGAGTCCTCAGCACCGATGTGGACCCCCTCGAAGACATCCTGGGGCCCATGCAGTACAGCGATGACCTGCGCTCCACGTCGTACGCCAAAATATCCTGCTTCGATTCGCCGGTGCCGCTCCAGCAGCTGGTGGACGGGCTCGGGCCGCAGGTTGGACTGATCCCCAGCTCCCTTTCCGCCCTGGGCGACAGGGCCGGCGAAATCTTTATGGCCGGAACCCACAAGGCTGTAGGCATCCAGGTGGTGGAGTCGCATCTCGGCCTCGACCGTGCGGACATCGTGGCCATCGGGGACAGCGCCAACGACATCGAAATGCTTGAGTACGCCGGGGTAGGCATCGCAGTGGAAGGCGGGCATCCGGCTGTGCTGGCGGTCGCCGACCGCACTACGGCCGGTCCCGCCGGAAACGGAGTGGCGCTCGCCTTCGCCGAGCTCGGCCTCCTGAACCAGCCCTCCTGCCTGGACTAATCTCCTTCCTGAGCTAGTCTCCTTCTTGAACTAGGCGCGGGGGAGTGCCCTCTCCAACGCCTGCTGCTCCGTGCTTCCCGTCCCGAGGCCACGCACCAGCCAACCGTCTGCCTCCCAAGCCGCAGCGTCCAGCGCGTTGCGCGCGTCCAGCACCACCCGCCGTCGTACCAGCCCGCCCGCAACGGCGGGGGAAAGGCGGCGGTACTCGTCCCACTCGGTGAGGACCAGTACCAGTTCCGCGCCCTCGAGCGCCCGTTCCGTGGAGGCTTCGAACCGGAGGCGGGGGTAGCGGCGCCAGGCGTGGTTCACTGCCTTGGGGTCCGTGACGGTCACATGCGCACCGGCAGCGGCCAGGCGGTCGGCAACGTCAAGGGCGGGGGAATCACGGATGTCGTCCGTGTCCGGTTTGAAGGATGCACCCAATACCGTAAGTGAACGCCCTGCCAGACTGCCGCCGCAGAGTTCAGCGGCAAGCGAGACGGTCCGAATGCGCTGCCCCAGGTTGACGGAGTCCACCAGGCGCATCCAGTCCTCCACGGCAGCGACGCCGAGGGCCGATGCCTGGGACCGGAAGCTGCGGATGTCCTTGGGCAAGCACCCGCCGCCGAAACCCAGCCCCGCGTGCAGGTACCGCCCGCCGATCCGCGGGTCCATCCCCATTGCCTCGCTCAGTTCCGCCACGTCCGCGCCGGAGGCGTCGCACAGCTCGGCTATGGCGTTGATGAAGCTGACCTTTGTGGCCAGGTAGGCGTTTGCTGCTGATTTGATGAGTTCCGCGGTGGCGAAGTTGCAGACCAGGCGGGGAATCCCGGCGGAGAGCAGCGGCTCGTATACCGCGTCCAGGGCGGCCGCCACTCCCAGGGGCGCTCCGGTCCGGAGGTTGAACGCGGCGGTGCGGCCGCCATCCACGCCGTAGACCAGCCGGTCCGGCACCAACGAGTCCTTGACCGCGGTGCCTTGCCTCAGGAACTCCGGGTTCCAGCCCAGCAGCACATCGGGCCGCGCGGCCAGCAGGCCGCGAAGCATGTCCACCGTGCCCACCGGCACCGTGGATTTTCCGACGACGACGGCTCCCGCCGCCAGGTGCGGCAGCAGCGCCTCCACCGCGGAGACCAGGTAGGTGAGGTCGGCGGCGTCGGACGTTTTGTGCTGGGGCGTGCCCACGCACAGGAAGTGCACCTGCGCGCCCTTGGCGGCAGCCGGCGTGCTGGCAAAGGTGAGCCTGCCGGTGGCCAGCCCGTCCTGCAGCAGTTCGTCCAGCCCGGGTTCGTGGAAGGGGGCCGCGCCGCGGGCCAGCTGCTCCACCTTGCCGGGGTCGACGTCGATGCCCACCACTGTGTGGCCCATGGACGCCAGCGTGGCGGCGTGCACCGCGCCGAGGTAGCCGCAGCCGATGACGGAAATTTTCACTGTCCCCACCCAAGCCCCAACTTCGCAGGGCCACCCCGGCTCCCTGCCCTCGCAGGCTCGGGCTGGGGCCCTCGCCGGGTCGGCTCCACGGCCGGGGAACCCGGCGGGCGTGGGCCCGGCGCAGCCACCGGCTTGCCACTGACCACCGAGTGGTAATGCCCGACCAGTTCCCTGCAGAGTGCCGGCCACGTCCTGTCCTGCACCGATGCGTGGGCCGCTGCCGCGAATGCGCGGCGCTTGGCGTCGTCCCCCATCAGGTCCAGGACCCGGGCGCGCAGGCCGGACAGGTCCCCTGGTTCGTACAGCCAGCCTGTCCGCGAATTCTCCACCAGGTCCAGGGGCCCGCCGCGGCCTGTGGCCACCACCGGCACCCCCGATGCCATGGACTCTTGGATGGTCTGGCAGAATGTCTCGAACTCGCCGGGGTGGACGAACAGGTCAAAGGATGCAACAGCGCGTGCCAGTTCCCCGCCGCCCATGAACCCGGTGAAAACTGCGGCCGGCAGGGCTTCCTGCAGTGCCGCCCGCTGCGGC
Organism: Arthrobacter sp. D3-16; assembly: GCF_054408515.1. NCBI lineage: Bacteria > Bacillati > Actinomycetota > Actinomycetes > Micrococcales > Micrococcaceae > Arthrobacter > Arthrobacter sp. D3-16. The sequence continues at coordinate 2,983,976 of NZ_CP096437.1, read as the reverse complement.
CCGTCGCCCACAATCACCAGTTTGGTGTTGGGCACTCCAGCCAGGGCAGCCAGGTCCTCCACCTGCTTCTCCACGGCCAGCCGGCCCACGTAGCCGATGATCCGCTCACCGCCGGGAGCCACGGCTGCGCGCCACCCATCGTCGCGCTTTTCCGGCGAAAACCGTGCCGTGTCCACGCCCCGGCGCCACATCTCTACTCGAGGAATGCCGCGGCCGCGCAACTGGTTGAGCGCGAACGTGGACGGCACCAGGGTGCGGGTGGCGAGCAGGTGGATGTTTTCCACCCGGTTCCAGGCCCAGTTCTCCAGGAACGGCACCCCGTACCGGGCCGCGTAGCTGGGAACTTCGGTCTGGTAGATGGCCACGGTGGGGATGCCCAGCTGGTGGGCCGCCTGGGCAGCCCGCCAGCCGAGGACGAACGGGGAGGCCAGGTGGACGACGTCCGGTGCGTAGTCGGCAAGGATTCGCTTGACCCGGTACACACCGCCCATCGCTACCCTGACGTTTGTATATCCGGCCAACGGCACCGCAGGCAGCCGGTGGATCTCCGCTCCCTTTACACGGTCCGGCGCGTCCCCCTCCAGCGTGGAGGGCGCGATAACCAGGACGTCGTCGCCCCGGTCCTCGAGGTGCTCCAGCACGCGCAGGATGGAGTGCGTTACGCCGTTCATCAGCGGCAGGAATGATTCAGCGACAATTGCGATCCTCACCCCTCCACGGTGGGCGGGCGGCGTTGCCGCCCGGGGGACCGGATGTGACGCCGGGGGAAAGGTTTGGGAAACATCAGGACGCCGGCCCGCACCGTTTGAACACGGATCAATCACGAATAGCCAGGGGCCCGCAGAATCTATTGACCGTGCTGTACGGCGGAATTATGATTCAAATCACTTAGATGGTGTGAAACGATTCATTAGCGACGCATAAACCTCAGAGACGCGGTTCATTGATGCAGCAAGATCGCAGTGGAATTCCGGAGCCCGGCCACGGGACCGGGCAGGGCGGGCCGGTGCTCTCGTTGACCGGGGCTGCCAAGACCTTTGGCCCGGTGGTCGCACTGGCAGACGGCACCGTCGAGATCCGGGCCGGAGAAATCCATGCACTGGTGGGGGAGAACGGGGCGGGGAAGTCCACTCTCGTGAAGATCCTGGCGGGCCTTTACCATCCGGACTCCGGGGACTTCCGGCTCAGCGGTGAGCCCGTCCACTTTCGCAGTGTGGCCGAGAGCAAGGCCGCCGGCATTTCTGTGATCTACCAGGAGCCAACCTTGTTCCCGGACCTCACGGTAGCTGAAAACATCTTCATTGGCCGGCAGCCGAAAGGGCGGTCGCGGCTGATCAGCCGTGCCGAAATGCGCCGGCAGGCCAGCGAACTGTTCGACCGGCTGGGAGTCCCCATTGATCCGTCCCGCGTGGCGGAGGGGCTTTCCATCGCGGACCAGCAGATTATCGAGATCGCCAAGGCCATTTCCCTGGAGGCCAAGGTACTGGTGATGGACGAGCCCACTGCAGCGCTGAGCGGGGTGGAAGTGGACCGGCTCTTTGCCGTGGCCCGCGCTCTGCGGGACAAAGGGACCGGAATCCTGTTCATTTCGCACCGCTTCGATGAGGTGTTCGATCTCTGCGACCGGATCACCGTGATGCGGGACGGACGCTACATCGCAACCCACCGGACCGCCGAGGTGACCGTGGAAAAAATCGTCCGGGAGATGGTGGGCCGGGACATTGGAACGCTCTTCCCCAAGGCCGAGGCGGACATCGGACACACCGTCCTCAAGGTTGACGGCCTCAGCAGGTCCGGGGTTTTCCGTGACATCAGCTTCGAAGTCCGTGCCGGTGAAATTGTTGCCCTCGCCGGCCTGGTGGGCGCCGGCAGGACCGAAGTAGCGCGCGCCGTCTTTGGCATCGATGCCTACGATTCGGGACAGGTCTCGGTTGAGGGCAAGCCGCTGAAAGCCCGGAACCCCCAGGCCGCCATCGCCGCGGGCCTCGGCTTTGTCCCGGAAGACCGGCGCAAGCAGGGCCTGGTGATGAACCTGTCGGTGGCCCGGAACGTGACGCTCACTCTTCGGAACAAATTCGTGACCGCCGGGCTGATCAACGGCGGCAAGGAGCGTGCGGCGGCGGACGAGTGGAGCAAACGGCTGCAGGTCAAAGCCGGCTCCCAGGAGCACGCCGTCTCCACCCTCTCCGGCGGCAACCAGCAAAAAGTGGTGCTGGCCAAGTGGCTGGCCACCGATCCGAAACTGCTCATCATCGACGAACCCACCCGCGGCATCGACGTCGGCACCAAGAGCGAAGTTCACCGCCTCATCTCCGACCTCGCCGGCCGTGGCATCGCCATCCTGATGATCTCCTCGGAGCTCCCCGAGGTCCTGGGGATGGCAGACCGTGTCCTCGTGATGCGGGAGGGCAGGATCACCGCCCAGCTGGACAGGGCGGATGCTGACCCGGAATCCGTGATGCACGCGGCAACGTCCCCGGCAGGAGTGACGGAATGAGTTCGACCGTAAAGCACGAGGAAAAGGGCACGACGGCGGCCCGCGCCGGCGGCGGCCGTGGCGGGTTCGGTTCGCTGCTGCGGCTGCGCGAACTTCCCGTGCTGATTGCACTGGCGCTTCTGGTGCTCATCACCTTCCTGAACAACCCGCTGTTCCTGTCCCCGCAGGGAATCAAAGACCTGCTCCTCAACGCCACCATCATCGTGATCCTCGCGGCCGGGCAGACCCTGCTCATCATCACGCGGAACATCGATTTGTCGGTCGGTTCCATGCTGGGGCTCGTAGCTTTCGGCACAGGCTCGATCTTCGCCGCAATGCCCAGCCTTCCCATCCTGGCGGTCCTGCTCCTGGGGATGGCCTTCGGGGCTTTGCTCGGGATGTTCAACGGGTTTCTGGTAACGGTGGCGAAGGTGCCGGCCCTGGTCATCACCCTGGGCACTCTGTACGTGTTCCGCGGACTCAACAACGCCTGGGCCGGCGGCAAGCAGTACTTCGCAGGAGACCGGCCGGAAGCCTTCGGGGCCCTGTCCGTGGACACCGTGCTGGGCTTCCCCATCATCACCCTGCTGGCCATTGCTGTGGTGGCAGCGGTAGCGGTCTACATGGCGGGCACCCGTCCCGGGCGGGACCTGTACGCCATCGGCTCAGACCCGGACGCGGCGAAGGTGCTCGGCATCAAAGTATCCAAACGCGTGTTCCTGGCCTTCCTCGCCAACGGAGCCCTGGCCGGCCTGGCCGGTGTGCTCTACGCCAGCCGTTTCAACTCAGTCGGCGCCACCACCGGGACCGGGATGGAACTCGACGTGGTGGCCGCCGCCGTGGTGGGCGGAGTGGCGATCTTCGGCGGCAGCGGGACGGTGGCCGGCGCGGCCCTCGGAGCCCTGCTCCTGACCACCATCACCAGTTCCCTGACCGCTCTCCGGGTGGACAAGTTCTGGCAGCAGGCCATTGTGGGCATCCTGATCCTCACGGCCATCGTTATTGACCGCCTGGCCAGCCTGCGCACGGCCCGGAAACTGCGGATCAGCGAGGCGCGGAATGTCTGAAACCACCACTCCCAGCAGCACTCCGGCCACGGTGCCGGTAGCCGACAGCACAAAGCCGCTGGCCACCGAGCCAAAAGGAAAGACGGGTGCTGCCCGCATCCTGGCCAGCCGCGACGCCGTCACCATCTACGTGCTGTTGGCATTCCTGATCTACGCCGCCATCGCCATCCCGCGCTTCGCTTCGCCGGTCACCACGGGCTTCCTGCTCCTGGACGTCATCCCCGTCCTGCTGATCGCGATGCCAATGACGCTCATCATCATCACGGGAGAAATCGACCTCTCGGTGGCGAGCATCGCCGGGCTGACCAGCGCGTTGATGGGTGTGCTTTGGGCGGCCGGGCTGGACATCTGGCTGGTGCTGGCCCTTTGCCTGCTGGCGGGAATAGGTGCCGGCATGTTCAACGGCTTCCTGATTGCCGTCCTTGGCCTGCCCTCACTGGCGGTCACCATCGGTACGCTGGCGCTCTTCCGGGGCCTTGCCCTGGTGGTCATCGGGGACAACGCGGTAGCCAACTTCCCCAAGCCGCTGACGGCCTTCTTCACCTCCAAGCTCAGCGGCACCGGCATCCCCACGGTGATGATCGGCGTCGTACTCATCATGGTGTTCTTCGGAGTGCTGCTCCATTTCACCCCCTTTGGGCGCGGGCTGTACGCGATGGGCTACAGCAAGGAGGCGGCCAACTTCGTGGGAATCAACGTGGCCCGAAGCAAATTCTGGTTGTACGTTGGCTCCGGCGCGGTGTCAGCCCTGGCCGGGATCTACTGGACCCTGCGCTACACCAGTGCCCGGAGCGATAACGCCTCCGGTCTGGAACTGGCCGTTATCGCTGCTGTGCTCCTCGGCGGCGTCTCGATCTTCGGCGGCAAGGGCACCATCCCCGGCGTGGTTGCCGGTGTGCTGCTGATCGGCAGCCTTAACTACGCCCTGCGCCTGGGCCGGGTGTCCGACGTCGTCCTCATCACCGTGACCGGCCTGCTGCTCATCCTCTCGGTGGTGGCGCCCAGCATCGGCGCCGCCGTCCGGGAATGGCGGCACACCCGCCGGGTCCGGCAGAGCTTCAGCCAAGGCGCACCCTCAACCGACCACCCAAGGGAAAAGGAAAAACAATGATGTTGAACCGAAAAAGCACCGGCAGGCGCACCCAGCTCGCCCCGTTGGTGGCCATCACTGCCGCCGCGGCGCTGGCCCTGACCGCGTGCAGCGGCGGCGGTGGAACAACGGGGGAGACCTCCGCTGCGGTGGAGGAGCAGAAAATCACGTTCATTCCCAAACAGCTGAACAACCCCTACACCGACGTCGTCCTGGGCGGCGGCAAAGACGGCGCCCAGGAAGCAAGCTTCGCCTCCTCCCAAGTGGTTGGCCCCCTTGAAGCCTCGGCGTCCAGCCAGGTCTCGTTCATCAACGCCGAAACCCAGGCGGGGACCAATGTCATCGTCATCGCCGCCAACGATCCCGACGCCGTCTGCACCGCCCTGGGCGAGGCGCGCACCGCCGGTGCCAAGATCGTCGCTTTCGACTCCGACGCCAACCCCGACTGCCGGGACGTGTTCATCAGCCAGGTGGTGGCCAAGGAAGTGGCCCTGATCCAGACAAAACTGATCGCCGACCAGATCGGCGGATCGGGTGAAATCGCCATCCTGTCCGCTACGGCAAACGCCACCAACCAGAACGAGTGGATCAAGTTCATGGAAGAGGACCTGGCCTCCAACCCGGCGTACAAGGACATCAAACTGGTGGCCAAGGTCTATGGCGACGACGATGACACCAAGTCGTTCCAGGAAGCCCAGGGCCTGCTGCAGGCGCACCCGAACCTGAAGGGGATTATTTCGCCCACCACCGTGGGTATCGCCGCCACCGCCCGGTACCTCTCCACCTCGGCCTACAAGGGCAAGGTTGCACTCACCGGGCTGGGACTGCCTAACGAGATGCGTCCGTTCGTGAAGGACGGGACGGTCAAGGAATTCGCCCTTTGGGATCCCGCCCAGCTCGGCTACGTCGCGGCATTCGCCGGCAAGGCCCTCGTGGAGGGCAAGATCACCGGTGCCGCGGGCGACACCTTCACGGCAGGGGAACTGGGTGACCGGACCATCGAAGAGGGCGGCGTGGTCATTGTTGGCCCGCCAACCGTCTTCAACGCCCAGAACATCGACCAGTACAACTTCTAGCGCTGCCGTGCCCGGACCGGGCGGGCTCCTCCGGCCCGCCCGGCCTTCCGTGCCCCGCGCTGCCTGAAGTCAGCGGAATGGAAGGTTGCTATGCCGCCCATCAAGAGGAATGCTCCTGCCTTACTGGAGCCCCACCGGCGGCGGCCCACACGGATCGGGCTGGTGTCCGGAGGACTCGGAGCCTACTGGCCCCAGTTCCCTCAGCTTTTGCCGCAGCTGCAGGAATCCGCCCGGTACGTCACGGCGCGCTTCAAGGAGCTGGACGCGGAAGTCGTGGATGCAGGATTCATCTCAGATGCCACCCAGGCCGTTACGGCGGGGGAGAAACTCCGGCAGGCTGACTGCGACCTGATCGTCATCTTCCTCGCCACCTACCTGACCTCCTCAATGGTCCTACCCGTGGCCCAGCGGTCCGGAAGCCCCGTGCTGATCATCGACCTCCAGCCCACCGAAGCGATGGACCACGGGAACTTTGATACGGGCGCCTGGCTCGCCTACTGCGGCCAATGCCCAGTGCCGGAGGTGGCAAACGTCTTCCGCCGGGCAGGGATCGACTTCCAGTCCGTCTCCGGGCACTTGAAGCAGGAGTCCGCCTGGGAACGGATTAATCAGTGGGTCCACGCCGCCGGCGTCCGCGCCAGGCTTCGGAACGCGCGCCACGGCCTGATGGGCCACCTCTATCCGGGCATGCTGGACGTCGCCACCGACCTCACCACAGTCTCCACTACTTTCGGATCACACGTCGAAGTGCTTGAGTTCGATGACCTGCGTGAGCGTGTGAAGGCCGTGACCGACGCCGAGGTGTCCGAACGGCTCGCCCTGGCGCGGGAGCTGTTCGTGCTGGATGACTCTGTCAACGGCGACGACTTTGCCTGGGGTGCCCGGGTCTCCGTAGGCCTGGACCGGCTGGTGGAGGACTTCGACCTGGACTCCGTGGCCTACTACCACCGGGGGCTGGCAGGGGAACAGCACGAGCGGCTCGGCGCGGGCATGATTTTGGGGTCCTCCATCCTGACGGCGCGCGGTATCCCCATGGCCGGGGAGTACGAGCTGCGGACCTCCATCGCCATGCTGGCTGCCCAAGCCATCGGCGCCGGCGGTTCCTTCACCGAAATCCAGGCATTGAACTTCTTCGACAACGTGGTGGAGATGGGGCATGACGGCCCGGCCCACCTGGCCGTCTCTTCCAAGGATCCACTTTTGCGTGGCCTTGGCGTCTATCACGGCAAGCGTGGTTGGGGAGTTTCAGTGGAGTTCGACGTCCAGCCCGGACCGGTCACCACTCTGGGTCTCGGCCAGGACCCCGACGGCAGCTACGTCTTCGTCACGTCGGAAGGGACCGTGGTGCCGGGCCCGCTGCTGGCCATTGGCAACACCACGTCGCGCGTGGATTTTGGTGGCGACCCGGGCCTGTGGGTTGACCGGTGGAGCCAGACCGGAACCGGCCACCACTGGGCCCTGTGCCTGGGGCATCGGGCGGCCGATCTCAGGGCTGCCGCGTCCCTTCTGGGCATCGAGCACCGGCACGTGTCGCTCCAGTAACAGTCCTAAATTTTTTTCCGGCAAACAGGCTCGTCAGCGGGGGTTTTGACGTTTCGGTACGAAGAAAAAGTACTAAGTAGACTTCCCTTTTGATGCTAAGCATGCTTACGGTATGGGGGCAGCCAGCGCAAAGCCTTCAGCAGAGGGGGCGGAGGCCGGAGCCGGGGCAACCGGGGCCGGAACATCCAGGGCTGGCTAAGCCCAGCGCAACGACACATCCAAGGAGACGTCATGCTCAACCGGGAAAACATTGAAAGCCTGCTCAACAAGGGCGGCAACGTCGTCGGTTCCGATGGCGAAAAGATTGGCTCGATCGGCCAGCTGTACGCGGACGACGACACGGGCGAGCCCACTTGGGTCACCGTGAAGACGGGACTGTTTGGCACGTCCCAGTCCTTTGTCCCCGTTGAAGGCGCCCACAGCCAGGGCGACGACCTGGTGGTTCCGTACACCAAGGAGCACGTCAAGGACGCCCCGCGCGTCGACGTCGACGGGCACCTCACCCCTGAGGAAGAGGACCGCCTGTACACCTACTACGACCGCGGCGCGCGGACGTACTCCGACACCCGCGGGGACACCGGCGACTATGACACCCGCGGCGATGTGGACCTGCAGGGCGACGCCGACCTGAACGCCGGCACCCCGAACGCCGGTACCTCCGGTTACGCATCCGGCACCGGCACCGCAGGCTACGCTTCGGACCGCGACACCGTGGGCCACGATACCTCCGGGCCCACCACCGATGACGCCATGACCCGCTCCGAGGAACAGCTCCGCGTGGGCACCGAGCGTGAAGCTGCGGGCCGGGCCAGGCTCCGCAAGTACGTCACCACGGAAAACGTCACCAAGACGGTACCCGTGCAGCGTGAAGAGGTCCGCCTGGAGCGTGAGCCCATCACGGACGCCAACCGCGGCGCTGCCCTTGATGGTCCGGACATCAGCGAGGAAGAACACGAGGTGGTCCTGCACGAGGAACGCCCCGTGGTGCAGAAGGAAGCCGTACCGGTGGAGCGCGTCCGCCTGGACAAGGACGTCGTCCAGGAAGACGTCACGGTCAACGATGAAGTCCGCAAGGAGCACATTGAGGCTGATGGCCACGGCGTGGACCGCGACCAGCGCAGGTGACACTTGCCGCTAGCGTCCTGCTGAAGCGCCGTTGAACGGACCGGTGCTAAGGCAACCGCACAGCGAACGACGCCGGGAGTCTACTTGGGGGCTCCCGGCGTCGTTGTGCATGCGGAACTTTTTCAATGATGTTGCCGGACCAGCCTGCTGCTGGTGCAAGCCGGCCGCGGAGACGCTGGTGCAGCCGCACTGAAAGCGTGACTGCACCAGCCAGTAGGACGAATATCTTCAGAACTTAGGGTTCTTCTCTCATTCGCGGCTCCTGTTTTCCCGGGTTACGGATTCCGGGTTATGTCCTGTCCGCGGTCATATCCCGCGAGAACAGCCAGCCAGCAACAATCATCACGATGCCCAGTGCCAAGTGCGCCCAGTTGTCCGTCATGTTCAGCGACAGGAAATTCGCCGCTGAATCCACTCCGACAATGAGCCCGAAGATTGCCAGGACGATGTACAGCGCGCCCGCTCCCAGGAGGAAGTTCCGTGCTCCATGTTCTGTCCGGGACATTGCCCAGCCGGTTGCACCGATGGCCAGCTGCACAATGTTGAGCAGCATGGACACCTGGAACAGCCCCAGGAACATGGCATGCGAGGCCGGTCCGAGGAGCATCAGTTCGCTGTATTGGGTGGTGACCCCCGGGATGAAGCCCAGGACTCCCACCAGCATTAACACAATCCCCAGTCCCATGCCCACGTTCTGGACGTCTGCCCGTCCAAAATGAACGCCGTGCGCATGGTGGGATGCGGTAGTCATTCTTGCCTCCAACCACTAATTGTGGACGGTTAAATTTTACGGCGGTTGCAGCTGAAAAGCGCTTGTGCAGGGCCCCCTGGAGGTTACGGCTCAGGGTTTGGCGCCTGTCGGTCCCGGGCCGGGAGGCGCCGCCGTGACACCATGGAAAACGATGAAACTGCGCGCTGATCAGACCGGAGACCGTGGCCTTCCCATGCCCTTATGGCTGCAGGGTGCCCTCGAAACGGCCCAGGCAGCCGTCATCTCTGCGCTGGTGGTGCTTGCCCCGATCATTGCCGTCTGGGCTACCGCCGGGTTCCAGGACGGCGCCGTCGATTTTCTCGCACGCCTCGCGGGGCAGTCCTGGCTGCTGGTCCACGGCGTTCCCCTGGAACTTATTGCCGCGGGTTCGGACGCGGCCGCCACTTCCGGGCCGGGACTGCTCACGCTCATTCCGCTGGGCTTGACCTTGATCCCGTTCCTGCTCGCCTGGCGCGCTGGCCGCCGGCTGGCCCGGGCCTCCTATACGGACCAGTTGTGGCAGGCGCTCCTCGGTTCGTGGCTGGTGTATTCCGCCTTCGGAGCGGCAACAGGCTTCATCTGCCGCACGCCCGACGTCGGCATCAATCCCTGGCATGCGATGTTCATCCCGCTCATTCCCTACGCCCTCGGCATGGTGATTGGGGCCCGCCGTGAGGCAGGATCCTGGAGCCGGCTGATCGGCGTCGACGCCGTGGATTGGATTTCGCGCACCAGCCAGCATTCGCGCTGGGCCGGGTCCTACCTCGCCTCCGCCGCGAAGGCGGGGTTTGTGGCGGTCCTGTCAGCACTGGCGTTGTCCGCGTTGCTGCTGGCCGCAGACCTGTTCATCCACTGGAACCTGGTGATTGCGGTTTATGAAGCGCTCGACGCCGGGGCGGTGGGAGGCGCCGCCCTCACCGTCGCGCAACTGGGGTTCCTGCCCAACCTTGTCGTCTTTGCGTTGGCGTGGACATCCGGCTCCGGCTTCGCCATGGGCCTGGGTTCCCAGGCGGGCCCGCTGGGCACTGCTGTTGGGCCGCTGCCTTCCATTCCGGTGCTGGCTGCCGTCCCGTCCGGATCCCTGGATTACGCCTTCGTGGCGCTCATGGTGCCGGTGCTGGCGGGGGTCCTGGCTGGGTGGTGGTTCCTCCGGGAAGGTGAAAACCATTTCGACGAGTGGCTTGCCATCAAGGTCCGTGCGCGCTGGTTCACAGCCACGGTTTCAACTCTGGTGCTCGGGGTCCTGTGCGGGCTGGCGGCCGGGCTGCTGACTGCCGGCCTGGCCTGGCTGGCACGTGGTTCGGCCGGGATCGGGCGTCTCACGGACATTGGTCCTGACCCATTCTGGACGGGAGTGTGGGTGGCGGCGGAAGTGGGTGCCGGCGTCGTGATGGGGTACGCGGCGGGACCTTGGCTCGAACGGGAGCATGCCGCACAGGAAGCGGACGCCGAACTGGTCCGGTAGTTTTTGGGAGCTGTCGCCGTCTGAACGGCAGGGCCTGCCCTCAGGGGAGCTGCGAGGGCAGGGACCCCTCCAGCTGCACCCGGCAAGCCGACTGCGCCTGGTCCGTCAGCGCGCGGCCGACGCATGCCTGGTACTCGCGCACCTCGTCGAGGAACAGGGCTGTGACCAGGATCAGCAGCACCATGATCGCGGACACCACCAGCCCCGAAATGGTGCCGATAAGGACAAGGCGGGACTCCTTCAGGCGCGCCGCCCGGACCAGCAGCACCACTCCGAGGGCAATGCTGGCGGCCGTCAGGATTGCGGTGAGCCAGAGGTAGCTGACGTTCAGCTGGTAGACGAAAAAGGCGCCCAGCACCGCCACCACGAAGATCCGGAACAGGGTGTAAGTCTTGGCGAGCGAGACCTTTGCTGCCTCGCTGAGCGGCTGTTTTGTGCGCTGCCGCCCGGCCGGTTCCGGTGTGCTGTTCATGTTTTCCAGCCTACGCGAGCCTGCCCATAAGCTAGTGCCATGCGCATCGTAGTCCTCGTTTCCGGCACCGGGTCCAACCTCCAGGCAGTTATAGACGCCGTTAAGGCAGGGGGCCTCGATGTCGAAATCGCCGCAGTGGGGGCGGACAGGCCGGGCACTTTCGGGGTGGAACGGTCAGCCGCAGCGGGCATCCCCACTTTTGTGGTCGACTTCAAGGCCTACCCGGACCGGGCTGAATGGAATGCCGCGCTGACCCAGGCCGTAGCGGCGTTCGAGCCGGACATAGTGGTTTCCTCCGGCTTCATGCGGATCGTCAGCCCGGAATTCATTGACGCGTTCAACGGCAAATACCTCAACACCCATCCTGCGCTGCTCCCGGCCTTCCCGGGCGCCCACGGCGTGCGGGACGCCATGGCGTACGGCGTGAAAGTGACAGGCTGCACGGTGCACTGGGCCGACGCCGGCGTGGACACCGGGCCCATCATCGCCCAGGAAGCCGTAGCCATCGAGGAGTCCGACACCGAGGAAACGCTGCACGAGCGCATCAAGGTGGTGGAGCGCCGGCTTCTGGTGTCCACCCTGGCCACTCTCGCCGCCACCCACCCGACGCACGCCTGACCAGTTCCCACCGGACGTCTTCCCCACCCAACTAGCTCGCAATTAACGTCCTCATTCGCGCTTTTCACAACGTCAACTGCCAGTCAGATTTGTCCGAGGAATCAATCCTGTGGATAACCCTGGGTAGGAGTCCGGATTTTGCAACCATGAGGGATGAGAAATCCGAGCCCGTTGCCTAGCGGTCTGGCCGAAGTGCCGTTCACCGTATATGAAGCGGCAGAGGCGGGCATCAGTGTAGGGCGTTTGAGGTACCGCGGGCTGAGCATTCCGTCGCATGGTGTGCGCACGCCTTCTGCAGACGTTGGCTCTGGAGATTTAGCCCACATTCGTCCAATTACAGTCGTGACCCCCTTCTCCGCAGCCTCTCATGCCACCGCTTTTGCCCTCTGGGAATTTCCCGGGTTTCTCACGGGTAGGGACAAAGGGCTTATTCACATCTCACGGCCTGACACGATGGCGGTAGCACGGCGACGTGGAGTCGTTGGGCACGTCGGCCAATTTTTCGCGGATGAGATCGTGGACTTGAACGGCGCGCTGATCACGTCGCGTGTGAGGACGTGGCTGGACTGCTCCCGCAAGATGAGCATCGAGGAGCTGACCGTCGTGGCGGATCACCTGCTGCGTATTCCGCGTCCTGGCTTCGAAGCCAGATCCGAACCCTATGCAACGCGGGAGGACCTCGCGGACATGCTGGACCGCCATAAGGGGACGCCGGGCATTCGGAAGGCGCGGCTCGCCCTTGATCTGGCGCGGGTGGGAGCGGACTCGGCTCCGGAAACGAGGCTTCGGCTTGCGCTGGAGGACGCGGGCCTGCCAGAACCTTTGCTGAACGCGCCCACGGAGCTGGTGGCCGGCGTCGTACGGCACCCTGACATGAGCTATCCGGAACAGAAAGTGGCAGTGGAATACGATGGCGAGGGACACTCCGACGCAGCCCAGATCGTTCGCGACATTGCACGTGAAGAGGACTTCGCCCATGCCGGTTGGCTGCTGGTCAGGATATCCAAGCGACATATGGAAGATCGCGCCAAGCCGGCCGTGGCCAAGGTCCGTTCAGTCCTCTTGAGCAGGGGCTGGTTGCGAAACTGACCAGCACTAAACGTCGCGAAAAGCGAAAATGAGGACGTTAAATGCGAGCCAGTTGGGGGGGAGGACCGGGCAGGCTACTCGAGGCGGCGCTGCTTGGTTTCGGGGGAGAAGAACGCCATCCACAGCACGGCGATCAGCACCAGTCCGCCGGCCAGGGCGAAGGACGTGGCGAGGCCAAGCTCCGGCCAGAAGTAGTTCGCGAAGATCAGCGGCCCGAAGCCTGCCCCGAGGCGGGAGAACGTGGAGGCCCACCCGAAGCCGGTACCGCGCAACTCGGTGGGGTACAGCTCCGACACGTAGGCGTACAGCACCGGGATGGCCACCTGCACCACGAACCCGAACACCAGGAGCCAGAAAACGGCCGCCGTGGGGATGTCCACCACGATCGCCACGATCACCAGGGTCAGCGCTGACAATGGTCCGGTGATGGCAAGGATCCATTTACGGCCCACCCGCTCCACCAGAAGGGCGGCCACAACAACGCCCAACAGCCCGACGGCGGCCATGGACGCGGTGGTGACGAACGCCTTGTACTCCGCAAAGCCGGCACCAATAAGGATCCGCGGCATCCAGGTCAGGGACAGGTAATAGACCAGCAGGATCGAGAAGAACAGGGACCAGGCCGCGGCCGTGATCTTCCAGTTGAACTGCCACACCAGGCGCAGCTGGTGCCAGGCGCTGCCGGCGGACAGGCGCGGCACTTCCTTGGCGTCGGGCAGGCTGTAGGCGCGGGCTTCCGCTCCCGTTGCTGCCACCAGGCCATCGATCACCTTGGCCGCTTCTTCCCGCCTGCCCTTGCGGATCAGGAACAGGGGGGACTCCGGGACGCTGCGTCGGACCCAGAACACCAACAGGGCGGGCAGGACCATCACCAGCATGGTCAGCCGCCAGTCCCCGTAAAGGGCCACGAGACCGGCGGACACAAAGCCTGCCAGGGCCGCCCCCACCGGCCACCAGCCATCCATCGCGGTGAGGACCTTGCCGCGCTGCTTACGGGGAGTGAACTCACCCACCAGGGCGTAGTCCACCGGGATGCAGCCGCCCAGGCCGAAGCCGGCCATAAACCGGAACACACAGAACCAGATGAAGTCGGGGGAGAAGGCCCCCAGCACGGTGAAAAGGGAGAAAATCAGCAGCGTGGCCGTAAACGCCTTCTTGCGTCCGATGGTGTCCGCAATGGTGCCCCAGATAAAAGCACCGAGGGCCATCCCAATGAGGTTGGACGTGCCGACCCACGCCACCTCGCCGGGGGTCAACGCCCAGTGCGTGGAAAGCAGCGGAATGAGGATGCCGTTCAGCGTCACATCCCAGGCATCAAACATAAAACCAAGGCCGCCGATCACAAAGATCCTGCCCTGGACTTTCCATCGCCAGGGCAGTTCCTGGACCACCTGCTCGCCGCTCGGCACAGTGGTGTAAGTATTCATCGCAGCCTCCTGAAAGAACTCTATCCGGGCCCGCTGACCTTCACACTTCCGCCTGCACCGGGGGCTGACTTCACTTCGCGATAAACTGGCCCTATCCCCACCAACCGCGGCACTGTTCCGCGACATAAGACGGAGACATTTGTGAGCTTCACGCAGCATGAGCGCGTAACCATTGACCGTGTTCCCATCCGCCGGGCCCTGATCTCGGTGTACGACAAGACCGGTCTGGAGGAGCTCGCCAAGGGCCTGCATGCAGCTGGAGTGAAGCTGGTATCCACCGGGTCCACGGCCAAGAAGATCGCCGCGGCCGGCATCCCCGTCCAGGAAGTCGAGGAGGTCACCGGCTCGCCGGAAATGCTGGACGGCCGCGTCAAGACGCTGCACCCGCGCGTCCACGGCGGCATCCTTGCCGACCGCCGCGTGCCGGCACACATGGAAACTCTCACCAAAATGGAGATTGAACCTTTCGACCTCGTGGTGGTGAACCTCTACCCGTTCGTGGAAACCGTCAAGTCCGGCGCTGCCCAGGATGACGTCGTTGAACAGATCGATATCGGCGGCCCCGCCATGGTGCGCTCCGCCGCGAAGAACCATGCCGCCGTCGCCATCGTGGTGGATCCCTCTTTCTACGGCCAGGTGATCGCCGCGGCCGCTGAGGGCGGCTTTGACCTGAACACCCGGCGCCGGCTGGCCGCCAAGGCCTTCGCCCACACGGCGTCCTACGACAACGCCGTAGCCACGTGGACCGCAAGCCAGTTCCTGGATGAAGACGGCGACGGCGTCATCGACTGGCCCGCCTACGCAGGCCTCTCGCTGGAACGCTCCGAGGTGCTCCGCTACGGCGAGAACCCGCACCAGCAGGCAGCCCTCTACGTGGACAAGGCCGCTCCGGCCGGCATCGCGCAGGCTGACCAGCTGCACGGCAAGGCCATGAGCTACAACAACTTCGTGGACGCCGACGCCGCCCTTCGCGCCGCCTACGACTTCAGCGAACCTGCCGTGGCCATCATCAAGCACGCCAACCCCTGTGGCGTAGCCGTAGGCTCCGCGGATGCCGCTGATCCCATCGCCGACGCACATGCCAAGGCCCACGCATGCGATCCCGTCTCCGCGTTTGGCGGCGTCATCGCAGCTAACCGCACCGTGACCGCCGGCATGGCAAACACCGTCAAGGACATCTTTACCGAGGTTGTCATCGCCCCGGGCTTCGAACCTGAGGCTGTTGAGATTCTGTCCAAGAAGAAGAACATCCGACTGCTCGCCCTGCCCGAGGGCTATGGCCGCTACCCGTCGGAGATCCGCCAGGTATCCGGCGGCGTCCTCGTGCAGGTCAGCGACAAGGTAGATGCCGACGGCGACAACCCCGCCAACTGGACCCTTGCTGCCGGCGAAGCCGCTGACGAAAAGACCCTCGCCGACCTGGCGTTCGCTTGGACCGCCTGCCGCGCAGCCAAGTCCAATGCCATCCTCCTTGCCCAGGACGGAGCCGCCGTCGGCATCGGCATGGGACAGGTCAACCGCCTGGATTCCTGCCGCCTGGCCGTGGAGCGGGCGAACACCCTGGGCGTGAAGGTGGAGTCCGGCAGTGCTAGTGGGGGCGATGCCCCCGGCGGTGCCTCAAACACCGACGCGAGCGGGGCACCCCAGCGCGCCCGCGGCGCCGTCGCAGCCTCCGACGCCTTCTTCCCGTTCGCGGATGGCCTGCAGATCCTGGTCGACGCCGGCGTCCGCGCCGTCGTCCAGCCCGGCGGTTCCGTACGGGATGAGGAAGTCATCGCTGCAGCGAATGCTGCCGGCGTCACCATGTACTTCACCGGCGCGCGGCACTTTTTCCACTAGTCCCCACCGGCTCCCTAACCTCGCTGCGTCCGCACCGGCTCCCCGCCCTCGCAAGCTCGGGCCGGGGCCCTCGCCGGAGCGGCTCCACGGCCAGGGAACCCTGCCGGCGTGGGCCCAACCGGCTCCCTAACCTCGCTGCGTCCGCACCGGCTCCCTGCCCTCGCAAGCTCGGGCCGGGCCCTCGCCGGAGCGGCTCCACGGCCAGGGAACCCCGCCGGCGTGGGCCCAACCGGCTCCCTAACCTCGCTGCGTCCGCACCGGCTCCCTGCCCTCGCAAGCTCGGGCCGGGCCCTCGCCCGAGCGGCTCCACAGCCAGGGAACCCCGCCGGCGTGGGCCCAGTAAACGAACGACGGCGCCTGTCCCCCGCGGAGGGGACAGGCGCCGTCGTTGTTTCTGGATGGGTTACGAAGCTTGGGCGAGCTGGTACGTCGCCTGAATTTCCGGACCCCAGTAGGGCCCGTAGAGGACCTTGGAGCCCTGGTTGTACCCGTAGCTGTTCACCGAGTTCTGAAGGCCTTCCGAGCCGGAGCCGATGAACCACGGGCCGCCGGATGAGCCGCCGTTCATGTCACACGGGATGCCTTGGGTGCCGAAGCCGGGGTTGGTGGAGTCACGGCTGGCCGTGCCGGTGCAGCTCCTGAGGGTCTCGCCGTTGAACGGGCTCGAAGCGGGATAACCATAGGACGTGTACTCCAGCCCGTAGCCCTCGTTGAACGCTAAGCCGGATCCACCAACCACGTCGGTCAGGAAGCGGCCATGGATGTCCTGCTCCATCACAGCGAAACCGGTGTCGAAGGTCATGTCGCCTTTGGAACTCCACCCGATGGGTGTGTACAGGGCCCTGGCCGCCCATTTGCCGTAGGGTGCCGCACCGTTGTCATAGGCCGGGACAAACGTGAACTTGGTGGCTTCCTGCCCAGGTCCGTTGATGACGCAGTGACCAGCAGTGGCTACGGTGCTTTTGTTGTTCGAGGTGACCGCGTTGCCGGAGCAGACGAAGTTGGTGGTGCCTATGGTGAAGAAGACTTTGCCGATGTGGCTGACCGCCGTCAGGTTCCCGGCCCTGGCGCTCGTTGCCTTGACCTTGGTGCTTTTTCCCTTTTTCACTGTGTCGACACTCGAGCGGGTGCCGCGCTCGCGGGCCTTTTCGCCCAGGACCTCGCCCGAAACCGCTTGCCGCATCCGGTCAGCGGTCCAGTAATCGGCCACGCCGGTGCTGTCCACGACCGCGCTGACGACGGAGGGGTTCTTCTTTTCGTCGGAATTCGTGGGTGCAGCGGCGGCTCCGGCGGCGCCGCCGAGCATGAGGGCGGCTGCTGCCGAAAGGCTCAGCAAGCCGGAAACAAAGGGCCTGTTGCGAGTCATTGGTGTCCTGTCTTAGCGGGGGAAAGGGCCCCGGGAAGGGCCAGGAGGGACGGGGCGGATTGTCTCCGCCTGACAACAGTGTAGATAGTAGTGATGTGTCTTGTGGCACTTTCTGGCGTCAAATGTGAACCAGGGACTGCGGGAGCGCACCATGGACCGGCGCTTACGCGCCTGACGCCGTCGGCCGTTCTCCATCGCTGTAATCCTGCCCGCCGGCAGGGTAACCCTGATGCTTCAGTAGGGTTCAAACCGGTGTCCTCGGGTAAGTTGTACATGGTGAAATAGACCGAATTTTCACAACCAAGCCGACCCACAGGGAGACGCCCGCGCATGTCCAAGATTATCTACACCCACACCGACGAAGCGCCGATGCTGGCTACCTATTCGTTCCTGCCGATCATCGAGGCGTTCGCCTCGACAGCAGGTGTGGAGGTGGAGACCCGCGACATTTCGCTCGCCGGCCGCATCATCGCCGTTTTCGGTGACTACCTGACCCCCGAGCAGCAGATCGGTGACGCCCTTGCTGAACTGGGTGAACTGGCGAAGACGCCGGAAGCCAACATCATCAAGCTGCCCAACATCAGCGCCTCGATCCCGCAGCTGAAGGCCGCCATCGCGGAGCTGCAGGGCCAAGGCTACGCGCTGCCGGACTACCCCGACAACCCCTCCTCGGACGAGGAAACGGCCGTCCGCTCCCGCTACGACAAGATCAAGGGCTCTGCCGTGAACCCGGTCCTGCGCGAGGGCAACTCGGACCGCCGTGCGCCCCTGTCCGTCAAGAACTACGCGCGCCAGAACCCGCACTCCATGGGCGCCTGGACCGCCGACTCCAAAACCAACGTGGCCACCATGGGCCAGAACGATTTCCGCTCCAACGAGAAGTCAGTTGTCATCGAGTCCGAGGGCACCATCGCCATCCAGCTGGTCCGCGAGGACGGCTCCGTGAAGGTCCTGAAGAAGGCCTTCCCCGTCCTGGCCGGCGAGGTCATCGACGGCACCGTGATGCGCGCCGCCGCTCTGGACGAATTCCTGAAGGCACAGGTTGCCCGCGCCAAGGAAGAGGGCGTGCTGTTCTCCGCACACCTCAAGGCCACCATGATGAAGGTCTCGGACCCCATCATCTTCGGCCACGTGGTCAAGGCCTACTTCTCAGAGCTGTTCGAGACCTACGGCAAGCAGCTGGCCGCCGCCGGCATCAGCCCCAACAACGGCCTCGCCGCCATCCTGAGCAGCCTCGAAGACCTGCCGGAGGACGTGCGTGAAGGCGTGCAGAACCTCATCAAGAAGGGCCTCGAAGAAGGCCCCGCGCTTGCCATGGTCGACTCGGACAAGGGCATCACCACCCTGAACGTTCCCAGCGACGTCATCGTGGACGCGTCCATGCCCGCCATGATCCGCAGCTCCGGCCACATGTGGGGCCCGGACGGCAAGGAAGCAGACACCCTGGCTGTGCTGCCGGACAGCTCCTACGCCGGCATCTACCAGGTGGTCATCGATGACTGCCGCGCGAACGGCGCCTACGATCCCACCACGATGGGAACCGTGCCCAATGTGGGCCTGATGGCGCAGGCCGCCGAGGAATACGGCAGCCACGACAAGACTTTCGAACTCCAGGAAGCCGGCACCGTTCAGATCGTGGACGGCTCGGGCAATGTCCTGATCGAACACCAGGTCTCCGAAGGCGACATCTGGCGCGCCTGCCAGACCAAGGACCTGCCCATCCGCGACTGGGTCAAGCTGGCCGTCACCCGTGCCCGGGCATCCCAGACCCCGGCCGTGTTCTGGCTGGACGAGGAACGCGCCCACGACGCCAACCTCATTGCCAAGGTCAACGAGTACCTGAAGGACCATGACACCGAGGGCCTGGACATCCGGATCATGTCCCCGGTGAAGGCCATCGCCTTCACGCTGGAGCGCATCCGCAAGGGTGAGGACACCATCTCCGTTTCCGGCAACGTCCTCCGCGACTACCTCACGGACCTCTTCCCCATCCTGGAGCTGGGCACCAGCGCCAAGATGCTCTCCGTTGTTCCGCTGATGAACGGCGGCGGGCTGTTCGAGACCGGCGCCGGCGGATCCGCCCCGAAGCACGTCCAGCAGCTGCTCAAGGAAAACCACCTGCGCTGGGACAGCCTGGGTGAGTTCCTGGCCCTGGCCGTCAGCTTCGAGCACCTGGCAACCACCACGGGCAACGCCCGCGCGCAGGTCCTCGCGGATACCCTGGACCGGGCCACCGGCACCTTCCTGCTGGAAAACAAGTCTCCCAGCCGCCGTGCCGGTGAGCTGGACAACCGTGGCAGCCACTACTTCCTGGCCCGCTACTGGGCAGAGGAACTGGCCAAGCAGACGGACGACGCCGAGCTGGCCGCTTCGTTCAGTTCCATCGCCGGGGAGCTCTCCTCCAAGGAGGAGACGATTGTTGGGGAGCTGGCTGAGGTCCAGGGCTCGCCGGTGGACATCGGAGGCTACTACCACCCGGACGACGCCAAGGCTTCCGCCGTAATGCGCCCGTCCGCCACGCTGAACAAGGTCCTCGCAACCCTGAGCTAGGGGAGGGCTGCGGCAGCAGCCGGACACACATCGCAAGGAGGCGGCGCCCCGGGTTCATCCCCGGGGCGCCGCCTCCTTGCTGTTGGGGCTGGAACGTTGGCGTCGCTCGATACCCAAGCGGCGTCGTCGTGCGTTTAAGGCTCAGCGTTCAGTCTTTGCCTTTGCCCTTCCCCTCGTTGTCCTTCTTGTCGTCATCATTTCCCGTTTCGGGTGCGGGGGCCGGAGCGGGAAGGGGAGCCGGTTCCGGAGCAGGCGCCGGCGTCCCGGTGGAAGGTGCCGGCGTCTCGGCCGCCGCCTGGTCTGCTGCGATTTTCGCTTCTTCTGCTGCCTTCGCGGCCGCCGTAAGAGCTTGTTCAAGGTCGGCGCGAACGGCCGCTGCGATGGTGGTGACGGTCTGCCGCCGCTCCTCTGAAATCTGGCCCCTGCTTTGTGCCGCAGCCAGCTCCGCCTCAAGACCTTCGAGAGCCGTCATGGCTGTGGCGGGATCATTCCGGGAGGAAGCCTCGCTCACTTCCAGGACCCGCGCCTGGAGCTGGCGTGCGGCGGCGGGCTGCAGGCCAGTGTCGCTCTGAGCACAGCCAGCCAGCAGCCCGCTCACAAGCACGGCAGCCGTCCACATCACGAACCGCTTCTGCCTGCCATCCGGGTTGTTCGCCAGGGCCAACGTCAAGGCTCCACGCTCTTCTGGAGTTCCTCAAGATGGTCCCCGAGGACTCCGGTCACCGTGGGATAGGGCACGACGTCGGGCGTGGACTGGGTGGACAGGCTCGCCAGCACGGCCGCTACGGCGGCCGATATCAGCACCACCGCAAGAAGCACTGCAAGCCACAAGCGCCTGCGCCCGCTCCCCGTGGGGTGCTCCTTCCTGGGCTGTTTACCCTTTATCCCCTGCGCAGGTGCCGGAGAAGCCTCGCCGACTGGTCCTGCCGCCTCACGCAGTTCATCCACCGATTCCTCGGCAGTGATGGAAGGCGGGTGGAAGGGCATCGCGGGAAGGACCCTGGTGGTCTCCGGTGCGAGTTCTCCCGGGGTTGAGGCGGGCGAAACCAGTGCCTGCCTGAGCACGGTTTCGATATCGGCGGCGGCGGGGCGCTCCAGCGGTTCGATGGCTGTCATGGAGCGAATGAGGTCCGCCCATTCGGACGGCAGGTCCTCAGGAATTTCCGGCGCACGGTGGAGGCGGGCCACGGCAGATTCAACAGCGCCGCCCGGATATTCAATCGTGCCCTTGATGCATTCGAGCAGCACAAGGCCGAAGGAGTAGATGTCCGACGCGGGGGAGAGGGGCTGGCCCAGGGCCTGCTCAGGGCTGAGGTAAGCGGCAGTGCCCACCATTGTTCCCGTGGCGGTCAGCCGTGTGGAGTCCGCAATGCGGGCAATGCCGAAGTCGGTGAGCTTCGGGCGCAACGGCTCCCCGGGGCGGATCTGTACCAGCAGGATGTTGGCGGGCTTGATGTCGCGGTGGATGATCCCGAGACCGTGGACATATGCCAGCGCATCAGCGATGCCGGCACCGATGACTGCCAGTTCCTCCAGCGGGACACAGCTGTGCCGGATCCTGGTACGCAAGTCCTGGCCGTCCACGAGCTCCATGGTGAGGAAAGGCCTCGGCTCATCAGGCACCCGGGTGTCGATCCCGGCGTCGAACAGCGTCACCAATCCCGGATGGTTCAGGGTGGCAAGAAGCTGGATTTCTGCTTCCTGCCGCTTCAATTCGTCCGCGTCCGGTGCCTGCGGGGCGAAGAGCTTCAGGGCAACGTCGCGGCCCAGATTTTCATCCCGGGCACAGTAAACGGACGACATACCACCGCGGCCAATAACTTCACCCAACCGATAACGTCCGCCGACCACTTCATTCTTGATGGAGCTAGGCGATTCCGCCACCATAACCCGTTCCTCCCGGTGCGCTGCGGCACTGTCGTACAACAAATTATACGGGCGGTGGAGTAAACGGACGATTGGCCCCGGCCTCGGTTCGATGACGCGCCGACGGCCCGGCGGCGAACTTTGTAACTTTTTCGCCGCCGGACCACCGGCCACAAGGACATGTGTGCTGATGACATGTTTGCGTTGATGTATCTGGTTGATTCTTAGGTTGTGCGGGGTCCTCCTTCCGCTCCGCCTGCTTGCTGCCGCCGCTTCAGGCGCATGGTGCAGGCACGGTCAGCAAACGTCCGTTGTCTTAGGAAACCCTGCGCTTGCGGAGCATCAGGAGGATTCCTGCCACCAGAAGAAGCAGGGCCAGCGGGACCAGGGAGACGTCCACGCCCGTATTGGCCAAGGCGTTGGCACCGTCGGCAGCGCCACCTCGGGCGGGGGTGCTGCTAGTGGTGGTATCAACGGCGATGGCGCCGCCAACTGCGGTGGAGCCGGCCGGTGCTGCTGAGAAGGCGGCAGTGCCCGCCGTGCCGGCGTCAGAGGCGTTGTTTGAGCCGGTGGTGCCGGTGCCGTTGGCGGTATCGGTGCCATTGTCGGTGCCGGGTGTGTTCGTGCCCGGGGCGTTAGTCCCGGGGTCAACGGTGCCCGTGCCTCCCGTGTTGCCGTCACCCGGGGTCTCGGTACCGGGGTTCTCCGTGCCCGGAGTGCCCGCTCCCGGGTTCTCCGTGCCATTGCCGTCACTGCCCAGCCCCAGGCCAAGGTCCAGCCCCAGGTCAACGACTGCGGCCAGTCCACCCGTGTTACCGGTACTGCCAGCACCAATGCCAACCACAGCATCCACTGCGGCATCCAGTCCGCCGGTGGTGGTGCCGTCGGTTCCGTTGGTGCCGCCGAGGTTGACGTCGACGAGGGCGTCTACGAGGGTGCCGGTTCCGCCGGTGGTGGTTCCGTTGGTGCCGCCGAGGTTGACGTCGACGAGGGCGTCTACGAGGGTGTCGGTTCCGCCGGTGGTGGTGCCGTCGGTTCCGTTGGTGCCGCCGAGGTTGATGTCGACGAGGGCGTCTACGAGGGTGTCGGTTCCGCCGGTGGTGGTGCCGTTGGTTCCGTTGGTGCTGCCGAGGTTGATGTCGACGAGGGCGTCTGCGAGGGTGTCGGTTCCGCCGGTGGTGGTGCCGTCGGTTCCGTTGGTGCGGCCGAGGTTGATGTCCACGAGGGCGTCTGCGACGGTGTCGGTTCCGCCGGTGGTGGTGCCGTCGGTTCCGTTGGTGCTGCCGAGGTTGATGTCGACGAGGGCGTCTGCGAGGGTGTCGGTTCCGCCGGTGGTGGTGCCGTCGGTTCCGTTGGTGCTGCCGAGGTTGATGTCCACGACGGCGTCTACGGCGGCATCAGGTCCGCCGGCGGTCAATCCATCGGTGGAACCCTCGGTTCCTGCGACCGTGCCGAGGTCGACTGCAACGTCTGCTGCAACTGCGAGATCGGTCGTGGTCGGTGCAGTAGCGTCGGTAACCGCGTTGCCAAGACCGAGGCCGAGATCGACGACGGCGGCCGCGGTGAGGTCGGGGCTGCTGCTTTGGCCGGACGCGTTTCCGAGGCCGACGGCTACGTCTGCTGCGACTGCGAGATCGGTCGCGGTGGACGCAGCCGCGCCGCCGACAGCATTACCGAGACCAAGGTCGAGGTCGACTACGGCGGCGACGCCTGTTGACTCCGACGGCGTTGGGTCACCCAGCAGGCCCAACGACGCCGTGTCAGCGGACGCCGCCGCCGAGATGAAGGCAGAAGCGGAAAGATCCGATCCGCTGGTGGTATCCGCGGCGTTCGCCGCGGTGCAGCCGAAGGCTAGAAGCCCGCCGGCAAAGAGGGTGCCGAGCATCCCCCTGCGAAGGTTGGAACTCATGATGATGTCTCCTGAAAGTTGAGGTAAAGGTGCCTGTCAGCAACCCGTAATGCCGCGTTCTGCCGGAAGTGGGCAGGCGGGGTCTCAACTAGTCAGGAGACGAACCGGGGTCGAACGACACCGGTGCAGGGATGTGCTCAGAGGTCTCACCGGCGCGGACAGCACCGGCAACAGGAAGATCAAAGGTGAAGGGGCTCAGCCATGCCGCCGAGCCGGATGAGCCGGACATGGAAGTCCCACTTCCCGTGCCCGAACCGGGGGCGGCAGGAGCCTGGGCGGGGACCGGCGAAGGGTCCGCCGAGTCCTGCTGCTCTCCCGCAAGGCCAGAGGCTGCCTCAGTGCCAAATGCCGCAAGTGAAGCCCAAAGAATGGAAGAAGTACCCGCAGGGGCAACCCGGCCGGCAGGGGAGGCGGCGAAACCCGGTCCT
Source organism: Arthrobacter sp. D3-16 (assembly GCF_054408515.1). NCBI lineage: Bacteria > Bacillati > Actinomycetota > Actinomycetes > Micrococcales > Micrococcaceae > Arthrobacter > Arthrobacter sp. D3-16. Next base: position 2,959,820 of record NZ_CP096437.1, on the reverse strand, counting down.
CCCACAGCGTCAGCAATGGGCACGTCCGCAGGGGTCCGGCTTACGGACGTCGCGTCCGGATCTCCGTCAGCAGCATGGTCGTCTGTCGGGACCACCGCACGCTCGGAGGAATCTGCGTCAACCGGAGCGACGGGCAGTTCAGGAACCTCCACCGGCAGGGGTGCGGTGCCTGTCACCAGGTCCGAGACGGGCTGCAGAACGGGTTCAAGAACCGGAACGGCCTCGGCAACGGGTGGAACGACGACGTCAACAACGGCAGCAGTGGCTCCGTCAGCAACTCCCGCGACGGGAGCCGAGACAGCAGTGACGGTACCGGCGGGAACCACCTGGTTCACAACCGGAACAGCCGCGACGATGTTGTCCGCAAGCCCGGAAAGCTGGCCCACTACTGGCTGAAGCAGGCCAGTAGACGGTGCCGCAGCAGGAGGTGCAGCAGTGGCCGCGCCTGCGGAGCCGGCAAGCTTGTCGGTCACCGAAGAGACCGAACTTGTAACGTCGCCCACCAGGGAAGTTGTGTCAGAAAGCACGTCTGCTGAAGCGGCAGGAGAGGAGAACGTCAGCCAGGTAAGGGTTGCCGCGCCGGCGAGGAGCACAGGGCGCAGGGCACGCCACGGAGAACGAGCCTTAGCCATGCGTACCACCCCCAGTACCGTTGCAATCGACGGATGCCTAAAGGGTAAGACCAAATGTTTCCGGAAGTCCAGAAAATTCCCTAAACAATTCGACTTAACGATGCTGCTTTTCTTCTATGCCGTGGCGGGTCCCGCGAAGCCTGTCATGGCATTTACTGCATTCTGCCGCTCTTGACAGCAGTGTCACCCTTGTCATTGTGCCGCTCATCGTTCGGGTAGCTGACCCCCAGCTGCGCCCGCACTCCATCGAAGAGGCGCATGGTGTTCAACGTGTCCTCCAGTGGCATCACGGGGCTCTCCGTGAGGCCCTGCTGGATGCAGCGCATCACTTCGCGGAGCTCGTAGGTGTAGCCGCGGCCCACTGCGTCGAAGGATTCGACCCGGCGTTCGTCCCAGCCAATTCCGACAACCAGTTCCCGGGGGTTGTTGATGGATCCAATGCTCTGCAGGAAACCTTTGCTGCCGGCGACGGTGGCCGTGCGCGGCCCATGCGCGAGCAGCGACGACGTGAGCTGCACCTGCGCTCCGTGGTTGTAGCCGAGGGTCATTGCATTCTGGGCGTCCACGCCGTCGTCATTCACGTGTCCTGTGGCACTGACGGTTTGGGGAAAACCAAGGGTTCCCAGCGCCCAGAGCAGGGGGTAAACCGAAAGATCGAGCAGTGCGCCGCCGCCGTCTTTCCTGGCCCAGAGCCTGGCGGTGGGTGAGTACGGGGCGGGGAAGCCAAGGTCTGCCGTCACCCAGTGGATATCCCCGATTTCGCCGGAGGCGGCGATTTCGAAAGCCCGCTGCATGCCCGGCAGGAACCGGCTCCAGACCGCCTCCATCAGGAAGAGCTTCCGGGACCGGGCAACGTCAATGAGCTCCGCGGCTTCCCTCGCGTTGACCGTGAACGCCTTCTCGCACAGGACGTGTTTGCCGGCGTTGAGCGCCGCCAGCACGATTTCATGGTGCTGCGCGTGGGGCGTTGCCACGTACACCACGTCCACTGCATCATCGGCGAGCAGCCGCTCGTAGCCGCGGGCGCCGCCGTCGTCCCCGTAGGCCTTTGCAAAGTCGTACGCCACGGCAAAGGCATCTGCTGTGTCTTGCGCCCGGGAGCTGACCGCATAGAGTTCTGCATCGGCCAGCAGCGCCAGGTCCTGTGACACCGAGCGGGCAATTCCGCCGGTGGCGATGACTCCCCAACGAAGGGGGGCTCCGGTGGCGGAACGGGGATCCTGATCGGGCTGGCTGGACAACCATGGCTTGGCGATTGGGGCGCTCATGGTGCCCATCCTCTCACTGCAGTAGGCGGGTGCTTCGGATATTACCTGCAGGAAGTGATGGAGGGTCCGTGGAAAGCGCGCATCACGTGATGGAGCGTTGGGAAGCGGCTGTGCAGGGAATGGACGGGGGACTTCCGGGACAGGACACGGAAAAGCCCGGCCTCCCAAACGAGGGGACCGGGCTTTTCGGTGATCTGATGACTTACTTGGTGATCGGTTCGAGTACCGGATCGCCGGCGTAGGCCGTCTTCACGTTTGCAGCGGTGACGATGACCGGCTCCAGCAGGTAGGCCGGAACGGTCTTTACGCCGTTGTTATAGGAGTCCTTGTCGTTGATTTCCAGTTCCTTGCCGGCCTGGAGGTCCTTCACCATGGTGATGGCGTGCTCAACGAGCTTGCGGGTGTCCTTGTTGATGGTGGAGTACTGCTCGCCCGCCATGATGGATTTGACCGACTCAACCTCGGAGTCCTGGCCGGTGATAACCGGCGTCGGCTTGCCGGCGGCCTTGACGGAGGTCAGGACTGCGCGGGCAAGGGTGTCGTTCGGTGAGAGGACTCCGTCCAGGGGTTCGTTGGTGTAGCTGCCGGTCAGCAGCGTGTCAGCGCGCCGCTGAGCGTTTTCAGCCTTCCAGCCCTGGGTCACAGCCTGCTCAAAGCTGGTCTGTCCGGACACCACCTTCAGCGTGCCGTCGTCGATCTTCGGCTGCAGGACGCTCATGGCGCCGTCGAAGAAGACCTTGGCGTTGGCATCGTCGGGCGAACCGGCGAACAATTCGACGTTGTACGGGCCCTCCGGCTTATTGGCCTTGAGGCCATCGAGCAGTGCCTGGCCCTGGAGCTCGCCCACCTTGAAGTTGTCGTAGGCCACGTAGTAGTCCACGTTCTCGGTGTTCAGCAGCAGGCGGTCGTAGGCGATAACGGTGGCGCCGGAGTCCTTGGCCTGCTTGAGCTGGGTGCCCAGCTGCGAGCCGTCGATGGCGCCCACGATGATGACCTTGGCACCCTTGGTGACCATGGCGCTGATCTGGTTCTGCTGCTCTGACACGCCGCCGTTGGCGAACTGGACATCAGCCTTGAACCCGGCGCCGTTGAGGCCGTCATTGAACAGCTTCTCCGCCAGGACCCAGTTCTCACTGGTCTTCTGGGGGAGTGCGACGCCGATGGAGGAGTTCTGTTCGAACCCTCCTGCGCCTTCGGTTCCGCCGCCCGTGCTGGGCTCCGAGCGACCGCAGCCCGTCAGCGCCAGTGCTGCGATGGCAGCGACCGCTGCGGCCTTTCCTGCTTTACCAATCATTCGCATTGTTGGTTCTCTTTCTTTGTGGTGGTGTAACGCTATTCAGGCTGCAAGGCTCAGGCTTCCCTGGCGATCGCTTCCTTGGTGGAGGTGGTCTCATCGGGCTGGAGCGGGTTGCTGGGTCCGCCGCTGGCCGGGCGGTTGAAGTTCCTGGTCAGCATGCCGATGATCGACTTCTTGCCCTGGCTCTTGTTGTAGACATCGAAGGCGACGGCGATCAGGAGCACCAGGCCCTTGATGATCTGCGTGAGGTCGGCGCCGACGCCGAGGAGCTGCAGGCCGTTGTTCAGCACAGCCATCACCAGGCCACCAATGATGGAGCCGACGACGGTGCCCACGCCGCCTGTCACCGCAGCGCCGCCGATGAAGACTGCCGCGATGGCGTCCAGTTCCCAGCCGACGCCGTCGAACGGGCCCGATGCGGTGGAGCGGCCCACGAAGATCATGCCGGCCAGGCCGGCAAGGATGGACATGTTCATCATGACCAGGAAGTTGACCTTCTTGGACTGGACGCCGGAGAGCTCTGCAGCGTGCCGGTTGCCGCCGACTGCATAGACGTGCCGGCCCAGGATGGTGCGGGAGGAGATGAAGCCGTAGACCAACACCAGGACGGCAAGGATGAGGCCGGGGATGGGGAAGGAGGTGCCCGGGCGGCCCGTTGCGAAGAGGTACGTGGCGTAGAGGATGGCGCCGCTGATCAGGACCAGCTTCAGGACGGTCACCCACATTTCCGGAACGTCGGCTCCCAGTGCCTTGGCGCGTGCCCGGGAGCGGAGCTCGCCGACCACAACGAAGGCGGCGGCGGCGATGCCCAGCAGCAGGGTGAGGTTGTTGAAGCCGGTGTCCGGCCCCACTTCGGGAAGGTAGCCTGCGCCCAGGTACTGGAAATCGCTGGGGACCGGGATGGTATTGGACTTGCCGACGAACTGGTTGAAGCCGCGGAACAGGAGCATCCCGGCCAGGGTGACGATGAACGCGGGTATCCCCACGTACGCCGTCCACCAGCCTTGCCATGCCCCAATGAGCGCGCCGAGCACCAGCCCCAGCAGGACGCCGGCATACCAGGGGATGCCCCAGTCGCGGATGGCCAGGGCAACAGTGACGCCCACGAATGCTGCCACGGAGCCTACGGAGAGGTCGATGTGGCCCGCAATGATGACCAGGACCATTCCGATGGCCAGGATCAGGATGTAGGAGTTGCCGTTGAAGAGGTTGATGACGTTGCCGGGGGTGAGGGTCCGGCCGTCGGTGGCGATCTGGAAGAAGATGATCAGTGCCACCAGGGCGAAGATCATGCCGAATTGGCGGGTGTTGCCGCCAAACAGCTTCTTGAGGGCGTTCATGGTGTCAGTCCTTGTGTCCGGAAGGTTCTGGATAGTCCAGAGGGTCAGGCGGCTTCGGCTTTACGGGCGGAGGTCATCAGTTTCATCAGGCTTTCCTGGCTGGCCTCGTCTTTGTTCAGGACACCGGTGATGGCGCCTTCGAAAATCGTGTAGATCCGGTCGGAAAGGCCCAGGAGCTCGGGGAGCTCCGAGGAGATGACAATTACTCCCTTGCCCTGGTTGGCGAGCTGCTGGATGATGCCGTAGATCTCGTACTTGGCACCGACGTCGATGCCGCGGGTCGGTTCATCCAGGATCAGCAGGTCAGGATCGGTGAACATCCACTTCGCGAGGACCACTTTCTGCTGGTTGCCGCCGGAAAGTTTGGCCACGCCTTCCTCCACTGACGGGGTCTTGGTGCGCAGCGACTTGCGGTACTGCTCCGCAACCGTAAACTCCTGGTTGGGATCCACCACCGAATTGCGGCTGATCTTTCGCAGGTTTGCGGCCACTGTGGTGGTTTTGATGTCATCCAACAGGTTCAACCCCAGGGACTTGCGGTCCTCGGTGACGTATCCCAGCCCGGCGTCAATGGCCTGGCGAACGGATTTAAGGGTGATCTCCTTGTCGTCTTTATAGATCTGGCCGCTGATGAACCGGCCGTAGGAGCGGCCGAAGACGGACCTGGCAAGCTCGGTGCGTCCTGCGCCCATCAGCCCGGCGAAGCCCACGATCTCGCCGCGACGGACGAAGAAGCTGGAGTTCTTGCACACCAGCCGGTCCTGGACGTTGGGGTGCCCGACGGTCCAGTTCTTGACCTCGAAGAATACCTCGCCGATTTTCGGAGTGTGGTCCGGGAAGCGGGATTCGAGTGTGCGGCCCACCATGCCCTTGATGATCCGGTCCTCGTCCACGCCGTCGGCTTTCACGTCCAGCGTCTCAATGGACTTGCCGTCGCGGATGATGGTGATGGAATCGGCGATCTGCTCGATCTCATTGAGCTTGTGCGAAATGATGATGGACGTGATGCCCTTGGCCTTCAGGCCCAGCATCAGGTCCAGCAGGTGCTGGGAATCGGACTCATTCAGCGCAGCGGTGGGTTCGTCCAGGATGAGAATCTTGACGGACTTGTTGAGCGCTTTGGCGATTTCTACGAGCTGCTGCTTGCCGACGCCGATTTCCTTGATGGGCGTGTCCGGGTCCTCGCGCAGTCCCACGCGGGCGAGCAGGTCCAGGGAGCGAAGCCGGGCTTCTGCCCAGTTGATGACGCCGCGTTTGGTGGGCTCGTTGCCGAGGAAGATGTTCTCCATGATGGAGAGCTCCGGAATCAGCGCGAGTTCCTGGTGGATGATCACGATGCCCGCGTGTTCGCTGGCCCGGATGTCCCGGAACTGCTGCACCTGGCTTTGGTAGACGATGTCGCCGTCGTAGCTGCCGTAGGGGTAAACGCCTGAGAGAACTTTCATGAGCGTGGACTTGCCGGCGCCGTTCTCGCCGCAGATGGCGTGGATCTCGCCGGCCTTCACCCGCAGGCTCACGTTATCCAGCGCTTTAACGCCGGGGAATTCCTTGGTGATTGACCTCATCTCGAGGATGACGGGGTCGGTTTGCGTGGTCTGGGACGTCATGTTGCCCTAACCCTCCAATGCAATGACTTCTTTGTCCGGCCGGCAAAGCGCAGGGCCGTCTGATGCAAAAGTAAACTGGATCACGCCGGTTGTCGTCAAGTCTTTAACGCATATGGCGGATAACGAAACGGTCTAGGTCTTCCGGATCCCCGCGTGTTGGAACACCAGCGCAGCCGCTCCCAGGGCTTCCGCGCGGTCGCCCAGGGAGGACATTGCCAGCTCTGTTGTCTCACCGATGACGGGAACGGCGTGCCTCACCAGACCCCGCTTGATGGGGTCCAGGAGGAGGTTGCCCAAGCCCGCCAAGGGCCCCCCAACCACGATCACTTCAGGATTGATCAGGTTGGCCACGTTGCCGAGGGCACGGCCTACGGCGAGCCCCGCGTCGTCGAGCACCCGCAGGGTTGCCGAGTCACGTGCCAAGGCCTTGCGCACGATGTCCGCAGGGGTGAGTGGGCGGTCCTCACCGCGGCTGAGGAGTTCGATCATTGTGGTGGTGGAGGCAATGGTCTCAAGGCAGCCCCGGTTGCCACAGCGGCACACTAACCCTTGTTCGTGGATGGTGGCGTGGCCAATTTCGCCCGTGATGCCCACGTTGCCGTAATAGGGCGCCCCGTTGAGGATCAGGCCTGCGCCAATGCCGGACCCAATCTTGAGGAACAGCAGGTTGCTGACCCCGGTGTGCTGGCCCCAGGTCACCTCGGACCACGCCCCGAGATTTGCATCGTTGTCAACGAACACGGGGATTTTCAGCCTTTCCTCCAAGTGCTGGAGGATGTTGATGCCTACCCATTCGGGAAGAATGGCTCCCTGGGCCACGGTGCCGGTGCGCCGGTCAATGGGCCCGGGAATTCCGACGCCGGCCCCCACCACCGCGCTGCGGGCGATGCTTCTTTCCTGCAGGAGTTTCTCGAGCAGGACCACCGCCGCCTGGATGCCCTCCTCGGCCTGGTGGCCCAGCGGCAGCGCGACCGATTCCTCGGCAATAACGTGATAGCTGAGCGACGCGAGGACCACCCGCAAATGCCTTCGGCCGAAGTCAATTCCGACGGCCACCGCGCCATTGCTGTTGAGCCTGACGTTGAGCGCCCGCCGGCCCGAACTGGTGATCGGCTCCGTGGATGCCAGGCCCGAGTCGAGCATGATTTTCACGATGTTGGAGACCGTTGCGGTGGAAAGCCCGGTTTGCCGGGCCAGTTCCGCCTGGGTTGAGGGCCCGCCCATCAGCGACTCAATGATCCGCTGCTGGTTCAGTTGCCTCAGCGCGGATTGCGAGCCGGGATTTTTGGGTTTGCTCCTCGTTGAGCGCGAAGTTGCGGGCATGCTTGAAAGATTGCCTCATCCGAACTCTTGTAGTCAAGAAGTTAACGCAACAAGGCCTAGGGGAGGCCTTCCGTTGAACAGGATGATCTGCCCGCGGAGATGGGGAAGGAGGTGCAAATGACCCCGTTCGTCCAGCGCCGCCGTCGCTAATCTGATGTCAGGGCCTGATCTGAGGCCTGTCCAACGATGGAAGGTGGCCGCTGTGTTGCTGGCACTGCTGCAGGCGAACGCTGTTGTGATGGACGTGGACGCCAACTGTGCCGCTATCGATGCAGCGGCCGAGGCCGCTGCTGCTGCCGGGGCTGCCGTCCTGGTGACACCCGAGCTCTTCCCTGTAGGTTATGCACCGCGCCGGGTCCGCGCAGAGCTGGATCCCGATTCCCTGCCCGGGCTGCGCGCCAAGCTTGCCACCATCTCGCGCCGCCACCGCATCGGCCTGGTCTACAGCCTTCCCCAGCTCACCGGGCAAGGGGAGTGGCAGATCGCCGCAACGCTGCTGGACGCCGGCGGTGAAGCCCTGCTCAACTACGCCAAGGTCCACCTTTTCGGTCCGGACGAACGTGCAGCCTTCAGCCCGGCGGCCCAGCCTCCCGCCGTCGTGGAATTCAATGGTGTCCGGACTTCCATGGTGATCTGCTACGACGTTGAATTCCCCGAGGCAGTCCGGGCGGCCGCCGTTGCCGGAGCCGAACTGCTCCTGGTGCCGACGGCGCTGGCCCACGGCTATGACGACGTTCCGCAGGTGTTGCTGCGGGCGCGGGCGCTGGAAAGCCAGCTGTCCATTGCCTACGCCAACCACGCAGGCGTCGAGGAGGACTGCAGGTTCCTGGGCGGCAGCGTCATCGCCGGGCCGGACGGCAGGTTGCTCGCCGCGGCCGGGGAGGAGCCGCAGCTCCTTTTCGCGGAGCTGGACGAAAGCGCCGCCGCCCGGGCACGCGGCGACGTGCCGTACCTCGCCGAACGGCGGCCTGATCTCTACGGCTCCTGGGGCGGCTGAGGGTTTTCCGCAACCAGGTCGTCCGTATACTGCAGCGCAATCCAAAGTTCTGCCCGCGACTGCGCCTGGCCAAGATCCATCTCCAACAGTTCCGCGATGGCATTCACCTGCCGCCGCACGCTGTTCCTGTGCAGGCCCAAATCCTTGGCCGTGGCGTCCCAGCTTCCGTTCGCGGCCAGCCAGAACCGGAGAACGCGGAGCTGGACATCACGGCGTTCGGGCTCCAGTTCCAGGACCGGCGCCAGGAGCTTTCCCGCAAAAATGGTCCCGGCCTCACTGCCCAGCAGGCCGGTCACGGACCAGGTCACCTCCTCTACCCGCGCGCTTTTCCCTGAGGCCAGGACGCGGGGCCGAAGCGACGTTGCCCGCCGGTAGGTTTCCGGCAAGCCGGACAGTTCAGTCTGCTCACCCACCACCAGGCGCCAGCCCAGCTGCTCCACCTCGGCGATCAACTGGTCATCCACCTTCAGCCGGGTGACTGCCGCGAATCCGTAATCGGTCAACTCCACCATCTTGCTGTCGAAAATCCGCCGCCACTGCAGCAGCTCCCGCACCGGACCGTCCTCGGCAGCGGGGGCACCGGGCCCCCGGAGGCCCTGCACCACCCGGACCGGGCCGGACCGCGTTCCCGCCACGCTCTGCGCCAACAGGTCCTTCAGCACGTTCAGTTGCCGGGTGTTTCCGGCGGCCAGGCTCTCGGGGTGCAGGAGCAGGGCGGTGGCCAGCTGGCTGGGCGCCAGGGACCCGCTGGTGCGTTGGCGGACCAGGAGTTCAAGAAGCCCCACAACAGATGAGACCACACTGTTCTGCGCGGGGGTCAGGGCCCTGTCCGCGCCCAGCACCAGGCTGCCCAAGGTAGCGTCCTTGGTGCTGCGGAGCGGGTGGCCGAACACCAGCGCCGAGCCCGGGGCGTCGAAGGTTTCCGTTTCCACGCGGGGGCCGCTCCCGGTGAGGAGTTTCTTGAGGAGGGGCTGGAGCCGGGAAGTGTCGACGGCGGCACCCCCGCGTGCGCGCACACGGCCATCGGCGCCGAAGAGGACGGCCCACACTGGAACGCGCTGGATCAGTGCCGCCAAAAGCTCGTGCTCCGGCCGGGCCGAAAGCACTGCCCGCATGAGGTGGCGGTTGGTTTCGGCCAGCTGCCGGAACACCTGTGCATTGCCGGACTCAAGCAGCTTGGAGAATTCCAGGCCCAGGGCGGCAAACGGCACGCTGGCCGGCACCTCCACCAAGGTGAGCCCGTACTGCCGGCAGGCGGCCACCACGTGCTTCGGAACGGAGTCATAATACGGCTGCAGGCCAAAGCCCAGGGCGGCCACTCCTGCATCGACCAGCCGGCGGACATACTCCTGCACCCGGCGGGCGCTGTGGCTCCCATCGGGGCCGGCATCGGCGTAGCCTCCGTCCCGGAAGGGTAAACCGGCCGTCAGGACAAACTCGCCGTCCAGCAGATAGGGGGTAGGGTCTTCCAGCTCGCTCGGCTCCACCCACCGCAGGGGCACCTGGCCGTTCCCGGCGTCGTGCACCATCCTCACTTCGGGGGGCAGCGCTGCGAGGAACTGCGCCAGCGTGACCGCGTCCAGCTGGTCGGGACTACCGTCGATAGCTGGTGCATTACGTCTCATGGGTGAACACTATAGGTCACTTTGCACCTCCTTGAGATGCGGCTCACACCCCTACTGTGGGTGAGGGGAAAACCAGTTCAACCGACCAACCACACGAACGGACGTCAACGATGACTGTGCCTACACTCTCCGGCCAGGCCCCGGACGGCGCGACCGGAACAGCGGCCCGTCCCGCACTGGGCGCCCAGCTGCTGCGCCGCAAGCCAATCGCCCAGATGGTCAACGAGGCAGAAAGCAACAGCGGAGGTCCCCGCCTGGTCCGCAGCTTCGGTGTCCTGCAGCTGACCATGATCTCCGTAGGGGCAACGCTCGGCACGGGCATCCTGGTGATCCTCGGTGAATCCGTTCCGCTCGCCGGGCCCGCCATCTGGATTTCGTTCGCGATTGCCGGCCTGGCAGCGCTGCTGTCCGCTGTGTCCTACGCCGAGATGGCCGGACTGGTGCCCGTCGCCGGCTCCAGCTATTCCTACACGTACGCCACCATGGGCGAGGGGATGGCGTGGATCTGCGGCTGGTGCCTGGTGCTGGAGTACGCAGTATCCGTGGCCGCAGTGGCGGTGGGCGCCGGACAATACGTCAATGAAACGCTCGCCGTTTTCGGCTCCGTCCTCCCCGATGCAGTGTCCCAACCGCCCGGCGACGGCGGCGTGGTCAATATCCCGGCCATGGTCATCGTGGTGCTCGCAACCATCCTGCTGGTGCGCGGCGCCAAGGAGAGCGCCTGGATCAACACCTCCATCGTGGTGGTGAAGGTGGGCATCCTGCTGTTCTTCTGCGCTGTAGCCTTCACAGCCTTCAACGCAGGCAACTTTGAACCCCTGCTGCCCATGGGCGCCGCAGGTGTCTCGGCTGCCGCCTCCCGCGTCTTCTTTTCCTACATCGGCTTCGATGCCGCCTCCACTGCGGGTGAGGAAGCGCGGAACCCCAAGCGCGACCTGCCCAGGGCCATCATGTTGTCCATGCTGATTGTCACCACGATCTACGTGCTCGTGGCCGTCGCCGCCATCGGCGCCAGGCCCTGGGGCTGGTTCGACGGAACCGAGGCCGCCCTGGTCAAGATCCTTGAGGAAACCACCGGCCAGCCCTGGATCGCACTTGTCTTCGCGGTGGGCGCCGTCCTGGCCATCGCCAGCATCGTCCTGACGGTTCTCTACGGGCAGACCCGAATCCTGCTGTCGATGTCCCGTGACGGACTCATCCCCAAGGTCTTCAGCCGCGTTTCCCGCCGCACCGGCACCCCCGTCGCCGGCACCCTCCTGGTAGGGGTCGCCGTCGCGCTGACCGCCGGGCTGGTGCCGCTGGGTGCGCTCGCCGACGCCACCAGCATCGGCACCCTGTTTGCGTTCGCCCTGGTGAACGTGGCCGTCATCTACCTCCGCCGCACCCGGCCCGAGTTGGAGCGGACCTTCCGCGTGCCCCTCTTCCCGCTCACACCCATCCTCGGCGCGGCAATGTGCGCCTACCTGATGGCCAACCTCGGGGCAGACACCTGGGTGGTCTTCGCCCTCTGGATGCTGGTGGGCGTGGCCGCGTACTTCGGCTACGGACGCCGGAATTCACGGGTGGCCGCCCTCAGCAACGAGGAATACCGCGAGCTGTCCGGACCACAACTCTCACCCCAGCACACCCCCTAACCGACGAAGGCAGAACTTCCATGACCATCGCCACCGAACTGCCGGCTTCCGACCCGTCCAGCACCTCGGCCACTTCCGCTGCAGCGCCGGCTCCCGGCAGCGCCGGCGCGGCTCCCATCACCATGCTGAACCCGGACTTCCCGTTCAGCTACGACCACTACCTCGCCCACCCGGACGGCCTGGGAACTGTGCCACCCGAACTGCTGGGGACGGAAGTTGCCGTGATCGGAGCAGGCCTTTCGGGCCTGGTCACCGCCTATGAGCTGATGAAGCTGGGGCTGCGGCCCGTGGTTTACGAGGCCGACCGGATCGGCGGCCGCCTGCGCACCGCCTCGTTCCCCGCGGCTCCCGGCGTGATGGCGGACCTCGGCGGGATGCGCTTCCCGGAATCCGGCAAGGCGTTCTACCACTACGTGGACCTGCTGGGCCTGGAAACCGATGAGTTCCCCAACCCGCTGTCCCCGGCCACGTCCAGCACCGTGATTGAGCTGGCCGGGCAGAAGCACTACGCGGAAAAGCCAAGCGACCTTCCGCCGTTCTTCCGGGAAGTGGCGGACGCGTGGAAGGCAGCCGTCAACGACGGCGCCAAGTTCGTTGAGATGCAGGCCGCCATCCGGTCCCGGGACACCGGCCGGATCAAGGAGCTGTGGAACGAACTGCTCCCACTGATGGACGAGCAGACCTTCTACGGCTTCATCGCCGCCAGCGAGTCATTCAAGAAGGCCGGGTTCGCACACCGGGAAGCCTTCGGCCAAGTCGGCTTCGGCACCGGCGGGTGGGACACCGACTTCCCCAACTCCATCCTCGAGATCCTCCGCGTGGTCTACACGGACGCGGACGACCAGCACCGGCTCATCCGCGGGGGAGCCCAGCGGCTGCCCGAGGCACTGTGGCAGCACGCGCCGTCCGGCATGGCCCACTGGCCCGAAGGGACCTCACTGTCGTCACTGCACGCCGGTTCGCCGCGGGGCGCGGTGGGCAGGATCAGCCGCGATCCGGACGGAAACCTGCGGATCCGGGAACGCTGGGGCCGCGAAGCCAGCTACCCCGCCGTGGTCACCACCTGCCAGTCCTGGCTGCTGTCCACCCGGATCCACACCGAGGAGGCGCTGTTCCCGGCAGAACTGTGGACCGCCATCGAGCGCTCGCACTACATGCAGTCCTCCAAGACGTTTGTGATGGTGGACCGGCCGTTCTGGAAGGACATCGATCCGGACACCGGCAACGAGGTCCTCTCGATGACGCTCACGGACCGGCTCAACCGCGCCACGTACTTGCTGGACAACGGGCCGGACCAGCCCGCCGTCATCCTGCTCTCCTATACCTGGAACGATGACGCGCTGAAGTGGCTGGCGCTGGACGCTGACGAGCGCGTGGAACTGATGCTGCATTCGCTCGAGCAGATCTACCCCGGGGTGGACATCGCCGGGCACATTGTAGGCCAGCCCATCACCGTCTCCTGGGAAGCCGATCCCAACTTCATGGGTGCCTTCAAGGCAAACCTTCCGGGGCACTACCGCTACCAGCAGCGGCTGTTCACCCACTTCAAGCAGGATGCCCTGCCGGAGTCACAGCGAGGCATCTTCCTGGCCGGCGACGACGTTTCCTTTACCGCGGGCTGGGCCGAAGGCGCCGTCACCACCGGGCTGAACGCGGTGTGGGGCGTGGTCAACCACCTGGGCGGTTCCTCGGCCCCGGGCAACCCCGGGCCGGGTGACCTGCTTGATGAATTCGGTCCTATTTCACTGGACTGAGCCTGGGCCCACGCCCGCAGGGTTGCCTGGCCGTGGAGCCGCTCGGCGAGGGCCCCGGACCGAGCTTGCGAGGGCAGGGAGCCGGTGCGGCCTTGCGAGGCTAGGGTGCGGGTGGGGACTAATCGTGCATGTTCCGGTGCGCCTGGGCCAGTTCGATGTAGCGGGACGCGTTCGCCCGGACGCCGTCGTACTCCTCATCGGTGAGTTCGCGGCGGACCTTGCCCGGAACACCCGCCACCAGTGAGCGTGGCGGGACCACGGTACCCTCCAGGACGACGGCGCCGGCAGCCACGAGCGAGCCGGCGCCGATCACCGCACCGTTGAGGATGGTGGCGCCCATGCCGACCAGGCAGTCGTCCTCCACCGTGCAGCCATGGACGACGGCGGCGTGCCCCACGCTGACCCGTTCGCCCACCGTGCAGGGGAAGCCCGGGTCCGCGTGCAGCACCACATTGTCCTGCAGGTTGCTGCCGGCGCCGACGGAGATGGCGGCGGTGTCGGCACGGACCGAGACACCGTAGAAGGCGCTGGAGTCCTCGGCCAGGGTGGCGTTGCCGATGATCGAGGCCGTGGGTGCAACAAATGCGGATTCATGGACGGCAGGGGTGTTCCCGGCGAAGGGATAAAGAGGAGCCATGGGCCAAGCCTAGGACATCAGGGGGTACGGAGGACCAGGAACTGGTAGTGCTGCGTCCAGTAGCCGCCGCCGGGTCCGGACTCGGTGCCGGTACCCTCGGGCCAGGTGGCAAAGTCTTCAATGGCGCCGTGGCGGCCAAAGACTTCCCTGACCGTTGCGTCGGTGCGCCTGCAGAAGAAGCGGGGCTCGACGTCGTCCTCCGGGTTCAGTTCCTCTGCGTCGTTCCCGGACCAAAGGCCGGTGGCGATCAGCGCGCCCGGCGCGCACACCCGCACCAGCTCTGCCAGGACGGCGTCGATGTCCCTGGCGGGAATGTGAAGCAAGGTACCCATGCACCACAGTGCCGGGAACGTACCGTCCGGGAACGGCAGCCGCCGGGCGCTCGCAACCGATACATCCAGGCCCCTGGCACGGGCGCGCCGGACCTGACCCTCCGCGAGGTCCACTCCGGTGTAATGGATCCCCGCCTCGACGAACTTCAATCCGTCCTGACCGCTTCCGCTCCCGATCTCGAGGACGGAGTGCCGCCCTTCGGACTTCAGCAGGGCGATGAAGCGGCTGCGCTGCTCAGCGATGTGGCGCGACGGCGGATAGTCGGCGCCGGAAGCGGCCCGTCCGTTGTAGAAATCGGCAAGGCGGCGCTCGCCGTCCTCCACCCCCGCTTCCATGGTGCCTCCGGAGGCTCAGCCGTTAGTTAAAGACAACAGTCCTGTTGCCGTCCAGCAGCACACGGTGCTCCGCGTGCCACTGCACCGCCTGGACCAGCGTGCGGCCTTCCACGTCCCGGCCCATCTGGACGAACTGCTCCGGCGTCCGGGCGTGGTCCACGCGGATAACTTCCTGCTCAATGATGGGGCCCTCATCCAGGGCCGCCGTCACGTAGTGGGCGGTGGCACCGATCAGCTTCACACCGCGCGCATGGGCCTGGTGGTACGGCTTGGCGCCCTTAAAGGACGGCAGGAACGAGTGGTGGATGTTGATGGCCTTGCCGGTGAGGTCGGTGCAGAGCTCGTCGGACAGGATCTGCATGTAGCGGGCCAGGACCGTCAATTCGATATCGTGCTCGGCCATGATGGCGCGGAGCTTGTCCTCTGCCTGCGCCTTGGTGTCCTTCGTGACGGGGATGTGGTGGAAGGGAATCCCGTAGAACTCGGCCAGGCCTGCCAGGTCCCGGTGGTTGGACACGATGGCGGGGATCTCGATGGGCAACGTTCCGGACCGCTGCTGGAACAGCAGGTCATTGAGGCAGTGGGCGGAGGTGCTGGCCATCACGAGGGTCCGGACCTTCTGCCCCACGCCGTTGAGGCTCCACTGCATGCCGAAGGCCGCCGTGACGGGCTCCAAAGCTGCGCGAAGCTCCGAGGCAGCAGCCGGCGTCGTCACCTCTACCCGCATAAAGAAGTTGCCCGTGGCCGGGCTGCCGTACTGCTGCGAATCCGTAATATTGCAGCCCGCCCCCAGCAGGGCGCCGGCCACCGCATGGACGATCCCCGGGCGGTCCGGGCAGGACAGGGTTACTACGTACGCTTGGTTCAGCTGCTCTTCACTCACGCCTACAAGCCTACCCGCGCAGCAGCGCCCGGATTTGGTAGGCTGGGAGCGTCGCAACTGGCGTTGGGTGGCTAACCACCAGGGAGCGGCAATCACGAAGACCACGGATCGTACGCCTGGGCCGAGGGTCATGTCTTGCCGGAATTGGGGCTGCACCTGCGTCAGCACTGCAGCGCCATCCTGCGCTTCCACGCCCCTGTCATCAAGTGTGTGAAAGTGCGCCAGCCGGTAGCCTGACCTAAGCAGTGCCCGTATCCCTAGCCAGGAGTTCTTCGTGACTACTACAGCCACCTCAACAACCGCCGTCAGCAATCAGCCGCTGGCTGAGCTCGACCCCGAAATCGCAGCAGTCCTGGACCAGGAACTCGGCCGCCAGCGCGGCACCCTGGAGATGATTGCCTCCGAAAACTTCGCCCCCCGCGCCGTGATGGAAGCCCAGGGCTCAGTCCTGACCAACAAGTACGCCGAGGGCTACCCGGGCCGCCGCTACTACGGCGGCTGCGAATACGTGGACGTCGCAGAGCAGCTGGCCATCGACCGGGTCAAGGCCCTCTTCGGTGCCGAGTACGCCAACGTCCAGCCGCACTCCGGTGCCCAGGCCAACGCAGCCGCGCTCTCCGCGATGATCACTCCCGGCGACAAGATCCTCGGACTGTCCCTGGCCCACGGCGGCCACCTGACCCACGGCATGAAGCTGAACTTCTCCGGCAAGCTCTACAACGTGGCTGCCTACCAGGTGGAGGAAGACAACTTCCGCGTGGACATGGACAAGCTCCGCGAGCAGGCCATTGCCGAGAAGCCCCAGGTGATCATCGCCGGCTGGTCCGCCTACCCGCGCCACCTGGACTTCGCTGCCTTCCGTTCCATCGCCGACGAGGTTGGCGCGCTGCTCTGGACCGACATGGCGCACTTCGCCGGACTGGTTGCAGCCGGACTGCACCCGAGCCCGGTGCCGTACTCCGACGTCGTCACCTCCACCGTGCACAAGACACTTGCCGGTCCGCGCTCCGGTGTGATCCTGGCCAAGCAGGAGTGGGCCAAGAAGCTGAACTCCAACGTGTTCCCGGGCCAGCAGGGCGGGCCGCTCATGCACGTCATCGCAGCCAAGGCCGTGGCCTTCAAGATCGCCGGCACCGAGGAATTCAAGGAGCGCCAGGAGCGCGTCCTCGAAGGCGCGAAGATCATCGCCGACCGCCTCAACCAGGCCGACGTCGCCGAAGCCGGCGTCTCCGTCCTCACCGGCGGCACCGATGTGCACCTGGTCCTCGTTGACCTGCGAAACTCCCAGCTGGACGGCCAGCAGGCCGAAGACCTCCTGCACTCCGTAGGCATCACGGTCAACCGCAACGCTGTTCCGTTCGATCCCCGCCCGCCGATGGTCACCTCCGGCCTGCGCATCGGCACCCCGGCCCTGGCCACCCGCGGCTTCGGTGCCGCCGAGTTCACCGAGGTGGCAGAGATCATCGCCACGGCGTTGAAGGCCGGCAGCAGCGCCGACGTCGAGGCCCTGCAGGCCCGCGTGGACAAGCTCGCCGCCGACTTCCCGCTGTACCCGCAGCACGAGCAGTGGTGATCCCATGACTGAAACCAAGCAGACCGCGAAAATCCTTGACGGCAAGGCAGCCGCTGCCGCCATCAAGTCCGAGCTCACCGAGCGGGTCGCGGAACTGAAAGCCCAGGGTGTAACCCCCGGCATTGCCACAGTGCTCGTCGGTGCGGATCCCGCGTCCCAGCTGTATGTGTCCATGAAGCACAAACAGTCCGTGGAAATCGGGATGAACTCCATGCAGCGTGAGCTTCCGGCGGACGCCACGCAGGAACAGGTCGAAGCCCTCATTGACGAACTCAATGCGGACCCCGCCTGCCACGGTTACATCGTCCAGCTGCCGCTGCCCAAGCACCTGGACACCGACGCCATCCTGGAGCGCATCGACCCCGACAAAGATGCGGACGGGCTGCACCCCACCAACCTTGGCCGGCTGGTACTCAACGTCAACGGCGAGATCACCTCGCCGCTGCCGTGCACGCCCCGCGGCGTCATCGAGTTGCTGGTGCGCAACGGCTACGACCTCAAAGGCAAGCATGTGGTTGTTGTGGGCCGGGGCGTCACCATCGGCCGCTCGATCGGTCTGCTGCTGACCCGGCGGGAGGTTAATGCCACCGTCACCCTGACGCACACCGGTACCACCAACATGTCGGAGCTGCTGCGGCAGGCTGACGTCATCGTGGGTGCCGCCGGTGTCAAGCACATCGTCAAGGCAGCCGACGTGAAGCCGGGCGCAGCCCTGCTCGATGTCGGTGTCACCCGGGAAACCGACGCCGAGACAGGCAAGAGCAAGGTCCATGGTGACATCGAACCGGCCGCTGCCGACGTCGCCGGCTGGATTTCGCCGAACCCCGGGGGTGTGGGCCCCATGACCGTGGCGCTGCTCATGACAAATGTTGTCGAAGCAGCTGAACGCCAGGCGGCAGCAAACCGCTAGCTCCCTTTCCTCACGCCCGACGGCGGCCCGCCCCTTGAGCGCAAGGGGCGGGCCGCCGTCGGACTTTTGGCACGGGCCCTGAACACGGAACTGAAAGTCCCCTTCCACCTGTCCGCCGGCTCTACTAGTCTGCGGAGGGTGCACAACAAAGCCACCGTGTCCTCCGGCGCCGCAGCCGGCGCCGTCCAGCGGGCCGAAGAGCCCCACACCGAACCCCGCCGGATCGTCATCACGGCAGAAAACCTGACCAAGACCTACGGCGACGTTGCCGCCGTGGACGGCATCTCCTTCAGCGTCCCCGCCGGAGAATCCTTCGGCCTGCTGGGGCCCAACGGTGCCGGCAAATCCACCACCATGAAGATGATCGGCGGAGTCACCCGCCGCACCTCGGGGAACCTGCACATCATGGGCCTGGACCCGGACTCGCACGGGCCCGAGGTGCGGGCGCACTTGGGCGTGGTGCCGCAGCAGGACAACCTGGACGAGGAGTTGCGGGTCCGGGACAACCTCCTGGTGTACGGCCGGTACTTCGGGCTGCCGATGAGCTACCTGAAGCCAAAGGCTGACGAACTGCTGGAGTTTGCCCAGCTGACGGACAAGGCGAAGTCCAAGGTGGACGCGCTGTCCGGCGGCATGAAGCGGCGGCTGACCATCGCACGTTCGCTGATCAACGAACCCCGGATCCTGCTGCTGGATGAACCCACCACCGGGCTGGACCCGCAGGCGCGGCACATCCTGTGGGACCGCCTTTTCCGGCTCAAGGAGCAGGGCGTCACGCTGATCCTGACCACGCACTATATGGACGAGGCCGAGCAGCTGTGCGACCGGCTGATCGTGGTGGACAAGGGCCGGATCATGGCCGAGGGGTCTCCCGCGCAACTGATCCGCGCGCATTCCACGCGCGAGGTGGTTGAGCTGCGGTTCGGCTCCGAACGGAACACCACCATCGCCGCGGAACTGGACGGCATCGGGGAGCGCCTGGAGGTCCTGCCGGACCGGGTGCTGATTTACGCGCACGACGGCGAGGCGGCCCTTGAGCAGGTAGCGTCCCGCGGCCTGCGGCCGCTGACTTCGCTGGTACGGAGGTCCTCGCTGGAAGATGTGTTCCTAAGGCTGACGGGCAGGAGCCTCGTTGAGTGATGAGGCGGGGTTGAACACCGAAGCGGGCCTGGTTGGGACGACGGACGTATCCAGAGCGCCTGCGCGGGCACACAGCCCGGAAGCAGCGGCCGCCAAGGCGAGGCGCTGGGGTGCCTTCTACTACGCCGAGCAGGTGCTCCGCGTGATGAAGGGGTACAGCTGGTCCATCATCATGTACAGCGTGGGCCACCCGGTGGCCTACCTGTTTGCCATGGGCGTGGGCCTGGCTACACTGGTCGACTCGCAGGGCGCCGGAGCTTTCGGGGGAGTGGGTTACGTGACGTTCGTGGCGCCGGCGCTGCTGGTCTCCGCGGCAGTCATGACCGCCGCGAACGAATTCACCTTTCCTGTGATGGACGGCTTCAAATGGCGCCGGACCTACTTCGGGCCCCACGCCTCGCCGCTGACGCCCCAGCAGATTGCCGCCGGACACATCATGGCGGTGACGCTGCGCTTCCTGCTGCAGTCCGCCGCCTATTTTGTGGCCGTGGCACTTTTTGGTGCGGCGCCCGGCGGGTGGGGCTGGGTGACCATCCTGGTGGCCACGCTGGCGGGGCTCTCCTTTGGCCTGCCGCTGATGGCTTACTCCGCGTCCATTATTGAGGACAAGGGCCAGTTCGCCCTGGTGATGCGGTTCATCGTGATGCCGCTGTTCCTCTTCTCCGGCACGTTCTTTCCCCTGGACAGCCTCCCGCTGGCGGTGCGCTGGATTGGCTGGATTTCGCCCATCTGGCACGGTACGGAGCTGGGCCGGGTGCTCAGCTACGGGTACCAGGAGCCTCCGCTGCTGACCGTCCTGCACGTTGTAGTGCTGGTGGGCCTGGCCGTGCTGGGCTGGTTCCTGACCCGGAAGCAGTTTGCCGCAAGGATGGGCCGGTGAGCGCCGGGCTGCCCGTGACGAGCGCGACTGACGCGGCCCGCAACAGGCCTTTCGGGCCGCTGTATTCGCGCAACGCCAGGGCTGTGATTTCCCGTGGGCTGCTCGCCACGAAGAGCAGCAACTGGCTGGTGATGCTCTCCGGATTCTTTGAACCGGTCCTGTTCCTGATCTCCATGGGAGTGGGCCTTGGCGCGATAGTGGGTCCGGTGCAGGGTCCTGGTGGCGGGGAGATCAGTTACGCCGCCTACATCGCCCCTGCCCTGCTGGCAGTATCCGCGATGAACGGCGCCGTCTACGACTCCACCTGGAACGTGTTCTTCAAAATGAACTTCGCGAAGCTGTACCAGGGGATGCTGTACACGTCGCTGGGGCCGCTGGACGTTGCCCTGGGGGAGATCTTCCTCGCCCTCCTGCGCGGACTCCTCTACGCCATGGGATTCACGGCCGTGATGGGTGTTATGGGTTTGATCACCACGCCCTGGGCGCTGCTGATGATCCCCGCTTCGGTGCTGATCGCCTTCGGGTTCGCCAGCATCGGGATGGGGATCACCAGCTTCCTGAAAACGTTCCAGCAAATGGACTGGATCAACTTCATCATGCTGCCCATGTTCCTGTTCAGCGCCACGTTCTACCCGCTCAGCGTGTACCCGCAGGCCATTCAATGGCTCATCCAGGCAATGCCGCTGTGGCACGGGGTGGAATTGCTGCGCCAGATCAGCGTGGGCACTTTCACCGCGGCCACCCCCATCCACATCGGCTACTACCTGGTGATGACGGCGGTGGGAATGCTGCTCACCACCGTGCGGCTGCGGCAGCTCTTCCTGAAGTAGCCCCCCGCCTCAACTGACTCGCAGTAAACGCACTCAAAAAGCGTTTTGGGGACTTCAACTGCGAGTCAGTTGAGAGGGGTGCGGTGGTGTTCGCCCGGGGTGGAAGGCGGCCGAAGCATACTCCTGCGTTTGAGAGAATGGGTGCATGCAATCTTTGGGCAGCTCCAGGTCATCCTCCAAACCCGCCAAGGGTGGATTCTCCATGTTCCGCATCAGCGGGCCGGGCCTGATGGTCCTCGTCACCGCGTTCGTTGTGGCCGTCATCTTCGCGGCCAACCAAAACGACGTCGTGGGCTGGGTTGTTGCCGTTATCGCCGCCTTCTGGCTCGCCCTCGCCTGCTTTGTTGTCTTCAGCATCCAGAAGGCGGCCAAGAAAGCGGGAGCCAAGCTGACTGAAGCCCAGAATGCCTTCACCTCAGCTGCGGGACGCGGCCCCTACGCCTCGGCAGACCAAGGCGGAACCCGGGTTGTTGCCGAGCGCAGCCAGGCGGACGAGGTCCGTGACCTCAAGCTGGACCACTCCTTCAAGATCGTCCAGGTGCAGATCCGGGTGGTGGAGGAGGAGCGTGCCAAGGGCGCCGCAGCAAACCAGGACACCATCAACCGGGCACTGGAAACCATCGAGATCACAGCCACAAACGCCAGGGACATGATCAAGTCCTCCGGCGGCAGCGGAGAGCCGGTCACCGGAACCATCATCGACTAGAGTGGAGCGGGTGATCTCGGCATTGAAGAAGGACCACCTTCGCATCGCATCCGTTAACGTCAACGGACTCCGGGCTGCGTACAAAAACGGCATGGCGGCGTGGCTCGAGCCGCGCGAGGTGGACATCCTCTGCCTGCAGGAAGTCCGCGCCCCTGACGCCATCGTCCGGCAGCTGCTCGGGGAAGGCTGGCACATCCTGCATGCCGAGGCTGAAGCCAAGGGCCGTGCCGGCGTCGCGATCGCCTCGCGGGAAGAACCGCTGGCAACCCGGAACGGTATCGGCGACGATTACTTCGCCACCGCAGGCCGCTGGGTGGAGGCTGATTTCCGGTTTGCCGATGCAGCCGGACACCCTGTCCAGCTCACTGTTGCAAGTGCCTACGTCCACTCCGGTGAGGTAGGCACGCCCAAGCAGGACGATAAATTCCGCTTCCTGGATGCAATGAGCACCCGCTTGCCGGAACTGACCAAGCACAGTGACCATGCCCTGGTGGTGGGCGACCTGAACGTGGCCCACACGCCCCTGGACATCCGGAACTCGAAGGGCAACCTGAAGAAGGCGGGCCACCTGCCGGAGGAACGCGCCTACTTTGACCGGTTCTTCGGGGAGGAAATCGGTTGGACCGACGTCCACCGCAGCCTTGCAGGCCAGGTGGACGGGCCCTACACGTGGTGGTCGCAGCGCGGCAAGGCTTTCGACAACGACACCGGCTGGCGCATCGACTACCACCTGGCCACCCCGGGTCTCGGCGCCTCTGCCATTTCGGCCGTCGTGGACCGCGCGGCCTCGTGGGACACCCGCTTCTCCGACCATGCCCCGCTGGTAGTGGACTACCAGCTCTGAGCCCCGAAGGTTTCCTCTCCAATGACTAGCCAGACATCCCCGGCAACCAAGAAGCGCATCCTCTCGGGCGCCAAGCCCACTGCCGATTCCCTGCACCTGGGGAACTACATCGGCGCCGTCCGCAACTGGGTGGACATGCAGGCGGAGTACGACGCCGTCTTCTTCATCCCGGACCTGCACGCCATCACCGTGGACTTTGACCCTACCGAGCTGGCCAGGCGCACCCGTATCGTGGCGGCCCAGTACATCGCCGCCGGCATCGATCCGGACAAGAGCATCTTCTTCGTCCAGTCCCACGTCCCGGAGCACGCGCAGCTGGCTTGGGCCTTGAACTGCATCACCGGTTTCGGCGAGGCCTCCCGGATGACCCAGTTCAAGGACAAGACCCAGAAGTCCGGGGCGGACGCGGCCACCCTGGGGCTCTTCGCCTACCCCACGCTCATGGCCGCGGACATCCTGCTGTACCAGACCGACCTTGTGCCGGTGGGGGAGGACCAGCGCCAGCACCTGGAGCTGACGCGGAACCTGGCCCAGCGCTTCAACACGAGGTTCGGCCACACGTTCACCGTTCCGGAGGCCACCATTGTCAAGGAACGCGCCAAGATCTACGATCTCCAGAACCCCAGCGCCAAGATGTCCAAGACCGGTGAGTCACCCAACGGGGCCATCCAGCTGTTGGACGATCCCAAGATCGCAGCCAAGCGCATCAAGTCCGCAGTGACCGATGCCGGAACCGAAATCCGGTTCGACTCCGAGGAAAAGCCAGGCGTCTCGAACCTGCTGACCATCTACTCGTCCCTGACCGGAAAATCGGTGGCAGAACTGGAAGCCGAGTACCAGGGCAAGATGTACGGCCACCTGAAGGTGGACCTCGCGGAGGTGGTGGTGGAGTTCGTCACGCCGCTGCGGAACCGCACCAATGAGCTGATGGCAGATCCGGCGGAACTGGACCGGCTGCTGGCGCACGGCGCAGAACGTGCCCGTGACATCGCTTCGGTTACCCTTGGCCAGGTTTATGAGCGCATGGGCTTCCTTCCGTCCCTCTCCCTTGCCGGAGTCCGCTAGCGCCATGCCATCCAGCAAAGTCACCGCAAGGGAAGGCTCCCGCTCCACGCAGGCAGCGGGAATGTCCGGTAACCCCCAAGGTGACCCCGCGAAGGCCACCGGCAGTAAGGAAGCCACGTCCCGCACGGAAGAGATCAGTGTGGGCGTCATCCTGGGATTTCCGCCGGAAGTCGCCGAAGAGCTGCAGCGTTGGCGGGCTTCGTTCGGCGATCCGCTCGCGGACGTGGTTCCGGCCCACATCACGCTGGTGACCACCACCCCCACCCAGGACTGGGAAGCGACCAGGGAGCACGTGCGGGACGTTGCCCGCCGCCAGAGCCCCTTTATGGTCACCATCGCCGGCACCGGGACGTTCCGTCCGGTTTCCCCTGTGGTGTTCATCAATGTGGAGGATGGCTTCATGGAATGCGTTGACCTGCATGAAAAGCTTCAGCAGGGTCCCCTCCAGCGTGAGCTGCCGTTCGCCTACCACCCGCATGTCACCATCGCCCACGACGTGGCCCCGGATAGCCTCGACGAAGCCGAATCGGTATTGAAGAACTACAGGGCCACCTTCCCCGTGGTTAGCATGGGACTTTACGAGCACGATGCTGACGGCATCTGGCAGCTACGGGAAGAGCTGGACTTTGGGACCGAAACTGACAACGACGCCGGCGCCTGCTCAACCAACGCCGTCGCCAACGGAGATGGAGCCACCGCTCCCCACTGACCTCGCCCAGCTAAAGCTGACCGCGATTCGGAAGAGGATCGCATGGGGCAAGGTCAGAAGGTCCGGCGGCGGTGCTGCAGCAACCCTGCCGGCCATGATGCAGTGGCTGTTGGCGCGGGTGAGCATTCTCCGGCCCGTGCGCGCCTTCCAGCACTACAACCTCCAGCGCGGACCGCTGCTGAGCGCGGGTATCGGCTTCAGGATGTTCTTTTCCATCACTGGCCTCCTGACTACCGGGTTTTCCGTCGCGGGGCTCGTCCTCCGCAGCCAGCCTGCCCTTCTGGACCGGACCATCAGCAGTGTGGCCGAGAGCGCGCCGGGGCTGTTGAAGCTCAACGGCGGCGAGGGCCTGGTTGACCCGGCCGAGCTGCTGAACCCGGAAGGACTGGGCTGGGCGGCCCTGATTGCGGGCGCAGTCACCTTCGTCATCTCCCTTGGATGGATTGACGGCGTCCGGGCTGGACTGAGGGTGGTCATGCAGCTTCCGCCCCTCAGGATCAACCCCGTGCTGCTCAAGCTGCGCGACGCCGGCACCCTGCTTTTGCTGGGCGTAGCCCTGGTCATCAGCGCCGGAGCTTCCCTCGTCTTTGGTACCGCTGCAGGCTGGGTAGCAGAATTCCTGCGGCTGGACCCGGTGCTGGCCGGCCCGCTGACCACTTCCGTTAAAGTCGGTGTACCGCTGGTTCTGAGCTGGGCTACGGCACTTATCATGTTCCGGTTCGCGGGAAGCCTGAAACTCTCCCGCCGGGCCCTGCTCGAAGGCACCATCCTGGCTGCCGTGGGAACCACTGTCCTGCAGGTCTTCAGTACCGAACTGCTGGCCGGGGCCGGACGAAACCCCATCCTGGCGCCCTTCGCCATCATCATCGGCCTGCTGATCTGGTTCAACCTGGTTAGCCAGGTCTACCTCGTCTCGGCAGGGTGGGCAGCGGTCCGCGAGGCCGACCTTAGGAACCATTCATCCGGGCACGAGAAGGGCGTGTGGGGAGCCCGCCAGGTCCAGCCGGGCAAGGTGCCTGTCCAGCCGGGCAAGGCCTCTGTCAATACGGACAATGGCACCGCGCCGAGTGGCGGGCGGCGGGGCATCGGCCGTCCCCGGCAGCGATAATCCGGGGCCGGCCGGGGCTATGGTGCCGCCACCAGTCCTTCCCACCTCACGGTCCAGTCGGATGGGAAGCCCGGGGCGTTCCGGTCCGGTCCGTTGTCCCACCCCGCCGCCATCAGTGCGGCGGCGGCGAGCAGCCCGCCGTTACCGGGCAGATAGAGCGGCAGGGAGTCTGTTTGGCGGTTGTGCCCGTTGGGCAGCACCGTGTTCTTCCCGGCGGCGAGCAAGAGGGCGTTGACAGCAGCCTCCGGGTCCTCGAGGCGGGCGGCGGTCATTGCCATAACAGGGTAGTCCCAGCCCCAGGTACTGTCCCAGTCCCAGTCGGCAAGGACATCGGCGAGTGTTGCCCGCATGACGTCCTCGTCGATCAGGTCTGTCTGGGGCACGACGCCCAGGGCGCAGAGCATCGAGGGGTGGTCCTTCCTGATGGTGAACGGTTCCACGTCGATGGCCGCGTAAACACCACCGGTCACGCGTGGCTTGACCAGGCCATCGGCCACCCTCCGCCAGGCTCGGACGGGCTCGAGCCCCAACCGTTCCCGCCACAGGGCTGCCGTCCGAAGTGCCCACTGCCAATACGCCAACTCGAAGGTGGGGTTCGTGACGGAGGCCCTGATGGTTTCATAGCTCTCCTGGGCTGGAATCAAGGGTGGACCCAGCTCAAATCCGCGGGCGGTGGGATGGGCGAAGCTGGCCATGAACGCGGCTGACTCGAAGACGATCTCCGCGAACTCCTCAAGCACCTCCCGGCTGGGATTGGAGCGGTACACGAGTTCGGCCAGGTAGATGGGGTGGGGCTGCTGCCAGATCAGGAAGGTTCCGATGGGACTGGGGCTTTCCCTGCCGTCCGGGCCCACCTGCTTGGGCCAGCGCACGCCGTCGAAACCCTGCGTCCCCGCGGTCTGCCGCGACGTCTCCAGCACCGTGGAGTACCACCGCAGCGATGGCAGCAGGAGGCCTGCACGGTTCCAGAGCGCAAAGTGTGCGGCGTGCCACCAGTGCATTTCGAGGTGGAAGCGGCCGCGCCACGAATTGCACACGAGGCCCGTCTCCTGCGGCGGCATGGAGCCCGAACAGTTGACTGCGGTCAAGTACTGCGAGAGAACGATCCGGCGCTCCAGTTCCTTGGCTCGCGGATCATCCGTCGCATTGAGCTCGATTGCTCCGCCCGAGTTCCAGAACCGGGGCCAATACGCCTCCGAGGCGGCGGCCACGCTGCTGCCAGCCTCAAGGCTGTTGCTAGGTGAAAGGCCGACGGCGGCCCGGCCTGCGCCATTGCCTGGCTTTGCTGCCGGCAGGGTCACCTCTTTGTCACCTCGCGGAAGGCAATCGCCGTCCCCTGCCGGGACGAAAGCCAGACTGAAGTCAACGGCGCCGGAAGTGTTCCGGAGGCCCTTTTCGGGCGCAATCCGGAGGTGGTGCTGCCCGGTCTGTTCCACAGTGAGCAGCCGCCCCGTGATCACCACCTGGTAGCGGGAGTCGTCCAGCTCGCGGTGGACGGTCCAGCTGGTCGATCCGGCATAGTTTTTGGAGCCTGCCGGCTCGCCAAGGCTGGTGGTGTGGGCGTCCGGGCTCTGCCAGTCGGCGGCATCGTGCCACGCCTCCGAGCCGTAGGGGAAATCGATGCCAATTACCAAACCCTCGCCGAGAGCGGGCGACTGCACACGAAGGCCGAGCTCGTCCCGGTCCGGGTGGCAGGCGGTGGTGACTGTGACCGGATGACCGGCAAGTCTAAAGCGGCTGGTGACCACTCCCGTCCACAGGTCGAGTGTTTGCCCGGTGTCGGTGATGTCAGCTTCGGTGACCGCGCGGGCTGCTCCGGCCTCTACCAGCAGGAGGCCGATGCGTCCCAGGTCCAGGCGGTGCGGGTTCGCCCGCAGCCAGGTTTCCGCAAGGGAAGTACCGGTTTCGTGGTCGTTGACGATGTCCCCCGCCATGTCCACGTAGGGGACAGGTCCATGCGGCGAGTCATAGAGGACCGCGGAGTCGGCCACGTCATACTGACCGGCCGGGGGAGTTGCGTGCCAACCCCACTGGGCCTGGGTGCCAAGAAGTGTTCCGGGCGGCAATTCGTCCCTCGGGCCAACCGGGTAGGCGTCCGGCAGTGTTTGAAGTCCAGTGAGATCCATGGTGAAGGCAAACTCCCCGTTGCCCACAGACACGGGACTTCTTGGGTCGACGCTCCGCTGGTGGACATTGTGGCGCCGCACCAGTTCTTCCCTGTTGATGGGGCCGCCGGTAGCGGCGTCGGGGGAGGGGAACTCCGGGCTGGTGGTGGTTTGGCTGTGCACAGTGCACGCCCTCCTGGAGGCAGCGACGTGAGAAAGCGTTTTCTGGACGCTTCAATCCTTGTAGGGCATCACGCCTCTGTCAACCCAACGACAGTACGGGCCAGCCTGCCCGGGGACACTACTGCGCCAGCGGCGTCAGGAAGGTCCCGGAGGTCAGGAAGGGTTCGCGGCATCGAGGTACTGGTCGGCCCAGGCAGCAATGATCCGGGCCGCCCGCGCCGCCTGGCCCTTTCCCGTCAGGAGGTGGTCGCTGCCTTCGAGGGACACGAAGTTCCGCGGATGCCGGGCCGTCTGGAAGATGGTGCTGGCATTCTCGATTCCCACGGTGTTGTCCGTGGGGGAGTGAAGCACCATAAGCGGCTTGTGCAGCTGCTTGATGCAGTCCGTCAGGTCTGCGTTCTCCAGGTCCTCCACAAAATGCTTGCGGATCTCCACCCGCTTTCCGCCGAGATCCACCTCCGCGCTGCCTTCGCTCAGGATCTTGTCCAGGGCAGCGTCGAAGACATGCGCCACGTGCTTGGGCGAGAAGGGCGCGCCAACGGTAGCGACGGCGTCGAGCTCGGGGATCTCTCGCGCTGCAGCCAGCACCGCGGCGCCGCCGAAGGAATGGCCCACCAGCAGCGAAATCTGCTTGCCCTGGCTGCGCATAAACTCCGCCGCTTTCACCGTGTCCGCCACCTTATGGCTGAAGGATCCCGCGGACCATTCGCCGGCGGAGCCGCCCAGGCCCAGGTTGTCGAACCGGAGCATGCCCACGCCGCTGTCCGCCAGCGCCTTGCACATCCGCGAGGCGGAGGGTGCGTCTTTGCCGAGCGTGAACCCATGGGAGAAGACGCCCCAACCCTTTATCGGGCCCTCCGGGACGTCGATGATGCCGGAGAGCATTTCGCCGGTGGAGCCTGCGAAGGAAACTTTTTCGGAGCGGGACACGGCGTCCCCTTTCGTTTGGTACGAATGACTGTGGGCCCACGCCCGCCGGGTTCCCTGGCCGAGCTTGCGAGGCCAGGGGGCGGGTGGGGAGAAACGACGACGGCGCTGTCCCCCCTTGCGTGGGGGACAGCGCCGTCGTCGTCTAAATCCCAGGTCAGATCTTGCGGGAAAGAATGGCCTGCTTGACCTCTTGGATGGCCTGGGTCACCTGGATGCCGCGGGGGCATGCTTCCGAACAGTTGAAGGTGGTGCGGCAGCGCCACACGCCTTCCTTGTCGTTGAGGATCTCCAGGCGCATGTCACCTGCATCGTCACGTGAATCAAAGATGAAACGGTGCGCGTTGACGATTGCTGCCGGACCGAAGTACTGGCCGTCCGTCCAGAACACCGGGCAGGACGACGTGCAGGCGGCGCACAGGATGCACTTGGTGGTGTCGTCGAAGCGCTCACGGTCCTCGGCGGACTGAAGACGTTCCCGGGTGGGCTCGTGGCCCTTGTTGATGAGGAACGGCATCACCTCACGGTAGGACTGGAAGAACGGCTCCATGTCCACAATGAGGTCCTTCTCCACCGGCAAACCCTTGATGGGCTCGACGGTGATGGGCTTGGAGGTGTCCAGGTCCTTCAGGAGCGTCTTGCAGGCGAGGCGGTTGCGGCCGTTGATGCGCATGGCGTCGGAGCCGCACACGCCGTGGGCGCAGGAGCGGCGGAAGGACAGGCTGCCGTCCGTTTCCCACTTGACCTTGTGCAGGGCATCCAGGACGCGGTCCGTGCCGTACATGGTCAGGTGGAAATCGTCCCAGGTGGCCTCCTCGGAGACCTCCGGGTTGTACCGGCGGACACGCATGTGCACATCGAACGTGGGGATTTCTCCGCCACCGCCGACGCCGGCAGGCAGTTCAATCTTTGAGGCTGGCTCAGCGGTTTCAGCGGTCATCTTAGTACTTCCTCACCATCGGCTCGTAGCGGGTAAAGACGACAGGCTTGGTGGCCAGGCGGATGCCGGCGATTGCTTCCGCCGATCCGTCAGCCGGGGCGTGGTCGTCCTTGTACGCCATGGAGTGCTTCATGAATTTGTCGTCGTTGCGTTCCGGGAAGTCCTCGCGGAAGTGTCCGCCGCGGGACTCCTCACGGTGCAGGGCTGCCACGGTCATTACCTTGGCCAGTTCCAGCAGGAAGCCCAGCTCAACGGCCTCAAGCAGGTCAAGGTTGAAGCGCTTGCCCTTGTCCTGGACGTTGATGCGCTTGTAGCGCTCCTCGAAGGATGCGATATCGCGCAACACTTGGTTCAGGGTCTCCGCGGTGCGGAAAACCTGCATGTTGGCGTCCATGGTGTCCTGGAGTTCCTTACGGATCACGGCCACCTTTTCATCACCGGTACCGTTGCGGGCGATATCCAGCAGTTCGGTGGTGTACGCGATGGGGTTCTCCGGCAGATCCACGAAGTCAGCCGTCTTGGCGTACTCAGCAGCTGCGATGCCGGCCCGCTTGCCGAACACGTTGATGTCAAGCAGCGAGTTGGTGCCCAATCGGTTGGAACCGTGGACGGAGACGCACGCAACTTCGCCGGCTGCGTACAGGCCGGGGACCACGGTGTCGTTGTCCTGCAGGACCTCAGTGGTGATGTTGGTGGGGATGCCGCCCATGGCGTAGTGCGCCGTCGGGAACACCGGGACGGGCTCCGTGTAGGGCTCAACGCCGAGGTAGGTGCGGGCAAACTCGGTGATGTCCGGCAGCTTGGCATCGATGTGCGCAGGCTCCAGGTGGGTGAGATCCAGGAGGACGTAGTCCTTGTTTGGGCCGCAACCGCGGCCCTCACGGACCTCGTTGGCCATGGAGCGGGCCACGATGTCGCGGGGCGCCAGGTCCTTGATGGTGGGGGCGTAGCGCTCCATGAAGCGCTCACCTTCCGAGTTGCGGAGGATGGCGCCTTCGCCACGGGCGGCCTCGGACAAGAGGATGCCCAGGCCGGCGAGGCCGGTCGGGTGGAACTGGAAGAACTCCATGTCCTCCAGGGGGATGCCGCGGCGGAACGCGATCCCCATGCCGTCACCGGTGAGGGTGTGGGCGTTGGAGGTGGTCTTGAAGACCTTGCCGGCCCCGCCGGAAGCGAACACCACGGACTTGGCCTGGAACACGTGCAGCTCGCCCGATGCGAGGTCGTAGGAGACCACGCCGGCCACGCGCTTCTGTTTGTACGGCGTGCCGTCCTCGCGGACTGCGTCCTCTTCGACCGTCAGCAGGTCCAGAACGTAGTACTCGTTGTAGAACTCCACGTTGTGCTTGACGCAGTTTTGGTACAGGGTCTGCAGGATCATGTGGCCGGTGCGGTCGGCGGCGTAGCATGCGCGGCGAACGGGGGCCTTGCCGTGGTCGCGGGTGTGGCCGCCGAACCGGCGCTGGTCGATCCGTCCTTCCGGCGTGCGGTTGAACGGCAGGCCCATCTTCTCCAGGTCCAGCACGGCGTCGATGGCTTCTTTGGCCATGACCTCTGCCGCGTCCTGGTCCACCAGGTAGTCGCCGCCCTTGACGGTGTCGAACGTGTGCCACTCCCAGTTGTCTTCCTCGACGTTGGCAAGGGCTGCACACATGCCACCCTGCGCCGCACCGGTGTGCGAGCGGGTGGGGTAGAGCTTGGTCAGTACTGCTGTGCGGGCGCGTTGACCGGACTCGATCGCGGCGCGCATGCCAGCGCCACCGGCACCGACGATGACGACGTCGTACTTATGGACCTGCATACCAGACGCTCTTTCTCTCAAAATTCGCAATAAAACAACGGGCGGGCGTTGCCCGCCCGGCAAAACAAGGCCCGCGGTTGTACCCGCGGGCCCGGGATGATGCCGGTGCTAGGCAGGGCAGAATCCGCCAGGCAGGGGAACGCCGTCAACGACGGGGCACGGATCGAAGGTGAAGATCACCAGGGTGCCCAGGACGATGATGACGACGGTGGCCGAGTAGAGGACCGTCTTCAGCCAGCGGCGGGTGGAATCCTTTTCGGCGTAGTCGTTGATGATGGTGCGTACGCCGTTGGTCCCGTGCAGCATGGCCAGCCACAGCATGGTGAGGTCCCAGAACTGCCAGAACGGGTCGGCCCACTTGCCTGCCACGAAACCGAAATCGATGGCGTGGATGCCTTCGCCCACCAGGAGGTTCACAAAAAGGTGGCCGAAGATGAGGACCACCAGCACCACGCCGGAGAGCCGCATGAACAGCCAGGCGATCATCTCGAAGTTGCCCCGGCTTCCGCCGGTGCGGCGGTACTGGGGGGCAATGCGCCCGCTGCGCGGGCTCTCAATCGTTGCTGACATGGCTTAGTGACCTCCGAGCGCGAGGGACAGGTGGCGGATGGAGAAGGCGACCATGGTGACCACCCAGAGGCCCAGGACTGCCCAGAGCATCTGGCGCTGGTACTTGGCGCCCTTCTTCCAGAAGTCCACCGCGATGATGCGCAGGCCGTTGAAGGCGTGGAAAACGATGGCGGCGACAAGGCCCGTCTCACCCAGGGCCATCAGGGGGTTCTTGTAGGCACCGATCACCGCGGTGTAGGCCTCCGGGGACACCCGTACCAGGGA
Source organism: Arthrobacter sp. D3-16 (assembly GCF_054408515.1). Lineage (NCBI taxonomy): Bacteria > Bacillati > Actinomycetota > Actinomycetes > Micrococcales > Micrococcaceae > Arthrobacter > Arthrobacter sp. D3-16. The sequence continues at coordinate 2,927,600 of NZ_CP096437.1, read as the reverse complement.
GGTGTCCAGGACGTGGACCAACAAGAAGAAAAAGATCACTACACCGGTAATACGGTGTCCTACCCAGGACCACATGCCTTCACGGCCGCGGTACAAGGTGCCAGCTGGTTTTGTCGGCACTGATAAACCTCCCTGCAACACAGCGGCGCTGGCATGAGATCCACGCGGGGGGAACGCCTGCTGCGAGAGCACTCGTAGCTCAGGGCCTAAATCTAGGCTCCGCTAACAGCTTATTCAATTTAGGAACTCCTTGGTGCCCAGCAGTGGCAAGGATTCTGACGATTAATGAGATAAACACCACAGTCGGCGCCTGCGCAACTGCTGCACTGTGTCACGCAGCTGGCGCCCGAAGGGGCCGTTGTGGCCCGTCGGCTAAAGTAGGCCGTGATGAGTACAGACAAAGTGACAAGCCCGGCTTCACCCCTTGACCGCTTTATCGCGGTGATCCCGGCAGGCGGAGTGGGGACCCGCCTCTGGCCCCTGTCGCGAGCCGCAGCTCCCAAGTTCCTGCACGATCTCACCGGTTCGGGCAGCACCTTGTTGCGCGCCACCTACGACCGGCTGCACCCGCTTGCCGGAAGCCGCGTACTGGTGGTTACGGGCAAGGCCCACCGGGAAGCGGTATGCCGGCAGCTTCCGGAACTGCAGGATTCGGACCTGGTCCTGGAGTCCGAGCCCAAGGATTCCGCCGCGGCCATCGGCCTTGCCGCCGCCATCCTGCACGAGCGCGATCCGGACACCATCATGGGCTCCTTTGCCGCCGACCAGGTGATCAGCCCCGACCGGCTTTTCCAGAAAGCAGTCCGGGAGGCGATCCACACGGCTGCCGCCGGCAAGATCGTGACCATCGGCATCAAGCCCACCCACCCGTCCACCGGATTCGGTTACATCCGTTCCGGGCAGGACCTGCACATCGAGGGCGCTCCCAGCGCACAGGATGTGGTGGAGTTCGTGGAAAAGCCGAACGAGGAAGTGGCCCAGCAGTACGTGGACAGCGGCAACTACGTCTGGAACGCGGGCATGTTCGTGGCGCCGGTCGCACTGCTGCTCAAGCACCTTGAGGCCAACCAGCCCGAACTGTTCCAGGGCCTGCAGGAAATCGCCCGTGCCTGGGACACCCCCGCCCGCGATGACGTGACAGCGCGGGTGTGGCCCACGCTGCCCAAGATTGCCATCGACTATGCCGTGGCCGAACCCGCCGCCGAAGCCGGGGACGTCGCCGTCGTGCCTGGCTCCTTCCGCTGGGACGACGTCGGTGACTTTGCTTCCGTGGGCCGGCTCAACAGTGCCAAGGAAGTGGACGACGTCACCGTGCTGGGGGAGGGCGCGCGCGTCTTCACCGAGAACTCCAGCGGTGTGGTGGTCACCGACACCAAGCGCGTCATCGCACTGATTGGAATCCAGGATGTTGTCATCGTGGACACCCCCGATGCGCTGCTGGTGACCACCATGGCCAACTCGCAGCGCGTCAAGGCAGCGGTGGACGCATTGAAGGCCAGCGGGGATACTGACGTACTCTGAGGCGGCGCGGTCCCGGGAAGTAACGCGGGGACCGCGATGGCCCGGATTCCAGCGACCCTCGCTAGAGTGAAGCAGTGCGCAATTACACTACGGAAGCCGAGCCCACCGCCCTGGTGGCTCCCTGGCTTGAGCCGCTCCTGCCGGAACTGATCGATTTCCGCCGGGACCTCCATGCGCACCCGGAACTGTCCTTCAAGGAATTCCGCACCACGGACAAGCTGGCTGACAGGCTCGAAGCTGCAGGCCTGCGCCCGCGCCGGCTTGATGGCACCGGGCTCACCGTTGACGTTGGGGAGGGGCCCATCGCCACTGCCCTTCGCGGCGACATCGATGCCCTGCCCATCATCGAGGAAACGGGTTTGCCCTTTGCCTCCAAGAACCACGGTGTCACCCACGCATGCGGCCACGACGTGCACACCACCACCATGCTGGGGATCGCCCTGGTGCTGCACCGGATGCACCAGGAGGAACCGCTCGGGGCCACCGTCCGCATCATCTTCCAGCCCGCCGAGGAAACCATGCCGGGGGGCGCGCACTCCTGCATTGAACAGGGTGTACTGGACGGGGTTCCCCGGATCCTGGCCCTGCACTGTGATCCGCGCATCGAAGTAGGCAAGATCGGCACGCGCATCGGCGCCATCACCTCGGCCTCGGACACCATTCGGATCGAGCTCTCCGGCCGGGGCGGCCACACGTCCCGCCCGCACCTGACCGAGGACCTCGTGTTCGCCCTGGCGCAAATCGCCGTCAATGTTCCCGCTGTCCTGTCCCGCCGCGTGGACGTCCGCAGCGGAGTTTCAGTAGTGTGGGGCCAGATTTCGGCCGGCTCCGCCCCCAACGCCATCCCCGGGACCGGATACATGGCCGGAACCATGCGCTGCCTGGACCGCGAGGCATGGCACGCCGCCGGTGAACTGCTCGATGAGGTGGTCCACCAGGTGGCTGCCCCGTACGGTGTTGATGTCCGCCTCGAGCACACCAGGGGAGTACCGCCCGTGGTTAACTCCGAGCACGAAACAGCCATCATCGAAGCATCTGCCCGGGCTGAAATCGGCGAAAGCGCCGTGGTGCTGACCCCGCAGTCCATGGGCGGGGAAGACTTCGCCTGGTTCCTCGCCGAACTGCCGGGCGCCATGATGCGGCTTGGCACCAAAACCCCCGGCGGCGAGGAATACGACCTCCACCGCGGCGACTACATCCTGGACGAACGGGCCTTGGGCCTTGGCATCCGGGTCCTCACAGCTGCGGCGCTGCGCACCATCCGCGACCTCTAGTCCCCAAGGCGCGGGGCGCCGTCGTACTTCACCGGCCCGAGCGGCAACATGAGTGCGCGCGGTAGCAAGTAAGTTGTGCACAATTGAATTGCGACGTAGGGTGTTGATATGACTGATGCTCCACGGCTAAACCGCCAAGTGTGCTTTGCCCTCTACTCTGCTTCCCGCGCCGCCACTGCCGTCTACCGGCCTGTCCTTGAAGAACTGGGACTGACCTACCCCCAGTACCTGGTGATGCTGGTGCTCTGGGAGGACGAGCCGCGCGGGGTGAAGGAACTTGGCGAGGAGCTCGGCCTTGATTCCGGCACGCTGTCACCCCTGCTGAAGCGCCTGGAGTCCCTTGGCCTGGTGGAGCGCCGCCGCTCCGGTGAGGACGAGCGCCGCGTAGCCATCCACTTGACGGGTGCCGGAAGGGAACTGAGCAGCAAGGCCGGCGCCCTGCCGAAACGGCTGGCCGAGGCTGCAGGGCTTACCGCCGCGGAGCTCGACCAGCTGCACAACACCCTGGGGCGGCTTACGGCCGCCCTGCACAACGCCCGCTGACGGCATCAGTCCGCAATTTTTCAATCCACCTACAGGACGGATACACCCCCATGAAACCCCTCTACACTGCCGAAGCGCTTGCCTCAGGTGAAGGGCGCGACGGCAATGCGCGGACCAATGACGGCAAGCTGGACGTCACCCTGTCCAGCCCGGTGGAGCTGGGTGGCAACGGCCAGGGAACCAACCCGGAGCAGCTCTTTGCCGCCGGCTACGCGGCCTGCTTCCACTCTGCGCTCCGCCTGGTGGGCCGCAAGGAACGTGCGGACCTGACGGACTCGGCCGTGGCGGCCAAGGTCCACCTTGGCCAGTTGGACAATTCAGGTTTCGGGCTTGCCGCAGAACTGGAAATAGCGCTGCCCGCACTGGACCTGGCCACCGCCGAGGCGCTGGTCACCAAGGCCCATGAAATCTGCCCGTACTCCAACGCGACGCGCGGAAACATCACGGTGGACATCAAAATCATGGAGTTCGCCGCATGAGCCTCGGAACCCTTCCCGCCACCACCCGCGAAATCCAGCTTGCTTCCCGCCCGGTGGGACGGCCGTCGCCGAAAAATTTCCGGCTCGCCGAATCCCTGCTGCCGGAACTTGGCGACGGCCAGATCCTGGTCCGGAACCTTTACATGTCCGTCGACCCCTACATGCGTGGACGGATGAACGACGTGAAGTCGTACTCGGCCCCGTTTGCCCTGGACGAAACGCTCGACGGCGGTGCGGTGGGGGAGGTGATCGCGTCCCGGTCTGCAACGCACAAGGAGGGGGACGTCGTTGTGCATTCCCTCGGATGGCGGGAATACTCGGTGGTGGACGCGGCCGCAGCGACGCCTGCGCGGACCGACCTCGCCCCCGCTTCAGCTTTCCTGGGTGCGCTGGGCATGACCGGCCTGACGGCATACGCCGGACTGCTTAAGGTGGCTGAGTTCGTGCCCGGCGACGCCGTCTTCGTCTCCGGCGCTGCAGGTGCCGTGGGTTCCCTCGTGGGCCAGATTGCCAAGGCCATGGGCGCCTCCCGGGTGATCGGTTCGGCCGGTTCACCGGCGAAGGTGGCCCGGCTCCTGGAGCTCGGCTTTGACGCCGCGTTCGATTACCACGACGGTCCCGTGCGCGAGCAGCTGAAGAAGGCTGCCGGTCCGGGTGGCATCGACGTCTATTTCGACAATGTGGGCGGCGAGCACCTCGAAGCAGCCCTGGCCACCCTGAACGTCGGAGGCCGGGTGGCCATGTGCGGAGCCATCGCCCAGTACAACTCAACAGAGCCGACGCCCGCACCGCACAACCTGATGCTGGCCATTGGCAAACAGCTCACACTCAGGGGCTTCCTGGTGGGCGGCCAGCGGCAGCACGCGGCCGAGTTCGCCGCCGCAATGGCTGGCTGGCTGGCCGACGGCACCGTCCGCTACGACGAGACCATTGTTGATGGGCTCGAGAACGCACCGCAGGCCTTTATGGATCTGCTGGACGGGGCCAACACCGGCAAGATGCTGGTCCGCCTCCGGCCCGAGTAACAGCAGCCGGGACAAGGAGGGGTGCCGCACCAGGAAGCGGCACCCCCTACTGATTGGTAACAACTTGTCAACAATCTCCTGAGATGGGTCCTGCTGTGCTATTGGGACGTGTCGCAGGCCACTAAAGTAGGTGCCATCAGTGCGCTCAGGCGCAGTGCTGCGGTCCTCAGTGAAAACAGAATTTCAGTGCAGAAACGGACACTCATTGAATTCGAGCCGTAGCACCACTCTCTTCATCCTGGAGGAAAATTGAAGTCATCACTGCGTGCACACTTCAAGCGCGGTTCAATGGCCGGCCTGGCTACCGTCAGTGCTTCGGCCCTTCTGTTGACCGCCTGCGGCGCAGCCCCCGAAGCCGGAAGCACCTCGTCCGCCGGAGCCACCGACTACACCGGCTGCATCGTTTCCGACTCCGGCGGATTCGACGACCAGTCCTTTAACCAGTCCTCCTACGAGGGCCTGAAGAAGGCTGAAACCGACCTGGGCATCAAGGTGAACCAGGTGGAGTCCAAGACCAACAACGACTTCGAGCCCAACCTGCGCGCCATGGTCACCGCAGGCTGCGACCTCACCGTCACCGTTGGCTTCCTCCTGGGCGACGCCACCAAGGCGCAGGCAACGGCCAACCCGGACAGCCACTTCGCCATCATCGACTTCGGCTACGACACGCCGATCGCCAACGTCAAGCCGATTATCTACGACACAGCGCAGGCTGCCTTCCTCGCCGGCTACCTCGCGGCAGGCACCACCAAGACCGGTAAAGTCGCAACCTTCGGTGGCAGGAACATTCCCACGGTCACCATCTTCATGGATGGCTTCGCCGACGGCGTGAAGTACTACAACGAGCAGAAGGGCAAGGACGTCCAACTCCTGGGCTGGAACAAGGACACCCAGGACGGGACCTTCACCGGTGACTTCGAAAAGCAGGACGTCGGCAAGCAAGTTACCCAGAACTTCCTGGATCAGGGCGCCGATATCGTGCTGCCGGTCGCGGGGCCGGTTGGAAAGGGCGCGGGGGCGGCGTTGAAGGATGCCAAGGCCGCCGGCAAGGATGTCAAGCTGATCTGGGTTGACTCTGACGGATACCGGACCGCCCCGGACTACCGAGACATCATGCTTTCCTCGATCATCAAGCAGATGGGCGATGCGGTGGAGACGGTGGTCAAGGAGGACAAGGAAGGCAAATTCGATAACACCCCGTACGTCGGCACCCTGGCCAACGACGGCGTGCAGCTCGCCCCTTTCCACGACCTCGATTCCCAGGTCCCCGCCGAGCTGAAGTCCGAGCTGGAGCAGATCGAGAAGGACATCGTGGACGGCAAGCTGAAGGTTGAGTCCAAGGCAAGCCCCAAGGCCTGATTCCGCTTGAAGCGCCACCCCCGGTTGGTCAATGACTGACCGGGTGGTGGCGCTTTTTGCTGTTGCCTTCTTCTTTCGGGCTACCGCCCGCTCATCCTCCGACTGCACCCACTAGGCTGGTGCTGCAGCCACATATCCCGTCCGGTCGATCACTGGACGCTTCGAGATTGGTCAGAGTTTTGAAACTTGAACTCAGAGGGATCACCAAACGCTTCGGGACCCTGCTCGCCAACGACCACATCGATGTGGTGGTTGAGCCCGGACAAATACATTGTCTTCTGGGCGAAAACGGGGCCGGAAAATCCACCCTGATGAATGTGCTGTACGGCCTCTACGAGCCGTCCGAGGGCGAAATCCTCGTCGATGGCAAAGCGGTGTCCTTCCGGGGGCCAGGCGACGCGATGGCGGCCGGGATCGGGATGGTGCACCAGCATTTCATGCTGGTCCCCGTCTTCACGGTGGCCGAAAACGTGGCGCTGGGCGCAGAACCCACCAAAGCCGCCGGCTTCCTCAACCTGGAAGAAACGCGCCGCCGGATTAAGGAAATCTCGGATCAATACGGCTTCGACGTGGATCCGGACGCCCTGGTGGAGGACCTGCCGGTGGGCGTCCAGCAGCGCGTCGAAATCATCAAGGCACTGGTCCGCAACGCCAAGGTCCTGATCCTCGACGAGCCCACTGCCGTTCTGACGCCGCAGGAGACGGACGAACTGCTGGACATCATGCGCCAGCTCAAGGCCGGCGGCACGTCGATCGTCTTTATTTCGCACAAGCTTCGGGAAGTAAAGGAAGTCTCGGACACCATCACAGTGATCAGGCGCGGAAAGGTGGTGGGCACGGCGGACCCCGCTGCCCCCACTGCCGAACTCGCCTCCATGATGGTGGGCCGGGCCGTCAGCCTGAACCTGGACAAAGCACCTGCCCAGCCGAAGGAGAAAACCTTCGAAGTCCGGGACCTCACCGTCATCGCTTCCAACGGCCAGCACGTGGTGGACGGACTCAGCTTCGACATCGCGCGCGGCGAGATCCTGGCAGTAGCGGGCGTGCAGGGCAACGGCCAGACCGAACTCACCGAGGCCATCCTCGGCCTCCAGGACCGCGTCTCCGGATCCATCACACTGGACGGCAAGGAGCTGCTGGGCCGGTCGGTGAAGGAAGTCCTGCACGCCGGCGTCGGATTCGTGCCGGAAGACCGCAAGGTGGACGGGCTGGTGGGGACGTTCTCCGTGGCCGAGAACCTGGTCCTTGACCTCTATGACAAGCCGCCCTTCGCGAAGGGCATCAGCATGAGCCCGGCGAAGATCCTGGAGAACGCGAAGGCCCGCATCGGCGAATTCGACGTGCGGACGCCCTCGGCCGTTGCCGCAGCAGGTACCTTGTCCGGCGGCAACCAGCAGAAAGTGGTGATGGCGCGCGAGCTCTCCCGCCCGCTGCGGCTGTTCATCGCCTCCCAGCCCACCCGCGGCGTGGATGTGGGATCCATCGAGTTCCTGCACCGCCGGATCGTCTCGGAGCGGGACCAGGGCACCCCGGTGATGATCATCTCCACCGAGCTGGACGAGGTCATGGAACTGGCCGACCGGATCGCGGTGCTCTACAAAGGCAAGCTGGTGGGCATCGTGCCTGCCGGCACCAGCCGCGATGTCCTGGGCCTGATGATGGCGGGGATCCCGCCGGAGGAGCATGCCCATCCAACCGGGCAGGCGTCCTCCGCCGCCGCGGCCTCCACTTCCGACGCCGAAGGAGGCGACCATGTCTGACAAGCATCCCCCCAAGCACGCGGCCAGCGACGGCAGCGGCAAAGCGCACGACGCCACGCCCGCTGCGGAGGAAACGGCCGCCGTCGTCTCCGTTGATACTGCCGGCGGCGCCATGGAGCCCTCGGCCGTTCCGGCCACTGCCCAAAGCGGGCAGATTCCGGGCGGCCCGGACACGCTGCTCCGCAAAATCTTTACCGGGAGCGGCATGGTCTCGGTCCTGGCCGTACTGCTCGCCCTCGTCATCGGCGGCCTCCTGATCGCCAGCACCGACAAGCAGGTGGCCACCACCTCCACGTACCTCTTTGCCCGTCCCACTGATTTCCTGTCAGCGGTGTGGAATGCCGCTACACGCTCTTACGTTGCGCTGTTCCAGGGTTCGGTCTTCAACCCCCGGGGCAACAGTGTTGCAGCCCAGTTCGCACCGTTCATGGAGACTCTCACCATCGCCACGCCGCTGATTACAGCCGGCCTCGGCGTAGCCCTTGCCTTCCGGGCCGGACTCTTCAACATCGGCGCGCAGGGACAGATCATCGTGGCCGGCATCCTTGCCGCCTGGGTGGGCTTCGCGCTGCACCTGCCCCTGGGGCTGCACCTGCTGCTGGTCCTGGTGGCCGGCATCATCGGCGGCGCATTCTGGGGCGGACTGGTGGGGCTGCTTAAAGCGAGGACTGGCGCCCATGAAGTCATCCTGACCATTATGTTCAACTACATCGCGCTGTACTTCCTGCGGTACCTGCTGAACACTCCGGCCTTCCAGCGGCCGGGGGAGACGAACCCGATTTCGCCCATCCTGGATCCCACCGCCGTGTACCCGCAGATCTTCGGCACCCAGTACCGGCTGCACCTGGGCTTCCTCCTGGCCATCGCGGCCACAGTGCTTGTGTGGTGGCTCCTGAACCGCTCCACCGTGGGCTTCGAGTTCCGTGCCGTCGGCGCCAACCCCAAAGCTGCACAAACCGCAGGCATCAACGTTTCCCGCTCCACCATCCTGGTGATGGCCATTGCCGGTGGACTCGCCGGTATGTCAGGCGTCGCCCAGGTGGCGGGAACGGAAAAGGTCCTCACCGACGGCGTGGCAGCCACCTATGGCTTCGACGCCATCACCGTTGCCCTGCTGGGACGTTCGACGCCGTGGGGCACCTTCGCTGCCGGCCTGCTGTTCGGCGCCTTCCGCGCCGGGGCGGTCCAGATGCAGATCCAGACCGGAACCCCCATCGATATCGTCCTGGTGGTCCAGTCCCTGATCGTCCTCTTCATTGCGGCTCCGCCGCTGGTCCGGGCCGTCTTCGGCCTGAACCCCCGCCGCAAGAAGCCTGCCCGTGCGGCCAAGTCCCGCCAGGCAGCCACAACCGGAGGTGCAGCATGAGCACAAAAGTATCGTCGCCCCTCCCCGGGAAACCGCAGCCGGGTGAAACCTCGGGTGCCACCGGCGCCGCCGCCGTCTCCGCCAAGCCGGTAACCTGGCGCACTCCGGTCCTGCTGGCCGCGTTCGGGCTGATCGCCCTGATCTTCTTCGGCCTGATGGCACCGAACCAGACCGCCAGTTTCGGCATCTCCACCGGCGAGGACTTTTTCCAGCTCCCCGCCCTGGAGGTGAACGCGTTCGCCGGGGGGATCGCGTTGTCCGTCCTCCTGTTGGGCCTTGCAGCCTATGCGGTGTACCTCAAGACCCAGGACCGGCCCGCCCCGGGCTGGCTGACAGTTACCTTCATTGTCCTGTTCGTTGCCGCCTTCCTTATCTGGGTGGTGGGCGGTGCCCGCACCCCGAGCATCTCCCTGGCAGGGCTCGTTGCCGGGTCCGTCACCCTTGCCGTCCCGCTGGTGTTCGGTTCGCTCTCCGGCGTCCTGTGTGAACGGGTGGGCGTGGTCAACATCGCCATCGAGGGCCAGCTCCTCGGCGGTGCATTCACCGCAGCCATCGTTGCCAGCATGACCCAGAACCCCTTCATCGGGTTGCTGGCCGCCGCGGTGGCCGGTGCCGTCGTCTCCATGGTCCTGGCCCTGTTCAGCATCAAGTACCTGGTCAACCAGATCATCGTGGGCGTGGTGCTGAACGTCCTGGTCTCCGGCGTTACCGGCTTCCTCTTCAGCACTGTGATGCAGGCCAACAAGGCACAGTTCAATTCGCCTCCCGGCCTGGACATCATCGAGATTCCCGTGCTTTCCAGCATCCCGATCCTCGGCCCCATCCTTTTCCGCCAGTCGCTGGTGGGCTACCTGATGTATATTGCGGTCCTGGTGGTCTGGGTGGGCCTCTTCAAGACCCGGTGGGGCCTGCGGGTACGCGCTGTCGGTGAACACCCGCAGGCTGCCGATACGCTGGGCATTAACGTGAACGCCACCCGGTTCTGGAACGTCACCCTGGGCGGGGCAGTAGCCGGCATCGGCGGGTCATTTTTCACCCTGGTGGCGATCGACAGCTTCACCAAAGAGATCTCCGGCGGCCGCGGCTTTATTGCGCTGGCTGCCCTCATCTTTGGCCGGTGGAACCCCATCGGCGCTTTCTTCGCCGCCCTGCTGTTCGGGTTCGCCGACAACCTGCAGAGCATCGTGACCATCATCGGCACCCCTGTGCCCAGCCAATTCATGGCCATGCTGCCCTACCTGGTGACGGTTCTCGCCGTGGCCGGGCTGGTGGGCAAGTCACGAGGTCCGGCAGCGAGCGGCATCCCGTATGTCAAGGGTTGACGGCGTGGCCACCCAAGGGGACGTGGACTGGCCTGCCCTGGAAGCCGCCGCCGTCGAAGCCATGGGTAAGGCTTACACCCCCTACTCCAGGTTCCCGGTGGGGGCGGCAGCCCTTACGGAAGACGGCCGGATTGTCAGCGGCTGCAACGTGGAGAACGCGAGCTATGGGCTCACACTCTGCGCAGAATGCGCGCTGGTGGGGAACCTGCACATGACCGGCGGCGGCCTGCTCCGCGCGTTCTACTGCGTGGACGGGGCCGGCAACGTCCTGATGCCGTGTGGGCGCTGCCGCCAGCTGCTGTATGAATTCCGCGCCCCCGGCATGGAGCTTATGACCACCCAAGGCATCAAGACCATGGACCAGGTGCTGCCAGACGCCTTTGGTCCCGAACACCTGGAGGGAACCCGGTGACTGACACCCGCGCAGCGAGCAACAAGGCCGAAGCGTTCGACGCCGTCGACATCATCCGCATTAAGCGGGACAAAGGCACCCTGAGCCCGGACCAGATCGACTGGACCATTGACGCCTACACACGCGGAGTCATCGCGGACGAGCAGATGGCCGCCCTGAACATGGCCATCCTGCTCAATGGCATGAACCGCAGCGAAATTGCCCGGTGGACGGCGGCAATGATCGCTTCCGGCGAGCGGATGGACTTTTCCAGCCTGCGCCGCCCGGACGGCGGGCTGAAGTACACCTCGGACAAGCACTCCACCGGAGGCGTGGGGGACAAGATCACCCTGCCGCTGGCGCCATTGGTGGCTGTGTTCGGCGTCGCTGTTCCCCAGCTCTCCGGCCGGGGACTGGGCCACACCGGCGGCACGCTGGACAAGCTGGAGGCCATTCCCGGCTGGCGGGCCTCCCTCAGCAACGAGGAGATACTGGCCCAGCTCCAGGACGTGGGCGCCGTCATCTGCGCAGCCGGCGCGGGCCTGGCCCCGGCAGACAAGAAGCTCTACGCACTCCGCGATGTGACAGGCACCGTGGAGGCCATCCCGCTCATCGCGTCGTCCATCATGAGCAAGAAGATCGCCGAGGGCACCGGTTCGCTGGTCCTGGACGTGAAGGTGGGCAGCGGTGCCTTCATGAAGGATGAGGCCAAGGCCCGCGAGCTGGCGGAGACCATGGTGGCGCTTGGTAAGGATGCCGGGGTGAACACCGTGGCCCTCCTCACCAACATGAGCACGCCCCTGGGCCTGACCGCGGGCAATGCCATCGAGGTGGAGGAATCCGTCGAGGTGCTGGCGGGCGGCGGTCCTGGCGATGTGGTGGAGCTGACGGTCCGGCTCGCCGAGGAGATGCTCGCTGCTGCAGGAGTGCACGACGCCGATCCCGCCGCCGCGCTCAAAGACGGCCGTGCCATGGACGTCTGGAACCGGATGATCGAGGCTCAGGGCGGCGACCCGCGGGCCAAGCTGCCGGTGGCCCGGGAGTCCGAGGTGGTCTACGCCACGGCCGATGGAGTACTGGTGGAACTCGACGCCCTTGCCGTTGGCGTGGCAGCCTGGCGGCTCGGTGCAGGCCGGGCCCGTAAGGAGGATGCCGTACAGGCAGGGGCGGGAGTCCGGATGCATGCAAAACCCGGCGCCGTGGTCCGTGCGGGAGAACCGCTGATGACCCTGCTTACGGACACCCCGGAACGGTTTGCCAGGGCCAAGGAAGCACTGGAGACCGCAGCAGTCATCGCACCCGAGGGATCGCGGCCGGCACAGCGGCTGATCATCGACCGCATAGCATAGGGACCCATGCAGGCCATCAATGACTTCATCCTCGCCGCAGCCGGACAGCCCTGGGTGCTGTTCCTTGTCCTGGCCTGCTGCATCATTGACGGCTTCTTTCCGCCCGTACCGAGTGAATCCGTGGTGGTGGGCCTCTCGGCCGTGGCTGCCACCGCGGATGTACCCAATCCCTGGCTCCTGATGCTGGTGGCGGCCCTTGGCGCCTTTACCGGCGACAACATTGCGTACCTGATCGGACGCAGGGTGGGCACCCGGCGCTGGGCCTGGATGCGGGGCCCGCGCATGCAAAGCGCCTTCCGGTGGGCAGGCCGGGAGCTGCGCAAGCGCCCGGCCTCACTCATCCTCGTGGCGCGGTTCGTGCCGATTGGAAGGGTAGCGGTCAACCTCACGGCCGGAGTCACGCACTATCCGCATCTGCGCTTCGTGATGCTGACCGTCCTCTCAGCCAGCCTGTGGGCGGTCTATTCAGTGGGGATCGGGCTGTTCTTCGGCCAGTGGTTTGAAGACAACCACCTCCTCGGCGCCGTCATCGCCATCATCTGCGCCGTGGCGCTGGGGATCGTGGTGGACCTCGTCATCAACCGGGTCCGGCGGGGGGCGCCGATGGCGGAGCGGATGAAGGAACCGGAAGCCTAGTTGAGCCGTTGTTCGGGCAGGCAGGGGCGTAGCGTGTTGCGCCGCCGCCGTGGGACACTTAGGAACGATTTCCGCTTTGGCTGCGTCACTTTTGGTCGATGCCATTTTGCATAGGAGCAAGACCGCGTGGAGTTTATTAATGAGGCCGTGCTCCATGCAGCGGGGCAGTGGTGGATCTACCCGGTACTGCTGCTGTTCTTCTTCGTGGACGGCTTCGCCATGGTGGTCCCCAGCGAGACCCTCATCGTGGCCCTTGCGGCGTTCTCCAGGCACAGCGGGGAACCCAACCTCTGGATCCTCGGCATCACCGCACTGGTAGGCGCCATTGCCGGCGACAACATGGCCTTTATGCTCGGACGCCGGATTGGCCTGAACCGGTGGAAATGGATGCGCCGGGCCAAGGTCCAGAAGGCTTTCGGCTGGGCCCGCTATGAACTGGAGAAGCGCGGCGCGGTACTGATCTTCACGGCCCGCTATATCCCGTGGGGCCGGGTGGCCGTCAACTACGTTGCCGGAAGCACCGGCTTCGCCCACCGCCGCTTTTTCCTGCTGGACGCCTTCGCCTGCATCACGTGGGTGGGGTACTCCATCGGCATCGGCCTACTGGCCAGTTCCTTCCCGTGGCTGCACCACAACCCCCTGCTCAGTGCGGGCATCGCAGTAGTGTTCGCCATTGTGCTGGGCATCCTCATCGACCACCTGCTCCGGTGGTGGCACAAGCATCTGGCCCGCAATGACGCCGAAGAGGTGGATGAGTGGCTCGACGGTGGCAGGGACGGGGCGCGGGACACCCAAAGCGGCGGCGCCGCCGTCATGGCACCCGTTGCAGCGGACGGCAAGCCCGCTGCCACCTAGCTGCTGGCATTGAACCCCTGCCCACCCTAAGGTGGGAACGTGACTGAGCCTATTGTTGACGCTGCCCCTGCCATCGATTTTGACCTGAAGAACCTCCCAAAGGTTTCACTTCACGACCACCTGGACGGAGGACTCCGTCCGGCCACCATCATCGAACTGGCCGAGGCAGTTGGCCACACCCTTCCGTCGACCGACCCGGTGGCGCTGGGCGAATGGTTCCGCGAGTCCGCGGACTCCGGCTCCCTGGTCCGCTACCTTGAGACGTTCGACCACACCGTCGCCGTCATGCAGACCGCCGAAGGCCTCTTCCGCGTCGCGAAGGAATTTGTCGAGGACCTCGCCGACGACGGCGTGGTGTACGGCGAAGTACGGTGGGCCCCCGAGCAGCACCTGCAGAAGGGCCTGACCCTGGATGAAGCCGTGGAAGCGGTCCAGGAAGGCCTTGAGGCCGGCGTCGAGGCCGTGGGCGAGACCGGACGCGAAATCCAGGTGGGCCAGCTCATCACAGCCATGCGCCACGCCGACCGCGGCCAGGAGATCGCGGAACTCGCCGTCCGCCACCGCAACAAGGGCGCCGTGGGGTTTGACATCGCGGGAGCCGAAGACGGCTTCCTGCCCTCGCGCTTCAGGGAGGCCTTCACCTACCTGGCCGAGAACAACTTCCCGGCCACCGTGCATGCGGGCGAGGCGGCCGGCCTGGAAAGTATCCAGTCCGCCCTGGTGGACGGCCGGGCGCTCCGGCTGGGCCACGGCGTCAGGATCGCCGAGGACATCATGGTGGAGTTCGACGACGATGACGAGACCGAGGACACCATCGGGCTGGTGACCCTCGGCGACCTCTCCAGCTGGGTCCGCGACCGCGGCATCGCCCTGGAAATCTGCCCGTCCTCCAACCTCCAGACCGGTGCCATCGCCGGGTTCGGCGATGGCATCGAAAGCCACCCGCTGGACATGCTGTACCAGCTGGGCTTCAACGTCACCATCAACACCGACAACCGCCTGATGAGCGGGGTCACCCTGACCGACGAGTTCGACCTCCTGGTGGAAACCTTCGACTATGACCTGGACGACCTGCTGGAGTTGACGCTTAACGCCGCCGAGGCATCCTTCCTGCCGCTGGAGGAAAAGGAAGCCCTGGTGGAGTACATCAACGACGCCTACGCGAACCTTGGCTAACGAGCCGGAGGCCGGCAGCTCCCCGGTAGGGGAGCTCCCCGGCAGCACCCCGGTGGGGGAGCTGCGGAATGGGCCCACAGCAGCAAGGGTCCCCGAGCGAGCTTGCGAGCTTGGGGAGCTGCGGAATGGGCCCACAGCAGCAGGGGCCCCCGAGCGAGCTTGCGAGCTTGGGGAGCTGCTGGGGATTGTCGGTTCCCTGCGGGAGCACTGCACCTGGATGGGCGCGCTCACCCACGCGTCGCTGGTGGAGTACCTCCTGGAGGAGGCCTATGAGGTCGCCGAAACGATTGAGGCCGGCACCGCCGGCGGCACCAGCACAGAAACAGCCGATGCCGAACTCCGGGGCGAGCTGGGCGACGTCCTGCTCCAGGTGGTGCTGCATGCCCGGCTCGCCCAAGAGCGCGGCGCCTTCACGTTCGACGACGTCGCGCGCGGGCTCAGTGCCAAGATGATCCGACGGAACCCCCATGTGTTCCGTCCGGACGGCTCCCTGCAGGACACTTTTCCGGCCACCATTGATGAGATCGTGCAGAAGTGGGACGCCGTGAAGCGGGCCGAGCGGCCGGAGCGGCGGGATCCCTTTGAGGGGATCCCGCTGGCCCTCCCGGCGCTGGCCCGGGCCCAGAAGTCCATCGACCGGGCGGTCAGGGCGGGCACTGCCGTTCCGCCGCCGGCTCCCATTCCGGGAACGGAAGAAGAACTCGGCGAGCTGCTGCTCGCCGTCGTGCGTTCCGCCCACGCCAACGGGTTCGACGCCGAGCGTGCCCTGCGCGGTGCGGTCCGGGATTACCAGCAGAGCATCCCCGAGCAGCACCAACAGAGATAACCGCACCATCATGACGTCCGGGGGCTGGATAGGTTTCCGTAACCCGGACCACTCTCGACTACGCTGGTCCGTGACGAGTACGTCGAGTCTTTCTGCAAGATCCCCCCGTTAATCGCCCATAAGGAGCAAATTCATGGCGCTTATCGATGCCATCCACGCCCGCGAGATCCTCGATTCCCGTGGCAACCCGACCGTAGAAGTAGAGGTCCTGCTCTCCGACGGCCAGATCGGCCGCGCAGCAGTTCCCTCCGGCGCTTCCACCGGTGAGCACGAGGCCGTTGAACTGCGCGACGGCGACAAGGGCCGTTACCTCGGCAAGGGCGTCCAGAAGGCTGTTGACGCCATCATCGACCAGATCGCTCCGGCGCTGACCGGCTTCGACGCCACGGACCAGCGCAGCATCGACCAGGCCATGCTGGACCTGGACGGCACGCCGAACAAGGGCAAGCTGGGCGCCAACGCCATCCTGGGCGTTTCCCTGGCTGTTGCGAACGCAGCTGCCGCCTCCGCGGACCTGCCCCTGTACAAGTACCTCGGCGGTCCGAACGCCCACGTCCTGCCCGTCCCGCTGATGAACATCCTCAACGGCGGCTCGCACGCTGATTCCGACGTCGACATCCAGGAATTCATGGTTGTCCCGCTGGGTGCCGAGACCTTCTCCGAGGGCCTGCGCTGGGGCGTTGAGGTGTACCACGCGCTCAAGTCAGTGCTGAAGGAAAAGGGCCTGGCCACCGGCCTGGGCGACGAAGGCGGCTTCGCTCCGAACCTGCCGTCCAACCGTGCAGCGCTGGACCTGATCCAGGAAGCCATCAAGAACGCCGGCTACACCCCGGGCAAGGACATTGCGCTGGCCCTGGACGTTGCCTCCTCCGAGTTCTTCACCGACGGCGCCTACCAGTTCGAAGGCAAGTCGCTGACCTCCGCCGAGATGAGCGCGTACTACACCGAACTCGTCGCGGACTACCCGCTGGTCTCCATCGAAGACCCGCTGGACGAAAACGACTGGGACGGCTGGAAGACCCTCACCGACTCCATCGGCGACAAGGTGCAGCTGGTTGGCGATGACCTTTTCGTCACCAACCCCTCCATCCTGCAGCGCGGCATCGACACCAAGACCGCCAACTCGCTGCTGGTCAAGGTCAACCAGATCGGTTCCCTCACCGAAACGCTTGACGCCGTGAGCCTCGCCCAGCGCGCCGGCTACACCACCATCACCTCCCACCGCTCCGGCGAGACCGAGGACACCACCATCGCCGACATCTCAGTGGCCACCAACGCCGGCCAGATCAAGACCGGCGCCCCGGCCCGGTCCGAGCGCGTTGCGAAGTACAACCAGCTGCTGCGGATCGAAGAGGAACTCGACGACGCCGCACGCTACGCAGGCCGCAGCGCGTTCCCGCGTTTCAAGGGCTAGTAGCCGCATAAACGACGAAGCGGTGGCTATGGTTGAAAGACCATAGCCACCGTTGTTGTTTCGGCAGTATTAGTTTCAGCCCAGCTAGTGGCGGCCCAGGCAGGCTGCGCGTTTCAGGAGTGTCATGGCTACCCGCCGTCCCAAAGTCCCAAAGGTCGCCTCTTCCCGTTCGGGCACAACGGGGCCAGGCCAGGAAACGGACGGCGACGCCGATGTCATCCGGGCGGATTTCGGTTCCGCCAAGGACAAGCCCGGCACGGACGGCGTCCCCCGAAAAGCCGCGCCCCCGACGGCGGGCAACGCCGCGGGTGGCCACTCGCAGGGTTCCAGGAATGCCTCGAGGCCTCACGGGGCCACGACGCCTGCGGGCGGAAAGAAGGGGAGCAGTTCCCCAGGCGCCTCGCAGGCAGCCGGCACGGAAACGCCCGAAGACCAGCAGCCAGTCCCGGCCAAGGCGTTTTCCGGACGGATGCTCGCGCTGGCCGTGGTCATGATAGCCATCACCATCATGCTGGCGCCCACCGTGAAGATTTTCTTCGACAAAAAGGCCGAAATCGCGGCCCTGAACGCAGACATTGCCGCACGCGAGGCCGAAGGCGACAGCCTCCGGCAGCAGGTTTCCCGCTGGCAGGACCCCAACTACGTGAAACAGCAGGCCCGAGACCGCATTAACATGGTTATGCCGGGCGAAACCGGCTACTGGGTCTTCGGCAGCGATCTGCCCGCCGGAGAGAGCGGTAGCCAGACCGGCGCAGCAGCACAAGACCCCGCCGATCTGCCGTGGGTGGATTCCCTGTGGGAGTCCATCACGCGCGCGGCCACAGACTGAACCGCAAAAGGAAGGACGGCCCGCGACAGTGGAACCCAACACGGCAGCCGCCCGGGACGAATCCCGCCAGCCATCACCGCGAGACCTGGAAGTACTGAGCCGCCAGCTGGGACGGCCGGTCCGTGACGTGGTGGAGATTCCCGCGCGCTGCGTCTGCGGCAACCCGCTGGTAGCCGCCACCGCTCCCCGCCTCGGCAATGGAACCCCGTTCCCCACCACCTTCTACCTGACGCATCCGGTCATTACCTCTGCGGTTTCCCGGCTCGAGGCTGCGGGCGTGATGAACGTGATGAACGAACAGCTGGCCGGCGATGACGTACTGGCCGCCGCCTACCGCTCCGCGCACAACGCATACCTGGAGGCACGCTCGGACATCGGTGAACGGTCCGGCATCGGAGCCGTCCCTGAAATTGACGGGATCTCCGCCGGCGGCATGCCAACCCGCGTCAAATGCCTGCACGTCCTGGTGGGGCATTCACTCGCAGCCGGCCCGGGAGTCAACCCGCTGGGGGACCAGGCCATCGCAGCAATCAGCGAGTGGTGGACCGCGGACAGGTGCTTCTGCGACGGCGCCTGGGACACCACCGGGGAAGCACCGTCGCGGGACCTCAGCCGCCACGGGCCGCAGGGGCTGCCGGACATCGTAGGCCGCCCTGCGCCCGTGAGGAAGACCACCGGCACGGCAGAGGCCGGGGAATGACCCGCGTCGCCGCCATCGACTGCGGCACCAACTCCATCCGCCTCCTCATCGCCGATATCGAACACAACAACGGGACCGCCAGCCTCAAGGACGTCGTGCGGGAGATGCGCGTGGTGCGGCTGGGCCAGGGAGTGGACGCCACCGGTGAATTGGCTCCCGAGGCGCTGGAACGCACTTTTGCGGCGGCCGGCGAGTACGCCCGCCTGATCCAGGAGCACGGAGCCCAAAAGCTGCGTTTCGTTGCCACCTCCGCCAGCCGCGACGCCCGGAACCGGGACGTCTTCGTGGACGGCATCCGGGACCTCCTGGGCGTGGAACCTGAGGTCATCTCCGGAGACGAGGAAGCAGCGCTGTCCTTTGCCGGCGCCAGCAGCGTCCTGCCCATCCTTGACGGCCAGGAGGTACTGGTGGTTGACCTGGGCGGCGGCAGCACCGAATTCGTCCTGGGCACGGCAGCCGGGGTGACGGCAGCCAAGTCCGTGGACATCGGGTGTGTGCGGCTGACCGAACGGCATCTGCGCGAGGACCCGCCCACGTTCGAACAGATAGCCGCTGCGGAAGCTGATGTGGACGCCGCCATCGCCCGCGCTGGCCAGGACGTTCCGCTGGAACGCGCCACCGCCGTCGTCGGGGTTGCCGGTTCCATTACCACCATCACCGCACACGCGCTTCAGCTGACCGAATATTCGCCCAACGCCATCCACGGGACTGAACTGCCCCTGGCTACAGTCCGGGATGCCGCCACGGATCTGCTGACCATGGCGCGCTCGGACCGCGCCGCCCTGCCCTACATGCACCCGGGCCGGGTGGACGTGATCGGCGCAGGCGGGCTGGTCTGGCGCCGCATCCTTGAGCAACTGGCGGGCTTGACCGGCGGGCGCATCGCAACTGCCACCGCCAGCGAACATGACATTCTCGACGGCATCGCCCTGAGCATCGGCTGACGGCCCATGCACAAACAAACAATGGGGAAGAGGCCGCTGCTTGGCCGGGCCGGCCCAGCCCTGCTCGCGCTGGTCCTGGCGGGCGGCTTCCTCGTCAACGGTCTTTTTGCAGCCTCCGCGGCGCAGGCGGACGAATGGCGCGACAAGCAGTACTGGCTGGCCGAGGCCGGCATCACCAAGGCGTGGGAGGTTTCCAAGGGCGCCGGAGTGAAAGTTGCCGTCATCGACAGCGGTGTGGACGCCCGGCATCCCGACCTCAAGGGAGCCGTGGCCGGCGGCTACGACGCCTCCGGTTCAGGCCAGCCCGATGGCCAGAAGGGCGTGGGCTCCAAGACCGAACACGGCACGCTCGTGGCCACCATGCTGGCAGGACGCGGCCACCAGCCCGCGGACGCCACTCTCAGTCCATCACCTGGCCCCGCAGCACTACCGCCGGACGGAATCGTCGGCGTGGCCCCGGAGGCCCAGGTCCTTGCTGTGTCCACGTGGCTGGGCTCCACGAACCCCTCGGGCAAAAGCGACCAGGACCAGATTCCGGAGGCCGTCCGGTGGGCGGTGGACAACGGCGCCAAGGTCATCAACATTTCCCTGGGCAGCACCACCCCGCAGTGGCCGCAAAGCTGGGACGCGGCTTTTCTCTACGCCGAGCAAAAAGACGTAGTGATCGTGGCTGCGGCCGGCAACCGGGTGGGTGGCAACATGCAGGTGGGTGCTCCGGCCACCATTCCTGGCGTCCTCACCGTCGCCGGCCTGGACCGCAAGGGCGCGGCCAGCGTTGACGCATCCTCGCAGGGAATCAGCATCGGCGTCGCGGCGCCGGCGGAAAACCTTCTCGGCGGCGTTCCCGGCGGCGGCTATGCGGAATGGGCAGGAACCTCCGGTGCCACCCCCATTGTTGCCGGCGTGGCGGCGCTGATCCGGTCCAAGTGGCCGGCGATGTCGGCGAAGCAGGTCATTAACAGGATTGTTTCGACGGCAAAGGATGCCGGAGACCCCGGCAAGGATCCTCTGTATGGCTACGGGGTGCTCGACGCCGAGGCGGCCTTGAAGGACACCGTTCCCGAGGTCAGCGCCAACCCGCTGGGGTCCATCGCCGAATGGATCCGCGTGCACCGGCGGGGCAACCTCGCCACTCCCGCCCCGCTGCCTACCTCGGAAGTTCCCAGTGCCGTACCAACTTTGCCGGAGGCAACTGTGCCTGCGGCTGAGCCGCCGTCGCAGCGGGACACTGCCCTCGGCGCCGCGGTCGTGATCGGTTTCAGCGTGTTGTTCGTGGCGATCATCGCGGCAGCCGTCATTCAGCTCCGGCGGGCGGCGAGGAGCCCGGCTGAGGTGACCGAGGAGCCCGACACCGGCGTGATGGACAGCGTGGATTCCGGCCGCAAAACCTGAGGCAGGAAGGCTGTCCGGCAGTTAGTGAAGATTTTCACAAACTGCTGTATCCTTAAACTATGGCAACCACCCCAGAGCTCCAGGATCGTCCCCGGGTACTCGTCGTCGGCGGCGGGTACGTCGGCCTGTACGTAGCACTCAAATTGCAGAAGAAGATCGCGAATGCCGGTGGCATCGTCACCCTCGTGGATCCACTGCCCTACATGACCTACCAGCCGTTCCTGCCCGAGGTGGCCGGCGGCAACATCGAGGCGCGCCACGCTGTGGTCTCGCACCGCCAGCACCTCAAGCAGACCGAACTGATCCAGGGCCGCGTGACCTCGATCGACCACGCCAACCGCACGGCTGTGGTGGCTCCGGCCGACGGCGGCGCCCACTTCGAGGTGCCCTACTTCGACGTTGTGATGGCCGCAGGTGCCATCACCCGTACGTTCCCCATCAAGGGCCTTGCTGACAAGGGCATCGGTCTGAAGACCATCGAGGAAGCCGTTGCCCTGCGCAACAAGGTCCTGGAGCGCATCGAAGTTGCCTCCACCATGACCGATCCCGCTGCCCGCGCCAAGGCCCTCACCTTCGTTGTGGTGGGCGGCGGATTCGCCGGCATCGAGTGCATCACCGAGATGGAAGACCTCGCCCGTGCCGCCGTGCGGAACAACCCGCGCATCAAGCAGGAGGAAGTCCGCTTCGTCCTGGTTGAAGCCATGGGCCGGATCATGCCGGAAGTTACCGCCAAGCAGGCCGAATGGGTTGTGGAGCACCTGCGCAGCCGTGGCATCGAGGTCCTGCTGAACACCTCGCTGGACAGCGCCGAAGGCACCCTCAAGCTCATCAACTTGCCGGACAAGACCCCCGCCCAGGAGTTCGAAGCCGACACCCTTGTGTGGACCGCCGGCGTGCAGGCCAACCCCATGGTCCGTTCCACCGACTTCCCGCTCGAGCCGCGCGGCCGCGTCCGTGTCCTGCCGGACCTTCGGGTCGCCGGCGATGAAGGCATCGTCGACAACGCCTGGGCAGCCGGCGACGTCGCCGCTGTTCCCGACCTCACCGGCAAGGGCCTCCCGGACGGCACCTGCGTCCCCAACGCCCAGCACGCGCTCCGCCAGGCGAAGCGGCTCGCCAAGAACCTGTGGGCCTCCCGCTGGGACAAGCCGCTGAAGGACTACAAGCACAAGAACCTGGGTGCCGTTGCCGGCTTCGGCGAGTGGAAGGGTGTTGCCAACATCAACCTCGTGGGCAGCATCGGGCTCAAGGGCGGACTCGCCTGGCTCGCGCACCGCGGCTACCACGGCATGGCCATGCCCACGTTCGAGCGCAAGTTCCGCGTCATCTTCAACTGGATCCTGAGCTTCTTCGCTGGCCGCGACACCACGCAGCTGATGGACCTGGACAACCCCCGTGGTGCCTTCGTGGCAGCAGCTACCCCGGCTCCGAAGCCGGCCTCCGCACCCGCTGCGGACGCGCCTGCCCCGGTGGCCGGCGGATCCGGTTCCACCAAGGTGGACTCCAAGGAATCGGTCACGGCCAACGCCAAATAGGCCGGCCCCGCTTTAACGCACGACGGCGGCTGTCCCCTTCGGGGATGGTCGCCGTTTTGCGTTTGCCCGGCTGCCCACATGCGGGCTGGCCAGGCACGGCTCCTCACCCGGCGCCAGGCCGCGCCTTCTAGACTGGCAGCATGACTGGTGAGAAGAACCTCCAGGCCCTGCTCACAGGGATGCGCCCGGTGCGGCGGCCCGGCGAATACGTTTACGTCCTATGGCCGCACGGGCGGCCCTTGGCGGCCGGCATCGAAGCGGCGGTCAGGGAAGCTGAGGGCCTCACTGTGGTCCTGCCCCGCGCCGAGGCGGACAGCGAAGGGCTGCCCTACGACTTCGTGGATCACCCTGCAGATCCACTCGGCACTGGAGGCCGTGGGATTAACCGCGGCCGTCAGCAGGGCCCTCACGGATGCGGGGATCAGCTGCAATGTACTGGCCGGGTTCCACCATGACCACCTGCTGGTACCGGTTGCGGACGCGCCACGCGCCCTTGAGGTGCTGGCTGAACTCGCCCGGCAGGGCCGGCACGTGCAGGATGGGCAGCTGCCAGGGGCCGGGCTGGTGCTGCGCGACGAGACTCCAGCCGACCGGGACGCGATCCTCGCCCTGACAGCCGACGCCTTCGCTATCTCACCGGCTACCGGTCTTCCGGCGGACGGGGAGCCGGTTGAAGTCAACGTGCTCCGCGATCTCTTCGATGCAAAGGAGTACCTCCCGCAGTTCAGCGTGGTTGCGGTCCTTGACGGCCAGGTGGTGGGGCACGTGATCAGCACACGCGGGTGGGTGGGGGACCAGGAACTTTTAGGCCTCGGGCCCATCGGAGTCACGCCGCGGCTCCAACGGCAGGGCATCGGTTCCGTCCTGATGAAGGAGAGCATCGCCAGGGCCAACGCCGCAGGGGAAACCGGCATCGCACTGCTGGGCAGCCCCGACTACTATTCCCGCTTCGGATTCGTTCCGGCGGCCACTCTGGGGGTGCTCCCGCCGGAGGAGGCCTGGGGCGAATATTTCCAGCTCCTGCCGCTCGCCATGTGGCACGGCGGGGTCCGGGGGACCTTCCGGTATGCCGAACCGTTCACGCGCCTCTGACGGGATACCATGGAGCCGTTGCCCCAGTAGCCCAATTGGCAGAGGCAGCGGACTTAAAATCCGCGTGTTGTGGGTTCGAGTCCCACCTGGGGTACTTGGCAAAGCCTGGCACCGAATGCCCGGCTTATCGGGGAAGCCGTCCGCGTCGCGGGCGGCTTCCCGCATTTAATTCCACATATGCAACGACTGTTATAAGGATGTGACCTCAGTCACTTATCTTCGCCCGGGATATGCACTAGCTTGAAGCTAAATCAGGAACACCTGATTTTTCGTGTCAAAGGCCGTTCGCACCTTTAGATCGAGGAGCTCGTAAATGACTTTATTCCCCCAGGCGGGAACCCGCGTTGCCAAGCTGACAGCGCTTGGCATCGGCGTCGCCTTTATGGCAACGGCTTGCGGCGGTTCGTCCACACCCACGGCGTCCGAAACCGCCACCGGATCGGCGGCAGGAATTGCATGCCCTGCCCCCGGCTCTACCGGCGGGAGCACCGCCCAGGCCACTGGCGCGGGCGGCGCGGTCCCTCCGTCCACGGGCACTACCGAGACCCCGCTGAAGCTCGGGTCCCTCCTGCCCACCACGGGTTCGCTGGCGTACCTCGGCCCGCCGGAAATCGCCGGTGTTAACCTCGGTGTCAAGGAAGTCAACGACGCCGGCGGCGTCCTCGGGAAGCCTGTCGAAGTAGTACACCGCGACTCAGGCGACACCAAGACGGACATCGCCACGCAGTCCACTGCGGCCTTGCTCGGCCAGGGCGTCAACGCCATCATCGGCGCAGCCTCCTCCGGTGTGTCCAAGACGGTCATCAACCAGATCACTGGCGCCAACGTGCTCCAGTTCTCGCCCGCCAACACCTCGCCGGACTTCACCACGTGGGACGACAAGGGCCTGTACTGGCGCACAGCTCCCTCAGACGTTCTCCAGGGCAAGGTGCTCGGCAACTACATGGCCACCTGCGGCGCCCAGACGGTCGGCATGATCGTCCTGAATGACGCCTACGGCACAGGGCTGGCGACCAACATCAAGGCTGCATTTGAGGCAGCCGGTGGCAAGGTCGTAGCTGAGGAGCTCTTCAACGAAGGCGATACCCAGTTCAGCAGCCAGGTGGACAAGGTCATCGCAGCCAAGCCCGATGCCATCGCCCTGATCACATTCGACCAGGCCAAGAGCATCGTTCCGCTGATGACCGGCAAGGGTGTAAACGCCACCCAGATGTTCCTGGTGGACGGCAACACCTCGGATTACAGCAAGGACTTCGAGCCAGGGACCATGCAGGGAGCCCACGGCACCTTCCCGGGAACCTTCGCCAACGAATCCTTCACCAAGAAGCTTCTGGAGGTGGACCCGGCGCTGAAGGACTTCACCTACGGCGGTGAATCCTACGATGCTGTGAACCTGATCGCACTGGCGGCTGAAGCTGCCGGAAGCACCAGCGGCCCCGAAATCGCCAAGCAGCTCAAGGGAGTCTCGGAGGCCGGTGAGAAGTGCACCAGCTTCGCCTCCTGCGTTACGCTGCTGCGCGAGGGCAAGGACATCGACTACGACGGCCAGTCCGGCCCTGTAACGTTCTCCGACGCCGGTGACCCGACCGAGGCCTACATCGGTATCTACGAGTACACCAACGAGAACAAGCTCAAGCCCCTCCAGTCGGAGTTCGGCAAGCTGTAAACGCCACTCCCGATACACCAAAGAGCCCCTGTCCGACCGGACAGGGGCTCTTTGTGTGGCGCTTGCCTTTACTCGACGGTATCGGCCAGCGTGCCGAGGTACAGCTGAATGACCTTGGGGTCCTTCATCAGTTCGCGGCCCGTGCCGGTGTAGGCATCCCTGCCCTGGTCCAGGACATAGCCGCGATCGCAGATCTGGAGGCAGCGGCGGGCATTCTGTTCCACCATGATCACTGAGACGCCGGCGCGGTTGATCTCGTGGACGCGCAGGAAGGTTTCGTCCTGCTTGACGGGGGAGAGGCCGGCGGACGGCTCGTCGAGCAACAGCACGGCCGGGTCCATCATCAGTGCCCTGCCCATGGCCACCATCTGCCGCTCACCGCCTGAGAGGGAGCCGGCACGCTGGGCGCGGCGCTTGCCGAGTTCAGGAAACAGGCCGGTGACGAAGTCGAACCGCTCCGCGAAGTCCTTGGGCCGCTGGAACATGCCCATCTGCAGGTTTTCCTCGATGGTCAGGGTGGCGAACACGTTGTTGGTCTGGGGGACGAAACCCACACCCCGGGACACGAGTTTGTTCGCTTTGAGCCCGGTGATGTCCTGCCCGCGCACCACGACTGTCCCGGAATGAACCTTCACGAGGCCGAACATGGCTTTCAGCAGAGTGGACTTGCCGGCTCCGTTGGGTCCGATGATGCCGATCAGTTCGCCCTTCCGGGCCTCGATGCTGCACCCGTTCAGGATGTTGACCCCGGGAAGGTAACCGGCCACAAGGTCGGTAACCTTAACCACTGAGTCGCTGTCGCTGACTGGCTGTGCGGCGGGTGCCGTGCTGGTGCTGCTCATGGGGTGTCCTTCTCTGTGCTGCCGGTCTCCGAGCTTCCGTGGCGCCCGCGTGGTTGATCGCCCTGTGGCTGGCCGTCCCCACTGCGGGCTGGTTGGCCACCCTCTGCCGCCACAACGTCCACGGCGATGATGCCCGCATTTTCTGTTCCAACGATGGATTCTTCGTCGGCCACAAGTTCCGCCGCAAGCTCCTTGATGCCCTCGGAGTCTCCGAGGTCAACGTCGTGGTGGGCGCCCAGATAGGCGTCGATGACTGCGGGGTTCTTCATGACCTCCCCGGGGGGACCTTCCGCAACCACCTTTCCTTCGGCCATGACCACTACCCAGTCGGCGATATGCCGGACCATGTGCATGTCGTGTTCCACGAAGAGGACCGTCATGCCTTCGGCTTTGAGGTTCTTGATGTGGTCCAGCAGGGACTGCGTCAACGCAGGGTTGACGCCTGCCATGGGCTCATCAAGCATCACCAGCTTGGGCCGGACCATGAGGGACCGGGCCATTTCCAGGAGCTTGCGCTGGCCGCCGGAAAGGGAAGCCGCGTAGTCGTCCTTCTTGGCGTCGAGTTTGAACTTCTCGAGCAGGACATCGGCTTCGGCGGTAATCTGCTTTTCCCTGCCGCCCCAGATGCCTTTGAACAGGGCCTTGGCGAGGCTCTCACCGGGCTGGTTTGCGGCGCCAAGCCGCATGTTTTCCATCACGGTCAGCTTGCCCATGACTTTGGTGAGCTGGAACGTGCGCACCATTCCCATCCGCGCCACCTTGTAGGGGGACACCCCGGCCAGGCTCTGGCCTTCGAACTGCCACTTGCCGCTGTTGGGCGTGTCAAAACCGGTCAGCAGGTTGAAGAGGGTGGTTTTGCCGGCTCCGTTGGGGCCGATAAGTGCCGTGATCTTGTGGCGGGGAATTTCCAGGTATTCGACGTCCACGGCATTGATGCCGCCGAAGCTTCGGGTGACGTTTTCCGCGACCACGATAGGGTCCCGTTTTTTGCAGCCCGGGCCGGTCTCGCCGGCGGCTATGGGACGGGTGTCCGTCATGTAGTCCGGGTCCCCCGCCTGAGTGGTGGTGAATTCTTCGCTGTGCTTGCTCATGCGAACGCCAACTCCTTCTTGTTTCCGAAGACGCCCTGTGGCCTGAAGATCATCAGCAGCATCAGGGCGACGCCAACCAGGATGTAGCGCAGCTGCCCGGCCTGGACCGTGTTGAGCCATGTGACCGCACCTGACTCGATCAGGCCATAAAGGATCCCTTGGGTCAAGGAGAGGACCACCCAGAAGATCATGGCGCCGATGACCGGCCCCAATACCGTGGCCATGCCGCCGAGCAGGAGGCAGGTGTAGAGGAAGAACGTAAGTTCTGTTCCATAGTTTGCCGGCTGTACCGCTCCGCGGGGGAGGGTAAAGACCATGCCGGCGAGGGCGCCCAGGACACCGCCGATGATAAGGGCCTGCATCTTGTATGCGTAGACGTTCTTGCCCAGTGACCGTACGGCGTTCTCGTCTTCACGGATGCCTTTGAGCACCCGGCCCCAGGGGCTGCGCATTAGCAGCCAGACAAGCGTGCAGCAAAGGATCACCAGCGCCCAACCCACCACGCGGATGAAGAAGTCACGGCTGTTCATGCCGAAGTAGGAGCCTTCGGGGAACGGGTTCATGGAGTAGAACCCGCCTTCGAAGGCAGCCAGGCCGTTGGCCGATCCCGTGACGGAGGTGAGTTGGTTGGTGGTGACGATGTACCGGACGATTTCGGCCGCCGCAATGGTGACGATGGCGAGGTAGTCGGCACGGAGCCTCAGGGTGGGGATGCCCAGCAGCAACGCAAAAATGGCTGAGGCAATGATGGCGATCAGCAGTCCCACGAAGAACGGGACGCCAAAGCTGAGGGTGGAAATGGCGAAGCCGTAGGCCCCCACGGCCATAAAGCCCGCCTGGCCGAAGTTGAGCAGCCCTGAGTAACCGAAGTGTACGGCGAGGCCGAGTGCGGCCAGGGCGTAGGCGGCCGTCGTCGGGCTGAATATCTCAGCGGCGGCACTGGCAAGAATGAATCCAAAGTCCATGGCTGTCTCCTAACCCACGCGCTCGCGTCGGCCCAGGATTCCCTGTGGCCGGAACAAGAGGACAACGATCATGATGAACAGGGCTCCCACGTATTTGAGGTCGGCGGCGAGGCCGAACACGGTGGTCAGCTCCACGAAGATGCCGACGATGATGGAACCGATCAGGGCGCCGAAGACGGTGCCGAGCCCGCCGAGGGTTACGCCGGCGAAGATCAGCAGCAGGATGGCGGAGCCCATGTCGAACGTGACGCCCGGACGGTAGTAGGCCCAGAGGATGCCGCCGAGCGACGCCAGCATGCCGCCGGTGATCCAGACCAGCCTGATCACAGCGTCGACGTCGATTCCCGATGCCGCAGCGAGGGCGGGGTTGTCCGCCACTGCACGGGTGGCTTTGCCCAGCCTGGTTTTCAGCAGCACGATGCCGATCAGGGCGATGACCACCGCGCTGATACCCAGGGACCAAAGGTTGTTGGGTGAGATGGAGACCGGGCCGAGCTGGATCTCAGGGCTTTGGGCGAACGGCAACTGTTGGGTTGCGCCGCCGAAGAAGAACTGGATG
Source organism: Arthrobacter sp. D3-16 (assembly GCF_054408515.1). Taxonomy (NCBI): domain Bacteria; kingdom Bacillati; phylum Actinomycetota; class Actinomycetes; order Micrococcales; family Micrococcaceae; genus Arthrobacter; species Arthrobacter sp. D3-16. The sequence continues at coordinate 2,898,689 of NZ_CP096437.1, read as the reverse complement.
ACGTAACGGACGGCAAGGGCAAGGCCGATGCTGACGATCATCATGGGCACCAGGCTCGTGCCGCGGCGCCGCAGGGGCCGCCACAGCCCCCGGTCCTGGACGTAGCCGAACAACCCGCCGCCCAGCAGGGAGAGGATGATGGCCAGCCAGAACGGAAGTCCGATCGCATTGAGGGCAAACACCAGGACCGCACCGAGGGTGACCATCTCGCCGTGGGCGAAGTTGGTCAATCCCGTGGTACCGAAGATCAGCGAGAGGCCGACCGACGCCAGTGCGAGCAGTAGCCCAAAACTCAAGCCGGCCACGAGCCGGTTGAGCAGGTTCTGGCCGAAGTCCTGCTGCTGGACCACGATGCCTTTGCCGAACGCGAAGATGACTGACAGGTTGGACGTCTGGCTGAACGTCACCTCGCGGGGGTTCTCCTGGCCCTCGGCCAGGGTTATGCCCTCAGGCAGGGTCGATTCGTCCAGCTCCACCGTGTAGGTCCCCTGCTCGGGCACCCCGATACTCCAGGACCCGTTCGCGGACGACTTGGCGGTGCCGGTGAAGTCGCCGCTCTTGGCGGTGATGGTCACGTCCGCCAGGGGTGCGCGCGTATCGTCACGGAGAAATCCGCTGATGTTGTTCTGGAAGGTTTGGTTCGACGGGGATGGTGTCGGTGAGGGGGAAGTGGCCTGGGATGCCGGGGCCACCACGAGGAGGATTGCCAGGATGGACGCGCTGATGGCTCCCAATAGTCTTAGCAACCCGCGGCGTCCTCCGGCCGGCAGGCCTTGGGATGTACTTCTCAAATTGAAAACCTCCACTTGGGGGGCGGTCTCGGCTGCGCCATTGCAACCGGTGCGAACGGATGCAGGGCTGGGATGATGCCATAACGCCCTGCACCCGTCACACATGTGAGTTCCGTCACCCTGCTTGGCTTATGCTACAGCCCGAAAGAACCTATAAATGCCCGGATTGGAGGCGCCAGCATAGCGATCAGGTAACAACTGAGCTGAACGCCGGGCCTTAACCGTGGAAGAGCAGGAGGAAACCTTTGTTGAGCCACGGTGCTTCCCGGAGGGGTCGGACGGCCTGGTGGACTCCTGGCCCCAGAGGCGATGTGGCGTCAGCACGTCACGGTTGGGTTGCACCCGTGGCCGCAGGGAACTTTTAGCAGTGCCGCGACGTGAAAATTGGTAGCGTAAACCATAAGGTTCACAAACACACCCATCAATGGAGGAATCCCGCAATGGCACTTGGCGGCAACCCGATCTTCAACGGAAAAAGCTTCCGTGGAGCCACCCAGGCACCGCCTGTCCCGCAGGCTCCCTATGGCCAGTCACCATATGGCCAGTCACCGTACGGCCAGTCACCGTACGGCCAGGCTCCTTATGGCCAGCAGGGCTACGGGCAGCAGCCCATGACCGACGAGCAGCTGCAGCAGATGTACAACCAGCCCGCAGCAGGTCCGGCTGATACCGGACGGATGACCTTCGACGACGTCATCGTCAAGACGGCAGCCTGCCTTGGCGTCGTGGTTGCCGGTGCTGCCGTCACCATGTTTGTCAGCATGGGGCTTGCTTCGCTGCTGATGATTGTCGGTGCTCTTGGCGGCTTCGTCCTGGCACTGGTCAACACCTTCAAGAAGCAGCCTTCGCCGGCCCTCATCCTGGCGTACGCCGGACTGGAAGGCCTCTTCCTCGGTGGTCTGACACGTATCCTCGATGCGCAGTTCCCGGGCGTTGGCCTGCAGGCAGTGATTGGCACCCTGTCCGTGTTCGCCGTGACCCTCGTTCTGTTCAAGAGCGGCAAGGTCCGCGCCACGCCCAAGGCGATGCGGTTCTTTATGATCGCGATCATCGGCTACGCGGTCTTTGCGCTGATCAACATGGTCATGATGATGACCGGTGCCGTGCAGGAGCCCTTTGGCCTACGGACAAGCGTGGAGATCTTCGGCATTCCGCTGGGTGTTTTCATCGGCCTGCTCGCCATCGGCCTGGCAGCCTTCTCGCTGATCATGGACTTCACCAGCATCGAAGCGGGTGTCCGCAGCGGTGCTCCCCAGCGTTTCTCCTGGACGGCGGCCTTCGGCCTCACCGTCACGCTGGTCTGGCTCTATGTTGAAATCATCCGCCTGCTCGCCATCCTGCGAGGGGACGACTAGCAAACCCCGGCGTCGTCCCGCCGTCGGACGACGCCCGGTACATACGCAAAACAACTGAGGGCCCCACCGGAAGGTGGGGCCCTCAGCCGTTGTTCCAGACTTACGCGATCAGCATGGCGCCGGCCGCCGGCGTTACCGTGAAAATGTCCGGAGCGGTGAAGCCGGCATGGGCAAAGGCACTTACGACGGCGTCTCGCACCTTTTGCTCAGAATCGACGGGAGTGAGCGCAATGGCCGCGCCACCAAATCCGCCGCCGGTCATCCGGGCACCAATGGCCCCGTTGGCCCGGGAAGCCTCCACGGCCAGGTCCAGCTCCGGGCAGGAGATCTCGAAGTCGTCGCGCATGGAGGCGTGGCTCGCGTCCAGGAGGGGACCGATCGCTGCCGGCCCCTGGCCCGCGAGGAGCTCCACGGTCTGAAGTACGCGGTCATTCTCGGTGACCACGTGGCGCACCCGGCGGAACGTCACGTCGTCCAGGAGCCCTGCCGCTTCCTCCAGGTCGCCCACCTGCACATCGCGCAGTGCCTTCACTCCCAAAACCTCGGCCCCCAGTTCACAGGAGGCCCGGCGGGAGGCGTAGCCGCCGTCCGCATGCGAATGTGACACCTGGGTGTCGATGACCAGCATCACCAAGTCCGCCGGTTCCGTTTCAAACGGAACCAGGCTCACATGCTGGTCCCTGCAGTCCAGGAAGACGGCGTGGCCCTTCGACCCCCGCAGCGAGGCAGACTGGTCCATGATTCCCGTGGGCGCACCTACGAAGTCATTTTCGGCCTGCTGGGTGGCGAGGACCATCTCCTCGGCCTGCAGCCCTGCACCGGTCAGTTCGTTCAACGCGGTGATGACAGCGCACTCGATGGCATGGGAGGAGGAAAGCCCAGCGCCGAGCGGGACATTCGAGTCCAGCAGCAGGTCAACGCCCGGAACCTCGATGCCCCGTTCCCGCAGTGCCCACATAACGCCCAGCGGATACTTGGTCCAGCCCTTGGCCGAGCCGGGCTTCAGGGAGTCGAGTGAGGCGGTCACCAGGCCCTGGTCGCCGTAGGTGGACAGGAGCCGCACGGTGGCATCCGGGCGCACGGCTACCGCCACGCGTGCGGTCCGGTCGATAGCGAAGGGCAGGACGAATCCCTCGTTGTAGTCCGTGTGTTCTCCGATCAGGTTCACGCGGCCGGGTGCCTGCCACACTCCAGCCGGAACACCGCCGAACTCCCGGGTAAACCGTGCGGCCAGGTCTTCGGTGGCAGTGCTCTCAGGTGTGGTCAGCGGGTCAGGTCCGGCACTCAAGCGGGGGCTCCTTCGGGCAGGGCTGCCGAAAAGGCAGCCGGGGAGGGTGTTGAAGCTGGAACGGTGACGTTGCGCAGGCGCTCTGCCACACTTTCCGGGGTGGTGTCATTGATAAAGGCTCCCATGGCCGCCTCCGACCCTGCGAGGAACTTCAGTTTGTCCGCGGCCCGCCGTGGTGATGTGAGCTGGAGGTGGAGGTAGCTCGCGGGACGCAGCAGTGCATCCAGCGGGGCCTGGTGCCATGCGGAGATGTACGGCGTCGGAGTGGGGTAGAGGGCATCCAGCCGTTTGAGCAGGTCAAGGTAGACGTGCGCCAGCTCGTCCTTCTCCTCTCCGCTCAGCGCCGCCAGGTCCGGAACCTGACGGTGGGGAACCAGATGGATCTCAAGTGGCCAGCGGGCCGCGAACGGGACGTAGGCGCTGAAATTTTCGCCTTCCATGATCATCCGGCTGCCGTCCTCGCGTTCTGAGCGCAGCAGCGAGCCCGTCAGGGTCCCGCGGCCGTCTGCCGCGTCGTAGAACTTCCGGGCAGCAGCGCCGAGGACGCCGGCGCGCGGGGCGACGTAGGGGTAGGCATAGATCTGGCCGTGCGGATGGTGGAGGGTGACGCCGATATCCGCGCCACGGTTTTCGAAGGGGAAGACCTGCTTGATTCCCTGGAGGGCGCTCAGGGCCGCGGTGCGCTGCGCCCATGCCTCGATAACAGTGCGGGAGCGGGCTTCGCTCAGGCCGCTGAAGGAACCGGTGTGGTCCGGGGTGAACGCCACCACTTCGCAGCGGCCATAAGCCGGGCCCGTTGTCCCCCATGCCGCTTCCGCCGGGACGGCGCCCAGAGCCGGGCCGAGGGAAGGGAAGCGGTTCTCAAACACCACAACGTCGTAGTTGCCAGCCGGTATTTCTGATGGATTGCTGGCGGTGGTGGGGCAGATGGGGCACTGGTCGGCCGGCGGCAGGTGGGTGCGGCTTTGGCGGTGGGCTGCTACCGCCACCCATTCACCGGTGAGGGCATCGAACCGGACTTCGCCCGGCTCGCTCCTTGGCGGCAAGGGCCGGTGGTCCGTGGTGGTGCGTGCAGTCCGCGCTTTGAGGGCGTGGGCGTCATCAAAATAGATCAGTTCCCTGCCGTCGGAGAGCCTGGTGCTGGTGATTCCCGTCATGGATCCCGTCCTGTTGGTGGCGCTGCAAATTAACACTATTGTGCCACGGTTCGCCCAAAAGAGAATAGAAACTAACAAAATCCAACAAGGGCACGATGCCAGCACTGGCGCCGGCGCTGTACGGTATTGCTCATGACTTCCGATTCATCCCCCGAAACCAGCGTCGGTTCAGGCTACCGGGCGTACGCAACCGGCCGGCAGTATGAACTCCGGCGGGGAGACGCCTTGGCAGTCGTCACCGAACTGGCCGCCGGACTCCGCTTGTTCAGCAGGGGAGGAGTCCAGCTGACGGAAACCTACGGGGATGACGAGATCCCGCCCGGCGGGTCCGGGATCACGCTTGCGCCTTGGGCCAACCGCGTCGAAGACGGCCAGTGGTTCCTGGACGGCAAGAAGCAGCAGCTTGCCATCACCGAGGTGGCACGCAACAACGCAAGCCACGGACTCCTCCGCAACGCCTCCTACGCGCTCGTTGACGAGTCCGAACATTCAGTCACGCTTGAGGCCACCATTTTTCCCCAGCACGGATACCCCTTCCTGGCGCGCCACCGGGTGCAGTACCTCCTCACTGAAGACCTTGGCCTGGAGGTCCGCCAAACGTTGGCCAACGATTCCAGGAAGGCTGCCCCCGTCGTCCTCGGGGCCCATCCGTATCTGCGGTTGGGGGAAACCCCGGTTGAGGAACTCGTATTGACTGTGTCCGCTGATACCCAGCTGCTGGCTGACGAACGCCTCATCCCGCGCAGCAGCGCGCCCGTCCAGGGCGACACCGACTTCCGGGCAGGGTTGCATGTTGCCCCGCTGAACGTGGACGTCGCCCTGACCGGCCTGCAGTTTGAAAGGGGCAGGGCGCGGCACGTGCTGGCGGCTCCGGATGGCCGGCAGGTGAGCCTTTGGCAGGATGAATCATGCCAATACGTCCATGTCTACGTCAGCACGCAATACCCGGACCGGAGCCGCGCGGTGGCTGTTGAACCCATGACCGGTCCCGCCAACGCCTTCAACTCCGGCGACGGACTCCGGTGGGTGCAGCCGGGCGAATACTTCACTATGTCGTGGGGGATCGACTACCGTCCCGGTGCCGCCGGCTAGCAGTTTCCCATTAGGCCGTGGCTGGGGAATTATTAGGCTATGACGCCAGCCGAGGATCCCGTATCGCCCGACCCTCAACTTCCTGTACGGCAACCATCCGCTGCGCCGGCCAACGGAACTCCGCCATTGCGCGTCTTGACGGACCGCGAACTGGACAAGGACATTCCCTACGGAGTGCGCATCGCCGCATCATGGGCCTGGCGCCTGGGACTCATCCTCCTTGTGGGCGGCGCCTTGGTTTGGCTGCTGCGGGGAATCAGTTTCCTCATCATCCCGGTGATGGTCGCCGCCCTCCTGGCCGGCCTCCTGAGCCCGGTGGTGGGTTGGTTGAAACGGCGCAGGATCCCCGGCGGGGCGGCTGTGGCCATTACGGTGGTGGGCTTCCTGGGCCTGATCGGGGGATCGCTGGCGCTGGTGGGCAGGCAACTCGTCGCCGGCTTCGGGGAACTCTGGTCCGAAGCGCTGACCGGCATACGGCAGATCCAGAACTGGCTGTCCGAGGGGCCTCTCCACCTCACGGCAGACCAGATCGATCAGTACCTGCAGGAAGCCAGCACCGCGCTGCAGGACAACACCAGCAATATCCTTAGCGGTGCGCTCTCCTTCGGCAGCAGCGCAGGGCATTTCGCGGCGGGACTGGTCCTTGCGCTCTTCGTCCTCATCTTCTTCCTCCTCGAAGGCGACCGGATCTGGGCGTTCCTTGTCCGGCTGTTGCCACGGAAGGCACGGGCGGCGACGTTCGGCGCCGGGCGCAAGGGCTGGGCTTCGATGGTCAGCTATGCCCGCATCCAGATGTTTGTGGCATTTGTGGATGCAGTCGGCATCGGCCTGGGTGCGGCGATTATCGGCGTCCCGCTGGCGCTGCCCCTAAGTGTGCTGGTGTTTATCGGTTCGTTTATCCCGATCGTCGGCGCCCTGGTGACAGGAGCCATTGCCGTACTGCTCGCGCTGGTGGCGAACGGCCCCATCAACGCCCTGATCATGCTCGGTATCGTGCTGCTGGTTCAGCAGCTGGAGAGCCACATCCTTCAGCCACTCGTGATGGGCAAGGCGGTAGCCCTGCATCCGGTGGCAGTGATCCTCTCGGTAGCGGCCGGTTCCTACCTGGCCGGGATTCCCGGAGCGCTGTTCTCGGTGCCCGTCCTCGCCGTCGCAAACTCGGCCGTTCGCTACATCGCGGCCAGAACGTGGGAACATGAACAGGTGTTGGCATCACCTGCAGGCTCGGTGGCTGCCGGCGCCGGCCCGGACAACACCATTACGCGTGCTGACCCGCCGGACGCCCTCAAAGGCGGCGTGGACGCCGCAGCCAGCACCGATGCAGAACAACCTGACGCCCGTTCGAACGGCGCGGCGCCAGGGCCGAAATCCAGAGGAGATTAGTCCGTGAACATCCTTGAAACCCTTCCCGTCACGCTGGACGATGTCCTGGAGGCGCAGAAGCTGCTCGACGGGATTATCGCGCGGACCCCGGTGGAATCATCCCGGGCACTGGGGGCGCTGGTCGGCGGTGACGTCTACTTCAAGTGCGAAAACCTCCAGCGGGCGGGATCATTCAAGGTCCGCGGCGCCTACGTGCGGATGGCGCGGCTGTCCCCGGAAGAGAAAAAGCGCGGCGTGGTTGCCGCGTCCGCAGGCAACCACGCCCAGGGCGTCGCTGTAGCTGCCAAGAGCCTGGGCATCAAAGCCCGCATCTACATGCCGCTGGGCGTGGCCCTGCCAAAACTGGCCGCCACCCGTAGCCACGGGGCCGAGGTCATCCTGCACGGGCACAATGTCGACGAGGCGCTCGCCGAAGCCCAGCGGTACAGCAACGAAACCGGAACGGTGTTCGTCCACCCGTTCGACAATGTGGACGTCGTTGCAGGCCAGGGCACGCTGGGACTCGAAATCCTGGAGCAGGTACCCAACGTTGACACCGTGCTGATGGGCGTAGGCGGCGGGGGGCTCCTGGCGGGTGTCGCCGTCGCCATCAAGGCACGGGCCAGGGAACTGGGCCGGGAGATCCGCATCATCGGCGTGCAGGCCGAGAACGCCGCTGCCTACCCGCCGTCACTCGCCGCTGATGCACTCGTCCCGTTGAAGAAGGTGTCTACCATGGCCGACGGCATCGCCGTGGGACGCCCGGGACAGCTTCCCTTCAGCATCATCCGTGAACTGGTGGACGACGTCGTAACGGTCAGCGAAGACTCCCTCGCGCGTGCGCTGATTTTCCTGCTCGAGCGGGCGAAGATGGTGGTGGAGCCTGCCGGTGCTGTGGGAGTGGCCGCCCTCATGGACGGCAAGATCGAGAATCCCGGAACCACGGCCGTGGTCCTTTCAGGCGGCAACATCGACCCCATGCTGATGCTCAAAGTCATCCAGCGTGGCCTCTCCGCCGCAGGGCGTTACATGACCGTCCGCATGATGCTGGACGACCGGCCGGGCTCGCTTGCCACCATCGCCCGCATCATCGCGGAGAACGATGCCAACGTCACCGGGCTGGACCACACCCGGGTGGGCGGGTCAATCAGCATGGGCGACGTCTCCATCACCGTCAACCTCGAAACCAAGGGCCACGAACACTGCGAGCAGGTCCTCAGCGCGCTGCGCGCCGAGGGTTTCCAGCCCATCGTGGTGCACTAGGACAAGCCATGGCCGGACTGATGGGTAACAGAGGGTTCGGGGAGCGGCGGACCATCGCCGCCCGGGCAAAGGGCGGACTGCTGGTGCTTGGCGGCTTTGTGGCACTCCTGTTCGCCATTGAACTGTTCAACGCGCTGATGCTGCGCTCGCTGAACCGGACGTTCGGCCTGCGGCCCCGAAGCGCCGACGGGCTGCTGGACATCTTCACCTTCCCGCTCCTGCATGCCAACCTGAACCACTTGCTGTCCAACAGCCTGCCGCTGATAATTTTCGGCTTCCTGGTCTTTCTGTCCGGACTTCGGGTTTTCCTGACGGCGCTGGCCTTCAGCTGGCTCGGATCCGGGCTGACTGTCTGGCTGATCGGGAACGGCGGCATCACGGTGGGAGCCTCCGGCCTGGTCTTCGGGCTGTTCTCTTTCCTGCTGGTCCGGGGCTTCTTCAACCGCAGTTGGCGGCAGATCCTCCTGGCAGTTGTGCTGTTCATGGGCTACGGCAGCATCCTGCTGGGCGTCCTCCCGCTGGTCTCCGGCTTCGTCTCCTGGCAAGCGCATCTGGGCGGCGCAGCCGGGGGAGTGGTGGCCGCGCTGATCCTGCGGCCCCGCAAAGGTGTAACGGGCATCGGGTCCTGACCGCCGCCCGGAACCTTCCTCCTTAAAGCGAAACGCCGGCAGCCCCCGGTTGGGGGACTGCCGGCGCGCCTGGTGCGTTCGGGACTATGCCGCGTAGGGCTTGGCGGAAAGGATCTCCACTGTGATGTCCTTGCCGTTGGGCGCCGTGTAGCTCAACGTGTCGCCTTCCTTATGCCCCAGGATGGCGGCACCCAGCGGAGACTTCTCGCTGAAAACGTCAAGATCGGAATCACCTGCGATTTCGCGGGAACCGAGCAGGAAGGTTTCTTCGTCACCGGCAATCCTGGCAACCACGATCATGCCGGGCTCCACGATTCCGTCATCTGCCGGAGATTCGCCCACGTGGGCATCCCGAAGCAGGGCCGTCAGCTGGCGGATGCGGGCCTCGATCTTGCCCTGCTCCTCCTTGGCCGCGTGGTAGCCGCCGTTTTCCTTGAGGTCACCCTCTTGCCGGGCTGATTCAATTTTCTGGACGATCTCTGCCCGGCCAGCGCCGGAAAGGTGGTCCAGCTCTGCCTTCAGGCGGTCAAAAGCTTCCTGGGTAAGCCAGGCTGCAGCTGCGCTGTTGGTGGTAGACACGGACTTCTCCTCTAATGGTCCTACATGCAAAAGACCCCGCCACGGTGGCCACTTGTGGAACAGTAACCAGCTCAGCGGGGTAAAGGTATTGCTCCATTGTAGTCAACCCGGTGGAATAAACCCAACAAGGAAGCGGCGCGTATCACATCTTCTGTCCGGCGTCGCCGGGAATCCAGCAGCTGTCCACCACGCCGGATACGGACTGTGACTCGGTTCTGACCGGGACGCGTTGCGAGACTGTCCGACCGCCGTCGGCTGTTCCGTCAGCCTCCGACGGAGGGATGTCCACGACTTTCCACCCCACCACGGCGTACTTCGAATCCAAAGCCTTGACGGCGCACTGCACGGAGGTTCCGGGTTCCCGGGTCACCTGGAAGTCCACCTCGGCCAGCGTGGCGTCCGTGGTGACATAGCCAATGTCCTTGAAGCTCACCTCGGTGAGGGAATTCGAGGTGGAAACCCAGGCCATAAAACCGATCCCCGCAGCCAGCGCCGCGCCCCCAATAGTGCGCTTCATGGCAGGGGAGAGCCGGCGCTTTTTAGCACCATAACGATTGGCTAGGCTAGTGTTCGCGGGCTCGGAATGGGCCGGCTGGTCCGGGGAAGTCACCTGACCAGTTTAGTGCCCCTTCCGGCGGAGCTTTCCCGGCCGGCGGCACAGCAGGCCCTGCCGTCCCCGCCCGTTCAGCAATCGTTCAGCAGCCACAAGCCGCAATGAAGAATAAGGAGCCGTCCTTCGATGACAGCGTCCAGTAACTCCCACGCACCGCTCCGGCTGCTCGCCGTCCACGCCCATCCCGACGACGAATCCAGCAAGGGCGCGGCCACGATGGCCATGTACGCAGCGTCGGGGGTGGAGGTCATGGTGGCCACCTGCACGGACGGCTCACGCGGGGACATTCAGAACCCCGCAGTGGAAGGCGAGCCGCATCCCAAACGGGACATGGCGGGCGCCCGGCGCCTGGAGATGGAGCGGGCCGCCCGGATCCTGGGCATCAAGCAGCGGTGGCTGGGCTTTGTGGATTCGGGCCTGCCGGAAGGCGACCCGCTTCCGCCCCTGCCGGCAGGGTCCTTCGCCACCCTGCCGCTGCATCACGCGGCTGCCCCGCTGGTGCGGCTGGTCCGCTCGTTCAAGCCCCACGTCATCCTCAGCTATGACGAGAACGGCGGCTATCCCCACCCGGACCACATCATGGCGCACCGGGTTGCCGTTGAGGCTTTTGACGCGGCCGGTGACCCGGCACGTTATCCTGACGCGGGTGAGCCGTGGGAACCGGGGAAGCTGTACTACGACAGGGCCTTCAGCCCCGAACGTTTCCGCGCCCTGCACTTCGCCCTTGAGGAAGCGGGCCTCCAGTCCCCTTACGCCGAGCGGCTCGCGGCATGGCTGGAGTCCGACGCCGAGGGCCACACTCCGCCGCCGGCCTCCCATCCCACCACCACCCAGGTGGACTGCGGTGACTTTTTCGAAGTGCGCGACGACGCCCTGCGGGCGCACCGTACGCAGGTGGATCCGCTGGGGTTCTTCTTTGCCGTTTCCCCGGAGATGCAGCGCCGGGCGTGGCCTTGGGAAGATTACTCACTGATCCGGTCGCGGGTGCCGTCCGAGCTCCCCGAGAAGGACCTGTTCGCGGGGCTAAGATAGGAGCGGCAGGCATTTCTATGCCGCGTAGAAGATGTGCCCGGACCCGGGCCGCCGAATGTGCTGCCTGCTGACTCCCGTTCCATAGAAGGTATTAAACGTGCAACGTCTGCTCCTCAGCCTGGCTACCACCCCGTCGCCCCTGCCCACGCCCTCTTTGCGGGAGGGGATCTCCGAGGACCAGGTGACGCCGGGCCTCCTGGGCTTCATCATGACGGCTTTCTTCGTGGTGGCCACGGCCCTGCTGATCGTTGACATGGTGCGCCGCATCCGCCGGGTCCGATACCGGGCCCAGGTGGAGGAGGAGCGCATCGCTGCGGCAGCTGCCGCCGATATTGAAGCGGCCGAGGCCACGGAGGCGGGGTCCGGGGCAACAGGTCCTGCTGCAGGTTCTGGGGGCAACGACTCCTACCAGGGCCCGTCCGACGGCGGCGCGGACGCCGATCCGGGAAACCGCCGGCACTAGGTCTTCCGGGGTCCGTTCCTTGTCCGGCCCTTAAAGGGCGCAGGGCACGTGTCGATTGGCAGCCCTTGCAGCGCTAGCTGAGCACTGCCAGGGCTATGGCTGTGAAATGCGCCGCGAAAGCCACCACGGTCAAGGCATGGAAGAGTTCATGGAAGCCGAAGTGGTGGTAGCTGATGTTGGGCTTTTTCAGGGCGTAGAAGACTGCGCCGGTGATATACAGCACCCCGCCCACGCAGATGAGGACAGCGGCGGGGGCGCTGGCCTGAAAAAACTGCGGGAGGTAGAACAGTGCGCCGCAGCCGAGGGCAATGTAGATCGGAACGTACAGCCAGCGGGGTGCCTGGGTCCAGAGCAGCCGGAACAGCACACCCAGGATCGCCCCGGACCAGATGACCCACAGCAGCAGGACGGCCTGGGGCCGTTCCAGCAGGGTCCAGGCGAGCGGCGTGTAGCTGCCGGCGATAACCAGCATGATGTTGGTGTGGTCCAGCCGCTTGAGCGTCATCTTCACCCGCGGGGACCAGTTGCCACGGTGGTAGACGGCGCTGACACCGAACAGCAGCACTCCAGTGGCCGCGTAGATGGCCGACGAGATTTTGCGGTCAACGGTCGGGGCCAGGAGGACGAGGACAATTCCTGCCGCGAGTGCCAGTGGAGCCGTCACGGTGTGGATCCAGCCGCGCCACTTCGGCTTGGTCATCAGGAGTTCGGCCAGGCGCACGGCTGCGTCGTCCATGGGGGAAGTGCCGGCATCCGTTTCCGCGCTGGCTCCCTCGCTTGGAATACCCTTGGGCTGCGGCGTCCGGGGACCGTCCGGGGTGTCGCTGTTCATGGCTCCAGAATAACTTACGGGCCGGTAAGTTACTGATGGGTAACACGACGCCAGCCGCCAAGGTGGCGAGAAGGACGGCTCCGTCCGTGGCGGACGGTAGCCTAGGATGTGCAAGCCGAACGTACAGCAAGGAAGTCAGGTGAGAGACCGCGTGGAGTTGCCCGGGTTCCTCTACGGCTTTTACGAGCGCCGGCTGCTCAAGGACCTTGCACGCGATCGCATCCCGCGGCATATCGGAGTGATGGTGGACGGCAACCGGCGTTGGGCCAAGCAGTTCAACGCGCCCACCAGCCAGGGCCACCAGGCGGGCGCAGACAAGATTCATGAATTCCTTGGCTGGTGCCAGGAACTCGGGATCAAGGTGGTCACGCTGTACATGCTGTCCACGGACAACATGAACAGGTCAAGTGAAGAGCTCGATCTTCTGATGGGCATCATTGCCAACACCCTGGACCGGCTGGATGAGGACGCCAACATCTCGGTGCACGCCATGGGTGCTCCTGAGCTGCTGCCGGACTATCTTGCGGAGCGGCTCAACAAGCTCACCGCACGCACGCCGGTCCGGGAAAAGATCCATGTCAACGTAGCCGTAGGATACGGTGGACGCCGCGAAATCGTTGACGCGGTGCGGGAGCTGCTGCACGACGCCGTCGCTAAGGGCACGGACATCGGCAAGCTCGCCGACGACCTCTGCGTGGACGATATCTCCCGGTTCCTCTACACCCGGGGCCAGCCGGATCCGGACCTGGTCATCCGCACCTCCGGTGAACAGCGGCTCTCCGGGTTCCTCATGTGGCAGAGCGCCTACAGCGAGTTCTACTTCTGCGAGGCGCTGTGGCCTGCATTCCGCAAAGTCGACTTCCTGCGTGCCCTCCGCGATTACGCAGGCCGGCAGCGCCGCTTCGGCACCTGACCTTTCGCGTTCACCGACAGTTCACAGGGCTGCAACAGGAATCGCCGCGTAATGGTTGCGGAAATTACTTCCGATGGATTTACGTTATATCCATCAGCAGGCAAAACCGCCGGCTGATCGGGGAGGCCAGTACATGGAGCGAGACATCGCACCGGTTGTATGGGAGGCCGGACCCGGCCTCTTGGCCGAGCCGCCTCACCACTAACACATCCGGGCATGCGCCCGGGGCTGGAGTCGATGTGGCTACTTCTGAACAAATGCCCGGGGTCCTGTTCGACCAGGGCGGGAAAGCTACCTCTCGCGCCACGCGAGCCACGTCAGAAACCGGCGCAGCGGAAGATGCTGCGGCCGGTTTTGCTGTTTCCGGAAGGGAAGCCAACATCCACACCTTCGTGATCGACACCTCCGTCCTGCTGTCAGACCCCCGCGCGCTGCTGCGCTTTGCGGAACATGAGGTGATCGTGCCGGTGGTGGTCATCACCGAGCTTGAGGCCAAGCGGCACGACCCCGAACTTGGCTACTTTGCGCGGAAGGCGCTGCGGCTCCTTGATGATCTGCGGGTCAAACACGGTGGCCTGAGCCAGCCGATCCCCATCGGCGACGACGGCGGCACGCTCATGGTGGAACTGAACCACATCTCCGCCGAGGTGCTGCCGCTGGGGTTCCGCAGCGGCGACAACGACTCCCGTATCCTCGCGGTGGCAAAGAACCTCGCGAACGAAGGCCGGGACGTCACCGTGGTGTCCAAGGACCTGCCCATGCGGGTCAAAGCATCGGCCATGGGCCTCACCGCGGACGAATACCGCAACGAGCTGGTGAAGGACTCCGGCTGGACCGGCGTGGCAGAGGTCGAGGCCGGGGAGCAGGAGATTTCCACGCTATACGGCCACGAACCCGTGTTTATCCCGGCGGCAGCGGAACTGCCGGTCAACACCGGCCTGGTGCTGCTGTCCAACCGCGGCTCCGCGCTTGGCCGCGTTGGTCCCGATAAGCAGGTCCGCCTGGTTAAGGGGGACAGGGACGTCTTTGGCCTGCACGGACGGTCCGCGGAACAGCGGCTCGCCATCGACATGCTTATGGACCCCGCCGTCGGCATTGTCTCCATCGGCGGCCGGGCAGGAACCGGCAAGTCAGCGCTGGCTTTGTGCGCCGGCCTGGAAGCGGTTCTCGAGCGCCGCGAGCACCGCAAGGTGATCGTTTTCCGGCCCCTCTACGCCGTGGGCGGCCAGGAACTGGGCTACCTCCCCGGCTCGGAGTCCGAGAAGATGAACCCGTGGGCGCAGGCGGTCTTCGACACCCTCGGGGCACTGGTCAGCCAGGAAGTGGTGGAGGAGGTCATGGATCGCGGCATGCTCGAGGTCATGCCCCTAACGCACATCCGCGGACGCTCCCTCCACGACGCCTTCGTGATCGTTGACGAGGCCCAGTCACTCGAAAAGAACGTCCTGCTGACCGTTATGAGCCGCATCGGCCAGAACTCGAAGATCGTCCTGACCCACGACGTCGCCCAGCGCGACAACCTCCGGGTCGGACGTCACGACGGAATTGCCGCCGTCGTCGAAACCCTGAAAGGACACCCCCTCTTCGGCCACATCACCCTGACCCGCTCCGAACGGTCACCAATCGCAGCCCTGGTCACCGAATTGCTCGAAGGCTAAGCCGTCCTGAGCGAGGGGCCGTGGCCGGGTTCGCCGGGCCACGGCCCTACCTGATGTTGAGGAACTTTGCCGCTGCCTCGTGGCCTTCTACCTGTAAACCCCAGTCGGGGCGTTTGAATGTCTCCGGGGTGAGGCGGACGTGCTGGACTGTTTCGACCTTGGTGCCCCAGGCGTTCCTGGTGGTGCCGTTTAGGTCGTAGCCGAGGGCGCGGGAGACGCCGAGGGAAGCTTCGTTCCAAGTGGCTGCTTCGGACTCGGCTACCTCTGCACCCAGCCAATCGAAGGCGTAGAGGGCGACGGCGGCGCGCATCTCCTTGCCCAGGCCGCGGCCCTGGACGGACAGCTTGAGCCAGGAGCCTGTGGTGACGGTCTTGAGCGCGGCGAAGTCTTTGGCGCCGACGTCCTGGCAGCCGATGAAGGCACCCTCATGCCAGATGCCCAGGAGCAGGGTCCAGGATTCGGGGGAGCATTCCGCCCGGCAGCGCCAGTACCAGCGGGCCATGTTGGGCGCCAGTTCATCTGCCGGAAGCTCTGTCCACGGAGTGCTGAATGGGCTCCTGCCGGCCTCGTGGATGCCGCCCTGCGCTGCTGCAACGGCCGCAGGAATGTCCTGGTCCTGGATGGGGCGCAGTTCCAGCCGCGGGGTGGCCAGCCTCAGGCCGAAAAGTGGCCAAACGTCGCTCAGTGATGTCATCAGCGAAGCCTAGCCGATGCGCTCTGCTGCGGCGTGTCACAGTCAGGCTGGGACATCCCAGGTAATGTGCTGCCGGACGTCGGTGAGGCTCATTGACTGGGCCAGGAAGAGGTCGTCCAGCATGTACTCGTCCACGGCGATGATGCTCAGCCAGTGACCGTATTCCTCTGTCCCGGATTCCAGGGACTGGCTCGCCACGCACACGCCCGTGGCCAGGTCCAACCGGATCCGGGATCTGCCGGGAAGGCACAGCGGCGCTGCCCTATGGGCGGGATGGTACGCGGCTGTGGGGACCACAACTGCTTCAAGGACTGGGCGTCCTTCGTGCTCCTGCTGCCGGACTTCCCCTACTTCCACTGCGTTGCTGCCGGGAAACTCAAGAGGCACAGGGGCGTTCCCGGCCAGTTCCACCGGGTCCAGGGCTGCGGAGAACCGCCCGTTGCCGAAACCCGGCTCGCCATAGGCTGCTTCCGGCCGCCGGCGCACCAAGCCGTGCTCGTCGTACACGGGCGTCACCAGGTGCGGCGGCAGAAGCCAGGACTTCCGGGTGGCACTGACATAGAGCCCGTCCCGCGAATCGTTGATTCCGGTGGTGCTGTGCAGGACAAGTCCGTCCGCGGTTTCCAGACGGAGTGCGCCCGGACGGCGAAGCCAAGCCCGCATCAGGGGCGCCGCCGGACTGGGGGCATCAGCGAAGGGCTCATCCCAATACTCAAAGCGAAGGGACTGCCATTTCCAGGGCGAGGACCTGCAGAGATTCCGGAAGAAACCAGGGTGCGCGGAGGCTGAAGCGCTGTCCGGATCCATCCGGTGCCGGGAGTCCCACGTCGCCATATCCACAGTTTACGCGCGGGCGGTGCGGCGGCGGGCGGAAATCCAGTAGCATCCGAGGGTGATCCAACGACTGGGCGAACTCTGGCAGCACACGCCGCTGGCCTTCTGGCTGGTGCTTGCCGCCTGCGCCTACTTCGCGGTGATGGCCGTCCGGCTCACGGTGATCGACGTCCGGCACCACCTCCTGCCCAACCGGATCGTCTTCCCGTCCTATGCGGTGGCCGGTGTCCTGCTCCTCGCGGCAGCAGCCTTTGCCGGTGCGGGCGCAGGCCAAGGCGGTGCCAGTCCCGTCGCCGCAGGAGTCATGGCTGTGCCGGCGCTCCGCGTTGTGGCCGGTGCCGCCATCCTGTGGCTTTTCTACTTCATCCTGCGGTTTGCGTATCCGCCCGGCATGGGTTTCGGGGATGTGAAACTAGCTGGAGTACTGGGGATGTACCTCGGCTACCTCGGCTGGGTACACCTGTTTGCCGGTACTTTCCTGGCTTTCCTCCTCGGCGGGCTGTGGTCCATTGCGCTCCTGGCGGCACGCAGGGGAACGCTGAAATCGTCCATCCCCTTCGGACCGTTTATGCTCGCCGGTGCAGCCGCGGCCATGTTGCTGCCGGCATGACCCCGTGGCGTGAACCCTAAACTTCTCCTGCCTAACGGGTAGGGATGCCTGGCTGTTCGGTAGGCTGGCGGGATGCCTGCGCCTGACTACATCCTGAAACTCCGCAAGAAAATCGGCAACGATCCGCTGTGGGTCCCTGGCGTCCGCGGCGTGGTGCTGGATGATTCCGGGCGCGTCCTGCTCGCGCAGCGGGCCGACAACAATCACTGGGCACTGGTCAGCGGAATACTTGAGCCGGGGGAGCAGCCCGCCCGAGGCCTGGTGCGGGAGATCTTCGAGGAAACGGCCGTCGTGGCGGAACCGGAACGCGTTGTCTCTGTCGGGGCGGTGGGTCACCTACCCCAACGGCGACGTGTGCGAGTTCCTGGACGTGGTGTTCCTCTGCCGCTACGTCTCCGGGACGGCCCGCGTGAATGACGACGAATCCCTCGCGGTGGGCTGGTTCGGCATCGATGAGCTCCCTGAGCTGATGCCCGGACACCTCACCAGCATCCACCGCGCCCTGGCTCCGGCCGACGCCGCGCACTTCGAGCCCTGAAACCCTGCACCAAGCAAGCTGCAAACAGTAAGCGCAGGGGCGCCGCAACCCCCAAGATTGCGGCGCCCCTGCCGGCCTGGCCGCCAGCCCTGCGGAATGCGGGCCGGCAGTACGGCGGCGGTCAGTTGCGCTGGGAAACCAGCTCGCCGTCGTCGTCCTTGACATTGTCCGGCAGCCCTGCGGCCTCCGACGTTGACGCCGGCAGACCGGCGGCCAGGCGCTCGGCCTCCTCACCGCCCACGGCTTCGCCGCGGGCCACCATTCCGGCCGTGTCCGACAAGGGGATCTGCTTCAGCGTGACGGCGAGGATCAAGGCAACCGCGATGAATGGAATCAGGTACCAGAAGACCGGGGCGAGCGACTCGGCGTAGGCGTTGACGATCGCGTCACGCAGCTGCTCCGGAAGCCGGCTCAGCGCCTGCGGGTCCAGGGTGCTGGTGGACTGGGCAGCCTGGTCCGCCGACGCACCCGCACCGGTGAAGGCGCTTGTGAGGGACTCCGAGAGGCGGTTGGTGAAGATGGCACCGAAGACTGCAACGCCCATTGCGGCGCCCACCTCGCGGAAGTAGTTGTTGGTGCTGGTGGCGGTGCCGATCTGGTCCGCGGGGACGGAGTTCTGCACCACAAGGACCACTACCTGCATGATCAGCCCCAGCCCGGCCCCGAAGATGAACAGCTGCACGCAGATCACCCAGATGGGCGTACTGGCAGCGAGGGTAGTCATCCACAGCATCGCAGCCATGGTGAAGGCCGCTCCCAGGATGGGATACAGCTTGTACTTGCCGGTCTTGGAGATCCGGATGCCCGAGTAAATCGAGGTGCCCATCAGTCCCGCCATCATCGGCAGCATCAGCAGGCCGGACTCGGCCGCTGAGGTGCCGGAAGACATCTGCAGGAACGTGGGGACGAAAGCAATCGCAGAGAACATGCCCAAACCAAGGGTGAAGCCGATGGCCGTTGCGTTGACAAAGATCCGGTTGCGGAACAGGCTCAGCGGGATGATGGGATCCTCGGCGCGGCGCTCCACCATAACGAAGGCTGCGGCGGACAGGACCATGCCGGCACCAAACGCCCAGGTGAGCGGTGAATCCCAGCCCTCGTCCTTCTTTGCGCCAAAGTCGGTGAAAAAGATGAGGCAGGTGGTGGCTGCGGACAGCAGCACCACACCCAGGATGTCGATCCGCTTTTCAGCCTTCTTGTTCGGCAGTGTCAGCGTGAACCAGGCGATGGCGAAGGCTGCGATGCCAATGGGGATATTGATGTAAAAGGCCCATTCCCACGTCAGGTGGTCCACGAAGAATCCACCCAGCAGGGGGCCGGCCACAGCAGAAAGGCCGAAAATGGCACCCAGCGGCCCCATGTACTTGCCGCGGTCCTTGGCCGGCACGATGTCGGCAATGATGGCCTGTGACAGGATCATCAGGCCGCCGCCGCCCAGGCCCTGGATGGCCCGGAAGATCACGAAGCCCCAGAAATCCGTGGCAAGGGCACAGCCCACCGAGGCGAGCGTGAACAACGCGATGGCTATAAGGAACAGGTTCCGCCGGCCCAAGACGTCACCGAACTTTCCGTAAATGGGCATCACAATGGTGGTGGCGAGCAGGTACGCGGTGGTAATCCAGGCCTGGTGTTCCACGCCGCCGAGCTTGCCCACGATGGTGGGCATGGCCGTGGAGACAATGGTCTGGTCCAGGCTCGAGAGCAGCATGCCGGCGATGAGCGCCGAAAAGATGATCCAGATGCGTTTTTGGGTGAGCAACAGGGGACCCGCTGCTGTTGTCCTCTTATTGACGGCGGTACTCATGGTTGTCCTTCTGCGGGTACGGGGTCGAAGTTCTGGGAGAACAGGTGGCGGGCAGCGCTGATGTTCTCCAGGAAGAGCTCCTGGTAGGGGCGGGTGTTGCCGTCGGAAAAATAGACCATGCTGCTTTTGCGGGCGATGGTCCCGAGCAGGACCACGGCCATCTGGATGACGGGGTGTTGTGGATCAATGCCTTCGCGGCGGGCCAGGACCCGGGCGAATTCACCCTCGCGCTCCTCGGTGGCACCGATGATCCTCAGCATGAGCTGTGGTTCCTTCTTGATGACGCCGATCAGCTGGCGGGTTTCCTCTTCGGAGGCAGCCATGTTTTCGGACAGCTTCAGCGAAAGCCCGATCAGGTCCTGGAGAAGGGTGGGGGAGATATGGCCGGGCGGGGATGCTTCGCCGCCGGCAACAAAGTCCTCGATGACATCAGCGGGAATGTCGTCATCCGCATGGCCAAGGATGGCGTCTTCCTTGGTTGGGAAGTAATTGAAAAACGTGCGGCGGGAAATTCCTGCCTGCTCGCAGACCTCGTCCACGGTATAGCCGTTCAGCCCCCGCTCGGCGGTCAGCCTTCGGGCGATGGCGGTAAGGGCTGCGCGGGTAGCGGCACGCTTTCGTTCCCGAAGCCCACCTTGAGATACTGCACTATCAGTCACATAGTAAAGGTTTGCACTTCAGGTTGTTAAGTGCAACTTTCAGGCGCGTGGAGTGACAGAACGACGGCGGCCGCCCACCTTCGCCGGGAAGGTGAGCGGCCGCCGTACGTAGTTTGTAAATGTGTCAGGCCTTGTGGGCCGGGGCCGTCATGGTGGTGACGTCCAGGGCCTTATCAAGATCGGCTTCGGAGACTTTCCCTTCGCCGTCACCGACGAAGCCGAGCTTCTCGGTGGCCTGGCGGACGGTGAGCCCTTCGGCCACAGCCGTCTTGGCGATCTTGGCTGCGTTCTCGTAGCCGATGTACTTGTTCAGCGGAGTCACGATGGACGGGGAGGCCTCGGCCAGGAAGCGGGCACGCTCCACGTTCGCGGTGATGCCGTCGATCATCTTGTCCGCCATCACGCGGCTGGTGTTGGCCAAAAGGCGGACCGATTCCAGCAGGTTGGCTGCCATGACGGGGATGCCCACGTTCAGTTCAAACGCGCCGTTGGTTCCGGACCAGGCGATGGCGGTGTCGTTGCCGATAACCTGTGCGGCCACCATGATGGACGCCTCGCAGATGACCGGGTTGACCTTGCCGGGCATAATCGAGGAGCCCGGCTGCAGGTCCGGAATGGCGATTTCGCCCAGGCCGGTGTTGGGGCCTGAACCCATCCAGCGGAGGTCGTTGTTGATCTTCATGAACGAGATGGCGATGTTGCGCAGCTGGCTGGACGCCTCGATGAGGCCGTCGCGGTTTGCCTGCGCCTCGAAGTGGTTGCGGGCCTCGGTCAGGGGCAGCCCGGTGTCCGTGGCCAGCAGTTCGATGACCCGCTCCGGGAAACCGGCCGGGGTGTTGATGCCGGTGCCCACAGCCGTTCCGCCCAGGGGAACCTCGGCAACGCGGGGGAGGGAGGCGTTGATCCGCTCGATGCCGTAGCGCACCTGGGCCGCGTAGCCGCCAAATTCCTGGCCAAGCGTCACGGGCGTGGCATCCATGAGGTGGGTGCGGCCGGACTTGACCACGTCCTTGAACTCCACGGCCTTGCGCTCCAGGGACTCCGCCAGGTAGCCGAGAGCCGGGATGAGGTCGTTGATCAGGGCGGACGTTGCGGCAACGTGCACGGACGTCGGGAAGACGTCGTTGGAGGACTGCGAGGCGTTGACGTGGTCGTTCGGGTGGACCACCTTGTCGCTGCCGGCGGCCTTCAGGGCACGGGTGGCAAGCTCGGCGATGACCTCGTTGGTGTTCATGTTCGAGGAGGTGCCGGAGCCGGTCTGGAAGACGTCGATGGGGAAATCGCCGTCGTATTTCCCGGTGGCCACCTCATCAGCAGCGTCTGCGATGGCCTTGGCAAGCTCGCCGTCGAGCACACCCAGTTCAGCGTTGGCCTGGGCAGCAGCCTTCTTGACCCGGGCCAGCGCCTCAATGTGCGCGCGTTCCAGGGTCTTGCCGGAAATAGGGAAATTCTCCACTGCCCGCTGCGTCTGCGCGCGGTACAGTGCGTTCACGGGGACGCGGACTTCGCCCATCGTGTCATGTTCAATGCGGAACTCTTCAGTGGAAGTCATGGGGCTAGCTTAGGGCGATCCGGCATCCCATCGAAAACCGTGAAGAGCATGCTACGGGTGGTTTTTGGCACCCGTCCTAGAGTTCGCCGATCCCGGAAACAACGTTGGCGCGGCCCTCGGCCAGGCTGTACGAGAGGCCGATAACGGCGGTGCGTCCGCTTTCAATTGCGTCCGAAATCACACGCGAGCTGTCCGCCAGCCGCTGGGACGTCTGCTTGACGTGCTCCACCACCATGTCGTTGACCTCGTGCTTGTCCTGGCGGATTGAGGTCAGCACCGACGGGGTGATGCGCTCCACCAGGTCGCGGATGAAGCCCTGGGGCATCTCGCCGGTGTCCACGGCGGCCTTGGTGGCGCTCACGGCACCGCAGCTGTCGTGCCCCAGAATGGCGATCAGCGGGACCCCGAGCACGCTCACGCTGTACTCCAGCGAACCGAGGACGGCGTCGTCAATGACCTGGCCGGCGGTGCGGACCACAAAAACGTCACCCAGTCCGACGTCGAAGATGATTTCCGCCGCGAGCCGTGAATCCGAGCAGCCGAAGATTACGGCGAACGGGTGCTGGTTCTCCACCAGCGAGGACCGGCGCGAGGAGTCCTGGTTCGGGTGGGAGGACTGGCCGGCGACGAAGCGTTCGTTGCCTTCGCGCATCCGGCGCCAGGCAAGGGCAGGAGTCAGATAGGTAGTCACCCTGCTTACTTTAGGGGGCGGTGGTGGCCGCAGGTGAAACTGTGACGGCAGGATTGCTGTCCAGTGATTTCACCACGGCGTCTGCCAGGGTGCCGAACTCGTCCAGCGGGGCGGCGCCGGTGAGGATGACAGTGGTGCCGCGGTATTCCAGCACCATGGATTTCTCACCCTTGCCGGTATCGCGGAGCTCCCATTCCCGGCCGCCCGCGTTGCGGGACCCGGTAACAGGAGCATTTTTCGTTTGCTGAAGCAGCCAGGTGGGGTTGGCCGTACGGGTCTGGACCAATCCAATGAAGGACTCCTTCGGCGTTATATAGCCGACCTCCCATGCGGGAACGCCGCTTCCCGTGCCCCCTTCCCACCTGGCGTAGTTGGGCCGGAAGGAGTTGCCGGTGTCCGGCGCTACCGGCGTGAATCCTGCCACGTCCGTTGCATTGCGGGCAGCGGCACTGACATCAATATTGGGGCGGTAGCCGTCGCTCTTGGGGGTGGGGTTCATCAGGACGATCGGCAGGAACGCAGCGATGCTCACCACCAGGGCAATGATCATGCCGATCACCGAGGCGTTGGCCCGTTTGGCCGCCGCCGCCGGAATAACAGGCTTAACCGGGTCCTGCCCTCCGGCCGCGCTGGATCCGCTGTTGCTTCCGGATCCTGCTGGTTCGGGGGAGGGGCTGGTCTTTTCCTGCATGTCATTCACCCCTCTATAGTCGCCCATGCCGGTGCGCAACTCACACTCGGTCCGCCAGGGCGGCGTCCTTCTGCAGTCCTTGCCTTCGGGCTACATTGCGGGGCCGCGTCATCCCGCAGCCGGAACCCGGTGCCGCGACTATGATCGATATCAGAGGAATCACCGCGCGGCTGTTCCGGCTGGGCGGGTTCAATGATCGCCACTCGAAGAAGAGGTTCACGTGTCACCAGCGTCCATGACCCAGAAGTACTCCACGATCTCCCCCTCCCTGGCGGTGGGCAACGATGAGCCGGACCGCAACCTTGCCCTCGAGCTTGTCCGCGTTACCGAAGCGGCAGCAATCGCCGGCGGACACTGGGTAGGCTTCGGCGACAAGAACACGGCCGACGGTGCTGCCGTCGACGCCATGCGCTCCTTCCTTCAGACCGTCCACTTCAACGGCGTCGTGGTCATTGGCGAAGGCGAAAAAGACGAAGCCCCCATGCTTTTCAACGGCGAACGCGTGGGTGATGGCACCGGTCCGGAATGCGATGTGGCAGTGGACCCCATCGACGGAACCAGGCTCACCGCACTTGGCATCAACAACGCCCTGGCCGTCCTGGCGGTGGCCGAGCGCGGTTCGATGTTCGACCCCTCAGCCGTGTTCTATATGGAGAAGCTGGTCACCGGTCCTGAAGCCGCGGACATGGTGGACCTCCGCCTCCCCGTGAAGCAGAACCTGCACCTGATCGCTAAGGCCAAGGGCGTCAAGGTCAACCAGCTCAACGTCATGATCCTGGACCGCGACCGCCACCGCCCGCTGGTGGAGGAAATCCGCGAGGCAGGCGCCCGCACCAAGTTCATCATGGACGGCGACGTTGCCGGCGCCATCGCAGCTGCCCGCTCCGGCACTGGCGTTGACGCCCTGATGGGCATCGGCGGCACCCCCGAGGGCATCGTGGCTGCCTGCGCCATCAAGTCCTTGGGCGGCGTGATCCAGGGCCGGCTGTGGCCCACCAGCGATGAAGAGAAGCAGAAGGCCATCGACGCCGGCCACGACCTGGAACGGGTCCTTTCCACCAACGACCTCGTCTCCAGCGACAACTGCTACTTCGCTGCCACCGGCATCACCGACGGCGACCTGCTCAAGGGCGTCCGCTACTCCAAGGACAAGGTCCTGACCCAGTCCATCGTGATGCGTTCCAAGTCCGGCACCATCCGCTTTGTTGACGGCGAGCACCAGGCCAGCAAGTGGGAAGGCTACGCCCGCAAGAGCTGATCCACAGCCACGCAGGCCATACGGAGCCCCGGAGCGCGCCCAGCGCCTTCCGGGGCTTTGGCGTTAATGCGTTGGTATAGGGTTTAAGCCATGATTCCAGCTGTTGTGCCCTGTACTGACCGCGCCCTGTGGGACGAATACGTCGACCGGTTCCAGGGGCACCCGCAACAGCTCTGGGGCTGGGGCGAGACCAAGGCCATGCACGGCTGGTCCGTTGACCGGGTGCTGGTGAACGATGACGGCAACACCATCGGCTGTGCGCAGCTGCTGATCCGGCGGCTGCCGCTGCCCTTCCGCGCACTGGTCTACATTCCGCGGGGGCCCATGTGTGCGCCGGAGAATGCGCAGGCCGTCCTCGGCAGCCTTGCAGGGCACGCTGCCGAGCGCCACCGCGGAGTGGCCCTCAGCATTGAACCGGACTGGGACCAGGACTCGCCGTACGCAAACGCGGTGAAAGAAGCGGGGTTCCGCTCATCCACCAACACGGTGCTGATTCCGCGCACGCTGATCCTTGACCTCACCAGGTCCGATGACGAACTCATGGCTGAAATGTCCAAGTCCACCCGCGCAAACATCCGCAAGGCGACGCGCAGCGATGTCGAGTTCCGCAAGGTGAAGAATGACGCAGAGCTTGACCAGGTGCTGGCGATCTACCACGAGACGGCGGAACGTGCCGGGTTCGGGATCCACGAGGACCAGTACTACCGGGACATCTTCCGGAACATGGGGGATGGCTCACCCGTCATCGGCGCGTTCGACGGCGAGCAGTTGCTGGCGTTCGTCTGGCTCGCCAGGAGCGGTGCCACCGCCTTCGAGCTGTACGGCGGCGTCTCCGCGGAGGGGCAAAAGCAGCGGGTCAATTACGGTGTGAAGTGGGCAGCCCTGCAGGCGATGCGTGCGGACGGCTGCACCCGTTACGACTTCAATGGCCTCCTCAACGACGGCATCTCCGACTTCAAGAAGCAGTTTGCGAAGCACGAGAACATGCTCCTGGGCACCTGGGAGAAGCCGCTTTCACCGCTGTACCCGGCCTATGCGCAGGCCATGCCGCTGGCACGCCGCGGACTCCAAACCGCACGCCGTCTCCTGAAGACGGCTGCTGGAAGGGTCCGGCCACTGATCCAAAGGGTGCGCCCAGGCAGCTAGCAGCGTCAGGACAGCTGGCAGCGTCACGTCAAGGGCGACGACGGCACCCGCCATGGTGCCGTCGTCGCCCTTTTGCTGCTGCTAGGTGCGGGCGAGACCCTCACGCAACCCGGTGGTGACAGCGAAGGCCAATGCGGGTTCAGTGCTGCCGGCTACCGGATGAACGTTGACGGGCGCCTCGGCGGCTGCCAGGAAAGCGCTGCCGCCTCGGGAAAGCTGAAGGTCGCCCTTGGGTGAATCCAGGTAGACGTCCCCGGCCACCACAATCACCACTGCCGCGCCGGACTGTGCCAGCGGAACGGGCCCGGCGTCCGGGGTGAGTTCTATGCGCTGCAGCTGGAACTCCTCGAAAGGCGGGCGGAAAAGCTCCTGGTCCATCACGGTCCGTTCGGGCTGGAGCCCCGGCACGGCCACGGGCTGGAAGTCGATGGTACGCAGCAGTTCGGGGACGTCAACAAACTTTGGGGTGAGTCCGCCCCGCAGCACGTTGTCTGAGGATGCCATGACCTCAACGCCCAAACCATGCAGGTAAGCGTGGACGTTCCCCGCCGGCAGGTAGACCGCCTCGCCCGGCTCCAGCGAGATGCGGTTCAACAGCAGCGAGATCAGGACTCCCGGATCACCCGGGTACTTTTCATTGAGGCTGATGGCTGTCGCAAGTTCGGTTTCGTAGGGAGCCAGCGGGGCTCCGGAAAGCAACGCCGCCACCACCACTGCCGTGTCCTCAGCCACGGACGTGCCGCCGGAGATCAGTCGTTCGAAGGCCTTCCGCAAACCGGCGCCATCGTTGCTGTCCTGAAGATCCGCAAGAAGTGAGCTGATCAGTGCGGGCGCTTCGCCCTCCACGGCGCCAAAGGCTGAAGCGACATGCTCCAGGATCTCCCGGGCCTGCTTGGCCGGACGGAAACCGCACAGCGCCTCAAAGGGCGTCAGCGCAAGAATCATCTCGGGCTTGTGGTTGTCATCGCGGTAATTCCGGTTGGGGGCGTCGGCGGCGAGCCCCTCCGCGTTTTCCCGCGCGAAGCCAGCCCTCGCCTGCTCCAGGCTCGGGTGGACCTGCAGGGAGAGCGGCTGGGCAGCCGCCAGAATTTTGGCAAGGAACGGCAACCGCGGACCAAACCGCGCCACGGAGTCCGCGCCGAGGAAACGCTCCGGGTCGCCGGCGATCAGGGCATCGAGGGTGACGGTGGACCCGTCCTCTGGCATGTGGGCCACGGACGGTGAGTCCGGGTGCGCGCCAATCCAGAGCTCTGCTTCCGGGCGCCCGGACTCCGGCCGCCCCAGCAACGCTGCGATCGCCGTCGTCGATCCCCACGCATAGTCCCGGAGGACGTTATCAATCTCGTACAAGGCGGTGTCCGTTTCCTAGGTAGGTCTGATGAGGATGCTGGTTACAGCGGCGCGCATTGGCCGTTGGTGGCTACGAGTTGCCGGATGGCCTCCTCGTTGCCTTGGCGCTTGAGCTGGGTCAGCATCTCTTCCGTAATCGGCTCACCGTCGGGAGTGGTGGTCACCGGGACAAAGTCCGACGGCGCGGGCTGCTGTGTTGCGGGGCCGCCAGCCAGCAGGGTGGCCGGAGGAGCTCCTGCCGCCTGCACGGGCCCGGCACCTGCGGGGGAAACCACCATGACGTCGTCGGGAGCTCCTGCCGACTGCGCCTCCTGCGCTGAAGCAGATGCCAGCAACTGGTCCACCCGGGTGTGGATTTCATCGAAGTCCGGAACAGTGGAGAACGAGGCATCGAAATCCGGCGGGCCGATGGTGAGCCGTTTGACGTCCTGGCCTTTCGCCTTGATGGCGAGGTCCACGAAGCTGCCGAGCTGCGACGAGGAGATGTTTGATTCCACCACCTTGGTTCCCGCGTTGGCAATGTCCTCGAACTTGGCCAGGAGCGTAGCGGGATCCAACTGCTTCAGCATGGCCTGCTGCACGCATTGCTGCCGCTGGATGCGGGCGTAGTCGTCCACGTATTCGCGCGACCGTCCGTACCACAGCGCCTGGTCTCCGTTGAGCGTTTGTTCTCCGGCCGGGATCCACCCGACGGGCATACCGTACGTCCGGCTGAAATCGTCAAAATAGCCGCTCATGGGAACCCAGCCGCCGGCCTTGATTTTGATGCCGCCCATGGCGTCGATGAGGGATGAGAAGCCCTGCATGTCCACGAGTACATAAGCCTGCACCGTTAGTCCCAGGGTTCCGGAGACGGCCTCGAGGGTTGCCTGTGCACCTGGGTCAGCCACGCCGGGGTAGAGGTCGGCGTACTCGTTCGTCACTTCGGTGTTGATGGCATTGATTAGGCACTCGTCACCGCAGTCGTAGCCGTCGGGGTAGACGGCGCGCATGGGGGAGTCCTCGCTGAACTGGGCATTCTGCAGGTTTCGGGGTACGGAGATAATGGCGGTCTGGCCAGTCTTGGCGTCCACGCTGAGGACGGACAGGCTGTCCGGGCGCCTGCCGGTACGGTCCTCACCGGCATCGCCTCCCATCATGAGGAAGTTGTAGCGGCCCTCGACCGGGTCGATGGCGGGGCCGGAGGAGAAAATGCTGCCGATCGCGTTCCGTCCCACATTGAGCAGGTACGCAGCGTAACCAAGCGACCCGCTGCCCAGGACCATCGCCAAAACCAGGGCAACGACGACGGCGGGCCGTGCCCGCGGTGCCAGCAGCACCGGGCGGATGAGGCGCAGGGTGTTGATAAACAGGAGTGTCCAGCCGGCAGCGAGTGCCACCAACAGGATCACCAGTGCCAGCGAAGCGAAGGGGTTGGTGATGATGTTGATGAGCAGGGTCCGGTTGAGCAGCAGCAGGAGCACCGCAAGCAGCAGGACCGCCCAGACACAGAGCGTCACCCTTAGCGCCGCGCGGCCCAGTTTGCGGTCACCGGCCACAAGCTGCGCGCTGCCCGGGACCAGGAGGGTCAGAAGCACAAGGACGAAGCCGCGCTTGGTCCTTACCGGGGAGGAAGCGCTGACCGGGTAGCGGACCGGGTCCGTGAGCGATGTGTCGGAAGGGGACTGCTGGACCTTGCTGCTGGTCATGGCCGCCTTCCTAACGGCTGCCCCGGAGCGGACCGTTGCCTTCGGCGAAAACCTCGCTGACCTTCTGCCGCAGGTTTGCCCCCTTGCGGGCGGCCACGGCATTAAGGTCTGCGGCAAATTCGAGGAGGTCGGTGCGCAGCGAAGCCGCAAGCTCATCGGTACCCGCTGCCAGCATCCGGACCGCCAGGAGACCGGCATTACGGGCTCCAGCGATGGAGAC
The DNA here is from genome assembly GCF_054408515.1 of Arthrobacter sp. D3-16. Taxonomy (NCBI): domain Bacteria; kingdom Bacillati; phylum Actinomycetota; class Actinomycetes; order Micrococcales; family Micrococcaceae; genus Arthrobacter; species Arthrobacter sp. D3-16. The sequence continues at coordinate 2,869,927 of NZ_CP096437.1, read as the reverse complement.
CGTGGCCACGGGAACGCCGGCAGGCATCTGCACGATGGAGAGCAGGGAGTCCATGCCGTCCAGGGTCTTCAGCGGGACCGGCACGCCGATCACGGGCAGGGGAGTAACGCTGGCCAGCATCCCGGGCAAATGAGCTGCACCGCCGGCGCCGGCGATAATCACCCGCAGCCCGCGCTCGTGCGCTGTCTGGCCATAGCGGATCATTTCCGTAGGCATCCGGTGCGCGGACACAACGTCAGCTTCGAACGGAATACCGAACTCCGCCAAGGCGTCGGCCGCGGCTTCCATAACCGGCCAGTCCGAGTCTGATCCCATCACCAGGCCCACCAGCGGGTTGCCGGCGGGACCGGGGGCGGGAATGGCTTCGGGACTCATGCTTTCTCCTCAAAAATTGCCGGCGGTTCTTCGGCGGATACCCGCCCGTCCCGGATAATGCCTGCCACGGTGCCAGCACGGCGCCGGACGGAATCAACCTCTGCTGTGGACGACCCCACCAGGTTTACGTGGCCAATCTTCCGACCTGGGCGGACCGACTTGCCGTAGCAGTGCACCTTGGCCGCAGGCTCGCTGGCCAGGGCCAGCGGGAAGGCGGAAAACAGGTCCTGGTTGTCGCCGCCCAGGAAGTTCTTCATCACGACTACCGGACCCAGGACATCAGTGGCACCCAGCGGAAGGTTAAGGACTGCCCGCAGGTGCTGTTCGAACTGGCTGGTCACCGACCCGTCCTGCGTCCAGTGCCCGGTGTTGTGGGGGCGCATGGCCAGTTCGTTAATGAGGAACCCTGCGCCGGTGCCCGGGGTTTCGAAGAGTTCCACCGCGAGGACCCCCGTCACACCCAGTTCATGGGCTATCCGCAAGGCAGCGTCCTCTGCTGCCGCTGCAACTTCCACCGGAATGTCCAAGGCAGGGGCGATGACTTCGTCACAGACCCCGTCAACCTGGATGGTGTGCACCACGGGCCAGGCCCGGGCCTCGCCGTCGGGCGTCCTGGCAACCAAGGCGGAAAGCTCGCGGGTGAAGTCAACTTTTGCCTCCGCAAGGAGAGGGCTCATGGCCTCAAACCATCCAGTGGTTTCGGCAGCCTCCTCCGCCGAGGAAATGATCCGGACGCCTTTGCCGTCGTAGCCGCCGCGGGGAGTCTTCAGGACCACAGGCCATCCAATGTCCTCGCCGAAGCTGACCAGCGCGGCCACGTCCGCAACCGAAGCCCAGGCGGGGTTGGGAAGTTCCAGCCGGTCAATGGCGGCACGCATCACCAGCTTGTCCTGCGCGTGGACCAGGGCGTCCGGGCCGGGCTGGACGTTGACGCCGGCATCCTGAAGAGCCCGGAGATGGGCTGTGGGCACATGCTCGTGGTCAAAGGTCATGACGTCCAGGCCCTCGGAAAATTCCAGGAGGGTCCGCAGGTCCTTGTAGTCGCCCACCGGAGAAGAGGGTACTGCCGAGACGGCGGAAACGTCGTCGCCTTCGGCAAGGACGCGGAGTTCGAAGCCGAGTGCAGTTGCGGCTGGGGCCATCATTCGAGCAAGTTGGCCGCCGCCAACTACGCCTATTACTGGAAAAGTCACATGGGCCAGCCTACCGAAGACCAGCCCCGATCCCGTGTTCCGTTGCTTTTCCCCGATGGTTTTCCGCCCCGGGACCGTTCGGTGGCGCAGCATTAGGGGTGGCTGCCGGACCGCTCCAGGAATTTGACGGGCTAAAATGGACCTCTGGCCGTGTGGCCCATCGTTCAACGGCCATGGAGGGTCATGTTTAGCACGCTCGCAGATCGCATCCGGGGGCTCGCCTCGCTTTTTTGGCGTGAAGTGGCCAAGTTCGGCGCCGTCGGCGGTGTGGCTTTCGTCATCGACAACGGAATGACGTATTACCTGATGCACGGCCCCATGACGGACAGTGAAGCCAAAGCGCGCTTTGTGGGCGCATCAGTGGCAACAATCTTTTCGTGGATAGCGAACCGGCTCTGGACCTTCCGGCACCGGCGGCAGGACAATGTCCTCCGCGAGTTCCTGATGTTCATCCTCATCAACGGCATCGGCATCGGCATCTCCACCGGCTTTACCGCCCTTGCCAAATACGGGCTGGGCGTCACGGACAAGAACATGCTCTTTTTCGCGGGAGTAGCGGGCATCCTGGTGGCCACGGTGGTCAGGTTCTTCGCCTACCGCTTTCTGGTGTTCAACAAGGAATTGGACCAGGAGCCGGAGTTCTCCCACGACCACGAGCTTATCGACCTCCACCACCACGGCAAAGGCTCCGGCACAGGTGCTGTTGAGCGCGAGCCCCTCGCGGAGGATCCGGCCCAGCCGCAAAAGTAGGGCCGTGCGGCCAGCCGCCGTTCAGCTGCCGTGGATGCGTTCTGCGGCCAGCAGCTTTTCAGTCGGCTCGACATCGGGGTGCGTCAGTACCACTGAACCTCCGCGCCGCCATGCCCCGAGCGCGTTGGCCAGTGCTGTCTCCAGCCCGTCCCCTCCCCGGACGTGCAGCCGCACGCCCTCTTCATGGGGGATCGCGAACCCGTCAAGCAGGTCCTGGTGGAGGTGCCGGCGGCCGTCCCTGGCGACAATCGCGCAAGCCGTGGGGTCGGCCTCGACGTGCTGCATAAAGACGTCCCCGTGGGAGCGCACTTCCGCAGCATAATCCAGGCAGCCAGGCGGAAGGTCGCCGTCCCAGCGCATGGCCAGCGCGGGCAGGGCAACGGCCACGACGGCATCGTACTTTCCGGCTGCCGGCTCCGGCCGGGCCGTGGCCAGGAGATCCGCCTCTCCGCCGTTCAGGACTGTCTCCAGCCCGAGTTGCCAGCCGGCAAGTGCCCAGACCATTCCCTTCCAGTGCGCAGGCAGGTCAAGCGCCAGGCGATTGCCGGGTTCGGCGTCCAGTTCGTCCTGGAGGAGGTTGCTGGTTTTGGCCACCCAGTTGTCCAGCACCTTTCCGGACAGCTCCACGCGCTCCGAGTCAGGGCCGTACCACGTGAGGCGCGGAGCAGTGGAGTTGCCGGTTCGCAGGCTGGTCATCAGGTCAATTGCCGGGGTAGTCATGCCACAATCCTGCCACCGGCGCCACAGCAGGTCACCCAACCTGTCCCGCCCCGCAGGTAACTCCAGCTGGCAGCGTGATACTTATCACATGTGATGCTAAGCGTGCTTGCTATTTATCGGTTGGCCGGGTATTTTCCCGCCACTAGGCGGTTTTTATGGGCTTTCAGCAGTCCGGTCCGCCGATGTCGGCCAGTTTCCGGCCGCGCGGCGAAAATTACCGGGCGTGGCGTGCACCATGTTGGTTGCCGTGGGTGATTATTATCCGGGCCGCGGCTTGACTCGCCCTAGTTACACACGTGTAATTAGGTAACTAAAGGCAACTGCGTAAATGCCGGCACACAACCGAGTGTCCACGTATCCAGGCAGGAGCTGCAACATCAGGAGGGTCGCCGTGGGGCAAGCAGAGCGTATCCAGGAAGATGCCGTAGTGGCCGGTCAGGCAACGGCCAAATACCGTGCGCGGGGGGTGCCCAGCGATTGGTACGTAGACCCTGCGGATCCTGATGCTGCGGAACGGTTCAACACGAACAATAAGGACTTCCTGCAGGACCAGGCCACGGCTTTCCTCGCCGCGCACGAAGCACTCGTGGGCGGCGGACAGGACCCTGAGGACGAACTCGATCCTCCCATGGAGCTTGCCGCCGGACCGGTTCAGCCCGTTTGGATCGGGCTGCCTTTCCAGCAGGACTTCGGAGACGAAGGCGAGCTCGGCTGGCAAACGGATGCGCTGTGCGCCCAGACGGACCCCGAGGCGTTCTTCCCGGAAAAGGGTGGCTCCACCCGTGACGCCAAAAAAGTCTGCGGTGCCTGCAACGTGCGGTCCCAGTGCCTTGAGTACGCTCTGGCCAACGACGAACGTTTCGGCATCTGGGGAGGCCTTTCCGAGCGCGAGCGCCGGCGGCTAAGGAAGCGAGCAATCTAATTCATCAGGATGTTCATGTCACTGCCGTTGTGGTTGCCCACAACGGCAGTGTCTATCTCCCCAGAACCCTGGCAGCCTTGGCGGACCAGACCCGGCCGGCGGACTACGTCATCGGTGTCGACACAGGGTCCCGCGATAATTCAAAGGTCCTGCTTGATGAGGCCCTGGGCGGGGCGCACGTAGTAAAGCACCGCGGAAAGAGCGGAATGGGCGCCGCGGTATCCGCCGGACTTGCCGAACTCGCCCCGTGGCGCGGGGATCAGGGCAACAGCCGTTCAGAGTGGATCTGGCTCCTTCACGACGACGCCGCGCCCGCTCCGGAAGCACTCGCAGAACTTTTGCTTGCAGTCGAACGGGCACCATCAGTGACAGTTGCCGGCTGCAAGCAGTTGGACTGGCATGCGGGACGCATGCTGGTGGACGTCGGCCTCTCAACCAGCCGTTGGGCGGAGCGGCTTACCCTGATCGACGCTGACGAACTTGACCAGGGGCAGTACGACGGCCGTACCGATACCTTCGCCGTGAATTCCGCTGGAATGCTGGTGCGCCGTGACGTCTGGGAACAGCTCGGCGGCTTCGATCCTGCCTTGCCCGGCAGCGGTGACGACGTCGATTTCTGTTGGCGCAACCGCCTGGCGGGGCACCGTGTGGTAGTTGTCCCCGCGGCCAGGATGTTCCACGTGGCACACCGGCCGCATGCGCTGGGTAATGCCGCCGCCGCCCGGAAGGCCCAAGTCCACCTGCGGCTGAAGCACGCACCGTTGTGGATGGTGCCCGTCCATGGCGTGGCGGCCCTTCTCGGAAGCATTTTCAAACTCGTTTTGAGCATTGCCGTCAAGGATCCCGCGCACGGCATCACGCAGCTGGGTGCAACCTTTGCAGCCCTGGTCCGCCCCCGCGCGGTCATGAGGGCAAGGGCGAACGCCAGGAAGACGCGCCGAATCCGCCGGTCCGTCATCCGCAAGCTCCAGACGCCCCGCCGTGAGGTATGGAGTCACAGACGCTCCCTGATGGAAGCCCTGGGTTCCGACGGCAGCCCCACGGATGACCTTGTGCAGGACCCGCTGGCGCACCAGCCCAGCGGGGACGCATCCGATGACTTCGCGGCCCTTGCCACCAGCAAGCGCGGCTGGGTGGGCAATGGTGCCCTGGCCGCGGTGATCATCGCATCGGTCACCTCCCTTCTGGGTTTGACCGGACTCTTTGGTGCCCCTGCCGTCTCCGGCGGGGCACTCATTCCCCTTTCAAGCAACCTGGGCGACATCTGGCACCATGCATCCAGCTGGTGGATCTCGTTGGGCGCCGGGCTTCCGGGCCGCGGCGACCCCTTTGGATATGTCCTGTGGATCCTTGGCGTTCTGGGCGGCGGAGACGCCAACGCCGCCATGGCCTGGCTGCTGCTGCTCAGCACACCGCTGTCCGGCCTCACGGCCTGGTTTGCGGCCGGCGGACTGACTGTTCGCCGCCGCCTCCGTCTGGCAGCAGCGCTTTTCTGGGCGGCTGCCCCGGCCCTGCAGGTGGCCCTTAACCAAGGCCGGGCCGGGGCGCTCATTGCACACATCATGATTCCACTGGTCGCACTGGCCCTGCTGCGGGCCACTGGCTCGGCAGTGGGGCAAGGGCGCTTCCAGCTGCCGGCTCCAGGTGAACGCCGGGTCACCGACCGGCCAGCGGTTAAGCCCGGGATCAACGGACTGCCGTCCTGGACGTCGGCGGCGGCGGCCGGCCTGGCGCTGGCTGTTGTGACAGCGTCCGCGCCGTCCCTCCTGGTTCCGGCCACAGTGGTGATCGTTCTTTGCGGGCTCCTGCTCGGCCGCCGGGGCCGGACGGTGTGGTGGGCGTTGCTGCCCACCGCGGCCCTGTTCATTCCGTTCGGCCTTTCAGCCCTCGACAGGCCGCGGGCCCTGCTGGCTGATCCCGGCGTCCCCCTTGGTTTCGACGCCGCTCCACTATGGCAGCAGCTGCTCGGCCAGCCCCTTGAATTCGGACCGAACGGCGGGCTGGCTGGCCTGCCGTACTTCGCGGACACTGCGGTGCCGTGGGCCCTGTTGCTTGCCCTCCTTCTTGCCGTCCCCGTCCTGCTCCTGGCCGTGGCGGGCATCTGCCTGCCCGGCAGCCGGACCGGAATTGCACGGTCCCTATGGGTTGTCGCCACTATTGCCCTGGCCGGCGGCTGGCTGGCAGGGCAGGTGTCTTCAAGCATGAATGCCGACGCCATGGTGACGCCCTTCCCCGGACCGGCTGTTTCGGCGGCAGCGTTCGCCTTGCTGGGTGCCGGCGTCCTGGGAGCAGAACGGCTTTTGGGCATGGCAAGCGCGGCGGCAACCGGCGGTGTAAACCACAAGAAGGCGCTGCAGTCAGCGACGGCATGTGGCATGGTGCTCCTGCTGGCCGGCCCGCTTGCCGGAATGGCTGCCTGGTCTGCGCATAACATCCTCCGCCCTTCTGTTGTTACGGCCCAGATGCCAGCGGCCTCCGCTGCGCTGGGAACGCCCCGCCTCGTGGAGGCTGCCGGCATCCGCATCCTCCCGGCCACCGCCACCGACCGCGGAACCGGGCCCGAACAGACGCGCACGCTCTTGATCAGCACCGGTGAGAACGGCACCTATGACGCTTCCCTGATGCGCGGCGCGGGAACAACGCTTGACAGCCTTTCGGCCATCGCCTCGGCGCGCAACATCCTCGGCCGTCCCGGATCAGAAACGGCCCGCGACGACGACGACGTCACTGCCGCGGTGCGCCGCGTGGTGGCGACGCTGGTGGCCGGCCAGGGAGTGGACCCCCGAACCGACCTGGAACAGCTCGGCGTCGGCTTTGTGGTCCTCCGGGCGGCAGACACCGCTGCCCAGCTCACTGCCAGCAGGATGGACGCAGTACCAGGGCTGATTGCGGTGGGCCAGACCGACGTCGGCTGGTTGTGGCGGATCTCCCCGCTAAACCAGCCCGTGCTCCAGGCAGCGGATGTTGCCCACCGGGTGCGGGTTGTCGACGCGGACGGCGCCGCCATTGCGCTGGTCCCATCAGGGTACGACGACGTCGATGCTGCTGTTCCCGAGGGACCGGAGGGCAGGCTGCTGGTGCTGGCCGAACGGGCAGACCCCGGTTGGAGTGCGTGGCTGGACGGCCGCAGGCTGACGGCTACCACATCCGGGTGGTCCCAGGCCTTCACCCTCCCGGCCACGGCGGGCCACCTGACGGTGCGATACGACAACCCGTGGGCCCTGTGGTCCGGGATCGCCCAGGCCACCATCATCGGACTGACGGTCATGCTCGCCATCCCGATGCCTGCCCGGCGCCAAAGGACGGGCCTTTCCCGGGACGAAGGCTCGCTTCGTAAGGAACACCAGAATGCGTAACACATCCAATTCCGCCGGCGGCGAAACCCGGGAAAGCACAGAAACCGCGAAGCGCTCCGGAGCCAAAGGGCGGAACGCGGTGTTCTCCAGCCTGGCCTCCGCCGCCGTTATCATCGCCGGTGCAGGAGCCGTGGTGGCAGCCGGGTCCGTGCTCCCGCAGCCCCTTTCCAGCCGTGCCGTGCCCGCAGGGGTGTCGGCAGTTCCTGCCGGCAGCAGCGTTGGCGTCTGTCCGGGCCCGGCCCGGCTGCTGGAAGGCACTGAAGCCGGCACCGACCCGCAATTCAGCCCCGAGTCCGAGACTGCCGCCAGTTCGGTCACGGGTGCAGTGCTCAGCGCCGGCGGCGTGCTGCCGGCCAGCCGGCTGTCCGAACTTGGCGGAACAACGGCCGTCGAGATTTCCAAAGAGCAGGCCCAGCCCGGTGCCGAAGGGGCTTCCCAGGAACTCCTCGCAGGGGTGGTGGCGGGCCGATCCATAGACCAGGTGAACGTCCTCGGCGCCGACGCCCTGGCAAACCAGAAGGCCTCGGCCGCAGCGGCCATGAAGTTCACGGCAACGGACGGCGATTTGCAGGGCACCGCGGCAGCCAACTGCCTGCAGCCCTCGAACGATCAATGGCTGGCGGGCGCGGGCACCACCGTAGGCCGTACATCAGTACTTGTCCTCACCAACGCTTCCACTACTCCAGCCACTGTGAGCCTGGAGCTCTTCGGGACCGGCGGCCAGATCCAGGCACCCGGCAGCCGGGGACTGCTGGTCGCCCCCGGTACCTCACGGCCGGTAGTGCTGGCCGGCCTGGCGCCGGGGGAAGCCCAGCTGAGTGTGCACGTGCGCAGCGCAGGTGGCCCCGTTGCAGCCGTAATTCAGCAGAGCGTCCTCCGGGGCCTTACCCCTGGCGGCGTCGACTTCATCGCCCCGGGAGCGGCGCCGGCCGTCCGGCAGGTCATGACCGGCGTGGATATCCAGGACCCCGGACAGGTGGCAGCAGTCACCGGAAGATCCGGATACGAAGACGCTGGTCCCGCCCTGCAGCTCACCGTGCCCGGCCCGTCAGACGCAGTGGTGGAGGTCAAGCTCTACGGGCGGGACGGCCAGAAGGCATTGCCCAACGGGGGAGTGATAACTGCCAAAGCGGGCACCGTCACCGAAATCCCGCTCACTGGCGTCCCGGCCGGTCATTACACGGTAGTTGCATCATCCGATGTCACGTTCGTGGCCGCTGCCAGGATTACCCGTGGCGTCCGGGATACCCAGGCAGCAGACGTCGCGTGGGCGGCATCGGGAGTAAGACTCGGCAGCCAGCATGTGGTCCCCGTCCCACAGGGGGGTCAACGCCACCTGGTTTTCGGCGCTCTCGACGACCGCGCCACCATCACCTATTCGGCCATCACTGCCGATGGCAAGGTCCGGGCGGCGTCCACCGCCGATATTGCCGGCGGAACGACGGCATCCATCGCCATTCCCGAAAAGGCTGAGGATTCCAATGTCGTGGGCTACGTGGTGTCGGCTTCGGGCGACGCCGCCTACGGGGCCCTGCTTCTGCAACAGGACGGAAGGGACGACATCTCGTCCCTGGCCTTCCTGCCGGCAGCGGCGGGCCAGGAAACAGTGCCAGTCACCCTGAGTTACTGAGGCTGGTATTCCGGCACTGCCGCCTGCCGGGTGCGGGCCAGGAAGATGCCGGGGTCAGTACCTGCGCCGGTACACCGGATCGAGGGTTTCCGGGGCAACACCGAGCATTTCAGCCGTATGCTCCACAACCACGTCATGGACCAGGTCCTGGAGTTCCTCGACGCTTCCGCAGGCCTGCTCGACCACCCGCCGGTAGACGGTGATCATCGGCCCGTCCTCGCCGGTGGCAGGGGTGTAGGAACCCATGGGGGGAGTGGCTGCATTGGCCGCCAACTGTTCCAGGTCAGGCGGGATTTCATCGACGCCGAAGCGGACGCCATCCAGGGTCTTGCCCCAGATGTCATGCAGCCGTTGCGCGGAGTCCAGCACCATGTCATCAAAGCGGTCCGACCGTGTGCGGTAACCGGGATGGGTGGGGAGCATGACGTCGCCCCGAAGTCCACGGCCGTGGCGGTTTCGGCGGCGCATCATAAAGCTTTTGCCCGGGGACGCCGTGCGCTGGTCTGTGCGGACATCCGGCTCAGCCAACCGGACCGTAAAGCCTGATTCATGGTTCGATGACTGCATACATCGACTGTAAACCCGGGGAAGGATTTACGCGACACATGGGCTGCCCGCACCAAGGCGCGTCGCCAGGGCAGCAATGCCGTGTTTTGCCGGGTGGACAGAGTAGTCTGTGATGTCGTGGGAGCTATCCGTCAGTGTTCAAGATCTGCGTGCCGCCAGTCAGCGGTAGCTACCCTGACGTACGTTTACGCGGATTCCACGGCGGTCCTTGGACCACTGGCCACCTATGCCGAGCCGCATTGTTACGATTTGTGCGAGCAGCACGCGGATTCCCTCACGGTCCCGCGGGGATGGGAGGTTCTGCGCCTGGCCATGCCCTCCACTCCGCAGCAGCCGGGCCCCGATGACCTCCTTGCACTGGCCAACGCCGTCCGGGATGCCGCTGCCTTGCCTGCGCAGGTGCCGCCAACCTCCGGGAAACGCGGCCCACATTCCGCCTTGGAAGCGCCGGCCGGAGCGGAAGGCACCCGAAGGGGCCACCTCCGCGCCCTTCGGGAACCGTCCTGAACCGCATCTGGCGGTAGGCTGGAAGCTGCAATTCCGTCCGCTACCGGCGCCAGCGCGCCCGCCAGGGAGCATGAGCAATGCCAAAGATCAGTCCTGAACTCCTCTCCATCCTGCGTTGCCCCGTGACGGGCTCGCCTCTGGTCCAGGAAGGCGGGGAACTTGTTGCAGCCGGCGCGGGCGACTCCGGCGTGAGGCCCCGCTACGCCATCGAGGACGGGATTCCCCTCCTCCTTCCGCCCGAACTGTTGGCAGCAGCGAATGCAGCCGGTTCAGACCAGCACGATTCAGCCGCCGGCACACCCCAGGCCGTTTAGCCCTTCATCCGACAGCACAAACCACCGGCGCCGACGCCGCGGCTCCCTGACCGGGCGCCGCAAGCAGCATCCGGCCACCGCCGGACAGAGTAAAGGATCCATCCATGGCTTTTGATTACAAGGTTGCCGATATCTCGCTGGCCGAGGCCGGCAGGCACCAGATCCGCCTGGCAGAGCACGAGATGCCGGGCCTGATGTCCCTCCGCGAGGAGTTTGGACCCACCCAGCCCCTGAAGGGCGCGCGGATCGCAGGATCACTGCACATGACAGTGCAGACTGCGGTGCTGATCGAAACCCTCACCGCACTGGGTGCCGAGGTCCGCTGGGCTTCCTGCAACATCTTCTCCACGCAGGATGAGGCCGCCGCTGCCGTAGTGGTCGGAAAGGGCACTGCGGAGGACCCCCAGGGCGTGCCGGTGTTCGCCTGGAAGGGTGAAACGCTGGAGGAATACTGGTGGACTGCCGAGCAGATCCTCACCTGGCCCGGCGCGGAGACCAACCCGGAGCTTGGCCCCAACATGATTTTGGACGACGGCGGCGACGCCACCATGCTGGTACACAAGGGCGCCGAGTTCGAGGCGGTGGGCAACGTCCCGTCCGCCGACCCGACGGACTCCGAAGAGTACGGCATTTTCCTCGACGTGCTTCGCCGCTCCCTGGCAGCGGACCCGCACAAGTGGACCCGCACGGCGGCGAACATCAAGGGCGTCACCGAAGAAACCACGACGGGTGTCCACCGCCTGTACCAGCTGGCTGAACAGGGCAAGCTGCTCTTCCCCGCCATCAATGTCAACGACTCCGTCACCAAGAGCAAGTTCGACAACAAGTACGGAATCAGGCATTCACTCCCGGATGGCATCAACCGTGCAACGGACGTGCTCATGGGCGGCAAGGTCGCCGTCGTCTGCGGCTATGGCGACGTCGGCAAGGGCGCGGCGGAGGCACTGCGCGGCCAGGGCTCACGCGTGATCGTCACCGAGATCGACCCCATCTGCGCCCTGCAGGCGGCCATGGACGGCTACCAGGTGGCCAAGCTAGAGTCCGTCCTGGCCCAGGGCGACATCTTCATTACCACCACGGGCAACAAGGACGTCATCATGGCCGAGCACATGGCGGGCATGAAGAACAAGGCGATTGTGGGCAACATCGGCCACTTCGATAACGAAATCGACATGGCCGGGCTCGCCAGGATCCCCGGCATCAAAAAGGTGGAAATCAAGCCGCAGGTCCACGAATGGGTTTTTGACGAGGGGACTGACAGCGAGCGTTCCATCATTGTCCTCTCCGAAGGCCGCCTGCTGAACCTGGGCAACGCCACGGGCCACCCGTCCTTCGTGATGAGCAACTCCTTTGCCAACCAGACCATCGCCCAGATCGAGCTGTGGACCAAGAAGGACCAGCCCGAAGGAGAGCGAGAGTACGAAAACCAGGTCTACGTCCTGCCCAAGGTCCTGGATGAAAAGGTGGCCCGCCTGCACCTTGATGCCCTGGGAGTGGAGCTGACCGAACTGACCAAGGACCAGGCCGAGTACCTGGACATCGACGTCGCCGGCCCCTACAAGCCCGAACACTATCGTTACTAACAAGTAAAGTGCCCGGGTGCCGAGAGCACCCGGGCTGTTACTTTCTGCGCCTAGGATCAAAACATGGAGCCTGAAGTCCAATCCCGCCGTCCGGGCAGGGTCAAGAAGATTCTTGTGGTGGCCGCTGTCTGCCTCCTCGCCGCCGTGGGCGGCGTATTCGCTGCAGTGGCACCGGGAATCGCCCGCGGAGCCATCGAATCCGAGGCAGGGACCGCCGTCCGGACATCGCCCGGCATCGCCGCGCCGGTCATTGCGCCCGTGAAGCTCGACGCCGCGCCGGCCAACGGTGCGAAGCAGGTGAACCCGGCAGCACCGGTGTCCCTCAAGGTGGCCAACGGCACCATTGAACGCGTGACGCTCACCAGTACCGCCGGCGAGACGGTGGAGGGCACTATCGACGCCGCGGGAACTGGCTGGACGGCGTCGGGCCCCCTGAAGTTCAACACGGACTACAGCTACACGTACGCGGTGAAGGACGGCGCAGGACGCGAGAAGAGCACTACGCAGTCCTTCAGCACGGTGTCCAGTTCCCATGAGGCGGATGCGGCGATCTACCCGCTGGACGGCATGAAGGTGGGCGTGGGGCAGCCGCTTCAGGTCATCTTCAGCGAACCCGTGGTCAACCGCGAGGCTGTGGAAAAGGCGATCAGCATCACCAGCAGCGCCGGCCAGGTGGGCGCCTTCCATTGGCACAGTGACACCATGGTCCGGTACCGGGCGGAGAATTTCTGGGCGGCAAACTCCACCATCACCATGGACATGCAGCTCTTTGGCGTGGACCTGGGCAACGGCCAGATCGCCAACTTCAACAAGAAGGTGAACGTCTCCATCGGTGACAAGAAGGTGGCGGTGGCGGACGCAGCCGCGCATACCTTCACGCTCAGCGTCAACGATCAGGTGGTCAAGACGCTGCCGGTGAGCATGGGGGACAAGCGGTTTCCGTCCGCCCGCGGCTACGGCGTGCTGATGGAAAAGAAGCGCTACGACCATTTCCGGGCCTCCAGCATCGGCCTGAAACCCGGTGACCCCGCCTACTACGGGGACGTCGACGTGGAATACACCATCCGGCTCACCCTCAGCGGGGCCTACATCCACCAGGCACTGGAGTCGGCTTATCCGTTTATCGGCAATACCAACGTGTCACACGGCTGCATTGGATTCGCCCCCGACGGTGCCGCATGGGTCTTTGACAACATGGGCACCGGCGACGTCGTCCATATCGTTAACACCGAAGGCGACTACGCAGCCAACGATGATGGGTTTGGCGACTGGAACATCCCCTGGAGCGAATACGACAATTAGCGCCTAGCTGCCGAAAGGCAGACGGTGCAGCCGCGCACCCGTCTCGGCGCTCCGGCGTCGTGCCTGCGACAACCTGGCAAGCTCCCTGCTCCGCCGCTCGGCCACGACGGCGGCAAGGTAGTCGCCCGGGCTGGTCCCGGGCGGCGGGGGCGGGGCTACATGGGCGGCCAGTTCAGTAGCGATCGACTCGGCCATGCCCGCCCTGGACAGGGGGGCCATCCGGCCGGCCTGGCGGATGAACTGGGATGCCCGGCGCGCCGTCGCGTCCGGGATCCGCCCGATATCAGCGGCAGCGGCCCAGGAGCGCAGCCGCGGCGGAACGAGCACCGGCGGAGACGCCTCAACCGGTACACGGCTGCGGATCGCGTAGGTCCCGGCCATCAGGTCGCCCAGGCGGCGCGACCTGTCATTGAACAGGGCCACGGCGATGGCGAGCCCACCGAAGGTCAGGTAGATCTCGAGGAAGCCGGCGAGGCCGCGGATGAGCGCGTGGCGGAACCGGATGGCACCGCCGTCCTCGCGCACCACGCGCAGGCCCGCTGCGAGTTTGCCCAGCGAAAGCCCGCGGCTCAGGGTCTCCACCGCCACCGGAACGATGACCAGGCAGAAGACCACGCTGGCCAGTACCAGGGCCCGCAGGGCCGCCTCGTCAAGGTCCTCGCCCGCCGCCGCTACCCCGATCAGGATGACCACCAGCAAAATGATGCTCAAGGCCATATCCAGGAGCAGGCCCAGCGCGCGGGCCGCAAACGATGCCGGACGCAGCTCCAGGACAACGGCCTCACCGGTGACTATTGAACTCACGCTGTTCCTGTTCCTCGCGGCTAACGGGACGCTCATAGTCTAGTGCGGGGCCGCTAGGCTGTTGCCGTGGATATGGACGCGTTCTCCGCCGTCAACGCGGACAAATGGTCGCGGCTGCATGAACTTGCCTATAAGGGCAGGCTCAGCGGCCCGGAAGCAGATGAGCTCCTGACGCTGTACCAGTCCACGTCCGCCCACCTCTCCCTGATCCGGTCCCTGGCCCCCGAAAGTGGACTGTCGGCATCACTGTCCGCCACGCTTGCCCAGGCCCGCACGCGCTTCACCGGCGCGCGGTCCAACGTGCTGGAGGACCTGGCACGGTTCTTTGTGGTGGCCCTGCCCGCCGCCTTCTACCGGCTCACCTGGCTCACCCTGGCATGCGGGGCAGCCTTTGTCCTGGTCGGCGCAGCCTACGCACTCTGGATCAGCACCTCGCCGGAAGCACTGCGGGCGGTGGCGTCCGAAGCGGCGGCCCGGCAGTACGTCGAGGAAGACTTCATCAACTACTACTCGGAGAACCCTGCCGCATCCTTCGCCGGCGCGGTGTGGACCAACAACGCCTGGATCAGCGCGCAGGCTGTAGCGCTGGGGATCACCGGAGTGTGGGTGCCCATGATTTTGTTCAGCAACGCGCAAGGGGTGGGAATAGCCGCAGGCATCTTCGCGGCCGCGGGAAAGTCGGAGGTCTTCTTCAGCTACATCCTGCCGCACGGCCTGATGGAACTCACAGCGGTGTTTATTGCCTGCGCCGCCGGCCTCCGGATCTTCTGGGCTATGGTCTCGCCGGGGCCCCGCACCCGCGGCCGGGCAGTGGCCGAGGAAGGCAGGTCCTTGATCACCGTAGCCCTGGGCTTGGTCCTGGTGCTGTTCGTATCAGGCCTGGTGGAAGGTTTCGTTACACCCAGTGCACTGCCGGTCTGGGCAAAGATCGGCATCGGGGCCGCGGTCCTGGCGGGTTACTGGCTGTACGTCTTTGCCTGCGGGCGCCCCGCCTACCTGGCAGGGGAGTGCGGTGACCTCCGCCGGGAAGACGCAGGCTACTCAGAAATCGCTGCCTGAATCGTTGTAATCCACGCGGGGTGGTTCCTCGCCCCGCCGGAAGCCCGGACGGTAGGCTCGTCAACAGATGAAGCGCGCCGGCCGATCCACAATCCGGCGCGGAAACCCAACGGAAGTGACGCTGCTGTGAAAGACGAAACTCCTGCCCGCGCCAGGCGCGCCGAGCCGCAGCCGGAACCGGTTCTGGACACATCAGGCGATTCTGACGAGCCGGCGTTTTCGTGGTTGACTCCCGGCGGCACAGCCGCCGGAAGTTCTTCCGACGCCGATGAATCCACCGCGGATGCCCCGCGGAAATCAGCGGGGGACGGGAAAACCGGCTCGTCGGCCACGGCTGCCACCGCTTCCATGGCTGCCGCGGCCCCGGAGGCCCGCCACGCCGTCCAGCCGGAGAGCCGGGCCGACCGAAAAGCCGCCGAGTCCGCCGCCGAAGATTCAGAACCCGCATCCGGGCGCGATGGCTCTCCGGTATTCAAGGAACGTTTGCCCACCTCCGCGCTCCAGGTCCGTCCGCCGGAGGAGGAGGTGGAGCGCCGCAATGCCCAGCGCGAGAGTGCCGCCAATGCCAAACCGGTGGCGCCCCGGGTAATGCAGGTCCTGCTTGCCCTGTTCTTCCCACTGATCCTGCTTATCCTTGCCGTGCGTGCCGTAACCAGCCCTCTGTTCCTGTGGGTGGAGTACAACCGCCCTGGATTTCCCGGGGACGGCTACGGGTTCAGCACCGATGACAGGATGACCTACGGCTCCTACGCCGTTGACTACCTCAGTAATTGGGCCGGGCCGCGCTACTTGGGCGACCTGGTGCACCGCAGCGGCGACAAGCTGTTCAAGGATGGCGAAGTCAGCCACATGGCGGACGTCAAACTGGTGATCCTGTCCACCTTTGGTGCCGGTGTGCTGCTGATCCTGGTGAGCCTCATCGCTGTCCTGTACCTGCGCAAGCGAAGCACCGGGGGAGTGCGCAGGGGCCTGTTCGCCGGCTCCATCATCACGCTCGTCCTGATCCTGGGCCTTGGATCCCTGGCAGTGCTGGGCTGGCAGCAGTTCTTCACCGAATTCCACCGGATCTTCTTCGCGGACGGATCATGGACGTTCAGCCTGGACGACACCCTGATCCGGTTGTTCCCCGGGCAGTTCTGGATTGACGCCGGAATAGTGATCGCGGGCCTGGTGCTGTTGACGTCGCTCGTTACGCTGATCCTCACCTGGCCTACACGCCGGCGCCGCGGCCTGGCCAAGGATGAACCAGCGGAGGCGGAGCAGCCAGTGGAGGGCGCAGCGGGCCAGCCGGCCGGTCAGGCGTAAAGTTTGGCGATATCGGTTTCGAAGTCCTGCACCACGGCGGAACGTTTCAGCTTCAGCGAAGGCGTCAGGTGACCTGACTCGACGGTGAACTGGGCGTCCAGCACGGTGAACCTGCGGATGGATTCTGCCTTGGACACCAGCTGGTTCGCCTGGTCCACTGCCTCCTGTACAGCAGCCTTTACGTGCGGATCCGTGACGGCGTTCCGCACCGAAAGGCCGGGCAGCCCCTGCTCGGAGCACCAATTGTCCAGGCCTTCCGGATCCAGGCTCACGAGCGCCGCCACAAAGGGCTTTCCGTCGCCCACCACTACCGCGTGGGCCACCAGTGGATGGGCGCGGATCCTTTCCTCCAAGGGCCCCGGTGCAACGTTTTTGCCGCCGGCGGTCACCAGCAGGTCCTTCTTCCGCCCCGTGATGGTGAGGAACCCCTGGGCGTCAAGCTCCCCGAGGTCGCCTGTGCGAAAGAAGCCGTCCACGAACGCTTCTGTGTTCGCCGCCTGATTCCCGTGGTAGCCCCGGAAGAGGCCGATGCCCTTCACCAGGATCTCGCCGTCTTCGGCTACCCGTATGGTGGTCCCGGGGATGGGGATGCCCACGGATCCCACCCGCGTGAGTGAGGGTGTGTTGACGGTGCATGGTGCGGTGGTCTCGGTCAGGCCGTACCCTTCCAGGACGGGAATTCCGGCACCCCGGAAAAAGTGGGCATCCGCCGGCGCAAGGGCGCTGGCGCCGGACACGGTGTGCCCCACATGGCCGCCGAAGGCCTGGCGAAGCCGAGGATACAGCAGCCTGTCGAAGATTCCATGGCGGATCCGGCAGAGCAGCCCGGGACCGCTGCCCTCGCCCCGGCTGCGCCGGTCCTCCTCCTGCGAGTACTCAATGGCTGTTGCCGATGCGGCATTGAAAAGCCGCGCCTTGCCGGCCACCGCTGCCTTGTGTGCTGCTGTGGCGCGGACCTTCTCGAAGATCCGAGGAACCACCAGCAGGAACGTGGGCCGGAACGTGCCCAGGTCCTCCAGGAGCTGGGCCGCGCCCGGCGTATGCCCCAGGGTGGCGCCGGCGGTGAGGCAGACCACCTGGACCGCCCGGGCCAGGACGTGGGCGAGCGGCAGGAACATCAGGGTGCGCGCTTGGTCCTGGAGCAGCAGTTCCGGGAGGAACGCGACGATGTTCTTTGCCACCAGGGCAAAATTGCCGTGCGTGATTTCGCAGCCTTTGGGGTTGCCGGTGGTTCCGGAGGTATAAACCAGGGACGCCACGTCATCCAGCCCCGCCCGGCTCCGTTGCCGTTCCAGCTCGGCATCGCTGACACCTGCTCCCGCGGCGGCAAGGCTCGCGAGGTCCGGGGCATCGCCGTCGAAATCCATCCGGACCACATGAACGAGGCGGTCCCGAAGCAGTGTGGAACCGGCCAGGACGCCCGCCACAAGCTTCACTTTGGCGCGGTCCTCAGCAAAGACACGGCGTACCCCGGAGTCGTGGAGGATCCACTCCACCTGCCCGGGGGAGGACGTCTCGTAAATAGGAACGGTCACGCCGCCGGCAAACCAGATGGCGAAATCGACCAGCGTCCATTCGTAGGAGGTGGCGGATATTACAGCAACGGTGTCGCCCGGCTCGAGCCCGCCGGCGATCAGGCCCTTGGCAAGGGCACTGACATCCTGCAGGAATTTCTGCGCCGTCACGTCCATCCAGCCGTTGGGCCCCTTGCGCCGGTACAGGGCGTGGGCCGGGTTGGCGGACTGTTGCTCCAGCAGCAGATCCGTGACGTTGCTGGCGGCATCAAGCTCAACCAGCAGTCCGGTGCTCGCTTCTCTCACGGGGTCTCCGTTCCGCTGCCATGCCGCGGCAGCGGCTCCGTCGGGGTCATCTGCCATCCTGCCCTAGATCCAGGAAGGCATCCACATCCGGAGCCGCCACTCCTGGTACGGGATAACTTCGGCGGCCCAGACGGGATAGAAGAAGGCCGCCAGCAGGACTGCGGCCGCCGTGAACAAGGCCACCAGGTACAGCCCGGCCCGGCGGCGCCACGGCGGGTCGGTCGTCCTCCCCAGGACCAGCCCCAGGCAATAGACGAGCGCCAGCACCAGGAACGGTTCGAAGGACACGGCATAGAAGTAGAACATGGTCCGCTCCGGGTACAGGAACCAGGGCAGGTACCCCGCGGCGACTCCCGCAAGCACCGCTCCCGCCCGCCAGTCCCGGCGCCCCGCCCACCAGAACAGGAGCACCACCAGCGATATCGCTGCCGCCCACCAGACGAGGGGATTTCCCACCGACAGGATGGCGGATGTGCACTTGTCCACGTCACAGCCCGGTGTGCCGCGCTCCGGTGATTCGTAGAAAAACGACGTGGGCCTGCCCATCAGCAGCCAGCTCCAGGCGCTGGCCTCATACGGGTGGTCGGACCCCAGGCCCTGGTGGAACTTGTACGCCTCCAGATGGTAGTGCGCCAGGGACCGGATTGAATCCGGCAGCCAGTCCCATCCAGCGGACGGATTGCTCTGCGCCCAGCGGCGGAAGTAGGCGTCTTCTGAGCGGAACCAGCCGGTCCAGGTGGCGGCGTAGACGAGCGCGGCAACCGGGACCATACTCAGGAACGCCGGGATGCCATCCTTGATCACGCCGCCGCTGATCCAGCCGCGGATGCCCGCCACCCGCCGTGCGCTAAGGTCCCACAGCACGGTGAGGACGCCGAAGCCCGCCAGGAAGAACAAGCCTGACCATTTGGTCCCCACGGCAAGGCCCAGGAAGACCCCGGCTGCTATCCGCCACCAACGGATCCCCAGCCATGGCCCGGATAACAATTGCGCGGCGGTGGGAAGCCCCCCGGATGCGGCCTTGGCCAGGCGGGCCGCCAGCCGGCGTCGGCCGTCATCCCGGTCCATCAGCAGGGCGCCAAAGGCTGCGAGGATCCAGAACATCAGGAAGATATCCAGCAGCGATGTCCGCGACATCACCAAGTGATGGCCGTCCACGGCGAGGAGAAGGCCCGCGGCACCCGCCAGCGGCAGTGAATGGAAGATTTTCAGTGCTATCAGGGACAGGAGCAGGATGGACAGGGTCCCGGTCAGGGCCGCGGCAAAGCGCCAACCGAAAGAGTTATCCGGCCCGAAGAGCCACATACCGGCGGCAATCATCCACTTTCCCACCGGGGGGTGGACCACGTACTCGGGAGAGTCCAGGAGCAGGGCGGGGTTTCCTGCGTTGAAGGAATCATTGGCTTTGTCCGGCCAGCTGCGCTCGTAACCGCTGATGAGGTACGAGTAGGCGTCCTTGACGTAATACGTTTCGTCAAAGACCAGCTTGTTTGGCGCCTCCAGCCGGACAAACCGCAGGACGCCGCCGGCGGCCGAAGCCAGGAGGGGAACCAGCAGGAACCAAAGCCGCAGTGATGGCGGATAGTCCCGCCAGTTGCGGACTGGCCCCAGCAGCCGGGCGCGCAGGGACTCCGCCGTAAAGGCCTCCGCTGGTCGGCTGACCCACGGCCGGGCCGGCGGGTTCCCGGGTCGGGCAACAGTTCCGGTGGAGGAACCGGCGGACTTCGGGGATGTGGCGTGTTCGGCCCCGGCCGGCCGCGTCGAGGTCTGCGTCACGAGCCCCATGCTACCTTTTGCGGCTGGCGGCGCCCGGCAGCAGTAGGCTGGTGGCGTGGACCCTAACCCCAGCCCCTTTACTGATTCCGGCACTGCCAGCCCCGATGAGGAAGCCGAAGGACAGCCGTCAGGGGGTTCGGATGCAGGCGCGGTCCCGGTGCCTGGGGGAGGGCGGATCGTGCTGGCGGCCACCCCGATCGGCAATACTGGCGACGCGTCCGCCCGCCTGGTGGAGTTGCTGGGCACAGCGGACATCGTTGCCGCTGAAGACACCCGCCGCCTGCACCGGTTGGTGCAAAGCCTGGGCGTCACTGTTGCGGGACGCGTGATCAGCTACCACGAGCACAACGAGGCAGTGAAAACAGCCGAACTTCTTGAACAGGTGAAGGCGGGCAAGACCCTGGTAATGGTCACCGACGCCGGGATGCCCTCAGTGTCCGATCCAGGGTTCCGGCTGGTGGAAGGCGCCGTGGCGGACGGGCTCACCGTCACTGCCGTGCCCGGCCCGTCGGCTGTACTGACGGCGCTGGCACTGTCCGGCCTGCCCACCGACCGTTTCTGCTTCGAGGGATTCCTGCCCCGGAAGGCAGGTGAAAGGGCGTCCCGCCTGGCTGACCTTTCGGGGGAGCGCCGGACGATGGTGTTCTTCGAAGCGCCGCACCGGCTTGAGGTAATGCTGCGGGCGCTGCGCGAACGCTTCGGCCCTGAGCGCCGCGTGGCCGTGTGCCGGGAACTGACCAAAACCTACGAGGAGGTGATCCGCGGTTCGCTCGGGGAGCTCCTGCAATGGGCCGAGGCCACCGAGGTCCGTGGTGAAATCGCCGTTGTCCTGGCCGGTGCACCTGAGCAGGCTCCGGGGACTCCCGAGGACCACGTGGCGGCCGTCAACGAACTCGTGTCCCAGGGGATCCGCCTTAAGGAAGCTGTAGCGGCTGTCGCCGAGGACGTCCGGGTGAGCAAGCGCGAGCTCTACTCGGCCGTTCTCGCGGCCCGCTGAGGAGGGCGGCCACTGGGGTGGAAGTCCTGTGCAGGTGCACAGGCCTTCCCTCTTTCCGTAGTGCGTGAAGGCGTAGACCCGCACGTGGCACGGCAGTAGTCTGGCAACTAATCAGCCATGACGACGGCGGCCACTCCGGCCGCCGCCCGGGGCTGCAACAACCCTACTGACGAGGGAGTCATCGTGACTGTCACTGCACAGCCGGCCGTTTCCGCAGAACGCGAAAGCGCCCTTTTGGCCTCTGTTCCCACCGGCCTGCTTATCAATGGTGAGTGGCGGGCTGCCGCTTCGGGCAAGACTTTCGACGTCGAGGACCCGGCGACGGGCAAGGTGCTGTTGAGCATTGCCGACGCCGGTCCCGAGGACGGTGCCGCTGCCCTGGACGCCGCCGCCGCCGCCCAGGAATCCTGGGCAAAAGTGGCGCCGCGTGAACGCGGCGAAATCCTGCGCCGCGCGTTTGAGCTCGTGACAGAGCGGGCGGAGGACTTCGCCCTGCTCATGACGATGGAGATGGGCAAGCCGCTGGCGGAAGCCCGGGGCGAGGTCACCTACGGCGCCGAGTTCCTGCGCTGGTTCTCCGAGGAAGCGGTCCGTGCCTTCGGCCGCTACTCGGTCTCCCCGGACGGGAAGTCCCGGCTGCTGGTCACCAAAAAGCCGGTGGGCCCCTGCCTGCTCATCACCCCGTGGAACTTCCCGCTGGCCATGGCCACGCGCAAGATTGCCCCGGCCGTGGCCGCGGGCTGCACCATGGTGCTGAAGTCCGCAAACCTCACGCCGCTGACCTCCCAGCTGTTCGCCGCCGTCATGATGGAGGCCGGCTTGCCCGCCGGCGTCCTGAACGTTATCCCCACCTCAACGGCCGGCGCCACCACCGGCCCGCTGATCAAGGACTCCCGGCTCCGTAAACTGTCCTTCACAGGCTCCACGGAAGTGGGCCGCCGGCTACTCGCGGACGCCTCCGAAACGGTGCTGCGCACCTCCATGGAGCTGGGCGGCAACGCCCCGTTCGTCGTCTTCGAGGACGCCGACCTGGACGCCGCCGTCACCGGGGCCATGCTCGCGAAGCTGCGGAACATGGGCGAGGCCTGCACCGCGGCCAACCGCTTCATCGTCCACGAGTCCGTTGCAGCGGATTTCGCGGAGAAGTTCGCCGCGAAGATGAAGGAGATGACCACCGCCCGGGGCACCGAGCCCGATTCCAAGGTGGGCCCGCTGATCGACGCCAAGAGCCGGGACAAGGTCCACGAACTGGTCTCGGACGCCGTTGCCTCCGGCGCGAAAGCCGTCTTGGGCGGCGGCCCGGTGGAGGGCCCGGGTTACTTCTACCAGCCCACCATCCTCTCCGGGGTGACCGAAGGCACCCGGATCCTGGCCGAGGAAATCTTCGGCCCGGTTGCCCCGATCATCACGTTCAGCAGCGAAGACGACGCCGTCCGGCTGGCCAACAACACCGAATACGGGCTGGTGGCATACGTCTTCACCAAGGACCTCAACCGCGGCATCCGGATGGGCGAAAAACTCGAAACCGGCATGCTGGGCCTGAACGCCGGCGTCATCTCCAACGCCGCCGCACCCTTCGGCGGCGTCAAGCAGTCCGGCCTCGGGCGCGAAGGCGGCCTTGAGGGCATCGAGGAATACCTTTACACCCAGTACATCGGCATCGCCGATCCCTACGCAGGATAGGCCTTCCCCCGGAACAGCGAAGCCGCCGCTTGCTACTGGGTCAGGAACGCGCCGGCCAGCGCGCTGACCAGAAGCGGGCGGCGGCTTTCGCCGTGTGCACCGATGCTGCTCCGGCAGCCCGGAACGGCGCCGTCAGCAGGCGTTTCAGCCGCCCCATCACCGACGGCGGTACCCACAGGGCGCGCAGCCGCCGCAGGGTGGGGGCATGGGCGCGCAGCGCGGTTTCCAGTGCCGCTATCCGGTTGCCGGTTACCTCCTGGTAAGCGCCTTCTGCCTGCGGAGTGGTGCCGCCGGTGCTCCCTCCGGGCACGTCCGCTGCCGCCGGCGGACCGTATTCCCGGCGTTCAAAGTCGGAGGTCAAGCCGGCGGCAGCCCGATGGGCGGCGTCGTCAAGCCCTCCCGTTTCCCCCAGCAGCCCGGACTCGCGGAGACGGGCGCTAAAGGCACGCGGGGTCTCGCTGGGTTTCGGCGGCATGCCATAGTCCGTCCCCAGGTCCACCATCTCACCCCAGGCCAGCGCTGCCGCCGTCCCTGGCTCGGCCGGTCGGAGCCGCCGTGCCCGGATGCTTGTCCTGGCCAGCCGCGGCGCCGCGGCGAGAAGAACAGCCCCCAGGACACCGCCCAGGCCCAGAAGCAACGGCAGAACCTGCACGCCGGCTGCAGTGCCGTCGCCCCCACCCGGGGCCGGCAGGGGAGCTGCACTCGGTGCCGGGGCAGGTGCCGGCGAGGCGTTCGGGACAAGGTCGTCGTTGTTTTCGAGGGCACCCGGGGCCGAAGGGGCCACTGTCTCGGTGGCGTAGTCAGGCACTACCCCACGGGACGGTGTGGGCTCAAAAGGCACCCAGCCCAGGCCCTGGAAGTACAGTTCCGGCCAGGCATGGGCATCCCTCGCATCCACCTCGTATTCGGGCAGCGCACCCTGGCCGGCCACGGAAACAGTGGCACCTGTCAGCCTGCCGGGGGCGTAGCCCACCGCAATGCGGCTGGGGATTCCTTCGAGCCGGGCCATCACGGCCATTGCGGAGGCGTAGTGAATGCAATAGCCGCTTTTCTGGTCCAGGAAGTCAGCCAGGACCGAGAGCCCGTTTCCGTCGTATCCGCCCTGAACTGGTGACTGCAGGGAGTAGGTGAATTCCGCGGAGCGAAGGTACTTCTGGATGGCCATCGCCTTCTCGTAAGGCGTCGTGCCGGCCCCTGCCACCGTGCCGGCGGTGGTCCGGACGATATCGGGCACGTTGCCCGGAATCCTGGTGAAGTCCTCGGAGATGCCCTGCACGCTTGCCGACGATTGGGCCAGCAGCCCAGCCGTCAGCCTTGGAACGGAGGACGTAACCAGATACTCCTGCCGCCGCGAGGTGGTATCCGTCCCCTTGATGCTCAAGGTGGCAGGATCCCAGGTCCAGCGGCCATCAAGGCCCCGCACTGATTCCGGCGGGTACGGTGCCGGCAGGTACGGGCTGGTGAAGGTTCCGGCGTCGATTGCCGTGACCAGCGGCTGCTGTTCGTCCGCGAGGACGGTATAGCCGGGATCGATCTGGCTGCCAAGGGGGCGCCGGGACGCGTTGCGGTCATCCGGGCCCCAGGAGTCGCCGTCGAAATGGTCCACAGTGACAGACCTCAGGTACAGCGGGGCGGTGGAATTGGTGGCGTACGTGATCCGTCCAGTCCCGGCAGGGGTGCGCAGGCTGTTGCCCAGCGTGATCATCGGGTTCAGGCCCGTGGACGTGCCCCACGGATTAAGCCGGGAGCCTTGCGGGAACGTGCCCTGGTCAAACCCCGGTACAGCCATCGGTACCAGCATGGTTGCAACCAGCGCCACCGACCCCGTCAACGCGGCCCTCCGGACCTGGCCAGGGTTCCGGGCGGAATCCACCGGGGTGCGGGCATCCGGAACAAACCACTGGCTGCAGGCGAGGATCATCAGGTACCCCGCGACGGCGGCCGTAAATCCCCAAAAGCCGACGCTTTGGGGCTTGATCATGGCAGGTACCACGAGGATGGCCAGCAGCCCCGCGCCCGTGGCGGCCGGCATGCCCAGCGGAACGGCGAGCGCGTCAACGAGGATGACCGCCAGGCCCAGGACTGCGCAGATCACCATAACGATGCCCACGTTGGGCGCCACGGGAGCTGTTTCGGACAGTACTGTTTCGCTGGCCCGGCGGATCAGCCGGTTCAGCTCCCCGAGGCTGGCCCCGGTGGGGATGATGCCGGCAACACTGGAGCCGCGGAAGAATGTCAGCGTCAGGACGGCGCCCAGGGCAAGGAACCCGCCGGCAGTGACAAGCAGGGGCTGTGCCCTGACCGAACGCAGGGCGGCCAGCGTGAAGCTGACCACCAGCACGGTGGTGAAAACAGGCCAGTACCAGCCCCAGCCCCGGAGGACTCCGTTCAGTGACAGGGCCGCCCCGGCAACGGCCACCGCAATGGAGCCTGCCATCATCCAGGGGTAGGCCCCAACACGGGTTCGTCCTGCCGGGTCCCCGGCGGGCGGCGCAGGTTGCCGGTCAGTTCCCGAACTCCGGGGTGGCGCGATGGTCATCCTGCCACCTCCGCTCCCCGCCGGACCTCGGTTGCCGGGGTTTCAGGCAACGCGACGTCCTGGTCGAACTGGTTCCATGCCGCTGCAACCGATACTGACGGCGGCACCGCGGCAGCCCGCCAGCCTCCCTGCCGGAGCTTCTCGAGTGCGTCCTCGTATTCCGCAGGCCGCTCAGTGACAACGATGGCAAAGGCGTTGGTGCCGTACCCGGCGGCCGGAGCGAGGGACAAGGCGTCCAGCGGTGAGATCCTTCCCAGGACGGCGATCAGCGGGCCCCGCATGCGGTGCGCCGATAACTTGTCCATCAGGTTGTCGTCAAAGGGCGGGGGTCCGGGCTCCTGGTGACCATGCGGTTCCCGGAGGCCCAAGATGTCCCGGCGCCCCGCGTCGCGGCGGGCATGCGGCCCGGTAAGTTGAATTGCCGCCAGGCTTTCAGCGATGGACTGGAGTCCGGACCCCCCGCTGTACTCCTCCACCTCGGGTTCGGGCGCGGAGGGCGAACTGAGGAAGGCAGGTTCGCCGCGGGCGTCCAGCAGGCGCAGGCCGTAATTGCGCTCGGCCAGGTGGGCACTGATGGACATGGCTGCAACAACGGCCCACTCAAAGGTTTCGCTGCTGACCATGGAGTGGCTGTTCTGCGCTGCACTTCCTGCAGGCAGGGTCCCGGAACCTCCGGAGAAGGCAGTGAACCGATGGTCCAGGATGATGGTGGCTTCGGGCGTTGTTACAGATTCCTCCTGCCGCACCATCAGGGCACCATGGCGCGCTGTAGCGGCCCAGTGCACCCGGCGCATCGGGTCGCCATGGCGGTATTCCCGGGTCATCACGTCGTCGTCGCTGGGGTTTGCCCGGATCCTGGTGGCCGTGACGCCGTCGTTGCCCCGGGCGCCGGCCAGGCCGGTCAAAGGAAGTACGACGGCGGCGGGCGTGACAGTGAGCGTGTCGCCGTCGTCTATTGCCTGCCGGTGGAGGGACAGCCCGAACGGGTCGGTGAACTCTGCGGTAACGGGACCAATAAGGAATTGGCCGCGCTGGTCGGAGCGGAGGTGGTACTCGTACCTGCTGGTGCCGCCGTTGGCGGAACGGGACGGGAACCGGAACGCGGGCGACTCACCAAAGCGGGGTGGAAGCTTTTCCTCCATGGTGGCCCTGCCGGTTCCTGCCCCGGTCCGCGCTACCGCAAGCCGCACGGTGGTGGGGGCCGACGTCTCCACCGGTGACGGGTTGAATTCGCGGTACACCTGGAAGCGGGGCTTCACCAGCCGGATACCCGCCAGGGAGACCAATGGAAGCACGAACAGCAGCACGGCGAGGCTGAGCAGGTCCCGCCGGCCCATCACGTGCGCTGCGGCAAGTGCTGCGGCCCCCGCCGCCAGCATGCCCCAGCCGCGCTGGGTAAAGAGGTGTCGGGGCACTCTGTCCAGCAAAGCCATGAATAGCCGCCTAGTGGTTCCTGCTCAGGCCTGCCACAGGGGCGGTCCTGCCCGTGGACGCCGCAGGCCTGTTTCCGGCGTCTGCGGGCCTTTGTGCCACGGGCAGCCGGGACAGGATGCCACGAAGGACACTGTGGGGGGTTTCTCCGGCGCCGGCCGCCTTCCGGTCAAGGATGATACGGTGCGCCAGCACAGATTCCGCAACATCCACGACGTCGTCCGGCAGCACAAAGTCGCGGCCGTCCAGGGCAGCCGTGGCCTTGGCAGCCCGCAGCAGCTGCAGCATGGACCGCGGGCTCGCGCCCAGGCGAAGCAGGGGACTCTCCCGGGTGGCCCTGCCTACGGAGACGGTGTACTCCTTGACTGCCTGCGAGACGTAGACCTGCTGGACCGTGGCGATCATCGCCGCCACGTCCGCAGTGGTTACCACCGCCGATACCTTGGCCAGGGGTGACGTTGCCTGATGGGTCTCGAGCATTTCGATTTCGGAGTCCTTGTCCGGGTAGCCCATGGAGATGCGCGCCATGAAGCGGTCACGCTGGGCTTCCGGCAGCGGATACGTGCCCTCCATTTCGATGGGGTTTTGCGTTGCCACCACCATGAACGGCTCGTCCAGCCGGTACGAATTGCCGTCCACCGTCACCTGGTGTTCCTCCATGCATTCGAGCAGGGCGGATTGCGTCTTTGCTGATGCGCGGTTGATCTCGTCGCCGATGACGATGTTGGCGAAGACAGCACCGGGGCGGAACTCGAAGAGCCTGGAAGCCTGGTTGTAGATGGAAACGCCGGTGACGTCGGAGGGCAGCAGATCCGGCGTGAACTGGATCCGGTTGACCGTGCAGTCGATGGTCCGGGCAAGCGTCTTGGCAAGAAGCGTCTTTCCCACGCCCGGCACATCCTCCAGGAGCAGGTGGCCCTGGGCCAGCAGGACCGTCAACGCCAGCTTCGCGGCGTCGGACTTCCCGTCAATGACAGTGTTGATCGTGCCCAGGATCCGCTGGCTTGCGGCGTGGAAGGACGCGCCGTCCATTGCGGTGGGCCGGTGCCCGTTGAGGTGGCTGACGGGGTCGGTAACCCCCGCCAGGTTACGGTTCGCAGCGCTCACATCGTTGGCAGTGCGTCGGTGGGATTCCATCGGCAACCTTTCAGCCCGGGGTTCACCTGGACGGGACAGTAAGCCCTGCCTTCGCCCGTCGGTGGGCGCCTGCATGTGTTCGTACCAGACTACTAACACAACTGCCGCAGCTGACAGAGAGTTCCAACAAATATGCGCCCACCTGCGCGGTTTAGGCTTGATGGATGTGCAATCCGCTGATCCCCGCCGCTTACCGTGTTTCCGCTGCCGGCGGCGCTACGGAAGAAGACAGCCGGCCGCAACGGGAATTTCCCCCTGCTCCGGAGCCTTTGCCGGTGCCAGTCATGGACAACCACACGCACCTGGACTTCCCGGACGGAAAAGCGCCGGTGGGCATCAAAGAGGCGCTTGACGCCGCCGCCGCGGTAGGCGTCCAGGGAGCGGTCCAGGTGGGCTGCGACCTGGAATCCTCTCGGTTCACCGTCCAGGCGGTGGACATGGACGAGCGGCTGCTCGGAGCGGTGGCGCTTCACCCCAACGATGCTCCCCGCTACGCCGAACGCGGCCAACTGGAACAGGCCCTGGCGGAAATCGAGCAGCTGGCAGCCCATCCGCGCATCCGGGCCATCGGTGAAACGGGGCTCGACTTTTTCCGGACGGAGGGCGAGGGGCTGGCGCACCAGCGGTACTCCTTCCGCCGCCATATCGATATCGCCAAGCGGCTGAACCTGACGCTGCAGATTCATGACCGGGACGCCCACAGCGACGTTGTCCAGGTGCTCAAGGAAGAAGGAGCCCCCGAGCGCGTGGTTTTCCACTGCTTTTCGGGTGATGAGGAGTTGGCATCCATCTGTAACAGGGAAGGCTGGTGGATGTCATTCGCCGGGACACTGACGTTCAAGAACGCCACCAACCTGCGGGCCGCGCTCGCTGCCGCCGATCCCGACTTGGTCCTCGTTGAAACGGACGCTCCCTTCCTGACTCCGCATCCGCACCGGGGCCGGCCGAACGCCAGCTACATGGTCCCGTACACCGTCCGTGCCATGGCGGAATTGACAAGCACCGACCTTGCCGCGCTGGGCGCCCGCATCAGCCAAAACACCGAGCAGGCGTACGGTTCGTGGGACTAAGAACCGAATGCCGGTGGACCCAAGGGTGAATACGCGGTATGCAAGATTCTTGGTGGCTTTATAACGCTACGGTTACAGTGGGGAATTATTAGCCGGGGTCGGGGAAGGCCACCGGGTAAATTCACTTCGTTTGCAGCAGCAACTGCTGGGCCTTTTCCAGCGTGCCTGCTGTACGGAGTGTGGCGGCGCGAGGGTGCCCGGACTACCCCTTTTCCAGGTGGTGCCGGGCATTTTATTGCGCTATCCCCGTGCCCGGAGGGACCTAAAGTTACGGGCAATCGTGGTCAAGTTCTTCACAACGGACGGCAAGTTCAGCTTTATCAAGGTTGGGACGCAACTCCTGGTGCTGTGCGCGCTGGTTGTGGGCCTCGTAGCCTTCGTCGGCAATAACAAAACCATCACGCTGAACGTGGACGGCAAGGTAACGTCCGTCCAGACGTTCGGCGGAACTGTGGGACAGGTCGTCAAAAGCGCGAACGTCGAGCTGAAGCCCGCGGACAGGGTCTCCCCATCTGTTGATGCCACCGTCCAGAACGGCACGGTCATCAACGTCAACATGGCCAAGGAAGTCAAAGTCAGCCTGGACGGCTCCGAAAAGACGGTGAACACCACCGCCCAGGACGTCGAAGGATTGGTGACCGAACTCGGTGTCGCAAGCGCGTCGTCGGTCTCGGTACCAAAGGACGCCCAGCTCTCGGTGGCCGGGTCCTTCGTCTCCATTTCCACTCCCAAGTCTGTGAGCATTGTCGCTGACGGCAAGGTCGAGACCGCCACCACAACAGCCGCCACGGTGGGCAAGGTACTGGAAGATGCGGGCCTGACCCTCGGCGCCAATGACCGGTCTTCACAGCCGGCCAACGCGCACGTGGTCAACAACATGGTCATCAAGGTCTCCCGCGTGGACACCGGCCAGACTGCGGTGACTACCGACGACGTCCCGTTCACGTCGGAGACCATCGAGAGCGCCGAGATGCTCAAGGGTGAGAAGGAAGTCACCCAGGCAGGTTCCGCAGGGAAGGTGGAGAAGACCTTCAAGCTCGTACTGGTTGACGGCCGCGAAGCGTCCCGCACCCTGGTATCCGAAACGGTTACCGCCCAGCCCGTAACCGAGAAGATCACGGTGGGCACGAAGGCCAAGCCTGAACCCGTAGCCAAGGCTGCCCCGGCAGCCCCTGCCGGTACCAATAGCGGCGCCAACACCGGTGCCTCCGCCCCGGCGATGATGAACGAGGCCATGTGGGACAAGATCGCCAAGTGTGAATCAGGCGGAAACTGGTCCATTAACACCGGCAACGGCTACTACGGCGGCCTCCAGTTCGACATCCAGACCTGGCTGGGATCCGGCGGCGGCGCATACGCTCCCAACGCCAGCCTTGCCACGAAGGCACAGCAGATCGACATCGCCAACCGCGTCTACGCGCAGCGCGGCCTCCAGCCGTGGGGTTGCGGCTGGGCTGCCACCAGCTGACACCAGAAGACCACAAGCCCCGCGGGGCAGTGCGGCCGGGCCTGGATCTTCCGGGCCCGGCCGCAGCACTTAACCGGGCCGGGCGCAAGTGCCGCGCGGGATAGGATACCTAGGTGACTGAACCCATCCCCGCCGCGCCCGCACCGCTTTTTGGTGCTTCCGACATACGCCGGCTGGCGGAGGAGATCGGTATCCGCCCCACCAAAACCCTGGGCCAAAACTTCGTGATTGACGGCAACACCATCCGCAGGATTGTGGCCATAGCGGGTGTCGGCCCGGACGAAACTGTGCTGGAAGTGGGGCCCGGCCTGGGATCGCTGACTCTCGGCCTCCTGGACGCCGCTGCTTCGGTAGTGGCAGTCGAGATCGACCCAGTGCTTGCCGCAAAGCTTCCCGCCACGGTGACGGAATGGCGTCCGTCGGCAGCCGCCGGCTTCCACCTGGTGCAGGCCGATGCCATGAAAGTCACAGAGCTGCCGGTCCAGCCCTCCGCTCTGGTGGCCAACCTGCCCTACAACGTGGCCGTGCCCGTTGTGCTGCACCTTCTGCAGCATTTCCCCAGTCTTCAGCACGGTCTGGTCATGGTCCAGGACGAGGTGGCTGACCGCCTCGCTGCCGGCCCGGGATCCAAAACCTATGGCGTGCCCTCCGTGAAGGCGGCGTGGTACAGCAAGATGCGCAAAGCCGGCGTGATTGGCATGAACGTGTTCTGGCCGGCACCCAAGATCCACTCCGGGCTGGTCTCCTTCGCCCGCCACGAACCGCCTGCCACCAGCGCCACCCGCGAGCAGGTTTTCGCCGTGGTGGACGCTGCCTTCGCGCAGCGGCGCAAGACGCTGCGCGCCGCCCTCGCTGGCTGGGCCGGGAGCGCGGCGGAAGCCGAACGCTGCCTGGTGGCTGCCGGCGTCGACCCCACAGCCCGGGGCGAAGTGATCGACATTGCAGCCTTCGCGAGGATCGCGGAAGCCCGTGAGGCCCGGCCATGAACGCACCGGCGGGACGGTTCACCGCCAGGACCGTCCGCGCCAAGGCTCCGGGGAAGGTCAACGTTTCCCTGGACGTCGGACCGCTACGGCCTGACGGCTACCATTCCGTGGCCAGCGTCTACCTTGCCGTTTCGCTGTACGAGGAAGTAACGGCCACCAGCACCGAAACGCCAGGGATTACGGTGAGCTTGAGCCCGGACAGCACCCTGGACCTGGACGACGTCGATATCCCCTTGGACCAGAACAACCTGGCGTACAAGGCGGCAGCCATCATGGCGGACGTTTCCGAGCACGCCACGGGCGTCCATCTGGAAATCACCAAACGGGTGCCGGTGGCGGGCGGCATGGGCGGTGGCTCCGCTGACGCTGCAGCTACGCTCCTGGCCTGCGACGCACTCTGGAACAGCGGGCTCTCCCGGGAAGAACTGGCGCATCTCGCCGCCGAACTGGGTGCCGACGTTCCCTTTTCCCTGCTCGGCGGGACAGCGGTGGGCCTGGGCCTCGGCGATGAGCTGTCCCCGGCCCTGGCCAAGGCGCAGACGGACTGGGTCCTGGTCACGGCGGATTACGGACTCCCCACGCCCGAGGTGTACAGGACCCTGGACCGCATGCGGGCGGCGGAGGGCCTCGAGGTTGAGGAACCAACAGGAGTGGACCCGCAGATTCTCACCGCCCTCCGCAGCGGGGACGCCGAAGCCCTCAGCCGTGTCCTGGTCAATGACCTCCAGCGGGCATCCATCGAGCTGGCGCCGTCGTTGCGCGATACGCTGGGAATCGGTGAAGCACATGGAGCCATTGCGGGCATCGTCTCAGGCTCGGGCCCTACGGTGGCATTGCTGGCCGATGACCCTGTAGCCGCTGAAGGCCTGGCAGAAAACCTGCGGCGGCGCGGATTGACGGCCCTCGCCGTGCACGGCCCGGTTCCCGGAGCCCGCATCATGTCCGACATCCTTCTGTAAGACGTTCAGTTCCAATCTCAGCAGCAGAAAGCAGTTCCCCTTTGGCACACCTTCTTGGCGGCGAGAACCTGACCGTCTCCTACGCAACCCGCACCGTCCTGGACGGCATCACCCTCGGACTCGAAGAGGGCGACCGGATCGGCATGGTGGGCCGGAACGGTGACGGAAAGTCCACCCTGATGCGCCTGCTGGCGCTCCGGTCGACCCCGGATTCCGGACGCGTCACCAAGCGTGGCGACGTCAACGTGGGCTACCTGGACCAAAGCGACGTGCTCGACGGCGACCTGACAGTCGGCGCGGCGATCGTGGGGGACCAGGCCGATTATGAGTGGGCACGAAACCCCCAGATCCGCGAGATCATGGGCGGCCTGGTGTCCGACGTCGACTGGCACGCCAACGTCCACGCCCTCTCGGGCGGGCAGAAGCGGCGCGTTGCCCTGGCCAAGCTCCTCATCGAGGACCATGACGTCATCATGCTCGACGAGCCCACCAACCACCTCGATGTCGAGGGCGTGGCGTGGCTTTCCCGGCACCTGAAGACCCGGTGGCGCGCGAACCAGGGTGCGTTCCTGGTGGTCACCCACGACCGCTGGTTCCTGGACGAGGTCTGCAACAAGACCTGGGAAGTCCACGACGGCATCGTGGATCCGTTCGACGGCGGCTACGCAGCGTACGTGCTGGCCCGCGCCGAGCGTGACCGTTCGGCCAGCGTGATGGAAAGCAAGCGCCAGCAGCTGGTCAAGAAGGAACTCGCCTGGCTTCGCCGCGGCGCGCCGGCACGCACCGCCAAACCGAAGTTCCGGATTGAGGCGGCGAACGCCCTCATAGCCGACGTGCCTGAACCCAGGGATTCCATGGCATTGAGCAAAATGGCAACCGCGCGGCTGGGCAAGGATGTCCTGGACCTGGAAAAGGTGTCGCTGGACTTCCTTGGGGGTGACGAAGGGCAGAAACTCTTCGACAACATCACGCTGAGGCTCGCACCAGGTGAGCGGCTAGGCCTGGTGGGCGTCAACGGCGCCGGCAAAACCACCCTGCTGAAGCTCCTCAACGGCCAGATTGAGCCCACGTCCGGCAGGCTCAAGCGCGGCAAGACCGTGGTCACTGCGGTGCTTACCCAGGAGGTCAAAGAGCTCGACGACGTCTCGGACCTGCGCGTGATCGAGGTGATCGAACGCGAGAAACGGTCCATCAACGTGGGCGGCAAGGAGTTCACAGCCGGCCAGCTCGTGGAACAACTTGGCTTCACCAACGAGAAGCAGTGGACCCCGGTGCGGGACCTTTCCGGCGGTGAGCGCCGCCGTCTCCAGCTGCTGCGCCTGCTGGTGGGGGAGCCCAACGTGCTGATGCTTGATGAGCCCACCAACGACCTGGACACCGATACCCTCGCCGCCGTCGAGGACGTCCTGGACGGCTGGCCCGGGACCCTCGTTGTGGTGAGCCACGACCGGTACCTTCTGGAGCGCGTGACCGACCACCAGATGGCGCTGCTGGGCGACGGAAAGATCCGCGCCCTGCCGCGCGGCGTGGACCAGTACCTGGAGCTGCGTGAGGCTGCCCTGGCCGGGTCCACGATCACCGGCGGCGGGAACCCCGTCACCGGCGGCGGTTCCGCCGCCGCAGCCGCGGCTCCCGCAGGCCCGTCCGAAGCCGAAAAGCGCGACGCCCGCAAAGCAAAGAACCGCATCGAACGCCAGCTCGGCAAACTGGAGCAGCAGGAAAAGAAGCTCCACGTCCAGATGGTCAAAAGCACCGAACAATCGGACTTCGACGCCCTGGCCGAACAGAACAAGAAGCTCAAGGACCTGGCAGGAGAACGCGAAGCCCTCGAGCTCGAATGGCTCGAAGCCCTCGAGGTCCTCGGGGAGTAGTCGCTTCTGGAGACCCGGCTGTGCCCGGGTTGGGTGCCGGAGCGGGCCCTTCGGCGTCGCTTGTGCCCGGCTAGGGTGCCGGAGCCGGCCCTTCGGCGTCGCTTAGACACAGGACATAGGGAGCGCTCCGGTCGCTGAGCGACCTCCGCGCTCCGATGTCCCGCGATGCGCGACTTTCCGAAGGACCGCCTCCGGAAGCTAACGTCCCCTCCCAGCGTGCTCACCACCTGAAACGAAGAAACAGCAGGAGTCGTGCGGGGACCCCCCGACAGGACCGTCTCCAGCGACGGCAACACGCCTCACCTCCGGGGAGCAGCAAGCATCCGGCCGGAACCTTTGGCAGACGGGCGGGGCCGGGGACTCTCGAACGGAGAGATAGGCAAGAGCGGTGCGGGGGGCCTTCGCGTAGGAGCGCATCGCGGCGCATCGGGCGCCGGAGGTCCCCCAGCGACCGTAGGTGCCCCTATGCGACGTAAGCGTCGTCCCGAGGGACCCGACGCGAGCTTGCGAGTGTTGGGAAGGGACCCACGCGCTAAGCGACGGCGAAGGGCCGCTGCGCCGCGAACCTAACCACGGCCCACCGCGAAGGTAACCAAGCGCGGAGGCTCAACCCTCGGACATGAGTTCGGGGTCTTTTTTGAGGCCGGTCAGGCCGTTCCAGGCGAGGTTGACCAGGTGGGCCGCAACAGTGTGTTTGTCTGGCTGGCGGCTGTCCTGCCACCATTGGCCGGTCATGGCGACCATGCCGACGAGCATCTGGGCGTACATGGCGCCGTCCTGGGCGCTGAAACCGCGGCGGTCGAACTCGTCCGAGAGGATGTGTTCCACTTTGGCGGTGACATGGGAGAGCAGGGTGGAGAACGCGCCTTCGGGTTGCGACGGCGGGGCGTCACGCATGAGGATCCGGAAGCCCTCGGTGCGCTCCTCGATGTAGGTCAGTAACGCCAGCGCGGCGCGTTCCACGAGGACGCGCGGCTTTGCCTCCGCGGTGAGGGCAGCGTTGATGGCATCCAGGAGGATCCGGAATTCGAAGTCCACCACCTGCGTGTACAGGCCTTCCTTGGATCCGAAGTGCTCATAGATGACGGGCTTGGAAACTCCCGCGCAGGCAGCAATCTCCTCGATCGTGGTGCCGTCAAGCCCGCGGACGGCGAAAAGGCCCCGCCCGACCTCGATAAGCTGGCTCCGCCGCTGAAGGCCGGTCATCCGTGTCCGCGGAGGGTTGTTGCTCACATTTCCATCATGCACTACCCGCCCCGCCGGAAATTGCAGCCGCCCGGCCTGCCGGACAAGGGGCGGGTTAGGGGCAGAAACGGGGCAAGGACGCGGGCTGAACGGTCTGTGTCGCGCGGCGCCCCGAACCCGTGGCAAAATAACTACTTGTGCCCGGCCGCGCGCCACGGCACGGTCCGCTCTGGTGTAATGGCAGCACCCCGGCCTTTGGAGCCGTGGAGTATAGGTTCGAATCCTATGGGCGGAACTGCTGTGCGAGGAGCGTTCAGTAGGATGACATTCGGTGCCGGGACGGCTCAGGCCGCGCAGGCACCGCAAACGCCAGCGTAACTTAGCAAGGAGAGCCCGTACGTGATCCCCGAGAATACCGGACCGGCCGCGGTCATCGTTCTGGCGGCAGGCGCCGGTACCCGGATGAAGTCGCGCACTCCCAAGATCCTTCACGAGATCGGCGGCAGGTCCATGGTGGGCCACGCACTGCTCGCCGCACGGAGCATCAATCCCCGCCGGCTCGCCATCGTGGTACGCCATGAACGCGACCTGGTGGCCCGCCACCTCTCGGAACTCGATCCGGCTGCGGTGATCGTTGACCAGGACGACATCCCCGGAACCGGACGTGCGGTGGAGGTCGCCCTCCAGGCGCTGGACGGGGAACAGCACCTCGCCGGAACCGTAGTGGTCACTTACGGCGACGTGCCGCTGCTTTCCGGTCAGCTGCTGGCCGAACTCGTGGCCACCCACGAACGTGAAGCCAACGCCGTCACCGTGCTCACTGCAGTCCTTGACGACGCCACCGGTTACGGCCGCATCCTGCGCGGCGACGACGGGACAGTCACCGGCATTGTTGAACACAAGGACGCCTCCGACGCCGAGCGGCTCATCCCTGAGGTCAACTCCGGCATCTACGCCTTTGACGCCGCCGTCCTTCGTGACGCACTCAAGCATGTCACCACAGACAACTCCCAGGGCGAGAAGTACCTCACCGACGTCCTCGGACTGGCCAGGCAGGCAGGCGGCCGCGTCGCCGCCGTCGTCACCGCCGACCGCTGGCAGGTGGAAGGCGCCAACGACCGCGTCCAGCTGTCCGCCCTGGGCGCTGAGTTGAACCGCCGCGTCGTCGAGGCGTGGATGCGGGCCGGCGTGACGGTGGTGGATCCGGCAACCACCTGGATCGACTCCTCTGTAGCCCTTGACGAGGACGTCCGGATCCTGCCCAACACCCAGCTGCACGGCACCACCACCGTGGCCAGGGACGCCGTCGTCGGCCCCGACACCACGCTCACGGACGTCACCATCGGTGAAGGCGCCAAGGTGGTCCGCACCCACGGATCAGGGGCCGTCATCGGCCCGGATGCCGCCGTCGGACCCTTTACCTACCTGCGCCCCGGGACTGTCCTGGGCGAAAGCGGCAAGATCGGAGCGTTCTACGAAACAAAGAACGTCACCATCGGCCGTGGTTCAAAGTTGTCCCACCTCGGCTATGCCGGCGACGCCGAAATCGGCGAGGACACCAACATCGGCTGCGGAAACATCACCGCGAATTACGACGGCGAGAAGAAGCACCGGACCGTCATCGGCTCGGGCGTCAGGACAGGCTCCAACACAGTATTCGTTGCCCCGGTCACCGTGGGGGACGGCGCCTACAGCGGCGCCGGCGCGGTGATCCGCAAGGACGTCCCGGCGGGCGCGCTCGCGCTGACGGTTGCCGCCCAGCACAACACCGAGGGCTGGGTGGCGGCCAACCGCCCTGGTACGCGCTCCGCCGAACTGGCCCAAGCGGCCACCCCAGATTCCTCCAGTACCCCAGCATCTACAGAAGAGGGCAACCAATCATGAGCGAAATTACGGCGCGCGGCGAAAAGAAGCTGGTGCTGGCCACTGGCCGCGCCCACCCCGAGCTGGCCCGGGAGATCGCCAAGGAGCTCGGCACCGACCTCCTCCCGGTAGACGCCTACGACTTCGCCAACGGTGAGATCTATGTCCGCGCCGGCGAGAGTGTCCGGGGAACCGACGCTTTTGTCATCCAGGCACACCCCGCGCCGCTGAACAACTGGCTCATGGAACAGCTGATCATGATCGACTCGCTGAAGCGTGCCTCCGCCAAGCGCATCACGGTCGTATCCCCCTTCTACCCTTACGCGCGCCAGGACAAGAAGGGCCGCGGCCGCGAGCCCATCTCGGCCCGCCTGGTGGCGGACCTGTACAAGACCGCCGGCGCCGACCGCATCATGAGCGTGGACCTGCACACCTCGCAGATCCAGGGCTTCTTTGATGGGCCCGTTGACCACCTGATGGCCATCCCGCTGCTCGCGGACTACATCAGGACCCGGGTTGACGCCGAAAACATCACCGTTGTCTCGCCGGACACCGGGCGCGTCCGCGTCGCGGAGCAGTGGGCGGAACGCCTGGGCGGCGCCCCGCTGGCGTTCGTGCACAAGAGCAGGGACCTTACCGTTCCCAATCAGGCTGTTTCCAAGACTGTCGTGGGCCAGATCGAGGGACGCACGTGCGTCCTTATCGACGACATGATCGATACCGGTGGAACCATCTCCGGTGCCGTCAACGTCCTGAAGAACGCCGGTGCCAAGGACGTCATCATTGCCGCCACGCATGCCGTCTTCTCTGAGCCGGCCGCCCAGCGCCTCTCCGAATCCGGGGCCCGCGAAGTGGTGGTCACCAACACGCTGCCGCTGACCGCGTCGCAGCGCTTCCCGCAGCTGACGGTGCTGTCCATCGCTCCGCTGATCGCCCGCGCGGTCCGGGAAGTATTCGACGACGGCTCGGTCACCAGCCTGTTCGACGGCAAAGCCTGACCCCTACTTACCAGTCGGGCCCTGCGCCCGGTGGCCGATCGTTCGGTTGCCGGGAGCGGGGCCCGTTTTCATGAATCACGGGCGGCGCTGGTAGACTCTTCAGCGATACCTTGGCGAGGGAGAGCGCCGGCAACCGTAATGACGGAAACCGGACTGCAGTCTCCGTTATCGACTGGGTCTGAATCTCCCTTCGAAGATGGGCCCGGCCACGGCCGCCCGGCGTTGAAGGTCGCAACAGACCTCCGCCCTTGCTGAACACCGTTTAGTTTTCAAGGAGATATCCATGTCTGAGCAGAAGCTCGCAGCAGAAGTACGCACCGAATTCGGCAAGGGCTACGCCCGCCGCGCCCGCATGGCGAACCTCATCCCCGCCGTCATCTATGGCCACGGCGCAGAGCCCATCCACGTGACCCTCCCGGCAAAGGCCACCACCCTGGCAGTCCGTACCGCCAACGCCCTGCTGTCCCTGGACATCAACGGCGAAAGCCACCTGGCCCTGGTCAAGGACGTCCAGCGCGACCCGATCAAGCAGATCATCGAGCACATCGACCTCCTCACCGTCCGCCAGGGCGAAAAGGTGACCGTTGACATTCCCGTCCACGTCGTTGGCGAGCTTGCTCCGGGCAACGTCTTCAACCAGGAACTCACCGTCATCTCCCTTGAGGCCGAGGCAACCCACCTGCCCACCGCCGTCGAGGTCAGCATCGAAGGCCGCACGGCCGGCGAGCACATCCACGCGTCCGACCTCGTCCTGCCCAAGGGCGCAGTCCTGCTGGCCGACTCCGACGCCCTCGTGGTGAACATCTCCGAGGCCACCGAGTCCGCCGAGGAAGGCAGCGAAGAAGCCGCTGACGCTTCTTCCGAGGCAGCAGCCGAGTAATAGCCGCTCTCTTCAACGGTGGCCGGATCCCTCAGGGTCCGGCCACTGCCATCTCTGCCCGCCGACAGCACCAAGCCCCCATCTTAGGATTGATTCATGACTGACACCTGGTTGATCGTTGGCCTCGGAAATCCGGGAGCGCAGTACCAGGGCAACAGGCATAACGTCGGACAGATGGTCCTTGACGAACTCGCCGGACGCGTGGGCGCAGGCTTCAAGACGCACAAGGCGCGCGCCCAGGTGGTGGAGGGCAGGCTCGGGATCGGTGGCCCGCGGGTGGTGCTGGCAAAACCTATGAGCTACATGAACGTCTCAGGCGGACCGGTCGCGGCGCTGGCAAGCTTTTACGGCATCACGCCCGAGCACGTGGTTGCGGTCCACGACGAAATCGACATTCCCTTTAATACGGTCAAGCTAAAGACCGGCGGGGGAGAAGGCGGCCACAACGGCCTGCGGGACATCTCCAAAGCGCTTGGCACCAAGGACTATCTGCGGGTCCGGGTGGGCGTCGGAAGGCCGCCGGGCCGAATGGACACGGCCGACTACGTGCTGCGGGACTTCGGCACTGCCGAGCTCAAGGAATTGCCTTTCCTGCTGGACGAGGCCGCTGATGCGGTGGAGCTGCTGCTGCGGGAGGGGCTCACCTCAGCGCAGCAGAAATTCCATCCGGCGAAGTCCGGGGGCTAGCAACATAAAAACTTAAACCCGCCCCTACCTGTTTCCTTGTCTGTGCCACAGGGTAGTCTTTTTCGTATGCGGGGGAGCAATGGGGCTACATCCCGCTATCGCGGGACGTAGGGGATAAGTTCATGTCAATCGAGCCACTTAGCTGGGGACGTGGGTCAACATCTCACGACGTTGGGCTGCATACTGCAACTTCCGGCGTGTCCGGGGCGCAGCAGTGGTCTGCGCCTGCACGCAGCGCGAACCTTGAAGCCGTCCGGACAGCGCTGACCAGCGAAGACTCGCTGGGCGCCGTCATCACCGGAGGCCGGGGGGTCGGAAAGTCTTCCCTCGCCCGGGCAGCAGTTTCCGATCTCGGACCCGACGTCTGGTCCCTGCAGCTTCGAAGCGGGCCCGCCGGTGCCAACACACCGTATGGGTGCCTCTCGTTCCTCCTGGCGCGGCTGCCCCAGGCCTACATGGGCTCACCCACGGCGATTCTCCGTGGCATCACATCGTTGATCCGGAGCGACGCAGCCGGCCGGCGCTGCGTCATTACCCTGGACACGTCCGGAAGCATTGACGATATGAGCGCGGGCGTGCTCTTGAATGTCCTTCTGACCGGCACCGCCAAAATCATCGCCGTTGCACCAAAGGTCAGCGACCTTCCCGCGGACTTCCACTGGCTGCTCACCGACCGGCGCCTGACCGAAGTCCGGCTCAGCAACCTCAACGAGCTGCAGACCCGCCAGGTCCTGCTGTCCTTGCTGGGCCAACGGGTGTCGGCATCGTTGGTGAGCACCTATCACCACATGGTGGGCGGCAACCCGCTGCTGCTGAAGGCGCTCGTTACCGAACAACGGCTTTCTGGAAATCTCGTCTTGTCCGACTCTGTTTGGACACTCCGCGACAAGGTGGTGCTTGACGGCGCCGCCAGCCTTGACGACATCGTCCGGTCCCGCTGGTCGAGGGAGAGCCCGGAAACCAGGGAAGTCATTGAGATGCTTTCCTGCGCCAGGCGGGTGGAACTCTCCAGGCTCACTGCCACCTACCGCGCCGAAGTGGTGGCGGACATGGAGGACGCCGGCCTATTGGAGATCGACGACTCGGACCACCGCTGGGTGGCGTTGCGTGAAAAGTACATTGGCGATGTAGTGCGGTCGTGGCTCAGCATTGCCAGGCGCCGGGAACTGCGGAACGCGCTCCTGGGCGGTGCCGAACCCGATCCGGCGAAGATGACCGTCGAGGAACTAATGGCCTTTGCCGCATGGACGCACGAGTGCGAGGCCGAGCTGAGCCCCGCGCTGGCCCTTGCCGCTGCCGAAGCTGCCGTCCAGCTTTTTGATCCCCGCTTCGCCTTGGCCTACGCAGAAATGTTGAAGCGGACGGATCAGGAGTGGGTACCGGCGCAGCGCCAGAAGGCTGCGGCCTATCTTCAGTTGGACCTGCCCATCCAAGCGCTGGCTGCCTTGGAGGATATCTCCCAGCCGGAACTAGACGCCGTTGGCGTCGAAGAATATGCCCGCGTCATCGCAGCCAAGGCCAAGGTGATGTTGTGGCATCCGGACCATGCAGGCAAAGTCCCCGCCCTGCTCGCTGACGCCCGTGAGCGGCTGGACGCCACGGCAAAGCAAGAGGCCTGGCCCCACCCGGCAGTGGCAGCGGCGCACTGCGTGGCGCTCAGTGAATTTGAATACCGCGCGTTCGTTGGCGACTACACGGCCATGATTCCGGAGCTGGAGGCAGCTGCAGATCCGGCGCTGAATCCGGACACCGCCCACCGGATGCAGTCCGCCGTCATCCTGATGACGGCGCTGGCCCTGACCGGGCGGGAGATGGAAGCACTGAGCCTGATGCGGCAGCTTGGGGGCCAGATAACGGACGCCTCGCACGTGGTGGGTTTGCGCGAGCAGTTCACCAGGGAGGCCTACCTGGTGTTGCTGACAGCCGGCCAGTGGCGGCGTTGCATCGACCTGCTGGGCCCGCATGGCAGTGGCGAATACGACCGCCTCCCGTACCGGAGTGCCGCGACAGAACTCGCCGCAGGGCTCGCCTACGTCTATTCCGGCCGCGGCGGTGCAGCTTTGGACCCCCTCATTTCGGCGGTTGCGCAGCTTGAGCTTCAGCCGCTCCAGAGTGCGCTCCGCTGTGCCTACGCGGCAACGGCACTGGCCCATGCGCAGACGGGCAACGCTGCCCAGGCACGCAAGTTCCTGGCCAAGCTCCAGCGGACAAAGGGCAAATCCAGTTTTGCCATGGAGAGCATTGTCGAGTTCTGTTCGTTGGTGGCTGGGCGCTGGCTTGGCGACTCCGAGTCTGCTGCCAACTTGAAGCAATCCGCGCGGCGGAGCGTGGGGGCAGGCCTTTATACGCTCGCCGGAATCAGCCTCCTGGCAGCAACGGTGAACGGCAGTGACGCCGACTTCCGCCTTCTGGAGGAGATCTCGGAGCACCGGCAGGGCCCGCTGGCAGAAGTCGCGCGGCTGATTGCCGTGGGAAGCCGGACCAAGGATGCCAAGACCCTCCTGGCAGCAGGGGAGATCGCGGCCACCCTCGAACTGGACACCGTAGAGGCCCGCTGCATGGCCCTGGCGGTGGACTTCGCCAGGCAGGACGGAGATACCATTTCCGCCC
Organism: Arthrobacter sp. D3-16; assembly: GCF_054408515.1. NCBI lineage: Bacteria > Bacillati > Actinomycetota > Actinomycetes > Micrococcales > Micrococcaceae > Arthrobacter > Arthrobacter sp. D3-16. Next base: position 2,827,580 of record NZ_CP096437.1, on the reverse strand, counting down.
GGACCGCCCAGGCCCGCCTGGACATCCTTGCGGCAACCGTAACCAACCTTCCTATCGTTCCCAGCAGTGGCAGCCCTTTGCTGACTGCCCGGGAGCGCCAGATTGCAAGGCTGGCCGGCCGCGGTGCCTCCAACCGTGACATCGCACTGGAAATGGGTGTCTCGGTACGCACCGTGGAAGGCCACCTGTACCAGGTCTTCACCAAGCTCGGCGTAACTTCCAGGGGTGATCTGACTGGACTTGTCTAACGGCCACAAACCGGCACCGGCCCACCGCCCCGTCACCGCCCGGCGCGAGCCTCTGGAGCGGATCTGCAACATTGTCCGGGACGGGACCAGCCATGCGGTTTTTGTGATGGCAGGGCCCGGGATTGGCAAGACGTCGTTGACGGAGGCGATCGCGGAGCGGCTTTCCGGGGAGCTGAACATCCTGCAGATTCATGGCAGTTCTGCCTTGGCCGCTGTGCCCTTCGGTGTACTGACTCCCTACACCGGAGAGCTGTCGGCCGAAGAGTCTGTCTCGCCCGTGGCGGTTCTGCGTTCCATGTGGACGTACTTCGAGAAGTTGAAGGGAGGCAGGGGCGCACCCGTCCTGCTGTTGGTGGATGACGCCCACCACTTGGACGATTCCTCCGCGGGGGTACTGGCGGACCTGATCTCAGCAGGGTGGGCAACAGTGGTGGCTGCTGCCAGGCCCCGGCCCGGCCTCCCGCAGCCGCTCGACCAGCTCTGGTACGACGGCCTTGCCGAGCGGGTGGACCTTCGGCCCCTGACCCGGGAACAGATCGAGGAGGTTCTGGCCCACGTCCTTGACGGAACGGTACCGGCGGCCACAGTGGATTCAATCTGGATTGCGTCAGGCGGCAATCCCCGCCTTCTCGACGCCCTGCTGCACGACGCAGCCGAAACCGGAGTCCTGGCCAAGCGCAACGGCATCTGGATGTTACTCGGTCCATTGCCGGCCGACGGCGGCCAGCTCACGGCAGTAGTGACAAAAGACCACATCCGGCGGGGGCCGGAGGAACAGGAAGCCCTGAAGCTCATTGCGCTTGCCGGGCCGGTGGGCCGGAAGGTCATCGAGGACATCAGCGGGGCTGCTGTGGTCCGCTCGCTCCTGGACCAGCAGATGATCAGCGAGAATTCGGGAGTCCCGGCTGAACTGTCCATGTGGAATGCCCTCTTCGCCAGCGCCGTCCGGAACACCCTCTCGGTCTCGCGCAGCCTGCAGCTCCTCGAGAAAATCCGGATTCACCAGAACGGCACGGTCCTGCGTGGGGAAGGCAAGCTCAGGTCAGTGGAGTGGGCTTTTGAGTGTGGGCTTCGGGTACCGGACCCAGACATGCTTGACGCTGCCCGAGAGGCCTTGAGGCTGTTCCGCAATGTAAGCGCACGGTGCATCGCTGCCAGAATCCAGGATCCCACGCTGCTGCCATTGGCGCGGGCCATTCAGGCACGGGCCCTCTACAACGAGGGTGCTTACGGCCAGGCCGCCCACCTGCTTGATGCCTGCTGGCGCCAGCTTTCCGACGACCCCGAGGGCCCCGCTGTCCTTCTGCTCCGCGCAGCGGCCCACCAGGCCACCGGCCAGTCCTTGGATGCACTGGCCGAGGACATCAACGGCCAACAGAGTGCCGACGCGGACCGGAAACTGCCGGACCGGCTCGTGCAGGTCCTGCACCTGTTGCAGCTCGGTGCGGCGGTGGATGCCGATGCGCTTGCCACTGAGGTCCGGGAGATGCAGAACACGGCCTCAGCCGAGGCCGGAAGCGAATCCGTCAGGGCGCTTGGCGAGGCCCTTCTTGCCCATGCACTTGCTGCAGCCGGCCGTGCCGGCGAGGGGCTGGATGCAGCCCTCCTGGCCGCCTCGGAATTGCCTCCGCTGGAGGACAGCCTGTTCTTTTTCACCGAGTTCGTGCTGGGCCGGCTGGTGACCGACTACCTGGCGATGGGCGAATGGGAGTCGGCTGAACGCGAACTCGACAATTACGCGGCCGGACATGCGGCAGGAGCCGCCACCTTCAACGGAAGCCTGGAAGTGCTTCGCGGCTACTCGCTTCTGCGGCAAGGCCGGATGGAACGGGCGTACCAGGTGCTGCTGCCTGCCGTGGAGGCGTTGAGGTTGAAGGATCCGCTGCAGTTGTTCCGCTTCGGGTCTTCCCTGGGCTTTTACGCGGCGGCAAGGCTGGGGGATGCAGCGCAGGCCAAACGCCTTGAGCAGGATTTCACCGACGCCGTGCCTGGAGGTCCTGCCCACGAGCTGCTGGCTTCAGCATATGGTGCCGCTGCCTCCGAATATCTGTCCCGGGACGGCAAGGGGCTGGCAGCGCTCCATACCCTCGCCACCACGCATGACGCCACTGCCAGAGCCGGAACCCTGCTCGAAATCCTTTCCATCTGTTGGGACCTGGGTGACCCTTCGGTCATTCCCATGGTGCAGTCGGTTGCTAAGACGGTCGAAGGACGGTACGCCCAGGCGATGCTGACACTGGCTGCGGGCTGGGAAGCAGCTGACGGGGATGCCCTGATGGACACGGCAAACTCGCTGGAGGAGTCAGGCTTTGTGAACCTCGCGCGGGAGGCCTATGCCCGCGCGAGTACCCTCCTCGACCGTGCCGGAGAACGCCGGCGGTCCAGGCAGGCAGTGGCGCTGCGCGAGAAATGCGACCACGAACTGGGGGAGCGGTTCAGGGAAGGGCGCTTCATTGCCGCGGCTCCCGCCGTCCACCTCACCCGCCGCGAGCAGGACATTGTGGGATTGGCCGTGCAGGGCCTCACGGACCGGGAAATCGCCCAACGGCTGATGGTCTCTGTACGCACCGTGGAGGGGCACCTGTACCGCACGTACGTAAAGCTGGGTGTACGCAGCCGCGAAGAGCTGGAGTCAGCGCTCCCCAAATAGGCACATCCAACACCTGCCGGCTTCCGCCTGCCGGCTTGCGCCCGCCGCCTGCCGGCTTCCGCCTGCCGCCTTGCGCCTGCCGGCTTGCGCCCGCCGCCTGCCGGCTTCCGCCTGCCGCCTTGCGCCTGCCGGCTTGCGCCCGCCGCCTGCCGGCTTCCGCCTGCCGCCTTGCGCCTGCCGGCTTGCGCCCGCCGCCTGCCGGCTTCCGCCTGCCGCCTTGCGCCTGCCGGCTTGCGCCCGCCGCCTGCCGGCTTCCGCCTGCCGCCTTGCGCCTGCCGGCTTGCGTCCGCCGCCTGCCGGCTTCCGCCTGCCGCCTGCCGCCTTGCGTCCGCCGCCTGCCGGCTTCCGCCTGCCGCCTGCCGGCTTCCGCCTGCCGCCTGCCGGCTTCCGCCTGCCGCCTTGCGCCTGCCGGCTTGCGCCCGCCGCCTGCCGGCTTCCGCCTGCCGCCTGCCGCCTTGCGTCCGCCGCCTGCCGGCTTCCGCCTGCCGCCCCCGCCTGGCAGCTTCCGCCTGCCACCGCCGCGAGGCTGTGGCCCGGCTCAGCTCTCCGACCGGCTGCCGCCGCGGCAATGCGGGTACTGCAGGTGGCCCCGGTAGTCGGGGGACAGCGAATTCGAGTACACCATACTCGTGCGCGGGGTGGCGCTGGAGTATTTACTTAAGGAGGCAAAAGGAACCGGCACAAAAGAAGCCGCAAGAGTTGCCACAGCAGAACAAAGCTCCTCCGTCCTGACGAACTTCCGGTCCCTTTGGGGCCGGGCTGGACGGGGCCGGCGGCGTCAGAGTCTTCTGAGACCGAGGCTCTCCCCCCAGCCGTCGCCGGCCCTCCACTCCGCGGGCTGAAGCCCGGAGCGACTGTGGCGGCTGCCCCTCCGGGCGGCCGCCACAGCCGTGCTGTGGGACAATTGAGTGTCATCCGTTGGCATCTCAAGGAGTTAGTTTTGGCCGTAGTATCAACGCCAGCCACACTGGAACGTGCCTTGCCGGTCATGGATAACGCCGAAGTCCAGCGCATCCGCAACGACTTCCCGGTCCTGAACCAGCTGGTCAATGGACGCCCGCTGATCTATTTGGACTCCGGCGCCACGTCGCAAAATCCGCTGAGTGTCATCGACGCCGAACAGGAATTCTATGAGCAGCGCAATGCTGCCGTGCACCGGGGCGCGCACCATCTTGCGGTTGAGGCCACCGAAGCATTCGAGGACGCCCGTCAGACTGTGGCCGACTTCGTAGGCGCTGACTACTCCGAAATCATCTGGACCTCCAATGCCACCGAGGGCCTTAACCTGCTCAGCTACGCGCTGTCCAACGCTGGCCTCTGGGCAGCCCAGGGGCGGGGCGACGCCCGGCTGCAGGACCTGGCGTTGAGCCCGGGTGATGAGATTGTGGTGACGGAGATGGAGCACCACGCAAACCTCATACCGTGGCAGGAACTTGCCTTCCGTACCGGGGCGGCCCTGCGCTACATCCCTGTGGATGACGCCGGCAGCCTCCGCATGGACCTGGCCCCGGACATCATCGGCGCCCGGACGAAGGTGCTGGCTTTCACGCACGCCTCCAACGTCCTGGGCACCATCAATCCAGTCCGGGAACTGGCCGCCCTGGGCCGGAACGCCGGCGCGCTGGTGGTCCTGGACGCCTGCCAGTCCGCACCCCATATGCCCTTGGACGTCAAAGAGCTGGACATTGACTTCGCTGTCTTTTCCGGCCACAAGATGCTTGCCCCCACGGGAATCGGCGCACTTTACGGAAGGCAGGATGTCCTGGACATCCTGCCGCCGTTCCTGACGGGCGGGTCCATGATCACTACGGTGACCATGGAGCGCGCCGACTACCTCCCCGCACCCCAGCGCTTTGAGGCCGGTACCCAGCGGATTTCCCAGGCTGTTGCCCTTGCGGCCGCAGTGAACTACCTGACGGAAACGGGACTGGACCGAATTCACCGCTGGGAGGCTGAGCTCGGCCAGCGCATGATCACCGGACTGGAGTCCATTCCGGGAATCCGGGTCCTTGGTCCCGCTGCAGGCCAGGACCGGATAGGGCTCGCCGCGTTCGACGTCGAAGGAGTGCATGCCCATGACGTGGGCCAGTTCCTCGATTCGCGGGGAATCGCCGTCCGTGTCGGGCACCACTGCGCCCAGCCGCTGCACCGCCGGCTGGGGCTGACAGCCACCACCAGGGCCAGCGCTTACCTGTACAACACCACCGACGACGTGGACCAGTTCCTGGACGCTGTTGCGGGCGTGCGCGCCTACTTCCGCGCCTAATACATCAAACGCATCGAAGGTATGACATGAGCCTTGACCACCTGTACCAGCAGATCATCCTTGACCACTCCAAAGCCCGCCACGGCAGCGGCCTGGCGGGGACGGAGGCGCCGGACGGTGCCTCCACGGGGCAGTCACACCAGCTCAACCCCGTCTGCGGCGACGAAGTAACCCTGCGCCTGGCCGTAGCAGACGGCAAAGTGGCACAGATTGCCTGGGACGGCGCGGGCTGCTCCATTTCCATGGCGTCCGCCTCGGTCCTCACGGACCTGGCAGAGGGAATGACAGTAGCGGAGATGCACGAGGTCATCGACAACTTCCGCGAAGTCCTCCGGTCCCGGGGCAAGATCCCTGCCGATCCGGAGGTTCTCGGTGATGCCGCGGCATTCGAGGGAGTCGCGCGCTATGCCGCCCGGGTCAAGTGCGCCATGATTTCCTGGGTTGCGGCGGAGGACGCGCTTAACCAGGCAGCCTGAACACCAAAGAAGTCCGGCCCTCCTTCCCGCAGGGAGGAGGGCCGGACTTCTTTGTGGTCCTAGCTGAACAGGCCCATGATCCCGATGAGGGCGGTTGCCGCCCCCAGCACCATGGAGATGCTGACCAGCACCACGTGAACGGTGAGGAACTTCGTGGCCTTGCCGGCAGCATCCCGGGCGCGCGGGTCCTTCATGACCCGGCGCAGGAACTGCGGCCAGACCACCAGCGACCAGAGGCCGGCGATGACCAGGACCAGCGCGGCGAAGACTGGCAGCTCCACGAACTAGTGGCTTTCCAGCCAGGCCTGCGCCTGCTTGGCCTGAAGGTTGAGTGCCTTGGCAACCATGGGCTCTGCGGCATCGGCAATCTTCCCGCCGAGGAACGGGACGGAAGACTTCACTGCGCCTTCAAGCTCAACGCGCGTTCCGCCGTCGGCAGCTACGAGCCGCTGCACGGCGGTGACGTCCACGGGGGCTCCGGCGATCTTCAGTGAGATGTTGCTCTGGCGGGAACCGTCCGCCGCGGGGGCGTCCCAGTTTTCCACCTGGGTCACCTTGAGGTGCTCACCCACGAACTTGCGGGCGATCTCGGGAAGGCGCGTGGTGGGCAGGGTCCGAACGGACGTGGCGCTGAACGCGCCGGCAACATCGCCCTCGACGGTGAAGGATTCGAGGCTGCCGCCGACAAGCTGGCTGACGTGGCGCTGGAAATCTTCATTCACCAGGACAGCTGCAACGTCGGGGACGGAGTGCGGAAGGGTGGTGGTAGCGCTCAAGGCCATGGGTCCTCCTGGGACGTGGGATCGGATTAGGCTCCAAACATCCTACGGGGTCCTGGCGGTCCCCTCCGCATCCACCAGGTTCCGCGCCGCCCCCGTGATGTTCCTCGCCATGGCAGGAAAGATCAGGCTGTGGAATGGGAGGACGGCCAGCCAGTACAGGCGTCCGCTAAGGCCCTTGGGGAAGAAGATGGCCCTCTGCCGGTACCTGCTGCCGTTCCCGTCCGGCTCCACGGACAGCTCCAGCCATGCCCTGCCCGGAGCCCGCATCTCCGCACGGAGCCGCAGCAATTTTCCGTGGTCAATCCGTTCCACCCGCCACCAGTCCACCACCTCTCCGGTGGTGAGCCGTCCGGGGTGCCGGCGTCCCCGCAGCAGTCCGGCCCCGCCCGTCAGCTTGTCCAGCCAGCCGCGGACCTGCCAGGCCAGCGGCAGGGAGTACCAGCCGTTCCGGCCGCCGATTCCCTCGATCACCGTCCACACGTGGGCAGGATCCACGTCGCCATGGAACGTGCGTTCGTCGATGTAGACCTTGTGTCCCGCCCAGTCGGGATCGCTGGGCAGGGGATCGGCTGCCACGCCCGCGTTGGCCCACGTGGTCTGCACCTGGCCGTCGCGTTCCTTCCCAAGGGCCAGGGCGACGGCGGTGCGGTAGTCGGTGAGGCCGCCGTCGGGCTGCGGGATGTACTCGTCGATGTCGTGCTCATTGGACACGGCATCGTGCTGGAGTGACTGGACCAGGGGCACAGCCATGGACAGCGGGATGGGCGTGGTCAGGGCTACCCACATCCCGGCAAGCTTCGGCGCGGGAACAGGCAGTGCCAGCACTACCCGGTACGGCAGGCCCGCCTCGGCGGCGTACTCCTTCATCATCCCGGCATACGTCAGCACCTGGCGGCAACCGACGTCGAACGTGCGGTTGATGGACCCCTCCAAGGATGCCGCGGACACCAGGTAGTACAGGACGTCCCGCACCGCGATGGCCTCGATCCGGTTCCGGACCCAGCTGGGCGCGGGCATCAGCGGCAACGTCTCCGAGAGGTGGCGGATCATTTCGAAGGAGGCTGAACCTGAACCGATCACCACTCCCGCCTGGAACACGATGGCGTCCACCGGGCTGTCCAGGAACACTTTTCCTACGGCCTCCCTGGAACGCATATGGGTGGACAGGGCCACGCCCTGGGGGTGGAGTCCGCCCAGATAGACGATCCTGCCGACTCCCGCCGCCGCTGCGGCCTCGGCCGCCGCGCGTGCCATCGATTGTTCCTTGGCTTCGAACCCTGCCCCGGCGGCCATGGAATGCACCAGGTAATAGAAGACGTCGACGCCGGAAAGCGCCACCCGCAACGCGTCCCCGTCGTCCAGGCTGCTTTCCACAACCTCCACCCTGTCCCGCCACGGTACACCGGCAACTTTGTCGGGGGAGCGCACCAGGACCTTGACGTTGTGGCCCTCCTCCAGGAGCTTTGGCACCAGGCGGCCGCCGATGTAGCCGGTTGCGCCGGTGACCAGGACAGTCCTGGGTGAACGCGGGGTATTGCTGGTTCCGGTCATGCTGTCTCCTCTTCGTCTACAAGGTGTTCGGAGCCGCAGCGCGCCTGGACGGCCGCCCTGCGTGCCTTGGTGCGCTGTGCCAGCCTAACTGCACTCGCCAGCAGCCCGTCATGCCGACAGCAGCCCGTCATGTCGTTGCAGGAGGGTAGGCTGGGTCTACCCGGGATTCGAGCGAATTTCGGGTTTTCGCGTTGCCTGCGATCCACTGAACACCACAGGAGCTTCCGCCATGAGCCTTCCCGGCCCGTCCACCGCCGGCCAATCCAGCGCAGGCCTGTCGCTGGACGGACTGCGCCGCGCCCTCGCCCCTGACCAGACCTTTGCCCGCGTCCGGGCCGAAGCTGCCCGCGGCTTCGATGTCCGGGGCCAGGATTACCAGATCAGTGCGCCCGCCGGGCTCCGTCCGGTGCTGCTTGCCGAGATGGCGGACGGCATCGCGGCCGCTGCCCAAGGGGCCGGGGACAACGGGCACGACGGCCCCGGGCCGGGTGTGGTGCTGGCCGTCACCGCAACCGGCCGCGAGGCAGAGGACCTGACCGCCGCGCTGCGGGCCTACCTCCCCGCCGATGCCGTGGCCGAGTTCCCCAGCTGGGAAACACTCCCGCACGAACGGCTCTCCCCGCGCTCGGACACCGTGGGCCGCCGACTCTCCGTGCTGCGCCGCCTCGCGCACCCGGAAACCTCGACGGCGGGACCGCTCCGGGTTGTGGTGGCGCCCGTCCGCGCCGTGGTCCAGCCGGTGGTAGCCGGCTTGGGCGAGCTGGTTCCGGTCACGTTGAAGGTGGGCCAGGAGATGCCGTTCACCGAGGTGGTGCGGAACCTGGCAGACGCCGCGTACGCCCGGGTGGACATGGTGACGCACCGCGGCGAGTTCGCGGTCCGCGGCGGCATCATCGACGTCTTTCCACCCACGGAGGACCACCCCATCCGGGTTGAATTCTTCGGCGACGAAGTGGACCAGATGCGCTGGTTCGCGGTCGCCGACCAGCGCTCGCTGTCCTCGCCGGGACTTCACCATCCCTCCGAGCTGCACGCCCCGCCGTGCCGGGAAATCCTCATCACCCCTTCCGTGATGTCGCGGGCAGCCACCCTCAAGTCCCAGCTTCCGGCTGCGGCGGACATGCTGGAGAAGATCGCCGGCGGCATCACGGTGGAGGGCATGGAGTCCCTGGCCCCGGTGCTGGTGGACTCGATGGTTCCTTTTGTGGAGCAGTTGCCGGCAGGTTCCATCTCGGTGGTCATCGAGCCGGAGAAGGTCCGTACCCGTGCCCACGACCTCGCCGCCACCAATGAGGAATTCCTCGAGGCCGCCTGGTCCACTGCCTCCGACGGCGGAGCTGCCCCGCTGGATTTGAGCTCGCAGGCAAGTGCCGCGCTCCATTCCGCCAGCTTCCGGTCGCTGGCCGAAACGCGCAGCTCCTCGCTGGAGCACGGAGTTTCCTGGTGGTCCATCACATCGCTCACCCAGGACGAAGAGCTGCTGCCCGAGATTGACGTCCTGAACCTGCATGCGCGCGAACCGCGGGGCTACCAGGGCGACGTGGCGGAAATGATGGACTTCATCGGGTCCCACGTCCGCGACCAGTGGCGGATTGTTGTTGCCACGGAAGGTCCCGGGCCTGCCCAGCGGCTGGCCGAGCTGTTCCACGAAAACGACATCCCGTGCGCCCGGGTGGACAGCCTGGACCATGAGCCCCAGGCGGGCATCATCGAAGTGACCACGGCCGCCGTCGGACGCGGCTTTGTCCTGGACGGCCTCAAACTCGGCCTGCTGACGGAGGCTGATCTGCTGGGGCGGACCTCCGCAGGATCCACCAAGGACATGCGCCGGATGCCGTCCAAGCGGCGCAACGCCGTGGACCCGCTGCAGCTCGTAGCGGGCGACCATGTGGTCCACGAGCAGCACGGCATTGGAAAGTTTGTCGAGCTGATCCAGCGAAAGGTCGCAGGCGGCGGGGACGGCGTGCGCGAGTACCTGGTCCTGGAGTATGCGCCCTCAAAGCGCGGCGCCCCGGGGGACCGGCTGTTCGTCCCCACGGACCAGCTGGACCAGGTGACCCGCTACGTGGGCGGCGACACTCCCGTCCTCAGCAAGATGGGCGGCGCCGACTGGGCGAGCACCAAGTCCAAGGCCCGGAAAGCCGTCAAGGAGATCGCCGGCGAGCTCATCCGGCTGTACTCTGCGCGGATGGCCTCCCGCGGCCACGCCTTCGGGCCCGACACTCCCTGGCAGCGTGAACTGGAGGAAGCGTTCCCCTACGTGGAGACGCCGGACCAGCTCACCACCATCAATGAGGTCAAGGCGGACATGGAGCGCGAGATCCCCATGGACCGGCTGGTTTCCGGGGACGTGGGCTACGGCAAGACGGAGATCGCCGTGCGGGCCGCCTTCAAGGCGGTGCAGGACGGCAAGCAGGTGGCGGTGCTGGTGCCCACCACGCTGCTGGCCCAGCAGCACTACGAAACGTTCACCGAGCGGTTCTCCGGCTTCCCCCTGCGCGTAAAGCCCTTGTCCCGTTTCCAGGCGGGCAAGGAAGCCAAGGAGACGGCGGAGGGCGTCAAGAACGGGACGGTCGACGTCGTTATTGGTACACACCGGCTGCTGTCCAAGGACTTTGAGTTCAAGGACCTGGGCCTGGTGATCGTGGACGAGGAGCAGCGCTTCGGCGTGGAGCACAAGGAAGCGCTGAAGAAGATGCGCACCAACGTTGACGTGCTGGCCATGAGTGCAACCCCCATTCCGCGCACGCTGGAGATGTCCCTTACCGGCATCCGCGAGACGTCGACCCTGGCCACACCGCCGGAGGAACGGCATCCGGTCCTGACCTACGTGGGCCCGTACACGGACAAGCAGACCTCCGCCGCCATCCGGCGCGAACTGATGCGCGAAGGCCAGGTCTTCTTCGTCCACAACCGGGTATCCACGATTGAACGCACGGCCGCCAAGATCCGCGAACTGGTGCCGGAGGCCCGCGTGGAGGTGGCGCACGGCAAAATGTCCGAGAGCCGCCTGGAGCAGATCATCGTGGACTTCTGGGAGAAGCGCTTCGACGTGCTGGTGTGCACCACCATCATCGAAACCGGCCTGGACATCTCCAACGCCAACACCCTGATCGTGGACGGCGCGGACAAGTACGGCCTGTCCCAGCTGCACCAGCTCCGCGGACGCGTTGGCCGCGGCCGGGAACGCGCCTACGCCTACTTTCTGTACCCCTCGGAGAAGCCGCTGGGCGAGGTGGCACTCGAACGCCTCAAGGCCGTAGCCACGCACAACGAGCTCGGCGCAGGCATGCAGCTGGCCATGAAGGACCTGGAAATCCGCGGCGCCGGCAACCTGCTGGGCGGCGAGCAGTCCGGGCACATCCAGGGCGTCGGCTTCGACCTTTACATCCGCCTGGTGGGCGAGGCGGTGGCAGACTTCCGCGGCGAGGCCGAGGAGAAGGCCGCCGAAATGAAGATCGAACTCCCGGTCAACGCCCACCTTCCGCACGACTACGTGCCGGGGGAGCGGCTGCGCCTGGAGGCCTACCGAAAGCTCGCATCCGCGCTCACCAATGAGGCCATCGACGAAGTCCTGGCCGAGCTCGTGGACCGGTACGGCGAGCCGCCGCTGCCGGCCCAGAACCTGGTGTCCGTGGCCCGCTTCCGGGTGGATGCCCGGGAAGCCGGCCTGTCCGACGTTGCCCTGCAGGGAAACTTCATCAAGTTCTCGCCCGCCAGCCTTCCGGAGTCCAAAATCATGCGCCTGAACCGGATGTACCCGGGGTCCCAGTCCAAGCCCGCCCTTGATGCGGTACTGATTCCCAAGCCGAAGACGGCAAAGATCGGTGGCCGGGACCTGCAGGACGCGGAAATCCTGGAATGGGCCAACGGCGTCATCCGGAACATCTTCTCCGATCAGCCGCTGACAGTGGCCTGACCGGTGATGGGAGGACACCACGCCGCGTCGGGAGCCGCGGCGTGGGTAGCTATTGCCTCGACGGGCCCGTACACCCTTGGCTGGTATCCGCTGGACGCCACCGGGATCCTGATCGGCGGGATGGCGACGGCGGGAACGGCCCTGGTATGCGACTGGGACCACCGGCACAGCACGGTGGCGAATTCCCTGCCGCCACTGTCCAATGTGATCGCCGTTGGCATTGAAAACGCCAGCGGCGGGCACCGCCAGGGCACCCATTCCGTGCTCGGGGCGGCGTTTTTCGTGTTGCTGGCCACCCTGGCCGGGCAGGTCCAGCTGGAGACGGACTGGGGACTGCTGTCAGTGGGCGCAGGCCTGCTGTGTATGTTCATGATCAACATCGCGGCCAAGGCCCTGAAGCTGTTTCCGAAGTCGGGCTTCATCAGCAACTGGATCTTCGCCCTGACCATGGCCGGGCTGGTGACCTGGTTCGCGCCGGACCAGTGGACGTGGCTTCCGGTCTCGATGCTGACCGGCGTGGTGGTCCATATCGTGGGAGACCTGATCACCACGGGAGGTGTGCCGCTGCTGTGGCCGATCGTGATCCGGCCGCCCAAGCCTTTGCGCAAGGTGCCGCTGCTGCGCCAGGTATGGCGGCCCAACGGCGCCCTCTCCCTGCCCTTGCTGGGCCGTGCAGGATCAAAGCGTGAATGGCTGCTGCTGATCCCGGTGAGTGCCTACGCGATGGTAGGGCTTTGCATGGCAGGCTGGGCAATCGCCGGGAACCATTGGACCCGGGTGGCGGCGGCAGCTGAGGATTGGGCCCGGGTCTGGTTCTAGGACGCGAAGAGACCCCCTGGAGATCGTCCAGGGGGTCTCTTCTGTGTGCCGCTACTTACGTGGGATCAGTGCTCGCCGGCGGAATCGGAGCGGCCCAGGATGGTCTGCGGGATCCAGTAGGTCAGGCCGAAGAGCCCGATGCAGACGGCCATCGGCCAGGGGTTGCCGAGCGTGAGGAAGGACAGCGAGTAGATCGCGCCGAGGAACAAGGCCATGCAGACCACAAAAAGGATGATGCTGGTGGCAAGCTTGTTCTCATTCTGGGGGGTCTGGAGTGACCCTTCGTGAGATGCGGGGCCCTGGTTGGAAGCCGTGATCTTGCTGGACATTCATTCCTCCTTGGCCGCGGGGGCCTCAATCTGTGGCGACTCCGGCTGCTGTCAGTAGGAGGATGAACCCTGTTCACCCTTGACGATGGCTATTCCGGAGCTGGCACCAATACGTGTTGCACCTGCAGCAATCATAGCCTGCGCATCCTCGAGGGAACGCACACCGCCGGAGGCCTTCACGCCGAGGTCGGGGCCCACCGTACGGCGCATCAGGGCGATGTCTTCCGCGGTGGCACCGCCTCCGTTAAAGCCCGTTGAGGTCTTCACGAAGTCAGCCCCGGCCTCCACAGCCGCCTCACAGGCAAGAACCTTCCGGGCGTCGTCAAGAAGCGCTGTTTCGATAATGACCTTGAGGATGGCGCCACTGGCGTGGACAGCCTCTGCCACCGCAGCGATGTCCTCAACCAGCGCACCCTTGTCCCCGGCCCTGGCGGCAGCGATGTTGATGACCATGTCCACCTCGTCGGCACCATCCAGCACCGCACCGCGGGATTCAAAGGTCTTGACATCGGTGGGGGTGGCACCGAGCGGGAACCCCACCACGGAACAGGTCAGGACACCGGTCCCCTTGAGGGCGTTCTTGACTGTCTTCACCCAAATGGGGTTAACGCACACCGACTTGAAATGGTATTCGGCCGCTTCTGCACAAACTTTGAGGACGTCGGCCTCTCCGGCTTCGGGTTTCAGCAGCGTGTGGTCGATAAAGGACGCTATGCTGCCGGAACCTGCGGCTGCAGTTTCAACGGAAGGGGTGGCTTCGTTGCTCATGATGGTCCTCTCCAGGGGCCCGTGGGCCGGGCGTTGTAACGCCCATGACTCGTTTCGGGAACCATCTTGCCATAGCCGGAGCGGCCCTCCGCGGGAAGCCAGCGCCTGTGCTCCGCCAGCCGGGCGCCGTCCTCCGTCAGGCAGCGGCCGGCAAGGCGGCAGGAGCAGAAGCCGTGAGCAGCTGGGTGGCGCAGGCGCCGGCCGCGGAAGCTGCAGCAACCAGCAGGCCCAGGCGGACGCCGTCGAACGCTGCCGCGTCACCGATGGCCCAGATGCCCGGGACGGACGTCCGGAAGTCCTGGCTGATGACAATCCCGCCGGTGGGTGCAGTCCGCAGGCCGGCGCTGGCGGCGAGCCCGTCCCGGGACACCCGCTCCTCGGCCAGGACCACCAGGTCGCCGTACATGCTGCTGCCGTCTTCAAAGACCACACCGGACGCCGCGAAGCCTGACTCTGAAGGAGAGGGCATCACGGCGGCCGGCCGGGCGGTGGTGCGGATGGGGCGTACGCCCCTGGCGCGGAGCACAGCTTCAGCCTGGCCGGCGGCGGCCCCAGTGCCCACGAGGATCCCCAGCGGGCGCCTGCCAAGTTCCCTCGTGACTTCGCTGACGGCTTCGCCGATGCGGGCCGCGTCATCAATCGTGGAGTAGCTCAGGCAGCGGGTGGCACCTTCCACCGGGCTGGCCACGGGTGCTGATCCGGTGGCGATGACCAGCTGGTCGTAGCTGAATTCCATGCCGTCCGCCGTGGCGACAGTGCGCTTTTCCGCGTCGATGTGACTGGCCGGCTGGCCGAAGCGGACGGAGACCTGGGGGAGCAGCGCCAGCTCCAGCAGTTCCTCCGGGGTGTCGTCCCGGTTGCTCAGCACGGTGATGGTGCCTGTGAACCTGGCGCGGTCGAGCTGGCTGACGAGAGCCTGGGCGGCAGGGCCCGCTCCCGCGATGACGATGCGGGTTGCGGGAGCGGTGGATGTTGAGGACAGTGCCGGAGCGGACATGTGCTGGCCCTTTCGCTGGCGGCCGGTAAGCGGCCGGAACTTCGTGATGGAACCCAGCGTAGGCCCGCGCTTTTTCCGGGGTGTTTCCCCGCAGTTGCCGTTTCGCGGCCCCATGTTCGCCAGTGTTTACCGGCCGGTAACAGAACCTGTGACGTGCTTCTCATCCCACCGGCAATCGACACAATTGCCCCCGCCGGCAGCTGGATTGCAGTACAACTAGACCCGGATGCGGTAGCCCCGTTTGACCACCGTCTCCACCAGCCGTCCGTCCGGCAGGGAGGAACGGAGCCGGCTGACGGTCATGTCCAGGGCATGCACCGATCCGCGCAGCTCCAGCAGTTCTGAAAGGGATTCGCGTGACAGGACCGCGCCTCCGGCTCCCAGCAGTGCGCGGAGGAGCAACAGCGGGGCGGGGGCGAGTTCCACGGGCTGGCCGTTAATTCGCAGGCTGCGTCCGCGCAGTTCGATGTTGCCGGACCTTGTATCCAGCCGCCGGACGTGGTTCAGGGCAAGGTGCTCGCACACCAGCCGGATGAGGGCGCCCATCCGGAACCGTTCCGGTACCAGGGGCGTCACCCCGGCGTCGAGCAGGGGCTGCGCCGTGACCGGACCCACCACGGCGGTAGTGACGTTGGTCTTCAGGCTTTCGATCAGCTGTTTGTATACGCCCATCTCGTGCGCGGTGCTCCACATGGCATCGACGGCGGGGGCGCTGGTGAACGTCAGGACGTCCAGGTTGCCGCTGCAGGCGGCTTCGATGAGCCGCGGAAGCCTGTCCTCGCCGTCGGGCTTTACCCAGCGGTAGGGCGTGACTGTCAGGACCGTGGCGCCGGACATGCGCAGGCGCTCCAGCTGCCGGACGTCGGTGTACCCGTGCAGCTGCA
This sequence comes from Arthrobacter sp. D3-16, assembly GCF_054408515.1. Taxonomy (NCBI): domain Bacteria; kingdom Bacillati; phylum Actinomycetota; class Actinomycetes; order Micrococcales; family Micrococcaceae; genus Arthrobacter; species Arthrobacter sp. D3-16. Next base: position 2,811,891 of record NZ_CP096437.1, on the reverse strand, counting down.
CGGCCACGGTCTTGCCCCGGACGCCCTCGGTGAGCAGCATATCGACCAGTGTCGCGGTGGTTTCGTCGCTGCTGATTCCGACGTCGGCAAGGCCCGCCGCGCGCACGGCGCCGCGGGCCTTGGGGCCGCGGACGAACATCCGGCAGGCACCCAGGGTTTCCAGCAGCTCATCGCCGATCCCAAAGGAATCCGCCGCCTCGCACCACCGGCGCATACCGTAGGCGGTGGTGGCGATGCAGAGGTCCGGCTTGGCCGCGATGATGGCCCTGGTGTCCTCGATGAGGCGCATGTCCTCCTGCACGGGGGCGATCTTCAACGCGGGCGCGTGCAGCACCTCCGCGCCGCGGCGTTCCAAGGCCTCAATCAGGTCCTGGGAGCGCCGGTGCGAGGTGACTCCGATGCGGAAACCCTCCAGCGGAGCCTCTGGCGCGTCGGGCGCTTCCTCAACCTGCGGAGTTTCGGCCGGTGCAAGTGCAGTCATGGAGGTCAATCCTTTCACGAGCCCAGCAGCGAGGCCGCCAGCCTGTCCAGGTCGGCGGCGGCCTCAGCATGCCCACGGTTGGCTTCCGCCACCCGAACCACCTCGCCGATGACCAGCACAGCCGGGTTGCTGCAGCCGGCGGCTGCGGTGGTGATGGTGCCAAGGTCCGCGATGGTGGTGCGCTGCCCGGGCCGGTAACCGCGTTCAACAACTGCCATGGGCATATCGGCGCGCATGCCGGCCCTGCGGAGTCCGGCCGCGAGCTGGTGGAGGGTGCCGATGCCCATCAGGACCACGATGGTCCCGCCCAGGCCGGCCAGGTGGTGGTGCTCCTTTTCGGTCAGCGGGGCGTGGCCTGACACCACGGTGAACATGTGGCTGACCTCCCGGTGCGTGACCGGGATTCCGGCGGCCGCCGGAACGGAGATGGCACTCGTAACGCCGGAGATCACGCGTACGGGCACCCCGGCAGCAACGCAGGAGGCAACTTCCTCGCCGCCACGGCCAAAGACGTAGGGGTCGCCGCCCTTGAGCCGGACCACGTTGTTGCCGGCGAGGGCACTTTCCACCATCAGCTTCTCGATGCCGGCCTGGCTCACCTTGTGGTGCCCGGGCTTCTTGCCCACGTCCACCAGTTCTGCGGAGGTCAGGGAGGCCAGCTCCTGGTACGGGGCCAGGCGGTCATAGAAGACGACGTCGGCATTACGGAGCGCTTTGACGGCACCAACGGTGAGCAACTCGGCTGTTCCGGGGCCGCCGCCGACGAGGGTGACGTGGCCAACGGGTCCTGCCGCCGGCTCGGCGGCGACCGGAATCCCGGTTTCCCGGCACCTGCCCAACAGGGCCTCCCAGCCCGGCTGGCCGTCGTCGACCGCGGCAACCAGGAAGGGGCGTTCGGGCAGCGGGCCATCATGGCCGGCACCGTGGGGGGTGCTGAGGCGGTAGACGACGGCGCCGGCGGCTTCGTAGCGGCGGACCGCCTGGCGTGCGGCGTGGTCCGAGCCTGTGACCAGGACCTCTCGGCCGGTGAGATCAATGCTGAGCTGCATGCCTATACCTCGTTCTTGTCCAGCAGGTCGGGGGTGGTGGTCCGGACGGGAATGGAAGCCCCGATCAGGACTGGTTGCTGGACCGCTGCCGCCTTTTCCTCCGGGGTGGCAGGTCGCATCTGGCCGCGCTCGTCCGGGACGAAGGTGATGGAGTCGTCCTTCTGGTCCGGGGCGTTGACGAAGGAGCGGAACCGGCGCAGGCGCTCGGGGTCCTTGAGGGTGTCCGCCCACTCATCGACGTAGGTGTCCACGTGCTTGGCCATGGCCGCCTCGAGGTCCTCGGCGATGCCCAGGGTGTCCTTGACCACCACGTCCTCAACGTGCTTGATGCCGCCGTCGAGCTCCTCCTGCCAGCGTGCGGTGCGCTGCAGGCGGTCTGCGGTGCGGATGTAGTACATGAAGTAGCGGTCGATGTATTTGATCAGGGTTTCGTCATCCAGGTCCTTGGCCAGCAGTTGGGCATGGGCGGGGGTTGCGCCGCCGTTGCCGCCGACATACAGGTTCCAGCCGTCGGCGGTGGCGATCACGCCGACGTCCTTGCCGCGCGCCTCGGCGCACTCACGGGCGCAGCCGGAGACGCCCATCTTGAGTTTGTGCGGGCTGCGCAGGCCGCGGTACCGCAGTTCGAGCTGGATGGCCATGGCCACCGAGTCCTGGACGCCGAACCGGCACCAGGTGGAACCGACACATGACTTCACCGTGCGCAGGCTCTTGCCGTAGGCCTGGCCGGATTCGAAGCCGGCGTCCACGAGTTCCTTCCAGATTTCCGGGAGCTGCTCCAGGCGTGCCCCGAACATGTCGATCCGCTGGCCGCCGGTGATCTTGGTGTACAGGTTGTACTTTTCCGCCACGGCGGCGATGACACCCAGCTTCTTCGGGGTGATCTCGCCGCCGGCGATGCGGGGGACCACCGAGTAGGTGCCGTCCTTCTGCATGTTGGCCAGGGCGCGGTCGTTGGTGTCCTGCAGGGTGCCGCGGCCCGCGTCCAGGACGTAGGCGCTGTTCTGGCTCGCCAGGATGTTGGCGATGGTGGGCTTGCAGATGTCGCAGCCCGCTCCGGTGCCGTACTTGGCCATGATCTCCTCGAAGGAGGTCAGCTCCAGGACGCGGATGGCGTCGAAGAGTTCCTGGCGGGACAGTTCGATGTGCTCGCAGAGGGCCTTGGAGACCTCGACGCCGGACTTGGTCAGTTCGGTTTCCAGCAGCTTCTTGAGCATGGGAACACAGGAACCGCATTGGGTGCCGGCACGGGTGCAGCCCTTCAGCTCGCCGAGTTCCTGCACCGGGGCGTTGCCCTCGCAGGCACCGCAGCCGTTGATGGCGTCGCGGATACTGCCGGCCGTGACGTTGTTGCAGGAGCAGAGGGTGGCGTCGTCCGGAAGTTCCGTTTCGGGGGCCTCGCCACCGCCGGCCGCACTGAGGAACGCGCCCGGCTCGGCGGGAAGTTCGCGGCCCAGCAGCGGACGCAGGCTCATGTACGGTGAAGCGTCGCCCACGAAGATGCCGCCCAGCAGGGTCTTGGCATCGTCGGTGGTGACGATCTTTTGGTAAACGCCGCGGGCGGGGTCGGCGTAGACGATCTCGAGGGCGTGTTCGGTCTTGGCGAAGGCGTCACCGAAGCTGGCGACGTCCACGCCGGAGAGCTTCAGCTTTGTGGCGGTGTCAAAGCCGGGGAAGGTGGCGTCGCCACCGTGCAGGCGGTCCGCGACGATTTCGGCCATGGTGTTGGCGGGGGCCACCAGGCCCAGGCACATGCCGCCGAAGTTTGCCACTTCACCGATGGCCCAGATGCCGGGTACTTCCGTGGCGCAGTAGTCGTTGATGACCACGCCGCCGCGCTGGCCCAGGCTGAACAGCTGCTCCTCGCCGTCGGCCGCGCGGAAGAGTTCGTCGCGCGGCCGTACGCCGATGGCGACGATCACGAGGTCTGCGTCGATGACGCGGCCGTCGGCCATGAGGACTCCGGTGACCTGGCCGTCGTCGTCAGACAATACTTCCGACGGGAAGACGCCACCGTGGACTTCGAAGCCTTTGGCCTTGATCAGCCGGCCCATGGCCTGGCCCGCGCCTTCGTCGAGCTGGGTGGCCATCAGCCACTGGGAACCGTCGATGACGATGGGGTTGGCCCCCAGCTGCTCTGTGCCGGCAGCGGACTCGAGCCCGAGAAGTCCTCCACCGATGGTGACGGCGTTGACCTTGCGGCCCAGCTTCTTCGTCAGCCCGGTAATGGCCTCGTTGATGGCCCAGACATCTTCGAGCGTGCGGTAAACGTGCGTGTGCTCCGCGCCGGGGATGGGCAGGCGGGCGGCATTCGAACCCGTGGCGACCACCAGTTCGTCGTAGGCGAAGCTATTGCCGGCAGCCGTTTCCACCGTCCTGGCTTCGGCATTGATCTTGACCACGCGCTCGCCGGTCTTCAGCTCGAGGGAGGGATGGTCCCACATGGACGCCGTTCCCAAGGTCAGGTCCACATCTTTTTCGGTGAGTGCCTTGGACAGGGCCACGCGGTCGTAGGGCAGGTGGGCTTCCTCAGTGAGGACTGTGACATGCCAGCCGTCGAGGCCGCGGGCGTGCATTGCGTCCGCAAACCGGTGGGCCGCTGGGCCGCCGCCGGCGACGACGATGCGGCGCGGAGTCTCTGTGCTTGAAGTCTGTTCGGTCACTGTGGGCCTTTCGCATGGGCCGCAGATTTTCCTGCAGCCTTCTCTGTCGAGCTGTCCACCCAGACTAGGGAGCCGCAGTTTCGCTTCAGTTTCCCGATTGTTTCGTCAACTTAACTTCTGCATCACGAACGCGTTTCCGCAGGCGTGAGGTGTCTTTTACGCGCTGGACACATTCACTGCACCCCGCTGAAACACCCGGAGCCTAGCGTGGGACACGGCCGCAGAGGCAGCCAAACGCAAGGACTACACGCACAGGGAGAGGGGCCGACATGACGGCAACACTGGAACTTGGGGCACCCGCAGCCGGCATCGACGAGGCCGTAACGGGCACTGCAGCCGACTGGCACCGCGTCTGCCTGGTGGATGACCTGGAACCGGCCTGGGGTGAAGCGGCCCTCGTCGCGGGACGACAGATCGCGCTCTTCCGCACCGGACCCAACAAAGTTTTCGCTGTGGCCCATCAGGACCCGGCCACTGGCGCGCACGTTATGGCCAGGGGAATCCTCGGATCACGCGGCACCCGTCCCACCATCGCTTCTCCGCTGCACAAAGAGGTCTACGACCTGGAGACCGGCGAATGCTTCAGCACCCCGGGACTGGGCCTTGCAACGTTCAGCACCCGGATCACCGACGGTTTCGTCGAAATCGAGCTATAACAGGCTGTAGCCCGTGGGGCCGGGGCTAGAGCCCCAGCGCCTCACTGACATCGCGCAGTACCTCATCCAGCGCTGCCCGCGCCGCCAGCCGGGCCTCCGGCAGTTCGGCCGCGGTTCCTACGTGGTGAATCACTTCGAGGTAGCACTTCAGCTTGGGCTCGGTGCCGCTGGGCCGGATGATCACCCGGGTGAGGTCCCTTGTGATGTAGAGGAGTCCGTCGGTGGGAGGAAGCTGCACGCTGCCTTCCGCCAAGTCATGGAAAACCTCCACCGCGGATGACCCGAAGGACTCCGGCGGGCTGACCCGGAGCCTGTTCATCATGGCGTCCAGGAGGCCCAGATCCGCCACCCGGATGCTGAGCTGGTCGCTGGCGTGCAGGCCGTGCTGGAGGTACAGCTCGTCCAGGGTGTCAAAGACGGTCTTGCCGTCAGACTTTGCGGCGGCTGCGAGTTCAGCAATCAGCACCGCCGCGGAGATGCCGTCCTTGTCCTTTACAACGTCAGGCGCCACGCAGTAGCCCAGGGCCTCCTCGTAGCCGTACAGCAGGCCAGGCACCCGCGAAATCCACTTGAATCCGGTCAACGTTTCTTCATGCGCGTAGCCTGCCGCAGCGGCGATCCGCGCCAGGAGCCGTGAGGACACGATCGAATTCGCGAAGACGCCGCGGCTGTCCCGGTCGCTGTCGTCCCCATCATCCGCCAGGCGCGCCACAATGTGGGCTCCCAGCAACGCGCCCACTTCGTCTCCCCGGAGCATCCGCCAGGCGCCGGTATCCGGATCCTTCGCCGCAACTGCCGCCCTGTCGGCGTCCGGGTCATTGGCGATCACGATGTCAGCGCCGAGGCGTTCGGCTGTTTCCAGCGCCAGGTCCAGCGCTCCCGGTTCCTCGGGGTTCGGGAAGCTGACCGTGGGAAAGTCCGGGTCCGGTTCTGCCTGTTCGGCCACAAGGGTAACGTCGGTGAAACCGGCCGCCTTCAGCACCGCCTTCGCGGTTTCGCCACCCACACCGTGCATCGGCGTGAGGACGATGCGCAGGTCACGGGCAGGGAAGCGCTCCGGCAGGACCAGCGCCGCGGTGGCCTGCCCGTAACCCGCAGCCAAGGACCCGTCGAGCACTGTCCAGCCGCTGGAGGCAAGAACAATGGACTCCACCGGTCCCACAGCGTTGATCCGTGCCGCAATCTGCACGTCGTAAGGCGCCACGATCTGCGCGCCGTTGCCGCTCTCCGTGACGGCGTGGCGGCCCAGGTAGACCTTGTAGCCGTTGTCCTGCGGCGGGTTGTGGCTGGCCGTGACCATCACGCCGCCGTCGCATTCCAGGGCCCGCACCGCGTAAGCCAGCAGGGGAGTGGGCAGCGCAGCCGGCATCAGGAACGTTTCTATTCCGGCCGCGGTAAAGATGGCGGCGGTTTCTTCGGCGAATATATCCGAGTTGTACCGGGCGTCATAGCCGACGACGGCGCGCGGCCGGGTCCCCGGCGACGCCTCGCCCACTGCCTGGCTGAGGAAGTCCGCCAGCCCGGCAGCGGCCAGGCGCACCACCACCCTGTTCATCCGGTTGGGTCCGGGGCCCAGCGCCGCCCGCAAGCCTGCGGTGCCGAACTGCAGTGTCCCGCGGAAGCTGTCTTCGAGTTCCTGCCGGGCCGCTGGGGCGCCTTCACCAACGAGCCGGACGAGTTCCAGAAGGGAAGCCGAGGTTTCGGCATCCGGATCCTGGGCGGCCCATTCGCGGGCTTCGGTGAGCAGGCGGGAATCGGCATCGGAGGACGTCATGGGCATAACGCTATCGTCAATGCTTCCCGAACTCTTACCGCCGGCCGTCGAAACGGAAAAAATCCCCGGCCCTGCCCCGGCTTCTGAGGCCACCCCGCCTGCCTGGGTCAACCAGCGCGGGCGTGGCCCGCGCTGGTTCAGAGTTTGCCGATGATTTCGGCAAGGAGTTTGGAAATGCGTGGGCCTGCAGCCTGCCCTGACTCAAGGACTTCTTCGTGGCTGAGGGGCTGCGGGCTGATGCCGGCGGCAAGGTTGGTGACGAGCGAGATACCAAAGACTTCCATCCCGGCGTGGCGTCCCGCAATGGCCTCCAACGCCGTGGACATGCCCACCAGATCGGCCCCGATGCGCTTCGCGTACTGCACTTCGGCCGGTGTCTCGTAGTGCGGGCCGGGGAACTGGGCGTAGACACCCTCCTCCAGGGTTGCGTCAACTTCGCGGGCCAGTCCGCGGATCCTGGCGGAGTAGAGATCTGTCAGGTCAACGAACGTGGCGCCCTCCAGGGGTGAGGCGGCAGTGAGGTTGATGTGGTCACTGATCAGCACCGGTGTCCCGGGAGCCCAGTTTTCGTTCAGCCCGCCGCACCCGTTGGTAAGCACCAGGGTGCTGCAGCCGGCAGCCGCCGCCGTCCTGATGCCGTGCACGACGGCACGGACGCCCTTGCCCTCGTAGTAGTGTGTCCGCGCGCCCAGGACCAGCGCCCGCTTGCCCTCCTTGGTGAGCACCGAGCGGATGGTGCCCACGTGCCCAACAACAGCGGGAGCGTGAAAGCCGGGGACCTCCTCGGCTGAGAGGGTGGCGGTGGTTTCGCCGATGAGGTCGGCTGCCTCGCCCCAGCCCGAGCCAAGCACAAGGGCGACGTCGTGGCTGTCCACGCCTGTTTCCTCGGCAATGTACTCGGCGGCGGCGCGTGCGGCAGCGAAGGGATCGGTCTTCAGGAAGTCTGTTGTACTCACTGGTACAAGTTATCCTGCCGCTTGCTGCGCGCCCACCCTTTGGCCGGATCGGCCAGAGACCGTTTTCTTTGGTGGTCCGGCTGCGGATGCAGGAGAATGGTTTTTTGTGACTACGCATCCAGATTTCAGCTCACCCCGGATCGCAATCCTGGGAGGTGGTCCCGGCGGATACGAAGCCGCCATGGTGGCCGCCTCGCTCGGAGCGCAGGTGACGATCATCGAACGGGCGGGGCTGGGTGGCTCAGCGGTGCTGACCGACGTCGTACCGTCCAAGACGCTCATTGCCACGGCGGACCTGATGACCCGCGTCGCCGAGGCGGGGGAGCTGGGCGTGAAGTTCGACGTCGACGGCGGCGACTTTGTGCCCGTGATGCGTGCGGACCTCAAACACATCAATCACCGCCTCCTTAACCTGGCGCGCAGCCAGTCCAGGGACATCCACGACGGCCTGGTCCAGCAGGGCGTACGCATCCTGACCGGGTCCGGCCGGCTCCTCAACGACCACACCATCGAGGTCCTCACGGCCGAGGGCACCGAGACGGTCGAGGCTGACACCATCCTCCTCGCGGTGGGCGCCCATCCGCGTGAGCTTGCCACGGCGCGCCCGGACGGCGACCGGATCCTGAACTGGACGCAGATTTACGACCTCGACGAACTGCCCGAGGAACTGATTGTGGTGGGTTCGGGCGTGACCGGGGCCGAGTTCGCCTCCGCGTACAACGGCCTGGGCTCCAAGGTCACGCTGATTTCCAGCCGCGACCGCGTACTTCCGGGATCCGATGTGGACGCCGCAGTCGTGCTGGAGGAAGTGTTCGAGCGCCGCGGCGTCCGGGTCCTGTCCCGCTCCCGCGCCGAAGCCGTGGAACGGACGGACGACGGCGTTGTGGTCACCCTCAGCGACGGCTCCAAGGTCACCGGCAGCCACTGTCTGCTGTGTTTGGGCTCCATCCCCAACACCGCCGGCATCGGACTCGACGAGGCCGGCGTGGCACTCAGCGAGAGCGGCCACATCAAGGTGGACGGCGTCTCCCGGACCTCGGCGCCCAACATCTACGCCGCGGGCGACTGCACCGGGGTGCTGCCGCTTGCGTCAGTGGCCGCCATGCAGGGCCGCATCGCGGTGGCCCATTTTATGGGCGACACCGTCACCCCGCTCAAGCTGCACCAGGTGGCGTCCAACATCTTCACCTCGCCTGAGATTGCCAACGTAGGGGTGTCCGAGGCGGAGATCGATTCCGGCAAGTACCAGGGCGATGTGGTCAAGCTTTCCCTGCGCAGCAATGCCCGCGCCAAGATGCGCAACCACAAGGACGGCTTTGTGAAGATCTTCGCGCGGAAGGGTTCCGGCACGGTGATCGGCGGAGTCGTGGTGGGGCCGAACGCCTCCGAGTTGATCTTCCCGATCTCCATCGCCGTCAAGCAAAAGCTGCACGTGGACGACGTCGCCAGCACCTTCACCGTGTACCCGTCCCTGACCGGATCCATCTCCGAGGCCGCGCGCCGCCTGCACGTCCACCTGTAAATGGTTTGAACCCGCACCGGGAGTCTGGACCGCTCCCTTAACAACTGCATAGACTCCTCAAAGGACCGGCCGGGAATTTCATCAGGAATTTCCGGCCGTCCCTGCATCAGCCACCGACGCAAGGAGAAGCCCGTGGAACTGAAGGACGTCACATGGAACGAGCAGGCCCGGGAGAAGATCCTGCTCGACGCTGACAGGGCCCTGCAGGAAGCGGTCCGGGAGGCAGCGTCCACCTTGTCCAACGCGGACAAGGACGAGGTGTATAAGTTCCTTTTTGAGCAGCTGAAGGACCAGTTCGTCGATTTCCAGCCCGGACCGGACCTCACCCGCTACGCGGAGGCGGTAGCCAACGGGGACTTCAGCTCCGGCGGCGCCTCCGGCAGGGAAGCTTAGGGGAACAGGTCATGACAACAGCCCTCGTCCGTCCCCGCAGCGGCAAGATCATCGGCGGCGTCTGCGCTGCCCTTGCAGCCCGGTTCGGGCTCCCGAAATTCCTCGTCCGGCTGGGCTTTGTGATCTTCGGCCTGGTGGGGATCGGCGAACTGGTCTATATCGCGCTCTGGATCCTTATCCCGAAGTCACCTGTGTAACAGCCCGGGGTCAGGGTGCGGCTGGGGAAAAGTGTTTCTCGATCAGCCCCTTGATGTCCTCGTGGCAGCCGCCGCAGCCGGTGCCGGCCCGGGTTGCCCTGGACACTTCGGCCACGGTTGAGCAGCCTTCCTCCGCCGCGTCCGCGATGGCGGCCCCGCTGACGCCCGCACACCGGCAGACGGTTCCCTGCGGGTCCGCAGCCGCACCCGGGAGCTGGTCCGGCCCGTCGAGGCGGAGCAATAGCGACCTGTCGGCGGGAAGTTCCGCGCCCCGTTCAAACAGTCCCACCAGCTCGGCCGCGGTCCGCGGCATGCCCACGACCACAAGGCCCTCCAGCACGCCGCCCCGGGTAGTCATTTTCACGTAACGGCCATGTTCCGGGTCCGCCCACTGGGCAATCTGCAGGCGCGGGCGGCCGTTGACGGCGCCGGCCGTGAGGATCTCCTCGTCCCACGGTTCAGCAGTGTTGTCCCCGGCCACTGCCATGTTCATGCCGCGTGCCTTCAGGACGATCACCCCAGCCTGCTCGGCCGGCAGTTCCGGCAGCAGGGCGGCTTCCTCCTCAGTGTTCCCAGCAAGGAACGTGAGGTACTCGGCCAGCCATTCCGCCTGCCGCCAGCCCGGGCCGACCAGGCCCGAGGGCCCCTTGGCGTTGCGGCAGGCAGCGCAGTCGGGATCGGGGCAGCGGACTTCGGCGCAGTCGCCGATGGCGAAGATGTGGGGTTCGTGGTGCGCCCGGAGCCGGTGGTCCACCAGGATCCCGACGGAGGTGGAGAGCCCGCAGCCCTCTGCCAGTTCCGTCCGGGGACGGACGCCGCACGAGATGACCAGGAGGTCGCCGTCGATCGCGGAGCCGTCGTCGAGCAGCAGGGCCGAGAATCCGCCGTCGGGCCCATTGTGCTCCACCCCGGTGGAGCGTGCGTTGCCGGCCATCCGGACGCCGCAGCGACGGAGGCTGGCAGCCAGGACGGCTCCGCCGCCGCGGTCGATGGTGCGGCCCAGCGGGTGGGGTCCGTTGTGGACCACCGTGACGGTGGCGCCTTCTTCCGCCGCAGCCAGGGCCGTCTCCAGTCCCAGGACGCCGCCGCCCAGGACCACCACCCGCTTGCCGCCGTCCACCGCCCGGCGCAGCACCTCAGCATCACGGAGGTCGCGGAGCGCAGTAACCCCCGCAGGGAGGACCGGCGAGGTGGGATCCGGGTTGATGCCGGTCAGGTTGGGAATCACCGGACGCGAACCGGTGGCGAAAACCAGCCGGTCGTAGTGCGCCACGGCACCGTCGGACAGGAGGACCTGTTGCCTGGCACGGTCCACGCGGCGCACGCGTACGCCAAGCCGGACGTCTACGCCCTCTGCAGCCAGGGCATCGGCGTCGGAAAGGGCGAGGGCGTCGACGGTGGTCCGCCCCACGCCGAGGTCGGCAACCAGCACGCGGTTGTAGGCGGCTTCCGCTTCGGCGCCCACCACCGTGAGATTCAGGTGACCGCTCCGGACCGCAGGCAGGAGTTCATCAACCAGCCGGGCAGCCACGGGCCCGAATCCTACGACGACAACTTGCTCGCTCATGAGGCCTCCGTCATTTGAAGCACGTTGGTGGAAACGGGTGCGGCCACCGGCCGGACCCAGACTTTGTTGAACTTGAATTCGGGCATCCCGGAGATGGGGTCCGTGGCGGCCTCGGTGAGGCGGTTGGCGCTCTCGAGTTCGGGGAAGTGGAACGGCAGGAAGACCGTGTCCGGGCGGATTGCAGTGCTGAGCTCAGCCCGGCATAGAACCTCGCCGCGTTCATTGGCCACCGAGACGAGCACGCCTTCGGTGATGCCCATGCCGGCCGCAGCGGCCGGATGGAGCTGCAGCCTGGCCTCGGGCCGGGCCTCCAGCAGTTCAGCCACCCGGCGGGTCTGCGTGCCGGACTGGTAGTGCTCCAGGAGGCGGCCGGTGATGAGGGTCATGGTTTTCGCGGCCGGGGCAGTGCCATCCCCGCTGGGGGGAGCAGCGGGAGCACGCCGACGGGGCGTCACCGGGGTCATCACGGCTTTGCCGTCGGCGTGGGCGAACTTGTCCTGAAAGAGCCGTGGGGTTCCCTTGCTGCCCGACGGATAGGGCCAGTAGGCCGCTTCGCCGCGGTCCAGCATGGCGTAGTCGATGCCGGAGTAGTCTGCAAGTCCGCCGGCTGAAGCGAGCCGGAGTTCCTCGAACACTGTTTCCGGGTCTTCGCTGTACGTGGACGGCGCTTCGAGGGCTTCAGCCAGCCGTGCCATGATCCAGAGCTCGCTGCGGGCTCCGGCTGGCGGGGTGAGGGCGCGGCGGCGGCGGAGGACACGGCCTTCGAGGTTGGTCAGCGTGCCTTCCTCCTCCGCCCATTGCAGAACGGGAAGAATGAGGTCCGCCTCAGCCGCAGTCTCGGACATAAAGAAGTCGCAGACCACCAGGAAGTCCAGGCTTCGCAGGCCGTTGATGACGGCGTTGGCGTCGGGGGAGGCCACCGCGATGTTGGAGGCGTGGACAAAAAGGCAGCGGATGCCGTCGGGCTTTCCCAGTGACTGAAGCAGCTGGACTGCCGGCAGGCCGGGACCGGGGATCAGGTTTTCCGGGACGCCCCACACCTTTGCTACGTGGGCGCGGGCGCCGGGATCAGTGATCTTGCGGTAGCCGGGGAGTTGGTCCGACTTCTGGCCGTGCTCCCGGCCGCCCTGGCCGTTGCCCTGGCCGGTGAGGGTGCCGTAGCCGCTGCGGGCCGATCCGGGCAGGCCGAGCAGGAGGCTGAGGTTGATGGCAGCCGTGGCGGTATCGGTGCCATCCACATGCTGCTCCACGCCACGGCCGGTGAGGATGTAGCTGCCGCCCTGTCGTGCACCCTCGGCGAGCCGGCGTGCTGTTTCACGAATGAGTTCCGCCGGGACACCGGTGATGGACTGCACCCGTTCCGGCCAGAAGGAGTTCACGCTGCGGGCCACGGCGCTGTAGCCAGAGGTACGTTCCTCGAGGTAGGTGGTGTCCGCAAGGTTTTCGTGGATGACGACGTGGGAGATGCCCAGCAGGAGGGCGAGGTCGGTGCCCGGCAGGGGCTGGAGGTGGAGGCCGCTGCCGTCGGCGGTAAAGGCAGCCGTGGCTGAGCGGCGCGGATCCACCACAATCAGCCCGCCGGCGTCGCGCGTTCCCTTCAGGTGCTGGACGAAGGGCGGCATGGTTTCGGCCACGTTGGAACCCAGCATCAGGATAGTGCTGGCGGTGTCCAGGGCTTCGAGCGGGAAGGGCAGGCCGCGGTCAACACCGAAGGCCCGCATCCCGGCGGCCGCAGCCGAGGACATGCAGAACCGTCCGTTGTAGTCGATACGCGAGGTTCCAAGGGCAAGCCGGGCGAACTTGCCCAGCATGTAGGCCTTTTCGTTCGTGAGGCCGCCGCCGCCGAAGACGCCCACTGAGTCCCGCCCGTAGCGGGCGCGGGCGTCCCTGACGGCGGAGGCCGCAAGGTCCAGGGCATGGTCCCAGCTGATGGGGCGGTGGACGCCGTCAGCGCCCTTCAGGAGCGGCTCCGTAATCCGGCCCGGGTGGTTCAAAAGGGTGGCGGAGGTCCAGCCCTTGCGGCAGAGGCCGCCGCGGTTGGTGGGAAAGTCCCGTCCGCTCACTTCCAGGAGTGCGGTAAGGGCGACGGGTGCCGCCGCGGGGGATTCCGGGGCGGGCAGTACAGTCACGGGGACTGGCCCCGGCTGGGAAGCCGGGACCAGTTCCGCTGGAGACGTGAGCGTCATGGCGCACTGCAGGGCGCAGTATGGGCAGTGCGTATCGGCGCTTTTGGTCATGTTAGACGTGTCCCATCGCATTTCGGTTGGCGTTGCGGATGTAGAAGGCCCAGCAGACAACCAGCATCAGGACGTAGGCCCCGACGAAACCGTAGAAGGCCGGGGTGTAGGATCCGCTGGCCGTGTTGGAGGCGTTCAGCACCTGGGGGATCACAAAGCCGCCGTAAGCTCCGATGGCCGAGATGAGGCCGAGGGCGGAGGACGCGAGCCGCTGGGTCTGTACGGTGCTGGCTCCGGACTTCGCTGCCCGGCTGGAGGTGGCGAAGATGATGGGGATCATCCGGTAGGTTGCGCCGTTGCCGAAGCCGCTGGCGGTGAAGAGCATCAGGAAGAGGACCAGGAAGAGCCAGAAGTTCTTCAGCGGCAGGGTCCAGATCATTGTGAGGGTGATGATGGCCATGGAAGCGAAGGCAGCCACGGTCATGCGTGCCCCGCCCATCCTGTCGGCCATGCGTCCGCCGTAGGGCCGTGCCAGGGAGCCGACCAGCGGGCCGAGGAAGGCCAGCGAGAGTGCCACGGTGCCGACTCCGATGGAGGAGAAGGCAGGGAAGTAGTCCTTGATGAGCTTGGGGAACACACCGGCGAAGCCGATGAAGGAGCCGAAGGTGCCAATGTACAGCAGCGCCATGATCCACAGGTGCGGTTCCTTCAGCGCTGCCACTGAACCCGCGATGTCACCCTTGGCGCTGGTGAGGTTGTCCATGAACTTCCAGGCGCCGAAGGCTGCCACCAGGATGAACGGCACCCACATCCAGCCGGCCATGGGCAGGTTGACGGTGCCGACTGCGAGCAGGGTGATCACGATCGGGACAGCGAGCTGTGCGACGGCGGCTCCCATGTTGCCGCCGGCGGCGTTCAGGCCCAGCGCCCAGCCCTTTTCCCGTGCAGGATAGAAGAAGGTGATGTTGGCCATGGAGCTGGCGAAGTTTCCGCCGCCGAAGCCCGCCAGGGCCGCCACGAGCAGCATGACACCGAACGGGGTCTCCGGGTTGGAGACGCACAGTGCCAGGCCGATGGAGGGGATCAGGAGCAGCAGCGCGGACACGATGGTCCAGTTGCGGCCGCCGAAGCGGGGAACCATGAACGTATAGGGGATGCGCAGGGTTGCGCCCACCAGGCTGGGCATGGAGATCAGCCAGAAGATTTCGGACGTGGAGAAGTTGAAGCCTGCAGCGGGCAGCTGGACCACCACGATGGACCAGAGTTGCCATACAACAAAGCCGAGGAACTCGGCGAAGATTGACCAGTTCAGGTTGCGGCGCGCAATGGTGCGGCCTGCGGATTCCCACTGTTCCTTGTTCTCGGCGTCCCAGTTGGCGATCCAGCGGCCGGGGCGGAATTCAAGGACAGGTGCGTCTGTGCTGCGGGTAGAGCCGGGCTGTTCGCTGGCGGATGCGGCGGTTCCGGGCCTTGCGGTTTCGTCCAGATCAAGGGAATTGCCGGGGCCGGCATCAGCGGTGCGGTCAACAGTCACGGGGTACCTCCTTCGGGGGGATGTTGTTCCTCCAAGGTAGGGACGCCGCGTTTCGCGGACAGACGATGTTTGTTAACGCGCTGTGACATTTGCCTATCGTCGGCCCGGGAGGGACGTGAGGCACGGGTAGAGGGCCACAAAGTGAGACGCAGGGCACACGTCCGGATAGTGGACCTTTCGTCCATTGACTGGACCGCGGGAACTAATATTGAACTCTAACTATTTCGAGCCGGGCCTGAAGGCGCGGCCTGGCCGGTTCTCACGAAAGCGTTTACCTATGTCATCCCCCAATACCTCCACAGTGCCCGGAGCACCGCAGCCGGTGAACTCACGCGGCCGCGTGATCGTTGCCAGCCTGATCGGCACCACGGTTGAGTTCTATGACTTCTACGTCTATGCCACTGCGGCCGTGCTCGTTTTCCCGCAGCTGTTCTTCCCCAACCAGAACGAAACCACCCAGCTCCTGAGCTCCTTTGCCGTCTTTGGCGTGGCATTCGTCGCCCGCCCGCTGGGTTCCATCGTCTTTGGCCACTTCGGCGACAAGTTCGGCCGCAAGGGCACCCTGGTGGCATCGCTGCTGACCATGGGTATTGCCACGTTCCTGATCGGCTGCCTGCCCACCGCGCTCGTCCCCGGCTGGGGATTCTGGGCTCCGGCACTGCTCGTGGTGATGCGTTTCGCCCAGGGCCTGGCCCTGGGTGGTGAATGGAGCGGTGCCGCGCTGCTGGCCACCGAGAACGCTCCGGCCAACAAGCGCGCCATCTACGGCACCTTCCCGCAGTTGGGTGCCCCCATCGGCTTCATCATCGCCAACGTGATCTTCCTGGTCTTCAGCTACGCCCTCTCCCCGGCCGACTTCCAGTCCTGGGGCTGGCGCGTGCCGTTCCTGCTCAGCGCCGTGATGGTCATCATCGGTCTCTACGTCCGCCTGAAGCTGATCGAAACCCCTGCCTTCACCAAGGTGATCGAGTCCAACGAGGTTGCCAAGCTGCCCCTGGGCCGGGTGTTCAAGACCAGCTGGCGCCAGCTGATCCTCGGCACGTTCATCATGCTGGCCACCTATGTGCTCTTCTACCTGATGACCACGTTCACCCTGACCTACGGCACGCGCCCCTCCAGCCTCGAAGCTGCCAGGGCTGCTGCCGAGAAGGCCGGACGGCCGATGACGGACGCTGCCGCGGCGGCCTTCGTTCCCGGCCTGGGCTACACCCGCAACGACTTCCTGTGGATGCTGATCGCCGGCGTTGTGTTCTTCGGTATCTTCACGCTGGTCTCCGGCCCGCTGGCTGAGAAGTACGGCCGCCGCAAGATGCTCCTTGCGGTCACCGGCGGCATCTTCGTCTTTGGCCTGCTCTTCGTCCCGCTGTTCAGCGGCGGCTTCGTGGGCACCATGGCCCTGCTGGTCATCGGCTTCTCCCTCATGGGCCTGACCTTCGGTCCGATGGGTGCGCTGCTGCCGGAACTGTTCCCCACGAACGTGCGCTACACAGGTTCGGCTGTGAGCTACAACTTCTCCAGCATCCTGGGCGCGGCAGTCGCCCCGTTCATTGCCGTGGCGCTGTGGGAACTCGCCGACGGCAGCCCGGTGCTGGTGGGGATCTACCTGACCGCCATGTCCGTGCTGACCCTCATCGCCCTGTTCGTCAGCAAGGAAACCCGAGACGTGGACTATGAGAACAACGTGGCCTGATATCGCCGCTTAGTTGATTGAAAATGCCCGGCATGGTCTGCGGACCCGCCGGGCATTTCTATGCGCCGCCCGAGGCGTAGCGGGCCACAAAATTCTTGAGAATGTTCATCGGCTCGGTGACGGTGAACTGCCGGGCCTGTGCCATCAACTCCTCCGCCGACTCCGGTGGAAAGTAGCCGGCGTGGCGGTAGATGTCGATCCTCGTCACCAGCCCGTCCACGTCCAGTTCGGGGTGGAACTGGGTGGCGTAGAGGTTCCGGCGGATGCGGAACATCTGGACCGGGCAGGCGGCGGACCGGGCCAGCAGCACGGCGTGCGGCGGCAGGACCGTGCAGGCTTCCTTATGCCCGGTGAAGGCGGTGAATGTCCTGGGCATCCCGCTGAGCACCGGATCCTCCAGGCCTGCGTCCGTCAGCTCAATCTCCGCAGCGCCGAGTGGCTCACCGAACGTCCTGTCGATCACGGCGCCCTGGTGCGTCCCGAGGGTGCCAACGCCGTAGCAGGCCCCGAGGAACGGGAAATCCCGTTCCACCAGCTGGTCCAGGAGGCCGGACAACTCACGTTCCACCCGGTGCTGCGTGGGCGTCTTGTCCTCCGGCGGGTCGCTGGACGTGAACGGGCTGCCGCCCACGATCACCCCCGAATAATCCGCAAGGTCCAGCTCAGGCAGGGGAGCAGCCTCGAGCCGGATGCGCCGAAGCTCCCGGGGCTCCAGCCCGCCGTAACGGAGATAGGCGGCGTATTCGTCCTCGGCAGCGGAGTCTTCGGCCCTGGACGCCAGGAGCAGGAAAGGCAACATCTGCTAAGTGTGCCTTTTCCGGCGCAACCTGTCAGCTGTTGGCGGGCTGGCTCAGGGACCTGCGGGACTGCGGCCGGGCAGCGGGATCGGCGTGGCGGTGCACAAGTTTCCAGTACCCCTCCTCGCGGCGGAAGACGCTGGTCACCCTCAGCGCGAACTCCTCGGCCACGGCGGCACCGTCCAGCTTCGCGCGGAAGTGCTCCGTCTCCACCAGGAAGGCAGTGTCGCGCGCGGTGTATGACGTGATGGTGTCGAACCCGAGCATCTCGCCGTCCTGGAACTGTCGGGCGGCCTGGTCCAGCCGGGCTTCCACCTGCGCCCAGCCGCGGGCGATGCCGCCGAACGGGTTGGCCAGCGTCACGTCGTCAAGCTGCGAGTACAGGTCCTTGACGGGTCCGGGGTTCCCGCGGGTGATTTCGGGCACGGCCAGGTGGTAGCGGTCCACTTCTTCTTCAAAACTGGGTGCGAGCATGGGGGCCTCCGGCGCTTGCTAGTCTTCGATGGTGGCGATGACGGCGCCGGCTGACACCGTTTCGCCGGGTGCGGCGGTGAGGCCCGTGATGGTACCGGAGCGGTGTGCCGTCAGCGGCTGCTCCATCTTCATCGCCTCAAGAACCACAACGAGGTCGCCCTCGGCCACAACATCGCCGTCGGCCACGGCCACCTTGACGATGGTGCCCTGCATGGGGGAGGTCAGCGCATTGCCGGTGGCTGCTGCCGTACCGCCCGAGCGGGAGCGCTTCTTCGATTTGCCCGGCTTGGGCGCAGTGCCGGCGGCGCCGGTTCCCAGGGAGCCGAGCGAGGCAGGCAGCACTACCTCAAGCCGTTTGCCGCCAACTTCAACCACCACACGCTGCCGCTCGTCGGCGTCCGCATCGGTGCCGGCGCCGCCGTCGGGGGTCCAGGCCGGGAGGTTGTTGACGAACTCGGTCTCGATCCAGCGCGTGTGGACGCGGAAGGGGCCTTCGGCCGGCGCGAATGCGGGGTCCGAGACCACGGCGAGATCGAAGGGGATCACCGTCGGGATGCCCTCAACGACCATCTCTTCGAGGGCGCGGCGGGCGCGCTGCAGGGCCTGCGGCCGGCTGGCACCGGTCACGATGAGCTTGGACAGCATGGAATCGAAGTTGCCGCTGATCACATCGCCCTGCTCCACCCCGGAGTCAATGCGGATGCCGGGGCCGGTCGGGTTCTTCAGGACCCGGAGCGTGCCCGGGGCCGGCAGGAAGTTCCGGCCCGGGTCTTCGCCGGTGATGCGGAATTCAATGGAGTGGCCGCGTACTTCGGGATCGCCGTAGCCGAGCTCCTCGCCGCGGGCCAGGCGGAACTGCTCGCGCACGAGGTCAATGCCGGTGACTTCCTCGGACACACAGTGCTCCACCTGCAGACGGGTGTTGACTTCAAGGAAGGAGATGGTGCCGTCCTGGCCCACGAGGAACTCACAGGTTCCGGCGCCCAGGTAGCCGGCCTCCTTCAGGATGGCTTTGGAGGACTCGTAGAGGCGGCGGTTCTGCTCCTCGGTAAGGAACGGGGCCGGGGCCTCCTCCACGAGCTTCTGGTTGCGGCGCTGCAGGGAGCAGTCACGGGTGGAGACCACCACAACGTTGCCGTGGGCGTCCGCCAGGCACTGGGTTTCCACGTGGCGGGGCGCATCCAGGAAACGCTCGATGAAGCACTCGCCGCGGCCGAAGGCAGCGGTGGCCTCACGGACAGCGGATTCAAAAAGTTCGGGGATCTCGTCACGGCTACGGGCAACCTTGATGCCGCGCCCGCCACCGCCGAAGGCGGCCTTGATGGCCACGGGTAGCCCGTACTGGTCCACGAAGTCAAGGATTTCCTCGGCGGACTTGACGGGGTCCGCGGTGCCGGGCACCTGCGGCGCGCCCACCTTCTCTGCGATGTGCCTGGCCTGGACCTTGTCGCCGAGGGCGGAGATGGCCTCGGGGGAGGGGCCGATCCACGTGATGCCGGCCTCGATCACACGGGCAGCGAACTGGGCGTTTTCGGCCAGGAAGCCGTAACCGGGGTGAATGGCGTCGGCGCCGGACTGGCGTGCGGCGTCGATGATCTTGTCCATCACCAGGTACGACTCGGCGGCGGTGTTTCCGCCCAGCGCGTAGGCTTCGTCAGCAAGGCGGACGTGCAGCGCGTCGCGGTCTGCGTCGGCGTAGACAGCAACGGAGGCGATGCCTTCATCACGGGCGGCGCGGATGATGCGTACCGCGATTTCACCGCGGTTGGCGATCAGCACCTTTGTGAGGGTCGACTGCGTGGGACGTGCGGACTGCTCCAAATTTGCTGACAAGGCGTCTCCTTCTTTCCTTCAGGGAGCCTAGCGCGGTTTTGTGGGTTCCGCCGATATTACTTGCGGAATCCGCGTGTAAAGAGGCCATGCTTTGTAGGGAAGCTACAAGACGTCCCGAAATCGCATCCCTTTACGCAGCCTGCCAGAGCTCGGTGATGCGCACCTGCGCCTGGGCCAGCAAAGCGCGGAGCGTGGAGACGGAGAGGCCGACGACGGTGTGCGGGTCGCCGTCGACCTTCCGGATGAAGGCCCCGCCCAGGCCGTCGATGGTGAAGGACCCGGCACAGTGCAGGGGCTCGCCGGTGGCGATGTAGGCGTCAATCTCCGCCGCATCCATGTCAAGGAAGGAGACCTCGGCGGAGGCTACCGTGCCGAGGGTTGCGCCCGTCCCCGGGGCCGCGCCGTCGTCGGGGTCTGTGTCCCGGCAGTCCACCAGCCAATGTCCCGTATGGAGCACGCCGGTGTTGCCGCTCATCCGCAGCATGCGTTCGCGGGCGACGGCGGCGGTGTACGGTTTGCCGTGCGCCTCCCCCTCGAACTCGAAGACGGAGTCGCACCCCAGTACCAGAGCCCCCTCCGCTTCCGGCAGCGCAGCCACCGCCTCGGCTTTCGCCCGCGCCAGCAGCAGGGCGGTGTCGTGGGGGTCGGTGAGGCCGTACCGCGCCTGGACCGCGTCCTCATCGACGTCCGACACCACAACGGAATGGCGGATGCCGGCCTCGGCGAGGAGTTTGGTACGGGCGGGGGACTGGGAGGCGAGAATCAGGCGGACCACGGATTAAGCCTAGTGGACCAGCGTGCCTGGCACAGGGGCTGCCTCGGGCCCGCTGAGCTTGGCGCCCTCCACATCGACGTCCGGCAGGATCCGGTCCAGCCAGCGGGGGAGCCACCAGGACTTTTCACCCAGCAGGTACATCACGGCAGGAACGATCGTCATGCGCACCACAAAGGCATCAAGCAGCACGCCGAACGCCATCGCAAAGCCAAGCGGCCGCACCATGGTGAGGTGGCTGAAGATGAAGCCGGCGAAGACGCTGACCATAATGATTGCTGCCGCCGCCACTACTGCTGCGGCATGCCGGAAACCCACCTGGACCGCCTGCTTGGCGGAGGAACCGTGCATGTACGCTTCGCGCATTCCGGAGGCAATGAACACCTGGTAGTCCATGGCCAGGCCGAAGAGCACGCCGATGAGGATGATGGGCAGGAAGCTCAGCACGGCACCCGGGTTGGCGACGTCGAACACGCCGCCCAGCCAGCCCCACTGGTACACGGCAACCACGGCCCCGAACGCAGCGGCGAGCGAGAGCAGGAAGCCGCCCGTTGCGAGCAGCGGGACAACGATGGAGCGGAACACCAGCAGCAGGAGCACCAGGGAAAGCCCGACGACGATCGCCAGGTAGGGCGGCAGGGCGTCACCGAGCTTCGTCGAGACATCCACGTTGCCGGCGGTCTGGCCAGTCAGGCCCATCGCCACGTTGTGCTCGGACTGGATGTCGTCATTGAGGCCCCGGAGTTCGGAGACCACCTGCACGGTGCTGGCGCTGGCCGGGCCTTCCTTGGGGATGACCTGGAATACTGCGGTGCGGCGGTCGTCGCTGAGGGCGACGGGTACGGCGGCCACCACGTTGTCCACATCGCGGAGCTTGTCCGCGACGTCGTACTGGAGCGCCTGTGCCTGGGCCTCGTCCAGATCGGCGGGGAACTCGCCGACGGCCACGATGGGGCCGGAGACGCCTTCACCGAAGCTGCGCGCCGTGAGGTCATAGGCCTGGTAAGCCTCGGAGTCCACTGGCTCGGAACCGCCGTCGGGCAGTGCAAGCTGCAGTTGCGTGGCGGGCAGGGCGAGCGTGCCCAGGAGGAGCACACCGGCCAGGAGTGCCAGCACGGGGTGCCGGGTGACAAGGCCGCCCCAGCCGCGGGTGCTGCGCTCGCGGTCCTGGGTTTCATCGGCAGCTTCATGGCCAGGTTGGGCATTATGGGCTTCTGCTTTGGCCCACGCGCGCCGGGAGATGATGCGGCGGCCGATCAGGGACAGCATGGCCGGAGTGAGCGTGATGGCCACCAGCACGGCTACGGCCACGGTTCCGGCCGCGGCCAGGCCCATCACGGTGAGGAAGGGCAAGCCCGGCACTACCAGGGCGGCCAGGGCGATGATCACCGTGAGGCCCGCGAATACCACCGCGTTTCCTGATGTGCCGGTGGCGCGGGCTACCGATTCCTCCTGTGCCATGCCGGCAAGGAGCTGCGTCCGGTGCCGGTTGACGATGAACAGTGAGTAGTCGATGCCTACGGCCAGGCCCAGCATGAGGGCCAGCATGGGGGAGATGGAGCTCATGCCGAAGAGGCCGGAGAGGGCGAAGGTGATTCCGACGCCAACGCCGACACCCACTACTGCCATAAGCAGCGGCAGCCCGGCGGCGATCAGCGTGCCCAGCATGATGATCAGCACCAGGGCCGCGACGGCGATGCCGATGATCTCTGCTGCGCCGAAGAGTTCGGAGATGTCCTCGGTGATTTCCTTGCTGGCGTAGGCGGTGACCCCGGCAGCGGACGTTTCATGGGCGATGTCCTGGACCTGCTGGCGGACCGCGGGGCTCAGGCCGTTGATGGAGGTGTTGAACTGTACCTGCGCGACAGCGGCGCGGCCGTCCTCCGAGACGAACCGGATGGCCGAGGATGCTTCTGCCTGGCGCTTGCCCAGCTCCAGCTTCGCCTGGCCGGCTTCCAGTTCCCGGGCTCCGGCGTCGAGCTTTGCCTGTCCTTCAGCCAGTGCGGCTTTCTGCTGGCCAAGCTGCGCCTCGATAAGCGCAGCAGGGGCGCCGGCTGCAGCAAGTTGCTGTTCGGCGGCTGCGAGCTGTGCCTTGCCGGCGTCCAGCTCTGCGCGGGAGGCGTCCAGTTGTGCCTGGCCTGCGGCAAGCTGCTGTTCGCTGTCGGTAATGGCCTGTCCGGCCTGGTCAACCTGCGCCTGGGTGGCGAACGGATCAACGGTGCCGCGGACGTTCGGAACGGCCTCGAGCTTCTTCAGGGCGTCGGTGACCGCGGCGCGGCTTTCGGCGGTGAACCCGCCGTCAGGCGCTTCAAAAACGATAGTGGCGGTGCCGCCGGATGCTGAGGGAAGCTCTTCCCTCAGCTTGTCCGCGATGCGCTGGGTTTCGGTGCCCGGAATCTGGAAGTTGTTGGACAGCGTGCCGTGGAAGGCTGCGGCCGAACCACCCACGGCCACCAGGGCGGCAAGCCACAGCGAGATGACCAGCCAACGCCGGCGGTAGGAGAACTTGCCCAGGCGGTAAAGGAGCAGTGCCATGAAGGGAAACCGATCTGATCAGGAGGAACGGGAGTCGGAAGAAGAAGAGGAAGGGGGCGTGGCCGTAAAACCGGACCCCAGGAGCGCCATGGCGTCGATGAGCAGTTGCCGGAGTTCGGCGAGCGATGCCGGCGAGAGGTCGGCACCGCGGCGGGCAAACCACACTTCCATGGCCGCTTTGCCGCAGGAGATCACGGAGCCGGCCAAGGCGCGGAGGTAAAGCTCGTCCATCGCCCCGGGCCTTCCGCCCGCTCGTTCCCGGGCCACCGTTGTGATTTGTTCCCTGCAGTGGTCCCACGCTTCAAGTTCGGAGTGGGACATCAGGGTGCTCTGCTGGGTAAGCGTAAACAGCTCAGCCAGCGGAGCCACGGTCATGGGATCTGCGAGGGCCATTAGGGCTGCCTGGGCCGACTGCAGGATCGGTTCCTCGGCCGGGCGGAGCCGAAACTGCTGGATGGCATTGTCCAGGAAGCCGTGGGTGACGGAAGCGAGAGCGGCGTCGGTGCTGCTGAAGTAATTGAAGAAGGTGCGCCGCGAAATTCCCGCAGCATCGGCGATGTCCTCCACAGTGAAACTTCCGGGGCCACGGCTTCGCAGCAGTGACAGGGCAGCTTCGGTGATTGCCTGCCTTGTGGCCGCCTTGTTCAACTCGCGCCGGGAAGGGCCGGCGGACGAGGGAGCGGTGGGGCTGAGGGAAGTGTTCACACTCTTACACTACGTGCAAGTTTGCACCCTGGGCAAGTTTTTGGGTGAGTGCTTCACAGGAGCATTCGTCATCGGCGGCCGCTGACCTGTTGACGGCATAAAAAAGTCCCCGGGAAAATTCCCGGGGACTTTTCTACCGCAGGGGTGAGCAGAGACCGTTAGGCCTTCGCGTCCTCAAGTTCACGAGTTGTGGTGTCCGTGGACGTTCCGTCGGACGGAGCGGCAGCGGCGGTGTCCGCAGCGTCGTCAACAAAGGGAGTGCCGTTGCGGGGTGCGTTGTACAGCTGCTCGTCCAGGATGCCCTGGCGCTTGGCCACGATGGTGGGGACGAGCGCCTGGCCGGCGACGTTCACCGCGGTGCGGCCCATGTCCAGGATGGGATCGATGGCGAGGAGCAGGCCGACGCCGGCAAGCGGCAGTCCAAGCGTGGACAGGGTCAGCGTGAGCATCACGACCGCGCCCGTGGTGCCGGCCGTTGCGGCCGAGCCCAGGACCGATACCAGTGCGATCAGCAGGTACTGGCTGAAGTCGAGCTGGATGCCGAAGAACTGTGCGACGAAAATGGCGGAGATGGCGGGGTAGATTGCCGCGCAGCCGTCCATCTTGGTGGTGGCGCCCAGCGGCACGGCGAAGGATGCGTAGCCGCGGGGGACACCGAGGCTGCGTTCAGTCACTCGCTGGGTCAGGGGCAGGGTGCCCACCGAGGAGCGGGAGACGAAGGCCAGCTGGACGGCCGGCCACACGCCGGAGAAGTACTGCTTGACCGACAGGCCATGGGTGCGGACCAGGATGGGGTAGACGGCGAAGAGGACCAGGGCCAGGCCTACGTAGATGGCGAAGGTGAACTTGCCCAGCGAGCCGATGGTGTCCCAGCCGTAGACAGCCACGGCGTTGCCGATGAGGCCCACGGTACCCAGCGGGGCGATGCGGATGATCCACCACAGCACCTTCTGGATGACGGCCAGAGCAGAGGCGTTCAGGTTCAGGAACGGCTCGGCGGCCTTGCCCACCTTGAGTGCGGCAACACCGACGGCGATGGCGATCACCAGGATCTGGAGCACGTTGAAGCTGACGGAGGTGGTGACGGCGCCGGATTCGGCAACGGTGGAGCTGGCACCGAGGCCGAGGAAGTTCTTGGGGAAGAGGCCTACCAGGAAGGCCCACCAGTCACCGGACTTGCCGGAGTACTTGGCCTCCTCGGTGATGCCGGTGTTGGCGCCGGGCTGCAGCAGGACACCCAGGCCGATGCCGATCAGCACGGCGATTAGGGAGGTGATGGCGAACCACAGCAGGGTGTTCCACGCGAGCTTGGCGGCGTTGGACACCTGGCGCAGGTTGGAGATGGAGCTGACGACTGCGGTGAAGATCAGGGGTACGACGGCGGTCTGCAGCAGGGAAACATAGCTGGACCCGATGGTCTGCAGTGTTGCGCCGAGGCCGTTGGGGCTGGCTTTGGTGCTTCCGGTGTACTTGGCCAGGAGGCCGAGGCCAAGCCCGACGATGAGGGCGGCGATGATCTGGAAGCCGAACGAGCCAGCCCACTTGGGGAGCTGGAAGCCGGTCTTTCCTGCGGATTCTGAGGGGCGGGTTTGAGTGCTCACCCGAATACGTTAGGGTCTGCGTCCATATCACGGCGAACGAACATTGAGAAATGTTACGCGTCCCCAATTTCGTCAAAAGCCAAACTTCCCCGTGATATCAAGGGTCTCAAGGCGCTTTGTTAAGTATTCCCGGCGGGTCTGTGGTTAATGTCTCCCTGTTGGGGTGTGCTGCCGTCCGCAGGACGGTCCCGTCGGCGGAGCGGGCACCTAAGATCCGATGGACAGCAGCAAACAAGAAAGAATGCCTGAGCTACCGGTGGCGCAGCGATGCCATGTGGAATGATCTCCGCACTCCCAAGCGTTGCCGCTAGGATTTCGGGATGCGTTCAATCTTTCCAGGAAATAGCGGTTCCACCCTGCCAACGGAGGATCCAGCAGAGGCTCTGGACTCCGAAAAAGGTGAACCGGTACCGGCAGGTTCCGCGGAAGAGACATCCTGGAGGAGGATCAGCCTTTGGCGGTCCTTCCTTTACCTGATGATTCCGGTAGGCATCCTGAGCATGGTTAGCGGCTTTCTGGCGCTGGCCACCCAAGTGTCATCGCCGGAGAACGTCGAGACGTTCCGGTTCTGGTTCTGGTACTTCGATCTAGGGCGTGAAATAAATGTTCCGACCTGGTTCAGCGCCGGGCTGTGGATAAGCGCAGGAATCCTCGCCGGGTACTTTGCACGCCATGCTTCCCGACACCGCAAGTCCTGGTCCCTGTTCTCGGTTGTCTGCGTTTACCTCTCCATCGACGAGACCTTGGAACTGCACGAGCGCCTCGATGTGATTGGAAACGAACTGGGCAAGTACCTTCCCGTGCAGTTGGGATTCACTTGGGTCATCCCGGGGGTCCTGATCGCCGGCTTGGTCGTTCTATCACTGCTGAGAATGGTCCTGACACTGCCCCGCACCACGCGGGCAGGACTCCTTGCTGCTGGAGCGGTCTTTATCGGAGGCGGCGTCGGGGCCGAAACCCTGTCCGGAATGTTCATCCAGGGAGAAGCCCTGCCGTGGCAATTCTTCCTGCTTACCCTGATCGAAGAAACTATGGAAATGACCGGTATCGCGCTTTGTGTTGCCGCTCTGGCACACCTTATCGCCTACCATCACTTGCCCGACGGGTCCACGGCCTACCGACTCGCCGACGGTGGCCGGCAAAACTCTTAGTTGAAGAGAACGCGCGACCGCGACGGAACGCAGCACGTCACGAGGAGTCGCCGTGAACCCATACGCATAATCGCAGTAGGGTGCCAACGATGGCCTGGACCGAAGTCAGGAAAGCAGTGCGCGACTTAGGGTGTCCAGGCCGACGGAGCCGATGTTCAAAGCCCTTGTGTGGAACTCCTTCAGGTCGAATCCGGGGCGGGCTTCGAGTTCTGCGCGGATCTGTTCCCAGAGGCGCTGGCCCACTTTGTAGGAGGGAGCCTGTCCCGGCCAGCCGAGGTAGCGGGTGAACTCGAAGTTGAGCTGGCCTTCGCTGATAGGGAGGTTCTGTTTCAGGAATGCGTAGCCCTTGTCCGCGGTCCAGGTGCCGGAGCCCCAGCGTTCGGGGACTTCGAGTTCGAGGTGGACGCCGATATCGAATACCACGCGGGCGGCGCGCATCCGCTGCATGTCCAGCATGCCCATGTGGTCGCCGGGATCGTCCAGGTAGCCCAGCTCCTGCATCAGCTTCTCGGCGTAGAGCGCCCAGCCTTCGCCGTGGCCGGAGGTCCAGCAGACGTTCCGGCGCCATTTGTTCAGCAGTTCGCGGCGGTAGGTGGCCGTGGCCACCTGGAGGTGGTGGCCGGGGACTCCTTCGTGGAACACGGTGGTGGTTTCGGCCCAGGTGGTAAACGTGTCCTCGCCGGCGGGCACGGACCACCACATGCGGCCGGGGCGGCTGAAGTCGTCGGACGGGCCGGTGTAGTAGATGCCGCCCTCATCGGTGGGAGCGATGAGGCACTCGAGCTTCTTCATAACGTCGGGGATGTCGAAGTGGACGCCGGCCAGCTCCGCCACGGCTTTGTCCGAGAGTCCCTGCATCCACTCCCGTAGGGCTTCCTTTCCCTTCAGCTGGCGCGCCGGATCGTTGTTGAGGATTTCCTTGGCTTCGGCGATGGAGGCGCCGGACTTGATGGCGTGGGCCACCTCTTCCTGCTGGGCGATGAGGCGGTCAAGTTCTTCCACGCCCCAGGCGTAGGTTTCCTCCAGGTCCACGGTTGCGCCAAGGAAGGAACGCGAGGCCAGCGCGTAGCGGGCGCGGCCGACTGCGTCCTTTTGAGGCGCGGCGGGCAGCAGCTCGGTCCGGAGGAACTCCGCCAGTCCGGCGTACGCGCGCCTGGCGGCGGCAGCCCCGGCGTCGAGCTCTTCCTGAACGGCGGCGGGCAGGGGCCCGGCGGCGGTGAATGCTCCGGCGGCCAGCTTCGCGAAGAAACCGTCCTCGGCGGCGTACTTTGTGGTCTGCTCAATGACGATGTTCACCTGGCGTGCCGCAGCAACTTTGCCGGCATCCCTCGCCTGCCGCAGGGAGTCCATGTACCCGGCAACAGCCCCCGGAACGTTAGATGCGCGGCCGGCGATGTGCTGCCAGTCCTGCTCTGTTTCCGTGGGCATGAGATCGAAGATGGCGCGGATGTCCTGGGCGGGGGAGGCGATGTTGTTCAGGTCCGCGTACTCCCAGCCGGAGGCATGGATCAGCAGCTGCAGGCCCAGCCGCTCCTGCATGGCGTCAAGGGTGACGGCGTCGACGTCGTCCTCGGGCTCGAGTCCCTCAAGGTCGGTGAGGGCCTTCCGCGCAGCCTCCGCGAACTCCGCGATGCCGGCGGGGGAGAAGTCCTGGAATTCGGTCTCATGCCCGGGCACGCCGAGGGTGGTGGCGAAGGACGGATTGAGCCTGATGAGCGTTTCCGTGTAATGGTCCGCGACGGCATCGATGCGGGTTTTCTGGCGGGCAGCGGGAGCAGTGTCTGTAGTCACACTCCGAGACTATCGCCCGGAATGCGGGAAGGTCCGCCTTTCAGCCGCGGCTTCGCTTCCATGCCCCGGGCCCGGGAGTGGGGGCCAGCCGCAACTGCTGCCGGCGCACCCAGTGCCGCACCGACGGCCTGCCGGCGGGTGCGGGCTCCCCGCCTCCCAGGGAAAGGACGACGGCGGTCAGTGCCGCCAGTTCCTCGGCCGTCGGCTGGCCTTTGACAACAGAAAGCAGGGGAGCGGCAGGAGCGGTGTTTTCGGCAGGCTCGACATCTGCAGGGCCTCCGTGGGCGAGGGGCCCGGACTGAGCGTGCGAAGGTTGGGAGCCGGTGGGGGTCACAGCGGGATGTTCCCATGCTTCTTGGTGGGAAGGCTGGCGCGTTTGTCGCGGAGCGCACGCAGCCCCTTGATGATCTGCGTCCTGGTCTCGCAGGGGGCGATAACGGCGTCGACATAGCCCAGTTCGGCTGCCTGGTAAGGGTTCAGGAGCTCTTCCTCGTACTGCCGGATCACTTCAGCCCGCCGGGCCTCGACGTCTCCGCCGGCGTCGGCAACTGCTGCGAGATCGCGGCGGTACAGGATGTTGACCGCGCCCTGTGCGCCCATGACGCCGATCTGCGCCGTGGGCCACGCCAGGTTCAGGTCGGCACCCAGCTTCTTGGAACCCATCACGATGTAGGCGCCGCCATATGCCTTGCGGGTGATGACGGTGAGCTTGGGGACGGTGGCCTCGGCGTAGGCGTACAGGAGCTTGGCGCCGCGGCGGATGATGCCCTGGAATTCCTGGTCCTTGCCGGGCAGGAACCCGGGGACGTCCACCAGGGTGATGATGGGGATGTTGAACGCGTCGCAGTGGCGGACAAAGCGGGCTGCCTTTTCCGAGGCGGCGATGTCCAGGGTGCCGGCAAACTGCAGGGGCTGGTTGGCCACGATCCCCACCGTGTGGCCCTCCACCCGGCCGTATCCGATCATCACGTTGGGGGCGTACAGGGCCTGCATTTCCAGGAAGTGGGCGTCGTCCACGATCTGCTCAACAACGCTGCGCATGTCGTAGGGCTGGTTAGCCGAATCGGGGATCAGCGTGTCCAGGGCGAGGTCGTCGTCGTCGACGTCCAGCTCCTGCTGGTGTTCCAGCACGGGTGCCTCGGAGAGGTTGTTGGAGGGCAGGAAGTCCAGCAGTTCACGCACGAATTCGATGGCGTCGGCTTCGTCGGAGGCAAGGTAGGTGGAGGTGCCCGTGGTGGCGTTGTGCTGGCGCGCGCCGCCCAGGGTTTCCATGTCCACGTCCTCGCCGGTGACGGTCTTGATGACATCCGGGCCGGTGATGAACATGTGCGAGGTTTTGTCCACCATCACCACGTAGTCGGTAAGGGCGGGGGAGTAGGCCGCTCCACCGGCGGAGGGGCCCATGATCAGCGAGATCTGCGGCACCACGCCGGAGGCGTGGACGTTGTTGCGGAAGATATCGGCGAACATGGCCAATGAGGCCACGCCTTCCTGGATCCGGGCTCCGCCACCGTCGAGGATGCCCACCACGGGGCAGCCGTTGCGGAGCGCGAACTCCTGCACTTTGACGATCTTTTCGCCGTTGACCTGGCTGAGGGAGCCGCCGTAAACGGAGAAGTCCTGGCTGTAGACGGCGACGGGGCGCCCGTCCACCGTGCCGTACCCGGACACCAGGCCGTCGCCCAGCGGCTTCTTCGTCTCCATGCCGAATGCGGTGGAGCGGTGTACTGCCAGGGCGTCGAATTCCACGAATGAGTCTTCATCGAGCAGGAGGGCGATGCGTTCCCTGGCGGTGTTTTTGCCGCGGGCGTGCTGCTTTTCGATCGCTTCGGGACCGGAGGGCTGTTCGGCACGGGCCTGGCGGTCGCGGAAATCGGCGATCTTTCCCGCTGTCGTTGTCAGATCGTGGCTCATCAAAGTATCTCCGGCTCTGTAGCAGATTGGTCCTGTGGCGCTGTCCTTCGTGGCAGGTCTGATGCGGGAGTTAAGTAGCATCCACACAAAAAACGAACCCTGCTGGCTAGTCTAATGACGCTTCAGACGGCCGCCGCTGTAGAAAACCTACAATTTTCTGCCGTGCCGCAGCCCGGCGAACCATGTTACTCGCCAGTAACATAACTGCGTTACAGTGGTTTTTATGACTTTGAGCAACGACGCTTCGGGATCGCCTGCAAGCCCCTACCAGCCCACCGGTACCCTGCGTGGCCGCACCATCCTGGTCTCCGGCGGAAGCCGCGGGATCGGGCTGGCCATTGCCACCAGGGCGGCGCAGGACGGCGCCAACATTGTGCTGCTGGCCAAGACCGGGGAGCCGCACCCGAAGCTTGAAGGCACCGTCTACACGGCTGCCGAACAGTTGGAGGCGGCCGGCGGCCAGGCGCTTCCGCTGGTTGGCGATGTCCGGCGTGACGAAGACGTGGCCGGAGCAGTCGCCGCTGCTGTGGAGCGCTTCGGGGGCATCGACGCCGTTGTGAACAACGCCTCTGCCATTGACCTGTCCGGCACGGATGCCGTTGACATGAAAAAGTACGACCTGATGCAGGCCATTAATGTCCGCGGGACGTTCCTGCTGTCGAAGCTGGCACTGCCGGCGCTGCGCGCCTCCGCCGGCGGTCACATCCTCACGCTTTCACCACCGCTGAACCTTGATCCGCGCTGGGCAGGAAAGCACCTGGCCTACACCATGGCGAAGTACGGGATGAGCCTGACCACCCTGGGGCTCGCCGAGGAGTTGAAGGGCGACGGTATCAGCGTCAATTCACTGTGGCCGTGCACCCTGATCGACACAGCCGCCATCCGGAACATGCCCCGCGGCGACCAAATGGTCCAGGCTGTGCGCGGCCCGCAAATCATGGCTGATGCCGCCCACGCCGTATTGACCGGCGCCAATCTTCGCGCCGGTCAAGCCGCTACCGGCAACTTCTACACCGATGAAGAGGTGCTTGCCGCAGCCGGAGTGAAGGACTTCCGCCCCTACAGCCTGGGGGCGCCGGAGGGCCGGCTGGTTCCGGACATCTTCCTGTAGCCGGCGCCACCTCCGCGTGCCGGGAGGGTTTAGCTCGGTAGGATTTAGCTATGGATGACGCACATACCCCCGGTACGCCCCTGAACCGGAGGGACCTGGCGGATCAGGACTTCCTGTCCGCCACCGGCATCCCCCGGTTGGAGGTAGTGGACTCCACCGGCTCCACCAACGCTGACCTGCTGCGGTCCGTCACCGTCGAGCCGGCTGCCTGGCCTGACCTGTCCGTGCTCACGGCCGAGTACCAGACAGCAGCGCGCGGCCGGCTGGACCGGCACTGGGAAGCGCCCCCGCTGAGCTCCATTTGCGTTTCCGTTGTCCTCCGGCCCGCCAACGCCGAGGGCCGGCCGCTGCCCACGCAGACCTACTCCTGGTTGTCACTCGTTGCCGCCCTGGCCCTGCGCGAAACCCTCCTGGAAACGGCTGGTATCCCCGCCGAACTGAAGTGGCCCAACGATGTACTGGTGAGGGGCAGGAAGATCGCCGGCATCCTGGCGCAACTTGGTCCCATGGGAGACGGTTCCGTGCCGCCCGTCATCCTTGGAACAGGCCTGAACGTCACCCTCGGTGCAGCGGACCTTCCTGTCCCCACCGCCACTTCCGTGATGCTGGAGGACGCCGGCACGCTGGACCGGACCCTGCTCCTGAAGAGCTACCTTTCGAAGTTCGCTGTCCTGTACCGCAGCTTCTGCAATGCCGACGGCGATCCGGCGGCAGGCATGGCAGGCGGCACCTCACTGCACAAGCGGGTTGAGGCGGCCATGGTCACCCTTGGCAAGCAGGTGCGGGCCCAACTTCCCGGAGACCACGAGATCATCGGACACGCGACCCGGCTCGACGACTACGGGTCGCTGCTGGTGGTGGACCGTGACTCCCGCGAGCACGTGGTCACCGCCGGGGACGTGGTGCACCTTCGGCCGTGGACCGCCCCGGACGCCACCGGCCAAGGCGGTTATGCGTAAAAACCTTGTCCCGGGCGAACAGGTGATTGTCACCACCCGCCCGCAGCCGAGGAAACTCGCCGGTGCCGCGGCTGCCTTTATTCTCTCGCCGGCAGTCGCAGCCTATTTTTCCGCCTGGGTGATCCGCGGCGAAGCCGGGCGGGCAGTCCCTGCCCTTTCCGGCCGTTGGACACCCTGGCTTGTAACCGGCTGCGTCCTGGCGGCTGCTTCGGTGTGGCTCGGCTTCTGCCTGCCCCGGCTGCTGCGGTGGCACGGGACCCGCTATACGCTGACCAGCAGGAGGATGGTGGCCAGGTCCGGTATGTGGAAGCGGCAGGACCAACAGGTGAACCTGGCATCGGTCCGAAACCTGACTGTCCATGAGTCGGTCCTGCAACGCCTCTTCCGTTCCGGGAATATATCCTTGGAAACCGGACACCAGGGAGTGGTCACGTTCCAGGATGTGCCGGAAGTAGCCCGGTTCCGGGACTTCATCCTCGATGCCATCGAGGACCTGCCTGACGAGGACGATGCCCAGCCGGGCGGAACAGCGGATTACCCCGCCGGGGCTTTGCCGTGGGAAATGAGAGAAGGTGGACCAGATGAACGATGAGCAGCAGCAGGAACGCGTCGAATCCATCGCGCCCACTCCCGCCACGGACGCGCACCCGGCCACCGGCACGATGTCCGCCGAAAGGCTGGCCATGAAGGCGCTGGAAGCCCGCCTGCTGGGCGGGGAACGCAAGCTCCGCCGTCGTGAAGTCGCCGCCGGTGCGGGGTTGTCCCTGCTGTCGGCGCGCAAACTGTGGCGTGCCCTGGGGTTCCCCAACTTCGGCGACGAGGACGTTGCCTTCACGGAGCGTGACCAGGCAGCCCTCTCCAACGTGGTGGACCTGGTCCGTTCAGGAAAGCTGACGGAGGAAGCAGCCATCTCCGTCACCCGCTCCATCGGCCAGATGACGGACCGCATGGTGGTCTGGCAGATTGAGGCCCTGGTGGAAGACATGGTGCACGAACAGGGCGTCACCGATGCCGTGGCCCGCAAGCGCCTGGTGAATGAGCTTCCGGCGCTGGTGGATGCGCTGGAGGAAATGCTGGTCTACTCCTGGCGGCGCCAGCTCAACGCCGGCGTCCAGCGGCTCGCCGTCCGTGCCGAAGCCGGCCTGCAGGCCAGTGAAGAAGGCCGCGAAGGCGACGAGGACGACGCCCCGCTGCCCCTGGCACGTGCCGTCGGCTTCGCGGACCTGGTTTCGTACACCAGCCTGTCCCGCCGCATGAACGAAAAAACCCTGGCCCGGCTGGTCCAGCGGTTTGAGAACAAGTGCGCTGAAATCATTTCTGTTGGCGGCGGCCGCCTGGTCAAGACCGTCGGTGACGAAGTCCTCTACATTGCGGAGACTCCCGCGGCGGGCGCGGAAATCTCCCTGGCGCTGGCCCAGGCCTTCACGGAGGACGAGATCCTGCCGGAAGCCCGGGTGGCAATGGTATGGGGCAGGATCCTGTCCCGGCTCGGCGATATCTATGGGCCCACCGTGAACCTCGCCGCCAGGTTGACCACGCTGGCGGACCCGGGGACAGTGCTCATAGACTCCATGACTGCCTCCGCCCTGGAGCACGACGAACGGTTTGTTATGGTGCCGCAGCCGCCGGAGAACGTCCGTGGCTTTGGCGAAATCCGCCCGGTACGCCTCACCCGCGGGCTCGGCAAGGGGCTCGTCCTGGACTAGCAGGCCTGGTTCTGCACGAAAAACCGGCCGCGGCGAGTTTATCCATTTGCTGGTTTATCCCTGTATAGTCAGTGCCGTCGCTGATGCCGGCGGCCGTGGGGAGGGCTCCCCATCGCGGCCGGAAGCGGACACTGGGTAAGCTTGCCTCCGGACTCACGGCAGTGCCGTCAGCCGGTTGGGCGCTCCGCCGACGCCCAATGTCAGGTCTCAGAGTGCTCCCGAGGGAGCAAGGCATCAATCAAGGCACGGGGTGTACATCCCGGGCAGCAGCTGCCTCGCGCAGCGCAACTTCAGGGGAATCAACGCTGTGACAAAACTGCTGGGGAAGCTTGGGCTGAAAAGGCGCCACAAGAAGTTTGTCAACGGAACCGCTTTCGGCGCAGCCGTGGCTGTTGTGGTCACTGGCGCGGTGTTGTATCCCGGGTTCAAGACCACCGAGGTGGAGCTGAACGACGGCGGCGTCTGGGTGGTCTCCAAGTCCAAGAACGCAGTGGGCCGGCTGAATTACCCGTCCCGGGTCCTTGACGGTGCCGTGACACCCGCCTCCACCACGTTCGACATCCTGCAGGATGCCGGGGACGTGTTTGTGGATGACGAAACCGGTTCAACCCTGAATCAGGTGTCGCCTGCCGCGATGCGCCTCGGCGGGGACAAGCAGCTGCCCGGCGCGGCCGACGTCAGTTTTGGCTCCGAGGTGATCTCGGTGACGGACGCGGCATCGGGCAAGGTGTGGGCTGTATCGCCGTCCACGGTCAACGGTTTTGACGAGGAAGCCACCGAGCCGGTGCTGGTGGGCTCCGAAGGAACCGTTTCGGCAGTGGGAGAGGATGACCGGATCTACTCGGCCGATCCGAAGTCAGGGGTGGTGACGGTAACCGGTGTGGACGCCAACGGTGAAGTCACGTCCTCGGAGTCCGAAACCTGGGGCGAGCTGAAGGGCTCGGGCGATCTGCAGCTGACGGTAGTGGGGGATAAGCCGGTTGTCCTCGACGCGGCCGCGGGTAAGCTCCTCCTTCCCGGCGGCAAGCGCCTGCAGCTGGACAACGCCCGCGAAGCCAAGCTGCAGCAGGGCGGTCCCGCCAGTGACTTTGTCGCAATCTCCACACAGAAGGCGCTGCTGAAGCAGCCCTTCGACGGCGGTAGGGCAAAAACGGTGGCGTTCGACGGCGAAGGGATCCCGGCTGCGCCCGTCCAGCTGGGCGGGTGTGTCCACGCGGCCTGGTCCGGCGCCAACAAGTACGTCCGTGACTGCACGAACGACGCGGACGACAAGAACGTGGACGTTCCCAAGGCAAGTGCCTCGCCGTCGTATGTTTTCCGGGTGAACCGGGACCTGGTGGTCCTCAATGATGTGAACTCGGGCAATGTATGGCTGGTCAACCAGAACATGCAGCTGGTCAACAACTGGGACGACGTTGTTCCGCCCAAGAACGAATCCGACGAGCAGGACCAGGAGTCAGCGGACAACAACACCATTAACGTCCTGCCGGACCGCACCAAACCCAACCGTCCGCCGGAAACCAAGCCCGACGCCGTTGGCGTGCGCCCCGGACGAACCACCATCCTCAGTGTCCTGGACAACGATTCCGACCCCGACGGCGACGTTCTCACCGCAGCCATAGCTGACTCCGGTCCGCAGGCCGGCACACTCGAGAACATCTACGGCGGCACCGCCTTCCAGATTTCAGTCCCTGCCGACGCCAAACCCGGCACCGAGACGTTCAGCTACAACGCCTCGGACGGCCGCGGCCTCTCCGCCGGCGGCCAAGTGACCCTCAGCGTGATGGCTCCGGAGGAGAACAAGCCGCCGCAGTTCAAGCGTGGCGACGCCACCACCATGCTCGTGGAGCAGGGCAAGACCGTCAGCCAGAACATCCTCACGGACTGGATCGACCCCGACGGCGATGACCTGGTCCTCCTCGACGCCAAGGCTGACAACGAGCAGGACCAGGTAAAGGTCCGCCGCGATGGCCTGCTGACCTTCCAGGACTCCGGCGCAACAGCCGGTAAAAAGAACGTGGAAGTCACCATTTGGGACGGCCGCGCCACGGTCACCGGAAAAGTCGTGGTCAACGTCCAGCCGCCCGGAGCCCTGGCACCGGTAGTGAACGCCGACCACGTCACCGCCGTGGTGGGCCAGGACCTGGTCATCGCGCCGTTGAAAAACGACGTGGACCCCAACGGAGGAGCCCTCCGCCTGGCCCAGGTGGAAGCCAACGGCCCCGCTGAGCTGGGTCCCGTAACCGACGGCGGCACCTTCACATTCCGGAGCACCACCCCCGGCCCCGTCTACCTTACGTACATCGCCAGCAACGGTCCGCAAAGCAGCCAGGGCCTGATCCGCGTTGACGTGGAATCCGGCGACGATACCGGCAACCCGGTTGCCGTCCACGACGTCGCGCTGATGCCCACCGGCGGCAGCGTGCTGCTGGATCCGCTGGCCAACGACTCCGATCCTTCCGGCGGTGTGCTGGTCCTGCAGTCCGTGAAACTGCCGGAAAATTCGACCGCGTCCGTCAGCGTGATCAACCACAGCGTCCTGCGCATCACCGACATTTTGGGAACCAAGGACCCGATTCTCTTCGAATACACCATGTCCAACGGCAGAAAGTCGGCCACCGGCAGCGTCTCCGTGCTGCCGGTCCCTGCGCCCGCAGTGGTGGAAGCACCCCAGCCGAAGCCGGACGAGGTCAACGTCCGCGTTAACGACGTCGTCACCATTCCGGTGCTGGACAACGACACCCACCCGCAGGGCCAGGAACTCACGGTGGACCCGGTTTTGCCGCAGGGCGTGGATCCCCTGGACGGGAAGAGCTTCGTCTCGGAGAACACCCTCCGGTTCATTGCCGGCAGCCAGCCCAAGACAGTCCGTGCCATCTACAACGCCGTGGACCCGCAGGGACAGAAGAGCGCCGCGGCGGTGACCATCCATATCTTGCCGCTGGAAGGCGCCGAGAACTCGCGCCCGCAGCCGCGCAACCTTACTGCCCGCGTGGTGGCCGCCGGCACTGTCCGGATTCCCGTCCCGCTGGACGGCATTGACCCCGACGGCGACTCCGTGCAACTGACGGGGATCGACAGTACTCCTGCCATGGGTACGGCCACCGTCGGCAGCAACTTCATCGACTTCACCGCCGCCGGTGACGGTGCCGGCACGGACACGTTCCGCTACAAAGTGGTGGACCGGCAAGGAGCGGTCAACACCGGCACAGTCACCGTGGGCATCGCGCCCCGCGGCGAGCTAAACCAGAAACCAACGCCTGTGGACGACGAAGTGAGGGTACGCCCCGGGCGCCAGATCGCCGTCGACGCCACCGGGAACGATACCGATCCCGACGGCGACCTCATCCGCATCCTCACGGATGGCATCGAAGCCGATCCTGCCCTGCAGACAACCGTGAGCAAAGCGAGCGGCCGGATCATCCTGCTGGCGCCGGGTGAAGCCGGAACCGTTAATGTGCGCTACACCATTGCCGACGACAGGGATGCCTCCGCGCAGGCCGCGATTCGCGTTGTGGTGGACAACGACGTGCCCCTCAAGGCTCCCATCGCCAGGGATGACAGGGTGACATCGGCCCAGACCCTGGGGAAGACCGCCGTCGACGTCCCCGTCCTGAAAAATGATGAGGACCCCGACGGCGTGGGCGAGGACCTCAAGATCAGCACCGGGGCCACCACCGCCCGGCCCGGCGCCGAAGGCAACATGGTGGTGGACCTCACCGAGCAGCCGCAGCTCATTCCGTACACCGTGGAGGACGTGGACGGCCAGCAGTCGACGGCGGTCATCTGGGTACCGGGGCTTGGCCAGCAGGTTCCCACCCTGGCCAAGGACGAGGTCATCGAGGTAGTCGCCGGCCAGTCCGTGGACGTTGACCTCGACGAATGGGTCAAGGTCCGGGAAGGCCGCTCTCCGCGCCTGACCCAGGCTGACCGGATTAAACTCATCGGGGCCGGCGGCGGGGACCCGGTGACCGGCGACGGCACCGGCCTGAAGTACACGGCCGGCACGGACTACGTGGGCCCGGGATCACTCACCTTTGAGGTGACGGACGGAACCGGACCGGACGATCCTGCCGGCCTGAAGTCCACACTCAGCATCCGCATCAAGGTGCTGCCGGATCCCAACAAGAACAACCCGCCGGAGCTGCTGGGTGCCAGCGTGGACATACCCAAGGGCGACTCCGCCAGCACTGACCTCGGCAAGCTGACCTCGGACCCGGACCGTGACGACGTCGAGAAGATGAAGTATGAGCTGGTGGGCGGTTCGCCCGCCGGATTCAACGCCAGCCTCGACGGCAGGAACCTGTTGGTCTCGGCCGCCGATTCCAGCGGCACCGGAACCACCGCGGCCGTCCAGGTCAAGGCCAGGGACCCTCGCGGGCTCGAAGCCACCGCAACGTACCAGCTGGCGGTGACCGCATCGAACCGGCCGAAGCCGGTGGCCAACGACGACCTTGAACCCAACGCTGCCGCCGGCAAGCCCGTGACGGTCAATGTCCTGGCCAACGATGCAAACCCGTTCCCGGAGACCGCCTTGAAGATCATCGCGGCCGGCGCCGAAACCGGCAGCGGCAACGTTGAGGTGAACGGTGATTCGGTGACCGTGACCCCCGCGCCTGGTTTCACCGGAACCATGGTGGTGTCCTACACCGTGGCCGACAAAACGGAAGACCCGTCACGGCAGGCCACGGCCCGCATCCGGCTCACGGTCAAGGACAAGCCACAAGCCCCCGTGACACCGCAGGCGCAGAGCGTGGGGGACCAGACGGCTCTTCTCACCTGGACGGCGCCGGCGGACCGCGGCTCACCCATCACCAAATACACCGTGTACGGCGAAGGCGGGTTCCAGCAGGTCTGCCCGGCCAACACCTGCACCCTCAACGGCCTCGTGAACAACACCAAATACCACTTCCAGGTGACAGCCACGAATGAGTTCGGTGAATCGGACCGTTCACCCGCCTCCGCAGAAGTGCGTCCGGACGTGAAGCCGGATACTCCGCTCGCGCCGTCGCTGACGTTCGGCGACAAGGAACTCTCCATCAACTGGACCTCGCCGGCCAGCAAGGGATCGCCGGTCAAGTCCTACGACCTGGAGATTTCTCCGCCGCCGGCCGGCCAGAACGCCCAGATCCAGAACCTGACCGCCGTCAGCTACGTCTGGAAGGGCCTGCAGAACGGCGTCTCCTACAAAGTCCGGGTCCTGGCACGCAACGATGCCAAGGAGCCGTCCGAGTGGAGCCCGTACTCGGCTGCCGAAGTGCCGGCCGGCGTACCGGCAACGCCTGCGGCCCCCACGGCGTCCCAGGCAGGTTCCCTTGGTGCGCAAAGCCAGCTGAAGGTCACCTGGGCGGCGCCGAACAACAACGGCGACGCCGTCTCGGCCTACACCCTGACCACCCTCCGCGGCGGCGCCGTGGTGTCCAGCCAGCAGGTCACCGGTACCTCGCAGAACGTGACGGTGGACAACTCGGAGACCAACTACACCTTCACGGTGTCCGCCACAAACAAGGCCGGAACCAGCGGGACCAGCGCGCAGTCGGCAGCGATCCGGGCCGTAGGCAAGCCGGGAACAGTGGCCGCTCCCACGGCGGCACTCGTGGAAACGAACGGCAATGGCGCCAAGATCGATGTGCGCTTCCCCGCTCTAACGGATGCGCAGCGGAACGGCTCCACCGCCGGTGAGATTTCCTATCGATACAGCCTGACCTCAGGTGGCGGAACCGGCAGCATTCCTGCCGGTGGGGGCGTTGTACCCGCCCAGAATGGAACGAATACGGCAGTTGTGGTCTGGGCGGTTTCTTCCCGCAGTTCTACCGCAGGTGACGCAAGCGCGCCGTCGAACTCCGTCAATCCTTACGGTCTCGCCTTTGCCCCGAACGTTACGGGCAGCAACAGCAGCGGCGTCGGAGACAAAACTGTTTCCTGGACGTGGAACCAGCCGGACGGCAACGGCCGCGCCGTCACGGGCTACCAGTACAGCCTGGACAACGGACCGTGGCAGGACACCGAGCAGCGCTCATTCTCCAAGAGTGTGGGGTACAGCGAGACCCACGAGCTTGAGGTCCGCGCCATCAGCGGCGGCCAGGCAGGGCGGATCGGCAGCGCTACTTCCCGCAGCGGGGCAGAGCCACCGCCCCCCGTCCCCACGTCCTGGACCATCACGGCAACACCGGTGCGCAGCTGCACCGAGCCCGGCTACGGCGTCGACAGCTTCCGCGCCGGCAACCCGTCGTCCTGCGTCGGCGGCGGCAAGTGGCTGCCGGAAAACACGCCATCGCAATCGGACTTCTACGTGGTCTGGTACAAGACGACCGAGAACCCCTCGGGCATCTGGTACCACCTGACCACAGGCCCTGCCGCCGGCAACTACGTCCGGCACGACACCACCAACCGGGACGGCCAGGGTCCGCCGGCGGGCATGCCGCAACGCTAGGCACACCGACCAGACTTCAAGCACCACCAAGACGGAAAAGGACTTACTCCATGACCATGACCACTGAGCAGGCCGAATGGTTTGCAGGCACCTTCGAGAAGCTTGTTGCCAACGTCAGCCAGGCCGTGCTGGGCAAGGAACACGTCATCCGGCTGACCTTCACGGCCATGCTTGCCGAGGGGCACGTGCTGTTCGAGGATGCCCCCGGCACCGGCAAGACCTCGCTGGCGCGGGCCTTGGCTGCCACGGTGCAGGGTTCCAACAACCGCATCCAGTTCACCCCGGACCTGCTGCCCTCGGACGTCACCGGCGTCACCATCTATGACCAGAAGACGCAGAAGTTCGAGTTCCACAAGGGCCCGATCTTCAACAACATCGTCCTGGCCGACGAAATCAACCGGGCGTCGCCCAAAACCCAGTCGGCACTGCTGGAGGTCATGGAGGAATCCCGGGTCACCGTTGACGGCGTCACCTACTCCGCCGGCCGCCCGTTTATGGTGATGGCCACACAGAACCCCATTGAACAGGCAGGTACCTACCGCTTGCCGGAAGCGCAGCTGGACCGCTTCCTCATCAAGACCTCCATCGGCTACCCGGACCACGCCTCCACCGTCCGGCTCCTGGGCGGATCCAACCTGAAGGACCGGTCCAAGGAGCT
The DNA here is from genome assembly GCF_054408515.1 of Arthrobacter sp. D3-16. NCBI lineage: Bacteria > Bacillati > Actinomycetota > Actinomycetes > Micrococcales > Micrococcaceae > Arthrobacter > Arthrobacter sp. D3-16. Next base: position 2,770,792 of record NZ_CP096437.1, on the reverse strand, counting down.
CTCGGCCGTCATCACCACGCAGGCCATCGCGGACATGGCGGATCTCGCTGCGACGGCACACGTGGACACGGCGGTCCTCGAGTACATCTCCAGGTTGTGCGAAGAGACCCGCAGCGCGCCGGAAACCCGGCTTGGAGTCTCGGTGCGGGGCGCGCTCGCCATGGTCCGGGCCGCAAAGGTGTGGGCAGCAGCGCAGGGACGGAACTTCGTTCTTCCGGATGACGTCAAGGAACTCGCCCCGGTGGTGTGGACCCACCGCTTTGTCATGGACCCCGAGGCCGAGTTCTCGGGAGCCACTGCAGAGGCCGTCCTTACCCGCATCCTGGCGGACGTCGCCGCTCCGCAGCAGCGGATTAACGCCTGACGCCGCACCTTTAGCCCGGCACATCCAACCCCCCAGCGCAACAACGAAGGCACACATATGTCCAGCGGCACCCCGTTGATCCGGATCGCGGAGCGTCTCAAGCAACCCTTCCTGAGGAACGACCACCCCAGGGCCCTGCACCCCTCGGCCGTCTGGGGCGAGGCCAGCACAACGGCAGGAACCGCCCTGGCTCCGACCTGGCGTGCTGTCCGGGCGGCCTGGCTTAAGTACGCCTGGCCCGTGCTCTCGGTGTTCAGTGTTCTGGGCTGGTCGGTCCTTGCCGCTGCAATCCTGCTCTGGACAGCCGGGCAGGCCTACGGGTGGCAGGAAGCAAAAGCAGCCGCGGTTGCAGCCTTTGTGATGTTCGTGATCGCTGTGGGATTCATCCTCGGCCGGTCCACCTACGGCGTGGTCCTGGACCTCGCCCGGACCCGTGTTGCCGTGGGGGACAGCGCCGTGGGCAGCATCGCCGTCACCAACACCTCCCAGCGCCCGCTGCTGCCAGCAGCGGTGGAGCTGCCGGTGGGCGGCGTCACGGCCGTCTTCCACCTGCCGCGCATGAAGCCGCAGCAGGTCCACGAGGACCTCTTCACCATTCCCACCGCCCGCCGCGCCGTGATCGTCGTCGGGCCCGTTCGCTCCGTGCGGGCCGACCCACTGCACCTCCTGCGCCGGCAGGTCCTGTGGACCGAACCGGAAGACCTCTTTGTCCACCCCCGGACCGTCGCCCTTGCCGGTTCCGCAGCCGGTTTCATCCGGGACCTGGAAGGCATGCCCACCACCGAACTCTCCAGCGCCGATGTGTCCTTCCATGCGCTGCGGGACTACGTCCCCGGCGATGACAGGAGGCACATCCACTGGAAAACAACCGCACGGACCAACAAGCTGATGGTCCGCCAGTTCGAAGAGACCCGCCGCGCCCACCTGGCCGTCTCGCTGTCCATCAACATTGACGAATACGCGTCGGAAGCGGAGTTCGAGATGGCCATCTCCGCGGCCGCCTCCATTGGCCGCCAGGCAATCCGCGAGCAGCGTGAGCTGGACGTCCTCACCCAAAAAGGACCGCTGCGCTGTGAAACCGGCCGGACCATGCTCGACGACATGACCAGGATTGCCGGAGCACCCATGCGCCGCACCGCCGTCGACCTCGCCAGGACGCTGGCCGACACTGTTCCCAACGCCTCCGTGGTCTTCTTTGTTGTGGGCAGCAACGTCACTGCCACCCAGCTCCGGTCCGCCGCCGCTTCGGTGCCGCCCGGAGTCCGCAGCCTCGCCGTCCGCGTCGAGGCCAGCGCCGCATCCAGCAGGGCCAACATCGCCGACCTGACAGTGCTCACCCTGGGCGACCTCGACGATCTCGGCATCGTCCTGCGGAAGGCGGCAGCATGACCTCGGCACCGGGCCTGCGCCCGCGCACCCCCTCCGTACGTCAGCCGTCCCGCAACACGCCGGAATCGGCTTTTGCCGATGGCCAGCCGCTCTGGCATTTCCTGCTCGACGCCGGCGCCCTCACCGTCCTCCTGGGGCTGGGCCTGCTCGGGTTCGGGCTCAGCTTCGGCGGCGATCCTTACTACCTCCTGTCCGGATTCGGCGGCATCATCCTGGGCCTGGCCATCGGCGTCCTCACCGCGCACCTGCGCCTGGGCCTGCTCATCACCACCGCCCTCGCCCTCGGCGCCTACCTCGTGTTCGGAACGCTGCTGGCGGTGCCGGACGCGGCCATCGCCGGTTTTGTCCCCACCCTGGACTCGCTCCGGACCCTTCTTTTGGGCATCGTGTTCGCCTGGAAGGACATGCTGACTGTCGGCGTTCCGGTGGGAACTGCGGGTGGCGTGCTCATTGTCCCGTTCCTCAGTTCCCTGGTCACAGGGCTCGTGGCAGCAGTCCTCACCTGGCGGGCCAGGAGCCCCTACCTCCCGCTGATCCCGGTACTGGTCCTCTTCGTGACGGGCATCGCCTTCAGCACGAACGCAGCCTTCCTCACCCTTGAACGCGGCATCGGCCTGACGGTCCTCGGCATCGCCTGGGCGACGTTCCGCCGGGACGCCCTCCGGCGCAACACGTCCCGGAAAGTTCCGGTCAATAACCCCCAGGCGGACTCCGCCACCCTGCGGCGGGCCAGAATCCGCAGGCTGGGAATGGCAGCCGGCGTCATCGCCGTCAGCGTGGCCGTCACCGCCCTGTCCGCCCCGCTGGTGACCGCCGGGGGAGACCGGAAGGTCCTCCGGAACGTGGTGGTCCCGCCCTTCGACCCCAAGGACTACATCACGCCCCTCGCGAGTTTCCGGACGTTCGTCAAGGACAAAAAGGATGACACCCTGTTTGTGGTCAAGGGCCTTCCGCGTGACGCCCGGGTGAGGCTGGGGGCACTGGACGCCTTCAACGGCACCAACTACACCATTGACCCCAACGGCTCCGGCAACTTCAGCAAGGTGGGGGACACCCAGTCCATCAACACCCTCGCTGACACCTCCGCTGCGGTTCCCACGAACGAGTACTCCATCGGCATCACCATTGAGGACTACCAGGGCTTCTTCGTTCCCGGCGGCCGGAAGACCACCGGCCTGAGCTTTGACCGGGGCGGCTCGCCGGCGGCACAAGGCTTGTACTTCAACTCCGGCACCGATACCGCCGTCACCACCAACGGCTTGTCCCGGGGCGATTCGTACAGCGTCCAGGTCTCCGATCCGGTCAAACTCGAACACGGGCAGCTGACGCAGTACGACTTCGCGCCGGTGTCCCTCCCCGAGGCCGTTGAGGTTCCGCCGGTGGTGGGATCGCAGGCCAACGACTTGTCGGCCGATGCCCCCACCGCCATTGACCGCGTCCGCCAGATTGAAGCACACTTCCAGAAAACCGGCGCCTTCAGCAACGGACTGGTCAGTGAAGGCCAGCTGCCCAGCGTCTCCGGCCACGGTTCGGCCCGGATCAGGAACCTGCTGACGGCAAAGCAGATGCTCGGCGACGATGAACAGTACGCCGTGGCGATGTCCCTGATGCTGCGCCACCTGGACATTCCGTCCCGCGTGGTGATGGGCTTCTATCCTGATCCCACCAGCCCCGAAAACGGCGCGGGCGAGGTCAGGATCACCGGCAAGAACGTGCACGCCTGGGTGGAGGTTGCGTTTGAGCGGGTGGGCTGGGTCAGCTTCGACCCCACCCCGCCCAAGGACAACGTCCCCATTCCGCCGGACCCCGAGAACAAGTCCAAGCCCAAGCCCCAGGTCCTGCAGCCGCCGCCACCGCCGCAGGAACCCGCTGACCTGCCGCCGGACTCCTCGCCCGACGCCTTGGACGCGGACCAGAAAAAGAACAACCCCTGGCTGTTCTGGGGCGCCCTGCTGGGCGCGCTGGGCATTGCCCTGATCCCGCTGTCGATCCTCGCCCTGCCGCTGTTGCTGATTGCCCTGTTGAAATTACGACGGCGGAAGGCCCGTTTCAGGGACGGCGACCCTGCGCAGCGGGTTGGGGGAGGGTGGAATGAGGTGATGAGCCTTGCCACCGACATGGGAGCCGCCGTCGATACCCGTTCGACGCGCCGCGAAAGCGCCGCCGTGCTCGCCGAGGCATTCCCGTCCAGCAGCGGTACCACCGCCCTGCTCGCGCGGCGCGCCGACGCATCCATCTTCGGCGCCGGCCAGCCCAGCGAGGACGAGGTCCGGGAGTACTGGACCATCGTTGACGGTTCGCTGCAGGAGATGACCTCCACCGTGGGCTTCTGGCGCCGGCAACAGGCAAGGTTCTCTCCACGTTCGCTGCTGGCCGACGCCCGCCACAGCCTGACCCGCCGCGGGGCCAGGCTGTGGCGGGTCAGGCTGTGGCGCCGTTGACCATGGGAAGCGGCCGCCGTCGTCCTTCCGCTGGTGCCACCAGCGAGGTGCCACCGCCGGACACGACGGCTCCGCCATCCGGATCACCGGGAATTCCAAAATTCCAAGCCCCGATGCCCCAACCCCCACAGCAAGGACGCAAGACCCAGTGACAGACGACCCCCCGCGCTGCCTGCACTGCCGGCAACTGGTCCGCGCCGGAGCCGCTTTTTGTGCTGCCTGCGGTGCGCCACTGCCCAACCGGGCAGCGCGGAGCGGCAGCAGGCCGCAGCCACTGCCGGACCCTCAGGCACCGCCTGCCGCCGCGCGCCCGTCCGGGATTCCCGGTACTATCCCGGTAGTGGAAAGGCCCCAGGCGCTTCAGGCCGCGGGCATCGTGAATTCGGGCACGGGCCAGCGGAGCACCGGCGGGTCCACCGTGCAGGTGGGATCCGCTCCAGGGGGAGGAACGGGAATGGCAGTAAATCTTCAGCTTGTTCCGGCGACGGCGGGCAGGCGGCTTGGCGCTGCCGTCATCGACTGGCTGCCGCCCCTGGCAGTGCTGGTGGTGACATTTGCCCTTGGCTTCGCCGGAATAACGCGCACCCGAAGCGGCGGGTTCATCATCTACGACACAGCGTCCATGGTGCTGTTCGGCAGCATTGGCCTGGGACTCACCCTTGTCTACCTGGCGGCTGTAGCGGGGATGGAAGCCCGAACGGGCAGAACCCCCGGGAACCTGTGCATGGGGATCCGCAGCGCCGACAAAGACGGCTACGCTCCGGGTGCCGGTGCCGTTTTCCTGCGTGGGCTGATCACGGGTGCAGGCATCCTCCTGGCGATGCTCGTCGCAGTCCTCGTGGTGGTCTTCACATGGTTTGAGGCGGCCCCGCTGATCCTCACCCCGCTGCTGCTGGCGGGTGCGGTCTGGGCCGTGCTGGTGGTGGTTTCCAACACCTGGGACAACAAAAACGGGAAGCTTCGTGGCTGGCACGATGCCGCAGCCAAAACGCTGGCCTTTGATGTCAAAGCCGGCCGGAACCCCATCACCACCGGCGGAATCCAGGGGCCCTACAGCTTCGCGCCCATGGATTTGCCGCCCGTACAGCAGGTGCTTTCGCCGGTGGCAGGTGCCAACGTGCCGCAGGTCATTGATGCCCGGCCGGCGCCCACCCCTGTTCAGCACGTGCCGGTGTCCAGCCCTGCAGGTACTCCCCAGGCTGCACAGTTCCAGGCCCCGCAGTTCCAGGCTGCACAGCCCCAGGCCACTGGCTTTCGAGGTTCGGAACCGCGGGCCCGGCAACCCCATCCGGACGACGACGTTGACCGCACCCAGGTCCGCGGAACGGCCGGCCCTGCTCCCGTCGCCGTCCTTCGGATCCGGCTGGACGACGGCCGCGACTTCCAGCTGGACCGCAGCGTGCTGGTCGGCCGGAACCCCGTAGGCCAGGCTGGCGAACAGCAGGCCCAGCTGCTCGCCGTCGACGACCCCGGACGCTCCATTTCCAAGACCCATCTCCACCTGCTGACGGACGGAGCCGGTATCTGGGTGACGGACCGGAACTCGACCAACGGCAGCGCCGTGACCACCCCCGACGGCCACCGCACGCCACTCCAGCCGGGGGTGCCCGCATTTGTTACTCCGGGATCCAGTGTCCACTTTGGAGACCGCACTTTTTACCTAGGACAGGCATGAACCAACAACCCGCAAGCGTTCCCTTCAGCGTCGAACCGGGGGCAGGGCCAAGCCTGAGCGTCGGTTACGGGACGGACCGGGGACTGCGCAGGGAGCTGAACGAGGATTCCTACATCGCCTCCGACCCGGTGTTCGCCGTGGCGGACGGGATGGGCGGCCACGAAGCCGGTGAGATAGCCAGCGGAATGTGTGTCCGTGCCCTGGCGGCGATTCCCCAGCTCGCCACGGGCGAGCGGAGCGTCACCGCTTCGGTCCTTCAGGAGTACCTGGTCCGGGCGGACAACTCCATCCGTGAGGCCACAGGTGCCCGTGCCGGCACAACCCTGGCGGGTGCGGTCATTGTGGAGCAAATGGGGATGCCCTACTGGCTGGTCATGAACATCGGGGACTCCCGGACCTACCGTCTGAGCCAGGGGAGGTTCGAACAGATCAGCGTGGACCACTCGGAGGTCCAGGAGCTTGTTGACGCCGGGGAGATTACCGCGGAGCAGGCCACCGTCCACCCTCGGCGGCACGTGGTGACGCGGGCTCTGGGTACCGGTGACGAGACGGAGGCGGACTACTGGCTTCTGCCGGTGGAGGAGGGGGACCGCATCCTCATCTGCTCCGACGGACTGACCGGCGAGCTGACGGACGAGCAGATCTTCCGGATCCTCAGCACCGTGGGCCATCCCCAGGACGCCGTGGATGAACTGATCCAGGCTTCCCTCCGCAGCGGCGGCAGGGACAACGTGACGGTGATCGTGGTGGATGCCCGAAACGTGGTGAACGAGGCCGGTGCAGCCGCCACAGCCCCCCGACCGGACGCAGCCGAGGACGAAGTCACGCTGCCCCGCTCGCAGCCGGCGCCGGATTCCGCCCCTGCAAGCGAAAGCGGGGAAGCGGGCGATGGCAGCCACTAGTTACCTCCCCGGGACCAGTTACCTTCCGGGGACCTGGCTCGGTATTGTCCGCTCGCGCACTGCCGTCCTCTTGGGACCGGACACGTCGCCCGCCCTGGTAGCTGCACTCTGGGACCTGCTGGCAAACCGGCCGGAGGTGCACGAGGTACTGCATGCAGTGACGAACAGCCACGGGGGATCCCTGGCGAACATCCCTTCGTTCGGCCTCCTCGATTTCAACGGCCCCCTTCGCGTGTTCCTGCGCGGGGACCTGGAGGTGGCAGTCCAGTCGCCCGACGGCATGGTGGAGCTTAACGGCCGGGACGTAACCACCTGGACCGAACGGCGCCTTGCCTTGCCCGGACGGTGCCACCTGCAGATTCCAGCTGCCGCCGGCACCGCGCACCATGGCCTCCCGGAGCTGCCATTGGCCGAAGGCGTGGTGCTGCTGCAGTCCCTGCTGCTTTCGCAAGAGTCCGGAACTGACGCTGCCGCTGCCACTCCCGGCGCCGTGCGCGTTGAAGCCGTTGGCAGCGACGTTTCGGTCCTGCCCCACCAGGAAGTCCAGCCCCCGGAAAACTTCCAGAAGCACCAGGAGCCCCGGTCCGCACCTGAACCTGCGGCACAGGAAGAGGTACCGGTTCTTCCGGAGCTAACCGTTGCACCCGAGCACGGCGCCTCGGCTGAGACGGTTTACGCGGTGATCGACGAGGATTTCGAGGAAGCCGGGGCAGCAGATGGCGTGACCGCATCGGTCGGCACGGCATCCGGTGCAGCATCGAACGGCGAGACAGTTTCCCACGGCGAGACAGGATCCGCCGGCGCGGCAGCGCAGGAGCACAGCCCTTCGGATCCGGGCACGGCCCCGGCCAGCGACATGACCAGCTCCTACGACCACCTGTGGGAGCGGACCGTCATACGCACTATTGAAGACGCCGCGGTGCGCGACGATCCCGAAGCTGGCGTCATGGAGGAAGCGGCGCCACCTGCAGACGCCACTGGCTCCGGGCCTTCCGGACAGGGAAGCACCGCGCCGGAGGAGGGCGAGGGGGAGGATTACGTGCCGGCGGCGGCAGATGCCCCACCCGTTCCTGCCGCCGGCGAGCCCGGCAAGCCATCTCCGCCGTCCTCTGCCGGCGGCCTCATTGACTCCGTCCCGTGGCGCACAGGCGGAACGGACAGCCAACCGGTACCGGCACTGGCACCCCTTCCGGTACCGGCAGCACTGTCGCCCATGCCGGCCGCTGTTGCCCCTGCCGGCGGGGGCGGACCCCAGGAACCGGCGGGGCAGGCCGTTGACACTGATGTCGACACAGACCATGACGGCGAGACCGTCATGAAAAGCCAGTTGCCGCGAATGGCCGGCCGCCCTGCACCGGCAGCCGGGAGCGCATCCGCTGCAGGACCGCTGGTCCTGGCCAGGGTCTGCCCGCAAGATCATGCGAATCCGCCCACCAGCGCCCAGTGCGCCACCTGCGGCGCCGGGCTGCATCCGGACGCAGTCCAGGTTGCGCGCCCCCGGCTGGGACGGATGCGCATCTCCACCGGAGACCTGGTGGACCTCGACCAGTCGTTGGTGATCGGCCGGCAGCCGTCGGTATCCAGGGTCCAGGGTGGAGTCATGCCCCGGCTGGTCCAGGTTGCCAGCCCCGGTGGGGACATTTCCCGCTCCCACGTCGAAGTCCGGCTTGAGGGCTGGCACGTGATGCTCTGCGACCTCAAGGCCACTAACGGAACCGTCCTGGTGCGCGAGGGCCAAGCCCCGCGCCGCCTGGCCCAGAACGAGATGGCCATCCTGCTTGACGGTGATATCGCAGAGCTGGGAGACAACATCTCGCTGCGCTTTGAGGAGATTCCTTGAGTTCCAAACGGCCGCCTGCGCCGCCGCCCCACATCCCGGGGTTCACGTATGTCAGCCTGCTCGGTTCCGGCGGGTTCTCGGACGTCTACCTTTATGAACAGGACAGGCCCCGGCGCAAAGTGGCCGTCAAAGTGCTGCTCTCGGACCTGAAGACCGACGGCGCCCGCCGCCGCTTCGAGTCCGAGGCCAACCTGATGGCCCAGCTGTCCTCCCACCCCTACATCGTCACCATCTTTGAAGCTGAGGTGACCGACTCCGGGCATTCCTACCTCGCCATGGAGTACTGCTCCCGGCCCAGCCTGGACGTGCGGTACCGGCGGCAGCGGTTCAGTGTGGACGAAGTGCTGGCCGTCGGCATCCAGGTGGCGTCCGCCGTCGAAACAGCCCACCGCGCCGGCATCGCCCACCGGGACATCAAGCCCGCCAATATCCTGGTGACCGACTACAACCGTCCCGCCCTGACCGACTTTGGGATCTCCGGGACCCTCGCCGGTGACAGCGACGACGATTCCGGGATGTCCATCCCCTGGTCCCCGCCGGAACAATTCTCCGACGGCACCGTGGACGGCGTCATGGTTGACGTCTGGGCCCTCGGCGCCACGCTGTACACCCTGCTGGCCGGCCGGTCGCCCTTTGTGATGCCGGGCGCCGACAACTCCCAGCGCGAGCTGATCAACCGGATCACCAATAACCCGGTCCCGCAGCTGGGCCGGGCCGACGTCCCCGAATCGCTGGAACTGGCCCTGTCCACGGCCATGGCGAAGTCCCCGCAGTCCCGCTACTCGTCCGCGCACGCCTTCGCCCTGGCCCTGCAGCGCATCCAGGCTGAACTCAACCTCTCCGTGACGCCCTTCGAGGTCCTTGAGGAGCCGCACCAGGAAGAGAGCCACCCGGACGACGGCTTCGAGGAAACCCGCGTCCGGAGCATCGCAGCCATCGACCCTGAAGGAACGGGCAGTGCCCCCACCTTCCCTGCACGCACCCGGCCGGACGCCCCGGCAGCGGAAGCCCCGCCGTCGCTGTTTCCCCCGGATGTTCCCCTGGCACCCTCGGCTCCGTTTGCTCCCTTGGACCAGCCCCAGGAGTGGGCGCAGTCCACTGTCCTGCGCGGTGCTTCGGGCAGCACCAGGCCAGCAGCCCGTGGGAAGGTTCCCGACGCCGGTCCCCAGGAGGGTGCCGACGCTGCCGACACTACCGTCCACCGGCCGGCAAGAACCGGGGAACCGGCAGAGGCTCCGGCTCCCGGCGTGGACCACGGAAAGCGCAACCTGTGGCTGGCCGCCGCCGGCGGAACCCTCCTGGCCCTCGCCGCGGTGGTTGGCATCGTGATGGCCAACGCCGCGCCGGATGCACCCAAGGCACTTCAAAGCCAGGAAGCCAGCAGGCCGCCTGCCGATGCCCTGGACAACGGCACGGTACCGGATGTGGAAGGCCTCACCGGGACCATAGGCGGCGACGGCGACGCCTCCTTCACCTGGGTTAATCCCCAGCCCAAAGAGGGCGACACCTACAAATGGCGGGTCTACACCATCGGCGGCGGCGGGGATTACCAGTCCATCGCGCAGCCACCGGTCCGGGTGAAAACCAATCCGTCCGGGGAGACCTGCGTCCAGGTGATGATCGTCCGCTCGGATGGAGCCTTCTCCCCGCTGGAAGCCGGCTCCATCGCCTGCACCGGCACGTGAGCCCCGGCCCTGCCCGGGCAACAGCACGACCAGGAAACAGCACAACCAGCAGCAGTACAGCGACGATACGCAGAGCTCTGCCCGACGAGGAGGCACACAAAATGGGGGATCTGGCAATAGATTTCTGTGGTGAGTGGTACGAGCCATCGGACGAGGACGTCTTCAACATCGGCCGTGAAGGCGACCTCGAGGTGGACGACAACCCGTACCTGCACCGGCAGTTCCTGCAGGTGGCCCGCTACGACGGAATCTGGTGGCTCAGCAATGTGGGCAGCATGCTTTCGGCCACCGTGGCGGACGGTTCCGGCGGCATGCAGGCCTGGCTTTCGCCCGGTGCCCGGATCCCGCTGGTCTTCAGCCACACCAACATCATCTTCACGGCAGGGCCCACCACCTATGAATTCGCCGTGCACCTCAAAACCCCGTCCTTCCGCCAGGAGGCGCGGGAGGAGGACAGCAACGGCGACACCACTATCGGTCCGGTCGTGTTCACCGACTCCCAAAAGGCGCTCATCGTAGCGCTCGCCGAACCCATGCTTCGGCGCGAGGGGACCGGGTTCAGCGCCATCCCGTCCTCGGCCGCGGCCGCCAAGACGCTCGGTTGGGCGCTGACGCGCTTTAACCGCAAGCTCGATAATGTGTGCGACAAGCTGGACCGGGTGGGCGTCGCTGGCCTGCGCGGAGGGGGCGGCAAACTGGCTACCAACCGCCGCGCCCGGCTCGTGGAACATGCCGTCACGTCGCACCTGGTCACCACTGATGACCTGTACCTGCTTGAGAAGATGAGGGGCGTGGACGAAGGATGAGGATCCGGCTGACACTCCGCCGGGATCCAGCCGAGGCCAAGGACCTCGCCATCACCGTCGACGGCCTCGCGACGGTGGCCGATGTGGCCACAGTGCTGTGGGCGGCGGACCCTGCGCGCAAGGGAACACCGCCCCCTGGGAACCTCTCGCTGCGCATCGAAGAAGCCTTTGTGGGCGGCGGCCTGCGCGGTAACATCCTCGCCCGCGAGGATAACCTCCTTGAATCCGGGCTGCGGCCAGGCTCCGTCGTGTCGCTGGCGCAGGTCAGCGAGCGCTTTGGCCTTCCGGGGGCGAACCGCGGCCCGGCGGCCGCCACCCTGCGCGTTCTGTCAGGGCCCGACGTCGGCAGCGAATTTCCGCTGCCGACCGGCACCAGCTACATCGGCCGGGACCGGGACGTGGACATCCGGTTGACGGATCCGCTGACCTCCAAACGCCATGCGCGCATCACGGTAGGAGAGACCGTGGAAATCGTGGACACCAACTCTGCTAACGGTCTCCTGATGGATGGACTCGCGGTGACCCGTGCAACGCTGGACTCCTCGGACGCCGTCACCTTGGGTGACACCACCATCACCGTGGTCCCGCTGGGCCATAACAGGGCGGCAGCGCCGACGTCGCCCCTGGTGGACTTCAACCGGTCACCGCGCGTTGTTCCCCGGTTCGAGGAACCCAAGCGCGTGATGCCGGCCGGACCGAAGCGTCCGGAAGACAACCCGTTCCCGTACATCATGATGATCGCCCCGCTGCTCATGGGAGCCGTGATCTTCGCCGTCACCGGCAACCCGCTCTCGGTGCTGTTCATGATGATGATGCCGCTGTTCATCCTGGGCCACTATGTGGACCAAAAGATGCGGACCAGGCGCCAGCAGAAGGAGCAGCTCAAGCAGTTCCGCGCTTCCATGGCCGCCTTCCGGGAGGACATCACCGAACTCCAGCACGTGGAACGCGCCGTCCGGCTGCAGGAAGCACCGTCCGTCAGCGACACCGTTGACGCCATTTACAAACTGGGTCCGCTGCTTTGGACCCACCGGCCCGAACACCACGCGTTCCTGGGCCTGCGTTTTGGCCTGGGTACGGCCCCTTCACGCGTGCGTATGGAGGAACCGGCGAACAACGACACCGAGGTGGAGTACGCCCGGGAAATCCAGGACTGCCTCAAGCAGTTCCGGGACATCGAGGGCGTTCCGGTGGTGTCCCAGTTCCGGACGGCAGGCTCGCTGGGCATCGCCGGTGCCCGCGGGCTGGTGGACGACGTGGCACGGGGCATGGTGCTCCAGCTCGCCGGCCTGCACTCGCCGGCCGAAGTGGTGCTCGCTGCCATCACGTCCGCGCAGTCCCGGGAACGCTGGAACTGGCTGCAGTGGCTGCCGCATGTGGGTTCCGGGCACAGCCCCCTGTCCGGTGACCACCTTGCTGCCGGCTCTGCCGGCGGTGCATCCCTGGTGGCCCGGCTTGAGGACCTGGTGGAGTCCAGGGAGGCTGCCGCGAAGCGGGCCGTTCCGGACCTTCGTCCCGGGCTTGACCCGGCCAAGCACGAGGTGGACGGGCCGGTGGTTCCTGCGGTGCTCGTCATCGTGGAGGACGACGCCCCCGTGGACCGGGGGCGGCTCACCCGCCTTGCCGAACGCGGACCCGACGCCGGCGTCCACGTGCTCTGGGTTGCCACCAGCATCCAGGCGTTGCCTGCTGCCTGCCGGGACTTCATGGCAGTGGACGGTGAGCACGGCACCACCACAGGGCAGGTGCGCCTTGGCCGCCACACTTATCCTGTCAGCTGCGAAAGCGTGGATGCGGAGCTGGCCGCCCAGCTGGCCCGGATGCTTACTCCCGTGGTGGACGTGGGCAAGCCCGTCACGGACGACTCCGACCTCCCGCGCGCCGTCTCCTATGCCACGCTGATCGGCAAGGACTTCCTGGACAACCCCCAGGCCATCGCCGAGCGCTGGACGGAAAACAACTCCGTGCACGCCAGCGCCGTGGCCAACCGCAAGGACAACGGCACGCTGCGCGCCCTGGTGGGCTCCAAGGGCATTGAACCGCTCTACCTTGACCTGAAGAACGAGGGCCCGCACGCCTTGGTGGGTGGAACCACCGGCGCCGGCAAGTCCGAGTTCCTGCAGTCCTGGGTGATGGGCATGGCGGCTGCCTACAGCCCGGACAGGGTCAGTTTCCTGTTCGTTGACTATAAAGGCGGAGCGGCGTTCGCGGACTGCATCAACCTGCCCCACACGGTGGGGCTGGTAACAGACCTTTCGCCGCACCTGGTCCGCCGCGCCCTCACCTCGCTCCGCGCTGAACTCCATCACCGCGAGCAGTTGCTGAACCGCAAGAAGGCCAAGGACCTGCTGGCACTGCAGCGGGAGGCCGACCCGGAAGCGCCGCCGTACCTGATCATCATCGTGGACGAATTCGCTGCGCTCGCCAATGAGGTTCCGGAGTTCGTGGATGGCGTGGTGGATGTTGCAGCACGCGGGCGGTCCCTGGGCCTGCACCTCATCCTGGCCACCCAGCGCCCGGCCGGTGTGATCAAGGACAGCCTGCGGGCCAACACCAACCTCCGGGTGGCGCTGCGGATGGCGGACGAGGACGACGCGACGGACATCCTCGGCGTCCCCGACGCCGCCTACTTCGACCCCTCCATTCCGGGCCGCGGCGCAGCGAAGACGGGACCGGGCCGGATCCAGGGCTTCCAGACCGGCTACGCAGGCGGCTGGACCACGGACAGGCCGCAGCGGCCCCGGATCGACGTCGTGGAAATGGCCTTCGGCTCCGGACCCAGCTGGGAGGCGCTTGCCCCGGAAAGGCCGGAAGTTGAGGCGCCGGCCGGCCCCAACGACATCGCCAGGATGACCGCCACCATCGTCCGCGCCGCCGGTTCCCTTGCCATCCGCCCGCCGCGCAAACCCTGGCTGGACGAACTGGCCAAGGCCTACGACTTTTCCAGGCTGCCCAACCCCCGCACCGACGAACAACTGCTTCTCGGTGTGGCAGATGACCCCGTCCGCCAGGACCAGCCCACCGTTTTCTACGAACCGGACAAAGACGGCAACATGGCCATCTACGGTACTGGCGGGTCAGGCAAATCGGCCGCCCTGCGCGGCATTGCCATTGCCGCGGCGGTAACCCCCCGGGGCGGGCCTGTCCACGTCTACGGGATCGACTGCGGATCCTCTGGACTGCGGATGCTGGAGGAGCTGCCCCACGTCGGTGAGGTCATCAGCGGCGACGACGTCGAACGCGTCGGACGCCTGCTGCGCCTGCTGCAGGAGATCGCCGAGCAGCGCTCCGCGGCCTTCGCCGAGGTGCGCGCGTCCACCATCGTTGAGTACCGGAAGCTCGCCAACAAGCCCGGGGAGAAGCGGATCTTTGTCCTGGTGGACGGCATGTCCGCCTTCCGGGAACTGTACGAACACAGCCGGCTGTCCGCACTGTGGGACATCTTCCTCCAGCTGGCCACGGACGGCAGGGCCCTGGGCATCCACCTGGTGGTCACGGGGGATCGGCCCAATGCGGTTCCCGCTTCCCTGCTGGCCTCCATCCAGCGCCGCCTGGTGCTGCGCCTCTCCTCGGAGGACGACTACATCTCATTGGATGTTCCCCGGGATGTGCTTGGGGCCGGATCCCCGCCCGGCCGGGGCCTGCTGGACGGCCTGGAAATCCAGCTCGCCGTCCTGGGCGGGAACTCCAACCTTGCCCTGCAGGCCCGTGAGGTGCACAAGCTGAGTGAAGCGATGCTGCGGCAGGGCATGGATGCGGCCCCTGGCATCGAACGGTTGCCCGACCAGGTGGATCTGGACGTCCTTCCTGCCGGCGGTGCCGACCTGCCCGTTATTGGTGTGGACGACGAAACGCTCCAGCCGGCGGGGATCATGGCGAGGGGCCCGCTGCTCCTCGCCGGCCCTCCCGGCGCAGGCCGGACCGTCGCGCTGGTGACCCTGGCCTACGCCCTCCGCCGGTCCAATCCCGGGACGGAGCTTATCTACATCGGCGCCCGGCGGTCCGCCGTCGCCTCCTTGCCCATCTGGAACCGCTGTGTGGTGGGCGCCGACGACGTAGCTGAGGTGGTGGAAGACCTGGTGGAGCATTCCTCGGGGAACCCGGGCTCGCTGGGCATCTTCATTGAGGGGCTGACGGAGTTCACGGACACCCTGGCTGAGTCCGGTATGGGCCAACTGGTCGCGGCATCCATCAAGGCCGACCAGTGGGTCATCGGAGAATCCGAAACGTCCACCTGGTCCTCGGCCTGGTCCCTGGCGCAGCCCTTTAAATCCGGGCGGCGGGGACTGCTGCTGAACCCTGGCGACATCGAGGGCGACAGCCTGCTGAACACATCCCTCGGCAGGGTCAGCCCGGAATTTATCCCTGGCCGGGGATACGTGGTGGGACGGGGAAAGGCGCGCAAAATCCAGGTTGCCCTGCCGCCCGAAAACAAGGACTGACTCACAGGCAACGGCAGGGCCGCGAAGCGGGAGGATTTGCGGCCCTCCAGCGTGGTGTAGAAGACTACCCGGGACACCAGAAAGCCGCGGTGGGGGACTGCGCGCATCGAAAGGTAGCAATGACCCCGTCCTCACAGGTCCTCCGCGTTGCCTCGGCATCGGCATCAGCTGCGGTTCTGGCGATCGCCGTGGGCCTCTTCCCGGGTGGTCCTGCGGCCGCTGATTCTGCCGAACCAACGCCCGCCACCACAACGGCTTCCACCCAGGCTCCTTCGGAATGTCAGCTTCTGTGCCTGCCCGTCCTCGGGGAAGATACAACGCGCCCGGAGACCGAACGGCCGCGGAAGGTTAAGGAACCGGCGGGCCCGCCCGCCCAGCCCGCGGACCCTGCGCAGGCGGAGCAGCCTGCTCCGCCCGCTGCGCCGCCGGCCGTAACTGTTCCCGTCCCGGCGGCCCCTTCCCCGGCTCCCTCACCCGACGAAACCGGCCCGGCGGGGGAGGTCCCCGAAGACGCCACGGCGAGCGCGGTCCCCACGCCGTCGAACGGCCCCACCGGCGCGTCGAACTGGAACACCCCGGTCACGAGGTCCGCCAAGGCCACACAGGTGGCGGCCGTTTCCCCGGCGGACAGCCGGGACCCCGGCGGTCCTGAGCTCCTGCCGGTCGCCGGCGGCGTCCTGCTGGTGGGTGTGGCCACCGCCGCCTTCACCTGGTGGGGCAGGAACCGCGTCGGAGGGCACTGACCTGCCCTGACACCAACGGCGTCCCCCGGCCAGGCAGCGCAGGAGCCAGCGTCAAGCTGCCGGGGTAAGGCAAGATAGGTCTGTGAGCACAGGACCAGGCCCCGCAGAACAGACCGCCACCCGGACCACCGCACCCGGCGAACCGGAAGCCATCCCCACCGAATCGGTGCGCGAGGAATACGAAAACCTTGTGGACCTCGTCCGGAAGTACCGGTTCGCGTATTACCAGGAGGACATCCCCCTGGTGTCCGACGCCGAATTCGACGAACTCTTCCGCCGGCTGGAGGAGATCGAGGCCCTTCACCCGGAGCTGGTGTCCAACGACTCACCCACCCAGGAAGTGGGAGGGGAAGTGTCCGCGGCCTTCGCCGCCGTGGAGCACCTGCAGCGGATGTACAGCCTTGAGGATGTCTTCTCCCTCGAGGAACTGGAGGCCTGGCTCACCAAAGCGTCAGCCAGTATCGCGAAGATCGGTGACGGATCGCAGCAAGCGGCCTGGCTGACTGAACTGAAGATTGACGGCCTCGCGGTCAACCTGTTGTACCGGGACGGAAAACTGGTGCGCGCCGCTACGCGCGGCGACGGCACCACCGGTGAGGACATCACCCACAACGTCCTCACCATCAAGGAAATCCCGCAGGAGTTAAGCGGTCAGGGGTATCCGGCGGAGGTGGAAATTCGGGGCGAGGTGTTCATCCCGTCGCAGGCCTTCGCGGAGTTCAATGAAGCCCTGATCGAAGCCGGCAAAGCGCCCCTGGCCAACCCCCGCAACGCAGCAGCCGGCTCGCTTCGCCAGAAGGACCCGGCGGAAACGGCCAAGCGGCCCCTGAAGATGTTTGTCCACGGCATCGGCGCCCGAGAGGGGCTCCAGGCGCGCAGCCAGTCCGAAACCTACGCCTTGCTGAAGGACTGGGGCCTGCCGGTGAGCCCCTATTCGGAAGTGCTGGGGAGCCTGGACGAGGTCCTGGACTTCATCAAACGGTACGGGGACAAGCGCCACAAACTGCTGCACGAAATCGACGGCATTGTGGTCAAGGTGGATGAATTCGCCACCCAGCGGGCCCTGGGCTACACCACCCGCGTACCCCGGTGGGCCGTGGCCTACAAATACCCGCCCGAGGAAGTCCACACCAAGCTCCTGGACATCCAGGTCAACGTGGGGCGCACCGGACGCGTCACCCCCTTCGGCATGATGGAGCCCGTCAAAGTCGCAGGGTCCACCGTGGAGATGGCCACCCTGCACAACCAGGACGTGGTCAAGGCCAAGGGCGTAAAAATCGGCGACATCGTTATTCTCCGCAAGGCGGGCGACGTCATTCCGGAAATCGTGGGCCCGGTCCTGGCCCTGCGCGACCAGCAGGATCCTCCGGTCCGCGACTTCGTGATGCCCACAGAATGCCCTTCCTGCGGCACACCCTTGGCCCCTGCCAAGGAGGGCGACGTGGATATCCGCTGCCCCAACTCAAAGTCCTGCCCTTCCCAGTTGCGCGAGCGGGTGTTCCACCTCGCCGGCCGCGGCGCTTTCGACATTGAAGCGCTCGGCTGGGAAGCGGCCATTGCCCTCACTCAACCGGCGGAACCCGAAGTCCCGCCGCTGACCACCGAGGCGGCACTGTTCGACCTCACGCCGGAGCTGCTGGCCGAGGTGAAGATCCGGCGCGAGAAGCGCTCCAAGGGGGTGGCCACCGGGGAATACGAGCTGGTGCCGTACTTCTATAGCAAGGGCACCGCGAAATCGCCGTCCAAGCCCACCGCCACCACGGAGAAGCTTTTCCGCGAACTCGAAAAGGCTAAGGCCCAGCCCTTGTGGCGGGTGCTGGTGGCCTTGTCCATCCGGCACGTTGGGCCTCGGGCGTCCCGTGCGCTGGCCACAGCCTTCGGCACCATGAACGCTATCCGGAAGGCGTCGGAGGAGGAGCTGGCCCACGTGGACGGCGTGGGACCCACCATTGCCGCCGCACTGAAGGAATGGTTCGCCGAGGACTGGCACCTGGAAATTATCGACCGGTGGGCCGCAGCCGGCGTCAGGATGGAGGACGAGCGGGACGAATCAGTGCCCCGCACGCTGGACGGACTGACCGTGGTGGTCACCGGCTCGCTGCCGAACTTCAGCCGCGACGAGGCGAAGGAAGCCATCCTCATCCGCGGCGGCAAGGCCTCAGGTTCCGTCTCCAAGAACACCAGCTACGTGGTGGCCGGCGAGAACGCCGGCACCAAGCTGGACAAGGCCGAGCAGCTTGGCCTTCCCGTTTTGGACGAGGACGGCTTCCGGCAACTCCTGGCCGGCGGCCCCGCAGCCCTGGGGGACACGGCGGCACCGGGGGACACGGCAGCACCGGGGGACACGGCAGCACTGGAGGACACGGCCGACGAAGCCGCAGCGGAGGCAACAGCATGAGCCGCCCCGGCGAACTCCTGCAGGTGGCCATGGCTGCCGCCGCCGCCGGCGCCGCGGTCCTGGCCGGCCGCAGCAGCGAGGCCTTGCAGGCCAGCAACAAGGGCGACGCCGGCGATTGGGTCACCGCCTTCGACGTCGCCGCAGAGCACGCTGTCCGCGACGTCATTTCCGCGGCCCGGCCCAATGACAGCATCACCGGTGAGGAACACGGAACCACCAGCCCGGCGAACCCCACCGGCTACCGCTGGTCCATCGACCCGCTGGACGGCACCACCAACTTCATCCGCAACATCGTCTACTACGGCACCTCGGTTGCAGTGGCAGATGCCGACGGCGTATGGCTGGCCGGCGTCGTTAATGCCCCTGCGCTGGGCCGGGTGTACTACGCCGCCCGCGGCGAGGGTGCATGGCTGGAAGAGAACGGTGCCTTGACCCGGCTCGAGGGGCCGGTCCCGGGGCGCAAAGGCCAGATCCTCGCCACCGGGTTCAACTACGATCCGCAGGTCCGCTCTGAGCAGGCCGCCCAGTTCGCCGAGTTGCTGCAGGGTTTTGCCGATGTCCGCAGGCTGGGGTCAGCAGCCCTGGACCTGTGCCTGGTGGCGGACGGCACCCACGACGCGTTCGGCGAGCGGGGGTTGAACGAGCATGACTTTTCGGCAGGCGCGCTGATCGCCGAGGAAGCCGGCTGCTGGGTCCGCCGGCCCCGGTTGACCAGCCCGCTCGACGGCGGGCCCAGCGACCAGGAACGGCTGGACGCGTGGACCTGCGCAGGGAGCCTGGAGCTGTCCGGTAAATTCCCGCTCTGACGCGGCAGCCGCCGGGCCCTGACCCGTTTAACGGGCCCGCCGTGATAGTTCAGTCACGGAAACCCCCGTTTTGCACGCTGCTACTGGCTGGTAGCACTACCATTGACGGGTGCATTCGCAGATAACTGTCCGTCCCGCCGTCGAAACCGATTTCGACGCCGTTGCCCGCATCACCAGGGATTCCTACCTGGCCGCCGGGTACTTTGACGACGCCGACCACCCCTACATGCGCAAGGTCCAGGACGTGGCACTCCGGGCAGGGCAGGCAACTGTCTGGGTAGCTGAACGGGCCGGGCAGGTGGTGGGTTCGGTCACGCTTGCCCGCGCCGGCGAGCCCTACGCGGACATTGCCCTGCACGATGAGCTGGAGTTCCGCATGCTGGTGGTGGACCCGGCCGTGCAGCGCAGCGGTGCCGGCAAGGCCATGATGGCGGCCATCCTTGATCACGCCAAGGAACTGGACGGGGTCAAGGGTGTGTCCCTGACTACCGGGAGCACCTGGGAAAGCGCCCGCGGCCTGTACGACAAGACCGGGTTCGCCAGGGTCCCTGAACGGGACTGGTTGGTGCCCGGGACCGACATAAAACTGCTGGTTTACCGGCTGGACCTGTAGCCGCCCTAAAGTGGTGCCGACTCACTCCAGCTTTGAAAGGCCCACCATGCGCAAAACCTTCGGCACCGGCTCCGTTTGGGAACAGACCCTCGGCTACTCCCGGGCCGTCCAGGTGGACAACACCCTCTACATTTCGGCCACCGCCGCGAGCGGCGAGGACGGCATCGTGGGCAACGACTTCTACACCCAGACCCAGTTCATCCTGCAGAAGCTGGACAAGGTCCTCGCGGACGCAGGCTTCGGTTTCGAGGACGTGGTGCAGTCCAAGCTGTACCTGACGGACATCAGCCAGTGGGAAGAAGCGGGGCGTGCCCACGGCGAGGTCTTCGGCGACATCCGGCCCACCTTGTCCCTGGTGCATGTCCTTCCGTTCCTGGATCCGGAGATGCTGGTGGAAATCGAGCTCGTGGCGCCGAAGAGCGCCAGCTAGCTCTGTACCTCTCGGGTTACGGCGAGCCGGGCAGGCCGTAGCGGTGCTCCGGCCTGCCGGTGGTCCCGTAGCGCAGCTGGATGTCAACAGCGCCGTCGTCGGCCAGCGAGGACAGGTACCGCTGCGCCGTGGCCCGGGAAACACCCACCCGGCCGGCCACTTCCGCCGCCGAGTACTGCTCACCCGGCACCAGTGATTCAAGCACTGCAGCTTCCGTTGCTGATCGGGGCTTTGACGACGGCGTGACGTCGCCGGGAATCAGGGCGCGCTTGGCCCGCTCCACCGCATCCTGGTCCAGGGCGCCGGGCTGGCCCAGCAGGCGCCGGTACCGGGCATAGGAGCGCAGCTGCTGGGACAGTGACTCGGACGTAAACGGCTTCAGCAGGTACCCCAGTGCGCCGCGGCGGAACGCCACCCGGATGGAGGCAGCGTCTGAAGCCGCGCTGAGGATCACGGTGTCCACATCCAGTTGCTGCAGCAGGTCCAGGCCGGAGGCGTCCGGGAGATAGACGTCCAGCAGCACCAGGTCCGGCCGAAGGCTGTGGATGGCCTGGAGCGCGAGGGACGCCGTTCCCACCGGTGCCAGCGCCAGGAAGCCCGCCACCGAATCAACGTAGGCGGCGTGCAGTTTCGCGACGTGGAAGTCGTCATCCACGATCAGCACCCGGAAGTCCTCAGCCATCGTTGTCCTTTCCGGTTGCATCCTTCAGCCCCGCGTCTGGTTGTTCGGCCGTCTTTGTTCCTGCTGTTGTGGTGCCGGGGAGCGTGGCCATAAAAACGGCTCCGGGCCCGCCGCGGGTGCCCGGATCCAGCAGCCTAACGTCGCCCCCGCGCCGCCGCGCCAGCTGCCGCGCCAGCGCCAGGCCGAAGCCCTGGCCGCCGCCTGCGCGGACGGGGCCGGAGGCGGTGGTGAAACCCTCGGCGAAAACCGCTTCCGCATCCGTCCCCGCGGCCAGCCCGTCGCCTGAGTCGGCGACGACCACGTGGAGGGTGCCGCCGTCGTCGCCCGGGTCATCCATGACTTCCAGTTCAACCCAGCGGTCCGGAGCTGAGCCTGCAACGGCCGCGTTGACCGCGTTATCGATCAGGTTGCCCAGCACGGTGGTGACGTCCTGGGCATCGGTGACCTGGCCGCGGACCAGGGTTTCCGGTCCGATGCGCAAGGCAACGCCCCGCTCGTCGGCCTCCACCCCCTTTGCTCCCACGAAGGCCTGGAGGTAGGGGTCCTGAAGCAGCTCGGCCTGGTCCACCGGGAACTTCAGCGGTCCCGTCGCCGCCAGCCGCGCAAGGTACTCGCGTGCCTGCTGGTGCTCTCCGATGCTCATAAGCCCGGCGATGGTGTGCAGTTGGTTGGCGAACTCATGGCGCTGTGCCCGCAGCGCGGTGGACATGGTGCCCACGGCGTCCAGCTGCCGGGTGAGCTGCTGCAGTTCCGTCCGGTCCCGGAGCATCACCACCCAGCCCAGGTCCTCACGCCGGTGGACTGCCTTGCGGGCGTTGGCCACCAGGACCCGCCCGCCCGCCACCAGCTCCAGGGCGGCATCTGCACCGGAGCCGGGCCGGGTCAGGGACTTCAGCTGGTCCGGTACCGGCGCCTCCTCCCACCCGGTTCCAGCCAGGTCCGGCAAGTCCAGCAGCCGCTGTGCTGCGGCGTTGAACACAGTGATCCGCCCGTCGGCCGAAACGCCGATCACGCCGTCGTCCACGCCTTGGAGAACTGCCACCTGGTCGTGGACGAGGCTGCTGATCTCCTCCGGTTCCAGGCCCAGGGTGAGGCGCTGGAGGCGGCGGCGCAGCAGGAAGGACCCGAGGACGCCGGCGATGAGGGCGCCCGTGGCGGTGAGGGCAACCGGGCCAATGTCACGGGCCACGCTCTGGCCCACCGTCTCCATCGAATACCCCACGCTGACCTCGCCCACCACGGTGGTGCCGGCCGGAGCGTACACGGGCACCTTCGCCCCGGCCGACGGGCCCAACGTCCCGGTATTCCGGGTGGTGACCTCGCGGCCGGACAGGGCCTCGGACGGATCCGTGCTCACCCGTTCGCCGAGCCGCTGGGGGTCCGGATGCGCCAGCCGAAGGCCGGTTTCGTCGGTGATGACCACAAACAGGGCACCGGTCCGGGTCCGTGCTGCTTCGGCCGACACCATCAGCGGCCCCGCAGCCAGCTCGGCCGCCGGGGGAGTGCCGGCCTGTTCGCTGATGGCCAGCACGTCCGCCCGCACTGTTGGGTCCGAGGCCACCGTCCGCGCGAGCGTCAGCGCCTGGTTCTCCGCCTCGCTGCCCACCCTGTCATAGGTCAGCCAGGCGTGGACCCCGGCGCTGAGCAGGACCACGAGAAGGACCACCGCAAGTTGGAGCAGGAGCGTCTGGGTGGAGAACCGCAGCGGGGCGCGGGGGCTGGAACGCTGCATGATCCTCCTTGTTCCGGGTGGTTGGCCGGGGGCCTGCGGGTGCTGTGAGCAGAATGAGCAAAATGCTCGCAATAAGCAGTATGCCAATCAATTGAGCCAAAGGCACGGCCGTGACGGCGGCCACTCTACAGTCTGTAGCACGCGTCACAACGCTGTGCCGCTGTTCACAAAGAAGGAGCCGGCCGTGCTGGTATTACTTGGATTCGCAATGATCGCGGTATTCATGGTGCTGATCATGACGAAAAAGTTGACGCCAGTGCTGGCGTTGATCATCGTCCCTACCGTTTTTGGTCTTTTCGCCGGTGCCGGTCTTGGCATCGGCGACATGGTGATGGACTCGATGAAGGCCATGACCTCAACAGCAGCCCTGCTGATGTTCGCCATCATCTACTTCGGACTGATGATCGACGTGGGGCTTTTTGACCCGCTGGTCCGCTTCATCCTCCGCAAACTCGGCAACGACCCCGCCAAGGTAGTACTGGGCACCGCCATCCTCGCGGCCGCCGTGTCCCTTGACGGCGACGGCTCCACCACCTTCATCCTCACCACCGCCGCCATGCTGCCCATCTACCTCCGGTTGAAGATGAGTCCTGTGGTCCTCACCTGCGTGGCCGGCCTGGCCAACGGCACCATGAACATCGTGCCGTGGGGCGGCCCCACCGCCCGCGCCGCCAGCGCCCTGAAGATCGACGTCAATGATGTCTTTGTTCCGATGCTTCCCTCCCTCCTCGCCGGCATCGCCGTCGTCCTGGCCTTCGCCTGGCTGCTTGGCCTGCAGGAGCGCAACCGCCTCCGCGCTACGGCCCCGGAAATCTGGGGAGTGCCGGATACCGCTGAAGGGTTCGACGGCGGCGCTCCCGCCGGCGGTGCGCGCAATGGTTCCCGCCGCGGTACCTCACCGGTTCCCGCAACCGGCGGTCCCGCCGTCGATGGTTCCTCCGTTGCCCTGCTTGAACGCACCGCGGACCTGGTGGACGACAGCGACACCGCCATGGCAGACACGGCACTGGACCCGAACCGCAAGACCCTGCGCCCCAAGCTGCAGTGGTTCAACCTTGGCCTGACCGTAGCTGTCATGGGCATGCTGATCGCCGACCTCGTGCCCCTGCCGTACGTCTTTATGGTGGGTTCGGCCATCGCACTGCTGGTGAACTTCCCCAACGTCAAGGACCAGGCCACCCAGATCGTGGCCCACGCACCCTCGATCGTGGCCGTGGTCAGCATGGTTATGGCCGCCGCAGTCCTGACCGGAGTCCTCACCGGCACCGGCATGGTGGAAGCCATGTCCGCGTGGCTGGTACAGATCATCCCCACGTCCATGGGCCCGTTCCTGGCTGTCATCACCGGCGTCCTCAGCATCCCCATGACGTTCTTCATGAGCAATGACGCGTTCTACTTCGGTGTGCTCCCCGTCCTGAGCGAGACCGCCGGCCACTACGGCATCAGCGCCGCCGAGATGGCCCGCGCCTCCATCACCGGCCAGCCGTTCCACATGCAAAGCCCGCTGGTCCCCGCCATCCTGCTCCTGGTGTCGCTTGCCAAGGTTGACCTCGGTGACCACCACAAGAAGGTGCTGTGGCGCAGCGCCGTGGTGTCCCTGGTCATGCTGGGAATCGGCATGCTGACCGGAGCCATCGGAATCGGTTAGTCTGTAGCTGCCGTGCGGCTGCCCCCGTGGGCGCCGGCCCGGTATGAAGGTGCCCGTCTGACGCCCGCTGGGGGCCGTCAGACGGGCATCATCGTTTCCCCACTAGAATGGATCGGAAATCAATTCAAACTTTGCAGGGGAGATCCATGGCTGCGATCAACCGTGACGACGTTGCGCATCTCGCGCGGCTCGCTCACATTGAGATGAGTGCCCAAGAGCTGGACAGGATGGCCGGAGAACTCGCGGTCATCGTTGATTCAGTCAAATCCGTGAGCCAGGCTGCCGGTGACGACGTCCCGGCGACGTCCCACCCCATCCCGCTGAACAACGTGTTCCGCGAGGACGTCGTGGGGCACACCTTCACCGCGGAAGAGGCGCTCTCCGGCGCACCGGACTCCGACGAGAACCGTTTCAAGGTCCCGGCAATCCTGGATGAGGCATAAGCATGACTGACAACAACGAACTCATCCGCCTCTCCGCCGCGCGGCTTGCAGAAAAGCTGGCTGCCGGTGAGGTCACCTCCGTCGAGGTCACCCAGGCGTACCTGGACCGGATCGCTGCTGTTGACGGCGGGGAGCGCGGCGTCAACGCCTTCCTGCACGTCAACGCCGAGGATGCCCTCGCCGTCGCCGCCGAGGTGGACGCCATCCGTGCTGCGGGCGGTACAGAGGCCGAATCCCTGCATGTCCTCGCCGGCGTCCCCATCGCCGTCAAGGACCTGATTGTCACGGTGGGCCAGCCCACCACGGCCGGCTCCAAGATCCTCGAGGGCTGGCACAGCCCCTACGACGCCACTGTGGTGGAACGCCTGCGCGCCGCGAAGATGCCCATCCTGGGCAAGACCAACCTGGACGAGTTCGCCATGGGCTCCTCCACTGAACATTCCGCCTACGGGCCCACCCGCAACCCATGGGACCTGGACCGGATCCCGGGCGGTTCCGGTGGCGGCTCCGCTGCCGCCGTCGCAGCCTTCGAAGCACCCCTCGCCCTCGGGACCGACACCGGCGGGTCCATCCGCCAGCCCGGTGCCGTCACCGGCACCGTCGGCGTCAAGCCGACATACGGCAGCGTGTCCCGCTACGGTGCCATCGCCATGGCGTCCTCGCTGGACCAGATCGGCCCGGTTTCGCGGACAGTCCTGGACTCGGCCCTCCTGCACGAGGTCATCGGCGGGCACGACCCCCGCGACTCCACCTCCCTTCCGGACCCGCTGGCAGACCTCGTGGCCGCAGCGAAAACGGGCAGTGTCGAGGGCATGCGGATCGGCATCATCAAGGAACTCCATGGCGAGGGCTACCAGGCGGGCGTCGAAAACCGCTTCAACGATTCCCTGGAGCTCCTCAAGGAGGCCGGCGCGGAAATCGTCGAAGTCTCCTGCCCCAACTTCCAGTACGCCCTGGGCGCCTACTACCTGATCATGCCCTCCGAGGCGTCCTCCAACCTCGCCAAGTTCGACGGCGTCCGGTACGGCCTGCGCGTCCTGCCCGAGGACGGTCCCATGACCATCGAACGCGTCATGGGCGCCACCCGCGCCGCCGGCTTCGGCGATGAGGTCAAGCGCCGTATCATCCTGGGCACCTACGCCCTGTCCGCGGGCTACTACGACGCCTACTACGGTTCGGCCCAGAAGGTGCGCACGCTGGTGCAGCGCGACTTCGATGCAGCCTTCACCGTGGCGGATGTCCTGATTTCACCCACCGCCCCCACCACGGCCTTCCGCCTTGGCGAGAAGCTGGACGACCCCCTGGCCATGTACCTCAACGACGTCGCCACCATCCCGGCCAACCTGGCCGGAGTCCCGGGCCTGTCCCTGCCCGGCGGTCTGGCGGACGAGGACGGACTGCCCGTCGGCATCCAGCTGCTCGCCCCCGCCCGGGAGGACGCCCGCCTGTACCGGGTGGGCGCGGTCCTGGAGTCGCTGCTTGAGGCCAAGTGGGGCGGCCCGCTGCTGGGCCAGGCTCCGGAACTGGGCGAGCTCGTCGAAGCCAAGGAGGCAAAATAATGAACACTGACGCAATCCTCAGCTTCGAAGAGGCCATGGAGAAGTACGATCCCGTCCTGGGGTTCGAGGTCCACGTGGAGCTCAACACCAAGACCAAGATGTTCTCCTCCGCCCCCAACGTCTTCGGTGACGAGCCCAACACTAACGTCAACGAGGTGGACCTGGGCATGCCCGGCGTCCTGCCGGTGGTGAACAAGGCTGCGATCGAGTCCTCGATCAAGATCGGCCTCGCCCTCAACTGCAAGATCGCCGAGTCCTGCCGCTTCGCCCGGAAGAACTACTTCTACCCGGACACCCCCAAGAACTTCCAGACCTCGCAGTACGACGAACCCATTGCCTACGACGGCTACCTGGACATCGAACTCTCCGACGGCACGGTGTTCCGCGTGGAGATCGAGCGCGCGCACATGGAGGAGGACGCCGGAAAGCTGACCCACATGGGCGGCGCTACCGGCCGTATCCAGGGCGCCGACTTCTCGCTGGTGGATTACAACCGTGCCGGGGTGCCGTTGGTGGAAATCGTCACCAAGCCCATTGAGGGCGCCGGTTCGCGTGCTCCGGAACTCGCCAAGGCCTATGTGGCAGCGGTGCGCGAGATCGTCAAGAACCTCGGTGTGTCCGACGCGAAGATGGAACGCGGCAACGTCCGCTGCGACGCCAACGTCTCCCTGCGCCCGCACGGCCGCGAACGGTTCGGCATCCGTTCCGAAACCAAGAACGTGAACTCGCTGCGCGCGGTGGAACATGCCGTCCGTTACGAGATTCAGCGGCATGCCGCCGTGCTGGACGCCGGTGAACCCGTTGTCCAGGAGACCCGCCACTGGCACGAGGACACCCGCACCACCACGTCGGGCCGGGCGAAGTCCGACGCTGACGACTACCGCTACTTCCCGGAGCCTGACCTGGTTCCCGTGGTTCCGTCGCGGGAGTGGGTCGAGGAACTCCGGGCCACGCTGCCCGAGCCGCCGGCTGGCCGCCGCAAGCGCCTGCAGGCTGACTGGGGCTACTCGGACCTGGAATTCCGCGACGTGGTGAACGCCGGCGTGATGGACGAGATCGAGGAAACCATCGCCGCCGGTGCGTCGGCTTCGGTTGCCCGCAAGTGGTGGATGGGTGAGATCGTGGGCCGCGCCAAGAACGCCGACGTCGACCCTGGCCAGCTTGGCGTCCAGCCCGCCACCATCGTGGAGCTCGCCCGCATGGTGGAAGAAGGCAAGATCAACAACAAGATGGCGTCGGAGGTGCTGGACGGTGTGCTCGCCGGCGAAGGCACCCCTGCCGAGATCGTGGAGAAGCGCGGCCTGGCCGTGGTTTCCGACGACGGGCCACTGCTCGAAGCCATCGACGCCGCGTTGGCCGCGCAGCCCGATGTTGCGAACAAGATCCGCGGCGGCAAGGTGCAGGCTATCGGCGCCATCGTGGGCGGGGTTATGAAGGCCACCCGCGGCCAGGCTGACGCCGCCCGCGTCCGCGAGCTGATCCTGGAAAAACTGGGCGTCTCCGTCTAGCCCCCATACCCCAATCGGGTCGCAGGAGGCGTCGTGAAATCTCGATTTTGCAACGTCCACTGCGGCCCGGTTCCGGTTTAACTGGTGCCCTCCAGGGGTCAGCGCTCGTCAGCCCTGGTTAGCCTTGGTCAGCCCTGTTTCACCAGTCCGGCCATGATGCCCTGCAGCGCTTCGGCGACAGTCATAACGGAACGGCGCTTCAGGTTTTCAGGCCTCGCCAGCAAGTCGATCCGGCGGCGGGTGCTGATCCCCTCAAGGGGCCGCAGCACAATGTCCGTGTTGAGCACCGGTCCTGCGGTGTACCTCGGGAGCAGTCCCACCACTCCGCCGGCAGCCACCAGCGCCGCCACCGTGGAGTAGTCATTGATCCGGTGCACGATGTTCAGTTCGTGGCTGGAAACAGCGGCGACGGCGGACAGCACGTCCGCGGGGGAGTATCCCGTGTGGCTGGTCACCCACGCCTCGCCGCCGACGTCGTCCGCCGTCACGGCCGCTTTCCCGGCGAGACGGTGTCCCGCGGGCAATGCCACATCCAGCGGTTCGTGGGCGAGAGGAATCACGGTCACCCGCTCCGCAGGCCACCGGGGGCTGTGGTCCATCCGGTGGGCAAGGACCAGGTCGTAACGGGCCGTCAGGGCGGGGAAGTCCTGCTGGGCCACGTCCTCATCGGAGAGCTCGATCCGTGGCAGGTCCGGGGCGTCCAGGATCCTGGCCAGCGGCGCGAACATTGCCTGGCCCGCACTGTGGAACCCGCAAAGGGTTACGCGGCCGGCCACTGAGCCGTGGTAATTGCCGATGGCGTCCCGGGCATCAGCCATTGCACTGACCACGGCGGCTCCCGCGTCGGCCAACACCTGGCCCGCCTCGGTGAGCACCAGGTTGCGGCCCTCCTTGCGGGTGAGTGGAACATCGACTTTCCGCTGCAGCAGGGCCAACTGCTGGGAGACGGCGGAGGGGGTGACCATCAGGGTGTCCGCCACCGCCTTGACGCTGCCGAGGGCGCCGAGTTCCCGCAGGATTTCGAGCTGGTGTATCTCCACCGGTTCAGTCTAAGCGTTAGCTTTCGCTACATCGTCGATTGAGAACTTCGCTGTTGTGCTAAAGCTTCTTCCTCGCTGTAATGAGGAGGGCAGGACCTGCCAACGACGCACAAAGAGAAGGAAGCCGATGAAGGCTTTGTACAAGGCCGGCCCACAGGCCGGCTTCGAGCTGGTGGACCGTCCCGAACCGGTAGCAGGGCCCGCTGACGTGAAGATCAGGGTGATGACCACCGGCATCTGCGGCACCGACCTCCACATCCAGTCGTGGGACGCCTGGGCCCGGGGAATCATTGAAGCTCCCCTCATCCCCGGCCACGAGTTCTACGGCGAAGTGGTCGAAGTCGGCGAAGCCGTCCGCGACGTCAAGGTCGGTGACCGCGTCTCCGGCGAAGGCCACGTGGTGTGCGGTATTTGCCGGAACTGCCGCGCCGGCCGGCGGCAGATGTGCATCCATACAGTCAGTGTGGGAGTGCAGCGGGACGGCGCATTCGCAGAGTATGTGGTGATCCCCGAAACCAACGTCTGGGTCCATCACGATCCCTCTGTCACTCCTGAACTCGGCGCCATCTTCGACCCCTTCGGCAACGCCGTGCACACGGCCCTCAGTTTTCCGCTGGTGGGGGAGGATGTGCTGATTACCGGTGCCGGCCCCATCGGCTTGATGGCCATCGCCGTTGCCCGGCACGCCGGAGCCCGCAAGATCGCCATCACGGACGTTTCCCGGCCCAGGCTGGACCTGGCCTTGCAGCTCGGCGCAGACCTTGCCATCGATGTCTCCACCACCCGCGTCCGCGACGCCCAGCGGGAACTGGGGATGCGCGAAGGCTTTGACATCGGGATGGAAATGTCCGGCCACCCCAGCGCCCTGCCGGAGATGATCGACAACATGAACCACGGCGGCCGGATCGCCATGCTGGGCCTGCCCAGCCAGGACATCACCATTGACTGGGGCAAGGTGGTGACCCACATGCTCACGCTCAAAGGCATCTACGGCCGGGAAATGTACGAGACCTGGTACGCGATGAGCGCCATGCTCTCGTCCAACGCCGTGCTGCACGCGGGCATCTCCGCCGTCGTCACTGATACGCTCCCCGCCGCCCAGTGGGAAAAAGGCTTCGACCTGGCCCGCAGCGGCGCATGCGGAAAAGTTGTCCTCGACTGGACCCAACTCTAAGGAACACCATGTACACCTCGATCAAGGACCAGCTGAGCGGCGAGCTGGAGGACATCCGCACCGCCGGACTCTTCAAGACCGAACGCAGCATCAACTCGCCGCAGTCAAACCACATCACCGCCGGGCTCATCGGCCAGCAGGGCGCCACGGTGCTGAACTTTTGCGCCAACAACTACCTGGGCCTGGCGGACCATCCTGAAATCATCAGCGCAGCGAAGGGCGCCATGGACGAACGCGGCTTCGGCATGGCCAGCGTGCGGTTCATCTGCGGCACCCAGGACCTGCACCTGGAACTCGAAGCCCGGGTATCGCGGTTCCTGGGAACCGAGGACACCATCCTCTTCTCCAGCTGCTTCGACGCCAACGGCGGCGTCTTCGAATCCCTCTTCGGCCCGGAGGACGCCGTCATTTCCGACGCCCTGAACCATGCGTCCATCATTGACGGCATCCGGCTGTGCAAAGCGCAGCGGTACCGGTACGCCAACCAGGACATGGCCGACCTTGAGGCCAAGCTCGTTGAGGCGAAGGATGCCCGCCGCAAGATCATCGTCACCGACGGGGTCTTTTCCATGGACGGGTACCTCGCGCCGCTGGAGGCCATCTGCGACCTCGCCGAAAAGCACGACGCCCTGGTGATGGTGGACGACTCCCACGCCGTCGGCTTCATGGGCGAAACCGGGGCCGGCACGCCCGAACATGCAGGCGTGTCCCACCGGGTGGACATCTATACCGGCACCTTCGGCAAGGCCCTGGGCGGGGCATCAGGGGGATACGTCTCCGGCCGTGCAGAGGTAGTGGCCATGCTCCGG
The DNA here is from genome assembly GCF_054408515.1 of Arthrobacter sp. D3-16. Taxonomy (NCBI): domain Bacteria; kingdom Bacillati; phylum Actinomycetota; class Actinomycetes; order Micrococcales; family Micrococcaceae; genus Arthrobacter; species Arthrobacter sp. D3-16. The sequence goes on along the minus strand of NZ_CP096437.1, from coordinate 2,739,663 downwards.
CAGAAGGCCCGCCCCTACCTCTTTTCCAACTCGCTCGCCCCGGCCATCGTCGCCGCCACCATTAAGGCCCTGGACCTGGTGGAGAACTCGGCGGAGCTGCGGCGCACACTTTTTGACAACGCCTCACTGTTCCGCCGCCGTATGACAGAGGAGGGGTTCGACCTCCTCCCCGGCGAGCATGCCATCGTCCCAGTGATGTTCGGCGACGCCGTCATGGCCGCGAAGGTGGCTGACCGGATGCTGCAGCACGGCGCCTTCGTTACCGCATTCAGCTTTCCCGTGGTTCCGCGCGGGGCGGCCAGGATCCGCGTGCAGCTTTCGGCTGCGCATTCAGCGGACGACGTCGAAGCCTGTGTGCGTGCCTTCGTCACCAGCCGTGCCGAGGTGGCAGCCTGACGGACGCCACCGCCCGTCCCTAACTCTGCAAGGATGGTGCCATGGCAGCACACTATGACGTCCTGATCGTCGGCGGCGGGATTGCCGGGCTTTCCCTGGCTTCGGCGTTGGCGGGCCAATGCAGCGTTGCGTTGGTGGAGGCTGAGCAGGAGTTGGCGTACCACACGTCCTCCCGCTCAGCCCGGCAGCTCATCCCCAGTTACGGCCCGCCCGTGGTCCAGGAGCTGACGGTCCGCACCCTGGAACTGATCGCCGCCCGCGATGCCGGGCTGCCCGAACCAGTGCTCACGCCCCGCAGCTTTATGCTGATCGGCACCGGGGAAGCGGTGGCAGCGGAAGCCAGCGGCCATATGCGCTCCATCACCCCGGCCGAGGCGCTGGAACTGTGCCCGGCACTGGTCCCGGAATCGTTCACCGCCGCCGGACTCGATACCGGTTCCTTCGGCTGCAACGCACCCCTTCTGCTGGCGGACCACCGTCAACGGGCGCTGGCAGCCGGGGTGGACATCATTACCGGCGCACGGGTCCATTCCGCCCAGCGCCTGGGCTCCGGCTGGCAGGTGGGGGCCGGGATGGAGGCATTCGAAGCCCGCGTCCTCGTCAACGCCGCCGGCGCCTGGGCGGACGAACTGGCTGTGATCAGCGGAGTGGAGAAGCTCGGGCTGCAGCCGTACCGGCGCACCACGGCGATTGCCGCCGTCGAACGTCCCCTGCCGCCGCAAAGCCCTATGGTGGCGGCTGCGGACAACACGTTCTACTTCCGCCGGGAGGGTGACGATGTTCTGATCTCCCCCTCCGAATCGGTGCCAAGCGGACCTGAAGATGCCAAGCCCCGCCCGGGTGACGTGGAGCGCCTGGTGGCAAGGCTCAACGGGCTAACGACGCTCGGCATCACCGAAGTCCGCCGGGCCTGGACGGGTCTGCGGACGGAAGCGGCCGACGGCGTGCCCGTGGCCGGCTTCGATGCCGAAGCCCCCGGCTTCTACTGGCTAGCCGGCCAGGGTGGCTATGGCTTCCAGGCATCGTCTGCCATGGCGGAACTTGCAGCCGGCCAGATCCTGGCCGTTCTCGAGCCCAACGGCAGTGCCGCCCAGCCGGCGGGCGGTCCGGCATCCCGGACAGCTGAGGCGCTGGCGGCCACCCGCTGGTCAGTCCGGCGCTGAAGAATGGTTGTATGAGTACGCTGATCACCAATATCGCCGAGCTGATGACCCAGGACCTGGAGCACCGGGTCCTGAGGGACGCCGCCGTGGTGATCGAAGGTGAACGGATTTCTTGGATCGGCGCAGCCGCTGACGCTCCTGCCGCCGATGACGCCGTAGACGCCGGCGGCCGGACCATGCTTCCGGGCTGGGTGGACTCCCACACACACCTGCTGTTCGCCGGTGACCGGACGGCGGAATTCGAGGCGCGGATGGCGGGGGAGTCCTACTCTGCCGGGGGCATCGCCGTCACCATGAACGCCACCCGTGCCACGTCCGATTTCGACCTCACCCGCCTGGCGCTGTCCCGCGTTGACGAAGCCGTTTCGCAGGGAACCACCTACATCGAGACGAAAACCGGCTACGGCCTCGACGTTGAACACGAGACCCGGAGCGCTCGCATCGCCTCCACCGTGGCGGACCAGGTCACCTACCTCGGTGCGCACCTGGTTCCTGCCGGACAGGACGCGGACGAGTACATCGACCTCGTGTGTGGCCCAATGCTCGCCGCCGTCCGGCCCTACGTGCAGTGGGCCGACGTATTTTGCGAAGAAGGGGCCTTCACCGAGGAGCAATCCCGGCGGGTCCTGCTGGCCTGCCGCGACGCAGGCCTGGGCCTGCGCGTCCATGGCAACCAGCTCGGCGAAGGCCCGGGCGTGCAGCTCGCCGTCGAACTTGGGGCCGCGAGCGTGGACCACGCCAATTACCTCGCGGATAAGGACGTTGATGCGCTGGCCGGGACCTGGACGGGCTGGGATGCCGCTTCCGGATCCGGTGCGAGGGGCACGGTGGCAACCTGCCTGCCCGCCTGCGATCTTTCAACCCGCCAGCCCCTGGCCCCTGCGCGGGTGCTGCTTGACGCCGGCATCCAGGTGGCGCTGGCTTCCAACTGCAACCCGGGCACGTCCTACACCAGCTCAATGGCCTATTGCGTCACCACCGCCGTGCTGCAGATGGGCCTCAGCGTTCATGAAGCTGTTCGGGCCGCGACCTACGGTGGGGCCCTGGCGCTGCACAAGGACAAGGGAGACGATGCCGACGGCGAACGCGCGGTGGGTTCGATCGCGGTCGGACACCGCGCGGATCTCCACCTGCTCAATGCACCCTCGCCGACGCACCTTGCATATCGTCCCGGCATGCCCCTGACGTACGCTGTATGGCGGGCTGGAAAGAGGGCGAGGTAATCCGGCGATAAACTGACGTTAGATGATCATTCGGGTTCTGTTATGATCAGAAAGCGTCATCGTACCGGTGGCGGGAGTAGCTGGAGGCCCTTGCATGACCCGCACTGACAGACTGACGGCCATACTCGATCTCCTCGCCAGGAGCGGGCAGGTGGAGGTCGAAGAGATCGTCAGCACGCTCAACGTCTCCCCGGCCACCGCCCGGCGCGATCTGGACAGCCTGGCAAAGCGCAGGCTGCTCACCAGGACCCGGGGCGGTGCCACAACGGGCGCGCTGGCCTACGACCTGCCGGGCCGGTACAACCGCGATGATCATGCCGAGGCCAAGGAGCAGATTGCCCAGGCGGCCTCCGCGCTGATTGCCCCCGGCGCCGTAATCGGGCTTTGCGGCGGCACCACCAGCACCGCGCTGGCGCAGATCCTGGCCACGCGCGAGGATCTCAACGCGCCTTCCAACCAGCCCACCCTCACCGTGGTTACCAACGCCATCAACATCGCCGGGCAGTTGGCCGTCCGGCCCAACATCAAAGTCATGGTTACCGGCGGGATCCTCAATCCGCGGTCCTACGAACTGGTGGGGCCGTACACGGACATCATCATGCAGAAGGTGGTGTTGGACATCGCCTTCATCGGTGTCAACGGCATCGACCCCGACGTCGGGCCGACCAATACGGGGGAGGGGGAAGCGTCCGTCAACGCCCTGCTCGCCAGCAGGGCCCGTGTCTCCTACGTACTCGCTGACTCGTCCAAAGTTGGGGTGCGTGCCTTTGCCACCATGGACGGCTACAACTTCACCCGTTTGATTACGGACGCGGGAATCTCGGCGCGCGACAAGGCGGCCTTCGAGGCAAAGGGCACGGAAGTGATCGTCGCGGCAGGCTGAGCGTGGTTGTCGCTGGGCTGGAAGCCGTTAGCGTCAGGGAGCGGCCCAGCCGGCCGGACACCGCAGGGCAATCAGGCCGGATCCAGAAACTGCAGGCAAGATGGGTACATGCTGGTTCCCTCCCGCCGTCGCCTGCGGATAGAAGTCTGGATTGTCCTGGGCCTGTCCTTGGGCCAGTCTGCCGTGTATTCGGTGGTGCAGCTCCTGGACAAGATGACCCGCGCCCCGCTGGCGGAGGGCACCTCCACCCTGAACCGCTCGCAGAGCACCCGTGAGTACTTCGACCTGACGTACCAGCTGCTGGACATCATCTTTGCGTTGGTGCCGGTGCTGCTGGTGATCTACTTCCTGACCGACCAGCGGCAGGCCTCCTCCGGCGATGGCAGCAACGCCGGTTCGGCTTTCCGCAAACTCGGATTCAACTTCGAGCGGCCGGGGCGGGACATGCTTCAGGGTCTGGGGCTGGCCGCGCTGATCGGCGTCCCGTCCCTTGGCCTCTATGCCGCGGGCAGGGCTCTCGGAATCACGACGGCCATTATTCCCAGCGCCCTCGACGCGTACTGGTGGACGGTGCCCGTGCTGATCCTGTCCGCAATGCGCCATGCCGTTGTGGAGGAAGTCATCGTTGTGGGATACCTCCTGAACCGCTTCGGCAAGTTCGGCTGGAGCGTGCCGATGTCCATCATGGTGAGCTCGCTGCTCCGGGGCACGTACCACCTGTATCAGGGATTCGGCCCTTTCATCGGTAACGTGGTGATGGGCATCGTTTTCGCATGGCTGTACACCAGGACCCGGCGGGTGATGCCCCTCGTGATAGCCCATGCACTGCTGGACATCGTGGCGTTCGTTGGCTTCAGCCTGTTCGGCAAGGCCGTGGGGCTGGGGTAATGCAGCCGGCCTGTTTGTGACGGTATCGCGTGGCTGCGCCTGTCGAACCACTTGTGGGCGGATGCCGCTCCCCGGAAAGAGTCATCCACCTCGGGCGTGCAGGAACCGCTCGATGCCGTCTTCTCCGAGGGATAAACCGATGCGAACAAGGTCCACGTCGCCGCGCGGCAGATCCCCGGGCGCAGGCTGAGGCCAGCGCCGGGTGAATGTCCTCTTGGACTTCAGATCCGTTAGCGGTTGTTCGGGCCAGTGGGGTGGTTCCCAGTCCGGGTGTTCGCTTTTGTAGTGCCGGCCGGTGGGTGAGGTCCAGCCGGGTGGTTCGTTTCTGGTGGCTGGTGTTGGTTGCCAGCCGCCGGTGTGCCGTAGTTTGTGGTGCTTCGGGCAGGGCTGGCCGAGGTTGCTGATGCCGGTGTTGCCGCCATCGTGCCAGGCGAGGAGATGGTCGGCTTCGTTGTCCAGGGAGTTGTTGCTGCAGCCGGGGAACGGGCATTTGCCGTCCCTCAAGCTGAGCCAGTTCCGCATGGCCTTGGTCAACCGGTAGCTGGTCCGGCCGATCTCCAACGGAGCCCCATCCCGCGGATCCACCAGCACCCGGTAAAACGAGCCGGCCCCGTCGGCGACCAGATGACGTGCCATCGAGGGCGGGATGGGTCCGTACCCGTCGAGCATCGCCGGCTCATCGGTCAGGCCCAGCAGGGAAAACACCGGCACGGTGACCAGCACCTGCGCCCGGATCAACGAAGTGCCGGCAGCTGTTCCAGCCGCTGTTTCGTCACGGCCTGTGGTGGTTTCGCCGAGGAGCAGGTTGGCATACAGGTCCGCGCGTAACTGGGTGAGGGTCCGGGTTTCCTTCGGGCCCTGTAATTCCCGTGCGTCGGCGGTGAGCTTGTTCCAGCCCGCCAACGCCTGGTCCGCGGGCAGATAGGCCGAGAGCCAGGCCATCCCGTCCTGGTCCGGCCCGTGTTCGACCCGACGGTCCGCCACACTCTTGGCATGCCGTTTCTCCAGGCTCTCCGGGTGGTGGCGTTCCCGCCAGGTCCGGGCTTTGGCTTTGAACCGGTACGCCGGCATTTCCCCGATCGTTGCCGCGGCGGCCGGTTTCGGTGTGCCGGGGTCCAGGAAGTGGGCCTCCAGGGCTGCGGCCCCGACCGGGTCCAAGGTGGCGGTCTCATCGACCATCACTCTGGCGTGCTGCCAGGAGATCATTCCCTTGTGCAGGGCTGCGAGCGTCAGGGGCAAGGACGTGGTCAGGGCGTAGGACTGGGCAAGCAGCACGCCGGCAGCCCGGTCGCTGAGGGCCAGGACGCACCCGATTTCCGCCGCGATGGCCATTTCCTGCGCCTGCACGGGCGCGTCCGGCGAAGCAGCGGCCCGCGCAGTGCCGGCGTATGTTGCTGTGGCCTTGGCCAACAATCCCGACACCCGGGCCTGAGCCCTGGCGCCGCCGGCAAGGATGTCCAGGCACCCATCGGCAAGGCCGGCCAGCGGATCAACAGCGGAGAACGCCTCCGAACCACAGCCCTCAGCCTCTGCATTGAGCACAGCAAGAGCGGCATTGATGTCCTCAAACGCCTTCGCCACCGCCGCTTTCCCCATAAACCAATCATGACAAAGGGGTACGACAATCCCGAGGGGCTATTGGAAATGGATTCGGCCGCCATCGGCAGGTGACCCCGTTGTCACCAGCTGATGGCGGCCGAAGTTTCGAAGGGCAGCCCTGCCCAAGCCGAGGCCCTGGCAGGACTGCCCGGGCCTACGGAGCAGGATTAGATGGTGACGGCTCCGTTAGCGGTCTCGAACGTCACCGAAAGGATCCCGGGGGTTCCGTGCGGTGCCACCCACTCCACGGCAACGTCTTCGAGCGGCTTCTCCACCGGCTCGCCCAGCCACTCGGTAACCCGGGCAGCGGAGCCTGCAATTGTCAGGCAGCTCATCTTGACGTTGCTGTCGTAGGCGTTGGACGGGTGCAGCGACGGGTCGCCCTCCCACTTGAGCATGTACGGAACCTGCGGGTCCGCAATCAACCCCAGGATACCGATCTGCTTCCAGACCAGTTCGCGGCCGTCAGGAAACTTGCGGTTTCCGTTGACGGCGGAGCGTCCGAGCCGTTCTTCAAAGGGAACCAGGTCGTCAACCTCGACGCACCAGCCCATCCAGCCGCCGCCCGCCGCAGACCGTGCACGCACTGCCTGCCCGAAGGGGGCCTTGTCGGAAGCGGGGTGGTCCAGTACCTCGACGACTTCGAGGTACTTGTGCCCAGCGAGCGGGATGATCATATTCCGGGTTCCGAACCGCGGGTGTACCCCACCCTTCACTGCCTCAACGCCGAGGGCAGAGGAAATACGTTCGGTGGTGGCAGCCAGGCCATCGTGTTCACAGGCGTAAGAGACGTGATCCATGCGCATGGCAACATCTTGGCACTTTGTGATCGGGCTCTCAGCTAAGGGTAGCCTTACTGGGATTTCGGTTCCAAAGCAGCATTAATCCAAGGTCCTGCTGACGGCAGTCATGGGGACCTTGTTCGTCATAATCCTGTCAACCGTCGCGTGCATGTTCCTACACTGGCCTCAGGTCATGAGTGCCAGCGCCAAGCCCCGGCTCGCTGGCCGGCAACCCTCCATCCGCGGTGGGGTGCCCCGGGTGAGGACCTGGTTGTCCGGCAACGGCCGGATGGCAAGCGCGGCCCGCGGTGCTTCGAGCATGCCGGGCCCATGTCAAAGGAGCCTTAGTTGTCCAACGGATGGTCTTTCGAAACCCGCCAGATCCACGCAGGGCAGGAGCCGGACGCTGCCACGGGTGCCCGTGCGCTCCCCATTTACCAAACCACGTCCTTTGTGTTCCCCAGCGCCGAGAGCGCAGCGAACCGCTTTGCCCTTGCTGAGCTGGCGCCCATCTACACCAGGATCGGCAACCCCACCCAGGAAGCGGTGGAACAGCGGATCGCCAGCCTCGAAGGCGGCCTGGGTGCCCTGCTGCTCAGTTCAGGCCAGGCCGCTGAAACATTTGCGGTCCTGAATATTGCCGAGTCGGGGGACCACATCGTCGCCAGCCCCAGCCTTTACGGCGGCACCTACAACCTCTTCGCCCACACACTGAAAAAGTTTGGCATCTCCGTCACCTTTGTGGCGGACCCGGACAACCTGGACCAGTGGCGCGAGGCAGTGCAGCCCAACACCAAGCTGTTCTTTGGCGAGGTGGTCTCCAACCCGCGGCAGGATGTCCTGGACATCGAAGGCGTGTCCCAGGTTGCGCACGAGGCCGGGGTTCCCCTGATCGTGGACAACACCCTGTCCACCCCGTACCTGATCCGGCCACTGGAATGGGGTGCGGATATCGTGGTGCACTCGGCCACTAAGTACCTGGGTGGCCATGGTTCCGCGATCGCCGGCGTGATCGTGGACTCCGGAAAGTTCGATTTCGGCAAGGACCCTGCAAAGTTCCCCGGCTTCAACACCCCGGACCCCACCTACAACGGGCTGGTGTATGCCCGTGACCTCGGCGCCGACGGTGCCTTGGGCGCCAACCTCTCCTACATCCTGAAGGCCCGGGTGCAGCTCCTGCGCGACCTGGGCTCGGCAGTGTCGCCCTTCAACGCCTTCCTCATCGCCCAGGGGCTGGAGACACTGAGCCTGCGGGTGGAACGTCACGTCGCCAACGCCCTGGAAATTGCCCAGTGGCTGGAAGCGCGTGACGACGTCGAATCCGTCGCCTATGCCGGGCTGCCCTCCAGCCCCTGGTACGAGCGCGGCCGCAAGTACGGCCCCAAGGGCACCGGCGCCATCGTGTCGTTCAACCTCGCCGGCGGCGCGGAGGCGGGCAAACGCTTTGTGGACGCGCTGGAGCTGCACTCCCACGTGGCAAACATCGGTGACGTCCGTTCGCTGGTGATCCATCCGGCGTCGACCACCCACAGCCAGCTCTCGCCCGAGCAGCAGGTAGTTGCCGGCGTGAACCCCGGCCTGGTGCGGCTTTCGGTAGGGATCGAGCACATCGATGACATCCTGGCTGACCTCGAGGCCGGCTTCCGGGCGGCCAAGGAGGCCACCGGCGCCTAACCAGGCCCGGGCGGCAGCCCGGCAGCGGGCCGGGGAAGTCACAACCAGTCACACTCTTGGCGGCAGGCAGGGGCTGTTTCGTACACTCGAACCAGGTCATGAGTGCCAGTGACAGCCCCGGCTTGCTGGCCGGCAACCCTCCTTCCGCGGTGGGGTGCCCCGGGTGAAGACCTGGCCTGCCGGTCATTCGACGGCGGGCAAGCGCGTAGAAGAGGTCTTGCCATGACGGTTACCGTCACCCGTACCACCGTCCCCGAACACGGGATTGTCCGCTATGCCCCCATCGGGGGGCTGAAGCTGGAAGCCGGCGGATATCTGCCGGACGTGACGCTGGCCTATGAAACCTGGGGCACCCTCAACGCGGACGGCAGCAACGCCATCCTCATCGAACATGCTCTGACCGGCAGCACCCACGTGACCAGGGGCGACACGGACGAACCCGGCTGGTGGGAACAACTCGCCGGGCCGGGTGCGCCGGTGGATACCAACCGTTTCTTCGTGGTGTCCATCAACATTGTGGGCGGTTGCTACGGGTCCACAGGGCCGTCGTCGCTCGCTCCGGACGGAACGCCCTGGGGCTCGCGTTTCCCGCTGGTGACCCTGCGGGACAGCACCGTGGCGGAGGCCAGGCTGGCCGACCAGTTGGGGATCGGGAGCTGGTTTGCCGTGCTGGGCGGCTCAATGGGCGGCGCGCGTGCGCTGGAATGGGCGGTCACCTTTCCCGAACGTGTGCAGCGCTGTGCTGTAATCTCCGTGGGCGCCGCGAGTACCGCCGAGCAGATCGCCTTTGCCCAGGCACAGACCCTCGCCATCCGGCAGGACGCCAACTTCAACGGTGGTGACTACTACAACGGACCCGCTCCCGAGGAAGGCCTGGCCCTGGCCCGGCGCATCGCCCACATCACGTACCGCTCTCCGCTGGAACTGGACGGACGGTTCGGGCGCGCGCCGCAGGCTCCCGAGTCGCCGCTTCAGGGCGAGCAGCTCGGAACCCGCGGGCGCTACCAGGTGGAGAGCTACCTGGATCATCAGGGGACCAAACTGGTCCGGCGCTTTGACGCCAACAGCTACATCGCCATCACCGAGGCGCTCATGAGTCATGACATTTGCCGGGGGCGGGGGTCCCTCACCCAGACCCTGTCCGGTGCCAACGCACGCTTTTTTGTCGCTGCTGTTGACTCGGACCGGCTCTACTTCCCGTCCCAGTCACGGGAGCTTGCCCGGGCGCTTCCCGGAGAGGTGGACGTCCACCTCATCGAGGCGCCCATCGGGCACGACGGATTCCTCACCGAGATCGGCCAACTCGGATCGCAGCTCCGGGAGCACCTTTCGGCATAACGCCCCGCCCCAAAAGCCGAATTGTGTGCATTAATGCAGATGGGCTCTGCATGATTCGCCGTTGAGCTGGGCGTACAGGCAGACCATACTCAATGGGACCCGGCGGTTCGTGGCCAAAATCACGTGTATCCGCCACAGCCTGTCCCAGTGGTGTCGAGGATGACGCCGAAGGAGTTCATAAATGAGTACGGAAAGCTCCGCCGCACGGCGGCCAGAGGAAACCGACGTCAAGGCATCAGGCCTGAAGAAAGTCGTTACGGCCTCCATGGCCGGCACCGTTGTTGAGTGGTACGAGTTTTTCCTCTATGCCTCCGCCGCCACCCTGGTGTTCGGCAAAATGTTCTTCCCCAATTCAGGGACAGAACTGGACGGCATCATCGCCGCCTTCGTCACGTACGCCGTAGGCTTCGTGGCCCGCCCCATCGGCGGCATCGTCTTTGGCCACTTCGGTGACAAGTTCGGCCGCAAGCAGTTGCTGCAGCTGAGCATCATCCTGGTAGGCGTAGCCACCTTCCTGATGGGCTGCCTGCCCACCTTCGCCCAGATCGGCTACTGGGCTCCGGCCCTCCTCGTGTTCCTGCGCTTCGTGCAGGGCTTCGCCGTCGGCGGTGAGTGGGGCGGCGCCGTACTGCTGGTTGCCGAGCACAGCCCCAACAAGTCCCGCGGGTTCTGGTCCAGCTGGCCGCAGTCAGCGGTACCGATGGGCAACCTCCTGGCCACGGGCGTGCTGTTCACCCTTTCGGCCACGCTTTCCGAGGAAGCATTCCTCGGCTGGGGCTGGCGCGTCGCCTTCTGGCTCTCCGCCGTGATCGTGATCGTTGGCTACTACATCCGCACCAAGGTCCAGGATGCGCCGATCTTCATCGAAGCCCGCAAGGAAGTTACGGTGGAAAAGAAGGGCTACGGTGTGGCCGAAGTCTTCCGCCGCTACCCGCGTGGTGTCTTTACCGCCATGGGCCTGCGTTTTGCCGAGAACATCCTCTACTACCTCGTGGTGACGTTCTCCATTACCTACCTGAGGATCATCGTTCAGACGGACACCTCCCGCATCCTCCTGCTTCTGCTCGTGGCGCACTTCATCCACTTCTGCGCCGTCCCGCTCGTGGGCAAGATGTCGGATGCGTTCGGCCGGCGGCCGGTCTACATGGCAGGCGCCATCCTCGGCGGCACGTGGGGCTTCTTCGCTTTCCCCATGATGGACACCGGCAATGACATCGTCATCCTGGCCGCCATCACCATCGGCCTGCTGTTCCACGCGCTGATGTACGCGGGCCAGCCGTCCATCATGGCCGAGATGTTCCCCACCCGGATGCGGTACTCGGGCGTTTCCCTGGGCTACCAGGTCACCTCTATCGTCGCCGGTTCGCTGGCACCGATCATCGCCACATCGCTGCTGGGGACCTTCAAGTCCTCCACACCGGTGGCTCTGTACCTGCTGGGAGCCTGCATCGTCACCGCAATCTCCGTGTTCTTCCTCAAGGAGACCCGCGGCATCTCACTTCACGATGTGGACGCAGCCGACGCCCAGGGCACCGCGGACCTGCTCGCGGCCGGCAAGAAATAGTTAACGGCACCACCAGAGCCAAACAGCACCAACTGCCCGGACCCGCGACCACGCAGGCCCGGGCAGTCGGGCGTCAGCACCTTCGATGAAGTCAGGATTTCCCATGAAAGCAGCAGTCCTTTACTCCACGGTCCCGTCCGGAACCAGCTACACCGAAGCGCAGCCCCTCCGGGTCGAGGAGCTTGACCGGCCGGAACCCCGCGCCGGCGAGTTGGGCATCACCATCACCTACTCGAGCCTGTGCCACTCGGACCTTTCCGTGGTGGACGGCTCCCGCGTCAGGCCCCTACCCATGGCCCTGGGGCACGAGGCTGTAGGGCGGGTTGCCGCAGTGGGTGAGGGTGTCACGGATGTTTCCCCGGGAGACCACGTTGTCCTCGTCTTCGTCCCCAGCTGTAATGACTGCCGTGCGTGCCGGGCGGGCCGTCCGGCACTCTGCCACCGTGCGGCGGAAGTCAACGGGTCAGGGGACCTCCTGCATGGTGAGGCCCTGCTGCGGACGCCCGCAGGGGAGCGGATCAACCACCATCTGGGGGTTTCGGCCTTCGCCGATTACGCCGTGGTGGCCCGGGAGTCGGTGGTGGTCATCGACGACGACGTCCCCGACACCGTTGCGGCAATGTTCGGTTGCGCCGTGCTCACCGGGATGGGAGCTGTCCTCAACACAGCGGCCGTCCAGCAAGGCCAGTCCGTAGCGGTCTTCGGACTCGGCGCCGTGGGTCTGTCGTCCGTTATGGCCGCGGCGCTCTCGGGTGCCTCCTCCGTGATTGCCATCGATCCCAACGCCGGCAAGCACGGGCTCGCCCTGAAGTGCGGGGCAACCGCCGTGGGGACACCGGACGAGGCTTCCCGCCTCATCCAGGAGGCCGCCGGCGACGGCGTGGACACCGCCATCGAAGCTGTGGGGTCAGCCCGGGTCATTGCATCATGCCTCGAGCACGTGACGCGCGGCGGCGCCGTGGTCTCGGTGGGGCTGCCACACCCCACGGCGGAACTGACTGTGCCCGCGCTTCAGTTCGCCGGGGCGGGCAAGCGGCTGCTGGGCTCGTATATGGGCGACGCCGTTCCGGGCCGGGACATCCCCCTGTACCTTGGGTACTGGCGCGAGGGGAAACTTCCCGTTGAGCTGCTGCACACCGACACCCGGCCGCTTGATGAGATCAACGAAGGCCTCGACGCACTGGCCGCGGGGCAGGTGGTGAGGCGGCTCTTCCACGCCTGAGGAGGCGGTTCCGGACAGCCGGGGTCTAGGCTGCCAGTAGATCCTGGCGGGCCGCCACTTCCTCCTTGAGGGCAGCGATCACGGCCTGTACCCTGGCGGACCGGAGCGATTCCGGCCGGGCCACGGCCCAAATGGGCACCTGGCGCTGGAAGTCGTCGGGGAGCACCGGAACGAACTCAGGATTCCGCGCCACCATAAAATTCGGCAGCAATCCGATACCGGCGCCGCGGCGCACCGCCTCCACCTGGGCAAAGATACTCGTCGCCTGGAAGCTGGACCTGGGCATCGGCAACTGCGAGGACCGGTGCCCCAGTTCGGCAACCTGGAGTGCCGACTCAACGTAAGAGACAAAGCCGTGCTGCCCCACGCCGTCGGGCGTTTCCGGCAGGCCCCGCTCGGCGGCGTAGGCCGGGCTGGCGTAGAGCCGGAGGAAGTAGTTGGTCAGGAAGATGGCCTGCGCGTTGCTCACGTCCGTACGTCCCACCACCACCTCCAGGTCCACGCCGGAGCGGTTCTGGCTGACCTTCCGCGTGGCACTGAGCATCTCCACATTCAGCAGGGGATGCTGCTGCTGCAGGCGGACCAGTGCAGGGGTAACGAATTCGGCGCCGAAACCGTCGGAGGTGCTCAGGCGCACCATGCCGGACAGGGCGTCCCGGTCCTGGCCCGTGGCAGCAGCCAATGATCCCAGCGTTTCTTCGATGGTTTCCGCCGCGGCCACAGCCGAAGCGCCCAGCTCCGTCAATTCCCACCCGTGCGGGCTGCGCTCCAGGGTTCGGCCGCCCAGCTGCTTGTCCAGGGCGAGGATCCGGCGCGAAATGGTGGTGTGCGTGGTGCCCATCGTTTCGGCGACGGCGTTGAAGCGTCCCAGCCGGGCCACAGTGAGCAAAATCAGCAAGTCGTCCGGACTCGGAAGCCGCGCCACCCGGTCCCCTTTCCTCTGTGTGCATAAGTGCACATGCCATCTGTGATTTTTCCCCTTGATTGCACTCTAACAGGGTGTGATGGTGGACACAGACCTTCCGGCTGCCCTCGGCCGGAGGCACAGCAAAGGAGCTTATGCCATGGCGGTAGTTGGTTGGATCGGTTTGGGAAACATGGGCGGTTCCATGTCGGGGAACCTGGCGAAGGCGGGTCACGACGTTCGGGGATTCGACCTCAACCCGGCCGCTCTCGCCGCTGCGGAGGCAGGCGGGGTGAAGCCGGCAGGAAGCATCGCCGAGGCAGTCGCGGGGGCCGACGTCGTCTTCACCATGCTTCCCAAGGGCGAGCATGCCAAGGCTGTCTACCTGGGCGGGGACGGGGTGCTGGCGCATGCCGATACGGGCACACTCCTGGTTGATTCCTCCACGATCGATATCGCCGCCGCCAAGGAATTGCACGACGCCGCCGCTGCCGCCGGCTTCCGCTTCGTCGATGCCCCTGTCTCGGGCGGGATGAGCGGCGCCAAGGCAGGAACGCTTACGTTTATGGTGGGCGGTGCAGCTGACGCCGTGGCCGACGCCACCCGTTACATCGAACCGATGGCAGCCAACATCATCCCTACCGGCGGAGCCACCACCGGCCAGGCTGCGAAAATTTGCAACAACCTGATGCTCCTGATCAACCTGGCTTCCACTGCCGAGGGCGCAGTGCTCGCAGACCGCCTCGGCCTCGACAAGAAGGTGTTCTGGGACATCGCTTCCGTGTCCTCCGGCGACAGCTGGGCCCTGCGCACCTGGTACCCGGTTCCCGGCGTGGTCCCCACCGCTGCATCCAACAATGACTTCGCGCCCACCTTCACCGCCGAGCTGGCGAACAAGGACATCGGACTGGCCATCAGCGCTGCCGAGGACACCGGCACGCCGCTCGAAATCGGCAAGCACGTTCAGCAGCTGTACCAGCGCCTCATCGATGCGGGCGAGTCCGGCAAGGACTGCTCCATGATCATCAAGCTCGCCGACGGTTCCCTGGAATCAGCAAAGTAGAAGAGAGACCTCCATGCAGACCATTCCGCATTACATCAACGGCAGCCGCGTTGCCGATGCCGAACGCTTCGGCCCCGTCTACAACCCTGCTACCGGAGAGCAGGAAAAGCAGGTGGCATTGGCTTCCGCTGCCCGGGTAGAAGAAGCCATTGCCGTCGCCTCGGCTGCGCTGCCGGCCTGGCGGGCGACCAGCCTGGCGAAGCGGACCAACATCTTCTTCCGCGTCCGGGAAATCCTGACCCAGCGCAAGTCCGAGCTGGCCGCCATCCTGACCAGTGAGCACGGCAAAGTACTCTCCGACGCCGAAGGGGAAATCTCCCGCGGACTCGAGAACATCGAGTTCGCCACCGGGCTGTCCCACATGCTCAAGGGGGAACGCTCCGAGCAGGTCTCCAGCGGCGTGGACGTCCACTCCGTCCGGCAGCCGGTAGGCGTCGTGGCTTGCATCACCCCGTTCAACTTCCCGGCCATGGTTCCGCTCTGGATGATCGGCAGCGCCCTGGCGTGCGGGAACACCGTACTCCTGAAGCCCAGTGAAAAGGATCCGTCGTCCGCCGTGTTCATCGCGGAAGTCTTCGCCGAAGCGGGACTGCCGGCCGGTGTGCTGAACGTGGTCCAGGGTGACAAAGAAGCGGTGGACGTCCTGCTCGAACACCCGGACGTCAAAGCCGTCAGCTTCGTGGGCTCAACCCCCATTGCGCAGTCAATTTACAAGCGTGCGGCCGATCACGGCAAGCGGGTCCAGGCCCTGGGCGGGGCCAAGAACCACATGGTGGTCCTGCCGGACGCGGACCTTGACATGGCCGCGGACGCTGCCATCTCGGCTGCCTACGGATCGGCAGGCGAGCGCTGCATGGCGGTCAGCGTTCTCGTCGCCGTCGGCACCATCGCCGATGACCTTGTGGCGGCAATCCAGAGCCGGATGGCTACCCTGACGATCGGCCCAGGCACCGACCCGGCATCACAGATGGGCCCGCTGATCACCGCCGAACACCGGGAAAGAGTGGCCTCCTACGTGGCCGGGGCCGAAAACGAGGGCGCCACGGTGGTTGTCGACGGCCGCTCGCAGCAGTTCGATTCCAATGGGTTCTTCATTGGAGTCAGCCTGGTGGACCATGTCAAGCCGGGCATGAAGGTGTACGACGACGAAATCTTCGGCCCCGTCCTGTCCGTGGTCCGGGTGGATACCTACAGCGACGCGGTCCGCCTGGTCAACGACAATGAGTTCGGCAACGGGGTTGCCATTTTTACCCGCGACGGCGGCGCCGCCCGCCAGTTCGAGTTCGACGTCGAGGCGGGCATGGTGGGCGTCAACGTGCCCATCCCGGTGCCGGTGGGCACGTTCTCCTTCGGCGGCTGGAAGAACTCCCTCTTCGGTGACACGCACATGTATGGGCCGGACAGCATCCGTTTCTACACCAGGGGCAAAGTCGTCACCACGCGGTGGCCGGACCCCGCGACCTCGGTGATCGACCTGGGCTTTCCGCAGGTGGACTGACGCAGGTGGAACTGACCTACGTGGACTGACTCAGGTCAGCCGTTCATGATCTCGCCGCGGCGGGCCATGTACTCCTCCACGGAAAGTTCGCCGTTGCTGTACTTCTCATCCAGTTCCGCGAGCTTGCGTGCGCGGTAGCCCTGTGGGGCCGACGGCGGCGGGGGAGTGGCAGGTGCTGCTGGCTGCTGCGGGGATTGGGGTTGCCCCTGCCGGGGTTGTTCCGGCCGGGGCTGCCCGTACTGCGGAAACTGTTGGTCCATGGGCGGAAACTGCTGGTCCATGGGTGGAACCGGCTGGATGGGCGGCAGCGGCTGGGGCCGGTCAAGCTCGCGGAATCCGCCGCTGAAATAATCCTGCTGGGTGTAACCGTCCCGGGGCTGTTTGCTCTGCGGGCCGGCCGAACCGGGGAACTGGCCGCCGCCCGGAAACTGCTCGGGGTAGCGCCCGGAAAAGCTTTGCTCGTGGTTCCTGCGGGCGACAGACTTCCGGTACATCCGCATGGCCATCGGGATCAGGAATGACAAAATGATGATCCAGAAAAACAAGTTACTCACGGTGCCGTGCCTCTCATGTGTGTCCTTCCAGCTTAGCGCCGTACTGCACGCGGACGGCCGGGAGTCCCGTGAACGTGCCGTACCGGTCCACTGCTTCCTGCACTGCGGCTGCCAGCGGGGAACCCGGCCGGTCGTCGGAACTGGTGAGCCGGATGTCCAGCTCACACCGCCCCGGAAGCAGCCTGTGCCGCCAGGAACCGGCCATCCGTCCGTCCAGCAGCACTACGTGCATCGGCTGGCCTTCGAAAGGAAATGCGGGAGCTCCGCCGCCCATGTAACGCCGCGTGGCGGAATAGCCCATGATGTATTCGTCGTAGCACTGGATCAGGTCGATCCGCGGTCCTGCTTCCGAAAGGGCAGCGCCACCAGTCCGCGCGTTGGCTTCAGCGGTGGCGGCGCCAGCACTGTAATAGAGCTCGACGCCGTCAGCCGCCGTCTGGGCGAGGGCTTCGGGGTGTGCCTCCAAGGTGAGTTCCAGGCCCCGCCGGACATCCGTCATGGTCAGTCCTGACCAGTCGGCACAGTCCTTGATGCTTGCGGGGCCGCGGCTGGTGAAATAGCGGCGGGCAAGTTCTGCCAGCGCTTCGGCACGGGCAGGAACCGTCTCCGGGCTGCCGGGAACCCGTTCCTCAAAGAGCGCATAAGTCTGTTTAAGTGCACCACCGCGGCTGCGGACAGGCGCGCCGCTGACCAGGACGCCACTGGCTTCGGCGTGCATGATCAGGTACGCAAGGCGCAGTCCACTGGCCACTATGCCAGCCGCCTGCAGCTTCGCGGCGAGTTGTTCCCGGGTGAGGTGGTTGCCGCCAGCGACAGCACCGGCCAGCACCTCCCCGGCCCGGGCGGCAGTTGCCGTATCGATTCCGGTGAGACGGTACGTGGAGGCATTAGCCTGCTGCAGCCGTGGCGCCGAGATGGCCAGAAGCCAGCGCAGATCGTCCCGGTGGACGAAATGCCAGGTGGGGCGAAGGATATGCGTGCGCAGGATCCGGCCGGCGGCCACTGCGTCCTCGATGTCCGCGGCACTGATCGGCGGATCGATACGGCGTGAAACGCGCTGGGCAAGGCTCCACCTGGCGTAGGGAAACTCCTGCGCCTGGACGGCCAGCAGGTTCCTCAGGGCGGCCTCCGGCGAGGGGGCGCCTGGTTTCCGCAGCAGCTGGGCGGAAAGCCGGTGCCGCACTACCGCATCCGGTTCCATGCCCGTCTCCAGCTGGTCCGCTGCCACGTCACGCCGCCCGCCTCCTGCCCTGGTCACGGGGAACGGCCTGAGAACTGTCCCGCCCGTTGCCCGGAACCGTGGCCCGGCACTATCGCCGGGCGGCCTCGGTGGTCCCCAGCGGACCCTCGCCGGATCCCAGCGGAACACCGGGACCAAAGACGGGACCCGGCGTAGGACGCTTGGCAGTGATTCCATCGCCGGACGATTGGTGGCGCAGCCTGCGCAGCACCCACGGCACAAAATACTCGCGGGCCCACACAAGGTCACCCGAGCGCGCCTCGCGCCAGGTGCGGGGCGGCAGCGGTTTGGGCTGCAGCGGCTCCAGCGTGTGCTGCACGTTCAGCGAGTCCAGCACCATGGCCGCGATGGTGTGATGGCCAAGCGGTGAAAAGTGCAGCCGGTCCTGGTCCCACATCTGCGGATCGCTGAGCTGCCGCAGGGACCACATGTCCGCAATGACGGCATCGTGCCGGGCAGCCACGGTGCGCAGGTTTTCGTTGAAGATCGCCACCTTGCTGCGGATCCTGCCCAGCACCGAAGAACCGGTATCCGGGCCGTTAAAGAGGACCACGGTGGCGCCGCCCATCGCGAGGATCTGCACCACTGAATCGAGCTTTTCAGCCAGGGCGTCAGGGTCGCCGCCCGGGCGCAGCAGGTCGTTGCCGCCGGCCGAGAGGGTGACAAGGTCCGGCTTGAGCGCCAGGCAGGGGGCAAGTTGCTGGTCCACAATCTGCTGCAGCAACCTGCCGCGCACGGCAAGATTCGCGTAGGCAAAGTCGGGCTGCGTACGGCCCAGTTCCTCCGCCACCCGGTCCGCCCAGCCGCGGTAGCCGCCGGGGCGTGAGGGCTCGGGGTCGCCGATGCCCTCCGTGAAGGAATCGCCCATTGCCACGTAGCGGGTCCAGGGGTGGGATCCGGCGCGGGCAGTAGGGGATTGAATGGCACTTGTGTCAGTCACGGTCCTATCCTGCCTTCCGCTTCACTGGCTACGCGAACGTAGGTTGTTACCTTTCGCTAGCTGTAACAATGGAAACCATGACTGAAGCCGAAGTATTTCCTGCCCCTGTTGTTCTGTGGTCCCATCCCGAGGACCAGCGTGACGGCAGGCCGCTGCTGGTACTGCTGCACGGCTACGGCGCCAACGAACAGGACCTGCTCAGTCTGGCTGACCTGCTGCCCGGGGACTTCGCCGTCGCCTCCGTCCGGGCTCCCATCGCCATGGGCCCGGGTTTCACCTGGTTCCCGCTGACGGCTTCCATCGAGTACTCCCTGGAGCGGGTCAAGGCGGCATCGTCCTTTGTGCTGGACTGGATCGACGCCATCAAAGTGGGGCACCCCTCGGTCTCCCTGCTCGGCTTCTCGATGGGAATGGCGATGGCCACCACGCTCCTGCGGCAGCGGCCCACGGACTTCGCCGCCGTCATCGGGCTCTCAGGCTTTGTGGTGGACGCAGGCGACGATCCCAGCTTCAGGGACTCCGAACTGGACGGCACCGTTCCCATGTTCTGGGGCCGGGACCAGCAGGACCCCGTGATCACCCCGGACAAGATCGACTACACCATGGGCTGGGTCCGCAAGCACGTCAAACTTACCAAGGTCCTGTACACGGGCATGTGGCACGGGATCAACCAGCAGGAGATCGGGCACGTGGGTGAATTCCTTACCCACGAAGTCCTCAAAAAGTAGGCGGACGACGACGGGTGCGGGCCCGGCAGGTTAACCTGCTTCGGGTGCAACCACCCGGACCGTTTGCCCGTTGACCGTGACGGTATCGCCATGGTGCAGCTGGCGGCCGCGGCGGTCGTCGATCTCCCCGTTGACCTTGACGAGCCCGTTCTTGATGAGGTCCGCCGCCTCAACGCCGTCCTCCACCAGGTTGGCGAGCTTGAGCAGCTGGCCAAGGCGGATCATGTTGTCGCGGATGGGGATGTCTTCAACACGGTTGCTCATGAAGCAATAATGCCTGACGTAAGGTGGATTCAGTGACCTCCACCCATCGCCTGCCGCTGCTTGCAGGCCTTCCCTTGGCGGTGGGCGCAGGCCTTGCCATTCCCCTGCAGGGCCGGATTAACGGTGCCCTGGGTGCCCGGTTGAACGACGGCATCGCCGCTTCCGTGGTGAGCTTCAGCGCAGGGCTCGTGGTGATGATCCTGATCTCGCTGCTCCTGCCGCGCGGCCGCGCCGGTCTGGCCAGCATCCTGCCGGCCGTCCGCAGCCGGGCTTTCCCCCGGATCTACGTCCTTGCCGGGGGCATCGGGGCGCTGTTCGTCTTTGCGCAGTCCTTTACGGTCGGCATTTTGGGCGTGGCCCTCTTCACGGTTGCCACCGTCACCGGGCAGACCGTCAGCGGGCTCCTCGTGGACCGGTTGGGGATTGGGCCGGCGGGCCGGAAGCCAGTCACCGGGATCCGGATTGTCGGCTGCCTGCTGACCATCGCCGCCGTCGCCTGGGCAGTTTCGCCCCGGTTCAGCGGAGGTGCCGGAGGCGCCGGGGGAGCGGGCGGTGCGGCCGACGGCGGTCCGGCGGGCCTGCTGCTTCCGCTCCTGCTCCCCGTCGCCGCCGGTTTCCTGATGAGCTTCCAGCAGGCGATGAACGGAACGGCCACCGTTTACTACGGCACGCCGATCGCCGCCACGCTGGTCAATTTCGTGGCCGGTTCTGTGGTTCTCTGGACGGCCTATGCCATCAAACTGGCCGTGGTTGGCGCCGGGAACCCCCTGCCGGGGGAGTGGTGGTACTACGTCGGCGGTCCGATGGGATGCGTCTTTATCGGCCTGGGCGCGCTGCTGGTCCGCAGCCTGGGCGTTCTGGTCACAGGCCTGGGCATGATCGCCGGTCAGTTGCTCGGCTCGCTTGCCCTTGACGTGATCCTGCCGCCGCCGGGGACAGTGGTTGCGCCTGCCACAGTGCTCGGCACCATCCTCACGCTGGCTGCCATCATCCTGGCAACCCTGCCCTGGCCGCGGGGCGCACTCCGCAGGTAGGCACCGGTAGGCTAGGACACGCAGCTTTTTCGCATCTTTCCTTCATCCGCCCCCGCGGCAGCCAGCGGTCATGCGCCTCCGGCTTGCCCGGGGCCTGAAAACCGCGGACCGCACCCAGCGGCCCTGTAGAAATTGGAGTTACCCCATGGCAGCAAAATCCGTTCTCGACCAGGTCATTTCCCTCTCCAAGCGGAGGGGCTTTGTGTTCCAGGCCGGTGAGATCTACGGAGGTTCGCGCTCTGCCTGGGACTACGGGCCCCTCGGCGCCGAACTGAAGGAAAACATCAAGCGCCAGTGGTGGCAGTCCATGGTCCGCGGCCGCGAGGACGTGGTGGGCCTGGACTCCTCCGTCATCCTGCCCCGCCAGGTATGGGAAGCCTCCGGCCACGTTGACGTCTTCTCCGACCCCCTGGTGGAGTGCCTCTCCTGCCACAAGCGCTACCGCGCCGACCACCTCGAGGAAGAATACGAGGAAAAGAAGGGCCGCCCCGCCGAGAACGGGCTGAAGGACATCGCCTGCGCCAACTGCGGAACCCGCGGTGAATGGACCGAACCGCAGGAATTCAGCGGCCTCCTAAAGACTTTCCTTGGCCCGGTGGCCAGTGAGGAAGGCATGCACTACCTGCGCCCGGAAACGGCCCAGGGCATCTTCGTGAACTTCAACAACGTCCTCACCACCTCGCGCAAGAAGCCGCCGTTCGGCATCGGCCAGATCGGCAAGTCCTTCCGCAACGAGATCACGCCCGGCAACTTCATCTTCCGCACCCGCGAGTTCGAGCAGATGGAAATGGAGTTCTTCGTCGAGCCCGGCACCGATGAGGAATGGCACCAGTACTGGATGAAGGAGCGCATGTCCTGGTACACCGGGCTGGGCATCCGTGAGGAAAACCTGCGGTTCTTCGAGCACCCGCAGGAAAAGCTGAGCCACTACTCCAAGGGCACCACGGACATCGAGTACCGCTTTGGCTTCCAGGGATCGGAATGGGGCGAGCTGGAAGGCATCGCCAACCGCACCGACTTTGACCTCTCCACCCACGCCAAAGCCTCCGGCCAGGACCTGAGCTACTTCAACCAGGCCACCAACGAGCGGTACACCCCCTACGTCATCGAGCCGGCCGCCGGCCTCACCCGCTCCTTCATGGCGTTCCTGGTGGACGCCTACACCGAGGACGAGGCCCCCAACGCCAAGGGCGGCGTGGACGTCCGCACCGTCCTGAAGCTGGACCCGCGCCTTGCCCCGGTCAAGGCTGCCGTGCTGCCGCTGAGCCGCAACGAGGACCTGTCACCGAAGGCCAAGGACCTTGGCGCGCAGCTGCGAAAGAACTGGAACATCGACTTCGACGATGCCGGCGCCATCGGCCGCCGCTACCGCCGGCAGGACGAAATCGGTACACCGTTCTGCATCACCGTGGACTTCGACACCCTCGAGGACCAGGCCGTGACCATCCGCGAGCGGGACACCATGAGCCAGGAACGCGTTTCCCTGGACAAGGTGGAGGGCTACCTGGCCGCACGCCTGATCGGCGCCTAGCAGTGGCCATCGAATACCGCGCATGGCGCGAGGGTGACGACCTGGCCCTCCTGGAGATCTGGGGCGGCCCCGAAACGTACCAGGCCCGGCAGTTCCGCGGCGCGCTGGCGCTCTCGTCGGCCGGGGGCAGCGGCACCCCGTGGCGGCGCTGCATCGTGGCCGAGGACGTGGTGGACGGCGTCGGAATCCCGGTGGCCGCGGGCGTCGTCTACGAGGCCTCCCTGCACCCGGAGCGGCTCTGGGCCTACATTGAGGTGGCGCGGGACCACCGGCGCTCGGGCATCGGCGCGACGCTCCTGACCATGCTGCGCCGGGAAGCGGAGCAGTCGCCGTCGGGCGTGTCAAAGCTCCGTGCCAAGGTGGAGCCGGGCACCCCGGGTGCCGCCTTCGCTGAGCATTTCGGCCTTTCGCCCATCCAGCGCTCCCGGCTGGTGGTTGTGGAACCGGGCGCCCTCCGGCTTCCGGTGTTCCCCGCGGATGACGACGGCGGCAGGCCGGCCAACGACGAAAACGCCGGCTCCGACGTCGTGATGGACCTGGCCACCGGCTCCGTGGAACTCACGGACGTTGTGGGCCGCTACTACACGGCGATCCACGGCTGGGATTCCCCGGGCGTACTGTCCGTGGGCCAGGTGCAGCGGCTGTTCCTGGACGACCTCACCGGTGCCCATGGCGCCATCGTGCTGCGGGCCCGGCCGGAATCCGCTTTTGGTGCCGGGGTGGCGCCAAGCAAGAAGGGCCGGATCCGCGCCTTTGCCGTCAGCTATGCGGCCCCGGCAGACCCTGACGCGGCACCCAACCAGGAGGACACGGGGCCGGAAACTCCCACGGACGTCTTCGTCGGCCACGAGCCCGCGCTGGACGCCGATGATGCCGCGGAAGCAGTCCGGGACATGCTCGCCCTGATTGCCTACCAGCACCCGGTGATGCTGGAACTGGACGATTCGATGACAGCCCTCCGCGCCGCCGTCGAGCCCCTGCTGGACAGCGGCAAGGCCCGCCTCGCCGGCCCGGAAACCCTGGTGGTCTCGGACTAGGGCAGGGCCACCCAAGTGGCTCGCAGTTAACGCTCCCGCAACGCGATTTCGGAACGTCAACTGCGAGTCACTTGCGTGCGTCAGCTTCGCTTGGGCGGCCACGGGACGAAGCTGCTGGTCGCCTCGCGGTACTCACGGTACCCCGGCCGCCCGGACATCGCCTGCTCCGCCAGCGGCTTGCCCGTCTTCGCCGCCAGTGTCCACACCATCAATGCGGGCGAGAGGACCGTCAGGATTCCCGGCCATGAGTCGGCGGCAACCAGGAACAAGCCCGTCCATACGGCGGCGTCGCCAAAATAGTTGGGGTGCCGGGTCAGGCGCCACAGGCCGGTGTCCAGGACAGTTCCACGCCGGCGCGGGTCCCGCTTGAACTGCTGCAGCTGCCAGTCGCCCACGGCCTCGAAGAAAAACCCGGTGAGCCAGAGCAGGACACCCAGGACCGCAAGCCAGCCCAGGCCGCCTGTGGCGAACATTCCCACCTGGACGGACAGGGAAACGAAGAACATCACCACGCCCTGCGGCAGGTAGACCCGACGCAAAGCGTAAATATCCCTCTTGCCGGGGGCAGAGCCAAGCAAGGCCACGTACCTCGGGTCCTCGTGGCCGTCGCGGGCGCGCCAGCCAATGTGGGTGCCCAGCCGCAGGCCCCACACCCCGGTCAGGAGGAGGAGCAGCAGGCGCCTGGCGTCATCGCCTTCCCCGGCGGAGAGGAACCAGGACACCGCGGCAACGGCCACGAACCCGGGTCCCCAGGCCACGTCCATCACCGAGTGGCGCCCCTGCAGGACGGCCACGGTGTAGGTCACCGCCAGGACCGCGACGACGGTCAGCGCCGTCCAGGGCAGGGCCCCGGCAAAGTCCGGCCAGGGGAAAGGACTCACAGGGTCACCTGAACCGATGACGCCGGCAGCAGCTGCTCAAACCCCCGTGGCAGTGACACGTCAGTCCCGCTTGATTCACCGAAGACTTTCAGGACAAAACCGGTGGATAGTGTGTGCCACAGCCGGATCTTGCGGAACATAAAATGCCCGGCTCCTTTCAGGGCGACGTACTGCATGGATTCAGCATCTGCAGCGGCATGCCGGGCAAACGCGAGCGACGCCGACGGGCTGGTCCACCTGTCAATGGTGCCGTGGACGATCAGCACCTTTCTGCCAGCCACTGCGGAGACCGGAGTCCCGGGGCTGAGCCACGGTGCGAGCGCCACAACCGCTTCCACCTGTGGGTGATCGGCAGCACAGACAGCGGTCAGCCCGCCCATGGAATGGCCCACCAGGAACACGGGAACGCCGGGGTGCCTGCGGCTGATCTGCTCCAGTGCCCAGCGCGCATCCTGCAGCGGCGTCATGTCCGCACCGTTCCAGCCGCGCACGCTGTTGCGAAGAGACCAGACCGCAAGCCCGTGCTTTCTTCCGGCCCGGTGCAGGTGCCTTGCGAAGGGGACCATCCTGGCAGGGCTCAGGTGCCTGGCTTCCACCGGCTCGCGGCTGTGTGATTTCCCGCCGTGCAGCACCAGGGCAACGCCCAAGGTAGGCCCGGATGCCGGAAGCTCGCTAAGAACGGCCCGGTGGACGGTGTCAGCGGCTTCTCCTGCTGCGTTTCCCGGGGCATCAGAACGTCCACTTTCCCCAGTGCTGCCGTTGGCCATGCCAGGCTCCTCCAAGTTCTGACGATCCATTTATCAACCCTATGGTGCCGGACGTAGAGTTCAACGTATGAGGTTCTACTGCTGATGGGGTCCGGTCACTCCCACGCTTCTACAGGTCATTCGGAGCCGACGCCCCAGGCGATGGCCGCCCGCCGGAAGGCAAACCGCATCCTCGCGGCGGTGCTGATTCCCCTGACGCTCCTGACCCTTGCCGGGATGGCAATGCTGTGGCCCTCCGGGAGCAAGGAGGGAGTCTCCCTGGCCAACCCGTACTCCGCCGCGCCCGGTGTCACGTTCGACACCGGCACCATCCAAAGCGTGGTCACCGAAAACTGCATGCAGGGTGTGGCCCAGCAAGGCCAGCAGCCTTCGGGCGAACAAAGCCAAAGCCAGCAGGGCCAAACCCAGCAGGGATCCGACTGCACCTTTGCCTTCACGGAACCGGATAAGGGCGGAAGCCCGGTCAAGGTGGTCATCAACCCGGACGTCGCGAAGTCGCACGGGGTCAAACCCGGTGACCAGATCCGCTACCTTAACCTCTCCAACGCCCAGGGCGCCTCATCCTCCCAAGGTTCGCCAGCCTTTATTTTTGTTGACTTCGTCCGAACCCTGCCCATAGTCCTGCTCGCACTGGTCTATGCCGCGGTAGTCATCGCAGTGGCCCGCTGGCGGGGTCTCAGGGCACTGATCGGCCTCGTGGGCGCCTACTTCGTGCTGGCCAGCTTCATGCTTCCCGGCCTGGTGGAAGGGAAGCCACCGCTGCTGCTGGCCCTGGTGGGATCCACTGTGATTATGATCGGGGTGCTGTACTTCGCCCACGGATTCTCGGCCCGGACCTCCACCGCCCTCCTGGGCACCATGTTCGGGCTGGGCATCACGGCGCTCCTTGCCGCTTGGGCCACCGGAGCTGCGAACCTCGCCGGTGTGGGCAACCATGAGGCGACCGCCCTGGTGAACACCTCAGCCAACATCTCCATCTCCGGCGTAATCCTGTGCGGGCTCATCATCTCCGGGCTCGGTGTCCTCAACGATGTGACCATCACGCAGTCCTCCGCGGTGTGGGAACTGTACGAGCTGGCACCCGGCAGCAGCGCACGGAAGCTGTTCACCTCCGCAATGCGAATAGGGCGCGACCACATCGCCTCCACCGTCTACACCATCGCCTTCGCCTACGCCGGCGCCGCCCTGCCCATCCTCATCATCGTGATGCTCTACGACCGCCCGCTCGCGGACACGCTCACCAGCGCGGAGCTGTCGGAAGAGGTCATCAGGACCCTGGTCGGCTCCATCGGCCTGGTCCTGGCAATCCCGGTCACCACCCTGATTGCGGTGCTGGTGGTCAAGGCCACCGGCTCACGGGGAGCGGACCTTCCGGTGCCGGCTGCCGGCGGAACGGGCAACGCGGGAAGGGATGACGCGGGGAGGGATGACGCGGGAACGGGCAACGCGGGAACGGACAACGGCGAAGGTTCGGCCGGCACTGTACGTTCGGGCAGGGCGGCGACGCGTGCCGCCGTCAATCCGGACGATGTCAACGATACGGGGACCCTTGCCGCGGCGGCCCTGCAGACGCGGCGGGGCCGCAGGGCGGCGGAGCGGGACTGACGGCACCGGTTGCCCGGGGGAGGCCGGACCTGCCGCCACCCCCGATTTGCCCGGCTTTGCAACAATGGATAGGTGACTGTTGCAGCAACTACTCCCGCCCCCAGGTTGGAACTCCCGCCCCTGAAGCTGGGTCCCATCACCGTGGACACTCCGGTGATCCTGGCACCCATGGCCGGCATCACCAACTCGGCTTTTCGTCGTCTGTGCCGGGAATACGGCGGCGGCATGTACGTAGCGGAGATGGTCACCTCACGCGCGCTGGTGGAGCGGACCCCCGAATCCCTCCGGATCATTTCGCACGACGACGACGAGAAAGTGCGTTCCGTCCAGCTGTACGGCGTGGACCCGGTGACGGTGGGCCAGGCGGTGCGGATGCTGGTGGAGGAAGACCGGGCGGACCACATCGACCTGAACTTTGGCTGCCCCGTTCCCAAGGTGACCCGGCGCGGCGGCGGCTCGGCCCTGCCCTGGAAGATTGACCTCTTCACTTCGATCGTGCAGACAGCCGTCAAGGAAGCCTCCAAGGGCAACGTCCCGCTGACCATCAAAATGCGCAAGGGCATCGACGACGACCACCTCACGTACCTCGACGCCGGCCGGATCGCGCGCGATTCCGGCGTTGCCGCCGTCGCCCTCCATGGCAGGACGGCAGCCCAGTTCTACTCCGGACAGGCCGACTGGTCAGCGATAGCACGCCTTCGCGAGGCGCTGCCCGACATTCCGGTGCTCGGCAACGGTGACATCTGGTCCGCCGAGGACGCGGTGAGGATGGTGCGCGAAACAGGTGTTGACGGCGTGGTGGTGGGCCGCGGCTGCCAGGGCCGGCCCTGGCTGTTCGGCGACCTGCAGGCCGCCTTCGAAGGCAGCGACACCCGCTTCCGCCCGAACCTGCGCCAAGTGGCCGAGGGGGTGTACCGCCATGCCGAACTGATGGTGGAAACCTTCGGTGACGAAGGCAAGGCCCTGCGCGAGATCCGCAAACACATCGCCTGGTACTTCAAGGGTTACGTGGTGGGCGGCGAACTGCGCACCCGGCTGGCGCTGGTGACCAGCCTTCAGGTGCTGCGCGACACCCTGGCCGAACTGGACCTCGACTCGCCCTACCCGGGAGGCGACGCCGAAGGTCCCCGCGGCCGCGCAGGTTCACCGAAAAAGCCGGCCTTGCCCAAGGACTGGCTGGAATCACGGGCGCTGAATGCGGACCAGTCGCGGGACATCTCGGCCGCGGAACTGGACGTATCCGGTGGCTGAGACCAGGACCAGCGCGCCGGTGCTGCCAGGCTACGACAGCCACGATTCCGCCCGCTGGGTGGAGGAACCGCCCAAAAGCGTTTACCGTTCGGACTTTGAGCGTGACCGCGCGCGGGTCCTGCATTCCTCCGCGCTCCGCAGGCTGGGCGCCAAGACACAGGTGGTGGCACCGGACACGGACGACTTCGTCCGGACGCGTCTCACCCACAGCCTGGAAGTGGCCCAAGTGGGCCGCGAGCTGGGCCGCGCCCTGGGCTGTGACCCGGACGTGGTGGACACTGCCTGCCTGAGCCATGACCTGGGCCACCCGCCTTTTGGCCACAACGGGGAATCGGCCTTGAACGAGGTGGCGCACGCGATCGGCGGCTTCGAAGGGAACGCCCAGACCCTCCGGCTGCTCACGCGCCTGGAACCCAAGGTGCTCACGGTGGACAACCAGCCGGCCGGGCTGAACCTGACCAGGGCGAGCCTTGACGCCGCAGCGAAGTACCCTTGGTCCGCGCTGGAGGCTCCGGTGATCCACGGGCAGCGCACCAGCAAGTTCGGCGCCTACGAGGACGACCTGCCCATTTTCAACTGGATCCGCGAAGGTGCCCCGGAGCGCCGGTCCTGCCTTGAGGCCCAGGTGATGGACCTTGCCGATGACATCTCCTATTCGGTGCACGACGTCGAGGACGCGATCGTCGCCGGACACTTCCAGCTCCGTTGGATGGATAACCCGGACCACCGCGCCCGTGTAGTGGGGTACGCCAAGCAGTGGTACCTGCCGCACAACGATCCCGCCGCCATCGACGCTGCCCTGGCACGGCTGGAGGCGACGGACGTGTGGGTGCGCGAAGCGGATGGAAGCCGCAAGTCCATGGCGGCCCTGAAGAACATGACCAGCCAGCTGATCGGCCGGTTCTGCCAGAGCGCATTGGAAACCACCCGTGCCGTTTACGGTCCGGAGAACCTCACCCGGTACAATTCCCAGCTCATGGTGCCGGACGAGACCGTTATGGAAATCGCCGTCATGAAGGGCCTGGCTACCACCTTCGTGATGACCACCGAACACCGCCAGCCCATCTACGAACGCCAGCGCGAGGTACTGCACGCCCTGGTCACGGCGCTGAGCGCCACCGGGGACCGGCACCTCGAGCCGATGTTTGCGGCTGACTGGCGGGACGCGCCCGACGACGGTGCACGCCTTCGCGTGGTGATCGACCAAGTGGCGTCACTCACTGACGGCTCGGCGCTGGCCATGTACGAACGGCTGGTGGGAAGCCTTCCGTCGCTGTGGTGAAGTACGCAACAGGGTGCGGGTCGGGGCCGTACCCCGGGGGGCTAGGATGGCTCTGTGCCTGGGCTGATCAAACGTGAAGATATCGACGAAGTACGCCAGCGCACCGACATCAAGGAAGTGGTTGACGGCTACGTCACACTCAAGGGCGCGGGGCTGGGCACCTTCAAGGGACTGTGCCCGTTCCATGACGAGCGGTCACCGTCGTTTACTGTCCGGCCCCAGGTAGGCCGCTACCACTGCTTCGGCTGCGGCGAGGACGGGGACGTTATTGCCTTCGTCCAGAAGCAGGACCACAGCTCCTTCCAGGAGGCCGTGGAGAAGCTGGCTTCCCGGATCGGATACGAGCTCCGGTACGAGGACGGCGGGACGGGTCCCAGCCGCGAAGAAGTGGGGCGGCGGCAGCGGCTGCTCGATGCCCACAAAATAGCCGACGAATTCTTCCAGTCGCAGCTGCTGACACCCGGTGCCGCGGAGGCCCGCACCTTCCTGCACGGCCGCGGGTTCGACCGTGCCGCTGCTGAACAGTTCGGCGTGGGTTATGCGCCGCAAGGCTGGGATGCGCTGCTCAAACACCTGCGCGGGCGGGGCTTCACCGATGCTGAGTTGAAACTCACGGGCATGTTCTCGGAGGGGAACCGGGGCATCTACGACCGGTTCCGTGGCCGTCTCATCTGGCCCATCCGGGACATTGCGGGGGACACGATCGGCTTCGGCGCCCGCAAGCTCTACGAGGACGACCAGGGCCCCAAATACCTGAACACCCCCGAGACCACCCTGTACAAGAAATCCCAGGTCCTGTATGGGATTGACCTCGCGAAGCGCAACATCGCCAAGGACCGGCAGCTGGTGGTGGTGGAGGGCTACACGGACGTTATGGCCTGCCACCTGGCGGGGATCCCGACGGCGGTGGCCACCTGCGGCACCGCGTTCGGCACCGAGCACATCAAGATTGCCCGCAGGCTGCTTTCGGATGACGGCACCGGGGGAGAGGTCATTTTCACCTTCGACGGCGACGCCGCCGGCCAGAAGGCAGCCCTGCGGGCCTTTGAAGAGGACCAGCGCTTCACAGCGCAGACGTTTGTGGCCGTGGAGCCTTCCGGAGCCGATCCATGCGACCTGCGCCAAAGCAAAGGCGACGAGGCAGTACACGCCCTGGTGCAGTCCCGGCGTCCGCTGTTTGAATTCGCCATCCGCACCACGCTGAAGCAGTTCAACCTGGACACCGTGGAAGGGCGGGTGCAGGGACTGAAGGCCTCGGTTCCGGTGGTCGCAGCCATCCGGGATGCTTCCACCCGTACCGGCTACTGCCAGGCATTGACGGGCTGGCTGGGAATGCCTGACCCGAACGAGGTGCTGCGCCTGGTGACGGCAGAAGTCAAGAACGCAGTGAAGCGCGGGGACCAGGGCGGGCCTCCCGCCCCCGGTCCCCGGACTCCCTCTGGCGCGGCCCAACCGGGCGGGCCCGGGGTAGCTGCCGGGCCGCCGTCGGGCGCTGTCCCGTCCTTCCACCGCCCGGACCCGCGTGATCCGGTGGCTTCCATGGAGCGGCAGGCGCTGGAGGTGGCGCTGCAGGAGCCGGCATTGCTGGGCGGCGGAATCTGGGAACGCTTCTCTGCTGCCCGTTTCGCCACCCCGGCCTTCCAGGCAGTCCATGACGCCATGCGTGCCACCGGCCCTGCCCTTACCGCTGATCCCGTGCGCTGGGTGGAGCACGTGATGCACGAGGTCCCGGAACCCCTGCGGCCACTGGTATCTGAGCTGGCCGTGGTGCCGTTGCCTGCCAGCACGGAGGAAGCAGTGCAGAAATACTGCCGGGACATCCTGTCGCGGCTTTTCGAGCTCCAGATCACCCGGGTGAAAGCAGAGAAGATGGGCCAGCTCCAACGGCTGGACCCGGGTGCGGATCCGGAAACGTACCAGCGCCTCAACCGGGAGCTCATGATGCTGGAAATGGAACGCCGTGCCCTGCGCTCTGATGCCTAGGCTGCGCCCTTGCACTGCACCTGCCAACCCCGATTTCGTTTCCAGCCGGGGTGTTTGCTAGGCTAATACCCGCTTCATTCCTCCTTAGCTCAATTGGCAGAGCATTCGACTGTTAATCGAAGGGTTGCTGGTTCAAGTCCAGCAGGAGGAGCGCACAATCCCCGTTCCGGGTCTGCCGGAACGGGGATTTTTTATGTCCTCGTAACCATAAATGTGCCGGCAAAAGCGCCGATTTCCCTAGGCCGGAATCCTTTGCTAATGTCATACCTGCTTCATTCCTCCTTAGCTCAATTGGCAGAGCATTCGACTGTTAATCGAAGGGTTGCTGGTTCAAGTCCAGCAGGAGGAGCCAAGAGAAAAATCCCCGTTCCTCCGTTGGAGGGACGGGGATTTTTTGCTTCCTAGACGAAGTCCATCTCCACCTGAAGGAACCGCTCTGCCTCAACGATGGCGGCAAGGAACGCCTCCTTTTCGGTGGGCGACATCCGCGGCTGTCGCGGGTTCCACTCATGGGGCGCGGAATGGACGCGGACAAAGCCCGTCCCGGGTGGCGCGTAGAAGATGCCGAAGCGCTGCACGGGCCACTCGGGGGAGGCTTCCGGCGCCACCAGCAGGGCGGCTTTGACGGCGGGGTTGTACCACTGGGCGATGGGCCGGCGGCGGTCCTCGGTGAAGAGTCCTGCCGCGTAGAGGGCTGCGGACTGCTCGCCGCTCTGGGCACACAACCGGTCCCACCACAGTGGCAGTATCCCGGTATCGCACCGTTGCCATGTGGCCGGAAGTGGCGGGTGATCCTGCCAGCGGGGCACGGTCAACATTTTATCCCGTGAGAGGCGCACAGCGGCAGACGTCGCAGCCGCAGCCTGGGCGCGCCGGGATTGCCTGGGGGAGCGCCGTGGGGGCCCGGGCGGGCTGAATCAGGGCCGGTTCCAGGGCCCGGGGTTGACGCGGTAAAGCAAAGCCGATCCCGCCACCATGCCCAGCACAATTCCCATCGCCGGGTTGCCCAGGGCACGGCCGGCGAAATAACCCGCGACGGCGCCCAGCACCGCCCCCAGGAAAAGTCCCCGGCGGTTCCGGTGCGGCTTGCGCCCTGCAGTGTTCTTCATGGCGTCAGTGGATCGACGGCACGGTGCGCGGCCGGACCACAATCCACAGGGCAGCGATGGCGAGCAGGATGCAGGCTCCCTGGACGGCGCCCATGGGAGCGGCGCTGGTGATGCCCAGCCAGCCAACCACTGGGGAAATGAGGCCCGCCATCATAAAAGTCGCGAAACCCAGCAGGGAGGCCGCGGTGCCTGCCTGGGCGGCATGGCTTGCCAGGGCGAGTACCTGAACGCAAGGGAACATAAAGCCCGTGCCCATGATGTAGAACCACAGCGGCACCAACACGCCCCAGAGCCCGAATCCCAGCTGGTCGAACACCACGATCAGCATGGCCATAACGAACATCCAGGCCGTGGCGCCCGCCACGATCCATTGCGGCGGTACCCGCCGGATGAGCCGCGAACTCGTCTGGATGCCTGCAACGATGCCCAGTGAATTGATGCCGAAGAGCAGGCCGTACTCCTGGGCGGAAAAACCGAAAACGTCCTGGAACAGGAAGGGTGATGCCGAAAGGTACGTGAACAGGCCGCCGAAATTCAGGCCGGCCACCATGAGCAACCCCACAAACACCCTGTCCGTGAAGAGAACCCGGTAGCGCTGGCGAGCCGTCAGCCCGCTCTGCTGGCGCTTCTCCGGCGGCAGCGTCTCGCGCACCAGGAACAGGGCGGCCACGATGACCAGAGTGCCGTACGCGGCGAGGAACACAAAGATCCCCGGCCACGGCATGACCAGCAGCAGCTGTGACCCTATGACGGGGGCAAGGATCGGTGCCAGCCCGCTGACCAGGGACATGCGGGAAAACATCTTGACCAAGGCATAGCCGGAAAACAGGTCCCGCACCATGGCCATGGCCACGACGCCGCCGCCGGCGGCACCCACGCCCATCAGGACGCGGAAAATGCCCAGGGTGGTGATGTCCGTGGACAGGGCGGCGCCGAGCGACGCTGCAATGTGGAGGGCGGTGGCCAGGATCAGCGGGGTCCTGCGGCCAAACCTGTCGCTGAACGGGCCCACCACCAACTGGCCGATTGCAAAGCCCACGGTAGTCCCGGCCAGGGTCAGCTGGACCTGGGCCTCGGTCACGCCCAGGCTCGCTTCCAGCGCGGGGAAGGCGGGAAGGTAGAGGTCGATGGTGAACGGACCCAAGGCCGTCAGGGCGCCAAGAAGGAGGATGTACAGAAGTTTCCGTCGGCGGCTCAACAGATCGCCCGGATTGCTGGGGGTGGTCACGGAAATCAATCCTAGGCCCGGGCCACGCAGGAATTCTGCAGCGTTGTAGGCCGCGCCGTCCGGCAAGCCCCGGGGTCCGCGCTTAACCTGAATGATAGTTTTGGTGCCGGGGACTGTGCAGCTGCACTTTCCCGCAGCACATGGAAGCCGAATCGACCATGAAACAGTAAGGCGGAACCGATGAGCGGACGTCACAGCGGGCGGACCAGCCAGGGATTGCGCATCGCTGCGCTGCCCAGGACGCTTCAACTCCTTTTCCGGTTGGCGCCCCGCCAGCTGAACGACGAAGTCGCTTTCGCGAAGATGGAGCTCAAGCGCAAGGGCATCCAGGTCGGAGTTGCCGCAGCTTTCCTCGCCGTGGCCCTGGTCTTCCTCCTCTTCCTGGTGGTGGGACTGATCGTTGCAGCCATCATGGGTCTCGCCACCATCATGCCCGCGTGGCTGGCCGCGCTCCTGGTCTCCGCAGCGTTCCTGCTGATAGCACTCATCGGCGGCCTGATCGGGATGCGCAAGTTCAAGAAGGCCATGCCCCTGCTGCCCGAGGAAACCATCCGCGGCATCAAGCACGACATCGGCATCGCCAAGGAGGGTTCCGCCTTCAATCCCGCGATCCTCGATCCGCAGAGCCCCGAAGCCAAAGCTGCCAAGGCTGCCAAGGACGAGGCCGCTGCCAAGGCCAAGGCCGAGAAGGCGGCAAAAGCAGCGGAGCATGACAAGGAATACCCTCACGCTTCCGAACCAGAAGTGGCCCGCCGCCTGAACCAGCGCCGCCACCACCTCACCGAGGTCCGTGACGACCTCGGCGAAGAGCTGGACGTCAAAACCCAGGCGCAGTTCCTGCTGGCTGCCGCCCAGGGCAAGCTCCGCCAGGGCCAGGTTCTCGCCGGGCGGGGCAAGGACCTTGCCGGGCACCGGCTGGCAGCACTGTCGGAGTCCGCAGGCGGCCTTGGCAACCGGTGGAAACCACTGGCTGCCCTCGCGGCTGCCGGTACCGTGTTCGTAGTCCTGGTCCGAAAGCTCCTTCGGACCTACTAGCAGCCGCCTTTCGACGGCGGTGTCAGCGGGCAGCGCACCGCCGGCCGCAGGCAGAAATCATGAGTCCGCGCCCGGAAGGCAGCGGGAAGGAAAGGGGGACGGCGTGAAGTTCATCGGTGCCGGCTCCCGTCCCGGACGCCCCCAGGTGGATCACGACCGTGTATTTACCATCCCCAACCTGCTGACTGTGGTGCGGTTCATGGGGGTGCCGCTCTTTGTCTGGCTGGTCCTGGCCCAAAAGGAATACGGCGCCGGAGTAGTGGTCCTCGCCGTGATGGCAAGCACCGACTGGATTGATGGCTACGTCGCGCGGCGCTTCGACCAGGCCTCCAAGCTCGGCAGGGTCCTCGATCCTATTGCCGACCGGCTGGCGCTGATTGCCGTCGCCGTCACCCTGGTGATTGCCGGCGTCGTGCACTGGCTGTATTTGGCCGCGCTGGTGATCCCGGACGCCGTGCTGCTGGTCCTCACGTTGTCCTTCTTCGGCGGCCACCCGGACCTTCCGGTCAGCGTAGTGGGCAAGGTGCGCACCGGCCTCCTGCTCCTGGGCACGCCGATGCTGGTCCTGTCCCGGCTGGACACGTCGTTCTCGGGTGAGCTGTTCATCGCTGCGTGGATAGTGCTGGGCCTTGGCCTGATCGGCCACTGGATTGCCGCCTACAACTACTTCTGGGCCATCCTGCGCAAAGGCAGGATGCAGCAGCATCACGACGGCGGGACCGCCTGATGGTGTGGGTGGCCGTTGTGCTCGCGCTGCTCGGAGCCTTCTGCCTTGCCCTTGGAGCCCAGCGCCAGGGAAGTGCCGTCAAGGCCGACACCGGAGGCCTGGCCCTCAGCTCGAACGGCTTCCTCCGCCTCCTGCGGAACCCGCGCTGGGTCTTCGGCCTGCTGCTGCTGTGCGCGGGGATGGCCATGAACGCAGTGGCCCTCGTGTCCGCCCCGCTCACCGTTGTCCAGCCCATCGGCGCCATCGCGCTCGTCATCACCACCGTCATCAATGCCAAGGACCAGGACCTCACCATCAACCGGGCAACGGTGGTGGCCATCGCCGCCTGTGTAACCGGCTCTGCGCTCTTTGTCCTCCTGGCCGTCAATGTGACGCAGGAAAACCACCATGTAAGCCTCGAGGCCGAACTCACCATTGTGCTGCTGCTCGCCCTCGCCGTTGGACTCTTCGGCACGCTGGCCGTGATGTTCAAGCACCGGATCAACGCTTTTGTCTACATCCTGGGCGCCGGCGTCCTCTTCGGATTCGTGGCAGTCCTCACCCGGATCATTGGCAAGCACCTGCTTGATCCGAACGGGCTGTTCCTGCTGAACGTGCAGTGGTACTCGGTGCTGGCGCTCATTGCTGCCGGAGGACTGGGCTCGTGGTTTGTCCAAAACGCCTACTCGGCCGGGCCGCCGGACCTGGTGATCGCAGGACTCACAGTGATCGATCCCCTGGTGGGGATTGCCATCGGAATTGTCATCCTCGGTGAACTCCGCCCCGATGTCCACGCCGTCATGGCCATTGCCATGGGAACCGCGGCATCCCTTGCTATCGTGGGAGTCATAGCCCTTTCCCGGCACCATCCCGAGGTCACCAAGCGCAAAAAAGACGCTCGGAAGGCCGCGGGCAGACCGTCCCACTAGTCCCTTCCACCAGCAAATACACGAGGCCCCGGCGCCATGCAGCGGCCAACCGTGCTGTCAGTGCCAGCTGTCCGCACCGTGACCATCAGGAGCACTCCACGTGACCACGCCCGCAGACCAGCAACCCCTGACCATCCTGATCGCCGCGGACACCTACCCGCCGCACATCAACGGCGCCGCCCAGTTCGGTTACCGCCTGGCCAAGGGAATGACAGGCCGGGGCCACAACGTGCACGTGCTCGCCTGCCGTGCGGACAACGGGAAGAGCTTCACCGAGTTCCGGTCAGAAGCCACCGTGCACCGCCTCCGGTCGCACGCCGCCCCCACCCATGAGTACTTCCGCATCTGCTTCCCGTGGGAAATCAAGAAGGAGATCAGCCTCCTTTTTGACCGCGTCAAGCCCGACGTCGTCCACATCCAAAGCCACTACATGATTGGCGAGCACGTCCTCTATGAGGCCGACAAGCGTGGCATCCGGATCGTCGCCACGAACCACTTCATGCCGGAGAACCTTAACCCTTTCCTGCCGTTCCCGCAGTGGTTCAAGAACATCATCGGAAAGATCTCCTGGAAGGACATGGGCAAGGTCATGGGTCGGGCCGACGTGGTCACCACACCCACCCCGCTGGCGGCCAAGGCCATGCACCAGCACGCCTTCCTCCGCAAGGTCCTTCCGCTTTCCAACGGCATCGATTCGGCGGCCTACGAACTCCAGCCGGGCGAACACATCGAACCGCACCCGCACCCCACCGTGGTGTTTGCCGGCCGTCTCGCCGAGGAAAAGCACGTGGACGTGCTGATCCAGGCCATCAGCAAGACACCCCCTGAGCTGAACGTGCACCTTGAAATCGTGGGTGGCGGTGAGGTCCGTTCCTCCCTGGAAAACCTCGTCCAGCGTCTCGGGCTGGGGGACAGGGTGAAATTCCTGGGCCTGGTCAGCGACGAGGACCTGCGGAAGACATACATCAAGGCCGACCTCTTCTGCATGCCAGGGACTGCGGAGCTGCAGTCCCTGGTAACCCTGGAGGCGATGTCTGCCTCGACGCCGGTGGTGCTGGCGGACGCCATGGCCTTGCCGCACCTGGTGCGCGACGGCGAGAACGGGTACCTGTTCACCCCGAACGACAGCGATGACCTTGCCAAGAAGATCACCATGATCCTTGAGCTGCCCGCCGACCAGCGCGCCGCCATGGGCCAGCTCAGCCGGCAGATGGTGGAACCGCACAGCATTGAGGGGACCCTGCAGACCTTCGAAGACCTGTATCGCGGCGCACGCTTCGAGGACAAGGTGGTCTGAGCGCTTTCCGGGGTTTGCTAGAGTAATTTTGCCCTGCAGGCACATCCCTTA
This sequence comes from Arthrobacter sp. D3-16, assembly GCF_054408515.1. Classification (NCBI taxonomy): domain Bacteria; kingdom Bacillati; phylum Actinomycetota; class Actinomycetes; order Micrococcales; family Micrococcaceae; genus Arthrobacter; species Arthrobacter sp. D3-16. Next base: position 2,702,014 of record NZ_CP096437.1, on the reverse strand, counting down.
TACGGACCAGCCAGGGCATAGGGGGCTATAGCTCAGCTGGTTAGAGCGCGGGACTCATAATCCTAAGGTCCTCGGTTCAAGTCCGAGTAGCCCTACCAATAACGCGGAAACCGCGGCCGGCATATCTGCCGGCCGCGGTTTTCTTCCTTAAGCTTCCGATCTGCGGTATGTTACTGAGCAGTAACTTACGGTGCTCCTTCCCGGAGAGTCCCGATCACCGCTGATCATCTGCGAGGTAACCATGTCCACTTCTGCTGCCGACCTCAACAACCTTCCCTACGCGGATGGCGACTTCTATTCGTTCGAGCAGCTGCTCAGCGCAAAGGAGCGGGACAGGCTTGCCGAGGTCAGAGATTTTTTGGCCCGCGAGGTGCGTCCCATTGCTGTTGACTTCTGGAACCGTGGTGAATTTCCCATGGACCTGATTCCGAAGCTCGCCGATATCGACCTGGTCAGCCCGGTCCGCAGGCAGGGCCACTCCAACCTCTTCGCGGGCCTGATGCACGCCGAGGTCACGCGCGCCGATGCGTCCATCTCCACCTTTATGGGCGTCCATGATGGCCTCTTCACCGGTTCCATCGAGGCGCTGGCCTCCCAGGAACAAAAAGACGCGTGGCTGCCGGACATCTACTCACTCAGGAAAATCGGAGCGTTCGGCCTGACGGAGCCCTTGGGCGGCTCCGACGTGGCCGGCGGAACGCGTACTACCGCGCGCCGCGAGGGCGGCTCGTGGATCCTGAACGGTGCCAAGCGCTGGATTGGAAACGCCACCTTCTCCGACTGGGTGGTCATCTACGCCCGGGACCTTGAGGACAACAAGGTCAAGGGATTCCTCGTGGACACCACGCTGGAGGGTTTCAGTGCGGAGAAGATCGAGAATAAAATCGCCCTCCGGACCGTGCAGAACGCCGATATTACCCTGGACAACGTAGTGGTTCCGGACTTCTGCAAGCTTGCCCATGCCAACAGCTTCCGGGACGTCAACAAGGTCCTGAAAGTCACGCGCCTCGGTGTCGCCTGGCAGGCCGTGGGCCAGCAGCTGGCCGCCTTCGACGTGGCCCGGCGGTACGTGGTGGAGCGCCACCAGTTCGGGCGGCCGCTGGCCTCCTTCCAGCTGGTCCAAAGCCAGCTGGTCCAGATCCTGGGCAATGCCGTCAGTTCCATGGGCATGATGGTGCGGTTGTCCCAGCTGGAGGACGCCGGCGCGGCGAAGGACGAGCAGTCCGCCCTGGCGAAGGCCTTCACCACTGCAAGGATGCGTGAAAGCGTGGCAATCGGCCGGAACCTCCTGGGCGGCAACGGCATCGTAACCGACTTCGAAATGGCCAAGATCTTCGCTGACGCCGAAGCGATCTACTCCTATGAGGGGACGCACGAAATCAACACCCTCGTGACGGGCCGGGCCGTTACCGGCATCTCCGCCATCGTCTGACCTGTTTCCGTCCGGGTCCGGCCTGCCGGGTACCGGCCGCTACGGCAGCCCTTCCAGCGGCAGCAGGATGGATGGGCGCAGGTCCATCACAAACTGCAGCGGATTCACGTAGTCCTCACCGCGCCGGACGCCCCAGTGGACGCACGAAGCGGCAGGGCAATGGCCGGGAAGAGCTATTCCTATCGCCTGGCCCGCGCCCACCGGACTGCCGGCCGCCAGGCTGCTCTCTACAGGTTCAAAGCTGCTGCGGAGGCCGTTGCCGTGGTCGATGGTGATCACCGGGCGGTCCACTACGACTCCCACGAAGCTCACCGTGCCCGCGGCCGGTGAGGCGACCTGAACGCCGTCGGACGCTGCTGCCAGGTCCACGCCCCGGTGGCCGCTGAGCCACGGCTTGGGCGGCGGGTCAAAGTCCCGCAGGACGGGCGGGCGCGGGGAGAGGGGCCACTGCCAGGAGGGTGCCGGCTCCGTGGCCCTGGCCACCGGACCGAAGGCCAGCATCTCGCCGGTGGGTGCAAGTGAAGCGGGCAGCAGGAGCAGGGCTGCAAGCAGTACCGGTGGTTTCATCTGCCCAGCCTGCCCCGCGACGTTCAGGGCCGGCAGGGGCAGGTTGGCCTATGTGGATAAGGCTCCTCGGAGACGCCGCTGCTGTCTTCCGGGTGCGGGTGCCTGTAGTACACTTGATGGAGCAGTTTGCTGCGCCCTCAACGCTTTCCGTCCGGCGGCTATCCCAACGGTTTTTCCAGCGGTATACGCCCCTGTCCGGGTTTGCGTCGGCACGTCTCATTCAGGAGTGTGGGGGAGCGGCAGCTGACTACGCGCATCCAGCCCTCAATGGAGGATCATGCTTCTTGCGGTCAGCACCCTTGGTGCTGATGAGAAGCGCGAGGGATGCCAGGAGCAGGGCCCGCCCGGGCCACGCTAATAAACCGTCAACTATTGGCAGGGTAAGAAGCCTTGGGGCTTTCTCATGAATGACCTGCCGGAAGGAGCGTCGGCATGCCCGTCGTAACTATGCGCCAGCTGCTTGACAGCGGCGTCCACTTTGGACACCAGACCCGCCGTTGGAACCCGAAGATGAAGCGCTTCATCTTCACGGAGCGCAACGGCATCTACATCATCGACCTTCAGCAGTCGCTGTCCTACATCGACCGTGCATACGAGTTCGTGAAGGCCACCGTTGCACACGGCGGCACCGTCCTCTTCGTCGGCACCAAGAAGCAGGCCCAGGAAGCAATTGCCGAGCAGGCAACCCGCGTTGGCCAGCCGTACGTGAACCAGCGTTGGCTCGGCGGTATGCTGACCAACTTCCAGACGGTTGCCAAGCGCATCCAGCGCATGAAGGAACTCGAAGAGATCGACTTCGACGACGTCGCCGGCTCCGCGTACACCAAGAAGGAGCTCCTGCTCCTCAAGCGTGAACTCACCAAGCTCGAGTCCAACCTCGGCGGTATCCGCAACCTCACCAAGGCACCCTCCGTGCTCTGGATCGTGGACACCAAGAAGGAGCACCTCGCCGTTGACGAGGCCAAGAAGCTGAACATCCCGGTTGTGGCCATCCTGGACACCAACTGCGATCCGGACGAGGTCGACTTCCCGATCCCGGGCAACGACGACGCCATCCGCTCCGTGAACCTCCTGACCCGCGTTGTTGCCGACGCCGTTGCCGAAGGCCTCATCGCCCGCAACAACCGCGCCACCGGCACCACCGAAGCTCCGGAAGAGCCGCTGGCCGAGTGGGAGCGCGAACTCCTCGAGGGCAGCAAGGCTGAGGAAGCTGCTGCTGCTCCCGCCGAGGAAGCTGAAGCTCCGGCCGCTGCCGAGGCAGCTGCTCCAGCAGAAGACGCTGCTGCTCCGGCTGAAGACGCCAAGTAACACCAGTAAATCCGGATTCTCCGGTGCCGCCTGCGGTGCCGGAGCTGCTGACAGGATGGCGGCCCACCACATGGGCTGCCGTCCTGTCAGTCCGTACACCACAACACATTTCTAGACAGAGGGGTTCACATGGCGAACTACACTGCCGCGGACATCAAGGCCCTGCGCGAGCGCACCGGCGCCGGCATGATGGACGTCAAGAAGGCTCTTGACGAAGCCAACGGTGACGCCGAGAAGGCCATCGAAATCATCCGCATCAAGGGCCTCAAGGGCGCTACCAAGCGCGAGGGCCGCTCCACCGCTGAAGGCCTGGTGGCCGCAAAGGTCAGCAACGGCGTCGGCGTCATGATCGAGGTCAACTGCGAGACCGACTTCGTAGCCAAGGCTGACAAGTTCATCCAGCTGGCCGACAAGGTCCTGGCCGTCGCCGTTGAGTCCGGTGCAGCCGACCTGGAGACCCTGCTCGCCACCGAAGTTGACGGCAAGCCGCTCTCCGAGGTCGTCGTCGAAGAAGGCGCTGTCCTGGGCGAAAAGGTTGTTGTCCGCCGTATTTCCCGCGTCGAGGGTGCAACGGTTGACGCTTACCTGCACAAGACCTCCAAGGACCTCCCGGCCCAGGTTGGCGTGCTGTTCGCTGTCGACGGTGAAGGCGAAACCGCTGCCACCGCCGCCCACGATGTCGCAGTCCACATTGCTGCCATGGCCCCGAACTACCTGACCCGCGATGACGTTCCGTCCGAGCTGGTTGAGTCCGAGCGCCGCATCGCCGAAGAGACCGCCAAAGCCGAGGGCAAGCCCGAAGCCGCACTCACCAAGATCGTGGAAGGCCGCGTGACCGGCTTCTACAAGGGTGAGGTCCTGGTTGACCAGGCATTCGCGAAGGACGCCAAGAAGTCCGTGGCGCAGGTCCTCGAAGAGGCCGGTGTCAAGGGAACCGCGTTCACGCGTTTCCGCGTCGGCTCCTAGTCGAAACAGCAAGGGGGTGGCCACTTCGGTGGCCGCCCCTTTTGCATGCACCGGGCCGGTACCGACCATTGGCCCCAGCAGGATAACCTTTTTTGAGACTCACAACGGGAAGGCATCATGGAAGCCGTCAACAGTGTAATCCAGCCAGAGAAAAGCCGACGCCGGGTCCTCCTGAAGCTCTCCGGCGAGGTCTTCGGCGGCGGGAAGCTTGGCGTTGACCCGGAGACAGTCCGCGACGTTGCCAAGCAGATCGCGGCGGCCGTTCCCCAGGTGGAAGTGGCGATCGTGGTTGGCGGCGGCAACTTCTTCCGCGGCGCAGAACTTTCCCAGAGCGGCATGGACCGCTCAAGGGCGGACTACATGGGCATGCTCGGAACGGTGATGAACTGCCTCGCCCTGCAGGACTTCCTGGAGCAGGCCGGCGTCGAGACCCGCGTCCAGAGCGCCATCACCATGGGGCAGGTAGCCGAAGCGTACATTCCCCGCCGTGCCATCCGGCACATGGAAAAGGGCCGTGTGGTCATCTTCGGCGCGGGCGCCGGCCTGCCGTACTTCTCTACCGATACCGTCGCCGCCCAGCGTGCCCTCGAAGTCCATGCCGACGTCGTCCTGATGGCGAAGAGCGGAGTGGACGCTGTCTACACCGCGGACCCGAAGAAGGACCCCTCAGCCGAACGGCTCGAGACCCTCAGCTATGACGACGCCCTCCGCCGCGACATCCGCGTGATGGACCAGACGGCGATGACCATGTGCAAGGACAACAATCTCTCGATGGTGGTCTTCGGCATGGAGGGCGAGGGCAACGTCACCCGGGCCATCCTCGGCGAGAAGCTGGGCACGCTGGTCACTGCCTAGCTACGGCTAGGATGTTTTCAGGACCGTTCCGCCCCTGCCTTCGGGACCAGGGGCGGAAGCAGTAACAGAGAACCACGTTGTGCATGGAACCGGGGCCCCGGACAGCACCCGAATCTTCAGGAGAGACCGTGATCGAAGAAACCTTGCTCGAAGCCGAAGAAAAGATGGACAAGGCCGTTGAGGTAGCCAAGGAAGACTTCGCTTCCATCCGCACCGGGCGGGCCAACCCGGGCCTGTACAACAAGGTCCTGGTGGACTATTACGGCTCACCCACGCCGCTGCAGCAGCTTGCCTCCTTCGCCATTCCGGACGCCCGTACCATCCTCATCACCCCGTTCGACAAAACCGCCCTGCGCGACATCGAACGTGCGCTCAGCGACTCCGAAGTCGGCGCCAACCCCTCCAACGACGGCAACGTCATCCGGGTCACCATTCCGGAGCTGACCAAGGAACGCCGCAAGGAATACGTCAAGATCGTCAAGACCAAGGGCGAAGACGCCAAGGTTTCCATCCGCAACATCCGCCGCAAGGCGAAGGAAACCCTGGACAAGCTGGTCAAGGACGGCGAGGCGGGCGAGGATGAGGGCACCCGCGCCGAAAAGGAACTGGACGGACTCACTAAGGCGCATGTGGACGGCATCGACGAGCTGCTCAAGCGCAAGGAAGCAGAGCTGCTCGAAGTCTGATGGGCCAGGCAGAGCAGGCCCCGGCACAGCGGGCGCGCACACGGGGAAAGCAGCCCAGGACCAACCCGACGCCGAAGGCCGGGCGGAACCTGCCGGCTGCGGTGGTGGTGGGCCTGGCCATGCTCTTCGCCGTGCTGGGCGGGCTGCTGTTCCTTCCGCTCGGATTTGTTGCAGTCACCACTGCGTTCGCCGTTTTTGGGGTGTGGGAAATTTACCGGGCCCTGGAGGCGAACGGGACCAGGATGCCCATTGTGCCGGTCATGACCGGCACGGTGGCCATGCCTTTTGCTGCCTACTTCGGCGGGATCGAAAGCCTGCTCTTTGGCATGCTGCTCAGCTCCGTGGCCGTGCTGCTGTGGCGTTCCATTGAGAGCGCCGCGGGCTCGGCCAACAGCATCTTCGCCGGCGTCTTTACCCTCGGCTGGGTGCCGTTCTTCATCAGCTTCGCGGCGCTCCCGCTGCACGCTTCGGGCGGCGCCACCCCGCTGGGGCTCTGGCCGGGAGGAACAATTCCCGACGGCGCGTGGCAAGTGGCGGTGATGCTGCTGCTGGTGGTGTCCAACGACACCTTCGGTTACCTGGTGGGCGCATCCCTGGGCAAGCACCCGATGGCGCCGAAGATCAGCCCGAAAAAATCCTGGGAAGGATTTGCCGGTTCCATTGGCGGCGCGATACTCATCGGCATCCTTGCCAGCCTCTTTCTGCTGGACAAGCCCTGGTGGGTGGGTGTTCTCCTTGCAGTGGGCCTGGTGGCGGCATCCACGGCGGGTGACCTGGCGGAGTCGATGGTTAAGCGCGAACTGGGCGTCAAGGATATGAGCAGCATTCTGCCGGGACATGGCGGCGTAATGGACCGGCTGGACTCCATTGTTTTTGCGGCCCCGGCGGCTTTTGTCCTGTACGGGCTCGTTTCCGGGGCCTGACACACAAAACCCTGCCGGGTCCAGGCGCCAATAGACTGGTGCCGGAGTAACGGCTTGAAGAGCATCGAAGGAATCAAAAGTGGCATTGGACATTCATCGGCAGATCCCTGCGTCCTTTGAGCGCGTGGAGCGCAGCGATTACGGCTACAACGCCAAGCAGGTGGACCAGTTCCTGCAGCGGGCGCGGGTGTCCCTTGAAACCCCCGAGGCTGCGGCGCAGCCCGTTACCAGTGCCGTTGTCAGGGCGGTTTCCTTCGATCCCGTCAAGGGCGGCTATTCAGCGGCCGTCGTGGATGCAGCACTGGACCGCCTCGAAGACGCCTTCGCGCGCCGCGAGCGGGACGAACTGATCGCTGCCCATGGTGAGGAAGCGTGGCTGCGGGAGATTGGAGACCTGTCCGGCATCCTCCGCGGCAGGCTGCACCGCCCCGACGGTGACCGCTTCCGCCGGCCGTCCAGGAATAAGGTCCGCAGCTACAACACGGTTGACGTGGACCGCCTGTGCCACGAACTCATCGCCTACCTCGAACAGGACAAGCCGCTCAGCGTCGACAACGTCCGCCGCGCAGTTTTCCGTCCCGCCGTTGGCCGCGACGGGTACGAGGAAACCCAGGTGGACGCCTTCCTGGACCGTGTGATTGAACTGATGGCGGCCATCGACTGACCCGGCACATTCTCACGCCGGCGGGGTGGGGGAGAGCGGTTGGAACCTCCGCCAAATCTCCCTGTACGCCCGGTAACCGTGGATCGACCACGCCGCCAGGAAGGCCAGGCCGGCCACTGCTCCGACGATGACTGCCGCCGCGTTGCCAGCACCCAGGAGGGACACCAGCAGGCCCGACAGGATGGCGATCAGGGCCGAGTTCGCTGCAGCCATAAAAATCATGCTGCTCCCGGCAACGTGGCTCAGGTTGCTCCGGTTTCCAAAGAAGAAGTATGTCCGGGCGGACCCGGCCTCGTCATCGTGATAGGCAGCCATCAAGTAGGGCGCTATGCCCGGATCCAGATCGACATACGCGGCCCGGAGCCTGTTCATTGCCGTTACGTACATCAGATCCTCCTGGGCGACGTTCATCACGCGGACCTGGGTGAGGAGCCCCATGGCCACGTCGATGCAGAGGACTATCACCGCGAGCATGACGAACGCTTCGGAAAAGCGGGTGGCCTGGCCCACCAGGGCCGCGCTCACCACGCTGGCGGAGGTAAAGGTGAGAAACACGCTGATGCGGGTCAGTACCTCGCTCTGGGTGGTGCTGCGCGATGCAAGCAGGCCCCAGTGTTCAGTGGCGAGCAGTTGGGCCCGCACTGAAGGAGGAATTTCATCCCGTTTGCCTGCGGGCACGCCGCCCTCGGTGGACATGGCGTAATTGTCTCCCAACAGAGGGAGCAGCGCGAGGAAAAACCGGGCCGGGCCGGCAGGGCTGCGCGAGGGTCAGCGTTCCGTGGCCAGGGGCCGTTCCGGAGTGTGGAGCCGGGTCATGACCCGTGGCATGGTCTTGGGGACACGCTGGACGGTGGCACGGGAAACTCCGACCATCACGGCGAAGGCCGCCGGCACGGTCCAGGCCGCCGGCTGTGCCAGCCAGGGTGCGAGGTTGGAAGCGCCCGCCACGGCGCCGGCGATCATGGCGCCGCCGCACAGTACCCCGCCGGTTACCATCCCGGCGATGGCGCCGGCGTCGGTCAGACCCCGCCACCAGATGCCCAGCAGCAGCACCGGGCACACGGTGGACGCGGTGAAGGCGAAAACCAGGCCCACGCTCCCGGCGAGGGCCAGCGAATCCGTCATAAACGCGAACCCCAGGGGCACCACGATGGAGATCACCGCAGCGAGCCGGAAGCCACCCACGCCGGCGCCCAGGACGTCCTGGCTGATCACGCCGGCAAGGGACACCACCAGGCCTGACGTGGTGGAGAGGAAAGCTGCAAAGGCGCCTGCGACCACAAAGGCTGACAGCAGGTCTCCGGCGGGGCCGCCCACCAGTTCGCCGGGGAGCAGCAGCACCATGGCATCGGCCTGGTTGGCGCGGGCGAGGCCGGGCGCGAACATTCTGCCCACGAGTCCGTAGGCCGTGGGAAACAGGTAGAACACGGACAGCAGGCCCAGGACAATGAGCGTGGTCCGCCGGGCAGACTGCCCGTCGGGGTTGGTGTAGAAACGGACCAGTACGTGGGGGAGCCCGAGGGTCCCGAAGAGGAGGGCCACCAGCAGCGACACGTTCTGGTAGAGCCCGGCGGGGGCAAGGCTGGTGGGGTTCACGGCAGGCGGAGACAGGGCAGGAGTGCCGTTCCCAGCGAGCATAAAGATGATGAACAGGATGGGAACCGCCAGGGCCGTCAGCTTGAGCCAGTACTGGAAAGCCTGGACAAAAGTGATGGAACGCATGCCGCCGGCAACCACTGTCAGGCACACAACAATCACCACGGCCACCGATCCCACCCACGACGGCAGGCCTGTGGTGATCCGGATGGTCAAAGCGGCGCCGTGGAGCTGCGGCACAATGTACAGCCAGCCCACCAGCACCACCACCAGGCTGGTGACCTTCCGGACGGCCCTGGAATCCAGCCTGGCTTCAGTAAAGTCGGGGATTGTGTACGCGCCGGAGCGCCGAAGCGGGGCTGCAACGAACAGCAGCAGCATGAGGTAACCGGCGGTGTAGCCCACCGGAAACCACAGGGCATCCGTCCCGGACAGCAGGATGAGGCCGGCAACCCCGAGGAAGCTTGCCGCGGAGAGGTACTCTCCACCGATGGCCGAGGCATTCCACCACGGCCGCACCGTCCGGGAAGCAACATAGAAATCGCCGGTGGTCCGCGAGATCCGCAGTCCGTAGAAGCCGATCACCGCAGTGGCCACGGACACCACGGCGAGCGCCGCTATGGCCACGCCTGGATTCATGGTGCCGTCACTGGTCCTTGGCCAGGTCCCGGTACCGCGCTTCGTTGCGTGCCGCGGTCCGGACGTACAGCCAGGCGCTGAGCCCGATCAGGGGATAGATGCCTGCGCCCAGGAGAAGCCAGTCGAAGGGGATCCCCGCGAGGCGGGTTTCCGCCAAGCCGGGCACCACGGCCAGCAGCAGAGGGAAGGCGCCAAGGATCAGCAGGAACCCTGCGGCCACCACCAGGGCCAGGCGCAGCTGGGACCGGATCAGGGACCGAACGAAGACCTGCCCCACCTCGGAGTCCTGCGCCGCTTCCCGGCTGTCCCTGGGAGGAAGGGCCGCGGAGCGCGGTGCAGTGACCCGTACCCTCGTCACGCGTGCGGCCTGATCCTGGTGGCGCCCAGCTTCTCCCGAACCGTTGGCAGGTGGCGCCGGCTGATGGGAAGTCCGGCACCTGCAACGGTGACACTGGGCCCATCGGCCGCCAGTTTCATGGACGTCACATGCTTCAGGGCAACCAGGTAGGAGCGGTGCGTCCGGATGAACCCGGCGTCCGCCCACTGCTGCTCCAGGTCGGCAAGGGGCACCCTGATCAGGTAGCTCGCATCCGCCGTATGCAGCCTTGCATAGTCGCCCTGGGCCTGTACGTACGTGACGTCGTCGCGCCTGATCATCCTGGTGGTACCGCCTTGGTCCACGGTGATCATCTCAGCCGCCGTTTCGCCGTCGCGCAGTTCGCTGATGCGACCCACCGACCGTGCCAGCCGTTCGGCCCGGACCGGCTTGAGCAGGTAATCCACCGCGGCGAGTTCGAAGGCCTTCAGGGCGTGGTCCTCGTCCGCGGTGACAAAAACCACCGCAGGGGGATTCCTGCTGGCGGCAATGGCGCGCGCAATATCCAGCCCGGACACCGCCGGCATATGGATGTCCAGGAAGACGGCGTCCACCGGACCGGCTGCCAAGGCCCGAAGGGCTTCGGTGCCCGACGTGGCGCGCAGGACGGTGCCGATGCGGTCGTCCCGCCCCAGGAGGAAAGCCAGTTCCTCAACGGCGGGCAGCTCATCATCAACGACGAGGACGTTAATCATGTTCCTAGGTTAGCTTCCGCCGCAGGGCGGCCGGATCAGGGGAGCATCAGGACGCACGTTTTGCAGGTCAGGCATCGTGGCCGGGCTGCGACTTTGGAACGCGCATGGTGATCAGCGTCCCCTCCCCGGGCGCGGTGTCGATGACCAGCCCGTGGTCGTTGCCGTAGACCTGCCGCAGGCGGGCGTCCACGTTGCGCAGGCCTACGTGCTCGCCGTCGGTATGGCCTGCCAGCATGGACTGCAGCTGCGCCGGATCCATGCCCACACCGTCGTCCTCAATGGTCACCTCGGCGAAGGCGCCGGCGTCGTTCGCGCTGATGCTGATGTGTCCCGGCCCTTCCTTGGCCTCAAGCCCGTGCCGGACGGCGTTTTCCACCAGCGGCTGCAGGCTAAGGAAGGGAATAACGGTGCTGAGCACCTCAGGCGCCACGCGCAGGCTGACCTGGACGCGCTCGCCGAACCGTGCTCGTTCCAGGAGGAGGTAGCGGTCGATGCAGCGGAGTTCCTCGGCGAGGGTGGTGAAGTCCCCGTGGCGACGGAAGGAGTAGCGGGTAAAGTCGGCGAACTCCACCACCAGTTCCCGGGCGCGGGCGGGGTCTGTGTTGATGAAGGAGGCGATGGCGTTGAGCGAGTTGTAGATGAAGTGCGGGCTGATCTGTGCGCGCAGTGCCCGCACCTCCGCCTCCATGAGCAGCGTCCGGGATGCGTCCAACTCCGCCAGCTCCACCTGCACAGCCACCCAGTCCGCCACCTCGCCGGTGGCCCTGACCAGCCCGGCACCCGCCGACGGCGCGAAGGCGGCGACGGCGCCCACGACGCGCGTCCCGGCGCGCACCGGGGCGATCACTGCGGCAAGGGGGATGCCCGTGCCGCTCCTTGCGGTACCGCCCGGCCCCGTGGGGTGCCCCGCCGGGAGCACCGCCGCCCGCCCGCCCGCGAGCACGCCTTCGGCCAGGCGCATCAACTCTGGCTTCAGTTCCTCGGCGGCGCCGTCCCACGCCAGCACCCCGGTGGTGTCGGTGATGGCGAGCGCCTCGCAGCCCAGCAGCGCCCGCAGCTGCCGACTGGCCTTCGCTGCACCCGCGGGGTTGAGGCCGCGCCGCAGATGCTGCCCTGCCTGGGATGCCGCGTGCAGGGTGTGGTAGGTGGCGCGTTCGGCGTCCGTGCCGAGGTCCCTGAAGGACCGCAATACCTTCAACCCCAGGCCGACGACGACGGCGACAGCCATGGCGATCACGGCAACAGCCGCGGCGGTCAGGAGGGGGGAGTCCGGCATGGTGCCCAGCGTAACGGCGGGCGCCGTTTGTCGCAGCATCGCGACCGTTGAGCGACCGCGGGCGCGTCAGGGCTGGAATGTGGTGCCGCCGCCCAGCACAGTGATTGCAGTCACATTTGCGGTATTCCTGCCAGGGATCTGCGGCGGGTGTGTCCAAGGCAAGTCTCAATGAGGAGGAACGATGGGTAACGATGCCCACACTCCGGACGCAGCGGCGTCCGTGGACTTTGAACAGGTCCAGTCGACCGAGCAGTTCCAGGAACTGCGCAAGCGTCACCGCAGCTTTGTCTTCCCCATGGCAGTCGCATTCCTGCTGTGGTATTTCGCTTACGTCCTGCTGGCGGACTACGCCGTGGGCTTTATGTCCACCAAGGTCTGGGGCAACATCAACGTTGGCCTGATCCTCGGCCTGCTCCAGTTCGTCTCGACGTTTGCGATCACCAGCTGGTACGTCAGCTACTCCAACCGGCGGCTGGATCCCATCGCCGCTGAAATCCGCGACGAGATTGAAGGACACGAATTTGATAAGGACGGCAACCGAGTGGGCGGGGTAAACAAATGATCGGCATCGCCACAGCGGTGGACGTGGCCGCCCTCAAGGACACCACCCTGCTGAACATGGGCGTCTTCGGGCTGTTCGTGGCCGTCACCATGGTGATTGTTTTCCGCGCCAGCCGGAACAACAAAACGGCAGCGGACTACTACGCCGCCGGGCGCTCGTTTACCGGCTCGCAGAACGGAACCGCCATCGCGGGGGACTACCTCTCGGCAGCCTCGTTCCTGGGCATCACCGGAGCCATTGCCGTCAACGGCTATGACGGTTTTATGTACTCCATCGGCTTCCTGGTGGCCTGGCTCGTCGCCCTGCTGCTCGTCGCCGAGCTCCTGCGCAATACCGGCAAGTTCACCATGGCGGATGTGCTGTCCTTCCGCCTGAAGCAGCGGCCCGTCCGCATCGCCGCCGCCATCTCCACCCTTGCGGTCTGCTTCTTCTACCTCCTGGCGCAGATGGCCGGCGCCGGAAGCCTGGTTTCGCTGCTGCTGGGCATCAGCGACTGGGGCGGACAGGCTTTGGTGATCATCGTCGTCGGCGGCCTGATGATCATGTACGTCCTGATCGGCGGCATGAAGGGCACCACGTGGGTGCAGATCATCAAGGCCGTCCTGCTCATCGCCGGCGCGGCCGTCATGACCCTCTGGGTCCTGGCGATCTACGGCTTCAACCTCTCCAGCCTGCTCGGCGCGGCGGTGGAAACGGCCAACAACCCGGCCGTCCTCAACCCGGGCCTGCAGTACGGCAAGACGGAAACGTCCAAACTGGACTTTATGTCCCTGGGCCTCGCGCTGGTCCTGGGCACCGCCGCCCTGCCGCATGTGCTGATGCGCTTCTACACCGTCCCCACGGCCAAGGAAGCCCGCAAGTCCGTGGTGTGGGCCATCTGGCTGATCGGGCTCTTCTACCTCTTCACGCTGGTCCTCGGCTACGGTGCAGCAGCACTCGTCGGCCCCGAAACCATCCGGACGGCTCCGGGCGGCGTGAATGCCGCAGCGCCGCTGCTGGCCTTCTACCTGGGCGGTCCGCTGCTGCTGGGCTTCATCTCGGCCGTGGCGTTCGCCACCATCCTGGCCGTTGTGGCGGGCCTGACCATCACCGCCGCTGCCTCCTTCGCCCATGACATCTACGCAAGCGTCATCTCCAAGGGCAAGGCCGACGCTGACACCGAAGTCAAGGTGGCCCGGCGCACCGTGGTGGTCATCGGCATCCTGGCCATCCTGGGCGGAATCCTCGCCAACGGGCAGAACGTGGCGTTCCTCGTGGCACTGGCATTCGCCGTCGCCGCCTCCGCCAACCTGCCCACCATCGTCTACTCCCTGTTCTGGCGGAAGTTCACCACGCAGGGCGCAGTCTGGAGCATGTACGGCGGGCTTGGTGCCGCGATTGTCCTGATCATCTTCTCGCCGGTCGTCTCCGGCGGCGCAACGTCGATGATCAAGGATGCAAACTTCGCGATCTTCCCGCTGAGCAACCCCGGCATCGTGTCCATTCCGCTGGCATTCTTCCTGGGCTGGCTCGGAACAGTCCTGGACAAGAAGCGCGAAGACAGTGCCAAGCAGGCCGAAATGGAAGTCCGTTCCCTCACCGGGGTCGGAGCAGAGAAGGCAGTAAACCACTAGGCCCCCGCGGACCAGCCACCCGCCACGACAGAAAGAGCCCCGGCGCTGCGGCGCCGGGGCTCTTGTGCGTCTGCGTGGCTGGTCTTTGGAGCTAGGCCTTGGGCCGCAGCTTGATGTTGGTCATCTTGAGCTCGTCCGTGCCTTCAAACCGGTACATGAGGTCCACTTCCTTGCCCTCACAGGTGATGACACCCGCCACGTCTGCGGCCTTGACCCCGTTGTCCGTGCTCACCTGGAGGTCGTTGTAGGACGGCTTGCACTGGTCGTTCATCTCCAGCGTTCCCACTCCGGCGATAAACGCTTCTTTGGACAGCTGTTCCTTCAGGGCGGGGTCGAGGTACTCATCGTAGGCCTGGGAGCTCTGTCCGCTGATGACCAGCTCGGTGAAACCGTCAGCAAGGCCGCGGGCCTGATTCGTGGCGCTGCCCACCACGTTGACCAGGATGATGATGCCCAGGACCACCAGGAGCAGGACCCCGCCAACGCTGGCCAGGATGATCCACAGTTTCCGCCGGCTCCTGCGCGGGGGCTGCTGGCCCGGCAGCCCGAACGGGCCGGGCTCACCGTAAGTGCCGGCAGGAGCCTGGTACGCCTGTCCGCCCTGGCCCGGTTGCTGCTGAGGGGGCGAGGGCGGCTGCTGCGGGGCATGTGCGGGCTGTCCCGGCTGGTACGGTTCCTGAGGATTGCTCAAGATGGAGCCTTTCCGGCGTGCTGCATCGGCACCGCCTGATTGCGGGGACCCTCCCGGAACCCCTGAATAACTTGCAACAGCCTATAGCCCGCGCTGCCGCCGTCGTACTTCATGCTCCGTCCGCCGGTACCGTCAGCTGCCTTGCGGTCCCCGGTCCAGCAGGGGCTGTATCCGGAAGGGGATGAGTTCACCCATCGCCAGGGCGGTGTCGGTCCGGTCCACGCCGTCGCACGCCAGGATCTTCCCGTTAATACGGAAGAGGTCCTCGGCATCCAGGGCCACCACCCGGAGCAGCAGGTCGGCTGAGCCGGTGAGCCCGTAGCCCTCCAGGATCTCCGGAATGTCTGCCAGGTCCGCCGCCAGTGGGACAAGCTTTTGCTGCTGGACATGGACGGAGATGAATGCCATCAGCGGGTACCCGAGCGCCACCGGATTGATCCTGCGTTCGAAGGATAGGAAGACGTGCTTTTTTTCCAGCTGGGCCATCCGCGCCTGCACTGTATTCCTGGAGAGGCCAAGCCTCTGGGCCAGCGCCACCACCGTCCGCCGGGGATCTTGCGCCAACGCGGACAGAAGGCGGGTGTCAGTGCCATCCAAAGCTTGCATAATGCGCAACGTTAGCACCGTCATGAGGCGCCGGGCAGCGCATTGTGCTCAATGATCACCGCGGTGGTTGTACCCAATGAGCATTGTGAGTAGGGTCACAGTATCCGGAGCAACGGCGCCCGGGAGGCCGGCGGCCAGCGGGATCACAAGTCCCGGATCCGCTGGTCAACGACGTGAGAAGGTGCGGCTATCGTGTCTACAGACGAAACGGGCCAGGACGGCACAGGTGCCCCGGATGCGGGTGCCGGAAGTGTTGCTGCCAGTGCGGACATCCACGGACAGGGCAGAGCCCTCGTCCAGCTGATTACTCCGGCGGGGGAGCGGGTGAGCCACCCCGAATTCGACCCCTGGGTGCGGGACGTCACGGACGAGCAGCTGTGCGCGCTGTTCGAGGACATGACGGTCATCCGGCGCATCGACGTCGAAGCAACGGCCCTGCAGAGGCAAGGTGAGCTCGCGTTGTGGCCGCCGCTGCTGGGGCAGGAAGCAGCCCAGGTCGGTTCCGGCCGGTCCCTCCGCCCCGACGACTTTGTGTTCTCCAGCTACCGTGAGAACGGTGTTGCGTACTGCAGGGGAGTGGACCTGACGGACATCGTCCGGGTCTGGCGCGGGAACGCCTCCTCCGGCTGGGACCCGTACTCCATCAATATGGCCACGCCACAGATCATTATTGGAGCCCAGACCCTGCACGCCACCGGCTATGCCATGGGCATCCAGAACGACGGCGCCGATTCCGCGGCGGTGACGTATTTCGGTGATGGAGCCACCAGCGAAGGCGACGTCAACGAGGCCATGGTCTTCGCCGCGAGCTTCCAGGTGCCGGTCGTGTTTTTCTGCACCAACAACCACTGGGCCATCTCCGAACCGGTGCGGCTTCAGTCGCACATCCAGCTGGCGGACAGGGCGGCCGGGTTCGGCATCCCAAGCCTGCGGGTGGACGGCAACGACGTCCTGGCGGTGATGGCAGCAACGCGGGTGGCCCTGGACCGTGCCCGGCGCGGCGGCGGTCCGACGTTTATTGAGGCGGTCAGCTACCGGATGGGTCCGCACACGACTGCCGATGACCCCACCCGCTACCGTGACGCCAACGAGCTGGAGGACTGGGCAGCGAAGGACCCGATCAGCCGGGTGGAGGCACTCCTGGACCGCAAGGGGCTGCTGACGGCAGCGCTGAAACAACAGGTCAAGGACAAGGCCGACGCCGTAGCCCGGGAAATGCGCACGGGCTGCACCACCATGCCCGAGCCGCAGCCGATGGATGTCTTCAAGCACGTCTACAGCACCCCCAACTCCTGGCTGGACCGGCAGCAGGACCATTACGCCCGTTACCTGGCCTCGTTCGGTGATCCCGCAGAAGCCGTATCAGAAGAAGGTGCACGCTGATGACCCAGATGACCTTTGCCCGCGCAATCAACGCCGGCCTGCGCAAATCCCTGGAGAACGATCCCAAGGTGGTCCTCCTGGGGGAAGACATTGGTGCCCTGGGCGGCGTCTTCAGGATTACCGACGGCCTCCAGAAGGACTTCGGCAAGCACCGGGTGGTGGACACGCCGCTGGCAGAGTCAGCGATTGTGGGAACGGCCGTGGGACTGGCCTACCGCGGTTACCGTCCCGTGGTGGAGATCCAGTTCGACGGCTTTATCTACCCCGCGTTCGACCAAATCGTCAGCCAGGTGGCAAAGCTCCACTACCGCACGCGCGGCGCGGTGAAAATGCCCATTACCATCAGGGTCCCGTTCGGCGGCGGCATCGGTTCACCCGAGCATCATTCCGAGTCCCCGGAAGCCTACTTCACCCACACCTCGGGCCTGCGCGTAGTGACAGTCTCTAACCCGCAGGACGCCCATACCGTCATCCAGCAGGCCATCTCCTGCGACGATCCTGTCCTGTACTTCGAGCCCAAGCGCCGCTATCACGACAAAGGCGAGGTTGACGAGTCCCTTGATCCGGGCTCCGCAGTGCCCATGGACCAGGCGAGGGTGCTGACAGAAGGCGCCGACGTCACCCTGGTGGCCTACGGCCCGCTGGTGAAAACTGCCCGCGACGCTGCCCTTGCCGCTGCGGACGAAGGTATCTCCATTGAGGTCATCGACCTGCGCTCGCTGGCCCCAGTGGACTACGACACGGTAGTGGCATCGGTCCGCAAGACCGGCCGCCTGGTGGTGACGCACGAGGCCGGCCAGTCCGGAGGGCTCGGTGCGGAGGTAACGGCCAGCATCACCGAGCGGTGCTTCTACTACCTTGAGGCGGCGCCCGTCCGGGTGACCGGCTTCGACATTCCGTACCCGTACTCCAAGCTTGAAATGCATCACCTGCCGGGCCTGGACCGCATCCTCGACGGCGTGGACCGTGCCCTGGGCCGGCCTAATTCCCTCAGCGGGCTGGAAGGATGAGCGCCACCATGATCAAGGAATTCCGGCTTCCGGACCTGGGCGAAGGGCTTACTGAATCGGAAATCCTCAGCTGGAAGGTTGGGGTGGGGGATACCGTCAGCCTCAACCAGGTGATTGCCGAGGTGGAAACCGCCAAGGCCGTGGTGGAGCTCCCGTCCCCTTTCGCAGGGGTCATCCGGGAACTCCATGAACAGCCCGGCACCATCGTGGAGGTAGGCAAGCCCATCGTTTCGTTCGAAGTAACGGACGACGCCGCCGCCCCCTCACCAAAGGCCGATGCCCCCGCTTCGTCCCCGGCATCCCCAATGCCGCGACTGGGGGCGCCGGAGGCAGGGGAAACCACAAGGCAACCCAACCTCGTGGGGTACGGCGCCGTCGTCGAAAGCTCCGCCCGGCCGGCACGGCGGGTCCGCAACCTCCACCCGATGGTTGAGCCTGGTATCACCCGTTCTCCGCTGGTAGAGCCTGACGACACCAAGCCCGCCGGCACCCGCCCCCGGTCCACGCCGCCGGTGCGGAAGCTTGCCAAGGACCTAGGTGTGGACCTGGCCATGGTGGCCGGGACCGGGCCGCAGGGCCTGATCACCCGCGAGGACGTCCAGCACTTTCTGGATGGTGATTCCGGTGCAGCCCAGGAAGCAGCCCCGGTCGGAATTCAGGTCCGTCAGGGGGAGCGGGAAACCCGGATGCCCATCAAGGGCGTGCGGAAGTTCACGGCGGCCGCTATGGTGGCGAGCGCCTTCACTGCCCCGCATGTCACCGAGTTCCTCACGGTGGATGTCACCCCGGCCATGGGCCTGCTCTCCAGGCTGAGGAGCAATCGCGAATTCAGCGGGCACAAGCTGACGCCGCTCACCCTGGCGGCCAAAGCTGTGCTGATCGCCCTTCGTCGGAACCCGGCCCTGAACGCGCGCTGGGACGGGGAGAACCAGGAAATCGTGACGTTCAACTACGTGAACCTGGGCATTGCGGCCGCCACGCCACGGGGACTGACCGTACCCAACATCAAGGACGCAGACTCGCTGTCGCTGCTGCAGCTGGCCGAGGCGCTGGCCGAACTCACCGAAACAGCCCGTGCCGGCAGAACCACACCGGCGGATCTGTCCGGGGGAACCATCTCGATCACCAACATCGGCGTCTTCGGGATCGACGCCGGCACGCCCATCCTCAACCCCGGGGAGGCCGCGATCCTCGCACTGGGGGCGGTGCGGAACATGCCGTGGGAGTATCAGGGCGAGGTGGCCCTGCGTCAGGTGCTCACGCTAAGCCTGTCCTTTGACCACCGCCTGGTGGACGGAGAGCAAGGCTCGCGCTTCCTGGCGGACGTGGGCGCAATCCTCGCGGACCCGGGAATGGTCCTCACCATGGTCTGACCCAGGGGAGTTTTGTCCAGAGATGCAGGGTTCCGGACGGTTTATCCCTGCATCTCTGGACAAAAACCAAGGCCTAGGGGGAAGGCGGCCTGGCATCCACCAGAAGCGCCGCCAGGGCCATGCTCTCGAGCAGGGGGCGGGCGGATTGTGCTGCCATCTTCCGGCCGTGGCTGCGCACCGAGTGCGGTGTTGAGTTGATGAGCCCGAACGTGGCATGTGCACGCATCCGGAGCTCCGTGATCTCCGTGTCCGGATGCAGCTTTGCGAGGACATCCACCCAGGCCTCGACATAGCTCAGCTGGAGGGTCCGCACAGCCGCCTGGTCGTCATCGGACAGGTTGCTGAAATCCCGGTCCTGTACCCGGATAACGTCAGGCTTGCCCAGGGCGAAGTCCACCTGGAACTCCACCAGGCAACGCAGTGCGGATGCGGGATCGGGATTGCGCGCCACCACCTCGCGGCCGCCGTCGAGGAGTTCCTGGCTGACGGTCACCAGCAGGTCCGCGAGGACCGCCTGCTTCCCGGGAAAATGACGGTAGACAGCCGGGCCGCTGACCCCTGCCGCCGCTCCGAGGTCCTCAAGGGACACGCGGTTGAACCCGTTGACGGCGAACAGCGAAGCCGCGGCACTCAACAAGGCCTGCCGCCGGTTCTCCTTCGCCTGGCCGCGTTGCGTTGACGAGCTGCGCTGGGTTGACGAATTGCGCTGGGAGCCCGGGGCCCGGGGCGCAGGGGGAACGGGTTCCGCCGCCGTAGCGTGCTCCAGCGGGGAGCCGCGCCCGCCGGTCCGGGCGGCCTCAGTGCTGGCCATGATTCCTCCTCAGGCCCGCAGATTAGCCAGGGCGGTATGTGTTGGACTTCACAGTTAATACAGACTAACCTGAATTTCAGTTATTGGGCGCTAACCGAGTTGGCTTTCGGCGGCTCGGATCGGAACAGGAACGGACGTCAATGGAGACCCTTGCCACCCGGCTTGACGCTACAGCCGAGGCTTATTCGTTGAACCGCGCCGCCCAGCTGTCGCTCGCCGGCGAGCTGCGGAAAAAGCTGGCCGACGCCGCGCTGGGTGGACCGGAAAAATCAAGGGAACGCCACGTGGCCAGGGGGAAACTCCTGCCCCGCGAGCGGATCGACCACCTGCTGGATGACAGCAGTCCGTTCCTCGAAATTGCGCCCCTGGCCGCCAACGGCATGTACAACGACGAGGCACCCGGCGCCGGGGTTATTGCCGGGATCGGGCTGGTTCATGGCCGCCACGTGCTGGTGATCTCCAACGACGCCACGGTCAAGGGCGGAACGTACTATCCGATGACGGTGAAGAAGCACTTGCGGGCCCAGGAGATTGCCCTTGAGAACCGGCTGCCCTGCATCTACTTGGTGGACTCCGGCGGAGCATTCCTGCCCAAGCAGGATGAGGTCTTTCCGGACAGGGACCACTTCGGCCGAATCTTCTATAACCAGGCCAGGCTCTCCGCCGCCAAAATCCCCCAGATCGCCTCGGTGATGGGATCCTGTACCGCCGGTGGCGCCTATGTTCCGGCCATGAGCGATGAAACCGTTATCGTCCGGAACCAGGGCACGATCTTCCTGGGCGGGCCGCCGCTCGTGAAGGCCGCCATCGGAGAGATCGTCAGTCCGGAAGAGCTCGGCGGCGGGGAAGTGCACTCAAGAATCTCCGGCGTGACGGACCACCTTGCCGAAAATGACGAACATGCCCTGCAGATCATCCGGGACATCGTTGCCACGCTTCCGGCTCCGGCGGCGCCGGTGTGGGAGATGGAACCCGCAGTCGAACCGGCCGCAGCCCCGGCGGAGCTCTACGGGGCGGTACCCACTGATGTCAACGCCCCCTACGACGTCCACGAGGTGATTGCCCGGCTGGTGGACGGCAGCCGGTTCCACGAATTCAAGAAGGAGTACGGCACCACCCTCGTGACGGGCTTCGGGAGGCTGCACGGGCATCCGGTAGGCATCGTAGCCAACAACGGGGTGCTGTTCAGCGAGTCTTCCCTCAAAGGGGCCCACTTCATCGAGCTCTGCGACCAGCGCGGCATTCCGCTGATATTCCTGCAGAACATCTCCGGGTTCATGGTGGGCAGGGACTCGGAGCAGGGCGGCATCGCCAAGAACGGCGCGAAGATGGTCACCGCCGTGGCCACGGCGCGGGTACCCAAGCTGACAGTGGTGATCGGCGGCTCCTTCGGCGCCGGCAACTATTCCATGTGCGGCCGCGCCTATTCGCCGCGGTTCCTGTGGATGTGGCCGGCCGCCCGGATCTCGGTGATGGGCGGCAACCAGGCCTCCAGCGTCCTGGCCACGGTGAAGCGTGACCAGTACGAGGCAGCCGGCCAGGAGTGGTCAGCGGAGGACGAGGAAGCCTTCAAGGCACCCATTCGGCGGCAGTACGAGGACCAGGGCAGCCCGTACTACTCCACGGCCAGGCTGTGGGACGACGGCGTGATCGATCCCGCCGACACCCGTACCGTCCTTGGCCTCGCACTGGACGTGGTGTCCCGCACGCCGCTGCCGGAAACCTCCTTCGGCCTCTTCAGGATGTGAGCCCGCAATGACCCTTCCCCTCTCGCCCGTCACCCGGCAGGAGACTGCTCCCGCAGCAGCCCCAGGGCGCCAGCCCCTGTTCAGCACAGTCCTGGTGGCCAACCGCGGTGAGATCGCCTGCCGCGTCATCCGCACCCTCCGCGCCCTGGGCATCCGTTCCGTCGCGGTTTACAGTGATGCCGACGCCGGCGCCCGGCACGTGCGTGAAGCAGACACAGCAGTGCGCATCGGCCCCGCCGCGGCCACGGATAGCTACCTTAAGATCGAGGCCATCGTTGAGGCATGCCGCAAGACCGGGGCGGACGCCGTGCACCCGGGCTATGGCTTCCTGAGCGAAAACGTGGACTTCGCCCGCGCCCTGGACCAGGCGGGGATCACCTTCATCGGCCCGGGGGTGGAAGCCCTTAATATGATGGGCGACAAGATCCGGTCCAAGAACCACGTGTCCGGTTACGGCGTCCCCGTGGTGCCCGGGGTAGCGCAACCGGGAATGACGGACCGGCAGCTGGTACAGGCTTCCGCCGCCGTGGGCTTTCCGCTCCTGATCAAACCTTCCGCCGGTGGTGGCGGCAAGGGCATGCATGTGGTGGAACGCCCGGAGGACCTCGAGGCCACACTGGCCACGGCCCGGCGGGTGGCGGCGGGCGCGTTCGGCGACGATACCCTGTTCCTGGAACGCCTGGTATCCACCCCGCGGCACATCGAGGTGCAGGTGCTCGCGGACAACCACGGCAACGTCATCCACCTCGGCGAGCGTGAATGTTCTCTGCAGCGGCGGCACCAAAAGGTCATCGAAGAGGCACCATCGCCCCTGCTCGAATCCCTCGCGGAAGGCGGTGCCATCCGTGCCCGCATCGGCGAGGCTGCCTGCAACGCCGCCCGCAGCGTGAACTACAGCGGCGCCGGAACCG
Organism: Arthrobacter sp. D3-16; assembly: GCF_054408515.1. Lineage (NCBI taxonomy): Bacteria > Bacillati > Actinomycetota > Actinomycetes > Micrococcales > Micrococcaceae > Arthrobacter > Arthrobacter sp. D3-16. Next base: position 2,679,323 of record NZ_CP096437.1, on the reverse strand, counting down.
TGGAATTCCTTGTCTCCGACGATTCGCCGGAGGATTTCTACTTCATGGAAATGAACACCCGGCTGCAGGTGGAGCATCCCGTCACCGAAATGGTGACCGGCATCGACCTCGTCGAATGGCAGGTGCGGATCGCCGCCGGGGAGGAGCTCACCGTCCGGCAGGCCGACGTTGAACTTAACGGCCACGCTGTGGAGGCGAGGGTCTACGCCGAGGTGCCCGAAAAGAACTTCCTGCCGTCCACAGGAACAGTGCTCCTGCTGGACGAACTGCCCGGCCGGCCGGGCGTGCCGGGTACGCCTCCACCGACGCGGGCATCCGCCGGCCAAGGGACTGTGCGGGTGGACTCGTCCCTCGTGGAAGGGCTGGAACTCTCGTCCAGCTACGACCCCATGATGTCCAAGGTCATCGCCTGGGGAGAGGACCGCGCGGCTGCCCTCGCTACGCTCGACGGGACGCTCGCCGCGTACACGGCGCTGGGGCTGGACACCAACGTGGAATACCTGCGGCTGCTGATCAATGACCCTGACGTCCGCGCCGGCCGGCTCGACACCGGCCTGATAGAACGCAGACTTCCGGATCTCGCGTTCCGCCGGGTCGCCGAGGCCGAACTTGTGGCAGCAGCACTTTTCACTCTTTTGGCCGAGGAACAGAACAACACACCCCTGCCGCCCGGACCCTGGCACGCGCGCAATGGCTGGCGGCTGGGAGCAGCGGCACCCCGCCGGATCAGTCTGGGCACTCCCGACGGCGGGGTGGCATCAGTGCGGATCAGCGGCACCGCATCTGACGGAACGGCCGGTGACGGAAAGGCAGGTCAGGAAGTTGTCCCTGGCGGCACTGCCTACCACGGAGCGTTCCTGGTGGCCGTAGACAAGGGGCCCTCGCGTCCGGCGCGGCTCGAGTTCCTGTCCCGCCGGGAGGCTGTGCTGACCCTCGATGGCCGGGCCACGACGTACGCGATCGCACCGGTCTTCCGCGGGCCGGCGGCCCCGACGCGTGATTCCCCGGCTGTTGGGGTACCTGCCGAACTGTTCCTGGGCAATGAGGGCTGGTCCTGCCGGCTGGAGGTATTGACCCGGGAAGGGCGGCTTGAGCGGGTACTTGCAGCCATCCACCGGGAGGAGGGCGCCGCGGATCCGGCAGTGCGATCACCGATGCCGGGAACGGTGGTATCCGTTCCGGTTAAAGACGGAGATGCCGTGATGGCCGGGCAGGTGCTGGTTTCAGTGGAGGCAATGAAGATGGAGCACCAGTTGCCGGCGCCCCTGGACGGGACGGTCCACCTCAACGCCCGGCCGGGAGACCTGGTGAAGGTCGGCCAGGTCCTGGCCACCATTCACCCGCATCCCACCGACGTTTCCGGCGACAGTCCGCCCCGTGCCGCCCACAGCGGCGGCGGCCCGGACGGCAACGCAGACACTGCAGGCATCGATTCACCCCACGGCAAAGGAGCCTAGACATGGCAGGTTTTGAACTCAGCGAGGAATACCAGGACCTCAGCGACACCGTCCGGGACTTCGCGGACAACGTCGTCGCCCCGGTCTCGGCCAAGCACGACGAGGAGCACAGCTTCCCGTACGAGGTAGTGAAGCAGATGGCGGAGATGGGGCTGTTCGGCCTGCCCTTCCCCGAGGAGTTCGGCGGGATGGGCGGCGACTACTTCGCCCTTGCCCTCGCACTGGAGCAGCTGGGCCGGGTGGACCAGTCCGTTGCGATCACCCTGGAGGCGGGTGTCTCCCTGGGCGCCATGCCGGTCTACCGCTTCGGCACCGAGGAGCAGAAGCAGGAGTGGTTGCCCATGCTGGCCGCCGGCGAGGCGCTCGCCGGCTTCGGCCTGACGGAACCGGAGGCAGGATCGGACGCGGGCGGCACCAAGACCCACGCCCGGCGTGAGGGCGGGAACTGGGTGATCAACGGCAACAAGGAGTTCATCACCAACTCCGGTACAGACATCACCCGCCTGGTCACCGTCACAGCCGTCACCGGCCGGAAGGAACGCGCGGACGGCAGCGTCCAGAAGGAGATCTCCACCATCCTGGTGCCCACGGACACCCCAGGCTTCAAAGCGGAAAAGCCCTACAACAAGGTGGGCTGGAACGCGTCGGATACCCACCCGCTGACGCTGAAGGACGTGCGCGTCCCGGAAGCAAACCTGCTGGGAGCGGAGGGCCGCGGCTATGCCAATTTCCTCTCTATTCTGGACGAGGGCCGCATCGCCATCGCAGCGCTGGCCACCGGCGCAGCCCAGGGCTGTGTGGACCTCTCGGTCAAATACGCCAAGGAACGCAGCGCCTTCGGCAACCAGATCGGCAAGTACCAGGCGATCTCCTTCAAGATCGCGCGCATGGAAGCCCGGGCCCACACCGCCCGCCTGGCCTACTACGATGCAGCCTCCCGGATGCTTGCCGGAAAGCCGTTCAAGACCCAGGCGGCCATCGCTAAGATGGTCGCAGGCGAGGCGGCCATGGACAATGCGCGGGATGCCACCCAGGTGTTTGGCGGCTATGGCTTCATCAACGAGTTCACCGTGGCACGCCACTACCGCGACTCCAAGATCCTTGAAGTGGGGGAGGGCACCACGGAGGTCCAGCTGATGCTGATCGCCCGCGAACTGGGTCTGTAGTATCTGGGACAGTAGCCGGCCTGAAAGGATCACCGATGATTGACAAGGTTGTTGCCACCGCCGAAGAAGCAGTGGCGGACATCCCGGACGGCGCCTCCCTCGCCGTGGGCGGTTTCGGTCTATGCGGCATCCCGGTTTCGCTCATTGACGCCCTGCACCGGGCCGGCACTTCGGACCTGGAAACTGTGAGCAACAACTGCGGCGTGGACGACTGGGGCCTGGGCATCCTGCTGCGCGATGGACGGATCCGGCGCACCATCAGCTCTTATGTTGGCGAAAACAAGGAGTTCGCCCGCCAGTACCTGGCCGGCGAGCTCGAGGTGGTACTCACACCGCAGGGAACCCTGGCCGAGAAACTCCGGGCAGGGGGCGCCGGCATCCCGGCCTTCTATACCAAAGCCGGCGTCGGAACCCAGGTGTCCGAAGGCGGCCTGCCCCAGAAGTACGACGCCGAGGGCGGCATCGCCGTAGCGTCCTCCCCGAAGGAGGTGCGCTCCTTTGCCGGGGTTGACTATGTGCTCGAAGAGGCGTTGACTCCGGACTTTGGGCTGGTCCACGCGTGGAAGGGCGACCGCCACGGAAACCTCGTCTTCCATGCCACCGCGATGAACTTCAACCCGCTGTGCGCCATGGCCGGACGGATCACCATCGCCGAAGTGGAGGAACTCGTGGAACCGGGCGAACTGGATCCGGAACACATCCATACCCCGGGGATCTTCGTCCAGCGGGTGGTGCTGGCCCCCAACGCGGAGAAACGCATCGAGAAACGGACGGTCGCGCTCGCAGCCGCATCCGGGCAGCCTGCAAACCAGGCAGGCGCCAGCCAGTCGGGCACCCCGCAGCGCGCCACCAACGAGCAGGCAGGAGCCTAGCCATGGATCCCAACAGCCCCTACGCCCCCCGCCCCGAAGGTGTCCGGCCGGAGTACCGCCGCGCAGACCAGCAGCATGGGGAACCCGCGGACGGTGCCGGCCCCAAGGGCTGGACCCGGAATGAGCTCGCCGCCCGCGTGGCGCAGGAGCTCAGCAACGGCCAGTACGTCAACCTGGGAATCGGCATGCCAACCCTCATTCCCAACTACATCCCCGGCGGCGTCGAAGTGGTGCTCCATTCGGAAAACGGGATCCTCGGCGTCGGCCCTTATCCGGCGGAGGATGCTGTTGATCCTGACCTGATCAACGCGGGCAAGGAAACTGTCACGGTCAACAAGGGCGCCGCATTCTTCGACTCTGCTTCTTCCTTCGGGATGATCCGGGGCGGCCATGTGGACGTCGCCGTCCTGGGCGCCATGGAAGTCGCCGCCAACGGTGACCTGGCCAACTGGATGATCCCGGGCAAGATGGTCAAGGGCATGGGCGGTGCGATGGACCTGGTGTTCGGTGCCAAAAAGGTGATTGTGATGATGGAACACGTGGACCGGAACGGCAACCCGAAAATCGTCCAGCAGTGCTCCCTCCCGTTGACCGGGAAGGGCTGCGTGGACCGCATCATCACGGACTTGGCAGTCATCGACGTCGTTACGGATGACACCGGGTCACGGCTGGTGCTGCGGGAGCTGGCTCCCAACGTTTCCGTGGAGGACGTGGCAGCCGCAACCGGCGCGGAGCTTTTCGAGGAAGACCGGGAACTGACTGTATGACCGGGAACCACAGGGTTTCGACAGGCTCGACAACCGGAAACCAGCGCGTCGTCGAGCAGCGCGGACTGTACTTCGATGAGCTGGAGGAGGGCGTGCTGTACGCCCACCGTCCCGGCCGCACCGTCACCGAAACGGACAACGTCCTGTTCACCACCCTCACCATGAACACCCAGGCCCTGCACCTCGATGCTGCCTGGAGCTCAGGACAGCCCTTTGGCCAGCGGCTGGTGAACTCCATGTTTACGTTGGCCACCATGGTGGGCCAATCCGTTTCCCAGCTCACCCAGGGCACCATCATCGCCCAGCTGGGTCTGACCGACGTCTCCTTTCCGCACCCGCTGTACCACGGCGACACCCTCTACACCGAGACAGCCATCAGCAGTAAGCGGCTTTCCAGCTCACGGCCGGGCCAGGGAATTGTGACTATGGAGCACACCGGCCGCAACCAGGACGGCACGGTAGTGGCGCTCGCGAAGCGCACCTGCCTGATGTGGACGCGTGAGGCGCACACCCTGCAGCCGGGCGCGGGAGAAGGGACAATACCGGTATGACCTTTGTGATGGGCCCGGCCCTGCTTTTTTGCCCTGCCGACCGGCCGGAGCGGTACCAAAAGGCTGCCACCCGCGCCGACGCCGTCATCCTGGACCTCGAGGACGCGGTGGCGCCCGCCGAAAAGCAACGCGCCCGCGGTGCCATTCTCGCGCAACTGGGGGCCGCCGGGGATGTGCCCGAACTGGATCCCAGCCGGACCATCATCCGGGTCAACCCCGCCGGGACGGACGAATTTGAGAAGGACCTCCACTGCCTCGCCCACACCCCGTACAAGACGGTGATGCTAGCGAAAGCCGAGAGCGCGGCGCAGCTGGAGGCCCTGGCCGGCTACCAGGTGATCGCACTGTGCGAAACGGCAGCAGGAGTCCTGAACGCCCCTGCCATTGCTGCCGCCCCCAATGTTGTGGCCCTGATGTGGGGAGCCGAAGACCTGCTGGCCTCACTCGGCGGGACCTCCAGCAGGAAGGACGACGGCGCCTACCGAGCCGTTGCGCTCCACGCCCGGTCCTCCGTCCTCCTGGCTGCGCGTGCCTTCGGCAAGGAAGCCGTGGACGCCGTCTATACCAACATCCCTGACCTGACGGGCCTGGCAGAGGAAGCGGCGGACGCTGTCTCGTCAGGCTTCGGCTCCAAGGCCTGCATCCATCCCAGCCAGGCAGCGGTAGTGCGGGGAGCCTATGCGCCCTCGGAAGCGGAAGTCTCGGCGGCAGCACAGCTGCTGCAGGCCGCGGCGGCGGCTGGGCAGGGCGTCTTCCAGTACAAAGGGCAGATGATTGACGGTCCCATCCTTAAGCACGCCGAGGCCGTCATCCGGCGCGCAGGCGAGCACGTCTAGCGTTTCCGTCCGCTGGACCGCCGCAGCGAGACCGGCGGAATCGGCTCGTGGAGCAGAGTCCGGACCCAGCGGTCCCCGGTCTCCCGGAACTCCTGACGCGTGGCAAACCGGTAGTGGTAGCTGCGCACCCGCACCCAACGTGGCGGGGCGCCGTCGAACGGGTCATCCCGGAGGAGCCGCAGAATCCGGCGGTCCGCCTCCAGCAGCTTGGTGAGGAAGGCGTAAAACCACTCCTCGTGCACGGTCCTCAACGGCAGGAACCACATCAGCCAGTCCAGCCGGAGATGATATGGCGCCCACTGGCGCGGAATCCGGCGAAGGTCGCCGGGTTTGCCCTTGAACCCGTACTCCCGCCACTCGGAGGAGTCGTCCGGATTGTCGTCGAGCGTCGCTTCCACCACAATCTCGATGCGCTTCTTCGTGACTGATCCGAACGCCCCATAGGTGTTGACCAGCTGCCAGCGGTTGAAGCTGGCGTTCATCAGCTGCCGGTGGGAAAACAGGTTGCGCAACGGCCAGTAACTAAGAACCACCAGCAGCAGGGTGACTGCCAGGGTGATAACCAGCCACCACAGGGGCGTTTCCCTTGCCACGCCCGCCGCGCCGTGCCAGTCCAGCGGGATCGCCGGCAGGACGGCGTGAGCCACCGGGTCGCTGACCGCGGCGAACGCCAGCACAATGGCAATCCAGTTCAGCCAGGCGAAGTTGCCGCTGGCCACAAGCCACAGCTGCGTCAGGATCACAATCGCCGCCGCCACGCTGGCAACGGGCTGGGGCGCGAACAGGAAAAAGGGAACCACCAGCTGGGCGAAATGGTTCCCGAGCACTTCCACCTTGTGGAGGGGCTTGGGCAGCAGATGCGCCTGCCGGCTCAGTGGACCCGGCATGGGCTGGGTTTCGTGGTGGTAGTACAGGGCGGTCAGGTCACGCCACTCCTGGCCGCCGCGGATCTTGATCATTCCCGCGCCGAATTCCAGCCGGAACACCAGCCACACGATCAGGATCAGGATGGTGCGCGGCGGGTCGGTCTGGTCCGAACCCAGGAAAGCAACCGTGAATCCTGCCTCAAGGAGCAACATTTCCCAGCCGAAGCCGTAAAACGTCTGGCCAACATTGACGATGGACATATAGAGAAGCCACAGGGACAGGAACGCAATGAGGGGCACCCAGGGCGGCCCCGTTTGCGGGATCCCGGCCACCAGCAGGGCCGAGACCAGGAGCCCCATTGCGCACACCCACCGCAGCAAGCGGTCCGAATACCGCCAACGGAAAAGCGTGGGCCGGCGCAGACGGCTGAAGCCGGAAAGATACTCCGGTACCGGCAGGAGGCCCCGCTCACCCAGCAACGCAGGAAACTGGTTCAGGGAGGACAGGAACGCAACGAAATACAGTGCTGCCACACCCCGCTGCAGCACCTGCCGGGCGAACTCATATTCCGGCGCGTCAAACCAGGAGAGCCAGTCCACGCAGTCCACGTTACGCCCGCCGTCGGCGCGGCTGCCACTAGGATCGAGGGATGTTTGTACTGGTGCTGATCGCCGTTGTGGCAGGCGCATTGGCCCAGCGGATCGCAGGCCTTGGCTTCGGCCTCCTGGTTTCCCCCGTGCTGGTGGTGCTGCTGGGCCCTTTCGACGGCGTGATGATCATCAACCTCTGCGGTGCCACCTCATCCCTCCTCATCCTTTTCCGGGTCTGGAGGCATGTGGCCTGGCGGAAGTACTTTGGGTTGGCGCTCGCCGCCCTGGCGGGCGTGCTGCCCGGCGCCTGGCTGGCGAGCAACGTGCCGGAAGCCCCACTTGAGATCGGCATCGGCGTCCTCCTCATCATCGCCCTCCTTGCGTCCCAGCGGTTGACCAGGAGTTCGTGGCGCGCCAGCGGCCCCGTTCCAATGGTGTCCCTGGGATTTTCCAGCGGCCTGATGAACGCCGCTGCTGGAGTCGGCGGTCCTGCCATCACGGCCTATGCCATCGCCAGCCGATGGGAGCAGAAAAGCTTCAGCGCCACGCTTCAGCCATACTTCATCACCACCGGGTTTACCTCCCTCATCAGTAAATACTTGCTGTCCGGCGGGCATGTTCCCGGCCTGGAGGGCTGGCAGTGGCTGGCCATCCTTGGGGCCATGATCACGGGAATCGTGGCCGGAGATCTCTTGTCGGGCCGGGTGCGTCCGGCTTCCGCCCGGCGCATTGTTACCGCCATCGCCTACCTGGGCGCTGTGGCGACCCTGGCCAAGGGCCTCGTAGAACTGGCAGCGGCCTGAGCGGCGGCGGGTTAGAGCGGCATTCCCCAGCCCTCGCAGGCTTAACGAAGACAGCGGGGCAGTTCGGTGCGCGATACTTAAGCAATGCAGCCACGCAAGATTGCCCTCCTCGGATCCACCGGCTCCATCGGCACCCAGGCAATTGACGTCGTCGACGGCGCCCCGCACCTTTTCGAGGTGGTGGCCCTCAGCGCCGGCGGCGGCAACCTGGAACTCCTCGCCCGGCAGGCTGTGCACACCGTGGCAGCGGCTGTTGGCATCGCCGGCGGCGATCCCCGCCGGTTGGCCGCCTTAATCGATGAAGCCGCTGCCGCCGCGGGAAAGCAGGGCTACCGGCCGGAGATCATCGCCGGACCGGACGCCTCAACCCGGATCGCCGGACTCGAAGCCGATGTGGTGCTCAACGGAATCACAGGTTCGATCGGACTGGCACCCACGTTGGCGGCCCTCAACTCCGGCGCCACCCTGGCCCTGGCCAACAAGGAATCCCTCATTGTGGGCGGCTCCCTGGTGAAGGCGGCAGCACGGGCAGGCCAGATCGTCCCCGTGGACTCTGAGCACTCGGCCATCGCCCAATGCCTGCGTTCGGGGTCGGCGGGCGAGGTGGAAAAACTGATCCTCACCGCCTCGGGCGGGCCTTTCCGCGGCAGGACCCCCGAGGAACTCCACGATGTCACGCCTCAGGAGGCGCTGGCCCACCCCACCTGGGACATGGGCCTTATGGTCACCACCAACTCGGCCACCCTCGTGAACAAGGGACTGGAAGTCATCGAGGCGCACCTGCTGTTCGACGTGCCGCTGGACCGGATCGACGTCGTGGTCCATCCCCAGTCCGTGGTGCACTCCATGGTCCAGTTCATCGACGGGTCCATCATCGCGCAGGCATCACCGCCGGACATGCGCCTGCCCATCGCGCTGGGGCTGGGCTGGCCGGACAGGGTGCCCAAGGCCGCCGCTGCCTGCGACTGGACCCAGGCCGCCACCTGGACCTTTGAGCCGTTGGACGCGAAGGCTTTCCCTGCCGTGGATCTTGCCAAGGATGCCGCCAAGCAGGGCAGCACGTACCCCGCCGTGTTCAACGCCGCCAACGAGGAGGCCGTAACCGCCTTCCACGCCGGCCGCATAAGGTTCACGGACATCGTGGACACGGTCGCCGCCGTTCTCAGCGAACACCCAGGCTCCTCCGGGCTGACAGTGGAAACCGTACTGGATGCTGAAAGCTGGGCACGCGCGCGCGCCAATGAACGTTTAGCAGTCAGCAGTCTCTAGGAAGCAGCAAGCACCTCCATGACCCCCGTTCTCCTCTTTGTCCTCGGTGTCGTCTTCGTGGCAATCGGCATCGCTGCCTCCATCGCGCTTCACGAAGTGGGCCACCTCCTGCCCGCAAAGCTCTTCAAGGTCCGCGTCACCAAGTACATGATCGGCTTCGGGCCCACCCTCTGGTCACGGCGGAAAGGTGAGACCGAGTACGGCGTGAAAGCCATCCCGCTGGGCGGCTACGTATCAATGATCGGGATGTACCCGCCCAACAAGGACGACGGGTCCGTCCGGCCCTCCAGCACCGGAATGTTCCAGACCCTTGCTACGGAGGCACGGTCCATGGCACACGAAGAGGTGGGCCCCGGCGATGAGAACCGCGTGTTCTACCGGCTTCCGGTGTGGAAGAAGATCATCGTTATGCTGGGCGGACCCGCCATGAACATGTTCCTGGGCGTCGTGCTGACGGCTGTCCTGCTGATGGGATTCGGCATGGCCACGGCCACCACCACCATCTCTGACGTCTCCAAGTGCCAGGTGGCAGCAGGCGAAACAGTGAACCCGGATTCAGCCGACTGCCAGCTCACGCCCGCCGCCGCAGCCGGCCTCAAACCCAATGACACCGTCACCTCCTTCGACGGGAAAGCCGTGACCAGCTGGGACCAGCTGACGGAATGGATCCGGGCCTCTGCCGGCCGCGAGGTGGCCATCACCGTGGAGCGGGGCGGCGCCCCGGTATCCACCACGGTGACTCCCGTGCTCTCGGCCCGCCCCATCATCGGGGCGGACGGGCGGCAGGCAACAGACGACGCCGGCATCCTCCTCTACCAGGACGTCGGCTTCCTGGGCATTGGCGCGCAGACGGAACTGGTGGCCCAGCCGGCGTCGTCCGTCCTGCCCATGGCCGGGGAGAACATCCGGCAGGTGGCAGGAGTGGTGTTCAACCTGCCCGCGCGCGTCGTGGGCGTGGCGAAAGCCGCCTTCAGTGAGGAACCACGCGATCCCAACGGCCCCATCAGCGTGGTGGGTGTGGGCCGGGTAGCCGGAGAAGTGGCCGCGATGGAGGAAATTCCCGTCCAATCGCGGATCGCCACGCTGTTTGGCCTCCTTGCCGGGCTGAATTTCGCACTGGCGGTCTTCAACCTGGTCCCGCTGTTGCCGCTGGACGGCGGCCACGTTGCGGGCGCCCTCTACGAAGGCGCCCGCCGCCAGCTGGCCAAGCTGTTCGGCAAGCCGGACCCCGGAGCCTTCGACATCGCCAAGCTGCTCCCGGTGACCTACGTGGTGGCAGCCCTGCTGATGGGGATGAGCGCGCTCCTCATCTACGCAGACATTGTTAAACCGGTGAACCTCTTCGGCTGACCCGCACTCCTGCGGGAACCCGGCCTAGGTGATTCAGGGTTATCAGCCCCAAGTGGCTGATATGTAATAGTCAGCTATTTGTGATTGATTATCTCCGATCAGCTGCCTAGGGTTAGGGCATGTACGTTCTCACCATCGACCAGCGGGGCAGCTCGTCCGACGTTGACCGCGTCCCTGAGCTGATCTCCGCGTTGCGTGACCTCACCCCTGCGCCCTTTGAACGCTCTGTCGGCGACGAGCTCCAGGGCGTGGTAGGGCATGCCGCAGAGGTGGTGGATATCGCTCTGCACGCGCTTCGGAGCGGCAATTGGTACGTCGGGATCGGCATCGGTACGGTGCAGCTCGCTCCGGGGGACAGCCCCAGGGAAGGGTCCGGGAGCGGCTTTGTTGCGGCGCGCAAAGCTGTGGAACTCGCGAAGGGCGCGGCCGGCCAGGTTCCGCTGTCAGTGGTATCTGGCACTATTGGCCGTGGCAGGGACATCCCGCCCCAAGCCCGGGAAGGTGCCGTATCCAGTGCAAACGCCCAAGCGGTGCTTCGCCTCATCGGAAGGGTGGTGCAGCAACGCACCCAGGCACAGTGGCGCGTGGTGGACCGGTTGCGCGCATCCCAGGGCGGGGCCCGGCATGGCAGCCAGAAGCATGTTGCCCACGAGCTGGGAATTACGGAGCAATCGGTGAGCCGGGCCGTCCTTAGGTCCGGCTGGCAGGAAGAATGGGCAGCCAGGCCGGCAGCAGCAATGCTCCTGGACCACGCACACTCCCAGATTGTCCGTCCCCACGATGAAGGAGCCCGGTGACCGCGCTTTGGATCACTGCCGCCCTGCTCGTTGCAGGATTCGCCGGTTGGCCGGTGACCGCCCTCGTGTTCCGTCTCGCCCGGACCATCGACGAGAAAGCAGATGCTGCCAAGGCTGCGGAAGAAGCCAGGCGGGCAGCCGAGGACCCCTCAGCGGACGTCACAGTTGACGGGCCGCACGCCGAAACCCAGAACGTCGATGGCGAGCTGACGGCGGCGGCCGACGTGCCGCCGCCGGGCGCTTCCGCTTCAACCCTGCCGGCTCCCAGCCAGCGCATCCTGCGTGGCGGAGCCATCATTGGCGTCCTGGAACGGCTCGGGGTGTGCCTGGCGATCCTTACCAGCCAGCCGGTAGCCATCGCCTACATCGTTGCGATCAAGGGCCTGGGCAGGTTCGCGGAGCTGAAGGAAACGCCGGTGGCAGCTGAACGCTTCATCATCGGAACACTGACCTCCATGCTGTGGGCGGCCGGAACGGCAGCGGTGGTCAAAGTATTGTTCCTGTCCTAGGAGCAGGCGGGTGGCACGCTGTCCCCCCGGCAGGACCGCGGGCAGTGCAGCGGCGGGGCTGGCCGGATGGGTGCATGGGCAGGCAGGGCGATAGGGTAGCGGTATGACAGTTTTTGCCGTTGAGTACGTTTACGCCGCCGATTCCACCGAAGCCCGCAACGAGGCCCGGCCAGCGCACCGCGAATGGCTCGCGGGCCTTGCGCAGGACGGTGCCGTCCTTGCCAGCGGTCCGTACCGTGACGGCGCCGGAGCGCTCCTGATCTTCAAGACAGCAGACGAGGCCGCCCTCAACTCGATCCTCAAGCAGGATCCGTTCGCCGCCGCGGGCGTCATCGCCGGGACGCGGATCACGGAGTGGTCACCCATCATCGGCGTGCTCGCCGGCCTCACCGCGTAGCCTCTTTAACACCCTTTCAACTCTAGGAGTCCACGTGACCTCGGTCAGCCTGGGAATGCCGTCAGCACCGCCGCCCGTCCTCGCCCCCCGCCGCAAGACCCGCCAGATCAAGGTTGGTTCCGTGGGGGTGGGCTCAGACTTCCCCATCAGCGTGCAGTCCATGACCACCACGCCCACTACGGACATCAACGCCACCCTGCAGCAGATCGCTGAACTCACGGCGTCCGGCTGCGACATTGTCCGCGTCGCCTGCCCCTCCGCGGATGACGCCGAAGCGTTGCCGATTATCGCCAAAAAGTCCCAGATCCCGGTGATCGCGGACATCCACTTCCAGCCCAAATACGTCTTTGCGGCCATCGAAGCCGGCTGCGCCGCAGTGCGCGTGAACCCTGGCAATATCCGGAAGTTCGACGACCAGGTCAAGGAAATCGCGGCTGCCGCCCGGGACCATGGCACCTCCATCCGCATCGGCGTGAACGCAGGTTCGCTGGAGCCCGGCATCCTGAAGAAGTACGGCAAGGCAACCCCGGAGGCGCTGGTGGAGTCCGCCGTCTGGGAGGCGTCGCTGTTCGAGGAGCACGGCTTCCACGACTTCAAGATTTCCGTCAAGCACAACGACCCCGTGATCATGGTGGCGGCCTACGAGATGCTGGCGGAAAAAGGTGACTGGCCGCTGCACCTCGGCGTGACCGAGGCAGGCCCGGCCTTCCAGGGAACCATCAAGTCCGCCACCGCCTTCGGTGCCCTCCTTTCCAGGGGCATCGGCGACACCATCCGTGTTTCCCTCTCGGCCCCGCCGGTAGAGGAAATCAAGGTGGGCAACCAGATTCTCCAGTCATTGAACCTGCGCCCCCGCAAGCTGGAAATCGTCTCCTGCCCGTCCTGCGGCCGCGCCCAGGTGGACGTGTACACGCTCGCTGAACAGGTCACCGCAGGCCTGGAAGGAATGGAGATCCCCCTTCGGGTGGCGGTCATGGGGTGCGTCGTGAACGGACCGGGCGAGGCCCGCGAGGCGGATCTTGGTGTGGCTTCGGGCAACGGCAAGGGCCAGATCTTTGTGAAGGGTGAAGTCATCAAGACTGTCCCTGAGAGCCAAATTGTTGAGACACTGATCGAAGAGGCCATGCGTATCGCAGAAGAGATGGGGGAGACCGATGGCGAAGATGCTGTCAAGGGTAGCCCCGTGGTTAGCGTCTCGTAAGGACGTCCCCGACCCCCCGGGGATCTTCGTCCGCACCCTGGACGGGACGGATACCGCTGCGCTGAGGGTGCTTGCGCAGCGGGATCCGGTGACAAACGTCTTCATCCTCGCGCATCTGCGCGCTGCCGGCACCGCCGCCCCTACCAGTGGCGGGGCCGGTGTCATCGGCGTGTTCGATGACGGCATCCTGGTGGGTGCGTGTTGGGCGGGGGCCAATCTGGTTCCGGTCCAGCTGGATCCTGCTTTGGCCGGTGCGGTTGCGGAAGTGGCCAACGCCTCCGGGCGGCGTTATGCCTCGGCGTTCGGTCCGGCCCCTGCAGTGTTGGCGCTCTACGCGGAGTTGGTGGAATTGGGCCACCGGGCGCACGAAGTACGCGACGAACAGCCGCTCATGACCATCGAGGGCACGCCGCTGGTCCCATCGAATCCCGGGCTCGCACCGGGAAACCTTGCTGACTTTGACCGCATCCTTCCAGCCTGTGCCGCCATGTTTGAAGAGGAAGTGGGCTATTCCCCCTTCCTGGGTGGCCGGGAGTTCTATAGCCGGCGTGTGGAAGGACTGATCCGCCAAGGCCACTCTTTGGCACACTTGAATAACGCCGGCGACGTGGTGTTCAAGGCCGAGCTGGGCGCCGTGACATCCGAGGTCACCCAGATCCAGGGCGTCTGGATGAACCCGCTCTATCGAGGCCAGGGCCTCAGTTCCGGGTACATGGCCGCCGTCGTGGAACAGGCGAGGAAGATTGCACCCATCACCAGCCTCTACGTCAATGGCTTCAACCTGCGGGCGCGCGCAACGTACGAGCGGGTCGGCTTCCGGCAGGTGGGGACGTTCGCTACAGTGCTGTTTTAGGCGGCATATGTCGTTAAGTAAGACTTCTCTATGAATTCACTTGTCAACTGTGGCCGTCATCACTTAGGTTCGAAACTAGCTGCGCTGGAGTGGCGTGGGCGGTCTCACCAGTCCTCACCAGTACTTAGGCGATAACGGCGTTGAGCCAGGCCCGGATGCAATGACCAGCCCTTTTGGGGGGCCAGGGGCTTTGTCTTCCGGGCGTGGCTCTACTGCGCTAGCCGGTAGATTAGTACCCAGACGAAATGCCCGGCCTGCTGTTGCTCCAGCACCTCCCCAGAAACGGATACCCACCCGTGGTTACAAGACTGTCCCAGCTATTCCTGCGCACCCTGCGTGAAGATCCCGTCGACGCCGAGGTGGCCAGCCACCGCCTGCTGGTCCGCGCAGGTTACATCCGCCGCGCCGCTCCCGGTATTTACACCTGGCTGCCGCTTGGGCTCAGTGTCCTGCGCAAGGTCGAAGCCATCATCCGCGAGGAAATGGCGAACATCGGGGCGCAGGAAGTCCATTTCCCGGCCCTCCTGCCGCGCGAGCCCTACGAGGCCACCAATCGCTGGACCGAGTACGGCGAAGGCCTGTTCCGCCTCCAGGACCGCAAGGGCGCGGATTACCTGCTGGCTCCCACGCACGAGGAAATGTTCACGCTGCTGGTTAAGGACCTCTACTCCTCCTACAAGGACCTGCCGCTCAGCCTTTACCAGATCCAGAACAAGTACCGCGACGAAGCCCGCCCCCGCGCCGGCCTCCTGCGCGGACGCGAGTTCATCATGAAGGACTCATACTCGTTCGACGTTGACGACGCCGGCCTGGACGCCAGTTACGCCGCCCACCGCGGCGCCTACCTGCGCATCTTTGAGCGCCTGGGCCTTGAAGTCATTCCGGTGACCGCCACTGCCGGTGCCATGGGCGGCTCCAAGAGCGAAGAATTCCTGCACCCCACGGACATCGGGGAGGACACGTTCGTCCGTTCAGCCGGAGGTTACGCCGCCAACGTCGAGGCCGTCACGACGGTGGCGCCGGCAGAAATCGACTTCTCCGCTGCTCCCGCGGCCGAGGTCCTCGACACACCGGACACCCCCACCATCGAAACGCTGGTGGCAGCCGCCAACCAGCTCGCTCCCCGCTCTGAGGCCGACGGCGGCGACTGGACTGCCGCGGATACGCTCAAGAACGTGGTCCTCGCCGTTACCCTGCCCACCGGGGAACGCCAGCTTGTGGTCATCGGCGTTCCCGGCGACCGCGGCGTGGACCTCAAGCGCGTCGAAGCCAACATCGGATCCTTCCTGCCGATCGCAGGCGAGATCGGCCTCGAACCAGCCAACGAAGACGACCTCAAAAAGCAGCCGCTGATCGTCAAGGGGTACCTCGGACCCGGCCTGACGCTGGACGAGCCACTGCTGGGCAGCGAAAGTGCCTCGAAGCTCCTCTACCTGGTTGATCCGCGCGTTGTCAGCGGCACCACCTGGGTCACCGGCGCCAACGAAGCCGGCAAGCACGTCTTCGGGTTGGTGGCAGGCCGGGACTTCACGTGGGACGGTGTCATCGAGTGCACCGAAGTCCGCGAAGGCGATCCGGCTCCCGATGGCTCCGGCCCGCTGGAAACTGCACGCGGAATTGAGATGGGCCACATCTTCCAGCTTGGCCGGAAGTACGCCGAAGCCCTGGAGCTGAAGGTGCTGGACCAGAACGGCAAGCAGGTTACGGTGACCATGGGTTCCTACGGCGTGGGCGTCACCCGGGCCGTTGCAGCGCTGGCCGAATCCAACAATGACGCCAAGGGCCTGGTGTGGCCGCGGACGGTGGCTCCCGCGGACGTCCATGTGGTGGCCGTCGGCAAGGGTGAGGACATCTTCGCCACCGCTGAGCGGCTTGCGGCAGACCTGGAAGCAGCGGGTCTTGACGTCCTGCTCGACGACCGGCCCAAGGTCTCGCCAGGGGTCAAGTTCGGTGACGCTGAACTGCTGGGCGTACCCACCATCCTGGCCGTTGGCCGCGGCCTGGTGGACGGCGTGGTGGAGATCAAGGACCGCCGCAGCGGCGAAGCCGAGAACGTCGCGGTAGACAAGGCAGTTGACTATGTGGTCAACGCCGTCCGTGCCGGCTGACCCGCCGAGGTGCTCTTAGGCCTTGAATCCATCCAGCTGACGACGCTGGTTTTGATCGTGCTGGCTGGTTTTGCCGCGGGCTGGGTGGACGCCGTGGTGGGCGGGGGCGGGCTGATCCAGCTCCCAGCCCTGTTGCTGGTCCCGGGCATCACGCCCGTCCAGGCGCTGGCGACCAACAAGATGGGGTCCATCTTCGGAACCGCAACCAGCGCCGTCACCTACTACCGGCGGGTGGGACCGGACCTGCGGACAGCACTGCCGATGGCCGTGATCGCCCTGGCCGGCAGCTTTGGCGGCGCCGTCCTGGCCGCCACACTGCCTTCCAGCGTGTTCAAACCCATCATCGTCGCAGCGCTGGTGGCGGTAGCGCTGTTTACGGCCCTGAAACCGGGTGCAGGCCATATCACCGCCCTGCGGCACGACGGCCACAAGCATTATGTGGTGGCCTGCCTGATCGGTACCGTCATCGGCTTTTATGATGGCCTGATCGGCCCGGGGACGGGTTCCTTCCTGGTGATCGCCCTGGTGTCGGCGATGGGTTACGCGTTCCTGGAGGCCAGTGCCAAAGCGAAGATCGTGAACATGGCAACCAATGCCGGTGCCCTGATGTTTTTCCTTCCCCACGGATCCATTCTGTGGGGCCTGGGCCTGCTGCTCGGTGCGGCCAATATGGCTGGCGGCTACCTCGGGGCAAGGACAGCGGTGGCGCAGGGGAGCCGGTTTGTCCGGGTGGTCTTCCTCGTGGTGGTAGCCGCCCTGATCCTGAAGCTCGGATACGACGTCTGGCAGGAAAACTTCGCCCAGCCGGGGTAGTCCGGGCCGGGACGCGTAGCAGCGCAGGTGTGGGACTGGCGGCGGGGTGGCGTCGGAAATCACCCCTGCTGTCAGCGCGCGCGCACCGCCTCACCCGGCTCAGGCAGGCGGTGCGCCGCAGGCAGTCCGTCGAGGGTGTTGCCGGCCAGCGTGCTGGCCACCCAAAGGGACCTCGCCAGGTCGCCTCGATGGCCGGGCTTCCCCGCATATTCCAAGGCGTTTGCGACCTCCCTGGCAATGGCCCATTGCCGGGCGACATCAGGGTCCAGGCCTGCGGCGGAGCTGAAATCAAAACAGCGCCGGCGCAGTCCGGCTGCAGCCCCGCTCACGGGAAGGTCTGACATGCGGTTCCACAACAGCGGAGCCACGGCGAACTCCGGCTCGCCGATCATCGGCTGGGGGTCGATGGCGGCGTAACCGTCCGCCGTCGGAGGTCCTGCCGGGGGTGGCGGAGCCGGGCGGGCCAGGACATTGAGGAAATGCAGGTCCGTGTGAACCAGGGCGTCGCGTGCCGAACGCCGTCCCACTGCTCCGCGGGTCTGGCACACCTCAAGGGCTGCCTCCAGCAGCCAGCGGGGGAACGGGCGTCCCAGTTGTTCCCAGTCAGCCGGCAGGTCGTCACTCCACTGCTCAGCACGGGCGGCGATGTGTTCGAACTCCTGCCACTGCGGCCGGTCATCGGGCCGGAGGCTCAATTGCCGCATCAGGCCGGCCCACACCACCACGGCGTCCTCCATCGGGACAGCGGTGAGGGAGCGTTCGCCGTCGAGCCGTTCCAGGAGCATGGAGCAGGTTCCGGCGTCGGAAGCCAGCAGCGCCACGGCGCCACGTCCCTGCCAGAGGTGCAGGGCGTGCCGCTCAACCCTGGCTTCGTCGTGCGGGAAGGCGACTTTGAGGGCTGCCTGGTTGCCGTCCGGCTGCCTCACCGGTATGACCACGCCGCCGTGGCCGTTCCAGGGCAGGGTGCCGGGAAGCAGGTCCGGCGTCAGCTGCCAGTCCTCCAGGCGGCCTTGGATGAGGTCCGGCAGGGACGCGAGCCACGCCCGCCCCGCGCTGCTGCGGCCGTACCGCGCAGTGAGGTCAGGTGGGATCGGTACTGCAACTGGCTCGCTCATCAGTCCCAGCCTAGGCGCAGGGGAGCGGCCGGTGTGGCGAAAGTACCCCGTTGGGCCACTCCCGTGGCTCCGAACAGGTTGCCGACGGTCAGGTGAATTCACGCGCAGGGCTGCCCGGTGGCAACGGCGGGAACCTGTGGCTGCCTTACCCAGGCAGTTGCGGAAGCTGCGTTTCGTCCAGGACGAGGCCCGGCAGCGGGTTCGCCTCTGCGCCCCAGTGCTGGGCGCGGCGGGCTGCTCCCTGCAGTGCCGACAAGGCCCAGGCCCGCGTGGTTCCGCCGGTGATGGCCACGATGTCTCCATAGGCCGGCAAAGTGGCTGCCTCCAGGCGGGCGAGTCCGGCGGCAGGAGCGTCGAGGAACCCCTGGTCCAGGACGTACCCGGGCGGTTGCGGTGACGGTGCCCCGCAGTGCGCGACGCTGTAGGTACCGGCCTGGTCCGCGAGCTCCCGGTGCTGGGCCAGGAAGTCCGACGCCGGGCGCACCCCTTCCGGGGGAAGGCGGGTGAGGGCCGCCTGGTAGCCATACACCGTCTCCAGCTCCGCTTCGGCCGCAGCGGCCAGGGCGGCGCCCATGCTGATGCCGGCCGCCGGGGTCCCGGGGCAGGCGGGCGTTTCTGGTGGCTCAATGGAACCGGGGCTGCCTGCCGTTGCCTCGCCGATGGGGGGCAGCTTCCCATCCTTCGCCTGGTCATCCGGCGCCAGGTTTTCCGGGACCGGGCCTGCACCGGCCGGTGCGGGCGGCGCCCCAAGCTGTTCGGCTGCCAGAAGCTGCGCGGTGCCGGTGCCCGCCAGCAGGCGTGCCATGCCGCCGTCGGCCGTTTCTGCGTCCTTCAGCCGTTGCTGCCCGCTGGCGGCGAGGGCGGCCGTGAACTCAGCCACAGTCGCCCGGGCAGGAGGATTCGAGGGCGGGGGCGTAGCGGAGGGCGGGGCGCCGGCAGGAAGCGCCACCGTGGCCGTGGCCTGCGCTGTAGCCCCAGCGGAACCGGGGCCGGCAGGAAGCAACAGCGCCCGGGCTTGGATGGTCAGCAAGGTCACAACCTGATCCAGCGGGGCTGCCGGGGTTCCACCGGGGGCCGCATTCCCTCCGGGGGCGGCAAGGGCCAGCCCGGTGGAACGCAGGCTCAACGTCTGTTCCAGCGCTGCTGCGCGCGCCTGTTCGGAGAACGGTGGTTCCGCGGGTGCAGGCGGCTCAGGCGGGATCAGGGCGAATCCCAGGCTTAGGACAAGGAGGGCCGTGAGGGACAAAACGGCGTACCGGAAATAGCGCATTCGCGGCGGGTTTTCCTGGCTGTCGTCGTTCACAACAGACCATGGTGTCACGCCGCGGGGGGATCGGCGTGCACCAATGAACGCGTAAAATAGCTACGCTAGTACACACAACATCATCTATCGGGAGGCGGCCGGCATCGTGAGCAATGCAGAAGCCACGGCTTCATCAGACCATACCGGAACGGGTAAGGCTGACGCCGCACACAATCCGGAAGCTGCACGGCTCAGGGCGCTCCTTGAACCCGCGGTCCAGGCCAACCGCCTGTACCTGGAGGATGTGGTGATCGTCCCCGGTTCGCACCGGGTGGTCCACGTAGTAGTGGACCTCCCGCAGGAGGAGACGGGCGGGGTGAGCCTTGACGTCATCGCCGACATCTCCAAGGTCCTGTCCGACGTGCTGGACAATGATCCCGCCGACGACGGCCGCCCCTACGACCTCGAAGTCTCGTCACCCGGAGTAGGCCGGCCGTTGACAGAACCCCGCCACTGGCACCGGGCCAAAGGCCGGATGGTCAAGGTCAACGTCGTCCAGGGCGACAACATCATGGGCCGCATCACATCAGTGGACGGCTCCGGCGTGACGCTTGTGCCCGAGATTGCGGTCAAAAAGGGAATGAAGCCTAAGCAAGGCGATCCCGTAAAGCTTCCTTTCGACAGGATCCGCAGCGGAAAAGTCGAGATCGAATTCAGCCACCTCAACGAGGACGGTCTGGAACCTGAACACAATGGACCTTCTGAGGAGGCCTGATGGATATTGACATGAGCGCACTGAGACTTCTGGAGCGTGAGCGTGAAATCCCGCTGGACCTCCTGATCCCCACCATCGAGCAGGCGCTCCTGGTGGCCTACCACAAGTCGCCCGGCGCCTTCGAGAAGGCCCGGGCGGAACTGGACCGCAAGAGTGGACACGTGACCATCTGGGCCGTGGAAATTGACGACGACGGCGCCCCCATTGGCGAGTTCGAGCACACCCCGGAGGGGTTCGGCCGCATTGCCGCCAGCACCGCCCGCCAGATCATCCTGCAGCGGTTGCGCGACGTCGAGGACGACAACGTCCTGGGCGAATTCAAGGGCCGTGAAGGCGAACTGGTGTCCGGAACCATCCAGCAGGGCCACAACCCGCACATGGTCCAGGTCAACCTCGGCACCGTGGAAGCGCTTCTGCCCCCGCCCGAACAGGTTCCGGGGGAGAAGTACATCCACGGCAACCGCCTGCGGGCGCTGGTCATCGATGTCCACCGCGGCAACAAGGGACCGTCCGTGACGCTTTCCCGGTCCCACCCGGGACTGGTCCGGAAACTCTTCGAACTGGAAGTACCGGAAATCGCCGACCGCTCCGTGGAGATCGTGGCACTGGCCCGCGAGGCAGGCCACCGCACCAAGATTGCCGTCAAGGCCAACACCCCTGGCATCAACGCCAAGGGTGCGTGCATTGGTGAAATGGGGTCACGAGTCCGGGCAGTGATGACCGAACTCAATGACGAAAAGATCGACATCGTCGATTTCAGCGAGAATCCGGCTACCTTCATTGCCAGTGCGCTGTCCCCGTCACGGGTGAATTCGGTCACCATCACCGACGAAGCCACGCGTTCCGCCCGCGTGGTGGTTCCCGATTACCAGCTTTCACTGGCCATCGGTAAGGAGGGCCAAAACGCCCGCCTTGCGGCCAAGCTCACCGGCTGGCGCATCGACATCGTTTCCGACGCCGCTACGGCACGCTCAAACTAGCTGTCCGGACAGGGACCGATCGGCTGCCAGCCAAGGGCTGCCACGCCGGAACCGCAGCGGGGTTTCGGGCAGAACGGCCCCGAGGGGCTAGAATAGTAAAGGCCGCGCCCAACGGCCGGCAGTTGTGCGCCCTGAGTGTGCCCCCTTTCGCTGGAAAGCGGAGGCAAGGCATTCCGGGGCCGGCAGATATGAACGTCAGGAAGATGACCGTGACAGTGCTTCACAACGGGAATCAACCGGAGCGTACCTGCATCGGCTGCCGGAAAAAGGGCAAGCGGAATGAATTACTCCGGCTCGTCGCTGAAGGCAGTGGATCATCCGCTGTCCTGGTGGATGAACGACGCCGGATGGCTGGCCGGGGTGCATGGCTGCACCCCAGCGAATCGTGCCTGGCTCTGGCGATCAAACGGCGGGCTTTCGGACGTGCCCTTGCGGGCGCAACCGGAACCGCCGCCGTCGAAGACTGGATCAAGTCGGGCACGAACGTTGCAGCCACGGCAACTGCAACACCAACCGTCCAACCTGAAAGCGGGTCAGAAATCTGATGGAAACCCGATGAGTTCCCAGCGATGAGTGCGCAACGATGACAACTTTGTTGCGCTCTGCAATGGGCCCTTCTGCAGCAATCGCGGCTTGGGCCCGCAGTAAGAAGTAGACGGTTCGTGCCTGGCTCGGTGCGGACCGAGACAGGAGAAATGTGGCCAAGGTCCGCGTACACGAGCTCGCCAAAGAGCTCGGTATTACTTCCAAAGATGCAGTGACAAAACTGCAGGAACTGGGCGAATTCGTTCGCTCCGCCTCTTCCACCATTGAGGCCCCCGTTGTGCGTAAACTGCGCAACGCCTTCCCGGATGCTGCTGCCAAGGCATCAGCACCGGCCGCTGCGCCCAAAGCAACCGCTCCCGCGGCAGAGGCGCGTCCTTCAACCCCCGCGCCCGGTCCGGCAGCTCCGAAGGCTCCGGCCCCCACGGCACAGGCACCTGCCCCCGCAGCTCCGGCTGCACCGGCACCCGCCCCTGCCGCACCGGCACCCAGCGCCCCCGCGGCACCGGCAGCCAGCACGCCCGCAGCTCCGGCTGCTCCCGCTGCTCCCGCTGCTCCGTCCACCGGCGCAAAGCCCGGTGCACGCCCGGCCCCCAAGGCCGAGACTCCGGCTGCACCCACCCGCTCCGGCGGATCACAGGGTGGCTCTGCCCCCCGTCCCGGCGGTCCCCGTCCGGGCAATAACCCCTTCGCCACGTCCCAGGGCATGCCCCGCGGCCGTGGCGGCGACGGCGACCGGGCTCCCCGCCCGGGCAACAACCCGTTTGCCACCTCCCAGGGCATGCCCCGCCCGGGTGGAAGCCGTACCGACGGCGACCGTCCCGGTGGTCCCCGTCCCGCAGCAGGTGCCGGCGGCCCCCGTCCCGGTGGTCCCCGTCCCGCAGCAGGTGCCGGTGGGCCTCGCCCCGCCGCAGGTGCCGGCGGCCCCCGCCCCGGCGCACCGCGTCCCGGTGGCGCCGGTGGAAACCGTCCTACACCTGGCATGATGCCCAACCGCACTGAACGTCCGGCTCCGGCCGGTGCCGGACGTCCGGGTGCCGGCGGCCGCGGCCCGGGACGCCCGGGTGGCGCTCCCGGAACCGGTGGTCCCGGTGCCGGTGGCGGTGCTCCCGCCGGTGGTGGCTTTGGCAAGGGCGGCCGCGGACGCGGCGGCACCCAGGGTGCCTTCGGCAAGGGCGGCGCCGGACGTGGCAAGCAGCGCAAGTCGAAGCGCGCAAAGCGCCAGGAACTTGAGCAGATGAGTGCCCCGTCGCTGGGTGGCGTGAGCGTGCCCCGCGGCGACGGCAACACTGTGATCCGCCTCCGCCGCGGCTCGTCCATTACGGACTTCGCCGACAAGATCGAGGCAAACCCCGCCGCACTGGTAACCGTGCTGTTCCACCTCGGTGAAATGGCAACGGCCACGCAGTCGCTGGACGAGGAAACCTTTGCGCTGCTGGGCGAAGAGCTTGGCTACAAGCTCCAGGTTGTGTCGCCGGAGGACGAGGAGCGCGAGCTGCTCTCCACCTTCGACATCGACTTCGAAGCCGAGCTCGAGGCCGAAGGCGACGAAGACCTCGAGGCACGTCCTCCGGTTGTCACCGTTATGGGCCACGTGGACCACGGTAAGACCCGCCTGCTTGACGCCATCCGCAAGTCCGACGTTATGGCGGGCGAGCACGGCGGTATCACGCAGCACATCGGTGCCTACCAGGTCACGCACAACCACGAAGGCAACGACCGGAAGATCACCTTCATCGATACCCCGGGCCACGAGGCGTTTACCGCCATGCGTGCCCGTGGTGCGAAGGTCACCGACATCGCCATCCTGGTGGTCGCAGCGGACGACGGCGTAATGCCCCAGACCGTTGAAGCCCTCAACCACGCCCAGGCGGCCAACGTGCCGATCGTGGTGGCAGTGAACAAGATCGACAAGGAAGGCGCCAACCCGGACAAGGTCCGCGGCCAGCTGACCGAGTACGGCCTGGTTCCGGAAGAATACGGTGGCGACACCATGTTCGTGGAGGTCTCTGCACGCCAGAACCTCAACATCGACGAGCTGCTCGAGGCAGTCCTGCTCACCGCGGACGCTGCCCTGGACATGCGCGCCAACCCGAACAAGGACGCCCGCGGTATCGCCATCGAAGCCAACCTGGACAAGGGCCGCGGTTCCGTGGCCACCGTCCTGGTGCAGTCCGGCTCGCTGCGTGTCGGCGACACCATCGTTGCAGGCACCGCCCACGGACGCGTCCGTGCGATGTTCGACGACGACGGCAGCGCCCTGACCGAGGCCGGCCCGTCCCGCCCCGTCCAGGTGCTGGGTCTGTCCAACGTGCCGCGTGCAGGTGACACCTTCTTCGTGACCGCTGACGAGCGCACCGCCCGCCAGATCGCCGAGAAGCGTGAAGCAGCCGACCGCAACGCCGCCCTGGCCAAGCGCCGCAAGCGCATCAGCCTGGAAGACTTCGACCAGGCAGTGGCCGATGGCAAGATCGACACCCTCAACCTCATCCTCAAGGGTGACGTGTCCGGTGCCGTGGAAGCCCTCGAAGACGCCCTGCTCAAGATCGACGTCGGCGAAGGCGTGCAGCTGCGCGTCATCCACCGCGGTGTTGGTGCCATCACGCAGAACGACGTCAACCTGGCGACGGTGGACAGTGCCGTCATCATTGGCTTCAACGTCAAGCCGGCCGAGCGGGTTGCCGAGCTGGCCGACCGCGAAGGCGTGGACATGCGCTTCTACTCCGTCATCTACTCCGCAATTGATGACATCGAGATGGCGCTCAAGGGCATGCTCAAGCCGGAATACGAAGAATTCCAGCTGGGCACCGCCGAGGTCCGCGAAGTCTTCCGTTCCTCCAAGTTCGGAAACATCGCCGGTTCCATCGTTCGCTCGGGTGTTATCCGACGCAACACGAAGGCACGCATCAGCCGCGACGGCAAGATCATCGGTGACAACCTCACCGTTGAGACGCTCAAGCGCTTCAAGGACGACGCCACCGAGGTCCGCACGGACTTCGAGTGTGGTATCGGTCTTGGCTCGTACAACGACATCACCGAAGGCGACATCATCGAGACCTTCGAGATGCGTGAGAAGCCGCGCGTCTAGTCTGGGCTAGCGCTACAAAGGTGCGGGGCCGTTGGGTTTTTCCGGCGGCCCCGCCCAAGCACTTCGCGATTGAGGGGGCCCCGCCCCTACGACGGACGGCCAGCGATCTACGATCGTTGGCCGTCCGTCTCCGGCAGGCCCGATGCCACTCCCGGGCCCCCTCAATCGCTGCGCGCGTCAGGTGCTAACGGCACCTTTGCGCCTTCCAATTTTTCTGTCTCTATCTAGGAGTTTTCATGGCTGATCCGGCACGTGCTGCCAAGTTGGCGCAGCGGATTAAGGTTGTTGTTGCTGAGGCCCTGGGCCGGAAGGTTAAGGATCCTCGGCTGGAGGGCATTACTGTTACCGATGCCCGGGTGACGAATGATCTGCAGCATGCCACCCTTTACTACACCGTTTTTGGCGACCAGGCCGTTCAGGCTGATGCTGCCAAGGGCCTGGAGAAGGCAAAGGGTGTGCTTCGGCAGGAGGTGGGGCGCAACCTGAGCATTCGGCTGACTCCCACCCTCGAATTTGTCTCCGATGAGATTCCCGTTATCGCGTCCAACCTCGAGGAGCTGCTCCGGGAGGCCAAGAAGCGCGACGCCGAAGTGGCCGCCCTGGCTGCCCAGGCCCGGCACGCGGGGGACGCCGATCCCTACCGGAGCGATGCGTCCGACGACGTGGACATCGACGACGACGATTTTGATGAAGAGGACTTCGACGTCACTGACGACGAGGAACTCGACGAGGACGGCAACAAGCAGTAGTAAGCACAGCAAAAGCCCCGGACCGCAAATGCGGTCCGGGGCTTCTGCTACCCAGGAAAATTGGCGTGACGCTACCTGATGTCGGCCTTTATCACCCGGCCTTCCGCGGGGGGAGGCGGTGGGGCGGTCAGGTTGACGGCGTCGACCGTCGCGTACAGTGTTCGACCCTGGATTTCTACATCGGCCGGCGCGGGCACTGTAAGGAACACTGTGCGGTGGCCCTTCCAGGCGCTGAACTTCAGGATCTCGTTGCCGAACAGCGAGGCGACATAAACGTCACCCGTGTTCGCCACGGCCAAGCCCGTTGCACTGAGGATTCCATCCACCCAGAGCCTGGTGTGGCCGGTCCATGCGTTGACCTTAAAGACGGCGCCGCGTGCGCCCAAACCAGGGACTTCAGGTCCACCCGGAAGCGATGTCACGTACAGCCGGCCATCCGGGCCGATCTCCACGTCAGTCGGAACGGGTTCGAAAGCGTACGTGAAGTTTGCACAGTCTGGAGCGCCCAGAGCGGCGGCAGCTTGTACCGTGAGGACTGATGGTCGGGGAGGCAGAACCGCCAGCGTGCTGACGGCGCCGGAGTGGAGGTTGACCTTCAAGATAGCGTTTGCTCCCGCGTCGGCCACGTAAGCAGTGTTGCCTTGGACGGCAGTGGCGTAAGCGTTCGAGTCCAGGGCCCCGGTGTACCGTGCCGGCGGCGCATCTTTTATTGCTGCTGCCTGCTCCAGGCACTTACTGCTCGCATCCGGCCCGAACCCGTACCGCTGGCCCGCATCGGGGTTGTACTTCCGCTCATGCCCGGCGAGATCCGCAATCGTCCTGACATCTCCCCGCGGACTGATCGCCTTCAGAAAACCCTGGAGGGCGGCAGGGTCACTGGACCCCGCGCCGGCGGTTTCAAGGAAGAACGTCGTGGCGCCCCGGGTTTCTACGCCCGCTACGCCCCAACCAGCAGCAGCCTGGTAAATGTCAGTGACCATGCCGTCCCTGTCGACACGGCTAAGTTTGCCCGCGAAGTCCTGCGTCACGTACACGGATCTGTTTGTACCGATCGCCAGGTGCAGCGGTGAGACAAGCCCGCCTACAATTTCCTTCGCCTCGGGTTGCCGGTCGGAAGCGGTGGACGGGCTGGCCGGTGCCACAACTGCGGCCGCCGCCACGCAGGCGATGATAGTGAGTTTTTTCTTCATTAGGTACTCCGGTTTGGCGCCCTGAATGGGCCGGATAAGGAGCCTCGAGGGAGGCGAAATTTCGGAAAACCCCCGGCGCCAGATTATGCCTGCCGGCCAAGAATGTCGCCGGGATTTCCCCCTATTCCGCCCCCTATTTGGCTCCCTAACGTGAGCCCCTTGGCTAGGATCGAGCTATGACACAGGCGGACCACAACCACGACGATGCCACGCATTACCTTGAACGCGCCGTGGCCCTCGCCACCCGCAACGTCGCAGACGGGGGCGGACCGTTCGGTGCGCTGGTTGTGACGCGGGACGGGCGGGTACACGAGGGCGTCAACCGCGTCACCCGCGACAACGACCCCACAGCCCACGCCGAGGTGGTGGCAATCCGTACGGCGGCTGCCGCGATCCGGAGCTTCGACCTGCACGGCGCGGTCCTCTACACCAGCTGCGAACCCTGTCCGCTGTGCCTCGCCTCTGCCCTTTGGGCGCGGATAGACCGCGTCTATTTCGCAGCGGACCGGTACGGTGCCGCTTCTGCCGGTTTTGATGACGCCGTCTTCTACGATTACTTTTCGGGGACGCGCCCGGAACTGTTGCCGGTCAGCAGGGGTGACGTTCCGTCGCCGGACGCTCCTTTCCAGGCATGGGGCGCCCATAAGAGCAGGAAAGACTACTAGGCATGGAAGCCACCCTCGTCAAATGCCCGCACTGCGGAAAGACCAACCGCATCCCCGCCACAGCTGCCGGCAGGCCCCGCTGCGGCAGTTGCCGCAGCGGCCTGCTATGGATCGTGAACGCAGGGGACGCGGATTTTGCCGCGGTAGCCGAGCGGTCACCGGTACCTGCCCTGGTGGACTTCTGGGCCGCCTGGTGCGGGCCTTGCCGCAGGGTCAGCCCCGTCCTGGACAAGCTGGCCCATGAACGTGCGGGCGACGTCAAACTGGTGAAGGTGGACGTGGACAAGTCGCCGGGCTTGTCCCGGAGGTTTGATGTGCAGGCCATTCCCACCCTGATGGTTATCGTAGACGGCAAGGTGGCTGCACGGCAGGCAGGTGCTGCCCCGGCGGACGTTCTGCGCAGGTGGCTGGACGGGGCCCTATCCGGAACCCGCAGCTAAGGCAGCGGTCCTTCCGCAATTACCTGCCTGCAACCCGTTCCGGCAGCCTGGCCAGGCCATCCAGCAGTTCCTGCCGCTTGCCGCACAGCGCGATCCGCACCCAGCCCTCGCCGATGGAACCAAAGGCCGTCCCCGGGGCAAGCGCAACGCCCGAATCCGCAAGGAAGCGCCGCACCCACCCGCGGACGTCCCCGCCGCTGACGTGGGATAAATCGGCCCAAAGATAGAACGCGCCGTCAGCCTTCAAGTATGGAATACCTTTGGCATCGAGCACGGCGGATGCCGCGTCCCGGTTGGTCCGGTAGTGCTCGTGGGCATGCCGGACGTAATCCTGCGGGCCGGTAAGGGCAGCAAGCGCAGCGTACTGCGACGGCGACGCCACGCACGAGACGATGGACTCCATCACGTTGTTCATCTTCTGCTCCAGGCCAGGCGGGCACACCAGCGCTCCGATCCGAAGCCCCGTGAGGCCGTACGTCTTGGAGAGGGTCAGCGAGGTGAAGACGCGGGCCTCGCCCGGCAGGTCGCCGTCGAACCTTGCCGGGCTCACATGCGGAACGTCGTACGTGAACGCTTCGTAGCATTCGTCCGAGATCACCCACAGGTCGTGCCGGCGGGCCAGGGCCACGAGTTCCCTGGTCAGGTCTTCGCTGAGGACCGCGCCCAACGGGTTGGAGGGGGAGTTCAGGACCAGCACCCGGGTCCGGTCCGTGATGAGTGCCTCGATGTCCCCGGTCCTGGGCTGGAAGCCGTGGTCAGGGTAGAGCGGGTAACCCACGGGAACAGCGTTCAGGAGGCGGCTGGTCATGGCGAACGTCGGATAGCCCGGGTTGGGAATCAGGATTTCATCCCCGGGGGAGAGCAGCAGGCTCATGGCAAAATGCAGGCCCTGCTGGGCGCCGTCTACTACATACACCCTGTCGGCGCCCACATCGCAGCCCTGCTGCTCCCGGAACCTCGCGGCAAATGCCTCCCGCAAGGCCGGGATGCCGGCATTGGGGGTGTAGTTGGTTTCGTCCCGGTCCAGGCAGGCGATTCCGGCGTCGAGGACATGGCGGGGGAGCGGGAAGCCGGGTTCGCCGATGCTGAGGACCAAGGCGCCGGGGGTACGCCAGGCCGCTTCGGTGATCTCCCGGATCTGGTTGACGGGGACGTTGCGGACGTGGGCGGCAAGCTCAGGCATGCCTGCCATCCTAACCGGCGGGTCTTCAGCCGCTGATGATGCTCCCCGCGCCCCGGGAGGTGGGCGGGGTGCCACGACCAGCGCCGATATACTGGGAAGCGTGCTTTCTGGACTGGTGATAGTGGACAAGCCGCAGGGATGGACCAGCCATGATGTGGTTGGCCGGATGCGGCGCCTTGCCGGTACCCGGAAAGTGGGGCACGCCGGCACCCTCGATCCGATGGCAACCGGCGTCCTGGTCGTGGGCATCAACAAAGCCACCCGGCTGCTCACTTACATTGTGGGCACCTCCAAGACCTATACCGCCACCATCCGTCTGGGGCAGTCGACCGTCACGGATGACGCCGAAGGTGACGTCACTGCCACAGCCGGCACTTCCGCCGTGGGCGAGCAGGCAATTCACGACGCCGTTGCAGCCCTTACCGGGCAGATCCAGCAGGTTCCCAGCAGCGTCAGTGCCATCAAGGTCAACGGCGAACGAGCCTATGCCCGGGTCCGCTCCGGCGAAGAGGTCACGCTCGCTTCCCGTCCGGTGACCATCCACCGGTTTGAGGTGCACAGCATCAGCAGGGACGCCACGGCCGACGTCGTGGACCTGGACGTTACGGTGGAGTGCTCCTCCGGGACCTACATCCGCGCCCTGGCCCGGGACCTCGGCAACACCCTGGGCGTCGGCGGACACCTCACTGCCCTCCGGCGGACCCATGTAGGGCCTTACTCCCTGGAGCAGGCGCGCACGCTCGAACAGCTCGCGGAAGAGCTCAATGTCCTGGAAATGTCCGAGGCAGCCCGCGCGCTGATGCCCAACCGCGAGCTCAGCCCCGAGGAAACCACGGAAATATCCTTTGGCCGTCGCATCGCTGCCGGTGCTGCCCCCGGCAGCCCTGCCGCAGCCACCGCAGAACATCCCGCAGCAGCCTTTGCCCCGGACGGAAGCCTGGTGGCACTGCTTGCGGACTCCGGCAGCTTCGCCAAACCGGTCCTGGTCTTTGCACCGGGCAGCGGCCCCGGTGCCGGCGCCTCCGGGGTGGCCTAAGGGTGGACGCCTATTTCTACATCATCCTGGTGGTCGGGCTCCTGTCCAGTGGGATCTGCCTGCTGGCCGGGATCCTGAAGAAAGCGCCGAACGACGTCACCATCCTTTCGGTCGCCGCCGTCGAGGTGGCGCTCCTGGTGTACCTGGTGGGATCCGTCGTCCGGGTCATCGCCGGTGAGCCTATCGCCGGGGAGGCTTGGGAATTCTGGGGCTACCTGGCAACGGCCATGCTCCTGCCGCCCGCCGCCGTCTACTGGTCCATCCTGGAACGCACGCGGTGGAGCAACTTTGTCCTGGCCGCCGTAGGTGTCACCGCGCTGGTGATGGCCGCCCGAATGAACCAGATCTGGTACTGAAGTGGAAGAAGTACGCAACGTGAAAGACCAGCACTCCGCCGTCCCCCACACCACGAAGGGCTCAAGCGCGAACGGAACCGGTGGTGGCAACACCCGCAATACGGGACCCGGACGCCTGCTGATCGCCGTTTATGCGGTCTTCGCCATTTCCGCCTCCGCCCGCGCCGGCTACCAGATCCTCACCAAGTTTTCCGAGGCACCGCTGGCGTACCTGCTGTCCGCGTTCGCCGCGCTGGTCTACGTCATCGCCACGGTCTCCCTTGCCAGGGCCGGCAGCGCGTGGTTCAAGGTTTCGGTGGCAGCCGTCCTGGTGGAACTGGTCGGCGTACTCGTTGTGGGGGCACTGAGTGTCTTTGACCCGGTTGCTTTCCCGCACGAGACGGTATGGTCCCTTTTCGGCCGCGGCTATGCGTTCATTCCCTTGCTGCTGCCCATCCTGGGCCTGGTCTGGCTGTACCGGCGGCGGCCGGCACGCAACGCCTGATGTCGGCCCCGCCGGGCAGGTTCCCCCCGGACAGCCTGGCAAAGTTGCCCGGGTAAATACGGGTAATCTTTAGAGAGTTCCGCGGCCGGCAGGGTCTGGAACGTCGAAATGTGCAGGCAGTAAAAGGCGAGGGTGATGGTCTACATCTGGAACGATCCGTCCGAGGTCCCGGCGGACTTCGGCCCATCTGTTGTCACCTTTGGGAACTTCGACGGAGTTCACCGCGGCCACCAACAGGTGCTGTCCCAGCTGATCCGCACAGCCCGCCTTAACCGGTCCAGGTCGGTAGCAATCACCTTCGACCCCCACCCGGCTCTGGTCCACCGCCCGGAATCTGCGCCCGAGCTGATCATGGGGCTGCATGACAAGCTGGAAGCGCTGGGGGAGTTGGGCCTGGACGCCATCCTGGTCATGAAGTACTCCCTGGACCTCGCCAGCCTCACCGCTGAAGAATTCGTGGAGCAGTTCCTGGTCAACTGCCTTCACGCCAGCCACGTTGTGATCGGGCACGACGCCCGGTTCGGCCGCGGAAACTCCGGCGACCTGGACACCATGAAGGCGCTCGGCGGGAAGTTCGGGTTCGAGGTCCAGGTCATCAGCGAGTTCGGCTCCGAGGGCTACCCGCTCCATGACGACGACGGCACGGACCGCCGCTGCTCCTCCACCTGGGTCCGGGAGGCCCTCCAGGAAGGCGATGTCGCCACAGCGGCGGCAGTCCTGGGCCGGGCCCACCGGATGCGGGGCGAAGTTGTCCACGGTGCCGCCCGCGGCCGTGCCCTCGGATTTCCAACAGCT
Organism: Arthrobacter sp. D3-16; assembly: GCF_054408515.1. Classification (NCBI taxonomy): domain Bacteria; kingdom Bacillati; phylum Actinomycetota; class Actinomycetes; order Micrococcales; family Micrococcaceae; genus Arthrobacter; species Arthrobacter sp. D3-16. Next base: position 2,647,475 of record NZ_CP096437.1, on the reverse strand, counting down.
AACCTCGCCAGCAACGCCAGCGGACTCATCCCGGCGGACGGCATTTACGCCGGCTGGCTCGTGGACCAGGCCGGAACGCGCTGGCCTGCGGCCATTTCCGTAGGCTCGAATCCCACGTTCGACGGCGTGAGCAGGCAGGTCGAAGCCCACGTGATTGATCGGCCCCACGAAGCGGTGGAGGACTTCGATCTGTACGGCCAGACAGTAGTTGTTGAATTTGTGGCCCGGCTCAGGGGGATGGTGGCATACCGTGGGCCTGAGGCGCTGGTAGACCAGATGCGGCTCGATGTGGTCCAGGCCCACGACCTCCTGGCCAGGCGCTGAACCATCCGCAGGGAAAGGCAATACCGTGTCCGTTGAGAAGAACACCAGGAAACTGGACGAAGGTATTGTCCGTGATTTCAGCTCGCGGATGAGCTACGCCTCCTACCTCCAGCTGCCAACCCTGCTGAGCGCACAGCTGCCCGTCAGCCAACCGGAGCACCATGATGAGATGCTCTTCATCATCCAGCACCAGACCACCGAGCTGTGGCTCAAGCTGGTGCTGCATGAACTGCGGAGCACCGCCGGCTGGCTGCGTGCCGACGACCTCGGCTCCGCGCTCAAGGGCATCGCCCGCGTGAAGCACATCCAGAAAACCCTCACCGAGCAGTGGTCCGTGCTGGCCACGCTTACCCCCACAGAGTACTCGCAGTTCCGCGCCTTCCTGGGAAATTCCTCCGGCTTCCAGTCGAGCCAGTACCGGGCCGTCGAGTTCATTCTCGGGAACAAGAACCGCAAAATGCTTCCGGTGTTCGAGTCGGACCCGGAGGCCCACGCCATGCTGGAGCAGCTGCTCAACGCGCCCAGCATCTACGACGAATTCCTCGCCTACCTGGCACGGCAGGGATTCGAGGTGCCCCCGGCCGTGCTCGGACGGGACGTCACCCAGGCGCACGAATTCACTCCTGAACTGGTACCGCTCTTTAAGCACATATACGAGAATGCAGCGGACAACTGGGGCGCTTATGAGGCCTGCGAGGAACTTGTGGACCTGGAGGACAACTTCCAGCTGTGGCGCTTCCGGCATTTGCGCACCGTGCAGCGGACCATCGGCATGAAAGCCGGGACGGGCGGCTCCAGCGGAGCCGCGTTCCTGCAGAAGGCCCTCGAACTGACCTTTTTCCCGGAGCTATTCGCCGTCAGGACGGAGATCGGCCAATGAGCACGCAGCAGCATCCCATGGTGGGAAACCCAGAGGACACAGAAGCGGCACTGCAGCACCGCGCGGCAGAGCTGGACCGGCAGGATCCGCTGGCCGGTTACCGCAGCCAGTTCATCGGCACAGACACGCCGTTGTCCTACCTGGACGGCAACTCCCTGGGCCGGCCTCTCAAGCGGACGGCAGAGGACATCAGCGCTTTCATCCGGGACAGCTGGGGCGGCCGCCTGATCCGGGGCTGGGACGAGGATTGGCTTGACCTGCCCCACGACATCGGCGACCAGCTCGGCCGGGCAGTGCTTGGCGCGGCCCCCGGGCAGACGATCATCGCAGACTCCACCACCGTGGTGCTGTACAAACTGATCCGCGCCGCGTTGGCGGCCGTGACAGACCCGGACCGCAACGAACTCGTTCTGGACACCGGGAACTTCCCCACCGACCGTTACCTCGTGGAGGGCATCGCCCTCGAGGAAGGACTGACGCTCCGCTGGATCGAAACGGATCCCGCGGGCGGCGTGACCGTGGACCAGGTGAGGGAAGCGGCAGGGCCGCGCACCGCCGTCGTACTCCTTAGCCACATCGCCTACCGTTCCGGCCATCTGGCCGACCTGCCGGGGATCACCGCAGCAGTGCACGACGCCGGGGCGTTAGTGGTGTGGGACCTTTGCCATTCTGCCGGGTCGGTTGAGATCGCCCTGGACGATGCCGGCGTGGACTTCGCGGCCGGCTGCACCTACAAATACCTCAACGGCGGGCCGGGATCACCCGCTTTCGCTTACGTCAACCACCGCCACCTCGCCTCGCTCAACCAGCCGATCTGGGGGTGGATGGGCCGCAAGGATGCCTTCGAGATGGCCTCCGGCTACGAGCCGGCTGCCGGCATCCGTGGCTTCCTCAGCGGCACTCCGGCGATTTTCGGCATGCTGGCCATGCAGGGCACGCTGGACCTCATCGAGAAAGCAACGATGGCTGCCATCCGGGAGAAATCGGTGAAGCTGACAGCCTTCGCCATCGAGATTTTCGAAGCCTGGCTGGCGCCCTTGGGCGTGGAACTCGCCTCGCCGCGGGAGCCAGGGGACCGTGGCAGCCACATCACGCTGGACCACCCCGGTTTCGCCAAGGATTCCGTGGCCTCTTTGTGGGACGGGGACGTCATCCCGGACTTCCGTGCCCCGCACGGCATTCGGGTGGGACTCTCGCCGCTGAGCACCAGCTTTGCGGAGGTCCTGCACGGGATGGCGGCGATCCGCGGGCAGCTGCCACAGTAGGGGCGGGCCGCTTTGCCCAGCAGCTGTGGCAAGGCTTGCCTGTTTCGACAAGATTGGGCGGGGGCCGGTAAACTGGGGGATGGATCCGGCTGCAGTCCGTGGCGGCTGGTTCCTGTTGTCTGTGGCACTGTCCGGGTTTCCCGGACCAGCCGCGGCGGCAGACCCGGCAGTGAGTTACTGACCTGGGCCCTCACGGCACATCCCTAGGAGTTATTGTGGCACTTGAAGCCGCTGTAAAGCAGTCCATCATCAAGGAATACGCAACCACAGAAGGCGACACCGGTTCACCGGAGGTCCAGGTTGCTGTCCTGACCCAGCGGATCAAGGATCTGACTGAGCACATGAAGGAGCACAAGCACGATTACCACACCCAGCGCGGTCTGCTGGCCATGGTTGGTCGTCGTAAGCGCATGCTGAGCTACCTCAAGAAGACCGACATCGCCCGCTACCGTTCGCTCATCGAGCGCCTCGGCCTGCGCCGCTAGTCGGAATTAGGGGCGGCCCTTTCCACCACGGAACGGGCCGCCTCCTTCAAATGAAAAACTAAACAGGAGGATCAACCGCATCACGCATTCGCGGTCCTCGGTAGTGATCCCCGGGAACGGCTTCGTTGACTGAAGCCCCGGCCCGTGGGTCTCGATCGATGACCGGGTGCAGGGCCAGTAGACAGATGCTGGGCTGGGTTGATGCGGCTGGACTTCCGTAAAACAGAAACGGAGGTGACTCTCTTGGAGGGTCCCGAAATCCAGTTCTCAGAAGCAATTATTGACAATGGCCGTTTTGGCAAGCGCGTAATCCGCTTCGAAACCGGCCGCCTTGCCAAGCAGGCAGCCGGCGCAGCAATGGTGTACATCGACGATGACACCGCCCTGCTGTCCGCCACCACCGCCGGCAAGCACCCGCGTGAAGGCTTTGACTTCTTCCCGCTGACGGTCGACGTCGAAGAGCGTATGTACGCTGCCGGCCGCATCCCGGGCTCGTTCTTCCGCCGTGAGGGACGCCCGTCCACCGAAGCCATCTTGGCCTGCCGCCTGATGGACCGCCCGCTGCGCCCGGCCTTCATCAAGGGACTGCGCAACGAGGTCCAGATCGTGGTCACCGTCCTGGCGATCAACCCGGACGAGCTGTACGACGTGGTGGCCATCAACGCCTCCTCGATGTCCACCCAGCTTTCCGGCCTGCCGTTCTCCGGCCCCATCGGCGGCGTGCGCGTTGCCCTGGTTGCCGACGAAAACGGATCACAGTGGGTTGCTTTCCCCAAGCACTCCCAGCTGGAAAACTCCGTCTTCAACATGGTGGTAGCCGGCCGGATCGCCGGGGACGACGTCGCCATTATGATGGTCGAAGCCGAAGCCACCGACAACTCCTGGAACCTCATCAAGGAACAGGGCGCCACCGCCCCCACCGAAGAGGTTGTTTCCGAGGGCCTCGAGGCTGCAAAGCCGTTCATCAAGGCGCTGTGCGAGGCGCAGGCTGACCTGGCCGCCCGTGCAGCCAAGCCCACCGTTGAGTTCCCCGTCTTCCTCGACTACGAAGACGACGTCTACGCCGCTGTTGAGTCAGCTGCCGCTGAAAAGCTGGCTGCTGTCTTCCAGATTGCGGACAAGCAGGAGCGCAATGACGCTTCGGACGCCCTGAAGGACGAGGTTTCCGCCACCCTGGCCGAGCAGTTCGAAGGCCGTGACAAGGAAGTGTCCGCAGCATTCCGCTCGGTCACCAAGCACGTCGTGCGCCAGCGCATCCTCAAGGACCAGGTCCGCATCGACGGCCGCGGCCTGACGGACATCCGCCAGCTCACCGCCGAGGTAGAGGTCCTGCCCCGCGTCCACGGTTCAGCCATCTTCGAGCGCGGCGAAACCCAGATCATGGGTGTCACCACGCTGAACATGCTGAAGATGGAACAGCAGATCGACTCGCTGTCGCCGGTCAAGACCAAGCGCTACATGCACAACTACAACTTCCCGCCGTACTCAACCGGTGAGACCGGCCGCGTGGGCTCGCCCAAGCGCCGCGAAATCGGCCACGGTGCCCTGGCAGAGCGGGCCCTCGTGCCGGTCCTGCCGTCCCGCGAGGAGTTCCCGTACGCCATCCGCCAGGTATCCGAGGCGCTCAGCTCCAACGGTTCGACGTCGATGGGTTCTGTCTGCGCCTCCACCCTCTCCATGCTGAACGCCGGTGTGCCCCTGAAGGCCGCCGTCGCCGGTATTGCCATGGGCCTGGTCTCCGACCAGGTGGACGGCCAGACCCGCTACGCGGCACTGACTGACATCCTTGGCGCCGAAGACGCCTTCGGCGACATGGACTTCAAGGTTGCCGGTACCTCCGAGTTCGTCACGGCCATCCAGCTGGACACCAAGCTCGACGGCATCCCCGCTTCGGTGCTGGCAGCAGCCCTGAAGCAGGCCCGCGAAGCACGCCTGCACATCCTCGAGGTCATGGACTCGGCCATCGACACCCCGGACGAGCTCTCCGAGTTCGCACCGCGCGTCATCGCCGTGAAGATCCCCGTGGACAAGATCGGCGAGGTCATTGGCCCCAAGGGCAAGATGATCAACCAGATCCAGGAAGACACCGGCGCCGACATCTCCATTGAGGACGACGGCACGGTCTACATTGGCGCCACCGACGGCCCGTCTGCAGATGCAGCACGCTCCGCCATCAACGCCATCGCGAACCCGCAGGTCCCGGAAATCGGCGAGCGTTACCTGGGTACGGTCGTCAAGACCACCACCTTCGGTGCCTTCGTATCGCTGACCCCGGGCAAGGACGGCCTCCTGCACATCTCCGAGCTGCGGAAGCTGGCCAACGGCAAGCGCGTGGACAACGTCGACGACGTTGTCTCGGTGGGCCAGAAGGTCCAGGTGGAAATCACCAAGATCGATGACCGTGGAAAGCTCTCGCTCGCCCCGGTCGTTGCCGAGGAAGAAGGCGCCGAGGTCGAGACCGAACGCGCCCACACCACGGAACCTGCTGAAGGCGCTGACGTCTAACAGTTCCGGTTTCCGGCACACAAGCATGATCGGCGGGGCCGGTGGATGATCCACCGGCCCCGCCGCTGTTACGATGGCAGCCAGATCCCGGCTGCCCTTTTGAAAGGCCTCAATGACTGTTGTACCCCTGCCTCTAGAGCAGAACCACCGCGGCGACACCCTGGTCCACGGTTCCGACGGCGGCTCCGAAGTCCGGCGTTCGGTGCTGCCCGGGGGAGTGCGGGTGCTGACGGAGGCAATGCCCGGCCAGAGGTCGGCCACCATCGGTTTCTGGGTGGGCGTCGGGTCCCGCGACGAAGCCCCGGGCCAGCACGGTTCCACACACTTCCTGGAGCATCTTCTGTTCAAGGGAACCAGGCGCCGTACAGCCCTGGAGATCGCTTCGGCCTTTGATGAGGTGGGCGGCGAGTCAAACGCGGCCACGGCCAAGGAAAGCACGTGCTATTTCGCGCGGGTCCTGGATTCCGACCTGCCCATGGCCATCGACGTCATCGCGGACATGATCACCGGAGCCGTCCTGGACCCGGCAGAAATGGAGCAGGAACGGGACGTCATCCTCGAGGAAATCGCCATGGACAGCGATGACCCCACAGACGTAGCGCACGAACACTTTGTGTCAGCAGTCCTGGGCAACCATCCCCTGGGCCGCCCCATCGGCGGTACCCCGGACGCCATCAAGGCTGTGGCGCGGGACTCCGTATGGGAGCACTACCAGCGGTATTACCGGCCCGACGAGCTCGTGATCACTGCTGCGGGCGGCCTCGAGCACGACGTCGTCTGCAACCTCGTCGTGGACGCCCTTGAGTCTGCAGGGTGGTCGCTGAAGGCCGACGCTGCTCCTGTGGAGAGGCGTTCCACCGACCGGGCCCTGATCACGGGGACGGCAGGCCTCCACGTGGTTAAGCGCGCCGTAGAGCAGGCAAACATCATCATGGGCTGCCCCACGATCGTTGCAACGGACGAACGGCGCTACGTCATGAGTGTCCTGAACGCCGTGCTTGGCGGAGGCATGTCGTCGCGCCTGTTCCAGGAAATCCGCGAGAAGCGCGGCCTGGTGTACTCCACCTACTCTTTCGCTTCCTCCTACGCCGACGCCGGCTACTTCGGCATGTACGCGGGCTGCACGCCGTCAAAGGTGCGCCAGGTCCTGGACCTGCTCGGCGAGGAACTGGACAAGCTGGCAGAGCACGGGATTACCGAGGACGAACTTCGGAAGGCTGTTGGCCAGCTGGGCGGCGGAATCGTCCTGGCCTTGGAGGATACGGGATCGCGCATGTCGCGGCTGGGCCGGGCAGAACTCGTTTCCGGCGAATACCAGGACATTGACGAAACGCTCAGGCTGATCAAGGCCGTCACGGCAGAACAGGTCCAGGACCTTGCCGCGGAACTGGCAGCGGCACCCCGGACGGTGACCGTCGTCGGGCCCTTTGAGGAGACGGAAACGTTCGGACTCTGACCCGCCGAGGGCAGGTCTTAGCGCGGGAGGTGCGGGACTGTGGAACAAACCCCACCCGACCGCGGTCCTGGAGCCTTGGCGCGTTTCCTCGGCCACTGGCAAGGAAGTACCCGGTTCGCCGCTGGCCCATGGGGACCGGAACGCTCCGTTGACGCGGAAGTGACATACATGCCGGTCGCCGGCGGTTTCGCGGTGGTGCAGAGTTATCGGCATCTGGAACCGGACGGGACGCATTTCGAAGGCCACGGAGTTTTCACTCTGGATACGGATCACCGAAACGTTTTCTGGTACTACGTGGACAACGCGAGCCCGGTTCCGGGCGCCCCGGCGCGCTGCACCTGGCACGACGGCGCCCTCCGGGTGGAACGCCGGGGCAGCGCCGGATGGACCCGTCATACACTGAGCGTCGACGGGGGCGTGCTCACCCATGTGACAGAGCTTCGCACCCGTGGAAACACGGCCGCGGGGCAGGAATCCGGCGGTGGGGCCGACGGGAATGGCTCGGCCTATGTTCCGTTCATGACCTCAAGGTTTCAGAGAAGCTGAGGTTTGCAACGCCTGCCTCGCCCGGTCACGCCATGTCAGAAGTGCAGCAGGCCCTTGGCTGTTAAGGGGTCGGCCGGCAGCACAAGGGGCATGGCATAGAAGTCATCCCACAAACTGTCGTCAGCTGGCAGGTCGGCCGGATCCACAAGATTTTCGCTGGGTGGCTCTTCATGCGGTGGCTCTTCAGGCGGAGGTTCCGGCGGCACGAACCCGGACAGTTCCGCTGGCCGGAATCCGGGCGGCCACATTGGTGGTTCCCAGTCGGGGTGTTCGCTGTTGTAGTGCCGGCCGGTGGGTGAATTCCAGCCGGGTGGCTCGTTCTTGGTTGCCGTTGTGGGTGTCCAGGTGCCGTGGTGTTTGAGGCGGTGGTGCTCGGGGCAGAGTTGGGCCAGGTTGCTGATTCCGGTGGTTCCGCCGTGGTGCCAGGCTTGGAGGTGGTCGGTGTCGTTGTCCAGGGAGTTGTTGTTGCAGCCGGGGAAGGTGCATTTTCCGTCCCTCAGCCGCAGTGCGTGCTTCATGGCTTTGGTGAGCCGGTAGCTGGTCCGTCCGATTTCCAGTGGTGCCCCGTCCCTCGGATCCACCAGGACCCGGTGGAAGGAGTTGGCGCCGTCGGCGAGGAGTTTCCTCGCCATCGAGGCGGGGATCGGGCCGTAGCCGTCCAGTATCGCGGGTTCGTCGATGAGGCCCAGCAGTGCGAACACCGGGACGGTGACCAGGACCTGGGCGTGCGGGACCGGGACTGTGGCGATGTCCGCGAATTCCTTGTCGCCGGCAGGGCCTGCGGCGTCGTGCTGGCCGGTGCTTGTTGCTTCGGTCTCTGTTGCTTCACTGTTTGTTGCCGCCAGGGATGCCAGCCCGATCGCGTCGTCGGGACCGTCGTCAGAGGTGTTTTTGGTGGTGTGTTCGCTGGTTTCCGGGGCGGGGTTTAGGGACGGTGCTGCGCTGAGGAGCAGGTGGGCGAGGATGTCGGCCCGGAGTTGGGTGAGGGTGCGGTTTCCGTTCGGTCCCTGGGCGCCGCGGGCCAGTGCGGTGATCCTGTTCCACATGGCTAAGCCCTCGTGGGCGGGGAGGCAGGCCGAGATCCAGGCCATGCCGTCGCGGTCGGGGCTGTATTCCACCCTCCGGTCGGCGACGATGCTCCTATAGCCGTCAAATTGAGTGTGATCTAGGAGCGGATGTATGGGAAGCGTCGTAAATCGTCGGTCATTATCAGCGGCATTCCTTGGCCTAGCCAATTTGACGGATGATGCTGGCCACGCCTCCTGCAATCGCTACGATCACAAAAGTTGCCCCCATCAGCATGTAGCAGAACCCCATACCTTTAAGCGTTGGAACATCGGCCAGAGTGAACCCGTCCGGTGCAATGCCCTTGCTTTCTCTGTAAAACCTTGACCAAGCGCTTGCTGCACCGTTGGAATCCCGGAAAACGCACCAGCCGAACAGAGCAAGGAAAACCCCTGCTGCGCCCGTGCCCACGAGCATCACCCAGCCCAGACGGGTTATCGCACCGATGAGAAAAGTAGCGGCAAACAAGGAAAACCCCCACCGCTCAAAGGTCCTCGCAGGCTCAGGCATTTCTGAGAATAGACGCCTAAGGAGCCGGATAGTTCTAATGACGTCCCCCATTCAGGTCTCACCCTTGCTGTGAGAGTACAGCAACCTGGCACAGCGGACTCTTAAATCAGTTTCCAGCTAACGGGGTCCTGATCGTCCCCTCAGGCGTCCTTAATGCTGGGACCGCACGACCGCTTCCGAGCTGTTGATCCAAAGGGCCGATGAAGATTATGGGCAGGCCAGCAGCGACGTGAGTGGGCTTGAAGCAGTCAAGCTCTGGGTAATCAAATCGAGATTCTGACTGCTTGCTGGGTCAGCCATTGGCGATAGGCTGCGGCAAGAATGTCGTTGCGGAGAAGACCTCGTTCCAGACGCGAAATGATGGAAACCCATTGGCCAAGTTCGCCGGCTACGGTCGTGATGGTGAGCCCGAGTTCGGTCCGCATGCGGCGGAGGTCGGAGATGTCAGGCGCCGGCTGGGGGTTAGTGATTTGGCGGTAGATCTCCCGGGCTGCGTAGCGTTTGAGGCAGCGCATGATTTCGCGTTTGCTCTTGCCCTCGGTCGTGCGTTTGGCCACGTAATCCTTGGTCCGCTGGCACGAGCCCATGCGAACCAGGACCACCTGATGCAAGGCATTGTTGGCGCTGCGATCGCCGCCCCTGCTGAGCCGGTGGCGGGTTGTCTTGCCGGATGAGGCTGGTACCGGGGCGACGCCGACGAGTGAAGCGAACTGGGCCTCGTTCCCCAGACGGTCAGGATTGTCCCCGAAGGTGATTAAAAGCTGGCTGGCTACTTCAGTCCCGACTCCCGGGAGATCACAAAGCATCGGCGCATAGCTATCTAGGATTTCCTTCAATGCCGCATCAGCAGCCTCGATTTCTGATCCCAGCGACTGGCACCGGGCTGCCAACGCCTTGAGCGTCAGAAGAGTCACGTACTCGGGATCGGCCATATGGCCTGAAGGTCTCGTGCGCTGCAGCGCAGGAATCAGCTCGGAGGTGGCCAGCGCCCGGTATTTCGCCCGGATCTTGTCCGGGGCAGAAACAAGGAGCGCCTTGATCTGGTTTATGGCCGCAGTCCGGGCTTTGATTGCTGATGCACGCCCGGAACGTAGGATCCGCAGGCATTCAACCGGGCCGTCCTTGGCCTTTGGGATCGCCTTCGTCCGTCCCTCAAGTACCGACTTAGCAGCCTGGTATGCGTCCAGCGGGTCGGACTTCCCCTTGAGTCGGCGGGCTGCCCGGTTCGGGCGGTTTACCTCCAGCACGGTCAGTCCTTCACCCCGGAGGGTTCGGGCGAGTTCGGCGCCGTAGGAGCCGGTTCCTTCGACCCCTACGGCGGTGACTGTGCCGTAGGAGGTGATGAAGTCGACGATTTTCCGGTACCCGGATCCTACGGCCAGAAATTCCTTGTCCGCGAGGGGTTTGCCGTGTTCGTTGATGACGGCTACGTGGTGTGTGTCAGCGTGCGTGTCGATGCCCGCGATGACTTTTGTTGGTTCGCTTGCCAAGATGGATTTGCCCCTCAGTCGCGTCGAATGCTGATTGATCGGGCGCGGGCCAGGTGGGCAGACAAAACGGTAATGGGACTGGTCGTATCAGGCTCCTATGAGGTCATGTCCGCCTGGCTCGACACCCCTTTTAGCGGACCTTGAGCCGGCGGACAGATCGTCGGGAAGACAGTGCCGCCTGGTACGTCAATTTTTGGCTGGGTCACGCCGGCTCAAGGACTGTTCCAGTATTACCGTTTTTGGTATGGCGTTTTTCGAGGGATTCGGGGTGGTGGCGTTCGCGCCAGTTGCGGACTTTGGCCCGGAACCGGGTGGGGACCAGGTGACCGGCGGCGGCGCCGCGGGCGGGGTTGGGGGCGTCCGGGTCCAGAAAATGGGCGACCAGGTTGGCGGCGCCGGCGGGGTCCAGGTTGTCGGTTTCGTCGGCGATGATCTTCGCGTGCTGCCACGAGATGGTTCCCGAGGACAGGGCGTCCATGGCAAGCGGCAGGGAGCACAGTTGCCGGGACTGGGTGACGAGTGCCCCTGCTGCGGCGGAGCTTATTGTCAAGACGCCCGCGATTTCTTCAACCGCGGACATCCCGGCATAGGTCCGCTCGTGCACGGGTGCCTCTGGCGGGGTCATGGCGTGTTGCAGTTCGATGGATTCGGATGCGTCCCGGGCCTTGAGGGCAGCGAGCTTTGCTTCCAAGCGTGACACCACAGCCATCCGGTCCAAGCGGAGCTCGTACCCGCGCTGCAGGACATCAACCCCGGCAGCGGCTGCCGCTGCAGCTTCCAGAGATGCGTCCTCGAGGAACAGCGCCTGGAGGGCAACAACAGAGGCCTGAATGCCCTCCATTGCTGCTGTTCCATCCACGCCATGTCCCATATGAACATCATCTACGGAGGCACTGACATTCTGAGGGGATGCTGCCTCGTAAACGAATTGCGGGCGGGCTGCCACGCAAGAGGGAAGGCGCTCCTAGCCCCCGGCGAAGGGAGGCAACACATCCACCACGTCATTTGTGTTCAGGACAACGGAATGGTCCCGCACGGCAACTTCATTTAGCAGGAAGCTGCTTCGGGACAGGATGCGGGGCAGCGGGGGAGTGCCGGCAGGAGGCTCGGGGCGCTGCACCGCCAGAACCGTCTCCAGCAGGTGAGCAACAGTGGAGCCCGGCGCCAGGTCGAAGCGCTCTTCCTCCACCCCTGCCGCAGCGCGCGCGGCAGCGAAGTATCGTACGTTCAAGAGATTCAGCCCCCGATGGCGCTCATGCTGCGGTCCGGCTGGACGAAGTCCGGAGCATCAAGTCCCACGTGGTCCATTCCGTGAGCCTTAGGTTTGATCCACATCGCATCCTGCCACCGCTGGGCAAGGGCGTCGTCGTTTGCCCCCGAACGCAGGAGGCCCAGCAGGTCGAATTCTTCCCGGGAGAAGAGGCAGCTCATGATTTTGCCCTCTGCCGTAATCCGCGTCCTGCGGCAGTCTGAGCAGAACGGTTCGGTGACTGACGCGATAATGCCCACGGTTCCCAGCACAGGGCCGGCAGCGCCATCAGCGGACCCGGCCACCCGCCGTCGTACTTCAAAGCGCTCCGCCGGTGCCCCGTCACGCGCGCGGGGATCAGCGCTTAGGACAAAATCAGTGGAGAGTAAGTCGCGGATTTCGGCGGCCGTGATCATGTTCCGCCGCGTCCAGCCATGGTCCGCGTCCAGCGGCATCTGCTCGATGAAACGCAGTTCGTAGCCGCGTCCCAGCGCCCAGGCGAGCAGCGAGGGCGCCTCGGCGTCGTTGATCCCGCGCATCAGTACCGCGTTGAGCTTGACCGGGCCGAGTCCCGCTGCCCAGGCTGCGTCCACCCCGGCCAGCACCTGGTTCAGGAACGGCCTGCGCGTCAGTTGGGTGAAGGTTTCCTCATGCAGGGAGTCAAGTGACACGTTGATGCGGGTCAGCCCTGCCGCCTTCAGCGGCGCTGCTTTTTTGGCCAGGCCAACGGCGTTGGTGGTCATGGAGATGGGCAGGTTGGGGTGGTTGCCGCGAAGCGCTGCGATGATGTCCACCAGGTCGTGCCGCACCAGCGGTTCGCCGCCCGTAAGGCGCAGTTCCCGGACTCCCAACTGCTCCACGCCAATGCGGACAATCCGGACGATTTCCTCCGCCGACATGACAGCCTGTTTCGCCAGCCACTCCAGGCCCTCAGCGGGCATGCAGTAGGTGCAGCGCAGGTTGCATTTGTCCGTCAGCGACAGCCTCATGTCCGTGGCGCGGCGCCCATAACGGTCCGCCAGCCCCGCCGGAGCATCAGCAGGGCGGGCAGCGGGAACCGGCGGCAGGGAAGCTGCTTCTTCCTCCCGCGGCTGGGGCATGCCTAGCTGGACGCTCATGAATTCAGGCTACGCCACGTTGGGCTGTGCATCACACCCGTGACGGCGTGAAGGGCGGCAAGAAAATACCCGGGCCGAATCCATGGCACGGCCGGCGCCACGTGTACTCCGCGAACCTATGCTGGAGGTGTGGACAGCTCGCAGCCAAGGCAGGCACCGGACGACGGCGGGACCAGGCTGCGGGAGCCTGCGCAGAGTTCGCTGCCGCATCAGTCACAACCACGCCTGAACGGGCGGTGGGCGGCGGCCGCAGGGGCCGTTGCGGTGGGCAGTGCCGTGATGCTCGGGGAGCTGTTGGCGGGTTTGTTCAGTCCGTCATTGTCGCCGCTGACTGCTGTTGGCGGCGCCGTCATCGATGCCGTTCCTCCCGGCGTCAAGGACTGGGCCGTGACGGTGTTCGGTACTGCCGACAAAGCGGCTCTCCTGGCCGGGATGGCTCTGGTCATGGCGTCCCTGGCCGCGCTGGCCGGGGTGGTGGAATACCGCCGCCGTTTCATGGGCGCCGCCGTGATCGCCGTCTTTGGACTCGTTGGCCTGGTGGCCGTCCTGACCCGCGCCCAGGCCACCCTTAACGCGACCATGCTGCCAGTACTCACCGCAGCCGCTGCCGGAGTGCTGCTCAGGTTCCTGATTCGCCGGCTGCAGACATGGGGAAAGACGGGAGCGGAGTCCGCGGCCCCGGAAGCGCCGGCCCGCCGTCGCTTCCTGCAGGTCCTGGCAGGCGGGGCCGCATTCACCGTCCTCGGCGGTGCGCTGGCGGCGGCATGGCGCCGTGCCACCGCTGTCGCGAGCGAAGCCCGCAGCCTCGTGACGCTGCCTGTCCCTGCATCGCCGGCGCCGGCCATTCCGCCGACGGCGGAGGCGGAGGTGGACGGCATGCAACCGCTCGTCACCCCCAACGCCGACTTCTACCGCATCGACACAGCGCTGACAGTTCCCGCCGTCGACCCGGACACGTGGGTCCTGAAAGTCACCGGCATGGTGGAAAGGGAGGTGGAGTTGACCTTCGCCGAACTCCTGGCCAAGCCCCTGGTTGAGCGCCACGTGACCATCGCCTGCGTGTCCAACAATGTGGGGGGAGACCTTATTGGCAATGCCCGCTGGCTGGGCTGGCCGGTTCGCGAACTGCTCAGCCTCGCCGGGCCACGGCCAGGCGCGGACATGGTGCTTTCACGAAGTGTGGACGGCTGGACCGCAGGCACGCCCCTTGAGGTGCTCAGGGACGGCCGGGATGCGCTGCTCGCCGTCGGAATGAATGGCGAGCCGCTACCCCTTGAGCACGGATTCCCCGTGCGGCTGGTAGTGCCCGGACTGTACGGCTATGTGTCGGCGACCAAATGGGTCACCGGGCTCAAGGTCACCAGGTTCGTCGACGACGTCGCCTACTGGACTCCCAGGGGCTGGTCGGAGCGGGGCCCGATCAAAACGTCCTCCCGGATCGATGTGCCACGAAATGGCCGGCCGGTGAACGCGGGAACGGTGATGGTCGGCGGCATCGCGTGGGCACAGCACACTGGCGTCGACAAGGTGGAGCTCCGGGTGAACCGTGGCCCGTGGCAACGTGCGGAGCTGGCCGAAGGCATCTCGCTGGACACCTGGTACCAATGGAAACTGGGCTTGGAACTTGCGGAAGGCCAGTACGAACTCCAGGTGCGCGCCACGGACCTGGCTGGCAACACCCAGGTTGAGGAGAGCCGGCCTGTCGCCCCGGACGGAGCCACCGGGTTCCACACGATTAGAGTGGATGTGAAACCCTGACGGCTACCGAAGGCGGAACCATGACCAGCCCGCATCACCATGGAACGCCTGTAGAGCAAGTGCTGCCCCAGCCGGAACACCAGCATGGCGTACTGGGGCTGCACCGGTCGCATCAGGGCGGGCACCAGGCACGGTCCGTGGCCGACCATGCCGCCGCTGTCGCGAAACTGTTGCAGCATCTGCGTGCGCCGGAACGGGCGGAACTGCTGCCCCTGCACCAGGCGCTGGGCCGCGGCCTGGTGAGCGCGGTCCCCGCTCCCATCAGCCTGCCGCCCTTCGCCAACTCCCAGATGGACGGCTACGCCATCCGTTCTTTCGACGTGCCCGACGGCGGAGCGGAGTTGCGCCTTATGCCTCCCGTTCCAGCCGGAGCAAGCCCTGCACCCCTCCACCCGGGGATGGCCGTGGCGGTTATGACCGGCGCGATGCTCCCGCAGGGGGCTGACGCCGTCGTCCCCATTGAACGGGCCATTCCGGACCGTTTCCTGCCGCACACTGAGCAGGCCACGGTGCGGTTGCCTCCGGCTGCACCCGGCACCTATGTGCGGGCAGCAGGCAGCGACGTGGAGGCGGGTAGGACGGCCTTGGCCGCCGGAACCTTCCTGGGCCCCGCCCAGTTGGGACTGCTCGCCGCGCTGGGGATTCCGGAGGTTACGGTCTTCAAAGCAGTGACTGTCCTGCTGGTCACCACCGGGGACG
Source organism: Arthrobacter sp. D3-16 (assembly GCF_054408515.1). Classification (NCBI taxonomy): domain Bacteria; kingdom Bacillati; phylum Actinomycetota; class Actinomycetes; order Micrococcales; family Micrococcaceae; genus Arthrobacter; species Arthrobacter sp. D3-16. Next base: position 2,632,125 of record NZ_CP096437.1, on the reverse strand, counting down.
AAGTGGTGGAACCCGGCCAGGAGCTGCCCGCCGGCAAGATCTACGACTCCAATGCCACCCTCCTGGAAGCAGCCATGAAGCAGGCGGGACTGAACGTCCGCCGCACGGGCATCGTCACCGACAACCCGGACCGGCTCCGCACTCTGCTGCGGGCCGAGCGCGACGCGGTGGACCTGATCGTCACCACCGGGGGAGTCAGCAAGGGCGCGTACGAGGTGGTCCGGCAGGCGATGCAGGACCAGCCTGTGGACTTCCTGCATGTGGCAATGCAGCCGGGTGGACCGCAGGGCATCGGCACCTTCGAGGGACGCCCATTCCTGGGTTTTCCAGGAAACCCGGTCAGCTGCCTGGTGTCCTTTGAGATGTTCCTCCGCCCCGCTCTGGCCGGTCTGCTCGGCGCGCCTGCGCCGCGCCTGCCCATCCCTGCCCGCCTCAGCCAGTCCCTCACGTCTCCTGAACACAAGCACCAGGTCCGCCGCGGCACGCTGCAGCCCGATGGCACCGTGGAGCTGCAGGGTGGGGAAAGCTCGCACCTGATGCACGCGCTCGCCGGTTCGAACGTGCTGGTTCATGTCCCGGTTGGGGTGAACGCGCTCGCGGCAGGTGCAGAGGTGGAAGTATGGATGCTGTGAATGCAGAACAATCCCCGGCCGCGCTTACGCACCTGCGCCAGGACGGCAGCGCCCAGATGGTGGACGTCTCCGCCAAAGCCGAAACAACCCGCGAGGCCACCGCCACCGCAACGGTCCACACCACGGCAGAGGTCATGGCCCTGCTCGGCTCGGGCGGCCTGCCCAAGGGAGACGCCCTGGCCGTGGCACGCGTTGCCGGAATCATGGCCGCGAAGAAGACCCCGGAACTGATTCCGCTGTGCCATCCGCTTCCGCTGTCCAAGGTCACCGTGGACTTTGAGCTTGGAGCAGAGTCCGTCACCATCCTCGCAACGGTCAAAACCCGCGGCGTCACCGGTGTGGAAATGGAAGCCCTCACGGCAGCCTCCGTCGCGGCCCTGAGCGTTTACGACATGATCAAGGCCGTGGACAAACACGCCGTCCTGAATGACATCAAAGTGCTTGCCAAGAGCGGCGGCAAGAGCGGGGACTGGACACTGTGAGCAGCCCCGGCACCCTGAATGCCCCGGAACCCCACCGCCACGGCGACGTCCAAGGCCGGAAGGCCGGCGTCGTCATTGCCTCTACCCGGGCCGCCGCCGGAATTTACGACGACGAAACCGGCCCCGTGATCACCGACTGGCTGACAGAACACGGCTTTGACGTCTTCCCCGCCATGGTGGTTCCCGACGGCGAGCCCGTGGGCGCAGCCATCCGCGCCCTGCTGACCCAGCGCCCCGCCGTCGTCATTACCAGCGGAGGCACGGGCCTCAGCCCGGACGACCGGACACCGGACGTCACGCTGCCGCTGCTGGACCGCGAGATCCCCGGCATCATGGAGGCCATCCGGCTCGCCGGCGCCGCGAAAACGCCGCTTGCGGCACTCAGCCGCGGTTACGCAGGTGCCGCCGGAAACACCTTCATCATCAACCTGCCCGGGTCACCCAAAGGGGTGATGGACGGACTCACCGTCCTGGACCCGGTGATTGGGCACCTTTGCGACCAGCTGGAAGGCGGACATGGGCACTGAAACAGCATTCGAGGTGGTCAGCGCGGTCCTGAGCGCTGAACCCATCTCCGTTGACCAGGCCATTGCGGCCGTGGAAAGTGACACCGCCGGGGCGGTGGTCAGCTTCAGCGGCGTGGTGCGCAACCACGACGGCGGCAAGGCGGTCAACCGCCTCAGCTACAGTGCGCATCCCACCGCCCACAAAGTGATGGCCGACGTCGTTGCCCGCCTGGCAGCGGAACAAACGGCAGCGGAACAAACGGCAGGGGCGCAAGGGGCGGACGGCTCTGCCTCCCAGCCCGTGCGCATTTGGGCAGCCCACCGGATCGGCATGCTCGACATCGGCGATCCTGCGCTCGTCTGTGCCGTCTCCGCAGCCCACCGGGGCCAGGCCTTTGCCGTGTGCTCCGAGCTGGTGGACAGGATCAAGGATCAGGTGCCCATCTGGAAGGAACAGTTCTTCGCCGACGGCACCGTGGAGTGGGTAGGCGCGGGCAGCTGATCCTGCTGTTGTGCCTGCCTGCCCCACCATTCTTCATGCCGGCTCCCGCGAGGTAACGCACACTCCCAGTTCCCGTGGGCCGCAGGCCCACCGGTAGGGTTAACGCCATGACCGAACAACACTCCGCTCCCATGCCCGTTGCCGTGCTGGGCGCGAATGGGCGCATGGGCGCCGAAGCCGTAAAAGCCATTGAAGCCGCCCCTGACATGAAGCTTGTCGCCGCACTGGGCCGGAGAGATTCGTTGGATCAGCTCACCGCTGCAGGGGCACGCTTCGTGGTGGACCTGACCGTTCCCGAAAGCACTGAAGCGAACGTGCGCTTCGCCGTCGAACATGGCATCCACGCTGTTGTCGGCACCACCGGGTGGGACGCCGGCAAGCTGTCCGGGTTGGCGGACCTGTTGGCAAGCCGGCCTGAGACGGGGGTGCTGATTGCACCCAACTTCGCCCTTGGCTCGGTGCTGGCCTCTGCCTTCGCCGCGAAGGCATCCAAATACTTCGAGTCGGTCGAAATCATTGAACTGCACCACCCGGACAAGGTGGACGCGCCGTCGGGCACGGCAGTCCGGACCGCCGAGCTCATCGCCGCCGAACGCAGCGCTGCGCAGGTGCCGCCCAGCCCCGATGCCACCACCAGCGAACTTTCCGGCGCGCGCGGCTGCGAGGTGGACGGCGTTCGCGTCCACAGCGTACGGCTCCGCGGCCTCGTCGCCCACCAGGAAGTCCTGCTCGGCAGCGCCGGTGAGCAGCTGACCCTGCGCCATGATTCCTTCGACCGCGCCTCGTTTATGCCCGGCGTACTGCTTGGCCTGCGCGGCGTCGCCGCACATCCCGGGCTCACGGTGGGCCTCGACGGCTACCTGGACCTGGGGCTGTAGCCGTGGGCGGGCTGGTTGCCGGCTTCCGGAAGAACCGCACCAAAATCTGGGTGGGCGCGGTCACACTCCTCCTGGTCTTCTACCTGGTGGTGTCCTTCCAGCGCTCGGTCCTGCTGCTGACGGACAGCAACCCTGCCGCCGTCGCCATCGGAGCGGCCTACCTCGTGCTGCCGGTGATTGGTGCCTGGGCGCTGGTCCGGGAACTCATGTTCGGGGCCCGCACCGAGCAGATGGCGAAGGTCCTCGAGGCCGAGGGCGGCCTTCCCGTGGACGAACTTCCCAGGACCCCGGCGGGGCGGATTGTCCGTTCCGCAGCGGATGCCGAGTTCGAGAAGTACCGGGCGGAGGCTGAAGCAGCCCCGGAGGACTGGCGTTCCTGGTTCCGGCTGAGCTGTGCCTACGACGCCGCCGGCGACCGCAAGCGCGCCCGCGCCTCCATGCGTGACGCCGTCAAGCTCTTCCGCGGCCAGGTCCCGGCCTAGCGCTTCGGCGACCGGTCCTGCCCTCCCGCTCACTGAACCGGTGCATCTATCGGCGGTGCATCTAACGGAGGGCCTTGGCGTTGCCGCGGCCCACCTGGTTAGCCGCGTGCCCGAGCCATTCCAAGGGGCCGCGCCACTTCAGGAGCACGAACACCATGCCGACAATCACCGCCGCGGCGGCCTGGGCGAAGTACATCGCGTCCTCAGTCCAGCCGGCCGGGAGGGGCTTGAGGTAGAAGCCCGAAACTACCCACACGTGGATGGAGTAGAGGGTCAGGGTCATGCCGCCCGCACCGCGAAGCGGCAGCAGCAGGTCAAGGGCCACCCACTCGGCCAGCCGGCCCAGGAGGAGGAAAGCCCCAATCACCGCCGCCGCCACGGCGGACGTGTGCAGCAGGTCAAGCGGGGTGGCGGAATGGGGCGCTGCCGAGGCCAGCCACCACCACGACCCCTCCTGCGGGATGCCTGTCAGGTTGACCTGCAGGACGCTGTGTAACGGATAGCCGGGGGAATCGAGCAATTTTTCCAAGGCGGCCCGGCCGCCCCAGCTTTCCATCGCCGCCGTTCCCAGGGCTTTGGCCAGGACAGCAACGATGGTGCCGCCGATGAGCAGCACCCACGGGACGAGCGCCTTGTTAAGCATCAGGCGGCCGATGACCAGGCCCACCAGCAGGTAGGACATCCACTGGAAAACGGGGTAGTAGCCGGTGAAAAAGAGGTCAGCCAGGAGCCGGGTGGGTGTGGACAGATCTTCCCAGGAGGGGTTGTGGCCCAGCCTCAACGGCGGGTTCGCCGCCAGCAGCCAGGGGCGCAGCAGGTACGCCAGAACCGGCGAGGCCAGGATCCAACCGGCTGCCCATCCAACAAGCGGCTTCAGCTTCATGCCCAGGAACGGCAGGACGCACAGGAACAGCACTGCGTAGTGGACCAGGATGATGGCCAGGTTCACTTCGAGGCCGCCCAAACTGAGTCCGACGGCGGCAATCACCAGGGCGCGCAAGGCAACCCCACGCCGGGCTGCTGACAGGTCCGGGCCGTCCAGCGGCCTGTGCTTCCCTGTGGACAAGGCCAGGCCAACGCCTGCCAGCACTGCGAACAGTGCGGCGGCCCGGCCCGAAAAGGTCAGGCCGATCCAGGTGGGGGTCAGGTCGGTGTTCGACTCGAACGTGGGAAGCAGGTGGGTGGCCATCATCCCCAGCAGGGCCAGCCCGCGCGCCGCGTCCATTCCATGCAGCCGGCCCGGCACCGACCGGCCGGCAGCCGTCCTGGGAGAGGTGGCGGCGTTACGGGAGGTCATGACCAGATCGTCTCACACCTGCCTGTATTGGAGCTGTCAACACCCCCCCTTGTCTTCGAATATGTGTTCGAATAACATGGAGCGCATGCAAACCCCATCACCCGAAATCCCCGCTTCGGAGTCACAAGATGCCGGGCCACTGAAGGCCATGAGCCCGGGTGTTGTTGACTACCTCTTCCGCCAGCTGGTGACAGGAAAATCCTCTGAGGACGTCCAGTGGGAGCAGGAGGGCATCAGCCTGTCCGCGCAGCCCGAGGGAGCAGAGCTCGCGCGCCGCCTCGGCGAGACGGACATCGACGCCCTGACTCCGGTCGAACTGTTCCACTACGTCCGGGCGGCCCAGCGGCTGGCAACCTGGGCTGAAGGACTGAGGCAAGCGGCAGTCGGCAGGTACTGCCGGCCGGGACCTGGCCAACCGCCGCACGCTTAAGTGACCGCTGCTGAGGCGGGCGTCGGCGCAGTTGCCTAGGATGGAGGAGTGACAGACACCCTCCCCGTCGCCGCCATCCAGTACCAGCCACTGGACGGAGGAATCACCGCAAACGCTGCCGAGCACGTGCGCCTCATCGAGGATGCCGATGATCACGGCGCCCGCCTGGTGGTCTTCCCGGAACTGTCCCTCACTGGCTACCGGCTGGATCTCCTCAAGGACTCCGACTCCTGGCTGATGCCGGAGGACGAACGCCTCGGCGACGTCCTGGAGATCTGCCGCAGGACAGGGATTACAGCAGTTGTCGGCGCTGCCCTTCGGGAAAGCGATGGCTCAGCACGGTTGGCATCACTGGCCATTCATCCGGACGGCAGCACCGAAACGGCGTTCAAGACGCACCTCCACGGCCAGGAGCTGGAACTGTTCACGCCGGGGGAGGGCGCCACCCTGATCGAGGTGGATGGATGGAGCATCGCACTGGCGCTGTGCTTCGATACCTCCGTTCCCGCCCACGCAACTGATGCCGCTGCAGCTGGAGCCGACGTGTATTGCGTGTCCGCCCTCTACACCAGGGACGAGGAACACCGGCTGGCGCTCCACCTCGGCGCCCGGGCCATGGATAACAGGATGTTCACGCTGCTGGCCAACCTGGGCGGCAGGAGCGCGCTGGGTGAGTCCTGCGGCTTAAGCGGTTTTTGGGGCCCTGACGGCTTTCCGCTGACGCAGGCAGCAGGAACCGGCACCGAAGTTGTTCCCTGCATCCTGCAGCGAAGCCGCCTCAAAAAGTACCGAAAGCCAACCGCTGGGGCCGACGGCGCAACGGCTGTTTGACGTTCATCACGCCGCCCCTATTGTCCTAACCAGCCGGGGACAGGGTAACGTTTTTTCCATGGCTGACACTTCCGCGCGCATCCCTGCCCTTGGCACCCTCCTGACCGCCATGGTCACGCCGTTCACGAAGGACGGCACAGTGGATTACCAGCAGGCCGCGGAACTGGCCACCAAGCTTGTGGACGACGGCTGCGACGGCCTGGTGGTTACCGGAACCACAGGTGAAACGTCCACCCTCACTGACGACGAAAACCTGGGCATGTTCCGTGCTGTCAAGGAAGCGGTCGGAGGCCGGGCGGCCATCATTGCCGGCACAGGCACCAACGACACCGCGCACTCAGTGCACCTCTCCCAGCAGGCTGCGGCCCTGGGCGTGGACGGCATCCTGCTGGTGACCCCGTATTACAACAAGCCCAGCCAGCCCGGCCTGCGCGCGCACTTCGAAACCATCGCTTCCGCCGCGGATGTGCCCGTCATGCTGTACGACATCCCGGGCCGGTCCTCGATCGCCATCGAACCCGAAACCATGATCCGCCTGGCGCAGCACCCGAACATCGTGGCCGTCAAGGATGCCAAGGCCGATTTTATTGCTGCCACCCGCGTTATGGCAGAAACGGACCTGTTTTTCTACTCCGGTGATGACGGACTGACCCTGCCGTGGATGGCGCTCGGTGCCGTAGGCCTTGTCGGCGTCACCACGCATGTGGCCACCCGCCAGTTCCGTGACCTCATCGATGCGGTCAACGCCAACGATCTCGAAACTGCGCGGAAGATCAACTTTGAGCTTCAGCCCGTGGTCCGCGCCACTATGACCCGGGTCCAGGGGGCCGTTGCGGCCAAACAGATTCTTAAATGGCAGGGAGTCCTGCCCAACTCGATTGTCCGTTTGCCCCTCGTGGAGCCGGACGAAGCCGAGATCGAAACCATCCGCGGGGATTTGGCGGAAGCGGGGCTGGTCTTTTCCTGAGGAGTAAGACCAGCACCCTTCCGCCTGGAAAGTAGTGCAATATGACCCAAACTGCCCTCACCGGCCTTGTCACCCCTCCCCGCCTGCCGCAGGGAACGCTCCGGATTGTCCCGCTTGGCGGACTGGGGGAGATCGGCCGGAACATGGCCGTGTTCGAGATCGACGGCAAGCTGCTGATCGTGGACTGTGGCGTCCTCTTCCCGGAGGAAACCCAGCCCGGCGTTGACCTGATCCTGCCCGATTTCTCCTACATTGAGGACCGGCTTGACGATGTCGTGGCCGTAATCCTTACCCACGGCCACGAAGACCACATCGGAGCTGTCCCGTACCTGCTGCGGCGCCGCAGCGACATTCCGCTGGTGGGCTCCCAGCTCACCCTCGCCTTGATCGAGGCGAAGCTGCAGGAGCACCGCATCCGGCCCTACACCCTCACGGTGGAGGAAGGCCAAGTGGAGAAGTTCGGCCCGTTCGAATGCGAGTTCGTGGCCGTCAACCACTCCATACCCGACGCCCTCGCAGTGTTCATCCGCACCGCAGGCGGCACCGTCCTGCATACCGGCGACTTCAAGATGGACCAGCTTCCCCTTGATGGCCGCATCACCGACCTCCGGCACTTCGCGAAGCTCGGCGAAGAGGGCGTTGACCTCTTTATGTCGGATTCGACCAATGCTGACATCCCCGGTTTTACAACCGCGGAAAAGGAAATCGGCCCCACGCTGGAGCGCCTCTTCGGCCAGGCCACGAAGCGGATCATCGTTGCATCGTTCTCTTCCCACGTACACCGGGTGCAGCAGGTCCTGGACGCGGCCGCCAAGCACAACCGCAAGGTGGCTTTCGTGGGCCGTTCCATGGTCCGCAACATGGCCATCGCCGAAAAGCTCGGCTACCTTGATGTTCCGCCCGGGCTGATCGTGGACATCAAGAACATCGACAACCTGCCGGACAACCGCGTGGTGCTGATGTCCACCGGCTCGCAGGGTGAACCGATGGCCGCGCTGTCCCGGATGGCAAACGGGGATCACCGCGTGGTGGTGGGTGACGGCGACACCGTCATCCTCGCGTCAAGCCTCATCCCCGGAAATGAAAACGCCGTCTTCCGGATCATCAACGGACTGCTCAAGCTCGGCGCCGACGTCATCCACAAGGGCAACGCCAAGGTCCATGTCTCCGGGCACGCCGCCGCCGGCGAACTCCTGTACTGCTACAACATCCTTGAACCACTCAATGCGATGCCGGTTCACGGTGAAACCCGCCACCTGATCGCCAACGGCAAAATCGCCATCGAGTCAGGCGTGCCCGAAGCCAGCGTGATCCTCGCGGACAACGGCACCGTGATCGACCTCAAGGACCACCGCGCGGACGTGGTCGGCCAGGTTGAAGTGGGCTTCGTCTACGTGGACGGCTCCAGCGTCGGTGAAATCACCGACGCCGACCTCAAGGACCGCCGGATCCTGGGGGATGAGGGCTTCATCTCCATCATTACCGTCATCAACCGCACCACCGGCAAGGTGGTGTCCGGGCCCGAGATCCACGCCCGGGGTGTGGCAGAAGACGATTCCGTCTTCGACGACATCATCCCCAAGATCAACGCCGCACTGGAGGAAGCCGTCCTGAACCACGCGGACCACACCAGCCACCAGCTCCAGCAGGTGGTCCGCCGCGTGGTGGGCACCTGGGTCAACCGCAAGCTTCGCCGCAAGCCCATGATCATCCCCGTGGTGCTCGAGGCATAGCCTTCCTTGCCGACGGCTCCGGCCCGTGTTCCTGGTCCCGCCAGGAACACGGGCCGGATGCGTTTAAGCGGTCCGAACCGGGATCCGCCCGCCCCCAAATCCGCAGAATACCGCCGCAGTTCCGGTACCGTGGCTGGTATGGCCACTCGTACTACCTCCGCGCCCAATGGTTCAAGCAGGGCCAGCTCCGGCAGCAAATCCGGCGGCCGCGGTTCCGGCTCCACGGCAGCAAAATCTCCAGCAGCCAAATCAGGGCGGTCCGGGAGCTCGGGCACGGCGCGGACCCGCCAGCTTCCCGCCGTCGAACAGCACCAGCCGTGGCTGCTGCGGGTGGTGGGCGGGGCGTGGCTGGGACTTGCCCACCTCGTGGGCGGGGGAGTGCGGCGCATTGGCCATGACGTCAGCGACCTTCCGGCTGACGAACGCCGCGACGGGGCTGCCCTCTTCAACCTGGCGCTGGGGATCTTCATTGCCACGTTCGCGTGGTGGGGCCTGACCGGCTGGTTCCCGGACGCCGTCTACAGCGTGGTGAACGGTACGTTCGGTTGGATGTCGCTGTTGCTCCCGCTGATGCTATTTGTCTGCGCCTTCCGGCTTTTCCGGCAGCCTTCTGACGGCCGCGGCAACAACAGGGTTGGCATCGGTTTCCTGATCATGACCTTCGCAGGGTGCGGCCTTGCGCACGTCCTGGGTGGCCAGCCCACTGTCGCCCAGGGTTTCGACGGGCTGCGCCAGGCAGGCGGCATGCTGGGCTTCCTGGGCGCCTCGCCACTGGCGGCCATCCATCCGGCCGTACCGCTGGTGCTCTACGGGCTGCTCGCCTTCGTGTCCCTGCTCATCATCACTGCTACGCCGTTCGGTGCCATTCCCCGGCGGCTGCGCGGCGCCTATGAACACCTCATGGGCATTGACCTGCTGGACCAAGAGGACAGCGACCGCCACGACCGAAGCTACCTTGAGCGGACCCCGCCCGCCGCACCGAAAAAGAAGAAGCGCCGCCTGTTCGGCAAGGACGAGGACGCCGACGCCGGCCTGGAAGGCTATGTGGGCGACGAAGCGTTCGAGCACGCCGTGATCGACGACGACGAACCCCAGCCGCCCCGCCCCGCCCCGGGGGTGCGGCGCCCCACCCAGGCCGAGATCGCCGTCGAAAAGATCAAGGCAGCGCAGGGACTTGGCGCCGCTGCTTCCGCTGCGCCGGAGGAGAACGCCACCGAAGCCATCCCAATGATCACCCCCGGCATGTCCGCCTCCGGCGGCCAGCCGGCGCCCGCGGCGCCCACCGTGCCGTCTAATCCTGTGGCTCCCGCACCGCCGCCGGTTCCCATCCCGCAGCGGACGGAGCAGTTGTCGCTCGCCGGCGACGTGACCTACACGCTCCCTGCCTCGGACTACCTGACCCCGGGCTCAATCCCCAAGGAGCGCACGGAGGCCAATGACGCCGTCGTCGCTGCCCTCACCGACACCCTCCAGCAGTTCAATGTGGACGCCACCGTGACAGGCTTCAGCCGTGGTCCCACCGTCACCCGGTATGAGATCGAACTGGCCCCGGGAACCAAGGTGGAACGGGTCACCGCCCTGTCCAAGAACATCTCGTACGCGGTTGCCTCCAGCGACGTGCGGATCCTCAGCCCCATCCCGGGCAAGTCCGCCATCGGCATCGAGATCCCCAACACCGACCGCGAGACCGTCTCGCTGGGCGACGTGCTGCGCAGCCAGAACGCCCGCCGCACCGACCACCCCATGGTCATGGGCGTGGGCAAGGATGTTGAGGGCGGCTACGTGGTGGCCAACCTCGCCAAGATGCCCCACCTGCTGGTGGCCGGCGCCACCGGTGCCGGTAAGTCGTCCTTCGTGAACTCCATGATCACGTCCATCCTGATGCGCGCCACCCCGGACGAAGTCAGGATGGTCATGGTGGACCCCAAACGGGTGGAACTCACGGCCTACGAGGGCGTCCCGCACCTCATCACGCCCATCATCACCAACCCCAAGAAGGCGGCGGAGGCCCTCCAGTGGGTGGTCCGCGAGATGGACGCCAGGTACGACGACCTGGCGAATTACGGCTTCAAGCACATTGACGACTTCAACAAGGCAGTCCGCGCCGGAAAGGTCCAGCCCCCGGTTGACTCCAAGCGCGTGATCCGCCCGTACCCCTACCTCCTGGTGATCGTGGACGAGCTCGCCGACCTGATGATGGTGGCGCCGCGCGACGTGGAAGACTCCATCGTCCGCATCACCCAGCTGGCCCGAGCCGCCGGCATCCACCTCGTCCTGGCGACGCAGCGGCCGTCCGTCGACGTGGTCACCGGCCTCATCAAGGCCAATGTTCCTTCCAGGATGGCTTTTGCCACCTCGTCCGTCACCGATTCCCGCGTGGTCCTTGACCAGCCGGGCGCGGAGAAGCTCATTGGCCAGGGCGACGCCCTCTTCCTGCCCATGGGCGCGTCAAAGGCCATGCGTGTGCAGGGCGCCTGGGTCACGGAGTCCGAAATCCACAAGGTGGTTGAGCACGTCAAGGGACAGCTGCAGGCGGCTTACCGCGACGACGTGGCCGTGGACGCGCCAAAGAAACAGATCGACGATGACATCGGGGACGACCTCGAGGTTCTGCTGCAGGCCACCGAACTGGTGGTCACCACGCAGTTCGGCTCCACGTCCATGCTCCAGCGCAAGCTGCGGGTCGGCTTCGCCAAGGCCGGCCGCCTGATGGACCTGCTCGAATCGCGGGGAGTGGTGGGCCCCTCTGAGGGTTCCAAGGCCCGCGACGTCCTGGTGAAGCCGGACGACCTGGCGCCGGTCCTTGCGGCCATGAAGGGCCAGGAGGCGCCGAAGGCACCGGATGCGCAGACCGCAGCCCTCAGCGACAACGCCAACGCCAACATCGCCCAGGGTGGCTACGCCGAGGACCTGGTGGCGGCGGACCTGGACCAGCGGAAGCAGAACGTCGAATATTACGACGGGTCTGATTCCGCTCCCGGCGGGTATGACGACGAAGACGGCTCGGAAGACGCCTGGTCCCTGACGGGGCGCTAGCCCAAAGAATGTAGCCTAGAAAGGTGACTAGCACCGATGCAACCGCCGCCGGCCCAGGCCGTGCCGGGGTCTGGAACCTTCCCAATGTCCTGACCATGCTCCGCATCGCGCTGGTGCCGTTCTTCGTGTGGTTCCTGATCGCGGACGCGCCGGGCCTGCAGAGCGAGGCCGGGCCTTGGCGCTGGGCAGCGGCGGCGGCGTTCGCCGTCGCAATCTATACGGACAAGCTCGACGGCGACATCGCCAGGAGCCGGAACCTCGTGACCGACTTCGGCAAGATCGCCGATCCGATTGCGGACAAGCTGCTGATCGGGTCCGCACTGGTCATGCTGTCCGTGCTCGGCGAACTGCCCTGGTGGGTCACAGTGGTGATCCTGGTCCGCGAATGGGGCATCACCGCCCTGCGCTTCTTTGTGATCCGCTATGGTGTCATCCCTGCCTCGCGCGGTGGCAAGCTGAAAACAGTCGTCCAGACGGCGGCCATCTTCCTGTACCTCCTGCCGCTGGCAGCCATCATGCCGTGGCTGTCGTGGGCAGCCTTCGCGGTGATGATGGTGGCCGTGCTGATCACGGTCTGGACCGGCGTTGAGTACGTTGTCGAGGCGCTGCGCCTGCGGTCCAAGGGAAAGCTGCAGGGAACGGCCAATGAGCAGGAGCCGGCATGACAAACCTTCATTATCTGTCAGAACAGGCCGTCAGGAAGGCGCTGGAGCTGAGCCGCACGGTGGCCACGGCCGAATCGCTGACGGCCGGTATGGTCTCAGCTGTCCTGGCTGACACCGCGGGTGCCTCCGGGATGCTGCAGGGCGGCGTGGTGGCGTACCAGAATTCGGTGAAGGAGAACGTGCTGAGGGTTTCCCCGGAGTTGCTCGCCGACGTCGGATCCGTTGACAGCGGTGTTGCCGCCGCCATGGCTGCCGGTGCCCGGACCGCCCTTGGTGCCGATATCGGAATCTCAACCACCGGAGTAGCCGGACCCGAACCACACGATGGAAAGCCCGTGGGGACGGTGTACATCGGCATAGCTACGGCTGCGGGAACAACCGGGTTTGAGTATTTGTTTACCGGAAACCGGGCCGAAATCCGGGGGCAGGCATGCGGTGCTGCCTTGGAAAGGCTCCTGGAAGCACTGGCTTCCTGAAGTTACCCGCCTGTAAAGTTGGTGGGAACAAAAGCCGGTACCGATTAGTTATTACATTGTGTCGCTTCCGCAGAGCGGGGGCGCCTAGGATAAAACCACCACTATGGTTCGCCCCGGCGGACCGACTATGAGGAGCAAGGCGATACAGATGGTAAAGCAGCCCGTATCCGTAAACGGCGTTGTCCGCTGGAAGGATGTGGGCCTCGCCGATCAGGCTAAGAGCGAACAGAAGGAGCGCAAGATGGTTGTACTTCGTCACGAAATCGGTGATGTCCTGCGCGATGTTCGCCAGCGTCAGGGGCGCACGCTCCGTGAAGTTTCGCACAGCGCCCGTGTCTCCCTGGGCTACCTGAGTGAAGTGGAGCGCGGCCAGAAGGAAGCATCCTCCGAGTTGCTTTCCTCGATCTGCTCGGCCCTGGACGTCCCGTTGTCCAGCATGCTTCGTGAGGTCAGTGACCGTGTGGCAGTTGCCGAAGGCGTTGCCGTTCCGGACACCGTACCCCAGGAATTCTCCCAGCGTTACGGACGTGATATCGATCGCGACCTTAACAATGAACTCAACGACGAACTTTCAACAGGCCTGTTCTCCGGCGCCCGGTAAGGGCTGATCCACCACCCGGTGGCCCTGCAATACATGAAGCCCTCGGCGGTAAGCCGGGGGCTTCAGTTGTGTCCGGGCGCTTTCGTGCTTGCCGGTCATGCCGGCATGCCCTGCCTGTTTGGTCTGCCTGCTTGGTCTGCCCTGCGGGTAGCCCCGGTTAGCGCGCCTTACTTCTCCCCGGCCGCCGGGGGACCGTCGTGCGGGAAGCCGTCGCGCTCATAGGTGGAGTTCAGCTTGGCCATAAAACGGGCCAGCTCCTGCAGGTCCTCCACCGGCCACTCGCCCAGGCGTTCCCGGAAGACCTGCCGCCGCGCATCCTGGACCTGGTGCATCTTCTCCTCCCCCCTGGGGGTCAGCCGGATAGCCTGCGCCCGTCCGTCCAGCGGGTCAGCCTCCTTGGATACCAGCCCAATGCTTTCCAGGAAGGCGATCTGCCGGCTCACGGAAGGTTTGCCGACGCCGATGTTCATGGCCAGGTCAGTGAGCCGGATGGGGCCCTCGCGCCGGATGACCGTCAGCAGTCCATAGGCCGCAGGTTCCATGTCCGGGTGGACCTGGCGGGAGAGCTGGTTGGAGACGGCCCGTGCACGCCGCCAAAAGAGGCTGATCTGGTGTTCCACGTTTTGCAAGGCGGCGTCCACGGTGGCATCGTCTTCGCGGCCGTGCGGCGGCGGAACGGCAGGGGAGTTGCTCATGGCAACAATTCTAGGGTGCGGATCGTGAGAGACTTTTCTGGTGCGAATCAGCGACTATTGGCGACTCATGGACGACGAATTTGGCGCCGGGTACTCGCGGGTCCTCAGCAGCACCCTTGTTCTTGCCGGGGTGGGCGGGCGCACTGCGGACCAGGCACTGGCCGCGGGCGTGGAGCCGCGAAAAGTGTGGCTGGCGGTCTGTGATGTCCAGGACGTTCCTCCCGAGCGACGGCTGGGCAGGGACATCAAACCCCGCATCGAATAGGCAGTTTCTCCTGACACGCCGCACCGCTGTTCGAATACCTGTTCGGGTAAAGCTATGCTTTTCCTAGCGGGTTTTCCACATAGCCGCCCTCATCCGGCCGGAATGTCAGTGGGTCCCATTAGCGTCAGAGATGACCAATAAACGGCCGCTGAGGCCACTCCAAAGCGAGAAAGCATTAGAGGTGTGAACCATGGCGGCAGCCCCGGATCGTGCAAAAGCGCTCGAAGCAGCGCTGGCCCAGATCGACAAGCAGTTCGGTAAAGGCTCAGTCATGCGGCTCGGGGACGAAGTCCGGGCCCCGATCGAAGTTATTCCTACCGGTTCCATTGCGTTGGACGTAGCCCTGGGAATTGGCGGCCTGCCCCGTGGCCGCGTGGTAGAGATCTACGGACCGGAATCTTCCGGTAAAACCACGGTGGCCCTCCATGCCGTGGCCAACGCCCAGCGCCTGGGCGGCATTGCCGCGTTCATCGACGCAGAGCACGCCCTCGATCCGGAGTACGCCGCCAAGCTCGGGGTGGACACGGATGCTCTCCTTGTCTCCCAGCCGGACACGGGCGAGCAGGCCTTGGAGATCATGGACATGCTGGTGGGGTCAGGCTCGCTGGACGTCATCGTCATCGACTCCGTTGCCGCCCTGGTGCCCCGCGCTGAAATCGAAGGCGACATGGGCGACAGCCACGTAGGCCTCCAGGCACGCCTCATGAGCCAGGCCCTGCGTAAGATCACCGGACGCCTGAGCCAGACCAAAACCACGGCGATCTTCATCAACCAGCTGCGTGAAAAGATTGGTGTCTTCTTCGGTTCCCCCGAGACCACCACCGGTGGCAAGGCGTTGAAGTTCTACGCCTCCATCCGTATCGACGTCCGCCGCATCCAGACCCTCAAGGAGGGCGCGGACTCAGTCGGCAACCGGACCAAGGCCAAGATCGTCAAGAACAAGATGGCCCCGCCCTTCAAGGTCGCCGAGTTCGACATCATCTATGGCCAGGGTATTTCCCGCGAGGGCGGCATCATTGATATGGGCGTGGAGCACGGCATCATCAAGAAGTCCGGCTCCTGGTTCACGTACGATGGTGACCAGCTGGGCCAGGGTATGGAAAACTCGCGCCGGTTCCTTCGGGACAACCCGGAACTGGCTGCCGAGCTGGAGCGCCTCATCAAGGAAAAGCTCGGCGTCGGCGTGAAGCCGGCGGAGCCTGAGTCCAAGGACTCCCCGAAGCTGAAAGCCGTTGACGGGTTCTAGCCGTTGACCAGTGCTGAAAGCGCGCGTCCCCGCCGGGCCAGAACCGGCGGGCGGCGCGCTGCTTCGTATGCTGACGATTTCCAGGACGGCCCGGATCCAGAGTCGCCGGTCGCAGGAGACGCCGAACCGGATCCCATGTCGGTCGCCCAGGCTATCGTGTACCGGCAGCTGTCGGCTTCTGCGAAAAGCCGGCTCCAGCTTGCCCGCAAGCTTGCCGAGCGGAACATACCGGAGCACGTTGCAGAGGCCGTGCTGGACAAATTCCAGGCAGCCCGGCTCATCGATGACGCCGAATTCGCGGACATGTGGGTGCGGAGCCGGTCGCAGTCCCGGAAGCTGGCCAAGGGCGCACTTCGGCGGGAACTCGCCGACAAGGGGGTTGACCAGGAAACCGCCGCCGCGGCCCTGGAGCAGCTCTCCGACGCTGACGAGGAAGCCGCCGCACGAGTCCTGGTGGAGCGGAAGCTGCGTCCCGGAACTGACCTTGGGGACAGGGCGGACCGTGACAAAGCCACGCGCCGGCTGGCGTCCATGCTGGCGCGCAAGGGCTACCAGCCGTCCCAGGCTTTCCGCATCGTCAGCGAAGTCCTTGATGCCCACGCTGCTCCCGACACTGACGAGCCACCGAACCGGTACCCTTAACAGGTGAGTTTGACCATTCCTTCCCCTCTTTCCGGCACCAACCCGTCTTCGGGGTCCAGCGCTGCTGCCTCGGCTGCCCCCGCTCCGGAACCCGGCACGGGAAAGCCCCGCACTTACGAGGTGCGCACCTTTGGCTGCCAGATGAACGTGCACGATTCAGAGCGCATGGCGGGCATGCTGGAGGACGCCGGCTACGTACCGGCTGACGGCAGCCAGGCGGACGTGGTGGTATTCAACACCTGCGCGGTTCGCGAAAACGCTGACAACAAGCTTTACGGGAACCTCGGCATCCTTGCCCCGGTGAAGGCAGCTAACCCCGGCATGCAGATCGCCGTCGGGGGCTGCCTCGCGCAGAAGGATCGGGAAACCATCCTGAAGAAGGCGCCCTGGGTGGATGCCGTGTTTGGCACCCACAATGTCGGCGCCTTGCCCGCGCTGCTGGACCGTGCCCGGCACAACGACGAGGCGCAGCTGGAAATCCTTGAGTCGCTGGACGTTTTCCCGTCCACCCTTCCCACTAAACGTGACTCGGTGTACTCGGGCTGGGTCTCCATCTCAGTCGGCTGCAACAACACCTGCACCTTCTGCATCGTTCCCGCCCTGCGAGGCAAGGAGAAGGACCGCAGGCCCGGGGACATCCTGGCGGAGATCCAGGCTCTGGTGGACGACGGTGCCATCGAAGTGACCCTCCTGGGGCAGAACGTCAATTCCTACGGCGTGGAGTTCGGCGACCGGCTGGCCTTCTCCAAGCTCCTGCGTGCGTGCGGGGAGATCGAGGGCCTCGAACGGGTCCGCTTCACCAGCCCGCACCCGGCCGCCTTCACCGACGACGTCATCGATGCCATGGCCGAGACGCCCAACGTCATGCCGCAGCTGCACATGCCGCTGCAGTCAGGGTCGGACAAGGTCCTGCGCGAGATGAGGCGGTCCTACCGTTCCACCAAGTTCCTTGGCATCCTGGATAAGGTCCGCGAGAGGATTCCCCACGCCGCCATCTCCACTGACATTATTGTGGGCTTCCCCGGCGAAACGGAAGAAGACTTCCAGGCAACCCTTGATGTGGTGGAACAGTCCCGCTTTGCCACCGCCTTCACCTTCCAGTACTCCAAGCGTCCCGGCACGCCGGCAGCCGACCTGCCGGACCAGTTGCCGAAGGCCGTAGTGCAGGAGCGCTTCGAACGGCTCACCGCGCTGCAGGACCGGATCGCCGCGGAGGAGAACCGGAAACAGCTCGGCCGCCGCGTAGAGGTCATGGTCACCGCCCAGTCAGGCCGCAAAGCCGAAGAAACCCACCGGCTGTCCGGACGTTCCCAGGACCAGCGGCTGGTGCATTTCTCCGTACCGGAAGGAGCGCCGGCGCCGCGGCCGGGTGATCTTGTGACTGTCACCATCACGGAGGCCGCATCCTTCCACCTCGTGGCGGACCCCACCCTTGAGGACTACAGCCTGCGCCGTTCCCGCGCCGGTGACGCCTGGGACAGATCGCAGGCAGATTCCTGCGGAGCACCCGCACCAGGTGCCGCGAAGGGCCGGAGCGGCGTTTCCCTCGGGATGCCTGCCCTGCCTGTCCGCAGCCGCTGACGCGTGGGCTCCCCGCCGGTTATCGCCGTCGTCGGTCCCACCGGCTCCGGCAAGTCCGATTTGGCTGTAAACCTCGCCCTTGAGCTGGACGGCGAAGTCATCAACGCCGACGCCATGCAGTTCTACCGGGGCATGGACATCGGTACCGCGAAAATCACGATGGTTGAACGCAGGGGCGTGCCACACCACCTCCTGGACATCCTGGACGTCACCGAGGAAGCCAGTGTCTCCCGGTTCCAGCAGCAGGCGCGGGCCATGATCACGGACATCCATGCACGCGGGAAGCGGGCCATCCTCGCCGGCGGCTCAGGACTGTATGTGCGGGCCGCCCTTGATGTCCTTGAATTCCCCGGGACGGACTCGGGACTGCGCCGGCAGCTTGAGGAAGAGCTGGCGGCCCGGGGCACTGGTCCACTGCTGGCCCGGCTCCAGGCCGTTGACCCGGTGTCCGCCGGCAGGCTTTCCGACGATCGGCGGATTATCCGGGCCCTGGAGGTCCATGAGCTCACCGGACGGCCGTTCAGCGCCTTTATGCCGCGGCGCGAGTACCACCAGCCCGCGGTACAGATCGGCCTCACTGTTGACCGGGACCAGCTTCGCGACCGCCTGGCCCGCAGGGTGCACCGGATGGTGGACGGCGGCCTGCTCGCCGAGGTGGAGCGGCTTGAAACGCAGGGTCTGCGGCAGGGCAAAACAGCGCCCCGGGCCCTGGGCTACTCGCAGTTCCTGCGGGTCCTTGACGGCAAATCAACAGTTCCCGAGGCTGCCGAGGAGACCATCGTGGCAACCCGGCAGTTCGCCCGGCGGCAGCTCACCTGGTTCCGTGCCGATCCCCGGATAAAGTGGCTGGACTGGCAGGATCCTCAGCTGATGGCCCATGCGGCCGCCCTCTGCAGCTGAACCGGACGCTCCTGTAGCGGACGCCAGACTTATTGGTCATACAGGAATTCCGCTAGCCAGAGGTCGGTGTATCCGGGGGGTAAGTTCCCGGTTTCAGGCCCGCTCCGCCCGACCGGTAACCTTGACACCATGAACGCAACCCTTGCCGAGACATCAGAGCACGCCTTCCGCACGTTGGGCGGGCTCCGCTTCTCCAAGGGGCACGGAACCGGCAACGACTTTGTCCTGGTTGCCGACCCGGAGGGGATACACACCATAGGGTCCGAACAGGTGGCAGCCCTGTGTGACCGCCACCGCGGAATTGGCGGAGACGGGCTCATCCGGGCCGTTCCGTCCCGACTCCTGCCCGAAGGCCGCGAACTGCTGGCCGCGGCCCCCGACGCCGAATGGTTCATGGATTACCGCAACGGCGACGGGTCACTGTCCGAGATGTGCGGCAACGGCGTCCGGGTCTTCGTCCACTTCCTCCGCACCGAGGGCCTGGTGAACCTGCCCGACGGCGGTGCGCTCACAGTCGGCACCCGCGCCGGGGCCAAGACGGTGGTGCGGACCGGTGAGGAGTACGCCGTCGACATGGGCCCCTGGGAGTTTATTTTCCCGGGTGAGGCTACCGCCAAAGCTATGGATTCCTTGGTGACAGCCGACGGACTGGAAGTTCCCCGTCCTGCGTTGTCCATCAGTATGGGCAACCCGCACACCGTGGTAGCCCTCGCCGAGCTCTCCGAACTCGCAGCGACCCGCCTCTTTACCGCACCCGTGGTGGACCCGGTACCCGCCAACGGCACCAACGTGGAGTTCGTGGTTCCGTCAGAACCGCTGGTGCAGGAAGGCGTTGGTTCGGTCACCATGCGCGTGCACGAGCGTGGGGTGGGGGAGACTCAGTCCTGCGGAACGGGAGCCTGCGCCGCGGCGGTGGCCATCAGGCACTGGGCCGGAGCGGAAGCGCCGGACACGTGGCAGGTGCATGTCCCGGGAGGCGTGGTGGGCGTGAAATTTTTCGCCGGCCCCGGCGGCCACGAACACGTGGAGCTCAGCGGTCCGGCCGTTATTGTGGCAACTGGGACGCTTTCCTGACCTTCAGGATGCGGAAGGACTTCGAGGTTGATTCCCGGCTCACGCTGAAGGACTCATCCAGTTCCGCCGACAGCCAGCGCTGAAGCGAGTCCGAACCCAGGTTCTTCTGCACCACCAGCCAGGCAGTTCCGCCCGGCGCAAGGCGCGGCAGCCACAGCCGCAGGAGCGAATGCAGTTCGTCTTTGCCGATCCGGATGGGCGGATTCGACCAGATGGTGTCGAAGCGCACCTCAGGATCCACAGCGTCAGGCGTGCTGGCCACCACATTGGACAGCCCCAGCGCAGCCGCGTTCTCGTTGGTGAGAATGATGCAGCGTTCATTAACGTCCACCGCATAGACCTGCGCGTGAGGCGCGCGCAGCGCCATGGTGAGCGCAATCGGACCCCAACCGCACCCGATGTCCAGCAGGTTGCCGGTAGGCGAGGGCGCGGGAACCTCGGCGAGGAGCACGGCGGTTCCCTTGTCGATTCCGTCCGGGCTGAAGATGCCGGTGGAGGTCTGCAGCCTGCGCGTTTCCCCTGCGAGTTCAACCGTGAGCGGCTTCCGGGTGAACGGGCCGGCGGGGGATGCGCTGAAATAGTGTGCGGACTCCATAACTCGCCAGAGTAGTTCCCCTTGCAGCGTAAAGTGAAACCCTGCCCTTTGCCCCTCTGCTAATGTTGGAGCCATGTTCCTGATCTTCGAGTAGCCGGCACGGGCCCTGCCCGTCCCGTAGCCATGTCCCACAGCGACGCAGGTATCTAAGCCTTCCGCTCAGTGCACCGGACCCGCGCAGATGCGCTTGGTTCGGACGCCGGACAATACTCGAAAGTCAGCCTCCCGCTGTCTCTTTCGCCGATTCTCCGGCTCCTTCCCCCTTCCGCCACCATCACATGATGGGGCCGCCACCGCCAGCCGCTTTCCCGGCCCGGCGAACAAAACAGGAGAACTGCATGACCGCAGGCCGTCAGCCCAGCGCGAATACTTCCCCAACCAGCAGCAATCGGCACTATTCTGGAACTGCCGAATCTTCAAAGGAGACCATGACCAGCCAGCCCAACACCGGATCCGATCCAGCCGCCCAGGACATGAGCCCTGAGGAAATCCAGGCCGTGATCGACCGGATTCTCTCCAAGGATGTACCGGCCAAGAGCGTCAGCACGGCAGGCGATGCCAGCCGCGGCGACGGGAAGGGTGTGCTGGGCACGGCCCAGGCCATATCCCGCCTGGATGAAGAACATTCCACATACGACGGCGACCAGCAGGACCTCGAGGAACGCCGCGCCCTGCGCCGCACGGCAGGGCTATCCACGGAACTGGAAGACGTCACCGAAGTCGAGTACCGCCAGCTTCGGCTGGAACGCGTGGTCCTCGCAGGCATCTGGTCGGAGGGAACCCTCGCAGACGCGGAAAACTCGCTGCGTGAACTTGCCGCCCTTGCCGAAACAGCCGGTTCGGAGGTCCTGGACGGCCTCGTGCAGCGCCGCGACAAGCCGGATCCGGGCACCTTCCTCGGGTCAGGCAAGGCGCTGGAACTGAAGGACATCGTGATGTCCACCGGTGCCGA
Source organism: Arthrobacter sp. D3-16 (assembly GCF_054408515.1). Taxonomy (NCBI): domain Bacteria; kingdom Bacillati; phylum Actinomycetota; class Actinomycetes; order Micrococcales; family Micrococcaceae; genus Arthrobacter; species Arthrobacter sp. D3-16. The sequence goes on along the minus strand of NZ_CP096437.1, from coordinate 2,610,657 downwards.
CACCGTTGTGGTCGACGCCGAGCTGGCGCCGTCCCAGCGCCGTGGCCTTGAAGACATCGTCAAGGTCAAGGTCATCGACCGGACAGGCCTGATCCTGGACATCTTCGCCCAGCATGCCAAGAGCCGGGAAGGCAAGGCGCAGGTGGAGCTCGCGCAGCTCGAGTACCTCCTGCCGCGCCTCCGCGGCTGGGGTGAATCAATGTCCCGCCAGGCCGGTGGCCAGGTGGGCAGCGCAGCGGCCGGCATGGGTTCGCGTGGTCCCGGTGAGACGAAGATCGAACTGGACCGCCGAAGGATCCGTACCCGCATGGCCAAGCTGCGGCGCGAGATCGCCGCGATGAAGCCTGCCCGGGAGACGAAACGCGCCAATCGCCGTCGTAATGAGGTGCCCTCGGTGGCAATTGCCGGGTACACCAACGCTGGTAAGTCCTCGCTGCTGAACCGCCTGACCGACGCCGGGGTGCTCGTGGAGAACGCGTTGTTCGCCACCCTGGACCCCACGGTCCGCAAGGCCGAAACCGCCGACGGACTCGGTTACACGCTGGCAGATACTGTCGGTTTTGTCCGGTCCCTCCCCACCCAGCTGGTGGAGGCCTTCCGCTCCACCCTCGAGGAGGTTGCGGACTCGGACCTGATCCTTCACGTCGTGGACGTCTCCCACCCGGACCCCGAGGGCCAGATCGCTGCAGTCCGCAAGGTTTTCAGCGAAGTGGACGCCCGCAAGGTTCCGGAAATCATTGTCCTCAACAAGGCCGACGCCGCTGACCCCTATGTGGTGGAACGGTTGAAGCAGCGCGAACCGCGCCACGTGGTGGTGTCGGCCCGCACGGGGGAAGGCATCCCCGAACTGCTGCAGGCGATCAGCGAGGCCATTCCGCGTCCGTCGGTCAAGCTCGAGCTGCTGATTCCGTATGACCGCGGGGACCTGGTCAGCAAGCTGCATGAGTCCGACGCCGAGATCATCAGCGTCGACCACGATGAAGCCGGTACCCGGGCAGTTGTCAAAGTCCGGGAAGGCCTCGCGGCTGAACTGGAATCATTTATCAGCAATGACTGACCTCGTGGCTGACGAAGCCACAGGCACGGCCGGCGAGCAGTTCGTTATCGAGCTGCTCGACCGGGCCGTTGCCGGCATGGGCGGGCAAAGCCGCAGCGGGCAACATGAAATGGCCCGGCAGGTGGCCCGGGCGATCGAAACCGGCGACCACCTGCTGGTCCAGGCCGGAACGGGTACCGGCAAGTCATTGGCGTACCTCATACCCCTGATAGCCCACGCCCTGGAGAGCGACAAGCCCGCGCTGGTGTCCACTGCAACGCTCGCCCTGCAGACACAGATTGTGGGCAGGGACATTCCGCGCCTCCTGAAGACCATCACTCCAGCCCTGGAGCGGCCGGTAAAAGTGGCCTTGGTAAAAGGACGGTCCAATTACGTCTGCCTGCACAAGCTTGAGGGTGGGTTTCCCTCCGAGGAGCCGGCGGAGGGCCAGCTGTTTTCCCTGGGGGAGGACACCAGCGTCCCGCACTTTGCTGCGGCTGTGGGGGGTCCTGCTTCCCAGCTGGGCAAGGAAGTGGTGCGCCTGCGGGAGTGGGCGGAGAAAACCACCACCGGTGACCGCGATGAGCTCCTGCCCGGCGTCACCGACCGGGCCTGGCGCCAGGTATCCGTCACGTCGATGGAATGCCTGGGCGCGCAGAAGTGCCCCATGGCCGCGGAGTGCTTTAGCGAGCTCGCACGGCAGGATGCCGCCGAAGCCGACGTTGTGGTCACCAACCATGCAATGCTTGCCGTCAGCGCTTTTGAAGGACTGGCGGTGCTGCCCGAATACGACGTCGTAGTGGTTGATGAGGCCCACGAGCTCCAGGACAGGGTCACGGGCGCCGTCTCGGGGCAGCTGTCGGTGGCCATGGTCCACGCAGCTGCCGCCGGTGCCCGCAAGCACACGGCCATCACGGTGGATGCACTCAACGCGGCCGCCGCAAATCTTGAGGTGGCCCTGGCCGGGGTTCCCAACGGGCTGCTCCCCAATGGACTGAACGATGAACAGCTGGACTGTGTGGACCAGCTGCGCGAGGCCTGCCGGGCTGCTTTGTCCGACTCCAAGGGGGACAGCAGCACAACGGCCGACGGCGGGCGGCAGCTTGCGCGCTCCCGGCTGATGCTCATCCTGGAACTGTGCGAACGGCTCCTTGCCGCCCGGGAGAACCGGGAAGTGGTGTGGTTTTCCCGCGCCAGCTCCTTTGACCCCCAGCAGGGATATTCCCAGCCGGACGAGACCGCGCCCGCGCTGATCAATATTGCCCCGCTCTCCGTCGCTGGACGACTGCGGGAGGGATTGTTCGCGGGGCACACAGTTGTCCTGACCTCCGCTACCCTGGCCATCGGATCCGCCTTCGAGCCCGCAGCGGGCGGCCTGGGGCTGGTGGGCGAGGGCGCACCGGGCTGGACCGGTATTGACGTCGGCTCGCCCTTTGACTACCCGAAGCAGGGAATCCTGTACGTGGCGGGGCACCTGCCCAAGCCCGGCCGGGGGGCGTCTCCTGAAGCACTGGCCGAGCTGGAGGCCCTGATCCGGGCTTCCAACGGTGGTGCGCTCTGCCTGTTTTCGTCCCGGCGGGCGGCAGAAGAAGCGGCCGACGCGCTGCGGCCGAAGCTGGACATGACCATCCTGTGCCAGGGCGACTCCACCATGACGGCACTGGTAAAGCAGTTTGCCGACGAACCCGATACCTGCCTGTTCGGCACCATGTCGCTGTGGCAGGGCGTGGATGTTCCCGGCGGGTCATGCCGCCTCGTGGTCATCGACCGGATTCCCTTCCCCCGGCCCGATGATCCGCTGATGACCGCGCGGTCCCGGGCGGTGGCGCAGGCCGGAGGCAACGGCTTTATGTCCGTTTCGGCCACCCACGCCGCCATCCGGCTCGCGCAGGGAGCAGGACGGCTCATCCGGTCAACGGGGGACAAAGGTGTGGTGGCAGTCCTCGACTCCAGGCTGGCCACCGAGCGGTACGCAGGATTCCTCCGGGGCGCGCTGCCGCCGTTCTGGTCCACCACGGACAGGAAGACAGCCATCGCAGCGCTGGAACGGCTGGTCAGGGAGAACGCCTGAAAAGCTAGAGCGAGCGCAGCACCGAAACGACCTTGCCCATGATGGTGGCATGGTCGCCCAGGATGGGCTCGTACTGCGTGTTCTGCGGCAGCAGCCAGGTGTGGCCATCGCGCTGGCGGAAGGTTTTCACTGTGGCTTCGTCGTCCAGCAGTGCTGCGACGATGTCTCCGTTGGCCGCGTCCGCCTGGCGCCGGACCACCACCCAGTCACCATCGCAGATGGCGGCGTCCACCATGGAATCGCCGGCAACCTTGAGCATAAAGAGTTCCCCCTGTCCCACCAGCTGGCGGGGGAGCGCGAGGACGTCCTCCACTACCTGGTCCGCCAGGATCGGTCCGCCGGCAGCGATCCGGCCCACGAGGGGAACCATGGCAGTGTCCATAGCCGTGGGAAGCGCGGTGACACTGCCGGTGCCGGCAGGCAGGAGCGCAGCAGGTTCAGCTGCCTGCTTGGACGAACCACCGTCCAGGGTCAAGGGCATCAACACCTCCATGGCGCGCGGCCGCTTCGGGTCACGCCGGAGGTAGCCCAGCTTCTCCAGCTGCGAAAGCTGGTGCGTGACGCTGGAAAGGCTCGCAAGGCCGACCGTGTCCCCGATTTCCCGCATTGACGGCGGATAACCGTTGTCATTCACCGAGCGCTGGATGGTTTCCAGAATTTTCTTCTGCCGCGGCGTCAGGCCTTTGGCGGTCTTCTTCGGTTGGGAGGTTGCCCTTCCCCCGGCGGCTGGTGCTGCCATATTCGCCAATGCCTTTCGGTTGCCCCGGACACTTTTTGGCCCGGACCTGAAGTTCACGCCGCCATTGTCAGACCCTGCTGATCAACTGTCGAGGTGGTAGTTCCTGTCTTCAAAGTTAGGCCAGCCACATTGCTTTTTCAAACATTTGTTCTAGCGAGTCTCGACATTATTCGTTAATAGGTGCTAAAACAGGAGAAGCAAAGTTCGAACATGTGTTCTATTCGGAGCGTAGCCATTCGAAGATCCGGACCAAGGGTCGAGGGTAAGGCGGGTGCCGAGCGGAACATCGGGCAGCACAGTAAAGGTCCAGGAGGGCTAATTCATGTCAGCTACATCTGCTTCGCAGGATTCAATCCCGGTGCATCACCTCATGCCGGCGCGGGACAAGCCGCACACTGTTCGTCCTGCACCGCTTCCGCCCCTGCGCCTCACACGGCGCGGAAAGATCGTCCTGATCGGAATGCCCCTGGTGCTGCTGGCCGCCCTGCTGCTCTCCCTGGCAGGCTTCTTCAACTCGCCCGCTAAGGCCTCGGACTCTGCGGCGGACCTGGCTGTGACACCGACCATCACCGTCACTGTGCAGCCGGGTGAGTCCCTCTGGGCCATTGCTGGAAGCGTTGCACCGGAGCGGGACGCGCGGGACGTAGTCGCTGACATCGTGCAGCTCAACAATCTGGCCCCCGGGGCGGTCCTCCCGGGGCAGCAGCTGTTCGTCCCCACCCGGTAGCTTGATGATGCCCGCCGGAAACGTCGCCCTGCGGCTGGAAGCGTCGCCCGGAAAGCTGGCACCAATGGCAGCGGGAGAGCCCTTGGACGGGCTTCGCTGCAGGGGCACGCTGAGCGCGAACAGGAAGCCGTCACATTTTCTGGTGCCCGGCACGGGCACTAAACTGTTCAGGTGAATGACCAGCTAGAGCGCCTGAACCGGCTACCCCTCCGCAGCAACCTCCGTGGGCTAACCCCTTACGGGGCGCCCCAGCTGGATGTTCCCATCCTCCTCAATGTCAACGAGAACACCCATGGGGTCCCGGAGGACGTGCGGGCCGCCATCAGCGCAGCAGTAACAGAGGCTGCCGCCGGACTCAACCGCTACCCGGACAGGGAGTTCAGTGAGCTGCGGAAGGCCTTGGCGGAATACCTGGGGCACGGGCTGGATGAGTCGAATGTCTGGGCGGCCAACGGCTCCAACGAAGTCCTCCAGCAGATTCTCCAGGCATTCGGCGGCCCTGGCCGTACGGCGCTCGGCTTCCCGCCCACGTACTCCATGTACCCGTTGCTGGCCAGCGGCACGGACACCGAGTACATCGTGGGCGAACGGGCCGACGGCTACGGCCTCAGTGCAGAGTCCGCGGCGCTCCAGGTGAAGGAGCTGCAGCCCAACATCGTTTTTCTCTGCTCGCCGAACAACCCCACCGGAACCGGCCTGGGGCTCGACGTGGTGGAAGCTGTGTATGAGGCCGGCGAAGCAAGCCAGACAATCGTTATCGTTGATGAGGCTTACCACGAGTTCGCACACGACGGAACGCCCAGCGCCCTGACCCTCCTGCCGGGCAGGGAGCGGCTGATCGTCTCTCGGACCATGAGCAAGGCCTTTGCGCTGGCCGGAGCGCGGCTCGGTTACATGGCGGCCGCTCCGGAGGTCACGGATGCACTGCGCCTGGTGCGCCTGCCGTACCACTTGTCGGCCATTACCCAGGCGACTGCCCTCGCAGCACTCCAGCACCGTGAGGCGCTGATGGCCGATGTTGAAGACATCAAGAAGCAGCGCGACCGCATCGTGACTGAACTGACCCGGATGGGGCTTAAACCCGCCGCCTCCGACTCCAACTATGTTTTCTTCGGCGGGTTGGAGAATCCCCACCAGGTCTGGCAGGAGCTGCTCGACGCCGGTGTCCTGATCCGCGACGTCGGTATTCCCGGCCATCTTCGGGTGACCGCAGGCACTGAGACGGAAACCACAGCGTTCCTCACCTCCCTGGAAAGCATCCTTGCCGGCCAGCGCACGCTTCCGGCCTAGACTTGAAGTACCGGCGCTGGACGCCCTGAACCACTCCTTCTTCCCAAAGGACACTTGACCATGAGTTCCACCGGATCCAATGCGGCCGTGGCCCGGACCGCGCGCATGGAGCGTGCTACGAGTGAATCCTCCGTGCTCGTCGAGATCAACCTGGACGGTACCGGCATCTCGGACATTGACACCTCGGTGCCTTTTTACGACCACATGCTGACAGCGCTCTGCAAGCACTCGCTGATCGACCTGACAGTAAAAGCCACCGGAGACATCCACATTGATGTCCACCACACCGTGGAAGACGTTGCCATTACCTTCGGTGAGGTGCTGCGCACCGCCTTGGGAAACAAGGCCGGGATCCGCCGCTTCGGCGAGGCCACCGTTCCGCTGGATGAAGCACTGGCACATGCCGTCGTTGACGTGTCCGGCCGTCCCTACCTCGTCCACGGAGGTGAGCCAGCGGGCCAGGAATACCACCTGATCGGCGGTCACTTCACCGGCTCGCTCACCCGCCACGTCTTTGAAGCCATCACCCTGCACGCAGGGATCTGCCTCCACATGAACGTCATCGCCGGACGGGACCCGCACCACATCGTTGAGGCCCAGTTCAAAGCCTTCGCCCGTGCCCTTCGTGCCGCTGTTGAATCCGATCCGCGCGTTGAGGGCATCCCCTCCACCAAGGGCGCGCTGTGAGCGGCCAGGTGCTGCGGGACGGCGCCATCATCGATCCCTCAGCTGCACAGAAGCTCCCCTCGCCCGAGGGTAAACCCACGGTAACCGTGCTGGACTACGGTTCCGGGAACGTCCGTTCAGCGGTCCGCGCCCTCGAACGCGCCGGGGCAGAGGTGATCCTCAGCTCGAAGCCCGAGGACGTCCTGAACGCCGACGGCCTGGTGGTTCCCGGCGTCGGAGCCTTTGAAACCGTTATGCGCGAGCTCAAGGCCGTGGACGGTATCCGTCTCATCGGCCGGCGCGTCGCCGGCGGCCGCCCGGTCATGGGAATTTGCGTGGGCCTTCAGGTGCTCTTCGAGGCCGGCGTGGAACACGGTACGGAAGCTGAAGGCATCGGCGAATGGCCCGGCAAGGTGGAACTCCTGCCGGCGGAAGTCGTTCCGCACATGGGCTGGAATACGGTGAAGGTGCCCGAAGGGTCAAAGCTCTTCGCCGGCGTCGAAAACGAGCGGTTCTACTTTGTGCACTCCTATGGCGTGCAGGAGTGGAACTTCGACGTCGTCCAGCCGCGGATGGCCGCACCCCTTGTCACCTGGTCCGAGCACGGTGCCCCCTTCATCGCCGCGGTCGAAAACGGCCCACTCTGCGCCACGCAGTTCCACCCGGAAAAGTCCGGCGACGCCGGCGCCCGGCTGCTGCGCAACTGGGTGGAAGCCCTCCGCAAACCTTCCGTTGCAGGTAACCCGGCTGAAACCGGCGAAACGCCAAGCGGCGACGCCTGAATGTGGTCCGTTATTCTGATGGCCCTCGCCGGCCTGCTGATTGGTGGCGCGCTGTCCTTCCGGCAGCAGCATAAGCCCCTCTGGACACAGGTCTCGTTCTGCGTTTTGGCGGGCATGGCGCTGCTCGCCGCTTACCTGCTGACGCTGCCCGCCACCTAGCTGTTGCTCAACCAACGGCCGGCCAGCTGCCCGCCGCACCTCCCTGCCCCCTAACACCGAGGATCACGATGAACTCCGCTACCGACCTGCCGGTACTTGAACTGCTTCCCGCCGTCGACGTCGTCAACGGCCAGGCCGTCCGGCTGGTCCAGGGCGAGGCAGGCAGCGAAACCAGCTACGGGACCCCGCTGGAGGCGGCCCTGAACTGGCAGCAGCAGGGTGCCGAGTGGGTTCACCTCGTGGACCTTGACGCGGCCTTCGGCCGTGGCTCCAACGCTGAGCTCCTCCAGGAAGTTGTTGGCCGGCTGGACATCAAGGTTGAGCTCTCCGGCGGCCTTCGGGACGACGCCACGCTGGAGGCGGCGCTCGGCCTGGGCGTGGCCCGCGTGAACCTTGGCACGGCAGCGCTGGAGAACCCGGAATGGACCCGCCGGGCCATCGAACGCTTCGGTGACAAGATCGCCGTCGGCCTGGACGTCCGCGGAACCACGCTGGCAGGCCGCGGCTGGACTAAGGAAGGCGGGGACCTCTGGGACGTCCTGGGCCGGCTGGAGGAAGCGGGTTGCTCGCGGTACGTGGTCACCGACGTGACCAAGGACGGTACCCTGCAGGGGCCCAACGTGGAGCTGCTCCGCCAAATGGTCGAAAAGACCGGCAAGCCGGTGGTGGCATCGGGGGGTATTTCGAGCCTGGATGACCTCAAGGTTCTGCGTTCCCTGGTACCGCTGGGTGTTGAAGGTGCCATCGTGGGCAAGGCGTTGTACGCCGGGGCCTTCACGCTGCCCGAGGCCCTGGACGTCGCCGGCCGCCGCTAGGCAGCCGGCACCAGTAGACGCCATGGCCAGCAACGAACCAGGCACGCCGCCGCAGCGCCACCTTCCCGGCCACATTGCCGCCGCCTTGGCCGGGGCAGGTGGCCCCGCCGACTCTGCCGGTCAGCCCTGGGCGGGGCGCAGCCTCGCCGGTGACCACGCCAGGATCCACAACTTCGAGGACGACGACGGAACGGCCGACGCCGGCTACCTCACCGCCGTCGCGGCCCTGCAGGCCGGGCGGGGGGACGAGGCTGCCGTGGTCGCCTCGTTGGCCACTGCCCGCGTTTTTATTCCGATCGTTGCCCAGCTCGCCGAAGAAGCCGAAGGCCAGGACGGCCTTCAGGCCGACAAGCAGGCGGACATGGCCCTGGTCACCCTCAAAGCGGCGGACGGCAGGACTGCCATGCCTGCTTTCACGTCTGCTGAAGCGTTGGCAGCCTGGCACCCCGAAGCCCGGCCCGTCGCGGTCTACGCAGCCAGGGCTGCCCTTTCCGCGGTGTCCGAGGGCGCCGAACTGCTGGTCCTGGACCCGGGGGCGGCAATAACGTTCGTGGTCCGAAGGCCGGCCATGTGGGCCCTGGCCCAGCAGCACGACTGGATCCCGTCCTACACCGATGACATCCTGGCCGGTGAGATGCGCCGGGCGGCAGCGGGCTTCCCGGCGGTGCGCGGTTTGGAACTTCTCCCGGGCAGGGGAGTGGCGGCCCGAACCGCCGACGGATCCGTCCTTGCCGGCGGCGGCGCCGGTCCCGAACTGCAGGTGGTCCTGTACCTGGCGGACGGCCTGGACGCGGCCGGGGTGCAGCAGCTGGTTGCCGGACTGCAGGCTGAGTGGTCGCGGAATGTATTGTTTGGTGAGCGGGTCGACTCCATGGAAATCAAACTCCGGCGCGCTGTCCACTAGCTGCTGCCAGGAGGGGGATCCCCGGCCGGCTGCGGCAGACCGAAGGATTCTTTCGTGAATTTCGCTCTCTACCGGGAGTTGCTGGCCGTCCAGCCCATCAGGCGGCTGCTCCTGGTCGGCATGATCGCCCGTATCCCGCACTCGGCGGCCGGTGTGCTGCTGACCCTGCATATCGTCCTCACCCTGGGCCAGGGGTATGCGGCTGCGGGTGCTGCCGCTGCCGTGATGACCATCGGTATTGCCCTTGGCGCTCCCTGGCGGGGGCGGCGGGTGGACACCGTAGGCCTGCGTAAGGCATTGATTCCCTCTGTGGTGTCCGAAACTGTCATCTGGTCGATAGTGCCGCACGTCTCCTATCAGTGGCTCCTGCCACTGGTCTTTGTGGGCGGGCTGCTCACGCTGCCCATCTTCAGCGTGGTGCGCCAGTCCCTCGGCGTCCTGGCAGACGGCGAACAGCGCCGGACCGCCTTCGCCCTGGACGCGATCACCACCGAAGTGGTCTTTATGATGGGTCCTGCCGCAGGCGCCATCGTGGCCACGAGCGGCTTCAGCGTGGCGGGCCTGACCATCGTGGGCGTCTGCACATCGTTGGCCGGCCTGTTCCTGATGTGGTTCAATCCGCCAACACGAAGTGCTGCCTCCGGTGACGACTGCGAGGCGGACCAGCAGCGGGCGGCCGAGGCCGCCGTGGTCTCCACCGCCCCGGCCCACCTGCAGGAAGCCGCCGCGGACCTGGCACCGGCTGCGGCCCACACTGCCCGCAGGGCCGGGCTGAAGGAGAAGGTTGCGGCCAGCTTTACCTGGTTCACGGCCACGGTGGCCGCACTCTTCGCCGTGGCCGCCGGTGCGGGAATGGTCCTCAGCGGCACGGATGTGGGGATTGTGGCGGCGCTGGAAACAGGCGGCCACCAGGCCGAGATCGGCATTGTTTTCCTGTTCTGGTGCGCCGCTTCCGTCGTTGGCGGGCTCATTTACGGTGCCATGCACCGGCCCGTCCCGCCCATTGTCCTGCTCCTCGGCATGGCAGCCCTGACCATCCCCATGGGATTCGCCCATGACACGTGGACCCTTGCCTTGGTTGCCATCCTTCCGGGGCTCCTGTGCGCCCCGGTACTCTCGTCAGCCTCCGAGAAGGTGGCGGACCTGGTGGATGAGGCAAGACGCGGCGAGGCGATGGGCTGGTATGGCTCCGCCCTCACCGCGGGAGTTGCGCTTGGGGCACCCCTGGCGGGCATCTTCATCGACCAGATCGGGCCGTCCGGGGGCTTTGTTTCGGTGGGACTGGCCGGCGTGGTGCTGTGCCTCATCGGACTGGTGCTCCAGCGGCGCCGCAGAAGCAGAATCACCGTCTAGGAAGACTCCCAGGTGAACGCACGACGGCGGGCCGTCCCTTGTGAGGGATGGCCCGCCGTCGTGAACTGCTCGGTAGTGCGCTACGGCGTCAGTTCACCGCGCCGGTGTACTTCTCGCCCGGGCCCTTGCCCGGAGCGTCGGGGATCAGCGACTCCTCGCGGAAGGCCAGCTGAAGTGAACGCAGGCCATCGCGCAACGGGCCTGCATGCTGGGAGCCGATCTCCGGGGCAGCCGCGGTAACCAAACCGGCCAGGGCCGTGATCAGTTTCCGGGCCTCGTCCAGGTCCTTCAGCTCCTCGGCATTGTCTTCGGCAGCAAGGCCAAGCTTGACTGCAGCGGCACTCATCAGGTGAACGGCTGCAGTGGTGATGACCTCAATGGCCGGCACTTCCGAAATGTCGCGAATCTGCTGGGAGACGTCGGAACCGGCGTCCGCAGGCTCGAAAACGTATGAATTACTGTCTGGGGTGCTCATACTGGTAAGCTTGACACAGACCGACTGGATGTCGTTATTTCAGAGATTGTTCCAAACGATCAAGGTTCCCACCGGCGCTTCACTGCGTTGACGGGAATTTTTTCTGTAAGGTGGCATGCAGTTTGCAAGCGGAGTTCTCTCCCACCCGCGTCAGCCGCTGTTCCGCAGGATCCATGGAACGCAAGGTTGCCGGGTACTGGTTGGCATTGGAACCGGCACATGCCGGAACCTCCGTGCAGTCCCTTGAGCGGGACACGCACAGCCAATCCTCGAGGCCTTCGATTGCTCCGGCAATTGGGGGCCTTCTCTATTTGCCGGGATCCCACAACAACACAGGAGCTTTAACATTAGCGAGCCAAGAATCAATGAGCGTATCCGCGTCCCCGAGGTGCGGCTGGTCGGCCCTGCAGGTGAACAGGTAGGAATCGTCCGTATTGAGGATGCCCTGCGTCTGGCCGCCGAGTCCGACCTTGATCTCGTTGAAGTTGCACCTCAGGCCAAGCCTCCGGTGTGCAAGCTGATGGACTTCGGCAAGTACAAGTACGAGGCCGCGGTCAAGGCACGTGAAGCACGGAAGAACCAGACGAACACCGTTCTGAAGGAAATCCGTTTCCGCCTGAAGATTGACACCCACGACTACGAGACCAAGCGCGGGCATGCACTGCGCTTCCTCGGCGCCGGGGACAAGGTCAAGGCCATGATCCAGTTCCGCGGCCGCGAACAGCAGCGTCCGGAAATGGGCATCCGGCTTCTGCAGCGTTTTGCCGAGGACGTCGCTGAAGTCGGCGTGGTTGAATCCAGCCCGCGCATCGACGGCCGCAACATGGTCATGGTGGTTGGCCCGCTGAAGAACAAGGCTGAGGCTAAAGCTGAAGCACGCCGCGCAACGCAGCGGGCTGAAGCCAAAGCGCAGAACGAAGCCAAGGCCTCCGGCCGTGTCGACGTTTCCGGCAGCGACCAGGCACCCTTGACGCAGTCCCTCGCGGACCTGCTTCCTGAGGGATTCACGGTCTCGACGGAACCGGAAGCAGTAGCTGAAGCTCCCGTGCAGGACGCGGCTCCCGCCGTCGAACCTGCCGCAGCTGCCGCCCCTGCGAAGGAAGCTCCCAAGCAGGAGGCTGTCAAGGAAGCTCCCAGGCAGGAGGCTCCGCGGACGGAAGCCCCCAAGGCTCCCGCACCGAAGGCCGCTGCCCCCGCGCCAAAGGCTGCTGTACCGGCCCCCAAGCCGGCTGCTGAGAAGCCCGAAGCTGCCAAGCCGGCAGCTGCGGCGCCGAAGCCCGCAGCAGTTCCTGCTCCGCCCAAGCCGGTGGCCAGGCCCGCTGCACCCAAGCCCGCCGCCCGCCCTGCCCCCAAAGCAGTGCCAAAGCCGGCTGGCAAGAAGACCACTTAGTCCACAGCTGCCGGAGGTCGCCCTCCGGCAGTCAGCAACCAGCACGCCGCCCCCAAGGGCAGCTGCGCGATAGAACTGCAGGCCCAGCCTGCGGACATGTAAGGAGATCGGTTCCCATGCCGAAGATGAAGACCCACAGTGGTGCTAAGAAGCGCTTCAAGTTGACCGGTAGCGGCAAGCTGCGCCGCCAGCAGGCCAACCGCCGCCACTACCTCGAGCACAAGTCCTCCAGGCTGACCCGCCGCCTTGCCGGCGACAAGATCGTCTTCAAGGGCGACGCCAAGGTCATCCGGAAGATGCTCGGCATCTAGTTTCCAAGTTCTTTGACTGACCACCACCTGGTGTAGGTCACCTACCAAAAAGCCTTCTCAGGCCGCCGGGAATTCCGGCAGTAGATGCTTGGGAGCAGAATTTTCGAAGGAGTACGCACGTGGCACGTGTGAAGAGGGCGGTCAACGCCCACAAGAAGCGCCGGGTTATCCTTGAACGCGCAAAGGGCTACCGTGGACAGCGCTCACGCCTGTACCGCAAGGCTAAAGAGCAGCTGCTGCACTCGTTTGTGTACAGCTACGGCGACCGCAAGAAGAAGAAGGGCGACTTCCGCCGCCTGTGGATCCAGCGCATCAACGCTGCTTCCCGCGCCAATGGCCTCACCTACAACCGTCTCATCCAGGGCCTGAAGGCCGCTGAGGTTGAGGTTGACCGCCGTATGCTGGCTGAGCTGGCCGTCTCCGACGCCAACGCTTTCGCTGCACTGGTCCAGGTTGCCAAGGACTCGCTGCCGGCCGACACCTCCGCCAAGAAGGTCGTCGCTGCACAGTAGCTCCTGCCTTCCCTCATGCGAGGGCCAGTTCAGGAACTGGTGGCCCTAGCCACTAAAGTTTCCTATATGAACGAAACCGGGCGCCCGCAGGATTTTCCACTTTCCAACCCCCGAGCAGATCGGGTCAAGGATGTGGCAAAGCTTGCCGGGCGCCCGGCGCGTTTAAAGCGCGGACAGTTCCTGGCAGAAGGGCCCCAGGCTGTCCGCGAAGCGCTGAAGCTCCACCAGCAGCGCCTGGCTTGGGGTGCCCCGGGCGTGGTCACCGAGGTGTTTGCCAGCGAAGCCTGCCTGGACCGGTTCCCCGAATTCGAGGAGCTCTCTGAGGGCACGAACGCAAGGCTGGCCACAGACGAGGTCTTGGCAGCCATGGCAGACACCGTCAACCCGCAGGGCATCATCGCCGTCTGCCGTTTCCTGGACGTGCCGCTTGATGAAGTGCTCGACGCCGGTCCGCGCCTGATTGCCGTACTGTGCCAGGTCCGCGACCCGGGTAATGCCGGAACCGTCCTGCGTGCGGCGGACTCCGCAGGAGCAGACGCGGTGATCCTCACCGGCTCCAGCGTTGATATCTACAATCCCAAGGCGGTCCGCTCCACGGCCGGATCCCTGTTCCACCTTCCGGTGGTGCTGGGGGCCGACGTCAATGAAGTGGTTGCGGCTTGCCGGGCGCGGGGGATCGGGATCCTGGCTGCTGACGGTTACGGCTCCCTCAACCTCGATGCGCTGCAGGACGAAAATGCGCGGCGCCGGCTGACCGGGGACGGAGCGCCGTCGGAGTACGACCTGGAAAATCCCACAGCCTGGCTGTTCGGAAATGAGGCCCAGGGGTTGTCCCGGGAGGAGCTCGACCTGGCTGACCACAGGGTGGCTGTGCCGGTCTACGGTGCTGCAGAAAGCCTCAACCTTGGCACTGCCGCTACTGTTTGCCTCTACGCCAGTGCCCGTTCGCAGCACCTGCCGGCCGCCCTGACGGCATAGTTTCCCGTTCGTACGCTGACACACAGCGAGGGCCCCGTTATCTCCGGAGCCCTCGCTTGCGTGAAATTTTGGTGTGTCCGGAACTTAGGGCGCGCGTGAGGCCTTGCCGCGTCCGGTGATGGCACCGTAGATACCGGCGACCACCAGGCCGCCCACGATGGCGAGAATCCACGTGCCGAGATCGAAGAAGGCGAGATCGCCCCTGTTGAAGAGCAGGCTGCCGATCCAGCCGCCCACAATGGCGCCCACCACGCCAAGAACCAGGCTGGTGACCCAACCGCCACCCACACTGCCGGGCATCACGGCTTTGACGATGGCCCCAACAATGAGGCCGAGAATGATCCAAGCAAGAAAACCCATGTCTCCTCCTTATAGTGACCGGGATTTACCCTCCCGATGAGCATCAAGCTAACATAGGGCCTGCTCAATGTCAGCAGGCTTAGGGCCTGCTGCCGGCCGCCCTGCGCTCAGGCGGCCAGCGGCCTTTTGCGTTCCAGCAGGCCGCTCACGACGGCCACGCCCAGGCCCAGGACAGCAAGGCATGCGCCCACCAGCGCGGGGGCAACATAGCCCCATCCCCAGGCGATCACCAGGCCGCCAAGGAAAGCCCCCAGGGCATTGGCAACGTTCAGGGCGGCGTGGTTCAACGACGACGCCAGCGACGGCGCGTCCGGGGACGCGTCCAGCAGGCGGGTCTGCAGCGCCGGCACCAGCATGGAGCCCGCGGCGCCCACCACGAAGACCATCACCAGGGCCGACCAGGGCCACTGGGCAGCTACCGCGTACACCAGCAAGGCCACCGCTATGGCAGGCAGCACGCTGTAGAGCGTACCCATCACGGACTTGTCGGCAATCCTGCCGCCAACGACGTTGCCGGCCACCATGCCAAGTCCGTAGAGAGCCACCACCAGCGGAATCAGCGCCGACGGGAGTCCGGCCACGTGGGTCATCGTGTGGGAGATGTACGTGTACGTGGCAAAGAAGCCGCCGAAACCTACGATGCCGATCATGATGGCGAGCCACACCTGGAGCCGTTTCAGCGCCCCCAGTTCACGGCGGATGCTGGCGTCAGGATGGGCTTCACTGAACGGAACAAAGCGCCAGATCAGCACCAGGGTCAGCACTCCGATAAGGCCAACCAGGATAAACAGCAGCCGCCAGCCGTAGGCCTGCCCCACCCAGGTTGCTGCCGGAACCCCAATGACGTTGGAGATGCTCAGGCCCGCCATCACCATGGAGATCGCCCAACCGCGGCGGGTGGGTGGCACGAGCGAGGCAGCGATGACGGCAGCAACGCCAAAGAATGCGCCATGGGGCAGCCCCGCCGCGAATCGTGAAACCAGCATGGTTCCGTAGTCCGGGGCCAGAAAAGACGTGAGGTTGGCGACGGTAAAGAACAACATGAGGCCGAGTGCCAGGTTCTTGCGCGGAAGTTTTGCACCGACTGCGGCCAGCAGCGGTGCGCCAACCACTACTCCCAGCGCGTAGGCGGAGATGAGGTGCCCCGCTTCGGGCGTGCTGATACCCAGGCCCTGTTCCACCTCCTTGAGCAGGCCCATCATGGTGAACTCGGTGACACCGATTCCCACCCCGCCCATCGCCAAGGCGAGGATCGGCATCGCGACCTTGGGGGAGGCCGTGCTTTTTGCCGTGGGTAATTGGAGGACGCTGCTCATGTGCCTGCTTTTCGAAGTGCTGCTGATACAAGGTTGGGCTGCAGCCACGGCAGTGGGGCTGGGAGGAGGAGACCTGACCCCCGGAGAAAACCTCCGGTGGCGTACCGGTATTCCCCGGACATGGAATGAGTGCCCGGGCCTTTCCATTGTCCCCCATAGAATGGGGCGGTGACTGGACTGATACAGGTGGTGGGCGGAGCCGTAGTTGACCGCCTCCAGGAACCTTCCATGCTGCTCGTGGCGCGCCGCAGTGCGCCGGAGAAGCTGGCCGGGCTCTGGGAGTTCCCGGGCGGCAAGGTGGAGCCGGGCGAAGAGCCGGAGGCAGCGCTCTGCCGCGAGCTGTCCGAGGAACTGGGCATCGGGGCGCGTCTGGGCGGGGAGCTTCGGGCCGAAGCCCGCCACGGCTGGCCCCTGAACGAACGTGCCAGTATGCGGGTCTGGTTCGCGGAAATCGTCCACGGTGAGCCGCAACCACTGGAAGACCACGATGAGCTGCGGTGGGTGTCCCTGGACAACCACAACGAGGTGCTTGGCCTGCCATGGATTCCTGCTGACTTTCCCATCGTGCGTGCCCTGCTGGCGGAGCTGGCCCTGCCGGCAGGAAAAGGACGCTCCTAGAAGAGGGTTTCCTGTCCGGCTGGACCTGGGGTCACGTGCGAGGCACCGGACGCCGCAGAACGCGATGCTGCCTTCGGTGTAGTTGGCGACGGCGAAGCGGGCTTTCCCGACGGCGTTGTTCCGGTACCCGCCCCGGATGCCATGGCCGGGATGATTCCTGCCGGGTACTCCGCTTCCTCGCCGCGCGGATCGTCCAGGTCCCGGTGGCTGAAGCCGGACGAATGGGAAAAGCCATGCCGTGCCTTGAAGTAGCGGACTTTCCCGGCGAGCCAGGTGCGGTATTCCTTTGAAGCGTAGGAACCGGTACCGTACAGGCGCCGGTAGCGGCCGGCGAGCCCGGGATGGTTCGCGGCGATCCACTTCATGAACCATTCCCTGGTGCCCGGCTTCAGATACAGTGCACCGGCCGTTACGCCGGTGGCTCCGGCGGAAGCAAGGGACGCGAAGAGCGAATCCAGGGCTTCGTCACTGTCCGAGAGCCACGGAAGGATGGGCATCGCCATCACCCCGCACGGCAGCCCGGCCTCACGAAGCCGGGACACTAGCTTTAGCCGTGCCCGTGGTCCGGGCGTGCCGGGCTCGACAGCTTCCGACAGTGCCTCGTCTGTCATGGCGAGCGAAATTCCGACGCCCACCGGTACCTGCGTGGCCGCGCTCTTCAACAGCGGAATATCCCTGGCCAGGAGTGTTCCTTTTGTGAGGATGGACAGGGGAGTGCCGGAGTCAGCCAAGGCGCTGATGATCCCGGGCATCAGCCGGTAGCGGCCCTCGGCTCGCTGGTAAGGGTCTGTATTGGTGCCCAGGGCCACCTGCTGGCGGGTCCAGGACGGTTTGGCCAGCTCTTTCCGCAGGACCTCGGCCGCATTGACTTTCACCACCACCTGGCTGTCAAAGTCCAGCCCGGCGTCGAAATCAAGGTAGGTGTGGGTCTTCCTGGCGAAGCAGTAGACACAGGCATGGCTGCAGCCGCGGTAGGGGTTGATGGTCCATTCAAAAGGCATCCGTGAACCAGCGGGGATTTTGTTGAGCACCGACTTGGCAGTGACCTCATGAAACGTGATGCCGGCGAAATCAGGTGTGGTCACAGACCTGACAAGGCCGGCGAGGGGAAGCAGCGCAGGTGGCGCGCCAGCGGCAAGAGTTTCTGCCGGCGGCGGCAGCAGTGCTTGGGCATCCCATCTCATACGAACCATTCGAATATATGTTCGAACTTAAGTCAAGCGTTGTGCGGCTCCGCCACTCCGTAAGAACCGGTTAAGGGCCGGCCTGGAGCTCCCACACCACGGTGATGGCAGCGCCCACTTGGGAGTCTCCTGCCTCGACGGTAAGGGATTCCACAGCAGCAGCCCGCTGCATCCGCGGCAGCGGCACCGGACCCTGGACCGGGGTGTTGTCCGCTACCGAAACCACCCGTCCCAGCCGGGCGGAGGCGAGCTGCGCATACTGCCGGGCGGTCCCCAACGCGTCCAACCATGCAGCCTCCCGCGCACGTGCCCGCACTGCGGCATCGTCGCTGAAGGTGAGTTCAAGGCCGTTCAGCCGAGCCTCATTGCCACCCGCCCCGACGGCGTCTGAAATTGCAGCGGAGGCGGCATCGAGGGCACGCAGCCTTACAGTCAGGGTGCTGGCTGCAATGTATCCCGTGACGCGCTGTCCTTCGCCTTCCCTCCACACGAGGTCCGCACGGACGTTCAGTCCAGTGGTGCGAATGTCGGACCCCTCAACGCCATGCCGGCGGAATGCGGAAGAGACTGCTTCGGAACTGGAGCCCGCCCGGGAGTAGGCCGCCTCCACCGAGTCGGCACGGCACTCCACGCCAATCGAAACCACCATCAGGTCAGGGGCAGCTTCCGCCGAGCCGGTCCCGGTGACGCTGACGGTACCCGCGATCTGAGCGCGCCGGGCTGGGACCCGTGGCGTCCGACGTCGTCACTTGCTGCATCGCGGCCCGGTTCCGTCTGCATGCGTCACGCCTCCAGTTCAGGTGTATGGGGGTGCCAGGGCCGGCGCCGGGTCCCGGAAACAGGGTATCCGCCTGCCTGCAGTCCAGCATGGCGTTCAAAGACGTTGCCCGTGCCCGGATTGCCGGTACGGATCAGGGACCAGGCGGCGGCGAGGAAGTACAACGGGAGGAACGGGATACCCAGGCACCACGCGTACTGGGAGCAGTGCTTTTCCTCGTGCCCCAGCAGCGCCGGCCGGGACAACAGATCAGCCGCGCTACAGCGGCACAGGACCACGTTCCCCAGGCTGAACGCGCTGGCGAACGGCACCCGCCACCGGTATCCGGCAGCTATAAGCAGGCCCCGCGGCCCATGGCTGAGGTCCGTCCCTGCAGCGGCGGCCACGGCGAGTCCGAGGACAGTGCTGCCGTTGATCACATTGGCAGCCAGCCGCAGCCGCTGCGGCACAGTCAGGGGCGGGCGAAGCCCTGCAGGCTGCCGTGGTGTCATGAGGACATGGTAGCCGGGCCGTTCAATTAGACTGGAGGGCAGTGGCCGCCGGCTTTGCCGGTATGCCCTGACCTGGTCATTGAATGAACCGAAATTTGCACGTGAATTGAGGGCATTCATCCATGACCTGCCAGTGACGGACGAGCCGCGGGAAACCGGGCAGGCTGCCCGTTCACCGGCAGCCACGACTCGTAGCTAAGAACAGTAGATGACTGAAACTTTGCCGGGCGCCGCCATCCCGAACCCCACGGATGAAGCCGCCATCACTGCCGCTGTAGACCAGGCCACCGCCGCCATCGCCGGCGCGGCCACCCTTGACGAGCTGAAGGCGGTGAGGCTCGCGCACACCGGCGAGAAGTCGCCGCTCAGCCTCGCCAACCGCGAAATCGGCAAGCTGCCCAAGGACCAGAAGGCCGTCGCCGGAAAGCTGATGGGCGCGTCCCGCGGACGGGTCAACAAGGCGCTCGCGGACCGCACGGCAGAGCTGGAAGCGGAAAACGACGCACGCATCCTCCTCGAGGAGACGGTTGACGTCACCGCCGCTCCGCGCCGTCGTCGTGCCGGTGCCCGCCACCCCCTGTCCACCCTCCAGGACCGCGTCGCGGACATCTTCGTGGGCATGGGCTGGGAAATCGCGGAGGGACCGGAAGTTGAATCGGAGTGGTTCAACTTCGATGCACTGAACTTCAAACCGGACCACCCCGCCCGCGAGATGCAGGACACCTTCTTTGTGGAGCCGCCCGAGGCCCACCTCCTGATGCGCACCCACACCTCCCCGGTGCAGGTCCGCTCCATGCTGGAACGCGAGCTGCCCATCTACGTGCTGTGCCCGGGCAAGGTGTTCCGCACCGATGAGCTTGATGCTACCCACACTCCGGTGTTCCACCAGTTTGAGGGCCTGGCCATCGACAGGAAGCTCAGCATGGCTGACTTGCGGGGCACCCTGGAGCACTTCGCCCGGCAGATGTTCGGCGACGAGGCCCAGATCCGTCTGCGCCCCAACTACTTCCCGTTCACCGAACCGTCAGCAGAGCTTGACATCTGGCATCCCGGCGCCAAAGGCGGCCCGCGCTGGATCGAATGGGGAGGCTGCGGCATGGTCAACCCCAACGTGCTCCGCGCCGCCGGCATCGACCCGGACGTCTATTCAGGTTTTGCCTTCGGCATGGGCATCGAACGCACCCTTATGTTCCGCAACGAAGTGGGGGACATGCGCGACATGATCGAAGGCGATGTACGTTTCAGCGAGCACTTCGGGATGGAGATCTAACAGTGCGTATCCCACTTTCCTGGTTGCGTGAATTCGCAGAGGTACCGGCCGGAGCCACGGCCGAAGAGGTCATGACCGAGCTGGTCAAGGTCGGTTTCGAAGAAGAGGACGTCCACCGTCCCACCGATACCCTGCAGGGTCCCATCGTGGTGGGTCAGGTCCTGAGCCTGGTCAAGGAACCGCAGACCAACGGCAAGACCATCAACTGGTGCCAGGTCCGCGTTGTCCCCGAGGGGCAGGAACAGACCCTCACCGGCAAGGGCATCGATCCCTCCGGTGTGCAGGGCATCATTTGCGGTGCCCACAACTTCGTGGAGGGCGACAAGGTAGTGGTGACGCTGCCGGGCGCGGTACTGCCGGGCAACTTCCACATCTCCGCCCGGAAGACCTACGGCCACCTTTCGGCCGGTATGATCGCCTCGGTCCGCGAACTGGGCATCGGCGAGGACCATGACGGCATCCTGGTGCTGTCCCGCATCGGGCTGGATCCGGAAATCGGCACGGATGCCATGGAACTCCTGGGCCTCTACGATGAAGCCGCGGAAATCAACGTCACCCCGGACCGCGGCTACGCCTTCTCCATCCGTGGTGTTGCGCGCGAGTACGCCCACGCCACCGGTACTTCCTTCACCGATCCCGCTTCCCGCGTCAACGCTCCGGCGGAGCTTTCGGGCGGCTACGGCGTCAAGATCAACGACGACGCCCCCATCTACGGAAAGCCGGGCTGCGACCGGTTTGTGGCCCTTACCGTCCGCGGCGTGGATGCCACCCGGCCCACGCCGCCGTGGATGAGCGCCCGGTTGCGGCTGGCCGGAATCCGTTCCATCTCCCTGCCGGTGGACATCTCCAACTATGTGATGCTGGAACTCGGCCAGCCCACGCACTGCTACGACCTCGACAAGCTGTCCGGGGACATCGTGGTGCGCCGGGCCCTGGCGGGTGAGAAACTCACCACCCTGGATGACAAGGAACGCGCGCTCGACGCCGAGGACCTCCTGATCACCGACGCTTCCGGTCCCATCGGGATCGCCGGTGTTATGGGCGGCGCGGCAACCGAGGTGGGTGATTCGACGTCGAACATCCTCGTTGAAGCAGCGCACTTCGATGAGGTTTCCATCGCCCGCTCCCGCCGCCGCCACAAGCTGCCGTCCGAGGCTTCCAAGCGTTTCGAACGCGGCGTGGACTGGCACATCGCCGGCATCGCCGCGCAGCGGGTGGTCGACCTCCTGGTGGACCTGGCCGGTGGCACGGCGGACGAGGCTGGGACCGACGTTGGGACCGCCCCTGATTCCGTCTCTATCGAGCTTCCGGCAGCCTTTGCTGCTGCCCGGATCGGCATCGATTTCACGGAAGAGCAGATCGTTACGTCCTTGGAGGACCTGGGCGCAGCCGTGGTGAAGAACGACGGCGGCTGGACCGTTACCGCCCCGAGCTGGCGGCATGACCTGGAGACCAAGGAGGACCTCTCCGAGGAGATCGCCCGCCTGGTGGGCTACGACAAGATCCCCGCCACTCTGCCGGTGGCGCCACCAGGGCGCGGCCTCACGCGCGTGCAGCAGCAGCGCCGACGCCTGATCCAGGCACTGGCCGATGCGGGACTTACGGAAGTGTTGTCCTACCCCTTCGTCTCCAAAGCGGCCAACGACACCTTCGGCGTTGCCGAACAGGGTGCCGGCCGGACTGCGGTCAAGCTGGCAAACCCCATCAGCGAGGAGCAGGGCTTCCTGCGAACCTCAATCCTGCCGGGACTCATCGAGGTGGCGAAGCGCAACCACTCGCGCGGTTTCCGCGACCTGGCACTCTTCGAGTCAGGCCTGGTGTTCCTGCCGGCCGAGGGGATGGGCACCAACTCCATCCCGCCGCTCGGGGTGAAGCCCGCCGATGAGGTACTGGACGGACTGTACGACGGCGTCCCCGCCCAGCCGTTCCACCTTGCCGTGGTCCTGACGGGACATGATTCCCCGGCGGCCGCAGCACATGCACCGCGCGTCTGGGACTGGGCAGACGCCCTGGATATCGCCCGCCTTGCCGGGGATGTCCTGGGTGTGGAGGTTGTGGTCAGCCAAGGCAGCCACCAGGCATTCCACCCGGGACGGGCGGCGCAACTGTCCCTGCGGACCGGGGAGGTGGTGGGTTATGCGGGAGAACTGCATCCCAAGCTCCTCGCCGCTTCGGACATGCCGGCCCGCTCGGTCGCCTTGGAGATCAACGCGGACGCGTTGTTTGAGGCCGCGCCGGACGTGATCGTGGCGCGCCACATCTCCACGTTCCCGGTTGCCACCCAGGATGTGGCGCTGGTGGTCCCTGCCGAGGTACCGGCTGATGACGTGCTGGCCGCACTCCGCGAAGGCGCCGGTGAACTGCTGGAGGACGTGGCGCTGTTCGATGTCTACGCCGGCAAGGGCATTGAAGAGGGCAAGAAGTCCCTGGCCTTCGGACTCCGGTTCCGTGCAGATGACCGTACCCTCACTGCGGACGAGGCATCGGCAGCGCGGGAAGGCGCCGTGGCACTGGCGGCCGAGCGCTTCGGCGCGGTCCAGCGCTAGGCCCGCAGCACCAACTCCCATGGATGCCAGGCTGGTCCTGCGGGCGGTGGATATCTCTGCGGAGATTCCCCGCCCGCAGGCGGACCAGCGGCCCGCCGGAGGGTTGGTTCCGGGGCAGGCAGAAACGCTCCGGGCAGCCGCGATGGAGCCTGGGGCAGCCGGGCGTTTCCTTGCCGGCAGGGCAGCACTGCGCCGTTTTGCCGGCGGCATCCTGGACGTTCCTGCAGGCGAGATGACAGCGGCGTACTCCTGTCCGCGCTGCGGATCCGGACCCGGCCTCTCCCACGGTCGCCCCGGCTTCACCCATCATGGCCAGCCGCTGCCCCTTCTGCTGAGCATGGCCCGGGCCGGCGAGTGGGTTCTGCTGGCCGGCCTTACGTCGCCGGCAGCGGGGGAGCGGCTGGGGATCGACGCCGAAGATCCTGCCCGGCTGGCTTTTGACGGCTTTGACGCCGTGGCCCTGGCGAACGACGAAGAGCATGCACTTGCGGGGCTTGCGGGACCCGCCCTGTTCCGCGAACGCGCGCGGCTGTGGACCCGGAAAGAGGCCTGGCTCAAGATGACCGGCGAGGGGCTCCGGACGGATCCCCGGGAGGTAGCCGTTCTGGACAGGCCGGAGCTGACGGACCTGCCGGCCGCCGCAACCGGCCTGCCGGCGTCGCTCGTTGCTGCAGTGGCACTCGGTTGACCGGCAGCGTGGGCAGTACGGCTACGCGGGCAGCGGTGGAAGGGCCAGTTCAAAGAGCCAGGGATGGAGCACGGCTTCGGCATCGATGCCCGCCACCCGGTTTGCCATCAGCACGAAGTCTGCCGTGGAGACCGATCCATGGCGGTGGGTCCTGGTCCATTCCTGAAGGAGCGTGAAGAAGGCCAGATCCCCGCAATGCCTTCGAAGTGCGTGCAGTGCCAGTGCGCCGCGCTTGTAAACGCGGTCGTCAAACATCAGGGCCGGTCCCGGATCTCCGACCAGCAGGTCCTGTTCCCCGGCGGACAACCCCCGCCAGGCTGACGCCGCCCGGCCATGGGCGTCCATAACGCCTGCCTCCTCGGACCAAATCCACTCTGCGTAGCAGGCGAAACCCTCATGCAGCCAGATGTCGTGCCACGCCGCCAGGGTCAGGGAATTTCCGAACCACTGGTGCGACAGCTCATGGGCAATAAGCCGCTGGGATTCCCACTCCGCGCTGAGGTGGTTCCGCCCCAGGATGGACAGTGACTGGGCTTCCAGCGGGATCTCCAGGACGTCATCAGCCACCACCACGGTGTATCCCGGGAAGGGGTACGGGCCGAAGCGCCGGACGAAAGCCGCCATCATGTCACGCTGCCGGCCCAGTCCGTGCGCTGCCGCGTCAGCCAGGGCCGGAGGCACGGCAACGGTTTGGCCCACGCCGCCGGCAGAACCGTCGTCAAGGACCAGGACGTCATACCTGCCGATCTGCACCGTGGCGAGGTAGGTGGCCATCGGCTCTTCCTGCTCGTAGGTCCACGTCTCCCTGCTGGACCCGCGCGTATGGCCTACCAGCACCCCATTGCAGACGGCCCGGTAGTCCGCGTCTGTGGTAACCGAGATGCGGTAGCTGGCCTTGTCCCGGGGGTGGTCATTGCAAGGGAACCAGGAAGGGGCGCCGTCGGGTTGTCCTGCCACCAGGACGCCGTCGGTCAGTTCTTCCCAACCCACCTCGCCCCACAGGCCGCGGCGGGGAGCAGGATTGCCCTCGTACCGGACTTCCACAGTGAAGCTTTCGCCGGGAACGAGGGCAGCGTCCAAATGCACCACCAGCTGTTCGGCCCGCTGCGAAAAGCGGCGCATCCTGCGGCCGTTGAACTGCACTTTGACTGCCCTCAGCCCCACCAGGTCAAGCACAACGGCGGACGCGGCCCGGTTGGCCACCGCGTGCAGCAGCGCCCTGCCGTTCAGCCGGTTGCTGGCCAGCCTGTAATCCAGCTCCAGTTCGTAGCGCGACACGCTGTAGGCGTCAGTGCCATGGTGCGCCACATAGGGGTCGGAGCGCAGGGCGGGTCCCGGCAGGGTGGAGCTTCCGCGGACTGATTCTGGCGAGCTCATGACGGGGGGCCTCAATTAAATGCTGTTGTTCGACGACGGTGGTGTTGCTGGTGTTGCCGGGCGCTTCATTTCCCCCGCGGCAGGAGCGGCCCGGCCCAGGGGCTGACGGGGTTGCCCATCCAATACGTTCCCGCCGGTACTGTTTCCCCGCGCATCACCAGCGACGCCGGGCCAACTGTTCCACCGTGGCCGATCCTTGCCTGCGGGAGGATGACACCGTGTGGTCCCATCGTTGCGCCGTCTTCGAGCGTAACAGGGCCAATGCTCATGATGCGGTCGTGGAACAGGTGCGTCTGCACCACACAGCCCCGGTTAACGGTGGAGTTCGCGCCCAGGGAGACGAGATCCGCTTCCGGCAGCCAGTAGCTCTCGCACCAGGTCCCGGAGCCGATCCTGGCACCAAGGGCACGCAACCACCAGACAAGGGCCGGAGTACCGGTGGCCGCGCGCGCGAACCAGGGCGCGCTGACCATCTCGATAAAAGTGTCCACCACTTCGTTGCGCCAAATGAAGGAACTCCACAGGGGGTGTTCGCCGGCCTTGATCCGGCCAATAAGCAGCCATTTTGCCGCCACCGCGCTGCCGGCTGCCACCGCTCCAGCCAGGAGCATCACCAAACCGCCCAGCAAGGCAGCCACGGCATAACCGTAGCCGGACGCCAGCCAATCGAAGGCCAGCAGTACACCGGCGGCCAGTCCTACTGTCAGCACCACCGGGACAAACCGGCAGGCCTCCCAGAGGGCCCGGGCAATCTTCAGCCTGCGCGGCGGCTGATAAGTAAGCGCGTTGTCTGACGCGACGGCGGTGCGGCGCAACCGGACCGGCGGACTTCCCAGCCACGACGTTCCCGACTTCGCCTTCGACGGCGTGGCCGAAAGTACGGCTACCAGGGAGTTCTTGGGAACATTGCGTCCCGCTCCGGTCATTCCCGAGTTGCCCAGGAAGGACCGCTTGCCGATCTTGGCCGGCGCAATCCGCAGCCAGCCGCCACCGAGCTCATAGGAGGCCACCATCGTGTCATCAGCCAGGAAGGCGCCCTCTCCCACTGTGGTCATTTTCGGGAGCAGCAGCACGGTGGAAGCTTCCACGTTTTTCCCGATTTTTGCTCCCAGCAGGCGAAGCCAGACAGGTGTGAAGAGGCTGGCATAGATGGGAAACAGCAGCTCCCGGGCCAGATCCAGGACGCGTTCCGTAGCCCAGACCTGCCAGCCGATCCGGCTTCGCACCCGGTAGTAGCCTTCGCGCAGGCCCAGTCCCAGCAGGCGCGTGGTCCCCAGGATCAGCAGCAGGTTCGCTGCGAACCACGCCAGGGCGGCAAGGGGCAGGGAAGCCAGTAGGGGAACCCACGCTTCCGCCAACGAACTGTTGCCCCTGATGAAAAGGAATACCACCAGGCAGGCCGCCGCTGCGGAAAGGTAGGGGATCATGGCCAGCAGGGTGCTGGCAGCGGCAAAGGCAGTAAACCAGAGCCTCGCCTGGAGCCCTCCGGTGGCGGGCTGCTCCGGCCAGTTCTGCTTTGCCTTGCCCCGGCGTTTCGCGGGGGAGCCGGCTACCAGCTGACCGGCCTTGACCTTGCCCAGGACTGCTGAACCCGGCTCCACCTGCCCGCCGGCTCCAACGCTGGCACCGGGCATCAGGGTGCTTCGGGCGCCCACCGTGGCGCCGGCGCCGATGTGGATGGCTCCGATGTGCACGCTGTCCCCGTCGATCCACCATCCCGAAAGGTCCACCTCCGGTTCCACGTTGGCTTCTGTACCCAGCGAGAGAAACCCGGTCACGGGCGGCAGCGAGTGCAGGTGCACGTTGCTGCCGATCTTCGCGCCGAGGGCGCGTGCATAGTGGGGCACCCACGCCGCGCTGGCCAGGCTTACCGCTCCCGAGAGGTCCTGGATCTGCTCAGCCAGCCACAGCCGCAGGTGGGCTTTTCCGGACCTGGGGTAGGTTCCCGGTTGAACGTTCCGCAGCAGGATCCGGGCCGCTGCCACAGACAGGCCCATGCGTCCGGCAGGGCTGACGAACACCAGCCAGGACACAGCTACCCACCACCAGGACACCGTGGCCGCGCCGGTGAAACCGGCCAGCCCGGCCAGCAGGTTATTGCCGGCCATCAGGTACGTCAGCCATCGCATGCCAACGAGAATGTGCAGCGGCACACCCATCAGCGTCTGGAAAACCTGGGACTTGCGGGCGGTGGGGCGGACCTTTCGGACCTTGGCAGGACCGGCTGGTGTTCCCTCGGGCAGCGACTGGCGTGCCACGTCGATCAGGGCACCCACGCGGGGCGTGGCATAGATGTCCGCCACCGTGATGGTTGGGTAGCGGACCCGGAGCGCAGAAACGAGTTGCGCCGCCGCAAGGGATCCGCCGCCGGCGGCGAAAAAGTCTGCATTGAGGCTGGTTGGCTTGATGCCGAGCACAGCGGCCCATTGCTCAACAATCCACCGGGCGTCATCGGGAAGGTTCAGCGGGGCATGCTCTGCGTCATCAGCGCCGGAACCGGCAAGCGGCCATGGCAGGGCGTGCCGGTCCACCTTGCCGCTGGTCTTGGTGGGCAAGGAGTCGACCACGGCCAGCAGCGGAACGAGGGCCGCGGGAAGGCTGGCGGCAAGGAGCTGGCGGGCAGCCGCCAGGTCAGGCTCCGCGGTACCGGCCGGCGCGAGGTACCCCACCAGGATCTGGTTCCCGGCCGCCGTCGTCCGGACAGCAGCGGCAGCGCCGGCGATGCCGGGCAACGCCTGGAGCGCTGCATCCACTTCGCCCAGTTCGATGCGGCGTCCGCCCAGCTTGACCTGTTCATCGGCGCGGCCCATAAAAACGAGTCCTTCGGCTTCATACCGGACAAGGTCGCCGGAACGGTAAGCGCGGTCCCAGCCAAGCGTCGGAAACGGGGCATACTTTTCGGCATCCTTGGCCGCGTCCAGGTAGCGGGCCAGGCCGACACCGCCGATGATGAGTTCGCCAACGTCTCCTTCAGCAACAGGAAATCCGTCGACGTCCACCACCGCCAGATCCCAGCCGTCCAGGGGCAGGCCGATCCGGACAGGACCCGCCCCGCCCAGGGGAGCAGCACAGGCAACCACGGTGGCCTCGGTAGGGCCGTAGGTGTTCCACACTTCCCGGCCGTCAACGGCCAGCCGCTCAGCAAGTTCCGGTGGGCAGGCTTCCCCGCCGAAAATCAGCAACCGGACGTTTTCAAGCGCTTCGGCGGGCCACAGGGCAGCCAGGGTGGGAACGGTGGACACAACGGTGATGCCGTGGCTGATGAGCCAGGGGCCCAGGTCCATGCCGGTGCGCACCAGGGCGCGCGGAGCGGGGACCAGGCAGGCCCCGTGCCGCCATGCCAGCCACATCTCTTCACAGGAGGCATCAAAGGCAACGGACAGCCCTGCCAGCACCCGGTCCGATGTTCCAATGGGATCCGCCGCCGCAAGGAAAATCCGCGCTTCGGCGTCCACGAAGGCCGCCGCAGAACGGTGCTGCACGGCAACACCCTTCGGGGTTCCCGTGGAGCCAGAGGTAAAGATCACCCAGGCGTCGTCCTCGGCGTCCGCGGTACGGGCAGCGGGAAAGGGCGAGGGCCTGCTGCCGGTGAGCGCCACCCCGCTTTCCGTGACGACGGCGCCAACCTTGGCTTCGGCGAAGACCAGCCTGGCGCGTTCGTCGGGATCGTCTGCGTCCACAGGGACATAGGCGGCGCCGATGAGCAGGATGGCAAGGATGGAGATGTACAGCCTGTTGCTGCCGGACGGGATCCGCACCCCGATCCGGTCACCTGCACCGAGCCCGGCAAGGTGCATCTCCCGGCCGGCAGCGCGGACGGCCGCCAGCAGTTGGGCATAGCTCAGCGACTCCCGGCCGTCGTCGAGGGCCGACGCGTCCGGGTGCCGGTCCGCCGTGTCCTGAATGATGTCAACGAGTGTCCTCGCCGGGGGAGTTGCTGCAGACCCAACCAGTTGCGGCTGGTAGCGGGGCGCGCGGCCGCCGACCGTTGCGAGGCTGCTGCTGGGTTGCTCGGTCACCCGTGCAGTGTGCCGGGACAAGATGAACAGAAAGTGTCTACGTTTCCCGCTGTCCACAGGTTGTTCGGAAAGTGTTCA
Organism: Arthrobacter sp. D3-16; assembly: GCF_054408515.1. Classification (NCBI taxonomy): domain Bacteria; kingdom Bacillati; phylum Actinomycetota; class Actinomycetes; order Micrococcales; family Micrococcaceae; genus Arthrobacter; species Arthrobacter sp. D3-16. The sequence goes on along the minus strand of NZ_CP096437.1, from coordinate 2,581,724 downwards.
ACAGGCATTCGGTAAAAGTGCTCCGCCAGACCTGGATGACCCTATGGAATCAGCACGACCTTGCCTGTGGTGAAGCGCCCTTCGAGGTCGCGGTGCGCCTGGGCTGCGTCCGCCAACGGGTACTGGCCGCCCACCCGGACTTTGAGGCTGCCATCGGCAGCGGCAGCGAAAATTTGGTCCGAGCGCCAGCGCCGTTCCGCGGCGTCCTGCAAATAGTGCGCCATCGTGGGCCTGGTCAGGAACAGTGAACCTCCTGCGTTCAGGCGTTGCGGATCCACGGGCGGGACGGGGCCGGAGGCTGCGCCGAACAAGGCCAGCATGCCCCGTACGTGAAGGGCACGAAGCGAACCGTCAAACGTGTCCTTGCCAACGCCGTCATAAACCACGTCAACACCCTTGCCGTCAGTGAGGTCCCGCACCGCCTCGTCGAAGCCGTCGTACCGCAGAACGTGGTCCGCGCCTGCTCCCAGCGCCAGGTCTTCCTTCTCGTCCGTGGAAACAGTAGTGATGACCCGTGCGCCCTTGGCCTTGAGGAGCTGGATCAGCAGCAGGCCCACTCCGCCTGCGCCGGCGTGCAGCAGGACGTTGTGCCCGGATTCAACCTTGAACGTGGAATTGACCAGGTAATGGGCGGTCAGGCCCTGCAGCGGAAGGGCGGCTGCGGTGGCATCGTCAAGTCCCTCCGGCACGGGCAAGGCTTTATCGGCATCCACCAGGGCATAGCCCGCGTAGCAGTCGTGCCCCTCCGCGGTGGCAACGCGGTCTCCCTCGGCGAATCCCGTAACCCCTTCGCCAAGTCCCACTACCGTACCTGCAGCTTCAGAACCGGGAATGAAGGGATACTGGACCTTGTACACGCCGCTGCGCTTGTATGTATCGATGAAGTTAACCCCCGCTGCCGCTACCTGAACCAGCAGTTGGCCGGGACCGGGAACGGGGCGCTCAACCGGTACATACGAGAGGACTTCGGGACCACCGGCTTGCCCGGCGACAATGGCGTGCGTCATGGATTCCTTCCGCGGGCCGGAGTTTCCTTGCCCGGTCCACCCATCCTAGGCTTCAGGGATGGAGCGGGGGCGTCCTGCCGCAGCAGCGTGTCCGCTCCCGCTGCCGCGAACACCTATGCATAAATATCGGGCATGGTGAATAACTTTGCTGTAGGGTGGAGGCCATGACTATTTCTGTTGCAGTCTCAGGCGCCAGTGGCTACGCCGGCGGAGAGGTGCTCCGCCTGCTCGCCGGCCACCCGGACGTGACCATCGGAGCGATCACCGCGCACAGCAACGCGGGTTCGCGCCTGGGCGAGCTGCAGCCACACCTGCACGGACTTGCCAGCCGGATCCTTGAGGACACCACCGTGGAGAACCTTTCCGGCCACGACGTCGTTTTCCTCGCACTGCCCCACGGTGCCTCCGCCGACATTGCTGCCCAGCTTCCGGAAGGGACAGTGGTGATCGACGCCGGCGCTGACCACCGCCTGCAGGACCCCGCGGCATGGGAGAAATTCTACGGTTCGACGCATGCCGGCACCTGGCCCTACGGCCTGCCCGAACTGCCCGGCCAGCGGGAAGCCCTCAAGGGCGCCAACCGGATCGCCGTGCCGGGCTGCTACCCGACGTCGGCCCTGCTGGCCCTGGCGCCCGGGTTCGCCGCCAACCTCCTCCAGCCCGACGACGTCGTCATCGTTTCCGCCTCCGGCACCTCAGGCGCGGGCAAGGCAGCGAAGGTCAACCTCATCGGTGCCGAGGTGATGGGCTCCATGAGCCCCTACGGCGTAGGCGGCGGGCACCGGCATACCCCCGAGATCGAACAGGGCCTGTCCAATGCGGCAGGGGAGCAGGTGACCGTTTCCTTCACACCTACCTTGGCACCCATGAGCCGCGGGATCCTCACCACGGCAACGGCCAAGGTAAAAGCGGGCACCAGTGCCGAACAGCTGCGTCAGGCGTGGACCGATGCGTATGATGACGAGCCCTTTGTCCACGTCCTTCCGGAGGGGCAGTGGCCCGCCACCAAGTCCGTACAGGGGTCCAACCACGCCGCCATGCAGCTTGCCTTCGACCCCCACACCGGCCGGGTGATTGTCACCTGCGCCATCGACAACCTCACCAAGGGGACCGCCGGCGGCGCCGTCCAGTCCATGAACATCGCACTCGGCCTGGCTGAAACCGCCGGCCTTGACCTGCAGGGAGTAGCCCCGTGACCATTACCGCACCCCGTGGATTCCGGGCCGCCGGCGTTACCGCCGGGCTCAAGGCCTCCGGCAACCCGGACCTTGCCCTGGTGGTCAACGACGGGCCCGCCAAAACAGCCGCCGCCGTGTTCACCAGCAACCGGGTGGCTGCTGCCCCCGTCCACTGGTCCCGCCAGGTGGTTTCGGACGGCCGGGTGGATGCCGTGGTCCTCAACTCCGGCGGGGCAAACGCCTGCACCGGCCCCACCGGCTTCCAGAACACCCACAGCACGGCAGAAAAAGTAGCTGAAGTGCTCGGCATCTCGGCCACCGACGTCTTTGTCTGCTCCACCGGCCTGATCGGTGAGCAGCTGCCCATGGATAAGATCCTGCCCGGCGTAGAGGCGGCCGCCACAGCCCTCAGCACCGACGGCGGACCTGCTGCGGCCACGGCCATCATGACCACCGATTCGGTGCCCAAGGCCGCCCTGTTCATCGGCACCGACGCAGACGGTCAGGAATTCAGCATCGGCGGCATCGCGAAGGGTGCCGGCATGCTGGCACCTGGCCTTGCCACCATGCTGGTGGTCCTCACCACGGACGCCGCGGTGGAACCGGAATTGCTCGACGTCGTCCTCCGCGACTCCACCCGCGTCACCTTTGACCGGGCCGACTCCGACGGCTGCATGTCCACCAATGACACGGTGGTCCTGCTGGCGTCCGGCGCCTCCGGTGCCGTTCCGTCCGCCGAAATCTTCGGCGCCGGCCTCACCCAGGTGTGCGCCGAACTTGCCCGGAAGCTGATCGCGGACGCCGAAGGAGCCAGCCACGACATCGCCATCCGCACCTTCAACGCCGCCAGCGAAGCCGATGCCGTAACCGTCAGCCGGTCAGTAGCACGCTCCAACCTCTTCAAGGCGGCCATCTTCGGCAAGGACCCCAACTGGGGCCGTGTGCTTTCCGCCGTCGGCACCACCGACGCGGCATTCGAGCCGGACCAGTTGAACGTGGCCATCAACGGAATCCAGATTTGCCGCAACGGCAGCATCGGTGACGACCGCAGCCTGGTGGACCTGGAACCGCGCGAGGTGCTGGTGGAAATCGACCTGCAGGCCGGCGACGCCGAGGCCACCGTCTGGACGAACGACCTCACCCATGACTACGTGCACGAAAACAGCGCGTACTCCAGCTAGGAGCCCCCCGCGGCCCCGGCCAAAACCGTTGCGGAAAGTGACAGCATGAACACCAAGACGCGTGAAACCACCAGCATGTCCGACGCCCAGGACAAGGCAGCAACCCTGATTGAGGCCCTGCCCTGGATCCAGCGGTTCGCCGGCACCATCATGGTGATCAAGTACGGCGGCAACGCCATGGTCAACGACGAACTCCGCCGCGCCTTTGCGGAGGACATCGTCTTCCTCCACCACGTGGGCATCCACCCGGTGGTTGTCCACGGCGGCGGCCCCCAGATCAACTCAATGCTCGGCAGGCTCGGCATCGAGTCCGAATTCAAGGGTGGCCTGCGCGTGACCACCCCTGAAGCAATGGACGTGGTCCGGATGGTCCTCACCGGTCAGGTGGGACGCGAACTGGTGGGCCTGATCAACTCCCACGGCCCCTACGCGGTGGGCATGTCCGGCGAAGACGGCGGCCTGCTGCGAGCCGTCCGGACCGGGACCGTGGTTGACGGCGAAGAAGTGGACCTCGGGCTGGTTGGCGAAGTGGTGGGCGTCGACCCCACAGGCATCGTGGACATCCTTGAGGCCGGCCGGATCCCCGTGATCTCCACGGTTGCCCCCGAGATTGTGGACGGCGGAGACGGCGTGGCCGGCACGGCGCGATTCCAGCCCACGGGCCAGGTCCTCAACGTCAACGCAGACACCGCGGCGGCGGCCGTCGCCTCGGCACTGGGCGCCTCCAAGCTGGTGATCCTGACCGACGTCGAAGGCCTGTACGCCAACTGGCCGGACAAGTCCTCCCTGATCTCCTCCCTCACGGCCTCGGAGCTTCGGGACATGCTGCCCAGGCTCGAATCGGGGATGATCCCCAAGATGGCAGCCTGCCTCAAGGCCATTGATGAGGGAGTGGAACGCGCGCACATCGTGGACGGGCGCCTGCCCCATTCCATGCTTCTGGAAACATTCACGACGGCGGGCATTGGCACGCAGGTAGTCCCGGACGAGGAGATCAACGGATGAATACCGTGGAGAAGTCATCGGTGACGGAACTGGTGGAGACCAAGGGCCACGCAGGATCCGAGTGGCTGGCCCGCTACTCCACCTCCCTCATGGGGGTATTCGGCACGCCGCAGCGCGTCCTGGTCCGCGGTGCCGGCTGCCTGGTCTGGGACGCCGACGGCAAGGAATACCTGGACCTGCTCGGCGGTATCGCCGTCAACGCGTTGGGCCACGCCAACCCGTTCGTCACGTCAGTCATCTCCAGCCAGCTGGCCACCCTGGGCCACGTCTCCAACTTCTTCACCAGCCCCACCCAGATTGCGCTGGCCGAAAAGCTCCTTGAGCTCACCAGCGCGCCGGCCGGTTCCAAGGTGTTCTTCACCAACTCCGGGACTGAGGCCAACGAGGCTGCCTTCAAGCTGGCCCGCCGCAATTCCGGCGGCAGCGGGACGAAGCGGACCAAAATCATCGCCCTCGAAGGCGCCTTCCACGGCCGCACCATGGGCGCCCTCGCCCTGACCGCCAAGGAAGCCTACCGGGCGCCGTTCGAGCCGCTGCCCGGCGGTGTGGTGCACATTCCGTTCGGTGATGTCGAGGCGCTCAAGGACGCTGTTGACGAAACTGTGTCCGCAGTCTTCCTGGAGCCGATCCAGGGCGAAGCGGGCGTACGTCCCCTGCCGCCCGGCTATCTGCGGGCAGCGCGGGAGCTGACCGCGAGGGTGGGCGCCCTGCTGATCCTGGACGAGGTGCAGACCGGCATCGGCCGCACCGGTAAGTGGCTTGCCAGCGAGGACTCCGGAATCATGCCCGACGCGGTCACGCTCGCCAAGGGCCTGGGTGGCGGTTTCCCGATCGGAGCGCTGGTCACCTTCGGCGAGCAGACGTCGTCGTTGTTGGCTGCCGGCCAGCACGGCACCACGTTCGGGGGCAACCCGGTGGCGACGGCGGCTGCCCTGGCCACCCTGCACGCGATCGAAAGCCAGGACGTTCTGGCGAACGTGGCAAAGGTCGGGGAGCACCTGCGCTCCGCGCTGGCAGCAGTCCCCGGCGTCACCGAGGTCCGGGGCGAAGGCCTGCTGATCGGCTTCGACCTTGACGCGGAGGTTGCCCCGGCCGTGGTGCAGGCCGGCCTTGACGCCGGCTTCATCGTCAACAGCCCGGGTCCCCGCACCATCCGCCTGGCGCCGCCGCTGGTCCTCAGCATCGCCCAGGCGGACTCCTTCCTGGCCGCCTTCCCGGCCATCCTCCACACAGCTAAGGACGCCCAGTGACTTTCGTACCCAGCGCCACCCGGCATTTCCTCAAGGACACGGACCTGAGCCCTGCCGAGCAGGCCGAGGTCCTGGACCTTGCCGTCCGCATGAAAGCGGACCCGTACAGCGTCCAGCCCTTCGCTGCCGGCGGCAGCGGCCGGAAAACCGTTGCCGTGATTTTCGACAAGACCTCCACCCGGACCCGGGTCTCGTTCGCCACCGGCATCGCGGACATGGGCGGCAACGCCCTCATCATCAACCCCGGTGAGGCCCAGATCGGCCACAAGGAGTCCGTTGAGGACACCGCCAAGGTCCTGGAACGGATGGTGTCCACCATCGTCTGGCGGACCGGTCCGCACGCCGGCCTCGTGGCGATGGCCGAGAACTCCAGCGTCCCCGTGATCAATGCGCTGTGCGACGACTACCACCCGTGCCAGTTGCTCGCGGACCTGCTGGCCGTGAAGGAGCACAAGGGCGACCTCAAGGGCCTCACCATGAGCTACCTCGGCGATGCCGCCAACAACATGGCCAATTCCTATCTGCTCGCAGGCGTGACGGCCGGCATGCACGTCCGCATTGCCGGCCCCGAGGGCTACCTCCCGGCTGCAGACGTCGTGGCCGAAGCCGAAGAGCGCGCCGCGCAGACCGGCGGCTCGGTGCTGATCACCACGGACGCCGCGGCAGCCTTGAAGGGCGCCGACGTCGTCGCTACGGACACATGGGTGTCCATGGGCCAGGAAGCGGAAAAGGAAGCCCGGCTGCAGCTGTTCCGGGAGTACTCCGTGGACGAAGCGGCCATGGCACAGGCGGCGGAAGACGCCGTCGTGCTTCACTGCCTGCCCGCCTACCGCGGCTACGAGATTTCCGCAGGCGTCATCGACGGGCCGCAGTCCATCGTCTGGGACGAAGCAGAAAACCGGCTGCATGCCCAGAAGGCCCTGATGGCCTGGCTGATGCACCAGTCCGGCCTTGCCGTCGTCGACGGTCTGGCACCCGCCGGCGCGGCAGCCGGCAGCATGGCAGCTGAGGAAGACGTCCAGTAGTGTCCGCCCAACCGGCGTCGCCGGGCTCCAGCCCGGCGACCAAGACAGCCCGGCAGGCGCGGATCACCGCCATCCTGACGGGGGAGTCCGTGCGTTCCCAGGCGGAGCTGGCGGCCCTGCTGGCGGACGACGGCGTGCAGGTCACCCAGGCGACGCTGTCCCGGGACCTCGTGGAACTCGGCGCGGTCCGGGTCCGCGGCAAGGAGGGCGTGCTGGTGTACGCCGTCCCGGGCGAGGGCGGGGAGCGGGCCGCCAAGAGCGGGGTGAGCCAGGAAATCCTGGACGCCCGGCTGGCCCGGCTGTGCAGCGAGCTCCTGGTCACCGCGGAGGCTTCGGCCAACATCGCCGTGCTCCGCACCCCGCCGGGCGCCGCCAACTTCCTCGCCCTGGCGATCGACCACTCGGTGATGCCGTCCATCCTCGGGACCATCGCCGGCGACGACACGGTACTGCTCGTCTCCCGTGACCCGCAGGGCGGCCAGGACCTCGCCGCCCGGTTCCTGCAGCTGGCTGAAGAAGCCGGGCAATAAGCTTGAAGACAACATCTACAAATCCCCAATTACAAGGAGCATCTCCGTGACTGAACGCATCGTGCTGGCCTACTCCGGCGGCCTGGACACCTCAGTAGCCATCGGCTGGATCGGTGAAGCCACCGGCGCCGAGGTCATCGCCGTGGCGGTCGACGTTGGACAGGGCGGCGAGTCCCTGGAAACCATCCGCCAGCGTGCCCTGGGCTGCGGCGCCGTCGAAGCGTACGTGGCCGACGCCTCCGACGAGTTCGCCAACGAGTACTGCATGCCCACGCTGAAGGCCAACGGCCTGTACCAGGGCCACTACCCGCTGGTTTCCGCCATCTCCCGCCCCGTCATCGTCAAGCACCTCGTCAAGGCTGCCCGCGAATTCGGCGCCACCACCGTTGCACACGGCTGCACCGGCAAGGGCAACGACCAGGTCCGCTTCGAAGTGGGTATCCAGACCCTCGGGCCGGACCTGAAGTGCATCGCCCCCGTCCGCGACCTCGCCCTCACCCGCGACAAGGCCATCGCCTTCGCCGAGGAAAAGGGCCTGCCGATCGAGACCACCAAGAAGAACCCGTACTCCATCGACCAGAACGTCTGGGGCCGCGCGGTGGAAACCGGCTACCTCGAGGACATCTGGAATGCCCCCACCAAGGACATCTACGACTACACCGCCACCCCGGAGTTCCCGCCGGCACCGGATGAGGTCACCATCTCCTTCGAGGCCGGCGTGCCGGTAGCGATCGACGGCGTGAAGGTCTCCCCGCTGCAGGCCATCAAGGAACTCAACCGCCGTGCCGGCGCCCAGGGCGTTGGCCGCATCGACGTCGTCGAGGACCGCCTCGTGGGCATCAAATCCCGCGAAATCTACGAAGCCCCGGGTGCGATGGCGCTGATCACGGCCCACAAGCACCTGGAGGACATCACCGTTGAGCGCGAGCAGGCCCGCTTCAAGGCCACCGTTGGCCAGCGCTGGTCCGAACTGGTCTACGACGGCCAGTGGTTCTCTCCGCTGAAGCGCTCCCTGGACGCCTTCATCGAGGACACCCAGAAGTACGTCTCCGGCGACATCCGCATGACCCTTCACGGCGGCCAGGCCATCGTTAACGGGCGCCGCTCCGACACCTCCCTTTACGACTTCAACCTTGCCACCTACGACACGGGCGACACCTTCGACCAGTCCATGGCCAGGGGCTTCATCGAGCTGTGGGGCATGTCCGCCAAGGTTGCCTCCGGCCGCGACATCCGCGTCGCAGGAAAGTAGCCCCTGTGGCTGACCCTGTCGAAACCCAAAAAGCTGAGGCTACGAACACAGGCGCCTTGTGGGGCGGCCGGTTCGCCGGCGGCCCCGCCGATGCCCTGGCTGCGCTGAGCAAGTCCACGCACTTCGACTGGCGGCTCGCACGCTATGACATCGCCGGTTCCATGGCGCACGCGCGTGTGCTGCACAAGGCCGGCCTGCTGGACGACGCCGAGCTGGAAGGCATGCTGGCAGCCCTCACCCGGCTGGACGATGACGTTGCTTCCGGCGCCTATGTGCCGGCCGAATCCGACGAGGACGTGCACGGCTCACTCGAGCGCGGCCTGATCGAGCGTGCCGGGACACAGCTGGGCGGCAAGCTCCGCGCGGGCCGTTCCCGCAACGACCAGGTGGCTACGCTGGGGCGCATGTTCCTGCGGGACCACGCCCGGATCATCGCCCGCGGCGTCCTGGCCACCGTGGATGCGCTGGTGGACCAGGCCAAGGCACACCACGGCGTTGCCATGCCGGGACGGACGCACCTGCAGCACGCCCAGCCCGTGCTGCTGAGCCACCACCTCCTCGCCCACGCCTGGGCGCTGCTGCGCGACGTGCAGCGGCTCCAGGACTGGGACAAGCGGGCCGGTGTTTCCCCATACGGTTCCGGTGCGTTGGCAGGGTCATCGCTGGGGCTGGACCCGGAAGCAGTGGCTGCCGACCTTGGGTTCTTCTCCGCATCGCACAACTCGATCGACGGCACTGCCTCCCGCGATGTCTTCGCCGAGTTCGCCTGGGTGTGCTCCATGATCGGCGTGGACCTCTCGCGGGTGTCCGAGGAGGTCATTCTCTGGGCCACCAAGGAGTTCTCCTTCGTTACGCTGCACGATTCCTACTCCACCGGATCGTCCATCATGCCGCAGAAGAAGAACCCGGACGTGGCGGAACTGGCCCGCGGCAAGGCGGGGCGCCTGATCGGCAACCTGACCGGGCTCCTGGCGACGCTCAAGGGCCTGCCCCTGGCGTACAACCGCGACCTGCAGGAAGACAAGGAGCCGGTGTTTGATGCCGCCGACACCCTGGAACTGCTGCTCCCGGCTGTCTCCGGCATGATCGCCACCCTGAAGTTCAATACCGAACGGATGGAATCGCTGGCGCCGCAGGGCTTCGCGCTGGCCACGGACATTGCCGAGTGGCTGGTCCGGCAGGGTGTTCCGTTCCGTGAGGCACACGAACTCTCCGGCGCGGCCGTCAAGCAGGCGGAATCCCGCGGCGTAGAGCTCTGGGACCTGACGGATGATGAATACGCAGCCATCTCCGGCCACCTCACGCCGGAGGTCCGTACGGTCCTGTCCACGGAGGGGTCGCTCAACAGCCGCAACTCCCAGGGCGGTACGGCACCCGGCGCCGTCGAACGCCAGCTGGTTGCGCTGGAAGCCGAGCTTGCCGGCGTGCGGGAGTACGCCGGCTAACCCATCCTCACGCGCAGGATGGGCCCACGCCGGCAGGGTACCCTGGCCGAGCTTGCGAGGCTAGGGTGCCGGTGGGGACTTGACGGGGCTTTTTGGCCAACGCTCTCTCACCTGATGCGGCTTTTTGGCCATCGCTCTCTCACTTTCTTCAGGAAAGTGAGAGAGCGTTGCCGGTCTTTACGCATCAAGTGAGCGAGCGTCGGGCGATTACCCAAGGACTCCCCGCTACCATGGCGCCATGAGCGACTCCTTCCGCAAGCAACTCCGCGCGCTGCCCGACTTCCCGGACGTCCTGCCTGAGTTCGACCCTGGCAACGCCCCGGCAGACCCCGCGGAACTCTTCCGGCAGTGGCTGGACGAGGCCCTGGCCGCGGGAGAACGCCAGCCGCACGCCTGCAGCCTTGCCACCGCGGACGGCAGCGGCCAGCCGTCGTCGAGGATGCTGATCCTGAAGAACATCGACGACGACGGCTGGCACTTCGCCACGTCCCGCACCTCGCGCAAGGGAAGGGAGCTCAGCGCCAATCCCCATGCCGCCCTCAACTTCTATTGGCCGTCGCTGGGCCGGCAGGTCAGGGTTGCGGGATCCGTGATAGAGCTGTCCGCCGAGGCTTCGGCGCGGGATTGGGCTGAGCGTCCGCGCGCGGACGGGAGCAGCAACCCGAACTGGCAGCTCTACGCAATCCAGCCGGCTGAGTATGAATTCTGGCAGGCCAGCAACGACGGCGAGCACGTCCGGCATCGCCTCGGCGCCGACGGCCTTCCCAGCGCTAGGATGGGCGCCATGACAGCTCCCTCATCCGAAGTCCTGCTCGCCGGGCTCCACAAAGCCGCTGATGACGTTGCCTCCGATGTCGCCAAGCTCAGTGACGAGGACGTGAAGGCTCCCTCCGCCCTGCCCGGCTGGACGCGGGGCCACGTTCTGGCCCACCTCACCGGCATCTGCAACGCCATGGCCAGGCAGCTCGAGTATGCGGCGCGCGACGAAACCATCGAGCTGTACGACGGCGGCATGCACGGCCGGAACAAGGCCATCGACATGGCTGCCGGCCACGATGCCGCCACCCACCTTGCAGACCTGACCGCAGCCCTCCAACGGGCCATTACCAGGTTTGATGCGCTGCCCGGCATCAAGGATTCGTCCGCCCACCGCACGGGCTGGTACGCACCCATCAGCTACCGCGGGGGAGTTGTCCTGGACGGCGGCCTGGCGCTATGGCGGGAACTCGTCATCCACACATCCGACCTGCTGACGGGCCGGGGACCGGAAACCTGGAGCCGTCCATTCTGCGAGCACCTGTTCGACTTCCTCGCAGCCCGCGTCCAGCCCGACGACAAACTGGTGCTGCAGCCACTGGGCTTTCCGCCGTTGAGCATCGGCAGCGGCAACAGGTCCACCGTGATCAGCGGGATGATCACGGATATTGCGGCCTGGCTGGCAGGGCGCGAACCCACCCTGGGCAGCCTGCGGGCATCCGCGGCGGCCGACGGCGTTGACCTGCCGGCCCTGCTGCCGTGGCCCGCCGGAACTCCAACACCGAAGCAGGACTAGAAGCGGGACGGACGATCCCGAATCAGGATCAGGTGGCTTCGCGCGCCAGCAGGCTCTGCTTGATGACAAGCCCCCAGCGGAATCCGCCGAGGGTACCGTCGGTCCGGATGACGCGGTGGCAGGGAACAAACAGGGCCGCTGCGTTGAAGGCGCAGGCGCTGGCTGCCGCCCTGACAGCCTTGGGGTTACCGGCCAGCCCGGCATACTCGGTGTACGTCACGGGGGACCCAGGCGTGACCAGGCGCAGCACGTCCCAGGCGTGGACGCGGAACGGTCCGGACTTCTGCCGCACTGGGACATGCATTGCAGGGGCAGGATCGCCGTTGTAGAAGGCTTCGACGGCGGCCGAGATCTCCCCAAGATCGCTGACCAATTCCAGGGCGGTGGGCCGCAGGGTCGGGTGGATCTGCCCGGTCAGGTCGCCGGGCTTTTCGGTCCAGCCGCTGGAAAGGACCACCCCGTCCTGGGCGAGGACGGTAAACGGGCCGTCCGGAGTGGACATCTGAAGCAACTGGGCCTTCATCGGTTCGCTTTCTCTGGTGTTCTGCTGCCTGCTGTGGGGGTGTCCAGCCTTGTGCCTTTACGGGCGCCGGTGCCGGGGTGGGCTGCTGCGCGCCACAGGTGCATGGTGGCGTAGGAGCGCCAGGGGCTGACCTCGCGGAAGTCCGGGCTGGGAGTCACGGCCCCCCCGGCGCCACCCCCGAGGCCATCCTGAGGCGGGTCCAAGGCTTTTATCCCGTTCCGAACCGCAGCGTCACTGCCAAGGAAGACGTCCGGCGCGCCCAGGACGCGCATGGCCAGGTAGCCCACCGTCCAGGGTCCCACGCCGGCCAGGGGGAGCAGTTTCGCGCCCAAGCGTGCCACGTCGTCGCCGTAACCAAAGTCGAGGCTGCCGTCCGCCAGGGCAGAAGCTGCGGCGCGGAGGGCCTCAATGCGTTTCCGGGGGCCCCGCAGGAGTGCGCAGCCGTCGACGGCGATTTCGGCGGGGGTGGGAAACATCCGGTCCAGGCCCTCGCCCGGGCTTCGGCTTGAGCTTCCGACGGCGGCGAGCTGGGTCAGGGCGGTCCGCGCGGCAGCCACGGTGATCTGCTGGCCGATCATGGCCCTGATCAGCATTTCGGCTGGGTCCAGCGCGCCGGGCATCCTGATGCCTGGAGCGTTGGCGACTGCGGGGGCCAGTCTCGGGTCTTCGGCCAGGGCGCCGTCGATTGCCACCGGATCCGCATCCAGGTCGAACAGCCGCCGGACGCGGCTCAACAGGGCCGGAAGGTCCCGAAGGTCCACCGCGCCGATGGTGAGGGTCAGTGGGCGTCCTGGGGCGCCGGCGTCGTACTCAACCCTGAAGCGCGCGTCGCCCTGGGGGAGCCGCAGCGTGCGGGCGTACGAGGTTTGGGTTCCGTCTTCGATCCCCGGGATGGCACGGATAGCCAGGAAAGTGAAGACGCCGGGGTCGAAGGGCTCGCGGTAGGGGAGGCTGAGGGTGAGGGCGGTAGAGCCGGCGGGGGCTTTCGCATGCCTTGCGGCGCGCAACGCGGTGGGGGTCATGTCGAAGACTTCCACCATGGTCTCGTTGAACTGACGGACGCTGCTGAAGCCTGCTGCGAAGGCCACGTCGGCGAGCTTCATGGAGGTGGATACCAGCAGCGTGCGTGCCGTCTGGGCGCGGCCGGCGCGGGCGAGCGACAGGGGACCGGCGCCCAGTTCCTGGCTGAGGATCCTGTTCAGCTGGCGCGGGGAATAGCCAAGGCGGGCGGCCAGGCCGTCCACGCCGTCCCTGTTGACGACGCCGTCATTAATCAGGCGCATGGCACGCCCCGCCACGTCTTGCCGCACATTCCAGGCAGGCGTTCCCGGCACAGCCTCCGGGAGGCAGCGTTTGCAGGCCCGGTAGCCGGCGTCATGGGCCGCTGCTGAGGTCTCGTAAAAGGTGACGTTTGTAGCCTTGGGAGTCCTGGCCGGGCACGACGGGCGGCAATAGATGCCCGTGGTCCGGACGGCAGTGTAGAACTGCCCGTCGAACCTGGTGTCCCTGGCGTCTATTGCCCGGTAGCGCTGCCAGAAGTCCATTCCTCCATCCTGCCAGCAGCGGCGGAGGTGGGCTAGCGGAAATCGGACATGGCCGTGGGGTTCATTTGTGGCGTTGCGCGAGGCATTGCTGCCGGGTTTGGATAGAGTCTGGCCATGAGCAGAAGTCCCTCGCAGGCCCGGGAACCGCTGCGGGAATTCCTCTCGGGCGATGCCCGGACCCTGGCACCGATGCTGCTGGGGGCTGTCCTGACCCATGATTCGAGGGAGGGCCGGGTGTCCGTCCGGCTCACCGAAGTGGAGGCCTACCTGGGGCCCGAGGATTCCCTGCACCCCGATCCCGGCTCGCACACGTACCGTGGTCCCACTCCACGGAACGCGCCGATGTTCGGCCCCGCCGGGCACCTGTACGTTTACTTCACCTATGGGATGCACCACTGCACAAACATCGTGTGCGGCCCGGCCGGTGTGGCTTCCGCTTTACTGCTGCGTGCCGGGGAGATCGTGGATGGCCTGGAGCTCGCACAGCACCGCCGGCCCACCTCGAAAAACCCTGCCGACCTGGCAAGCGGCCCGGCCCGGCTGGCCAAAGCCCTGGGCCTGACAACCGCGTACAGCGGCCGCGACGCATTGGCGCCCCCTTTCGCGCTGTCGCTCCCCGATAAGCCGGTTGCGGAAGTCAGTTCCGGTCCGCGGGTGGGGGTTTCCGGCGTCGGGGGATCCGAGCAGTACGCCTGGCGTTTCTGGATCACGGGGGACCCTACGGTCTCGAAGTACAAGGCGGCCAAGCCGAGGCCGGCGCCGTTTCGCCAGCGTTAACGGAAATGGTTGTAGAATGGACGGTCTGTCTTTTGCGATAGGGGAACGTTAAATGCTCGACGCCGATTTGGCCCACGAACGGGACTATGTTGCCGGCCTGTATGCCCGGCTGGAGGAGCTCCGCGAGGAAAAGCGCAAGCAGCTTGCGCAGGTCCGCAGGGCAGGGGCTGTGGGCACCATGCAGAACGTTTCCGAGCGCGACGCTTTCGCGGCTCTGTACGAGGACCGCCTGGCGCAGCTGGATGCCGTGGATGACCGGCTGGTCTTCGGCCGCCTGGACCTGGACTCGGGGGAAGCGCAGTACATCGGACGCATCGGCCTCACCACTGAGGACCTGCAGCGGCTCATGGTTGACTGGCGCGCGCCCGAAGCCGGGCACTTCTACCAGGCCACAGCCTTCGACCGGCAGGGCGTCCGCCGCCGCCGCCACCTGATCCTGCAGGGCCGGGAGGTCAAGGCCATCGAGGACGATGTCCTGGATGCGGACATGCTGGCGGACAACGAATCGCTGCAGGGCGAGGGCGCCCTGCTGGCCGCCCTGAACTCCCGGCGCACGGGCCGGATGTCGGACATCGTCAGCACCATCCAATCCGAACAGGACCGCATCATCCGGTCCTCCATCTCGGGCGCCGTGGTGGTGCAGGGCGGGCCCGGCACCGGCAAGACGGCCGTGGCCCTGCACCGGGCCGCGTACCTGCTGTACACCCACCGGGACCGGCTCAAGTCCGCGGGCGTGCTGCTGGTGGGCCCGTCGTCGTCCTTTATGAAGTACATCGAACGGGTGCTGCCCTCCCTGGGCGAGACCGGCGTCGTGATGGCCAGCGTGGGCCGGCTGATGCCCGGCATCAACGCCGTGCCGGAACCCGACGCCGACGTTGCCGCCATCAAGGGCCGCCTGGACATGGCTGCCGTCGTGGCCAACGCCGTCGCCAACCGGCAACGGATTCCCGCTGAAGACCGGATCCTGGAAGTGGACGGACGCAAGCTCGTGCTGACCCCGCGCCAGGTCCGGCGTGCCCGTGAGCGTGCCCGTTCCACCGGCAAGCCGCACAACGATGCCCGGGTGACATTCGTCAAGATCCTGCTGCGCGAACTCACCGAACAGATGACCGAGCTGGTGGAAGCCGGCAACATCGGCAACAACGCAGACCGCTCCTACCTGGCCGAGGATGTCCGCACCGCCCGTGACGTGCGGATCGCCCTCAACCTCTGCTGGATGCCCATGACGCCCGAAAAGCTGATCTCGGAGCTGTTCAGCAAGCCGGCTGTGCTTGAATTCTGCACCCCCCACCTGTCTGCGGCTCAGCGGGCACTGCTGCAGCGTCCCGCCGACGCTCCCTGGACCGAGTCCGATGTGCCCCTGCTGGATGAAGCTGCCGAACTGCTCGGTGAGCTGGACCCGGCCGCCGGGCGCGGCCTCGCACAGCAGGAGCACGACAGGGCCCGCGACCTTGCCAACGCCAAGCAGACCCTGGTGAACATGCAGGCTGCCGGCGTGGATCCGCTGATGTCCGCCGAGGAGCTGGCCGAGCAGAACCAGGAACAGGAAGCGCGGCTTACCGCTGCCGAGCGTGCCACCAGCGACCGCACGTGGGCCTTTGGCCACATCGTGGTGGACGAGGCGCAGGAGCTCTCGCCCATGCAGTGGCGCCTGCTGGTCCGGCGTTGCCCCCTGAAGTCCTTCACGATTGTGGGTGACATCGCGCAGACGAGTTCGGTGGCCGGTGCCAATTCATGGCAGGGCGCGCTTGCTCCGATGTTCGGCGACCGCTGGCAGTTGGAGGAGTTGACAGTCAATTACCGCACGCCGTCACAGATCGCAGAAGCGGCTGTGCGGATGGCCAATGCGGCCGGACTCGTTGTCTCCGCACCCAAGGCCGTGCGGGAGGGGCGCTGGTCGCCCGTTATCGACGAGGTGGACCCGGGCCAGGTTGTCAGCCGCCTGGTGGAGGTTCTGCCGGAGGAGCTGGAAGCGCTCGACGGCGGCCTGCTGGCTGTTATCGCGGACGGCCACCTGTTGCCGGAGGCCGCCGCCGCCCTGCGCGCCGAGTACGGCCGGCGCATTGGCAACGGTGCCGGCAGCTACGAGCAGGACATCGTGGTCATTAGCCCGCGCGAGGCCAAGGGCCTGGAGTTCGACGGCGTGGTGGTGCTGGAGCCCGCCACCATGCTGAACCATGAGCACGGCAAAGTGGGGGATCTGTACGTTGCCATGACGCGCGCCACCCAGCGCCTGCGGCTGATCGCTTCCGATCCAGTGCCGGAGGGCATCAAGCGCTGAGCTTCTTCGGTTGGCGCCGGCCGTTCAGGGGCCGGCGCCAGTGCCGTCCACCCGGCGCCAGCGGGTGGTAATACTGCTAACTTAGAAGGCGTGTCAGAACTCAACAGCCTCGAATCACAGCAGAACGACCCCACTTTTGCCAATATCTGGCAGGAACTGAAGTGGCGTGGACTGGTCCACGTCTCCACGGACGAAGCGGAGCTGGAAAAGCTCCTCGCCGGCGGGCCGGTCACGTACTATTGCGGCTTCGATCCCACCGCGCCGAGCCTGCACCTGGGCAACCTGGTCCAGCTGCTCGTGATGCGGCGGTTGCAGTTGGCGGGCCACAAGCCGCTTGGTCTGGTGGGTGGTTCCACCGGCATGATTGGTGATCCCCGCCCCACGGCGGAGCGCACCTTGAATACCAAGGACACGGTTGCGGAGTGGGTGGGCTACCTGCAGGCCCAGGTCCGCCGGTTCCTCAGTTTTGAGGGGGACAATGCCGCGCGGATGGTTAACAACCTTGATTGGACGGCGCCGTTGAGTGCCATTGATTTCCTGCGTGAGGTGGGCAAGCACTTCCGCGTGGGCACCATGCTGCGGAAGGATGCTGTGGCTTCGCGGTTGAACTCGGATGAGGGCATCAGCTACACGGAGTTCAGCTACCAGATCCTGCAGGGCATGGATTACCTGCAGCTGTACCGTGATTACGATTGCATGCTGCAGACCGGCGGGTCGGACCAGTGGGGCAACCTTACGAGTGGAACCGAGCTGATCCGCAAGGTGGAGGGCAAGAGTGTCCACGCCCTGGGAACGCCGTTGATCACCAATTCTGACGGCACCAAGTTCGGGAAGAGCGAGGGGAACGCCATTTGGCTGGACGCCGGCATGTGCAGCCCGTATGCGTTCTACCAGTTCTGGCTCAACACAGCCGATGCTGATGTGGTGGACCGGTTGAAGGTGTTTACCTTCCTGAGCCGGGCCGAGATCGAGGAGATCGGAGCGGCTGTTGCCGAGCGTCCGTTTGCCCGGGAGGGGCAGCGGAAGCTTGCCTTCGAAGTGACGTCCCTTGTTCATGGGGTGGAGGCCACTGAGAAGGTGATCGCGGCTTCGGCGGCGCTGTTCGGCAACGGTGACCTGGCGGCGCTGGACAAGCCGACGCTGCAGGCGGCCACGTCTGAACTTCCGTCCGCCACCGTGCAGGTGGATGCCATGGGAATTGTTGACCTGCTGGTTGCCTCCGGACTTTCGGAAAGCAAGTCCGCCGCACGCCGCACGGTGGGCGAAGGCGGGGCGTACGTCAACAACGAAAAGGTATCCGATCCCGAAGCGGTGATCCCGGAATCGGAGTTGCTGCACGGGCAGTACCTGCTCCTGCGCCGGGGAAAGAAGAACCTCGCCACGGTGGAAGTACTGGTTCCCTAGCCCATAGCGAGACACTTTGCACGCTCTTCCGCAGCCGATTTGCACGGCCGCGGGGGAGCGTGTAATGTCTTCTGAGTCGCCGCCGCTGAAGCGGAAAAATAGCGACAGACCCCCACCAAAAAGTGAAGCAACTTCACCGTGTGCGAAAGCACCGGACTGAAGAATTGCTTTATTTTATGATGGGCGGATTCGTTTCACAGCGTGAATTCCGGGAAAACAACCGGATTTGCAAAGTGAAAATGAATAAAATAAGATTGAAACATCGCAGCGAAGAAATACGGAATAGAAATTCACTGAGTGGATTGTTTCGGAGATATTCGAATGCGTCTGTTGTTTGAGAACTCAATAGTGTGCCAAGTTTGTTGATACCGATTTGTTTTATGAATTGGTTGAATTTGCCGGGCTGCCCGCCCCTGTGGGTGGTCTGGTTTTTACAGCTGGTTTCAAATTTTGTGCGGCCTTTTGGTCCCGTTTTCCCGGGGCTGGGGGTTGTGTCTGTTTTTGTTTTACTTCAACGGAGAGTTTGATCCTGGCTCAGGATGAACGCTGGCGGCGTGCTTAACACATGCAAGTCGAACGATGATCCCCAGCTTGCTGGGGGGATTAGTGGCGAACGGGTGAGTAACACGTGAGTAACCTGCCCTTAACTCTGGGATAAGCCTGGGAAACTGGGTCTAATACCGGATATGACTCCTCATCGCATGGTGGGGGGTGGAAAGCTTTTTGTGGTTTTGGATGGACTCGCGGCCTATCAGCTTGTTGGTGAGGTAATGGCTTACCAAGGCGACGACGGGTAGCCGGCCTGAGAGGGTGACCGGCCACACTGGGACTGAGACACGGCCCAGACTCCTACGGGAGGCAGCAGTGGGGAA
Organism: Arthrobacter sp. D3-16; assembly: GCF_054408515.1. Lineage (NCBI taxonomy): Bacteria > Bacillati > Actinomycetota > Actinomycetes > Micrococcales > Micrococcaceae > Arthrobacter > Arthrobacter sp. D3-16. The sequence continues at coordinate 2,562,898 of NZ_CP096437.1, read as the reverse complement.
TATTGCACAATGGGCGCAAGCCTGATGCAGCGACGCCGCGTGAGGGATGACGGCCTTCGGGTTGTAAACCTCTTTCAGTAGGGAAGAAGCGAAAGTGACGGTACCTGCAGAAGAAGCGCCGGCTAACTACGTGCCAGCAGCCGCGGTAATACGTAGGGCGCAAGCGTTATCCGGAATTATTGGGCGTAAAGAGCTCGTAGGCGGTTTGTCGCGTCTGCCGTGAAAGTCCGGGGCTCAACTCCGGATCTGCGGTGGGTACGGGCAGACTAGAGTGATGTAGGGGAGACTGGAATTCCTGGTGTAGCGGTGAAATGCGCAGATATCAGGAGGAACACCGATGGCGAAGGCAGGTCTCTGGGCATTAACTGACGCTGAGGAGCGAAAGCATGGGGAGCGAACAGGATTAGATACCCTGGTAGTCCATGCCGTAAACGTTGGGCACTAGGTGTGGGGGACATTCCACGTTTTCCGCGCCGTAGCTAACGCATTAAGTGCCCCGCCTGGGGAGTACGGCCGCAAGGCTAAAACTCAAAGGAATTGACGGGGGCCCGCACAAGCGGCGGAGCATGCGGATTAATTCGATGCAACGCGAAGAACCTTACCAAGGCTTGACATGAACCGGTAAGACCTGGAAACAGGTCCCCCGCTTGCGGTCGGTTTACAGGTGGTGCATGGTTGTCGTCAGCTCGTGTCGTGAGATGTTGGGTTAAGTCCCGCAACGAGCGCAACCCTCGTTCTATGTTGCCAGCACGTGATGGTGGGGACTCATAGGAGACTGCCGGGGTCAACTCGGAGGAAGGTGGGGACGACGTCAAATCATCATGCCCCTTATGTCTTGGGCTTCACGCATGCTACAATGGCCGGTACAAAGGGTTGCGATACTGTGAGGTGGAGCTAATCCCAAAAAGCCGGTCTCAGTTCGGATTGGGGTCTGCAACTCGACCCCATGAAGTCGGAGTCGCTAGTAATCGCAGATCAGCAACGCTGCGGTGAATACGTTCCCGGGCCTTGTACACACCGCCCGTCAAGTCACGAAAGTTGGTAACACCCGAAGCCGGTGGCCTAACCCCTTGTGGGAGGGAGCTGTCGAAGGTGGGACTGGCGATTGGGACTAAGTCGTAACAAGGTAGCCGTACCGGAAGGTGCGGCTGGATCACCTCCTTTCTAAGGAGCACCTACAGACCTGTTCATGCCGCGTATGTGGTGGTGGGGGTTTGTCAGGAGTATATGCCCGTTGCGCAGACGCAAGTTCTGCGGCGGGTGCTCATGGGTGGAATATCAACGAATAGGTGCCTGGTGGCATGGACCGGCTTGTTAGTACGGACGCTCGTGAGTGTCCAGGAAAGCTTGCCGGATCGTTTCTGCCGGGTAGTGTTTGGCACACTGTTGGGTCCTGAGGCAACAGGGCTGTGGACTGGTCCCCGTGTGGGGTTGGTTTGCGGGTTTGTTTGTTTCTGGTTTCCTGGCTGCACCGATTACACGGTTGTTCTTCGCTTTTGGCGGGGGTTGTGTGGGGTGTGTGGTTTGGGGTTGTTGTTTGAGAACTACATAGTGGACGCGAGCATCTTTTATAAGAAGCAATTTCCAAGAATATGAACCTGGATCTGGCTGCGCGTGATGATGGCCCTCTTTTTGGGGGTGGTTGTTGGGTGTGGTTGGTTTTCGTGGTTCTCTCGAAAATTACTGATTGATCTTTTGTGGTCAAGTTTTTAAGAGCACACGGTGGATGCCTTGGCATTAGGAGCCGACGAAGGACGTAGGAATCTGCGATAAGCCTGGGGGAGTCGATAACCGGACTGTGATCCCAGGGTGTCCGAATGGGGAAACCCCGCCAGACGCGCGAGTGATCTGGTGACCCGCATCTGAACACATAGGGTGCGTGGAGGGAACGCGGGGAAGTGAAACATCTCAGTACCCGCAGGAAGAGAAAACAATAGTGATTCCGTTAGTAGTGGCGAGCGAACGCGGATCAGGCTAAACCGTTCCATGTGTGATAGCCGGCGGGCGTTGCATGGTCGGGGTTGTGGGACTTTCCATACCAATTCTGCCGGGTTGGTGGGGTGTGATGTGCAGGCATAGGTGAACGGTCTTGAAAGGCCGGCCAGAGAGGGTGTGAGCCCCGTAACCGAAATGTTGTGTACCGCCCGGATGAGTATCCCAAGTAGCACGGGGCCCGAGAAATCCCGTGTGAATCTGTCAGGACCACCTGATAAGCCTAAATACTCCCTAATGACCGATAGCGGACCAGTACCGTGAGGGAAAGGTGAAAAGTACCCCGGGAGGGGAGTGAAACAGTACCTGAAACCGTGTGCTTACAATCCGTCGGAGCAGCCTTGTAGTTGTGACGGCGTGCCTTTTGAAGAATGAGCCTGCGAGTTAGTGTTACGTCGCGAGGTTAACCCGTGTGGGGAAGCCGTAGCGAAAGCGAGTCTGAATAGGGCGTTGCAGTGGCGTGATCTAGACCCGAAGCGAAGTGATCTACCCATGGCCAGGTTGAAGCGACGGTAAGACGTCGTGGAGGACCGAACCCACTTCAGTTGAAAATGGAGGGGATGAGCTGTGGGTAGGGGTGAAAGGCCAATCAAACTTCGTGATAGCTGGTTCTCCCCGAAATGCATTTAGGTGCAGCGTTGCGTGTTTCTTACCGGAGGTAGAGCTACTGGATGGCTAATGGGCCCTACAAGGTTACTGACGTCAGCCAAACTCCGAATGCCGGTAAGTGAGAGCGCAGCAGTGAGACTGTGGGGGATAAGCTTCATAGTCGAGAGGGAAACAGCCCAGACCACCAACTAAGGCCCCTAAGCGTGTGCTAAGTGGGAAAGGATGTGGAGTTGCGAAGACAACCAGGAGGTTGGCTTAGAAGCAGCCATCCTTAAAAGAGTGCGTAATAGCTCACTGGTCAAGTGATTCCGCGCCGACAATGTAGCGGGGCTCAAGTACACCGCCGAAGTTGTGGCATTCAGATATTAGCTAAGCCCTTGTGGTTCAGGCGTCTGGATGGGTAGGGGAGCGTCGTGTGGGCAGTGAAGTCGCGGTGTAAACCAGCGGTGGAGCCTACACGAGTGAGAATGCAGGCATGAGTAGCGAAAGACGGGTGAGAAACCCGTCCGCCGAATGATCAAGGGTTCCAGGGTCAAGCTAATCTGCCCTGGGTAAGTCGGGACCTAAGGCGAGGCCGACAGGCGTAGTCGATGGACAACGGGTTGATATTCCCGTACCGGCGAAAAACCGCCCATGCTGAACAGGGGATACTAACTGCCCGAGACCTGCCTGACACCCCTTGTGGGTGAAGGGTTTTGGTGGAGCGCAGGACCTGATCCTGGGAGGCAAGCGTATTAACAGGTGTGACGCAGGAAGGTAGCCAAGCCGGGCGATGGTTGTCCCGGTCTAAGGATGTAGGGCGAACGGTAGGCAAATCCGCTGTTCATGATGCCTGAGATCTGATGGGACCCCCGTTTGGGGGGATTTGGTGATCCTATGCTGCCGAGAAAAGCATCGACGCGAGGTTTTAGCCGCCCGTACCCCAAACCGACACAGGTGATCAGGTAGAGAATACTAAGGCGATCGAGAGAATTATGGTTAAGGAACTCGGCAAAATGCCCCCGTAACTTCGGGAGAAGGGGGGCCCCAACCTTGATGGAACCATGCGTTCCGGAGGGGATCGGGGCCGCAGAGACCAGGGGGAAGCGACTGTTTACTAAAAACACAGGTCCGTGCGAAGTCGCAAGACGATGTATACGGACTGACTCCTGCCCGGTGCTGGAAGGTTAAGAGGACCGGTTAGCCGCAAGGCGAAGCTGAGAATTTAAGCCCCAGTAAACGGCGGTGGTAACTATAACCATCCTAAGGTAGCGAAATTCCTTGTCGGGTAAGTTCCGACCTGCACGAATGGAGTAACGACTTCCCCGCTGTCTCAACCATAAACTCGGCGAAATTGCAGTACGAGTAAAGATGCTCGTTACGCGCAGCAGGACGGAAAGACCCCGAGACCTTTACTATAGTTTGGTATTGGTGTTCGGAGTGGCTTGTGTAGGATAGGTGGGAGACGTTGAAGCCCGGACGCCAGTTCGGGTGGAGTCATCGTTGAAATACCACTCTGGTCACTTTGGACATCTAACTTCGGCCCGTAATCCGGGTCAGGGACAGTGCCTGATGGGTAGTTTAACTGGGGCGGTTGCCTCCTAAAAAGTAACGGAGGCGCCCAAAGGTTCCCTCAGCCTGGTTGGCAATCAGGTGTCGAGTGTAAGTGCACAAGGGAGCTTGACTGTGAGAGAGACATCTCGAGCAGGGACGAAAGTCGGGACTAGTGATCCGGCGGTACATTGTGGAATGGCCGTCGCTCAACGGATAAAAGGTACCTCGGGGATAACAGGCTGATCTTGCCCAAGAGTCCATATCGACGGCATGGTTTGGCACCTCGATGTCGGCTCGTCGCATCCTGGGGCTGGAGTAGGTCCCAAGGGTTGGGCTGTTCGCCCATTAAAGCGGTACGCGAGCTGGGTTTAGAACGTCGTGAGACAGTTCGGTCCCTATCCGCTGCGCGCGCAGGAAATTTGAGAAGGGCTGTCCTTAGTACGAGAGGACCGGGACGGACGAACCTCTGGTGTGTCAGTTGTACTGCCAAGTGCACCGCTGATTAGCTACGTTCGGATGGGATAACCGCTGAAAGCATCTAAGCGGGAAGCTCGCTTCAAGATGAGATTTCCATACACCTTGTGTGTGAGAGGCCCCCAGCCAGACCACTGGGTTGATAGGCCGGATGTGGAAGCGAGGACTAACGACTCGTGAAGCTGACCGGTACTAATAGGCCGATAACTTACACCACACACCCTCTTCGTGAACGGATTCAAAAGACGTTCACACCATGAAGCAGGGTAAAAAGATAACAAGACTGCTTGCGTCCACTATGTGGTTCCCGAACAACAAACCAAACCGGTACGTTGTCCAGGGAACAAACCACAATTGAATAACAACACCACACTGCCCTGATACGGCAGAAGCAATGTTGTAACCACACGAGATTTCCCACACCACCCCCAAGGGGCTGGTGCCGGGTAAAAGGGTTACGGCGGTCATAGCGTGGGGGAAACGCCCGGTCCCATTCCGAACCCGGAAGCTAAGACCCACAGCGCCGATGGTACTGCACCCGGGAGGGTGTGGGAGAGTAGGTCACCGCCGGACAACCATTAGGTCGAGGCCCCAACCACCAGGTTGGGGCCTCCCACATTTAACACGCACAACGCCCTCTCTCACTTAACGCGGTTTTTTCTCGATCGCTCTTTCACTTGATGTGTTCTCAAACCCCACGTTCTCTCACCCGTCCATGAGCTAAGGCCCAGTTGGCAGCATCCCAAACCAGCCGTCGTCGTCGGCCGTCATATGGAAAAGCAACACCTGGAACACCGCGCCAGCTGAGAGAGCGTCACCCAAAAGGCCGCATCGAGTGAGAGAGCGTCCTGGGGCGTTGTGAACATTGCCACGATGCTGCTCCCTGGCCCCGCCCGGTCCTGCCATGTTGGGCAACTCCACTAGAATTGATGAAGATGTACGGACTTCGAAGCGCTTGATTTCGGGTTGCGTAGGAAAACGAAACACGGATACGAGCGGCTGCAGTTGCGCCAGTGGTCGGCTCACAACAGGAGGAATCCATATGGCTGAGCACAACGGCGGCAATCGCGGCGGAAATGACCGCGGCGGGTTCCGCGGCAATAACAATTCCGGCGGCGATCCCCGCGGATTCCGCTCCCGGACCAACCGTGACAACCCAGGTTCCGACCGGTCAGCCGGCGGGGGAGAGCGCAAGCCCTTCGGAGACCGTGACAAAAAGCCGTTTGGTGATCGCCCGCGCCGTGACGGGGAAGGTGACCGCCGCGGTTCCGGTACCGGCGAGCGTAAGCCCTTCAGCGGTGGTGAGCGTAAGCCGTTCGGTGACCGTGACCGTAAACCGTTCGGCGACCGCGACCGTAAGCCGTTTGGTGACCGTGACAAGAAGCCGTTTGATGATCGTCCGCGCCGTGATGGCGAGGCTGACCGTCGTAGCTTTGGCGGCGGTGAGCGTAAGCCGTTCGGTGACCGTGACCGATCATTTGATGATCGTCCGCGCCGTGATGGCGAGGGTGACCGTCGCGGTTCCGGTACCGGCGAGCGTAAGCCGTTCGGCGACCGTGACCGCAAGCCCTACGGCGATCGCGACAACCGTTCCTTCAGCGACCGTCCGCGCCGTGACGGCGAAGGGGACCGCCGCGGGTTTGCCGGAGGAGAGAACCGGAAGCCCTTTGGCGACCGGAGCGAGCGCCCCAGCCGTGGTGACCGCCAGGACCGGGGACCGCGCGGCTTTGACCGTGATGCCAGCCGTGACCGCCAGGACCGGGGACCGCGCGGCTTTGACCGTGATGCCAGCCGTGGTGACCGCCAGGACCGGGGACCGCGCGGCTTTGACCGCGACGCCAACCGCGACGCCGGGCCCCGCACCTTTGGCCGCGACCGCCAGGAAGAGCGTCCGGCCCGGGTCCCGAATATGCGTGACCTCCGCAGCGCCAACCGCCCGGACCGGGAACGGTCCCCTCAGATCGACGAGGATGTCACGGGCAAGGAACTGGACCGCGCTACACAGCACCAGATCAAGACGCTTGAGGCGAACAGCGCTGAGTGGGTGTCCCGACACCTGGTGATGGCCGGCCGTTTGATCGACGACGAACCGGAGCTGGCCTTCCAGCACGCCCTGGCCGCCAGCCGGCGCGGCGGCAGGCTCGCTGCTGTCCGGGAAGCGGTGGGGCTCACTGCCTATGCCGCGGGCCACTACGGCGAAGCGCTCCGGGAATTCCGGACGTACCGCCGGATCAGCGGCTCCAACGTGCACCTGCCGGTGATGGCAGACTGCGAACGCGGCCTTGGCCGTCCCGACCGCGCCCTCGATGTGGTCCGGTCCGAGGAAGCCCAGGACCTGGACGCTCCGGGCAAAGCCGAACTGGCCATCGTGGCAGCCGGTGCGCGTACTGACCTTGGCCAGCTCGATGCTGCCGTGGCAGAACTTGAGATCCCGCAGCTGGACATCAACCGCGCGTTCTCCTACAGCCCGCGCCTCTTCCGTGCCTACGCCGACGCACTCGCCGCTGTGGGCCGCACAGCTGAATCGGAAAAATGGCAAAAGCAGGCCGTTGTGGCGGAAAACGCGCTGGGCCTGGGCGTTGACGAAGAACCCGACATCATTGACTTGGGCTGGGACGAGGAAGAGGAAGCCCGGGAAGAGAAGGAACGCCGGCGCCTCCTGGAACGGGCCGCGACTGCTTCGGGTTCGGCTGCTGCCGCTGAAGGTTCTTCCGCAACAGCAACGGACGCGGCCAGCACATCCACCGCGGCCAGCACATCCACCGCGGCCAGCACCTCCATCGCTGCCAGCGAGGAGACGTCCGCTGGCTCCGGTGAAGCTGTCGAGGCCAGCATCGATGACCAGGAGCCGGATTACTTCGTATCCGACGACGCCGAGTCCGATGAGGACTCGGTGGAGGCCGACGAACTGGACCACAACGGAGAGGACCTGCCGGACAGCACAAGTCCGGTGGACCACCAGGATGGCCGGGAAGACTGGAACGGATGACTGAAGCCACCCTGATTTCCCTGTTTGACGCACTGCTCGCGGACCTGGACGGCGTGGTCTATGCCGGCCCGCACGCCATCCCCGGCGCGGTGGAGTCCCTGCAGAAGCTCGAAAGCCTCGGAGTGGGCCTGGGCTACGTGACGAACAATGCGTCGCGCACCCCGGCCGACGTCGCAGCCCACCTGCGTGAGCTCGGCGCGCCGGCGGCTGACAACCAGGTGGTCAGCTCTTCGCAGGCCGCTGCGGAGCTGCTCGCGTCAGAGCTGCCCCCGGGCTCGAAGGTGCTGATCACCGGAAGCCCGGCGCTTGCCCAGGAAATCGAACTGGTGGGCCTGGTGCCGGTGTACGGCCAGGAGGAGGAACCCGTTGCCGTGGTGCAGGGCTTCAATCCCGCCATCGGGTGGAAGGAACTCGCCGAGGCAGCCTATGTGGTGTCGGCCGGGGCCGCCTGGGTGGCAACCAACACCGACATGTCCATCCCGCAGGCCCGTGGCATCGCGCCAGGCAACGGCACCCTCGTTGCCGCGGTCACCGCAGCCACCGGCCAGACCCCCCGCGTCGCCGGAAAGCCGGAAGCGCCGCTGTTCCACTCGGCCGCCAAGCGCCTCGCCGCAGAGCGCCCCCTCGTGGTGGGTGACCGGCTGGACACGGACATCCTGGGCGGCAACAACGCAGGCTTCGCCACAGTGGCGGTACTGACCGGCGTCGACACCCGGGAATCCATCCTGGCCGCCCGGGCCGCCGAACGGCCGGACTACATCATCAGCTCCCTTCCAGACCTGTACCTCCCTTACCCGGCCGTCACGCAAGCCGACGGGACCTACACGTGTGGCGAGGCGACCGCGCGGGTTGCCAATGGGGCCGTGGGCATCATTGGCAGCCAGGACAACCTGGACTCCTGGCGGGCAGCCTGTGCCGCCTGGTGGGCAGCGAACCCTGATGCATCCACTGCCCAGGTGCCGAAGCTGGTCTGGCTGGATCACTAGACTGGTCCAATGACTGAGCTGAGCCACCCTGACGAATCCGCAGCAGCCCAGCCCTCCGCGGACTGGCCGCGGATAGGCCACGACGAGGTGTCGGATCACCTGGTCCAACAGTCCCTGGCACGTCTCGAGGCTGTGCCGGGGACGCCGGTGGCCGGGCACGAAGCAGCCTACAGTGAACTCCACGACGAACTGCGCGCAGCCCTGGACGCTGATCCGGCGGAACCAACCCGCGCCGCCGGTAACCGGCCGGAGAGTGGCGCCTGATGCCGGTGCGCCTTGACCAGGCATTGGTTGCCCGCGGTCTCGCGAGATCCCGCACCCATGCCGCCGCGCTCATAGCTGAAGGAAAAGTAAGTTCCGCCGGGCAGGTCCTCAGCAAAGCATCCGTCCAGGTCCCGGAGGACAGGGACCTGGTGGTCCAGCATGATGAACAGGACACCTACGTGAGCCGGGCGGGGCACAAACTGGCCGGCGCACTGGATGCCTTTCCCGAGGTTTTGCCGGCCGGAAAAAGGTGCCTGGACGCCGGCGCCTCCACCGGCGGCTTCACTGATGTCCTGCTCCGGCGCGGTGCCGCGTACGTGGTGGCGGTCGACGTCGGGCATGGCCAGCTGGTGCCCCAGCTGCGTGAAGATCCCCGCGTTGAAGTCCATGAGGGGCTCAACGTCCGATACATGTCGCCCGAGGACATCGGCGGCCCCGCAGCGCTCACCGTGGCCGACCTGTCCTTCATCTCCCTGACCCTGGTGGTCCAGCCGCTGGCCCTGTGCACTGAGCCGGGCGGTGACCTGGTGCTGATGGTGAAGCCTCAATTCGAAATCGGAAAGGACCGGCTGGGACGGACCGGCGTGGTGAATTCCGAGCGGGAGCGCCGGATGGCGGTGGAAAAAGTGGCCCGGGCAGCCTTCGAGGCCGGCCTGGACCTCCGCGGCCTTGCACAGAGCCCGCTTCCCGGCCAGGACGGAAACGTCGAATACTTCCTGTGGATAAAGCGCAGGATCAGCCAAGAGTTGCCTAAGATCGAAGAGCGAGACGCAGCCACTGCTGCCTTGCTCGGACGTATCTGGCACAACCACTAGAAGGCGGAACCTGATGAGCAGGCGTGTACTGGTCCTCGCCCACACCGGCCGTGAGGAATCACTAAAGGCCGCCTGGGAGGCCTGCGCCCAGCTGCATGCCTCCGGCATTGTCCCGGTGATGCAGGAGTCCGAGCTGGATGACATGGAACGGTTCTTTGGGCACCTGTCCCAGCCGGTGGAAGTGCTCCACGACCACGTCCAGCTCCCTGACGTTGAACTGGTGATGGTTCTCGGCGGCGACGGCACCATCCTGCGGGCAGCCGAGCTGGTCCGTGAAGTGGACGTGCCGCTGCTGGGCGTGAACCTGGGCCATGTAGGCTTCCTTGCCGAGAGCGAGCGGGCGGACCTGGCCCAGACCGTTGAATGGATCGCCAGCCGGGACTACACGGTGGAAGAACGCATGACCATCGATGTCCAGGTGTGGGTCCGGGGACAGAAGATCTGGCATACCTGGGCACTGAACGAGGCTGCGATCGAGAAGGCCAACCGGGAGCGCATGCTGGAAGTGGTCACGGAGGTGGACGAGCGTCCGCTCACGACTTTCGGCTGCGATGGCATCGTGCTCGCCACCCCCACGGGTTCCACGGCCTACGCGTTCTCGGCAGGGGGCCCGGTGGTATGGCCGGAGGTGGAGGCCCTGGTCATTGTTCCCATCAGCGCCCATGCGCTGTTCGCCAAGCCGCTGGTGGTATCGCCGCGCTCACGGCTCGCCGTAGAAGTCCTGGGCAGGACAGATGCCCAGGGCGTGCTGTGGTGTGATGGCCGGCGTTCGGTGGACCTGCCGCCAGGCGCCAGGGTGGAGGTCACGAAATCAGCCACACCCGTACGGCTGGCGCGAACCCATCAGACACCCTTCTCGGCCCGGCTGGTGCGGAAGTTCGAACTGCCCATCCACGGTTGGCGGGGGCCCGTCCCCAAGGCCGGCGCCATCCACACCGGCCCCATTCCCATCGTCCGGACACCGCGGCCCATGCCGCCGCTTCAGCTGCCGCACAGCGGGCAGCCGGACATCGATCCCGATCCCTCAACCGCAAAGTGAACCATGCTTGAAGAACTGAGAATCCGCGATCTGGGCGTCATTACCGACGCAACATTGCCGCTGGGCCCGGGGCTGAGCGTGGTGACCGGCGAGACCGGCGCCGGCAAAACCATGGTGGTCACCGCCGTCGGCCTCCTCCTGGGAGCCCGTTCGGATGCCGGTGCCGTCAGGAGCGGCGCCAAGAGCGCAACGGCCGAGGCAGTGCTGAAGCTCGACGCCGGCCACCCCGCCATCGCGCGCGCACTGGAGGCAGGCGCCGAGGCGGAAGAATTCGACGGCGGTGCCGAGCTTATCCTCGCCCGCCGGCTGGGTGCTGACGGGCGCAGCCGTGCGTTCCTGGGTGGGCGGGCCGCCCCTGTCGGCGTCCTGGCCGAAATCGGCGAAACGCTGGTTGTGGTCCACGGCCAGTCGGACCAGATCCGGCTCAAGGGTGCCGTTGCCCAGCGCGGCGCGCTGGACAAGTTCGCCGGCGAAACGCTGGCCGGGCCCCTCGCCGACTACCAGGGCCTGTATAACCACTGGAAAGCCATCCAGTCCGAGCTGGACGCCCTCCGCAGTGCCGCCCGGGACAGGCTCCGCGAAGCCGAATCCCTGGAAGCAGCACTGGCCGAGATTGACGACGTGGACCCGCAGCCCGGTGAGGACGAACTCCTCAAGGCGGAGGCAGTCAAGCTCGCCAATGTCGAGGAATTGCGGATCGCGGCAAGCACTGCCCACCAGGCCCTGATCGCCGAGGACTTCGGCGAAGCAGGTGACGCCACCACCTTGGTGGACGCCGCGAAGCGGACCCTTGAGCACGTTGCCGAGCACGACGCCGAACTCGGTTCCGCAGCAGCACGCCTGGCCGAGGTGGGCTTCCTCCTGAACGATATCGCCACCGAACTGGCCAGCTACCAGGCCGGTCTGGACAGCGAAGGACCGGAACGGCTGGCGGAGATCGAGGACCGGCGCGCCGTCCTGGCCAAGCTGATCCGAAAATATGCCCCGTCCATCGACGAAGTCCTCCAGTGGGCTGAAAACGCCAGGGTGCGCTTTGACGAACTGCAGGATGACTCAACCCGCATCGAAACACTGGACGCGGAAGTGGTGAGGGCCGAGGCTGACCTGCAGAAGCAGGCCGCTGCCATCACCAAGATCAGGACCAAAGCCGCCAAGGAGCTCTCCTCGCGGGTCAGCGCCGAACTCAAGGCCCTGGCCATGGCAGACGCCACCCTGGTGATCAACCTTGAGCCGGCCGGCCAGCTGGGAGCGCACGGCGCGGACGAGATCAGCTTCCTGCTGCAGCCGCACTCAGGAGCTCCGGCGCGGCCCCTGGGCAAGGGGGCGTCCGGCGGTGAACTCTCCAGGGTCATGCTGGCCATCGAAGTGGTGCTTGCCGCAGTGGATCCCGTCCCCACGTTCGTCTTCGACGAGGTGGATGCCGGAGTGGGCGGACGCGCCGCCGTCGAAATCGGGCGCAGGCTGGCCATGCTGGCACGGCACGTGCAGGTGCTTGTGGTCACGCACCTGCCGCAGGTGGCGGCGTTCGCGGACCAGCACATCACTGTGACCAAGACCTCGGTCAGGGGAGCCGACGGCAAAACGGCCACCGGGTTTACCTCAAGTGATGTCCGCCTCCTTGACGGCACCGAACGGGTCCGCGAACTGGCCCGGATGCTGGCCGGCCAGGAGGACTCGGAGTCAGCGCAGGCACACGCCCAGGAACTGCTGGACGACGCGAAACTGCTGCCGCAGCGGGCCTGACAGCGGCACGCGCGAGGGCAATGCAGCGGGGCCGCCCTTGCTTACGGGACGCCCGGACGCGCAGACTGGATCGTTTGGGAAAGCAGTTCCCGACCCGTGGAAGGCTCATTTGATGATAGGCTCGAATTCCGTGGTGCAGCGATCAAATTCCCGTGTAAATTCCCGGTTCCCGGGCTCGTCCAAGACGACCAAACACATCTTCGTAACCGGTGGTGTGGCGTCCTCGCTCGGTAAGGGACTGACGGCATCAAGCCTCGGTCATCTCCTGCGGGCACGCGGCCTGTCTGTAACTATGCAGAAGCTCGATCCCTACTTGAACGTGGATCCGGGCACGATGAACCCCTTCCAGCACGGCGAAGTCTTTGTCACTGACGACGGCGCTGAGACGGACCTGGACATCGGACACTACGAGCGCTTCCTCGACGAAAACCTCGAGGGCTCGGCGAACGTAACCACGGGCCAGGTGTACTCCACCGTTATCGCCAAGGAACGCCGTGGCGAATACCTCGGCGACACCGTGCAGGTCATCCCGCACATCACGGATGAGATCAAGCGCCGCATGCGGCTGCCCGCCGAAGGCAAGAACGCTCCGGACGTCATCATCACCGAAATCGGCGGCACGGTGGGCGACATCGAATCCCAGCCGTTCCTCGAATCGGCCCGCCAGGTCCGGCAGGACATCGGCCGCACCAACGTTTTCTTCCTGCACGTCTCGCTGGTCCCGTACATCGGACCGTCCCAGGAACTGAAGACCAAGCCCACCCAGCACTCCGTCGCAGCCTTGCGCTCCATCGGCATCCAGCCCGAAGCGATCGTCATCCGCTCTGACCGCGAAGTGCCGGACGCAATGCGCGAAAAGATCGGCCGGATGTGCGACGTCGACATCGACGCCGTAGTGAACGCCGCCGATGCGCCCAGCATCTACGACATCCCCAAGACCCTGCACTCCCAGGGCCTGGACTCCTACATCGTGCGGGCCCTGGACCTTCCGTTCAAGGACGTGGACTGGACCAGCTGGGACAAGCTGCTGGAAGCCGTCCACAACCCCAAGCACCACGTGGAAATCGCCCTGGTCGGCAAGTACATCGACCTTCCGGACGCCTACCTGTCCGTCACCGAGGCCCTGCGCGCCGGCGGCTTCGCCAACGACACCAAGGTCAAGATCCGCTGGGTCCCCTCGGACGAGTGCGAAACCCGGGAAGGCGCCATCAAGGCACTGGACGGCGTCAACGCCATCTGCGTCCCGGGTGGCTTCGGCATCCGCGGCCTCGAGGGCAAGCTCGGTGCGCTGAAATTCGCCCGTGAAACCAAGCTGCCCGTCCTGGGACTTTGCCTGGGCCTGCAGTGCATGGTCATCGAGTACGCCCGTAACGTTGTGGGCCTGGAAGGCGCATCCTCCAGCGAGTTCGAGCCGGATTCGAAGTACCCGGTCATCGCCACCATGGAAGAGCAGCTCGACATCGTCGAGGGCAAGGGCGACCTTGGCGGCACCATGCGCCTGGGCCTGTACGAGGCCAAGCTCGACGCCGGTTCGGTCATCGCAGGTACGTACGGCAAGACCACCGTCAGCGAACGCCACCGCCACCGCTACGAGGTGAACAACAAGTACCGCGACCAGATCGCAGCCGAAGGGCTGGTCTTCTCCGGCACGTCCCCGGACGGCAAGCTGGTGGAATTCGTCGAGCTGCCCGCCGACGTCCACCCGTACTACGTGGCCACCCAAGCGCACCCTGAACTGAGCTCGCGCCCCACCCGGCCGCACCCGCTGTTCGCCGGGCTCGTCAAGGCAGCCCTGGACCACCAGGAGGGCTCCGACACGGCAGCCGGCCTGGATACTGTTGCCTCCGAAGCCGGGCAGTCCGGTACCGTAGCCGCTAAGTAGTTCCGCACGACAAAAAGGACGGCGCGATGCCCGGTACACCTGAAGCCACCCCTGCAGTAAAGGTTTCGGATGCACCGAGCCCGCGCCGTCTTTTGTCTACCGAGAAGGTCTACGAAGGCCGGATCTGGGATGTGGTCAGCGACAGCTTCCAGTTGCAGGAAACGGGCGAGGCCCTCACCCGGGACTACATCGAACATCCGGGTGCCGTGGCCGTCCTGCCGATGAACGACGACGGCGAGATCCTCCTGCTCAAGCAGTACCGGCACCCCGTGGGCATGGACCTGTGGGAGATTCCCGCCGGACTGCTTGACGTCGAAGGCGAGGACTTCGTGGTGGGGGCAGCGCGCGAACTCGCCGAGGAAGCGGATCTTGCGGCGGGCACCTGGAACGTCCTGGCCGACTTCTTCAACTCCCCAGGTTCCTCCAGTGAGGCCATCAGAATTTACCTCGCCCGGGACCTCACCGACGTCCCGCACCATGAACTCCATGAGCGGACGGACGAGGAAGCCGACGTCGAGTTCCACTGGATCAAGCTTGACGACGCCGTGGAGTCGGTACTCGCCGGAAGGCTCCACAACCCTTCCGCCGTCGTTGGAATCCTTGCCGCCGCAGCCGCCCGCACTGAGGGATATGCCAATCTCCGCCCCGCGGACGCGCCCTGGCCCGCGCACCCCAGCCAGCGCTGATGGTCCCTGGTCCTTCTGCTGAAGCGGCTCCTGCTGAACTGGCTCCTGCTGGACCGGCCGCGCACGGAGAGGTTCGGGACGCCGCGCCGCCGGCCTTACCGCCAACAGCCATCGACCGCGGCATCACCGACTACCTCCAGCACATGGGCGTGGAACGCGGTGTTGCGGCCAATACGCTGGCAGCCTACCGCAGGGACCTGGCCCGCTACTCCCGCTACCTGGCAAAAGCCGGCTGCAGCCGCCCCCAGGACGTCACCCGCCACCACGTGACCGGTTACGTCCGGGCGTTAACGGAAGGGTCCGACGGCGGATCGGCCCTAGGTGTGCGGTCCGCGGCCAGGACTGTGGTCGCCGTCAGGGGGCTGCACAAGTTCTGGGCCTTGGAAGGCTTCACGCCTGCGGACCCCGCCAGCGACGTCCATCCGCCCATGCCCGGAAAGCGGCTGCCGAAGGCCATCAGTGTGGACGAGGTAACCAGGATCCTTGAGGCAGCGGGTACAGACACTGCCACGGGCTTGCGTGACCGTGCCTTGTTGGAGTTTCTCTACTCCACTGGTGCGAGGATCAGCGAGGCCGTGGGCCTGGATGTGGACGATATTTCCCTGCAGGAGGCGGAAACCGGGCCGGCCATCGTACGGCTCTTTGGCAAAGGCTCCAAGGAAAGGCTGGTGCCGCTGGGCTCCTATGGAGCCCGGGCACTCGACGCCTACCTGGTCCGCGGGCGTCCCCTGCTGGCGGCCAAGGGGAAGGGCACCCCCGCGTTGTTCCTGAATGCCCGGGGAGGCCGGATCAGCCGCCAGAGCGCCTGGACCATCCTGAAGGCCGCAGCCGAGAAAGCGAACATCACCAAGGACGTCTCGCCGCACACCCTGCGGCACTCCTTCGCCACCCACCTGCTCGAGGGCGGTGCAGACGTCCGCGTGGTCCAGGAGCTGCTCGGCCATGCATCGGTCACCACCACCCAGGTCTATACCTTGGTCACGGCTGACACCCTGCGCGAGATCTATGCGGCAGCACACCCCCGTGCCCTGGGCTGAGCTTGCTCGAAAACAGCCAGCCTTGGGACAGCTAGAGCAGCGCCTCGATGGTCAGTTCCACCGGGCCCAGCAGGAAAGCCAGCGCCGACGTGCCCATTCCTGCGAGCAACATCAGTCCCGGATGCGCCAAACCGATCACTACCCGGCGCAGGCGCGGGCGGCCGCGGAGGAATGACTTCGGCACCCGTGAGAGCGTGGGGACCTGCCGCCAGCCACGAAGCCTCCTCAGGAACCAGGCGCACCGGGCGACAAACGCCAGCCATAGAACGGCCACCACAACCGGGAACAAGGCTGCCATCAGGTTGAAGCCCAGAGCTGTCACCTCACGTTCAGAGTCTCCCGCCACGGCTTGGATGGTGGTGGAGATGGACGCGCTGAGCACCACCGATATGGCCCACACCATGAAGGCCGCAACAAGGGCCAGGAAACGCACAAAGAACAGGCCCAAAACTGATTCCCGGGCGGGCTTCACTTGCTGCCGGGGAGTCACGTGCAGCACGGCCAGGGTGCTGAACAGGGTGGGCAGGGCAGCGGCGGCCACCAGCAGGTACCATGTCCACCCTGCCAGGTCCACGAATTCATCCACAACAATCAGCACCGTCCAGAAGCAGGCCCAGGCCCAGCCCCAGTACAAAGGGTTGCGGACCAGCCACTCCGGCAGGCGGGTGTCAATGGTGGAGATACGGGCCGGCCGTATCCCGTGTGCAGTTTCGGGAGCCACACGTAGAGCTTGGCATATTCACCGCCCCGTGGCGCTTCCTCGCCGGGAACCCGCCAACCCCATAGGCTTGAGCGCATGACTGCAGCAAGGGTGACTCTCTGCTTCCTGCTCCGTGACGGGTCTTCGGGCCCGGAGGTGCTGCTGGGCCTTAAACGGACAGGTTTCGGGACCGGAAAAATCGTGGGTATCGGAGGACACGTCGAACCGGGGGAGAGCGACGCGGAAGCCGTGGTCCGCGAAGTCAGGGAAGAAACCGGGGTGACGGTCCGGCAGGAAGATCTGGCGGACGCCGGCGTCGTGCAGTTCGTGTTTCCGGCCAAGCCGGCGTGGGACATGCACACCCGCCTTTTCACCGCCCGGCGATGGCTTGGGGAGCCGGAAGAAAGCGACGAGATCATGCCGCAGTGGTTCCAGACCGGCATCCTTCCGGTGGACCGTATGTGGCAGGATGCCGACCACTGGCTTCCAGTGGTGCTCGAAGGCGGCAGGGTCAATGTGGTGGTCACGCTGGACAGCGACAACGAAACCGTCGCGTCGTCCGTGAGCCTCCTGCCCTAGGCGTTAATGAACGACGGCGGGATGTCCACCCAGCGTGGCCGTCCCGCCGTCGTACGCTCCGCCCTTCAGCCTATGGAACGTGCCGTTCCTCGGGACCGACATATTCGCTCAACGGGCGGATCAGGGAGTTTGAATCCAGCTGCTCCATGATGTGCGCCGTCCACCCGGTGATGCGGCTGGCGACGAACAGGGGAGTGAACGTGGCGGTGTCGAACCCCATCAGGTGGTAGGTGGGGCCGGCAGGATAGTCGAGGTTGGGCTTGATGGCCTTGGCCTCGTCCATGGCCGTCTCCAGCCCCTGGTAGAGGCCAAGGAGTTCGGGCCGGCCGTAGTGGGCCACCATCTTGTCCAGGGCAGCCTTCATGGTGGGCACGCGCGAGTCGCCGTGTTTGTACACGCGGTGCCCGAAGCCCATAACCTTCTTCTTCTGGGCCAGGGCGTTCTCCATCCACGTCTTGGCCCGGGCTGCCGCTTCCTCCAGGGACTCCTGCGGGCGGATTCCGATTTCGTCGAAGGTGTGCATTACGGCCTCGTTGGCCCCGCCGTGCAGCGGTCCCTTCAAAGCACCGATGGCCCCCGTGACGGCCGAGTGCAGGTCGGCGAGGGTTGACGTGATCACCCTGGCCGTGAAGGTGGAGGCGTTAAAGGAGTGCTCCGCGTAGAGAATCATCGAGACGTTGAAGGCCTCCACCACCTCCGGCACCTGCTCCTCCCCAAAGGTCATCCACAGGAAGTTGGCCGAATAGCCCAGGTCGTCACGCGGCTCAATGACATCCTGCCCGTGGCGGCGGCGCTGGTCGTAGGCCACCACTGCCGGCATGGCCGAGAACAAGTCGATGGCCTTGGCCATGTTGGCCTCGCGGGAGGAGTCTTCCGCCAGCGGGTGCCGCGCGCCCATCACCGAGGCAGCGGTCCGGCAAACATCCATGGGATGGGAACTCTCCGGCAGTGCATTGACCACCTGTTTGACCACCGGGTCCAGGGGCCGGCCGCCCCGCTCCCGTGCAGTGAACTCCACCAGCTCCTGTTCCGTGGGAAGTTCACCGTTCCAGAGCAGGTAGGCCACCTCCTCGAAGCTGCACCTCGCGGCGAGCTCCTGAACCGGGTAGCCCCGGTACAGCAGGGAATTGGTATCCGGGTTGACCTTCGAGACGGACGTGTAATCCACCACGACGCCGGCAAGGCCCTTTTTGATGTCCTCTTCAGCCATGCTGAAACTCCTTCGTTCCTGTCGCCTGTTGTGCCGGCCGGAGCCGGCGCGGTTTTCCCTACTCCCCGGGGACCCGGAAATTGAACACTCCGCTGTCGAAGCGGTTGTAGCCTTCGTAGTCAACAAGATCGTATAAGCGTGCGCGGGTAAGCATGCTGCCCACCTGCGCCTCCTGCGTGCCCTGGGCCTTGATCGCTTCCAGCGTACGCTCGGCAGCGCCCATGGCACTACGGAGAAGGGTGACGGGATAGATCACCATGTTCACCCCGACGCCCTGGAGCTGGTCCACCGTGAACAGCTCGCTCTTGCCGAACTCTGTCATGTTGGCCAGGATGGGCACGTCCACTGCTTTGCGGATGGCCTGGAATTCAGCCAGGTCCTTCATGGCCTCCGGGAAGATCGCGTCCGCTCCTGCTTCCACAAGGGCTCTGGCCCGATCCTGCGCGGCGGCGAGCCCGTCCACGGCACGGATGTCGGTCCGGGCCATGATGAGGAAGTTGGGGTCACGGCGGGCGTCGGCGGCGGCACGAATCCGCTTGGTCGCCGTCTCCAGGTCCACCACGTTTTTGCCGTCGAGGTGCCCGCAGCGCTTTGGGTTGAACTGGTCCTCGATGTGCAGCCCGGCCAGGCCGGCGTTTTCGATCTCCTGGACAGTGCGGGCCACATTCATTGGTTCGCCAAAACCGGTATCTGCGTCCACGATCGCTGGCAGGTCCGTCATGCGGGCGATCTGCCCGGCCCTGGTGGCAACTTCGGTCAGGGTGGTCAGGCCGATGTCCGGCAGGCCCAGGTCGTTGGCCAGGACCGCCCCGGAGATGTAGACCCCGGCGAACCCCTTCTCCTCGATCAGCCGGGCCGAAAGCGGGTTGAAAGCGCCCGGGAACTGCTGGACGGTCCCCGAAGCCAGGAGCTCCCGGAACCGGATCCGCTTCTGCTCCGGCGTGACCTTGGAATACAGCATCAGAAAAGTCCCTTCGGAGCGGCGGCCAGGTCGATGACGCCCGGAGCCGCCGTGATGTTCAGCTGGTCCAGCTCACCTGCCGCGAGTTCTGGGAGGCGTTCGACGGCGGCCAGGAACCTTTCGATTTCAGCCTCTTCCACGAGACCCGCGGCCAGCGTCCGGAACTTGTTGATGTACTGCTCGCGGCCGAAGGGGCGGGCACCCAGAGGGTGGGCGTCGGCCACGGCAATCTCGTCCGTGATCACGGTGCCGTCAGCCAGGGTGATTTCCACGGAGCCGCCGAAGGCTTTTTCATTGATGTCCAGGGAGTGGTAGCGGCGGGTCCATTCCGGGTCCTCCTCCGTGGACACCTTCTGCCACAGGTCCACCGTGTCCGGGCGGGCTGCGCGTTCGGGGGAGTAGGAGTCCACGTGGTGCCAGGCGCCGTCCTGCAAGGCAACCGTGAAGATGTAGGGGATGGAATGGTCAAGGGTTTCCCGGGATGCGGTGGGGCTGTACTTCTGGGGGTCATTGGCGCCGGAGCCGATGACGTAGTGCGTGTGGTGGCTCGTCCTAATGAGGACGGATTTCACCTTGGCCGGGTCGGTAGTCTCCGGGTGCTCACGGTTCAGCTTCCGGGCCAGGTCGATCCAGGCCTGTGCCTGGTACTCGGCGGAGTGTTCCTTCGTGTAGGTGTCCAGGATGGCGCGCTTGGCTTCCCCTGCTTCCGGCAGTGGAACCAGGTAGGAGGCATCCGGGCCATCGAGGAGCCAGGCGATCACCCCGTCCTCGCCTTCGTAGATCGGCACCGGGGACGTCTGACCGCGCATGGCCCGGTCCGCGGCCTCAACGGCCATCTTTCCCGCGAACGCCGGCGCGTGCGCCTTCCAGGTGGAGATTTCGCCCTTGCGGGACTGCCTGGTCGCGGTGGTGGTGTGCAGCGCCTGCCCCACGGACTGGAAGATGGTCTCGACGTCGAGCCCCAGCAGGGTGCCGATGCCGGCCGCTGCCGACGGGCCGAGGTGGGCCACATGGTCGATCTTGTGCTTGTGCAGGCAAATCGCCTTCACGAGGTTCACCTGGACTTCATAGCCCGTGGCGATGGCCCGCACCAGGTCCCGGCCGTTGGAGCCCACGTGCTGGCCCACAGCGAGGATCGGAGGGATGTTGTCGCCAGGGTGGGAGTAGTCGGCAGCCAGGAAGGTGTCGTGGTAATCCAGTTCGCGCACCGCCACGCCATTGGCCCACGCCGCCCATTCCGGTGAGATGCGCTCGCCGATGCCGAAGACCTTGGCACCCTTTCCACCGGAGCTCGGACCATGGGTGAGGGCCTGCGCCCGGGCTGCCACGATCGGTGCCCTGTTGAGGGAAGCCACGGCCACCGAAGCATTGTCGATCACCCTGTTGATGACCATGTCGGTGACCTCGGCGGGCACCTCCACGGGGTCGGCGGCAACCCTGGCGATTTTGTGCGCAAGCTGGTCCTCGCGGGGCAGGTTTTCTTCGCTCTTGTAGACGCGGACGTGGTGTTCCTTGACCATGGTGCTCCTTTAGCGGGATGGATGGGTGGCTTTGATGTGGGACAGGCTGCGGTGCAGGTGGAGGGTAGTGGCTGCCTGCGCCAGGCCCGGGTTGCCAGTGGCGATGGCCTCGGCGATGGCCGCATGTTCGGCTGCTGCGGCTGTGAGTCGTGCTGCGTCGTCGGCGGCGAGGCGGCGGATACGGACCAGGTGCACCCGCAGGCTGCGCATGGCCTGGGCCAGGTAGGAATTGGAGATCGCGGCATCAACGGCGGAGTCCAGCCGGTCCACCAGCAGGTAATAGTCCTGCAGTGCCGGTGCCGGGCCGGCAATGAGTGACGGCGCTGCCCGGAACTCTGCCTCCAGGTTCCAAAACGTTGCGGGATCGCCCCGCTCCGCGGCCAGGGCGGCAGCCTTTCCTTCCAGCGTCTCCCGGAGCTCGAAGAGTTCGTCGATATCCGCCAGTGAGATGCCCGTGACGACGACGCCGCGGCCGCCTGCCGCCGTCGTCAGTCCTTCTGCGGTGAGCCGGCCCAGTGCCTCCCGGAGGGGCGTGCGGGAGATCCCCAGCCGCTCAGCCTGTTCCACCTCGGCGAGCAAAGCGCCCGGCTGGAGTCGCCACTGGACGATGTCGTCGCGGAGTGCGGCGTAGGCCCGGTCGCTGGCTCGCACTGGCTGTCCCTTCGTTGGCAATTACCCCATTGTATACAGCGAATGGCTTTAGCAGCAGGATTCCGTCTGAATTACTCATCAAGAAGTGGTTCTTGTATACATACGGCGCTGCCCATTGAGCTGGAGACAATGTCAGGCATGGACGGCCCCGTCAGCGCCCGCCCCACCGGTATTCGTTTTCCGGCCGCCCGGGGGTTCCATATCGGGCGGTCCTGGACACTGTTCCGGCATCGGCCAAATACTCCAGGTAGCGGCGCGCCGTGACCCGGGACATGCCGAGTGCATCCATGACCTCGGTTGCGGAGACGGCGCCCTCTTGCAGCTTCATGAACTCCTGGACGGATGCCAGCGTGGAAACCGAAAGGCCCTTGGGCAGGGGCAGCTCGGATGGTGCACGCAGGCTGGCGAACGCCTGGTCCACGTCGGTTTGGGAAGCACCCGCCTTCCCGGACCCGCCCCGCGGGCCCGCGAGTTGTTGCCGGAACTGCTGATAACTTGCCAGCTTGTCCGCGAAGGTCGCGTAGGTGAACGGCTTGATCAGGTACTGGACAACGCCGATCGCAACTGCGCTGCGGACAATGGCCAGCTCACGGACGGCAGTGATGGCGATGATGTCCGCCAGTATTCCCGCCGCCCTCATCCGGCGCGCAATGTCCAGGCCGTGAAGGTCGGGCAGGTTCATGTCCAGCAGGACAAGTTCCACGGGGTTTCCCGCAGCAGCAAACTCGGTGAGGAGCCGCAGGGCAGACTGGCCGTCAGGGGCGGTGCCGGCAAGTTCGAAGCCCGGCAGCCGGCCGACATACGCTGCATGCGCGGCGGCCGCGATGGCTTCGTCCTCGACGACGAGGACCCTGATGTTGCTCACTGTTCGTGCTCCTTCTGTGCCGGCACCGCTGCGGGGAGGAACACTTCGAACTTGGCGCCGCGCCGTCCGTTGATGGTCAGGGTACCTCCCAGGCGCTGCACCGCCTGCCGCACCAGGGCCAGCCCGATGCCCCGGCCACCGGGGCCCGCCGCCTTGGTGCTGAATCCGTGCCGGAAGATCCTCTCCGCGTCATCCGGATCTATGCCGGGACCGGAATCGTGCACAGTGATGTCCAGTCCTTCCTCGTCCGACTCCACCGTCAGCTCCACCCGCCGTGGCGGCGGACCGTCGGCGGCAGCATCCATGGCGTTGTCAAGCAGGTTACCAAGGATGGTTACCAGGTCCTGGACGGCAATTCCCGCCACGGTCGCGGAACCGAGCGCCGTCACATCCAGCTGGACTCCACGTTCATGGGCCTCGGCCACCTTGCCCATCACCAGGGCACCCAGAACTGGTTCGTCCACCGAGCTGACCATGTCATCCGTCAGCTGCTGACTGAGTTCCAGGTCCTTCGTCGCGAACGCCAGGGCCTCCTGCGTTCGGCCCAGCTCCAGTAGCGACACCATGGTGTGCAGCCGGTTGGCGTGCTCGTGCGTCTGCGCCCGCAGTGCATCGGAGAGTGTACGCATCGTTTCCAGCTCGCTGCCCAGGGCCTCGATCTCTGTCCGGTCCCGGAGCGTCGCCACCGTACCGTACACGGGGGTTTTCCCGCGGCTGCCGGTCGGCTGGGGCCCCTTCGCGGGTCCCTGGTTGACCACCAGGATGCGGGAGCCGGTGAGGAGGATCTCGTCCTTTGCGCTGCGCCCCGACTCGAACAGGCTCCGCAGCCCCTCATCAAGTGGCAGGTCGGCCAGCGACGGCGGCCGGGTGGGGTCCTTGCTGCCGGGACCGTCAAGCCCCAGCAGCTCGGCCGCCTGATCGTTGTACATCACCACACGGCCTTTTGTATCGATAAGGATCAGTCCCTCCCGCACGGAATGCAGCACCGATTCGTAGTACGCGAACAATTGGGCCAGTTGCTCGGGCCCCCAGCCGCGGGTGACGCGGCGGAGGTACCGGCCCAGCAGCCACGAGGCCAGCGAGCCTCCCACCAGCAGTGCAAGGCCAATGGCCAGGAGGGCGGGCAGGCGCCCGGCGAAAGCCACATCCACGGTCCGCACCGTGACGCCGACCGAAACCATGGCCCTCACTGAACCGCCGCTGTCCTCAACCGGAACTATGGTCCGCACCGAAGGCCCAAGGGTTCCTGCCGTCACCTCGGTGAAGGCTTCACCCCGAAGCGCGGCGTCAATGGAACCGATATAAGGCCTCCCCAGTTCCTCATCCCGGGGATGCGTCCACCGCGTCCGGTCCGGCGCCATGATGGTGATGAAGTCCACGTCCGTTGCCGCCATGACGTCCTTGGCATAGGGCTGAAGGATGGCCGAAGGGTCCGGGGCGGCGGCGGCCTCGAGCACCAGCGGGCTGGCGGCGATGGACGCGGCGATTCCTGACATCCGCAGGCCCGCTTCGTCGTAGGTACGGTCGCGGGCGTCAACGTAGGTAGCTGATCCAACGATGGCGATGAACACCACCACAATCAGCAGGTTTGCCACGAAGAGCCGCCGGGCGATACTCCAGCGGTGGATCATCTGTACCTCCCGGGCACGTTCGGCGACACATAGGGGCTCCACGACCAATATGAACGCAACGGTGAGCTGGGTCACCACCTGTCCAATGATGGATATCACACCGGAGGACGCGTTCAGCCCAGAGATTGTGCCGCAGCGTCTATCAGATTATCCAAAGGAGACACATCATGGCTTCTCAACGAGGAGAGTCGCTTGACACCGTGAAGTCGCGGCGCAAGGGCATCGACAAATCGCACTACCTCTACATCGCTGTTATTGCCGCCGTCATCCTCGGCGCGTTGGTGGGACTGCTGTTCCCTGAAGTTGGCAAGTCCATGAAGCCGCTCGGCGACGGCTTCATCAAACTCATCAAGATGATGATCGCTCCGGTCATCTTCTGCACCATCGTCCTGGGCATCGGCTCGATCGCGAAGGCTGCCACCGTAGGCAAGGTAGGCGGCCTGGCGCTGGGTTACTTCGTCCTGATGTCGACGTTCGCGCTCGCCATCGGCCTGGTGGTCGGCAACTTGATCCATCCGGGCGAGGGCCTGAAGCTTGCCCCCTACGACCCCAACAAGAAGGCGGAGGTAGACAGCACCGTTGCCTTCCTCCTTGGCATCATTCCAGGAGATATTCCCGTTCTCCCCACCCTCTTTGCTGCAATCCTCGTAGGGTTTGCCCTCCAGAAGATGGGCCCGCAGGGCGCGCCCATCCTTAAGGCCATCGGCCACGGCCAGGTCCTCGTATTCCGCATCCTGATCATGATCATGTGGCTTGCCCCCGTGGGCGCCTTCGGTGCCATTGCCGCCGTCGTGGGAGCTACCGGATTCCAGGCCATTGTCAGCATGTTCACCCTGATGGCTGCCTTCTACATCACCTGCGCACTGTTCATCGTGGTCATCCTGGGCGGCCTGCTCAAGGTGGTCACGGGCGTCAACATTTTCAAGCTGATGAAGTACCTGGGCCGCGAGTACCTGCTCATCTTCTCCACGTCATCCTCCGAAGCTGCCCTGCCCCGCCTGATCGCCAAGATGGAACACCTCGGTGTCTCCAAGCCCGTTGTGGGCGTTACGGTACCCACCGGCTACTCCTTCAACCTTGACGGAACGGCCATCTACCTGACCATGGCCTCCCTGTTCGTTGCCAACGCGATGGGCACGCCGCTGGACCTGGGTGCACAGGTCTCCCTGCTCATCTTCATGATCATTGCCTCCAAAGGTGCAGCCGGTGTCACCGGTGCCGGCCTTGCCACGCTTGCTGCCGGCCTGCAGGCCCACAAGCCCGAGCTGCTGGGCGGCGTGGGCATGATCGTAGGCATCGACCGTTTCATGTCCGAGGCCCGCGCCCTGACCAACTTCACCGGCAACGCCGTGGCCACCGTGCTCATTGGCACGTGGGTCAAGGAGATCGATGGTGGCCAGGTCAACCAGGTGCTCTCCGGCGAACTGCCCTTCGATGAGCAGACCATGATTGCCGGCCATGCTGCGTCTGCAGCTACTGAAACCGAGGCACGGCCGGTGCCCGCCAACGCCTAGGCGCCAGCACCTGCCACCCACCGCAACTGCCCCCGCAGCCCCCTCGCTGCGGGGGCAGTTGCGTGCCCGGGAAAGGCAACCTTCGACCTCAACTAGAGGGTAAAGGCTCAACATCCGCGGAAAGTCAAGTTGCCTGGAATACCGTGTCGGGCGCTGTAACCTTGGGAAGAAGAAGGAGCGTTGCTGGGCAGCCAGCGGCAGGAAATCACCGTCATCGAAAGTGTGGATAGATACGTGAGCAGCGAACAGGGTTCGGCAACTCTGGAGGGCACGCAATTCGACCTGGAAGACGCGGTGATGGGACCCACGGGGCGCCCATACCGCGAGTTCCCGGAACCTGCGCCCCTGGCCTCCCACGGTCCGGCCCGCGTGATCGCCATGGTGAACCAAAAGGGCGGCGTCGGCAAAACCACATCCACTATTAACCTGGCAGCAGCGCTGGCTGAATACGGCCGGCGTGTGCTTCTGGTCGACTTCGATCCCCAGGGCGCGCTGTCTGCCGGCCTGGGCGTGAACCCGCATGAACTCGACCTCACCGTGTACAACGTGCTGATGGACCGCAAAGTGGATATCCGGGATGCCATCCACCAGACCGGCGTTGAAAACGTGGACCTCCTGCCGGCAAACATCGACCTCTCCGCTGCTGAAGTCCAGTTGGTCAATGAGGTTGCACGCGAGCAGGTCCTGGACCGTGCCCTCAAGAAGGTCGAAGACGATTACGACGTCGTCCTCATCGACTGCCAGCCGTCCCTTGGCCTTTTGACCGTCAACGCGCTCACCGCGGCGCACGGCGTCATCATCCCGCTGATCTGCGAGTTCTTTGCCCTCCGTGCAGTGGCACTGCTGGTGGAGACCATCGACAAGGTCCAGGACAGGCTCAACCCCCGCCTGCAGGTGGACGGCGTGCTGGCCACCATGTACGACGCCCGGACGCTGCACAGCCGCGAAGTTATTACCCGCCTGGTGGAGGCCTTCGGTGACAAGGTCTTCGAGACCGTCATCAAGCGCTCCATCAAGTTCGCCGATGCCACCGTTGCCGCGGAGCCGATCACCAGCTACGCCGGCAACCACGTGGGAGCCGATGCCTACCGCCGGCTGGCCAAGGAACTGATCTCGCGCGGCGGCGCACCCTAGCTACGCTGTGGCCGAATCCAGGCCCGGCTTCGAGGTGCGGCTGGCCAACTTCACGGGTCCCTTCGACCTCCTGCTCGGACTGATCGCCAAGCACCAGCTGGACATTACCGAGGTAGCCATCGCCACGGTGACCGACGAATTCATCAAGTACATCCGGAACCTGCAGAAGCTGGGCGAGGAGTGGGCCCTGGATGAGGCCAGCGAATTCCTGGTGATTGCCGCAACGCTGCTTGATCTCAAGGCCGCGCGGCTCCTTCCGGCGGGGGAGGTCGAGAACGATGAAGACATCGCGCTGCTCGAAGCGAGGGACCTGCTCTTCGCGCGGCTGCTCCAGTACAAGGCCTTCAAGCACGTGGCCGGACTCCTTGGCGAGACCCTTCACCAGGAGGCCATGCGGTTCCCCCGGCAGGTCGCCCTCGAAGAACACTTCGCCGCCATGCTTCCCGAACTGGTCTGGAAACACACTCCGGAACAGTTCGCCCGCCTGGCCGAAGCGGCACTGGTGCCCAAGGCTCCAAAGCAAACCGAAGTAGGCCTGGCACACCTGCACGGCGGCAATGTCAGCGTGAAGGAGCAGGCAGAAGCAATGGGCCTGCGGCTTCAGATTGAATCCCCGCTGACCTTCCGGGCCCTGATTGCCGATGCCGGGTCCACCCTGGTGGTGGTCGCGCGGTTCCTTGCCCTCCTGGAGCTGTTCCGGGACAGGGCGGTTTCCTTCGATCAGCTGTCACCGCTGGGAGACCTGGCTGTGCATTGGACTGCCGGCAACGGGGAATGGTCAGCGGAAAACCTGAGCGAAGAATTTGAGGAGCAGCTGTGACTGGGCAGGCAACACAAGGTACCGGCGAAGGGGAGACAACTATCGCAAACCTTCCGGGTGGGCCGAAAGCCGCCCTTGAAGCGGTGCTGATGGTCATAGACCAACCCGCCACGGAGGAGGAACTGGCTGCCGGACTCGAACTTCCGGTTGACGCGGTCGCCGCCCTGCTCGCAGAACTCCAGCGGGATTATAGCGGCTATACTGTTAAAGCCCCGGATATGGATCAAGCCAGTGGAACTGGTTTCGGCTCCAGCCCCCGGGGTTTTGAATTGCGGAACGTCGCCGGCGGCTGGCGGATCTACTCCCGTGCTGAATTCGCCCACATCGTGGGCAAATATGTGCTGGAGGG
Source organism: Arthrobacter sp. D3-16 (assembly GCF_054408515.1). Taxonomy (NCBI): domain Bacteria; kingdom Bacillati; phylum Actinomycetota; class Actinomycetes; order Micrococcales; family Micrococcaceae; genus Arthrobacter; species Arthrobacter sp. D3-16. The sequence goes on along the minus strand of NZ_CP096437.1, from coordinate 2,534,915 downwards.
CCAAACAGCCAGGCTTACCCAGGCCGCCTTGGAAACGCTGGCGGTGATCGCATACCGCCAGCCGGTTTCCAGGGCCAGGGTTTCCGCAATCAGGGGAGTCAATGTTGACTCTGTCGTACGGACGCTCGCCCAGCGCGGACTTATCGAGGACTCAGGAACGGATCCGGAGTCCGGCGCGGTCCTCTACCGGACCACTTCATATTTCCTGGAACGGATGGGAATCAGCTCTGTGGCTGAGCTGCCGCAGCTGTCCCCACACCTCCCGGGGCTGGACGGCATTGCGGAGTTCTACGACGCCGAAGGAATGTAGCCAGGGCACCACCCTGGCGGCACGCAAGAGTACTTATAAGGGCAGACTATTTCTGCACGGCTGGTTAAGGTAGTCCTTGGACACCTTTCCGGTCAACACATCGAAGGACGGGTCATGACACAGGCGGGACGCCAGGGTTCACCACGTAAAGGTTCGGGACGCGACAGTACCGAACGCAACACATCACAGCGCAGCGCCCCCCAGGGTGGTGCCTCCGGCGGCGGGTTCCGCGGCGGGGCCGCCAAACGCGGCGGCGGATTCGGCAGCGACCGCCCGCACCGGGCGCCGAAGCCGCGCGAGGAGCGGTTCATCGATCCGGACCAGGCACCGGCCGGTGGCCAGGGGGGCCGCGGAGCAACGGAACCCAAATCTGCAAAGCCTTCCTCCCGGAAGCCTGCCGTACGCAAGCCGGGTGCCAAGAAGGCACCGGGAACGCCCGGCGCGCTGAAGCCAAAGCCACGCACCGGCGCCCCGGGGGCAGCAGCTTCCCGTGCTTTCGGCAGCGAACGTTTCGGCCAGAACCTGGGTCCGGTACGCCGGCCAACCCGGAAGAAGGGCCCGCGCGGCGAAGTTCCCCAGTCGGAACTTCACGATGCCGACGGCGTGCGCCTGCAAAAAGTCATGGCCTCCGCGGGCGTAGCGTCACGCCGCGTCTGCGAGGAAATGATTGCCGAGGGCCGGGTGGAAGTGGACGGCCAGGTAGTCACCGAGCTCGGCGTGCGCGTCGACCCGAAGACCGCGGTCATCCACGTTGACGGACTGCGGATCCAGCTGGATGAGAACCTCGTGTACATGGTGTTCAACAAGCCCAAGGGCGTTGTTTCCACCATGGAGGACCCCGAAGGCCGTCCCTGCATCAGCGACTTCCTTCGCCACCAGCACGGCGAACGCCTCTTCCATGTGGGCCGGCTCGACGTCGCCACCGAGGGGCTGCTGCTGCTGACGAACGACGGCGAACTTGCCAACCGCCTGACGCACCCCTCCTATGAGGTGCCCAAGACGTACCTGGTCCAGGTCCGGGGCCCCTTCCCGCAGGGAATCGGCGCCCAGCTCAAGGAAGGCGTGGAACTGGAGGACGGCTTTGCTTCGGTGGATTCCTTCCGCCTCGTTGACTCCACCCCCGGCCACGTCCTGATCGAGGTAGTCCTGCACTCCGGCAAGAACCGCATCGTCCGCCGCCTGTTCGACGCCGTCGGATTCCCGGTCCTGCGGCTGGTGCGCGTCAAGGTGGGACCCATCGGTTTGGGCGACCAGCGCCAGGGAAGCATCCGCAACCTCGGCAAGCAGGAAGTCGGCCATCTGCTGGCATCCGTAGGGCTCTGAGGCATGTCCGCTTTCCACAGCCAGGGCCGCGGGCACCTGGACGGTCCGGTGGTGGTCATCGGTACGGGGCTGCTGGGCACCAGCATCGGGCTGGGCCTGCGCGGCCGGGGCGTTCCGGTTTACCTGTCTGACCCTTCGCCCACCAACCAAGCTGTAGCGGTGGATATCGGCGCCGGCCAGCCCTTGGCCGGGCTTGCGGGTGCTGTGCCGCAGCTGGTGGTCGTCGCTGCCCCGCCGGATGTCACGGCAGATGTTGTGGCAAAGGCGCTGGCTGAGTACCCGGACTCCGTGGTGGTGGACATCGCCAGCGTCAAGGCGGAGATCCTCTCGGCACTGCGCAGCCGCGGCGTGGACCTCTCCCGCTATGTGGGCACACACCCTATGGCCGGACGGGAAAAGTCCGGGCCGGTCGCAGCCCGCGGGGAACTCTTCACCTCGATGCCCTGGGTGGTGTGCCCGGCGGAGGAAACCTCCGGCGCAGCCCTCCAGACGGCCCGCTCGCTGGCCACGGACCTGGGGGCGGTTGTTTCCCAGTTCACAGCGGACGAACACGACGAAGCCGTGGCCCTGGTATCGCACCTGCCGCAGGTCATGTCATCGCTGTTGGCCAGCAGGCTGCAGGGTACGCCGCTGCACGCGTTGTCCCTCGCGGGCAACGGACTGCGCGACGTCACCCGGATCGCTGCCAGTGATCCATCCCTGTGGGTGCAGATCCTGGGCGGCAATGCCGCCAAGGTGGTCGAGATCCTTTACGGCGTGCGGGAGGACCTCAACCGCCTGATCGGCACACTGGAGGAGCCCACCGCACCGGGCGCCCGCCTCGACCTCGCACAGCTGATGAGTGAAGGCAACGCCGGCCAGGCCAGGATTCCGGGCAAGCATGGCGGGCCTCCCCAGGCGTATTCGTGGCTCACCGTCCTGGTGGACGACAAACCCGGCCAGATCGCACGGCTCCTCACAGAAATCGGTGAGATCGGCGTGAACCTGGAGGACCTGCGCCTGGACCACTCTTCGGGCCAGAACGTGGGTATGGTGGAAATCTCCGTGTTGCCGAACAAGCATGACCACCTGATCGAGGCACTCAACGACCGCGGATGGCGGGTACTCCAGTAATGACACAAGAACTTCTTGACACGCTGCCCGCGCTCCGCGTCGGCAGGCCGCTGGTGGTTGCCATCGACGGGCCGTCAGGCTCGGGCAAGTCCAGTGTCAGCAAGGAAGTGGCCCGCAGGCTCCGGCTCGCGTACCTGGACACCGGTGCCATGTACCGCGCCCTTACCTGGTACTGCGTTACCAAGGGCATCGACCTGGAGGACGGTGCGTCCGTGGAGCAGGCGTCCCGGGACCTGGTCCTGGACCTGAGCACCAGCCCGCAGGAGGAGTACGTCCGGGTGGACGGGATCGATGTCACCGACGCCATCCGGGAACCCGCCATTTCCTCAGCTGTCAGTGCCGTGGCCACCACCCTTGGTGCCAGGACAGAGCTGATCCGGCGGCAGCGCGAACTGATCGAAAAGCACCACCGCCGGATGGTGGTGGAAGGCAGGGACATCACCACCGTCGTCGCGCCCGGGGCTGAAGTGCGGATGCTGCTCACCGCCAGTGAGGAAGCGCGGCTGCGCCGGCGCGGAATCCAGCTCGGCGGCACCCAAAACGCGGAGCAGCTGGCGGCACAGGTGACCCACCGCGACGCCAAGGACTCCACGGTGGTCAACTTCACGCAGGCCGCTTCCGGGGTGGTAACCCTGGATTCCTCGGACCTTGACTTCGACCAGACTGTTGCCGCGGCGCTCGTGATTGTCACCAAGGTCCTGAACCGTGACTGAACCCAGCGTCGGAAAGTCCGGGCCGCAGATCCCGTCCGCCTGGACCATGACGTGGAGCCGGCCGGTGGGCTGGATCCTGGACCACCTGGTCTACCGGACATCCGTCACCGGCCGGGACAACGTTCCCACCGGCGGCCCGGTGATCTTTGCCGGCAACCACATCAGCTTCCTGGACGGGCCGGTGATGTTCGGCGCGTCACCACGGCCCATGCACATCCTGGTGAAACAGGAGATGTTCAAAGGCTTCCTCGGCCAGGTGCTGACGGCGTCCGGGCAGCTGCCCGTCGACCGCGCGGGGGACCGTGCTGCGCTGCAGCGCTGCAAGGAAGTGCTCGACGCCGGCCGTTGCGTGGGGATTCTTCCTGAAGGCACCCGGGGGAGCGGTGCTGCCGCGGACATCAACGGGGGTGTGGCCTGGTTGGCGCTGAACTCCGGCGCTCCGGTGGTGCCCGTGGCGATCCTGGGCACGCGCAAAGGGAACGAGCACCTTGATTCGGTGCCGCGGCCGGGCAGGCGTTTCCATGTCAGCTTCGGTAATGCGCTGACACTGACCCGCCGGGCCGGGGAAAGCGGGCGTGCTTCAATGGACAGGGCGGCGCTGGAGATCCGGGCCGCATTGTCAGGGCACGTGCAGGATTCCATCCAGCTCACGGGGCAGCCCCTGCCGGCGGCAGATTTTTTCAAAGACTTCACAGCAGTAGCCGGGACGCCGGCAGATGACCACTAAGGACAATGCAATGAGCGATACAACACAAACGACCGGCCCCTCCGGCGCCGGCGACGACGAATATACCCCTTCGGGCACCGACCAGGTGGCCGAGCGGCTTGCGGCGATCGACGACGACGAGGCCGAGCTCCGTGCCGCGTCCCTCCGGGCCGGCCTGGAGGACTACGAGCTCGACGAGGACGACGCCGCGCTGCTCAGCGGTGAATATGACGACGAGGACTATGACGGTCCGGTCAAGCTCGATCCGGTGCTGGCCATCATCGGACGCCCCAACGTGGGCAAGTCCACCCTGGTCAACCGTATCCTTGGCCGCCGCGAAGCGGTGGTGGAGGACACCCCTGGCGTCACCCGTGACCGCGTGATGTATTCCGCCAACTGGAACGGGCGCAACTTCACCCTCGTGGACACCGGGGGCTGGGAACACGACGCCCGCGGCATCCACGCCCGCGTGGCCGAGCAGGCCGAGATGGCCGTAGAACTCGCGGACGCAGTCCTCTTCGTCGTCGATTCCGCGGTGGGTGCCACTGCCACTGATGAAGGCGTGATGAAGATGCTGCGCCGCAGCAAGAAGCCCGTCATCATGGTAGCGAACAAGGTGGATGACTTCGCCCAGGAGGCAGATTCCGCTGCGCTGTGGGGACTCGGATTCGGCGAGCCCTACCCCGTCTCGGCACTGCACGGCCGGGGCGTGGCCGACCTGCTTGACCACGTGATGGATACGCTTCCCGAGTTCTCCACCATCGAAGGACTGGAGCGGTCCGGCGGCCCCCGCCGCATCGCGCTGATCGGCCGCCCCAACGTGGGCAAGTCGTCTCTGCTGAACAAGCTGGCCGGTACCGAGCGCGTGGTGGTGGACAACACTGCAGGCACCACCCGGGACCCGGTGGATGAATTCATTGAACTCGGTGGCCGCACCTGGCGTTTCGTGGACACGGCAGGCATCCGCCGCCGCCAGCACATGGCCCAGGGCGCGGACTACTATGCCTCCTTGCGGACGCAGGCCGCGCTCGAGAAGGCGGAGGTCGCCGTCGTGCTCCTCGCCGTGGACGAGGTCCTCAGCGAGCAGGACGTCAGGATCCTGCAGCTCGCCATTGAATCGGGCCGCGCCCTGGTGCTCGCCTTCAACAAGTGGGACCTGCTCGACGACGAACGCCGGCGCTACCTCGAACGCGAAATTGAGCAGGACCTGGCCCATGTGGAGTGGGCACCCCGCGTCAACATCTCGGCCAAGACGGGGTGGCACAAGGACCGCCTGGTTCCGGCCCTGGACCTGGCGCTGGAGAACTGGGACAAGCGCATTGCCACCGGTCGCCTCAACGCCTTCCTCGGCGAACTCGTGGCCGCACACCCGCACCCCGTCCGCGGCGGCAAGCAGCCCCGCATCCTCTTCGGGACCCAGGCCTCAAGCCGGCCGCCGAAGTTCGTGCTGTTCACCACCGGATTCCTGGACCCCGGATACCGCCGTTTCATCACCCGGCGGCTGCGGGAAACCTTTGGTTTCGAGGGCACTCCCATCGAGGTCAACATGCGTGTGCGGGAAAAGCGCGGCAAGAAGCGTTAAGTCCGACACACCTCGGCGCAAAAGCCGGAAAGTGTCACTTGCACCCTCCGGAATCGTGTAAGCTCTTCTAGGTGGTTCGGCCGGACTGCTGGTGGAAATCCCCGGGTTAGCCCGTGGATGAAGCACAGCGGAGAACGGCGGAACTAACGGGCTGTAGCGCAGCTTGGTAGCGCACTTGACTGGGGGTCAAGGGGTCGCAGGTTCAAATCCTGTCAGCCCGACCATGAAGGACCGGAACCACGCGGAAACGCGGGTTCCGGTTCTTTCTTGTTTCCGGCTAGTCAGCCTTCAGGTGGAGGAGCCGCGGGAGCACCCCCACACTTCGGCGATCAGTACCTGATGTAGACGATGTGACAATTCCGTTTGTTGTCATGCTTCTTGCCCCACTCATACCAGTCGTGGCCCCACCTGCCATGGCAGTGGTAAAGGTACTTGTAGTTGTTGTTGTGGTGGCCGGAGTGGTGGCGGTCATGGCGGCGATCACTGTGGTCGCGGCCGCGGTCGCGGTCCCTCTTGTCGTTGTAGTCCCTGCTGTGCGACGCCCCACGGTCACGGTCTCGGTCGTAATCGCCAGCATAAGCAACACCAGCTGATCCACCGAAGATCAAGCCGGTAGCAAGGGTGGCGGAGCCGAGAAGGCGGGATACTTTGTTCATTGCATTTCCTTTAGGTGATCGAATGATCGATACCGCGGGAACGGGTGAGCCGGCAGAGTGGGCACGGCCTTCGTTGGGCGCGGTCCACTCCGTTGTTGACTCGCCTGTCTGCGGTTTTGTCTCAAGCCCGATCGGCGCTAAAGAAGCGCCTTGCTTGAGGGTGACAGCGCCGGCGTCAGAGGTGAACCTGATACTTCCCCCGGTGCATCGCTGCGGGGCGCTGTAGTGATGACTGAACACATGGAAAAGGCCCAGTTAGGCACTGTGTGTGAGCAGTGAGCGCCGGTGTCTGGACCCTCATGAAATCAGTTGCCGTCCTCCATGTATTTTCGTTGGGAGGGACGTGGCAACTACGATACTCCGTATTTTTCGCCTGTGAAGATCCCTGCTTTTATTACAAGAAGGTCCCTGCAAACATAGTGTTGAGAGGTGCTGACGACGCCTCCCGCAGGTCTCTGCGCGGGTTTTCGGGCTACTCACCGGTATGACGGCATGAAGCACAGCGCCCGTGCCTGGTTGTTACGGAGCCTCCTACGGGCGAGGCCGGGCAGGCCTGGCGTGAAAGCAGGAATTGCACACAATGGGAGCCTTCCGGCGCATCCCTCCAAGCGCGGCTCGGGAGTTAGCCCTACTGACAGATGGTTGCGCTTACTTTAGGAACTTGGACGTCCTGCGGTCGGCAAGGATCTTTCCCTTTGTCTGGCAGGTGGGGCAGTACTGCAGGGCAGTATCGGCGAAGGACACTTCACGCACGGTGTCCCCGCACACGGGGCACGGCATACCTGTCCGGGCATGGACACGCATGTGGCTGCGTTTGACGTCCTTCAAATCCTTCGGCGGCTTTCCGCGGGCCTCCGCCAGCGCCGTGCCCAGCACGCCGTGGATGGAATCATAGAGGACCTGAACCGTTTCCCGGTCCAATGATTTGGCAGTGGCGAAGGGGGAGATCCGGGCGGCGTGCAGGATCTCGTCACTGTACGCGTTGCCGATGCCGGCGATCACGCTCTGGCTCCTGAGCAGCCCTTTGATCTGCTGCGAACTGCCGGCGAGGATCTCGGCCAGCATGCCGGCGTCGAACGCTTCGGTGAAGGGGTCCGGCCCGAGTGTGGCGATGCCCGGGACGTCCTGGGGCTCCCGCACCACATAAACGGACAGGCTCTTCTTGGTTCCGGCCTCGGTGAGGTCGATGCCGCGCGGCCCATCGGGGCCGCTAAAGGCAAAGCGGGCCGCGATGTGGCCCTTGCCCATCCTCAGCTGGGCGTCGGTGGGGGAGTCCTTGAAGCGCACCCAGCCCGCCCTGGCCAGATGGAACACCAGCGATATCCCGCCGGTGTCGATGCTGACGAACTTACCGAAGCGGCGCACTCCCGTCACCGTCCTGCCTTCCAATGCATTGAAGGGGGGATCAGCCGTCTTGAGCACGGCGAAGGAAACAATCTGCACCTTGGTTACCGAAGTGCCCCGCAGATGCTCATCAAGGAATTCAGCCAGGCCGGCCACCTCGGGAAGTTCCGGCATGTCTTATCCTGCCTCTTCCCGGAGTGCCGGAAGGGTGCGTGCGCTCATGGCTCCCATCTTGTCAGAATCCCCGGCGAAGGCTCCGGCAGTTGTGCCTATACTTTCAGCGGCGGCCTGTTTGGCCCCGTTGACCTTGGTGTTCGACCCCATGAAAGGCCCCTGATGAGCAACATTCCCGAAGACCTGTCCTACACCGCCGAACACGAGTGGGTTTCTGCTCCCACTGCCGACGGTGTGGTGCGGGTGGGCATCACCGACTTCGCCCAGGATGCCCTCGGCGACGTCGTCTACGCCCAGATGCCGGAAGTGGGCACCAAGATTACGGCGAACGACGTTGTGGGCGAGGTTGAATCCACCAAGAGCGTCAGTGACATCTACGCGCCGGTCACGGGCGAGGTGGTGGCCCGCAACGAGTCACTGGACACGGATTCCGCACTGATCAACACCGATCCCTACGGCGACGGCTGGCTCATCGAGGTCAAACTCGCCGAAGCAGACGCCGTTGAGTCGTTGCTCAGTGCATCGGAGTACGAACAACAGGTAGGCTAAAAGCTAACCGGTAAATCCGGTTCGGCCAGCGGTGCAGACGGCACGTCTTCGCACGTCAGCGGCCGGATCGGGAGCCGGCGCCGGACCTGCGAGGCAGGCCCGGACGGCAAATGTTAATTGCAGGCGTCAGAGCTGCAACGTTCAAGAGGAGGAATCCATGGCTGGCCACACACACAACCCTGCCGATGGCGAATACGGCAATGGTGCGGCCAAGGCGTCGGAGACCACCTCGATCCATCTCACCCCCGTGCGGGATGAACCCACTATTGCCCCCAAGCTGTCATCCGAAGAGCGCAACTCCGTTGAGGCACTGCCGGCTGGATCCGCACTCCTCGTTGCGCACAGCGGCCCGAACGCCGGTGCACGCTTCCTGCTCGACTCGGACGTCACTACCGCCGGCCGCCACCCCGACGCCGACATCTTCCTGGACGACGTCACGGTCTCCCGCCGGCACGTCGAATTCCGGCGCACCGCCCGGAGCTTCGAGGTAGTGGACAAGAACAGCCTTAACGGCACCTACGTTAACCATGACCGCGTTGACAGCGTGGAGCTCAAGTCCGGCAGTGAAGTCCAGATCGGCAAGTTCCGCCTCACCTTCTACCTGAGCCCTGCCAGCGCTGCAGGCCGCGGCTGATTCGGGGACCGCTGCCTGTGGCAATGGCACAACCGGAACGCCGGGGACCGCAGGTCCTGAACATCGGGGAGGTCCTCGCTCAGCTCAGCGGGGACTTTCCCGGCATGACAGCGTCAAAAATCAGGTTCCTTGAGGAAAAGGGACTGATCAATCCCCGCCGCACGCCGGCGGGCTACCGGCAGTATTCCGACGGCGACGTGGAGCGGCTGCGTTTCGTCCTGGCTTTACAGCGGGACCAGTACCTGCCGCTGAAGGTTATCAAGGACTACCTTGACGCCATCGACAGGGGAGAACGCCCCGAAAACCTGCCACCCGGCGTCGTGGTGTCCCCGCGCATTGTCTCGGACGAACTGGCCGCTGAACTGCAGAGCCGGGGGCGGAAGCTCACCGAGGAGCAGCTGCGAACGGAGTCCGGGGCCAGCGTACCCCTGCTCCAGGCCCTCCTGAGCTTCGGTTTGATCAGCCACTCCAACGGGCAGTTTGATGAGCACGCCCTGCAGGTGGCCAGGGCCTGCGTGCAGCTGGAAAGCCACGGGCTCGAACCCCGCCACCTGCGGCCCTTCCAGGCAGCTGCCGAAAGGGAGTTCGGTCTCGTGGAACGTGCCGTGGCGCCGCTTGCTTCCCGCAAGGACGCCGCTTCCCAGGCGCGGGCGGCGGAGGCCGCCCGCGAAATCAGCGACCTCTGCCTCACCCTGCACCGGGCTCTGGTGCAGGACCACATCTCACGCATGGACATCTGATGATTGAAGTCGAGATCGTAGGCGTTCGGATCGAACTGCCTTCCAACCAGCCACTGGTCCTCCTGCGGGAGATGCACGGTGAACGCCATGTGCCCATCTGGATCGGCACCCCGGAGGCAAGCGCCATCGCCCTTGCCCAGCAGGGTGTGGTTCCGCCACGGCCCATGACGCACGACCTCCTGGTGGACGTGGTCGAGTCGCTGGGCCACTCCGTGGTCAGCGTGAACATCGTGGCCGTGGAGGACAACATCTTCTACGGCCAGCTCCAGTTCGAGAACGGCACCACCGTCAGTTCGCGTGCCTCCGACGCCCTTGCCGTCGCCCTTCGCGCCAAGTGCCGGATCTGGTGCGCGGACTCCGTGATGGACGAAGCCGGCGTACGGATCACCGAACACGATGAGGGCGAGGACACGGAGCCCGGCCCCACTGTCGACGAAGAGCGCGAACTGCGCCGGTTCCGGGAGTTCCTGGACGACGTGGAACCCGAGGATTTCGACGGCTAAGGTCACGTTAAGGTTAAAGCTGAGGATGAAAGTTTCGACACGCCTCTTCGAAGTGCCCAACGTCTTTGACCTTGGGTCCCCACGGGCCTAACGTCTAAGTATCGAGTTCCCATTGCTTACGGCAGCCGCGCAGGTCACACTGGAAGGTGCGCCCCGCGGAAATTACAGGCATGATCTTCATTCCTGTTAAGGCTGCTGCAGTTCTTCTCGGGGAGCTTATGACAAGGAGGATCCAGGTGAGTCCCAAAGGCGAAGCAGGCGGGCTGAAACAGCCCACGGCTGGTGTTGCTGTGCCCGCAAGCGGTGCCCAGGGCCTCCTGTTCACCGAAGATCTCCCTGTCCTGGATGAAGACGCAGGCTACCGGGGTCCCACCGCCTGCAAAGCAGCGGGCATTACTTACCGCCAACTGGATTACTGGGCGCGCACCGGACTTGTGGAACCTGCAGTCCGCGGTGCCGCCGGCTCGGGATCCCAGCGGCTCTACGGCTTCCGCGACATCCTCGTCCTTAAGGTCGTGAAGCGCCTGCTCGACACGGGTGTGTCGCTGCAGCAGATCCGCACCGCCGTGGAACACCTGCGTGAACGCGGCGTGGAGGACCTGGCGCAGATCACGCTCATGAGCGACGGCGCCAGCGTCTACGAGTGCACCTCCGCGGACGAAGTCATCGACCTCGTCCAGGGCGGCCAGGGTGTCTTTGGTATCGCTGTTGGACGCGTCTGGCGCGAGGTGGAAGGCAGCCTGGCATCGCTTCCCAGCGAACATGCCGCGGAGCAGTCCTTTCCCGACGACGAACTGAGCAAGCGGCGGGCCGCCCGCAAGATCAGCTGACGCTGCAGCACGGTTTTTAAGCCAACAACAGAGGCCGCTCTCCATGGGGAGGGCGGCCTCTGCTGTTGGCGTCGCTTTTTCCTACCTTGCCCGGCTGCGCAGGCCGCTGCCAACCGCCATCAGGTTGGCCAGCAGGTCATCAAACAATTCCGCGGCGGCCTTGGCGGAGTCGCCGGGCCAGTGGTGCACGGGGTGGGCGGCGCCCTGGATTTGCTGCCAGTTCGCCTGTTCCGGGATTCGGGGGCTCAAGAGGAGCTCGCCGAACATCGACTCCATCTCCGCAAGCCGGTAGCTGTGCTCGGAGGACCCTGACCGCACCCGGTTGGCGATGATGCCGGCCGGTGAAAGGTTGGGCGCGAACTCCTGGCGGAACAGCTGGATGGCCCTCATGGTGCGTTCGGTGCCGGCCACGGAGAACAGCCCCGGCTCGGCAACAAGCGCCACCTTGTCGCTGGCTGACCATGCCATCCGGGTCAGGCCGTTCAGGGATGGCGGGCAGTCGATCAGGACGAGCTGGTAGTTCTCGGCGGTGGCCAGGACCGAGGACAGCCGCCGCAGGTCGCGGCGGCTGAGGTCCGGCCGGTCGTAAATTCCCGTGTAGGCGGAGCCGACGGCCACATCCAGGACGGCTGGATCCGAGCCATTGGACCGGGCCCGCGCCGTCCAGCTGCTGCCCACAACATTCTCGGCGAGTTTGGCGCGGCGGGGGCTCTTGAGCATCCTTCCGATGTCGAGCTGGTCGTCAGGCTGCACACCCAGTGCGGTAGTTGCGTCTGCATGGGGATCAAGATCCACCACCAGCGTGCGGATGCCTGCGGCAAGGGCTGCAGACGCCAATCCTGTGGTGACGGAAGTCTTGCCGACTCCACCCTTGAGGCTGCTGATGCTGACTACTTGCACTTGAGAGACCAAAACCTAACGCCGGATGCCGTGTTGGGAGTAATGTTTGCTCCGGCAGTGCCGAAGCCGGACGGTCCTGCCGCCCTACTCATCATATGTGGATGCGTCGGCGATTCCTGCTTTAAGGGGCGTCGGCATGGCACCGACTATGCTGCCGGGGCGGTTTCCGCCCGGGCTGGCAGAAGGGCTCGGGACATGACGGGGAAATCTGTGACGGTGGCCACAAAGATTTGTGTTTGCCCTTGTAGGTCCTAGACACTGTGACCACTCACCGATCCACCCGCAATGATGCAGGAGAAGTATGTTTTCCAAAGTTCTGGTGGCCAACCGCGGCGAAATCGCGATCAGGGCCTTCCGCGCCGGCTACGAGCTGGGCGCCAAGACGGTTGCCGTATTCCCCCATGAGGACAGGAACTCGATCCACCGCCAGAAGGCGGACGAGGCCTACCTGATTGGCGAAGAGGGCCACCCCGTCCGGGCCTACCTGGATGTTGCCGAAGTAGTGCGCGTAGCAAAGGAGTCCGGTGCGGACGCCATCTACCCCGGCTACGGCTTCCTCTCCGAGAATCCGGACCTGGCCCGCGCGGCCAAGGATGCCGGTATTACGTTCGTCGGTCCGCCGGCCGAGGTGCTGGAACTTGCCGGCAACAAGGTCGCAGCCCTGAAGGCTGCCCGTGATGCGGGTGTTCCCGTCCTGAAGTCCAGCGCGCCCTCTAAGGACCTGGACGAGCTCATTGCGGCAGCCGACGAGATTGGCTTCCCCATCTTCGCCAAAGCCGTGGCCGGCGGCGGCGGGCGGGGCATGCGCCGGGTGGATACCCGCGAGGCACTCCCGGAGGCACTGCAGGCCGCCATGCGAGAGGCGGACGCAGCATTCGGTGACCCCACCATGTTCCTGGAGCAGGCCGTCCTTCGCCCGCGCCACATCGAAGTGCAGATCCTGGCGGACGCCGAGGGCAACGTGATGCACCTCTTCGAGCGGGACTGCTCCATCCAGCGCCGCCACCAGAAGGTTATCGAGATCGCCCCGGCCCCCAACCTGGACGAAGGCATCCGGCAGGCCCTGTACCGGGACGCCGTCAAGTTCGCCAAGGCCCTGAACTACGTCAACGCCGGCACGGTGGAGTTCCTCGTTGACACGGTCGGTGAGCGCGCCGGCCAGCACGTCTTCATCGAAATGAACCCCCGTATCCAGGTGGAGCACACCGTCACGGAGGAAGTCACCGACGTCGACCTCGTCCAGGCCCAGATGCGGATTGCCGCCGGTGAAACGCTGGCGGACCTCGGCCTCTCCCAGGATTCCGTGCAGCTCAAGGGCGCAGCATTGCAGAGCCGCATCACCACCGAGGATCCCGCCAACGGGTTCCGCCCCGACGTCGGAAAGATCACCGGCTACCGCTCTGCCGGCGGAGCCGGCGTACGGCTCGACGGCGGCACTGTCTACTCGGGTGCCGAAATCAGCCCGCACTTCGACTCGATGCTGGTGAAGCTCACCTGCCGCGGCAGGGACTACCCGGCCGCCGTCGCCCGCGCCCGCCGCGCCCTGGCGGAGTTCCGTATCCGTGGCGTCTCCACCAACATTTCCTTCCTCCAGGCGGTGCTCGACGACCCCGACTTCATCGCCGGCGATGTGGCCACCTCCTTCATCGACGAGCGACCGCAGCTGCTCAAGGCGCGTGTCTCTGCCGACCGCGGCACCAAGCTCCTCACCTGGCTTGCTGAAGTCACCGTGAACAAGCCCAATGGCGAGCTGACCGTGCACTCGAATCCCGCCAGCAAGCTGCCGTCCGTGAAGGACATGCAGGCGGCACCGGGTTCACGGCAGAGGCTCCTTGAGCTGGGACCTGATGGCTTCGCCAGGGCGCTTCGTGAGCAGAACGCCGTGGCTGTCACGGACACTACTTTCCGGGATGCCCACCAGTCGCTCCTGGCCACCCGCGTCCGCACCCGCGACCTCGTGGCAGCGGGCCCCGCAGTGACGGCGCTCATGCCGGAACTGCTTTCCGTTGAGGCCTGGGGCGGCGCCACCTATGACGTCGCCCTTCGGTTCCTGGGCGAGGACCCCTGGGACCGGCTCGCCGCCCTTCGCCAGGCGCTTCCGAACGTATGCCTCCAGATGCTCCTCCGCGGCCGCAACACCGTGGGCTACACGCCCTACCCGGAAGAGGTCACGGAAGCCTTCGTCAATGAGGCCGCGGCCACGGGCATCGATATCTTCCGCATTTTCGACGCCCTGAACGATGTCAGCCAGATGGCGCCCGCCATCCGGGCCGTCCGGGCAACAGGCACCGCCGTCGCCGAAGTGGCGCTCTGCTACACAGGCGACATGCTGGATCCCGAGGAGACGCTTTACACGCTGGACTACTACCTGGGCCTGGCCCAGAAGATCGTGGACGCCGGAGCCCATATCCTGGCCATCAAGGACATGGCAGGCCTGCTCCGTCCCGCCGCCGCGGCGAAACTTGTCTCGGCCCTTCGGGAACGCTTCGACCTGCCGGTGCACCTGCACACCCACGACACCGCGGGCGGCCAGCTGGCCACCCTGCTGGCCGCCGTGGATGCCGGTGTCGATGCAGTGGACGTCGCCTCCGCATCGCTGGCCGGAACCACCAGCCAGCCGTCGGCCTCTGCCCTGGTCGCAGCGCTGGCACACACGCCGCGGGATACCGGGCTGAGCCTGGCCGCAGTCAGCTCGCTGGAGCCGTACTGGGAAGCGGTCCGCCGCGTCTACGCGCCGTTCGAGTCGGGCCTCCCGGGCCCCACCGGGCGTGTGTACCAGCACGAAATCCCCGGCGGGCAGCTGTCCAACCTCCGCCAGCAGGCCATGGCACTCGGACTGGGGGAGCGGTTTGAGGCGATCGAGGACATGTACACCGCCGCCGACCGGATCCTGGGGCACCTGGTCAAGGTCACGCCGTCCTCCAAGGTGGTGGGCGACCTCGCCCTGCACCTGGTGGGCCTGAATGCGGACCCCGCGGATTTCAACGAGAATCCGCAGAACTATGACATCCCGGATTCAGTCATCGGTTTCCTTTCCGGTGAGCTGGGTGACCCTCCGGGAGGCTGGCCCGAGCCGTTCCGCACCAAGGCCCTCCAGGGCAGGAGCGTGAAGGTCCGCGACGTGGAGCTCAGCGCCGAGGACAGTGCCGCCCTGAAGTCCGATTCCAAGACCCGCCAGCACACGCTTAACCGGCTGCTGTTCGAGGGACCGACCAAGGACTACTTGAAGAGCGTGGAGACCTACGGCAACATCTCGGTCCTGGACACCCGGGACTACCTCTACGGACTCCAGCGCGGCGCCGAGCACGAGATCCAGCTGGAGAAGGGCGTGCGGCTGATCGCATCCCTGGAAGCCGTCTCCGAGCCTGACGAAAAGGGCATGCGCACGGTCATGTGTACCCTCAACGGCCAGTCCCGGCCGGTGGTGGTCCGGGACCGCTCAGTAGTCAGCAACGTCAAGGCAGCCGAGAAGGCCGACCCGGGCCAGCCCGGCCACGTGGCAGCACCGTTCGCCGGTGCCGTCACCGTCACCGTCAAGCCCGGAGACACCGTGAACGCAGGAGACACCGTTGCCACCATCGAAGCGATGAAGATGGAAGCGTCCATCACGACGCCCGTGGCCGGCAAGATCGCCCGGCTCGCCATCTCCTCGGTGGAACAGGTAGAGGGCGGAGACCTCCTGCTGGTAGTGGAGCAGTAGAACACGGCAGCGAGTGATACAACGAGAGGGTCCTCCGTCAGGAGGACCCTCTCGTTTGTTTGCGGCAGTGGTTGAGGCAGGGCCCGATCCTCTGCGTGCTATTCCCCCCGCCCCGCTGAGGCCGCTTCGCGGCGAGCGGGGGCGCGGGGCCCCTTTTACGCACGCTGCCGGACCGGGGCCCTGCCTGACAGTCCTGCCTTGCTACGAGCGCGGTGCCGCGTACATTTCCTCGATCACCGTCTCGAAATCCTTCATCACCTGCGCCCGCTTGACCTTCATGGACGGCGTCAGGTGCCCGGAGGCCTCGGTGAAGTCAGCAGGCACAATCCGGAAGGACTTGATCGCTTCAGCCTGCGACACGGAGCCGTTTGCCGCGGTGATCAGGTCCTGGACGGCTGCCTTGACCACGGAGTTGTTGGCCGCATCCTCGAGGGACGTGTCTGCCGGGAGGTTGTGGCGCTGCAGCCAGCCGGGCAGGGCCTCCTGGTCCAGGGTGACAAGGGCTCCAATGAAGGGCCGGTTGTCACCGACCACCAGCACCTGGGAGACCAGGGCATCGGCGCGGATCTGGTCCTCCAGCAGCGCTGGGATCACATTCTTGCCACCGGCGGTGACGATGATTTCCTTCTTGCGGCCGGTGATCCACACGAAACCGTCTTCGTCGAGGCGGCCGATGTCGCCGGTACGGAACCACCCGTCGGCAAAGGTTTCCGAGGTCAGGTCCTCGCGCTTGTAGTAGCCGCGCATCACGCAGACACCCTTGGCCAGGATTTCGCCGTCTTCGGCAATCCGGACTGCGTTCCCGGGCAGCGGCTTGCCCACGGACCCGATCTTGATCAGCGAGGGCGTGTTGACGGAAATGGGGGCCGTGGTTTCAGTCAGGCCATAGCCTTCGAGGACCTGCAGGCCGATGCCCTGGAAGAAGTGGCCCAGGCGTTCACCCAGCGGGCCGCCGCCGGACACGGCATGGGCAACGTGGCCGCCCATGGCAGCCCGCAGCTTGCCGTACACCAGCTTGTCGAAAAGGGCGTGGCGGAGCTTAAGGCCCAGGCCTACCCGCCCGCTTTGGCGCGCTTTGGAAAAGGCGATGGCAGTGTCAGCGGCCTTGTGGAAAATGGCACCCTTGCCGCCGTCCTCCGCCTTGGTCAGCGCCGAGTTGTAGACCTTTTCGAACACGCGGGGCACGGCAAGGATAAAGGTGGGCTCGTAGCTCTGCAGATCGGCGAGGAGGTTCTTGATGTCCGGCGTGTGGGCCACGGTTGTCCCGGCGGCCATGGCCAGCACGGAGATAAAGCGTGCAAAAACGTGGGCCAGCGGCAGGAACATGATGGTCTTCGCGTTCTCATGGACGATCTCGCCGATGATGGCAAGGGCATTGTCCGAGAGTTCAACGAAGTTTCCGTGCGTAAGTTCGCAGCCCTTGGGACGGCCCGTCGTGCCGGAGGTGTAGATGATGGTGGCGATGTCGTCCAGGTTTGCCATGGCGCGCCGCGCCTCGAGGTCGGCGTCGCTGACCTCGCGGCCCGCTTCGCGGAGGGCGTCCAGCCCCTGGCCTTCCAGTTGCCACACGTGGTGGAGCGCGGTGAGGCCCTCGGCGGTCACCGCCTGGCGGATCACATCCTCATGGTGTGCTGCTTCGCCGAACGCTGCCACCGCACCGGAGTCACCGAGGTTCCACGCCACCTGCGACGGGGAGGAGGTCTCGTAAATCGGAACCGATACTGCGCCCGCAAACCAGATGGCAAAGTCCACCAGCGCCCATTCGTAACGGGTGCGGGACATAATGCCGACGCGGTCACCGGCAGCCACGCCGCTTGCGATCAGTCCTTTGGCCAGGGCAGAGACGTCGGCCAGGAAGTCCTTGGCCGGGATGTCCTGCCAGGCACCGGCGGAGTCGAGCCGCGAGAACAGTGCCGGGTTGCTGGGCTTTGCAGCCTGCCGCAGTACCAGATCAGTGATGTTGGTTTCCGGTGGGACAACAACAAGAGGCGGAACACTGAATTCGCGCACTATAGCTCCTTTGATATCCGAAGACCCGCGCAGGGGTATGCCTAAAGACTAGTACGCCTGTACCGGACCGTGCAGTATCTAAACCTACTGACGAGTAACTTTGCCGTCAATGGTGCCGGGCGGGACATGTGGCGACTTTCCTTCGCCCCCGGAACCGCCAGCCTAGAATGGTTGACTATGTATGCACCGCCCCCCGGCGAACAGGCCGGCCCCTTGCGACGACCGGTTCCCTGGAGGCGGCGCCCAACCACCGGCCGGACCAGGCTGCGTCACGGTGAAGGCTTCCGCGAGCACCTGCGCCTCGGCCGGAAGGGCCTTGCCATCGGGATCGATATCGGGGGCACCAAGGTGGCTGCCGGTGTGGTGGATGCCGAAGGCAGGATCCTCAACGAGGCGCGCCGTTCAACGCCCGGCACGGATCCGCGGGCGGTTGAACGAGTCATCGTGGAGCTGGTGGAGGAGCTTGGCCGGGGCCACCGGATCTGGTCGGTAGGGATCGGCGCCGCCGGGTGGATGGACCTCGACGGCGGCACGGTACTTTTCAGTCCGCATCTCGCCTGGCGGAACGAACCGCTCCGCAAAAACCTGCAGAACCTGTTGCGCCGTCCCGTCCTGCTCGCCAACGACGCCGACGCCGCAGCGTGGGCCGAATGGCGTTTTGGCGCCGGGCAGGGTGAAGCCCGGCTGGTGTGCATCACCCTGGGCACGGGAATCGGCGGGGCCATGGTGATGGACGGGCGCGTGGAGCGCGGCAGGTTTGGCGTAGCCGGCGAGTTCGGCCACCAGATCATCATGCCCGGCGGCCACCGGTGCGAGTGCGGCAACCGCGGGTGCTGGGAACAGTACGCGTCGGGGAATGCGCTGGGACGTGAAGCCCGGATCCTGGCGCGGGCGAACTCCCCGGTGGCCCAGGACCTCCTCGCTGCCGTCGGTGGCAAAACCGACACGATCACCGGTGCAATTGTCACCGAACTGGCCTTGGCCGGTGACGCTGCTTCCCGTGAACTGATCGACGAAGTAGGAGACTGGCTTGGGCTGGGGCTGGCCAACCTGGCCGCGGCCCTGGATCCCGGGCTGTTCGTCATCGGCGGCGGCCTCTGCTCAGCCGGGGACCTGCTGGTGGAACCTGCCCGAAAGTCCTTCGCCCGCAACCTGACCGGCCGCGGCTTCCGGCCGGCCGCCGGGATTCAGTTGGCGGCCCTCGGACCGAATGCGGGCCTGATCGGGGCGGCTGATCTGTCCCGGGTGAGCAGCAGGGTGCGCGCCTGAGGCACTAAACGCGGGCGCCGTCGTCGTTCTCGTCTTTCTCCTGTGGAAGCTTCATGATCAGGTAGACCGTGCCCAGCACAAACACGGCCACAATGCCCAGGATGGCGAGCAGCGGTGCCGAGCGCCAGAACATGGCCGACAGCAGCAGGGCTATAGGCCCGCCGACCGCCGCCAACCAGGCCAGCATGGTCAGGGGGTCGGTCCCGGCCAGACTCGGCGGCTCCTCGGGAACGAACTCGCCGTCGTCCCCGTCCACGTCGTAGTCGCGCGGCCCCGGAGCCGCCGTGCCGTTCGCGGCGCCAGGCGGTGTTGCGGCGGACTCCTGCCGTTCGGCGGCGGAAAGCTCGGTGGGAGCAGCTCCAGCAAGGCCCAGGGGATCGAAGTCCCGGAAGGCGGCGGGCCTGGCCGGGGGAGCGGGAGTGTCTTCCGGCGCCCCCGGGCGGTCAACACTGTCCGTACCGGCAGTATCTGAACCGGCAGTATCTGCCGGGGAGTCTGATTCCAGGCGGGCCACCAAATCAAGCCAGACGGCGTCGTCGTGGTTGGCGCCCTGGTCCGGGGAGCCCGGGTCAGGCCTGTTCATGGGAGGCCTCCCTGCCGGGCGTAGCAACCGAAGCAGACGCAGCGCCGGCGGTGGAAACCAGGCTGCGGATAAAGTCCACCGAACCCGCAAAGATTTGGTCGGCGTCGTTGTCCATAGTGGCCACGTGGTAACTGTTTTCCAAACGGATCAGCTCCAGGGGTGCGTGCGTGAGGCCGCGGCGCAGCGCCACGATGCTGGAGTCGGACACCACATGGTCAATCGTGGACCGGTAAACCTGCACGGGAGCAGTAACCCTGGGCAGGATCCTGAGGGTGTCCTTGAACATCTTGTTCAGTTCGTGGGCGGCCGCCACCGGAGTGCGGGCATAGGCGCCCTCATCCATGCCCTCTTTAAGGATGTCGTTCCCGATGGCCGGCGTGCTTTTCATTACCAGCTTCAGGATTCCGGCGAGCGGAGCGCGCGGATCGTCAATCACCAGCCCCGGATTCACCAGGACCACCCCGGCCACTGGACGCGTGGCGGCGATGCGCAGCGCCAGCGCCCCTCCCATGCTGATGCCGGCCGCAAAGACGAAGTCGCAGTCCGCGTCAAGTTCCAGGTAGGCGTCATCCAGTGCTCCATGCCATTGCTGCCACGTAGTCCGGGCCAGCTCCTGCCAACTGGTGCCGTGGCCCGGCAGCAGCGGCATGCGGACAGCGAACCCTGCGGCGGCGAAGGCATGAGCCCAGGTACGCAGGCCATGCGGGCTTCCCGTGAATCCGTGCGAGAGCACCACGCCGATCCGGGGCCCCTCGCCGTTGAAAGGACTGCTGTACGGGCTATGGTCCGGACTGGAGGTCATGGGGTCTCCACTGAGGTGTTCTGGCGGGCGCGGGCATGGAAAAAGGCGCTGGATTTCGAAAAGATCTCCGGCGCATCCACGTCCAGCGTAGCCACATGGCCGCTGCTGGCAAGGCTGACTACCTCTTCAAGGTGCGTCCCCAGGCGGTTTTTCAGTACTGCCAGCGAGGTGGGCGGGACTACTGCGTCCGTCTGCGACTTGAACACCTGCACTGGAGCCGTGACCCGGGGCAGGCCCCGGGTGGCAGCCCCGAACAGTTTCTTTAACTCGTGGACGGCGGAGAGCGGTGTGCGCGAATAGTCGCCGTCTTCGGTGACAACCGCCGTGGGCTGCTCCTCCTGGATGGGGAGGGTGGTCTTCTGGAAATACTTCAGCACCCCAATGACGCGTACCCGGCGGTCATAGAAGCTCAGGCCCGGGTTCACCACCGAGACTCCCGCCACGGTGTGCCTGGAAGCAGTCAACAGCGCGATGGCTCCGCCCATGGACAACCCCGCGACAAAACACGTATCGGTCCGCTCCGAAAGCTCCAGGTAGGCGTCTTCGAAGCTGTCGTACCACTCGGTCCAGCGCGTCCGGGCAAGATGGCGCCAGTCAGTCCCGTGCCCGGGCAGGAGGGGAACGGTTACCGCGTACCCTTGCGAGGCGAGGTGTTCTGCCCAGGGCAGCACACTCAGGGGGCTGCCGGTGAAACCGTGGCAGATGGCCACTCCAATCCGCGCGTTGGCTCCGTGGCCGGGATAGCTGAAAGCGGCAGGACGGGACGGGGTGCTGCTTTCGCTCATGACTCCATCGTGTCACTGTTCCCGGCAAATCTCACTAGAGTAGGGTTGCATTGAACTGCTGGCCAGGCCCGACGCGGGGCCTGAGGGCTGCTTTCCGGAGGGGTTTCGCACGTGTTCTATTGGGTGATGAAAAGGATCTTCCTGGGTCCGGTGCTGAAGCTGCTTTTCCGCCCGTGGGTAAAGGGCCTGGACAACATTCCGGCCGAGGGTGCGGCGATAATCGCTTCCAACCACCTCTCGTTTTCCGACTCCATCTTTATGCCCTTGATGGTCCGCCGGCCGGTGGTGTTCCTGGCCAAATCCGAGTACTTCACCGGCACGGGAATCAAGGGCAGGTTGACGGCCCTGTTCTTCAGGCTCACCAACCAGTTGCCCATGGACCGGTCCGGCGGTGCGGCGTCGGAGGCATCGCTGAGCGCCGGAATGGACGTCCTTACGCATGGCGGGCTGCTCGGCATCTACCCGGAAGGGACGCGCAGCCCCGATGCGCGCCTCTACCGCGGAAAGGTGGGCGTGGCCAGGCTCGCGCTCAAGGCCGGAGTCCCGGTGGTTCCCGTCGCCATGATCGGCACGGACAAAGTGCAGCCCATCGGCAAGCGCCTGCCGAACATCCGCAGGATCGGCATGATCTTTGGTGAGCCGCTGGACTTCAGCAGCTACCACGACCAGGCCGAGGACCGTTTGGTCCAAAGGCAGGTCACGGACGAGATCATGTTCGAGCTGATGCGGCTCTCCGGGCAGGAGTATGTGGACGAGTACGCGGCCGTGGTGAAGCTCCGGCTCGCAGCCAAGCCCGTTGACCCTGCTGCGGCCGCGGAACCCCTTGCCACCCCCGTGCCCCTCGAGGGCATCCGTGGCGGCTCGGATGCCGATGCCCCCCGCGCCGGTGCCGGGGAACTGGATCCCGACGCCGAAAAGCAGCAGGACGACGGCGGAACTGCCGCCACCGCGTGACCCCTGCCGGCAGCCTCCCGGGTCCGCTGGCGGTCGTGTAGGGGTCTGTGACGCCGTCGCCGGGATGCGTGACGCCGTGGTGTTCCCCGCGCCTGCGCGACCGTTAGTCTTAGAGGGTGACTGAGCTATCTGCAAAACCTGCCTTCTCGCTGTCCAGCACCGCCCAGAGCGGCGCGGCCAACTATCCCGGACTCGATGACTGGCGGGACCTGCCCATTTCCCAGCAGCCCAGTTGGCAGGACAGGGACGTATTCGATGCCTCGGTGAAGGAACTGTCCGTTCTTCCCCCGCTGGTCTTCGCCGGCGAGGTGGATGTCCTCCGCGAGCGGCTGGCTGCTGCTGCCCAGGGCAAGGCGTTCCTGCTGCAGGGCGGCGACTGTGCCGAAACCTTCGAAGCGGCCACGGCGGACAAGATCAGCGCCCGGGTCAAGACCATCCTCCAGATGGCGGTGGTCCTGACGTACGGCGCCGCGATGCCCGTCATCAAGATGGGCAGGATGGCCGGGCAGTTCGCCAAGCCCCGCTCGTCCAATGACGAAACCCGCGACGGCGTGACGCTTCCGGCATACCGCGGCGACATCGTGAACGGCTACGAGTTCACGCCGGAATCCCGCGGCCACGACGCCGCACGGATGCTCCGCGCCTACCACACGTCCGCCTCCACACTGAACCTCATCCGCGCCTTCACCCAGGGCGGATTCGCGGACCTGCGCTCGGTACACCAGTGGAACAAGGGCTTCACCGAGAACCCGGCCCACGCCCGCTACGAATCGCTGGCCCGCGACATCGACCGCGCCATCCAGTTCATGGCTTCCTGCGGTGCGGACTTCGAGGCACTCAAGCGTGTCGAGTTCTTCGCCAGCCACGAGGCTCTCCTCCTGGATTACGAGCGTGCCCTCACCCGGATCGACTCCCGTACCGGCTTCCCGTATGACACCTCCGCGCACTTCCTCTGGATAGGGGAGCGGACCCGCGAACTGGACCACGCGCACGTGGACTTCCTGTCCCGGGTGCGAAACCCGATCGGCGTCAAGCTCGGCCCGTCCACCACTGGCGACGACGCCCTCCGCCTGATCGACAAGCTGGACCCGGAGCGCGAGCCCGGCAGGCTTACCTTCATCACCCGCATGGGTGCCGCCAACATCCGCGAGAAGCTGCCCGCCGTTGTCGAAAAGGTCACCGCCTCGGGTGCGCAGGTTCTCTGGGTTACCGACCCCATGCATGGCAACACCGTGACGTCCCCGAACGGTTACAAGACCCGCAACTTCGACGACGTCATCGACGAAGTGCGCGGCTTCTTCGAGGTGCACCACGCCCTGGGGACTGTTCCCGGCGGCCTGCACGTGGAGATGACCGGTGACGACGTCGCGGAGTGCCTGGGCGGCGCTGATCCGATCGACCAGGAAGCTTTCCTGGACCGCTACGAGTCAGTCTGCGACCCCCGGCTGAACCACATGCAGTCACTGGAAATGGCGTTCCTGGTGGCAGGGGCACTCGCCAAGCACTGAGCTGTTCCAAGCACTGATGTCCGGCCGGCACCTGCGGGTGCCTGGTGTGGGCGGGCCGGTCCCGCCTACACCACGGTCAGTGTGATGACGGACCCTTCAGGTACCTCTGTGTCCACAGGGTCCTGGTCGCGTACTGTGCCGAAGAAGCCGCCCAGGATATTGTCCACCTGCACGCGGAAGCCGAGTGCCTCAAGGGCCCGCTTGGCCTCCGCCGCCTGCTTGCCGATGTAGCTGGGCACCTCCACCATCCTGGGCCCCTTTGAGATGGTCAGGGTCACCGTTCCGCCGCGCGTGAGGGTTCCGCTGGCCGGAGACTGGCTGACCACAGCGCCCTCGGGGATGTTCCTGTCGAATACTTCTTCCCGCGCAACGTCAGCCTCCAGCCCGGCGGCTTCGATGGCGTCCCTTG
Organism: Arthrobacter sp. D3-16; assembly: GCF_054408515.1. NCBI lineage: Bacteria > Bacillati > Actinomycetota > Actinomycetes > Micrococcales > Micrococcaceae > Arthrobacter > Arthrobacter sp. D3-16. The sequence goes on along the minus strand of NZ_CP096437.1, from coordinate 2,510,818 downwards.
CGTCATCCTCATCCTGCCCCACCACGTCGGGCACCGGGATCGGCTCGGGGCCCTTCGAGACCACCAGGTTGACAGGCGTTCCACGGGGCGCGGGAGCGCCGGCGGCCGGATCCTGCGACAACACAACGCCGGCGGCTACAGCCTCGTCAAACTGTTCGGTGACGCTTCCAAGCGCCATCTCCGCGGCGTTGAGGGCGATTTTGGCTTCCTCCAGCGTCCCGCCGGCCAGTCCGGGCAGAGGGAAAAGCTGCGGTCCCTTTGAGACAAACACCGAGACCGGCTGGAATTTCCGGATTTCAGAGCCGGCCGGCGGCTCAGTGCCCACTACCAGGCCGTTGGGGACGTCGTCGTCGAAAACATCCCTGGTGGTGGACCGGAAACCTGCCTGGCCCAGGAGTTCCTGGGCCTGTGCCACCGTCTTGTTTGCCACGGAAGGGATGGCTGCGGCGGAGCCGGGGCCCATACCGAAGAACCAGCCGGCACCTGTGGCCAGTAGTGCGGCGATGACCAGGACCACCACCCACAGGACTCCGCGGCGGCGTGGGCTGCCTTCACGGAGGTTGCGTGCCGGAGTGGCTGCAGCACGCGCCCGGGCTCTCTCATCCTCCTTGTCGGCTTTGCGCTGCGCCCGCTTGCTCAGCGGCGGCGGCGCGGCGCCAGTCCACCGGGCGTCGTCGTCCCTATCCGGCGGGGTGAGGACGTGCCGCTGACCGGGCGCCGACTCCCGCCCCGGGCCCCGACCTGCCTGCGGGTGCAGCGGCTGGTGGCGTGGCGCAGGCGGCCGGCCAAACGGCATAACGCTTGTCGGATTATTTGTGCGGGATATGACTTCAGTGTGGTTCCGGTTGCCAACCGGGTCCTGGCCGCCGGTATCCAAGGCGGCGGGAGGTTGCAGGTCCAGTTCGCGATCGCTGAGGTTGGTCCTGATGTGCCGCAGTTCCTGGAGCAGAGCATTGCCGTCGATGGGGCGGTTCTCAGGATCGTTGGCCGTACACCACTGCACCAGTTCGTCCACCTCCGCGGCCAGGCCCGGCACCAGGGCGGAAGGTGGGCCTACCACGCTATTGACGTGCTGGTAGGCCACCTGGATCGGCACCTCGCCGGTGAACGGCTGCTGGCCTGTCAGCATCTCGTAAAGCATGATGCCCACCGAGTAGACATCGCTCCGGGCATCAGCGGCCTTACCGAGGACGAGTTCGGGGGACAGGTAGGCGACGGTGCCGAGGAGCGCTCCCGTGCTGGTGGAAGTGGTGACTGCGCGGGCCAGGCCGAAATCGCCGATTTTGATTCTGCCGTCATCGGCTATCAGGACGTTTTCGGGTTTCACGTCCCGGTGGATGAATCCCGCCGTGTGTGCTGCGCCGAGGCCTTCCACCACGGGATCGATCAGCGCCAAGGCAAGCCGGGGCGGAAGCGCACCCTTGTCCCTCATCACATCCCGCAGCGTGTGGCCTTTGATGTACTCCATGACCAGATACGCGGTGTGGGCGTCAATGCCCTGGTCCAGCACTCCCACTACGTGAGGGTGGGACAGGCGGGCGGCAGCCTTGGCCTCCCGGCCCAGCCTGCCGAGGAAGCTCTCATCGGCGGAGAGATGGGGGTGCAGCACCTTCAGGGCCACGTCCCGCTCCAACCTTTGGTCCGTAGCCACGTAGACGGTGGACATTCCGCCGCGCGCCAGCCTGGACCTGACGGCGTACCGGTTGTCCACCAGGGTTCCTACGAGAGGGTCTGACACGTGTTCCTGCACCCTACGATCGTAATCCAGCAATGAAACGGGTCCGAACCGATACCGGTCCGGACCCGTGCCGAGTTCTCCCCGCCTCTCCCGATCCTGGGGAAAGCGGATTGGTGCTAGCTGAAGTTCTTCTGGTGTGCCTTGATGGCCGCGACGTAAGCCTTGGTGTCGTTGTACATGCCGTACTTGCTCACCGAATACTGGCCCTGGTAGTAGCCGGCGATGGCTGTGTCCCGGTCCTTGCTGGTGGCGAGGAGCTGGCGGATGATCGCTACTCCGGCCGTCGCATTGTCATACGGATCCAGGAGGTTCAGCTTCCGCCCCACGAGGTCCGATGCCCACTGGCCCGAGCTGGGGATGACCTGCATGGTCCCGATGGCGTTCGCGGGGGATACCGCGCGCTGGTCGAAGCCGGACTCCTGGTGGGCGAAGGCGAGGGCAAGTGAAGGCTCCACGCCCATGGCACGGGCGGTGTCCGCCACAATGCCACGCATCTGCTCGCGGGAGGGGACAGGCGAAGCGTTCAGGAGCGCCTTGTTTTCATTCGCTGAGCTCACCACGGCTGCCGGGTAGCTGAAGCCAAGGAACGAACTGGGCACCAGCGGCGTAACGGAGGCTGCCGGCTGCGGGGCCTGCTTTCCGGCGCCGGGGATGGCCAGCTTGTTGCCCGGGTAGATCACGGTGCCCAGGTTCATATGGTTGGCGGACAGGAGATCCGAAAGCTTGACGCCGTGGCGCGAAGCGATGCCGGAAAGAGTGTCGCCGGCCTTAACCGTGTACGAGCCGGATGCCGGGGCAGTGCCGGAGGTGTTCGCCATGGCCGGGGCCGGTGCAGCAGGAGCAGGAGCGGCCGGGGCTGGAGCGGCAGCGCCACCGCCCACTTTGACTTTCTGCCCGGGGTAAATGATCGAACGCATGGTGAGGTTGTTCCAGGCGAAGACGTCGGCCAGGCTCACCTTGTGCTTTGCGGCAATGGCACCCAGGGTGTCGCCTGGCTTCACGGTGTAGCTGGCACCGCCGGCCGGAGCGGAAGGGGCGGCGGGAGCAGCTGCCGGAGCGGGGGCTGCCGGCGCGGCGGCCGAGCCTGAGAGTTTGATCTTCTGCCCCGGGTAAATGATGGTGTTGGCCTTCAGGTTGTTCAGTTTCAGGATTTCGCCCGTATTCAGCCCGAACCTGCCCGCAATGGCGCTGATGGTGTCGCCCCGGGCGATCGTGTACTCAGCCGGCGCCGCGGGCCGCGCGGGCTTGAAGGCGGTGGGGATGGCGGTGGAGACGGACGACGCGGGGATGACAGCCGCCGTCGCCTGGGCTGCCGCCTGTGCTTTCATGGCCGCCGCGAGGGTGGCCGGTACCGCGCGGGCAGGCTGTTCCGCGGCGGCGGGCTGGGCGAGCGCCAAGGATGACAATACGACCGCTGGCAACGCTGCCGTAGTGGCAGCGATCATAGGCAGACTCGGTTTGGGGGGCTGCTTGGGCGAGCGGGACATCGTCATGGAAAGAATCCTCTTCTCAACTGCGGGCGCGGGCGGGGATGCCGCTCATTCTGATACTAGTGTTACTCGTGTTATTCCTGTTACGAGTGTGATCTATGTGAATCTCTCACGAATTTGCAATTAGCACAAGAATTCCCGCATTACTTGCAAGCAGTGATTCCTGGAGTGTCCGCATGCCGGCAGCGCTGGCATGAATATCCCGACTAGGCGCGACGGTGCGCACCATGGCAACCTTGATCCGTGAGTAATGTAGAAAACCTCGTGGGCGAATGGTTGCCCTTGCCCGACGTCGCCCGTTTATTGGATGTTTCCATCACCAGGGTCCACAGTTTGCTTGACGAACATGCTTTGGCTGCTTTGCGGGTGGGAGAGCGCAATATTCGTTCGGTTCCGGCTGAATTCATCCAGGACGGCCAAGTGGTGGAGAGCCTTAAAGGCACCATTGTTGTACTGGCAGACGCCGGCTATTCCGACGAGGACCTCATCGTTTGGCTTTTCACGCCTGATGAATCACTGCGCGGCCGTCCTATTGACGCCCTGCGGGAGGGCCGTAAAACGGAAATAAGGCGCAGGGCACAGACCCTCGCCTGGTAGCCGTCAGGCTTTAGCGGCCTGGATCAGGAGGCGCGGCTGACGGTTGCTTCGGCCAGCCTCCGCAGGGCGGTTTTCGGCAGTTCGTCCAGTGGAAGTGCCTCGAGGGCGTCGAATGCTGCAGCGCCGAATTCATTAATCAGGACTTCGGTGGCCTGCAAGGCTCCCGACTCCTCGATAATCCGCCGGATTTCATGAATGTCTTCATCGGCGAGGTCGGGGCTGCCGAGCCTGGCGTCGATGAAGGCAGATTCGGCTGCAGATGCCTGGTCCAACGCCAGCGCCACCAAAACGGTCCGCTTGCCTTCACGCAGGTCGTCGCCGGCGGGCTTGCCGGTGGTGAGTGGATCGCCAAAGACGCCGAGTACGTCGTCGCGAAGCTGGAAGGCCTCGCCCAGGGGCAAGGCGAACGCGGAGTAGCCGCGCAGCAGTTCGTTCGAGGCGCCCGCGAGTGCTCCACCGAGCGCGAGAGGGTGCTCGGTTGAATACTTGGCTGACTTGAACCTGATGATTGACTGGGCCCTGCTGACCGCACCTGCGCGGTCCCGAACCGGGCCCGCCACTTCCTCCAGGATGTCCAGGTACTGGCCGGCCATGACCTCTGCGCGCATGAGGTTGAAGATCAGCCGGGCACGGCTGCCTGCCGCGGCGTGCTCACCGATATCCGTGAACGCTTCCTCGCTGAACGAGAGGCACAAGTCCCCCGTGAGGATGGCAGCGGCCTGCCCGAACCGCTCACTGTCCAGTGCCCAGCCACGGGTCCCGTGGAGTTCGCTGAAGCGACGGTGGACACTGGGTCCGCCCCTCCGGGTGTCCGAACGGTCAATGATGTCGTCATGGATCAGCGCGGCAGCCTGGAACAATTCCAGCGCGGCTCCGGCCGTGACGACCTGCTGGGCTGACGGCTCGCCGCCGGCGCCCCGCCACCCCCAATAGCACATCAGCGCCCGGAGGCGCTTTCCACCGGTCACCAGGTTGGAGATGGAGCCCATGATGGGTTCGATGTCCGGTGAAATCGCGGACATAATGGACTGCCGGGACGTGAGGAAGTCAGTCAGTTCCCCGGCAACTGCGGCCACAAAAGCGGCCTGTTCATTCCTTAACTGCTCAGCCGCCGTCACTTGGCTGACTCAGCTGCCACGTTGGCGCCGATGGTAAACGTGACAACACCGGCCGCTTCCACGGCGGAGAGATTGACCGTCTCGTTATCGCCCCGGACAAAGTCCTTCGAAGCTATGGCCCCCACGGACTCACCCGGGACCGCCTTGAATCCGCGGGCCTCCAGCTCCTTGGTGTAAAAGTCCAGGACGGCTGCAGTAGGCGACGTGATGGTGGCCACCAGGGCGGCGGTCGCCGGCGTAGACGCCTTGTCGAAGCTGCTGGACACCACGCTCGCGCCGGGCATGAGCGGCAGGAGCTGCTGTGGGAATCCTTCGACGACGGCACCCACTGTGGCGGACGTGTTGGGCGAGGGGGAGGGGCTGGCCGAGGCGGTCACGGTGGCCTGCGACGTTTCCGTCACGGAAGCGGAAGCGGAAGCGGAGGCGGAGGGTTCCGGTGTTCCTGAGGGCGTTGGGCTGCAGGCAGCGAGGACAAGCGCCGCCCCGACAGCAAAAGCGGCCAGGGCTGCTGGCCTAGGGTTTCCAATGACCGTCACAGGGACTTTCCTCCTGGTGTAGAAGCCGGATTCAGCCTCCAGTTTAGTCAGTACAAAGCGATAGGATTGCAGCCGTGGGACCTGTGGTGACGAACGAACCGGCCGGAGCAGGCCTCCAACGCCGCAGGCGCAACTGCATCATGCACGTGGATATGGACGCCTTTTTCGTCTCCGTGGAACTGCGCACCCGGCCCGAACTGAGGGGTAAGCCGGTCATTGTTGGCTATCCGGCGGAGCGTTCAGTTGTCCTGTCCGCCTCTTACGAAGCCAGGGCATTCGGCGTCAAGTCGGCCATGCCAATGGCAGTAGCGATGCGTATGTGCCCCCAGGCTGTCATCATCGAGCCCCGGCACAAGGTGTACTACGAAGTTTCCGCCGAGCTGATGGCAATCTTCGGATCCGTCACGGAACTCGTAGAACCGCTCAGCGTGGACGAAGCGTTCCTGGATGTTGGTGGCGCCATACGCCGGCTTGGTCCGCCGCGCACTATCGGTGAGCTGATCCGGAGCAGGGTGGCGGCGGACCTGGGAATCACAGCCTCGGTGGGGATCGCCGAAACCAAGTTTGTGGCAAAAATCGCCTCCACCCGCTGCAAACCTGACGGCCTGCTCCTGATTGGGCCGGATGAAACCGTTCCCTATCTCCACACCCTGCCGGTCGGAGCGCTGTGGGGCGTGGGTTCGAAAACCACCGACGTCCTGGCGAGGATGGGAATCAAAACCGTAGCGGACCTGGCGGCCACGCCGGTGTCCTCCCTCAAGAAGATGCTTGGCGCCACCGGAATCCACGTACACCAGCTCGCGTGGGGGATAGACCCCCGCCCCGTCACGCCGGTCCGGCTCGAGAAGAGCATCGGGGCCGAGGAAACCTTCGCCGAGGACACCGCCGACGACGCCCTTCTCCACCGTGAGCTGCTGCGGCTTTCACACCGGACGGCAGAGCGGCTGCGAAGTTCGGGCATGGTGGCCCGAACCATTGCCTTGAAGCTGCGCTTCGCCGACTTTTCCACCATCACGCGCAGCCGGACCGTTCAGACCCCCGTGGACAGTGCGCAGCTCATCTATGGGGTGGCGCTTCAGCTCCTGGACTCCGTGGCCAGGCCAATGACCGTCAGGCTGGTCGGGGTGCGGGCCGAACAGCTTGAGGAAGCAGCGACGACCTCGCTCCAGCTGAGCATCGACCGCAGGGATGACAACTGGCGGGCCGCCGAGCAGGCCGTGGACCAGGTGGCCCGCAAATTCGGTGGTAAATCCGTTCTTCCGGCCCGCCTCCTGGAACCGGGGAACGGGTCCGGATAAATCGGACAAACAAGCGGCCAGAAGGCCCCCGGGAAAGTCATTGCCGTCTTTCAGAACGGCCCTGAACAAACTATCCTTATAGATACGAAGTTTTTGAGTGACTGGACTTACTACCGGGCTCTCTTGGACATGCTTCCGCTCCGGCGCCGGCATGCCAGGTGAACGTTTTCGCCATAGCCGGCGGGGCGGGAACCTCTAAGGCATGCCGGACGTTATCCGAGCAGAAGTAGTGGCTGGGATCAGCCCGGACGTTGGCCTACAAAAGGAGGTCGTGATGCCGCTGTCGGAGCACGAACAGAAGCTGCTTGAGCAGCTGGAGAAGCAGCTTCACGAGGATGACCCAAAGTTCGCGAATTCCATGGGGTCGGACCCCGGGCGCTCGTGGTCGACGAGACACGTCGTGATCGGCGTCCTCTGCGCCCTGGCAGGCGTCTTCCTGTTACTGGTGGGCGTCACCCTCCAAAGCATATTTGTTGGTGTCCTCGGCTTCATCGTGATGGGCGGCGGCGTCTACTTCGCCACCATGCGAAGCAACCCGTCCGGCGCCAAGGGCGCGAAGCCCGGCACGGGCAAAGCCGGTAAACAGCGCAGTTCCTTCATGAGCAGCCTCGAGGAACGCTGGGACGAGAGGCGCAGGGGCGAGCCCTAGCCCCTTGGGGCGCCGGCCCTTGCGGTCGCCAGCCCCTCCGGGCGTCCGCTGATCACGGTAGCTCCCTGGCACACCACATTGCTCCCCCAACGGGGTGAGTGCGCCCAAAGACCCGCTTCGGCGGGTCTTTTGGCGTTTAACGCGGTTATTGGACCTGCAGAAGCAATCAATGCGGCGCGTTTGATATCGCTGGCGCTAATTGTCCACCCAGGGGTGCCAAAGTCCTCCACTTCCCACCACCACCGCAATTACGCGCGATTTAGCGGCTGTATTCCCAATAATTGCGCCTCCTTACCCCCTTTTCGCGTTGACTGTGATGGAAAGTGGAGTAATGTGGAGGACATAAGAGGGTGGTTGCAACATAGGGGATGTGCAGTTCCTGACATCGGACAGGCGGTGGGCCAGTGTTCCTGGGCACGCATTCGCCACGTCTGGATGAAAAGGGGCGGATCATTCTCCCCGCGAAGTTCCGGGAGGAACTTGCCAGCGGGCTGGTCCTTACCAGGGGCCAGGAACGTTGCATCTACGTCTTCAGCGAGAAGGAATTTGCCCGGGTCCACGAGCAAATGCGGGAGGCGCCAATCTCCTCAAAACAGGCGCGGGACTACATCCGCGTCTTTCTCTCTGGAGCCTCTGACGAGGTACCTGACAAGCAGGGGCGCGTGACTATTCCACCGGCGCTCCGGGAGTATGCAGGGCTCGGCAGGGAACTGGCCGTCATTGGCGCCGGGACCCGCGCCGAGATCTGGGATGCCCAAGCCTGGAACGAGTACCTCGCAGAGAAGGAGACAGCCTTCTCTGAGACCGATGATCCCATTCCGGGCATTCTCTGACCGGAACAGGGAGAGCGGCAGCTTTCTTGGTTGAGATCTCCAGCCGGCCCATCGGCTGCCAACCTGGCTCACTTCCCCGGAGCCAGGCGGGCAGGATGATAGGCGCGGATGGGGATCTGGGCCAAGAACCAACCAGGTGACAGCGACGGCGAGAGAGGACGAGGCATGAACGATCAACCGAAGCCCACGTCCGAACGCCATGTGCCGGTCCTGCGGGACCGGTGCATTAATTTGTTGGCTCCCGGTTTTGAAGCAGCCAGGAGCCGTGGTGCAGCCCCGGTAGCCATCGATGCCACCTTAGGTATGGGGGGCCACTCCGAGGCCATGCTGCAGCGCTTTCCGGACCTGCACTTAATCGGCATCGACCGGGATGAAGAAGCACTTGCCCTCGCAGGGGAGCGGCTGGCGCCGTTTGAGGCGCGGACGGATCTGGTCCACGCCGTTTATGACGAAATCGAAGAAGTCATGGCTGACCTGGGCGTCCCCGAAGTCCACGGAATCCTGATGGACCTGGGCGTTTCCTCGCTCCAGCTGGACGAGCGCGAACGGGGCTTTGCCTACTCGTTCGACGCCCCGCTGGACATGCGGATGGACACCAGCCGCGGCCAGACCGCGGCCGACGTCGTCAACAACTACAGCGAAGAGGAACTCGTCCGGATTATCCGGAAGTGGGGCGAGGAGAAGTTCGCCGGCCGGATCGCGAACAGGATCGTTGCCTCCCGGGCCATCAAGCCTTTCACCACCACGGGGGAACTGGTGGAGCAGATTCGCGCGGTCGTTCCCGCGGGCGCGGCCAAGACGGGCGGCCACCCGGCCAAGAGGACGTTCCAGGCCCTTCGGATCGAAGTGAATGAGGAACTCGACGTCCTGGAACGCGCCGTTCCCGCGGCCGTGGACGCAACTGCTTTGGGCGGCCGCATTGTGGTCATGTCCTATCACTCCCTGGAGGACAAGATCGTCAAGGGGGTCTTCCAGGCCCGCTCCAAATCCTCCGCTCCACTCGGATTTCCGGTTGAGCTGGAAGAACATAAACCGGAACTGAAGACCCTGACCAAAGGCACCGAGGTGCCAACCGCCGTCGAAATCGCCGAAAACCCCCGCGCAGCTTCAGCAAGGCTGCGCGCCGTGGAACGTATCCGAACCAGGAGAGCTTAATGAGCACCGCTGCCGTCAAGAACTTTCCCGTCGTATCCGGCTCGGCGGCCAAGCAGCTTCCGGCGGGTTCGCCGGCGGGGCCACGCCGGAGCCGCACTCCGCTCTCCGTCGTCCGGACCGTTCCGCGCAAGCGCCGCGCCCCCTTCGTGGTGCTGTGCTTTGCCATGCTTGCTGTGGCCCTGATCGCCGTTCTCGTCCTTAACATTTCAGTGTCCACGGCGCAGTACCAACTGGTGGAACTGCGCGCCAGGCAGAGCACCCTGACGAAACAGAACCAGGACCTCACCCAGCAGGTCCAGAACTTTGAGGCACCCCAAAACCTGGCTGCACAGGCGACAAAACTGGGCATGGTGCCTTCCACCGTCAAGGGCCAGATTGACCTGTCAACCCTCTCCGTTACGGGCAAGGCCACCCCCGCTGCCAAAGACGGCGCTGCAGGGGCCGTTATCCCGGCGCCTGCTGTCCCCGGCCAGCTGACAGTGGTTCCCCCGGCAAGCAAACGCGATCCCCTGGAGGCCCGGAAACCGGTCGAGGATACCCCCGCAGCGGCCACCTCCGGCGCTGCCCGTGAGGCAGCCCCCGGCAACGCTGCAGCAGCTGCAGCTCCCGGCGCTGGTGCTGACGCCGCCCCCGCCCAGACTCCGCCCGCGCCCGCTCCGGCAGTGCCGCCCGTGGAGCTCCACGGCGGATCGGTTCCCGCGCCTGAGCAGAAGGTCCCCGGACAATAGCACGGCAGGTCTGACAGGCAACAAGGTCGAGCAGCAAGGAATATCACGGTGGCGCAGAGGACCGGCAAGGCTAGAACCGGCAAGGTACCCAACGCCAAAAGGCGCCTCCGCCTGGGCCTTGGCATGATGCTGACGCTCCTGCTGGTGGTGGGCGGGAAACTCTTCCTGGTCCAGGGACTGGACGTTGGGGGAATGGCCGAAGCTGCGCTGAACAGCCGGATGAAGCGGACCGTCCTGCCTGCCGAAAGGGGGAGCATCCTGGACTCGCGCGGCACCGTGCTTGCCAACAGTGTGATCCGCTACAACGTGGTGGTTGACCAGCGGGTGAACACCAAGACGGAAACGTTCAAGCGCCTGGACACCGTGGACGGCAAAGAGAAGCTGGTGGACGTCAGCCGGGACCAGGGGCTCACCGAGCTCGCTGCCGCCCTGGGCATGGAGAAAGATGCCATCCAGGAGGCGGTCACTGGCGAACAGCCCTATTACATCGTGGCCAAGGATGTGAAGCCGGACATTGAGGACCGGATCTCCAAGCTGCAGATACCCGGCATCGTCACGGAAGGCGTCAGCAAGCGCGTCTATCCCAATGGCTCTGTGGCGGGTGGAATCATCGGGTTCCTGCAGGACGGCGGGACCGGCCAGGCGGGCATCGAACAGACCCAGGACGGACTGCTGAAGGGCGAGGACGGCGAACGCCTGTTCGAGATCGGCGCCGACGGCCTCCGCATCCCTGTGGGCGTGGATGAGCTGACTTCGCCACAGGACGGCAAGGACGTTAAGCTCACGCTCAACTCGGACCTGCAGTACTTCGCCCAGCAGGCCATCCAGAGCCAGTCGGACAAGCTGGGTGCCGAATGGGGTGTCATCATCGTGATGGACGCCAAGACCGGCGACCTGGTGGCGATGGCTGACACCAATTCCCCTGATCCCAATGACCCCGGCCGGGTGGCTGCCAAGGACCGCGGTGTCCGGGCCGTCACCGCTGCATACGAGCCCGGTTCCGTTGAAAAGGTGATGACGGCGGCCGCGCTTATCGAAGAAGGCAAGGCCAAGCCGCTCGATTCGTTCACCCTTGGACCCACCTACACCGTGGACGGACAGACCTTCAGTGACTCGTTTGCCCATGGCACCGAGGAGCGCACCCTCGCGGGCATCCTGGGCTACTCGATGAACACCGGCACCGTCATGGCCGGCCAGCGCCTCAGCAAGGAGCAGCGGTACGACTGGCTGAAGAAGTTTGGCATCGGCGAGGCTCCGGATGTCGGGCTGCCGGCCACCGCCTCTGGCATCCTCACCCCCTGGCAGCAGTGGGACGGGCGCCAGGAATACACGGTCCTGTTCGGCCAGGGCGTGTCCCAGTCCACGCTCCAGACAGTGCGCGCGTTCCAGTCCATTGCCAACAATGGCGTGATGCTGCAGCCCCGGCTCATCGACGCGTACATTTCCCCCGACGGTACCGAGGAAAAGGTGCCCGCAGCGCCGCCGCGGCAGATCGTGTCGGAGAACACGGCCCAGCAGGTCCAGGACATCCTTGAAAGTGCCGTGACCGAGGGCCAAATCAAGGATGCGGGCATCGACGGCTACCGGGTGGGCGCAAAGACGGGCACCTCCGAGTCACCGTGCGACGACGGCAAGTCCGGGTTCTGCGGCTACACCGCCTCCATGGTGGGCATGGCACCGATGGACGATCCGCGGTTTATTGTGGAGGTGGTACTCCAGCGGCCCAAGGGCAGCATCTACGGAATTACCAACGGGCCGGTCTTCCGGTCGGTCATGAGCCAGGCTCTGCGGACCTACAACGTCCAGCCGTCCACGGGCGAACCGGCCCGGCTGCCCCAGTTCGCCGAGTAGCATCCCGGCAGCAGCAGTCCGCACCAGCAGCACCACCGGTTCAACCATGCCGGGCACGATCCACTAGCACCATCGGAGATTCCTTGTCTGAGCTCAACCCGTCCGATAGCCGCGCCGTCCCGGAAGGACCATCCGGCCAGGGCCGCTTCCGCCCGTCAACTGTTGAAGCGGTCCGGCTGGCAACCATTTGCGACGCCATCGACGTCGCGGTTCCCGGCCCGGCGGCGGAGGTGGCAGTCACCGGAATTTCATTGAACTCACGCGCAGTGGAGAAGGGCGACCTATACGTAGCGCTCCCGGGCGCCACCCGCCACGGCGCCGACTTCGTTCCGCAGGCTATCGAAGCGGGAGCCGTCGCCGTTCTCACTGACGACGCCGGCGCCAGGCTGCTGGCTCTGTCCACGGACATTCCGGTACCGGTGATCATCGTGGACTCACCCCGCAACGTGGTGGGGCCGCTGTCCGCCTTGATCTATCGGAGCCAGCCGGGTGCCGGGCAGCCGCAGTTGTTTGGCGTGACGGGCACCAACGGGAAGACCACCACCACCTACTTCATCAACTCGCTGCTGCGCGCGCTGGGCAGGAAAACCGGGTTGATCGGCACCATTGAGATCCACGCCGGCGGTGACCCTATTCCCAGCCTGCTCACCACCCCCGAATCGACGGATGTCCATGCGTTGCTGGCCCTCATGCGGGAGAGGGGACTGGCAGCAGCGGCCATGGAGGTCTCGTCCCACGCCATTTCCTTCCAGCGGGTGGACGGGGTCCTGTTTGACGTTGCGGGCTTCACGAACCTGACCCAGGACCACCTGGACCTGCACCTCACCATGGACGACTACTTCAGCACCAAGGCGGAGCTTTTTACGCCTGCCCGGGCGCGTGCTGCGGTCGTCACGGTCGACGACGAGTGGGGCCGCCGTCTTGCGCGCGCCACAGAGGTGCCCGTCACCACCCTCGCCACCTCCGCCGGAGCCGTAGCCGACTGGACTGTCACGAAGACTGCCGCGCGCGGGCTCGGGACGGAGTTCACGCTGAGCGGCCCCGACGGCGCCCTGCTCACAGTGCACACGGGACTCCCCGGCAGCTTTAACGTTGCCAACGCAGCGCTGGCGGCAGTCATGGTCCTGACGGCAGGCGTGGACACCGGCACCCTGCAGGCAGCCCTGGACGAGTCCGACCCCTTCACCGTCGCGGTGCCCGGGCGCATGCAGCTGGTTTCCCAGGAGCCAGCCGCCATTGTGGATTTCGCCCACAATACCGATGCGCTGGCCCGGGCCCTGGAGGCGGTACGGTCCCCGCAGCCGGGGTCCAGCCTCATCGTCGTGTTCGGTGCCACCGGCCAGCGTGACCAGGGAAAACGCCCCGCAATGGGTGCCATTGCCGCCCGGCTCGCAGACACCGTCATCATCACCGATGACGACCCCCATGATGAAGACCCCGCTGCCATCCGCGCCGATGTCCTGGCCGGAGCCCGGGAGGCGAAAGAAAAGGATTCCCATTCCGCTGAGGTCCTGGAGGTCTTCCCCCGCGCCGAAGCCATCCGCCATGCCGTCGGGCTCGCCCGGCCGGAGGACACCATCCTCGTAGCCGGCCGGGGCCATGAAGTGTGGCAGGAGGTCAAAGGCGTCAACCTTGCCCTCGACGACAGGGTGGAGTTGCGCAGTGCCTTGACAGCCAGGGGATTCAACGTTCTCCAAGACGACCGGATAGAGTCCTAGACCGAGATGATTGCATTTACTGCGGCGGAGATCGCCGAAATCACTAACGGGCGCCTGGACGCCGATCCCGGGATCACGCCCCTTTCGGTGGTCACGGACTCACGCGAATCCACAGCCGGTTCGCTCTACGTCGCCAAGCCGGGTGAGCACGCGGACGGCCACGACTTCGTGGCAGCCGCCTTCGCAGCCGGCGCCACCCTTGCCCTGGTGGAGCGTCCGGTGTCCGCGCCGGACGGGACTCCTTATCCCTCGGTGCTGGTTCCGGATGCCGTGCTTGCCATGGGGGCACTGGCCGCAGAAGCTGTGCGCAGGATCCGTGCTGCGCGCGCCCGGGAAGGCAGCGAACTCACAGTCGTAGGCATCACCGGCTCTGCCGGAAAAACCACCACCAAGGACCTGCTCGCAGGAATCCTGGCCGGCCAGGGAAATACCGTGGCCCCACAAGGGTCCTACAACGGCGAGATCGGCGTTCCGCTTACCGTCTTCCGCGCCGGAACGGAAACGCGCTACCTGGTCATCGAGATGGGCGCCACGGGAATCGGGCACATCCGGTACCTCGCGGAAATGGTCAAACCCGATATCGGCGTAGTGCTCGCCGTGGGAACCGCCCACGCCGGGGAGTTCGGGGGAGTGGACAACATCGCTTTGGCCAAGGGGGAGCTTGTCGAAGCCCTTGCCCCGGCAGGCACCGCCGTGGTGAATCTCGACGACGAGCGGGTGGCTGCCATGCGCACGCGCACCGCGGCGTCGGTACTCGGCTTTTCCGCGGAAGGCCGCGGGGACGCAGCCGTCCAGGCACTCAACGCCGACACCAATGCCGGGGGCCATCCCGAATTCGACCTTCAACTGCCCGACGGCGAAACCGGCCTGCACGTCAGCAGCCGCCTCATCGGCGCGCACCATGTGGGCAACCTTCTGGCCGCCGCCGCCGCTGCCTGGGCTGCCGGCGTGCCGGGACAGGACATCGCGAACTCCCTCAGCAGCCAGACTGCCGCCAGCCGGTGGCGCATGGAGCGCACCGAGCGGGCAGACGGCGTGACCATCATCAACGACGCCTACAACGCCAACCCTGAGTCCATGCGCGCCGCCCTGCGGACGCTGGCGGACCTTGGCCGCGGCAGACGGACCTGGGCGGTGCTCGGGGCAATGCTCGAACTCGGTGGGGATTCCATCCGGGAACACACAGCCGTGGGCACCCAGGTGGTCCGGCTCAACATCTCCCGCCTGCTGGTGGTTGGCCGGGAAGCCCGGGCGCTGTACGTGTCAGCTGTTCAGGAGGGCTCCTGGGGCGATGAATGCCTTTTCGCGGAAACAGTGGAAGAGGCGTACGAACTGCTGGATTCCGAACTCCAGCCCGGCGACCTGGTCCTGTTCAAGTCCTCGAACAGCGTAGGACTTCGCCATTTGGGCGATTGGATAGCATTACCCCGACAAACCCCGCAACCCGCCGATGAAAGGAGCACTCTGCTGTGATTGCACTTTTGATCGGCGCCGGACTGGCACTCTTATTCGCCCTGGTGGGGACACCGCTCTTTATCCGGCTGCTCGTCCGCCGCGGCTACGGCCAGTTCATCCGGGACGATGGCCCCACCTCGCACCACACCAAACGCGGCACACCCACCATGGGCGGGACGGTGGTGGTGGCCGCGGTACTGCTGAGCTACGGCCTCACCCACCTGATCATGCTGATGGTGAACCCGGATTCTTCAGGCCCCTCCGCTTCCGCCCTCATCCTGCTGTTCCTGATGGTCGGAATGGGGCTGGTGGGGTTCCTGGACGACTTCATCAAGATTTCCCGGCAGCGCAGTCTCGGCCTCAATGCCAAGGCAAAACTGATCCTGCAGGCAGCGGTAGGCATCATCTTCGCGGTGCTTGCCCTGAACTTTCCCAACGGCGCCGGCGTCACGCCGGCCTCCACCAAGATTTCGCTGGTCCGTGACCTGCCCTGGCTGGACCTTGCCTTCGGCGGAACGGTCCTCGGAGCCATCCTGTTCGTGGTCTGGTCCAACCTGATTGTGACTGCAGCGACCAACGGCGTAAACCTGACCGATGGCCTCGACGGGCTCGCCGCAGGTGCCTCCGTGATGGTCTTCGGCGCCTATACGCTGATGGGTATCTGGCAGAGCAACCAGGCGTGCGGCTCACCTCGCGAAGCCGGCAGCGGCTGCTATTCGGTCCGGGATCCGCTCGACCTGGCGCTGCTGGCAGCCATCATGAGCGCCGCGCTGGTGGGCTTTCTGTGGTGGAACACCTCTCCGGCCAAGATCTTCATGGGTGATACCGGTTCGCTGGCCATCGGCGGCGCCATCGCCGGGTTCGCCATCCTGTCCCGGACCGAACTGCTGCTGGGCATCATCGGTGGCCTGTTCGTTCTGATCACCCTTTCCGTCATCATCCAGGTGGGCTACTTCAAGGCCACCGGAGGCAAGCGCGTGTTCAAGATGGCACCGCTGCAGCACCACTTCGAACTGCAGGGCTGGGCTGAAGTGACAGTGGTGGTCCGGTTCTGGATCCTGGGCGGGCTCTTCGTCGCCGTGGGTCTTGGCATCTTCTACGCTGAATGGGTTGTGCTGCTGTGACTGTTTCCTCCCGACTCGAGAACCTCACCAGCTGGGACTCCGACTGGGCGGGGTTGCGGGTCGCCGTCACCGGCATTGGTGTCTCCGGATTCGCGGCGGCCGATACCCTCATCGAACTCGGTGCCCGCGTGGTGGTGGTTGACGCGGCAACCAGCGCCACGGCCAAGGCCCACGCGGAAACGCTTAGGATCGTCGGTGCAGCCGACGTCCTGCTCGGAGAGGACGCCGTAACCCGCATCCCCCGGATCGACGGCGAACTTCCCGAACTCATCGTGACCTCACCAGGGTGGCGCCCCGACCAGGCCCTGCTGGCAGCAGCCGCGAGGGCGCACATCCCGGTGTGGGGCGACGTCGAACTCGCCTGGCGCGTACGCGTCCGGGAAGGCCGCAAGACGGCGGACTGGCTCGCCATCACGGGAACGAACGGAAAGACCACCACTGTTGGCCTCACCGAATCCATGCTTCGGGCAGCCGGCCTGAAGGCCATCGCCGTCGGCAACGTCGGCACGCCCATCCTGGATGCCATCCGCGATCCTGTTGAGTACGACGTCTTCGCCGTCGAACTCTCGAGTTTCCAGCTCCACTGGGCGGAGTCACTCTCGCCCGTGGCCAGCGTCTGCCTGAACGTCGCCGAGGACCACGTCGACTGGCACGGCTCCTACGATTCCTACCTTGCCGACAAGGCGAAGGTCTACGAGCAGACGCAAAAGGCGTGCATCTACAATGCCGAGCAAATTGAAACCGAGCGCATGGTGGAGAACGCCGATGTGGTGGAGGGCTGCCGCGCCGTCGGTTTCACCACCGTTACCCCGGCCATCAGCATGCTCGGCGTGGTGGAGGGACTGCTCGTGGACCGGGCGTTCATCGCCGAACGCAAGGACAGCGCCGCGGAGCTCGCGTCAATGAGCGACCTGGGAGCCTTTGCGCCGCGCCACATGGTGGCCAACGCCCTGGCCGCCGCAGGGCTGGTCCGTGCGTACGGGGTCGAGCCCAAGGCCGTGCGGCAGGGCATTAAGGACTACGTCCCGGGTGACCATCGCATCCAGCCGGTGGCGCGCCGCAACGGCGTGTTGTGGGTCAACGATTCCAAAGCCACGAACCCCCATGCCGCGGCCGCCTCGCTCGCTACGTTCAGCAACGTCATCTGGATCGCCGGGGGCCTCTCCAAGGGAGTGACCTACGACGACCTGGTCCGGGAGCACGTCCAGCGGCTCAAAGCCGTGGTCCTCATTGGAAGTGACACCTCGGCGCTCACCGAGGCCCTCCAGCGACACGCGCCGGATGTCCCTGTGATCCTCCCGCAGGCGGGTGAAACTGAAGAGGTGCAGACTGCCGCATTGGCTGGTGCCGTCCAAACCGGTACTTCCGTGCCCGGGGAGACGGTGATGGCCAGGGCCGTGGCGTCAGCAGCGCAGCTCGCCGAATCCGGCGACACTGTGCTGATGGCTCCGGCAGCTGCTTCCATGGATCAGTTCTCTTCCTATGCTCACCGTGGTGACACTTTCATCGAAGCTGTCCTCGAGCTGGTGGAAGGGCAGGCCCAGACCGGCGAGGAGTAACAATGGTCAGCACGCCAACGCGCCCGCAGCCAGCAAAACAGCAGCCAACTAAGCAGCAGGCGGGCAAGCTGCGCCCCGGCTCCTCGGTAACAGCCGGTGCGCGCCAATCACCGGCGGCCGCCCGACTCCGGACCATCTACCGCAGGTTCTGGTCCGCCCTGGAAGGGACCGGGACCTCCCGGAACGGCTCCACGTACTACCTCATCCTGGGCTCCACCCTGGCCCTGACGGCCATCGGCATCATGATGGTGCTCTCGGCCTCCAGTGTTGAATCCATCGCTGCCGGAAAATCGCCCTACGGTGACGCGCTGAAGCAAGGCATGTTTGCCGCCATCGGCATCTTCACCATGTTTGTGCTGTCCCGGATCAACGTCACCTGGCTCAAGCGGCTCGCCTGGCCGGCGATCGGCGCGGCGGTGGTCCTGCTTGCCCTGGTCCAGGTGATCGGCGACGAGGTCAACGGCAACAAGAACTGGATTGACCTCGGCGGCATCACCTTCCAGCCGTCGGAAGCATCAAAACTTGCCCTTGCGCTCTGGATGGCCACGGTCCTGGCCATGAAGGGAAAGCTGCTCAGCCGGGCAATGCATGTGTTCGTCCCGGCCGTTCCCATGGCGGTCATCATCATTGGGCTGGTCCTCGTGGGCAACGACCTCGGTACCGCCATGATCATCATGATGATTGCCGCAGCAGCCCTCTTCTTCGCCGGGGTGCCGCTGTATTTCTTTGGCATTGCGGGACTGCTCGGCGTCGCTTTGGCCGGCGTGATGGCCGTGACGAGTTCGAACCGCATGTGCCGCATCACGTCCTGGTGGACCGGTGAGTCCTGCGCCAACGGCATCGATGCCAACTACCAGGCCACCAACGGCCTCTACGGCCTGGCCTCCGGCGGCTGGTTCGGAGTGGGCCTGGGGCAAAGCCGGCAGAAATACAGCTGGATCCCCGAAGCCCACAACGACTTCATCTTCGCCATCATAGGCGAGGAACTCGGGCTGGTGGGCACCGTCGTCGTCCTTATCCTTTTTGCCATCCTCGGTGCAGCCATCTACCGGGTCGTGGTGGCGCAGGAAGGGCTGTTCCACCGCGTGCTCGCGGGCACCATCATGGTGTGGCTGCTCGGCCAGGCAACGGTGAACATGTCAGTGGTGACCGGGCTGATGCCCGTCATCGGCGTGCCGTTGCCCTTCATTTCCTATGGCGGGTCCGCCCTGCTGATGTCCCTCTGCGCCATCGGCGTGGTGCTTTCCCTGGCCCGCGAGCAGATGGCCCCGGCGATCCGGCCCAAACGGATGCTGAAGTTCAAGGCGAAGCAGGCCCCCGCCACCACGCCCAAAAAGAAGACTGCAAGAAAGCGTGCCTAGCCCCACATGACGTCCCAAAATCCCTCCATTGTCCTGGCGGGCGGCGGAACCGCCGGCCACATCAGCCCTCTCCTGGCCATCGCAGCCGCCGTCCGCACGGCAGCTCCCGGCGCGGCCATCCTCGCGGTGGGAACACCGGCAGGAATGGAAATCCGCCTGGTTCCCGCCGCCGGAGTTGAGCTGGCGACGATCGACCGCGTGCCCTTCCCGCGGAAACCCTCAGCGGATCTCCTTCGCCTCCCCGGGCGCCTCGGCGGCGCCGTGCGGCAGGCAGGCGCCATCCTGGACAAAGCCGGCGCAGACGTCCTGGTCGGCGTCGGCGGTTACGTCTGCACGCCCATGTACCTCGCCGCACGGAAACGCGGTATTCCGATCGTGATCCATGAGGCCAACATCCGTCCCGGACTCGCGAACAGAGTGGGCGCCCTCTTCACGAAGCGTGTGGCGGTAGCCTTCGACACCACGCCACTGAAGGGTGCCCTGCACGTAGGCATGCCCATGCGCACGGAAATTTCCCACCTTGACCGGACTGCTGCCCGTACCGCTGCCCGGGAGGCACTGGGACTGGATGCAGCCAAGCCCACCTTGATCGTCACGGGCGGTTCGTCCGGTGCGCAGAGCATCAACCGGACCATCGCCGCAGCACTCGGGCAACTCGCCGACGCCGGGATCCAGACACTGCACATCACCGGCCGGGGCAAGTCCGTCCTTGACGACGGCGGCAGGCCGCTGGCCGCCGAGGGCTACCGGCAGGTGGAATATATCGACGGCATGGAGCTGGCCTACGCTGCGGCTGACGTGCTGCTGGCCCGCTCCGGTGCCGCGACGGTATGCGAGATTGCCGCCGTCGGCGTGCCCGCCGTCCTGGTTCCCCTGCCCATCGGCAACGGGGAACAGGCACTCAACGCGGCAGGACTGGTGGCCGCCGGCGGAGCCGTGCTTGTTGCCGACCGTGACTTCACATCCGATTGGGTGGGCAACGAACTCATTCCGCTCGTCACCGACCAGTCCCGTCTCGCCACCATGGCCGCCAATTCCTACCGGCTTGGCATCCGAAACGCCGACCAGCGCATGGCTGGCCTTGTCCTGGAAGCGGTATACGCATGAATCCCGTCAGCATTCCCGGCCTTGCATCCCTGGGCAAGGTCCACTTCGTCGGCGTCGGCGGCGTGGGCATGTCCGCGGTCGCCCGCATCATGGTGGCCCGCGGAGTTCCGGTCAGCGGGTCGGACGCCAAGGACCTTCCCGTCATGGCTGACCTCGCCGCTGCCGGTGCGCGCATCTCAGTTGGATACGACGCAGCCAACCTGGCAGACGCGCAGACCGTAGTGGCAGGTTCGGCCATCAGGGCGGACAACCCGGAGGTGATGGCAGCAAGGGAAACAGGCGTGCCCGTGCTTCACCGCTCCGAGGCCCTGGCCGCAACCATGGGGGAGGACGCGGTAGTGACGGTGGCCGGGACACACGGCAAGTCCACTACTACCTCCATGGTTACTGTCCTGTTGCATGGTGCCGGCCTGGACCCGTCCTTTGCCATCGGCGCCAATGTTCCGGCCCTTGGCGTTAACGCCGCTTCGGGAACGTCAGGCATTTTTGTGGCCGAGGCGGACGAATCGGACGGGTCCTTCCTCAACTACCGGCCCAGGATCGCCGTGGTGACGAACGTGGAGCCGGACCACCTGGACTACTACGGCACAGCGGAGGCAGTTTACGAATCCTTCGACCGCTTCACCGCCCTGCTGCCGGCCGACGGCGTGCTGATCGCCTGCGCCGACGATGCCGGGGCCCTGGCCCTCGCCGAGAGGACACGCGCCCGGGGCAATACCCGCGTTGTCCTCTACGGCACAGGTGCCGAGGCAGAGCTGGTGCTGCACGACGGCGGACCCGGAGACGTTGCGGTGTCCATACCGGCCGGCCGCTTCAAGCTTGACCTTCAGGTGCCCGGCCGGCACAACGCCCTGAACGCCGCGGCAGCCTTTGCCGTCGCCCTTGAACTGGGGGTCGAGCCCGCAGCGGCTGCCGGTGCCCTGGCACACTTCTCGGGGGCATCCCGGCGCTTCGAGCTGAAGGGCCAGGCACGGGGCGTACGTGTCTTCGATGATTATGCCCACCATCCCACCGAAGTCCGGGCAGCCCTTGCGGCGGCCCGTTCCGTGGCAGGCAGTCACAAGGTGCATGTCCTGTTCCAGCCGCACCTGTTCTCACGGACCAGGGAATTCGCCCGGGAGTTCGCCGAGGCGCTCAACCTTGCCGACACTGCCTGGGTGCTGGATATCTACCCTGCCCGTGAGGATCCGATCCCCGGCGTCACGAGCCAGCTCATCGCCGACCACCTGGACGACGGCGGGCGGCTGGTCCGGGCCGCGGAGGCCGTGGCTGCCCTCGCCGCCGCCGCCGGTGACGGGGACATCGTCCTCACGGCGGGCGCCGGTGACGTGACGGCTTACGGGCCGCAGATCGTAGAGGCCCTGAATGCCTAGCTCCCGCCGCCCCACGTATGCTTCCACCGGCAGGCGCCCTGCAGGTGGAAGCACTACCGGCCGAACCCCGAGCTCCGGCACCATGAACCGGGATGCGGGCAGCGGCCCTGACGTCATTTCGGCCTCGCGGCCGGTGTCCGAGCAGGCTGTGCAGCCTCCTGCGAAGCCACCGCAGGAGGCGCCGAAAACCATGTTCGGGGGCCGGAAAAACGAAAAACCCGCTGAATCCCCGCCGGCATCCAGAGGTTCGGCCGGAAATGTTCTGGCGTTTCCCGAACCCAAGGGCAAGCGGCGGAAGCGGAATGTCCTGGTCGTGACCGCCACGCTGTTTGCGGTCGTGGCCGGACTGTTGGCCGCGGCGGTCTTTTCACCGGTCCTTGCCGTGGACACCATCTCGGTTTCCGGTACCCGCCTGCTGACGCCGGCCCAGGTGGAGACGGCACTGGAACCCCTGCATGGGAAGCCCCTGCCGCAGATCACGGACGAGGAGGTGGGCCGCCTCCTTGAACCGCTGGTCCAGGTCAAGTCCGTATCCGCCGAGGCGCGCCCGCCGTCGGGCCTCGCGGTAGAGGTTCGCGAACGCGTCCCCGTAGCCCTGGTCAAGCAGGGGGAGCAGTACCAGCTGGTTGATGTCGAGGGCGTGCAGCTGGCAGCTACCGCCGATGCGGCGTCGGTGTCCCTGCCGGTGATTGACGGCGGTGCCGGCACCATCGGCAAGGAGCTTTTCCGCGCCACCGCGGAAGTCCTGGGCGCCCTTCCGGCAGATGTGCTCGCCAAGCTGTCCAACGCGTCCGCACAGTCGGTGGATGCTGTGGAGCTCAAGCTTGTGGACGGCCAGACCATCATCTGGGGCAACGCGGGTGAGAAGGAACTCAAGGCCAAAGTGCTGGCCGCCCTCCTCAAGGTCCCGGCGGATCCCAAAAATCCCGTTAAGGTGTACGACGTGAGTGTGCCCCGGCACCCGGTGACCCGTTGAGACGCTTTCTTTCCGCTATTAATCCGACACGCGGAGCCGGTTATTGAATGTGTGAACCAGAGGAAATACCGTCACAGACATGAGTTACTTGACATAACTATAACCTTCAACTCGAAGGTTAAGGTTGCAGGCACTAAGCTCTTCATCAGATTTAGCAATAAGACACGAACAAGGGACACGTAACGTGGCAGCTCCGCAGAATTACTTGGCCGTCATCAAAGTCGTCGGCATCGGCGGCGGTGGCGTGAACGCAGTCAACCGCATGATCGAGGTCGGCCTCCGAGGTGTTGAATTCATCGCCATCAACACTGACGCCCAGGCCCTGCTGATGAGCGACGCCGACGTCAAGCTGGACGTGGGGCGCGAGCTGACCCGCGGCCTTGGGGCAGGCGCGAACCCCGAGGTGGGCAAGCAGGCGGCCGAGGACCACGCGGACGAGATTGAGGAAGTGCTCCGCGGGGCGGACATGGTCTTCGTCACCGCCGGCGAAGGCGGTGGAACGGGCACCGGCGGCGCTCCCGTCGTCGCACGCATTGCGCGGTCCCTAGGTGCCCTGACCATCGGCGTCGTGACCCGCCCGTTCACCTTCGAAGGCCGCCGCCGCGCCGGTTCCGCCGAGGCCGGCATTGACGCACTGCGCGACGAAGTGGACACCCTGATCGTCATTCCGAACGATCGCCTCCTGTCCATCAGCGACCGCAACGTCTCAGTCCTGGACGCTTTCCGCTCCGCTGACCAGGTGCTGCTCTCCGGTGTCCAGGGCATCACTGACCTCATCACCACTCCGGGCCTGATCAACCTTGACTTCGCGGACGTCAAGTCCGTGATGCAGGGCGCCGGTTCCGCCCTCATGGGCATCGGTTCTGCCCGGGGAGAGGACCGCGCCGTCAAGGCCGCCGAGCTTGCCATCGCCTCGCCGCTGCTGGAAGCCTCCATCGACGGTGCACACGGTGTGCTGCTGTCCATCCAGGGTGGTTCCGACCTCGGCCTGTTCGAGATCAACGAGGCCGCACGCCTCGTCCAGGAAGTGGCGCACCCGGAAGCGAACATCATCTTCGGTGCCGTTATCGACGACGCCCTCGGCGACGAAGCCCGCGTAACGGTCATCGCGGCCGGGTTCGACGACGTCAAGGCCACCTCACCGTCCATGGACCAGTCCCAGCCCCAGGTTGCTCCGCAGCGGCCGGCAGCCGTTGCCCCGGCACCCGCCCAGGCGCCGTCCGCCGGCAACCACTCGATGAACGTCCAGCCGGTGCACGCAGGCGTCGGCGCAGCGGGCCTCAGTAACTGGGGGCAGCAGCGCCCCTCGGCAGTGCCCGCCGACTCGGGTTTCGACGTCGACCTCCCCTCCGTGGTGGAGCCGGACCTCACCGGCAGCCACTCGGATGACCTGGATGTCCCCGACTTCCTGAAGTAGGCCCCGGCCTTGTTCCACTGGCGTGCCGAAGTCCGGCCTGGCGTGTCTGTCGCCTTCACTGACGCTGCCGCCGGAAACCTGGCGCTGCACGTGGGTGACGATCCCGCCGAGGTGGGCCGGCGCCGCGGGGACCTGGAGCGGACCATCGGCGTCGCCCCGCACCGGCTGCGGTTCATGAACCAGGTCCACGGCACCACCGTGGCCGTCATGACCCCGGAAAGCCCCGCACCCGAGGCTGACGCCATGGTTTCCCAGGGCCTTCCGCTGGCCGTTATGGTAGCCGACTGCATTCCAGTGCTGCTGGCAGGGGAGTCCCCGGAAGGGCCGGTCCTGGCAGCTGTCCACGCAGGCCGGCCCGGCCTGGCCAACGGCGTCATTCCAGCGGCGGTAGCGGGCATGGAATCACTGGGCGCCGCAGGCATCCGCGCCTGGCTGGGACCATCCATTTGCGGGAAGTGTTACGAGGTTCCGGCCGCGCTGCAGGATGAGGTTGCTGCCGCCGTGCCGGCAGCCCGGAGCGTCACCTCGTGGGGCACTCCGGCGCTGGATCTGCCGGCCGGTGCCACGAGCCAGCTGGGCCGCTTGGGAGTCAGCGTGGAGTACTGCGGACCCTGCACGCTTGAGACGGACTCCCTCTTCTCCTACCGGCGGGACAAAAACACCGGACGCTTCGCAGGTGTGGTGTGGTGCCATGACTGACGCCGGAGCAGCCGGAGACGCGCGCTCCGAAGAGCTGAAAGGCCGACTCGATGCGGTACGGGGCCGCATCAGTGCGGCGTCGCGAACGGCAGGCAGGGAGGGAAACCTGCCCACCTTGATCGTGGTCACAAAGTTCCATCCGGCAGAAGACATCAGGCGGCTCGCCGCCCTGGGTATTACCGACGTCGGCGAAAACCGGGACCAGGAAGCGGCCGCCAAAGCCGAACAATTGGCAGAGTGCGGACTTGCCTGGCACTTCGTGGGGCAGCTGCAAACCAAAAAGGCCAAGTCAGTGCTCCGGTATGTGGCTGCCGTTCATTCGGTTGACCGGCCGCAACTGGTGGACGCCCTCGCCAAGGCGGCCATGGCGGAGCGTGACGCAACGGGACGGGCGCCCCTGGAGTGCTTCATCCAGGTCAGCCTGGAGGACGACGCCGGAACGCACCGGGGCGGTGCCGCCCCTGGTGAGGTCGGGATGCTTGCCGAACGGATAGCGGCAGCCGGGAGCCTCAATCTTGCGGGGGTGATGGCAGTGGCCCCTCTGGGCGCCCCGCCGGAACCTGCTTTCGAAAAACTTGCTGCAGTGTCTGCCGGCCTGGTCGCGGAGCACCCCGGTGCGACCGCAATCTCGGCAGGCATGAGCCAGGACCTGGAAGCTGCCATCCTGTTCGGGGCGACACACCTGCGAATCGGTTCCGATATTCTCGGATCGCGTCTTGCCGTGGGGTAGCGTCGGTGCTATTGGAAGTGATGGGCGGGGGACTCCAGTGCTGTCAAGTTATTGGGCGGCCCGCTTAACGGACACGATTAGGAGTCGACCATGGCCGGCGCTCTGCGCAAGACAATGATCTATCTTGGGCTCGCCGACGGCGATGAACACTACGAGTCCGAGCAACAGACCACACGTAAGGATGAGGACGAACCGATGGAAGCTGACCGCGAGGAGCGCCGTGCGCCTGCACCCGTCCGCGAGGTCAGCCGTGAAACGTCCTACACCCCCGAAGAGGAATACCGCGCCCCAGTGACCCCCATCAAGCGCGCGGCATCGAGCCGCGAGGAGACCAGCGGTCTCCGCCAGATCACTACCATCCACCCGCGCTCCTATAACGATGCCAAGCTGATCGGCGAAAGCTTTCGTGATGGAATCCCTGTCATTATGAACGTGACCGATATGGGCGAGGCGGATGCGAAGCGCCTGGTCGATTTCTCTGCCGGCCTTGTTTTTGGGCTTCGGGGGAGCATCGAGCGGGTGACCAACAAAGTGTTCCTGCTCTCGCCGTCCTACGTCGAGGTCATCGGTGACGACAAAAAAGTCAGTGAGACCCAGGCCAGCTTCTTCAACCAAAGCTGACTGAATAACCTGACAGATGCCAGGCAGGGACACACCTGCCTGGCATCTGTGCTGAAATAGACGAGAAGCATCGGCTGGAGCCGCGGTAACCACTATGGACATGGAGATATGAATTAAGTCATGGGAATTGTTTTCGGGCTTGTCTATCTCGCGCTTTTGCTCTTCTTTGTGGCACTGATCATCCGTCTGGTTTTCGACTGGGTCCAGATGTTCGCCAGGGAGTGGCGTCCCCGGGGAGCGGCCCTGGTGGTGGCACACGCCGTCTACTCGATCACGGACCCGCCGCTTAACGGACTGCGCCGGCTGATCCCGCCACTGCGCCTGGGCGGGATTTCGCTGGACCTGGGATTCCTGGTCCTGTTCATTGCCGTCAGTATTGCCATGGGGATCACCAGAAGCCTCGCCTGATTTATCCGCTAGACCAGCAGCGCACGGATGGAACCCGCCGGGAACCAACCCTTGCAATGTGAAGAAAACTCACGTTTGACACCGCAGTGTTGAATTAGAGGAACCAGACCAACTTTAGGTACCGTAGTTTTGACGGCCGGAAGGCCTACTGACTAACCAGACCAGTGAGGTGACCAGATGGCTTTGACGCCAGAAGACGTTGTCAACAAGCGCTTTCAGCCGACCAAGTTCCGCGAAGGCTACGACCAGGATGAAGTTGATGACTTCCTGGACGAAATCGTTGTTGAACTCCGCCGCCTGAACCAGGAAAACGACGAACTTCGCAAGAAGCTCTCCGAAGCCGGGTCCAGCGTTCCGGCCAGCGCCGCGGCCGCACCCGTGGTGGAGAAGGTCACCGCGCCCGTCAAGTCCGACAAGGATGAAGCACGCGAGAAGGCAGAGGCCGAAGCCAAGGCTGCCGAAGAGCGCAAGAAGAAGGACGTCCAGCCGGCCGCTCCGGCTGCTGCCGCCCCCGTTGCCGCCGCTCCGGCTGCCACCACTGCCTCAGCCGAATCCGCAGCCGGCCTGCTCGCCATGGCCCAGCAGATGCACGACCGCCACGTCGCAGACGGACAGGCACAGAAGGACAAGATCATCGCAGAGGCGCAGATCGAAGCCAGCAGCCTCGTCAACGATGCGCAGGAGAAGTCCCGCAAGATCCTCGGAGCCCTTGAGCAGCAGCGTTCCGTGCTGGAGCGCAAGGTAGAGCAGCTCCGCGGTTTCGAGCGCGACTACCGTTCACGCCTGAAGGCCTACATCGAGGGTCAGCTCCGCGACCTCGATGCCCGCGGTTCAGTGGCAACGCCGGAAGTCAGCGAAGCCAACTAATCCGGCAAGCACGTATTCTGAAAGCCGGTGGCTGAGGATTCCTCGGTCACCGGCTTTTGGCATTGACACAGGTCTTACGAATGAAAGCACCATGACTGACGAACTCGCTGCCGGCCCGGCACGCCCCGTACCGCCTTCGCCCCGCCCCCGGAGGGCCGTGCTGTTGTCCCTCTTTGCGGGGTTCGCAGTTTTTGCCTACGTTTTCGACCAGCTGACGAAAATGTGGGTCACGTCCGCGATGGTTGAAGGGGAGCGGATTCCGGTATTCCCGCCCCTGCTGCACTGGTACTTCATCCGAAACTCCGGGGCGGCGTTTTCCATCGGGGAAAACGTCACGTGGGTGTTCTCCATCATCATGGCCGCCGTTGCCGTGGCCATCCTGTTCCAGGTGCGCAAACTGGGCTCCAAGTGGTGGTCCCTGGCCCTCGGCCTGCTGCTGGGCGGTGCGCTGGGCAACCTCACCGACCGGCTTTTTCGGGAACCGTCCTTCGGGATGGGGCACGTCGTGGATTTCATCCAACTGCCCAATTTTGCGATCTTCAACATCGCCGACTCAGCTGTTGTGTCCGCCGTCGCGATCATCTGCATCCTGACGCTGCGCGGAATCGCCCTGGACGGAACCCGGCTGACCCATGAGCGCAAGGAGAAGTCCAGCGATGCCTGAACGCGTGGTCGTCGCGGAAGAATTCGCGGGGTCCCGCGCGGACGCGGGCCTCGCCGGGCTGCTGGGAATCTCCCGTTCCCTCGCGGCCACCCTGATCGCTGAAGGCAATGTCCTCAGCAGAGGCAAAGCACTGGGCAAGTCAGCCAAGCTCGTGGCCGGAGACGTCCTCCAGGTGAGCCTGCCGGAACGGCGTGACCCCCTGGAAGTCGTGGAGGAAGTTGTGGAAGGCCTGAAGATCCTGCTCGACGACGACGATTTCGTCGTCGTCGATAAACCCGTGGGTGTCGCTGCCCATCCTTCCCCTGGCTGGGTGGGTCCGACCGTAGTGGGTGGCCTCGCCGGGGCGGGCTACCGCATTTCCACCTCCGGCTCGTCTGAGCGCGCCGGCATTGTCCACCGGCTCGACGTCGGGACGTCAGGGGCAATGGTAGTGGCGAAGTCCGAACGCGCCTACACCGCCCTGAAGCGGGCTTTCAAGGAACGAACGGTGGACAAGGTTTACCATGCAGTGGTCCAGGGCCTGCCTGATCCGCTGGTGGGCACCATTGATGCGCCGATCGGCCGGCACCCGGGACATGACTGGCGGTTCGCGGTCATTGAGGACGGGCGGCCGTCTGTAACCCACTATGAAGTGGTGGAAGCCTTCGGCAAAGCGAGCCTTGTGGAGGTGCATCTCGAAACGGGACGGACCCACCAGATCCGGGTGCATTTCTCGGCACTGCGCCATCCCTGTGCCGGTGACCTGACGTATGGGGCCGATCCCCGCCTGGCCGCCACCCTCGGCCTGACGCGGCAGTGGCTGCACGCCCGCGAGCTCGGCTTTGAACACCCGGTAACGGGCGAGCCGGTACGTGTAGTGAGTGACTACCCGCAGGACCTAGCGTTTGCGCTCGAAGTGCTGGAGTCCGGGCAGGCCTAGCCAATCTCCGGCCGGCCCAGCGCATAGAATAGTGCGGTGACTTCCAGCAACGACTCGTTTGTCCATCTCCACAACCACACCGAGTATTCAATGCTGGACGGTGCTGCACGGCTCGGTGAGCTGTTCGACGAAACCGAACGGCTGGGCATGCCCGCCATCGCCACTACCGACCACGGCTATCTCTTCGGCGCCTTCGACTTCTGGAAGAAGGCCACCGACAAGGGGATCAAACCGATCATCGGCGTTGAGGCCTACGTAACTCCGGGCACTGCCCGCGGTGACAAAAGCAGGGTGCGCTGGGGCGAGGAGCACCAGCGTAAGGACGATATCTCCGGCGGTGGCTCATACACCCATATGACGCTGCTCAGCTACAACAATGCAGGCATGCGGAACCTGTTCCGGGCGTCGTCCATCGCCTCCCTGGATGCGGTCTTCGGAAAGTGGCCGCGGCTGGACCGGGAACTGCTGAACACGTACTCCGAGGGACTTATCGCCACGACCGGCTGCCCCTCAGGGGAGATCCAGACACGCCTGCGGCTGGGCCAATACCGCGAGGCGCTTGAGGCAGCCTCCGAATTCCGCGACATCTTCGGTGCCGAAAACTATTTCTGTGAACTGATGGACCACGGGCTGGACATCGAACGGCGCGTTACGGGGGACCTGCTCCGGCTCGCCAAGGAACTGAACCTTCCCCTCGTCGCCACCAATGACCTTCACTACACGCATGAGCACGACGCCAAGGCCCACGAGGCGCTGCTGGCCATCCAGTCCGGTTCCACCCTCCTGGAACCCACGTACGACAACGGCGGCTCCCGCTTCGCCTTCTCCGGCAGCGGCTACTACCTGAAGTCTCCGCAGGAGATGCGGGAGCTCTTCCGGGACCACCCCGATGCCTGTGACAACACCCTCCTGATCGCCGAGCGGTGCGAGGTTTCCTTCAACACCGGCGCCAACTACATGCCCCGGTTCCCGTGCCCGCCCGGCGAGGACGAAACCTCTTGGCTGGTTAAGGAAGTAGCCAAGGGACTCGAATACCGGTACCCGGCCGGCGTTCCGGACGAGGTGCGGGCGCAGGCCGACTACGAGCTGGGCGTGATCACCTCCATGGGGTTCCCCGGCTACTTCCTGGTGGTGGCGGACTTCATCAACTGGGCCAAGAACAACGGCATCCGGGTAGGTCCCGGCCGTGGTTCCGGCGCCGGGTCCATGGTGGCCTACGCCATGCGCATCACGGACCTGGACCCGCTGCGCCACGGCCTCATCTTCGAGCGGTTCCTGAACCCCGACCGCGTCTCCATGCCCGACTTCGACGTCGACTTCGATGACCGGCGCCGCCCGGAAGTCATCGACTACGTGACCCGCAAGTACGGTGACGAGCGCGTTGCCATGATCGTCACCTACGGCACGATCAAGACCAAGCAGGCGCTGAAGGACTCCTCGCGCGTGCTGGGATATCCGTTCAGCATGGGGGAGCAGCTGACCAAGGCCCTGCCCCCCGCCGTGATGGCCAAGGACATCCCGCTGGCGGATATCCAGAACCCGGAGGCCAAACGCTACGGCGAAGCCGGTGACTTCCGCCAGCTGATCAGCACTGATCAGGAAGCCGCCAAGGTATTCGAGACCGCGCTGGGCATTGAAGGGCTGAAGCGCCAGTGGGGCGTGCACGCCGCCGGCGTGATCATGTCCTCGGACCCGATCATCGACGTCATCCCCATCATGCGCCGGATCCAGGACGGCCAGGTGATCACGCAGTTCGATTACCCCACCTGCGAGGGCCTTGGGCTGATCAAGATGGACTTCCTGGGGCTGCGGAACCTCACGATCATTTCCGACGCCCTGGAAAACATCAAAATGAACCGCGGCATGGATCTGGACCTGGAGTCCCTGGAACTCGACGACGCTCCGTCCTACGAGCTGTTGGCCCGCGGCGACACCCTGGGCGTGTTCCAGCTCGACGGCGGGCCGATGCGGTCCCTGTTGAAGCTGATGAAGCCTGACAACTTCGAAGACATCTCGGCCGTCCTCGCCCTGTACCGGCCGGGTCCCATGGGCGCCAACGCGCACACGGATTACGCGTTGCGCAAGAACGGGATCCAGGAAGTCATCCCGATCCACCCGGAGCTGGAGGAACCGCTCTCGGAAATCCTCGGCGGAACCTACGGCCTGATCGTGTACCAGGAGCAGGTGATGGCGGTGGCCCAGAAGCTGGCCGGCTACTCGCTGGGCCAGGCGGACATCCTGCGCCGTGCCATGGGTAAAAAGAAGAAATCCGAGCTGGACAAGCAGTTCGCCGGCTTTTCCCAGGGCATGCAGGACAACGGCTACTCCATGGAGGCCGTGAAGACCCTGTGGGACATCCTGCTGCCGTTCTCGGACTATGCGTTCAACAAGGCACACTCCGCCGCGTACGGCGTGATCTCCTACTGGACCGCGTACCTCAAGGCCCACTATGCCCCGGAGTACATGGCCGCCCTGCTCACGTCAGTGGGCGACGACAAGGACAAGTCCGCCATCTACCTGAACGAGTGCCGGCGCATGGGCATCACCGTGCTGCCGCCGGACGTTAACGAGTCCGCGCTGAACTTCACGCCGGTGGGTAACGACATCCGTTTCGGTATGGGCGCCATCCGCAACGTGGGCGTCAACGTGGTGGAAGCCATGGTGGCCGCCCGTGAAAGCGAGGGCGCGTTCACGTCCTTCAAGGATTACCTGATGAAGGTGCCGGCAGTGGTCTGCAACAAACGCACCATTGAATCGCTGATCAAGTCCGGCGCCTTCGATTCGCTGGGGCATCACCGCCGTGCACTGGCCATGATCCATGAGGAGGCCATCGATTCGGTTATCACGCTCAAGCGGAACGAAGCGATTGGCCAGTTCGACCTTTTCGCCGGCTTTGAGGAAGCCGAGTCAGAGTCGTCGCTCAGCATCGATATCCCTGACCTCCCGGAGTGGGAAAAGAAGGACAAACTTTCCTTCGAACGGGACATGCTGGGGCTGTACGTCTCGGACCACCCGCTCCAGGGCCTTGAAGGGGTGCTGAGCCAGCATGCCGAAATGACCATCACGTCCGTCGTGGGCGAGGACGGGCCGCAGGACGGTGCCATCATCACCATCGCCGGCATGATCACGTCGCTGAGCCGGCGTATCGCGAAGGCCAGCGGCAACGCCTACGCCAGGGCGGAGGTGGAGGACCTCGGCGGTTCAATGGAAGTGATGTTCTTCGGCCAGGTTTACGGACCCATTGCCTCTGTGCTTGCCGAAGACCTGATCGTGGTGGTCAAGGGACGCCTGCAGAAGCGTGACGACGGCGCGATCACGCTCAACTGCATGGAACTGTCCGTGCCGGACCTGAGCGAAGGGCTGAACGGGCCCCTGGTGATCACTATGCCTACCCACAAGGCCACGGAGGCCGTGGTGACCGAGCTGGGCGATGTGCTCCGGACACACCGCGGAAACTCGGAAGTCCGCCTGCATCTGCAGGGCGACACCCGGACCGAAATCATGGGACTGCCCGTCCACCTCCGCGTGAACCCAAGCCCGTCGCTCTTTGGCGACCTGAAGGTACTCCTGGGCCCAGCCTGCCTGGACGCCTGAGGGGCCTCGGGGAGGGGCAGCAACCAGCAGCCGACGGCGGGACTGAGTCACGCCGTCGGCTGCGGTTTTGTTGGCTGGGGGCTGTCAGATCTCGTAGTCGAGCGGCACGGGCTGGCTGTAGCCGCCCCCGTGGTAAAGCAAGGGCGATCCGTCCCCGCCCACCTGGCCGTCAACGACCTGGACCACCACCACAGCGTTGTTCTCGAAGGAGAGGCGCATCTGCACCTCGCCGATCAACCACCCAGCCACGTCCTTAAGGATCGGCACCCCGTGCGGCCCGATATTCCAGTGGTCGCCCTCAAAGCGGTTGCCGGCTCCGGCAAACCGGTCTGCGAGTTGCTGGTTTTCCAGGCCAAGCATATGGACCCCGAGATAGGTGGTGTTGGCCACGGCAGGCCATGACCTGGAACTGCGGGCCATATTAAAGGTGAAACGCGGGGGCTGGGCTGACAGCGACGCTACGGAGGTGGCGGTGAAGCCAAACGGCTTGTCCTGGTAGTTCACCGTGATGATGGCAACGCCCGCCGCATGGCGCCGGAACATCTCCCTGAACGTCCGCTCGAACGGAACGTCATGTGCGGTCACGGGAACTCCTGATGGTGGGTGGCTATCTGCTCTCCTTCAAGGGTATGGGCCCGCTGGCCAGGCAGGGAATCTCTTGAAGCCGCACGTCCGGCGGTTAAGCGTGCGGAACATTTGTTAAGGTTTGTTGCATGACGACATCAACCCGCCGGGGACGTCCGCGGCTGCCCTGGGCCATACTTGCGGTCCCGGCATCTGCGGGCGTGCCTGCGGGAATCCTCTGGTGGCTCCTGGCGCCGGGCGGCCTGAACCTCATTACCCGGGACCCGGCCTTCGGCGCCGGCACCAACCCCCTCGTGTGGCTGCCAAGGGACCTCACGCTCGCCGGGCTGCTGGTCTTCGCCGGGTGCCTCCTGGCAGTGTTCCTGACCAGCAAAAAGCGGCGTGATCCGCAGGCCGACCTGTTGATGGGGCTCGCCGGTGCGTTGTGCGGCGCCGTCCTCGCCTGGCAGGCCGGACTGCTGTCGGCATACCTTTGGGCGCCTGAGGTGGACGCCTCGGCCAACGCCAGTATTGCCTTTTCGTTGCGCTCCCTGCCCGTGCTGCTGCTGTGGCCCGCTGCGACTGCTGTGTCCGTCTTCGTGCTGGAGTTAATGCACCTCCTGGGCAGGAAGGACGACGGCGGCGCGGACAGTTCGCGGCCCGTTGCAGTTGGGCCCGTAAAATAGTGCGGTGACCATTTCTTCGGAGTTCCCCGCCACCCCCGCCGCTTCAGCCGTGAGTTTCAGGACCGTTGACCTTCGGGGCCGGAACCTGACGCTCGCGGGACTTCGAGCTGCGGTGCCCCGCGCCCAGGGCCACACGGTAGCCGACGCGGAGGAAAAGGTCCTCGACATCATCGGGTCCGTCCGGCAACGGGGTTTCGATGCCCTGGGCGAACTCGCCCTCCGTTTCGACGGGGTGGCGCAAAACCACCCGCTCGTCCCGCAGGAGGCCCTCTCGGCGGCGCTTCAGGAGCTGGATCCGGCCGTCCGCCAGGCGCTGGAGGAATCCATCAGTCGGGCGCGCCGGTTCGCCGACGGCCAGCGGCCGCGCAACGTGGAGGTCCAGCTCGGGGACGGCGCGCTGGTCAGCCAGAACTGGGTGCCGGTGGCGCGCGTGGGACTCTACGTTCCCGGCGGCCTGGCCGTTTACCCCTCCTCTGTCATCATGAACGTGGTTCCGGCCCTGGCAGCCGGGGTTGGATCCATTGCCCTGGCATCGCCCCCGCAGAAGGAGTTCGGCGGCCTGCCCCATCCCACCATCCTTGCGGCTGCTGCACTGCTGGGCATCACTGAGGTGTACGCCATTGGCGGCGCCCAGGCTATTGCCTCCTTTGCCTACGGGGTCCCTGCAGCGGAGGCCGGTCCTGCCCTGGAACCGGTGGACGTGGTCACCGGCCCTGGCAACATCTTCGTTGCCACGGCCAAGCGCCTGGTGAAGGGTGCAGTGGGCATCGATTCCGAGGCGGGCACTACCGAAATTGCCATCCTGGCGGACTCCACGGCCCAACCTGCCCTGGTGGCCGCCGACCTGATCAGCCAGGCCGAGCACGATCCCAAGGCGGCCTCGGTGCTGATCACGGATTCCGAGGATCTCGCGGCTGCCGTCCGCAGGGAACTGGACCGGCAGGCCGTGGCCACCAAGCACTCCGGCCGGGTCCGCGAAGCACTGTCCGGCCCGCAGTCCGGAGTGGTCCTGGTGGACGACCTGGAACAGGGCATCGCTGCCTGCGATGCGTATGCCGCAGAACACCTGGAAATCATGACCCGGGACGCAGCTGCGGTGGCGGCCAGGATCCGCAATGCCGGAGCCATCTTTGTTGGGGACTACAGCCCCGTCAGCCTGGGCGACTACTGTGCCGGCTCCAACCACGTACTGCCCACCAGTGGCACGGCTGCCTTCTCGTCCGGCTTGAATGTCACCACCTTCCTGCGTGCCATCCAGGTAGTGAACTACAGCCGTGAGGCCCTGGCGGAAGTCAGTGGCCACATCGTCAGCCTCGCCGGGGCAGAAGACCTGCCCGCCCACGGTGAGGCGGTGACGGCACGTTTCCCAGGGGGTCAGGACCGGCCGGGCTCCGATATGTAGTAGCAGCCACCACTACATGTAGTAGTTACAGGCTTGTGATTTGGCTGCGCCGGGACGTAAACTTAGAGGCGGTACCGGGCTGCCCGTGCTTTATCAGAGCAGCGCCTCACACCGAAGAAAATCCAGCGAAAGAAGGGACGCCATGTATTGTCCGTTCTGCCGCAACCCCGATTCACGGGTGGTGGACAGCCGTATGGCGGACGACGGCTCAGCCATCCGCCGTCGCCGCCAATGCCCTGAGTGCGGTCGCAGGTTCACCACGGTGGAGACCACCAGCTTGTCCGTGATCAAGCGTTCCGGCGTGGGGGAGCCTTTCAGCCGCAGCAAGGTGATCAACGGTGTCCGCAAGGCCTGCCAGGGACGCCCGGTCAGCGAGGACGACCTCGCGCTGCTCGCCCAGGAAGTCGAGGAGCAGATCCGCTCATCCGGCGCCGCCGAAATCGATGCCCACGAGGTGGGACTCGTCATCCTTGGTCCGCTGCAGAAGCTGGACAAGGTGGCTTACCTCCGCTTTGCGAGCGTCTACCAGGCCTTCGAATCCCTCGAGGATTTCGAAACGGCCATCGCCCTGCTTCGCCAGGAAGCAGAAGAGGACGCAAAGCGTACCCCTGGCAAGGGCGCCAAAAGCTCCGAAAAGAGCCCGCTGTAAGCTCCGGTGGTGGCAGCGGAGGGGAAGCCGCAGCCACCACCGGCACCACACCTCGCCCTCAGAGGGCCAGGCTGGTTACCTTCCCCCTGAAACGGGCAGCACCGCGCCGGTGATATAGCCCGCCTCCGCTGACATCAGCCACAGTACGGCGGCCGCTACCTCTTCAGGTTCAGCGCCCCTGCCGAGCGGAATGGTCGGGTTGAGCCGCTCAACGCGGTCCGGCATCCCGGCCGCCGCGTGCAGGCCGGTGTTGGTGCTCCCGGGGGCAACTGCGTTCACCCGGATACCCTGCTTTGCCACTTCAGCCGCCAGGCCTGTGGTGAGCACATCCACGGCACCCTTTGAGGCCGCGTAGTGCGCCCAGGTGCCGGGGGAACCTGCTTTGGTTGCCGTGGAAGAGATGTTGATGATGGATCCGCCGGCGCCACCGGCGCGGGTGTCCAGGCGGCGCACGGCCTCCTGGCACACGTAGATCGTCCCGGTCACGTTGACGTCCATGACCCGGCGGACGGCCTCCGCAGGCACGTCGATGAGGTTCCCGATCAGGTTGCCGGTGATGCCCGCGTTGTTCACCACTGCTGTCAGCGGCCCAAGCTGCGCGGCGGCGTTGAACAGCGACCGGACTGCGGCGGGATCGCTGACGTCCGCCCGGGCACTGATTCCTGTGCCGCCGTCGTCCGTGATGTCCCTGACCACGGCCGTGGCGCCCTCAGCATCGGCGGAGTAGTTCACCACCACCGCGTAACCGGAGCGGGCAGCCAGCCGGGCGATGGCGGCGCCGATGCCGCGGCTGGCACCGGTGACCACCATGACGCCGCGGGTGGCGGGGCCGGAAGCATTGCCCACCGCTATTTCGCGAGCTTGTGCTTCAGGGCAATTTCGATGGCGGCGCCCACGATGCCGGCCTCGTTCCGCAGGACAGCAGGCACGATCGGCGTCCGGAGCTTGAGGTTGGGCAGGTACTCGTCTGCCCGCTTGGAAATGCCTCCACCCACGATGAACAGTTCGGGGGAGAACAGGAACTCGACATGGGAGAAGTAGCGCTGCAGCAGGACGCTGTATTCGTCCCAGCTCAGGCCGTCCCGCTCACGGGCCACTGCGGAGGCTTTGGTTTCCGCGTCGTGGCCGTCGATTTCCAGGTGGCCCAGCTCGGCGTTCGGTACGAGTTTGCCGTCGAAGATAAAAGCTGAGCCGATGCCGGTGCCGAGGGTGATCACCAGGACCGTGCCGGCAACCCCGGCCCCGGCACCATAGCGGGCCTCCGCGAGTCCGGCGGCGTCGGCGTCGTTGATGACCTCGACGGGACGGCCCAGGCGCGCCGTCAGGAGGCCGTCGATGTCGGTGTTCAGCCAGCTCTTGTCCACGTTGGCGGCGGAGTGGACCACACCGTGCTGGATGATGCCGGGGAAGGTGACGCCAACGGGTGAGCCGGCAGCGGGCGCTTCGGGGCGTGCCGAGAGCTCGGAAACCACCAGTGCCACTGCCTCGGCAACCGACTCCGGGGTGGCGGGCTGCGGGGTGGGTACGCGGAAGCGTTCACCCAGCAGCTTGCCCTTCTTCAAGTCGACGATGCCGCCCTTGATTCCCGTGCCTCCGATGTCGATGCCGATCAGCGGGGCGTTCTTGTGCGACTTCTCGTCCTTCTTGGCCAATGGGTTTCCGTTCGTGGCAGGGGCGGGCAGGGAAGGGGCGGCGGGAAGCCGGCCCCGGGGAGTTGCGTGGCCAGCGGCACTGGCCGGCCGGTAACAGGTGGTGGGCAGCTTGGACTTGCTGCGTGTCAGGGCAGGGTCAGGATCTCCGCACCGGACTCGGTGACCAGCAGGGTGTGTTCAAACTGGGCGGTGCGCTTGCGGTCCCGGGTCACAACGGTCCAGTCATCGGCCCACATGTCCCACTCCACGGTGCCCAGCGTCAGCATCGGCTCAATGGTGAACACCATGCCCTGCTCAATCACTGTGCTGTAGGCGGGGGCGGCGTCATAGTGAGGGATGATGAGCCCGGTGTGGAAGGCTTCGCCCACACCGTGCCCGGTGAAGTCGCGCACCACGCCATAGCCGAAGCGCTTGGCGTAAGACTGGATGGCGCGGCCGATCACGTTGATTTCACGGCCCGGGGCAACGGCCTTGATGGCACGGTTCAGGGACTCCTGCGTCCGTTCCACGAGCAGGCGGGACTCCTCGTCGACATCCCCTACCAGGAAGGTGTAGTTGGTGTCACCGTGGACACCGTCGATGTAGGCCGTGATGTCGATGTTGATGATGTCCCCGTCCTTGACCACCGTGGTGTCCGGGATCCCGTGGCAGATGACCTCGTTAAGCGACGAGCACAAGGACTTGGGGAATCCCCGGTACCCGAGGGTGGAGGGGTAGGCGTGGTGGTCAAGGAGGAACTCGTGCCCCACCTTGTCCAGCTGGTCAGTGGTGACACCAGGCTCGATGTGCCTGCCTACTTCAACGATGGCCTGCGCGGCGATTTTGGCGGCCACACGGATCTTTTCAACGGTTTCCGCGGACTTGACCTCGGAGCCGGTGAACTTCGCGGGTGCCGGCCGGCCCACATACTCGGGGCGGGGGATGGACGCCGGTACGGGACGCTGCGGGCTGACGGTTCCCGGGGTAAGGGTGCCGATGGGTGCAGTCGAGGCAAGGGAAGGCATAGATTGATCATATAAGGCACCACAGAAGGCCTAACAACCGGGAGCCGCGTCTGTCCCGCGTAGGGGTTTAAGTTACGCGCGTCACGCAGCTTCCTGCCTGCCGGAACGGGGAACAACGATGACTGAATACTGGTACAACATCAAGACCCGCCAGGTGGAGGAGGACCGGCTCTCGGACTGGAGCCAGCTGATCGGCCCCTACAAAACAAGGGAAGAAGCGGAGCATGCCCTGGAGAAGGTCCGCGCCCGCAATGTAGCTTGGGAGAAGGACGACGACGACTGACGGGCACCCGGGCAGGCCGGCTTACCGCCGGCCTGCTTCCTGGCACCTGCGGCTAGAACGTGTGCTCGGGCCCGGGGAACTGGCCGGTCCGGACATCATCACCGTACGCGGCGGCCGCCTCAAGGAGTGTGGTCCGAAGGTCTGCGTACTGCTTGACGAACTTGGCCATCCTGCCGCCCCGGAGCCCGGCCATGTCCTGCCAGACCAGCACCTGCCCGGTGGTCTCCTTGCCGGCGCCGATGCCCACGGTGGGAACGGTGACGGCCTTATCCACCGCTGCCGCCGTCTCCGCGGGGACCATCTCCATCAGCACGCTGAAGGCGCCCGCATCCGCCAACGCGACGGCGTCGTCAATCAGCCGCTGGGCGTCGTCGCCGCGGCCCTGGACACGGTAACCGCCCAGCGCGTGCTCACTTTGCGGCGTAAAGCCGATGTGGGCCATCACGGGAATCCCTGCCTGCACCATGGCCCGGACGGTCGGGGCATAGTATTTTCCGCCTTCTATTTTGACGGCATGGGCCAGGCCTTCCTTCAGGAACCTCACCCCGGCGGCGACGGCCTGCTCAGGGGAGACCTCGTAGCTGCCGAACGGAAGGTCGGCCACGATGAGCGCGCGCCTGGCGGACCTCGCCACCGCACGGCACAGGGGCAGCAGCTCGTCAACGGTCACCGGCAGGCTGGTCTCGTTGCCGTAAACATTGTTGGACGCCGAGTCGCCCACGAGGAGCACCTCAATGCCGGCGGCGTCGAAGATTTCTGCCGTGTACTGCTCGTAGGCGGTCAGCATGGCGAACTTGGTGCCGTCATTTTTGGCCTGCTGCAGGTGGTGGAGGCGCACCTTGGCCGGCTTCCGCTCCGGGGATGGCGGCGCGCCCTGGCCGGGCCCGTTGCCGTAGGGGGCGGGGACGTCGGCGGACATGCTTGAGTCGGGGCGGTTGCTGGAGGCCATGGCATGAGCGTAGTGCGGTACCGATGGTCCTAGCTACAGGCGGTGTCTCCAGCAAGGGTGATTCGCGTCATAAGGGAGGCGCCCCCGGGGGCTCGTACCGGGGCTGCCGCCGGTGCCATTCCCCGGCCGCCGTGTTAACGCTGTGTTACGCGGTCTGCAGGCTCCAGCATCGGCGTCAATTGCTTAGTACAGTGTTTGTGAACTGCTGCCGGCTTTCTGCGGACCGGGGCATGGACGTTGACCGGAGAAGAGGCCATCATGGACCGCCAGCAAGAGTTTGTCCTGCGCACAATCGAAGAGCGCGACGTACGTTTCGTGCGCCTGTGGTTCACCGACGTCGTGGGTTCACTCAAGTCCGTGGCGCTGGCGCCGGCGGAAGTAGAGGGCGCCTTCGAGGAAGGCCTCGGTTTCGACGGTTCAGCCATTGAGGGGCTGGCACGTGTGTTTGAGTCCGACATGCTCGCGCAGCCGGATCCGGCCACCTTCCAGATCCTCCCGTGGCGCGGCGAAACCGAGCAGACGTCCCGCATGTTCTGCGACATCCTCACGCCTGATGGCGAACCTTCCACCGCCGATCCCCGCAACGTCCTCAAGCGCACCCTCGCCAAGGCCGCCGACATGGGATTCACCTGCTACACCCACCCGGAGATCGAGTTCTACCTCCTCAAGTCCCAGGAACCCGGCCCG
The DNA here is from genome assembly GCF_054408515.1 of Arthrobacter sp. D3-16. Taxonomy (NCBI): domain Bacteria; kingdom Bacillati; phylum Actinomycetota; class Actinomycetes; order Micrococcales; family Micrococcaceae; genus Arthrobacter; species Arthrobacter sp. D3-16. The sequence continues at coordinate 2,470,357 of NZ_CP096437.1, read as the reverse complement.
GATGGTGCGCCGGTGCCGGTTGATGAGGGCGGCTACTTTGACCACGTCCCGGGCGGCGTGGCCCAGGATTTCCGCCGGACGGCGGTCACCATGCTGGAATCCGTGGGTATCTCGGTGGAGTTCAGCCACCATGAAGCGGGGCCGGGGCAGAACGAGATTGATTTGCGCTACGCGGATGCCCTCCAGACGGCGGACAACATCATGACCTTCCGCACGATCATCAAGGAAGTGGCGCTGCAGCAGGGGACCTATGCCACCTTTATGCCCAAGCCCTTCACTGCGCACCCCGGGTCCGGCATGCACACCCACTTTTCCCTGTTCGAAGGCGACACCAACGCCTTCTACGAGGCAGGCGCCGAGTTCCAGCTGTCCAAGACTGCGCGGCAGTTCATTGCCGGCATCCTCAAGCACGCCCCCGAGTTCACCGCGGTGACCAACCAGTTCGTGAACTCCTATAAGCGCCTGTGGGGCGGCGGCGAGGCGCCGAGCTACCTGAGCTGGGGGCACAACAACCGCTCGGCCCTGGTCCGTGTCCCGCTGTACAAGCCGGGCAAGGGCCAGTCGGCGCGGATCGAGTACCGCGGCATCGACTCCGCTGCAAACCCGTACCTTGCCTACGCCGTCCTGCTGGGCGCCGGGCTGAAGGGCATCGAGGAAGGCTACGACCTGCCCGCTGCAGCCGAAGACGATGTCTGGTCGCTGAGCTCGGCGGAGCGCCGCGCCATGGGGCATGATCCCCTTCCCGCCAGCCTGCATGACGCCATCCGCTCGATGGAGGACTCCGAACTGATGCCGCAAATCCTGGGGGAGCAGGTCTTCGAGCACTTCCTGCGGAACAAGCGCGCCGAGTGGCAGGACTACCGGCTCCAGGTGACGCCCTACGAACTGCAGCGCAACCTGGCCATTCTCTAGGCAGCGGTTGTGAGCCTCGCACGGCGCCTGATTGCGGCCGGCTTCAGCGACCTGGAGAAGGGCGAGCGGTTCCTGGCTGCCCGCGAGCTTGAAGGACTGGACGAAGACCGGCTCTTTGCGGGGCTGCAGATGGCAGCCAGTCCGGACACTGCCCTTCAGTCGCTGGTGCGGTTGATCGAAAAGCATCCGGCCCTGCGGGAGCTGGCGGGCGCTGACCCCGAAACCAGCGAACCGCTCTACCGGGTGCTGGGGGCTTCGGAGGCCCTGGGGGAGTTCCTCATCCGCCACCCCGAACACCTCGATGCCTTTGATGTGCGTCCCAGCCCGGAGCCCGTGCAGGCTGATGCGTCGGCGTTGCGCGCCACCCTTCTGCAGTCGGTGGGTGCTGATCCGAAAGCCGCACGCCCGGTCGCCGGGGTCACCGGCACGGAGGCGTACGCGGCCCTGCGGACGGCTTACCGCCGGGGGGTGGTGGATCTTGCAGTCAAGGACCTGTGCGCCGCGGATCCACTGGACTTCCTGCCCCTGGCGGGCGGCGAACTCGCGGACCTTGCGGGGGCAGCCATCGAGGCTGCCCTGGCTGTCTCCCGTGCCGAGGCAGCCGGCCAGTTCAGCGCCTCGGACGTGGCCGACGTCGGCCTTGCCGTCATTGGAATGGGTAAGTGCGGAGCGCGCGAGCTTAACTACATTTCCGACGTCGACGTCATCTACGTGGTGGAGGGGGGCAGCCTGGAGGACGCACAGGCCAGCACTATCGGCGCTGCCCTGGCCAGCGGAATCTCCCGCGCCATCTCATCAGTCGCGCGGGAACCCGGGTTGTGGGAAGTGGACGCAAACCTCCGCCCGGAAGGGAAGTCCGGGCCGCTGGTGCGCACTCTCGTTTCCCACCAGGCGTACTACGCGCGATGGGCTGAAAGCTGGGAGTTCCAAGCACTGCTGAAGGCGCGCACGATCGCCGGCGATGTTGCCCTGGGCCAGCAGTACGAGGACGCCATTGCACCGCTGATCTGGAGCTCAGCCAGCCGCGACGGGTTCGTTGAATCGGTGCAGGCGATGCGGCGCCGGGTCACGGAGCACATCCCGCAGGCCGAGGAACAGCGGCAGATCAAGCTGGGCCGCGGAGGACTCCGCGACGTTGAATTTACGGTGCAGCTGCTCCAGCTGGTCCACGGCAGGTCCGACGAAACCCTGCGCCGGCGGGACACCACCTCCGCCATCGCGGCCCTGTCCGCAGGCGGCTACATCGGACGCGCCGATGCCGCGGCCTTCGACAACGCCTACCGGTACCTGCGGCTGCTGGAGCACCGCATCCAGCTCTTCCAGCTCCGCAGGACGCACCTCATGCCCGTAGCGGAGCCGGCGCTCCGGGCGTTGGCCAAGGCGGTCCTGGGGCCGTTTTCCAGTGAGCGGCCGCATCCGGACGCCCTGCTCGCCGCCTGGCAGAAAACCAAGCGTTCGGTGCGCGAGCTGCATGAACGGATCTTCTACCGGCCCCTGCTCAACACCGCAGCCAAACTCAGCAGCGAGGACGCCAAGCTCACACCCGAAGCGGCACAGGGCCGGCTGGCCGCCCTCGGCTACCGGGACCCGCAGGGCGCCATGCGCCACATCGAAGCGCTGACCGCCGGTGTGAGCCGCAGGGCCGCCCTGCAGCGGCAGTTGCTGCCCATCCTGCTCGACTGGCTCGCGGAAGGCGTTGACCCCGACGCCGGCCTCCTCGCCTTCCGCAGGGTCAGCGAGGCCCTGGGCACCACCCACTGGTACCTGGGCATGCTTCGCGACTCCAATGCTGCGGCGGAGCGGCTGTGCCATATGCTTTCGAATTCGCGGCTGATTGCCGACCTGCTGGAAGTTTCCCCTGAATCGGTCGCGTGGCTCGGCCAGGATAAGGACCTCGTCCCGGTGACGTTCGAGGCCCAGTGGCAGGAGATCACCGCCAAGATGTCCCGCCACGCGGATCCCGAGAGTGCCATGCGGTTGATCCGCCTGATCAGGCGGCGGGAGACGCTTCGGATCGCGATCGCCGATTCTGCCGGGCTGGTGGGCCAGGACGACGTCGGGGCGGCCCTTGCGGACACCGACCGTGCAGCCGTCCTGGGCGCCCTGCGGGTGGCGGAAGGCATCGTGTCCGCCCGCGGGCCCCTTAAGACCGCCGTCCTGGTGGTTGCCATGGGCCGTCAGGGCGGCCGCGAAATCGGCTACGGCTCCGACGCCGACGTGATGTACGTTCACCGGGCCCTGCCTGGTTTTTTCGAGGAGGAAGCGCAGGAGCAGGCCTCGCGGATAGTGGCAAAGGTTTCCAGCCTCCTGACCCAGCCGCTGAAACCGGCCATCATGGCGGAACGGGTGCTGCAGGTGGACGCCGACTTGCGGCCGGAGGGCAAGAACGGAGCGATGGTGCGCTCCCTGGACTCTTTCGCCGAATACTACCGGCGCTGGTCGCTCATCTGGGAGGCCCAGGCGCTGCTGCGTGCACGGCCGATGGCCGGGGACGATGCCTTGGCCGCGGACTTCTTCGACCTCATCAACCCCATCCGGTATCCGGAATCCATATCGGAGCAGGATGTGCGCGAAATTCGGCGGGTCAAGGCCAGGGTTGAAGCCGAACGCCTGCCCCGTGGGGCTGATCCCGCCAGGCACCTCAAACTGGGCCGCGGCGGGCTCAGCGACGTCGAGTGGCTGGTCCAGCTTCTGCAGCTTCAGCATGCGGCCAAACATGAGGAGCTGCGGACCACCTCCACCCTCGGGGCCCTGGAAGCCGCAACCCGGGCAGGGCTGCTGGACACGGAGGATGCAGACCTGCTGGCCGCTGCCTGGCGCCTCGCCAGCCGGATCCGCTCGGCCAACGTCATCTGGAACGGCAAAGCCTCGGACCTGCTGCCGTCCTCGCGGCGGGACCTGGAAGCGGTGGCGAGGTGGTGCGGTTACGAACCCGGCCAGGCCGCGGTCCTGGAAGAGGATTACCTGCGGGTCAGCCGCCGGGCCAGGGCAGTCTTTGAGCGGGTTTTCTACGGGCATTGACCCGGTTACTGCACCTTGTCCGAGGGAGTGGCTGACACTTGTCCGGGGCCGGTGCTAGTTTGAGCCCATGGCTACCCAAATCTTCTTCAACCTGCCCGTCAAGGACCTGAAACGCTCTGTGGACTTCTTCACGGCCCTTGGGTTCACCTTCAACCCGGACTATACGGATGAGAACGCCACCTGCATGATCATCAATGAGAACGCCTACGTCATGCTCCTGGTGGACAGCTTCTTCAAGACCTTTACGTCCAAGGAGATTGCGGACAGCAAGGCCGCCGCGGAAGCGATCGTTGCCTACTCCGTTGATAGCCGAAAGGCAGTGGATGAGGCCGTCAGGACCGCATTGGCCTCCGGCGGGTCCGCTTCCGAAGACCCCCAGGACTACGGTTTTATGTACAACCACAGCTTCCAGGATCCGGACGGCCACCTCTGGGAAGTGACGTGGATGGATCCTGCCGGTCCGCCGGCTGAGTCCGTGGCCGCTGAATCAGCGGCCGGTGACGGGTCCGCCGGCGCGCAGTCCTGAACGGGATGGACCCGGGCATCTGGCTGATCCCGCTTCAGGACCTCGACGACGACGCCTGTGCCATCCAGTTGGGCGCAGTGGCGAACCTTGAACTCGGGCCGGGCCAGGAGCAGTTCGTGGGCGATCCGCTGCGGATGGTACTGGTGGGGCTCGCGGAGGAGTCCCGCCGCCCCTACGTCATGGAATTCCGGGGCCGGGCCGTGGGCGTGCTGACCCTGCAGGCAGGGGCAGCCCGGCTGGCGGGCTGGCCGGACGACGATTCAGCCTGGCTGCTGCGGGGCTTCCTGATCGACCGGCGGGAACAGGGGAAAGGCCTTGGCCCGTTGGCTGCTGCCGCCGCTGTGGCGGCTGCGGAAAAACTCAGCGCCAGGCATGGGACGGGAGAGACCGGCGTCGTCCTCTCCGTCAATGAAGCAAATCCGGCGGGATTGTCCGCCTACCGCCGCGCCGGCTTTGAGGACCGCGGGCAATATTCGGGAGGGCCGGCCGGTCCCCAGCGGGTGATGTTCCGCGGTTTTGGCCGGTCCGCCGCAGGGTAGCCGGGGATCCCGGCGTTGCGCTCTGTCCCGTATTGCCCGAGGATGTGGGTTGGCGGTGTTCTTCAAACCTTGTTGGGGGGAAGGCTTGCAAAGTCTTCGTCTCGGGGAGCATTCGTCAGGGGATCCGGTTCCCGGTCTCAGCACGTCTGGAACCGGGTCCCCACCCTCAGCAGCCGGTGTTGCACCGCAGCACCCACCCGTAGCCGCCTTCGGAAAAAGTGAGTACCGCCTACTGGTGCCCCCGAACCACCAGGAGCGGTTAACTATGAGTGCCGGCAGGTTGCGGGCCTGGTAGCCCCCACAGCCTCTGCCGGCACCATCATCGCCTTACCTGAACGATAGCCGGCCCCGCGAGCCGGGCCGGCTTCAGAAAGCCGCAGGCATTCCATGCGAATAACAGTACATACCGAAGACGGGGTGGATCCCATGGATTGCCCCCATCAGTTTGTGGGCCGTTGTGACAAATGCTCCGCACCGGCAGGAATTGTCCAGCCCGCCGGGATAACAACCGACAGCCCCACGGTCGGGTATTGGACGGAAGCTGGCGGGCTGGCAGGCTGAGCGGCCGCACGGGGGCGCTCAGCGCACAACAAAGGCCGGCCCCCGAGGAGACCGGCCTTGTTGCGACTCAAATTTTTGCGGGCTGCCTGCGGGCTAAAGCCGCTTCAGCCGCAAGTCCGGCTAGACGCCGTAGTAGAGCTCGAACTCGTAGGGGTTCGGGCGCAGCGACAGCGGACGGATCTCGTTCTCGTACTTGTACTCGATCCAGGTGTCGATCAGGTCCTGGGTGAACACGCCGCCGGCCTGCAGGAACTCGTTGTCCTCGGCCAGGGCCTCCAGGGCTTCCTCCAGCGTGCCCGGAGCCTTGGGGATGTCCTTGGCCTCTTCTGCCGGGAGCTCGTAGAGGTCCTTGTCGATCGGTGCGGGCGGCTCGATGCGGTTGCGGATACCGTCGATGCCGGCCATCAGCTGGGCAGCGAATGCCAGGTAAGGGTTGGAGGAGGGGTCCGGCGCGCGGAATTCGATGCGCTTGGCCTTGGGGTTGGTGCCCGTGATGGGGATACGGATACCGGCGGAGCGGTTGCCCTGCGAGTAGACCATGTTGACCGGAGCTTCGAAGCCCTTGACCAGGCGGCGGTAGGAGTTCACCGTCGGGTTGGTGAAGGCCAGGACGGCGGAGGCGTGCTTGAGCAGGCCGCCGATGTACCAGCGGGCTGTGTCGGACAGGCCGGCGTAGCCCTTCTCGTCGTAGAACAGCGGCTCTCCGCCGTTCCACAGCGACTGGTGGCAGTGCATGCCGGAGCCGTTGTCGCCGAAGACCGGCTTGGGCATAAAGGTCACTGACTTGCCCCAGGCGTCTGCGGTGTTCTTGATGACGTACTTGAACTTCTGCAGGTCATCCGCAGCGTGGGTCAGGGTGGTGAACTTGTAATTGATCTCAGCCTGGCCGGCGGAGCCAACTTCGTGATGGCTGCGCTCGACCTCGAGGCCGGCTTCGTCCAGGGCGACACACATTGCATCGCGCAGGTCGGCCTGCTTGTCAGTGGGGGAGACCGGGAAGTAGCCGCCCTTGACGGGGGTCTTGTAACCGAGGTTTCCACCCTCTTCCTCGCGGCCGGTGTTCCAGTGGGCTTCCTCGGAGTCGATCTTGTAGAAGCTGCCCTGCGGGGAGGACTGGTACTGGACGTTGTCGAATACGAAGAACTCGGCTTCGGGAGCGAAGAAGGCGGTGTCAGCGATGCCGGTGGAGGCCAGGTAGGCTTCGGCCTTCTCTGCCACGCCGCGGGGGTCGCGGTGGTAAGGATCGCCGGTACGGGGGTTGACGATGGAGAAGTTCAGCGCCAGGGTCTTCTCCATGCGGAACGTGTCCAGGAACGCGGTGGTGACGTCCGGGATCAGCTGCATGTCGGATTCGGCGATGCCCTGGAAACCGCGGATGGAGGATCCGTCGAAGAGCTGGCCGTTGATGAAGAAGTCGGCGTCAACGCTCTTGGCCGGGACGTTGAAGTGCTGCTGGACACCCGGAAGGTCGGTGAAACGGATATCGACGAATTTAATGTCTTCGTCTTTGATGAACTTGAGGACCTCGTCCGCAGTCTTGAACATCTATGCTCCTAACGCATATGTAACTATCTGGCGTGAAAGCCATCTGATCCAGCGCAATCCAAAGCAGGGAAACGCCGCAGTGTTTCCCTGCTGAAAGTACCCGCTGCACATGTATGCCGGTGGATTTGCTTGAAACTGCTAACAGCCTATGGACGCGGCATTTCCCGTCCATGTCCGCATTGTTTCGGGCAGGTTACAGAATGCCCTGTTATGGCAAGGCTATCCGCCGTCCACAGTGTGGTCTAACTGCTTCCACACTGTGGGCGAGGGAACCGAGTAAACTTGGACGGTGGTAGATCGCAAAGACATTGGCTCCTGGCTCACCGGCCCTGACACCTCGGGCATCTCCAAGTATCCGGGTGAGCGGCTGGGGCTGCCGGAGTCCGGATCCGGCTCCATTGCCCGCGCCGGACGCAGGATCATCGCGCTCATGATCGACTGGGGCATTGCCTTGCTCATCAGCAACTTCGCCTTTGGGGGCGATGCCTGGGCCACCCTGGCGATTTTCGCCGTCGAACAGATCCTCCTGGTGGGCACGCTCGGATACAGCATCGGGCACCGCATCACCGGCATTCACGTGGTGGCAGCCGGCGGCGGAGCGCCAGGACCGCTGGCAGCCTTGGTGAGGTCGTTGCTGCTGTGCTTGGTGGTTCCCGCCGTCATCTTCGATCCGGACCACCGCGGGCTCCACGACAAGGCCATGAACACGTTGCTCGTGGTCCGCTAAGGTGCCCGGAGTCAGACGCGGCTGGTTTCTTTTGCTTCAGGGGTTGGGGCGCCGGCAGCCGTAAGGTGCCCCCGCTTGCCGGCCCAGCGCTCAAACCAGAGGGTGGCAAACGGGAAGACGGCGGAAAGGCCGGCCAGGAGGGCCACTACGAACGGCCAGCGCTGCAGCCGCCAGAGCGCCAGCGCGGCGATCCCGTAGCCCACGAACAAGGCACCGTGGATGGGCCCGGCCACCTGTACGCCAAGTTCCGTGGTGCCGGCAATCCATTTGAAGTACATGCCCACCAAAAGCGCAGCCCAGCTGAACGCTTCGGCGATCGCGAGAACCCTGAAGGCGCGGAGCACGGCGCTCCTCGCGGAAGATCCAACCTGGTCCTGTTTCACCTTGTGCTGTTCCACTTTGTCCTGTCCTGTAGTTCGGGTGGCGGCATTGGCCGGCCATAAAAAAGCCCCGGCCCGGCTTGTAGCCGGAATCCGGGGCGTTTGCTCTAGCGTCCGCGGTTGGGGCGGGCCTTGTAGGGGTCGATGCCCTTGGGGATGGGGAGCCGGTTGCCCAGCGATGCGATCCGCTTGGACACGGCATTCACCTCAAGCTTGGTCAGTTCCTTCTTCAGCTTGCCCATCTTCTTCGCCACCTGGCTGATGGGAACCTGCCCTTCGCCGCGGCCGCTTTCAATGACGTGCACAGTGACGTTGGGAAGAATCCGCGCCAGGCGCTTGCGTTCCGCGTCCAGCAGCGGCTTCACACGGTGCGTGGGGCCTTCGCTGACCAGCACGACGCCGGGGCGGCCGATGGCGCGGAACACGGCGTCCTGCGTGCGCGGGTTGACGGCGACGGGCTGTTCCTCGGTGATCCAGCCGCGCCGAAGCGTTCCCAGCGCCGCGCCGGAGGCGCCGGGCTGGTTTTCGATCTGGGCGAAAGCCGCACGTTCTGCGCGCCGCGAGAGAATCAGTGTGGCTCCCAGCAAACCCAGCGGGATGCCGATGATCAGGCCCGTGATCCAGTTTTCAAGCCAGAAACCCACCAGGAAGCTGACAGCCACCACGCCGAGGAAAACCAGCAGCATCAGCCACGGAACCATGGGGTCGTGGCGGCGGGTCATGGTGAAGACCTCGCCGATCTGCTTGAGCCGGCTGGGCTTCTTGACCTTTGCTTCTTTCGGCTTGCGGGAGAAGAGGCCACGCTTGACTGCGCTGGAGCCAGACGGAGTGGAGTTGCTGGAATCAGGGGATTTCGCCATAGTGACTTAATTCTACGTGACCAAAGCCGAAGGGCCGGCACCGGAGTCTTCCGGTGCCGGCCCTTGGGCTATAAGGAGTTTCCGGGGTCAGGAGTGGGCTGCGAGGAGGGAGCTGGCTTCCTGGCGGGTGGTGCCGGAGGACTCGATGTGGGCCAGTTCCGCGGGGATGTCCCAGCCCTTCTTGCGCATCGCGGTGGCCCAGAGCCGGCCGGCGCGGTAGGAGGAGCGGACCAGCGGCCCGGACATCACGCCCAGGAACCCGATCTCGGTGGCCTCGTCCTGGAGGTCAACGAATTCCTGCGGCTTGACCCACCGGTCCACCGGCAGGTGCCGCTCACTCGGGCGCAGGTACTGGGTGATGGTGATCAGGTCACAGCCGGCCTCGTGCAGGTCCCGCAAAGCTTCGGAGATCTCCTCGCGGGTTTCGCCCATGCCCAGGATCAGGTTGGACTTGGTCACCATGCCCAGGTTCCGGCCCTGCGTGATCACATCCAGGGAGCGCTCGTACCGGAACGCCGGCCGGATCCGCTTGAAGATCCTGGGCACGGTCTCGACGTTGTGCGCGAACACCTCGGGCTTGGAGTCGCAGATCGCGGCGATGTGTTCGGGTTTGCCGGAAAAGTCGGGGATCAGCAGCTCCACGCCGGTGCCGGGGTTCAGTTCGTGGATCTTGCGGACCGTCTCGGCGTACAGCCAGACGCCCTCGTCCTCGAGGTCGTCACGGGCGACGCCGGTGACGGTGGCGTAGCGCAGCTGCATTGCCTGCACCGACCTGGCCACCTTGGTCGGTTCGAACCTGTCCACCGGGGAGGGTTTGCCGGTGTCGATCTGGCAGAAATCACACCTGCGGGTGCATTCGGACCCGCCGATCAGGAACGTGGCTTCCTTGTCCTCCCAGCACTCAAAGATGTTGGGGCAGCCGGCCTCCTCGCACACCGTGTGCAGGCCTTCCTTCTTCACCAGGTTCTTGAGCTGGACGAACTCCGGGCCCATCTGGACCTTGGCCTTGATCCAGTCCGGCTTCCGCTCCACCGGGACAGCAGAGTTGCGCTGTTCAACGCGCAAAAGCTTCCGGCCTTCAGGTGCCAATGTCACAGTAGAGCTCCTTCGGGGGTAGCGACCAGGGCGTCTTCATTCTTGCGCAGTTCTTCGGTGATTCTTGAAACGAGGTCAGCCGGGGAGATGTCATAACCGGTTTCCTGGGCGATGGTTGTGACGCCGGCATCGGTTATTCCACAGGCAATGATCTGCGAATACGGGGAGAGATCGTTGTTGCAGTTGATGGCGAACCCGTGCATGGTGACACCCTCATGGACGCGGATGCCAATGGCGGCAATCTTCCTGTCCGGGCCGTTCGCATCTGCTGCGATCCAGACCCCTGCCCGGCCCTTGATCCGCACGGCCCGGATGCCGTAGTCAGCAAGGACGTTGATGATGACGGATTCGAGGCGTTCGACGTAGTCGCGGATCCCTGCCCGGTTCTTCAGCTTGATAATGGGGTATCCCACAAGCTGGCCAGGGCCATGCCAAGTGAGCTTGCCGCCGCGGTCCACCGGGACCACCGGCGTGCCGTCGAACGGCCGCTCGTGATCCTCCGTCCGCTTACCGGCCGTATACACCGGGGCGTGTTCGAGGAGAAGTACAGTGCTCGGGGCCTTTCCGGCGACGACGTTGTCGTGGAGTTCGCTCTGGATGGCCCAACCGCGGGTGTAGTCGACAAAATCCGGAGCAAGACCCAGCTGTGAAAACTGAAGAGTCATGGCATCCAGCTTAGACCTTGGGCGGCCACGCACCGGGTTTAGTGCTTAAGCTCACCGTGCACCCCGGGCGCTGGCGGCCGGGCCTCCGGCCCCTGTGGATAACTTCTGCGGGCCGCGCCGGATTCGACTAGACATAGGTCATGGAAGATTTGCAGGGAATGACGGCCGCCGGCTACGCCGTCGGGCGGTTGCTCGGCCGCGGCGGCAGTTCCACTGTCTGGTTGGTCCGGGAGGAACGAAGCAGCCGGGAGTTCGCCCTGAAGTACTTCAGTCCCCCCGCCAGAAGGTCATCCCGGGGAACCTCGATGACCGAAGAAGGCATCCGGCGAGAGATCCGCATCCTGTCCGTCCTGGATCATCCGCACCTCATCAAAGCCCACAACACTGTCGCGTTGGCTGCGGAGGGACCGGCCGCACTGATTATGGACTACGCACCCGGCGGCTCGCTCGCCGGCATCGTAGCTGCCAGGGGCAAACTCAGCGTCGGGGAAACCGTGACGGTGCTGACGCCCATCGCCCAGGCCTTGGCGTATTTGCACGGCAAAGGGTTCACGCATGGCGACGTCTCCCCGGGCAACGTCCTGTTCACCGCCCAGGGCAAACCAATGCTGTCCGACGTCGGCATCGCCCGGATGCTGGGTGACCCTGGCCCGGCGGCCAGTGCAGGCACACCCGGATTTCTGGATCCGGCGCCGGTGGACGCAGTTCGGGCAGGCCTGCAGCCCGAACGTGACGTCTATTCAGTGGCAGCGCTCGGCTGGTTCTGCCTCACCGGACTGCCTCCGCAGCGTACGGCGGACCGGCCGCCCTTGTCACTCCTGCTTCCCGGGGTCCCCCGGGAACTCGCCGCCGCCTTGGAGTCCGGACTGAACGAGGACCGGCGGCTCCGGCCTGCCGCCGCCTCCCTCGCCACAGCCGTATACCGGAGCGCATCACCCCTGCCGCTGGACCTGGCGCCTGCAGTCCACCCCACAGTCCTTCCGGCACTGGTAACCCGCCTGCAGGCACCCGCAACTCCACGCAGCGGGCTGGGCGAGCGGGTCCGCCGGCTGCGGCGCCGGCTGACGACGTCGACATGGTCGGGCCCGTTCGTTGCCCCGGGAAAAGTGCCCTTTGGTGAGGCGAAGGAAGTGATCCCTCCGGCCCGCCCTGGGGACCGGGGGAGAGGTCGGCACGCCCCGCCGCGGGGTGGCCGGCAGGTGCGGCGGGCCGCTCTTGCCGGTGCAGCTGCTGCAGCAGTTGCTGCAGCCTGGTGGCTGTCCGGTGCGGGGGTCACCGGCGCCGGACCTGATTCCCCCGCGGAGACGGCTGGCGGGGCAAACACAACCAGCGTCCCCCACGTCCTTCCTGCGGAAACACTCCAGCCCGCCGATCCTTTGGAGGCAGCCAGGCAACAGGCGGCGTCACCCGATCCTGGAGTGGCGGTCCACGGCCTCGCGGTGCTGAGGTCGCTGGCCCTCAGCACGGGACAGCTGGAACTCCTCGATGAGGTGAACCAGCATGGCTCGGCTGCGGCGGCAGCAGATAATGGGATCAGCGGCCGGCTGCGCCAATCCGGCCGCGTCCTGTCCGGCTTCTCCACGACGCTGTCACAGGTGCAGGCGCAGGAGGGCGGAACCGAAGCCGGCACCGTGGTTGCCGTCACCTCAGCCTCGTCCGCCTATGAGGAAAAGGACGCCCAGGGCGTTGTGACCGCAAGGGGAGAGGCCGGGGGCGGGCAACGGCTTCGCCTGGTACTGGTTCTTTTGGACGGCAGGTGGCGGGTCAGCGACATCCTTCCCGGCACCTGATGCCGGCTGATCCCGCGCGCAGGACAGGCTTCTACTCCTTCCCTGCTACCCAGTGCGCGGCCTGGGCGAGTGTGGGATGCTGCCAGGTGAAACCGGCCGAGGACAGCACGGCGGGTTCCAAACGCTGGCTGGCGAGGAGCAGTTCGTCGGCCAGATCGCGCATCACCAGGCGCAGTACCGGGGCCGGGACCCGCAGCGCGGCGGGGCGGTGCAGGGCCTTGGCCAGCGCAGCCACCAGGGCGTTCATGTTTGTGTCCTCGGGGGCGCAGAGGTTGACCGGCCCGGACAGCTGGGAGTCCAGCAGGAAGAGGAATGCTGCCGAAACGTCCGGCAGGGTGATCCAAGGCCAGTACTGGCGGCCGTTGCCGAGCGGCCCGCCAACCCCCAGCCGGATCAGGGGGAGCAGCCTGCCCAGTGCGCCGCCGGAACGGCTGAGGACCACCGCGGTCCGCGCCACCACCACCCGCACACCCGGGGGAGCGGTGGCGGCTGCCGCTTCCCACTCACCACAGATCCGGGCGAGGGTGCCGGCTCCCTGCGGGGCGTTTTCGGGCAACACGGTCTTGCCGGCGTCGCCGTAGTAATTTGCCCCGGACTGGCTGAGGAAGACGGGGGGCGGGAAATCAAGCTGCCGCATGGCGTGGGTGAGCGTCCGCGTGGAGTCCAGCCGCGAGCTGAGAAGTTCATCAACGCGCCTGCGGGTCCAGGGCCTGTCGCCGATGCCGGCGCCGGAGAGGTTGACGACGGCGTCGGCATCGGCGAGTGCCGCCGGGTCGAGTTCGCCGGCCGCCGGGTTCCACCGGACTTCCGTTGCCGATGCCGGCTCGCCACGGACCAGGGACACGACGTCGTGGCCGGCATCACGGAAGGTGGCCGACATATGGGTACCGATCAGCCCGGAGGCGCCGGCGATGACTATGCGCATGGGGTCCATCACACCACGCCAGCGGCGGCGCAGGAACCTCCAACAGGCGTAAGCGGGGGTTGACTATGATCAAACGATGACCTCCTCGAGTTACTTCCGTTACCCGCATCTGCACGGCGATCTGGTCACTTTTGTGGCTGAGGATGACGTGTGGATTGCGCCTCTGCGCGGAGGGCGTGCCTGGCGTGTCTCCTCGCTCCAGCTGCCCGCCCGCAATCCCCGCTTCACCCCGGACGGACAGAGGCTGGTGTGGACCGTGGTTCAGGGAACAGCGCCGGAGGTGGTGTCGGCAGCGGTGGACGGCGGCGACTACCGGCAGCTGACCTACTTCGGCCACGGCACCACCCGGGTAAAGGGCTTTACTGCCAAGGGCTCCATCGTGGTCACCAGCGCCTTCCGCCAGGCCGAAAGCCGCCACACCCACGCCTACAGCGTGCCGCTTGAGGGCGGCTGGGCCGAGGAACTGCCCTTCGGCCCGGTGGAGTCGGTCGCTTTCGGCCCGGAAGTGGGTGACGAGCGCCCGGTGGTGGTGGGCAGCGTGTTGTCGCGCGAACCCGCGTGGTGGAAGCGCTACCGCGGAGGCACCGCAGGAAAGCTCTGGCTGGACAACGACGGCAACGGTGAATTTGAGCGCCTGCTGCCCGACCTTGACGGCAACCTCGCTGATCCCATGTGGGTGGACGGCCGGATCGCATTCCTGTCCGATCACGAGGGTTACGGCAACCTGTACTCGGTCCTTCCCAATGGAAAAGACCTGCGCAGGCACACGGACCACGAGGACTTTTACGTCCGGCACGCCGCTTCCGACGGCAAGCGCATCATCTTCGAGTCCGCGGGCGAGCTCTGGATTCTTGCTGGTCTTGGGTCCGATCCCGTGCGGCTGGAGATCACGCTGGGCTCTGCTTCCCAGTCGCGGCGCCCGGCGCTGCTCAACACCAGCAAGCACCTTGCCGCGGCAGTCCCGGACGGCGCCGGGGCGGCCAGCGCGGTCGAAGCGCACGGCACTATCCACTGGCTGCGCCACAAGGACGGGCCTTCCCGGATCGTTGAAGCAACGCCGGGCGTCCGGGCCCGCCTTCCCAGGCCTCTCGGCAACGGGCGCCTGGCCTACGTCGCGGACCACGACGGCGTCGAAGCGCTGTACATCAAGGACGTTGCCGCGCCGGTGGCCGGCAGGACAACGGAAGCAGGCGTCGTGGGGACATCCGCCCCCGCCCGAGAGTCAAGCAGCGGCACTGCTTCGGTGCCCGGGCAGGACGAATTGGCCGTAGCCTTGCCGCAGCCTGTCCCGGCCGCCGGGGCTGCGGTGCTGGCAGGAGCCGGTCCTGCTCCCGCCGTCCGGGATGACCAGCAGGCTGACGTCGCGCCGGAGAATGCCCCCTCAGCCGCCGCGGCTCCTGCTCCCGCGGCAGCAACCCGCATCGACTTTCCCCGCCCCACCCGCACCAGCTCCCTTGAGGCCAGTCCGGACGGTGACTGGCTTGCACTGGGTACGTCCTTCGGCGAGGTCTACGCAGCGAACACGCGGACCGGGGAACTGACGCTGGTGGCCAGCATCGGTGAAGGCACCGTCACGGATTTGGCATGGTCGGCGGACTCCCAGTGGCTGGTCTGGTCCGAACCCGTGACCTCCTTCGGTTCCCGCAGCCGGCTCCGGCTTGCCAAGGTAACGGATCTTGATTCCGGCCTGGTGGACGTCACCGATGGCCGCTTCTGCGACACCTCGCCCGCTTTCACCCCGGACGGTAAGTTTCTGGCGTTCCTCTCCAACCGCAGCTTCGACCCCGTCTACGACGGGCACTCCTTTGACCTCTCCTTCCCCAGCCCCATCAAGCCATACCTCGTGGCACTGGCGGCTGACACGCCGTCGCCGTTTGGTCCGTCGGTGGATCCGGATGCGGGGGAGGACGGGGCAGGCGACGGAGCCGGGGAACCGAAGCAGGAAGCTGCGGCAGCGGTGCCTGAGGTCGGGGTGGACCCGGAAGGACTCGCCCACCGCGTCATCGGCGTCCCCGTACCCCAGGGCAACTACACGTCCCTGAAGGCAGCCGACGGCGCACTGCTGTGGCTCGACTGGGCCCTCGCCGGGGTCACCGGTGACGGCAAAGCCAGCCAGGACGACAAGGATGCCCGCCCCAGCCTTGCCCGCTTCGACCTCGCCCGCCGGAAACAGTCCACGCTGGTGGAGTCGCTGGACAGCTTCCGGCTCTCCGGCGACCGCACTAAAGTGGTGCTGATTTCCGACAAGCAGGTCAGCGTTGTACCGGCGGACAAGAAGGCTGACGAGGAATCAGGCGAGCTGGTCAAGGTGGACCTTGGCCGGATCCGGGTGATGATGGACCCGCTCAGCGTCTGGGGCCAGGCCTTCGACGAGGCATGGCGCCTGCAGCGTGACTTCTTCTGGACTGAAGACATGGCAGGGCAGGACTGGGAGTCCATCCATAAGCGCTACCGTCCGCTGGTGGACCGGCTGGGTTCCCACGACGACCTGGTGGACCTCCTTTGGGAACTGCACGGTGAACTCGGCACCTCCCACGCCTACGTCCGTCCCGCACCCGTCACGGAGAACGGAAGCCATGGCCAGGGCCGGCTTGGGGCCGACCTTGCCCTCACAGAGAGGGGCTGGGAGATCACCCACATCCTTGCCGGCGAGTCATCGGATCCGCTGGCAACGTCGCCCCTGACGCGGCCGGGCGTCGGTGCCAAGGCCGGAGACGTCCTCCTGGCCATTGACGCCGTTCCGCTGTCCGCTACCGTGACCCCGGCGATGCAGCTGGTGGGGGCGGCCGGTCGGCCGGTGGAGCTGACACTCCTTAACGGCGGAGCCCACGGCGACAGCGCCGGCAGGCAGCGGCGGGTCGCCGTCGTCCCCGTCAAGGACGAGGAGCGCCTGCGGTACCAGGAATGGGTTGCCTCAAACCGCCGGACTGTCCGGGAGGCCTCGGGCGGCACCTTCGGATACCTGCACATCCCGGACATGATGGCGAACGGCTGGGCCCAGCTCCACCGCGACCTCGATACCGAAACAGCGCTTGACGGCCTTATTGTGGACGTCCGGCGCAACCGCGGCGGGCACACCTCCCAGCTTGTGGCTGAACTGATTGGCCGCAAAGTCACCGGCTGGAGCATGCCGCGGGCTGAGAAGCCGCGGACTTACCCGCACCACGCGCCGCGCGGGCCGGTCATCATCCTCGCCGATGAGTTTGCCGGGTCGGACGGTGACATCATCACCCAGGTATCAAAGCTGCGGGGCATCGGTCCCGTCATCGGAACGCGCACCTGGGGCGGCGTGGTCGGCATCGACAACAGGTTTGCCCTGGCAGACGGCACGGGTGTCACCCAGCCGCGATACGCTACCTGGTTCGGCGGCGGTGTGGGCTGGGGCGTCGAAAATTACGGTGTGGACCCGGACATTGAGGTTACCTATCCGCCGCACGCCTATGCAGCCGGACGTGATCCCCAGCTGGAATACGGCATTGGGGCACTCAAGGAGATGGTGCAGGAGCTTCCCACCGACCGCCCGCCGGCACGCGAAGGCTACCGCCGGCTACGCCCTGCGCCGCTGCCGCCACGCGGCAAGGGCAAGTAAACCCTCAGAACGGAAAAGCCCTGCCTGGCCGGAAACGGCCAGGCAGGGCTTTTTGGCGCATGCGCGCTGAAGCGGTTTAGGCCTCGAGCGTAGCGTCCAGGGTGATGTCGATGCTGGCAAGGGCGCCGGAAACGGGGCAGCCGACCTTGGCCTCGGCAGCGATCTTCTGGAACTCGTCTTCGGAAATTCCCGGGATCCGGGCGGACATGGTCAGGTGGCTGCCGGTGATGCCGGTGCCGGGCACGAAGGTGACGTCAGCCTTGGTGTTGACTTCCTCCGGCGCGTGGCCGGCCTGGGCCAAGGCATGGCTGAAGGCCATGGAGAAGCAGGCGGAGTGGGCTGCCGCGATGAGTTCCTCCGGGCTGGTCTTGCCGCCGGCAGCTTCGGTACGGGCCTTCCAGGTGACGTCATAGGTACCCAGGCCAGAGCTGTCCAGCGTGGTGTTCCCGGAACCTGACATCAGGTCGCCGTTCCATACTGTGTGCGCGGTGCGTGTTGCTGCCATAACCACTCCTCAAATCGATTCGAACCGGGGCAGGCTGGTGCCTGGACCCGCCGTTTCCCATCCTAGGGACTTAGCCCCGGGCATGCACAGATGTCCGCTCCCGGTGGATTATGACCACGGTGTTAAAAGACGACGGCGACGCACCCAAGGTGGGGCGCCGCCGTCGTCTGGTCTCCAGCGGGGGGGCAGTTACTGCCAGATGGTGGCGATCGCGATGTTCAGCAGCGCGAGTCCGCCCACGCCGTGAGCCAGGCCCTTGCTGATGTCCTCGCCGTTCTTATACTTCCGGCGGCCGATGAAGGCCAGCACGCCGACGGCCAGGGCGATCACGAACTTGATGCCCAGCTTGACATAGTTTGCGTCCATATCGAGGGCCGGGATCAGCCCCATCAGGGCGATGCCGGTGAGGAGCTGGAGCATGGCGCCGTCGAACTGGCGGGGATGGACTGTGGGCTTTTTCATCTGGCCGATCCAGATGCCCACGATCATGGCCGCGCCGACGATGTGCAGGAAAACCACAATGTTATAGACGATGTTCATGGGACCAGTGTAGCCAGAGGTTCTACAGCTTGTAGTAGCACGGGAGCGGCGCCTCCCGTGCGCTTAAACGCCGACGGCGGCCCAGGCCCTGCGGTGGTCTCCCACCGCTGCCTGTACCGCCGTCAAACGTTGTGCTGCTCTACAGCCCCAAGTCGGCCTCGAAGGCGCCTTCCTCGAGGCGGGCCTTCAGGGTCTGGAGGAACCGGCCTGCGTCGGCGCCGTCCACCAGGCGGTGGTCGTACGTCAGGGACAGGTACATCATGGACCGGATGGCGATCGAGTCGTCACCGTTCTCGTCGGCCACAACCACGGCGCGCTTTACGATGGCGCCGGTGCCCAGGATACCCACCTGCGGCTGGTTGATGATCGGGGTGTCGAACAAGGCGCCGACGGAACCGATGTTCGTGATGCTGAACGTGCCACCGGACAGCTCGTCCGGGCCGATCTTGCCGTCACGGGTGCGGCCCGCAACGTCGGCGATCTTCCCGGCCAGTCCGGCGAGGTTCAGGTTGCCGGCGTCGTTGATGACCGGAACCAGCAGGCCCTTGTCCGTGTCGACGGCGATCGCCAGGTGCTCGGCGTTGTGGTAGGTGATTTCCTGCTTGTCCTCGTCGTAGGCAGCGTTGAGCTTGGGGTGCTGCTTGAGCGCCTCGGCGACGGCCTTGGCGATGAACGGGAGGAAGGTCAGCTTGACGCCGTTCTGGGCCTGGAACGAGTTCTTCGCACGGGCGCGGAGTTTGGCGACCTTGGTCATGTCCACTTCGTGGACCTGCGTCAGCTGGGTGGAGATCTCGAGGGACTCGCGCATGCGGCGGGCGATGACCTGGCGGATCCGCGGTGCCTTCTGCGTGGTGCCGCGCAGCGAGGAAACAGCGGCGTTGGACGCTGCCGGTGCCGCGGCGGGCGCTGCTGCAGGGGCAGCGGCGGGTGCGGCCTTGGCTTCGGCGGCGGCGATAACGTCCTGCTTGCGGATGCGTCCGCCCACACCGGTGCCCGAGAGCGAGGCGATGTCCACGCCGTGCTGGTTGGCGAGCTTCCGGACCAGGGGAGTGACGTAACCGGATTCGGACCCGCCGTTGGACGGGGCGGCCTGGGCCGCGGCAGGTGCCGCCGCGGGGGCGGGTGCAGCCTGCGGTGCCGGTGCAGCCTTGGGGGCTTCCTGGGCCGGTGCAGCCTGCGGGGCAGGTGCCGGTGCGGGCGCTTCAGCTTTCGGAGCTTCAGCCTTGGGGGCTTCCTGGGCCGGCGCCTCAGTGGACGGTGCTTCGGCAGGGGCAGCCGCTGCACCTGAACCGATAACAGCCAGGACAGAGCCGACCTCCGCCGTTTCGTCTTCGTTAACGCGGATTTCCTGGAGGGTACCGGCTACCGGGGACGGAATTTCGGTATCAACCTTGTCGGTGGAAACCTCCAGGAGCGGCTCGTCCACCTCAACGGAGTCGCCCACGGCCTTCAGCCAGCGGGTGACGGTGCCTTCGGTGACGCTTTCGCCCAGCGCCGGGAGGGTAACTTCATGCCCTTCGCCGCCGGCCGCCGGGGCCTCTTGGGCGGCTGCCGGTGCTTCCTGGGCGGGTGCTTCCTGTGCAGGAGCCGGGGCAGCGGCGGGAGCTTCTTCTGCAGGTGCTGCTGCAGGTGCTTCTGCGGCCGGGGCGGCAGAGCCGTTGCCGGAGCCGTCGCCAATGCGTACCAGGGGAGCGCCGACCTCGGCGGTCTCGTCCTCGGCAACCAGGATTTCCTCAATCACGCCAGCTACAGGAGAGGGGATTTCAGTGTCTACTTTGTCGGTGGAGACCTCGAGCAGCGGCTCGTCCACCTCTACCCGGTCACCTACCTGCTTGAGCCAGCGGGTGACGGTTCCTTCGGTGACGCTCTCACCGAGGGCGGGCAAGTTAACGGATTCAGACATGTCGTCCCCGTTCTCCTTATTGATCTTTAGTGCGGATGATTGCTGCCTTGTTGGAAGCCTAGTGCACCCGGCATTCCGTGCCGGGTGCACCAGGCTCTGTGGTGCTTGGGGAAACTAGCCGTGAAGCGGCTTGCCCGCGAGTGCCAGGTGGGCTTCGCCCATGGCCTCGTTCTGGGTGGGGTGTGCGTGCACCAGCTGGGCCACATCCTCCGGGTAGGCTTCCCAGTTCACGATCAGCTGGGCCTCCCCGACCTGCTCGCCCATCCGGGCGCCAATCATGTGGACGCCCACTACGGGGCCGTCCTTCTGGCGGACCAGCTTGACCAGTCCTGAGGTGCCCAGGATGGAGCTCTTGCCGTTGCCGGCCAGGTTGTATTCCTGGGTCTGCACCTGGTCGTCGCCAAACTTCTCCTTGGCCGCCTTTTCGGTGTAGCCAACGGTTGCAATTTCGGGGTCCGAGTAGGTGACCTTGGGGATGTTGATGTCCTCGACAACCACCGGCTTCAGGCCGGCGATTTCCTCGGCCACGAAGATGCCCTGCTGGTATCCGCGGTGCGCCAGCTGGACACCGGGGACGATGTCGCCGACGGCGTAGATGTTGCCGACGCCGGTGTGCAGGCGCTCGTTGGTGATGACGAAGCCGCGGTCGATGGTGATTCCCGCTTCCTCGTAGCCGAGGTTGGCGGTCACGGGGCCACGGCCGACGGCGACGAGCAGCAGGTCCGCTTCGAAAGTCTTGCCGTCCACCAGGGTGACCTTGACGCCGTCGTTGTTCTGCTCAACGCCCTGGAAGAACACGCCGGTGGAGAACTTGATGCCGCGCTTCTTGAAGGCGCGCTCGAAGTTCTTGACGATGGTGGCGTCCTCGTTGGGAACCAGCGAGGGCAGGCCCTCCACGATGGTGACGTCCACGCCGAAGGACTTCCAGACGGACGCGAACTCGACGCCGATGACGCCGCCGCCGAGGATGATGGCGCTCTTGGGGATGGAATCCATGGTCAGGGCCTGGTCAGAGGTGATGACCTTGCCGCCGATTTCCAGGCCGGGAAGGGTGCGCGAGTAGGAGCCGGTGGCCAGGACGATGTTCTTGCCCTTGTACGCGGTGCCGTTGACGACGACAGTGTCGGTGCCCTGGAGCTTGCCCTCACCTTCGATGACGGTGATGCCCTTGGACTTGATGAGGCCCTGGAGGCCCTTGTACTTGCCGGCGATGATGCCGTCCTTGTACGCGTTGACGGCAGTGATGTCGATGCCGTCGAGGGTGACGTTCACGCCGTACTTGGCGGAGTCACGGGCGTGGTCGGCGAGCTCTGCAGAGTGCAGCAGCGCCTTGGTGGGGATGCAGCCGTTGTGGAGGCAGGTGCCGCCCAGCTTTGCCTTCTCCACGAGGCCGACGGTAAGGCCAAGCTGTACGGCCCGCAGAGCGGCGGCGTATCCGCCGCTGCCTCCACCGAGTACCAGGATGTCGAATTCTTGCGCAGTTGCCTGATCGGCCACTTAAACGCTCCCTCGCGTGAACGATGACGCGATCTGCGCGCATCATCTGGTCTTGGAACTTGCACTGCCGTGATTATGTCAGCAGGCCTGTTCTCTTGCATTTGTGACTACCGTGGTTCACCTTAGCGAACCACTTATCCATGCTCCACCTTGGCGCCGCGTTTGTGGAGCGCTTGTGTCCAGTGTCACGCGGCCCTGCGGCGCAGGGAACATTCCCCGTGCCGCAGGGCACCCGTGGCGGCCGGACTGGCCGGACCCGCCGGTGCTATCAGGCCGCGGCGGCGAGGATGTCCTCTACGTAGGCCACCAGGGTGCGGACGGTGCAGCCCGTTCCCTGCTTATGGGTGTAGCCGTACGGGCTCCCGTTGTTGAAGGAAGGCCCGGCGATGTCGATGTGGGCCCAGGGGATCTGTTCCCCGTCCTTGCCCTTACCCACGAATTCGCGCAGGAAAACGGCGGCCGTCATCATGCCGCCGTGGCGTTCGCCGATGTTGGCCAGGTCCGCTACCTGGGAGTCGATGCTGGGGCGCAGTTCCTCGGGCAGGGGCATGGGCCATACCAGTTCCCCGGCCCGGTCCGCTGCGGCCTTGAGGGGCCCCGTTACGCTGTCGGAGCCCATGACGCCGGCCGTGCGGTTACCCAGCGCGATCAGCTGCGCCCCCGTCAGCGTGGCAACGTCGATGATGGCATCCGGGTACTCGCGGCTGGCAGCCACGATGCCGTCTGCCATCACCAGCCGGCCTTCGGCGTCTGTGTTCAGGACCTCGACAGTCTTGCCGCCGTACATGGTCAGGACGTCCGCCGGGCGCGAGGCCGCGCCGGAGGGCATGTTCTCGGCGATGCAGAGCCAGGCGGTCGCCTTGACGGGCAGGCCAAGTCCGGCGAGGGCCAGGACAGTGTTAAGGACGACGGCGGCGCCCGCCATATCGCTCTTCATGTCGCCCATGCCGAGGGCCGGCTTAATGGAGATGCCGCCGGTGTCGAAGGTGATGCCCTTGCCCACCAGCGCGATCTTCGAGGTTGCCTTGGCGGGGGAGTATTCCACCTTAACCAGGCGTGGCTGGCGGGCGGAGCCCTTGCCCACGCCCATGATGCCGCCGAAGCCTTCCTTTTCGAGGCGCTTTTCGTCCCAGACGGTGACCTTCACGGGCAGTCCCTTGGCCAGTTCCTTGGCAGCCTCCGCGAATGTTTCCGGGTAGAGGTGGCTGGGCGGCTGGTTGACCAGGGAACGGGTGGCGTTCACGGCCTTGCCGATCAGCCCGGCACGCCTCAGGGCAGCAGCGGTCTCCTTGTGGTCGGCGAACTCCGTGAAGATCACGGCATTCGTCACCGGATCCTTGAGCCCGTCCTTTGAGGAGCGGAACTCAGTGAAGGAATAGGCGCCGAGGGCGGCACCCTCGGCGACTGCCGCGACGTCGGCAACTGTCGCCGTCGGAAGTGCCAGGACAACCCTTGCGAGGCCGGCAAGCTGGCGGACAGCGGACCCGGCCGCCCGGCGCAGGGCCTCTCCCGTGAGCGGTTCAGCGGCGGAGACCTTGCCGGTGCCGGCCAGGACCAGGATTCCGGCGCCGGTCTCCGGAAGGCCCGGGAGGCGGACGATCTGGTCTGCCGCGCCGGTGACACCCAGGGACTTGAGGGACTCGGCGACCGCTTCCGCACTCTTAGCGGTCAGCGGGTTGTCCAGCAGGACGGGGCCGTCAGTGCCCTTCCCCACGCCGATGACCACTGCGTCACTGGGGCTCTTCTTCAGGTCCCTTGAGAGGGTACTAAGGTTGATTTCAGTATTCTTGACCACAGGGATCAGTCCTCAATTCTCGAGAGATGTTCGGGCAGGGATGCATGTTCGGCGCTCTGCCATGGATGCCCGGATGCTATCGTTCGGGACGCAGTCCGGGTGTCTGCAAGCCCGACTGGCAGGCCAGTTCCGATCGTAGCCCTTCCCCGCCGGAGCTGGTGTATTTCCTGAGAGGTGCGCCACACCCTTAGCAGGAATGCCGGGCTGGCCCGGGGCGTTGATAAGGATGTCCACCCCGCACCAAATGAAAGGAACATGCCGTGCTTGAACGGATCTCCGGCTCCCTGCTGGACCCTGACGCGCTCTATGCGAGCAACATTGAGCTGTTCCACAGCC
The DNA here is from genome assembly GCF_054408515.1 of Arthrobacter sp. D3-16. Classification (NCBI taxonomy): domain Bacteria; kingdom Bacillati; phylum Actinomycetota; class Actinomycetes; order Micrococcales; family Micrococcaceae; genus Arthrobacter; species Arthrobacter sp. D3-16. The sequence goes on along the minus strand of NZ_CP096437.1, from coordinate 2,446,646 downwards.
CCGGACTCCGGGGGCTGAATTTGGTGATGGGCTTCACCGGGTTCGCCGATGCAGGGCACGTGGTAAAGCAAATCAACGCCGAACTGCTGGACGCACTCGACGCCGAGCCGGTGGCAGTCTTCGATGCCGACCAGCTGATCGACTACCGGTCACGCAGGCCTCACCTGACGTTCGTCGAGGACCACCTCCAGGATTACCAGGAGCCGACGCTCGCCCTCTACCGGCTTATCGACGGCCTGGGCAATCCCTTCCTGTTGCTGGCAGGGTTCGAGCCCGACCTGAAGTGGGAACGGTTCGCGCGGGCAGTAGTGGGCATCGTGGAGAAGCTGGACGTCAACCTGGTCACCTGGATCCATTCCATTCCCATGCCGGTACCCCACACCCGTCCGGTGGGCGTCACCGTGCATGGCAACAGGCCCGAACTGATCGAGGGCATCTCCGTGTGGAAGCCCACGGTGGAAGTCCCCGCAGCGGTGGGCCACATCCTGGAACTCCGCCTGGTGGAGGCCGGACGCAATGTCGCCGGCTACGTCATCCACGTGCCGCACTACCTCGCCGAGGCGGAATACCCCACCGCCGCCGTCGCAGGACTTGAATACCTGGGTGCGGCCACCTCGCTCATGCTGCCCTCGGACAGGCTCCGGGAAGCCGGCCGTGAAGTCAGCCGCCAGATCGCCGAGCAGATTGACGCCTCCGAGGATGTCCAGCAGGTGGTGTCCCGCCTCGAATCCCGGTACGACGAAAAAGCCGAAGGCACGGTCCGCCGGTCGCTCCTTGCGGACGAAAATGACGAGCTGCCAAATGCGGAAGTCCTCGGTGCTGCCGTCGAGGCCTACCTCGCGCGCGAGAACCCCGGCCAGTAGCGGAGCCCGCTGCTGGCCGGGACCGCTACGGCTGTCCGGGCATAATGAAGAGGTGACTGCACCCCGCGCCTGGCTGATCTGGACCGTTGGTATCTTCGGGTACCTTGTGGCGGTTTCCCAGCGCACGTCCTTTGGCGTGGTGGGCCTGGAGGCCACCGAACGCTTTCACGCCAGCGCTTCCGCCATCTCGTTCTTTACCGTCCTCCAGCTGCTGGTCTATGCCGGGCTCCAGATTCCCGTGGGCCTGCTGGTGGACCGGTTCGGTTCACGCGCCATGATCGCCGGCGGCGCCGTGCTGATGGGCCTGGGCCAGCTCCAGCTGGCGTTCGCTGACAGTATTCCCGGGGGCGTGGCCGGACGGGTCCTGGTGGGTGCCGGGGACGCGATGACTTTTATCTCGGTGATCCGCCTGATCCCGCTCTGGTTTGCGCCCGCCCGGGTACCGCTCGTGACCCAATTGACGGGTATGTCCGGCCAGCTGGGACAGCTGTTCAGTGTCATCCCCTTCGCCTTCGTGCTTCACGCGTCGGGCTGGACCCCGGCGTTCCTGATGCTGGCCGGGATGTCGGGACTCGCCGTCGTCCTGGTGCTGCTGCTCCTGCAGGACGTGCCGCCCGGCACGCCGCGTCCCCAGGCCCAGCAGGGCCTGAAAGCAACAGGAGCCTCGCTGGCCCGTGCCTGGCACCAGCCGGGAACCAGGCTGGGCTTGTGGAGCCACTTCACCATCCAGTTCAGCGGCACCGTCTTCGCGATGACCTGGGGTTACCCGTTCCTCCTCTCCGGCCAGGGCCTCGACGCCGGAACGGTCGCCGCCCTGATGGCGCTGTACGTGGCAACCGCCATGGCGGTGGGGCCCTTCATCGGCCGCTTCGTTTCCCGCCACCCGTTGCGGCGCTCAACCATGGTCCTGCTGATCGCCGCTGCCACCGCCGGAGCCTGGGCAGCGGTACTGCTGATTCCGGGCCGTTCGCCGTTGTGGCTGCTGGCCGGCCTGGTGGTGGTGCTCGCCATCGGAGGGCCCGGCTCAATGATCGGTTTCGACTTCGCCCGCACCTTCAACCCGGCGCACCGTATTGGCACCGCGACGGGCATCGTCAACGTGGGCGGCTTCATCGCCGCGCTGATAGCGATCTTCCTGATCGGCCTGGTGCTGGACGTGCTGTACGCGAGCGGGTTCTCCAACGGAGTGCTGTACGGGCTTGACCCGTTCCGGATCGCACTGAGTGTCCAGTTCCTGCTGCTCGGCTTCGGGGTTGCAGCAACGCTGGTGTGCCGCCGGAAGGTACGGCGGCAGATGGCGGCCCAGGGTGTTGTGGTCCCGCCCCTGCGCAGCGCGCTGGCCCGCCAGCGCCGCCAACACCTGGCCCGGCGCAGCCAGGCATCCGCTTCGGAGGACTGACTGGTCCTCCACAGGACCGGCGGCACTGCGGTGGTTTCCACATAGCTGCCGCCCTTACTGTCGGGCGGCCCGCCTCCGGCGAATGCTGGAGCCATGACACCTCCAGAACGGCTCACAGTCCGCGGCCCGGAAGACATCCTGGGTTTCATTCCCCACTCGCTGGGATACTGGCCGGCGCAGAGCCTCGTGGCCATGACGCTGCAGGGCAAAAGGGTGGGGGCCACCCTGCGGCTGGACCTCCCCGGACCTGACGTCCTGGCCAATCCGGCAAGATTCCTGCGGGCCGTCCGGCGCTATCTCGAGGCGGACAAGGACGCTGACGGCACATTGCTGGCCGTCTTCACCAGCAATGGCGGCGCGACGTCGCCGTCCCGGTACGACGTTTTGATGGCCGGCCTGGACTCCATGCTGCAAAGGGCGCGGATGCCAGTCCGGGAAGCCTGGTATGTCGGGGATGATTTCTGGCGGGAGGTTTGGTGCCTGGATGTTGCATGCTGCCCACTGCCGGGGCGTCCCATCCAGGAAATCCGCGACAGCCTGCTTAGCACCGAGATGGTGTTCCGGGGAAGCAGCATTGGACCGGCACCGGAACAGCGGCAGCCGGCCGGCCCCGTTCCCGCCCTCCATCGAGCCGCGGTGCTGGAAGCGGAGGCCGTGTGGTCGGCCCAGCTGGACCTGAGACGGCAGAGCCGGCCGCAGTTTGCCGTGGTGCTGGGTCAATGGGAAGCGATGCTGGCCCGCCCGGCCGGGGACCTGCATCGGCCGTCGGTACACCGGGACGCTTTCCTGCGGGCCACACTCCTGGTGCCGGCCTGGCGCGACGCCGTCCTCGTTATGGCGGCGGCCGGGAAGACAGCCGCTGCAGCCGGGGCCGAAGAGTTCGGGATTTTCGGTCCGGACGGACAGTTGGAGCCATTGGCACCTGGAACTGAACACGGCGGACCCGAACCAGTGCCATCCGCAGCGGATGGCTCTGGTTCTCCGTCCCCCGCGCTGCCGGACCAGTGCGGGGAAGAGTTCCTGATGCCCGGCGGCCAGGATGGAAATCCGGGCTAGGGTGATGTGCTGATGGGGCAGAAGCCGGCCGTTCCCCAATGGCACAGCCTTGACGCGCTCGACCTCGTCCTGGAGCATCTCGCGATGTGGGGCGGGCCACCGGCAGCGGCTGCATTGACGGGGAGGGGCTGGATCGCATGGTGCCGCGGACGCGGCTCGTACTCCGCCGCCTACCTGGGGGAGGCCCTTGGCATCGAGCCCGGTTACCGGCTCGCGGAGCTGCTGCTCGAAGTGGTCAGCCGGGGTACGTTGTGCGGCTGGGCGGCGCGGAAGGAGGCTGCCTGGCAGAAATTCGGACCGGACGCCGCCTGAAGGCGAAGACGGCAGGAACGGCGGGTTAGGCCCCATTTGGGGAAATCGTGAGACAATGGATGCCGAGACCCGGTTGGGTCCGTGTATCGAGTGCTTGTAGTGACCGCTTTTTGGGAACATTACAGCCGCTCCGGCAGTTCTATTCATAGACTCTGCCGGCCGTGGTGGCGCTTGGTTTCCACCACGGACTTGACAGGGTCATAGTGGTGTTGCCCGTATGGTGATTCCACAGACCACCGCTAGAAAGGTTTTCTGTGACCCCGTCTTCCACGAAGAAGGACCCCGCCGCCCAGGACGAACTGTCCGCCGAGGAGAAGCAGGCTGCGACAAACGCCAAGCGGGCCGCCACGCGGGCAGCCAACAAGGCTTCTGCCGGTGAAGCTGGTGCGGACGGCAAGCGTGAGCCCAAGAAGCGCGGGCCCAAACCCGGCGCGAAGGCTGCTGCTGAGGCGGCCGGGAAATCGGCCGGTGACACGGACGCCGATGAAGTAGAAGAAGTCGAGGAAGACCTCGATGAGATCATCCTCGAAGGACCTGACGTCGTTGAGGAGGACGCCGAGGCCGATCCCGTCAAGGGAGCCGCCGGCTCCGGCAAGGGCTTCGTCTACTCCGACGCCGACGACGACGACGCACCTGTCCAGCAGGTCATGTCCGCCGGGGCTACCGCCGATCCTGTTAAGGACTACCTGAAGCAGATCGGTAAGGTCGCACTGCTCAACGCCGAGCAGGAAGTGGACCTTGCGCTCCGGATCGAAGCCGGCTTGTTTGCAGAAGAGAAGATCAATGCAGACGACGGTTCCATGGACCCGAAGTACAAGCGCGAGCTCGAATTCATCATCCATGACGGCAAGCGCGCCAAGAACCACCTGCTGGAAGCCAACCTCCGCCTGGTGGTCTCGCTGGCCAAGCGTTACACGGGGCGCGGCATGCTGTTCCTGGACCTGATCCAGGAAGGCAACCTCGGCCTGATCCGCGCCGTGGAGAAGTTCGACTACACCAAGGGCTTCAAGTTTTCCACGTACGCCACCTGGTGGATCCGCCAGGCGATCACCCGTGCCATGGCCGACCAGGCACGCACCATCCGTATTCCAGTGCACATGGTGGAAGTCATCAACAAGCTGGCCCGCGTCCAGCGCCAGATGCTGCAGGACCTCGGCCGCGAACCTACGCCCGAAGAGCTGGCGCTCGAACTGGACATGACCCCCGAAAAGGTCGTTGAAGTCCAGAAGTACGGCCGGGAACCCATCTCGCTCCATACCCCTTTGGGCGAGGATGGCGATTCGGAGTTCGGTGACCTGATCGAGGACTCCGAGGCTGTTGTCCCGGCGGACGCCGTGAGCTTCACGCTCCTGCAGGAGCAGCTTCACTCCGTGCTGGATACCCTCTCGGAGCGCGAGGCCGGAGTGGTGGCCATGCGGTTTGGCCTCACTGACGGACAGCCGAAGACTTTAGACGAAATCGGCAAGGTCTACGGAGTCACGCGCGAGCGTATCCGCCAGATCGAGTCCAAGACCATGTCCAAGCTCCGCCACCCCTCGCGGTCGCAGGTGCTGCGGGACTACCTGGACTAGAAGCAGAACGCATCACAAGCGGCCCGCCGGCTGCCGTACCCGTTAGGGGAGCGGTAACCGGCGGGCCGCCTTTTTGCCGGCTCCCTACAGGACGTTTGGGCCGGTTACAGAATTCGGCCTTAAAAAGATTGGGACCCCACCTTCCGGTGAGGTCCCAACAGCTTCAGCCAAGCTAGTCGATTTCTACGGCAGCCTTCTCGTGAAGCTTCCCCGTCTCATCGTGCCAGTCGGAGCTCAAAGGCTTGAGCGTTGCCTCAACTGCACGGGCGTGGTGGCCGCAGAAAAGCAGTTCACCACCGGAGGACTCCAGTACAACCCGGACATATGCCTGAGCTCCGCAACGATCGCACCGGTCCAGTGCGTTGAGTGTGCGGTCTGCCACTGCTGTTGTCATGTCGGCCTCCTTAGTAGATCAGTACGTCTATATAACCAGCATTCGTAACAAAACCATCGCAAGGATGGGACAAGTTCGCTGTGCGCGTAGCCGCAAGAATGAATCAAGATCGCATTACGGGTCCGGGGAGAGCGGCACGTGGCGCGGGGCACACGCCCCGGAAGGTGTGGCAGTCGGTACTGCCGGGCCCGGCCGACTACCCTAGGAAGAGCGATTCCAGCCCGCTGTTCCGTCCCTGAAGGAGTTCATCACCAGTGGCACCAAGCTCTGATTACACTGCCCGGCACCTGTCTGTACTGGAGGGCCTCGAAGCCGTCCGCAAGCGCCCCGGCATGTACATCGGTTCCACTGACTCCCGCGGCCTGATGCACTGCCTTTGGGAAATCATCGACAACTCGGTGGACGAGGCACTGGCCGGATTCGGCCACGACATCAAGATCATCCTCCATGCGGACAACTCCGTGGAGATCCACGACGACGGCCGCGGCATCCCCATCGACAAGGAACCGAAAACAGGGCTCACCGGCGTCGAGGTGGTCTTTACCAAGCTGCATGCGGGCGGCAAGTTCGGCGGCGGTTCGTACACTGCTTCCGGCGGCCTGCACGGCGTGGGTGCGTCCGTGGTTAACGCATTGTCCTCCCGCCTCGATGTTGAAGTGGACCGCGGCGGCAAAACCTACAAGATGTCCTTCCGCCGGGGCGAGCCCGGGCGCTTCAAGGACACCGGGTCCAGGATTGATCCGGCTGCGCCGTTCACCGCCTTCGTGGACGACTCGGTGCTGGACGTGGTGGGCAAGGCCAAGCGTGGCGTTACGGGAACCAGGATCCGCTACTGGGCAGACCGGCAGATCTTCACCCCGGACGCAAAGTTCTCCTACGAGGAACTCGCCGCGAGGGCCCGGCAGACGTCCTTCCTGGTGCCCGGCCTCAAACTGACGGTCCGCGATGAGCGGAAGGTCCCGGGAACACCCGGTGAGTCCGGACCCCACGAGGAGGTCTTCCACCACGACGGCGGCATCTCCGAATTCGTTGAGTTCCTTGCCGCCGATCCCGCCGTCACCGATGTCTGGCGGCTGCACGGGTCCGGAAAGTTCAAGGAGACGGTTCCAGTGCTGGACGAGCGGGGGCACAGCCAGCTCGCGGAGGTGGAGCGCGACTGCGAGGTGGATGTGGCGCTGCGCTGGGGGATCGGCTATGACAGCACGGTCCGGAGCTTCGTCAACATCATTTCCACCCCCAAGGGCGGAACCCACCAGTCCGGCTTTGAGCAGGCGCTCGTCAAGACCTTCCGCAAAGCGGTGGAAAACAACGCCCGCAAGCTCAAGGCCGGCAATGACAAGATCGAAAAGGACGATATCTTCGCCGGCCTCACCGCCGTCCTGACCGTCCGCCTTGCCGAGCCGCAGTTCGAAGGCCAAACCAAGGAGATCCTGGGCACCTCGGCCGTGCGGGCGATCGTGGCCAAGGTCGTAGAGCGCGAGGTCAACGCCAAACTCACCTCCGCCAACAGGAACGACAAGGCGCAGTCCGCCCTGCTCCTCGAAAAAATTGTGAACGAGATGAAATCCCGCATCTCGGCACGCGTGCACAAGGAAACGCAGCGGCGCAAGAATGCGCTGGAAACCTCGTCAATGCCCACGAAGCTCGCTGACTGCCGCACGGACGACGTCGAACGTTCCGAACTCTTTATTGTGGAAGGGGACTCGGCGCTGGGAACAGCCAAGCTGGCGCGGTCCTCGGACTTCCAGGCCCTGCTGCCCATCCGTGGCAAGATCCTCAACGTCCAGAAGGCGTCGGTGGGGGACATGCTCTCCAACGCCGAGTGTGCGGCCCTCATCCAGGTGGTGGGGGCAGGATCGGGACGCAGTTTCGACATCGCCGCCGCCCGCTACGGCAAGGTCATCCTGATGACGGACGCCGACGTGGACGGCGCGCACATCCGTACGCTGCTCCTCACCCTTTTCTTCCGCTACATGCGCCCGATGATCGACGAGGGCCGGGTCTTTGCCGCCGTCCCGCCGCTGCACCGGGTGGAAGTGATCAACGCGGGCCAGAAGGCCAACGACATGATCTACACCTACTCCGAAGCCGAGCTGCACGTGCTGCTCGCGAGGCTGGCGAAGGAGGGCAAGCGCTACAAGGAGCCCATCCAGCGCTACAAGGGCCTGGGCGAGATGGACGCTGAACAGCTGGCCGAGACCACCATGGACCCGCGGCACCGTACCCTCCGCAAGGTGGGGATCGAGAACGCTAAGCAGGCGGAGGAGATCTTTGACCTGCTGATGGGTTCGGATGTTTCGCCGCGCAAGGATTTCATCATCGCCGGCGCCGCAAGCCTGGACCGGGAGCGCATCGACGCCTGACGGGCCTGCGGCCGCGCCCGCAGGCCCGTGCACGAGGCTGTGCGGGAAGTACGACGGCGGGCGTCAGCCCAGCAGGCCGGGCACCACCAGCAGGGCCGTGGGCAGGGCCAGCAGGAGGACGCAGCCTGCCAGCACCAGGCTGCGGACGGGGGCGGGCAGGTCAGGCTGCGGGGACAGCAGCCGGCTGACGCGTGAGGCAGTGGTGCGGGCCGAGTCAGAGCCGGACGTGCCGGCTGCGGCATCCAGCCCGGCCAGGGCGAGGCTGGGCGCGCCGGAACGAAGGTCGGCCTCACCGGCAGACCCCGCTGAACCGCTGGCCACGATGGCAATGGCCTTGATCAGCGTCGCCTTGCTTTCGGTCTTGAGTGCGACGTCGTCGGCCAGCATCTCGATTAACGAGTTGACTGACTCCTGGGCAAGGCGGGTGGTGGGCAGCCAGGGGAGTGCCTGGCGCCAGGCAGCGAAAGCCCACAGCAGCAGGTGGTGCCGTTGGCTCAGGTGGGCGTTTTCGTGAATCAGGACCGCACGGAGTTCAGCGGGCTCAAGCGCTGCCATCAGGCCATCGGACAGCACGGTCACCGAGCGCGCACCGCCCGGGAGGCAGTACGCCACAGGCGAATCGTGGTTGATGACCAGGGTCCTGGTTCCTTCGGCGGAGGGCGAAGCAAGGAGCGCGAGAAGTTCACGGTGCCGCCGCCGCTGGCGTTCGATCTTGTAGTACGTCAGCAACAGGGTGAACACCAAATGGGCCGTCAGCAGGGCCGCGGCGGACAGCGCGAAGATATGCCAGAAGCCCAGGGCGGTGGTGGGGGCGTTGAAAAGCACCATGCCTGCCAGTGCTCGAAGCCCGGCGATGAGGTTATCGCCGATGGGTTCCAGGCCGTACACCAGCATGGCGCCGATCATGGACAGTCCGCCCGCCAGTGCGATGGCCTGCCAGAGCAGCATGGCCGTGAAGGGGGAGCGCGCGGGCCAGTTCGCCCTCGAGAGGAGGATAGGTACCGGCCACGCCAGGACTATCGCAAGGACCGCCAGCAGGTACGAGGCCCAGAACATGGTCCGTTAGGGGTGGCCAAGCAGCTTGCGCAGAGTCTCGGCTTCACCTTCGGAAACGGATCCGATGAATCGTGCCAGCACGGCCTCGCGGTCCGGAGCCGACCCCAGTACTTCGTGCATCAGCTCGGCGGTGTGGTCCTCGCGGCTCGACACTGCCTGGTAGCGGTGTGGACGGGTGCCCCGCTCGCGTTCCACCAAGCCTTTTTTCTCCAGCCGGGACAGCACGGTGAGCACCGTGGTGACGGCGAGTTCCTTGCCTTCGTGCCCGGCGGCACCATCCTGGCCCACCGATGTCTGCGCGAGCCGGTCCCGCAAAGTGTTCGCGGTGGCTGCTTCATGGCCCGCCCAGAGCAGGTCCATCACTGCCCGTTCCAGTTCACCAAGACTAGCCATTGCACTTTTCCTTTGTTTCCCCGCACCGCAACCGGAGGGCTGCGGTGACTTCAAGCGTGTGTTCCAACTACAGGATCCAATTTACCCCGATTCCCGGCCACTTTCTACATTGGGTAGAACAGAAGGGCCCCGCGTCCGCTGGAGAACCCGGGGGAGGGTGCTGCAGTGCGTTTTACTCCACAACGGGCGTTGTTCTACACTTTGTAGAAGTTAGAGTTTCTACAGAACGTAGAAAACCTGCATCGGCTGACAGTAGGGACCGCCTTGGACGCTTTGGACGCTCTGGAAATTGCACGCTGGCAATTTGGCATCACCACCGTTTACCACTTCATGATGGTCCCGCTGACCATCGGCCTGGGGCTGGTCGTGGCCGTGATCCAGACTGCGTGGCACCGCACCGGAAAACCTGAATACCTCCGGATGACCAAGTTCTGGGGAAAGCTCTTCCTCATCAACTTCATCATGGGCGTGGCCACCGGCATCGTCCAGGAGTTCCAGTTCGGAATGGCCTGGAGCGAGTACAGCCGCTTTGTGGGCGACGTCTTCGGTGCGCCCCTGGCGCTCGAGGCGCTCCTGGCCTTCTTTGTCGAATCCACCTTCCTGGGCCTGTGGATCTTCGGCTGGAAGCAGCTGAAGCCGGGCATCCACCTTGCGTGCCTTTGGATCGCGGTGGTGGGCTCAGTGTTCTCCGCGTACTTCATCATCGTGGCCAACAGCTGGATGCAGCACCCCGTCGGTGTGGAGATGATCGACGGCCGGCCCGTGATGACGGACGCCTGGGCAGTCTTCACCAACAACACAGCACTCGTGGCAGTTCCCCACACGCTGTTCGGCGCCCTCGCCGTCGCCGGCGGCTTCCTGCTCGGCATCGCCTGGTACCACCTGTGGCGGAGGCGGCGCGACGGCGTCGACACCGTAGGTGCCGGCGGCAAGGTGATCGCAGGTGCTGCAGCGGACATCCCCGGCCGTGACAAGGATGACCACAAAGTCTGGATCCGGTCACTTCGCATCGGCGCCGTCGTTGCCATGATCTCCTTCGCCGGAACGGCCCTCACCGGAGACCTCCAGGGCAAGCTGATGTTCGAGCAGCAGCCCATGAAAATGGCGGCGGCAGAAGCAGCCTGCCACGACGGCACCGGCTTCTCCGTCCTGAGCGTCGGCAACCTCGGCTCCCAGAATTGCGACGACATCGTGGCCCTGATCGAGGTCCCCGGCATCCTTTCCTACCTGGCCAAGGGCGACTTCACCACCGAAGTCCAGGGCGTCAACAGCCTCCTGCCCCAGTACAAGGAGGCCTACGGAACGCACCTGCCTGACAACCCCATCTACGGCGAACGTGCCGGCCAGGAAATCGACTACCTTCCGGTCATGGAGGTCACCTACTGGGGCTTCCGCATGATGATCGGGTTCGGCGGGCTCGCCGCCCTCGCGGCACTGGTGGCCCTTTGGCTCACCCGCAACGGAACCGTCCCCGAGTCCCGGTGGCTGATGCGCCTCGCCGTCTTCGGAATCCTCGCCCCGTTCGGAGCCAACGCAGCCGGCTGGATCTTCACCGAGATGGGCCGCCAGCCCTTTGTGGTGGCGCCCAACCCCGATCCCAACGGCATCGACCAGGTCTTTATGTTCACCGCGGCCGCTGTCTCACCCGGTGTCACCGCAGGGGAACTGCTGGCGTCACTCGTCACGCTCACGGCCATCTACGCGGTGCTGCTGGTGGTGGAAGTGAAACTGCTGGTCAAGTACATCCGGGGTGGCGTGGTGTCTGCCATGCCGGAACTGGTCCACGCACCCGTTGACGAAAACGAGGACGCTACCCCCGGCCCGGGCGGGCAGGGCGGCGGAAAAACTCCTGACGACGTCCTGGCCTTCGCCTACTAGCCCCGAAGATAGTCCCCGCCAAAGAAGAGCAGAGGAAACGAAGAATGGAACTGCTGCCAACCATCTGGTTCATCGCCATCGCGGTGCTGTGGACCGGCTACCTCTTCCTTGAGGGCTTTGACCTGGGCGTGGGGATGCTGATGAAGCTGTTCGCCCGGGACAACACCGAGCGCCGCGTCCTGCTCAATACCGTGGGCCCGGTCTGGGACGGCAACGAGGTCTGGCTCCTGACCGCCGGCGGTGCAACCTTTGCCGCGTTCCCGCTCTGGTATGCCTCCCTGTTCTCGGCCCTGTACCTTCCGTTGCTGGTGGTACTGGTTGCCCTGATCTTCCGGGCCGTGGCCTTCGAGTACCGAGGCAAGGTGGACACGGACCAGTGGCGGGCCAGATGGGACTGGGCCATCGCGCTGGGATCCTTCTTCGCAGCCTTCGGCGTGGGTGCAGCCCTGGCCCTGACCACCACCGGCCTTCCCCTGAACGCCAACGGGGACCGCGAAGGCGGGCCGCTCGCCTGGTTCAGCGGCTACGCAGTGCTGGGCGGACTCGCCGTCGTCGGGTTCTCGCTGGTACACGCCCTCGCCTTCCTGGCATTGAAGACCGACGGCGACGTGCGGCACCGTGCGCGGAAGTGGTTTGTCCGGCTGCTTCCCGTCCTGCTCCTGCCCATTGCGGGCTGGGCCCTGAGCATCCAGTTCCTCGACGGCAAGGCCTGGACCTGGGCGCTGGTCGTGCTGGCGGTTGCTGCGGCGGCTGCAGCCTGGACCATGGCCCGCAAGGGCGCGGAAGGCAAGGCCTTCGTGGCTCTGGGAGCTTTCCTGGCGTTGGGTTCGGCGTCCATCTTCGGCGCTGTGTTCCCGGTGGTGCTTCCATCTACGCTGAACGGGGCTTTTGACCTGACCATTTCCAACGCCTCATCCTCCGACTACACTCTGGGCCTTATGAGTGTTGTGGCAGCGTTCGGCCTGCCCCTGGTCATCGCCTACCAGGCCTGGACCTACTGGGTGTTCCGAAGGCGGGTCAGTGCCGCGCACATTCCGGAAGCCCACAGCTTCCTGCCGGCCATCGCCGCCAAGGCCTTCACCACCAAGGGCTGACATATGCGTCCAACTTTCCCGCCCGGCCCGGCCACCCGTTCAGCCATCTACTGGCTGGGACTCCTGGCCGCCCTCAAGGCGTTGTCCCTGGTCCTGATCGGGCAGGCTGTGGCCTCGGCTCTTGCCGGACTCGCGGCGGGGAATCCGGCCTGGGCGGACCAGGTGGCAGTCGGCATGGCGGGAGTGGTGCTGCGGTCCCTCACGGTGTGGGGGCAGGCAGTGGCAGCCCGCCGGGCAGCCCTGGGCATCAAGGAGGAGCTGCGTTCCGGTTCGCTGGAAAGGGCGCTGCGCAACGGCGTCCGCGGCACGGGTCCGGCCGACGGCGGACTGGCAGTGCTTGCCACCCGCGGACTGGATGCGCTGGACAGCTACTACACCCAGTTCCTGCCCGCGCTGGTGAACTGCGCGGCCATCCCGCTCCTGGTGGGGGCCCGCATCCTCTTCGCCGACTGGGTCAGTGCTGTAGTCATCGTCCTGACCGTTCCACTGGTGCCGCTGTTTATGGTGCTGATCGGCCGGTACACCGAGGACAACGTCCGTGAGGCGCAGGCGTCCCTCGCCAGGCTCTCCACCCACATGCTGGAACTCGCCAAGGGACTGCCGGTCCTGGTGGGCCTGGGACGGGCCACCGCGCAGCGCAGGGCGCTCGAGGAGATCTCCGAGGAATACCGTGCCCGCACCATGGGAACACTGCGGACTGCATTCCTCTCGGCGCTGGCCCTGGAGCTCGTCGCCACCATCTCCGTAGCCGTGGTGGCTGTTTTCATCGGTGTCCGGCTGGTCCACGGCGACATGCCGCTGGAGGCCGGCCTGCTGGCCCTGATCCTCGCACCGGACTGCTACCTGCCGCTGCGCGAACTGGGCACCGCCCACCATGCCAGTGACGATGGCCGGGTGGCGCTCGCCGAAACAACTGCAGTGACTGACGCGCCGGAGCCGCAGCCGCTCCGGACGACCCCGGCCGGCAGGCCGGGCGCACCCATAACTGTCAGCGGCCTTACAGTCAGCTATGAAGGACGGTCCCTGCCCGCCGTTGGACCGCTCAGTTTCAGCGCACCGCAGAGCAGGATCACCGCGCTGGACGGACCCAGCGGCGCCGGCAAAAGCACGGTGCTGGGCATACTGGCCGGGACCATCGGCCACGGAACAGGCACCACGGTCAGCGGCACCATCACGGGCCTGGACCGCAGCAAAATTGCCTGGGTTCCGCAGCATCCGGTCATGGTGGCGGAGACGGTACTCGACGAGGTCGTGCTCTACCTGTCGGCCGGCTCCGGCCTTGAAACAGGCGACCACAGGCGCCACGGAGCGGAAGCTGCTGCCCGCGCCTGCCTGGCCCGGGCCGCAGCCGCACACCTTGCTGCGAAACACCCTGCCGAGCTGAGCCCGGGAGAACTCCGCCGCGTGGCCTTCGCGCGCGGCCTGGCGCGGATCGAAGCCGGCGCCACCGTCCTGTTGCTGGATGAGCCCACGGCGCACCTGGACGATGCCTCGGCAGCATTGGTCGAAGACGCCATCAGGAAGCTCCGGGGACAGGTAACTGTCATCCTGGTGGCGCACGAGGACCGCACCCGCGCCCTCGCGGAACACCTGGTGCCGGTGGCCGGGCACAGCATGACGGCCGTGGCTGCCGCCCAGCCGGGACGCATCGTCGAACCCCGCCCGGATACTGTGATGCCGAACGTGGCGGCACCTGCTGCCCTTCCGCCCGCGGGTGCCAAGCGGGGCCCTGCAGAGGCTCCCGCCGCAAGCGCCGGAGAGCTGGACGCATGCAAGCGCGGTGCCGCCCGGCTGCTGGCCGCACTCCTGGCGCCCGTTCGGGGCAAGTTCGCCGCCGCAGCCCTGGTGGGCACCCTGGCGGCGGTCTTCGCCGTCGCCCTGTCCGGGCTGTCCGGCTGGCTCATCATCCGCGCCAGCGAGCAGCCACCCATCCTGTACCTGCTGACCGCGATCGTTGGGGTACGGTTCTTCGGAATCGGCCGCGCGGTGCTCCGCTACTGCGAGCGGCTCCTCCTGCACGACGCCGTGTTTGCTGCCCTTACGCAGTTGCGGGGCAGGCTCTGGGAGTCCCTGAGCCGGCGGGCGCTGCCGCTCCGCCGCCTGTTGCAGGGCGGAAACGTCCTCGGAACCGTGATTGACGACGTCGATACCGTCCGCGACCTCCTGCCGCGCGTTGTCCTGCCGCCGGTCACAGCATTCGCGGTTTCCGTTCTGGCCCTGGTCACCACGTCCTTGCTGGTGCCTGCCGCGCTTCCCGCCGTGATCGCCGCCAGCGTGGCGGGCCTCCTGCTCGCTCCGGGGGTCGCATTGTGGGGCGACCGCAAGTCCGCCACCGCCGAACAGCTCCTCCGCTCCAAGGTCCTGCGCCGTGTTTCGGCAGCCCTTGACGCCCGTGCCGAGCTCCACGCCAACGGCGCAGCTTCCCGCGTGCTGAACGAACTGCGCGCCCGGGACCGCGAAGCGACCAAGGCTTCCCAGCGTTCGGCCTGGGCTGACGGCCTGGGACAGGCCATCACCACTGCGGCCTGCGGTGCCGCCGCCCTCGGCGCCGCCTGGCTGGCGGGTCCGGCCGTGCTCGCCGGCCAGCTCCCGCCGGCAACGGCGGCCGTGGTGGTCCTGCTGCTCCTCGCTTTGGTGGAGCCGTTCGCAGCCACGACGACGGCCGCGCGCCAGTTCCCGGCGCTGCGGACGGTAATGGAGCGCGTGGCTGCGTCCGGGGCGCTGGAGGCGGATACCCGGGACCACAGCGGGCACCGTGATCCTGACGGGGCCGATGGTGACGGCCTGCAGGCTGTTCCTGCCCGCCCGGGCGGCCTTCCCGGCGTCGAACTGGCAGCCCTCTCGGCATCCTGGCCCGGGGGTGCTCCCGTGTTCTCCGGCCTGGACGCCGTGGCGGAACCCGGGAGGTGGCTGGCCGTCACCGGCCCGTCGGGGTCGGGAAAGTCCACGCTGTTGTCGGTGCTGCTCGGCTTCCTGCCGGTTGCCGCCGGACGGGTGGGAGTTACCGGCCGGGCTGCCTGGTGCCCCCAGGAAGCGCACCTGTTTGATTCCACCATCCGGGGAAACCTGCTGCTGGGCCGGCCCGGCTCAGGTAATGGAACTGCCGGAAGCGGGGAAGAAGCCGACAGAGAGATGACAGCTGCGCTGGCGTCGGTTGGCCTGGCTGGACTGCTGGAGCGGCTGCCTGCGGGCCTGGACACGCGGATCGGTCCCGGCGGGGCATTCCTCAGCGGCGGGGAGCGGCAGCGCCTGGCTGTGGCCCGCACCCTGATGACCGGTGCGGAAGTGATCCTGCTGGATGAGCCAACGGCCCACCTGGACGCAGAGTCGGCCCGGGCCATGCTGGCGGACCTGCGGCAGGGACTGCGCCACCGCACCGTGGTGCTGGTGACGCACAACCCGGCCGACATCCGGGACGAGGATGCACGCATGGTGCTTGCGCCCGGTACCGGCAAGGAAGGCGCAGAGCACGGCTTTCCACCGGGTCATCACCTTGTGGCGTCGTTGGCGGGGGATCAGCCGTCCACGTCGTGAAGGTGATGGACCACGTCGTGCAGGAAGTACTGGGAAAGCGTCAGGACCGTGAACTCCGAGCCGTTGCTGCGCAGCCCCTTGCGTCCCCACTCCGACTCCCGGACTGCCGCGAATGATTCCGCCGCCTGCTGTCCTTCGGCCGTGAGCTCGGCGCTGACCACGGCGGGGTCGGCGTTGGCGTAGTCCTTGTCGATGGCCGTCTGGTCCTGGTCCCAGTTGTCGAACCGTGCGTGGTCCGAATCGAGCATGAGGTTCAACCGCTGGTCGAAAAGGCTGAACACGTCGCGGACGTGGCAGGCATACTCCAAAGCGGACCACGTGTGGTCGTCGGGACGCTCGGCCACGTCAGGCCGCCGCAGCACGGCGCGCCAGCGGGGGAGCAGGCTCCCGATACTGCCAGCGACGGTCGAGGGCGTGGCAGTGGAGGCATCGAACGAGCATTCCGGACAGGGACGGGTGAGGACCCAGGTCCAGTCCTTTTCATCAGGCACGATAGGCATGAGAGCAGTCTAAGCGGGATCCGGCCAGGCCATGGCAGGGCCTACCACCTCGACCGGCTGGGACAGCGGGATCCCCGAACCGTCACGCCGGCCGTGCTCCTGCGGCAGGGACCGGGCCACCCCGGCGGCCGAGGAAGCCTTCGCGGGGCCGTGGCCGGCCCATGCCAGCAGCAGTGTGTCCTCGCCCTTCAGGAAGCGGTGGGCCCGCACTCCCGCCGTCGCGCGTCCCTTCGCAGGGTACTCGGAGAATGCTGTCACTTTGGCCGTGCCCGGTGCCGTGCCCGGGAGTGCTCCTGTCGTGCCGGCGATGGTCACCACCACCGCGGACTCGTCCTTGGGCTGGACGGCGCCGAAGAAGAGAACGCGGTCACCGGCAGCGAGCTTGATTCCTGCCATGCCGCCGGCGGTGCGCCCCTGCGGGCGGACCACGCCGGCGCCGAACTTGAGGAGCTGGGCCTGGCTCGTCAGGAAGACCAGTTCGCTATCCTCAGCTCCCGCCGGCGCGACACCCACCACATAGTCCTTGTCCTTCAGCGCAATGACTTCCCAGTCCTCGCGGTTCAGCGGATAGTCCGGCTGAACCCGCTTCACCACTCCCTGGGCCGTGCCGATGGCCAGTACTTCATCGAGCGGGGCGAATGCCACCAGGGTTTCCCCCTTCAACAGGGTGATGAAGTCCTTGGCGGGAACGCCGCCGGCGAGGTTCGGCAGCCCGGACACCGGCGGCAGGACGGGCATGTCCATTACCTGCAGGCGGAGCATGCGCCCGTGCGAGGTGACGGCGGCAATCTCGCCCCGGGCGGACGTCTTGACGACGGAGGTGTACACGTCGTGCTTGGTCCTGGGGCCAGCCTCTGCCAGCGGTTCGCGGTTGCTGGTGCGCGCAATCTGGCCCGAGGCCGTCAGGATGGCCCAGCAGGGGTCGTCGGCGATTTCCAGTGCCAGCGGGACTGCCTTGCCCTTCTTCCCGTTGGCCAGCGCCAGGTCGGCGGCGACAGTGGGGGACACGGCCTCGGATTCGAGCAGCACGGTCCGCCGCGGGGTGCCGTGCTCTTCGGCGATGGCACCAAGTTCGTCCGACACCAGGGTCCGGAGCCGCTCCTCGGAACCGAGGATGGCCTCGAGCTCAGCGATCTCACGGCGCAGCTCGTCCTGTTCCTTCTCCAGCTCAATCCGCGAATACTTGGTCAGCTGGCGGAGCCGCAGCTCCAGGATGTAGTTCGCCTGGATTTCGGTGAGGTCGTAGATGGACATCAGCCGGGCACGGGCGGCGGCGGCCTCGTCCGAAGACCGGATGATCTGGATGACCTCATCGATGTCCACGATGGCGATGAGGAGGCCTTCCACCAGGTGCAGGCGGTCCTTCTTCTTTCCCAGCCGGAAGACAGTCCTTCGGCGTACGACGTCGATCCGGTGGTTCACGTACACGGTCAGCAGCTGCACCAGGCCCAGTGTCTGCGGCTGGCCGTCCACGAGGGTGACGTTGTTGATGCCGAAGGAGTCCTCCATCGGCGAATAGCGGTAGAGCTGCTGGAGCACCGCGTTGGGGTTGAAGCCGTTCTTGAGTTCGATCACCAGGCGCAGGCCGTGTTTGCGGTCCGTCAGGTCAACGATGTCGCTGATGCCCGTCAGCTTTTTGGAGTTGACGGCGTCCTTGATCTTCTCGATGACCTTTTCCGGGCCCACCATGTAGGGGAGCTCGGTGACCACCAGGCCGGTCCGGCGTGCGGAAAGCTGTTCAACCTCAACCTTGGCCCGCGTCTTGAAGGACCCGCGGCCGGTGGCGTAGGCATCGCGGATACCGTCCAGTCCCACAATCCGTCCACCGCTGGGCAGGTCCGGCCCGGGAACGAAGCGCATGATGTCGTCCAGCGTGGCGCCCGGGTTGGCAATGAGGTGCCGGGCGGCGGAGATGACCTCCACGAGGTTGTGCGGGGCCATGTTGGTGGCCATGCCGACGGCGATGCCCGTGGCGCCGTTGACCAGCAGGTTGGGGAACGCGGCCGGCAGGACGTCCGGCTGGGTGAGCTGGTTGTCATAGTTGGGGACAAAGTCCACCACGTCCTCATCGAGGTGGTCGGTGAGGGTGAGGGCAGCAGCCGCGAGCCTCGCCTCGGTGTACCGCGGGGCGGCCGGGCCGTCGTCGAGCGAGCCGAAGTTGCCGTGTCCGTCAATCAGCGGCAGCCGCAGCGAGAAGTCCTGGGCCATGCGCACCATGGCGTCATAGATGGCAGTGTCACCGTGCGGGTGCAGCTTGCCCATGACCTCACCCACCACACGGGCGCTCTTGACGTGTCCCCGGTCCGGGCGCAGGCCCATGTCGCTCATCATGTAGAGGATCCGGCGCTGCACCGGCTTGAGGCCGTCCCGGGCGTCCGGAAGCGCCCGCGAGTAGATCACCGAGTACGCGTACTCCAGGAAGGAGCCTTCCATTTCGGAGGTGACATCGATATCCACGATGTTCTCCGTGTAGGCGGAGCTGTCATCCACAGCGGGGGCGGAACTTTGGCGGCGGGCCATGGGGGTTGGTAAATCCTTCTGGGTACTGTGCAGCTGACGGGGGTGTGCTGCGGAAGTTTTTGGCTAGGCTAAGCCTATGGTGGATCAGCCCGGGGACGGCGAATATCCGGAACATTGGGAAGCCGATGTCGTGCTTCGCGACGGCGGGACAGCCCACTTGAGGCCGATTCATCCCTCCGACGCTGACGCTGTCCAGGCCTTCCACGTCGGGCAGTCGCAGGATTCAATCTACATGCGGTTCTTCGCCTTCAAGGCCAGGCTGTCCAGCAAGGAGCTCAAGCGCTTTACCGAGGTTGACTACAAGGACCGGGTGGCTTTCGTCATCACCATCCGCGGTGAAATCGTCGGTATTGGGCGCTACGACCGGCTCGATGACCCCACCGAGGCGGAGGTGGCGTTCAACATTGCCGACTCCCACCAGGGGCGGGGAATCGGCTCCATCCTGCTGGAGCATCTGGCCGCAGCGGCACATGAAAACGGGATCCGGCGCTTCAGTGCCGAGGTACTGCCGGAAAACCGCAAGATGTTGAAGGTATTTTCCGAGGCCGGTTACGACGTCCGGCGGCATTTTGACGACGGCGTCGTCAGCCTCGAGTTCAACATTGACCCTACTGAAAAGTCGCGTGCCGTGATGGAATCCCGGGAGCACCGCGCGGAGGCGAGGAGCGTTCGGGACCTGCTGACGCCGTCGTCCATTGCCGTGATCGGTGCCAGCCGCAAGTGGGGGACCGTCGGCTACCAGCTCCTGGAGCACATCATCGAGGGCGGCTTCAGCGGCCCCGTTTACGCCATTAATCCGGAAGCGCTGGAACTCGCCGGCATGATGTCGTTCGGCAAACTCTCCGAGGTCCCGGATCCCGTCCAGCTGGCCGTCGTCGCCGTCCCGTATGAAGAAGTCCCCGCCGTGGTGGCGGACTGCGCCGCTGCAGGCGTCAGGGGACTGGTGGTTGCCTCGGCAGGCTTCGCGGACGACGGCGAACGCGGCCTGCTGCGCCAGCGGGACCTGGTGCGGCAGGCCCGGGCAAGCGGCATGCGGGTGATTGGGCCGGCGTCGTTGGGAATCGTGAACACCAACCCGGACGTGTCATTGAATGCTTCGATGGCGCCCACCCTGCCGCTCCGGGGCGGGCTGGGCCTGTTCAGCCAATCGGCGGCGATCGGCGTCTCGCTGTATGCCGCTTCCAGCCGGCGACGGCTTGGCCTGTCCACGTTCCTGTCCGCCGGTAACCGGGCCGACGTCTCGGGCAACGACATGATGCAGTACTGGGAGGACGATCCCGATACCACCGCCGTCGGGCTCTACCTCGAATCCATCGGCAACCCGCGCAAGTTTTCCCGCCTGGCCCGGCGGCTGGCGCGCACCCGGCCGGTCATCGTGGCCAAGTCTGACGCCATGGGGCTGCGGCTGCCGCCCGGGCACGCCGTACGGACAACCCAGGCGCCCTCCGGCGCGCTGGACGCGATGCTGCGCCAGTCCGGCGTCATCCGGGTGGAAACCATTGAGCAGCTCGTGGACGTCGCGCAGGTAGTTTCGGCGCAGCCGCTCCCCGCCGGCCCGGGACTGGCCATCTTCAGCAACTCCCAGGCGCTGGGCAAGGTCGTGGCGGACAGTGCGTCTTCGCAGGGCCTCATCGCCGCGGAACTGGTCACCGGCGTGGACCTCGACGCCGGCCAGTCGATTGCCCTGCCCGCCCTGAGGGCCAGCCTGCTCAAGGCACTCGAGTCCGACGCCGTCCACTCGGCCGTTGCGGCGCTGCTCCCTGCCCGCGGGCTGACCGTGGACAGCATCGCTGAAGTATTGGCCGAATGCTCGGCAACAGCCGGAAAACCGGTGGTGGCCGCCTTCACCGGCATCCTCGACCCTTCCATATCCGTGGAGGGGATGCTGGGGTCCGGGGAACATATGGTCCCTTGCTTTTCGAATCCGGGGGCAGCCGTCGCTGCGCTCGCTGCCGTGGTCCGCTACGCCGAATGGGTGTCCCGGGACCAGGGGCATTTCGTGGAACCCGAAGGGTGCAACCCCGAGCTTGCCCGGGCGGAGATCGAAGCCCTGCTCAGGGATGTCAAGGGTGAGCAGCTGAAGAAGCTGGACCCGGCAGCCGCGGCCTCACTGCTGGGGCATTACGGGATCAGGGTGCTGCCTTCGGTGGGCTTTGACAACCCAGACCAGGCCGTTGAGGCTGCGGAGGCCCTGGGCTGGCCCGTGGTGCTGAAGACAACCGATCCGGCGCTGCGGCACCGGCTGGATCTCGGCGGGGTACGCCTGGATATCCAGGATGCGGAATCGCTGCGGCTGAACGTGCTGCAAATGCGTCGCGTGCTTGCCAATTACGGGGACCCCGCGCTGGAAGTACAAAGCATGGCGCCGGTGGGGCAGGCCTGCACGTTCCGGGCCATCGAGGATCCGCTGCTGGGTCCGGTGATCTCGTTCGGGCTCGCCGGGGACGCCGTGAACCTGCTGGACGACTGGGCGCACCGGGTGCCGCCGCTTTCGGCCGCCGACGTCGACGACTTCATCCGCGCCCCGCGTGCGGCGCAGAAGCTGTTTGGCTACCAGGGCCTGCCGGCCGTGGACGTCAAGGCGCTTGAGGACCTCGCGGGCCGCCTCGCCTGGCTCAAGGACAACCACCCCGAAATCGCCCTGGTGGAACTCAACCCCGTCCTGTGCGGCACCTCGGGAGCCACCACCCTGGCTGCTGACGTACGCATCGGCAATGCCGCCCAGCGGACAGACAGCGCGCGGCGTGCCATGCTGGGCTGATTCGGTTAGCAAGTGACCGGCCGATCTGTGAAAATGGGGGAATGAGCTCACAGCCTCCCGCGTCGGCGCCCGAAACGCCCGGCAATGAAACCCAGGCAGTCCGCCACCACAGCTCACACAGCCACAGCGCCCAGGGCCAGAGCCTGGAAGGCGCCCTTCAGAAGGCAGGCTTCTACCCCCGCCTCGTGGCCGATGTCGTCGATGACGCCCTGGACGGCCGCGACTGTGTGGCTCACCTCGTGCACCTGGAAACCCACTTCGACCGTGCTGAAGTCCGGCGCCACATCACGGTGCTGGTGCTCACCTCGGACATGCTGGTGATCACCCACGTAGACGACCAGCAGCTGGACGAGGCCGGCGAGCAGATCGTCGCCCAGATCTCCACCGAATCCGTTCCCGTGGCCCAGATCCGGTCTGTTGTGCTGAGCTATATGTACTCGCAGCCGCAGAACTACAAGCCCTCGGACCCGGTGCGCGAAGTAACGCTGTCCATTGCCTGGTCCGGCGGCCAGCGGCTGGACATGGGTCCTGCCAGCTGCGGTGATCCCCAGTGCGAAGCGGACCACGGCTACAGCGGAACCATCGCCCAGGAGGACATCGTCCTGCGCATCAGTGCCGAAGCGGACGGCTTGCAGGCAGTGCAGGACGCCAAACTTTTCGCCCGCGCACTTCGTGCCGTCAACACCGGTTCCCCCGCTCCTCAGCCGCACGTGCAGTCGATGCCGCCGCGGCCGCGCGCAGGAGTCTTCGGCAACCGCCTCAGCCGCGGGCACCAGCAGCGCTGATGCCCGAAGACCGCCACCTGAACGTTAACGTGTCCGCCCAGCCCCAGGTTGTCCTCCCGCCGGCGCCTGCCTACGGACAGCGCTCCATCGCCGACGTGCTCACCAGCGCCGCGGCAAGCCTGGGGGTTGAAGGGTTTAAGAACACCCTTGGCCTCCCTGCCGCCTCACGCGTGTGCGTGGTGTTGGCCGACGGCCTCGGCCGGAACCTGCTGAAGCAGAAATCGGCCCACACGCCCTTCCTGCGCTCAGTCATCCAGGCCGGTCAGGGGGCCGTGCCCGTCTGGCTGGATTCCGCGTTCCCTTCCACCACCGCAGCCGCCCTGGCCAGTTTCGGCACCGGTCTCCCGCCAGGCCAGCACGGCATGGTGGGCTATGACGTGCTGGACCCGGAGCAGGACAAGGTAGTCAACCTGCTCGGAAACTGGGATCCCGGCGTCGACCCCGCCACGTGGCAGCCGTTCCCCACTGTGCTGGAACGCGCCCAGGAACACGTGGACGTCACCACCGTCAGCCTCCCGCAGTTCGGCGGCTCGCCCATGACCCGTGCAGCCTTGCGGGGCGGCACATTCATCTCGGCCACCACGGCGCACGCCCGGACGGAAGCTGCGGCCGAGGCCATGTCCTCCGCTAATCCATCATTGATGTACTTCTACCTCAACGAGCTGGACAAGGCCGGGCACCGCTACGGCTGCCAGTCCGAGCAATGGGAGTACCAGCTCGAAGAGCTTGACGCGACCGTAAAGCGGCTCAACGCTTCCCTCCCGGCCGGCACCACCATCCTGCTCACGGCGGACCACGGCATGCTGGACGTCCCCGAGCAGCAGCGCATCGATTTCTCCGCAGAGCCTGCCCTGGTGGAAGGGGTCCGGCATACCGCAGGGGAGCCGCGGATGGTCCATCTCTACCTTGAACACGGTGCAGGGGAGGACGTCCGGGAACGCCTGCTTTCGGCTTGGCGGGCACGCTTCGGCGGGCAGGTGTGGGCTTTCACCCGCGAAGAAGCACTCGCTGCGGGCCTTTTCGGCACCGTCCGTCCCGCCGTCGAGGGCCGGATCGGCGACGTCATGATCGCAGCGAGGGACGCCGTCGCCCTGTATGACACACGCCGAGTGCGGCCCACCGCCATGGAAGTGGTGGGTCAGCACGGCTCGCTCACCAAGGCCGAGCGGGAGGTCCCCCTGCTCTGCTTCACGGCCGGCGGCAGGAGTCCCCGCCGTGGCTGAACTGGTCTTTTTCTCCGGCACCATGGACTGCGGTAAGTCGACGCTCGCCCTGCAGATGGACCACAACCACCGTGCCAGGGGCCGCGGAGGAGTGCGCTTCAGCCGGAACGACCGTGCCGGCGAATCACGGATCTCCAGCCGTCTGGGTTTGCAGACAGACGCAGTTGAGGTGGTTGACGGCACCGACTTCTGGGAGGAAGTCATGCTGCGGCGTACGCAGGGGCAGCGGGTGGACTACCTGATCTGTGACGAGGCCCAGTTCTACACGCCGGAGCAGGTGGAACAGTTGGCGAAAGTCGTGGACGAGATTGACGTGGACGTGTTCGCGTTTGGTATCACGGCCGATTTCCGTACCAGGCTGTTTCCCGGTTCCCAGCGGCTTGTCGAACTCGCGGACAGGGTGCAGGTGCTGCAGGTGGAGGCGCTGTGCTGGTGCGGCCGGCGTGCCACCCACAATGCGCGGACCGTCGACGGCGTGATGGTCACCGAGGGCGCGCAGGTGGTGGTGGGCGACGTGGACATGGCGGGTGACACTGCCGCACCGTGGGGCAGCGACCACGTCCCCGTTGTGGGTTACGAGACGCTTTGCCGAAGGCACTACATGCGGCGTGTTACTGCCCATGGCGCCACCTTGATGGGCCAGCAGGACCCGCTGCTGCCGTTCGAAGTCGATGCCTGCCTGTGGCGGGGCTCAGGTGGAGCCGGAGCCGACGGGGCTACCGGGGCTTAAAGCAGGCACCGGGCTGAGCTGCTCCGGTGCCGGCACCTGACACAGGTCTGACGCCACCTCCTGCCCGTTGGGAGGGTGCTGCTCCGGTGCCGGCACCTGACGCAGGTCTGACGCCACCTCCTGCTCCGGGTGGGAGTTGCTGCTCCGGTACCGCGGCCATTTGCCGCTTGCTGCTCCTTCGTCGCTCTGACGCAAGCTACACAAATGACCCCGGCACCTTCGCTGGACTTCGGGTACCGAGGCAAGCTGCGGCCTGCTACCACTCCGCGACGCGCGATTACTGGCTGCCTTGACGCGCCGTTTCCATAAATATCGAAAAGTCTTTTCCTGAGCCCTGCGTAGGGGCCCTGTTTTGTCAGACCCCCTCGCCATGATGGGGGTATGGAAACGAACCCGGCAGTAGTGCAGGCGGAGGCGGCTGTTGAGGCTGCTGTCGCTGCGTTCATGGCGGCGCTGGCTGGCGGCGATACTGCTGTTTCCGGTGCCAGTGATGGACCCGAGGCGGCGGGTGTGCCTGAGGCTGCGGCGGGTTTCGATGATGACCCGTTGCAGCGGGTTGCTGATGGGGCTTTGGCTGTTCTTGCCGTGGTGGGGCGGTCGGAAGCGAAACTGGCGGCGGTGAAGACACAGGCCGTGGCCGTGTTCGCCGGGGCCACAAAAGCTCTGAACGCTCCTGTGCGGTCGCCGTATGAGGCGACGGCGCAGGAGCGGAGCCTGGTCGCTGAGGTCGGGTGTGTGCTGTCGATCGGTGACCGCGCCGCCGGTGCCCTGCTCGCCGACTCCCACGCCCTGACCACCTCCCTGCCCCGGACCCTGGCAGCTTTGCAGGCCGGGACGGTTTCCTGGGCGCACGCCCGGGCCATGGTGGACCAAACCGTGAGCCTTGACCGTGCCGGGGCGGAGGCGCTGGAGGCGCACTTCCTGGACCCGGACACGCCGGGACCGGCCGCAGCCGCCAGGGTCGGGGAGATGCCGGCGTACCGGTTCAAAGCCAAGGCCCGGGCCTGGCGGGAACGTCACCACCCGGAGAGCCTGGAGAAGCGGCACGCCAAGAGTGTGGCGGACCGGCGGGTCGAGTACTGGCCGGACAACGACGGGATGGGCTGGGTCGCAGCCTGCCTGCCCGCGGACCAGGCGTCGGCGATCTGGGACCGGCTCACCGCCATCTCCCGGGAAATGCAGGGACCGGACGAACCCCGCACCCTGACCCAGCTTCGGGCCGACAACTTCGCTTCAGGGCTCCTCGACACCGGGCCCGGCATCAGCGCCGGAAACAGTTCCAGTAACGGCGCCGTAAATAGTTTTGGAAACGGCGGGGCCAGCAGTGCCCGCGGCGCCGGTGGCGGTGGGGAGGAAACCGGTCCGGGGCAGGGATCTTCGATCCGGGCGCAGGTCCTGGTTACCGTGCCGGTGTTCTCCCTGCTGGGCCAGACCGATGAGCCGGCGATGCTGGACGGGTCAGGACCCATCCCCGCCTCGGTGGCACGGAATTTGGTCGCTGACGGGGCGGACTCGTTTTACCGGGTGCTGGTGGATCCGCGGGACGGGGGGCCACTGGAGATCGGCCGCACCAACTACCGGGTAACCAAAGCGATGCGGAACTGGCTTAGGTTGAGGGACGGTAAATGCCCGTTCCCGGGCTGCAACAACAGCTCCCTGGACAACGAAGCGGACCATCTCCTCGCCTGGCACAAGGGCGGCACCACCGGCATATCAAACCTCGGCCAGCCCTGCCCGAAACACCACAAACTCCGACACACGAGCGCCTGGAAACCAGCATCGGCCACCAAAAAGGAACCACCCGGCTGGACCTCACCCACCGGGAGACACTATAAAAGCGAACACCAGGACTGGGAACCACCAGCGTGGCCGGAATGGCTGGCGCCGGAATCGATTACGGACGGGCTACACGGTGATGGCGGCGTTCAATGCCCTCGAATGTCTCATTCGGCTCTGCCCCACCTGGACCTCGAGCTGTCCAATATGTGTGGCAAAAATCCAGGTCTGCCGGAACAAGGCATGCCGTGTTCCGAAACCGCCTATGAGGACCCGCCCCTCGAAGACCTGCCGGACTTCGACATCCCTGAGGACCCCGGAGTCCCCGAAGACGAACTGCCCGAGGACCCATTCGCCGAGTGGCACCTGATGCTGGCCATGGCGGTCCACGCCTAGTCAGGAAAACAAGAACGAAGGTGAAGCTTCAGGCTCCGAACGTTTGCAGCTTGGGCGCTAGTCGCCCCGAGTACCGAAGACTATCTCGTCCCAAGAAGGGACGCTGGAGCGCTTGGGCCTGCCCGGCTGGCGCTCAGGAGCGCCAGTCTCCGGAAGCTGGCCTGTAACGGGGGAATTGTCTTCGTTCCGCGTAGCTTGCCGCCGAGGATTCCCGCCCAGCAGCTCGTTCAAGCCTCCGCCACTAACAGGACTGCCGTCGGTGTCGCCACTGCCATCACGGGTGCCGTTCACATCCCCGTTTCCGGGGACGGGGGTGCTGCCGGAGGGCCTGCGGGGGGACGCCACAATGGTGATTTCGCGGGTATCAGTACTCACGCCGTCGTGCAGCTTTAGAGCGTCTTCCATGGCATCACGGTGAGGGGGAATGAGGCTAAGCCGGGACAGCATGGAAGGCCTGGCATCGCGGCGGCGGGTAAAGGAAGTGGCCTGTGCGGCAGGGGATTCCGGGGTGTCATCCTGCGACTCGTCGCCGGGCTCCTCCGGTTCAGGTACTACTTCCGATGGACGCGGGTGGGCAGCAGGCACGCCGTGGGTCAGGAGCAGCGCCAAAGCGTCGTCAGAATCCTCGTCGACACCCAGGCGCTGTCCGCGGCGCGAGCGAAGCATGTCCAGGAGTCCGTCTGATTCCTTGCCATCCGCCTGCTCGGCCTCGGGGCCGGGACGGGGTGAAGGGCGGGCGGAATCGGCGTCGGTTTCGAAGTCGAAGGGACGGTCGGAGACGGCCGAAAGCCTGCGCGCCGGGACTGGTCCGTCCAAGGGCTCAAGCTCGCTGAGCTGCTGCGCCCATCGGTTTGTGTTCTGCAGGGATTTCCTGGCAGGACTGAACGTCCATAGTGCCGGCGGCTCCTCGCCGATGCCGGCCTTACCGTCGGAATTGGTTTCGAAGCTGGCCGAGACCGTCCAGGTACCGTCCTGGCGCCGCCAGGAATCCCACTCCACTGTGGACGGATCAATGCCATGGGCTGACAGCCGGTGCGCAACCATGTCATCCAGGGTGGCGGGACTGTCCCCAAATGCGGACCGGTAGATATCGTGGCCTGGCGAAGGCGAGGCGACCTCAACCTTCCGTGCCTGCTGGGCAACATACTCCCGTTCGGCCAGGACAGGCCCCTCGTAGCGTTCGACCTTCGCCAGCGGGAGGCCGGAGAGTTCCGCCACGTCCGCAGCAGTCGCACCGGCCCGAATCCGGGCCTGGATGTCCCTGGGAGACATGGGAATGGCAGACCGCTCGGCCGGCGGCCTCGCGGCTGACCTGGTCGCGGTCCTCAGCGCTTCGTCGATCGGCAGCTGGAACATCTCGCCGCCGGCACCGCTCAACAGGAGATGCGCCCCGTCGTCGTGCACGCCTACAAGCCGTAGATCCTGCATACAAATCCTCCACCCTGGCATTACTATCAATCGAAACTCTGCCACCCGCTGATCCCGTTTTGGCTCAAGGGGCAGGGCGCGCCGCGATATTCCGGCCCGGGGTTGGGTATAGGCGCTTGCCCGCGGAGGGGAAGGAGGCGCCCCGGCCGGGCACAAACCCGGATCATCCAGCGTTATGCAGGGTGTTGTTCACAGGCCGGCAAAAAAGGAAGAAGGATACGGCGACAATGGCCACCGATTATGATGCGCCGCGCAAGTCTGAGGAAGAGCTCGGAGAGGATTCCATCGAAGAGCTGAAGACCCGGCGCTCCGACAAACCGGTTGCGGTGGTGGACGAAGACGAAAGCGATCTTGCCGCAGGCTACGAGCTGCCCGGCGCAGACCTTTCCGGAGAAGAACTGACGGTTCAGGTTGTTCCCGCCCAAGCGGACGAGTTCACCTGTTCTTCGTGCTTCCTGGTCCGGCACCGCTCCCAAATTGCCCGGGAGAAGGACGGCCGCTTCTACTGCAAGGAGTGCGAAGGCTAGCCTGCGGGCAGGTTCAAAGCACCTGCAACCGTGATAAACCGGCCAACGGAAGGGCAGTTATCGCGACGCCGGCAGGCGGGCTGAGCCGGCCTGTCACCGGCGTTGCAGAGCCGCCGAAGGGCACGTCACCGGCGTGACAGGGCCGCCGTCAGTTCGTCGGGGCGGCGGGTGGAGGCCAGCCAATACGGCGTCTGGTCCGAGGGATCCGTAATCCCGATCTTGACTACGGGGTCGATCCAGCCGCGGATGCAGAGGTAGGCGAGGGCGTTAAGCCGGGTCCCGCGTTCGGCTGTTGCTTCCGTACCCCGGAATGCCTCAACTGCGCCCACGAACCGGCGCTCGATGCTGGCCCGGCCAACGGTCAGGGAATCATCGGTCACCACGATGGCCGGGGTGGACAGGACCAGGAGCACTGCCATGATGACGAAAAGCACGCCGGCAGCAGTGAAGCCGGCTGCTGTGCTGATGGGTGCAAATACCAGGATGCCCGCTCCTGCCACGCCTGCAGCGATGATCCAGATCCAGACGTTGGGCCAGAGCTTCTCCTTATAGATCACCGCAGCCCCGGAGGACGGTTTCTGGGGCACGGGCGCGGAGGAGCTTGATTCGGGCATGTGCCCAGCTTTCCATCTTTGCGCGGCTATTTCATCTTGTGGGGCCGCCCCTTACCGGCATCCACTTGCCCGTGCAGCCGCTTCCTCCCCGGGTTCCGTTCCAGGGCAGGGGGCCTGCCCTAGGACTGATTTGGGGGTGCGGGTTAGAGTGAGTGACTGTGACTGATGATCCCGCCACAGTAGATACTCTCCACGTTGAAGCAACCGCGCCCGCCGCGGCTTCAGGTGCTCCCACCCTGCAGGTCCAGCTGAAGATGCTGGACCCGGACCTGGAGGCCCCGTCTTACGCCCACCCGGGCGACGCCGGCGCAGACCTTCGTGCCCGCGTGGACGTTGTGCTGCAGCCGGGGGAGCGGAAGATGGTCCCAACGGGAGTGGCTATTGCCCTTCCTGAGGGTTTCGTCGCATTGATCCATCCCCGTTCAGGCCTGGCCACCAAGCACGGGCTCACCATCGTGAACGCTCCAGGAACTGTGGACGCCGGTTATCGCGGCGAGATCGCTGTCACCCTCCTGAACACCGATGCTAAGCAGAGCATCGAGCTGCACCGCGGCGATAGAATTGCACAGATGGTTATTCAGCGCGTGGAGTACGCGCAGTTCATCTCCGTCAACGAATTGAGCACATCGGTACGTGGCACTGGAGGATTCGGCTCCACCGGCGGCTTCAAACCGCCGGAAGCCTGACCCTATATCTCTTCCCCAACCCGTTCTGCCGCACCGGCGTTTGCGCGCCGGACGGCAACAGAGCACGACGGCGGGACCCCCCACGGGCCGGACCGGCAACTTCACACATAAGGAGAAACCCCAATGGTCTTTGGGCTCGGCAGGAAAGCCAAGAAGGAACAAGCAGCCGAACCGGACGACGTGTCCGCTGCGGCGGAGACTGCGGAAGAGGCAGTGGACAGTTCCGGACGCCGCTCGAACGGCCCCTTCGACGAATCGGAAATCAGCAGCCGCGACGGCTATGTCGACCTGGGCGCCCTCCTGATCACCCCGAGCGAGGGGCTTCAGCTCCGGCTCGAGGTGGAAGAAGCCACCCAGCGCGTCGTCGCGGTGACCCTGGACCTGAACGGCTCCAGCCTCCAGCTCCAGGCTTTCGCAGCACCCAAGAGCGAGGGGCTCTGGGACGAGATCCGCGAGCAGATCGGCCAGTCGGTGGGTGTGCAGGGCGGACAGGTCGAGGAGGTCGAGGGCACGTTCGGAACCGAACTCGTGGCTAAGCTGCCCGCGGGACTGCCGGACGGCAGCCAAGGCTACCGGGTGGCGCGCTTCATTGGAGTGGACGGCCCCCGCTGGTTCCTGCGCGGGGTACTGGGTGGAGCTGCTGCACTCGAGCGCCCTGCGGCGGAGCCCCTCGAAGCACTGTTCCGCAAGGTAGTTGTGATCCGTGGCGACAGCCCCATGCCGCCGCGCGATCTGCTGCAGCTCCGGCTGCCCAAGGACGCCACCACCACACCTCCGCCTGCTGCACCTGCACTTCAGGAACCTGAACGTGGTCCTGAAATTACCCAGATTGGCTGACAAGCCCGGGGGAGCTCCGCTGAACGAAAACGACGATGTTCCCCTCAGCCGGCTTCCGGACAAGGGCCGGATAGTCTGCCGCGGCCGCATTGAATCCGTGACCTATGTCCCGGCGGACCAGACGGCTGCCTTCAGTGCCATCGTCACGGACGCTGATCCCCGTGAATCGGGAGCCGGTGCTGCTGCCGGTCCCGGAGGGCGGCTCCGTGTGGTGTGGCTGGGGCGGCGGCGCGTGCCGGGCATCGACGCCGGCACTGAAGTGCGGCTCAAAGGCATGCTGTCCCGTGTCGACGGCCTGCCCACCATGTTCAATCCACGCTACGAGATACTGTCCCGCCAGGAGAACGAATGACTGCATCCCAGCCCCACCCGTCCTCCGGTGCACCAGGTCCGAACGGAGCAGGCCCGAAGGGCACTGGTTCGGACGGCGCGGACAAGGACAAACTGCCGGACGATGCGGGCCAGGAAGACTCCCCTGTAGCTGGCCTCGCTGCTGACTACGCCGCCAAAGCAGGGCTGCACCGGACCCATGACGGCCGGGTGGATGTGCTGCGCAGCGCCGGCGGTGTCCAGGGCATTGCCGAAAGCATCCTCCCGGGACTGTTGTTCCTCGTGACGTACACCATCACGCAGGATCTCACGGTCTCGCTGGTGGCCGCGCTGGCCGTCGCGGCAGTCTTCACCGTGGTCAGGCTGGTACAGCGGCGTCCCCTGACGCAGGCACTGGCCGGCGTCGTCGGTGTGGGCATCTCCGCCTGGGTTGCCAATACCACCGGAAAAGCCGAGGACTTTTACCTGCCGGGCTTCTTCACCAACGCTGCCTACATCGTGGCAATGGTGATTTCGATCCTCGTGAAGTGGCCGGTGGCCGGGCTGCTGTTCGGGTTCATCCGCAATGAGGGCCTTGACTGGCGCAAGGACCCGGCCCGGCTCAAGGCGTACCGGCTCGGCACCTGGATCATCGTTGCGGTCCTGGTACTCAGGCTTGTGGTGCAGGTTCCCCTCTACCTCCTGGGACCGGAGGGGTTTGCCGCGCTGGCCACCACAAGGCTCATCATGGGTGCGCCTTTGTACATCCTGGGAGTCTGGATCGCATGGCTCGTTACCAAGCCCGCCTCGGTCGCAGACGAAGCGGCGGACGGCGCGCCCGCGAAAGGCTAGCCGCCTACCCGTCGAACCCGTCGTCCTCGGGACCTTGCTGCTCCAAGTGACCTGCGTCTTCCGCCGGCCGGGGCTGCGGCGACTCAGCGGAATCGGGGGAGAGCAACGCCCGCAACTCGTCCTCGGCAGCGATGGTGGTCACAAAAAACAGCTCGTCGCCGCCGTCAATCACGTCGTCCCGGCTGGGCGTGATCGGGGCGTGGTCCCGCAGGATGGCCACCAGCGTGGAATCTTCCGGCCAACGGATTTCCCCTACGGTCCGGCCAATCACGTGTGAATCATGCGGAACGGTGAATTCCACCAATGCGGACACCCCAGTCTGGAGGGTGAGGAGCCGGACAAGGTCGCCGATCTCCACTGCTTCCTCCACCAGGGCGGTCATCAGTTGCGGGGTGTTGACCGCGACGTCCACGCCCCAGGAATCATTGAACATCCAGTCGTTCTTGGGATTGTTGACCCGGCCTACGGTTCGGCCGACGCCAAATTCGGTCTTGGCCAGCAACGAGACAACAAGGTTCACCTTGTCATCACCGGTGGCCGATACCACCACGTCCGCGTCCTCCACCTTGGCGCCCTGAAGCGTGCTCAGCTCGCACGCGTCGCCCACGAGCCAGTGGGCGCCGCGGAGTCCACTCCGTCCAATAACCTCCGGCTTCAGATCGATCAAAAGGATCTCATGCTTGTGCGCCAGCAATTCCCTGGCAATGGACGAACCGACGCTGCCGGCCCCCACGATCACAACTTTCACTGAATCTCCTTGGCGGGGGCTTTGGCCAGGATCTGGGCCACCTGGGCACTGCGGTCAACCTGCAGCATGGCGTGCACGGTGTCGCCGTCCTGGAACGCGGTCCCGGCGTCGGGCAATAATCCTTCACCGAACCGGGTGAGGTAGGCAATGCGGATGTTCGCCGCTTTTTCGATGCTGCTGATCCGGTGGCCGATCCAGCCGGCGTCGAGATCCAGCTGGGCGAGCACCAGGCGTCCGGAGGGCTCCCGGAAGTCGCCGGCGAGGTGCTGTTCGGGAAGGATGCGGCGCAGCACCTGGTCCGCACTCCAGCGCACCGCCGCCACGGTGGGGATCCCGAGGCGCTGGTAGATCTCGGCGCGGCCGGGATCGTAGATCCGGGCCACGACATGCGGTACATGGAATGTTTCCCGGGCCACCCTGGTGGCCAGGATGTTGGAGTTGTCGCCGCTGGAGACCGCGGCGAAGGCGTACGCGTCGGCCACGCCGGCCTGCTTGAGGGTGTCCCGGTCGAAACCGACGCCGGTGACCTTGCGCCCGGTGAAACCCTGGCGGAGCCTGCGGAAAGCGCGGTCGTCCTGGTCAATGATGGCCACGGAGTGGCCGGCGTCTTCAAGCGTATGCGCCAGCGTCGCCCCCACCCGGCCACATCCCATGATCACGAAATGCGCCACCAGTATCTCCTCTGCATCTTTCCCCACGGTCCTGCCGCTAGAACTCTACCGTCAGCGTCCTGCTTCCGGCTGTCCACCGGCCGTCATGACACAGCCCGCGAATCAGACTAGCTTTGTGGAGTGCTGACAATATTGAACGCCGCGAAGCGCGTGCTCGTGGGAAGGCCGTTCCGGAATGACCGGATGGCCCACACGCTGCTTCCCAAGCGGATCGCACTACCGGTCTACGCATCCGATGCCCTGTCGTCTGTTGCCTATGCCCCCGATGAGATCCTGCTCACCCTCGCACTGGCAGGTGTCAGCGCGGTGGCGTTTTCACCCTGGGTGGGACTGGCCGTCATGGTGGTCCTGCTGACCGTGGTTGCCTCCTACCGGCAGAACGTCCATGCATACCCTTCCGGGGGCGGCGACTATGAGATCGCGGGCGAGAACCTGGGGAAGCATGCCGGCCTCACCGTGGCGTCAGCCCTGCTGGTGGACTACGTACTGACCGTTGCCGTGTCGATGTCATCGGCCGCCCACTATGTCACCACCGCCATCCCGGCCCTCCACGGCCAGCAGGCCCTGATTGCCACGATCGGCGTGGTGATCCTTGCGCTCGTGAACCTGCGCGGCGTTAAAGAGGCCGGCAGTGTGTTTGCCGTACCCACCTACATTTTTATGGCCTCCATCCTGGGCATGACGGCCGTGGGCATTTTCCAGGCGGCCACGGGCCAGTTGGGTGAAGCGCCCTCCGCGGCGTTCACCATTGTTCCGGCACCCGGCTTTGATGAGGGGCTGGTGGGACTTGCCGGCGCCTTCCTCCTGCTGCGTGCCTTTTCTTCCGGCGCCGCAGCTCTCACCGGCGTCGAAGCCATCAGCAACGGCGTGCCGAACTTCAAGCCGCCCAAGAGCAAGAACGCGGCCACCACGCTGCTGCTCCTGGGCGTCATCGGCGCATCCATGCTTGCGGGCATCATGTACCTGGCCAACGCCACCAAGGTCCACATCGTCCTCGACCCCGCCACGGAGTTCCTGCTGAACGGCAGCCCGCTCCCGGAGGGCTACATCCAGACCCCCGCCATCAGCCAGATCGCCCAGACCATCTTCGGCCCGGGATCCGTCCTGTTCTACGTCGTGGTGGCTGCCACCGGCATCATCCTGGTGTTTGCCGCGAACACGGCCTTCAACGGCTTTCCGGTGCTGGGATCCATCCTTGCCCAGGACGGCTACCTGCCGCGCCAGCTGCGCACCAGGGGCGACAGGCTGGCCTTCAGCAACGGCGTCCTTGCCCTCGCCGCGGGAGCGCTGGTGCTCATCCTCGCTTTCAACGCGGACGTCACCAAGCTCATCCAGCTGTACATCGTGGGCGTCTTCATCTCGTTCACGGCAAGCCAACTGGGGATGGTCCGGCACTGGGGCCGGCAGTTGAAGCTGGCCAGGAACAAGGGAGTCCGACGCCGGATGGCCAAGTCCCGCGCCATCAACAGCATCGGTTTCGGCATGACCGCCCTGGTCCTGGTCATTGTGCTGGTCACCAAGTTTGAGCAAGGGGCATGGATTGCTCTGCTCGCCATGTTCGTCCTCTTCCTGATCATGTGGAGCATCAGGGCGCACTACGACAACGTGGCCAGGGAACTGGCAGTGGATGAGGACTCGTCCCCCCGTGCCCTGCCCACCCGGGTGCATGCCGTGCTGCTGGTGTCGCATGTTCGCAAGCCCGTCCTGCGGGCGCTGGCCTACGCACGCGCGTCCCGGCCGTCCAGGCTGGACGCGGTGACGGTGGATATCGACCCTGAGGAAACCGCAGGTACGGTTGCCGACTGGGAAAAGCTTGACATTCCCGTGCCGCTGACCGTCCTGGCCAGCCCCTACCGCGAGACGGTTACCCCCATCATGGAGTACGTCAAGCAGATGCGGCGTGACTCCCCGCGGGACCTGATCGTGGTCTACATCCCCGAATACGTCGTGGGCAAGTGGTGGGAGCAACTGGTGCATAACCAGACCGCCCTGCGCATCAAGACCCGGCTCCACTTCGAACCCGGCGTTATGGTGGCAAGCGTTCCCTGGCAGCTCAAATCATCCGAAGAAGCAAAGAACCTGCAGGACATCCAATGACTTCAAAGACACAAACCCAGCCGGCATTGACCGGAGAAGCGGGCACGGACGTCGTGCTCGACGTCGGACCCGTGGCACACGGCGGCCATTGCGTCGCAAGGCATGAAGGACGCGTCATCTTTGTCCGGCACGCCATCCCCGGCGAGAAAGTGCGGGCACGGCTGACGGACGCCGACGAAAAGGCCAAGTTCTGGCGCGCCGACGTGGTTGAGGTGCTTGAAGCATCACCGGACCGCGTGGACCACTTCTGGCGCCCTGCAGATTCCCGCCGCGCCTGGGGCCACGGTCATCCTCCTGTGGGCGGAGCGGAGTTCGGCCACATCACCCTGGCCCGCCAGCGGAGCCTCAAGGCAGACGTGCTTACTGAACAGCTCAAGCGGCTCGCCGGCGTCGAACAGCTCCCGGACGGCTGGGACGGCACGGTGGAAGCCGTGGGCGGCCCCACCCCGGCGCCGGATGCAGGCGCCGAGGCAACAGCCGACGGCGGGGACGGCCTCCGCTGGCGGACGCGGGCAAGTTTTTCGGTCACCCCCGGCGGCAAGCTCGGCATGCATGCGCACCGCTCGGGGCACATCATTCCCATCAACGAAATGCCGCTGGCCATCGATGCCATCAACAGCCTCCGCTTGTGGGACATCGACCTGCAGGGCGTTGACCGCGTGGAGGTGGCCGCACCGGCCAACGGCTCGCGCCCTCTGGTGTTGCTGGCTGCGGCCAAGGGAACCAAGCCCAAACGCCTGAGCGCCATCGCAGCAGAACTTCCCGCTGATGTCTCCGTTGCCGCCTTCGACCCCACCACCGAGGACGTACAGCAGGTGCGGGGCAGGCTGTGGGTGCAGGAATCCGCCGCAGGGCACGAGTACCGGGTGACCGGGGCAGGGTTCTGGCAGATCCACCGCGACGCGCCCGGGACCCTTGTGGGGGCTGTCACAGATTTCCTTCATGGCGGCGGCTTCCTCCACCCGGGCGCGGTGGTGGCCGACCTGTACGCGGGAGCCGGCCTCTTCACCGCCGTCCTGGCTGACGCGGTGGGGGAGACGGGGTCTGTCCTCTCGGTGGAGGGCGCTGCCGGAACCAGCCGGGACGCACGCAAGAACCTGCACGCGGCACCCCAGGTGGAGATTGTCCAGGGCCGCGTCGAGCGGGTCCTCCGCCAGAAACCGCGGGACTTCGACGCCCTGATCCTTGATCCGCCCCGGGCCGGCGCCGGAAAGGCAGTGGTAAGCCAGCTTGTTGCGGCGGGCCCGCGCGCCGTTGCCTACGTATCCTGCGATCCGGCATCGTTCGCGCGGGACGTGGGCTACTTCCGGCAGGCCGGCTGGGATCTTGCAGGCCTCCGCGCCTTCGACCTCTACCCCCACACCCACCACCTGGAGACAGTCGCGCTGCTGACACCTCGTCCCTGATACCGGAAGCGGGATCGACTACTATGGCGGTAGTAGTCCCACGTCGCGCTCCGTAATCACGGCCGGCCGTGTGCAATTTTCGGGCCCTGCACTAATTAGGGCCTCCTAACTAGCAGGCGGTCAACCGCGCGACAAAGATGAAACTGTTGCGAGAGGAGTCCTGCGATGAGCACTGTGGACAGCTTCGGTTCAAAAGGCAAACTTAATGTAGCCGGAACCGATTACGAAATTTTCCGGTTGAACTCCGTTGAAGGTTCAGAAAACCTTCCGTTCAGCCTCAAGGTATTGCTTGAAAACCTGTTGAGGACCGAGGACGGCGCGAACATCACTGCCGATCACGTCCGCGCCTTGGCAGGCTGGGATCCCAACGCCCAGCCCGATACAGAAATCCAGTTCACGCCCGCCCGCGTGATCATGCAGGACTTCACCGGCGTTCCCTGCGTGGTTGACCTGGCGACGATGCGTGAAGCGGTCAAGGAACTGGGCGGCGACCCCAAGCGGGTGAATCCCCTGGCACCGGCCGAGATGGTGATCGACCACTCGGTCCAGATCGATGCCTTCGGTAACTCCGGCGCGCTGGAGCGCAACATGGAGATCGAATACCAGCGCAACGGGGAGCGTTACCAGTTCCTGCGTTGGGGCCAGACGGCGTTCGATGACTTCAAGGTGGTTCCCCCGGGAACCGGCATTGTGCACCAGGTCAACATCGAGTATTTGGCCCGCACCGTGATGACCCGCGACGTTGATGGCGCCCTGCGCGCCTACCCGGATACCTGCGTTGGTACCGACTCACACACCACCATGGTGAACGGACTGGGTGTGCTCGGCTGGGGCGTCGGCGGCATCGAAGCCGAGGCCGCCATGCTGGGACAGCCCGTTTCCATGCTGATCCCGCGCGTTGTGGGCTTCAAGCTGACCGGGTCCATCCCGGCCGGCGCCACCGCAACCGACGTGGTGCTCACCATCACCGAACAGCTCCGCAAGCACGGCGTTGTGGGCAAGTTCGTGGAGTTCTACGGCGAAGGCGTGGCCGCTGTGCCGCTGGCTAACCGCGCCACCATTGGCAACATGAGCCCGGAATTCGGTTCCACGGCTGCAATGTTCCCGATCGACGACGTCACCTTGGACTACCTGCGCCTCACGGGCCGCTCGGACCAGAACGTAGCCCTCGTTGAGGCCTACGCCAAGGAACAGGGCCTCTGGCACGATCCCTCCCGCGAGATCAAGTTCTCCGAGTACTTGGAACTGGACCTGTCCACGGTTGTTCCGTCCATCGCCGGCCCCAAGCGCCCGCAGGACCGGATCGAACTGACCGAGGCCAAGGACGAGTTCAGGCACGACCTGAAGAACTACGTCTCCCACGACGCTGACGCCGGTACCCTGGACGAATCGCTTGAGGAGACCTTCCCGGCCTCCGACTCGCCGTCCTTCACCGCCGGAACCACGCACATCTCCGACACAGACCGGGAGCCCCCGAAGTACTCGGCGGGCCACGGGGGAGCGGGACGCATCTCCCAGCCTGTTCCGGTCAAGATGGCTGACGGCCGCGAGTTCGAGCTGGACCACGGTGCAGTCACCATTGCATCCATCACGTCCTGCACCAACACTTCCAACCCGTCGGTCATGCTGGCCGCCGCGGTCCTGGCCCGCAACGCCGTCGACAAGGGCCTCACGTCCAAGCCGTGGGTCAAGACCTCCGTTGCGCCCGGCTCCAAGGTGGTCACCGACTACTACGAGAAGTCCGGCCTGACCCCCTACCTGGAGAAGCTCGGCTTCTACATCGTGGGCTACGGCTGCGCCACCTGCATCGGCAACTCCGGTCCGCTGGAAGCCGAAGTTTCGGAAGCCATCCAGGCAAACGACCTCGCTGTCGCGGCTGTCCTCTCGGGCAACCGCAACTTCGAAGGCCGCATCAACCCGGACGTCAAGATGAACTACCTGGCCTCCCCGCCGCTGGTCATCGCTTACGCCCTGGCCGGTTCCATGGACTTCGACTTCGAAACCGACGCCCTGGGCCAGGACCAGGCCGGCAACGATGTGTTCCTGAAGGACATCTGGCCGAACCCGGTTGAGGTTCAGCAGGTCATCGATTCCTCGATCGACAAGGAAATGTTCGCCAAGGGCTACGAAGGCGTCTTCGAGGGTGACGACCGCTGGAAGGCGCTCGACACGCCGGCCGGTGACACCTTCGCCTGGGATCCGAACTCCACCTACGTCCGGAAGCCCCCGTACTTCGAGGGCATGCAGGCACAGCCTGAGCCGGTCAAGGACATCACGGGCGCCCGCGTGCTCCTGAAGCTGGGCGATTCGGTCACCACCGACCACATCTCCCCGGCCGGTTCCTTCAAGTCCGATACCCCTGCCGGCCAGTACCTGCTGGCCAACGGTGTGGAGCGCAAGGACTTCAACTCCTACGGTTCCCGCCGCGGCAACCACGAGGTGATGATCCGCGGAACGTTCGCGAACATCCGCATCAAGAACCAGATCCTGGACGGCGTCGAAGGTGGCTTCACCCGCGACTTCACCCAGGAAGGCGGCCCGCAGGCCTACGTCTACGACGCCTCGCAGAACTACCAGGCAGCCGGCACCCCGCTGGTGGTCCTGGCCGGCAAGGAATACGGTTCGGGTTCTTCCCGCGACTGGGCTGCCAAGGGTACCGCCCTGCTGGGCGTCAAGGCCGTCATCGCCGAGAGCTACGAGCGCATCCACCGCTCCAACCTCATCGGCATGGGCGTCCTGCCGCTGCAGTTCCCGGCCGGCGAATCCGCTGCCACCCTGGGCCTGTCCGGCACGGAGACGTTCTCGGTTGAGGGCGTCACCGCCCTGAACGAGGGCACCACGCCGAAGACCCTCAAGGTGACCGCCACTGCCGAGGACGGCAGCTCGACGTCGTTCGACGCCGTCCTGCGCATCGATACCCCGGGCGAAGCGGACTACTACCGCAACGGCGGCATCCTGCAGTACGTTCTGCGCCAGATCTCCGTGAACTAGCGGGTTCTGACAGCAGGCACCACCTCCCGAAGCCCCGGCCGGTCACCGACCAGCCGGGGCTTCGGCTTTGCATTTGGACCAAGGCGTTAGAGTTAAACGGCACGTCTACCACCCGAAGGAGGGGTCATTGGGAATCTTGGACACCATCCGGAATCCGCAGGACCTGAACGAGTTGTCCGAAGAACAGCTGAAACAGCTGGCTTCGGAGGTCAGGGATTTCCTGATCACGAACGTCTCCCAGACGGGCGGGCACCTCGGTCCCAACCTGGGCGTGGTGGAATTGACGCTGGCCGTGCACCGCATCTTCGACTCGCCCCGCGACAGCATCGTTTTTGACACCGGCCACCAGTCCTATGTCCACAAGCTGCTGACCGGCCGCCAGGATTTCAGCACCCTGCGCCAGGAGGGCGGCATCTCCGGCTATCCGTCCCGGGCCGAATCCGAGCACGACATCGTGGAAAGCTCGCACGCCTCCTCGTCGCTGTCCTGGGCCGACGGCATCTCCCGCGCCCGCCAGCTCACGGGTGAAGGCGACCGCCACGTCGTGGCAGTCGTTGGCGACGGCGCCCTCACCGGAGGAATGGCCTGGGAAGCGATCAACAACATCGCCGCGGACAAGCGGCGCCGTGTGGTGATCGTGGTGAATGACAACGGCCGCTCATATGCAGCCACCGTGGGCGGCTTTGCCGATTACCTCGCGTCCTTGCGCCCCACCATTGATTCCTTCCGCACCACTCCGGCTTATGAACGCGCCCTGGACTGGTGGAAGAAGAAGCTCCAGGACGGCGGGCCGGCGGGCCAGTTCACCTACAAGAGCCTTCATGCCATGAAAAAGGGCATCAAGGACTGGTGGGCGCCGCAAGGCATGTTCGAAGACCTCGGCATGAAGTACATCGGCCCGGTGGACGGCCACAACCTCCAGGCCATGGAGCACGCACTGGCCACGGCGAAGCACTACGCGGGCCCCGTGATCGTGCACGCCATGACCGAAAAGGGCCACGGCTACGCTCCGGCACGCGCGCATGAGGCGGACCAGTTCCATGCCGTGGGCATCATCGACCCCGAAACCGGGGAACCCACCGGCACCGCCGGGGCGCAGTCCTGGACCTCTGTGTTCGCTGACGAGATCGCTGCCATCGCTGATGAGCGGAAGGACGTCGTGGGTATCACCGGCGCCATGCTCATTCCCGTGGGCCTGCACAAGTTCGCGGCCCGGCACCCGGACCGGGTGATCGACGTCGGAATCGCCGAACAGCACGCCCTGACCTCCGCGGCCGGCATGGCCTTCGGCGGCCTGCACCCCGTAGTTGCCGTCTACGCCACCTTCCTGAACCGGGCGTTCGACCAGCTCCTGATGGACGTCGCCCTGCACAAGGCCGGCGTCACCATCGTCCTGGACCGCGCAGGCGTCACCGGGCCGGACGGCGCCAGCCATCACGGCATGTGGGACATGTCCATGGTCCAGATCGTCCCTGGCCTCCACCTGGCCGCACCCCGTGACGCCAGCAGGCTGCGCGAGGAACTCCGCGAAGCCGTGGCCATCAGCGATGCGCCTACCGTGGTCCGGTTCTCCAAGGGATCCGTCGGTGCCGAAGTCGAAGCGCTGGAACGCCTCAGCGACGGCGTGGACGTCCTGTCCCGCAGGCCCAGCGGTTCCACCGAGAACGACGTCCTGATCATCTCCGTGGGCGCTATGTCCGAGCTCGCCCTGGACGTAGCCAACCGGCTCGGCGCCCAAGGTATCAGCACCACCGTGGTGGACCCGCGCTGGGTTCTTCCCGTTCCGCGGTCCATCATCGCGCTGGCATCGCACCACCGCCTGGTCATCTGCATCGAGGACGGCGTCCGTGCCGGCGGCGTGGGCTCCCGGATCCGCCAGGAGATGCGCGCGGCCGGCGTGGACACCGCCCTGAATGAGGTGGGCCTGCCGGTTGAATTCCTGGACCACGGCACCCGCAAGCAGGTTTTGGAACGCGTGGGCCTGACTGCCCAGCAGATAACGCACGACGTCGTTGCCCAGGTTCTCGGGACAAAGGTCCCCTTTGCGCGTCCCCTGCCGGGCCAGCAGCACCCCACCACCGGCAGCCTTCCGATCCTGTGAGGGGAGAGGACCTACTCAAGTACCCGGGAGTGGTGGCCGAGCCGGCAGCTGAAGACCAGCCCGGGCCCAGCCGGGAACCCCGGCACCTTGAGCCCGGCCAGCTGGTAGTTGCCCGAAACCGGAAGTGGAACGGCAAGGCGCACTGGGTGGTCCCCGGACGTTACCTGGGCGAGGACCGCCACGGCTGGTGGATCTTCCAGGGAACCAACGAATTCTGCTCCCGTCCCGGTGCCGCGTTCTACACCAGGTCCGACGCCGTACTCCTGGTCCCGCGGGAAGGC
Source organism: Arthrobacter sp. D3-16 (assembly GCF_054408515.1). Classification (NCBI taxonomy): domain Bacteria; kingdom Bacillati; phylum Actinomycetota; class Actinomycetes; order Micrococcales; family Micrococcaceae; genus Arthrobacter; species Arthrobacter sp. D3-16. Next base: position 2,404,494 of record NZ_CP096437.1, on the reverse strand, counting down.
GACTGGGTGGCCACATTCTACGACGACGCCCACCCCGGCGGTGTACGGATCTACATCGACCTGGCCGTGGCGCACGAATGGCACCGGATCCGGCCGGGCGTGACGGAGTTCCACGTCATCGACATGGACCTGGACGTGGTGCGGACCGCAGGCCGCGGTGTGTTCATCGACGACGAGGACGAGTTCGCCGAACACCTTGTGTCTATGGATTACCCCGCAGCCCTGGTGGAAGCACTCGAGGCCGGTGCGGACCAGCTTTACCAGGCCGTCAAGGCACAGCAGGCACCCTTCGACGGCACCGACGTTGAATGGTTTACAAAGGGACGTTCATGAGCGGAATTGTCAGGGTCTACAAACGCGACGACGAGGGTACCCTCCATTTCCGGGAGGCCTGGTTCGATGAGGACTACAACCAGTTCGTCATGAATTACGGAGCAGTGGGCCACCAGAGCAAAACCGAGGAGACCGACGTACCGGACCCCGAGGCAGCCGAAGGCCTTCTGGACGCCTTTGCAGCCCAATGCGCCGAGGACGGCTACGCCGAAATTCCGGACGAGGAACAGTTCTGGGTTGTGGCCCAGTTCGCGCTGAAAACCCGGGAGGGTACCGACAGGGACCGCTACCTGGAAGAAAAGGCAACGGACGCGCTGATCAGCCACCTCGCCTGGCGCGGACTAGGTACGGTGGAACGCTCTGAATTCACTGACTACAAGCTCAACATCTTTTGCCTCTGTCCCGACGTCAACAAGGCAGTCGCCGCCATCAAGGTCTGCAGCCGCGGTGAGGACCTGGACTTCACCAAACTCAGCATCGGCGCAGCGCCCTACAGCGACCCGCAAAACTTCAAGCTCAAGCACTCAGCCAAGCCCGCCAATACCTTCAGCCTCTAAGGAGCGTCCGTGACCACCTACCGCCGCGTCGGAAAGTCAGGCCTGACCGTCTCCACCGTCGGCCTGGGCTGCAACAACCTGGGCCGGGCCAACACTGCCACCGAGACCCAGGAAGCAACGGATGCTGTGGTCCACGCGGCGGTGGACGCCGGGATCACCCTTTTCGATGTCGCCGACACCTACGGCCGGGAGCCCGGGCTCAGCGAAACGATGCTCGGCAGGGCGCTCGGCAACCGGCGGGCCGACGTCGTCGTGGCCACCAAGTTTGGGATGGACATGAAGGGGGCCAGCGGCCCGGACTTCGGTGCCCGCGGCTCGCGCCGCTACATCATCCAGGCAGTAGAGGCCTCGCTGCGGAGGCTGGGCACCGACTGGATCGACCTCTACCAGTTCCACACCCCGGATCCGCTCACCCCCATCGACGAAACCCTGTCCGCCCTGGATGCCCTCGTCTGGAGCGGCAAGGTCCGCTACATCGGGCACTCCAACCGGGCCGGCTGGCAGATTGCCCAGGCGGAGTACGTGGCCCGCGAACTGGGAAGCGCCCGCTTTATCTCCACCCAGAACCACTACAACCTCCTGGACCGGCGGGCCGAGCTTGAGGTAACGCCGGCAGCAGAGGAATTCGGCCTGGGCGTCCTGCCGTATTTCCCCCTCGCCAATGGGTTGCTGACCGGCAAGTATGCGCCCGGCCACGCCCCGGACGGCTCCCGGCTCAGCCACACCCGCACGCACCTGGTCCACGACGCCGACTGGGACCAGCTGGACAGCTTCAGCAGCTTTGCCAGGGACCGCGGGCTGAGCGAGATCCAGGTCGCGTTCTCCTGGCTGGCGGCACAGCCGTCTGTGGCCAGCGTCATCGCCGGCGCCACGAGGCCGGAACAGGTCCGGCAGAACGCGGAATCAGCGGACTGGCTTCCCACGGAAAAGGACCTCGCCGAGCTGGACAGTATTTTCCCTGCCGCCCCCAAGGTGGCTCTGTTCTAGGACCCTCATGACTGCCTTCCTGCTGGACGTGGACACGGGCATCGATGACGCCCTGGCCCTGGCCTACCTTGCCGCCCTTCCGGACACGGAGTTCGTTTCCGTCACCGCCACCCCCGGGAATGTTGATGTGGACCAGGTGGCGCGCAACACCCTGGCATTGCTGGAACTCTGCGGCCGCAATGGAGTGGAAGTGGCCGTGGGTGCGCGCGAACCGCTGGCCATTCCGCTGCTGACCACTCCGGAAACGCATGGGCCGCAGGGCATCGGCCACGCGGTCCTGCCGGAACCGGCCGGCAAAGTCTCGGAGCGGAACGCCGTCGACCTCTGGGTTGAGCACGCGAGGGCACGGCCCGGGGAGCTCACCGCCCTCATCACCGCACCCCTGACCAACTTCGCGCTGGCCCTGCGGCAGGAACCCCGGCTGCCGGAACTGCTGGCCAGAGTAGTGATTATGGGCGGCAGCTTCTACTACCAGGGCAATACAACGCCCACCGCCGAGTGGAACACGCACGTGGACCCGCACGCGGCCAAGGAAGTCTATGCCGCCTTCCAGGGCCGGCCGCTGGAAAAGCTTCCCATCATCTGCTCGCTGGACACCACGGAGCGGATGGAGCTCCAGCCCGCGCATGTCCGCCAACTGGCTGAGGCGGCCGGGGCGAAGGTGCCGGAACTGGTCCTGCCGGAGCAGCCGGAGGGCCAGCGCAGCACATCGGAGAACACCCTGATCCGGCATCTGTCCGATGCACTGCGGTTCTATTTCGAATTCCACCGCCGCTACGACCAGGGGTACCTGGCCCACGTCCATGACTATTTCGCCGCCGGTGTTGCCGCCGGCACCCTGGATTTCGAGGCCCGTCCGGCAACCGTGGATGTGGAAACAGGTTCCCGGATGCTGATCGGGACCACGGTGGCGGACTTCCGCGGGCTCTGGGGCCAGCCGCCAAACGCCCGGGTGGTGTCCGCCAACTATCCGGAGGCCGCGTTCCGGGAGCTGGTCTCCGCTGTCGGCGGCCTGGCCCGGCGCGTGGGCTGAACCAAAAAACCGCCCCGGCCCGACACCGCATGGCAGCCGCGGTAGAATAGTCCGCGGACCGGACAGGCGCAGCTGCCTGGCGGCAGCTGCCGAGGTGACATAGGCGGCGTTCCATTCCGGCCGCGGATTCCCGGGCCGGCCGTGCGTACCCGAAGGAACTCCATGTCATCGCCCTCCCTGACGCTGCCGTCTCCGGCACCTGCCGCCGCCCGCAAACGCCGGCTGCTGGAAATCCTCGGTGCCCTGGCCATCGCCGGCACCTACATCTACCTGGTCCTCAACCAGCCCACCGACATCACCGGCGGTCCGGGAAGCGCCTCGGCGCTGATTGCCCTGTCCGGTTTCCTCGTGGGCGCCGTCCTGCTCATCGTCGCTGTCCTGCCGGCCCTGCCGACGTCCACCGTGGTGCTGATCCCCGTGGCCCTGGTACTGAACATCGTGCTCGGCCAGTTCGTGGGCAGCACCCTGGTCCCGTTCTACCTTGATGCGATCGGTACGGTACTGATCGCGGTCCTCGCCGGCCCGGCGGCCGGCGCGGCCACCGGCGCGTTGAGCAGTATCGTCTGGTCCTTCTTCAACCCGACGGTGCTGCCATTCGCCGCCGGCGCCGCATTGATTGGCTGCCTGGCAGGCGTGGCTGCCCGCTACGGACTCTTCCGCCGTTTCTACCTCGCACCCGTTGCTGGATTTGCGACCGGGATCATCGGCGGCGTGGTGTCCGCACCGGTGGCGGCCTTCGTCTTCGGCGGGACGTCCGGGGTTGCCACCGGAGCCATCGTCAGCGCCTTCCGCTCGATGGGGGACACCCTCCTCGCCGCCATCACCAAGCAGGCCCTGATCTCGGATCCCATGGACAAAGCCATCGTGTTCACGGTGGTGGCCGTGCTGGTCTATGCCCTGCCCCGCCGCGCAACGCTGCAGTTCCCGTTTGTCCGGCGGCACCGCGTCCTGGCCGGCCGGACGCCCGGACAGGATTCCTGACCTCCTGCCCATGCGACTGCATCCGCTGACGTCCCTCGCGGCTGCCGGCAGCACGGCGGTGATTACGACGGCGGCAGCAAGCTGGCCGCTGTCCCTCGCCGTGATCGCGGCCGCAGTGGGCCTTTCGGTCTTGGGCGGCACGTTCCGGCGGCTCCTGCCTGCGGCAGCCGCCGTGCTGGTGCCGCTGTGTTTGTCCCTGCTGGTCCTGCACGGCCTGTTTTTCCCGGAAGGGCAGATCATCCTCGCCCAGTGGGGACCCGCGCGCGTCACCGCTGAAGGACTTTCCTTTGCAGTCGAGCGGGCCGTGCAGGTTTCTGCCGCCGTCATGGCCCTGCTGGTCTTCTCCTTCAGTGTCAGCGTGCCGGACCTGGTCGCGGCGCTCTCCGCCAAAGGTGCGCAGGGCCGGTTTGCCTTCGTGCTGGCGTCAACCCTGACCCTGCTGCCGGCCATCACATCGAGGCTGGACCGCATCCGGCAGGCCCAGGAAGCGCGGGGGTTGGTGATCCGGCGCGGCCTGCCCCATCGGGTGGCAGCTTTCCGGCTCCAGGCAGTCCCGCTGGTCTCTGCTTTGGTGGAGGACGCCGCAACCCGCGGTGCTGCCCTGGAAGCCCGCGGCTTCGGCAGCACCGGCCCCCGCACCAGCTACCGGGACGTGCCGGATCCGGCGGTGCAGCGGTGGCTGCGGATTCTGCTGGTGCTGGCCGCCGCGGCTGCAGTGGTGGCCCGGCTGTGGCCGGCGGGAGGCTGAGTGACGACCTCGCGTGCCCTCGCCGCCAGCATCAAGAGCCTTACCTTCCACGACAATGACGCTCCCGTCCTGCGCGGCGTAGACGTCTCCTTTGCCCCCGGAACTTTCACCGCGATCCTCGGCGCGTCGGGAAGCGGCAAGTCAACGCTTGGCCGGCTCCTCGCGGGCTGGTTGTCTCCCGGGGCAGATGGAAGGCTGGCAGGACACCTCGAAGTTGCGGGGACCCGCCTGCACTTCAGCGGAGCCGCGGAGGACCCCCGCATCGACCCTGCACAGTGGGGCGCCTGCGTGGGATTCGTTCCGCAGGACGCCTCCACCGCGCTGTCCACGGTCCGCGCCACGGCGGCCGAAGAACTGGCGTTCGGCTTGGAGAATGCCGGTACGGAGCGGGCCGGCATGTATGAAGCAGTAGAACGCACCGCCGGCATGCTGGGCCTGACCGGGCTGCTGGAACGCCACCCGGGCACGCTTTCCGGCGGCCAGCTGCGGCGCCTGGCCATCGGCTGTGCGGTCATACTGGAGCCCGCGGTGCTGGTCCTGGACGAGCCCTTTGCCTCCCTTGATACCGCCGGGGCGGCCGGGCTCGCACTGCTGCTGCGCAAGCTCGTGGCCGGCGGGACCGCCGTCGTCGTCCTGAGCCAGGCGATTGACGAGGTGCTGCTCGAGGCCGACGGTTGGATTGTCCTGGACGCGGGCACGGTCGCGGCCAACGGCACACCCACGGAAGTGATGGCGGCGCCGGAGCGTCTGCCGGCCGGTATCCGGCGGCCGGTTGCTACACGGCGGCCGGCAGGGCAGCGGAATTTCAGCGTGCCCGCGTCCACCGCAGTCACTTGCCCTTTCAGTGTTGCCGGCACCCCTGCCTTGGAGCTGCGGGGTGTGGATTTCGCGTACCAGGCCACAGCAGCCCGCGGCAGGAAGGCCCGGGGATCCAACGGCAGTGCCGCCGGGCATCAGCAGAGCACCGTGCTGCAGGGCATCGACCTTGTGCTCCAGCCGGGTGAGGTTGTTGCCGTGACCGGTCCGAACGGGGCGGGCAAATCCACACTGCTGCGCCATCTCAATGGCTTGCTGCAGCCCTCGTCCGGTACCGTCCATGTCAACGGGAAGGACATTGCCGGCGTCCCGGTTGGGGAGGTGGCCGCTGCCGTGGGACTGCTTTTCCAGAACCCGAGCGACCAGCTCTTCGAACGGACTGCTGCCCGTGAGGTCCGGTTCGGCCTGGACCGGCGGTTCGGTGCAGGCGAAGCAGCGGAAAGAACCGCTGCAGCCCTGGCCACAGTGGGTCTCTCCGCCGCCGCCCAGGACCACCCGGCCGCGCTTCCGGCGTCCCGGCAGCGGCTGCTGGCGCTGGCAACAGTCCTTGCCCGCAGTCCGTCGGTCCTCGCCTTGGATGAACCCACGGTTGCCCTGGACGGGGAGGGCCTGGCTGTACTCGACGCAGCGGTCCGGTCCGCAGCAGCGGCGGGCGCCGCCGTCGTCCTGGTCACCCACGACGTGCCCTACGCCCACACGGTAGCGGACCGCCTGATGACGCTCGACGGCGGGCGGCTGCTGGGAAGCTGAGGCGGGCACACGCAAGGGGCTTCGTCCGGAAGAATCGGACGAAGCCCCTTGCGTCTGTGAACGGACTCCCACCAGGTCAGGCCACTCTCAGCTGGCCGGCCTGCCCGCTGGCGTCCCGGCAGGCCGGGACGCCACACCCGGCGGCAGGAACCGTTTGCCGTTGACCCGTTCGGAGGCGCCCACCCGGTCCAGGTAGGGTGTGATGCCGCCCAGGAACATTGGCCAGCCGGCGCCCAGGATCATGCAGAGGTCGATGTCTTCCGGCCCGGCCACCACCCCCTCCTCCAGCATCAGGCCGATTTCCTCGGCGAGGGCATCCTGGGTGCGGCGCAGGACTTCGTCGGCGGTGGAGGGGCTGGTCCCGAAGGACATCAGTGACAACGTGGACCGGGGAATCTCCTGTACGCCGTCCGGACCGGGTGCCCACAGGCTCTTCACGCCGTTGTCAATCAGTTTCTGCAGGTTGGCAGAAACGGTAAACCGCTCACCAAACGCGGCATGCAGCGACTCCTGGACGTGCTGGGCCACCGGAAGCCCCACCATGGCGCCCAGCGTGAAAGGCGTCATGGGCAGTCCCATGGGCCGCAGGGCGTTGTCCGCCACCTCAGCCGGGGTTCCTTCATCAAAGGCTGCCGTTACTTCACCCATCAGCCGCAGCAGGATCCTGTTGACAACGAACGCGGCGGCATCCTTGACCAGCACCCCGGTCTTTTTCAACGCCTTGGCGAGCTCAAAGGCCGTGGCCAGTACGGCGTCCTCGGTCTTCGGGGCGCGGACGATTTCCAGCAGCGGCATCACGGCCACCGGGTTGAAAAAGTGGAAGCCCACCAGCCGTTCCGGGTGCCGGAGGTCCTCCGCCATGGCAGTAACGGACAGCGAGGACGTGTTGGTGGCCAGAATGCATTCCGGGGTAACAATCGCCTCGAGCTCGGCGAACACCTGCTTCTTGACGTTCAGCTCTTCAAAAACGGCTTCGATCACGAAGTCGGCATCAGCGAAAACATCCTTGGAAACGGAACCTGTCACCAGCGCCTTCGTGCGGTTTGCAGCGTCCTGGCTGATCCGCTTCTTCCCCAGGAGCTTGTCCACTTCGGCGTGGACGTAGCCCACGCCTTTGTCCACCCGGGCCTGGTCGATGTCTGTCATGACCACCGGCACCTTGAGCTGGCGGGCGAAGAGCAGGGCCAGCTGGCTGGCCATCAGGCCGGCACCGACAACGCCAACCTTGGTGACCGGCCGGGCCAGTTTGCGGTCCGGGGCGCCGGCCGGGCGCTTGGACCGCTTTTGGACGAGGTCCAGGAAGGCGTAAACGGTGGCGCGGAACTCGTCGGTCTGCATGAGTTCGGCGAGGATTTCGCACTCCAATTCCGCGGATTCGGCCTGGCTAAGGGTCCGATTGGCTTCGAGGATGTCCAGGACCTTGGCAGGAGCCGGTGCTGCGTTGGACGTCTTGCCTTCAACCAGTGCCCGCCCCGCAGCTACGGCAGCCGCCCAGCGTGCTGCGGTGTCCGGATCGGCGGGGTCGACGGCGTTGGTGCGTTCCGCCGCGGCCTCGCCGGTGATGACTTTCGCGGCCCAGGCAAGGGACTGCTCCAGGAAATCCGCCGGCTCGAACATGGCGTCGGCGATGCCGAGCGCGAAGGCCTCGGGGCCGGTGAGGGTCCTGTTGTTGCTCAGGGGGTTTTCGATCATGACCTTCACGGCATTTTCCGGGCCAATGAGCCGCGGCAGGATGTAGACGCCGCCCCAGCCGGGGACCAGGCCTATGAAGGCCTCCGGCAGGGCCAGCGCACCCGCTCCCGTGGAGACTGTGCGATAGGTGGACTGGAGGGCAATCTCCAGGCCCCCGCCCAGCGCTGCGCCGTTGATGAAGGCGAAGCTGGGTACGCCCAGGTTTGCCAGGGTGCTGTAGACGTCGTGGCCCAGCTGTGCCATCCACAAACCGTGCTCGCGTTTGTCCAGGGTCTTGACCGTTGAGAGGTCGGCGCCGGCCACCAGGTAGTAGGGCTTGCCCGTGACACCCACTCCCACAATCTCGCCCCGGCGTGCCCGCTCCCGGAGTTCCTCAAGCACCGTGCCCAGTTCCACCAGCGTGTTGGGCCCCAGCGTGGTGGGCTTGGAGTGGTCCAGGCCGTTGTCCAGCGTAATGAGGGCAAACCTGCCGGGGCCGGGCTTACCGGCAGGACCCGGGAGTTCGATGTCCTGGACGTAGGAGTGGGTTACGGTTTCATGGGGGAAGAGGTCGGCAAGCTTGGTGAAATCTGCGGCGCTCATGCTGCTCCTTCGGAAACGGCTTCGGTGGTGGCGGATTCCGCTGGCCGGGCTCCGCTGTAGTCGGCGTGGTGGGGGTTCTCCCAGATCACGGTGGCGCCCATGCCCAGTCCAACGCACATGGTGGTGATCCCGTAACGAACGGAGGGATCTTCCTCGAATTGCCGGGCCAGCTGGTTCATGAGCCGCACTCCGGAGGACGCCAGGGGGTGGCCCACGGCGATCGCTCCGCCGTAGCGGTTGACCCGGGGATCGTCGTCGGCAATGCCGAAGTGTTCCAGGAAGCTCAGTACCTGGACGGCAAAGGCTTCGTTGATTTCGAACAGCCCGATGTCCTTGATGGAGAGCCCCGCATTGTTCAGGGCCTTCTCCGTGGCGGGAACAGGGCCGATGCCCATCACCTCGGGCTCAACTCCGGCGTAGGCGTAACTGACTAAGCGCATCCGGACCGGCAACCCCAGCTCGGCGGCGGCTTCGGCCGATGCCAGGATGGCGGCCGTGGCGCCGTCGTTCAGGCCTGCCGCATTTCCTGCGGTGACACGGCCGTGGGCGCGGAACGGCGTGCGGAGGCCGGCGAGGTCAGCCAGGGTGGTGCCTGGGCGCGGCGGCTCGTCCACCGTGTTCAGGGTCCAGCCCTTGCCGGGCTTCAGGGTTGCTACCGGCACCAGGTCCGGCTGGATCTTGCCGTCACGGCGGGCTTCTTCAAACTTCTTCTGCGACGCCACGGCATAAGCATCCGTCCGCTCCTTGGTGATGGCGGGAAAACGGTCGTGCAGGTTCTCGGCGGTGTTGCCCATGTTCAGCGCTGCCGGATCAACGAGCCGTTCGGACATAAACCGCGGGTTCGGGTCCGCCCCGGAGCCCATGGGGTGGTTGCCCATGTGCTCGACACCGCCGGCGATCACGACGTCGTACGCGCCAAAACCGATCCCGCCGGCGGTGGAGGTGACGGCCGTCATGGCACCGGCGCACATGCGGTCAATGGCAAACCCCGGAACAGTCCGGGGGAGTCCAGCGAGGAGAGCCGCTGTCCGTCCGAGGGTCAGGCCCTGGTCCCCGCTTTGGGTGGTGGCCGCGATGGCCACTTCGTCGATCCGCGCCGGCGGCAGCGAAGGGTTCCGGCGCAGCAGCTCGCGGAGGCACTTCACTATCAGGTCATCGGCCCGGGTGCCGGCATAGATGCCTTTTTCTCCCGCCCGGCCGAAAGGCGTGCGGAGGCCGTCGACAAAAACGACGTCCCGGACAGTGCGGTTGGACGCGCTGCTTCCGTTGTGGCTCACGTGTAACTCCTCATCGAGACGTAGGCGTCAGTGCGCGCCGCAGGGCGGCAGGCAGCTGAACGGCAGTACGTCCGATGTTACTCGCGAGTAACTTAGCCCGCAAGAGGAGGATTGACCAGCCGCAAGGGGCCGCAAAAGCGGCCCAGTCCTGATGGGGCGGCTACTGTCCGGCGGCGGCCACGTCCGGTTTGGGTTCCTTGGGCGGCAGCGGCTGCGGGTTGAGGAAGGCGTGCGTGATCAGCGGCGCGGCAAGGTCCACCTGCCACGCCCGTGCGCCGAGGGCACGCAGTTCCGCTGCTACTGATTCTTCGCTGACCTCCGCAGGGGGCCGCCACGCCACCCGGCGCAGGTAGTCAGGGGTCAGCAGATTCTCCAGGGGAAGGTTCAGCTGGTCCGCTTTCTCCTGCAGCAGAGGCCTGGCGGTGGCCAGCCGTGCAGCAGCCTCGGGATCGCGGTCCGCCCAGACACGTGGCGGCGGTGGCGCGTTGGTGGCCAGGTGCAGCGGCGGAAGTTCCTCCAGGTCCCGGGCTGTTGCAATGCAGCGCAGCCACCGGGGAGCCTCGCGCTGCGCCGCCCGCCCGTGGAAGCCCTTGGTGCCCAGCAGTTGCGGAACCGTGGACGGCATGGCCTTCGCCGCGGCCACCAACGCCGAGTCCGGAATGAGCCTTCCGGGGGCCACGTCCCGCTTCTGCGCCAGGGAATCGCGTTCCAGCCACAACTCGCGGACTGCGGCCAGCTGCCGCCGGTCGCGGATCTGGTGAAGGCCGGACGTTTTCCGCCAGGGGTCGACGCGCGGCGGAGCGAGTCCGGCATCCAGGATCGCGGCGAACTCCTGCTGCGCATACTCCAGCTTGCCGTCGGCCTCCAGGAGTTCAATGAGTTCTTCGCGCAGCTCCGTCAGGACCTCAACGTCCAGTGCCGCATAGCGCAGCCAAGGCTCAGGAAGGGGCCGGGTGGACCAGTCAGCGGCCGAATGTTCCTTGGCCAGGCCGAATCCCAGCAGCTGTTCAATAACGGCGGCAAGGCCTACCCTGGGCAGGCCTGCCAGGCGGGCGGCGAGTTCGGTGTCAAAGAGCTTGTCCGGCCACATACCGAGTTCGGACAGGCAGGGCAGGTCCTGGCTGGCTGCGTGCAGGATCCATTCGACGCCGCGGAGGGATTCGTTGATGATGGCCAGGTCGTCGAAGGGTTCGGGGTCGATCAGCCATGTCCCGGCGCCCTCGCGGCGGATCTGGACGAGGAAGGCACGCTGCCCGTAGCGGAAGCCGGAGGCGCGCTCCGCGTCGACGCCCGCTGGACCGGTACCGGCGGCGATGGCGGCTGCGCACCGCTCCAGCCCGGCCTGCGTTTCGATGACCAGCGGAACGCCGTCGCGGGGCGAGGCAAGCTCAACGATTTCGGGGACAGGGCTGTCAAAGCCTTCAACCGTGATCTGGGGTGCGGTATCAGCAGCCGGAGCGCCGGCCGTGGTGTTTTCCGGAATGTTAGGGGTCATGATGCCTTTAGTTTACCGGCCGGCCGGTTGCGGACTGCTTTCGGTCCTCGCCGGGCCCGCCACGAGCCATGCGGTCAGTTCCGGCGCCGGTGCGGGAGCGGCGTGACGCCCTCAGGGAGTGGCGGCAGGCCGGCGAAAGTGCACACCATGTCAGACCAGGCTTCGAGGTGGGCTGTTACGTCCGACGTCGCCGGCGTCCAGGAGGCTCGCAGCTCGATGTCGATGGAGCCGGGCCGCTCCGCCAGTGTTCCGAAGCTTTCGGACAGGACCCTGGTGGCTGTGCCGCCGGCGGCCCTGTACGGGGCCTTGTGGTTCTCCAGCGCCTCCACCAGCCACGTCCAGGCCACCGTTCCCAGCATCTCGTCGTTGCCCATTTCCGGCTCCAGCTGGGCCCGGATGTAAGTGACGATGCGGAACTCGCCGTCCCAGACTGCAGAGCCTTCGGGGTCGTGGAGCAGGATGAAGCGGCCCGTGGCCAACTCTGTTTCGTCGTCGTCCGCTGTTCCGGACGCGGCCGCCAGCGCCATCGCGGCCGGGCCATGCAGGGGAGTAGCGGTGCTCGGCCCCGGTGCCAGGACCTCCGCGCCAAGCGCGACGGCGAAAGGCGCCAGCCGGGCAGGCGCGGGAATCTCCGCCAGGTGGAGTTCCCCGCGGCACTGGGCTTTCCTGAGGGTTCCCAAGGCGTGGAGAAATTCCGGGGGAACCTTGTCAAGTGCGTTCACCTTCGCAGGTTACGCAACCATGCTGGTGACGGCGGGAAGGCTCGCCGTCACCAGGCGGCGTCTAGCTGGACTGGCTGCTGCCGTCAGCGCGAAGCTCATGGCGGATTGCTGCCACAAAGGCATCAATGTCCTCCTCGGTGGTATCGAATGAACACATCCACCGGACTTCCCCGGCGGCCTCGTTCCAGTCGTAGAAGCGGAACGATTTGCGCAGCCGGTCCGCCACGCCCTCGGGCAGGATGGCAAAGACGCCGTTGGACTCGGTTTTCTGCGTCGGCTGCACGCCGTCAATGGTGTCGACGGCGGTGCGGAGCCTGGTGGCCATGGCGTTGGCGTGGGAGGCGGACCGCAGCCAGAGGTCACCTTCCAGCAGCGCGATGAACTGGGCCGACATAAAGCGCATCTTCGACGCCAGCTGCATGTTCATCTTCCGCAGGTACACCAGTCCATGGGCGGCCTCCGGGTTCAGCGCCACCACGACTTCACCGAACAGCAGGCCGTTCTTGGTGCCGCCAAAGGAAAGAATGTCCACGCCGGCGTCGCGGGTGAAGGCCCGCAGCGGTACCTGGAGGTGGGCTGCAGCATTGGCCAGGCGGGCGCCGTCCATGTGCAGCTTCATCCCCTTGGAGTGTACGTGGTCCGCGATGGCCCGCACCTCTTCCGGCGTGTAGCAGGTTCCGAGTTCCGTGGTCTGGGTGATGGAGACGGCCAGCGGCTGGGCGCGGTGCTCGTCACCCCAGCCCCAGGCCTCCCGGTCGATCAGTTCAGGCGTGAGTTTGCCGTCCGGGGTGGGAACATGCAGGAGCTTGATGCCGCCAATCCGTTCCGGCGCGCCGTTCTCGTCCATGTTGATGTGGGCGGTGGAAGCGCACACCACGGCGCCCCAGCGGGGGAGCAGCGACTGCAGGGACAGAACGTTGGCGCCGGTTCCGTTGAAAACGGGGAAGCATTCGATGCCGGACCCGAAGTGGTCCTCCATCAGTTCCTGCAGCCTGGCGGTGTAGTCGTCTTCCCCGTAGGAAACCTGGTGGCCGTCGTTGGCGGCGGCCAAGGCCGCGAGGACCTCCGGATGTACCCCGGAGTAGTTGTCCGAGGCGAATCCGCGGATGGTGGGATCGTGCAGCCGGGTTCCGGCGGCAGTTTCTGCTGTTGTTGTCATGGCTTTGCTCACGCTTTCAGTCTAAATACAGTCGGGCGCCTTGCAGGCAGGGACCGGACTCTCAGGGGGCCAGCACGAGCCGGCTGCCGTTCAGGCTGCTGGCCGGGGTGTCAAAAAGGGCGACGACGGCGCGGGCAAGGTCTTCGACGTCAGTTGCGCCGGGGAACTTCCGCTCCGGGTGGTTCCGGCGCATCTCATCGTCCACGAGGGCCTTGACCACCAGGACGACAGCGGCAGCGTCCCCGGCCGGGACGTTGGCAGTGTGGCCGGCGGCCGTGCCGTTTGCGGCGGGGGCATTGGCCCGGCGGAAGCCGTCCGCCATTGCCATGGTCCACGCTTCGGCTGCGGCCTTGGCGGCAACGTAGCTGGCTGCGGCTGCTGCCGGTTTGGCCACGGCGGTGGAGGACACCACTGCAAAGCGACCGGAACGTGAAGCGGCGATATCGTCGAAGAAGACGCGGGACACGTTCCGGAGCGTGGTGATGGCGCCGCGTTCCAGGAAATCCCAGTCCTCGTCTGTCTGGTCGGCGATGCCTGTGGCGCCGCGCCAGCCGCCCACCAGGTGGATGACGGCGTCAATCGTCCCGGCAGCGGCGGACACGTCCTTGCCCAACTGCCGCACGTCGTCGAGCCGCGACAGGTCGCACACGAGGCCGGTGACGCCGTCGCCCGCCTTTTCCGCCGCTGTTTCGATCCTCGCCTGGTCCGAACCCACCGTGAAAACCCGAAGGCCAGCGGCGTGAAGCGCCCGGGCGACGGCGACGCCGGACGCTCCACTGCCGCCGGTCACCAGGACGTTCAGCTGCGGTGCCTGGGCCCCGGGCGTCCCGGTCCAGGCCTCGTCCGCTGCTTGCTTTTTCGGCTCTTCTGTCACAGTGCGGAAGCTCCGGTGATGCCGGCAGTTGAGTCAATGACAGGGCGCATCTTCTTCTCCAGTGCTTCGTAGAACATGGACAGCGGGAACTCGTCATCCAGCACCTGGTCCGTCAGGCCGCGCGGCGGACCGGCCAGGGCCAGCGCTTCAGGGCCCTTCGCCCAGACGGAAGCCGGGTTCGGGGTAACGGTAGCGGAAACCAACTCGTACGCCGCGATCCAGTGCGCCGTTTTTGGACGGTCGATGGAGCGCCAGTACAGCTCGTCGATGCTGGCACCCAAGGCGATGACGGCGTCGGCCACTTCATCCCAGTCGATAGTAAGCCTTGTGTCGGTCCAGTGCAGGACGTGCTGCTGGTGCAGCCAGGCGAACAGGAGCTGGCCGCCGAGGCCGTCGTAGTTTCGGACCCTGCTGCCGGTAATGGCAAAGCGGAAAATCCGGTCGAAGATGATGGCGTACTGCACCAGCTTGGCGTGGCGGCGGGCTTCCGGATCGGCGTCCTCGTCCTTCTCGATACGCACAGATTCACGGAAGGCCGTCAGGTCACAGCGCAGCTCTTCCAGGGAGTACAGGAAGTAGGGCATCCGCTGCTTGATCATGAACGGATCGAACGGCAGGTCGCCGCGCATGTGGGTGCGGTCGTGAATGAGGTCCCACATCACAAAGGTGGCTTCCGTCAGGTCCTGGTCGGCGAGCAGTTCCGCGGCTCCTTCGGGAAGTTCCAGGCGGGTGGTCTCGGCGGCAGCCTTGAGTACGCGGCGGAACCGGGCGGCCTCGCGGTCGGCAAAGATGGCGCCCCAGGTGAAGGTGGGGGTTTCACTCACGGCAACGGTTTCGGGGAACAGCACGGCGGAGTTGGTGTCGTAGCCTGCGGTGAAGTCCAGGAAACGGATGGGGACGAACAGCTTGTTCGAGTATTCCCCTGCCTCCAGTCCGGCGATGAATTCGGGCCAGATCACCTCGATCAGGACTGCCTCGACCAGCCGGTTGCTGCTGCCGTTCTGGGTGTACATCGGAAAGACCACAAGGTGCTGGAGCCCGTCGCGGCGCTGTTCCTGCGGCTGGAAGGCCAGGAGCGAAGACAGGAAGTCGGGGACGTTGAAGCCGTTGGATTCCCAGTTGGAAAAGTCCGCGCAGACTGCGTCAAGGTAGGCGGCGTCATGAGGAAATGCGGGGGCGAGGACGCGGACGGCGTCCACCAGCTCGCTCACGTACTGGGAGGCCTCGCCGTGGTTGCCGGTTTCGGGGATGGAGCCGTCCTTCACCTGCAAAGACTGGAGGGAAGAGGCTGCGGCCTTAAGCCGAAGCCAGTCCTGGTTGTCCGCGGTCACTCGGGTGGGGGCGGTGATCAGGGTTTCGGTCATCGTCGGCTGCCTTTCTGGTTGCTTGCTATCTACGGTGAGCGTAGCAAGCAACCAGCAGGACTAATGTAAAAACGGCCTTAGCCTAAGAAAGCCTTGTTCTCAGGGCCCACTGCGCGGCTGGTAGGTCCAGCGTTGAGCAGTGTCAGGCTTGCGTACCCGGGCCGCTGACCTGCGGTTTTTCCTGAGGGACGAGTTTCAGGGAGACGGAGTTGATGCAGTAGCGCTGGTCAGTGGGCGTGCCGTACCCCTCGCCGTCGAATACGTGACCCAGGTGGGAATCGCAGGTGGCGCAGCGGACCTCCACGCGGTCCATGCCCAGGGTCCGGTCGTGGATGTACCGGACCGTGCCTTCAGCCAGCGGGGCCCAGAAGGAAGGCCAACCGCAGTGGGAATCGAACTTCTCATTGCTGGTGAAGAGTTCGGCACCGCACGCCCGGCACTGGTAGACCCCGGCAGTATGGGTATCCCAGTATTCACCGGTGTAGGGACGCTCCGTCCCGGACTGCCGGAGTACGTGGTATTCCTCCGGCGTGAGTTCCTCGCGCCACTCGGCGTCGCTTTTTTGGACGGCGGGTTCAGCTGCGGGGGACTCGGGCGCCGGATCTGCAGCCTTGTTCCCGAAGATGCTGTTTCCCAGGATGTTGTTACCGAAGATGCTCATAGCCTTGTCAACGCTCAGGAGTCGCCGATAAATCCCGAACCTGCGTACAGGTGCAGGACGGGGAGGCCCAACTGGTCCTGTGCCTTATTGGCCCAGTCGGTGTGGAACGTATCTGCAACTGCATGCGGCCTGGTGATCACCACGGCCTGCGCGGCGCCGGTTTCCTTGACTTTGGCTACCAGGCCCTCGACCGCCCCGCCGTCCACGACCTCGCCCGTGACGCCGCCGCCCAGTCCCGCCAGCGCGGCCAGCGATACTGTCAGCGTTTCGGCTGCCTGCGCCCGCTCGGTGGCGGGATCCGGAGCGTGGGACGTCAGTTCCCGGAACGCCTTGGCAATGTCCAGCAGGGACAGGTTTTCGAGGAAGTCCACCAGCAGGTGCCGCTCGGTGTTTGCCGGTACCAGCACGACGAGCCGGGTGTCTGCTCCGTCCACCAGACGCTCGATGTTCAGGCGGTCGTCCGCCCCCAAGGGTTCTTCGGTCAGGATGACGATGGGATCACTCATGGCCTTAGCCTAGTCCCGCGCCTGGGGTGCTGCACTCCTTTGCCCGCGCAGGCAGTCCCCGCCGGGCAGCCGGAAATACGGGCTCCCGGCGCCGGGGCGGTAAGAATAGTTCCATGGCACTTTTCCAGCACACCCGCCCTGCCCCCGCTCCACTTATCCCGGACTCCGGGGCGGGCATGTCGCTGCGGACGAAGTGGGCCATTGGCGGCGCCATCGGGGGCGGGGCACTGGCGGGGCTGCTGGCCACCGGATCGTCGGCCCTGGCCGTGTATTTCGCCCGCCGCGTCATCACGCCGGCCCGGCAGCGGGCGTCGGACCAGGAAGTGCTGGCGGTTATCCGCGACGGCCGGCGGCAGCAGGTAATCCTGGCGGCTAATGCGGACACCACTGTTGACGGTGTGTACGGATTCTATTTCGACGGCGGCAAGGGGCATGCACGCATCGGCCGCATCGTCTCGTACTCGCCGGCTGAACGTACGGTGCTGCGCGAGGTCGAAGCGGTCTATGCGGGAGACCTCACTGCCGCGCGCTGGGGCTGGTGGAGCGGCGCTGTGTATCCGGACCCGGCCGCCGCCGGAATTCCGGCCGAGGATGTGGTGATCGAGGTGGACCGGGGGCAGGCTCCCGCCTGGCTGGTTCGCGCCGGTGGCACCGCACGCACGTGGGCTGTGATGGTCCACGGACGCGGGGCCAGCAGGCAGGAGGCGCTGCGCGCGGTCGGGCCCGCGCTGGAGCTGGGACTCACCAGCCTTCTGGTGTCCTACCGCAATGACGGGCTGGCCCCATCCGCCGATGACGGCCGCTACGGCCTGGGTTCCACGGAATGGCGGGACATTGAGGCGGCGATTGAATACGCACTAGCCAACGGCGCTGAGGAGATTGTCCTCTTCGGCTGGTCGATGGGCGGTGCCATTTGCCTGCAGACTGCGGACCTGTCCCGCTACCGGCACCTGATCAGGGCCATGGTTCTGGACGCGCCGGTCACCGACTGGGTCAATGTGCTCGCCCACCATGCTCAAATCAATAGAATCCCGTCGCTCGTTGGCCGCTACGGCCAGCTCATGCTGGGGCACCCGCTGGGGCGCCGGCTCACGGGGCTGTCCGCGCCGGTGGACCTGAAGGTCATGGACTGGGTTTCGCGTGCAGTGGAACTGAGGACTCCGACGTTGATCATCCACAGCGTGGACGACGAGTACGTGCCGTACGGGCCGTCCGCAATCCTGGCCGAACGGAATCCGGAAATGGTGACCTTTGAGGCTTTTCACCACGCGCGGCACACGAAGGAGTGGAACGTTGATCCTGCCCGGTGGGAGAGCGTGGTGAAGGCATGGCTGCGGCAGCAGCTTGCGCCCCGCCTGAACCCGGGTGGGATAAGGCTGGGATCGGAACCGGCAGGTGCGGGGGAGGCGGCAACGGCCGCGAACCCTGCAACCGCTCGGTAGCGGTTTCAGTAGCCGCCGGGACTGTCCGGAGGGGTGAAGGGGTCCGTGTAGCTGGAGCGGGTGGGACGGTCGCGGTCAGAGAGACGCTCTGACCACCGGGCGCCGTGCCGATCAAGTTTTCCGCAGTACACGCAATGGCGCGTGAAGTTACCGTCGCCGTCCGCTTCGGCCACCCAGTGGTGCACCAGGTTTGTCTTGCACAGCAGGGTTGTGAGCATGAGGTTCGTCCATGTAAACAGCGGCTCCACGCGGGGCGAGGCGCCTAATGGCTGGACCGACCAGAGTGAGGTCGAGTCAGATGATCGGGTGACCCTGCCTGCAGGTGACGTCTCCCGGCAGGGTCTCGTGTCCTTTGAGGCACGTCACCGATGGGGTGACGGATTCTTGTGGGCGATGGAAAATAGCTCTGCAGTGGTGCCGGTGCAACAATTCTAGATCCGCAGCAGGACGATTGACCGTGCGGTCTTACGACGCGGACAGCGAGCTAATGGGAGCGGTGACTGCATCGGTGAGGCGAATAAGGTCGGCAGGGGCTAGCTCAATGTCCAGGCCCCGTTTGCCTCCCGAAACCAGCAGCGTTTCCAGCGCCAGCGCGCTGTGATCAAGAACGGTAGGGGAGGGGAGCCGCTGGCCGAGCGGGGAGATGCCACCCAGCACATAGCCCGTGCGGCGCTGGGCTGCAACAGGATCGGCCATGGCAGCCTTTTTGGCTCCCAGTGACGACGCAAAGGCTTTGAGGTCCAGGGTGCCGCTGACGGGTACGATTCCGACCGCCAGCCTGCCCTCCACCTCGACCATCAACGTCTTGAAAACCTTCGACGGATCAATGCCCAGCACCTCGGCTGCTTCCACCCCGTAACTGGCAGCGGAGGGGTCGTGGGCGTAGGGATGCAACACAAAGGGAACCCCGGCCGCCGCCAGTACGGCGGTGGCCGGAGTTCCCTGTGATGCGTTTTTGCGAGCCATTGCTGCTTTCGAGGCTAAGAGCGCATAGCGGACGAAGCGGCGACCTTGCGTTTGATCCTTCCCAGCATTGCCGTCATTCCCCGCATCCGCAGCGGGGTGATGGCGCGGGTAAGGCCCAGCAGTTCAGGCATGTCGTCAGGCACCGAAAGGATCTCTTCGGCGGACAGCCCGTCCAGGCCCTCATGCAGGACGCCGGCAAAACCGCGTGTAGTGGGAGCCTCTGCGGGAGCCTTGAAGTAGAGCCGAACGGTGCCGGACGTGCCTCCGCCATGTTCCGTCTCAATGGTCAGGAACAGCGGGGACTGGCACTCCACCACCTGCTCGAGCAACTCGGGGTGGTCCTGGAGCCGCTCGGGCAGCTCCGGCAGTCCCTGGGAGAACTCGAGCAGCAGCTGCAGGCGCTCCGGCTCGGTGAGGGCCTGGAAGTCGTCCACAATGGCCGCCAGGGCGGAAGGCAAGGCTTGAGTAGTCATCATTCCAAGTCTACGCAGGTAGTGCCGGCGGTGCGGCCTCAGACCCCGAGTGCAACGGGAAAGGATCCCCGTTCCGCGCCTTTGGCGATGGGCACCCGCACGGCATTGCCCCACTCGGTCCATGAACCGTCGTAGTTGCGGACCGAATCAAAACCCAGGAGGTACTTGAGGGCGAACCAGGTGTGGCTGGAACGCTCGCCGATGCGGCAATAGGCCACAACGTCATCGCCTTCGCTCAGGCCCGCCTCCCCCAGATAGAGGGCTTCGAGTTCTTCGCGGCTGCGGTACGTTCCATCGGGAGCGGCCGCCCGCGCCCACGGAATGGAGGCTGCAGTGGGAATGTGGCCGCCACGCAGGGCACCTTCCTCAGGGTAAGCCGGCATGTGGGTGCGCTGGCCGGTGTACTCCTCGGGAGAGCGGACATCGATGAGCGGCTTGCCCAGGTGGGCCAGCACATCTTCCTTGAAAGCACGGATCGGAGCGTCGTCGCGCTCAACAACCGGGTACTCGCCCCTGGCCGGAGCCGGCTTCTCCGTGGTCAGCTCCCTGCCTTCGGCAATCCACTTGTCCCGGCCGCCGTCAAGCAGCCGCACGTCCTGGTGGCCGAAGAGGGTAAAGACCCACAGGGCGTAGGCAGCCCACCAGTTGGACTTGTCCCCGTAGATGACCACGGTGCTGTCGCGGGAGATGCCCTTCGACGCCGCCAGCTCAGCGAACGCGGCGCCGTCGACGTAGTCGCGGGTCACTTCGTCGTTGAGGTCTGTGTGCCAGTCGATCTTCACGGCGCCGGGGATGTGTCCGGTTTCGTACAGGAGCACGTCTTCGTCAGACTCCACCACGATCAGCTGGCCGCTGGCCACGGCTCCGTTTTCGATGGCCGTAGCAAGCCATTGAGTGGAAACCAGGCGCTCGGGGTGGGCGTAGGCGGCGAACTTCTCGTTTTGTTCAACTGGGTAGGACATATCTTTGCCTTTCATCGAGAACACGGCTGATCCGCGGGACCGGCATGGGGGCCTCCTCCCACCCTAGCCACCGCCTCTGGTGATGTCCGTTTTCCGTTAACAGGAGGAAATGTTGCCTTCGTCACGCTGGCTGGCCGGTAGCCCTGCGCCACCCGGTGCGGCGGTTGGTTGCCGGTATCCTTTCTGGGGACGAACCACCAGCAGAATGGACCACCTTGGTACAGATCGAACAGCTTGCCGCCCGAACTCCGTCGGTATCGGTGGATGAGCTCCTGAAGGGTTTCTTTCCCTCGCCGCGCTTCGGCCAGGTCTCCTTTGCGAGTTACCGCCCGGACCCCAAGCAGCCCAGCCAGTCCCATGCCGTCCGGGCCCTCGAAGGATTTTCCGGCGGCGTCGGCGCCAACGACGGAGGGGGACTGTTCAAGAAGCTGTTCGCGAAGAAGGACACATCCCGTGCAGGGATCTACCTGGACGGGGGGTTCGGTGTGGGGAAAACGCACCTGCTGGCCTCCCTGTGGCACGCATCGCCGGGGCCCAAGGCCTTCGGCACGTTCGTGGAGTACACCAACCTGGTAGGCGCCCTGTCCTTCCGTAAGACGGTGGACGCGCTGAGCGGCTACAAGCTCGTCTGCATTGACGAGTTTGAGCTCGATGATCCCGGCGACACGGTTCTGATGTCGCGGCTGATGCGTGAACTTGCTGATGCCGGCGTGAAACTCGCGGCCACGTCCAACACCCTGCCGGGCTCGCTGGGTGACGGCAGGTTCGCCGCTGTGGACTTCCAGCGCGAAATCCAGGTCCTCGCCGACCAGTTCGACGTTATCCGTATCGATGGGGAGGACTTCCGCCACCGAGGACTGCCGGCGGCCCCGGCGCCCCTGAAGAACAGCGAGCTGTCCGCGCATATGAAAGCGGAGTTCGACGGCAAGACCGTGGCGCAGGACGAGTTCAGCACTCTCATCGCACACCTGGCCGGCGTGCACCCCAGCCGCTACCGCCAGCTGATCGACGGGATCGACGGCGTGGTCTGGCGCAACGTGGCAACCATCACCGAACAGGCCGTGGCACTTCGGTTCGTGGTGCTGGCTGACCGGCTCTATGACAAAGACGTGCCCATCCTGGCCAGCGGTGTTCCGTTCGATCAGCTCTTCACCGAGGAAATGATGACCGGCGGCTACATGAAAAAGTACTTCCGCGCTGTCTCCCGCCTCACTGCCCTGGCCCGGGAGGGGCAGAACCACGAACCGTCCTAAGGCCGCCGGCGCGGGCGGCCAGCCGACGTCGTCCGTTCAATAGACAGAAGGCCCTGCTCCGAACGCGTGAGCCGCTGCCGGACGGCGGGGCTTTAAACGCCAAAGGTGCGGGTGCCGCCTCCCGGCGGGACCCGCACCCCCTTGACGTACTAGGGCAAAGCCCTGGCCAAATCCTTTTTACGGAGCCTTGTCAACCGGCGGAACCGGGTTGACCGGCGGAACCTGCCCGGGGGCAGGTGCCTGGCCCGGTGTTCCGTTCTGGTCAACGAGCTTGGAAGCGCCATGCTGGATCTTGTTGACATGACCTGAGTACTTGCCTCCGGTCTTGGTGTCGACAAAATCGCCGGCCTTGGTGATGCCGTTCTTGATGGCCTGCTCGTTACCGCGGATAAGACCCTGAGCCTTGCCCTTTAGGTCGCCAATCAGTCCCACGAGCACCTCCCTTCAATCGCGGAGCCAGGTCGCTCCTCCGCAATCGATCCTAGCGCCGCAGGCGGTGCCGTGCCAAGGAAATCAGGGGCTTTGGGCGTTCGCCTGCAGCGGATAGCGCCGCTGCTCCAGTGCGGGGCAATGGCCGCAGGGCAAGAAAAAAGCAGCTCCGGGGAGCTGCTGAATGTGGGCGATACTGGGATCGAACCAGTGACCTCTTCCGTGTCAGGGAAGCGCGCTACCGCTGCGCCAATCGCCCGGAACCGGAAGCCCGGCTTATGGGATTGTAAGGAGTAAGAGAGCGGACGACGAGATTCGAACTCGCGACATCCACCTTGGCAAGGTGGTGCTCTACCAGCTGAGCTACGTCCGCATATGAAGTACGCTCCGGCCGGGGCCGGTCGAACTGCATGAAGCAAGTTTCCTTGCTTGGTGGGCGATACTGGGATCGAACCAGTGACCTCTTCCGTGTCAGGGAAGCGCGCTACCGCTGCGCCAATCGCCCATGTTTATCCGGAACACACCGGAAACCATGGTTTTCACCGAGGTGGGTACGGGATTCGAACCCGTGTATACGGCTTTGCAGGCCGCTGCCTCGCCTCTCGGCCAACCCACCGTGTAAGCGCCGATTCAAAAGAACCTTTGCCGTGACAGTGTCCTGCGAGCGGACGACGAGATTCGAACTCGCGACATCCACCTTGGCAAGGTGGTGCTCTACCAGCTGAGCTACGTCCGCATTTTGGAGGGCCGATTCGCTGCCGTTCCCGGCATTTCCTCGCTTTCCAACGAGTAAAAACAATATAGGAGGTTCCGGGATTCTCCAAATCGCGCCTGCCGCATAAACACCCAATGGCGCTGCTTCCCAGCAATGGCGCGGAGTTTTAGGAGTTACAGGTGTGTAATTCACGACGTCGGCAAGCGGCTCTGGCTGCCTTTGGCCACGTTCAGGCCGGGCTGGCGTGCAGGTCCTCCTGCCGGTCCGCGCCTTTTGGTCCGGTCCGATGCCTGCTCGAGTTCCTGGTTGGGTGGCCCTTTTTACTGCCGGCCGGAGCCGATTTCCGAATTGCCTGCAAGGTCCGCTACCATTCAAATGCATCAGGGCGATTGGCGCAGTGGTAGCGCGCTTCGTTCACACCGAAGAGGTCACTGGTTCGAACCCAGTATCGCCCACCGCATATTGGTCCGTTTCCGCTCATCTGCAGCGGAAACGGACCTTTTTTGTGCGCCCGGACATTCTGTCAGCCCCCTGTGAAAGAGTCTTTGTTATGACTGCTCCACTTCTTGCCCACACCACGGAATACGGGCGGATGTACGCCCGGTCCACCTCTGAGCACTTCTCGGTACCGTCCATCACCACCGTGATCGGCCAGCAGCCGCACGGGCTGGACGGCTGGTTTGGATACATGGGGGCCAGCAGCCTGGCCAAGGATCCCCTGCTCGCAGACTGCCTGGGCAGCCCGGCCAAAATCAAGCAGGCCGTCAACCGCGCCGCCAAGGCTGCGGAAACCTACCGGGACGAGGCCGCCAAGCGTGGCGACCGCGTGCATTACTACTGTGAGCAGGTAGCCCTGCGGGCGTTGGGCCGCCCGCATGCCATGAAGGAAGCCCGGGAGGCACTGGCCGCCAACGGCGAAGAGGCATTCGCCGTCCGCTTTGATGAGTGGTGGGAGCTTTTCCGGGTGGAACCCATCGCCCCGGAGATTACCGTCTGGAACAACGCCGTAGGCTACGCCGGCACCCTGGACCTCGTGGCCCGCATCAACGGCCGGGTTTGCCTGATCGACTACAAGACAAAGGGCACCACCCGGGACGGGCTGGTCAAGCCGCTTGATGACAAAGTGGTGATGCAGCTGGTGGCCGGCATGAAGGCAGAAGAGAGCCTGGTGGATCCGGAGGCCGGAACCTGGGAGCCCTGGAAATATGGCGACAACCCTGTCCTGCTGGCTGTGGCCATCGGTGAAACCGAGGTGCGGCCGGTCAGGGCCAACCCCGAGGTCCTCAAGCACCACTGGTGGAAGTTCTGCGCCCTTCGGCGCGTCTGGGAACTGTCTGCGGACACCATTTCGGCCGGGGCCGCACTGCTGCCCATTGCACCGCCGCCGCTCGCGCAGGTGCAGACCGCCTAGGCGTTTGGCTACGCCCAGGGCGTCTGCGCCTAAACTGGATAGGTTCCCTTTGCCGCCAACCGTAAGGAAAAACAGCGCATGGCTATTCTGAATATCCGCATTATCGGTGATCCTGTGCTGCGCACAGTTGCCGATCCTGTGACGGAATTCGGGCCTGAGCTGGCCAAGCTGGTGGCGGATATGACCGAAACGATGGAAGACGTTGACGGTGCAGGCCTGGCAGCGCCCCAGGTTGGGGTGAGCCAGCGCGTCTTTACCTACCGGATTGACGGCGTGGAAGGGCACATCATCAACCCGGTGCTGGAAAACAGCGAAGATTTCCAGCCCGACCAGATGGAAGGCTGCCTGTCCATCCCCGGTCTTGGTTTTCCCTTACGCCGCTTCCGCTCCACCCGCGTCACCGGCGTGGACATGCACGGAAACCCCGTCACAGTCGAGGGCGAGGGGATGCTGGCACGCTGCTTCCAGCATGAGAACGACCATCTGGACGGAATCCTCTACACAGACCGGCTGGAGGGCGAGGACCGGAAAGCTGCGCTGCGCTCCATCCGCAATGCCAGCTACGACTCCGTTACCGAACGGACGACGGCGAAGCGCGCCAAAACGGTCGGCTCAAGTTTCGGTGGCGCTGCCTCCGGATCGAGCTTTGGTGCCGGCGCGGCTGGTGCCAACTGGTGAGGGTCCTTTTCGCCGGGACCCCCGCCATCGCTGTTCCGTCCCTTGATGCGCTCGTTAAAGCAGGTTTCGATGTTGTTGCAGTCCTGACCAGGCCCGACGCGCCGGTTGGCCGCAAACGCCTGCTGACCCCCTCGCCGGTAGCCGCCCGTGCCGCGGAGCTTGGCATTGACGTCATTCACGCGGCCCGGATTGATGCGGATACCACCGCCAGGATTGCGGCAGTCAGCCCCGATGTTGCCGCGATCGTCGCTTACGGCGGCCTGGTTCCCGCCGCCGCGCTCGGTATTCCGCCCCACGGCTGGATCAACCTGCACTTTTCGCTCCTTCCCGCCTGGCGTGGCGCCGCGCCGGTACAGCGTGCCGTGATGGCCGGTGATGACGTCACCGGGGCGGTGACCTTCCAACTGGAGGAGGGCCTGGACACCGGGCCCGTTTTTGGCACCCTTACGGAAACGGTGGGGCCGGAAGATACCGCGGGGGAGTTGCTGGAGCGGCTGTCCCACAGCGGGGCAGTGCTCCTGGCCCAGACCCTCTCTGCCATTGACGCCGGCAAGGCAGCAGCCGTTCCGCAGTCCGGCGAGGTTTCCCTCGCCCCCAAGCTGACCCTCGATGACGGCCGCCTCGACTGGCAACACCCTGCGCTGGCCATTGGCAGGCAGGCCCGGGGCGTCACTCCCGAGCCCGGAGCCTGGACAGTGATGGACGGCCAGCGCATCAAGCTGGCTCCCGTACGGCTTCGGCCGGACGTTGCCGGCCTCGCGCCCGGATCCGTCTCGCTGCAGGGCAAAAGCGTGCTGGTAGGAACCGGTTCCCATGCTGTTGAGCTGACCCGGATCCAACCGGCCGGCAAAAAGATGATGACCGCTGCCGATTGGGCACGCGGTATGGCTTCCCCTGAAAGTGTGGTGTTCGAATGAGCGGGTCCGGCGGCAATCAAGGCGGTCGCGGCAGAACCGGAGGCGGGAGCGCAGCCGGCGGCGGGAGTGGCGGCCAGCGCGGTGGCCGCGGCCAAGGGGGGCCCCGTGATGCGAGCAACCGAAACGCCAAGGGCAGGGAACGGAACCGCAGCGCGCAGCGCAGTTTCACCGACAACGCCCCTTCCCAGCGCACCCGCAGGGCAGATCCCGCCCGACTGGTGGCCTTCGAAGTCCTTCGCGCAGTAGCCGCCGAGGACGCGTATGCCAACCTGGTGCTGCCCGCACGGATCCGGCACCACGGGCTGGACAAACGGGACGCGGGCTTCGCCACCGAACTCAGTTACGGGGCGCTCCGCGGACAGGGAACCTACGACGCCATCCTTGCCCGGTGCGTGGACCGGCCGCTGGAACAACTGGACCCGGCCATCCTCGACGCACTTCGGATCGGAGCGCACCAACTGCTGGCCATGCGCGTCCCGGCGCACGCAGCCCTGGACCAGACCGTTGGCCTGGCCCGTGCGGTCATCGGCGCCGGGCCGTCGGCCCTCATCAATGCCGTCCTCCGGAAGGTCACTGCCCACACCCTCGAGGAGTGGCTGGAGCAGCTGGTCGCCGGAGAAACCGACGAGACCAAGGTCGCCTCCCTCCGCTACGCGCATCCTGAATGGATCGTCCGTGCCATGCGCCAATCACTCGTGGCACACGGACGGTCAGCGTCAGAAATCAACGACCTGTTGGAAGCGGACAACGCCGCGCCGGTGGTCAATCTGGTGGCCCTGCCCGGCATCGGCAGCCTCGACGAGGCCCTGGAAAATGGGGCCATCCCCGGCGAACTGGTGGAAGGTTCTGCACTTTCCAGCGGCGGAGACCTGGGCCGGCTTGCCTCCGTACGGGAGGGCAGCACCAGGGTGCAGGACGTTGGCTCGCAGTTGGTGGCGCGCGCCATGGCGGCCGTGGACCTGGGCCAGAACAGCGGCGCAGGTGGCGAAAGTACCGGCGAGGCCTGGCTGGACTTGTGCGCCGGACCCGGTGGCAAGGCAGCCCTGCTCGGTGCTCTGGCCAGCCAGCGGGGCGCTACCCTGCTGGCCAATGAACCTGCACCGCACCGGGCAAAGCTGGTGAGCCAGGCGCTTTCCGCTGTTCCGCGGGACACCTGGCAGGTCCGGACGGGTGACGGCCGTGAGGTGGGCACAGAGAATCCTGAAGCTTTTGACCGGGTACTCGTGGACGTCCCCTGCAGCGGGCTGGGCGCACTCCGGCGGCGGCCGGAGTCCCGCTGGCGCCGCACGCCCAAGGACCTCGCAGACCTTGGCCAGCTCCAGCGCGATCTCCTGAAATCGGCCCTGGCTGCCGTCCGTCCCGGTGGAGTGGTTGCCTATGTGACGTGCTCGCCCCACCCGGCCGAGACCACAGCTGTGGTCACGGATGTGCTCCGCAAACGCGATGACCTTGAACTGCTGGAGGCTGGCCAGGCCCTGGACAGCGTCAGCCTTCCGGGCAACCTCGGTGCCGGGCATGATTCGACCGCACAGCTGTGGCCCCACGTCCACGGCACCGATGCCATGTTCCTGGCCCTGATCCACAAAAAGCCCTAATCCGCAAAAATCCGTCATCCGCCAAAGCCCTGACCCGCAAAAGGGTCCTGGTTTTACTCAGTCCCTGGCCCGCAAGGCCATAACGGCAAAGACACCTGACCTGTGAAAGGCTCCCACTGTGACGCAATGCTGCATCAACCCGAGCATCCTGTCGGCCGATTTCGTCAACCTTGAGGCTGAACTGCAGCGCATCAGCACCGCGGACGCGGTGCATGTGGACGTGATGGACAACCACTTCGTGCCCAACCTCACCATCGGCCTGCCAGTGGTGCAGCGGATCCAGGCCGTGAGCCCGGTGCCCGTCGACGCCCACCTGATGATTGCCGACGCTGACCGCTGGGCCCCCGGCTTTGCGGATGCAGGCCTGGCATCCGTCACCTTCCACGCCGAGGCCGCCATTGCGCCCATCAAGCTGGCCCGGGAACTGCGGGCCCGGGGTGCCAAGGCAGGAATGGCCCTTCGGCCCGGTACACCCGTTGAGCCGTACCTGGACATGCTCCCCGAGCTGGACATGCTGCTCATCATGACGGTGGAGCCGGGATTCGGCGGCCAGGCATTCCTGGACGTGACCCTGCCGAAAATCCGGCGTGCCCGGAAAGCCATCGACGGTTCGGGAATCGGCGTGGCCATCCAGGTTGACGGCGGTATCACCGAAGACACCATCACCCGTGCTGCAGAGGCCGGCGCCAACGTCTTCGTCGCAGGTTCGGCCGTGTACGGTGCGGAGGATCCGGCCGCGGCGATCGACCGCCTGCGCGAGGCAGGAAGCAAAACGTTACGCACGGCGGCGGAATAGCAAGGAGCCATACGCGGTTATGGCACAATAGCAACACACATACGTGCTCCGGGGTCGGTGTAAGTCCGAACCGGCGGTGACAGTCCGCGACCCGCGAGCCGGTGGTTTTCCCTTGGGAGAATCCCGGCGGACGGTTGAACCGGTGAAATTCCGGTACCGACAGTTAAAGTCTGGATGAGAGAAGCACGTACAGCTGTTTCTGCGGCGTCATGGGACGCCGCGGCCTTCTGCTGTCGTATACCCCCGGAGCCATCGCGGTTCTAGAGGGAAGGAACGACACAAGCACTATGAACCTGCTGCGATGGCTCTACGCCACAAGTCCCGCTGCCGCCATGCCCGGCAGCGCCACCACCGAGGCCCCGGCATGACGGCCGGAGTTGTTACAGCCTTTACCGCCACCGAGACCGCCGCGATGGACACTGCCCTGAAGGCGGCCCTGCAGGGTCCCCGCGGCGCGAACCCCCTGGTGGGGGCCGTCGTCGTCGATCCGGAGGGCCGGGAGATCGTCACGGGTTACCACCGCGGGGCTGGTACCGCGCACGCCGAAGCAGACGCGATTGCGCAGGCGGCTGCCGCAGGCCTGGATCTTTCCGGCTGCACCATGGTGGTCACCCTGGAGCCCTGCAACCACGTCGGTCGCACCGGCCCCTGCGCCCAGGCGATTATCGCCGCCGGAATCGCCGACGTCATCTACGCCGTGGACGATCCCCACGATCCTGCTGCGGGCGGTGCAGCCACCCTCCGGGAGGCAGGCGTACGCGTCCGCAGCGGGCTCGGTGCCAGTGAAGCGCTGGACCTGAACCGCCGCTGGTTTGAGGCGGTGGCGGCGAAGCGCCCGTTCGTGACGCTGCACATCGCACAGACACTGGACAGCCGTATCGCAGCAGAGGACGGCACCAGCCAGTGGATATCCAGTCCGGAATCCCTGGCCGACAACCACGCAATCCGGGGACGCATTGATGCAATCCTCGTGGGAACCCAGACCGTGCTGGTGGACAACCCCCGCCTCACTGCCCGGGACGCCACAGGAACGCCGGCACGGAAACAGCCGTTGCGGGCTGTGATGGGACTGCGTGACATCCCGGCAGATGCCGCGATCCACGGGACGGATGGCCTGGCCACCCACCTTTCCACCCGCGACCCCCAGGAAGCGCTATCCTCCCTCTACGGGTCCGGGATCCGCCATCTTATGGTCGAGGGAGGGTCGCGCATCCTCAGCGCATTCCTCGCGGCCGGTCTCGTTGACGAACTCATCGTTTACCTGGCCCCCACGCTGCTTGGCTCCGGAACTCCCGCCCTCACCGGGTTGGGAATCAGCACCCTCGCTGAGGCACAGCAGTGGGAATGGGACCCGTCCGACGGCGGCGCCGTCCGAACGTTGGGCCGGGACCTAAGACTCCACCTTCGACCGCAACACTCCGTTGCCCTAGACCCACAACCGTCCCGCGCCACCGCGGAGCAAGCCCAGGGAGGCTACTGATGTTTACCGGAATTATTGCCGAGCAAGGGCACGTCCTATCCGTCGACAGGGACGGGGATGCCAGCGCCACGGTCCGGCTGCACGCGCCCGGCACCACGGAAGGGCTCGCCCTGGGAGGGTCAATCGCCGTTAACGGCGTTTGCCTCACCGCCACCGAAATAGACGGCAAGGAATTCAGCGTGGATGTTATGGGGGAGACCCTGGTCCGCAGCACCATCGGCGAATTGGCTCCCGGTGACGCCGTCAACCTCGAGCGCTGCCTCCCTGCCGGTGGCAGGTTGGACGGGCATGTCGTCCAGGGCCATGTGGACGGCGTCGGCGTGCTGCTTGAACGCGAGCCCCTTGGCAATTGGGAAAGGCTTCGTTTCGGGGTGCCCGGGAACCTGGCCCGCTACATCGCCGAAAAGGGATCCATTGCCATCGACGGCGTCTCACTCACCGTCACGGCGGTCAGCCCCGCAGCCGAACAGAGCCCCTGGTTCGAGGTGGGGCTCATCCCCACTACCCTCGCCGAAACCGGGCTCGGTACCAAGAGCGCCGGCAGCCGGGTGAACCTGGAAGTGGACGTCCTGGCCAAATACACCGAACGCCTCCTTGCGTTCAACACCCCAGCGCCCGCCGCTGTTGAAGGAGGAGCACGATGAACGCCGCAGTCCGGGTCGAACCTGAGGTGGCCCCCGCCGCCCCTACTACCCAGGCAGACAAAGCCGCGGGATTGAGCACCATCGAGGAAGCGGTGCGGGCCATGGCGGCCGGACGGCCGGTCCTGGCCGTGGACAACGAGGACCGGGAAAACGAGGGCGACATCATCTTCGCCGCCCAGCACGCAACTCCTGCGCTGATGGGATGGACCATCCGGTACAGCTCCGGCGTCATCTGCGTTCCGCTGTCCGGTGACCGCGCGGACGCACTCGCGCTGCCTCCGATGGTGGCCGTCAACGAGGACGCCAAAGGCACCGCCTACACGGTTTCCTGCGACGCCGCCATCGGCGTCAGCACCGGAATTTCCGCCACGGACCGGGCCCTCACGGCCAGGGTCCTCGCGGATCCGCAGTCCGGGCCGCAGTCCGTGACCCGCCCCGGGCATATTTTCCCTCTGCGTGCGGTTGATGGTGGTGTGCGGGAACGTCCCGGCCACACCGAGGCCGCCCTGGACCTGTGCCGGCTGGCCGGCCTGGAAGCTGCGGCTGTGATCGCCGAAGTCGTCTACGATGACGGAGAAATGATGCGGCTGGACGGGCTCCGTGCCTTCGCAGCTGAACACGGATGTCCCCTGATCTCCATTGAAGACCTGGTGGCCTACCTCGAGGCGGCGGGCACATCGGCTGACGGCGGCACCCGGGCAGGACGTCCGGGCGGAGAAGAGGAGATACGATGACGGCTTCCGGAGCTTCGGGGAACGGCCACCACCTGCCCGACTCAGGCAACAGCCACCACAGGACGACGCCTGCCAACGGCCATCATCCTGCAGAGTCCGGCAGCGGCCAGGTACCCCACCCCGTCAGCGGAGGACCTATCGTCCAGCTGCCCACGGCTTTTGGAGATTTCATCGCCCAGGCATGGATCGACCTGGAGACCGGTGCGGAACACCTGGCCGTCAGTTCCCCCAATCCGCCCAAGGACGGCCAGGCCCCCTTGGTCCGGCTGCACTCCGAGTGCCTTACTGGCGACGTGTTCGGTTCCTACCGCTGCGATTGCGGCGAGCAGTTGGCCTACGCGCTGGAAATGATCCGTGAACATGGCGGAACCCTGCTGTACCTGCGCGGACAGGAAGGCCGGGGCATCGGCCTCGCCAACAAGATGAAGGCCTATGCGCTGCAGGAGGCCGGTTTCGACACCGTGGAGGCCAACGAACAGCTTGGGCTGCCCGTGGATGCCCGGTGCTACAAGGCAGCCGCACAGGTGCTGGCCGAGATGGGCCTGCACGAAGTCCGGCTCCTGAGCAACAACCCGGACAAGCAGAACAGGCTGGCAAAGGCCGGCGTCAAGGTTGTGGAAATGGTCCCCACCGAGGTCCCGTCCCGCGAGCAGAACATCCGGTACCTGCAGACCAAGAAGGACCGCATGGAGCACCGCCTGGTCCTGGACACCCACGTGGGCATCCCGGTGCCCGTCACCGCCCCAGGTACTTCCTTTGACCACGAGCAAGACTGACCCACTACAAGACTGAACGGAACAGCACATACCTATGAGCGGACACGGCGCCCCCGATATCGACCTCACCACCCTCAACCCGGCGGAAACATCCCAGCTGCGGCTGGCCATCGTTGCCGCCAGCTGGCACACGCAGATCATGGATGGGCTCCTGGACGGTGCCCTGCGTGCCGCGAAGGACGCCGGCATTGCCGAGCCCACGGTCCTGCGCGTGCCGGGCAGCTTTGAGCTGCCGGTCGCCGCCGCGCGGCTGGCACCGCACTTCGACGCCGTCGTAGCCCTCGGCGTGGTCATCCGCGGGGGTACGCCGCACTTCGAGTACGTCTGCCAGGCTGCGACGTCCGGCCTCACCGACGTCAGCGTCAACACCGGAGTTCCGGTGGGCTTCGGCGTCCTGACCTGCGACACGGAACAGCAGGGCCTGGACCGCGCCGGCCTCCCCGGCTCAAAGGAAGACAAAGGCCACGAAGCCGTTACCGCGGCACTGGCCACCGCCGTCGTGCTCAAGCAGTACCGCAGCTAGCGTGTGCGCAGATGGCGGGCGCGTGTGTGTTCACTCACATCGCCCCCGTCATGCAACGGCCCGACAGGCGCCCTTTGGGCCGCACCAAGTAGGCTGGAGGGCGTGAAGAATTTCGAGACGCTGTTCGCTGAACTCAGCGAGAAGGCAGCCACCCGCCCGGAAGGCTCCCGCACCGTCGCTGAATTGGACTCCGGTGTCCACGGCATCGGCAAGAAAGTCGTTGAGGAAGCAGCCGAAGTATGGATGGCTGCCGAATATGAATCCGATGAAGCTGCGGCCGAGGAAATCTCCCAGCTGCTGTACCACCTGCAGGTTCTGATGCTCGCCAAAGGCCTGACCCTGGAAGACGTCTACAAGCATCTGTAGCCACCGGTCCGGCGCGCCTTTGCCGCCGGTGCCCGCCGTGGCCTGCATTGCCTGAATACCTAGACCTCCCGAATCCAGAAAGATTTCCCCATGCTGCGAGTAGCCGTCCCCAATAAGGGTTCCCTGTCCGAAGCCGCCTCCGCCATGCTGTCCGAAGCCGGCTACCGCCAGCGCCGCGATACCCGCGAACTGGTCATGGTTGACCCGGACAACGACATCGAATTCTTCTTCCTCCGTCCGCGTGACATCGCCGTTTACGTCGGGCAGGGAACGCTCGACGTCGGCATCACCGGGCGGGACCTGCTGCTGGACGCGGAGGTGGAAGCCGAGGAACTGCTTCCGCTGGGATTCGCTGCCTCCACCTTCCGCTTCGCCGGTCCGGTAGGGGATTTCGCCAAGGTGGAGGAACTGGAGGGCAAGCGGCTGGCCACAAGCTATGACGGCCTGCTCCGCGGCTACCTGGCCGAACGCGGCATCAACGCCAAGGTGGTGCGCCTGGACGGCGCCGTCGAGTCCTCCGTGCGGCTGGGGGTTGCGGACGCCATCGCGGACGTCGTCGAGACGGGCAACACCCTCAAGGCGGCCGGGATGGAGATTTTCGGCGAACCCATCCTGAAGTCCGAAGCCGTCCTGATCCGGCGGACTGAAGGTGGCGGCGCCGCGAACGGCACCACCAAGGAAATTGAGGTCCTGATCCGGCGCCTGCAGGGTGTGCTGGTGGCCCGTCAGTACGTCCTGATGGACTATGACATCCGCAAGGAACTCGTGGAACAGGCCGCTGCCCTGACGCCCGGCCTGGAATCACCTACGGTTTCCCCGCTGCGGGACTCGGACTGGGTTGCCGTGCGTTCCATGGTGCCGAAAAGGGAAACCAACCGGATCATGGATGAGCTGTACGATCTTGGCGCCCGCGCCATCCTGGTCAGCAGCATCCACGCCTGCCGTATCTGATTCCGCACGCACCGCTGCATCAACGCACCACAGAATTCCAGGAGTTCCCATGGCAGTAGCCGTACGTGTCATTCCCTGCCTCGACGTCGACGCCGGGCGCGTCGTTAAGGGCGTCAACTTCGAGGGCCTCCGCGACGCCGGGGACCCGGTGGAGCTGGCACACCGCTACGACAACGCCGGCGCCGACGAGCTGACCTTTTTGGACGTCACGGCTTCCTCGGGCAACCGCGAGACCACCTTTGATGTGGTTCGCCGGACCGCGGAGGAAGTGTTCATTCCGCTCTGCGTGGGCGGCGGGGTCCGCGGCGTGGCAGAGGTGGACAAGCTTCTTCGCTTCGGTGCGGACAAGGCGTCCATCAACACGGCAGCCGTGGCGCGGCCCGACGTCATCGACGAGATCACCCGGCACTTCGGTTCCCAGGTCCTTGTCCTGTCCGTTGATGCCCGCCGCACCCGCCCCGGGTCCGAGCCCACGCCGTCGGGATTTGAAGTAACCACCCATGGCGGACGCACCGGCACGGGGATTGACGCCATCGCGTGGGCAAAGGAAGCCGCTGACCGCGGCGTGGGCGAGATCCTGCTGAACTCCATCGACGCCGACGGCACCAAGGACGGTTTCGACCTGGAGCTCATCAGCCTGGTCCGGGCAGCCGTCAAGGTGCCCATCATCGCTTCGGGCGGCGCGGGGGAGCCCGCGCACTTTCCGCCCGCCGTGGCAGCAGGCGCCGACGCAGTGCTGGCCGCATCCATCTTCCACTGGGGACCGGATGACATGATGTCGCAGGTCAAGACCGCCATCAGGGAAGCGGGCTTCGAAGTCAGGTAATCCCCACCCGCCCTCTAACCTCGCAAGTCCGCACCGGCTCCCTGCCCTCGCAAGCTCGGGCTGGGGCCCTCGCCGGGCGGCTCCACGGTCAGGGAATCCTGCGGGCGTGGGCCCAGTAACCCGCCCCCTAACCTCGCAAGCTCGGGCTGGGGCCCTCGCCGAACGGCTCCACGGTCAGGGAAGCCTGCGGGCGTGGGCCCGGTGTTGGGTGTTAGAGCCCTACTTCGGCTGACTGCAGGAGGGCGACGGCGTCCGGCTGGCCTTCGAAGGTGACCAGGGCGTGGCGGGTGCGGCCGTGGGCATGCATCAGCAGTTCGCCCGGCTCGCCGACGATGGCCACCGAAACGGGAGCGCGTTTGGCAACATGCCGCGGTCCTGACGGCCGTACCAGCACGATGCCCAGGTCAACTCCGCGGTACAGGATGGCGGCGCGCTTGACGAGCTCGTCCCAGAGGGCTTCCGAATAGGCCTCGTCCAATGCCCGCGGCGCCCACCGGTCCACGGCGCGGCGAACGTCTTCCGTGTGCACAAAGTACTCAATCAGGTTGGCGCTCTCGTCCAGCCCTTTGATGTTCATGGGGGAGAGGGCCGGCGGTCCAGCACGGAAAGTGTTGACCAGCCGGGCGTAGGCCTCCGCGGTGGTGATCTTCGCGGCCAGCTTCGCGGTGGCTTGGTCAGATGCCTTCGCCAGGCGCTTGATGATCAGGCCAAGTCCCACGGCGGCTTTGCGTTCGCGCAGGTAAAGGTGTGCGGCAAGGTCCCTGGTGCGCCAGCCTTTGCAAAGCGTGGGCGCGTCTGGACCGGCCGCAAGGAGGGTTTCGGCCAGGACTTCTCGGGACGGGTCGACGAAATGCATCACTTGTGAAACTAGCACGAGAGCCGCGCAGTTGGGCAGCGTGGCCGGCGGGGAAGGCGTGCCGCTGTTCATACAGGAATTGGGGCATGGCCAAGGCACTAGACTTGACCTGATGTCTGAGCAGCCCGCCCCCGCCCCAACCACTGATTCCGCCGTGCCCGCAGCGCCGCCGGCAAGTCCGCTCCCCGCCGAACTGGCCGCCGCGCTCAAGCGCGACAGCGCAGGCCTGGTGGCCGCCGTCGTGCAGCAATTCGACACCAACGAGGTGCTGATGCTGGGCTGGATGGATGACGAGGCGCTGCACCGGACCATGACCAGCGGACGGGTCACCTTCTATTCCCGCTCCCGCCAGGAGTACTGGCGCAAGGGAGACACGTCCGGGCACGTCCAGTGGGTTAAGTCCGTGGCCATGGACTGCGACGGCGATGCGTTGCTGGTACGTGTGGACCAGGTGGGTGCCGCCTGCCACACCGGCACGCGCACCTGCTTCGACGGCAGGGACCTGGCGGTCAGCACGGGCCAGGCAGGCTGACTTTCTTTTCTTCACCGCAGGTTGCTGCGGAACGCGGGGGAGGGCTGGCCACCCCTGCAAGCACACCACCAGGTGCCGGCGCGGCCGGCCCTACGAGAACAGGCGGAACAGCATAGCCATGCAGGACCTTGGAATCATCAGCCCGGGCCTCGAGGAGTTCCGGGAACTGGCCGGCCACAGCCGCGTCATCCCCGTACGGCTCAAGGTACTTGCCGACGCCGAGACGCCCATTGGTTTGTACCGGAAGCTTGCGCAGGGGCAGCCCGGAACGTTCCTGATGGAGTCCGCTGCGGTGGGCGGGGCATGGTCCCGCTACTCGTTTATCGGCGCCAGGTCACGGGCAACGCTGACCACCAAGAACGGGAACGCGCACTGGCTGGGCGAGCCGCCCGCGGGCGTTCCGGTGGACGGCAGCCCGGTGGATGCCGTCCGCGACACCATCGAGGCCCTCCGCACGGACAGGTTCGATGGCCTGCCGCCCTTCACCTCCGGCCTGGTGGGTTTCCTGGGCTGGGAAACCGTGCGGCACTGGGAGCGCCTGGTGAGCCCGCCCGAGGATGACCTGCAGCTGCCTGAGATGGCGCTGAACCTCGTCACCGATATGGCCGTGCACGACAACGTTGACGGCACGGTGCTGCTGATCGCCAACGCCATCAACTTCGATGACAGCTCCGAACGCGTGGACGAGGCCTGGCACGACGCCGTGGCGCGGGTCAAGGCGCTCCTGGCCAAGGTCAGCACGCCGGTGGCGCAGCCCGTCTCGGTCCTGGCGCCGGCGGCGCTGGACTTCGCCTCCAGCGTCCAGGAACGCTGGGACGAAGCCGAGTACCTGGCTGCGCTGGACCGCGGCAAGGAAGCCATCGTGGACGGGGAGGTGTTCCAGGTGGTGATTTCCCGCCGCTTCGAGATGGAATGCAAGGCCTCCGCCCTGGACGTCTACCGGGTGTTGCGCAACACCAACCCGAGCCCGTACATGTACATCTTCAGCCTGGAAGACGCCGAGGGCCGGGAGTACTCAATCGTCGGGTCTTCGCCGGAGGCCCTCGTGACCGTCACGGGTGAAGAGGTCATCACGCACCCCATCGCCGGATCCCGCCCGCGGGGCAAAACCGTTGAGGCGGACAAGGCACTTGCTGAGGAGCTCCTGGCGGACCAGAAGGAACGGGCCGAACACCTGATGCTCGTGGATCTCTCCCGCAACGACCTTTCCAAGGTGTGCGTGGCCGGAACCGTGGACGTTACCCAGTTCATGGAAGTGGAACGCTTCAGCCACATCATGCACCTCGTCTCCACCGTGGTGGGCCAGCTCTCGCCGAAGGCCAAGGCCTACGATGTCCTGAAGGCCACGTTCCCGGCCGGAACCCTGTCAGGAGCCCCGAAGCCCCGCGCCCTGCGGCTCCTCGATGAGCTTGAACCGCACCGCCGCGGCATCTACGGCGGAGTAGTGGGCTACCTCGATTTCGCCGGCGACATGGACATGGCCATCGCCATCCGCTCCGCGCTGCTCCGTGAGGGCCGGGCATATGTCCAGGCCGGCGGAGGCATCGTGGCTGATTCAGTCAACCGCACCGAAGCCCTCGAAACGGTCAACAAGGCCGCGGCTCCGCTCCGCGCGGTGCACACGGCCGGCTCGCTGCAGAACATCTCGGCGGACACCTTGCCGGGCGGGACCGGTTCCTGATGTCCGGCCTGGATCCGGCAGCAGGCCACACGGCCACTAACACAAAAAGCTCCGGAACCCCTGCCTGGGCACGAAAATCGACGTTGGTTCTGCTCATCGCCGTCCTGGCGCTGGCGGTATTCGGCACCACCACCCAGACATGGATGACGGTCACGCTTGACCCCAATCAGGTGGGCCAGGCCGGTGCCGCGCAAACAGCGCTGGACGTCCAGGGCAGCAAGGCCGCCACTGCCGTCACGGCGCTGGCCCTCGTGGCTCTCGCCGGCGGACTCGCCGCCGCGATCGCCGGCAGGATCGCGAGGTGGATCATCACCGCCATTATCGTCCTGGCGTCCGCCGGGATCGTTGCCGCCGCGGCCACCGTCCTGGCCAATCCGCTGGCTGCAGCCCAGGGGGCTATCGCAGCGGCAACCGGGATTACGGGCAGCCAGGCAAGGGTGGCGGTGACCGCCTTCCCGGTGCTCGCCGTCGTCGCCGGCTGTTTGCTGGCCCTGGCAGCCCTGCTCATCATCCCTGCCGGGCGGCACTGGAGGACCCGGACGAAATATGACGCGCCCGCTGCCGGCAGTGCGGCCCCGCCGGCGGGCCCCGTGGACGAGATCGACAGCTGGGACCGGCTCTCCCGGGGCGACGACCCCACCTGAGCCGTCCCGGCCCTGCGCCGGCGCCGCGGGCAGACCGCCGATACGCGGCCACCGGCCAAAAAATGGCAGAATGTAAGCAGTATCCACCCTGAGGAGATTTTCCAATGAGCAAAGCACCTGCGTCCGTTTCGAAGTCAGGCACCCGCACCGTAGCCCCCGGCGCCATTGACCACAGCCAGGAACTCGGCCACGGCAACAGCCCGGCGGCCTGGACCTGCGTCATCGTGATGCTGGTGGGCGCCCTCATCATGTCCATTGCTTTCGTCATCGCCAACACCCCCATCTTCATCGCCGGCGGCGGCGTGATGGTGCTCGGGCTCATCCTCGGCTTCATCATGCGCAAGGCAGGCTACGGCGTCGAAGGCAGCAAGCTGAAGAACTCCGGCCACTGATGGCAACTGTTCTCGATGACATCAACGCCGGTGTCAGGGAGGATATGGACGCGCGGAAACGCCTCGTTTCCCTCGCTGAACTGAAGGACCGGGCCCAGGCCGCACCGCCTGCCCGCGACGCCTGGGCCGCGCTCGGCGGTACCTCCCCGTCCCGGGAACAGCTGAAAGTCATCGCGGAAATCAAACGCCGCAGCCCCTCCAAGGGCGACCTCGCCGCCATCGGTGATCCTGCCTCCCTCGCACGGCAGTACGCCGACGGCGGTGCCTCCGTCATCAGCGTCCTCACCGAACAGCGCCGCTTCAACGGCTCGCTCGCGGACCTCGATGCCGTGCGTGCCGCGGTGGACGTTCCGCTGCTGCGCAAGGACTTCACCCTCGACGAATACCAGATCTGGGAAGCCCGGGCCCACGGCGCAGACCTGGTCCTGCTGATCGTGGCGGCCCTCTCCGACGCACAGCTCACCGAGTATTCGGCGCTCAGCTCCGAACTCGGCATGAACGTGCTGGTGGAAACCCACACTGAAGAGGAAATTGAACGGGCGGTCGCCGCCCATGCGCGCATCATCGGTGTCAACGTCCGGAACCTGAAGACGCTCGACGTCGACCGTTCCGTGTTCGCGTCCCTGGCGGGGCTGATCCCGGCCGAGGCCCTCGTGGTCGCCGAATCCGGCGTCCGCGACGTGGACGACGTCACGCACTACGCCGCCAGCGGCGCCAACGCAGTCCTGGTGGGCGAGGCCCTGGTGAGCCACTCCACCCCGCGCGAGCGGATAGCCGAATTTACGGCGGCAGGCGCCGCCGCCATCGCAGCCCGCGGCTGACCGGACGCCCCTGCACACACCACTGTGGCCAGGGGTTGCTTGCCGCCCGCGGAATTTGTCCGGCCCCGCAGCCGGAACGCCAACACTTACTGAACGATCAACTGGAACAGGACGGGACTGATGGCTGACGCACCCTCAGCGAACGCTGACAACAACGCCGCGGAAGCATTCCTGCAGGGCGGCTCCCTCAAGCACGCCCCGGGACCCTACTTCGGCAGCTACGGGGGACGCTGGATGCCGGAGTCCCTCATCGCCGCTTTGGACGAACTCGAGGAGACCTTCGACAAGGCCAAGGAGGATCCCGAATTCCGGGCCCAGATCGCGGACCTGAACAAGAACTACTCCGGACGTCCGTCCCTCCTCACGGAAGCAAAGCGCTTCTCGCAGCATGCCGGGGGAGTCCGGATCTTCCTCAAGCGCGAGGACCTGAACCACACCGGTTCACACAAGATCAATAACGTCCTTGGCCAGGCCCTGCTCGCCAAGCGCATGGGCAAGACCCGCGTCATCGCCGAAACCGGCGCAGGCCAGCACGGCGTTGCCAGCGCGACCGCCGCCGCCCTCATGGGCTTGGAATGTGTCGTTTACATGGGCGCGGAGGACTGCCGGCGCCAGGCGCTGAACGTTGCGCGCATGGAACTCCTGGGTGCCACCGTCATCCCCGTCACCAGCGGCTCGCAGACCCTCAAGGACGCCATCAACGACGCCCTGCGGGACTGGGTGGCCAACGTGGACAACACCCACTACCTTCTCGGCACGGCAGCCGGAGCGCACCCGTTCCCGGCCATGGTCCGGTACTTCCACGAGGTCATCGGCGAGGAAGCCCGCGCCCAGATCCTGGAGCAGGAGGGCACGCTCCCTGACGCCGTCTGCGCCTGCATCGGCGGCGGCTCCAACGCCATCGGCATCTTCCACGGCTTCCTTGATGATCCGTCCGTCAAGATCTACGGCTTCGAGGCAGGCGGCGACGGCGTGGAGACCGGCCGCCACGCGGCCACCATCACGCTCGGCAAGCCCGGCGTCCTGCACGGCGCCCGCTCCTACCTCATGCAGGACGACGACGGCCAGACCATCGAATCCCACTCGATCTCCGCCGGCCTCGACTACCCGGGCGTAGGCCCGGAGCACTCCTACCTCGCCGACATCGGACGCGTCAGCTACGAGCCGATCACGGACAGCGAGGCCATGGAAGCCTTCCGGCTCCTGTGCCGCACCGAAGGCATCATTCCCGCCATCGAGTCCGCGCACGCCCTGGCCGGCGCCCTCAAGGTGGGGCAGCGGCTCGCAGACGAAGCCACCGCCACCGGCGGAACGGCGCAGGACAAGATCGTGCTCGTCAACCTGTCCGGCCGCGGCGACAAGGACGTGGCCACCGCAGCCGAATGGTTTGACCTGTTGGACAAGGATTCCGCCGAAGCGGAAATCGGCAAAGAGGGGGAGCAGCTGTGACCACTGCACAGACCATCAGCAAGTCAGCGGCGGCCATCGACAAGGCCCGCGCTGAAGGCCGTGCCGCCCTCATCGGCTACCTGCCCGCCGGTTACCCCAGCGTGGAACAGACCATCGCCGCCGGCATCGCGCTGGCGGAAAACGGCGCCGACCTCATCGAAATCGGCATCCCCTACTCGGATCCCGTCATGGACGGCCAGGTCATCCAGGCCGCCACCACGGAGGCCCTGGCCAACGGCTTCTCAGTTCGCCAGGTCTTTGACGTGGTGGCAGGCATCACCAGCAAGACCGATGCCGCCGTCCTGGTCATGACCTACTGGAACCCGGTGGTCCGGATGGGTGTGGACGAGTTCTCGCTGCGCCTGTCCGAGGCCGGGGGAGCCGGGCTCATCACCCCGGACCTCATCCCCGACGAGGCAGCCGAGTGGATGGAAGCGTCGGACAAATACGGCCTGGACAGGGTGTTCCTTGTGGCGCCGTCCTCCACCACCGAGCGGATGCAGCGGACCGTGGACGCGAGCCGCGGCTTCGTCTACGCAGTGTCCATCATGGGAGTCACCGGCGCCCGGACCTCGGTCAGCACGGCAGCCAAGGACGTGGTGGCCGCGGCCCACGCCGCCGGCGCAGAGCGCGTCTGCGTAGGACTCGGCGTCTCCAACGCCGAGCAGGTCCGCGAGATCGCCGCGTACGCCGAAGGCGTCATCGTGGGCACAGCACTGGTGGCCGCCATCCGCGACGGCGGCGTGGACGCCGTCGCTGCCCTCACCAAGGACCTCAGCACCGGCCTGAGCCGTGACACCGGACTGACAGAGGAAGAAGCCTAATTCATGCAGACGCTCCTCCAGGCAGCCGCCATGGTTCCGGCCAGCATCCCCAGCCCGGACTGGTCCGGCTTCGACATTCCCCTGCCGTGGGGAACGCTGCGCATCCACGCCTACGCCCTGTGCATCCTGGCGGGAATCGTGGTGGGCCTGTGGCTGACCTCTGCCCGCTGGGCAAAGCGTGGAGCACCTGAAGGCAGTGTCTGGGACATCGTCGTCTGGGCCATCCCGTTCGGCATCATCGGCGGCCGGCTCTACCATGTTGTGTCGTCGCCGGACGCCTACTTCGGCCCAGGCTTTGACGGCACCGGGGACCTCTCCCTGATCCCGCAGATCCAGCGTGGCGGCCTGGGCATCTGGGGCGCCGTGGTCCTGGGTGTGGTGGGGGCCTGGATCGGCTGCCGCCGCAGCGGGGTCAAACTGAGTGCGTTCCTTGATGCCGCGGCACCAGGGCTGCTGCTGGCCCAGGCCCTGGGTCGCTGGGGCAACTACTTCAACCAGGAACTGTTCGGCGGCCCCACCACGCTGCCGTGGGGGCTGCAGATCGACGCCGACAACGCCAACTTCCCGGCAGGTGTCCCCGCCGACACCCTCTTCCACCCCACATTCCTCTACGAATCGCTGTGGAACCTGGCCGGCGTCGTGATCCTGCTTGCCCTGGACCGGAAGTTCAACTTCCGCCGCAGCAGGCTGTTCTGGCTCTACGCCATGTATTACACGCTGGGCAGGGTCTGGATCGAGGCGATGCGCATCGACGACGCCGAGCAGATTTCGCTGTTCGGCATCACCACCCGCCTCAACGTCTGGACCAGCATCGTCGTTTTCCTGGCCGCACTGGTGGCGTTTATTTTGCTGGGACGGAAGAAGCGGACGGAGCCGGACAGCGTGTACCTGCCGGGCCGGGAACCGGCGGAAAAGCAAGAGGCGGAGCCGGATAAAAAGGCTGTGTCAGCAGCCGGCGATTCGGTCCGTGATACGGACTCCGTTGTCTCAGATAGTGAATCGCGTGATAATCTCCCTGATAACCAAAGCGGTTCCCGGCGTGCCTCCGTCCCCACGGAGCAAGCCGAGGCTGCGCCGGTGGGCCCCAAGCCCGGACCGGACGCAACCGCTGCCGGAAGTTCCGGCAGCACGGCCACAGGAACCGCGCCGGAAGCCGGCACTACCAAGTAGCGCGCAGGCCAGGCAGGGCAGCAGAGCCACCGCTCGAAGCGCCCAATCACCACAGTGTCGTGGCATCGGGGCCACCCTGGGCAGCATAGAGCTGCTGCCCAGTGTTGCCCGGGGCAGGGGCCTGCGTAACTGTTAGTTCAGCAGGCCACGCTGACCTACAATTTCCAGTAATCAACACTTTGTTGTGCCCCTAACCGCGGCGCCGACGAGTGGGGCCAACGGTGTCCCTTCCATACGCACGATCAGGAGGAAGGACGTCTCCCATGAGCCAAACTCTTCACACTCCCAGCTGGTCCGAACCGGACCAGCCTGAGGCTGCCATGTCGCCGTTCAAGCGCTTCGCCGCCATGCCGGAGGCACAGGGGCTGTACAACCCGGAGCAGGAGAAGGACGCCTGCGGTCTTGCGATCATCGCCACC
The DNA here is from genome assembly GCF_054408515.1 of Arthrobacter sp. D3-16. Lineage (NCBI taxonomy): Bacteria > Bacillati > Actinomycetota > Actinomycetes > Micrococcales > Micrococcaceae > Arthrobacter > Arthrobacter sp. D3-16. The sequence continues at coordinate 2,361,232 of NZ_CP096437.1, read as the reverse complement.
CTCCGCGGCGAGCCCGGGTACGACATCGTAGACGCCGCCCTCACCGCGCTGCGCAACCTGGAGCACCGCGGTGCCGTGGGTGCTGACGAAGGCACCGGCGACGGCGCAGGCCTCCTGATGCAGATTCCGGATGAGTTCTTCCGCGCGGTCACGGAGTTCGAACTTCCCGCCCCCGGCCAGTACGTTGCCGGCACAGCCTTCCTTCCCGCCGAACAGCGCGAGGCCGACGCCGCCAAGGCAGGCATCGAGGGCCTCGCGGCTGACGAGGGCCTGAAGGTCCTCGGCTGGCGTGAGGTGCCCATCGTCGCCGACCTCGTCGGTGCCATGGCGCGCGCCTGCATGCCCTACTTCTCCCAGCCCTTCCTGGCGTCCGCCACCGGCGAGGAGCTGGACCGCAACGAGCTGGACTCCCGCGCCTGGCGGATCCGCAAGCGCGCCCAGAACAAGTTCGGCGTCTACTTCCCGTCGCTGTCCTCGCGGACCATCGTCTACAAGGGCATGCTCACCACTGCCCAGCTCGAGCCGTTCTACCCGGACCTTTCGGACAAGCGCTTCAAGACCAAGCTCGCGATCGTCCACTCGCGCTTCTCCACCAACACCTTCCCGTCCTGGCCGCTGGCCCAGCCGTTCCGCACCATCGCACACAACGGCGAAATCAACACGGTCAAGGGCAACCGCAACTGGATGCGCGCCCGCCAGTCCCAGCTCGCCAACCCGCTGCTCGGCGATTCGCCGGAAGAGCTGTACCCCATCTGCACCCCCGGCGCCTCGGACTCCGCGTCCTTCGACGAGGTGGCCGAGCTCCTCTGGCTCTCCGGCCGCCCCATCACGCACTCGATCATGATGATGATCCCGGAGGCGTGGGAAAACCACGCCACCATGGACCCGGCCCGCCGCGCGTTCTACGAGTACCACTCCCTGCTCATGGAGCCGTGGGACGGACCGGCAGCTGTTTCCTTCACCGACGGCAACCTGGTGGGCGCAACCCTGGACCGCAACGGCCTGCGTCCGGGCCGCTTCTGGATCACCGAGGACGGCCTGATTGTCTTCGCCTCCGAGGTGGGCGTCATCGACGTCGAACCCTCCAAGGTGGTCAAGAAGGGCCGCGTGTCCCCGGGCAAGATGTTCCTGGTGGATACCGACGCCGGCCGCATCATCGATGACGAAGAGGTCAAGGCCGAAGTCGCCGCCGCCAACCCATGGGCGGAGTGGGTCAAGGACAACCTGATCGACCTGAACGATCTTCCCGAACGCGAGCACGTGGTGCACACGGCGGCGTCGGTGAACATCCGCCAGCGCACCTTCGGCTACACCACTGAGGAACTGAAGATCCTGCTGGGCCCGATGGCCCGCACCGGTGCAGAGCCGCTGGGCGCCATGGGCTCGGACACCCCGGTGGCCGTGCTGTCCAAGCGCCCCCGGCTGCTTTTCGACTACTTCGTGCAGTCCTTCGCGCAGGTGACCAACCCGCCGCTGGACGCCATCCGCGAAGAGCTGGTCACGTCGCTGACCTGTGCCATCGGCCCCAACGGCAACCTGCTGGACACGAAGCAGGTCCGCCAGCCCCAGGTCCAGCTGCCGTTCCCGGTCATCAACAACGACCAGCTCGCCAAGATCGCCAACATTGAGGATGCCGACGGCAACCGTGTCGCGATGAAGGTCCGCGGGCTCTACCGCCCCGAAGGCGGCGAGAACGCGCTCCGCGCACGGCTGACGGAAATCTGCGAGCAGGTATCCGGCGCCATCAACCGCGGCGTGCAGTACATCGTGCTGTCCGACCGCGACTCGAACGCGCAGTGGGCGCCCATCCCGTCCCTGCTGCTGGTCAGCGCCGTGCACCACCACCTGCTCCGCAGCGCCAACCGGACCAAGACAGCCCTCGTGGTCGAAGCCGGTGACGTCCGCGAGACGCACCACGTGGCTGTCCTGATCGGTTACGGCGCGTCCGCCGTCAACCCCTACCTGGCCATGGAATCGGTGGAGCAGCTCATTGCCGCCGGCGACGTCACCGGGGTCACCCCGCAGGACGGCGTCTACAACCTCATCAAGGGCCTGGGCAAGGGCGTCCTGAAGATCATGTCCAAGATGGGCATCTCCACTGTTGCGTCCTACACCGGCGCCCAGACGTTCGAAGCGCTGGGCCTGGGCCAGGAACTGGTGGACGAATTCTTCGCCGGTACCCACTCGCAGCTGGGCGGTGTGGGCCTTGACGTTATCGCAGCCGAGGTTTCGGCACGGCACCAGATGGCGTACCCGGAGGGCGGCATCGAGCAGCCCCACCGTCCGCTCCTGGGCGGCGGCGAGTACCAGTGGCGCCGCGACGGCGAGCCGCACCTGTTCAACCCGGAGACCGTCTTCCGGCTGCAGCACGCCACACGTGAGCGGCGCTATGACATCTTCAAGGCGTACACCAGGGGAGTGGACGACCAGTCCCAGAACCTGATGACCCTCCGCGGCCTGCTCAAGTTCAAGAATGAGCGCCCCGCGGTTCCGCTCGAGGAAGTGGAGCCTGTCTCCAGCATCGTCAAGCGGTTCTCCACGGGTGCCATGAGCTACGGCTCCATCTCGCAGGAAGCCCACGAGACGCTGGCCATCGCCATGAACCAGCTGGGCGGCAAGTCCAACACCGGTGAAGGCGGCGAGGACGTGGACCGCCTTCTCGACCCGAAGCGCCGTTCCGCGGTCAAGCAGATTGCCTCCGGCCGTTTCGGTGTCACCAGCCTCTACCTGACCAACGCCGACGACATCCAGATCAAGATGGCGCAGGGTGCCAAGCCCGGCGAGGGCGGCCAGCTGATGGCGCAGAAGGTCTACCCGTGGGTGGCCCGAACCCGCCACTCGACCCCCGGCGTCGGACTCATCTCCCCGCCCCCGCACCACGACATCTACTCCATCGAGGACCTCGCGCAGCTCATCTACGATGCGAAGCGCGCAAACCCCTCGGCCCGCGTGCACGTCAAGCTGGTATCGGAAGTCGGGATCGGCACCGTGGCGTCCGGCGTGACCAAGGCGAAGGCCGACGTCGTGCTCGTTTCCGGCCACGACGGCGGAACCGGCGCGTCTCCGCTGAACTCGCTCAAGCACGCCGGCGTCCCGTGGGAGCTCGGCCTCGCCGAGACCCAGCAGACGCTGATGCTTAACGGCCTGCGCGACCGTGTGGTGGTGCAGGTGGACGGCCAGCTCAAGACCGGCCGCGATGTTGTGATCGCTGCGCTGCTGGGCGGTGAGGAGTTCGGTTTCGCCACCGCTCCGCTGGTAGTGGAAGGCTGCATCATGATGCGCGTCTGCCACCTGGACACCTGCCCGGTGGGCGTCGCCACGCAGAACCCGGAACTTCGGGCACGCTTCAGCGGCAAGCCCGAGTTCGTGGTCAACTTCTTCGAGTTCCTGGCCGAGGAAGTCCGCGAAATCCTGGCTGAGCTGGGCTTCCGGAGCCTGGAAGAGGCCATTGGCCACGCCGAGGTCCTGGACGCACGGGATGCCGTGAACCACTGGAAGGCCGATGGCCTGGACCTGGATCCGATCCTGCACGGGCTGGAGTTCGACGACGACGCCCCGCTGCGGAACATGACCGGCCAGAACCACGAGCTGGACAAGCACTTCGACCAGCGGTTGATCACCATGGCGACGGAGGCCCTTACGGACCGCAGCCCGGTGAAGATCGCCGTGGACGTCATCAACACGGACCGTTCAGTGGGCACCATGCTGGGCCACGTGGTCACCAAGACGTTCGGTACTGACGTCCTGGCCACGGACACCATCGATGTCACCCTCAGCGGCACCGCCGGCCAGTCACTGGGCGCATTCCTGCCTGCAGGCATCACCCTGCGGCTGTTCGGCGACTCCAACGACTACGTGGGCAAGGGACTTTCCGGCGGGCGCATCATCGTCCGGCCGGACCGCACCAACGTCTTCAAGGCGGAGACCAACGTCATCGCGGGCAACGTGATCGGCTACGGCGCCACGAGCGGTGAAATGTTCCTGCGCGGCCAGGTGGGCGAACGCTTCCTGGTCCGCAACTCGGGTGCCACCGCGGTCGTGGAAGGCATTGGCGACCACGGTTGCGAGTACATGACCGGTGGCCAGACGCTGATCATCGGGCGCACCGGGCGCAACTTCGGTGCCGGCATGTCCGGCGGTACCGCCTACGTCCTTGACCTGGACGCAGCCAAGGTCAACAAGGACGCCCTGCAGTCCGGTGAACTCCAGCTCCGTGAGCTGGACGCCGAAGACCGCGACATCGTGCACGGCCTCCTGGCCAAGCACGTTGAAGAAACTGATTCCCAGCTGGCCGCGCGCCTCCTCGAGAACTTCGATGACACCGCCGCCCGCATTACCAAGGTGCTGCCGCGCGACTACGCGGCTGTGCTGCAAACCCGTCTCGACGCCATCGAAGAGGGCCTGGACCCTGACGGCGAAGAAGTGTGGTCCCGAATCCTGGAGGTAACCGGTGGCTGATCCACGCGGATTTTTGAAAGTACGTCAGCGTGAAACCCAGCCGCGCCGTCCCGTTCCCGTCCGCATCATGGACTGGAAGGAAGTGTACGAGGCGCAGGAGAAGGGCACCCTGAAGGCACAGGCCGGCCGCTGCATGGACTGCGGCGTGCCGTTCTGCCACCAGGGCTGCCCGCTGGGCAACCTCATTCCCGAGTGGAATGACCTCATGTGGCGGGACAAGGGCGAGGAAGCCATCGAGCGCCTCCACGCCACCAACAACTTCCCGGAGTTCACCGGCCGGTTGTGCCCCGCCCCGTGCGAGGCGTCCTGCGTGCTGGGAATCAACCAGCCTGCCGTCACCATCAAGCAGGTGGAAGTCTCCATCATCGACGAAGCCTGGGACAACGGCTGGGTCAACCCGCTGCCTCCCGCACGCCTGACCGGAAAGACCGTTGCCGTCGTCGGCTCCGGGCCTGCCGGCCTGGCCGTCGCGCAGCAGCTCACCCGCGTGGGCCACACCGTGGCCGTGTACGAGCGCGACGACAAGATCGGCGGCCTGCTGCGCTACGGCATCCCCGACTTCAAGATGGAAAAAGAGCAGGTTGACCGCCGCGTCGAGCAGATGAAGTCGGAGGGAACCCGCTTCCGCACCGGCGTAGCGGTGGGCACGGACGTGACCTGGGAGCAGCTGCGCAGGCGCTACGACGCCGTCGTGATCTGCACCGGCGCCACTGTCCCGCGTGACCTGCCCATCCCGGGCCGCGACCTCGAAGGCGTGCACTTCGCGATGGATTACCTCGTGCCGGCGAACCGAGCGGTTGCGGGTGAGACGGTGGAGAACCAGATCCATGCCCAGGGCAAGCACGTGGTCATCCTTGGCGGCGGCGATACCGGAGCCGATTGCCTGGGCACGGCGCACCGCCACGGTGCTGCCTCCGTTACCACGCTTGCCATCGGCAAGCAGCCCCCGGCGGAGCGCGCGGGCCACCAGCCCTGGCCGACGTTCCCCACGCTGTTCGAAGTTGCCAGCGCCCACGAGGAAGGCGGCGAGCGGACCTACCTCGCCTCCACCGTTGAGTTCGTTGGGGAAAACGGCCAGCTGACGGGCGTCAAGGTTGCCGAAACCGAATTCGTTGACGGCAAGCGCCTGCCCAAGGCCGGTACCGAGCGAATCATCCCTGCGGACCTGGTCTTCCTGTCCCTGGGCTTCACCGGGGCCGAGCCGGCGGGTATCAACGAACAGGTCAACGCCGAGTTCGACGGCCGCGGCAATGTCTCCCGCGACGGTTACTACATGACCAACACGGAGGGTGTCTTTGTTGCCGGCGACGCCGGGCGTGGACAGTCCCTGATTGTCTGGGCCATCGCCGAGGGACGCGCCGCCGCAGCAGCAGTGGACAAGTACCTGATGGGCAGCACCATCCTGCCCGCACCCGTGGCGCCTACCGACCGGGCCATCGCCGTCCTCTAGTGCAGCATCGAGGGTTCACCTCCACGACAACTTAACCAATGCAAGAGACCAATAGGGTAGGTATATGAGACGCGCAAAAATTGTGGCTACGTTTGGCCCGGCAATTGCCAGCTACGAAAACACCCTCGCGGTGCTGGAGGCCGGCGTTGACGTCGCCCGCATGAACATGAGCCACGGCGACTACACCGTGCATGACAACACCTACGAAAACGTCCGGAAGGCAGCAGCCGATCTCGGCAAGGCAGTGGCCATCATGGCTGACCTGCAGGGGCCCAAGATCCGCCTGGGCCGGTTCGTTGACGGCCCGCACGCTCTCGCCGTGGGTGACACGTTCACCATCACCACCGAGGACGTTCCGGGCACCAAGGACATCTGCTCCACCACGCTGAAGAGCCTCACCGAGGACGTCAACGTGGGTGACGCCCTGCTGATCGACGACGGCAAGGTGGCGCTGCGCGCCACGGCTGTGGACGACGTCAAGGTCGTTGCCGAGGTTACGGTGGGCGGCATGGTGTCCAACAACAAGGGCATCAACCTCCCCGGAGTTGCCGTCAACGTCCCCGCATTGAGCGAAAAGGATGAGGACGACCTCCGCTGGGCAATGCGACGCGGCGTTGACCTGGTGGCCCTGTCCTTCGTGCGTGACGCCACTGACATCACCCGCGTGCACGAGATCATGGACGAGGAAGGCCGCCGTGTGCCGGTCATCGCCAAGATCGAAAAGCCGCAGGCTGTTGAGCAGCTCCCGGAGATCATCGATGCTTTCGATGCCATCATGGTGGCCCGTGGCGACCTGGGCGTGGAGCTTCCGCTGGAGGAAGTGCCAATCGTCCAGAAGCGTGCCATCGAACTGGCCCGCCGCTGGGCCAAGCCGGTCATCGTGGCAACCCAGGTCCTGGAATCCATGATCGACAACCCGCGCCCCACACGCGCCGAGGCCTCAGACTGCGCCAACGCCGTGCTGGACGGTGCGGACGCGGTGATGCTCTCGGGCGAGACCAGCGTGGGCAAGTACCCGATCGAGACCGTGAAGGTGATGGCCCGGATCATCGAGTCCACTGAGGTCCACGGCCTGGAGCGCGTTCCTCCGCTGGGCACCAAGCCCAAGACCCGTGGCGGCGCCATCACCCGTGCCGCCGTCGAAATCGCCGATCAGCTGGACGCCAAGTACATCTGTGCTTTCACCCAGTCCGGCGACTCGGCACGCCGCCTCTCCCGCCTGCGGCCCATCAAGCCGGTCTTCGCATTCACCCCGGTGGAGCAGGTCTGGAACCAGCTGGCGCTGACGTGGGGCATCCAGCCGGTGCTGGTCCAGATGGTGGACCACACGGATGAGATGACCGCGCAGGTTGACCGCAGCCTCCTGGAGATGCAACTCGTTGAAGATGGCGACCTGGTGGTTATTGCCGCCGGTTCGCCTCCCGGAAAGGCCGGTTCCACCAACTCCCTGAAGGTGCACAAGGTGGGCGACCTCGCCGACTCCACACGTGTTGGTGAAGCAGTCAGCAACAAGGAAAAGCTCGGCCCCTGGCCGGAAAAGAAGAAGAAGGCCTAGGCTTTCGGACAGCGAAAAGGACCCCTGCCGCTTGGCAGGGGTCCTTTCGTCTGTCTACAGCAGCTGTTAGTTGACCTGGTTGATGATGGTCTCTGCCACTTCGCGCATGCTGAGGCGGCGGTCCATGGAGGTCTTCTGGATCCAGCGGAAGGCTTCCGGCTCCGTAAGGCCCATCTTGGTGGTGAGGAGGCTCTTGGCACGCTCCACGAGCTTGCGGGTGGCGAACTGCTCCTGGAGGTCGGAGACTTCGCTCTCGAGTGCCTTGATTTCCTCGTGGCGGGAGAGAGCGATCTCAAGCGCCGGGATGAGGTCCGCAGGGGTGAAGGGCTTCACCACGTAAGCCATGGCGCCGGCGTCGCGGGCGCGCTCCACGAGTTCCTTCTGGCTGAAGGCGGTCAGCAGCACGACGGGGGCGATGCGGGCCTTGACGATCTTCTCCGCTGCGGAAATGCCGTCCATAACAGGCATCTTGACGTCCATCAGGACCAGGTCCGGCTTCAGCTCTTCAGCCAGCTGGACAGCCTTCTCGCCGTTGTCTGCTTCGCCGATGACGTCATAGCCTTCGCCGCGCAGGATTTCGATGATGTCGAGGCGGATGAGGGTTTCATCCTCGGCCACAACGACGCGGCGCGCCGGCTGGGACGTGGGTTTTGACTCCGTCTGTTCAGTCACGGGATCTCCTTGGAAATGTACGGCGGGGACATCACTATCTTAGGTGCGCCCGGTCCTGTACTTGATCTGCATGGTCGGTGTGCGGCGTCGGCGGCGCGATTCTGGAATTCAGCCTATCTGCATGTAGAGTAATTCCGCGTACGTGAAGCGATCGCGTTGCTCACAATCAGCTGTGGGCGTAGCCTTTTGCTTCATGTAATCCGCGCCCGAGTGGCGGAATTGGCAGACGCGCCGCACTCAAAATGCGGTATCGAAAGGTGTGTGGGTTCGAGTCCCACCTCGGGCACAGTGTTTCCGCAGGTCAAAGGCCTGTCGGGCGGTGGAGTGTGTACAAATCCACCAAAAGTGTGTACACGGGCGTACCGTTTTTTTATGGCCAGCATCAGTACACGCACCAAGAAGGAGGGTTCCAAGTCCTACATGGTGCGTTGGCGGGATCCGAAAAATCGGTCGAACCAGGGGCTGACCGTCGCCACCCTTATTGAAGCTGAGACGCTCAAGCGGCTGCTGGACGCCAACGGCCAGTCCTTCGAAATCGCCCAGCATGCCATCATCTCCAATGAGAAGCGCACACCCACTGTGGCCGAAGTCATCCAGGAACACATCGACCTGTTGATCCGTCCATCGAGCGGAACCACGAAGACGTACCAGACCATGCTGGAGCTGCATATCCGGCACGTCATCGGCCACGTGCAGAGAGTTCCCCTTTAATTACGAGTTGACTGCCACCCGGCTCGTGCAACTCGCCGCATCATGGACGTTCGTCTCGCAGAGGTCCGACAGCTCCTTTGTCCTGTCCAGAATTCGTCATCTGAGTGAGCAAGCGGTGTCGTCTACTACAGACCTTGTCAGATTCCCTCACGTCACCGCCGCCTTCCGCCTGGGAGGCCCAGAAAGCTGCCGCAATGGCCCCGTTTATGCTCCTGAAGGCTTTGTGACATGACCGCCGGCAGTCCCGACGACTAGGATCACTGAGAGGCGCCACTGGGGTGCGTAGAGGTTGAGGAGCAAGTCATGGAATTGGGGGCCACGCGGGTAGAAGTGTTTGCCGACGGCAGGTTGACTGTTGGCGGAGAAGCAATTTCACCTCCTCCGGGCACTGACCCATACACGGCGGCCATTGCGGTGTTGGCTGACTTCGCTCAGACATCTGGTGCTCCGGTTGTTGCTGCAGCGACTGACCACGCCAAGGGTCAGCACGGCATGTTTCAGGTCTACCCGGACGGCAGGGCAGAACCTGTGTCACCGGAAGTTCATGTTGATGCCCCGGTTCAGGATGTCCCTCCGCAGGCAGCACCAGATCCTCAGGGCGCCGTGACTGGCGCAGTCGGTGCAGCGGCCATGGATGCGTTTCCGCTCGGAAGTGATGCGACTCGTCGCTCGCCTTACGGTTCGGCGACTGTCGAGACTCAATTCGTTCGTCCGGACCGGCCCCGACCCAATTCGGGCTTCCGAGGTGCCGTTTACTCCGCTACCGGCGGTCTGGTGAACCTTGGTCCCAGCGCAAGGGACCAGGATGAAGCGGAGTTGGAGCGGCGGATTGCCCGACCTTTGTCCGGCAGCTTCAATACGGCCATCCTGAGCTTGAAAGGCGGTATCGGGAAGACTTCCACCACTGTCGGTGTCGGCATGATTCTGGCGGAATACCGGGGTGACCACCCCTGCGCCATTGATGCTAACCCTGACAGCGGTGACCTTGCAGAGCGCGCCTTGGGTGAAATGCTGTACCAGAAGGTCAAGCCCCGCACCGTGACGGACATCGTGAGGGACATTGGCGAAATCAAGTCCTTAACGGTGCTGACCGACTACATGCATCACGCGAACCGGTTGCACCTGATCGCCGGCGAGCAGGACCCGGCACTTTCTGACGCGCTTACGGCTGAGGAGTACCTGAAGATCAAGCAGCTGGTCTCCCAGTATTACGCAGTGACTCTGACCGACTGTGGTACAGGCGTATCGCACCCGGCAATGGCTGGTGTGCTGCCGCAGGCGACCAACCTGGTAATCGCAAGCGGCTACGCGGTCAGTGGCGCCAAGCGTGCACGCAACACCCTGGAATGGCTTGCCGCCCATGGTTACGAGAGCCTTGCCCGGAACGCCATCGTCGTGGTGACCGACAAGGACCAGGTCTCCAGCAGGGTCAACAAGCGTGCCATCGAAGAACACCTGGCGGGCTACTGCCGTCAACTCATTACCGTCCCGCACGATCGTGGTGTGGCAGATGGCGACCGTATTTCTCTGAACAAAATCTCAGCGGCCACGCGGCGGGCTTACAAGGAAATTGCTGCAGCGATTGTGGATGGCTACGTCTAGGGACGTTTTATTTTCCTTTAGCTGGCTACCCCGGCGAGGATCTGCTGGTGGAGGTCCCTGGTGCGACCACCGTCCCAGGTGAAGCCCGAAGGGTATTGAAGAATCAGGTGCTCAAAGGGGGAGGAGCCCCGCACCTCAAAGTCCACGCCGGGGTGGGCGGTCGAGGAAATTTCCAAGCCTCGATGAAGTGCCGGACCCAGTACCAGTAGTTGGGGACGCACCAAAGCATCCCCGCCCGCGTGGACACCCAACCCTCGTGCCCCAAAATGCAACTCCACACCAAAATTCTGCACGTTGGATTCGATGGCAGCCTCCACCTGGTTCGCCCGTAAAGCCGGATTCCAAGCAGGCCTTTGGTCGCTACCAGCAAAGCCGCCTTCAGCTTGGTTCCCCTGCAGCAGCACATCGAAGGACTCCACGACGCCGGCTTCGGTCCGGCAGGCAGTCATGACGCCGGCGAATCCCGGCCCGGACAGCAACAAAATCCCTAACGGCATGTGCTGCCGGAACCATCCGGTCAGAGAACCTGTTTCCCAGTCGTTCACCAGCGGCTCCGTAGGGCCGACGCGATCTGGCTCGCCTCCCGTAGAGGTCAGAAGCATACGGCCAGTGAAGGAGCCCAGGATTAGCTCGTCGCTTGCCGCGTGGAGCACGCTGCCGTGAACTCGGACGGCGGGTGGCGCAGGATGCCCGACATCCTGGCCATGTGCCATGAGGGCGTTCTCCAAATGACCGTCTGGACCTTCGGTGACCCAGAGAATGGCGGCTGCCTTCATAAACGCCAGCATGGGATAGCTGATAGCAGCTTCGTGCCGGGTCTGCAGGGCGACCATGCTCCGCGGCGGAGCATCAATAACCGCCTTACGCAGTTCTTTGAGCATCGTACGGTTTAGCCAGGGCGTAAGAGCCTGGGTCGGGACCAGGACGAGAGGCGCGGCGCTCATGATCCCCAGTTCGCGTTGAGGACCTCATTCGATTGCGGGTCTACCACCAGTCCTTTTGTGCCTGCGACTGTGATCATCAGGAACGCCCGAACAGCTTCAGCTGCTTCCTTGGCATAGGGGCAATTAACTTCTGATACCCATGCCTCGCCCTGGAGTTGGTTTGCGATCCTCTCGCCAAAGATCCTGAGAAGTTCGGGTTCCTGGATTCGTTGCGGCATGGTCAGGAGGGCGAGCTCCTCCCCGTTGAAACCGACAACAAGGTTGTCTGAACCTTCGACGGGTGCCAGCGTGAACTTGTTCTCAAACTGTTCCGATGCGTCCGGGAACAGCGCCAGTCTGGGGTCCTGGTCGCATATGAGGTGGAAGTCATAACTCATGGTCTGAGACCTCGCCGTTGTGGTGGAACGTTTGGAGCATTACGGGTGAGCGGCTCGAGCGGAGGACTCTTGCACGACCGGTGGCCAGGGGAATGGGACGCTCCCCGTTGGCAACTACCCCTTCAGACCGGTCACCTGAGAACATGATCACAGGGGCGCCGGCGGCCCTGATGCTTGAGATGAACGGATCATGCGCAGTTAGGGCAGCCCCGCTTGTTCGGCTGGTGACCAGAGCAAAAAGTCCAATGTCGGCGCCGGAGGGAAGGTAGCCGGTTAAGGGCCGCAACGGTTGGTTTCCGGTGGCGGCCAGAATGTCGTAATCATCGACGAGAAGCACGATGCGTGGTGTTCGAACAGGGGCACTGGTCCCATCTCCAAGCCGGTCCCTCGCCTGCCCGGCAATGAAGTCCGCCAAGTGGGCCGCGCGCTGGCCGTTGGCTGCGTATTCGCCGAGGTAAGCGTCTGGGATGAAGTCCTGCAGTTGCTGGCGTGGATCGAAGACGGCGAAGGCCAGCTCTCCTGGTTTATGCGAGGCGATGAGTTGCGCCGCCGTGGAACGCAAAAGGTTGGTCCTGCCGGTTTCGGGGTCGCCAAAGACGATCGCTCCCCGGTCAGCACCGAACAGGTCGAGGTCTTCGGTTTCGGCGTCGTGCTCCCGGATGCCGAGTGCGACCTTTCCGGCCGGGGGCTTGTAGCCGTTCGGCAGCGCGACGAGTTGCGGGAGGACCCGGACTGGCTGCGCGGTCTGGGGTGAGTACTTTCTCAAGACGGAGGCGAGTTCTGCCAGTTCGTGTCCGGCGTCTTCGGGGTCAGAGGCGCTGCTGAGGGACGGCAGCGAAAAGTGGCCGATCTTCTTATCAGTTGTGAGGGCGCGGCCGGGACGGTGGGCTCCCAGGGTGCTGGCCAGCCTACGATCGACAGAGTCGGCAGGGTCGGAAATGTGCAGCTCGATCCTGGTTCCCAAAAGCGATTGCCTGGACATGCGGATTTCCGACCAGCTCCGGACTGAAAGCACCACATGCACGCCCAAGGTACTGCCGCGCGTCATGATGTCGTGCACGGCTTCCTCGAGTTCCGTGAATTCAGATGTCAGGCTTCCATAGCCGTCAATGAACAAGAACGCATCTGTACAGGTCAGCTCTTTTAGCGCTCCCTTGTTTCGAAGGGAGCGCATGGCGTGGAGAGAATCCAACTTGTGGTGGTCAAACACGGCCTGACGGATATTCAGGAGACTTTGGACTTCCTCCACTGTTCGGCGCAAGACTTCGCGGTTACCGCGTCCTGCCGCCCCGCTGCAGTGGGGCAGGTCCGCGAGGCCGGCAAGCGCGTTACCCAGGAGGTCTACTGCGTAGATGTTGACTTCCTGCACGGTGTGGCCGAGGGCGAGCGACGCGGCGATGGTACGCAGGGCTGTAGATCTACCGCTTTGCGGGGCGCCGATCACGGCAAGATTGCCGCCGCGCGCCGACAGGTCCAGGTGCCAGGGGCCCTGCCACTGCCGTGCAGGATCGTCCAGAATGCCGATGGCTGGCCGGAGGTAACCGGGTTGGGCGAGCCGTGGCCCGGTGGAGGTGAGGTCCAGTGAAGCGCCGGTACCGGACAGGGAAACGACGGTTGGCAGCGGGGGAAGCCATACAGGCTGGGTCTGGCGGGGCTGTGCCGAAGCGAAGCCGACGACTGTTGAGAGGATTGTGGCGGACTCCGGTTGCCTTTTTTCCTGGAGGCTGACTGGTGTTGATACTGCTCTGGGATCTACGGCTCCTGTGTTCCTGCTCGCCTTCCCCGCCCATTCGAATGCGGCCACCGGTGCCGCGATCGGCTCACTTTCGAGCGGCTCGTCCTCCTGTGACGGGAGGGCACCGGATACATAAGCTGCCCGGAACCTCTTGAAGACTGTCGTGTCCACTTTGAGGATGCCGTGCCCGGGGGTGCTGGGCAGGTGATAGGCGTCAGGGACGTCGATGATCGTCCGGCTCTCGCTCTCGGAGTTTGTGTGGAGCGCGATGCGGTAGGCAAGGTAGGTATCGAGGCCGCGAAGCATGCCGGACTCCACCTTTTGGGAGGCCAGCAGCAGATGGATGCCGATGGAACGGCCTATTCTGCCAATGGAGAGCAGCAGGTCGATAAAGTCGGAGCGGGCCGTGAGGAGCTCGCCGAACTCGTCGATGCAGACGAACAGGTAGGGGAGAGGGTCCTGAAGCGCCTTGTTGCCGGGGTCGCGGTCACGCGCGAGCCGGTATTCACTTATGTGGGCAAAATCCCCGCCGCTTCTGAGAAGTTCCTGCCGCCGCTTGACCTCCCCAGAGAGGCTGGAGTAGATCCTGTCCACCAGGCTGGCGTCCGTGACCAGGTTTGTGACCAAGCCCGCGACATGGGGGGCGTTCTCGAACGGGGCAAAGGTGGCACCCCCCTTGTAGTCCACGAGGACCATGTTGATGTCCTGCGGGGAATGGTTGGCGATCAGGGAAAGAACGATGGTGCGCAGTAGTTCGGATTTTCCTGAGCCCGTTGCTCCCACGCACAGCCCGTGCGGTCCCATGCCCTCCTGTGCTGGTTCCTTGAGGTCGAGGTGCACTGGTGCGCCGTCCTCGTCTTGACCCAACGGGACGCGAAGAAAGTCATGGGTCCGCTGCAAGCCCCAGAGCTGGAGCATCGCTTCGGCTGTGTAGCCGGTCAGACCAAGGGCTTCCGCGTAGCTGCGCGAGGACTTGTGCTCCCCGAATTCATGGGAGAGTTCCGAGAGGCGAAGCGGGGCCAAAGCACGGGCGACAGCGTCGGCTATCGTGGGTGGCACGTTATCGGCGACGCCGGTCACCTTCTGCCGCGTTGCGGTCGACTCAAGCGTCAGAGAACCGGACGCGACAGTGAGCCGCAGGTCAACACGTTCCGGCTCCTGGTGCTGTTCGGCCAGCAGATGGACCCGGGTCACAGCAAGCCGGGTCAGCTGCGTGTCCGCAGGCAGACCGGGAAGGCTTCCTGCATTCTGTCCAGGCAGGTCTGAGATGATAATCAGCCGTGGAAGCGCGTCCGCCGGCAGTTGTTGAAAGTTCCGGACCGCGCTGCTCAGCGCAGTCATGCGGGCATCCAATGAGCTGCGCAAGAGCGCTGCCAGTTCCTCGAATGAGCTGGCCTGACGGACTGCCCCGTGTGCCTGCAGATGAGGCAGCCATTTCGTCCATTCCCAGGCTTCCTGCTCTGCGTCAGCAGCGACGATTGCCAGTTCGACGTCCTCGGGTGACTGTGCGGAGGCAAGCTGGCAGATCAGGTTTCTACACACCATCAGTGCCGTGTCGCGGTCACCGACAATGGACACGTCTGAGACGGCGCCAAGGGGCAGTGTCAGGGGCATATTTGGAGTGCTGCTAAACCTCTGGCGCAGTTGTTCGGCCTCGGACAGCATGAATGCGTCGGGGCGTTCGACGGCGTCCCCGCTGTCCTGCACGTTGATGCCGCGTCTGGGCACCGTACCGGTACCGATGCGGGTGATGAGAAAATCAGGGCTGGTCCGGCGGCGTTCCCAGAGCCGGTGCGGGTCGTTGATGATATTTTCGACCAGGCGGGCAGCAGGAGCGTGGGCGACATTCGCTCCTGCCCGGGCGAGATGTTCGTCGGCCTCGAATTCCTGACGGCGGCGTCGCAGGTAATCCATGTACAGCCGGCGCTTGCTGGCCCGCTGCCGCGTCGCTTTGCCGCGCTGGGAGAACATCAACACCACGGACGCCAGGACAGTTGCAACCATCATGATCGCTCCGATGCCGGCCAGGGAGGAGCCGCGGAACAGCATCATTACCGTAACTGAGGTCGCAGCGCCCAGCATGGGCACCAGAGCCAACAGGTTTACTCCGCCAGCGCCGGTAGCGAGTTGCGGGGGTGCATCGAGTTGGGCAGGTTCCGGGGTACTTTCCGGCTGGGTCGTACGGGCGGGCCTGTGCACAATTCGGGTCGTCATGGCCCTAGGCCTTATTGGCGGTCAACAACGCCTTGCCGGCGATTTCGGTGGCGGCAAGCCGGGTGCGTGAGCCGAGCTTGCTAAGCTGCACCGCACCGCCGGCGAAGTGCCGGTCAAACGGCAGCTCTCCTTTAGCAAACCCTTGGTCGTGCCCCTGCCGCGAATGCACGACCACGCCTAACTGCTGCACATAAGGGAAGGTTTCGGCCAAGGACGCCTTCACGGATGCCAGTCGAGCCGCTTCATATCCGCCGGGAGCCGAGACGAGCACGACAGCATGGGCGGTCCCCAGCAACGCTGCTGCATGGCTGGACAATGGTGAGGCGCCGGCGTCGACCACTGTCACGGCCATGAAGCGGGACAGTGTGGACGAAACGTCCGTCCATTCGCCAGCGTGGATCGGAGAGTCCCCCAACGCTGCAATGTCCTTGCGGTCAACAGCGAAGACCTGGTTGCCGCAAGCGATGGAGTTGACCGTGGCCTCGGTGACGGTTCGAACCGGTTCGGTTTGGAATTGGTGGATCAAGGCAGAGAGAGGGGCAGGCCCGGGAGCACCCAGACAACGCAGAAGGCTTCCGCCTTGATCCGTGGCGTCCAGTGCCATGATGGGTTCCTGACGGATGCTGCCCAGGAGTTTAGAGATAACAGCTGCGAGGGTGGTGGTTCCCGCACCTCCAGCCGTTCCCAGGACGATGATCCGCCTCCCTGTGGTTATCGGCGCTTCCACGTCTGCGCATGCCCGGATGAGTCGCTCCGAAAGTGCCCCTGATATGACGGCATCAGTGATCTCGAAACGGACCCGTTCCCACAGACTGTCGCCACCTTTTCTTCCGGCCCTGCGAGGGTCCGGTGCAGTGCGCCGAATGGTTGGCAGAGCCGGGCTGGTCGCCGGCGCTCCTCCACCTACCGGCGAAGGCTGGAATGGTGCGCGGGTTGGGCTCATGGCCGGGCTTGCCGCGGCAGCCATTCCGGGAAATCCGGAGGCCGCGGTCGAAGGGGCAGGCGCGCCCGGCTGGTGCACGGTTGCTGGGCTAGGCCCGGGGCCGTGGCCAGGCTGACGGAACGGGAACTCTGTGCGTGGTTGGTCAGCCAAAGGTTTGTCCTAGTTGGGTATAGGCCCCGGAAAGTCCCAGGACCAACGGAACGGTCGACAGAACGCACAGGAGTTCCAAGCGGGACGCGGTCACACGCAGACGTGCGGCCGTTTGATCCCGCACCCGGGCCATGGAGGCAACGAGCACCAGCCCTGCCACTGTGGCAGGGATAAAAAGCAACAGAGGCTGATCCATGGCGAGGGAAAAAGTAATCGTTATTCCGATACACGCTGTTGCCGCAGCGACATACACTCCCGCCCGTTGTGCCAGAAGTGGCAAGGAGAGCGCCCGGAACGCCAGCGACGCTAGCAGGGCTACTGATAACAGTGCGGCCCAGGGCAGCCGTTCGGTGGCGGTGGCGGTGACGATAGCTGAGGCCGCGGCCACCGCCCCTGCTGTCATTACCCACCCGCTGAGTGTTGCATGGGCGGAGTGCACGGCATCGAGTGTCCTCATCCGTGAGATGCGTTTGCCCTGCCGCTGGTCATCGTCCAGACCACTCAAACCCGTCAAAACCGTAGCTAGGCGTGGGGCCAAGCCCAATGCGAAGATCGCAGCGATGCCGGTCAGCCCGGCGGCCAGCGGCTGGTCACCCGTGCTCCATCCCAGAAGCGCCCAAGCTCCTGCCAACGCAAGCAGCAGCACGGCGCTGGAAAGCAGGGCGACGTGGCGTCCCGTGGCGATCGCCAACGCCGCCAGTGCCAGGGTAGCGGCAGCGGAAAACAGCAGGGCCCCAGGTCCCAGTGGCCCCAGAACCATGCTGGCTGACGCTGCTGTAGCCAGCCCGGCCAACACGATCGAGACGCCAGCCGGTGCGGAACGCCACCGGCCTACAACGGCACCGGCAGCCATGAGGACCGTGGCGATGAGAAGCCCGGTCTGAAGGCCTCTATCGCCCTCGCCGCCGAGCAACATCACTGTTGATGCTCCGGTGCCGGACAAGAGCAGACCGCTGACAGCGGAAAGACCGGTGATGCGCAGCGGGTCAGCCCACAGGGTGGGAAGGCTGTCGGTGGAGTCCGCAACAAAATTTGGGACGTCGTAGACCTCCGGTGCGGGAGGCATGTCCCGTTCGCTCCTCAGGTACAGCAGGGCCCCATCAGAAATGCCTGCCTGCCGGAGGGAGTGGGCGCTGTCAAGGATCTCGCCCACATTGGTCGTCAGCACGGATGCCGTCAATGTCGCCTTGTGACCAGGGGCGGGTCCGTTCTGAAAATTGTCCGTGCCGTCGTTCACGAGGGTCAGGATCGATGGCAGCAGTGATGCCACGGGCTCATCGGACGGCAGCCGCAGATCGAGGTGCCGGTGGGCAGCGATGACGGTGACTCGGCTAAGGGCGCCGCTCATGGAGTTCCTTTGAAGAGGGTGATCGCCGCCGTCGCTCCAAACTCCCGGGCGGATTGTTCGTTGAGCAGATGCTGGACAAAGCTATAGCCGACACAAATAGCCGCAATGAGGGCGGCTACCAGGAGTGACTGCATCAGCCTTTTCGTCACGCTGGTGTAGGTCCGTTCTTGAGGATTCCCGCCATACAGGATGGCGTCATCAAGCCGGTATTTCCGCACCCGGGCGGACTCCAGAAGCCGCGAATCATAGTCGTCCGACAAGCTCATTCCCCCTATAGTTTGCCAACGCGGCGATCCGGCTTTGTTGAAGTACTGAACAGCCCTTTAACCTATCGCGGAGCGCCTCGGTTGCAAGTCACAAGCTGAATCTTGTTTGTTTACTGCATCGACTGGACTTAAGAATACGAGTTGTTCATGCTGTTAATGGTGTCGGTGCAGAATTGCTTCGGTGCCGTCCTACATTCCTACTGGGGGGAACGATGGCAATCTTTGATATGGGTGCTGACACGCTCGGCAACCTGAACAAGCAGACTGACGTATCGCAACAGGATCTCGGTGCGCTCGTTCGACGCTTTGTTGATGCTGTGACGCCGCTGGAGGGCCGCTTCAGTGGTTCTGGAAAAGCGGCGTTCGATGCCTTTAAGAATCGGTCGGACCTCGTCGCATCCGAGTTGAACGCGGCGCTTGCCGCGATTGTTCAGGGCCAGTCCGGGATGAACACCGCTTTTCAGCAAGGCGACCTGGCTGCCAGCGACAACGCCCGCCGTAGCGAGGGCTCGGCCAACTTTGATGCCGCACGCTTTCAGGGCCGGGCCGGCTAAGCCGGTCCCGCCCTCTGTCCGCAGCAATCCTTTCTTTGAATTCTGAACGGAGCAGGAGCCGGTAAGGCTCTGACACAAGATGACTGCTAACCGCATCGCATACGATACGAATGTTTCCTCTCAGGTCCAGGGCGACATTCAGGCCCTGGCCGCCCAGCTGGAGAGCCTGATTGCCCAGCGCGAGTCCGACGTAAACCAGGCTATGTCTGATTTCCGTGCCGACGGGGTGGACGCCGAATACCAGGCTGTCGAAGCACGCTGGGGCAATGCCGCTTCGGAGGTCAAGGCGATCATTGCCTTGGTCCGAAGCACGCTAAGCCTGAATGACGAAACTGCTACCACCGCCTCAACCTCTGCCCGCAGCGCGGTGCAGGGGATCGGTTAGCGGTAGGGGCGCGCTCAATGGCAGGGGTGTGGAACATTGACGTGGCCGCCAGCGCTGCCACCATCAGGGCCACCGCTGCGCAAGTCGCAGGTGCGGAACCGGCATTGGTGGGACTTGAGACTGCCCTGAATGAAGCTGCAGCTGCCATACCCGGCCAAGCCGCCGGTGTGATCGCGGCTTTAAGCGATGTGCTGACAATGGGCATTGCTCCCTCAACGCGTGAGGTGCTGGAGCGTTCCGGCACCATCTTCGCTTCTACTGCGCAGGCGCTGAGCTTTTATCAGCAAGGTGACCTGACGATGGCAGCCGTGTCTCAGCGGAACGCCGCGAACATCGGTGCAGATGCCTTCGCGCGGGGCCCGAATGCCCATGGACAATAACCGATGTGATGTTGAAAAAGGACTCTTAGCAATATGGCTCTGTCCCCGGAAGTATGTGTCGCACTCGGTCCTTCAGGCCTAGATCCGACAGCTGGCTGCCGCCTTCCTGACGTAGATTCGCTGGACGCCGCGGCCACTGGTCTAAAAGGACACGCAGCGGATTTTCATCAGTCAGTTACTGCGTCTGCTCGCCAATGGCAAGCTCTGGGATCGACTTATGCCTCAGATGAAGCACCTGTGGTCCTTGCTGCCTTCGATAAGGTCACCCCGGTGTCTGGCCGTGTGCAGGCCCAAGGGCAGCAAACTTCAGCCGCTCTCGCAGATTTCTCCAGTACCTGCAGGCAATTGAAGGAGCGGCTGGAGCAGTACGGACGAGACGTTCGCGCTCTCGACGCTGATATCCAGGCCTTTCCCACCACCGTCGAGAAAGTCACGATGGTCAAGGGTGAACAGATTAAGAGCGAAGTCCATCAAGATTGGACAGGCGACGGCGAACTCAGCGGCCGAAGAAGCGAGCTCGAAGCTGAAGCGAGGGCCATCTACAACGAATACGTGGCCGCCCAAAACACCTGCTCTGCCGCCCTTGCGGGCATCTCGGGGGGTGAGACTTACTCTGTGGCCAGCGCCAGTGCCCACAAGCCGTCGGGAAACCCTGTAGACGAAGCGCTTTACCATGTCGGGTCCTTCTTCGGCGTCGACAACAACGGCTCGCAGCAGCCATGGGGGAGAGAGAATATTCCCTACCGATGGAATGGCACGCTTGGCTTCCTTCAAGGCCTCGGAGCCGGAGCCGTTGCTCTTGTCGACGGTGTATGGTCGCTCACCCTCACGGGAGACCAAGCGAAGCGGGATCAGGCCTGGGGCGGCATCAACGCGCTGATTGCAGACCCACTCGCCATAGACGTTGGCCAGATGGCTTCCTCGTTCTTCCACGCGGAAGAGGCCGAAACAAACTCTTCGTGGGCCTTCGGCGCGACCCTCACCGGCATAGCCTCGATGGTTGCCGGTGGAGGAGCGGGCGCCGCTGTTAAATCGGGAACTGCAGTCAGCAAGGCGGGCCTTACCGCTGAAAAGTTGAGTATCGCCACAATGAACACCCCTCGGTTGGGTGACGTATCCTCCGCCCTGGGCCGCGCCGCCAGAGGACTGGAATCAACAGGATCGTTCCTGGCCAAGCCCGGGTCGCTCACCCTTAAAGTATCCGACGTTCTGATGCCTCAGACGACAGCGAAGATCCTCGACACTATGGCTCAAAGCCGGGTCGCAGTCTTTTCATCACTGGACACAGGCAAATCGGCGGTAATCGAAACTGTCGCTGGCACCAAACGCAGTACGGCCGCGGCGATGGCAGCAGTGGCCGAGGGCATCCGTACTGTCGACAACGCGGTGCCGAAGCCCCAGTACGCACTTGCCCACGGTGCTGTCGTCCCGGACGGCTCGCCCCGGTCAGCTGATTGGTTGGACAACAAGGCCGCCTCGATCCGGGACAGCAACCCGCCGGCGTTTGTCCCTCCAGAACGCTCTTCGATTGGCGGAGGCCCTGCACCTACAACTGCCAAGCCCGAGCTCTTTTCCAGGCCAGAACACATATCCGAGACCGTGGTACTTCGTCACGGCGACAAAACCTTCCCAGTCAGCAAAAAGGAAAATTTCGCTGCACGGACCGGATTGCAACCAAACACCGAGTACATCGTTGAGCACCGAGGCAAGATGAAGGATGACTCCGGGGCACTAGTAGCGGATACCGTGGAAAAGTACTACACCGATGCTGCTGGCAGAGTTACCAGAGTGGACACCTATGCCGGCGTAAAGGGAGCGTGGTCTCCGGAACTTAATAAGCCTGTCCCGAACGCGACATACAACGTCGTTGCTCAGGTGGATGGCGGCCTGCAAAACACATTCACCCTTGTCATGGACCACAATGGTCGCCTTGCCTCGGCGAAAGGCCACATCACTTCAACGCTTGTTGGCGACATGAACCGGAACGGTTGGCAACAGCTTAGAGCCGGTCGGCTTGGCGGAGAAGGTTACGACGGCGGACATGCCGCACCCTCAGCCCTGGGGTTTATCGGTGAGCGGGCGGGGCTTTTCCCCCAGCATGAGTGGCAGAACCGCCTCAAGGGTGAGGCTATTGATGCTGAGGACAACAATTACTTCAACACTGAAAAAGAGGTAATTGGTAAGGTAAAGAAGTTGCTGACACGTGGCGAGAACGTGGACTTGGAGTGGGAGATGGAGCTTGTACCTGGTGCAAAGCCAGACCTGCCTTCAAACCTCGACCTCGGATATAAATTTGGAAACGGTTCATGGCAAGACTTCGACTTCAATAATCTTCAACATAAGGCGGCTGCCATTGACTAGCAACGGCTCGAACGGCTCGAACGCAGAACCATTTGTCGTCAAAGGTCTCGAGAAACTTCATGAGGAAGCCTTCGGTAAAGATGGTTTTGCGCTGGGCATGGACGAAGTAATCGACATTATCGTTTTCCGAACGTCCTCGACGTACAAACGTGGTCATATGGTCTTGAAGGGCAGCGTTGTTCAGCGTGATCGCAACGCCAAGTATTCACGTGAAGCGTTGAACCGCTGGCTCGATGCATGCCGCGTACGTGCATACAAGCCCGGTCTGGGAACGTGGACGACGGCTGAAGTTCATGTCTTTCCCAACCGCCCCGGGCGCTTGGACCTATTCGATGAGGAGCATTTGGCGAGGGACACCGACGGGGACTGGTATCCCGGTGCTCATCCATCCGGCGCCGCGTCCTGGTCGGAGCAACTACTGACCTTCCCCAGAACGGCAGCAAATATTCCAGACTGGATGTGGGACATATTCCGCGCTGAGGGAGTGACCCCGCCGCTCTACAACACCGAGTTTGGGTCAGTGGACTGGAAAAACAAGCGCTGGCCTGTGACAGAGAACGGAACCGACTTCTCTGCCGAACCCAAGGTTATCGACCAGTCTCAGGAACCTGGAGTCTTCGCCAAGATCGGCAAGAAGCTGTTCGGTAGTTAGTCAGAAGGGTTGAAGCCAGGGGGAGAAGAGGAAGGACGAACAGCTCCAGCGCGTCCTGACCGTCCGTACTACTACGGGTATGCGATGGCCGGCAAGACCATCTATGCCCACACCGAGGAAGAGTGGGCATCGGTGCCAGCTCCGGCGGTGGCGACCACAACCTGATCCGTTCCTTTTACTTCAGTCTGGCCATGCTGGTCCTGATGATCCCGGCCTCGTTGTTCTGCCCTGGTCTTCGGGATTCTTGCCCTGTTCCGATCATGGAGCGCTGGTCATGGTGTTCTTCGGGCTGCTCTTCTTCGGCGGGGCAGTTGTCCAGTGCTATTACAACGTCAAGGAAGAATGGCGGGGGCGGAAGGCGAGGAAGCTCAAGGGCCTCCCGAAACCCTGCTGGGAGGCCGACGGTGACCGGGCCTACGCATGGTTCTTGGAGCACCCCGAACCACGCATTCAAATGACCCTGGACTACTTCCCGTATTCGGTGAAGCTGCAGAAGCAGGAAGCAGTTCGATGGCTCAGCCGGAAGACTCGGACAAGAAATACGGACCGTGGGGGACAACGCGAACAGATGAGGGGAGACACGATGAAGAATGGCGTTAGCCCAAACGCAGGGGAGGCAGCCATTCCGGAAGGGTTGACAGAGGAAGACCTCATGCTCGGTAAGGTAGCTTGCCGGCGGGTCGAAGTCATCAAATGGATTGCCTTGGCGCTCTGCATCGGCATTGCCATCTACACGTGCATGACTGTTCCCTGGGACACCAGGATGCCGTACGACGGAAAGTACGACAGGAGCGGCAAGGGGCTCCCCATGCAGATCGCGATGCTTCCCGCTCCTGTCGTTCTCGTCGGATTCCTGCGTTCGGGGAGGAAACCGGATGCGCACCAGATGGGCAAGGGTTCACGCATCGCGACGTACATCCTCATACCGGCTGTGACAGTTGGCTGTGCCTGGGGCCAGTGGATTATGGCGGAAGGGATCCTGATTGCAGGCGGAGCGCTCCCCGGGTAAGAAGCCTTGGGTACACCGAGGTCTGCATCGGCGCCGGCCTGCTGATCGATTGACGAGACAAACTGAAGGGGAAGCTCATGACTGATGAGTTCCGGTACACGTGAGGGCAACGAGAGTGGCCCGAAAGCGTCGTCCCTCCTGCTGGGTAGGACCTATTTCGCCTACGATGTGCGATTCCGTGATGGTGAGGTACGCACCAACGTGGATCCCAAGGCGGTACTGCACGGCGCCCGTTTCCCGGCTGACTTTCGTTCAGTCATGCGTGGTGCGAAGGCAGTAGCCGGCGGTGGAGCCCGGGCGAGTGGGTGGACTATCCATACGGCCGTCCCCTTGACATCAGCATCAACCCGCACGATAGGACCCGTGGGAATCGCGCTCTACGCCATCTGGGCGGCATTCTTCGTCGCCGTCGCCCTCACCTTAATCCATGCTGTGCGGAAGGCCAGAAGCCAGGAGCAACTCATCGCCCGCTGGCCAAGGACCCAGGCCACCGTCACCGGCAGCCGGCAAGGCTGGACCCGCGGCGGCGGCAACACCACCCGTAGCGTCCGCCACTGGCCCGCCTACCAGTTCCAGGATGCGCGCGGGCTGTGCCGTACGCCGGGGAGTCAGAGGTCTCATACGCGAACCGGCCGACACCCATGTCCTTCATCAATGGCCTGGGTGAGAAAAACCTCAAAATGCGGATGGGTCATCACAACTGCCTTTCATCAACACCACTACTGCGTCCGGGCTCCGCTGGACCCCCGGACTTTGCTGCGGCAGATGGGGGTTGCTTTGTTTCTGCCGTGTGTGACTTGGGACTGTCGCTGTCCGCTGGTAGGAAGAGGCGTATGGAAGATGAGCGGCCCAACATTGGCCTGGACAATTTCACACACACCGCCCAGGAACTGGCCAAGGTGGTTATGGCCAGCCCTTATCTGAAGCTGGAGCTGTTCTTTGGCCTGGAGGGCTTTATTGCCAGGGATCCCGAGGGGGTCCGCATTTTGACGGCGGACGTCGGCGTGCGGACAGACAAGAAGACGGACGAACGCACCGGGGCGCTTGAACGACTGCGCCTAAAGAAGACGCACCGTGAGCTGCCAATGCCGATTTCAGTGCTGGCGGCGAAGCAGGTAGTTCTTCAATACGACCAGGAACGTGCAGGACTGGCTCTGCGACCGTACTTTTTTGAGAACCGGCCGTTTCCGCAGGCAACGGAAGGATAATGCCCTCCCTGGGACAGCAGAAGCCCCCGTTGTCATGGGACAGCGGGGGCTTCCAAGCGCGGAGCGCTGGTCAGGAACTGGTTGGCTGGTCGTACTGCTGACCTGCCGGGTCCGGTGGCAGCAGGACGAAGACCAGCAAAATGATCGCACCCGCGAACGGAATCACGCTGATGAAGTACCACCAGCCGCTCTTGTTGCTGTCGTGCAGGCGGCGCACCGTCAGGGCAATGGACGGAACGATGATTGCCAGCATCCAGAGGAAGAACACGGCCACGATGATGGCTGCGCCTACGCCGAATTGCGGGGTTTGCCCGTCCGAGTCCGGCATCGACATCAGCGACATGATGAGGAACCAGACGATCAACCAGGTCCTGCCCCGAATGTCCCAGTGATCCGTTATGACAATCTGGATCAAGCCGTAGGTGGCGAGCATGTTCAGCATCAACCGACCTGTCGAGGTCGCCGGGTCGATACCGTCTGAGATGGATCGGACCTGGGCGCCGCGTTCACGCAGCAGGTTCACGGTGTTCAGCACGTCGATCAATGACCGGCCCAGCCGATCGACCCGCCACACAACAACGGTGTCGCCCTCCTCGGCGTACTCGAAGAGTCTCTTCATCCCTGGCCGTTCGATGGCCGTCTTACTTCCCGAGGTTACATCGGCGAAGACGTCGCGCTTTTGCACGCCGACGGAGAGCAGAGCGTTGAGCTGCAGCTGGGCATCCTGGTTCGAAGTACTCACCGGTGCGTAGCCCAATTGCCTCATCAGGACATTCTGACTCAAAAAGTCCCTCACGAGGCTATGCTGAGACGATTTACAGTGAGACGTGTTTCCGGGACTTCTGCCAGCCCGGTTTTCTCAATCCGCAGCTGGCTCCTCCCGACGCCCCGAACAGTGCCTCGAAAAGCTTTTGTTTTTCAAGACACCGGATTGCTGAACTACGCGTGTTGGCGTCCTTTTGTGATGGGGTGCCAAAATTCCGTCAGAAGGAAGCGGTAGCCTCGGAGTGCATCGAGTCGGCGGGGCAGGTGCGGGGTTGGTCAATACTTACTCGCAACCAGGTGAGGCAAAGAGTGAGGATCTTGTGAAGGACCTGTTCAGGGGTTTGCCAATGGTGCCACCGGGCCTGTAAGCGGCCGTCGTGCGAGTGGGTGGTAACTGGGGATGGGAGAGGGAACGATGAAGACCAGTGATGCATCGGAGCGAAACGCTAACAGACCGACATTGAAGTGGTATTGGAACTTGGCCGGAGCCCTAATTTTTGGGTCCATAATATTTTTCATGTTCATACCATTTTGGGAGTCGATTGGAGCTGAAACCATGCGGTGTGAAGTGGTCTCCGCGGAGCCGCGTACGAGTTCGGGCGGCTCGCGGGGGTCTGCGTCGACTGCAGGTGTTTTGGTGACGACCTTGAATTGTGGGAGCATTTCCGTTTCCAACGGAGTGACGTTCGATAACCGTGAAGAGATTGCTGCTTCTTTTGAGGCCGGACGTGAATATGAGTTTGATATTGGTTGGTTCTCACGAGTGGTCATGGAGGACGTCTTGAGGCAGGGTTATTCAGCAAGAGACTATCGATTGGTGAAGTGATGGTCCGCTGTGCTTAGTGCGCGAAGTTTCTTGATCGCTGCGACAAACTACCACTGAGTCTCTGAGGCAGGGTAGTGCGAGTGGGACAGTAGGGTCGCCCCCGCGTGCACACGGCTACGGGCCTGATGGACTAGGTGACGGACTGCGACGAGGGCTCCCTTTCTGTGGCTGCAATAGCAGCCTGCGCCGGGATCGCTGTCTTTTTCCTACAGAGGACTATTGAGCAGAATGCTTTTTCGTGCAGGGCACAAGGGTGACATTTAGCGCTGCAAAAATGCCGCCACTTATCGCTGCAAATCACACCTCCCGGATCCTGATCGCTGTGACGTCGGCATTCCGACCGCATCTGACACTTTCCAGGTGCTATCCGATCCAGCAAAGTCCGACTCGGATGGTGACGGGCTCCCTGATCCCGCCGAGCTGGACGAGGGCACTTCAGTTTGGCGTTCCGATACCGATGCCGACACGGGAATCTGGACGCTGAGTCGTCCGTCGCCACGATCGAAGAACACCTCGCCGGCCGTATCCACGCGGAGTACTTGCGCGGTTACACGGATCTCTTCCCAGCACAGCAGGCCGCTGTCGCGGCCACGCTCAGACGTTTCGGCCCGGCCGGCCGGAATGACTATGTGGTTGCGGCGACCTCCCGCGACGGCGATTACTGGCGGGTCCGCATCACCGGCAGCCCGCCTCACCCGGCGCAAGTCGACGTCGAACTGCAGGCCCGCCACGCACCGCCGGGCCAATTGACCTGCCGCGGGCCGGCACTGAGCTCGGCCATGGTCTACGAGCTCAACTCAATCCACGCAGTCTAAAGGACGGGTTTACCGAAGGCAGTCCGTTTGTCGGTGAGTCGACGAAGGTTCCAATCGACCCGGCGACCCAGGCCTCGAGCACCGCATATTTTGTTGGATTCGCCGATGCAGAGTTTTGATCGTCGGCCTCGGTCCCGCGTCGGCGAGCGTCGGCATCGTTGCCCTACGGTGTGGGCTGCTCGGCCGATCCGGGATCTGAGAAGACCTCCGGCCCCGAAGTCCCGTCGGGGGCAGGCTCCGGGCTCTGTTCGGTTTCGGGGGCGGGGTCCGCTGGCGGGGTGTCGCCTATTTCCGTCGTTCCCGGCTCTTGGGTTGTGGTCGAGCCGTTGTCCCCGTCACTGGGGCTGCCGTTGCTCGTCAGGCCCCCTTCTTCGTTGGAGCCTCCCTCGACTTGCCCAGGCACTTGCCCCACGTCCTCACCGGATGTGTCAGTCTCGCCGGGGGCCGTCGTATTGCCGCTCAATGCTTTGCCGAGCGTCGTCGTGTGTTCGGCCGCACCGTCATCAATGCTCGACGTCGACGAGACAAGACTGGAAATGGGCTGGTTGGTTCCAAACTCGACCGCAGTGAGGCCGACCATCGCGAGGACGAATGCGGCAGCACTGACCGCCCCCAATTTAATCCAGGTCTTGGCGGTAAACCGCTTGCTGCCAGATTTGGCTTGAGGTTCATCGCTCCCGGACGAAGCGCTGGCAACGGGCACGTCGCCGTCGTCAACCCGCAGGCCGCGCCTGCGTTGCTGAGGGATTTTCGTGAGGGCCATGGTGGCGGCGGAACTAAGCGTTCGGGCATAGAGAGCGGCGCCTACTGTGGCAACGACAGAGCCGAGCGCGGCACCGATAAGTGTTCCGGCAACACCGAGAAAGGACCCCACCAAGGCAGAGGTCACGGCGGCCAAAGCCGAGCCAATAGTCTGGGTGCCGCTTAGTCCTAGGAACTGTTTCGGCTTGTCTTCGGTAGCGGAGTCCGCAGGCATATATTCACACGCAATTCGATTGGGATTGTTACGAACAGATAACGATACCAGCCTTGCGGCCGGTTGCTCGAAGTGAGCTGCGAGGACGAAGGGAGTCGCCGCCTGTGACGGGCACCACGAATGGGCCTGGCTGTAACAGGCGGTGTTGGAAGTTAGCGTGGAAGAGCCCGCTGCAACAGAAGGACCCAAGATCAATCGCTTCGCCACCCGAACCCTGACCGCTGTCGCCTCCCTGCTACTGGCCGGTTCCCTCACCGGTTGTGACGCTGCCGCCAACGCTTTCGAAATCATCGAGTCGGCTCCACGCAAGGCAGCCGATGCGCCAGCACCGGCAGACCCGTCCTTTGCCCTTGAAGCCACTAACGCCCTCGCCCAATTGGAGAACATCCCGGTAAAGGGTCGTGCCCCAAAGACCGGCTATACCCGCGATGAGTTTGGACCGGCTTGGGCTGACGTTGACCGGAACGGCTGCGACACCCGCAACGACATCCTCGCCCGAGACTTGACGAACGAAACGTTCAAGCAAGGCACCAACAACTGCGTCGTAACCACAGGCACCTTGGCGGACAAGTACACGGGCACTGGCGTTAACTTCGTTCGCGGCCAAGACACCAGCTCCGAGGTGCAGATCGACCACATCGTTCCCCTCAGCGACGCCTGGCAAAAGGGCGCGCAGCAGCTCAACGCTGACCAGCGCAAGGAACTCGCCAACGACCCGCTCAATCTCATGGCCGCGGACGGCCCTACCAACAGTGCCAAAGGTGACAAAGATGCAGCTACCTGGCTTCCGCCGAACAAAGCTTTCCGGTGCGAGTACGTCGCCCGGCAAACTGCCGTCAAGGTGAAATACGGCCTCTGGGTCACTCAAGCCGAGCACGACGCCATCGTCGGCATTCTTGAGGGCTGCAAATAGGGTTATCGGCGGGGAGAAGCAATTCCGGGGTGCCGGTCGCGAAATAGATAGGCATTCCCACGGCAGCGGCCGCGCATCCGGTCAGGCCAGCCAGCGCCACCAGCGTGACGGTTCCGGTTCCGGTTCCGGCGGCGGTTCCGGCTCCGGCTCCTCGCCCAAGGCCAGCGCGGCCTCGGTGATGTCGTCCGCGGTGAGCGTCATGACGGCCTCACGGTCGAGCGCGTCGAGACTTCGTTCCTCGTCGAGAGATAGCCGCAGCGCCTGGCGGTTGAGCGCCTGCTCGAACAGTGTGCGGGCGAACCGCGCATTGCCGGAGTCCTCGCTTGCGTGGAGCCCGGTGAAGATGCGGCGCAGCATCTGGTCGGCACCTGGCTCCAGCGTGTACTCGTGCTGGGCCAGCATCTGGTGGAAGATCGTCTGGAGTGCGTCGACGGAGTAGTCGGGGAACGTGATCTCGCGGGCAAACCGGGAGCGCAGCCCCGGGTTCGAGAGCAAGAAGGACTCCATCAGCCGCGGGTACCCGGCCACTATCACGACCAGGCGGTGGCGGTGGTCCTCCATCCGCTTGAGCAGGACCTCGATCGCCTCGGGGCCGAAGTCCATCCGGCCGTCCTCCGGGGCCAGAGCGTAGGCCTCGTCGATGAACAGGACGCCGTCCAGCGCACGCCGGATTACCCGGTCCGTCTTGATGGCGGTCGCGCCGACGTACTGCCCCACCAGGCCCGACCGGTCCACCTCGACCAGATGGCCTTTCTGCAGCAGTCCCACTGCGCGGTACATCTCGGCCAGGAGCCGCGCCACGGTGGTCTTACCTGTGCCCGGGTTTCCGAGGAACACCAGATGCTGTGACGTGGCCACCTCCGGGAGGCCGTGTGCCTTGCGGCGGGCCTGCACCTGGAGCAGTGCGACGAGGGCCCGCACCTGTTCCTTCACGGTCTCCAGTCCGACCAGAGCGTCGAGCTCGGCCTGCACCTCGGACAGCGGCCGGGCCGGCCCGGGCCTGACACCGATGAGATCGCCGACCAGGTCGTCGACACGCTCCGAACTGGGCAGCTTAAGCTGATCGGCGAGATGGCCGATGGTTTCGCGCAGGTCGTCGAGCGGATGGCGGCTGGGAGCCATGCATCCACTGTAGTACTCGATTCCCGACCGGGGTGTGGTTGGCCCCACCAGTATCGATTCCTTTTGGTCGTCGTCCTGGCACGCCCGCCATCGTCCGCGATCCTGTCAGCACCGGGAGTTGAAGGTACGACGGCTCCCACGGTGGAGGCTGTGATGCATGAACTGATGGATCTCGCCTGGAACGTCTGTCTATGACCGACTCGGGGAGCGGACCCCCTGGGTAGCAGGTTCTTCGTCACGGCTGACTGGATTGGGTGTGGATTCTGTCGCCGTTATCGCGGACCCGGTGAGAAGGTCGCCATCGGTGTGCCGCTGGCGGTGAAGTAGCAGTTGTCGCTCCCTGGCAGTAGTAGCGGTGGATAACCTCTGAGAATCGTCCCCGGACCCGGTCGGCACACCCGCTGGGTCAAGAGGAACGGTGTGGGCCTCGGGCAGCAACTCGTCCACCCAGCTAAGGTTCCGGCGATTCTTTCCTTGAAATACGGGCAGACGTATGTGACCGTTGACACCTTCTGCGTTGTACTCTAATGTTCAACAAAAGTTTCTCTCCAGGCATAAACGGTATGCCCTTTAGCTAGGATGCGACATGCATTTATCCGGCCTTGCCGATGTACCAACAGATCAGGAAGTGCTAGCAGCAGCATCCGCCATTGTGGAGGCTTTCGCTGCGACTGATACAGATCGCTACTTTGCTCTTTTTGCCGAGGATGCGACCCTTGTGTTCCATAGTGAGCCGACGGCATTGGGCAGCCGCAGCGATTACGCGGAGCTGTGGCAGGGGTGGTTGGCCAGCGGGTGGAGAGTACTTACGTGTCAGTCGACCAATCCACGGGTGACGGCTTTTCCCGGCGGTGCCGTCTTTGTCCATGAGGTAGCCACAACCGTAGAAACCGGTGAAGGCCAGGCGTCATACAAGGAACGTGAATCGATTGTCTTCACCCAGATCGAAGATGGCAGCCTGATTGCAGTGCACGAGCATCTTTCCCCGTTCCCGGCTGCAGGGCCGTAGCCGGGACCTCTCATCCCCTCCCCTCAAGGACCCCATGAACATCTACAAGCGCCTCGATGCGCACCTCCAGCACAACGCGGACGGCTTCGGGCCAATCCGCGGTTCCTTGTCCACCCGTCGAATCGGCATGATCTGGCTCGCCGCCAACTTCGTCGTCACAACGCTGCTGACCGGAACCCTTTTTGTTCCAGGGGTCAGTTTCGCCTCGGCCCTGGCAATGATCGTAATAGGCACCGTCATCGGCGCTGTTGTGCTGACACTGATTGGCAATATCGGAACGCGTACCGGCCTGCCTACCATGGCCATCACCCGCGGCGCGTTCGGGACACGGGGCAGCCTATTGCCCGTCGCGGCCAACTTCATCATCCTGATGGGCTGGAGTTGGGTGCAGGCCATGCTCGCGGGCGTGACCGTCAATTACCTGCTTGAACCGGTGACCGGATTCTCCAGTCCGATCCTCTTTGCAGTGCTATGCCAAGCGATTGTCGTTTGTCTTGCGATCCTGGGCCATGAGGGCATCGCCAAGGTGGAGCCCTGGCTTGCGGTGGTGATCCTGGCGATCATGGCCTATGTCTTCGTAACGGCCTTCACTACCTTCAATCCTGCCGAGTTCGTTGCTCTGGACGTGGATGAGTCCTTAGGCTTCACGAACTTCACGGTGCTGGACATCGTTGTTGCCACGGCCATCTCCTGGACCGTTCTCTCCGCGGACTTCAACCGCTTCGCCAAGTCAACCCGGGCCGGGATAATTGGCTCGGGGATCGGATACACGCTGTCAACGATACTGTCCATGACACTGGGCGTTACGGCCCTCGGTTTCGTGATCCTCTCCGGCCAGCCGGCAGCTCCATTTGATCCCACGGTGATTGTGGCTGCCTTTGGAACACCATTGGCCATCGTGATTTTCATGTCGGTAATGGCGACCAACACCATGGTGGTTTACGGCATGGTTACGTCGGTGGTCAACGCCCAGCCGCGCTGGAAGCTGCGCTTCCTGCCCACGGCCCTGGTGGTCGGAGTGATTTCGATCCTAGGATCTACGTGGATGGCGCTGCTGAACCAATTCACCGATTTCCTGTTTGTTATTAGCGCGTTTTTCGTACCGGTGTTCGCCATCATGATTGTGGATTACTACATCATCAAGCGCAGCAGCTACACCCGTGATATTTTGCGCGAGCGTGGCGGCAGCTACTGGTATGCCGCGGGAGTCAACTGGTCTGCAGTAGCAGTGTGGGTGGTGGGGGCGTTGGTTTCCTACGTCCTGACCTACCTGTGGCCAAGCCCGGTAGGGGCTACGATGCCGGCATTCGCCATCAGTTTCCTGCTCTATTTTGCTCTTACCATCAGGGACCGTCGCCGCTCCGGCCAGCCCAGCAGACACCTGACAGCTAAGGACGAAGCCGAGCTCCCGGCAGGACAAACCAGCCCGTGACACTCATAGACCTGACTCATCCCGTCACCTCAGGAATGCAGGTTTTTCCAGGAGATCCGGACGTACAACTACCTCACGCGCTTTCGCTGGACCAAGACGGGGTGGCCGTCACCAGTATCCGGATGGGATCACACACTGGCACCCATCTCGATGCTCCCAGCCACACCATCGAAGGCGGACGCACTACCTCCGATGTGCTGCTCGATGAACTCATCGGCGAAACCCTCGTACTGCACGTTCCCGGCTTGGCAGCAGGAGAGGACATAACGTGGGAGCAGATCGTGGGGCAGGCGGGAGACACTGTCCCGCCGATCGTGCTGCTCGCTACCGGCTGGGACAAGCACTTTGGTACCCAGGCCTATTTTGATCACCCCGTCCTCACCCTTGAGGCCGCCGAAAAGCTCCGGGACCGCGGGATGCGGGTCTTGGCTCTCGACACGCTCAACCCTGATCACACCATTCAGCCAACGGGAAGCACTGATTTGCCTGTCCATCAGCTCGTGCTCGGATGCGACGGCCTCATCATCGAAAACGTGCGTGGTGCCACTGATTTGCCTGCAAGGTGCCGGAGCGGCTTCTTTCCGTTGAGACTGGACCGGGCTGATGGTGCCCCTGTCAGAGCGGTCGCTTGGTTGGATTAATCAGGCAGGCAGGGCAGGCACACGGAGGAACCCCAGTGATGGGTGGCAGCTATGTTGCTGGCGCAATCTGTTAGACCGCTCAAGTAGGCTACGGACGAGAGCGGGACTGCCCCCGGTTTTGTTCGCTCCTGGACCTACGAGCTTGTGCTCGTGGAAGGATGTTGACCATGCCCACGGCAGCCCTTAGCCGTTGATGACCTGGGGGACGCCGAGGGCTTTGAGGCCTTCGACGCCGAATTCAAGGCCGTAACCGGATTGTTTTGCTCCGCCGAAGGGGATGCGTGGATCTACAACGCCGTGTTTGTTGATCCAGACGGAGCCGGCTTGGATCCGGGCTGCGACTTTGCGGGCGGCGGGGAGGTCTGAGGACCAGACGGAGGCGCCGAGGCCGACGTCCAGGGCGTTGGCCATGTCCACGGCCTCATCCACGCTGCTGTATTTGATGATGGGCAGGGCGGGGCCGAACTGTTCCTCGGCAACGAGCGGGTTGTCGTTGTCGATGTCGGCGACCAGGGTGGTGGGGTAGAAGTAGCCGGGCTGGCTGCTATCCGGGTTTCCGCCCAACAATACGCGTGCGCCGGAGTCCTTGGCTGCCTGCACGAGGGTGGCGACGACGTCGTATTGTGCTTTGTTCTGCAGGGGCCCCAGGACGTTGTTCTCGTCCAGGCCGTTGCCCATCGGCATAGCCTTGGCCACGGCGGTGAGTTCGTCGCAGACGGCGTCGTAGATGTCCTCGTGGACATAGAGGCGTTTGAGCGCGGCGCAGGTCTGGCCGGTGTTGATGAAGGCGCCCCAGAAGAGGTCCTGGGCGATGGCTTTGGGGTCCGCGTCGGGCAGGACGATGCCGGCGTCGTTCCCGCCGAGCTCCAGGGTGAGGCGTTTGACCGTGTCGGCGGAGGACTTGATGATGGCCTTGCCCGCGGCGGTGGAGCCGGTGAACATGATTTTGCCGATGGCGGGGTGGTTGGTGAGGCGTGCGCCGACTTCCCGGCCGCAGGAGACGACTGACAGGAGGCCTTCGGGGAGTTCTTCGTTGATGACCTTGATCAGGGCCAGGACGCTCAAGGGGGTGTTGCCCGAGGGCTTGACCACCGCTGCGTTGCCCATCCGCAGGGCGGGGGCGATCTGCCAGATGGTGATCATCATCGGCCAGTTCCAGGGGCCGATCGCGCCGACGACGCCGATGGGCTTGTAGTGCAGTTCGGCGCGCGTCTCGCCATCGTCCACGATCGTTTCCGGCTCCAGGGGGATGGTGGCTGCGGCGCGGAGCCAGGCAGCACAGGCGCCGACTTCGAAGCGGGCGTTGGGCCCGTTCAGGGGTTTGCCCTGCTCGCGGGAGAGCAGCTGGGCGAGTTCTTCGGCGGAGCGTTCGACGGCGTCGGCGGCCTTCAGGAGCGCAGCGGACCGGCCTTCGTGGCCCAACGCAGCCCACGTGGGCTGGGCGGAGACAGCTGCGGCAACAACGTTCTCCAGGTATGCGAGGTCGTGAAGGGGTGCTTCGCCCACGGTCTCGCCTGTTGCCGGGTTAAGGATGGTCTTGCTAGGACCGGACGCGGGGGTAATGGACGCAAGAAGCGCATCATAGGATTCCAAGAGTTACTCCACTTCGAGTATGCGGGTGCGTGCAGCCGAATGGCTGGACGGATTATTTCCAGTTTTGTTGACTGTGAGTTGCTTATCTTGTTTTTCGGCGCAGGGCTCTTGTCGCTGGGAGAACGGCAAGGGCACAGATGCTCAGGGGGGTTAGGTCAGCGGGCGTACGGGTCGGCGATGCCGATGTATTGGGTGGTGGTGTATTCGGCGATGCCTTCGGTGCCGCCTTCTCGGCCGAGGCCTGATTGCTTGACGCCGCCGAAGGGTGCTGCGGCGTTGGAGATGACGCCGGCGTTGAAGCCGACCATGCCGAATTCGATTTCCTCGGCCACCCGCAGCAGCTTGTTGAAGTCACGGCTGTAGACGTAGGACGCGAGGCCATATTCGCTGGCATTGGCCAGGCGGATGGCGTCTTCCTCGGTGGCGAAGGTCGTTACCGGGGCAACGGGTCCGAAGATTTCCTGGCCCAGGATCGCGGCGCCGTTGGGAACGTTGCCCAGGACCGTGGGCTGGTAGAAGTAGCCGGGACCGTCCACGGGTCCGCCGCCGGTCACGGCAACTGCCCCGGCGTCGACAGCGGCAGTGACCAGTGCGTGGACGTCGTCGCGGGCTCCGGCATCAATCAGCGGCCCTACCTGGGTGGCGGGCTCAGTCCCTCGACCGGTGGTGAGGGCGGCCATGGCAGCAGCAAACATCCGGGTGAACTCCTCGGCGACTGATTCCTGGACCAGGAACCGGTTCGCGGCGGTGCACGCCTCGCCCATGTTCCGCATCTTGGCTGCCATGGCCCCTTCAACAGCCTTGTCCAGGTCGGCATCCTCAAAGACGATGAACGGCGCGTTCCCGCCCAGTTCCATCGAGGTGCGCAAGACGTTCTGCGCCGCGTCCGCCATGAGACACTTGCCGACGGGGGTGGAGCCGGTGAAGGAGACCTTCCGGAGCCGGGAGTCCTTCAACAGCGGCCCGGAGATCCCCGACGCGCTGGAGGAGGCGACGACGTTGAGGACGCCGGCGGGCAGCCCGGCCTCCATCATGGTCTGCGCGAACAGCTGCGAAGTCAGTGGAGTGAGTTTGGCGGGTTTGAGGACCATGGTGCACCCGGCGGCGACGGCGGGGGCGACCTTGCGGGTGGCCATGGCGAGCGGGAAGTTCCAGGGGGTGATGAGCAGGCAGGGACCGACGGGTTTGTGCTGGACCAGGATCTTGTTCTTTCCCTCCGGGGACGTCAGGTAGCGGCCATAATCCCGGACGGTTTCTTCGGAGAACCAGCGCAGGAACTCTGCTCCGTAGGCGACCTCGCCGCGGGCCTCTGCCAGCGGCTTGCCCATTTCCAGGGTCATCAGCAGGGCGAAGTCCTCGGCGCGTTCGGTGACCAGGTCAAAGGCCCGGCGCAGGATCTCCGCCCGCACCCGCGGCGCGGTCCGCGCCCAGGACGCCTGCACGTCGTCCGCGGCGTCCAGGGCGGCAACCGCATCTTCACTGGTCGCCGAGGCGAGCGTGGCGAGCACCTCCCCGGTGGCGGGATCATGCACATCAAACGTGCCGCCGTCGGACGCGTCCCGCCACTCACCATTGATGAGGAGGCCGGTGGGAACGGAAGCAAGCAGTGCCGCCTCACGCTGAGGCGAGGCAGAAGAGGTGGTCGCAGCAGATGTAACAGTCATAAGAGGGGTCCTAAAAAGAATGTCAGTAGCTGGCGGTGGTTTCGCCGTCTGACGGCTGGATGTATTGGGCGGCGAGGGCTTCGGAGCCGCGGGCCAGGAGCGCGACGTCGGCGCCGACCAGGATAAAGTTCGCCCCGTTGTCGAGGTAGTGCCGGGCGGTGTCGGGGTTGAAGGCGTTGACGCCGGCCGGCTTACCGGCTGCTTTGGCTGCGGTGAGGCAGTGTTCGACGGCGGCGCGCACTTCGGGGTGTTCCTGCTGGCCGAGCAAGCCCATGGACGCGGCGAGGTCGGAGGGCCCGATGAAGACAGCGTCCACGCCGTCGACCTTCAGGATGTCCTCGACTGCCTCTACCGCGGAGGCGGATTCGATCTGGACGGTGACGCTGATGGTCTCGCCGGCCCGGGCGAGGTAGTCCGGGACCCGGTTCCACCGGGCGGCGCGGGCCAGCGCCGAGCCCACGCCCCTGACGCCTTCGGGCGGGTAACGGGTTGCCGCCACCGCGGCTTCAGCTTCGGATACGGAGTTGACCATGGGGATGAGCAGGTTCTGCACGCCCAGGTCCAGGTACTGCTTAATGACCACGGTGTCGTTGACGGGCGGGCGGACCAGGGTGTGGACGGGGTAGCCGTGGATGGCCTGGAGCTGGGCGAGGATGGATTCGAGGCCGTTGGGGCTGTGTTCGGCGTCCACCAGTAGCCAGTCCAGGCCGGATCCGGCGCAGAGCTCGGCGATGAGCGGGCTGCCGGAGCACACCCACATCCCGGCCAGGGGCCGGCCCGCTTCACCCTTTTGCCCAGCCAGGGCGTCGCGGAAGGTGTGTTCTATTCGAAGCGGCATGTGACACTCCCGAGGGGTCCGTAGTCGGCGTGGACGGTGTCGCCCTTGTACACCCAGAGCGGGCGGGTGAAGGAGCCGGCGAGGATGATGTCCCCGGCCTGCAGTGAATCGCCGTGGGCGGCGATCTTGTTCGCCAGCCAGTGCACCCCGTTGGCTGGGTGGTCCAGGACCCCTGCGGCGACGCCGGTTTCCTGAACGGTCTGGTTCTTGTAGAGGATGGCGGAGACCCAGCGAAGGTCCACGGCGTCCGGTTTCACGGGGCGGCCGCCGATCACCATGGCGCCCATGGCGGCGTTGTCGGAGATGGTGTCCACGATGGTCCGGCCTTCCATCTCGATCCTGGAGTCGAGGATTTCCAGCGCCGGGACCACGTAATCGGTGGCGTTCAGGACATCGAAGATGGTGACGCCGGGGCCCTTCAGCCCGTCCTTCAACACGAAGGCCAGTTCCACCTCCACCCGCGGATGCGTGTACTGGTCCCATTCGACAGAGCATCCTGTTTCCAGCACCATGTCATCGAAGATGGCGCCGTAGTCCGGTTCGGTGATGCCGGTGGCGTCCTGCATGGCCTTGGACGTGAGGCCGATCTTCCGGCCCACCAAGGTCCGGCCGGCTTCCTCGTTCCGGCGCCGCCATAACTGCTGCACCGCGTACGAATCCTCCACGGTCATCTCCGGGTACCGGGCCGTCAGGCGGGGAACCGGGGTCCGGCTCCGGCCGGCCTCCACCAGCTCGTCTGCGATGGCCTCAATGGTTTTCGGCTCCAGCAATGTGCGCTCCTCGGGGTGTAGAAGTCGTTCAGTTGTGAAGGCAGCCGGTCCCGCTGTTGCGAAACGGAACCGGCTGCCAGATAGTGGGCTAGAGCTGGGCGCCGAGCTTGAAGCCTTCGGCCCCGGCTGCTTCGCTGGGCCGGGTGTAGGAGAAGCCGTCGGCTCCGACGGTGACGGCCATTTCGGACTTTTCCTCGCGCTCGATCACCGGCTGGGGGTTGCCGTCCAGGTCCAGCACCAGGGAGGCTTCGGTGTACCAGGACGGGACCACGGGGTTGCCCCACCAGTCGCGGCGCTGGTTGTCGTGGACGTCCCAGGTGATGGTGGGGTTGTCCGGGTCGCCGGTGTAGTAGTCCTGGGTGTAGATCTCGATGCGGTGGCCGTCCGGGTCCAGGATGTAGAGGTAGAACGCGTTGGACACGCCGTGCCGGCCGGGGCCGCGTTCGATCCGGTCGCTGATGCGCAGGGCGCCCATCTTGTCGCAGATCTGGATGATGTTGTGCTTCTCGTGCGTGGCGAACGCGACGTGGTGCATCCGGGGGCCGTTCCCGCCGGTCAGGGCGGTGTCGTGGACGGTTTGCTTGCGGTGCATCCACGCCGCGTAGGTGACGCCGTCGGAATCCTTGATGTCCTCGGAGACGCGGAAGCCCAAGTCTTCAAGGTAGGCACGGCCGCGGGGCACGTCGGGGGTGACCTGGTTGAAGTGGTCCAGGCGGACCAGTTCGCCGGCGGAGTAGAGGTCGTAGCGCTGGGTGAGGCGCTCTACGTGCTGCACGTCGTAGAAGAACTCGTACGGGAAGCCCAGCGGGTCCTCGACGCGGACGGAGTCGCCGATGCCCTTGGTAAAGCCGCCGATGCGGCGTTCGGTGCGGCAGCCGAGTTCCTTGTAGTAGGCCTCGGCGGCGTCCACCTCGGCGGGGGACTTCACCCGGTAGGCAAAAGCTGCGACGGCGGCGACGGGCCCCTTACGGAGCACCAGGTTGTGGTGGATGAACTCCTCCAGGGAACGCAGGTAGATGGCGTTCTCGTCTTCCTCGGTGACGTGCAGGCCCAGGACATCCACGTAGAACTCACGGGACTTGGCGAGGTCGGTGACCACGATTTCCATGTAGGCGCAGCGGACGATGTCCGGGGCCGGGACAGTGGGGGTGGGAACAAAATTCGTCATGGTTAGTCTCTCTCTTCTTCGAGCAGGTTCTTGAGTTTGTAACGGGGGAAGGGGTTTAGCCTTCGTTGGCGGCGGAGGCTTCGATGCTGCCGAACTTGGGGGTATGGACGGTGCCGAGCGTGATGTGGACGGCCTGCTGGTCGGTGTAGAAGTCGATGGAGCGGTAGCCGCCCTCGTGGCCCAGGCCGGAGGCTTTGACGCCGCCAAACGGGGTGCGCAGGTCACGGACGTTGTGGCTGTTCAGCCAGACCATGCCGGCTTCGACGTTCTGCGAGAAGTTGTGCGCCCGGGTCAGGTTCTGGGTCCAGATGTAGGCGGCCAGGCCGTAACGGGTGTTGTTGGCCAGGGCAAGGGCCTCGTCGTCGCTCTCGAACGGGGTGATGGCGACGACGGGTCCGAAAATCTCCTCCTGGAAGATCCGGGCGTCGGGGGAGACATCGGCGAACACCGTGGGTGCGATGTAGTTGCCTTCGGGCAGGCCTTCGGGCCGGCCGCCGCCGGCCAGCAGGCGGCCTTCGGATTTCCCGATCTCCACGTAGGAAGCGACTTTTTCGTAGTGTTCCGGGTGGACCAGGGCGCCCACCTCGGTCTTGGGATCGTGCGGATCGCCCACCACGATGCTTTTGGCGCGGGCGGCGTACTTCCCGCAGAACTCATCGTAAATCGCGCGCTCAACCAGGATGCGGGAGCCGGCGGTGCAGCGTTCCCCGTTGAGGGAGAAGACGCCAAACAGGGCCGAATCGATCGCTGCGTCCACGTCCGCATCGGCGAATACCACGCACGGGGACTTGCCGCCGAGCTCCATGGACAGGCCCTTAAGGTTCTCAGCCGCGTTCCGGAAGATGGTCTGGCCGGTGGTGGTCTCGCCGGTGAAGGAAATCAGCGGCACGTCCGGGTGCTTGACGAGCGCGTCGCCGGCTTCCTCGCCGAGGCCGTTGACGAGGTTGAAGACGCCGTCGGGCAGGCCTGCGTCCTTGAAGATGGTGGCCCACAGCGATGCCGAGAGCGGGGTGAACTCGGCGGGCTTGAGGACCACGGTGTTGCCGGTCGCCAGGGCCGGGGCGAGCTTCCAGGACTCGAGCATGAACGGCGTGTTCCAAGGCGTGATCAGCCCCGCAACGCCGATCGGCTTGCGGTTCACGTAGTTGATTTGCGAGCCGGGGACCTTCATGGCGTCGTCGAACTGGGCCACGATCAGGTCTGCGAAGAAGCGGAAGTTCTCGGCTGCGCGCAGGGCCTGGCCCTTGGCTTGGGTGATGGGCAGGCCGGT
Organism: Arthrobacter sp. D3-16; assembly: GCF_054408515.1. NCBI lineage: Bacteria > Bacillati > Actinomycetota > Actinomycetes > Micrococcales > Micrococcaceae > Arthrobacter > Arthrobacter sp. D3-16. The sequence goes on along the minus strand of NZ_CP096437.1, from coordinate 2,320,456 downwards.
GTCGAAGGTCTCGAGTTCTGCGAGGCGGGCTTCCTGGGCCTCGACGGCGTCGGCGATCCTGTTCAGGATGCGGGCGCGTTCGCGCGGTTTCATCTTCGGCCACGGGCCGTTGACGAAGGCTTCGCGGGCGGCGGCGACGGCGAGGTCGATGTCCTCTTTCTGGCCGGCCGCGGCGGTAGCGTAGTTCCGGTTGGAGACCGGGTCCAGGACGTCGAAGGTCTTGCCGCCCACGGAGCCAACGAACTGGCCGTTGATGTAGTGCTGGATGTGGCTGGGCAGGTCCTGCGGCACGTATTGCTGTTTGGTCTGTTCGGCAGTGAACGTCATTGTTGTTTCCTTTACTGCTTGGTGTGGCTACTTGGGTTGGTGCTGTGCGCGTGAAGGTCAGGTCAAACAGGTTTGGCTTGGCTTAGGTAGGCATCCAAGGTGGCGGAGCGGTGCCGGCGGGCCGCTTTCTCGATCTCATCGGCGTCGGCACCGGCTTCGATGAGCTGCAGGAGTGCCTCGTGCTCGTCCACAGACGCGCGGGCACGGCCGGGGACGAAGCGGAAGGTGGAGGACCGGAGGGAGGCGAGCCGGTTCCAGCCGCGGTGGACCAGGTCCAGGATGTGCGGGTTGGGGCAGTGTTCGAACAGGACGCTGTGGAAATCCTGGTTGAGCCGGGTAAACCGGACCGGGTCGAAGTGCTCCAGGCAGTCACGCATCTCCTCGTTGATGGCGCGGGCCCGGGCGAGGTCCGCTTCACCGATGAGGGGAGCGGACAAAGCAGTGGCGGCACCTTCCACGATGCTTAGCGTTTGCATCGTGTAGAGATACTCTGTGGGGTCAATCCCGGAAACCGTTGCTCCCACATTGCGCTCGAACTTCACCAGGCCTTCGGCTTCCAGCCGGCGGATCGCCTCCCGGACCGGGACCACACTGAAACCGAGGCCCTTGGCAATCGAAGCCAGGACCAGACGGTAGCCGGGAGTGTAAGCGCCTTCTACGATGCGTGCCTTGACTGCCTGGTACGCCTGTTCGGACTTGCTGCCGGTCATGGTTGAACCTGGCAGGTCGCTAACGACTGTTTCAGTCATCTGCGTTGCCTGCTTTCCATTCCTTGTACCGGGCCTGCCATTCGGCGTTCATGGGGTAGAGGCCGTCCACGCTGTTGCCCTGCTGGACCATTTCGAAGATGAAGGTTTCTTCCTTTTCCTGGGTGATGCAGTCCTCCACCAGTTCTTCGGCTATGGCCGGCGGGATGACCAGGATGCCGTCGGAGTCGGCCACGATGATGTCGCCGGGCTGGACGGTGGCGCCGCCGCAGGCGATGGTGATGTCCGTGTCCCAGGGGATGTGGCGGCGGCCGAGCACGGCGGGGTGCGGGTTGGCGAAGTAGGTGGGCATGTCCAGGCCGGCCACGGCGGTGTAGTCGCGGACGCCGCCGTCGGTAATGATCGCCGCGGCGCCGCGGACCTGGGCGCGCAGGGCCAGGATGTCGCCCACGGTGCCGGTGCCCTTCTCGCCGCGGGCCTCCATCACCAGGATCTCACCCTCGTTCACGGAATCGATGGCGCGTTTCTGGGCGTTGAACCCGCCGCCGTGGGTCTTGAAAAGGTCCTCGCGGTTGGGGACATAGCGCAGGGTCCGGGCCAGGCCCACCACGCGGCGGTCCGGGCGGGTGGCTTGCAGTCCGTCGATGCTGACGTTGTTCAGGCCGCGCTTCCGCATCTGCGATGAGAGGGTGGCCGTGGCGACGCTTTCCAGCTTCCCCTTCAGTTCCGGGGTCAGGACACTTGCTGCCTCGGGCAGCCCGGCGGCCTCGCGGGATCCGTACGCTTCCTCCCTTTGCAGGTCATCAACTTTGGGTCCGGCACCAAAGTCAGCGAACGTCGTCGTGCCTTCCTCCACCCGGGTGACCAGGCGGCCGGTGGTGAGGTCCCCGGCGGAGACCTCCACTTCGAGGACGTCGCCGGGCTTGGCGACGGATGCGCCGGCGGGGGTGCCGGTGAGGATGATGTCGCCTTCTTCGAGGGTGAGCAGCTGGGACAGGTCCGCCACGAGCCGGGCGAAGGGGAAGAGCAGGTCCTCCGTGGTGTCGTCCTGGACCAGTCCGCCGTTGTGCCAGGTGCGGATCCGCAGGCGGGCGGGGTCGACGGCGTCTGCCGGGATCAGTGCCGGGCCCACCGGGGTGAAGCCGTCACCGCCCTTGGACCGTAGGTTGGAGCCCTTGTCTGCCCAGCGCAGGTCGTAGACGCCCAGGTCATTGCTGGCGGTCACGGCGGCCACGTGGCTCCACGCTTCCTCGAGCCCGACGCGGCGGGCGGCCTTGCCGATGACCAGGGCGATCTCGCCTTCGTAGCCAAGCAGTTCACAGCCTGCGGGCCGTTCCACACTGCTGCCGCTGAGGGAGAGCGACGACGACGGCTTCAGGAAGTAGGACGGCTGGGCCGGGGTGCGCCCCCGCTGTGCAGCCCGGCTGGGGTAGTTGATGTGCACGGCGATGACCTTCCGCGCCGCTGCCAGGGTGTCCCCGTTGACCTGCTCCAAAGCTGTCTCCTCATCAAGTACGAAATCGTATACGACCAACTATGGAGTGCCTCACGGAATCCGTCAACCCCGGGTGATTCAGCCATTTTTCGGGCACCTTGTCGTGCCCGTCACAGGTGTCGTACAGTATTTGCCTGGTCCTGCGTTTCAAATATAGAACCGCAAATTCGCATATAGAACACCAATCGGTGAATCGAAGCCCACAGTGAAGTGAGGAAAGCCCGTGCAGTTCCACCACCACGGTTATGTATCCGGTGACCCGCGGGTCCAGCCCGCAGCCGGCGTCGGTCTCGACCGGCCCGTTGAGCTTCCCGACGAAGTAGACGTACTCATCGTCGGCACCGGCCCGGCCGGCATGCTCGCCGCAGCACAACTCTCGCAGTTCCCGAATGTCACCACCCGCATCGTGGAGCGCCGCCCCGGACGGCTCGCCATTGGCCAGGCCGACGGCATCCAGGCCCGCAGCGTGGAAACTTTCCAGGCCTTCGGTTTCGCCGAGCGGATCATCGCCGAAGCCTACGCGATCACCGAGATGGCGTTCTGGAAGCCGGACGTGAATGATTCCACGCGCATTGTCCGGACCGCCCGGACCCCGGATGACCCCGCAGGCATCAGCGAGTTCCCGCACCTGATCGTCAACCAAGCCCGGGTGCTGGACTACTTCGCCGAGTACATGGCAAACGCGCCCACCCGCATGACGCCGGACTATGGTTACGAGTTCCAGGGACTTGAGGTTGCCGACGAGGGGGAGTACCCGGTTACTGTCACGCTCCTTCACGCCTCCGGCCCCAACGAAGGCCAGGAGAAGATCGTCAACGCCAAGTACGTGGTGGGTGCAGACGGTGCCCGCAGCAAGGTGCGCCAGGCAATCGGCTGCACCCTCGCCGGTGACGCAGCCAACCATGCCTGGGGTGTCATGGACGCACTCGCCGTCACCGACTTCCCCGACATCCGCACCAAGTGCGCCATCCAGTCAGGTGAGGGCGGCAGCATCCTCCTCATCCCACGTGAAGGCGGACATCTGTTCCGCATGTATGTGGACCTCGGCGAAGTGGACCCCAACGACAAGGGCGCCGTCCGCAACACCACCATCGAGGAGATTATCGCCAAGGCCAACGAGATCCTCCACCCCTACACCCTGGATGTCCGCAACATCGCCTGGCACAGTGTCTACGAAGTAGGGCACCGGCTGACGGACCGGTTCGACGACGTCCTGCCGGAGGAGCGCGGCACCCGCACGCCGCGCGTGTTTATCACCGGCGACGCCTGCCACACACACAGTGCCAAGGCCGGCCAGGGAATGAACGTCTCAATGCAGGACGGCTTCAACATCGCCTGGAAACTCGGCCACGTCCTTGAAGGCCGCAGCCCCGAAAGCCTGCTCTCCACCTACTCGGCAGAGCGTCAAGTGGTGGCGAAGAACCTCATCGACTTCGATAAAGAGTGGTCAACGCTCATGGCCAAGAAACCTGAGGAGTTTGAAGACCCCGCAGAGCTGGAAAATTTTTACGTCAGCACTGCGGAGTTCCCGGCGGGTTTCATGACCCAGTACGCGCCGTCCATGCTGGTAGGCAGCACTGACCACCAGGCCCTTGCTGCCGGTTTCCCCGTGGGCAAGCGCTTCAAATCCGCGCCTGTCGTCCGTGTCGCCGACACCAACCCCGTACACCTCGGTCACCACGCCACAGCCGACGGCCGCTGGCGGATCTATGTTTTCGCCGACTCCGGTGTTCCGCAGCAGGGGAGCGGGCATGGCGTTCCCTCGGCCACGGAACTCCTTGCCCAATGGCTCGCGAAGTCGCCGGAATCACCGCTGGCCGCAACGCCGTCGGACGCCGATCCTGACGCCTGGTTCGATGTGAAGGTGATTTACCAGCAGGATCACCACAGCATCGATATCGGTGCCGTCCCCGCCGTCTTCAAACCGCAGGTTGGCCCGTTCAAACTGACCGACTATGAAAAGGTGTATGCCACCGACCCCGCTGCGGACATCTTCGAACTCCGCGGCCTCGACCGGGGCGGCGTGGTAGTAGTTGTGCGCCCCGACCAGTACGTCGCAAACGTCCTGCCGCTGACGGCAACGGCCGAGCTAGGCGCCTTTTTTGCCGGCCTGCTGCCCGATCACAGGCCAGCAGCAGTTCCTTCCGCATCGTTGCACGGCGCTCCTGCCGGCCACTCGGCCCTCATGAGCAACAGGGCGTGAGGCGAATGTCAAGAGCAGACACAGCTGGAACTGCCCGCGGCCGCCGCATGAGCCAGGCGGACCGCCGGGTCGTTGCCGGGACAATGGTCGGAACGACCATCGAGTGGTATGACTTCTTCATCTTCGCCCAGGCTGCGGGCGTCGTTTTCGCCAGCCTTTACTTCAAACCGCTGGACACAGACAACCCGGGACTCGCCCAGTTGGTTTCCTGGGCAACCATCGGTGTGAGCTTCTTCTTCCGGCCGTTGGGCGCAGTGATCGCCGGGCGTCTCGGCGACAAGGTTGGCCGCAAAGCAATGCTGGTCTTCACCCTGGTGCTGATGGGGGCATCCACCGCCCTGATCGGCCTCCTCCCGACCTACGGTCAGATCGGCGTCTGGGCCCCCATCCTGTTGATGGTTCTGCGCATCCTGCAGGGCTTCTCTGCCGGCGGAGAGTGGGGAGGGGCTGCGCTGATGGCGGTGGAGCACGCACCACGCGACAAGCGGGGATTCTGGGGCGCCTACCCGCAAATCGGCGTGCCCGTGGGCATGATCATTGCCACCTTGGTACTTTTCCTGCTCCGCCTTTCCATGTCTCCCGAGCAGTTCCTGGAGTGGGGGTGGAGAGTTCCCTTCCTGCTGTCGGTTGTTCTGATCGTGGTGGGGTACTTCATCCGCTCCGCCGTGGCCGAGAGCCCGGTCTTCAAGGAGATGGTGGAACGGAAGCGGGAATCGGCAACCCCGCTGAGGCAGTTGCTCCGAACGAATAAGAAACGGGTGCTGCTTGCCGCGGTTATCTTCATCGGCAATAACGCGGCAGGGTACCTCGTGATTGCGTTCCTGTCCTCGTATGCCCAGAAGACTCTAGGAATGGAAGCATCACCGGTACTGCTGGCGACACTCCTGGCCTCTTTCGGCTGGCTCATCTTTACGTTGGTTGGGGGAGCCCTTTCCGACAGGATCGGCCGGGTCCGGACCTTCCAGGCCGGGTACATCCTCATCTTTGCGTGGATGATTCCCTTGTTCCTGCTCATAGACACGCGGAACATCTGGGCTTACGGCGTCGGCATTTTCGTCCTGACGATTGGGCTGGGACTCTCCTACGGGCCGATGTCGGCCATGTACGCGGAAATGTTTCCGGCCAGTGTCCGCTACTCCGGCATCGGCATCGGCTACGCCCTGGGTTCCATCCTGGGCGGAGCGTTCGCACCACTCATTGCCGAGGCACTGTTCAAGGAAACGGGATGGTCCGGCTCTATCGGGGTTTACATCATGGCCCTGTGTGTCTGTTCCTTCATTGGAGTCACCATTGCCAAGGAGACGAAGGGTGCTCCCTTGGGAGCAGAGGACGTCACCACTGCAAAATTGGACGAGTCGCCAGTCAGCTAGGTACTACTGGTGCCGTAGGCCAGGACGGTCTGGCCTACGGCACCGGCATTTAACCCGGCGTTTCTTCCACAGCCCGGAGCAGTAGGACATCGTGCACTTCCTTCAGTGAGGCGGCGATCTCCTCCCGCTCTACTCCTGCCAGGTACTGGAGGACCAGGCCGTCAAGGGATGCGAACAACGTACGTGCCACTACCTGGACGTTGCGGGTCAGCCCGGACGCACGCAGGGCGTCGGCGAGTGCGTTGACATAGTTGTCGTAAAGGACTGAGACCGCTCCAGCGAGCTCTGGTCTGCGCCGGGCTTCAAGGATCATTTCGTACTGAAAAACCTGAAGTTCCGGCTCGGCAAGAAGCAATTCCAGAAGCGATTCCGTGAAGGACCCGCCCAGTTCGGCAGCCTCACTAAGTCTGGACGAAGCGATGGATTGCTCGGCCGCCCAGTCCAGAGCCGCCGCGATGAGGGCATCGCGGCTGCCGAAGTGATGCGCCACCAGCGTGTTGTTCACCCCTGCAGCTTCCGCCACCGACCGGTAGGTGAGTCCCCGCAGACCTTTTGCCGCAACAACGGCAACGGCAGCGCGCAACAGGGCCTCCCTGCCCGTTCCGTATTTGGAGGGTGGCGCAGGGGCGAGTGTGTTCATACGCCGAGTCTATCCAGTGTCCACCTGACAAAACCTGCTATTGACTTTAACTAAGCAAATGCTTAGATTGAGATCGCAGGTGATCCGGCTCACTGCCAGGCCTTCTCTGGCGCCCGCACCTGCCCCAACCCCACAACTGCCCGACGCAGTGCCCGGCGTCATCATCCTTGGAGTTCACCGTGTCAGATACCACCGCCTTCACCACTTCCTCAGCCCTTGATCCCAGCAAGAATGAGGCCTTCGAACTCGGCCAGGTCCAGTGGGTCCGCAAATTCGGTGAGGGTGACCGTCCGGCGCTGGCCTCAGGGTACTGGCACGTAACCCCTGAGGAAGCGCCCGAGCCGTTCGACCTTGTGATCCACGCCGATGAGACCATCTCCATCATCGAGGGCCACCTCCGAATTGAGGTCGAGGGCGGAGACACCTACGACCTGACGCCCGGAGGTGCCGCTTCCTTCAACCGGGGAGCCCGCACTCGCTGGGCAGTCCTGGCGCCCACGGTCGAATTCTTCGTCTACTCCTAGGGAAGGAATCTGCAATGGAGCAGAATCTGAACAACGACCTCTACGACGTGGTAGTGGTAGGTGCCGGCTTCGCCGGGCTGACTGCAGCCCGCGAGCTGAGCCGACAGGGCTTGTCCGTCCACATCGTCGAGGCCCGGAACCGGATCGGTGGCCGGACCTGGCTGGATCACCGGCTGGGACGGGACCTGGAAATCGGTGGCACCTGGGTGCACTGGACCCAACCGTACGTCTGGGCCGAGCTGAAGCGCTACGGGCTGGACACCACGCCAAGCCCCCAACCCGAACGGGCCTTCTGGTGGGCGGACGGAAAGCGGCATGAAGGCGGGCCGGACGAGCTAATTGCCCTGATTGGGCAGACAGCCGGCCAGTTCACCCAGGATTCACGAAAGTACTTTCCGGAGCCCTTCAAGCCGTTGGCCAACGATCTTTTCAAGGCCATCGATGATGTGTCCGTCCAGGATCGGATCCGGGAACAGTTCCCTGCCGGCGCCGCACGGGACATCCTCGAATCCTTCTGGACGCTGAACTTTAACGGGCCCCTGGACAACGCCGCTTTCACCCAGGCACTTCGTTGGGTTGCACTCACCAATGGCGACTGGGCAGTGAACTTCGAAGCCTGCGCAACCTACAAAATTGTTGGCGGAACCGCAGTATTGGCGGCCGCAATGCTGGCAGACGCCAAAGCCACCATTGAGCACGGCTTCACGGTAGGCGCCGTCGCCCACAAATCGGATTCGGTGGATGTTGAAAGTACGGATGGACGCACCATACGGGCCAAGGCGGCGATCGTCACGGTGCCACTTCACGCCATGGAGGCGGTGGCCTTCGAGCCACCCCTGCCCGCCGTCAAAGCTGAAGGCGCCAGATTGGGACAAGCAGCCAAGGGGACAAAGGTTTGGTTCCGGCTTCGGGGCGAGCACGCCCCTTTTGTAGCGTTCGGTGGCGCGGACTGGCCCCTGAACTTCTTCCAGGTCGAATACACACTCGACGGCGACACCATTGCCGTCGGCTTTGGTCCGGATGCGTCAAAGATCGACGTGGAGGACGCCTTGGCCGTCCAGGCACAGCTTTCGCGCCTGGTACCCGGGCTGGAGGTAGTGGAGGTGGCCAGCCATAACTGGGTGGCGGACCCGCTGTCCGGTGAGACCTGGCCCATGCACCGTCCCGGCTTCCTCTCCGCCCATCTCCCCGCAATGCAGGCTCCGCACGGCCGCGTCCTTTTTGCCGGGGCAGACATTGCCAACGGCTGGGGCGGCTTTATTGACGGAGCCATCGAAAGCGGTATGGAAGCCGCCAACGAGACCGCGGCGCTGATCGGCAAACCGCAGCCCTGATCTCTGCTGACGCCCGGGACGCTCAGCGTACGCCGGGCCGAGGTCTCGTGTGCGCTGAGACACAACAAGTCATCGCTGCACGGCAAAACAGCCGTCACGCTTTTTGCCATGCTGACTACAACAGTGGTGCTGAGGTTGCGGACCCGCACCATCCCCAAGCTTTTGACCGTTCAGAAGGATCAAAATGAGTTCGTCAAATTCCGAATCCCGGACCATTGAAGCGAGGCCAGCAAAGGAGCAGTCCACTGCTCTGCGAGCCGGCAGCATCGGAGTCCTGGGGATCCTGTTCTTTGTGTTGTCCGCCCAAGCGCCCCTGACAGGGATTGCCGGCGCCTCCCCGTTGGCTGCAGCACTCGGTAATGGCGCCGGTGCCCCAGGAGCCTATCTTATTGTCGGCATCGTCATTGTGATTTTTGCCGTCGGATTCGTGGCGATGAGCCGGAAGATCCAAGCCAACGGAGCCTTCTACGCCTACGTCACGGCTGCTTTCGGCAGAAAGACCGGCGCCGGCGCAGCCTGGCTCGCGCTCCTGGCCTACAGCACCGTCCAAGCGGCAATGTACGGACTCTACGGGGCTGCGTTCTCCGGTCTGCTGGGCTCTATCGGACTCACCATCCCATGGTGGTTGCTGGCCCTGGTCACCATGGCAGGAGTCCAGGTTCTTGGTTCCCTCAACATCGAACTCGGCGCAAAGGTCCTGGCACTCCTGGTAGGCCTCGAAGTCGGAGTCCTTTTACTTTTCGGCCTCACCGTGTTGTTCCGTGGCGGTGGACCCGAAGGGCTTAACCTCGCCGCATCGTTCTCCCCGGAAGCCATCGCCAGCGGCGCCCCCGGAGTAGCCATCATGTTCGCCGTCGCCTCCATGTTCGGCTTCGAATCCACCGCGATCTATTCAGCAGAAGCCAAAGACCCGCACCGGACCGTGGCTCGGGCCACTTACACATCTGTGGCCGTCATTGCCATCTTCTTCTCCTTCATCTCCTGGATGCTCGTCAGCTACTACGGCCCAAGTCAGGTGTCGGCTGCGGCTGGCGCAGCATTGGAATCCGGAGATGCCACCACGTTCGTCATAGCACCCATGGTTGAGCTGTTCGGGCCATGGGCGGGTACCACCGCCGGCGTCCTGCTGGTGACATCCCTGCTCGCCGGCATCATTGCCTTCCACAATGGCATCAACCGGTATCTGCACTCACTGGCACTTCAAGGCTCAATGCCGTTGAAGGTCGCCCGAACCAACCGCCACCGCGCACCCGCCGTGGCTGCTTGGATCCAGACCGCTACCGCCGTCCTCCTGGTGGGCCCCTTCGCTCTGCTGGCCCTGGATCCTGTCTTGACCCTGTTCTCCTGGTTCAGCGGGCTTGCGGTCGCTGCTCTGCTGGTCCTCTACATCCTGTGCTCCGTCGCCGTCGTCCGATTCTTCCGGCAGGAACGGGTGGACGGCCAGCTTTGGCAGACCCTGCTCGCCCCGGCACTGGCAGCACTGCTGCTGCTGTGGGTGCTGTACCTGGTCGTCAGCAACTTCACGGCACTGATCGGTGGCAGCGCGGAGACCGCTGCCGCCCTCCTCGCTGCTGTGCCGGTGATGTTCACGGCGGGTGTGCTGGTGGAATCCCGAATTGAACGGCGGCAGAAGGCCCACAGCCTGGGGCACAACGGCTAGTCGTCAAAACCTTATCCGGCTGGTGCGCTTGTCATAGCAGCTGATGACAGCCGGATTCGCTGGATGCATATGGAGGACCTCCGGGCGTGTGGCTTTCTCGGGAGCGGTCACCAGCCAGGAGGTCCTCCTCGTGTCCCCGCGGGCATTCAGCTCATTATGGGTTGACGGGAAAGGCGCGTCGGCAATGGCAGCCGCTTCAACAGCCAACCGGAAAAGTGCAACCTATCTGTCAGCTCCCGGATGAGGGTGACGGTGTGGCCCTTGTCACCTGGAACCGGAACATCGGTTAAGCTTGCTGGCGCCAACCGGTGGGAGACATTCCGAAGACCTCACGGAAGGTGCGGCTAAAGTGCGCCGCGTCAATGAATCCCCAGCGTGCGGCCACGGCAGCTACCGACTTCCCGGCGTGCAGCGGATCCCGGAGGTCGCGAGCAACACCATCCAGCCTTTGGCTCCGGATCCAGCTGGCAACGGTGCTGCCTGATTCGTTGAATAAGTTATGCAGGTGGCGCGTGGAAATGAAATGGGCCGCCGCGATGCTCGCCGGCGACAGCAGTGGGTCAGAAAGGTTGGCCTGGATGTATTCGCGTACCGATACCGCGAGCAGGGCCTGCGGCCTCATCCGGTCCGGCACGATGTCCATCTCCGCATGGAGCATGGTGGACACGAGGTCCAGCGCGTTGGCCGCCAGCCGGGAACCGCTCGGGCCGCTGAGAACCTCCAGGTTTTCCGATAGCTGTCCAATGAACTGTCCGACCATCCCACTGAGGCCGGCATTGCCGGCCATCGTGACGGCGGCAAGCTGCTCAATATAATTCGTGGGCAGTGCGAGGGCGTCGTAGGGAAACATCACCACAACCATCCTGGCCCGTTCCTCGAACGCCAGGGTGTATGGACGGTTGGTGTCATAGATCGCCAGGTCACCCGGCTGAAGTACGGCTTCCCGGTTGTCCTGAATTAGAAGGCCTGTACCTTCAAGTTGGAGGTTGAGCTTGAAATAGCGTTCCCGGCTCTGTGCGATCAGCGCAGGAGTGCGGTGGACTTCATGGGAGGCAGCGGTGACTTCCACGATTGACATACCGTCCAGCACTCGCCGCCGCATTTGCCCGCGGAAGCCATCCACGTCATCAGTACGCGCCGCCAAAGGCACGAACGACTCTGCTACCAGGTGTTTCCATTGGTCGAAGGACAATGCCATGCTCGAGACAATGCTTTGGCTGGCGGACCGGGCTGCAACTGCTGACATGGAATTTCCTGACGACGGTGGCCACGTGACATCGGTTCCTGAAAGAACCACACGGTAGAAGTGGTGTGTCTTGGAGCACAGCTACATGAGAGTAGCGCGGATGGATGTTTTCTTCAACGGCTGGCGAAAAAAGAATCACCCTGGGCGGGCTATCAGCCCGAGAAAACCTTCAAGCTGTTCTGCGACGGAAGGGTTACTTCCTCTGTCGGCCGCCAGTGCAGCCAGCACCTGAGCCCCGAGGAGCATGTTCAGTAGTTGATTCGCGAGCATGGGATCGGCAACAGAGGTGCCGACGTCACCCTGGTCCCGCGCCTCGGCCAGGTATCGCTGGATAGTGGACAGCCATTCCTCCATCGACTGCTGGTGGATCCGCGCCTTTCGCGGATCGTTCACCGCTTTCTGCCAGAACGGGATGACGATGCGCGCCTCATGGACACGTTCCTCATCCAGGGGGAGAACTTCCAGGCAGAAAGAGCGCAATGCAGCTATGCCGGACTTTCCCGCCGTCTGCCGGGCTATCCGTTCATTCGTCCGGTTGAACACGTGCCCAAAAGCAAACTCCAGGAGGGTGTCCTTCGTCGGGAAGTAGGGCTTAAGGGCACCGTTGGCGAACCCGGCCTCCATTGCGATTTCACGCATGGTGGCACCCTCCATACCCTGCCGGGCTATGATCCGCCAGGTCGCATCCACCAACTCGAGGCGCCGCTCGTCATGGTCAACTATCTTAGGCACGCTGCACTCCCGGAATACTTCGTTCGGACGCTTGTGATTCATCTTACGTACAGTTTATTATCTACAACTATAGAAAATAAACCAACGACCGGTAACGGTCCGTACCTTAAAGGTCAACGATGACACTCGAAGCAGAAGCAGACACCCGGTACAGCCTGACCTCCGGCGGCGAAATCACCCAGGTCCAAGCGATCCTGCGTGCCGCTGGCCACCTTGGCCAGGAGAAGCGCATTGCATACCTCGGCCTGTTGGACCCGGCACGTGGATCACTGGTTGAACAGGCCTCTGATAGCAGCCCAGAACGCAGGTTCCGGGTTTTCATTCATGACATTTCAGGTGGCCTACCGGTGGACGTAGTAGTTTCCGTGACGCGGCGAGAGGTGGTCTCTGCCGTGGAACTGGACACCACAGCCACGGGTGAACTCCCAATCCTCGAGGAAGAGTTCGAGCTGGTTGAAAGCCTCTTGGCAACCGACGAACGCTGGCTGGCTGCGTTGGCTGCCCGGGACCTGGATGTCACTAAGGTCCGGGTTGCGCCGCTTTCAGCCGGCGTCTTCGAGTACGCCGAAGAAAAGGGGCGGCGCATTCTGCGCGGACTGGCCTTCGTGCAGGAATTCCCGGAAGACAGCGCCTGGGCACACCCGGTGGATGGGCTCGTGGGCTACGTGGACGTCGTGGGCAAGGAAGTAACGCAGGTCCTGGATTTCGGCTCCATGCCTATCCCGTCCGAGCACGGCAACTACACCGATCCTGAGCTGACCGGCCCGCTCCGGACCACGCAGAAACCGATCAGCATCACGCAGCCGGAAGGACCCAGCTTCATCATTACCGGTGGTAACCACGTGGAGTGGGAAAAGTGGAGCGTCGACGTCGGCTTTGATGTCCGCGAAGGCGTGGTCCTGCACAACCTTGCCTTCCGTGACGGTGACCGCCTCCGCCCCATCATCAACAGAGCATCCATCGCCGAGATGGTGGTCCCGTACGGTGATCCGTCCCCCATCCGTTCGTGGCAGAACTACTTCGACACCGGCGAGTACCTGGTGGGCCAGTACGCGAACTCCCTGGAGCTCGGCTGCGACTGCCTGGGCGACATCACCTACCTCAGCCCGGTCATTTCCGACGCCTTCGGCAACCCCCGGGAGATCCGGAACGGTATCTGCATGCACGAGGAGGACTGGGGCATTCTGGCAAAGCACTCCGACCTGTGGTCCGGCGTGAACTACACACGCCGGAACCGCCGCCTGGTGATCTCCTTCTTCACTACAATCGGAAACTACGACTACGGCTTCTACTGGTACCTCTACCTCGACGGCACCATCGAGTTCGAAGCCAAGGCCACCGGCGTCGTCTTCACCTCGGCCTTTCCCGAGGGTGGCTCGGCCAACATCTCCCAGCTCGCCCCCGGACTCGGCGCCCCCTATCACCAGCACCTGTTCAGCGCCCGGCTGGACATGGCGATCGACGGGTTCACCAACCGGATCGAGGAAGAGGACGTGGTGCGCCAGGCCATGGGGGAGGGGAACGAGCGCGGCAATGCCTTCTCCCGCAAGCGCACCGTGCTGACACGTGAATCCGAGGGTGTCCGTGAGGCCGATGCCCGGGCGGGCCGGACCTGGATCATCTCCAACCCCGAATCCCGCAACCGCTTGGGAGAGCCGGTTGGCTACAAGCTCCACTCCGAAAACCAGCCCACGCTGCTGGCCGACCCAGGATCCTCCATCGCCAGGCGGGCCGCCTTCGCCACCAAGGACCTGTGGGTCACCAGGTACGCAGACAATGAGCTATACCCCACCGGCGACTTCGTGAACCAACACTCCGGCGGCGGCGGGCTGCCCAGCTACGTGGCGCAGGACCGCAACATTAACGGTCAGGACATCGTCGTTTGGCACACCTTCGGTCTCACGCACTTCCCGCGTGTCGAGGACTGGCCGATCATGCCTGTAGACACTGTCGGCTTCAAGCTCCGGCCAGAGGGCTTCTTCGATCGCAGCCCCGTCCTCGACGTGCCGCCGAGCGCTGGTGCCACATCCGCCGTCTGCCACGATGACGGCGGCTCCGGCAGCAGCTGCCACGGGTAAGGCCACAGCCATGGTTTTCGCGGGACGGGTCCCCAGCAGCGGCCCCGTCCTTCACCCCCGGCTATGCGCGGCCGTCGTCGCAGCTTCCAGTGCAGTGCACCTATGGCTTGCACTGCAAAACCAGCACGGTGCCTGGTTGAGCGCACTGATGCTGGTCCTGGCTGGTCTCTGCCTTCCCTGCGCAGTTCATATTTGGCAGCACAGCCGTGTTGGCGCACTGCAGCGTGTCATGGGTTGCGCGCTGCTGATGGTGGCCCTCCACGGAATGCTGCTGGTGGGCGGAGCGGGGAGAGGCCATGCGCACCTGGAGGACTACGGGGATCCGACGCATGCGGGTGCCCAGACCGCGAACCTACTGGCCGTCGTCGGAATGGAACTGATGACGGCTCTGCTCGCGGCGACGCTGGTGGCCCGGCTGCGGAGCCAGCAACACCTACCACCCCGTGCTTAGCGAAAAACGTACAGCAGTGTACGCGGCGAATTTGCTCTACACAGCACCAGCTGGCGGCCGTATAGTTCACCCAATGGCGATGAGCATGCTTGCCACGAAGTTCCATGTCCCGGCCCCGCGGCGCCACGCCGTCGCCCGGCCCAGGCTTGTCGATCCACTGCTCTCCGACCCGCATGAGGGTCGGAAGCTCACGTTGATTTGCGCCCCAGCGGGCTTCGGCAAAACGACTCTGCTGAGCCAGTGGGTACGGCACGTGCGGGCAGCGGAGCCCGAGGTGCGGGTTGCCTGGTTGACCTTGGACGCGGGCGACAACGACCCTGCCCGTTTCCTGGCCCATCTCCTTGCCGGGATGCATGGCACGGATGGATCCCTCGGGTCAGGTGCTCAAGCGCTGCTCGACGCTACCCCGGCCGGGGCAGCGGAACCGGTTCTGGTAACACTCATCAACGACGTCGCCCGGGCCGAAACGTCCTTCATCATCGTCCTCGACGACTACCACGCGATCGAAGCGCACCCTGTTCATGACGCTGTAGCGTTCCTGCTCGATCATTCGCCGCACCAACTGCACCTGGCCATCGCAAGCCGCTCTGACCCCCCGCTTCCTTTGTCCCGTTTACGGGCCCGGGATCAGGTGGCTGAACTGCGTGCAGCCGATCTTCGTTTTTCGGCCCAGGAGGCAGGGGCTTTCCTGAATGAGTGCATGGGGCTGAGCCTTTCCGCAGAGGACATTTCCTCCCTCCAAGCCCGGACGGAAGGATGGGCGGCCGGCCTGCAATTGGCGGCGCTGTCCCTGCGCGGGCACGCGGACGTGCCGGGCTTCATCCACGCTTTCACCGGCAGCAACCGCTTCATCCTGGATTACCTGGTCGAGGAGGTATTGCAGCGCCAGCCTGACCACGTGCGGAGCTTCCTGATGCACACCGCCATCCTTGACCGCCTCTCGGGTCCACTGTGCGAGGCGGTCACCGGCCAAGGTGACAGCAGTGCTTTGCTTGAGCACCTGGAGAGGGCGAATCTGTTTGTTGTCGCATTGGACGACCGGAGGCAGTGGTATCGCTACCACCACCTCTTTGCCGAAGTACTCCGGGCCTGTGCCGGGCACGAGGAACCTGAGCTCCAACAGTCGCTGCACGGGCGCGCCAGCGAGTGGTACCAGCACCACGACCTCCTGGAGGACGCCCTGAAGCATGCGCTGGCGGCAGGGGACTTCGAAAGGGCGGGGGCGCTGTTGGAGGCGCTGATGCCGGCCCTCCGAAGGAACCGGCATGATGCGACCCTGCGCGGTTGGTTGAGCTCCCTTCCCGACTTTACCGTTCGCGGGAACCCGGTGTTGAGCGTGTTTTACGCCTGGATGATGCTCACAGCCGGTGACCTTGACGCCGTCGAACAGCGTCTCAATGACGCTGAAAGGGGACTCGCGGAGACTTCCCGGGATGGGGAACGGATGCGTGATCTCGTCAATGGGCTGAATGCCGGAAGCGAAGAGTTCCGTTCCGTGCCGGTGACCATTGCCGTGTACCGGGCAGCGCTGGCGCAGGCAGTGGGGGATGTAGCAGGGACCGCCGCCCATGCCCGGCGCGCGCTGGAGTTGTGCGGGCCGGGTGATCATCTGTCGCGGGCAGCGGCGGCGGGGTTCCTCGGGCTGGCCGCGTGGGCGCACGGCGATCTCGACACGGCAGTGCCCATCTTCGCCGACGTGGCCCCGAACCTGCATGCTGCAGGAAACATCGCCGACGAACTGGCCAGCACCATGGTCTTGGCGGACATGTGGATGGCCAGGGGTAGCCTGCATCAGGCCCGGCGTCTTCTAGAGCAAGCTCTTACCGCCGCGGACTCTGCAGGCCTATCCGCTGGACCGCCAACTGCTGACCTCCATGTGGGAATCAGCGCCCTGCACTGCGAGGCCGGGGCGCTTGCTGCTGCGAAAGAACATCTGGAGGCGGGGATCGCGCTCGGTGAGTCGGCGTCGCTGCCGGAGAACCGGTACCGCCGCTTCGTGGTGATGTCACGCCTTGAGTACCTGTCCGGCGATCCTGTCCGTGCCATCGGGCTGCTGGAGGTGGCCGAGCGGCGTTACCTTCGGGGGTTCTTTCCCGACGTCCGGCCCATCCCTGCGATGAAGGCGCGGATGTGGATCGGGCAAGGGGCGCTGCGGGAAGCCTCGGACTGGGCCCGGGCACGGAACCTTACCGCCGGTGACGAGCTGAGCTACCTGCGGGAATTCGAGCACCTCACCCTCGCCCGCCTGCTCATCGCCCAGCACGATGCAGACCCATCCAACGGTTCCCTCGATGACACCTTCAATCTACTGGAGCGGTTGCTTCAGGCTGCCCTGACCGCCGGGCGCGGTGGCAGCGTCAACGAGATCCTCGTACTCAAGGCAAGGGCCTACCAGGCACAGGGCAGTGTGGATTTGGCGCTCGAGGCCCTGGAACGGGCACTCGAACGCACCGAAGCCGAAGGTCACGTTCGGTTGTTCCTGGATGAAGGCGCGCCCATGATCGCATTGCTGCGCAGGGCCGCCGTCGAGCGTATCTGTCCCGGAAAAGTAAGCCAACTGCTCCACGCCGACACCGGGGACACCTCCGCTGCCACGGCCCCCGGGGCGGACGCCCTCAATTTCCAGCTCAGTGAGCGGGAAGTCCAGGTGCTCCGGCTGCTCGACTCTTCCCTGAGCGGGCCGGAAGTTGCCCGGCAGTTGTTCGTCTCACTTAACACCCTCAGGACCCATACCCGGCACATCTTCGAAAAGCTCCAGGTGAGCAACCGGGCAGAGGCAGTCCGCCGCGCCCGCGAGCACGGGCTCCTCTAAGACGAAGTAATCCCCGTCGAAAATCACCACCCCGATCACCAGATGTGGTGATGCTGTGACACCACACCCAATCGTAGCTTTGGAACCGTACGAGGCACCTGCCGCGGACCAACCAGCGCAAGGGAGCGCGGAAATGACCATCACCCCGTCCAAACTCAGCGGAGCTGCCGGCTTCGCCGCCATAGCCGCAGGGCTGCTGTACGGATCGATACAGTTCGTCCACCCGGCGGAGGAAATCGCGAACATCCCCGGCAGCACCTGGGCCATCGTGCACTACCTGACCATGGCGATGGGCGTCCTCGGCCTCGCCGGTATAACCGGAATATACCTTCAGCAGGTGAAGGAGACAGGCCTGCCGGGGCTGTCCGGCTTCCTTCTGCTCGCCTTGTTCTACCTGACCACCACAGCGCACACCTACGTGGAAGCCTTCGTCCTGCCGCCCCTGGCCGAGCAGGCTCCACACGTTGCAACCGACATCCTGGGCATCTTCAGCGGCGCAGCGGCGGACGGGAGCCTGGGCCCTCTGGAGGGGATCAGCACCTTCGCCTTCGCGGTTTACTTCCTAGGCGGGCTGACCTTTGGCATCGCCGTCTTCCGCGCCCGGATCCTCGCCCGCTCGGCGGGGATCCTGCTCGCCCTGGGATCAGTCGCTACCGCCCTGCTTCCGTTGTTTCCCCACGCGGTAGGACGCTTCGCCGCCCTTCCCGTAGGTATCGCCGTGGCCTGGCTCGGATACTCACTGATCAGCACCCGCCAAGCAGCTTCGGCGCCGGCTGCCGGGACCGTCGTCCCGGGTCATGGCCGCGCTGTAGCCAAGTGACAATCAGAAACGGGATATGTGATGGACAGCAAGCAAAGGGCAGGGGCAGCCCCTGCACCAAGCCGCAGGCCAGAACAACGTCCAACAGCCCATGCCGGGCTCCTCATCACCAGCCTGATCGCACTGGGTCTCGTTCCCATCCTCGCGAACACCCTAAGGCGCATCGCACTGTCCCTCGGCACCGCGCACGGGTCCACCGATAACGGAAGCCATGATTTGCCTGTCCCGGTAGCCGTCCACGTCCTCACCGCTACCATCTTTGTGATTCTCGGGGCATTCCAGTTCTCGCCGAGGTTCCGGCGCCGTAAGCCAGGCTGGCACCGGATAGCCGGGCGGGTTCTGGTCGTGACGGGGATGCTGGTGGCCTTGTCCGGTCTTTGGCTGAACCAGTTCAATTCCTTCCCGGCCCAGTCAGGGGAACTGCTGTATGTATTCCGTTGGCTGGCCGGTCTGGGAATGGCGCTCTGCATCGTTATTGGCTTCACCGCTATCCGCCGCCAGGACGTTCCGCGGCACCGGCAGTGGATGGTCCGCGCCTACGCCGTGGGGCTGGGCGCGGGCACCCAGGTATTCACCCTGGGCTTCGGCGAGGCGATCTTTGGGAAGACCGCACTCCACAATGCGCTTCTCAACGGGGCCGGCTGGATGATCAACCTTGCCGTCGCCGAATGGGCCATCCGCCGACCAAGGCCGTGGGACCAGGCTGGCCGTAACACGCCGAAGGCTCGCGTACCGTGACCGGCCACTTACTCCACCGGCAAGAACCCGGCCACTATGAGCTCCGGGTCGAAGGGCACCTCGATGATCACTGGGTGGAATGGTTCGAGCACTTCGAACTCACCCGGGGAAGTGACGGTACGACAGCCTTCCGCGGCCCGGTAGCGGACCAGGCCGCACTGCACAGCCTCCTCACCAAGGTCCGTGACCTGGGCATGGTCCTCATCTCCGTACGAATGATCAGCGCCCCGACCGGCCCGGGCGGCGATCGCTAACAAACCGCCGTGTAGCAGTTTTAGAAACAAACCACTGCTGCCTCGCGGATTGAACGTCCCCCAGTTTTCGGGACAATTGAACAAGGGAGCCTGAAAATGTCATTACCGGCAACGTCCAAGCCCAGCCCAAAGACCGTGCCCGGAGCGGGGGAGGAGCTATCCCTGCCGCGTCTGTACCTTTTGCGCGCCGGCTACCTGATGATGGCGCTCGGCCTGGCGATCACGCGATGGCCCCTGCTGATCGGGCACGACGCATCCTGGCCGCTGATGGACGGGGTCGTGGTGTGCATGCTCGTCGCCCAGTCCCTGCTGTTCTTCCTCGGTGTCCGCTACCCGGTGAAGCTGATCCCGATCCTGCTGTTCGAAATGACATGGAAGGTCATCTGGCTCAGCACCGTGGCTTCGCCCCTGTGGCTCGCTGGCGAGCTCAACGGCCCCACCGCCACTGTCGCGATCAACTGCTCCCTTGTCGTAATCGTCCTGATCATCCTTCCCTGGCCATACCTGGTCCGCCAGTACGTGACCGGACACGGTAACCGCTGGCTGCCTGAGGATCGCGGCTGACCTTGTCCGAATCGCACAGCTGGCAGAGACAGGCAGCCCTCAAAGAGCCGTAAAACCTATACTTAGCTCGCACGAGCAGGAGCTCAGTCAAGGCAGAGAAGACAGCAACAGGCGGACCCCGCACTGTTCCGGACCGCCCTAACCACGAGGACGCACATGACAGACCTTGCCCAAGGCATCGAGCAGTTCACCGTGACACAGAAACTCACCCTGATGGTGAACCGCTACGAAATACGTTCCGTGGCCGGCGATGGGCAACCAGGGCAGATGCTCGCCGTCGCCCAGCAGAAGCGGGCCGCTTTCAAGGAGCAGGTTACCTTCTACCAGGACGAGTCAAGGACCCTAGCGCTTTTCTCCTTCAAGGCCCGGCAACGCCTCGATCTCGGCGCCACATACGACGTGCTGGACGCAAATGGACAATTGCTCGGAAGCTTCCGGAAAGACTTTGGCAAGTCCCTGCTGCGGTCGACCTGGCATCTCGAAGCGTCGGGAATCAAAGTCACCGGAAGTGAACGCAGCCTCGGGGTCGCCATCAGCCGGCGCATATGGGAAGCGACACCCCTGGGAGACGCGATCCCTTCGCCGTTCCGCTTCCACTTCGACTTTATCGACGCAAACGGAGAAGTGCTCATGACATCAGAACGGGGACGGTCCCTGCGCGACCGCTACCTCATCACTCTTCCTGGCGCCCGACTTGACGGCCGGGTTGCAGCGGCGATGGCAGTGGCACTGGATGCTCTCCAGTCTCGATAGAGCGGCCAAAACGTTAGGAAAACGCGGTGCAGCCCTGTCATGGGTGACGGAAGCTGTCACGGATCAGGAAATTTGGTTGACCGAAACGAGGAGTGGGAGCCCGGCGCGCCTTACAGCGATTTAATCGGCCTTGGTCAGGTCGGTCATTTCGGCGCCGAATTTCCATAGCTGTGCCGACGCCGCCTGGTCGTAGCTGGCGTTGGATGATCGGCGAAGCTTGCATCGGGCGAAGAAGCGTTCACTGACATTTGTGAGGGCAGGGGCCGGAGGCCAGATGGATTGTGGTTTTGGCGCCTTGGTCTGTCCGCCCTGGCAGTAGATGGTGTCGACGAGTTCCTGGGTGGTGCGGGTTTGGGGGTTGTTGGGCAGGTGCCATTTCGCCCGGTGCGTCCGGGTGTTCGCTCAAGAGGACGAGGCCTTCACCGATGCCCAGGGACAGGGCGAAGCTGAAGGGGAAGTTAGCGACGAGTATGGTGGCGAATCGCCATCATTCACTGCGGAGGCGGTCGGGCAGAAAGCCCAGAAGAAAGTACACGACGCCGGTCAATCGGGAGAAGTAGGGCCAATCACCTCATCAATCACCACAAGTGGTGACGCCAGGTCACTAAGTGCCCGCGTAGCTTCAAGTTATCCCGGCAGCCACGGACATGAGGCCTCCTTCAACACTCGTTATTCGCGCAGAACCCTCTAGATATGAGCTCCAAATGTCATCCAAAATCGAAGTACTCCTACCTTCAGCACTCATCAGGATCTTTGCCTTCGCCGGATTTATCTCAGCAGCAATTTTGCTGGTCAACGCGGCAAAGAGAGCAGGGATCATTCCCACATCATCTTTCACCCAGCTCGCTGCACCGGTTGCTCAAATCGCTGCCATCGGACTGGTGATCGGGATGTATCTGTTGGTTTCCCGCAATACCGGGGCGCTCGCATCCTCAGGTGCCGTTATCTCCGGAACGTCGCTGGCCGGCCTCGTTGGGGTTGAGTTCGTCCTCAACCTCGTCTTTCCCTACATTGGCCAAGATGTAGTTGCCGTCCTGCGTTCAGGTCCCTTGGGTATCGCGCTCACAGTTGTATCGATGCTCTTCCTGCTCGGTACCGTGATCTTCATGCTCGCGCTGTGGCGCACTTCAACCGTGCCCAAAGGCGCCATAATCCTCTACACGGCGAGTTCACTTCCCATCGCCCTGCGAACGGTGTTTCCGGAAACCGTGCTGCAGTTGGGGCTGGTTGGTTTGGCCGTAGCCGCCGCTTTCCTTGCAACCTGGATGCTGCGCAACATTCCTCGTACGACGGCAGCGAACGGGGTCGCAGCTAAGGTGCCGCCAGCAGCAGTGACTGCACCCTAAGCAGCCGTAACTGGCCGAAGGGCGGCCCCGCTGACGCTTTGCGGCCGGCGGGGCGCGTCCAGATGTTACTAGAACATCTGAGAAAGCCGCCACCAGCATTCTTTCAAACGCCGTTTGACCTTCCGTCAAGCGGCCCAGTGATCCTCAGGCTCATACGTTTGAGTTCTACGGTGGCCAAGGGCTTATCGTGCCATTCGCACCTGTCCAGCCACCCCACTTCTTCATTTGCTTAGCGGAGGGTGCCCGAGTCCTAAGGGGGCTGGGGATCGAATAACCGCTGCAATCAACTAATGCCGGCTATTGGCCCGGCTCCTGTGCTAGGAGTAGCAATGAGTTCGCTTACAGACCATACAAAACGTCGCTTGCCATTCCGTCGCACGCGCAAAATACTTGGCGTTGTCGCTATCACTGCGTTGGGCATAACGCTTGCATCCACAGGGGCCAACGCGTTCCTGGAACAGCAGGAGAGGTCGAGCACTGCCCAGTACGGTGAACTAGTGGAGGTCGCGGGAGGCTCGCTGAACGTCGCTCGGGCTGGCACCAAAGGCGGGCAGCCCCTGGTCCTGCTCAGCGGTCTAGGCACGATAGCTCCGGCGCTGGACTTCGCCCCTTTGATCAGGGAACTCGTTGCTTACGACGTCATCGTCGTCGAGCGCTTCGGGTACGGCTACAGCGACATGAGCGCACGTGATCGGACCGTGGAGAACATCAACACTGAGCTCCACGAGGCCCTCTCCTCACTCGACATCGGTAAGCCATACGTTTTGGCCGGACATTCGATCGCGGGCTTCTACACACTCGACTATGCGAACCGGTACCCGGGCGAAGTATCCGCCGTTATCGGGATCGACCCCACCGTGCCCACCACCGAGATGGAGAAGCACTCTGCGGCTGGCGGCGGCATCAATATCATCGGAATCCTGTCCACAGTTGGCCTGGTCCGAACATTGGTCTCGGTTGCTCCCGGCGCGGTAGATCCGACAAGCGACGACTTCACCACAACTGAATTGGAACGCATGCGACAAATGACAATCTGGGACTACGGCAACGCGGCGGTCGCCGACGAAAGCGCCCGAGTCGCCAGCAATGCCGCAGCACTCCGGGGAGTGACCTACCCGGAGAACATGCCCGTTCTTCACTTCCTCGCCAGTGACAGCGTGATCACTTTTCCCGACTGGCTCGAGTCGCACCAGAACCAACTTAAGAGCGTCAACCGCCACGAAATCGTCGAACTCCAGGGCCTGCATAACCTGCACTGGACGCAGTCAGCGGCCATGGCTAAGAAGATCACACAATTCCTTCAGGGCAGCGCCCCATCTTAGGCGCAGTTCACTCCCTTCAGGTGCGGTCACTTGGAGGAAAGCGGACAACGGGCGGACAGTAACCCCTTTGGGGCCGCTCCCGCGACCGCCGAACCAGCCCACCTTGAAAGGTTGTGCGGCGGTTCAGTGAATGCCCTACGAAATCGGCGGACGATGTTTCGCTGCAAGGACGGCGAGGTCGCGGATAAGCCGCTGGACCTCGTGTTCCCGGCCATTGCAGAGGGAAGCCTGCTGAACTGCACGCGGCCTTACCGAAGGCTTCTTGGGCGGGGCAGGAACGGGAGGGGCCGCGGAACGTGTTTCCTTTGCCTCACGTGAAGTGCCGGTCATGCTCATACGTCCCCCCGACGTAGCTGATTCTGTTGGCTGGTATAGGGACACTCTAGGAAGCCTGGGGGGACAGGCGGAAGCGAATTTGTCCATCCTTGTGATGAATTGCGTAGATCTTGAGGATTCGTTCCGTCGGCGGCGGATGCCCCAGCAGGCGGCCCGTATGGAGCTGTTCGGCTCAGGCCATCCCGCCCATTTCTGCTGGTCTGGCTAGATTGAAGCGCTGAATGAGAAGGGGGAGAGACTCGAAGTCCATTTGGAGCCCATACTTTGCGTTCGCTTCAGCCACAGTGGCAAGGTCAGGGGGCGCGTCGTCAGGGAAACAATTGGCGATCTCTTGAAAGTAATGTTCAAAACCCGCAGGCGAAACGATTTCCAGAACTTTCGCCGGTTCGTCACTGGCGTTCCAGAAGGTGTGCCATTGGTTTCGGGGCTTCAGTACGAGCTCACCGGGCCCGGCGTAAAAGACCTCTTCGCCCAAGAGGAAGCCAATACGCCCCTTGGCGACAAGGGTGAACTCATCCTCGCGGCTGTGCATATGAAGAGGTGCCGCAAGCTCTCTCGGAGCTACCAAGTGTTCGACAAGCGTGAAGTTGGCATCTGTTGATTCTGCCCCGAGAACAGTGCGTGCCGTCATAGCCTCGTTAAAGCGGATCAGGTGTCCCTCATCCTGACTAACAGGTCCATAGTTGCCAAGTGCCGTGCGGTCTATGTTCCGCATGCAGGTTAACAGAGGGAAGAGCAGGAACCCCGATAGTTGCGCCATCCAAAAGGGAGGGGACGACCCATAGGGCAATGGCCCGTGGCGTCCGACCAGCGGCATGAGGAACTGGCGGGCCAGCTGCGGTCCCGTTGAAGACTTACACCATCGGTGCCGCTGACTGCGTAACGGCCCGACAGAGAGCCACGACGCTCAACGCTGGCCCTTGAGCGTTCCGAATCCCGGCTTTGGTGGCTGTCAGTACTTCGGTCAACTCATAACCAGCATGAGTGCATTCCACCCGGAAAGCCAGCCCGGCTTACCGTATCCACCGCCATCAATCGCTGGGATTCCTTCGTCCGCACCCGTCCCCAGGCTTGATTCATTTATCCGGAACTCCGCCTGGTCAGGCGTCAACCAGGGCGAAGACGCGGGCTGGGCTGCCGGTTCCACCCACAATCGGCAAGGGGGCGACGATGAGCGCTGCACCGGCGGGTGGCAGCTTCGCCAGGTTCCGCAGCGACGTGAGGCCGTACTTGTCGTTTCCCAGCAGGAAGTGATGGGCCGGGAATGGCGGCTGCTGCCCGGCGGCGGCACCGGCGTCAATGCCCACCGTTTCCACGCCAACTCCGGACAATAGGGATTGTTCGCCGATCCACTGGGCGCATTCGACAGTAAAACCGGGCGAGTGGGGGTTGCCCTGTTCGTCCTTGTTAAGGAAGCTTTCACGGCCCTGGGAACGGGTGTCCCAGCCCGTCCGCACCAGAAGCCAGCCGTTCTCCGGCAGGTATCCGTGCTCCGACTCCCACGCGCGGATATGGTGGACATCCACCAAGAAATCGGGGTCCGCGGCGGCCTCCGCGGTGATGTCCAGAACAACCGCGGGGCCCAGCAGGCGGGCCGGGTCAATCTGCGCGACGTCCTTGCCGTTCCGCCCGGTCGCCCAGTGAATCGGGGCGTCCAGATGCGTGCCGATGTGCTCGCCGGTGTGGATGTTGTGGTGCTTCCAATAGGGGCCCGGCTCGTTGTACGCGGAGACCTCCTCCAGCGAGAAATCGATGAGATTGGCAAACGGCGCCGGCAATTCAAGGGTGGGGGTGGCCGCGGAGAGCGGGGTGGTAAGGTCCACCACTTCAGTCCGTCCGGCGGCCATATCAGCGAGCAGGATCGCCAGCCCTGCCTGGCGTACGTCATTTACAGCGCTTGGTTCCATGAGAGCTCCTAAATTTTCACCCGCGGGGGAGGCCTGCGGGGATGGGTGACTGCCCGCGGCGTACACCTCAGGGCCAATGGCTGCGACGTTAGCACCACGCTGCCGGGGTCCGGAATACCTGCTGCTCCGTCTCCGGCCGGCATACCCGAACACGCATAGACCCTGGCGGTTTAGGCATTCGACGGCCACCGGTCCGGGAGGGAGACTGAAATCAATAGACGTAATCCGCGTCACACTCACCTACTTCGGCACTAGGAGCAACAATGTCCCACCCCAAGACCACATTGCCGGGTCAACGTCCCGGCGTCCGCCGGTACGTTGTTGCCTCGCTCGTGGGCAATGCGCTCGAGTGGTACGACTTCTTCCTGTACGCAACGGCATCGGCAGTGGTTTTCGGCCGCTTGTTCTTCCCCGCCGACACGGACCCTTTGGTGGGCACCATGGCCGCTTTCGCGGGTTTCGCCGTCGGTTTCGCCGCCCGCCCGCTGGGCGGAATCCTCTTCGGCCACATCGGTGACAAGCTGGGGCGCAAGCACTCATTGGTCCTGACACTGACCATCATGGGCATCAGCACCGCGCTGATGGGCGTGCTGCCCACTTACGCGCAGGTGGGGCTGTTGGCACCGGCGCTCCTCATCGTCCTCCGCATCCTGCAGGGCATCGCGGCCGGCGGCGAATGGGGTGGCGGCGTCTTGCTGATCAGCGAAAACGCCAACACTTCACGCCGGGGCATGCTCTCGGCATTCAGCCAGGGTGGAATCTCGCTCGGCTTCGTGCTGTCGTCCCTGGCATTCTTCCTGGTCCAGTTGATGCCTGAGCCCGAGTTCCTGGCGTGGGGATGGCGGCTGCCGTTCCTCGTGAGTGTGGTCCTGCTGGCTGTCGGCGCCTACATTCGTTTCAAGCTCCCCGAAGCAAAAGAGTTCACTGAAGTCCGCGAGAGCCGTTCCGAGCACCGGGTTCCCGCACTGGACGCCTTGCGGGCCCATCCCCGCGAAATCCTCATTGCCATGGGCCTGCGCGTCGCTGAAAACGGCGGCTCGTACATCTTCCTCTCCTTCTCCATCGTCTATGGCGTCCACGTTGGTGTGGATAAGGGCCTGCTGCTGTTGGCCGTGGCCGTGTCGATGCTGGTGTCTTTCGGCACCTACATCTTCTTCGGATACCTCTCCGACAGGATCGGCCGGCGCCCCGTGTACGCCTTTGGTGCCGTTGGCATGGGCGTCATGGCCTTCCCCTTCTTTGCCATGATCGACGCCAACACCCCTGCGGTGGTGATCCTTGCCTTCCTCATCGCCAACGGCGTCTGCCACGGAGCCATGATAGGAACGCAGCCGGCCTTCTTCCATGAGCTGTTCTCCGCCGAAGTCCGGTACTCCGGGATGGCGATTGCCCACGAAATCGCTGCCGTATTCGCCGGCGGCGTAGCCCCCTTGATTGCCACTGCCCTCCTGCTGAACTTCAACTCCTCCACACCGGTGTCGCTGTACCTGATCGGCATGGTCCTGGTGACCCTGATTGCCGTAGCGGCCGCCGGCCGGAGGACGCGAGAGGACCAGCGCCACGTGGCGGGACAGACGACGGCTGAAACCGTCTCTTAGAGGAGGCAAATCCCGCCCCTGATCGCAGCCATCCAGGAAAGGACTGAACGTGACGGTCTCCATCATCGGGACAGGGCAGTCGCCTTACACCCGCCACCCCCAGCGGGGGATGAACACATCCCAAACTATTGCCCGTGCCGTCCGCAACGCATTGCACGAAGCAGGCATTAGGCCCAGCGACGTTGACGGGTTCGCTGTCTCCAGCTTCACGCTCAATCCCGACCATGCCATCGACCTGGCCTGGCGGATGGGCCTCCGCCTCACCTGGCTGATGCAGGACACGAACGGCGGTGCAAGCGCCGGCGGCATGCTCCAGCACGCAGTCCGAGCGATCGAGGCCGGGGATGCCAAGGTCATCGTTCTCGCAGCGGGGGACCTCATGGATGCTCCGGCATTCTCACGGCTTGTAGCCAGCTATAACCGGGCGACCCAGGACCACCTCGCCCCGCTGCCGATGAAGGGACCGAATGCTTTGTTTGCGATGCTCACCACCCGCCAGATGGAGGCGCTCGGGCTGGCGCGTGAAGACTACGGACGAATCGTGATTGCCCAACGCGAATGGGCCGCGGGCAATCCCGGTGCCGTGTACCGGGCAGCCCTCACCATGGACGAGTACCTCAATGCGCCGGCTGTCGCCACGCCGTTGGGCCGCTACGACTGTGTACCTCCGGTGACCGGCGCCGACGCCGTCGTTCTTGTCGCGGACCCGGGCAACGGCACTCCGCGGGCGAAGGTGCTCACGGTGCGGGCGTCCTACAACGCCGACCAGCAGGCCGGTGACGGGCTGGAAACCGGCCTCCGGTCATGCGCCCGGGCAGGATGGGAGGAAGCCGGAATCGGCCCGGCGGACATCGGCCTCGCCTGCGTGTACGACGATTACCCCTCCATGGTGGTGGCCCAGCTCGCCGACCTCGGCGTTCTGCCGGCGGATGATCACCCCGCGGATTTCATAAAACGGCGCATCGCCACCCGGGACTTGCCCGTCAATACCTCCGGAGGCCAGCTCTCCGCGGGACAGGCAGGAGCCGCCGGCGGCATGCACGGGCTCGTTGAGGGCGCCCGCCAGCTGATGGGCACTGCAGGAGAACGCCAGGTTTTCGCCCGCCACGCTGTTGTCAGCGGATATGGCATGGTCCTGTACCGCTACGGCGCCTGTGCCACCATGTCGGTGCTGGAGGCTGCATCATGAGCGCCATGGTGCAGGAATGCCGGAGCTGCAGCAACCTCCTCTTCCCGGCCCGGCTCCTTTGTGCTTTCTGTGGCGGAGACAGCTTCTCATTGGTTGCAGTGGGACACGGGACGCTGGAGGAAACCACCACCCTGCCTGACGGCATCGTCCTGGCAACCTTGAGCATCGACGGCGGGCCGAGGGTGATCGCCCGCCTCACCGGCCCCGGCGTCGAACCGGGCCAGAGCCTGCCCCTGACCAACGACCCCAACACCCCTTCCGGCGTCCACGCCTACATACCTGTCCACTCAACCGTGAATGAGGACCAATCATGACTTTGCCACTCGCTGAACGGCGCCAGCGGCCGCTGACCATCCCGGAGATGCTGCTGGAGCGGGCTCGGAAATCCCCCGCAGCACCCCTGTTCCGCTGCGGCAACGTACGCCGTGACAGCCAGGCAATGGTTGATGCCGCCGCCAGTGCAGGAGGAATGCTGCGCAGCGCCGGAATCGAACGCGGACAGACAGTGGCACTGATGTCCGCCAACCGGCCGGAGCTGCTGGACCTGATCCTCGGCTGCGCCTGGATCGGTGCCGTCGCCGTCCCTGTTAATACGGCCAGCCGCGGGGAACAGCTGCGGCATGTGCTGGAGAACTCCCAGGCCTCACTGGCCGTGGTCGAAGCCGAACTGCTGCCGCACATCGCAGCAGTGGCACCAGCCGGCCTCGCCGCAGTTTGGGTCATCGACGGCCCAGCCCCGGATCTTCAGGCACCGTTCCAGGTTTACCCGCTGCCCGAACCGGGACCTGCCGTGCCGGCAGTGGACTCCGCCCCGGCCGAAACCGCAGCCATCCTGTACACCTCGGGAACCACTGGAGTGTCGAAGGGCGTGCTGTGCCCCCAAAGCCAGTTCTACTGGTGGGCGGTCAACATGTCGGACCAGCTGGGACTCCGGCCGGACGACGTCCTGTTCACCTGCCTGCCGCTGTTCCACACGAACGCGCTTAACGCGTTCATGCAGGCCGTCGAAAGCGGCGCCGAGTATGTTCTCGGCCCGCGGTTCTCCGCATCACGGTTCTGGGCTGACGCGTCCGCGGCAGGAGCCACCGTGACGTACCTTCTGGGGGCCATGGTCGGGATACTCGCCGGCAAGGATCCGGGGCCCGGTGATCGGGACCACCGGATCCGGCTGGCCCTCTCTCCGGCAACCCCCGCACGGCTGGTTGAACCATTCCGGGACCGGTTTGGAGTGCTGCTGCTGGACGGCTACGGCTCCACGGAGACGAATTCCGTGATCGGATCAACTCCTGATCAGTGGCGCCCCGGCTATGTAGGCAAGGTGCGGCCAGGATTCTCCATCCGCGTGGTGGACTCCGAGGGCGTGCCCGTTCCCGCCGGCGTGCCCGGTGAACTGCTGATCCGCAGCGACCAGCCCTACGCCATGGCCACCGGCTACCATGCCATGGCCGACGCAACCACCAAAGCGTGGCAGGACCTGTGGTTCCACAGTGGAGACCGGGTTGTCCTTGACGAGGACGGATGGGTCCGTTTCGTTGACCGGATCAAGGATGTGATCCGCCGGCGCGGCGAGAACATTTCTTCCGTGGAAGTGGAGCAGGTGCTGAAGCAGCATCCGGCCATCGAAGACGCCGCCGTGTACGCCGTCGATTCAGAGTTGGGGGAGGATGAGGTCATGGCAGCACTCATCCTGCGGGAGCCGGTCGATTTCGCCGAGTTGTGCGATTTCTGTGCTCCCCGGCTGGCCTCGTTTGCCATCCCCCGCTTCCTGCGTGTGGTGGATCAACTGCCCCAGACCGAGAACGGCAAGGTACGCAAGCAGGTGCTCAAGGCGTCCGGCCGCGAGGCGGCCCAGTGGGACCGGGACGTTGCGATTCCGCGTCACGCCGCTGCGGCCGCTGCGCGCTGATCGCCTGGAGGCCGAGCCCGTAGGATGAAGAGATGGACCTTCGGGCGCTGCTGACCACCCACCTGAAGCTGCGCCACCTTGTGATCGTGCTTGCGATTGCAGAACAAGGCAGCCTGGTGCGGGCGGCCGAAGAACTGTATCTCACGCAACCTGCACTGAGCCGGGCATTACGGGAAGCCGAGCATGCCGTTGGAACGTCACTGTTCGAGCGGACCGGACGCCGCATGGTACCCACACCCGCAGGGCAGGTGTGCCTTGAGCATGCGAAGGCCATTGTGGGTCATGTGGGTACCTTGCGCCGCCGGGTGGATGAGCTCACCGACCCGGAAGCAGGCGTGGTCCGGGTGGGTGCACACGTTACCGGCGCGAACCTGCTGATCCCGCGGGCCGTGGCCCGCTTCACGGCTGACAGGCCACGGGTGGAGGTCCTGCTCCGGGAGGCGCCCCCGGAAACCCTCATACAGGAACTGGGAAACGGCGACCTTGACCTGCTCGTAGGCCGGGTTACTGACCATCCCAGTACATCCCGGCTGCGGCTTGTCCCCTTATACCGGGAGGAATTCCGTGTTGTTGCCGCACGCAGCCATCCTGTGCATGCCCTTGCGGACGCCTCACTGGAGGACCTCGTCGGGTACCCCTGGGTAGTGCCGCTGGCGCATACACCGCTGCGTGACGAGCTCGAGGAGAACTTCCACAGTGCCGGCCTGGCCCCTCCCATCCAGCGGGTTGAATCCGGAACCCCTGCCACCTTGCGCACGCTCGTGGCGGAGGCCGGATTCCTTGCCCTGATGCCGGAGTCCATGGCCGTGGCGGAACCGGGCCTGCAGATGCTTGAGCTGCACCTCGCCGGTCTCGCCCAGCAGGTTGGCATCCTGCTCCACTCAGACAGGCCACTGGCGCCCAACGCCGAACTGCTCGCCGGAAAACTCCGTGAGGTGGGCGAGGAGATCCGGCGCGAACTCCTCATGGATGTCCCCGCTGCAGTATCGCCTCACAATCCGGCCCATTGAAAGCACATCACCGGAATTCAAACTTATTTCAAATACTTGACGGTCGTAAATTACGAGCTATACCATCATCATAGGGCGGAACCAGGCGTGCGCCATCGACGCCGCCGGCTGCCCCTTCCGCGCCCTGTCTCAAAGGAGAAGAAACAATGACTGTTATCACCAGCAGGTTGGCAGGCAGCGACGTGGCTACCCGGGACGATCCGGCTGCCCTTGTGGCCGCCAATGTCAGCGAACTCGTCGGATACACGCTCGCCCGGCTCGGCGTCGCCCACATCTTCGGCGTGGTGGGCAGCGGGAACTTTGTGGTGACCAATGCGCTGCGCAGGGCCGGAGTGCCCTACACCGCCGCCCGCCATGAAGGCGGTGCTGCCACCATGGCCGATGCCTACGGGCGGATGTCCGGAAAGGTAGGCGTCGTCTCCACCCACCAGGGCTGCGGGCTGACCAACGCGGTCACCGGAATCGGCGAAGCCGCCAAGAGCCGCACCCCCATGATCGTCGTCACTGCCGATACGGCCGCTTCCGCTGTAGGTTCCAACTTCAAAATCGACCAGGACGCACTGGTCCGCAGCGTTGGTGCCGTGGCCGAGCGGATCCACTCGCCGCAGACCGCAGTTGCTGACACGGTCCGTGCGTACCGGACCGCAGTCAACGAGCGCCGGACGGTAGTGCTGTCCCTTCCCACGGACGTCCAGGCCGCCCCCGCGCCGGACGGCATCTCCGTACCGGGACCACTGGCTCCGCCGCAGCGGTTCGCACCCTCAAACGCGGCCGTAGAAGAGCTGACAGAGCTCCTCCGGAGCGCCCGGCGACCGGTTTTTGTGGCTGGCCGCGGCGGCCGCACGGCAGGGCCCGAAATCGCTGCACTCGCGGAGGCAGCCGGGGCACTGGTGGCAACATCCGCCGTTGCGCACGGCCTGTTCCAGGGCGACCCGTTCAACCTGGGCATCTCCGGCGGCTTTTCTTCGCCCTTCACCGCCAAGACGATTTCCGAAGCGGACCTGGTTGTGGGGTGGGGATGCGCC
Source organism: Arthrobacter sp. D3-16 (assembly GCF_054408515.1). Classification (NCBI taxonomy): domain Bacteria; kingdom Bacillati; phylum Actinomycetota; class Actinomycetes; order Micrococcales; family Micrococcaceae; genus Arthrobacter; species Arthrobacter sp. D3-16. Next base: position 2,288,109 of record NZ_CP096437.1, on the reverse strand, counting down.
CTGAACATGTGGACCATGCGCCACGGTTCACTGATCGGTGCCACAGCCAAAGTAGTTCAGGTGGACGTTGAGGACCGCGCCCTGGGGGCCAACCGGCCCATTGACCTGGGGGTGCTGGGCGACAGCGCAGAAACAGCGGCGGCAGTGCTGGAAAGCCTGCGCTCACTCCAGCACACCCCGGCAGGCCTCCGGACCCCCGACATGGCGGAGCGCATTGCCGGGCAGGCCCGGTGGAACACGGAACAAACGGAAGACCTGTCCACGTCCGAGGCTATCGATCCCCGCGTGCTGAGCAGGGAACTTGACCGCATCCTTCCGTCCGAGCGCATTGTGTCCATCGACTCCGGCAACTTCATGGGTTATCCCAGCGCCTACCTGTCTGTTCCGGACGAGTTCGGTTTCTGCTTTACCCAGGCCTTCCAGTCAATCGGCCTCGGCTTGTACACGGCCATTGGTGCCGCCAAGGCGCGGCCTGACCGGCTGCCCGTTTTGGGTGCCGGCGACGGAGGCTTCCTCATGGCCATCTCGGAACTGGAGACACTGGTCCGTGAGAAGATCCCCCTGGTGGCCATTATCTACAACGATTCCGCCTACGGCGCCGAGGTCCATCACTTCGACGCCGACGACGAGGATCTCGACGTCGTACGGTTCCCGCAGGTGGACATCGCCTCGATTGCCCGCGGATATGGTGCTGCCGCCCTCACGGTCCGCTCGGTGGGCGACCTTGACGGCGTCAAGGAATGGTTGGCAGGCCCGCGGGAGGCGCCGCTGGTCATCGATGCCCGCATCGCTTCCGACGGCGGGGCCTGGTGGCTGGCTGAAGCGTTCAAGGGCCACTGAATGGGATGCCCGATCGTTGAAATAAGCTTGGAAGGACTGTGACCACCCTGACAGAATCGAGATCCGATCGCATGCTTGCTGTGCCCGTTCCTTCCCTGCCCCAGCAGCAGCTTATCCTGACGATTTACGGTCTCTACGGGCGCCGCGGCGGCGGGCAGCTTCCCATTTCCGTGCTGATCCAGATGCTGGGCGAGCTGGGCCACGATGCGCCCGGCGTCCGCTCGGCCGTCTCCCGGTTGAAGGCCAAGGGAGTGCTGACGAGTGTCAAGAACGGCGGCGTGGCCAGATACGAGCTCTCGGAGCGTTCACTGAAGATTGTCAGCGAGGGCGACGAACGCATCTTCGCGCCCTACCGTGCGGCCACCGGAGCCCCCTGGGTCCTGGCCATCTTTTCCGTGCCCGAGTCAATGCGGGACCGGCGGCACCAGCTGCGCACCGAGCTGACCAGGCTGGGTTTCGGGTCCATGGGGGCGGGGGTCTGGATCGCTCCTTCCGGAGTGCGGGACGGCGCACGGAAGCGGCTCGAATCCCGGGGCCTGGACGAGTACGTGGAATTCTTTACCGGCGACTACTCGTCGGACTCGGACATGCGGGCGAAGGTGGCCCAATGGTGGGACCTGGTAGCCCTGGAGTCGCAGATCACCGAGTTCATGGACACGTACGGCGGCTCGCTGGAGGACTGGACCGCGCTGGTGGGGGATGACCCCGACAAGGCTTTGGCCGCATCCTCCGAGGATCTTCGACGGGACGCTTTCCGCTACTACGTGCCCATGCTTACCCTGTGGCGGCGCTTGCCCTACCGTGACCCGGGATTGCCCCTTGAGTACCTCCCGCCGGGCTGGCAGGGGCCCGAGACGCGCCGGATCTTCTTCAGCGTGCACCGCCTGATCGCCCCGCTGGCTGAAGTGTATGCCATGTCCCTGGTGGAGGAAGCGGAAGCAGCCTAGGGACCAGAAAGCCTGTGAACCCAAAAGAGGATCCGGCCGGCCACTCGGCCGGCCGGATCCTCTTTCGCTTTCCCGGGTCAGCGTTCGCTGATGACAGCGATGCCCTGGATTTCAATCAATGCCTCTTTCTGCCACAGGCGGGTGACCCCGATGCCTGCCATTGCGGGGTACTGGGAACCCGCCATCTCCCGCCAGATGCGTCCGATCTCGCGGCCGTTGGCCATGTAGTCCTCAACGTCCGTCAGGTAGATGGTCACGTTAACCAGGTCCTCCGGCTGGCCGCCTGCTTCGCGCAGTGTGGTGAGGACGTTCGAGAACGCCTGCGTGAACTGTTCCACGATGCCGCCAGGGACGATGTTCATGTTCTTGTCCAGGGCTGTCTGGCCGCCGAGGAAAACCGTATTCCCGGCGAGCATCCCGTGTGCGAACCCGGACGGTTTGGGAAGCGACTCCGGGTTGATTGTCTTGTGGCCCATGCTGTTCCTCCTGGTGTGTGGCTTCGGAAAAAAGTTCCGGAAAGGCTCTGTGCAGATCAATTCCGCCGTGCTACGTTGAGCATATGTGACGATCGTAAAAAAGTCGACACATCATTCTCGAAGGGACAGAAGCCATGAAAATCGCTACCTTGCGCACGGCCGGACAGGGAACGACGGCGGCACTCGCCACGGGTGCAAATGCCTATGTCGCCCTCCCGGCCTCCGACGTCGGGGAACTGCTGGCCCGGCCGGACTGGCGGGAACTGGTCCGTGAGGCCGCTGCTGCGAAGAAGCCGGTAGTGATTGAAGGCGGCGCCGTGGACTACGCGCCCCTTCTTCCCCGCGCGGGCAAGGTCATCTGCTGCGGCCTGAACTACGCGGACCACATTCAGGAGATGGGCAGGGAACTTCCCCAGTACCCCACCCTGTTCGCCAAGTACGCGGACACCCTGGTGGGAGCCAATGACACCATCGAGGTCCAGGGAAGCGAGCGCGTTGACTGGGAAGCCGAGCTGGCGGTCGTGGTCGGCACTGAAATCTTCCGCTCGGACGAGGATCAGGCCGCAGCGGCAATAGCCGGCTACACCGTTGCCAATGACGTCTCCATGCGCGACTGGCAAAACCGGACACTGCAGTGGTTCCAGGGCAAGGCCTTTGACGCCACCACCCCGGTGGGCCCCGTCCTCGTCACCCCCGACGAGGTTGACGCAACATTCGACGTCGTTGGCTACGTCAACGGGGACGTCGTTCAAAAGGGCAACACCGACACGCTGGTGTTCGGCCCGGCGAAGCTGCTCTCCTACATCTCCCAGTTCACCACCTTGCGCCCGGGCGATCTTGTCCTGACAGGAACGCCTGGGGGAGTGGGCATGGGCATGACGCCGCCCCGTTTCCTGAACGACGGCGACGTCCTCACCACCGAAATCACCGGCATCGGACGCCTTGAAAATGTCGTCCGCATCAGTCCACTATCAACCAAGGAGTGACCGCAATGAACCAGACAGCCACCGATTACCGCCTCGAAGGCGACAACTCCGTCTATGCCCAGGCCGATGGCAAGGTGGTCCCCGTGGTCACCCGGGCAGGGCATGAGGACACCAACACCGCCCAGTCCGGTGACTGCATCCGTGTCTCGGGCGTCAGCATCCAGCACACCCCGGCCACCAAAATCTGGTTCGGCCAGGTATCCAACACCCCCGGGTACCGCTCGCTGCCGCACCACCACGGCGAAGCCGAAACGGGCGGCTACGTGCTGCGCGGCCAGGGGCGCATCTACTTCGGGGAAAACTACCAGGAATTCCTCGACATGAAGGCCGGCGACTGGGTCTTCGTTCCGCCGTTCATGCCCCACGTGGAGGCAAACATGTCCGTCACGGAGGAACTCGTCTGGCTGACCGCCCGCACCCCGGAGAACCTGGTGGTCAACCTCGACGACGTGGCCGACGAAACCCTCCCCGGCTACCGCAGGGCCTGACCGCAATGATCACCGGAACCCTGACCTCGGAAACCTTCCTGCGGGCCGTGGAGCTGAAGCCCGCACCGGCGGAGGTCTACGACGAGGCCTACGAGGCCACCACCCAGTACGTGCCCTGGCCCAAGGCCTACGGCGGGGACATGGTGGCCCAGGCGGCCGCAGCGATGATGCGGTCAGTCGACGGAGACAGGGCACTGCACTCGATGCACAGCTACTTCATGCGGCCAGTCGACGTCGGGGCAACCATCCGCTACGAGGTGGAGCGGCTGCGTGACGGCCGCGGGTACTCCACCCGGACCGTGCGCGGGTTCCAGAACGGCAAGGCTGTCTACGCCGCAATGGGTTCATTCCAGGTTCCCGAGGAGGGCCCGGACTTCCAGCCCGAGGCTCCTGCCGCCGTCGAACCCGACTCGCTGCGCAGTGCCGCAGTGGCACTGGAGGAAGCCTCCGGCCCTGCTGCCGACTACTGGTCCACGGGCCGCAGCTTCGACATGCGGCACGTACCGGGACCGGTGTACATCGAACTGGAGGGTGGCACCGTTGCCCAGCAGGCCATCTGGGTCAAGGCTTTCGATACCCTTCCGGACGATGCCGATCTTCACCGGGCTGCGCTGTCCTATGTCTGCGACTACACCATCCTGGAACCGCTCCTGAGGGTCAACGGCCTCCATTGGTCCAGCCCCGGACTCGCAACGGCCAGCCTGGACCACTCCATGTGGTTCCACCGCGACGGCCGCGCTGACGAATGGATCCTGTACGCCCAGGAAGCCGTGTCCGGCCAAAGCAACAGGGGCCTGGCCATGGGCCGCTTCTTCGACCGGCAGGGACGCCTCCTTGCCACGGTCGCCCAGGAAGGCATGATCCGTCCCGGCGCCTGACCTGCCACCCACTCAACCATCTGCTTCGCTGACGCACCACTGAAAGGAAAGGCCATGAGCATGACGCCATCGGCCCACGTGGACACGTTCACCCGCGACCACCTGCCGCCCGCCGACACCTGGCCGGCGCTCGAATTCACGCTTCCCGAACTCCAGTACCCTGAACGGCTCAATGCCGCCGTTGCGCTCATCGACAGTGCCGTCGCCGAGCATGGCGCGGACAGGCCGGCGCTGCGGACCCCGGACGGCACAGTCTGGACCTACGGCGAACTTCAAAAGCGCGCCAACCAGGTGGCCCAGGTCCTCACCGAAGATCTCGGTGTGGTCCCCGGGAACCGCGTGTTGCTGCGCGGACCCAACAATCCGTGGATTGTTGCCGCCTGGCTGGGCGTGCTGAAGGCTGGGGCAGTGGTGGTGACCACCATGCCCATGCTGCGATCCAGCGAGGTCGCCACCCTGATCCAGCTCACCAGGCCCGTGGTGGCCATCTCCGACCACCGCTTCGTGGAGGACCTTGAGGCTGCCGCCGGTGGGGTCGCGGTTGTGGCCTATGGAGGGCCCGACGACGGTGATCTTACCGTGCGTTGCGACGCCAAGAGCGGGACATTCTCAGCGGTGGACACCGCTGCCGACGACGTCGCACTCCTGGGTCCGACCTCGGGCACCACCGGCGTGCCGAAGGTGACCATGCACTTCCACCGGGACATCCTGGCCAACGCCGACACCTTCGCCCGGCACATCCTGCAGCCCACCGCTGACGACGTCTTTGCCGGGTCGCCACCCCTGGCCTTCACCTTCGGGCTGGGCGGACTGGTGGTCTTTCCCCTGCGGTTCGGGGCATCCTCGCTGCTCACGGAGAAGGCCGGCCCGGTGGAGCTGGCCGAACATGCGGCCGCCGCGGGGGCGACTGTTTTCTTTACCGCTCCCACCGCCTACCGCGCCATCCTCAAGGAAGGAAGGGGTGATCTCCTCCGCAACTTGAGGATCGCCGTCTCCGCCGGTGAGCATCTGTCCAAGGAAACGTGGGACGCCGTTCATGAGGCCACCGGACTGCGGCTGGTCAACGGCATCGGCTCCACTGAGCTGCTTCACGTGTTCATATCAGCGGCAGGGGATAACATCCGCCCGGGAACCACAGGCAAGGCAGTCCCGGGCTACCGCGCCACGATCCTTGACGACGACGGCAACGAACTCGGGCCCGGGCAGAACGGGCGCCTGGCGGTCATTGGTCCCACCGGATGCCGCTACCTCGACGACCCGCGCCAGTCCAAATATGTGGTGGGAGGCTGGAATGTCACCGGCGACACCTTTTCAATGGACCGGGACGGCTACTTCACCTACCAGGCCCGCTCCGACGACATGATCGTCTCCTCCGGCTACAACATCGGCGCCCCCGAGGTTGAAGCGGCTATAGACCAGCACCCGGATGTGGAGGAGAACGCCGTCATCGGCCGGTCCGATCCCGAGCGGGGAACCGTAGTCTGCGCCTTCGTGGTGCTGCGCGATGGCGTCATCGGCGACGCCGCCAAGCGCAAGGAAATCCAGGACTTCGTAAAGGCGACCATCGCGCCCTACAAGTACCCGCGCGAACTCCGCTTCGTCACAGAGTTGCCGCGCAATCCGAGCGGCAAGCTGCAGCACTTCAAGCTCCGCGACAGCCTTGCGGACGAAACCCAACAACTCACCGCCGCCGGCCAGAGCCAGGCATAGAAGGAGAAAGACCATGAAAATCGCCATTGTTGGAGGCGGCCCCGGCGGCCTGTACTTCGCAGCCCTGATGAAGCAGCTCGACCCGTCCCACGAGGTCACCCTCTGGGAACGCAACGCAGCGGACGATACCTTCGGGTTCGGCGTCGTCTTTTCAGATGAAACGCTGGGCGGAATCGGCAACGCCGACCCCGTTGTGGCCGAATACATGAGCCGCCGCTTCGCCCGCTGGTCCGACATTGACGTCCACTTCGGCGGGCAGGTCATCAGCGTGGGCGGCCAGGGCTTCGCCGCGATGAGCCGCAAGGAACTCCTCGAACTGCTGCAGCGCCGCTGCGCCGAGCTCAGCGTGGACCTGCGCTTTCGGACCGTTGCCCCCGCCATCGGGGAACTCGAAGCAAACTATGACCTGGTGCTGGCTGCGGACGGCGTCAACTCGCAGATCAGGGCAAAATACGCTGATGCCTTTGGCCCTGACCTCGATCCCCGGACCAACAAGTACATGTGGCTCGGAACGGACCAGGTGTTCGAAGCCTTCAAGTTCTTCGTGAAGGACACCGAATGGGGCGTCATGCAGATCCACGGCTACCCATACTCGGACGAAGGCTCCACGTTCATCGTCGAAATGCATGAGGATGTGTGGCATGCCGCGGGCTTCGACGAAACCGCCAATGACGTTTTTCCCCCCGGCGTCTCGGATGAAAAGGCCATCGCCAAGGTCCGCTCCATTTTCGCCAAGGAACTGGATGGGTACGAGGTCCTTTCCAACAACTCGAAGTGGCTGAACTTCAACACCGTCCGCAACCGCAGCTGGCGCAAGGGCAACGTGGTGCTGCTCGGTGATGCCGCCCACACCGCGCACTTCTCCATCGGCTCCGGCACCAAGCTGGCCATGGAAGATTCCCTCGCGCTGGCCGCGTGCCTGCACGAACACCAGGACCTGGAATCAGCCCTCTCGGCGTACGAGGCGGAACGCCGCCCGGTGGTCGAATCCACCCAGCGGGCCGCCCAGGCATCCCTTGAATGGTTCGAACGGATTGGCCAGTACAAGGACCAGGACGCCACCCAGTTCGCGTTCAACCTGCTGACCCGGAGCCGCCGCATCACCCAGGAAAACCTGCGCCTGCGCGACCCGGAATTCGCCGCCGACGTGGAGCGCCATTTCGCACAGTCCCAGGGGCTTACCCAAACAGCACCGGCCATGTTCCAGCCCTTCCGCATCGGCGGCCTGGAACTCAAGAACCGGGTTGTGGTGTCCCCTATGGACATGTACTCCGCCGTTGACGGTATCCCCGGCGACTTCCACAAGGTCCACCTCGGATCCAAGGCCTTGGGCGGTGCGGGCCTGGTAATGACCGAAATGGTGTGTGTCTCTGAAGCCGGCCGCATCACACCCGGCTGCACCGGACTGTACACAGACGTGCAGCGGGACAGCTGGCAGGAAATCGTGGACTTTGTTCACAGCCAGTCCAGCGCCAAAATCGGCGCCCAGATCGGCCACTCAGGCCGCAAGGGTTCCACCAAGCTCATGTGGGAAGGCATCGACGAACCGCTGGAGGCCGGAAACTGGCAGGCGGCAGGCCCGTCTGCGATCGCTTACGGCCCCCGGAACCAGGTCCCCCTGGAGCTGGACCGCGCCGGGATGGATTCCATCAAAGAGGAGTTCGTCGCCGCCACTCTGCGGGCCGAGGAAGCAGGATTCGACCTGCTCGAGGTGCACGCAGCCCACGGCTACCTGCTGTCCTCGTTCCTGTCGCCGGTTTCCAACCGCCGCACCGACGAGTATGGCGGCAGCCTGGAGAACCGGCTGCGGTTCCCCCTGGAAGTGTTCGACGCCGTCCGGGCGGCCTGGCCTGCCGGCAAGCCGGTGACGGTGCGCATCTCCGCCACGGACTGGATCGACGGCGGCAACACCTCCGACGATTCCGTCGAGATCGCCCGGGCCTTTGTAGCACACGGCGCAGCCGGTCTGGACGTCTCAACCGGTCAGGTGGCCAAGGAGGAAAAGCCGGCCTTCGGCCGCAGCTACCAAACCCCGTTTGCCGACCGCATCCGCCAGGAAGTGGCCGCGCCGGCAGGCGCGGCCGTCATCGCCGTCGGCGCCATCTCCACCTACGACGACGTCAACTCGATCCTCCTGGCCGGCCGCGCCGACCTTATTGCGCTGGGCCGCACCCACCTGTACGACCCCCAGTGGACCCTGCACGCTGCGGCCGAACAGGAATACCAGGGCCCGGGCGCCACCTGGATCCCGCAGTTCCGGGCCGGCCGCCGCAAGCCACCGAGCTCCCGCACCGACGCCGTACGCCCCCGACTGTCCCTATTGAAGGAACCAGATGCCGCAACCGCCACTCCACATCTTCGCTGGACCCCAGCGTCAGCCGCTGCATCGGTCCTGGTGAAGTAGCCATGGCCGCCGCACCCGCTACCACCTGGAACGTCCCCAAGCGCAGCACCGGAGTTGTCCTCTTCTGCTGCTGGCTTGCCATCCTGGCCGAGGGCTACGACGTCGGTGTGCTCGGCGCCATCCTGCCCGCCCTTGCCGAGTACAAGGAATGGAACCTGAGTCCGCTGGCCCTGGGTGGGCTGGGCTCCTATGCGTTGATTGGAATGCTGATCGGCGCGCTGTTCATCGGCACCCTCAGCGACCTCGTTGGACGAAAGAAGATGCTGCTGGCCTCGATGGCCATCTTCACCCTGACCCAGGCAGGCGCAGCGTGGGCTCCCACCCCTGAACTGTTTGGCCTGTTCCGCCTGGTGGGCGGACTGGGCATGGGCGGTGTCATCCCCGTGGCAGCGGCGTTGACCATCGAGTATTCGGCGCCCAACAAGCGCTCCTTCAACTACGGGCTCATGTATTCCGGCTACTCGCTGGGCATCGTGGCAGCCGCCCTGGCCGCCTTGTTCGTCCTGCCTCTCGGCGGCTGGCGTGCCGTGGTCGCGATCGGCGCCGCGCCGGTGGTCCTCCTGCCGGTCATCTGGAAGCTCCTTCCCGAATCGCTGGAATACCTCGAGTCCAAGGGCCGCAGGTCCGAAGCGAAAGCGCTGGCGGCGAGGCTTCGGATTACCGACTATGCACCGGTGGCGGCACCGGCGCAGGCCGCCGCGGGCGCAGTGGCGGAACCGTGGTGGAGGACCATCACCACCATGTTCTCCCGCAGGTACCTGCGCTCTACCGTCTTCTTCTGGATATCACTGTTCTGCGGACTGGTGCTGGTCTACGGCCTCAACACCTGGCTGCCGAGCATCATGAAGAAGGCCGGGTACGATCTCGGCTCATCCCTCACCTTCCTGCTGGTGTTCAGCCTTGCTTCAGCCATCGGCGGCCTCCTCCTCGGCCGCGCTGCAGACAAGTACGGCAAGAAGCTCATCCTGGTGGTGTTCTACATCCTTGGCGGCCTGGGCATCATGCTGCTGGTCTTCCCGAACACCATGGTGGTCAACCTGCTGTTCGTCGCCTTCGCCGGCGTGGGTTCCATCTCCACCTCTTTGGTTCTGACCGGCTACATCGCCGACTACTACCCGGCAAAGGTCCGCGGCACTGCCACGGGCTGGGCCTTGAGCTTCGCCAGGCTCGGCGCCATCTCCGGCCCCTTGATCGGCGGCTGGATCGCCGGCTCGAAGCTGCCGTTCGAGGCCAACTTCGCAGTCTTCGCCGGCATCGCTGTACTTGCGGCCGCGGCGGTGGCGATGATCCCCAAGCCACAATCCGAGCCGCTGGTTATCCCGTCTACTGCCGACGGCGATCCGGACGATGAGGTTGCCGGGATCGGCACCCGCTAGGAGCATTTATGGATCACGCTGGAATGCGGGGGAGTGCTCCTTCGAAAAGTATCGGAACCACGGAAGCGCAGTTTCCGGAGGCAAGCGTTGAACGGACCGTGGAGTGGGTGGATACCGACGCGTCGGGCCACCAGCACAATTCAGCCGTTCTGCGGTGGGTGGAGGCGGCAGAGGCGGAACTATTCCGCAAGCTCCAATTGCCGCAGTACTTTCCCAGCGCCCCCCGCGTCCAGCAGGTAGTCAACTACACGGCCAAGCTATGGTTCGGCCAGCGCGTGAGGGCAACCGTAAAAATCACCGCGCTTGGCCGGACCTCGCTGACCCTGGGCTTCGAGGTCCGGGGCGAATCTCTTGGTGCTCCTGACGACGCAATTCCAAACGCCGGCACGGTGGCCGCGTTCGGCACAGTCACCACGGCGCACGTCCCGCCGGGAGCATCTGCTGCACAGCCCTGGCCTGAGCACTTCGTCAGGGCTGTGCAGGAAACTGCCTAGCGGACCCATGTTCCGGACTCCTGCCAACAATGTGGAAAAGGAATTCTGTTATGACAAGAATGTTGATCATTGGACCTCCCGGTTCCGGCAAGGGAACCCAGGCTGAGCGGATTTCCGGGCGCCTTGGCGTCGTTGCCATCTCCACCGGTGACATCTTTCGAGCCAACGTGAAGGGCCGGACCCCTCTTGGCCTGGAAGCCAGGAAGTATTTGGACGCCGGCGACTTCGTACCGGACGACGTCACCAACAATATGGTTCGTGAACGCCTCGGTGAGTCCGACGTCGACAACGGTTTCATGCTGGACGGATACCCCCGGACAGTGGCCCAGGTGGACCATCTGGACCTGCTGCTGGCAGCCTCCGGCCAGCAGCTTGACGTCGTCCTGCAGTTGACGGCGGGCAACGGAGAGCTGGTTGCCCGCCTGCTTGGCCGGGCGAGGGCAACGGGACGTTCTGACGACAACGAAGCCGTTATCCGCCACCGCCTGGGCCTCTACCACGAGCAAACTGAAGCCGTGGTGGATCAATACGCACGGCGCGGCATCCTGACGAAGGTGCGTGGCACCGGCAGCGTCAACGAGGTCACGGAGCGGGTACTCGACTGCTTAGGCAGTGTGGTGGCAGCCACGTGCCATGAACCCATACGGTGACCACTTCGACACTGCGACCGGCAGCGGCGTCGGCACCGGCTCCTTCCATCTTGGTGCTGTCGGTGCTCCTACGGAATGTCCTGGTGCCGTGCGGCGGTTCCTGACGGTTCGGGTTGAAGCTGCCGGAGTGCGAGCAGCGGAAACAGGAGTACCGAGAGCATTCCTGCTCCAACAAGTGCGGACGAGATGGCGCTGGAGATGAGTCCTTCGTTCCGGCCAATGGCTGTCACCGCCACAATGATGGGCAAGCCCGTGGCCCCAAACAGAACGATGGCCCGTTTCTCGGCCCAGCTGGACTTGGACGGCGCGGCGAGGAGCGATGGCAGCCCGCGGATGACGAGCAGGAGGAGCAGGAACAGGGGGACCAGGGCCAGGGCGGCCGGGCTCGCGGTGAGCGCGCGCAGGTCAAAGTCGATGCCGGTGTCGATAAAGAAGACCGGCACCAGGAATCCGAACGCGATGGCGTCGACTTTCGTCTCGATGATGTGCCGGTCCTGCTCGGGAGCACGCGCGATGGCGACCTTCCAGAGGACACCGGCGGCGAAGGCACCCAGCAGCATATCGAGGCCCAGAACCATGCTGAGCACAACGAGCACGGTGAGGATGAACATGATGGACCGGACGGCGAACTGCCCGCTGGTGTGAAGGGTCCTGGTGACCTGGGAATGCAGAAGGGAGTGGCGTGCCCGTGAAGCGAGGTGAATCGCCAGCCCGGTCAGGAGAATAAACCCAAGGAGTACTGCTGTCGCAGGTCCCAATTCCCTGCCGCTAAAGAACAGTGAGATCGCCACCAGCGGCCCGAACTCCCCGGCGGCACCAAGTGCGGTAACCGCGATACCCATGGGGGACTTCGATTTGCCGGCGTCGCGAAGGATGGGCAACAACGCGCCCAGGGCTGTGGAGCACAAGGCGACGCCCATGATCACTGCGGCAGCCGGCGTCGGGCCCAGCACAAAACCAGCTCCGATGCCTGCCGCCAGGGAGAGGACCCACCCAGTGGATGCGCGGGTGATGGGCCGGCCGCGGATGGCGGCAAAATCGACTTCATTGCCGGCAACGAAGAAAAGCATGGCGAGCCCGAACTGGGCCAAGGTGTCGATGAATTCGGTGGGTTGGATCCAACCCAACAGGCTGGGGCCGAGGACGATCCCCAGGACTATCTCGAACACCACGATCGGAACCTTGACCGCCCGGTCGAGGAAACGGGCTGCGAGTGGCGCTACAACAGCCAGCAGGGCGATCAGAACCAATGACGTGGACAAGCCCTGCATCAGCGGTACCTCCGGTACCTCGGCTGCTTCGCGAAGGAAAATTAATCCAAAGCTACCGCCACGGTCAGTCATGGCGCCACAGCACGGCGCCCCATCTGCCTTCTTCTGCGGCGTTGTGAGCAGGATCACTCAATGTGTAGTGCGCGTTGGGCAGTAGGTAATGTTCTTCCGATGCGAAAAGACAAGAAATATATCGCTGCCCCCCTGATCACCCTCGTTATGGCCGGCGGACTGCTGATTGGTGCTTCCGCTCCCGCCGGCGCCACATCCTGGCCCTTCGGCTGGTGGAACTGGATCACCGCCAACGCCCAGTCCACCGCCCCCGCAGAGCCGTCCGCGGCTCCCACCACCCGGACGCCGGCACCCGCTCCGTCTACGTCCGCCCCTGTTGCCGCTCCGACGACGACGTCTCCCGCCGCGGTTCCCGCACCGCCGGCTCCGGCTGAGGTTCCGGTTCCCGCAGCACCTGCTCCCGATCCCGCTCCTGCGGCGCCCGCTCCCAATCCCGATCCCGCTCCCGTGGCAGTGGCTCCCGCCCCGGCTCCAGCACCGGCAACCCCGGTTGCTGCTCCGGTCCCCGTTCCCGCTGCGCCGGCCCCCGCGGCTCCGGCTGGAGGCGGCACGCCCTCCAATGCGGTGGCCCTGCGATCCTTCGAGCTCATCAACCAGTACCGGTTGGTCAACGGCCTCGCCGCGCTGCGCTACAACACGGGGCTGGAATCCGTTGCGCAGTCGTGGTCAAACACCATGATGAGGGACATCAACGCCCAAGGCCGTGCGGGCTTCCGGCACAACCCGGATGCGTCCGACCAAATCCCGTCCGGCTGGACCCGTTCCGCGGAGAACATAGCAGTAAACGCCGACGCCGATGCGCTCTTCGCTGCCTGGAAGGCCTCTCCGGGCCACAACGCCAACATGCTCAACGCCGGCTTGACCGACTTTGGCTTCGGGTCGGCCCGGCTCTCCGCCGGCTCCCCGTACGGGGCGCAGTTGGTTGGCACTCAAAACTTCGCCACCTACGGGAAGTAACCAGAGGAACGACGGCGGATATCCGCCGTCGTTCCTTTGTTTACGGCCGCGCCGCCCCGCGCTTGGGTGACGCAACCAGCCCCGCGTTTAAAAAGATCCATGAATATGCATCCACAGGGGACTGTCCGCCGGTAGTAGAGGTGTCAGCACAAACACAGCCCGTCGCCGGGCGTCCCTCTGAGGAGTTTGAAATGCGCAAAACACCCATCGCCGCCGGAGCACTGTCGCTCGCAGCCGCACTGACCTTCGCGGCTCCAGCCCAGGCCGGAGGCTGGCACCACCACGGTGAGGACCCCGCCAAACTTTCGGTCCTGCACGGTGTACCCGGCCTGACCGTGGACGTATGGGTCAACGGCAACCTCACCCTGGACGACTTCAAACCCGGAACCCTGGCCGGTCCCCTGGAACTTGCAGCCGGCGACTACAAGATCGCCATCACCGGCTCCGACGCCCCCAACGCGGACAATCCGGTGATCGGACCCGTCACCGTTGAACTCGACGACGGCGGAAATTACACTGCGGTGGCCCACCTCGACGCCGGTGGTGCCCCCACAGCCACACTCTTCACCAACGACACCAAGGCTCCCCGCAACGACAATAAAGGCAAGCTAACGGTTAGGCACGTAGCCGCAGCCCCCGCCGTCGACGTCCTGGCCGGTGGAACCGCAGTGATCGAAGGGCTCAGCAATCCTGACGAGGCGACCCTGAAGCTGAAGGCCGGCACCATCTCAGCCTCCGTTGCCGCCGCCGGGACAACCGCCCCCGTGATCGGGCCGGCCGACATCACCGTCGAGGGCGGCAAAAACACGATCGTTTATGCCTGGGGCAGCCTGGCTGACGGTACCTTGGCCGCCGCAGTACAGGTTGTTGTCTCCGAGAAGAAGTGGCGCGGTGGCCACTGACATCCACTTATAACGGCGTGCAGCAACGACGACGCCACCACATCGCATGTGCAGCGGGGCCACCTCACGGGTGGCCCCGCTGTCTTGTCTTGGCCAAACCAGATAGGCAGGATAAGGGCTGTGAAGGGTGCGCGCACTGGATGCGAAAGGGCAAGGATGGGTACTGAGCTGACCGTTGGCAGGTTGGAGTGCGTATTCACGGGCTCGGTATGGGCTGAGGGTCCCTTATGGGTGCCGTCGTCGCAGACGCTCCGCTGGAGCGATATTCCGAACGACCGCATCCTTGAGTTCAGCCCCGCCACAGGCATGACCCGTGAATACGGCCAGGGGGTGGAATTCACCAATGGCCGGACCCTCGACGCCGACGGAACTGTTGTTCAGTGCAGCCACGGGCGCCGCCGGGTTGAGCGTGACCGCGGGGGAGCTGTGACAGGGGTGGTTGATTCCTTCCAGGGGTGCCGGCTGAACTCGCCCAACGACGTCGTGATTGGCCGCGACTCCAGTATCTGGTTCACGGACCCGCCATACGGGATCCTGCCGGGCACCAAGGAAGGGCACGAGGGAGAGCAGGAGTACGGCGGCTGCTACGTTTTCCGGTTCGAGCCCATTTCGGGGACCCTCACTGCTGTGATCACGGACCTTGTGTATCCGAACGGGCTGGCCTTTTCACCGGACGAGTCGGTCCTTTACGTTACGGACACCGCCGGGCCGGCTCATGGTGTGCCGTTGCGAATCGTCGCCTACGATGTGCTCGGTGGCTTCTGCCACCGCAACGGAGCCTTCCTCGAGCTTGAAGAAGGCCGCGCTGCCGACGGGCTGAGGGTGGACGTCCAAGGCAGGATCTGGACTTCTGCCGGGGAGGCAGTGCGCGTTTACTCCCCGTCCTTCGATCTCCTGGAAACCTTCCCAATACCCGAAAGAGTATCGAACGTGTGCTTCGGGGGACCGGACGGCCAGGACCTCTACATCACCGCGACCACCAGCCTGTATCGGATCCGCACCACCACCCGGGATGCTGCCGCCCACTCCTGAGTCGGCGCGGGCCAGAGTCAAGGATGCCAGAGGCGGCGCCTTGTTTCCGCCTAGGCGCTCGGAACCACCCGGTAGCGCACGTGCGTCACCAGGCGGGTGCCGCTTACTTCCGTCGGTTCAAGCGTGAGGTTTCCGACGCCGTCCAGCAGCCTTTCGCCGGCCCCCAGGATAAGGGGCGCGATGTGGAGCCGCAGCTCGTCGATCAGGCCGGCCGAGAGGAATTGACGGGCAGTTTCTGCCCCGCCGGCGATGGCGACATCGTTGCCACCGGCAGCCTCCCGCGCCTGGGCCAGTGCGGACTCGATCCCGTCGTTCACGAAATGGAATGTTGTGCCGCCCTGCATTTGAAGGGGAGGGCGTGGATGATGCGTGAGCACAAAAACGGGGGCGTGATACGGCGGATCTTCACCCCACCAGCCGCGCCAGTCCTCATCCCATGGCCCGGCCCCGGGGCCGGCAAACATGTTTCTGCCCATGATGTAGGCGCCCGCGGCGAGAATTCCCTTAAGCGCTTCGGAGTTACCCTCGGGTTCTTCGAACTGCCACCGGTGCAGGTCCTCGCCACCCTCGCCCAGCGGGTTGGTCTGGCTTTGACGGGGGCCGGCGAGGAAGCCGTCAAGGGATACGGTGAGATCGCAGGTGACGCTGTTCATGGCTTCCTTCTGCGTGGCCGGGTGTCCAGAGAGCGGATCGATGACGGCCATGCTATTGGCGTTCGACGGGGACCGGAAGGGGTTGCCTTCACGGTGCCCTAAGTTGGCAGGCGGGTAGGATCTCCCGCATGGAATCCGTCGTTATGTACAGCATCGCTGAGGGCGTCGACCGGTCACGGGTCATGGAAACGTATCCCCGCCACCAGGCCTACTTCGAAGCGTTCCGCGCCGACGGCGGCGGTCTCCTGGCACTGGGTCCGTTCCTGACCCCTGATCCGGCCGGCTCGTCCATGGGGCTTTTTACCACGCGGGAGGAGGCCGCACGGTTTGTTGCCCGGGATCCCTTCGTGGTGGAAGGACTGGCCGTGCCACGAATTTTGGAGTGGGACGCAGTGCGGTTCGATTAAGCGCTTCCATTGACCACCTGCGCTCCGTTCAAGCGGGAACGGCCGCCCCTTGCCATGCATCACGGCTGGCCCTTGAATGCCCGATCGCTCCGGGGTTAGCATTGCCGGCACCTGCCATCAAAGGAGACGGTCATGGGCGAGGCAGCTTCCGGGGCGCCATCAGAACTGATGGTTGATTTCATCATTTCCCTGGACGGGTACGCCTCGGCCGAGGGATGGCCGGGCTGGTGGGGGCTGGAAGGACCGGAGTACCTGGCCTGGCTCGAGCAGGAAGGGAAGAAGGACTATACCTTCCTCACGGGGGCGAACACCTACCGGCTGATGTCCGGCATGTCTGAGGAGGCCGCCGCCGAAGGCTCGGGGTTTTCCAAGGAGGAGGGCGCCAGCCTCACCGGTCTTGCCGCTGTGCCGAAGGTGGTTTTCTCGTCCACCCTGCAGGCGCCCTTGACGTGGCCGAATTCGGAGCTGGTGACCGGGAACGCGGTGGAGGCCGTGAAGGAGATGAAGCGGACCGGGACCAGGTCCTTAAGCACTCTCGGCAGTGTCAGCCTGTGCCGGTCGCTGCTGTCAGCAGGTCTCGTGGACAGGTTCCGGCTGGTCGTGTTCCCGGTGATCACGGGCCGCACCGGGCAGGAACGGATCTACGACGGCTATCCGGACGTTGCGCTGGAGATGGTGGAGAGCAGGACGTTCGACGGAAGGCTCCAGTTGCTCGAGTACGTCCCCACGCTCCTGGACCGCCCGCTTGGCAGAGGTCCGGCCTGAGGCAAGGCGGAACAGGGAGCACTGCATCAAGCTCGGCTCTGAGCCCGGAATCTTCTGGTGAGCGCGCCGGACGTTCTCCGGCTGCACACTCTGGTCAGTGAGGATTGGCAACGCCGCATCAACAGCCTCCACCCCACCGCTGCCGGGAGCTGAAAGAATCCAGACATGCGCTTAGACCAGAGCACCCTGGGACCGCAGGGCACCCGTGAACTCTTGACGGTTACCCACCGGCCCCACGAACTGCCCCTGCAGCTCCCGCCCATGAGCAACGCCGAAGATCCCCACAGCAGGTGGCGGCTCACCAGCCGCTACATCGAGTGCGCAGGCCGGCCAGCGGTCCCGGTATCAGGAGAAATCCACTTCAGCCGGCTTTCCCGCGCCCGCTGGGAGGAGCGGCTGCGGCTGATGAAGTCAGGCGGCATCACAGTGGTGGCCTGCTACGTCTTCTGGATCCACCACGAACAGACCGAGGGCGAGGTGCGCTTCGATGGCAACCTGGACGTTGCCGCCTTTGTCAGGCTGTGCGCCTCTGTCGGCTTGGATGTGGTCCTGCGCCTGGGACCCTGGTGCCATGGCGAGGTGCGCAATGGCGGCTTTCCGGACTGGGTGCAGGCGGCCGCGGTCGAACACCGCACCAACGATCCCGCCTACCTGGCGATGGTGGAACGCTGGTTCAACCGCCTCGGGGCGGAACTGCGGGGGCTGACCGGGCCGGACAGCAACGTCGTCGGCATTCAGCTGGAAAACGAACTCTACGACCAGCCTGGACACCTCGCGGAGCTCAAGAAGCTCGCCCGGGCAGCAGGACTCATCGCCCCGATCTGGACGGCCACTGCCTGGGGCGGGGCCGACATCCCCGAAGACCAAGTCCTGCCGGTCTTCGGCGGCTACGGTGACGGCTTCTGGGTGGACGCCGACGCCCCGTGGGACCCGACGTTCCGGCAGCACTACTTCTTCAGTCATCAGTGGGATGATCCCGGCATCGGCGCGGATCTTCGTCAACACTTTTCCGGGAGCGACGCAGCGCCCCCTCGGTCTCCGTCCGCCCTCTACCCGCCGGCCACCTGTGAGCTGACCGGCGGGATGGCCACGGCTTACCAGCGCCGGCCGTGGCCCAGGGGCAAGGACGTGGCCGCCGTGGCGAACAACAAGATCGGCAGTGGCTCCGGCTGGCAGGGCTACTACATGTTCACGGGCGGAACGAATCCACCCGGCGGCCTGCAGGAGTCCCAGGCAACGGGTTACCCTAATGATCTTCCGGTGTTCGACTACGACTTCCACGCGCCCATCGGCGCCTCGGGCAGGCTGGCACCCAGCTTCGGCCTCCTGCGCAGGCAGCACGCCTTCCTTGCCGCGTTCGGGGACCGCCTCGCCCCTATGCCGTCGACGCTCCCTGATCAGGTACCCGCCGGCGTCGAAGACTCCGGGACGCTCCGCTGGGCCCTGCGCAGCGACGGCGACTCCGGGTTCGTGTTCATCACCTGGCACCAGCCCCACATCCCACTGCCCGACTACGCCCGAGCCCAGTTCAGCCTGTCGCTGGGGGAGGACACGGTGACCTTTCCCGGCACGCCGCTGGCCATCCCCGCCGGAACGGTCACCGCCTGGCCCGTGAACCTCGAGATCGCGGGCGTCCGGCTGCGCTGGGCGACAGCATCGCCGCTGACCCTGCTGGGGCCGGAATCTTCACCAACCCTGGTCCTCGCCGCCGAAGCCGGCATAGCGGCCCACGTTTGCCTGGCCGAGGGAACGATGCTCGAGGGGCCCGTTTCCGCCATGGGTGATAACTCCTACGCCGTTGACTCCGAAGAGGCCGCGACCCTGACGGTGACGTCCCGCCAAGGCTCCCTGAATATCCTGGTCCTGCCGTCGCAACTCGCTGACCAAGCGTGGGTTCTGGACACGCCGCGGGGACGCGACCTGGTTCTGTCAGCTGACCCGCTGTGGATCGGTGCAGACGGCTTACTGGCCGGCAGGTCGGTCGGGCCGGCTTCCATTCGGCGATACTCCACCGGGAGCAGGCAGTTCGAAGACGTTAAGAACTCAGCGACGGAACCTTCACGGACACGCTTGACCCTCCCTGCCGAGCCCCGCCGTCCGGCACAGCCTGTTCCTGCTTCATTCGGCTCCCTGGCCGGCCGGGCGGCCGCCCCCAGCGAGGGAGCCATTGAGGAAATGGCAGCGGTTTACCGGGTGGACATGACGACGGCCGCAGGTCTCCTGGCTCAGGGCGGGCACGTCGAGCTGGAGGTCGTGTGGGCCGGGGACGTTGCCCGGCTCCTCGTTGACGGCAGTGTAGTTGCTGACCGCTTCTGGGACGGTTCCTCCTGGGTTGTCGAGGCGCTTGACGCCGGCATCCGCCCCGGCTCCGAAGTCCTGCTCCAGATCCTTCCCCTTCCGAAGGACGCGAAGGTGGGGGTGCCGTTGGAGGCCCAGCACAGGCATGACACGGTCGACGGCGACCTGGCCGCATTGGACCAGGTGGAGCTGCTCTGCTGGACCACCTGGCAGGAGGAGCCCGCCTGACTGGCTACTTCTCCACAATGAGCTTGTCAGGAGCCCACGACTGGACCCGGCGGGGGAGCGCAGCGCCTGCGGCCGTGGCAGCAGTGATTTCTGCTTGTCCGCCTCCCAGATCCTCCCAGCGCCCAGGAACCGACTCCCCGCGGTCGTCGGCGCTGCTGCCGTGCCAGATACAGGTTCCGTCCGCCTGCACCTCGATGGCGTCCCGCCACCGCGCCGGCCGGAAGGCGTAGCCGCGGGGGCGGAATATCATCGTGGAGGCGGTGTCTTCCTCGTGCGAGTGCAGCCAAATGCCAGTAATTTCCTGCGGGGGTCCAGTCACGGCATTACCTTCCAGCCGGCGTCGTCGTCTTTCCATCATCCTCCAGCAGGTGCGGCGGTGACACCGTTGAGCGCCGAGCGGATGCCCTCCAGGATGAGCATGGTCCGTTGGTTTTCCTGGCGGAGCCGCTCGAGTTCCTGCCGCAGCTGGAACACCTCGCTGTCGTCCTGTTCCTGGGCCTGAGCAGGGGCAGCCGCTGTGGCGGTCGCGTTCCCGGCGGCTGCCGGCGTGGTTAGCGGGGCAGACGGCACCGACGCGTCAGGCAGGGCGAAAGCGGGTGCGGTCAGGAAGGATGCGCGGGCACCGTCAAGGCAAGCGTCCATCCTGCGTGACTGGCCGCTGGTGAACATATACATGGCGGCATCGTCGGTGTAGTCCATGTAGTTCATGAACATGTTGCCGTCGGGTCCGTTGTTGCAGCTGATCTGCGGGAACGTCGGGCTGTTGAAGGTGGCGTCGGCCTGGTTGGGGGTGTCGTCAACCAGATCGCTTCCGCTGCAGGAGCCGCGGTCATCGCCCCAGATGTGCCGCAGATCCAGCCAGTGGCCGATCTCGTGCGTAGCGGTTCGGCCAAGATCAAACGGAGGCTGTGCGGTTCCGCCCCTACCGAAGCAAAAGCTTGCGATGACGACGCCGTCGGTGGTGGGTGGTCCGCCAGGGAACTGCGCGTACCCGAGGATAACGCGGCCGATCCCGTCCCGGAGCTCGTTGCACACCCACATGTTGAGGTAGTCGTCGCTGGGCCAGGGGTCCGCACCGCCGGTTGCACTCGACTTGACGTCGTCCACGTCGGTGGTGAAGAACGGCACGGACGACGGCGTCCGCGTGATGCCGTCGGTGGGATTGCCGTTGGGATCCTGGGACGCGAGCCGGAACTCTATCTTGCAGTCGGCCACCCGGTCCCTCCAGACGGCCGGCACCTTCGACACATCCGGGTTGCCGGCCCGAAAATCTTCGTTGAGGACGTCGATCTGGCCCTGGATCTGCGCCGCACTGATGTCCTGGACCGGGTCATCAGGATTGTGCACCACGTGGACCACCACCGGGATGGTGAGTACTCCCCTTCGGGCGATACTGCGCGTCTGGTCCTCGTAGGCAAGAGCCCGGTTGTCGATCAGGGCGCGGCGTTCCTGGTAGGTGACGCTCTGGTTCAGGAGGCGGCGGTGTACTTCCATGGTCCCGCACAGTTCACGGCTTCGTTGCTGCTCAGGAAACAGCGGCTGGTTTGTTTCGTGCATCGTAGGGTCTCTCCTTCACGTGATGGGTCCGGCAATTCTGGTGTCTCTGCCCAGCGACTGGGCCACGAACACCACGTTCATCCGCAGAATCTCCATGGCGAGGTCCAGGTCCAGTGTGTCCAGGGTGTCCCGGTCAGTGTGCACCCGGTCATTCGCCGAGTCGGTTCCCTCTATCGTGAGAACGGCGGGAATGCCCAGGTCGATGAATGGCACATGGTCACTGTTGAACGGGGTGAGGCTTGTCTGGACTGCCAGCGAAGTATGCGCCCGGGCCACCTCGGCCAACGCCTCGATGACGGTATGGGACACCGGTCCTCCCTCCAGCAGCACGGTCGCCTGGCTGGTGTTTTGACAGGCGATCATGTCCATGTTGACCACGGCGCTTATCCGCGAGCGCTCGTCCACGTCCAGTGTGTTCACGTACTGGCGGCTGCCGAAGAGGCCCTGCTCCTCGCCCCCGAACAGGATGAGGCGGAGGTCGTGCCTGGCGGGTTGACCGGCCAGCGCCCGGCCGATAGCGAGCACCCCCGCACTGCCGGACGCATTGTCGTCAGCCCCGGGGGCGGCCGCCGCGGCACCCTGGATATTGACGGAATCCAAGTGCGCGGTGACCAGCACCAGATCCCGGTCCTCGCCGTTCCCCGGGCTGTCCGCTATCAGGTTGCGCGTCGTTCCGCCACGTACCGGGACGGTTTGAAGGTGCGTGGCATAGCCCAGATCCGCCAGCCGGACTTCCGCCCACTGAAGCGCGGCCAGGAATTCGGCGCTTCCGGAGTGCCGCGTCCGCAGGCGGGCCAGCCGGCCGACGTCGTCCTCAAACTCAACGCGGGACACCCTGCGAGCCGGTCCGGCAGCCGCCTCAACCGGCGTCGTTCGCTTCGCTCGGGGACCCCGCTGGTCGAATACCACTGTGTCGGGTGGGAGGGCGCGGACCATGTAAGAGGATGCGTGTGGCCCTGCGACGGCTGAGCGGTCATCGGGACCAAGCTCAACCACCAGATACCGGCCCTTGTCCACCACGACGCGCACGGACGGGTGGTCCTCCTGGAAAAGGCGGGCGGTCTGGATGACCAGGCTAAGCGGACGTTCCGGAACGTACAGGCGATGGGCAGTATCAGCCAGGCCACCCCTCGCAAGAAGATGGCTTGCCTGGGAGACGGGGGAGCGCACCACCAGGACGTCACCGAGCCTCGTCCACCTCGCAGCCCCGGCAGCGATCCGGCTGATGACCGCGTCCTGCGAATCCGATGGAAGCTCCAGGACAACGGTCTCGACGGCGTCACCGCTTTCGATGAAGGCCTGCACCAGCGGAACCAGCCCGGCCAGCGTTTCCACCTCGCCCTGCGCTTGCCCCGGCCCGCGTACATGGACAGCCATCAGGCCGAGCTGTCGCGCGGCGACCACGTGCCCGCGGTTTTCGGTGACGAAGAGGACCTGACCGAAATCCAGCGCGGGGTCCACCTTCGCCGCGGCGGCCCGGAAGACCGCTTCGTCCGGTTTGAAGACGCCCACTTCCGTGGACAGCGTGACGCGCTCCGCCACGGGCTCGAAGAACTGCCGAATGCCAAGGCCTTCCAGCAACGCGTAGTACTGCTGCTGGATGATGGCCACGTCCGAGGGCCGGGCCGGCATGTGAAAGTCCGACAAGAGACCCAGGACAACTGCCGGTTGTCCTTCAGTGCGGAGTGAGGCGATGGCGTCAAGGGTCTCCAGCGCCCCGGGCAGGAGGACACCGTCTCTTTCCAACGTGTCCCCGAGATCGAACAGGACGAGTTTCACAGCAGGCGCTCCACTTCCTGCCCACGCGGAAATCCTTGTGGGCCATCGTCCTGATTGTGATGAGGTGGCGTTACCAGCACGTTACTGCTGCCCCCGGTTCTGCGCAGTAACGATGCCGTAACGCGTCGCCCATAACGTCGACCATGAATGCTGCCGGCTGCTGCCGGCCAGGGAATTCCCGAAGGACCATTTGGAAGAAGCTTGAGATGGCTGATTTGCAGAGGCTTCATTATCACGCCGGGGACGAGAACACGACGGCGCGTTCCCCTGAATCCTTTGGCCGAACCCCGCCGGGCTTGGATGCGCCGAGGATGCCTTTTAGCAGCAATGAGAGTGCGGCGAGGTATTACCTGGACCAGCTCCTTCAGCAGGACGACCGTGCCGAAATGCGGTCCTTGACCGAACCAGAGCGGCCTGAGCGCGTGCCCAGCCTGGTGGTCGAGAGCGAACGGGATCTTGCTGCTCTGGGGACCCACACCCTTCGCTTTTCCCAGACATACAGCGATATCCCGATTTTCGGGGCCTTGGCCACGGTCGAGCTCACGGGCTCCAGGGACCTTGTCAGTGTGAACGGACAACTCGGTGAAGCACCGGACGCTGACCCGGTCGAGTCCCTCAGTCGTGTCGAAGCGCTGGAGAAGGTGGCCGAATTCACGGGCGTGGACCTTCCCGCTGAGTCCGGTATCGGAGCCCGGCTGAACTTTTACAAGGCGGACGACGACGGGCGGTGGCACTTGGCGTGGTTTTTCCGGCAGCTTCCTGCAGAGCCGCCCGTCACCGGCGGGGAACCAGATGCTGGCGACGCGGCGCTGCTGGGCCATGGCCTCGGACTGCGGCCCGTACCGCCCAGCTTCAACTATCTCGTGGACGCGCACGACGGCAGCATCCTCTTCTGCTACAGCGCGACGCCTACTGCGTTGGCCATCCCGGCACGGTGCAAGGGCATCGACGAGAACGATGAGGAGCAGGCCTTCTTTGGCGAATTGGTCGCACCCTCAACCACTGCCTGCCGGCTGAACGACCCACGACGCCTGGTCCGCACCTACGACCTGCAGTTTGCTGACATCAATGACAATCCTCCTGACCCCGCCGAACCGGTGAAGGCATCTGACAGCGACTACGGCACCACCAACCGCGCAGCCATCTCGGCCCATGCCAACGCCTCCCGGGTACTCGACTTCTACAATGTCGTCCTGCAACGCAACGGCATCGACGACAATGGCATGGACCTCATTTCCTTGGTCAACGTCACTGCAGCCAACATGCAGGCTCCGCCCACCCTGCTCAATGCGTTCTGGTTCCGGAACCGCATGTGGTACGGGCAAATCAGGCAGAACGACCGCCTCGTCAGCCTCTCGCGCTTTTTGGATGTCATCGGGCACGAGCTCACACACGGCGTGATCGAAACGACGTCGAACCTCGTCTATGCCACGCAGTCGGGTGCACTCAACGAGTCCTTCGCGGACGTCGCAGGCGTCATCATCAGGAACTGGTACGAAGCACCTGACCGTGCGGATGTAGCGACCTGGGACTGGGAAATCGGGCCCGGGCTAAGAGCTGATGGCCGCCCCCTCCGGGATTTCGCTGACCCTTCCCGCACAGGCCATCCCAAGCACATGAACGACTTCCGCCGTCTTAACCCCGGTGAACTGCCAAGCCGGGCCAACGACCAGGGCTGGGTCCACTTCAACAGCAACATCCACAACAAGGCAGTCCACAATCTGCTGACCATGACAGAGGACGGCACCCGGGTGTTCGGCGTCGAGGACGTGGCGGTGCTGACCTATCTCGGCATGGCCCGTCTGACTCCGCTTGCGACGTTTCGTGAGTCGCTTCAGTCAGTGGTCGACGTTGGGCAGACATACTTCGGCGGCGACGTCCGCAAGGCGGAAAAGATCGCCGCAATCCGCAAGGCCTACCAGTTGGTGGGCATCACCTGACGCGTTGGCACGTGACGCATGGCAGGCACCCAAGTCACCATTGGATGTCGCCCAGGCTATTGAGGGGTTCCCGGTCCGCTGCATCCGTCAGCGCGGTGAAGGCATTGGCCGAAGCCAGGTCCTCGTCGAACCGTAATCCAGTACGCAGTCCCAATTCGGCTGTGCTGATCTCAAAAACCCGGAACTCGTCGAAGTCGATCGCTTCGAACGGGTTTAGATTCTGGGTGAGCAGGAAGGCATGGCTTTTGAAGCGCCCCTGCTCCATGTATGCGATGACCTTCCAGTACTCCCGCGGAAGCCGCACATCCCGGTAAACGCGGTCGTCGTCCTGGAACACCGGTCCGCCAAGGGCACTGACCTTGAGATCCTGTACGTCCACGTCGGCAAAGACTGCGTCTTCCAGCCGCCCCCATAGGCCGTCCTTGCTGCTTTGGTTGAAGTCATCCATCTGCGGCGTGATGTTGGTGAAGAAGAACGAATCGGCGTTTGCGCTCTTCGCCTCCGGCAAAGGCCCCCACAGCAGATCTGCGCGCCGCGCCAGGTGTCCGCGGTCAAGCCGGTTGCCGCTGTAGAGTTCGTCACCGTTCTGGAACTCCGCAGGGATCCTTGGATCCTTCACGAAAGGGACGCCTTGACGGTTGACCTTCTTGAGCGTTCCGCCGTCGATGTTCCAAGCCACCCAGCGGGCGAAGCGCCTGGACTTGCTGAGCGCGAGCGAGAAATGCGTGTAGGGGATGATTTCTGAGCCATCAAGCATGACAGTGTCATCGCGCAAGGCCTCTGCGATTGCCGGCGGGTCCAGACGTTGGCTTAGGAAGACGGGCGAGTATCCGGTCCGCGCCGCCGTCGACTGCTCGAATTGCTGGCCGGTGGTCATTGAATGTCCTTGAGTTAGGTTCCGAAGCAGGGCGGGGCAAGGAGCCGGGCCTACAAGGGGACAGGGCCGCCTCGTGACCGGTACTCTAGCCGCCAGCCGTTACTCCAGTGTTACGGCATGCACCCGGTCAGATGGCGATGAGCATTGACAGCCCGCCAAGGACTGCGGAAAGTGGTTCTTGCATCTGTTCCAGCCCCAGGCTGGAGTTCGGGGGTACCCATGGGCAATGACGGCTATGGTCTTCAGTTGAGGCTGCTGCAATCGTGGCAACTTCGTCGGGACACCGAGGTCCTGCATGTCGCTACGCGGCAACAACGGTTGATTACGGCGCTCGCCATCCTCGGTCCCCGTCCACGAAGCTACCTCGCCGGACTGTTGTGGCCGGAGACCGCGGAGCCCAGGGCGCTGGAAAGCCTTCGTGCTGCCGTCCACCTTGTCTCCCGGCAGGTGCCCGGCTTGCTGGTCAACGGCGGGACGGTCCTGTCCCTCAGCGACCTGGTGGAAGTGGACCTGCACGGGCTTCGGGCCCGGATCCGGGAGTTGGGCAACGCCGGACTTAACGGGAATGTCGCTTCCCTCCTCCAGCAATTACGGGACTCTGACTTGCTCCCTGGCTGGTACGAGGACTGGGTGCTCTTCGAACAGAACAGGCTGCAGCAGGACCGGCTCCACGCCTACCACCTCATCGCCCGCGAGTCCCTGGTCCGCTGTGACTATCAATCTGCCCTGGAGGCTGCCGAAGCTGCGCTGGCCCTCGAACCGCTCTATGAAAGTGCCGTGGGGCTTTTCATTGAGGCCGAACGGCGGCAGGGCAACAACGCTTCCGCGCTTCGTGCCTTTGAGAAATATGAATTGCGGCTGAAGGAGGACATGGGGCTGGTGCCGTCGGAGGCCATTCGCCGCCTCGCAGCTGAGATTTCCCTGCAGGTCGGCAAAATGGGGAGTAATTAGCCCCCGCTCGGAGTCTCGGACTGGGAAAGAAGCCATTCGCGGACCGCTCCCAGGACTTCGTCCGGGTCCACCGTATAGACAGTCTTCGGCTCAGAGGTCGGAGATTGGCTGTAGGTCAACCTTGCGCGGAAGCCCGGCGTCTGGTCGGGTTCGGTCCATGTGCGGATAACCATAGTGCCCATCGCCGGCACTTCCCGGTCCGGCTCGTCACCGTCAGAAAACTCTGACGGAGGACCATCCGTTGTCATGACATGTCACCTTACTCTCATTTAGCCCGGATCCTGCTGCCTTGATCCTGCTAAAGAACAATCAGGAATCAGCTTGCGTACGGCAAAGGTTTGATCAAGATCCCCCGAAACCAACTGAGGCGGGCATGCTTCGTGCTGTAACGCGGCAGTAACGCCACAAATGCTCGAATCATCAGAGGCTTCACGTGCTGTTTCTGGTTGTGGTCAGCAGGTGACAGAAGGATTCATCGGATCAAGTTGCCGCCCGCGAGCCTCCATGGATCCCACTGCTGTTTCAGGTGGGTTGCACTACGGAAGGCGTGGGGAGAAGGGCGTGAAAGAACAGGAAGCACGTCAGAGACTGATCGAGGAGATTGAGCAGCGGCAGTCAGTGCTCAGACAGTTCCTGCGGCAGCAGAGGCCCCGCCGCAACAGGCTGGTGACTGCGAGCGTGGTGGCTAGCGCGCTGGCTGCGGCATTTACAGCCGGACCAGCCATTGGGGGCACCAGGTTCGCAGCTGGGGTTCAAGGCGTCCTCTCGCTGCAGCAAAGTGCCATGGTCTGGCAGGTGCTCTGCCTGGCGGCGATGATCCTATCCCTCGTTGCGGCGTTGTCCACGAATTTGGCAAACTCGCACTCGGTTGCCACGAAAGTGACTTCCGCGGAGAGTTGCAATGCCCAACTTGAGGGGCTGCAAGCGGTTCTGAGGTTCGGTCGCCTTCCCATGGAAGACGCAGTTCAGCTGTACCAGCAATACACGGCCCAGGTGGCCTTCGTCGATGATCTGGAGGCCGGAGCGGCAACAGAGTGACGGCCGGGACTGGTGCAGGGCGGCCAGATTTATGTTGCCCTCCATAGTCAGGGCCGCTTACCAAGGCACAATAGGTGCCATGGCTGATTCTGAACTGGTGACAACCCAAGGCTCGACGGTTGAGGAATGGACGCAGGCACTGGCGGAGTCCAAGGGGTCGCCGGGCGGAGGGGCAGGGACGGGGGTAATGCTCGCCATCGCGGCTTCCCTGGTGTCGATGGTGGCGGGTTATACAAAGCCGGACCAGGGCCAGGAGGGGGAGCTTGCCGACCTCCACGCACGTGCGCGATTGCTCCGTGAAACCGCCCTTCGATTGGCCGACGACGACGCTGCCGCCTCCGAAGCGTTCGGCGCGGCGTTCCGCCTGGAACCCGGGCAGGAGCGTGATGACGCGATCCACGAGGCGTCGGTTAACGCCGCGAAGGCTTCCGCCGTGCTGGGCGAGCGGGCGATGGAAGCCATCGAGGACCTTGGCTGGCTTGCTTCCCACGGAAACCCGGCGCTGATCGCCGATGTGGTTGTCGCTTTCGGCGCCCTCCGGGCAGCAGTGGCGGGGGCGCGAACGAACGTCAGTTTTGACCTCGCAACGCTTCGTTCCGCTGGCGCCTCGCTGTCGCAGATCCGTGAAGAACATCCAGTTCTGTGGACGACTGTGCAGCAGCTCAACTCAGCCCTCGACCGGATCGACGAGCTGACGGCCGCGGTGGATCACCGGGCCGCCCCAACGGACACTGACGTTTTGAAGTAGCGGAGTGATGTCTGCAGCAGGAGGCAGGGATTTGCCCGCCCGTTTGTAAGAATTCCTCGATTGACAGCACATGGGGGACTACCGTGGAGTGGTGACTGATCGACCCGATATCTTCACTGTTGGTGAACTGCGTGCGGCCGGGCATGTCCAGAAGGACCTGCGCCACGAGATCCGCGACAACCTGCTCGCCGCGCTCGCCGCCGGCCGCGATCCATGGCCCGGGATGTACGGCTTCAGCAGGACCGTCCTTCCCCAGCTCGAGCGTGCCTTAATAGCAGGCCACGATGTCGTGCTGCTCGGCGAACGGGGGCAGGGCAAAACACGGCTTCTCCGCACGCTGGCCGGGCTGCTGGACGAATGGTCGCCGGTGATTGAGGACTCGGAACTCAACGAACACCCGTACGAGCCGATTACGGAGCATTCGCGCGCCCGCGCCGTCACCGAAGGGGACCGGATGCGCGTGGCCTGGCGACACCGGTCGGAGCGGTACGTGGAGAAGCTCGCCACACCGGACACCTCCGTTGCGGACCTCATCGGCGACGTCGATCCGATGCGCGTGGCCGAAGGCCGCCGCCTGGGGGACCCGGAAACCATCCACTACGGCCTGGTCCCGCGCTCCAACCGCGGCATCATCGCCATTAATGAGCTGCCGGACCTGGCCGAGCGGATCCAGGTGTCGATGCTGAACGTGATGGAAGAGCGCGATATCCAGATCCGCGGCTACGTGCTGCGGCTGCCGCTGGACGTGCTCGTCGTCGCGTCGGCGAACCCGGAGGATTACACCAACCGCGGCAGGATCATCACCCCGCTAAAGGACCGGTTCGGCGCGGAGATCCGGACCCACTACCCGATAGAGCTGGCCGACGAGGTGTCGGTGATCCGGCAGGAGGGGCAGCTGGTGGCCGATGTCCCGCCCGTCATCCTCGAGATCCTGGCCCGCTACACCCGTGCGCTCCGTCAGTCCCCGGCAATCAACCAGACGTCGGGAGTCTCCGCGCGGTTCGCCATCGCCGGTGCCGAAACCGTTGCCGCAGCAGCGCTTCGCCGGGCCAGCGTCCGCGGGGAAAGCGAGGCGGTGGCCCGCATCGTGGACCTTGGCACAGCAGTGGACGTCCTCACCGGCAAGATCGAATTCGAGTCGGGGGAAGAAGGCCGCGAACAGGCCGTCCTGGACCACCTCCTCCGCAGCGCCACCGCCGAAGCAGTGCGGGCGCACTACCAAGGCATCGACCTGGGCCCGCTCGTCGCCGCGCTCGACGGACACAGGACCGTGACCACCGGCGAACACGTCACAGCGGAGGAATTCCTGCAGAACCTGCCGTCACTGAATGGATCGGGACTGTACAACGAAATCAGCGGCCGGCTCGGCGCAACGAATGAAGGGCAGCGCGCCGCCGCCATCGAGCTCGCCCTGGAAGGCCTCTACCTCGCCCGGCGGATCTCGAAGGAGTCCGACGACGAGGAAACCATCTACGGCTAGCAGCAACACTGCAGCAGCAGGGCGGCCAGTACACGAATAGGAGCGACATGGGCATCCACAACCACTCCGCCAGGTACGGCCGGTATACGGGCGGGCCGGACCCGCTCGCGCCGCCCGTTGACCTGGCAGAGGCCTTGGACGCCGTCGCCGAGGACGTCATGGCTGGCTACTCGCCCCGGCACGCCCTGCAGGAGTTCCTGCGGCGCGGCGGCCGGAACCGGGAAGGCCTCGATGACCTCGCCCGGCGCGTCCAGCAGCGCCGCAGTGAACTCCTGGGCCGTCACCGGCTCGACGGCACCCTCAACGAGGTCCAGAAGCTGCTCGAGACCGCCGTGCTTGAGGAACGCAAGCAGCTTGCCCGGGACGCCATGATGGACAACACCGACCGGGAATTCCGGGAGATGCAGCTGCAGAACCTGCCCCAGTCCACGGCGGCCGCCGTCAACGAGCTGGCCTCCTATGACTGGCAGTCCAGCACTGCCTGGGAGGCCTACGAGCGGATCAAGGACCTGCTGGGCCGTGAGGTCCTGGACCAGCGGTTCGCCGGGATGAAGCAGGCGCTCGAAAACGCCACTGATGAGGACCGGGCTGCGGTGAACAGCATGCTGCGGGACCTCAACGGGTTGCTGGACAAACACCGGCGCGGCGAAGACACTGATGCGGACTTCCAAGAGTTCATGGCCAGGCATGGCAGCTTATTTCCGGAGAACCCCCAATCGGTGGAGGAGTTGATTGATGCCCTGGCTAAGCGCGCGGCCGCGGCGCAGCGGCTCCTGCAATCCATGTCTGCCGAACAGCGCGAGGAGCTCATGCGACTCTCGGGCCAGGCTTTCGGCTCGCCGGACCTGATGGCCCAGCTTGATCAGCTCGACGCCAGCCTGCGGGCCCTGCGCCCCGGGGAGGACTGGACCGGGTCCGAACGCTTTGAGGGCCAGGAGGGCCTGGGCCTGGGTGACGGCACCGGCGTGCTCCAGGACATCGCCGAACTCGACGGGTTGGCCGAACAGCTGTCCCAGTCCTACAACGGATCAAACCTCGGCGATCTGGATCTGGACGCCCTCGCCCGCCAGCTCGGCCAGAGTGCGGCCGTGACCGCCCGCACCCTCGCCGAGATAGAGCGGGCCATGCAGGATGGCGGCTATCTGCGGCGGGGAGCCGACGGCGACCTGCGGCTGTCCCCGCAGGCGATGCGGAGGCTGGGCAAGTCCCTCTTGCGGGACACTGCCAAGCAGCTTTCAGGCCGGCAGGGGCGGCGGGACACGCGGGTGGCAGGTGCCGCCGGGGAACAGACCGGCTCCAGCCGCCAGTGGGAGTTTGGGGACGCCGAGCCCTGGGATGTTACGCGCACCCTGACCAACGCGATCAGCCGTACCGTGGCCGACGGCGGGAACCCCGCCCGGGGCCTGCACCTTACCGCCGCAGACATCGAGGTCAGCGAAACAGAGGCCCGCACCCAGGCCGCCGTCGTCCTGCTCGTCGATGTGTCATTCTCGATGGCCGCCGAGGGGCGGTGGGTGCCGATGAAGCGTACTGCTTTGGCCCTGCACCACCTCGTCTCCACGCGCTTCCGTGGGGACCGGCTGGAGCTGATCACGTTCGGCCGCTATGCGCAGGCGATGGACATCGGCGAGCTAACGGCGCTGCCGGTCCGCCGGGAGCAGGGCACCAACCTGCACCATGGACTGCTGCTCGCCGGGCGGTTCTTCCGCCGGCACCCGTCCATGCAGCCTGTCCTCCTTGTGGTGACCGACGGCGAACCAACCGCGCATCTGCTGCCTGAAGGCGAGCCGTGGTTCTGCTGGCCTTCGGACCCGGAAACGATCCGCGTCACAGTGGCAGAGCTCGACCGCCTGGGGCGTGCCGGCGTGCAAGCGACGTTCTTCCGCCTCGGCGATGACCCGAGCCTGGAGCGGTTCGTCCAGCGCATGGTGCGGCGGGTCGGCGGCAGGGTTGTCGCGCCCGACGTCGGGGGCCTGGGCGCTGCGGTGGTGGGGGAGTACCTCCGGGCCCACTTCCGTGGACGTGCCTTCGGCGACGCCGACTGGGCGTCCTGAATGTACTGATTGGGGACGTGACCAGTCACGGCCTCACAAAAGCGCCTCTTTCGGCAACGTGAGGATTTCGGCACCGTCGTTGGTGATGGCGATTGTGTGCTCACTGTGTGCCGTGCGGCACCCTGTCGCGCTCCGGAGCGTCCAGCCGTCGGGATCGGTGACCAATTCAGCGGTGTCCGCCATGACCCAGGGCTCCAACGCCAACAGGAGCCCGGGTCGCAGCGTGTATCCTCGGCCGGGCCGTCCGGTATTTGGCACGTGCGGGTCCTGGTGCATTGTTGACCCGATCCCATGGCCGCCGAATTGGGTGTTGACGGGGTAGCCCGCCTCACTGAGGACGGAGCCGATGGCGTGGGAGATGTCACCGATGCGGGCTCCGGGGCCGGCTGCGGCTATCCCTGCATACAACGCGCGTTCGGTCGCGTCGATCATGGCGATGCTCTCCAGGGGCTTGGCGTCGCCCACAATAAAACTGATGGCGGAGTCTGCAGCGATGCCGTCTTTGGAGACGGCGAGGTCGAGCGTCAGCAGGTCGCCGTCAGCAAGTGTGTAATCGTGAGGCAATCCGTGGAGTACGGCATCGTTGACGGCGGTGCAGATATAGTGCCCGAATGGGCCGCGCCCGAAGGACGGCTCGTAGTCCACATAGCAGGACTGCGCTCCGGCCTCGACGATCATGGCCTTGGCCCACACGTCGATGTCCAGAAGGCTGGTGCCCACTGTGCTTCGGCCCTTCAATGTCTGCAGAATGTGGGCGACCAAGGCACCTGCCTCCTTTGCCCGGCCCAGTTCGGACGAGTTCAGGATCTCAATCATGTGGCACCTTTCCAGAACCAATAACTATCCCGGCCATATTATCCCCGGTATTAGAATTGGAGCCATGGTCAGATTGCCGCTTAGTCCCGAGGAAGTGGAGCGCGGGCAGCGCCTCGGCTCACTCCTGCGCCGCGCCAGGGGACAGCGCCCCATGCTCGCTACTGCGCTGGATGCACAGGTCTCACCTGAGACCCTCCGGAAAATCGAGTCGGGCCGCGTCGCCACTCCTGCCTTCCCCACCATTGCCGCGATCGCCGGCGTCCTCGGCCTCTCCCTCGACGCGCTGTGGGCCGAGGTCAACCAGCCTGAAGGCGCTGCCTGCCCGGCCAGTCAGCGCCACGACATCCCTGAGCAGTTGGCCTCGTAGCTCAAGGCGATCCGCGGCATGTCAGGGACGGGTCTCCTCGGCCGGTCCCTTATCCGGTTGCTCCGTTGACGCATTGGCTACATCCGCAGCGGCGCCCTGCCGACGGCTGGCAACCAGGAATGGAACCGCAAGGCTTTGGAAGATCCCGGCCAGGGCCAGCGACACGGGATAGCCGTAGAGGTCGGCGCTCCTGCCGAGCACCGGCTGCACTACAACCCCGCCGCTGGATCCCATCAGTGAATCAAAGCTCAGCACGGTGGCACGCTGCTTCGACGGAATCATGTCGTTCACATACGCCTGCCTTACCGGCATGGCGGCGGAATCGATCACTGCCCACAGCGTCAACAGGACCAGGGCAACCCAGAACACGCGGGCAAACCCGAGCACCAGGAGAATTACGGCACTGATGCTGCCGCTCAGGATCAACACCGAAGTGCGCTTGCGGAACAGGCGCCGGACATAGGGAGCAAGCCACCCGCCCACCACCTCCGCGCCCGCTACAATGGCCGCAGCGAGCCCGGCAACAGAATACGCGCGGGGGTCGCCAAAAAGCTCCAGCAGGTACGGCTGGAGGGCATAAAAGACATAGATTCCGACGCCGGCGCTGAAGGGGGCGGCCAGCATCACGTACCGTACGGGCGGGATTTTCAGACCGTTCTCGATCGAGGCTGACAGCACTGCCCGCGTCGCGCGCAAAGGGTGCGTTGAACGCTCCGGGGTGAACCCGACGTCGTGCATCAGTCCAAAGGCGACCGCGAACATAGCCAGCAGCACGCCCACCCGCACCAGGAACGGCACACCGAGGTCAGTAGCCTGGGCAATCACGCCGCCGGCCACGGAACCGGCGAGCATCGCCACGCCCGACACCATCTGCCCGCGCCCGAACACCGCCTCCAGCCCGCCGTCATACCCCGAGTAGCGCAGTGCATCAACAAGCCAGGCCTCAACGGCACCCGAGAAGAAGGTAAAGCCCAGGCCAAGCAGCACGGACACGACCGCCCACCAGGCGAACGGCGCGGACAACTGCCACAGCAGGTAGTAGAGGTAAGTGGATCCGGCCAGGGTCACGGTGCCGAGCAGAAACGACGCCCGGCGGCCCCAGCTGTCGGCCACCACCCCGGTGGGGACCTCGAAAATGACCATTCCGACCGTGAAGAAGGCGTTGGCGGCGAAGGCCTCGAAATTGCTGAGGCCGGCGTCCAGCAGGAACAGTGTATTGACTCCCCAAATGAACGAAGCCGCAAGCGTATTGCCCAGCGTCAACGTCAGGTAGATGCGCTGGATCCTTCGGGCTGCGGCATTCATCGGTTCGCTGGCCCGGCCCCTCCGTGCAAGGAACACGAGGCCATTCTCGCCCCGTTCAAGCTCCCGGTACCAGAGCCCCCGACAAACGATTCACGGCAGGGGGCGGAGTGGCCCGGAACAATTCAACGAATCGACACGCTTTTGCTGCCGGCCCGCACCCTAGCCCGTGGTGCCGGTATCGTCATGCGCGGATCCGACAGGTTTGGATTCCGGTGACCCGCGTTGGCGGAGGTAGATCGACAGGACAACCATGGACCCTACGGCCAGGAACTCCGACTGCCAGTTTTGCAGGGTCCGGTTCCAGAAGTCGGGGGAACCGACGTACTCGAGCCATGGGACGGGATCCTGGAAGTCCCGCAGCTGCTCTTCGTTGTAGGCCGAGTGTCCGGTGACGGACTGGACGAGCCACGACAGGACGAAGATTAGTCCCATGGTGGCCGCCAGGGAGTTTGAAAATATTCTCAGGCGCCAGCCCTGGATCTTTGCCCAGGCAGGGGATTTATCGTTGGCGTGCTCGCCGACCAGTTGTTCCTCATCGGATTCAATCCCCTCCTTGCCGAGCTCCTTGGACTCCGGTGACCCCTTCTGAACCAGCCAGATCGTGGCCACGATGTAGAGCAGGAACTGAAGGTACTCTGACTGCCAGTTCTCCGATACATCGACAGCGAAGCTCGAAGAGGCCAGGTATTGCGCAAAGCTGATTTCGTCCAGCCCTGCGGCGAGTTGCCCTTCATTGAAGACAGCCTGCCCGGTGATGGCCTGCCCGAGGACCGCGAGCAGGAAAATTCCTCCGAAGAAGAGACTCAGCCCATTGTTTTTCAACCCGTTTTTCACGTCAGGACCCTTATCCGCGCGCGAGCCCGACGAACGTCATGTATGCCAGGCCGCCGAATATGAGGATCAGGTAGAGAAAAAAGGACCAACGCATCTTTATTTGCCTCCTACTTCGCACGAGTATGGCGAATCTCCCCTGGGGCTGCACCCCGCAGCTGTGACTCGCCATGCCGAGCCGGAGGAGGCCATAAAAACCACATCGCCGTCGAACTCCACCAGAGCCTCCCGCCCGTACGCTTCGGTCTTCAGAAGCGTCCCTGCTGTGGGTAGCTGCAAGGATTCCAGGCCGAATTCGCAGCTGTCGCCGTTCCGCTCTGCCACCTGCTGACGCGTATCGGGCTGCAGCAATTCACATGCAGTGGACCAGTCAGAGGACCTTACGGCCTTGTGGAAGTTTTGCGCTGTTGACGACGCGCCCGTCGCGTCCGGAGCGCAGCCGGTAACGGCGGCCGCTGTAACCAGCAGGCAGGCGGCCAGCAGGGGCCTGCAAAGCCCCTCGACACTGAACCTGGACGGAGCCCTTGCGTTCACGTAGCCTCCTTCGGACATCACCGTTGTGACGAACTTACTGCAGAATCGAAGGATGGGACCAGCACACTCCCAGGGCAAGTGCGCGACTCCCATGAGGAGACCTTTCCGTGTCAGGATCAGGGTATGCCTGACCGCCTGATGCTGCTGGACACTGCCTCCTTGTACTTTCGCGCCTTTTACGGCTTGCCCGATTCCCTCCGCCGCGCCGACGGAACGCCCGTCAACGCCGTCCGGGGTCTCCTGGACATGATCGCGAGGCTGACCACGGACTACGGGGCCACCCATCTCATCGCGTGCTGGGATGACGACTGGCGGCCCCAATGGCGTGTGGACCTACTTCCCAGCTATAAGTCGCACCGCGTCGCGGAAGCCATCACGGACGCCCCTGATGTGGAGGTTGTGCCGGACGCCCTCGAGGCGCAGCTTCCCATGATCCGCCACGTGCTGGGCCTGGCCGGAATCGCGATCGTCGGGGCGGCTGACCATGAAGCCGACGACGTTGTGGGGACCTATGCCAGCCAGGCCGCACTCCCTGTGGATGTCGTCACCGGGGACCGCGACCTCTTCCAGGTCTGCGACGACGCCCGACAGGTCCGGGTGATTTACACCGCACGCGGCATGAAAAACCTGGACGTCATGACCGAAGCGGCCGTGGTAGGGAAGTACCGGGTGCTGCCCCAGCAGTACGCGGACTACGCCACCCTTCGCGGCGACGCGTCGGACGGGCTCCCCGGTGTGGCCGGCATCGGCGAAAAGACCGCCGCATCGTTGCTCCTGAAGTACGGCACCCTGGAAAACCTCCTCGAAGCAGCAGCGGACCCGCAGAGCGGACTGTCGTCACCTGTCCGGGCCAGGCTGGAAGCCGCCGCCGACTACCTTTTGGCCGCGCCCGCCGTCGTACGGCTTGTGCGGGACCTGGACCTGCCCTCACTCGAGGAAGCCGGTGCCCGGTTGCACCCCGTCGCCGGGGAGGAACGCGCCGAACTCGAAAGGCTCACCACCGAATGGAACCTTGGCGGGTCGGCGAGGCGCCTCGTCGACTCGCTGGACCGGACCCGGCCACACTAAGGCAAGGCAGACGTGGCCCGCACGCCGCGGAAGTAGTGGTGGGAAACTGACTATTTCTTGAGCAAAAGTGACATGTTGGGCTGCCTTCCAGCCGCTAGGGTGGCTGCAGTGGTTCAAGCAGCCGGACCTCTCAATTGGGGGATTGGAGTTGCTCATGCCTGATGGCCCGGACAAGCGCGGCAGCGCCAAAAGGGACCTGACGAAAGGCCGGCCTGACGACGTCGGCGGTGCCGAAGATGCGGAGCAGCAGGCGGAGGTGTCCCTTGCAGCGCCCGGGGCAGAGCCCCGCCGCCCGCGCCTCTACGGCTACGACCCCGACTACTGGCCCGAGCAGCTTTAATGCTGTTCACCACATGGAGGTTCCCAGTCCGCACCGGCAGCAGACAACCAAACCGGGCCGTGGCTAAGCTTGGTGTGTCCGGACGATAGCCTGCTGACGAAAGTGCGGTGAGTGCAATGCCGAAGACG
Organism: Arthrobacter sp. D3-16; assembly: GCF_054408515.1. Taxonomy (NCBI): domain Bacteria; kingdom Bacillati; phylum Actinomycetota; class Actinomycetes; order Micrococcales; family Micrococcaceae; genus Arthrobacter; species Arthrobacter sp. D3-16. The sequence goes on along the minus strand of NZ_CP096437.1, from coordinate 2,250,462 downwards.
GGAAAGAACGACCACGCCCGCAAGGACGAGCTACCCTCGACCCTGCAGCGCTCGGACCAGAAAGCGCAGGACACGTTCGCCAAAACCTACGATTCCGCCATGGAGTCCTATGACAAGGACGAACGCCGGGCCGCCCGGGCCGCCTACGCATCGCTGAAGCACAGCTACGAAAAGGTGGGGGACCACTGGGAGCCGAAAGAGAAACGCGGCCCCTCTGACAAACGGGCGGAAAAGGGACTCGACGCAGCGGAGCCCACTGCAGGCGGCGTGGACGCCAACGCCTCCAAGAAGCACCTGCTGGAGCGTGCCCGGGAGCTGGATATCGCCGGCCGTTCGAAGATGGACAAGGACGAACTCGTCAAAGCGCTGCAAAAGGCCAACGACGCTGCCACACGCAAGGCGCGCGAAAAGTAAAACAACCAGGCAAAGACGCCAGGAGGTTCCAATGTCGGTCAAAGGCACCAAGGATGCAGCAGGTACTGCAGGGCGCGGCGGGCCGGAAGGGCGCCAGGGCAACGGCACCGCCGGCGTATCACCGCGTGACCCTGCCCTGGTTCGGAATGTGGCGCTTGTTGGCCGTTCCGGTGCCGGCAAAACCACCCTCGTCGAGGCATTGCTCGAGGCCAACGGGATGATCACCAGGAAGGGCTCAGTGGTTGACGGGACCACGGTGAGCGATTCCGATCCCGCCGCCATTCACCAACAACGTTCGGTGGCGCTGTCAGTGGTGCCGCTGCCCGTGGCCGGAATGAAGATCAATCTCCTCGATACGCCGGGCTATCCGGATTTCATCGGGGAGCTCCGCGCCGGCCTTCGGGCCGCGGACGCCGTCCTTTTTGCCGTTTCCGCTGTTGATGGCGTGGATGCGGGCACCACTGCGATCTGGCAGGAGTGCCAGTACCTGGGGATGCCACGTGCCGTGGTCATCACGCGGCTCGATCATCCCCGGGCTGATTACGACGGCGTCCTCGCCGCCTGCCGCGCGGCGTTCGGCGACACGGTCCTACCGTTATATGTCCCTGTCCGCAAGGCCGGGGAGGTCACCGGCCTCCTCGGCCTGCTGTCCGGCACGGTCTTCGAATATCCGCCCGAAACCTCCGGTGCCACGGCCCGTGCCGCGGAGCCGCAGGAAACCGGAGCAGCGGATGCTGAGCGGGCCGAGCTGATCGAAGGGATCATCGCCGAAAGCGAAGACGAAACGCTGATGGACCGCTACCTGGGCGGGGAGGACATCGATGCCGACGTCCTCATCGCGGACCTGGAAACCGCCGTCGCCCGCGGGTCCTTCTTTCCCGCGGTGCCTGCCTCGGCGCTCACCGGGCTGGGTACGGCCGAACTTCTGGAGCTCCTCATCAAAGCGTTTCCGTCGCCCCCGGAGCGGAGCCTGCCGCGGGCAACAGACCTTGCTGGAGCGCCGGTCCGTGCCCTTGCCTGCAACCCCGAGGGACCCCTGGCCGCTGAAGTGGTGCGCACCACCGTGGACGCCTTCCTGGGCCGCGTCTGCCTGGTCCGGGTGTTCTCCGGAACCCTGCGCGGTGATACCCCGGTCCATGTCAGCGGACATGGGCTGGCGGACCGCGGACACCAGGACCATGACACCGACGAGCGCCTCACCCACCTCTACTCGCCGCTCGGGGCCACCCTTAGGCCCGTGCCCTTTTGTATCGCCGGCGACATCGCCGCGGTAGCCAAACTGGGCAGCGCCGAGACCGGGGATACCATCTCCGCCAAGGACCAGCCGCTGCTGCTGGCAACCTGGGAGATGCCCGAGCCGCTGATGCCGGTGGCCATTGAAGCCGATTCCCACGGCGACGAGGACGCCCTGGCCCGCAGCCTGGGAAAAGTGGCGGCCGGCGACCCCACCCTTCGGGTGGAGCGGAATGCGGAGACCCACCAGCTGATCCTCTGGTGCATGGGGGAGGCACATGCCGAAGTGGTGCTGGACAGGCTGCGTGACCAGGGCGTAAAGCTGCACACCGTGGACGTTGTGACGCCGCTGCGGGAGACCTTTTCAAGCCACGCCGCCGGGCACGGCCGCCACGTCAAACAGTCCGGCGGCCACGGCCAGTATGCCGTCTGCGACATCGAGGTTGAGCCGCTGCCCAGGGGCGCCGGATTCGAGTTCATCGACAAAACGGTGGGCGGCGTGATCCCCGGAACCTATATTTCTTCCGTAGAAAAGGGCGTACGGGCGCAGATGCAGAAAGGCGTTGCTTCCGGTTTCCCGGTGGTTGATGTACGCGTGACCGTGGTGGGCGGCAAGGCGCACAGCGTCGACTCCTCGGACGCCGCGTTCCAGGCAGCCGGTGCCCTTGCGCTGCGCGAGGCTGCCGCAGCAGGCAAAATCCAGCTGCTGGAGCCTGTCTCGTCGGTGGTGATCAGCGTCCCCGATGAACACGTTGGGACGGTGATGAGCGACCTTTCCGCCCGCCGCGGCCGGCTCACGGGCACCACGTCCTCCGGCGGGGACCGGACGGAGATCACTGCCGAAGTGCCGGACCAGGAACTCCTGAAATACGCAGTTGAACTGCGCGCCCTGACCGCGGGGACCGGCACCTTCAGCCGCCAGTACCTGCGCCATGATCCCGTACCCGGGAACGTGGCGGCTGCCGGAACCGGCAGGTGACGCTGCACCCTTATGGGGTTATGGCGCCTGGGGTGCGGGTTGCTCCACGTTCCTGGGCGTGATGGTGAGGGAAGCAACCTGCTCCACCAGGGGGTGCAGATGGTCACCGCCCTCCACCACGCCTTTTTGCCAGGACAGGTTCATGCCTTGGGGGGTGACCTCCAGGGACGCCAGGTTGTTGTCAAACCATGGCCCCTTAATGCCTGACCACGTGTAGGGCGGGTCCGGGACTTTGGCTGTGCGCGCGGCAAGGGCCCCCACGGATTCCGCCATCCCGTAGGACAGAATGGCGGTGACAGAACGCATCAGCCGCGGCAGCGGGTTGCGGATGGGTGAGCAGACGGCTTGGATAATCCTGCTGCCCGCTGTCCGCTGGACTTCCGAAACGTAGGAAAAGTGGACGTCCCCGGAGAGGAACATGACTGTCTCAGGAGGGTTCCCGCGTTTTCCGTCGGCCACTTCGGCGGCCATGATCGCCACTTGCCGGAAGCTCTTCTGGAAAGCCGCCCAGTGTTCCAGGTCGAGGGCCTGGCGCAGCTTTTCGGCCGCCTTGCCGGCCAGGCTTCCCCATGCGCCCTCGGAAACGGCTTCGTTCCAGGATTCCATGTGGTGCAGGCCCATCGGCAGGAGGAACGGCAGCGACGTGGCGATCAGCACGTGGCGGAAGCCGCCGCGCATGTTCTCGTCGAGCCAGGCCATTTCCGCATCATCGAGCAGCGCCCGCCGGTCCGGGGACAGATCCCTGGCGGCGCGCGAGTCCAGCACAATGAGCCGTGTGTCGCCGAAGTCGCGGCAGAGACTCCACCGGTATGATTCGGGTTTGCTGTCCGCACGTTCCACGAGCTTGTCCAGCTCGGCGCTGAGATCCGGTTCGTCGGCACCGGTGTGCCGGACCACCCGCTGCCACAGGGCATCCTGCCCACGTTCCTGCGGGGACAGGTTTCCCAGGTGCTGGTAGACCCAGTATGAAGCCAGCCCCGCAACCACCCGCTCGTGCCACCACGGGGTGGCAGCCATCTTCTGCTTCCACGTTTGGGAGGCGTTCCAGTCGTCCCGGATGTCGTGGTCATCGAAGATCATGGCGCTGGACAGGGTGGACAGCAGCCACCGGTTGGCCGGGTCCGACCACGCAAGATAGTAGAGGTGGGCGTACTCCTCGTAGTCCTTGAGCTCCTTTCCGGGCGGTTCCTTGATATTGCGCCTGGAACGGATGAACTCCTGCATGTGCTTGCTGGTGGAGTCCGCGTAGACCTGGTCACCCAGGAATGCCACCAGGTCCGGCCAGGGAGTGCCGTCACCGGAAGCCATCTGCAGGGCGTAGGCGCGCAGGGAGTCCACGCCGTGGCTGCGGTTGCCGGAGGCGTCATGCGGCACGCTGGTGCGGCAGGAGCCGAAGGCCAGCCGAAGGGGCCTGCCGGGAGTCAGGGTAGAAATTTTAGACGGCGGCAGGTGGGATTCCGGTTTGGGCCACACCAGGGTCCCATCGACCTCCAGGGTGTAGGGAGTGACGCTTCCCGGCTCCAGCCCCGTCACCTCCACCAGGGCGTAGTGATGGCCGTGAACGCCGAACGTGCGGGCTGTCCAAACTTTTCCTTCGGCGCGGACGGTGACTTCTCCAGCGCCGCGCGTCTCCGCCCAGATGCTCGCTGAGGTTTCATCCACAAACCGCATCATGGGGCCGAGCACCAGTGGCGACGTCATGAATAAGTTGTACCCGCTCCGCGTCCCCGGCGCCATGGTCAGGAGCTGAGGGTGCCCCTGGCGATGCTGACACTGGAGTGCGCCGGATTGCCGTCCAACGGCTCGTCGGAGATGTCGACGATGGGGTAGCCGGAGAGGTCGAGGCCTGACGGGACGTCAAAGCGGCCGGATGACGAGTTCATGATCCCCAGGCTGACCAGCCTGGAAAGGTCCGGGGCGATGAGCCAGACTTCCTGGTAACCCCGGGCCTCCGACTTGTCCAGCTGCACCTCAATGGTCCGCGAACCGTCGTTGGCTTCTGTCACGGTGGCTGATCCGGTGGCGGAAAACTGCTCGAGCGGCTCCAGGCGGGCCGAGGCGAGTGGAACCGGGGCGACCGTCTGGTTGATGGCCACAACAACGCCTGTGGTGATTACGGCAGCGGCCGCGGCGGCAGCCAGCCAGGTAACAGGCCGGCGGAGCCAGGTGACGTTGCCTCCTTGTGCAGGCGGGGCTTCAGCAGGCTTCACAGTTGCCGGGCCAAGGGGGTCAGCGGCAACGGCCTCGGAGAGACCCAGCGTCCGGTGGATTCCTTCCCATACGCCTGGGCCCGGGCTCTCCAGGGAGCTGGCGTCGGGGGTGGTCCGGACGGCGTTGACGGCCCGGTGGAGTGCGGCGTACTCGGCTGCGCACTCGGGGCACGACCGAAGGTGGTTGATGCTGCCGGCGTCGACAGGCTCGTCCAGGGCGAAAAGGCTCAGGACTTCGGGGTCAAGGTGCTGCATGATCCACCTCCAATCGGTGTCTCAGGTGGCTAAGGCTGCGGCGGATGTGACTCTTGACCGTACCAAGGGGAAGGTTCAGTTGCCGTGAAATCTGGTCGTGGGTCAGGTCATCGTAAAACGCCAGGCGCATGATCGAGCCCTGGGGTTCGCCGAGCCGGTCAAGCTCCCCGTCCAGCAGCAGCCTGTCGGCGAGGACTTCTGCGGAGGAAGAGACGGCTTCGTCCTCGGCCCCTGACCGGAGTCCGGCGGCCGCAAGCACTTTGCGGTTTTCCCGGGCGGACGCACCCAGGGCATCCGTGACGGCGTTTCGGGTGATGCCGACAATCCACGCGGGAAGTTCCGCCTTCGAGGGGTCGAAAGTCGAGCGGGACTTCCAGACGCGGATGAAGACTTCCTGGGTGACGTCGTCGGCGGCGCTGCGGTTCCTCAGCGCCCGCAGCGCCAAGGTAAACACCAGGGGAGAGAACTGGCGATAAGCCTCTGCCAAAGCAGCCTCGTCGCCTTCCGAGAAGGAGCGGTCGAGTTGCCGGCTCCAGCCTCCAAGACCGGAAGGCCGGGAAGTCGCCCTGCCATCGCGCTGCCCGTCGCCGGAAGGCATCTGGCCAGAAGGTGCCAATCCGGCCTCCTTCCCCACCTCGGCGTTGAGTGTCAGGGCTGCGTAGCGGCTCATTCCAGTTCCGCAGTGACAATGACATTGTCACTGTAGTCCTGTTTCTCGTCCAGCCAACGTCCGCCGCAGGTCACAATTTTGAGCTGGTGGGGCCCGTCGCGGCGGAAGAGGGATCCGCCGTCGAACTTGTCCTTGGCCATCAACTCAACCGAGAGTACGCGGTAATTCAGCGCCGGTGCGCCGTGGCGTTCGATGGTCACGCGCGTGCCCGCGGCAAGGCCGTTCAACTGCGAGAGGGGAGCCCGGTCCGAGGTGGTGTCCACATGGCCCGCTACAACGGCGGCCCCGGCTGCTGCCCCGGGGGCAGGGCCGTGCCGGTACCAGCCGGCCCGGTCGAAGGCATCCGGAATCTCCATGGCCCCGTCCGGCGAGACGCTGACTTCCACGATGTCCATGCTGATGGTAGTGCCCTCGACCGTCAGTAAGCGTGGTGCCGGGTCTTTGGGTGCAGCCGGAGCGGGGGTAGCCTGGCGTACTGGGATGTCCGGCAACGCAGCGGGTGCGTCTGGCGGCGCGGGTGAAGCTGCGGGGGAGGCAGCGGTTCCCGACGTGGCTGCAGGGGAGGCTGCTGCCGGTGACGGCGGTGCTGGTGTGCTGCATCCGGACACCAGCGCCATCACGGCAAGGACAACGGCGGCCGTTATGCTGCGTGCCTTCGCCGTGCTGCGTCCGGCGGCCGCGCGCCCCTTGCCGGGGCCGTTCCGGAACCGATGCGCCGTCGTCGTGCTTTCCATGGGAACAACCTCCTCTGTCAACGCTGCTTGGATGCCGTGGACGCTCCGCATCCTGCCGGTGGGAGCGGACGGGCCCGGCCGGCCGGCGAAGATTGCCGGTCGGCCGGGCTCTGGGCCCAGGGCTGGCTACCCTGCCCCTGGGATTGCAGTGCCCCTAGCTCACCCTGCGCAGTGCAGCGGAGCGGGAAACCGCCACAGCGCCCAGCAGGAGGGCGATACCTGCGGCACCGTATCCGGCAAAGGCCATGGCCTGTCCCGCGGCACCGTCGTCAGCAGCTCCCGAGCGTGCTCCCGGGACTGAGCCCGGAGCTGAATGCAGTCCTTCGATGGTCTGCACTGCGAGCTGCAGGTTCTGGTCGGTCAAGCTGCCCCAGGCGTACACGATGGTGTGCGTGCCTTCGGCAACAGTTACGTCAGCCGGTCCGATAACAGGTTGGGTGGTTCCCGCCGCTGCCACGGCTGCCGGGATGGTGCCAGGATCCAGCGTCAGTGTTTGTTCGTTCGGGTTGGCCAGGTTGGAGATCACGGCGGTACCGGCGGCAAGGACGTCGACGGCGGGAGCGGCAGCGGTGTGCCGGACTGTCAGCTTGCCCTTGCCGGGTTCAATTTGCGAGGCGTCGTTGGTGAAAAAGTTCGCTGTTGGCTGGCCGGCGGCATCCAGGTTGGCCACCGCCGTGTAGTTGCCGTTGGCGGCCAGGGTCACGTTGACCGGGCCGATAACGGCAGCCGATGCGTCTGCTGCGTCCGCGGCCGTGATGGCGAGGGCGTAGTTTCCTGCGGGGAGAGCCAGTGGGCCGGCAAGGGTGCCGGGAGTAAAGTCGTCCAGTGTCCGTTCGCCATTGACCCAGACGTCAACGGTGAGGCCGGGGACTCCGTGCAGGACGGACAGCTGGGCGTCGCCTTCTGCGGCCTGGGCCGGGCCGGCGAAAGCCAGTGCTGCCGCGACTGCCACTGCTCCTGATGCGAAAATGCTGGTGCGCATGATTTCTCCTTCTTCGGCCCGCTGGGCGGGCGGTTTTTGCTTACACACCTATTACCGGCACCACTGCCCATCTGGATGCAGATGCATGAAAAAATTTTGAAGGGATACCTCCCTCTATGACGTGAACGCCGCGAAGGTGGACGCTGAGGTGGTGGGGTTGGCGCAGGCCCGCTTGGGTAGCTAACGCCCGGGAGCCCGGGTTTCGTTACGGCCGATGTACCGGCATGACCTCCCGTTTCGGTCCGCGTCGGTTCGTTGCACAGCAGTTGAACGCGGGAAGCAGCTGGTGGTTTGGTGAGGTAACCATCCAACGAGAGGGCCACGCCATGACAGTCACAGCAGATCTTGCTCCCCGCCGGCTTCGCGACATTTTGGGAACTTTCGCCACCGGTTTGACGGTGATCACCAGTGCCACGGATGGGGGTCCGGCCGGGTTTACCTGCCAGTCGTTCGCATCGCTGTCCCTCGAACCTGCGCTGGTGACTTTCAGTCCGGCCAGGACGTCCAGTACATGGCCAGCACTCCGCCAGGCCGGATCCTTTGCCATCAACATCCTCCCCGCAGCGCACCAGCACCTCGCCGGGCAATTCGCCAGGTCGGGAACGGACAAGTTTGCCGGCGTGGCCTATTCAGCCTCGCCGTTGGGCAACCCCGTCCTTGACGATGCCCTTGCCTGGATCGATTGCGAACTTCACGCGGAGTACGACGGCGGTGACCACACCATTGTGGTAGCCGCAGTGAGGCACCTGAGCGCAGGGCCGGACGCCGAGCCGCTGGTGTTCTACAAGGGCCGCTACAACGGGATTGCGCCCGCTGGCCGCCTGCTCGAAGCGGCCAGCTAAGCATAGAGTCTGCGGGCGGCGTGCTGTGCCCCGCCTGCCCGCAGTGATTACCAGTCAGAATGAAATGAAGGCGACGAGCTCACCCACCCGGTCCTCGGGGTAATTGCGGGCAATGTCAGCCTGACTCAAAACCCCCACCAGGTCGTGGCCATCGATCACGGGCAACCTGCGCACCTGGTGATCCTGCATAGTCCGGATGGCTTCTTCCACGGAATCGTCAGCGCCGATGGTGACCGGTTTGCCTTCGCCAAATTCTCCAGCCGTGGCCGTGCGCGGATCCCCGCCCGCCGCCAGGCACTTAATGACGATGTCACGGTCCGTCAGCATGCCCTTGAGCCTGTTGTCCTCACCGCAGATCGGCAGTGACCCCACATCGAGTTCCTTCATTTTCCGGGCTGCGGCCTCAAGCGTCTCCTTCTCGCCCACGCACTCCGCGCCTCCGGTCATGATTTCCCGCGCCGTTGCCATGATGTATCTCCTTCATCCATGATGCCGTGCCGTGTCTGCGGCCGGTTCGGGTGGCCCTTCGGGAGACTCGCTGGGATTGCAGCTCCGAAGAGCTAGCCGATGGAAAAATGCTAAGCCTACTGACTATTTGTGTCCAGAGCCGAGTCTTGCGTCCAGGCGATCAAGTAGTAAGCTTGCTGACCAATACTAGTAAGCTTGCTGATTAATTGAGGTTAGGAGTCGGGCCATGGGCACGGTTTTTTCTGCCGCCACGGCGCTGGCGGCCACCCTTGCCGGCGCAGCCGCGGCTCTTAGTGCCCCCTTTGGCGCTGCCGGGAACGGTGGCCAGTATCTGGCGGGCCATGTGTTGTTGGGGCTTGGTTTGGGCCACACCATCGCCATCCTGCTGCGGATTGCAACAAGGCGGCTGCTGGCTGGCCGGTCCGTGGGCAAGGAGACAGCCGGCACCGCACCTGTTCCGGACCGGATTGCCACCGTTACCGTCCTTCCCACCAGGCCTCCGGCGATGGCACCGCTGCGGGGCAGGCATGCCGCCTGAAACGCAGCCGCTGCGTGGAGGCAAAGAAGGCAGCCCACCCGGGAACCACCTCCGCACGTGGCGCGGCGTCTCCGCGCTCCTGGCAGTGGCCGCCCTCGCTGCGGCGCTGTTTGCCGCCTCCCCGCTCCTGCGTCCAGCCGAGTCGGATGAAGGCACGCTCCGGGGACTTCAAATCAGGGTGCTGACCATCAGCCAGGCGGCGTCGGAAAATCGAATGGACGGCGCCCTTGCAGCCCTGGAGGCGCTGGAGAAGGATCTGGACGACGCCGCCAGCCAAGGCCTGATCTCGGTGTCGCGGTACCGCGGCATTGAGGCGGCCGTGGAGTCTGTGCGTACGGAGATTCACGGACAGCTGGCAGCGGTCTCTGCTGCCGCTGCCGCCGCACCAGCTGCGGCCACCGCAGAATCCCCTGCGGCTCCGGAACCGGCGCAGCAGCCGGTGGAGGTTGCACCACAGCCGCCCGTGATCGTTCCGGCACCCGCCCCGGTGCCGGCACCCGCCCCGGAGCCGGCTCCCGTCCAGGAGGAGGAACGCTCACTGCCCGAGCCCGCAAAGGAAGCCAAGGACAAGGGCAAGGGGCCGGGGAAACCCTGACCGGACTTCCGGGCAGAATGGACGAATGACCTTTCAGGCCGGGCAGCATCAGACTGTCGGCAAACCCTTCGATATTGCGGCCATCGGCGCAGGCTTGGCTTTCGCCGGCTCAGCCCGGGCCCTGACGGAAGCCCTTACCGGCGGTGGCGGCGGCCCGCGCGCGGCTGTCGTGCAGGCGCCGCCCGGAACCGGCAAAACCACTCTTGTACCGCCGCTGCTCGCGAACCTGGCTGGGCGGGATGGGCGCGTGGTTGTCACCCAGCCCCGCAGGGTCGCTGCCCGTGCCGCTGCCCGCCGGCTCTCGGTCCTTGACGGCAGCCCGTTGGGCAACCGGGTTGGCTATTCGGTGCGGGGAGAGAGGAAGGCCGGTCCCGAAACCCTCATCGAGTTCGTGACGCCGGGTATCCTGCTGCGCCGACTCCTCTCCGACCCGGGTCTTGATGGCGTGGCCGCGGTGGTCCTGGACGAGGTCCACGAACGCGGACTTGAGTCGGACCTGCTCACCGGCATGCTCTCCGAGGTGCGGGAGCTGCGGGGGGACCTCACCGTCGTCGCCATGTCCGCAACCCTGGACGCACCCCGCTTTGCCGCCTTGCTCGCCCTCAACGAAGACGTGCCCGCGCCCGTCGTGGACTGCCCCTCGGTGCTTCACCCGCTGGAAACAGAGTGGCGGCCTGCTGCCGTGCCGCGACTGGACGGCAGGGGCGTGACGCCCGCCTACCTTGATTATGTTGCCGCCACAGCCGCGGCGGAGCTTACCCATGCCCTCGGTGGAGACAGCTCCACCGATGCCCTTGTTTTTGTTCCCGGTGCGCGCGAGGTCTCGCGGGTGGCGGCGGGCCTTCGCAGCATGCTGGGACCGGCGGCCGACGTCCTGGAGCTTCATGGCCAGGTGGGACCCGCGGACCAGGACCGCGCAGTTTCCGGCCGCGCACCGGGTGGCAGCCCCAGAATCATTGTCTCCACCGATATTGCCGAATCCTCCCTTACTGTGCCGGGTGTCCGGCTGGTCATCGATTCAGGGCTCACCCGCGAACCGCGGCGCGACGCCGGCAGGGGCTTGACCGGGCTGGTGACCGTTTCCTGCTCCCGCGCCTCCGCCGACCAGCGCGCGGGGCGGGCAGCACGCCAGGGCCCCGGACGGGTGGTCCGGTGCTATGACCAGCAGGCCTTCGGCGCTGCCCCGGCCCATGTGACACCGGAAATCAAAGTGGCGGACCTAACCGCTGCCGCCCTGCTCCTGGCCGCCTGGGGTTCCCCGCGCGGAGAGGGGCTCGCCTTGCCGGACCAGCCGCCACGGCAGGCCATGGATGATGCCATGGAGGTCCTTCGCGAACTTGGCGCGGTAACAGACGAGGGCCACGCCACCGGCATGGGTAAGGTTCTGGCCAGCATCCCGGCGGATCCCCGGCTGGCCCGGGCACTGCTTGAGGGGGCGGCAGCCGCCGGTCAGCTTCCGGCAGCCGAAGCCGTGGCGCTGGTCGCGGGGGACTATCGAGCTCCCGGCGCTGACCTGACCCGCCTCCAGTTGCAGTTGCGGAACGAAACAGGACCGGAAGCCCGGCGCTGGGCAGAGGAATCCCGCCGACTGGCAGCCCTTGCGAAGCAACACACCCGCTCTGCTTCTCCCGCACAGCCCGTCCTGCCCGCGAAGGTCACAGGCGCAGCGGTGGTGGGCGTCGTCGTCGCCCTCGCCTTCCCTGACCGGGTGGCACGCAGGGTGGACGGCGACATCCCAAACCGTTACCTCCTGTCCTCGGGAACGCGCGCCGGGCTGCCGGCCGACAGCTCCCTGTCCGGCCATGAATGGCTGGCGGCGGCGGAGGTGACGCGGGCGGAGGGGAGGGACGCGGCCGGAACCGGCGCGGTTATTCGCTCGGCAGCGCCGCTCACACCCGAACTGGCGGAAGCTGCTGCATCCCACCTGCTGACGGATTCCGTCGAGGCGCAATTCACCGCCGGCCGCCTCTCCGCACGGCGGGTGCGGCGCCTGGGGGCCATCGTCCTGGCGTCCACGCCGGTCCGCCCCTCGCCCACCGAGGGACGCAAGGCCGTAGCGGAAGCCTTGCAGCGGGAGGGTCTTCACATCCTTGAATGGTCGACGGCGGCAGATGCCTTGCGCCGCCGTCTCGCTTTCCTGCACCGCGGGCTGGGCGCGCCGTGGCCGGACGTCTCGGACCAGGCGCTGCTGTTGCGCCTGGGGGACTGGCTGGGACCGGAGCTGGAAGCACTCGCCGGTGGTGCGGCCGCACGCGCTATCACTCTTGGCGACCCGTTGCGCCGGTTGCTGCCCTGGCCGGAGGCGGCCAAACTGGATGACCTCGCTCCGGAGTGGCTCGAGGTGCCGAGCGGGTCGCGCGTCCGGATTGACTACCCTGCCGTTGAAGATCACACTGCCCGGCCGGTAGTGGCCGTCAAGCTGCAGGAGTGTTTCGGGTGGGCGGAGACACCGCGACTGCTCGGCGGCCGGGTACCTGTCCTCTTCCACCTGCTCTCACCGGCCCGCCGCCCGCTTGCCGTCACCGACGACCTGACCTCGTTCTGGTCGGGCCCCTACGCGCAGGTCCGGGCCGAAATGCGGGGCCGCTACCCGAAGCATCCCTGGCCCGAAGATCCTTGGACGGCCCCGGCCACGGCGCACGTCAAGCGGCGGAAGTAGTTGCACAAACCGCGGACTCCGGCTCCGGGAAGTTCAGGGTGAGATCTCCGATATACAGTTGAAACCTCGCGTCGATGGACTGAAACATGCCGTGGATAGGCTCGTTTCCACCTCGACGAGGTGGTCCACACCCTCACCTTAAGGACGTGCAGATGTTTCTCCTCACCAGCCTCAACCTCTTGATCGACGGCCAGCGGAACGATGACAGCCGATCCCACACTGGCGGCGACGGGACGTCCGATTTTCCACAAGGTCAGTTGAGCTCCGCCGCATGGGAAGGGTGGTGGCAGGACGACGCTGCCTAGCAGCGGTCAGCTTGCGGCGCCTGGAGGATTGCGGGCCGGCTGCCGTGTTGGCCGCTGTCAGGAGTGGCTGCGGATGAAGGCAGCCACCGGTTCGGCAAGGGAAGCGCCCACCTCGTCGGCTGTGCGTTTCAGCCCCGCGACGACGAACGAGTGGTCACCGCCATCCATCCATTGAAGAACGGCATTGGTCCCGATCCGCGAGACCACGCCCGCCAGGATCTCCGGTGTGGCGAAAGTGTCCCGGCTTCCCTGCAGGAACAACATGGGCGTCGTCAGCCCGTACAGGTGTTCGTCCCGCAGCTTGTCTGGTTTGCCGGGCGGATGCAGGGGGTAGCCCAAGTACACCAGTCCTGCCGCTTCCATCCCTTCTGCCACCGCCATGGATGCCATCCGGCCGCCAAAGGACTTGCCGCACGCCCAGATGGGGCCTGCGTCGTTATGGGCTGCTGCCTGCTCCGCCGCCGCGGCCACGGCAGCACGCCAGGTGGCGACGGCGACCGGCGGCCGGTCGGGGAATTTCCGGCCCGCTTCGCGGTAGGGGAAGTTGAACCGCAGCGTGGCTGTCCCCAGTGCATTCAGTGCCTCCGTGAACCCGCGGAGGAAGGGATGCTGCATCCCGGCGCCCGCCCCGTGGGCCACCACAACGGTTGCCGCCGGATCATCCGGGCGGGCGTACACAGCAGAAACATTGACGTCACCCACCGCGAGGGTCAGGGGCACTTCTGAGGCAGGCATGCCACCATCATGCCGGACCCGGAACCCCAAATCTGAACGCACACCGTGGCCGGGGTGTACGTTGTCCCCATGGCGAGCGAACAGACCACCATTACGGTTCCAGGCCCCGACGGCGAGCGCGAGATGCGCATCTCCAGTCCCAGCAGGGTGCTCTGGCCTGACCTGGGGCTCACGAAACTCGACCTCGCACGATATTTCGCCGACGTGGGGGAGGCGTTCATTACTGCCAACGGCGACAGGCCGGTGGCGCTGCAGCGGTACAAGGACAACGTTGATGGGGAGATGTTTTTCTCCAAGAATCCGCCCAAAGGCACCCCGGAGTTCATCCGGACAATGAAGGTGGTTTTTCCGAGCGCGCGTTCCCATCCCATGCTTGTCCTGGACGAACCCGCGGCCGCGATCTGGGCCGTCCAGATGAATACGGTCGTTTTCCACCCGTGGCCATCCCGGACCGCGAACACGGACAACCCCGACCAGTTGCGCATCGACCTGGACCCGCAACCGGGGACCGATTTCGACGACGCTGTCCCGGCGGCGCTGGTACTCAAGGAGGTCCTCGCCGAGGCCGGGCTTACCTGCTTCATTAAGACCTCCGGCAACAGGGGACTGCACGTATACGCGCCCATCGAGCCCACCCGTGAGTTCCTTGATGTACGGCATGCCGTCATTGCTGCTGCCCGGGAAGTGGAGCGCAGGATGCCGGAAAAAGTCACCACTGCCTGGTGGAAGGAAGAGCGGGGCCGGAAGATCTTCCTGGACTTCAACCAGGCCAACCGCGACCGCACCATCGCCGGGGCCTACAGCCCCCGGGCGCTGCCGCACGCCTCGGTGTCATGCCCCATCTCGTGGGACGAGCTGGAGACCGCGGATCCGAAGAACTTCACCATCCTCACCGTTCCGGACCGGCTTAAGACCGTCGGCGACCCCTGGGCGGACATGCACAGCAACCCGGGGACCATCGACACCCTTCTTGAGTGGTGGGACCGGGACCTCAAGGACGGCCTCGAGGAAATGCCCTTCCCCCCGGACTACCCGAAGATGCCGGGGGAGCCGCCGCGGGTGCAGCCCAGCCGCGCCCGGAAGCAGGATTAGCGGCCTACTCGAAGCGGGACGGGTCACCCGTCCCGCGACGGACCACCTTAGCCACGCCACTGGAAAAGTCCACCACGGTGGTGGGCTCGGCGCCGCAGTCACCGGCGTCGATTACGGCGTCCACCTGGTGGTCCAGCCGCTCCTTGATTTCCCAGCCCTGGGTCATCGGGTCCTCCTCGTCCGGCATCAGCAGGGTGCTTGAGAGCAGCGGCTCGCCGAGCTCGGCCAGCAGCGCCTGCACCACGCGGTTGTCCGGGATCCTGACTCCCACCGTCTTCTTTTTGGGATGCAGCAGTCGCCGCGGAACTTCTTTGGTGGCCGGCAGGATAAAGGTGTAGCTCCCCGGAGTCACGGACTTGATGCTGCGGAAGACGTCGTTGCCGATGTTCACGAACTGCCCCAACTGGGCAAAGTCCCGGCAGACCAGCGTGAAGTGGTGCTTGTCGTCCAGCTTCCGGATGGACCGGATGCGGTCCAGGGCGTCCTTGTTGCCCAACTGCGCCCCCAGCGCATAGCAGGAGTCCGTGGGGTAGGCGATCAGCCCGCCGTCGAGCACTATGCGCACTGCCTGGGTGACGGCGCGGGGCTGTGGATCCTGCGGATGAACGTCAAAGTATCTGGCCATGAACCTGAGCCTACGTTCCCCGCCCCGCCGCCGCACGCATTGACGCCGGGGCGTACCCAAAGCACCAGTAGGGGCAGGTGCCCCCTACCCGGCTGCCGTTGATTGGGGCAGGATGTTGTCTGGTTCCATCCCTTTCAGTACAACTCAAGGAGATCCAGCCATGCCCACCACCCTCAACCCTTACCTCGGCTTCCGTGACAATGCCCGGGAAGCCATGAACTTCTATCAGTCTGTTTTCGGCGGCGAGCTGACGCTCAGCACCTTCGGGGAGTTCCAGGCCAGTGAGGACCCGGCAGAGGCGGAGAAGATCATGCACGGCATGCTGACCACCACGCAGGGCATGGTGCTGATGGGCGCGGACACGCCGAACAGCATGGAGTTCAGCGAAGGTTCCTCCATCTCCATTTCGCTGAGCGGGGACGATGAAGCGGAACTTCGCGGCTACTACGAAAAGCTCAGCGGCAACGGCGGCAATGTCACTGTCCCAATGGAACAGGCACCATGGGGCGACGTGTTCGGGATGTGCACTGACCGCTTTGGTGTTGCATGGCTGGTCAATGTCAACAACCCGGAGGCTGCAGGCCAGGCAGGCGGATAGCCGCCCCGCAGCGTTCCTTGAGGAGGGACGCCACGCAGTGCGACGATGGACGCGTGGAGTCCCTCTTTGAGATCCTTGACGATAAATGGTGGCTCGTTTTCCCCGCTTTGGCCTTTGCCGGCCACTGGGCGAACTCGTGGCGCAAGGCCAGTGAGCGGCGGCACCAGCGGAAGGTGGAGCTCTACAAGCTCAAAAACCAGGCACGTGAGTCTGAGAAAGCCTCGGCCGCGGAGGTGGAGTCCCTGATGGCCGCTCATGATACTGCCAACAAGCGCTGGCTGGACTACGAACTCGACGTCGGTAAACTGATCGACTTCCCGCTTATGACCGACGTCCGGGAACCCCTCACCGTGGCGTTCCTTCGAGCCAAACGGGAGGCCGACGGGCTTCGGCCGGCGGCAGCGGCGGAAATGACCTCCCACTCGCGCCTCGAGGCGTACCGGAAAGCTGTGGACGGTTTCAGCGTGGCGCTGGTCGTCGCCGAGCGTGAGGCCAGGCGCCTCAGGGACAGCAAGTTCACTGGACCCGAACGGGAACGGCTGGCCACCGCCAGGCAGCTGCTGAAGATCGCGGAAAACCATGCAGCCACCCCCGCGGAACGCCAGGCCGCGTACAAGAGGGCCCGCCGGGAACTGGACGGCCTCATCGTCCTGCCCGACGTGACAGTGGCGGCCCTCGAAGAGAAGATTGCTCCGATGCTGGACCCGGGCGCGCGGCCCTCTGATTCCCACCACGCCTGAACCGCCGGGAACAGCTGTGGCGGACCGTACGCTCTACCTTGACGTCGACGGCGTCATCTGTCCCTTCAGCCCCGAAGGGAGTACCGGGTGGGGGACCCCCTGGAGCCGTGCCGAAGCCGGCCTGCTGCCGGTGGCGTTCGCATCCGAACTTGTCGAAGCACTCAACAGCCTGGCTGCAATGCCCGGGCTGCGATGCGTCTGGCTCACCAGCTGGGAGGACCTGGCGCCCGAATACCTATGCCCGGCCATCGGCCTGGCCGGCGGCCGGTGGCCCTTCCTCACGGCCGACGGGCCCGGCAGCGGAGCCGGCTGGTGGAAACTCCGGGCGATCCAGGCGCATGTGGAAGAGACGGCGCCCGGCGCGGTGGCCTGGGTGGATGACCAACTCGCGTTCGAAGCCGAGGCCCAGGCCTGGGCCGGGATGATGGGCCAGCGCTTGCTCACGTTGTCCCCGGACCCCCGGAGGGGAATCTCGCCCACGGAAATGGACGCCGTCGCTGCATTTCTCACGGCACCGGTGTTTTGACCTCCTGCCGAGGGCGCGTACGATCGATAAGGTTTCTCGCCGGTTGTGTTAGCCCTTTGTGTTAACAGCGCAGGTCATTCCAAGCGAACAGCTGGTGAATTATGCTGTGCAAGGCAGCCTGGGGAAAGAAACTGCTGAACGTCGACTCTGCAGATTGGGCAACAGGTGGATATCACCTTCATGGTGGCGCTGGTCATCGCACTGGCACTATTTTTCGACTTCACGAACGGCTTCCACGACACAGCGAATGCCATGGCTACGCCCATCGCAACCGGTGCCATCAAGCCGAAGACCGCGGTAACCCTCGCGGCCGTCTTGAATCTGGTGGGCGCCTTCCTGTCCACGGAAGTTGCCAAAACGGTCTCCGGTGGCATCATCCGTGAAGGTTCCGACGGCGTGCAGATCACGCCGGAGATCATCTTCGCCGGTCTCATGGGGGCAATCCTGTGGAACATGATCACGTGGCTGAAGGGCCTGCCGTCGAGTTCCTCGCACGCCCTGTTCGGGGGGTTGATCGGTGCGGCGATCGCAGGCATCGGCTTCAATTCCATCAACCTTGAGGGCCTGCTCCAGAAGGTCATCCTGCCGGCGATCTTTGCTCCGCTCATCGCCGGCATCGTCGCGTACGTCTGCACGCGGCTCGCCTACGCCCTGACGTCGCGGCATGATCCCGAGACCGGCAGCAAGCTCACGCAGAAGCGCGGCGGCTTCCGGACCGGCCAGATCTTCACGTCCAGCCTGGTGGCTCTGGCCCACGGCACCAACGACGCCCAGAAGACCATGGGCATCATCACCCTGGTCCTGATTGCCGCCGGGACGCAGACGCCGGGCTCCGGCCCGCAGTTCTGGGTGATCGCCGCCTGTGCCTTTGCCATTGCCATCGGCACCTACGCCGGCGGCTGGCGCATCATCCGAACCATGGGCGCCGGGCTCACGGAGGTCAAGCCCGCCCAGGGCTTCGCCGCCGAGACCAGCACCGCGTCTGCCATCCTCGCGTCCTCACACCTTGGCTTCGCACTCTCAACCACCCAGGTGGCGTCCGGTTCCGTCATCGGCTCGGGCATGGGCCGCAGGGGAACCAGCGTCCGCTGGAACATGGTGGGCAAGATCGCATTGGGCTGGCTCTTCACTCTTCCCGCCGCCGGCATTGTGGGCGCACTGACAGCGTTGCTGGTCAAGACCGGCGTCGTGGGGGTCCTGATTGCGGCCGTCGCCGGCACGGCAGCTGTCCTCTTTATGTTCTTCTACTCACGCAAGTCCGCTGTCGGCCATCACAACGCCATCGAGGTGGAGGAAGCCGGCCAGGCCGTGCGCTTCGCCAAAAAGAAGGCGATGGCCCGGGCGCGCGCCAAGGCCAAGGCCCACTCCAAGGCCAACGCCGACGCAAAAACCAATGCAGAGGCCGGCGCCGACGCCAACGGCGCCGAGGCCACCAGCAACGCCGAGGCCGGTACTGAAGCCGAAGCGATCACAACGAAGGATGCCCAACGATGAAGTGGTTGGAACTGCTGACCGTGGCAGGAGCCACCCTGGCGGCCGCAGTGACCGTCGTGGTTCTCTATTCGCTGGGAGTTCGACTGACGGCCATTGCCGGCGACGCGCAGCAGGCTTCACCCGGTGTGAAGCGATCCCTTGCATACGTGTGCTTCGGACTGTGCGGATTGGCCGTGCTTTTTGGCCTGTACCTGATCATCCCGTACTTCTCCGGGTAACGTACCCGGCGGGCCCGCAGTAAGAACTGCCCCTGGGCCGTTGGCCAGACTGCGCCGGATCGTTAGGCTGGGGCCATGTCCCGGATTCAGTATTACGTAGCCGCGTCCCTTGACGGCTTTATTGCCACGTCCACAGACGATCTGGGCTGGCTCCTGCAGTTCGATGGTTTTGACGGCGGCAAGGAAAGTTACGAGACGTTCATGGCCGGCATCGGCTGCATCGTCATGGGCGGTGGGACGTATTCATGGCTGATGGAACACGAGCCCGGAAACTGGCCCTACCCTGACACCCCCTGCTACGTTTTCACGCGTCATGAGTACACCGCACCTGCGGCGGCGGACATCACGTTCGTCCGCGGGAGCGTCAGTGAGTTCATCGCCGACTTCAAGGCAGATGCCGGAGGCAGGAACGTCTGGGTGGTGGGCGGTGGAGACCTCGCCGCACAGTTTGCCGACGCCGGGGTGCTGGATGAGCTCATCCTCTCCGTCATTCCCGTCGTGCTTGGAGACGGCAAGCGGCTGCTCCCATTGACAGGCCCGACGCCGCCCCTTGAGTTAACGGCCTCCCGCACTATGGGCAGGGGCATCGTTGAGCTGCGCTACCTCCTGACTACAAAACCCGGAGATTAACGTCTATGCGTTATCCCGGATCATGTTGGTGATGCGGGCGGTGGACAGTCGCCGCCCTTGCCCATCCGTCATCACAATCTCGTGTGTCGCAAGAGTCCGGCCAAGGTGGATCGCTGAGCAGGTGCCCGTGACCGTGCCCGCCGCGATGGACCGGTGATGGGTGGCGCTGACCTCGATGCCTACTGCGTGGCGCCCCGGCCCTGCGTGCATGCCCGCAGAGAATGATCCAAGCGTTTCGGCCAGCACCACATGGGCGCCGCCGTGCAGGATTCCGGCCACCTGGGTGTTTCCTTCCACCGGCATGGTGGCCACCGTCCGCTCGGGACTCATCTCCAGGAAGCGGATCCCCATCTTCACCACCAACGCGCCTATCCCGAATTGGCCGAGCCAGCCGTGCAGGTGCTCCGGGACGCCCGCGGCCGTGAGCTCGTCAGCGAAGGGGCCGGGCGTGAAATTGTCCATCATGGCAACTAGGCTGGCACCTGTGAGTGAAACAACCAAACCGGCCCCTTTCCCGTCCAATGTCCTGCAGGAGGACAACGCCCCGCAGGGTTCAACCGCCCTTGAGGACGCTGCTGTCCAGGACACGGTTCCGGGCCAGGCCGGTGGATCGGTTTCGGCCACTGCCGCCCCCGTAGTTCCCATCACCGGCCAACCGCGGCTGCTGGTGCTGGACGGGCATTCCATGGCCTTCCGCGCCTTCTTCGCCCTCCCCGCGGACAAGTTCTCCACCGCCAACGGGCAGCACACCAACGCCATCCACGGCTTCACCTCCATGCTGATCAACCTCATCAAGGAGCAGCAGCCCACGCACATCGCCGTGGCCTTCGACGTCTCGGATGAGTCCACCCACCGCAAGGCTGAGTACAGCGAATACAAGGGCGGCCGGAACGAGACTCCGCGCGAGATGAACAACCAGATCGACCTCATCGCCCAGGTGATGGAGGCGTGGGGCATCAAAACCATCAAGATGCCCGGCTACGAGGCCGACGACATCCTTGCCACGCTGGCCGCCATGGGCGAGAAGGCCGGCTTTGAGGTGCTGCTGGTCTCCGGCGACCGGGACGCTTTCCAGCTGATCACGGACAACGTCTTCGTCCTCTACCCGAAGAAGGGCGTCAGCGATATCCCCAAGATGGACGCCGCCGCCATCGAGGCCAAGTACTTCGTCAGCCCGTCCCGTTACTCCGACCTCGCCGCGCTGGTGGGTGAGACGGCCGACAACCTGCCGGGCGTCCCCGGCGTCGGCCCCAAGACGGCTGCCAAGTGGATCAACCTCTACGGCGGGCTGGAGGGCGTACTGGAGAACCTGGATTCCATCGGCGGCAAGGTGGGTGACGCGCTGCGCGAAAACGTGGAAGCCGTCAAGCGCAACCGCCGCCTGAACCAGCTGCACACGGACCTGGAACTTCCCGTCACCCTGGACGAGCTGTACGAGCCCCGACCGGACCAGGCGGCCCTTGAGGACCTGTTCGACCAGCTGGAATTCAAGGCGATCCGCGGCCGTCTCTTCGCACTGTACGGGGACGACAACACTCCCGCGCCGGAGCGTGCGAGCATCGAAACCCCTGAGTTCATCGCGCCCGCCGTCGCCGAGGAGCTTACCGAATTCCTGACGGCGGCGGGGGGCCGGCGCTGCGCCCTCGCCGTTGATTTGGTGCCGGGACGGATCGGGGAGGATGCTGCCGGGCTGGCCATCGTCCGCGACGGCGCCGCCGCGTACATCGACCTCTCTGCCCAGGATGCCGAGGCGGAGAACGTCCTGGCCGCCTGGTTGCGCGACCCCGAGGCCCCGAAGGTCATGCACGGGTTCAAGGCTGCCCTGAAAGCCCTGACTTCACGTGGGCTGGAGCTTGAGGGCGTGGTGGACGATACGTCCATTTCCGGCTACCTCATCCAGCCGGACCGCCGCACCTACGAACTCGCCGAACTGGCCCAGCACCACCTCAACGTCGGGATCCCCGCCGCCACCGCGAAAGCCGGCCAGCTGGAGCTGTCCTTCGACGGCGACGACGAAGCAGCCGCCGGCGCACTGGTGCAGGCCGCCGCCGTCGTCCTTGAACTGAGCCGCTACTTCGAGGCGCAGCTGAAGGAACGCCGCGCCGAGGAACTGCTGTCCACCCTGGAACTTCCCGTCAGCCGCGTCCTGGCCGACATGGAACTCGCCGGCATCGGAATCGACATGGCCCGGATGGACGAACAGCTCGCGGACCTCGCCAGGGTCATCGACAACGCCCAGGAGCAGGCCTTCGCGGCTATCGGCCACGAGGTTAACCTCGGATCACCCAAGCAGCTGCAGACCGTGCTGTTTGAGGAACTGCAGCTGCCCAAGACCAAGAAGATCAAGTCCGGCTACACCACGGACGCCGCGTCACTGAAGAACCTCCTGGACAAAACCGGCCACGAGTTCCTGGTGCAGCTCATGGCCCACCGGGAAGCCGCCAAGCTGCGCCAGATGCTGGAGTCGCTGAAGAAGTCGGTGGCCGAGGACGGCCGTATCCACACCACCTATGCCCAGAATGTTGCGGCAACAGGCCGGATCTCCTCCAACAATCCCAACCTGCAGAACATACCCATCCGCAGCGAGGAAGGCCGCCGCGTGCGTGGGATCTTTGTGGTCAGCGACGGTTACGAGTGCCTGCTGTCAGCGGACTACTCCCAGATCGAAATGCGCATCATGGCGCACCTGTCCGGCGATGCCGGCCTCATCCAGGCGTACCAGGACGGCGAGGACCTGCACCGGTTCGTGGGCTCCAACATCTTCCACGTGCCTACCGAGGAAGTCACCAGCGCCATGCGCTCGAAGGTGAAAGCCATGTCCTACGGGCTGGCCTACGGCCTGACCTCCTTCGGGCTGTCCAAGCAGCTGGAAATCTCCGTGGACGAGGCCCGCACGCTGATGAAGGACTACTTCGACCGGTTCGGCGCGGTCCGGGACTATCTCCGCGGCGTGGTGGACCAGGCGCGCGTGGACGGTTATACGGCAACCATCGAGGGCCGCCGCAGGTACCTCCCGGATCTCACCAGCACGGACCGGCAGCTCCGGGAGAACGCTGAACGGATCGCCCTGAACAGCCCCATCCAGGGCTCGGCGGCGGATATCATCAAGCGCGCCATGCTGGGCGTCCACGCGGAGCTCCAGTCGCAGGGCCTGAAATCGCGGATGCTCCTGCAGGTCCACGACGAACTGGTCCTCGAAGTCGCCGCGGGGGAGCGGGAAGCGGTGGAGAAGCTCGTCACCGAACAGATGGGGGCGGCGGCGGACCTCACTGTCCCGCTGGAGGTCCAGATCGGTGTTGGTCCCAGCTGGTACGACGCCGGGCACTAGGACGGGCACGCATCGGAGCTGACGGGGCGGGGCGCGGGGGACGAGTACGACGTCCGGAAACAGTTAAGGGGCCGTATGCGCCCCGTCCTCGCGCCGGTGTGTCGGGGCTGGCCAGAGGCCGAACGCATTGGCTAGGCTCGGTCCGATGGCTGATCTGAGCGGGAACTATGCGATCCGTCGCTTTGGCGCGGTGTCCAAAGGCACTGACGGCTACGCCCAGGCGGAGACCTGGGCCAGGGCGGTGGCCTTCGGGTTCCACGAGTCCACCCGCACGCCGGAGCACGTAGCGAAGTCCCTTGCCACCTACGAAAAGGACGGCCGGGTCCTGACCGGCGTCTACCAAACTGGCCAGGTGGCGCCAAACTCGCTGCCCGCCGAGGTGCCGGTGGCCACCTTCGCCACCTTCCGCAAAAGCCTGAACATCGGTTTTGGCCGGACCCTGGAGAGCCAGCTGGTCACTTCAGTGACCGTGCGGACTTCGCACCGCCGCCGCGGGCTGCTGCGCCGGATGATGAGCGAGGACCTGCACCTCGCCAAGGAGGACGGCATGGTGATGGCCGCCCTCACCGCCTCCGAGGGAACCATCTACGGGCGCTTCGGCTACGGTGTGGCCAGCTTCGAGCGCACGGTGAAGGTCGATACCACTGCTCGGTTCAGTCTCGGACACCAGCCCACCGGCAGCGTGGAAATAGCTGATCCCAAGGCGCTGCTGCAGCTGGCACCGGAGGTCTTTGACCGGGTCCATCGGCTCACCCCCGGGTCCCTCGGCCGGCAGGAATGGTACCGGCAGCTGGCATCCGGATCACTCGGCCGCGACGGCAAGGAGGACCCCGCCGTCAAGGTGGCCCTGCATTACTCGGGTGACGGGACGGTGGACGGCTACGTCTCCTACAAGTTCCTCGGCTGGGACACTGAGCCGTACACGGTGGAAGTGGTGGACCTGGTGGCCGCCGGCAACGACGCCTACCTGGAGCTCTGGCAGTTCCTGGCCGCCATCGACCTGGTGGAACGGGTCTCCTGGGACGAGGCGCCGATTGATGACCCGCTCACGTGGGCGCTCACGGATCCCCGCTGCATCGACTCCTCGGACAGCCGCGACATGCTCTGGCTCCGCATTCTCGACGCCGGCAAGGCGCTGGAGGCCAGGCACTACCCGGCGGACGGCCGGCTGGTCTTCGAAGTCCATGACTCCCTGGGCCTCACTGCTGGAACCTTCGCCCTGAGTGTCGACGGCGGGCAGGCCGTCGTCGAGCGCCTGCCGGAAACCGCGGAAGCGGACCTGGCACTGGATGTCTCGGCACTGTCCTCGATCTACCTGGGCGCCGTCTGCCCAGTCACGCTCGCGGCGGCAGGGCGGATCCGGGAAAACACGGCCGGCGCCGCGCTGAAGGCCCGGCAGATGTTCGCTGTCGAGCGGGCAACACACTGCCTCACCCACTTCTGACCCATACCCCTGGAAGCAGACGAGCCACTTTGACCCGTGTTGCGGGCAGCGACTAGAATAAACGGGCGTGTGTTACGCGTGCGCAGCTTTGGCTCGCATTTGAACGCCACGCAATCAGGATGACCCGGCAATCCGCCGCGCTCCGCCTCCAGGTCAGTACCCGGAAGTGGTGGTCGCCTGACCAACTAACTATCCACAACGGAGCCCCTACTACATGACCATCACCTCCACCGAGAAGCCCGGTACCCCCGTAGTCGCCATTAACGACATCGGTACCGCTGAGGACTTCCTCGCAGCAGTCGACGCCACCATCAAGTACTTTAACGACGGAGACCTCGTCGAAGGTACCGTCGTCAAGGTCGACCGCGATGAAGTCCTGCTCGACATCGGTTACAAGACCGAAGGTGTCATCCCCTCCCGCGAGCTGTCCATCAAACACGACGTTGATCCCGGAGACGTCGTCTCCGTTGGCGATCAGGTCGAAGCCCTGGTGCTCACCAAGGAAGACAAAGAAGGCCGCCTGATCCTCTCCAAGAAGCGCGCTCAGTACGAGCGTGCCTGGGGCGACATCGAGAAGGTCAAGGAAGAAGACGGTGTTGTCACCGGTACCGTCATCGAGGTCGTCAAGGGTGGTCTTATCCTCGACATCGGCCTGCGCGGCTTCCTGCCCGCATCCCTCGTCGAGATGCGCCGTGTGCGCGACCTGGCTCCGTACATCGGCCAGCAGATTGAAGCCAAGATCATCGAGCTGGACAAGAACCGCAACAACGTGGTCCTTTCCCGCCGTGCATGGCTCGAGCAGACCCAGTCCGAGGTCCGCTCCACCTTCCTCAACAAGCTGGAAAAGGGCCAGGTCCGTCCCGGCGTTGTTTCCTCCATCGTCAACTTCGGTGCCTTCGTGGACCTGGGCGGCGTAGACGGCCTGGTTCACGTTTCCGAGCTGTCCTGGAAGCACATCGACCACCCGTCCGAGGTTGTCGAAGTTGGCCAGGAAGTCACCGTCGAGGTTCTCGAGGTGGACCTGGACCGCGAGCGCGTTTCCCTGTCGCTCAAGGCTACGCAGGAAGATCCGTGGCAGACCTTCGCCCGCACCCACGCCCTCGGCCAGGTTGTTCCGGGTAAGGTCACCAAGCTGGTTCCGTTCGGTGCGTTCGTCCGCGTCGAAGACGGCATCGAAGGCCTGGTCCACATCTCCGAGCTGGCTGTGCGCCACGTGGAGCTGGCAGAGCAGGTTGTCTCCGTTGGTGACGAGCTGTTCGTCAAGGTCATCGACATCGACCTCGAGCGCCGCCGCATCTCCCTCTCCCTCAAGCAGGCCAACGAGGGCGTCGACGCCGACAGCACGGAATTCGATCCGGCTCTGTACGGCATGGCCGCAGAGTACGACGAAGAGGGCAACTACAAGTACCCCGAGGGCTTCGATCCCGAGTCCAACGAGTGGCTTGAAGGCTACGAGAACCAGCGCGCCGCCTGGGAGCAGCAGTACGCTGACGCCCAGACCCGTTGGGAAGCCCACAAGAAGCAGGTTGCTCAGCACGCTGCCGACGACGCTGCGGCTGCAACGTCCGGTGACAGCGATTCCGGCACCACCAGCTACTCCTCGGAGCCTGCTGCTGAGTCCAACGCCGGTGCAGGTACGCTTGCATCCGACGAGGCCCTCGCCGCCCTGCGCGAGAAGCTGACCGGCAACTAATTGCCACCGGCCCGGATTAACCGGCCCAACGCAACAGACCCCCTGCCCATAAGGCAGGGGGTCTGTTGCGTTAACACAGTTGACCGCGCCATGCCTGCTGGGATACCAAGCACTTATAGGACGACGACGGCGCTCACTGTCCCGTCGTCGTCGGGCGTAAGGACTGCACCGGCGGAGGCAAGGACGCGCTGGGCGCCGAGGTTTCCCGAGAGAGTGCGGGCGGTCACCTGGGCGATGCCGGCGTTGCGTGCCTCGTGGAGGATCAGGCGCAGCGCGGCAGTTCCGATGCCCCGGGACCGAAAGCTCCTGCCGAGCCAGATGCCCGTGTCGGCAACAGCCAGACCGTTGCCGGACTCAACGCGGCGAAGGCGGATGGAACCGGCAAGGCGGCCGTCGGCGAGAATACCCCACGTCTTCTCGCCTGCATCTCCGTCCAGGCCCCTGGCGGCGGCGCGGTGATAGCTGAAGAACCACGCCGTACGTTCCAGGTTCCAGCCGGGGCCGCCCAGCGGGGGAGCCACTTCGTCGGGGGAGGCGTCGCGCTTGGCGAGTACCAGGAGCTGCTCCAGCATTGCTTCATCCACGTCCACCAGCGAGACGTCAGGGGAAGGGGACATCCACCCACTCCGTTCCTTCCGGCTGGAGCACTGCGCTGCCAGCGGTGAGGGATTGAAGGCGTTCGGCGGCGGCGGAAATTTCACCGGCTTCGTCCGGCAGCGCCAGCCGCAGGACCGTGTGCTGCGCGCCGTAGCTGGTTTCCGCCATGACGAAACCAGCAGCCCGCAGGTCATTTTCCAGCCTGCCGGCAGCAGCGTGCGCCACTTCCGCGGAGCAGATCCGCAACCTGCTGCGGCGCACCATCGGCGCCAGGGAGAGTGCAGAGGACACGGACTCCGAGTATGCCCGCACCAGTCCGCCCGCGCCGAGGAGGATTCCGCCGAAGTAGCGCACGACGACGGCGCCCACGTCGCTGAGGTCGGCCAGCCCGGGCGTCGTTTCCCGTTTGGCCAGCGCCTCGAGCATCGGGATGCCGGCCGTACCGGAGGGCTCGCCGTCGTCGCTGGAGCGCTGGATGTCCCGGTCGGGCCCGAGGATGAAGGCCGAGCAGTGGTGCCGGGCGTCGTGGAACTCGCGGCGAAGGCCGGCCACCAGGTCCCTTGCGGCTTCCTCGCTGTCCGCCCGGCGAAGCACAGTAATGAACCTGGAGCGTTTGATCTCGATCTCGTGGCGGAAGTCCGGACCGGACGCCAAGGTGGTGTAGGTGGTGGTCCTGCTGTCTGGCTCTTGCATCCGCCCCAGTCTAAGTGGGGATTAGTGTTGGAGGGTGCTGAAGATCGGTCTGACGGGCGGAATCGCCTCGGGTAAGTCAGTTGTCGCCTCGCGGCTAAGGGAACGCGGGGCGGTGCTGGTGGATGCTGATGCGCTGGCACGGGAGGCGGTGGAACCCGGCACGGAAGGCCTGCAGCGGGTCGTGGCCGAGTTCGGCGAGGACGTCCTCGGCGCTGACGGCCGGCTGGACCGGCCCAAACTCGGAGCCTTGGTGTTTGGGGATCCTGCGCGCCTCGCGGCGTTGAACGGGATCGTCCACCCGCTGGTCCGGTCCCGTGCTGCGGCGATGGTTGAAGCCGCTGCCGCGGACGCCGTGGTGGTGCAGGATATCCCGCTGCTTGTGGAGACAGGCCAGGGCAGTACCTTCCACCTCGTTGTGGTAGTGGATGCGCCGGACGACGTGCGGGTGCAGCGGATGCTTGACCACCGCGGGATGAACGTTGAGGCTGCCCGCTCCCGGATGACCGCCCAGGCGTCCCGGGAGGATCGTTTGGCCGCGGCCGACGTTGTCCTCGACAACTCGGGCAGCCTGGAGGACCTGGTGAAGCAGGTGGACGAACTCTGGGACGGTCGGCTGGCGCCGTTTGCCCGGAACCTGGCTGCCGGGACGCGCGCGGCAAGGAACGGCGGGCCCGTCCTGGAACCGTACCGGGAGGAGTGGGCGAAGCAGGCGGCCAGGATCGCGGCAAGGCTGACGACGGCGGCGCCTGGACTCATCCTGGCGGTGGACCACATCGGCTCCACCTCCGTTCCCGGGCTTGCCGCGAAAGACGTCATCGATCTGCAGGTTGTGGTCCCCGGCATGGGCGAAGCGGACCGTGCTGCACCACTGCTGGCGGAGGCCGGTTTCCCTTTTGTGCCCGGCGTGGCTTCCGATACGCCTAAACCAACGGACCCGGACCCCCTGCAGTGGCAGAAGCGGTTCCACGCCAACGCGGACCCCGGCAGGTCCGTCAACATCCACGTGCGCGCTGCCGGCTCGCCCGGCTGGCGGTACGCCCTGATGTTCCGGGACTGGCTGCGGGACAACCCATCCGCCCGCAGGCTCTATGCCGCCCACAAGGCAGACCTCGCGGGGCGCTTCGCCGGCTCGGCCAGCACCAGGGCGTACGCCGACGCCAAGGAACCGTGGTTCACGGATGTGGCCTGGCCGCGGATGTCCGCTTGGGCCGAGGCAACCGGGTGGGAACCGCAGTCGTCCGTGTCCTGACCCCGGTGCTTCTCTTTTCGCCGGCCCCGGGTGTTCGCCCGTAACGGACTAGCCCCCTGAGTGTCAGTGCCCCACGGTAAATTAGATCCATGAGCCTTGCGCAGGAGATCAACCGTGTTGTAGCGCCCTTCGAGGTCATCAGCGAATTCAAGCCTGCCGGCGACCAGCCCGCCGCCATTGCCGAGCTGACGGAGCGCATCAAAAACGGTGAAAAGGACGTAGTGCTGCTCGGCGCCACCGGTACCGGCAAGAGCGCCACCACCGCCTGGCTGATCGAACAGGTCCAGCGGCCCACGCTGGTGATGGTCCAGAACAAGACCCTCGCGGCGCAGCTGGCCAACGAATTCCGTGAACTCCTGCCCAACAATGCGGTGGAGTACTTCGTTTCGTACTACGACTACTACCAGCCGGAAGCCTACGTACCGCAGACCGACACCTTCATTGAGAAGGACTCCTCCGTGAATGAGGAGGTGGAGCGGCTGCGGCACTCCGCAACCAACGCCCTGCTGACCCGGCGGGACGTCATCGTAGTGGCCACGGTTTCCTGCATCTACGGCCTGGGCACCCCGGAAGAGTACATCGCCGGCATGGTTACCCTCCGCAGGGGCCAGGAGATGAACCGGGACGCGCTCCTGCGGAAGTTCGTTTCCATGCAGTACACGCGCAATGACATGGACTTCCACCGCGGCACCTTCCGGGTCCGCGGCGATACCGTCGAGATCATCCCCATGTACGAGGAACTGGCCCTGCGGATCGAGTTCTTCGGCGATGAAGTGGAGAACATCTACACGCTGCACCCGGTGACGGGCGAGGTGATCCGCGAGGAAACCGAGATGTACGTCTTCCCCGCGTCCCACTACGTGGCCGGACCGGAACGGATGACCCGCGCCATCAAGGCCATCGAGGACGAGCTCGCCGAACGGCTTGCCGTGCTGGAGGGGCAGAACAAGCTGGTGGAAGCGCAGCGCCTCCGCATGCGCACCACCTACGACCTCGAGATGATGCAGCAGATGGGCTTCTGTAACGGCATCGAAAACTACTCACGCCACATTGACGGCCGCGGCGGCGGCACCGCCCCGCACTGCCTTATCGACTACTTCCCGGACGACTTCCTGCTGGTGGTGGACGAATCCCACGTGACCATCCCCCAGATCGGCGCCATGTATGAAGGGGATATGTCCCGCAAGCGGACCCTGGTGGACCATGGGTTCCGGCTGCCCTCCGCCATGGACAACCGGCCGCTGAAGTGGGACGAGTTCCTCGAACGCATTGGGCAGACCGTCTACCTTTCGGCCACACCGGGCAAATACGAGCTGGGCAAGGCCGACGGGACTGTCCAGCAGATCATCCGCCCCACCGGCCTGATCGACCCCGAAGTCATCGTCAAGCCCACCAAAGGCCAGATCGATGATCTCCTCGGCGAAATCAGGACCCGCGTGGAAAAGGACGAGCGTGTCCTGGTCACCACCCTCACCAAGCGCATGGCCGAGGACCTCACGGACTACCTATTGGGCCACGGCATCAAGGTTGAGTACCTGCACTCCGACGTCGATACGCTGCGCCGGGTGGAGTTGCTGCGTGAACTGCGGATGGGCAGCTTCGACGTGCTGGTGGGCATCAACCTGCTCCGTGAAGGCCTGGACCTTCCGGAAGTCTCCCTGGTCAGCATCCTGGACGCGGACAAGGAAGGCTTCCTGCGGTCCTCCACGTCCTTGATCCAGACCATCGGCCGTGCTGCACGAAACGTGTCCGGCCAGGTGCACATGTACGCCGACCGGATCACCGACTCCATGGCGCACGCCATCGAGGAAACCAACCGACGCCGTGCCATCCAGGTGGCCTACAACACCGAAAATGGCGTGGACCCGCAGCCGCTGCGGAAAAAGATCGCCGACATCACCGACCAGCTCGCCCGGGAAGATGCCGACACCCAGGAACTGCTCAAGAACAACCGCCTGGCCAAGGGCGGCAAACGGAAGGGCGCTGCAAAGGGTGCCGCCCAGGTGCGCTCCGATGGACTCGCTGCCGCACCGGCGGAGGACCTGGTGGGCCTGATCGAACAGCTGACAGAACAGATGCACGGGGCCGCTGCCGAGCTGCAGTTCGAGGTGGCAGCACGGATCAGGGACGAAGTCAGCGAGCTGAAAAAGGAACTGCGCCAGATGCAGGCCGCCGGGCACGCCTGACGCAAAGCCATCAGTGAAGTGGTTGGGCACCAGCCTGGGGTACAGTTAATGCCACGTAGGGGAGTATCCCGAGCGCTACGATCGTCAACACGCAGGGCATAGTTGCCCCGCCGGGCGTAGCGGGCCGCCACATCAGCACCAAGTGCACAGGCAGGCCGGAGAGACTTACACTGCATCTCTGTACCCTGCGAAAGGCTACCCTGTGCTGGATTTGCCCGTGTGGTTCGAGGTCGGCTCCTTTGTCGTCCTCGGCCTGATCCTCCTGATCGACCTTCTCCTCGTGGTGCGCCGCCCCCACGAACCCTCCATGAAGGAAGCCGGACTCTGGGTGGCGTTCTATGTCACCCTGGCCCTGGTGTTCGCCGGCGCCATGTTCGCCTTCACCGGCCCTGAATACGGCGGGCAGTTCGTCGCCGGCTGGGTGACGGAATACAGCCTCAGCATCGACAACCTGTTTGTCTTCATCATCATCATGGCCAGGTTCTCCGTACCCCGGAAGTACCAGCAGGAAGTGCTGATGGTGGGCATTATCATCGCCCTGATCCTGCGCGGCATCTTCATCCTGCTCGGCGCCATCGTGATCGAACAGTTCAGCTGGGTGTTCTACATCTTCGGCGCCTTCCTGCTCTGGACCGCGTGGAAGCAGGCCCAGGACGAAGGCGAAGACGAAGAAGACCGGGAGAACCCGCTGATCGCCAAGATCCGCAAGGTCATCCCCATGTCTGAGAAGTTCGACGGCGGCAAGCTGCGCACCACGGTGGACGGCAAAAAGGTCTTCACCCCGATGCTGATCGTGTTCATCACCATCGGCCTCACGGACCTGCTCTTCGCCGTCGACTCCATTCCCGCAATCTTCGGCCTGACCCAGAGCCCGTTCATCGTCTTCACGGCAAACCTGTTCGCCCTGATGGGCTTGCGCCAGCTGTACTTCCTGCTGGGTGGCCTGATGAACCGCCTGATCTACCTGAAGCACGCACTGTCCTTCATCCTGGCGTTCATCGGCGTGAAGCTGGTCCTGCACGCAATGCACGTCAACGAACTGCCGTTCATCAACGGTGGCCAGCACATCGAATGGGCTCCCGAGATCCCCACCTTTGTGTCCCTGGCGGTCATCGTCGGCACCATCATCATCGCGGTGATTGCCAGCCTCCTGAGCTCCAAGGCCAAGGAAGCCCACCTGGACCCGCGCCTCGAGGAAGACGCCCGAAAGAGCCACAGCGACGTCGAGTAGTTCCTTCCGCTTCTGAAACACCTGCAATCCCGGCCGCCCTGCGGCCGGGATTGCCGCTTTAAAGCAGGCCTATAACACCTGGACGCCGAGGACTATGCTCTGATCATGGCCGGCACTTTGATGACGGAAAGCGGAGTGCGCCAGGTGCAACGCCGCACCGTGGTGCTGCTCAGTGCAGCCCAGGTTTTTGGCGGAATCGGAACCGGGGCCACTGTTTCCATCGGTTCCATCCTGGCGGTCGAGCTCTCAGGATCCAGCGCGTGGGCGGGTGCCGTCGCTACTGTCATGACGTTGGGCGCCGCACTGGCTGCCTTGCCCCTTGCGTCCCTGGCTGACCGCCGCGGACGCCGCATCGGCCAGGTGGCCGGGCTCTCGGCCGCCCTGCTGGGCACCCTGCTGATGGTCCTGTCCATCGTGTGGGGCGTGTTCTTCCTGCTGGTACTCGGCGCGGCCGGTATCGGAGTTGGCACGGCCGCAAGCCTTCAGGCGCGGTTTGCCGCCGTCGACCTCGCAGATGCTGAACACCGGGGACGGTCCCTGTCCGCGGTGGTCTGGGCAGTGACAGTCGGCGCCGTGGCCGGGCCCAACCTGATCCAGCCCGGCACCGTGGTGGGCGAGGCGCTCGGCCTGCCGCCCGTCGCCGGTCCGTTCGTGATCTCCGGGGCCGGGCTCCTCGTCGCCACCGTGCTGCTCTTCGTGGGCCTGAGGCCGGACCCCCTGCTCCTGGCACGCAGCCTCGCAGCCGCGGCGGCTCCCGCCCAAGCGGTCCCGCCGGGTCCGGGGCGTCCCCAGGCGGAAGCTTCACGCGTCCCTGCCCCTTCAACCCGGCCGGCCGGATCGCTGGCCCGGGGGATGCGCGCCATTCGCGGTTCCCGGATGGCATTGCTCGCCGTGTCTGCGGTGGTCGGGGCCCACGCTGTGATGGTGGGTGTTATGTCCATGACGCCGCTGCACCTGCAGCACCTCGTGGAAGGCCCGGCCGCGTCGCATGCCGGCCACACGGCGTCGGGTGATGTGCTGGTGATCATCGGATTCACCATCTCCCTGCACATCGCGGGCATGTTCGCGCTGTCACCGGTGATGGGCTGGTTGACGGACAAGGCGGGCAGGACCGAAACCATCATGATCGGCTTCGCCCTGCTGATCACCGCGGTCGCCGTCGCCGGGTTCGGCCAAGGTTCTACCGCCGCAGTGGCTGTGGGGCTGATCCTGCTGGGCCTGGGCTGGTCCGCGTCCACCATCTCGGGCTCCACGCTCCTGGCCGAGAGCGTTGGCCAGGACTCCCGGGTGGTAGTCCAGGGTGTTTCGGACATGCTGATGGGGATTGCCGGAGCGCTAGGCGGCGCCCTGTCCGGGCTGGTGCTGAGCCAGGCCGGCTACCTGGGGCTAAACATGGCGGGCGCCCTGGTGGGAGTGGTGGTCCTGGCCGCCGCCGCGGTGACGGTTGTGGCGCGCCGGCGGGGCACCGTGGTTCCGTAGTTCAGAGGGCAAACGTCAGCGGGGGGCGCGTGCCATTCCCAGCAAGCGGGCAAAAATCCCTTCACCGTCGTCGGCAATTCCGTCGTGATGGAAGTCCGGCGTCTCCCAGACGTGCAGCCCGCGGACCGCAGAGGCCGTCTCCAGGGACAGGTTCCGGTCCACGTAAATGTCATCCGAGTAGACGGCCGCGGCTACGGGGACAGTGTTGGCAGCGAGCCGGTCAGGGTCGTAGAGCGGTTTCCAGTCCGGCTTCGCCGCCAGCAGTCCTGCCACCTCGCGCAGGGGCCGCAGGGACGGGTCCTGGTCGAAGTACCACGGGTACACCATTTCGCCGGTGAGCAGCAGTGGTTCCGCGTCCGGGGCGAACTCCGGAAACTCCCGCAGTACCCGCCAGGCAGACCAGTCGGTGGCCGCGCCCTGCCCGTAGATGGACTCATGCATCAGGGCATACAAGGGGTTGGAGCGGCGGGACACTATCCCTTGCATCTGTTCCAGGAAAGGATCCGAAAGCCTGCTGCCCCCGGCGGCCTCGGTGAACGCATCCTCCAGCAGGTAGTGCAGGCTGTCCACCCTGGTGTTGCCGCCCAGGAACGCCCCCGCCATCTGGAAGCGCTCCACCGTGAGGGGGCCGCCGTCGGGCAGGAATTCCGGCGTCTTCCGCAAATGGCGGGCAATCCGCTCAACCTTTGCCCGGTCCTCGGGGTACCAGCCGAAGTATTCCCTGTTTCGTGCTGCCACGCGTTTGAAGGTGGCGCGGTATACGTCGTCTGCGGAGCCGGCCAGCGGGGCAAGGCCGCCGGTAATGAGCACTTCGCGAAGGCCTTCAGGGGTGAAGGAAAGGTAGGTGAGTGCGCAGAAACCGCCGTAGCTCTGCCCGTAGATGCTCCAGGGTCCCGAGCCCAGGGCGCCCCGGATCAGTTCGGCGTCAGCCACGATCGAATCAGCCCGGAAGTGCTCCAGGAAGGCGGCCTGCTGTTCCGCCGTGCCGCGCAGGGGCAGGGTGTTCCGGTCAATGGGGGTGGAGAGCCCGGTGCCGCGCTGGTCCAGCATCAGGATCCGGAAATCCTTCGCTGCGGCTTTGCTCCAGCCGCCCAGGGAACCGAACCTGTTGCCGCGGCCGCCCGGACCGCCCTGCAGGAACAACAGCCACGGCAGCTCCGCGGCTTCCTCCTCACTGTGCGAGCTTGAAACGTACTCGCGGGCGAAGACCGTGATGGTCTCCGGATCAGGGGAGGACGCGAAGTGGTCCAGTGGCAACGTAAAAAAGTGCTCCACCGTGCGCATGCCACGGAATTCATGCCGGGCCCGAACCTCGTGCCGCACCTGTCCGCGGGCGGCGGCCACCTGCACGTCAGCCATTGGCGGCGGCCGGCACAGCGCTGCCGAACTGCTCGAGGGCCTCGCCCGTGAGGCGGAACGTGGACCAGCCGTCCATGGGCCGGGCGCCCAGGCGGTGGTAGAAGTTGATGGACGGCTCGTTCCAGTCCAGCACGCTCCACTCCACCCTCGCATAGCCGTTCTCGACGGCGATGCCGGCCAGGTGCTGCAGCAGCGCCTTGCCGTGGCCTTCGCCCCGGGCTTCCGGGCTGACGTAAAGGTCCTCCAGGTAGATGCCGTGGACCCCTTCCCACGTTGAGTAGTTCAGGAACCAAAGGGCAAAGCCGCGGACCTCGCCATGATCGTTCTCAGCCATGGCCGCAAAGACCCGTGGGTTCTCGCCGAAGAGAACCTGCTGCAGCATCTCCGGGGTGTTGCGGACTGCGTCCGGTTCCTTCTCGTAGTGCGCCAGTTCGTGGATCATGCGGAGGATCGCGGGGACGTCTTGCGGGGTTGCAGGGCGGATTACACTCATTGTTCGAGCTTACCGCCGGGACCGTGCCGCCGCAGTCAGCCCACCCCTTGAAGCGGGGCGGCTGACTGTCAGAGCCGGTTCAGGTCGGTCACGCGCACCACGGCTGTTCCGGTTTCGTCCGAGGCTTCCAGGTCCACCTCGGCGGAAATTCCCCAGTCGTGGTTCCGGGCGGGGTCGTCAAAGATCTGCCGGACCTTCCATACCCCGGGCTCCTCGGTGATGATAAGCAGCCCGGGGCCGCGCGCGTCCGGGCCCGTGCCGATGTCGTTGTGTTCGTCGAAGTAGTCATCCAGGACGTCTTCCCAGCGGTCGGCGTCCCAACCTGCACCGCCGTCCAGTTCGCCCAGGGCTGCGGCGTCCTCATCCGCGAACAGCTCCACCCGCCGGAACATCTCGTTGCGCACCATCACCCGGAAGGCGCGGATGTTGGAGGTGAGCGACGGCGGCGGAGGCGGCGGTGCATCGTGTGGGGTGGGTGCCGCACCGGAGGTCAGTTCCTCCCACTCGTCCAGCAGGCTGGAGTCGACCTGGCGGACCAGTTCGCCCAACCAGGCATTGAGGTCTTCCAGGTCCTCCCGCAGCATGTCCTGGGGCACGGTTTGCCGCAGGGCCTTGAAGGCATCGGCCAGGTACCGCAGGACGATGCCTTCCGAGCGGGCCAGGCCGTAGAACTGCACGAACTCGCCGAAGTTCATCGCGCGCTCGTACATGTCCCGCACCACGGACTTTGGCGCCAGTTCGAAATCGCCTACCCAGGGGGCGGCCTTGCGGTACACCTCGAAAGCTTCGCGCAGGATCTCAGCCAGGGGCTGCGGGTACGTCACTTCCTCCAGCATCGCCATGCGCTGGTCGTACTCGATGCCGTCCGCTTTCATCGCCGCTACCGCTTCACCGCGGGCCTTTTTCTGCTGGGCAGAGAGGATCTGGCGGGGCTTTTCCAGCGTCGCCTCGATCACGGACACCACGTCCAGTGCGTACGACGGCGACTCCGGGTCCAGGAGTTCAAGCGCGGCAAGTGCGAAGGGGGAGAGCGGCTGGTTGAGCGCGAAGTTGGGCTGCAGGTGCACGGTGAGCCGAACAGTGCGCCCGTCGGGCCCCTGCTGTTCCGGAGGGATGCGCTCCACCACCTCGGCGGCCAGCAGCTCACGGTAGATGCCCAGCGCCTTCTTCATAAGCTGCAGCTGGGATGACCGCGTCTCGTGGTTCTCCGTCAGGAGGCGGCGGGCAGCCGCGAAGGGGTCGCCGGGCCGTTCCATCAGGTTCATCAGCATCGCGTGCGTCACGGTGAAGCTGGAACTAAGGGGCTCCGGCACCGATTCGACCAGCCGCTTAAAAGTGGGCTCGCCCCAGGACACAAAGCCCTCCGGCGGTTTTTTCTTCACCACCTGGCGCAGCTTCTTCTGGTCGTCCCCGAACTTCGCGGCTGCCTTGGCCATCGCCTTCACGTTTTCCGTCACGTGCTCTGGTGCCTGAACCACCACTGTCCCGGCGGTGTCGTAGCCGGCGCGCCCGGCCCTGCCGGCAATCTGGTGGAACTCACGCGGGTTCAGCAGCCGGGTGCGGACGCCGTCGTACTTGCTCAGGGCGGTCAGGAGCACGGTGCGGATAGGGACGTTGATGCCCACGCCCAGGGTGTCCGTGCCGCAGATGACCTTCAGGAGGCCTGCCTGGGCCAGCTGTTCCACCAGCCGGCGGTACTTCGGGAGCATACCGGCGTGGTGCACCCCGATGCCGTGGCGGACCAGGCGGTTGAGCGTCTTGCCGAAACCGGCGGCGAAACGGAAGTTGGCGATCAGCTCGGCGATCCTGTCCTTCTCCTCGCGGGTGCAGACGTTGATGCTCATCAGCGTCTGCGCGCGGTCAATCGCCTCGATCTGGCTGAAATGCACCACATACACCGGCACCTGCTTCGTGGAGAGCAGCTCCTCAAGCGTCTCGTGCACAGGGGTCTCGTGATAGTAGTAATGCAGCGGAATGGGCCGCTCCGCCGAGCTCACCGTGGTGGTGGGCCGTCCGGTGAGGCTGGTCAGTCCTTCTTCAAACCTGCTGACGTCGCCCAGCGTGGCGGACATCAGGAGGAACTGGGCCTGGGGAAGCTCCAGCAGGGGCACCTGCCAGGCCCAACCGCGCTGCGGGTCCGAGTAAAAGTGGAACTCGTCCATGATCACGGAGCCCAGTTCCGCTGCCGCGCCTTCCCGGAGCGCCGTGTTGGCCAGGATCTCGGCCGTGCAGCAGATGATGGGAGCGTCCTGGTTGACACCGGAATCGCCGGTGATCATGCCAACGTTTTCGGCACCGAAGATCTCGCAGAGGGCAAAAAACTTTTCCGAAACCAGCGCCTTGATCGGCGCGGTGTAGTAGCTGCGCCGGCCCTGGGCCATGGCCTGGAAGTGGGCGGCAATGGCCACGAGGGACTTTCCCGAACCGGTGGGCGTGGCCAGGATGACGTTGGCCCCCGTCGCGAGCTCCATGATCGCTTCGTCCTGCGCGGGGTAGAGCTCCAGTCCCCGGCTTTCCGTCCACTCAACGAACCGGGTGTACAAGGCATCGGGATCGACGGCGGAGGTGGGCAGGGCCCGGGCGGGCAGAAGGGGCAGCTGGTCAACGAGTTTCATTGATTTCCAGCTTAGTGCCCGGACGCTCCCGGAAATCCGCTGCCTGCGGGTTAGGCTTCGGCGTACCTGCAGAACCAGAACGTGGAGACAGATGGCATGAAATGGGATCCGGCAAAATACGTCCAGTTCGGTGATTACCGTGACCGGCCGTTCTTCGACCTGACGGGCAGGGTCCACGCGGAGTCGCCGGTGCAGGTGGTGGACCTGGGGTGCGGACCGGGAAACCTCACGGCCACCCTCGCGGAGCGCTGGCCGGAAGCGGACGTTGTGGGGCTGGATTCCTCGGCGGAGATGCTGGCCAAAGCCGAAGCAGTGGCCCAGGAAACGCCCTCCCTGCGGTTCGGCCTCATGGACATCGCTGAGTGGATGCCGGCCGCGGAAACCGGGGTGGTGGTGAGCAACGCAGCACTGCAGTGGGTTCCCGGCCACCAGGACATGATGCGTTCCTGGCTTGCGGCGCTCCGTCCGGGCTCGTGGTTCGCCATGCAGGTCCCGGGAAACTTCAACGCACCGTCCCATGCGCTGATGCGGGGGCTCGCCGGGTCCTCCCGGTGGGCGCCCAAACTGCGGGGGCTGCTGCGGGGTGGCGAGTCGGTGGGTGAGCCCGCGGACTACCTTCGAATACTGCTCGACGCCGGCTTCGTTGCGGACGCATGGGAGACCACTTACCAGCAGGTGTTGCCCGGCCCGGATCCAGTCCTGGAGTGGGTCCGAGGCACAGCACTGAGGCCCGTCCTGGCGGTCCTGCCGGCGGAGGAGGGCGCCGACTTCGAGGCCGAATATGCGGCGGCCCTCAGGGATGCCTACCCGGCCGGACCCCACGGAACCGTCTTTCCCTTCCGCAGAATCTTTGCGGTAGGGCGCAGGAGCAATTGAGGAACGTCCATTCGCTGGATGTTCTCTACAAGCGTGTCATGCGGTGTGACACCAAAAGGTAAGTGATGTGGCTTACAATTGCGGAATTGGCCAATGGGGGAGGCCGCTACCGCCTTTGACGGCTTCCCTGACCGCAGGTGGAGGTATGGTGCTGATCGCATTAATGAGGCGGCTGTTGGCGGACCACAAGCCTGCCGTGACCGCCATCGTTCTGCTGCAGCTGGTTCAGGCCGGGGCGAACCTCCTGTTACCCACCGTCAACGCCGCCATCATTGACGACGGAATCGTCGCAGGCGACACCGGCGTCATTTCCCGCCTTGGCGCCGTGATGGCCGCGATCGCCGTTCTCCAGGCGGGGGCCGCCGTCGCAGCGGGATACCTCGGAGCCGTTGTTGCGATGAGGATGGGACAGCGGCTTCGGGGGGACATCTTTGCAAGGATCCAGTCGCTGTCGTCCCAGGACGTTGCCGTCTTCGGGACACAAAGCCTGACCACCCGCGCCACCAATGACACCCAGCAGATCCAGGCGTTCGCTGTGCTGGTGTTCACCATGCTGGTAGCCGGACCGGCCATGGGGGTGGGCGGCGTGGTCCTGGCACTGCAGCAGGACCTGGCACTGTCATCGGTGGTGATCGTCATTGTGCCGCTGCTCCTGCTGATCATGTACCTCATCGTCCGCAAGCTGATCCCGCTGTACCGGGAGGGACAGGACCTGCTGGACCGTGCCGGGGGAATCCTCCGGGAGCAAATTATCGGCGCCGGTGTCATCCGCTCCTTTGTCCGCCAGGACCATGAGGTGCGCCGCTTTGCCCGGGCCAACGGCAGCCTCACTGCCAATAACCTCCAGTCCGCGCTGCTGGTTGCCGGCATGCTCCCGCTGGTCATGCTGGTGGTCAACATTTCCTCGGTGGCCGTGGTGTGGTTCGGGGGACACCGGATCCAGGCCGGCCTGATGAACATCGGGGCCTTGACAGCGTTCATCGCTTATATCCTGCAGATCCTGCTGGCCATCATGATGTCCATGTACGTCCTGATGACGGCACCCCGTGCGGAGGTCTGTGCGGAGCGGATCAGCGCCGTCCTGGACACCGAGCCATCTGTACGGGAACCGTTGCAGCCAAAACCCCTCCGCCCGGGGACGGCGGACAGTCCCGCGACTGACCCTGGCGTCCAACCGGACCGTACCGTGCCGCCCGGGACCTTGGAGTTCAGCGACGTTTGTTTCTCCTATCCCGGTGCGGAGGAGCCCGTCCTCGCCGGCATCAGCTTCACCGCACGCCCCGGCACCACCACGGCGATCGTTGGTTCCACCGGCAGCGGGAAGTCCACCCTCCTCAACCTGATACCGCGCTTCCTCGATTCCACGGCCGGAAGTATCCGCTTGGGGGGCGTGGACATCAAGGACGTTTCGCTGGACAACCTGCGCGCCTCGATGGCGATAGTTCCCCAGCATTCCCACCTCTTCACGGGCACCATCGCAGACAACCTCCGCATCGCCGCTCCGGACGCCACGGACGAGGAACTCTGGGCGATCCTCGAAACTGCCCAGACCATGCGCTTTATGCGGGACCTTCCGCTGGGCCTTGCCACGCCGCTGGGCCAGGGCGGCACCAACCTCTCCGGCGGCCAGCGGCAGCGGCTGTGCATTGCCCGCGCCCTGCTCCGCAAAACGTCCCTGTA
Organism: Arthrobacter sp. D3-16; assembly: GCF_054408515.1. Lineage (NCBI taxonomy): Bacteria > Bacillati > Actinomycetota > Actinomycetes > Micrococcales > Micrococcaceae > Arthrobacter > Arthrobacter sp. D3-16. The sequence continues at coordinate 2,209,997 of NZ_CP096437.1, read as the reverse complement.
CCTGTTCGACGACAGCTTTTCGGCCCTGGACTACGACACGGACACCAGGTTGCGGCAGGCCCTGCAGACCACGCTTGCCGGCGCGACGGTGATCGTGGTTGCTGAGCGCATTTCTGCCGTGGAAGACGCAGGACTGATCCTGGTGCTCGACGGCGGCCGCCTCGTCGCTCAGGGGACGCACCAGGAGTTGCTGGAGATGTCCGCCACCTACCGCGAAATAGCCGACTCCCAGCTGGCACTGGATGGACCCGCATGACTGAGGCGAGCGCCGCCGAGCAGACCCCGGTAAAGTTCTGGCCCACCGCGCGCCGGCTCCTCGCCTTGCTGCGGCCCTTTCGCCGGCGCATGCTGGGCGCAGTTGCCGCCACCTGCGCCTTTGCCGGACTGAACGTCGCCGCGCCCAAGTTTCTCGGCGACGCCACCGACGTCGTGGAGGAAGGCGTCCTTCGCGGTTCCCTGGACGAGGAAGGACTGGGAGTCCTCCTCGGGGGCGTGGCGCTCATGTATGTGTGCGCGTCCCTTTTCAACTGGATCCAGGGTGCGCTCTCCGCCCACTCGGTACAGGGACTGATGTACGGCCTGCGGGAGTCGGTTGAGGAGAAACTGCACCGGCTCCCGGTGCACTACTTCCGGGAGCGTTCCAGGGGCGATGTCCTCAGCCGTGCCACCAACGACATCGACAACATCACCCAGGCGCTGAACCAGCTCCTGACTCAACTGATCATGTCCTTCCTGTTGCTGTGCGGTTCGCTGGCCATGATGCTGTGGATATCACCGCTTCTGGCGGCGATTGCCATCGCGACGGTTCCCTTTTCCGCGCTCATTACCGTGCTGGTGGCCAGGAAGTCCCAGACACAGTTTGCAAGGCAGTGGACGGAGACCGGCGAACTCAATGCGCACGTGGAAGAGTCCGTCACCGGTCACGAGGTCATCAAGGCGTTCGGGCAGCAGTCACAGGCAGTGGAAGTCTTCGCCCGGAGCAACGAGCGGCTCGCGCGGGCCGCTGCCAAGGCCCAATATTCTGCCGGGATCGTGCAGCCACTGATGGTCCTGATGTCCAATCTCAACTACATCGCGGTGGCAGTGGTCGGTGCCCTCCAGGTCATTGCTGGCGCCATGACCATCGGCGGCATCCAGGCCTTCATCCAGTTCAGCAGGCTCTTTACCCAGCCTGTCGGCCAGATTGGAGGCATGCTCAACCTCATGCAGTCCTGCATGGCTTCAGCAGCCCGTGTCTTCGCCCTGCTCGATGCGGGGGAGGAGCCCGCGGACCCGCCGGCACCGGATACGGTCACTGCGTCGCGCGGCCGCATCGTTTTTGATGACGTGACGTTCAGCTATCCGGACGCAGCGCCGGCGGTCCGCAACCTCACCTTTGCGGTGGAGCCGGGCCGGACGGTGGCGATTGTTGGTCACACCGGTGCGGGCAAGAGCACGGTGATTAACCTCCTGCTGCGGTTCTGCGAACCAGGTTCAGGACGGATCAGCATCGATGGGACGGACACCGCGGCCATGTCCAGGGACTTCCTGCGGGGGCAATTCGGGGTAGTGCTCCAGGACGCGTGGCTCTTTGCCGGCACCATCCGGGAGAACATCGCCTATGGAAATCCCGGCGCCGCAGAGGCCGACATCCAGGCGGCGGCGGAGGCCAGCTATGTGGACCGCTTTGTCAGGTCCCTGCCCCACGGGTATGACACCGTGCTGGAGAACGGCGGCGACGGGCTGAGCCAGGGCCAGCGGCAGCTGATCACTATCGCCAGGGCCCAGTTGGCCGGCCGGGCGGTGCTGATCCTCGATGAAGCAACGAGTTCGGTGGATTCAAGGACAGAACTGCTGATCCGCCAGGCCATGAAGCGGTTGCGCCGCGGCAGGACCAGCTTCGTAATTGCGCACCGTTTGTCCACGGTGCGCGACGCTGATCTAATCGTGGTCATGGACCACGGACGCATCGTTGAGCAGGGCAGCCACCAGGACCTCCTGGCTGCCAACGGCTACTACGCACGCCTTTACAACGCCCAGTTCGCCCGGCAGGCAGGACGGTCCGGGGTTCTCGAGGCCGGCATTTGAGCCCGGCATCCGGCTTCCCGGGCTCATGGAAGCCGAACGCGGCCAGCTCCGTACCGCTGTTCGAGCAGCTGCGGCTCCAGGTCATTCACCTGGCCGACGGCGGGAAGCTGCCGCCGGGCACCCGCCTTCCTGCCGTGAGGGCACTGGCGGAGCAATTGGACGTCGCACCGCATACGGTGGCCAGGGCATACAAGGAGCTCGAGGCGGCCGGCGTCGTGGCCACCCGCGGGAGGAACGGCACCGTAGTCTGTGCGCGTGACGAACGTCTCGGTGGACTTTCCGAAGCTGCGGCAGCCTATGCTGCCGCGGCGAAAGCCCAGGGTGCCTCGTTCGCCGAGGCGGTGCAGCTTCTGGCGGCAGCGTACGACGGCGCCTGACGGGCTCCCGCGTGGAGGTTCGAAGAAGTTTTCGATTAGCATTAGTGGGTGCCTAAAGCCGTAGCTGAAGAATCTGCCATCCAATCCGTTGAAGTCGCCGTAGCCAAAGCTGCGCCGCCGAAGCGCCCGGACCTCTCCCGCCTCGTTGTCAAGGGCGCCCGTGAGCACAACCTGCGCAACGTGGACCTGGACCTGCCGCGCGACGCCATGATCGTCTTCACCGGTTTGTCCGGCTCCGGCAAGTCCTCGCTCGCCTTCGACACCATTTTCGCTGAGGGCCAGCGCCGCTACGTCGAATCCCTCTCCGCCTACGCCCGGCAGTTCCTGGGCCAGGTGGACAAGCCCGACGTCGACTTCATCGAGGGGCTGTCGCCGGCCGTCTCCATCGACCAGAAGTCCACCAGCAAAAACCCCCGCTCAACCGTGGGAACCATCACCGAGATCTACGACTACATGCGTTTGCTCTGGGCGCGTGTCGGCCGGCCGCACTGCCCCGTATGCGGGGAGCCCGTGGCCAAGCAGACGCCGCAGCAGATCGTTGACCAGCTTCTTGAGCTGGACGAGGGCACGCGTTTCCAGGTCCTCGCTCCCGTGGTGCGTGGACGGAAGGGGGAGTTTGTCGACCTCTTCAAGGAACTCACCGCCAAGGGGTACTCCCGTGCCCGCGTGGACGGAAACCTGGTCCAGCTGAGCGACCCGCCAAAGCTGGGCAAGCAGTTCAAGCACACCATCGAAGTTGTGGTCGACCGCCTGGTCGTCAAGGAAGGCATCAGCCAGCGGCTGACCGACTCCATCGAAACGGCCCTCGGCCTCGCCGAGGGCCGGGTCCTGGCGGAATTCGTGGACCTGGACGCTGACGATCCCCACCGGCTCCGGGCGTTCTCCGAGAACCTGGCGTGCCCGAATGAACATCCGCTGGCCATCGACGAAATCGAGCCACGGTCGTTCTCCTTCAACAATCCCTTCGGCGCCTGTGCGGCCTGCAGCGGCATCGGCACCAAGCTGGAGGTGGACGAGGAACTCATCGTCCCCAACCCGGAACTCTCGCTCTCCGAGGGTGCCATCGCTCCCTGGTCCCTGGGTACGGCCACCACTGAATACTGGAACAGGCTCCTGGAAGGCCTCGCGAAAGAACTCGGCTTCTCCATGACTACGCCGTGGGAAAAGCTGGGCAGCGACGTCCGCCAGACGGTGCTGCACGGCAAGGACCACAAGGTTGTGGTGCAGTACAAGAACCGGTTCGGACGGGAACGGAAGTACAGCACCGGCTTCGAAGGTGCCATCCAGTACGTCCACCGCAAGCACGGCGAGACCGATTCCGACTGGGCCCGCGACCGCTACGAAGAGTACATGCGGCAGATTCCCTGCCCTGCGTGCAACGGCGCCCGCCTCAACCCCGCTTCCCTGTCGGTGCTCATCAACGGCAAGTCCATTGCCGACGTCGCCGCCCTCCCCATGCGCGACTGCGCTGAATTCCTGAACAACCTGGTACTCACCGGCCGTGAGGCGCAGATCGCGCACCAGGTGCTCAAGGAAATCCAGGCGCGGCTGACCTTCCTGCTCGACGTCGGACTGGAATACCTGAACCTTGAACGGCCGTCCGCCACCCTCTCCGGCGGCGAAGCCCAGCGCATCCGGCTTGCCACCCAGATCGGCTCCGGCCTGGTGGGTGTCCTGTATGTCCTCGACGAACCCTCCATCGGGCTGCACCAGCGCGACAACCGACGCCTGATCGACACCCTTACCCGGCTCCGGGACATGGGCAACACGCTCATCGTAGTGGAGCACGACGAAGACACCATCCATGTGGCGGACTGGGTGGTGGACATCGGACCGGGGGCCGGCGAACACGGCGGCCAGGTAGTCCACTCCGGCTCGTACAAGGAGCTGCTGGAAAACACGTCATCGCTGACCGGCGACTACCTGTCCGGGCGCAAGAAGATCGAGGTTCCGAACAAGCGCCGGAAGTATGACAAGAAGCGCGAACTGAAGGTCATCGGCGCCCGGGAGAACAACCTCCTCAACGTTGATGCCGCGTTCCCGTTGGGCCTCTTCACGGCCGTCACCGGCGTGAGCGGTTCCGGCAAGTCCACCCTGGTGAACGAAATCCTGTACAAGGTGCTGGCCAACAAGCTCAACGGCGCCAAGCAGGTGGCCGGCCGGCACAAGACCGTCCAGGGCCTGGAGCACCTGGACAAGGTGGTGCACGTTGACCAGAGCCCCATCGGCCGCACGCCGCGCTCCAACCCGGCCACGTACACGGGCGTCTTTGACAACATCCGCAAGCTTTTCGCGGAGACCACTGAAGCGAAAGTCCGCGGCTACCTTCCGGGCCGGTTCTCCTTCAACGTCAAGGGCGGGCGCTGCGAAGCCTGCTCCGGTGACGGCACCCTGAAGATCGAAATGAACTTCCTGCCGGACGTGTATGTTCCGTGCGAGGTGTGCCACGGCGCCCGGTACAACCGCGAGACTCTGGAAGTGCATTACAAGGGCAAGACCATCGCGGACGTGCTCAACATGCCCATCGAGGAGGGCGCGGAGTTCTTTGCCGCCTTCTCTCCGATCGCGCGCCACCTGAACACCCTGGTGGACGTAGGCCTGGGCTACGTCCGCCTTGGCCAGCCGGCAACCACGCTGTCCGGCGGCGAGGCCCAGCGCGTCAAGCTCGCAGCGGAACTGCAGAAGCGTTCGAACGGCCGCAGCGTCTATGTCCTGGACGAGCCCACTACGGGCCTCCACTTCGAGGACATCCGCAAGCTGCTGATGGTCCTGCAGGGCCTGGTGGACAAAGGCAACACGGTGATCACCATCGAACACAACCTGGACGTCATCAAGAGTGCCGACTGGATTGTTGACCTTGGTCCAGACGGTGGCTCGGGAGGCGGACAGATTGTCGCTTCCGGTACTCCTGAGCAGCTGGCCAAGTCCACCACCAGCCACACTGCGACTTTCCTCGCCGAAATCCTGCCGTAAGGAGCGAGGTATTCCCCGGCGGGTATGCGAGTTTCAGGCATGCGTGCTGTCGTGAGAAACTAACCCGGTGACTCAAACAACAGTGCCCGTGATCTTTGACCTGGACGGCACTCTTGTCGACCCGGCCGGTGGGATAACAGATGGAATTGCTTCGGCCCTTCGCGGGCTGGGGCTTCCGGTTCCCGGCCAGGACCTGCTCGAAGCGATGATCGGCCCCAAGCTGAGCGACTCGCTGCTCAACGTGGCCCAGGTACCGGCGGAATTCCTGAACGACGTCATCCGCCGCTACCGCGAGTATTACGTGTCTACCGGAATCGCCCAAGGCAAGCTGTACCCGGGTGTCCGGGAGGTCCTGGAGTCCTTCGTTGCCGCAGGCCGGCCCATCGCTGTGGCAACCCAGAAACCGCAGGGGTTGGCCCGCACGGTGCTGGAGCACCATGGGATCGACGTTTTGTTCCACGGCATCCACGGCTCGGCAGATGATGAATCCGCCGTGAAAGGCGTTCCGCTGGGAAAGACGGAGATCATTGCGGCCGCCTTGAAAGACCTGGGCACGCAGCACGCGCTGATGGTCGGGGACAGGGCCCAGGATGTCGCCGGCGCCATTGCCAACGGCCTGGACTGCATCGGCGTTGCTTGGGGCTTTGCCCCTGACGGGGAACTGGAAACAGCGGGAGCCGTGGCTGTGGTGGAAACCGCCGCGGAGCTGGTGGGCACCATCGACCGGATACAGGCCATCCACACGGCCGCCATGAGCGAGGTGACGAACGATGGCACTTTTTGATGCTGTCCGCTGGACCACGCGAAGCCTGATCTCCGGCTCCTGCCGCCCCACCGTCATCGGGCTGGAAAACGTTCCCACCGACGGTCCGTTTATTGTGGCACCCAACCACCTCTCCTTCTTCGACAGCGTCATCGTCCAGGCGCTGATGCCGCGCCCGGTGGCCTTCTTCGCCAAGGCCGAGTACTTCACCACCGGCGGCGTCAAAGGCAAGGTCATGAAGTCCTTCTTCGAATCCGTGGGCTCCATCCCCGTGGAACGCGGTGAGCAGGCCGCCAGCGTCCAGGCGCTCAGGACCCTTCTGGACATCCTCGAGTCAGGCAAGGGCATCGGGATCTACCCGGAAGGCACCCGCTCCCGGGACGGCATCCTCTACCGCGGACGCACCGGCGTAGGGTGGCTGGCGCTGACCACCGGAGCCCCGGTGATCCCGGTGGGCCTGATCGGAACGGAAAACCTGCAGCGTGCAGGCGAAAAGGGCGTCCGGCCGCAGCATTTCACCATGAAAGTGGGGGAGCCGCTGTACTTCGACAAGACGGGACCGGACCATTCGCTCCCGGCGCGCAGGGAAGTCACCGACCGGATCATGGACGCCATTGCCGAACTGAGCGGCCAGGAACGCTCCACCAGCTACAACCAGAGCAAGATCACCGAGTAGGAAACCGCCCGGCCTCTTGTCAAGGCCGGCAATGCATGGGGGAGCCGCCTCGTGGCAGAGGTACCCGGTGCGCCTCAGTAGAATGGATAGGTGGCAAATCCAGCAAGTTACCGCCCCCAGACGGGCGAGATTCCCACCAACCCGGGGGTCTACCGGTTCCGTGACCCCAACGGGCGGGTCATCTACGTCGGCAAGGCGAAAAGCCTCCGCTCCCGGTTGAACTCGTACTTCGCCAACCCGGCCGGATTACTGCCCAAGACCTATGCAATGGTCCACGCGGCCAGCACTGTGGAATGGACCGTGGTGGGCAGCGAGCTGGAATCGCTGCAGCTGGAATACACCTGGATCAAGGAATTCAAGCCCAGGTTCAACGTGGTCTTCCGCGACGACAAGACCTACCCCTACCTCGCGGTGACCATGGGTGAAAAGTACCCGCGCGTGCAGGTGATGCGTGGCGACCGGAGGAAGGGCACGCGCTACTTTGGCCCCTACACCGCTGGTGCTATCCGGGAAACCATGGATACGCTGCTCCGCGTCTTCCCGGTGCGCAGCTGCAGTGCCGGTGTCTTCAAGCGCGCCGAGGCAAGCGGGCGGCCCTGCCTGCTGGGGTACATCGACAAGTGCTCGGCACCCTGCGTGGGCCGGATCTCCCCGGACGACCACCGCGCCCTTGCCGACGATTTCTGCGCTTTTATGGGCGGGGAGGCGAAGCGCTTCATCGCCAAGCTCGAAAAGCAGATGGCGGAAGCGGTAGCCGAGCTTAACTACGAGCGGGCGGCCCGGCTGCGCGACGACATCGCAGCGCTGCGCAAGGTCTTCGAGCGGAATGCCGTGGTGCTGGCGGAAGACACCGACGCCGATATTTTCGCCCTGCATGAGGACGAACTGGAAGCCGCAGTGCAGGTGTTCCACGTCCGCGGCGGCCGGGTCCGCGGCCAGCGCGGCTGGGTGGTTGAGAAGGTGGAGGATTCCACCACGCCGGACCTCGTGGAACACCTCCTGCAGCAGGTCTACGGAGATGAGGGGCACGGCCACGGCAGGCTGCCCCGTGAAGTCCTGGTGCCGGTCGCGCCCAGCAATGCCGCGGAACTGACCGAGTGGCTGGGCGGCATGCGCGGGGCCAAGGTTGATATCCGGGTACCGCAGCGGGGGGACAAGGCCGCCCTCATGTCCACTGTGCGCGAGAACGCCGAGCACGCGTTGAAGCTGCACAAGACCCGCCGGGCAGGGGACATTACAGTGCGGTCGCAGGCGCTCCAGGAACTGCAGGAAGCGCTGGACCTTCCGGTGCCCTTGCTCCGCATTGAATGCTTCGACGTCTCCCACGTCCAGGGCACCAACGTGGTGGCCTCGATGGTGGTGGTGGAGGACGGACTCCCCAAGAAGTCCGACTACCGGAAGTTCTCCATCACGGGCGCCGCGGCCACCGATGACACTGCTGCCATGCACGACGTCCTGACCAGGCGGTTCCGCCATTACCTGCAGGACAAGTCGGCGCAGGTGGACGAAGCCGTGCTGAACTCGAGCGCCGACCAAGCGGACCCGGTTTCACCGGGGCAGCTGCAACCGGGGGAGCTGGAACAGGCCAAGGACGTTGCCCTGCTGGACACCACCACGCCGACGCCACGCGCCAAGTTCGCCTACCCGCCCAACCTCGTGGTGGTGGACGGCGGCAAGCCCCAGGTCAACGCCGCCGCCCGGGCGCTGGCAGATCTGGGCATTGACGACGTCTACGTTGTGGGCCTGGCCAAGCGCCTGGAGGAAGTCTGGCTGCCGGACAGCGACTTCCCGGTGATCCTGCCCCGGACATCGCAGGGGTTGTACTTGCTGCAGCGGATCCGTGACGAGGCCCACAGGTTCGCCATCTCGTTCCACCGGCAGAAGCGCGGGAAGGCCATGACTGTTTCCGCCCTGGACGGGGTGCCGGGCCTCGGCGCCTCCAAACGCAAGGCTCTTTTGGCGCACTTTGGTTCCGTGAAGGGAGTCAAGGCGGCTTCGGTGGCGGAACTTTCCGAAGCCAAGGGGATTGGACCTGCCCTCGCCAGCGCCATTGTCAACCATTTCTCCGCCAGCGGACCGGAGGCAGCCGCCGAACCCGCCATCAACATGACCACCGGTGAAGTCATCGAAACCTAGCAGACACTGCTGAAACTTAGCGGTGTTCAAAGAATCTTAGCTAGGGTTGAGGGCGGGGTGTCGGCCGATGCGGCCCGCCCACAAACCACGAGCAGAAACGGGGCGGACTTAATGGCAGACACAACGGCGGAATCCGGAGCAGGGGAGGACGGGATGCTCCCGGTCAAGCCGCTCGAAGCGGAACTGCTGGTGGTCACCGGGATGTCCGGAGCGGGACGCAGCACAGCTGCTGACGCGCTTGAGGACCACGGCTGGTACGTCGTGGAGAACCTTCCGCCGCAGATGCTGGGCACCCTCGCCGAGCTCGTCTCCCACGCGCCCCAGTCGATCCCGCGGCTGGCAGTGGTTGTGGACGTCCGCAGCAAGGGCCTGTTCGCGGACATCCGCGCCGCGCTCGGCGCGCTGGCCGCCAGCGGCGTGACCTTCCGCGTCCTCTTCCTCGACGCCAGCGACGACGTCCTGGTCCGGCGGTTCGAACAGGGGCGCCGGCCCCATCCCCTGCAGGGCGGCGGCCGCATCCTCGACGGCATCGCCGCCGAACGCGACCTGCTGCAGGAACTGCGCGACAGCTCCGATGTCGTACTGGATACCTCGGGCTACAACGTCCACGGCCTCGCCACCGCCATCACCGAACTCTTCAGCGAAACAGGGCCCGTGGCCCTGCGGCTGAACGTTATGAGCTTCGGCTTCAAGTACGGCCTTCCCGTGGACTCAAACTACGTGGCAGACGTCCGGTTCATCCCCAACCCGCACTGGGTGCCGCAGCTGCGGCCCCACACCGGGCTGGACAAGGACGTCAGCGACTACGTGCTCGAAGCCGAGGGCGTCAAGAACTTCGTGGACCGCTATGTCATGGCACTGGAACCGGTGCTGGACGGTTACCGCCGCGAGAACAAGCACTACGCCACTATCGCCGTGGGCTGCACCGGCGGCAAGCACCGCTCGGTGGCAGTCGCCGTCGAACTGTCCAAGAAGCTGGCCCAGTACCCGCGCGTCACGGTGACCACCACCCACCGGGACCTGGGCCGCGAGTAATGTCGGTTTTTACCGGTGCACTGCCGCTGGTTCCGCCTGCCGGGATGGCGGCCGCCCAGCAGGACAAGGGGCCGAATGTTGTTGCCCTGGGCGGCGGCCACGGGCTGTCCGCGTCGCTCTCGGCACTGCGGCTGCTCACCTCGCAGCTCACTGCGATCGTCACCGTAGCGGACGACGGCGGTTCTTCCGGGCGCCTGCGGGACGAGTATGGCGTCCTCCCGCCGGGGGACCTCCGGATGGCGCTGTCCGCCCTGTGCGACGACACCGACTGGGGACGCACCTGGCGTGACGTGATGCAGCACCGCTTCCGCCCCGGAAAGGGACCCGGCGGCTCGCTGGATGACCATGCCACGGGCAACCTGCTGATCGTCACGCTGTGGGAGCTGCTGGGCGATGCGGTTGCCGGACTGCGGTGGGCGGGGGCGCTGCTGGGCGCCCGCGGCCAGGTCCTGCCCATGTCCACGGAGCCGCTCACCATCGAGGGCGACGTCCGGGTCACCGCTCCCGACGGTACCTGGCAACTGGAGACCATCCGGGGACAGGCACGCTGCGCCGTGGCGGGCTCACTGGAGCAGGTGCGACTCCTGCCGGAGGCAGCGCCCGCCTGCGCAGAAGCATTGAGCGCCATCGAGCTCGCGGACTGGGTGATCCTGGGCCCGGGGTCCTGGTACACCTCTGTGCTGCCGCACCTGCTGCTCCCTGAGATGCGGCAGGCATTGTGCCATACCCCCGCCAAGCGCTGCCTGACCATGAACCTGGCCACGGACACCAAGGAAACATCCGGCATGACGGCGGCCGATCACCTGCACGTCCTGCGGCGCTACGCGCCCGAATTCAACGTCGATGTCGTCCTGGCAGACCCCGCCTCAGTTCCCGACCGGCAGGAGTTCGAGAAGGCCGCCGCGATGATCGGCGCCGAGGTGGTCTTGGGTAAAGTAGGGGCGTCGGGCCGCCGACCCGTCCATGACCCCCTGCGTCTGGCCACGGCGTACAACGACATTTTTGGGAACAGTTAGGAAGGTGCCATGGCACTGACAGCATCAGTCAAGGAAGAACTGTCCCGTCTGGACATCAAGAAGTCATCAGTCCGCAAGGCGGAAGTCTCCGCCATGCTCCGCTTTGCCGGCGGGCTCCACATCATCTCCGGCCGGATCGTGATCGAGGCCGAAGTGGACCTGGCCTCCACCGCCCGCCGCCTCCGCGCTGCCATCGCGGAAGTCTATGGGCACCAGAGCGAAATCATCGTGGTTTCGGCCGGGGGACTGCGGCGCGCCAGCCGTTATGTCGTCCGGGTAGTGCGCGACGGCGAGGCACTGGCCCGCCAGACCGGCCTCCTCGACGGCCGCGGCCGTCCGGTGCGGGGGCTGCCCTCCGCCGTCGTCAACGGTTCCGCAGCAGACGCCGAAGCCGTATGGCGCGGTGCCTTCCTGGTCCATGGCTCCCTCACCGAACCTGGACGGTCCTCCTCACTGGAGGTCACCTGCCCGGGACCGGAATCGGCGCTGGCACTGGTAGGTGCTGCCCGCCGCCTGGACATCCAGGCGAAAGCCCGCGAAGTGCGGGGAGTGGACCGGGTGGTGATCCGCGACGGCGACACCATCGCCGCCCTCCTCACCCGCATGGGCGCCCATGATGCGCTGATGGTCTGGGAGGAACGCCGGATGCGCAAGGAAGTACGGGCCACCGCCAACCGGCTTGCCAACTTTGACGATGCCAACCTGCGCCGCTCGGCCCAGGCGGCTGTGGCGGCAGGGGCCCGCGTGGACCGGGCATTGGAGATTCTGGGCGACGACGTCCCGGAGCACCTGAAGTACGCCGGCGAACTCCGGGTGGCGCACAAGCAGGCCAGCCTGGACGAACTGGGCCGCCTTGCCGATCCGGTGATGACCAAGGATGCCATTGCCGGAAGGATCCGCCGCCTGCTGGCCATGGCGGATAAACGTGCGCAGGACCTGGGCATCCCGGGGACGGATGCCAATGTGACGCCTGAAATGCTGGACGAGTAACAGCCCCCTAGAATCAAAAAGATTCCGGGTGCCAGACGCCCGGATGCACAATCCGAGAGTTACCAACCGGACTGACTGTCCACGATATTGGAGGATTTTGTGACCGAGTACGTTCTGCCCGAACTCAGCTACGATTACGCTGCCCTGGAGCCGCACATCTCAGCGCGCATCATGGAGCTGCACCACAGCAAGCACCACGCAACCTACGTTGCCGGAGCCAACAACGCCCTGGCCCAGCTGGCCGAGGCGCGCGAGAAGGGCGATTTCGCCAACATCAACCGCCTGTCCAAGGACCTTGCGTTCCACACCGGTGGCCACGTCAACCACTCTGTGTTCTGGAACAACCTGTCTCCGGACGGCGGCGACAAGCCCGAGGGTGAACTGGCAGCGGCCATCGACGACGCGTTCGGCTCCTTCGACGCCTTCCGCGCCCAGTTCTCCGCAGCCGCACTCGGCCTGCAGGGTTCGGGCTGGGGTTTCCTGGCGTACGAGCCGATCGGTGGAAACCTGGTCATCGAGCAGCTGTACGACCAGCAGGGCAACACCGCACTGGGCACCACCCCGCTGCTGATGCTGGACATGTGGGAGCACGCCTTCTACCTGGACTACGTCAATGTCAAGGCCGATTACGTCAAGGCATTCTGGAACATCGTGAACTGGGCCGACGTCGCCAAGCGCTTTGAGGCTGCACGTACGAACGCCACGGGACTCATCACCCTTCCGTAGTGACCCGCGCTTCACACGTATGTAACAAAGTTCACATTTAGGGGGTAAACCTCCCGGAATGTGGACCGTCCGCCCCCGCACTTGCGGGGGCGGACCCAGTTAAACGTAAGATAGGTCACGGAAGGCGGTTAGCCTTCAGCAATGAGGCTGGTCGCCCTCCGTCTGTAAATCATCTCTGCCCAATGGCGTGCGGGATCTGTTAGTTGGCTTGAACGCCCGCTCAACTAGTTGTGCTTCTGAAAGCACCAAGGAGACTGAAAAAGTGACGACCCGTATTGGTATCAACGGCTTTGGCCGTATTGGCCGCAACTACTTCCGCGCAGCACTCGCACAGGGCGCGGACCTGGAGATCGTTGCAGTCAACGACCTCACCAGCCCGGAGGCCCTGGCCCACCTGTTCAAGTACGACTCCGTCGGCGGCCGCCTGAAGGAAACCATCGAGGTCAAGGACGGCAACATCGTCGTCAACGGCAACGTCGTCAAGGTCCTGGCAGAGCGCGATCCCGCAAACCTTCCCTGGGGAGAGCTGGGAGTGGACATCGTCATCGAATCCACCGGCTTCTTCACCAAGGCCGCCGATGCTCAGAAGCACATCGACGCCGGCGCCAAGAAGGTCCTGATTTCCGCCCCCGCCTCGGATGAGGACATCACCATTGTGATGGGCGTGAACCACAAGCTGTACGACAACGCCACCCACCACATCATTTCCAACGCATCCTGCACCACCAACTGCCTGGGCCCGCTGGCCAAGGTGGTCAACGACGAGTTCGGCATCGAGCGCGGCCTCATGACCACCGTCCACGCCTACACTGCGGACCAGAACCTGCAGGACGGCCCGCACAAGGACCTCCGCCGCGCCCGCGCCGCCGCCGTCAACATGGTGCCCACCTCCACCGGTGCAGCCAAGGCAATCGGCCTGGTCCTGCCGGAGCTCAAGGGCAAGCTGGACGGCTACGCCATCCGCGTCCCCGTTCCCACGGGTTCCGCCACCGACCTCACCGTCACCGTCTCCCGTGAGACCACCGTGGAGGAAGTCAACGCCGCACTCAAGCGCGCAGCTGAGTCCGAGGACCTGCAGGGCTTCCTGACCTACACGGACGAGCCGATTGTCTCCTCCGACATCGTTGGCGATCCTGCCTCTTCGATCTTTGACTCCGGCCTCACCAAGGTGATCGGCAACCAGGTCAAGGTTGTTTCCTGGTATGACAACGAATGGGGCTACTCCAACCGCCTCGTCGACCTTACGGAGCTTGTGGCAGCCAAGCTGGGCTAGGGTTAGACACATGACACTTCACACCCTCAACGAACTCATCGCTGAAGGTGTCCGCGGGCGGTACATTCTGGTTCGAAGCGACCTGAATGTGCCGCTCGACGGCTCTACAGTTACTGACGACGGCCGCATTAAGGCCTCACTTCCAGTGCTGTCAAAGCTCACGGACGCCGGTGCCCGCGTGCTGGTAACAGCCCACCTCGGACGCCCCAAGGGCGCTCCGGAGGAAAAGTACTCCCTTCGCCCCGCCGTGGACCGCCTGGCCGAGCTGGCAGGCTTCAAGGTCTCCCTCGCCGAGGACACGGTAGGCAGCTCCGCCAAGGAAGCTGCAGCCTCCCTGCAGGAGGGCGAAGTGCTGGTTTTGGAGAACGTCCGGTTCGACGCCCGCGAAACCAGCAAGGACGACGCCGAGCGCGGCGCCTTCGCTGACGAGCTGGTGGCCCTGACCGGCGACAACGGTGCATACGTCGATGACGCCTTCGGTGCCGTGCACCGCAAGCACGCCAGCGTCTACGACGTCGCCACCCGGCTCCCGTCCTACCTCGGCGACCTCGTGCACACGGAGGTGGAGGTGCTCCGCAAGCTGACCGCAGACACCCAGCGCCCCTACGTGGTGGTGCTCGGCGGTTCCAAGGTCTCGGACAAGCTCGCAGTCATCGACAACCTACTCGGCAAGGCGGACACCATCCTGGTGGGCGGCGGCATGCTGTTCACGTTCCTCGCCGCATCCGGACACAAGGTCGCCTCCAGCCTGCTGGAGGAGGACCAGATCCCCGTAGTTCAGGACTACCTGAAGCGGGCAGCAGACGCCGGCACTGAGTTCGTAGTGCCCACGGATGTGGTCGTGGCGGAGAAGTTCGCTGCCGACGCGGCCCACGAAACCGTGCCGGCCGACGCCATCGAGGACAGCCGCTTCGGTGCCAACGGCATCGGCCTGGACATCGGTCCGGACTCGGCCGCTGCGTTTGCCGACAGGATCAAGGGTGCCAGGACTGTCTTCTGGAACGGCCCCATGGGTGTCTTCGAATTCGAAGCTTTCGCTGCCGGCACCCGTGCCATCGCACAGTCCCTGACCGACACCGGGGCGTTCACCGTGGTGGGAGGCGGGGATTCAGCAGCCGCCGTCCGCACCCTCGGTTTCGCTGACGACCAGTTCGGGCACATTTCCACCGGTGGCGGCGCCAGCCTGGAATACCTCGAAGGCAAGGAACTCCCGGGGCTCAGCGTCCTGGACCGGTAGCAGCACCACCGGCAGCAGTATCCTTTCCTTCAATCCTCCGGCCGGCAGGTTGCCCAGCGGCAGCCTGCCGGCCGAACAGTTATCAAGACTTAGGGAGAACATGTGACAACCTCAACGAACGGCGCCTTCGACCGTAAGCCCTTCATCGCGGGCAACTGGAAAATGAACATGGACCACGTGCAGGGCATCACCCTCCTGCAGAAACTCGCGTGGACCCTCTCCGACGCCAAGCACGACTACAGCCGGGTTGAGGTTGCCGTCTTCCCGCCGTTCACCGACCTCCGCGGCGTGCAGACCCTGGTCCAGGGTGACGACCTGGACGTTGCCTACGGCGGCCAGGACCTCTCGCAGTTCGACTCCGGTGCCTACACCGGCGACATCTCCGGCCAATTCCTAAACAAGCTGGGCTGCAAGTACGTCCTGGTGGGACACAGCGAACGCCGGACCATCCACAATGAGTCCGACGACGTGCTCAACGCCAAGGTCAAGGCCGCCTTCAAGCACAGCCTGGTTCCCGTGCTCTGCGTCGGTGAAGGGCTGGAAATCCGCCAGGCCGGCACCCACGTGGACCACACAGTCGCCCAGCTCCGTGCTGGTGTCGAAGGTCTTACCCCGGAGCAGGCCGGCGAGCTTGTGGTGGCCTACGAGCCAGTCTGGGCCATCGGCACCGGCGAAGTAGCGGGGCCTGGTGACGCCCAGGAAATGTGCGCCGCCATCCGCGCCGAGCTCGAGTCCCTGTTCGGCGCCGACGTCGCCGTGAAGACCCGCCTGCTGTACGGCGGCTCCGTCAAGGCCAACAATGCTGCCGCGATCCTGAAGGAACGCGACGTGGACGGCCTGTTGGTGGGTGGCGCAAGCCTTGATCCGGCCGAGTTTGCTAATATTGTCAGGTTCGAGAGTCACTTGGTGACGGACTAGTCCGTCCCGCCGCGCATACTCCCGCAATTCCAACTTTCTGAAAGGCCGTCGTGGACGTTCTTCATGTCATTCTGCAGATCCTCCTTGGCATCACCAGCCTCCTGCTGACGTTGCTCATCCTCCTCCATAAGGGACGGGGCGGCGGACTGTCCGACATGTTCGGTGGCGGCATGAGTTCCGGTCTGAGCTCCTCCGGCGTGGCCGAACGAAACCTCAACCGGTTCACGGTCATCCTCGGCGTTACGTGGGGCATCGTGATCATCGCCCTGGGGCTGATTATGCGGTTCACCGGCAGCGGCGACTCCTAAACCACTGCCAGGAGGATCCGCGTGGGGCACTCCCGTGGCGGAGATCTGCGAACTAAACTGTGGCTGTCGGTTTCCGGCAGCCACAGTTCTGTTTAAGAGGCAGGAGCCCCGATGGTACATCCAACGTCAGGTTTCCGGGGCACCCGCGCGGGTGTAACGGCAGGATCAGGACCAAGCCTTAAGGCAGACGAGGACCACGGCAAAACGCTCCCGCGCGTCCGGATTTCGTTCTGGTGCGCGAAGGGACATGAAACGCAGCTGGTCTTCCTCAAACTTCCTGACGACCAGCTTCCTGCCGTGTGGGACTGCCGGCGGTGCGGGTCCATGGCCGCGAGGGATGGCATGGCCGCTGCCGAGGCTGACGCGGCGGACGATGGCTACAAGAGCCATTTGGAATACGTTAAAGAGCGGCGCTCCAGCCAGGACGCCGAAGACCTCCTGGCTGGGGCGCTGGAAAAACTACGCGCCCGCAGCGTCCTTCCGGACGAGCTGCTGGGGGACGCGTGACGCCGCATTTTCATCGATGAGCCAGAGGGTCCGCGACGTTCCCCGCGGACCCGCGGCCGGTACCTGTACAGGGTTCGCGCCGGCCAGTGCCAGCCCCACCGCGCCGGCCTTGTCCTCGCCCGCAACAACCATCCACACTTCCGACGCCGTGTTGATGGCAGGCAGGGTCAGGGAAACGCGCAGCGGAGGCGGCTTGGGCGAATTCCGCACACCCACCACCGTCCGCTCCTTTTCCCGGATTCCGGCCTGCTCCGGAAACAGTGACGCCACATGCGCATCCGGTCCTACACCCAGCAGGACAACGTCCAGGCGGGGGAGTGCGGCCGGCTGTTCCGGCCGGTCGTCGGACATATCCGCAGCGTGCTCGGAAGCGGCAGCGTCCCGCAGTCTGCGGGCGTAGTCCTCGGCCGCCTCTTCCGGAGTGGCGAACTGGTCCGATGACCCCGGTTCATGAATCCGCTCCGGATCCACCGGAATATGGGAGAGCAAGGCCTCGTACGCCTGCTTCGTGTTCCGGTCGGCATCATCCGAGGAAACGAAGCGCTCATCTCCCCACCAGAAGTTAACCTTGGACCAGTCGACGGCGGGCGCCGCCGGAGAGTCAGCAACAGCCTTGAGCGTACCGATACCCACCGTGCCGCCGGTCAGGACCACGGTAGCTTCACCGTATTTGTCCTGGACATCAACAAGCTTGGTGATCAGGCGGGCCGCAATGGCCGCCATCAGCACGGACGAATCAGGATGAATGCTTACTCTTGGCTCAACGCTCACTGGGTCGGACGCTCCTTAGATTGGTACGTGGCAGTCCCATAGTAATCACTTCGCCGAACACTTCGTCCGGGTCCAGGCGGCGCAGCTCCTCTGCGAGGCAGTCGCGGAGACTGCGGCGCGGAAGCGAGATCCGCTGGGCAGGCTGTCCCGGCTGGGTCAGCTCGGCCACGGACAGTCCGGGGCGGAAGAGCTGGACGTCACCGCCGGGGCGCGTGAGGCGGACGCGGCGGATGCCGGTCCCGGCCGGGTCCGCCACGATGGTCACCGGTGCGTCCAGGGTGAGGGTGAGCCAGGCCGCGAGGAGGATTGTGCTCGGGGAGTCCGAGGCACCTTCAACCGCGACGGCGGTCACCGGCGAGGAGTCCACCTGGTCCAGGACTGCGGCGAGCTGGATCCGCCAGTTCGTGAGGCGGGTCCAGGCGAGGTCTGTGTCCCCGGCCCGGTAGGTGGCGTGGATGTTCTCCAGCGCCGCCTGGGGGTCCGGTTCGTTGGCGGAGTCGGTGATTCTGCGGTGGGCGATGCGGCCGATGGACGTTTCGCAGGCACTTTCCGGCGCGCCGTGCGGCCACCAGGCCACAATGGGTGCGTCCGGGAGCAGCAGCGCGGCCACGAGGGATTCGCTTTCGTGGGCGAGCTGGCCGTAGCCGCGCAGCACGATCACTTCCGAGGCACCGGCGTCCCCGCCCACGCGGATCTGCGCGTCCAGCCGGTCCGGGGCGTTCTTGCCGGCATCGGCCAGGACGATGATCCGGCAGGGGTGTTCGCGACTGGCCTCGTTCGCGGCCTCGATCGCTTCTTCCTCGAGCCCGGATTTGGTGACCACCACCAGGGTGAGCACCCGGCCCAGGGCGATCACGCCGCCCTGCTCGCGCAGGGCCATCAGCTTTTTGGAAACGTTCGAGGTGGTGGTGTCCGGCAGGTCTACAATCATGGCCTTCTCCAGGTTCGTCCGTCGCGGGCCAGCAGCTCATCAGCGCTGGCCGGGCCCCAGGAGCCCGGGGCGTAGGGCTCGGGCTGTTCATCCAGGGTGGCCCAGTACTCCTCGAACGGGTCAAGGATCTTCCAGGACAGTTCCACTTCCTCGTGCCGCGGGAACAGCGGCGGCTCTCCCAGGAGCACGTCCAGGATCAGCCGCTCGTATGCCTCCGGGGACGACTCCGTGAACGAGTGGCCGTAGCCGAAGTCCATGGTCACGTCGCGGACTTCCATCTGCGTGCCCGGGACCTTGGACCCGAACCGGATGGTCACGCCCTCGTCCGGCTGGACCCGGATCACTACGGCGTTCTGGCCGAAGTCATCCTCGCCGTGGTCACGGAACAACAGGTTCGGTGCACGCTTGAACACCACCGCGATCTCGGTCACGCGCCGGCCCAGGCGCTTGCCGGCCCGCAGGTAGAACGGCACACCGGACCAGCGGCGGGTATGGATGTCCACCCGGATCGCGGCGAACGTTTCGGTGGTGGAATCGGCCGGGATGCCCTCTTCCTCCAGGTAGCCCTGGACTTGCTCGCCGCCCTGCCAGCCGCCGGTGAACTGGCCGCGGGCCGAGTGCGTGGACAGGTCATCCGGGAGCTTGACGGCGGCGAGGACCTTTTCCTTCTCCGCGCGCAGGTCATCGGCGTTAAAGGAAATGGGTTCCTCCATCGCGGTCAGCGCCAGAAGCTGCAGCAGGTGGTTCTGGATCACGTCACGGGCCGCGCCCACGCCGTCGTAATACCCTGCCCGGCCACCAGTGCCGATGTCCTCGGCCATGGTGATCTGGACATGGTCCACATAGTTCGCGTTCCACAACGGCTCGAACAGCTGGTTCGCGAACCGCAACGCCAGGATGTTCTGGACCGTTTCCTTGCCCAGGTAGTGGTCGATCCGGAACACCGCGTCCGCGGGGAACACCGACTCCACAATGTCGTTCAGCTTCCGGGCCGACTCAAGGTCATGCCCGAACGGCTTCTCGATCACCACGCGGCGCCACTTCTCACCCTCAGCCTGCGCCAGGCCGTGCTTGGACAGCTGGCGGCAGACCTGCTCAAACGCCTTCGGCGGGATCGAGAGGTAGAACGCGTGGTTCCCCCGGGTGCCGCGGACATCGTCGAGTTCCTTGATGGTCTCGCCAAGCCGCTCGAACGCGCCGTCGTCGTCGAACTCACCCTGGACAAAACGGATGCCCTCGGACAGCTGGTTCCACACCGCCTCGTCAAACGGCGTGCGCGCGTAGGCCTGCACCGAGGCCTTCACCTGACCGGCGAAATCCTCATCAGTCCACTCCCGGCGCCCAAAACCCACCAGCGCAAAGCTCGGCGGCAGCAGCCCGCGATTGGCCAGGTCGTACACGGCCGGCATGAGTTTCTTCCGGGCAAGGTCACCGGTAACTCCGAAGAGCACCAGCGACGACGGACCGGCGATCCGGTTGAGGCGGCGGTCACGGGGATCCCGCAACGGATTACGCAGCGGCTTTCCGGGGCGCGCCGCCCCGGACGTCCTGCCGTATTCAGTTTCTGGCATGTTGCTTCTGTGCCTTAGCTTTCAGTAACGGAGGCTGACCTGGCGGACAGCGCAGCAATGATGTCCTGCAACTGTGCCACACCGGCAGCCCGGTCGGTCAGGTGCAGGCGAAGCACGGGACGGCCGTGCTCACTCAGGACCTGGGCGTCACCGGCGGCCTGCGCGGCAATCAGTTCCCCGAACGTGAAGGGACGGTCCGGGATGGAAAGATCCTCGGCCGAGGCAGCCGTGACCTGGAGGAACACACCGATGGCGGGGCCGCCCTTGTGGAACTGCCCCGTGGAGTGCAGGAACCGGGGACCCCAGCCAAACGTGACCGGGCGCCCCGAAACAGCAGCCAGCTCATCGCGGATGCCCTCGAGCTGCGCAAACGCAAGCCGGTCGAAGTAGGCCTGGACACTCAGGTAGCTGTCCGGCTGCAGGGTTTCCAGCAAGGCGCGCACGGCTTCTTCGGCCGTTGACGCACCATTCAGCCAGTCGCCGCCGCGGACCTCGACCGCGCCGTCAACGAAAGCCGCGGGGGTAGGTTCCGGCTGCGCGTCCAGCAGGCCGCGTGCCGCCACCTTTGCCGCCTCAACGTCGGGCTGGTCGAACGGGTTGATCCCCAGCAGGCGTCCGGCGACAGCCGTGGCGAACTCCCAGACCATCATCTGGGTGGGCAGCCCACCGGCGATGGCAACTTCGTTTTCACCGAGTTCGACGTCGGCCTCCGGGGCTACCAGCCGGACCACCAGCACGTCCTCTGCCCCGGAGGTTACCTCGGGCGAGGAGGGTCCAGCGACGACCGGGAGGACGCCGGTGCCCAGCTTGCCCGTGGATTCGGCGATGAGCTGCTCGGCCCAGTCAGCGAAGCCCACAATGCCCGAACCGTCCTCGGCAATGACGATCTTGTTGCGCAGCGGGCTGGTTCCGCCCAGCGCTGTTCCGAGCGCAAGGCCGATGTTCTCGGGTGCGTCCTCGTTCAGGACCTCGGCTGCTTCCTCGGCCTCATCCAGGAAGGCCTGGATGTCCACGCCGGCCAGGCCCGAGGGCACCAGGCCGAACGCGGTGAGCGCGGAGAAACGGCCGCCGACGTTGGGGTCCGCGTTGAAGACGGCCCGGTAGCCGGCTTCACGGGAGGCCTTGTCCAGCGGGGAGCCCGGATCCGTGACGATGATGATGCGGCTGGTGGCCTCGATGCCGGCGTCGTTGAACGCCTTCTCGAAGACCCGTCGCTGCGAATCCGTTTCAACGGTGGATCCGGACTTGGAGGAGACCACGATGGCGGTCTCCGCCAGCCGGTCCGTCAGGGCAGCACGGACCTGGTCCGGGTCCGTGCTGTCCAACACAGTCAGCTCGACGCCGGCGGTGCCCGCGATGACTTCTGGAGCCAGCGAGGACCCGCCCATGCCGCACAGCACGATGCGGGTGACGCCTTCGGCGCGGAGGGCGTCGCGGAGTTCCAGGATCTCTTTCACCAGCGGCTGGGAGACGGTGGCCGCCTCAACCCAGCCGAGGCGGATGGCAGACTCTGCTTCGGCGTCGGGACCCCACAGGGTGTGGTCCTTTGCGAAGATCCGGGTGGCGATGCGGTCCTCCACCAGGGCGGGGAGGTGCTGTTCCAGTGCCTGCTGTGCGGCACCTGTGGCTTCGTAGCTGAGTGTGCTCATTGTTGGTTAGGAAGCCTTCCGTGCAGAGGCGAGGGCGCCCTCAACGTCGCCGAGCAGTTCCTTCCAGCTGGCCACGAACTTGTCCAGGCCTTCGGATTCGAGGATCGCCACGACGTCGTTGTAGGAGATGCCGAGCTTTTCGAGCGCGTCCAGGGTGTTGTTGGCTTCGGTGTAGGTGCCGGTCACGGTGTCGCCGGTAATGACGCCGTGGTCAAAAGTGGCGTCCAGGGTCTTTTCCGGCATGGTGTTCACCACGCCGGGGGCGACGAGCTCGGTGACGTAAAGGGTGTCCGGGTAGGCCGGATCCTTCACGCCGGTGGAAGCCCACAGGGGACGCTGGGGGAGTGCGCCGGCTTCAGCCAGCAGGGCCCAGCGCTCGGTGGCGAAGAGCTCTTCGTAGACCTGGTAGGCCAGGCGGGCGTTGGCCAGGCCGGCCTTGCCCTTGAGTGCCTTGGCCTCTTCGGTGCCCAGGGCGTCGAGGCGCTTGTCGATCTCGGAGTCCACGCGGGAGACGAAGAACGAGGCCACCGAGTGGATCTTCGAGAGGTCGTGGCCGTTTTCCTTGGCCTGCTCCAGGCCGGACTGGAAGGCGTTGATGACGGCGCGGTAGCGCTCCAGGGAGAAGATCAGGGTCACGTTCACGCTGATGCCCTCGGCCAGGGTGGCGGTGATCGCTTCGAGGCCCTCGAGGGTGGCCGGGATCTTGATCAGGACGTTGTCCTTGTTGACCCTCTTGTACAGGTGCTTGGCTTCAGCGATGGTGCCTGCCGTGTCCCAGGCCAGGCGCGGGTCAACCTCGATGGACACGCGCCCGTCGACGCCGTTGGTTGCTGCTGCCACGGGGGCGAACAGGTCGCAGGCGTCGGCGACGTCGGTGGTGGTGATCTCGAAGATGGTGTCTTCGACGGACGCGCCGGCTGCTGCCTGCTTGGCGATCGTGGCATCGTAGTCGGTGCCTGAGGTGATCGCGGCGTGGAAGATCGACGGGTTGGTGGTCACACCAACCACGTTCTTCTCTTCGATCAGCTTGGCCAGGGTGCCGGTGTCCAGGCGTCCGCGGGAGAGGTCATCGAGCCAGATGGAAACTCCGGCGTCGGAGAGCTGCTGGGTGGGAGTAGTCATTGTTTTGTATCTCCTAGGAAATCGTTGGTTAGGCCTGGAGGCCTGCGAGGGAGTCCTTGGCGGCCGCAGCAACTGCTTCTGCGGTGATGCCGAACTCCTGGAAGAGGCGCTTGTAGTCGGCGGAAGCGCCGTAGTGCTCGAGGCTGATGGAACGGCCGGCGTCGCCGACGAATTCCTTCCAGCCCAGGGCCAGCCCTGCTTCAACGGACACACGGGCCTTGACGGCTGCGGGGAGCACTGACTCGCGGTAGGCGGCGTCCTGCTTGGTGAACCACTCAACGCAGGGCATGGACACAACACGGGCGGCGATGCCTTCGGCCTGCAGGGCTTCGCGGGCCTGGACGGCCAGCTGGACCTCCGAGCCGGTACCGATCAGGATCACGTCAGCCGGGACGGTGGCGCCGTCCTTTGACGCTTCGGCCAGCACGTAGCCGCCCTTGGCGACGCCGGCAACGGAACCGAACGTGTCGCCGTCGGCCGCTCCTTCGCCGCGTTCCCAGGTGGGGATGTTCTGGCGGGTCAGGACGATGCCGGCCGGGTTGGAGTGGTTTTCCAGCATCGTCTTCCAGGCCACGGCTACTTCGTTGGCGTCACCGGGGCGGACCACGTCCAGGCCCACGATGGCGCGCAGCGAGGCGAGCTGTTCCACCGGCTGGTGGGTGGGTCCGTCCTCGCCCAGGCCGATGGAGTCGTGCGTCCAGACGTACAGCGACGGGACACCCATCAGCGCGCCGAGGCGGATGGCCGGGCGCTGGTAATCGCTGAAGATCAGGAACGTGCCGGAGAACGCGCGGGTCCGGCCGTGCAGGCTGATGCCGTTCACGATCGAGGCTGCGGCGTGCTCGCGGATCCCGAAGTGCAGGACCCGGCCGTACGGGTTGCCCTTC
The DNA here is from genome assembly GCF_054408515.1 of Arthrobacter sp. D3-16. Classification (NCBI taxonomy): domain Bacteria; kingdom Bacillati; phylum Actinomycetota; class Actinomycetes; order Micrococcales; family Micrococcaceae; genus Arthrobacter; species Arthrobacter sp. D3-16. The sequence continues at coordinate 2,186,064 of NZ_CP096437.1, read as the reverse complement.
CACGCGTCGGTCTGCTTCGACGCCGGAACGAACGACGGCGAGCCCTCGATGGTGGTGTTGTTCGACTCTGCAAGGTCGGCGGAACCGCCCCACAGTTCGGGCAGGACCGGGCCCAGGGCGTTCAGAACCTTGCCGGAGGCGGCACGGGTGGATACGTCCTTGCCGGCGGGGAAGACCGGAAGGGCCGCGTCAACATCGGTGGGCAGTTCCTTGGCCTCGATGCGCTGCAGCAGGGCCGCGCCTTCGGGGTTGGCCGCCTGCCAGGCGTTGAAGGACTCTTCCCATTCCTTGCGGGCGGCAGCACCGCGGTCCACGACGGCGCGGGCGTGGGCCAGGACGTCCTGGTCCACGTCAAAGGACTTCGCCGGGTCAAAGCCCAGGACCTCCTTCAGTGCTGCGACTTCCTCTGCACCAAGGGCCGAACCGTGGATCTTGCCCGTGTTCTGCTTCTTGGGCGCCGGGTAGCCGATGATGGTGCGCAGCGACACGATGGAGGGCTTGGACGTCTCAGCCTTGGCAGCGAGGAGCGCCGAGTAGAGCTCCTGGACGTCTTCCTTGTATTCGCCGGTCTTGGTCCAGTCCACGCGCTGGACGTGCCAGCCGTAGGCTTCGTAGCGCTTCAGGACATCCTCGGTGAACGCGATGTCGGTGTCGTCCTCGATGGAGATGTGGTTCTCGTCGTACACAACGACGAGGTTGCCCAGTTCCTGGTGGCCGGCCAGCGAGGAAGCCTCAGCCGTGACGCCTTCCTGGAGGTCGCCGTCGGACGCAATAACCCAAATGGTGTGGTCGAACGGGCTGGTGCCCGGGGCGGCGTCCGCATCGAACAGGCCACGCATCCGGCGCTGGGAATACGCGAAGCCGACCGAGGACGCCAGGCCCTGGCCCAGCGGGCCGGTGGTGATCTCGACGCCGGCAGTGTGCTTGTACTCCGGGTGGCCCGGGGTCAGCGAACCCCACGTCCGTAGCGCCTGAAGGTCCTTCAGTTCCAGGCCGTAACCGGAAAGGAACAGCTGGATGTACAGGGTGAGCGAAGTGTGGCCCGGGGACAGGACAAAGCGGTCACGGCCCAGCCAGTCAGGATTCCGCGGATCGTGCCGCATCAGCTTCTGGAAAAGCAGGTACGCAGCCGGCGCCAGGCTCATGGCCGTTCCGGGGTGGCCGTTGCCCACCTTCTCCACCGCATCTGCTGCGAGCACGCGGATGGTATCCACCGCGCGCTCGTCCAGGCTGGTCCAAGACAGTTCTTGCTCTTCCAAATGTGGCACGAAAACCGGGCCCCTCTCTGTGCTGATGGCAGATGGCACACGGGATCCGTTTAGAGGCACGCTGTGTGGCGCCCGCTGCGGTGTGTACCAGCCGTTCACCATCGAAACGTTGATCTTTCACTCAGCCACTGGCCAGCCCGGGAATGCGTTTTCCACTGCTTCCTTGCTGCGTGCTGATCTGGTGACAGCTTAGCTCTATTCCACTGTGCGGGCGGCTGAAATCTCACCTTTTGGACGCAATTTCGGCTTATATGAATCCGTCTGCAGTGAGGCTGAGTTAATCTGCTCGAATCGATGCGCGAGCGATCATCAGCACCAAATGACGGGCAGTTGGGAGGGGACCGGCACGGTATGATATTTGGAGGCCAACGCCGGGTGGCGGACCTTTTCTGAGTTCCCGCAGCTCCCGGTTGCGGGGCGGATCAGTGAATATGTTCCGCAGGCGCCGGACGGGCGGGCCGCATGACACAGCTGGACAGCCAGACAGAACTGCCAACAGAACGGGTGACTGCCACCGTGAGCACAACAGATACGCCGCTGAACGCGTCCCGGGCAACAAGCGCCGGGATTGCCCGCAAGGCAAAGGCGTATCTCGCCCTCACCAAGCCCCGCGTGATTGAGCTGCTGCTGGTGAGCACGCTGCCCACCATGATCTATGCGGAGCGGGGCTTCCCCTCGATCGGGCTCATCCTCGCCACGCTGGTTGGCGGCGCCTTCGCCGCCGGCAGTGCCGGAGCGTTTAACTGCTACATTGACCGCGACATCGACAAGCTGATGCACCGCACCGAGAACCGCCCGCTGGTCACCGGTGAAGTCACCCCGCGTGAAGCGCTGGTCTTCTCCTGGCTCCTGGGCGCGGCCGCCATAGCCATCCTCTGGTTCGGCGCCAATCCGCTGTCCGCCTGGCTGGGGCTGGGCGCCATCTTCTTCTATGTGGTGATCTACACGATCATCCTCAAGCGCCGCACCGCGCAGAATATCGTGTGGGGCGGTGCTGCAGGATGCTTCCCGGTACTGATCGCCTGGGCGGCTGTGACCAACTCGGTGGAATGGCCCGCGGTCATCCTCTTTATGGTGATCTTCCTCTGGACGCCGCCGCACTATTGGCCCCTGTCCATGCGTTACGGCGAGGACTACCGGAACGCCAAGGTCCCTATGCTGGGGGCAATCGCGGGTGCCAAAGTGGTCGCCGTGCAGGTAGTCCTGTACGCGTGGGCGATGGTTGCCTGCTCCCTGCTGATGGTTCCAGCCGGCGGTGCCGGCTGGGTCTACACGGCTACGGCTGTGCTGGCCGGGGCCTGGTTCCTCTACGAGTCGCACTCGCTGTACAACCGGGCCCAGCGAGAGGACATCTCCGACAAGCGGGCCATGAAGGTCTTCCACGGCTCCATCAGTTACCTGACCCTGCTGTTCATCGCACTGGCGGTTGATCCGTTCATTGGCCCTGCCGTCATGGCGGGCTAAGGGCCGCACGCTCTCTCACTTTCTGCAGGTTTTCCTGCGACGCTCTCTCACTTTTTGCAAGGTTTGGTGTGATCCTCTTTCACCTCTTAAGCCCTCCCTCACCTGATGACCAGTTCATAAGGTGAGGAAGGGCTTTTCTTGTGTCCCGGAGACTGCAGGAGGGTTTAAGAAAAGGCCCTCTACGTCAGGCTGGTTGTAAGTGAACTGCTCCCCGGAAGTTGGACTGAGAAATTCAGTTCCGACTTCCGGGGAGCAGTTTTATGCGTGCAAGTAGTTCATTATCTGAGGCGCAGCGTGAGGCGGCTGTAGCGTTGTTTGAGAGGGTATCGGGTATCGGGCGGTGGCTCGGTTGCTGGATGCGCCTTGGGTGCCGGTCAGGGCACTGTATGGGCGGTGGAGGATTCATGGGCAAGGAGTGCTGGTGAGCAGGCCGGTGAAGTCATACTCTTTCGAGTTCAAGCTGGCCTTGGTGCAGCGGTTCCTCGCGGGCAAGCCCGGTCCGGATCTGGCAGTGGAGGCTGGTTTGGCCTCCCGTGAGCTGCTGCAAAAGTGGGTCCGGGCGTATCGTCTGGAGGGTGAGGACGGGTTGCGGCCAAAGCCCAAAGGCAGACCGCGGAAACCTGATGCCCTGCCGCCAGCGGAACTGCCCGAGCTTGAGCGGTTGCGGCGGGAGAACGAGCGGCTGCGCGCCCAGGTGGCGTACCTGGGAAAACTGCGGGCCTTGAGGGAACAGGGACGACGGTAAGGTTCAGGCCGTCGTTGCCCTCAAGGCTGACTATCCGCTTGGTGTCCTGTTTGGACGTCGCCGGGCTGGCCCGATCCACGTTCTTCTATCACCAGCTCCGGCTCCATGGGCCCGATCCGAAAGAGAAGCTCAAAGCGGCGGTCACGGAGATCTTCGAAATGAACCATGGCCGGTACGGGCATCGGCGGGTCCATACGGAGCTACTCAAGCAAGGGTGGACGGTCGCGAAGAAGACCGTGCTGAAGCTGATGCAGGCACTCGGGTTGGCCTGCAAGGTCCGGCGCAGGAAGCGCTACAACTCCTACCAGGGCGACCAGGGCGCGGTAGCGCCCAACGTGCTGAAGCGGGAATTCGAGGCTGATGCACCGAACCAGAAGTGGGTAACCGACGTGACGGAGTTTCGCGTCGGTGACCGGAAGCTTTACCTCTCACCGGTCATGGACCTCTTCGACCGGCAGATCATTTCTTACTCGCTGGGCTTGTCCCCGAACCTGGCGCTCACCAACGATTCACTGCGTGAGGCCCTGACCTGCCTGCAGCCGGGTCAGCAGCCGCTGGTGCACTCGGACCAAGGTTTCCAATACCGCCATGCCTCCTGGCGCACCCTCATCGAGAACGCCGGCGGGGTCCAATCCATGTCCCGCAAGGGCAATTGCTACGACAACGCCGTCATGGAGAACTTCTTCGGCCACCTGAAGGAAGAACTCTTCCACCGCGTCCGATTCCTCAACACCGATGCACTGGCAGCTGCAATAGAGGAATACATCCACTGGTACAACAACAAAAGAATCTCCACAAAGCTCAAGGGCCTGAGCCCGGCGCAATACCGGGCCCAGACCCTTGCAGCCTAGAATCCCATTTAGCCAGTCCAACTAACGGGGACCAGTTCAAAGTGCGAGAGCGTGGGCTAATTTCCTGCAGTAAGTGCGAGAGCGTCGCATCTGCAGGCAAGCAAAAGGGCGCCCCGGTTCGGAAGGAACCGGGGCGCTTGGCATTGCAGATTGGGAAGCGGGCGGAACTACTCCACCGGGCTGGACCGGGCGATGTCCCAGGCGTTCGTTGCAGCGACCATCAGCAAAGCGGCACCCAGCATATGGGCGGCCACCAGCAGCGCGGGAATGCCGTTGTAGTACTGGGTGAAGCCGATGACGGCCTGAAGGAGTGTCACGCCGAGCAGTCCCAGGACTGCGGTGCGGAAGGACCCCTTGATCCGGCGCAGGAACACCAGCGCGAGTGCCACCAAGGTTCCAGCGGTGATGAGGTAGGCGGGAACGGCATGGATATGGGAGAACAGGTCCCAGTCCAGCCCGTTCCGGGGAGCGTCGGCGTCGCCAGCGTGCGGACCGGCGCCGGTCACCACCACGCCGAGCATCACGGCCAGCGCGGAGAAGAGCGCGACGGCGGCCGTCACCGGACGCATGATGCCCGGCAGGGCGGGGTGGGAGACGGTCCGGAACCGGCCTGTACGGCCAAATGCCCGGTTCACCAGCAGCGTGGCGAAGACCACCAGTGCCATGGACACCAGAAAGTGCAGGCCCACCACCCAGGGGTTGAGGTTTGTCAGGACAGTGATGCCGCCGATCACAGCCTGGGCCGGGATGCTGGCCAGCAGCCCGAGTGCCAGCAGGAAAAGGTCCCGGCGCTCCTTGCGGAGGTTCCACAGGTACACCAGCATCAGGGCGGCGACGGCGGCTAGGGCGAAGGTGAGGAGCCGGTTGCCGAATTCGATAAACCCGTGGATACCCATTTCCGGGGTGTTCACCAGTGAGGTGTCCGTGCAGCGCGGCCAGGTAGGGCAGCCCAGGCCGGAGGCCGTCAGCCGCACCGCACCGCCGGTAACCACCAGAAGGGTCTGGCCGATCAGGGAGGCAACGGCCAGGCGGCGGACCCGGAGGTCCACCGTGCGGGGCAGCCGGGACGACAGGCGGTTAACAAACTGGGGGAGGCGTGCAGCGGTGCTCACGGATATCTCAATTCCACTTGAACCAACGGATGGCTGCTGCCCCGGCAATGACCGTCCAAAGCAGCAGGATGAGGGTGGCGCCGCCATGGAGCGTGCCGTCGAGGAAAGCCTGGCGCAGGGACTCGCCCAGCGCGCCGGAGGGCAGGAACTCCACCATTGCCTGGGCACCGGCAGGCAGGCGTTCCGCGGGGATGACAATCCCGCCCAAGGCGCCCAGCAGGATCCAGAGCAGGTTGGTGATGGCCAGCGTGGCTTCAGGCCGGACGGTGCCGGCCACCAGCAGGCCCAAGGCCGTAAAGGCGGCGGCGCCCAGTGCCAGGAGGAACAGGCCGGAAACCCAGCCGGCTGCCTGCGGTTGCCATCCCAATGACAGGGCAACCGCACTGACCACCACCACCTGCAGGCAAAGGACTGCCAGGACCGACAGTGCTTTCCCGGCGATCAACCCGCCGCGTCCCAGGGGAGTGGTGGAAAGGAAACGGAGCACACCGTAACGCCGGTCAAACCCGGTGGCGATGCCCTGCCCGGTGAAAGCGGTAGACATGGCGCACAAGGCCAGGATCCCGGGCACGGCCACATCGATCCGGCTGCCCCCGAGTCCGTCCAGGAACGGAGTCACGGTCAGGCCGACAAGCGCCAGCAGCGGCAGCACTACTGCCAGGATCAGCTGTTCGCCGTTCCGCACCATGGCCAACGCCTCGTACTTGCCCTGCAGCAGAACGCGGCGCAGCAGCGAGGCAGGCTCCTGCCGGCCGGAAACGCCGCCCAGGCCGGTGACTGACGGATGGTCCAAAGCATCGCCGGCAGCCTCCGAAGCTGTTCCGTTCATCGGATGTCCTTTCCTGAAATATCCAGAAAGACGTCTTCAAGGCTACGCGCCTGCAGGCTCATCGAAGCGGGCATGATGTCGTGCGACTCCCACCACCGGGCCAGTGCTGCCAGGTGCCCCGGTGTCAGGCTGCCCGTGACGGAGTAGCTACCGGCGCGGTTCTCGGAGACGTTGATGCCCTCCGGAAGAAGCCCGGCAAAATCCAACCCCGGATCCGCCTCGAACTCCAGGGTTCTAATGTGTTCGGCCCCCGTTTCCACCGCGGGGTTGCGCTGAAGCAGTTCCTGGACAGTCCCCTCGGCCACGTTCCGGCCGCCGTCGATGATGTAAACATAGTCGGCCAGGCGCTGGGCGTCGTCCATCAGGTGCGTGGTGAGGACGATGCCCATCCCCGCGTCGCGCAGTTCGGCAATAAGGTCGAACACCAGCTGCCGCGACTGCGGGTCCAGTCCGGCGCTTGGTTCGTCAAGGAAGAGGACTTCCGGCCGGCCGATCAGCGCAGCGGCGAGGGCCAGGCGCTGCTTCTGCCCGCCGGAGAGCCGGCGGACCGTGGTCCGGCTGAAGGCGGCGATGCCCAGCCGTTCTATCAGGTCATCCACGGGCCAGGGCCGTGCGTAGAGCCCGGCAATGTGCCGCAGCAGGGGAACAGGCCTGGACGACGGCGGAAGCCCGCCGTCCTGGAGCATCACGCCAACCCGTGAGCGCAGTCCCGCCCCTGCCGTGGCGGGGTCCTCGCCCAGCAGGGAGATGGTGCCGCCGCTCCGCTTTTGCAGGCCCTGGGCGCATTCAAGGGTGGTGGTTTTTCCGGCACCGTTGGCGCCCAAGAGGGCCGTGACCTGACCGCGTTCAGCGACAAGGGAGACCCCACTCACCACCCGGAGCATTTTTCCGTCCAGGCTTGCAAGCGGGCCTACATCCTTAACTAGCCCGCTGATGGACAGAACCGGGGATTGGGGGGATCGCACCCGAATATTCTACGGGATGTAGTATTTTCCGACGTCCTTCGCGTGCGCAAGGACGGACCTCCACCGGTTTTTGTCCAGATACGCATGCTTCGACGTGGCCAGGCCAGTGAACATGGACAAAACTCCGAAGCCGGGCAGCTCAGGCCAGCCTGCCCTTACTGGAGCGGGGGACTAAATTACGACATGATTGTGTTGTGTATTCCATGAGCAATGCTACTGCTGTGCCCTTTGCCGGGCACGGGGCCTCACAGGCTCCCGCAGACCGTGGCCCCCTGGCCGCCGGTCCGGTGGCTGACGCCGATGAGCGCACCCGGGACCGCGTCCTCTCGGCAGTCCTGGAACACGGACCCGTCAGCGCCGCTGAACTCGGCGATTTGCTGGGATTCACTCCGGCGGCGGTGCGGCGGCACCTGGACCATTTATCCCGGGCAGGCGTTATTGAAGTCAAGCGCGTGGCAAAGTCCGGCGCCGGGGCAGGCCGTCCCGCACGGCGCTACGTCCTCAGCTCCCAGGGCCAGTCGAGCCTCGGCAACGACTACCTGGATATTGCCGCACTTGCGCTCCAGCAGCTCCAGAAAGTTGCCGGGCCGGACGCTGTGCGGGCCTTCGCCGTCGAGCGCTTCGAAGAGATGGAACGCCGGTACGCCCCGGAGATCAACAAAGCGGGACCGGACATCACCGAGCGCGCCAAGGCCCTGGCCGATGCCCTGAACCGTGACAACTTCGTGGCCTCGGCAGCCTCCATCGAAGCCAAGCCACCGCTCCCGGCGGCCCTCTCCAGCGTGCAGCTGTGCCAGGGCCACTGCCCCATCCAACAGCTCGCCGCCCGCTTCCCCGTGTTTTGCGACGTGGAGACCGAAGTGTTCTCGAGGCTGGTGGGCGTGGACGTACGCCGACTGTCCACACTGGCCCGCGGCGGGCACGTCTGCACCACCCACATACCCACAGGCCGGCTGTCTGCCCAGGGGCCCATAAAGCCCACAGCAGCCCCCGCCAGCCTGAATGAAGTAAACAACCATCAGCAAGAAAGGCCGTGATGACGGACCAACTATCAGAGAAAGCGGTAGCCGAAAACACTGTGATCTCGGAGATTCTGGAAAAGAATCCCGAGCTGCACGGCATCGGCAACTACGAGTACGGATGGGCTGACAAAAACGACGTCGGCGCCAACGCACGCCGTGGGCTCAACGAAGAAGTGGTCCGGGACATTTCGGCCAAGAAGAGCGAACCCCAGTGGATGCTCGACCTGCGCCTCAAGGGCCTGAAGTACTTCGACCGCAAGCCCATGCCCACCTGGGGTGCGGACCTGTCCGGCATCGACTTCGACAACATCAAGTACTTCGTCCGCTCCACCGAGAAGCAGGCTGCCACCTGGGAAGACCTGCCCGAGGACATCAAGAACACCTACGACAAGCTGGGCATCCCCGAGGCCGAAAAGCAGCGCCTGGTTTCCGGTGTCGCCGCCCAGTACGAGTCCGAGGTTGTTTACCACCAGCTGCGTGAGGACCTTGAGCGGCAGGGCGTTATCTTCCTGGACACCGATACTGCCCTGAAGGAACACCCGGAGATCTTCCAGGAATACTTCGGCACCGTGATCCCCGTTGGCGATAACAAGTTCGCGTCGCTGAACACCTCTGTTTGGTCCGGCGGCTCCTTCGTGTACGTCCCCAAGGGCGTCCACGTGGACATCCCGCTGCAGGCATACTTCCGCATCAACACCGAGAACATGGGCCAGTTCGAGCGGACCCTGATCATCGCGGACGAGGACTCCTACGTCCACTACATCGAAGGCTGCACGGCTCCGATCTACACCTCGGATTCCCTGCACTCCGCCGTGGTGGAAATCATTGTGAAGAAGGGCGCCCGCGTCCGGTACACCACCATCCAGAACTGGTCCAACAACGTGTACAACCTGGTGACCAAGCGTGCCATCTGCGAAGAGGGCGCCACCATGGAATGGGTCGACGGCAACATCGGCTCAAAGGTCACCATGAAGTACCCGGCCGTTTACCTCGTGGGTGAGCACGCCAAGGGCGAAACCCTGTCCATCGCTTTCGCCGGCGAGGGCCAGCACCAGGACACCGGTTCCAAGATGGTGCACATCGCGCCGAACACCAAGAGCTCCATCATTTCCAAGTCGGTGGCCCGCGGCGGCGGCCGTGCAGCGTACCGCGGCCTGGTGCAGGTCCGCGAAGGCGCCAAGCACTCGGCCAACACCGTCCGCTGTGACGCGCTGCTGGTTGACACCATCAGCCGCTCGGACACCTACCCGTACATCGACATCCGCGAGGACGACGTTGTCATGGGCCACGAGGCAACTGTTTCCCGGGTCAGCGAAGAACAGCTCTTCTACCTGATGTCCCGCGGCATGCGCGAAGACGAAGCCATGGCGATGATCGTCCGCGGCTTCATCGAGCCCATCGCCCGCGAGCTCCCCATGGAGTATGCACTTGAGCTGAACCGCCTGATTGAACTGCAGATGGAAGGGTCCGTCGGATAACGATGACTGAAATCACTACTGAAAAGGCACGCATCGGCGCGCCCTCAGCCCAGCCGTTCATCGACGGCTTCACCGAAGAAGGCGAGAGCCTCTCGCCGATCAATGCCGGCTCCAAGGCACCTCTTGCGGGGGCTTCGGCCAAGAGCCACTCCCACGGCGGCGGGGAAGGCGTGCCGGACAGCTCGCGCGCCGGGCGCCTGACGTCCTACAAGCTTGCCGACTTCAAGCCGCTCACCGGCATGGAGGAAGACTGGCGTTTCACCCCGCTGAAGCGCCTCCGCGGCCTGCACTCAGAGGTCCTGTCCGGTGCTGCACCCACCGTGGTGGTCACCGGTCCCGAGCAGGTCACCGTGGAAAGCGTCAACCGTGACGACCAGCGGATCGGTACCGCCGGTATCCCCGAGGACCGCGTGTCCGCAAACGCCTGGGAAAACTTCGCCGGTGCTACCGTCGTCACCATCCCGGCTGAATTCGAAGCCCTGACGGAGATCTCCGTCGACATCGAAGGCACCTCCCTCGACGCCGCCGCCCAGCACCTCGTGATAGTGGCGGAGAAGTTCTCAAAGGCAGTTGTGGTCCTGAACCACAGGGGATCGGCCGTCGTATCGGAAAACGTCGAGATCATCGTGGAAGACGGCGCCAACCTGACGGTTGTCTCCCTCCAGGAATGGAACGACGACGCCGTCCACGCCTCCTCCCAGCAGGCAAAGATCGGCCGCGACGCCAAGCTCAAGCACGTCATGGTCAGCCTCGGCGGCGACCTGGTCCGGGTTACGCCGTCGGCACGCTTCACCGCCCCCGGCGGCGAGGCCGAGCTGTTCGGCCTGTACTTCGCCGACGCCGGCCAGCACCTGGAACAGCGCCTGTTCGTGGACCACGCAGTGCCCAACTGCAAGTCCAACGTGCTCTACAAGGGCGCACTGCAGGGCCGGAACGCCCACGCCGTCTGGGTTGGTGACGTCCTGATCCGCAAGGAAGCAGAAGGCACCGACACCTACGAGGCCAACCGCAACCTGCTGCTGACCGACGGCGCCCGCGCCGATTCCGTGCCCAACCTCGAAATCGAGACCGGGCTGATCGAGGGTGCCGGCCACGCCAGCGCCACCGGCCGGATGGATGACGAGCACCTGTTCTACCTGATGGCCCGCGGCATCCCGGAGTCGGTTGCCCGCCGCCTGGTGGTCCGCGGCTTCCTGAACGAGATCATCCAGCAGATCAAGGTCCCCTCCATCGAGGAGCGGCTGACCGAAGCTGTTGAGCACGAACTCGCACTGACGGACAACTAGAAGTAACGGGGCACGGGTTTAAAGATGACTGACCAGCCAAAGGGCGAGCTTGTCTGCAAGGTGGATGAAATCCAGCTGAAGCAGGCGCTGCGGATCCTGATCGACGACTACCCTGTGGCGATCGTCAAGGACTCCATGGGGGAGATCCACGCAATCGGTGACACCTGCTCGCACGCGGACATTTCCCTGTCCGAGGGCGACGTGGAGGGCTGCGCCATCGAGTGCTGGGGCCACGGCTCCCAGTTCGACCTGCGCAGCGGGGAACCGTTGCAGCTGCCGGCCTACGATCCCGTTCCGGTGTTCGCCGTCGAGATCCGGGGAGATGAGGTCTATGTGGACGTCACCAACATCCTCAACGGCGCCGAAGCCCCCAACTTCAGCTAGCACCACAGAATTACGAACCAACTTCCAGACAGAGACCGCACCGCAGCCGCCAGGCACGGTGCAGAGGAGAACAAGACACATGTCTACTCTTGAGATCAAGGACCTGCACGTCAGCATTGACACCGAGCAGGGCACCAAGGAAATCCTGAAGGGCGTCAGCCTGACCATCCGGACCGGCGAAACCCACGCCATCATGGGTCCCAATGGTTCCGGCAAATCCACGCTGGCCTCCACTATCGCAGGCCACCCCCGCTACAACGTCACCAGCGGCTCCATCACCCTCGACGGCGAAGACGTCCTGGAAATGAGCGTTGACGAGCGTGCCCGCGCCGGCGTCTTCCTGGCCATGCAGTACCCGGTGGAGGTCCCCGGTGTCAGCATGACCAACTTCCTGCGCACCGCCAAGACCGCGATCGACGGCGAAGCCCCCAAGCTGCGCACCTGGACCAAGGACGTCAAGGCTGCCATGGAGCAGCTCCGTATCGACGCCGACTTCGCCCAGCGCAACGTCAACGAAGGCTTCTCCGGCGGCGAGAAGAAGCGGGTGGAAATCCTGCAGCTGGAACTCTTCAAGCCCAAGTTCGCCATTTTGGACGAGACCGACTCCGGCCTGGACGTTGACGCGCTGAAGGTTGTGTCTGAGGGTGTCAACCGTGCCCACGCCGAAGGCAAGATGGGCACGCTGCTCATCACCCACTACACGCGGATCCTGCGCTACATCAAGCCTGACTTCGTGCACGTGTTCGTGGACGGCCAGGTTGTTGAGGAGGGCGGCCCCGAGCTGGCCGACCGCCTGGAAGAAGAAGGCTACGACCGTTACGCGAAGGGCGCCGGCGCTGCCGCTGCGCCCGCCGCGGCACAGGCCTAGTAAAGGACTTTGCCATGACCGAAATCAACGCGTCCCGCACGAGCCTTGAGGACGTCGAAGAGGCGCTGAAGGATGTCATCGACCCGGAGCTCGGCGTCAACATTGTGGACCTCGGGCTGCTCTACGGCCTGAAGTACTCCGATGACGACGGCGCGCTGCTGATCGACATGACCCTGACCACCGCCGCCTGCCCGCTCACCGATGTCCTCGAGGAGCAGGTGGGCCAGGCCTTGGACGGCGTTGTTGATGACTGGCGCCTGAACTGGGTCTGGATGCCGCCATGGGGTCCGGAACGGATCACCGACGACGGCAAGGACCAGATGCGGGCCCTCGGCTTCAACATCTAAATAAAGTACGACGACGGCCGGTTACCTTCCCCGCGGAAGGTGACCGGCCGTCGTCGTCCCCAGCGGCCGCGTTAGAGGCTGGGTGCCGAGAAGGTGTCGCACTGGTTGATGTCGCCGGTTTCGTAGCCCTGGTAGAACCACCGCTGCCGCTGCTCGCTGGAGCCGTGGGTCCAGGCCTCGGGGGAGACGCGCCCGGTGGCGGCCTCCTGGATCCGGTCATCGCCAACGGCCGAGGCGGCGGACAGTGCGTCGTTCAGGTCCTGCGGCGTAAGTGCCTCGAGGAACGGCTGGCCTGCCGGGCCGGGCTGGGTTGATGCGTGTTTGGCCCACAGCCCCGCATAGCAGTCGGCCTGCAGCTCAACGCGGACGGCGCCGGACTCAGGGCCTTGCGGATCCTGCTGTGCGCGGTCAAGGATTCCGAGTACGTTCTGGATGTGGTGCCCAAACTCGTGGGCCACTACATACTCCTGCGCCAGCGGTCCTCCGGAGGAGCCGAAGCGGTCCACGAGCTCCTGGAAGAAGCCGGGATCGAAGTAGGCGGTGGTGTCTGCCGGACAGTAGAACGGGCCAACGGCACTCGAAGCCGTCCCACAACCTGTATTGACCCCCTGCTCGAAAATCACCGTCGTCGGCCGCGGGTACTGCACGTTGTACTGCTGCAAATAGGCGGGCCAGAACGCGTTCAGGCTGTTCACGGTGCCGGTAATGCGGCAGTCAATCCGCGCGTCTGCGTCGGCGCCGGTCTCACAGGCCGGGGCGGTGCCCTGGGCCGCCGGCGGCGCCTGGCCCGCCCCGGCCAGACCCTCCAGCAACTGGGGGTTGACACCCAAGAGCGCTGCGATGAGCAGGATGAGGCCGCCGCCGATGCCACCGCCAACCTTTGCTCCGCGGCCCATGCCGCGCCGGTCCTGGACCTGCGAAGGATCCAGCTGCACATTGTCGTTGAAACTCATAAAGTCACATTACCCGCGGACCCGAAACTCAATCCGTGCCGGCCGGTAAAGTTGATCCGATGCCTTTCCTCAACAGAATCCAGCGATGGGCCGAAGAACGGCCGCACGACACCGCCGTCGTGGTCACCGGTCAACGCCTCGCGTGGGCGGAGCTCCGTGATTCCGCTGCCACGCTCGTGGCTGAAACGAAGGCCGTCACGGCGCTCTGCGAAGCCAACTCAGTCGACTTTGTGGTCAATTTCTCCTCAGCTGTCGCAGGCGGGCGCCAGTGCGCCGTCCTTGATCCCGCCTGGCCTGTGGCACTGCAGGATGACATTGTTAGCCGTATCGAGTCATCGGCACAGCCCGCCGCGGTGTCCGCGGACGAGGAATTGGCCGACGGCGCGCCGGAGTCCACCTTCCTCATCGGCCTCACCTCCGGAACCACCTCCGTCCCTAAGGCCTTCACCCGGTCCCGGCGGTCCTGGCAGGAGTCCTTCGACGCGTCCATCGAGTTCTTCGGGCTCCGCCCGGATGATGTCACGTTGGCACCGGGACCGTTGGCAGCCAGCCTTAACCTCTACGCCCTGGCCGAGTGCCTCTACGCCGGCTCCGAATTCCAGACCCTCGAAACGTTCGATGTGGGCGATGTCCACGCGGCCATCTCGCACGACCGGGTCACCCGGCTGGTGCTGGTGCCCACCATGCTGAGGATGCTCAGCGAGCGTGGACTGACGGGATGCGTGGACGCCTCCGGGCTCCGCACCATCATCTGTGCCGGCTCGAAACTCGATGCGCGGACACTCGAAGCTGCCCGCCGCTGGGCCCCGAACGCCACCATCTTCGAGTACTACGGCGCCTCGGAACTGAGCTTTGTGTCGGGGGCGGGCCTGGCTGCGGGCGAAGAGGCAGCCGCGGGCGGGACCGGCATCGGACGTCCCTTTCCGGGCGTGGACGTGAAGATCCTCGATGACTCGGGTGCAGCCCTTCCGGACGGGACCGCCGGCCACATCTGCGTACGGAGCCCCATGGTGAGCAACGGCTACCTCTGGGGCGATGACGGTCAGGCTTTAAGATCCTTCGACGGATGGTTCACTGTGGGGGACCAAGGCTACCTGGAGGCAGGGGAACTCCACATCCTGGGGCGCCGTTCGGACATGATTCTCACGGCCGGCAAAAACGTGTATCCACACGAGGTGGAGCTCGCACTGGCGGCCGTGCCGGGCGTCGCTGCCGCCGTGGCCACCGGGATGCGGGATGACCTGCGGGGGCAGCGGGTGGTGGCCGGAGTTGTCCCGTCCGCCGGGGCTGTTACCGCAACACAACTGAAGGCGGGCCTGGACAGTATCCTGGCCCGGGACAAGTGGCCGCTTCAGTACTATGAGGTCAGCGAGTTGCCCACCACCGACCGCGGCAAGGTCAGCCGGAACCTGCTGCTGGAGTGGATCAGCTCGGGGGATCACAGGATCCGGAACCTGGGTGCCTGAGCTTCTTCCGCCGGACCGCCAGCCCGTGATCATCGCGGCCCGCCGCACCCCTGTATGCCGCACTAACGGAGTGTTGCGGCAACTGCGCGCGCACGAGCTTCTCGCGCCTGTCCTGCGGGAGCTCGTCGCGGGCCAGGGAATGGAGCCGGGTGCTGTCACGGATGTGGTGATAGGCAACGCGGTTGGCGGCGGCGGAAACGTGGCCCGGCTTGCACTGCTGGAGGCGGGCCTACCCGTCACGGTGCCCGGCCTCACTGTGGACCGCCAGTGCGGCTCAGGCCTTGACGCGATCGTCCTCGCGGCCGGGCTGGTGGCGGCCGGGGGCAACCCGCTGTATCTGGCGGGGGGAGTGGAAAGCACCAGCAGCGCACCCCTGCGCGCACACCGGAACGACGACGGCGGGCCGGAGTTTTACGCGCGCGCACAGTTTGTGCCGGACACCTTCGGCGACCCGGACATGGGCGTGGCCGCGGAAAACGTGGCACGGAAGTTCGGCGTCGGCAGGGAACGCCAGGATGAGTTTGCACTCCGCAGCCACCGCTTGGCCCTTGCCGCCGCAGAAGCCGGATATTTTGACCGCGAGCTGGTCCCGCTGGAGACATCTGCCGGTGCCGTTGCTGCGGACGACGGTCCACGGCGGGGCCTGAGCGGGGCGGTGATGGCACGGTTCCCGCCCGCCTTTGTGGACGGGGGAACTGTCACCGCCGGAAACTCCTGCTTCGACGCGGACGCTGCCTCCGCCGTCGTTATCACTTCGCTGCAGCGGGCCCGGGAAACGGGCGCCGCGGACGGTCTGCTGGTGCTCGGCACCGGGACGGCTGGCGTGGACCCCGAGCTGCTGGGCGTCGGTGCCGCCGCTGCTGCGCGCAACGTGCTGACGGCCGCGGGCATGGAAGCGGATGAGCTGGACCTGGTGGAATTCAATGAGGCGTTCGCGTCGCAGACGCTTGCCTGCCTTGATGAGCTGGGAATTGACGCTCAGCGGGTGAATCTCGACGGCGGCGCGCTGGCTTTGGGGCACGCGTACGGGGCGTCGGGGGCTGTGCTGGTGACCCGGCTGCTGGCCCAGGCGCGGAGGAACGGAATGCCGGGGAGCCGGGCGCTGGCCATGATCAGCAGCGCCGGCGGAATGGGTACCGCTGCCCTGCTGCAGTACGAGCGGCTCTAGAGCGCTCTCCCGGATATTAGTCTTCGGCGTCACCCAGGCCGCGGGCGGCGAGTGCTTCCCCCGTCTGCCGGGCGAAGGCCACGGAGGTGATGAACACCGGCAGGATCAGGGCGCGCGGATTGCGCTCCAGTCCCCGGGCCCTTGCCGAGTCCCTGACGTCGGCGAACGTTCCGGCGATGTAGGGGATGCTTCGGAGCATGATGCCGATGGTGAGGGCAAACCGCTCGGGGTCCGCGCCGAAGCGCCGGAAGGGGGTGGCCGCTTTGACCACTCCGTCCAGCAGGCGCTGCACCGGAGTGGTGGCGGTCAGCAGCGATGCCGCCACCACACAAACGAGGATGTTCACTACGATCCGGGCAGCGGTTGGTGCTCCGAGCTGCCACCACTGGAAGAGCCCGATCACCAACAGGACGGCGGCGAGCGGGCGGACAGCAGCCCAGAGGCGTTTAAGGCCGGCGCCGGCCAGCAGGAAGAGGCCGGTAAGCCCTCCCAGTACAGCCAGCGAAATCCGCCAGTCGACGATGATGAACGAGGCCAGCCCGCAGCTGAACACCAGGAGGAACTTCAGCGCCAGCGGCGCCCGGTGAATGGGGGAGTTGCCCGGCACGTAGTTGGCCAGGAGGAAGCCGTGGCCCCTCATCGGTTGCCCTGTCCCTGAGCCTGAAGGCCGTCCATGCAGAGGGCGCGGTATGTCGCCACGGCAGCCGCCGGGCCGCCGTCGAACGCGACTTCTCCCTGTTCGATGACCAGCACCCGGTCCATTTCCAGGGCGAGGTCGAGGTCGTGGGTGGACATGATGATCTGCTGGTCCAGCCCGGACAGGGTCCGGCGGAGGAGTTCACGGTTGCGGAGGTCAAGGAGGGTGGACGGCTCGTCCAGGACCAGCACCGCGGGGTTTACGGCGAGCACGGCGGCGAGCGCCATGAGCTGGCGTTCACCGCCGGAGAGCTCGTAGATGCTCTGGTCCGCCAGGTGCAGAAGCCCCAAACGTTCAAGCGCTGCATCCGCCTGGTTCCGCCGCTCGGCGCCGTTTTTGACAGATCGGCGGAGTGACAGTTCCACGTCCTCCCGGCCCGTGGGCATCACCAGCTGGGACAGGGGATCGGTGAAGACAAAGCCGACGTTCCGCCGCACTTTGCGGACGGCACGGACAGTATCGTCGCCGTCGACGGAGACCGTGCCCGCCGTTGGGTGGACGAGGCCGTTGACCAGGCGCAGCAGCGTGGACTTCCCGGAACCGTTGGCGCCGATAACGCCGACGCGCCGTTCCTCGAGCCGGAGGTTGACGTCCTGGAGAAGGACTTTGGGCTGCGGGGAGTGGTCCGTCTCGACGGCGACGGTCACCTGATCAAAGGTTACGGCGGGCATTGGTCAGTTCCTCAGGCCTTCGCAGGCTGGGTGATGCTCCGCCGGACGCGGCGCACCAGGATGTCCGGGAAGGCGCGGTGGAGTGCGACGGCGATGACTGCTGCCAGGACGTTCTTGATGATGTCTCCCGGGTAGAAGACGACGTCGCTCAGGAAGGCCTGTTCGAGGGTTGCCTTGGTGTTCAGCACGATACCCGCGATGCCCAGTGAGTGCACGAACACAACGCTGGTGACAGTGGCGGCCAGGAACAGCCACAAGGCCCGGGCTTTGGTGGTCCGGCGGATGACCACTGTGGCGAGCCATCCCACGATGCCGGCGGCGATGGGGAACGCGATGATGTAGCCCGCTGAGGGGCCGGCGAGGATGCCTAGGCCGCTGCGGCCCTGGCTGAAGATGGGCAGGCCGGCCAGGCCCAGCAGGACGTAGAGTCCGACGGCGGCGAAGCCCCTTCCGGGGCCCAGCACCAGACCGGTGAGCATCACGGCAAGGGTCTGGAAGGTGATGGGCACGCCGAAGCCGTTGACGGCCAGGCCGGGCACCAGTGCTGCGCCGGCGACAAGGGCGGCGAAGACGGCGATCAGCCCAAGGTCGGTGGCGTTCCAGCGGCGGCGCCCGGTCTTCAAGGTGGTTTTGACGGCAGTGTCAGTGTTGCTCATGGCAGTCCTGTCGGGGTTGTACAAGCGGAATCTAATGTACTGCCGACGTTACTGCGGCGCGAATGCCCCTATTTTGTAGGGGGTCTACTAAAGCCGGTGCCAGCCGCTGAGGACTGGGCACAACGGTGCTTTGATTTTGGCTGCACTATTGGTCTGGCTTGGGTCTCTTGGCCTCTGCGGCTGCTTCCTTGGTACGGGCACGGTCGAGTGCGCGGTAGACAGTGGAGCGCCCTACCGAAAACAGTTCCGCCAGCTCACATGGTGTGTTCGCCGTTGCCGTGCAATTGGACCAGGAGTGCTTCCTGTTTGGGGGAAAGCTTGGGCTTTTTTCCCGTAGCCGACCTTTCGCCTTGGCAATCTTCATCCCCTCCTTTGTTCGTAACCTGATGAGGTCGCCTTCGAATTCGGCAACCATGGCGAGGACATTGAACAGGAGCTTGCCCATGGGGTCGGTGGGATCAGAAACGGAGCCGCCGATACTGAGCTTTACCTCCCGTGCGGCTAAATCGTCAGCAATTGGGTAGACGTCCCGCACCGAGCGGGCGAGGCGATCGAGTTTGGTGACGATGGACGTGTCCCCGGCTCTTGATGCTGCGAGGGCTTAGCGGAGGCCCGGGCGGTTGGTGTTGGTACCGGTGAGTCCGTGATCCACGTATATCCGGCTTGGTTCGACTCCGAGGGACAAGGGAGCTTCGCGTTGCACGGTCACGTCCTGCTCATCAGTAGAAACTCTGGCGTATCAATCATTATTGAGTTCATGAGCAGCAGTGTCGTATAGCCGCCCTTCACCGGACAATGCACCGGACGGGACCTACGGGACGGATTTTCGTCGGGTTAGTGGCGTCGCAGGTCATGAGGGCTTTTTTTGGCGCAGGACCGGCTTACGGGATGGTGTGCGGGCAGGCCTCTTCCGAACCGGCCACCGGGAGCAGAGGCTTCTCTGACGTCGTGTGTGTATTGAATCTATGTTTCTTGCACTAGGACGAGTAGCGCCGATGAATGTACCCTTGGCCCGAGTTCTGGAAGAGAATTAGGGGGAAAAATGGGCAGATTCTTTGAAGGACCTTGGGTGCTAGGGCTGGTGTTCCTCATCGTATGCGTCGTCATTGCCGTTGCACTTGTACTTTTCGTTGTTCGACTAGCTAACAAGTCCATGCGCAAAGAAAAACCCTCAAGGAATGAGGAACGATTCTAAGCCTTCTGCGCTGGCTAATGATTCCTGTCGACGTTAGGTTGAGACCATAAAGAATCCGCGTCCACAATGCCCCTTGGTCCCCGAAACTACTCCAAAGCTTGGGTTGTGAGACTCGCGTCCCAAAGGAGGCTGTGGCCGTGGTTGCGTAAACTTCAGTCGGTGATAACTACTAATGGGGGAGCTGCGGGATGTGTGCGGCAACTGACTGGAGCCAGAGGATCTGGCCTGACTACGAGGACTTACCTCGGGATGTAATGGGGTACCACGTCCAGTGCAGATCAGATTCTCTCCTGATCCAGCCCGACGTGTCCACGATGTCAGAAGCTGTCGGGACCTTTCTGGGTAGGCTCGGCGTCAAGAATGCCGAAGCGACGGTGGTGCCCATTGGAGCGACTTCGGGTGGGCCTGGACTTATCGAAGGCATTGACCCCTTCACGAAGCTGTTTGGCCAAGTTGGTGCGGTGGTTAAGTTTGTGCTGGCCTGGCGGGCGCGAGTGGCGACACTGGAGCGCAAAAGGCTTCGCCCGGCCGTAACGGTGACCCTCCTTGCGGATCATGTGCCCCTACTCCGACAAACGGCTGCTACTTACCACGACACCGCAACGCTGATCGTCACGTTCCTACCAGAACTACTGCGGGAGTTGCAGGAGTCGTACCCGTCGTTCAACGTTACGATCCGCGTAAGAGCCAGAAGCTTGAAGGCGGAACACGTAGACATCCAGGTTGGCAACGGATTGGACCTGACTGACCAGCACGTTATGAAGATTTTGAAGTGGCTCAGGATGGACATGGATTCCATGACGGTCCGACACGTTGAGAACTGGTTCTCATTCCCGGTTGTAAAACAGATCAAAGGAAGGGCCTTCACTGCCCGTCAGTTTTCTGGCAAGGCCATGATGGGTGGGGGGTAGACCCCTTTCGCGGTTAATTCCCGCCCCATGTGACCTAACCTGCCCGTAGCGGGTTCCTGGAATGGCGAACCGCGGCGTACCGGCTAACGGGAGGTGTGCGGACAGTCCTCTTCCGAACCGATGACCGGGAGCAGGGGCTTCGTTCGCGTCCTGGTGTATCGAATCTCCGTTTCTTGCACTAGGACGAGTAGCGCGATGAATGTAGCCTTGGCCCAGTTCTGAAAGGCGAATTAGGGGTAATAAATGGGCAGATTCTTTGAAGGACCCTGGGCGCTAGGGCTGGTGTTCCTCATCGTATGCGTCGTCGTTGCCGTTGCACTTGTACTTTTCGTTGTTCGACTAGCTAACAAGTCCAAGCGCGTAGAGAAACCCTCCAAGAATGAGGAACGCTTCTAAGCCCGGCAACATCGCTCGCAGCCCACCTAAGCGCTTAAGTGTCGAGACTGAACGTGGTTGAAGGAGATGCTATGGCTGATCGTTTTCAGGATATGCCACCAAAGATGAGGCGCTTCCTGAGGGTTACTACCTACTTGGCAACGCCGATCATGGTTATCGGAGTAGTTCTGGGTACGTTTGTGGACTTCCGCCTCATAGTCATCGGGGTCGCGTTAGTAGCAATCGCCGTTTTTGTGCCGTTGGGTATAGCGGCTAATCGGGAGAAAAATGAACTAGCCAAGCGGCAAGGGAACCAAGAGGACACGCCTTAGAACGGAGGCCCGGTGAGACCCGGAAAGGAAGCCAGGGAGCCACCTTTCGAGGTGCTCTTCGCCGTTTGGGCGATGATGGCGGCCATTTTGGTTGTAGACATTCTTGCCCTTCTGGCAATCCTGCAAATACCGACAGAACCGAAGCAGGCATGGGTTCCCTGGCTCATCGGGTTCATCCTGTTGCTACTTTCCGTGATCGGCGCCAGCTTCGTGCAAACCCTCAAAGATGGTGATCGCAACATGCGCTATTACCTGAGCTACACCATCTTGCTGTGTGGATTCGGGTTCTCATGGCCACCGTCTTGGAAATGGCTGATCTTTCTGGTCCCGCTGGTCATTATTGGCCCACTTTGGCTCCCGCGAGCCCGACGCTTCTTCGACGAAGCACCGGATGACTCGGCTACCGATTCTGCGGGTCCCGGAAAATTAACCTGAGTGGCAGGTCCTGAAAGCATCCAGCAGACGGGGGGCCGGATATTTTGCACAGCCGCCTTCCTTGAAGCCAGGGTCTTCATCGCCATACAAACGGTGAGAGTGCTTTCGGCGGCAGCCTCCGCCTGTCTCATTGAACGTTCGCGTGTCGATCCGGCCTCCGTCCAGCACGGATTTTCTCCTGGGGCTGGATCAGTCAAGGTTGGCACCTTACAGTCGGCACTGAGGCTTCAGGGATGGAGGCGCCACCAGTGATCAGCCTATTGATGGGATCTGAGCCAGAAGACGGACTGGTTCATCTGCATGTTTGGAGCGAAACGGCCATAGTTCCATGGGTCACGGGGGTCTCTTATCGGGCCGGAAATTTCGGCATGCAATTGACTGCGAACACGGATCTCTTAGGATCCGGCGTTCTAGCAATTGAGACGGTCAGCTTCATCACAGGGAAAAGCCCCGAATTTTACGCCCCGACCAGTGCCTTCTTAACGCCCGACGGGACTATTGAGTTTCTCCGCATGGCAGCTCGAACAAATCAGAACGTCGCCAATCTGGAAATGATCCTGCCGACCACTCTTAGGAACTCAGAGTGGCCGGGTCCGAGCATCTTTTCCGAGCCAGCGAGTCTCTTCGTAGACACCTGGTATATGGGTCGAGCGGTTGAAGACCCAGCAATTCTGCGAGTAAGTTTCTCGACCAAGTAGTGGATCCATTAGCCCTGACGGTGAAAGGCCAACGATGGACCACACGTCCTAGCGGTCCTGATTACGGTGACCTACTCATGCGCGCTCGTTAGTGGCGAGAGCCTGTCCCGTGGAGGCTTCCCCTATGGCCCTTTTTGACTATCTGCTCACGCAATGAGTGAGTTGAAGGCTAGGAAGACGCCGAAGCCGATGAACATGATGCTTCCTCCAATGATGATCCGCTGCAGTAGAGCAAGGGTCCGATCACGATTAGCACGCACGATGCGGGCTTGTTTCAACGCCGCATATTGCATCAGCGACAGGGGTTTCCTGCCGACAATCATGGCGAGGCCGGCTAGGACGACGAAGACGCCTGGGAGATACGACGGCATACTCATGTGCTCCTACGCACGGCGCGGATGACGGGTCTCATGAGAGCAGATTGACGATGCCGGAGACTAGGAAACCCAGGCCAATAACCACGCACAATACGATGTATAGCAATCGACTCGTTTTGGCGTACTTGATGACACCCGGATGTTCAGCATTAGGCGAAACCGCTTCCAAGAGCTGCAATCTCCTGCGATCCGCCCTGCGCGTGAGAAAGGCACTGAGGATACCCGCGGCCAGGAGCACAAGCCCGAAAATCAACTCGCCCATCTGGAACCTTCCGCAGCATGAATGAACTCGTACACCCGCTAACAATGATCTTAGACACGACGGAGCTACCAAATCTCGGGGGGGGGCAGAAACGATTTGTCACCCTGGTCAATTTGCACGACCGCGCTTAGGCCCACGAATAGCAGAGCTCGTGCGCTTGAATCGCCGAAAGCGTCCGTAGAGCGTTGGCCGACGTAGACGTCGATGATGTCGGTCAGAGGGAGGTGTTTCGGCTCGCATTGCACTGAGCTGCGTGGACCGTAATGGCGACGCTGACAATCAAACTAAGGAACAAAGCCAGGAACCCGACAGTGGCAGCTACGAAGTAGCTCGCGGGCTTAGGCACCGTATCGACTACAGGCTCCATAAAAACCCAGATGGTGGCACCAGCGGTAACTCCCAAAACTGCGATAAGGCCAGTAAGGACCCAAGCCGCAATTGCAAGAATGATCAACTTCATAACTCCCCCAAATTCGGGGGCTGCCCCCGTCGTGCTTTGATCCTAGCCGTGAGAGTGCTCTGAAGATGATTGGTCCCAGTAGCCGTTCGTCATGGAAGCAGGGAGATTCTAGTTTTGCTCAACGAGCAGTCTTTGATCGTAGACGCAGCAGCTGATACGCCAGCCAGATTGTGCCGAGGATCGGAAGAAGGGGAAATGTCGGCCGGCCAGTCGCGACGAGGACGGCGAAAGCGATCCAGAGAATAGCAGTGATCGCCGCCAAGGAAATGAGCGTCTTGCGTGTGACCGGAAAGGATGGCAGCACAATGCCTTCGTCGCGGAGTCTGCGCGATTCAAGGACTACCCTGCGGATTAATGGACCGAAGACAGCAGCCAAACCCACAAGAGCCAATACCGTGCGCCAGGGTTGTGGGACGTTTAGTGCATCCAAGGCACTACCCAGCACCGCACCCAGGAGGAAAAACCACCACATTCCCCAGACAACAAGTTGTCTTCGTCTCGGCGGCATACCGTCGAGTGAATCAGGCGGCCAAGACTGCCACTCATATTTGTTGTCATTCGTGCCTGCCCCCGGGGTCATGCGCTTAGCCTAGCCCGATGACCTAAATTACAGACTCGCGCACGTTCATGGGACATCATTTGCAAAACAGCTGTTCAGACTGAACTCCGTGTCGTATGGGGTTCTCCAAAACGCAGCGGCTGAGAAGTGAGGAGTCCTCGGACCGAGGCCACCACGACAGGTTGCCCCGGAAGTGGAAACGAGAAAGTGCTTTGGGAGCGTCCGTCTGGTCTGCCGTTAGGGTGAGTCCATGATGAAGGTGATTTCGGCACCGGACGGTTAGTCCTGAGTGCTGCTCAGCCTGGAGGTCGGCTAGGAAAGTAAGAACCGTTGAGAGTCCACCGCCGAGTCGCGGGTGGACCACATGCCGTTCGCCTTGAAGGATGGGGCAGCAAGCTTTCAATCGTTGGCCGGCGGGGTCATCAGGAATGATCCCAGCTGTTTGCCGGCATCTGCCGTCGTCCAAAAGGAGACTTGCTGTTGACCTTCGGGGGTTTCGATATTTACTTCAATGGCGAAGCCCGGCACATCTCCTACCGTCCGGCTAACGCCGAACCCATTCATGCGGTTCTGCGGGAGGTCTTCTCCCATCAGAATGCGAGGATCCTCGGCACCCGTGCCACCATGCAGCATCCAACTGGCACCCTGCTGCAAAGCGGCACGATGTCCGTCGCATACAGGAGCTTCCATCCGGGACCCTGGGATCAACTCGAACGCGCCAGTAGGGGCCTCAGAGCAGCGCAACACAGAACAAGTCGCCATGCTTGCGATGGTATCTACCACCACTCCAAACCGAAGCATTCCGAGGGTTCTCCAAATCCGCGGAAACAGTGCCGTAAAGGGTTCCTCTATCAGGGGCTGAACGTTCTGGCCGAGAACGCCTGTGCGCCTTAGCTGTATGTTTGCGATTGTGGATAATCCTGATAAATCGGCCGAGGAGTTCAAATGGCTCCCTGAAGCGCTGGAATCCGTTGCGTTACGGCTAGCCCGAGCTGACGAATGCGCCTTCAAAATCGGCGACATTGGATCCAAATGGTCCTTGGAAGGGCCCTTGGAATTCGAACAGGTCCGGCGAGGAAAGGAAGTGCAGACGTTCCTGAAGTCGCTGCGACCCGTACCTGCCGAAGCGTCCTTGTTATTCAGCGAGGCCGTAAATCATCTTCGTGCGTCGATCGACAACGTCGTTTGGCACCTCATTGAGGAAGCTCATGGTCAATTGACCGGGTACGTAGCGAAGCAAATTGCTATGCCGATCACCGACTCGCAAACGAGCCTAGACAGGTGGGCGGCACCGAAGGTCGCCAAAGGCGTTACAGCGTTCGGCCGCGAAGCCACGTTGGGCAAGCGGATCCGGTTGCTCCAGCCTTTTGTTGACGTTGCCAGCGAAGTACCTTCGTTAGGCAGAACGCTGGCCCGGATGACGGGGCTGGAAGTCGAGTCGGCTCATCCGCTTAAACTCCTTCAGGCCTACTCAAATGGTGATAAACATCGGTCCGTCCGCCTAACAACGGCCAGAACCTTCAGTTCTACTGATGCCAGGCCGCTGACTGGGCAGAACCTCGCCCATCAGGAACTTAGGGTGGGTGATGCCATGGGACCGCCCACCCCCTGGGGGCAACTGGCTATATTGGAAACCAACACAGCTGTGATGGTTCAACGCCCCGACCCTTACTCCGCTTGGGTAAACCCCGTCAAAGAGCTCAACGCCATGAGGCAACATGTCAGCAAAGTGGTCATCCCTGTTTTGCTCACGGGCCTGCAAATGCCTAAGGGCTTGCCACCCCTTGTCGACTTTGGGGATAACGGCCTATCCAATCGCGGACGCCTTTTGGCCGGCCAGTGGGATGACGCTGAAGCGCGACTGGCCGATATAGTTCAGGCACGATTCCACGAAGCCCTGGCCCGGGACGTTCGATTCGCTCCTGTTGTGGAGGCGGCCGGTCCACACGACGCAGACAGTACCGCGGCAAATCATTAGGGCTTCGACGAATGTTCCGATGGCCCTTCGTTTAAAAACGCTCCACGCGGTCGGCAACCAAGGAGAACTCGTCCTGCTGCGCTTCGTGCCAAGTGAGCATAACGTCCTCGCCTGGGACAAGCTCAAGAAACTCGTTTGCCCTTTGGACGATGGAGGAAAAATGAGCGAAGCACTCTGCGGCTACTCCCTCGATCCGGATAGATCCCCACCCTTCATCGCGGTGCCAGGTCTTCACCGTTCCCTTGCTCAAAATTTCATCCACGTCAACGATGATAGCTACCTCCTTTCCGTGGCCGATCTGGTGGACATAGGTGACGACCAGAAGTACGTCCCGTAAGTGGTTCACTCATCGGGTATCGGTTGTGTGCTGGTGCGAGGATGATCTGATGACGCCAAGTATTGATCTGCTTCCGCAAGGTCCTCGAGGCCGCCGCCTGTGCCTTGAGTTGGCTATGGAGCTCGATCAGGAGGTTAGAAACGCGGCCTTCTGGTTAGCCTATGAACTCGATAGTGGCAGGGGCACCTCCAGGGTTGTGCTGTCCGCTGTTTCCTCCGATGACGTGCAGGCCAAGCCCCCTGCTCCATCCCTGGAGTGGCTGGCGGCGAGGCTAAGATCCTTGGACTTCACAGACCTCAAGGAAAGTCAGTTGCAGGGGGCCCTTGAGCGGTCCGTTGACAGTGCAAGGTATTGGCAACCGCCCGACGGAGAGGACGTCCTGGCCGGACTCCCGGAGGTAGCCGAAGCGCTGTCCCCGGTCGCCCAACAGTTCATCGCCTCGCCCCGGATGCAATGGTGCTGGCAACCCCGCCAGGTAGAGCAGTGGGCGATCGACTGGCGTCATGCCGACGATCCCGCACCCCTACCGAAAAACCCAGGAAGGACGCTGACAGAATGGGCGTGCAAGGAACGCGGGGAGGAAGTGACGGCGGCGCGAGAACGCCCCAACGACCCCACCGCGAACGTTTCCGGAACCTGGTGGTCCATCCCGCACGGGCTGATACAAACCGTCGGGCAACTCCCTGCCGGGCTTAGCCTGGTTGAAGATTCCCTTGGGTGGGAGCACGCCACCACGGTTCCCGTTCGCGGATCCGGCAAGGTACTTGAGATAAACACAGCAGAGGACTGGGTAAACCTCTGCCGCAAGTTCCCCCTGGAAGTCACAGCGTCCAGGCGACACGACTGGTTCCACACCACGGGACGACATGGAAGATGGGTAATCCCGGACTGGGAAAAAGTCGCTGGCGAATGGGACGCCACGCACCTGACCGTCATGGGCTACCTGAATGCCGCGGGGCGCCCACTTGAGGTCGACCTCGAAACGGCAACGGTCATTGCGGGCTGGGACCCTGACAGCACGATCTGGTTGACGGATGTAGCGCGTGAATGGATCGGACCCCGGCAGCAATGGCAGCGAGACTCCAACCGCGACGAATGGATTCGAACACAATAATCAGGACAGTGAACGCGACGTCCGCCACGACTTCGACGTTTTTTATGTGGCGCAGGACTGCGCGGAACCTACTTGAGCAAGGCATGTAATCGTCCCGTAGATGGTTCCCGCTTCGAGGCGCTGCGCCGCCTCTGCCTAATTAGGGGTGCCCTTTTTCATCTTCATTAGGCCTCGCTTGGCATCTTTACGCACCCAGGCGCGTTTGTCTCCAAGCATGGCTTCAAGTCCGGCAGCTGCATCAGGGTGTGCCAGCTTAGCCAAGGAACTTGTCGCGTGACCGTTGACGTCTTCCTCGGGCAGAAGGGATAGAAGTAGGTTGATCGCCTCGGGCCGTCGAGATTTACCAAGCCCCAGCACGACCATCTGCCGCGAGTCCCCGTAATCGCGGTTAGATGCGATAGCCGCAAGATCGTCAAAGTATGTATCGTCCCACATGGTCTTAAGGGCGTTTCCCACTGCCCATCTCACGGACGAGGTGAGGGGCTTACCGTCTAGAGGCAAGCTTTCAAATTCCTTAAGGAGAGCGGGCAGCGCAGTTTCTCGTGCCCAAGGGTATGAGTGAGAGTGCCCTGACAATTTGTTCCTTGAGTAATATGTCGTCAGTCTGAAGCCAGCGCAGAAGAATTGGAACGGCCTTGGTGTATCGCCTCCCCGAATTTCGGAGGCCAGCTAGGGGCGTGTCCGGAAACCCGGCTGCATTGAGCTCCGAAAGAAGAACTTGCTGATCACCTATCTTTTCCGCGGACATGGAAGAACATTAACAGCCTCGCGAAGAACTTCGTCAGATCCTCGGCTCGGTCAAGCCTTCCGCACTGATGTCTCGATGGACGTTTCCCAAACAGCCGATTAGATGGGAGACGAATACTTGAGTAACTCTTCGTTTTCTACGGGAAGTAGTTAGTAGAAGATGAAACGGGTAGTGATTACTCTGTTAGGTCCTGCCGGGCAGAGCCGCCCGGAGGGTCCGGTTCCGGGACGCGCCCCGAAACCTCGGGGCGGGCCGGTCCATTTAAGGGGATCAGTCCATGCACAGGCGCATCACCATAGCCCTCCTCCTAACGACGTTCCTAGCCCTCGCGGGATGCGGAACAAAAACCGGCACCGCAACGGCAACTTCTTCAGCACCGGCCCCCAACCCAACACCCAGCCCGGCAAAGACCTACACGGATGCGGACCTTAGCTCCCTCCTCGCCACCCTTAAGGATGCCCAGGGGCGCCCTCTGACCGTGGTTCCCGCAGCGCAGATCGACCAGGGCATCATCAAAGCCAAAGAGATCCTGAAGAATGCGGTCTTCACGCCACCGGAGTGCAATGTTTTCGCCGACAGCAACTCCCAGATCCCCGAAGACAGCACCTACGCCGCCGGCACCACCGTGTCAGCCGCAGAAAATACGACGATCGTAGTCACCGCCATCGCCCTCAACGACGCCAAGGAAATGGCTGACCAACTAGAAGCTTCACGAAACTCCGCGGCCGCGTGCAGCAACTTCACCGCTGAACTGGCCGGACAGAAGATCACCACCGAAGTCCAGCAGATAGACGCCAAGACGACCGGGGACCAATCCTTCGCCGCGCTGGCCAAACAAAGCCTTTCCACCGGTGAAAACCAAACAGCGCTGACCATGACGGGCATTAAGGGAAACCTGGCCGCCACGGCAGTGAAAGCCGGACCTGCAGTTACCCCGAACGATGCACCCGAACTAGCCCAGCTGATCGACACCGTCCTCGCCCACGGCTAATAAACGGTTACAGATCCGCTCCCACCTACAGCTGCCGTTAAGTGGAGAAAAAGAAGAATCCTTGGATTCGGCTGGTTTTGAATAACCAACAAGCCCGCTGCCACGCGTTTGGCTAGAGTTGTCGCGTAGGGGGTTCCTCCGCTGAAGGAAGAGGGTACTGGGCCTGATGCGGCTGATGGGGATGCCAGTGCTGTCCTGCATCGGATTATCCTGCGCGAGGCAGCGGTTCCCCTTCTGACAGTGCTGTTCCTCTCGATCCGACTCGGGTTCTTCATTGCCTGGCTGATGGTCACCAGCATCGACGACAGTTATAAAGTCACCTGGCCGGCGCCTGATTACTTCATTGCCCTAGGCCTCAGCCTGCTCCTGGCACTGGGAGCCGTGGCGGCTACATTCAGTCTCATCCGAAGCAACACTGCGATGGCAATTACACGCTTCGAATGAAGCACGCTCAGGCTAAGGACGAGTCAGTATCGCGTCCGAAGCAGAGCCAGGATGTAGAAGGTGGATCAGCATCCCATTTGAGGTTCGGCGGAGTAGATGCTCACGAGTCCAAGTCGGGGCCTCCACGGGTGCCTGCAACAATGGGCGGGTGCCTATCAACACCTATCCAATCCAACGGCTTGCAGAGGATCACAGTAATGTCCTGGACCGCAGCCAGTGGCCGGCCGTGCTACCTGCCGTAGCAGCAATTCTGGACGATGGGCTCGATCTAACGCCCGCCACCATATTTGTTGGTGAGAACGGTGCTGGAAAGTCGACACTGGTAGAAGCGATCGCTCTGGCTTACGGCTTATCTCCTGAAGGTGGATCTACAGGTGCGCGTCACACGACCAGATCAACCGAATCGGTGCTTGCCGATCACCTACAGATCATTAGGAATGCAGGAACAACTCGACGTGGCTACTTCCTGCGCGCAGAGACGATGCATGGCTTCTTCACCTACCTGGAGAAGAACCCGAGCACGTCACGTCGTGACATCGCCTTCCATGATATGTCCCACGGTGAATCGTTCCTGCAGCTAGCCGTTGACCGATTTCGCGGAGACGGACTGTGGGTGCTCGATGAACCAGAATCTGCGTTGTCCTTCACCGGATGCCTCACACTCTTGGCTGTACTAAAAGAGCTTTTGGCTAACGGCCATTCGCAGGTAGTCATGTCTACCCACTCGCCACTTCTGGCGTCCCTCCCTGGTGCCCAAATTCTGGAAGTCGGCCCTTGGGGCCTGCGGCCGAACAGCTGGGAAGACCTCGACCTTGTCAGAAGCTGGCGGTCATTCTTGGAGTCGCCAGAACGCTACCTTCGACACATCTAACGGCAGAAAGCAGTGCGGAGACCTCATTTCGATCTCAGGCTCGTCCGCTAAGGGTTCCGCTGACTTTGCGAAGCATCTGGTGCAATGTAGTTACCGCCCGAAGAACTAAAGGAAACATCGCGAGCCACTAGCTCTCGACCAAGCGGCGAGAGCGCGTCAGATACCGGGGGAAAAGATCGTGATTTCCCCGCTGGTTAGCTCTTGATCCACGCATTCCGCGACTCGCATGGCATCCGCCTCCGATGATCCTGCATGCAGACGTACTGCAAGGTGGGAAGCAGGCATGTCGGCACTTATGCTGGCACTTTCTACGCTTGGGTCGTTCTCGCAGGTATCCAAGGACTCATAGACGGGGAAACTAACAGCGACGCCCCAGCGGCCGTCGGCCGAGGCAGTTCGCGGGTAGTCTGCTGGCGAATTTGGCGCACAAGCTGCCAGCAGCACCACCAGTAATGGAGTGAATATCTGTTTCCGCATGGAGTCCCCCGAAAGCTAACAGCCCGTACATCTAACTCTATTGGGGCGGCCCACCCTGCACCTGTTCCGCTTTGACCTGTCCTGAAACCGCTGCGCCTCGAAACCCTAGGGTCTCAAGACACGTCTGGGCATTTGTGAATAGGGGTACCGAGCGAAAGGGAACTTGTGCATAGGAGTACCGGCCAACCAGTGGTCACAACCCGTCCACACAAACCCTGAAATTCCAGGGAAGTTTGTGCAGCCAGCTTCTGAAAACGACAACAACTGCCTGTTGCAAAAGTCGTCCGTACAACTGGAGGGCCCCAGCCTGGGCTTGAGTTTTCTTGTATGGGATGCGTATCGAGACACTGAGGCTATGAGATATCCCGGTGTGTTCAGAGAAGGAGTCGGCGCCCGCAGGCGGGATCGCCTCCCGCATCAGCTGGTCATTTGTCGGAGCTTGAACACGATCGAGTCGAAGACGGCGCGTGCCTCTCTTGTCAGCTCCGGATTGATCGATTCGTGGAATTGGACCACCCAGAACATGGCGCGCTGGCCATTCAGGTGGACTACCCGGTAGGTTTCGCGCTCAGCGGTGCTCGAGTACCAGCGTGAGCATTCGTTTGAGATTGATGAGTGGATGCAGAACTTGTCGCGGTCGCAGGCTTTGAAATCCACGTCGCCCTCCACAGAGTGGTCGAACTCGACGCCGGAGTAATCGCCCACCATGACCTCAACGGGAGGGGTGCTGGCCGTTGACGTCTGCGCCGTCATTGCGTCGACAAAGGCCTTAGCCGACGAATTGACCTCGACGAGCGCGCCCTCCCACTTGCATGCGTCCCTCGGCACATAGAGCGCGGGCCACCAACCCACGAAGACCCCCAAATCATCCGGGTGATCCGGGTCGTCCTTTAACAGGCCATCGCCCTCTTCATTCACCCAGCCGTCTGGGACGGTGATCTCGAAATCTTCTTTGAAGCTGGTCACGAGGTATGTACCGGGGGCGATGTCGCCGCTGTCCGGCAGCGGTGGGACCGTGGGCACCCCCGGTGGGACCGTGCGAGCCTCCGTAGTCGGTGCGGGGGATGGCGCCTCCGTGGCAGTGCACGCCGAAAGGCCGAGGCAAACGGACAAGACTGATGTCATGGAGATGAAATGGCGTAGCAGCACACGCATGTAGGCCTCCAAAGGGAACCCTTATGCTGCGGACGTTACGCCCAGCCAACACCGACCGCAAGGGGATGCCAAAAGCAAATGCTCCCCCATTTTGGATATTGGAAGGCCTGTCCTGGTAACTAGTAGGCTTCTTCGGGTTGGCTTTGCGCCCAAGCATTAACGGGGAATCTATTGGGGGAAAAATTTCATGAAGTACCGCTGGGCCACGTTCACCGCCATTCTCGGAGCAATTTTGTGCTTGGGTTCTGCGCCGGCAGTGGCAGCACCTGATGAAGCAATCCACACTGACGGCACACCCGTTCGGGCGGCCATTGCTGCAGACGGCACCGCCTTTCTCGGAAACTACGGCCAGGGCGGAGGAGTCTTTGTGGTTCCCTCGGGTGCCACCAGCCCGTCCCGCACCATCAGCACGGGAGGCCACCGCGTCACCGGGCTGGCGCTCGACCCGGACGGAATATTGTATGTGGCCATTGTCGACGACGCCCCCGACCAGGACGCCGTCGGAGTCATCCCGGCCGGCGCGGCCGCTGTGGAACGGACCATTCCGGTGCCGGCAGGTCGCCATCCGCTGGCCGCCGGTTCCGACGGGACGGTGTACGTGGCGAACTCCGCGGGCAACACCGTCTCAGTCATCGCGCCGAACGGAACCGCGGTGGACCGGACTATCGAAGTGGGGGCAGGCCCGGCAGAAATAGCGGTGGCGAAGGACGGAACGGCCTTCGTGTCCAACCAGATCGCCGGCACGGTCTCCGTGATACCGGCTGGGGCGGATACAGTCGCACGGACCATTGAGCTGATCTCGGACACCGGAACTTCCGAGGAACCGCATGGGATCGCTGCCGGACCTGACGGAACCGTCTATGTGGCCAACATCAAGTCAGATGAAGTTGCCGTCATCAAACCCGGCGCCGACACTGCGGCCGGCCGGATTTATGTCGGGGGCGGGCCGCAGGACGTGGCCCTCGCGCCGGACGGATCGCTGTATGTGACGAGCCTGCTGACCCAGGAGCTGTCCGTGATCCGCCCTCACGCCAAAGAAGTGGGAAGCTCCATCCCCGCTGACGGCGGTCCCGGTCACCTCGCTGTGGCCCCCGATGGTTCTGTCATCGTGATCAGCCCCGGTTCCGCTCCGGGCAAAGGCTCGGTGGTCCGGTACTCCGCGGCAGCCCTGGCGGCGAAGCCGCAGGGACCGACGGCTGCTGCAGCGCCGGCGTCCGGGGCTGCCCCCGCGGCAGCCCCGGACGGGGATACGACGGCTCAGCCAACCGGCGGCTCCGCGAGTGTCCTGCCCGCCGTGGCAGGCGGGGTGGCAGCAGCCTTCGCTGCCATCGCCGTTGGGTCTCTGGTGAAGGGCCGCCGCAAGAGGGCGGGCGTGGCTGCCGGCGGCAGTCAGGGACCGTAGCGGGCTGCAACAACCTGCTGATCGTTAACAGGACAGTCCTCCTTGCGGGCGGATTCGCAATCCACGAGCCCCGGACCTGGCTTACTTAAGTGGAGGTAGGGTCGCTGACTACCAATAACGCGCACGATCCGTTCCGCGATGGGACATACCGGACGGTGTGGACCGACGAAGGGCTGGAGCTGGAGTTTGTGTCCGATTATATGAATCCCGCCCGAAATGAACACCAGTTCGTTGAGCACCGGCAGTAGCGGAGCAGTCACACCGGCCCAATTTATGGCGGCCATGACGTCTGATTCAGATTTCCTCAACCGATCCTGACCGCAAATGAACCAAATCAGTTGCTGAAAGTGATCGCGTCAGTCGCAGGACGCTACCGACAAGGCGCCGGCTGGAAGTAATGACCGCTGAGCCACGACGCCACCTCCTTGCCGATCTCGGCACCCTGTACGGTGGCGGTGCGGAAGTGGATGCCGCCCCAGACTCGAGAATCAACGATCTCCTGTATCGCCGCGGAGAATCCGTCGAAGTGCCGTGGCGCACCCGGGAAGCGACCGGAGTTCACGTCGAAGGCAACGTCGTCCGTGTCGAAGAACTCCTGCGCCGCGTGGAGAGTGGCGCCGCTGACGCAGCTGTGACCGGACGGGTGCTCCGGGAACGGCGGTGTGCCGAGCGGCGGGACGGTCACTGTCGATGGATCGAAGAGCGGTTTCCATGTCGGATCGGCTTCCGTCTCCGGATTGCCGTCGGTGTCGGCCTCGCGGATCGCCGCCATCGGCCGCCAGAAGTTCCAGTAGTACCTGTCGTTCCAGCAAGCGACCGCGCCATCAGCAGCGGCGAGGTTGGTCATCGCGAAGAGTCGAGCCGCGTCGGCCAGGTCGAGTCCGTGCTCCACGGTAAGGCTGCGGAACACGCCGTTCCAGAGTGCCACCGGCGGGGCTTGCCAGAAGATGGCAGCAGTGGCCTGGTCGTCGGTTCGAGTGGTACTCACAAGCGAGCCGACCTCCTTGACCTCGTTGAAGTCCGCTGTGTACTCGGCACTTCTCAGCGGGTTGGGACCCTCCGAGCGGAAGTGGTCGGGACTCTCGATGATGAACGGTTGGAGATTGGCCACCCAGGCATCCGGATCGCGCGCATCGGGTGCGACGGGCCGCCAATCGCCGGGATCGGGTCCGATGTCGAACTCGAACGGGACCATGAACCCGTCGTCAGTGCGGGCGAGGATCATCGCCGCCGCGGCGGCCTCACCGGCGGCGACGCCTTGGTCCTTGTTCAGGCCGTCGGCGACGCCCGCGAGCGTTGCTTCGTACGCAGCGTCGAGGCCAGCTACTTGGGCCGACGGGACAAGAGTGACGAGCACGTGATGTGCTGCGGTCGAGATCGCCGCATTGAACGATGCCTCCGGCCCGACGCCGACCGAGTCGCCGTCGAGCAGATACGGCTGGTACCCGCCGTCGATGGCGTTCACGGCGTCGTACACCGCGCCTTGAACCATCGCCATGCCGCGGAGCTGGCCGTGAGCCGTGGGACGCAGCGGGATGACGTGGTCTTGGGCGATAGTGCTCCACTCGATGAGGACGTCCGTATTAACAGGCGCCGCGTTCCGCGCGTTCGAGGCGCCGGCGCTCGACACTGCCGATAAAACGAGTGCGGCGGTCAGTGCCGGGATCAAGCAGAGCGCCCACCGTCGGCGCGCACCGTTCCTCGAAGACCGCGATGGCCGCCTGCGATGATCGTAGGCGTTGCTGTTCGTCATGTCGTCGGTCCTTCAGTCGTCGGAGCCATGTTCAAGCGAACCCGACGGAGTCGACATCTCAGTGGTGCCCGACACCGGCGGCACGCGACCGCCCGAGGTCAGCGCGATGCGCAGTCGGTGCGGTTACTCCAAGGGTGAGCCTCTGCCAGCGCGTTGTCCAGTGGAACTGTTTCCGGTGAAAGAGGCGAGTCCGGAAAGGACTTCAAATCTTTCGAGATCCTCTGCCGGGGGCTCTGAAGGGGACGGTCTGAATAACGGTGTGTGGGGTCCGGAGTGCTTTTGCTGGTGCTGGGGCATCGTCAGGCACCAGCGAATGGACGGCGACGTCTTCTGAGAGCTGTTCGCCCGCGGCAACGTGCCAGCGTCTCGTTTATTGTTGCAGTTGCGAACGCATGCCCCTGACCACTCCGGGCAGGATGTTCAAGAAGCGTTGGCAGGGCTATTCTCGGCAGATGAACGAACACTTGGTTTCGGCCGAGGACGAGGGCTACACATTTACGTTCGGCATTAGCCGAATGACGCTTCGGATAGCTGGGCTAGGTGCAGTCGCTGCCGGGGCAATCCTTGCTGTCTTGATAAACGCCAGGGAGCCGTTCCGGGTCCCTTTGGGAATCGCCCTTGGAGTCCTCGCGATTACCCTGCTAATCGCCTACGCTCTCAAGAGCTCACCACGGCCGCATGCGCTGGATCCGGCGCCTACTGACCGCAGCAGTGTGCGCCAAGTGATGTTCGGCAAGATAACGGGCAAGAAGTCCCTAGCGACGGAACTTGCCCTCCTTGCAGAACTCCATAGAAGTGGCGCACTTTCTGACGAGGAATTTAGCGCCGCCAAACGTCGCATCCTTGGCGGCAGATAGCCCCGGAGTACGGTGGCGAACTCCTCCATGGCAGGGCCAGGACCCATAACAGCCAAATCCACCGTAGAAGGGTTAAGACGGGATGACGGATGCCTTTTCCACTGATAAGAGCCGGGCGTAGTTCAAACACATGCTCAGGCTTTCGTTTGCAGGAATACGGGCGCCGCCCAGGGAAACCGACTCACCCTCGGACAATGGTGAGCTATCAGGAAGGACCAATGCCTCACCATCGAACTTGGTGCCCTCGGGGAAAACCAGTGTGTAGTCATCACCGTCCTCCGCCTGAACGATAAAGCAACCGGCTCCGTCATTAGCGAGGCGGCCCGTGAGGTGCGCTTCTTCTCTGGGCGCAGCCGACAGACCCGAATGAACCACTGCCTTTTTGCCGCCAACGCTCTGCAGCAACTCGGTCGGCAACTCCTGCTTCACCGAGAGCGAGACACTCCCGCTCGGAGAGTCTGCGACCGTTGCTGCGCAGGATGCCACGGAAAGAGCGATGACGGTCAAAGCGCAAAAGGAAAGTGTGTGCTTCAATTCTGTCCCCAATCAGAATGCAGTCAGGTGCTTTAGCCTAAAGCATCACGTTCCAGGGACCTGGTTGGCGGCTGGCTGGCCCTTGGCTTTCAACTCGACGCTGTTTGTAGCGGCCCAATTCGCCAGCAACTCCAGCCCGTCGTGGGAGGCGGAGTCCGGTTCCGCGGAGAAGACCAGCATTTGGAGGCTGTGGTCGGCGGCGAGGTCCAGGCCGAGGTAGTTCAGGTCGAGATCGCCGACGATCGGGTGGTGAACCCTTTTGATGCCGGTGCGGTGTTCGCGGACGTCGTGGGCGCCCCAAAGTTTCCGGAAGAGGTCGCTGCGGGTTGAGAGTTCGCCGACGAGGTCGCTGAGCTGGCGGTCGTAGGGGGAACGGCCCGCTTCGACCCGGAGGAGGGCAACGATCTGGCGGGCATTGGATTCCCAGTCGCGGTAGAACGTCGGCGCCCTGCTGTCGAGAAACACAAAACGCGCGGCATTCACGGGTTGCCGGGAGTCCTCGAACATCTCCGAGAAGAGGGCCCGGCCGAGGCGGTTTGTGGCCACAGCGTCCAGCCGCCCGTTCTGCACGAACACCGGAACGGTGGACATCGCATCGATGGTCTGTTGCAGGACCGGGTTTATCTGCGTTTTGCGTGTCGGGCGTCTGCGGTGCGGGTGGGCGCCTGCGTTGGCTGCTCGGATGAGTTCGTAGAGATGTGCGTGCTCGGCCTCATCGAGTTGGAGGGCCCGGCTGACCCCATCGATAACAGCTTCCGACGCTCCCTTGGCATTGCCGCGTTCCAGGCGTTTGTAGTACTCCGAGCTCATCCCGGCCAGGAGGGCCACTTCTTCGCGCCGCAGGCCAGGGACGCGGCGCCGACCACCGAAGTCAGGCAGGCCCACTTGCTGCAGGGTCAACTTGGCCCGCCGCGAGATGAGGAACTGGCTGAGGTCGTCCTGGTTGTCCATGGTCTCGAAGATACTCCACCCCGGACCCGCTAGCGGGGCCCTGCCAGGGAACCTCTAGGCAGGGTCTCGTTAGCCCACGCCCTGGCCTGTTGACTTGAACCATCAACCGCCCCGCCACGGGCCGGTTGGGATTTGAGAGAGGCATCATCATGACCAATGTTTGGTTCATCACGGGAGCAGCCCGGGGCATGGGCGTTGACCTGGCCAGGGCCGCCCTCGACGTCGGCCACCGGGTCGTCGCCACGGCCCGCGACGCCGTCAAGGTCACCGAGGCTCTGGGCGAGTCTGAGAACCTGCTGGCCCTGTCTTTGGACGTCACCGATGCGGCGGCCTCGACTGCCGCCGTCGAGGTCGCCGTCGGACGCTTTGGAAGTATCGATGTTCTGGTCAACAACGCCGGCAACTTCTACGCCGGCTACTTCGAAGAGATCAGTGACGCCCAGTTCCGGGCGCAGATGGAGACGAACTTCTTTGGCCCGCTGAACGTCACCCGCGCGATCCTGCCGGTCATGCGGGAGCAGCGCCGAGGACACGTCATCACCATCACCTCCGCCGCGGGCATCATCGGCCAGGAGTTCTGCGCCGCCTACGCCGCATCGAAGTTCGCCCTTGAAGGCTGGATGGAATCGCTCCGGTACGACGTGCAGCCCTACGGCATCCACACCACCATCGTCGAACCCGGCTTCTTCCGCACCGAACTCCTCGTTGAGGGCGCCTCCTCCATCTGGCCCGAGCTGTCCATCGATGACTATGCCGAATGCACTGCCCAGACGATCGCCGCGTGGAAGGCCATGAACGGCCAGCAGGGCGGAGACCCTGCCAAGCTCGGCGCAGCCCTGGTCACCATCGCCGCCATGGACACCCCGCCGCTGCGGTTCGTCGCCGGAGCAGACGTCGTCGCCGGCGTCGAGCACAAAGCCCAACTCCTCCTGGACCAGGTCCAAGCACACCGCGACCTGTCCTCCACCATGGCCCTCGACAACGCTTAGGAAAATCATGAAGAAATCACTGTCCCTCACCGCCATCGCCGCAACGGCCGCGATCGCCCTCGCCGCATGCTCCGCACCCGCAACCGAGAACGCCGCCGCCACATCCCCGGCCTCGGAAACTGCCCAGTCCACCGCCGCCGAAACAGCCGCCCCGGCGGAGGCCTCCACCGACGGAACCCCAATCACCATCACCGCCGGTGACGTGGTCATGACCGCGACCCTCAACGACACCCAGGTTGCCCAAGACTTCGCCGCCACGCTTCCGGTCACGCTGCCCTGGTTCCGCAACGCCGGCATCGAGTACATCACCGAACTCCACGCACCAATGACGGAAACCGGCCCGTTCTACACGGACGTGCAACCCGGAGACATCGTCTACTACAACCCCCTCGACAGCATCACCATCATCTATGAAGAGACCAGCTCCGTCCCCACCCTCACCAAAATGGGAGAGATCACCTCGGACCTCAGCGTCTTCAAAAACCTCCCCAACGACGTGGACATGCGCATCGAGCGGGGCTGAAGCCCCACCTACCCAGCCCGCAAGCAACACCAAAGGAAACACATGAAGAACGCACGCCTCGGAGACCTGGAAGTCTCCGCAATCGGACTGGGCGCCATGACCATGGCCGGCACCTACACCAGCGAGGGCGCCCTGGATAACGCGGAATCGATCCGCACCATCCACCGTGCACTCGATCTCGGGGTCACCCACATCGACACGGCAGAGATCTACGGGCCCTTCCTGAGCGAAGAGATCGTCGGCCAGGCGGTCAAGGGACGCCGCGATCAGGTCAGGATCGCCACGAAGTTCGGCCTGGTCTCACATCCCGGCGCCGGTCCCGGCGTGATCGACAGCAGCGCGGCGAACGTGAAGGCCGCAGTCGAAGGCTCCCTCATGCGCCTCGGCACCGACCACATTGACCTGTACTACCAGCACCGGGTCGACCCGGACATCCCGATCGAAGAAACCGCCGGCGCCGTCGCGGACCTGATAACCCAAGGCAAGGTTTTGCACTTCGGACTGTCCGAGGCCTCCCCGGAGACCATCCGGCGCGCCCACGCCGTGCAGCCGCTCACCGCCCTGCAAACTGAGTACTCTCTCTGGACCCGGGACGTGGAGGAGCGGATCCTGCCGCTGCTGCGTGAACTGGGTATCGGCTTTGTCCCGTATTCACCCCTAGGACACGGCCTGCTCACCGGTCGAATCCGCTCCGTGGACGACTTTCCCGACGCCGACTGGCGCAAGACCAACCCGCGGTTCACGGACGAGAACTTCCGGCGGAACCTCGCGATCGTCGACGAAGTGAAGGCTATCGGCGCCGAGAACGGCGCGACCCCCGCCCAGACAGCTCTCGCCTGGCTGCTGTCCCGTGGGAACGACATCGCCCCGATCCCGGGCACCCGCCGGGTCTCCCGGGTCGAGGAGAACACCGCTGCCGGCTTCATCGAACTCACCGGCGACCAGCTGGACCGGCTGGACGCGCTCCAGCCGGCCGCAGGAGAACGCCACGATGAGGCCAACATGGCCACCATCGACCTCTAATCCCTGGCCGTAGTGTCCCGCCAAACGGGCCTGGGGACCAGGTCATGGATCAGATGAGAGCGATGCAATCCGTTGCGCAAGAGGCGGGAATGCATCTCCGGCTCAGTCGGTGGCCCATCGCATCGCCCTCCTTCGCAGCGTTGGCCCCCGGGCCCTTAACCGGGTGACGGAATGTGCCGACGTCCGGGTCCGCTCCGGCTGCTGCCGGCTTTCGAGTGGAAGGTGCGTAAGGCACTGGCTGCGGCAAGCACTCCCAGCAAGAGGATCAGGGCGGCAATCTGCTGCCACTCGCCGTCGAACACATCCAGCTTCGTTGCCATGGAGGCATTGAAGGACGCGTGCAGCAGCCCCACTATGAACAGGCTGTAACCCGTTCCCAGGTAGGCGATTCCCATGAGTAAGCGGAAAAATGGGGCGAAAAGGAACAACACCGCCCAGGAGACCGCCACCTCGCTCCACGGCGTGCCGGAGAAGCCCCTTTCGGCGAAGGCGAAGGGCAGATGGATGAGTGCAAACGGGATGGCGGTCAGCATGGCAGCAATGGCAGGCCCGCGCCTGTCCATGACCCGGTGCTGCACCACGCCGGTCCAGGCCAGTTCCTCCCAGATATTGCCCAGCAGGGCACCGATAATCAGGGTGTTCAGCAGGTAGTTGGCCACCAAAGGCACCCAGCCGCCGGCGGGCGGGTGAAACGTTCCCGTGGCTGCAGCAATGATCACGGTCAGCGCGGGAAGGGCCAGCAGCGCTGCCAGGTACCAGCCCGGGGCCACCCTCCAACGGAACGCCCGGCGGAAGAGTTCGCGGACGGCGGGCCGGCCGTCCGCTGCGCCTGTCACCAGGATCGCCGTTCCCAGCAGTATCAGCAACTCAGCGAGGATTCCCGGCAGGATGTTCCCCAGCAGCAGGAGGGACAGGATCTGGCCGGTCCAGGACAGGGACAGGGCGATGACCACGAAGGCTGCCACCGGATGCCGTTTGATGAGGGAAAGGGGAGTGCCGGGAGAACTGCGCGGGTTCATCAGCAGTACCGCCATTCAGATTTACGGGTTAGGGAAAGCACTGCAGCGGATGCCACGTGCCGATGGAGCGCTGAGCCGCTGACGTGGGAATCAGGACAATTTTCTGCCTACGAAGGACCATGAACAAGTGGTGGTCACTGCCTGGGGCCCTTTCTGATGCCAGTCCTTCGGATTCCGCTGTAGGCTGCCACGACCCCTGCCGCGAAAATGAGGACCGCAAGGTAGACCGGGCCAAGGTGTCCCAGCGTGGCAAGACCCCACGGGTAATGTGCGGGGAGGGCCACTGCAAGTCCGAGGGTCGGGACGACAATGGCTGTGGCAAAAGCCCACCGTTCGCCTCGACGCACTCCGTACCAGGACAGGCCCGCGATGGCCAGCCCGGTCGCGGCGATGAAGCCGCTGAGCGCAATGTGCAGATGGCTGATGTAGTGGTGCAGCTGCGGACTGAACGCCTCTACCTCCGCCTTCCCCTTGTCCACCTGGTCGGGGCCGATGCCCAGTTCAAGGAAGGCACCCGTGAAGTTGGAGATCAGGAAGACGACCGCGTATCCCACGAAGGCCAGCCCGGCAACCGTCATGAGAGCGGCTCCCGTCCGGAGCCGGGATTCGCCCGCCCGGGCAGTCTGGATGGCAGGCACAGCCACCACCCCCTCTCTTCTTCACGTTGCTATTCGATGAGAGTCTCCTGTTCCCAGGCCTGTCAAGGGAAACTGCTGTGGGAGCCGCGCAATAACCAGCACGTTCAACGTCCCATAGTGTGGGGCGGGTGACGGGCGAGGAATCAACGACTAAAACCGGCTGGGTGAACGTGCCCCATGCAAGCATCTATTGGGAAGCAACCGGGGAACCGGCGGGTATACCAGTGCTCTACCTTCATGGCGGCCCAGGTGGTTCCCTTGGCAGCGCCGGTTACCGCCAACGCCATGACCACAGCCGATTCCGCATCATCGGGTTGGACCAGCGCGGTTGTGGCAAGAGCACTCCCATTGCCCAGGACGACCTTGACCACCTGCCCGGGAACACGACACAAGCCCTGATCGAAGACATTGAGGCCGTCAGGGAGCACCTGGGCATAGAAAAGTGGATCGTCACCGGTGTCTCCTGGGGAAGCACGCTTGCGCTCGCCTATGCCTTGGAACATCCGCAGCGGGTGTTGGGTATCGCTGTGGTGGCGGTGACCACAAGCAGCAGGGAAGAGATCCAGTGGATCACAGAGGAGGTGGGACGCATCTTTCGCGAGGCCTGGGACGGCTTTGCGGAATCTGCCAGGGCAGCCCCCGGCGAACGGGTGGTGGAGGCTTACGCCCGCCGGCTGGCAGGCCAGGACCGCGAAGACGCCCGGCTTGCTGCACTGGCCTGGGACCGTTGGGAGTCCACACACATCTCTCTGGACCCCAACTGGACTCCCGGCCCACTCTTTGACGACGAGCGGGAGCGTATGACCTTCGCCCTTCTGGTGACGCACTACTGGGCAAAGGACGGGTTTCTCATCGGGGGACGGGAAATTATCCCGCGTATTCACGAGCTTAACGGCATTCCGGGTTACCTCATTCATGGGCGGCGGGACATCAGCGGCCCTGTCGTCACCGCCTGGCAGTTGCACCGGCGTTGGGAGTCAAGCCGCCTCGTCGTCATTGAGGAGGAAGGACATGGCGGCCCTGGATCCATGGCAGCCATGACGCGGGCAGTCGAAGAAATCGCTGCAAGGCTCTGAGTTGAGTGCTTTTGCTGATGCCTCGGCGCGAGGGGACGGAGGGCTGGTCAGGCCGCGGCCCGCGGCAGCACCAGCATATAGCCGGTGGGTAAGTCCGTGCTCCAGCGCCGGGGTTCGCGGATAACGAATTGCGTCGCCAGCTGTTCCGGGGTGAGCAGGCTGTTGGGCGCCGGTGACGGGCCCCACTGCCCGCTTCCGTGCGGGTAGAGCGGATCCTGGACGCGGATGCCTGTCACCGAGAACTCCGGGAACTGCTTCGGATCGCCCAGTGACTCGAAGCCGCTCATTACCCACGCGTGGCGACCGCTCCACATGACCAGTCCTACCGGCCGGCCCGTGTCAGCGATGGCGCGGGCCGCCGTCTGCAGCGCGTCCTCATAGTCGGGGACGCTGACCACCGAGTACGGCCCCATCCCGGCTTCGGTCAGTACCTGCGCCCAGCCCAAGGGGTTGGCACCGTTGAACGAGTTGGATGACCGGGCGCGGGCCATTTCCCATAGTTCGCCCTGATGAATGCGGTCGCCCCATGTGCCGCCGCCGGTGTCGTCCATCAGGTTGTGCGCGATCTGGATGCTCGCGGCAACACACCAGTCGAAGGTGTATTGCGGCACGAAGTCCCCCTCTTGATAGAGGTTGAGGGCGAACGGCTGGGGCGCCGGAGGCGGCGTGGGAACCGCCGTCGGGGTGGGCGCGGGGGCGGGGGCCCCCTGAGGCGGGAGGGCATGGTCGACGGCGGCTGGCGGGGCCGCGGACGTTTGGATCGGACGGTGGGTGTCCGCGTCATCGAGGCCGACAGCGGGAGAACAGCCCGCAAGGAAGGCCGCCAGGGCGACGAGCCAGGCGAGAAGACGGGTACGGGCACCGATCATGGTCGGTCCAGTTTAGCGCGGCGCCGCGGGCCTCTGGGAGGGGAGGGCTACCCTCTCCTGCCACGGACACCGCTCATGCGGCAGGGGCGGCGGTGCGGTCGCGCAAGCAGCAGGAGACACTTAAGGGTGCCGTGACGGCGTCGTGGGCTGACGGTCGCGGTCAGAATGCGTAGCGGATCCGGCAGTAAGGCGCGATCTGCTCGATGAGCGCCGTCAGCTGCCGCACATAGTGGCCCTTGGCTCCTGACCGGTAGCGGACGTTGGTGAAACCGTTGGAGGAGACCTTCGATTCCTGCAGGTCCGGGCGCCACAGCACGTTCTCGGCCTGCGGGTGCCACCCCAGGTTTACCTCGTGGAGCCGCTCGTTGTGGGTCAGGAAGATGACTTCCGCCGCAAGCTGGGCTTTTGCGGCGTCTGTCAGGGTGGCATCGAGCTCCCGCAGCAGTTCCTCCCAGTCGCCAAGCCAGGTGTCGGTAATGATGACGGGGGAGAAGTTGACGTGCACCTCGTATCCGGCATCAACGAACTCGTTGATTGCCGCCATGCGCTCATCCACCGGGGAGGTCCGGACGTCAACCGACTTGGCCAAATCCGCGGGCATGAGGGAGAAACGGACCCTGGTGTGGCCGCCGTGGTCCCAACCGAGCATCGCCGAATTAACGTATTTGGTGGCAAAGGACAGCTTGGCTGTGGGGAGGTCGCGGAAAAGCGTGACGAGATCCTCCACGTTGTCGCTGATCAGCGCATCGACGGAGCAGTCGCTGTTTTCACCGATGTCGTAGACCCAGAGCTCCGGGTCGCACTGGTTGGGTTCCAGCTTTAG
The DNA here is from genome assembly GCF_054408515.1 of Arthrobacter sp. D3-16. Taxonomy (NCBI): domain Bacteria; kingdom Bacillati; phylum Actinomycetota; class Actinomycetes; order Micrococcales; family Micrococcaceae; genus Arthrobacter; species Arthrobacter sp. D3-16. The sequence goes on along the minus strand of NZ_CP096437.1, from coordinate 2,141,658 downwards.
GCCCTGGCGGGTGGCATGCCGCTCGAGCACGCCGGCAATCTGGTCGATGTTCGCAAACACCGTCACCGGGTTGCTGTACCCCTTGTGCCGCGGCACGTAGCAGTAGGCGCATGCCATGGCGCAACCGTTCGCGCTGGAGGGGGCAATAAAATCCGCGGACCGGCCGTTCGGCTTGACGCTCAGAGCTTTTTTGACGCCGAGGACCAGCGCCTCCGTCTTGATCCGTGACCAGCGCGGCACGTTCGTTTCATCGCCGTGCACCTCCGGGATATTCCAGTGGTTTTCCACCAGCACGACGTCGGCGTCCGGCCAGCGTTCGACGATCTCCTTGCCCCGGGGCAGCTCCAGGGCAGCAGGCTGCGCATAGATACGGCGGATCTGCAGCAGCCGGTTGAATTCCATGGTTCCATTCTCCCAAGGCGCTCAATATGCCGCGGCCGGTTAAGCCCACGGCATCTTGCGCTCGCGGCGAACCTCTACCTCCCTGAGCGCCGGCTGCGATTTCAGTTCCGCAGCTTCTTCAACGCTCAACGACCACTATTCAGCGGACGGCCGCTTGCGTTGCTGCTTTGTCGTGGACCGCAATTTTTTGGCGACGAGGCGGCGGCGGTTCGAGCCGCGGGTGGGCCTGGTTGCCCGGCGGCCAGGGGCAACCGGAGCAATGCCCTCGGCCACGAGGCCGGCGAGCTTGGCCAGGGCCAGCCCGCGATTGCGCAGCTGCGAGCGCCTCTCGGAAGCGGTCACTGTGATCACCCCTCCGATGAGGCGTGGCTCGAGGCGCGTGAGCAGCATCAGCCGTTGGCTGTCCGACACCGCCAACGAATCGCGGACGTTCCACGACAGTTCGACCCGGCTGTCCGAAGTATTGACGTGTTGACCGCCTGGGCCGGACGAGCGCGAAAACCGCCAGTCGAGTTCCGATGCGGGAATCGTCAGCCCGGGTACCACCTCCAGATCCATGGAAACAGCGTTGCATGGTGTGGCATCTTCAAGAAGCGTTGACAGTTACCGTGCGTGTCGCCAGAACCTGGCCGCTGACCCAATGCAGGAAGTCAACCGCGATGGTGTACCGCCCCGCAGCCGGCGGGCGCAGCAGGAAGTCGAACTTCTCGGCCGCACCGGATTTGAGGATGCTGGTGAGCAGCGGCTGGCCGGCCATCGAGGGCTGGACCGCGGGACCGTCGGGGTTGGGGGTGTTCCAGAAAGGGCGGCCATCGTGGGAGATGAGCTCGGCGATCTGGGCCGGTTGACCGGCAGCATCGAGGAACCGCGTCCGGGTGGGAAAGTAGTCGACATTCACCATGCGGACCAGTGTGGGCGCGACCCCGGACCTGGCGACGTTGGTGCGCATCGAACTGATGGCCCATACCTTGTCTCCTTTCGGCCTGCTGGGGATCGCGCCGCCCAAAAGAACAAAATGTTTGGGCTCGAAACGGTTGAGGCCCGCGTCATCCCCGGACAAACCGGCTGCATGGTTCAGCTCGTGCCACCTGGGGTCGATGGAGTAGGGCGCAATCAGTGTCTCGGTGGCGATGTCGTACAGGGGACCCTGCACCGAGTGGCGGCGCGTTCCACGCGGTGGCGGCGCAGTTGTGCTGACCGGAGGATCGATGATGATCGGCCCGAACATGCCCATTTGTACGTGCAGGGGGGTGTTGACATGGCAGTGGTAGAAATAGGTTCCGGCCGAGCCGCGGTTGGGGTTCCCCACCTCGCCGACATCTGTTCTCCACTGGTAGGTGTAGTGGCCGGTGACTTCGAAAGAGGTGTGGCCCACGCCGTCGTTCAGGGGATCGGGTTCAATGCCGTGCCAGTGGATGGTGTGCACCCTTTTGCTGGGTTTGATGGTGCCGTGGAACAGTTGGCCTTCCGTCAACCGCACCAGCGGTCCGGGCAGCCCCCGCCCTGACTTGCCATGCTCGAAACTCCAGAATTCGATCTCGGGACCGTTTGGTATCTTCAGTTTCCTGTTGAAGAAGTCGAACTCCATGCTGGCGTCCGGGCGCTGGCGGAACTTGGTTTCGGGGCTTCCCTCGTGGGGCTGGTCCGAGGCGAACTCCACCTGGCTCCGGTACTGGTGATGACCGCCTTCCGCTGTCCCGGGAAGGCCTGACTCCGGTATCGCGTCCGCGGCCAGTACCCAGTCGGCGACAAGCCCCCCGGGGTAGAGTCCGCCCGCCGCCGTCTGGGAGGGCTCTGCATGGCAGTGCATAGGGTACCGCCAGTCGTCCGTCCTTGAGTTCCATACGGCGTCCACCAGATCCGGTGGGCGACGGACAGGAAGTATTGACTCTTTTCGGTCCAACGGTTCGAGCTGCACGGTGTCTTCGAAGTGCTGCAGGAGGACGTCGCCCTCAGGGCTCACCCGACCACGTTCGCGGGGGAAGTCAAGACCGTTAGCCCGCACTGTCCAGACGTGGTTGCCGTGGTAGTGCAGTTGGTGGTCCACGATGCCGGCGTTGACCATCCTCATCAGCTGGCCCGTGCGGACAGCGCCCGGGGCCGGGGAAGCGCTGAAGTTGCGTACATCTGTTTCCCGCGGGTGGCCTGAGGGCAGCGTGTCCTGCTCGCGGAGTTCATTGAATTCTTCATTGGTGGTAACCGCCAGGGACTGGAAGCCCGAGTACCCGTTGAGGGTGAAGTACCGGGGCACCGCGGGTGTTGAGGCAGGATTGACCGTTTCGCCGCGGGACGCGATGCGGGCCCAATGCGGGTCCACATCATGGCAAAGCCACAGCCACTGGCGTTCGAACTCGCTCCCGCCGGGGAAGAGCCGCCAGGCGTTGGCCGGGTCCATGACCACGAGCGCGCCGTAAAGGCCGAGGGTCCGTTCCACCGGCTCGTTGCCCGGGTCCGAGAACAGGTAGGTCCCCGGTGGCGGTGCTTCGAACTCAATAAGTGTGGATGCTCCCGGAGCTATGGGGCCAGTGCCCGCATCCGCGCCCACCGGCGCAATATGGAACCGGAGTTCGTGCTCCTGCGAAAGGTGGTTGTGCACCATTATCCGGATGGTGCTGCCTGTTTCGGCGATGAGGGTCCGGTCCGGAAAGTAGCTGGCCCAGTATTCCTTCCTCGCCAGGTACTGTCCGGGGTTTGCCGGGTCAGGCTGCAGCGGGGCCGGCCTGCCGTGCGGAGGAGGCGGAGCGGTCAGGGGATAAGTGCGGCTTGCCACGACGTCTCCGGCAGCAGTGAAGATCCGCGGGCCCATCGAAAGGGACGGGCTGACATCAGACAAGGTGGTGCGGCGCTCGCCGAAGCCGCGGTGATAGACCAAGGAGCCGTCCACCATCGCCACGTAGCCCTCGTTGATATGGAAGTCCAGGATGCTCATGACCGGGCCTCATTCGTGGTTAGGGGCGGGAGCGCCAGCCGGTAGGTGCGGTCCTGCTGTTCGTCCGAGTAATCCAGCTCCAGCTCCGCGGAACCACGCGGTGCCAGGTAGCTGATCAGTAGGTGCTCCGAGCTGTGGGGTGCTAACGGACCGGGGTCGCGGTCGGAGTCCCGCGGAGTGACTGTCACTGCCGATGAACCCAGCCTCAACCGGAGCTGGCCCGGACTGAACAGCACCGGCGCCGCCCCGGCGTTCTGAAGTTGCACTTCGAGGAGCACGACGTCGGCCCAGGTGAGGTTGAGCGGTTCCGGCCCCGCCGCATCTCCCAACGTGCCGCCGTCGTGACCATGTGGGTCGGAGCTGGCCTGTTCCGTCGTGCTGACACGCCGGATCTGTGGGCCGCCTCCGGTGCCCCGGCCGGCCTCCATGCGTGAAGCAGCGGCCGCCAGGGTTCTGAAAGCTGGTTGTCCTTGATCATCGAGCCGGGCAAGGCGTCCGGCCCGAACAATTGCCAGGGATCCGAATGCCGTCGCCACGCTCGTGGCTGTGTTCTGCCGGCTCCGTCCGGCAACTCCATAGGTACTGCCGGCCAGCAGCAGGAAAGCGCCGCCGCTCAGCATTAATCCGAACTGGCGGCGACTTAGGTTTCGATTCGTGAATTGGTTGTGTTGAGGATGCATGGCGCCTCCTATGTCGTTGCGGAACATCGTGCCCTTCCGCCACCTGCGTGCCCTAAACTCCGTTGGCGCAGTCAACGCCGCCCCCACGTCTGGAAAGCATGGCCTGCGCCGCTTGGAAAAAACTTGGCTTGAGGCCCCAACCACTGGTGCAACCGGTGCCCTGGCTGCCACTCTGAGTCATGAGCGCTGCTGACCAACCGTCTCCCAGGCCGGGCGGGGAGCCCCGCCAACTGCACGCCGGAAGGGCCCGGGCCGTCGCCCAGGAAATTGCTTCCGCCGCGGACATCCCAGGAATTTCCATCGCAGTGGCCACGCCGGACGAGGTCCTTTACTCCGGCGCCGTCGGCTACGCCGATCTAGCAAGTCGTCGCCAAGCCCGGCCCAACGACCAGTACTTGTGGTTCTCCATGACTAAAATCGCCACCGCCACTGCAGCAATGCGGCTGCACGCCGACGGACTCCTCGACCTTGAGGCTCCGATTGGCACCTATCTGCCGGGTTACCGCCCACACCCGCGGTACGGTCACCCCACCACGCGCCAGCTCCTCACCCACACCGCCGGACTGGGCAACCCCCTGCCCGTGCGGTGGGTCCGCCCCGAGCATCACGCGGCAGTCCCAAGCCGGCTGGCCCGCATCATCCGCAAGCATGGGACTCCCCGCGCAGCGGTTGGTAGCCGGGCAGCCTACTCCAACATCGGCTACCTGCTGGCGGGCGAGGTGATAGAGACCGCTACTGGACGGCCGGTGGAGGAATGCGTCCAGGACCTGGTGCTCAACCCCTTGGGCATGACCGCGACGGGATACAGCTACAACGGTGCGGCTCCCCGTGCCGTGGGATATGTGCGCATGGCACCTGTTCTGCGGCCGGTGCTGGCCCGGATTCTGCCGAAAGGGGTGGTGGGACCGCAGGTGGGACGCTACACCAGCCTGAACCCGTTCCTGGTGAACGGCGCCGCGTACGGTGGCCTCGTCGGCACTGCTGCCGACGCTTCCCGGCTGGCGGCAGCCCATGCCGCCGCGGCTACTGACCGGCACCCGGTTCTGGGGCAGGGCGATATCGAGGAGATGCGGACCATCCACACTTCGGGCAAGCGGTTCGACCATGGCATCGGCTGGTTCCGCAAACCGGCGGACGCCACGCGCAGCCCAGCATTCGTGGAACACTACGGGACCGGCGGTGGCTACTGGAACGCCATGCGCATTTACCCCGAGGACCGGCTGGCCCTGGTTGCCATGGCCAACACAACTGCCGCCTGGGATGTCGACCGCCTCTTTACCCAGCTCAAGAGTCTGCCATGGGCATGATCGGATTCAGTTCCGCGCAGCTAAAGTCCGTGAGTGGCCGCACCGGCCAGGTGACGGTTCCGCGACTCGATGAGCTTCTGCAGGTAGCGGGCCAGGACCAGCCTTTCGACAAGGCGGCCTATGAGTCCGCAAGGAGCCTCGAACTCGATCCGGTCCACCATGGTGGTCCCGGCAGGATCCTCCCTGAATTCGTGCACATGCAGGAACCGCCGAAACGGTCCCCGAACCTGTTCATCAACAAAGTAGTCAGGTGACTTCAGTTCCGTGATCCGGCTCGTCATGCGTAGCGGAAGGCCGAAATGCCAGGCCCGCCAGGTTACTTCCCCGCCCAGCGGGATAAGCCCGGACGTCACGCCGGCAATCGCTTCCTCACGGGACGCAGCCATTGATTCCTTGTGCGCATCGACGCTCCGGGCGAGGTCGAACAGTTCCAGCCTGGGCATGCTTGTCAGCGTTGTGCACTCAAAGTAGACGGCCATTGTCCGAGTATTCCAGTTCGTCGTTCCCAAGACGGACATGCTGCCGGACGCAAACGCCTTACCTGTCCGGCACCGAAATCTCACAGTCCCCACCCGTGCCGCGGTTCTGCAGCGCAGGTGCGGACGGTAGACTTGTATGGGCCGTTCTCCGGCCATTGCCGCCCACGCCCACCACAGACGCTCTGGGCTGCGGCTTATCCCTCTGTGAAAGGCTTTACCTGCTGTGATTACTGTCCAGGATCTTGAACTGCGCGCCGGCGCCCGGCTCCTGATGGACCAGGTGAGCTTCCGCATCGACAAGGGAGACAAGATCGGCCTGGTGGGCCGCAACGGCGCCGGGAAGACCACCTTGACCCGGGTTCTTGCAGGGGAGGGGCTCCCTGCAGCCGGCAAAGTAACCCGCACCGGTGAGATCGGCTACCTGCCCCAGGATCCCCGCACCCCCGACATGGAACAGCTCGCACGGGACCGGATCCTGTCCGTACGCGGCCTGGACATCGCCGTCGGCAAGCTCCGCTTGGCCCATGAAGAGATGGCCAGCGAAGACGCCGCTGTCCAGCGCAAGGCGATGAACCGCTACGACCGGCTCGAGTCCGAGTTCCTCGCGGCGGGCGGTTATGCGGCCGAAGCCGAGGCGGCGGCAATCTGCTCCAACCTTGCGCTGCCGGACCGCCTGCTGAACCAGCCGCTCAAGACCCTCTCCGGCGGCCAGCGGCGCCGCGTGGAGCTGGCCCGGATTCTCTACTCGGATGCCGAGACCATGCTCCTCGATGAGCCCACCAACCACCTTGACGCCGATTCCATCGCCTGGCTTCGCGACTTCCTGAAAAACCACCAGGGCGGACTGATCGTGATCAGCCACGACACCGAGTTGCTCGAAGCCACGGTCAACAAGGTCTTCCTGCTCGACGCCAACCGAGCCCAGATCGACTTCTACAACATGGACTGGAAGCGCTACCTCACCCAGCGTGAGACTGACGAACGTGCCCGCAAGCGCGAACGTGCCAACGCCGAAAAGAAGGCCCAGGTCCTCTTCGACCAGGCCAACAAGATGCGGGCCAAGGCCACCAAGGCCGTCGCGGCGCAGAACATGGCCAAGCGCGCCGAGCGCCTGCTGAGCGGACTGGAGGCCGTCCGCGAGCAGGACCGCGTGGCAGCTTTGCGCTTCCCGGACCCGTCGCCCTGCGGCAGGACTCCGCTGACAGCCGAAGGCCTCAGCAAGTCGTACGGTTCACTGGAAATTTTCACCGACGTGGACCTGGCGATCGACCGCGGCTCCAAGGTTGTTATCCTTGGCCTCAACGGCGCCGGCAAGACCACCCTCCTGCGCATGCTGGCCGGCGTGGACAAGCCCGACACCGGTGACGTAATCGCCGGGCACGGCCTCAAGGTGGGCTACTACGCCCAGGAACATGAGACTCTCGACGTCGACCGCACCGTTCTCGAAAACATGCGTTCCGCTGCCCCCGACATGAAGGACGCAGAGGTGCGCGGCATCCTGGGCTCTTTCCTGTTCTCGGGTGACGACGTCGACAAGCCCGCCGGCGTGCTCTCCGGCGGCGAGAAGACCCGTCTGGCACTGGCCACCATCGTGGCCTCCAGCGCCAACGTCCTGCTCCTGGACGAGCCCACCAACAACCTCGACCCCGCCAGCCGCGCCGAAATCCTGGGCGCCCTCAAGAACTACAGCGGCGCCGTCGTCCTGGTAAGCCACGACGAAGGGGCTGTCGAAGCCCTCAACCCCGAGCGCGTCGTCCTGCTGCCGGACGGCGTGGAAGACCACTGGAACGAAGACTACCTGGACCTCATCACCCTGGCTTAATCCTTCCCGCCGCCTACCTTACGTCCGCTTCGCGGCGTAGGTGATTTCCCGCGTGCTGGCTCCCTTCGTCGCCTCTGACGCACGCTACTTAAATCACCTACGCCGCTTCGCTCGTGCCGTCAGTCAGTACCCCTGTGCGTCCAGGAGGGCGTCTTCCTCTTCTTCCGAGGTCGCGTGCTTGCGCTTGCGTGGAGTTGGCGGACGACGGCGTGTGGCGGCAGTCGCGGAATGGATTGGCCGCGCGGACTCTTCGTCGTCGTCCTCGGCGTCGATGGCGGCGTTCCGGGCCTGCTGGCGGGCGGCGTAGCCGAAGCCCACAAACATCAGCACGCCGAACGCGAACCACTGCAGGGAGTAGGACAGGTGCGTGCCTTCCTCGATGGACGGCTTCGGGAACGGCAGCGGCATCTCCGCGGCAGGCGGAGTCTCTGAGGCGAGTTGGCCGTACGCCCCGCTGAGCAGGGGATATCCGAGCTGGGCGGAATAGGCGGCGAGGTCGATAGAAGCAAGCTGGCCTTCCGGTGCCCCACGCTGCAGTTCCGGTTCCGGATGCTTCAAACGCACGACGGCGGTCACCTCACCGGCAGGAGGTTCCGGCACCGAATCAGGGCTGCCCGGGTTTTGGTTGCCGATGGGCAGCCATCCCCGGTCAACCACTACGGTTTCGCCTGTGGTGAGGCGGAAGGGGACAACCACCTCATAGCCCGGCTGGCCGTTCAGCGGTCTGTTCCGGACCACGCGCTGCTCATCGGCGAGGTACGAGCCTTTCAGCTCCACCTGCGTCCACTCCATCGCTGGGTCCAGCCGGTTGTTGAACTGTTCCTTGGCCTCAGAGAAGGGGATGGGCGTGGCCGAGTAGTTGGTCACCACACGGTTGATTTCCGCCAGGGTCTCCGCGCGCCGGTCCATCTGCCAGCGGCCCAGGAAAACGCAGGCGGATGCAAAGATGGCAGCCAGCAGCAGATAGCCCAGCCACTTGCTGGAGAAGAGGAACCGGTACATTCAGTTGTCCTGCTCCGGTGCACGGGATACGCCCTGGTCCGCAAGCGGCAGGGTTTCTTTCCACAGGCCGCGGGTCTGGAGGTAGTCCTCCAGCCAGTCACGGTGGTCTCCACAGGCCAGCCAGGTCTTGCGGCGCTCAGGGGAATGGATCTTCGGGTTGTTCCACTGGAGCTGCCAGGAGGCCTGGGCCCGGCAGGCCTTCCGCGAGCAGATCGCAGCGGCTTCAGCCGCCGCAGGACCGGTTCCCGCAGCGAAGTCAAAAATACTCATGATGCCCTTCGCTCCTGCCCTGATGGTGTTTCGTCGTCGTCATCAATCAACTCGCCCTGCAGGACCTCGCTGCCGTGCTCATCGTCGGGGGACGGAGCGGGCGGGCTTTCAATCTCGGCCAACGGCGCAGAATCCAGCAGCAGGTCGCTGTGGCCCTCGGCCGTGTCGTTGCCGTTGGCTATAACAACCGCAATCCAGGGCAGGAACACCGCTCCGGCTACCATAACGAGCTTAAGCCAGCCGTCCACCACGAAGATCAGGATCAGGCAAACCATGCGGATTCCCATGGCCAGCGCGTATTTGACCATGCGCTGGTGCATGTCCTCGGAATGGGCTCCCGCGGCATCCGTGATGGCGTGGACTTCCGAATCCCCGGAGAACCGCTCGGGTTCTTCAGGCGCGGATTGTCCCGCATGGTTTTCAAGGGTCACGGTGATTGATCACGCTCCAAAGGCTTACGTCAATTCTCTCACCAACGGCAGTGGCGCCCAAACCAGGCCAGGGGCTGACGCTAAGATCGAAGTCAGCCCAAATCACCCCTCTTCTACCGCGGCCGCCCGCCGCAGAAATCCGGAGCCTTTTTCATGACTGAAGCAGCCACCGCCCCCCGCAGCGTCCTCATCACGGGCGGAAACCGCGGCATCGGCCTGGCCATCGCCGAAGCGTTCCTTGCCAACGGGGACAAGGTGGCCGTGACCTACCGCAGCGAGTCAAAGCTGCCGGAGGGAATCCTGGGCGTGAAGGCCGACGTCACCGATGAGGCGTCCGTGGACGCAGCCTTCAGGGAAGTGGAAGCGGCCCACGGGCCGGTGGAAGTCCTGGTGGCGAACGCCGGCATCACCAAGGACACCCTGCTGCTGCGCATGAGCGAAGATGACTTCACGTCCGTCATCGACACCAACCTGACCGGCGCGTTCCGGGTCATCAAGCGCGCCTCCAAGGGCATGATCCGCCTGCGCAAGGGCCGTGTGGTCCTCATCTCTTCGGTTTCCGGCCTGTATGGCGCCCCCGGCCAGATCAACTACTCCGCGTCGAAGGCAGGACTGGTAGGCATTGCGCGTTCACTGACCCGCGAACTGGGCTCACGCGGCATCACCGCGAATGTGGTGGCCCCCGGCTTCATCAACACGGACATGACCGCCGAACTTCCTGAAGCCACCCAGAAGGACTACCTTTCCAGCATCCCGGCAGGCCGTTTTGCCGAGGCCACAGAGGTTGCCAACGTGGTCCGCTGGATCTCCAGCGAGGAAGCCGCCTACATCTCCGGTGCTGTCATTCCCGTGGACGGCGGCCTGGGCATGGGCCACTGACCGGTAACGGGACAGCGGCACCACTACCCGGCGGCCGCGAACGCCTCTGCGAGCCAATCCGCCACCTCGCCGTCAACCTCGTGGACGCCGTTCAGTTCAAGGTGGTGCATCCAGACTCCAAGGGACGGATTGACAATTTCCTTGAACCGGCCGGATTCCAGGCGCCGTGGCAGGACGATGGACAGCACCGCCGGAACATTGGTCTTCAGGTATCGGCGCGGGTTCCAGACATAGGCAAACCCGCGCCGGTTCCGAAAAGCCACCTGACTGGTGGTGGTTCGCACCGTGGCCTGCTGCGCTATGACGTGCTGTACCGCCCCGCAGATCTGCAGTCCTTCCGGGGATCCGCTGAACACCTGCTCCGGAGTGGACGCGGCACCGTAGGCACCCGCCTGCTTTTCCATGATGCGAGCCTACGCCGGGTCACGCTGCGGGGAGGCGCGGTTAACCGGTGTTGATGCCCGGGCGCGATCCGCTGAACTAGCTGACGGCGCCTTCTTTGTCGGGGTCGCACAAGCGGATCGGCAGCGGCCGCTGGCATGATGGACTGCAGACCTTCAGCGATTTAGACGTTTCGAACAAAGGGAGCTCGTATGGGACTGCTGGACAACAAGACCGCCATCGTCACCGGATCATCGCGCGGCATTGGCGCTGACGTAGCGAAGATCCTCGCCGGCCAGGGTGCCGCCGTCGTGGTTAATTACCGCCAGAAGGCGCCGCGCGCCAACAAGGTAGTGCAGCAAATTGAAGCCGCGGGTGGCCGTGCCGTGGCCGTGGGCGCGGACCTTACCACCCAGGAAGGCGTCCAGGCCCTGGCCTCCGCCGCCATGGAAAACTTCGGGACGCTGGACATCCTGGTGCTCAACGCTTCCGGCGGCATGGAAACCGGCATGGGGGAGGACTACGCGCTTAAACTGAACCGCGATGCCCAGGTCAACATGCTCAACGCAGCCGTGCCCCTGATGAAGGAAGGCTCCCGCGTGGTGTTCGTTACCAGCCACCAGGCCCACTTCATCAACACCGTGCCCACCATGGAGGCCTACGAGCCCGTGGCCCGCAGCAAGCGTGCCGGGGAGGACGCCCTGCGCGAACTCATCCCCAGCCTCGCCGAAAAGGGCATCACCCTGGTGGTTGTGTCCGGCGACATGATCGAAGGCACCGTCACTGCAACACTGCTCGACCGCTCCACTCCCGGCGCCATCGAAGCGCGCCGGGCCGAAGCCGGAAAGCTCTATTCGGTGGAAGAGTTCGCTGAAGTGGTGGCCGGCATGGTGACCGCCGACGTCGAGTCCGGCCACACCGAATACGCGGGCGGCGCCGACTACTTCGGCAAGGGCGCCGGCCAGCCCAGTTAGGCCCCCCGCACATGCCGCGATAGGCCCACACCGCCAGGGAATCCTGAGGGTGTGGGCCTATCGCGCTTTAAGCGGGACTAGACGCCTGCGACGTGGCGGACGGCATCGAGGTACGGCATGTTGACGGCGGCATCAGCCACGGCGCGCACGGCAGGCTTCGCGTTGAACGCGACACCGATCCCGGCGGCGCCGAGCATGTCAAGGTCGTTGGCGCCGTCGCCGACGGCCACGGTGTGTTCCAGGGCGATGCCTTCAGACGCCGCCCATTCGCGCAGGTACTTTTCCTTGGCCGCCCGGTCCACCACTGCGCCCAGCACCTTGCCGGTCAGGGCGCCATCAACGATCTCCAGCTCATTCGCCTGCCAGTAGTCCAGCCCCAGGTCAGCGGCAATGGGCTCCAGGATCTGGTTGAACCCGCCGGACACCACTGCCACCACATGGCCCGCGGCCTTGAAGGCCGCCACGAGTTCCGCGGCCCCCTCGCTAAGCTTCACTTCCTCACGGACGGAACGGACGACGTCGGCCGGCAGCCCTGCGAGCACCTGCACCCGGGCGTGAAGACTCTGGGTGAAGTCCAGCTCGCCGCGCATGGCAGCTTCGGTGACAGCAGCCACTTCTTCACGCTTGCCGGCGTAGGCGGCGAGCAGTTCGATGACCTCCTGCTGGATCAGCGTCGAATCCACGTCCATGATCAGGAGCTTTCGGTCGGCTGCACGCAGGCCGTTGGGGACCAGCGCGGTGTCCAGTCCGCTGATCGAGGCCTCGGCGACGGCGTGGCGGAGCGCAGCGATGCCGGCCGTGGTGGCGTCCGGCAGCTGAAGCTCGGCCACATGCACCTGGTACCGCTCGTCGCCAAGGTCCGTTTCGGACAGCAGGGCAGCCCCTTGTCCGGTGAGGACGGAACGCAGCTGCTCCAGCCCGGTTTGGGTCACATTCAGGCCATAGCTGACGGCGGTCAGGTTCGAAGTCATGCCTGCAATCTTAGTCAGCGGGGAGGAGTCCCTTGAATTCATTGCGCGGCGGCTACCCGCCTGCCTTCCGTGCGGTCGTTTAAGTGCAGGGAACAACATCACGGGTCTGCGCAGGGGCGGGCTGGATCACCTGTCCCCAATGAAAGACTGTCCCCATGGAATGGACGCGCGCGAAGGACTGGCTGATCGGTGCAACCGGGATGCTCCTCGTCCTGGGGTTGGCGGTTGTGGTCCTTTGGTGGGTGGTGAGCGACCCGGCCGCCGGGGAGGCAGGGCCTGTGCCGTCGCCGACGGCAGGCACCGAACGCCTGCCGGGCGCAGAGCCTCCCGCTGACCTGCGCGAGGACGAGGTGTGGCTGGCCGACCTGTCACTGGATGCCGGGACAGTGGTGGCCGCGGGCTCGACGCTCCGGGACGTCCGCGTTGTGGGGCAGGACGTGACCACTGGACCGGACGGGCCAGTCGCTTCCCGGCTCGCTGTAGATGCGACCGTGCCCTTCGACGTTGTCGCCGGGGAGCTTGGCAACGGGACCGAGGTCCGTGCCGCTGAAAGGGGCCAAGCCACGGTGCTCCGCACCGTCGAAGCCCTGGGCCGGGAACTGCGCGTCGTCGCCACCGGCACGGTCGAGGTTGAGGCCGGCAGGCTCGTCGTTGAGCCGCGCTCGATTGACTTCGGTGGGCCGGGTTTCCTCTCCGACGCCACCGCCGCCGTCGTGCGGGGCCTCGTAACCATAGAGCATGACATTGACGGCCTGCCCGAAGGCCTCGTGCTCCAGGACGTGGCGGTCCAAGGCGACGGTTTCCGGGCCAGGCTCCGGGGCGAGAACGTCAGGCTCGTCCGGTAACTTCACGCGTCCTGTCCGGGCAGGACACCGGTTATCAGTCAGCCTCTTTTTTGTCCTAGTGTCTACTCCTATGAGTGATGTTCTGGAATTGGCTTCCGTTAGCGTTGTCCGAGGTAAAAAGACCCTGCTGGACAAGATTGACTGGGAAGTCAACGAAGGCGAACGCTGGGTAATCCTCGGCCCCAACGGCGCCGGCAAGACCACTCTCCTCCAGATCGCAGCAGCCCGGATGCACCCGAGCAGCGGCAAGGCCGGAATTTTGGACGAAATCCTGGGCCGGGTGGACGTTTTTGAACTACGCCCCCGCATCGGACTCTCCTCCGCCGCCCTCGCCACCCAGATTCCCGAACACGAGAACGTCCTGAACGTCGTAGTCACCGCCGCTTACGGCGTCACCGGCCGCTGGCGTGAAGGATACGAGCGCGACGACGAGCGGCGGGCCTTCCGCCTGCTTAATGACTGGGGGATGGGTCCACTCCTGAACAGGACCTTCGCCACACTGTCCGAGGGTGAGCGCAAGCGCGTCCAGATCGCCCGGGCCCTCATGACTGATCCCGAACTGCTCCTGCTCGATGAACCCGCCGCCGGCCTGGACCTCGGCGGCCGCGAGGAACTCGTGCACAAGCTCGGGGAACTCGCCCGGGACGAGGCAGCACCGGCCATGGTCCTGGTCACCCACCACCTCGAGGAAGTCCCGCCCGGCTTCACCCACGCCATGCTCCTGCGCGACGGCGGAGTGGTTGCAGCAGGACCCATCACCGAGGTGCTGACCGCCGAACACCTCAGCACCACCTTCGGGCTGGACCTGGACGTGACCGTCAACGCAGGCCGGTACACCGCCGTCGCCCGCCGCTAACGCGGCACTGCAGCACCTTGGATCTTCTCAGCAGCATCTTTGTGTCCATCGCCGGCCTCTGGGCCGGCACCATCAACGCCGTGGTGGGCTCCGGCACACTGGTGACGTTCCCCGTCCTCATCGCCTTGGGCGTCACCCCCGTGGTGGCCTCCATGAGCAATGCCATGGGCCTGGTCTTCGGCACCGCCGCCGGTGCCTTCGGTTACCGCCGGGAACTGAAAGGCCGCGGCCGCCAACTGCTGCGGCTCCTGCCGGCGTCCCTCCTGGGCGGCATTTCCGGCGCCTGGCTGCTGCTGCACCTCTCCGAACAGGTCTTCCACTACGTCGCCCCGGTCCTCCTGGTCCTGGCGCTCCTGATGGTGGTGTTCCAGCCACGGATGCAGGCTTGGGTCCGCAACCGTGAGGAGAATCCGGAGCACGCCGTACGGGACAAGCGCCACACCGTTCTCCTGGTGGTCCTCGTCTACCTTGCCGGCGTTTACGGCGGTTACTTCGTGGCTGCCCAGGGAATCCTGCTCGTCGGTATCCTGGGTGTGTTCCTCACCGGCACCATCCAGAACGCCAACGCCATGAAGAATATCCTGGTGCTGGGCGTGAACCTGGTGGCAGCCATCTCCTACCTGCTGTTCGCGTTCGACCGCATCAACTGGCTGGTGGTGCTGCTCATCGCCGTCAGCTCAAGCATCGGCGGCCTGCTGGGCGCCAAGGTGGGCCGCCGGCTTTCGCCGACAGTGCTCCGCGGCGTGATCTTTGTCCTCGGCCTGGTGGCGCTCGGATTCATGATCGCGAATCTGCTGAAATAATCACCCGGTGACAATCCACTATCTCGAGTCCGCCGCGGACCCTCGCGTGACCGACTACACCCAGCTCACGGACGTGCACCTTCGCAAGCTTCGCGAACCGGCTGAGGGCATGTACATCGCAGAATCGTCCCGCGTGCTGCGCCGTGCCCTCGCCGCGGGGCACCAGCCCCGGTCCTTTTTCCTCGCGGAAAAGTGGCTCGACGACCTCCAGGACATCCTGGGCGCCTACCCCCAGGTTCCCGCCTTCATCGGCAGTGCCGCCCTCCTGGAGGAAATCACCGGGTTCCATCTTCACCGCGGTGCCATGGCCGCCATGCAGCGCCCGGCGCCAGTCCCGTTGCCGGAACTGCTGGCCGGAGCCCGCCGGGTGGCTGTCCTGGAGGACATCGTGGACCACACGAACGTGGGGGCCATCTTCCGCTCCGCAGCCGCCCTGGACATTGACGCTGTCCTGGTTTCCCCGCGCTGCGGCGACCCCCTCTACCGGCGAAGCGTCCGGGTGAGCATGGGCACGGTCTTCCAGGTGCCGTGGGCCCGCCTCACCAGCTGGCCGGAGGACCTCCACGCGCTCAAGGAGCAGGGGTTCACGGTCGCCGCCCTGGAGCTGACGGAGGATGCGCAGGACGTTGACGCGGTCGCTGCGCAAAATCCGGAGCGGCTCGCCCTGGTGCTGGGCACCGAAGGAGCCGGCATGAGCGCGGAGACGCTCGCCGCCGTCGACCTCGCCGTGAAGATCCCCATGCGCAACGGCGTGGATTCGCTCAATGTTGCAGCAGCATCGGCCGTTGCCTTCTGGGAGCTGCGCCCCCGGGATTAGGGCCGGCAGTCGGTTCGCGGGCACCCCGGTTATCCGCTAATATTGATAGCTGGCTGCCCTGCGTCTTACGGCACGGAACGCGGCCATCCCATTCATACCTGGCAGCTGGCAAAATCCAGTTGCGCGAACAAAGGTCCCATTATGAAGTCTGATACCCACCCGAAGTACGAAGCTGTTGTTTTCAACGACCTGGCTTCCGGCGTCAAATTCCTGACCAAGTCCACCGTTTCTTCCTCGAAGACCATCGAGTGGGAAGACGGCAACACCTACCCGGTCATCGACGTCGAAATCTCCTCTGAGTCCCACCCGTTCTACACGGGCAAGCAGCGCATCATGGACTCCGCAGGCCGCGTCGAGCGCTTCAACGCTCGCTTCAAGGGCTTCGGCGGCAAGAAGTAATTCACTTCCCCCCAAGCTTCAAAGGGAAAGCCCGCACCGGCGACGGTGCGGGCTTTTCGCGTTAACGGCCGGCATCGTTTCAGGGGCCGGGCCATTCTGGGGCAGGATGGGAGGCATGACTGCCACGCCCGCTCCAGCTGCTGATTCCACGTCCCGCCGGCACGGCGAGTACAAAGTCCCCGGCGGCAAGCTCGTAGTGGTGGACCTGGACGTTGTGGACGGCCAGCTGGCCGACGTATCCGTCAGCGGGGACTTCTTCCTGGAACCCGACGAAGCGCTCCTGGAAATTAACCGCGGGCTGGCAGGGTTGCCGGACACCACGACGGCGGCCGAGCTTGCCGCCGCCGTCACGGCTTCGCTGCCGGCAGGCGCAACCCTGTTCGGCTTCTCCGCAGACGCCGTGGCCATCGCTGTCCGTCGTGCCCTGGCGAAAGCCACGTCCTGGGCGGACCACCAGTGGAACCTCATCCCGCCCACCGTCCTGCCGACCGAAATCAATGTGGCGCTCGATGAGGTCCTCACCGAGGAGGTCGGCGCCGGCCGCCGCAACCCCACGCTCCGGTTCTGGGACTGGCGGGAGCCCTCAACGGTGATCGGCAGCTTCCAGTCCTACCTCAACGAGGTGGACCCCGACGGCGTAGCTAGGCACGGCGTCAAGGTCGTCCGCCGCATCAGTGGCGGGGGAGCGATGTTTATGGAGGCCGGCAACTGCATCACCTACTCGCTGTACCTGCCCCAGACCCTGGTGGACGGCCTTAGCTTCGCCGACTCCTACCCCTTCCTGGACGCCTGGGTCATGGCCGCCTTGGAGAAGCTGGGCATCACCGCGTTCTACGTGCCGCTGAACGACATCGCCACCGACCAGGGCAAGATCGGCGGGGCGGCACAGAAGCGCCTGGCCAACGGCGGCATGCTGCACCACGTCACCATGAGCTACGACATCGACGCCGACAAGATGGTGGAAGTGCTCCGCATCGGCAAGGAAAAGCTCTCGGACAAAGGCACCCGCAGCGCGAAGAAACGGGTTGACCCGCTCCGCCGCCAGACCGGCCTGGCCCGCGCCGACATCATTGCGGCCATGATGGAAGTCTTCACGGAGCGGTATGGCGCCGCACCCTCAGAGCTGACCGAGGACGAACTGGCCATGGCACGGGAGCGGGTATCAACGAAATTCGGCACCGGCGAATGGCTCCACCGGGTTCCCTGAGCGTTGACTGGCCGTCACTGCCGTTGACCGTCGGGGTCGGTGCGCAGGGACTGCTCCTGCGCGCCGAGGCGGTGCTTCAGTCCGCAGGAAGGCCCGAAGACGGGGCTTTGACGACGGCGGCCTGCGCCGTCAGCGCCCGCAGCAGGTGGCTGCGCTGCTCCACGATGATGCGGCGCAGTGCTCGCGGCGCCTCTGCGTTGTCTGCCAGCCACTGGTCCGTGCGCCGAATGACAGGATGCTCCATTGGTTCCGCCCCCTCTGCCAGGTCCTGCGCCAGGGGGTACAGGCCACGGACAATCCGGCTCGCGATCTCAATGCTCCGCCCGTCCCAGACTGCGCGCAGGCACCCAAAGTATGGCTCCACGTACGGTTCCAGCAGCTCCGCCGGGGCCGTCATAAACCCGGTGATGGTGGCGGTCAGCAGCTGGTTGGACAGTTCATTTTCCTGAACGGCCTGGTTCCAGGCTGTTGCTTTGACGTCCGGGTCCGGCCGGGCAGCGAGTGCGGTGGCGTGGCTGGCGCGTCCTGAGGCCGTGGTGTCCCGGGTAAGTTCGGCGTCCAGCTCCGCCGCCGTCGCCTGGCCGTTCGCCGCCACGGCGTGCCAGAGGTGCCAGCGCAGCTCCGCATCCACGGCCAGGCCGACCACCGGGGCGGTGCCGTCCAGCAGGCCCTTCAGGCGGGGCAGCATGGCGTCGTCGTTCCTGCTGACGGTGGCGAGGGTCCTTGCCCAGGCCAGCTGCTGGTCCGAGCCGGGCTGGGCGCGGTCCAGTTCTGCGGCAGCGGCTGCCAGGAACGACGCCCTGACTGCTTCACGTCCGGCTGCCGGTGTGTAGCGTTCGACGGCGGTGCTTGCGTTATCGAGGATGTTCAGCAGGACGCCGATGCCGGGCTCGGCCGGTCCGAAGGCGGCCACTGCTTCCACGTACCGTGCGGCAGGGCTTTCGCCGTCCCGGGCGGAGTTCCAGAGCGCCGTCCAGCACAGGGCACGGGCCATGGGGTCCACGATCCGGTCCAGTGAGGCCAGGGCCGTCGCCTCGGAGGCGGGGTCCAGCCGGACCTTGGCATAGGTCAGGTCGTCGTCATTGACCAGCAGGAGTGCGGGCCGCGGCTGGCCGGAGAGCTGGGGGAGCCCGGTCCGTGCCCCTGCCACATCGGTTTCGATACTTCCGGTGCGCACCAGGGCACCGTCGGCGTCGAAATTGTAGGAGCCCACGCGAAGGCGGTGCGGGCGCAGTTCCTCACGTCCGGTGACGGGATCGGTTGCCGCCTGGACGATCGACACCCGGCCCAGCACGCCGTCGTCGTCCGTTGCGTCTGCGGCGATGTCAAGGGACAGGCTGGAGATGCCGGAGGTCTGCAGCCACTGCTCCGCCCACCCGCCCAGGTCCCGCCCCGACGCGGCACTGAGCGCCGCCAGCAGGTCGGCCAGGGAAGTGTTGCCGTACGCGTGCTTGCGGAAGTACTCGCGGGAGCCGGCGATGAAGGCCTCGAACCCCACATAGGCCACGAGCTGCTTCAGCACCGACGCGCCCTTGGCGTAGGTGATGCCGTCGAAATTCTGTTTGGCGGCCTCCAGGTCCGGGATGTCCGCCACGATCGCGTGCGTAGTGGGCAGCTGGTCCTGGACGTAGGCCCAGGCCTTGCGCTTGTTGGCGAAGTTCACCCAGGCGGTGTCCCAGTCCGTGGCGCGGTCCACGCCCAGGTTGCCCATGTAGTCGGCGAATGATTCCTTGAGCCACAGGTCATCCCACCACTGCATGGTCACCAGGTCCCCGAACCACATGTGGGCCATCTCGTGCATCAGGGTGTTGGCGCGTCCCTGGTACTGGGCATCGGTGGCGCGGGAAGTGAAGACGTAGCTCTCGGTGAAGGTCACCAGGCCGGGGTTCTCCATGGCGCCGAGGTTGTATTCGGGTACGAAGGCCTGGTCGTACTTGCCCCAGGGGTAGGGGTAGTCGAAGAGCCGGTTGAAGAAATCCAGGCCGTTCTTCGTGAGCCGGAACAGCTCGTCAGTGTCGAAAGAGTCCGCCATGGAGGCCCGGCAGTAAAGGGCGAGCGGTACGTTCAGTGAGGTGCCGTCGTCCAGTATTGCCTGCCAGCGGTCCTCCGCCTTGAAGTAAGGTCCGGCCAGCACGGCAGTGATATAGGTGGACATGGGTTCGGTGGGGGCGAAGTCCCAGCAGGCAGTGGACGGGTCACCGGTAAGCAAAGTCCGGCCCACCTCGGCGCCGTTGGACGCGACCTGCCAGCCGGCAGGAGCCGTCACGTGGAAGGTGTAGGTGGCCTTGAGGTCGGGCTGTTCAAAGTTGGCGAAGACGCGGCGGGCGTCTGCCGGCTCGTACTGGGTGTAGAGGTAGCACTGGCCGTCCGCGGGATCCACGAACCGGTGCATGCCCTCGCCGGAGCGGCTGTACAGGGCAGTTCCGGTGACGGTCACTTCGTTGTGGGCCTGCAGGTTGTCCAGCCTGATCCTGGCGCCGTCCACCACGTCCTCCACCCGGAGTTCGCGGCCGTTCAACAGCACGCTGTGGACGTCGCCGATGAAGTCCAGGGAAGTCGACGTACCCGGCTGTGCCGCTGAGAAGGTGATGACGCTGCGGCTCGGATAACCTCCCACAGACGGGTCCGCGGCCTGGCGCACGTCCAGCGAAACGTCGTAGCTGGTGGTGCTGATCAGGGCTGAACGTTCGGCGGCTTCGTCGCGCTGCAGATTCTCATTTGGCACTCAGCTATCTAATCACGGGTTATACGGCGATCAGCAGGGCGGCTGCCAGTCCCAGGAGGGCGATCAGGAGCCAGGACGCGAGGGCGGCCAGGAGCGCCCGGCCTCCGGTGTGAAGCAGCGTGCGCACGCGTACGGCGGAGCCCAAACCGAACAGTGCGGCGCCGAGCAGGATGTCCTGCAGCGCTGCTCCCGCCTCGAGCCAGCCCGCCGGGAGCCAACCGGTGGAGCGAAGTCCCACCATGGCAATGAAGCCCAGGACAAACAGGGGAACCACGGGCGGCAGTTTGGCGTCCCCGCCCTCGGCTCCCGGACCCGGTCTGGCAAACACCCGCTGGTGGGCACCCGCCAATGCCGCCACGGGTGCCAGCAGCAGCACCCGGGTGAGTTTGACGACGACGGCGATGCCCAGCGCCGCCGTCCCCGCGGTTTGCGCCGTGGCCACCACCTGGCCCACGTCGTGCACCGAGGCGCCCGTCCAGGCCCCAAAAACCGGCGCACTGAGCTGCAGGGGGTGGACCAGGAGGGGCATGACCCCGATGGCGAGGGTCCCGCAGAGCGTCACCAGCGCCACCGGCAGGACGGTGTCTGCGTGCCGGATGCGGCGGACGGCAGCCATGGCGCCGATGGCGGACGCACCGCAGATAGAGAATCCTGTGGCTACCAGGAGCGAGGTCACCGGGGGCAGCCGGAACAGCCGGGAGATCAGGTAGGTTCCGCCGAAGCTCACCGCCACCACCCCCGCGATCAGCACGAGGGCAAGCCAGCCCAGTCCCAGGACGTCCATAACGCTCACCTTCAGGCCCAGCAGGACAATCCCGCCGCGCATCAGGTGCTTGCCGGCGAAGTCCAGCCCCGGGCGCGCCCTGCCGGCAGTCCAGACTCCCGTGCCCGGCAGGTTGGCGGCCAGGACGCCCAGGACCACCGCCAGGGTCATGGCCGGCAGAACGGGAACGAGCCAGTGGACCAGGAAGGCGGCGGCCAGCGCAACAGCCGCTGTGGCAAGTCCTGGGAGCAACCGGTCAGCGCCGCCGGGGATGCCCGGGCCGGGGGTGGGAAGGCTTCTGCGGACAGGCACTCACCTACTGTGCCGGAAAGGACACGTAATCCACGAACCACACCACCTCCGCCAACACGCCAGAATGGATGGCAGTAATGAATTCGAAACAAAAAGATGGTTGGCTATTGGACATGTCAGACCTATTCCAGGATTACTCCGTGGCCGCCGGCCGGACCGGAGCCTACGACGAGATGTTCGCCCCCGGGCAAGAAGCACGGGGCTCTTATGAGCAGGTGGCGGACGCCCTTCGCAAGCTCTCCCTCGCCGACGTCAGCGCGCGGGCGGACTCCATGGCGCGCACCTTCCTGGACCGTGGTGTCACCTTTGACTTCGCCGGCGAGGAGCGCCCCTTCCCGCTCGATATCGTCCCCCGGGTGATCCCGGCAGCGGAATGGGACGTGCTTGAACGCGGCGTCGCCCAGCGCGTGCACGCACTTGAGGCCTTCCTCAACGACGTGTACGACAAGATGAACGTGGTGTCCGACGGCGTGATACCCCGGCAGCTGGTGACCACCAGCGCACACTTCCACCGCCAGGTCCACGGCTTCGAGCCGGCCGGCGGCGTCCGGGTGCACATTTCCGGCATCGACGTTGTCCGTGATGCAGCGGGCACCTTCCGGGTGCTGGAGGACAACGTGCGCGTCCCCTCCGGCGTGAGCTATGTCCTGGAAAACCGGCGCGCCATGGCCAAGGGCCTGCCCGAAGCCTTCGGCCAGCAGCTGATCCGCCCGGTGGAGGAGTACCCCCGCCGGCTCCTCTCGGCCCTGCGCAAAACCGCGCCCGCCGGCGTGGACGATCCCACCGTCGTCGTCCTGACCCCCGGGGTTTTCAACAGTGCCTACTTTGAGCACACGCTGCTCGCGGGCCTGATGGGTGTTGAACTGGTGGAGGGCCGAGACCTTATTTGCCGCGGAAACCGCGTGTACATGCGCACCACCGCCGGCGAGCAGCGTGTGGACGTTATTTACAAGCGGATCGACGACGACTTCCTGGACCCGCTGCAGTTCCGGGCCGATTCCATGCTCGGCTGCCCCGGACTCGTCAACGCCGCGCGGGCAGGCGGGGTGACCATCGCCAACGCAGTGGGCAACGGCGTCGCGGATGACAAACTGGTCTACAGTTACGTCCCTGACCTCATCCGCTACTACCTCAACGAGGAACCCATCATCGCGAACGTGGACACCTTCCGCCTGGAGGAGAAGGAAGCCCGCGAGTACACCCTGGACAACCTGTCAGAGCTCGTGGTCAAGCCGGTGGACGGCTCCGGCGGCAAGGGCCTGGTCATTGGCCCGGATGCCTCCAGGGACGAACTCGACGCCCTCCGCCAGCGGGTCATCGCAGACCCCCGCGGCTGGATCGCGCAGCCGGTGCTGCAGCTCTCCACCGTGCCCACGCTGAGCGGGGACAAGTTCGGCCCCCGCCACGTGGACCTGCGGCCTTTTGCCGTGAACGACGGCGACAACGTCTGGGTGCTCCCCGGCGGGCTTACCCGCGTGGCGCTCAAAGAAGGGTCGCTGATCGTGAACTCCAGCCAGGGTGGCGGTTCCAAGGACACCTGGGTCCTTGCCGATTCGCCCCACCTGCCCGTGGAGACCGTACCGCGGCAGTCCATCTCCGTCCGCGAGCGTGTGTCCGTGTGGCCGGTTGAAAGCAACTGGCGCGACCGCCAGTCGGAGCAGCAGCAGTGAGCCGGCGCATGACCGCCCCAATGTCTTTTTCAGTGTCGGGCCCGCAGGAGGTAGCCGCGAATGCTTAGCCGTATTGCCGAGTCCCTTTTTTGGATCGGCCGTTATGTGGAGCGTGCCGATGGCACGGCGCGTATCCTCGATGTGCACTTGGAGCGGCTGAACCACCTGCCCATGGACGAACGCAAAAGCGTGGCACAGGAACTCCTTGCCGTGATGGGCGCCCGCCCCCAGAGCGAGGACTTCGGCCTGCCCGAACTGCTCCACGCCCTGGCCTACGACAAGACCAGCGCCACCTCCATTGCCGGGTCACTGGGAGCCGCGCGCGAGAATGCCCGCCGTGCCCGCGAAACGGTTTCCTCCGGGCTCTGGGAGAGCCTGAACACCACGTACTACGGGCTGAGCCAGCACCGCAAGGACGTGGTGGGGACCTACCGCTTCTGCAACTGGACGCTGGAGCGCACGGCCATGGTGAGCGGCCTGGCCGACACCACGGTGAGCCATGACGAAAGCTGGCTGTTCCTGGTGCTGGGACGCTCCCTGGAACGGGCCGACATGACGGCGCGCATGCTTTCCACCCGCGACGTCCTGTCCGCGGGCATGTCCTGGGTGAACATGCTCCGGTGCGCCGGTGCGTACGAATCCTTCCTGCGTACCCGGCGTGCTGCCTTCGGTGACCAGCACGCCGCCGAGTTCCTGCTCCTGGACCGGCTGTTCCCGCGGTCCATTGTGTACGCGCTGCGGGACGCTGATGAGTGCCTCGCCAAGCTTGACCCGTCCGCGCAGCGCGTGGGCTTCATCAACGATGCCCGCCGGATCGTGGGCCAGGCCCGCACGTTCCTTGAGTTCCACCGCACGGACGATCTTATGTCCGAGCTGCCCGAACACATGGAACGCGTGCAGAAGGCAGTGTCCCAGGCCTCGGACGCCATTTCCCGTAAGTACTTCAATCAGGCCGACGAACTGGCTTGGGTGGGAGAAGTTTCATGACCCGGCTGAGCATCGTGCACAAGACGGCCTACAAGTACAACAAGCGGGTCACGCTGTCCTATAACGAGGCCCGCATGACGCCCCTCACGGATTCCCAGCAGGTGGTGCTGGAATCGGTGGTCAAGGTCTCGCCGTCGCAGGCTGCGGTGAGCACTTACCGCGACTACTGGGGGACCAGGGTCACTGCGTTCGACATGCAGATGCCGCACGAGCATCTCGAGGTGGTCTCCAACATCACGGTGGAAGTACATCGCGCCGAGAAGATCCCCTCCGAGTCCGACATTGTGGGCTGGGATGTCCTCGCCTCGCCAGAAACGCTCAATACGTACAGTGACTGGCTTCCCCAGTCCCGGCTGAGCGGTCCCGGGGACGAGGTCCTTGGCCTCATCCCCGAGGTGGTGGCAGGGAAGAACCCGCACGACGCCGCCATGGCAGTGTTCGAGTGGATGCGCGGCGAGATGACCTACATGTCCGGCTCCACCGCCGTCACTACGAACGCCGAGGAGGCGTGGGGCCAGCGTAAGGGCGTGTGCCAGGACCTCGCCCACCTCGCCATCGGCGCGCTGCGGAGCTGCGGGATCCCGGCCCGGTACGTCTCGGGCTACCTGCACCCGCGTTCCAGCGCCGGCATCGGGGAAACGGTCGCCGGGCAGTCACACGCCTGGCTGGAATTCTGGGACGGTGACTGGCGCAGCTGGGACCCCACCAACCACAAGCCTGCCGGTGACTTCCACGTCACCGTGGCTCGGGGGCGGGACTACCGAGATGTGCCGCCGCTGAAAGGCATCCTGTCCGGTGGCGGCGGCTCGGCTCTTAACGTCAGCGTGGAGATCACCCAGCTGGCCTGACCGGCCAGGACCGGACCGATTGTTAGCAGTAAACCAGGGGCGTCCACATCTGTGGACGCCCCTGGTTTTTACTCCGGCGATGCCTTGGTGGCCCCGCTGAGCTGGGTCCACCAGGTGAGTGGTTCCGTTACCTTAAACCGCCGGCCGGTGATGCTGTCCGGGGAAACCCGGACGAACGCGTCCTTCCTGCCGGCCTGCCAGGGGAAAAGGTATAGCTCGGCGGTAGCCAGGACCGGGTCTGTTCCAGTGACCACCTCGGCGGTGCCTTTGACTACGACGCTCCAGGCAAGGCCGCTGTCGGGATCCACGCCGTCCGCCTCCAGTGCCACCGCAGCGCCCTTCGATGCGCCAGCGAGCTTTGTGCCTTCGCCGGTGCGGAACACAAGTGTTCCGCCGTCCAAGGTGTAGTTGATGGGAAAGATATCCGGACGCCCGTCGGCCAGGACGGCAAGCCTGCCTACGGACACCGTCCGCAGCAGGGCCCAGCACTCGTGGCGTTCCAGATTCTGTACGTCGGCGGCAGTCTCGTGGCTCATGCCGCCGAGCATACGCCTACCAGGGGCTTGGCTTGTAGTCCTTGAGGAACACGCCGTACTGGTCCTCGCCGTTCTCACCCATCACGATCGGATCGTAGACCCGTGCAGCCCCGTCCACCAGGTCCAGAGGCGCGTGAAAGCCTTCCTCCATCAACCGGACCTTGGTGAAGTGCGGCCGCTCGTCAGTAATCCAGCCGGTGTCGACGGCGGTCATCAGGATGCCGTCGCTTTCCAGCATCTCCTGCGCGCTGGTGCGGGTCATCATGTTCAGCGCCGCCTTGGCCATGTTCGTGTGCGGGTGCCCGGGGCCCTTGTAGGCACGGGAGAACTGGCCTTCCATGGCGGAGACGTTCACGATGTACTTCCGCCGTGCGGTGGACTGCTTCATGGCCGAACGCAGCCGGCTGACCAAAAGGAAGGGTGCCGTGACGTTGCAGAGCTGGACCTCGAGCATTTCGAGCGGATCCACCTCGTCCACCACCTGCGTCCAGCTGTTGATCGTCGCGAGATCCGGGACCAGTCCACCGGCGTCGATCGCTGTTCCCGAGGCGATCCGCTCCAGTGAAGCGGAACCGGTGGAAAGGGCCAGCGAGGTGATGGCATCGCCAGCCAGGACCGGATGCTCAGTGACGCTGCTGGCCAACGCCAGGGGATGCTTGTCGTGAGCGTGGCCGAAGGTCACCAGCTCGGGGCCGCCGTTGGCCTGCTCCAGGGCTGCGGGCAGCGGTTCGTCCTCAGCGTCCACCAGCGGCTTGTAGGCGTTGCCTGACCGGCGCACCGTCTGCGCTGCGTTATTGATAATGATGTCCAGCGGGCCGGCTTCGTTCAGCGAGTCGGTCAAAGCCATGACCTGGGCGGGGTCCCTCAGGTCGATGCCCACGATGCGGAGCCGGTGCAGCCACTCGCCGCTGTCCTCCATGGCGGCAAAGCGGCGGGCGGCGTCTTTAGGGAAACGTGTGGTGATGGTGGTATGGGCACCGTCGCGGAGCAGCCGGAGCGCGATGTACATACCGATTTTTGCCCGGCCGCCGGTGAGCAGCGCCCGGCGGCCCGTCAGGTCCGTTCGTGCGTCGCGCTTGCCGTGGTTGAATGCGGCGCACTCGGGGCAGAGCTGGTGGTAAAAGGCGTCAACCTGGGTGTAGTGCTGCTTGCAGATGTAGCACGGGCGGGACCGGATAAGGTGGCCGGCCACCTTGCCGGTGGCGGAAGGAGCCAGTTTGTTCCCGCGGGTTTCGTCATCGATCCGGTCCGGGGCCGCGGTGGCTGTCTGGGCAATCACTGCCCGGTCCGCCTCGGAGATCAGGTCGCGCTTGGTGACGCGGCGGTGCCTCTTGACGGCCTTGAACATCTTGCCGGTGGCACGGCGCACCGAAACGTAGTCCGGATGCTCCTCGTCATAGGCGTGGATCGTGTTGAGGACCTTGAGGCAGGCCTGGATTTCCTCAGGCGTCAGATCGGGGGAGCTCATTGTACCGATTTTACAGCCTGGGACTTCCTGCCGGCCCCACCATCAACAGGGCCGGCGGCCGGGGGAGCGCCGGCAGGAGCGCTCCCGGCAGGAGGTCAGGAAATACTTGCGCCGGGCGCCATTTCCGCCGCTGCCGCTGCGTGTGTCTTGGCGACCTTGTCAACGGACTCGCGGACGTCCGGGTACTGCGCCGCTGCGGCCTTGACGGCGTTCGGCACAAGATGCAGGTTGGCGGCCGCGAGCTTGCGCTCTTCTTCGCCGGGCTCCGGAACCTCCTGACCCTTGGAGAGCACAGTAATCCCGGAATCGGTGACTTTGAAGCCGCGCGCGCGGTCCAGTTCCGGGTCCAGCCCGATCGCTGCACCGGCCGGCACCTTGACGTTCTTGTCGATGATCGCCCTGTTGATGACGGCGCCCTCGCCGATCTGTACCTTGTCCATCAGCACCGAATCGATAATCCGGCTGCTGGTTGCTACAAAGACGTCGTTGGAAAGGACCGAGCCCTCAACAACACCGCCGGAGATCACCACGCCGCTGGAAACGATCGAGTCCAGGGCGGTGCCCACCGTGTTGTTCTGGCCGCGGACGAATTTTGCCGGGGGCGAAATGCTCTGCCGTGTGTAAATGGGCCACTCAGAGTTGTACAGGTTGAAGACCGGCAGCGGGGAGATGAGGTCCATGTGGGCGTCGTAGAAGGAGTCGATGGTGCCGACGTCACGCCAGTAGGTGCGGTCCCGCTCGGTGGAGCCGGGGATGTCGTTGAGGGTGAAGTCGTAGACGCCGGCTTCGCCCTGGTTCACGAAGTAGGGGATGATGTCCCCGCCCATGTCGTGCTTGGTGTCGAGCCGCTCGGCGTCCACGTGCAACGCCGCGACCAGGGCGTCGGCGTCGAAGACGTAGTTGCCCATGGAGGCCAGGAACTGCGAGGGGTCCGCTGCCAGGCCCGGGGTGCTGGCGGGCTTCTCCACGAAGGCGGCAATCTTCTGGGGATCGTTCTGGTCCACTTCGATGACACCGAACTGGTCCGCCATGTGCAGGGGCTGCCGCACTGCGGCGACCGTCGCCTTCGCACCGCTGTTGACGTGCTGCGCCACCATCTGGGCGAAGTCCATGCGGTAGACGTGGTCCGCGCCGACCACCACCACGATGTCGGGGTTGGCGTCATGGATGAGGTTCAGCGACTGGTAGATGGCGTTGGCACTGCCGAGGAACCAGCTCTTGCCCACGCGCTGCTGCGCCGGGACGGAGGCAACGTAGTTGCCCAGCTGGGTGGACATACGCCAGGTCTCGGAGATGTGCCGGTCCAGGCTGTGCGATTTGTACTGGGTGAGCACAACGATCTGCAGGTAGCGGGAATTCACCAGGTTGGACAAGGCGAAGTCGATCAGGCGGTAGCTTCCCGCAAAGGGCACCGCAGGTTTCGCGCGGTCTGCCGTCAGTGGCATCAGTCTGTTTCCCTCGCCGCCTGCGAGGACAATGGCCAGGACTCTTTTGTTCAACGGCATAATGGTCGCTCCTGTACGCCTTCGTAACTCCCCAAGACAGTCCGGCATGTCCGGACTCCTTCACACTAGAACAGTTATGCGTGAAGGACTACCTTGGGTCTTGTGCGAATAGACATTGTGACTAAAGAGTTTCCGCCGGAGATCTATGGTGGCGCGGGCGTCCACGTGGCCGAATTGAGCAGGGTGCTTAGTAAGCATGTTGACCTGCAGGTTCGTGCTTTCGGGGCTCCGCGCGACGCCGACTATCATGGCGCTGCGGTGACGTCCTACGCGGTGCCCGAGGACCTCGGCTCGGCCAACGCCGCGGTGCAGACGCTGGGCGTTGACCTGCGGATCGTCCCGGACGTTGAAGGGGCGGACCTGGTCCATTCGCATACCTGGTACGCCAACATGGCCGGACATCTCGCGTCCCTGCTCCACGGAATTCCCCATGTTCTCAGCGCCCACAGCCTGGAACCGCTCCGCCCGTGGAAGGCAGAGCAGCTTGGCGGAGGCTATGCCCTGTCCTCCTGGGTGGAAAAGACCGCCTACGAGGCCGCAGCAGCCATCATCGCTGTGTCGGAGGGCATGCGGCAGGACATCCTGCGCAGCTACCCCAACGTGGACCCGGCCAAGGTGCGGGTGGTTCACAACGGCATCGACGTCGAGCTGTGGAACCGCGACGAGAACAGCGACGCCGTCCGCGCCCTGGGTATCGATCCGGACAAACCAAGCGTGGTCTTTGTGGGGAGAAACACCCGCCAGAAGGGCGTTCCCTACCTGCTGCGGGCTGCCGCGAAGCTTCCTGCCGACGTCCAGCTGGTCCTCTGCCTGGGGGCCGCTGACACCCCGGAACTGGCAGCGGAGACGGCCCGCCTGATCGAGGACCTGCAGCGGGAGCGCACCGACGTTGTCCTGATCGAGCGCATGCTGCCCCGCAACGAACTCATCCAGGTCCTCAGCCACGCCACGGCCTTCGCCTGCCCCTCTATCTATGAGCCGCTCGGCATCGTCAATCTCGAAGCCATGGCCTGCGGTGCAGCGGTAGTGGCAAGCGCCACGGGCGGTATCCCTGAGGTAGTGGATCACGGCCGGACCGGCCTTCTGGTGGACCTGGAGCAGGTGACGGACGGCACCGGAACGCCCCTGGACCCGGAGAAGTTCGTCACCGAGTTCGCCGCAGCCCTCACCGAGGTTGTCTCGGACCCGGAGCGCGCACGCGCCATGGGACAGGCCGGCCGGCTGCGGGCCGAACAGCACTTCTCGTGGGAATCCATCACCGAGACGACCCTCGAGGTGTATCGCTCAGTGCTTCCGGCACAGGGTTAGCCTTTCGACGTTGAATGACGACGGCGCCGCCCCCCTTCGCAAGGGGAGCGGCGCCGTCGTCATTCCTGGCACTAGGGGACGGTCAATTGCGCTTGCCTGCAGCGGTACGGGCGATCAGCACCTTTTCGTCCACCGGGGCGTGACCGCTGGCGCGCTGGCTCCGAAAATAGGCGCGGGCCTCGTCCTGCCGCTTCTTCTCGGCACCGGTGGCGATCGTTGCCCGCACGTGCTGCTCGCCGTATCCGAAGGCGTCCACGAGGTCCACGGCGTGCGGGCGGAGCTTGACCAGCAGCCGGTTGATGTACTCGCCCACTGTGCGGCCCCGCTGCATGGAAAGGCGGCCGTTCATGAGGTACCAGGACAGGTTCTTTTCGATCAGGGAAAGCCCGAACAGGTCGCGCAGCCAGGTCAGCACCGTTTTCGTGCCCGGGTCGGTGACACCCCGGAGGGCGTCCGTGAATGCCTCCCACTGGAGCAGCTCGGCGTGCGCCTGGGCTGCGTCAATGAGTTCATTCTGGTGCCGGTTGAACAGGTCCGCACCCTTCTCCTGCGACAGCCTGCCAGTGCCCTTGAGCGCGGTGGCAGCTTCAGCGACCATGGTCTGGACACGGTCCGTGAGGAGCGCGCGCTGGCTTTCCTCGTCCCGCAGCGCAATGGCCGCCTTTTGCACGGAGCCGGTGTCCGCGACAAACTGTGCCACCTGGCGCAGGCCGGTGCGGTGGATGGCCGCACCGGTGGCCTGGCCCACCACGTAACGGGCCAGCACCCCGAAGTCGACACTCCGGAATTCCTTGGCGTAGTCGGCCAGCAGCCGCTTGGCGACGAGCTGCAGCAGCACGGTGTTGTCGCCTTCGAAGGTGACGTAGACGTCGAGGTCGGCCCGCAGCGACGCGAAACGGTTCTCGATCAGGAACCCTGCGCCGCCGCATGCTTCGCGGCATTCCTGCAGGGTATCCAGGGCATGCCACGTGCTCAGGGGTTTCAGTGCTGCGGCGAGGGTTTCGAGGTCCTGGCGGTCCTCGTCGGTGTCATGGGCGCCGGAGAAGACATCATCGAATTTCTCCAGCAGCTGCTCGTGGGCAAAACTGGCTGCGTACGTGGTGGCCAGCCTCGTGAACAGGCGCTTTTGGTGGCGCTGGTAGTCGAGGAGCACTTCCTCTTCGGTGTGGGAAGAGGCATTGAACTGGCGGCGCTCGGTGGCGTATTGAATGGCCGCCTTCAATGCCACTTTGGATGCGGCCACGGCAGCGCCGTCGAGGGATACCCGGCCCTGCACCAAGGTACCCAGCATGGTGAAGAAGCGGCGGCCCGGGCTGGCGATGGGAGAGCTGTACCGGCCGTCGGCATCCACGTCCCCGTAGCGGTTCAGCAGGTTGGTCCGCGGGATCCGCACATTCGTGAAGTGCAGCCTTCCGTTGTCGATGCCGTTAAGCCCACCCTTGACGCCGTCATCCTCGCCTCCGATGCCCGGCAGGAATTCTTTCGTCGCAGGGTCCCGAAGATCCACGTAGAACGCATGGACGCCGTGGTTAACGCCGTGGGTAACCAGCTGGGCGAAGACCACAGCGCCCAGGCCGTCCGTGGCCGCGTTTCCGATGTAGTCCTTCCAGGCAGCGCGGAAGGGTGTGTGCACGACGAATTCGTCAGTGGACGGGTCAAATGTGGCGGTGGTGGCGATACTGGCCACGTCCGAGCCGTGCCCTGTCTCCGTCATGGCGAAACACCCCGGGATCTCCAGGTTCATGATGCCCGGAAGCCATTTGGCGTGGTGTTCAGCAGTGCCGAGGTGCATCACCGCGGAACCAAAAAGCCCCCATTGGACGCCGGCCTTAATCTGCAGCGAAGGGTCCGCCACCACCAGTTCCTCAAAACCGGCGATGTTCCCGCCGTGATCATCCGCACCGCCCAAAGACCGGGGGAATGCGCGGTGCACAGCCTCATTTTCCACGAGGTGTTTCAGCTGCCCGAATACCCTGGCGCGGTGTTCCGTGTGCGTTAGGCCTTCGATCTTGTGCAGCTCAGGTGACGCGGCGAGGCTTCGGGCCTGGAGGCGGGTTGCGGCCCACTTGCCAAGGAGTTGCTCACCCAGCGCCTCGACGTGGACGGCGGGCTGTGCAGAGGCTGCCCTGGCGGCAGCGGCCACCGTGGCGGGGCGGTGCCTGTTTCCAGCGGGACGGTCCACTAGTTCAGTCATGTCAAGGTCCTTCGTTGGTGCTGACAGATGGTTTGGTGGTGCTGCGGCAAAGCAAAGGGATCAGGAGTCCGGGCCGGACAGCTTGGGCAGCTCAGGAGCGATGCCAACGCACAGCCAGGCAGTGATCTGCCGCGCCATCGCCTCCTGTCCTGGCTTGGTTGGGGAGTCGGGCGTACTCAGCCAGTGCTCACCGGCGTTCCGTACCAGCCCGATCGCCGCTTTCGGCCAGTAGCCGATGACTGCCTCCTTGCCGTCCCCCAGATGGGAACGCATGGGGGTGGCGATCATGTCAGCGACGGCTTCAAAAAAATGTCCCAGGGCAGCCGATCCCGCTGCGGAGTCCTGGGTAGTGTCCGGTTCGGCTGCGGCATGGCGCGTTACGAAGGTGTAGACGTTGGGGCTGGTACTGGCCATCTGGAGGTAGGCGGTAACCATGGCCAGCAAACCTTCACGCGGGGTGACAGCGCTTTGCGCAGCCTCCTGGATGCGGCGCTGCATCTGGCTGAGGACAACTTCACCCACCGCCTGCTGCAGCCCGGCCTTGTCCCCGAAATAGCGGTAGAAGACAGACTTGGACGTACCGGCGGCGGCGGCAATGTCCTCCATGGAAGCATCGCTGCCCAGTGCGTGCACCGCCCGGCGGGCTGACTTGATCAGCTCGCGGCGCCGCTCCTCCCGGTGGCTCTGCCAGCGCGACGAGCGCCCGTCTCCGGGCCCTGCGGCAACGGCGGGTACATGCCCTGTTTCCTGGATGTTCACGATACCCAGCGTATCAGGTACGCTGGGTATCGGTAATCGAACGTGACCCGAGGAGATAGCCATGTCCACTGACGGACAACCGACCACCGGACCTGACGCAGCAGGAATTCCCGCCGCAGCCGCCGTTCCTGCATCCCGCAGGGCAGTCATCGTGGGAGGCAACCGGATCCCGTTTGCGCGGTCCGGCGGGGCCTATGCCAAGTCCTCGAACCAGGACATGCTCACTGCTGCCCTGGACGGCCTCATCGCGCGTTTCGGGCTGCAGGATGAACGAATCGGGGAAGTGGGCGCCGGTGCAGTGCTCAAGCACTCACGGGACTTCAATCTCACGCGCGAGGCCGTCCTCGGTTCTGCGCTGTCCCCGGAGACGCCCGCCTACGACCTCCAGCAGGCCTGCGCCACAGGCCTGGAAACTGTTGTGGGGCTGTCCAACAAGATCAAGCTGGGCCAGATCGACTCGGCGATCGCCGGCGGCGTCGACTCTGCCTCGGATGCACCCGTCGTGGTCAGCGAAGGACTCCGTGAGGTGATCCTCGACCTCAACCGGGCCAAAACCCTTCCGCAGCGGCTGCAGGTCCTCAGCCGCCTGCGGCCCAAGGACCTGGCCCCGCTGGCGCCCGGAACGGCCGAGCCGAGGACGGGGCTGTCCATGGGGGAGCATCAGGCACTGACCACCGCACAGTGGAAGGTTTCGCGGGAGGCGCAGGATGAAGTGGCGCTGAACAGCCACCGGAACCTCGCTGCCGCCTACGACGCCGGATTTTTCGACGACCTGCTCACCCCCTACCGGGGGCTGACGCGGGACGGCAACCTGCGGCCAGACACTTCCCTGGAAAAACTCGGAACCCTGAAGCCGGTTTTCGGCAGCAACCTCGGTGCCGATGCCACGATGACGGCCGGCAACTCCACCCCGCTGACCGACGGCGCCTCCACAGTGCTGCTGGCCTCCGAAGAGTGGGCGGACGCCCGCGACCTGCCCAAGCTGGCTGCGGTGGTGGACGCCGAAGCAGCCGCGGTGGATTTTGTGCACGGAAAGGACGGCCTGTTGATGGCACCCGTCTTTGCCGTGCCCAGGTTGCTCTCCCGGCACGGGCTCACCCTTGACGACTTTGACTTCATCGAGATTCACGAAGCCTTCGCGGCCACTGTCCTCAGCATGCTGGCCGCGTGGGAGGACGAGGAATTCGGGCGGACCCGGCTGGGGCTGCCTGGTGCTTTTGGCAAAATCGACCGGTCAAAGTTGAATGTCAACGGATCCTCGCTTGCCGCCGGCCATCCGTTTGCCGCGACCGGCGGCCGGATCGTGGCCTCGCTCGCCAAGCTGCTCCACGACAAAGCCGGCACCGAAGGCCGTCCCGCACGGGGCCTCGTCTCGGTCTGCGCCGCCGGCGGACTTGGCGTCGCCGCGATTCTTGAATCACTGTAGGGGGAACGAATGACAGACAAGTACGCACAACTGGTAAACCAAGGCCTGGGCAGGAACGTGGCCAGGAAGCTCGGGCTGCCCCAGCCGGCAGTGCTGCGCCGGTACGAGCCGGGACAGCCCTTGATTACCGGACCAGTCCTGGTGCAGGGCGCCACTGCCGGTGCCGACAGGCTGGCCACTGAACTGCTTTCCTGGGATCTTGACGTCAGGCGGCACGCGGTTCCACGCGAGAAGCTTGGTGCCATCATCCTGGTGCTGGACGACGTGGCGGAGCCCGAAGACCTCGGGAAGCCTATCCTCTCCGCTGCAGCCTCCCTGCGCGACCTCACCCCGGGCGGCCGTGTTGTCACGGTGTCCCGGCCTGCCTCGGACGCGACCTCGCCGGCGGCAGCAGCCGCACGCCAGGGGGTTGACGGGTTCCTGCGCTCCCTGGCCAAGGAACTGGGTGCTGGGGCCACCGGCAACGGTATCCTCCTGGCACCGGACGTGCAGCCGACGAGCCCAAGCGCGCTGGCGGCAGTCCGGTTCTTCCTCTCCGGCCGCTCCGCTTTCGTGGACGGCCAGTTCGTCACGGTGTCCACAACGGCCGGAGAACTTCCCCCGGACTCTGAGAAGCCCCTGGCCGGGAGGGTCGCCGTCGTCACCGGAGCAGCCCGCGGCATCGGTGCGGCCATAGCCCGGACACTCCACAGGGACGGCGCCACTTTGGTGCTGGTGGACATCCCTGCGGCGGGAGACCAGCTCGCTGCGGTGGCCAATGAGGTGCGGGGGACAGCCCTCCAGCTGGACATCAGCAGGGAGGATGCGGGGCAACGGATCCTCGAGCACACCGCCCAGCGGCACGGGCGCCTGGACATCATGATCCACAACGCCGGCATCACCAGGGACAAGCTCCTGGCCAACATGGATGAGGCCCGCTGGAATTCGGTGATCAACATCAACATTGCTGCCCAGCTCCGGATCAACGAGGCCCTCCTCGCGTCAGAGCACTTCCGCA
Source organism: Arthrobacter sp. D3-16 (assembly GCF_054408515.1). NCBI lineage: Bacteria > Bacillati > Actinomycetota > Actinomycetes > Micrococcales > Micrococcaceae > Arthrobacter > Arthrobacter sp. D3-16. Next base: position 2,106,706 of record NZ_CP096437.1, on the reverse strand, counting down.
GTTCTCCCCGGATTGTCTCCGTCGCGTCCACCAGCGGCATCGCAGGCAATCGCGGGCAGACGAACTACGCGGCGTCCAAGGGTGGAGTCATGGGCATGGTCCGGGCGACAGCTCCGCTTCTTGCAGCGCAAGGCGGCAGCATCAACGCCGTCGCGCCGGGGTTCATCGAAACCGAGATGACAGCCCGGATACCATTTGCACTACGGGAGATGGGCCGGCGCCTGAACTCACTGCAGCAGGGTGGCCAGCCATCAGACGTCGCAGAGACCATCGCCTTCCTGGCCAGCGACGCGGCAGGTGGTATCAACGGCGAGGTACTCCGGGTCTGCGGCCAGAACCTGGTGGGGGCATGACGCCTGTACAGCCGCTCATCCTGGGCGAAATGCCGTCGCTTTCCAAGCTCTACGTCAATGCTGCCGCCCAGGCAGCCCGGCGCCGGCTGCTGGGGACGCATGACGGATCAGTCCTTCCGGCCGAAAGCCACGAAGTCCGCGGCGTCACGGTGGACGTCGGGAACCTTACGGCCTACCAGCACCTCATTGGCGAAACCGCCAGCGATGTCCTGCCCGCAGGATTCATCCATGCCCTTGCGTTTCCGCTCGCCATGAGCGTTATGAACCGGGACGATTTTCCCTTGCCGCTGCTCGGGATGATCCACCTGCGCAATTTTGTGGAACACAGGTCGCCGCTCCTCTTCACGGATACCTTGGTCATCGCCGCCCACGTAGAGAACCTTCGCGGTCACCGATCGGGGACACAGGTGGACCTAGTGGTCGAGGTCCGCAAGGCCCCGGCTGAGGACATCTCTTGGCGGGGGGTCTCCACCTATCTGGCCAAGGGTGTTTTCCTGCCGGGAATCGACAAACCAACAGTCGCCCCGGCACGGCCGGAGTTCTCAGCGCCTGATCCGACCGCGCTTTGGCAGCTCGGTGTGGACACCGGCAGGGCCTACGCGGCTGTGTCCGGCGATTTCAACCCGATCCACCTCAGCGTGCTGTCCGCCAAGGCACTGGGCATGCGCCGCTCCATCGCGCACGGCATGTACCTGGCGGCTCGGGCACTCGCCGACGTCGGTGCGGTCCGCGGGGATTCCTTCACCTGGGAAGTCGACTTTGAGGCGCCGGTTTTCCTTCCCTGCCGGGTCGCCCTGGACATCAGTACGGTCCAGGGCGCGGCAGGAGCTTGGGAGCGTTCCGATTTCGTCGCGTGGAACCCCCGCTCCGGCCGCCGTCACTTCAGTGGTTCAGTCGCCGCCCTCTAGGGTTCCTGCCGGGGCGGTGCCCCCGAACCACTAGAGTGGACGGCGCGCAGGATCCGGTGAAGGCTCAGGAGGATGGATTCGGACGCCGGAACCGCGCCTTCGTCCAGCTCCCGGGTGGCGGTGGCTGCCAAGCAGGCTTCCACCGCCGCCTGGGCGGCCCGGTAAAGATCCTCCTGCTGTTGTGGGTCTTCAGTGCTGAATGAGCGCAGCAATTCGCCGGTGGCGGTGATGGCCTCAGCAAGCGGACCACTGTCATCCAACGGGACGGTGTACGGCACATCGCTTTCCCAGATGACGTCCGAGAGCACCTCCGTCATGTCCTGGATGTGGAAGGTCACCCTCTCCAGCTGGCGAAGATTCCGGTAGTCGCGGTCCATGTCCCGCGGGTGGAGTTTGCGGCGGGGGTTGGCGCGCCGGCTGGCGTCGGCTTCCTTGACGAGGTGCCGTACCGTGCGGGCTGCTGATGCCAGCTCATCCGAGCGGCTGGACCACTCCTCGTGCTCTGGCGGCCACTCTTCCTTCAGCGCTGCGCCCATGTCCGTCAGTTGCCTGCCCAAGGCAAGGCGGAGGTCATCGAGGCTGGCCGCGGCCGCTTTCAGGTGCAGCGGAGGAAAGAACAGGAAGTTCACCGCAATGCCCACCGCAACGCCGGCGCCCATTTGCACAAGGTAGCCAAAGGAGAAGTCGTCCGCGTTGTTGCCTCCCACGAGGAGCACCAGCAGCGCCGCCGTCGGAATCCAATCACTGCCCGAGCCTATTCCCGGTAACCCGCCCAGCAGCACTCCGATGCCCATGAACAAAGCCACCGTCAGGGGCGACGGATCGGCGATGTTCACCAGGATGACCGCGAGGCCTATTCCCACAGCGAGCCCGGCGAGGGCTTGGAAGCCTTGCCGGACCGAACCCGCCACGTTGTGGTACATCGCCACCAGCGCACCCAGCGGCGCGTAGTAGGGATAGTTTGCGGCCGCACCGGGCATAAGCGGGGCGATGAGGAATGCCAAGCCTGCGGCCAGGGCGGCTTTGGCCGCCAACTGCAGGCGTTGTGCAGCGAACGCCGCGGACAGTCCTTCCACTGCCTGCTTCAGAAACTGGGTCCCCCTGGCCCACCGGACTGCCGGACGTGCTTGAGATTTGCCCATCCGATCCACCCTAGGGGCCTATGTTGCAGGGAACAAAGCCGCTGGTCAGGAAGGCGGGCAAGAGCGTCGTGCGGGACTTTCAGGACAAAGCCGCCGCCGAACGGCGCACGGCCGCAGCCAATTGGTGGGCCTTCCCAGGGGTCCGGCCGTCCTCCGCCCGGCGCGGGATGTAGCCGAAGGCCAGGCCGTAGGCGGGGTCCGCGAACCCGAGGGCAGCGTTGGCGCCTTCATGGCCGAAGGCACGGTGGCTCCCGAAGTTCCGGGAGGGATGCGGCTTCATAAACACCACAGCAAAAGCGTTGTCCAGGCCGGAAGAACGGTCCAGGCCCCATACCTGTTCCTGGGACATCAGCTCCACCGTCCGAGGAGCCAGGAAACCTTTTCCACCGTTGATTCCGGTGGTGGCTGCAGCATAAAGCCGGGCCAGGCCATCAGCGGAGCCCACTCCGCCGGCCGCCGACATGCCTGCCCGCCGGACAGTGCGGACGTTGGGAAGCTCCATGATGGTGCTGACGGCTGCGTTGCTGTTCAGCCCGTCCAGGCTGAGCGGATCGACCCAGGGCTGTCCCGGATCTATGGTGTACAGGACCTCCCGGTAGCGGGGCTCCAACTCCTCCGGCAGGCCCAGGAAGAAGTCGATGTCCAGTGGTGTCCGGATCCGGCGGTCATAGATACTCTGCAGCGATTCGCCTGCCGTGCGGCGGCACAGCTCCTCCATGATGATCCCGATGGTCAGGGCGTGGTAGCCGAACTGGCGGCCGGGCTGCCAGGACGGCCGGGCTGAGGCGAGGCGGGCGGCAGCACCAGGGGTGGTGAACTCGTCCAGGCCGAAACCGCCCTCCACTCCCATAATGCCGGCCTGGTGGGACAACGCCTCCCGCACCAGCAGCTGGTCCTTGCCGTGGACTGCAAACTCCGGCCAGTAGTGGGCAACCCTGGCGTCGAGGTCCAGCAGTCCGTCCTGGACCAGGAGCGCGACCACCATGGCTGCCACTCCCTTGGAGCAGGAGTACGCGCCGGTTACCGTACCTTCGTCCATCTCCGGTCCACCGGTGAGTCCCACCACCTGCCTCCCGTGATGGTAGGCGGCGAGCTGCGCACTGTACTGCGGGTCCTCAGCCAGGAATGATTCGAAGAGCTCCAGGACATTTTCGTAGCCGGCTGCTACATGGCATTGGGTTGTCTGCATCCCGCCAGTTTAGCCAGAAAGCGGTTTCCTTCAGGAGTGCGCTCCGTGTCCCGGCGCAACTTCTTCGCCGGCCTTCACGGGCCCCGGCGGGGTTCCGTCCCCGAAGGGCCGGCCGCCCAGGGACTCACGCCCGTGGGCCTCAAGCCAGCCACCCAGTGCCGGGCCGGCAGGGACGATTCCGGTGGGATTGATGTCCTCATGCACGATGTAGTAGTGCTGTTTGATCTGCACAAAGTCGGTGGTGTCGCCGAAACCGGGAGTCTGGAAGAGGTCGCGTGCGTAGCCCCAGAGGGCCGGCATCTCGCTTAGTTTCTGGCGGTTGCATTTGAAATGGCCGTGGTAGACGGCATCGAAGCGCGCCAGGGTGGTAAAAAGCCTCACGTCCGCTTCCGTGATGGTATCGCCCACCAGGTACCGCTGCCGGGAAAGTCGGTTTTCCAGCCAGTCCATCGCTGCCCACAGCCTGGCATAGGCGGCGTCGTACGCCTCCTGGGACCCCGCGAAGCCACAGCGGTAAACCCCGTTGTTGACTTCGGTGAACACCCGCTTATTGACCTCGTCGATCTCCTCCCGAAGATGCTCGGGGTACAGCTGGGGTGCGCCGGGCCTGTGGAACCTTGTCCATTCCGTTGAGAAGTCGAGTGTGATCTGCGGAAAGTTGTTCGTGACGACGCCGCCGGTGGCTAGGTCAACAATCGCCGGTACGGTGATGCCCCGCGGGTAGTCGGGGAAGCGCTTGAAGTAGGCCTCCTGCAGGCGCTCGATGCCCAGGACCGGGTCAACGCCGTCGGGATCCAGGTCGAAGGTCCACGATCGGGCGTCATGCGTGGGGCCGGGCTGCCCGAGGGAAATGGCATCCTCCAACCCCAGCAGCCGCCGGACGATAACCGCCCGGTTGGCCCAGGGGCACGCCCTGGCGGCAATGAGGCGGTATCGCCCCGATTCCACCGGCCACCCGGGCTCCCCGTTAGCCCCGGGCCTGCCGTCAGAGGTAATCCGGTCCTCGATGTAGTTGGTGTCGCGGTTGAATTCCGCGCCACCCGTTACGTAGGCGCCGCGCGTGCTGTGCTCTGCGGTACCGCCGGTTTCCACCTGCTGGGTGCTTTCCGTTTCCTGGCTCATAAAACCACCCTAAACGTCCGCTGGCAGGACCGCAGAGATAGGCAGCCAGGCGACCAGCCAGGAACCGGTCACGAGGACCGTAAACAGGAGGATCCACACAACGGAAGGAATCGCCGTCGCACGGTAAAGGAGGTACGCGTCAGAAGTGGCAAGCCGGTCCCTCCGCCGCAGGTGCACATGCGTGAGCTTGATGAGGTCCCGCACAGCGCCCACCAGCAGTACCAGGCCCAGGATGACGGACACGTGGCCCACGAAGCCGGCCGGCACCAGGAGAATCAGGGCGACATTGCCGCCCATTGCAGCAAGGGTAATGAGGAATCCCGCCGGGTTGCGGAGGAAGAGCAGTGTGCCTGCAAGGGCCACCGTGCTGACGGCCAAGGCGGCAGGACCCCACCCGTTGAAGCCGCACCACACGAACCCGGCGCCGACGATGGCAGGGACGGGATATCCCCAGAAGCAGGACCACACGGTGGCAAGTTTGCTCCGGCTGTACGTGGTGGTGGTGCCCGAATGGTCTAGCCGGAGCCGTATGCCTGACAGCCGCTGGCCGCTCGTGACGGCTGCGAAGGCATGTCCCAGCTCGTGGGTGGCGGTTGCAAGCAGGCCCACGAACTTCCAGGACTGGCGCGGGACTGACAAGGCAGTCACGATACATACCACCAGCACCAGCTCAGTGAACGTGATGACGGGAAGATCGGTGCGGCTGAAGGCACCGCTGAACGTGCTCCAGGGGTCCTCGGGCAGGTTCACCGAATGCTTCCCGGAGATGAGTGGTCATTTTCCGTCATAAGCACCTACGGTACTAGGGATGGGTGGAGGGTGCCGCGGCGCCCTGTGGCGCTCCTTCCCAATGACAGAAAAAACACAGGAACAGAGGAAACGTGTCATCTTTGAAGGAACGGCTGCAGGCCGACGTCGTCATCCATATGAAGGAGCGCAATAAGACTGCGCTGACCACTGTCCGGAACGTCCTGGGCGAGATTGAGACCCGTGAGAAGTCGGGTAAGACACCCGTGCAGCTCGATGACGCGCAGGTGACGTCCCTGCTTCAAAAGGAAGCCGCAAAGCGCCGGGATACGGCGGGCATCTACGCGGAAGCGGGACAGCCGGACCGGGCGGCAGCGGAAATTGCTGAAGCGGAAGTGATCGAGTCTTACCTGCCGAAGCCCCTGTCCCTGCAGGAGGTGGAGGCGATGGTGGACGAGGTCATCGCCGGGCTCCGCGCCGAGGGGCGCGAACTGACGCCACGGCAGATGGGTGAAGTGATGAAGCCGGTGACTGCGAAAGTTGCAGGCCGCTTCGACGGCAAGGAAGTCAGCGAGCTGGTGCGCCGGAAGCTCGCTTAAAGCGGAAAGGCACGTCCACCAAAATGGCGGGCGTGCCTTTGCTCAGTTTGGGGGCGGCAGAAACCGCCCCGCCTGAGTTCCTGATTTAGCCTTCGCACTCCGTGCAGTAGCTGTGGCCGTCCTTCTGGCGCGCAATCTGCGAGCGGTGGCGGACCAGGAAACAGGAGTAGCAGGTAAATTCGTCCTCGGCCTGCGGGATGACCTGCACCACGAGCTCTTCAGCGACAAACTCGCCGCCGGGTACGCCCGCGCCGTCGAGGCCGTCAGCTTCGTCCAGCTCCAGGACAACGCTGCGCGCGTCGGGAGCGTTGGCTGACTGGAGCTGCTCGAGAGAGTTGTCCTGCGATTCTTTGACGTCGGAACGCAGTTCGTCGTAATCGGTTGCCACTTTAGGTGCTTCTCTTTTCTTTGGTTCGTCTGTCGCGTATGAAACGTACAGCATCATCCGGGTATTCCCCAATAGCCGGTATATTGACCGGCGGTGGGGTAGAGGGTTTAAGGAGGCGGCCTCAAGGTTCATCACCCTACTGTGGCTGTACGGGCAGGGGAGGTCGCAGCGAACGCTGCGGTCTCCGCACTATCTGAAGGGGTATATGTGGAGCAGCTCACTGCAGAATTCGGGGGCGCCGGGCGAACCGGCACGGGCGTTGGTCCGGTTCTCGCAAAGTTTGAGTCGGTATCAAGGATAGTCGTTTTGCGCGGCGGGGGCCTCGGCGACCTCATTTTCGCTATTCCCGCCATTGCCGCATTGAAAGCGGCTTACCCCCAGGCCTCCATAACCCTCCTCGGCACTCCGGCGCACAAGGCTTTGATCGCCGCGACGAAGAGCCCGGTGGACGAAGTTCAGGTCCTGCCCTTTTCCGAAGGTGTGCGGCCCGGGGACGAGGACGAGGATGAGCTGGAGCGGTTTTTCGAGGAGATGCGGGCACGCCGCTTTGATTTAGCTGTTCAGGTTCACGGCGGTGGGCGGTATTCCAATCCCTTCCTGCTCCGGCTCGGCGCCCGTCACACGGTGGGCACGCGGACGCCTGACGCCGCAAGCCTGGAGCGTACGGTGCCCTACCTTTATTACCAGCATGAACCCCTGAGGGCACTGGAGGTGGCCGGGTTCGCGGGTGCGTTCCCTGTTGATCTCGAGGCGCGGTTGGCTCCGGCGGAGGGACTGTGCCCCTCTGCCGAAGCGGCCGACGACGACGGCCAGCCTTTGGTGGTGATGCATCCCGGCGCTACCGATCCCCGGCGTCGTTGGCCGGCTGAGCGGTTCGCTGAACTTGCCGTTGCCTGCGCCGGGGACGGCTTCCAGGTGGTCATAGTGGGCGATGAGAGCGAGAAGGCACTTGCCGGGCGGATCGTCGAACTGGCAGCCTCGGGCCAGGTACGCTCGGTGGCCGGTGAACTGGACATGGCAGGCTTGGTAGCAGTGCTGGCCCGTGCGGCGGTGGTCGTCGGAAATGACAGCGGCCCGCGCCACCTCGCCCAGGCTCTGGGGGTTCCGACTGTCGGTATCTTCTGGGCCGGCAACGTCATCAATGCCGGAGCGCTGGGCCGGAGCCTTCACCGGATCCACGCTTCCTGGGTGACCGCCTGCCCCACCTGCGGCATAGATGTTACCCAAGTGGGCTGGACCGCCCCGCGCTGCTCCCACGACGATTCGGTGGTGGCCGGCGTTGAGGCGCGCGACGTCCACGAGGACGTCCGCAGCCTGGCGGCCACTGAACTCACCAGGCAGCAGGCATGAGCGGGACGGAAAGTGCTGCAGTGCGGGAAGCCAAGGAGCCGCATGACGGAAAACCCGAGCTACTGGTCCTCCGGGCGTTGAAGCTTGGGGACCTGCTGGTCGCAGTGCCGGCCCTGAAGGCGCTCCGGCGTGAGTTCCCGGAGCACCGGCTGAGGTACGCGGCACAAGGCTGGCTTTCTGAGGCGCTCGGGCTCGTGGGCGGCTATGAACTCCTGCCCACCCACGGCCTGGACGAGCCGCTGGCCATGGAACCCGGCGTTGTGGACGTGGCAGTGAACCTGCACGGCAGCGGACCGGAAAGCCAGGGCAGGATTGAAGCGCTGCAGGCCCGGCACACCATAGGCCACCGGAGCCAGTACCGGGACGGGCCGCCGTGGCGGTCCGAGCTGCACGAGAGGGAACGCTGGGTCAACCTCCTGGCATGGCACGGCATCGAAGCCGACCCCCTGGACATACATTTGAATACTCCGCATGTACCGAGCCCCGTGCCGGGCGCCACCGTCCTGCATGTGGGGGCAGCCTACGGCAGCCGCCTTTGGCCCGCCGAGCGGTTCGCGGCCGTGGCCGCCGCGCTTGACGCCGCTGGCCACAACGTTGTCTTCACCGGTGGCAGCGGCGAAAGGGACCGGGCCCTGGACGTTTGCCTCCGGTCAGGGCTTGCGGAGGATGCAGTGCTGGCGGGACGGCTTGGCCTGGCCGAGTTCGCCGCGACCATTTCCGCGGCCCGCCTGGTGGTCTCCGCCGATACGGGGGCTGCGCACCTGGCTTCCGCCTACGGAACGCCATCTGTGGTGTTGTTCGGACCCGCTCCGCCCGAGATCTGGGGCCCGCCGCCGGGTCCGCACGTCGTCCTGACCCGCGCCGAGCTGCGGCGGGGGGATACCTTCGCGGCCCAGCCGGATCCGGCATTGTTGGCAGTTACCGTGCAGGATGTTCTCGCTGCAGTCCGGGGGCTCGGGGTGCTCTAGGGCAGGCTGAGCCCGTCGGCCGGGGCCGGCCAGGGCTCCTGCCGGACGCCGGAAAGTCCTAAAATGTTGCCATGGGCACGGAGATCGAAATTGCCTTGGTTTTGATGATGGCGTTCCTGTGGGTCGTCGGCACTTTCGCCCTTTTGTCCGGGATTGACCGACTGGAGCGGAAGGCCCGGCGCCAGGAGCGCAGGGCCGACCGGGAGCGGCAACGCCGCGTCCAGTACCGTCCGGTTGCGCCCGGCTCCCGGCTGATGGGCCGCAGAAGGCACGCGCACACCCGTTAGCGTGCACCCAGGGGCGGATGTCATGCTCTGCTCACCCCACCCGATCTGGTGGGGGAGCAGATTCGGACCGGGCCGCACCGGCGATCACCACCGAGTGGGGGTTGGGGTGTCCGGCCCGGACCAGGGTGGCAATGGCGCGTGCAATCTTCCGGCCGCCCTGCGACGAAGGTTCAATGGGGTTGGCATAGTCCGCGTCCTCGCTGCAGATCAGGCGCAAGTCGATCACCGGTGTGCCGCTGGAAAAGGCCGCCCGCGTAATCGAATCGTTGAAGAGGGACAGTGCTGCCTTAATGATTTTCTGGTTCGGTTCCGATGGGGGAGTGTCGTAGATGGTGCATACCGCCGCGGGCAGGCCCTGTGCCAGGACGCCGGGCAGCATAGCCCGGTAGTCGGCGTCGAACCTGTCCCTTCCGGCGTCAAGCATGAGCAGGGCCTCAGCAACCGACCCGGGACGCTCCTGCAACAACGGGGCGTAGCCGAGGGCATCGTTTCCGCCAACGCTCACCACCAGGTGGGTGGCGTCCCGGGGGAGGTCGCGGAGCTGGCGGGCGACGCCAGTGATGACATCCCCGTCGATGGCCAGGAGCGAGCATTTCCAGCCCGGCAGTTCCTGGCGCAACTGGCTGATGACGTCCGGGCCGCCGTCCACGTAGGCGGCGTTGTCGAAAATGGAATCGCCCAGCAGGACCACGTGGCCCGTTTCCTGGCCTCGGCCTTTTCCTAAATCCATGCGGCTCATGGTCCACCCTTTCACGCGTTACCGCTACCTGTCAGCGGGGCAAGGTGTTGCCCTTCATGGAATCCACCGGGTACCGCAAGCGGGAGCCGGGGCCGAACTGCGGACTCCCGCTTCGCATGTCACTGCGGTATAGTCGCGCCCATGCTTTGTACGCGTCGATTTACTTGCCCCCGACCGGCTTCCGGTCGCGAGGGCTTGCAGGCGCGCGCCTAGGTCCTGGCGCTGGATTGAGTCGGGGGAGGAGACCACCGCTCAAGCCAAATTCAAGGAACCAACAATGCTTACTTACCTCAGCCCCGCTGAGCTTCATCACGCTTTGACTCTTCGGGATCTTTCCAATCCCAGCCATCAACCTCACGCGATGCAGGACCTCCTGCAAGATCTGATTCGTGCCCTCCGGGGCACATGGCAGGTGCCGGAAAGAATTGTGCGCCATAGCCCCTTGGTGAGCGTGGCGGACAACTACGATCTGTTGGGGTTCAATCGGACGGACGTGACGCGTGACCAGAAGTACTCGCGCTACGTCAGCCCCACGGTGATGCTCCGAAGCCACACCTCGGCCTCCATTCCGTCGCTCCTGCGGGCACTGGATCCCGACAGGCTTTTGGACGAACTCTGGGTCATTCCCGGCCTGGTGTACCGGCGGGATGCAATTGACAGGACCCATGTGGGCGCGCCCCACCAGGTGGACCTGTGGCGCATCAGTTCGGACAGGCGACTGGTCCCGCCGGACCTGCAGGAAATGGTCGCATCCCTGGTCCAGGCCGTACTTCCCGGGGCCCGGTGGCGGACAGTTCCGGCCGTTCACCCGTACACAACTCAGGGCCTGCAGGTTGACGTCCTGATGGCCGGGCAATGGCTCGAACTGGCGGAGTGCGGGCTGGCGGCGCCGCACCTCCTTTCGGGGGCCGGGCTGGACCCTGGACGGTGGTCAGGGCTGGCCCTCGGCATGGGCCTGGACCGTGCCCTGATGCTTCGCAAAGGAATCCCGGACATCAGGCTCCTGAGGTCGGCGGACGGGCGCATCCAACGTCAGATGCTGGACCTGTCCCCATGGAGGCCCGTCTCTGAAATGCCGCCAATCCGTAGGGACATTTCCGTTGTTGTCCCCGCGGATACCGATACCGAGTTGCTCGGCGACCGGGTGCGAACAGCACTAGGGGATGACGCCCAAGACCTGGAAAGCGTTGAACTCCTGGCCCTGACTCAGTGCGGAGAGCTTCCCGCTGCAGCCCAGGAACGGTTACGGATCCATGACGGACAGGCGAACGCCTTAATACGCCTTGTGCTGCGCCCGCTCAGTGGGACCCTGACGAATGCGCAGGCCAACCAGATTCGGGACAGGGTTTATCTCGCCTTGCACGAAGGACCGGTTAAGGAGCTCATCACACGTTGGGGCCGAGTCGGGAGCCCGGGATGAATAGGTAGAGTCTCGAAGTGACCTCATCCAGGAAAACCTTGATCGACGATATTGAGATCCGGATGTTGCGCTCCAGCGACGCCCGGAAAATGAAAGACGCCTATCTGCGGAACAGCGAGTACCTCACCCCGTGGGAGCCGGAACGCGCCGAGGATTTCTTTACCGTGGCCGGGCAGAATAAAACCATTGAAGCGCGCTTGGCCTCCTACACGGCCGGGTCTGAAGTGCCGTGGGTAATTCTTGATGGGGACCGCATTATTGGTGCCATAACGCTGACCGGAATTGTGCTCGGACCATTTTGCAGCGCCAATGTTGGTTACTGGGTAGACCACGAGTACTCCGGCAGGGGAATCGGCTCTGCTGCTCTCACCCATGTGCTGGGTTATGCCAAGCACATGATGGGGTTGCACCGCGTCCAGGCGGCAACCCTCCTGCACAACGCTGCGTCACAGAAGATTCTTCAACGTACCGGCTTCGAAATGATAGGAATGGCGCCGTCCTACCTGAAAATTGCCGGTGCGTGGCAGGACCACAACCTCTACCAGCGCATCCTCTACTAAAGGCTGAAGTGGTAGGCGTCAGTAACATTTGGTCGACACGCCGCTGGGCAGCCGGCCGGTTTAGGCTGGATCCACCACGCAGAGGTTCGCGTGACCTGGGAGCAGCGGGCAGGGTCGTAATGAGCTGGTTGGAACTGACCGCGACCGAAGGACATTGATGACAGCCTGCGAGCATACCCATGTCACGAAAGAGTTCCCGACGACGGGTGGCAGCGCCCGCACGTCCCGGCGGAAACGAAAACGGATCCGTCATCCCAAATTCACCATCGGTGAGCGTGTCCGTTTCGCTGACGGGACGTTTACCGGCACCGGCGTGGTGGATGCCGTCACAGCCGACTACGCGATCATCTGGCTCTGGACCGACGGCGGCACCGGCCGCAAAATGTTCCTCCAAGGTTCGGGAACCATCGTTAAGGCCATTGAGTCACCTGCAGAGGACACCGAGTGGTTACCGGTGCAAGCCACGCCTTCGCCGTTCTCACCCAATGGTCCGTGAGCGCGAAGTTGCCCAACGCTTTCGGTGAAGCGGGTCTGTCAGGACGAGGCACACAGATTTAGACTGGAGCATTCCGGGCGACCCCCACTGCTTCCGGTCCGCGTTGAGGGCCATCCAGCCAGGACAGGAGGAAACCTATAGAAGATCCGGGACAAGCTGATTCTCGCTGGCACCCAGGTCAGAGCAGACCTGCGGAAATTCAGGGACTTCATCGGACCAGGCGGCACAAAACCTGTCGCGGGGCGATGAAGTCCTAGGAACCCCCGGGACCGGGGAACTTCTCACGCCCGCTCGGGCGCAACCTAAGGAGAATGCCATGACCACAGCACGTGAAATTATGACCGGCGGCGTTGAATGCATCGGTGAAAATGAAACGCTGGAAGCAGCGGCGCGGAAGATGAAGGACCTGAACGTTGGCGCACTGCCGATTTGCGGTGAGGACAACCGGCTCAAGGGCATGATCACGGACCGGGACATCGTCATCAAGTGCTTCGCGGAAGGCGGCGATCCCCGTACTGCAAAGGCAGGGGATTTTGGCCAGGGCAAGCCGGTCACCATCGGTGCGGACGATTCCATCGAAGAAGCCATCAGCACAATGCAGGAGCATCAGGTGCGCCGGCTGCCGGTTATTGACGGCCATGATCTGGTGGGCATCCTTACCCAGGCAGACATCGCCCGCAACTACCCGGAGGACAGGGTCGGGGAACTCGTCGAGCTGATTTCCTTCTACTGAGGTTGACGACGCCAAGAAGCCCCGGAAAATCAGTGATTTTCCGGGGCTGTGGACCTGTGGCGTCGCTTCGGGCAGAAGACTGGTCCCGCTCGACCTGCAGGAAATGGCCCCATCCACGGTCCTTTGCAGCTCTTGACGGGAACCGCCATTGATGTGGTGTGTGGCCTGCCATCCTGAAGCTCTCCGAATTGTCCTAGTCCCCACCCGCACAATTGCGTACAATCCACAGTGTCCCTACCCGGATATACCGCGCTGTGGCATTGCTGGGGTGCAATGGCCAGGAATGACTAGCGGTCAGCGAAAGCGCCGAAACGCCCTGATCGCAGAATCAGGAGCGTGTGATGAACAAAGTTCGAAACATCACAGTCGGAGTGGCTATGGCCGTGGCCCTGGCGGGTGGCGGCGTTTATCTCGCCATGGCCGTTCCGGACGGTGCATCGACCTCCGCGGCAGTGTCTTCCACCGACCGCAAGGGGCCCCACCATGCCAACGGCATTACCGAGGAGCTTCTGACAGGTGACACTGCCGCCCGTGTCGAAGCGGCGGCGAAGGCCGCGCATCCAGGGGCCACGGTGTTCCGCGTCGAGACCGACGCTGACGGCGCTGTCTATGAGGCACATATAAGGAAAGTGGACGGAACGCATGTGACGCTGAAGTTCGACGCTTCGTTCAACATCACCGGGACTGAAGAAGGCAAGAGACGCTAAGAACCGGCTGGTCACCCGGAGAACCGACACAAAGAAGCCCCGGAAAATCAGTGATTTTCCGGGGCTTCCGTTTGTGCGCGGAGGGGGACTTGAACCCCCACCCCCTTTCGAGGACTAGCACCTCAAGCTAGCGCGTCTGCCATTCCGCCACCCGCGCAGGTGGTATTTCGGGAACCGTTTCCGCCTTTCGGCGTTTCGGGTTTCTCCGAAGCAGCGAGAAAAACTCTAACACGACTTTTCCCGAAACATCGAATCGGGCCAAGTGGGTAGGCTGAGGGCAGCAATCCAGCGCTGCAAACCCGTCATTCCCCAATGAGGAGCTCTCCATGCCTGATGTCCTGCCCGAGGATGAAGTTGTCCGTATCTGTCAGGAACTCATCCGGATTGATACTTCGAACTTTGGCGACGGATCCGGTCCGGGGGAGCGGGCTGCGGCAGAGTATGCCGCCGGCCTCATTGAGGAGGTCGGCATGGAGGCCGAAATCTTTGAGTCTGCTCCCGGGCGGGCAAACGTGGTCACCCGCATGGCAGGCGAGGACCCGTCCGCCAGCGCTCTGGTGGTGCACGGCCACCTCGACGTCGTACCGGCGCTGCGGGACCAGTGGTCGGTGGACCCGTTCGGCGCTGAACTGAAGGACGGGCTTATCTGGGGCCGCGGCGCCGTGGACATGAAGGACATGGATGCCATGATCCTGGCGGTCCTGAGGAGCTTCGCCCGCACGGGCAGGAAGCCCAAGCGGGACATCATCTTTGCCTTCTTCGCGGACGAGGAAGCCGGCGGCGCCTACGGAGCGCGTTACGCCGTGGACAAGCGCCCGGAACTCTTCGAGGGCGCCACCGAAGCCATCTCGGAGGTCGGCGGGTTCTCGGCAACCATCGGCGGGCAGCGCACCTACCTGCTGCAGACTGCCGAAAAAGGCATCTCCTGGCTGCGCCTGGTAGCCCATGGGAGGGCAGGCCATGGCTCACAGATCAACACCGACAACGCGGTAACCCGCCTCGCGGCGGCAGTGACCCGGATCGGCGAATACAAGTGGCCGATCGAACTGACGCCCACCACGAGGCAGTTCCTGGACGGTGTGACAGAACTCACCGGGGTTGAGTTCGACGCCGACAATCCCGACCTCCTGCTGAACCAACTGGGGACGGTGGCGCGGTTCGTGGGAGCAACCCTGCAGAACACCACGAATCCCACGCTCCTCAAGGGCGGCTACAAGCACAACGTCATCCCGGAATCCGCGGAGGCGCTCATCGACTGCCGCACGTTGCCCGGGCAGCAGGAGCACGTCCTGGAAATCGTCCGGGAACTGGCGGGAACAGGCGTGGACGTGAGCTACGTCCATAACGACGTGTCCCTTGAGGTGCCCTTCGCCGGCAATCTGGTGGATTCCATGATCGACGCCCTGCATTCCGAGGACCCCGGCGCGAAGGTGTTGCCGTACACATTGTCCGGCGGCACGGACAACAAGTCGCTCAGCAGGCTCGGCATCACCGGCTACGGCTTCGCGCCCCTGATGTTGCCCGATGAGCTGGACTTTACGGGGATGTTCCACGGCGTGGACGAGCGCGTTCCCGCCGACTCCCTCAAGTTCGGCGCCAGGGTGCTCAACACCCTCCTCACCAACTACTGAGCAGGATGCCATGACCCTCGAAGAAATCCTGCCGGACGCCCTCCTGGAACGGATCCGCGGCCGGGCCGCCGGATACGACACTGACAATTCGTTCTTTCATGAGGACCTGCAGGAACTCGCCGGGGCTGGTTACCTGAAGCTTTTTGTCCCCGCGGCCGACGGCGGGAAGGGACTCGGGCTGGAAGCGGCGGCACAGTGCCAGCGGAGGCTGGCAACGGCTGCGCCAGCCACCGCCCTGGCGGTCAACATGCACCTGGTGTGGACCGGCGTCGCGCACGTGCTTCAGGCAAGAGGGGACAACTCCCTGGATTTTGTCCTCAAGGAAGCCGCGCAGGGCGAAGTCTTTGCGTTCGGCAACTCCGAAGCAGGCAACGATTCAGTCCTGTTCGACTCCCGCACCGTGGCCGAGTCGCAGCAAGGCGGTGGATACACCTTCACCGGTACAAAAATCTTCACCAGCCTGTCGCCGGCGTGGACCAGGCTGGGCATCTTCGGTAAAGACCCGTCCGCAAGGGAAGGTGATGGTGAACTCGTCCACGGCTTCATCACACGGGAAACACCCGGCTACAGCATTCGGGACGACTGGAACACCCTGGGAATGCGCGCCAGCCAGTCCAACACCACGGTCCTCGAGGGCGTCCACGTCCCCGAAAACCGGATTTTCCGCAAACTCCCCGTGGGGCCCAGCCGCGATCCCCTGATCTTCGCCATCTTCGCGTGCTTCGAGACGCTGCTGGCCGCTGTCTACACGGGAGTGGGGGAGCGTGCGCTGGAGGTCGGCGTCGAAACCGTGAAACGCCGGACTTCCTTCAAAAACGGGGGACGGAGCTACGCCCAGGATCCGGACATCCGCTGGAAGGTGGCGGAGGCCGCGATGGCCATGGACAACCTGTACCCGCAACTGGCATCGGTTACGGCGGATGTCGACGCCCTCGCCGATCACGGCCCGCAGTGGTTCCCGAAACTCGTGGGCCTTAAGGTCAACGCCACGGAGACCGCACGCCGCGTTGTAGACCTCGCCATCCGCGTCAGCGGCGGATCGAGCTACTTCCGCGGATCGGAGCTTGAAAGGCTGTACCGG
Organism: Arthrobacter sp. D3-16; assembly: GCF_054408515.1. Lineage (NCBI taxonomy): Bacteria > Bacillati > Actinomycetota > Actinomycetes > Micrococcales > Micrococcaceae > Arthrobacter > Arthrobacter sp. D3-16. Next base: position 2,090,286 of record NZ_CP096437.1, on the reverse strand, counting down.
GACGTTCTGGCCGGGATGTTCCATCCGTCCGACGACGAATCCGCCCACAACACCGTAGCCAACGCCTGGCTGGGGCCCCTCGAGGATTAGACGGCCCCCTGGACCTGACTCTAGACGGTCCGCTGGACCTGCATCACCCGGCGGCGGAGCCAGAACCGCCTGCCGCCGCCGACGTACAGCTTGCTGCGCTCCAGCTCCCACTTGCCGTATTCGGAGTGTTCCACCAGGCGGCGCCGGGCTTCGTGCAGTGAATCGACAGGGCTGACTGTCAGTACAAGGTACTCGTACTGCTTCGCATAGTCCCGTCCCCGCTGGACCGAGCTGGTGAGAAATTGTTCCTTCATTTGCTCTCCATTTTCGTCCTTTTCCGGCTAACGTGAAGGCATGAGCATCGATCCGCGTGTCGCGCTTCAGTCCTTGACCACCGCTTTGGAAGAACACCTTATAGCAGCATCCAACCGCCGCGGAGATGGTGACCCCTCCGTGGAGGCGGCGTTTTTCGCAGTAGCCGATGCTTTTGAAGTCTACGAGGATGCACTCTACGAGGCCTACAACGAGGTCACGCCGCTTCAGGTCTTTGATGACGAGGATGACGAGGAAGAGGAAAGCGACGTGGATGACGAGGACCTCGAAATCGTCGAGGACCGTAACGTCTGACAGAAGGCGCCGCGGGCCTGCCCGCAGGGGAGGACGCTACTGGATGGCTGAAGCGTCTTCCAGGGCGCAGGCTATTTCCGGCGGCAGCGGCGTCAGTTGGGCGTCCACGATTTCCTTGAGCTGCACAGGCGTGCGCGGGCCGACTATCGCCGTGGCGACACCGTGCTGGGAAAGCAGCCAGCTCAGCGCCACGTCCTGTGGCGTCCGGCCCAGACCCTTGGCCGCCATGCACACGGCCTCGACCGTCCTGGAGGCTTTCCCGTCAAGGTAGGTTTCGACATACTTAGCTTCCGTGGCGGACGCTCCCCGTGAACCGGCAGGAATACTGCCCCGGTACTTCCCGGTCAACACCCCACGGCCCAGGGGTCCCCACGCCATCAGGCCCAGGCCCGCATCCTCAATTGCCGGAATGAGTTCCGCTTCCGGCCGCCGCTGCAGGAACGAGTACTCGGCCTGGGCGGCCACGAGGGGAAACCCGGCAATGGCCGCGGCCTTGGCCGTCTGCCAGCCGTTGAAGTTCGAGACCCCGGCGTACCGGGCCCTTCCGGTCCGTACGGCAAACTCCAGCGCGGACAGCGTTTCGTCCAGGGGCACGTTGCCATCCCAGGCCTGTGCAAACCAGATGTCCACGTAGTCGGTGCCCAGCCTGGCCAGGCTTGCCTCCAGGCCGGTGAGCATTGCGTTCCGTGACGTGTCCACACCCCGCCGGCCATCCGGCGTCGTCATGCCCGCCTTGGTGGAGATGGAGATCTCGGTGCGGGCAACCACGTCGCCCAGCATCGACCCAACCATGGCTTCCGACCGTCCATCTGCATAGGAGGCGGCCGTATCGACATGCCGCCCGCCGGCGTTCAGGAAGGTGCGCAGCAGCTCCGCGGCATCCTGCTCGTCAGTCTCGCCGGCCCACGACATGGTGCCTAGGGATAAAGCGGAAACTCGCAATCCACTGTTGCCGACGTAACGCTGCTGCATAGCAGCAAGCTTACGGGCAGAACCAGTACTGCCCATGCCGTAGGGTCTTAGCGTGAACTGGTTTGAGGCGGCCCTGCTGGGCCTTGTGCAGGGACTGACCGAATTTCTACCGATTTCATCAAGCGCCCATCTGCGGATTGTGGGGCAATTCCTGCCTAACGCCGCAGACCCCGGAGCCGCTTTCACCGCCATCACCCAGCTGGGTACCGAAACCGCTGTCCTGATCTATTTCTGGCGGGACATCGTGCGGATCGTGAAGGCGTGGACCGGTTCCCTTACCGGAAAAGTCTCCAGGCAGGACCCTGACGCCAGGATGGGCTGGCTTGTCATCCTGGGCAGCCTGCCCATCGTGGTGCTGGGCCTGCTGTTCCAGGACCAGATCGAGTCGGTGCTCCGCAGCATGTGGATCGTGGCCACCATGCTGATCGTGTTCGGCTTGTTCCTGGCCGTCGCGGACGCAGTGGGCAAGCAGGAACGGGACCTCAGCCGGCTGACGTACAAACACGGCATCCTCTTCGGCTTTGCCCAGGCCATGGCGCTCATCCCCGGCGTGTCCAGGTCCGGCGGCACCATCACCGCAGGCCTCCTGATGGGCTACACCCGCGAAGCGGCCGCACGGTACTCGTTCCTGCTGGCCATTCCCGCGGTGTTCGGCAGCGGGCTGTTCCAGCTCTACAAGACTGTGTCCAATGAGGGCATTACCGGCCCCTACGGACTCCCGGAAACAGCCCTGGCCACCGTGATCGCCCTGGTGGTGGGCTACATCATCATCGGCTGGTTCCTGAAGTTCGTCTCCACCCGGAGCTACCGCCTGTTCGTCTGGTACCGGATCTTCCTCGGCCTGGCCCTGTACCTCCTTCTCGGTTTCAATGTCATCAGCGCCTAGCACTAGGCTTGGCGTGTGAAATCCTGGATCTCCCGCCCTGTTCCCGACGTGCCCGGCAGCATGCCTGCCATCCGGTTGTTCGACACCGCTGTGGGCCGCGAGGTGGCCCTGGAAACAGATGGCCGGCCCTCCATGTACGTTTGCGGCATCACGCCCTACGACGCCACGCACATGGGCCATGCCGCGAGCTATGTTGCGTTCGACCTTCTCAACCGCGTTTGGCGCGATGCCGGCCATGAGGTGTCCTACGTCCAGAACGTGACGGACGTGGATGATCCGCTGCTGGAACGCGCCACAGCCACCGGCGTTGACTGGCGGGACCTGGCGGCAAGCCAGATCGAGCTGTTCCAGACAGACATGGAAGCACTCAACGTACTCGCGCCGGACCACTACGTGGGCGCCGTGGAATCCATCTCCCTGATCGTGCCCGAGGTGGAGCGGCTGGTCAGCCTGGGCCTTGCCTACACGGTGCAAGGCACCAACGGCGAGCCGGACGGGGACGTCTATTACGACGTCGAGGCCGCGGGAAAGCAGTCCACAGCGCCGGACGCCTGGTCCCTGGGGTCCATATCCGGTCTTGCCGAAAGCGAGATGCTGGAGCTCTTCGCCGAACGCGGCGGCGATCCCGGCCGGTCCGGAAAGCGCCAGGCGCTGGACCCGCTGCTGTGGCGGGTCGAGCGCGAAGGCGAGCCCAGCTGGCCCGGCGGAAGCCTCGGCCCCGGCCGGCCCGGCTGGCACATCGAGTGCACGGTCATCGCACAGAAATACCTGCCCTCGCCCTTCACCGTCCAGGGCGGCGGCTCGGACCTGATCTTCCCGCACCACGAGATGGGAGCCGGCCACGCATTCTCCCTGGCCGGTGTCCCGCTTGCCAAGCACTACGCCCACGCCGGAATGGTGGGACTGGACGGCGAAAAGATGAGCAAGTCCAAGGGCAACCTGGTGCTGGTGTCGAAGCTGCGCGCCGCGGGGGAGGACCCGGCAGCCATCCGGCTCGCCATCCTGGCACACCACTACCGGTCGGACTGGTCCTGGACGGACGAAGGATTCGAGGCCGCAAAGTCAGACCTTGCATCGTGGCGAAGTGCACTGGCGCACGCTCCCGCAGGTTCGGCCCCGGCCCTCATCGCAGAGATGCGAGCTGCGCTGGCTGCCGACCTTGACGCCCCCGCAGCCGTTATGGCGGTCTCCAGCTGGGCAATGCAGGCCAACGACGCCGGCGCTGCCGCCAGCCCTGCAGACCAGAGCCTGGTAAGGGACGCCTTGGACGCCCTGCTGGGCATCCGGCTCTGAACTGTCAGTCCCCGGCGTAACGCCGGGAACTGACACCTACATGGAACCCGCCGTTACGGCCTGTCCTGCCCGCGACGTTTAAGGTAACGCTCAAACTCGCGGGCAATGGACTCGCCCGTTGCTTCCGGAAGGTCCGCGGTGTCCTTTGCCTCCTCGAGCTGGCGGACATAAGCCGCGATTTCGGGGTCCTCAGTGGCCAGTTCGTCCACGCCCCGCTCCCAGGCATCTGCTTCCTCAGCCAGCTCATGGGTGTCCAGGGGAACCTGGAGCAGCTCTTCTATCCTGTGGAGGAGGGCCAGCTGTGCCTTCGGCGAAGGCGCCTGGGCCACGTAGTGGGGGACGGCGGCCCAGAGCGACACGGTGGGGATACCTGCCAGGAGCGCGACCTCGGAGAGTACTCCAACAATCCCCACCGGGCCTTCGTACTGCGAGGCTTCAAGGTTCATTCGCTCCCGCAACGGTGCGTCGTCCGAGGACGTGCTCACCGGGATGGGCCGGCTGTGCGGCACATCTGCCAGCAGGGCGCCCACCAGGACGACATAGTCAACATTCAGTGCTTCGGCATGTACCAGGAGTTCTGCCGTGTAGGCCCGCCATTTATAGGACGGCTCCGTGCCCTGGACAAAAATGACGTCCACGTTCGAGCCAGGTGCGCTGGCCTTGTAGATCCGCGTGGAGGGCCACTTGATCTTGCGTTCCCCGGCAGCATTCCTGCGCACGGTGGGCCTGGTGAACTGAAAATCGTAGTATTCGTCAGCATCTATGGACGCCACTTTCTTGCCGCCCCACAATTTGTTGAGATAGCGCAGCGAATCGCTTGCAGCCTCTCCGGCATCGTTCCAGCCCTCAAAGGCGGCCAGCATCACTGTGACACGCTGCCCGTCAGCCACAGGCTGCAGGAACCGCTCACGGGCGGGTCCGGCACCAGGTTCGGTGGTGTCTCCCTCGAAGCTATTCATTTCTTCACCCTACGTCCAAGGGGCGGGGTCATGCATTGAATGAAGCGCCGAAAAATGCCTCCCAATTTCCTCAAAAGGCAGTAAACCCGGCCTTATTCGCCAAGGGCGTAGCCACAGCCCCCGTCCAGACAGTCCCCGTAGACTGGGGACATGCGACTGCCAGCCACCAGTTCCCCGCTCAAAGCCGTCCTCTGGGATATGGACGGCACCATCGTGGATACGGAGCCCTACTGGATAGCTGCTGAACATGCGCTGGTGGCAGCCCACGGCGGAACGTGGTCCCATGAACAGGCCATGCAGCTCGTAGGACAGTCTTTGACGTTTTCCGCCGGCCTTCTCCAGCAGGCCGGCGTCGATCTTGAAGTCCGCGAGATCATTGACACCCTCACCGCCCAAGTGGTGGCCGGCGTAAGGCAGCGGGTGCCGTGGCGCCCCGGTGCGCGGGAGCTCCTGGAAAACCTCCACCGTGCCGGTGTGAGATGCGCCCTCGTAACCATGTCCGAGGGGCCGCTTGCCCGGGAGGTGGTGGCCAGCCTTCCACGCCCCTACTTTGAAGTGGTGGTTACCGGGGACACCGTGGCGCAGGGAAAGCCGCACCCGGAGGCTTACCTGAAAGCAGTGGAACTGCTCCAGGAAACGGACCCGGACCTTGCCATCCACCACTGCGTCGCGCTTGAAGACTCGGAACCGGGCGTGGCTGCGGCCGTGGCGTCCGGAGTGGCCACGGTTGCCATTCCCCATATCGTCCCGCTGCCTGAGGACGATGGTTACACGTTATGGGAGTCCCTGGCGGGACGCTCGCTGGCTGATCTTGAGGACCTGGTGGTGTCCCGGTCGGCAGTGCCGTCCGCTGCAATACCGACCGGACTCTTGGAGCTCCCATGACTGAGACAGCGGCCCCGGTCCGCCGCGAGGGAATTCCGCTGGGCCGGATCGCCGGTGTTCCCGTTGTCCTGGCCTACTCGTGGTTCCTCATCGCGGCCTTCACCGTGATTGTTTACGGGCCGGTGCTTGGCCGGAACAACCCTGCCCTCGGTGCCAGCGCCTACGTCATCGCTTTCGCCTACGCTGTCCTGCTGCTCGTCTCCGTCCTGGTCCACGAACTGGCCCATGCCCTGACGGCCAAGATCTATGGGTGGCCAACCCAAAAAATCGTACTCAACCTCTGGGGCGGGCATACGCAGTTCGAGAATTTCACTGCCACCCCGGGACGATCCGTGCTGGTGGCCCTTGCCGGCCCCGCCGCCAACTTTGTCCTGGCAGCAGGAGCCTGGCTCCTTCTGACCGGTGCAACTCTGGGCAGCGTCGCCGAAATCCTCACCAACATCTTTATGTGGGCAAACTTCCTGATTGCCGTCTTCAACGTCCTGCCGGGGCTACCGCTGGACGGAGGCCGGCTGGTGGAATCGGTCGTCTGGAAGGCCACGGGGAGCCAAGCCAAGGGGACGGTGGCGGCAGGTTGGGGCGGCCGCCTCATCGTGGTTGCGCTGGGCTACTGGTTCATCCTGCGTCCGCTGCTTGCCGGTGATTCGCCCGAGTTCAGCCTGCTTATGATTACGGTGCTGGTGGGCGGCTTCCTGTGGATGGGGGCCTCGGCCGCCATCCAGCAGGGGACGCTGCGCGGACGGCTTCATCTGGTCAGTGCTGCAGGGCTGTCGACGCCCGCCGTCGGCCTGCCTGCCACGGCATCCGTTCAGGACGCACTCCGGCTTGGCGCACCGGACAAAACGTCAGTCGTGGTTTACGGCCACGGCGGACGGCCCGAGGCCGTTGTTGATCCTGCAGCGCTGGTTTCGGTTCCGGCCGCTGCCGCAGGCGCAACTCCCATCACTGCTGTGTCCTATGCCCTTGCCGCCGGCGCCTACGTGCCGGAATGGTCAAAGGGCCAGGAACTTCTCCACTTCCTGTCCCAGCTCGAAGGACGGGACTACGCCGTAGTGGACCACAACGGCAAGGTGACCGGGCTGCTCTCACAGGACGCGGTGCTGTCCGCCATTACAGGCAGGCGCCAGCAATCGGGTAGGCACCCCCAGGGCAGGAACCGGTAGAGTTACCTGCCGGTCGTGCATTGCCGCCGCAGAAGCCACAATGTCTTTAAAGGACATTGGCGCGGGGGCACCACAGTTTTACAGGAGCGAGGAAAATCATGAGCAGCGAAACTGCCGTCAACGAAGCCACAGCAGCAGCCCAGCCGGGTGTTGCCGCCAGCGGCTCGCAGCCGGTGGGAGCTGCCCGTCGCCGCGGCCCCTTCCGCGAAGGTGAACGCGTCCAGCTGACCGACGAGCGGGGACGCATGAACACGATCACCCTCGAAAGCGGCGGCGCTTTCCATACCCACCGCGGTTTCCTGAACCACGATGACATCATCGGCAAGGTTGACGGCTCGGTAGTTGTCAACAACGTTGGCCAGCAATACCAGACCCTGCGCCCGCTGCTCTCCGACTTCGTCCTTTCCATGCCCCGCGGCGCTGCGGTGGTGTATCCCAAGGATGCCGGGCAGATCGTCACCATGGCTGACATCTTCCCGGGTGCGCGGGTAGTGGAAGCGGGAGTTGGCTCCGGTGCCCTCTCCATCTCGCTGCTCCGTGCCGTGGGAGACAACGGCTACCTGCACTCCTTTGAACGGCGTGAAGAATTTGCGGACATCGCCCGTGGCAACGTGGAGACGATCTTCGGCGGCCCGCACCCTGCCTGGCAGATCTCACTGGGCGACTTCCAGGAGGAAGTGGTACGCAGTGAGGCCCCGGGCTCTGTGGACCGCGTAGTCCTGGACATGCTTGCGCCCTGGGAGTGCCTCGACGCCGTAGCTACCGTCCTTGCCCCGGGCGGCGTATGGATCAACTACGTGGCAACGGTCACCCAGCTCTCGAGGACGGCAGAAGCCATCCGCGCCGACGGCCGGTTCACTGAACCAGACGCCTGGGAGTCCATGGTCCGGGGCTGGCACCTGGAGGGCCTCGCCGTCCGCCCCGACCACCGCATGGTGGCCCACACCGGCTTCCTGCTGGTCACCCGCCGGCTGGCTGACGGCGTCACAGGCATCTCCGTCAAGCGGCGCCCCTCAAAGACAGACTTCAATGAAGAGGACGTCAACGCCTGGACCCCGGGCGCGGTCGGGGAGCGGCTGGTCTCGGACAAAAAGCTTCGGCGCGCCGCCCGTGATGCCATCGCAGGCACGAACGTCAAGGACACACCGGACATCACGAACTAGTCCATATTTCGGGAGTCTCCCTCCCTACCTGCCATCTTGGGGCTAAGGTCTTAATAGAAGCGCAGGAAGGGGCTGATACATCATGGAGACGCCAAACCAGGACTCCGGACGTACACCGGCAGAGCAGTCTGCCGCCAACGACCTCTCGGTTGCCGACCGCCAGGTCAACATCCTCAGGGACAAGCTCAGGCACATCGACCGCCAGCTGGCTGCGGCAACGCAGAACAATACGAAGCTGGTCACGATGCTTGAGGCGGCGAAGGCCGAGATTCTCCGGCTGAAGAACGCGTTGGACCAGGAAGGACAACCTCCCTACAGCTTCGGCACCATTCTCCAGCTGAACCCGCGGAGGCAGCCTTCGCCGGGCAGCAGCGGGCAGGCGGCTACTGAAGAATCAGTGGACATCTTCAACGCCGGCAGGAAAATGCGTGTGGGCATCAGCCCGCTGGTAAACATCAACCAGCTGGCCGTGGGGCAGGAAGTCCTCCTTAACGAGGCACTCCTCGTCGTCGCCGGACTCGGTTACGAGCGGGCAGGCGAACTGGCCACGCTGAAGGAAATGCTTGGCTCCGACCGCGTTCTGGTGGTGGGGAGGGCCGATGAGGAGCGGGTGGTCCGGCTTTCCGGCGCGCTGCTCGCAGAGAAGCTCCGGGTGGGCGATGCCCTCTCCATCGACTCGCGGACAGGCTACGCTCTCGAGAAAGTGCCGCGGTCCGAGGTGGAGAACCTGGTCCTGGAAGAGGTCCCGGACATCACCTACGAAGACATCGGGGGATTGGGACCGCAGATCGAACAGATCCGCGACGCCGTCGAACTGCCTTTCCTGCACCCGGATCTTTACCGGGAACACGGCCTGAAGGCGCCCAAGGGCATCCTGCTTTACGGCCCTCCCGGCTGCGGTAAGACCCTGATCGCCAAGGCCGTGGCCAATTCACTTGCTGCCCGCGCCGCGGAACGTTCGGGGAACGTGGACCTGAAAAGCTACTTCCTGAACATCAAGGGCCCCGAGCTCCTGGACAAGTACGTAGGCGAAACGGAACGCCATATCCGGCTCATCTTCTCCCGTGCCCGCGAAAAGGCGTCGGACGGCAGCCCAGTCGTGGTGTTTTTCGATGAGATGGATTCGCTGTTCCGTACCCGCGGCACAGGAATCTCCTCCGACGTCGAAACAACCATCGTGCCCCAGCTGCTGAGCGAGATCGACGGCGTGGAGCGGCTGGACAACGTCATCGTGATCGGCGCATCCAACCGTGAGGACATGATCGACCCGGCGATCCTTCGGCCCGGCAGGCTTGACGTCAAAGTTAAGATCCACCGCCCGGATGCCGAGGCTGCTGCCGACATCTTCAACAAGTACATCACCACGGACCTGCCGTTCCACGAGTCCGACCTCGCCGAACACGACGGCGACGTCCAGGCCACGGTGGACGCCATGGTCCAGCGCACGGTGGAAGCCATGTACTCCACGGACAAGTCCAATGAGTTCCTGGAAGTCACCTACGCGAACGGTGACACCGAGATGCTGTACTTCAAGGACTTCAACTCCGGTGCTGTGGTGCAGAACGTGGTGGACCGGGCGAAAAAGTACGCCATCAAGGATTTGCTGACCACGCACCAGAAGGGGCTGCGGATCGAGCACCTGCTGCGGGCCGTGGTGGACGAGTTCCGCGAACACGAGGACATGCCCAACACCACCAATCCGGACGACTGGGCCCGGATCTCCGGCAAGAAGGGTGAGCGGATCACGTACATCCGCACCATCGTGCAGGGCAAGGCCGGCCAGGAGCCCGGAAAGTCGATCGAAACAATGCCGACCACAGGGCAGTATCTATGACGGCTTCGCAGGAACCCGCTGCCGGGGGAGCCCTCCCCGTGGGCGGGGCCTTGCGGGTCATGGGAGCAGAAACCGAATACGGCATCCATGCCCCGTCCGCCCCGTCGGCGAACGCCACCATGATGAGTGCAAGGGTGGTCCAGGCATATGCCCAAGTGACCCGTCAGCGCGCCGCGGGCGGGGCGGAAACGCGGTGGGACTACACCGACGAGGAACCCCTTCACGACGCACGGGGCTGGACGGTGGACAGGGCGTCCGCCCATCCCAGCCAGCTGACCGACCAGCCGCCGGTGCTGGACGCGGAAGCTGTTGCGCTGGCCTACGGCCGTGAGGAACTGGAACTCGACGGGCAGGATGAGTCCGGTACCCTGCTGATGAACATGGTCCTGGGCAACGGCGCAAGGTTGTACGTGGACCACGCCCATCCCGAGTATTCAAGCCCGGAGGTGACAAACCCGCGTGACGCCGTCAAGTGGGACGCCGCGGGTGACCTCGTGGCGTTGGCCACCGTACGCAGGCTGGCCGCTGACCCCGACCTGCCGCCGGTGAACCTGTACAAAAACAACACTGACAACAAATCGGTGTCCTACGGGTCCCACGAGAACTACCTCATGCCCCGCTCCGTTCCCTTCGGGGATATCGTCCGGGGTCTGACACCGTTTTTCATCAGCCGCCAGATCCTCTGCGGATCCGGCCGGGTGGGGATCGGTCAGGACGCTTCCACCCCCGGCTACCAGATCAGCCAGCGGGCTGATTTCTTCGAAGCCGAAGTGGGCCTCGAAACCACCATCCGGCGTCCCATCATCAACACCCGGGACGAGCCGCACTCCACGGCGGACAAATACCGGCGCCTCCACGTCATCATCGGTGATGCCAACCTCAGCCAGGTTTCCAACTACCTGAAGTTCGGAACCACGGCAATGGTCCTCAGCCTCATCGAGGCCGGGCTCGCACCAAAGATCGAGGTCTACGAACCCGTGGCCGCCCTCCAGGCAGTCAGCCACGACACCTCCCTCACCGCGACACTGCGGCTGCTGGACGGCAGGCGTGTCACCGCCCTTGACCTCCAGTGGATATATCACGAAGCCGCGGCCAAGCTGGCACAGGATACCGGCGTCGGTGATGCCGTGGACGGCGATGGGCACACCCATGACGTCCTGGACCGGTGGGCCACCGTCCTCACCCAGCTGGACAGTGACCGTGCTGCCGCTGCCCGCTCGGTGGAGTGGGTCGCCAAGCTCTCGCTCCTTGAGGGGTACCGCGAACGTGACGGGCTGGCGTGGAACGACGCCCGGCTTGGACTGGTTGACCTTCAGTGGGCCGACATCAGGCCGGAAAAGGGCCTCTACTACCGCTTCCTGGCCAGGAACCGCGTGGACAGGATTCTCGACGACGGCGCCATCGCGGCTGCCGTGGGCGAGCCGCCGCCGGACACCCGCGCGTTCTTCCGCGGCAAGTGCATCAGCAACTTCGGCAAGGACGTCGTAGGGGCCAGTTGGGACTCTGTCATTTTCGACGTCCCGGGCTACGGCAGGCTTCAGCGCGTCCCTACCCGGGAGCCCCTTCGGGGAACCAAAGCGCTGACCGGAGCGTTATTCGAGCGCTACCGGGAAGCGGGCCCATTCCTCGCGGAACTCCTGGGACACAACAGGACTCCGCCTGCGGCATAAACCGCGCCGGAAGGCCGGCATCGTGGCAGGATTGGCATATCGGAGGATCCGCCGGATCCGACGGCAGGAAGGGAGAGGTAACAATGGCAGGCCAGGAGCAGCAGCAGCCGCAATCGCGCGACAGCCAGGTCGACGAGGACATTCCCGAGGCCCCGCCCGCGCCCCCCGAAGCGCAGGCATCAGCATCAACCGAAGGCGTGGATGACCTCCTCGACGAGATCGACGGAGTGCTGGAATCCAACGCCGAGGAGTTCGTGCGCGCCTTCGTCCAAAAAGGCGGCCAGTAACCCGGACCCGATGGGTGGCGGAAGCCGCGGACGGCCGGAATCTGTACCGACGTTGAAGAACTACGTTCAAGGAGTGCATGAGTGCAGGAATCAACCGCCAACCAGGTAGCCGCCAACGCCACCTCGTCCTTTACGGAACATCTGCAGCGGGACCGGCCCGAACTCCTGCCGTACAACAGGGGAGTTCAGGCCGGTGCCCCCGGGGCCGCGCCGCTGCAGGTTCCGCACGCCACCACCATTGTGGCCATGAGCTACGCCGGTGGCGTCCTGATGGCGGGGGACCGGCGGGCCACCATGGGCAACGTGATAGCCAGCAGGCATATCGAAAAGGTCTTCCCTGCCGACCGCTTCTCCGTCCTGGGCATCGCCGGCACCGCCGGCATAGCGATTGACCTCACCCGGCTGTTCCAGGTGGAGCTGGAACACTACGAGAAGATTGAGGGCACCCTCCTCAGCCTGGAAGGCAAAGCCAACAGGCTGGGAGCGATGATCCGCGGCAACCTTCCCCTCGCCATGCAGGGACTCGCCGTGGTGCCGCTCTTCGCCGGCTTCGACACCAGCGCCGGGGTGGGAAGGCTGTTCTCCTACGACGTCACGGGCGGCCGGTACGAGGAACACGAACACCATACGGTCGGTTCCGGCTCGGTCTTTGCCCGGGGCGCCCTGAAAAAGCTGTGGCGTCCAAACCTGAACGAGGCTGAAGCAGTCTCGGTCGCCGTCGAAGCGCTCTACGACGCCGCGGACGACGACTCCGCTACCGGAGGACCGGATACCGTCCGCCAGCTTTGGCCGGTCATCTACACCGTGGACAGGTCCGGTGCACGGCGGGTAGCCGAGAACGTGCTCGCGGCGACCGCCGGAAACATCATCGAGGCCCGCACCAACGCCGGACGGGAGGCCTGAGATGACCCAGCAGTTTTACGTATCGCCAGAGCAGCTGATGAAGGACCGTGCGGATTTCGCACGGAAGGGAATAGCCCGGGGAAGGTCAGTTGCTGTCATCAGCTGCGCCGACGGAATCGCGCTGGTCGCTGAGAACCCGTCGCCGTCCCTGCATAAGATCGGCGAGATTTACGACAAAATCGCGTTCGCGGCCGTAGGGAAGTACAACGAATTCGAAAGTCTCCGGCAGGCCGGCGTCAGGTACGCGGACGTCCGCGGCTACTCCTACGATCGCGAGGACGTTACAGCCCGCGGCCTGGCCAGCGTCTATGCGCAAAGCCTCGGTGCGGTATTCACCGCCGAGCAAAAGCCCTTCGAGGTTGAACTTGCGGTTGCGGAGGTGGGGCCCACCCAGGCAGAGGACCACCTCTACCGCCTGACTTTTGACGGTTCCATTGCCGACGAACACCAGTTCGTCGTGATGGGCGGCCAGGCAGACAAGGTCTCCTCAGCAATCGAGGAGGGCTGGCGCAGTTCACTGAGCTTTGCGGACGCCCTGCGGCTTGCCATCGGAGCGCTGGTTCCGGCGACCGAGACAGGCGAACAGCCGAAGGCATTGCCGGTAAAGGCAGTGGAAGTTGCCGTCCTGGACAGGTCGTCAGAGAGCTCGCGGGGCTCGCGGCGCGCCTTCCGCCGGCTTGACGACGCGGATATCACTGCACTGCTGGCCTAGGAGGACACATGGACAAGAGAATCTTCGGTATCGAAACGGAATTCGGGATTTCGTATTCCAGCCCCGACTCGAGGCCTCTTGCCCCGGAGGAGGTGGCCCGGTACCTTTTCCGCAAGGTGGTCAGCTGGGGCCGTTCATCCAACGTCTTCCTCACCAACGGCTCGAGGCTGTACCTCGACGTGGGGTCCCATCCGGAATACGCCACGGCCGAGTGTGACGACCTCGCGCAGTTGATCGCCCACGACAGGGCCGGGGAGTTGATCCTCGACGACCTTGTGGACGAAGCGCAGGCCCGCCTGGCGGCCGAGGGCTTTAACGGCACTGTCTACCTGTTCAAGAACAACACCGATTCCGCCGGAAACTCCTACGGCAGCCACGAGAACTACCTGATTCCCCGGCGCGGTGAGTTTTCCCGGCTGGCCGAGATCCTGATTCCCTTCCTGGTCACCCGGCAACTCATCGCCGGCGCCGGGAAGATCCTGAAGACCCCACACGGGGCAACCTTCGCTTTCTCCCAACGGGCAGACCACATCTGGGAAGGGGTTTCCTCCGCCACCACCAGGTCCCGCCCCATCATCAACACCCGGGACGAACCGCACGCGGATGCTGAGTTCTACCGCCGGCTGCACGTCATCGTGGGCGATTCGAACATGTCCGAAGCCACGGCCCTGATGAAAGTGGGCACGGTCGACCTGGTCCTGAGAATGATCGAGGCAGGGGTGATCATGCGGGACATGCGGATGGAAAACCCCATCCGCAGCATCCGCGAGATCTCCCACGACCTCAGCGGCCGCGCTCTGGTCCGCCTCGCCAACGGGCGCCAGCTCACCGCATTGGAGATCCAGCAGGAGTACCTCACAAAAGTCACTGCCTTCGTCAAGGAGCACGGCGCCCACAATTCCCACGTCCCGGTGATCCTCGACCTTTGGGAACGTACGCTGAAAGCGATCGAAAGCGGTGACACCCGGGGCATCGACACCGAGATCGACTGGGCCATCAAGAAGAAGCTGATGGACAACTACCGCAAACGCCATGGGCTCGGCCTGGACGCCCCGCGGATAGCCCAGCTCGACCTGACCTACCACGACATCTCCCGAAGCCGCGGCCTCTACTACCTGCTGCAGGGCCGGGGGGCCGTCCGGCGGATTGTTGATGACACCGTGATCAAGGACGCCGTCGACGCGCCGCCGCAAACAACCCGCGCGAAGCTTCGCGGCGACTTTGTCCGGCGTGCCCAGGAGTTGGGCCGGGACTACACCGTGGACTGGGTGCACCTGAAACTGAACGACCGGGCGCACCAGACCATACTGTGCAAGGATCCGTTCCGGAGCGTCGATGACCGTGTGGATGCCCTTCTCGACTCTATGGGCTGACACCCAGCTTCAGGGGCTATTCTGGATAAGGTCCTTTAAAGGGCCTGTCGCGGTGCCGCCCGCCGAGTTGCGGACCACCGACTCCATCTTGCCCCGACGAAAGTTCTCTTACGTGCGCCGACTACTAGCAATCCTTCTTCCAGCCCTGCTGCTGTTGACCGCCTGCGGCGGATCAACCGCAGAGCCGGAACCCACCAGCAAGTCCGCTGGCGAGACTGCAAAGTTCGACTCCCTCAAACTGACCGACAACGGGGACAAAAAAGCTCCCAGTGTGGAGTTCGCCAAGCCGCTGGAAGTGGCGGAACCCACTATTAAAGTGGTTACCGAGGGCGACGGCGAAATAGTGAAGGCGAACCAGATTGCCAACATCTCCATCCTCGCCCTGAACGGTACGGACGGATCTACCCTTGAGGACACGTTCCCCAGTGAGCCAGAGCCCCTGGAACTCAACGAGGAATTGAAGACCGGCAGCGAGGTCATCTACAACGCGTTTGTGGGCGCCAAGGTGGGCTCCAGCCTTGCACTTGCCGTTCCCGGCCAGGCCGCTGCTGCCGGCGGCGAAGCCCAGCCTACCCAGCTGCTGGTGATCAAGGTCCTTTCCGCTTCCGACGTCACCCCTGTGCTGGAGAAGCCCGAAGGGGAGACGGTCACCCCGCCGGCCGGCCTGCCCACCGTTACCGAGAAAGACGGCATTCCCGAGATCTCCGTCGAAGGTGTTGCGGCTCCCACGGCGCTGGTGTCACAGGACCTCATCAAGGGCAACGGCGCCACCGTCAAGGAGACCGATACCCTCACCGTGAACTACGTGGGCGTCAACCTGGTGGGCGGAACCAAGTTCGACTCGAGCTTTGACCGTGGCGAGCCCGCCTCCTTCCCCCTTACCGGCGTCATCAAGGGCTGGACCCAGGGCCTGGCCGGCAAGACCGTAGGCTCACGCGTCCTGCTGGTGATCCCCAAGGACCTGGCCTACGGCGACGCCGGCCAGGGCGAAGCCAAGGGCGATCTTGTCTTCGTAGTGGACATCCTCGGAGCCAAGTAGCAACAATGGCAACAGGCCCGGCCCCCGCCGAGGCATCCAAGCAGCACACCATCTACAGGACACCAAGGAGCAACCATGTCTTTTGGACAGCGGGAATTTGACCGCCAGAAGCCCGAAATCGACTTCCCCGAGGGCGACGTCCCCACGGAACTCGTCATCACCGACCTCATCGAGGGGGACGGCCGCGAAGCCAAGGCCGGCGACACCGTTTCCACCCACTATGTCGGAGTTGCCTGGTCCACCGGCGAAGAATTTGATGCCTCGTGGGGCCGCGGCGCCCCGTTGGACTTCCGCGTGGGCGTCGGACAGGTCATCCAGGGCTGGGACCAGGGCCTCCTGGGCATGAAGGTAGGCGGCCGCCGCCGCCTCGAGATTCCCTCCGAGCTCGCCTACGGTTCCCGTGGCGCCGGTGGAGCCATTGCACCCAACGAAGCCCTGATCTTCGTGGTTGACCTCGTGGGCGTCCGCTGACCCCAGCCGTACCACATCCCGGCGAAGCGCGGCAGCAACAGGACCATCACATCCTGTCGCTGCCGCGCTTCCTGCGTTAGGGCACGGAGTTTAGTAACGTAGCGAGGGTGTCCGCATCCCGTACTGAACGCCTCCTGAATCTGTTGATCGCCCTGCTCAACACGAAGTACGGCCTGCGCCGGAACGAACTGCGCGAAACGATCTACCGCGACACCCCGGGCAACGAGGCGTCCTTCGGCCGCATGTTCGAACGGGACAAAAGCGATCTTCGCAAGTTCGGGTTCGATGTCGAAACGCTGACGGACCTGGGCTGGAGCGAGGACGATCCCGCCACCACACGCTATCGGATCGGCAAGGAATCCAACCGCCTCCCGGACGTCCAGCTCGGTCCGGAGGAGTGGACGGTACTTCTCCTGGCGTCCCAGCTGTGGGAGCGCGCAGCGCTCGGCACAGCCGCGCAGAGCGCACTGCGGAAGCTCCAGGCGTCCGGCGCAATGTCCGACGTCCAACTGCCCGCGGGTGTCCAGCCCAGGATCAAACCCGCGGGGCAGGCCTTCGACGACCTTGTTGCCGCGATGCACGCCAAGCACCCCGTCACGTTCACCTACCTTGCAGGCAGTACCGGAACGGAGGAACAACGGACGGTTGAGCCCTGGGGGCTGGGAAGCCGGTTCGGGCACTGGTACCTTGCAGGCTATGACAGGGCCCGGAAGGCACCCCGCCATTTCCGCCTCTCCCGCTTCACCAGTGCGGTGACCACCCTTGAGCGCGAGCAATTCACGCCGCCGCGCGACTTCAACATCAGGCAGGAACTGGACCGCCTGCCGGAGCTGCCGCTGCGCACCGCCGTCGTGGACGTCCGAAAAGGGCGGTTGTTGGCCCTCCGCCGCCGGGCTGTCGCCCAGGACTTTGCACTGGACCATGCACCCGGCAGCGGCGCTGCAGAACCACCCGAATCGGGCTATGAGCGGATCACTCTGGAGTACCGGGACCCCGAGGTCCTGGCCGAAGAGCTCGCTTCCTACGGGCCGGACGCTTTGGCAGTGGCACCCGCCGAGCTGGCCGACGCCGTCCGCCGCAGGCTTCGTGCCGCAGCAGAATTCAGCGCCACTCCCGTCCCCGCATTCCGCTTCGCCAGCGCTCCCTCGCGGCCCGCCCGCGCGCGCACCTCGGAGGACCAGCTCAAGCGGATGCTCCAGCTGGTGCCCTTCCTGGTGCACAACCAGGGCCTGCATATCCAGGACGTCGCAAACCGGTTCGGCATCAGCAGGAAGGAACTGGAGGACGATCTGCAGATCCTGATCTGTTCAGGGCTTCCGGAGGGTTACCCCGATGACCTCCTGGACATCCAATGGGAAGACGACCACGTCTACATCACCCAGGATCTTGACCTCACCAAACCGGTCCGCTTCACCGTGGAAGAAGCGTGCGCCCTCCTGACCGGGCTGGAGTCGCTCAACGGGCTGCCGGAGGTAGCAGAGGGCGGCGCCCTGGAATCAGTGACGCTCAAGCTCCTGGCGGCCGCCGGCGAGGAGGGGCTCCGGGCAGCTTCACTTGCCGGACCGGAAATGGCACCGGCAGATGCGGCGGCCCACGCCACGGTACGGCAAGCCATCGAGTCGGGATTCCAGCTGCGCCTGGCGTACCTGGCCCCGCAACGGGACAGCGTCTCGGAACGCGACGTTGACCCGCTCCGCCTCTATTCGCTGGACAACATCTGGTACTTCGAGGCCTACTGCCATTCGGTGGAAGGGCTGCGGAACTTCCGGCTGGACCGCGTCCAGGACCTCCGCCCGAACGGCCGTCCGGTGCCGGCCGGAACAACCCCGGCCGAGGGGGTTCCCGCGAAGCTCTTCACAGCCAGGGACGACGATACGATCGTCACCGTCCAGCTCACCCGGCAGGGCAGGGGGCTGGCCGACGACTATTACGCGGAACGTACGGCCGAGCTTGACGACGGCGGGCTGGTTGCTGAGATCCGGTTCGGGAATACCGCGTGGCTTCCGATGTTCGTGGCCCAGCACGGCGGTTCCGCCCGCATCCTGGCGCCGGCGGGGCTGGCCGACGCGGCCCGCACCTGGCTGGTGGCGTCCCTGGCCAGGTACGGCGGCTAGACTTCTCAGCATGCCTTGGTGGTCCTGGATCCTGATATGGGTAGCGCTCGTTGCGCTCTCGTTGCTCCTTTATGCCTTTTTGGGCTTCCGACTGTTCCGCCAAATCATGGCCACCCTCAAGGACCTGGGGGCAGCCGGTGAAAAACTGGGGCGATTGGGCCCCATGGAGCAGCCGGACGCATCCCCGGATCCGAGGAAGCCGCAGCCGGGTTCCGCAGTTTTTGCCTCCCCGACCGTCATGCGACATGATTACGAGGCATCCAAGTCGTCCCGACGGGAAGAACGCCGCCTCAAACGAGTGCAGCGCAAGACGGACCGGGGTCAGCCGCAGGCGCTCGGCGATCTGGACTTCACATAGAAGTAAAATGAATTGAGACGAAAGGATTTCCCGTGGGAAGACTGTTTGATGGCCCCTGGCCCATCGTAATTATCATCGTTGTTGCTTTGCTTCTGTTTGCCGCGCCCAAACTTCCGGCCATGGCGCGCAGCCTCGGTCAGTCCATGCGGATCATCAAATCCGAAGTCAAGGAAATGAAGAACGACGGCAAGACCGACACCACGGACGCTTCCGGTCCGGTGGAGGGCACCATCGTCAACCACCCTAAGGCGAAGCCCGGCGAGCCGACAGACGGCACTGACGTTCCGCCGTCGAACCGCGCCTGACCCCCAGTGGCACTATCGCGGGCCCGTAAAGCCAACCCCGAGGGGCGCATGGCTCTTTGGGACCACCTCAAAGAGCTGAAAAACCGGCTGATCAAGTCGGCTATCGGCGTCGTCATTGGCGGCATCGGAGGCTGGATACTTTACGATCCGCTGCTGAAGGCGCTGGCCGATCCGGTCAACCGTATCTCCCAGCAAACCGGCGGGCTCTCGGCGATCAACTTCGGAACCATCGCCTCCCCATTTGATTTCAAGCTCCAGATGTCGCTCCTCATCGGGGTGGTCATTTCCAGTCCTATCTGGATCTACCAGCTGTGGGCGTTCATCACCCCCGGCCTGACCTCCAAGGAACGTCGTTACACACTGGGCTACATGGCTGCTGCCGTCCCGTTGTTCCTTGCCGGTATCTGGGCGGGATGGCTCGTGGTGCCACAGGTGGTCCGGGCACTCACCCAGTTCACCCCTGACGGCTCCTCCAGCGTGATTGATGCGCGCACCTACATCGAGTTCGTCACGCGGATGGTCCTGGTGCTGGGAATCGCCTTCCTGGTCCCCGTGGTGCTGGTGGGTATCAACATGGCCGGTGTTATCTCCGGCCAAACCATCCTCAAGGCCTGGCGGATCACAGTGTTCCTGGTGTTTGTCCTGGCGGCCATAGCGGCCCCCGGCGCCGATGCCATCTCCATGTTCATGCTTGCCGGCCCGCTGCTGGTGCTCTTTTTCGCAGCCATCGGGATCTGCCTGATGAATGACAAGCGCAGGGAGCGCCGCCAGGCAAAGCGCCTGGCCGAAACTGATGCCACAGCAGACATCGCCACCCCGGGAAGTGAGCTGAAGAACCTCTAGGCTCCTATTAGGCTTGGTGTATGTCCTCCAACGACGGTTCGTTCCAGCCCAGGCCATTCTCTACCGGTCCCAGCGATCCCGAAGAGCTCTCCCCGGCCGAGAGGTATCGCGCCAGCGCTGAACGAAGGGCAGAGGCGGCCACCTACCTCGGTGCCTTCTCCCGAACCCTGGACTTTGAACTCGACGACTTCCAGCGGCAGGCCTGCCGCTCCCTGCAGGAGGGCAGGGGCGTGCTCGTTGCAGCCCCTACCGGGGCCGGAAAAACCATAGTTGGCGAATTCGCGATCTACCTTGCCCTCCAGCGCGGCCTGAAAGCCTTTTACACCACACCCATCAAGGCGTTGAGCAACCAGAAGTTCACCGAGCTCAGCGACAAGTATGGAGCAGACAGCGTGGGCCTGCTGACCGGTGACACCAGCATCAACGGTGATGCTCCCGTGGTGGTGATGACCACCGAAGTCCTGCGCAACATGCTCTACGCCGATTCGGCAACCCTTGGCGACCTGGGCTACGTGGTGATGGACGAGGTGCACTACCTTGCTGACCGCTTCCGCGGCGCCGTCTGGGAAGAGGTCATCATCCACCTCCCCAGCGAAGTGCAGGTGGCCTCCCTGAGCGCCACCGTCTCCAACGCCGAGGAATTCGGCGCGTGGCTTGATACCGTCCGTGGCGACACGGACATTATTGTGTCCGAGCACCGGCCGGTACCGCTGTGGCAGCACGTCATGGTGGGCCGCCAGATCATGGACCTCTTTGCCGGGGAAACCACTTTCGACGAGATCGCTCCACCTGTGGATTCCGACCAGGCTCAAGAGAATGGCAGCAAGGACAGGGCGAAGAGCCGGGCCTTCGACGTTAACCCCGACCTCCTCACCGTGGCCCGCAGCGAAAGCATGCAGAGCTTCCGCGCCAGGTCTGCCCCCAGCGGCCGGGGCCAGCGCGGCAGGCGCGGAAACGACCGGCCGGGCCGGGGCGGAGACGAACGGGGCGTGCGCCCTGCCAGCCGGCCTCAGGTGATCGCAAGCCTTGACCGCATGGACCTCCTGCCGGCCATTACCTTCATCTTCTCCCGCGCCGGTTGTGACGCTGCCGTTGCCCAATGCGTCGGTTCCGGGCTGTGGCTGACAACGGAGAAAGAGCAGCGGATCATCGCCGAGCGCGTGGACGAGGCCGGCCATGATATTCCACCGGACGATTTGGACGTGCTGGGCTTCTGGACCTGGCGGGACGGCCTGCTTCGGGGTTTCGCGGCGCACCATGCCGGCATGCTGCCCACCTTCAAGGAGGTGGTGGAGAAGCTCTTCGCGGACGGCCTGGTAAAGGCCGTTTTCGCCACCGAGACGCTTGCCCTCGGCGTCAACATGCCGGCCCGCTCCGTTGTGCTCGAAAAGCTGGACAAGTTCAACGGCGAAGCGCACGTGGACATCACCGCGGGGGAGTACACGCAGCTGACCGGACGAGCAGGCCGCCGCGGCATCGACGTCGAAGGCCATGCTGTGGTGCTGTGGCAGCCTGGTACGGACCCGACGGCGGTCGCCGGCCTCGCTTCACGGCGTACCTACCCCCTGAATTCCAGCTTCCGGCCCACGTACAACATGAGCATCAACCTCCTGGCCCAGTTCGGCCGGGTGAGGGCCCGCGAGATCCTGGAGTCCTCCTTCGCCCAGTTCCAGGCGGACCGCTCGGTGGTCGGACTGGCACGGCAGGTCCGGAGCCGCGAGGAATCGCTGGCCGGCTACGCGAAATCCATGACCTGCCACCTCGGGGACTTCACAGAGTACGCGCGGCTGCGCCGGGAGCTGTCCGACGCCGAAAACGCCACCTCCCGTACAAAGTCGCGGGCCCGGAAGTCGCTCAGCGATGATTCGCTGGCGCGCCTGCTTCCGGGCGACGTTGTGCACGTTCCGGGCGGGCGGGCCCCTGGCCCCGCGATTGTGCTGAGTTCGGACCACAGCAGCCGGGAGCCGCGTCCCGCCGTGCTGACGCTGGACAACCAGTTGCGCCGGATCGGGACCGACGACCTGGAAGGTCCCATCGCCCCGGTCACGCGCATCCGCATCCCCAAGTCGTTCAACGCCAAGGTTCCCAAGTCCCGGCGCGACCTCGCATCCTCGGCCCGGAACGCACTGCGGGAAAACCGCCCGCCTGCCCCCGGCAACAACCGCAACAACGACTTCGGCCTCGCTACCGCCTTACCGAACCAGGAAAAGCGCATCGCTGACCTCCGACGCGCACTCCGCGCCCACCCCTGCCACGGGTGCAGTGAACGGGAGGACCACGCGCGCTGGTCTGAACGCTGGTGGAAGCTCCGGCGGGAAACGGATGGGCTGGTCCGGCAGATCCAGGGCCGCACCAACACCATCGCCAAGACCTTTGACCGGGTCTGTGACGTCCTGTCCTCCTACGGCTACCTCGAACCGACCACCGACGGCAGGCTGGTCATCAGTCCAGACGGGCAGAGGCTGCGGAGGATTTACGGCGAGAAGGACCTGCTGATTTCCCAGTCGCTCCGGCTTGGCGCCTTCGAGGATCTTGACGCCGCGGAAGTTGCGGCCCTTGCCAGCGTCCTGGTGTACCAGGCCAAGCGCGAGGACCGGGGGCTGCGCCCGCGGATGCCCAGCGTCTCCCTGGAGACCTCGGTGGACATCGTAGTGCGCGAATGGTCCGCCCTGGAGGATACGGAAGAGGAATACAAGCTTCCGTTGACCGGCGAACCCGAACTGGGCCTGGTCTGGCCGATCTACAAGTGGGCGCGGGGCCGGCACCTGCAGGACGTCCTGAGCGGTACCGACCTCGCGGCGGGAGACTTTGTCCGCTGGGTGAAGCAGGTGGTTGACCTGCTGGACCAGCTCGCAAAGATTCCCGGCCTGGATCCCCGCCTCGCGCGCCTTTGCTCTGACGCCATCTCGCTGATCCGCCGCGGCGTTGTGGCCTACTCTTCCGTTCTCTGACCCACCGCCCGCTGCTGCCGGCCGTCCTATCTCCAGGAGTACTGCTTACCTATGCCCCGTCCCGAAGACCTGCCCGGATCCCGTGCCAAGACCAACCCGGTGCTCTACCGGAACGGCTCTGTCTACACAGCCGCTGACCCCTTTGCCACCGCCATGCTTGTGGACGGGGACACGGTGGCGTGGGTGGGATCCGAACAGGCAGCTACTTCCATCGCGGACAGGTCCATGGACATCATCGACCTCCGGGGCGCGCTGGTTGCCCCGGGTTTCGTGGACTCCCACATGCACCTGACGGAAACAGGAATAGCCTTGGACTCCCTGGCGCTGCAACATACCAGCTCGGCGCGTGAGCTTTTGGACGCCGTAGCCGCTGCGCCCGGTGACGGTCCGGTCCTGGGCCACGGCTGGGATGAGACCACCTGGGCCGATGCCACCCTGCCAAGCGCAGAGGAACTGGAACGGGCTTCGGGAGGCCGTCCGGTCTACCTGTCCCGTGTCGACGTCCACTCAGCCTTGGTCTCTGCGTCCCTGGCAGGCTCGGCCGGGCTTCGCGGCCTTGATGGTTTCGACGGCGGTCCCCGGGTGAGGCGGGCTGCGCACGCGGCAGCGCGGCAGGCGACCCGTCGGCTCCCCGACGAGGTGCTCAGGCGGCACCAGCGCCGGGCCCTCACGGAGGCAGCCGCCAACGGCTATGTGGCAGTGGCGGAGATCGGGGCTCCGCACATAGGCGGTACCGCCGATCTCAGGCTGGCAGGAAGCTGGAACAGCAACAACGGGGGAGTACCGGCGCCGGAAGTACTGCCCTATTGGGGCGAACTGGCGTCATCGGAAGATCACGCGCGCAGCATTCTCGGCCAACTGGGGGTTGGGGTCAGGGGCCTTGCCGGTGACCTGAACATCGACGGCTCCATAGGATCACGGACGGCGGCGCTGAGGTCAGATTACAGCGACGCCCCGGACGAGTCCGGCAGCCTGTACCTGAGCGTCGAGGAGGCGGCAGCCCATCTTGCAGCCTGTTCCCTGGTGGGGATCCAGGGCGGTTTCCACGTGATTGGGGACGCCGGACTGGACGCCGCCCTGGAGGCTTTGGAGCTGGCGGCCTCCGAGGTGGGAGAGCAGCGGGTCCGGGCGGCAGGCCACCGGTTTGAGCATGTGGAGATGGTGGATGCAGCAGCCATCGCAACACTGGCACGCTACTCCGTGACGGTGAGTGCCCAGCCCGCGTTCGATGCCGCCTGGGGAGGCCCCGGAGGACTGTATGAGAAGCGGCTGGGGGAGCGGAGCAGGCCCATGAATCCGTTTGCCAGCCTCTACTCTGCCGGAGTTCCCGTGTGCTTCGGCAGCGACAGCCCCGTGACACCGCTGCGCCCCTGGTCCAGCGTCCGGGCCTGCCTGGAGCACCACAATGAAGATGAGCGGATCTCGGCGCGCGCGGCTTTCCTGGGCCACACCCGGGCTGGATGGCGGGCAGCAAAGTATCACAATCCCATGGCGGGACAGCTCGTCCCCGGAGCTCCGGCCAGCTTCGCTGTCTGGGAAGTTGAGGAACTGATGGTCCAGGTGGCTGACGGCAGGGTTCAGTCATGGAGCACCGATCCGAGGGCACGGACGCCGTTACTGCCTGCGCTGGACACCGGGTCGGACCCGGTTTGCCTGCAGACGGTACGGGACGGTTCCGAGCTGTATGCCAGCCCCGCCCTGCGTTCCTGACCTGCGTTCCTGGCCCCCGCGCCGCCCGCCCTATAATGGGTAGCTGCGCCTGCCAGCGATTCGCTCGTCCGCGGGTGCACCGACCGTTCCCACCAGGAAGGCTCTCTGTGCGCGTCCTTACCATCATCCCTACCTACAACGAGCTGGAATCGCTGCCTATCACCCTGCAGCGGCTCCGCGCAGCCGTACCGGCCTCGGACGTGCTGGTAGTGGACGACAACAGCCCTGACGGCACCGGCCGGCTGGCCGACGGGATCGCGGCCGAGGACGCCCAGGTGCACGTCCTGCACCGCAAGGGCAAGGAAGGCCTGGGCGCGGCCTATATTGCCGGGTTCAAGTGGGGCCTGGACGCAGGTTACGACGTGCTGGTGGAGATGGACGCGGACGGTTCACACCAGCCCGAACAGCTTCCCCAGCTCCTTGAGGCCATCGACCAGGGTGCTGACCTTGCCATGGGTTCGCGCTGGGTCCCCGGCGGAAGCGTGGTGAACTGGCCGCTGTACCGGCAGGCCATCTCCCGGGTGGGAAGCACCTACGCCCGCCTCATGCTGGGCCTGAAGATCAAGGACGTCACCGGCGGCTACCGCGCGTTCCGCAGGACCACCCTTGAGAAGCTGAACCTGGACCAGGTGGATTCTGTGGGCTACGGCTTCCAGGTTGACCTCGCCTGGCGGGTTTCCCGTATGGGCCTGCGGATCGAGGAACGGCCCATCACTTTCGTGGAGCGCGAGCTGGGAGCCTCCAAAATGAGTGGCAACATCGTGGTGGAGGCAATGATCAACGTCACGAAGTGGGGGCTCCAGGCCCGCTGGAACACCCTCACCCGCAGGAAGTCGCCGGCTCAGCCGTAACTGCTTTAAGCGGGCCGTTTAGGAAGCGGCAGCGCGGCAAAAACAAGGGCCGTCCCCCACGGAATGGGGGACGGCCCTTGTTGCACATTCGGAGGTGCTAGGCGGAGCGGCGCTCTCCGCGGCGTTCGCGCAGGATGGTCAGCCGATCCTCGAGGATCTGCTCCAGCTCCGGAAGCGAGCGGCGTTCCAGCAGCATGTCCCAGTGCGTGCGGACGGCCTTGTCATTGCTGGTGTCCGGGCGTTCGCCGTCGACCAGGAGGGCTTCCTTGCCGGTCTTGGAAACCCAGACCGGAGGAATCTCCGCCTCGGAAGAGAACGTTACGAAGACCTGCTCGCCGTCCTCGCACCGGTACTCGACGCGCTGACGCGGAGCCGGCTCGACTCCGGACTCGGTCTCCATGCTCTGCGCACCAAGGCGCATGCCCCGCAGGCTGCGATCGCTCATGTTTTCTCCCTCTGATCGGTTCGCGGAGTAAAACCCCGCGCAAGCCGGTGGCTAAGAAGCACCTCCGGACTACTCTGTGCTCTGTGCTGCATCTTAAGATTCAACGCATCGCGAAGCTCGGTTGTTCCAGCGGATCTGCTCCTGCCGGACAAATACCCAATTATACGGGTGTCATGCCATCCGGGCCAAAATAGAGGGGATCCGCAATTACTGCGGATCCCCTCGAGGTGCCTTCCCAGTCTGGATTTAAGGCTCGGAGGTCTTGGCTCCCACTTCGTCGAACAACCCGGCCGCGGTGGGGTCGGGGTTGGTTCCCCCGAGCGCGTTGCCGATTCCCTTGAGGGCTTCGCCGACTTCGCTTGGGATGATCCACAGTTTGTTGGAGGAACCCTCCGCAAGCTTCGGAAGGGTCTGCAGGTATTGGTATGCCAGCAGTTTCTGGTCCGGGTTGCCCTTGTGGATTGCGTCAAAGACTTTTTGGATAGCCTGCGCTTCGCCGTCGGCGCGCAGGATGGCGGCTTTGGCATCGCCCTCGGCCGCCAGGATGGACGCCTGCCGCTGGCCTTCGGCAGTCAGGATGGCTGACTGCTTGGTGCCTTCGGCCGTGAGGATGGCGGCACGCCGGTCCCGCTCCGCGCGCATCTGCTTCTCCATGGAGTCCTGGATGGAGTGGGGCGGATCGATCGCCTTGAGCTCCACGCGGGAAACACGGATGCCCCAGCGGCCGGTTGCTTCGTCCAGGACGCCGCGCAGCTGGCCGTTGATCTGGTCGCGGGAGGTGAGTGCTTCTTCAAGGTTCAGGCCACCCACGACGTTGCGCAGCGTGGTGGTGGTCAGCTGCTCGACTGCCTGGATGTAATTGGCGATCTCGTAGGTGGCAGCCCTCGGATCAGTGACTTGGAAGTAAACCACGGTGTCGATGGAGACCACCAGGTTGTCCTCGGTAATAACCGGCTGCGGAGGGAACGACACCACCTGTTCGCGGAGGTCGAGCAACGGCAGGAGCCGGTCCACGAACGGGATCAGGATGGTCAGCCCTGGATTAAGCGTCCGCTGGTACTTGCCCAGCCGTTCGACCACGCCTGCGCGGGCCTGCGGAATAATCCGCACCGACCGGACCAGCACGATTATCACAAACACGATCAGGACCACCAGCACAATGGCCAATGCAGTTCCTCCTGCGTTATCCATACATCTCCTTGTTCCCCATTTGTTCAGGCTGTATCAGGACTGGCCAGCTGCTTCCGGCGGCGCTGACACCACGGCCGTAGCCCCATCGATGGCGGAAACCACTACTTTTTGGCCGGCGGTAAGGACGCCCCCTGCAGAACGGGCTGTCCAGATGTCTCCGCCGATCTTGACCAGGCCGCCGTCGGATGTCACCGGTTCCATTACAACGGCCTGCTCACCAATGAGCCGGTCGATGTTGGTGCGCTGCTCTGACGGACCGTTCTTCAGGTGGGCCAGGGCCACGGGCCGGACAAAGGCAATCATGAGCAGTGACACCACGCAGAAGACCACGATCTGGAGCCAGAGGTCGGCTCCTGCGAAGTCCGCGACCAGTGCGGCGAGGGTGCCTCCGCCGAGCATGATGAAAAACAGGTCAAGGGTGATCATCTCGATCACTGCAAACGCCAGGAAGGCCGTGAGCCACAACGCCCACCAGTTTTCCCCAAGCCATTCGAACAACGTTCTCCCCCTTCGCTACGGGGAGCACGCACGCGCGCACCCGCCAGTAACTTTGTTTCAATCTTAGTGCTGGCCCGTCCGCTGTGGGCAGGCTCACGCCAGTCGTGCAGGGATAGTGGCCAAGTCGTTACGTCGCAGCTGGTTCCTTGGGCCGGAACACCATCAGCCGGAAGTTCGCTTCGGCCCGGACCGGCTCGGGCATAGCGAGCAGCCGTTCACACAGGTCCAGCCGGTTGAGGTGGTGGCCCGCCGGGCCCATATAGGCGAGGTCCGCGGCTTCCTTGCGGGTCAGTGCCAGGGGAATTTCAACGCCGGTACTTGTCCCGGCGTCGAAATGGCTGCCCATTGCTTCGGCCAGCCGGGCTTCCTTGCCTTCCTCGATGCCAAGCATCCCGGTAGCGGCGGCGATGGCAGCCAGGTGCCCGCTCCCGGGCGTGACCACCACCAGCCGCCCGCCCGGCCGCAGGACGCGGGCAAACTCGGCGGCATTGCGCGGCGCAAAGATGACTGTGATGGCGTTCACCGAGTTATCTGCCAACGGCAGTGGCTGCCAGACATCGCACGCCAGGTTCACGGCCTCGGGGTTGAGCCGCGCGGCCCGGCGCAAGGCAAATTTGGAAATGTCCAGGCCCAGCGCAGCCACGTGGCGGCGGTTCTGCGCCGCAGCCTGATCGAGCACCGCCCTGAGGTAATGGCCCGTTCCCGTCCCGATGTCAAGGACGGCGCTGCGCTCTTCAGGCAGGCAGGGCACGACGGCGGCTGCCACCGCAGCTGCCAGCGGCCGGTAATGCCCGGCCGCCAGGAAGTCGGAGCGTGCCTGGACCATGTCCGCCGTGTCGGCCTCGAAGGCAGTGCCCTTCCCGACCAGCAGGTTGAAGTAGCCCTGGCGGGCGGCGTCAAAGCTATGCCCGCCAAGGCACACCAGGTGGCCCTGGTCCAAAGGGGCGGCCGCCCGGAGTTCCAACGGATTCCGGCACACCGGGCACAACAGCGGGAGGTCAGTCGTGGAGGGCATGGGAACCATCCTATGGCTCCGGCATCCGGTTCTTCCTTGGATGGGAAGTGGCGCCGGAAGGTCAGAGGCTGATACCGGCTGGTCCGGCGCCGAAACCGAGCCCCTGCTGCGCCTTGCCAATGCCTGGCTCTACCCAGTTCGCGGCGTATTCGGCGTTGCTGCTCAGGGACCTGAGCTGGGCCCGGTCCACATACAGCACACCGTTCAAGTGGTCGGTCTCATGCTGCATAATCCTGGCCTGCCAGCCGGAAAACTCCCGCTGGATCCTGGCGCCATCCGGTGTCTGGAACTCAAGAAGCACGTTCTCATGCCGGGCCACCACAGCCTGGAGGCCGTTGAGGGAAAGGCAGCCCTCATAGAAAGACGCCAAGCCATGACCCAGAGGCGTGTAGCCGGGGTTCAGGACCGCAAGGAAATCCAGGGGGCTCCGGTGACGCAGGGCAGCGGCCTCAGGATCGACGTCGAACTGGTCCTCAACAACGGCCAGCTGCAGCGGTATGCCGAGTTGGGGCGCGGCCAGCCCCACGCCCGGAGCTTCATGCATCACCTGGCGCATGAGGGTTATCAGGCGCCCGAGCTGGTCGTCGGACAATTGGCCGT
Source organism: Arthrobacter sp. D3-16 (assembly GCF_054408515.1). Classification (NCBI taxonomy): domain Bacteria; kingdom Bacillati; phylum Actinomycetota; class Actinomycetes; order Micrococcales; family Micrococcaceae; genus Arthrobacter; species Arthrobacter sp. D3-16. The sequence continues at coordinate 2,061,138 of NZ_CP096437.1, read as the reverse complement.
CAAAAGCGGCGGCGCGCTGCCTGAGCGCGGGGTGACCTGCCTGCACGATGGGCGGGAGCGCGCCTGCTTCAAGGATCCGCTCCACAGTGTCACGGATTTGCTCTGCGGTGTGTGCGGTTTCCGGCGCGCCTTGGTTCATGGGGAAAGCCTAGCGGCCGGGCGGCGGGGCGGCCCTCGGCTCGGCTAGTGTCTATCCCGTGCCTCAATACTCCTCCTTGCAGACCCCGCCGCTGGACCGTGTCCTTGATTTCATCCGCGTGCTGGAGGCCGGTGGGGGAGCGGCAGCCATCAGGCCTTTCCTCGCTGACTCCTTTGTCCTGGTGGAGGCCCCGCACCTGCTGGCCCCGGAAGGCTCCACACGCACCCTGGCGGAGGTCCTGGCCGGCGCGGACCAAAGCCCGGAAGTGGTGGCCGACCAGAAGTTTGTGGTCAGGCGGACCACCTGTGAGGGCGGTCGGGTGGCGGTGGAAGCGGATTGGTCCGCGACTGTCCTGATGGACCTGCGTTACTGGGACAGAGGGGAGACTATCCGGGCCAGGACGTCGTCCGTGTTTGAAGTCACCAAGGGGCTGATCGTCAGCCAGGACAGCTACGACTGCTACTTCAGGTAAGCCTGCTAGGTCAGGTAAGCCGACGCGCCGCCCATGCTGGCTGCGTGTCCAGCTCCTGCATGGTGAAGCGCCGTGCCACCCACTGGTTCACTGACGGGGTGGCAGCTGCCGCGCTGATCCCCAGGTTTCGAAGGTCCAGCAAGGGCCGGAGCAACGGCCGCCCCAGCAGCATGTTGATTTCGGACTGCCGCTGAGCCAGCCTCGCGGCACGTTGCCGGTTGGCCTGGAACTCCATGAACCGCAGGTCCACCTGGTCCTGGTCTGCGGCAGCCAGGGCCAACTGAAGGAGGGGAGAGAGGGCCCGGGCGTCCAGCCACCCAAGGTTCATGCCCTGGCCGCCGATGGGGCTGATCTCGTGGGCCGCATCGCCAAGCAGGATCACCCTTCCGGCCACCATCCGCCGCGCCATGGTGGACCGGACGCTGAACGCGCTCATCATGGTGTTGGTGCCGGCGTCAGGACGGATTCCGGTACGCCCCAGGACCAGCTGGGCCAGCTCAGGGGGCGTGGCGGCACCGGCAGGCCGGCCAAGCCGCACCACCCAGCGCCGGACCGCACCGGGCAGCGGAAAAGACTCAACGATACCGCCCGGTTCAAGGAACAGGACCGCCCGTTCTCCGTAAAACCCTGCGTCCTGGAAATCGCCCATCAGGTAGTGGTCCGGATATTTCTTTCGGCGCACGGGCACACCCAGGAGGTCGCGCATCCGGGACCGCGCGCCGTCGGCCGCAACAACGAAGGATGCCGTCCAGGTGGATTCCCGGCCGTTGCCTTCCCCGGCAGGTCCGGCAGCAACGGTGACCCGGCCGCCGTCGTCCTTCACCCTCCTGACGTGCACACCCCTGACCAGGGCGGCGCTGTCCAGTTGGCGGACGCGCTCTTCCAGGAGCTCTTCGGTGCGGAACTGGGGCAGGGCCAGCACGAAGGGGAAAGCGTCCGAGACTCCGGCGAATGACATGGTGCCCACAGTCTTTCCGCCACTGACTGCCAGCCCTTCCCGGATGTGTACGCCTTCCTGCACCGCTGATGACGCGATGCCGATCTGCTGCAGAGCCTCAAGGGCGGGGGGATGGATGCCGATGGCCCGTGAATGCAGGTTCCTTGCTTGCCTCTGTTCCAGGACTTTGACGCTGACGCCGTCCTGAAGCAACAGGGCGGCAAGGTACAGGCCCACCGGGCCCGCGCCGATAATCAGGACATCTGTCTCCGCTGCCATGTCAGTTCCTCCGCAGGGCGAGAACCTGATGGAACGTGGCGGTGGTTTCGGCGTTCCAGCCCGGGGGAGCGAGGGCTGCCAATTCGGCCGGGGTGTAGCTCCTGCGGATGGACGTCAGCCCGTCCGCCCGGATGAAGGAACGGCGGAACGGCAGGGCGGCCGCGGAGAACAGGGCGTAGGCGGCGGGGCTTCGCCTCAGGTCGTTGTGCAGGGCTATTTTGGTGCTGAGAGCCGCTGAATCGGCGAGCAGCTGCTGGAGTTCGTTCGCCGAAAGGTGGTGCAGGACGTGGTTTGAAATGACGAAGTCGAAGCGCCTTCCTTCCCGGACAAGATCGGCGCTGTGCGCCTGCCGGAACTCCACGCCAGGCATGGGCGGACGCCCCCGTGCGTAGGCGGCGGCCCTGGGATCGGGGTCTATTCCGGTAATCCGCAGCGGAAGACTGTCACGGCGGGCCCAGCCTGCCAGCGAATACGCGAGGTCGCCTCCACCGGAGCCGATGTCCAGCAAGGTGGCCGGGGCGTTGTTCGCGGCCAGGGAGGGACGGAGCTCCCTGATGTAGAGCCTCCGCCACCCGGCAAGCGCGCGGTTGACCACTGTGAACTGGCGGTACGTGTTCTGGAGGAGCCGGGTGTCGCAGTCAGGCTGGTCCATGAGTTCGACGGCGTCCACGGCGCGCTGCCGCATCAGCAGGTCCAAGGGGCTCAGGATACGGGGACTTCTGCCGCTGCATGGCGCGGCACCTGGCCCGCGGCCCCGGTGACGGGAGCCTGGCGCAGTTTGGTGAACAGTGCGGTCTCCACCGTGAGTCCCGGGCCGAAGGCCATGGAGCAGATGCGTTCGTCCCCATCCTCCGGGTCCTGTTCCAGGATGTGCTTGAGGACAAAAAGTACTGTGGCGCTGCTCATGTTGCCGTAGTTCCGGAGCGTCTCCCGGGCGGGCACCAGTTGCTCGTCGGTGAGGCCCAGGCGGGACTGCACTTTGTCCAGGATGCTCCGGCCGCCCGGGTGGATGGCCCAGTGCCGGATGGAGGTGTAGGGGAGTGCCTCCAGCTCCGGGTCCCGGGCCAGGAGGGGCTGCAGGGCACCCACAATATGGTCATCGATGATGTGCGGCACGTAGTTCCCCAGCACCATTTCGAATCCGTGGTCCCCGATGTTCCACGCCATGGAGTCCTCGCCAACCGGCGTGAGGACTGTTTCGAAGTGGTCAAGCTGGAGAAGCGAGGTTTCTGCAGACCCGCTGCGGGCAGTGACGACGGCGGCAGCCGCACCGTCGGCGAACAAGGCTGAGCCCATGATCGTGTCCGGATCATTTGAAGTGCGGACGTGCAGGGAGCACAGCTCGGCGCACACCACCAGGACAACGGCCTGCGGATCTGCCTCACAAAACAGCTTTGCGGCGCGCAGTGCAGGGAAAGCTGCGTAGCAGCCCATAAACCCGAGGTGGTAACGCTGGACAGCCGGATCAAGGCCCAGTTCCCGGACGATCTTGTAGTCGGGGCCCGGATTGAAGAACCCGGTGCAGGAAACGGTGACGAGATGAGTTATGTCAAGTAAATCGAGTTCAGGGGCAGCATTAACGGCGGAACGGGCAGCTTCCACAAAGAGCTTGGTTGCCTCGCGGCCGAAGATATCGTTGCGGACCTTTGTGCTGGGGTTCAGCAGCAGGCCGGTCTGCGGATCGAAGAACTGCGGATTCTCGGAACGATGGTCCATGGTGAGTTCTTCCACGGCGGTGAAGCGCGTATCAATGGCAGCCGAGTCAAAACAGGTATTCACCAGCCGCGAGCCAAGCCTGGACAACCCGGGTTGGGCCCCAAACACGTCGCGGGCTTCTGTCTGAATCAGCATCGTTTGTGGGACTGCAGTTTCAAGTGATCGCACGTAGACCGTCATTGACTCATTCTTAACGAGCGCCCGGAATAAGACAATGCTGACCTGCGGATTCATCATGATGCGCCTGCCGCGCACAGGCTCCAGATGTGCCGGTTTCCCCGCTCCTTCCGGGCCCTCCCAAAACGCCGATAATCTACATTATGTCAAGTAGAAGCGAACATGGCCCTCCCCAGCCCGGTGACAAACGACTCGCAGCCGTCACCGGCCCACCCGGCTTATGCCCCGGCAAACCAGTCACCCCGGGGCGAAGGCTCTTTATGGTGCCGCAAAGCTTTCGCCAGGAGAAACGGCCGGGAAAAATCGGATCGTACTCGGTGCGCCAATAACAGTGCCGCACCACAGGCAGCGGGTAAAGTGCACGCAATGACAACTACGTGCCCAAGACTTCAGCCGTCCTGTCGCTTCGGGTACGTGCCGGAAAGCCTGCGTCCCTGACATGACGGCCAACGACCTTTACTACAGCTCCCCCGCCCTGGCGTGGCTGGACGGGCTTCCCCTGGGCAACGGCCGGCTCGGCGCCATGGTGCTCGCAGCTCAAGACCAGGTCAGGCTGCAGGTCAATGACAGTACGGCATGGTCCGGTAGCCCGGCCAGCGAGCACCGTTGCGGAGCGGTCAGCCCGGAGGCTGCGGCCTCCGCCCTTGCGGACGCCCGGGCAGCCATCGCCTCGGGCAGGCCTGTTGACGCGGAACGTCACCTCGAGGCACTGCAGGGCCGGTACTCCCAGGCATACCTGCCCTTCGCGAACGTGTTCGTCGAAACCCCACAATCGCGCCGGTTGGTCGAACGGGGCCTGTCGCTCCGCACGGCGACGCACAGCAGCCTGCAGGAGGCGCCGGGCACCAGCATCCGGCAGGAAACCTTCATCAGCGCTCCGGCACAGGTACTTGTGCACCGGCTCCGCTCGGTATCCCCCACAGAAGTCATCCTGCGCCTCCAGACTCCCCTCCGGCAGACGTACTGCACGTCCGGATCCACGGAACTGGCCCTGCAGCTTCATCTTCCCGCGGACGCCGCTCCCGGCCATGAACCGGACGAACCGCCCCTGACCTGGGAATTGCCGGGCATCACCCCCGTGGCCGGCGCAGCGGTTCTGGCGCTGGCCCATGATGGACAAATTGGCGCTGCAGAAAGCGCTGGCGGAGATGCGACGGTAGTCCTTACCGGCGTCACCGAACTGGTCTTGGTCCTGGCCACCAGCACCACCTTCACGGCAGCCGGCCACCCGCCGCAGGGCAGTGCGCACGATTGCGCCATAGAGGCATCCAGCCGGGCCCATGCAGCACTGGAACGGGGCTTTGACCTGCTGTGGAAGGACCATGTTGAAGCCCACAGGTACCTCTTTGACCGGGTGAGCCTGGTCCTGGAGCCGGGCCACGATGCGCAGGCAATTCCCGCCAACCTGCCCACAGACCAGCGGATCCGGGCCGCCGCCCACCAGCCAGGCGGTGCCCCGGGTGCGGATCCTGGCCTGGTGGCGCTGCTCTTCAATTACGGGCGGTACCTGCTCATCTCGTCGTCCCGGCCCGGCACCTTGCCGGCAACCCTGCAGGGAATCTGGAATGACGAACTGCAGCCGCCGTGGTCCTCCAACTACACCCTGAACATCAACACTGAAATGAACTACTGGGGGGCAGAGGCAGCCAACCTTGGCGAGTGCCATGAGCCACTGCTGGAGCTGGTGGAGGCACTGGCGGAACGGGGCCGCGCCACCGCTCGAACCCTCTACGGAACCCGCGGCTGGGCGGCCCACCACAACAGTGATGCATGGGCGTTCACGTCCCCCACGTCCGGACATGCCAGCTGGTCCCAGTGGGCAATGGCCGGCGTGTGGCTGGTCTGCCACCTGGACGAGCGGCGACGCTACGGCTCAGCCACTCCAGACGAACGGCGGCGCTTGTGGGAGCTGGCCGCCGGAGCGGCCGAGTTCGCGTGCGACTGGCTGCAGGACGACGGCGGCAACAGCTTGGAGACGCGCCCGTCCACGTCCCCCGAAAACTGCTACCTGAGTGGACAAGGCCGGGCCGCAGTTACCACCTCCACGGGAATGGACCGGGCACTGCTGAGCTGGCTTTTTGACACGGTGCTTGCCCTGGCTGAAGAAACAGGTGAAGCGGACCACCCTATTGTTCGTGAGTCCGCCGCCGCACGGGCGAGGATCGCTCCCCCGGCCATCAGCGGCGGCACTCTCCTCGAATGGGGCGCAGCCCACCTTGAGACGGAACCGGATCACCGGCACGTTTCGCACCTCGTTTTTGCCTATCCGGGAGCCACTCCCCTGACCCATGACGTGCGCACGGCGGTTGGGGCAACGCTGGACCGCAGGGGCGACGACTCCACCGGCTGGTCACTGATCTGGAAGCTGTGCCTCCGTGCCCGGCTCCAGGAACCGGACAGGGTAGCCGCGCTGCTGCGCCTTATTTTCAGGCCCGTTGCCACCACGGCCGTGGATCATTCCGGCGGCCTCTACCCCAATCTGTTCGCCGCGCACCCGCCCTTCCAGGTGGACGGAAACCTCGGGTTCATCGCAGCCGTCACGGAGATGCTCCTGCAGAGCCACGCGGAAGAAATCCGCGTGCTGCCTGCGCTCCCGGCGGAGCTCGCGGCCGGCAGCGTCAGCGGACTGGTTGCCCGGCCAGGCATCATCGTGGACATTCGCTGGGAGCAAAGAGCCGCCGTCGAACTTTCATTGACACCGCGGAATGCTGCGGCTTCCGGCCCCCATACGGTACGCATCGGCGCCTGGACCCGTTCAGTGGAGCTGCGGTACGGCTATTGCACGCGGCTGATCGCCGCCGGCACGGGGTTTCACGTGTCCTACACCAGCGCACCCGCCGAGGCTTCCCTGGTATAGGTCTCCTGTGCGGATGGCAGCAAGGATCAGCGCCGCGGCCCGATTCCGGCCCCGACGACAGCTCCGACGCCCAATCCCACGGCGAAGCCGATAAACGGGCTGTCAAAGACTGCCAGGCCCAGGGTAATTCCGACGGCTGCGCCTACCAGGCAGCAGATCCAAAGCGGTTTATTCATTAGAGCTGATGCTACCTGCAGGACTGCCGGGAGTACCGCGCCTGGAGGCACGAGTATCCAAACAGGTACGCCGAGGCGGAGAACTCGAGTACAAGCTACGCATGTGCGCCGACAGATGCGCTCATAGTCTTCTTGACATGGTGACACTCCGGGAATTGCTGGGCCGGAGCACACAGTGGGCAGATCACACCCCGAATTGCTTCCACTTTCCTTGTCACCCGTCCGCGCCCCTGTAAAGACACCTGCAGGCACGCTTCCCGCACGAGGAAATCATGACGAAACCAGTCGCTCCCCATTCATTCGGCAGGGCCCCGGTCTTTTTTGATGCCACCGGCTACCGGTGGCAAAGAGTCCTGAGCCTTCTTCTTGCCGCCGTGCTGCTAGTGGTCCTGTCGGCGGTGGGGATACTCCCTGCCGCGACCGCCCCGCTGCGGGTTGGACAACAAAATCAAGCCTCGGACTACCCGCGGAATCTATTGGCGCTGCAGAACCTGGAACAGATCCCCAGAATCGGCTACCAGGAGCGCACCTCCGTCTATCACCGCATCGCACTGGTGGACCACAGGGACGGCAAAACGCTGCTCAAGGACCCCTTCAGCGACACGGTCTGGAGGGAAGCGACGCCGGAAGAAATTGGACTGATCGGCGACAGCCCTTACGTCATGGAAGCCTACGGCGAGCCGATGGCGAAGACCCTCATGCTGACCTTCGACGACGGGCCGGATCCGCGCTACACGCCTGAAATCCTGGATCTGTTGTCCAAGGAGGGAGTGCCGGCAACCTTTTTCCCCGTTGGGGACAACATCGTCAAATACCCGGAAATCTTCAAGCGCACCATCCGTGAAGGGCACATGGTGGGCAACCACACGATGTCCCACATCGACTTCTGGGCGCACGATGACGCCTTCAACCGGCAGCAGATCATTGGAGCGGACCGCGTGATGCGGGCCGTGGACCACTACGACACGAGGCTGTTCCGGATTCCCACCGGCAACCCGGAAAACAATGCGCTTGCCCTCCTGCAGGCCCAGCAACTGGGGTACCTGCACGTCAATATGGACATTGATACGCGTGACTGGGAGTACGCACCCGGAGTTCCCATCCAGGCCCCGGAGCTCGACGGCCAGGGCCATGTCGTATTGATCCACGATGCAGGCGGCGACCGCACCGCAACAATCAACATGCTCAAGGAGTTTATTCCGCGGGCCAAGGCACAGGGCTATACCTTCACTACCGTCCAGCCGCTGCTGCCCACAGACTATGTCCCGCAGCGCACGGCGCCAGTCACCCTGGAAGACAACCTCACGCTGGCAGCGGTGACGTCGTACCTGGTCACCCCGAACGTGGTACTCAACTGGCTGTTCTGGTTCGGGATCGGGTCCCTGACCATCCTGACGTTCCTGTTCGTTGTCCTGGCACTGATCAACAATGCACGGCAGAAAAAGCGCCGCTGGGAAACCATCAAAGACAAGGACTGGCCCTTCGTCAGCGTGGTGCTGCCTGTGTTCAACGAAGAAGTCGTGGTGGCGAAAACCCTTGATGCCCTCAGAGCCAGCGACTACCCCCTCATGGAAGTCGTGGCAGTCAACGACGGGTCAACTGACGGCACCCTCGCTGTCCTGACCGAGTACGCCAAAACCTGGCCCCAGCTGCGCGTCATCAACCAGCCCAACGGCGGCAAGTCAGTGGCGAGCAACCACGGCATCAACGAGTCCTGGGGCGAGATCGTCATTACGCTGGACGGCGATACGTTGTTTGAGCCGCAGACGATCAAGATGTTTGCCCGCCACTTCATAGCGCCACGGAACGGCAAGGAGGTGGGCGCTGTTGCCGGGCACGTCAAGGTGGGGAACCGGCGGAACCTCATCACAGCCTGGCAAAGCCTTGAATACCTCTCCGGCATTTGTGTTACCCGCATGGCAGAGGGCCTTATGGGCGCCATTTCGATTGTTCCCGGTGCCTGCGCCGCATGGCGCAGGGAGGCCCTGATCAAGGCCGGCGGCTACTCCCATGACACCCTGGCAGAGGACGCGGACCTCACGCTTTCCCTGCAGCGCCTGGGGTACAGCATCGTCCAGGAGAATGAGGCCGTGGCCTGGACCGAGGCCCCCATGACGGTGAGGGGCCTGTTCAAGCAGCGGCTCCGCTGGACATACGGCAACATCCAGACCCTCTACAAGCACCGCGGCATGCTCTTCAACCCCAAGTACGGGGCGCTCGGCCTGCTCACCATGCCCTATGCGCTGATCTCGGTGCTGGTCCCGCTGGTCTTTATGCCACTGACGATCGTTGTCGCGGGCATCAGCCTGAGCCGGGGCGAGTGGCAGGCCATCGCGATCTTCTCCGCCTTCGTTGCAGCCACCCACATGCTGATCTCGGTAGTGGCGGTCCTGATGGTGCGTGAGAATCTCCTGCACCTGCTGATGGTGCCCATCTACCGGCTCATCTACGAGCCCCTCCGTGCGTACGTGGTGTTCGGATCGGCCATCCAGGCTCTTCGCGGCTCCGCCGTGGGATGGTACAAACCCGAACGCACCAACAGCGTCGAACTCGCCGCCCTTCCGGCCAATTCCGCCCTTCCGGACACGTTCGAGCCGCTCACTCCCAGTTCCGCCTGACGCAGGCGCCGGCTCGGGTGTGGCCCAAGAGTGGCGCCTGGAATATAGTGATCCCCCTGATATCCACGCTTCAAACGACCAGGAGGTGGCATCGGCACATGCCTGTACCCACTTGGCCCGCCAGGAGCCTGGCCATCTTTGCGGCATTATTGCCCCTTGCTGCCTGCGGTTCCGGCGCCCAGGACGGAGGCAGCCCCGGGGCGGAGGTGAGCCAGACCGGGCTGCACCCCAAGTGGTTCGGCGGGTATCTCGATGTGACACTTGTTCCGGGCCTTCGACTGCAGGACTCTCCCCCGCAAGGCGCAGTGACGGCGGTCCTTTCCTTCGTCACCGCCCATCCAGACCGGCCCTGCGAACCGTCCTGGGGAGGTTCCTATGACCTTGAGCAAGCCAAGGGCAGGCTGGACCTCGACGCACAGGTGGACGCCTTCCGCAAGGCAGGCAACGACGTCGCCGTCTCTTTCGGCGGGCAAAGCGGCACGGAACTCGCAGTGTCCTGTGCCGACACTGACGCCCTGGTGGATGCGTATGCAGCGGTCATCACCAGGTATGGGCTGGACATTGTGGACCTCGACGTCGAAGGGAACGGTGCCGCCGACCCTGCCGCTGCGCAGCGGCGTGCTGCCGCCATGGCGCGCCTGCAATCCGAGCGTCCGGCTGACAACCCCCTGAAGGTCTGGCTGACCCTTCCCGTCTCCGCGTCGGGGCTCACGCCTGCAGCCGAAGTCTCCGTTGAAACGATGCTCAGGGCTGGGGTGGAACTCGCCGGTGTCAACATCATGACCATGAACTTCGGTCCGCTCCGGCAGGGGCAGACCATGCTCGCTGCATCGGTCAGCGCAGCGGAGGGGACTCATGGGACCTTGAAGCGGCTCTATGAGCAGGCGGGCAAACCGCTGGATGATGCAGCCTTGTGGAACAGGATTGGGCTCACACCAATGATCGGGCGCAATGATGTACAGGGCCAGGTTTTCTCGCAGGAGGATGCCCACGGGCTGAACACGTTCGCATTGGAGCGTGGCGTGGGGCGGATGTCCATGTGGTCGCTGAACCGCGACAGCGCCTGCCAGCCGGATAACCAGGGGCAGTCCAGTGAAGTTTCCAGCAACTGCAGCGGCCTTGAACAGGAACCAGGCATGTTTGCGAAGGTACTGGGGAATTCGTTCACGGACGCCGGGTCTGCGGGAGCCGGGTAGGAATGCGCTGGAAAGCCCTGCCGGCAGCCGCATTGCTGTCCGCCGTCCTGACAGCGGCGGCCTGCGGAGGCGCTCCTCCCCTCGCACCTGGTGAGGTGGTGGTGCCCAAGGTGTTCGTCACTGCCTACTCCTGGTACGACAACACCCCCGCGGGTTCCCGCACCATCAGCCACCCGGTGCTGCACAGGACCGCCGGCGGAACCGGAACCTACGAGGACCCGGTGACCATCGCCGTCGGCCATTCCCGTGAGACGGGCGAACATGTCCTCGACATTCCGGCCGGCACCCGCATCTATCTGCCGGACGTTCGGCGGTACTTCATCGTGGAGGACACATGCGGAGACGGGCCGACTCCGGAGGATGGCCCGTGCCACTCCGGGGCAGAGGCATACGATGGCGCGTCCCTGTGGCTTGACATGTGGATTGGCGGTGAGGGGGAGAGTTCCTCGTTCGTCCACCGCTGCGCCGCCGATTCAACAGGAGTGCAGCCGGCAGTCCTCAATCCCGGCCCGGATTATGCCGTGGCTTCGGGACACGGGGTTCTGCACGACGGCAAGTGCGATGCGGGCTACGGCAACGAATTGACCGGCCGCTGAAGCTGCTGAGCCGGGTCAGCCGTCGTACGCTTTCTGCAGTTCAGCGATGTCCAGCTTCCGCATTCCGAGCATGCACTGCATTGCCCGCTGCGAACCCTGCGGATCGGGCCCGGCAATCAGGGAGCTCAGGACAGACGGAACGATCTGCCAGGAAACTCCGAAACGGTCCTTGAGCCAGCCGCACTGGCTTTCGCTGCCACCGTCAGTCAGTGCCGTCCAGTAGCGGTCCACGGCTTCCTGGTCCTCACAATCCACCACGAACGAAACGGCCTCGGTGAAACCGGACACGCGTGCCCCATTAAGTGCAGTGAATCCGCGGCCCTCCAGCTCGAACTCGACGGCGATCGCCTGGCCCGCCGGACCGGGCGCACCTTCGCCGAAGCGCGAGACGCTGAGGATCTTCGAGTCGTCAAAAACCGACGTGTAGAACTCTGCGGCCTCTTCCGCCTCATTCTCGAACCAGAGGCATGTTCCGATGGTGCGTGGCATGGTTGCTCCCTTCCGGCTTGAGCCTAATGTGGAAGCCACTGCCGGACAACGGTCCCAAATGCGGGGCGGTTTCAGGCGCCTGGCGGTCCGGGGGTTGATGGTGCCGCGGCCGGCCGGCTAACGAGTCCCACCGTATTGCCCTCGCTGTCCCGGATAAAGGCCAGCCACTCGTCAGTGCCTGCCGGACCGAGGAGCCCGTCAGTATGGCTATAAATGATGTGCGGGGCCGCCACTATCTCCACTCCCCTGCCGGCAAGCTCATCCACGGACTTCCTCACATCGGGAACCTCAAGGTACAGCAGAGCCCGCGGGGCGCCTGATTCCAGCAGCAGCCGCACGCCCTCCAGGTCGAAGAACACAAGGCCGGGCGGGTCGAACACCGCCGTTGGTTGAACCGCCAGCAGATCGGAGTAAAACGACGTCGCCCGCCGGAGATCACCGGCGTACTGTGCAACCTGAATCAGCCGCATGGCTTCAGCCTTCCTTGGTCCGGCCTGCCTGGTTTGGTCCATCCTGCCCATGGGAAGGGGGTTGGGCAAGGGCTGCCAGGGCGGCGGCTGGGAACAACTGGCAATTGCTAGGCTCGTAGCCATGACGCCTTCGATTCGCCCGGCCGGCACTTCGCCCTCGGGGCGGCAGGCAGCGGCCGCAGCCGTTGCCGACGCCGTCCTGATCCTGGTGTTCGCCGCCGTCGGCCGTGACGCCCACCAACGCGGCGACGTTGTTGCCGGCGTCCTGCTGACTGCCTGGCCGTTTCTGGCCGGGGCGGCCCTGGGGTGGCTGGCGGCAAGGGCATGGCGAAACCCCCTCTCGGTACGCTGGACGGGCATAGCGGTCTGGCTTGCGGCCCTCGCAGGCGGCATGCTGCTCCGGCTGCTGACCGACCAGACGGTTGTACTGCCGTTCATCATCGTGGCGTTGCTGAGCCTGGGGCTGCTGTTGGTGGGGTGGCGGCTGGCGTGGGCAGGGGCCCGGCGGTTCCGCCGGGCCTGAGAGAAGGAGGCCGGGTGGCTGGAGGTCCGCCGGCAGCCACCCCTGATGTAATAGGCTGGCAGCACTGAAAGCTTGCCGGGCCATGCTACGGCGCAACAGATCCGGAAGGATTTATCGTGATCACCGCATTCGTTCTGATCAAGACCGACGCTGCCCGCATTCCTGAGACGGCCGAGGAGATCTCAGCGATCGAGGGCATCAGCGAGGTGTACTCGGTTACCGGCGAATGGGACCTGATTGCGGTGGCAAGGGTGCCCCGGCACGAGGACCTGGCCGACGTCATCGCAGACCGCCTGTCCAAGGTTCCTGCCGTTGTCCACACAACAACGCACATTGCATTCCGTGCCTACTCCCAGCATGACCTGGACGCTGCTTTCGCCCTCGGCTTCGAGCAGTAGCCGGGCCAGCGGGATCACTGGCGGCTCAGCGAGACCCAATTCTCCAGGACAGCAGCGGCAGCGCCCGAGCCAACGGATTCGGCTGCGCGGCTGTACGCCTGCTGCATCCGGTCGAGGAACGGGGCGTCCGCACTCCTGTCAAACGCCACCAGGCCGGCTGCCGCATTAAGGAGAACGGCGTCCCGGGCCGCACCTTCCTTGCCCGCAAGGACCTCGCGGACCACGGCGGCATTGGCTTGTGCATCTCCCCCTCGGAGCTGCTCAACGGTGGCCGGTTTGATGCCCAGGTCTGTCGGGGAGAACGTCAGTTCCGTCACACCGCCATCGCGGATCTCCCAGACGGTCGAGGGACCCGTGGTGGTCAGTTCGTCGAGCCCGTCGTTTCCGCGGAACACCAGACCACGGCTGCCGCGCTGGGCCAGCACGCCTGCCACCAGCGGCGCCATCCTTGCGTTCGCGACGCCCACTGCTGAAGCCTGGACTTTGGCAGGGTTGGTCAGCGGCCCAAGGAAGTTGAAGGCCGTGGGGATGGCCAGTTCACGCCGGGGCACGGCCGTGTGGCGGAACGACGGGTGGAAGACCTGGGCAAAGCAGAAGGTAATGCCGGCCTCCTCCGCGTTGTGCGCCACCTGTTCAATGGACAGGTCAAGGCGGACGCCCAGAGCCTCCAGTACGTCTGCGGATCCGGAGGACGACGACGCCGCCCGGTTGCCGTGCTTAACAACCTTCGCGCCCGCTCCGGCAGCCACCAGGGCGGCCATGGTGGAGATGTTTACGGTGTTCAGTTGGTCACCGCCCGTCCCGACGATATCCAGCTTCTCGCCCGATATCGAGACTGGTTTGGCATGGGCCAGCATGGCGTCCACGAGGCCGGAGAGTTCGTCGACGGTTTCACCCTTGGCACTGAGGGCCACCAGGAATCCGGCGATCTGGGCGGGCGTTGCTTCCCCGGACATGATGGTGTCCATCGCCCAGGCAGTGCTTTCCGCCGTAAGGTCCTTGCCATTGATCAGTGCCGAGATCAGCCGCGGCCAGGTGTTGCCCGCCGGTGTTGCAGATGCCTGTGAAGTCACCTCCTGATGCTATCGAGGGATGGCCGGGACTGACCAATATGAACGGGCTGGAGAACATTTTGGTGCGATTTCGCGTCTTTGTAGAAAAAGTCCCCCGAAAAGGCGGTTTGCGTTGGGCAGCACGGACTTTTACAGACATAATGTCTATGTGACATCTGCGACCCATGCCCCCAGTACCCCGGCGCACCCCACGCTGAACCGCCCCAATATGGTTTCCGTCGGAACCGTTGTGTGGCTGTCCAGCGAGTTGATGTTCTTCGCCGGTCTCTTCGCCATGTACTTCACCCTGCGCTCCACGAGCGCAGAGATGTGGGCGGATGAGACGGCCAAGCTCAACTTCCCCTTTGCGCTCGCCAACACGATCGTCCTCGTGGCAAGTTCGTTCACTTGCCAGATGGGCGTTTTCGCCGCCGAGCGGCTGCAGCCGCGCCGCACCGGAGGGGCCTTCCAGTTCGCCCGCTGGGGCATGAATGAATGGTTCACCCTGACCTTCCTTATGGGTGCGTTCTTCGTTGCCGGCCAGGCCACGGAATACGCGATGCTGGTTTCCGAGCACGTCTCGCTCTCCTCCAACGCCTACGGCTCGGCCTTCTACATGACCACCGGCTTCCACGGCCTGCACGTGATCGGCGGCCTGGTCGCCTTCCTCCTGATCATGGGCCGTTCCTTTGCCGCGAAGAAGTTCGGGCACTTCGAAGCAACGTCTGCGATCGTCACCTCGTACTACTGGCACTTTGTGGATGTCGTCTGGATCGGCCTCTTCCTGGTCATCTACGTACTCAAGTAGCCAGCTTTGATTCTTTTTCTACAAGAGGCAGAATTTCAGGTAGCGGCTCCCGGAGCCGGCGCAGGATCGAATAAAGGAACCACCACGTGAAGGCACTCTCGCAAAAGCGGCGTCACCCACTGGCAGCAATCGCGCTGCTTCTGATGGGACTCCTCATCACTGGCGGGCTGTACGCCGTGGCCACCACCGTCAACGAGGCCAAGGCTTCCACCACCACCTTCAGTGCCAATGACGCCGAAGAAGGCGGCAAGCTCTTCGCCGCCAACTGCGCCACATGCCACGGCATGGGAGGGAGTGGCTCACAGGACGGCCCTTCCCTCGTGGGTGTAGGCGCCGCATCGGTTGACTTCCAGGTGGGAACCGGCCGCATGCCCATGCAGATGAATGGCCCCCAGGCGCTGGAGAAGCCCGTCCAGTTCAACGACCAGCAGACCCACCAGCTTGCAGCGTATGTTGCTTCCCTGGGCGCCGGCCCGGCAATCCCTGAGCAGAGCCTGCTTGAAGGCGGCAATGCAGCCGTCGGTGGCGAGCTCTTCCGCACCAACTGCGCCATGTGCCACAACGCTGCTGCTGCCGGCGGTGCATTGACCCGCGGTAAGTTCGCGCCAGCGCTGGAGGACACGTCAGGCAAGCACATTTACGAGGCCATGGTCACCGGCCCGCAGAACATGCCCGTCTTCAGCGATTCCAACATCACCCCTGAAGGCAAACGCGACATCATCACGTTCCTGAAGCAGATCGAAACCAACGGTTCGCCCGGCGGCGCTGAGCTGGGATCCCTGGGTCCCGTGGCAGAAGGCCTGTTCGTTTGGGTCGCAGGTCTCGGCGTCATCATCGCCTTCACCATCTGGCTGACTTCGCGGACGTCCTAGGGCCTCCGCGAAGCCCTGCACAACTTCTGCTGATCCGTCAGCAGCTTGATATTGGAAACTAACCCGGCACCCGCCGGGACGAGAGAAGGATGAGGCGAATTATGGGCAACCATAGTGACGGCAGTCCGAACCACTCGGGCACCGTAGCTACGGCTGGTCAGAATGAGGTGGAGAAGTTCCAGGACCCTGGAATTCCTCCGCACCGTTTGCGCCTGGCTGACACGGACCCGAAGGCCGCAAAGCGGGCAGAACGGCAGGTCGCCTTACTATTTGGCATCTCTGTTGTTGGAACCCTGATCTTCCTGGTGGCGTACTTCGCCATTGATCTGGGGGCCGGTGAATCAACAATCGGCAACATCCGGCTCCAGAACATGCTCCTGGGTCTTGGAACGGCCTTCGCGATGCTCGGCATCGGTACCGGCATCGTGCACTGGGCCAAGGCCCTGATGCCCGACCACGAAGTCTCCGAAGAGCGCCACGCCATCCGCTACGAAGAGGACCGCCAGGCTGCGGTCCGCATCGTTGACGACATCGTGGAAGAGACGGGCATCAAGCGCCGTCCGCTGATCCGGAACACCCTGCTCGGCGCAGTTGCACTTGCCCCGCTGCCCGCGGTTGCCATCTTTGGTGACCTCGGACCGCGCCCGGACGACAAGCTCGCCCACACCATGTGGGCACCCACGGACGGCAAGCTCAAGCGCCTCGCCCGTGACCCTGACGGAACGCCCATTAAGGCCTCCGACGTCACCATCGGTTCAGCCTTCCACGTCATCCCGGAGGGCCTGAACGAACTTCACGAGGGCAAGCTCAACGAGAAGGCCAAGGCCGTTGTGCTGCTTATGCGCCTGGATCCCGAATCGCTGAACCCGTCCGCGGGCCGCGAGGACTGGGGTTACAACGGCATCGTTGCCTACTCCAAGATCTGCACCCACGTCGGTTGCCCCGTTGCTCTCTACGAGCAGCAGACGCACCACCTGCTGTGCCCGTGCCACCAGTCCACCTTTGACCTCACGCAAGAGTGCAAGGTGATCTTCGGCCCCGCCAGCCGGCCCCTCCCCCAGCTGCCCATCGCAGTTGACGACGAGGGCTACCTGGTCGCTACCAGCGACTTCAAAGAACCTGTAGGACCAAGTTACTGGGAGCGTGATATGCATGAGCGCAGCATCAACAGCTGAGCCCGCTTTCGTCGCCAAAACCAAGACAGGCCGGTTTACCGACTTTGTCGACGCCCGTGTGGGCGGTTCCGGAATCCTCCGCGAATTCGGCCGCAAGGTCTTCCCGGATCACTGGTCCTTCATGTTTGGCGAAGTGGCACTGTACTCTTTCGTCATCCTGCTGCTCTCCGGCACGTTCCTGACGTTCTTCTTTGATCCGTCCATGGCGGAGACCCACTACGACGGCTCGTACGTTCCCCTCAAGGGCGTCGAAATGTCGGTGGCGTACAACTCGTCGCTGGATATCTCCTTCGACGTCCGTGGCGGCCTCTTTATGCGCCAGGTCCACCACTGGGCAGCACTGCTGTTCGTGGCCTCCATTGCCGTGCACATGCTGAGGGTCTTCTTCACCGGAGCCTTCCGCAAGCCCCGCGAAATGAACTGGGTTGTCGGTGGCGTCCTCCTGATCCTGGCCATGGCGGCAGGTTTCACCGGCTACTCGCTCCCCGACGACCTGCTCTCAGGCAACGGCCTGCGCATCATCGACGGCGTGATCAAGTCCATCCCGATTGTTGGCACGTATATCTCGTTCTTCCTCTTCGGTGGGGAATTCCCGGGCACTGCCATCATCGGACGCCTGTACATGCTGCACATCCTGCTGGTACCGGCACTGATCCTGCTGATGATCGTCCTCCACCTCTTTATGGTGGTCGTGCACAAGCACACTCAGTACCCTGGTCCGGGCCGCAATGACAATAACGTTGTGGGCTACCCGCTGGGTCCTGTCTACGCCGCCAAGGCCGGTGGATTCTTCTTCATCGTCTTCGGCGTCCTGGCCCTCATGGCCGGTTTCTTCACCATCAACCCGATCTGGAACTACGGTCCTTACGATCCCTCCCCCGTCTCCGCCGGTACCCAGCCTGACTGGTACATCGGATTCGTTGACGGCGCGCTGCGCCTGATGCCCGGTACCTTGGGAGACTGGCAGGTAGAGCAGGACTGGTTCGGTTACGTGTTCAGCTTCAACGTCCTGCTCCCGGCCCTTGTACCCGCGGGCATTCTGTTCACGGTGATGTTTATGTACCCGTGGATTGAGCGTTGGGTTACCAAGGACGACCGCGAGCACCACGTACTCGACCGTCCCCGCAACGCCCCCACCCGCACCGCTATCGGCATGGCAGGCTTCGTCTGGTACTGCGTGATGTGGGCAGCGGCAGGTTCCGACCTCATCGCCACGCACTTCGGTGTCTCCCTGAACGACGTCACCTACTGGTTGCGCACTCTGTTCATCATTGGCCCGATCATTGCGTTCATCGTCACCAAGCGTGTGGCCCTGGCCCTTCAGCGCAAGGACCGCGAGATCGCCCTCCATGGACGCGAGACCGGACGTATCGTCCGCCTCCCCCATGGCGAGTTCATCGAGGTGCACGCACCGCTGGACGAGTACAAGCGCTACAAGCTCGTGGGCTTTGAGTCGCCTGAGGTTCTGCCGGCAGTTCCGAACGAGCACGGTGTGGTGACCCGCAAGGAGAAGCGCCGCGCGTTCCTCTCCAAGTGGTTCTTCGAGGACCGCGTTGCTCCCGCTACTCCTGCTGAGCTGGAAGCCGCGCACGGCCATGGCCACGCGGCAGTTGAAGCACCCGAGGAAGCGAAGAGCCTGAGCCACTAGGCAGGCAGTTCCCATTCCAAACATTGAAGGCCCGGTCCAATAGGACCGGGCCTTCAATGTTTCCACCCTTGCCGGCTGAGGCTGTTGCAGTGCACCACCAGGGCGAGGGACCCGTAAACCGTGTGCGGTCCTAGTGGTTGCGGGACCGCCGCGCTCCGGGGCGCTGCAGCGGGACCCATAGCTTGTACCGGTCGGCGCGGTAGTACGAGACGGAATAGTCCACCATGGTGCGGGAAACAAAGGCGTGGCGCTGGATCTTGAGTAACGGCGAGCCGACTTCGACGTTGAGCAGCCTGGCAGTTGACGGCGATGCCGCGGTCGCCTCAATCATGTCCTCACCCCACTCCATCACGAGGCCAAATTGTTCGCTCAACACGTTGTACAGCGAGGTGGGCGGCTCTCCGTCCAAGAGGCCGGGAACGCGGTGGGCCGGAATGAAGTTCTCATCCACGCTCATGGGCTCCCCATCCGCCAACAGGAGGCGCCGGAAGCGGACCAGCGGCGTTCCCTCGTCCAGCTGGAGCTCACGGGCCAGGAAGGCGCTGGCGCCGATTTGTTCGAAGCTCAGTACCTTGGCCGCGGGAACCATGCCGCGGCGCTGCATCTCCTCGCTGTACGAGGTGAGCTTCACTTGGAGGTCAAGCTTGGGCCTGCGAACGAACGTGCCGAGCCCCACTACGCGCTCGATGACTTCCTCGCCTACCAGCGCGTCGATCGCCTGCCGCACAGTCATCCTCGCCAGCCCAAAGCGCTCCGCCAGGTCGCGTTCCGAGGGCAGCGCGGATCCCGGGCGGCACTGCTCTGCAATGTAGGTGCGAAGGATTTCACGCAGCTGGACATAGATCGCGGTCCCACTGGTCCGGTCGATGTCGCCAGCTATCGCCCCTGCGCTAGATGCCACGATAGGTCTCCCCTGGGTTTGTGTTCACCTAGCCATTTTAGGGCAGGTCTAGACCACCATTGCCGCACGGCGGCCGCATTTCGCACGACCGGTCCACGGGCCGCTATATTTGGACAGGAAAAATTTCACCACGCGACGGATGGGGCCGTCATGAACAAGGAGTCCCGTTGCCAACACAGAAAGCCGTGGTTACGGCTCCGATCGGACTGCATGCGCGTCCGGCCGCTGTATTTGTCAGGGCAGTAACTGAAACAGGGCTTCCTGTAACCATCACCAGGGCCGGCATCAGGAGGGTGGACGCACGGTCGCTTCTGCAGGTGATGACCGCAGATTTTCCCTACGGTTGCGAAGTGGAACTTGGCATCGAGGATTCGGCCTTGAACGGTTCCCTGAGCCGCGAGAAGGCCGAGGACGCCCTCCGGACGCTGGGAGAACTGCTGGAGTCGCAGGGCCCGGAATAAGGCCCCTACAAAGGGGGCGGGAATGGCGCGGCGATCCCAGACCGGCCGGAAGTAAAAGTGCAAACAAATGACGGCGGGCCCCACCAAAGGTGGGGCCCGCCGTCATTGCTCTTTGAGCCTAGTGGGCGTGGTCGCCGCGGCTGTACTCGTAGACCCAGCCAACAAGGGCCACAACGGCCAGGCCGGCTGCGATGTAGACGATCCAGAAGCCTACCGCCAGGCCCAGGAAGCCCGTAGCGCATGCCAGGCCGAGGACCAGCGGCCACCAGCTCCAGGGGCTGAAGTGCCCCTGCTCGCCGGCGCCCTCGTGGATCTCGGCATCGCTGCGGTCTTCAGGGCGAAGGCCGACGCGTTTGCCTGTGAACCCGAGGTATCCGCCGATCATGCCGGCGAGGCCGCCGACCAGGAGGATTCCGAGGATACCGACCCACTCACCCCAGTCGGTGAGGAAACCGTAAATCACCGAAACCGGTACGAAGAAGAAGACTCCGGAACCAAAGATCCATGACTCAATTTTCACTGTGCAGTGTCCTTCTGGTCGGCGTTACCGAGCGTCTGGGCTGCGGGAGCCGGTGACTCGACAGTCTGGACCTGTCGAAGCTCGGGGTGGTGCAGGTCGAGGGCTGGACGCTCGGAGCGGATCCGGGGCAGCGAGGTGAAGTTGTGCCGCGGCGGCGGGCAAGACGTCGCCCACTCCAGCGAGGCACCGAAGCCCCAGGGGTCATCAACCTGCACCTTTTCGGCGCTGCGCCACGTGATGTACACGTTCCAGAAGAACGGGATCAGGGATGCGCCGAGGACAAACGAGGCCACCGTGGAGAACTGGTTCATCCAGGTGAAGTTATCCTCCACCAGGTAGTCCGCGTAACGGCGCGGCATGCCTTCAACACCGAGCCAGTGCTGGATGAGGAAGGTGCCGTGGAAACCGAGGAACAGGAGCCAGAAGTGGATCTTGCCCAGGCGCTCGTTGAGCATCTTGCCGGTCCACTTGGGCCACCAGAAGTAGAACCCGGCGAACATCGCGAACACCACGGTGCCGAACACCACGTAGTGGAAGTGCGCCACCACGAAGTAGGAGTCAGAAACGTGGAAGTCCAGCGGCGGGGAAGCCAGGATGATGCCGGTGAGGCCGCCGAACAGGAACGTGATCAGGAAGCCGATGCTCCACAGCATCGGGGTCTCGAACGTCAGGGAGCCGCGCCACATGGTGCCGATCCAGTTGAAGAACTTCACGCCCGTGGGAACCGCGATGAGCATGGTCATGAAAGCGAAGAACGGCAGCAGCACCGCGCCGGTGACGTACATGTGGTGTGCCCACACGGTCACGGACAGGGCAGCAATGGCGATCGTCGCGTAAACCAGGCCCTTGTAGCCGAAGATGGGCTTACGGCTGAAGACCGGGAAGATTTCCGAGACAATGCCGAAGAACGGCAGCGCGATGATGTACACCTCGGGGTGGCCGAAGAACCAGAACAGGTGCTGCCAGAGCACTGCACCGCCATTCTCCGGATCAAAGATGTGTGCACCGAAACGGCGGTCTGCACCCAGTGCGAACAGCGCGGCGGCCAGTGGCGGGAAGGCCATCAGCACCAGGATGGCGGTGACCAGGGTGTTCCAGGTGAAGATCGGCATCCGCCACATCGTCATGCCAGGGGCACGCATGCAGATGATGGTGGTGATGAAGTTGACAGCACCCAGGATGGTGCCGAAGCCGGACAGCGCCAGGCCGAACACCCACAGGTCCCCACCAATGCCGGGGCTAAAGGTGGTGTTCGACAGCGGAGCGTAGGCAAACCAACCGAAGGACGCGGCGCCCTGGGGGGTGATGAAGCCGGACACCGCGATGGTGGAGCCGAACAGGAAGAACCAGAAGGCCAGCGCGTTCAACCGCGGGAAGGCAACGTCCGGTGCGCCGATCTGCAGCGGCATGATCACATTCGCGAACCCTGCGAACAACGGGGTGGCGAACATCAGCAGCATCACGGTGCCGTGCATCGTGAACAGCTGGTTGTACTGCTCCTTGGTCTGCAGGATCTGCATACCGGGCTCGAACAGTTCGGCGCGGATCAGCAGCGCCATAACGCCACCAAGGCAGAAGAACACGAACGACGCAATCAGGTACATGTACCCGATGGTCTTGTGGTCGGTGGAGGTGATCCAGTTGACGACGATGCGCCCCTTGGATTTGGGAACCACGGGAGCCGTAAGAACCCCGGTGGGTGCGGATTGAGTGTACGTAGCCACGTCGCTCCCCTTACTTAATTTCGTTCAGGTTCGGGTTGCGGTCGTATTCCACACCGAGGAGGCCTGTGTTGCCGGCGGCCTTGAGCTCTTCGAGGTGCGCCTGGAATTCAGCTTCCGAAACCACCTTGACGCGGAACAGCATTTCCGAGTGGTACTCGCCGCAGAGTTCGGCGCACTTGCCGTCGTAGGTGCCCTCTTTAGTGGGGGTAAACCGGATGTAGTTGGTCTTGCCGGGGATCATGTCGCGCTTCTGCAGGAAGGCGGGAACCCAGAAGGAGTGGATCACGTCGCGTGCGTTGAGTTCGAGGTCAACGGACTTGTTGACGGGCAGGTACAGCGTAGGGAGCTGTTCCTTGTCAATCGTATTGCCGGTCAGGTGCGCCTGGACGCCTGCCTCGTGGACGTCTTCTTCGATGACGTCACCGGCTTTGTAGTTGAAGTCCCATGCCCACTGCTTGCCCCGGACGTCTACAACGACGTCGGCAGGCTGTGACCGGTCGTCAATGGCCTGCTGGTCACGGTCCGTGAAGTAGAAGAACACCAGGACCATAAAGAGCGGAATGGTCAGGTAAAACACTTCCAGCGGAAGGTTGAAGCTGGTCTGGCGCGGGAAGCCCACGGTGCCCTTGCGGCGCCGGTAGGCCACCAGGCACCAGACGATCAAGCCCCATGTAATGATGCCCACAGCCAAGGCGGCGATCCATGAGTTGACCCAGAGGTCCATGATGCGGTCGCTGTTGCTGGTGGTGCCACGTTCTGTGGGCAGCCACCCCTTCTCTACCTCTGGCGAACATCCGGTCAAAACCAACGCGCCGGCAATTGCCAAGCTTGTGATCGTGGTGATCGTTTTGCGTCGGCTGCCGGTTCGGTTCTGCGAACTCACAGACGGCCCTTCCTACTTGTTGCTGCTGTTGTCCGGGCAGCCATCGGCGCCGCGGGCACACTAAAAGTTTTACTACTCGGTGTAGAGCTTACCGCTCCGCCGGGAGTTTCGCCCACATGTCGGCGCCGCGCCTCCTTCCATCAATAAATGGAGGAAGCGCGGCGCCGGCACCGGGCGAAATAACCGGCTTAGTGGAAGGAGTCTCCACAGGCGCAGGAGCCGCCGGCGTTAGGGTTGTCGATGGTGAATCCCTGCTTGGCGATAGTGTCCTCAAAGTCGATGCTGGCACCGCTGAGGTACGGGACGCTCATCTTGTCCACAACAACTTCGACGCCGTCGTAGTCCCGGACAGCGTCGCCGTCCAGGAGCCGTTCGTCGAAGTAGAGCTGGTAGATCAGTCCTGAGCAGCCGCCGGGCTGCACAGCAACCCGGAGCCGCAGATCAGTGCGGCCTTCCTGCTCGAGAAGACTGCGGACCTTGCCTGCTGCGACGTCGGTCAGGTTGACCTCGTGGACAGGCAGTTCTTCACTGGCCGCGCTGGTGGTCTGGGTGCTGTTCTCATTGGTTGCGGTGCTCATTGGCCTACCTTCTTAGGACGGTCTGGCGGCTCCGCGCTAACGGTGCCTGCCCCTACGGATTCGGTATGGGCTATAGCTACATGCTACGCGGGGCGCACCCGTAGCTCTAACTCCTGACGTAACCATGGAAGCCCCTTCCTTGTTCCCGCGGAGCCACTTTCAGCTTCAGCTTTCGGGTGGCCGCCAGTGTGACGCCGTGACGACAGGCCGCCCGCTTCTACAGTCCATCGTTCAGGCGTGATAGCAGCAACGCTTCGGCAAGGATGGCTTTCCGGAAATCACCCAGGTGCAGTGACTCGTTGGCGCTGTGGGCCCGGGAGTCCGGGTCTTCCACGCCAGTCACGAGGATCTGGACGTCCGGATACACCTCGGTGAGGTCGGCGATGAACGGAATGGAACCGCCGATTCCTGTCTCCACCGCTTGTACGCCCCACGCCTCTCCCAAGGCCCGCATCATCAGTCCTGCAGCGGCCGAAGATGTGTCCGTCTTGAACGGGTTGCCGCTCTCCCCCGGCGTGAAGGTGACTTTGGCACCGAAGGGAGCGTGGGCCTCCACGTGTTTACGGACTGCCTCCATCGCTTCTTCCGGGACCTGTCCCGGTGCAAGCCGCAGGCTGAACTTGGCCCGCGCCCGCGGCAGCAGGGTATTCGAGGCCACGTCCACGGCAGGTGCGTCAAAGCCGATGATGGACAGTGCAGGCTTGGTCCAGAGCCGGGAGGCGATGCTGCCCGAGCCGGCGAGGCGGACGCCGTCGAGCACTGAGGCATCCGCCCGGTAGTCGGCCTCCGGGAACTCCACCGTTGCGTTGTCGAAGGCTACGAGACCCTGGATGGCGACGTTTCCGTCGTCGTCATGAAGGGTGGCGATGAGGCGGGACAACAGGGTGGGGGCATCCAGCACCGGTCCCCCGAACATCCCTGAATGGACCGCGTGCTCCAGGACCTGGACTTCAATGGTTCCGTCAACGAGCCCGCGCAGGCTTGTTGTCAGGGCCGGAACGCCCACCTTCCAGTTGCTGGAATCGGCGACGACGATGACATCAGCACGCAACAGCTCCCGGTGTGCTTCCAGGAACGGCCGGAAGGTGGGGGAACCTGCTTCCTCCTCGCCTTCGAAAAAGAACGTCACGCCGAGGCCCAGCCCGGTACCCAGGACCTCGGAGACGGCTGCGTACGCGGCGATGTGGGCCATGATGCCTGCCTTGTCGTCTGCCGCACCGCGGCCGAAGAGGCGCCCGTCCTTCTCAACAGCAGTGAAAGGTTCCGTGTCCCAGAGTCCCTCGTCGCCTGCGGGCTGGACGTCATGGTGGGCGTACAGCAGGATGGTCGGCTTGCCTTTCGCAGCCGGCCGGCGTGCGACGACGGCGGGACCGCCCGGAGTGCCGTCGGGCTTGTCGCAGCCTAGGATCTGCACCTCCTTGAGGCCAGCGGCGCGGAGCAGTCCCGCCACGGCTTCGGCGCTGCGATCGAGCGGAGAACGGTCGAAGCTGGGCCAGGCGATGCCCGGAATCGCGACCAGTTCCTTAAGGCGGGCCAAGGTGCCCTCAAAGGAGTGGTCGATGGCGGCCCGGAGATCTTCCGTGCCCGGGTGTGCCTTGAGGCCGGGAGGTGTGGAGCCGGCAATGTCGTCGGGGGTGGCCGTCGGAGATGAAGTCATGGAAAAAACATTACCCTCGTCACATTCAGCGCCGTGGCTGCCGCCACGGCCGGGCCGGAAAGCAGTGCCGCCGCAAGGTATTCTGTTCAGGTGTTCGGACGTAAAAAGGAAGCGCCCTCGGCGCAGGAATTATCAGACCAGCAGGCCGCGGAAGCCTCGGCCCGGCAGAACGGCATAGCCGGCAAGGGAGCTCCCACTCCAACCCGCAAAGCCCAGGAGGCTGCACGGAAGCGCCCGTTGGTGCCGGAGGACCGCAAAGCCTCCAAGGCTGCCGAGCGCCAGGCCATCCAGGACCAGCGGCTCAAGATGCGCCAGGCGCTGGACACCGGTGACGAGAAGTTCCTGCCGCTCCGGGACAAGGGCCCCCAGAAGCGGTTCACCCGTGACTATGTTGACGCGCGGTTCAGCCTCGGGGAATACCTGATGTTCGGCGCCCTGGTGTTCGTCCTGGTTTCCCTGGTCGTGCCCGCGTCCAGTGACCTGATGATTTACGTCCTGGGCGGTTTCTGGGTGATGTTCCTGGCCGTCTTCGTTGACGTGTTTATCCTGTCCCGCAAGCTCCGCAAGAGGTTGACCGAGAAGTTCGGCGAGGTGGAGCGGGGCACGGTCTGGTACGGCTCCATGCGTTCGCTCCAGTTCCGGAAGCTGCGGCTGCCTAAGCCGCAGGTCAGACGCGGGCAGTACCCGGCCTGATACGGTCCCCTGCGTCCTCGCATTTATACAGACAACAAAACCCCGGCGGAATGTCCGCCGGGGTTTTGCTGCAGTCAGGGGTACTGGCCCGCTGCCGGTGCGGCTGCAGCCGCTTCAGCACAATGCTAGGACCGCCGGTTCTTCGCCAGTTGCCGGTTGATGCGAGACGCCCAGAACGGCCCTTCGTAGAGGAAGGCCGTATAGCCCTGGACCAGGGTGGCGCCGGCGTCCAGCCGGTCCTGGACATCCTGCGCCGTTTCTACGCCGCCAACGGCCACGAGGGTCAGGGTGTCACCGGTGATCTGCTTGAGCCGGCGCAGCACTTCCAGGGACCGCTGTTTGAGCGGAGCACCGGAGAGCCCGCCCGCGCCGCACTGTTCCACCAGGGCTGCAGGGGACGCCAGCCCTGTCCTGGCGACAGTGGTGTTGGTGGCAATGATGCCGTCCAGCCTCAGGTCCAGGGCGAGGCGCGCGACGTCGTCGATGTCCTCATCGCTGAGGTCCGGGGCGATCTTCACCAGCAGGGGAACGTGGCGGCCCGCTGCACGGTCGGCTTCTTCACCCACGGCGGTCAGCAACGGCCGCAGGCTCTCCACGTCCTGCAGGAGCCGAAGGCCGGGGGTGTTGGGCGAACTGACATTGACCACAAGGTAATCGGCGGCTGGCGCAAGGCTGCGCGCACTGGCCAGGTAGTCATCCACGGCGTCAGCCAGTTCAACAACCTTGGTCTTGCCGATGTTGACTCCGATGATGGGACGCACCGCAGGGTGCCTGCGCTGAAGTGCAGCACGGGCGGCCTTAAGCCGCGGAGCCACGGCGGGGGCACCGTCGTTGTTGAATCCCATCCGGTTGATCACGGCGCGGTCCTCGACCAGGCGGAAAAGGCGCGGCTTTTCGTTGCCTGGCTGGGCCTGGCCGGTAATGGTTCCCACCTCTATGTGGCCGAACCCGAGCTGGCTCAGTGCCTCTATGCCGTGGCCTTCCTTATCGAAGCCTGCGGCGAGACCGAAGGGCGAGGGAAAGGTGACGCCAAAGGCCGTTGTCTGCAGTGACGGTGCCGGGGCGGTCAGTTTCTCCAGGACCTTTCCGGCGCCGGACCGATGTGCCAGCCGGATGGCCTTGAACCCTATTTTGTGGGCGCGCTCGGCGTCCATCCATGAAAAGGCCAGCCTGAAGAATGTGGGGTAAACGCGCATGCCTCCAGTCTTCCGCCTTGGCGGTCCCAGACCAAAATGACGCGGGCCGGCCACACGGCGGAATAGCATAAAGCCATGGAATGGCAGCGGGACATCCTGGGCGAAGAATTCGAGTCCCATGCCTTCACAGCTGCCGGAGCGGACGGTGTGGAGCGGACCGCGACCCTGGTCCGGTTCTGCCCTGCGGTAACCGGTGCCCTCACGTCGCCGGGGCACCGCAGGGCTGTCCTCTTCCTGCATGGCTGGAGCGACTATTTCTTCAATGTGGACCTTGCCCGCTTCTGGTCGTCGGTCGGCTACGGCTTCTACGCGCTTGACATGCACAACCACGGCCGGAGCCTGCGTCCGGAGTCTCCGGGTGGATACGTCGCGGACCTCGCCGACTATGATGCCGAGATCGGGATGGCCTGCCGCTTGATCAGCCAGGAGGGTGTTACCCGGCCGCTGACCCTGATGGGGCACTCAACGGGAGGGCTGGTGGCGGCCCTATGGGCTAGCAGGCATCCCGGAACGGTATCGCAGCTCATCCTCAACAGCCCGTGGTTGGAGATGCATGGAAGCGCACTGGTGCGGCGCGCGGCGTCAAGCATGGTGGGACCTGTTGCCCGCTTCCGGCCCGAGGCCGTGCTTAGGCTTCCCGAGCGCGGCTTCTACTGGCGGACCATCAGCAGTTCTGCGGACGGGGAATGGTCGCTGGATGACCGGTACCGGCCGCCTATGGCTTTCCCGGTGCGCGCCGGCTGGCTCAGCGCGGTACTTGCCGGGCACGCGAAGGTGGCGCGCGGGCTCAACATCGAGGTTCCCATCCTGGTGATGCTGTCCCGGGGAAGCGCGAACGGACTCTTCTGGTCCGAGGACATGCGGCGGACGGACGCCGTGCTGGACGTCAACGTTATTGCTGCCCGCGCCCTCACTTTGGGCCGTACGGTAACGGTGGAAAGGATTGAGGGCGCACTGCACGACGTGTTCCTCTCCCCCGCCGCTGTGCGTGCGGACGCCTACGCGCGGCTGTCGCGCTGGCTCCGCGCTTACGGGGACCCGGCAGACGACGAAGAGCTTCCTGAACAGCCCTGACCGGCGCTGACCCTGGCCGGTCTACTGCGCAGGCCCTGCTCCTTCGACGGGACGGGCTGCGTCCACCGCACCACCGTACCGGCGGTCCCGCCGGGCGTACTCTTCCACTGCCGCCCACAGCGTGCGGCGGTCGACGTCTGGCCAAAGGGTGTCCATAAAGACGAACTCTGCGTAAGCGGACTGCCACAGCAGGAAGTTGGACAGCCGCTGCTCCCCCGAGCTGCGCAGGAACAGGTCCACGTCCGGGAGGTCCGGCTCGTCAAGGTACTTCTGGATGGTGCGTTCGGTGATGGCACCAGGCTTGAGCCGGCCGGCGGCGACTTCGCCGGCGATGGCGGAGACGGCGTCGGTAATCTCCGCCCGGCCGCCGTAATTAACACACATGTTCAACGTGCAGGTGCTGTTCCCGGAGGTGAATGCCTCAGCTTCTTCAAGTTCCCGGATCACCGAGCCCCACAGCCGCGGCCGCCGGCCGGACCAGCGGACACGCACCCCCCATTCATCGAGCTGGTTCCGTTGCCTGCGAAGCACGTCCTTGTTAAATCCCATCAGGAACCGCACTTCCTCCGGGGAGCGGCGCCAGTTCTCCGTGGAAAAGGCGTAGACACTGACGTACTCGATGCCCAGCTCAATGGCCCCTGCCATAACGTCCAGCAATGCGGGCTCGCCCGCTTTATGGCCTTCTATCCTCGGCAGCCCGCGCTGGTTGGCCCACCGGCCGTTTCCGTCCATCACAATGGCAACATGCCGGGGTATGAATTCTGCGGGGATGGACGGGGCCACCGCGCCCGAGGGATGCGGGTAGGGGGCAACCACGGGGTGGCTCCGCTGAGGGGACGCGTTGTTCTTTTTTCCCAGGGCCACTGTTAGCTGCGCTCCACATGTTTGAGGGACTTCAGGACTCGTTCAAGATGCCATTGCAGGTAGGCCGCCACCAAACCGGCCGCTTCTTTGCGGTGCACGGGCAGGGAACCGTCCGCGGTGACCCAGTCTCCGGTCAGCAGCGCCGCGAGGAGCACCACCGTTTCCGGGGCCGGCGCAGGCGAGCCCGGCGGCCGGCATCCATTGCAGACCATGCCGCCCACCGGTGCGGAAAAGGCGCTGTGCGGGCCCGGCAGCCCGCAGCGGGCGCAGTCCGTAAAGCTGGGCGCCCAGCCGCCGGTGGCCAGTGCCCGGAGCAGGTAGGAATCCAGGATCAGCCCGGCGGCGTGTTCGTTCCGGCTCAGTGACGCCAGGGCACCGACCAGCAGGTTGTACTGGGCGGTTCCGGATTCACCGTCGACGTCGGTGAGCTTTTCCGCTGTCTCCGTCATGGCGGCAGCTACGGTATAGCGGCCGTAGTCTGCGGCGATGCTTCCGCCATAGGCGCCCTTGGCCACGGCCTGGGTGACAATGTCCAGCGACTTTCCGGACACAAGCTGCAGGTCCGCCACCATAAACGGCTCAAGGCGCGCACCGAACCGGCTGCTGGTCCGGCGGACTCCTTTGGCCACAGCCCGGACCTGGCCGTGGTGCTTCGTCAGCAACGTGATGATGCGGTCCGCCTCGCCCAGTTTGTGGGTACGGAGCACGACGGCGTCGTCCCGGTACGCGCGGGAGGCGAAAGAGTGTTGGGCCACCCCTTTATCTTCCCATCCTTTGCGGGCGCTGCCCTCCGAAGGCGCCAGGGGCGGCGGCGTTGTGCCGCCAGGAGTCCCCCGGCGGCACACGCCCGCGCGTCAGGCCTGGGCGTCCCGGATGGCCCGGTTCACGGCAGAAATAACAGCCTTCAGGGATGACATGCTGGTGTTGGCGTCGATGCCAACGCCCCAGAGCACGCGCTCCCCCACAGCACACTCCACGTAGGCGGCAGCCATGGCGTTGCCGCCCTCGGAGAGGGCATGCTCACTGTAGTCCAGGACGCGGACGTCCACGCCGTCTTCCCGGAGGATGCTCAGCAGGGCGGCGATGGGGCCGTTGCCGGTGCCTGTCCGCTGAACCTGCACGCCGTCCACGGTGAGTGAGGCGTGAAGCGTCATGCCGCCGTCGTTGTCCGTTTCTGTCTTGACGGCGCCCAGGGAGTAGCGGCCCCACTGTCCATCTGTCTTGCTGGAGGGCAGGTACTCGTCCTGGAAGACCTGCCACAGCTGGGCACCGCTGACCTCGCCGCCCACCGTGTCCGTGCGCTTCTGGATGACGCCGGAGAATTCAATCTGGGCACGGCGCGGCAGGTCCAGGCTGTGCTCATTCTTGAGCAGGTACGCCACGCCGCCCTTGCCGGACTGGGAGTTGACCCGGATCACCGCTTCGTAGCTGCGGCCAAGGTCTTTGGGATCCACGGGCAGGTAGGGAACCTGCCAGGTGAAGTCGGCAACGTCCTTGCCCGCGGCTGCGGCGTCCCGCTCCAGGGCCTCGAAGCCCTTCTTAATGGCGTCCTGGTGCGATCCGGAGAACGCCGTGAAGACGAGGTCGCCGCCGTAGGGTGAACGCTCGGGGACGGGCAGCTGGTTGCAGTACTCCACGGTCCGGCGGACGTCGTCGATGTTGGAGAAGTCGACCATGGGGTCGATGCCCTGCACGAAGAGGTTCAGGCCGAGGGTGACGAGGTCCACGTTGCCGGTCCGCTCGCCGTTGCCGAAGAGGCAGCCTTCGATCCGGTCGGCCCCGGCCATGTAGCCGAGTTCCGCGGCTGCGACGCCCGTTCCACGGTCGTTGTGGGGGTGCAGGGAGAGAATGATCCCTTCCCGCGGGTGGAGGTGGCGGCTCATCCATTCAATCGAATCGGCGTAAATGTTGGGCGTGGCCATCTCCACGGTTGCAGGCAGGTTGATGATGACCTGGCGGTCCGCGGAAGCCTCAAAAACGTCGGCGACGGCGTTGCAGACCCGCACTGCGTACTCCAGTTCGGTGCCCGTGAAGGATTCCGGGGAGTACTCGTAGGTGACGTGGGTGTCCACGAGGGTCTCTTCGTACTTCCTGCACAGCCTGGCGCCCTGGAGCGCGATGTCCAGGATTCCGTCCTCATCCTGGTTGAAGACCACGCGGCGCTGCAGTACGGAGGTGGAGTTGTACAGATGGACGATGGCCTGCTTGGCACCTACCAGTGACTCGTAGGTCCGCTCGATCAGGTGTTCGCGGGCCTGGGTCAGGACCTGGATGGTGACGTCGTCCGGGATGTGGTTGCCCTCGATGAGCTGGCGGACAAAGTCGAAGTCCGTCTGGGATGCGGACGGGAAACCTACCTCGATTTCTTTGTAGCCCATGCGGACCAGCAGGTCGAACATCTTCATTTTGCGGGCCGGGCTCATGGGGTCGATCAGGGCCTGGTTTCCGTC
Source organism: Arthrobacter sp. D3-16 (assembly GCF_054408515.1). Classification (NCBI taxonomy): domain Bacteria; kingdom Bacillati; phylum Actinomycetota; class Actinomycetes; order Micrococcales; family Micrococcaceae; genus Arthrobacter; species Arthrobacter sp. D3-16. The sequence continues at coordinate 2,029,539 of NZ_CP096437.1, read as the reverse complement.
GCGCAGATCAACTGCGCACCAGCGCGGAGCCTTGGTAATGACTTTGTCCGGCCAGGTGCGGTCGGGCAGCTCGACTTTGATCTGGTCCTGGAACGGCGTGTACCGGTGGGCGGGCATTCCAGAGGGCTTCTGTGCGTTTCGCATTACTATCGGGGCCTTTTCTGTGATTCTTCTTTGAAAGGGTGGCCGGGCAACACAAACTCCGCAGCGAGGGTGGGCCTTGCGCTAGATCGCGTCTGAGGCCTCGCCGCGGCAGCTAAGAAGAAGAAGCTCTGCACGCACCATTTGAGAGTAACACGGGTGCGTAAGATGAAAGGGCACTACCGTCCGTTACGTCCACCATGCAGACGCCGACCGGTATTCCGCCGGCCGCGGTCAGCAAAAAGGAGCTTCAGTGCCCATTTCGGGGATCGACCTGTCCACCTTTGATAACGCCGTCCGGCCGCAGGATGACCTCTACCAGCACGTGAACGGTGCGTGGCTGAAGGCTACCGAAATCCCCGATGACCGGCCCCTGGAAGGCACCTTCACTGCCCTGCGGGACGGGTCCGAGATTGCTGTCCGGGACATCATCGAGGAAGCAGCGGCGAAGGGCCGGGCCGCCAGCGGCATCGAACAGAAGGTCGGGGACCTCTACAACAGCTTCATGGACGAAGCTGCCGTTGAAGCCAAAGGCATGGAACCCATCCGCCAGCGGCTCGCCGAGGTGTTCGCCACCACCTCCGTGGCAGACCTGGTCTCCCTGGCGGGCCGGTTGTTCCGCGCCGATGTGGGTGGCCTGTTCTACATCTACCCGGCCCCGGACGCGGGTAATCCCGAGAGGGTCCTCCTGTACGTGGGCCAGGGCGGTCTCGGACTCCCTGACGAGTCGTACTACCGGGAAGAGAAGTTCGCCCCGATGGTCACCGCCTATGGTGCGCACGTGAAGACGATGCTTGGCCTGGCCGGCGTTCCGGACGCGGACGGTGCAGCTGAGCGTGTGGTTGCGCTTGAGAGGAAGCTGGCATCCCATCACTGGGACAAGGTCACCCTTCGGGACCCGCAAAAGACGTACAACCTGAAGTCCGCGGACGAGGCGTCCGCTTTGTTCCCGCAGCTCACCACCTGGTTTGATGCGGCGGGCATTGATGAGGAAAAGCGGCAGGAGATTGTGGTGAGTACCCCGCCGTTCTTCGACGGCGCCGCCGGCCTTCTCGAGTCCGAGCCGCTGGCGCATTGGCAGGAGTGGCTGGCCATGCGGGTTATCAGTGCCGCAGCCCCCTACCTGTCCTCGGCATTCGTTGATGCCAACTTCGCCTTTTACGGAACCACCATCAGCGGCACCCCGCGCAACAAGGACCGCTGGAAGCGCGGCGTGGGCGTGGTGGAAGGCGGCCTCGGCGAGGCCGTAGGACAGATCTATGTGGCGCGGCACTTTCCGGAAACGCACAAAGCCCGCATGCAGACGCTCGTCGCCAACCTGATTGAGGCCTACCGCCGAAGCATCACCGCCGTCGGCTGGATGGGCGAGGACACCAAGGCCGAAGCGCTGCGGAAGCTGGAGGGGTTCCGGGCGAAGATCGGCTATCCGGAAGAGTGGATTGACTACTCAGCCGTGGAGATTGATCCAGCGGATCTGCTGGGCAACGTGGAACGGGCACACAACGCAGACGTGGACCGGCACCTTGATGAGGTGGGTAAGCCGGTGGACCGCAACAAGTGGCTGATGACCCCGCAGACAGTCAACGCCTACTACCACCCGATGATGAACGAGATCGTTTTCCCGGCCGCCATCCTGCAGCCGCCGTTCTTCACCGCCGACGCGGACGACGCCGTGAACTACGGTGGGATCGGCGCCGTGATCGGGCACGAGATCGGCCACGGCTTCGACGACCAGGGCTCACAGTTCGACGGCGGCGGGGCGCTGCGGAACTGGTGGACGGATGAGGACCGTCAGGCCTTCGAAAAGCTCACGGCCAAGCTGGTGGCGCAGTACGATGCGCTTTCCCCGTACGCGGCGCCCGGCCATAACGTCAATGGACGCCTCACCCTCGGCGAAAACATCGGCGACCTCGCCGGGCTGGCCATCGCCTACAAGGCCTACCTGATCAGCCTCGATGGAAAGGAGCCGGAGGTCCTGGACGGCCTCACCGGGCAGCAGCGCTTCTTCGCATCCTGGGCAGCAGGCTGGCGGCAGGTGATCCGGAGCGAAGAAGCCATCCGCAGGCTGGCAACTGACCCGCACTCGCCCAACGAGTTCCGGACCAATGCCATCGCGAAAAACCTCGACGCCTTCCACGACGCCTATGAGGTCACCGACCAGGACGGCATGTGGATGCCTCCGGAGGAACGCGTCAGTATCTGGTAGCAGACACAAACGGGGCCCGCTCGGCGGGCCCCGTTTTTTGTGCCTTCGGCCGCGGGCTGGATCGGCCCTGGCCGGACCCTGCCTAACCCTCGACGATGAGCATGGGGTTGGCCTGCTGGCAGCGGGTGTCCCCGGCCGTCTGGTTGACGATGTCCTCAGGCAGAGCAGCCGCCGCCCCGTACGTGGTACCCGAAGTGAAATCGGTGCCGAGGTGGACCTGGACCCCGGACACTGCAGGAGCCGGCAGCACCTGCCCCGCAGGGACCCCCAACAGCGCAGCAACGTCAGCAGCCACATCCGCGTAGCCGGTGCCGTAGTAGACAACGGACTGTTCCACAACGGTTGCCTCGAATTGTCCGGTCTGGGTGAATCCGCCGCCGATCAGTGCCTGCACTATTTCCTGCGCGCGCCCCGGCACGCCGCTGCCGTTGGCTACGGTGACCGGCTGGAGCGCCTTGTCGTAGGCCGGGGCGGGAGGAGCCGTCTCACTGGGCGCCGCACTGGGCGGAGCCGTGGTCTCCGTAGGCTTGGGCGGCGCTGTGGGGTCGGTCAGGTCAATATCCTGCCGCAGGGCGGCGAACAGCTGGGACCCTTCGGGCTCGGCGATCTGCAGCCGGTTCGGATCCAGAAGGGCAGGCGTGGTGGGAACGGAAACGAACGCCACCTTGCTGATGTCGATGTCCTTGAGCCGATTGCCGATAGTGAGCAGGCTGGGCACCGAGGCCAGTCCTTCATCCACCGTCAGGTTCTGCGTGACGACGTCGGCGATCTTCAGCATCTTGCCGGGATCGCTCAGTGTGCCTTCATCCTTGATCTTCCGGGTGAGCGAGGACAGGAACCCCTGTTGGGCCTTGATACGGCCAAGGTCGCCTCCGTCGGCAAACGCGTGGCGGGTGCGCAGGAAGGCGAGGGCCATTTCACCTTGAACGGCGGAGGTGCCTTTCGGGAGCCGGAGCCGGGAATCGGGATCAAAGACGGCGTCGCTGATGCAGACGTCCACGCCGCCCACTGCGTTCGACAGTTCCTTCACTGCGTTGAAATCCGCCATCATGAAGTGGTCCACTTCCAGGCCCGTGAGCCGGTTGACCGTGTCCACGGCGCAACCAATGCCGGCCTCGTTCATGGCTTCGTTGATCATGACACCGCTGCGCGCGGGAAAAGTCTGCTTCGTTTCCTCGTCCCTGCATTCGGGGATGTCAACCAGCAGGTCGCGCGGAAAACTGATGACGCTGACCCGCTTGTTGTCCTCGGAGATGTCCATCAGCATCATGACGTCGGACTTGCCATAGCCCTTGGAATCATCCGCAGTCCCGTACTCGGCATTCTTGCCCTCGCGGGTGTCCGAGCCCAGGATCAGGATCTGCATACGCCCGCTCGCATCACTCACCGACTCGGCACCTCCGCCCCCGGCGTTCAGCGGGGCCTTGGAGATGTTGTTCTGCAGGCGGAGGAACCAGAATCCTGCGAAAGCCAAGGCCCCGACGAGGGCCACCGACAGCACGCCTGTGGTGATCTTGAGCCACAGCGGCATCCCGCGCACGGAACCAAGGTGGCGGGCGGCTCCAACGGTGCCTTCATCCGCGTGCCGCGACACTGGTCCCCCTGCTGATACGTCAGCTCCATTTTCGCGCTTGTCGCGGCCTCGCCCCACGTGATGGACCTTCCTCTAGATTCTGAATCCGGTCCATTTTAGTGGTCCAGGCTGGGAAATTCCCGGTCGGCCCCACGGCCGCACTTATTAAAGCGTCAGAAGCCCAACTTTACGAGCTGTTTTGGGTCCCGCTGCCAATCCTTGGCCACTTTCACGTGCAGGTCGAGGTAGACACGCGTGCCCAGGAGCGCCTCGATCCCCTTCCGTGCGTTGGTGCCCACTTCGCGCAGGCGGCTGCCGCCCTTGCCGATGATGATGGCCTTCTGGGACGGGCGCTCGACGTAGAGGTTCACGCGCACGTCCAGCAGGGGGTTGTCGTCGGGACGGTCCTCGCGGGGCACGATTTCTTCAACCACCACTGCCAGGGAGTGCGGCAGCTCGTCGCGGACGCCTTCCAGTGCCGCTTCACGGATCAGCTCCGCGACCATCACGGCTTCAGGCTCGTCGGTCAGCTCACCGTCCGGGTACAGCGGGGGCGACGGCGGCATGTGGCTGATCAGGACGTCGGCGACGGTTTCCACCTGGAAGCCGTCGCTGGCGGATACCGGAACAATGTCCTTCCAGCCTTCCTCCCCGAGCACTTCCCGCCCGAGCGCGGCGACGGCAAGGAGCTGCTCAGTCAGGGCCTGCCGGTCCACGAGGTCCGCTTTGGTGACAATGGCGATCACGGGCTGGCGGCCAACAGCTGCGAGCTGGGCAGCGATGTACTTGTCGCCGGGACCGATCTTTTCGTTGGCAGGCAGGCAGAACCCGATCGCGTCCACCTCTGCGAGGGTGTCCGCAACAAGGTCGTTCAGGCGCTTTCCCAGGAGGGTGCGGGGACGGTGAAGGCCTGGTGTATCCACGAGGATCAACTGAGCGTCCTCGCGGTGGACGATGCCGCGGATGGTGTGCCGGGTGGTCTGCGGCTTGGCAGAGGTGATGGCCACCTTCTTGCCCACCAAAGCGTTTGTCAGAGTGGACTTGCCCGCGTTGGGGCGGCCCACAAGAACTGAAAATCCTGCCCGGAAGCCGCCGAAATCTTCGTCATTTGCGGCCTTATTTTTCTTGCTCACGTGGAACTCCCTGCTGGGTTGCTTCCGCCTCCTGGAGGAGGTCTTCAAGGTCAGTGTCTACTTTTGGAACCTGCGCCGCAATGATGTGGCTGACCCGGTTCCGGCGGCCTTCAAGCCTTTCGGCGCGCAGCGACACACCGTCAACTTCGACGCTGCTGCCGACAATGGGCACACGGCCCAGCGCCTTGGCGAGCAGGCCTCCCACTGTGTCCACTTCGTCGTCGTCGAGCTCGATGTCAAAAAGCTCGCCGAGGTCATCGATGCTCATCCGGGCGCTCACGCGGTACGAGCCGTCGCCCAGTTCTACGGCCTCGGCGCTTTCGGTATCGTATTCGTCGACGATTTCGCCCACGATCTCCTCGATGAGGTCCTCAAGGGTGACGAGTCCGGCGGTACCGCCGTATTCGTCGATCACGATGGCAACATGGGTGGATTCCTTCTGCAACTCGCGCAGCAGGTCGCTGACCTGCTTGGATTCGGGAACGTACCGCACCTCCCGGACCAGCGAATCCACCAGGGGCGGCTCCTCGTCCGGTGCCAGTTCGTGCAGGACGGCGGCCACGTCCTTCAGGTAGATAATGCCCAAAATGTGGTCCGTGTCTTCGCCAATCACGGGGATCCTTGAATACCCGGAGCGCAGGAAGAGCGACATGGCACGGCGGAGGCTGGAGCCCGCCTCGATGCTGAGGATGTCCGTCCGCGGCACCATAACGGCACGGACCAAAGTGTCGCCGAAATCGAAGACCGACTGGATCATCTCAGCCTCGGTGTCCTCGATCATGTCTGACTCGCTGGCACGTTCCACCAGCTCACGGAACTCCTGCTCACTGAAAAACGCCTCGTCGCCAATCGGCGCGCCGGGTGCAGCAGCGCTTCCCAGGGCGACGAGCCATCCCGGAATGGGTCCCAGTACCCACGTGAGGAACCGGATCATGGGCGCCGTGAGGCGCACGACGGCGGCCGAATGGAGCCGTCCAAGCTGGCGGGGAGAGACCCCCACGATGACGAATCCCAGGAGGGCCATGATGCCGGTCGCAGCAAGCCCCGCCAGCCAGATGTTGTCCAGCAGGCTGTACAGCAGGACCGCGACGGCAACCGCGGAGGCCATCTCAAACCAGATGCGCCAGAACCGCAGTGCACGGATATGGGCCACGGGCTGGGCCAGGATCCGGCGCATGGCCGTGCCGCGGCTCTTGACGAGCGCTTCCTCGGCGTCGTGCCGCGGAAGGAAATTGAAGGCGGCCTCGGCCGCGGTCAGTACTGCCGCGAAGCCCAGGAAAGCCAAGGCCATTGCGACGAGGAGCAGAGGGGTCACTGGGTGGTCTCGGCGGGCGCTTCTTTGCCGGTGAAGCCGGACAGGAGCTCCCGCTGAAGGCCGAACATCTCGGCCTTCTCCTCAGGCTCGGCGTGGTCGTAGCCCAGCAGGTGCAAAATACCGTGCGTAGTCAGGAGCAGCATCTCGTCCTGCAGCGAGTGGCCGGCGTTCCGGGCCTGGACCGTGGCAACCTGCGGGCACACCGCAATATCCCCCAGCATGCCCTGGGGCGTCGGCCGGTCAGGCGTGCCAGGGGTCAGCTCGTCCATGGGCACGGACAGCACGTCAGTGGAGCCGGGCTCGTCCATCAGTTCGATGTGAAGCTTCTCCATTGCGGGCTCGTCCACAAGGAGGATGGACAGTTCGGCCTGCGGATGGATGTAAAGCTGCTCAAAGACGTACCTGGACAGGGCAACGAGTTCGGACTCGTCCACCTGGACGCCGGACTCGTTGTTCACCTCGATGCTCACGCGTGTTCCCCCCGTTTTTCCCGGCTTGCCGAATGCTTGACCCGGCTGCGCTGGGTGTCGTCCCAGATGCTGTAGGCATTGACGATATCGCCCACCAGGCGGTGCCGCACCACGTCAGCTGCGTCCAGGACGGAGAAGTTCACGCCATCGATGCCCTGCAGGATCTCTTCCACGATCCTCAGTCCGGACCGCGTGCCGAAGGGCAGGTCCACCTGGGTGACATCGCCTGTGACCACCATTTTGGAACCGAAGCCAAGCCTGGTGAGGAACATCTTCATCTGCTCGGGCGTGGTGTTCTGCGCCTCATCGAGGATGATGAAGGCGTCGTTGAGCGTGCGGCCGCGCATATAGGCCAGCGGCGCCACCTCAATGGTCCCCGCTGCCATCAGCCGCGGAATGGACTCCGGGTCCATCATGTCGTGCAGGGCATCGTACAGCGGACGGAGGTAGGGGTCGATCTTGTCGCTCAACGTGCCGGGAAGGAAACCCAGCCGCTCCCCCGCCTCGACGGCCGGGCGGGTCAGGATAATCCGGCTGACCTCTTTTTGCTGCAGGGCCTGCACCGCTTTGGCCATGGCCAGATAGGTCTTGCCGGTGCCGGCTGGCCCAATTCCGAAGATCACCGTGTTCGCGTCGATCGCATCAACGTAATTCTTCTGGTTCAGCGTTTTGGGACGGATGGTCTTCCCACGGCTGGACAGGATGTCATGGGTGAGCACATCCACGGGATTCTGCATCGACTGCGAGCGGAGGAGCGCCACAAGCTGCTGCAATACAGCCGGGCTGATGACCGTGCCGCGGGCCACGAGCCCGCGCACTTCGTGGAGGAGCCGCATGATCCGTGGCACATCAGCCGCCGGGCCGCTGATGGAAAGCTCATTGCCGCGAACGTGGAAGTTCACGTCGGGGAACTGTTCCTCGATGAACCGCAACGCTTCATCATGGCTGCCCAGCGATTGAACCATCTGGTCCGAGTTGTCGAAAAGGACTACTTCGGTCCGGACGCCAGGGAGTGAATGGGGAAACTCCCCCGCTGCGCCCTCGCCTGTCACGAGCCTGCGCTTTCCGTTAGCTGATTCAGTCATGGTGCTGGCCCGCAGGCCTGTGATCCCCTCGATGTCGAAACAATTGCTGTTGGCTGATCTGCGGCGGCTGGTGCCGTTGCTTCCAGCGGTACCTTCCATCCTACGCCAGCAGGCACACCAGACCCCATACTGCAATACGCCGCCCGTACCTGTCCGTCGGGGCAGATGGCACTGTTCCCGTTATTAGGTATCAACTTCATATCGGGCTCATATCGTTCCAGTTGCAGTTGGACCGCTCAGCGCATCCCGGCGCTTTTGCTCCCCGGGGCTGTGCAATGCTGGAAATCCAGCCTGCTGCTGGAGCAGCAAGGCCGACCGGGGATCGGCCTACCCGACCAGGAAAGGACAGAGCAATCAAGGTGCCGGAAACCGCAGCGCCCCGCCGCGCCCGAGGAGCCCTTAGCGGCGCCCGTTCCGCGGTCCTTGCCGGTCTCCTGCTCGCAGTTCCTGTCCTGGCGGGCTGCATCGCCGAACCGGGACCGTCCCCCACCGGCGCACTCTCTTCCAGCCCCGCTGGCCCCGGCACTACATCCGGCGCCCCCTCCACGAGTGCTCCCCTGGAGACCACCCAGTCGTCCAATAAGGCGCCCGTCTACTGGATCGGGCGCAGCAACAGCGATGTCTTCCTTTACCGGGAATTCCGGGACGTCCCGGAGCAGGAGAATCCGGTCACACGGGCCCTGCGCGCCATGATGTCCGAAAAGCCGCTGGATCCGGACTTCTTCACGCCATGGCAGAACCCCAAGCAGCTGGCCACCTCGATTTCCGGCAAGGACATCATCACGGTGGATGTGTCAGAGGATGCCTTCAACAGCAATCTTGACGCCGACATGGCCACCCGGGCCATCCAGCAGCTTGTCTACACGGCTACCGCCGCGGCTGCCAGCTCAGGACTGATTGACTCCGGCCAGCAGATCCGCGTCAGGATCCTCGTGGACGGACACACGGACTACGTTGCGTTCAACCATGTGCAGCTGGGGTCCCTCATGGCCCGCACAGTCGGGCTGGTGGCCCCCGTATGGATCATCGACCCGCAGGAAGACGTGGAAGTGGCCGACGGCAGCGTCAAAATCACCGGGCGAAGCACCCTGCCGGGCGGAAAGCTCCGCTGGCAAATCCTGCGGGCCGGGGACAACGGCGACAAGACACCTTTCCTGACCGGAGAAACAACGGCGGCTGCAGATCCCGCGCAGGCCGGGGTATTCACCTTGGCCCTGACCCTGCCCGAGGGTGACTTCGAACTACGGGTGGCCCAAACCTCCAACTCAGACGGCCAAGTGGACGGCACCGAGGACACGCGGAGCTTCAAGGTCCGCTAGATCCCCCGGGCAGCTCAGACTGCCGGTGCTGCCCAGCGGCCCAGGACGTCGCTGGCAAGAACGACGGCGGCAGGGCCGGCCGTTGAAGAGCGCAGCACGTGGTGTCCCAACAGGGCTGTTACGGCACCCTGGCCACACAGCCTTGTCACTTCACGCTGGCTGATCCCTCCTTCGGGTCCCACGATCAGGAGCACTTCCCGCACCCCGTCAGTGGCCCCGGTTGGAAGCCAGGATTCCAGGACGGACCGGAAGGGCCGCACGGCGTTCTCGTGCAGGATTACGGCGAGGTCGGCCGCCTCCACTGCCGCGGCGAGGGCGGCGGTGTCGACGGCGGCACGCACTTCAGGGATCCAGGCACGGCGGGCCTGCTTGGCGGCGGCGGTAACAACGGACTGCCATTTTGCGTGGGCCTTGGCAGCCCGGTCACCTTTCCAGCGGACGATGGACCGCTCCGACTGCCACGGAATTACGGCATCGATGCCTAGTTCGGTGGCCGTCTCGATGGCCAGCTCGTCCCGGTCACCCTTGGCCAGGGCCTGGACCAGCACCAGCCTCGTGTGCGGACGCTCCTCAGTCACCATGGACGTGCATTCCACTTCGAGCCCGGAGGAGGAAGCGGCAGTGACCTTGCCGGTCATGCGGGTACCGGCGCCGTCAACAATATCCACGGCCTCGCCCGGAGCGAGCCGCTTGACCGTCACCGCATGCCGCGCCTCCGGTCCTTCCAGGACGAAAATCCCTTCCGGCGTCATCCGGTCCAGGGACCCGGCCGCAGTGAAAAAGACGGGGTTGCTCACCGCTACAGGTTACCGAGCCGGTCCCGGAGCTTGGCGAACATGCCGCCGCTGGCAGCAAGCTTGCCGTCCGTAATTTGCTCGCCGCGAAGCTTGGCGAGCTGGCGCAGCAGGTCCTCCTGCGCTGCGTCGAGTTTTGCAGGCGTCTCGACCTGGAGATGAACCTTCAGGTCACCGCGGCCGTAACCACGCAGGTGGGTCACACCGAGGCCGCGCAGGGTGATGATCTCTCCGGACTGGGTGCCGGCCTTCACGTCAATGTCCTGCGGCCCGTCGAAGGTTTCGAGGGTCACGTCGGTTCCCAGGGCGGCTGCCGTCATGGGAATATTCAGCGTGGCGTGGAGGTCGTCGCCCTCGCGGACGTAGGTGGCGTCGTTGTTGACGCGGATTTCCACATAGAGATCACCCGCGGGGCCGCCCGCGGGACCGGCCTCGCCCTGGCCGGACAGCTGGATGCGCGTGCCGGTGGCAACGCCGGCGGGGACCTTGATGGTCAGGGACCGGCGGCTGCGGATCCGCCCCTGCCCGCTGCACTCGTTGCAGGGGTCCTTGATGACAGTTCCGAAGCCTTCGCAGGTGCCGCACGGGGCCGCCGTCATGACCTGGCCGAGGATGGAACGGACGGCCCGCTGGACCTGGCCGCTGCCACCACAGATGTCGCAGCGCTCCGGATGGGTTCCGGGACGGCAGCACGAACCCTCGCAGGTGGGGCAGACCACTGCCGTGTCCACTTCGAGCTTCTTGTTGACCCCGAACACCGCATCCCGGAGTTCGATCCGGACGCTGATGAGCGCGTCCTGTCCACGCCTCACCCGTGATGCGGGGCCGGTGGTGCCTCCTGCGCCGAAGAAGGTATCGAAGATGTCCTGGAAAGCGAAGCCCTGGCCGGCGTACGCTCCCCCGCCGAATCCGTTGTCGGTGCCGTTCTCGTTGCCGGTGGTGTCGTAGACCCGCCGCTTTTGGGGATCCGAGAGAACTTCGTAGGCGTGGGTCACTGCCTTGAAGCGGTCCGCAACATCCTCACCGGGATTGACGTCCGGGTGAAGGGTCCGGGCCAGCTTGCGGTAGGCCTTCTTGATCTCTTCTCCGGTGGCATCCGGTGAGACTCCAAGGACTTCGTAGTGGCTGCTCAAAGTTCGTATCTCTTCCTTGTTGTTCTGCCTGCAGTCGTACTGCCTACACTGCTGTGCGCTCTTGGGCGCCGTTGTGGGGTCAGGGACCCAAAATCCGGGACAGGTAACGGGCCACGGCCCTGACGGCTGCCATGGTGGTGGGATAGTCCATCCTGGTGGGGCCCAGCACGCCAATCTTGGCGACGCTGTCCGGGCCATAGCCGGTGGCCACGACAGATGCCTCCGCAAGGCCGTCGTAGGGGTTTTCGCGGCCAATGCTGACGGCTACTCCGCGGTGGTCCTGCGCCATCTCGCTCAGCAGGCGCAGCATCACCACCTGTTCCTCGAGCGCCTCCAGCACCGGTCCGATGCTGAGCGGGAAGTCAACGTTCGAACGGGCCAGGTTGGCCGTGCCGGCCATCACCATACGGTCTTCGCGGCTGCTGTGGCCCAGGCCTTCCAGCCCGTGAGCCAGCGCCTGGGCTGCCTGCCGCTGTCCATGGGCGACGCCGGCCACCACCGCGGTCAGCGACTGTCCCAGCTGAGCCAATGGAGTCCCGGCGAGGGATCCGAGGAACCTGGCGCGCAACCCGGCGAGAGCTTCATCCCCCAGATCCTGCCCGACGTCGATGACGCGTTGTTCCACCTTGCCGCTGTTGGCGATCAGCACCACCAACACCTTCCGCGGTGCCAGGAGAACGAATTCAATGTGGCGGACCAGTGCGCGGTTGAGGTGCGGATACTGGACAACCGCCACCTGGTTTGTCAACTGGGACAACAGCCGGACGGTACGTTCCAGGACGTCGTCGAGGTCATCCGAGCCTTCAAGCAGGGACTGGATGGCCCGCCGCTCCGCCTGGGACAAGGGCTTGACCGCGGAGATCTGGTCGACGAAAAGCCGGTAGCCCTTGTCCGTGGGGATGCGGCCTGCGCTGGTGTGGGGCGCGGTAATCAGCCCTTCGTCCTCAAGCGCGGCCATGTCATTGCGAATGGTGGCGCTGGAGACGCCAAGATGGTGCCGCTCCACCAGGGCCTTGGACCCGACGGGCTCGCGGGAGTGGACGTAGTCCTCCACGATGGCCCGCAGTACTTCCAGTTTGCGTGGCTCGCTCACTCTCCACCTCCATCCAGGGTTCAGGGCAGCCGTTCCGCCCGCACCGTGACGCTGCAGCGGTTAGCACTCGACATGCCCAAGTGCTAACAGTCTATTATGACTCACCCCGTTGTTAGCATTGGTACCGCTCCGGGTGAAATTCCCCCGGCCGTGATCTAGCGCGAGGCGGAGTGAGTTGATGCATTACCAGAACTGGGGAGCCCAGGACCTATCCGCCCCCGCCAAGGCTCAATTACCGGAAGTGCCCGTGGAGCGGGGCATGGTGCTCGAAGATGTGCAATCCGGCTGGGTTGGCGCCGTGACCCGGGTGGAAAAATCGGGCGGAATGCATGTAGTCGCCCTGGAGGACCGCCGCGGCAAGTCGCGCTCGTTCCGGTTGGGCTTCGGGTTCCTCCTGGAGGGACAGGCGATCCGCCTGATGCCGCCTGCTCCGCGGCCGGCTGCCGGGTCGGGCACAGCCGCCGGCAGGACGGCGTCTGGCTCCGTCCGCGTTGCCGGCCAGAGGGCGCAGGTTGCCAAAGCGAGCCGCATCTGGGTGGAAGGAAAACACGACGCCGAACTCGTGGAGAAGGTGTGGGGAGATGACCTCCGGGTGGAAGGCATCGTCGTCGAACCCCTGCACGGCATTGATGACCTCGCGGCGGCTGTGGCCGACTTCAAACCGGGGCCCGGCAGGCGCCTGGGCGTGCTCGTGGACCACCTGGTGCCCGATTCGAAAGAGTCCCGCATTGCCGATGCCGTGATGGCCTCTCCCGGCGCCGCGGGGAATGTGCTGATCGTTGGACACCCCTACGTTGACGTCTGGCAGGCCATCCGCCCGGCCGTGCTGGGGATCGAGAAGTGGCCCGTAGTGCCGCGCGGGCAGGACTGGAAAACAGGCATCCTCGCAGCCTTCGGGTGGCCCCACGAAACCAAAGAGGACATCGGCCTGGGGTGGCAAAAGCTGCTGGGCGCCGTCCGCAGTTACGCGGACCTGGAAGCGTCGCTGCTGGGAAGGGTGGAGGAAGTCATCGATTTCCTTACGGTCCCCTGAACCACAGGCGCGCTGCCCGGTGCGCCCGGTGGCGGACTGGCAGCACCGCTGCACCCAGTATTCTTGGTACTGCGGTAACTGCGGATCGCAGCACCGGCACTAGACATGGCATTCTTAGTCAGCACCATTGCACTTTCGAAGGAACAGACTGTGGCAGAAAACGCACGTGAGCACAGGGACAGCCAGGGCGGCCAGGGCCGTTCGGAGTACCACGGCGTGCCAGCGAATGCGCTGCCCCTGACCGCCAGTGAAGACCGGCAGTGGGCCACCCTCGCCCACTTTGGCGGCATCCTGGGTTGCGTTCCTTCACTGCTGATCTACCTGATCTTCCGGGATCGGGGGCCGTTTACCGCCCAGGAGTCCAAGGAGGCGCTGAACTTCAGCCTGCCACCCACCATCGCCGCAGTGGTAGCTAACATCCTGGTTTTTGTGCCGGTGGTGGGCAACATCTTTGCGGTCATTGCAACACTGATCTGGATCGCCCTTACCTGCTTCTCGGTAGCCGCCGGGATCCACGTCAACAAGGGCCAGCCGCACCGTTACCCGTACAACCTGCGCTGGATCAAATAGCGCAGTCACCCTCCAAAACCTGAACCCACAGGCAGGCGTACTGCATGATGGGTGCATGCGCAGCGTCGAGTTGACCTTTGGGGAATCCACCGATTCTTTGATCAGGATGGACTGGGCCCGCCTCCTCGAAGCGGGCCTGCCCAGCCTGGCCACGCATACCTCTCCGAGCAACAGGCCACACATCACCCTCGCCGCAGGCAACTCCTTGGCCCTCGGGGCCGATGCGCAGGATCTGTGGGGCGGGCTGCCGATCGTCATCCGGTTTTCCGGTCTGGTGCTCTTTCCCGCCGGTTCCGGGAGCTGCGTGCTGGCACGCCTGGTGGTGCCGGCGGAAGGATTGCTGCAACTTCACGCGCGGCTCCATCAGCAGTGCGCGGGGGCATTCGCCAATACCCTCCCGGATTCGTGGACACCCCACGTCACTCTGGCGCGCCGGATTCCGGGGCACCTGCTCGGAACTGCCATCGCGGCCCTGGATGTGCGGACGGAAGGAGAATGCACCGCAGCCCGCCTCTGGGACAGCCCCACCAGGACCACCACATCCCTTGCCGGCCCGCCGGAGGACTAAGCGTTCGTACTGTCCCGACTGAGGGCGCCCCGTACCTCAGGAAAGGAGCCATCAGGGTTGAAGCCCAGAAGGACGTGGGTTTTGCGAAGCCAGCGTCCGAAGATGATGCTGGACCCGGCATAGAGCACGAGGGCGGCGACAACTATGAGGAGGGCCGTGGCTGATGCAGCCTTGTACGCGTCGTAGCTTGGGTGCCCTGCCGCAATGTCTCCCCGCAGCAGCGGGTAGAGCAGCCCCGTGAGGTAGAGGGATCCGGCCAACAGTGGCCCGCCGAGGGCCAGTCCTATGCAGGCACCCACACGTTTACGGGTTTTTGCGTATCGGCCGAACTGCCTCTCCCATTCCTCCCGGTCCGGTACGAGCAGAACCGCTTTCGTGCTATCCATGTCCTCCCCAGACTCTTGGTGCTGACCACATCATAGGCCCAGGCAAAGCGCGGTGGGGGCGACTAATCAGGCCGGGAGTACGCGGCGGACCACAGCATCCGCCAGCAGCCTGCCTTTGAGGGTAAGGACGAGCCGTCCCCGGAAGGCTTCGGCCGGCTCCACCAGGCCATCCGCAATCAGGCCTGCGACCTCGCGCCGGCCGTCATGCCCAAGGGATGACACTTCAAGGCCGGACTGCAGGCGCGCTTCGAGCATCACGCGTTCCATGTTCCGGGTTTCCAGGTCCAAGGTCTCCCTGCCGGCAGCGGGCGACAGGCCCTGCGCCAAACGGCCGGCATAGGCGGTGGGGTGTTTGACGTTCCACCAGCGGACCCCGCCCACATGTGAATGCGCCCCGGGCCCGATTCCCCACCAGTCGTCGCCGCGCCAGTAGGCGAGGTTGTGGCGGCAGGCCTGCTCCGGCGTGCGGGCCCAGTTGCTGACCTCGTACCAGCCGAGGCCGGCTTCGGTGATCAGCTGGTCGGCGAGTTCATACTTGTCGGCATGGTCGTCGTCGTCGATCCCGGGGACTTCCCCACGGCGGATCTGAGCGGCGAGCTTGGTACCATCCTCCACGATCAGCGCGTAGGCGCTGATGTGGTCGGGCTCGTAGGACAAGGCCGTCTCCAGCGAGTATCGCCAGTCAGCGAGGGACTCCCCCGGTGTTCCGTAAATCAGGTCGAGGCTGACGGCCAGGCCGGCCTCGCGTGCCCACTGCACCACCTGCGGGACCCGGCTGGGCGTATGCGTGCGGTCAAGTACCTTGAGCACATGCGGAACGGCGGACTGCATGCCGAAGGAAATCCGGGTGAATCCTGCGTCCTTCAGGACAGCGAGCGATTCGGGCGTAACCGAATCGGGGTTCGCCTCCGTGGTGACTTCAGCGCCATCTTCGATACCCCACTGGTCGATGGCACGGCGGAGAATCAGGGCAAGATCGTCCGCGGGCAGCAGGGTGGGTGTACCCCCGCCGAAAAACACGGTGCTCAGCCTGCGCGGGGGAAGGCCGGATTCAGTGAGGACTTTGGCCGCCATCGAGACCTCTGACGCAGCCGTGCCGGCATAGGCATCCTGTGAAGCGCCACCGCCGAGCTCGGTGGCGGTGTAGGTGTTGAAATCACAGTAGCCGCAGCGCACCGCACAGAACGGGATGTGAACGTACAGGCCAAAGGCCCGGTCCGCAGAACCGTCCACTGCCTGGGCGGGCAGCAGACCGTCCGACGGCGCCGGGTCGCCGAGGGGAAGGGTGCTAGGCATTGCAGGGGCCTCCGGTATTGCCGGACGCTGTGTTCACTACTTCTTGGCCTTGTCCTTGGACTCGTCTGTGGTGAGGGCGGCGATGAACGCTTCCTGGGGGACCTCGACGCGGCCCACCATCTTCATCCGCTTCTTGCCTTCCTTCTGCTTTTCCAGCAGTTTGCGCTTACGCGAGATGTCACCGCCGTAGCACTTGGCCAGCACATCCTTGCGGATGGCCCGGATGCTTTCGCGGGCGATGATCCGCGAGCCGATGGCAGCCTGGATGGGCACCTCGAACTGCTGGCGGGGAATGAGCTCGCGCAGCTTGGTGGTCATCATGACGCCGTAGGCGTAGGCCTTGTCCCGGTGCGTGATGGCGGAGAACGCATCCACCTGCTCACCCTGGAGCATGATGTCAACCTTCACGAGATCGGCCACCTGGTCGCCGTCGGCCTTCCAGTCCAGGGAACCGTAGCCACGGGTCTTGGACTTGAGGATGTCGAAGAAGTCGAACACGATCTCCGCCAGTGGCAGGCGGTAGCGGATTTCCACCCGGTCCTCGGACAGGTAGTCCATGCCGCCCATAACACCGCGCCGGCTCTGGCACAGCTCCATGATGGCGCCAACGAACTCGTTCGGGGCCAGGATAGTGGCGGACACCATCGGCTCACGGACCTCCGAGATCTTGCCGGAAGGGTATTCGCTGGGGTTGGTCACGTGGACCACCTTCTTGTCTTCCAGCGTCACCTCGTATTCCACGTTGGGCGCCGTGGAGATCAGGTCGAGGTTGTACTCACGTTCCAGCCGCTCGCGGGTAATTTCCAGGTGGAGCAGTCCGAGGAAGCCAACGCGGAAGCCGAAGCCCAGCGCTGCGGAGGTCTCCGGCTCGTAGACCAATGCGGCGTCGTTGAGCATCAGCTTCTCCAGTGCATCGCGGAGCACCGGGTAATCCGTTCCGTCCAAGGGGTACAGGCCGGAGAAGACCATCGGCTTGGCATCGGCGTAGCCGGGGAGCGAATCGGCGGCGGGCTTGGCGAGGTTGGTCACGGTGTCGCCCACCTTGGACAGGCGGACATCCTTTACCCCGGTGATGAGGTAACCCACTTCGCCGACGCCCAGCCCTTTGGAGGGGGTGGGCTCCGGGGAGCTCACCCCGATCTCGAGGAGTTCATGGGTAGCGCGGGTGGACATCATCTGGATGCGCTCCCGGGGGTGCAGCATGCCGTCCACCACACGAACGTAAGTCACCACGCCGCGGTACGTGTCGTAAACGGAGTCAAAGATCATGGCACGGGCGGGAGCGTTGGCATCACCTTCCGGGGCCGGAAGATCGCGGACGATCTTGTCCAGCAGGGCTTCGACACCCATTCCGGTCTTTCCCGAGACACGGAGTACATCCTCCGGGTCCCCGCCGATCAGGCTTGCCAGTTCCGCCGCGTACTTCTCGGGCTGGGCCGCCGGGAGGTCGATCTTGTTCAGGACCGGGATGATGGTGAGGTTGTTTTCCATCGCCAAGTACAGGTTGGCGAGGGTTTGGGCTTCGATGCCCTGCGCTGCGTCGACCAGGAGGATCGCCCCTTCGCAGGCTGCCAGCGAACGGGAAACCTCGTAGGTGAAGTCCACGTGGCCCGGAGTGTCGATCATGTTCAGCGCGTAACTGGTGCCGTCGAGTTCCCACGGCATACGGACAGCCTGGGACTTGATGGTGATGCCGCGTTCACGCTCGATGTCCATGCGATCCAGGTACTGGGCCTTCATGTCGCGGGACTGGACGACGCCGGTGAACTGCAGCATGCGGTCAGCCAGGGTGGACTTGCCGTGGTCTATGTGCGCGATGATGCAGAAGTTCCGAATAATTGCCGGATCTGTCGCGGCGGGCACCGGGGCGGTGCGGGCCATGGGAGACACGCAGGGTCCTTACTGTTGGCATTCACGCGGTCGCCGCCAAGGCGCACGGAGGGCACCCTGCGGACACTCCGCACATCTGGAACTTCAAGTGTCCCACGTCCGGGCCTGTGGCACCGCATTACGGGCCCCTGACGTCCCGTGGCTTTGACGCGGGCCAGGGTTAGGGTTGCACGATGGCTATCAACCTCCGCTCCCTGGCCGGCGCCGTCAGAGCCGGCCTTCGCGCACTGCAGAAGGCAGGCCGCGGCGGCCCGGCCGGGAACGCCGGTCCCACCCGCGGCGCACCCTCCCCCGCTACTCCAGGCAAGGCTCACTACCCCGGCGACTTTCACGGCCGGTTCACCATCCGCTACGCGCCGCAGCGGGACGGCGACCCTGATCCCGGCGAGGTGGTGTGGGCCTGGGTCCCTTACGAAGAGGACCACACGCGCGGCAAAGACCGGCCGGTGCTGCTGGTGGGCCGCAGCGGCGGATACCTCCTTGGGCTGATGCTCACCAGCAAAGACCGGGTCCCCGAGTCGGGGGCATCGGCAGGATATGTGGACATCGGCACCGGCGCCTGGGACCGCCAGGGCAGGCCCAGCGAAGCCCGGCTCGACCGCATCGTGCAGCTCCGACCGGACAGCATCCGGCGGGAAGGGGCCGTACTGGAGCGTGCCCGCTTTGACAGGGTGGCCGAAGGGATCCGCCGGCGACACGGGTGGAGCTAGGTTCCCAAATGGCCAGTCCCGCCCCTGACCTGCTATTCTTTATAGCTGTGTGTCCGTGCAGGTCGACGGCCACTGATGGTTGGCCGCCATAGGTATCCCCACGCCGCTCAGTCAATGGCCAATCTGAAAGCCCTCTAGACCATTTCCGCATTAAAAAGAGAGTTCACACGTGGCGAATATCAAGTCCCAGAAGAAGCGCATCCTCACCAACGAAAAGGCACGCCTGCGCAACAACGCAGTCAAGTCCGAGCTCAAGACGGCCATCCGCGCCGTCAACACCGCCGTTGAGTCCACAGACAAGGATGCAGCTGCTGCTGCCCTGGTTGCTGCCAGCCGCAAGCTGGACAAGGCTGTCAGCAAGGGTGTTCTGCACAAGAACAACGCAGCAAACCGCAAGTCGGCGATCTCCAAGAAGGTCAACGCACTGTAAGGTTTCCAGTTCGCTTGAACTGATGGTTGTGGCCGGTACCGTTTGGTACCGGCCACACATCTTTAAGTTCCTGCGCTCCGGTTTCCCCTGCGCTTGGTGTGCGGTGGCGCTGGATTACCTGCCCTGGACGGACATGGCAATCACCGTGACCGCGTGTTCAACCGCGTAAACAGGATCGCGGGACAGGCCCTTGACCTGGGCATCTGCTTCGGCGGTGGCCTGGATGGAACGGACCAGGCCTTCCGGCGTCCAGCGCCTGACGTCCCGCTGGGCCTGCTCGACCAGCCACGGTTGCATTCCCAGGTCGGCGGCTATCTGGGCCGAAGAGCCCGAAGCGCCGGCCACGCGCGCCACGGTCCGCAGCTTTGCCGCCAGTGCGGCGACCAGCGGGACCGGATCTGCTCCCGTGGCGAGGGCATGGCGGAGGGTGGAGAGCGCCAGCGGCCCGTTTCCTGCCATGGCGGCGTCGGCCACCTTGAAGGCCGTGGCCTCGATTCGCCCGCCGTAGTAGCGGTCGACAATGTCGGTGGTGACCGTCGTGCCGGCATCCGCGATCAGCTGGCTGCATGCTGCCGCCAGTTCCGAAAGGTTGGCTCCCACGGCGTTTACCAGTGCCTGCACGGCGTCCTGCTCGATCTTCCGCCCTGCCCCTTTGAACTCTGCGGTGACAAATGCCACCTTGTCCGCGTCCTTTTTGAGGGGCTGGCAGTCCACTACGGGCCAGCCGGCCTTCTTGATCGCGTCGAGCAATTTCTTGCCCCGGACTCCCCCGCCGTGCCGCAGCACCAGCACGGCGTCGGACTCCGGGTGGCCGAGGTAGGCAAGCGCGTCGGCCAGGAAGGCGTCATTCATCGATTCGACGGCCTCGACTTCGATGAGCTTGCTTTCGCCGAACAGGGACGGGCTGACCTGCATGAGCAGGGTCCCGGCTTCATACGCTGCGGCGTTGATACGGCTGACTTCAACGTCCGGGGCAGCCGCCCGTACCTGGGCGCGCACCCGGTCAATGGCCCTGATGCCAAGGTACTCTTCAGGCCCGGTGACCAGGACCACTGCTGCCGGGGTTACGTCCCGCCAGGTAGGGCCGTTTGACGCCGGCGAACGGGTTGCACGTTTCTGCGCAGCGGCCATCAGGGCTTCCTTCCGGAGAGTTTTGTGGAGTATCCCAGCCTGCCATGTCCAGTGGCCCCGTCCAAGCCCGGGCAACGCTTCGGCAGCACGCGACAGGCAGGGATGCGCCGTGCAGGGATGCGCCGCGGCTTGCGGCCGTAGCTCCTTGGCCTTCCGGCCGCGTACCTTTCCAGCACTTCAATCACGGAAACGGTGCGGCTGTGCGAGGCCATCACAAACCGGACGAGCCGGCGTGGGCGGACCGCGGCCCAAACGGTGAGGAACGTCAGCACGGACAGGATCACCATGGTCAGCAACCCGGGCACACCCTCCGGCCAAGGTAACGCTGCGCCGGGAAGCTGCGAGGTGAATCGGGCCGTCCCCGCCACACCGGCGCTGAAGGTGCCGGCCACCGCGATCAGGACGGTTGCCGCCCATGGGGCCAGGACCACCAGGGGCACGGCAGCCGTTCCCAGCAGGGTTACAGGTGCCACCAGTGGGGACGCCATGACGTTGGCCAGCAGGGAGTAGGTGGAAAACTGGGGCTGCAGCACAACAATCACCGGTCCGCAGAGCAGCTGCGCGGACAAGGGAACGGCCACAGCGGCCGCTGCCCACCGCGGGACGAACGCAGGGGTCCATGCCATGAGGCGCTGACCCAGGACGATAATCCCCAGTGTCGCCAGGACGGACAGAAGGAACCCGAAACTTGATCCCAGCCCCGGATCCATCAGCAGGAGTCCAATCACGGCGAGGCACAGGAAGCTCAGGCCCCGCCCCGGCCGGCCAGCAGCCAGGGAAGCAACCGCCACGGCTCCCATCAGGGCCGCCCGCAGCACGCTCGCATCGGGCCCGACGAGCAGTACGAACAGCCCAAGGCCCGCCACAGCAAGCGCCGCTGCGGGCAATCGCGGTAGGCGGAATCTCCTGCATAACAGCAGCAGCGCGCCCAGGACCAAGCTGCAGTTCGCCCCGCTGACGGCCGTCAGGTGAGTCATACCAACGCCTTTCATGGCGGAGTTCAGGCCCTCATCCAAGGCGCTGGTGTCCCCGGTAACCATTCCGGGCAGCAGGCCACGGGGATCCGGGGCGAGGAAGGACGAGGCAGCAACAAAACGCTCCCGCAGTTCCTTTGCGGCTCCCTGCAGGATGGGCGGGGCAACCGGCTGCCCTGGCCCTGAGGACGCCGTG
Organism: Arthrobacter sp. D3-16; assembly: GCF_054408515.1. Taxonomy (NCBI): domain Bacteria; kingdom Bacillati; phylum Actinomycetota; class Actinomycetes; order Micrococcales; family Micrococcaceae; genus Arthrobacter; species Arthrobacter sp. D3-16. Next base: position 2,008,093 of record NZ_CP096437.1, on the reverse strand, counting down.
AGGATGCCCGCTTCCTCCTTCCCGGGATCAGCGGGGCGCAGCTTTCCCGTTGCGCGGACCATCTGGCCTGGCACTACGGCTCCCCAGCCGCCACCCCCCATCACCAGCAGTTGCGCCCGCGTCCGGAGCACAACACCGCCGGTACTGACATCCCGGGTCCAGACAGGTACAGACCAGCGCGCGGGCGGGCCAGCCTGGTTGGGTGCAGTCAGGGCACGCGGGGTTCCTGCCACTTCGAGGACAGCTACCACGGACTTCCCGGAGGAGACGGCGGCTGCGAGGGGACCATCGTGGCGCTGTGTGGCGGCCACCGCCGAGTGCGCTGCCGCTGTCGCCGCCAAGAGGAGGGCAACCGCCGTGGTGGTGAGGAAACTGCGCCGGGCCGGTTTTCCGTTCCCTCGCGGGGCTGTGCGCAAGGAATGGGCTCTGAAAGTCCGGTGCAGCAGCAGCGCAGCCAGGACGAGCAGAGCACAGCAGATGCCGGCCAGCGCCAACGGGGGCAGCCAGAGCCCGGCAAGGGAGGCAGCCCAGACAAGCGCCGCCGGCAACGCCAGCCGGACGTCGGTGCGCCGGCGCGGGGTTCCGCTACTGTCGGGGTCTGCCTCCTGCCGGGCTTTCCTGTTGCTGTCCCGGAACCGCGCTGACTGCGCTTCATAGAACTTTTGAAAGCTTCTCCCAGGCTCAGGGGCAGGACGGAGCAACCTCCGTGGCAGGTCGCCCCGGGCACCATCACGGGTGCCAGTCCCGGCCGCCAGCCTCGAACGGTCCGCTGCTCCTGTCTGCGACGCGTCAAGCCGCTTAGTGGCATGCGCGCTGACCGCCGACTCTACATAACGGCTCCAGGGGCTCGCCCCGGTCCCCGATGTCCGGTTATTCATGGCGCTGCCAGAAGGCATTCGCCGTCATGATGTGCTGCCCACGCCTCATATGGTCACCAGCGGCAGCAATGCTTCAAGCATCTTCGGGCCGACACCGTCAATTGCGTCAAGGTCCTCGACCGCCTTGAACGGGCCGTGCTCCTTTCGCCAGTCCACGATCCGCTGAGCCAGCACCGGGCCGACCTTCGGTAATCCATCCAGTTCCTCCACCCCGGCAGTGTTCAGGTTGATCTTGGATCCTGCCGCTCCCCTGGTGTTCCCCTCCGGCGGATCACCGGCAGCCGGCGCTCCTGAATCGTCGGAGCCGCCCGGCAGCGGTTCACCCTGCTGCGGGACGTGGATCTTTTGCCCGTCCGCAACAACCAGGGCGAGGTTAAGGCGGTTCAGGTCCGCGCCGGGGGCGGCCCCGCCCGCGGCGGCAATGGCCTCGTGTATGCGGCTGCCGGCGGGCAGATCGACCACTCCGGGACGAAGCACTGAACCGGCAACGTGAACCACAACAGTCCCTCCGGGGGCGCTTTCCTGCGGGTCCGAGTCCGGACCGGCCCGGCTGCCGCCACCATTGTCCTCTTCGGGGGTACCACCCCCGGCCCCGCCGGCCGCGGCCGCGGATCCGGAGCTGGCTCCGCCCAGTGGCAGGATCTCCGGCTGGCCGGAAGCCGCCGCCTGCCACCAGAACCAGGCGACGGCAGCCACGGCGAGGACGCCCAGGAGCACGCCAAGCCGAAAGCTGACGCGCCAACGGATGGCGGGGCGGACGTCGAACGGCTCAGTGCCGGCCACCGCATCACCCGGAAGGGTACGGCCGGGTTTTTCTTCTCCGGCGGTTCCAGGACCCCGGTACTCGAAGGAGGGCCCGCCGTCGTCCCCCAGCAGCAGCCCACGGGACGTGTCACCCAAAGTAGCCTGCAGCCGCGACCGGGCATGGCGCGCCTGTTCACCTGCTGCTCCAGCATTCCGGCGTGACATACCCCTACGCTAAGGACCGCGCGTACGCGGGCAACAGGGCGGCAACCGGCTATGTGGAAAGCAACTGGTCAGCGGCCGCCGTCCGTGGCAAGACCGTCGCCCACAATAACGGCAAGGACGCCGAGCCCCGCGTGGGCAGCAAGCACAGCAGGAAGCGAGCTGATCTGGGCCGGAGCGCACTGCGGCAAGGCAACAGCCAGTCGTTCGGCGAGGTGCTCCGCTTCCGCAGGGTTGCCGAAGTGGTGGACCGCGAGGCGTACTTCTGCGGCGGTGCGGGCAGACGCGTCCGCAACCACGAGTTCCTCGAGCCGGGCAACGGCCCGGACGGCGGACCGCACCTTCTCCAGCGGTACGATCTTTCCGCCATCGACCCCAAGAATAGGTTTGATTGCCAGCATGGTGCCCCACAGCGAAGCAGCCGTTCCGATCCGCCCGCCGCGTCGAAGCTGCTCGAGGCTCGGAACGTAGAAATAGACCTTGGTGCGTGCTGCCTGGCCGGCGGCCGCATTCGCCACTGCGGCTGCGTCTGCGCCTTCCCCGGCAACGCGCGCCGCTTCCTGGACGGCCATCCCGAGGGCCATGCCCACCGTCCCGGAGTCGATGACTTCCACCGGAATGCCCACCCTGCCGGCGGCAAGTTGGGCGGCATCTGCCGTCCCGGACAGGCCGCCCGAAATGTGCACGGAAACTACCCCTTCGTACCCCTTGCGCTGGGCAGCGAGGTAGGCCTGTTCGAACTGCCCGGGCGAGGGCCGCGACGTTTTCACTGATGTCCCGCTGGCCAGGGCCAGCGCGATTGTTTCCGAAATGTCGTCTTCGCCCTCGCCGTAGATCTCATCCCCCACCATCACGGGCATGGGAATGACGGCCAAGCGGCCGTCGCTGCTCAACCCGGCAGTCCAGTCAGCCGGCAACGCGGCGGCGGAGTCGGTTACCACAGCAATACGTACGACGGCGCCGGCTTGAGTTCCGGAGCTTTCCTGCCCGCGGCGCCGGGCCAGCAGGCGCGCCCGGACCCAAGGCCAGGCAGCGGCGTCGCGGTGTGGCAAGGAGGCCTCCTGGGTCACAGCAGCCCGCCGGAGGTTCCGGCGGGCTGGTCCGGCTTACGCCGGGACGATGTTGACCAGTTTAGGGGCGCGGACGATGACGGTGCGGATGCCCCGCCCGTCAAGGGCGCGCTGGACGTTGTTCGAGGCCAGCGCCAGTTCGCGCAACTGGTCCTCCGAGACCTCGGGCGACACTTCCAGCCTGTCCCGCACCTTGCCCTGCACCTGCACCACGGCGGTGACGGTGTCCTGCACCAGCAGCGACTCATCATGGGCCGGCCAGCCGGCATTGGCTACCGAGGGCTGGTGACCGAGTACGCTCCACATGTCCTCAGCCGTGTAGGGGGCGAACAGGCTCAGGATCACCGCAACAGCCTCGGCTGCCTCCCGCACTGCCGGGTCCGCTCCCCCGGCACCGGAATCGATGGCCTTGCGGGTGGCGTTGACCAGTTCCATCAGCTTGGCTACAACGACGTTGAACTTGTTGGCATCCAGCAGTTCAGCAGCGTCTGCAATGGTCCGGTGCGTCACCGAGCGAAGGGCGCGGTCGCCGGAGGTGACGTCGATGCCGGGCTCGCTGGTGACGTCCTGGGCGAGGCGCCAGGCCCGGGCCAGGAACTTTGCCGAACCGGACGGCGAGACGTCTGCCCAGTCCACGTCGTCCTCCGGCGGGGAGGCGAAGATCATGGTGAGGCGGACGGCGTCAACGCCGTACTTGTCCAGCTGCTCACCGAGGTCCACGCCATTGCCCAGCGACTTGCTCATTGCCTTGCCGCCGTTCAGGACCTGGCCCTGGTTCAGCAGCGCAGTGAAGGGTTCACTGGCTTCGATCAAGCCCAGATCGTTGATGACCTTGGTGAAGAACCGGGCGTAGAGCAGGTGCAGGATGGCGTGCTCCACACCGCCCACGTACTGGCCCACGGGCATCCAGTCGTTAATTTTTTCCGGATCGAAGGGACCCTCTGTGTACTGCGGTGACACAAAGCGCAGGAAGTACCACGACGAGTCGACGAAGGTATCCATAGTGTCGGTGTCCCGCTTGGCCGGACCGTGGCAGGAAGGGCAGCCGACATTGACCCACGCTTCGGCTGCGGCCAAGGGCGACGTACCCTTGGGCGACAGGTCCTCGCCGCGGAGGTCGGAGGGCAGCGTCACGGGCAGCTGGTCATCGGGCACGGGGACTTCCCCGCAGGACGGGCAGTGGATGATGGGGATGGGGGTTCCCCAGAACCGCTGGCGGCTCAGCAGCCAGTCGCGCAGCCTGAAGTTTACGAACTTCTCACCCGTGCCCTGGCGTTCCAGGATTGCAATCGCGGCAGGAATGGCCTCGGCCTTGGGCAGGCCGTCCAGGTCGCCGGAATTGATCAGCGTGCCCTCCCCTGCCGTGGCTGTGCCGGAGACTGCGGGGTCTTCCTCGCCGGTATCCAGGACCGCCCGCACCGGGAGGTCAAACTTGCGGGCGAAGTCGAGGTCGCGCTGGTCGTGGGCCGGCACTGCCATGATGGCCCCGGTGCCGTAGTCGGCGAGGACGTAGTCCGCGGCCCATACCGGCAGCTTCTCCCCGTTCAGCGGGTTGACGGCGTAACGGCCGGTGAAAACGCCGGTCTTCTCCCGTTCCGTGGACTGCCGTTCGATCTCTGTGAGCGCCTTGACCTGCTCGCGGTAATCTTCCAGGGCAGCAGCGTGTTCATCGGTGACGAGCTCCACGGCCAGCGGAGCGTCTGCGGCCACTACAAAGAACGTGGCGCCGAACAGGGTGTCCGGGCGGGTGGTGAAGACCGTGACCTCTTTGGCGGGTTTGCCGCCATCGGCCTCGATGACGAAGTTGACGTGCGCACCCTCGGACCGGCCGATCCAGTTCTTCTGCATCGCCAGGACGCGTTCGGGCCAGTGGCCGCGCAGCTGTTCCATATCATCCAGCAGCCGGTCCGCGTAGTCCGTGATCTTGAAATACCACTGGTTAAGCGACTTCTTGGTGACGGTCGTACCGCAGCGTTCGCAGGCGCCGTTGACAACCTGCTCGTTGGCCAGCACGGTCTGGTCCTTCGGGCACCAGTTGACCGGGGAATCCTTCCGGTATGCCAGGCCGCGCTCGTAGAAGCGCTTGAACAGCCACTGGGTCCAGCGGTAGTACTCCGGGTCCGAGGTGTGCAGCCGGCGGGACCAGTCGGCGGAGATGGCGTAGCGCTTGAAGGAAGCTGCCTGCGTCTCGATGTTGGCGTAGGTCCACTCACTGGGGTGGGCGTTGCGCTTGATTGCCGCGTTTTCGGCGGGCAGGCCGAAGGAGTCCCAGCCGATCGGGTGCAGGACATCGTAGCCCTGCTGGCGGAGGTAGCGGGCCACCACGTCACCCATGGCAAACGCTTCCGCGTGCCCCATGTGCAGATCGCCGGACGGGTACGGGAACATGTCCAGCACGTAGCGCCGCTCCCGGGACCCGTCGTCGACAGGGGTGAAGACCTTGAGGTCTTCCCACACCTGCGGCCACTTGGCCTCCATGGCGGCAAAGCTGTACGTGCCCTCCTCGGGCACCTCCGCCGACACTGTTGCTGTTCCGGTCTCTGTCTCCGGCTGAACGCCCACTGCTGCCCTCTTCTGTTCTGTTACGGCATCTGTGCTGCCATAACGGCCTGATCCTCCTGCTGAGGCCCGGAAACTGGCCCGGACACACAAAAGCCCCTCGCCATGGAGGGGCTGCCGCTCGGTTATCCGTTGTTTCGGATGCCGGGCGGCTAACTAAGCAGAAGGATCGCACGCATGAATCCACTTTAGCGCACGAACCGGGCAGGCTGGTGTGGAGTCTACCTGTACCGCCGGCGGCCCCCGTCACTAGACTTGAGCCGGGCAACCCGGCTTAACTACCCGGCAGGTGACTCCTTGGGCAATCACGCGAGCGACGTGGGCGATGGCGCCGGTGCCAGTCCCCCTCACCGCGGGCTTTTCCTGCCGCTTGGCGGACGTCTCCACCTGGCGCGGGTGGAGGCCGGCGGCAAGGCCGCCGCATTGTCCGAACTGAAAACCGCGGGTTTCCCCGTTCCTTCCGGCTTCGTCGTCACGCGCGCGGCCATGGATGCACGGTCGGGTGACGGCCAGGATGCCTGGGACCGCCAACTGCGCGACGCCGCCAGGGCGGCCGGCCCCGGCCCGTATGCCGTCCGCTCCTCAGCGGCTGCCGAAGACCTGCCAGGCGCCTCCTATGCGGGAATGTATGAAAGTTACCTGGACGTGCCGGTGGAGGACCTCCCTCCGGCCGTCATACGCTGTTTCGGTTCGGCCGGCGCCGGCCGCGTCCGGACCTACCAGGAATCGCTGCCCCCGGTTGCCGCCCCGCCTGCCGGAGCCAACGCCCGTCCAGGCGCTGGAAACGAGGACCGCACGGGCGCCGGGCAGATGGCCGTCCTTGTCCAGCAGATGGTGGATGCCACGGCCGCCGGTGTAGCCTTCACCGCACATCCCTTGACCGGAGCCCGGGACGAGACGGTGATCTCCGCTGTTAAAGGGCTCGGGGAAAACCTGGTGGGAGGGTCGGAACGCGGCGAAGAGTGGCTGGCGCGGGGCGGATCGGTCAGCCCGCGGGATGATGCCCCAGCTGTCCTGACAAGGGAAAGCGCGACGGCGGTTGCCACCACGGCGGGGAACGTAGCGCGGTATTTCGGCTACCCGCAGGACGTGGAGTGGGCGCTGGACCGCTCCGGCAGCGTCCAGGTTGTGCAGGCACGTCCGATGACGGCCCTTCCGGAAGCGGTGGTGTGGCGAGCCCCGGGAAAGGGCGCATGGCTGCGGAACTTCCGGCTGGGGGAATGGCTGCCGGAACCGGTCACGCCGCTCTTTATGGACTGGATCGTCCCCAGCATGGACTCCGCCTACAACGACGCCGTCTTCCGTTCGGCCGGCCTTCGGGTTCCGATGGGCAATGCCACCGTCAACGGCTGGTACTACGTTGCCCCGCCAACACCCCGGGCACTCCCCCGGCTGGTCTTCGGGGGCAGGCCGCACTCGCTGCCCTATTTCTTCAATTCCGTGGTACGCCCGATGATCGACCCCCCTGGTGCAGACCGCGCCGTCCTGCGGGACCTTGAGCTTGAGTGGCGCACCCGGCACCTGCCGGCCTACCGCAGCCTCGTTGACAGTTACCGCGATGCCCCGCTGCCGGCAACCCTTGCCGGGTTGATGGGTCTGGCTGAAGAGGTGGCGCGGGCGGCCGGAGGATATCTTTGGTTCTTCGCCGCCACGGGCGGGGCGGCGTGGAAGATGGAGATGGTACTGGCCAGGTTCTGGCGCCGGCACCTTGCTCCGGAGGTTGCCTCCCGGCAGGAACAGGGATTGTACGACGGCCGCGGCTACCAGGTGCTGCTCGGTGGCCTGTCCCCGGCCTTGCCGCCGAGGCTTCCCCACGCCGTCTACAGCCTCGACTGGTATTACCCCACGGCCGGAGAGGAGCCAGGCCCGGCTGCTCCGTCCGGCAGCGGTTCCCGGGGTGCCGCTACTGCGGCTGTCCGGCGGCGTGCAGCCGAAGAGGCCTGCCGCTCCATACTTAAGGGCTGGTGCCTGCTGCGCCGGTTCGACAGCTTGCTTGCGGTTGCCCAGCACTATGCGCTGCTCCGGGAGGAACAGGTCCGGGATTTCACCTTGGGCTGGCCGCTGCTGCGCCGCTGCGCGGCAGGGATTGGGACGCAACTGGAACAGTCGGGCGTCATCCGACACCCGGATGACGTGTACTTCCTGACGCGGCAGGACCTGCGGCCCGACGCGCCGCCCCAGCAGGACAACGTGGCGGCACGCCGCGCGGAATGGCTCCGGCAACGGAAACTGGCCGCCCCGCTGATGCTGGGCAAGGTCCCGATGCTCGGCAACATCTTTGACCGGCTGGCCAACACGGCCCGAAGTACCGGCAAGGTACCCAAAGCGGCTTTGGTTGGCCATCCGGCAAGCCCGGGCCGGGACCGCGGCCGGGTCCGTATCGTCGAGGGTCCTAATGACTTTTCGACGTTCCAACCAGGCGAGGTGCTCGTGGCGAAGGCCACCGCCCCAGCCTGGACTCCCCTCTTCGCCGAGGCCGCCGCCGTCGTAACAGACGGCGGAAATTTGGCAGCCCACGCCTCCCTCGTAGCCCGCGAATACGGCATCCCGGCAGTGGTAGGCACCGGCACCGCCACCCAAGTGCTCAGAACAGGCCAGCTGGTTACGGTCGACGGCAACGCAGGAACAGTAGAAATCCACGAGGAATGAACGGGCCTCGCCGCGAGGATGGCGGCCCCTCGAGGAGGTATGGTGCGCACCGCGACAAGCAAGGGAGGCGGCCCCTCGCCCGGGTGTGGTGGGCACCCGTGGGGGGCCCACTGCTGCGAGGGCCCCGACACGAGCTTGCGAGTGTTGGGAGCAGCAGGGGACGGGCGGGGCAGGGGCCGCCTCCCTTGCGAAGGTGAGCAGCGCTACATCGGCAACACGGGCGGGGAGCCCCGGCCCTTTTTGTAACTCGTGAGAAAGCTACTTCACGTCCTCGTCCACCCAATCCATGGACTTCGTCACGGCCTTCTTCCACAGCCGCATCTGCCGGTCCTGCTCGGACTGGTCCATCTGGGGTTCCCAGCGCTTGTCTTCAGACCAGTTGGATGACAGTTCGCCGAGGTCCTTCCAGAACTCGACTGCGAGGCCTGCGGCGTAGGCGGCACCAAGGGCAGTGGTCTCCACCACCTTGGGCCGAATGACGGGGACGCCAAGGATGTCTGCTTGGAACTGCATCAGCGCATCATTGGCAACCATGCCGCCGTCGACCTTCAACTCGGAGAGCGGTACGCCGGAGTCCGCGTTCACGGCGTCGAGCACCTCGCGGGTCTGGAACGCCGTGGATTCCAGCGCTGCCCGGGCAATGTGGCTCTTGTTGACGAACCGGGTGAGGCCCACGATGGCGCCCCGGGCGTCGGAACGCCAGTATGGCGCGAAGAGCCCGGAGAATGCGGGAACGATGTACACGCCGCCGTTGTCCTTCACTGAAGCGGCGAGGGTTTCCACTTCCGGGGCGCTGCTGATCATGCCCAGGTTGTCCCGCAACCATTGGATCAGCGAGCCGGTGACCGCGATGGAGCCTTCAAGGGCATAGTGGGGTGCCGCGCCGCCGAGCTTGTAGCCCACCGTGGTCAGAAGGCCGTTCTTCGAGTGGACGATTTCCTCGCCGGTGTTGAAGATCAGGAAGCAGCCCGTCCCGTAGGTGTTCTTGGCCTCACCGGTCTCAAACGCCGCCTGGCCGAACGTTGCTGCCTGCTGGTCGCCAAGGATGCCCGCCACCGGAACCTCGCGGAGAAGCTGCGAAGTGTGGACGGTGCCGTACACCTCCGAGGATGACTTGATCTCCGGCATCATGGACCGCGGAACGCCGAAGATGCCCAGGATTTCCTCGTCCCACTGGAGGGTCTCCAAATCCATGAACAGCGTGCGCGAGGCATTGGTGACGTCGGTGACGTGGACACCGCCGTCCACCCCGCCGGTGAGGTTCCACAGGACCCACGCGTCGGTGTTGCCGAACACCAGGTCCCCGGCTTCGGCCCGCTGGCGAGCGCCATCCACATTGTCCAGGATCCACTTGATCTTGGTGCCCGAGAAGTAGGTGGCCAGCGGTAGGCCCACCTTCTGCTTGAATCGGTCCGCTCCCCCGTCCCTGGACAGTTCGTCCACGATGTCCTGCGTGCGGGTGTCCTGCCAGACGATGGCGTTGTAAACGGCTTCACCCGTTGTTTTGTCCCACACCACGGCGGTTTCGCGCTGGTTGGTGATGCCGACTGCGGCAATATCGTGCCGCGTCAGGTTCGCCTTCGAAAGGGCCGAGGCGATGACCTCACGGGTGTTGTTCCAGATCTCGGCGGGGTTGTGCTCCACCCAGCCGGCTTTCGGGAAGATCTGTTCGTGTTCCATCTGCCCGGAGGAGACGATGCTGCCGCTGTGGTCGAAGATGATGGCACGGGTGCTGGTGGTTCCCTGGTCGATGGCGATTACGTACTGGTTCACGATGACGTCCTTGTCTTTTGGTGTGATGTGAGCGGTGGTTGGGTGAGGGGTCAGGCTGCTGCTGTGGCGATGATCGGGACAATCCGGGCGACGAGGCCGCCAAGGGCACCGCCGACCAGCGGACCAACCACCGGGATCCAGGAATAGCCCCAGTCGCTGGAGCCCTTGCCCTTGATGGGCAGCAGGGCATGGGCGATACGCGGGCCGAGGTCACGGGCGGGGTTGATGGCGTAGCCTGTGGGCCCGCCGAGTGATACACCGATGCCGACGACGAGCAGTGCGACAGCCAGCGGCCCAAGGCCGGACGGGGTGCCGCCGAAGGTGAGGATGACGAACACCAGCACGAAGGTGCCGATGATCTCCGTCACCAGGTTCCAGGAGCTGGAGCGGATGGCTGGGCCGGTGGAGAAAACGGCCAGTTTGCTGGCGACTTCCTCTTCGGCGTCAAAGTGCTGCTTGTAAGCGAGCCAGCAGACGACGGCGCCGAGGAAGGCACCCAGCAGTTCTCCGCCAAAGTAGGTCAGCGTAGAGGCGAAATCGACAGCAACATCGGGGGCGTATTCCGCAGCTCCGTTAAGGAGCAGTCCGAGCGTCACGGCCGGGTTCAAGTGCGCCCCGGACTGCGCGGCCACATAGACACCCGCGAAAACAGCGATGCCCCATCCCCAGGTGACCATCAGGAACCCGCCGCTGTTGCCTTTCGTCCCCCGCAGGGCGACGTTGGCGACGACGCCGCAACCCAGCAGGGTCAGCATCGCCGTTCCGAAGACTTCGGATAGAAAAACAATTCCAAGAGACATCTTTGACTCCTCTATTTTCTGTTGTCAGTCCTTCGCGGGTTGAAGGACCGTTGGGCCGGGACGGGATGAGCGCCCCGGCCGACAGCCTGTCCTATGCGACCAAGCTGTGGGTTTCTACGCGGTGGAACCGCTGCAGCACCTCCTGCGCGTGCCGGATCTCTGCTGCCCGAGCGGCAGGGTCCCACCCCATTGGACCGGAGAGCACTTCGGCCACCTCGTTGAGCAGCTCCCCCGTCACGAGGCCCCGGAAGGCCAGGGAAGTGCGCCGAATGAGGACATCCACGAGGTGTCCAACCTGCTCATGGGCGGCCATGAATTCCAGTTCACGGGCACTTAGTTCACGGGTGGAGTGCAGCAGGTGGTCCGGCCCGCCGTCGAGGAAGGCCATCACCTCCTGCGCTCTGGTCCCGTAGCGGGTGAGCAGGCCGGCAGTCCGGTCCGCGTCACGGCCGGCAGCCATGTGATCCTTGATCCACTTCTGCACGCCGGCCTCGTCGGCGGGAAAACCGGCGCCGCCGCCGATGGCGAGCTGGGCCGTCGATACTTTGCGGTGCACGCCGAGTTCGGCGAGGACGTCATTGGTCAGGTGCTCCGCCAGTGCCCGGAAGGTGGTCCATTTGCCACCTACCAGGCTGAGGACGACGGCACCCGCCCCGGCGCCTCCGCTTACGGGGCCCCGGCGCTCGATCCGGTAATCCCGGGAAACGAAGCCGGGCTGGGTCGCATCATGGTGGGGCAGCGGCCGCACCCCGGAGAAGGTATAGACGATCTGTTCGCGCTTGACGGGGATGTTCGGAAAGACGTGGCCGATGAGTTCGAAGAAGTACTCAATCTCCTCATCTGTACAGACGGCATCCTGGGTCATGTCCGCGTCAATGTCCGTGGTCCCCACGAGGACCCGGTCCCCCATCGGATAGATGAGTACGATTCGGCCATCAGTATGCTCGAAGAAGATTTCCCGTCCCCGGCAGGCGGCAAGGAGCTCCGGGTGGTCGAGCACGATGTGCGAACCCTTGGTGCCGCCCATAAAGGCGGAGGCTGCTCCCATGGCTTCATTGGTGAGGTCCACCCAGGCGCCAGTGGTGTTCACGATGACGTCGGCAGTGAAATCGAATTCCTCACCGGTCAGCTCATCCCGCAACCGGACGGTGCTCCCTTTGCCGGTGCCGCGGTTGGGCTCGCCGGTCATGGATGTCAATGACAGGTAGTTGCTGGCACGGGCCGTGCTGCCCTGGGGGTTGCCGCCTGAGGCATGGCCTGCCTTTTCGCCGTCCTGCAGGACATCAAGGGTGAGCCGCTCTGGGTTGTGGACGGAAGCATCGAAGTACGTGGCCGCGTACTTGACGTCGGGACGGAGGTCAGGCAGCTCAGCAAGGGCGCGCTTGTGTCCCCTGAACTGGTGGCGCGGCACGGTGCCCCCATCACGGGAAAACGAGTCATACAGGCTGAGACCGATTTTGATGAGGAACGCGCCGCGTTCCTTGGGCTTGCCCTGCTGCTTATGGGTGAGGAAGCGCAGAGGGGCAGCTAGCACTCCGGAGAAAGTGCTGAAGATGGGAATGGTGGTCTGCAGTGGTTTGACGTAGTGCGGTGCGATCCGGAGCAGGCGGTTGCGTTCCACCACCGATTCCCGGACCAGACGAAACTCGCCGTTCTCGAGGTAGCGGATGCCGCCGTGGATCATGTGCGAGGAGGCACCGCTGGCTCCCTGGCAGTAGTCGCCGCGTTCCACAAGTGCCACGTCCACTCCCTGCAGGGCAAGGTCCCGGAATGTTGCTACGCCGTTGACCCCGCCACCCACCACCAGCACTTTTGCATGCGGCCGGAGCCGCAGATGGTGTACTGACGGGCGCTCGGCGCCCGGCCTTGGTGCAGCGGGGCGGGCAGGTGAATCCTTGGGTCCCAAAACAACTCCCTTGGGCTTTGCGTGGCGCGGACACAAAAAAGTGATCCGCCGTTCTCATCTATTCTTTGGAGTAATGGAAAATGGAGTCAAGCACTATGCACAAACGTGCAGAATGGAGTTCCGGTGGACGCTTCCCGGCATGCTGACGCCCTTCGGGCTGCACAAATGTATTACCTGCAGGACCTGACGATGGATGCCATCGCCCGTGAACTCGGCACATCCCGCTCGACTGTTTCGAGGCTGTTGTCCTCCGCCCGGGACTCAGGCCTGGTGCAGGTCCAGATCCGCAGCCCCCTTGACACTGGCCCCGAGTTGGAGGGCCTGATCCGCCGCCGGTACGGGGTAGACGCCCACGTTGTTCCGGTCGTGGAAACACTCAACGAGGCTGAAACCTTGGACCGGGTGGCGATGCAGGCGGCCCGCACCATCGGTCCCCTGGTGGATTCCAATGCGATCATTGGCGTCGCGTGGGGTTCTACCCTCAGCGCCGTCAGCCGGCACCTGACGAGGAAAATTACCCATGACAGCGTGGTGGTTCAGCTGAACGGCGCGGGCAATATGCACACTACGGGTATCACCTACGCCAGTGACATCATGCGCCGCTTCGGCAGCGCCTACGGCGCGCGGGTGGAACAATTCCCCGTTCCCGCTTTTTTCGACCACGCAGCCACCAAAACCGCCATGTGGAAGGAACGCAGCGTGCAGCGGATCCTTGAACTTCAGGCAAAGATGAGCATCGCAATCTTTGGCGTTGGATCGGTGGACGCCGATTACCCCAGCCACGTCTATGCCGGCGGCTACCTGGACGAGAGCGACCTCAACGTCCTGGCAACCTCCGATGTTGTGGGTGACGTTGCAACAGTGTTCTTCCGGGCTGACGGTTCCTCCGACGGGATCGTCCTCAACGAACGGTCCACTGGCCCGGCCCTCACCGAGCTTCGGCAGGTCAGGCGGAGGATCTGCGTGGTTTCCGGCGTGTCCAAGATCAACGGGCTCAAGGGTGCCCTGGCAGCCCGCCTGGCTACGGACCTGATCCTCGACGAAGCCACCGCGCGCCGCCTGGTGGGCATGGAGGGCCTCGCCGTGGCGAGTAGGTAGAGTCATGGCTATGAGGATCTCCCCGCGGCTGAGCCTGAACAACGGCGTGCTGATCGACCAGCTGGGCTACGGCCTGTACAAGGTGCCGCCATCCGATGCGGCCGGCCTTGTAGCCATGGCCCTCGGCTCCGGATACCGCCACTTCGACACCGCCGCCATGTACGGCAACGAGCAGGGAGTAGCCCGCGGGATCAGTTCCCAGCTCGGTACGCAGGCAGGAAGCGGCGGCTCCGGCGAACTGTTCCCGGCACCCGCCAGGGAGGACATCTTCGTTACCACCAAAGTATGGAACGACCACCACGGCTATGACGCCACCCTGCGCGCCTTCGACACCTCCATGGTCAACCTGGGCCTGGACTACGTGGACATGTACCTCATCCACTGGCCCTGCCCCCGGCGTGGACTGTTTCCGGAAACCTACCGGGCCATGGAGACGCTCTATCGGGAAGGAAAAGTGCGGGCCATCGGGGTCAGCAACTTCCAGCCCGCCCACCTGGACAGGCTGATGCAGACTGCGGAGGTCACCCCGGCCGTCAACCAGATCGAGCTGCACCCCTGGCTCCAGCAGCTGGAGCTACGGAAAATCCACGATGACCTCGGGATCCGGACCGAAGCTTGGAGTCCCCTGGGGCGCGGACATGTGCTGGCAGACCCCGTCGTCCAGGCCTGCGCCGCCGAACACGGCAGGACCCCGGCGCAGATCATCCTCCGCTGGCACATACAACTGGGGAACATCGCCATCCCCAAGGCAAGCACGGAGGCGCGCATCCGCGAGAACCTGAACGTCTTCGGCTTTGAGCTCTCAGCCCGGGACATGGAGGCGCTCGCCGGCCTGGACCGGGGACACCGCACCGGTTCCCACCCGGACAATGTCAATTAGGACTCCCATGAAAACAGCACACCGCGGGCAGTCCACGGCGCCTGCCTTCATCAGCCCGGACCTGGCCGGCCGTACCCATGCCTCATCCCTGCAGCTGGCAGGCGGCAGGGTCTCATTCTGGACGTACGAACCCCTGCTGGAAACCGCGGAGACCCGGACCATCCTGGTGATCCACGGGTTCCGCGGGGACCACCACGGGCTCCTTCGGGTGGCCGACCAGCTTCCCGAAATGCGCATCATTATGCCCGACCTGCCTGGCTTCGGCGCCTCCGAAGCCTCCCCGCCAGGAGGACATACGGTTCCCGGCTACGGCGCCTTCATCATGGAATTCATGGCGGCCCTGGGATTGGGGCCGGATACAGTTCTCCTGGGGCATTCGTTCGGGTCCATCATTGCCGCCCATTTCACGGCCGCCCATCCCGGTTCCATAAAACCCTTGATCCTCATCAACCCCATCGCCGCGCCTGCGCTCGAGGGCCCCAAGGGCGTGATGACCCGGCTGGCGGTGCTGTACTACCGAGCGGCCGCCCGCCTGCCCCGTCCGCTGGGGCTGGCACTGCTGCGCAGCCCGCTCATTGTCCGCGTGATGAGCGAGGCCATGGCCAAGACAGGCGACCGGGACCTGCGGCGCTTTATCCACGGCCAGCACCACGCGTACTTCAGTGCCTTTGCCAGCCGCGACAGCCTCCTCGAATCGTTCACTGCCTCCGTCAGCAGCCACGTGGCCGAGGTGGCCGGCAGCCTTGCCCTTCCGGTGCTGCTGATCGCCGGGGAAAAGGATGAAATCGCCGCGCTTCCGGACCAGCACCGGCTCGTCGGGCTGCTGCCGAACGGCGAACTCCAGGTCATTCCGGATGTTGGCCACCTGATCCATTACGAAACGCCTGAGCCTGCCGCAAACTACATCCGCAGCTTCCTTAAGGACCACGCCGCGTGAAGATTGTCATCGATGCCCGGTTCACGAAGACCGACCACCACGACGGCATCAGCCGCTACGGTGCGAGCCTGATCGCGGCGACCTCCAGGATCGCCGACGTTTCGATGCTGATCTCGGACCTCCGCCAGCTGGCCCTGCTGCCGGATGTACCATACACGCTGATCAACAGCCCCCTGTCCCCCGCGGAACTGTTCGTTGCCCGAAAAATCAACCCGCTCGGGGCGGATGTGGTGGTTTGCCCGATGCAGACGATGGGCACCCTGGGCCGCAAGTACGGCCTGGTACTGACACTGCACGACCTCATCTACTACGAGCACCCAGCGCCCCCGGGATTCCTGCCGGCCCCGGTGCGGCTGCTCTGGCGCCTTTACCACAAGGCGTACTGGCCGCAGCGGCTCCTTCTCAACCGGGCCGACGTCGTAGCCACCATCAGCCGGACCACCGAGGCCCTGATGGCCAAGTACCGGCTGACGCGCCGGCCCGTCCGGATTATCAGCAACGCGCCGCAGCCTGCCCAGGAACCCCGTACGCCTGAAGCAGGCGCCGAACCATCCCTCGTGTACATGGGCTCCTTTATGCCCTACAAGAATGTGGAAACCATGGTGGCCGGAATGGCCGACCTGCCCGGCTTCACCCTTCACCTGCTCAGCCGGATCACCCCGCAGCGGCGGGCCGAACTGGAGAAGCTCATCCCGCCCGGCGCGAAGGTGGAGTTCCACAACGGCGTCACTGACGAGGAATACGCCGGATTCCTGAAAACGGCCACCGCGCTGGTAAGCCTCTCCCGGGCCGAAGGGTACGGCCTGCCGCTGGTCGAGGCCATGGCTCTGGGCACGCCGGTCATTGCAAGTGACATTCCCATTTTCCGGGAAGTGGGCGGCGATGTTGCCAGCTATGTTGAGCCGGAGTCACCCAAGCAGTTTGCCGCCGCTGTGAAGAGGCTGCAGGACCGGGAGCGGTGGGAAGAAACGTCACGGCGCTCTGTCGCCCGTGCCGGGGAGTTCAGCTGGGAGGAGTCCGCCCGGCAGCTGGTGGACGTGGCACACGGCATTACCGCCCAACGCCGCAGGATGCCACGAGGCCGCGGCATGCTCTAACAGTTCCCGACAGGAGGCTCCGCTATAGCACGTCCACTCCGTCCAGGCGCAACTGGACCGGTTCCGCGCTCCGCTTTGCGGCGGTCGCAGAGCGGGTTGCCCGCAGGACGCGGGTCACCGCGGCGGCTTGGGCGTAGGGGAAGAACAGGAGGGTCCGGACGTCCTCCGCCGAGCGGCGGGCAGAAGGCGGACCGCTGAGAATGAGTGGCGCCGGGCCTGCGGTGCGGAGGTGGATCCCGGCGTGCTCCAGTTGCGCTGCCACGGCACCCGAGAAATGTTCGACGGCGGCCCGGGGGCCGGTGATCGAGGCGATGCGCACCGCCGGAGGAAGCTGCAGTTCGGCCCGGAGGGAGAGCTCGCGCTGGGCGTAACCAGCAGGATCCCACCTCATTAGCGCGCCCACAGCTCCGGTGTCCGCTGCGGTCACCACCACAAGGCCTCCCTCGGACGCAGGCCTGACCAGAGCGCCGGCATTAAACCAGCGCCGCACTGTGTCCTCGCTGGCCCGCAGCGACTCACGGCGCAGCAGGGAATCACCGTCCAGCAGCAAGGCGGCGGCATATCCCCCTTCTGCCACGGGTTCGGCTCCCACGGTAGCCACAACGAGTGCCTTGCTGTTGGTTACCTGCGCCTTGACCTGGTCGCCGGAGGACGTGATGACCGCTTTCCCGGGAAAGGCACGGCCCAGCTCCTCGGCCGTCCGGATCACGCCTGTTGCGCCCCTGCGGAGCTTCCGGCCATCGCAGTGAGCACAGTGCCAGGCAGGCGCTGGAGTGGAGCACCAACGGCATTGCGGCAGTGCGGAGGTGCCACTGGCCCCGGCTATGGCCAACGGACCCTGGCAGGCAGCACAGCGTGCCGGCTCCCTGCAGTTGTCGCACACCAGCGACGGGGCGTACCCTGCGCGGGCCACCTGGACCAGGACCGGACCCCGCTCGAGGCCTTCCTTGGCGGCCCGCCAGGCAGTGCCCGGAAGGCGGGCGATCCTGGCCAGGGGATCCCTCTCCTGTTCGAAGCTGTCCGCGGTGTTGACTACGCGGGGAACGGTGCGGCGAACCAGAGTGCGGTCGGCTTCCACGGGCAGGACCCAGCCTGTTTCGGCGAGCCTTTGGACCTCCGTGCTGCGGGCATGGCCGGCCAAAAGGCAGGCAGCGCCGGACTGTTCGGCGCGCAGGAGCAGGACTTCGCGGGTGTGGGCATAGGGCGCACGCTGCTCGATGTGGAGGTCGTCGCCGTCGTCCCAGCACACGACGAGCCCCAGGTCCTTGACGGGAGCATAGGCAGCTGACCGCGTTCCGATGGCAACGCGGGCGGTTCCGGCGAGGAGCCGCAGGAAATTTTGGTAGCGGGGTGTGGGCCCGTCCTCTGCGGTCAGGCGGGCGACGGCGTGGTCCGGCAAGAGCGCGTTCAATGCCTCTTCGAGCCGGTCCAGGTCCCTGTTGTCCGGGACCACTGCCACCGCTCCCCGGCCCGACGCATGGGTTGCGGCAATGGCCTGGGCCAACAACTGCGGCCAGCCCGCAGGTCCATAGCCTTGCAGGGGATTCAGGACCGCCCGTGGCGAGCCGCCGTCCTTGAGGTGGCGCAAAAAGGCTTGACCATTCCGAAAGCTTGCCCAGGCAGTGTCCGCGCCGGCGGGCTCGACGGTCCCGGCGGTTTCGGCTGCCGCCCCGGTCGGCGCTTTCGCAGACTCCGGATAAGTCTTTTCCAACTTAGCTACCCGCGGCGGGACGGCAACCCGGAGGACGTCGCTGACCGTTCCGGCGTAACGGGAGGCTACGGCGGTGACCAGGTCGCGGACCTCGGGCGTCAGGACGGGAACCGGGGACACGATTTTCGCCAGCGGCAGCAGGGTGTGGCCGGCGTCGGACTCCGCGGCCCGTTCCATGATTAACCCACCGAGATCCTGGCCGTTGAACTTGACCTTGACCCTGACGCCGGGCTGCGCGTCCTGATCGAGCCCGGCAGGAACACCATAGTCAAAAGGCCTATCCAGGTGGGGCAGAGAGGATTCCACCAGCACCCTGGCCACCGGAAGGTGGTCCGCGAACTGCAGGCCCGCCTGCTGCTTGCGGGAAGGGAAACCCTGCAGCAGGGAGGGCTGCACCGCGGCCGGCAGATCCAAGAGCGGCTGGGTGGAATCGTCAGCAACCACTGTGGCTACCTCCGTTCAGCATCACCGGGTGGACCTGGCCAGTAAACCAGCAGGCACGGACATTCGACGGGTAGCGGCATCCGTGCCTGTCCGGCCATGGCCACCGCTTAGGCGTTGAAGAACGCCTTCAGGTCGTCCACACGGTCCAGGCGCTCCCAAGTGAAGTCCGGATCGTCCCGGCCGAAGTGCCCGTGCGCAGCAGTCTTGGCGTAAATGGGCCGCTTCAGGTCCAGGGCGTCGATGATGGCGCGGGGGCGCAGGTCGAAGATTTCGGCGATGGCCGCGCTGATGCGGGCGGGGTCCACAGTTTCGGTGCCGAACGTCTCAACGTACGTTCCAACAGGCCGCGCCTGGCCAATGGCGTAGGCGATCTGGATTTCGGCGCGCTTGGCCAGGCCTGCTGCAACAACGTTCTTGGCAACCCACCGCATGGCGTAGGCAGCGGAGCGGTCCACCTTGGACGGGTCCTTGCCGGAGAAGGCGCCGCCGCCATGGCGTGCCATTCCGCCGTAGGTGTCAACGATGATCTTCCGCCCCGTCAGGCCGGCGTCACCGACGGGGCCGCCAATAACGAATTCACCGGCCGGGTTGAGGATGTTTGCGGCACGCGAAATGTCCAGATTGGCACCGGCCAGCACCGGCCCGATAACGATGGAGGCGAGATCAGCACGGAGCTGTTCCAGGCTTGCGCCTTCGGCGTGCTGGCTGGAGATGACCACAGTTTCGACGGAGACCGGCAAGTCCTTGTCATAGCCAACGGTCACCTGGGTCTTGCCGTCCGGGCGGAGGTACGGCAGTTCTCCGGACTTGCGGACTTCGGTGAGCCGCTCGGAGAGCCGGTGTGCGAGCCAGATGGGCGTCGGCATGTAGGAGGGGGTTTCGTCACTCGCGTAGCCGAACATCAGGCCCTGGTCGCCTGCGCCCTGGAGGTCGTAGTCGTCCTCCTGGCGGCCCTCACGGGCTTCAAGGGAGTTGAAGACTCCACCGGCGATATCGTTGGACTGCTGGCCGATGGATACGGAAACACCGCACCGGGCGCCGTCGAATCCGTTGGCCGAGGAGTCATAGCCGATGCCAAGGATGGTCTCGCGGACGATTTGCGGGATTTCCACGTAGGCATCGGTGGTGACCTCACCGGCCACGTGCACCAGGCCGGTGGTGGCCATGGTCTCCACGGCGACGCGGGATTCCGGGTCCTTGTCCAGCAGGGCGTCAAGAATGGCGTCGCTGATCTGGTCGCAGATCTTGTCCGGATGGCCTTCGGTGACCGACTCGGAGGTGAAGAGCCGGAGCGCGGAGGGCGTGGCCGCGTGGGACTGGGGAAGGTGCAGCGGTAAAGTCACTCAACTACCTTACTGGTTGGGATCCGTCCTCCCCGCAGGAGGCCTCAGGAGATGTCCTCGTGCTAAGGAACGAAAGCCTGGAACACTTCAGGCGCGGGGCGAAACGTGATTCAGTTCAAAGCCGATCCGGCTGATGATGGCCGCCGAGACTTCTGTTTTGGTTCCGGCCGCCTCCTGTGGTCCGGCGCCGGACCGGGCCAGGATGACAACGGAATTCGTGTCCTGGCCAAAGACCTTGTCGGCGCCTACATGGTTCACCACCAGCAAGTCGCAGCCTTTGCGCTGCAGTTTTGCCTCGGCGTAGGCCAGCACGTCACCGTGGCTGTCGCCGGTTTCGGCAGCGAAGCCTACGATCAGCTGCTGCCCCTTACCGTGGCCGCCGTTGTTCCGGAGTTCCACCAACTCGTGGAGGATGTCCGGGTTCCGGACCAGTGTGATCACCGGGTCCGCGCTGTCATCGCGCTTCTTGATTTTGGTGTGCGAGACCTCCGACGGGCGGAAGTCGGCCACGGCGGCGGACATGATGACGACGTCGGAATCCGCCGCTGCTGCCAGCGCCGCCTCCCGCAGCTGCAGGGCAGTCTCCACGGGGACCACTTCCACGCCGGCGGGCGGTGGAACTTCCATGTGGGCTGCGAGCAGCCGGACCGTGGCGCCGGCATTCCGGGCCGCAACCGCCAGCGCCACTCCCTGCTTGCCGGAGGAGCGGTTGCCCAGGAACCGTACCGGGTCCAGCGGTTCGCGGGTTCCACCGGCACTGATGGTGACGGTGCGTCCCGCCAGCGGCAACTGGTAGTCCGACTGACCCTGCACCAGGGCCATGGCAGCGTCGAAAATCACCTCGGGCTCAGGCAGCCTGCCGGGGCCGGAATCAGAACCCGTCAGCCTGCCGGTTGCGGGTTCCAGGACGGCTGCTCCACGGCTCCGCAACGTTTCCACGTTGGCCCGGGTCGCCGCGTGCTGCCACATCTCGGTGTGCATGGCCGGGGCGAACAGTACCGGGCCGTGTGCCATCAGCAGGGTGTTGGTGAGGAGGTCCCCCGCCTGTCCGGTGGCTGCTTTGGCCAGGAGGTCGGCGGTGGCCGGAGCGATGACCACGAGGTCAGCTTCATGGCCCAGGCGGACGTGGTTGACTTGGTGGACGTCGTCGAAAACGCTGTTGCTGACAGGGTTTCCGGACAATGCCTCCCACGTGGCGGTGCCAACAAAGCGGGTGGCCGCCTCCGTGGGGATCACCGTGACGTGATGGCCGGCTTCAGTAAAAAGCCGGAGGAGCGATGCCACCTTGTAGGCGGCTATCCCTCCCCCGACTCCGAGGACTATGCGCACGTGACCTCCGTCAACAGCACGTCAGGCGGCAGTCTTACTCTGCGGCTTCGATCGGCGTGGAGACGAGCTTGCCTTCGTTGATCTCGCGCAGGGCGATGGAAAGCGACTTCTCGTTCAGCTTGGTGTCTACCAGCGGGCCAACGTATTCGAAGAGGCCCTCGTGCAGCTGGGCGTAGTAAGCGTTGATCTGACGAGCACGCTTGGCACCGAAGATCACCAGGCCGTACTTTGAGTCCGCTGCCTCGAGCAGCGAGTCGATCGGCGGGTTGATGATGCCTTCAAGGTTCGTGGACACGAATTCTCCAAATTTCTAACGGGCTGACCGTTCCGGCGTTCCGTGCGGATGCGGGGTCAGCCCCATGAGTGAAACAAGCTCGTCCGCTGCCCGGCGAACGTCGTCGTTAATGACGGTGTGGTCGAACTCCGGTTCAGCAGCAAGCTCCAGTTTAGCGGTTTCCAGCCGGCGCTGCTGTTCCTCCGGTGTTTCCGTGCCGCGGCCCACCAGCCGGCGGACCATTTCGTCCCA
Source organism: Arthrobacter sp. D3-16 (assembly GCF_054408515.1). Classification (NCBI taxonomy): domain Bacteria; kingdom Bacillati; phylum Actinomycetota; class Actinomycetes; order Micrococcales; family Micrococcaceae; genus Arthrobacter; species Arthrobacter sp. D3-16. The sequence goes on along the minus strand of NZ_CP096437.1, from coordinate 1,986,127 downwards.
GCTCGGCGGCGCGAGGAAGACGAACTGGGCGTCCGGAACGGCCGCCTTGACCTGGCGCGCACCCTGCAGGTCGATCTCAAGCAACACCGACCGGCCCTCGGCGATGGCCTGGTTGACGGTGCTCTTCAGCGTCCCGTAGGTGTTCTGGCCATGGACCACTGCCCACTCAAGGAACTCGCCCTCGGCGACGAGCCGTTCGAATTCCTCCTTGGCCTTGAAGAAGTAGTGGACTCCATCGACTTCACCCGGCCGGGGCGCGCGGGTAGTGGCTGAGACAGAAAGCCAAACCTCGGGGTAGTTGTCCCGGATGTAGGTGGACACGGTGCCTTTGCCAACAGCCGTCGGACCAGCGAGGACTGTCAGTCCAGGTTTTTTGCTCACGTATTCCTTTGTGCAGGATTTGGGGGAAAGCGGGGGGTACCGCTCTAGTTCTGGTCTATAAAATCTACCAGCGCACGGCGCTGGTGGACGCCGAGCCCGCGGAGCCTCCGGGAAGCCGCGATGCCCAGCTGTTTCATGATGGCGGCGGCGCGCACCTTTCCCACGCCAGGCAGTGCCTCCAGCAGCTCCGAAACTTTCATCCGGGCCATGGCTTCGTCCTCCATAGCCGAATTGATGATGTCGGCTGCGGAACTCTCACCGTTCTTGAGGCTTTCCTTGGCTGCCGCCCGGGTGGCCCTGGCTGCCGCCGCCTTGTTCAAGGCATCTGTTCGTTCGGACGCGGATAAGGGTCGCAGCACCATGGTGGACACCCCCGGATCTGGGTGGATACGTCCAAGGGCGGCCGCCCTTGGACATGTCCTGAAAATACTCTTTGGTGCTGCCCGAATCAATGCATCGTGGGAAACGGGCAGCTATTCGCCCCGGAGCCCGCCGAGGGTCCGCTGGGCGGCCTCCCGCAATGCGCGCGGCTGTGGCCCGGCTGAAAGAATATCCCTGCTGGACGTCCCCAGCACCTGGGGGTAGGCGTTGCCAAAGGTGGCCCGGAGGTCCGCCGGAGTGGCCCCCTGCGCTCCCAGGCCCGGCGCCAGGATGGGCCCGCGCATGGCGGCGAGGTCCACATCAAGGTCTGAAAGGGCAGAACCAACGGTTGCACCGACTACCAGGCCAACCGAACCCAGCTCCCCGGGGTAGCGTCGGTTTTCCCCGCCGGCTGCCAAGGCGATCCGGCGGGCCACGGAGTCCGCTCCCCCGACATGCTGGACCGAGGCTCCTTCCGGGTTGGAGGTCAATGCGAGGACAAAAATGCCACGCCCCGTCCCGGCAGCCAGATCGAGGGCCGGACGCAATGACTCGAAGCCAAGGTAGGGGCTCAGCGTCACCGAGTCTGCGGCCAGCGGGGAACCGTCGCGAAGCCACGCGTCGGCGTAGGCCGCCATGGTGGAGCCAATGTCCCCGCGCTTTGCGTCGGCAATGGTGAGCACAGCCTCGTCCCGTGCAACGGCAAGTACTTCCTCGAGGACAGCCATCCCCGCGGAACCGTGGCGCTCGTAGAGCGCCACCTGCGGCTTAACCGCGGCAGCGAGGGAAGCGACTGCCTCCAGGACTGTCAGGGAAAACGAGCGGAGGCCCTCGACGTCGTCCTTCAGCCCCCAGCCGGACAGCAGGGAAGGGTGCGGGTCAATGCCGACACACAGCGGGCCGCGCTCGGCCATGGCTGCACCCAGCCGGGAGCCAAAGGGCTCCCGGCCGGCGCCGGATACCTGCTCAGGCATGCTGCAGGGCCGCCTTCTGGGACTCGGCCAGGGCAGCAGCGTGCTCCTGCAGGCTGGTGACCGACCACTCGTAGGTGCGCATGGCCTCAATGGCCTGGACGGCGGCGTTGAACTCGGCCACCGTGGTGATGCAGGGAATGCCGATGGACGTGGCAGCTGCCCGGAGTTCGTAACCGTCGCTGCGGGCTTCGCCGCCGGAGGGCGTGTTGAAGACCATGTCGATTTCCCCGGCGATGACCAGATCCGCGATGGTGCCTTCGCCTTCGGCGCTGCTGCCTTCTGCCACCTTGCGGACCGGGGTGGCCTGGATGCCGTTGCGCCGCAGGACGTCCGCAGTGCCGCCGGTGGAGACGATCTCGAAACCGAGGTCCGAGAGCCGCTTGACGCCCATGATCACCGAACGCTTGTCGCGGTTTGCCACCGAGACGAAGATCTTGCCTTCGGTGGGCAACGCGTTGTTGGCAGCTGCCTGGCTCTTGGCGAACGCCGTATCGAAGTGCTTGTCGATGCCCATGACCTCGCCGGTGGAGCGCATTTCGGGTCCGAGCAGGGAGTCCACCACCTTGCCCTCGAGGGTACGGAAGCGGCTGAACGGCAGGACTGCCTCCTTGACGGACACCGGGGCGTCCAACGGCAGGGTGGAGCCGTCGCCGACCTCGGGCAGCATCTTGTAGGCGCTGCGGAGCTGGCCGATGGTGACACCGGTTCCGATCAGGGCCGCGGCCTTGGCCATCTGCACGCCGGTGGCCTTGGACACGAACGGCACGGTCCGGGAGGCCCGGGGGTTGGCCTCGAGGACGTACAGCACGTCGGAGGCCAGGGCGAACTGGATGTTGATGAGGCCACGGACGCCCACGCCTTCGGCGATGGCACGGGTTGCGGTGCGGACTCGCTCCAGGACGTTGGTGCCCAGGGTGATGGGCGGCAGGACACATGCGGAGTCACCGGAGTGGATGCCGGCTTCCTCAATGTGCTCCATGATCCCGCCCAGGTACATGTCCGTGCCGTCGAAGAGGGCATCGACATCGATTTCGACGGCGTCCTCCAGGAAGCGGTCGATCAGCACCGGGTGGTCCGGGGTAATTTCCGTGGCATTGGCGATGTAGCGGGACAGGTTGGGCTCGTCATAGACAATCTCCATGCCGCGGCCACCGAGGACATAGGACGGGCGGACCAGCACCGGGTAGCCGATCTCGTCTGCGATCTTCTTGGCGTCCTCGAAGGACACTGCCGTGCCGTTCTTCGGGGAGATCAGGCCGGCCTTGTCCAGGACCCGCGAGAACGCGCCGCGGTGCTCGGCAAGGTCGATGGCTTCCGGAGAGGTACCGAGGATGGGCACGCCCGCATCCGCCAACTGCTGGGCCAGCTTGAGGGGGGTCTGGCCGCCGAGCTGGACGAAGACACCCATCACGCCGCCGGTGCGTTCCTCCGCGGCAATGACCTCCAGCACGTCCTCGAGCGTCAGCGGCTCGAAGTACAGGCGGGTGGAGATGTCGTAATCCGTGGAGACGGTTTCGGGGTTGCAGTTGACCATAACAGTCTCGTAGCCGGCCTTGCGCAGCGCCATCGAAGCGTGGACACACGAGTAGTCGAACTCGATGCCCTGGCCGATGCGGTTGGGGCCGGACCCCAGGATCAGGATGGACGGTTTGGAGTGCAGCTCCACCTCGTCCTCCTCGTCGTAGGCCGAGTAGTGGTACGGGGTGTAGGCCGCGAACTCCGCAGCGCACGTGTCCACGGTCTTGTACACAGGACGGATGCCCAGTGCCTGGCGGACGCCGCGGACCACGGCCTCGGAGTTGTGGGTGAGGGCGCCGATCTGCTCATCGGAGAAGCCGTGGCGCTTGGCCCGCTGCAGCATGTCAGCGGTCAGTGCACCCGCCTGGCGGATCTCGTGGGAGATCTCGTTGAGCAGTTGGAGCTGGTCCAGGAACCAGGGGTCGATCTTTGTTGCCTCGAAGAGGTCCTCCACGCTGGCGCCGCCCAGGAGGGCACGCTGGACCTGGTGCAGCCGGTCCGTCGTCGGGCGCTTCGACTTTTCGATGAGCTCAGCCACTTCCCATTCGGGAACGGGGCTGAAGTCCAGCTGGGAACCCTTCTGCTCCAGCGACCGCAGCGCCTTCTGCAGGGCCTCGGTGAAGTTGCGGCCCATGGCCATGGCCTCGCCCACCGACTTCATGGTGGTGGTGAGGGTGTTGTCCGCGGCCGGGAACTTCTCGAACGCAAACCGCGGGACCTTGACCACAACGTAGTCGAGGGTAGGTTCGAAGGACGCCGGGGTCTTCTGGGTGATGTCGTTGGGGATCTCATCCAGCGTGTAGCCCAGGGAGAGCTTCGTGGCGATCTTGGCGATGGCGAAGCCGGTTGCCTTGGACGCCAGGGCCGAGGAACGGGACACGCGCGGGTTCATCTCAATAACCACCACGCGGCCGGTGGCGGGGTCGATGGCGAACTGGATGTTGCAGCCGCCGGTGTCCACGCCCACTTCACGGATCACGGCGATGGAGATGTCGCGCAGCCGCTGGTATTCGCGGTCCGTCAGGGTGAGGGCGGGAGCCACGGTGATGGAGTCGCCGGTGTGGACGCCGACGGGATCGAAGTTCTCGATGGAGCACACCACTACGACGTTGTCGTTCTTGTCCCGCATCATTTCGAGCTCGTATTCCTTCCAGCCGAGGATGCTCTCTTCGAGCAGCACCTCGCTGGTGGGGCTGTACTGCAGGCCCTGGCCCACGATGCGGCGGAGGTCGTCCTCGTTGTAGGCGAGGCCCGAGCCGAGTCCGCCCATGGTGAAGGACGGGCGGACCACCATGGGGTAGCCGAGGTCATCGGCGGCCTTCAGTGCCTCATCCATGGTGTGGATGATGTGGCTCCGGGCCGATTCGGCGCCGCAGCGCTCCACCACGCCCTTGAACTTTTCGCGGTCCTCGCCGAGTTCGATCGCGGCGATGTTGGCGCCGATGAGCTCCACGTTGTACTTCTCAAGGACACCGTTCTTGTCCAGGGCGATGGCCGTGTTCAGGGCTGTCTGGCCGCCCAGGGTGGGCAGCACGGCGTCCGGGCGTTCCTTGGCGATGATCTTCTCCACCACCTCAGGGGTGATGGGTTCGATGTAGGTGGCGTCGGCGAACTCCGGGTCGGTCATGATGGTGGCCGGGTTGGAGTTGACCAGGATGACCCGCAGGCCCTCTTCCTTCAGGACGCGCAGCGCCTGCGTGCCGGAGTAGTCGAATTCCGCGGCCTGGCCGATAACGATCGGGCCGGAACCAATGACGAGGACGCTTTTGAGATCTGTACGTTTCGGCATTACTTCTTGTCCTCAGTCTTGTTGTCGTTTTTGTGTTCGGCGCCGGCGGAATGTGCAGAGTCCACGGGATCCTTGGACAGGTTGGCAGTCCTGCCGTCCCGGGTTCCGTCCATCAGCTCGATGAAGCGGTCAAACAGGTAGGCGGCGTCGTGCGGTCCGGCCGCTGCCTCAGGGTGGTACTGGACGGAGAAGGCGGGGATGTCCAGGCAGGCAAGGCCTTCCACCACGTCGTCGTTCAGGCTGACGTGGCTGACCTCCACGCGGCCGTACCGTTCCTCGGGAGCCAAGGTGGCGCCGTCGAGCGGTGCATCCACGGCAAAGCCGTGGTTCTGCGAGGTGATCTCCACCTTGCCGGTGCGGCGGTCCATCACCGGCTGGTTGATGCCGCGGTGGCCGTAGCGCAGCTTGTAGGTGCCGAAGCCCAGCGCACGTCCCAGGATCTGGTTGCCGAAGCAGATGCCGAAGTAGGGCAGTTTTTCGTCCAGGACAGAGCGGAGCAGCTTGACCTGGGCGTCGGCCGTGGCTGGGTCGCCGGGGCCGTTGGACATAAAGAAGCCGTCCGGGTTGACGGCCTTGACGTCTTCCAAGGTGGCGGTGGCAGGCAGCACGTGGACCCGGACGCCGCGCTCGGCGAACCGGACGGGGGTCATGGCCTTGATGCCAAGATCGACGGCGGCGATGCTGAAGCGGGGGTCGCCGTCCCAGCCGTGGTCCTTCGGTTCCACCACGTACGCCTCGTCAACGCTGACTTCCTCGGCCAGGCGTGCACCTTCCATGGGAGCGCTGGCGAGCACGGCCTGGACCAGTTCCTTATCGGTGGCCTGCGCGGCTTCACCGGAGAAGATGCCGGCCCGCATGGTTTTGTGCTCGCGGAGGTGGCGGGTGATGGCCCGCGTGTCCACGCCCTGGATGCCCACGATCCCCTGGTCCACCAGCTCCTCGTCCAGCGAACGCTCAGAGCGCCAGTTGGAGGGGCGGCGGGCGGCGTCGCGGACGATGTAGCCGGCCACCCAGATGCGGCGGGACTCGGCGTCGTCGTTGTTTACACCGGTGTTCCCGATGTGCGGGGCGGTCTGGACCACAAGTTGGCGGGCGTAGGAGGGGTCCGTGATGGTTTCCTGGTAGCCGGTCATGCCGGTGGCGAAGACGGCCTCGCCCAGGGCGGTTCCGGTGGCCCCGTAGCTGCGTCCGCGGAAGATGCGGCCATCCTCGAGAACCAGCGCAGCTGGAGCGGAAACTGGGGCCGATACTGCTGTGTTTGTTGTCACTGTCTTACTTTCCACTATTGGCATCAGCCGCGGGGGCCGAAGAAATCAATTCCTGAAGTGCTGCGAAAAGCACGTTCCTGTCCTCTGCGCGGCGGGTCCGGAAGCCGGTGTCCAGCTCGTGGCTGCCGTGCATCCACGACAGGACCAGGAGGCCGTCCTTTTCCACGAACTTGCCGGCCATGCCGCTGTCAAGCCGCACCCCGGTCAGGGAAGCCGCGGGGATGTACAGCGCCGGTGCTCCTGCCCGGTCAAAAAGGACGCCGTGCGCGTAAACCTCGAGCGTGGCGTTCGTCCGGATGCCAAGCCCGTGCACGGCGATTCGGTCCAGCCAGTCGCCGCCAGTGGTGGACGCGACGTACTGCCCCTCGGCACTGGTGAGCGGCTCCCCCGGCGCCTCGGGCACCGAAGGCAGCTGTTCGACGTCGGCCTGGCGGCGCAGGCGGTTGCGCCAGCCCAGCCAAATGAGGCCAAAGGCGGCGGCGATAAGGGCCAGTGTGATGACCAGCGAGAGCAGTTGGGTGTCCATCAGGCGGCGCCTACGGAAGCGGCGTGCCGGTACGGGGTGTTGAGGGCGCCGGCCAGGACAGTGGGGTGTCCCTTGAAGAACGTGGCGACAACCTTCCCGGGCAGCTCCATGCCCTTGAACGGCGAGTTACGGCCCATGGTGGCCATCAGGGAAGGCTCCACCGTCCAGCGCGCGGCGGGGTCCACCAGGATGACGTTGGCGGGTTCGCCTGCTTCGAGCGGGCGGCCCTGGTCCTCCAGGCGGCCGATCGTTGCGGCGGCGGCGGAGGTGACCCGGGCAAAGTCCGCCCACGTCATCAGGCCCGTTTCGATCATGGTGTGCTGCACTACGGACAGGGCGGTCTCCAGCCCGGTCATGCCCATGGCCGCCTGTGCCCACTCGCATTCCTTGTGCTCGCTGGGGTGCGGGGCATGGTCGGTGCCGACGACGTCGATGGTCCCGTCCGCGAGGCCGGCGCGCAGGGCCTGGACATCGGCATCGGTGCGCAGCGGCGGGTTGACCTTGTAGACGGGATCGTAGCTGCGGACCAGCTCATCGGTCAGCAGCAGGTGGTGGGGGGTAACCTCTGCCGTGACATTGATGCCGCGTTCCTTGGCCCAGCGGATGATTTCCACCGAACCGGCCGTGGAGACGTGGCAGACGTGGAGCCGGGAGCCAACGTGCTGGGCCAGCAGGACGTCCCGGGCGATGATGCTTTCCTCCGCCACTGCGGGCCATCCGGCAAGTCCCAGCACCGCTGACACTTCGCCCTCGTTCATCTGGGCGCCGGCGGTAAGCCGCGGCTCCTGCGCGTGCTGGGCCACCACGCCGTCGAACGCCTTGACGTACTCCAGTGCCCTGCGCATGAGGACCGGATCGTGGACGCAGATGCCGTCGTCAGAAAACATGCGGACCCGGGCGCGGGAATCGGCCATGGCGCCGAGCTCGGCGAGCTGTTCACCGGCGAGGCCCACGGTCACGGCGCCGACGGGGCGCACATCCACCCAGCCGGCCTTTTGGCCCAGGCTGTACACCTGCTCCACCACGCCTGCGGTGTCAGCGACGGGAGTGCTGTTGGCCATGGCGTGCACGGCGGTGTAGCCGCCCAGGGCGGCGGCGCGGGTTCCGGTCTCCACGGTCTCGGCATCCTCGCGGCCCGGCTCGCGCAGGTGGGTGTGGACGTCCACCATTCCCGGCAGCGCCACCAGGCCGGCGGCGTCGATGACGGTGGCGCCTTCGCTCCGACCGTCAGCGGAAAGATCGGTTCCGGTTTCGGCGATGTGGCCGTCACGGATCAGGAGGTCCGCCGGCTCGCCGCCCAGGATTGAGGCCCCGCGGATCAGATAGGTTCCGGTGTTGCCTGCCATCAGTTGCTCTCCTTGGTGGAATGGGTGCCGGTATACGCCAGGGCGGGGGTGGCGGCTGGTTCGCGGGTATCCCCGGAGAGCAGCAGGTAGAGGGCGGCCATGCGCACGGACACGCCGTTGCGGACCTGCGCCAGGACGGTGGAGCGGGGGGAATCGGCGGCGGCGGCGGAAATTTCGAGGCCCCGGTTCATGGGGCCGGGGTGCATGATGATGGTGTCCTTCATGCCCAGTGCGTCCAGCGCCCGCAGCCGGTTGTCGTCAAAGCCCCACCGCCGCGAGTATTCGCGGGTGCTGGGGAAGAAGGATGCATTCATGCGTTCGCCCTGGACGCGGAGCATCATCACGGCGTCAACGCCCTGTTCGATGGTTTCGTCCATGTTGTAGCTGACGTTGCAGGGCCACTTTTCGACGCCGATGGGCAGCAGGGTGGGCGGCGCCACCAGGGTAACCTCGGCGCCGAGGGTGCGCAGGAGCCAGACATTGGATCGGGCCACGCGGGAGTGCAGGACGTCGCCGGCGATTGCCACGCGCATGCCCTTGAGGTCGGCACCTTCGGAGCCCGTCCCCGCCAGGCGGGCCCAGTGCCGGCGCATGGTGAATGCATCCAGCAGTGCTTGGGTGGGGTGTTCGTGCGTGCCGTCGCCGGCGTTGATGACGGCGGCGTCGATCCAGTCGGTCGCGGCCAGCCGGTGCGGCGCACCCGAGGCCCAGTGCCGGATAACGACGGCGTCAGCCCCCATCGCGGACAGCGTTTGGGCCGTGTCCTTGAGGGACTCTCCCTTGGACACTGAGGAGCCCTTGGCGGCAAAGTTGATGACGTCCGCGGAGAGGCGCTTGGCCGCGGCTTCGAAGGAGATGCGGGTGCGGGTGGAGTCCTCGAAAAAGAGGTTCACCACGGTGCGGCCGCGAAGGGCGGGCAGCTTCTTGACCTCGCGGTCACCGACGGCAGCCATTTCCTCGGCGGTATCGAGGATGCGGATGGCGTTGGCGAGGCTGAGGTTTTCGGTGGAGAGCAGGTGCTTCACGAGCGGCCCTCAATCACTACTTCGTTGACCGGGGTGCCGCCGGGGGCGGTGTCGGTTTCTTCGAGCCGGACCCGGACTTTCTCCGCGGATGACGTGGGAAGGTTCTTGCCCACGTGGTCCGCGCGGATGGGCAGTTCCCGGTGGCCACGGTCGATCAGCACGGCGAGCCGGACGATGCGGGGCCGGCCCAGGTCCACGAGGGCGTCAAGGGCGGCACGGATGGTGCGGCCCGAGTACAGGACGTCGTCAATGAGGACAACCACCTTGTTGTCGATGCCGGTACGCGGCAGCTTGGTGGGGTACGGCGGCCGGGTGCCCTGGTGGGACAGGTCGTCGCGGAACATCGTGACGTCCAACTGGCCAACAATCGCGGCGGCGTCCACGCCGGGATCAGCGGCGGCGATTTTTTCCGCAAGCCTGGCAGCCAGCGGGTAACCGCGGCGGGGAATGCCAAGCAGGACGAGGTCCTGGGAACCTTTGTTGGCCTCGAGAATCTCATGGGCGATACGAGTGAGGGCCCGGTCGATGTCCGCCTGGCTAAGGACTACCCTGGCTGGAACCGGTGCGCTGGTGACAGAAGTCAACGCTCGTCTCCCCTTTCCCCGCCTCACAGGACGGAATTAAAAAAGGATCATGTGCGTTCCAAAATTACCACACAGGCCTGGCGGGCCCGCTCCGGGACAACGCGTTGATGGTCACACTCCCGGGGCCAATGCATGGGGTCCTTGGACACGTGGCGGGAGCCACTTAGGCTTTCCGGTATGTCGATGCATCCCCGCTTTCCTGCGTCCGGGCCACCCGAAGATCAGTACCGGGGAGCTGGTACGCCACTCCCCCGTGATGCCAACCCCAGTTGGATGGGGCAGGTGCAGCCGGAGAACTACAGGGTGGCGCCGGGGCATCAGGGACGGCCCGTGGATACAGTGGTGCCGCCGCAGGTCCAGGGAACGGTTGTTCATGCCGGCCGGACCCGCAGCGGCGGGTTGCTGGGGCTGACCATCGGCGGCAGCGCCCTGGCCTTCCTCAGCCTCTTCCTGGTGGTGCCGTTCCTGCTCTCCAACACCGGACCGGCCGGATTCCTGGTGGGTTTCCTGGCCTCGCTCATTCCGCTGTCGGTGGTGCTCCTGGCCGTGTATGTCATCGACAAGTGGGAACCTGAGCCCAAGCGGCTCCTGTACTTCGCCTTCACCTGGGGCGCTGCGGTATCCATCGCGGTGACCCTGCTCATCCAGCCGTTTTTTGTGCTGGGGTTCCAGTTGTCCGACGGAGCGGACCTGCAGACGTACATGGCTACGGTGCAGGCTCCCATCGTGGAGGAGTTCGCCAAATCCCTCGGGCTGCTGCTCCTGCTCCTGCTGGCCAGGAAACACTTCGATGGACCTGTGGATGGAGTGGTCTTCGCCTTCACTATTGCCGGCGGCTTCGCCTTTACCGAGAACATCCTCTATTTCGGCCGGGCCATCGCCGAATCGGCGGACCCGGCCAGCAACTTCGCCCAGGTCTTTTTCCTCCGCGGCGTTATGTCCCCCTTTGCCCACGCGATCTTTACCGGCACCACCGGGCTCATCATGGGCTTCGCCGCGCGGCGCTGGCACGCAGGCGCCTCTGTGGCCGCCTTCTTTGTGGGGCTGCTGCCGGCCATGTTCCTGCACAACCGCTGGAACAGCATGGGCCAGGGATTCCTGGTGGACTACATTTTGGTCCAGGTTCCCATCTTCTTCCTTGCCGTGGCAGGCATCATCCTCCTCCGGGTGGCGGAGAAGCGGCTGACGCGCCAGCGCCTTCTGGAGTATTCCGCCGCGGGCTGGTTCACCGCTGCCGAGGTGGAGCTCCTCGCCACGTTGGGCGGCCGCCGTACGGCCTTGAACTGGGCCGGCAGCTACGGCCGGAAGCGGCAGATGAAGGAATTCCTGAAAGCGGCCACCCAGCTGGCCAACACCCGCCAGCGTATCCTCAGCGGCCGGGACGTCCAGCTGCACCAGGCGGAAGAGCGCCAGCAGCTGCAGCGCATCCTGGCCCTGCGGGCCGCCGTCGCCCGTTGAACCTGCTGCACCCCCACCTATAAGCTGCTGGCCGGCAGCTTAACCAGCAAAGGGCCGGCCTCCACGTTCGTGGAGGCCAGCCCTTTGGGTTCCTGCCGCTAGGCGAGCAGGGAAGGCTTCAGCTGCTGCAGCCGGCCCAGGAGGCCGTTGATGAACTGCGGCGACTCGTCGGTGGACAGTGTCTTGGCCAGCGCAACCGCTTCGCTCACCGCCACGCCGTCCGGGACGTCGTCGTTGTACAGGAGCTCCCAGGTACCGATCCGGAGGATGATGCGGTCAACAGAGGGCATGCGCTCCAGGCTCCAGCCCTGCGAGTACGTTTCAAGGAACTCATCGATGGCTGCCTGCTGGGACAGTACGCCCTCAACGATTTCCAGGGTGTACGGGTTGACGATCTGGTCAGTCTTCTCCCGCCGTGCCCGGAGCACGTCGAAGGCCGAAACCGAGCGCTGCTCGGCCTCGAAAAGGACATCCAGGGCCCTGTTACGGGCTTTACCGCGTGCGCTCACTACTCAGTGACCCGGCCGAGGTAGCTGCCGTCGCGGGTGTCCACCTTGACCTTGGTGTTGTTTTCGATGAACAGCGGAACCTGGATCTCGTAGCCGGTTTCCAGGGTGGCGGGCTTGGTGCCGGCCGAGGAGCGGTCGCCCTGCAGGCCAGGCTCGGTGTAGGTGATCTCGAGGACAACGCTCGGCGGCAGTTCGATGTACAGCGGGGTGCCCTCGTGGATGGCAATGTTGACCATCTGGTTTTCGAGCATGAAGTTGGTGGCGTCACCTACGGTAGCGCCGGAGACCGTGATCTGGTCGTAGTCGGAGGTGTCCATAAACACGAAGTCCGCGCCGTCCTGGTACAGGTACTGGTAGTCGCGGCGGTCAACCGTGGCGGTCTCGATCTTGAGTCCGGCGTTAAACGTCTTGTCCACGACCTTTCCGGACATCACGTTGCGCATCTTGGTGCGAACGAAGGCGCCGCCCTTGCCCGGCTTGACGTGCTGGAATTCGATGATGTTCCAGAGCTGGCCCTCAAGCTTCAGGACCGTTCCGTTCTTGATGTCGTTAGTGGTTGCCACTGGTTTCCTCTGGTTTCTTTGTCTGGTCGCGTCGTCAGACGTTGTATGCCGGGCAGGCCTGCCAATCGGCTTGCCAGCGCGTGTTTGTCAAAAATCGGGTCTTCGAAAAAATTCAAGAACTATTCTACCGGTAAAACGGCGGGCACCTTCCGGACCGCGCCCGCTGACGGCGTCAGCAAGCCAGGTCCAGGACATCCCGGGCACGCTGCAGCGCCACAGTGGACGAGTAGATCAGGGCGGCATCTGCGGACTCGGCCACCCGCAGGTCCAGGGCGCGGGCGAAGGATTCAACCGCCGCCGACGTTTGCCCCGCGCTGTACTGGGTCTTGCCCAGGAACTGCAGGACCAGTGCCTCGCGGGGCGTCCCCTGCACCTCGGCGAGCAGTTGCCGGAACAGCTCCACGGCCCGGTCAAGCCGGTTGGAAACCCTGAGTACTTCGGCTTCAAAGGCCCGCAACTTGAAGGACTCGGGGTCTTTGAAACGCGCCTCGGCCAGCAGTTCCGCCGCCTCAGCACCGTGTCCTTCCACCAGCAGGACGAAGATGTGGTCTGCAGGGTCGGTGGACACTGCCAGTGCCTCCCGGCAGGCATCCTCGTTCACGATCTGCGGCAGCAGCGTTTCAGGGTTGATGCGGATACCCGGGAAGCCAGCCTCCGGCCAGTCTCCTGTTCCCTCCATGTCGCCGAGCATCAGGAAGCGATCTCCTGGTACGCGGCGAACAGCAACGAGGTGTCCGGAACGTCAAGGATCCCCGGCTTGGCTATCCCGTCCAGGACAACGAAGCGCAGGAGGTCGCCGCGGGACTTCTTGTCCCGGCGCATCCCGTCCAGCAGGCCCTGCCACCTGTCCCGGCGGTAGGTGACGGGAAGTCCCAGTGTCTCCAGGATGCTGCGGTGCCGGTCGGCGTCGGCGTCGGTGAGCCTGCCGACGCTGCGGGCAAGTTCGGCGGCAAACATCATGCCCACGGACACGGCTGCGCCGTGGCGCCAGGAGTAGCGTTCCACCAGCTCGATGGCGTGGCCCAGCGTGTGCCCGTAGTTCAGGATTTCCCGCAGTCCCGACTCCTTGAGGTCCTCGGAGACAACCTTCGCCTTCACGCCGATTGCCCGCTCAATGAGTTCACGGAGGGCGGCCGATTTCGGATCCACTACCGCCTCCGGGTCCCTTTCAATGAGATCGAGGATGGCGGGGTCGGCGATGAAGCCGCACTTGATGACCTCCGCCATTCCCGAGATGATCTCGTTCTTGGGCAAGGTGTCCAGCGTGTCCAGGTCGGCCAGCACGGCCGCCGGGGGGTGGAAGGCGCCCACCAGGTTCTTGCCCTCGGCGGTGTTGATGCCGGTTTTCCCACCTACGGAAGCGTCCACCATGCCGAGCAGGCTGGTGGGCATGTGGATGACCTTGATGCCGCGGAGCCAGGTGGCAGCGACGAAACCGGCGAGGTCTGTGACTGCGCCTCCCCCGACGGCGACAATTGCGTCGGAGCGGGTGAAATCGTTCTGCCCGAGGACCTGCCAGCAGAATGCGGCCACCTGGATGTGCTTGCCTTCTTCTGCGTCCGGAATCTCCGCCGTCAGGGAGGTGAATCCTGCTTCCGCAAGCTCATCCCGGACGGTGTCGCCGGTCAGCCGCAGCGCGCGGGGGTGGATCACCAGGACCCGCCGGACGCGCTCACCGAGCAGGCCGGGAAGGTCCCCCAGAAGTCCACGCCCCACCACGACGTCGTAGTTGTTACTGGCGGATTCGCCGGTGACCTTGATAACTGTTGATTCCGCGCTCACTTTTCAACTTCCTGTTTGGCAGCTGCGTAGTCCCGCAGTGCTGCTTCCAGTCGGCGTCCCAGCTCGGAAACCGAGCCGTGGCGCACGTCCAGGGTGATATCTGCCAGCCGCTCGTACACCGGCTTGCGGGTGGCGAACATTGCCGTCCACCGGCCCATCGCGTCCCCCGCCAGCAACGGCCGCCCGGAATTCCGGGCAATGCGGGCGGCCACTGTCGTTGCGTCGCCTTCGAGGTACACCACCGTGCACCGGCTGATCAACTGCTGGGTTCCGGAGTCAAGAACAGCGCCGCCGCCAAGGGAGATGACGGTGGGCGTGCCGTCCGTCGCTTCCACGACGTCGGCCACTGTCCGCGCCTCTATCTCGCGGAAGGCGTGCTCACCGCGTCCCGCGAAGATATCGGAGATAGAGCCATGGGCTGCCACGATGACGGCGTCGGTGTCCACGAAAGGTACACCGAGCTGCTGGGCAAGCTGCTGCCCAATAGCGGATTTACCGACGGCCATGGGCCCGATGAGGACCACCGGGCGGCCCAGGGACGCGGTTTTGTTGCTGTGGGGCACTTACTGGCCGATCGAGTCCAGGGACGCCGGAATGCTGTCCAGGTAGCCCTTGATGTTGCGTGCCGTTTCCGCCACGGAGTCGCCGCCGAACTTTTCGGTGACCGCTTCAGCCAGGACCAGTGCCACCATGGCTTCTGCCACCACGCCGGCGGCCGGGACGGCGCAGACGTCGGAGCGCTGGTGGTGTGCCTTCGCCGGTTCTCCCGTGCTGACGTCGATGGTCTTCAGTGCGCGGGGAACTGTAGCGATGGGCTTCATCGCGGCCCGGACGCGCAGCACATCACCGATGCTCATACCGCCTTCGATGCCGCCCGCACGGTTGCTGGTGCGGACAATTCGCCCGTCGGCGTCCCGGACGATCTCGTCGTGGGCAGCCGAACCGCGGCGTGCGGCGGTCAGGAATCCGTCGCCGACCTCCACACCCTTGATCGCCTGGATGCCCATCAACGCGGCTGCGAGGCGGGAATCAAGCCTGCGGTCCCAGTGCACGTAGCTGCCGAGTCCCGGCGGGAGTCCATAGGCGAGGACTTCAACGACGCCGCCCAGGGTTTCGCCTTCCTTGTGCGCCGCGTCCACCTCGGCCACCATCGCGTCGGACGTTTCCCGGTCGAAGCAGCGCAGCGGATCCGCATCCAGGGCCAGCACGTCCGTGGGAACAGGCAGCGGGCGGCCTTCGGGCACGGTAACGGTTGCGATGGAGACGGTATGGCTGACGAGTTCGATGCCGAGGTGCTTCAGGAACTGCGCCGCGACCGTACCCATCGCCACGCGGGTGGCAGTCTCGCGGGCGCTGGCGCGTTCCAGGACGGGCCGGGCCTCGTCGAAGCCGTACTTCTGCATCCCGGTGAAGTCGGCATGCCCCGGCCGGGGGCGGGTCAGCGGCGCGTTGCGGGCCTGGTCGGCGAGCAGCTGGGCATCCACGGGATCGGCAGACATGATCTGCTCCCACTTGGGCCATTCCGTATTGCCCACCTGGATGGCGACGGGCCCACCCTGGGTTCGCCCGTGCCGGACACCGCCGAGGATAGTCACAACGTCCTGTTCAAACTTCATTCGTGCGCCGCGCCCGTAGCCCAGGCGCCGGCGGGCCAGTGAATCAGCGATGTGCCCGCTGGTGATTTCCACACCGGCGGGGACGCCTTCAATAATTCCCATCAGAGCCGGACCATGGGATTCACCGGCAGTCAACCAACGCAACATATTTTCCATCCTGCCACGTATGGCGGTTACAACGCCCGTCGGGGAAGGCCGACTGCGTCACACATCACATCTATGACGGATGCGTTAACTTCCTCATCGAGCCGGCTGAACAGGCGTACCTGTTCCACGGCCTGGTACAGCAGCATTTCGAGGCCCGGGACCACGGCACCGCCGCCGGCCTCCCACACGGAGGCGATCAGGCTGGGCCAGGGATCGTAGGCCACGTCCAGCAAAACGCCGGGCGTGGAGGTCTTCAGCGCCGCGATCTCAGCTGCCAGCCCGTCTGCAGCGCGCGGCGGAAGGGTGGAGATAACGACGTCGGCAGCCGCCGTTGGTTTCGCAGCCTCCGGGAGGGGCCGGATTTCCAGGGAAAGGCCAAGGCTTTCTGCTGCGGCGCGGACTTCGGCCGTTCGTGAGGGATCACGTACGAAGATCCGGGCGGAGCCGGCTCCCAGCTCTGTCAGGGCTGCAACGGCTGCGGCTGCGGTGCCGCCGCCGCCGAGGATGACGGGGGCCTCAGGCTTGCGGGCTCCGGCGTGCCGGACTGCGTTGACGATTCCTGTGACATCCGTGTTGAAGCCAATGGCACGTGAACCGCCCGCGTGCTCCTCGAAGGACACCGTGTTCACCACGCCCAGCGTCCGGGCCACACCGCGGACCTCGTCCACCTCGCCGACCATGGCGGTCTTCAGAGGCATGGTGACCGAGAGCCCGCGCCAGCCCGGCTGGTCCCGGAGCTGCCGCATCAGCGACGGCAGCAATTGCTCAGTGACGTCGATGGCCGTGTAGCTGATGCCGATGCCCAGCCGGCTGTATGCCGCGTGATGCAGCACCGGCGACTTCGAGTGGCTGATGGGGTGGCCCAGGACGGCTGCCCTCAGGCTCATGTGCAGCGGCCGACGTTCGCCATGCACCAGGCGTTGTACTGGTCAACGTAGACGTTGTGTTCAGCCAGGGTGCGGGAGAACTTCGTTTCCTTGGTGTCCAGGTTGATGGTCACCCAGTACAGGTAGTCGTTGGATTTGGGCTTGGCGGCAGCATCAATGGCTGTCTTTCCCGGGGAACCGATCGGGCCCGGGGGCAGGCCCGGATTGGCGTAGGTGTTGTACGGGTTTGACTTGTCCTGGCGCTGTTCTTCCGTGAAGTTATAGCTCTTGGTTCCCAGCCCGTATGTGACAGCTGAGTCCACCTGCAGGAAACCGTTGGTCTGGTCATTGGGCTTCAGGCGGTTGTAGATGGCCCCGGCAACGTCCCCGTATTCTGCCTGGCCGCCTTCCGCCTGCACGATGCTGGCCACGATGACGGCCTCATACTGCTTGGCAGGATCAGTGATCCCCTGCGACTCCAGCTCGTCAACGGTGATCTTGACCAGTGATTGGAGGATGTCCTTCGCCGGTGTGCCCAGCGGGTAGCGGTGCTCACCCGGGGCCAGGTACCCTTCGAGGTTCTTGGCAGTCGCAGGCAGCCCGAACTGGGCCGGCTGGTTGCTGAGGGCCTGCAGATCCTGGATGGAAACGCCGGAACCTTCAGAAATGGCCTGCAGCGACTCACCGATACGCAGCCCGGCGCTCAGGGCGAAGTAGATGACCTTGGTCTGGTCCTTGCCGAGCAGGACGTTGACGGCGTCGGAGTTCTTCATCTCTGTCTTGAAGGTGTAGTCCCCCGGCGCCAGAACTCCGCCGGATGCGTTGAAGGCCTGGAGGAAGGTGTCGGAATTCGCGACGACGCGCTCACCCTCCAGCTTGGTGGCCACGGATCGCGTGCCTTCCCCGTTCTCCACCGTCACCATCACCTCGCCCGAACCGGGGCCCGGGTAGTCGCTGGGCTTGTCATTGCCCAGCAACGGCTTCAGGAACTGCGCCCCCACGGCAACGGCGGTCACGAAAACCGCAAGCGTGAGGAACAGCGCCAGCAACCTGCGACGGCGCCGGACCTTTTTCGAGGGCTTGGCCACTACGGGCGCTGCCGCGGCGACGGGCAGGAACTCTTGGTGCCCGGCGCCGTGGTGCGCATCGTTGTAATGTCCGTGGTCATAGTGCCCCTCGTGATGGAGGGCATGGTCGTGGTGCACGCCCTCCTGGTAGTGGTGCCCCTCGGCATAGTGGGCATCGTCGTCGTAGCTTTCCGCTGCGTGCTGGTGTCCAGCGAGGGCAGGCTCAGGGTAGGACGCGTGGACGTCATCGTAGGAGCCGTCGTCGTGCAGAGCCTGCGGCCCGTCATGAATGTCCTGGATGGATGGTGGCGTTTGGGGAGCGGCCGGAACCGAGCGTTCTTCAGGGGCCGAAGGAGCCGGTGGCGCAGCAGCGGCCGGTGGCTCGGAGGGCGGTGGCGGAACGTCGTGACCCGTTTCGTAGGCCTGCTCGGGCACGGCGCTCTGGAGTCCGGTGTCAGAGGTCTTTTCGCGTGCCCGGAGTTCCTTGCGGGTCAGCGGCCGTGCAGCCCCGGCGTCCAAGGGGCCGGAAGCGTCGTCAATATTGGCAGGACTCACTGTTGCCTTCCATCATCTGAAGATCGGTCCGTGTCCGGAGTGGCGCGGAGGGACTCAACCGCCCCGCCTACCTCCGGTTCCACGGAAGGGGCGGGCACGGTCACGCGTCGACCGACATCCGATCCCCTGGCTTTTTGCATGTCGAGGGCGTGCTGAAGGATGCCTGCCGCCGCGACCTGATCAACTACTTTACGGTGATTCCGGCTGCTCATGCCAGCTTCATGCAGGTTGCGGTGGGCCGTAACGCTGCTCAGGCGCTCATCCACCAGGTTCACGGGCACCGCCAGGGACCGGGTGGCCAGCTCTGCGGCCAGCAGTTCCGCGTACTCGGTAGCCATCCTGGCGGACGCGTGTTCCTCGCCCTTCATAGTCCGGGGCAGGCCCACGATGACCTGCACAGCATCAAGTTCCTGGACCAGGTTGGCGATGACCCGGACGTCCGAGTTTTTCTTCGGGTTCCGGTCCAGTGTCTTGTACGGCGTGGCCAGGATGGAGTCGCGGTCGCAGATGGCCACCCCCACCCGCACCGTGCCGACGTCGACCCCCAGTTTGATGCCCTGGGGGCTGCCGCCGGCCGCTGTTGGATTGGTCATGGGAGGTTTATCGCCCCGAAATCGCGTCCACGACCGCTGCCAGGGCAGGGGCCACCTTGCCGGCGTCCGTCCCGCCGCCCTGGGCTACGTCGTCTTTGCCGCCGCCGCCGCCGCCGAGGATGCCTGCCGCGAGCCGTACCAGGGCACCGGCCTTGACGCCGGCTTCCCGGGCGGCTTCGTTCGTGGCCACCAGGATCATGGGGCGCTCGTTCGCGACGCCGGCAACAGCCACCGTAGCGGCGGCCGAACCCAAGCGGTTGCGCAGGTCCAGCGCCAGGCCGCGGAGGTCGTCCGCGCCGCTGACCTGCCCGGCGTCGTGGGCAACCACGCTGACCCCGGAGGCATCCTTGGCGCTGTTGACGAGCTGGGCGGCGGAAGCAGCCAGTTGTTCCTTGCGGAGCCTGTCGAGCTCCTTCTCGGTAGCCTTCAGCTTGGCGAGGGTGGCGGCGATCCGGTCAGCCAGCTGGCCGGAGGGAACCTTGAGCATGTCGGTCAGTTCGGTCACCAGGGCGCGCTCAGCCGCGAGGTGGCGGAACGCGTCCATGCCCACGAAGGCCTCGACGCGCCGGTTTCCCGAGCCGACTGATTGCTCGCCCAGGAGCGAGAGGCTGCCAATCAGCGAGGTGTTGGCCACGTGGGTTCCGCCGCAGAGCTCGCGGGACCAGGCGCCGTCGATCTCCACAACGCGCACTTCGCTGCCGTAGTTCTCGCCGAAGAGGGCCATGGCGCCCAGGGCCTTGGCCTCGGCCAGTCCCATCACCTTGGTTTCCACGGTGTAGTTGTTCCGGATGGCGAGGTTGGAGACCTCTTCGATCTCAGAACGCGTGGCGGTGCTCAGGCCCTCGCCCCAGGCGAAGTCGAAGCGCAGGTAGCCGGCCTTGTTGTACGACCCGCGCTGGGTGGCTTCCGGCCCAAGGATCTGGTGCAGTGCCGCATGCACAATGTGGGTACCGGTGTGGGCCTGCTCGGCGGCGTGACGGCGTTCGCGGTCGACGGCGGCACGCACCAGCGAGTCAGCGCCGATCTCGCCTTCGCGGACAATCGCCTTGTGGACGCTCAGGCCCTTCAGCGGCCGCTGGACGTCGAGGACCTCGACGACGAAGCCGTCGCCGGTGATCAGGCCGGTATCCGCGGCCTGCCCGCCTGCTTCTGCGTAGAACGGGGTCTCGGAGAGGACGAGCTCGATCTCGTCGCCCGTGGACGCCTGCTGTACCGGCTGTCCTCCGGTGAGGATGCCGCGGACGCGCGATTCGCCGTCGAGCTCGGTGTAACCGGTGAAGACCGTCTCGCCCTGGGCCAGAATCTCCTGGAAGGCGCTCAGGTCGGCATGGCCGCCCTTCTTGCCCTTCGCGTCAGCCTGGGCACGCTTGCGCTGCTCCTGCATGAGGCTGCGGAAGGCTGACTCATCCACCTGGAGCCCGGCCTCCTCCGCCATTTCGAGCGTAAGGTCGATGGGGAAGCCGTAGGTGTCATGCAGGGCGAAGGCATCGGCGCCGGAAAGCGGCCTGTTGGCGGCCTTGGATTCCTTGACGGCGTCCTCAAGCCGGGCGGTGCCGGAGGCGATAGTGCGCAGGAACGCCTTTTCTTCCGCGTAGGCGATCCGGCTGATGCGGGCAAAGTCGGTGTCCACCACCGGGTAGACGCCCTTCATGGCATCCCGGGAGGCCGGCAGCAGCTCCGGCAGGCAGGCCTGCTCCACGCCAAGGAGGCGCATGGAACGTACGGCACGGCGGATGAGCCGGCGCAGGACGTAGCCGCGTCCCTCGTTGGAGGGGGTCACGCCGTCGGAGATCAGCATGAGGGCCGAACGGATGTGGTCGCCTACCACGCGCATGCGTACGTCGTCGGTGTGGTGCGGATCGTCAGCTGTTTCGGCGGACGTGTATTCCTTGCCCGAGAGCTCGGCGGCCTTGTCGATGACGGGACGGACCTGGTCGGTCTCGTACATGTTCTCGACGCCCTGCAGGATCATGGCCAGGCGCTCCATGCCAAGGCCCGTATCGATGTTGCGCTTGGGCAGCTCACCCACAACATCGAAGTCTTCCTTGGAACGGACATTCTCAATCTGGTACTGCATAAACACGAGGTTCCAGATCTCGATGTACCGGGTCTCGTCGGCAAGCGGGCCGCCCTCAATGCCGTAGGCGGGGCCGCGGTCGTAGTAGATCTCCGAGCAGGGGCCGGCCGGACCGGGCTGGCCGGTGTGCCAGTAGTTGTCGGACTTGCCCATTTTCTGGATGCGCTCTGCAGGAACGCCGGTGTTCTTCAGCCAGAGTTCCTTGGCTTCGTCATCCTCTTCGTAGACCGTCACCCACAGCAGTTCGGGCGCGAGGCCGTAGCCGCCGTCGTCCACGCTGGTGGTCAGCAGTTCCCAGGCGAACTTGATGGCGTCTTCCTTGAAGTAATCCCCAAAGGAAAAGTTTCCGCACATCTGGAAGAAGGTGCCGTGCCGTGCGGTCTTCCCGACTTCCTCGATGTCACCGGTGCGGATGCACTTCTGCACACTGGTGGCGCGGGAGTAGGGCGGTTCTTCGCGTGCGGTGAGGTACGGGATAAACGGAACCATGCCGGCAACCGTGAACAGCAGCGAGGGGTCGCTGGAGACCAGCGATGCGGAGGGAACCGCGGTGTGGCCCTTGCTGACAAAAAAGTCCACCCAGCGCTTAGTGATCTCCTGCGACTTCATGAGCTGTTTACTTACCCTTCTTGGTCCACGCACATGCGCGGAAGTTCGTTCGCTTGGCAGTTCCGTAGGCACGGTTGCTGCCGGTTGGTTCTGACGTGCCGGGGCCGGGCTGCGGCCTGGCCGGGTGCCGGGTCAGCGGCGGACCAGTTCTCCGGAGTCCACCCCGAGGGCGGCGCGGAGATCGGTTTCCCGTTCACGCATTCCGTCCCGGATGGCATCCGCGAAGTCGTAGACGCCGTCGGCCAGCCGGCCTACAGCCCGGTTGAGGCCCTGGGGCCCAAGCGTGGACTGCATGGTGGCCTGGGCTTCGGTGACTTTGCGGAACGCGATGACTCCGATCGCCACGCCGATTCCCATCCAGACAAGTCGTTTCATTTTAGGTTCTCCGGAGTTCAGCGGCTGCGGCGGCCGGCAGCGGGTTTCTTGCGGTTGGCCAGTGCGGTGCGGACGCCGTAGCTGAACGCTGCCACTTTAATGAGCGGGGAACCAACGGTGGCGGCAACCAGCGAGGACAGTGCCGAGAGGTTCGCTGACGCGTCAGAGACGTTGGAGGAGATTCCATCCACCTTCTTCAGCTGCTGGTTGGTGGTGGACACGGTGGCCGTGACTTCGTCCATCAGCGGCGTGGCGCCGTCGCTCAGGGACCTGATGGAGGTCCGGACCTCGTCAAGTACTTTGCCCAGCTTCAGGATGGGCACGGCAAGCAGCAACACCAGGAGCGCAAACACTCCGGCAGCGATCAGGCCGGCAATATCGCCACCAGACATAGACGTTCATCTCCTCGAAATTCTGTGGTTCGTTCCACCCGGCGGATGCGTCGTGAAGCGCATTCCGCAGATGTCCCCCAAGTACCTTACATACAAAGAAGCCCGCGGCGCTTGCCACGGGCTTCTTTGGATACGCTGCTGGAATTTAGCGTGCGTAGAATTCGACGACCAGCTGCTCTTCGCAGGTCACGGGGACCTCGGAGCGCTTGGGGCGGCGGACCAGGCGTGCCTGGAGTGCTTCCAGCTTGACGTCCAGGTATGCCGGAACGGCGGGCAGGACGTCGCGGTGGGCGCCGGCTGCTGCAACCTGGAGCGGAACCATGGTTTCGCTGCGGCTGTGGACGTGGACCAGCTGGCCCTCGCCGACGCGGAACGACGGGCGGTCAACGCGGACGCCGTCAACCATGATGTGGCGGTGCACAACCAGCTGGCGGGCCTGGGCGATGGTGCGGGCGAAGCCGGCACGCAGGACCAGGGCGTCCAGACGCATTTCGAGCAGTTCGATGAGGTTTTCACCGGTCAGGCCCTTGGTGCGGCGGGCTTCTTCGAAGGCACGGGTCATCTGTGCTTCGCGGATGCCGTACTGGGCGCGCAGGCGCTGCTTTTCGCGCAAACGTACGGCGTAGTCGGAGTCCTGCTTCTTGCGGGCACGGCCATGCTCACCGGGGCCGTACGGGCGGCGCTCCATGTACTTGGCGGCCTTGGGGGTCAGAGCGATGCCGAGGGACCGCGAGAGGCGGGCCTGACGGCGAGCACGAGTGTTGTTAGCCACTTGTGTCCTTCCAATATCTGCGGTGTGTCAGTGTTACTGGCCTCCACGATGGAGAGCATCGGCCAACCGCTGCCTTTTGCTACTGGGCACAGGCATAACCTTCTCAACATAAAATTGGGGAGATTGTGCGTCCGCGCCTTGCCAGACAAACATCTATCCTACCACGGCGCCTACTGGCCCCGGACGATCTTTCGCAGCCGCTCCAGCCGTACCGCGATGTCGCGCTCGGCGCCGTTGGCGGTGGGCTGGTAGTAGTCCTTTCCCACCAGGTCATCGGGCGGGTACTGCTGAGTGGCAACTCCGTGTGGCGCGTCGTGGGCGTACTTGTAGCCCAGGCCGTGCCCCAGCTGCTTCGAACCGGGGTAATGGGCGTCCCGCAGGTGGGCGGGAATGCCGTTCCCCAGCCCCGCCCGCACATCGGAGACGGCCTTGTTGATACCCATGTACGCGGCATTGGACTTTGGCGCCGTGGCCAGGTGCACCACGGCTTCGGCGAGGATGATCCGCCCCTCGGGCATACCGATGAGTTGCACGGCCTGGGCCGCGGCCACCGCAGTCTGCAGGGCCGTGGGATCAGCCATCCCCACATCCTCCGCTGCCGAGATCACGATCCGCCGGGCGACGAACCGCGGATCCTCGCCCGCCTCGAGCATGCGGGCCAGGTAGTGCAGGGCCGCGTCCACGTCGGAGCCGCGGATGGACTTGATGAACGCGCTGATGACGTCATAATGCTGGTCGCCGGCACGGTCGTAGCGGACCGCAGCCACATCCAGGGCACGCTCGGTGTGTTTAAGTTCGACGGCGACGGGCCCCTCCCCTGCATCGTCCGCGTCCCCGAAGGCAACGCCGGCGGCCGCCTCCAATGCCGTGAGGGCCCGGCGTGCGTCGCCGCCGGAAAGCCTTACGAGGTGGTCGAGTGCTTCCTCACTGAGGCCTACTTTCCCGTTCAGCCCGCGGGGGTCGGCGACGGCGCGCTGGATCAGTCCTTCAATGTCCGCGTCCGTCAGCGGACGGAGCGTTAGCAGCAGTGAGCGGGACAGCAGCGGTGACACCACGGAGAACGACGGATTCTCGGTGGTGGCGGCAACCAACACCACCCAGCGGTTTTCGACGCCGGGCAGCAGGGCATCCTGCTGGGCTTTGTTAAAACGGTGGATCTCGTCCAGGAACAGGACCGTGGTGGTCTTGTAGAGGTCGCGTGCCGTCAAGGCCTCGTCCATCACCCGCCGCACGTCCTTGACACCTGCGGTAATCGCGGAGAGCTCCACGAATTTCCTGCCCGGTCCGCGGGCAATCACGTGGGCGAGGGTTGTTTTGCCGGTTCCCGGGGGCCCCCAGAGAATGAGCGAGGTGGGTCCAGCAGGGCCTGTTGTGTCTGCTCCGGCCCCGGCAGCGAGCTGCCGCAGGGGCGAGCCCTGGCCCAGGAGGTGCTGCTGGCCCACTACCTCATCAAGGGTGCGGGGACGCATCCGGACGGCAAGCGGGCCGCGGGGGGAAGCGTTGGCCCCCGGCCCTGCAGCCCGGCCGGCGGCAACGGAACCGTCGTCGACATCGTCATTGCCGGTACCGTGCCCGAAGAGATCTTCCACATAGATAGGCTACTTCGAGTTCACTTCCGGATTTTGCCCGGGAGTCCACCCGGCCCAGTAAAGGAATGCCACTATGTCCGCACGCAGCACCGGCGGAGCCAAACTGCCGTCCGTGCGCACTGCCTACGTCCCGGGCAGCCGCCTGCCCGGCTGGGCGGAGAGGTTCGGCGCCGCGCATGGCGGGTTTCAGGTGCGGGATGACGACGACGGGCTGCGCCTCCTCGCTGACGACGGCGCCGAAGCGCTCCTGCAGGCGCCCTGGCCCAGTGACGGTAGGCCGGGCCGCGGCGCTGACGCGCTGGAACGGCTTGCCTCCCTCGCGTCACAGCCGCGCCGGCTCGGCCTCCTCCTCGTCCGGCGTGGAGGTTACGGGGTTGCGGTGGTCAGTGAGGGCGTGCCCTTGGCTTCGAAGGTCGGCTCCACCTACGTGCAATCCCGGACCGCCGCGGGCGGCCAGTCCCAGCAACGGTTCGCGCGGCGGCGGTCCAACCAGGCGGACGCACTCGTGGATGCTGTAGCCGAACAGGCCCTTCGGGTATTCAGCGGGGAGCCGTTCGAATACGTGGTCCCGGGCGGTGACCGGGCATTGGCGGGCTTTGTCCTCGACCACGTGGCCCTGAAGGACTATGCCGGGCTGCCCCGGCTGGCCTACCTTGACGTCCCCGACCCCAAGGCCGCCGTACTGAAGAAGGCGGCCGCTGATGCCTGCTCGATACGGATCCAGGTCACCGACCCGCACTAGCAACGCCGGGACCGGGACAGCAGGATGACAAGGACCCTTGACACTTCTTTGTGGCGGCCGCACACTTGATGCATGACAAGCAAACTTGACAGCAATGACCGCAGCGCCGGCGACCGGGCAGTTGCCCGCTCCTATCAGATTGATTTCTGGCCAGGCATCGCCGCCTACGCCGTGGTGCTGACGGCAGTGCTTCTCTGGGGCGACCTGGATGGGAGCAGCCCGTGGCGCTTTGTCTGGGCCGTTCTGCCGGTGATACCCAGCCTGTGGATCGTCCGGGCCGTGCTCCGCCATGCAAAGCGCATCGACGATTATCAACGCCTTTTGCTGCTGCAGGCGCTCGGAGGCGGGTTCGCCGTCGCCATGGTTGCGTCTGTGACCGTTGCTTTCCTCGAGATAGCAGGCATGAGCTTCGTGGGGATCGGCTGGATCATCTACGCAGCAGGCATGCTGGGGTGGATCGTCACAAGCATCGTGGTGGCCCGCCGGTGAACAACCACCTGAAAGTGCTGCGCGAATCACGCGGGTGGACGCAAGGGAATCTCGCCGATCAGTTGGGCGTTTCGCGGCAGACCGTCAACGCGCTGGAGACCGGCCGCTACGACCCGGCCCTTCCTTTGGCCTTCCGCATCGCACGGCTCTTTGACAAGCCCATTGAGTCGATCTTCATTCCCGACGATGCGGACATAAGAACCGGGCGTTGAGCTCAGCAGCCCGTCAGGGCGCGCCGGGGCCGCTGCTGGCGGTAGAGGTAACGGCCCGATTCCTCGAACCCAACCCGGTTGTACAGCCGCCGGGCTGCCTGGTTAGCCGCAGTGACCAGCAACCAGAAGTGGGCGACGCCGCGCTTGTCCCCCTCGGACAGCAGCGCCTGCAGCACCGCCGAAGCGTAGCCGCGCCTCCGACGGGACGGTGACGTGGCCATGCAGTAGAGGCCGCCGGTTCCGTCCGCCAGGGCGAGGCGCCCGACGGCGGCTGGCCCGCCGTCGTCGTCCCTCGCCAGGGCATAGAGGGAAGGGCACCCGGCCAGGATGGTTCGCGCCGTCTCACGTTCGGCCTGGCCGCCCCGACCATCCACGCTCCACCAAAGGTCCAGCCATTCCTCGTCCGGCTGGTCCCGGATTTCCACCTTGGCAGCCGCTGGCCCCGGAGGTTCAATACCGGCCGGCCGGGCCAAAATAAGCGTCTCGGACTGCCGGGTGAAACCCTGAGCGTCCAAAAGATCGTTCAGGACGGCGTTGGCAGGTGTGTCCGTTAGCTGGAAGATCAGGGGAAGACGCCGCTTCCGGTACCACTGAACCGCCTCGCGCAGCGCAGCCTGGGGCTCCGCTGGGGCCTTCCGCGGCCACACCGAGTTGGCCCTTTGGGTAACGCCGGCGGCAGCCCGGAGCACCCACTCCCCCGTGTCGTAACGCTCGACGGCGGGCCAGGCCATGTCCATCAGCGTTTCGAAGGCGCGGGCCCGCTGCCCGGGGAGGCGGTGGACCATAAGGACTCCAGTCTGCGGATAAGCCTGAAGGCCCTCCCTGCCGGGAGAGCCTTCAGGTGGATCAGCGGTACGTTACTTGCCGTCTGCCGGCTTGGCCTCAGGCTTAAAGTCCACGCCGGCTTCCTTGCGCTGCTGCGGCGTGATCGGTGCCGGGGCGGCAGTGAGGGGATCGTAACCGTTGCCGGTCTTCGGGAAGGCAATAACGTCGCGGATGGACTCCACGCCGGCCAGCAGTGCCACCACGCGGTCCCAGCCGAAGGCGATGCCGCCGTGCGGAGGGGCGCCGTACTTGAAGCCCTCCAGCAGGAAGCCGAACTTCGTCTGGGCATCTTCCCGGTCCAGGCCCATCAGTTCGAAGACCCGTTCCTGGACGTCGCGCTCGTGGATACGGATGGAACCGCCGCCGATTTCGTTGCCGTTGCAGACGATGTCGTACGCGTAGGACAGGGCCGACTCCGGATCCTGGTCGAACGTGTCCAGGAACTCGGGCTTGGGCGAGGTGAAGGCGTGGTGCACGGCGGTCCACTTGCCGCCCCCGACGGCCACGTCTCCGGAGGCCACCGCTGCTGCGGCGGGTTCGAACATGGGCGCGTCCACTACCCAGCAGAAGGCCCAGGCCTTGGGGTCGATCAGGCCGGTGCGGTGTCCGATTTCGACACGAGCAGCACCGAGGAGGGCGCGGGCAGCTGACTTCTCGCCGGCAGCGAAGAAGATGCAGTCGCCGGGCTTGGCGCCTACTGCATCCGCCAGGCCTGCACGCTCCGTGTCGGTCAGGTTCTTCGCTACCGGGCCGGCAAGCTCGCCGTCTTCCTTGAACAGGACGTATGCAAGGCCCTTGTGTCCTCGCTGCTTGGCAAACTCCTGCCAGCCGTCCAGCGTTCGGCGGGGCTGTGAGGCACCGCCGGGCATCACCACGGCGCCGACATACGGGGCCTTGAAGACACCGAAGTTGGTGTCCTTGAAGAACGCGGTGAGCTCGGTCAGCTCCACGCCGAAGCGGAGGTCGGGCTTGTCCGAGCCATACCGGGCCATGGCATCCGCGTAGGTAATGCGCTGGATGGGCGTCGGGATCTCGACGTCGATCAGCTTCCACAGTGCTTTGACGATGTTTTCGCCCAGGGCAATGATGTCGTCCTGGTCCACGAAGCTGGCTTCGATGTCCAGCTGGGTGAACTCCGGCTGGCGGTCGGCGCGGAAGTCTTCATCGCGGTAGCAGCGGGCGATCTGGTAGTACTTCTCGAAACCGCCCACCTGCAGGAGTTGCTTGAAAAGCTGCGGTGACTGCGGCAAGGCGTACCACGAACCCGGGGCCAGGCGCGCGGGGACCACAAAGTCACGGGCGCCTTCCGGCGTCGAACGGGTCAGCGTGGGGGTCTCAACCTCCACGAAGCCGTCCTGGTGCAGCAGCTCACGGGCCACCCGGTTTGCCTCCGAGCGCAGCCGAAGGTTGCGGGCGGGGCCGGGCCGGCGCAGGTCCAGGTAGCGGTGCTTCAGGCGTGCTTCCTCGCCCACCTCAACGTGCTCGTCGATCTGGAACGGGAGCGGCTCCGAGGTGTTGAGGATGACCACCTTGTCCGCCATGACCTCGATTTCACCGGTGGCCAGCGCAGGGTTCTCATTGCCCTCAGGCCGCTTGGAAACGGTGCCGGTGACCTGCAGGACATACTCGTTGCGCAGGCCGTGGAAAACTTCTTCCTCACGGACCACAACCTGTGCCACGCCGGAAGCATCGCGCAGGTCCACGAAAGCCACACCACCGTGATCACGACGGCGGCCCACCCAGCCAGCGAGGGTTACGGTTTGTCCAATGTGCTCGGAACGAAGGGATCCGAGGTCATGTGTGCGCAGCACAGCACGCCTTTCTGCGGGGTAAACACGGGAAGTCATACGGAAAGTTGAATAGGATCGTTCGGGGAACGATTCCGTTCGAGTTTACCCGCTGGAAAGGGACTGTCACCGCATGAGCGCGCACCAGCAACTGCATCGAAGGCTTGGTACCTTCGATGCCACCACTATCGGCCTTGGCTCCATGCTGGGCGCGGGGGTGTTCGTCGTCTTCTCCCCCGCCGCCGCGTTGGCAGGAAACCTGCTGGTCCTATCGGTCGTCATTGCCGGGGCCGTGGCGTACTGCAACGCCGTGGCATCAGCTGCCCTGGCAGCTAAGTATCCCACCAGCGGAGGGACGTACGTCTACGGCCGCAAACAGCTCGGAGAGTGGCCTGGGTTCCTCGCCGGCTGGGGCTTCGTCACCGGAAAAACCGCCTCTTGCGCAGCGATGGCGCTGACATTCGGCAGCTATATAGCCGGTGACTATGCAGTGCCCGTCGCCATCGCAGCGGTGGTGGCGTTGACCGCTGTCAACCTTCTGGGGATCACCCGAACGGCCCTGTTGACCCGCGTCCTGCTGTGCGTGGTGCTGGCCACCCTGGCGTTTGTCGCCGTTGCGGCGATTGTTGGGCCGCACCCGGCAGTGGACGGACCTCTGACTGCTGCCTCGGGTGGACCCGGGGGTGTGTTGCCGGCTGCCGGACTGCTGTTTTTCGCCTTCGCCGGTTACGCCCGTATTGCCACGCTGGGCGAGGAAGTCAAGGACCCGTCCCGCTCCATCCCAAGGGCCATCCTTGCTGCACTGGCTGCTGCCTTCGCCATCTACCTGGCGCTGGCATTGCTGCTGCTCAACCACCTTCCCGGCGGAGAACTGGCGGCCACGCAGACCCCACTGCTGGAAGCGGTCCTGCAGTCACGGCTGTCCGCTGGCGCGCCGTTGGTGCAGGCGGGCGCGGCAGCTGCGTGCCTCGGCGCGCTCCTGGCCCTGGTCACCGGCGTGGGCCGTACCACGCTGGCGATGGCACGTAAACGGGACCTTCCCCGGCCGCTGGCCCGGGTGGGCGGCAAGCATACCGTTCCGTACGCTGCAGAAGTCGCCGTTGCCGCCGTCGTTATCCTGCTCCTGCTGACAACCGACGTCATGACAGTGGTGGGCTTTTCAAGTTTCGGCGTGCTCCTGTACTACGCCGTGGCCAACGCCTCTGCGTACACGCTGGCATCGCACCCCGGGTATGCACCTAAGTGGCTTAACGCGGTCGGCTTCCTGGCCTGCCTCCTGCTGGCCTTCACCCTTCCACCGGCGTCAGTGCTCACCATGATGGCGGTCCTGGCCGCCGGTGTGGCCGGGCGCTGGCTGGTGCTGCGGCTGCGGCCGGAGTTATCCACATAGCTCCTCGGGCATCTGTTTTTGCCGCGTCCGGCTGGAAGACTTTGTCCATGGAAGCAACAGCGTCGTCGGGAACCCGGGGTCAGGAAGCGACTCAAGCAGAGGGAAGTTTTCCTGGTCCCCGGGTTGCCGATGCCGTGCGCACCGTTGCATCCATCCGTCCAGCCGCTGATGGCCCGGGAATGATTGACCAGCTCCGCGAGCTGGAAGACCTGAAAGCGGCAGCAGCCGCGGTGCAGGCCAAGATCGCCGTGGCTTATGACATCTCGAGAAGACAAGAACAGGCCGCGGCGGGTGTCCCGGCAGATGAGCTCGGCGCCGGGGTGGGAGCGGAAATCGCCCTGGCCCGGCGCGAGTCTCCCTCCCGTGGCGGCAGGTTTTTGGGTTTGGGGAAAGCCCTCACCCGCCACGCCGACACACTTAAGTCTTCCGGCGATCAACGTCCCAAAGGCGCCATCATGGCCGACGCCCTCGTCGAACGCCTCACCGGCACCCCCGGCGGGATCACCGGCGTCGAGATCCAGCTTGTGATGACCGACCGCACCCTCTTCCAAGGCGACAGCGAACCAGCCCGACTCACCGGCCACGGCATCATCCCCGGCAGCTGGGCACGAAAAGCGGTCATGGGAGCGTTTGACTCAAAGCCTGCCGGCAGGGAAACAGCTGCTGAAAAGGCGGGCATAAGAGCAACTGGTTCTGAGAACACGGGCGCCGCGGCGCATTCAGCAGCAACCCCGGAGAGCGCCGAATTCAAGGTCTGGCTCCGCCGGCTCTACACAGCACCCGCCACCGGTGAACTGGTCGGGATGGACTCCAAGGCACGCCTCTTCCCGCCGGGCCTCCGCCGGTTCCTTCAAGTACGCGACGACACCTGCCGCACCCCCTACTGCGACGCGCCCATCCGCCACCACGACCACATCATCCCCCGGCACAATGACGGCCCCACCATCAGCGGAAACGGGCAAGGCCTCTGCGAAGCCTGCAACCACACCAAAGAAGCACCAGCCTGGTCAGCAAAACCCGTCCCGGGGCCCCGACACTCAGTAAAACTGCGCACACCAACAGGGCACCGATACCGGTCAACAGCTCCCCCGCTGCCCGGCACACTGATGACCGGGACTCATTTAACCGGCACCTTGGCGAACGTTGGGGGTGCTGCGCCGCGTCGTCGTCAGCACCGGGAACGCATGAAGGCACTCAAGCGCGCCCACTTCAACGACCCGTACTGGCGTAGGACGTCAGTTCCCTAAACCGTGGATGGCACCTGCACCGTCGAGGCCACTTGAACCGTCAGATCTTCCAGCGGCGGGGTCCAGGTTTCCGGGAACGCGACCACCTGTTCACCGGTGCGGATGTCCTTCACCTGGTGGGTGCCGTCGTCGTCGGTGAACCAAACGAAGGGGATGCCGCGGCGGTCAGCGAACTTGATCTGCTTGCCGAACTTTTCCGCCTTCGCCGCCACCTCGGTGGCAATTCCACGGCTGCGGAGCTGGGCTGCAACGTCCTGTGCCGCACTCCAGCTGTCGTCGGAGGTGAGGGAAACCAGGACCGCGGTCGGAACGGAGCGTGAGGCCTTGGCGAGGTCCTGGCTGAGGATGCGGGAGACCAGCCGCGTGACGCCGATGGAGAGGCCCACCCCCGGGAACTTCCGGTTGCCCTTCGATGCCAGCGCGTCGTAACGGCCGCCGGAGCAGATGGAGCCCAGCTGCTCGTGCCCCACCAAAACGGTTTCCACCACGGTGCCGGTGTAGTAGTCCAGGCCGCGGGCGATGCTGAGGTCAGCCACCACCTTGCCGGGGGCACGCTGGACAGCCGCCTCGATCACCTGTTCCAGCTCGTTCAAGCCTTCATCCAGCAGCTCGTTGCTGACCCCGAGCGCCTGAACCTGTGCCACGAAGGACGTGTCCTCCGTGCGGATCGCAGCCAGCTGCAGCGCCTTCTGCGCCTGTTCGTCCGTGGCCCCCAGCTCCGCCTTGAGCAGGTCCGCCACCTTGTCCGGGCCGATCTTTTCAAGTTTGTCGATGCTCCGCAGCACGCCGGCGGTGTCCTCGAGTCCGATGCCGCGGTAGAAGCCTTCCGCCAGCTTGCGGTTGTTGATCCGCAGGCGGAAGTCCGGGATGGGCAGTGAACTGAGGGCCTCGGCGATCACCAGGGCAATTTCGACGTCGTACCGGAAGGGCAGGTCGCCGTCGCCCACCACGTCGATGTCCGCCTGCGTGAATTCACGGGCGCGGCCCTCCTGCGGACGCTCACCGCGCCAAACCTTCTGGATCTGGTACCGGCGGAACGGGAAGGCGAGGTAGCCGGCGTTCTCCACCACATAACGGGCAAACGGGACGGTGAGGTCAAAGTGCAGGGCAAGGGCGTGCGGATCGGCCTTGCCTCCCTTGACCGGGTTGTCGCTCTCGTCCTCCTGTAGCCGGCTGAGGCCGTACACTTCCTTGTCAATCTCGCCCTTGCGCAGCAGTTGGCCAACCGTTTCCACCGCCCGGGTCTCAATTGAAGAGAACCCGTGCAGCTCGAATACCCGGCGAAGCGTGTCCAGCACATGCAGCTCCACCAGCCGCTCCTCGGGAAGCCACTCGGGGAATCCGGACAGGGAGGCGGTGCGTGCCATGGTGGATTTTCTCCTCGTAGGTGTTGTGCCTGGGACTTGCCCGGTATCCCGAAAGAGGCCAGGAACGGCGGCAGTCCAGCCAGTCATGCATAAACTATGTGCGGCAGTCAGTTTATGCGTCATCCGCCGGCATCTCTAATGCGGCGGACCGGCAGGGCTCGGCCGTCAGACAACTGCGCCCGAGGCCTTACGCCACGCTGTGCAGCAGCCCGACAATAAGGAGGAACCTTGGCGGCCAGTTCACGCAGCGCCCGCGAAGCAAAGCGTCGCATCCAGCAAATGGAAGCCAAGCGCGAGCTGCGGCGGGACCAGGAGAAGCGGCGCAAGCGGGACAACGTCATCGCCGCCGGCGCCGGAACCGCCGCCGTTGTGCTCGCCGTCGTACTCCAGCTCACCGCCTTCGCAGGGAATCCGACTGAGGAAGAGTTCGCTGCTGCGGAGGCGGGGCTGACAAGTCCGTCCGCCTCAGCATCCGCAAGCCCGACTGCCCAAGCGACCAACGGCCCTAATATCCCGGCTGCCGAGACCGCTGCGGGCAAGACCTTCACCGGCGACCTCGTCCTTAACGGCAGCGCACTCGCCGTGGAGCTTGATGGGACGAACGCCCCGCAGGCCGCCGCGGTTTTCAAGTCCCTCAGCGACGAGGGCTACTACAACGGGAAATCCTGCCACCGCCTCACCACGGGTGAGACCTTCGGGCTGCTGCAGTGCGGCGCCTCCGGCCCGGAAGGCCAGGGCGATCCTGACTACACCTGGGGGCCGTTGGAGAACACGCCCGCTGACAATACTTATCCCGCCGGGACAGTCGCCGTGGCCCGTACCGGCAACAACGCCTTTGGGAACGGAAAACAGTTCTTCATTGTCTACAAGGACACGGTCATTCCGGCCGACACTGCCGGCGGCTACACAGTGGTGGGACGGGTGACGTCCGGCCTGGAAGTGGTCTCGAATCTGGCCGCCGCCGGAATTACGCCGGGCAGCAGCGACACAGACGGCGCACCTGTGGAACCAGTCACGATAGACTCGTTTTCTCTGAAGTAGGAGGCCCGGCCCCGGCGGCTGCGGCGCAGGACCTGAGTATTTTCCTCCAAGCGAAAGACTTTTAGCGGTGACAGACAGTCAGAAATCCGACGAAACAGCAACAGACCTGACCGAGACGACGGCACCCGCCGCCGTCGAGGACGCGTCTGAAGCAGCCACCACCCCGGCAGCGGAAGCCCCCGTGGACGATGCAACGGAGAGCAGCAGCCCGGCACCGGAGAACAGCGCGCATGCGCCGGCGCCCCGCCCGGCGCCCTCCCCGGCCGCCTTTGCCTCCCGCCCCAAGCCCGCCGCAGCGCCTGCCGCAGCACCGGTTCCCACGGTTCCGTCCACCTCACTGGCGGAAGCCTCAAAGTGGGGACGCGTTGAAGGCGACGGACACGTCTTCCTGACCATCGACGGCGCCGAGCACCCTGTCGGCCAGTACCCGGACGTCAGCGACGACGAAGCCCTGGCGTACTTTGCCCGGAAATATGACGACGTGGTAGCCCAGATCGTCCTGCTTGAGCAGCGCGTCAGCTCCAAGGCTCCAAGCACCGACATGCAGAAGACAGTCAGTCACCTCCGCGAGCAGTTGGCCGAACGGAACATGGTGGGCGATCTCCGGTCGGCCGAGGCGCGCCTCGACGAGCTCTCCACCCAGATCGCTGAGCTGGAAAAGGCGGAAAAGGCTGAGCACGACGCCGTCCGCGCTTCCGAGCTTGCCGCACGCGAGGCAATTGTTGCAGAAGCCGAGCAGATATCCGGGCAGGATCCGGCCCAGACGCAGTGGAAGACCTCCAGCGCCAGGATGAATGAGCTCTTCGAGAGCTGGAAGGCCGCGCAGAAGAGCGGAGTCCGCCTGGGCCGCAGCAACGAGGACGCCCTGTGGAAGCGCTTCCGGGCCGCCCGCACCGTGTTCGACCGTCACCGCCGGGCCTACTTCTCACAGCTGGACAGCAACAACTCCGCTGCCAAGTCCGCCAAGGAAAAGCTGATCGCCGAAGCGGAGGCCCTGTCCACCTCCACTGACTGGGGTTTCGCAGCCGGCGAGTACCGCCGCCTGATGGACCAGTGGAAGGCCTCGCCGCGGGCCAGCCGCAAGGACGACGACGCCCTGTGGGCGCGGTTCCGTGCCGCCCAGGATGTCTTCTTCACAAACCGCCAGGCCGCCAATGACGAAATCGACCAGGAGTACGCGGCAAACCTCACGGTCAAGGAAGCCCTCGTGACCGAGGCCAACGCGATCCTCCCGGTGAAGGACCTGGCCGCCGCCAAGAAGGCCCTGCAGTCCATCCGTGACCGCTGGGAAGAGGCCGGCAAGGTCCCGCGGGCAGACATGGGACGCATCGAGGCGGGTCTTCGCAAGGTTGAGGATGCAGTGCGCAACGCTGAGGAAGAACAGTGGCAGCGGTCCAACCCGGAGCGGAAAGCACGCACCAACAGCGCCCTCTCCCAGCTGGAGTCCGCCATCGCCGGGCTGCAGGACGATCTTGCCAAGGCAGAGAAAACCGGCGACCAGCGCCGGATCAAGGCTGCCCAGGAAGCCCTCGAAGCACGGCAGGCGTGGCTTGACCAGATCCAGCGTTCCGCCAGCGAACTGACCTAGCCTCATCGCCTGGCTCATCCAGGCTGCCGTAAACTGCAGGCCCGGCTCCGGTTATCCACATATCCGGAACCGGGCCTGTCCCTGTTAAGCGCGGGGGCGGCAGGATGGGTGGATGGCGATTCCACCACCTGCTCCGTCGGCAAACCGGGACAAGGACCCTGGCCAGGGCGGGGAAGCAGCACCCCGTTTTCCCGAACTGTACGCTCCTGGCCTGCCTTTTGCATCGCCGGAGCTGCAGTCCCTGGCCTCGGACGGCCTGCTGCAACGTTTCCATCAGCACGGCTACACCTTGCCGGGAGCCACTGCCTCTCCACAGCTGCGTGCACGGGCTGCAGCGGGTGCCGTCCCCGTTGCAGTCCGCCAACGGGTAGTAGCGGGCCGAATGACGGCGGCATGGATCTACGGCTGTGCCGGCGAACCGGACCGGATTGCCCTCCTGGTGGACGCGAAGCGGCGCGTTTCAAGCCTTCGGAACACCAGGGGCTGCACGCTGCATGAGGTGAAGCTTGGGCCCCTCGACGTGGTCAGCCTGGGCGGCCTGATGGTGTCCAGCCCGCTGCGGACTGCCCTTGATGTCGCGCTGCACGTGGAGGCCGACCGCGCCGTTCCCACGCTCGAGCGGCTGCTCGCACGCCCGCAGAACGATGTGCGCCTGCGTTTGCTCGTGCTTGCCATCGAGGCCAGCCCCCGCGTACCCCATAAAAGAGCAGCGCTGGAGAAGCTGGCCCGGCTAGCTCCGGCGCTTGTTCCCGGTGGTGCGGTAGACGTCAAAAACCCCGTCAATGCGGCGGACCGCACTAAGGACGTGGTGCAGGTACTTGGGGTCCCCCATCTCGAAAGCAAACTTTGAGATGGCCACCCGGTCCGTGGAGGTATGGACGCTGGCTGCAAGGATGTTCACGTGGTTTTCGGACAGCACGCGCGTCACATCGGAGAGCAGCGATTTGCGGTCCAGCGCCTCCACCTGGATCTCCACCAGGAACACACTGGACTGGGTGGGCGCCCAGTCCACGTCCACAATCCTGTCCGGCTGGTCCTTCAGGTCCGAGATGTTGGTGCAGTCAGTGCGGTGCACCGAAACCCCTGAGCCCCTGGTCACGAAACCCAGGATGGGATCCGGCGGCACGGGAGTGCAGCAGCGGGCAAGCTTTACCCAGACGTCACCCACGCCTCGGACGACAACCCCGGAATCGGAGAACCGTGCCTTGGTGACCTGGGTGGGGACACTGACTTCGGTGATGTCGTCGTCGGTGCTTTCATTGCCGCCAAGGCTTTCAACGAGCTTCTCCATGACCGACTGGGCGGAGGTGTGCCCGTCCCCCACTCCGGCGTAGAGACCGGAAATGTCGACGTACTTGAATTCCTGGGCTACTGCGGCCAGGGCCTCGTGCGTCATCAAGCGCTGCAAGGGAAGATTCTGCTTCCGCATCGCCCGCGTCAGCAGTTCCTTACCGCGGTCGATCGCCTCTTCACGGCGTTCCTTGCTGAACCACTGCCGGATCTTGTTGCGGGCCCTGGCGCTCTTGACGAAGTGCTGCCAGTCCTGGCTGGGTCCGGCGCCTTCGGCCTTGGAGGTAAAGATCTCCACCCAGTCGCCGTGGTTCAACTCGCTGTTGAGCGGAACCAGCTTGCCATTGACCCGGGCGCCGATGGTCCGGTGTCCCACCTCGGTATGGACGGCGTACGCGAAGTCCACCGGCGTAGACCCTGCCGGCAAGGCCATAACCTCACCCTTGGGGGTGAAGACAAACACCTCACGGGCGTTAATCTCGAACCGCAGCGAATCAAGGAACTCGCCGGGATCCGACGTTTCCTGCTGCCAGTCCACCAGTGAACGCAGCCAGCCCATGTCGCCGTCGCGGGGACTGCCCGGGCCCACGGCAGTCCGGTTGGGCTGGTCCTTGTACTTCCAGTGGGCGGCAACGCCGTATTCGGCGCGGCGGTGCATCTCGTGGGTCCGGATCTGGATTTCCACCGGCTTCCCGCCCGGGCCGATCACCGTGGTGTGCAGCGACTGGTACATGTTGAACTTGGGCATTGCGATGTAATCCTTGAACCTGCCCGGCAGCGGGTTCCACCGCGAGTGCATGGTTCCAAGCGCCGCGTAACAGTCCCGGACGGAGTCCACCAGGACACGGACACCCATGAGGTCATTGATGTCGTCAAAGTCCTTGTCGCGGACAATCATCTTCTGGTAGATCGAGTAGTAGTGCTTGGGGCGCCCCGTGATGGTGGCCTTGATCTTGGCAGTGCGGAGGTCTTCCGTGATCTGGTCGCGGATAACGCTCAGGCTCTTCTCCCGCTCCGGTGTCCTGTCCCCCACCATGCGGACAATCTCTTCGTACACCTTCGGATAGAGCGCCGCGAAGGAGAGGTCTTCCAGCTCCCACTTGATGGTGTTCATGCCGAGGCGGTGGGCAAGCGGGGCAAAGATTTCCAGCGTTTCCCGGGCCTTGCGGGCAGAAGACTCGGCGGAGACAAAGCGCCATGTGCGGGCGTTGTGAAGCCGGTCGGCAAGTTTGATCATCAGCACGCGGATGTCCTTAGCCATGGCCACAACCATCTTGCGTACAGTCTCGGACTGGGCTGCTTCCCCGAAGCTGACCTTGTCCAGCTTGGTCACGCCGTCAACGAGCATTGCCACCTCAGGGCCGAAATCGCGCTTCAGGTCAGCAAGCGTGTAGGCGGTGTCCTCGACGGTGTCGTGCAGGAGAGCCGCCGCCAAGGTTGTCCCGCTCAGTCCCAGTTCGGCGAGGATGGTGGCCACCGCCACCGGGTGGGTGATGTAGGGATCGCCGCTCTTGCGCTTCTGCCCCCGGTGGCTTTGTTCCGCCACGTCGAAGGCACGCTGGATCAGGTCAAAATCCTCTTTGGGATTGTTGGCCCTTACTGTCCTCAGCAGCGGCTCGAGGATGGGCGAATAATTTGCTGCGCTGCGTCCCGTCAGGCGGGCGAGCCTGGAACGGGTGCGTTCCCTCCGGCCGGGGAAGGTGGGACGGGACCCGGAGTTGTCAACGGGGACCAGAGAACTTGAGCGCGCGGAAGCGGCCGCCCCGGCCTGCAGACCGGCAGCACTCTTATCTCCCTGTGCCGTTGGCACCGACGCCGAACGTTCTTCCAATGAAGCACCCCTCACCACCGTTTAATTACTTCAGTCTATTCCTCCGCCGGGGGACTTTTTAAACCGGCCGTTAAAACAGGACGGGCCGGGCAGCGTCAAAGTTCTGACACTGCCCGGCCCGGCATAAGCCGGTCAGGCTTGGGCCGGCTCTACGGCACTTGATCCGGACCTGGAGGCTGCCTCGGCGCGGCGGTGCTCCACGCGCTTGGCCTGCCTGGCCAGATCGGGCTCGTTCTGGCGCAGCCAGGCATACATGGGAGCGGCGACGAAAATCGTGGCTGCGGTTCCAATCAGGATGCCGACGAACAGCGCAAGCGAGAGATCGCGCAGGGTTCCCGCACCCAGCAGGCCTGCACCAATGAACAGGATGGCGCCCACGGGGAGGATTGCCACCATCATGGTGTTAATCGAGCGGACCAGGGTCTGGTTCACGGCCAGGTTGACTTCCTCCGCAAAGGTACGCCGGGTTGAGGCATCCAGGTCGGCGGTGTTTTCGCGGATCTTGTCGAACACCACCACGGTGTCATAGAGCGAGTAGCTCAGGACGGTCAGGAACCCGATGATCGCGGACGGGGTGACTTCGAAGTCGCTGAGGGCGTAAACCCCCGCTGTAACGAACATCGTGACCACCATGCCGGCGATTGCCGAGAGTGACATCTTCCAGGTGCGGAAGTACAACGCCATCAGCACCGCGGCCAGGAGCACAAAAATCACCAGGCCGATCAGTGCCTGCTTGGTCACGTCCGCGCCCCATGTCGGACCCACAAACGTTGAGGTCACTTCGTTGTCCGTGACGCCGTAGGCGGCGGTGAGGCCCTCCTTGATGCGAAGGGTCTCGTCGTCCGTGAGCTTGTCGGTCTGGATCCGCATGGTGGTCCCGGCCACGTTGGCTACGCGCGGAACGCTGCCCTCCACCACATCGGTGACGGCCTTTTCGCCTAGGGCTGCGTCAGTGGTCTGGACGTTGGAGACCGTGAACTCGGATCCGCCGCGGAACTCAATGCCGAGGTTGAACCCGCCCTTGGCCACCGGAATAAGGATGGACAGGGCAACGGCAACCGCCGCAATGATGAACCAGATCTTCTTGGCCCCTACAAAGTTGTAGGAGCGCTTGCCCGTGTAAAGCTCGTTGCCGAAATTAGCGAAGCTTGGCATTACTTGTTCTCCTTCGCTGCAGACTTCGAGGAGCCTGCGAGCTGCTCCTGCTTCTGCGCCATCCGGCGCTCGGCAATGGTCATCCGGCGTTCGGCCTCGGCCGCGGCACCGGCGTTCTTGGCGCGGACCACGGCGGCGGCAGGTTTGTCTTCGGGCGTACGGATACGGCCTGCGCCACGGTACAGCGGCACGGCGCCCAGACGCTTGGGGTCAAGGCCGGACAGCCGGTGGCCTTCACCAAAGAACCTGGTCCGCGCCAGGAGCTGCAGGGTGGGGTGCGTAAACATAAACACCACGATGAGGTCGGCGATGGCGGTGAGGCCAAGCGTGAAGGCAAAGCCACGGACGTTGCCCACGGCCACGAAGTACAGGACAAGGGCCGCAAGGAGGTTGACGGCCTTGGAAGCCAGGACGGTGCGCTTGGCCCGCTTCCAGCCGTTTTCGACGGCGGACACCAGGCCGCGTCCCTCGCG
The DNA here is from genome assembly GCF_054408515.1 of Arthrobacter sp. D3-16. Classification (NCBI taxonomy): domain Bacteria; kingdom Bacillati; phylum Actinomycetota; class Actinomycetes; order Micrococcales; family Micrococcaceae; genus Arthrobacter; species Arthrobacter sp. D3-16. The sequence continues at coordinate 1,945,949 of NZ_CP096437.1, read as the reverse complement.
GAGCTCATCGCGGATGCGCTCGAAGTAGACGATGAACGAGTCTGCTGTCTGGCCGATGGCCACGATGATGCCGGCCACACCGGCCAGGGACAACCGGTAGTTTTCGGTCCAGCCCAGGATGGCGATGGCGAGATAGGTCAGAATGCCGGCCACCACGAGCGAGGCGATGGTCACGAAGCCGAGGGCCCGGTACTGGAAGAGTGAGTACACCACCACCAGCAGCAGGCCGATCACGCCTGCAAGGAGGCCCATCCGCAGCTGTTCGCCGCCAAGGGTGGCAGAGATCTGCTGCTCGCTCTGGATCTCGAAACTGATGGGTAGTGCGCCGAAGCGGAGCTGGTCTGACAGGGCCTTGGCGGTCTGTTCGGTGAAGCCGCCGGTGATCTGGGGCCGGCCGTCCGTGATGACCGCAAGAGAGCGGGGAGCAGAGATGACCTGGTCATCGAGCACAATGGCGAACTGGGCCTTGGGGTCGTTCCCGGAGTCGCCGCCGGCAGCCACGTAGAACTGGTTCAGGCGTTCGGTAACCTCTTTGAACTTCGCCGTGCCTTCGTCGTCGAACTGGATGTTGACGGCCCACTCGTTCGTGACGGCGCCCTGCGCACCCTGCTGGAGCTGGAAGGAGGACGTGACGATGTTGCTGCCCTTGACCTCCACCGGACCGAGGATGTATTTGATGGCAGGGTTCGTTCCGGAAGCCGGCTCGCAGGTAACCAGCGGTTTGGCCGGATCCGAACGTTCCTGCTCATCCTGGGACGGGTTGTCACAGTCCAGGGCTTCGAACTGCCGGTAGATTTCCGGGGTGATCCAGTTGGTGTCGCTGCTGTTGGTGGGTTCCGCCGTCGGCTTCGGCAGCTGTTCCTCGGGTGCCCGCGACTCCTCCGGAACAGGTGCGCCCGCTCCGTTGAGGAGGACGGGGCGGAAGTTCATGTCAGCGGAGGCCTGGATGAGGTCGCGCGTCTGGCTTGAGGGTGTGCCGGGAAGGCTGACCACCACGTTGCGCCCGGACTGGGTGCTGATCTCCGCTTCAGCGACGCCGGAACCGTCGACGCGCTGGCGGATGATCGCCACAGCCTGGTTGAGCTGTTCTTCGTTGATGTCCGAACCGCCCTCTACCTTGGGCGCCAGAATCATCTGGGTGCCGCCCTCGAGGTCCAGCGCCAGCTTTGGCGCCCAGCTCGCCTGCCCGGCCATGGTGCCGCCGGCAAGGACAGCAGTCAGCACGGCGAGGATTACGCCGAGCCAGACCAGGACCCTGAGGCCCGGTTTCTTAAGGCCAGTTCGTGCCATTGTTGATCTTTCTCTTATTCACGGAGGAACCGCCGGTGCATGCTTGGTGCCGGCACCGGCGGTCATCCGCAGCCGTAGCGGTGGTGTAAAGAACCAGCGGGACTAGTTGTCCTTCTTGCCCTCGTCATTGAGCCGCTTCAAGGTCTCGTCCGGGGTCTCCACCGACGCGGGCTGGGTGCCGGTTTCCCGGGCGGTGAGGGATGAAGCGTCATCCGGCACGGCCGGGGAATCGGCTTCCGGAGCTGCTGCCGGCTCCACGATCTTGGTGACGGCCTGGCGGTGGACAGTGGCCAGGTTGCCCGGGGAAAGTTCCAGCGTCACCTTGTTCTCCTCGTCGTCCATGTCGACGATCCGGCCGTAAAGGCCAAAGCTGGTCATCACCTCAACCCCCGGGGCAAACTGCGACTGCAGGGCCGCCTGCTGCTGCTGGGTCTTCTTGTTCCGGCGGAACATCATAAAGATAAAGATGCCGAGCATCACGAACAGCAGGATCGACATGATGTCAATGCCGCCGCCGGGCTGCGTAGTAGTGGTCTGGGCAGTGATATGTCCGAACACGGGGAAGTTCCATTCTGTACTTGCGTAGTGCCTATTGAGGGCGCCGTCCGCTTTGAACGTGTGGCCTGGCGGGAAATACGCCATCCGTCCACGGGCGGCTGGTGCTGCCTGCGGGAACAAAGACCCGAACGTGCCGAGCGTCATACCAGTCTAAAGGGAAAAGCTGAAGGGAGCCTGTTATTGGCTTTGCGGGGCCCAGTCTTCCTGGCCGTCGGCGTCATCGCCGGCCGTTTCGAACAGGTCCAGCGGCTCCTGCGCGAAGACGCCGGCAGGGATGGCGTAGCCAAGGTGCGTCCACGCGGGGGCCATGGCGATCCGGCCCCGTGGAGTGCGGCCCAGGAGCCCCTCGCGGACAAGGAAGGGTTCGGCGACTGTTTCCACGGTTTCAGTTTCTTCGCCGACGGCGATGGCCAGGGTGGACAGCCCCACAGGGCCGCCGCCGAACTTGGTGATCAATGCCTCCAGGACTGAGCGGTCCAGCCTGTCGAGTCCCTTTTTGTCCACTTCATACATATCCAGTGCAGCCGACGCCGCGCGCGCATCGATCTGTTCGATGCCGTGGACCAGTGCCCAGTCACGTACCCGCCGCAGCAACCTGTTGGCGATGCGGGGCGTGCCGCGCGAACGTCCGGCGATTTCGCTGAAGCCGGCGGAATTGACTTTAAGGTCCAGCAGGCCGGCAGAGCGCCGCAGCACCAACTCAAGCTCGGAAACGGAATAGAACTCCAGGTGCCCGGTGAAGCCGAAGCGGTCGCGCAGCGGCCCGGGCAGGAGACCGGCGCGCGTCGTAGCGCCGACGAGGGTGAACGGCGGGAGTTCGAGCGGAATTGCGGTGGCGCCGGCTCCCTTGCCCACAACAATGTCCACGCGGAAATCCTCCATGGCCATGTAGAGCATTTCTTCCGCCGGCCTGGACATCCGGTGGATCTCGTCCAAAAACAGGACTTCGCCCTCCGACAGGGAGGAAAGGATGGCCGCCAGGTCTCCGGCGTGCTGGATGGCGGGGCCGCTGCTGATCCGCAGCGGGGCGTTCATTTCGGACGCAACAATCATGGCGAGCGTGGTCTTGCCAAGGCCAGGCGGACCGGAAAACAGCACGTGGTCCGCGCTTCGCCCGCGCATACGGGAGGCCTGCAGCACCAGGGAGAGCTGTTTGCGGACCCGGTGCTGGCCCACAAAGTCGTGCAGGTTCTTGGGCCGGAGCGCGGCCTCAATGGCACGCTCCTCCGGCTCCTCGCCTGCCGCCACGACTGACGGTTCAGCCACGGCTGCCTACGCGGTTGCCGGCCCGGGCCCCGTCCTGGCCCAGCCAGCGAAGGGTGGTCCGCAGGATCTCCGGGACATTGCCGCGGAACGACACCTCAGGGTCATCGGCCAATGCCTTGTCGATACTTGCTGACGCGTCCTTTTCGGACCAGCCGAGGCTGGTCATGGCCGCCACGACCTGTGGCTTCCAGGCAGCCTCTGCAGCGGTGGGCGCACTGGCGGTGCCGGCAGTGCCGTGGGGAACCAGTTTTCCTGCGAGCTCCAGCACGATCCGGCCGGCAACCTTGGGCCCGATACCGGGCACCTTGGTGAACGTTTTGCTGTCGCCTGTATGTGCTGCCACCCGGATGGCCTCCGGGTCATGGACGGCAAGAACCGCGAGAGCCAGCCGCGGGCCCACCCCGCTGACACTGAGCAGGACATCGAAAACTTCCCGCTCGTCGTCGGACGCGAATCCGAAGAGGGTCAGCGAATCCTCCCGGACGATCAGGGAGGTAAAAAGCTGCCCCTCCTCCCCCGTGCGGAGCCGGCTGAGGGTCTGCGGCGTGGCGTTGACGCTCATGCCGGCGCCGTTGAGGTCGATGACGGCCGTGGACAGGCCAACGTGCGTTACGGTTCCGCGAAGGAAACTGATCAAGGGCCTGGCTCCTGTGTACTGCCGGGCTCCAGGGATTGGACCGGCTATCCGAACATACCTACGAATACCCTAGCAAGCAGCCAGGACAATCAGCGTGCGCGCCGCACCTTCGCTTCGGCTTCAGCCCAGGCTCTTTGGGCGGGCGTGAGAGCAGAACTGCCCGGCCCGGTGGTGGCAACAGCCGCACCGCTGCCTGCACGCCACGCATGGGTGATGGCCAGCGCCAGGGCGTCCGCGGCGTCAGCCGGGCGCGGCGGCGCGTCCAGCCGGAGGATCTTGGTCACCAGCTTGGTCACCGCATCCTTGTTGGAGGAGCCGCTGCCGGTGACTGCGGCTTTGACTTCCGACGGCGTGTGCAGCGCCACCGGGATTCCCCGCCGCGCCGCGGCGGCGATCACCACACCGGACGCCTGGGCAACGCCCATCACGGTGCTGACGTTGAGCTGGGAGAAGACCCGCTCGACGGCGAGGACCTGGGGCTCGTAGCGGTCCAGCCATTCGTCAATGGCCAGGGCGATCACCAGGAGGCGCTGGTCCAGCGTTTCGTCCGGCGAAGTTCCGACCACCCCTACGGCCACCATGGTGGCGCGCCTGTTCCGTTCGACGTCCACCACGCCGATGCCGCAGCGGGTCAGTCCGGGGTCGACCCCCAGTACGCGCAGCGTCACGGGTGGCCGGGTTCAGCAGGCAAGGCCGGGCGTCACTCGGATTCCAGGGCAGCCTGGACTTCGTCGCTGAGGTCGGCGTTGCTGTAGACGTTCTGTACGTCGTCGAGGTCTTCGAGTGCGTCTGCTAGCTTCAGGAACTTGCGGGCGCCGTCGACGTCGAGTTCCACCTGCATCGAGGGGACGAACTCCACTTCGTCGGTCTCGTACTCGATGCCGGCTTCGTTGAGTGCCTCGCGGATGGCCTGCAGGTCACCCGGTTCGGAGTGGATCTCGAACGTTTCGCCGTTGTCCTTTACTTCCTCCGCGCCGGCGTCGAGGACTGCCATCAGGACGTCGTCCTCGCTGAGGCCGTTCTTGGGCAGGTTGACGACGCCTTTGCGGGCGAAGAGGTAGCTCACGGAGCCGGGATCAGCGATGGTGCCGCCGTTGCGTGAGATGGCCAGGCGGACCTCGGAGGCGGCACGGTTCTTGTTGTCCGTCAGGCACTCGATCAGCAGCGCAGAGCCCTGCGGGCCGCGGGCTTCGTACATGATTTCCGTGTAGTCAACCACTTCACCGGTGAGGCCGGCGCCGCGCTTGATGGCACGGTCGATGTTGTCGTTGGGAACCGAGGTCTTCTTCGCCTTGGTGACGGCAAGTTCCAGGCCGGGGTTGCCGGCGAGGTCCGGGCCGCCCATCCGGGCTGCAACTTCGATGTTCTTGATCAGCTTGGCGAACGACTTGGCGCGGCGGCTGTCAATGATCGCCTTCTTGTGCTTCGTCGTCGCCCATTTGGAGTGGCCTGACATGCTTTACGCTTCTCCTCTGATCATGCGGATAAAAAGTTCGTGTACGCGTTTTTCCCCAGTCACTTCCGGATGGAAGGAGGTGGCCAGCAGGTGGCCGGAACGCACTGCAACAATTCTAGCTGTCCCCGGCAGCGGGACCGCGTGGGACGCGTGCTCCGGATCCGCCGGTTCCACCTGGGCCAGGATCTCCACGTCCGGGCCGACCCGCTCCACCCAGGGGCCCCGGATGAAGACGGCGTGGACCGGAGGAACACCGGTTTCGGTGGCGCTGAAATCGAGTCCCTTGAAGTCGAGGTCCGTTTCAAAAGACTCGCGCTGCCGGCCGAAGGCGTTGCGCCGGACGGTGATGTCAAGTCCGCCGAAAGTCTGTTGCGGAGCTCCGGCGAGGTCCGTTGCTGGATCTGCAATGTCTGCGGCAAGCAGGATCATGCCGGCACACGAACCGAATACAGGCATACCCTCGGCGATCCGCTCCCGAAGGGGTTCAGCCAGGTCGAAGGCACGGGCGAGCTTGTCGATGGCGGTGGATTCACCGCCGGGAATGATCAGCCCGTCCAGGCCGTCCAGTTCCTTGGGGCGGCGGATCGCGACGCCCTCGGCTCCGGTTGCTTCGATGGCATGAAGGTGCTCGCGGAAGTCACCTTGAAGCGCCAACACACCGATCCGCAGGCCCGAGCCCACGCGCGCGGAAGCAGCTGAAGGGGAAATTGTCATCCATCCAGCATACGGTGCCCAGCCTTCCTGGCCGGCGCCGGAGGCCCACCCCCGACGCCGGTTGCATGCCGTTGCTGGGATATATTCGAAGCATGCTCTACTTCAGTGTTCCGCTCGGCAAGCTGGTCCGCCGGGTGTCCCGGCTACGGGGCGGCGGCTCTGCCCTGCCCGGGCTGGTGGTCGAAAAAATCGATCCCGGCTTCATGCGGCGGACGCTCACCACACTCCCCCACGGGGTAGCAGTGGTCAGCGGTACCAACGGCAAGACAACCACCACCAAAATGGTGGTGGAGCTGCTGGAGAGCCAGGGGCTGAAGGTCTTCACCAACCGCACAGGCAGCAACTTCACCCGGGGTGTGGCCGCCGCACTGCTCGGAGAGGTGGACTGGCGGGGCCGGCTTGACGCCGACGTCGCTGTCCTCGAGCTCGACGAGGCCCACGCCGTGCACTTCGTCAACAGCGTGCCGCCCCGTTACTGCCTGCTCCTGAACGTCCTTCGCGACCAGCTGGACCGGTTCGGCGAGATCGACAAGACGGCCCAGCTGCTCCAGCACATCGCCGCCAAAACCACCGGAACGGTGGTGCTGAACCGGGAGGACCCCCGCGTTGCCAGGATCGCCGCGTCCCTGACGGGGCAGGACGTCAAGTACTTCGGCCTGGACGATTCGCTGCTGGGCACCTTCCCAAACGATGACGACATGCGCGCCGCTCCCGGAAGTCCCGCTCCGGCGGGTCTTCCGGAGAAGCCCGCTGCCGACGTCGTCCTTCGCAAAGTGGGTGCGGACACCGCCGAATTTGAGTACGACGGCGTGACGGTCACCACCGGGATGAAGCTCCGCGGCGTCTACAACATCTTCAATGCGGCCGCGGCGCTGACCTTGGCGCGCAGCATCTGCGGCGGCGGTGCAGCCACTGCCGACCACGAGACCCTGCTGGCCGCCCTCGCCCAGGTTGCGCCTGCCTTCGGCCGTGGCGAAAGCCTCGTGGTCGACGGGCAGCCCCTTGACCTGGTCCTGGTCAAAAATCCCAGCGGGTTCCGGCTCGGCCTGAAGTCCTTCCCCGCGGGCGGCTACGCCACCATGATTGCCATCAATGACAACTACGCCGACGGCCGCGACATGTCCTGGTTGTGGGACGTGGAATTCGACTCCCTGCGCGACGGCGGGGTGGACCAGCTGACCGGCTCCCGCGCCTACGACATGGCCCTGCGCCTCCAGTATGACGACGTGCGGATCGGCGGGGTCGAGCCCGAGATTACGCCAGCCCTTGCTTCTTTCATCAGGGAGGCCCAGGGCAAGCCGAAGCGCATCTTCTGCACCTACACGGCAATGCTGGCCATCCGCCGCGAGCTGTCCAAAATCACCACGGTGGAGGTTGTCTCTTGAGCCAGTCAGGCGCGCATCCTGGGAGGGAAAGCTCCGGGAGCAAGGGCACCATCCGGGTTGTCCAGCTGTACCCCCGCGACATGAACATCTACGGCGACTGGGGCAACGCCCTGGTCCTTCAACAGCGCATCAAGTGGCACGGCTACACCCCGGAGCTGCTCGAATACAACGTGGGTGATCCCTTCCCGGAGAACGTGGACATCATTGTGGGCGGCGGCGGCCAGGACAGCGGGCAGCTGGTGATCCAGGACGACCTGCAGGCACGGGCTGGAGTGCTGAAGGACCTGGCTGAGGACGGCGCGCCGATGCTGGTCATCTGCGGGCTGTACCAGCTTTTCGGACGGTTCTTCAAGACGCGCACCGGAGCAGTCATCCCCGGCATTGGCGTCCTTGACGTGGAAACCCACGGCACTGACGAGCGCCTGATCGGCAACGTCAAGGTGGCTACGCCGGAGTTCGGCGAGGTGCTGGGCTACGAGAACCACAGCGGGCAGACCACACTCGGTGACGGGGTACGGCCGCTCGGCACCGTGGCCAAGGGGACGGGGAACAACAGCAGCGACGGCCACGAAGGTGCCCGCTACCGCAACATCGTGGCGAGCTATTTGCACGGGTCCCTGCTGCCAAAGAATCCAGCCATCGCCGACTTCCTGATCCGGACGGCGGCTGAGCGGAAGTACGGCACGTTCCAGCCCGGCCACCCGGATGACCATTACGCGGAACTGGCCAGGGAACACGCGGCGCGCCGCCCGCGCTGACCGGCACACCCTCCAGCGGCCGACGGCGGCCTGTGCACCTTTTGGCGGTCCGGCTTACGGTTCACGGCTTATCAGGAGTTCATGGGCACCCGCAGCCCCCGCGCCGCGGGATTCCACCACGGTGCTGGTCCGCTGCCTGGTCGCGGCGTCCGCTTCCGCACCGGCGCATTGTCCCTGTGGCGCATCAGCAGCCACGGAGCACCAGCGGTACGGGTCGCGGACAATGACCGATGGTGCCCAGGCAAGGTCCGTACCGGACCATTTGCCGGAGGCGTCCTGGCCAAACTGCGCCCGCACCAGCAGGCCCTCGTTGTTAACCACATGCCAGGGAGACAGCTCCGTGACGCCATTGCCGAGGCCGTACACAATCCAGGTGCCTTTGTAGTTTTCGATGGGCAGCACCGAGTGGGTGTGGTGGCCATAGACCAGGTTGAACTGCCCGCTGTCCACCAGGGCGCGCGCCACCTCCTCCTGCTGGGCGTTCGGTTCGCTGGCGTACTCATCACCGGCATGCATGGCGGCCAGGACGACGTCCGCCCCCAGCGCCCTCGCCTTTTCGGCCTTGGCGATCATGGCTTGGGTGTCCAGCATGTCCACCTGCCAGGGATGATCGGGAAGCAGGCCGTTGAGCCCGTATGTGGCCTGAATGATGGCGACTTTCGCGGCCGCCGTCTGCACGATGAGGATTCCGTGGGATTCGCTTTCGGTCCGGTAGGACCCTGTGTGCTTGAGGCCTGCGGCATCCAAGGCGTCCAGGGTGCGCAACAGCCCGTCGGTGCCGCGATCGATGGTGTGGTTGCTGGCGGTGGTACAGACCTGGTATCCCACGTCCTTGGACGCGGTGATGATCTGAGGCGGAACGTTGAACGACGGGTACGAAGAAAACGGACCGTCCGGACCTGCCACCGGCGTCTCCTGGTGGCAGACGGCAAGATCGCTGTTCCTGATGTATCGGCGTTGACCTTCCAGGAGTGGCCCAAAATCCATACCCGGGTTGCCGGCGGCTGTGGCGTCCTGCTGCGCCTGCTGCCAGAGCTGGCTGTGGATCAGCATGTCACCGGTGACCAGCACGGTAGTGCACCGGACCATCGGGCAGGCCGGGCCCTTACCTGGTGTGGGCGCAGGTGCGGGGCCAGGGGCAGGTGCGGGGCCAGGGGCAGGAGCGGCGCTGGGCGGCAACGTCCCGGAACCGGAAGTTTGGGAAGCAGACCCCGCCGGCCGTGGCGCCTGCCCCTCCCGTTCCGCCACGAGGCCGCAGCCGGCCAGCACAGCAACCCCAAGCAGGGCACACACCATGGCCCCGGCTCGCGGGGCAACACCGCCCCAACTAATCCCCATAACGGTCATTCTAGGTAGGCTGCTGGCCGGCACGAGCATTTGGAGGTCGTTGAGAAGGTGTGGCCCGTGTGGAAGATTTACGTCATGACAAACCCCCTGCTCAATCCCAGCACGCTTCCGTTCGCCCTGCCCCCGTTCGCGGACATAGCGCCAGCGCATTATGCCGAGGCGGCCGAGGCCGGATTCGCGGAGCACCTGTCCGAGGTCCAGGCGATCGCCGGGAACAGGGATCCCGCCACCTTCGACAACACGGCCGTCGCGATGGAACGGTCGGGCCAGCTGCTCCAGAGGACTGCTGCCGCGTTCTTTACACTTGTCTCTGCCGATGCCTCTGACGAGATCCGGGACCTGGAAACCCAGCTTTCGCCGCTTTTTTCGGCCCACCAGGACGAGGTGTTCCTGAACCGGGCCCTGTTCGAACGCTTCGCCGCCATCGATACGGCGGGTCTCGACCCGGAGTCGGTACGCCTGGTGAACGAATATCTGAAGGAGTTCCGGCAAACAGGCATTCAGCTGGACGGTCCGGGGCAGGAGCGGCTGCGGGAGCTCAATGCTGAGCTGTCCAGGTTGGGAACAGAATTCGGCCAGAGGGTCAAGGAAGGGATGAAGTCCGCAGCCCTGCTGCTGGAGGACCCGGCAGAGCTGGCGGGGTTGCCGGCCGATGACGTGGCTGCCGCCGCAGAAGCAGCCCGTGCGGCCGGTCATGAGGGGAAGTTCCTCCTGACGCTGATCCAGCCCACCAACCAGCCGGCCCTGGCCGCCTTGGAAAACCGGAACGTCAGGCAGCGGCTCTTTGAAGCCTCGGTTGCCCGCGGCAGCAGCGGCGGAAATCTCGACGTGCTCGAACTTGCCAGGTCCCTGGCCGCCCTCCGCGCCGAAAAAGCTGCCCTGCTGGGCTTCGCCAACTACGCCGAACTGGTGGTGGACCTGCAGACAGCACCCGATTTCGAGTCGGTCCAGTCGATGCTGAACCGCATGGCACCGGCCGCGGTCCGTAATGCGGACCGCGAGGCCACCGCTCTGGCGGAGGCAGCCGGGCATCCACTGGAGGCCTGGGACTGGGCGTTCTACTCCGCGAAGGTCCGGCGGGAAAAGTACGACGTGGACGAGCAGGCCCTCCGGCCCTATTTCGAGCTGGACAGGGTCCTGGCCGACGGGGTCTTCTTCGCTGCCACGTCCCTCTACGGCATAACCTTCCACGAACGGAAGGACCTCTCCGGTTACCACCCTGACGTGCGGGTCTGGGAGGTCCGCAATGAGGACGGCAGCGCCCTGGGGCTGTTCCTCGGTGACTACTACACCCGTGAGTCCAAGCGCGGCGGCGCTTGGATGAACTCCCTGGTGGAACAGTCGGGACTGCTCGGGACCAAGCCAGTGGTCATCAACAACCTGAACATTTCCAAGCCGCCCGCGGGCGAACCTACGCTGCTGACGCTGGACGAGCTGCGGACCACCTTCCACGAGTTCGGGCATGCCCTGCACGGCTTGTTCTCCAACGTCACCTACCCGCGGTTTTCCGGTACCTCGGTTCCCAGGGATTTTGTGGAGTACCCATCCCAAGTCAACGAGATGTGGATTATGTGGCCAGAGGTGCTGGCCAACTACGCGAAGCACCATGCCACGGGCGAGCCGCTTTCCCAGGAAGTCGTGGACAAATTGAACGAATCCCGGCTCTGGGGTGAGGGCTTTGCCACGACCGAGTACTTGGGGGCAGCGCTGCTGGACCTGGCCTGGCATGTGCTGGGGAGCAGTGAGGCCCCCGAGGATGCACTGGCTTTCGAGGAGAAGGCCCTGGCGGCTGCCGGAATCGCCCATGCGCTGATTCCGCCGCGGTACCTCACGGGTTACTTCCAGCACGTCTTCGCGGGTGCCGGCTATGCTGCCGGCTACTACTCCTACATCTGGAGCGAAGTGCTGGACGCCGAGACCGTGGACTGGTTCAGCGAGAGCGGGGGCCTTACCCGAGCGAACGGTGACCGTTTCCGGCAGGAGCTGCTGTCGCGCGGAAACAGCCGCGACCCGCTCGAGTCCTTCCGGACCCTCCGGGGCCGCGAAGCAAAGCTGGAGCCCCTCCTGAAGCGCCGCGGCCTCGAGTAACCGCCAACAACCCCGCACCGCTTAAAGAGAAGTACGACGCCGGTCCCCCACCAGAGAAAGGTGAGAAACCGGCGTCGTGCATCAAAAACGAAGGCGACGAGTCACTCGGCAAACGTGACTCGCCTCCGTCGCGGTTTGTTGCTCGAAGGCAGGTAGTGGTCCGGCAGCTTGCGTAAAAGGGGCCCTGCGTCCCCGCTCGCCGCGAAGCGGCCTTAGCGGGACGTGGGGAATAGCAAGCAGAGGATCAGGACCTGCCGTAAGGAAGAGGACTACCAGCCGCGCTCGGCGAGGCGGTGCGGCTGGGGGATCTCGTCGACGTTGATGCCCACCATGGCTTCACCCAGGCCGCGGGAGGCCTTGGCGATGACGTCGGGGTCGTCGTAGAAGGTGGTGGCCTTCACGACGGCGGCGGCGCGCTGGGCGGGGTTGCCGGACTTGAAGATACCCGAGCCGACAAACACGCCGTCGGCGCCGAGCTGCATCATCATGGCAGCGTCGGCAGGGGTGGCGATGCCGCCGGCAGTGAACAGGACCACGGGAAGCTTGCCGGCAGCGGCGACTTCCTTGACCAATTCGTACGGGGCCTGCAGTTCCTTGGCGGCGACGTAAAGCTCGTCCTCGGGCAGGGCTGCGAGCTTGGCGATCTCGGAGCGGATCTGGCGCATGTGCCCGGTGGCGTTGGAGACGTCACCGGTGCCGGCTTCGCCCTTGGAGCGGATCATTGCCGCGCCTTCGTTGATGCGGCGCAGTGCCTCACCGAGGTTGGTGGCGCCGCAGACGAAGGGAACGGTGAAGTTCCACTTGTCGATGTGGTTGACGTAGTCGGCCGGGGTCAGGACCTCGGACTCGTCAATGTAGTCCACGCCCAGGGACTGCAGGACCTGGGCTTCGACGAAGTGGCCGATCCGGGCCTTGGCCATGACCGGCACGGACACGGCGTCGATGATTTTGTCGATCATGTCTGGATCGGACATGCGGGAGACGCCGCCCTGGGCGCGGATATCGGCCGGAACGCGTTCCAGCGCCATTACAGCAACGGCACCGGCGTCTTCGGCGATGCGGGCCTGTTCGACGTTGACGACGTCCATGATGACGCCGCCCTTGAGCATCTCAGCCATGCCCCGCTTCACGCGGCTGCTGCCCGTGACGCTGTTCGCGGACGAACCGGCTTCGCTGCTTACATCAGGTGTAGACACAAAAACCCCTATGGGTAGATAGATGACCTTCGCCGGGCGTGCAGGGCGGCACGGAGATGCCATGTGTACACACACCGGGTTGCCGGATCCATTGATCGGGCAGTCCTAATACTAGTCTCACCGCGCCCGGCCGGCTTAATTCGTGTTAATCCGCCGGCGATGGTTCAGCCTGTGCCTGGCGGCGGACGGACACCATGCGCTGGACCACGGTGATGAGGCTGGCGAGGGCAAGCAGGATCAGTGTCACCAGCAGCACCACGTGCGGCAGCCCAAGGCCGGTAAATCCGGTCACCACCAGCACGGAAACCAGGCGTTCCGCCCGTTCCGCGATGCCGATGTTGGCCGTGAACCCCAGCGACTCCGCCTTTGCCCTGGCGTAGGAGACCACCATGCCAAGGACCAGGCAGACAGTGGCGGCCATGGCGATCGGAACATTCGCGCCGCCGGTGAAGAACCAGACGGCCAGGCCGGCGAAAAGGGCGCCGTCGGCGATCCGGTCCAGGGTGGAGTCCAGGAAGTTGCCCCAACGGCTGCCCACTGCCTGCATCCTGGCCATGATGCCGTCCAGGACGTCGGAAAAGATGAACGCAGTGATGAACAGTGTTCCCCACCAGAGCTGCCCGAGCGGGTAGAAGACGACGGCTCCCACCACTACACCGGCAGTACCGATGATGGTCACCGCGTCCGGTGAGACGCCGATGCGAAGGAGCCAACGGGCGAGCGGGGTGAACAGTGCGGTGAAGAACCCGCGGGCGTGCCTATTCAGCATCCGTCTCCCCGGGCCAGGCGTCGGCGACCTGCTGGCGGACCTCGTCAAGGGTCTGCGTGATCGCCTTGGTCTGGGCGATGATGGGGAAAAAGTTCCCGTCACCGCCCCAGCGCGGAACAATGTGCTGGTGCAGGTGCGCGGCGATGCCCGCTCCGCCCACCACGCCCTGGTTCATCCCCAGGTTGAATCCACCCGGGTTCGCTACTTTCCGCAGCACCCGCATGGCTGTCTGGGTCAGCTCGGCGAACTCCGCCGTCTCCTCGACGGTGAGGTCCGTGTAGTCGGGGATGTGACGGTAGGGGCAGACCAGGAGATGCCCGGGGTTGTACGGAAACAGGTTCAGCACCACGTAGCAGGTCTTCCCCCGGTGAACGATCAGCGCATCCTCGTCGGTCCGTGCCGGTCCGATACAGAAGGGGCAGTCGTTTTCGTTCTTGAACTGGTGCTGGCCGCCCTTGATGTAAGCCATGCGGTGCGGAGTCCACAGGCGCTGGAAGGCATCCGGGACACCGGCGAGGTCAAAGTCGTCGGTAACGCCGGCATCCCCTGGATATCCTGCGCCTGTGTTCTCCTGCACGCTGCTGTTCCCGTTTCCGCTAGCTGGTCCGGTTACGGACGGCTTCCGTGATCCGCTTGACTGCTTCTGCCACGGGCACGCCGTTGTCCTGGCTTCCGTCCCGGAACCGGAACGAGACGGCGCCTGCCTCGGCGTCGTCGCCGCCGGCGATCAGCACAAACGGGATCTTGTCCTTGCTGGCAGTGCGGATCTTCTTCGGGAACCTGTCCGACGACGTATCCACCTCGGCCCGGATTCCTGCCGCCTTCAGCTGATCGACGACGTCGAACATGTACTCGTTGAACGTCTCCGCCACAGGGATGCCCACCACCTGGACCGGGGCGAGCCAGGCCGGGAAGGCGCCGGCGTAGTGCTCGGTCAGGACACCCATGAACCGCTCGACGGACCCGAAGAGTGCACGGTGGATCATGACCGGACGCTGGCGGCTGCCGTCGGCGGCCTGGAACTCGAGTTCGAAGCGTTCGGGCAGGTTGAAGTCCAGCTGGATGGTGGACATCTGCCAGGTGCGGCCCAGCGCGTCCTTCGCCTGGACGGAGATCTTGGGGCCGTAGAAGGCCGCTCCGCCCGGATCCGGTACGAGCTCAAGGCCTGATTCCTGTGCCACTTCGGCGAGGGTCCGGGTGGCTTCCTCCCAGGTGGCGTCGTCACCGACGTACTTTTCCGGGTCCTTGGTGGACAGTTCCAGGTAGAAGTCGTTGAGCCCATAGTCCTTGAGCAGGTCCAGGACGAAGGTCAACGTCTTGGTGAGCTCGTCCTTCATCTGCTCACGGGTGCAGTAAATGTGGGCGTCGTCCTGTGTCATACCGCGCACACGGGTGAGGCCGTGAACCACGCCGGACTTCTCGTACCGGTAGACCGAGCCGAATTCGAACAGGCGCAGGGGCAGCTCACGGTAGGAGCGTCCGCGGGAACGGAAGATGAGGTTGTGCATGGGGCAGTTCATCGGCTTCAGGTAGTAGTCCTGGGCCGGCTTGCGGATGGAGCCGTCCTCATTGAGTTCGGCGTCAACCTGCATTGCCGGGAACATGCCGTCCTTGTACCAGTCCAGGTGGCCGGAAACCTCGTACAGGTGGCCCTTGGTGATGTGCGGGGTGTAGACGAACTCGTAGCCTGCTTCAACGTGGCGCTGCCGCGAGTAGTCCTCCATCTCCTTGCGGATGATGCCGCCCTTGGGGTGGAACACCGGCAGGCCGGAACCGAGCTCGTCCGGGAAGGAGAACAGGTCCAGCTCAGAGCCCAGCTTGCGGTGGTCGCGGCGTTCGGCCTCTGCAAGGCGCTCCTGGTAGGCCTTCAGCGCGTCCTTGGTGGGCCAGGCCGTACCGTAGATCCGCTGCAGCTGCTGGTTCTTCTGGTTTCCCAGCCAGTAGGCGGATGACGAGCGGGTGAGGGCGAAGGCGTTGGAAATCATCTTGGTGTTGGGCAGGTGCGGGCCGCGGCAGAGATCGCACCAGACCGCGGTGCCTTCCTTGCGCTCAACATTGTCGTAGATGGTGATGTCGCCGGCGCCCACCTCAACGTTGACGCCTTCGCCGGCTTCGGCGGCTTCGTTTTTCTTGCCCAGGAGTTCGAGCTTGTAGGGCTCGTTCTTCATGGCTTCGCGGGCCTCGTCCTCGGAGACCACACGCCGGACGAACTTCTGGTTCTGGTTGACGATCTTGAGCATCATCTTTTCGAGGGTTTTGAGGTCCTCGGGGGTGAAAGGCTCGGCCACGTCAAAGTCGAAGTAGAAACCGTCGGTGATGTACGGCCCGATGCCCAGCTTGGCGTCAGGGCGCAGCTGCTGGACTGCCTGGGCCATGACGTGGGCCGTGGAGTGGCGGAGCACGTTCAGGCCGTCGGGGGAATCGATGGTGACGCCTTCGATCTCGGCCCCCTCCGGAAGTTCCTGGTCCAAGTCCTTCAGTTCGCCATTGACGCGGGCAACAACAACATCACGGCGCTCAAAGAAGAGTTCCGCACCGGTTGTCCCGGTAGTCACCTTGGTCTCTTCGCCATCGACGAGAAGGGTGATCTGCTGGGCATCTGACACGGGTGTCTCCTATTCAAAGTTAAGGCTTCATAGCTTGTGGCATACGGGGACCACAGCCAGCCATCGTCAATGCTATCGGTTCAGCAAAGGGCCGACCAACGCGGCGCACGGCAGGCTCAGCCATTAAATCCGGTGATGGCCAAGCTCCGGTTGATTCCGTCCAGGGGGTGCGGGCCGTCCGGGGCCCGGGTCTCCGAAGGTGGAAATGGCAGGGTTTCGGTGCGGCTGAGGTCCCAGGCCATGCTTGCACTCAGGCTGATTCCCCGCGGGCCTGTCCTCCTGGTGGTGCCACGGATCAGCAGCAGCCTGGTCCCGAACAGGAGCAGGCCGGCATTTTCCTGGGCCTCATGGAAGAAAACAGAATCGATGCACCCGGTGCCGTCGTCAATGCTGATGAACACCACCCGTCTCCCGCCGCGCATGGGAGGCGTCTGGGTGGCTACCCGCACTCCGGCCACCAGCACTTCTGTTCCATTGCGCAGGCCCAGGAGTTTGTCAGCCGTTGTCACCCCCAGCCTGTCCAGCATGGGCCGGTGGCTGTCCATCAGGTGGCTGCTGACGTCCACCGCCATCAGATCCAGTTCTGCCCGGACGTTTTCTATCAGGGTAGGTTCGGGAAGGCCAGGCTTGACGTTGCGAAGTTCCACATCGCCCAGCGGCAGGGACAGCTGCCCTTCGAGGACCTCGATGCCTTTCCGCGCACTGCCTGAGTTCTGAAGCTGCTGCAGGTGCTGGACCAGGTCAGCCCGGTTTGCCACCCCACCCGCCTCGCGGTGGAGGGAATCAAAAGCGCCCAACTGGGCCAGGCGTTTGATACTGGGTTTGCTGAGCCGCGAGCGCGCCCGGAGGTCCGCGAGGGAGTCATAAGGCTGGCCTGCCACAATCCTCTTCAATTCTGTGGCGGACAGCCCGTAGATACCGTTCAGGCTCAGCCTGATTCCCAGCTTTCCCGCATCCGGCCCCTGCCGGACACGCTCCACCCGGTACTCCCCCTTACTGCAGTTGATATCCAGGGGAAGGATGGGAATGCCAAGCCTCCTGGCTTCGGCAACCAGCAGTCTTTTGGGATACATGCCGGGATCGTGTTCCCAGAGTCCGGCGAGGAAGGCTTCGGGATGGTGTGCCTTCAGCCAGGCCGACTGGTAGGTGGGCACGGCGAAAGCGGCCCCGTGGGCTTTGCAGAAGCCGAAGCTGCCAAAGGCCTTCAGGGTCCCCCAGACGTTGTCCACAACCTCCGGGGAATAGCCTTTCTTCCGGGCCTCCCTGCGGAAGTACTCCTCAACGCTCAACTCCAGCACTTCATTGCCCAGGGCACGCCGGAATTCGTCTGCCCGGGCCAGGCCACAGCCGGTCATCACATTGAACGTTTTCAGGATCTGCTCATGAAAAACGGTCACCCCATGGGTTTCCGCCAGGACGGGTTTCAGGTCCGGGTGGGGGTAGACCTCGGGCGCGAAACCGTGCCGGTGTTCCAGGAAGGGCCGGACCATGTCCGATTTCATGGGACCGGGGCGGAAAAGTGAGATGTCGATGATGAGGTCATTGAACTCCCGCGGCACCATCTTGCCGATCAGCTCGCGCTGCCCGGGCGATTCGATCTGGAAGCAGCCCAGGGTGTGGGTGCTCCGGATGAGTTCAAAGGTGGGTTCATCATCCAGGGGGATGGCGTTGAGGTCTATGTGTCCGTTTTCTGCAATGTAATCCGGGCCGGATCCGTCCTG
Organism: Arthrobacter sp. D3-16; assembly: GCF_054408515.1. Lineage (NCBI taxonomy): Bacteria > Bacillati > Actinomycetota > Actinomycetes > Micrococcales > Micrococcaceae > Arthrobacter > Arthrobacter sp. D3-16. The sequence continues at coordinate 1,928,158 of NZ_CP096437.1, read as the reverse complement.
CCCGGCAGGATGGCCCCCTGCGGCCACCACTTCCTCTTTCGAGGGATGGATCCGGATGATTTCCCGGACCGCAAACGCCATGGCGCTTTGCATCCTGACGCCCAGGACATCAAGCTTGAGCATGCCCATGGGGTCCATGTCGTGTTTGTCGAACTGGCTCATGGGCAGTCCCAGTCCGCTGGGTTGGACCGGAGTACGGTCCAGCAGGGTTGCGTCGCCCAGGATCACACCGCAGGGATGCATTGATATATGCCGCGGCAGCCGGTCAAGCCGTTCGGTCAGGTCCACCAGCAGGTCCAGCTGCTGGTTGCCGTGGGTGTCCCTTTGCTCCACCCGGCCGGCAAACTCCCTCAATTCCGGCTTTTCCTGCAGGGCCTCGCGGAACTTCCGCGCTGAAAACCGCCACAGCTGTTTGGCGATGTCACCCACGTCGCTGTCATCCATGCCCAATGCCATGCCGGCATCCCTCACTGCGCCTCTTGCCCGGTAGCCGTTCTGCATGCTCATCAGCGTGACCCGCTCCGCGCCGAAGCGCTCGAAGATCCTGCGGTAGACGTTGTGCCGTTCGGCGCTTTCGACGTCGATATCAATATCCGGCAGGGTGGCGCGGTCACGGGACAGGAAGCGCTCGAAAATCAGGTCATGCTGCAGGGGGTTCACCTGGCTGACATCAATCAGGTAATTCACCAGGCTTGAAGCTCCCGACCCTCTGGCAGCCGCCCTTACCCCCATGTCCTGGATCATGCGTGAGACTTCGGCGACGGTGAGGAAGTAGGAGGAAAAACCAAGGTTCTGGATGATCCCCAGTTCATGGTCAAGGCGGTGCCGCATTTCCTTTTCCCGGCTGCCATGGATTCCCGGGAACCGGCGCCCTATTCCAGCCTCGCAGCGCTGCACCAGTTCAACGTGCGGATCCTGGTTGATTCCGATGACCGAAGCCTCCGGCACCACTGGCTGCTTCCAGCCCATGTCGGCTTCGGGGTCCATCCTGCAGAGATCGGCGAGCGCCTCGGTTTGTGCCATGAGCTGTTTGAGGTCCTGTGCACCGTAACCCGCTGCGGCAATGATTTCCTTGCCCAGTTGCAGCATCTGGGCAGTGGACTTCAGCCAGCCCTGGCCGTTGGGCTGCAACAGTGGTTCCTGGGCCAGTTCCGGCAGCGATTTCAGGGTCCGTGCCGAGTCCAGAACATCAGCGGTGGCGGCTCCGTCCTCCGCACAGTACCTGACTGCGTTGCTGAGGATTGCCGGAACGTTGTGCTCCGCTGCGAGCTTGAGCATCCGGACTGCATGGGAGGTGCTCAGGGGCGCCCCAGGTGCGCTGAGCTGGGAAACGATCTCGGCAACCACTGTTCCGCGGGGCATGGCATCGAGCCATTGCTTGAAAAGGGTCCGCGGGCGCAGGTAACGGCGGCCGCCCATGGCACGCCCGACGTCGGAGTCCGGCCCTATGAGCACCATCAGCACTGGCTTGAGGGTCTGGGGGTCCAGGGTGCGGGAGGCAAGCTCCGCCCTGGTGACAGCTACCGGAATGGCTCCCCCGGCCTTTCCCGAGGTGCGGGCATGGGCATCGGAGACCAGCCGGCACAAGGCACGGTAGCCAGCCCCGTTGTTGTTGCCACGGGCGAGCACTACCACGTGGCCAGCCAGTTGGGTGCGGTGATCGCCGTCGTCGTCATACACCGCCAGGTCCACCCCGACAATGGGATCAATTCCAGCATCCATGCACGCTTTGAGGTGCTTGATGGTTCCGTACAGGCCGTCACGGTCAGTGCAGGCCAGTGCGGTTGCTCCGTCAGCAGCAGCAGCCTGCGCCAGTTCCTCAGGCCATGACACCCCATAGTGGGCACTGAATGCGGTGGAGACGTGGAGATGGGTGAAGCTCATGCTGTTCGTGGACGGAGTGCATCGTGGATGCGCAGGAGCCGCCAACGGCCGCTGCGGATATGGCGGGTGAGGTCAAGGGTGAGCGCCTCGTCCTGTTCCTTGGCCGTACCCGAACCTGCAGCGGACGGCAGTACCTGGACCCGCCAGATTTCGTGGTCAACAAGCCCGGGCCCGCTTCCCAGCGGGGCCCGGCTTTCTTCCGCCCACCACTGCCGGCGTTCGTACCAGCGCACCGGTTCAGCGCACACGGAATAGGACCGTCCTGCCCATTGAAGGCTCACAGGCTGGCCGTCAGGGTTGCAGGCCACATCCACGGATTCGCTGAACATCGCCATGGGCACCTCCTGACAAGACAAAGAAACAAAGAAGTATTCGAATATGTGTTCGAATACTTCCAGTCTAAGCCAGGGGCGGCACAAATCCTAGGCGGGGGTGGACGGAGCGATCGGCAGGGAGCAGGATGGGTCCATGAGCACCCATGACGCACTCCTCAAACAGGTCAGCATCAAAGCCCAGGACTCCACACTTGTGGCAACCTTCGATATCGACGGCAACATTCCCGGTTCCGGTGCCTATGTGGTGGGGCTTGTGGCTGCCAGCCCGGATTACTCTTCCCAGCGGCGGCTGGGCATTGAATTCATGAACGGGGAGGCAATCGCCTTCTTCTCGTTCAACCATGAACAGAGCACGGAGGAGAACTACGATCTTTCCGGCGTGACCCACTCAGGGAACACCATCACCGGCCATTTCCCGCTCGCGGCCATTAATGGGCTCGGCAAAGGACATGTGATGACCGGCTTCAGCGAAGCGGACGGCCGGGAATTCCAATCCGGTGTTCCGGTTGAGGAGAACCTGTAACAGCTGGGCTGAAACAGCTCAGCTGTTCTCTTTGTGGACCCGGAGTTCGAGTTCGATGAAGCCCGAAATCATGGCCCGGTAGGTGGACTCGACGATGTCCGGGTCTATGGCCTTCTTCTCAGCGGCGGAGCGGACGTGCTCGATGACCCGCTCCACGCGGCCGGGCGCGCGGACCTCGGCGTCGTCGCCCTTGAGGGTTCCGGCGATCCGGATCAGCCGCTCCCTGCGGGCAATGAGGGTGACAATCTGGTCATCCACCTCGTCAACGGCAACCCGGACGGCAGCGAGCTGTTCCTTGTCGGCCAGGGCGTCCCTATCGTTCCCTTGAATTGTTGCCATCCTCTGACAGTATCGAACCATGCAACCCAGAGTCGACTTCATTTCACTGGGCGTCCGCAGCGTCCCGGCGTCCCGTTCCTTCTATGTAGACGGCCTTGGCTGGCCCGTGCACCGGGAATTTCCGGGGGACGTGGTGTTCATCCAGGTGAACCACGGCCTGGTGCTGTCCCTGTGGGACGTCCGCCAGATGCAGGCTGACGCCGGTGTCAGCGCTCCGGGCCCCGTCCCCTGCATCACGCTCAGCCACAACCTCCCCAGCACAGAAGACGTGGACCGGGTCATGGCAGAAGCCGCCGCTGCGGGAGCGGACATCATCGCCGAGCCCATCACCCAGCCCTGGGGCGGCTACAGCGGCTACTTTGCAGATCCGGACGGCTTCCGCTGGGAAGTGGCGTACAACCCGACGTGGACAGTGGACGACGCCGGGTCGGTCACCGTTTAGCCCGGCGGCCCGCCACCCAGGGCTGCTTGGGTGGCGGCTTAGAAAAGGGCCTCCACCGGGCGGATCAGGTCAGGGCCGTTGTTGCGGACGTTGCCCACTTCCTTGCCTACCGAATCCACGTGCCAGTCCGAGGCCACGTCCTTGACGCCGGACCGCACCAGGTCCACCAGTCCGGCGGCGTCGTCTACCTCCGGGTCGAGCCAGGCCTGCATGGTGGACTTGTCCATCGGCAGCGGCACACGGTCATGCAGCGCCGTCAGTTTGCCGAAGACGGTTGATTCGCTGCCGGGCGGCGGAGTGTCAGCAGTCAGGATTGACGTGGAGAGCATCCAGCCGCCGGGCTCCCCCGCCGGCCAGGCCGGGTCCTTCCACCACTCATAGAGCCCGGCAAAAACCAGGCCGCCGCCCTCCCCCGGATGCACGTAATAGGGCTGCTTCCCTTTCCCGGGACCCTGCTTCCATTCGTAGTAGCCATCTGCGGGCACAGCGCACCGGCGTGACTGGACGGCCTTCCGGAACGCGGGCTTTTCCAGCACTGATTCGCTCCGGGCGTTGATCATCCGGGAACCGATACCCGGGTCCTTGGCCCAGGAAGGGACCAGTCCCCACCGCGCCACGTGCAGCTGGCGCACCTGCTTGCGCTCCGGGCCGTCATCGATCAGCCGCTCCAGGACGATGGGAACGTCATCAGTCGGTGCAACATTCCACGACGGCGGGATCGCCACCTCCTCCTCTAGCTCGGCGTCGAACTCAGCCAGGAGGTCCCCCACGGCACGTGCCATCACATAGCGTCCACACATGGCTCCAGCATGCCATCGGCGGCAGGAGCTGTCATCCGGGGGCGGCCACGGAGCGCAGTTGCTGGGAATAGCGGGCTGCACGCTACCGTTGTCAGGAATGAACCCGTCAGCGACACGTAGGAGAAATCCGTGGACTTCACCCCCGAGACCGGCACCATCACCATGTTTTCCACCACCTGGTGCGGCTACTGCAACCGGCTGAAGAAGCAGCTGGACGCGCAGGGCATCGGCTACACCGAGATCAACATCGAGGAAGTGGACGGCACCGCAGAACTGGTGGAGCAGCTCAACGGCGGCAACCGCACCGTGCCCACGGTCCTGTTCCCGGACGGCACCGCGGCTACCAACCCTTCAGCTGCCGAGGTCAAGACCCGCCTCGCAGCGTAGCCAGCAAGCCAGGCCGGGCCCCGCCCAAGCGCCCGCCCTCTGCGGCTTATGTCAGTCACAACGGGACCAGCACTCCGGTGCTGGTCCCGTTTCCGTATGTGCCCCTAGACCACCGGACGGTCAAGCCCCCAGGCTGCTGAAGGCAGCGCTCGTGAGTCTGGCGTGGCCCGCATACGTGGCCAGCAGCGCATCCTCCACGGCCGCCACGTCCACGCCCGGCACAAGATCGTCAACGGCTCCCGCCGTCGCTGGGTCCCACTCCAGGCCCAGGGCTGCGTAACTGTCCGTGAGGACCTTGCGGATGGGGGCGGAGTTTTCCACCACGATGACGGAGCTGAAAAGCCAGCCTCCGGCAACCACACGCTGGGCGGTGCCCACCAGCTTGATACGGGAACCGGCCGCCGGATCCGTGCCGTGCACGCTGTATTCCCCCGGGCAGTACTCACCCGGGATCTCCCCCACGGCAGCCTGCACTCCTACGCTGTGCAGCGTTTCGGCGAACAGCTCACCAAAGTATCCGAACCGGCTTTTCGATCCTGCAATGGCATCTGCGTCCGGTTCAATGTGGTCCACCACGAGGGTTCCCTGGTGGTAGGCCGCGGCGCGCCCTCCCGCCCTGCGGACCAGCGGCTCAAAACCGTTGTCGCGGCAGGCTTGTGCCGCTGCTTCGAAACCCGGCAGCCGGGTGTCCCGCTGGCCGAACGCCACCGTGGGGGCGGGGCGGTACAGCCGAAGCGTGGGGCCGATATCCCCCGCCCTTGCCTTGGCCAGGAGCTCCAGGCCAAACTCCAGGTCCCGGGCTGCGCCGAGCGATGCCTCCTGCCGCACTACCGTAAGCGTGCGGGGTCCCGGTCCGGCCTGGTGCATGTTGCTAAGCTCCCCTATGGTCATCTTGCAATTCCTTGTTGTTGCCGCCGCGTTCGCAGTCATTGACGCCGTTTGGCTCAAGCTGATGAACCCGTTCTACCGGAGCCACATCGGTGATCTGCTGGCGGACAAGCCACACCTAGGGTACGCGGTTGCCTTCTACGTCATTTACATCGCCGGAATTGTCTTCTTTGCCCTCCGGCCCGCGCTCGACGGCGGCAGCTGGCTCACGGCGCTGGGCTACGGCGCGGCACTGGGCGCCTTCGCGTACGCTACCTATGACCTGACCAATGCGGCCACGCTTAAGATGTGGCCGTTGCAGCTGATTGTGGTGGACATGCTCTGGGGCGCCGCGCTGACGGGGTTGTCCACCCTCGCCGGATGGCTTGTCTTCCAAGGCCGGAGCTGACCCGGCCCGGGCCGGAATAACGTCCCCCTGGAGTCACGCCGGTGCCGCCTTATGTCCTGCGCACGGTCAGGATCTGCTCCGCCCGGCCGAAGGGGCCCTTGAGGTCGTGCAGCACCGTTGAGGTGAGGCCGATGCCGTCCAGGCCGAACGAGACGGCGTTGTCCAGCCCCAGCCATTCCCCTTCGGGGCGGCGGTACATATGGATCTGCAGATCCAGGTTGGGGAATGCGTAGCTGTCCTTGCCAGGGGGTACCCGGGCAGCGATGCCGTTGGCGGTGTCCACCAGCCCCATCAGCCGCGCGAGGTCGCCGCTGTCTTCGCGGTCTGTGAGGGGATGGTCAGTGCGCAGCCATACCTTGCCGGCTCCCGGCCGGTGCCCTTCCGCGACGCGCATTTCAAGGGAGCGGATATAGCCGCCCGGCCATACTGACGCTCCGTCGTAGGGCTTGCATTCGTCGGGCCCGGGAATGGCGGCGTCTTCCACCGCGGCCACCTCGGAAGTATCACTGGTGACCAGCCGCCAGGCGGTGGCACGGATCGCTGTGCGCCCGGCTGCAACCAGTTCGGCCTGGAGCAGTTCGATGGTCCTGCCCGGCCGCAGCATGGTGGTCTCAATGTGGAATTCGCCGCCGGGGATCAGGCCCAGGATCTCGAAGCTGAGCCGGGCCATCCGCATGTCCGGCCGCGGCTGGTGCCGTTCGAGGCTGTCGGCCATCAGCCCGGAGGCCGGCGCCATGTGCTGCTCGTGCACGTTCCAGGCGCCCTGGGCGTGGATGGTGGAGCGGAAACGGCCATCACCCAGAGACCGGTAATAGAAGTTTCCCTCAGCCAGTTCAGGCAGATCAACAGTCAACGGGTGCCCTTCGAAGGAGAAGTCAGTGAATTGCCAATAACTCTATCGTTTTGCTCCTGGACCGCCGCCAGGAGCCGCCATCCGACGCGGAGAAATGTTGAAGCCTGGGGGCTGTCCTCTGGGTAGACTCAGGAACTGGTCCTGTCAGCAACCCTCGGAAGAGGTGTTCCATGCGCGTCATCAGTTACAACCTCCGCAAGCACAAGGCAAGCGGCGAACTCCTTGCCCTGGCCCGGAACCACGATATTGATGCGCTCTGCCTCCAGGAGGTAGATTCCAGCGACCTCCCGGAGACCCTTGGCCCGCTGCACCTCGCGGACGTCACCAAGGGAAACCGGCTCGGGCTCGCCATCTACTACCGCACCAGCCGGTTCACCGCCCTGGACACCCAGTCCTTCGCGTTGAAGAAGTCGATGCATGACCGCGTGCTGGCACCGGCTCACGAACGGCTCATCGGGACCCGCGTGATGGACAACGAGACCCAGCACGAACTGGTGATCGGTTCCTTCCACGCCGCCCCCCTGACGGCCTCCAACTCACTGCGGCGGAAGCAGATCCACGCCGCCCACGCGGAGCTCCTGAGCATGGGCAAGGGACTGATGACGCTGATGGTGGGAGATTTCAACTACCCGTTTTTCACCAAGAACCTGCACGTCCACATGAAGAACTCGGGCTATGCGCTCTCGCTGAGCAACCGGCGCACGTATACCCGCTACAAGGTCTTCAAGGGCCACTTCGATTTCGCCACGTCACTGGGGCTGGACATCACCAGCGTGGAGACCCTCCCGCGCGGCAACTCGGACCACCTGCCCATCCTGGTCCACGCCGAATACGGCCCCGACTACTGACGGGCGTCCCGGCTAAGTGCCGGAAACGAGCCGCTCCCGCAGGTCCGGCCACGCGGACGCGAACCCGGGGTGCAGCTCCTTGCTTTCCACGTCCGCCAGCGGAATCCACAGCAGTTCAATGCTCTCCGGATCGCTGATCACCGGATCAAACGGCTCCTTCACCAGCACCACCACCGTGGTGTAGGACCAGTAGTCCAGGTCCAGTACCGAGGTGAACAGCACGGCAACGCTCTCCGGGGGCACCGCGGCCTCCTCGTAGGCCTCACGCAGCGCGCCAACAACGGCATCCTCGCCTTTGTGGAGCGCCCCGCCGGGCAGTCCCCAGGTTCCGCCGTTATGGCTCCAGATGGCACGGTGCTGCAGGAGCACACCCTTGCCGGGGTCGTAGGCGAGCACCCCGGCCGCGCCGAACCTGCCCCAGTACCGTCCATGTTCCCCATCAACCCAGGCGTCACCGGGATCGCGCGGGCCGGTACGGACAGGCGGGGTGGAAGACGGTGTGGAAGTCAGTGAGTGATCCATCGCTCCAGTTTGACAGGTGGACCGGAAACGGTGCATCACTGGCTGCGGCGCTAGTGCGCGTTGCCGCGTTCGACGGCGAAATCACCGCCGGGGTACATGATGGTTTCGTGGCCGTCGTCAAAGCGGACCAGGTACGGTGGCGTTCCGCCCTGGCCGCGGACTTCGAGAATCACCCCGTGCCGGTCCGTGGACCCGACGGTCCTTCCGTGAACGATGATCCTGTCACCCTGTGCAGCCTCCATGGCTATCACCTCCAGCCCCAGATTACGACTGCCCGCCATGAGGAACAATGCCAAAGGAAAGGACCTTCGTGGCCGGGCGGCATGGCAGGATTTTCCCATGCCGCTGAACCTTCTCCTGCTCGCTGATACCCATGTGCCCAAGCGCGCCAAGGCACTTCCGGCGCAACTGTGGGCCGCCGTCGAAAGCGCCGATGTGGTGTTCCATGCCGGCGACTGGGTGACGGCGGAACTGCTGGACCAGCTAGAGCGCCGCAGCCGCCGCCTGATTGGTGTCTACGGCAACAACGACGGCCCCGACCTGCGCGGTCGGCTGCCCGAAACGGCCACCGCCACACTTGAGGGTGTCCGCTTCGCCATGGTGCACGAAACCGGCCAGGCGAAAGGCCGGGAAGCCCGGTGCGAGGCACGTTATCCGGACGCCGATGTGCTGGTCTTCGGGCACAGCCACATTCCGTGGGATACCACGTCGCCAGGGGGGCTGCGGCTGCTCAACCCCGGCTCCCCCACCGACCGGCGGCGCCAGCCTGCCTGCACGTACATCACGGCGGTGGTGGACTCGGGAAGCCTGCGGGATGTCAGGCTGGTGGAGGTCCGCCGGGACTCGGAACTTGGCTGAAGCAGTAGTGCACTGCGGGTTGGCAGGGACGGGCCGGAGTGCCTAGGCTTGGAACGGTAAGCATGCTTAGTTTTGCCGTGTTCCACCCCTACCCAACAGGAGGACCACCATGACGGACCAGTACACTTTCCGCGATCCCGTAACCGCCTACGGAAAAATCTCTCCACCGGAGCAGCACCAGCCAGAGCCGGGGCTGGACGCTGAGCTCGAGCCCAAAGCGGACCTCGGCGAGAACACGTACCGCGGGACCGGCCGGCTGGACGGCAGGAAGGCTATCGTGACCGGCGCCGACTCCGGAATCGGGGCGGCCACTGCCATCGCCTTCGCCCGCGAGGGGGCCGACGTCGTCCTGTCCTACCTGCCGGAGGAGGAAGAGGACGCAGCCCGCATCGCGGGACTTGTCGAGGCCGCCGGCCGCAAGGCTGTCAAGGTCCCCGGGGACCTGAAGGACCCGAACGTCTGCCGCGAAGTGGTTGACACCGCAGTGGCCGTGCTCGGCGGGGTGGACATCCTGGTCAACAATGCCGGCAAGCAGGTGGCGCAGGAGGAACTGACCGCGATCACGGACGAGCAGTTCGACCACACCCTGAAGACCAACGTGTACGCGATGTTCTGGCTGACCAAGGCTGCCCTCCCGCACATGCCGGCAGGGTCAACTATCATCAACACCACGTCCATCCAGGCCTACAACCCGTCCCCCACGCTGCTGGACTACGCCACCACCAAGGGAAGCATCAACAACTTCACCAAGGGACTCGCCCAGCAGCTCGCGCCGAAGGGCATCCGCGTCAACGCCGTAGCTCCGGGGCCCATCTGGACGCCGCTGCAGGTCAGCAGCGGCCAGCCCAAGGAGGAACTGCCGGAGTTCGGCCAATCCACCCCCCTGGGCCGGGCCGGCCAGCCGGCAGAGCTCGCCCCGGCGTATGTCTTCCTGGCATCACCTGAGTCCAGCTACGTCATCGGGGAAACGCTGAACGTCAACGGCGGCAGCCCCTCACCGTAGCAGGCAACAAACGGGCCCCGACGGCGGCGCCTTGCGCAATTGCGCAGGGCGCCGCCGTCCGTGCTTGAGTTGGCCTACTGTTCGTCCTTGCCGGCCAGCAGCTCATCGGTAGCGGCATCGGGCTGACCATCGAAGAACCGGGCCAGCACGGTTTTGAAGACGGTTTCCCCGGGAGCTGCGCGGAGGAAAAGGGTCATGGACGAATGCAGCTTCCGGGCGTCGATACTGCCGAGAATGTCCTCCGCAGGGCGGCCTGCATGGTTGGTGACGGCTAGGGCGCAGTCGAGCAGCCGCGGGCCCAGCACCGGATGGTCCAGGTACTCCCGGGCCTCGGCAACGGAGCTGATGGCATACCGGCGGGACATCTCGCTGTGGCCCAGGCCCGCGATCTGCGGAAAGATGAACCACATCCAGTGGCCGGATTTGCTGCCCAGCTGCAGTTCCGCCAGGGCCTGATCGTATGCTCCGCCGCTGTCCTGCCCGGCGACAAACCGGTCCAGGTTATAGGGATCGTTCATGCGTGTCTCCTTGTGGTGGGGGTTCGGGGGTGGATTGCTGCCCGATGAAGGCGGCGGCACTGCGCAGCCCGCCGTCGGGGTCCGTCCGCCAGCGGGCGAGGACAACATGTGCGCGCTGCCGGTCACGCCCGCCGAGCCGTGCCAGGAACGGCACCACAACGTCAGCCAGCAGGGGCTCCGTCAGTTCGCCCGTACCGGCAGACCGCAGGAAGCCTTCGATCCGGGTCAGGTCCGAATGGCGCAGGAGCGGCACCTTGGACTGGAGGAGCACCACGGCGGCGAGCCGGCGCTCAAAGACCGGCCTGGAGCCGGGCCGGGGCTGGCCCCACAGGGCGGATGCCAGCTGTACCACGGCGTCGTGGTCAAAGTTCTTGTACTTCCGCAGGGCGTCGCGGACGGTTCCGCGCACAGCACCCACGGAGGAGCCGTAGGAGGCAAGCTGCCCGCCCAGCCGGCTCTCGACGTCGTCCGCCCGATACCAGGACCCCTCGTTCTGCAGCGTCCGGTCAATGAATCCTGCAGCAGCCGCTATCTGCTCCACGCCGTTGCTCACCGGCTGCGGCCTGCCGATGCGTGCCGGATGCAGAACGGGGTCCATGGCCGTGCCTCGAGCCTGCCTTCGGCGATGGCTTCCCCGCAGACGGCGCAGGTCCCGTAGGTGCCGTCGGCGATTCGAGCCAAAGCGGCGTCCACCTGGTCAAGCCCTGCGCTGCTTTGCTTCAGCAGGGCGGACGCCTGGGACAGCTCGAAGGCGATGGTGGAGCCCTCCGGGTCATGTTCGTCGTCCACGTTCGAGTCCTGGCGCGCTGAATTTGCGGCGGCGATGTCTGCACGGAGGGCCGGCAGGAGCGCCACTTTCCGCTCCCGCTCCTCCTCGAGCAGGATCCGGAACCGTTCAAAGTCGGGCATGGCAAAAGCCTACGCGGCGTCAGGACCAGTTCCTCGCCACCGGGCGGTTTGGGGCGGCGCACGGCGAGCCGTCAATGAAAACCGGCGTTTCTCGTTATGGAGCGGAGAAACATCCGCCTTCCGCACGCCAGCCGCGCATGCCGCTCCTAGAGGTGGCGGCCGAACCACGCCAGGGTGTCGTTCCATGCCGCCGGAGCCTGGGTTTCGTTATAGCGGTCGCCGGTATCGGTGTGGAAGGCGTGTCGGCCCGGGTAGACCGTGAGCTGATGGACTACGTCAGTGGCTGCCAGCGCGTCCTTCAGGGCAGGCATCGCGCCAGTGATGCGTTGATCGCGTTCAGCGTAGACCCCGAAAACGGCGGCCTTGATGTCCGGCACTTTGCCCGTGTCAGGGGCGGGCCCATAGAACGCCGCGGTGGCTTTCAACCCGTCCAACTCGGTGGCCGCATACCAGGTGACGCCGCCAACAGGCCGTTTTCAGGGCGCCTTTATGACTTTGTGACAAAGAACACCGCAGTCTGCGCGGCGCGCCTATTTCGCGTGGTCAGGCGGGCATGGGAGATGAATCTAGTCGATGGCTAAATACGATAGGCGCACCTCGTATGTTACCCAAACGTGACAATGTGTCCGGAATCAGGCTATGGTCTTCAGGTGTCCCTCTCAGACGGGACATTCCCGTCAGTATGCCGAGCCCTGCCACTGAACCGGGATTCAATCGTTTCCAGCTGGCAGGGACGGGGGAACCAAGTTTCCGCGGCCTCATACGAGGCCTTGGGGTTAAGTCGATAGTGCTTCCGTTTTTTCGGAGTTACTTCCGGCCGGGTATCTCCAACCCGAACCCGACAGCTCACCCCGCAGGCATGGGAGAGGCGATCAACCGTGTCAAAAAATTCCACCACCGCCCGTCACCGCGCGACTCCGGCCCGCTCCATCGCGCTCCAGGGCCTGGCTGTCTCAGCCAAGTCGCTTGGCCGCCCGGCGCTCGCCGTAGCCGCAGCTTCCGGCATTGCCTTCGGTGTTGGCGCCCCTGCCCACGCAGGCGTCACCGGTCCGGACACCACTGAGACCACCAACACGCAGGCTTATGCAGCACCGGCTGCTGCAGTGGCTGCCCCCGCAGCAGCTGCAGCCAACGTGCACACCGTAGTCTCCGGCGACACCCTGGGCGCCATCTCGGCCGCCAACGGTGTAGCCCTGAATGATGTTCTGTCCGCCAACGGGCTGTCGATCGACACCATCATCTACCCCGGCGACCAGATCCAGATCCCCGGCGCTGGCTTCGTGGCAGCCGCTCCGGCCGCTGCTCCGGCTCCCGCCAAGGCTGCTGCTGCTCCTGCAAACACCGGCATGAACCTGTCCTACGCCTCCACGGCGGCGCCTGCTCCGGCAGCACCTGCTCCGGCAGCTCCCGCAGTCACCGGCACCGGCACCGGCGCAGCCATCCTGGCGAACGCTTACGGCCAGCTGGGCGTCCAGCAGGACTGCACCGCCATGGTGGAGAAGGCTCTCCGCGCCGTGGGCAAGAGCGTTGGCGACCTCGCCCCGGGCCAGTTCTACCAGTACGGCACCACCGTGGGCACCCCTGCTCCCGGTGACCTGGTGATCACCGCGGGCCACGTCGGCGTCTTCGCCGGCAACGGCCAGGTTGTCAGCGGTGGCGTGGACGGTTTCAAGACCGAAGTCCACTCCATTAGCTGGCTCAGCGGCGCTTCCTTCGTCCGCGTAGCGTAGTCACACCACCCGAACAGGGGCGGCAGACGGGATTTCCCGACTGCCGCCCCTGTTTTGTTGTTGCCGTCTTGGCGCCCGGTTCTCCTGGCTGTAGGCCAGCAGATGCCGGGCGTGCTCAGGTGCCGCAGAAGGTCTGGTAGCTGCCAAAGTCCTCCGGTGCTCCCTCGGCGTAACGTTCGCGCCCCGGCTGCTCGTGGAAGGGGTCGCGGACCACGTCGAGGAGTTGGTTGAAGGGCTCGAGGTCTCCCTCCGTTGCTGCGGCGAGCGCTTCCTCCACCAGGTGGTTCCGGGGTATGTAGGCGGGGTTGACGCGGTCCATCAAGGCCGCGTCGGGCTGCTGGGCACGCCACCGCTCCGCCCATGAATCGAAGGCAGCAAGGTCAAGGACCATGCCGCGGGCCGGGCGTTCATTTCCCCTTGCCGCATGAGCCAGGTTCCGGAAAAACGACGTGTAATCCACCGGCCCATCCTTCAGGAGTGCCACCAGCCCGTCCACCACCTCCGAGGCTTCTTCAGCCTCAGGGGTTCCCGCTGGGGCCTCTGCCAATCCAAGCTTGGTTTTCATGCCGGCGAACCAGGCATCGCTGTACTGGCGGCGGAACTTCCCCAGTGCCTCCACGGCAGGGGCCACGGCCTGTTCCTGGTCCTCGTTGAAGAGGGGCAGCATTGCCTCGGCCAGGCGGGCGAGGTTCCATTCGGCGATGACGGGCTGGTTGGCGTACGCATAGCGCCCGCCGACGTCGATGGAGCTGTAGACCGCGGCCGGATTGAAGGCGTCCATAAAGGCGCAGGGCCCGTAGTCGATGGTTTCTCCGGAAATGGTCATATTGTCCGTGTTCATGACGCCGTGGACGAAGCCCACCAGCATCCACTGCGCCACCAGCGACGCCTGGGCGGCCACCACCCGTTCGAAGAGTTCGAGGTAGGGGTTTTCCGCCTTGACGGCATCCGGGTAGTGGCGGCGGATCGCATGGTCCCCCAATCGGCGCAGGAGGTCCATGTTTTCGGTGGCCCTTGCGTACTGGAAGCTGCCCACACGGAGATGGCTGCTGGCGACCCTTGTGAGCACTGCCCCGGGAAGCATGGTGTCGCGGCGGACGGGGCGGCCGGTGCCAACGACGGCAAGGGATCGCGTTGAGGGGATGCCCAGGGCGTGCATCGCCTCGCTGATGACGTACTCCCGGAGCATGGGTCCGACGACGGCGCGGCCGTCCCCGGCGCGGGCGAACGGCGTGCGGCCGGAACCTTTCAGGTGCACGTCCCGTAGCCTGCCCTCCTTGTCGGTCACCTCGCCGAGAAGAAGGGCACGCCCGTCGCCCAGCAGTGGCGAGTAGCCGCCGAACTGGTGGCCGGCGTACGCCTGGGCTACCGGCGTCGATCCCTCCGGAACGTGGTTCCCCAGGAGGAGCCGTACGCCTTCCGGGGACCGGAGGTATTCCGGATCGAGCCCCAACTCCCTTGCCAGTGCGTCGTTGAGGATGAGCAGCTTCGGCTCGGGGGCTTCCTCTGCCTGCCAAGGAACAGCGAGCTCGGACAGTTCCCTGGCAAAGCGTCCGTCAAAGGTGACAGTTGATTCTGCGGCAGCTGTCATTGGTTAGGCCTTTCCTGTTGGTTGGTTTTCCGGTTGATCAGCCATGTGACGAACCAGAGCACCACGCCGATGGCCATGAGCCCACCGGCAATCTGGTACTGAATGACGTTCCGGCCAACCCACGGACCGGCAAGGAAGGCGCACAACAGGGCGGCCACCAGCGGCAGTTGCCCCGGCGAGGTGAAGAACACCTTCCGGTTGGGGTCCCGTTTGCGGCGCAGCACCACGCACGCCACGTTCACTACCGTGAAGACACACAGCAGCAGGAAGGCGGTGGTGCCGGAGAGGTTGGCCACGATGTTGCTTTCCGGATCGCTGGTCACGTACAGGATGAGCCCCAGTGCCAGGACGGTTGAGAAGAGGATGCCTGCCCACGGCGTGCGGCGGACCAGCAGGACTTTCCCGAGGGCACGTGGCAGGACGCGCTGGCGTGCCATGCCGTAAATGAGGCGGCTTGCCATCAGCATGTTGATCAGCGCCGTATTGGCCACGGCAAAGACCGCCAGGAACGGGAAGATCCTGTCGATCGGGAAATCGGGTGAGCCTTTATGCACCACTTCCAGCAGGGCAGCGCCCTCGGCTTCCCTGATACCTTCAAGTTCCGTCGGCGACAGGACGCTCACCACTGAGACCGCCACTAGCATGTACAGCAGCACCGCAATACCCAGGCCCGTAAGCATGGTTCGGGGAAAGATCTTCTCAGGGTTTTGCGTCTCCTCCACCATGTTGACCGAGTCCTCGAAGCCCACCATGGCGAAGAATGCGATGGAGGTGGCTGCGGTAACGGCCAGGAACATTCCCTTGTCCTGGTAGTCGTTGAAGACGAAGATCTCGCCCGGGTTCCCCGTCCCTTGGGACATCACAAAGAAGCCGACGCCGATCACGATGCACAGCGCGACCATCTCCACCAGCGTGAGCACCACATTGAACTTGACGCTCTCCCCTACACCGCGGAGGTTGATGGCGGCGAGGAGCAGCATAAAGCCCATCGCAACTGCGGTGATGACACCCTGCCCGGGAACCCCCATCCATCCGTTGATCTCGAACCCGCCGAACAGGTTTTGGGCCAGGACGTTGGCCGAAGTGGAGGCGCTGGTGATGCCGGAACACACCACGGCGAAGGCAACCAGGAAAGTGACGAAGTGGATGCCGAATGCCTTGTGTGTATAAAGGGCGGCACCGGCGGCCTGCGGATACTGAGTGACCAGCTCCAGGTAGGAAAAGGCTGTCAGGGTGGCCACCACGAAGGCCAGGAGGAACGGCAGCCACACGATGCCGCCCACCGTTCCTGCCATGGTTCCTGTGACTGCGTATACGCCTGCGCCGAGGATGTCGCCAACAATGAAGAGCAGGAGGAGCTTGGGGCCAAGGACCCGTTTAAGTTCGGGTTCCTTTCCTTCAGGAGTAGCGTCGAAGACTTCTTCGGAAGTTTTGCTCATTGTCGACCTCCACAACACGTGGGCGGGTGCGCCCGGGGTGCATACCGGATAATTCACTCTCTACCTGATGGTTGGGTTTGGCAATAATCAGCTCCGGCCCTCTCCACCCGTCAGGATGGGGTGTTGCTGCCAACGCCGCCGCTTGGGAAAGGCAATCCGTTGCAGGTCGTGCGGGGTGATGACCTTTGCCCGGGCGGCACGGGCGCCGGCCTGGACACCCAACCCGCTGACGTCGTCGTACCTTGCCGAAAAGTGCGTCAGGACCAAAGTCCCGACATTGCCGCCGCCGGCCAGCGCTCCAGCCTGCCCTGCGGTGAGGTGGCGGTACTGGTCGGCGAGCGCGGCGTCCTCGTCGCTGAAGGTGGACTCCGCAACGAGGAGGTCGACGCCGTCCGCCAGGTCCTCCGCGCCCGTACAGGGGGCAGTGTCCATAATGAAGGCGAAGCGCTGGCCCGGCCGGGGAACGCTCACATCGTCAACGTGGACGCCGGCCAGGGTGGTTTCACGCTGGAGGCGTCCGACGTCGGTCCCTGTGATCCCTGCTGCGGCAAGGCGCTCGGGCAGCAGGGTGCGGCCATCCGGTTCCACCAGCCTGTAGCCGTAGGTCTCGATGCGGTGCTTTAGCGGCCGGACCTCCAGGCCTTCTGCAACAGTCCCGCTCGTGCCGTGCGGGTGTAGCCGCAGGTCTATCCCGGGCGAGCTGATGGACACCAGGGAACGGACCACGTCCTCGCCGGAGGCCGGGTAGTGCAGGTGCACGGGGTGGGCCACACCGTCCAGCGCCATGCGGGACAGCACGCCGGGAAGGCCGAAACAGTGGTCACCATGGACGTGGGTGAGGCAGATGCGCGTGATCTGGGTTGCAGAGACGCCTGCATGGATCATCTGGCGCTGCGTTCCCTCGCCAGGGTCGAAGAGCAACCCCTGGCCATCCCAGCGAAGCAGGTAGCCGTTATGGTTGCGGGTCCGGGTGGGGACCTGGGAGGCGGTGCCCAGGACGACAAGTTCTCGCATAATTCCAGGGACCAAAAAGCAGGTTCCGGAATCATCCGGGACCTGCTTCGTGGTTCAGAGTGAAGGGTCAGCGCCGCTTCAGCATGCCCATGATTTTGCTGGCCATGCCTCCCGTGCCCGCTCGGCCGCCCATGGCGCCTGTGGTGTTGGGCGTCCGCCCTGCGGCATTCATTCCGGTGCCGCGGACTGTTCCGCCGGTGCCGGACCTGCCTGCGAAGCGTCCAGCGGCATTCCTGATCATGCTTCCCAAGTTCATGTGAAACTCCTTCAGTCTTGATCCTGCCAACCGATATTCATCAGCCTGCTTATTATTTTAGCGTAGTTTCGATTTCCGGCTAGGGCTGGAGCCGAATCATGTTGCAGGCTTGGCGTTGGTGCTAGCGCTCCATGTCGTCGGGGTCGAACTCGCTGAGGGGTGACCCGCCGAAGTTTTCCTGGTCGTCGCTGGCATCGGCCTCCACCCCGGTGGGGTCCTCGCCGAAGTCCACATCGGCAACCGCCTCACCCAGCGTCGGCGTGCTTGCCGGCAGTTCATCACCGGCCCCGTCGCGGGTCGCCTTCATGTCATCGCGCAGGGTCTGGTCGCTGAGGAAATCCTCCTCCTCGCCGGAAACTTCGTCCTGGAGCAGCGGATCCTCCTGCCAGCGGTCGGGGTTGTTCTCGGCAGCGCCGGGGTAGCTGTCAGGCTGTCCGCTTGTTACGGGGTCCAGTTCAAGGGATGAAGCCGCGCCGGGGGTCTCATCCAGGAGCACGTCATTCTCTTCGACAATCTCAAGTTCGTCGTCAGGCAGGTTCTGTTCCGTCATGATGATGCCTTTCTCTTCAGCGGCTTTACCGATAATAGTAAGCATACTGACGAACCGCTTGTGGTGTGAACCTCCAGACGGCGCTTAAGGCAAAAGCCACGATCCGTCCTGCGGCGGCTCGGGCTTCCGGCGCAGTTTGCGGATCAATATAAGAAAAGGCCATGCCAGAAGTTGCAGCAGGCCGGCAGTGAGCAGCAACCCCACCGCAAGGACAAGCACAGGCGAGTACAGCAGGAAAACAGCTACTCCGGTTGCAATGTAGCCGGCAATGAGCGCCAAAACGGCCCCAGGGTCCATGGGGATTCCTTTTTTGTTTTTGGTCATGCATTGATGCCGCGATGAGACCTGCGCGGCTGGGTGGTGGGGATGGGCAGGAAGTCTTGCCCCTTACGGGTGGCGGGCGCTCCAGTGAGGGGCGGCCTGCGCAAAAATATGGAGAGTCCGAGAAGTTCAAGCAGCCGCTAAGCATCACTCCGGAACGCTGGGGAGATCCACACCCAGTCTGCAATGGTGGCCGCATGCTTCCTAACGGTGGTCCAAGACTACTCTCCCATCGGCAGGCGAGGTAGAGGCGGCATCGCCGGGGCCGCATCGCGGCTCAACGCAACGAATTTCCGCGCGGTTTCGGCGCAAATTAGGTATCGACAAGCCGTGCCATCCGGCGCACACTATCCATACGCTGGGCGGGCCACCCACGAACTCCCAGCAGTTCGCGGGCATCACAGTAAACAGGCGCCGCTATGGCTGGACATCCCGCAAGGAGGCGGACCCGGCAGTTTCCAGCGGCCGGCAACAGGGGCACCCCGATGAAAAAACTACTGACTTTGCTGGCCTCCATGCTTTTGGTCCTGACCCTCGGCGGTTTTGCCAGAGTTGACGGATTTGATCGCGGACTGATCAGCGTTACCTTCGACGACGGCTGGACGAGCCAACATGAAAACGCACTGCCGATCCTGGACAAGTACGGGATTCCGGCCACCATGTACATCATCGCGGGAGCCATCAACGATCAGCCCGCCTATATGACGCAGGAGCAGATTCAGGACTTCGCTGACCGGGGCCATGAAATCGCGTCACACACGGTCACGCACCCGCACCTCCGCGAGCTTTCCCCCGGCCAGCTCGCTTCCGAGCTCACGGAAAGCCAGGCCACGCTGCGGCAGATGTTCGGCCCGTCGGCCGCCACCAGTTTTGCTTCCCCCTACGCCGAATACAACAGTGCCACCCTGGCGGCGATCCGGCAGGTGTACTCCAACCACCGCGCCTACGACGACGACGGAACTGACAGCTCCGGTTTCAACACGCGGACCAGCTACAACGCCTACAACCTGAAGGTGAAATTCGTGGAATCCACCACCAGCACGGCCACCGTCCAGGGCTGGATCGATACGGCCAAAGCCACGAACACCTGGCTGATCCTGTCCTACCACGAGGTAGGCGCGAACATCGGCGGCGGCGCCTACACCACGGACACAGCCGTACTCGATGCCGACATGAAAGCTGTCAGGGACAGTGGCCTTGGGGTGGTCACGGTAGCCCAAGGTGCAGCCGAAGTGCTGTCACAAACAGCAGGGCGCTAGCAGGGACTTCGGACCGCATACGCCCGAGACACAGGCGGCATAGCATCATGAAAAAAACAGCTTCAGTAATAATGCTCATCCTGGGGATCCTCATCTCGCTCCTTGGCTTGACGGTACTGGCCGGAGGAGCCGCGGCGTCCCTGGTGGGGTCCGCCCAGGGGGACGGATACCTGACGTCAGGGACTGCCCGCCTTTCCGTAGGGTCACACGCACTGACCACGCCCCGGCTGGATGCCGTCGGCGAGGGCGTTCCGCCAAGGCTGCCCTTCGACGTCGGTACGCTCAGGCTGCGTGCCTCCTCGGCGGAGGCCGGCAAGGACATCTTCATCGGCATCGGTGCGCAGGCCGACGTCGAGCGGTACCTGGCAGGGGTCCATCACTCCGAGCTGCTTGAAGTGGACAGCCGGCCGTTCCGCGCGGAATACCGCGATATTCCGGGCACCACTGTGCCGTCCCCGCCGGAAGAACAAACCTTCTGGACCGCCTCCGCCTCGGGTTCCGGAGAACAGGAGCTCACCTGGGATCTTGCCGCGGGCAGCTGGGCTATCGTGATCATGAACGCCGATGCGAGCCTCGGCGTAGACTCCCAGGTGCAGGCCGGGTTCCGATCCGACCTGATTCTGCCGGCAGCCACGGGCCTGCTCATAGGAGGCGCTGTTGCACTGGTGATCGGCATTCCCTTGCTCATTCTGGGAGCCGTCGGACTAGGCCGGCATGCGGGACCGCCGTCCCGGGGACCAGGCGGGGCCTTGCCCGACACCGCAGCAGGAGCGCCGGTTGCACCGGGATCAGTGCAGCTTGCCCAGCCCCACCCCGCCGAACCCGTCGATCTTGCTCCCTACCCGGCGCGGCTCGCCGGCGAACTCGACCCGGCCCTGTCGCGATGGATGTGGCTGGTGAAATGGTTTTTGGCCATTCCACATGTCATCGTGCTCGTCTTCCTCTGGTTCGCGTTCCTCGTGACCACGATCGTTGCAGGGTTCGCCATCCTGTTTACCGGCCGCTACCCGCGGCGACTGTTCAACTTCAATGTCGGAGTCCTGCGGTGGAACTGGAGGGTCGCCTTCTACGCCTACGCCGCCGCCGGCACCGACGCCTACCCGCCCTTCACCCTCGCGCGCACAAACTATCCTGCCGACTTCGAAGTGGATTACCCCGAACGGCTCTCCCGCGGGCTGGTCCTGGTCAAATGGTGGCTCCTGGCAATCCCGCATCTGCTCATCGTTGCCGCGCTCGCGGGCACCACGTGGACCTGGCAGGCGGAGGTTGATGACCTGGGGACCACCTATGAACGTGGAACAGGGATCTCCCTGCTGGGGTTGCTTGTCCTGATTGCCGTGGTGGCCTTGCTCTTCACCGGCCGGTACCTGCGCCCGCTGTTCGACCTGGTCATCGGGATCAACCGCTGGATCTACCGGGTCCTCGCCTACACCTCGCTGATGCGTGATGAGTACCCGCCGTTCCGGCTGGATCAGGGGCCCGGCGAAGTTCCCCGGCCCGTCCCGTCCCCGCCACCTGACGCGGCGCCGCTTCCCGGCGACGACTTCCCGGGCACGGCGGGGCAATAAGCCCGCTTCCAGTTCCAGGCTGTAGCGTGGGTCACATCGTGCAACCGGGGGCATTGCCGCAACGTCGCGGCGACTGAGAGGAAGTCAACATGGCAAAATTCACCGGCAAAGTCGCCCTTGTCACCGGAGGCGGCTCCGGCATTGGCGAAGCAATCAGCAAGGAGTTAGCCGCGAAAGGGGCCAGCGTCGTCGTCAGTGATATCAACCTAGAGGCGGCGCAGCGTGTTGGCCAGGAAATATCCGACGCCGGCGGACTTGCCTCGGCGGTAAGGCAGGACACTGCCAGCAAGGAGGACGCCGAAATGGTCGTCCGCCACGCCTTGGATACATATGGCGCATTGCACTTGGCGGTGAACAACGCCGGCATTGGCGGCAAGCAGGCACCGGCGGGTGAAACGGACCTCGACGAATGGGACAAGGTTATCGGCATCAATCTCAATGGCGTCCTCTACGGGATGCGTTACCAGATCCCCCAGATGCTTGAGGCCGGCGCAGCGGGATGTTCGATTGTGAACATGGCCTCCATCCACGGCACCGTGGCTGCCCTCGGCAACGGCGCCTACACCGCTGCCAAACACGGCGTCGTGGGGATCACCAAGAATGCTGCGGCCGAGTACGGCCCCCAGGGACTGCGGATCAATTCCGTTGGCCCCGGCTACATCCGGACGCCGCTCGTCGAAAGCAGTCTCAGCCCGGAGGTCCTGCAGGTCCTGGAGGGCAAACACGCCCTCAATCGCTTAGGTACCGCAGAGGAAGTCTCCCACCTCGTTTGCTTCCTGCTGTCAGAAGAAGCCTCCTTCATGACAGGCGGCTACTACCTGGTCGACGGAGGTTACACCGCCGTCTGACGGATCCTGTCTGCTCCCGGCAGCACGCAGCGCGGCCTCGGCACGGAAGTCCTGTTCGTGGACCCAGGTGGCAACATGGGCGAGAATGGAACGACCAATGAGGGCAAGGCTAAGTGCCAGGTTGCACGTCACGCTTGATCAGGACGGGTGAGTGGTGGCTGCAGTAATTCTGGGATGGAACCCCAACCGATGGAACGGCTGGGACTACCGTGCCGTCGTCGAGCAGGTTGCTGAGGCAGGCCGGTTCCTGGAGCGGTGGAGCGTGGGCCACAACCGCGACATCATGACGGGGACCGAGGTTTGGCTCCTGCTACAGGGACGCAATGACGCATGCGCCGGCCTGATCGGCCATGGGGTGGTGGCGTCCGAACCGTCTGAGACCGCAGGCTCCGGGGGTGTTGACGCCGCTGAATGGTACGCCAGCGTCGCTTTCGACGCACTTCTCCCCCTTGGTGAACAGATACGGCCCGACGCCCTCAGCGCAGCCGTTCCTGCAGTCCCCTGGCGCGACGAAAAAAGTTGCACAGGCCTGGCTGTTCCACCTGGGGCGGAACCGGATCTTCGCCGGCTGTGGCGGGACCACGGACCGGCGGAGACGGGGCCCCTGCACCTGGTTGCGGGAGCCTATCCCCCGCACGCCGTCAGCACTATTGATGTGAACCGCTACGAGCGGAACCCTGACGCACGCCGGTTGTGCCTGGCCTTCCACGGGACCTCTTGCGCTGCCTGCGGCTTCTCCTTCGAGGCCTCCTACGGCGGGATCGGCACGGGGTTCATCGACGTGCACCACGTAGTGCCCCCAGTATTGCTCGGCGACGGGTACCAACTTGACCCTATTGCTGACCTCGTTCCGCTGTGCCCCAACTGCCACGCCATGGCACACCTCGGTGTCACCTCGCCGCGCACAGTTTCGGAGCTCCGGAGCATCCTTTCCGGCTCCGGATCCATGAGGGGTGAAGTGGTCAGCGAACTTGCCCTGGAAGCCCAGGAGGACGCGCGGCGGATCCTTGAAGGGCGTCAGGACTGAAAATGCCGGCAGGAGCGAAAAGCCGGCAACGCTAATTACTGTCCAGCCGGTGTTGTCCCGAACATCAGGGTTCGTCGCCGTACGTCGTAATAGACAGTCGCCGAACGGTTCAAGAGGTTCTGGAGGACCTCCGCATCCTCGGCGTCCAGGGTCAGCACTTCTTCCCAGGCGCCTTGGTCAAGGACCAGCTGGAGGGTCCAGGTGCCGGGCTGGCCGGCGTCGCCCGCCACCCAGCTGAATTGATAATGGTTGACTTGGCGGACTTGGATGCTGTCATCCGTTATGGGTTGTTTCGGGTTGGGGCTCATGGTCCCCTCCTGGTGTAGTGGTGCGTGGGCCTGCTGCATAAGCCAAGAACCAATGTAGACCTGGCGCCCATCATGATCCAGACCCTGTGCGGGCTGGAAGCAGGGTCTCCCGTGGCTTCCGCAGGCACCCGAACCGGGACTACGATTTTCAGCACGGTGACCGGCACGGGTGGGCGCTGAAGCAGAGTGAGGAATGCTGTGACCGAAGGCACGAGGTATAGCGGACCGCACTGGCGGCGGGTGGTGGCTACCCTGGCCAACAGCGATGCCCGGACTGCCTACGCAGAAATTGTGCTGGGCGCCAAACTCCCCGACGTCCTTGCCGGTGTGAAGGACCAGCGGCGAAACCGGGCCATCGCCGCCCTGCTCGAGTCGGGGCTCATCGAACAGAATGCCGCCGACGAACTAGTGGCTCCGGAATCAATTTTCCGTGACCTCCTCACCCAGCTGCCCCGGCGACAGCCGCAGAGCGGAGTGGACCGCTTTCTGCGGCTGGGCAGAATCGAGAGGTATCCAGCCAACATGGCGGAACGGCGCGAGCTGCTTGCCTGGATCGTGAACCAAACCATAGAGCCCGGCGAAATCCTGACGGAGAAGCAGGTCAACGAACGGCTCCTGAATTTCACGGATGATGTGGTGCTGCTGCGCCGCTACGTAGTGGACTTTGGACTCTTGGAACGGACCGCCTCCGGTTCGTCCTACTCCCGTAAACTGCGCTAGCCGGCCTCAGCGGACGTATGTCTCCGCGGCTGCCGCTATGGCATCCAATGCGGAGTATTGGCTCATCTCCGTGCTCAAACTGCGTGCTGCAGAGCCAAGGCTATTGCATCCAATCACAGGATGGCAGGAAAACGGCCACAACATCGCCTCATTGAGGTTGGACAGGGCTACTTCGTCGAGCCCTGGCATCCAAGGTAGGGCTTCCGGAACAGGTTTGCCACTATGCGCGGTCCCACAAGATTGAATCAAAAGTGCATCGGGACACTCACATCGCACCCGGCGGGGTTATCCTCAAAATGCGTATCCGGTTGTGGGGGCATCCGGGCGGGGGGCTAGGCGCACCCGCGGTGTGACTGCCGCGGGCCAGTTTCATTATTGCGTTCACACCGGAGAAACCCGGGCGGATCAAAGGAAACGAGCATGGGCCGTCGACGCGCAGCAACTGACCCCAGGTATCCACGCTGGGTCTGGGTCGCCGCGGCGGCCACCGTGGCACTTCTCATTGTTGGCGGCGCATTCATGCTGCGGACGTTGATCTTCCCTGCAGGGGAAGGACAGGGCGGGCCGTCAGCAGGCAATAGCAGTACGCCTCCAGCAGGCGACCCCTTGGCGCAGGACAGTCCTGCCGCCGTCGCCGGGACCGCTCCGTGTATTTCTCTGAACATCCTTACTTCGCTGGAAAACGCCGAGGCGGTCCGGGCGCTGGCCGCCGAGTACACTGCGAAACCCCGGAGTGTGGACGGCAGATGCGTAACCCCGGCTGTGTCCCAGGAAAAATCGGGAGTCGCCGCCGGCAAGGTCGCCGCCCGGTTCCCCGGCGTCGCTGCCGGTGACAGGCCCTCTCTCTGGGTGCCGGACTCCTCCGCCTGGTTGCGAATCGCAGGAAAAGGTGCCGACGGCAGCCCTGTGCCGCAAGAGGGAACCAGCCTCGCCCGGAGCGCCATCGTCGTGGCCATGCCGGAGACCATGGTGAGCGCCCTCGGCTGGGACAGTACACCGCCGTCGTGGTCTGAGATCTTTAAAATGGCTGGGGAGCAGGACGTCTGGGAGCGTCTGGGCCACGGCGAGTGGGGCAAGTTCAAGTTCGGTAAGGCCAGTCCCCTCGTCTCAACGTCGGGCCTGATGGCCCTTGCTGCTTCCTACGGTGCCGCCGGCGGCAGTGTAGGCGGTTTAGACGGCATGGACCTGGACGCACCATCCCTGGTGGAGAAGGTGCGAGGGGTGGAGCTGGGTACAAGCCACTACATGGCCACTCCCGAGCATTTCCTGTGGCATGCCAGGGAGGCTGACGACGCCGGGAACGTCTCGGAATTCCTCTCCGCCGTGATCGTGGATGAAAAGTCCGTCTGGGACTACAACCGGGGAGTGGTCAGTGAGGACGGAAAAACAAAGCAGCCCGGTCCCGCCCCCAAGGAACCCCTTAGGGCCATTTATCCGAACGACGGCGTGCACGTGGCAGACAACCCGGCGGTAATCCTCGACGGAGATTGGGTGGGAAGCCAGCAGCGCCTGGCAGCCCAGGATTTCCTCGCGTTCGCAGTCACGGAACAGGGCCAAAACGTTGTGAAAACGTCCGGGTACCGGAGCATCCAGGGCAAGCTGGATTCTGGCGTTGCGGGAACCGGCCGGTACGCCGAAACGCTTCAGCCGCTGCCGCTGGCCAAAGCGGAGGCGCTGGTTGCCATGCAGGACAGTTTCCCTGACGTCCGCAAGCGGGCCAGGGCCTTGTTCCTGCTGGATATCTCGGAGTCCATGGTGCAGGAGCCCGGTGTAACCAAGCTGCAACGGGCCAAGGACGCCGTCCGCAAGGCGCTGGACCACTTCACAGGTGACGATGAGATTGGGCTGGCCGCCTTCTCCCAGGTAGGCGACGGCCCCCTGCTGCCGGGCATCGTGAGCCAGGTGGCCCCGTTCAAGACCAATAAGGAAGACCTCATCGCCAAGCTCAACGACCTCAAGGCCGTCGACGCTACGCCCCTTTTCGAGGCGGTCAGCCGCTTCGCCGGCGAACAGGCCAAGGACTACAAAGACACTTTCATCAACACCATCGTGCTTTTGAGTGACGGCAAAAACGACACCACCCACCCTGGAGACCTGGGCGGGCTCTCCCAACAGTTGGGCCATCAGAACCACTCGACGCCGGTGCTCGTCTTCACACTCGCGTACGGGCCCGATGCCGACGTCCCCACGCTGCTGGAAATCGCCAGGGCCAGCGGTGCCCACTACTATGACGCCACCGATCCGAACAGGCTGGAAGAGGTGCTCGGAGAACTGGTGACCAGTTTCTAGGCTCTCCCTCCGGCCGGCCTAGGAGTCCTCGACAGCCAAAGTACGGTTATACCCCGCGCAGGAAAGCCAGCCCCCTGGCAGCCAGCTCATCCTGGCTGGGCGCCAGCGGCCGCCAAATGGAGGCCGCGACGGCAATCGCCGCATTGTCCGCAGTGAAACTTTCAATGTTCAACGGTCCGCGGTAGCCCACCTCATCCAGGGCCTGCAGGAAGCCTTCCCAGTCTGTCTGGTCCCCGCCGGGTGCGCCGCGGTCGTTCCCGGACACCTGAACGTGGACCACGTGTTCGCCGGCCGCCCGGACCGCGGCGGCCAGCGACCGCTCCTCGATGTGAAGGTGGTAGCTGTCCAGGGCAAGGCCCACGCCGTTGCCCAGCAACGGCTCCAGCGCCTCAAGCGCCTGGTCTACCGTGTTGATCAGCGACGTTTCATACCGGTTTAGCGGTTCGATGCCCAGCACTACGCCCGCTTCCATGGCCCGGGCCGCCACCGGCTGCAGGTTCCGGCGCAGCTCGGCGTAGGCCTCCCGCCGCTGCCCAGGCGACATCCGCCAGACCCGGCCTGTCTGTGCATAGAAGGGACCGCACACAGTGGGCGAACCGATGCTGGCGGCCATGCTGACGCAGTCCATGAGGTAGGCCTGCGTCCTCTCCACGGACGCCGGGGCCGCGGACACGAGGTCCCGCCCCGGCGCCATGGCACCGACAATAAACGGTCTCAGCCCTGTGGACTCCAGGGATTCGCGCGCCGTAGCGGCGGTGAAGTCGCCAGGGTTTTCCAGCGGGAGTTCGACGGCGTCAAACCCCATGGCCGCGATCCTCGCCAACAGTCCGCTCAGGTTGGCATCGGTCAGGGGAGACTCCCAGACCCAGGTGCTGATCCCGATGGAACGCGTCACGCCGCTTCCTCCAACGGCACTATCTTCCACGCTGCGCGAAGATCAGGGTCAGGGTATCTGCCGCTGCTGCCAGACCTGCGGGTAGCCGGGGAGGTCTTCTCCGCCGAACTTGGCGTAGTGGCCGCCCGGCATCCCCTGGTTGCGCTCCAGCCAGGAATCCAGCTCGTCCGCAAGGATGGGCTTCTGCGGGAGGATCCATTCGGCCGGGACTTGCTCACCCTTGAAGATCTTTTCCACAGCCAGCAGCGGGGTCCGCCACTGGAAGTTGGAGTAGACAGGGGCCATGGCATCGATGCCGGTTTCCTTCCACTTTGTCAGGAAGCTCATCTCGTCCTCACCCGTCATCACCGGAAGGTCCTTGCCGGCATCCTCGAAAGCCTCGAGGGCAGCCACCGCACCGTCTCCGGCGTCCATCCACACACCCCGGACGTCGCCGGTGGCCAGTTCATCGGAAATGATTTTCTTGATCTCGGTGGGGTCCGCTCCGGTGAAGTAGTCTTTGGCCTGGATTCCCTTCTCCTCAAAAATCTTCTTCGCCGCCGCCCAGCGGTGTTCCAGTACGTCCACGCCGGGAAGGATCCGGAGGGCCACCACCTTGTCACCGGACTGCAGCTTGTCAGTCAGGAACGTGGCCGTGTCAATGCCCCAGGCAAAGCCGCCGATCGGGTGAATAAACGTGGTGGCGCATTCGGTTTCCACGCCGCGGTCAAAGACCACTACCGGCTTGCCCGTCTCGCAGGCACGTTCCACGGCCTGGGTCAGGGCCGCTGTGGAGTTCGGCGAGATGACGAACGCATCGCAGTTGCCCTCGGCGATGAAGTAGTCGATGTCCGCGATCTGCGTGTTGTCGTTGTCCTTGGCGTCCCGGGTTTCCATCTCAGAAATGGCCCCCGAGTCCTGCAGGACCTTGAGCTGCTGGTTCATGGTGATCCAGCCGGTCTGGCGCCACGGGTTCGAGATGGACGCATTGGCGAAGCAGACCTTCTTCGCCCCCGTTGAGGCGAACTTCGCAGTGTCCGTCATGTCACCGGCAATGTACTGCAGGTACGGCTGCTCCGTGTTCCCTTCGAAGGTTGCTGAGCGTTGCTCAAACTGGTCATCGTACAGCTTCTGGTCAAACCAGTCCTGGCTCGCAGGAGTAGTTGCTGCAGGTGAGCCGGTACCGGGTGCCGTCGTTTCGGTAACCGACGGATCCGTGGTGGTACAGGCAGTCAGCACCACCAGTGGCAACGCTGCCCCAAGCGCGACAGCGCGGATAGAGTGTTTGCGCATCAGACTCGATCTCCTCCTTGTTCGGTGCCCTCGCGGGGCATGGGTGCTGCGCTTAGCTGGTGCCGTTCGTCATGGGCAGCGGAAGTGGCTCCCTTGCGTTTCCGCTGCCATGACTTGGACGCTGCTGCCACAGCGATAATGATGATGACCCCCTGGACCGTGTCCCGCCACGTGGCCTGGACGCCCATGAAGTTCAGGAGGGTGAACAGCGCCTCGAGGGCGAACGCGCCGGCCGCCGCGGACAGCACCCAGCCGCGTCCGCCTCCCAGCACCACGCCACCGAGCACGACGGCGGTAATCGCCGTGAACTCGTATCCCCGCCCCACGGACGGATGGACTCCGGCATAACCCACCAGCAGGATGCCGGCCACGGTTGCCGACAGTGACGAGATGATGAACGCCCGCGTCCGCACCCACCAGACGCGGGAACCGGACAGTTCAGCAGTCCTCGGGTTGTCACCGACGGCGATGAGCATGCGGCCAAAGGGGCGGCGCATCAGGACAACCGCCAGGATGGCCACCGCCGTCAGGATGATGACCGGGTACGGAATGACGTCCAGGACCGGGACGTCCTGGATCCCGCCACGCCCGATCTGGCGGAAGCTGTCCGCCGGGTTTCCCTGGGCCGCGCCGCCGGTCCAGTAGAGGACCAGTCCGAGCAAGGCCAGCATCATGCCCAGCGTCACAATGAAGCTGGGCACCTTCAGCAGCGTTGTGATCAGTCCGTTCACCAGTCCGATGAAGGCACCGAGCACAAACATGAGGATCAGGACTGGAATCACCTTGGAATCGTCCTGCCGGATCAGGTTGCCGGCAACGATGACCTGTATGGTCACCACCGATCCCATGGACAAGTCGAATTCGCCGCCGACAATAACGAAGTACTGGCCAACGGCGGCGATGGCGATAGGCGCTGTCCTGCCGATGAACCGGATGAAGGAGCCCGGCTCCCCGAAGGAGGGGTTCATCGCGATGATGGCGGCCAGGAGGCCGATCAAAAGGATGAAAACGGCGCCGCCGGGGGTGCGCAAAGCCCGCAGTAGCCGCTGGGAGCGGCTGGCACGGTTCTGCCGGAGGACTGCGCTGCGCGCGGAGGGCAACGCCGTGCTCATGGTCCCTCCGCCGATGCAGCCAGTGCGGCAGGCGTGGCAGGCGCTTCCGCCGAGCCCTTCGAATTGAACCGCTCCGGTCTGTTGACGATCCTGCGGCGGGCGTACACGGCGACGGCGACGACGATCACCACGCCCCTGACCACGTCCTTGAGGAAGGGGTTGATCTGCATGACGGACATGATGTTGTCCAGCATGGCGAAGATGAGGACGCCGCCAAGGGTGCCGGTGATGGTCCCTTTGCCGCCGGCCAGCAGGGTGCCGCCGAGGACCACCGCGGCGATGGAGAGCAGGTCGTAACCGCCCTGGGAGCCCACCGTCGGGCTGCCCACGCCCAGCCGGCTGGCGAGGAGCAGTCCCGCCATTCCTGCCAGGAGCGAACAGATCACATGAGCCGTGATGACCGGCAAGTCGATGCGGATTCCCGAGGTACGGGCCACGGAAATGTCGCCGCCGACCGCGTAGAGGTGGTGGCCCATCCGGGTGCGGTGGAGCAGCAGCATGGCCAGGCCAGCGCAGGCCAGCATAATGATGGTCGAGATGGGAACAGGCCCCAGGCCGGTGGCCCCGATCAGCCGGAACGAGAGCGGGGTCTGTCCGAAGCTGCCCTTGAAATTGGTCGCGAGGTAGCCGCTGATGATCAGGCCCATGCCCAGCGTGGCGATGAACCCGTGCACATTGAGGCGGGCCACGATCAGCCCGTTGGCCAGGCCGATGATGGCCGCGGCACCCAACGTGAGCAGGACGCCAGGCAGGACGTTGCCCGGGTCGTTGGCCATCACCCCTGCGGCAATAAGGCTGGCAAGGCTGGCGACATAGGGAACCGAGAGGTCCAGGCTTCCGGCCAGGATGACCAGCGTCTGTCCGATCGCGATGAAACCCAGGACACTGGTTCCGGTCAGGATGCTGGAGATATTGCCCTGGCTAAAGAAATTCCGCCCGATCGTGCCCACGAGAACGGCACCGACAATCAGGGTCAGCAACGCCACCAGGTAGACGATTTGTGTGGAGGACAGGCGGTCGATGAAGCTGCCCCGTTGTTTCATGTTCCTCCTCCAGCTGCGGTCCTGGCGCCCGTTCCCAGCTGCAGGACGGCTTCCTCGGACGTTCCGGCCGGAAGCTCGCCGGTGAGGCGCCCGTCGCGCATGACCAGGATCCGGTCCGACATGCCGATGACCTCAGGCAATTCGCTGGAGACCATCAGGATGGCTTTGCCTTCGGCTGCCAGCTTGCGCATGAGCCGGTACACCGCCACTTTGGCTCCCACGTCGATGCCGCGGGTGGGTTCATCCAGCAGGACCAGGCGGGGCCGAATGGCCAGCCACTTTGCAAGGACCACTTTCTGCTGGTTCCCGCCGGAGAGGTACTGCACCTCCTGGTCCAGGTCCCGGGCCACAACCTCCAGGGAGGAAAACACGCCGGGGATCTCGGTTCGGGCCGCCCCGGTGCGGCGCGGAAAAACCGATCTGATGACGGTCAGCGCGTTGTTCAGGATGGACTGGTTCAGGCTCAGGCCTTCAGCCTTGCGGTCTTCAGTGATGAGGGCCATCCGCGCCCGGACGCCCTCCCGAGGCGACTTTGGCAGGACTTCCCGGCCCTCAACCTTCATGGTTCCGCGGGTGAAGGGGGCGGCGCCGAAAATGGCATGCAGCAGTTCCGTCCGTCCGGAGCCTTGGAGACCGGCCAGCCCCACAATCTCACCCGGCTGGACGGTGAAGCTGATCCCGTCCAACTGGCCGTTTCCGGCATCGTGCAGTTCGAGGATCGGCTTTTCAGGGACGTCGGTGTCGCTGTCCGTCCGGGCCAGCTTGTCCGGGAAGAAGGCTGAAATGGGCCGGCCCACCATCAGCCGGACCAGCTTTGTATCGTCGAGTTCCGAGGCGGGGCCCGTGCTGACCACGCGGCCGTCCTTCAGGACGGTGATGACGTCGCACAGATCAAAGAGCTCCCGAAGCCGGTGGGAAAGAGGATGGCCGTTCCACGTTCCCGGAGGCGGGTCACGATCTGGTAGAGGAGCTCAACTTCGGCCCCGGCCAGGGCGGCGGTGGGCTCGTCCATGGAAACGATCCGGGCGTCATAGCTGACCGCCTTCGCAATCTCCACTACCTGCTGCTCAGCTACGGTGAGAGTCCGCACCTGCGCGGTGGGCCGGATGGCGGTGATCCCGAGCGACTCAAGCAGTTCCGCCGTTTTCGCGTTCATCAGCGCCTTGTTGACCAGGATTCCGCGGCGGGGCTCCCGGCCCAGGTAGATGTTCTCGGCCACCGTCCTGTCGGGCAGCAAATTGAACTCCTGAAATACGGACGAGAGCCCGGCTTCGTGTGCCTTCGTAGGGTGGCCGAAACTGACTTCCCGGCCGTCCAGAAGCACCGTCCCTGCGTCCGGCTGGTAGACCCCCGCGAGCACTTTCATCAGGGTGGATTTCCCAGCGCCGTTTTCGCCCACCAGCCCGTGAACCTGGCTCCGGTGAAGGGTAAGGTGCGCGTCTTCCAGCACGGGAATCCCGAAGAAACTCTTGGTCAGTCCACGGACTTCCAAAAGTGGCGGCGTGGCCGCGGATTCTTGAGCGAGCCCACCGGGGATTGACGCCTCGCCCGTCCGTCCGTGGTTCTCCATCGATCCGCCCACGACTAACTGTTACAGGGGCCGTTCCGTTCCGTCAAGGAAAAACGATTGCTTACTACTACAGGACGGGATCCATCAGTTGTAATGAACAGCAGGGTTGGCCACCATTGAAGGGTGGGAATCAAGGACAGGCGGCACCTGCTTGCTCCTGCCCTGTGCCTGCTGGTCGCACTTGGCGCCATGGCGGGATGCGCCTATGCCTACCCCGAGCCGGAACCTGTGATCACCACAACCGCTGCCCCTGCCCCTGCCCCTGCCCCTGCAACAATGTCCCTTCGGCCGTACAGCAATGCGCAGATCCTGGAGCAGGAAGCCGACAACTACGCTGAGCTGGAGAGGCTCCTTTGGACTTCACGGGGTCCCGTCGTCCTTGCCGATGCCGGACCCCTGGATGGCCCCCTGAGGGGCTTTGGCAGATTCGAGAAGGTGCCGATGGCCGGCCAGTACACCGTCACCGCAGCCTGTGTTGGAGCAACAGGCGCGAAGATCTTCGTTGGGCAGGAGTATCCCGGTGCCAGCTTTCAGCCGGTGGAGCTCACGTTCGATTGCGCCGGGACCACGTCACAGGTCATCGCACTTCAGCAAGGGTACGTTTTCGCGCATCTGTTCCTGTCCGG
The DNA here is from genome assembly GCF_054408515.1 of Arthrobacter sp. D3-16. Lineage (NCBI taxonomy): Bacteria > Bacillati > Actinomycetota > Actinomycetes > Micrococcales > Micrococcaceae > Arthrobacter > Arthrobacter sp. D3-16. The sequence goes on along the minus strand of NZ_CP096437.1, from coordinate 1,895,223 downwards.
CCCGGGCGATACCCCGTGGACCGGGGCGGTTGGCGGTGTGCGGATCACCGGCACCGGTTGAGGCGCCCCACGCCTAGGGACCGCCAATGAAAGTAACCTGCGGGAAGGGGTAAGACGGTAGTGGGTGGTGCTTTTGTCAGGCCCGGGTGCGACCGATGGACCTGCGGATACCTACGATCCTGACGGCGACTCCGGTCAGGACAAGGCCGATTCCCAGCGCCATGAGGACCCAGACAGGGACCGATGCGGAATCGATGTCCCGGTAACACTCCGCCGCCAGTCCGGTAGTCCGCAGCTGCACATCCGCCATTTCGGCTGCACGGCTTTGCGGGAGCAGCGGGCTGCCGCACAGCGGCCCCACTGTCTTCAGCCCGATAACGATACTGAGGATCTGGACGGCGAATCCCACTGCGATCGTCAAGATCCAGCCACGGCGCTGGCCAAGGTCCTGATCGATGGCCTTGGTCGTATTTCCTGGAGAATCTTGAACCGCCATGCTTAGAGCTTAGTTGGACTTCGCAGTTCCCCGCGCAGGAGCATTGCCGGGCGCAGCAGGTCTTCGCCCGCCAGGTGTTGGGTGTTCCGTGCCGGACCAGTTCGGAGGATCCATGCCATTGTGGGTAGGTCGCTTAGGTCATTTCGGCCCGCGCGCTACCGGCGACCGCGGTAGTGCGAGGGCCCAGCCGCCCGCCACTCCAATGGCAAGCAGTACGGCTACGAAGCCGATCGCCGGTGTGCTCGGCCAGGTCAGGGCGTCGCCATACCGCAACAGGGCGAGGGCCTGCAGAATGACGAAGGCAACGGAGGTCAGGGCCACGGGGCGGACGGTGCGAAGGTCGCCGCTCATCTGGCCCTGCGCGGCCGCCCACCCAAGACCAACCAGCCACGCTCCGATCGCCCTCGCTGTGAGCTCGGTCAGTGGCCACGGCCACCACGCCGCGGCAGGTATTGGTAGTGCCAGCAGTGCCACGCCGTCTAACAGCAGAACCGCAGCTATTCCCGTCAGGAGCAGCCGCAGAGCAGGGGGCAGCACCGATCCCCCAGCTATGACGGAATTTGGGGCCGGACGCCGGGAGCGGATCTGCATCCAGCTGATGACGAGCATTGCCACGGGCACGATGGCATAGATTGCCAGCCATGCCCAGGTGGCTACTTGGGCAAGGATGGCAGCGTCCGGAGACAGGTGGAAACGATCGAGATGAAGCAGGGTGACTCCGAGTGTCAATGTCGTGAAGACGAACACGGGCCAGACAGCCAGCCTCGCCGAATCCCAACTGGCTGAGCGGGCGCCGGTCACCTCCAGGCCGGCGGCGGACCAGTAGGCCGCCCCAAGGAAGACGGCGGTCATGGGCGGATTGACTGTCCACGCGAACCATTCCGCAGTCCGGAGCGGAAACACAAACAGCACCAGCCCGGCAAGAAACACGAGGGCTGCAGCCACGTAGAGCAGCCACCGCATCGGCCGAATCAACCGGGTGGCCTCAGTTGAAACTGACATCGCCGGGCAGCTCCTCGGGTGCGGCTGCCTCACCAGAGTCAGACGGCGCCAGAGGCAAGGGGTTCTCGGCCAGATAGGTGTGAAGCATGGAGACCACGGTGGCGCCGTCCCCCACCGCAGTAGCTACTCGTTTGATCGAACCGGCCCGCACGTCCCCGATCGCGAAAATGCCGGGCATGCTGGTTTCCAGCGCCAACGGCGATCTGTCCGTCCTGACAGGCCCGGCGTCACTGACTTCCCGGCTTTCGCCCGTGCGCAGGAAACCGGCTGGGTCACGCTTTACGCTATTGGGCAGCCAAGAGGTGCGCGGCACCGAGCCGATCAGCACAAACAAGCCTCCTGCCTCGATCTCCTCGCTCGGGGTTGCGCCGGCGGGGCCCGATGCTGCCACCGTGATGGCGGCAAGGAATCCGTCCTGGTCGCGGGCCCCCACGATCGTGGTGCTATAGCGGACCGCAATATTCCGGGTGGCATCAAGTTGGGAGATGAGGTACTCCGACATACTGACTGACAGAGTGGGCCCCCGCACCAGCAGCGTCACCTTTTTCGCGTACTTCGCAAGGTGAAGAACCGCCTGTCCGGCCGAGTTGCCGCCACCCACGACAATGACGTGCTTTCCGGCCATCGACGGCGCCTCGGAGACTGTGGCACCGTAGAAGACACCTCTGCCCACCAGATCCTCCAGCTGAGGAATGCCGAGGCGGCGGTATTCCACGCCGGTGGCCACCACGACAGAACGGCACCGTACAACAGTGCCATCTGAAATCGACACAGCGTACGCTGTTCCGTCCACGCCGAGCCCCTCCACCTTCCGCAGGAACAGGAAGTCGGTGCCCAAAGTCCAGGCCTGGTGAAAGGAGCGGTAGGCCAGATGGGCGCCACTCACGCCGCGGGAGAAGCCCGGGTAGTTGCGGATCAACGAGCTGGTGCCCGCTTGGCCTCCCACAGCTTCTCCCTCCACCACCATGGTGGACAGGCCCTCGGAGGAGGCATAGACGGCGGTCGCGAGACCTGAAGGACCGGCCCCCACAACTACCACATCGAAGATCTTGTCCGCCGGTGGCGGTCGAGTCACCCCCATCGCTTCGGCAATTTCCAAATCGGTGGGGTTCTCGAGGACAACGGGTGGAGCCGTGAACTCAAGTATCAAGACCGGCAGCACGGGGTCGCGCAGGCTCAAGCTCTCCAGCGTCCGTTCCGCCATGTCGGAGCCGGCAGGGTGGAAACCTACCGGGATGTGGTTGCGGCTCAAGGAGTCCCGCAACGTATGAGTTCTTTCGGCGCCTACCTCCCCGATCAGCCGCACCGCCTCGAAACCAAGCCCTTGGGCCAGGTGCCAGTCGTCGAGGGCGTCAGTAATCGCACCATGAAATTCTTCGTCGCGCGACCGTTCGGGACGTATGATCACCAATTCGGCGTAGCCCTGCCCGATCGCCCGAAATACAGTGGGGGCGCTGGCGAAGTCACCCCATGTCACCACAACACCGCGCTTGGCGGCCGGGTGAAAGGAATAGGCACGCCGCAGGAAATCGAGCCCACCGCGGTCAGCCGGTCCGTAGCAGCCGAGGATGAGAGCGACCGGGCGATTCCAGCGCCGGAGCCCCTCAAGTACTGCCCGGCCGTGGGCATGGTCGGCGCAGGCCACCACCTCGTAGTCGACACCGTAGCGACGACGTAACTCGTCTTCAAGAATGCGCCGAGAGGCTGAGTCTCTGGTAGCAATCAGCATGATCGGAACCGAGTGATCCATGGCCGCCGCCGTCTCTCCGGTTCATTGGTTCGGTGGCGCTCACGATACTCGCGCCGGGACAGTGTGGACAAGTGCATTCCTAGGGCGCGGAGATTCTGCCAGAATAGCTTCCGACGGTGGGCCGGGGATGACCTGAACCGCACCGGAGCGATGCAAATGGAGGAGACCGTGGAGGATCGCCCTGCCCCGGGAATAAGTCTCGCTGCCATACCCAGTGGGACAGGGTGTCTGGAGTGCCTCAGCGGTGATGGACCAGGGTGGTGGCTGCATCTACGCCGCTGCGCGCAATGCGGCCACATCGGCTGCTGCGACTCATCACCTTCCCAGCATGCCAGTGCCCACGCACGCACCGTCGGTCACCCCGTTATCAGGTCCTTTGAACCTGGGGAAGACTGGTTCTACGAACACCGCACAAACAAGTTTTTCCGCGGCCCGCGGCTGCCCGATCCTCAGTCCAGACCACCGGAGCAGCCGGCACCTGCGCCGGCAGACAAGGTACCGGCGGACTGGGAAGCGCGCCTGCACCGGTAGCCGCAGAGCCAGACCCAACCGCCGCGTCGACGGGGAGTCGGTGAAGGATGCTGGTTAGGCTGTATGGATGGCGACAGTTATTCTCGTGCGGCACGGCCGCACCACAGCCAATGCCACCGGACTGCTGGCTGGCCGGGCCGCCGGTGTCAGCCTCGACCAGATCGGGCGCGAGCAGGCAGCGTTGACCGGAGAGCGGCTAGCGGCAGTGCCCGTGGTTGGGGTGGTATCGAGCCCTCTCAAGCGTTGTCAGCAGACCGCCCAGCTCATCCTCGATCGCCAGTCTGGCACTCCGTACGCGCCGTTGGAACCCGATCTTACCGAGTGCGATTACGGCCAGTGGCAGGGGCGCATGCTCAGTGATCTCGCAACCGAAGATCTCTGGTCGGCTGTGCAATCGCAACCTTCCGCCGTTATCTTTCCCGGCGGTGAATCCATGGCCGCGATGCAGGCTCGGGCGGTAGCAGCCATCCGACGACACGATGCAGCCTTCGAAGCCGAGTATGGCCCAGGAGCCGTTTGGGTGGCGGTTAGTCACGGTGACATCATCAAATCGATCCTCGCTGACGCGTTAGGGATGCACCTCGACCTGTTCCAGCGCATTAACGTGAGCCCTGCCTCCGTGTCAATAGTGCGGTACAGTGCCAGCCGGCCCAGCGTCTACGCGACCAACACCGACGCCGGGGATCTCTCGTGGCTATCGAACGGCATCAGCTCGGGCGATGCGCCGGTGGGCGGCGGTGCAGGGCAACAGGCACCTTGAAGCGCCTGTGCCTAAAATGCTCTTATGCCTACACGTGTTCATGAGTTTGACTGGCCTGATCGGGTTGTCGTTGGAACCATCGGTGTTCCGGGGTCGCGTACGTTCTACCTGCAGGTGCAGGCAGGGACTCAGATCGTGAGCATCGCCATGGAGAAGCAGCAGTCGGCGCTGCTCGCAGAGAAAATCGACGAGATTCTCGACCAGCTTCTCAACCTCGAGGGGAACCCGCACAGTGTTCCCACCAGTACTCCGATTGAACTTGTCGACAATGACCAGCTCGAGACAGTTCAGGAGCAGTTTCGGACCGGCGCCATGAGCCTGGGTTGGGACCCGACGACGGCGCAGGTGGTGATCGAGGCATACCCGCTCGCCGATGTTGACGCTGAAGACGACGGGTCACCTGAGGAGGACGGCGCTGAAGTGCCCGAAATGCTGCTGGTGCGGATGCCGGTTGGTACCGCCCGTGCCTTCGCCAAGCGCACGCGTGAGGTGGTGGGTGCCGGGCGTCCGGCGTGCCCGCTCTGCGGTTACCCCGTGGACCCAGACGGACACGTCTGCACTCTTCCTGAGGCCTGATGCCTGCGTACGATCTGCTGACTGCCGAGCTGACGCTCACGGGCCGCATCACGACGGCGTCGAACGCCACCTTCCTGGGCAGCATCGGCGACACCGCGGTCGTATATAAGCCGATAGCCGGGGAGAAACCGCTGTGGGACTTTCCCGACGGCTTTCTTGCCCACCGGGAGGTTGCCGCCTACCTGGTCTCGGAGGTCCTTGGCTGGAACGTGGTGCCACACACTTGGCTCCGCGACGGTCCGTTCGGCATAGGAATGGTGCAGCTCTGGCAGGAGACGGACCCCGACCAGAACGCGGTGGACCTCGTCGCAGCGGACGACCTCCCGGAGAGCGGCTGGAAACACGTCCTCGAGGGTCAGGATGAGGAAGGACGGATGGTCGCCCTCGTCCACGAGGACACGCCGGCACTGAGACGCATGGCGGTGTTCGACGTCGTCGTGAACAACGCCGACCGCAAAGGCGGGCACATCCTTGCCATGACGGACGGGCACCGGCACGGTGTGGACCATGGGCTCACCTTTCACCGTGACCACAAGCTGCGCACGGTGCTGTGGGGGTGGCTGGGAGACGCCCTGACCGTCGAGGAACTTGAGGGCATCGACCGTGTCAGCGAAGGGCTGGATGGTGCGCTGGGCCGAAACCTGGCGGACCTGCTCAGCGCCGAAGAGATCGCCGTGCTCGCCCGGCGCTGCTCCCGGTTGCGCTTGGCAGGTCGGTTTCCTGCTCCCAGCGGCGAGATGTCGGCGGTGCCCTGGCCGCTGTTCTGAGCAGTCACGGCCGCGGGGCTTTGCAGGCGGCGGCAGTGTGCGAGCCAAACACCTATGCCGGAACGCAAAAGAGGCGGTCAACTTAGTTGATCGTGTGAGATGACAACCTGCATGGCGAAAGACAAGATAGTTGTCCCGCTTGGACTAGCGGTTCTCTACATGACCACCCAAGATACTTTTGCCAGCCTAGTTGGCATCTTTTCCCGAAATCGGAGTGGTGAAGTAGTCGCTGGGTCTCCTCCCTAGCTCCCAGCCGATGATGTCCATGGCCCGTAGCGAACTGATTTGAGGTCCGGGAGCCAACTTCGCGAAGTCCTTCCAGGTCTCTTCTCCCTTTACCAGGTCCTCTTGAACAACCTTTACCCAAGCTTTGATGAATTCGCGGGACTCGCTCGATTTGAACTGGGCCAGCGGCGGAGGATCGCCCCTGTAGACGTAGCATCGCCTGATGTTCTGATCGAAGAGAGGCAACAGGTGAGGTCTCTTGCGGTGGAGGACCTTTGTGAGGGTGGTGAGCTTGACGTAAGGTACCCGGCACTCATTCACGATGTTGTAAAGATCGACTACCGCCTCGATAGTCTCCCCACCCGCGTTCGGCAGTCCCCCTTGAGCGCCGGGTGGGCTAAACGCTCATTGATTTTTGGAACCAGTTTCTTGAGACCGTAGTACGAAGGAACTGGCTGACGTCCTGAATTGAGGAGAACGATGGCTAGCAGATCTGCATCGCTGACTTCAGGAGTCGTGCCGCCCCGGTAGTCGTCGTAGGCGGGGTAGGAGCAAGTCCCTTCTTTCGGATTATCGCTCAAATGGTCGTTAAGGTAGCAATACGCGTGATCTCGGGCTTCTCCGTAGCCGCAGCTGGACCCGCCAATGTGAACGTCATCTGGCATGGAACAGACAATACTGCCAGAGGGGCCCAGTCTTACTAGGCGCAGTCTTTGCGCGGTTTTTCGATCCTGCCCAACGCGACTTCACTAAGTCACGCGATCCTGGTTAAACAAACGTCAGACGTGAAGGACTTCGGCGCGGGTAATCAAACCCATGGGTGCCTCTCGTCTTTGGGCTCTGATACCAGCGGGAGATCCGCTCACGAGCATCCCCTTAGTAGGCCTCGTTGAACCAGTTGCTGGAACCCACCAAAAGGAACTGGCACCACCACCCGCAAGGGGGTACAGACGTCGGGCAACTAGCCTAAATTGGCGTCGGTTCAACACACGCCCTTAGGGGTCGACTGCGGATTTTTCAGTTTTCGATATTGAGGGCGCGTCGGCTTGGAGAGCACTTTGCGCAGCCCCCGGCCTGGATCCTGTTCGGCACGGTCCCGAATTTTTCGTGGCCGGCAAAACACTTCCACCATCGTTTGCCTGGAAGTACGTCGCTGGCCGCCAATGGCTTATTCATTTCAGGGTGCCAGTCTCGCGCGAGTTCTGAGTATCTCGTCTCCAAATCGTTGAATCCGCGTAAGACTTTACTGTTGGAACAATATTGGCAGCCGGAGCCGGCGGCCCTCCTGTTAATAGGTTTGGTGTACTCGTGTCCCAGCGTACAGATCCAATGTGCCGTCCAGTTACTTCCGGCAATCACGCTTTCCGGGGTGCGGTTCTTGTTGCCCTCGTAGTCCCATTCACTCGCGACATGTGGATGCGTCATGCGCAGATCGTTGAAGCCGGCTATCACCTGACGCCCAGCACAAGCGGGACAGCCCCTTCCGCTCGTTGGACTATGGACCTGTGCAACGTAATCGTGCCCGGCTAGGCAGCGCCAGTAGAATTTTTTGCCGGATCCGGCGACGACGGTTTCGGGTGCGACAGTGCCGTTCAAGCTCGGATGCCACTGCTCTGCGATGTGCGGGTGGGAGGTGGCTAAATCATTGAATCCCACCAGTACGCTCAGATTGGCACAGACCGGGCATCCACTGCCCTTAGCTCCAGTGCGGGAATCCGGTGCGGCCGCGTACTCGTGCCCGTAAGGACATATCCATTCAACGACGGCATCGCTGCCGGCTGGAATCATCGATGGCAATATGTCGACATTCAGCCGGTGGTTCCACTCCGCCGCTATGTTCGGACGGGTAACATCCAGGCTGTTGACGCCCGGGATGCTTCTCCGCTTGGAACAATGTGGGCATCCTTTGCCTTTAGCCCTGTTATTGGGCGTGGCTTGCCATTTGTGGCTAGACCGGCAGCTCCACCAGTACGAAGATGAGTTGCCGGCTCCCGTAGGTAACGCCGCTGATGGTCTCCGTCCCCGGGCTCACAGTGTGGGTCGGAAGGGTAAGTTCGTCCGGGACCGCGTCGCCCGTTGCAGCAAGCTCATCTGCGACCGACTGCAGGGCGTAGACCGGTGCGTCAAACTCGGCAGATCCAAAGAAGTGGTCGGGGTGCGCGTGGGTGACGTAGACGCCGCTGATCGGCTTCCCGAGGGTGGGTGCGTAGTTGGCGGCCTCCGTGGCGAACGGGATCGCGTACTGGGTGTCGACGACCAGGATCTGGTCGTCGAGCCCAACGAGCTGGGTGGCGACTTCGGTCCCGGCCGGCGGTGCGGTATAGGTGTGGATGGTTACGGACCTGCCGATGGTCCTCGTGATGGTGCCGAGCATCTGGACTCCGATCTGAGCTTTTGCTGGCGGAGATTCGACTTCTCAGGAAGCCAGTGCGGCCAGAACTCGCGCCCCGGTGCGTACACCGTCGGCCTGCCGGATCCGGCGGCTTACCCCGGATGCGGCAGTGCGGAAGTTCGGCGAGTCCACCACGGTCTTTACTGCCTGGGCGATCTCTTCCGGCGACGACGACGCTTTGATCAGCACCCCCGCCCCGGCGTCCTGCACCGCCTTGCCCACCATCCGCTGATCCAGCAAGGGATGCATCGGCGCGATCACCAGCGGGAGCCCGTGGGCCAGCGCCAGCATGGTGGTGGCATGGCCGCCGTGGCCGATTACCGCGCTGCACTCCGGCATCACGTCCCCGTGGGGAAGATAGCGGTGCACAATCGTGTTCGGCGGCGCCGTCAGGCTCGCCGGATCAACGGCGGGACCAGTGGTCACCACTACATCGAGCGGCAGATCGGCCACCGCCTCCAACGCCTTGTTTAGGAATGCCTCCTGCCCCGGGAACGCCATGGTGCTCAGGCTCACCAGCACACGGGGCTTTAACCCCGGCGGAACAGGAGTTGCCGGATGCGCCACGTCCGCCACCGCACCGGTCCACAGCACCTTGCCCTTACCGTTCTTGCCGCCGGCCGGATCCAAGACCGGATCGGAGCACACCATGATCCGGTCGGCACGCTTCATCACGCGTCGCGGTCCGAGGCCCCGCGCTGCGAGCACGGCCGCGATGGGGCTCCGCCGGAACGGGCCGTCGAAAAATGCGTAGAAGGAATGGACCAGCACAACGGTCCGGAGCCCTGCTCGGGCTGCGGCGTCGATGGCACTGAGCAGCAGGCAGTCCAGGATTACCACGTCCGGCGGATCGCGCCGCGCTTCCTCCACGACGTCCTGTGCGATGCCGGCATCGCTGAACACAGACACCATCATGGAAATCTGTTGCAGGGCCGACATGTGGTCCGCCGGCATCGGGAACGAATGGTTAAAAGCGTGGAATTCGACACCCGCGGGCTCTATCTGGCCCGCCTGCTGCGGCTCGCCCAGGAAGCGGACGCGGTGGCCGCCCCGGACCAGGTCACCGGCGATGCCGAGCGCCGGCGGCACGTTTCCGCCGGCATCGAGCGTTGCGAAGAGAAAATTCGTCACTGCAACCTCCCGGCGGTCAAGTAAGCCGGCGGTCAACACCGGTGGGCAGAAGCGTAGTCCCGTTGCCGTGTCCCGAACAGAGGCCGACGAGACTCATCATGCGTGGTTTCTGCCAGCTAGAGGTGTCCGATATTGAGCCTGCACAGCAGGCGCGAGGAGAGGCTTGAGGCCCTGCTCTCGCAGGGCCTCCGGACTCGGCCTGGCTTGAACAGGCTGCCACCTTCTCCGTTATGGGTGCGGTCATCCGGAGCCAGCGCACCTTGAGTGAGGACGGAACCATTGACGCACACTTTAAAGCGGAGATACCAGCGGGCAGTCGCTAGTCTGCTGGGTGCTCGCCCGACAATTCCAGTACTGCGCGTCCCGATGGGCTTGCGGATATGATGCTAAGCATGCTTATCATGGCTGCAGTCGGATGGGGATTTGACTGCGAGGGGTAATCGAGAAGGGTGCGCTCAGCGAACGGGGCGCACCTTTTTCGTGCCCGGACGACGCCGAGCGGAATGAGGACGTCGCATGCCGGTAGAGTGCGGTCCATGACATTGGGGGATGCCGAGGTGGCAACAGATCCGCGGGCGCCAGCCTTCGGCTACGCGCAGCGGCGGACGTGGGTTTTCTTCGCCTGGTGGTACGGGGCTGTGATCGCGATCCCGGGCACTGTGGACGCTGCGCTGTCCGGCCAGGACCCTGAGCGGGGTATCGTCACGATGGCCCTGGGTGCAGCCATCTCCGCCCTGGGATGGCTCGTGACGCTGGGCGTGCGATTCACTCGAAAGCCTCCGAAGCCTGCCTCCGACATTCCGCGGGTAGAACAAGCCATCCGGATCAATCCACGAGTGGTGAAATTCGCCGTGATCGGTTCATTCGTCATCGCCGCTGGCCTTCTCCTGCTCACACCCAACGGCAGGTCTCCAGACACGATCCCTATCACTGGCGTCGTCGCGGCAGCCCAGCTAAGTATCGCCGGGGGCGTCGCATACTCGGGCTGGCTCCTGAAGAACAGCGGCGAGCTCTACTCACGGTGGCTGGAGCGCCGGAAGTGAACACTGAAAAGATCGCAATGGAGTCATCCATGCGGTCGAAGCGATCAGTCCTGCATAAGCACCGAAAGGGACACATGAAAAGCGGCCTTGTTGCAGCCTTCTGCGCACTGGTCTTGGCACCAACGTTGATCTCCTGTGTGCCACTGCAACGTACCGACCAGACCGAAACGCTGAGGGAGCTCAAACCAATGATCCGCTCCGCGGTGGATGACATCGAGGCAATGTTTCCGGAAGCATCCGTCCGTACCTCAGATGACCCTGACGAGCTATCCAGCTGCGCGAGTCCCAAGGACAACCGTCACGACGGGGAGTGGCGGTTGAGCGAGACGAGGTGGATCGACCTCAGCGGCGGGCGGAACCCGGCTCAACTTCTTGACGACATCAAGAACCACATGGCAGCCGAGGGATGGGCACCTGGCGATAATGACTTCACCAACGGTGTTGATCGACTTGAACTTGCCCATGCGGACGGTGGGTATATCTTCCTGTCCTTTGACGAGTGGACACCAAGCGCGCTGAGGGTAAACGCCATGTCGGACTGCTATTACCTCCCGGACTACAGCTATAAGTCCGACTTTCTGTAATTGCTGAAGGATCCTAATTCATCCACTGCAGGTCGGGGGCCGGCTGTTTTGCTGCGGCGATGCAAGCGCAAGACATGTTGATGTAGTCGAGGTAGCCGGTGATGCCATCCTCCTTGTGGCTCAATCGCTACCGCAACGCTGTCCGCAGCCGTTCCCTCAGGTCTTCAAGGGATTCGCGCCATTCGGGTTCGTCGGCGTCGTCCCAGAGCTCGGCCAGCTCGGATTCCTCCGGCGACGTTCTCAGGCAGGTGACCGGACGGGTTGCCCTGGCAGGCTGCAGTGACGTCGGCGGCCGCTACAGCAATGCTGCCCTCCGGAGCGTCGACGTAGCCGCCATCCACCTTGGCCAGGGCCTTGCGCACGACGTCGGGCACCGCCACCTTCGAGTTCGTCCAGCCAGTCCAGCGCGTCGTCGTTCTCGAACGGCAGGTAGCCCCATGCGCCCATCTGTCAGCCCTTTCGGTTGCCGGATCTTGCTGGCACCAATATGGCAGACCTGCCTTTGTTGGTCGAGATTTGAAGCTCTGTGTCGGGCCGACTACCCCGGAAGGATGAAGAAGCTCTTCGGATCGTCGGCGCCCAATAGGTCGTGGTGGAAGGCGATGGCGTCCACGGGCCGTGTGTCCACGAAGAGGACCGCGACCTCCCGGGAATGGACCACCTTGTAGCGGGTGAGGCCTTCCACCCAGGAATGGATCCCGGTGTACTCCTCGACGAACAACCCGTCACCGAGCAGGCCCCGCTGCTCGAGCAGGTCATAGACAACATTCCAGGCGAGATCCATCAACTCGTGGATCGCCGCCTCAACAGTTGGAGCCGTCATAGCTCCATGGTGCTCCCGGGCACTGACAGTCTCGTGGAGGCGGCGGGCGTGTCCTCAAGCTGGGGCCAGCCGGAGTTAGACTTAGCCAGGTAAGGACGGATTGGGGGATCCACGGCGGCTCGTACCGCTGCTCCGCTGGTCGGTCGCTGCCAGCGAATCAAGGATGACCGTGACCTTCTTTCAAGACCTGCCCGTACCCGAAGAACCACGCCGCGGCAGGACCATCAGGTACGTTCCCCCGGCTTGGGCTGGTGCGCCGGCCCACGAACTGCCTGCAGTTGTTCAGATCGGACAATTCCTGCACCGCAGCCGGACCTTCATCATGGCCGTCGAACTCGCGAAGGTCTATTCGACCGGTTGCTCCCTCGACCTGACGTGGACGCTCCGACGGGCGGAGGAAGACGATCAAGCCTGGGCTGAGCTGAATGGGGCGTTCTTCGGTCACCCGCACAGCATGCAGGCCGTCGAACGGGGTCCCTTCGCAGCCCTCCTCCTCGGTGTCCAACTCGCCGACGGGACCAAGGCCCGGGCGGACTCTGCGCTGCACTCCCGCTATCCTCCGGGGACTGCGAAGCAGCCCGACCCACCCGTCCTCATCCTGCAAGGCAACGGTGGCAACGGCGGAGATGACGAAATGGCCGGCAAGGGCAGCTTGTGGCTTTGGCCGTTACCGCCGGGCGGGGACCTTCGCCTGGTCGCCCAATGGGCAGAGCTCGGAATGCCCGAAGCTTCCATCACCATCGACGGCGGCCAGCTCCGAGCGGCCGCGTCAAGCGCCCAGCCGTTCTGGCCCGAGGCGGAGCGCCAGCATGGCTGACTTCAGCATCCTTGTCCTGGCCATACTCTTCTCGGCGATCTTCTTCTACGTCCTCTACGGTGTTATTCGCGCCGCCGTCCGTGACGGCATTATCCAGGCCGACGAACGGCGGCAGCAGGCCGGGGTTGGGGTCAATAGCAGCGGAGATGGAGAATGAGCGCCCGCGGCTGGCTCGTGGCCGTGATCGGGACAGTCCTCGTTGTTTTTGTGCTCCCATACGTTCTGGCGATGTTCGGCTTGGCCCCAACGGCACCGAAACCCTGCTTCTCGTCGTCCCGCTTCGGGCAGGCAGCTGGGTCTTTGCCGGCGAGCCGCAGAACGGCGCGAGTCCACCATTCATACAGGCCGGCGAAACCCAACAACGGTTCATGCTCCGAGTACAGATAGTCCGGGATATTCTTCCCGTCCTCAGTCTTCTGGGACGATTGCACGGCGTTTCACAGCCGCCTTCCGGAACGACGGCTTCTCCAGAATCGACTCGCTGCGAGCATTTATCAGCTTGGAGCCGATCTTGATGTCCTTCGCCCAGGACGGCACCAGACCCCAACGGGCGACCAGTAAGTGCCGGTCAATGGTGCCCTCATCCAGGCGTTCGGCCACGATCGGCACACTTTGGGTCGGTGCCACGTTCCAGCTCCCCGGCGGTGGGGTGCCCTCGACCTCCTTGGCCTCAAAGTGGCTTAGAAGGTCACCCGTGGCTTTGGACATTACGTATCTGCCGCACATGCAGCCCATTTCTGCCGCCGAGCTGCATGGACTACTTCCCGTGCGGATGCTTCCAGGCACGGAGCAACCGCACAGCGTTGCGGTTTGCCCGCTTATTCAGTACGAGCACGAGCACGAGCAGGAACAGGACGACGAGACCGAACGGCACCGCGAACGCGAACCGGTTGCTGGCGATGAACAAGATGATGGTGGAAAAGAGGGGCGTAGCGTTCCATGCTTTTGAGGCGTGCGAATACCGGTTTACCGCCGGCTTCTTTTGGGATCAGCACCGCGACACGCCCAGGTCACTGTGGGCGGCCCCGGTTGCGCACACCTCTATGCGCGCCGGCTTTCCACGGCGGGCGGGGTATGGAAAAACTGACGGACATCCGGCAGTTTCGGTGTCTCATCTATGGATCGGTGATCAGGTCGTGGGGTGCCGTGTGCGGCGCGAACCGCTCTGGGATCATAAGAAGGGGTGAGAAAGTTGACGGTGCGATGGATCATGCCGCTCGCGACCGTGTTTGTCGTCGTCGGGCTCCTGATTGGCATGGCGTGGATCTTCCAACGCTCGCTCATTTATTTTCCCGACCGCGGTCAGCCACGCCCGGCCGCCGAGCTGTTGCCCGGAGCCCAGGACGTCACGCTCACGACGAGTGACGGCCTCGAGCTCGGTGCCTGGTACGTGCCAGCCGCCGGCTGCCGTGCGACCGTGCTCGTCGCACCGGGCAACGGCGGCAACAGGGCTTATCGGGCAGGGCTGGGACGAGCGATCAGCGAGCTCGGGTTCGGCGTGCTGCTCTTCGACTATCGCGGTTACGCGGCGAATCCCGGGTACCCGTCCGAGAACGGTCTCGCGCGCGATGTCCGCGCCGCTCGCGAGTTCCTGACCGATGCGGCAGGAGTACCGGCGGGCTCGCTCGTCTATTTCGGGGAGAGCATCGGCGCCGGGGTGGTTACTGAGCTCACCACCGAGCACCCTCCAGCCGCGATGCTGCTGCGCTCACCTTTTACCTCGCTCGCCGACGTCGGCCGGGCAGCGTACGGCGTGCCGGTGGGCTGGATGCTTCGCGATCACTACCCGGTACGCGAGAACGTGGTGCGAGCGGACATCCCGATCGCCGTGGTCTACGGGAGCGCGGACACCATCGTGCCCGCACAGCAAAGCCGGGACGTGGCCCAGGCGGCCCGGAACGCCGGAAACTATGTCATCGAGGTGGAGGTAGCGGCGGCGAACCACAACGATGCAGCACTGATCCTGGGTCCCGAACTCGTCGGGGCCCTCGTCGACGTGGCTGGCCGCGGCGGGGCGGGGTGCCCGTGACTGCTCAGGACGCCGAGTACACGCGAGTTTCACCGGTGCTGTCCTGATCGCACCCCAGGGCAGCATTCAAACCGCAGTCGCCGGCCTCAGGAACGATGGCTGACCGGGCAGTTGTCGTGAGCAAAATATTAGCGGTTCGCTCACGGTCAGCGGCGGCGGGCGGCAGTGGTTACGTCTTGGAAGAGATTGTTCGTCACGTACGCCATGGGCCCTTGGAGGTAGCTCGCCAGGACCCGCTCACCGGAGGCGGTTAGCTCGTATATCTTGCGCTTGGCGCCGGTGCCCGCCACAGATTCCTGGCTATGAGTTATGAGGTTCAAGCCTTCCACCCGCCGTAGGGCCCGGTGCAGGCTCTGCTCGTCCACTGCCAGAGAGGCGCCGCCTAGCGCGGTGATGAAGTCACGGATTTGTCCGGACCAGGAGTCCGGCGCCCCACAGTACGCTCATCGACACCAAAGGCCCCGTCCACCCCTCCTGCAGCGTCTCATCGCGTCCGCCAATCATCAGGATCCATGCGTGCGCCCAAAAGCTGCCGTTGATCGACGGATCACGGGCGCCAGCGGAACCCTTCCCCTAAGCCAAGCACTGCCCTGCCGCAAGTACGATCAGCCGGTGGGTTCGAGCATCAGCTCATCAAGCGCGTAGCCGAGAGCTTCCATATCGAACCACGTAGCGGGCAACAGCCCATGAATGATGGCGTCGAACTCAAAAGGATGATAGCGGCCGCCATTGTTCCAGTACAGGATCCAAATGTCGATCAAAGCCACAGTTTTCCGTTGCAGAAGAATCCTCGCTGCACTTTGCAAGTCCCTCATGAACAATCCTTGCTTCTGCTCCCCGCACCCGGCAAGACCAAGGGAACCGGAGCTCGAGGCTTTCAAGGCAGGGGCACAGCACACAATCCACAAGAATTACCCCCGGCATGCGTGCCGGGAGGAGACGTCATTCTGCGACCCGGCACGCACACTCTCATTCTGCCCCGGCTTCCAGTTAACAGACCCGTTGCTGGCCCTAGTTCTGGCTACCGCCGCGGTGGCCAAAGAGAACAAGTATGCTTCCCCGGGCCCATGCTGTCCCGGTCCCAACAAAGGATGGGCTAGCGAATACTTACTCGTCGATGGTTAGTACTGACCGGCAGGCAACTGCCGAATGTGGTTGCCTGCCGGTGGCCACCGGTGCGTTGTCCTTAACTGTTGATGCGCCAATGAGTAGGACTGTCGAGCTCGGAGGGCAGGAGTGTGTGTGCATCGCCTTGAGCGGCGTTGAGTTGGGCCTGTGTCAGATAGAGGGTTTTGGAAAGATCGGCTCCTTCGAGACGGGCGTCTCTGAGGTCAGAGCCGAGGAGGTCAGCGCCTGAAAGGTCGCAGCCCCGCAGGTCCGTAGCAATGAGATAGGCGCCTCGAAGGTCCGCCCCACGCAATGACCTGGACTTCATTTTCTTACCCATGAGGTCCGCTCCCGGGACAAACGCCACATCTAGATGATCGTCACCAGTGGCGAGAAATGAGGATCGCACTTCTTCGCTGACGTCCATCAGTACGGAGCGAACCCGGGCGTGCATGTCGCCAAGGTTCAGGGAGAGGACCTGCTGAGTATCGCCCATTACATCTTCGATGCTCATTCTGAGCTCGTTAACGTGGTGCGAAGTGTCCGGGTCGAAGGTCCGGTTCGTGGCTTCTGTCAGGTACCAGAGCATTTCGTGGAGTTGCCGAACGACCTTGAACGCCGGGAACATGTCTTTCGCTGTTCCTGGGTCCGCTTTCCAGCTGATGCCTTGGAAGAGGTTTTGGGAGACGTTTTGGCCGGCCCCGAAGCAGTCGAAGACGGTGCATCCTCGGAAGCCTCGTGGTCGGAGGCTGTCGTGGATGGTGCAGGAGAATTCGGAGTCGAGGTTCTGGCAGGCAGTTTCTGCTGGTTTGTCGATGGCGAAGTCCATGGTGCGGGAAAAGCCTAGGGCTGTGCAGCAGAGCGCGAAGCAGTTGCCGCAATCAGGGCGCAATGATTCCCGGTTAAGAGCAGGTGAGGAGGGCGCAGTGGAGTCGCTCGATGTGAAGGGCATGTGATCTTCTCTGGATGAGTTCTGTTAAGGACCGTGGCCATGGGGACTCGCGAGGGAGTCCCCATCGAGGGCACGCGAAATCACCGCTTCCGAGGGAAGCGAACGGGAACCGCTGCATCGACTCTGGGTCACAGAAAAAATAAGAATGTCACTGCGGTCAAACGTAGCATCACCTCCTACCCGCCCGTTAGCCGGTCGCTCTCAACGTGCCCAGGAAACACGCCACCCCGTCCCGTGCAGTTTGTAGAGTTTGCCGATAAATGGCGGCGTTTTGTGATCGCTCTTTGTCGCACCACTGCGGGCAGGCTGTCTTGAATCTCTAGGGTTTCGAGGCGCGGAGGTTTCGAGAGACGTTGAGTCGGGTTACGCGCAGCTTCGGTGCCCGTAAGGGAATGGTCATCTGGGGCTGCTTTCTTCGATTCTGTGGGAAGAGGGCGGGAGATCGGTCAGTCCGTCTCGAGGGTCAGGGCGTAAGTGTTGTCGATGCAATCGAAGACCCGGAGCGGAGCGTGCGCTCCTCTCATATGGGCACGGCCGATCTCGACAGCGGCAGCGGCACAGACCGCGAGAACCAAACTGATCGGCTGGTTTCGGTGCTTCGTCTCGAGGGTCGCCAGGACCTCGCGCCAAGTTTCGATCAAGCTAGCGAGGTCCTCGGGACTGCGAAGGACCGGGGGGCTGAGTTTCACGCCTTCAACGCGGATGTCGTAACGAGGCTTGTCCTGCAGCTCTTCCGGGAGTGCTGCGAAGTCAACCGGCCCGCTGACGCTGAATGTGACCACCGGGTCGCCCTCACCCGGCAACTCGGTGACGACGAAACGGAAGTCCTCAGTTCGGCCCTTGGCATACCATCCCCATCCTCGGCCGCTTCCACGGCGGCGGTTGTGAACGGTCACGTTGGTGACGTCGTCGAGCAAGGCGCCCAGCTGGACGAGGATCGGGATGCGCGCCAGCGCGAAGACCGAGATGTGGTCGATCTCCTTAGTCTTCAGGTGGTTTTTTAGTGGGCTCAGCCGCCGTTTGAGGGTAAGCGCGGTCGCCTGCCAGTAGATGGGGGTGGCTGTCGTCCTCGCCGTCATGGGCACGGAGGTCGATCCAGCAGTTCTGGCTTTCGTCATGAAGGCTGAAATCGGGGAAACCGCTGATCCTCCAACAGAGCACGGATCACTGCCCGCTTGCTGAAGTCCACTGCCTGGCCGCGGATCTCACAGACACGCGGACGACGGTGATCTTGGGCTTTCGCATCAGGCCTGTCAGCTCGCGGACATCCCGCTCGTGCTGCATAACGTCCAGTGTTGGAAGGTGTCAATGACCTTATGCTCGCCAGCACATAACAGCATCAGATTCTCTGGCTGCGCCCGTTCCCTGAGCGTCTTGGAACTCTGCCCACGTGGCGACCCCTTTTCGGGGGTAGCACCCACGATGTGAGCCAGTTGTCCTGTATACACAGCCTGACCCGTGGTCTCGTCCTCCGCGAGGAACTCCTTGCAGAAGGTGCAGCGTCCACCTGCGGCAACCCATACCCGTCTGGCGGCGAGATCGCTTACGGCAACGCGCCCTCCCCCACGGTCGACGGCGGGAATCAACTTTGGCTGGCCGCCGGAGGCGGAGGCCGCCGAGCCGCCCCTGGATGCTTTGGACATGGCTTGGGTTCCTCGGTTTGAACTGCTCCCCGGAAGTTGGACTGAGAAATTCAGTTCCGACTTCCGGGGAGCAGTTTTATGCGTGCAAGTAGTTCATTATCTGAGGCGCAGCGTGAGGCGGCTGTAGCGTTGTTTGAGAGGGGTATCGGGTATCGGGCGGTGGCTCGGTTGCTGGATGCGCCTTGGGTGCCGGTCAGGGCACTGTATGGGCGGTGGAGGATTCATGGGCAAGGAGTGCTGGTGAGCAGGCCGGTGAAGTCATACTCTTTCGAGTTCAAGCTGGCCTTGGTGCAGCGGTTCCTCGCGGGCGAGCCCGGTCCGGATCTGGCAGTGGAGGCTGGTTTGGCCTCCCGTGAGCTGCTGCAAAAGTGGGTCCGGGCGTATCGTCTGGAGGGTGAGGACGGGTTGCGGCCAAAGCCCAAAGGCAGACCGCGGAAACCTGATGCCCTGCCGCCAGCGGAACTGCCCGAGCTTGAGCGGTTGCGGCGGGAGAACGAGCGGCTGCGCGCCCAGGTGGCGTACCTGGGAAAACTGCGGGCCTTGAGGGAACAGGGACGACGGTAAAGGTTCAGGCCGTCGTTGCCCTCAAGGCTGACTATCCGCTTGGTGTCCTGTTGGACGTCGCCGGGCTGGCCCGATCCACGTTCTTCTATCACCAGCTCCGGCTCCATGGGCCCGATCCGAAAGAGAAGCTCAAAGCGGCGGTCACGGAGATCTTCGAAATGAACCATGGCCGGTACGGGCATCGGCGGGTCCATACGGAGCTACTCAAGCAAGGGTGGACGGTCGCGAAGAAGACCGTGCTGAAGCTGATGCAGGCACTCGGGTTGGCCTGCAAGGTCCGGCGCAGGAAGCGCTACAACTCCTACCAGGGCGACCAGGGCGCGGTAGCGCCCAACGTGCTGAAGCGGGAATTCGAGGCTGATGCACCGAACCAGAAGTGGGTAACCGACGTGACGGAGTTTCGCGTCGGTGACCGGAAGCTTTACCTCTCACCGGTCATGGACCTCTTCGACCGGCAGATCATTTCTTACTCGCTGGGCTTGTCCCCGAACCTGGCGCTCACCAACGATTCACTGCGTGAGGCCCTGACCTGCCTGCAGCCGGGTCAGCAGCCGCTGGTGCACTCGGACCAAGGTTTCCAATACCGCCATGCCTCCTGGCGCACCCTCATCGAGAACGCCGGCGGGGTCCAATCCATGTCCCGCAAGGGCAATTGCTACGACAACGCCGTCATGGAGAACTTCTTCGGCCACCTGAAGGAAGAACTCTTCCACCGCGTCCGATTCCTCAACACCGATGCACTGGCAGCTGCAATAGAGGAATACATCCACTGGTACAACAACAAAAGAATCTCCACAAAGCTCAAGGGCCTGAGCCCGGCGCAATACCGGGCCCAGACCCTTGCAGCCTAGAATCCCATTTAGCCAGTCCAACTAACGGGGACCAGTTCAGTTCGTGAGAGCGCTGCGATTCGTGGGAGAGCAGAGCAATGGGCGAACATAGGTTCGGCTAGGTCAGGAGAAGTAGCCCCCAGCCGTACCCCTGCCACTTTGGTTGACGAGGACATCCCCGGCCACCTCCTTGGAAGTCTTCCAATGAGGTGGCCTATCACTTCCAACAGGTAGGGCGTCTCACCCATTTGGCCAACTGTATGAACAGCTTGCCAGCTACTGTGAAACGTGGTCATCTAACTTGGAAAATGACCAAGTTCTCTGAAACCTCACACTTCTTAGCCCGCCGCCGAGCCTAGAAGTCCCAGTCCTCGTCTTCGGTGTTGACTGCCTTGCCGATCACATAGGAAGAGCCCGAGCCGGAGAAGAAGTCGTGGTTCTCGTCAGCGTTCGGGGACAGTGCCGAGAGGATAGCCGGGTTCACGTCGGTGACGGAAGACGGGAACATGGCCTCATAGCCCAGGTTCATCAGCGCCTTGTTGGCGTTATAGTGCAGGAACTTCTTGACGTCCTCGGCCAAGCCAACGCCGTCGTAGAGGTCATGCGTGTACTGAACTTCGTTTTCGTACAGCTCGAACAGCAGCTCGAACGTGTAGTCCTTGATCTCCTGCTTGCGTTCCTCGGACAGGCCTTCCAGGCCCTTCTGGAACTTGTAGCCGATGTAGTAGCCGTGCACTGCCTCATCGCGGATGATCAGGCGGATCAGGTCAGCCGTGTTCGTCAGCTTGGCGCGTGAGGACCAGTACATGGGCAGGTAGAAGCCCGAGTAGAACAGGAAGCTCTCCAGCAGGGTGGAGGCAACTTTGCGCTTCAGGGGATCATCGCCCTGGTAGTAGTCCATAACGATCTGCGCCTTCTTCTGAAGGTTCGCGTTCTCGGTGGACCAGCGGAACGCCTCGTCGATCTCCTTGGTGGAGGCCAGGGTGGAGAAGATGGAGGAGTAGCTCTTGGCGTGCACGGACTCCATGAAGGCGATGTTGGTGTACACGGCTTCTTCATGCGGAGTCAGGGCATCCGGAATCAGGGAGACTGCGCCGACGGTGCCCTGGATGGTGTCCAGCAGAGTCAGACCGGTGAATACACGCATGGTGAGCTGCTGTTCGGCCGGCGTCAACGTGTTCCACGACTGGACGTCGTTGGACAGCGGCACCTTCTCCGGCAACCAGAAGTTGTTGACCAGACGGTTCCAGACGTCCACGTCCTTATCGTCCTGGATGCGGTTCCAGTTGATGGCCTCGACGTGGCTAAGCAGCTTGACCTTCTCGGTCATGTCATCCCCTATGCGTTGGGTGGTTTCTCTAAGTAAAAGCGTACGACGGCGGGCGGGCACCCGCCGTCGTACTGTCAGGATTGAGTTGAAGCTACAACTACAGCATGCAGGAAACGCAGCCCTCAACCTCAGTCCCTTCCAGCGCGAGCTGGCGGAGACGGATGTAGTAGATGGTCTTGATGCCCTTCTTCCAGGCGTAGATCTGGGCCTTGTTGATGTCGCGCGTGGTGGCGGTGTCCTTGAAGAACAGCGTCAGGGACAGGCCCTGGTCCACGTGCTGGGTGGCAGCGGCGTAGGTGTCGATGACCTTCTCGTAGCCGATCTCGTACGCATCCTGGTAGTACTCCAGGTTGTCGTTCGTCAGGTACGGCGCCGGGTAGTACACGCGGCCCAGCTTGCCTTCCTTGCGGATCTCGATCTTGGACGCCACCGGGTGGATCGAGGAGGTGGAGTTGTTGATGTAGGAGATCGAGCCCGTGGGCGGAACAGCCTGCAGGTTCTGGTTGTAGATGCCGTGCTCCATGACCGAAGCCTTCAGCGCCAGCCAGTCCGCCTGCGTGGGGATGTGCACGTTCTTGAACAGCTCGCGGACCTTCTCGGTCTGCGGCAGCCATTCCTGCTCCGTGTACTTGTCGAAGAACTCACCGGACGCGTACTTGGACTTCTCGAAGCCGCCGAAGGTCTGGCCGGTTTCGATGGCCAGCAGGTTGGAGGCGCGGACCGCGTGGTACACCACCGAGTAGAAGTAGATGTTGGTGAAGTCCAAGCCCTCTTCGGACCCGTAGTGGACCCGCTCGCGGGCAAGGTAGCCGTGCAGGTTCATCTGGCCCAGGCCGATGGCGTGGCTCTGGTCGTTGCCCTTGGCGATGGACGGCACCGAGGTGATGTTGGACATGTCAGACACGGCCGAGAGTGACCGGATGGCCGTCTCGATGGTCAGGCCGAAGTCCGGCGAGTCCATGGTCTTGGCGATGTTCAGCGAGCCCAGGTTGCAGGAAATGTCCTTGCCGGTATCCGCGTAGGACAGGTCATCGTTGTACGTGGTGGGCTGGGAAACCTGGAGGATCTCCGAGCACAGGTTGGACATGATGATCTTGCCGTCAATCGGATTGGCCCGGTTCACAGTGTCCTCGAACATGATGTACGGGTAGCCGGATTCGAACTGGATCTCGGCGAGGGTCTGGAAGAACTCGCGGGCCTTGATCTTGGTCTTCTTGATCCGGGAATCGTCCACCATTTCGTAGTACTTCTCGGTGACCGAGACGTCGGAGAACGGCATGCCGTAGACGCGTTCCACGTCGTACGGGGAGAACAGGTACATGTCCTCGTCGCGCTTGGCCAGCTCAAAGGTGATGTCCGGGATGACAACGCCCAGCGAGAGGGTCTTGATGCGGATCTTTTCGTCCGCATTCTCGCGCTTGGTGTCCAGGAACCGGTAGATGTCCGGGTGGTGCGCATGCAGGTACACCGCACCGGCGCCCTGGCGGGCACCGAGCTGGTTGGCGTAGGAGAAGCTGTCTTCGAGGAGCTTCATCACGGGGATGACGCCGGAGGACTGGTTCTCGATCTGCTTGATGGGCGCGCCCACTTCGCGGATGTTGGTCAGTGCGAAGGCCACGCCGCCGCCGCGCTTGGACAGCTGCAGCGCGGAGTTGATGGACCGGCCGATCGATTCCATGTTGTCTTCGATGCGGAGCAGGAAGCAGGAAACCAGCTCGCCGCGCTGCTTTTTGCCGGCGTTCAGGAAGGTGGGCGTGGCCGGCTGGAAGCGGCCCTCGATGATTTCGTCCACCATCTGCAGGGCAAGCTGCTCGTTGCCGCGGGCCAGGTGCAGCGCAACCATGCACACGCGGTCCTCGTAGCGCTCCAGAAAGCGCTTGCCGTCGAACGTCTTCAGTGTGTAGGACGTGTAGAACTTGAACGCGCCCAGGAAGGTCTCGAAGCGGAACTTCTTTTTGTAGGCGCGGTTGAACAGGTCACGGATAAAGTTCATCGTGTACTGGTCAAGCGTCTCGCGCTCGTAGTAGTCGTTCTTGACCAGGTATTCGAGCTTCTCTTCCAGGTCGTGGAAGAACACGGTGTTGTTGTTCACGTGCTGCAGGAAGTACTGGTGCGCGGCCTCGCGGTCCGCTTCGAACTGGATCTCGCCGCTGGGGCCGTACAGGTTCAGCATCGCGTTCAGCTCGTGATAACCCAGGCCCTTATAGGCGGCGGGCATCTCGGGCTTCTGGGCCCTGGTTACTTCTGTGTCTGCGACAGTCGTGTCCAAAACGTGTCCAATCCATTGTTTACGCGGGCCACGTCTTCTGGCGTGCCCATTAATTCGAAGCGGTAGAGGTGCGGTACTCCGCACTTGGCGGCGATGATGTCCCCCGCCAGGCAGTAGTTGTCCCCGAAGTTTGTGTTGCCGGCGCCGATCACCCCACGGAGCAGCTGCCTGTTCTGCGGAATGTTCAGGAACCGGATGACCTGCTTGGGGACGGACCCCTCTCCCCCGGTGCCGCCGTAGGTGGGCACCACCAGCACGAACGGCCGGGTGGCGAGGAGGGGTGCGTCCTTGGCGAACAACGGAATCCGGGCCACCTCGCGGCCGAGCTTCGAGACAAAGCGGGTGGTGTTCTCGGATGCCGAGGAAAAAAAGATGAGCTGGCTACTGGTAACAACCGGCGGAACGGCACCGGGATCCCCCACGCGCTGAGCCGCGTGAACATCCTGGGAAGTGCGGGATTCCTGTGCTGTGTCGAAGTCCTGGGCTGCTGGTGCTGCCGTGGGAGTCACCTCAGCTGGTTGTTGGTTGCCGGCAGAAAAAGTGTGACCCCTAGGCCACGGAGGAAACTGCGGAAAGCGCCAGTTCCTCGATCTTGTCCGGGCGGAAGCCTGACCAGTGGTCCTGGTCGGTGACCACAACAGGAGCCTGCATGTAGCCCAGTGCCTTCAGGCGCTCGAGGGCCTCGGCGTCTTGGGAGATGTCAACGCTCTGGTAGGTGATGCCCTTTTTGTCGAGCGCCCGGTAGGTGGCGTTGCACTGAACACAAGCAGGCTTTGTGTAAACCGTTACGGTCATGGTTCCTGTCCCCTTTACTGAAAACTTACTCGTCCGGTGTTCCCGCCCAAGCTGTACCTAGATACTACATCTAGTGCAGACGCCTCTTTGGAACCCCAAGATGATGTATTACAAGTATGTCATTTAATGCACCTTTAATCCACAGGGAGGGGCCTTCAAAATGTCCGTGATTCCGCTGTTTTCGCGGACGCAATCCACATCCTGTGGACTACTTAGCCACATTTAACGCCCAGCGTGTCGGGGAAAAGACGGCGTGTCGCCCGCAGTCCAAGCGCAGGTTCGGCGCCGCCCGGGACAGCCAAAAGGGGCCCCGAAGTGACCTTCGAAACCCCTTGTGGTGACCAATCCCACGGACCCGCACGACGGCGGCTGCCGGCCCCTCCGTCACGGCGCCGGCAGCTGCGGCTGCTAGAGCTGGACCTCCCGGCGGTCCAGCGCAATTTGCTGCACATCCAGGTAGCCGGACTGGAACCCCGCCCGGGAGTAGCAAAGGTAGAACAGCCACATCCGCTGGAACACCGCATCAAACCCCTGCTCGCCCACCTCGCGCGAGCACTCCAGGAACCGTTCCTCCCAGAGCCGCAGGGTGGCCGCGTAATGGTCGCCCATGCCCATCCGCTCCCGCACCCGCAACGTGGTGTGCTGCTGGGTCACGCCTTCGATGGCGCGGACGGACGGCAGGAACCCGCCCGGGAAGATGTACTTGTGGACCCAGGTATAGGCGTTCCGGGTGGCGAGCATGCGCCCGTGCGGCATGGTGATCGCCTGGATGGCCACTTTCCCGCCGGGCGCGAGCACCCGGTCGATGGTCTGGAAGTAGATGGGCCAGTACTCGTAGCCCACGGCTTCGATCATCTCGACGGAGACGATGGCGTCGTACTCGCCCTCCACGGCCCGGTAATCCTGCAGCGCCACGGTCACCTGGTCTGCATAGCCGGCGGCCGCAATACGCTCCTGCGCAAGTGCCTGCTGCTCGCTGGAGAGGGTGACGCTGTAGACGATGGCGCCGCGGGCCGCAGCCCGGAGTGCCAGCTCGCCCCAGCCCGTGCCGATTTCCAGGAGCCTGGTCCCGGCGCCAACGCCTGCCTTGTCCAGCAGCCTTTCAATCTTCGCCTGCTGCGCTTCCGCCAGAACCTCCCAGGCAACAGCAGAAAGCGGTCCGGTTTCAAGCGGAAACAGCGCCGACGAATAGCTCATCGTGGAGTCGAGGAAGGTGGAGAACAGCTCGTTGGACAGATCGTAGTGCCGCGAGATGTTGCTGCGCGTGTTCTGCTCGGCGTTGCGTTCCTGCCGCGGCGTGCGCGGCAGGTAGAGGGCCCGCAGCTTCTGGAGCGGGGCGGGAATCAGCGTCTCCACCGAGGCGGCAAAGACTTCCAGGACGCCCGCCAGGTCGCTGGCCTCCCAATCCCCGGCCATAAACGACTCGCCCAGCCCGATCAGCCCGTTGTCGCCGATCCTGGCTTCAAACGCTTCCGGCCGGACCATCACCATCACCGGGCCGCCGGCGCCGCCGGTACCCAGGACCGTGCCGTCCGGGTACTCAACACGCAGGGGCAGCCGCTTCACGGCCCCTTTGAAGAGAAGGCCTGCGGCCTTGCCTGCCACTGCCGCTTTGGCGCCCGACGGCGGCTGCGCAACTTCCGGCCATACCTCAGCGTCGATGATGGCAGGCGACGCAGGAACTCCGGTCCAGGCCGCGGCATAGTGCGTGGCGGCCACGTCCGAAAGTCCAGCGTTGTCCCTGGCTTTATCGAGGACAGGAGCTGCAGTTGTTTCGTTGTCGTCTATCAGTGTCACTGGACTGCCTCCTGTGAGGGATGGTGTGGCCGGGCAACGACAGGCAGGCGCCTGGCCCAGAGTTTGATGCCCTGTACCCGGATGAGCGCGGAGACCAGCAGCGGTGCGGCCGGAACCGCAAGGGCCGCCGCCAGGATGTTCGGAACCGTGGCCGGCCGGCGCGTGCCGTCCATGGCAGCCACGAACGGGCTGTGGCCTTCACGGTCCAGCACGATGGAAACCCCGAGCCGCTCCCCCGGCGCGGGCAGCTTCATGCGGTACTGCCCGTCCAGGCTGTTGAAGGGTGAAACATAAAAGGCCTTGGGGACAGCAGCCCGGCCGGCAGTATCGGTCCGGAGAAGGTAGCAGTGGCGCTCCCCGTACGTGTTGTGGACTTCGGCCACCACACACTCAAGCTCCCCGGTGGACCGGTAGCACCAGAACAGCGACAGCGGATTGAAGACGTAACCAAAAACCCTGGCGCTGGCCAGCATGTGGATGGGGCCGCCGTCGGGCTCTATCCCTTGCGTGCGCAGGTATCGTTCCACGTTGCTGCGGATGGTGCCGTCCGGATCGCCCAGGTGGTCCCCTGCAGAGAAGACGGCCAGCGGCCGCAGCAGGAACGGAAGCCGTGGAAGCCTGTCAACATCCACGAACCAGCTATAGCTGCGGTACGTAAACGCGTTCTTCAACGGGGTGCGCCGCACGTGCGAAATGGAGGTGCGGTAGATGGCTGCCCCGGTAGTCATGCGGGTTCCGCCACGGGAGCAAGCTCCCGTTCGCCGTCATCCGACGCCCCGGACTCGTCAGCCGGCAGGACCGGAGCCCAGGAGCGGCCCAGCGATTCCGCCGCCCGGACGCCGGCACTTGCACCGTCCTCATGGAAGCCCCAGCCCAAATACGCGCCGGCGTAGGCAATCCGGTGGTCGCTGAGGGCGGCTATTGCCTGCTGCGCCTGCAGCGATTCCGGGGTGTACTGCGGGTGTTCGTACACCATGCGCTCGAGCACCGCGTCCCCGGCGATCAGCTCCGATTCCCCCAGGCTCACCAGGTATGGCCTGCCGTCAACCGGGTCCAGCCGCTGCAGCCGGGTGAGGTCGTAGGTAACCAGGACCTTGTCCGGCCGGGCATCACAGGACGGCAGGCGGTAGTTCCAGGACGCCTTCGCATTGTCCGCGGCAGGCAGGACAGCAGGATCCCGGTGGAACACGGTGTGGTTCACGGAGTAGGGCATCCCGCCCAGCGCTTCCTTCTCCGCCGGGGTCGCATCAGCGAGGAACCCGAGCGCCTGGGCCGGGTGCGTGGCAACCACGACGGCGTCGAAGTCTTCCAGCCCGTGCTCCGTTGCGAGCTCCACACCATCCGGCAGGCGCCGGATGGCAGTAACAGGAGTGCTGAGCCGGACATCCGTCAGCGTGGCTGCGAGCCTCTCCACGTACCGGGCTGAACCGCCGGTGACGGTCCGCCACTGCGGCGAACCCTTCACGCCCAGCATCCCGTGATGGTCCAGGAAGGTGAAGAGGTAGCGGGCCGGGTAGGCGAGCGCGGTGGTGGGGTCGCAGGACCAGACCGCGCTGACCACCGGGGTCATGAAGTGGGAAATGAAGTACGGACTGAAGTCTTCCCGTTCCAGGAACTCCCCGAGGGTCAGCTCCGAATGCGCGGCATGCGGACTGGCCGCCGGGATGGGCTCTGTCTTCAGGAGTGCCCGCGCCTTCCGGTAAAAGCGCGTCACCTCCAGCAGCATCAGCAGGTACCGTCCCCGCAGCAGGCTGGAGGGCCTGGCAATGATTCCCCGGCCGCCGTCGCGGGCTCCGGCGTACTCCAGCCCGCAGCCGTCACAGCGGACGGACATGCTCATCTCGGAGTCCTGCGTCTCAACCCCCAGCTCAGCGAACAGCCGCAGCAGGGTAGGGTACGTCCGCTCGTTGTGGACGATGAAGCCAGTGTCGACGCCG
The DNA here is from genome assembly GCF_054408515.1 of Arthrobacter sp. D3-16. NCBI lineage: Bacteria > Bacillati > Actinomycetota > Actinomycetes > Micrococcales > Micrococcaceae > Arthrobacter > Arthrobacter sp. D3-16. The sequence continues at coordinate 1,867,073 of NZ_CP096437.1, read as the reverse complement.
ACAACAGGCCCGTCCGGTTGCGGAAGATCATGTGTGTGGGCGTGCCCGCCCAGCCGCGGGTCCGCCTCAAAAAGGGTGACGTCGTCCTCCCGGTTGAGGACGTAGGCGGCGGTCAAACCGGCCACGCCGCTGCCGATGACGGCAACCCGGCGTCTGCCGCCTCCGGGTACTGCTGGGTCAGGTGACAACTTATGCTCCTCTGCTGAACATTTGCCAAGGGTGGGTATACAGAGGGCAATTCGACGCCGGTGCGGCCGCGGATGGGTGCCGCACCTGTCAGCTTCAACACCGTTGTGCGGCGGAGTATTGTGGGCAGGTGGTAAATCCGGTACACCTGAAGACCCTTTTGGAGGTCACGCGGCTCGGCTCGTTCGCGGCCGCCGCATCAACGCTGGGCTACACCGCCTCAGCTGTCTCCCAACAGATGTCCGCGCTGGAGCGGGACACCGGCGTCGTCCTCTTCCAGCGCTCCGCGCGCAGCGTGGTACCCACGGAAGCCGCCGTCGTGATAACCCGCCACGCCGCCAAGGTGCTCACGGACATGGAGGCACTGATGGCTGCAGCCTCCAGGACGCAGGACACAGCCAACCAGGAACTAAGGCTCGGCATCTTCCCCAGCCTGGCAACCTACGTCCTGCCCCGCATCCTGAAGAACCCCGCATGGAAGAACCTGGGCATCGACCTGAAAGTCTCCGTGGCGGAACCGGGCCAGACCATCCAGGGGCTGCGCACCGGCGGTGACCTGGACCTGGCCGTGGTCTTCCAGGTGGGCCAGACCGGGTTCGCGTGGCCGAACACTATTAACCGGCAGTGGATCGGCGACGACAACTTCCGTGTGGTGCTGCCCGCCGGCTGGGGTTTCCGGACTGACGCGAAGGTGGCAGCAGACCATCTCTCCGAAATGCCGTGGATCATGCACCACCCGGGCACCAGCGATGCGATGGTCATCGAACGCCTTTTCGCGGGCTGCAACCTGCACCCGCGCGTGGTGGCCCACAGTGACGACTTCCATGCAAGCCTCGAAATGGCTGCTGCAGGGCTGGGGGCGGCGCTGGTGCCAGAGCTCGCACTGCGCCACCGGCCTGAGGGCGTGGTGGTGCTCGACGTTCCCGAGATCCGGCTGGCGCGCAACGTATTCGCGCTGCTGATCAATGACAGGAAAACCGCCCGGGTGCAGCTGTTTGTTGACCTGCTGGCCGAGACCCTCGCCGGGATGCGCACCGCAGTGAATTAGGCCTGAACGCTGGAATGCACCGCAGTTCGGGTCTATGTTGAAACTATGAACAAGGTAGCGAGCCAGCACTTTGGAGAGATCGAGCTCAACCACGGCAGGGATCACTTCATCGCCGCCAAGCATGAACTGCGCGGCCATCCGCTGGAAATCGACCTGAACGTGACCGCCCATGACCACTTCGACGAGGCCGCCCTGCGCAAGGTCGATTACCGTTTGCGCTTCCTTCCCGAGCTTGTTGACGAGGTGCGGGACATGATCGCCGAGGAGCTGGACCAGGAAGGCACCAGCCCCCAGGAGTACCTCCATTTCCACTGCAACGCACTCAAGGATGAGCACTTGCAAAAGGTTTTCGGTGTGAGCGAGCGCAGCCAGCTCACCAACGAAGTGTTCCTCAAGGCACTGAAGCTTGGCCATGTCCGGATCTACCCCGGCCAGCCCGAGCGCTACTTTGTTCTGGACTTCACCCTTGGCGAGCACTTCACCGATGAGGTCCTGGTGGCGTCGGCCGATGAGGACGGTGTGGTGGACGACGAGATCGTCTGGTCCTGACGTAGATTAACGACGCGGGCCGGCCACCTTTCGAGGTGGCCGGCCGCTTCGTTTGCCTGCTTTACTTGGCCGCTACTGCTTAGCTGCTTCGAGCAGTTCGGCGCGGACGGTCCTGGTAGCCTCCACCAGGTTCCGCAGGGATTCTTCGGTCTCGGTGTAGCCGCGGGTCTTCAGGCCGCAGTCCGGGTTGACCCAGAGCTGGCGGGACGGCACGTGCTTGACGGCCGTGCTGAGCAGCTCGGTGACTTCCTCGGTGCCGGGAACGCGCGGCGAGTGGATGTCGTACACGCCCGGGCCAACGCCGCGGCCGAAGCCATGGGACTCAAGGTCGTGCACAACCTCCATGCGGGACCGGGCGGCCTCGATGGAGGTAACGTCCGCGTCCAGGCCGTCAATGGCGTCGATGATCACGCCGAACTCGGAGTAGCAGAGGTGGGTGTGGATCTGCGTGGCGTCGGCAGCACCGGCAGTCGCCAGGCGGAAGGAGTCCACGGACCACTTCAGGTAGTCAGCGTGGTCGGCCTTGCGCAGCGGAAGGAGCTCGCGCAGTGCCGGCTCGTCCACCTGGATCACCTTGATGCCGGCTGCTTCCAGATCCGCGATCTCATCGCGCAGCGCGAGGCCAACCTGGTTGGCCGTCTCCCCCAGCGGCTGGTCGTCGCGGACGAAGGACCACGCCAGGATCGTGACCGGACCGGTGAGCATCCCCTTCATCGGTTTGCTGGTGAGGGACTGTGCGTAACTGGCCCATTCCACCGTGATGGGGGCGCTGCGCGTGACGTCGCCCCACAGGATGGACGGACGCGTGCAACGTGACCCATAGGACTGGACCCAGCCGTGGACGGTGACGTCGAAGCCTTCGAGGTTCTCGGCGAAGTACTGCACCATGTCGTTCCGCTCCGGCTCGCCATGCACCAGCACGTCATAGCCGAGCTCTTCCTGCAGGTCCACGACGCGCTTGATCTCGTCCTTCATGAGCTTCCCGTACTGCTCGTCCGTGAGGTCGCCCTTGTTGTTGCGGGCGCGGGCCGAACGGATCTCCGAAGTCTGCGGGAATGAACCGATGGTGGTGGTGGGCAGCGGCGGCAGCTGCAGCGCTTCGTTTTGGGCAGCTTCACGGACTGAGTAATCGGAACGGGTGAAGTCAGCGGCAGTCAGGGCCTCGGTGCGGGCGCGGACATCAGCACGGCGGACCCCTTCGGCGGCGGCACGGGAAGCGATCACTGCGGTTGCTTCATCAATGGCTGCCTCGGCGGAGGCGGGGTCGGCGAGGTAGGACGCCAGGGTCTTGACCTCTACGGCCTTCTGGTCAGAGAACGCCAGCCAGCTGCGGAGCTGCTCGGAAAGCTGCGTTTCCTCGGCCACATCATGCGGGACGTGCTGCGTGGAGGTTGAGGTGGAGACGGCGAGCGTTCCGGCGGCGGCCTTCAGCTCCTCCAGCTTTGCGGCGGAAGCGGCGAGATCATTGCGCCAGATGTTGTGCCCGTCAACGACGCCGGCAACCAGGGTCTTGTTGCCCAGGCCCGCCAGGGCGGCAGCAGAGGGAACGGCGCCCTTGAAGACGTCGATGTGCAGTGCCTCGATGTTGGTGGCCGCGAGCGTGCCGAGCTGGCTGCCAAGCGAGCCGTACGGGGTGGACACGAGGATCTGCGGGCGGTTGGCAGCAGCGGTGAGGACCTCGTAGGCGCGGGCAACCGCTGCTTCGATGTCAGTGGCCGGCGTGTCCTGGTCAACCACCAGCGCAGGCTCGTCGAGCTGGACCCAGCCGGCGCCGGCGGCTGCGAGCTTCTCAAGCAGCTGCACGTAGACGGGCAGGATGTCCTCAAGGCGGGACAGCGGCGCGAAGCCGGCCGGGGCGTCGTCGGAAGCCTTGGAAAGCAGCAGGTAGGTGACCGGGCCGACGATGTAGGGCCGCGTCTCGATGCCGTTGGCCAGGGCGAAGGCGAACTCGTCAACCTTGGCGGTGGAGGCGAGGGTGAACTTCGTCTCCGGGCCGATCTCCGGCACCAGGTAGTGGTAGTTGGTGTCGAACCACTTGGTCATCTCCAGCGGCTGCTGTTCCTTGGTGCCGCGGGCCAGCGTGAAGTAGCCGTCGACGTCGAGCTGTCCCTCTGCATTGAGGAGCTCGCCGAAGCGGGCCGGGACCGCACCCAGGTGGGCCGTGGTGTCCAGGACCTGGTCGTAATAGGAGAAGGTGCCGGGCACCGCTGCTGCTTCGGTCAGGCCGAGTTCCTGCAGGCGCGTGGCGACGGTCAGCTGGATGTCCTTGGCGGCGGCGTCCAGGGCGGCGGCGTCGATCTTGCCGGCCCAGTAGGCCTCCACGGCCTTCTTCAGCTCACGGCGGCGGCCGATACGCGGGTAGCCGAGGAGTGAGGCGGACGGGAAAGGGGTGTTGTTTTTAGGCATGGCAAATCCTCAGGTAGGGACGGGGTCTGAAAGTTTGGGCTTTGTGGCCGGGGGCTATCGCCGTGCGGCCGGGGGCGGGATGCTCAGCTGGCCAGCTGCGGCCGGGCCATGGCGTCGCGCCGGCTGCCGGCACGGGAGCGCCGCGGAAGAGCCAGCTTGTCCAGTACGTCCAGGGCGCTTTGGTGCTCGTTGAAGGTGTACAGGTGGATGCCCGGTGCTCCTGCATCAAGGGCAGCGTTGGCCAGGTCCACCGTGGCGCTGACGCCGATCCGGAGCCGTTCGAGGTCGCTGTCCGCTGCGGCCATGCGGGCCAGCAGTTCGGGAGCGGGCTCCACTCCGGTCAGCTCCCCCAGCCGTTTGAGCCGGCGGAGGCTGGTGAGCGGCATAACACCCGGGATGATGGGGATGGTGACTCCGGCACGCCGTGCCCTGGTGAGGAGGTCCGCGTACTGCTCGGTATGGAAGAACACCTGCGTGATGGCGAAGTCGGCGCCGGAGCGCTGCTTGGCGAGCAGCACCTCGACGTCGTGGGCCTCACTGGGTGATTCCGGATGCCTGGTGGGATAGGCCGCCACACCCACCGCGATCTTTCCGGCGCACAGCAGTGCTGACCGCCGCTGCTCAACCCGGCGGATAAGTTCGATCAGGTCCTGGGCGTAGCGCAGGGAGCCCGCAGCGGGTTCCGCGCCGTCCTTGGGAAGGTCACCGCGCAGCGCAAGGATCCCCCGAACGCCGGTGTCCAGCAGTTCGCCGATGATCCCTGCAAGTTCCTGCGGCGTGTTACCCACGCAGGTCAGGTGGGCCAGCGGCCGGAGGTTGGTTTCGAGCAGGAGCCGGTTGATGAGTTCGACGGCGGTGTCCCGGTTGGAGCCGCTGGCACCATAGGTGACAGAGACGTAGTCCGGTTCTGTGGTTTCGAGTTCGCGGATGGTGGTCCACAGCGTCTCGGCGGCGGCCGCCGACCGCGGCGGGAACAACTCGTAGGAGAGCGCCACCGGGGCGGCGTCGGAGAGATTTGGATGTGTGTCAATAAGGCTTGGTGGTGACATTTGCGTCCTTGGCTTTGGGCCATTGAGGGTTCCCCGCCAGAAGTTGTGACGGGATACCGGCAATGAATTGAGTTTGGGGAACACGGAAGAACTCCACAAGGACGCAGCCGCGACTGTTACGCCTGGAAAGAAGTTGTCCGTGAGCAAATGTCAGGCCCACATGGGGGCACCCACACCCTCCGCAAGGGAGGATCGCTGACACGTTACCGCGGTAACTTGTATAGAACTCTAGGAGCGGCCGGAAGAGCATTCAAGTTGGGAGCCGAATTAAGACGCAGTCTTACGCCTTGTTTCGTCTTCCTGCTGAACATTCTTCGCCTGGACTGCCTCTCCGACGGGGTATGTCCTCAACGGAAAGCCAACCGTGCAGTTCAGTTGGTTCGGGAAGCCTCTGACTGAATGGCCTTGGCGAGGCCGCGGGGATTGCTCCACATAGGCCAATGGCCCGTCAGGAGGTCGATGACGTCGAGGTGTTCAAGGTTCGCGACCTCGGTGAACATGGGATGACCGGTTTGGGCCAGCTCCAGCAGCTGCGCGCTGGGGATTGAGCAACAGATCAGGGTCGTCCGGACCTTGCGGCGGGCGTCGTTAGTGAGCTCGATGGGCTGACGAAGCACGGGGCCTGGCTCAGGGACGGCTCGGGCCCGAAACTGCTGGAGGACCTCTGCGCTCAGGCCTTCGAGGCTCGCCTGCTGTGCGAGGATGTCGAAGGGCGGCAGCGGAAGCTCCTCCAACTCCTTCGGGAGGTCTGGGGCGAAGACACTTCCCGTCGCTACAGGGCCGGAGTCGACCCACACTACCCGGTGAACAAGCTCAGGGTATCGGTCCATGACGAGGCTGACGGGAGCGTTAGCCCCACTGTGGGCGACGAGAATTGCAGGCTGATGACCGTGTTGAGTCATAACGTCCAGGATTGCTTCAGCCTGGGCGTCGAGGGTTTTAGTCGCACGCTCAGGGTCGTGCGCGTCGAGACCCGGCAGTGTCATCGCAATGGCACGAGGGTGGTCGGTTTGCAGGTGTTCAAGAACTTCATCCCACGCCCAGGCGCCCAGCCAGTGGCCGGCGATGAGAATGATGGTCGGACTGCTCATAGCGGTTGTCATGTCACAACTCTCGCAGGCACTCTGGACAGTGGTATGTCACTATTTATGTCATGAATTGGCGGTGTGAGCAGTGAAGCGAGCAGAACGGCTCCATGCTCTATCAGAGATGTTGCGCCGCAGCGGCGCGCGGGGGGTCTCCGCCGAACGGTTGGCGAGAGAGTTCGAGGTGTCCGTGCGCACCATCAAGAGAGACCTCGATGCGCTGGAGAACAGCGGTGCGCCTCTCTGGTCGCGCCCGGGTCCGGGAGGTGGCTACGGATTGGCTGTCGGCGCGTCCCTGCCACCCGTCAGCCTGTCCCCAGCGCAGGCCGTGGCACTCATGGCAGCCGTGTCTGCTGCACCCGATGCCCCCTACGCCGATCTGGCAGCAGCAGGTATCCAGAAGATCCTGGACGTCCTCGATCCCAAAACCCGCGCACGAGCCGACGAGCTGGCTCACCGCGTCTGGGTCAACGCGCTTCCCTCGTCCTCGCGCGCCATCAAGTCGGCACTGGAGGAGGCGATGGCCGAGCAGCGGGTAATCCGTATGCGCTACACATCGAGGGACGCGACCACGACCACCCGCGACGTCGAGCCCGTGCTGTTCGCCTCCACGAACGGCCAGTGGTACCTGATTGGATGGTGCCGAATGCGCAACGCAATGCGATGGTTTACCGTGTCGCGCATCCAGCGGGCCACCGTAACTAAGGCGGCCTGCAGCGGCCACACCATCCACGAGGTCGGAGAACCCCCAGCGGACGCCAGACCGGTACGCGGTCGTGGCGAGTGAGCCACTCAGCCAACGTCTCAAGGCCCCGGCTGCGAACAGCTAGTAGAGCTGGTCCGGCCGGTGTTTTCTTTCATCCGTCCGCCGCCGGGCGTGCCCCAGCCCAGGACCGCTCCCCCGGCAACAAGCCCGTCGACGCCCCCTCCCCACCGTGCCTCCCCGGGTCTATCCTTTTGAACATGAGCGAGCTTCCAGCCAGTTACAAGGAGTATCTCGCCGATAAAAGCGAGATGTTCATCAGCACCGTCAAGCCTGTCCTGCAGCAATCAGCCGCGGACAAGCTGCACGGCGTCCGGGTTGTCTACAACCCCGGCTCTACCGGCCACCAGGCCCACCTCGACGACAGCCTCCCCTTCGGGGTGGTCCTCGAGGATATCGACTAGGAATGCCGATACCGCGCGCGCAGCTGCGCGGTCTCAGCCCCGCACCGCACCGGAGAGGGCGAACGAACTGCCGGCTCCCTTGGCCACAATGACGTACAGGGCCAGGACCGGCAGTGAGTACAGGATGGAGAACGCGGCCAGCTGGCCGTAGGCAACTGCCCCGTGCTGTCCAAAGAAGCTGAAGATGGACACGGCGGCGGGCTGGTTCGCCTCCGACAGCAGCAGCACGAAGGGGACGAAGAAGTTACCCCAGGCCTGGATGAACACAAAGATGAACACCACGCCCAGGCCCTGCCGCATGAGCGGCAGGACGATGGTGCGCAGTGCGGTCATCCTCGATGCCCCGTCCACCCACGCCGCTTCCTCCAGGGAAGCCGGCACCGCATCCATGAAGTTCCGGGTCATCCAGATGGCCATGGGCAGGGCCGTGGTGGCCATAAAAAGGATCGTGGCCGGCATCGAGTCGAGCAGTTCCAGCTGGACGAACAGTCCATAGACCGGCACCATGATGGCCGTAATGGGCAGGCAGGTGCCGAACAGGACGGCGTACATAAACGGAGTGTTGAACCTGGACCGGTAGCGGGACAGCGGATAGGCGGCCAGCACGGCTGCCACGAGCGTGACGGCGGCGGTGCCGGCGGAGAGCACCAGGCTGTTCCACAGCGGCTGGAGCAGCAGCGCGGGCGTCATGATGGCGGCAAAGTTCTCCAGGCCGGCCTGGGCTGGAAGCCTTGTTTCATGGCTGGCGTCGGCGTCCAGTGACGCCAGGACCAGCCACAGCAGCGGCAGCAGGAAGCAGGCTCCGAGCAGCAGCAGGGCCACATCCGCGGGGGTACTGCTGCGGTACGGCCCAGGGGCCCGGGCGGGTGCTTCGCCGGGAGGAACAGCCCTTGAGGCTTTGGCGGGCGCGGTCATCGCTTTGATTCCCGGAGCAGCCTGATGTAGACGGCGCCAAAGACCGCGCCAATGAGGATCAGCACCGTAGCCACGGCAGTACCGTAACCGATGTCACCAAACCGAAAGGCCTCCTGGTAGGCAAGGATGGGCAGGGTGCTGCTCGCATTGGCCGGGCCGCCTGCGGTCATCACCCAGATGAGGGTGAAGACCGCCAACGTCTGCAGCGTAATCAGCATCAGGTTGGTGGCGATGCTGCCCCGGATCATCGGCAGGGTGATGTAGGCAAGCCGTTGCCAGCCCCCGGCGCCGTCCATCTGCGCGGCTTCGGCCACTTCGGAAGGAATATCGTTCAGGGCCGCACGGTACACCAGCATGGAGAAGGCAGTGCCTCGCCAGGTGTTGGCCAGCACTACCGCCACCATGGGCCAGGAGTAGAGCCAGTCCGGCTGGCCCAGCCCCAGGCCGCCCAGCAACTGGTTAAGCGTCCCGTCCCGGCTGAAGTAGGCGTAGGCGGCGAAGGCAGCAACGATCTCGGGAAGCACCCACGCGGCCACCACCGCTGTTCCAACCAGGGAGGAGACAGCCCGGCGTGCGCGGCGCATCAGCACGGCAAGTGCCAGCCCCAGCAGGTTCTGTCCCAGGACCGCAGAACCAAGGACAAACAACACGGTCAGGCCCAGGGAAAGAGGAAACACTGGGTCCACCAGCAGCCGCTGGTAGTTCTCCAGCCCGATCCAGTCCGGATTGCGCGCATTCCGGCCCGTCAGGCCGGCATTGGTGAAGGAGGCATGGAAAGCCCACAGCACGGGACCGGCGAGAAAAACCGCCAGGAGTACGACGGCAGGCAGGACGGGCAGGTAGCGCAGCAGCCCGCGTCCCCCGGTTTGGGCCGCCACCGGTTACTTCCGGACGGTGTTGTCGCCACCCACGATGTCAGCCACCGCGGCGTCGTAGTCCGACGCCGCCTGCTCCGGGGTCCGGGCACCGGTGATCACGGCCTCCGTTGCCTCCTGGACTGCCGCAGAGATCCGAGGGTAGTCGGATGTTGCAGGGCGGTAGCGCGTGACGGAAACGAGTTCGGAGACGTCCTTCACGAACGGGTTTGCGGACTGGTAGCCGGTATCGCCAGCAACGTCGCTGCGGACGGCAATCTGCGAACTTTCGAGCGTAAAGGCCAGCGAATTATCGCGGTTCATTGCCGTGCTGAGGAAGCTGAACGCCAGGTCCGGTTCCTTCGTCCCGGCGCCGATCGCCAGCGTCCACCCGCCCGACATACTTACCGCTCCGGGAGCGCCGCCGTCCTGGGTGGGGAACGGGGCGACACCCATGTCCTGCTCGTAGCCGGGCCATTCGTAGCTGCCGCCGTCCTGCCAGAACGACGGCGCATAGGAGCCTTCCACGGTGGCGCCCAGCTTTGCGTTCGGGAACCATTCCCCGAACACCTTCTTCCAGACGTTCGCATCCAGCGCCTCTGCCGGGGTAACGGCGAGTCCCTCGTCATATAGGGTCTTGAGGAAAGCCAGGGAGTCGGTAAAGCCGGCGGAACCCACCACCCACTTCTTCGTTTCCTCGTCGTACAGCATGGACCCGGTTCCGTAGAGCAGTTCGTAGAATCCCTGCATGACGGTTCCTTCGCCGGTGCCCTTGCCGGCATACATGTTGAACGGGACCACGGAGGGATCGTTGGCCTTGATCTTCCGGGCTGTGTCCAGGATGTCCTGCCAGTTGCGCGGCTCCCAGGGCAGGGTGATCCCGGCGGCTTCGAAGACCTTCCGGTTGTACCAGATGGCCCGGGTGTCGGTTCCCAGCGGCACGGCGTACGTCCCGCCGTCGTCGGCCCGCCCTGCTGCCTTGGCGCCGTCGTCGAATGTATCCCAGTCCTCCCAGCCTTCAAGGTGGCTGTCGAGCTTGAGGAGGTAGCCGGCGTCGACGTCGGAGCGGACCTTGAAGGTGTCTTCGTAGAAGACGTCCGGCGCGGTGGAGGGTGATCTCAGGGCCAGGGCCAGCTTGGTGCCGTAGTCGTCGTCGTTCCCCTGGATGGGCTGCAGCTCAACCGTCACCCCCTGGTTTGCCGCCTCGAACTCCTTTTTCGCGGCCTGGAACATCGTCTCCAGGGCGGTAAAGGAGTCGGTCTTCTGATAGACCACCTTGAGCGTTTTCGACCCATCCTCGGGAGCAGCGGGCGTGCAGGCCGCCAGGACGATCAATGCGGCAGCGATCAGGGACATGGTCTTCAGGGCCGGGCCACGCATGGTGCTCCATTCGATCAATGGCTGGAGGGCCCTTGCCAGCGGGCCCCCCAGCCGCGCAATACGGAAATGCTAGATGCGTGCCCCGCCCCAGGCAAGGGCAACGCGCCCCCTTAGCTCTCCAGCAGGAGCCTCTGGGCGCGGGGAGCCAGGGTGTGTTCCAGAACCAGGGATGCGGCCCCGATTGCGCCCACGTCCTCGCCCACGCCGGTACCTACCACCTCGATGGGATGGATCAGCCGGGCGGCACTGTGTACATCGAGCAAGGCCGGGATCTTCTCGAGGTAGCGTTCAGCCATGCCGCTCCAGAACGGTCCGCCGAAGACCACCCGCTCCACGTCCAGGGCATTGGTCACCACCGACACTGCCCGGGCCACCAGCACCGCGGACTTATCGATGATGGCCAGCGCCTGTTCGTTGCCCTGGTCGGCCAGGTCGCACAACGCGGCGAAGCCCTGCTGGACTTCGGCCCCACTGCTCCGCGAGCGGGAGCCGTCCAGGATGCCGGCGGCCTCCGCCTCGGCCACGAGTACCTGGGGGATGCAGGAAGACTTGACGCAGCCGCGGAGGCCGCAGTCGCACATGGGCCCGTCCGGATCCACCATGATGTGGCCGATTTCACCCGCGTTGCCGGACGTGCCCCTGACCACCTCGTCGTTCAGCACGATTCCGCAACCAATTCCGGTACCCATGTACATAAAGATGAAGCTGCCGGCTCCGCTCGGGCCGCCGGCCCAGGTTTCCGCAACGGCGGCACTGGTAACGTCCTTGTCCATCAGCACGGAGTAGCCCGTCGCTTCCGAGAGCGCGTTGCGCAGTTCCACACGGTCCCAGCCCGGGAGGAGCGGCGGGTCAACCACGGTGCCGTTATCCACGTCGATGGGACCGGGAGCGGCTATGCCAAGGCCGGCGATCCGGTCCCTGTCCACTCCGGAATCCGCCACCAGCTGGGAGATCTCGGCCGTGATGGTGGCAATAACGGCGGACGGATCATTTCCGCCGGGGGTTTTGATCCGGGAGTGCTGTACCACCGCGCCCACGAGGTCCAGAACCACGAAAGTGGTCACCGCGGGGTCGAGGTGGACGCCGACGGCGAACATGCCGCCCGGGTTGAGGCGGAGGATGGTGCGGGGCTTGCCGGGGCCGCTGCCTTCCTTGCCTGCTTCAACAATGAGGTTCTGGTCCAGCAGGCGGCGGGAGATGTTGGAGATGGTCTGCGGCGACAGGCCCACGATTTGGGCGAGCTCCACCCTGCTCAGCCCGCCGGATGAGCGGCGGATGGCCTCGAGGATCACGGTCAGGTTGAAATCACCCATCCGGGGCAGGTTGGTGCCGCGCCTTGGTGAGGGTTGGCGGATCTCAGTCACGGCGTCCCCTTCGTTTCCGGCGCATAGTTACTGATGTCTGAATCGTACGTTACGCACAGTCGCAGACCCATAGGAACGGCTGACGGCGCGGCGCGGCTTTAGCCTGCTTTCCCTCCGGCCTGGACCTGCTTCCTCCAGCATGGTCATTGCGTGCTGCGGCGGGTGCTGAGGGTCACCGTGAATTTGGCGTTCCGGCCTTTCACCACCGTGGGGCCAACGTTACGCTCAAGCGCGGGGAGGTAGGCCAGGTGTCGGTTGAAGACCGTCCACAGCTCACCCCCGGGGGCCAGGACGCGGCCGGCTGCTGCGATCAGTTTCAGGCCTGCTCCCGCGTGGACGCCGGCGCCTACGTGGAACGGTGGATTCAGCAGTATCAGGTCCGAGCTCCCGTCCGGCAGGGTGGCCATGGCGTCGTCCTGGAGCGCCCGGACCTGCCCTGCCAGGCCGTTCGCCCGGGCAGTTGCGAGTGCAGATGCCACTGCGGCGGCGGACTGGTCCGTGGCGGTGACTGTCGAGCCTGGATGCTGCCGGGCGTACATCGCGGCCAGGATTCCTGTGCCGCATCCGAGGTCGACCGCGTGCTGCACGGGCCGCATGGACGGCAGGAACGTCAGCAGGAACCTGGTACCGATATCCAGGCGGGCCCCGGCAAACACCGCGCCGTGGGCGGCAACGTCAAGATCGATCTCGGCCAGGTGCTCAATGACGGGAAAGCGCTCCGGATCCCCGCTGCCCTGGGGACCGGCCGCCACGATCACCCTGGACTTCTGCCTGGCAAGCTGCGGGGTGACGGACCTAAAGTGGCATTCGAGGACAGCGTTCATGCCCAGGGACATGTGCTTCACGCGGCCGCCGGCCAGGAGCACCACGTCCGGCGGCGCGTACCGGACTACTGCCGCAGCAATTTCGTCCAACTCGGCGAGGGTCTTCGGCAGCTGCAGAAGGACACTTCCAGCATCCTTGAGGAGGTCGTGTCCGAGCGGAAGCTGGCTAAAGGACGGGCCGTCCCCTGCCCCGTTTCCAAGCACCGCGGCGGCATTGAGCCGCAGCGCCTGCTCGCTGGTAATGAGGTCCTGGTGCACCCGAACAGCCCCGGGATTGAGGACGGCAAGGGCGCCCAGGGTCAGTGCCCCGTAGCGGTCCCCGATGACGGCCACGGTGCTTCCGGCGGACACGTGCGCGGCGGCTGAATCAAGCAGCAGCCGGTCGGTGGCATCCCATGCCTGCAGGTTGGGCGCCTCCACATCCGGCCGCCGGCGAAGGACCGGAAGGACGTCCTCAAGACTCTCTAGTGCCACCTGGTTCCTGCCGCTTGTAGTTTTTTCTGGGACCCTTTGACCGGCCCTGCTTGCCCCTGCCCCGATCCCGCCGTCAGCCCCAATTTACCGTCCTGGCGGCCGGCCGGATCCCCGGGAGTTTCAGAATGGCAGTTACCGCAGCGCGGCCTGCGCGGTTGGCACCGATGGTTGACGACGACGGCCCGTAACCCACCAGGTGGACGCGGCTCGGCTGCCACCTCGGTGCCGTCCATCACGATCCCGCCTCCCGGTCCCCGAAGGTGCAGCGGCGCAAGGTGGTCAAGTTCCGCCCGGAACCCGGTGGCCCACAGGATGACATCTGCCGCCACGAAGCGCCCGTCGGCCAGCCGGACGCCGCCGGGTTCGATGGACGTGAACATAGGTTGCCGCTCGAGGGCACCGAGGGCTGCCGCCGCACGGAGTGCTGGTGTCCAGATGAGGCCGGTCACCGATACCACGCTTTGCGGCGGCAGGCCTTGGCGCACCCGCTCCTCCACCAGTGCCACGGCATCGTGGCCCGCCTTGGCGTCGAATTCGGCGTCCCGCCACACCGGCTCGCGCCGGGTGAACCAGCTGGTGGACGTGACACGGGAGATTTCGTCCAGGAGCCCGACGGCGGAAATCCCGCCGCCGACCACAATGACGTGCTGGCCCGCGAACTCCTCGGCAGAGACGTAGTCGGCAACGTGGAGCTGCCTGCCACGGAACGTTGACTGCCCCGGATAGATGGGCCAGAACGGGCGGGTCCAGGTGCCCGTGGCATTGATCACCGCTGCTGCGCTCCACACGCCGCGCGACGTGCTGACCAGCAGCCTCCCGGCAGGGTTTGTGTCTTCGCGGCTGACAGACCTTACTTTCACGGGCCGCTGGACGGTCAGGCCCAGTTCCTCCTCATAGTCACGGAAATAGCGCGACAGGAACTCCGAACTCGGCTCCTTGGGGTCCACGGCAGGCTTGGCGATACCGGGGAGATCGCTGATGCCGTTCACGGTTGCCATCCGAAGGCTCTTCCACCGGTGCCGCCACGCGCCGCCCGGACCTTCCTCGGCGTCGAGCACTGCAAAGTCAAGCCCCCGGCGCTGGAGGTGGTAGGCGGCGGAAAGCCCGGCCTGGCCCGCACCGATGACAACAACGTCGGCACGGGCAGGATTCACCCACCCATGATAGTCGGACGGAGCGTCCCGGCCTTAGTCTTGGCCCATGGAGACAGGAGGACCACATGACCACTAGAACCGGAAACGCAGCACGGCTCGCCAAGGCCCTGGCCATCGTGCTCGGTACTGAGGAAATACCACTGAGGTTGCGGGCCTGGGACGGCTCCGAAGCCGGGCCGGAGGGAGCGCCGGTCCTGGAGTTCCGTTCCCGACGTGCCCTGAGGCGGATGCTTTGGTCACCGGGACAGCTGGGCCTGAGCCGTGCCTACGTCTCCGGTGACATTGATGCGCCCGGGGACGTGTTTGCCGCCTTTACCGCTTTGAGCTCGGCCGGTAAGTTCGCCGAGCCCGGTCCGTTCCGGCCGCTCACCGCGGGGGAACTCTGGACCCTGCTCCGCACCGCCGTGCGGCTTGGGGCGTTGGGCCCCAACCCTGCTCCTCCCCCGGAGGAAGCGCGGATTGCCCGAAAAGGCAGGCTACACTCCCGCCGCAGGGATTCCGCCGCCATCGCCCACCATTACGACGTCGGCAATGACTTCTACGCCATGGTCCTGGGCCCGTCCATGGTCTATTCCTGTGCCGTGTGGCCAGAAGAAGAGGACGGCCGGACTCCAGCCGGCCGCCGGCTTGCCGAGGGTTTGGATGCCGCGCAGGAGGCAAAGCTGGACCTCGTCTGCCGCAAGCTGGGTCTGGAGCCGGGGATGCGCGTGCTGGATGTGGGCTGCGGTTGGGGAAGCTTCGCCCTGCACGCTGCTGAACAGTATGGCGTCACGGTGGTGGGCGTTACCCTGTCCCAGGAGCAGGCCATTTTCGCACGCAAACGGGCCGCAGATTCCGGCCTTACCGAAAGAATCGATATCCGGGTGCAGGACTACCGCGATATACAGGACGGGCCCTTCGATGCCATCAGCTCCATTGGCATGTCGGAGCATGTGGGACGGGCGGAGATGCCGCACTACACAGCCGGGCTGTACGGCCTGCTGCGGCCGGGCGGCAGGCTGTTGAACCACGCTATTTCCTGGAACGCCGGCCCTACCGCCCCGGACCCGGACTCCTTTATCCCCCGGTACGTCTTTCCCGATGGCGAGATGATCAGCCTGGGCGGGATGGCCTCTGCCCTGGAGTCTGCGGGCTTCGAGATCCTGGACGTGGAGGCTTTGCGCCGCCATTACGCGCTCACCCTGCGTGCCTGGGTCAGCCGGCTGGAGGAGCATTGGGACCAGGCGGTGAAGCTGACCAGCCCCGGACGGGCCCGGGTGTGGCGGCTCTATATGGCTTCCAGCGCCCTCGGCTTCGAGAACGGGCTGACGGGCGTCAACCAGGTCCTGGTCCAGCGGCCCGGCGGCGACCCCCCGCCGTTGCGCCGGAGGCAGTGGCTGTAAGGAAGGGCACCGCTCTGCCGGGGAAGCAAAAAAGGAACCATCCCGAAGGACGGTTCCCTTTTTGCTTCCCCCTGGCAGGAGGACGACCGGTGGAGCTGAGGGGACTCGAACCCCTGACCCCCTGCATGCCATGCAGGTGCGCTACCAGCTGCGCCACAGCCCCGGCCTTGCTTCAGTGGGAGAACGTCCCGCCGAAGCAACCTGATCAGCTTAATGCACTTTTGTCCCATGCGCCAATCGGCACCTTCCGGCCTGTCCGGGGGGGACAGCAGCGCCTATACCGGATCCCAGCGGATGGACAGTCAAACAAAAATCCGCCGGAATCTAATGATTCCGGCGGATCGTCGGTGGAGCTGAGGGGACTCGAACCCCTGACCCCCTGCATGCCATGCAGGTGCGCTACCAGCTGCGCCACAGCCCCGAATTATTGCCGCTCAAAGAGCTTTTCTTTCGGGTTTCCCCGAAGCAACTCAAATATCTTAGAACAGCAATTCCGAAAATTCCAAATCGGGCATATTCGGCTGGTTTCCGCCTCGTTACTCCGTCTCGGTGGTGGCCGCAGCTTTCGCCGACGTGTCATCGCCAAGCTGGAGGTCCACCACGGGGCAGTCCTTCCACAGGCGCTCCAGCGCGTAGAAGACGCGGTCTTCTTCATGCTGGACGTGGATGACGATGTCCGAGTAGTCAAGCAGTACCCAGCGTCCGCCGGACCGCCCCTCGCGGCGGACCGGGCGCAAATCCTGTTTGGCGAGTACTTCTTCGATTCCGTCAACGATGGCGTTGACCTGCCGCTCGCTGGGTGCCGAGGCAATGAGGAAAACGTCGGCCAGGGCGAGGCGCTCGCTCACGTCGAGGGCCACAATGTCCTGGGCAATCTTGTCCGCAGCTGCCTTGGCGGCAACGCGGGCTGTGATGATGGATGAATCTGATGCAGTCACGGGACTCCTTGTTGGTTAAAAAGCTGGTGGGGCCGGCAGTGCCGGTTAGCGGGACATTCCGCTGATGATCAGGAAGATGCCCGAGACGAGGGCCAAAAACCCGAAGGCCAGGACACAGAACTGGAGGAGGCGGTTGCGCGATGCGCGGGCCAGGCCTGCCGTTGCCGCGTCCAGTGGATCCAGTCCGTGGGCCGACCGGGCCGGGACGGGAGGCACGTCCTTGAACGCGTCCTCGCCGTGGCTCTCCGCCGCTACAGCCGGTGGCAGGACAGCGGTCCCGGGACGGGCAGCAGCCCTGGCGGCAGCCTCCGCGCGGGCAATGACCTGTGAACGGCCGGGTCCGGCGTCGGGCGCTGCCGGCCGGGCTCCCCCGGCCGGACGCCGCTTCCTGGTACCGGACGGCGGAACCTTTGTACCAGGCCGGGTAGTGACGGGAACGTGGCTCGTCGCAGGCGGCTTCATGACCGGCCGGTCAACGCCTGGCACCTGAACAAACTCCAATGGGGTGACCATGGCCAGGTTGCTGGCGGTCGAGGGTGCCGGCCGCTGCACCGGAACGGGTGGCGCCTTCGATCCCTGCTGCTGGGGGGCAGGTTCTGCGGACGACGAGTCATTGCCAGGGGCAGGGACCCCGGTCTGCTCGGCAAGCTTCTGCTTGGCCATGGCACGCCGGTTCAGCACTGCCGCGCGTTCCGCCAGGGCGATCTGTTCCGCCAGGATCCCGGGGTCCACGGCCTCGGGATCGAGGGAGGCGATGTGCCCCATCTTCGCGATCTGGTTTTTGGCCTGCTCGGCAATGAGCGCCCTTGCTGCCAGCGCCTGTTCGACGGTCATGCCGTGAGGGGCATCGGAAATCGGCGAGGGCGCGCTGCTTGCGCCGCGGGAATCCTGCTCCCCCGCGGCATTCTCCCCCGGGGCAGGGGATGCGGGGACCCTGGCACCGGCATCAACCGGGCCGGCGGGGGCAACGATGGGCGTGGCTGCGGTAAGCGCCTGTTCCTTGAGCTGCTGCAGGCGGAGTTGGCGCCGTGTGGGCGGACCTCCAGCTGCCAGCTGGCCCTCTTTTTCTTCCAGCTCCTTGATGGTGCGCAGCGCAGCACGGTCCCGCGCCCGGATCTGGGAGGAACGCTGGGTGTGTGTTTGCTCAGGAGCCGGTGCCGGCGTGCCCGGCGCAGGACGGCTTGCCCCGGGCTTTTTGGTGGCAGGCGAAAGCTGATCCGTGGCTGTGGACACGGATGGCTGTTGCGCATCCCTGGCCTTCCGGAGTTCCCGGCGGCTGCGGATGGGGGGCTGTTCCTGACTCATAGAGAACTCATTCAGTGCTGGCTGGTTCGCTTGCTTCGGAGGTTGGAGCATTGGCAGCCGCCGGGGCGTCCAGGTAAAGGCCGTACTTGGCGATGTACTGGACCACCCCGTCCGGCACGAGATACCACACCGGGTTGTTCGCAGCCACCCGGGAACGGCAGTCCGTCGATGAGATGGCCATCGCGGGCACCTCCAGGAGGCTGACGTCCTTCCGGCCCATCCCGTCCAGCACATGCCCCGGCCGGGTCACCCCTACGAAGTGGGCCAGTGACCACAACTCTTCGATGTCCTTCCACGACAGGATCTGCGCCAGCGCGTCTGCGCCGGTGATAAAGAAAAGATCCGCGTCCGGGCGCTGGGCCCGAAGGTCACGCAAGGTGTCGATGGTGTAGGTGGGCCCGGGACGGTCAACGTCTACCCTGCTGACCGTGAACCGCGGGTTGGAAGCCGTGGCGATGACGGTCATGAGGTAGCGGTGCTCGGGTTCGCTGACCTGTTTGTGGGACTTCTGCCAGGGCTGGCCGGTGGGGACAAAAACCACTTCGTCCAGGTCGAACTCGGCAGCCACTTCGCTGGCGGCCACCAGGTGGCCGTGGTGGATGGGGTCAAAAGTCCCGCCCATGACGCCCAGGCGCAGCCGGCCGTTGGCTCCGTTGTGGTGAAGAACGCGGGAAATGTTAGTGGCCCTGCCCGTGATCGTGCTTGTTGGGGTGCTGGCGGTGCGGATCAGCATGCTCCTCGGTGGCAGCGTGGCGCTTCCCAAGGTTGGAGTAGGACAGGGTGATGAACATCATCACCAGCAGGATGGCGAAGATGACCACTCCGAAGACCCACGGCTCGGCCCACAGCGGGGCGAGTTCGTGTTCTTCGCCTTCGGCGATGGTCGTGGCAATCTGCTGGAACAGCATTTTCTCCCCTTGGGTTCAAACGATTGTGGCAGCGGAAAGCTCCGCCGTTTCTGACTTCTGGTCTATGTTACCGCGTTGCTACCCGCGGACCTGGCCCTCGCCCTGCACGATCCACTTGGTGGTAGTGAGTTCGGTCAGGCCCATCGGACCGCGCGCATGCAGCTTCTGGGTGGAGATTCCCACCTCCGCGCCAAGGCCAAGTTCCCCGCCGTCGGTGAACCTGGTGGATGCGTTGACGATGACAGCCGCGGAATCCACTTCGGCGATGAACCGCTCGGCGTTGGCGAGATCGTTGGTGAGGATCGCCTCCGTGTGCCCGGTAGTCCAGGTGCGGATGTGCTTTACGGCCTCGTCCAGGCTGTCCACCATGGCAACGGCAAGGTCAAGATCCATGTACTCGCGGGCCCAGTCCTCGTCGGTGGCCGGTTCGGCGTCAATGGATGCGGGAAGGGAAGCCCGGATGCGCTCATCGGCGTGCAGCCGGACGCCCGCCTTGCTCAGGGCGGCGGCGACGGCGGGCAGCACCGTTGAGCCGGAGTGGACCAGCAGGGTTTCGACCGTATTGCAGACACTGGGCCGCTGCGTCTTGGCATTCAGGAGGATCTCCACGGCCATGTCCTCATTGGCGGATTCGTCGATGAAGATATGCACGTTCCCCTCCCCCGTCTCGATGACGGGAACGGCGGAGTTGGTGACCACAGTCTGGATCAGTTCACGGCCGCCGCGGGGAATCAGTACGTCCACTCTGCCGCGGGCGCGCATGAGGACGTTGGCTCCGGCACGGCCGTACTGGTCAACGGTCTGGACGGCGTCGGCGGGCAGGTCGACGGATTCGAGTGCCTCCCGCAAGAGGCGCACCAGGACTTGGTTGGTGGCCTCCGCAGCACTTCCTCCACGCAGGATCACGGCGTTGCCGCTCTTGAGGGCCAGCCCGGCGATGTCCACGGTGACATTCGGCCGAGCCTCGTAAATAGCAGCCACAACGCCCATGGGTACGTTGACCTGCCGAAGGCGCAGCCCGTTGGGGAGGGTCTGTCCGCGGACCACATTGCCCACCGGATCCGGCAGGCCGGCGAGGTTTTCAAGGGCCGCCACGAGCCCTGCAATCCGGGCTTCGGTCAGGGTGAGCCGGTCCAGCATGGCGGCGGACGTGCCGTTGGCCTTTCCAGCTGCCACGTCCTTCGCGTTCGCGGCCAGGATGGCAGCAGTGCTCTCCAGTAGGGCAGCACCGACGGCGCGGAGCGCCCGGTCCTTCCAGGCGCGGTTCGCCATGGCCATCCGGCGGGCCGCCTGGCGCGAACGGTCAGCGATGGCGTGGACTGCTGCTTCGACGTCACCGGCGGACAGCGGAACCTCAGCCGGGACCGGCGCTGCGGGCGACTCGACGGGAGGAACACTGGCAGGCGCAGCAGTGTCTCCGGAGTTTTCAGCGGTCTTGTGGATCAGGGCCTCAGTCATATTCCAAGTTTAGGCGAGCCCGGACCTCAAACCAGCACGAGGTCATCTACATGAACAACTTCACGGTCATAGCCGCTGCCCAACGCCTCGCCAAGGTCCCTGGTGGACCTGCCCAGCATCTGTGGCAGCTCGGCAGACGAGTAGTTCACCAGTCCTCGGGCCACCACGGTGCCGTCGGCACTGGCGATCTCGACGGCGTCGCCGGCTTCGAAGTCTCCGTGCACCGCGGAGATCCCCGCCGGCAGCAGCGAAGTGCGGTGGTGCCGCACCGCCTTCACGGCACCGTCGTCCAGCACAAGCCGCCCCTGGACGGAGGCGACGTGCGCCAGCCACAGCAGGCGGACAGGTTTGCGGGCCCCGTTGACGGTGAACCAGGTCCCCACGTCTTCGCCGTTCAGTGCAGCCGCGGCGTTGGGGGTAGACGTGACCAGGGCGTGGATGCCCGAGCCGGCAGCCATGGTTGCCGCCTCCACCTTGGTCAGCATGCCGCCGGTTCCGACGCCGGCTTTGCCGGCCTTGCCGATGGAGACGCCTTCCAGGTCGTGGGGGCCTTCAACGAGGGGAATCCTCTTGGCACCGAGCGACGGGGGGCCGTCGTACAGGGAGTCGACGTCGGACAGCAGCACCAGCGCATCGGCCCGAACCAGGTGTGCCACCAGGGCGGCGAGGCGGTCGTTGTCGCCGAACCGGATCTCGTGCGTGGCGACGGTATCGTTTTCATTGACCACGGGAACCACTCCGAGGTTGAGCAGCCGGTCCAGGGCACGGAATGCGTTGGTGTGCTGGCTGCGCCGCATCAGGTCCTCGGCGGTGAGCAGGACTTGGCTGACGGTGACGCCATGGGCCCCAAACGCCTGCGTGTAGCGGGCCATCAGCAGGCCCTGGCCTACGCTTGCCGCCGCCTGCTGGGTGGCCAGGTCACGCGGACGCTTGGCCAGCCCCAGCGGAGCCAGGCCCGCGGCGATGGCGCCCGAGGACACCAGGATGATCTCGGTTCCCGTATTCCGCTTGGCAGCCAGAGCATCCGCCAGGGCCGTCAAGGACTCCTCGGAAATACCGCCCTTGATGCTGGTCAGCGACGACGACCCCACCTTGACCACCACGCGCCCGGCGTTGGCGAGCACACTCCGGTCCACCGACCGGGCAAGCGGTTCCGCGGCTGCAGCCCTAGAACTCATCGCCTGCGTCCAGTCCACTCTCCTTGACGGGCCTGGCGGCCCTGCGGCTGCTGACTGACTCGGTCCAGATGCCGGCCTTACGTTCCGCTTCCAGTTCGGCGCGGGCGGCGGCCTTGGCGTCTTTGCGTTCCTGCTGCTCTTCACGCTTCTGGCCACGGGTGGGGCGGTCCCCGAGATCAGCGAACCGGACGTCGGTGCCGCGCGGTGATGCGAGGAGCTCCGCGCCTGCCATCATGGTGGGCTCCCAGTCGAAGACGACGCCGTCGTCCTCGCCGATGACCACGGTATCGCCGGGCTTGGCACCCTGCTTGAACAGTTCCGTCTCCACGCCAAGCTTTGCGAGGCGGTCAGCAAGGTAGCCGATGGCTTCCTCGTTGGTGAAGTCCGTTTGCTTGACCCAGCGCTCCGGCTTCTCGCCGATGACGCGGAACAGGGGCTCGAGGCCCTTTTCCTCACGGCGGATCTTGAAGCCGGACTCGTTGACAGCACGCGGGCGCAGTACGGCAGGCTGCACCTTGGGCGGCGCAGCGGCCACAGCATCACGGGCGGCCTTGACGATTCCGGCCATGGCGAACCCGAGCTGCCGCAGGCCCTCATGGCTGGTGGCGGACACTTCAAACACCTGGTAGCCGCGGGATTCCAGTTCCGGGCGCACAAAGTCTGCCATGTCCTTGCCGTCGGGCAGGTCCACCTTGTTCAGCGCCACCAGGCGGGGGCGGTGGTTCAGCGGAACAACTTCGCCATCCTGCCCGGCGTAGCTCATGTCAACGGCGTACTTTTCCAGTTCGGCCTCAATGACGGCGAGGTCGGAGAGGGGGTCGCGGTCCGATTCGAGGGTGCCGCAGTCCAGGACGTGGACCAGCGCCGCGCAACGCTCCACGTGGCGCAGGAAGTGGTGGCCCAGTCCCCTGCCCTCGCTGGCGCCTTCGATGAGGCCCGGGACGTCGGCGATGGTGAAGCGGACATCCCCGGCCTGGACGACGCCGAGGTTGGGAACAAGAGTGGTGAAGGGGTAGTCGGCGATCTTCGGCCGGGCCGCAGACATGGCGGCGATAAGGCTGGACTTGCCGGCGGACGGGAAACCCACCAGGGCGATGTCGGCGATCGACTTGAGTTCCAGGACAATATCGCTGGATTCGCCTTCGATGCCGAGCAGGGCGAAGCCAGGGGCGCGGCGTTTCTGCGACGAAAGCGCAGCGTTGCCCAGGCCGCCGATGCCGCCTGCCGCGGCTACGTACTCGGCGCCTTCTCCGACAAGGTCCGCGAGGACGGTGCCGTCCTTGGACTTGACCACGGTGCCGTCCGGGACGGGAAGAATGAGCGTCTCGCCATTCTTGCCGCCGCGCCAGTCGCCCATGCCGGGGCCGCCGTTGCTGGCGTGGCGGTGGGGTGCGTGGTGGTAGTCCAGGAGGGTGGTGGTCTGGTGGTCCACGCGAAGGATCACGTCCCCGCCGTTGCCGCCGTTGCCGCCGTCGGGACCGCCCAGCGGCTTGAACTTCTCGCGATGGACGGAGACGCACCCGTGGCCGCCGCTACCGCCGGATACGTGCAGTACTACCCGGTCTACAAAGCTGGCCACGTGGATCTCCTCAGTGCTGTTTCCTGGACGCCGCGAGACGCCAAGACGATTGTAATGCGGTTAAAAGAACAGTGGAGCGGACCATCTGGCCCGCTCCACCGCTTCAGAACTATTTGTTACTCTGCAGCTGCAGCAGCAACGATGTTGACGACGCGACGACCGCGGCGGGTGCCGAACTCAACGGCTCCCGGGGTCAGTGCGAACAGGGTGTCGTCGCCGCCACGGCCAACGCCGGCGCCCGGGTGGAAGTGGGTGCCACGCTGGCGGACGATGATCTCGCCGGCGGAAACAACCTGGCCGCCGAAGCGCTTTACGCCGAGGTACTGAGCGTTGGAATCACGACCGTTGCGAGTGGAGCTCGCGCCCTTTTTATGTGCCATTTGAAATGCCTGCCTCTAAATTCTGGGGATCTGCTGAAAAACCTGAACAGTAACGAAGGTTACTGGATACCAGTGATCTTGACCTTGGTCAGTTCCTGGCGGTGACCCTGGCGCTTCTTGTAACCGGTCTTGTTCTTGAACTTCTGGATCACAATCTTCGGACCACGGAGGTCGTTCAGGATCTCAGCCGTAACAGTTACCTTGGCCAGGTCAGCAGCGGCAGAGGTGACCTTGTCACCGTCAACCAGGAGCAGTGCGGGCAGCTGAATGGTGCTGCCAGCTCCACCGGCGACGCGGTTCAGGGTAACGAAGTCTCCAACGGAAACCTTCTCTTGGCGGCCGCCTGCGCGGACAATCGCGTACACCACTTGGGAACTCACTTCTCTCGACGTTTATTACTAAATTTGCGTGCGGAACCGACGTGTAAAAGTCTGGTTTCTCGCTGTGCCTCAACGCCGTGGGGTCATAACCCAAGTGTTGGCGTAAGCACCGAAGATCCAGAATACGCTAATTTTGCCTTCGGCCGCAAATGAGGCTGGTTCCGGCGGGTGGACTGTGATAGGTACCACAGCTCAACTCCGGCATCCGCACCGTGCCCCACCATAGTACCGGCAAGGCAACCGACAGTGCCTCAGGAGTACAGGCGCGGCGCGTCGAAGAAGTCTACTTCCAGGCGGCAGGACTGCTTGAACGCCGTGACCATGGCTGCCCGGTCCGCCGCCGAGGCGAGGCGCGCTGCTTCGTCCACGATCCCAATGGCCGTGCGGGTGGCAGCAGCGAAGTCTTCGTCGGCGTAGGTGCGCAGCCAGTCCGCGTACGGGTGGGCCGGCGGTTCGCCGGCGGCAACGAACCGGGAGTGAAGCGCTGCGCCCACCTCCGCGTAGAGCCAGAAGCAGGGCAGGACGGCAGCCGCCAGGACCGCGTAACTGCCCGACGCCGATGCTGCGGTCAGGTGGTCCACGTAGGACTTAGTCACCGGCCCGAGCCGGGGCTGGACGGTTCGGGTGCTCAGCCAGGAGCGGTGCAGCTCGGACTCAACGTCCAGGCACTGCCGGGCAGAGGCAGCCCAGAAGAGCTGTTCTGACTCGGTAGGTGCCAGCGCACTTGCCCTGGCCAGCACGCGCGAATAGCCGTTGAGGTAGATGGCGTCCTGGGCGAGGTAGTACGCGAACTCCTTCTCCCGCAGGCTGCCCGAGGCCAGGTGGCGGATGAAGTCCAGGGCATAAATGTCGTCCAGGTCCTGCTGCGCCTCATGCCACAGCTGCGCGGCGAAAATCCCTTCGGAAAGCAACGGCTGCTGGTGGTGGAAGTGGTGCACAGGCCCGTTGCCTGTTCCCACCTCCAGTGTTCCGGATGCCTCCAGCGCGCCGGCCAGCCAGGGCTTGACTTCCCGGAGGGACGCCTCCCAGTCCCCCAGCCGCGCGTGGGCGGTTGCCATGGCGGAGGACAGTGAACAGCCAGTGCCGTGGCTGTTCCGCGTCGGCACCCGCGGCCCCGGTACCACTACCACTTCGTCGGACAGAAGGCCGGTGGTGTTTACCAGCGCATCCGGGCACGCGTTGCCGTCCAGGTGGCCGCCCTTGACCAGCACTGTTGCACCGGTGGCAGCGGCGAGGGCACGGCCCTGTTCCAGCGCGCCGGTCCAGGTGTCCTGCAATTCCCCGCCCACGAGCATGGCCAGCTCCGCCAGGTTGGGGGTGACCAGGTGGGCCAGCGGCAGGAGCCCGCGCAGTGCCGCTTCGGCGGATTCCTGCAGGAGCCGGTCGCCGCTGGTGGCCACCATCACCGGGTCCAGGACCACGACGGCGGGGCGCACCTTCCGGAGCCATGCCTCCACCGCCTGGATCACCTCGGCACTGCCCAGCATTCCGATCTTCACCGCGTCGATGCCGATGTCATCGCTGATGGCGTCGAGCTGCTCCCCCAAAAACGATGCAGGCGGCACATGGACGGACCGTACTCCGCGGGTGTTCTGGGCGGTCAGGGCAGTGATGGCAGCCATGCCGTAGCCTCCGAGCGCGGCGATGCTCTTCAGGTCGGCCTGGATACCGGCGCCGCCGGAAGGATCGGAGCCGGCAATGGAAAGGACCCGGGGGACGGGCCTGCCCGCGGGTGTTGGTGCCGCAGTGAAGAGTGCCGGGGTGGCAGTGGGCATTACAAGAGTCGTAGACAAGAGACATCCCTTCGCCGGTGCTAGCCGGACAGGTTCAACGGGTGTGGATCTCAGCCGGCTTTTTGCGCGGCACCCCGTGTCGGTTCCCCAGCCTAGCTTTTTCCCCTGGCGCAGGCCGAAGGTGACACATTGCGACCCGGCGGCGTGTCCTGGAAGGCAGCCCTGGAAGGCCGCACTGCCCTTGCATCCTTGGCCTTAAACACGGAATGCCCGGCCGGCCACTGCTGTGGCTGGCCGGGCATTTACGTATTCAACGCCGCTGGCGCTTAGAGCTCCGAGGCCGGAACCCCGACGCCCAGGATGATGGGCGCCTCGGCCGTTTTTGTGGCCGGGGCGCCGGCATTGCCGTCACTGGAGGCGCCGGAACCGGCCGGTTCCGGGGCCTTGGCCTGGTGGATATGTCCCGTGCCGGCTGCCGCCACGTTCTCGTGATGCTGCACAGCGGTTTCGTTGGCAGCGCCCTGAGCGCGGCTGGCGCTGCGGTTGCGCCGCGGCCGGCGCTGCCGGGACTGCTCCAGGGCGTGGTCGCTGTAATCCTTGGCGAGGTCTGTGGCAGCGGGCGCCCGTGCAGGCTCCGCTGATTCGACGGCCGCCGCTGGCTTCTGCTCCCGTTTGCCCTGCTCCGGTTCCGCCTGCCCGGCTTCGTCCACCGCCGGCTGGCCCAGGTGGGCGAAAGCCTCAGCGAGCCGGTCCAGGGTCAGGGCCGGTTTCTGCTGCTGCTCTTCGGCGTGCTCCACGAACGGCAACACCACCTTCTCGCCGCCGAAGGTCAGCACGGCAGCCTGGCGGGCTTCGTCGTCGCGCTTTGCAACCTCAGCTGCAGTGGCAGGGGCAGGGGCCGGCTGGTCCGCGGCCGCCTGCTTGGCAGCCGCCACTTCGTCGTCGTGCAGGTGCGCTGCATGCGCGGCGGCCGCGATGTTCGCAAGGGCCAGCCTGGTGGCCTCCGCCTTCGCATGCCGTTCAGCGTCCGAGGGGTCCGGGTGGACCGTGTGGACGTGCACCGCCGCTGCCGGAGCAGCCTCCGGCTGCTGGCCACCACGGCCCCGCCGCCGTTTGCGGTCCGGGCGTGCGCCGGGCTGGTTGTTGTCAATGCGCTGGGCCTCGTTGCGGTAACCTTCGCTGCGGGCTTCCGGCCGGCTGTCAGTCCGCTGGACGTGGTGCTCTGCAGCCACAATGTTCGCACGCCGGTGCTCCACGGGATCATCGTGCGTGACCACGCCGCGGCCGGCACACGCTTCGCACTGTTCGCCGAAGACTTCGAGGAGCCCGGTGCCCATCCGCTTGCGGGTCATCTGCACCAGGCCGAGTGACGTAACTTCGGCCACCTGGTGCTTGGTGCGGTCGCGTCCCAGGCATTCCACCATGCGGCGGAGAACGAGGTCGCGGTTGGATTCGAGGACCATGTCGATGAAGTCGATGACGATGATGCCGCCGATATCGCGGAGGCGGAGCTGGCGGACAACCTCTTCGGCAGCCTCAAGGTTGTTTTTGGTCACCGTCTCTTCGAGGTTGCCGCCGCTGCCGGTGAACTTGCCGGTGTTGACGTCCACCACGGTCATCGCTTCGGTGCGGTCAATCACCAGCGAACCGCCGGAGGGCAGGAAGACCTTCCGCTCCAGCGCCTTGTGGATCTGCTCATCAATGCGCCAGGCAGCGAAGATGTCCTGGTCCTTGGTCCACTTCTCGAGGCGGCCCACCAGGTCCGGCGCTACGTAGGTAACATACGCCTCGATGGTGTCCCAGGCTTCCTCGCCGGAGACGATCAACTTGGAGAAGTCCTCGTTGAAGACGTCACGGACCACCTTGATAGTGAGGTCCGGTTCGCCATAGAGCAGCTCAGGGGCAAGGATCTTGGTGGACTTCGACTGGCTCTCGATGCCCTCCCACTGCGCGCGCAGCCGGTTGATGTCGTGCGTCAGCTCTTCCTCGGAAGCACCCTCGGCGGCGGTGCGGACGATGACGCCGGCCTGCTCCGGGAGGCGGTCCTTGAGAATGCGCTTGAGGCGGTTGCGTTCGACGTCGGGCAGCTTGCGGGAGATGCCGGTCATGGAACCGCCGGGTACGTACACCAGGTAGCGGCCGGGCAGCGAGATCTGGCTGGTCAGGCGGGCGCCCTTGTGTCCCACGGGGTCCTTGGTCACCTGGACCAGGACGGTATCGCCGGACTTGAGGGCGTTTTCGATGCGCCGCTGCTTACCCTCGAGGTTTACGGCTTCCCAGTTCACCTCACCGGCGTACAGGACTGCGTTGCGGCCACGTCCGATGTCCACGAAGGCAGCTTCCATGGAGGGCAGCACGTTCTGGACCTTGCCCAGGTACACGTTCCCGATCAGGGAATCCTGCTGGGTCTTTGACACGAAGTGTTCGGCCAGGACACCGTCTTCGAGGACTGCGATCTGGATTCTGTCATCGCGCTGGCGCACGATCATCTGCCGGTCAACGGACTCGCGGCGGGCCAGGAACTCGGCTTCAGTGATGACGGTGCGGCGGCGGCCGGTGTCGCGGGACTCGCGCCGGCGCTGCTTCTTTGCCTCCAGGCGGGTGGATCCCTTGACGCTGGTAACCCGGTTGCTGACGGCCGGCTCGGTGACGGCCCGGGGCGCGCGGACGCGGGTCACGGTGTTGGGCGGATCGTCATCCCCGCCACCGGTCAGCTCAAGGTCCTGGTCACCGCGGCGGCGGCGGCGGCGACGGCGGGACGTCACGCCTTCTTCGACCTGCCCGGCAGGGTCCTCGTCGGCGTCGTCGGAGGCATCGGCGTCGGCACCTTCGCCGCCCTCAAGGTCGGCGTCAGCTTCACGTTCGCCGAGGCGGCTGCGTCCACGCCGTCCGCGGCCCCGGCGCCTGCGGCGGCCGGCGTCCTCCGAATCCACCTCGTCGGTGTCGTCCTCCTCCGCTTCTTCCACAGCGGCGGGCACCGGGCGCACCACGGTGCTCAGGTCCGGTGCCTGGAACAGGACGGACGTGGGGGACGCAGGTTCCATGAAAAGGGTGCCGAAGGGGCTGGACGGAGCCGCGGGCGCCTGCCCGGCCGGCGCTGCTTCCTCGGAAGCCTCTTCTTCGGTGGTGTCCGCCGGTGCGGCCGCATCGGCGGTAGGTACCGCCGCGGTATCCGCTGCTGCCGGGACGGGAGCGGCCTCAACCGCTTCGGGCTTCCCGGCCGCAACCGTGCCGGCCTCTTCAGCAGGCGGGACTTCGGCTGCCTGCATCTCCGCCGGTTCCGCTGCGGCGGCAGGTGCGGACGTCTTCCGGGTGGCGACCCGACGGCGGCGAACGGGCTTCGTTTCGGCGGGTTCTCCGGCCTGTTCACCAGTCTGGACCTCAGGAGTGCCGGCGCCAGTGGCCTCGACGCCGGGTACTGCTTCCGGTCCTGCCGCTGCGGGTTCTGCCTCTGGGGATTCTGCCTCTGCGGCGAAAGCCGGGAGCGGTTCGGCAGTGTCCGCCTTCTTCCGGGCGCGGGTCCGCCGGACGGGAGCCTTGGCCTCCGCGGCGCCGGAATCCGCAGCACCGGCAGCGCCGACTTCTGAAGCATCGACGCCGGCAGGGGCGCCTTCCGGGGTGCCGGCTCCGGTGACGTCGGCTTCCGGGATCAGGGCCTCGGCCTTGGGTGCGGCCTTCCGGCGCGTCCTTGTGGCCTTTTTGGGCGCATCGTCTGCCTCCGTGGCCGCTGCTGCGTCGTTAACGGCTAAAACTTGTTCATTATCCATATGTGGCAACACTCCTGCCCCTGACGTACCGCCACATCCGGCACCCATTGGGGCACATATTGTCAAAACCCGCAGGCGTTGACAGAAGTCAAATGGATACCCCCAGGTTCGCACCGGCAGTGGGGTGCGGCAGCCCGTGGGGGCCGGCGGGATGTTCTGAAACCCGTTGTTCTACGTGCTACAACCAGGTGCCGCTCAATGGAGTCGCGGGAGACTGCGTCGGTGGAACCGATGCCTGCCCTGCTCGTCATTGGCGGTCTTGGGAACAAGCCACCGGACCGGAGTCCGAATGTGGATCGGCTTCCAGCCACGTTCATTCTCTCATACCCGGGCTAAATCCCGGCGGAGGCAGCACCAAACGCGCTGGGCCCCATTCCCCTCGTCTGGACGGCCCTTCCAGCCTTCGGCGTTACAATCAGGCAAGGAGCACCGGATGAAAAGGACGCCACACCAATGCCCAGCATCTCCCCCCTCAGCGGCACCCCTGCCCAGGAACGGAGCCTGAACCAGGACAGCGACCCGGCGGAGAGGACCGCAGGAAGTGTCCCGGCGATGACCCGCAACCGGCCTTTCGGCTGGCTGCTGGTGATCACGGGTGTCATCGGCTGGCTCGCCTCCGGAACCCTGGTGCTGGAAAAGCTCGCGGTGCTGCAGGATCCCAACCACACCACGGTGTGTGACGTGAATCCCTGGATTTCCTGTGGCGACGTAATGAAAACCTGGCAGAGTTCCCTGTTCGGCTTCCCGAACATGTTCATCGGCATCGTGGCCTTCGCCGTCATCATAACCGTGGGTATGTCGCTGCTCGCCGGCGCAACCTTTGCCCGCTGGTACTGGGTAGGCCTGCAGGCCGGGGTCACGCTTGGTTTCGCCTTCGTGGTGTGGCTGTGGTCCCAGGCGCTCTACGATATCCACATCCTCTGCCCGTTCTGCATGATCGTCTGGGCGGCGATGATTCCCCTGTTCGTCTGGGTGACCGTCCGGAACGTCACCGCCGGGGTAATTCCGATGCCGGAAAACGCCGCCCGCATCCTGGGCGACTCCGGGTGGATTATCACCGCGTTGCTGTATGTGGCGGTCATCGCCACGATCTTCTTCGCCTTCATCCAGGTTTTCGCCGGAACCTCGGGCTTCTAAAGCCGCCTCCCAACCGTTTGAAGTGACAGATAAGGCCGATGTTCCTGGAGAACATCGGCCTTATCTGTCATACCGGTGAGGCTACGCCTGGAACCAGATCTTGATCTCACGTTCGGCGGAATCGGTGGAGTCGGAGCCGTGGACCAGGTTCTGCTGGACCTTCAGGCCCCAGTCGCGGCCGAAGTCGCCGCGGATGGTGCCGGGGGCCGCCGTGGTGGGGTCGGTGGTGCCGGCCAGGGAGCGGAAGCCTTCGATGACGCGGTGGCCTTCGAAGATGGCTGCCACCACTGGGCCGGAGAGCATGAATTCCACCAGGGGCTCGTAGAAGGGCTTGCCTACGTGCTCCTCGTAGTGCTGCTCCAGCAGCTCGCGGGACGCGTCCACCTTCTTCAGCTCGGCCAGGGTGTAGCCCTTGGCTTCGATCCGGGCCAGAATGGCCCCGGTGAGGTTGCGGGCGACGCCGTCGGGCTTGATCAGGACGAGGGTGCGCTCAGTAGTCACAACTGCTCCAATGCGTTGGTAAGGGATTTCGGGTCAAGTCTACGGGGACTGCGGCTGCTGGCCGGGCCCCGCGGCCTCGTCCGGGTGGGCCGCTTCCCATTCGGCCTGCTCGCGGGCCCGCTCCCCGGCTTCCCGGTCCAGCCGGATTCCGGTGCGGATGCCGTACCACCAGGCCACTGCGAACAGCCCGCCCACCAGGAACATGGCGGGCTCGAAGATGCCGGTGAGGATCAGGACGAGCTGCAGGATCCACCCGAGGCCGATGCCCCAGGGCTTGGTGAGGAAGGCGCAGGCCACGATCATCAGCACGCTCAGAGCGATGCCCACACCGAGGATCAGGGCCGGCGGGAACTCCCCGCGGCGCAGCCCGAACACCGCGAGGGTGGCGAAAAACATCACAAAGGCTTCCAGCAGCAGCACCGTGGAAGCGAACATCACCTTGGTGGAACGGCGCTTTTTGGGCATGCCCGGCCGCCATTCGCGCTGGGCTTTGGTCAGCTTGGCCATTGCCTACGCCTCCGTCTTCCCGAGCAGGATCCGCGCCTCGGCCACCAGGGTGATGGAACCGGTCACCAGCACGCCGCCGGAAAGGTCGTCGTTTGCCTCGGCGCGTTCCACGGCCCATTCCAGGGCGTCGTCGAGTTTCTCCGCGACGTGCACGTTGTCCTCGCCGAAACCGAGGTCGATGGCGAGCTCGGCGAGTTCGGTCGCAGGGACGGCGCGCGGGGAGTTCGACTGGGTGAAGCAGTACTCCTCGGCCATATGGCCGAGGGACTCCTTGAGCTGGCGGAGGATCTCCTCGGCGTCCTTCTCCTTGAGGATTCCCACCACCGGTACCAGCCTGGTGAAGGTGAAGGCCTCCTGGAGGGCGGCTGCGGACACTCTGACGCCGTCTGGGTTGTGGGCAGCGTCAACCACAATGGTGGGTGCCGTGCGAACCACCTCAAGCCGGCCCGGGGAGGTGACCTCGGCGAAGCCTTCCTGCAGCACGTCGAAGCCGAGTTCCTTTTCGCCGCCGAAGAACGCTTCGAGCGCAGCCACAGCCACAGCCGCATTCTGCGCCTGGTGCGCGCCATGAAGCGGCACGAGCAGATCCGGGTAGCGACCCGCGATGCCCTGGAGGGTGACCATCTGGCCACCAACCGCCACGGTCCGTGACTCGACGCCGAATTCCACTCCCTCGAACTTGAAGGGCACGCCCACGTCCTTGGCCTTCTCCAAAAGTACCTGGGCTGCGTCGAGCGGCTGGGCGGCACTGATGAGGTAGCCGCCGGGCTTGATGATCCCGGCCTTTTCGTAGGCGATGTCCTCGGTGGTGTCGCCGAGGAGGTCAGTATGGTCCAGGGAGATGGGGGTGACCACCGAAACCAGCCCGTCCCCCACGTTGGTGGCGTCCGTGATGCCGCCCAGTCCCACTTCGATGACCGCCACGTTGACGGGCTGGTCCGCGAAGATGGCGAAGCCCAGGATGGTGAGGCACTCGAAGTAGGTGAGCCGGGGCTCACCCGCGGCCTCCAGCTCGGAGTCCACGATCTGCAGGTAGGGGCGGATTTCGTCCCAGATGCGGACAAAGGTTTCATCCGGGACCGGGTGCCCGTCGATGCTGATCCGTTCGGTGACCTTGGACAGGTGCGGGCTGGTGTACCGGCCGGTGCTCAGGCCGTGGGCCCGCAGGACGGATTCGATCATGCGGGCGGTGGACGTCTTGCCGTTGGTCCCGGTGACGTGGATGATCGGGAAGGCTTTGTTCGGCTCCCCCAGCACGTCCATCGCCCGGAACAGCGGGGCAAGCCGCGGTTCCATCTTGTTTTCCGGCGCCCGGCCCAGCAGTTCGGCGTAAACGCTCTCTACGGAAAATTCGTCAGTCATGGATTTATGCCTCTACTTTTTCAACGGCGATCTGCTGTTCCGTGCCATCGCCACCCGGGTGCAGGCCAAGCTCCACGGTCAGGGTTTCGCTGACAATGAGGCTTTCATGGGCTTTCAAGGCATCCACAATATTCTGGTCAGCCGTGATGCTGGTCCGGATCCGGTCGCTGACATTAAGTCCGGCATCCTTGCGGGCCTGCTGGATGGAGCGGACCATGTCACGGGCCAGGCCTTCGGCCTCCAGCTCCGGGGTGACCTCAGTGTTGAGGACGACGAACCCGCCGCCGGGCAGGACTGCAACCGAGGCGCTGCCGCTTTCAGACTCCGCCACCACTGTCTCCAGGGTGTATTCCTGCGGTTCCAGCTGGAGCCCGCCGGCAGTGACCACACCGTCGTCGACTGACCAGTCACCTGACTTTGAGCCCTTGATGGCGGCCTGGACGTTTTTGCCCAGGCGCGGCCCGGCCGCACGGGCGTTGACCACCAGCTTCTGCTGGATCCCGAACTCCTCCGGGGAAGCCGTTGCTGCGTCCAGCAGGCGGACCGAGCGGAGGTTGAGCTCATCGGCCACGACGCCGGCAAAACCGCCCAGGGCATCTGCACCGGGTGCCACTACCGTGAGTTCCTGCAGTGGCAGGCGGACGCGGAGGTTCGCCGCCTTGCGGAGCGAGGAACCGGTGGAGCAGATCTGCTGGACCTTGTCCATGGCCTGCACCAGGTCCGGGTTGGCCGGGAACAGGTCCGCATCCGGCCAGTCGGCCAGGTGCACGGAACGGCCGCCGGTGAGCCCGCGCCAGATCTCCTCGGAGACCAGCGGCAGGAGGGACGCTGCTACGCGGGAGACAGTTTCCAGCGCGGTGAACAGGGCATCGAAGGCGTCCTGGTCCTCGTCGAAGAACCGCTGGCGGCTCCGGCGAACATACCAGTTGGTGAGCATGTCCAGGTAGCTGCGCAGTTCATCGCAGGCGCCCGAAATGTCATAGGTGTCCAGCTGCACCGTCATGTTTCGGACCAGCTCGCCGGTGTTGGCCAGCAAGTACTGGTCCAGGGTGTCGGCGTAGCCGTCATAGCGGAACTTCGCGTCATAGCCTGCCCCGCCGTTGGAGGCGTTGGTGTAGAGCGTGAAGAAGCTGTACACGTTCCACAGCGGCAGGATGACCTGGCGGACGCCGTCGCGGATTCCCTGCTCGGTAACCACCAGGTTGCCGCCCCGGAGGATGGGGCTGGACATCAGGAACCAGCGCATGGCGTCCGAGCCGTCGCGGTCCAGCACCTCGGAGACGTCCGGGTAGTTGCGCAGGCTCTTGGACATCTTCTGCCCGTCCGAACCCAGCACGATGCCGTGGCTGATGACGTTGCGGAAGGCCGGGCGGTCGAACAGGGCCGTGGAGAGGATGTGCAGCATGTAGAACCAGCCGCGAGTCTGTCCGATGTACTCCACGATGAAGTCGGCAGGGTTGTGCGTATCGAACCAGGCTTCGTTCTGGAAGGGGTAGTGGACCTGGCCGTACGGCATGGAGCCGGAGTCGAACCAGACGTCCAGCACGTCCTCCACGCGGCGCATCACCGACTGGCCTTCTTCGGGCGTGCGGGGATCGTCCGGGTTGGGCCGGGTCAATTCGTCGATGAACGGGCGGTGCAGGTCCACCTGGCCGTCCTTGTTCAGCGGGAGCCGGCCGAAGTCCGCCTCGATCTCGGCGAGTGAGCCGTACACGTCCGTGCGGGGATATTCGGGGTCGCTGGACTGCCACACGGGGATGGGGCTGCCCCAGTAGCGGTTGCGGCTGATGGACCAGTCGCGGGCGTTTTCCAGCCACTTGCCGAACTGGCCGTCCTTGACGTTGCCGGGAATCCAGTTGATCTCCTGGTTCAGCTCGGACATCCGGTCCTTGAACTTGGTGACCTCCACGTACCAGGAGGATACCGCCCGGTAGATCAGCGGGTTCCGGCAGCGCCAGCAGTGCGGGTAGCTGTGCTCGTAGCTGGCCTGGCGGACCAGGCGGCCCTGGGCGCGCAGCACCTGGGTGATCGGTTTGTTGGCTTCGAAGACCTGCAGGCCCACGATGTCGTGCAGGTCGCCGTGCTTGAAGAGCGGGAGGAACTTGGCGCCCTCGTCGACGGAAAGGATCACCGGGATGCCGGCCTCTTCGCAGACCTTCTGGTCGTCCTCGCCGTAGGCGGGTGCCTGGTGGACGATGCCGGTGCCGTCCGTGGTGGTGACGTAATCTGCCACGAGGATGCGCCAGGCATTCTCCATGCCGTACTTTTCGTTGTCGGCGAAGTCCTGCCACAGCGGCTGGTACGCCAGGCCTTCCAGTTCCGCGCCCGTGTGGGTGGACACGACGGCGGCCCGTGCTGCTTCGAAATCGTCGTAGCCCAGGTCCTTGGCGTAGCTGGCCAGCAGGTCGGCGGCGAGCAGGAAGCTGCCGCTGACGGGCGCGTCGGCTGCGGCGGCCTTGATGCCGTTGGGGCCGGCGGGCAGCACGGCGTAGGTGATGGAAGGGCCGACGGCGAGCGCGGCGTTGGTGGGCAGGGTCCAGGGCGTGGTGGTCCAGGCGAGCGCCTGCACGCCAGCGAGCTGCCGTGACAGTTCGGACTCCCCTGCGCTGATGGGGAAGGTCACCGTGACGGTCTGGTCCTGGCGGTTCTTGTAGACGTCGTCGTCCATGCGCAGTTCATGGTTGGAAAGGGGGGTTTCGTCTTTCCAGCAGTACGGCAGGACGCGGTAGCCGTTGTAGGTCAGGCCTTTTTCGTGGAGCTGCTTGAACGCCCAGAGGACGGACTCCATGTACTCCACGTTGAGGGTCTTGTAGTCGTTGTCGAAGTCCACCCAGCGTGCCTGCCGGGTGACGTAGCTGCGCCATTCGTCGGCGTACTTCATTACGGAGGCGCGGCAGGCATCGTTGAACTTGTCGATGCCCATGGCTTCGATCTGGGTCTTGTCCGTCATGCCCAGCTGCTTCATCGCTTCCAGCTCTGCCGGCAACCCATGGGTGTCCCAGCCGAAGCGGCGCTCCACGCGCTTGCCGCGCTGGGTCTGGTAGCGGCCCACGAGGTCCTTCGCGTACCCCGTGAGCAGGTGGCCGTAGTGCGGCAGGCCGTTGGCAAACGGGGGGCCGTCGTAGAACACGAACTCATTGCTGCCGGGTTCACCGCCGGGGACGTCCGCGCTGCGCTGGTCGATGCTGGCCTGGAAGGTGCCGTCCTGGTCCCAGTATTTGAGGATGCGCTCTTCGACTTCCGGGAACTTCACGGAGGCGGATACACCCGCGTTGCGGCTGGAAGAGGTGCCACTGGTGGAGGCTGAGGCCTTGGGGTAATACGTCATTCTCGACATCCTGGGTTGAGCTTGGCGAACTGCCGGCTTGCGCCTGACAGTTCCGTTCAGGATGCGAGGACGGCTGCCGTGTTGTCCTCCAGACCCCACGCCCACCGCGGTACCACCTCACTTACCGGCGCTGCCCGTTCCTTGGGAACGTGCCAGCTCCGGCCTCTCATTACTGCTGTGACGGGCTTACCCGTCCGGTTCTACTGACGCTCCCCGCCTGGTCAGGTGGTTTGCGCGTTCTTCCGGAAGCTCACCGGTGATAGCCGGGTCATAGCCGCTTTCGAGTCTACTATTTCCCTGGCCGTGCCACCAATAAGGGAGCGTACGCTGAACGGGGACGCGGACCACCGGGAGTTCCTTAGGTGCTAGCCCTTACGGATCAGTTTGTGGTTTGCGGCCTGCGCGACCGGACGGATGACGATCTGGTCCAGGTTGACGTGGTGCGGGGCTGTCACGGCGTACCGGACCACTTCCGCCACATCTTCCGCCGTCAGCGGCTTCTCCACCCCCTGGTAGACCTTTTCCGCGGCCTGCCGGTCGCCCAGCCGGTTCAGCGCGAATTCCTCGGTGTACACCAGCCCGGGAGCGACTTCGATGACCCGAAGGTTGTTTTCCGCTTCCTCCAGCCGCAGCGCCCCGGTCATCGCATGCTGGGCGAACTTCGCGGCGTTGTAGCCGCCTCCGCCCTCGTACGCGGCCAGGCCGGCCGTGGACGTCAGGTTCAGCACGGTACCTTCGCCGCTGGCACGCAGCATCGGCAGGAATGCCCGGGTGAGCTTCATGGTGCCCAGCACGTTGACCCGGTACATCCACTCCCAGTCCTCGGTATTCGCGGCGCCGATGGCATCCGCCCCCCGGGCGCCGCCGGCGATGTTCACCAAGGTGTCGATTCCCCCAGCTTCCGATACCAGGGCAAGCAGCCGGGACACGTCGTCGTCCTCGGAAATATCAGCAGGAATTCCAACGGCGCCCGTCCGGGCTTCGAGGGCGGCGAGACGTTCCGCACGGCGGGCCACAGCGAACACTGTCCACCCCTGCGCCGCCAGGGCGCGGACCGTTGCCTCCCCGATTCCGCTGCTCGCGCCCGTCACCAAAGCTGCCTTTTTCTGGAAGTCCTGAGTCATGGCACCACCCTAGCGGCAGGCGCCCGGAGCACGCTGCCGCATGACGCACGGCAACAGAGGCTGCAGCGCCGCTGCAGCGGACCGGCGGAAGGGCCCGTCCATGAAACAATTGGCGAATGGCTGAAGACAATCAGGGTACAGACACGCCCAACACCGCCCCCATCAACGTTCCGGACAAGCCGGCCCTCGAGGGCCTGGAAGCTTCCCTCACGCAGCGCTGGCTTGCCGAGGGGACCTACAAGTTCAACAGGGACACCACCCGGGAGCAGGTCTACTCGATCGACACTCCCCCGCCCACGGCCTCAGGATCGCTGCACGTGGGGCACATGTTCTCCTACACGCAGACAGACGTGCTGGCGCGCTACCAGCGCATGACCGGCAAGAACGTCTTCTATCCGATGGGCTGGGACGACAACGGCCTGCCCACCGAACGACGTGTGCAGAACTACTACGGCGTCCGCTGCGACCCATCCATCCCGTACAACGCTGACTACCAGCCGCCGGCACAGCCCGCGAAGAACCAGCGGGATTTCGACGTCGTCTCCCGCCGCAACTTCATCGAGCTGTGCGAGGAGCTTGCGGTCGAGGATGAGAAGGTCTTCGAAAACCTCTTCCAGACCCTTGGCCTGTCCGTGGACTGGGAACTCACCTACCGCACCATCGATGACAACTCGCGTGCGGTTTCGCAGCGCGCCTTCCTGGCCAACCTCGCCGCGGGCGACGCTTACATGGCCGAAGCACCCACGCTCTGGGACGTGACGTTCCGGACGGCGGTGGCCCAGGCCGAACTGGAGGACCGCGAGGTGCCCGGGGCGTACTACCGCTACCCGTTCTTCACCGAGGACGGGGAGAGGATCTACATCGAGACCACCCGCCCCGAACTGCTCGCGGCGTGCGCCGCGCTGGTGGCGAATCCCGACGACGAACGGTACCAGCCGCTGTTCGGCAAGAAGGTTACGTCCCCTGTGTTCGGCGTTGAGGTTGAGGTCAAGGCGCACCCTCTTGCCAAAGCGGACAAGGGCTCCGGCATTGCGATGGTGTGTACCTTCGGTGACCTGACCGACGTCACCTGGTGGCGTGAACTGCAGCTTCCGACCCGCGCCATCGTGGGCCGGGACGGCCGGATCGTCAGCGAGGCCCCCGAATGGATCACCACCGACATCGGCCGTGAAGCCTTCGCCGCGATTGCGGGCAAGACGGTTTTCAGCGCCAAGGAAGAAGTGGTGAAGCTCCTCACCGCTGCCGACCTGCTCGAGGGCGAGCCCAAGAAGATCATGCACCCCGTGAACTTCTACGAAAAGGGCGACAAGCCCCTTGAAGTTGTCACCTCCCGCCAGTGGTACATCCGCAACGGCGGCCGGGACGAGGACCGCCGGGAGCGGCTCATTGCCCGCGGGCATGAGATCGACTTCCACCCCGCCTTTATGCGCTCACGGTACGAGAACTGGATCGCAGGGCTCAACGGCGACTGGCTGGTGTCGCGCCAGCGCTTCTTCGGTGTGCCCATCCCTGTCTGGTACCCCCTGGACTCCGACGGCAACCCGGACTACGACTCCCCCATCGTTCCGTCCGATGAGCAGCTGCCGGTGGACCCCGCAGCAGACGCTGCTCCCGGGTTCGACGAAGCCCAGCGCGATTTTCCCGGCGGCTTTACCGGCGACGCCGACATCCTGGACACCTGGGCCACGTCGTCGCTGACGCCCAAAATCGTGGGCGGCTGGAAGCGCGACGAGGACCTGTTCGCCAAGGTGTTCCCCTTTGACGTCCGGCCCCAGGGCCATGACATCATCCGGACCTGGCTGTTCTCGTCCGTGGTGCGTGCCGATGCCCTGGAGAACACCGCGCCGTGGAAGCACGCTGCCATCTCCGGCTGGATCCTGGACCCCGACCGCAAGAAGATGTCCAAGTCCAAGGGCAACGTGGTGGTTCCCACCGACGTGCTGGAGGAATACGGCTCCGACGCTGTCCGCTACTGGGCGGCCTCCGCCAAGCTCGGGGCCGACACCGCCTACGAGATTGCGCAGATGAAGATCGGCCGCCGCCTTGCAATCAAACTGTTGAATGCCTCGAAGTTTGTGCTGAACCTCGGCGCCACGGAGGCGTCAGTGCTGTCCGGTGACCTTTCGGTGCTGACCAACCCGCTGGACCGGGCAGTCCTTGCCCAGCTGGCGGAGGTCGTGGCACAGTCCACGAAGGCGTTCGAGAACTACGATTACGCCCGTGCACTGCAGATCACGGAAACCTTCTTCTGGCAGTTCACGGACGACTACGTGGAGCTCATCAAGGACCGGGCGTACGGTGCCGCGGGCGACGCCGAACAGGCTTCCGTCCTCGCGGCACTGGCCACCACCCTGGATACCCTGCTGCGCCTGTTCGCGCCCTTCCTGCCTTTTGCCACCGAAGAGGTCTGGGGATGGTGGCGTGCCGGTTCCGTCCACCGCGCCCACTGGCCCGCACCGTTGGACGTCCCGGGTGGCGACACCACCATGCTTGCCACCGTGGGCGTTGCCTTGAGTGGTGTCCGCAAGGCGAAGTCCGAAGCGAAGGTCAAGCAGCGCACTGAGGTCCTCTCGGCGATCATCACGGCGTCGGAGGCACTCACCACGCAGCTGAAGGCAGGGCTGGCCGACCTCAAGGCGGCGTCGAATGCCAGGGACATCACCCTGCTGGTCGGCGACGGCGAGCTGACGGTCAGCGACGTTGCCTTGGCGGCAACGGAGGAACCTGCCCAAGCCTGAATGTCGGCAGCCCGACCGTAGTGCCGCCCGTTTTAGGGCAAAGGGGAAGCCCCATCAGCGTTTTGCCGTTGGTGGGGCTTCGACTTTCGGCCATCCTGGTGACGTCTTTGATGGTCTGGCAGAATCCTGGGATCTTCAGGTCTTCCTACCTCGTCACTGGTAGCTTGCTTCTGACTTTGCCGATGGCTGCGTCGAAGACATATCACTGAATCTTTGGTTTCTGCGTCCCACTTCTTTCGAAGTGGGTAAAGACCATTATTGTCCTGCCCATCAGCAAGCGCAAGAGCCCCGGTAGAACTACAACCGAGTAGTTCTACCGGGGCTCTCTCTGTGCTGGTGCGGACCGCCCTTGTGACGGAGCGGCCGGCGCAATGTCAGTCGAACTCGGGCCGTTCGGTGCGGCTGCGCTTGAGTTCGAAGAAGTGCGGGAAGGAAGCAAGCGCCGTGGTGGCGTCCCACAACCTGCCGGCCTCTTCGCCGCGCGGGATGCGCGTGAGGACCGGGCCGAAGAAAGCAGTTCCATTAAAGGCCACCACAGGCGTGCCGACGTCCTGGCCAACCAACGAGATGCCTTCCTCGTGGCTTGCGCGCAGCTGGCCGTCGAAAGCGTCGGTGGTGGCGGCTGCTGCCAGTTCGGCGGGGAGACCGCATTCCGCCAGCGCCTTGGTGATGACAACGGAGCGGTCCTTCTCGCCGCGCTCGTGGATCAGGGAGCCCATGGCGTCATACAACGCCTTGACCACTTCCTGTCCGTGTTCCTGCTGGGCGGCGATGATGACGCGGACCGGACCCCAAGCGTTGTCCATGGATTCACGGTACGCGGGCTCCAGGTCGCGGCCCTCGTTCAGGACGGCGAGGCTCATGACATGCCAGACGGTTTCGATATCGCGGACGCCCTCCACTTCGCCGATCCAGCGCGAGGTGATCCAGGCGAAGGGGCAGAGCGGATCGAACCAGAAGTCCGCCTTGTTCTGAGCAGATCCGGTGGTGGCAGATTCAGTCATGGGAGATCCTTCCTGGGGCTGACTGCGCAGAACGCAGCCACTTACAGCGTGGTGGGTACAGCGCCTTGGTCAGGCAGATGCCTGGGCCGGCGTGGGTCCCGGAATCAGGCAGACTTCCGGCGCTTGGTGACGTGCGGGATCATGGCTGGTTCCGCGCCCTTCAGGACGACGTCCTCTGTGATGACGACACTGG
This sequence comes from Arthrobacter sp. D3-16, assembly GCF_054408515.1. Classification (NCBI taxonomy): domain Bacteria; kingdom Bacillati; phylum Actinomycetota; class Actinomycetes; order Micrococcales; family Micrococcaceae; genus Arthrobacter; species Arthrobacter sp. D3-16. The sequence continues at coordinate 1,825,716 of NZ_CP096437.1, read as the reverse complement.
CTACGTCTTCCCGGCTGGGCAAGTCGAACATCACGGGAAGCAGAACTTCCTCCATGATGGCGCGCAGGCCGCGGGCACCGGTGCCGCGTTCCAGCGCCTGCTCGGCAATGGCATCCAGGGCGGTGTCATCAAACACCAGTTCCACGCCATCAATCTGGAACATCTTCTGGTACTGCTTCACCAGGGCGTTCTTGGGCGTGGAAAGGATCTGGATCAAGGCGTCGCGGTCCAGGTTGGACACCGTGGTGATCACCGGGAGGCGGCCGATGAATTCGGGGATAAGGCCGAACTTCAGCAGGTCCTCCGGCATCACTTCACCATAGGAATCGATCTTCTTGCTGGCCTCATTGAGCGGTGCGCCGAAGCCGATCCCCTTCCGTCCGGACCGTGAACCGATGATCTCCTCAAGGCCGGCAAAGGCACCGGCCACGATGAACAGCACGTTGGTGGTGTCAATCTGGATGAACTCCTGGTGCGGGTGCTTCCGGCCGCCCTGCGGAGGAACGGAGGCAACAGTGCCTTCCAGGATCTTCAGCAGCGCCTGCTGAACGCCCTCGCCCGAGACGTCGCGGGTAATGGAGGGGTTCTCGCTCTTGCGGGAAATCTTGTCGATCTCGTCGATGTAGATAATGCCCTGTTCGGCCTTTTTGACGTCGTAATCCGCGGCCTGGATGAGCTTGAGGAGGATGTTCTCCACGTCTTCGCCGACGTAGCCGGCTTCGGTTAGGGCCGTGGCATCAGCTACCGCGAAAGGCACGTTCAGGCGCCGGGCAAGGGTCTGGGCCAGGTAGGTCTTGCCGCAGCCGGTGGGACCGATGAGGAGGATGTTCGACTTGGCGATTTCGACGTCGTCGTGGTGGCCGCCCTCAGCCAGGCTTCCGGACTTCGGCGCATGGCCGGCCTGGATGCGCTTGTAGTGGTTGTATACGGCGACAGCGAGGGAGCGCTTGGCAGGCTCCTGGCCGATGACGTATTCCTGCAGGAAGTCGAAGATTTCTCGGGGCTTGGGAAGCTCGAAGCTGCCAAGGTCGGCAACCTCCGCCAGTTCCTCTTCGATAATTTCGTTGCAAAGCTCAATGCATTCATCACAGATGTAGACACCGGGCCCGGCAATGAGCTTGCGCACCTGCTTCTGGCTCTTTCCACAGAAAGAGCACTTCAGCAGATCCGTGCTCTCGCCAATCCGAGCCATATGTGAACCCCTTAGTATCTTGCTGCCAGGCAGCCTTGCACCGTTGCTGGAATCTTCACCAGCCTGCATGGACCGGTTGTGACAACATCCACTCTAGGTCACATTCGCTCCCGAGGGTGGAAGGAAAAGGCCGGTGGAGCCAAATGATTGGCGCCACCGGCGCTTTACTTTACCGCTACCTGGTGATGGCCTGCGGTTTGATCTTGCGTGAATCCAGGACCTGGTCGATCAGACCGTACGCCTGGGCTTCTTCCGCGGTCAGGATCTTGTCGCGCTCGATATCGTTGTTGACCTGCTCGGACGTCCGGCCCGAGTGATGGGCCAGCGTGTCCTCGAGCCAGGAACGCATGCGCATGACCTCGGCGGCCTGGATCTCCAGGTCGGAAGCCTGGCCGCCCTGGCCGCCGGACAGTGCCGGCTGGTGGATCAGGACGCGCGCGTTGGGCAGGGCGAGCCGCTTGCCGGGCGTGCCGGCCGCCAGCAGGACGGCAGCGGCACTGGCTGCCTGGCCCAGGCACACGGTCTGGATCTCAGGGCGGATGTACTGCATGGTGTCGTAAATCGCCGTCATGGCGGTGAAGGATCCGCCCGGGGAGTTGATGTAGAGCGTGATGTCGCGGTCCGGGTCGGTGGATTCCAGGACCAGCAGCTGCGCCATGACGTCGTCCGCGGAGGCGTCGTCCACCTGTACGCCGAGGAAGATGATGCGGTCCTCGAAGAGCTTGGTGTACGGGTCCTGGCGCTTGAAGCCGTAGGGCGTGCGCTCCTCGAACTGGGGCAGGACGTAGCGGCTGGACGGAAGATTACCGGCGGACCACCCGAAGTTGTAGTTCATTTTCTTTGCTCCTGATCTGAGTGTTCTTGTGCCGGTTTAGTTCTCGGAGGCTGGTTCGCCAGAGGTACCGTTCGACGTGCCGCCACCGCCGGCAACAGAGCCCGCGTGGGCAGCAATCTTGTCGAAGAAGCCGTATTCGAGTGCTTCGGTGGCGGTGAACCACTTGTCGCGGTCGTTGTCCTTGAGGATGGTGTCAACGGTCTGGCCGGTCTGCTCTGCCGTCAGTTCCGCCATGACCTTCTTCATGTGAAGGATGAGTTCGGCCTGGATCTTGATGTCCGAAGCCGTGCCGCCGATGCCACCGGAGGGCTGGTGCATGAGGACGCGTGCGTTCGGGGTGGCGTACCGCTTGCCCTTCGTACCGGAGGAAAGCAGGAACTGCCCCATGGAAGCGGCAAGGCCGGTGGCTACCGTGACGACGTCGTTCGGGATGAACTGCATGGTGTCGTAGATGGCCATGCCGGCCGTGACGGATCCGCCCGGGGAGTTGATGTAAAGGTAGATGTCCTTGTCCGGGTTCTCAGCGGACAGAAGGAGCAGCTGCGAGCAGATGGCGTTGGCGTTCTCGTCACGCACCTCCGAGCCCAGCCAGATGATCCGTTCCTTGAGGAGGCGGTTGTAGATGTAGTTGTCCTGTGCTGCAGGATCGACAGTAGCCATCCGGGGGGACTCTGCGTGCTGTGACATGTGTACTTACCTCTCGCTGGTGACGGTGACATCACTGAAAATCACTACTTGGACACTAACCGGTTTCACCGACGTTTTGTTCGCGCACCGTGGGCTGTTCGCTGACGGCGCACGATCGGCGGGCCCTTGCCGGGACACGCCCTGGGCCAAGGCAAAAGGCCCCCGGATCACCTGATCCGGGGGCCTTTCACATTGCCTTACAGCAGAGCACTGCGCCTGCAGTGAGGTACTGCGCTTGCCGAGGGGTACTAGGCCTTGGCCTCTGCCTTGTCTTCGTCAGCAGCAGCCTCAGGCGCTTTGGTTACGGCAGCTTCTTCGGTCTCCACGGCAGGAGCTTCTTCTTCGCCGCCGGGACGGACGAAGTCGCTGAGGTCAACAGCCTTGCCTTCGGTGTCGGTCACCGTGGCCTGGCCGAGGACGACTGCCAGTGCCTTGCGGCGGCGGACCTCGGAAACCATCATGGGGACCTGGCCGCTCTGATCAATGATCTGCGCGAACTGGTTGGGGTCCATGCCGTACTGGCTGGCCGTAGTAACGATGTAGTCGATCAGCTCGTTCTGGCTGACGTTGACTTCTTCCTTTTCGGCGATGGCGTCCAGGATGATCTCGTTCTGGAAGGCGCGGGCGGTGTTGGCCCGGACCTCTTCGCGGTGCTCCTCGGTGTCGTGCTCGCCTTCACCGTGGCCGTTGCCCTCCTTGAAGTGGGCTTCGAGCTGCTCTTCCACCACTGAATCCGGAACGGGAACCTCTACCAGCTCAACGAGCTTGTCCAGGACCTTGTCGCGGGCTTCGACGCCCTGCTCTACGACCTTGGAGTCTGCGGCCTGCTTGGCCAGGTCTTCGCGGAGCTCGGCCAGGGTGTCGAATTCGGAAGCCAACTGGGCAAAGTCGTCATTGGCCTCGGGGAGTTCGCGCTCCTTGACGGCCTTCACAACCACCTTGACCTGCGCTTCTTCACCGGCGTGGTCGCCGCCCACCAGGGTGGTGTTGAAGATGGCGTCCTCGTCGATGCTGAGCCCGGTCACGGCTTCATCGAGGCCTTCGAGCATGGTGCCCGAGCCAACCTGGTAGGACAGTCCGGCAGCGGAGTCCACCTCTTCGCCATCAATGGTGGCGGTGATGTCGATGGTGAGGAAGTCGCCGTCGGCAGCCGGACGGTCCACGGACTTCAGCGTGCCGAAGCGGCCGCGCAGTTCATCAAGAGCCTTGTCAACGTCCTCGTCCGAGGACTGGGCTGCAGCAACCTCAACCTGGATGCCGGCGTAGTCGGGCAGCTCGATCTCGGGGCGGACATCAACCTCGGCAGCGAACTTCAGGCCGCCATCCGTGGCGGAGGGATCCGGAACCTCGGTGATCTCCACCTCGGGACGGCTCAGGGGCCGGATGCCGGATTCCTGGACAGCAGCCTGGTACCAGCCGTTGAGGCCTTCGTTGATGGCCGTCTCCAGGACGTAGCCGCGGCCGACGCGCTGGTCGATCAGCTTTGCGGGGACCTTGCCCTTACGGAAGCCAGGGACCTGGATCTGCGAAGCAACGGTCTTGTAGGCCGAGTCGATGCTGGGCTTCAATTCCTCAAAGGGGACCTCAACATTGAGCTTGACCCGCGTGGGGGTGAGGTTCTCGACAGCGCTCTTCACGGTCTAAGTACTCCTGGGATTGTGGGATGGGTTTCTGCAAACGCAATGTTGTGTCCAGGCCGAGAGGTCCGGGCCGCAGAGTCGGGGTGACAGGATTTGAACCTGCGACTTCCTGCTCCCAAAGCAGGCGCTCTAGCCAAGCTGAGCTACACCCCGTAAGTGCACAGGCAAGTCTACGGTCATACGCGCCAAGTTTGCACATTTGACACGTACCCCATGAATTAGGTTTAGTTATATCCGGCTTGAACAGCCAGCCCGAAGTTGCCAGACTGCGAGCGCCTCACGGCCTTACAGCTGGACCTTCTTTGGGGACGTAGCTTAATGGTAAAGCCTCAGTCTTCCAAACTGATTACGCGGGTTCGATTCCCGTCGTCCCCTCCAAGAACACCAAAAAGGCCCCTCAGTGAGGGGCCTTTTTGTATTTCAGTACTTTCCAGGAAGCCGCGCCTGGTGCGGCTAGGACTGCTGGCAGTAAGGGCACCAGTACAGCTTGCGTGCCACCAGTTCGGCCATCAGCACCGTGGTGCCGCACACCCGGCACGGCAGCCCGTTGCGTTTGTACACAAAATGGGCATTCTCCCTGGCCGGGAAGGTGTCGCTCTTGAGCGCAGCTACGGCGGCCGCAGCCTTGGCCGGCTTGCCGTTTCCGGACCAAAATCTCGGCGTGGTGGTGATAATCCTGCCGTCCACCACGCCGTCGCCCATCACGGAGACGACGTCGCGCCACAGCTTGCGTGCCTCCGCGTCCGGAACATCGGAGCCGGGCAGCCACGGATTGAGCCGACGCCGGAAAAGAACTTCAGCGCGGTACACGTTTCCCACTCCGGCAATGACCTTCTGGTCCATCAGCAGCGCGGCCACGGGGGTTTTACGGCTTTGAAGATTCGCGGCGAAACGGCCGGCGTCCCCCGGCGGTTGACCAGTGGATCCGGGCCAAGCCGTGCCAGCACGGCGTCGGCCTCTGCAACGCTGATGGTTTCGCAGGTTGTGGCCCCGCGCAGGTCCGCCCAGCCATTGCTGCCCACGATCCGGACACGCACTGCCCCTACCGGATCCGGCGGGCCGGCATACCCACCGGAGTCATCGTCGTCGCCACCAAAGGTTTCCTGCTCCCCCACCCGGCGCGGGGCACCAATGCTGGAGGACCCTGCAAAAGTGCTGTCTCCGCCAAAGGTCCACGCCCCATAGAGGCCCAGATGGACGTGCAGTACCAGCGAGTGGTCGAAGTGCAGGAACAGGTGTTTCCCGTGGGCCTCTGCGGCAACAAGGGTGTGCCCGTCCAGCAGCGCGGCTCCCCCGGTGAACCGGCCCTGCGGACTGGACACAGCGAGCCGCTGGCCGTTGAAAACGTCCCCGAACTGCCGCGCCAGGCGCCGGAGGGTATGCCCTTCCGGCACTACTCGATGACCTCGCCGGTAGTTTCATAGGCAGCGATTTTGCCGATCCTGCGCACGTGGCGCTCATCGTTGCTGAAGGGCTCCGCCAGGAATGCTTCGATCAGCTCCGTTGCTTCCTCCACACTGTGCTGGCGGCCGCCCACGGCCACCACATTCGCGTCGTTGTGCTCGCGGGCGAGGGTGGCGGTGGAGTGGTTCCATGCCAGGGCTGCCCTGACACCCTTTACTTTGTTGGCTGCAATCTGTTCCCCATTTCCTGATCCCCCCAGCACAATGCCCAAAGCGTGGACACCGGCCTGCTGGTCCGCGACCACGGCCAGGGCGGCGTTGATGCAGAACGAGGGGTAGTCGTCCTGGGCGTCGTAGACCTTCGGACCGTGGTCCACCACCTCGTAGCCCTTGGCCGTCAGGTGGGTGACCAGGTGGGCGCTGAGTTCCATGCCGGCGTGGTCGGTGGCGATGTGTACCCGCGGGAAGGCAGGGGAAGAAGTCACAAGCAGAATCCGTTCGGTGTGGGCGCTGGGGGCCGGCACGAAGGGTGCAGGCCGGGGTGAACAACACGGACAAGAATACTAGGACTCCGGCTGGCCGGCCGCGGAGGGACCGCTGCCGCCACGGGCCCGTGCCGCCACGCGCGTGAGGACTTCGGCCAGCCGTGCCGCCGAGGCCTGGCTTCCGCCGCTCACCGCAAGGCTTTGCCCATCGGTCTTTTTCACCACGACGGCGGGGCCGCTGCTGACCAGCATGGCGGCCGTTCCGCTGTGGTGCCGGTAGCCCCAGCCGCCGTAGTCTGCGGCGCGGACATCGGCTGCTTTCGCCACGGAAATGGCGCCTGCGGGGACATCCATAACAGGCACGACGCCGGCCAGCAGGACTTTTAGCCCGCGCCGGTCCGCCTTGATCCGGGCACAGAGGAAAGCCGCACCGACGACAGCCAGGACCACCAGCAACACTCCGAGCCAGGGCACGGCGATGGCAATCAGCGCGGCCGGGAACAGCGACGCTATGCCGATCATGACGAAGACAGAGCTGCGGGCGTGAACCCAAAGCCGGATGGTATCCCGGGACAGATCAGGGTCCAGCTCCCTGGCGATGGCAAGCTGGAGGGCCTTGTCGTCGTCCGCGGACCATTGCTGGTCCGCCTTGTAGACGAAGGCGATGATAACGCCGAGGGACACAGCGGCCCCGCTTCCGAGCGCAAGGACAGTGAGGTCCACCCTGGACTCGCGGGCGTCCGCCAGGCCAGCCTGGCCAACGAGGCCGGCAGCCAGGGCGGTGGCAACGAAGAGGCACAGGAACATTCCGGCGCCCATCATGATCCGGCGCATGGGCACCGGCCTGCTGACCGGCAGCGCCTGGGAGAGGACCAGCCAGCCGGCGGCCACAATCATCAGGGCGCCCCCAGTGACATAGGCGGCAAAGGGCGCGAAGGCGGCGCCGCCGTCGTCATTCCATCGAATGGCCAGCGGCTCAGGAAGGTCCGGCCGAAGCAGAAAAGCACAGACCACGAAAGCGGCTCCAACCACCACCGGGAACCCCGCCACGAAGCGCAGGGCCTTAGTGTCCACCGACTCCATGAACTTCCCCATGTTTTTAACGCTACTCCCGCCGCAGGCCAATGGCTTCCCACCAGTCTCCATACCCACTGTGAGCGGCGCTACTTGTTCGGGGGTGAAGGAATGCAAGAATGATCAGTGCCGCCGCTGGGCACCGCCAGCCGGCTGACGCACTTATTCTGGAGGCCCCACTTTGCCAGGTATGAATCTGACACGCGCTGAAGCCAGCGGGCGTGCCGAACTGATCACCGTCCAGTCCTACGAGGTCAGCCTGGACCTGACCCTCGGCGGGAAGGTCTTTGGCAGCACCACCACGGTGAAGTTCAGCGCGAAGCCGGGATCCTCCACGTTCATTGACGCCGTCACCGCCGCCGTTCACAGCGTGACGCTCAACGGCCGCAGCCTTGATCCGGGCGCCGTCTCGGACGGAATAAGGATCCAGCTGCCGGACCTCGCGGAGGCTAACGAGCTCACCATCGTGGCGGATGCTCCATACATGAATACCGGCGAAGGCCTCCACCGGTTCGTGGACCCCGTGGACAACGAGGTCTACCTCTACACTCAGTTCGAGGTTCCCGATTCGCGCAGGATGTTTGCGGTGTTCGAGCAGCCGGACCTGAAGGCTGCCTTCACCTTCACGGTCACCGCACCCTCGCACTGGGATGTCATCTCCAACTCCCCCACCCCGGTGCCTGTGGAGACCACCCCGGGGGACGACGGCGGTGCCCGCTCCGTGTGGTCCTTCTCCCCCACTCCGCGCCTGTCCTCCTATGTCACCGCCCTGATCGCCGGGCCGTACCAGTCCGTGCGCAGCGAGGTAACGAGCTCTGACGGCAGGATCATCCCGCTGGGAGTCTTCGCCCGGAAGTCGCTGATGCAGTACCTCGACGCGGAGAACATTTTCGAGCTGACCCGGCAGGGCTTTAAATTCTTCGAGGCGCAGTTCGGCTGCCCCTACCCCTTCGAGAAATACGACCAGCTCTTCGTTCCGGAGTTCAACGCCGGCGCCATGGAGAACGCCGGGGCCGTGACCATCCTTGAGGGCTACGTCTTCCGCAGCAAGGTCACGGAAGCCCAGATCGAACGCCGGGCCATCACCGTCCTCCACGAGCTCGCACATATGTGGTTCGGCGACCTGGTGACCATGCGCTGGTGGAACGATTTGTGGCTCAACGAGTCCTTCGCCGAGTACATGTCGCACCTCGCGGCCGTCGAAGCGACCTCATTCACGAGCGCGTGGACCACCTTCGCGTCGGTGGAAAAGTCATGGGCGTACCGCCAGGACCAGCTGCCCACCACCCATCCAATCTTCGCCGAGATCAACGACCTCCAGGACGTTGAGGTGAACTTCGACGGCATCACGTACGCGAAAGGCGCCTCTGTCCTGCGCCAGCTGGTGGCCTGGGTGGGGCCGGAGCAGTTTATGGCCGGCGTACGGGAGTATTTCGCCAAGTACGCCTGGCAGAACACGGAGCTGAGCGACCTCCTGGTAGAGCTGGAGAAAGCCAGCGGCCGCGACCTGGACGAATGGGGCCGGCAATGGCTGGAGACCTCAGGCGTGAACACCCTCAGGCCTGAGCTGGCCGTGGACAGCGACGGCCGGCTGACTTCCTTTGCGATTCTGCAGACCGCAGTTGAGGAGTGGCCTACCATCCGTCCTCACCGGCTGGCGGTGGGCTTCTACAACCTGGACGACGCCGGAAAGCTCGAGCGGGTGCACCGCGAAGAACTGGACGTTGACGGCAGGCGCACCGAGGTCCCGGAGCTGGTCGGTTTGGCGCAGCCGGACCTGATCCTGGTAAACGACGACGACCTCGCCTACGCCAAGGTCCGGCTCGATGAGAAGTCGCTGGCCACCGCTACCGCCCACCTGAAGGACTTCAGCCAAAGCCTGCCGCGGACCCTGGTGTGGAACTCCGCCTGGGATGCTGCCCGGGATGGCGAAACGCCCGCCCGGCGCTACGTTGAACTGATCCTTGCCAACGTGGCCGCGGAGTCCGATTCGTCGGTGATCCTGGTCCAGCTCCGCCAACTGGCCACCACCCTGAGCTTCTATGTGGCCGAGGAGCACCGCGAGGCCACGGCCGTGGCTGCAGCGGACCGGCTGTGGGAGCTGGCGTCCGAGGTGCCCGGCGGCTCGGACGCGCAGCTGCAGTTCGTGAAATCCTTTGCCCTGCTGGCGCGCAGTGGAAGCCAGCTGGACACAGTGGCCGGCCTTCTCGACGGCTCGCTGGTTTTGGACGGGCTGACTGTTGACCAGGACCTGCGCTGGGAGCTGGTGACTTCGCTGGTGGTGGGCGGCCGGCTGGCGCAGGATGGCATCGATGCCGAACTGGCGCGGGACAACACCTCCAGCGGGCAGAACGCGGCTGCCCAGGCAAAAGCGGCGATCCCCACTCCCGAAGCAAAGGCCGCAGCCTGGGATTCGATCGTGGTTCAAGGCGAACTCTCCAACGCCCTTCAAGGGTCGGCGGTGACCGGCTTCATGCGGGTCCTGGACAGATCCCTGCTGGAGCCGTATGCGGAGAAGTATTTCGAGGCAGTGCCGGGAATAGTGGAAACCAGGACCCACGCGCTTGCCCAGCAGATCGTCGTCGGGCTCTACCCCGCGTTGCTGACCACCCAGGCCACCATTGACCGTACCGACGGCTTCCTGGCCGCGCTCCCGCCACAGGGCGCCGCCCTTCGGCGGATGATGCTGGAAAACCGCGACGGCGTTGCACGGGCTTTGCGCGCACGCGCCGCTGACGTCCTTCCGGGCGAGGCAGGGCCGGCGTTGTGACGCTGAGCGAGCACCGCTATGCACTGACCGTCCAGTGGACCGGCAACCTGGGCGGGGGAACGTCGTCGTACCGGGGCTACTCCCGGGACCACGACATCCTGATTCCCGGGCTGCCTGCGCTCCACGGCTCAGCCGACCCCACATTTCACGGCGACAAGGAGCGCTATAACCCGGAGCAACTGCTCCTGGCTGCCCTTGCCCAGTGCCACATGCTGTCCTTCCTGCATGTTGCGGTGAAGCACGGCGTCGTGGTGACGGACTACCGCGACGAGGCAACCGGGCTGATGAAGCTCAACCGGGACGGCAGCGGCCAGTTCGAGAGTGTGACGCTGCGCCCGCAGGTGACGGTGGCGGACGAGCGTCACCTGGAGCTGGCCGGGCAGCTCCACCATGAGGCCAACCAGCTGTGCTTTATCGCCCGTAGCGTGAACTTCCCGGTGGAGCATGCCCCCGTCACGGTGGCCGGATAGCGCTCACCAGGGTTGTTCTTGGCTGCCGGGGCCCGCAGTTCACACCCCGGCCCGCAGGATGCCGACCAGCCGTGCTTCCGTTTCCGGCGCCAGGCCGGCTTTCCGGGGCCTGTCCAGCCTGCGCCGGCGTTCGTCGGCCAGCGTGTCTGCCAGTGTCTCCTGCCACGGCCGGATCCGCAGCCCGGCGCCCACCGCGGCTTTGTTGCTCCTGGCCATAAACCCCTCGTGCCCGGGCGGGAGCCACAGCGGCAGCGAATCGGGCCCGGCCCAGTAGCTGACGCCCTGGTCCGCCAGCCAGTCCTCAGGCGCGGGAACCACTTCGCCGTCATGGCCCGCTGCCGCCCGGGACGCGCTGATGTACTCGCCGAAGGGGACCTTGGCGCCTAGCGCGTTCAGCGCCCCGGTGATCCGCTGTTCTGCGGCGAGCAGGATCCAGGCGGCCAGGTCGCGTACGTCGATGACCTGGGTTGCGTGGCTGCCGATACCGGGAACGATGGCAGGGCTGCTGTCCCTGGCAAACCGGGCGGGCCAGTAACCGTAGCGGTCCGAGCCGTCGCCTGGCCCCCCAATCAGGCCTGCACGGCACAGGTGGGCCTTCCCGCCTGCCGCTGCGAGGGTTTCCGCCTCGATGGCGGCTTTTGACTCACCGTAATTTTCCGGCGTGGAAGGAATGCCCGGAGTCAGGGCCGGGAGCAGGGCGGCGTTTTCGGCGGCACCGGGAACTGAAGCATCGGCGTAGACGGAGCAGCTGGAGACGAAAGTCCAGTGGGCCGCCCGGCCTGCGAGGGCGTCCAGCGCCAGGGACGCGGGCACCGGATCGCGGGCGACGTCGATGACCTCATCCCACTCCCCGTCAACCCCGTTGTAGGCTTCTGCACCCAGCAAGCGGTCTGCTTTCAGCCAAGCCGCTCCCTCTGGCGGATCAGCAGCCGAGCCGCGGGCAAGGCAGGTTACGTCATGCCCCACAGCGACGGCCTGGCGGACGATTTCTGCGGACAGGAAGGCGGTTCCGCCGAGGACAAGAATGCGCATGCGGTTACGCTACGGCGCTAGGGTTGAAGGAGAACAGAGCCTTCCGCGCCGGGCGTAACCGGTGCTCCGGCCCCCGCATCCCGGCGCCGCCGGGGAACCCCAGGAGTATTTCCCCCCTATGGTCAGTATGTTGTCCATCATTCCTTCCGCCGCCACCGAACCGGACGGCATCAGCATCACGGGCATCGTGATCAGCGTCGGCGTGGGCGTTACCGTTTGGCTGGTTGCCACCTTTGTCATCTCCCGCATCACCAGCCGGGTGGCAGCGGGCAGCAATTTTTTCAAGAGGCCGACCTTCAAGTGGGCGGCACCGGCACTGCGGGCACTGGACCACGAACGGCGGGTGCAACGCGCTGAAACCATCGGGTCGCTGCTGAACAGCATCGTCGGTGTGCTGGTGGTGGTGATCACCAGCATGTACGTCCTGCAGAACCTGGACATCAATATCGCGCCCCTCCTCACCAGCGTGGGCATCCTGGGTGTGGCCATCGGTTTTGGTGCCCAGCAGCTGATCCGTGACTTCCTGGCCGGGATTTTTATTACCATTGAAGACCAGTACGGAATCGGCGATGTGATCGAAACCAGCGAGGTTGTTGGCGTTGTGGAGTCCATGGGCCTGCGCATTACGCGCGTTCGGTCCGACGACGGCGCCATCTGGTACCTCCGCAACGGCGAAATACTCCGCGTCGGCAACCGTTCGCAGGGCAATTACGTGCCGCTGCACGAGTCGCCGGACGGAACCACCGACCAGGGAACCGATCACGCCGAACCCAAAAAGACGGACCAGAAGGCCGGAGACTAGCAAATGACAATACCCATCGAACCGCAGCGGCCCCGTCAGCTGATGCAGAACGATCCGTTCAGCCAGCCCGGATACACCGACAACTTTTTTGACGCTGTGGGCGGCCACGAAACCTTCGTCAAGCTGATCGATGTCTTTTACGACGGCGTGGCGACGGATCCGCTGCTGCGGCCGATGTACCCCGAAGAGGACCTCGTGCCGGCCAAGCGCAGGTTCCTGATGTTCCTGGAGCAGTACTGGGGCGGGCCCACTACCTATGGGGAAGAGCGCGGCCATCCCCGGCTGCGCATGCGCCACATGCCCTTCCAAGTGACGCCCGAGGCCAAGGAACGCTGGCTCTTCCATATGCGGACAGCTGTGGACGCACTGGAACTTCCGCCCCTGTACGAGGGAACCCTCTGGGACTACATGGAGCGCGCAGCCTTGTCGATGGTGAACAGCCCGGCCGGGCAGTGACCCAATTGCCTGCGGCAGCAGCAGTGGCTGCCGCAGGCAACCAGGCCGCAGCGACCTGCCGTTAGAGCAGTGCGCTTCCCGTGCGGGCGAGGACGTGTCCGCGCGGCCCGGTGAGGCGGAACCAGCGGCCGGCGCGGTAAAGCTTCTGGTCGCCGTCGGCGAGGAAGCCCAGGACCAGGGCTGCGAACGCGGCCCCTGCCGGAAGTCCGGAGTCATCAAGTTCCCTGCCCCAGACGGCGGCCCGGGCGTTGTTGACGATCAGCGCGCCGGGCTTGTCCGGCACGATTCCGGCCACTTCAGTGATGCCCGCCTCCGCGGCGCGGCGCAGCTCTGCATCGCTGCGTGAGCCCAGCAGTTCCCATCCGCTCCTGGGGGCGCCAACGCCGGTCCATGACTCGGTGACGGTGGACGGCGGAACCGGCAGTTCGACGTCGTCCTCCCCCGCCCGCGCGAGCCGGTCCAGCACAGCCGCGAGGGGGACGGTGGCGTCCGTCGCGGACGGCTGAGCCAGTGCCATGGTGCGCAGTCCAAGGATGGTGGGAGTGGATTCACCCAGCACCCGTGGCCGCAGCACGCACACGTACGCGGCGAGGACGGAACCCGCGGCCTGAAGGCGGATGGCGCCGTCGTCAACGGATTTGGCGCGGGTGGCGAAGGTCTTCAGGTCTGCGAGATCCCGGGGATCGGCGAAACGGAAGGACGAGGTGAGTAGATCAGACACACCAAGAACACTACCGGCTGCACCTTTGTTGAGCAGTGCCGGGGCGCCGTCTAGAGTCGAACCATGACTGAAGCCGACGCCGAACTCCTGGCGCTCCCCAGCGGAGACCCCACCTCATCGCTCATCTCCCTTCTTGACCTTGGTGAGCTGGAAGGCGCCCGGACGGACGAGGACATCTTCCTGGGCCCGTCACAGCAGCAGCCCCATCACCGGGTCTTCGGCGGCCAAGTACTGGCACAGTCACTCATTGCCTCCATCAGGACTGTGGACCCGAACCGTTTTGTCCATTCCATGCACGGTTATTTCCTGCGCCCCGGCGATGCGAACAAGCCCATCACCTTCGGCGTGCAGCGCCTGCGTGATGGCAGGTCCTTTTCCGCCCGCCGCGTCCATGCGTACCAGGAAGGCGTGCCGATCCTGTCGATGATCGCTTCCTTCCAGGGCGAGGACGAAGGACTTGAGCACGAGTCGGTGATGCCCAGCGGGATTCCTGACCCCGAGTCGCTGCCCAGCACGGCGGACCTGCTGGGAAAGTTCGACCATCCGGTGGCCCGGCACTGGGCGTATGAGCGGCCCTTCGACATCCGGCACGTTGATCCCCCGCTGTACGTGTCAGCAAAGGGTGAGCGCGAAGCACGCAATGCCGTGTGGATGAAAACCTTCGGCCCCATGCCCGACAATCCCAACCTGCACCGCGCGGCCCTGGCCTACGCCAGCGACTACACGCTGTTGGAATCGATCCTTCGACGCCACGGGCTGAGCTGGATCACTCCCGGGATGAACGTTGCCAGCCTGGACCACGCCATGTGGTGGCACCGCCCGGCCCGGGTGGACGAGTGGCTGCTGTACGTCCAGGAGTCGCCGAGTGCCCAGGGCGCACGCGGACTGGCGACGGGCAAGATCTTCAACCAGGCAGGCCAGCACGTTGCCTCGGTGGCGCAGGAAGGGATGGTCCGCGTGCCCACCGACCTGAAGAACAAGGTGGTGGGCGCTTTCCAGTCCAAGGTCATGGAGCACCAGATCCGCAAGGCTGTCCGGGACTAGCCCCGCTGAATTATCCCCGTTAACGCGCAAACAGGCCGGCACCCTTGGGTGCCGGCCTGTTTGTCACTGCTGCGTCCGCGCCTGCTGCCAGGCGGGTTGGCTTGGCCGGGGTTGCCTCAGTCAGTCGCGGGTGAGGCGGCGGTGCGTGACCCGGTGCGGCTTTGCCGCGTCCGGACCCAGCCGCTCCACCTTGTTCTCCTCATAGGATTCGAAGTTGCCCTCGAACCAGTACCACTTGGACGGGTTTTCCTCGTCGCCTTCGTAGGCCAAGATGTGCGTGGCCACCCGGTCCAGGAACCAGCGGTCGTGCGAAACCACCACGGCGCAGCCCGGGAATTCCAGCAGTGCGTTTTCCAGGCTGCTGAGGGTTTCGACGTCGAGGTCGTTAGTGGGTTCGTCGAGGAGCAGCAGGTTTCCGCCCTGCTTGAGGGTCAAGGCAAGGTTCAGGCGGTTGCGCTCACCACCGGAGAGCACGCCGGCCTTCTTCTGCTGGTCCGGGCCCTTGAATCCGAAAGCGGCAACGTAGGCACGCGAAGGCATTTCCACGTGGCCGACCTGGATGAAGTCCAGGCCGTCCGAGACGACCTCCCACAGGGTCTTGTTGGGGTCGATGCCGCCGCGGCTCTGGTCCGCGTAGGAGATCTTGACGGAGTCACCGATCTTCAGGTCGCCGCCGTCGAGCGGCTCCAATCCGACGATGGTCTTGAAGAGCGTGGTCTTGCCGACGCCGTTGGGGCCGATGACACCAACAATGCCGTTGCGGGGCAGGCTGAAGGACAGGCCGTCGATCAGGGTCCGGTCCTCGAAGCCCTTCTGCAGGTTCTTGGCCTCCAGCACCAGGCCGCCCAGGCGGGGTCCTGGCGGGATCTGGATTTCTTCGAAGTCAAGCTTGCGGGTCCGGTCTGCCTCTGCCGCCATTTCCTCGTAGCGGGCGAGACGGGCCTTGGACTTGGTCTGGCGGCCCTTGGCGTTGGACCGCACCCATTCCAGTTCCTCGCTGAGGCGCTTGGCCTGCTTGGCATCCTTTTTACCCTGGATTTCCAGGCGTGCCCGCTTCTTCTCCAGGTAGGTGGAGTAGTTGCCTTCGTAGGGGTACAGGTGGCCGCGGTCCACTTCGGCGATCCATTCGGCCACGTGGTCCAGGAAGTAACGGTCGTGGGTGACGGCCAGGACTGCGCCTGCGTACGTGGACAGGTGCTGTTCGAGCCACAGCACGCTCTCTGCATCCAGGTGGTTGGTGGGCTCGTCCAGGAGCAGCAGGTCCGGCTTCTGCAGGAGCAGCTTGCACAGGGCCACGCGGCGCCGCTCACCACCGGAAAGGTTTGTGACGTCGGCGTCCGCCGGTGGGCAGCGGAGCGCGTCCATGGCCTGCTCCAGCTGGGAGTCCAGGTCCCAGGCGTCTGCGGCGTCGATGGCTTCCTGCAGGTGGCCCATCTCTTCGAGGAGGGTGTCGTAGTCAGCATCGGGGCTGGCCATTTCCTCGGAGATTTCATTGAAGCGCTGGATCTTGCCGTAGATCTCCCCCACGCCTTCCTGGACGTTGCCCAGGACGGTTTTTTCTTCGTTCAGGGGTGGCTCCTGAAGGAGGATGCCCACGCTGTAGCCGGGGCTGAGCCGGGCCTCACCGTTGGAGGGGGTGTCCAGCCCGGCCATGATTTTGAGGATGGTGGACTTACCGGCACCGTTCGGGCCCACAACACCGATCTTGGCGCCGGGAAAGAAGGACATACTTACGTCGTCAAGAATGAGTTTTTCGCCAACGGCTTTGCGGGCCTTGGTCATTGTGTAGATAAATTCCGCCATGGTTCCAAATCTAGTGGGTTGGCGGGCATATCTCACATTCGGTGAACCAGGATCAGGAGCCTACGAAGCACTTGCCGCTGGCGAGTACCGGCAGGACAGTCACTGTGACGGCACCGTCACGGACCTGGCCGATGACACAGTCCCTGCCTTGAAGCACGGAGGCTTCGATGGCGTCGGCTTCCAGGCCGGTGGGGGTCCGGCTCTGGGAAACCTGCAAGGCAGCCGGGTTCAGTCCCGCTCCAGTCAGGGCTTCGGTCACCTGCGCGGTAGCGGGCTTGGGAGATCCCGCCGCCAGCCTGCCCAGGGCGTCCGTGACGGTCTTTCTGACCGTTTCGGTAGCGGCCTCCGGGCTACCAGCCAGTTGACCTCCGGATGTATCCGCCAGCGGCCCGGCAGAGGTCTCGGAGGACCCGGGTCCATTGGACGAGGCGGCAGTGGGTGACGCCGCAGTTGCCGGTTCAGCCACGCCAGGCTGGGCATCCGGCGCCCCGCCCACGCACCCTGACAAGGCAACTACCAGGGCGGCGCCAGTCGTGGCTGCCAGCAGGCGGTGTGCGGCAGCATGCCGTGAAGCGGAAGGAGCGGCCGACGATGCGCCGGCCGTACTGTTCTGCCGGTGGTCGGGGCTGGTCCGCATGGTGTCATTCTGCCACGTGGTCGGGAGGACGTTTCACAGCCTGGGCGGGCAGGGCGCGGCCGGGGGGTGCCGCGGTCCTGCCCGCCAAGGGATCCAAGGGGGACGTTGATACAGGGAATTCCTAAACTCCGGATTCGGCGAGTTCCCCCGTTTCCAGGTCCAGGGCGAGAAGGTCGCCGTTGCTGTCTTCGATGAAAGCTGCAGCAGGATCATCGCCGCCGTCCAGGTCTTCCTCACTGTCCTCCGGCTCGTCGAACGGTCCGTCCGCGCCGGGAAGGGGTTCGCCGTCGGTGGAAGGCTCCTGCTCCACGAGCGACAGAAGTGGTTTGGTGGAGGACCTGGTGAAGTTGGCGGTACCCCACGTGAGGTCATGGCCCACGGAGTCAGCATCTATGACGTGCGAGTAGTAGACCCGGCCGTCCTTTTCCCAACTGCGGATCTTCAACTTGCCAACCACGATGACCGGCTGTCCTTTCCTGATGCTGCAACCCATGCTGCCCGCAAGGTGGCGGTAGCCCTGAACCGTGAACCAGTTCGTGTGTCCATCGCCCCAGGTGCCCGATTGCTTGTCGAAGCGGCGGGAATTGGACCCGATGCGGAAAGAAGCCGTGGCCACTCCCCCCGTAGTTGTGGAGCTTTTGATCTCGGTGGCAACGAAGCCCCGGATCGTTATGGTGTCGCTCATCTTTACGTCCTTGTCTTCATGTGGTGATGCCCTAGCAGGCAGGACCAGCATCCCGCCCGTGCGGGTTCACCGGGGAGGCTTCGGCTTGCGTATGTGAACAACCAGCCCTCTGCAGCCGCCTGTGGAGGAACAGTCGCCATGGCCCACCAGCGGCAGCACCGGCACTTCCGGCAATGTAAACTTTTTGAGGCGCCGGATTTCAGCTCCGAAGCCATTGCCTCAGTAGCTCAGGGGATAGAGCAGCGGCCTTCTAATCCGCCGGTCGGGGGTTCGATTCCCTCCTGGGGCACTTGTGGAATTGGTTCGGGCCTGCGGCAACGCGGGCCCGAGCCGTTTCTGGCTTTTTATATGCCTCAGATGCTTCCATGCCAGGCTCAGGTTTGGCCGAAGGACTCCGCTTCAGTCCCGCGCAGGCTCCTCGGGGAGACGCCCAGCCGTCCGTGGGTCATAACGGCTACGACCGCCATCAGCACACCGAACGTTATCGCGGAGATCAGGTAGTACGTGGTGGGTGTCGGGGCGTCGGCGGAACCGCCGAAAAGTTGAAGGATCAGTCCGCCCGTGGCGTTCTGTGCCCCATGCAGAAGCATCACGATGAGGACGCTGCCGCTGGTGGAGTTGTAGGCCCAGGCCAGGACGAAGCCGTTGACCACGGTGGCCAGCACATGGGCGGCGGTCTCGGTCGGATTTTGCACGAACAGGGCATTCGGAAGATGCCAGAGTGCCCAGATCACCGATACGGCCAGCGTCGCAAGCAAGGGCTGGTAACGCCGGTTGGCGGCCGGCTGGGCGTACCCGCGCCATCCGGGTTCCTCGGCCAGCCCGGTGAAGAGGGCTATGCTCAGGATGCCCAACGGCAACTGGGTATAAAGCATCGACCAGTTCTGGCCCGGTACTGCGGCCAACGCGCCGGGATAAAAAGCCCAGGTCGCAGCCACGCCGAGCAGCGGAATGGCGGCAAAGACGAATGCGTACCACAGGGGATGGACCCGCCAGCGGACGATGCTCTGCGCCAGTCCGGACACGCCACGCCGGCCCTGGGTCAGAGCAAGGACAACCACGGCTGCGATGAGTGGCCCGCCGGCAGCGACCTGGTTCATCATGCCCGCCAGGCCTCCATCGGGGTCCAGGACACCCGCTTCAGTCCCAAAGTAGGCGGCGATCAACAATGGCCAGGTGACCCCGTAGGCCAGCACCGTGTAGGCGAGCAACCCATGCCTGGTCATCCAGCGCCGGAGCTTGCCGCTGCCGGGTTCAGCCGCTGTGCTCCCGTCTCGGAGCCTGCGGGATGGATGAAATTCGTGGGTCATGGTGTGTTCTCCTTCCAGTCCGGGCAGGCACCAGTTCGAAAGCCCTGCGGCCCGCCGTCGTTACCTGGGGCGCCCCCTGAGAGAGAAAGCGCCGGCGGCGGTCGCTTGGCGGGGTGCCTCGCGCCAGGCCGCACGGTCCAGCACCACAGTTGCCAGAACCGCGAGAACGACGACGACGAAGTAGATCAATTCCACGCGGGCAGCTCCGCCTCCGGTGAAGCCGAAGGAACCCATGGTGAACGTGCCTTGGCCGTTGTGGAACAGGATCGTCAGCAGGACGCTGCCGCCCGTGCGGTTGAAGAGCCACACGTAGAGGAAGGTAATGGCAAACGTCGTCGGCAGCCCGATAAGGCTTAGCCCGCTAAAGAGGACCAGCGGCAGGTGCCACAGGGCCACGAGGACGCCCAAAATGGCTGCGGACACCAGCGGAGGGCGGGACACCTGGAGCAGCGGCAGGGCGTAGCCACGGAAACCGGGTTCTTCACCCAATGGCCCGTCCAGCGGATTGACCAGCCGGACGGCGAAAACGGTCAGCAGTCCGCTCCACGTCAGCTGTGCCAGGCCCGGGGCGGAGTCCCCGAGCGCCATGGTGGTCAGCCCCGCGGCCAGGACAAGCACGGCGGGGAGGAGAAGCGCCACGGCGTACCACACCCACCCGACGCGCCAATATATAAGCCGAAGCCCCCAGGCGCGGAAGCCGGCACGGCCGTCGGCCAGGGCAATGACGATCATTGCCGCGGCAAGCGGACCCACCGGCAGGAATTCCATACGGGGAATCAGCCCTGACGCATAAGCGGGCCATGACGCCCAGGAAATCGCGTAAGTCAGGACAAAGAAAGCCAAAAGCCTGTGGTGTTTTAGCCAGCCCGTGGAACGGCGCATGACGGCTCCGAACAGTCACTGCAAGGTGCTTCCATTCTCCGCCCCGGCTCCCAAGCGCGCCAGCACCGCGGCAGACGCTAGGAGTGGAGCCGGTGCGGCGCCTCCAGGAGGGAACGGACCACGCTGCCCGCGGCACCCAGCAGGGCTCCGCCCTCCCCCACAGCGGCAGTGGTGATGTTTTCCGGGAGAACTTTTCCGGGGGCGTACTTACTGAGGCTTTCGATCAACGGCGGGCGCAGCCAATGCTCCAGGACGGCGAAGTGCCCGCCGAGCACAACGGCTCTGATGTTGGTAACCCGTGACGTGGAGGCAATGGCGACGCCCAAGGACCGCCCGGCACGCTGCACGGCCAGCACTGCATCCGGCATCTCCGCAGCAAGCGCCTCCACCAGGGCGGTCATGCTTTCCGACCTCGCCTGCCGCTTTCCTTCAATCCCGGCGGCGGCAAAAATCGCATCCTGCCCGGCTATCGTTTCCAGGCAGCCCGTTCCACCACATGAACAGGGACCGCCTTCAGGGTCGACCACGATATGGCCCACCTCCCCGGCATGCCCTTCCGGGCCGGTAAAAAGCTCCGACCTGATGACCAGCCCGCCGCCAACACCCACTTCGCCGGAGATGAAGAGGAAGTCCTGCTTGCGGTAGGGACCGTGGGCCAGTTCGGCGAGGGCAGCAGCATTGGCCTCATTGAACAGCGTGACACCCAGCGGCAGGCCGGGAAGCAGCCGGGCAACGTCCAGCTTTACGTCCACCCAGCCCAGATTGGGGGCAGTGATGACAGTTGCACTGCCGGCATCCACGAGTCCAGGAACAGCCAGTCCTCCGCCCAGAACCTCCATGCCTTTGGCTGCGGCCGCCGCCCGTACCTCGGCGGCCAACGAAGCGAGGGCAGCCATCACAGGCGCACTTGCAGCGTCGCGGTTGTCCCGTTCACGAATCTCCTGCACCACCACGGCTCCGGAAAGACTGGTGGCGCCGGCGGCGATGTAGTCAACGTTGATTTCCATACCCATGACACCGCGTGCAGGATTCAATTCCAGTCCGACCCCCGGCCTGCCGCGCTCGCCCTGGGGGTTCAGGCCGATTTCGTGCAGAATGCCCGCTTCGAGAAGGTCGAGGACAATGCTGGACACGGACGCCTTGGTCAGTCCCGTGGCTGCTGCAATCTGCGCCCGGGTCAGGTGGAACCCGGCCGGAGACTGTGCCACTGTGCCCAGCACGAGAGCAAGATTGCTCCGGCGCACGTCGCCCATGCTCCCCGGAGTGGCGGCATCCGACGCTGTCGCCGTTGCTGTGTTCGCCATGGCCGGCCTCCTCGTACTCGATGCGGGACCGTGGGTTGCGTTCCCTTTGCTATTGACCTTAGCGTAATCACGCTTATATAGTTCAAGCGATAAACTAACCGCCAGACCGACGGCGGTACCACTAGTGCAAGGACGCATCATGACTCTTTCCCCGACGCCCGCTGATAAGTTCACTTTTGGTCTTTGGACTGTTGGTTGGACCGGTGCTGACCCGTTTGGTGTTGCTACCCGTGCGGCGCTGGATCCGGTGGAGGCGGTGCACCGGCTCGCGGAGCTGGGCGCGTACGGCATCACCTTCCATGACAATGACCTGGTTCCGTTTGAGGCCACGGCCTCGGAGCGGGAGCTGATCCTGAAGAACTTCAAGGCGGCCCTGGCCGAGACCGGGTTGAAGGTCCCGATGGTGACCACCAACCTGTTCAGCCACCCGGTGTTCAAGGACGGCGGGTTCACCTCCAATGACCGTTCGATCCGCCGTTTTGCCCTGTCCAAGGTCCTGCGGAACATTGATTCCGCTGCCGAGTTCGGCGCCGAGACGTTTGTGATGTGGGGCGGGCGTGAGGGCAGCGAATACGACGGGTCCAAGGACCTTTCCGCGGCCCTGGACCGGATGCGCGAGGGCGTGGACACCGCCGCGGCGTACATCAAGGACAAGGGCTATAACCTGCGGATCGCGCTGGAGCCCAAGCCCAACGAACCCCGCGGCGATATCTTCCTGCCCACCGTCGGGCACGGCCTGGCGTTCATCGCCCAGCTCGAACACGGCGACATCGTGGGCTTGAACCCCGAAACCGGGCACGAGCAGATGGCCGGGCTGAACTTCACCCACGGCATCGCCCAGGCCCTGTGGGCCGGCAAGCTGTTCCACATCGACCTCAACGGCCAGCGCGGGATCAAGTACGACCAGGACCTCGTCTTCGGCCACGGCGACCTCACCAGCTCGTTCTTCACCGTGGACCTGCTCGAAAACGGCTTCCCCAACGGCGGCCCCCGCTACGAAGGCCCGCGGCACTTCGACTACAAGCCCTCCCGCACCGAGGGCTACGACGGCGTCTGGGAATCGGCCAAAGCCAACATGGCCATGTACCTGCTCCTGAAAGAACGCGCACTGGCCTTCCGCGCCGACCCCCAGGTCCAGGAAGCCCTCGCCGCCTCCGGCGTCTTCGAACTCGGCGAAAGCACCCTCGCCGCCGGCGAAACCGCCACCGACCTGCTCAACGACACCACCGCGTTCGATGACTTCGACGCCGACAAAGCAGCCGAACGCTCCTTCGCCTTCGTCCGCCTCAACCAGCTCGCCATCGAACACCTCCTCAACGCACGCTGACCATGGTACTGGTAGCAGGCATCGACAGCTCCACGCAGTCCTGCAAAGTGGTGATCCGTGATGCGGACACTGGAGCACTGGTCCGCGAAGGCAGGGCCAGCCACCCGGAGGGCACCGAAGTCCACCCGGACCACTGGTGGGCAGCCCTGCAGGAGGCGATAACGAAGGCCGGCGGAATGGACGACGTAGCGGCGGTTTCGGTCGGGGGCCAGCAGCACGGCATGGTGTGCCTGGACAGCGACGGGCGGGTGATCCGGCCTGCACTCCTGTGGAATGACACGCGCAGTGCGGGTGCGGCGCTGGAGCTGATCCGGACCGCGGGTGACGGCGACCCTGCCGCCGGCGCCAGCTACTGGGCCGGTGCCACGGGTACCGTCCCGGTAGCGTCGCTGACGCTCACGAAGCTGCACTGGCTGGCCGAGAATGAGCCGGAGAACGCGGCGAAGGTTGCTGCGGTGTGCCTGCCGCACGACTGGCTGACCTGGCGGCTTCTGGGCTACGGCGAGGGCAGCGGGCCGGGAAGCCTCATGGCCTTGACCACGGACCGGTCGGACGCCTCCGGCACGGGCTATTACTCGACGGCGGCCGGCCGGTACATTCCGGAGGTCCTGGAGTCATCACTGGGGCACGTCCCGCACCTGCCCGAAGTGCTGGGCCCGCTGGACGTCGCAGGCAAAACTCCCGCCGGCGCCCTCGTGGCCGCCGGCGCCGGGGACAACGCAGCAGCCGCGCTGGGTGTTGGTGCCGGCGTAGGCGACGTGGTGATGTCGCTGGGCACGTCCGGAACGGTCTTCGCCGTGTCCGGTACCGCCGCCGCCGATGCGTCTGGGCTGGTGGCAGGGTTCGCCGATGCCGCCGGCAATTATCTGCCGCTGGTGTGCACGCTCAACGCCACCCGGATTTTTGACGCCACCGCAGGCCTGCTGGACGTCAGCCTGCCGGAGTTCACCGAGCTGGCGCTGTCCGCCAAAAGCGGCGCCGGGGGCTTGACCCTCGTGCCGTATTTCGACGGCGAGCGCACGCCGAACCTGCCGGACGCCACAGGTTCCCTGCATGGGATTACCCGCCACAACTACACCCCTGCGAATCTGGCACGCGCAGCGGTCGAAGGCGTGGTGTGTTCGCTGGCTGACGGGCTGGCGGCCCTCCAGCAGCAGGGAGTCGAGGCCAGGCGGATCATCCTGGTGGGCGGCGGAGCACAGTCCGCGGCCGTGCAGGAGGCCGTAGCGCAGCTGCTGGGAATCGAAGTCACCGTGCCGCGTCCCGGGGAATACGTGGCTGACGGCGCCGCGCGCCAGGCCGCCTCGGCACTCACGGGGCAGTTTCCGCAGTGGGCGCTCGACGCCGTCGACCTCCCCGCGGGGCAGGACGACGGCGGGGTGCTTGCCCGCTACCGCAGGTGCGCCTCGCTGTACGCCTAGGTATCCTCACCAACAAAAGGACCCGGACCGCCGATGGCGGGCCGGGTCTTTTTGGGGTGGGGCGCAGGCTCCTGCCGTGACGTAGCAGGAGCCCGCGGTCTGGAGAGGACATCCAGAGCGTGTCAGGCGTACGGGAGGACGAGCTCCGCGTAGCGCTCCTTCACTGTGGCCAGGACGGTGTTGCCGTCCGTGTCCCAGATGTCCTGATTGAAGATTTCCACTTCGATGTCACCGGTGTAGCCGGCGTCCCGCACCCAGGTGCCGATGGTGGCAAAGTCCACTACGCCGTCGCCCATGTATCCACGGGACAGCAGCGGATCGGCGGCGATGGGCATGTTGAAATCGCACACCTGGTAGGAGGCAATGCGGTTCTCCCGGCCAGCGCGGTCGATCTGGGCTTTGAGCTCGGGATCCCACCAGACATGGAAGGTATCAACCGCGACGCCCACAGTGGAGGCGTCGAAGGGCGCCGCAAGGTCGAGGGCCTGCCCCAGCGTGGAGATCAGGGCACGGTCCGCCGCGTACATCGGGTGCAGCGGCTCAAGGACCAGGCGGACGCCGTTTTCCTCCGCAAAGGGAGCGAGGTCGGCGAGGCGGTCCGCGACGCGCTGGCGTGCGGCCACCACATCCTTCTCGCCCGGCGCCAGTCCGCCGACAACAAGGAACAGTTCCTTGGTGCCCAGGGCCACAGCTTCCAGGATGGCGGCGCGGTTGTCGGCCAGTGCGGCGGCCTGGCCCTCAGGGTCCGCAGCGGTCAGGAATCCGCCGCGGCACAGGGAGGAGACGCGCAGGCCGGCGTCCTTGATCAGGCGCGCTGCCTTGTCCAGGCCAGCTTCCTCCACCCGGTCCCGCCAAGGGCCGATGGACGGGATCCCGGCGTTGACGCAGCCCTCCACGACCTGGGCGAGGGTCCACTTCTTGGTAGTGGCGCTGTTGATGGCGAGGCGCGAGAAGTCGCTCATACTCCTACTCCGTTGATCCGCAGGTAATCAGACATCCGGAAAGCGGCGAGCGCCGGATCCCGGAGCAGTCCGGCCTGGTCTGCCAGTTCGAACGTCTTGGCGAGGTGGCATACGGACCGGCCGGAGTGCAGTCCGCCCACCATCTGGAAGCCCTGCTGCTTGCCGTTGAGCCAGGACATAAACGCGATCCCGGTCTTGTAGTAGAACGTGGGGGCGCTAAAGATGTGCTTGCCCAATTCGCGGGTGGAATCCAGAATCTCCCGGGCCTTGGCACCGTTGCCGGCATCGTAGTTCTGCAGGGCCACTGAAGCTGCCGGGTAGATGGCGGCGAAGATGCCCAGGAGGGCGTCGGAGTGGTGGCTGCCGTCGCCATCGATCAGTTCCGGGTAGTTGAAGTCGTCGCCGGTGTAGAGGCGAACGCCTTCGGGGAGCGCAGCGCGGAGGGCTACCTCGTGGCTGGCGTCGAGCAGGGAGACCTTGACGCCGTCCACCTTCGCCGCGTTGTCCTTGATGAGCCCCAGGAACGTGTCCGTGGCCGTCGCAACATCGTCCGAGCCCCAGTAGCCGGCGAGGGCGGGATCGAACATAGTGCCGAGCCAGTGCAGGATGACCGGCTGGTCCACTTCCTGCAGCAGGGTGGAGTACACCTTGAGGTAGTCCTCGGGGCCGGCGGCAACCTTGGCCAGGGCACGCGAGGCCATAATGATGACCTTGGGTCCGGCCTCACTGATCACGGCAATCTGCTCGCGGTACGCCTCGAGGACTGCCTTGAGTCCGGCTTCGCCGACGGGAAGGGAATCGATGTCCAGCTGGTCCGTGCCGGCTCCGCAGGACACCAGGTCCCGGACCGATTTGCCGGCCGTGGCCGCGTTGCCGGACGAGACCACCGAGGCGGCCTCGACTCCGGTGCGCTTGATGAGCTGCTGGGTGGCTGCCCAGTCCAGGCCCATGCCGCGCTGGGCGGTATCCATGGCATCGGCAACGCCAAGGCCGTATGACCACAGCTCGTGGCGGTAGGCCATGGTGGCTTCCCAGTCGAGCCGCGCCGGGGCGCCGGGGGTGTTGTCCGCCAGGACCTCGGGGATGACGTGTGCTGCGGCGTAGGCCCGGCGGGCTGTCAGCGGGGCGGTGGGACGGGCCCAGGACGTAGCGCCCTGGAGCCGGTATTGCCTGGTGCCGCCGTCGTGGGAGGGAAGGATGAGTGAGGTCATTAGAGCGTGATCTCCGGGATGTCGAGGGTACGGCGTTCGTCATTGGACTGCAGGCCGAGCTCAGCGAGCTGGACACCGCGGGCGGCAGACAGCAGTCCGAAGCGGTGTTCGCGGCCGGCAACGACGTCGCGGAGGAATTCTTCCCACTGCAGCTTGAAGCCGTTGTCCAGCTCAGCGTTGGCAGGCACTTCCTGCCACTGGTCCCGGAAGGATTCCGTGACGGGCAGGTCCGGGTTCCAGACCGGCTTCGGGGTGTGTGCGCGCTGCTGGGCAACGCACTTGTTCAGGCCTGCCACGGCGGAACCATGGGTGCCGTCGATCTGGAATTCCACGAGCTCGTCCCGGTAGACGCGGACTGCCCAGGAGGAGTTGATCTGGCCGATGACCGGATCACCGGCCGGGGTCTCGAGCTCAAAGATGCCGTAGGAGGCGTCGTCGGCGGTGGCCTTGTACTCCTTGCCCGCTTCGTCCCAGCGGGTGGGGATGTGGGTGGCGGTCTTGGCGTTGACGCTCTTGACCTTGCCGATGATGCCTTCAAGGACGTAGTTCCAGTGGCAGAACATGTCTGTGGTCATTCCGCCGCCGTCTTCCTTGCGGTAGTTCCAGGACGGGCGCTGTGCAGCCTGGACGTCGCCTTCGAAGACCCAGTAGCCGAATTCACCGCGGATGGAAAGGATGCGGCCGAAGAAGCCTTCGTCCACCAGGCGGCGGAGCTTGACCAGGCCGGGCAGGTACAGCTTGTCGTGGACAACGCCCGCGGTCACGCCGGCTTCCTTGCCGATGCGGGCCAGCTCGATGGCTTCTTCAAGGGTCTCGGCGGTGGGCTTCTCCGTGAAGATGTGCTTTCCGGCGAGCATGGCCTTCTTCAGTGTGGCAGCGCGAAGGCTGGTCATGGAGGCGTCAAAAACAATGTCGACGGTGGGGTCGTTGATCACGGCGTCGAGGTCGGTGCTCCACTCGGAGACCTTGTGCTTTTCCGCGAGTTCACGGATCTTGGCCTCGTTGCGTCCCACCAGGATGGGCTCAACCTGGATGCGCGTGCCGTCCTCCAAAGTGAAGCCCCCGGCGTCGCGGATGGGGAGGATGGAGCGCAGCAGGTGCTGGCGGTAGCCCATCCGGCCGGTGATGCCGTTCATGGCAATGCGGATCGTCTTAGTTTCGAAGCCCATGTGTCCTCCACGGTGAGTGAGCAGTAGTACTCAAGCTGATTGGGAAAGCGCATTCCCACTACATCCATGATGCACCGGCGCGCACGTATTGGCAAGCGCTTTCCGGAAAGCGTTTGTAACTGCCATAATGTGAGCACGCTTACTGTCCCTTTAAAGCCTTCAGGAGTTGCTGTGGCTGCAAGTACCCTTACCGAGGTGGCGCGGCTCGCCGGCGTGTCGCCGGCCACCGCCTCGCGTGTCCTCAACGGTTCCGCGCGCAAACCGGGCCCGGACATCGCGGACAGGGTCCGGCAGGCCGCTGACTCCCTGGGCTACATTCCCAATGCGCAGGCACAGGGCCTGGCCAAATCCAGCTCCGGTCTGATCGGCCTGATTGTCCACGACATCGCCGACCCCTACTTCGCCGCCATTGCCCGGGGCGTCCAGGAAGCGGCACGTGAGCAACGCAAAATGGTCCTGCTGGCCACCACCGGCGGAGCTCCGGCAGAAGAGAAGGAAGCCGTGGCAGCCTTTGCCGCCCGCCGCGCCGACTCCATCGTGATTGCAGGTTCCCGCTCGTCCCAGCCGGAGAACCAGGAGGGCAATGCGGAACTGGCTGCCGAACTGGACAGGTATTGCCGCAACGGCGGCCGGGTAGCGGTTGTGGGCCACCCGGTTGTTGGTGCGACGGCGGAGGAGGGCTACCACGTGGTGTCCGTGCCGAACCAGGAACTCGCCGCAGCGCTCGCGGGCAGACTTGCCTCCGGCTGGGACGGCGACTTTGTGATCATCGGCGGCCCGGAGGGACTCTTCACCTCGGACGACCGGGTGCGCGGCTTCCAGGAGGGCCTGGCAGCGGCAGGGCGCGAGCCGGCGGACATCCTGCGCACCGCCTTCAACAGGGCGGGCGGCTACGAGGCGGG
This sequence comes from Arthrobacter sp. D3-16, assembly GCF_054408515.1. Taxonomy (NCBI): domain Bacteria; kingdom Bacillati; phylum Actinomycetota; class Actinomycetes; order Micrococcales; family Micrococcaceae; genus Arthrobacter; species Arthrobacter sp. D3-16. The sequence goes on along the minus strand of NZ_CP096437.1, from coordinate 1,797,492 downwards.
CCTCAAGCTTGCCGGGCTGATTAAGGATCGCCAGGCGGGATCCGGGGATGCGGCGGGCGGCAGGAGGTTGTGCATCTTCGCGGTCAACGACGTGATGGCCATCGGCGCCACCGCTGCCCTTCGATCACAGGGGCTCCGCATTCCGCGCGACGCCATCATCGCCGGCTTCGACGACATAGAGACGCTCCGCGATTTCCGCCCCGCACTCTCCACGGTCCGGCTGCCGCTCGAAGAGATCGGGCGCCTTGCCACCCGTGCCACAGCCCCGGGAGCCCTTGCGGCCGGGGAAATGCCGGAAGGGGAATCCGGGGACACAGGCACCGGCGGTACAGACAAGGGAGGCGCCGACGTCGTGCGGCCGCGTCCGATCACCGGCGAAGTGACGCTCCGGCGCAGCACCGAGACGGCGGCCTGACCGTGGCGCCCCGCCTGACAGCTGTTCCCTCCCGTACCGGCGCCACTGGCGACCGGCCCGCGGTCCTGGTCCTCCCAGGCGGCGGCTACGCCCGGCAGGCCGACCATGAAGCGGAGCCTGTTGCTGAGTGGCTCGCCGGGCTGGGCATTCACGCTTTTGTCCTGCGGTACCGGGTTGCCCCCGACCGGCACCCTGCGCCGCTCGAGGATGCAAAGCAGGCCATGCTCCACATTCGCGATGGTGCCCACGGCCTCGCTGTTGACAGCGAACGCGTCGGAGTACTCGGCTTTTCCGCCGGCGGACACCTTGCGGCGACGCTTTCCACAGCAGTGGCCACCGGCAGCTCTGACCTCGATGTTCCCGGGGCCGTTCCGGACCTCACCGTCCTGTGCTACCCGGTGGTCTCCTACACCCGGGAAGTGCACCAGGGTTCGGTGGACAACCTCCTTGGTGAGGCGCCGCCGTCGGACGTCCTGGCCGAGCTGTCAGCAGAACAGCAGGTTAACAGTGAAACGCCGCCGGCGTTCCTTTGGCACACGGCCGACGACGCCGCCGTACCGGTAAGCCACAGCCTCGGCTACGCAGGCGCCCTGCTCAGTGCGGGAGTGCCCGCTGAGCTGCATGTTTTTCCCCATGGACGCCACGGGTTGGGCCTTGCCGACGGCGTGCCCGGGCCCGATCAGTGGAGCTCGCTGTGTGCGGGCTGGCTGGGCCGGGCGGGCTGGACCCACCCCTCCCCCAGCGCCTTCTGATTCCCCCATGGTGAACCGGGACGTGCTCGATACCATCCGCGCCCGGCTCCGTGAAGTGGCGGATCCTGTGCGTGCTGCCGGCGCGCAGGCGTACATGAAATCCGCCATGCCGTTCCTGGGTGTCCGGGTACCGGAGGTGCGCCGGCTGACCATGGCTGCTGTTGCCCGGTATCCGTTCGGCTCAGCCGGCGAGCAGCGGGCCACCGTGCTGGAACTGTGGCGCGGTGCGCAATTCCGCGAGGAGCGGTATGCGGCCATCGACCTGACCCTCGGCACGTTGGTGGCCGCGGACCTGCAAATGCTTCCGGTTTACGAGGAGATCATCCGCCAGGGTGCCTGGTGGGACTTCGCCGATGGTGTGGCCGGCCGGATCTGCTCGCTGCTGGAGGCACACCATGCCGAGATGTCCGAGGTGATTCTGGGCTGGAGCACAGACCCGGACGTCTGGATCAGGCGGGCCTCGATCACGGCCCAGCTCAAAGCCAAAGCGGGCACTGATCCCGAACTCCTGCGCCGCGTCATCGATGCGAACCTTGCCGACCCGGAGTTCTTCATCAGGAAGGCGATCGGCTGGGCCCTGCGTGAGTACGCAAAGACGGAGCCGGGCTGGGTGTCGGATTTCGTGGCTGCACGCGGACACAGGATGAGCCCGCTGTCACGCCAGGAGGCGTTGAAGCACCTGCCTAAATGACGGGGCGCTCAACCACGGGATTGGAACTCTTCCGGAACAGGCTTCGGGTGCGGGGATCCCAGAAGACAAGGTAGAGGCCGAACAGCAGTCCGGTCACGGCAGCGGCTACGCGCGCCAGGGCCAGCGCCAACCCAAGGTCCGCGGTCTGAAGGTAAGGGAAAACCTCCAGCTGGTCCGAAATGGCGTAAATCATAAAGAACGAGACCACAAAGTAGAGGGCCTTGACCTGCCAGTCGTTGCGGATGCCGGTCACGGCAAACAACGGGATCAGCCACACCACGTACCAGGACTGGATCATCGGCGCCAGCACTACAATCGCCGCAAACGCAAGAGTCAGCCGGCGGATCAGGCGGTCGTGCTCACCCCTGAAGATCAGCCAGCCGACGATTCCCACGGCCAGCAGCTTCCCGGCGTCGAACACCCAATCGGCGAGGAGCCATCCGTCCAGCCCGAACGAGTTAGCCAGTGAGGCGACCACCAATCCGATCAGCCCGACCGGCGCGTACCAGATGAAGATGCTCCCCGGTGCCGAGAGCCCGTTGATCCAGCCGAAGCCGAAACCGTTCACCAGGCTCATCAAGGCCAGGATCCCGAGGCTCAATCCCGCTGTGAGTCCCCAAAAAGCGAACCTGCGAAGCCAGCCCGCGTTCTTCCCGGCCCACAGCAGTCCAATGAAGGGCAGGAAAACAATGGTGATGGGTTTGACGGCGATCGAGAGTGTCACCAGGACGATGCCCCGGACCACCCGGCGTGTGGCCGAGTAGTAAAGCCCCGCCAACGCAAGGCCAATCATCAGGGCGTCATTATGGACGCTGGCGATGAAGTTGGTGAGGAAGAGGGGGTTGGCCGCCGTAAGCCACAGGGCACGGTGGGGATTGACCCCGTGCAGTTCGGCAAGCTTCGGGACATAGATCACGCAGAGGACCACGCCGGCTACGGCCACGAGCCGGAACAGCATCACGCTGGTCTCAGGCTGGACGTTGGTGGCCCACACAACGAACTGTTCGATCCATAGGAACAGCTGCCCGTAGGGAACCGGCGCTTCGGTCCACATCTTGTCGGCGCCCAACTGGAAGTAGTTCGATAACGCCGAGATGCCGTTCTCGTACGGGTTGAAGCCCTCCACCATCAGGCGGCCCTGGCCGATGTAGGCGTACACGTCACGGCTGAACAGCGGCACGCTGAACATCATGGGCAGTCCCCAGGCGACTACTGCCATCAGTGTCGCTTTGCGCGCTTCTTCTCCCCAGACACGCACGCGCTGGCCCAGCCGGAGCCAGGCACGGACCAGGAGCATCCCGCCAATCGCGAGCAGGACGATGGACAGGGCCACTCCTGCTGCTTCTGCACGCATCCAGATGAACAGCGGCATCCGGCGGAGTTCCGAGACCGGAGCGAGCCAGCCCACCCCCAGGGACCCGACCAGCATGAACATTGACCCCGCGAATCCGGCCAGGAGCGGCGAGCGGGGATTGTCGACTTCGGCCCCGACTACTGCTGCGGCGGCAGTGTCCGCGGCCGCCAGCTCCCCCGCTGCAGGCACAGGCGCCGTCATGTCAGGATCGTCCAATCTCTTGGGTTTGCGCTCTTTGCTTGGCGCGGTTCTGCCCGGCGGGCTGCACGGGCCGGCCGAGGCGGTTACAACGACAGCAACTGGTCCCGCCGCGTACCCGAAATCCTAGCACCGGCAGGTAGCCGGGAGGTGTAACGGTAGGCTGGTCGGGTGCCTATATCTAACGAACGAATCGTCTGGATCGACTGCGAAATGACCGGTCTGGACATCAAGAACGACGCCTTGATCGAGGTGGCGGCCCTGGTCACGGACTCCGAACTGAACATCCTCGGTGACGGGGTGGACGTAGTGATCAAACCCGATGATGCTGCCCTGGCCCAGATGAACGACTTCGTCCGGGACATGCACACCAAGTCCGGGTTGCTCAAGGAGCTCCCTCACGGAACCACCATGGCCGCGGCGGAGGCAGCAGTCATGGAATACATCGAAAAGTGGGTGCCTGATCCGCGCAAGGCACCCCTGGGAGGCAACTCGGTGGGCACTGACCGAGTGTTCCTCTCCCGCGACATGCCATCCGTAGTGGAGCACCTGCACTACCGCGTTATCGACGTGAGCACCATCAAGGAACTCTCCCGGCGCTGGTTCGCCAGGGCCTACTTCCAGTCGCCCGCCAAGAAGGGCGGCCACCGCGCTCTCGGGGACATCAAGGATTCCATTGATGAACTGCGCTACTACCGGGAAGCCGTGTTCGTTCCGCCGCCCGGACCGGACAGCGCCACGGCGCAGCAGATTGCGAAGCGCATCACCACCGCCGGCGATCCCCAGCAGCCCGAAGCGTAATTTGCGCCACGTTTGCGGGAATTTTCAGTGAAATCGGCAAAAGTGGACAAAGCACCCTTGAAGAGCAGGTAAGCTATTTGAGTTGCCTTTCCAGAGAGCCGGTTCACCGGTAAATCTGCAGGGCGCATGGTGGGCTTAGCTCAGTTGGCAGAGCGCCTGGTTGTGGTCCAGGAGGTCGCGGGTTCAACCCCCGTAGCTCACCCTCACAGGATGGTATTTCAGCCGTCCGCAAAGGAGGCTGCACCGGATATCCGGTGTGGCCTCCTTTCTTTTGCACAGGATACTGCTGAAGGACCTTGGGATGACTGTTCTGCCAATCACCATCTGGGGGGAGCCCGTGCTGCACCGCAGGGCAGCCGAGGTGGAAGTTTTCGACGACGAACTGCGTACCCTGATCGCGGATATGTTCGAAACGAACGACGCAGCCAACGGTGTTGGCCTCGCGGCGCCGCAGGTTGGTGTGGGCAAAAGGATTTTCGTCTACAAATTCGCCAATGACGACGGCGCTCCCCCCACCGGCGTGCTGGTTAACCCGGTCCTCACCCTGTCCAAAATTTCCGGGGCTGTCCCGGACCCCGACGAGGAAGAGGAAGGCTGTCTGTCCTTCCCCAGTGGGCAGTATCCGCTGAAGCGTGCCGAGTGGGCGCGGGTGGAGGGCTTTGACGGCTTTGGGCAGCCGGTGAAGTTCGAGGCGACCGGGTGGTTCGCCCGCGTGATGCAGCACGAGTACGACCACCTTGACGGCAAGCTCTACGTCAACCGCCTCATGGACCGCTACGCCCGCAAGGCCATGAAGCAGGCTAAGAAAAACGGCTGGGGAGTTCCCGGACTGACCTGGATGCCGGGCGTGGACCCGGACCCCTTCGGCCACTAGGTCCGATGGCGGGGCGAGGGGTGGCCTCCCCGTGCGTCGGCATCCGAGGATCAGCGGACAGCGCGCACCCCTTAGCGGGCCGAAATCGTCTGCTGGTCCGGGCAGGACCCGAGCACGCGCTTCATGGCGTCCTTCTCCGCCTCGGTGACCCACAAGCCGTAAGCAGCCTTGACGGAGATCTGGCGGGCCACGTAGTGGCAGCGGATGGACTTGTTCTTGGGGAGCCACGTGGCTGCATCGCCGGCACTCTTCTGCTGGTTGGCGGGTCCGTCCGCAGCGATGAGGTTCAGCGGATCGTTGGCGAGGCTTTGGCGCTCCCCTGCCGTGAGCCCCTGGGCGCCCTTCTGCCACGCGTCCCCCAAGGCGACGACATGGTCAATCTGGACTGCCCGGCTGCTTTCCGAGCCCCGGCGGAAGTCCATGAACTGCCCAATATACGGTTCGTGGAAGGAGCCGGCTGCCACACGGCACTTGGACCCTTCCATAAACACAACAGCCGCAAGGTCACGCCGCAAGATGTCGTTGCGGGTATCACAGCCGTTGCGGTCAACGTCCTGCCAGGCCTGCCCGAAAGCCTCCCGGCTATAGTCGTCCTTGGCCGCGCGTCCTTTCACGGCAAGCCCGTCGAGCGCTGAGAGGGCAGTTCCTGGGGGCACCGGATAGACGGACACAACGGGCTTCATCCAGGCAGGGTCAAAGACGGGGGCTGCTGTGGGCCCGGACGCGGAGGGCTCCGCTACGGCAAACTGGCCGGCGGTGAAGAACCAGAACAGGGCCCCCAACACCGAGACAGCAGCAACAGCGAGTACTACCCATGCCTGCCGGGAACGGCGCCGGGCACGCCGATAGGCGGACCAGGTCACGGTCACGGGATGCCTGCCCTTCCGGTATGTTTACGCACCAGAAGAGCCTAGGACAGCCGGCTGCCATCCCCGCCGATATCCACACTGTGGAGGCCGGGTGGAAGGTCACACCGGCGGAGCTACTGCTCCCGCATCACCCGTCGGAGGTCCTCCTCGGCGATGGCCAGGAGTCCCTCAAGCTGCCGCACCCGGTCTTCGCCGACGTCGCCCGATGCGTGGGCGACGCGGGCCCCTTCAAGCAGGCGGACAGCCTCCTTGTGGTTCGCCTTTGCCACATCCAGTGCGTGTTCCAGGGTGGTTTCGTGCTGGAGCGTCGAATCTTTATCCATGGCACAAGTGTGGTCCCGATTCCCGGCTGATTCCAGAGAGTCAGCCGGGAAATCGAGATTGGCCGAAGGGGTGGATCAGACGGAAATTGCAGCCAGGGCTGCGGCTGATTCCTTGGCGGGGAAGGACGGGGGGTTTACACCGGCCATCTCCTCCATAACGCGGACCACCTGGCAGCTGTAACCGAACTCGTTGTCGTACCAGACGTAGAGCACCAGGTTCTTTTCGTTCGAGATCGTGGCGAGGCCGTCAACGATGCCCGCACGGCGGGAACCAACGAAGTCGGTGGAAACCACCTCAGGCGAGTCGATGTAGTCGATCTGCTTGCGCAGGTCCGAGTGCAGGGACATCTCCCGCAGGTATTCGTTGACTTCATCCTTGGTGGTCCCGTTTTCCAGGCTCAGGTTCAGGATGGCCAGGGAAACGTCCGGGGTGGGGACGCGGATGGAGCTGCCGGTGAGCTTGCCCAGAAGTTCGGGCAGGGCCTTGGCCACAGCCTTGGCGGCACCGGTCTCGGTGATCACCATGTTCAGGGCTGCCGAACGGCCGCGGCGGTCGCCCTTATGGAAGTTGTCAATCAGGTTCTGGTCGTTCGTGAAGGAGTGGACCGTCTCCACGTGCCCGTGGACAACACCGAACTTGTCGTTGATGGCCTTCAGCACCGGCGTGATGGCGTTGGTGGTGCAGGAAGCCGCGGACACGATCTGGTCCGTGTCCTCGATGGTGCGGTGGTTGATGCCGTGGACGATGTTCTTCAGCTCGCCCTTGCCCGGAGCGGTCAGCAGCACCCGTGCAACACCCTTGCTCTTCAGGTGCTGGGACAGGCCTTCGGCGTCACGCCAGCGGCCGGTGTTGTCCACCACCAGTGCGTTGTTGATGCCGTAGGCGGTGTAGTCGATGGTGGCCGGGTTGTCCGAGTAGATCACCTGCACCTGGACACCGTTGGCGGTGATGGTGTTGGCCGCCTCGTCAACGCGGATGGTGCCTTCGAAGGAACCGTGCACCGAGTCGCGGCGCAGCAGGCTCGCACGCTTGGACAGGTCATTGTCGGAGCCCCGGCGCACAACGATCGCACGCAGCCGCAGGCCGTGGCCGCCGCCTGCCTTTTCAATCAGGAGGCGGGCCAGGAGCCGGCCGATGCGGCCAAAACCGTACAGCACGACGTCGGTGCTGGTGCGGTCGTCGCCGCCGCGCTTGCCCACGATCTCGGCGAGTTCCTCGCGGAGGAACTCCTCCAAAGTGGCGTCGCCGCCCTCTTCCTTGAACTTCTGGTTCAGCCGGGCGATGTCGATCGCTGCCGCGCCGAGCTCCAGCCCCGCCAGGGTGTTCAGGAGCGGAGCAGTTTCCTCCAGCAGCAGCTCATCTTTGCTCATGCGGCGCGCAAAGCGGTGTGCCTTGAGGATGTTCATGGTGGACTTGTTGATCAGGCTCCGGCCGTGGATGCTGGTCACCACGTTGTTTTCGCGGTACAGCCGGCCGATCACCGGAATCATGGCCTCGGCGAGGGCCTCCCGGCCCATCCACGTATCAAGACAAGAATCTGACGTCTGGCTCACAGAAATACCTTCCTCGGTTCAGCCGCGTACGTCCTCGTACACGGATGTCGGCCACCTGATGGTGTCCAGGGGCACCGGCACCTGCGGGGATTGTCCCCCAGGTGCCTGGATCGTGTGCAAAAGAAAACCGCCGGTTGCGAACGCAACTCCGGCGGAAGAACTCCTGCGTCCGGTATCTATTCTAATTTGGCAGACTGCCCGGGAGCGGCCCGAGCCGCGTGAAATCACTCACACCAGGTTTCCGCGCCCCCTGGTGCCGCCTCAGTTATGGACGGCGGAATAAAGGTTGAGGCTGGCGGAGAAAATCACCCACGAGAAGTAGGGCAGCACCAGCAGCCCGGCGGCCGGGCTGACGGGGCCGAACCGCAGGATGAGGAGGACCAGGACAAAGGCCAATGCTCCGATCACCGCCAGGGCGATCCACAAGGCGGCTGTGCCGATCATGGGGTACAGGCCAAAGAAGGTGATGGGCCAGGCCAGGTTGAACACGAGCTGGAGGACATACATGCGTGCCACCGGCCGGACCATGGCTCCCCTCCGCCAGACCAGCCACGCGGCCACGGCGATCCCCGCGTACAGCGAAAGCCAGGCGGTGCGGAACATCCATCCCGCGGGCATCCACGGGGCCTTGATCGAACCGGCAAACCACCCGTTGGAGTTAAGGATGATCGGGATGGAGGCGAGCATGCAGACGGCATACGAGAGGGCGAGGAAACCAAGCAGGGCAACAACTTGCCTGCCCGGAGCAGGGACTGGCCGCGGGGCGGTCCCCGGCCCGGATTGTCCATCAGTAGTAGAGGGCACGGTTCAGCATCCCCAACGCAGCTTCCAAGGTCAAACCGGTTAAGTGGATGGGTTGACCGATACGCCGGGTTCTGTGCTCCTGCCCCGTTACCGGTGCGGGAGTAGCGGCCATCCATCTACGAACGCCGTTGCCGGCGCCCTCCAGCGGCCTACCCGGACACTTGGGCGAGCAGCCCTCAAACGCGCCCTGTCTGGCCTTGCTCCGGGTGGGGTTTACCTAGCCTTCCCGGTCACCCGGGAAGCTGGTGGTCTCTTACACCACCGTTTCACCCTTACCTGTTTCGTGCCGCTTTCAAACCGGCGCGACCCAGGCGGTCTGTTTTCTGTGGCACTGGCCTGCGGGTTACCCCGAGTGGGCGTTACCCACCACCCTGCTCTGTGGAGCCCGGACGTTCCTCGAGCCACTTGCGTGACGCGCGGCCGCCTGGTCAACCCATCCGGATCCAGTCTACCGGCGCCGTGCCGCTTTCCCTCCGCCGGTAGGATCGGACGGTGCTGATTCTGCTTCCCCCTTCTGAAGGCAAGACACCCGCGGTCCGCGGATCCGCCGTCGACTGGCCCTCGTTGAGCTTCCCGCAGCTGAACTCCTGCCGGGCAAAGGTGCTTGACGCGCTGGGCACGGTGAGCGCGCACGAGGACGCCCTCGCTTTGCTGGGGGTCGGGGCGTCGCTGAAGGACGATGTCGACCGCAACACCAGGCTCCATGCTGAACCGGCGGCTCCGGCGCACCAGATCTATTCAGGGGTGCTTTACGACGCCCTGGGCTACAAGACACTTACCGCCGGACAGCGCCGAAAGGCGGATGAGTCGGTCCTCGTCATTTCGGCGCTTTGGGGCGCCATCCGCTTCGGCGACAGTGTGCCCGCGTACCGGCTGTCCATGGGAACGGCGCTGCCCGACGTCGGACGCCTCGCCTCATTCTGGAAACCGCAACTCGCCGACGCCCTGGCCGGTGCCGTTTCCGGGCACCTGCTGGTGGATTGCCGGTCCAGCACCTATGCGGCAGCGTGGGCTCCGCCGGCCGCGCAAACAGTCGCCGTCAACGTCTTCACCGAGGTCAACGGGGTGCGGAAGGTAGTCAGCCACTTTGCCAAGCACACCCGCGGCGAGCTGGCACGGCATCTCCTGGCCCGGCGGGGCAAGGCACCGGAGTCACCCGCGCAGTTGCTGAAGGCCAGCCGCGAAAAGTGGGAGGCCGAACTTGTGGAGGGCTCAGCGCGGAAGCCGCACGCGCTGGACATCATCCTGCCGGGCTGGTTCGCGCGTCCCTCCCAACTGAGGTCGCAAGCAACGCTGTGAAAACGCCGCTTGACGGCGTTCCATGCCAGCCAGGTGGGTCAGGCCCACTCGTCGGAACGCACCAGAATGGCGCCGGAGTCCGGGCAGAACACAATGTCGTCAGCTGCCGCTGCCTTGATCTCCGCGAGGTCGCCGGGGCTCAACTTCATTCCCGAAGCCTCGGACGTTCCGTGGAACAGCCTCGCGGCGCCCACTCCGCGCTTCGCCAGGGTCTTTTCGTACACAGCCAGCATTCCGGCGTCGAGGGTGGCGGCAAAGGCTGAACGCTGGTTGCGGAGCCCACTGGCTTCCGCCTCAACTTCGGCCAGGGCTGCATCCAACTCGGCCCGGATGCTGCCGAAGGATCCCTGGATGTCGTCCACGATCCCCTGTTGCTTGGCCTGCCTGGCCCGGAGCGAATCGAGCCGTTCCATGACCTCGAGCTCCACGTCCTCCAGGTCCGAACGCCGCTTGTTCAGGGAGGCGATGTCCTTCTGCAAGGCGACCAGGTCCTTGGACAGTCCGGTTCCGCTGTTGAGCCTTGCTTCATCCCGTTCGATCCGGGAGGCAACCTGCTCCACGTCCGCCTCGGCGCGCTTCAATTCTGCCTCGGCATCGTGAACCGCCACCTTCGCGGCACCCAGCTCTCCGTTGGCGACGGAAAGGGCGGCTTCAAGATCCTTGATCCTGGGATCGTTCTCCAGCGAGCGGCGGCGGTTGGCGAGCGACTTCAGCCTGGCATCCAGCCCCTGCAGCTCAAGCAACTTCAACTGTTCTGCCGGTGCTGCCTTCGCCACTGTTACCTCCGTTTATCACTTCCGGCCGGAGCCGGGCACCTGAACGGCGCTTCCTAGACTCTAGCGCCTGGCCTGCTCTCCCGCCTCGCGGCGCCAAGCTTAGCCCGGAGTGAGGATGAAGTCCCAGGGATCGCTGTTGGTGGTGCTGACCTGGATTTCGACGTCGTGTCCCTGGTCTGCGAGGACGTTCCCCAGCGCTGCGGCGGCTGCCGGCAGCCACAGCCACTCGCTGGCGAAGTGCGAGACGTCCACCAGGTAGGGCCGGCCGTTCAATGCCGCTTCCCGCGCCTCGGAGGCCGGGTGGTGGCGAAGATCAGCGGTGACATAGACGTCAGCGTTGCTGGCACGCACCTCATTAAACAGCGAATCCCCGGCGCCGCCACAGACTGCAACCCGCTGCACCAGGCCGTCCTTGTCTCCCGAGACGCGCACTCCCCCCGCCACGGAAGGCAGTATGCCAAAGACACGTGCTGCGAAATCGCCCAGGGTCATGGCGTCCGCCAGGTCACCGACGCGTCCGATTCCCTCTTCCGGAAGGCCATTCGCTGCCACGGTGAGCGGCGCAACGTCCTGCAGGCCCAGCGCATCGGCAAGCACGTCGGACACGCCCCCGACGGCGGAATCACCGTTGGTGTGCACGGTCAGGAGGGCGGTGCCCGATTCGATGAGCCGGTGGACGGCCCGGCCCTTGGGGGTGGTGGCAGCGACTGTGGTGACACCCTTGAGCAGCAGCGGATGGTGGGTGATCAGGAGTTCCGCACCCCATTCCACTGCCTCCTCAATGACCTCGAGCGTGGGGTCCACGGCAAACATCACCCGGGTCACGGCAGCGGAGGGGTGCCCCGCCACCAGCCCAACCTCGTCCCAGTGCTCCGCCAGGGACTCAGGCCACAGTTCCTCCACCGCCAGGAGCAGCTCACCCAGGGTGGGAGCCTGGGGCTGGCGGGCCGCTGCCTCCGCGCCGGAGGGTACGTCGGCGTCGTGATTCTCCTGGCCGGTAACGTCAGTGTCCACAGGTTCCATAGTCTTAGTTTTACCCCATCACCCCGTCCGGACCGCATGTTTGAAGGGGCGCTGCACAACGGCCGGGGAATCATCCGGTGCCGCGAACCATTGAAGAGGTCATGAAAACTTTTGTTTTGGGCGGAGGCTGCTTCTGGTGCCTCGACGCCGTCTACCAGAAGACCAAGGGCGTCACCTCAGTGGTGTCCGGCTACACGGGGGGCCACGATCCCCATCCGGACTACTACTCGGTCTGCAACGGCACCACCGGCCATGCCGAAGTGGTGGCCGTGACGTTTGACGAGGACGTGATTCCGGCCGAGGTCATCCTGGACATGTTCTTTGCCCTGCACGATCCCACAACGCTCAACCGGCAGGGCTACGACGTCGGCACCCAGTACCGCTCGTCCATGTTCTACGAGACCACCGAAGAGAAGATCCTCTTCGAGGAAGCCATCGAACGGAACCAGGCCCTGTGGGCGAACCCCATAGTCACCGAGGTCAGCAGGCTCCCCCGGTTCTACATTGCCGAGGAATTCCACCAGAATTACTACGCCAAGCATCCGGAGCAGGGGTACTGCCAGGTGATCATCAACCCCAAGCTCGCCAAGGCCAGGAAATATTACTCTGCATGGCTTAACGCTTAGCGGGTGTTACGCAGCCTCGTTAGGCTGACCTCAGTATTCACCCCTCACAAGATAGGCGTATCTACATGGCACGGATCTATGACGATGTAACACAGCTGGTCGGCGGCACACCGCTGGTCAAGCTCAACCGGCTCAGCGAGGGGCTGGAAGCCACGGTCGCCGTCAAGCTCGAGTTCTACAACCCTGCCAACAGCGTCAAGGACCGCATCGGAGTGGCCATCGTCGACGCCGCCGAGAAGTCCGGCGCCCTGAAGCCCGGCGGCACCATCGTTGAGGGCACCTCCGGCAACACGGGCATCGCCCTGGCGATGGTGGGTGCCGCCCGGGGCTACAAGGTCATCCTCACCATGCCCGAGACCATGTCCACCGAGCGCCGGGTCATGCTGCGCGCCTTCGGTGCCGAGATCGTCCTGACGCCGGGTTCCGAGGGCATGCGCGGTGCCGTGGAAAAGGCCCAGGAAATTGTCGCCAGCACCGAGAACTCCATCTGGGCCCAGCAGTTCGCCAACGAGGCCAACCCCGAGATCCACCGCAACACCACGGCCGAGGAAATCTGGACTGACACCGACGGCAAGGTGGACATCTTCGTCGCCGGCGTCGGCACCGGCGGCACCGTCACCGGCGTCGGGCAGGTCCTCAAGGAGCGCAAGCCCGGCGTCCAGATCGTCGCCATCGAGCCCAAGGATTCCGCAATCCTCAACGGCGGCGCCCCCGGCCCGCACAAGATCCAGGGCATCGGTGCCAACTTCGTGCCCGAGATCCTGGACACCAACGTTTACGACGAAGTCCTGGATGCCACACTCGAGGACTCGGTCCGCGTAGCCCGCGAGCTCGGCGTTAAGGAAGGCATCCTGGGCGGCATCTCCTCCGGCGCCATCGTGTGGGGGGCCCTGGAACTGGCGAAGCGCCCGGAGAACGCAGGCAAGCTGATCGTGGCTGTGGTCTGCGACTTCGGCGAGCGTTACATCTCCACGGTGCTCTATGACGACATCCGCGGCTGATTCAGAACCGCCATCCGCCCGTTTCCTGTAGAAAGAACTTTGTGGGCTTTTTCGCAAGACTAAAGGAAGACCTCGACGCCGCCCGGTCCCACGACCCGGCGGCTCGAGGTTCTTTCGAGAACTTTTTCGCCTATTCCGGTTTGCATGCCATCTGGATCCACCGGCTGACGCACCGTCTCTGGCAGAACCCGGCCCTGCGTTTCCCCGCGCGGCTGATCTCCCAGCTGGGCAGGTTCGTCACCGGTATCGAGATCCATCCCGGCGCCACGATCGGCCGCCGGTTCTTTATTGACCACGGCATGGGCGTGGTGATCGGTGAAACAGCAGAAATCGGCGAGGACGTGATGATATATCACGGCGTCACGCTAGGCGGCCGCTCGCTGGCGAGGATCAAACGGCACCCCACCATCGGCGACCGCGTAACCATTGGCGCCGGCGCCAAGATCCTGGGACCGATCACTATCGGCGAGGACAGTGCCGTGGGCGCCAACGCCGTGGTGGTGAAGGATGCGCCGCCGGAATCGATCGTCACCGGCGTTCCCGCCAAGTGGCGCCACCGGGATGCCCAGCGGGAGACCAAGCCCGCCGTGGACCCGGCTGAATACGAGATCGAATACCATCTCTGAGGCTCATCCCGCCACCCGCTTCAGCACTGCCATCACCACCGCGTCATAGAGGCGGTCAGGGAGTAAGCGCCGGAGCGCCAGAATGGCCCTGGCACCGTTTCCCACCGGGTACCGGGTCCGGGGCCGCGCGGACGTGGCCGCATGCAGCACGGCCCGGCCGATGACTTCGGGGTGGGTGGACGTCCGTTCCCGGTCCGCCGAGGCCAGCGCGCCAGCCATCTGCTGTGCCTGCGCCGCGTAGGGTCCGCCGCCGCTGGTGGTGAGCAGGCTCCCGGCAGATATGCCGCCCCATTCGGTCCGGGTCCCGGACGGTTCAATGATGGAAACGCTGATGCCGTGGGGTTTCAGCTCCAGCCGCAGCGCGTCGCTCATCCCCTCCACTGCAAACTTGGTGGCGTGGTACCAGGTGCCGAGCGGCTCATAGAACTTCCCGCCAATGGATGAAATGTTGATGATCCTTCCGCGGCCCGCCGTCCGCATGGCAGGCAGCACCAGCTGGGTCATCCTCGCCAGCCCAAAAACGTTGACATCGAATTGACGCCGCCCTTCGGCCGGCTCCACCTCTTCCAGTGCGCCGAACGAGCCGTACCCGGCGTTGTTCACCAGGACGTCGATGTGCCCTTGCTCCGCCATTACGCGGCCGACGGCGGCACGCATCGATTCGTCGTCCGTTACGTCCAGTGCCAGGACGTTGACCCCCAGGGCCTTCAGCGGTTCCATCCGGTCCACCCTGCGGGCGCCGGCGTAGACCACGAACCCATCGCTGCGAAGCTTCGTGGCTGCTTCGAAGCCGATCCCGGCGGATGCGCCGGTGACTATCGCTACTGGCTGGGGCATGGTGGACTCCCTCGCTGGTCGCGTTCCGCCCGCGCAGGGACAGCAACGGCCGGCAGCTCCCAGAGTAGCTGGGAACTGCCGGCCGCAGGTGGGCTGTCAGTTCTTGGCTAGTGGGTGTCCACTGCCTCAATTTCGGACTTGTCCTCGCCCCAGAGGGTGTGGAAGGTGCCTTCTGCATCCACGCGGCCGTAGGTGTGGGCGCCGAAGAGGTCACGCTGGCCCTGGATCAGGGCTGCAGCAACGCGCTTGCGGCGCAGGCCGTCGTAGTAGGCCAGCGAGGAAGAGAACACCGGCACCGGGATGCCCAGCTGGACAGCCGTGGCAACAACGCGGCGCCAGGCCGGAACAGCGTCCGCGATGGCCTTGGTGAAGGCCGGAGCGAACAGCAGGTTGGCGGGCTTCTCGTCAGCTGCGTAAGCCTTGGTGATGTCCTTCAGCAGCTCGGCGCGGATGATGCAGCCGGCGCGCCACAGCGAGGCAATCTCATCCAGCTTCAGGTCCCAGCCGTATTCCTTGGCTGCGGACGTCAGCATGTCCAGGCCCTGGGCGTAGGAAACCAGCTTGGAGGCGTACAGGGCCTGGCGGACATCCTCGACGAAGGTCTCGGGGATTTCCACCGATGCCTCGTTGCCGGCCAGGAGCTCCTGGCCCAGCTTGCGCTGGCCCGCCTGCGAAGACAGGGCACGGGCGAACACGGATTCGGCGATGCCGGAGACCGGGGAGCCCAGTTCCAATGCCGAGATGACCGTCCAGCGGCCAGTGCCCTTCTGGCCGGCGGCGTCCACCACGACGTCGACGAACGGCTTGCCGGTCTTGGCGTCAACATGGCCCAGGACCTCTGCCGAGATTTCGATCAGAAAGGAGGAGAGCTCTCCCTTGTTCCACTCGGAGAAGATCTTGGACTGCTCGGCAGGCTCGATGCCGGCACCGGAGCGCAGCAGGTCGAACGCTTCGCCGATGACCTGCATGTCGGCGTATTCGATGCCGTTGTGGACCATCTTGACGAAGTGGCCGGCACCGTCGGTTCCCACCCAGGCGCAGCACGGTTCGCCGTCGACCTTGGCGGAGATCTTTTCCAGCAGCGGACCGAGGGCCTTGTAGGACTCCTTGGAACCGCCGGGCATGATGGAGGGGCCGTTAAGGGCACCTTCTTCACCGCCGGACACGCCGACGCCCACGAAGTGCAGGTCCTTCTTGGCCAGCGCGGCTTCACGCCGGCGCGTGTCCTCGTAGTGTGAGTTTCCGGCGTCGATGATGATGTCGCCGGCCTCCAGCAGCGGTTCGAGCTGCTCGATGACGGAGTCAACGGGCTTGCCGGCCTTCACCATGATCAGGACGCGGCGGGGCTTCTCCAGGGAGTCCACCAGCTCCTGCAGGGTTTCGGTGCGGATAAAGTCACCGTCCGAGCCGTGCTTCTCCAGCAGGGCGTCAGTCTTCTCCACCGAGCGGTTGTGCAGTGCGACCGTGAAGCCGTTCCGCGCGAGGTTGCGGGCCAGGTTGGCACCCATCACCGCAAGGCCGGTGACACCGATGTGTGCAGACATCAAAAACTCCAATTCATGCTGTGCGTTGGATGTGCAGTGCGGCTTCCTCTTGCCGGAAGCACGGTTGCAGACCAAGGGTCTGAATAAAGCATATATATTCGTTGGGTCTCAGGAAAGGGACGCCCACCTACTGGAACCTTTTGTGTCGTTGTCCGTCAACGGCGGAAGGCAGGCGGAGCACTGGCTCCCACTAGGCTTAGCACCATGACCACCAGCCTCCATCACCGGGCCATCGAGAATCTGGGCACCCGGATCGTCTCGGGCAACCTGCCCGCTGGCCACGTAATGCTGGCGGAGCAGCTGGAGGATGAGTTGAAGGTGTCCCGCTCGGTCATTCGGGAGGCAGTCCGCGTGCTGCAGTCCCTGGGCTTGGTGGAAACCACCAAGCGGGTGGGCATCCGGGTCCTGCCGCCCAGCCGCTGGAACCCCTTTGACCCACAGGTTATCCGCTGGCGCCTGGCCAGCGACGCGCGGGGCGCTCAGCTGCGCTCACTCGCCGAGCTGCGCGCCGCCGTCGAACCGGCAGCGGCGGAACTCGCTGCCGAGAACGCCCCTGCGCCGCTTCGCCTGGAACTCGTGGACGTCGCCTACGCAATGCGCGACGCCGGACACAACGGTGAGGTGCCCCGCTTCCTGGAGCTGGACATCCAGTTCCATTCGTTATTGCTCTCCGGCTCGGGCAACGAGATGTTTGCAAACCTGATGGGGCAGGTGGCTGAGACCCTGACAGGACGGACCGTCCATGGCCTGATGCCCGACCACCCGCACGAGGCAGCCCTGCAGTGGCACGTCGACGTCGCCGAAGCCATCGCCCGGGGCGATGCCCCGGCGGCACGCGCCGCCTCGGACCGGATCATGCGCCGGACCATGTCCCAGATGTCGGATACCTGGACCGAACAGCCCCGCGTCTTCATTCCCGTGCGCCGCTAGGCCCAACCGCCCCGGCGGGAAATCCGACACAGCCGACACACGAGGTGGATGACTTCTTGTTTCCGGAAGTTCACGGTATATTCATCTCAGGCCCTCCACCGCGGCATCCCCCAATAGTCGCGGTGGAGGGTTTTCCAATGCCCTGATACACCCGTAACGCCCCCATCAGGCGGCGTCCGCGACTGCTTCACGCAGGCGCCATCCCCCACCCATGCTGTCCCGTTCCAGCAGCATCGTGGTCAGCGCGGAGCCGGTGTTGCCTCCAAGCCTCACTTGTAGCTGCAGGACCTCGACGTCCACCCGGCTGAGGCCTTTGGGCATCCTGCGGTTGACTTCCCACCAGTTGACCCGCTCAAACCAACGGACCGGTTCGGCAGCCACAGTCCATTCCCTGCCGCCGCTTACTACCGCCGCCGGCATTCCATCGATTCCCGATCGCACCATTACGTGTTCCATGCCTGCAAACTACGCCGGGGCACCGACATCGGGGCCACAACGAAAAACCCCGTTGTTTCCGCCGCTATGGCGGAAACAACGGGGTTTCCTTGTGGGTCCTACCGGGATCGAACCGATGACATCCACGGTGTAAACGTGGCGCTCTACCAGCTGAGCTAAAGACCCGAAAGCGCTGAATCCGGCGCTTCAACGCCGCAACCAACGAACATAGACTCTACCCGACACAGGGCGCGAAACGCGAATCGGCGCCACCGGCGTCCCTGATGCGAACCCTTTACAGGGGCGGGAGTTCCGCCGCGAGCCAGGCCAGCGATTCACTGACGCCCGCGTGGAGCTTTATCGTGGCTTTGTCATCGCCGCGGGTCTCCCCCCGGTTGATGATGATCACCGGCTTCCCGTCCTTGGCGGTGTGCCTGACGAAGCGCAGTCCACTCATGACTGTCAGTGATGATCCGGCCACTACCAGCGCACCGCCCTCGTCTACCATCCGGTAAGAGCGTTCAACACGCTCTTTGGGCACATTTTCGCCGAAGTACACGAAGTCCGGCTTAAGCGTTCCGCCGCATGCAGGGCAGGCAGCGACGACAAAGCTGCTGATCAGCGCCTGGTCCTCCACGGTGGCGTCTGCATCCGGCGCTATCTCCACAAGGCCCGATTCCGCTGCCCTCGACAGGAAGTCCGGGTTCAACTCCTCAAGCACTCCCGCCAACAGGCGCCGTGAGTACGTACGCCGGCACTGGAGGCAAACCACCTGGTCATACCTGCCATGCAGGTCAACCACGTTGATGCTGCCGGCGTCCTCGTGGAGCCGGTCAACGTTCTGGGTAATCAAGCCGGTGAGGTAGCCGCGCCGCTCAAGTTCGGCAGCCGCGTGGTGGCCCTGGTTGGGATCAGCGTGCCGCAGGTGCGACCAGCCGATATGGTTTCGTGCCCAGTAGCGCTGGCGGTTGGCCTCGTCCTTGACGAACTCCTGGTACGTCATGGGAGAACGCGGGGGCGAGCCGGGTCCGCGGTAGTCCGGGATGCCCGAATCGGTACTGAGGCCGGCGCCGGTGAGCAGGGCAAAGGGTTTGCCGGCGAGGAGCCTGCGGATCCGCAGCAGGACCTCAAGTTCGTCGGCGGAAGGACGCGTTGCCGCCACGGGCGGCATGCTGGCTAAGCCCGTCAGGCCCACACCCGCCCGCCGCTGCTCCATGGCCGGTCAGGCCTTCCCCAGCCCGGCCAATGCGGTGCGGTATTCCTGAAGGTCCCGGGCTTGGCCGCGCGGGTTCACCACCGAGTAGCGGACGTGGCCGCCGGCGTCGATGATGAACGTGCCGCGCTTCGCCATGCCGCTGTCCGCATCGAAGACGCCGTAAGCGGTGGCCACGCCACCGTGGGGCCAGAAGTCGGCCAGCAGGTCGAAGCTGTAGCCTTCCTGGGCGGCGTAGGCCCGCAGGCTGAACTTGCTGTCGACGGAGATGGCCAGCACGGTGGCATTCGCATCCTCGAACATCGCCAGGTTGTCCCGTATCTCGCACAGCTCCCCGGTGCAAATGCCCGAAAAAGCGAACGGATAGAACACCAGGACCACGTTCTGGCCGCGAAAGGATGACAGCCTGACGGGTTCGCCGAACTGGTTGGCGAGTTCAAAGTCGGGCGCCGGCCCGCCGACCGCGGGCACAGCTGGAATGGCAGCGTCAAGCGCTGCCGTCACTTGTTCTTCCTCATCACCAGGCGGGCTGCGCTCCAGTCCTTCGAGACGCCTGCCGAGGTCGTGACGTGCAGCCCGGCCGTCGGGGCAGCTTCCTGGATGTCAGCCGGTGACACATACCCGGACCTGCCTGACTTCGGAGTGAGGACCCAGACAACCCCGTTTTCGCTGAGGGTGGTCAGCGAATCCATGAGGCTGTCCACCAGGTCACCGTCGCCGTCCCGCCACCAGAAGATGACGGCATCCGCCACTTCATGGTCGTCCTCATCCAGCAGCTCTGAGCCCGTGAGGTCTTCAATGTCGTCACGTAAGTCGAAATCGACGTCGTCGTCGTAACCGAACTCCTGAATCAGATCCCCGTTCTTGAAACCCAATTTTTCCGCCACATTTACCGAAGTGGCGGCGTCGGCCTCGCTCACGTGTTCCTCCAATGCCTCATATATGCAGTGCGCATAGTGATTTCCATTACTCCCAAGCCAACACCCTTTGTGCCTGCGCTTCAAGCTGGCACCCCCGGGATGCCGCATATTCTGCGTCACACCTGGTGCGGCCAGCCCACCCGCAGCGGCTTTTCGTCACACAACCAGTATGACGGCGAAATACAACAGAGCCGCCCAAGCCGCGGCTACGCATCGTGTTGCGGACAGAGTTAGAGTGGCAGTGACAACTATGCCTGCGGGGCAACAACCCTGTAACTCCAATGCAGACGTAGGAATGCTAGGACCCTGCCCGGCACACATGCCCGGGCTGTTGTAACCGATACGTCGCACACGGCGTATATACGCCGGGCGGTCACCCTGCCCGGCCTGAGTGCGCCATCAATGCGCGCAAAGAGAGGTTGGACGTGGCTGCAGGAGAAGATACCTCCCATATCCTCAGCGGGTTGACTAACCAGCTGCCTGATCGTGATCCGGAAGAGACCGCCGAGTGGGTTGAGTCCCTGGATTCCTTGATCAGGGAACAGGGTACCGAGCGTGCCCAATACATCATGCGCAGCCTGCTGCAGCGTGCCGGTGCGCAGAGCGTCGGGGTGCCGATGGTGACCACCACCGATTACGTGAACACCATCCCGGTGGACCAGGAAGCCCAGTTCCCGGGCAACGAGGAGTTCGAGCGCCGGTACCGGGCGTACATGCGGTGGAACGCTGCGGTGATGGTGCACCGGTCCCAGCGGCCGAACATCGGCGTGGGCGGGCATATCTCCACCTATGCCGGGGCCGCGACCCTGTACGAGGTGGGCTTTAACCACTTCTTCCGCGGCAAGGACCACCCCGGCGGCGGGGACCAGGTCTTCTTCCAGGGCCACGCCTCCCCCGGCATGTACGCCCGCGCGTTCATGGAAGGCCGGCTCTCGGAGGAGGACCTGGACGGGTTCCGGCAGGAAAAGTCCCGCGAGGGCCACGCCCTGTCCTCCTACCCGCACCCGCGCCTGATGCCGCACTTCTGGGAATTCCCCACGGTCTCGATGGGCATCGGGCCGATGAACGCGATCTACCAGGCCCAGTCCAACCGGTACCTGCACAACCGGGGCCTGAAAGACACCTCTGACCAGCAGGTCTGGGCGTTCCTGGGCGACGGGGAAATGGACGAGCCCGAATCCCGCGGCCTGCTCCAGCTCGCCGCGAACGAGAACCTGGACAACCTGAACTTCGTGATCAACTGCAACCTCCAGCGCCTGGACGGCCCGGTCCGCGGCAACGGCAAGATCATGCAGGAACTCGAAGCGTTCTTCCGCGGCGCGGGCTGGAACGTGATCAAGGTCGTCTGGGGCCGGGAATGGGATGACCTGCTCTCCCGCGACACCGACGGGTCCCTGGTGAAGATCATGAACGAAACCCCAGACGGGGACTACCAGACCTACAAGGCCGAATCCGGCGGCTTCGTCCGCGAACACTTCTTCGGCAAGGACCCGGCCACCAAGGACCTCGTCGCGGACCTGACCGATGACCAGATCTGGAACCTCAAACGCGGCGGCCACGACTACCGCAAGGTCTACGCCGCGTACAAGGCAGCCACCGAATTCAAGGGCAAACCCACCGTCATCCTCGCCAAAACCGTCAAGGGCTACGGACTCGGACCCCACTTCGAGGGCCGCAACGCGACCCACCAAATGAAGAAACTCACCCTCGACGACCTGAAGAAGTTCCGCGACCACCTGCGGATCCCCATCACGGACGAACAGCTCGAAAAAGACCCGTACCAGCCGCCGTACTACCACCCCGGCACGGACGCCCCGGAAATCCAGTACATGATGGAGCGCCGCGCTGCCTTGGGCGGTTCGGTCCCGGAACGCCGGTCCAAGCACGCCGAGATCACCCTGCCGGACGCAAAGTCCTACGAGGTGGCCAAGCGCGGTTCAGGCAAGCAGCAGGCAGCCACCACCATGGCCTTCGTGCGTTTGCTCAAGGACCTCATGCGGGACAAGGAATTCGGTAAGCACATCGCCCCGATCATCCCGGACGAGGCGCGCACGTTCGGTATGGATGCGTTCTTCCCGACCGCGAAAATCTACAACCCCAAGGGCCAGAACTACCTGTCCGTGGACCGGGACCTGGTCCTGGCCTACAAGGAGTCCCCTGCAGGGCAGCTGATCCACCCCGGGATCAACGAAGCCGGCGCCGTGGCAGCGTTCACCGCCGCCGGAACCGCGTACGCCACCCACGGCGTGCCCCTGGTCCCGGTCTACGTGTTCTACTCCATGTTCGGCTTCCAGCGCACCGGCGACGCCTTCTGGGCAGCCGCGGACCAGATGACCCGTGGCTTCATCATCGGCGCCACGGCAGGACGGACCACCCTCACCGGTGAAGGCCTCCAGCACGCCGACGGCCATTCCCCCCTGCTGGCCTCCACCAACCCTGCCGTGGTCACCTACGACCCCGCCTACGGCTACGAAATGGGCCACATCATCCGCGACGGCCTCGAACGCATGTACGGGCCCGACTCGGACGACCGGAACCTCATGTACTACCTCACGGTGTACAACGAGCCCATCACCCAGCCCGCCGAGCCGGAGGAACTGGACGTCGAAGGCGTGCTTAAGGGCATCTACCTGCTCGCCCCGGCAAAGATCGACGGTCCCCGGACCCAGATCCTCGCCTCCGGCGTCTCGGTGCCATGGGCGCTCGAGGCCCAGCAGCTCCTGGCCGATGACTGGGGCGTCTCCGCCGACGTCTGGTCCGTCACGTCCTGGAACGAACTGCGCCGCGACGGCCTCGCCGCCGAAGAGGAAGCCTTCCTCAACCCCGGCGAACCCGCCCGCGTCCCCTTCGTCACCCGGCAGCTCGAAGGAGCCACCGGCCCCGTCGTCGCAGTGTCCGACTACATGAAGGCAGTCCCGGACCAGATCCGCCAGTTCGTCCCCAACGAATTCGCCACCCTCGGCGCCGACGGCTTCGGCTTCTCCGACACCCGCGCCGCAGCCCGCCGCTTCTTCAAGATCGACGTCCACTCCATCGTGGTCCGGTCACTGGAGATGCTGGCCCGCCGCGGCGAGGTTGATCAGCAGGCACCTGCCAAGGCAATCGACAAGTACCGGCTGCACAACGTGAATGCAGGCTCCACCGGCAACGCCGGAGGCGAGTCCTAGGACACGCAGGTAAGCTGCGGCGAAACCGCGATGTGCTGACGACGGCGGCTCCCACCGAAAGGCGGGGGCCGCCGTCGTCTGTTCCGCGGCAGGACCGCGTGTGACGCACAACCAACGGGATTGTAGCCTTTGTACAAAATGGAGCTTGCCGGGCAGGGGCCGTATGCTCAAAGAATGCCAGCACCAGCCGCCCCGTCCGCGAAGCGCAATCCGTCCACGCCGAGGGTTACGCCGGAGAAGTCCGAAACCCTCAAAAAGCTGCGGGCAAATGTTGGCCAGCTGTCCACCACCACGATGCGGGAGCTGGAAAAATCCCTGCCCTGGTACAGCCGGCTCAGCTCGGATGAACGGTCTGCCCTTGGCATGGTGGCCCAAAACGGCATCGCAGCCTTTGTGACCTGGTATGAGCGCCCGAGTTCCCCCTCATGGATCCTCACTGACGTTTTTGGAACGGCCCCAACGGAACTGACACGGTCCATCAGCCTGCAGAAGGCCCTCCAGCTGATCCGGATCGTTGTGGAGGTGGTGGAGGACCAGGTACCGGTCATCGCCCCGGAGGCGGACCAGCCGTCCCTTCGTGAGGCCGTTCTCCGCTACTCCCGTGAGGTGGCGTTCGCCGCGGCCGACGTTTATGCGCGAGCCGCCGAATCCCGCGGCTCCTGGGACACACGCCTGGAAGCGCTGATCGTCGATGCCATCCTTCGGGGCGAAAACACTGACGCCCTGCGCTCCAGGATCGCGGCCCTGGGCTGGAAGGCGCAGGAACGGTTCACCGTGATGGTGGGCAACTCCCCCTCCGAACCCAGTGCCAGCTACGTCAGCGAACTCCGGCGAATGGCAGGCCGCTTCGCGGAGGACGCCCTCGTGGGCATCCAGGGCGACCGCCTGATCCTGATCCTGGGCGGCGTTTCGGACCGGGAAACCGCCTACGTGAAGCTCAGCGACATGTTTGCCCCGGGCCCGGTGGTGTACGGGCCCGAAGCAGGGTCGCTGCTGGAGGCCAGCAGCTCCGCGCAATCCGCCTTCGCCGGCCTGACCGCAGCCAGGGCATGGCCGTCCGCTCCCCGGCCCGTTGCCGCTGACGACCTGCTGCCCGAGCGGGTCATCTCAGGGGACGACGCCGCCCGCCGTTCCCTGGTCAAGAATATCTACCGCCCGCTCCTGGCGGCGTCCAACGGGCTGGTGGAAACCCTCGGGACGTACTTGGAACTTGGCCATTCCCTGGAGGCAACGGCCCGCGAACTCTTTGTCCATGCCAACACCGTCAGGTATAGGCTGAAGCGGGTTTGCGACGTCACAGGCTGGGATCCGCTCCTCCCGAGGGAGGCTTTTGTCCTCCAGGCGGCCCTTGTGGTGGGCCGTCTTTCTGCCCCGCCCAAAGCGGCTGTAGAGCGTCAGCCGTCGCGGAACCAGCCCTGAGGCGTTGTAGACTTCCTACAACCTGACCCCGTGAGCTTGGTGCGGACAAACACCGCTGGATCACACAGTAATTTGGAAAGCTGGTTACGTGCTTGCAATAGTCTGCCCTGGACAGGGCTCACAAACCCCGGGTTTTCTGGCCCCCTGGCTCGAACTGCCCCCGGTGGCAGGCCAACTGGCCTCCCTGAGCGATATCGCAGGCATCGACCTGATCGCCCATGGAACCACCTCCGACGAAGAAACCATCAAGGACACTGCCGTGGCGCAGCCCCTGATTGTTGCCGCCGGTCTCGTAGCCTCGGCTTCCCTCTTTGACGTCGAACTCAGCTCCCTGCCGGTGATTCTCGCCGGCCACTCCGTTGGCGAGATCACCGCTTCCGCCCTGGCCGGCGTCCTGACGGAACAGGAAGCCATGACCTTCGTCCGCGAGCGTGCCAACAGCATGGCTGCCGCCGCGTCCGTTACGCCCACCGGCATGAGCGCCGTCGTTGGCGGAGACCCGGCGGAGGTGCTGGCTGCCATTGAAGCAGCCGGCGCCACCCCTGCAAATGTCAACGGCGCGGGCCAGACCGTGGCTGCAGGAACGTTCGAACAGCTGAAGGCACTCGCCGACAACCCGCCTGCGAAGGCGCGCGTCATCCCCCTGAAGGTGGCCGGCGCGTTCCACACCAGCCACATGTCACCCGCGGTCAGCGCCCTTAAGGCGCTGGAGCCGGCGCTGAAGCCGCAGGCACCGAAGGTGCCCCTGCTGTCGAATTACGACGGCGGGGAAGTCACCGCTGGCGGTGCCGCCGTCGACAGCCTGATCGCCCAGGTGTCCCGTCCGGTCCGCTGGGACCTGTGCATGGAAAACCTGGTGCGGCTCGGTGTCACCGGCGTCATTGAGCTTGCTCCTGCCGGAACCCTTGCCGGCCTCGCCAAGCGCGGCATGCCCGGCGTCAAGACCGTTGCGGTCAAGACCCCCGACGACCTTTCCGCCGCCCTGGCGCTCTTCGCAGAACTGGAGGGCAACGCATGAGCGTTCCCACGCTGAAACAGGCTCCCCTTCAGGAACACACCCGGATCCTCGGGCTCGGCGCCTACCGGCCGGACGTCATTGTTACCAATGAGGACGTCTGCCAATGGATCGATTCCTCCGATGAGTGGATTCGCCAGCGGACCGGCATCGTCACCCGCCACCGCGCCGCTGCCGACGTCAGCGTGATCGATATGGCCGAGGGCGCTGCCCGGGAAGCCATGGAAAAGGCAGGGATCGAAGCATCAGACCTTGGCGCCGTCATCGTCTCCACGGTCACCCACCCCTACGCAACGCCGTCTGCGGCCGCCAGCCTGGCTGACCGCCTTGGCGCCACGCCGGCTCCTGCCTTTGACATCTCCGCTGCCTGCGCCGGTTACTGCTACGGCATAGCCCAGGGCGACGCGCTCGTACGCTCCGGTACCGCGAAGTACGTCCTGGTGGTTGGCGCGGAGAAGCTGTCCGACGTCATCGACAACCGGGAACGCACCATCTCCTTCCTCCTCGGAGACGGGGCCGGCGCCGTCGTCATCGGACCGTCCGAGACGCCAGGAATCGCACCCTCGGTCTGGGGATCCGACGGCAGCAAGTGGGACGCCATCGGAATGACCCGCTCCATGCTCGATGTGCGCGACCTTGGCATGGCTGCGCGGCAGTCAGACTCCACCGGCGACCTTGCCCTGCTCGAAGAAGCCCAGGAGCTCTACCCCACCCTGCGGCAGGACGGCCAGACCGTCTTCCGCTGGGCCGTTTGGGAAATGGCGAAGGTGGCCCAGCAGGCCCTGGAAGCGGCCGGTGTACAGGCCGAGGACCTCGTGGCTTTTATCCCCCATCAGGCCAACATGCGCATCATCGATGAGATGGTGAAGAAGCTGAAGCTGCCCGAGACGGTTACAGTGGCACGGGACATCGCCGATGCAGGGAACACCTCTGCAGCGTCCATCCCGTTGGCCACCCACCGCCTGCTGGCCGAGAAGCCGGAGCTGAGCGGCGGGTTGGCCCTCCAGATCGGCTTCGGCGCCGGGCTGGTCTTCGGCGCCCAGGTAGTTGTCCTTCCCTAGATACGCCCCCAACAGGCCGCAACCGCGTCCTGAACCATTTCCGGCAGCCCCTGCCGGCAATACAAGAAAAGGAGCCATCAATGGCTAGCAACGAAGAGATCCTGGCCGGTTTGGCTGAAATCGTGAACGAAGAAACCGGCCTGGCCCCCGAGGCAGTGGAGCTGGACAAGTCCTTCACCGAGGACCTGGACATCGACTCCATCTCCATGATGACCATCGTGGTTAACGCCGAAGAGAAGTTCGGCGTCCGCATCCCGGACGAAGAGGTCAAGAACCTCAAGACCGTCGGCGACGCCGTCAGCTTCATCGCAGGAGCACAGGCCTAGTCAAGGCTTTCGCCGTTTATCGGCTTGGCGGGGCTGCCGGTCCGGATGACCGGACCGGCAGCCCGCCGCATTTTTTCGGCACCCTGCTTCATCCGCAACGGGGCCGACCACCATTACGCGGGACCCTCCGGAAAGCCGGAGCCGGAATCCCCACCGAGGAAAGAGTGATCCCATGACACGCAAAGTAGTCATTACCGGTCTGGGTGCCACCACGCCCATCGGCGGCGACGTACCCACGATGTGGAACAACGCGCTCAAGGGGGTCTCCGGTGCCCGCACCCTGGAGGACGACTGGGTAGCCATATACGAGCTTCCTGTCCACTTCGCCGCCCGCTGCAGCACGCCCGCCCTCGAGGTACTCAGCAGGGTCGAAGCCAAACGGATGGACCCCTCCACACAGTTCGGCGTCATCGCGGCGCGCGAAGCGTGGGCCGACTCCGGCATCACCGAGTTCGACAAGGACCGGCTGGCTGTTGCCTTCGCCACCGGCATCGGCGGCGTCTGGACCCTGCTTGACGCCTGGGACACGCTGAAGGAAAAAGGCCCCCGCCGCGTTCTCCCCATGACCGTTCCCATGCTGATGCCCAACGGCGTTGCAGCGGCCGTGAGCCTGGACCTCGGCGCCCGCGCCGGCGCCCACACCCCGGTTTCCGCCTGCGCCTCCGGCACCGAAGCCATGCACCTGGGCCTGGACCTGATCCGCTCGGGCAAGGCAGACGTGGTGATGTGCGGCGGTGCCGAAGCAGCCATCCACCCGATGCCGCTGGCTGCCTTCGCTTCCATGCAGGCCCTGTCACGCCGCAACGACGACCCCCAGGGCGCTTCCCGTCCGTACGACCTTGGCCGTGACGGCTTTGTCATGGGCGAAGGCGCCGGCGCGCTGGTCCTCGAAGCCGAGGAACACGCGCTGGCCCGCGGTGCCCGGATCTACGGTGAACTCGCCGGTACCTCCGTGACGGCTGATGCCTACCACATCACGGCTCCGGACCCGGAAGGCCTCGGTGCAACCCGTGCACTCAAGGCTGCGATGTTCGACGGCCGCATCCAGGCCGAGGACGTCGTCCATGTCAACGCCCACGCAACCTCCACTCCCGTTGGGGACAAGCCGGAGTACACGGCTCTCCGTGCAGCACTTGGCAACCACATCGACAGTGTTGCGGTTTCCGCCACCAAGTCGCAGATGGGGCACCTCCTGGGCGCCTCCGGTGCCGTTGAGGCTGTACTCACGGTGCTTGCTGTCTACGACCGGAAGGCGCCGGTCACGATCAACCTCGAGAACCAGGATCCGGAGATCCCGCTCGACGTGGTCACGTCCGCCCGGGACCTGCCGGCCGGAAACATCGTTGCCCTGAGCAACTCCTTCGGCTTCGGCGGACACAACGCCGTGGTTGCTGTGCGCAGCGTGTAGTTTCTGCTCCGGGCTTGCAGCCCGCAGCAAAGAGGAGGCCCCGCCAGCTGGCGGGGCCTCCTCTTTTGCTATGGAGATTGCTTCCTGTGTCGCTCCCCTTACGGGAATGACGACGGCGGCTATGGGCTGAGCGGTCAGCCCACCTGGTGGAGCCAGCGGACTGGAGCGCCCTCGGCAGCATGCCGGAAAGGCTCGAGCTCCTCGTCCCAGGCTTCACCCAAGGCGAGCGACAACTCGTGGTAGACGGCGGCGGGATCGCCTGCTCCGGACTCGTAGGCGTAGCGGATTCTGTCTTCAGAGACCATGATGTTGCCGTGGACATCAGTGACGGCATGGAAGATGCCCAGTTCGGGCGTATGGGACCAGCGGCCGCCGTCAACACCCTGGCTGGGTTCTTCGGTTACCTCATAGCGGAGGTGGGCCCAGCCGCGCAGCGCAGACGCCAACTGGGCGCCCGTTCCGGGGGCACCTGTCCACGAAAGCTCAGCCCGGAACATTCCAGGCGCAGCAGGCTGAGGGGTCCACTCGAGATCCGTCCGCTTGTCCACGACGGAGCCAATGGCCCACTCAACGTGAGGGCACAAAGCGGTAGGGGCTGAGTGAACAAACAGCACACCGCGGGTCATTGCAACAGACATTCCATCCTCCATAGCTCTAGGTACGTCTTCCCCAACGACCTCTGCCTGGATGGAACTGCTGTGCGCTGGTGTGCGGTGCAACTCCTTGCCACATATTCAGTTGTTCAGATTAAGCGGCGTCCGGACTTGCTGGCCCGCAGGAAGCAAAGGAGCTTCAAGCGGGACTTGAAAGTTGCCGGACGTGACTCTTATTGTGCCGTACCCCGCGTAATTACGCCAGTGCGATTCGCGATTGCGGTTCATGCCCGGCGACTGTTCCGTGCTAGGCCCTGGGATGTGCCTGCTGGTAGCTTTTCCGCAGCCGGTCCACCGAGACATGCGTGTAGATCTGCGTGGTTGCGAGGCTGCTGTGGCCCAGGATTTCCTGGACGGCACGCAGATCGGCGCCGCCATCCAACAGGTGTGTCGCAGCGGAGTGGCGAAGGGCGTGCGGGCCCGACGCGGAGGTGTCCCCAAGAGCCTCGAGGAGCCCGTGGACTACCTCCCGGACCTGCCGTTGGTCCACGCGTCCGCCCCGGGAGCCCAGGAAGAGGGCGGGGCCGCTGTTCGCCCTGGCCAGCAGCGGCCGGCCGCGCCGCAGCCAGTCGTCCAGAGCCAGGGCTGCCGGAACGCCGTAGGGGACAGTGCGTTCCTTGTTGCCTTTTCCGATGACCCTGAGCGTGCGCCGGTCGGGGTCCAGGTCATCGACGTCAAGCCCCGCCAGCTCGCCGACCCGGATTCCGGTGGCATAGAGCAGTTCAACGATTGCGCGGTTCCGCACAGGCAGCGGCGCGCCGCCGGCGGCGGCTTCTTCCAGGCCGGTCAGCAGGCGCGTCAGTTGCTGCGACTGCAGGACCCCCGGCAGGTGGCGTTCCTTTTTGGGCGCCTTGAGCTTCAACGCCGGGTCCGAGCTGATGCGCTCTTCCCTCAGGGCCCACCCGGTGAAGGCACGGACGGTGGCGGCCCTGCGGGCAAGGGTGGAGCGGGCCACGCCTGCCTGGCTTTGCGTCCCCAGCCAGCGTCGGAGGGTTCCCAGCTCAACGTCCTCCAACCGGACTGCACCTTCGGAGGCAGCGTGTGCCAGGAAGCTGCGCAAATCCCCCAGGTACGCGCGCAGCGTATGCGCCGACACGGCCCGCTCCCCCGACAGGTAGCTCGAGAAGGCATTTAATGCCTGGCTCAGCTCCTGCGGCAATTCCTCGTTCTCCACTCTCCTACTGTCTCAGGTGGGGCCGCTGTTCAGAGGACTGACACGGCCCGCCAGAACTGCCAGTGTGAGTCCTGCTTCCGCTGCGCATCCCCTCATCAAGCAGATGCCTTGCCCCGCTTCCAGCCGCCTCTTTCGGACACCGCCAGCCCGAGCAACCCAAGCCGGCCCAGTCCCGCCCGGACGGATTCCTGGCTCAAGCCGGCGACGGAACACAGTTTTTCGACCGAGGTGGTGGAGCGCAGCGGCAGTGCGTCCAGGAGGATCAGGTCTTCGAGGGTCAGCCCGTCCTGGACTTCGGCTCCAGCCTGCCGGGGCTGCGGGAGCCCTGCTCCACTGGGCGCTGCCAGCTCCACAATCTCCGCTGCATCCGTGACGCAGACAGCACCGCCGTCCCGAAGCAACCGGTGGCATCCAGCCGAATTGGCACTATGCACTGAACCGGGAACAGCCCCGACAGCGCGGCCGAGCGATTCGGCGTGGTGGGCAGTGTTCAGCGCTCCGGACCGCCATCTGGCCTCCACTACAACAGTCACAGAGCACAGGGCTGCGATAAGGCGGTTCCGTTGCAGGAAGCGGTAACGGGTGGGTGCCGACCCGGGTGGGACCTCCGCGATCACCGCGCCCTGGTTGCAGACGGCACGGAGGAGATCCTCATTGCCTGATGGGTAAAAGCGGTCTACGCCTCCAGCCATCACAGCAATGGTTGGCACGGCGCTGGATCCGCCTGCCAGCGCGGCACGGTGGGCATGCGCGTCGATGCCGTAGGCACCACCAGAGACCACGGTCAGGCCGCGCTGCGCCAGGGAGTATGCAATATCCCCAGCCACCGACGCGCCATAGCTCGTGCTGTCCCGGGACCCGACCAGCGCGATGCATTTGTCCGCGCCGGGAAGAGGCTGCTCCTGTCCCCGCCACCACAGGCAGATCGGTTCCTGGATACCGAGGTCGGCCAGCTGCGCAGGCCACAACTCGTCCGACGGGATGATGAGCCTGCCGCCGAGCCGCGCCATGGTAGCGAGGTCCCGCTCGGGAGCGAGGTCTGGAATACGGGGCTGCCAGCGTTTCAAGGATGCGGTCATCCCGGCCCAGCCGCCAGCGGAACCATTGTCCGCAAGCAGGGAGGCGATCTCCTGCTCCAGCTCAGGCCCGGAACTTACCTTGCCGGTAGCTATCCGAAGAGCATCCACAGCGCCGCATACCTGCACGAGGGCCAAGCCTGCCGCATCCTGGGGCTCCATGAGCCGGGCAAGCGCGGCACGGGAAAGCCGTTCTGCCTCTACTGCCGTCCCATTCATGCCGCCACCGCCGCTGCCTGCCGCAGGCCCAGGGCCTGCCCAATATCGTCCCTGTCAGGTCTTTCCCGGTGCCCAAGATCGGCCAATGTCCAGGCCAAACGCAGGACGCGGTCGTAACCGCGGGCCGTGAGGACACCCCGCTCCAGCGAATGGTCGAGGATGCGGGTGGCGACAGGAGGCAGGCGAAGTTCTCCCCGCAGCACACGGCCCGGTATCTGCGAATTCGTTTCCAGGCCGAAGGGGGCCAACCGTTCAAGCTGCCGCCCGCGTGCGTTCCGGACACGGGCAGCGACCGAAGCGGTATCCTCCTCGGCACCGCCCTGACCGAACTCCGCCAGGGAAACCCTGTCCACCTGAAGCTGGATATCCACCCGGTCCAGGAGCGGCCCGGACATCCTCGCCAGATAACGTCTGCGCATCACCGGCGTGCACGTGCAGTCCAGCCCTTTACCTGATGCCTTGCCGCAGGGACAGGGGTTGGCTGCCAGGACGAGCTGGAACCGGGCAGGATAGGCAGCGGTGCCGGCGGAGCGGTGGATCACCAGCTCACCGCTCTCCAGCGGCTGACGCAGGGCATCGAGCACCCGGCGCTCGTATTCCGGCGCCTCGTCAAGGAACAGGACGCCCCGGTGGGCACGGGAGGCGGCGCCGGGCCTGGGGAGGCCGGAGCCGCCGCCGATGATAGCGGCCGCCGTAGCGGAGTGGTGCGGGCTTTCAAAGGGCGGCCGCCGCAGCAGTTGGACCGCAGATGATGGCAGGCCGCAGAGCGAGTGGATGGCGGTGACTTCCATTGCCTCGTGGTCCGCGAGGTCCGGCAGCAGCCCGGGAAGGCGCTCTGCGAGCATTGTTTTGCCTGCCCCCGGCGGGCCCGTGAGAAGCAGGTGGTGGGCTCCCGCCGCTGCCACTTCAAGGGCACGCCGGGCATCGCCCTGGCCGGAAACATCCGCCATGTCGGGGTAGGTCCCTGCGTCCTCGGCGCCATCGCCGCTGTGTTCAGGGTCCTCCGGTTCGAAGTCCAGTGCCAGTTCCTGCGGATCCGCCCCCGAATCCAAAGCGAGCCGGGCAAGCGTGCGGTATCCCCTGACGTTGGCGCCAGGCACCAGCGCAGCTTCCGCCAGGTTCGCCTGAGCCACCACGATGTCCGGATAGCCCGCCCGTACGGACGCTATAACGGCCGGCAGTATGCCCCGGACCGGGCGCAGCCGGCCGTCCAGCCCCAGTTCGGCAATGAAGACCGTATTGCCGGTGGGTTTGATGTCATTCGCGGCGCGGAGCACGGCCATGGTCACTGCCAGGTCGAAGCCCGAGCCGCGCTTGGGAAGTGAGGCCGGAATGAGGTTTGCGGTGATCTTACGGCGGCTCAGCGGAATCCCGGAATTTTTTGCGGCGGACCGGATGCGTTCCTTGGCCTCATTCAAGGAAGCATCCGGCAGTCCGAGAAGCACAAATGCCGGCAAGGTCTGGCCGATGTCAGCCTCAACCTCCACGATGTACCCGTTCAGGCCCACCAGGGCGATGGAGTAGGTTCTGCCGAGGGCCACTCATCCCACCCCCTTGAGATGCTCCACGAGGGGTTCGCCGCCGCCGTCCACGACGGCAATCACGTCCACCCGCCGCAGCGGCATCCGCAACTCCCGGTCGCGGCACCACGCGGAGCCGAGCCGGTGCAGGCGTGCGAGTTTCTCAGGGCCCACTGCTTCGAAGGGGTGGCCGTAATCCAGGGAACGGCGGGTTTTTACTTCGGCAATAACCAGGGCGTCGCCGTCGAGGGCCACAATATCGATTTCGCCTTCGCTGCAGCGCCAGTTGCGCTCAACAACGAGCATGCCCAGGGACTCAAGGAAGCCGACGGCAACGTCCTCGCCATGCCGGCCCAACAGGTCTTTTGATTTCATTTTTACCTCCACAACCAGCCTGTGGCAGCTTGGTTGCGGAGGTAAGGGAGGTCAGCCCCTATGTGGATTAAGGCCGGTCATCGTCCGTTGTGCAGGAAAAGTCGCACGGGAAATCCCACGTCCCACCGGGAGCTACTGGCCCAGGTCAACGTCCTTGGGCATTGCCAGTTCCTCGTTGCGCGGAAGCTCTTCCACATTGACGTCCTTGAACGTCAGGACACGGACGCTTTTGACGAACCGCGCGGAACGGTACACATCCCAGACCCAAGCGTCCTGCAGCGTCAGGTCAAAGTAGACCTCGCCGTCCGCGCTGCGGGCCTGCAGGTCTACGTGGTTGGCCAGGTAGAAGCGCCGTTCGGTCTCGACAACGTAGCTGAACAGTCCGACGACGTCGCGGTATTCACGATAGAGCTGCAGCTCCATGTCGGTCTCATAGTTTTCAAGGTCCTCAGCACTCATGATTCCATCTTGCACCATGTGCGGCGCCGCTGGCGCCCGAGCACGGCCAGAGTCAGTCTTCGATGCCCGCTTCGTCCTCTGCGGCTTCGTCCCCGCCGGCCGGCCCGCCGTCCAGCAGTTCCCCGCCGAGGAGGCGCCAGCTGACGCGGTGGTAGGGCGTTGGCCCTGCCGCGCGGAGGACATCACGGTGCAGCACGGTGGCGTAGCCCTTGTTGATGTCCCACCCGAAGTCCGGGTACTCGGCATGCAGCTCCCGCATCATTTTGTCCCGCTCCACCTTGGCGATGACGCTGGCGGCGGCAACGCTCAGGCATTGCATGTCAGCTTTGATCTTGGTGTGAACCGGGGCGTCGCAGGCCGCTTCCAGCACAGGTTCGTCGAACAGCGATAGCTGGTCTGCGGGCGAAAGCCAGTTGTGGCTGCCGTCCAGGAGCACGAGCTCCGGAGTGACTCCCGCGGCGATGATCTCCTGCCAGGCACGTGTCCCGGCAAGGCGCAGGGCAGCGATGATGCCAAGCGAATCAATTTCCTGCGCCGATGCATGGCCCACTGCAGACGCTACACTCCACCTGCGCACCAGGGGATCAAGCCGTTCCCGTTCCGCGGGGCTCAGCAACTTGCTGTCCTTCACGCCGGCCAACGGCTTCTGGCGCTCCAGGTCCACCACAGCGATGCCGACGCTCACGGGACCGGCAAGGGCGCCGCGTCCCACCTCGTCAACACCTGCCACCAGCCGCACCCCTTGGGCCTTGAAGGTGCGTTCGTGTCTCAAGGTGGGCGCCTTAGCCGGGCCCTTGGCCGCCTTCGTGGAACCGGCGCGTCCCTTTGCGCGGCTCGCCTTCACGGGGCTCGCCTTCGCCGGGCCGGCCGTTGCGGAACTGGCTTGGACTGCTGAGGACATGGTCAGGGAGCCGCCGGTACGCTCCGGAACACGTCCGGGTAGTTGCCCAGGGTTGTGATCCGGTTCAGGGGCCAGGCGATCACGGCAGCCTTGCCTTCGAGGTCTGCGATGTCGATGAACCCGCCGTCGGAATCCATGTGCGCCCTGGAATCAGCCGAATGGTTCCGGTTATCGCCCATCACCCACACCTTGCCCTCGGGGACAGTCACATCGAAGTTGCGGACCTGCGGGACCTCAGCCGAATTGACGTAGTTTTCGTCAATGGCGGTCCCGTTGATGGTCAGTTTACCGCCGTCGTCGCAGCAGACCACGTGGTCACCCGGCAGCCCGATGACCCTCTTGACCAGGTGCTGCTCGGAATTGTCCGGCAGGAGGCCAACAAAGGTCAGGCCGTCCTGGACCCACGTGAATGGTCCTTCGGTTTCTTCCTCTGCCGGCGGAAGCCAGCCCTTGGTGTCGCGGAAGACCACAACGTCACCCCGGCTCAGTGAGAAGGGTTCCGGCACCAGGAGATTAACAAAGATCCGGTCATCGATGTCCAGGGTGTTGACCATGGACTCGGAGGGTATAAAGAACGCCCGGAACAGGAAGGTTTTGATGAGGAAGGAGAGCACGACGGCGATCACCACCACTGTGGCAATCTCCTTCAGCCAGGCAAGCACCTGGCTCCCGCCCGAGTTCTCGCTTGCCTTGGCGGCGGCCCTGCTTCCGGCCGGCGCGGGAGCGGGCGCGTCCGGACCAGCCTCGGCTGCCCCGTTCGCGGCGTCGGCCCGGGAATCCGGAGCGCCGTCGGGACGCGGTTCGGGTGTCCGCGCGTGGTTCTCGGGCATTTACTGTCCGTTCTCTGTTAAGGGTCCTGCCGCTGCCGGCCGAGGTACTTCAGCAAATCTATCAAGCGGCCAGAGGATCTGGACCGGCCTGCCAATAACACGGTCCACCGGCACCATCCCCCCTCCGGGAGCACCCAGCAGGCTCCGTGAGTCGGCAGACAACGACCGGTGGTCACCCAGCAGCCACAACCGCCCCTCCGTCACTTCCGCGGCGAACTTCTGGGTACTGGGGGCATCACCGGGAAAGATGTATGGTTCGTCCAGTGGCTGGCCGTTAACGGTGATGCTGCCGTCGGCGTCGCAGCAGGCCACGGTGTCCCCCGGTAAGCCGATGACCCGTTTTACATAGGTCGTGTCGCTGCCGGTGAGGCCAAGCCACTGGGTGATGGCGGATGCGGCGTCCACCAACGGGCCCTTGCCGCTGTTGAGCGGTGCGAAGGTTCCCCTGCCGTCGAAGACCACGATGTCGCCCCGGCGGATGGGTTCGGCCCGGAAACCGGTCCGGGACACGAGGATGCGGTCCCCGCCCTCCAGGACCGGCTCCATGGACTCGGACGGTATGAAGTAGACATCCAGCCAGAGCGAGCGGACCAGGCCGCTGACTGCAACGGCGAGGAAAAGGGCAAGGAACACAAAACGCCAGCCCATTTTTCGGGGCTGGCGTTTTGTGTGGTCCATAAGTCCGTATCCTGGGCGCTGGTGCATGGCTCCGGCGCTGGCCGAATACGGCTGCGGCCCTGCCTTTGTAGGTCTGTAAAGGACTTACTTGGCGGTGCTGAAGTCGCGCTTTTCCTTGATCTTCGCAGCCTTACCGCGCAGTGCACGCATGTAGTAAAGCTTGGCGCGGCGCACATCACCCTTGGTGACGAGCTCGATCTTTTCGATGATCGGGGAGTGCACCGGGAAGGTACGCTCCACGCCGACACCGAAGGAGACCTTGCGGACCGTGAAGGTCTCACGAACGCCCTCACCCTGGCGGCCCAGGACGAAGCCCTGGAAAACCTGGACACGGGTGTTCTTGCCTTCGATGATGTTCACGTGGACCTTGAGGGTGTCACCGGCGCGGAACTCGGGAACATCGGTGCGCAGCGAGGCTGCATCTACGGAATCGAGAATATGCATGATTGCACTCCTGGTGAACGCCACAGGTCATTCACTTTGGGTCACGGCAGCCAAGCCCGGACGCTTACAGCGCTACCGGAAATTCCTGCCGAAAGGTAAGTGGTCCGTCCTCTGTCACTGATTGAAGAGGCCGGTTGTCTTAGCTGTTGGTTGCGCTCCCCCTGTGGCAGGCGCGGACCCAGCAGACACAAGGACTAATTTTGCCACAGTCCGCCACGTACAGCCAATTACCCATGCTCACAAGGTTGGAACGGGGCCGGGTCAGTGCGGCTGTTCCCCCGGCGCGTCGGGGCGGCGCCGCAGCCGTCCGTCGACGACGTCGTAGCCCAGGTCCTGCAGGGCGGTGCGGTCGGCACGGGGCAGCTTGCCGGCGTCGAACGTTTCGAGCAGGTCCGGGCGGCGCTCGGCCGTCCGGCGGAACTGTTCGCTGCGGCGCCACTGCGCAATTTTTCCGTGGTTGCCGCTGAGCAGCACGGCCGGCACTTCCCGCTCTCGCCAGACGGAAGGCTTGGTGTAGACGGGGTACTCCAGCAGCCCGTCCGAATGGGACTCCTCCACCAGCGAGTCGGGATTGCCCACGACGCCGGGCAGGAGCCTGCCGATGGCCTCGACCATGGCCAAGACAGCCACTTCCCCGCCGTTCAGGACGTAGTCCCCCAGGCTCACGGGGCGGACGGTGAAGTGCTCCCGGGACCACTCGATCACCCGCTCATCGATGCCCTCGTAGCGTCCGCAGGCAAACGCGAGGTGCTCCTGTTCCGCCAACTCGTAGGCGAGGGCCTGGGTGAAGCGCTCCCCCGCCGGCGATGGAACGATCAGGACCGGCTTGCCCGCATCCTCCGGACGGTCGGCAGCGATGGACGAGAGCGCCTGCGCCCATGGTTCAGGCTTCATCACCATTCCGGCGCCGCCACCATAGGGCGTGTCATCCACCGTGCGGTGCTTATCGGTGGTGAACGCGCGGAGGTCGTGGACGCGAAGGTCCAGCAGTCCGTCCTGGCGGGCCTTGCCGATCAGTGACAGTTCCAGCGGCGCCAGGTACTCGGGAAAGATACTGACGACGTCGATCCGCATTTACGCTTTGCCTTCAGTTTCCATGGTGGCGTCCTGGTCTGAGTTGAGCTCGAACAGGCCGTCCGGCGGGGTGAGGAGGATGAAGCCTTCCTCGATGTTGACCTCCGGCACGATCTGCTCGACGAAGGGAATGAGGATTTCCTCCCCCTTCGGGGTTTTGACCAGCAGCAGGTCCTGCACGGGCATGGTGTTGAGCGCGGCAACCTTTCCGACAACACGGGATCCGACGCGGGCTTCCAAGCCGACCAGCTCGTGCTCGTACCAGCCTTCATCGTCGTCCTCGTCGAGCTCTTCGGTTTCAATGAAAAGCTTGGCGCCGCGCAGGGTTTCCGCTTCATTGCGGGTTTCAATCCCGTCAAAACCCAGCAGGAGGATGTCCTTGTTCCAGCGGGCGCTGTTTACCGTCAGTGGGCCCGCAGATTCCGGCTCAACCACAAATTCCGTGCCCGGCACAAACCGGTCCTCAGGGGCGTCGGTCAGGACCTGGACGGTAACTTCCCCGCGGATGCCGTGGGGTTTGCCGATTCGTGCCACCTGGAGCTGCATGTATTCCTCTGTCTTGGATGTGGTTGGCTGTGTTCTGCGGAAAGCACTCCGGCCCCTCCACCGTTGGTGGAGGGGCCGGAGCAAAGACTGGTATTGCTGAGCGCTTAGCGGCGGCGGTCGGTGTCGACGACGTCGACCCTTACCGGTTCGCCGCCGGCCAGGGCTGCCACAACGGTGCGCAGTGCGCGTGCCGTGCGGCCCTGGCGGCCGATCACCCGTCCGAGGTCGTCCTGGTGGACCCGCACTTCGAGGGTGTCCCCGCGGCGGTTGCTCTTCGAGCTGACCTTGACGTCATCCGGGGTATCGACGATTCCCCGGACCAGGTGTTCCAGCGCTTCTGCCAGCAATTTACTCAGCCTCGGTGGTCTCTGCTTCGGCCGGTGCCTCGGCTGCGTCAGACTTGGATGCCTTCTTGGTGATGGCTTCCGGGATGATCACGGAACCCTTTTCCGGGGCAACGAAGGCTTCCTTCTGGGTTTTGGTCCTCAGGGTGCCTTCCTGGCCCGGGAGGCCCTTGAACTTCTGCCAGTCACCGGTGATCTTCAGGATCGCGGCAACCTGCTCGGACGGCTGGGCGCCGACGGACAGCCAGTACTGGGCACGCTCGGAGTTGACCTCGATGTATGAGGGCTCCTCGGTGGGGTGGTACTTGCCGATCTCCTCGATGGCGCGGCCGTCACGCTTGGTGCGTGAGTCTGCAACAACGATGCGGTAGTACGGTGCGCGCATTTTGCCAAAGCGCTTAAGGCGAATCTTTACGGCCACTTTTGTGGTCACTCCTGTTTCAGAAAGGGGGTGAACCCGGCGTTCTGCACCCGTGGGGCGGGCCGTACTTGCGGGCTCGAAGGACAGGATCCGGACGCGGAGAGAGGGGCCACGCAGATCGAGTACCTGTTTATTGTGCCAGATGAGCGCCCTAATTTCGACTTGACACCCGGCCCGCCGTCACCGGCGAGGGCGGGGCGCTCCGTCAGGAGGACCAGACGTACAGGCCGCTGCGCTCGGAGTCGTCGATTCTGCTGGCCAGTTCCGCCAACTGCTCCACGTAGGCGCGCGCCTGGCCAGCATCGAAAGGCATGTCGTCCTGGGCCGCCCACTGTTCGGCGACGTCATCGAGGACGTTGCCCTCGCCTTCCACCTCGTACGTCAGGAGGTCGGCCAGGGCACGGACCATGGCCGAGGGCACCGCCAGGAGCGAATCGCTGGCCACGTCCACCATGGTCAGCTCATAGTCTGCCCCGCCGGCGTGGACGGCAGTACCTGCCAGCTCACCGAGCTGTTCAACTTCAAAGTCACTGATTTCCGGGATCCTTACGGCCTGCTCGGCCTGCCCGCTGCCACCTTGGTCCAGCACGCCGGCACGCTTCAGCGCGCCGTCGTGGGTAGCGACAAAGATCTCGGTGAAGCCCATGGGAATGCCCTCATTCCGTCGACGGTGCGGCCCCGCAGGCGGCACCTGCCGCCCGGCCGTTCGATTTCAGCCTAGTACAAGGCGGCCTACGGTTGCCCCGTAGCAGGTGCGGCAGCGTCAGCGGACCGCTACGCGGATCCGGTTGCGCCACGGATCCTCAAACCGCAGCTCCGCGCCCGTGTGGTGCGCCGGCAGTCCGGCGACCTTCAACCGATCCGCGAGCGCCCCGACGTCGTCTCCGGCCGGCACCTCGATGAGCACCTCACCGAGGCCGAGCGTATCCTTGCGGGGACCGGCGCCGCGGCTGTTCCAGACATTCATGGCCATGTGGTGGTGGTAGCCGCCGGCGGAGACAAACAACGCCTGCCCGTGCCAGCCTGCGGTTTTTTCAAACCCGAGGATTCCCACGTAGAAGTCGCGGGCCAACTGGACGTCGCCTACCTGGAGGTGGACGTGGCCCACTCCGGCCACGCTCCCGCGCTGGCGCTGAAGGGACTCTTCGGTGAGGTGCCGCTCGAGATACCGCTGCGGCGGCAGGGCGAGGCTGTCCATCACCACGTCAGTGCCGTTCCAGGACCAGTTGCTGCGCGGCCGGTCCCAGTAGAGCTCAATGCCGTTACCTTCGGGATCATTGAAGTAGAAGGCCTCGCTGACGAGGTGGTCGGCGCTGCCCGTAAAGGACCGCGGCTCGAACCGGGCGGCGGTGGCGATGGTGGCGGCGAGGTCCGCCTGGTTTTCGAACAGCAGCGCGGTGTGGAAGAGTCCGGCTTCTCCCCTGCCCGGGAGGTTCAACCCCGGAGCTGGGGCGAGGTGCACGAGCGGTTTCTGCAGCCGGCCGAGGTAGAGCCCGCCGTCCTGCTCGGCAATGACCTCAAGACCGAGGGCGCGCTGGTAGTAGTCCGTCATCACCTTCATGTCGCCCACCTTGAGCATCACGGTGCCCATGGTCAGGTCGGCAGGAAGAAGATCCTGGCTGATGGCTTCTGCAGTCATTGAACGCTCCTGGTGTTGGCGGCCGTCCGGATGAGGCTGCCTGTCACAGTTAAAATTACTTGAACCTTCAATTTATTCCAAGTGCTTTTCCTGAATGGGAAATCAGCGGATGACGCGGCCCCCGAGCACGACGTGCGCCAGTTCGCTGACCGTTCCAGGAGCCTGCCGCGGATCTTCCCGGCACAGCACGACGTCGGCACGGGCGCCCTCCTGCAATCCCTCGGCACCCAGCCAACTCCGGGCACCCCAGCAGGCGGCGTCGAGGGCAGCGGCCATTGGCAGGCCTGCACGGTGAAGGGCCAGAATCTCATCGGCGATCCTGCCGTGCCGTATAACGCTGCCCGCATCGGTACCGGCGTAGATCTGCACTCCTGCTTCGTACGCCTCCAGTACCCGCTCCGCCCGGCGCTCCCACAATGCCCGCATGTGTGCGGCGTACCGGGGAAACTTGGGCTCCGCCTGGGAGGCGATATCCGGAAACGTCGCGATGTTGATGAGGGTGGGCACAATCGGAACGCCCTGCTCGACGAACCTGGGCAGATGCCGTGGCAGGAGCCCAGTGGCATGCTCGATGCAGTCGATCCCGGCGTCCAGCATCTGGTCCAGCGTTTCTTCGGCAAAGCAATGGGCGGTAATCCGCGCGCCTTCATCGTGCACCGCCTGTGCGGCGTCCCTGACGACGGCGGCAGGAAAGGACGGCGCCAGGTCACCGGCGCCGCGGTCAATCCAGTCCCCCACGAGCTTGACCCAGCCGTCGCCGTCGCGGGCCTGTTTCCGGACAGCTTCCACCAGGCCGTCCGGTTCAACTTCCTCGGCGAAGCCCCGCAGATACCGCCGGGTCCTGGCAACATGCCTGCCGGCCCGGATGAGTACAGGGGCGTTCGGGCTGTCCTGCAGGAAGCGGGTGTCAGCAGGGGAACCGGCGTCCCGCACCAGCAGTGTTCCAGCGTTCAGGTCGGTTCTGGCCTGTTCCTCCGCAACTGCTGCCTCCACCGCCCCACCGGCTCCCAGCCCGATATGGCAGTGGGCATCCACGAATCCCGGCAACACCCATCCGTCCAGGACCGTGCGCGGTTCCCCTGCCGGCCGCTGGAATGTCAGCCTGCCGTCAACGGACCACAATCCCCGCCGCTCGCTGTCCGGCCCGGTGAGGACGGTTCCCGTGAAGTGGACGATCTCTGCCATGGATTTACCTCTTTCCCGCCCCGACAGGCTAGCACCGCCGCATGTGGCAGGAGCCCTTCGGCCTTGTCCCACCCTGGCCCTCCGGGGTCTGTGGTAGCTTTCATCTTGACCACACGGGTGCCCCTGCAGGGGCTGAGATCGGGCTGACGCAGCCTGCGACCGTTGAACCTGTCCGGGTAATGCCGGCGAAGGAAGTGAGTAAACCTTGAGTACACCCATTGCACCGTTGAACCCTGCCCACACTCTGTCCGGTACGGCGGAAGGCGGCCAGGACCAGGCTGCTGTCACGGAGTCGCTGAAGTCCCATTCCCTGGCCTTTGTCCGCGATGCCGCATCCGGCATACAGGTGCCCGTTACGGAGATAGCCCTGGCGCCTTCACCCAACGGCGACTCCAACGGTCCGTTCCGGATCTACCGCACTGCCGGCCCGGGGGGCGACCCCGTCCGGGGCCTCAACCCGTTCCGCTCACCATGGATAGAAGCGCGCGGCGACACGGAAACCTACGGCGGCCGCGGCCGGAACCTGCTCGACGACGGCCGCTCGGCTGTCCGCCGGGGTGCGGCCAGCGTGGAGTGGAAGGGCGCCCGTCCGGTGCCCCGCCGCGCCGTCGAAGGCAGGACGGCGACGCAGATGCACTACGCACGGCAGGGCCTCACCACCCCCGAGATGCGTTTCGTGGCGCTGCGGGAGAACTGCGATGTGGAACTGGTCCGCAGCGAAGTGGCCGCCGGCCGGGCGATCATTCCGAACAACATTAATCATCCCGAGTCTGAACCGATGATTATTGGCAAAGCCTTCCTGGTGAAGATCAACGCCAACATTGGCAACTCTGCTGTCACCAGTTCCATTGCCGAAGAAGTGGACAAGCTGCAGTGGGCCACCCAGTGGGGCGCAGACACCGTGATGGACCTTTCCACCGGCGACGATATCCACACCACCAGGGAATGGATCATCCGCAACTCACCCGTTCCGATCGGCACCGTCCCCATCTACCAGGCCCTCGAGAAGGTTAACGGCGAAGCAAACGCGCTGACGTGGGAAATCTTCCGCGACACCGTCATTGAACAGTGCGAACAGGGCGTGGATTACATGACCATTCACGCCGGCGTCCTGCTCCGGTACGTTCCCCTGACCGCCAACCGCGTGACGGGCATCGTGTCCCGTGGCGGATCGATCATGGCCGGCTGGTGCCTGG
The DNA here is from genome assembly GCF_054408515.1 of Arthrobacter sp. D3-16. NCBI lineage: Bacteria > Bacillati > Actinomycetota > Actinomycetes > Micrococcales > Micrococcaceae > Arthrobacter > Arthrobacter sp. D3-16. Next base: position 1,754,497 of record NZ_CP096437.1, on the reverse strand, counting down.
CGCATCACCAGGAAAACTTCCTGTACACGCACTTCGATGAGCTCTGCGAAATCTTCGCGAGGTACGACGTCGCGTTTTCCCTGGGCGACGGCCTGCGGCCGGGGGCAACGGCCGATGCCAATGATGCCGCGCAGTTCGCCGAACTGGACACACTGGCCGAACTGACGCAGCGTGCCTGGGAATACGACGTGCAGGTGATGGTGGAAGGCCCCGGCCACATACCGTTCCACCTGGTCCGGGACAACGTCGAACGCCAGCAGGAGCTGTGCAAGGGCGCGCCCTTCTACACTTTGGGCCCGCTCGTTACCGACGTGGCGCCGGGGTACGACCACATCACCTCAGCGATCGGCGCCACGGAAATCGCCCGCTACGGAACGGCCATGCTGTGCTACGTCACTCCGAAAGAACACCTGGGCCTGCCTAACAAGGACGACGTCAAAACAGGAGTGATCACGTACAAGATCGCAGCGCACGCCGCAGACCTCGCCAAGGGCCACCCGGGGGCGCACGAACGCGATGACGCACTGTCCAAGGCACGCTTCGAATTCCGCTGGCGGGACCAGTTCGCGTTGTCCCTGGACCCGGTGACCGCCGAGGCCTTCCACGACGAGACCCTCCCCGCGGAACCCGCCAAGACAGCGCACTTCTGTTCCATGTGCGGTCCCAAGTTCTGTTCCATGAGGATCAGCCAGGACATCCGGGACGAATACGGGTCAGCGGAGTCGCAGGCAGCGGTGGCGGAAATGGCAGCAGGAATGCGGGGAAAAAGTGAGGAATTCCTTGCAGCGGGCGGCAAGGTCTACCTCGCGGAGCTGGCTGTTCCGGTGAACGACCGCCCGTAGCTGCACCACAATTTCCGTCCGGCAGGCTATTGGGGGCCTGCCGGACGGGGAAGCTGCCCGCGGCAGGCCTCAGGAAGCCCTGGCAGGCTGGCTCCTGCTGACCCCGCTGATGAAGGAGCGGATGATGCGGTCACCTTCCGGGGAGTCATGGGGCCGGTGCCCTCCCGCCGCCGTGCGGTGCAGGGAGCCGGTCTCACGCAGGTAGCCGGCAATCTCCTCGTAGAGCGGCTCCCATCCCCCGGTGAGGACCAGGGTGGGGACGCCGGGAACAATGTGCAGCGGAGCCTCCCAGGAAGGAGCCTGCAGGCGCAGCCTCCTGGCGGACCGCTTCTCCTCCGCTGTGGCCGGCTGCTGCAGGTCCGTGGCATAGACCCGCCGGACGAACTCGCGCTGGAAATCCTGGTCGCTCATGTGGTGCCGGGCCTCGAACAGGGGTTGCATCAGCTTGATATGGGCCGCCGTGGCCGGCAGTTCCGCGGTGAGCGACAGGCAGGCGGGCTCCACCAGGGTCAAGGACAAGACAAGGTCGGGACGTTCGACGGCGGCCATCATCGCTGCGATGGCTCCCTGTGAGTGCGCAACGACGTGTCCGCCCGCGGCGCCCCTGCCGTCGTCGGCAAGGGACTGCAGCACAATGGCGGCGTCCTCCTCGAAGGAGGACTCAACGGGTTCAGCCACAGGATGGTACCCGTGGCGGCGCAGGAACAGTGCGTCATAGGACAGTGCCATACCGTGCTGGCGCGGCCAGGCCGCAGAGCCGAAGCTGCCGGCGCCGTGCACGAACACTACCCTCTGCTTGAACATGACCCAACCCTATTCGACGGCACCGATAACCCAGGAGAGTAACGCCAAGTGTCGTTCTGACCGCTCAAAACGAGGCTTGGCGCTACCAGGCAGCAGATGTGGTTACTGGCCGAGGAACTTGTCGAAACCCTTGGGCAGGTTCAGCTGCGAGGGATCAAAGTCGCCCGGCTGCTGGCCAAAGGCGGCCCCGGTGGGCAATGCCTTGGCTGCGTTCGCACGCCGGGCCTCGGCCTCCTTGCGTTCCTGGGCAGCCTTGGCGGGGTTACCTGACTTGGCCTTTTTCTTGGGGGCGTTCTTGGCGTTCTTCCGCGCGCCACCGCCCGCACCCGGCATGCCGGGCATACCAGGCATTCCGGGCATGCCGCCCTGGGCCATCTTCTTCATCATCTTCTGGGCCTGCGCGAACCGCTCCAGGAGGCCGTTGACCTCGGAGACGTGCACGCCGGAACCGCGGGCGATGCGGGCGCGGCGGGAGCCGTTGATGATCTTGGGAGCGACGCGCTCATGCGGCGTCATGGAGCGGACGATTGCTTCGACACGGTCGATTTCGCGCTCGTCGAACTGCTCAAGCTGCTGGCGGATGTTTTGCGCGCCCGGCATCATCATGAGCATCTTCTTCATGGAGCCCATGTTGCGGATCTGCTGCATCTGCGCCAGGAAGTCGTCCAGGGTGAAGTCTTCCTGGTCGGCGAACTTCTTCGCCATCCGGGCAGCTTCATCCTTGTCCCAGGACTTCTCGGCCTGCTCAATGAGCGTGAGGACATCGCCCATATCGAGGATGCGGGACGCCATCCGGTCCGGGTGGAAGAGCTCGAAGTCGTCCAGGCCTTCACCGGTGGAGGCGAACATCACTGGCTTCCCGGTGACTGACGCAACGGAAAGTGCGGCACCGCCGCGGGCATCGCCGTCGAGCTTCGACAGGACGATGCCGGTGAAGTTGACGCCCTCATCGAAGGCGTGCGCCGTGTTGACGGCGTCCTGGCCGATCATGGCGTCCAGGACGAACAGCACTTCGTTCGGCACGATGGCCCGGCGGATCTGCCGTGCCTGCTCCATCATGTCGGCATCAACGCCGAGGCGGCCGGCGGTGTCCACGATGACAACGTCGTGGAGTTTCTGGCGGGCTTCCTCAACACCGGCGCGGGCAACCTCGACGGGGTCGCCGGCCGGGTGCTCAAGCTCGGTGGAGGTGGCACCGGGGTGCGGCGCGAACACCGGAACCTTGGCGCGCTGGCCGACTACCTGCAACTGGGTGACGGCGTTGGGGCGCTGCAGGTCGCAGGCCACCAGCATGGGGCTGTGGCCCTGGGCCTTCAGCCATTTGGACAGCTTCCCGGCGAGGGTAGTCTTACCGGCGCCCTGGAGGCCGGCCAGCATGATGATGGTGGGCCCGTTCTTGGCCAGGCGGATCCGGCGGGTCTCGCCGCCGAGGATTTCCACCAGCTCCTCATTAACGATCTTGACGATCTGCTGGCTTGGATTCAGGGCCCCGGAAACTTCGGCACCCAGGGCGCGTTCGCGCACCCGGCCGGTGAATTCACGGACAACGGGAACGGCAACGTCCGCGTCCAGCAGGGCACGGCGGATCTCCCGGACTGTGGCGTCAACGTCCGCCTCCGTGAGGCGGCCTTTGCCGCGGAGATTCTTGAAGGTTGCTGTCAACCGGTCAGAGAGTGAATTGAACACGCGCCGTGCACTTCTTTCAGTGGATGATCAGGACTCGACTATCTAGGGTACCAAGTCGGGCCCGCAAGGTGGCATGCTGGCAAAATGACGAGCCAAACAACAGTGAAAACCCTGCTCATCCTCGGTGCTTCCGGCGACCTTACCGGGCGGCTGCTCCTGCCCGGCCTGGCGCGGCTTGTGGCCACAGGCCGCGCGGCAGGGCTCCGTCTCGTGGGGGCCGGCTCCGATTCCTGGACCCCGGAACAATGGCGGGACAGGGTCCGTACGTCCTTCGCGGCCTCCGCAGAGTCGGCTTCCCCCGAAGGCCTGCGGGCATTGGAGGACCTGGAAAAAGAGACCGTCTACCACCAGCTGGATGTCACGGCCGGCGTCGCGCTTGCATCGCTGCTCGCCAGCCTTGAGGGGCCCACGGCCGTCTACTTTGCCCTGCCGCCCAGGATCAGCCAGCTGGCCTGCGAAGCCCTCCGGCCGGACCAGGTACCGTCCGGAACGAGGCTGGTGATGGAAAAGCCCTTCGGTTCCAGTGAGGAGTCCGCCCGCTCGCTCAACCAGACGCTGGTGCGCCTGGTACCGGAGGACCATATCCACAGAGTGGACCACTTCCTGGGCAAGGCCACGGTGCTGAACATCCTGGGCCTGCGCTTTGCCAACAACTTCCTGGAGCCCGTGTGGAACCGTGAGCACGTGGAGAAGGTGGAGATCATCTTTGACGAGGACCTCGCGCTCGAGGGCCGGGCCCGCTACTACGACGGTGCGGGTGCGCTCCGGGACATGATCCAAAGCCACCTGCTCCAGATCATGGCGCTGATGGCGATGGAGCCGCCGTCGAGCATCAGCGAACGGGACCTGCGCGACGCCGTTTCCACGGTCCTGCGGGCGGGCAGCGTCCCCGCTCCCTATGCAGCTTCCACCCGCAGGGCGCGATACACGTCCGGGACGGTGGCCGGGAAGGAAGTGCCGGACTACGCGAAGGAGGACGGCGTGGACGCGTCGCGGGGAACGGAAACCCTGGCGCAGATCCAGGTGGGGATTGATAACTGGCGCTGGAAGGGTGTTCCATTCATCCTTCGCTCCGGGAAAGCCATGGGCGTGAAGCGCAAGGAGGCCGTGGTGACGTTCAGGCCCGTCCCCCACCTTCCCAAGGGTTTCACGGGGGTGGATTCGCCGAACCAGCTCAGGATCGGTTTCGGACCGGACACGCTCGAATTCGACGTCGATGTGAACGGGCCCGGCGAAATCCTCAGCCTCAGCCGGGTCACCCTGGAAGCGGAACTGAGCGCCTCCGAACTCCTGCCCTACGGTGAAGTGCTGGAGGGCGTTCTCACCGGCGATCCGCTGCTCTCAGTCCGGGGCGATACGGCAGAAGACTGCTGGCGGATTGTGGAGCCTGTCCTGAAGGCCTGGCAACAGGGCACCGTCCCGCTTGAGGAGTACGACGCCGGATCGGCCGGGCCCTCGGAACTGTCCAGTAGCGTGCGGGCCGGGTAAAACGCGGGCGTCCCCAGCGGGTGCGCCGAGCAGCGGACATAAGAGGGCACAACGGAAGAGCGGGCGGGAAACCCTTCCGGTTTCCCGCCCGCTCTTCCCTGGCTGTTTTCCTGCTTGTCGCCCGCCTAGATGGCGGCGACTCCCCGTTCCCCGGTCCGGACGCGCACTGCCTCAAAGACGTCCATGGTCCAGACTTTGCCGTCCCCGGCCCGGCCGGTGTTTGAGCTTGCGATGATGACATCCAGGATGTCGTCGGCCTGCTCGTCGGTGGCCAGGACTTCCACCCGGATCTTCGGCAGGAGGTCCACGTTGTACTCGGCTCCGCGGTACACCTCCGTGTATCCGCGCTGCCGCCCGTAGCCGCTGGCCGCGCTGACCGTCAGGCCCTGTACGCCGTAGGCTTCCAGTCCTTCCCGGATGGCTTCGAGCTTTTCCGGCCTGACGATTGCGGTGATCAGTTTCATGCCCCCACGCTTTCCTTGCCTGTTGTTGATTCGGTCTTCCGGGCGTCCCCGGCGGCCTCGGCAGCCTCCGGCTGGGTCTTGCCCGTAATCATGTCGTGCAGCGGCTGGAAGCTTCCGCCGTGTCCGCCGACGCCGAACTCGTAGGCGGTCTCGGCGTGCAGGCTGAGGTCCACACCCACCGTTTCCTGTTCCTGCGAAACCCGGAAGCCCATGGTCTTGTGGATCGCCAGGGCGATGATGGCCGTGAGGATCGCCGAGTAGGCGATGGCGATGCCGGCAGCTGCGAGCTGGGCCCACATTTGGGTCATGCCGCCGCCGTAGAAGAGGCCGCCGCCCACGCCGTCTGTGGGCAGTGCGATGAAGCCCAGGGCCACGGTGCCGATGATGCCGGAGACCAGGTGAACGCCGACGACGTCAAGTGAGTCATCGAAGCCCCAGCGGAACTTCAGGCCGACAGCGAGGGCTGAGGCCACACCGGCCACAACACCGAGGCCGAGGGCGCCGACCGGGCTGACGTTGGCGCAGGCGGGGGTGATGGCCACCAGGCCGGCGACAACACCTGAGGCTGCACCCAGTGAGGTGGGGTGGCCGTCGCGGATACGTTCGGTGACAAGCCAGCCGAGCATGGCGGCAGCAGGTGCGGCGAGCGTGTTGACCCAGATGAGGCCGCCCTGCTCAGCAGTGGTGGCGGCGCCGCCATTGAAACCGAACCAGCCGAACCACAGCATGGCTGCGCCAAGCATCACAAACGGGATGTTGTGAGGGCGGTGGTTGGGATCCTTGCCGAAGCCCTTGCGGTTGCCGATGATGAGGACAAGTACCAGTGCGGCTACGCCTGCGTTGATGTGGACCACGGTGCCGCCGGCGAAGTCGATGGCCGGGCCGAGTGCCTGGCCCACGGCGCCTTCAGGACCGAAGAGTCCGCCGCCCCAGACCATGTAGGCCAGAGGGCAGTACACCAGGGTGACCCAGACGGGAACGAAGACGCTCCAGGCGCCGAACTTTGCCCGGTCCGCGATGGCACCGCTGATGAGTGCGACGGTGATGATGGCGAAGGTGGCAGCGTAGCCGATCTTGATCATTCCGTCAGGAGTGTCGATACCCTCGAGGCCGAAGGTGGCGAACGGGTTGCCGACGATCTGCAGGAACCCGTCACCGGAGCTCATGGAGGCGCCCCACAGGACCCAGACAACGCCCACCATGCCGATGGAGATGAAGCTCATCATCATCATGTTCAGGGCGGCCTTGGCACGGGTCATGCCGCCGTAGAAAAATGCCAGACCCGGCGTCATCAGCAGCACGAGGGCTGCCGACACCATGATCCATACGTGACCTGCGGTAAGTTCCATGGTGCACGTCCTCTCTGGTCGAATATTGCGGAGTCCTCCGCCTGCCAACGCCTTTTTGCGTCCTGTAACGAGTTTGTCCGCGCCGTGTTTCGCCCACGGAGGATTTAGATTGCCGGCCTGTTACAACAACCTCTAGGAAGTAAATGGTGCATATCGCGCTTGTTACGGTTGTGTTTCATCGTTTCCGCCGACCCCCGGCCCTCCAGATTGCAAGGATTTGCGCATCATGACGGCACCACCCCGCGGCAGCGGCGCCACTTCAAGGATCCTGGCCCGGCTGCGGCCGCAGCGGGAGCGGCTACCCCGCGATATTAAGGTGATGCTCGTCGCGGCGTTCCTGATTGCGCTGGGATTCGGGCTTGTTGCGCCTGTATTGCCTCAGTTCGCCACCACGTTCGGGGTGGGCAACACCGAGGCATCCGTGATTGTTGCCATCTTCGCGTTCATGCGGCTCGTGTTTGCCCCGGCGGGCGGCAGCCTCATCGGGCGGTTTGGTGAACGCCCTGTCTATGTGGCCGGATTGCTGATTGTGGCAGTATCCACGGCGGCGTGCGCGTTCGCCCAGGATTACTGGCAGCTGCTGCTTTTCCGCGGGCTCGGCGGCGCGGGGTCGGTGATGTTCACCGTGGCGTCCATGGCCCTGGTGATCCGGTTGGCACCGCCGGAGAGCCGGGGCAGGGTGTCCGGCGCGTACGCGTCAGCGTTCCTGATCGGCAATGTCTGCGGGCCGATTGTGGGCGGGCTGCTGGCCGGATTCGGCCTCCGGGTACCGTTCCTGGCGTATGCCGCAGCCCTGATCGTTGCCGCCCTGGTGGTCCAGACGCAGCTCAGCCATCAGCGCCGCGGGTCGGGGGAGGCGCAGCAGCGGGCGCCGGAGATGAAGCTTGGCGAGGCCCTGGCGACAGGACCGTACCGGGCTGCGTTGATATCCAGCTTCGCCAACGGCTGGGCCAGTTTCGGCGTACGCATGGCCACCGTTCCCCTGTTTGCCGCTGCCGCCTTCGGGGCCGGGCCCGAGGCGGCAGGGCTGGCCTTGGCGGTGTTCGCCGCAGGCAACGCCGTGGCGCTGACCTTCTCAGGCCGGCTCGCGGACAGCATGGGGCGCAAGCCCATGATGATCTCGGGCCTGCTGGTGGCTGCCGCTTCCACTGCCGGTATCGGCTTCGCCGGTGAGCTGGCGTGGTTCCTGGCAGCCTCGGCGCTTGCCGGCGTCGGCTCCGGCCTGTTCGGGCCCGCCCAGCAGGCCGCCGTCGCCGACGTGATCGGCAACGGGCGGTCCGGCGGCAAAGTCCTGGCGGTGTACCAGATGACATCCGACGTCGGGGCGATCGTCGGGCCCGTGCTGGCCGGCCTGCTGGCGGACCGCCTCGGCTACGGCTGGGCTTTCGGCGTCACCGGCGGCGTCCTGCTGGTTGCCGCCTGCAGCTGGTTAAGCACGCGCGAGACCCTTCGGGCAGGCAAAGCCGCGGACGGGCGCTAGTTCAGCAGTGCGTCCACAAACGCTTCAGCCTCGAACGGAGCAAGGTCGTCAGCGCCTTCGCCCAGTCCAATGAGCTTGACTGGCACGCCGAGGGTCTTCTGGATGGCGACGACGATGCCGCCCTTGGCCGTGCCGTCCAGCTTCGTCAGGACGATACCGGTGATGTTGACAACTTCCGAGAAGACTCGGGCCTGGCTCAGGCCGTTCTGGCCGGTGGTTGCATCCAGCACCAGGAGGACCTCATCCACCTCGGCCAGCTTCTCAACCACGCGCTTGACCTTCCCCAGTTCGTCCATGAGGCCGACCTTGTTCTGGAGCCGGCCTGCTGTGTCGATCATCACCACGTCGACTTCCTGGTCGATACCGGCCTTCACTGCCTCGTAGGCAACGGATGCCGGATCGGCACCCTCGATGTCCGACTTCACGGTGGGGACGCCCACCCGCTGGCCCCACGTGGCCAGCTGCTCAGCGGCCGCAGCACGGAAGGTGTCCGCGGCGCCGAGGAGCACGTCCTTGTCTTCCGCCACGAGCACGCGGGCGAGCTTGCCCACGGTGGTGGTCTTGCCGACGCCGTTCACGCCTACCACCATCATGACGGCCGGCTTGTCAGCGTGGCGCTGCACGTTCAGGGTTCGGTCCATGGTGGGGTCCACAAGCTTGATGAGTTCCTCCCGGAGCAGCACCTTGACCTGCTCCGGAGTCCGGGTGCCCAACACCTTGACGCGCTCCCGCAGGGCGTCCACAAGCTGCATGGTGGGCTCGGTGCCAAGGTCCGCCAGGAGGAGGGTTTCCTCCACTTCGTCCCAGACGTTCTCGTCGATCTGGTCGCTGGAAAGCAGTGCGAGGAGGCCCTTGCCCATGATGTTGTTGGAGCGGACCAGCCGTTCGCGAAGGCGGATGAGGCGGCCGGCAACGGGCAGCGGCGTCTCGACCGGGATGACTTCAAGGCCGGCTGCATCGTCCGGCACCGTGGTGGTGTCCAGACCCTCCAGGTCGACGCCGTCGGGGGCCCGGCGGTCGGTTACCGGGGCCGGACTGTCATCGACCGCTGTGCTCCCGCTCCGTGGCAGGACGGGGTCGTTCGCATCCCGCGTGTCCGGGTACTGGGTGATGTTCTTCCGCGTCTTGAGCAGGACCGGAATCAGCCCGCCAATAACCGCCAAGGCAGCAACAATGGACAAAATTATGGGGAGGATGTCATTCACTCCCCTAGCTTCTCATAACGCAGCAGGCGTTACGGGCGGCGCCGGGGCGGCCCTGGGGACAGCGCGCCTACACCTCGGCGCCCAGGCGCTGGCTGATGACGGTTGAGACACCGTCGCCCCTCATGGTCACGCCATAGAGCGCATCGGCTACTTCCATGGTCCGCTTCTGGTGGGTGATGACGATGAGCTGGCTGGACTCCCGGAGTTCCTCGAAGATGGTGATGAGGCGGCCAAGGTTTGTGTCGTCCAAAGCGGCTTCCACCTCGTCCATCACGTAGAACGGCGACGGCCGGGCCTTGAAGATCGCAACCAGCAGGGCCACTGCCGTCAGGGATCGTTCACCGCCGGACAAGAGCGAAAGCCGCTTGATTTTCTTTCCGGCAGGGCGGGCTTCCACTTCGATGCCGGTGGTGAGCATGTCCCCCGGATCGGTGAGTACCAGCCGTCCTTCACCGCCGGGAAACAACCGGGCGAAGACCCTGGTGAACTGCGCCTGGGTGTCCTCGAAGGCTTCCGTGAAAACCCGCTGGACGCGGTCATCCACTTCCTTGATGATGTCCAGCAGGTCCTTCCGGCTGGCCTTCAGGTCCTCCAGCTGCGAGCTGAGGAACTGATGGCGCTCCTCAAGCGCGGCGAATTCCTCAAGCGCCAAGGGGTTGACCCTGCCCAGGCTGGCGAGGTCGCGTTCTGCTTTGCGAAGCCGTTTCTCCTGCTCCTCCCGGACGTAGGGCTTGCCCTCGATGATGTCCGCTCCGGCGGCGTCCACCGGTGCGCGCAGGGCGGCCCACTTGTCGCCGTTTTCTTCGGCAGGGACCGGAACGGGGACCTGCGGCCCGTAGTCCGACACCAAGGCATCGGGGGTGATTCCGAGTTCATCGATGGAACGGCTTTCCAGGGCTTCGATGCGGCCCCGTTGCTGGGTGCGGGCGAGTTCATCGCGGTGAACGTTGTCCGTGAGCTCGGCAAGTTCCCGGGCGAACAGGTCGTTCGCGCTCCGGAGGTGCAGCAGTTCCTTGTCCCGCTGTTCCCTGTTCTCTTCAGCAAGGTCGCGTTCGTGCCTTGCCAGGTCCACGGACAGATCCATGTACTGGAGTGCCAGTTCAACTGCGGCGGCCACAGCGGCAGCGCGTTTCGCCTGGGCCCGGCGGCGGCGGGCGCGTTCGGCTGCTTCCTCCCGGGCACGGCGCTCGGTGGCAGCGGCCCGTTCCAGCGAATCAACCCGGTTCCGGGTTGCTGTTAGCTGCTCTTCGGCGCTGCGCAGCGCCAGCCGTGCCTCCACCTCGGCGGCACGGGCTGTGGAGGCTGCCTGGGCGAGGGCATCCCGGTGTTCGGTGGAGGGCTCCTGTTCCAGGGGCGCCTCCTGGGCTGCGGCAAGCCGCGCCGCCACGGCGGCGAGTGCCTCCTGCTCTGCCACGACGTTCGCTTCGGCTCGAGCCAGTGACGCCGCCAGCCGGTCGCTTTCGCCCACTGCGCTGCGGAGTACAGAGTTGAGGTGGCCGAGGCGTTCCGCCACGGCCGCCAGCCTGGCATCTGATTCGTGCAGCCGGTCGAGTGCCGCATCGGCGCGTTCCTGCGCCTCCGCACGCCGCGCCTCTGCCCCGGCAAGGGCGAACCTGTTCCGCTCCAGCTCGGCCGTGACGGACGAAAGCCTGCTCTCGGCGTCGTCCACGGCGGCTTGGACTTCAAGGAGCGACGGCGCCTTCGCGGAGCCGCCCGTGGCTGAAACCGCAGTGAAGACGTCCCCTTCCCGCGTCACCGCGGTGATACCGGAGCGTGCGGACACCAGCGCTGCGGCCGCCCGGACGTCGGTTACGACGGCGGTGCCTGCGAGCAGGTGCCTCACCGCCGGGGCTGCGCGTCCGGCGTCCTGCACCAGGCCCGCGGCCCATCGGGCACCTTCCGGCAGGGGCGGTGCTTCATCCGCCTCCGCTCCGTGCGCGGCGCCCCCGGCATGGAGCAGGAACGATGCCCGCCCGGCGTCGTCGTCCTTGAGGAGTTGAACCACACCGGCGGCTGCCTCATGGTCTTGTACGAGGACGGCGTCCGAGGCTTCCCCCAGGGCAGCGGCTATCGCCGTTTCATAGCCGGGTTCCACCGCCAGTTCCCCGGCGAGGGTGCCAAGTACTCCTGCCAGTCCGGAGTCGAGGACGTGCCCTCCCCCGTCCTTCCGGTTGAGCCCAAGTTGAAGGGCGTCACGGCGCGCCACCAGGGCATCACGCTTGCGGATTCCCTCGCTGACGGCCGCCTTGAAGCCGGAGATCTCCTGAAGCACTGCATCGAGTGCTTCACTGGCCGCCTCATAATCGGCGTCAAGGGATTCCTCCCCTTCTTCCACGCCGGCCACCTGGTTTTCCAACGCCGTGAACTCGGACTGGGCGCGGGCACGCCGTTCCGCCCCGGCAGCCTGGGATTCCCGGAGCCTGCCCAGCTCGGCTTGCGCGGATTCCACCCGTGACCTCGCTGCAGCCACCTGGCCGGCCAGCCGGGCCAGTCCTTCACGCCGGTCAGCGGCTGCCCGCAGCACCGCAGTGAGCCTTTTGTCCTCTGCCAGTGCGGCTGCCTCTGCCTCCGCCTTCGCGGCGCTGGCGGCCTCAAGGGCACTTCGCATACTGAGGATGTCACGTTCGAGCCCGGCAAGTTCCCCGCGGACCCGTGCGGCCTGCCGCTCCAGCTGCTCAGGATCGCGGCCCGCTGCCGGGGGCTCCGCCGACCCGAGCAGGCGGGTGCGTTCCTGCGCCAACGTACCGAGGGAACGGAACCGTTCACGCGAGGCCGTCAGCCGGTACCAGGTGTCCCTTGCCGCGTTCAGCTTCGGGGTTGCTTCCGCGGCCAACTGCTCCAGGGCAGCCTGATGCCGGCGCCCGGTTTCCAGTTCCTGCTCGACGGCGGCCCGCCGGGATTTCAGCGCGGCTTCGTCCGCGACGTCCTGCGCCAGCGCTTCCTGGAGCTGGACGAGGTCATCAGCGAGCAGCCGCGCCCTGGCATCGCGGACGTCGAACTGGACGCGCTGGGCCCGCCGGGCCACCTCGGCCTGTTTACCCAGCGGGGTCAGCTGGCGCCTGATTTCGCCGGTCAGGTCAGTGAGCCGCTGCAGGTTGGCCTGCATGGCTTCCAGCTTGCGGACTGTCCGCTCCTTGCGGCGCCGGTGTTTGAGGATTCCGGCGGCTTCCTCAATGAAGCCCCGGCGGTCTTCGGGGGTGGCGTGGAGGACCCGGTCCAGCTGGCCCTGGCCCACAATCACGTGCATCTCCCGGCCCAGGCCTGAGTCAGACAGCAGTTCCTGGATGTCGAGCAGCCGGCAACCCGCGCCATTGATGGCGTACTCGGAACCGCCGGCCCGGAAGAGCGTCCGCGAGATAGTGACTTCGCTGTACTCGATGGGCAGTGCACCGTCAGTGTTGTCAATGGTCAGCGACACGTGTGCACGCCCCAGTGGGGGCCGGCCCGACGTTCCGGCGAAAATGACGTCTTCCATCTTGCCGCCGCGCAGGGTTTTGGCCCCCTGCTCCCCCATGACCCAGGCAAGGGCGTCCACTACGTTGGACTTGCCGGAGCCGTTGGGGCCCACTACGGCGGTTACACCAGGTTCAAAATTGAAGGTGGTGGCGGACGCAAACGACTTGAACCCCCGGACGGTCAGGCTTTTGAGGTGCAAGGCTTTTGGATCTCCTGGATGGCTGGGACGGATGCTTCCCTGCACCAAATCTACTGCTTACCGGTGAAATGGCCCGGATTGACGGGCCACTGCTCCTGCGCGACGGCACCGGGACGTCCAGCCTGCCTTCCTGTTACCAGCGGCCGTTGCGGGGACGGGGCTGGCACACGGGGCAGGTGTGTGAGGACCGGTTCATGAACTGGTCCCGGCGGATGGTGGCGTGGATTCCCGCAGCGGCGCACCGCTTGCACGGCTGCCCCTCCCGCCCGTAGGCGTTAAGGGCCCGGTCAAAGTATCCCGAGGCGCCGTTGACGTTCACGTACAGGGAGTCGAAGCTGGTTCCACCCGCAGCCAAGGCATCCAGCATGACCTCCCGCGCGCTGCCCAATACCCTTTCAGCGTCGGCGCGGCGCAGGGTGTCAGTAGGCCTGGCGAAGTGGAGACGGGCGCGCCACAACGCCTCGTCGGCATAGATATTTCCGATGCCGGACACCAGGCCCTGGTCCAGCAAGGCCCGCTTCAGGCCTGTTTTGCGTTTGCGGAGGCGGCGATAGAAAAGGTCAAAGGAAAAGGCCGGATCCAGGGGGTCCCGTGCAATGTGGGCTGCTTCTTCCGCGATGAGCGGAAGAGGCGATTCTGCGAGGCCGCCCGGACCGCCGTCGTCCGTGGGGACCAAAGCGGTGACGAACAGGCCACCGAAGATCCGCTGGTCCACGAACCGCAACTGTTCCGGCATGCCTTCGCGCGGCCTCAGCCGGATCCGTACCTTGAGGTGTTTCTCGTCCGCAACGCAGCCATCCTGCATCAGCAGCTGGCCGCTCATGCCAAGATGGGCCATCAGCGCCACTTTCGGGGGGCCGTCACTGTCACCCGGACGTGGCCCGCCAGGACGGGCGGAGGCATCAAGCAGCGGCATCCAGAGGAACTTGCCCCGCCGCACGACGTCGGCCACGGTTGCACCTTCGAGGTTTCCGATGAAATCCTCGGTGCCCAGTGCGTGACGGCGGATGGAGCGCTGGTCCAGGACTTCCACGTGTTCGATGGTCCTGCCGCGGACCCAGCTGACCAGGCCGCGGCGGACCACCTCAACCTCAGGAAGTTCGGGCATGTCGCCTACTGGGCAGCGATCGAACCGGCCGACTTGCCCGCCGGCGCGGAACCGGCGCTGCCGGTGAGGGCACGCCAGGCGTCGGCAGCAGCTTCCTGCTCCGCTTCCTTTTTCGAGTGGCCGGAGCCCTTGCCGTAGGCCGTGCCGCCAATGTGCAGGACGGCGGCAAATATCCGCGCGTGGTCCGGGCCGGAGCCCTCTACCGCGTAGTGGATGGTTCCGAGCTGGCGGCTTGCTGCGAGTTCCTGGATGCTGGTTTTCCAGTCGGTTCCGGCACCCAAAGCGGCGGCGTCCTTGAGCAGGGGCCCGATCAGCCGCATCACCAACTGGCGGGCGGTCTCGATGTCGTTGGACACGTACGTGGCACCAATCAGCGCTTCCATGGTGTCCGCCAGGATAGAGGCCTTGTTTTTGCCCTCGGTCAGCTTTTCGCCCTGCCCGAGGTAGATGTAGTCGCCAATGCCGAGGCTGCGTCCGATGCCGGCGAGGGCACGGGTGCTGACCACGGCGGAGCGCCGCTTCGCAAGGTCGCCTTCGGGCAGGTCAGGATTGTCCCGGTACAGAGCGTCCGTCACGGAGAAGCCAAGAATGGAGTCCCCGAGGAATTCAAGCCGCTCATTGGTAGGGATGCCGCCGTTTTCGTAGGCGTAGGAACGGTGTGTGAGCGCAAGACGAAGCGTCCCGGCGTCAATAGAGACACCGAGACGCTTCAAAAGCTCTTCAGTTGAAGACATCATGTCAGCCGGAGGGGCCGATTAGACGTCCGCGACCTTGCGGCCCTTGTACTCAAGGAACAGCGCGGTGCCGGCCGAGTCGGTGACAACCTTTGCCTGGTGCGGCAGGCTGTAAGTAACCTGGCCGTTCTCCACGGTCTTCACCAGGTGGGGGGCGGTCGCCTTCCACTGCGAGCGGCGGGCGCGGGTATTCGAGCGAGACATTTTCCGCTTGGGAACAGCCACGGCTAACTCATTTCTCTCTAGACAAACACGTACAAATCAATTTTGCCGGTCAGGCTTAGCCATATCAGCTAGGGCAGCCCAGCGAGGATCCAAGACCTCGTGGTGGTGCCCCGGCTCGTCTTCCAGGCGAACTCCGCATTCGGAGCAAAGGCCCTGGCAGTCTTCCCGGCACACCGGCTGGAACGGCAGATTGGTGACAACCGCGTCCCGCAACACCGGTTCAAGATCGATTACATCGTGCTCGACTCGACGTTGCTCTTCATCATCTTCTTCGTCCGAAAGCTCTGCGCCTTCATAGAAGAAAAGTTCTTGCACATTGACCTCAAGGTCATACGCAAGGGGATCCAGGCATCGCCCGCATTCACCGGTTACTTCGGCAAGCGCGGTTCCTGATACCAGAATTCCTTCGTGTACGGCCTCAAGCCTCAGATCCAGCTCGATATCCGAGCCTTCCTGAACACCAATAAGCGCCACACCAAGATCACTTGGTGCGGGTACATGTTCCTTCAGTGTCCGCATGCTTCCCGGACTGCGTCCGAGGTCCTTGACGTCGAACGCCAGGGGCGAACCAGCATCTCGTTTAATGAGAACTCCTGTTGAACATATGACCGACGTACCATCTTAGCCTGAAGAGCCGCAGGGACTCAAACCAGGTAGCCGGCGGCGCCGAAGTACCCGACTAGCCTACCCTCTTGGCTGCTGTTCGGGCGCCGACTCGCCTGCAAGCATTCTCCGGTGCACGGACCTGGGCACGTAGTCCGAAACGCTGCCGCCCAGGCTCGCGACCTCTTTGATCAGGGTGGAGGACAGATGGACGTAGTGGGCCTCGGCCGGCAGGAACACTGTTTCCACGCCGCTGAGCTGGCGGTTCATGGTGGCCATGGGGAGCTCGTAGTCGAAGTCCGAAGAGGACCTCAGGCCCTTGACGATCGCGGAGACGCCGCGCTGCCGGCAGTATTCGGCGAGGAGACCTTCCCCAACAGGCTCCACCACGATTCCCTTCAGCAGGGCCAGGGTTTCACGGGCCATTTCAAGGCGTTCATCCAGGCTAAACCTGTACTTCTTGGCCGGGTTGGTGGATACCGCAACGATGACCTCATCAAAGAGGCCGGCAGCCCGTGCAATAACCTCGAGATGGCCGTTGTGGATGGGGTCATAGGATCCGGGGCAGACAGCTCGTCTCATGCTCCGAACCTACCCCATGAAAAGGCCGGGATACCATGACTGGATGCATCCACGACGGGAAGTTTCCACCCCCTTGGCCCCCGCCCCCTGGCAGCGGACCGCGCTCGGAGCCAACCTCCTGGGGCCCGGCGGCGGGCTGGGAGTCACCATCTTCGAGGAAATGACGGCCCTGGCGGTGCAGACCGGTGCGATAAACCTTGGTCAGGGCTTCCCGGACGAGGACGGGCCGCTGGAGATACGTGAAGCGGCCCGAGCAGCCATCGCATCCGGGCAGAACCAGTACGCGCCGGGGAAGGGCCTGCCGGAGCTCCGGGAAGCAGTGGCTGCGCACCAGGCAAGGTTCTACGGCCTGTCCCCCGATCCGCAGACCGAAGTGATCGTTACCACCGGCGCCACCGAGGGCATCGCCGCCTCCCTGCTGGCTTTTGCAGGACCAGGCGACGAGGTACTGACCTTTGAGCCGTTTTACGATTCCTACGGCGCAGTCATTGGCCTGTCCGGGGCCACGCACGTGACGGCTCCGCTGCTGGCTCCGGATTTCATGCCTGACTTTGCCGCGCTGGAGGCTGCCTTCAACGCGCGGACCCGGATCGTGTTGCTGAACAACCCCCATAACCCCACCGGTGCTGTGTTTCCGCGCCCTGTTCTGCAGCGCGTCGTCGACCTGGCCCGGAAGCACGACTGCCTGATCATCACTGACGAGGTGTACGAACATCTCACCTTCGGCGACCGCCACGTCCCGGTGGCATCGCTGCCAGGGGCCGGTGACCGGACCATCACCATTTCCTCGGCCGGCAAGACGTTCTCCCTGACCGGGTGGAAGATTGGCTGGCTTACGGGCCCCGAGGAGCTCGTGTCCGCTGTGCGCACGGTCAAGCAATTCCTCACCTATAGTTCGGGCACGCCGTTCCAGTCGGCCATTGCCGGCGGGCTTGGCCTGCCGGACGCCTTCTACACCGATATTGCGGCCACCTTGAAGCACAAGCGCGACATCCTCAGTGAAGGCCTTCGGGCAGCCGGTTTCACCGTTTTCGCACCGCAGGGAACGTACTTTGTCAACGTGGACACCGCGCCGCTGGGCATCCATGACTCGGTGGACCTGGCCCGCAGGCTCCCCGGCCTGGTGGGCGTGGCCGCCATCCCGGTCCCCGTTTTCTGCCACCCCGAAGGTGCTGAAAGGACACGCAGCCTCCTTCGGTTCGCGTTCTGCAAGAAAACCGAAGTCCTGGAGGAAGCGGCTGCCCGGCTGGCAACCCTCAGCGGACGGCTCTGATGGCGGCCGGGAACGATAGACGGGCGGAACGGTTCCTCCGAACCACCGGACAGCACGCAACCATCGCACCGGACGCCTTCACGGACGGCAGCTACGTGCTCAGCATCGGCGGGGCAGAGCAATCACATGTGAATTTGGCACAGCCGGACGAGATTTTTTACGAGTACCTGCGGCGGATCGGCCACCTCGTGGATCTGGCCGCACCTCCCGGAAAGCCTGTGACAGCACTGCATTTGGGGGCAGGGGCACTGACCCTGGCCCGCTATATCCAGGCGACCAGGCCGGGCTCCGCTCAATATGCGGTGGAACTGGAACGTGAACTGCTGGACTTCGTCGTGCGCCAGTTGCCCCTCCCGGAGGGGACGGACCTGAGCACCATCATCGGAGACGCCCGCGGGGCACTCGCGGAACTCGAACCGGGACTGCGGTTCGACGTCGTTATCCTCGATATCTTCTCCGGGCCGGAGGCCCCGGCCCACCTTGCCTGCAGGGAGTTTTACAGCGAGGTACGGGAACGGCTTACCCCGCGGGGGCTGCTGATTGTCAACGTGGGCGACGAACCGGGCCTCACCCTGGTCCGCAGCCAGGTCGCGGCGATGCGGCAGGCGATGGGCGATGTAGCGGCGCTGGCCGAAGCAGGCATGTTCGAGGGCCGCTACCCGGGCAACATCATCCTGGCCGGCACCCAGGCGCCCTGGCCGGAAGGCTGGTCCGAAGCATTGGCAGCCCGCGGACCGCATCCCGCCAAAGTTCTTGCCGGCGTGGACCTGGACGCGCTTTCGCCCTAGTCCTGATCAACCTGGTCCCGATCAACCACGTCCTGGTCCACCAGGCCCTGGTCAACGACATCCGGGTCAACGGCGTCCGGCACAAAAGGCTCTGCGTACCACAGCCGGGTCTCACCGTACTTTTTCTCCGCGAACCGGGCCAGGCCGCCGGGCCAGCCAGGCTCCGGGGAGCGGGACGAGCGTTCCACCACCACCACAGCCGCCGGCGAAAGGTGGGCAGCGAGCTTTTCGAGCACCGCGGACAGCGCGACCTCCTCCAGCGGATAGGGCGGGTCCAGGAAGACGAGGTCCCAGATTGCCGTGGCCGCGGCGCGTTCCAGGAAAGGCTCGACCTTCGACCGGTGGACCGTCACGGCTTTGCGGCCCAAAACCCCGTTGATGAGATCGGCGTTGCGCTGGCAGACTGCGCTGGCCTTGGCGTCGAATTCCACCAGGTCCACGGTCTGCGCGCCCCTGCTTCCGCTCTCCACACCGAGCGAACCTGAGCCGGCGTACAGGTCCAGGACCCGCGCACCGCTGATGACGCCGAAGGCGTCCAGCCTCGAGAACAGTGCTTCCTTCACGCGGTCCGTGGTGGGCCTGGTCAGGGAACCCGGAACAGCCTGCAGGGGCGTCCCGCCGGCGGCCCCGGAGATGATGCGGCTCATTCGGAACCACCGCTTCGGACGCCGTAGACTCTGGATTCAACCGTGCTAACCGCGTTCAAGGAACGCCTCCTTTTCGGGGTTCAGGTACTTGTCGATTGCCTCTGACAGATCCGGGTGTGCACCCAGCGACGGGTCCTGCGCCACAATGTGCTGGGCATCGTCCCTGGCGCGGCTGATGACAGCTTCATGCTCGAGCACCCGAAGAAGTCTCAGCGTGGAGCGCCCGCCGGATTGGGAAGCGCCCAGGATGTCGCCCTCGCGGCGCAGCTTCAGGTCTTCCTGGGAAAGTTCGAAACCGTCCGTGGTGGCGGCCACTGCGTCCAGCCTCCGCCGGCTGGGGTGTTCCGGTTCCAGGGCGGTGACCAGCAGGCAGGTCCCCGGCAGGCCGCCACGGCCAACCCGGCCGCGCAGCTGGTGCAGTTGGGAGATGCCGAACCTGTCGGCGTCGAGAATGACCATAAGGGTGGCATTGGGAACGTCCACACCCACCTCAATTACGGTGGTGGAGACCAGGAGCTTGACGGCGTTTGCCGTGAAGCCCGCCATGGTGGCGGTTTTCACTTCGGGTGGCTGGCGCCCGTGCAGCGGTGCCAACGGAACCCCGGAAAGGGCAGGTTCGTCCAGAAGCTGTTCGACAACGGCGTTCACCGATGCCAGTTCCCGTCCGCTCTCCCCGTCGGAGCCCTCGGCCAGGTCGGCCTCCCCGGGGCTGAAATCGCCGTCGTCATCGGTACCGATCTTCGGGCAGACGACGTACACCTGGTGTCCGGCGTCGATTTCCTCACGGGAACGGGCCCAAATGCGGCCGGCCCAGGCAGGGTTCTCCGCAAGCCCCACCAAATGCGTGCTGATGGGCGCCCGGCCCTCGGGGAGCTCGTCGAGAACCGACGTCTCAAGGTCCCCGAACACGGTCATGGCAACGGTCCGCGGGATGGGGGTGGCGGTCATCACCAGCAGGTGGGGCGGCTTCCTGGCCTTGGCCCGGAGTGCATCACGTTGCTCCACGCCGAAGCGGTGCTGCTCGTCCACCACGATCAGGCCAAGATCGTAAAAAGTGACGTTTCCGCTGAGGAGGGCATGGGTGCCGATGATGATCCCGGCGGTTCCCGAGGCGGCGTCGAGCAGGGCCTGCTTTCGGGCGGCGGCAGGCATGGAACCGGTCAGCAGCGTGACCTGGACGGACGCGTCGCCGAGCCCTCCCAGCAGGCCGTCCCTGGAGAGCGGCCCCAGTGCGCGGCGGATCGACTCGAAATGCTGCGCCGCGAGGACTTCGGTGGGCGCCAGAAGTGCCGCCTGTCCCCCGGCGTCCACCACCTGCAGCATGGCACGCAACGCCACGATGGTCTTGCCGGAACCTACTTCGCCCTGCAGCAGTCGGTTCATGGGAGTATCACGGGCCAGTTCCGCTGCGAAGGTCTTCCCGACGGCGGCCTGCCCGGCCGTGAGGGTGAAGGGGAGGTTAGCGTCGAACGCGGCAAGGAGACCTTCCGCGACGGGACGGCGTGCCGTCGCCTCCTCCGAGGCCAACTGTGCTCGGCGCCTGGCCAGCGCGGACTGCAGCACTAGGGCCTCGTGGTACCTGAAGCGGTCCCTCGCCCGGCGCCAGTCATCAGCGGACCCGGGAGCGTGGATAAGCCTGTACGCCTGGGCGAGCGGCAGGAATTCCTCACGCGCAGCGATGGCCACCGGGACAGGATCAGGCAAGGCGTCCAGGTCCAGGGTTTCCAACAGGGTCTCTATGGTCTTCTGGATTTTCCAGCTGGGGAGTTTGGCCGTTGCCGGGTACACGGGGATGGGCATGGCTGCGAGTTTTTCCGGGTCCTGTCCGCCCTCGCTGAACGGATCTTCATCCAGGAGCTGGAAATCCGGGTTGGTCAGGCCAAGTGATCCTTTGAAGCTGGTGACCTTCCCCGAGAACAGGGCGCGGCGGCCCTGCAGGAGTTCGGCTTTCGCTTTGTAGCCGTTGAAGAAGCTGATCTTGAGCGTGCCGGGAACTTTGCCGCGGTAGTCCCGGCCGCCTACCAGCCGGAGCCCCTGCTGCCCGTCGTCGTCGGAAACTATGACGTCGGTGATCGTCCCGCGCCGTGCCTGCATGTTCCGTGTGCTGCTGGACAGCACCCGGGCAATAAGGGTGACTTCCTCGTCGAGGGGAAGCTCGCTGATGGGCGTCAGCTCACCCCGGGTCATGTAGCGGCGCGGAAAGTAATGCAGGAGGCCTTCCACGGTGGCGATGCCCAGGTGCTTTTCAATGACCGCCGCGGAACGTTTGCCTATCCTGCGTTCCAGCGCCAGGTCCGTTTCAGCGTTCATGCCCACTGGAGTTCACTGCGTCCGGGTGCGGTTCCCGCGGCAGGGCGAGTTCGCTGATACTGATCTGGGCGGGCTCCCCGAGGGAACGGATGATGGCAACAGCCGCTTCCGGGGCCGGAACGTGGACGTGGACCCGCCAGCGGTAGTTCCCGTCACTGTCGGGGTTGCTGCCCACCTGGCTCATGATGACCGACTCGCCGATTTCATCGAGCTGCTGCCGAAGCGTCGCGGCATTCAGGGGTGAGAGGTTGATGGTGCACATGACTTCGACGCCGTCGTCATCGGGCATGGCAGTGTGAATGTGGGGATCGGACACGTCATAGCCGTGCAGCCCGTCAAGGAGCTCGCTTTGGAGTTCCACCCCCAGGACAGCGGACCGGAGGCAATCCAGGATCAGGAGCATGCCCACTCCACCGGCATCCACCACGCGCGCGGATGTCAGGGCGTCAAGCTGGTCCTCAGTGCGGATAACGGCGGCCAGGGCGGCTTCGACGGCGGCATCAAGGGCCAGGCCAAGGGCATGGTTGCTGTCATCGTTGTTTTGTCCGGCATCCACCGCGGCTGCCGCCCGGGCAGCAGCCTCCATCACCGAAAGCATCGTTCCAGGGACAGGATCACTCAGGGCAGACCACGCGCGGATTTGGGCGCGGTTCAGGGCCGCTGCCAGCAGTGTGGACGTCAGACGCGTGTGGCCTGCCAGTGGCTCAGCCGCCGCGCAGAGGAACACTGAGAACAAGGTCCCGGAGTTCCCCCTTGCTTCCTCCATCGCCGCCTGCCCTGCCCTGGCCAGTACTGCGCCAACGTCCAGCTGTGCAGGCTGGTCACCGGCCGCCGCAGCAGACTGGGCCGCTGCCCGGACTGTGAGGTACAGGTTGGTGCCTGTGTCGCCGTCCGCCACCGGGAAGATATTGATGGCGTTGAGGCGGTCGCTGTGGTTTCCAAGGACGGTCTCAGCCTTGCCCAACCACCTCTTCATCGCTTGCGCGTTGGCGGCAACCTTAGTGTGCAAAGTGATCCCATCCCCCGGTGTCCGCGGACCGGCCCGCTATCTTGACGCTCGGGCTTTCGTTGCTTCCCAATGCTTGTATTGAGCCTATCGCAGTGAATCCGGGAGGCAGCTGAACATCCGATGGGAATGTGGCGAGCAGTCCATGGTCCTCCCCGCCGGCCAGGACCCACGTCATCGGATCCGTTCCCAGCAGGTCCGAGGCTGGCACCAGCACCTCTGCCAATGCGCGCAGCGGCGCCGGATCCAGATCCATGCCCACGCCGCTGGCAGCCGCCAGCCGCAACCCGTCCCGCAGCAGGCCGTCGGAAATATCCAGCATGGCAGTGGCACCGGCGGCCCGGGCGGCAGGCCCGGCAGCCAGAGGAGGCCTGGGCCTGCACTGGAGGTCCAGGAAGAAGCGCTGTTCTGGCTGGAGGGCATGGACGTCTAAGGCGGATTCGAGGATTGCCAGGCCGGCGGCAGCGTGCCCAACCGTTCCGGCAAGGGCCAGGACATCCGTCGGACGGGCGCCCGACCGGAGGACGGCGTGGTGGCCGTCGAGGGTCCCCAGCACGGCCACTGTCACGGAGATTTCCCGGCCGCGGCCCAAATCGCCTCCGGCCACCGAACACCTGCCGGCACCCAGGTCCGTGATTCCAGCCGTCAATCCGTCCGCCAGGTCCTCCACCCAGGTGACAGGTGTCTCCGCGGGAAGGGTGAGGCTCACCACCAAAGAAGTTGGCGTGCCTCCCATCGCGTTGATGTCGCTGAGGTTCTGCGCTGCGGCTTTCCAGCCGACGTCGAAACCAGTGGTGCGGTAACCGTTTGGCCATTCCAGCCGGAAATCCTGGTCCTGGACCTGGGTGTCAATGCTGATGACGGTCTTCCCGTCCGGTGCCGCTACAACGGCGGCGTCGTCGCCCGGACCGAGCAGGGTAGCGACGGTGTGCTCCCCACCCATGGAGAGGCGTGGAAATATCCGCGCCAGCAGCTCAGTTTCGGAGAGGGCGGCGACGGCGGGCGGCTGCTCTTGGACGGTCAAACGCTTTTCAGGCACGCCACTACGCTACAGCGGGCCCCCGACATTGCGGCCCTTGCCGCCGGCACCGCGTCCGGAACAGTGGAGCTGCAACGATAGTCTTGAGGTATGCACCGTCCACAGCTTTCCCTGCCCGCCCGCGTTGCCAGGATGGCGCTGACCGGGATGGTTGCTTCCCTCGCCTTGGCCGCATGCTCCCCCGCGGTGGACGTCCCTGCAGCCCGGGACGCTGCAAACCCCGCCTGTGCTCCCATGATGGTGTCCTTGCCGGAAGCGATCGGCGACTCCGCGCTGCGCAAAACAAACAGCCAGGCCACTGCGGTCTGGGGTGATCCGTCCCTGGTGATCCTTCGCTGCGGCGTGAACGTCCCCGGACCCACCACCGACCGCTGCGTGACCGTCAACGGAATCGACTGGGTGATCAAGGAAGGCGACCCCGTCTGGACCCTGACCACCTACGGCCGGGAGCCGGCCACCGAAATCCTGATGGATCCGGACAAGATCAGCTCTGCGACTGTCCTCGCCGATCTTGCCGTTGCCGCCGGTGAGATCCCGCCCCTCAGGAACTGCGTGGGCCAGGAAGAGCTGCAGAACCTGCCGAAAAGCCAGTAGTTTTCAAATCCAACCACCAGACGAGCGGCTCCTAGCGGAGGCCCGTCTTCCGGTTCAAGGCCAGGTAGATGAGTTCGTCAATGAGCTCGGCGTAGTCCAGCCCCGATGCGGCCCACATCTGCGGGTACATGCTCTTGGGGGTGAAGCCGGGCATGGTGTTGATCTCGTTGATGATCAGCTGGCCGTCCGGCGTGTAGAAGAAATCCACCCGGCTCAGGCCCTCTGCACCCACCGCGTCAAACGCGGCTGCGGAGAGCTCCCGCACCCTGGCAATCGCTTCCTCCGGCAAGTCCGCCGGACAGCTCAGTGATGCGGCATCGTCCTCGACATACTTCGCGTTGAAGTCGTAGAACTCGTGGGTACCGCCGGACACGGAGATCTCGCCCGGCATGGAGGTGCGGGGGGCGTCGGTACCCCTGCCCTCCAGTACTGCGCACTCGATTTCCCGGCCGGTGATTCCGGCCTCAATCACCAGTTTGAGGTCGTGCCGGCGCGCCTCCTCGATGGCGGCGTCCAGTTCCTCGAGCGAATCAACTTTGGAAATTCCCATGGATGAACCAGCCCTCGCAGGCTTAACGAAGACAGGGAAACCCAGCAGGTCCACCTGTTTCCGCACGGATTCCGCATCCTTGCGCCACTGCCTGTCCGTCACGGCAATGTAGGGACCAACCTGCAGGCCGGCCGCTTCAAAAACCACTTTCATGAAGTGCTTGTCCATGCCCACTGCCGAGGCCAGCACACCCGCTCCGACGTACCGGGTGTCGGAGAGTTCCAGCAGGCCCTGGATGGTGCCGTCCTCGCCGAAGGGGCCGTGAAGCAGCGGGAACACCACGTCCACGGCGCCGAGTTCCTGGGGGACCTCGTTCGGTGCGGCCACAATCAGCTGGTGTTCGCCGCCGATCTGGGCCAGCGTCACGGTTTGCGGCGACGGAACCACCTCCGGCAGCGAGGACGCTGCCAGGGACCACTGTGCGGTATCGCCGCCGGCCAGCACCCACTGCCCCGACTTGGCGATCCCGATGGGGATGACCTCGTACTTATCCTTGTTAATCGCACCGAGAACGCCGGCGGCGGTAACGCAGCTGACGGCATGCTCGCTGGAACGGCCGCCGAAAAGTACCGCAACCCGGGGCTTTGCCCCGCCGGCCGGCTCTGATGCGGTCAGTTTGTCTTGGGACATGGTCAGTAATCGCCTTCAGGTTTCAGTTCCCGGGCCAGCAGGACAGGCCCCAGTTGGTCAACGGACAGCTTGCCTGCCAGCACGGCGACGACGGCGGCCGTGATGGGCATGTCCACGCCCAGCTTTTCTGCCAGTTCGTGGACGGCCTGGCCGGACTTGATGCCTTCGGCGGTCTGGGTCATTTTTTGGCCCACTTCCTCCAGCGTGAGGCCCTGGCCCAGCAGTCGCCCCGCAGTATGGTTCCTCGACAGGGGCGAGGAGCAGGTTGCCACCAGATCGCCGAGGCCGGCCAGCCCGGCCATGGTTTTCGCATCCCCACCCAAAGCAAGGGCAAGGCGGGACGTTTCGGCGAGGCCGCGGGTGATCACGGAAGCCTTGGTGTTGTCCCCCATCTGCCTGCCCTCGCAGATGCCGACCGCCAGGGCAATAACATTCTTGACGATGCCGCCGATTTCCACCCCGACGATGTCCGAGGTGGTGTAAGGCCGGAAATAGGGTGCGGTGCAGCTGCGTGCGATCCAGCCTGCTGCAGCGGGGTCGGTACAGGCAACCACGGAGGCCGTTGGCTCTTCGCGGGCAATCTCCATAGCGAGGTTGGGCCCTGAGACGATGGCAATGCGCTCTGTGGGCAGGCCAAGTTCCTCGCTGATGACCTCGCTCATCCGGGCGTCGGTGCCCAGTTCAAGACCCTTCATCAGGGAAACCACCGTGGCCCCGGGAGCGATCAAGTCCTTCCAGCCGCGCAACTGCGGGCGCAGGGACTGTGCCGGCACGGCCAGGACCACCAGGTCGGCGCCTTCGAATACTTCGCGTACGTCCGTGGAGGCTGTGATGCTGTCAGGAAGGGCAATGTCCTTCAGGTACTGCGAGTTGCGGTGGTACGTGTTGATTTCCTCCACCACTTCGCTACGCCGGCCCCAAAGGCGGATGGCGCGCGGCTCGCCTGCCGCCGTGGCAGCATCGGCCAGGATCTTGGCGAACGTCGTCCCCCATGAACCCGCACCCATCACTGCTACGGAGCGGGCCGAACCGAAGTGGTTGCCCTCAAAGGTCACCGGGCGTCCGTTCCCCGGCCTGCTGATGCCCGCGCTCCACGAAGCGGCCGTGTTTCGCCTGCTGCCGCTTGGCCGGATCCCAGCGCTCCGCCGGAGCCTGCTCGCCCCGGATCTCTGCAAGGAGTTGGGTGATGGCATCCATGATGGCGTCAGTGGCCCCGGTCAGCGTGGCCTTGTCCAGGGGCAGTCCGCTGAAGGCACTCAAATCGACGGGCTCGCCCACGACTACCCTGGACCTCTTGCGCGGGAACAGGTGGAACCGCTTGCCGTAGCGGGGGAAAACCTCATGGGCTCCCCAGTGGGCGATCGGAACCACCGGAATACCGCCCTCGAGTGCAAGCCGCGCAGCACCGGTGTGGCCCTTCATTGGCCATAGGTCCGGGTCCCTGGTGAGGGTGCCTTCGGGATAAATGATGATGGCGCCGCCCTCGGCCACGATCTCCTGCGCGAGCTGGAGGGACCGGTTGGCTCCCGCCGTGGAGCGCTCCACGGGAATCTGCTTGGTTGCGCGGAGGACCCAGCCCAGAACCGGAACCTTAAAGAGTCCGGATTTCGCCAGGAAGTGCGGTGCAATCTTGTGGTTGTAGAGGAGGTGGCCGATGATCAGGGGGTCGATCTCGGTGCAGTGGTTGGGTGCTGCGATGAAACCGCCGGCGGGCAACCTTTCGGTGCCCTCCCACTTCTTGTCCATCATGAGATTGAACAGGGGACGTACTATTCCCGCTACCACGGCAAGGGTCGTGCGGCTCTTGGCCGATTCCTTCACGTCGGTACCGCTACTTCGTCGTGGTGATGTCGAAGTCGGCACCCAGTCCCGCGAGCTTTTCGGTGAAACGCTCGTAGCCCCGGTTAATGATGTCGATTCCGGTCACCCGTGAGGTTCCGGTGGCGGCCAGCGCCGCGATCAGGTGGCTGAAACCTCCGCGGAGGTCCGGCACGTCGATGTCGGTTCCCTTGAGCTGGGTCGGCCCGGAAATCACGGCGGAGTGCAGGAAGTTGCGCTGGCCGAACCGGCACGGAACGCTGCCCAGGCACTCCCGGTGCACCTGGATGCTGGCGCCCATCCGGATCAAGGCATCAGTGAAGCCGAAGCGGTTCTCGTAGACCGTCTCGTGAACGATCGAGACGCCCTCGGCCTGGGTCAGCGCCACCACCAATGGCTGCTGCCAGTCCGTCATGAATCCGGGGTGTACGTCCGTTTCCAGTACCAGGGGGGTGAGCTTCCCGCCCCGGTGGTAGAAGCGGATGCCTTCCTCGCCGATATCCATGCCGCCGCCCACCTTGCGGTAGGTGTTGAGGAAAGTCATCATGTCGCGCTGGGAGGCGCCCTCGACGTAGATGTCACCCTTTGTCACCAGGGCAGCGGAGGCCCACGACGCCGATTCGTTGCGGTCCGAAAGCGCCCGGTGGTTGTAACCACCAAGGTCGCGGACGCCTTCGATACGGATAGTGCGGTCGGTCTGGACGCTGATGATCGCGCCCATCTTCTGCAGCACAGCGATGAGGTCAATGATCTCAGGCTCCGTTGCCGCCCCGGAAAGTTCGGTGATGCCTTCGGCGCGGGTGGCGCTCAGCAGCACCTGCTCGGTGGCACCGACAGAGGGGTAGGGCAGGGAAATCTTTGCGCCGTGCAGCCCCTTGGGAGCGGAGATGTGGATGCCGCCGGGACGCTTTTCCACCACTGCACCGAACTGGCGCAATACGTCCAGGTGGTAGTCAATGGGACGGTCGCCAATCTTGCAGCCGCCAAGATCCGGGATGAACGCCTCGCCGATGGCGTGGATCAGTGGGCCGCACAGCAGGATGGGAATCCTGGAGTCGCCGGCATGCGCGTCGATGGCGGTGCTCGGCGCAGTCTTGGCTGCCTTCGGGTCCAGCGTCAGGTCCCCGTTGACGGGGTCCTTCACTACAGTCACTCCGTGCAGCTGCAGGAGGGAGGTGACTACCTCCACGTCCTTGATCTCCGGCACGTTCCGCAACACCGACGGTTCGTTGCCCAGCAGGGCAGCCACCATGGCCTTGGGAACGAGATTCTTCGCTCCCCGGACGGTGACGCGGCCTGTCAGCGGGACTCCGCCGCGGATGGTCAGAACACTACTCATATACCGGTTTCCTAACGATGACTAGCCCCCAAATCCTTGCAAAGGCTCCAACCAAGCATAGGAGGTCGCGTTACCGAACCGAAATACGCGGGCGACGGCGGCAGGGCGTGGCGCGCCGCCGTCGCCCTTGTCAGAGCTGCTTCAGCCGGCTCAGGAGAGGCGCGCCGGCAGGGTTTTGGGCTTGAAGGCGGGCCGGGTGGCTTCGTAGGCAGTGATGTCCGCCTCATGCTGGAGGGTCAGCCCGATATCGTCCAGTCCCTCGAGCAGGCGCCACCGGGTGTAATCGTCGATTTCGAAGGGTGCCACGATGTTGCCGCACACCACCGTCTTGGACACGAGGTCCACGGTTACCTCGGTCCCGGGAGCGTTCTCCAGTTCCTTCCAGATCAGTTCGATATCGTCCTGTGCCACTTCGGCCGCGAGCAGTCCCTGCTTGCCCGAGTTGCCCCGAAAAATGTCGGCGAACCGGGAGGAGAGCACGGTTTTGAAACCATAGTCCTTAAGTGCCCACACCGCATGCTCTCGTGAGGAACCGGTGCCGAAATCCGGACCGGCAACCAGGACGGATCCGGCGCTGAAAGGAGCCTGATTCAGGATGAAGGACGGATCCTTGCGCCACGCCGAGAACAGGGCGTCCTCGAACCCCGTGCGGGTGATGCGCTTGAGGTAGACAGCAGGGATGATCTGGTCCGTGTCCACGTTGCTCTGGCGCAGCGGGACGCCGATTCCGGTGTGGGTGGTGAACTTTTCCATGGCGGTGTCCTAGGCGGCGTCGGTGCGGATGGGGGTCTGGACAGGCTCAACCACCGGATCGGGATCCAGGTCCGACGGTGAGCTGAGCGTGCCACGGATGGCAGTGGCTGCGGCAACCACCGGGGAGACCAGGTGGGTGCGGCCGCCCTTGCCCTGGCGCCCTTCGAAGTTGCGGTTGGAGGTGGAGGCGCAGCGCTCCCCCACCTCCAGCTGGTCCGGGTTCATGCCCAGGCACATGGAGCAGCCGGCGAAGCGCCATTCCGCGCCGAAGTCCTTGAAGACCTTGTCCAGGCCCTCGGCCTCGGCTTCAAGGCGGACCCGCGCCGAACCGGGCACCACCAGCATCCGGATATTCGGGTCCTTTTGGCGCCCGCGGATAATGTCGGCCGCGGCCCGCAGGTCCTCCATACGGGAGTTGGTGCAGGAGCCGAGGAACACGGTGTCCACCCGGATCTCCTTCATGGGCGTGCCGGCTTCCAGTCCCATGTACTGAAGGGCGCGTTCGGCGGCAGCCTTCGCGTTTTCGTCGCCGAAGTCCTCCGGGGAGGGCACGGATTCGGACAGCGAGACGCCCTGGCCGGGGTTCGTGCCCCAGGTGACGAACGGCTCCAGCGTGTCGGCGTCCAGGTCAACTTGGGCGTCGAAGGTCGCGTCGTCGTCGGTACGGAGGGTGTTCCAGTACTCGACGGCGGCTTCCCAGTCCGCGCCCTGGGGGGCGTGCGGGCGGCCCTTCATGTAGGCGTAGGTGGTCTCGTCCGGCGCCACCATGCCGGCACGGGCGCCGGCTTCAATGGACAT
Organism: Arthrobacter sp. D3-16; assembly: GCF_054408515.1. Classification (NCBI taxonomy): domain Bacteria; kingdom Bacillati; phylum Actinomycetota; class Actinomycetes; order Micrococcales; family Micrococcaceae; genus Arthrobacter; species Arthrobacter sp. D3-16. The sequence continues at coordinate 1,724,727 of NZ_CP096437.1, read as the reverse complement.
GTTGCAGATGGTCATGCGGGCGTCCATGGACAGCGCACGGATTGCGGACCCACGGTACTCCAGGACGTAGCCCTGGCCGCCGCCAGTGCCGATTTTGGCGATGACGGCGAGGATGATGTCCTTGGCCGTGACACCGGGACGCAGTGTGCCCTCGACGTTGATGGCCATCGTTTTGAACGGCTTCAGGGACAGCGTTTGCGTGGCCATCACGTGCTCCACCTCGGATGTACCGATGCCCATGGCCAGCGCGCCGAAGGCACCATGCGTGGACGTGTGCGAGTCGCCGCAAACTACCGTCATGCCGGGCTGGGTGAGACCCAGCTGCGGTCCCACCACGTGCACGATGCCCTGTTCGGCGTCACCGAGGGAATGCAGGCGGACACCGAACTCGGCGCAGTTGTTCCGGAGCGTTTGAATCTGCGTCCGGCTGGTCAGGTCGGCGATAGGCTTGTCGATGTCAAGCGTAGGAGTGTTGTGGTCCTCCGTTGCGATGGTCAGGTCCGGCCGGCGCAGTTTCCTGCCGGCCAGCCGCAGGCCCTCAAAGGCCTGCGGCGACGTGACCTCGTGGACAAGGTGGAGGTCGATGAAGAGAAGGTCGGGCTGGGCGTTGGCTCCATCGCCGTCGCCTTTGCGCACCACGTGCGCGTCCCAGACTTTCTCGGCCAATGTCTTTGCCATGGCCATCTCCCTTCACTGCTGTTTGGCTGATGAGTTCCACTGAACCAGTACACGTTCGCACTGCGCCAGCCGAAAGATTTGCATCTCAGATATTGAGACGGCAATATCATTACATGGACAATTCTAGTGGAGTCGGTGTCATTGATAAAGCGGCCCATGTACTTGATGCACTCGAGGCCGGCCCCACTACTTTGGCGCAGCTCGTAGCCGCGACCGGCCTGGCCCGGCCCACTGTCCATCGCCTTGCCCTTGCACTGGTGCACCACAGGCTGGTGAGCCGCGATATCCAGGGCCGATTTGTGCTCGGAAGCCGCTTGGTTGAGCTGGCCTCGGCTGCCGGCGAAGACCGTTTGATCGCATCTGCCGGCCCCGTGCTGATGCAACTGCGCGACGCTACGGGCGAAAGTGCCCAGATTTTCCGCCGCCAGGGCGACTGGCGCGTATGCGTGGCTTCTGCGGAGCGTCCCATCGGCTTGCGCGACACCATCCCGGTAGGCACCCAGCTGTCAATGAAGGCGGGATCGGCGGCCCAGGTGCTGCTCGCCTGGGAGGACCACGACCGCCTGCTGGAAGGATTGCAGTCGGCCCGCTTCACGCCGACCGTTCTGGCAGGCGTACGACGGCGGGGCTGGGGCCAGAGCCTCGGCGAACGCGAGCCGGGGGTCGCTTCAGTTTCCGCACCGGTGCGGGGACCTTCCGGCCGGGTCATAGCGGCCGTTTCAATTTCCGGCCCGATCGAGCGCCTCACCCGCCAGCCCGGCCGGTTGCATGCAGAAGTGGTGTGCAACGCCGGCCGTATCCTCACCGAGGCACTGCGCAAGAACAACGACTGAGGTAAGAACACAGCCTGACAGCCTACGCCGGCTGCTGGCGCTAGGATTCTCGCCATGGGCAGCTATGCAGTGTTTCTCCGGGGCGTCAACGTGGGCGGCATCAACATCAAAATGGCAGACCTCCGGGAAGCGCTGAAAGCCACGGGCTTTTCCGGAGCACGGACCCTGCTTGCCAGCGGCAACGTGGTGTTAACAAGCAGTCTCGACGCGTCAGCGGTGAAGCTGGAGTGCGAAAAGTGCCTCCGCGACGCGTTTGGCTATGACGCCTGGGTGGTGGTGCTTGACGCAGCGCGGGTGTCCGAACTGGTGGCAGCCTGCCCCTACCCGGACGACGACAAAAGCACGCACACCTACATCACGCTTTCCTCCGACCCGGCAGTGCTTGATGAACTCGATGCAGCGGGGGCTGCGCTGGAGAGCGCGGAACAGAAAAGGTTGGGGCCGGAGGCCCTGGCCTGGCTGGCACCGGCCGGCGGAACCTTGGACAGCCCCTTCAGCAAAATTTCAGCCAAACCCCAGTTCAGGGCCTCCACCACCACTCGCAACCTGCGGACCCTGATTAAGGTCCGGGACGCCGCTGCCGAACTTGCGGCCGCCGGCAGCTAGCTGCTGCCGGTCAGGGCCGGCCTGCTGTTGTCCTCAATGCACGGGGCGGGTTTTCAGATCTGACCTGCCCCGGCCGTCTTCAGTGCGGCATTAAAAGCGGCAAGCCTGCTGACTTCCACCTCGACCGGCTCCACCACCAGCTCCTGTGCCACGGAGGAAACTGCGGCATTGAGCCGCTTACGCGCCCTGGCAGCCCTGGCGTTCGCCGCGGCCGCGGCAATGAAGCGGCCGGTAATGGCCAGGAAGATCCCCAAAACCACTCCCGCTGCAATCATCAGCGTAGGCAGGGGCCAGCCCTCAACCCTTGGCACCTCGGGAACCGGCATCTGGAAATAGCCGAGGGCAGCCAGGACGCCGAGCCAGCCGAGGCCGCCCAGCACCGTGAGCAGGGCCAGCCATTGCACCACGTTGAACACCCCCCACCACCAGGACCTGCGGTTGGCGGCAAGGTCTGTTCCGGCGATGGCCTGGTCAAGGGCATCGGGCAACTGTTCCCTGCCCTCCCGCGCGGCGCTGCGGATGGCAGCCCGCCAAGGGCCGGGGGCTCCCGCGCTGGCGGCGTCAGCGAACTCCCGAACCGCCGCGTCCGTCCGCGCGCGTTCCGGCGCCCCTGCCTGCGGAAGCGAGGTCCGGTTCAACTCCGACGGGGCAGCGCTGCGCAAATTAAGCCGGCGCAACGGATCGGGCCGAAATCTGGACAACCATCTGGTGACCGGCCAACCGGTGCGCTTCACAGACTCAAGCCGGTAGGACTGGCCAACCGCCCGGACCACGGTTGGCACATTGGCTGCCACGGCCAGCTCATCGGACAGGCGCGTCTTTGCGCCCGCCCTAACCCCGGCTGCCTCTCCCCCGCCGGACACTGCGCCCAGTTCAGCGGATGCCCTGGTGATGTCGGCAGCGAGCCGCTGCGACTGCGCTTTGCGCTTGATGGCAACGCTCCGGATGGCCGCCCGGACCTTGTCCACTCCCGTGCCTGCCACGGCGGACGCCGCCAGCACTTGGACCTTGGCGAGTCCGTCGCGGGCCAGGATGGCCCGCAGCGATTCCAGGACAGGCTGAACGTCATGCTCCGGAAGCCGGTCCACCTGGTTGAGCACCACCAGCGTCACGGCACCGTGAGACGCCAGGCGCGACAGGAAATCATGATGTACGGCCGCGTCCGCATACTTCTGCGGGTCAAGGACCCACACCAGGACGTCCACGAGGCCCACCATCCGCTGGACCACTTCGCGGTTGGATGCCCGGGTGGAATCAAAGTCCGGCAGGTCCAGCAGGATCAGGCCAGAGTCCTCGTCAGCGAAGCCCTCCACAGCTGCCGCGTGGTGCCGGTTGCGGACCTCCAGCCAGTCGAGCAGCGGCTCGCTGCCTTCCGCTCCCCACACCCCCGCCAAAGGTTCCGACGTTGTGGGCCGGCGCGCCGCCGCCGTCGCGATTTCAGCTCCGCTGACCGCATTGAACAGGGAGGATTTGCCGCTTCCGGTGGCTCCGAAGAATCCCACCACCGTGTGGTCGGCCGAAAGCGACCGGCGTGAACTGGCCCGCTCAAGGACGGTGAATACTTCCTGGAGCGACGCATCCGGAAGGACCCCTTCACCGAGCTCACGGGCGTCGTTGAGGGCCGCCAGCCGGCGGTCAAGCCGGGACTCGTCCCGGGTGTCGCTGTGGCGGCTCATGCGGTATCCGCCAGACGGACCAGGGCTGCGGCGTGGGCGGCAAGGGTTTGCGGGGCTCTTTCATCGCGCTCCGGCAGCCGGGAAAGGAACTTCTGCTGCTCGTCCTCCAACAGCCGCTGGCAGCGGGCGTGCAGGTCCTCCCGAGCTTTTTCGGCCATGCGCCGTACGGCGTCCTCGCCGAAGACTGCTTCGAGCAGCCGCTGGCCCACAACCGCCGTTCCGCCTGCCACCCCAACCTCGAGTCCTGTCAGGCCGGCCGTCATCGAGAACACCACAATCATCAGTGCGGCCCCCAGCCCGTTGATCCCGAAGGACAGCCAGCGGGCCTGGGTCCGCTTCCCCTGTCCTTCAGTACGGATGAGTTCCATCAGGGCCTCCTGCCAGGCGCGAATCTCGGCAGCGGCCCGGTCCTCAAAGCCCGGCGTGGTCCCGGAAAGGTCGTCCGTCCCCAGCAGTTGGCGCCCTGCCGGGTCGGTCCGCCACCGCTGGTCGGTGTCCTCGGCGGCATTTGCAGCTTCGTCGATGATGACCGCCTGCAGCCCCGTCTCGATGGCTGCCTCGACGCGCACGGCGGGCGGCGGCTCGCCCCGGAAGAAGGCCCCCATCCGGTCGCGAAACCGGCCCACGTTCTGTTCCAGGACCCGGAAGAACTCGCCGGTGCCCACGAAGTCCTGCCAGCGGGCGAGCACCTCACCCCGCAGCAGTGCACCGTCCTTGGTAGCGTCGAGAATCCGGCCGGCAGCATCACCATAGGCCGATGCCGCCGCGGCTTCAAGGTTGTCCGCAGCAGCCTGCTGCTCCCGGGCCGCCTGTACCACGGCAGCAACACGGCCGGCCAGTGCCCTGACTGTCCCGTTGAGTGTACGGCGGGCGATCTCCGAACGGCCGGCGGCATCTGCGGCGAGCTCTCCGAGCCACGTCCTTAAGGGAAGGACGGTGCCGGCCGGCAGCATGCCCAGTGGATCCAACGTGGTCTCCGGGATCATGAACAGCTGTGCGGCGTCCAGGCCCTCGCGGTCCAGGAGGCTGCGCAGGTCCTCGCTGACTTCCTTTTCCGCCTCCGGCGGTACGCGGTCCAGCACCACAGCCACCATGATGTCCCGCGAAGCTGCGTCCAGGAGCAGTTTCCACGGGACGGCGTCCGCGTAGCGGTTGGCTGTCGTGACGAAGATCCACAAATCGGCAGCAGCAAGGAGCTGCGCTGCCAGCTTGCGGTTGTCATCTGAAATTGAGTCAACGTCGGGAGCATCCAGGACTGCGATGCCTGCAGGGACAGCGGGGTCGGCCACCAGCACCAGGGAAGACATGGCGCCTGCGTCAGGAACGGCGCCTGCGCGGCTGGCTGGCACAGGACTGCTGGCCACGTATCCGCGGATTCTGCTCAGGCTTGGCAGGACGCGCTGGCCTTCGAACCAGGCTGCCTCCGACGGGTGGTGCAGGAGGATGGGCTGGCGGGTGGTGGGGCGGATGGCGCCCGAACGGGTGACGGGGTGGCCAACCAGGGCGTTGACGAGTGTGGACTTGCCCGCGCCGGTGGAACCGCCGACGACGGCCAGTAGCGGGGCATCGAGGCTGCGGTACCGCGGGAGGATGTAGTCGTCCAGCTGGGCGAGGGCACCGGAGGCGTCACGCCGGGCCTGCTCAACGTCCGGCAGTGCCAGCGGCAGTGCCACGGCGGCAAGATCACCCCGCACCTCTTCCAGCAGGGTCACTGCCGCCAGTGCGGGCGGAGCCGTCTGCGAATCGTGCGGTTCGTCTTGCTCGTTCCGGGAGGTCACAGCAACATCATGCCAGTTGACGACGGGATGGTCCCGTTGATGGCGTTCCACGGCTTGCCGCCGAACGAAAAATGGCCCCGGGCGTTTGCCCGGGACCATTTCGTTGGTGACCCCAGCGGGATTCGAACCCGCGTTACCGCCGTGAGAGGGCGGCGTACTAGGCCGCTATACGATGGGGCCGTGTACTTTACCGTACTTCTTTCCAGCGTTTCCGCTGGTCAGCTCAGTGATTGTTTCACACACTTTGCTGTGGTTTCAAATCGGCGAACCGGCTGAAACCTTCTGCTTTCGGCCCGCAGCGGGGCCTCTGAACAGAGCTGGGATACCAGGACTCGAACCTAGAATGACGGTACCAGAAACCGTAGTGTTGCCAATTACACCATATCCCAATGATACTTTCGGGCCGGTTTTCAGGGCCTTTGCCCTGCTCCGTGCGCCTCAGCACGAGAAATTACTTTACCCGAGACTTCGGGCCCGCACAAATCGGCCAGGTGTGACTTAGCTGACCAGCTGGTCCAGGGAGGTGACCATTCCGCCGTCGAATCCGGCTGCCGCCTCCCCCGCCCGGTTCAGCCAGACACCCAGGAGGCCGGCCGCCGTCGAGCCCTCGGCATCAAGGAGGCGGTTGTCTCCCACATACAGCGTGTCGGCAGGGGCGGTGCCCAGAAGCCGGACGCCCTCGAGGTAGATGGCCGGATCCGGTTTGGCCACACCGAGGGTGTCCGTTCCCACCAGCCGCCTGACCCGGGCGAGTCCAGCCCCATCCAGCTTGGCGCGCTGGTAGTCATGCACATTGTTGCTGACCGCCCCATAGGGGATGCCGGCTTCGTCCAGGACATCCAGCAGCGGCATCACATCCGGAAACGGTTTTACGTAGGCCGGCTGCTTTTCCATGTACGCGCTAAGCCACTGATGAGATTGCTCGCCCTCGGCAAGTTCAATCCCGAAGTGGCCCAAGGCCGCCCGGCCCCGCAGCAGGCGCTGTTCGTTGAACGTCAGTTCACCTGCCAGGTAGCGGTCGTAGTAGTGCGTGGTCTCATGCGTGAAGATGCGCCCGAAGCGCTCCCACCCGGCCTGGTCAAGGCCGGGCAGGAGGTGTTCGCTGACTTCCCGCAAGGCAGTGGTCATCGAATATTCCAAGTCGACCAGGGTGTCATCGATATCGAAGAGCACCCCACGGACAGAGCCGAAAGGCGTGTCCAGGACCGCGCCGCCTACCTGCATGGGAGCCGTCATCAGCCGCGGAATGAGCGAAGGCGGCGGAGGGAGGACTCCTTGCCCAGGATCACCATGGACTCGAACAGCGGCGGCGAGATCCGTCGGCCCGAAACGGCCGTACGCACCGGTCCGAAAGCGAGGCGCGGTTTGATGCCAAGGTCCTCAACGAGTGCCTGCTTGAGCGCGGTCTGGATGTTGTCCGGCGTCCAGTCCTCGACAGGTTCGAGCGCTGCGATGGCCGCATCCAGTACTTCCACCAGGTTCTCCGGGAGTCCCTTCCGGGCATCGGCGGCAACGTCGATGGCGTCATCCGCTTTGAAGAGGAACGCCAGCATTTCGGGCGCCTCGCCCAGCAGCGTGATGCGCTCCTGGACCAGCGGCGCGGCCTCGGTGAGGATTTCCTCTTCACGGTCGGTTAGGATCTCCCCCACCAGATCCGCTGAACGCAGGTACGGAACGAGGCGTTCCCGGAATACGTCAGGCGGGAGCATCCGGACGTGCGTGCCATTGATCGCTTCAGCCTTCTTGAGGTCGAAGCGTGCGGGATTGCCCAGGACGTCGTGGATATCGAAGTGCTCCACCAGCTGTTCAACGGTGAAAATGTCCTCGTCGGCGCTCAGGGACCAGCCCAGGAGCGAGAGGTAGTTCAGCAGGCCTTCTGGGATGAAGCCGCGCTCCCGGTGCAGGAACAGGCTCGATTCGGGATCGCGCTTGGAGAGCTTTTTGTTGCCCTGGCCCATCACGTACGGCAGGTGGCCGAATTCGGGCATGTACTGTGCAACGCCGACGGCGTACAGGGCGCGGTAGAGGGCAATCTGGCGCGGCGTTGAGCTGAGCAGGTCCTCACCCCGAAGGATATGGGTGATGCCCATCAGGGCATCGTCCACCGGGTTCACCAGCGTATACAGGGGCGCTCCGTTCGCACGGACCACTGCGAAGTCCGGGATGGACCCGGCACGGAAGGTGATCTCGCCGCGCACGAGGTCATTGAAGGTGATGTCTTCATCGGGCATCCGCAGCCTCAGGACGGCCTCGCGGCCTTCTGCCTTGAACTGGGCGAGCTGCTCCTCCGTCAGGTGGCGGTCAAAGCCGTCATAGCCCAGCTTCGGATCGCGTCCCGCGGCGCGGTGGCGTGCTTCGATTTCCTCCGGCGTGGAGTACGACTCGTAGACAAATCCACCCTCCCGGAGACGGGCAATGACGTCCTGGTAGATGTCGCTCCGCTGCGACTGCCGGTACGGCTCATGCGGGCCGCCTACTTCCACGCCCTCGTCCCAGTCGATCCCCAGCCACTTCAGTGCGTCCAGCAGCTGGTGGTAGCTTTCCTCGCTGTCCCGCGCCGAGTCCGTGTCCTCGATCCGGAACACCATGGTGCCTTTGGTGTGGCGGGCGTAGGCCCAGTTGAACAGTGCCGTGCGGATCAGCCCGACGTGGGGAGTGCCCGTGGGCGAGGGGCAGAAGCGGACCCGGACGGGCGTGTCGGCAGTGACGGGCGGGATGGAGGCAGCATTCGACGCAGAAGCAGTAGTCATAGTGGCTCCAACTTTACCGTCTGGCGCCGAGCCCCGGCGCGGAGCCGGGCGTCAGCGGCGGACGATGGGGTTGGACAGGCGGCCGATCCCCTCGATCTCCACTTCGAAGCGGTCCCCGGCGTTGACCAAGCCCACTCCGGCGGGCGTCCCGGTCATGATCACGTCGCCGGGAAGGAGGGTAAATGCCTGCGAGACAACGGACACGAGTTCGCGGACTCCCCTGATCATCTGGCTGGTGCTGCCGTCCTGCCGCAGCTCGCCGTTGAGCCGGCCCTGGATCTGCAGGTCCTCGGTATCAAGGTCGGTCTCGATCCACGGGCCCAGGGGCGCCGAGGTGTCAAAGCCCTTGGCCCGGGTCCACTGCAAATCGGTCTTTTGGACATCCCTGGCCGTGAGGTCGTTGCCGCACGTGTAGCCGAAGATCACGTCGTCCACGCGTTCCTCGGGCACGTCCTTGCAGATCCGTCCGATCACGACGCACAGTTCCGCCTCGAAGGAGACTTCCTCGGAGAACTCAGGCAGCACCACGGGATCGTTGGGGCCAACGACGGCGGTGTTGGGCTTCAGGAAAAGAAGCGGCTGGGCGGGAACTTCGTTTCCGAGTTCATGCGCGTGTTCCACGAAGTTGCGTCCCACGCCGATGACTTTGCTGCGCGGAATGATGGGGGCGAGCAGCCGGACGTCTTCCAGCTTGTGCCGGACGGAGGTACGTTCCACCCCGTTGAAGAAAGGGTCCCCGTGGATGACAGTGATTTCCTCACTGCCCGTGTCACCTTCGACAACGCCGTAGAGGGGATCAGAATCGACGACAAACCTGGCAATACGCATGGCTCCTACCCTACCGTCTCGCCACCCCCGCGCCTGTCGTTTTACGGCCCGGCGGCTCAGCCCCGCAGGTAGTGAAGCTGGGCGGCAACGGAGGTCTCAGCAGCGCGCCGCACGGAAGGGTCGACGTCGGAATAGACGGCGTCAGTAACGTCACCGACGGCGGCATCCTGGCCGAGCCGGACCAGGGCAGCGCGGATCTGCGCCAGGCGTTCGAGGCGATGGGCGCGGTAGTCGCCGACGACCTCCGTCAAGGACGGGAGGACAGGGCCATGGGCGGGCAGGACGGTGGCCGGCCCCAGCGATTCCAGCCTGTCGAGAGAGGCCAGGTACTCCCCGAGGGTCCCGTCCGGGTAGTCAAGCATTGTGGTGCCGCTGCCCAGGATGGTGTCCCCGGTCAGCACCGAACCCTGCGGGCCGTCGCCGGCAAGGTGGAAGCATAATGAATCGGAGGTGTGGCCGGGCGTTGCCACCACGTTGACGTCGAGGCCTGCTGAATGGAGTACCTCACCGTCGAGCAACGGCGTGCCGTTTCCGTGGCAGTGGGCAGGGTCAGCGGCGCGCACCGGGGCGCCAGTCAGTTGATGCAGCCGTGCGGAGCCGGCGGTGTGATCCGCGTGGCGGTGGGTGATGAGGATAAGTTCAACGGGGCCGGCACCGGCGAGTGCCTGGAGGTGGGCTTCCTCCAGGGGACCCGGGTCAACCACGACGGCGCCCGGATGACCGGGGTGCCGCAGGACGTAGGAGTTGGTGCCGGCGAGGCTCATGGGACCCGGGTTGGGTGCCAGGACGAACTCTGTCAGGGCTGAGCTGCGCTGCAGGATGGGGCCGGAAGCTGAAGTCACCATCCCATCTTTGCATCGGCACGTGCCCCCTGGCCGTTCCCGCCCGGATAAGGCGCCGGAATAGAACAGGCAGGGCTCCGGGTTGACCACCAAGGAAGACTAATCGATCCTTTAGAAAGCCGGAACCACACCCTATGAGCACCGCAACCAGACTTGCCGACCTCCTCGCCGAAGCCGATGCCGCCGGCAACGACCATGCCGCAACGGAGAAGAGCAGTGGGGTCCGGCATATCCACAACCACGCGACGGGCAGCATTGTCTGGTTTCCCACCTGGAAGAAGTTCCGCGAGACCGCGGACTGGAACGAGGCGGTGGATGGCCTCACCAAGGATCTCAAGCGGGGTACGGAACCCGTGGAGGAAACGGCATTAGGGCTCCTGGCGGAAGAACTGGACCAGCTCCTGAAGCGCGCCGCTGCCTCCGGGGACGCCCCCCTGTTTGTCCAGGAGAACCTGACACCCCACCTGACAAGGACCTGGGCTGTGGGTGACGCCGTCGCGAAGGCAGCAGGGCAGGAGCTGCCCACCGGCAGCACCACGCCGTCCGTCTTTGCCGGGTATCCCTATGACGTCTATGCCCAGGACGGCGGCGTCTTTGCGACCACGCTGTGGAACGACATCATTGATGCCCGCCGCAACCAGGCCATCGCCGAAGAAACGGCCCGGAAGGCCCTGAAGCCTGTCTCCCGGAAGGCTCAAAAGAATGCCGCCAGGAAAGCTGCCCGGCGCTAACCCTCCCCTGCCGGAAGGAACAGACACCACGCGCAACGGCGCCTGCTGGACCCAGGTCCGGCAGGCGCCGTCGTATGTTTGAAACGGGGCAGGCTAGGCGAGCCGGGTCAGCCAGCCATGCGTATCGGGAACGGCGCCGGTCTGGATGCCGAGCAGCTTTTCGCGGATGGCCATGGTGGTCTCCCCCGCTTTGGCATCCTCGGAGCCGATGAACTCGGTGGTGTCCTTGAGGACCCCGATCGGGGTGATGACGGCGGCAGTACCGCAGGCGAAGACCTCGGCAATCTCGCCGGAGGCAACGCCGTCGCGCCATTCGTCCAAGGTGATCTTGCGCTCGGTGACTTCGCGGCCCATGTCCTTGGCCACCTGGATGACGGACATCCGGGTGACGCCTTCCAGGATGGTGCCGGTGAGCGCGGGAGTGACCAGCGAGCCGTCCTTCATCACGAAGAACACATTCATGCCACCCAGTTCCTCGACGGCGTTGTCGTTGAACTGGTCCAGGAAGAGGACCTGCTTGCAGCCGTTGGCTTCGGCCTCCTGCTGGGCGATAAGCGAAGCCGCGTAGTTGCCGCCGCACTTCGCTGCCCCGGTACCGCCACGGCCCGCGCGGGCGTATTCGCGGGAGATCCAGATGGACACAGGCTTGAGTTCGCCGCCGAAGTAGTTGCCGGCCGGCGAAGCGATCACCCGGAAGGAAACCTCGCTGGCCGCACGGACACCCAGGAAGGCCTCGGTGGCGATCATGAACGGCCGGAGGTACAGGGCTTCGCCGTCGCCGGAGGGAACCCATTCCTTGTCGGCGGTAACGAGCTCCCGGATGGCCGCGAGGAAGTACTCTGCCGGCAGTTCGGGAAGAGCGAGCCGGCGGGCGGACTTGTTCAGGCGCGCGGCGTTTGCCTCGGGGCGGAACGTCCAGATGGAACCGTCGGCGTGCCGGTAGGCCTTGAGCCCTTCGAAGATCTCCTGGCCGTAGTGCAGCACTGCAGCTGACGGGTCCAGGGAGATCGGTCCGTAGGCTTCCACCCGGGCGTTGTGCCAGCCGCCGTTGCCGTTCTCGTCCACGCTGTAGTCGACGACGGCGGTGTGGTCGGTGAAGTGATTGCCGAATCCCGGGTTGGCCAGGATGGCTGCACGCTCTTCAGCAGACTTCGGGTTGTCCGAGAGCTGCTGCGAAAATTCGACGCCGTGGGCAGTCTGAGTCATGGTTCCTCCACGATCGGCCGCCCTGGCTTCAGCGTTGAACGTCAAGGCGGCATTTGGTGATTCGAGACAAGCTTACGCCCGTTGCCGCCAGCCCCAGGCGCGGCTACAGGCCGGCGGCGATGGCGTCGCCCACCGCGCTGGTGGTGCGTGCACCGCCGTCGCGCTTTTCGACGTCGGCAACAACTGCCGCCTCGATCCTCCGGGCTGCGCGGGTGTAGCCGAGGTGGTCCAGCAGGAGGGCTGCGGACAGGATGGCGGCTGTGGGGTCGGCCTTGCCCTGGCCGGCGATATCGGGAGCGGAGCCGTGGACCGGTTCGAACATGGACGGCGCTGTGCGGTCCATGTTGATGTTCCCCGAAGCTGCCAGTCCGATGCCGCCTGTAATGGCTGCAGCAAGATCGGTGAGGATGTCGCCGAAGAGGTTGTCCGTGACGATCACGTCGAAGCGGGACGGATCGGTGACCATGAAGATGGTTGCGGCGTCCACGTGCAGGTAGTCGTGGGTGACTTCCGGGAACTCCTGCGCCACGGCCTCGACCGTGCGCTTCCAGAGGTGCCCGGCGTAGACCAGGACGTTGTGCTTGTGCACCAGGGTGACGTGCTTGCGCTCCCTCGCGCTGGCCCGGCGGAAGGCATCGCGGACCACGCGCTCCACGCCATGGGCAGTGTTCAGGGAGACTTCGGTGGCAACCTCGTGCGGAGTACCGGCGCGGAGGCTGCCGCCGTTGCCCACATACGGGCCCTCGGTTCCTTCGCGCACCACGATGAAATCGATGACTCCGGGATTGGCCAACGGGCTGCCCACGGTTCCATAGAGCCGGGAGGGCCGCAGGTTGACGTAGTGGTCCAGGCTGAAGCGGAGCTTGAGCAGCATCTCGCGCTCAATGATGCCGGAGGGAATGCGGGTATCGCCAGGGGCTGCACCTACTGCCCCGAACAGGATGGCATCCCGGGTCCGAAGATCCGCCAGGACGTGGTCCGGCAAGGTCTCGCCAGTGGCCAGCCAGTGCTCGGCGCCGAGCTTGTAGTGCGTCTGCTTGAGCTCGACGCCCTCGGAAGCGACAGCCTTCTCCAGCACCTTAAGTGCTTCCGCAATGACCTCAGGGCCAATGCCGTCGCCGGGAATAACTGCAAGATCAATGGACGATGCGCTCATACTTTCAGCGTAGCCAAGACATCCATATGCTGGTCAAGCTGTCTCAGCATACGAGCAATTCTCAGCTGCCGTCCTTCACTTCTGGTGAAAGAGCGTTCGTGGAAAACGTGCAGGAAGTGGGAGAGCGTCAGGCCTCAGCGGGCTCCTCGTACTTGGGGAACACCGGTGACGGAGCCGGAAGTTCCGTCCCGGGCGCAATCGGCGTTCCTACCGCAGAGAACTGGCGGGCCTCCCCTTCCGGCTGGCCGAGGGTGCCAAGGAGCGCCGCTGTTGCGGCCGGCATGACCGGCTGGGCAAGAATGGCCACGATCCGCAGGACTTCAAGCGTGACGTACAGAACCGTGTTCATGCGTTCGACGTCGGTCTTCCGCAGTACCCAGGGCGCCTGCTCGGCAAAGTAGGCGTTGGTGTCACCCAGGACGCCCCAGATCGCTTCGAGCGCACGGCTGAATTCCTGCTTGTCGAAGGCAGCCCGCGCAGCATCGAGGAGCCCTGCGGCCTGCGCCAGGATGGCGTTGTCCTCCGCCGTGAACACTCCCGGGACGGGAACCTTGCCATCACAGTTCTTGGCCACCATGGACAGGGACCGCTGGGCCAGGTTTCCGAAGTTGTTGGCGAGGTCCGCGTTCATCCGGCCAACGATTGCCTCATGGTTGTAACTGCCGTCGGCACCGAAAGGCACCTCGCGGAGGAAGAAGAAGCGCACCTGGTCAAGGCCGTACTGCTCCACGAAGTCGGCCGGGGCCACGACGTTGCCCAGCGACTTGGACATCTTCACGCCGTTGTTGTTCAGGAACCCGTGGATCATCACCCGCTTGGGCAGTTCCAGGCCGGCGCTCATCAGGAAGGCGGGCCAGTAGATGGCGTGGAACCGGGAGATGTCCTTGCCAATAATGTGGACATCGGCCGGCCAGAACTTCCGGAACTTTTCCGAGTCGACATCCGGGTACCCCACGCCTGTGAGGTAGTTGGTCAGGGCGTCCACCCACACGTACATCACGTGCTTGTCGTTGCCCGGGACCGGCACACCCCAGTCGAACGTGGTCCGGCTGATGGACAGGTCCTCCAGGCCGCGCTTTACGAAGCTGATGACTTCATTGAACCGGTACTGCGGGGCACCGAACTCGGGCTGGGCCTCGTAAAGGGCCAGCAGTTTTTCCTGGTAGGCGGAAAGTCGGAAGAAGTAGCTCTCCTCCGCCGTCCAGGTCACCTCGGTGTCCGTCTCCTTGGAGTAGCGCACGCCGTCGTCCTTCACCACCGTGTCGTCCTCGCCGTAGAACGCCTCGTCCCGGACGGAGTACCAGCCCTCGTACTTGGAAAGGTAGATGTCGCCGTTGGCTTCCATCTTTTTCCAGATGGCCTGCGAGGCGGCGTAGTGGTCCTCGTCCGTGGTCCGGATGAAACGGTCGTACGAGATGCCCAGGGCCGAGTGTGCCGCCTTGTAGACCTCTGCGTTCCGGTCCACCAGTTCCTTGGGCGTGATGCCTTCCTTTTCAGCGGTCTGGGCGATCTTCATCCCGTGCTCGTCCGTGCCGGTCAGGAACATCACGTCATAGCCGTCCAGCCGCTTGAAGCGGGCCATGGCGTCCGTGGCAATGTACTCGTAGGCGTGGCCGATGTGCGGCACGCCGTTGGGGTAGGTGATGGCCGTGGTGATGTAGAACGGCGTTTTCTCTGAAGCAGTCACGTGCGGACGTTACCTTTGGTGCGGAGGGACAGGCTAGATCAGTTCGGTCAGGGAGTCGCTGAGCCGGACGAGTTCGTGGTCGTGCGAAGCCACCAGGACCGCGATGCCATCCGAGGTGGTGTCCTTCAGGATGCTGATGATCCGGTTTGCGGAGGCACGGTCCAGGCTTGCGGTGGGTTCGTCCACCACCAGGACCCTGGTCCCCAGGATCAGGGCACGGGCGATGGCGACGCGCTGGCGTTCACCACCGGACAGCTGGGCGGGGCGGTGCCGCATGCGGCGGCCCAGGCCCACAAGGTCAAGCAGGTCCTTGGCCATGTCCCGGCGCTGGTCCACCTCGCCGTCCGGGACAGCCGGCAGGAGGACGTTCTCCAGCGCGCTCATTCCGTCAATGAGGGCGCCGCCCTGGTCCACGTAACCGATGAGGGCACGACGGCGGTCGGCGATTTCGTCGTCGCCCATGCTTTCCAAGGAATCGCCTTCCCAGAAGACACGGCCCGACGTCGGCAGGGTAAGCCCCGCGCCGACCGTCAGGATGCTGGTCTTGCCGGAGCCGCTTCGGCCGGCGACGCAATGCATCTCGCCGGCATGCAGGGTCAGGTCGAAGCCTTCCACCACGCTGACTGCCTCAGCACCGCCTTTGCCGCCGCCGTAGCGGATGGTGATGTCGCTGAGTTCCAGCGGGGTGCCGTGGTCAGCGGCCTTGAGGATGGTGTTGGCGCGCGTCTGCAGGGGGACGTCGCCGGAGCCGCTCCTGCGGCTCCGCTGGACATTGGTCTGGTTTGTCATTGGACCACTTTCGTTGCAATCGGTATCCAGCAAAGTACAGCCACGAGGCCGGCCACGCCTGCCCACAGTGCGGCATAAGGGGCGAGCAGCAGGCCGATGCCCAGGGCGCCGAGCACGCCCAGCGGCAGGGCTACCGTTCCCACCAGCGCGTTCTCGAACAGGCGGACCTGGCGGAGCATGTCCGGGTTCCACCCCATGGCCTCGAGGATCCCGAGGTACTGCCGCTTCGCGTTGAGTTCAAACCGTCCGGTGACCAGTGTCAGGACCAGTCCCACGACCACCCCGGCAAGCGCCAGGAGGATGCTCGGCAGCGCCACGCTGGCAGCGGCGAGCCCGCTCAGCGCACTGGCGCCGGCCGCGCGGGGAATATCGATCAGCAACGCGATGAGCCCGCCGACGGCTGCCCCGAAGACGCCAACGGCAACAGCCAGGGCGAGGGTGTTGAACTTGTTGGTGCTCAGCTGGCGGTTCGCGAAGGTCAGGGGCGAATCCACCGGTATGAGGCGCTCATCGTGCTGCGGCTCCTGGTCGATGACGTCGCGGTGGCGAAGCTGTTGCGCCGCGAAGAACGCAGCACCGGCGTAGAGGACCAGGACGGAAACGCACACGAGGGCGGTGGTGAGGCTCCAGCTGACCAGGCTCAGAACGAGCCCGGCAATGGCAAGCAGTACCGCGCCCACACCGAATTCCTCCAGGACCCAGCTACGGATCCGGCGCTGGGTCCACCCCATGGCGCGCAGGGTTCCTGCCTCGCTGCGCCGCTTGCGGATATAGCTCACGGTGGAAGCACCTGTAAGAAGCGCTGCACCGCAAAGCGTCAGGAAGAGCAGCGTGATGTTCGTTCCGGAGAGGGACCCTGTCACGGCGTCGGCTGCATTCTGCCTGACCCATGACTGCTGGACGGTTCCCAGGGCGGATTCCTTGCCGGCGTCGTCCTTGGAGTAGCCGGGGACGAAGATGCTGGCGTCCTCGCGGGCAGAGCCGGCAACGATGGTGGCCTCCAGGCCCATGTCCCGGATCTCACGTGCCAGCTTCTCCACGTCCGGCTGGGCTTCCTTCCAGCTGCCGGGCGCATCGGCCCGGACCCGGACGGCGTCGATGACCGCGGCGTTGTCCTTGTAGCCCCGGGCAGCCGCCAGGCCGTAGTAATCGGTGATGGCACCTGCGGACTGGCTGGCAAGGCCGGTGGCACTCAAGGAAGGTTCAAGCTCAGCGGCCGGGACGTCCTTACCTTCGGCGTCCTTGACCAGGGTGAAGGTAGTGGGGTCGTAGCCGCCCAAGGGAAGCTTGTTGACGTCCCCGGCAGCCTCTGCCACTGCGGAAGGATCGAATGTACCGTAAACCATGGCAAGGGGAGCTGCTGCCTTTTGCTCCCCCGTCTCCAGGTTCTCGCGGTAGGAGCGCTCGTCCACGGGCTCGCGCTGGGTCTGGTCAACGGGGGTACCGTTGGCGCTCTTTTCGGGCAGCCGGTTGACTGTGACCCATTCGCCGGGCACAGCCGTCTTGCCGACGGCGCCGTTAGCCGCTTCCTCGCCGTCGGTGTACTTCGGGGCCGCAGCGAAGTCCGTGCTCCACTCAGCGGGAGTGTAAAGGCCCTGGTTGAAGTTGCCGGTGGCTCCGAGCAGCGAGGAGTGGTCCGTGGATCCGGGCCATGAGAGAACGAAGGGGTCCTTGGAGACAAACGGCAGGTAGTCCTCCCCCAACGACCGGGAGACTGTTCCGACGTCCTTGACTACCTTGCCGGCGTCGTCGATTTCCTCGATCTTGACGTTGTACTTCAGGTCAAGGGACGTGCCCGAGCGCACGATGAGTGGAATGGCCTGGGAATCGGCCGTCAGCTGTCCGTTGCGCTTGGCCTGCTGGTACTGCGTCATCAGGGGTGCCCAGTACTTGAGCTTTACACCCAGGAAGTCCGGGCCTTCTTCCAGCTCGTCCAGGCCGATACCGTTGGTGAAAAGGCCTTCAAAGTAGCGGCCGATAGCACCGGCGTCCCGCGCATCTGCGGGCGGGGCCTTTTCCAGCGGGGCCAGGAAGTCACCGGCAGAACCGAGCAGGGCGCGCTCGGAAGCGGGATCGACGGCGACTACGGATTCCGTGACCTCCGGTGCGAGGGGCAGGGACACTGACAGGTTGAACAGGTTGTGTTCGGAGCCGCCGGCCGGGGCGGCGAACTTGATGCCCGTTTCACCCTCGGGAGCGGCGATGCGGATGCTGCTGCCGCCGGCTGCCCGTTCTTCCACAAGCTTGGCTTTGCCCAGGGTGCCTTCGGCAGTGGACTTGAAGAGGGTCTGCTCTGAGACGCCGTCGGAGCTCACTGCGCTGGCGGTCAGCCGGTACTTCCTGGCCTCGTCGCTCAGCACGGACTCTGCCGCGGGCCACTCGGCCGGGGCAGTGGCCCCGGCAGCCTGGTCCGCCGTCGCAGTGCCTGCGAGCCCGGCGTTGTAGCCGAGGTAGTCCATAGCGTCCAGCCGCGGGGCTTCAAGGTTCTGCGTCACCCGGGACACAAGGCTTATCGGCGCTGCCACTGAGGTTCCCGACAGCTTCCGGATACCCTCCAGCTGTTCGAAGCTGATGCCGCCGGTGCCGTTGGCGATCTCCGGCTGCAGCAGCGCACCCGAGGGCGCCTTTGCCTGGACCAGGACATCGTAGAGTCCCCGTGAATTTTCATCCACTGTCCGGCTGAGCGCGGCCTGCGATTGGCTTTGTACGAGGACCGACAAGCACATGGCTGCGATCAAGATGGCCGCGGTCAACAGCAGCACTTTGCTTCTGATGAACCTCTGGACGGCGTTCATTGAACTCCCTGAAACCTGGATTGCGTGCGCACATTCGATGCCGCGCGGGGCGGACGTGGACGATCACGGACGGATGTGCAAAAGGTATTGGCCGGCCTGCCGGCCCGGTCCTTCAAGAGGACCCAGCCATTGTAAGCAGACCGGCCAATCATACGTGGCCCCGCACGGACGCGCCGAGCGGAGGGTGGCGGTTCGGCGTTTCGGCCGACCGCGGGTTAGTCCTCCAGGTCCACTTCCCGGACCATATCAGCACCGATGCCGGCCTTGATGGCGTCAAGGACCTGCTGGGGTACGGAGCTGTCGATGGTGAGGAGCGCGAGCACCTGGCCGCCCTGGTCGTGGCGTGCCACCTGCATGCCCGCGATGTTGATGTTGTTCATGCCCAGGATGTGGCCGATGGTACCGATCACGCCGGGACGGTCGGTGTAGCCAACCACCACCAGGTGCTCGCTGATGGGGATTTCAACTTCGAACCCGTTGATACCCACCAGCTTTTCGATCTGCTTGGGGCCGGTCAGGGTACCGGCCACGGAGATCTGGGTGCCGTCGCTGAGGGCACCGCGCAGGGTGAGGACGTTGCGGTAGGACTCGGTTTCCGGGGTGGTGATGAGGCGGACATTGATGCCGCGCTGCTCGGCGATCACCGGGGCGTTAACGTAGGAGACCTGCTCGGTCACCACATCCGCGAAGATTCCCTTAAGGGCCGCGAGCTCCAGGACCTTGACGTCCAGGGACGAGATCTCGCCGGCCACCTCGACGTCGAACTGGGTCAGCGACGCATGGGTCAGGGCGGTGAAGATCCGGCCCAGCTTTTCGATCAGCGGGATGCCCGGGCGGACGTCGGGGGCGATGACGCCGCCGGCGACGTTGACCGCGTCCGGGACGAGTTCGCCCGCCAGTGCCAGGCGGACGGACTTGGCGACCGATACGCCGGCCTTTTCCTGCGCTTCGTCCGTTGATGCGCCGAGGTGGGGGGTGACCACCACGTTGTCCAGCTTGAAGAACGGCAGGTCGGTGCTGGGCTCCTTGGAGAATACGTCCACGCCGGCACCGGCAATCGCGCCGTCCTGGAGGGCGGTGAACAGCGCCTCCTCGTCCACCAGGCCACCGCGTGCAACGTTGACCACGTAGGCGGTGTTCTTCATCTTCTTGAAGGCGTCCGCACCAAGCATGCCCACGGTCTCGGGGGTCTTGGGCATGTGGATGGTGATGAAGTCGGACTGGGCCAGGAGCTCGTCCAGGGTCACCAGCTGCACCCCGAGCTGCGCTGCCCGGGCGGAGGTGATGTAGGGGTCGTAGGCAAGGATCTTGGTGTCAAAGCCCTTCAGGCGGGCCGCGACGAGGGCACCGATCCGGCCCAGGCCGATGATGCCGATCTTCTTTTCGAACAGCTCGATGCCCGTGTACTTGGAGCGCTTCCACTCGCCGTCCTTGAGCGCCGCGCTGGCCTGCGGGATGTGGCGGGCAAGGCTAAGGATGTGGCCCACAGTGAGCTCGGCCGCGGAGACGATGTTGGACGTGGGTGCGTTGACCACCATCACGCCGGCCTGCGTGGCGGCCTTGATGTCCACGTTGTCCAGGCCGACTCCTGCACGGGCGATAACCTTCAGGTTCTTCGCGGCAGCAATCGCCTCAGCGTCCACCTGGGTGGCTGAACGGACCAGGATAGCGTCGACGTCGGTGATGGCAGAGAGCAGCTGGGAGCGGTCAGCGCCGTCTGTCTGGCGGATCTCGAAGTCCGGGCCGAGGGCCTCAATAGTGGCGGGGGAAAGTTCTTCGGCGAGCAGTACTACGGGTTTTGACACGGCTGATCCTCTGCGTTGCAGTCCTGGGGATGGAAACAAGTCTAGGCCGACGGAAAGGCCGGGCTCACATTGTTAAGTGTGAACCCGGCCTCACTGCTGCCTTTATGGCGGCGCCTAAGCGGCAGCCTTAGCGGGCGGCGGAACCTTCAACGTAGTCCACGTCCTGCTGCTGCCAGGAGAACAAGGACCGCAGCTCGCGGCCAACAGCCTCGATGGGGTGCTGCTCAGCCTTGGCGCGCAGCTCCTTGAACTCGGCGCCGCCGTTGTCCTGGTCCTCGATGAAGCGCTTGGCGAAGGCACCGGACTGGATGTCGGCGAGGACAGCCTGCATGTTTTCCTTGACTGCAGGGGTGATGACCCGCGGGCCGGAGACGTAGTCGCCGTACTCAGCCGTATCGGAAACGCTCCAGCGCTGCTTGGCGATGCCGCCTTCCCACATGAGGTCAACAATGAGCTTGAGCTCGTGGAGCACCTCGAAGTAGGCGATCTGCGGCTGGTAGCCGGCCTCGGTCAGGGTCTCGAAGCCGTACTGGACCAGCTGGGACACGCCGCCGCAGAGGACAGCCTGCTCGCCGAAGAGGTCCGTTTCGGTCTCTTCGGTGAACGTGGTCTTGATGACGCCGGCGCGGGTGCCGCCGATTGCCTTCGCGTAGGACTTGGCCAGGTCCCAGGCGGAGCCGGAAGCATCCTGCTCGACGGCGATGATGTCGGGGATGCCGCGGCCGGCCTCGAATTCGCGGCGCACGGTGTGGCCCGGAGCCTTCGGGGCAACCAGGATGACGTCAACACCCTCGGGGGCCTGGATGTAGCCGAAGCGGATGTTGAAGCCGTGGGCGAAGGCAAGGGCCTTGCCGGGGGTCAGCTTGTCCTTGATCGAGTCGTTGTAGATCGAGCGCTGGTGCTGGTCCGGTGCCAGGATCATGATGACGTCGGCCCATTCGGCGGCGTCGGCGACGTTCTTCACCGTGAAGCCGGCGTCCTCGGCCTTGGCGGTCGAGCTGGAGCCGTCCTTCAGGGCGATGGTGACCTCGACGCCGGAATCCCGCAGGTTGAGCGCGTGGGCGTGGCCCTGGGAGCCGTAGCCAACAATGGCAACCTTGCGGCCCTGGATGATGGTCAGGTCGGCGTCGTCGTCGTAAAACATTTCAGTCACTTGCGTAACTCCTCTTGAGTGGATTTCCAGATAGGTGTTTGGTGGTGCGGTTACGGGCGTTGCGTACTGCCGGGCGGAACCTTGGCGGTGTCCTACGCGGAACGCAGCGCCCTGTCACTCATGGAGCGGGATCCCCGTCCAACGGCCAGGGTGCCGGACTGCACAATTTCGCGGATGCCGAAGGGCTCGAGCACTGAAAGCAGTGCGGTGAGCTTTTCGGGGTGGCCGGTTGCTTCAATGACGACGGAATCGGTGGAGACGTCGACCACTGAGGCTCGGAACAGGTCTGCAGCCTGGGTCACCTGCAGACGTGTTGCGGCATCCGCACGTACTTTGACCAGGATGTGGTCACGCTGTACGGAAGATTCGGAGGTCAGCTCAACGATCTTGATGACGTTGATCAATTTGTTGAGCTGTTTGGTGACCTGTTCGATGAGGTCGCCGTCGGCGTCGACCACCACGGTCATCCGGGAGATTCCCGGCACTTCGGTGGGGCCAACGGCCAGGGAGTTGATGTTGAAGGCGCGGCGGGCGAAAAGGCTGGCGACGCGGGTCAGCACGCCGGGCTTGTCTTCCACCAGGACGGAAAGTGTGTGGCGGCTCATGATCAGTCCTCTTCTTCCCATTCCGGGGTCATGTTGCGGGCAACCTGGATCTGGTCGTTGCTCACGCCGGCGGGCACCATCGGCCACACCATGGAGTTAGGGCTCACCACGAAGTCGATGACCACCGGGCGGTCGTTGATTTCGAGGGCCTTCTGGATGGTGGCGTCGATGTCCTCGTCGCGTTCGCAGCGGAACGAAGCGCAGCCGTAGGCCTCCCCCAGCTTGACGAAATCCGGGATGCGGACGGTGTCGTGGCCGGTGTTGAGGTCGGTGTTCGAGTAACGGCCCTCGTAGAAGAGGGTCTGCCACTGCCGCACCATTCCCAGCGAGGAGTTGTTGATGACCGCAACCTTGATGGGGATGTTGTTGATGGCGCAGGTAGCCAGTTCCTGGTTGGTCATCTGGAAGCAGCCGTCGCCGTCGATCGCCCAGACCACGCGGTCCGGCTCCCCCACCTTCGCACCCATGGCAGCCGGGACGGCATAGCCCATGGTGCCGGCTCCGCCCGAGTTCAGCCAGGCATGCGGGCGCTCGTACTTGATGAACTGTGCTGCCCACATCTGGTGCTGGCCGACGCCCGCCACGTAGATGCCTTCCGGCCCGGTCAGCGCACCGATGCGCTCGATGACTTTCTGCGGTGCAGTCAGTCCATCGTCCGGCTCGGTCCAGCCCAGCGGGTAGGTTTCCTTGAGGTTGTTGAGGAAGGCCCACCAAGTGGTGAGGTCCGGAGCGCCTGCAGCCTGGAACTGGGTGCGTACCGCTTCGGTGAGCTCCGGAATGATTTCCTTCACGGAGCCAACGATGGGGACGTCCGCGGTGCGGTTCTTGGAGATCTCCGCAGGATCGATGTCTGCATGGATGACTTTTGCCATGGGCGCGAAGGTCTTCAGCACGCCGGTAACGCGGTCATCAAAGCGGGCGCCGAGGGTGATCAGGAGGTCTGACTGCTGCAGGGCGGTCACGGCTGAGACGGTGCCGTGCATGCCGGGCATGCCCATGTGCTGGGGATGGGAGTCCGGGAAGGCACCCTTGGCCATCAGCGTGGTTACAACCGGGGCTCCGGTGGCTTCGGCGAGTGCGAGCAGTTCCGCGGAGGCATGCGCCTTGACCACACCGCCGCCCACGTACAGCACAGGCTTGCGGGCTGCCGCGATCAGCTTGGCTGCCTCGCGTACCTGCTTATTGTGTCCGCGGGTGACCGGCCGGTAGCCCGGCAGGTCAATCCGGGGCGGCCAGGAGAACGTCATCTGGCCAACCTGGGCGTCCTTGGCCACGTCCACGAGGACAGGTCCCGGGCGGCCGGTGGAGGCGAGGTGGAACGCCTCGGCCATCACGTGCGGAATGTCGTTGGGGTCGGTCACCAGGAAGGAGTGCTTGGTGATGGGCATGGTGATACCCACAATGTCGGCTTCCTGGAACGCATCGGTACCGATGACACCGCTGGACACCTGGCCGGTGATGGCCACCAGCGGCACGGAGTCCATGTGGGCATCCATGATGGCGGTGACGAGGTTGGTGGCGCCCGGGCCCGAGGTGGCGATACAAACGCCTACCCGGCCGGTGACCATGGCGTAGCCTTGCGCGGCGTGGCCGGCTCCCTGTTCGTGACGGACCAGGACGTGGTTCATGCTGGAGGCCATCAAGGGGTCATAGGTGGGCAGGATCGCGCCACCGGGCAAACCGAAAATATCGTCGACGCCGAGTTCTTCGAGCGAGCGGACGATAGCTTGCGAGCCGGTCATCACCGTTGGGGGTACAACGTTGTTCGGCCCAAGGACAGGAGAGACGGCAGCAAGGTCGGCGACGACGACGGCGTGGTCGGCCGTCCGGTCGGCGCGTTCCGGAGCCTTGGCGGCTCCAGCGGACTTAGTAGCCATCAGCGAGGGGCTGATCGGCGATCCTTTGCTCATCGGACTCTTCCTTGTGGATCATTGTGGTTCGTGGAAACTGCGGGAAATAAAAAAACCCCTCAGCCTGGCGGCTCTTCGAGGGGTTGCGCGTGACGGTTCGTTACCTGGCTAATGTGCCACGCGCTGGGTAAGGACGACGACTGCTTCTGCAGCGGCGCAGCTGGTAACGAAAGTCATGCGTTCAGTTTTCCCTCTGGTGGGATGCAAGTCAACGAGGCGCTACCCGATCTCACCATGTGGACATCATTGTCCACCTTTTGATCCCGCTGTACGGGATCAACCCCTGCCCGCCCAACTGTAGCCAACCGCAAAAGGCGGCAGGGCCTAATAAGGCTAAGGCCGAGGGCCCCAAGGGATTCGGCGCCCCGCGCCGAATCCCTTGGGTAGGCCTTAGCCGCAGTATGCGCCGGTGCTGGCGCTGTGCACCAGCTTGGCGTACTTGGCAAGCACGCCCTTGGTGTACCTGGCGGGAAGTGGCTCCCAGCCCACCTTGCGGGCTTCGAGCTCGGCCTCGTCCACCAGGAGGTCGAAGCTGCGGGCTCCGATGTCCACGCGGATCCGGTCGCCGTCCTTGACGAAGGCGATGGGGCCGCCGTCGACGGCTTCGGGAGCAACGTGCCCGATACACAGGCCGGTGGTACCGCCGGAGAAGCGGCCGTCGGTGAGCAGCAGGACGTCCTTGCCCAGCCCGGCGCCCTTGATGGCGCCGGTGATGGCCAGCATTTCGCGCATGCCCGGGCCGCCCTTGGGTCCTTCGTAGCGGATGACCACAACGTCGCCGGCGTGGATCTGGCCGTTGTCCAGCGCGTCGAGGGCACCCTGTTCGCGCTCGAAGACACGGGCGGTGCCTTCGAAAACGTCGGCGTCGAAGCCTGCGCTCTTCACGACTGCGCCCTCGGGGGCCATGGAGCCGTGCAGGATGGTGATGCCGCCGGTCTTGTGGATCGGGTTGTCCAGTGCGCGCAGGATCTTGCCGTCAAGGTCTGGCGGGTTGATGGCTTCAAGGTTTTCGGCAACCGTCTTGCCGGTGACGGTGAGGCAGTCGCCGTGCAGCAGGCCGGCGTCGAGCAGTGCGCGCATGATGACGGGCACGCCGCCGATCTTGTCGACGTCGGTCATCACGTAGCGGCCGAAAGGCTTCAGGTCACCGAGGTGCGGGATGCGGTCGCCGATGCGGTTGAAGTCGTCGAGGGTCAGCTCGACCTCTGCCTCGCGGGCGATGGCCAGCAGGTGCAGCACGGCGTTGGTGGAGCCGCCGAATGCCATGGTGACGGCGATGGCGTTTTCGAAGGCCTTCTTCGTCATGATGTCTCGGGCGGTGATGCCCAGGCGCAGCAGGTTTACCACCGCTTCGCCGGACTTGCGGGCGAATTCATCACGACGGCGGTCTGCCGAGGGCGGGGCGGCCGAGCCGGGCAGGGACATACCCAGGGCCTCGCCAATGCAGGCCATCGTGTTGGCCGTGTACATACCGCCGCAGGCGCCTTCGCCCGGGCAGATGGCCTTTTCGATGCGCGTCAGGTCTTCCATGCTCATCTTGCCGGCCGCGCAGGCACCGACGGCCTCGAAGGCGTCAATGAGGGTGACTTCCTTTTCGGAACCGTCCTCCAGCTTTACCCAGCCGGGCATGATGGAGCCGGCGTAAAGGAAGACGCTGGACAGGTCCAGGCGGGCGGCGGCCATAAGCATGCCCGGGAGGGACTTGTCGCAGCCTGCCAGCAGGACTGAGCCGTCGATGCGCTCGGCCTGCATCACGGTTTCAACGGAGTCGGCAATGACTTCGCGGGAAACGAGCGAGAAGTGCATGCCTTCATGGCCCATGGAGATGCCGTCCGAAACGGAGATGGTGCCGAACTGCATGGGGAACCCGCCGCCGGCATGAACGCCTTCCTTGGCGCCCTGCGCGAGCCGGTTAAGGGAAAGGTTGCAGGGAGTGATTTCGTTCCAGGAGCTGGCGACACCGACCTGGGGCTTGGCGAAGTCATCATCGCCCATGCCAACGGCGCGGAACATACCGCGCGCGGGGGCAGCGTGGATGCCGTCAGTTACTACCCGGCTGCGGGGCTTGATGTCAGGCTTGTTGTCGGTCGTGATCAGGGTGTCCTCACTCATACGGGAAATTCTATGGCTCCGCGGAAGGACCCAGCGACAGGGCGGTGTCCGTTAAGCGGAAAACCGGGAATATTTCAATCAGATAGTGGACTGCTATCTCGAATAATGAGATCCCAGGTTCCAGCGCACCCTCGGATCTGTGGCACACATCATCTCCATTGCCTCCATGGAGTTTCAGCCCGAGCCCGAGCAGGGTTTCCGACCAGGAAACGGAGCTCCCGCTGCCGGGCGCAGCCGAGCGTCCGGGCAGGTCAAAGAGCTAGACAGCGCTGTGGAGCCGACGTAGCGTCGGGGGAAAGTGCACCCTGCCATCCGACCGAAGGACCCGCCATGGATTTTGTCTTCTGGATCATTCTGCTCGTTGTGATTGCCGGCGTTGCCTGGTGGTGGTTCAACCGGAGAAAGTCGTCCTCGACATCCGGTGGCGGCGGGCATGCGGAGGGCAGCCGCCCTGACGGAGGCGTCCGGGCGGACGGCGCCCTTGCCGGCGGCGGCGCAGCAGCAACCGCCGAAGCGGCCGCTACAACGGGAATTGCCGGTTCCGCCGGATTCGGTGCCCCGGCGGAGCCCGCAGCGCCGACCACTGCAGATGAACCGGCGGAGACAAAGGCGCCGGCGGCAAGCACTCCGGCCGCACCGCAGGGCCACAGCCGGGCGGGTGCAACCGCCGTCGGTACCGGAGCCGGGACGGACCGTGCAGAAGCAACGGCACGGGATGAAGGCCGGGTACAGGATGACAGTGAGTGGGAAACCCAGTGGTCGGAGGCGTCTGGCTCCCCCCACGCCCATGAAGGAGCCAGCCTCCGGGAAAGTTCGGCAGCGGCATCGCCTGCCGGCGCGCAGCCCAACGGCGCGCCGTCGGCAGTTGCGGCTGATGGCACCGGGGCGTCACGGCCGGTCCACCACCCCGAGTACACGGAACCCCATGCCCCCACCCTCCCGGGCGCCGAGACAGCGGCTGTGGAAGACGTGGACGACGCCGGCACCGCAGTTTCCGCCCCCGTCCCCTTCGGCAGCACATCCGGCTCCGAAGACAGTGGAGAGAGTGGTGCTGCCACCGGCCTCCGCCTCCCCAGCGATGCCGGAGCAACAGAAACCCAAGAGCGCGCGCAGTCCTCGGCGCTGGTGGAAACCGAGGCCAACCATAGCCAGGACACAAGGGGCGGTTCTTCCCCGGGCGCGCAGGAGCCTGCAGGGCACCTGGCAGCGGAAGAGCCGTATGGTGCGGGTTCGGCGTCCGCGGGGGCCGACGGCAGCGGACCGGCCGACTACACCGTCAAGGGGGACGCCGGTGCCATGGTCTATTACGAGGAGGGACACCCCGAGCATGAGCAGGTCCGGGCAGACGTGTGGTTTGAATCGGCTGCCCACGCTGAGGCGGCAGGGTTCCGGGCGCCACGGCGGAAGCGGATCTAGCTGTACTTCCAGCGCAGCAGGCCCGGCGGCCGGCGGATGTGGCCGCTGGCTCCCGCCTGGAAAAGCGGCCGGCACCCCTGTGGCCCGTTTCACACGGCAGTGTGGGCGGACCCGGGACGCAGTTTGCACGCCCGAGGTCGGTTTTTGACTGTTGACGAACAGCAAAAACCCCGACTTTCTGCTGGTTTTGCCCCCTTCGGGATAAGCCGGAAGTGCTGGCGGCCGCCGATTTCACATGCACCAAAAGTTCGTGTAGAGTTTCATGTCGTTGCGGAGATCAACCGGGAAATAAAAAGCCCAAACGATTGAAACAAAAGATGCACCTCTAGCTCAATTGGCAGAGCAATTGACTCTTAATCAATGGGTTCCGGGTTCAAGTCCCGGGGGGTGCACCACTGGGAAAACAGCCCCCGGCTCGCGGAAACGCGGGCCGGGGGTTGTTTTGTTTTGCCGTGTACCTGCCGCGCTCATTCCGCCAGCACTCCGTTGGCTGCCATTAATGGCGTGCAGGCAAGAGAAAGGCGCGACCCCGGCTTCGAAGGAAGCTGGGATCACGCCTGGGTGCCGTTAGTTCCGGCGGTACGGTCAGCGACGTTTCAAGGGGTCATGGACGGGTTGTCCAAAAGTGCTCCGGTTGCGGGCGATCCAAACTGGCTTGCCAGCTCCCTGACAACTGCCTGAAGTTCCTGCCGCAGGACATCGGGGTCGATCGTGGCTGCCGCAAGCACCGAGCGCTCCATCTCCACGGCAGCTGCAACGGCTTCCTTGCCCCGTTCGGTGAGCGACACCACGTGACTCCTGCGGTCCGACGTGCTGCGGACCCGGGCAATGTGGCCGTGGGACTCCAGCCTGCTGAGGGTTTTGCCCATGGTCTGCGCCTGAACGCGCACGTACTGGGCAAGCTGCGCCTGCGTCATGGGGCCTTGAGCGTTGAGAACCTCAATAGCGATAACACCTGCATGGGTGAGGCCTATAGCCCCGAGTTTTTCATTCCATGAGTGTTCGACGAGGCGCGCAGCAGTGGACAAGAGGCGCCCTGTGGGCCAGTGATCCATATCAGGCATAGCAGCAAGTATAGCCAAGTGTCGATTAGCACTCCTCCAGACTGCTTACTAGGCTGGTGTGTCCCGCCTGCGACAAGGAGAAAAACATTGGCTGACAAACTCGTAACCGGTGACGACGCGCCCGCGTTCACGCTCAAGGATTCAGCCGGTAAGGACGTCAGCCTGGCACCGCGCCCAGGCCGCCACACCATCGTCTACTTCTATCCTGCAGCGTCAACACCGGGGTGCACCAAGGAGGCCTGCGATTTCCGCGACAACCTGGCCTCACTGCAGTCTTCGGGATATGACGTGCTGGGCATCTCGCCGGACCCGGTGGAAAAACTGGCCAAATTCGCCGCCCAGGAAGAGCTGAGCTTCCCGCTGCTCTCGGACGGGGACCACACCGTGGCCGAGGCCTACGGGGCATGGGGCGAAAAAAAGAACTACGGCAAGACCTACCAGGGCCTGATCCGTTCCACCATCGTGGTTGATCCGGACGGCAAGGTGGCGCTTGCCCAATACAACGTCCGCGCCACGGGACACGTGGCCAAGCTGCGCCGGGACCTGAAGCTGGAAGCCTGACGGGCTGCCGCTGACCCAGGCCCCGCCTGCGCGACGCTACAATAAAAACTGGCATCCGGCGTCGTACGTTTAGCAGCCTTGTTATTGACGGACTGAAACACACGATGCCGGGCCACGCGCGAGTGGTGAAATTGGCAGACACGCAGGATTTAGGTTCCTGTGCCTTCGGGCGTGGGGGTTCAAGTCCCCCCTTGCGCACACTGAAGAGAAAAGATCCTTGGCTCCGGCCGGGGATCTTTTCTCGTTAAGGCCCGACGCCCTCACGCACTCTGCCGGGGCCGGAAACGCCGCACCGTCGGAGCCCGCCGAAAACTCCTGGACCTTTGACCCATCCGTTGTCGCGCAACTGCCGAATACCCATTGAGACACCAGCCAAGGGCAGGTGCCCACCAGCCAGACGCAGACACTGCCCAGGACATCCTGTCCGTGGCAGGCGAAACGCTAAACCCAAGGAGAACCGAAATGCAGACCATCAAGCGCACAACTTTCACCGTCGCAGGCGTTGCCGCTGCAGCTCTGCTGAGCCTTACGGCCTGCGGTGGCTCGGCCAGCACCTCAAGTTCGTCCGCCCCCGCAGCCGCGCCCTCCGCTACCAGCATGGCTCCTTCACCGTCAGCCAGCTCCTCCGCCGGCACCATGGACCCGGCCGCAAACCTGGTTGGCCCCGGCTGCGCAGGCTACGCCGAGCAGGTCCCCACGGGTGCGGGATCCGTTGAAGGAATGGCGCTGGATCCCGTGGCTGTCGCAGCATCCAACAATCCGATCCTCACCACCCTGACCTCCGCGGTTTCCGGCAAGTTGAACCCGAAGGTGGACCTGGTGGACACGCTCAACGGCGGTGAATTCACGGTCTTCGCACCGGTCGATGACGCCTTCGCAAAGATCGATGCGGCCACCATCGAAACGCTCAAGACGGATGACGCCCTCCTGAGCAAGATCCTCACCTACCACGTGGTTCCGGGCCAGATCACCCCCGACAAGATCGCCGGCACCCACGCCACCGTCCAGGGCGGTTCCGTCACGGTTACCGGCAGCGGCGACGCCCTCAAGGTGGATGACGCCAGTGTGATCTGCGGCGGCGTCCAGACGAAGAACGCGACCGTTTACCTGATCGACTCGGTGCTGATGCCCAAGTAGCCCGTAAACGTGGCCGGGGCCTGGTCCGTCTGGACGGGCCCCGGCCTTTTTACGTTTCCCGGGCCCGGCGCGGGCCCGGGAAACGGGAGTATCAGGTCAACTAGACTGGGCTTCGGCCCGCAGATGGCGGGGCCGCAAGATCCAGAGGTGATAAACGAGTGCCCAGCAGTCCATCGCGGCGGACGGTCATCACGACCGGCGCCGTCCTCCTGGCGTTGAGCGTCACCTCATGCACCGGCGTTCCAGCCCCCTCGCCGTCGTCAACCCCGCCAACCCCCAGCGCCTCTGCCGAACCCAGTGCAACGTTCAACTTCGGCACCGCAGTGCAGCCGCTGGGCCTGGACCCCGCCCTCTCCAGCGACGTTGAATCACAGCGCATCACCCGGCAGATCCTCGAGGGACTGGTGGGCGTGGACCAGACCACCGGGAAGCCCACCCCGTTGCTCGCCACAGAGTGGAGTGAGTCCAACGAGGGCCGGTCCTACACCTTCAAGCTGCGCAGCGGCGTTACATTTTCGGACGGCACCCCGTTCAACGCTGACGCGGTCTGCACGAACTTCAACCGCTGGTTTGCCTTCTCCGAAGACCTGCGCCGGCAGGCTCCCGGCAGCTCCTTCAAGGGCGTTTTCAAGGCGCACTCCGATGAGCCGGGGCTGTCGATCTTCAAGAGCTGCACCGCGTTGTCCCCGGACACCGTGCAGATCGACCTCACCCAGCGCTTTACCGCGTTCCTTCAGGCCCTGACCCTGCCTGCTTTCGCCATCGCCTCCCCCGCCGCGCTGGCTGCGGGCACCGCGGATGTACTGGACCAAAACCGCGGCGGCCAGGCCGTATCCGCTTTCGGCACCAATCCCGTGGGAACCGGGCCCTTCAGCCTGAAGTCCTGGGACGAAGGAAGCGTCACCCTCATCAGTAATGCGTCCTACTGGGGAGACCGCGGACAGATCGGCATCATCAACTTTGTGGCCTACAACCATCCCCAGGCGCGTCTCCAAGCACTGCTGGACGGCAAGATCGACGGGTACGACGCCGTCACGGTGGGCAACTTCGACCAGCTGGTAAAGCGCGGAAAACAGATTGTGCAGCGCGATCCGTTCTCGGTGATGTACTTAGGGCTCAATCAGGAGATCCCGGTCCTGCAGAACCAGAAAATCCGGCAGGCCATCGAAATGGCGATCGACAAAGAAACGCTGATCCGGAAATTCTTCATCGACAACACCGCCGTGGCCACCCAGTTTGTCCCGCCGAAAATCAGCGGATTCAACAATGATGCCCCTGCCCTAGGCCACGACCCCGCCAAGGCCAGGGAGTACCTCAAGGAGGGCGGATACGCCGGCGAAGCGCTGAGGTTCTACTATCCGATGAGCGTCACCCGGCCGTACCTTCCAACGCCGGAGAAGGTTTACGCTGAAATCAGCCGCCAGCTCACGGCTGTGGGGCTCAACATCCAGCCTGTGCCCGTCGACTGGTCTGACGGTTATCTCCAAAAGGTCCAGTCCCCGGGGGACCACGCGCTTCACCTGCTGGGCTGGAATGGTTCCTATTCGGACGCCGACAACTTCGTTGGACCCCTCTTCGGGGAGAAAAACGGCGAGTTCGGATACCAGGACCCGCAGGTCTTCTCGAAGATCAACCGCGCGCGGGGGCTGCCGGAGGGAGAGGAACGCGATGGGCAATATCACACCATCAACGCCCAGATCGCGGCGTCCGTGCCTGCGGTCCCCATAGCGTTCCCCATTTCGGCGCTGGCCCTTTCAGACCGCGTAGTGAACTATCCGGCGTCGCCTGTCTTAAATGAAGTTTTCACTAAAGTGCAACTGAAGCCTTGACGGGCCCGCCCAATTTCAGTAGTAGGGCTGCCCGGGGATATTCTGTGACAGCCAGAGCCGCTGCAATCGGAGACTGATCGTGACCTTCATTTCCAAGACCCCACATGCCGACGTCGTCCTGATTGGCGGCGGCATCATGAGCGCCACGCTGGGGGCATTCATCAAGCAGTTGGAACCGGACTGGACCATCTCCATGTTCGAGCGGCTGGACGAGCCCGGGCTGGAAAGCTCCGGCCCGTGGAACAACGCCGGAACCGGCCACGCCGCCCTCTGTGAACTCAACTACTCCCCCGCAGCCAAAGACGGCTCCGTGGACCCCACCAAAGCATTGCTCATTAACGAGCAGTTCCAGCTTTCCCGCCAGTTCTGGTCCCACCTCGTGGACCAGTCCCTAATCGGTTCGCCCAAGGGCTTCATCAACACCGTGCCGCACATGAGCTTCGTGATCGGCGAGGAGAACACAAGGTTCCTTAAGACCCGCTACGAGGCGCTTAAGCCGCACGCCCTGTTCCGCAGCATGGAGTACTCGGAGGACCACGGCCAGATCGGCAAGTGGGCTCCGCTGATCGTCAAGGGGCGTGATCCCAAGCAGCGGATCGCCGCCACCCGCGCCACCGAAGGCACCGATGTGGACTTCGGTGCACTCACCCGTGAGCTGACCACGTACCTGGGGAACAACGGCGTCGAGATCAACTACGGCCACGACGTCACCGGTATCTCCCGGGCGTCCGACGGCGGCTGGAACCTTTCGCTGAAGTACCCCAAGTCCGGGGAGCACGGCAAGATCCACGCCAAGTTTGTCTTTGTGGGGGCCGGCGGCGGCGCACTCCACCTCCTGCAGGCCTCCGGCATCCCGGAAAGCAAAGGCTACGGCGGGTTCCCGGTCTCCGGCCAGTTCTTCCGCTGCACCGACGAAACCCTGGCGGCACAGCACAGCGCCAAGGTGTACGGACAGGCGTCGGTGGGAGCTCCCCCAATGTCCGTACCCCACCTGGACACCCGTTACGTCAACGGCAAGCGTTCCCTGCTCTTCGGCCCTTACGCCGGCTTCTCCACCAACTTCCTGAAGAGCGGCTCCTACCTGGACCTGCCGCTGTCCATCCGGCCCAGCAACATCATCCCCATGCTGGCCGTGGCCAAGGACAACATGGACCTCACGGCCTACCTGGTTAAGGAAGTGGCCAAGAAGCACACCGACAAGGTGGAGGCGCTTCGCGAGTACTACCCGGAAGCCAAAGCAGGCGACTGGGAACTGATCACGGCCGGCCAGCGTGTACAGATCATCAAGAAAGACCCGCAGAAGGGCGGTGTCCTCCAGTTCGGCACGGAAGTGATCGCCGGCCGTGACGGCTCCATCGGCGCACTCCTCGGTGCTTCGCCCGGAGCCTCCACAGCGGTGCCCATCATGATCGAGCTCCTGCGGAAGGCCTTCCCGAAGAATTTCAAGGGCTGGCAGTCCAAGCTGAAGGACATGATGCCCGGCTACGGCGTCAAGCTTGATGACAACCCGGAACTTGCAATGGAGCTCGAAAGGGCAACGGCCAGGTCCCTCCAGCTGGAGACTGTTTCCGCCAACCACTGACCCCTGAGGGGTGTGTTGGCCGGCTTCCGGTACCGCAACAGTAAGTTAAACCCCACAGGAGACCGATTCGATGTTCCGGCTGGCACAACTCTCACTGGCAAACCGGGCATTGATCGCTCTCATCACCGTGTTCGCTTCCGTCTTCGGCGTGATCACCATGTCGTCCCTGAAGCAGGAACTCATCCCTTCGATCGAGTTCCCCCAAATCACGGTGCTGACTGCCATGCCCGGCGCCTCCCCGGAGGTGGTGGACAAACAGGTCAGCGGGCCGCTGGAAACCGCACTGAACGGCGTGGAGGGGCTGGAATCCACCTCCTCCACGTCGCGCAACGGCGTCTCGCAGATCACCATGGTCTTCACGTACGGGTCCAACCTGGACAGGGCCCGGAACCAGATCGACCGCGCCATCTCCAACGCCAAGCGGTCCCTGCCCGAGGACGTCCAGCCGCAGGCCTTCGCCGGCAGCATCAATGATTTCCCCATCGTGTTCCTGGCGGTGTCCTCGGACAAATCCCTGAGCGAACTCAACGCGGACCTGCAGCGCCTGAGCGTGCCCCGGCTGCAGAAGATCGACGGCGTCCGGGGCGCCGACGTGACCGGCGGGGCCACCCAGCACATCGAGATCCTTCCCCGCCCGGAAGCCATGGCTTCGGCCGGCGCCACCATCACCGCCATCCGCGATGCCTTGGGCAACAACGGCACCCTGGTTCCGGCCGGGACCCTTGAAGAGCAGGGCAAAACCCTGTCCCTGCAGATCGGCAGCCCGGTGGATTCACTGGATTCGATCAAGGCACTCCCCCTCGCCGGGGCAAAGAACGCCGCCACCATCGGCGCGGTGGCCGACGTCTCGCTCAAAGACGACGAACGCACCTCCATCACGCGGACCAACGGCGAGGAGACGCTCGCCGTCTCCGTCATCAAGAAGCCGGAAGGCGACACTGTTGGCATCTCGCATGCCGTCCGGGACACACTTGCCGAGCTTGAAGCCGAACTGGGTTCGAACGCGAAGTTCACGCCGGTATTCGACCAGGCCCCTTTCATCGAAAAATCCATTAAGGACCTCACCACGGAGGGCCTGCTGGGACTGGGCTTCGCCGTGGCAGTCATCCTGGTGTTCCTGATGTCTGCCCGCTCCACGCTGGTGACGGCCGTTTCCATCCCGCTGTCGCTCCTGATCACCTTCATCGGCCTGTCGGCCACCGGCTACTCGCTGAACATCCTGACGCTGGGCGCCCTCACCATAGCCATCGGCCGGGTGGTTGACGATTCGATCGTGGTCATCGAAAACATCAAGCGGCACCTCAGCTATGGGGAAGACAAAGTCACTGCCATCCTGACGGCGATCAGGGAAGTGGCCGGCGCCATCACAGCCTCCACCCTCACCACTGTGGCCGTATTCCTTCCCATAGCCTTCGTAGGCGAACTGGCCGGCGAACTGTTCAGGCCGTTCGCACTCACCGTCACCATGGCACTGCTGGCCTCCCTGCTGGTCTCGTTGACCATAGTTCCGGTGCTCGCGTACTGGTTCCTGCGGAATCCCGGCAACACCCCGGGCAGCGACGCAGCCCGGCAGAGCGCAGCCGAAGCCCGCGCCAAAGCCCAGGAAGCGGAACAGCGCAGCAGGCTCCAGCGCGGGTATCTGCCCATCCTGTCCAGGACCCAGAAGCATCCGGTGATCACCCTCGTGGCCGCCGGCCTGGTCCTCGGCGCGACCGCCGCCATGACGCCGCTGCTGGCAACCAACCTGCTGGGCAATTCCGGCCAGAACAGCCTGACCGTCCGCCAGGTGCTCCCCGCGGGCACCGGCCTGGCGGACACGAACGCCGCGGCGATCCGGCTGGAGGAGGTCCTGCGCGGAATCGACGGCGTCCGGGACGTCCAGGTGACGTCCGGCAACGCCCAGGCCGGTTTTGCCGCGCTGACCTCCACCGGGTCCTCCAACTCAACGTTCACGGTAGTGACGGATGAAAAGGCAGACCAGGAGCAACTGCAGGAGACGGTGCGGAACGAACTGGCAAAGGTGCCCGGCTCGGGGAAGGTTTCCGTGGGCACCCAGCAGGGCGGCTTCGGCACTTCCTCCACGGTGGACATCACTATCAAGGCCGCCAGCACGGCCGACCTGCAGGCCGCGAGCGACACCATGGTCCAGGCCATGAGCGGGGTTCCGGGCACCAGCGAGGTGGCCACCAACCTTGCATCCAGCCAGCCGGTGGTTCAAGTGAAAGTGGACCGGGCGAAAGCCGTCGCTGCCGGACTCAACGAAGAACAGGTAGCCGGCGTCCTCGCCTCAACCATCAGCCCCATCCCCGCCGGAACGGTTCGGATCGACACCGACGATTTCCCGGTCCAGATCGGCCAGGGCACCAGGTTCACGAGCATCGACGCTGTCCGAAGCATCCCCCTGCCTGCCGCCCGCGGGCCCGTTCCGCTGGCCAGCATCGCTTCGGTGGAACAGGTGGACGTACCGGTATCCATTACTGCCAGCAACGGCCAGCGCACAGCGCGTGTCTCCGTGACGCCGTCGGAATCAAACCTGGGTGCAGTCAACGCGGAGGTCCAGAAACGCCTGGCGGAGGTGCAGCTCCCGGCCGGCGTCACCGCTGAACTTGGCGGCGCCACCACCCAGCAGCAGGAGTCATTCCAGCAACTCGGCTTGGCACTGTTGGCCGCCATCGCCATCGTCTACGTGATCATGGTGGCCACCTTCAAGTCATTGATCCAGCCGCTGATCCTGCTCGTCTCGGTGCCGTTTGCGGCCACCGGTGCCGTTGCCCTGCTCCTGGTAACCGGGGTTCCGCTGGGACTGCCCTCTCTGATCGGCATGCTGATGCTGGTGGGAATCGTGGTCACCAACGCCATTGTGCTCATCGACCTCATCAACCAGTACCGGCAACCCCACGACGGCCGGCCGGGCATGAACGTCGCTGATGCCATCACGCATGGTGCCCGCCAGCGGCTCCGCCCGATCCTCATGACCGCCCTGGCCACAGTCTTTGCCCTGACCCCTATGGCGCTGGGCCTCACGGGCGGCGGCGGCTTTATCTCGCAGCCCCTGGCCGTGGTGGTGATTGGCGGTCTCATCTCTTCCACCGCCCTGACCCTGGTGCTGGTGCCTGTGCTCTACCGTCTGGTGGAGGGCCGACGCGAAAGGAAGACTCTGCTCCGGGAGCTGCAGGAACGCCCGGAGTTTGGCCACGGAGCAGACGTGGACGAGGAATTCCGCGACTGGACCACCGGGATGGTCCCCAAGGTCAGCGGGCGCCGGGCCGCACCCGGAAGTCCCGAATAACAAAAGCGGAATAATTTCCGGCGGGCAGCGTTGTATCCGGCGATAGATGCAAATGCATCTAAATTGGCCTATACTTGAACCAAGGCCAGCAAGTCCAGCAACGGAAAGGCACATCATGCAGATCGGTGTTTTCAGCGTCAGCGACATCACCACGGACCCCACCACGGGCCGGACCCCCACCGAGAACGAACGCATCAAGGCCTCCGTGGCTATCGCCAAAAAGGTCGAGGAAATCGGCATGGATGTCTATGCCCTGGGCGAGCACCACAACCGGCCCTTCTTCTCCTCCTCCCCCACTACCACCCTTGCCTACATCGCGGCGCAGACCGAACGCATCACTCTGTCCACGGCCACCACGCTGATCACCACCAACGATCCCGTGAAGATCGCCGAAGACTTCGCGATGCTCCAGCACCTCGCCGACGGCCGGGTGGACCTGGTCCTGGGCCGCGGCAATACGGCTCCCGTCTACCCGTGGTTCGGCAAGAACATTCAGGACGGCGTTGAGCTCGCGATTGAGAACTACAGCCTGCTGCGCAAGCTGTGGGACGAGGACACCGTGAACTGGTCCGGAAAGTTCCGCACGCCGCTGCAGAACTTCACGTCCACCCCCCGCCCGCTCGACGGCGTCGCCCCCTTCGTGTGGCATGGTTCCATCCGCACCCCGCAGATCGCCGAAGTGGCGGCCTACTTTGGGGACGGCTTCTTCGCCAACAACATCTTCTGGCCCAAGGAGCACTACCAGCAGCTGATCGGTCTCTACCGGGAACGCTACGAGCACTACGGCCACGGTACGGCAGACCAGGCAATCGTGGGCCTGGGCGGGCAGTTCTTCATGCGGAAGAACTCGCAGGATGCCGTCAAGGAGTTCCGCCCGTACTTCGACAACGCTCCCGTATACGGCCACGGGCCCTCCCTGGAGGACTTCACTTCGCAGACGCCGCTGACCGTCGGCAGCCCGCAGGAGGTCATAGAGAAGACCCTGACGTTCCGGGAGTACTTCGGTGATTACCAGCGGCAACTGTTCCTCATCGACCATGCAGGCCTTCCGCTGAAAACAGTACTGGAGCAGCTGGACCTGTTTGGCGAGGAAGTCCTACCCGTCCTGCGCAAGGAGTACGCGTCCCGCAAGCCGGCCCACGTTCCCGAACCGCCGACCCACGCCGGCCGGGTGGCTGCCTTGCTGGCGGCCCAGGACGCCGAAAAGTCCGCTGCGGAGGCATGATGGCTGCCGGCAATGCAGAGTCACCGGTACGCCTCGCGGCGGAAACCTGGGAATCGCTGTTCCGGGCCCAGGTGGCCGTGATGCGCAAGCTGCAGTCCGGCCCGGCCTTCCGGAAGCTCGCGGTGAACGAGTATGACGTCCTGTTTACGCTCTCACGGTGTCCAACGGGATGGCTCCGCCTCAACGAGCTCAACGACAACGTCCTGCTGAGCCAGTCCAGCCTCAGCAGGCTCGTGGAGCGGCTCGAGAAACGCGGGCTCGTGGCCAGGATGCCCGCGCCGGAGGACGGCCGGGGCGTGCTCCTGCAGCTGACGGACGCCGGCCGGGAACTGCAGAAGGAGATCGGGCGCGAGCATGTCCGGGACATCTCCACCCTGATGGGTCCGGCACTGACCCCGGCTGAGCAGAAGGAGCTGCGACGGCTTACCGAGAAGCTCCGGAGCTCGCTGGGTCCCCGCCCCCTGCGCTAGAGATACCCTGCGCCGCCTAGCCCAGCTGCAGCAGCCGGGCAGGGTCCTCAACCGGCAGGGCGCCGTTGACCACCGCGGTGACCTGCAGCTGGTTCAGGATGAGGCTTCCCCCCACCGTGGAGAGGAAGGCTGTATCGGCAGAGTCTCGGCCGGCCGTGATGCGCAGCATCGATTCCCGCGGGGCAAGGCCCGTGGGATCGATGACGTGCCAGGCCCCTTCCACGTAGGCCTCTGCCACGGCGTGGAAATCCATGGGGCTCAGGCCCGGAGCGTAGACGGCGGCCAGCCTGGCCGGGATGTCCTTGGACCTCAGCAGCGCGATGGCCAAGTGGGCAAAGTCCCGGCAGACCCCTCGGCGGCTGAGGAGCGTCTCCACCGCACCGTCCGTGCCCCGGGAGGACCCACTGAGGTACCGCAGTTCCCCGTTCACCCAGTTCCGCACGACGTGCAGCAGCTCGCCGCCCTGGACTCCTTCGAACTCTGCATAAGCCGTGGGCAGGAGGCGGTCGGATTCGGCGTAGCGGCTGGGACGGACGTAGCGGATCCTGTCGGCGAGCCCGGCGTCCTCGGGCTCCGCCTTACCGGCCACCGTGGCCGAGTATTCCACCGTTACCTCCGCCGGCTCGGCGAACTCCATGTAATGGAACCTGCCCCCGTGGTGGTCCGATACCTCGGTGAGGGGAACATCGCCTCCCCCGGCTGTCACGGACAGGGACTCCTCGAACGAGGAGTAGCCGTTGTTCCGCGCTGCGGCGATGGCCATGGCCACCTTGGTGTTGGCTACGGTCTTGAAGACCAGTCGTGCGGAAACACTGCGTTCCATGGCTCTCCGGGGGTGTTCGGCGGCGGAAGATAAGTCCCCGCTCTGCCCGGCGCATGGTGGGGCCGGAAACGGGACTAGTTTTTGATCTCCAGAGACATTAGCATCCGCTGGACGTTGGCGAATTCATTGCCTTCCGAGGCG
Organism: Arthrobacter sp. D3-16; assembly: GCF_054408515.1. Classification (NCBI taxonomy): domain Bacteria; kingdom Bacillati; phylum Actinomycetota; class Actinomycetes; order Micrococcales; family Micrococcaceae; genus Arthrobacter; species Arthrobacter sp. D3-16. The sequence goes on along the minus strand of NZ_CP096437.1, from coordinate 1,685,250 downwards.
TACCGGGCGGCCTGGTCCACGGTGTCGAAGGCCTTGGCCGGAGCCACTTTCTCGTCCGGGGCAAAGGCCTTGACGGAGACGACATCGCAAAAGTCGTAGTCCCCTTTCGCGGCCGGGCCACGGACGATGTTGTGGAGCTCGCATGCCTGCCCGCCAGCACCGGCGACCACGTTCGTGATGCCGTAGGAGCCGAAGTAGCGGTACGCCTGGATCACCCGGAAAACCAGCCGACGACGGCGGCAGTCCTGTCCGCAATGCTGCCAGGAAAGTTCCGTCCGGCTTCTTCACCTCGACCTTCAGCGCGGAAGGCGTTTCGCGTGCCGGAGGGGCAGGCAGATGGACGCGTGTCGCGGTCGGCTGGTATACCCGTGCCCTGGGACTAGGCTGGGGTCATGGAAGAGCATCGGGGAACAGCCGAGGAAGACCGGACGGACATCTCCGCCGTCGATATCGCTGACTGGCGCCTGCGGACCTTTGCCTTGTACCAGAACGTCCGGAAGCTTTCGCTGGAAAGCCCGGCCGAGGCACACTCCTACTGGCGCCACCAGCGGGACCTGATGTTCGCCACCCACCCTGCCTCGGCACTCAATACGCAGGACAAGGCCCGCTTCTCCGGGCTGAAGACCGCCGACTACGATCCCATCTACCGCTTCCATGTGCCGCTGACCAAAGAGGGCGCCGGGAGGGAAATGACCGTAGACACCGGCACTGACGGCGTGGTCCGGTTTGTCCGGCTGGGAACGTTCGACCTGCCGGAAATGGGCCAACTGGCAGTGTGGAAGCTGCAGGGCTACGGCGGCGGTATTTTTGTACCGTTCCGGGACGCCACCGCCGGCCAGCCCGGTGGCAGCTACGGGGCCGGACGGTACCTGCTGGATACTATCAAGGGCGCGTTCCATGGGGTCCAGGGAACCGGCCCGGACGCCGAGTTCGTCCTGGACTTCAATTTCGCGTACAACCCGTCATGCGCCTACAACGAGGCCTGGGCCTGCCCCTTGCCTGGACCGTCAAACCGGCTGGCCGTGGAGATCCCGGTGGGGGAACTTTACTGACGGAGCACGTCATAAGCGGGCCGCTGCGGCTGGCGTTTGGGCTTCCGGACGCCTGCTCCCACCAGGTTCCGTTGGGTTAGCCGCCCAGCGCCCTGATCCGGCCGACGGCGTCGAGCACCGCGGCTGCCGCCGATTCGAGGTCCGTACCGGCTACCTTTGTGTCGAAGCTGAACCGCACGGCTGTCTGGGCCGTCTCCGGGGGAATTCCCATCGCCGTGAGCACCGGTGACGGCGCGTCCGAACCCGCCGCGCAGGCTGACCCGCTGGAGCACACTACGCCCTGGCGTTCCAGCTCAAGGAGCACGGATTCGCCGCTGGTTCCGGGGAAACAGAAGGAGGCAACGGAGGGCAGCCGGTCTACGGGATGCCCCGTCAGGACTGCACCGGGGACACCGTCGAGCACGGCGTTGATGAACGTGTCCCGCAGTGCCTCCACCCGGCGTCGTTCCTCCGCCTGGTGGGCCTGGGCCAGCGTGAGCGCGGTGGCGAGGCCCACGGCTCCCGCCACGTTCTCTGTTCCGGACCGGCGGCCCCGTTCCTGCCCGCCGCCGTGGACCAGCGGCTCCAGCGCAGTACGCCCACCGACGAACAGCACCCCGCAGCCCTTGGGCGCCCCGATCTTGTGCCCCGACATGCTCATCGCATCCACGGCCAATGCCTTGGTGTCCAGCGGCAGCCACCCGGCCGCCTGCACGGCATCAGTGTGGAACGGGATGCCGAGTCCGCGTGCCAGGGCGGCCAGTTCGGCAACGGGCTGCACCGTTCCCACTTCATTGTTGGCGTACATAACGCTGGCCACCGCCGTTTCCGGCCGCAGCACAGCCCGGAAGGCCTCGGGCGTTACAACTCCCTTCCCGTCAACGGGAACCACATCAACGGCGAAACCATGGAAGCGCTCCAGGTACCGGGCAGACTCCTCCACCGCGGGATGTTCGACGGCGCTGATTACCACCCTGTTGAGCTGCGGATTAGCGGCCTGCCGGGCCAGGGCGATCCCTTTGATGGCAAGGTTGTCCGCTTCCGTTCCCCCGGACGTGAAGGTGATGTTCCCGGCCCGGCAGCCAAAGACGGCTGCGACGGACGCCCGGGCACCGGCGAGCGCATCGGCAGCAGCTTCGCCCAGGGTGTGATGGCTTGAGGGATTGCCGAACTCACCGGTCAGGTATGGCCACATCGCATCCAGCACCTCACGGCGTACAGGGGTGGTGGCAGCTGCATCAAGGAAGATCACCGCAGATCACCTGACCGTCAGTTCGACGTCCAGCCCGAGGTCCAGGGCCGCCACTGTGTGGGTGAGGGCGCCAACGGAAATGACGTCAACTCCCGTGGCTGCTATGGCGGCCACCGTCGAGACGTTGACGTTTCCGCTGGCCTCCACCCGCGCTCGGCCGGCTATCAGGGCCACGCCTGCCTCCAGCTCCTGGACCGTGAAATTGTCGAGCATGATGGTGTCCACGCCGGCCGCCAGGACGGGCTCAATCTGGTCCATCCTGTCCACCTCCACCTCAAAGTGCGTGGTGTGCCCCAATTGCGATTTGGCTGCGGCAAGGAGTGCGGTGAGCCGGTCAGGATCCCCACCCGTCATCACGGCAAGGTGGTTGTCCTTGGCCAGGACCGCGTCGGAAAGGCTGTACCGGTGGTTGGCGCCACCCCCGCAGCGGACGGCGAACCGCTCCAGGATCCGCAGCCCGGGCGTGGTCTTGCGGGTGTCGGTGATCCGGGCCGACGTGCCTTCGGTCAGCCGGACAAACTCTGCTGTCCTCGTGGCGATGGCCGACATCCGCTGCACCAGGTTCAGGGCCACCCGCTCGGCGAGCAGGACAGACCTGGCCCGGCCGCTGACCCGCGCGAGGTGGGTGCCGGCGTCGAACTCTTCTCCGTCCTCCAGCAGCAGCTCCACATCCGTGTCCGGATCCACCATCAGCATGGCGTCCCGGAACACCGTGGCGCCGCTGAAAACTCCAGGCACCCGTGCATTCAGTACAGCCGTGGCACGTGCGTCAGCGGGAATCAGCAGCTGGGAGGTGATATCCCCGGCAGGAGCATCTTCCGCGAAGGCCCTCTCAAGGATTTCCCGCACCGGCGCCGACGGCAGGGTGAGGTCGAGGCGCGTCCTGCCGGCCGAGGCAGTCTCGATCACGGAACTTTCAGGTAGTGACACATCAGTCATGGACAAGGCTCGCTTTCAGGCGCATTCGGGACGATTCTTCAAGTTCAATGGCGATGCCGGCAGCATCAGCCGGGCTGTCGCTCCGGTAGTGGGCACCAAGGGACTCCGTGCGCTCCTGCGCCGCTGCCACCAGCAACTGTGCGGCCAGCAGCAGGTTGCGGTCCTCGTGTTCCCGGGCGTCCCCGCCGGCGGCAGCAGCTTCAGGACGTACGACGGCGGCCCACCGGCCGAGAGCTTCCGCCGCCTCCCCAAGCAGCACCCCATTGCGAAGCACCCCGGCCTTGGCAGTCATCAACCGCCGAAGCGCCTCGCGGGAGAACGGGGTCTCATTCCCCTCGCCCCGACCGACGCTGGCCAGCCGGCTCCCGGACAAGGCGCCCGATTCGGCCGGCTCGCCTCCTAAAGCAGCAGGGAAGGTGACGTCACTCTCAGCGTCGCGGGGCAGCGGTGCGGAAGCGTGCGTCAAGGGGAGGCCGCCCGCGGCCGAGACAGCACGCGGAGCATCGGTGCCTCGGGGCGCGTCCCAGCCACGGTCACCAGACAAAAAGTCCTCAACAGCCCGGCGGCCAAAAACGAGTCCTTCGAGGAGCGAGTTGCTGGCCAGTCGGTTTGCGCCCTGGACTCCTGTGCACGCCACTTCCCCGGCTGCATACAGGCCGGGAACGGTGGTCCTGGCGTGCAGGTCGGTGAGCACACCGCCCATCCAGTAGTGCGCTGCCGGTGCAACGGGCACCAACTCGCGGGTCCAGTCAATGCCCGCCGCAAGCGTCCTTTGGGTGAGGGTGGGAAAGCGCTTGGCCAGGAATCCTTGCCCTTTGGCCGAGTCAATGACGCGGGCGTCGAGGTAGACGTGGCCGTTGGGGTCGCCGAGCTTCGCCAGGTGCAGGGCGATGCTGCGCGACACGACGTCGCGCGGGGCCAGTTCCGCGTCCGGGTGGTAGGCCGGCATAAACCGTTTCCCGTTGCCATCGACGAGGAAGGCCCCTTCGCCGCGGACAGCCTCGGAGATGAGCAGCGGATCCTGGTCCAGGCCGGGTGCCGCCGCCGGATGTGAGTCCAGGGAGCCGGAAACCAGGCAGGTGGGGTGGAACTGGAAGAACTCCAGATCGGCTACCTCAGCTCCCGCGTTGACCGCGAGCGCAAAGCCGTCGGCGGTGGCCACTGCCGGGTTGGTTGTTTGGGCAAAAAGCTGCCCTGCTCCTCCAGTTGCCAGCAGGACGGCGTCCCCGTGAACGGCTGCCCTGTTCCCGTGCAGGAGGAACTCCACTCCGGTGGCTTTGCCGTCCTGCTGCAGCAGGGATGTTGCGTGGGCTGAGGTCAGGACCGTCAGGGTCCCCTCCGCCTGCCGCGCGAGCACTGAGCGGATCAGGGCCCCGGCCACCTTCGCCCCGGTGGCATCGCCCCCGGCGTGGAGGATGCGGGGTGCGGAATGGGCCGCTTCCAGGCCAAGCGCAGGGCCGCCGCCGGAACTGGAATCGAAGGTCACACCAAAGCGTTGCAGCCCTGTGATGTCGCGGCGTGCCTCCGCGCACATCAGCCGGACGGCGGCTTCATCACAATGCCCTGCTCCAGCGTGGAGCGTATCCGCGATGTGGGCAGCTACCGTGTCACCCGGAGCAGGGGCGTCAAGCACCGCAGAAATTCCTCCCTGCGCGTACCAGGTGTTGCTTTCGCGAAGCTTTCCCTTGCTCAGGAGGACCACATCGGCACCGGCATCCGCTGCCAGCAGGGCAGCGTACAGCCCGGCGATGCCACTGCCGACGACGACCAATCGCGGGCGCCCCGTGACGGTGCCGCCGGGGGCCACACCGCCCGGTCCGGAAGTACCGCCACCTTCACGAGGAGGCATAAAAGCCGGCCTTGTCATTACGGCCTGGCCGCGAGCATGCGCTCCAGCGCTGTCCGGGCGTGGTCCTGCACTGAATCTGCGACCGTGATCCGGTTGACCACCCGCCCGGCAACGAGTTCCTCCAGGACCCAGGCAAGGTAGCCGGGGTGGATGCGGTACATGGTGGAGCAGGGGCAGATGACAGGATCAAGGCAGAAGATGGTGTGCTGCGGGTACTCTGCCGCGAGCCGGTTCACCATGTTGATTTCCGTGCCGATCGCGAAGGTGGCGGGTTCCGTGGCAGCCGCGATCGCTTTCTTGATGAAGTCCGTTGAGCCGGCAGAGTCGGCTGCGTCCACCACCTCCATGGGGCACTCAGGGTGGACGATCACCTGGACACCGGGAAAATCGGCCCGGGCCTTTTCGATCTGGGCTACGTTGAACCGCTTGTGCACCGAGCAGAACCCGTGCCACAGGATGACCCTGGAATCCAGCAGGGCCTGTTCGTCATTGCCGCCCAGGTCCTTCCGCGGGTTCCACATGGGCATCTGCTCCAGCGGCACGCCGAGCGCCTTTGCGGTGTTCCGGCCGAGGTGCTGGTCCGGGAAGAACAGCACCCGCTGGGCCCGCTGGAACGCCCATTCAAGGACAGTCCTGGCGTTTGAGGAGGTGCAGACAATGCCGCCATGCTCACCGCAGAAAGCCTTCAGGGCTGCGGAGGAATTCATGTAGGTGACGGGAATGACCGGAACCCGCCCTTCGGCGTCGGGCTCGGTGCCGTAAATTTCCTCGAGCTGCTCCCAGCACTCGGCTACGGAGTCGGCGTCAGCCATGTCCGCCATGGAGCAGCCGGCTGCCAGGTTGGGCAGGATGACGGCTTGGTCGGGCGCGGAAAGGATGTCAGCGGTTTCGGCCATGAAGTGGACGCCGCAAAACACGATGGCCTCAGCGTCCGGCCGGGTCAGCGCGGCGTTGGCCAGCTGGAAGGAGTCACCGACGAAGTCGGCGTACTGGATGACCTCATCCCGCTGGTAGAAGTGCCCAAGGATGACGGCCCTGTCCCCCAGGGCAGCTTTCGCGGCCAGGATCCGCTCACCCAGCTCGGCGTCGCTGGCCAGCTTGTACTCTTCTGGCAACTGCCCCTGGCGGGGGGTTGCAGGAGGTGCAACGTCAGCGCTGGAAGCGCCCGGGCCGTAGGCCGGAATGCCTGCGAGCGCCTCTGCAAGGTCGTAGTCCCACGGACCCTTGGCCAGCGCAGGGCTGCAGGTGCTGCCCTTTGCGGTTGCGCCTTTTTCGGCCTGTTCGCGTGTGATGAGCTGGATTGCTGTGTTGACGCTGCTCATGGTGTGCTCCTGTTGTCTGGGTCAAGGCCGGGCCGGCCGGTGAAGCGGTAGAGACGGGGAGGGCGGTGCTTGCCGCCCTGGAGGTACTCGCCGGTTTCCTCGATGTCCGGGGTGGATTTGAGCTGCCGGCGGAAGTTGGCGGGGTCCAGTTGCCTGTCCAGCACTGCCTCGTAGACCTCCCGGACCTGGGCGAGGGTGAAGTATTCCCCCAGCAGGTGGTAGGCCACTGAGCCGTAGGCGAGCTTGTTGCGCAGCCGCCAGAGTGCGTAGTCCACGATCGCGTTGTGGTCGAAGGCCAGGTCCCCCAGCCGGTCCGCCCGGAACCACCGGACGTTTTCCGACTCGTCCGCGAGCGCGGCTTCAGTGGGTTGGACCAGCGCCCAGTAAACGATCGAGACCACCCGCTGGGTGGGCGAGCGGTGGAGTCCGCCGAAGGCATACAGCTGCTCGAGGTAGCTGGGTGCCAGGCCGGTGGTCTCCCCCAGGTTCCGCGCTGCCGCGTCCTGCAGTGATTCGGCGTGGCTGAGGGGCCCACCGGGCAGCGCCCAGAGTCCCTTGTAGGGCTCCCGGATCCGGCGCACCAGCGGCAGCCACAGTGTTGGCCGGCCGGAGCTTTCGCTGGGGCGGAGCGCAAAGATGACAGTGGAGATAGCCAGCGACGGCGGCGCCGCCTGGCGCTCCGAGACGTTTGCCGAGCTCTGGTACATGGGTCCACCGCCTTCCGGCTTGCGGGACCACGGCTGGCATCCCATTTTAGTTATGGTCATCTTGACCAAAACTAAGTCTACGGCCAGCTGCCACGTAATTGCCAAATGTTTCCGCCGGGCCTGCAGGTGTTTCGGCCGGATTCGTCCTGTATCCGTCGTGCAGCGCTCCTGGCGCCGAATACCGGCTGCAGGACCGGAGACGGTAAATTCAAGTGGTCCCACAAGGAGCTCCCACCCACAACCCCAAGAAGGTCCAGCAGCACAATGACGATGAAGTCCACAGAACTGAGTCCGCAGGGCCACCTGGGCCACAGCATGAAAACCCGCCAGCTCACCATGATGGGCCTGGGCAGCGCCATCGGGGCCGGGCTGTTCCTGGGATCCGGCGCCGGCGTTCAGGCCGCGGGTCCGGCGGTGCTGATCTCCTACCTGGTGGCCGGCACCTTGATCATCCTGGTGATGTGGGCGCTGGGCGAGATGGCTGCCGCCAGCCCGAACAGCGGCGCCTTCTCCGTGTATGCCGAGCGTGCGCTTGGCAAAACAGCCGGTGCCACCATCGGCTGGCTGTGGTGGCTGCAGCTGGTAGTGGTGATCGCCGCCGAGGCGCTGGGAGCCGCGGGGCTTCTCTTTACGATCTGGCCGGTCATTCCCGTCTGGGCGCTGGCGCTTGTTTTTATGGTCGTCTTCACCGCCATCAACCTCACAGGGGTCCGGAACTTTGGTGAGTTCGAATTCTGGTTCGCGATCCTCAAGGTCGCCGCGATTGTCCTGTTCCTGGTGGTGGGCGCCGCCCTGCTGCTGGGCCTGCTGCCCGATGTGGCGTCTCCCGGCCTGGCCAACCTGACGTCGGACTTTGCCCCCGCCGGCCTGGGCGGGATCGCCTCCGCGCTCTTTGTGGTGATCTTCGCCTTTGGCGGCACGGAGATCGTCTCGGTGGCGGCGGCAGAGACGGAGGATCCGGAACACAGCGTAGGCAAAGCCATCAGGACGGTTGTGTGGCGCATCCTGGTTTTCTACATCGGCTCCGTTTTTGTGATCACCGCCGTCCTTCCGGCAACGTCCGACAGCCTGGCATCACCGTTCGCCGGCGTTCTGGACGCCGCCAGGATCCCCGGCGCCGCAACGGCCATCACGCTGGTGGCCGTCGTCGCGCTCCTTTCGGCGTTGAATGCAAACCTCTATGGGGCCTCCCGCATGGTCTATTCCCTCGCCGAGCGGGCCGAAGCACCGCGGTTCCTCACCCGGCTGAGCGGCGCCAGCGTGCCCATGCTGGCCGTTGGGGTGTCAGTGGCATTCGGATTCGTCGCCACGGTCCTGGAACTGCTGTTCCCGGAGCAGATCCTTCCTGCCCTGTTCCAGCTGGTGGGATCCACCTGCCTGGTGGTGTGGGGCAGCGCGCTGGTCTCGCAACTGATCCTGCGCCGCCGGGCAGACCGGGAGGGCACGCCGCTGCCCCTGCGGATGAAGGGCTTCCCGGCCCTGACCATCGTGGGGCTGGTGTTGCTGGGCCTGATTTTCGCAGTGGGCTTCAGCGCCGAAAGCAGCCGCATCCAGCTCTTCAGCACCATTGGACTGATTGCCGGGATCGCGGTGGCCTGCGCCGCGGCCGCCCGGTTCAAAACGGGGACCAACCGGCCGAGCTAGGCCGCGCCCAGTGCGTTCCGGCCTCCGAAAACGGGTCTGGGGGCCACGCGGCCTGGGGGTGCCGGCCAGGAGAATCCGGGGTGGAATTACCCGGACTTCAGGCAGGTAGAGTAGTCCCGAAGGACGAGCTTCCACGCGTCGGGTCCGCCTTGGCGCCGTAGTTGATGAGGACTGGCACCATGAGCGGCAGGCACACCGGCGAACAGCATTCGCACACGGTAGAGGGAACTGATCCCCAGTTGTATGTGGGGGTGCATGATCCTGCCGCGGACGCCGGCCTCCGGCCCATTCTGCTGCTGCACGGCTTCTCGTCCTCCAGCAAGCTCAATTGGGAAGACACCGGCTGGGTGGCCGCGTTGCTCGACGCCGGCCGCCGCGTTATCACTGTGGACTTGCCCGGGCACGGCCGCAGCGGGGCGCCGGAGGACATGGACTCCTACTCCCCCAGCAGGATCCGGGCGGACTTGCTCCAGGTAGCGTTCGACGCCGGGGTGCGCCCCTTGCAGGATGGCGACCCTTCCAGCGGGCTGGACATCGTGGGCTATTCCCTGGGTTCCCGGCTGGCCTGGGAGTTCGGTGCCACCCAACCCGAGATCGTGCACCGGCTGGTGCTGGGCGGCCCGAACGTCGCGGATCCGCTCGCGGCCTTCGACCTCGTCGCGGCGCAGGATTATTTAGCTGACGGAACCCCGATCGCTGACGAATCCAGTGCCCGGCTGCTGAAAATGGCCCTGCTGCTGCCCAGCAACAACATCTTTGCGCTGCTCTCGCTGGTTGAGGCCATCAAGGCCGAACCCTACGACCCGGCCGAAGCCGTGCCCCACGTACCCATGCTCCTGGTGGCCGGCGACAAGGATGAACGCGCCGCCAGCCTGCCGCAGCTCGCCGGGCTGGCCCGCACCGCCGGGGCGATGGTTGAAGAGGTCATGCTGCCGGGCCGGAACCACACCAATGCCGTTACCAGCCGGGCCTTCAAGCAGGCGGCCATCTCCTTCCTCGCCGTCTAAACACTTCCGCCACGTACTCCCGCGCGCCTGCCGGCTATCTCCTGCTGCGCCTTTCCCGGCGGTAGGCTGAAGCGAGGGCTGGAGCGAGCCGGGAGGGAACCATGGTGACGCGCTTTGAAGACCGCACAGAGGCCGGCGAGAGGCTGGCCTCTGTACTCGGGCAGTTCCGTGAGCGGCCCGGCACGGTTGTCCTTGGCCTTGCCCGGGGCGGCATCCCCGTCGCGGCGTCAGCCGCCAAAGCCCTCTACCTCCCGCTGGGAACCGTCCTGGTGCGCAAACTAGGCATCCCTGGACACCAGGAAACGGCGTATGGAGCCCTGGCTTGGGCACGGGGCCGGACGGTCCGCCTGCTCAACAAGCCACTGATGGACCGGGTCCTGGAGCATGGTGTGCGCCAGGAGCTGCTGGACGAGGTGGAGCAGCGGGAACGCGCCGAACTGCTGCGCCGGGTGGACCGCTATCCCGGGACTGACCACCACCTTTCCGGCCAAACTGTCCTGCTGATCGATGACGGCCTGGCCACCGGCGCCACCATGCGCGCCGCTATCGAAGCCGTCCGTGAGGGTGGGGCCAGAGCAGTGGTAGCCGCCGCCCCCGTGGGCTCCATTGAAGCGGCGTCCTCTGTAGAGCGGGTATGCGACGCCGTCCTGTGCCTGCATCTGCCGGGCAAGTTCCGCGCCGTGGGCAGCTTCTACCGGCACTTCGAGCAGCTTACGGACGATGACGCCATCAGCTTCCTGACGCAGTAGCGGTCTTCAAGCAGTTCCAACGCCCCCGGATACGCAGCCGGGCCCGGACCATTGTGGTCCGGGCCCGGCGGTCGTTAGGGAATTGGCCCTAGTGGTGGCTCACGCCCAGCGGCCGGCCCTTGGTCTCCTTGGCCAGCAGCACGCCAATGGCCGAGATGACGCAGAGGACCATGATGTAGATACCGATGGACCCGGCCCACTTGGTGGTCTGCAGCAACGTTTCAGCGATGGTGGCGGCGAAGGCTCCGCCGAGGATGGCGCCGAAAGCGTAACCGATGGAGATGCCGGAGTACCGGACGTTGGCCGGAAACATCTCGGCGTACATCGCGGACATGGGCCCGTAGGACAGGCCGAGACCGATGGTGAGGACGAACAGCGCCAGGCCGTACAGCCAGATGTTCCTGGTGTCGATCAGGGCGAACATGGGAATCATCCACACGAAAATGATCGCGTAGCCGGTGAGGAACGTCTTGACCCGGCCGATGCGGTCTGACAGCCAGCCGCCCGCCAAGGTGAAGATGAGCCAGCCGAACGATGCCAAGGTGGTGGCCAGGAGGACCTGCGGCGTAGGCATCTGCAGGGTCCTCGTGGCATAGGCGATGAAGAAGGCGATCAGCAGGTAACCGGCTGCGTTGTTGCCGATGAAGATCAGTGTGGAGTACAGCACGGGCCTCTTGTGGCTGCGGACCAGTACCCCCAGGGGTGCCTTGCTTTCCTGCTTCCGCGCGGCCATCTCCTGGAAGACCGGGCTTTCTGCGACAGCGCGTCGGATCAGGTAGCCCACCACGATAAGGACGATGGAGAGGAGGAACGGTACCCGCCAGCCCCAGGCCGCAAAATCCTCCCTGGACATGCTGGTGTTCAGGAAGAAGAGGAGTCCGGTGGCCAGGATCATGCCAATGGGGACACCGATCTGGGGGTAGGCACCGAACAGGCCGCGTTTGTTCAGGGGTGCGTGCTCCACAGCCATCAGGGCTGCGCCGCCCCACTCGCCTCCTGCCGAGAAGCCCTGGATGATGCGCAGGGTGATCAGGAGGATGGGCGCCCAGGCACCGATCTGCGCGTAGGTGGGCAGCATGCCGATCAGCGCGGTGGCGGCACCCATCATCACCAGGGTGAAGACGAGCATCGCCTTGCGGCCCAGGCGGTCTCCGAGGTGGCCGGCCACCACTGCGCCGAGCGGACGGAACAGGAAGCTGATGCCGATCAGGGCAAAGGAAAGGATTTGGGCCAGGCCCGGGTTGGACTCGTTCAGCGGTGCTAGGAACAGGGGTGACAGCAGCGTTGCGGTCAGCTGGGCAAAGATGAAGAAGTCATACCACTCGATCGTTGTTCCGACCAAGGTGCCGGCAAGGACTTTGCGCTCCTCCCGCCGGGTGCTCGGACCGGCGAGTGTATCCACCTTCGAGGGTGTGGTCATTGAAACTCCATTGTTTATTCGGCAGGCAGGCTGCCGGGCGCCTTCAGGATTACCGACAGAACGGTCAGTTAGTTAGAAGGGTACTACGAAAGTGTGAGGCAGGACACGGCTTGGCCAAATTTGCGGCAGATGCTTCAACCGCCCGCCTCAGGGTCTATGGTCCGGTGGACTGCTTGAAAGATGAGTTCTATATTTGAACCGTCGTTTCTCATTGCGGAACGAAAGTCTGGGCGGCAAGCAGCATCAAGGCCGCGGTACCGAAGCGAGCGCACCTAGGATGGACAGCATGACTCCCACCGCCGCAGCCCCGGCCGGAGCAGCGCCGGCGCAGGCTTCACCCTCCCAGACACTGTCCCGCGGTATCCGCGCCCTCGAGATCCTGGCAGCTGCGCCCGGGCCGATGAGCATCGCCGAGCTCGCCGATGCCATGGGTGTCCACCGTTCGGTGGCGTACCGGATACTGCGCACCCTCGAGGACCACTCGCTGCTGGTGCGGGACGACGCCGGCCGGGTCCAGCCCGGACCTGGCCTCGCCGTCCTGGCCAGGAGCGTTTCCCGGAACCTCCAGAGTGCCGCGCTTCCCGAACTGACACATCTGGCCAACACGCTGGACATGACGGCTTTTGTGGCGTTGTGGGACCATCACGACTGCATCACGCTGGTCACTGTGGAGCCGCGGCACTCAGGGGCGACGGTGGCCCAGCATCCCGGCACTCGCCACCCCATCAACGCGGGTGCGCCCGGCATCGCCATCCAATCCGCGCTGACGGAAGCTGAATGGGACCGGCTGGAGACCGGCGTCCCCTATCGTCCCGAGGCCGCCGAAGCCCGGCGCGCCGGGTACTCCGCCAGCCATGACGAAGTCATCGCCGGTGTTTCCTCATTGGCCGCGCCCGTGCGGGTGCCGCGCGGGCGCCCGGCAGCACTGGCCGTCGTTTATATCCGGTCCGCGCACGAACCCTCAACGGTGGGCGCGGCGCTGGCCGAGAGCGCGGCGAGAATCGAACGCCAGCTGGCCTGAAGCGCTGTCAGCGCGCGGACCGGCGGCGAAGCACGACGACGGCGGCGGCCCCGAGGAGTGCCAGCGCGGAGGCAGCGCAGGCGGGAACGAGGAAGGCCGCCGCGTAGCCGTGGTCCTGCGCCAGCCCGCCGCCCAGGGACGAGCCGATCGCGGTGCCGGCGACGATGCCGCTGGCCAGGGCGGTCATAACGGTGCCCAGCCGTCCCTCCGGTGCCACCACTCCGCCGACGGCGAAGACGGTAACCATAACCGGGCCCACCGGGACACCCAGGATCAGCAGCACGGCCACCATCGCGCCTAGTGACGACGGCACCAGCAGGAGGACGGCCAGTCCTGCCATCAGCGCCGCGGACACCACCCAGCGCAGGGAAAGGCTGAAACGCTGCGGCCAATAGGCAACCGAGAGGGCGGCAGCGGCGGAACTGAGCCCCATTGCCGCATACAGCAGTCCGGCCAGTTCCGAGGTGGCATAGCTGGCGGAGAAGGAGCTCAACGCCGCCTGCGTTGAGCCGAAGAACGTACCCATGCACACCATGGCGACCACCGGGAGAAGGACGGCCGCCGGTATCCTGGCCCGCTCCCGGCGTCCCGGTCCCCTTGGCGTGCGGCGTGACATCGGCACTGCCCTGTGGGTGCGGTGGGCGGCGAAGGCAGGGACCAGCGTGATGGTCATGGCTGCGGCCAGCGTGAGCGGAAGCCAGGGTGCCAGGAGGCTGGCGAGGATTCCCACAAGCGCAGGTCCCAGCACAAACGTCACTTCGTCGGCTGTGCTTTCGTAAGAGAGTGCCGTGTCCAGGTCCCGCCGGTTGTCCGGTGCATTCCCCTGCGACGTCAGCGCCATCCACCGGACCCGGGCCAATGGGCCCACCTGCGGGCAGCTCGCTCCTGCCAGGAAGGCAGCAGCCAGCACGGCACCAGGAAAGTTCGCAGGTGCCGCCATGGCAGAGGCTGCAAGGATCAATGCCACGACGGTCAAAGTATTAAGGGCTGCAGCCAGCAACAGGACCGGACGTTGGCCCCGCTGGTCCGCCAGGGATCCGAGGAGCGGAGCGCCCAGGGCGGATCCGATGCCCACTGCACCCGCCGCCGTTCCGCCCAAGGCATAGGAACCGCTGTTGGACGTGACCAGGGTGAGGGTGCCTACCGTGAGCATGGCCAGGGGCAGCCGGGCAAGAAGACCCAGGGGAAGGAAGCCGCGGCCGGCAAGGTGTGGAAGCCTGGCGAACCGGCCACCGGAGGAAGGGTGCGGATTGGCGGGAGCCTGCGCGGCAGGAGGGGCAGGCTGCCCCGATGAAAAGGGCTGGCCAGGTGAAAGGGAAGTAGAGGATTTCAATTCCGGGCTCGTTCAGTCATGCGCATCGTCCCTCCTCCCGATGCGCTGAACCCGGTAACCATCCAAGTATATCCGGCCTTTTCGCTCCCTCAGACCCGGACCTCCAGGGCTTCAGCTATCCGCAGGGTGGACCCGTTCCTGGTCTTCACCACCTGCAGCTGGGTTCCAATCCGTTGCTTCATCTCCCCGACGTGGCTGACAAGTCCCACTACCCTCCCGCCGTCCCGCAGGCCTTCGAGGGCATCCATCACCTGTTCCAGGGACTGCTCGTCAAGGCTGCCGAAGCCTTCGTCAACAAAAAGTGTTTCGATCTCGACGCCGCCCGACTCCTGCTGGACAACATCCGCCAATCCGAGTGCCAGGGAAAGCGACGCCATAAAGGATTCACCCCCGGACAGCGTGGACGTGTCGCGGCGGTGCCCGGTCCATTGATCCACCACTTCAAGGCCCAGCCCTGATTTTGCGCCGCGCGCCGCCTTCGCGTCGGTGTGCTGCAAAAGGTACCGGCCGTCGCTCATCGCCACCAGGCGCTCAGAGGCAGCCAGAGCCACCTGCTCCAGCCGCGCTGCCAGTACGTAGCTGTTCAGGCTCATCCGGTATGTGTTGTCTCCCCTGCCCGCCGCCGCGTCCGCCAGGCCGGACAGCATGCGGGCACGCTCTGCAGGCCCACGGGCGGACCCGGCCAACTCCTCATAACCGGCACGGATGGAGGTCAGCGACTCAAGGCAGCGCCTGGCCAGGCCTGCCGCCAGATCCGCATCACGTGCGGCCTTCGCTGCAGCGGCAGCTTCGTCCTGCAGGGCGGCGAGCTGCTGTTCATCCGGCGCAAGTCCGGCAGCCGCCTCCGCCAGGGCAAGCACAATGTCCTCCGATGCGAACAGCTCCGCCACCCGGGCGGCTTCATCCTGGGCTGACCGCATCGCGGCTTCAAGGGCCGCAGCGTCATCGGCGGCCAGCAAGTGTTTCCGGGCCTCTTCAGCGGTCGCGAACCCGGATTCCGGCAACGCCTGCTCCAGCTGCTCCAGCGCCTCCGCGGCCTGGGCCTTGGCAGAGCCGAGCTCGGCCTGGGTGTCAACGGCTTTGCCCAGCATCGCTGCAGCGTTTTCCAGGGCACGCAGCCGATGGGCCAAACTGCGGTGGCCTGCCCTCAGCCCTGCCAATGCCTGGTTTAGCGAGGACGATTGTTCGGCCACGTCCGCAATGGAGGACTCGACCTGGGCCAGCTCGGCCTCTCCTCGGGAGCGGGACGCCTGTGCTGCTGCAAGGCCTGCTTCAAGTGTTTCAAGCCGCGACCGTGCCGCCGCAAGTTCCTTAACTGCCTTTTCAGCGTCGGCCGCGGCGCGGCGCGCTTCCCGGGCCGCAGCGAGGGCCTCTTCCTTGGCTGTTTGTCCACCTTGGCCGGCGAGGACGGCTACCAGCTGGTTAGCTTCTGCCAGCTTGTGGCCGGCCGCTGCAAATTCTGCTTCGGCGGCTTCATGGAGCGTGTGGGCTGTTTCCTCCTCCTGGGCAAGTCCCGGGCCACCGCCGTCCGTCGCAGCCGGCAAGGGGTGGTCGGGGCTTCCGCACACCGGGCACTGTTCTCCCTCGACCAGCTTGGCAGCGAGCTCGGCGGCGGCATTAACCAGCCGCTGCTCCCTGACATCAAGCCAGCGCTGTTTGGCCTCCAGCTGGTTCTCCCGGGCGGCGGCGTGTTCCAGCTTTGCTGCGTCGCGGACGGCAACGGCCGCAGCGAAGCGCTGGACCACGTCCAGCAACTCGTCGGCCGCCGTTGCTTCCTTCGTGCGCAGGGCTGCCACTCCCGCACGCACCTCCAACGGCCCCAGGCCGTCCGTGAGGCGGGACCGTTCCTCGGCAAGGCCCTCCATTCGTCTGGCCAGTACCGCGCCAGTCTCGGCCAGCTCCTGCTGTTTGGATACCAGCTGCTGGTGTTTTGAGCGGAGCGCCTTGAACCGGTCCTCGTCCGGGAGCCTTGCTTCGACCACCGCCAGCAGGGAACGGATCCGGTTCAATTCGTCGACTGCGCCGGGAACGGCCGCGGGGCCGGACAGTGCCAGGGCGTCCTCTGCCGGGAAGGCGAGGTCCAACTGGGCAAGTTCAGGGTCTTCATCAGCGGCCAGTCGAAGCAAGGTAAAAGCCGATTCCATGGCGTCGGCTGCACCCCGGACCTTGACTGTCCCCGCGTCCACGCTGCGCAGTTGTCCGGCGAGGACCTCTGCCTGGCGGTGCCGGCCAAGCCGCAATCTAAGGCTCTCCAGCTGCGGCACGGCGTCCTGCACGGCTGTCTGCCGCGCCGTCGCTTCCTCCAGCCTGCGGTGCCGTTCCCTGCGTGCGGTCTCGGCGGCGACACTCCTGGCACGTTCGCGGCTTGCCGACTCCGCGCTTTTTGCCTGGTCAACCAGTTTCCCCAACCGTTGCCCGGCAGCATCCTTCAGCCACTCAAGCCGGGCAGCAGGGCTGTTCGCGGCCTGGCCAGCGGCCTCGTCAAGCTGCAATATTGCCGCTTCCGACTCGGCCCGGGCCGCCAGAAGCTCAAGCTGGCCGGCAAGGACAGACACTTCCTCCCTAGCTGCCTGCGCCTGGCGGGACAGCTCCTGTTCGACCGCTTCGAACCGCTCCGTGCCAAAAAGCTTCTGCAAAAGCTCAAGCCGGTCAGTGGCCTTCGACCGCAGGAATGCAGCAAAGTCACCCTGGGGCAGCATCACCACCCGGGTAAATTGCTCACGGTCCATTCCCAGCAGGGCGAGTATCTCCGCCCCTGCCTCGTCATTGCGGGCCGACTTCTCGATCCACATCCCGTTCATGCGTTCCCGCAGGAGGGTTTTGGCCTGCTGGGTGGTAAACCCATTCCTGCCCCTGGCGCTGGGCTTTTCCCAGGCAGGGGAACGCGTCACCTCGAAGCGGCGGCCCTGCGCGGAAAATTCGCAGCTGACGGCGGGTTCCTGGCCCGGCTCGGCATGGTCGCTGCGCAGCCGCTTGCCGTCCTGGCGTGCTCCGGGAACCGAGCCGTACAGGGCGAAGCAGATGGCGTCCAGCACACTCGTTTTTCCCGCACCGGTGGGGCCGTTGAGCAGGAAAAGTCCGTGCGCGCTGAGCCTGTCGAAATCCACCTCCTCGGTGCCGGCAAAGGGACCGAACCCGGAAATTCGGAGCCTGTGGATCCTCATCGCGAAACCTCCTGAAGGCGGATGTTCTCCAGGGCATCGGCGAGCGCGGCCTTCTCGGCGTCGTCCGGGTTCCGGCCGCGCACGTGCTCCAGGAAGCCGCAGCATACGGCAAGGTCATCGGGCGCTTCGGCGAGCCTGCTGCTGTACGTTGAGGCTGCGGCGCCAGGTCCGCCCTCCGGATCGAACCCCAGCACGAGGGTGTCGGGGAAACGTGAACGAAGACGGTCCATGGCCCGGGCAGGACGCTGGGCGTCAGTCAGTGTCACCTGGCAGTAGGCGGTTTCGGCCCATGAGTGTTCAGGCGATTCGAGCAGATCAGCCAGGGGACCACGCAGCACGGCCAGGGTTCGCGGGGCATCCCACAGGACTTCCTCCACACCGGCCACGCCGTCGGCATCAATATCTATGAGCCATGAACCTTTTTGGTGGGAGGCTTCGGAGAATGAGTAGGCGAGCGGGGATCCGGAGTACCTGACCTGCGGCGACAGGGACTGGCGCCCGTGCAGGTGGCCCAGCGCCGTGTAGCTGAAGCCGTCAAAGAGGTCCAGCGGGACGGCACCCACGCCGCCGATGCTGAGGTCGCGCTCGCTGTCCGAGCTGATGCCTCCGCTGGCAAAGGTATGGGCGAGCACTACCGAGTGCACCGTTTGCGACGCTGAACGGCGCTCGATGTCCTGGCGGATGAGTTCTGTTGCCGCGCGGGTTACCTCGAAGTGGCTGGCGGCCTGGGCGCCCAGCTGTTCAGCCACGAGCCGTGGTTCGAGCCAAGGTATGCCGTAGATGGCCACGACCGGTTCACGTGCGGATCCTTCTCCCGCAGGCGCAGTACCCACTGGCACGAGCAAGGGCCGGTCAAGGTTCTCCAGCCTGGTCCGCAGATGCACTCCGCCGCGCTCCAGCAAACGCGAGGCGAAGCCCAGGCGGATGGCGGAGTCGTGGTTACCGCTGGTAAGCACCACTTGGGCTCCCGCCGACGTAAGCCGGACCAGGGCGTCATCGAGCAGGTGCACCACATCCACACCGGGCAGGGCGCGGTCGTAGACGTCCCCGGCGATCAGCACAATGTCCACTGCATGCCTGCCGACGGCGTCCACGAGCTGGTCGACAAAGGCCCGTTGCGTCTCGAGCATGCCGACGCCGTGGAAGGACCGGCCCAAATGCCAGTCCGATGTGTGAAGTAGCCTCATGTTTCTAAGCTATCGGCTGCCACTGACACTTCCGGCAACCCCTGCCGGTGCCGGGATCAGCCACGCTTGCCCTTGAAGAACTCCTGGGCTTCGCTGGCCTCACCGGCTGCATCTTCTTCTCCGCTCCGCGCAACTTCTCCAGTACTTGCAACTTCTCCAGTACTTGCAACTTTTCCGGCCACTGTCTCCACTGCGGACTCCCCGGACCCGCCGGGAGTGGAGCCGTTGCCGAAACTCTTGAACACCAGCCCGGCCACGGCAGCGCCCACCAGCGGAGCGGCCACGAACACCCAGACCTGTCCAAGCGCCCACCCCGAACTGAAGACGCCAGAGGCAACGGCCCGGGCGGGATTGAAGGGCAGGTTGCCAACGGACTGGCCCAGCTGCAGGAGAACGGCAAAAGACAGGCCCACGGCGACTGCGGCGGCGGAGCGGCTGGTGGTGTTCCTGTCGGCCGTACCCAGGAAAACGGCCACAATGATTGCGGCTCCCATCATTTCCAGGAGGAGCACTGCCGCCAGCGGCGCCTGGATGATGGAGTGATCGCCAAAGCCGGCCGCTACGGTGTCGAACGCTGTCCGGCTGTCCGCTATCCCCGGCAGCGTGCGCAGGATGCCGTAGAGGGCCAGGGCCGCCACCATACCGCCGGCCACCTGCGCCCCGGCATAGGCGGCGGCTGTGCCGGCACGGATCCGGCCGGCGAGGAGATGGCCTGCAGTGACAGCAGGGTTAAAATGGCCGCCCGAAACGTGTCCGAAGGCGAGCATGGCGGCGGTAACCGCAAGGCCAGCGGCAAGGGCGGCAGGCAAAGGACTGGATTGGGGAATGCTGAACAGCGGCACACCGAGGCCTGCCAGGGTCAGGAAAAGGCTGCCGAAGGCCTCCGCCGTCAACCGTGGCAGGAGCCCGGGCCGGGCTGCTCCAGAGCCGGACGGTTGCGGTGCATTGTGACGGTCCGGGACGGGCGTGCTCATGGTGGCAACCTTCAGGTAGGCGGACGGGGGGTGCTTTCAGGCAACCCGGGCATTATTCCAGCGCAGGCTGTGCGTTCGCTGGAATGGAGTTTTAGGAGCGGTGGGAAGCTCTCGCGGGCATGCGTCAAAGGGCCCCGGTACACCACGGTAAATTTACTGCATGAGCATCGACCCGGGCACTTCCACGCCCTCCCTCAAGTCCCGCATCCACGGCTGCCTCCTGGGCGGCGCACTTGGCGACTCCCTGGGCTACGCGGTGGAGTTCGACTCCATCGACCAGATCCGCGCCCGCTTCGGTGCATCCGGTGTGACCGGGTTCGAGGCCCTGGCAGGAACGAACCATTTCTCCGACGACACACAAATGACGCTCTACACGGTGGACGGCCTCGTGGAGGCACTGGAATGGGCGAACTCGGGGGTGGGCGCCGACGTCAACGCCTGCCTGTGGCTCGCGTACCTGCGCTGGCTCGCAACGCAGGGAGAAGCGGCCCCGGCATCGGCCCCGGTGCCCCAGCCGCGCTGGATTGATGGGCAACCGGTCCTGCTTCAGCGGCGGCATCCCGGCAAAGCCTGCATCTCCGGCCTGGCCACGGGCGAAATGGGCACCTCGGTCCGGCCGGTGAACCCTGCGTCGAAGGGCTGCGGGACAGTGATGCGGTCCGCTCCGTTCGGGCTGATCCCGCATATAACGCCCGACGCCGTTTACAAGCTGAGTTCCGACGCCGCCTCCCTGACGCACGGCCACCCGTCAGCGCGCCAGAGCGCAGGAACCTTCAGCTTCCTGATCCATCGGCTCGTGGCCGGTGACGGCTTGCGTGAAGCGGCCGCCGAAGCCCTCGCCCACGCCACCGGCTTCGAAGGGGTGGCCCCCGAACTGCCCGAGCGGCTGGAGGGCGCACTCCGGCTGGCCGGCAAGGGCGTCGTGACGCCGGAGGAACTCGTCCAGGCACTTGGCGAGGGATGGGTGGCTGAGGAAGCACTCGCCGTCGCACTTTACGCTGCCCTGGCCACCCTTCCCGACGCCGGCGCCCCCGCTGCGGACCCGGTGCAGCACTTCCGCAATGCGGTGGCCCTGGCCGTAAACCACAGCGGTGACAGTGATTCCACCGGCTCCCTGGCCGGGAACATCCTGGGCGCCTTCTACGGCGAGGCTTGCCTGCCCGTCGAATGGCTTGGTGCCTTGGAGGCGCCGGAGGTCATCCGGGGCATGGCCGACCAGCTCGTGGCGGTTACGTCTGCCGAAGGCTGATGTTGTTGCAGGCCTCGCAGACTTCTCCCGGTATCAGGCCGCGGCGCTGCAGGAAGCCGAAGACTACACAACCAAGGCAAAAGCCGGCGAAGGCTTCAAGCGACGCCGCCACGATGAGGATGCCCAGCACCGTCCAGGCGGCGGGAACCGCACCGGCAATGAACAGGACGAGGGCCACGGTGGAGACCACGGCTCCCATGCCTTGGGCAAAGCGTTTGGGCGGCCCCGGAACCAGCCGGACCCGGCCCAGCCGGGGCGCAATGACTTTGACGGAGAGCAGTGCCAGCGGCGAGACCCGGGGGCCGAAGAGCAGCCGCAGCCAAAATCCGACCGCGATGGCCAGCAGCCCCCATCCTGACCCCGTGGCTGCCGTAACCAGAGCCAGCAGCACCACAAGGCCTGCCGTCACGCGGGCGGCATACTCGTTGACGGGGTTGGGGAAGGCAAACAGCGGGCGCATGAGCCAAGGCTAGGGGCAGGCGACGCCGGGAGTCAGCTTTGTTGCGCCGCGTGAATCTGGACGGCGCTATGCCTAAGGCGCTGTCAACTGCTCTGCGCCTCAGGCACCGACGGCGGCGGCGAAGCTGCCCACCATCTGCAGGAATTCCCCTTCGGACAGGACCTCGATGGCCTGGCCGCGCTCGTGGAGCTCAAGGACGCGCCGGGCTTTGCCCGTGAGCCTTCCGGAGCGGAGGTCCGAGGCAACGAAGCCGTCCCCCACCACCAGCACGGTGGTGCGTCCGGTGACCCTGCTCTCGGGCCGGGCACCGAGCTCCGCCGACCTCAGCTTCGCTTCCGGCCGGGCCATGGACAACTGTCCCGTAAAAACAACCGTCTGGCCGTAGAGCGGGTGGCCGGGGTGGGCATCCGGGTTGGGCTCCGGGTTGGCTCCCTCCTCCGGCCAGCCTGACTGGAACTGCCTGACCAGCGCGGCCCCGCTGCCGGCCGCACTCGAGACCGCGGCCAGGCTCGGCTTCGACAACCCGTCCAGTGCCGGGTCGAAGGCCTCCTGGCGCGGCATCACGAGCCCCAGGGAAAGGTAGAGCTCTGTGACGCTGTTGGCTCCGTTGCGGCGGGCGATGTCGATGAGGATACCCGCGCAGGCACGCGCATCTTCGGCGGCGTCGTGGTGCTTGACCAGGGGCACGCCGGCTTCCTCCGCTGCAAACGGCAGGGAGTTTGAGACCAGCGAGTAGCACCGGCGGGACAGCATCACTGTACAGACGTAGTCGTAGGCCGGGCCCGCCAGCCCCGAGACCTCCAGTCCGGAGCGGATGACGCCCAGGTCAAAGGAGGCATTGTGGGCGGCAAGGATGTCATCACCGATGAACGCCCCGATCTCTGGGAAGAGCTCCCCGAAGCGCGGCCTCCCGGCGACGTCGCGTGCGCTGATGCCGTGGATACGGACATTGTGGTAATCAAAATGGTCGTGGTTGGCCGGCGGCCGCATTAGCCACGAAGCTTCCTCGACGATCCGTCCGCCCCTGACTTTCGTCAGACCTACGGCACAGGGCGAGCCCCGGAATCCGTTCGCAGTCTCGAAGTCGATCGCCGTAAAGTCCAAACCCACGGGGCTAACCATACCTCCGGGGACGATCCTTCCTGTGTCAGCCGTGCCGTCCTGTCACGGATATCACCAGGCCGGCCCGTGGGGGAAACCCCTCTGCGGCTGGGGGCTGAAGTGCGTCAAGTACCCTTGAGTGGTGAACTTTCCTGTGATGAACGACTTCGCTGTGTCCATGCTGGGTGGTGCGGGACCGGTGCAGCCACAGCTGGCATCCTTCCTGCCCGACTGGCTGAACCCCCAGGTCTTCCTGGCCGATCCTGCCCTGGCGCCCTGGGTGGTCCTGCTGGTGTGCGGCATCGTCTTCGCGGAAACCGGCCTGCTGGTGGGCTTCTTCCTGCCGGGAGATTCCATGCTTTTCACCGCAGGCCTGCTGGTTGCGACTGACACCATCAAGTTCAACGTGTGGCTTTTTGCGCTGCTGATCATGGTGTCGGCCATTATCGGCAACCAGACCGGTTACCTGATTGGTTCCAAAGCCGGCCCGGCCATCTTCAACAAGCCCAATTCGCGCCTCTTCAAGCGGGAGAACGTTGAGAACGCACACGCCTTTTTCGAAAAGCATGGCGGCAAGGCGCTGATCCTGGCCCGCTTCGTCCCGATCATCAGGACCTTCGTTCCGGTCATCGTCGGCGTCGCCCAGATGAACAAAAAGAAGTTCTTCGTCTTCAATGTGATCGGCGCTGTCCTCTGGGGCGGCGGCGTGACGCTCCTGGGTTATCTGCTGGGTGACCGCATCCCCTGGGTCCGCGACAACCTGGACATCATCTTCATTGCCATCGTCCTGGTCTCGGTCCTGCCTATCGGCGTCGAGGTCCTTCGCGGCCTGTCCGCAAAGCGCCAGGCGAAGGCTTATGGCACCGACCCGGTGGACGAGTTCATCGAGGAACACGCCCCCGAGAACGAGCAGAAAACACCGCGCCTCCCGTAGTGAGGGAATGAACAAAGGTGTGCTCCCCCGGTTCAGCGGGGAGCACACCTTTTTTATTCAGGGACTATCGACGGCGGTCTCAGGTGTCGGCAGCCCGCAGGGCCTCAACGACGGCCGGCAGGAGCGCCCGGAAGGCCTTGCCGCGATGGCTGATGGCGTTTTTCTCGTCGGCGGACAGCTCTGCACAGCTCCGCTGTTCCCCTACCGGCTGCAGCACGGGATCGTAGCCGAACCCGCCGTCGCCGCGGGGCTCACGCAGCAGGACGCCCTCCAGCTGGCCGTATTCCACCACCTCGCGCCCCGGTCCGCTGTCAGATCCGGGTACTGCCAACGCAGCTGCGCAGACGAAAGCCGCGCCCCGGTGGGCGTCCGGCACGTCGGAAAGCTGGTTCAGCAGCAGCCGCAGGTTCGCTTCATCGTTGCCGTGGCTTCCGGCCCACCGTGCCGAGAAGATTCCCGGGGCTCCGCCCATCACGTCCACGGCAAGGCCGGAGTCATCGGCAATGGCCACCAGGCCTGTCGCTTCGGCGACAGCGCGGGCCTTCAGCAGCGAATTCTCGGCGAAGGTGACACCGGTTTCGACGACGTCGGGGGCACCTGCCGCAGCGGCATCCACCACCTGCGTGTCGACGTCGAGCCCCGGCACCTGTCCCCGCAGCAGTTCGCGCAGCTCTCGCAGTTTTCCTTTGTTATGCGTGGCAAGCACCAGGCGCGGGGCGGGGGGCGCCGCGCTCACAGGGTATCTGCCAGGGTTTCGCGCTGGATTGCGGCGAGCTGCGTGGTGCCCAGGAGAGCCAGATCCAGGAGCTGGTCCAGTTCAGCGCGGTCGAAGGGGGCACCTTCGGCGGTGCCCTGCACCTCCACGAATTTGCCGGAGCCCGTAACCACCACGTTCATGTCGGTCTCCGCCCGGACGTCCTCAACGTAGGGCAGGTCCAGCATGGGAACGCCGTCGATGATGCCCACGGACACTGCAGCGATGGTGTCAATGAGGGGCTGGGCGTTCTTCGCGATGAGCTTGTTGTCACGGGCGAACCTGATGGAGTCAGCGAGCGCAACGTAGGCGCCGGTGATGGCTGCGGTCCGGGTTCCGCCGTCTGCCTGGAGGACGTCGCAGTCCAGCACGATGGTATTTTCGCCCAGCGCCTTGGTGTCGATGATGGAACGCAGGGAACGGCCAATGAGCCGGGAGATCTCGTGGGTGCGGCCGCCGATTTTGCCCTTGACCGATTCGCGATCGGACCGGGTGTTCGTCGCCCTTGGCAGCATGGCGTACTCGGCCGTCACCCAGCCGCGGCCCTCACCCTTGAGCCAGCGCGGTACTCCCGGAGTGAGGGAGGCGGTGCACAGGACCCGGGTGTTGCCGAACTCGATCAGCGCGGATCCTTCAGCCTGGTTGGACCATCCCCGGGTGATGCTGATGGGCCGGAGCTGGTCCGGGGCGCGGCCGTCGGCGCGCACAATGGGCACTGCAGTTGCTTCAGAAGTCATGCCTTTAGCTTATCCACTGCAGGCCGCAGCCGGACTCCAGCATCCACCCCGGTGCCGCCTGGTAGTGCCGCCTAAATGGTGTAATGCACGCCGGCCACTGCCACAGCGACGTCACCGCCGAAGACCGGACGGGCCTCCGCCATCACGGTGGTCTGCGAGGTCCACACCGGAATATGTGTCAGCAGGAGCCGGCGCGCGCCGGCAGCGGCAGCGGCCTCCCCTGCGCGCTTGCCAGTCAGGTGGACGTCCTTGATCCCGTCATCGCGGCCTTCCTCAAACGCGGCCTCGCAGAGGAACAGGTCCGCGTCCTTGGCAGCCTCTTCCAGCCCGGAGCAGGAGTCGGTGTCACCCGAGTAGGTCAGGATGCGGGAAACGGAGTTGCCTTCCTTGTCCGGCTCCACCACTTCCACCCGCAGGGCGTAGCACTCCTCGATGGGGTGGTTCACGGCGAAGGGTGTCACGGTAAACGGGCCAACGGTCACCGCTTCGCGTTCGGCCCAGTTGGTGAAGTCGAACTCCTCATGCATCCCCGGGTCCAGCTCCAGGCCGTACGCGGTGGCCATCCGGTCCGCCGTGGCGGCCGGTCCCCACACCGGGATCCGCCCGCGGCCCCAGCCGCCCGGCTTCCACCGGACCGCCACGTGCAAACCGCAAAGGTCCATGCAGTGGTCCGGATGGAGGTGGGTGAGGAAGATCGCGTCGATGTCCTCCAGGTCGGTGTAGCGCTGGATGGCACCCAGTGCACCGCTGCCCAGGTCCATCACCACTTTCCACGTCCGCTCGCCATCGTTCGCCGTCAGGAGGTAGCACGACGCCGGGGAGCCGGGGCCGGGGAAGGATCCGGTACAGCCTACGATGGTGAGCTTCACTGGCCGGTGCCTCCGGTCACTGAGCTTCCCACGAAGTTGGAAATCCGGGGGCGGCTGCGGGCACCTTGCGCGGCTGCGATCATTTCGGGGGTGATGCGGGCCAGGCTGCCGGTGGGGTACTGCGCGGATACGTGGTCAACATGGCGGACAGAGAGCACTTCGGGTCCCAGGAACCGGCGCGCCAGTGCCTCGAACTGGCGTGCGTCCCCGGTGGCCACGAAATGGTGTTCCGGCGGCGCGGCGTCCGTGCGCTGCAGGTCGTGGGTGGCCAGGGCCCGGTAGACATCCTTGGCCGTCTCCTCGGCACTGGACACCAGGGTTACGTCCGCCCCCATTACGTAGGAGATGACGCCGGTGAGCAGCGGGTAGTGCGTACAGCCCAGGACCACGGTATCCACCCCGGCAGCTTTGAGCGGAGCGAGGTACTCCTCTGCGACAGCCAGCAGGGCGGGGCCGGTGGTGATCCCGGCTTCCACGTAGCTGACGAACTCCGGGCAGGCCACCGAGGTGATGTGCAGGTCCGGGGCTGCTGCAAAGGTGTCCTCGTAGGCCCGGGAGCCCACGGTGGCCGATGTGCCGATCACGCCTACCCTTCCGCTGCGCGTGGCGGCCACGGCACGGCGCACCGCGGGCTGGATGACCTCGATGACCGGAATGCCGTACCTGGCGGTATACCGCTCCCGGGCATCGCGCAGCACAGCGGCCGACGCCGAGTTGCAGGCTATGGTGAGGAGCTTGACTCCGGAGTCCACCAGTTCGTCCATCACACCCAGGGCGTTGGCCCGGACTTCCGCGATGGGCAGGGGGCCGTACGGTCCGTGTGCGGTGTCCCCTACATAGAGGATGGATTCGTTGGGAAGCTGATCGATGATGGAGCGCGCCACCGTCAATCCGCCTACGCCGGAATCGAAGACACCGATGGGCCGTGATTCCACGGCGGCGGCCGGGAGGTCGCTGGCTGCGGATACCGCTGCAGCGCCTGCTGACGGATCCATGCTCGAGGCTGTTGTCATGATTATTCGAGGATAGGTCTTCAGCGCAGCGTCAGGCACCATCTTGTGGCCTGTGACTCATGTCTAATTTGTCACAGGCACGGGCCGGGAATCGCCGGCACCTGGTCAACGGCCGGTGTCCAGTGACTGCAGCATGGCCTGGACCAGCGATTCCTGCAGCCAGGTGGCGAAGTTGTAGACCAGGGCCAGGTAGCTTTCCACATCCTCGGCCTGGGACCAGTCCTGCATCAGGTGGACGTGCTCGGCATCCTCCTCATCCTGGATGTCCAGCCTCTCGGCCAGGACAAGCCGGACGTCGTTCAGGGCCATCGACCAATGCCGCGCGCCGTCAGCGGTGAGCACAATCTCGTCCTTGTCCAGGTCGAGTGCCGCCGCACGCAGGGCGCCGATCTTTGTCTCCCGGAGCGAACGCTCGGTGAGCTGGCGGAACTCAAGGGACGCGGCGCCGTCGTCCTTCATCACGTTGGGCAGAAGCCGCTTCACGGCCCGGTCCGAGGGCTCAGAAACATCCATATCCAGGCCGATCAGGGCAGCCAGCGGATCCTGGCCCTTGCGCTCCTCCGGCTCGAGCATGGAAATGACGTCGTCGATGAGGCTGCGCAGCAGTTCCCGTTCGGCCGGCTCCAGGTAGCCGGTGATGCCCTTAAGTCCGTACTTGAAAGCCTTAGCCACGTTTCCCCTTACCCTGGCCCGGCCCGCCGGACCTGCCTGAGCCGCCTGACCCGCCACTCGCCTTTTCCACCGTGGCCCACAGCCCAAAGCCGTGCATGGCGACGGCATGGCGCTCCACCTGTTCCTTGCTGCCCGAGGCAACAATGGAGCGGCCCTTTTTGTGGACCTCCATCATGAGCTTGTTGGCTTTGCTTTCCGGGTAGCCAAAGTAGCTTTGGAACACATAGCTGACATAGCTCATGAGATTAACGGGGTCATTCCAGATCACCAGGTTCCAGGGGATGTCCGGTGCGGCAAGGAAGTCGGTTGACTCCGCGGTTCCGGTCCGGGTGCCCTCTTGCGTATCAGGGCCGAGCGCAACGCTTAAGGTCATCTGTCCATTCTATGGGGAGGACGGGCCACGCCGGATGGGCCCACGCCGGCGAGGGACCCGCGGCGAAGCGAAGCGAGACGTGGGAGCCGGCGGATGGGCCCACGCCGGCGAGGGACCCGCGGCGAAGCGAAGCGAGACGTGGGAGCCGGTGGGGACTAGAGTGACTTCCGTGAGCACCTCAGCCGGCTGGGACCATCCCCGCACGTCCTTTTACACTGACCACTATGAGCTGACCATGCTGCAGGCGTCGCTTCATTCAGGCGCCGCGCACCGCAAGTCCGTTTTCGAAGCCTTCGCCAGGCGGCTGCCGGACGGACGGCGCTACGGCATTGTGGCAGGCACCGGCCGGCTGCTCGAAGGCATCGCGAATTTCCGCTTCGGCGAGGCCGAGCTCGATTTCCTGGCCCGCACCAAGGTGGTTAACGAACAAACGCTGGAGTACCTCGCGTCCTACCGCTTCTCCGGTGACATCTGGGGCTATCCGGAAGGTGAAGCGTACTTTCCGAACTCCCCCATCCTCATCGTCGAGGCCACCTTCGCCGAAGCCTGCATGCTGGAGACGTACCTCTTGTCCGTGCTGAACCACGACAGTGCCATCGCCTCCGCCGCCTCCCGGATGGTCAGCGCCGCCGGCGGCCGCCCCTGCATTGAGATGGGTTCCCGGCGCACCCACGAGGAAGCGGCTACTGCCTCCGCCCGGGCAGCCATCATTGCCGGGTTCGACAGCACGTCGAACCTGGAGGCAGGCATCCGCTACGGAATCAAGACAGTGGGCACCGCCGCCCACTCCTTCACCCTCCTGCATGACACGGAGCGGGATGCCTTCGAGGCCCAGATTGCGTCCCTGGGCGACGGCACGGCCCTCCTCGTGGACACGTACGACGTCGAAACCGCGGTGCGCACGGCGGTGGACCTTGCGGGGCCGCGGCTTGGGGCGGTCCGGCTGGATTCGGGCGACCTCGTGGCCCAGGCCCAGTGGGTCCGCCAGCTCCTGGACAACCTCGGCAACGAAAACACCAAGATCGTGGTCACGTCGGACCTGGACGAGTTCGCCATCGCTGCCCTGCAGTCCGCCCCCGTGGATTCCTACGGGGTGGGCACATCACTGGTCACCGGCTCCGGCGCCCCGACCGCCAGCATGGTCTACAAGCTGGTGAGCCGCACGGACGACGACGGCGACTACGTCTCCGTCGCCAAAGCCGCAAAGAACAAGGGCAGCGTCGGCGGGCGCAAATACGCGCTGCGGAAACTGGATGAGCGCGGCATTGCCACTGCGGAAGTAGTGGGGGTGGGCCACCGGCCCGAGGACGACGGCAATGACCGTCCGCTGCTGCAGCAGTTTATGAAAAACGGTGAACTGATGCCCGGCTGGACCGGCCATGAAGGCGTGCTCCGGGCGCGCAAGCGCCACGCCGAGTCCATGGCCGAACTGCCGGCCGTGGTCAACCGCCTCCAGCGCGGTGAAGCCGCCATCCCCACTCTCTATGAAGAAAACTGAGGAGAACTGATGTCCCGCGTCCTGATCATCGTTGACGTCCAGAACGATTTTTGCGAAGGCGGTTCCCTCGCGGTGGCCGGCGGCGCAGCGGTGGCCGGTGCCATCAGCGAGTACGTGGATGCCCACCACAGCGAATTCGATCACATCGTGGCCACTCAGGACTGGCACATCAACCCGGGAGACCACTTCTCCGAGACCCCTGATTTCGTGGACAGCTGGCCACCGCACTGCGTCGCGGGGAGCCGCGGTGCAGAGCTTCATCCGGACTTGGACACCGAGTACGTCGACGCCTATTTCCAGAAGGGGCAGTTCGCTGCCGCCTACTCCGGTTTCGAGGGACTGCAGGCGCCGGAAGACGCCGTGCCCACCGGGGAACGGCAGCCCGGCGCGCTTCCGGCCGCCGGAGACGCGGACAGCTATGCCGCTGCTGAAGATGCCATCGGCCTGGACGACTGGCTGCAGAGCAACGACGTCGAGGACGTGGTGGTGGTGGGCATAGCCACCGACTACTGCGTCAAGGCAACCTCCCTTGACGCCGTGCAGGCGGGCTACTCCGTGACGGTCATCCGGTCCCTCACGGCCGGGATCGCCGAGGACCTTGAGGAAGCCATCACCGAAATGGAACTCGGCGGCGTCGAGGTCGCCTAAGCGGGCGAATTCAGGCCCGGCCACTACCTGCGGCCGGGCCTGCTGCCCACCTGCCGCTACTTGCGGCCGATGAACCAGTCCTGAAGCTTCCGCAGGCGGGACTGCAGCTGTTCCTCGTTGGCCTGTGCCACCGGGGGGCCGCCGCAGACAGTCCGGAGCTTGGTGTGGACCACGCCGTGGGGCGTGCCGGTCCGTGCCGACCAGGCAGCCACGTTTTTGGCCAGCTCGTTCCGAAGGTCCATGAGCAGCCGGTGGTCCGGGACGGCCGGGGCCGCGGGTTCCGTTCCAATCGACGACGCGGACGATTTCCGGTTCTTCCGGTTGAGCTGCTCGTGCTGGCGCTGGCGGAGCAGCGTGCCCACCTGTTCGGCATCCAGCAGTCCGGGAATGCCGAGGAAGTCCATCTCGTCATCGGAGCCTACCTCGCCGCCGGTGCCGAACTCGCCGCCGTCGAACAGGACGCGGTCAAAGGACGCCTGCGAGTCCAGGGCCTCAAACTTTCCCTTCGTCAGGCTGTCCGAGGCCTTGTCCTCGCGGTTGGCTTCCGCCATCAGCGAATCCTCAGGGGTGAAGAGGCCGTCCCCGTCTTCCTTCTCCGGCCGGTCCAGGGCGTGGTCCCGTTCGGCCTCCATGGAGTTGGCCAGGGCCATCAGCTGGGGAACGGACGGCAGGAAGACCGACGCCGTTTCGCCCCGCTTGCGGGCACGGACGAAGCGGCCCACCGCCTGGGCGAAAAACAGCGGGGTGGAGGTTGACGTGGCGTACACGCCGACGGAAAGCCGGGGCACGTCCACGCCTTCGGACACCATGCGGACAGCCACCATCCAGCGTCTGTCGCTGGCAGTGAACTCTTCGATCTTGCTGGACGCCTTCGCGTCATCGGAAAGGATGACGGTGGGCGACTCCCCCGTGATCCTCTTCAGTTGTCCGGCATAGGCCCGGGCGTCCTCGTGGTCGGTGGCGATCACCAGGCCACCGGCGTCGGGAACAGTGCGGCGCACCTCGCTCAGCCGCTTGTCCGCCCCGGCCAGCACGGCGGAAATCCATTCGCCCGCGGGGTTCAGTGCGGTTCGCCACGCGTGGGACGTAATGTCCTTGGTCACCGCGGCCTCGCCAAGCGACGCGGCCATTTCCTCGCCCGCGCTGGTCCGCCAGCGCATCTGCCCGGAATAGGCCATAAACATCACCGGCCGGACCACGTGGTCCCTCAGCGCGTTGCCGTAGCCGTAGGTGTAGTCCGCCTTGGACCGCCGGATCCCGTCCCGGTCCTCGGCATACTCCACGAACGGAATGGGCGAGGTGTCCGAGCGGAACGGGGTGCCGGTCAGGGACAGGCGGCGCGCCGCGGGGTCAAATGCTTCACGCAGTCCATCGCCCCAGGACAGCGCCTCGCCGCCGTGGTGGATCTCGTCCAGGATCACCAGGGTCCGAGCGGCCTCGGTTTTGGCCCGGTGCAGCAGGGGTTTGCTGGCCACCTGGGCGTACGTGACCGCGACGCCGATGAATCCGCGGCCGTGCTGGCCGTCGGAATTTTTGAAGTTGGGGTCGATGGCGATGCCCACCCTGGCCGCCGCATCCGCCCATTGGCGCTTGAGGTGGTCCGTGGGCGCGACGATGGTCACCCGATTAACGGTGCCGGACTCGATGAGCATGGACGCCACACGGAGCGCGAAGGTGGTTTTACCGGCGCCGGGCGTCGCCACGGCCAGGAAGTCCCGGGGACTTGTCCTCAGGTAGAGGTCCAGGGCTTCCTGCTGCCAGGCACGGAGTTTCGGGGCGGTTCCCCAGGCTGCACGTTCCGGATAAGCCGGAGGCAGGGTGGGGCCGCCAAAGAGCGTCTCCGTCACTATTTGTTGTTGCCTGAGTCCCCTCCGGGACCCTTGCCGCCGTCGTTGCCCGGGCGGAGGCCGTCATAGACCTCTTTGCACATCGGGCACACCGGGAACTTCTGCGGATCCCGGCCGGGCGTCCAGACTTTGCCGCACAGCGCGATGACGGGTTCCCCGGTCAGCGCCGACTCCATGATCTTTTCCTTGCGCACGTAGTGCGAAAAGCGCTCCCGGTCTCCGGGCTCCACCTCCTGGCGCAGTTCCTCGCGCTCAATGGTGGCCGTGGACGTTCCAGCCCCGGAAAGCTCGCGCATCGGGTCGTTTTCGAGAGGGTCCGTCATGCTAGTCATGCCAACCATCTTAGCCTTTCCGGCCGTGCGGCGTTCGACGGCGGCGCATCCCCCGCAGGAGGAAAGAGGCGCCCCCTGCCTGCCGTCGTCGTACTCTTCCCCTGCCGGACCGCCCTGGAAACCGCGCGGCTAAAGGCCCTGCCAGGCGGGTTTGTTGTCATAGGTGTGCCGGTAGAAATCCGCCAGTTTCAGGGCCGAGGCCGCAGCTTCGTCCAGCAGGACGGTGGCATGGGGATGGAACTGCAGCACGGACGCGGGGCAGATGGCGGACACCGGCCCTTCAACGAACTCCCGGACGGCCTGCGCCTTCTGCGCGCCGGTTGCCACAAGGATCACATGGCGGGCATCCATGATGGTCCCCAGCCCCTGGGTCAGGACGTGGTGCGGGACCTCGGCGAGGCTGGCAAAAAACCGGGCGTTGTCCCGGCGTGTCTGTTCGATGAGGCTCTTGATCCGGGTGCGGGAGGCGAAGGAGGAGCCGGGCTCGTTGAAGCCGATATGGCCGTCGGTGCCCACGCCGAGGAGTTGCAGGTCTATGCCCCCGGCAGCCTTGATGGATTCCTCGTAGGCGCTGCAGGCGGCCAGGATGTCCTGCGCCGTACCGTCCGGTCCGTGGACGTTTTCCGGAGCGATATTCACCCTGTTCGTGAACTCCCGCCGGATCACTTCCCGGTATGACTCGGGGTGGCCCGCGGGCAGGCCCACGTACTCGTC
Organism: Arthrobacter sp. D3-16; assembly: GCF_054408515.1. NCBI lineage: Bacteria > Bacillati > Actinomycetota > Actinomycetes > Micrococcales > Micrococcaceae > Arthrobacter > Arthrobacter sp. D3-16. The sequence goes on along the minus strand of NZ_CP096437.1, from coordinate 1,652,450 downwards.
CAGGGCAAAGCCGGAAGCCTGGCTGAAGTCCAGCCCGTCCCGCTCATGGCGGGCAGCGAGTTCATCGTAGACCGGCAGCGGCGACGACCCGGTGGCAAGGCCCAGGACCGCATTGGGCTTGCGCCGGAGGAGCTCCTCGATGGCGTCCGCGGCAAGTTTCCCGATCTGCTTACTGCCGTTGAGGATTACTACTTCCATGCTGTTCCTTCCGGGCTCAGCGGTTCACGGTGACCTGGGCGAGCAGTTCAGGGCCGCGGCCGTCCAGCCATTTTCCGCCCAGCCTGACACCGGCCACAAACAGGCCCACGCCCAACAGGAGCCCGACGGCCAGGTTCAGCCAGCCGAACAGGGAGTTTCCGGTCACGAGCTGTGCGATCAGGAGGGCGGCCTCCGGCAAAACCAGGACCAGCAGGACTCCCAGCCCGGCGAACTGGACTGCAAGGGTCTGGCCCACATTTCCGGGGGGTTTCTTGAACGGGCTGTCACCCGGCAAGGGAACCGCCACGGTGTACCGGGCCGAGACCACGGAGGACAAGCCCAGCCCGGTGAAGAGGATCCCCAGGCTCAGCCCCAACTGGCCGGGCAAGGAGTGCCAGTCTCCGGTGAAGGCGGCGGCCCCTGCGGCGAACACCAGTACCACCGGGAGTGCGAAGGCGAGGCAGGCCAGTGCGCGGCCCAGCCTGTCGTCCACTCCCCTGACGCCGCTGGCCAGGTGCAGCGCGAAGGCAGTGTTGTCGTAGGACACGTCAGCGGAGATGGACCAGGCAAGGATGAACGCCGAAAGCGGCGCCAGGAGCGCCAGAGTGCTGAAGTCGGCGGCCTGGCTCCCCTGGAACAGAAGCACCACTGGAAGGAGCGGTAGCACGATGAGCGAGCCGGAGTACCTGGGGTCACGGAACCAGTACGTGAGCGCCCTCGCCATCACAGCTCCGGCAGGAGTAGCGGGCAACAGCCCGAGCAGCCCCAATTTTCCGCCCTTGCGCTTACCGCTGCTTGAGTATGGCGGCGTGACCAGGGCACGTTCCAGGAGCAGCTTCCAGCACCAGGCGAGGCCGGCGAGCACCGCAGCGGAAAGGAGCAGTTTCAACGCCGCTTCTCCGGGCCGCCCGGCCGCTACGTCGCCGGGCAGTGACCACGGAGCACCAAGCGGAGTCCAGGACATGGTCCGGGCGAAGTCGGGCAGGAAGCCGCTGGAGGCTGTGATTCCGCGCCCCACCCCGGCCACGATAGGGCCCAGGAGGACGAGGGGCACCATAAACGCGACGGCGCTGACGTCCTTGAAGCGGCGGGACGAGGCCAGGCTTGCCGTTGCCGTAGTTACCACTTTGGACAGCACGATGCAGGTCAGGACTCCCAGCACTGCGCCCACCAGGGCTGCGAGAGCCGGCAGGACGCCCCGGGACCACGTCACCACCGTGGACAGTGCCACCAGGGCTGTGGCCAAACCCGGAATGCCGATCAGCCCGCCCAGCGCCAGTCCAGCGAGCATCTGCTTCATGGGGACGGCGAAAGTGGTGAAACGGGCTGGATCGAGGGTCATGTCCGTGGCCGAGGCAACCACCGGAATGATTCCCCAGCCGAGTACGGCCGCGGAGCCGCCGAGCACCACGGCTGTGTACACCAGTTCGGGTTCCGCCTGGCGAAGCAGGACCAGGACAACCACCAGGGTGGCGACAACACTGAGGGCGTAGAGCCCCGCAAAAGCCATTCCCACCAGTTGCCAGGGACTCCGGCGCAAACCGTTGCGCAGCAGGGTCAGCTTGAGCCTTAGAAGGTGCGCAACCATTCCAGCCCTTCCGTGTGGCTGCGGCCGCCCACCAGCTGGACAAACCGGTCTTCCAGGGAAACACTGCCGCGCACCTCGTCCACGGTTCCCGCGGCCAGCAGCCTGCCGCCGGCCACTACCGCCACGTGGTCACACATGCGCTGCACCAGGTCCATCACGTGGCTGGAGACGATCACGGTTCCGCCGGACGCCACGTAGCTGTCCAGGATGGAGCGGATGTTGGATGCCGAGACAGGGTCAACGGCCTCGAAGGGCTCGTCCAGCACCAGCAGCCGCGGCGCGTGGATCAGGGCTGAGGCCAGGGCAATCTTCTTGGTCATGCCTGCCGAGTAGTCCACCACCAGCGTGCCGGCGTCCTGTGCCAGGTCCAGGGCTGCCAACAGCTCGCCCACGCGGCTGGCCACCACGTCCTTGTCCATTCCCCGCAGCAGCCCGGCGTAGGTAATCAGCTGTTCGCCGGTCAGCCGGTCAAACAGCCGTACGCCATCCGGCAGGATCCCCATCAACCGCTTGGCCTCCAGGGGCCGGGCCCAGACATCCACGCCGTGGACGATGGCGGTGCCGAAGTCCGGTCGCAGCAGTCCGGTCGCCATGGAAAGCGTGGTGGTCTTGCCGGCGCCGTTGGGGCCCACGATTCCAAAGAAGGAGCCCGCGGGAACGTCCAGGCTGATGCCGTCCACGGCGATCTTTTCGCCGAAGCGTTTGGCGAGTCCCCGGATGGACAGAGCGGCTACGGGACCGGCGGGCGGCGCCGGATCTGGTTGCTGAGCAGTCATGAAGCCAGACTAGTCCTCAGGGTGCGGCAGCGGGGTCCTCCTGCAGGAGTAGCGTCAAAGGAGTAGGAAGGCTTCTGCCGGGGTTCTGACCTGCACAAACGAGCTGCAGGAACCGGCGGACGGGCTGCCGGTTCCTACCGGACCTTGCGGATCCGGATCGGCCCTTTTGCTGTGGCGGGATCAACCACCGAACCGCCCTGGGTGATCTCCACCTCGCCGGAATCCACGAGCCGCCGCGCCGCCCTGCGGGCAAGCTCCATCAGGTCGCGCCAATTCTCATCGCCGACGGCGCGGGCGGCATCCGACGGACAAATGGTGGATGTTGCGGCCCTGGCAGCCAGAAGGTCCAGGATGGTGGCTTCCAACTGCCGGTCAATCGAGCCAGCAGGGGCTGTCCTCTGTTCGCGCCGTTCGTGGGCCATTGTGGGCGCGGCTGTCAGAATGTCCGGCGGGGAACAGCACGCTCATACTGCGGCGCCCATTGGATGTCATGGCCCAGTTCGAAGGCCGCGCGAAGCCACCAGTGCGGATCCCGCAGTGCCGCCCGGGCGATGAAGACGCCGTCGGCCTGGCCGGTGGCGATGGCATGCTCGGCCTGGCCGGCGGACGTCAGCAGGCCTACCGTTCCGGTGGGCACGCCGGCGTCCCTGCGGATGGCGGCGGAGAAGCCTGTCTGGTACCCGGGTCCCGCCTTGATCTGCTGATGGGAAACGGCTCCCCCGCTGGACACATCCACGAGATCCACGCCGCGCTCCGCCGCCTCGCGTGCCAGCCGCACCGAGGCAGCGAGGTCCACCCCGCCGTCAGCCCAGTCACTGGCGGAGATCCTCAGGAGCAGGGGCATTGAGTCCGGGATGACAGCCCGCACAGCATCAACCACCGCAAGCATCAGCCGGTTCCGCCCGGCCTCATCCCCGCCCCAGGCATCGGTCCGCGTGTTGATCAGCGGACTCTGGAACTGGTGCAGGAGGTAACCGTGCGCCCCATGGATTTCCACGGTATCGAACCCTGCATCAACGGCGCGGACGGCGGCGTTCGCGAAATCGTTGATCACTCCCTCGATCTGCTCCCCGCTCATGGCGGCGGGTTCGGCGTAGCCGTCAAAGGCAGACGGCGAGGGCCCCACCGTGGTCCATCCGCCGTCGGACTCCGGGACGGTGCCGTGCTTGCCGGAGAAGGGCCAGTAGGTGGAGGCCTTACGGCCCGCGTGGGCCAACTGGACGCCGATTTTTGCCTCCGCCGCCCCGTGCCGGTGCACGAAGGACGTAATCCGCTGCCAGGCTTCGGCCTGGGCATCGTTGTAGAGGCCGGCGTCGCGGGGGCTGATCATGCCTTCGTGGTTAACGGCGGCAGCCTCGGTGAGGATCAATGCCGCGCCGCCGGCGGCGAACGAACCCAGGTGCATCAGATGCCAGTCGTGCGGAACACCGGGAGCGGCGTCGGCATCGCAGCTGTACTGGCACATCGGGGAAACCCAGCCCCGGTGCCGGAGCTCCAAAGAGCGGAGCTTCAGCGGCTCGAACAGCGCAGACACTAGAAAAGCACCCTGGCGAGTGCCTGCCGCGCCTTGGCCACCCGCTCATCCGCCGCGCCCACCACGTCGAACAGTTCGAGCAGGCGGACCCGGGCGCTCTCGCGCTCCGGCCCGAAGTTCCTGCCGATGAAGCTGACCAGGCGGCTCAGCGCATCCTCCACATGGCCGCCGGCAACGTCCAGGTCGGCGACAGCAAATTGTGCCTCCAGGTTGTCCGGCTCATTGGCTGCCTGCGCACGCAGTGCTTCGCTGTCCTCAGAGGTGAGTGGCTGGAGGCGCTCCATCAGCTCCACCTGGGCCAGCCCCGCCTTCGCCTCGTGGTCGGCGGGCATCTCCTTCAGCGCCTGCCGGTAGGCTTCTGCCGCCGCCGCGTAGTCACCTGCTTCGATGGCGTCAAAAGCGGCCTGGTGCAGCGGCGGCAGCGGTGCCGGTTCCCCTTCCTGGGCAGCGCCGCCGCCAAGGCTTCCGGTCACTCCGTTCGCCGCGGCCACCTTCAACAGTTCATCAAAAAGGCTGCGGACCTGCTGTTCGTCAGCGCCGCCCTGGAAAAGCGGCACAGGCTGGCCCTTCAGTACCGCAACGGCGGTAGGTACGGCCTGCACCTGGAACGCCTGGGCCAGCTGCGGGAAGGCTTCGATGTCTGCGGCACCGAGAACCAGCCTGCCGCCGTAGCTGTTCACCACGCGTTCCAGGACGTCCAGCATGGTTGATGACTCGGGTGAGTAGGAAGCCCAGAGGGCGAAAACCACGGGTACCTGCGCGGACAACTCCACGAGTTGCTGGAAGTTGCCCTCGGTTACGTTGACCACCAGTTCCGGAGCTCCGGGAGCGGCGCCGGGCTGCTCTCCGCCCGGCGTACCAGTACCGGCCGGCGGCACGGAGGGGGCCGGGGCGGCGGGGCGCTGCTTCAGCGAGGAAAGGTCGACGGCGCCGCGCAGGTTAAGCAGGTTGGCAGCGGCAGGAGGGACTGGGCGGGAAGCTGGCGAACTCATGCTTTCCACTCTAGCCACTCCGGCCGCTGCCGGGGGTAATGCAGGTACAGCGTCTACTTGAAGCTGGCGCCCACCAGGCCGCGGGTGGCAGCCACAAGCTTCATGGGGTCGGTGGAACCTGCCGGCGGAACGTATACCGCCATGGACTCGGCGAAGTTCAGGACCATGCCCGTGGTGGTTTCCTTGCCGCCGGCGAGGGCCGCAGCGTCGTCACCGATGGTGAGTTTGTCACCGGCAGCTTTCGGCGTTCCTTCGAAGCCGAAGTTGATGCGGCCCAGGACCAGTGCGCCGCCGTCGGCGGTGCGGAACACCACTGTGCTTTCGGGAACCACCTTGTGGGTGAAGGAGAAGTTTCCGTTCTCGCCTGCCTTGACCACCTCGGCCTGGTAGGACAGCGTATCCGCGATGTAGGGCGAGGACTCGCCCTCCACGAGCTTGTCCTTGAAAGCCGACTCGGCGGAGGTGAGGCGGTCGGCAAGGCCGGCCATGGCCTCTTCGCCGCTGTACAGCAGCCCGGTCTTGTCACTGGGAGCAAGGGTTTCCGTACCGTCACGGTTGATGGTGGGGAACGTGGTGCCCGGCTGCAGCGGATTCGTTTCCACCAGCTTGTAGTTCTCGCGCGGCGAGGCCTGGACGAGCGTGAGGAGCTGCGGCACAACATTGCCCTCGCCCTGGGTCACGGCGAGGACGGACCGGGGCCAGACGCGGTTGCTGGTGACCACAGTGGTGAGGAGCTTGGTGGATCGCACAGGCATGCGGGCCTCGTACGATCCCACCTGCGAGCGGATCTTGTAGTTCTGGGTGCGGACTTCAAGTTCTGTCCCGCCCACGCGGTCCGCCAGCTTTGCCGCATCCTTTGCTGCGTCGCCGGCGTCCGCGGCGCTGGAGACCTGCTCCAGGATGCGGCGGAACTGGGCGTCCAGCAGCACCGGCGAACCGGACGGTTCCTGCGCTACGGCCGAAGCCGTCGATGACGAATCCGGGGAAGGCTCAGGCGCCGGTGAAGTGGCATGTGCGGCGGCGCCGGTTCCGGCCACCACGGCTGCAGCCACCACGCCCGCTGCAACCATGGACACCCGGGAGGATGAACGCGCCTCGCTCGTGGCGCGGGCACGCTGGGCGAAGCCGCTGCCCTGGCCGTCGCCGTCACCGTTGCGCTTGCGGAGGGAAAGCAGGGCCAGGACGATCCCGCCGAGGATCAGGAGCGAGCCCAGCACCATCAGCGGAATGGCCCACGGAGTGGAAGTATCGTTCGGGAACGTCATGGAGATGGATGCCGGAGCAGGCTGGGTTCCGTCAGAGGCAAGGAGGAGGGTCCAGTCGCCATCGGCGGGCGGGGTCCAGGAATACTCGAGCTGGCCGCTGGCGTTCTCCGTGGAAACCCAAAGATCGGAGCCGGCGGGGTTGGGGGCTGTGGTGTCGCCCTCGGCGTGTTCCACCTGAAGCGCCTTGCCGTCCTCCGAGACCCCCGTGACGGTGTTGTGAGCCGTCTGGCCTACCCAGGCATCCACGTCATCGGGACGCCCTGCTGCCAGCAGGAAGTTGCCGTCGCCCTCAATGTTGATCTTGACGGTTCCGCCATGCAGGGTGCGCAGGTTCTGGTCTATGACGGTCAGCGGCGCCGCCTCGGCATCTGCGGGCGCAGAGGCCGTGAAAGTCTCGGACGGGGCCCAGATAGTTTTCTGGCCGATGCCGGCCAGCAGTGTCAGGAGGCCGAGCAGCACGAGTGCGACTGCAGTCTTTAAACGCAAGGGAACACCTATCATCAGCGGGGGTTTACCTTCAATAGTAACGGTTTGGTTACCGGGGCCCTGGTCCCGGAGCCGGATACTCATCTTCCGCTGCCACCGGAGCGGTCCCCTCCGCGGGTGTTGACAAGGCTGCTGATAGTGTTTGCGATGATCATCACACCGGCCCGCGCCAGCGGCGCCACGCATCGAACAGGCCCTAAATTCCAGTGACTGACAAGACGGACGAGTCCTCCGCGGCACACGAGAATCCGGCGGGCGCTGAGCCTTCGGCAAACGCTCCGCAGGATCCTGCACCAGTGCGCCGGAAGGGGGCCGCGGCCGCTGCCCTCGGACTGGTGGTACGCCGTCTTCGCCAGCCGTTGCCGGGGGCCCAGCCGAGGATCCGCTTCGAAATGCCGCCGGAATACTCACACCAGGACAACCAGGTTGGCCACCAGCCCGGCGAGGTGGAGCCCCAGTTCGGCGATCCCGGGCCCCGGATGTCGCCGCAGCATCCCCTTTATATGGGTTTTATGGGTACCGTGGGCGTGGGGCTGGCCCTGCTGGTCTACTGGATCGGGTCCAACACCACGCAGCTGCTGTTGTGGATTGTTGCGGCGTTGTTCATTGCCCTGGGGCTGGAGCCCGTGGTGGGCTGGCTGGAGAGCCGGAAGATTCCCCGCCCGGCAGGAATCCTGGTGTCCGTCACCGTCCTGGTGAGTGCCGTCGTCGGATTCTTCGCCACCCTGATCCCCACGATCGTTGAGCAGGTAACGGAGATCGTCCAGCAGGCGCCCATCTGGGTGCGGGACTTCATCGATTCCGAGTTCTTCCGCAGCCTGGACGACCAGTTCGGCGTCCGCGACCGGCTCACGGAGGAACTGGACAAGTTCGTTAACGATCCCGCTGCAGTGGGCGGGATCTTCGGCGGCGTGGTGACCTTCGGCTCAACGGTGGCCAACGGCCTGTTCGGCACCCTGATTGTCCTGGTGCTGAGCCTCTACTTCCTGGCCGCCCTGCCGGCCATGAAGAAGTGGGGCTACCGGCTCGCGCCGCGTTCCCGCCGCGCCCGGGTTGAGGCTTTGTCCGAGGAGATCACGCGGTCGGTGGGCAACTATGTCATCGGGCAGGCCTGCGTGGCCCTGCTCAATGCCACCTTTGCCTTCATCGTGATGTCCATCGTGGGGATCCCTTTCGCCCTTCTGCTGGCGTTTGTAGTGGCCCTGCTCGCCTTTATCCCGCTGGTCGGCGGTTTGATTGCCGGTGTGCTGGTAGTCCTGATCGCGCTCACCGAAGGCTGGCAGACCGCCGCTGTCTACGCCGTGTGCTACTTCGCCTACCTGCAGTTCGAGGCCTACTTCATCTCCCCGCGCATCATGCAGAAGGCCGTGGCGGTGCCGGGGGCGGTGGCAGTCATTTCCGTCATTGCCGGCGGCAGCGTGCTCGGTGTCCTCGGCGCCCTGATCGCCATTCCCACGGCGGCCGCTGTCCTGCTGCTCATCCGGGAAATCTACATCGTGCGGCAGGACAAGCACTGACCCCCAGGACCTGGTGTTCCGGGCCCTGACCCTTCCGGCCTACGCCGGTGCGGTGGCCACCGGCCCGTCCCATTCCTGCGGCAGGCCCGTGCCCCCGATGTCTGCTTCGGTGACCTCTTCCACAATCTCGTTCAGCACGCGCCCCGCGTACTTCTCCCCCACCCACAGGTGCTTCGCGCCTTTGACGCCCACCACGCGCGCCTGGGGCACCAGGCTGAAGCGCACTGCTGCAGCCTCGGGCCGGAGATAGTCGTCGTGCTCGGGTACCAGTACCTTGAGCGGCTTTCCGGACTGCGCCCACTGCAGCAGGTGTTCGTCCTTGGCCCGATGCAGCGGAGGGGACAGCAGCACGGCGCCCTCGATCTGCGGGGCGACCGGCTCCGTTGCCCCGTACATCAGGGCAAGTTCGGTGCCGAAGGACCAGCCCACCAGCCAGCGGTTGGGCAGGCCGCGTTCGACGGCGAAGCGGACCGCCGCCTCCACGTCGTGCCGCTCACCAACACCCTCCTCGAACGTCCCCGTGCTGGTACCCCGCGGGGATTCGGTTCCGCGGGTGTTGAACCGCAGCACCGCAATGCCGGCGAGCGCGGGCAGGCGGTAGGAGGCCTTGCGGTAGACGTGGGAATCCATAAAGCCGCCGTGCGTGGGCAGCGGGTGAAGGGTAATCAGGGTGGCCGTCACCGGCCCGGACTCCGGCAGCGCCAGTTCGCCCACCAGGGTGTGGCCGTCCTCCGTCTGCAGCTCCACGTTTTCGCGCCGGGCCGGCAGGACAGTGGCGGCGCGGATGGGAGCGGCACCGGTGGATTGGCTGAATTCATACGAGGCCGGATCAAAAGTCATGCCTGCCAGCTTAGCGACAGCTCCGCCCGGCCCCTACCGGTAGCGGTAACTGCGGGTCATCCAGCAATTGGTGTGCCAGTGGCGCCGTTCCGCCAGCCCGGCGGCAGCACCGAAGAGGTGGTCGTCCTTCCACACCACCAGGTGCGCAACCCCTGGCAGCACCGCCGTGGAACACTCCGGGCAGATGTACGTCTTTTCGGCGTTCCTGGCCGTCATGGTGCGGACCATCCATTCGCCGTCGGGAGCGCTTTCGCGCCGCGCGATGCCTGCCCGCGCACGTTCCAGGTCAAGCTCAGGGACCTCGCCGCTCCCCTTCTTTCCGGCAGCCCTGCCCGAACCGGCCCCGGCTTTTCCGGACACGGGACGGCGGGGACGGTTGGAACGCGGCATGCATCCATTCTGCCCCAGCACCCGCCTCCGCCAGTGCGGCCGGGCGGGAACCCAATAGGGCTGCAGGACTTGCGCTGGGCAAGGCCGGCGGCAGCAGCCGGTAGTCTGTACGGCGTGCGACTTGTCATAGCCCGATGCTCAGTTGATTACGTTGGCCGGCTCAAAGCCCATCTTCCCCTTGCCACCAGGCTCCTGTTGGTCAAGGCTGACGGCTCTGTCCTGGTCCACTCGGACGGCGGCTCCTACAAGCCGCTTAACTGGATGAGTCCGCCGGCAACGATGCGGATCTCCTCCCCCGAGGACGTGGACCTGGAACTGGGCGTCGTCGAGCAGTGGACAGTGCAGTCGGCCAAGACCGATGACCGGCTCATCATCAACATCCACGAGAAGATCAGCGACTCCTCCCATGAACTCGGCGTGGATCCTGGCCTGATCAAGGACGGTGTTGAGGCGGACCTGCAGCGGCTCCTGGCGGAACAGATTGAAACACTCGGTGAGGGCTACTCCCTCATCCGCCGCGAGTATTTCACCGCAATCGGACCAGTGGACATTCTGGCGCGCGATGCGGGCGGAGCCACCGTGGCCATTGAGCTGAAGCGCCGTGGCGACATCGACGGCGTGGAGCAGCTCACCCGGTACCTCGAGCTGCTGAACCGCGACCCGTTGCTGGCCCCCGTCCGGGGCATCTTCGCCGCTCAGCAGATCAAGCCGCAGGCCAAAGTCCTGGCGAACGACCGCGGGATCGATTGCGTCACCCTTGACTACGACGCGATGCGTGGCGTCGATGACAGCGAGTCCCGGCTCTTCTGACGAAGACTCCTCCCGCCCCCCGCACCGGGTTGATGAGCCTTTTATTTGCCCCAATTCGGCTCTGACAAGGTCATTTAACCGACTTTTTACCCAAAATTTATCCGTTTCTCCACCTAAACCGTTGACCTCCGCGAGGCAGCGTGAAATTCTTGTCTCAGTCTTTGTGTAGGTGTTTTTCATGCTCGCAAGACATGTTGCGAGCGCGAAGCTCCTGCAGCGCCGGTCCCTTTTCCGGACGGCAATCCAGGATTCTTCTCGCGGAGTGACCAAGGCCGGCACGAGGTGTGCCGATCTTAAACAAATTTCCACAATGAGGAGAAATACATGGCACAGGGAACCGTCAAGTGGTTCAACGCTGAAAAGGGCTTCGGCTTCATTACCCCGGATGACTCCGATGGTGATGTCTTCGTGCACTACTCGGAGATCCAGACCGGTGGCTTCAAGACCCTCGACGAGAACCAGCGTGTTCAGTTCGAAATCGGTCAGGGCGCCAAGGGCCCCCAGGCAACCGGTGTAACGCTGGTCTAGTCACCGCCGTCCGGCCGCATAAATCCGGCCGGCAGCGAAACAATGGTCCCCGGCAATTATGCCGGGGACCATTCTTTGTTGAATTTCCGGTTCCATCATGAGCCTCAGGCGGCGGCCTTGTCCGCCCTGAGCGCGCATTGTTAGTGCCAATTGGAAGAGTTCACTTCACCAATTTGCGTACCAGGCGCGCACCCTGCGGAAGGGAAAGCCCGGGCAGGTAAGCACGCGTTAAGGCGCGGCCAATAGCGGGCAGGTGCAGCGGGTCCTGGTAATAGAGGTAAAGGGCACGGTACTCCGGCTTGAAGCGCGACTTGAATGCGGCCAGTGACCGGAATCCATACACCGGTTCCAGCGCATGCCCCACGAGGTCGAGGATCCGGACCAGGTTATCCGCCCGCTCCTCGCCGCTGTCATCACCGCCGGTTCCCGGGACGCTTGCCAGCGGAGAGCCTGACAGGGAAATGACCTCCACGGAAGCGCGCAGCTCAAGCACCGCAGAGGCGATGAGGAATTCCATCACCCCCGGGAATCCCTCGGCGCCCCGGCGCATGACGTCAAGCGTCCGGCTGACCAGGGCCCCGCCGTCGTACACGGGCAGCCAGCTTGTCACCCCGTGGACAGCGCCGCTTTCGTCCACGGCGAGGCAGCACAGCACCTCAGGGTCATCGAGCTCATCAATGCCGCCGAGGGTAAAGCCCATTTCGGGGACCGTCTTACCTGCTGCCCATTCCTCGGAGACTTCACTAAGCCGGGAACGCAGCCCCGCGGGCAGCGACTCGTAAGGTCCCCAGACAGCCCTGACTCCCAGCTTTGCAGCACGATTCAGCGCCGTGCGGACGTTCTGCCATTCCTTGCCCTTGAATTCGAGTTCGCGAATTGCCAGCCGTGTCTCCTGTGCCACGGCCACCCGGGAAAAGCCGCGTTCCTCAAGCATGGGCCACAGCGTGTCGTCGCAGGAGTAGAGGGCTGGAATCATCGCCTGGCGGCTGCAGTGGGCCAGGAATCCTGCAGTGACGTCCTTCTGGCCCTGCCCCGGACCGAAAGCTCCACCCAGTGTCAGCGCCACGCTGCCGTGCCGCTGGAAAGCCACCGCGCCCTGGCCCTCAGGGCTGAACCAGTAGCTGTTGGGTTCCCAGAGCGCCATCCAGGACAGCGGTCCGCCGCCCTGGTGCAGCAGGTTGCGTGCCTGGATCCTGTCCTGCCGCCCGGAATCATTGCCATGGTGTCCGCCCAGCAGCGCCCACCATACTGCCGCCAGCGCAGCCACCCAGAACACCGGTCCTGAGTAGGCGAAAAGGACTGCCTCCACACTGTTTCTGTCCGCGAAGACCCGGTGGTAATGCTGCGGGATGGGAACCGGTACATACTGCCGCGCCAGTTCCGCGAACAGGCCCAGTAAGCCGCCGTCGCGGGCTAATCCGCCCGACCAGAACCAGGCAGCCGCGTATGTGCCGGCAAGGACAAGCCACGTCCCTCCCACCACCAGAGCCAGCGTCCGCCGTGCGGAAGGAAGCGTCTGCACGCGGAACTGCCGCCGGTTGAACCACAGGAGCGCTGCCAGCAGCAGGGGTACGCCAACCAGCGGAAGCACGTGGGCGAAGGCAGTTCCCATCGGCGGGGCGGACGGGCCATGCAGCCGGGACGGCACCAGCGCGAACAGTGCCAGGTAGACGGCGGCCAGCCCCGTAACGGCGAGCTGGATGGCAAGGGCGATGTTCAACGCAAGCCGCCGGCCGCGGCGCATTCCATCCGCACATATCAGCAGCAGGACCACCGGAACCACTGCCAGCGCAAGGCCGAACGGCCCCGCAAACCCTGCCCTTCCCGCTTCCAGGCAGGCCGCTTCCACAGTCGCGCCGCAGTTGAAGGCCAGCTGGCTGAGTGTGGGCATGGGGTTCAGGACGACGTCACGCAGGAGCGCCAGCGGGCCGGTGGGCGCCCGCGCTATTCCCGTGAGGATCGGTCCCACGGCGAAAACGGCGACGGTGAGTGCCAGCAGGTTCCGGGTCTCCCGGCCGGTGGACCGGTGGCGGTGCAGGTGGCCGTGGTCCCCCTGGATCCACCATCCGGCCAGGAGCCCCAGGACGGCACCGAGCAGGCCGATCACCGTTTCCGCGTGCCCGACGTAGAGCACCAGAAGGAGCGAAATGGACAGTACGCCTGTCCGCAGCCTGCGCTGCCACAGGACCGGCAGCCTGCCGCTTGCCCCAAGCGCCGCCGTCAGGACTGCCGGATAGGGGCCAATCAGGATGTCGTCGGCCATGCGGTCCAGCCATCCGTCACCCACGTACCCTGCCAGTTGGGTCAGCAGCAGGAACAGCGTGACTGCTGCGAACTGGCCGCCAAAGAAGAACCCCGCCGCTGCCGGCGTTCCCATCCTGCGTTCGGCCAGGCCCAGCAGCAGGAGGATCATCAGGGATGCGGCAAGATAAGCCAACGGATTGGTGGCGAAAAAGAGGCTGGTGAACAGGGACCACCAGTTGCCGGCGCGCAGCCCAGGTCCGCTCACTCCTGCCAGGTGCAGCAACTGCTCTGGCGGCCCGGCAAGGTAGCTGCCGGTGATTGCCCCGGTGGCGAGGAACACCGCAAGCACGGCCACGGAGAACGGCATCGCTTTCAGGGCGGCGATGACCCGGTCCCGTGCCGGCCGTCCCACTGTTGCCCAAGCCAGGGATGTTGTGCGGACCTGCTTCGCGGAAGTCACTGTTGGAGTCCCCACCTGTCGGCGAGGAACTGCAGCGCGTCGGCGATCCGCTTCGAGGACGTGTCCCATGAATGTCCGGTGCGTTCCACCTCGTGGGCGCGCACGGTGAAGCCCGCCTCCCGTGCAGCTTCCGTCAGGGTGTGCAGGTACGCCACGAATTCGGGGTCGTCCTGTCCTGCTGTCAGGTACACCGCGCTGGACTCAAAACGGCGTTCCTTCATGATGGCAAGGGGCGTCTGCCGCTCAAACGCGTCCGGGTCTCCCGGGAAGGCGGCCTCGATGGTCTTCTGCCGCTCCTTGGCGATCGCCGGCTCGGCTTCCCCGGAAAAGGAGAGGACGGAGGGGAACAGCGCGGGGTGCCGGGTTCCCATTTGCAGGGCGCAGGTGCCGCCGAAGGAAAATCCACCGATGGCCCACTGGTGATGGTTCGTGTCAACAACAAGGGTGGAGGTAATCCACTGGGGTACGTCGCGCGACAGGAAGGTATCGGCCTTCGCTATCCGGCTGTCCATGCACATCGTGTTCGCCGACTGCGAGCCGTTCGGGTCCGGGACCACCACCACCGGGGCGATGCCACCATGCGAAGCAGCGAAGGAGTCCATGTGGGCTTGCAGGGTGCCCCCGGTGAGCCAGTCCGCAGGCCCTCCCGGCTGGCCGGCCACCAGGACCAGCACAGGGAGGGCAGGGCGGTTTTCAGCGAAGTAGGCGGGCGGAAGGTAGATATACGCTTCGCGGGTGTCCATGTCGGACAGGACGGCGGGGATGACAGCCCTCCGGAGGACTCCCCCATCCGGTAGTTCCCCTAGCGGCGCCCACCCAACGAGGGGAACGCCGTCGGCCTCCCCCGGTTGCCGCATCAAGTCCGGCTCGAGGGCGGGGATCCGGGCCAGCGCCGTGCCAAGCAGATCGCTCACTGTGCGGTTGAGTCCGAAGTAGCCATTGATCTGGACGGATGAAAGCGCTGCCACCAGAAGCACTGCGATTAGGCCGGCGGCGCGGCGGCGCCAACTGCTCCGGGGCAGCCGGAGCAGGAGCAGGATCAGGGCGCCGACGCCGGGGACCACCCATAGCAGGACGGGGTCCGGAACGTTCTCCGGGAAAACGGAGAAGACGTTGATGAGGGCCCAGTGGACGGTGGCCACCAGCGCGAAGGCCATGGCGGCGGCGCCGACGGCCCGGAGCATCCAGCGGCGGGCGCGAATATGAGGGGGCGGGGCCAGGAGGTACACGGCTCCGGCGACGCCCAGGACAAGGGAAATCCAGTACACCGGGCCATCGGTGAGCCGGAGGTCGTAGAGCCAGTCCACGCGGGCTAGCGCCAGGTACCCACGCCGATGACCGGCCCGGCCTCAAGCCAGGACGAGAGGCCCGCATAGGCGTCAAACTTCATGGCAAGGCGAAGGTCCTGCCCTTCATACCGCAATTCGACAATTACGACGTCGGGCTGGACCTTGACTGCCTCGGCTTCGGTGGGCTTGCGGCGGCCCAGCAGTTCGAGCGAGTGCCGCTTGAACTTGTGTTTGGGCCGGACACTCAACGAGAGCAGCCGGAACCACTCAAGGTCGTTGTCCTGATAACGACAAACCCCCATCTGCCAGCTGTTTCCAGCCATGCAAATGGAGGCGTCCACCGTGCCGAGGGCACGCCGCAGATTGAAGCGGCGCACCCCCGAAAGGCACAGTGCAAAAACCAGCAATCCAAAAGCGATTGCCATGGCGATGAACGGAAGACTCAGTGCGTCCATCAAGGTGGTGCTAGCGGATCCCAGCGGTAGCCGAGCCGCCCAGGTGGGCGTTGTCAGCAACAATAACCACGCGGTCGTTGTCCACGGAGAAGAATCCGCCGTCAACATCTACGGCAATACGGTCACCGGACACCGGCTGGATGGCCAGCTCACCCTCGGCCAGGATCGCCAGCAGGGGCGAGTGGCCGGGCAGGATTCCGATTTCACCATCGCTGGTGCGGGCCTTGACCATCTTGGCCGCTCCGGACCACACGAAGTGGTCCGCTGCGACAATCTCAACCTCGAGCTCAGCCATATTACTTGGTCTGTTCCTGGATCTTGGCCCACTGGCGCTCAACGTCATCGAGGCCGCCGACGTTGAAGAACGCCTGCTCCGCGATGTGGTCAAGGTCGCCGTCGCAGATGGCGGTGAAGCCCTCGACGGTGTCCTTGATGGAAACCGTGGAGCCCTCGACGCCGGTGAACTGCTTGGCGGTGTAGGTGTTCTGCGAGAGGAACTGCTGGATGCGGCGCGCACGCGACACAACAATCTTGTCCTCTTCAGACAGTTCGTCAACACCGAGGATGGCGATGATGTCCTGGAGTTCCTTGTTCTTCTGCAGGATCTGCTTCACGCGGACAGCCGTGTTGTAGTGGTCCTTGCCGATGTACTGGGGATCCAGGATGCGCGAGGTCGACGTCAGCGGGTCAACAGCCGGGTACAGACCACGGGAGGCGATTTCACGGGAAAGTTCCGTGGTCGCGTCGAGGTGTGCGAAGGTAGTTGCCGGCGCCGGGTCGGTGTAGTCATCTGCGGGAACGTAGATGGCCTGCATCGAGGTGATGGAGTGGCCCTTGGTGGAGGTAATGCGCTCCTGCAGGAGTCCCATCTCATCTGCCAGGTTGGGCTGGTAGCCCACAGCCGAAGGCATGCGGCCGAGGAGGGTGGAAACCTCGGAACCTGCCTGGGTGAAGCGGAAGATGTTGTCGATGAAGAGCAGCACGTCCTGGTTCTGCACATCGCGGAAGTACTCCGCCATGGTCAGTGCGGACAGGGCTACACGCAGGCGCGTTCCCGGCGGCTCGTCCATCTGGCCGAAGACAAGGGCGGTGTCTTTGAGGACGCCTGCCTCTTCCATTTCAACCCAGAGGTCGTTACCTTCACGGGTGCGCTCGCCCACACCGGCGAACACGGAAGTACCACCGAAGTTGCGGGCAACACGGGTGATCATTTCCTGGATCAGAACGGTCTTGCCCACGCCGGCGCCGCCGAACAGGCCGATCTTTCCACCCTTGATGTACGGGGTGAGGAGGTCGATGACCTTGATGCCGGTCTCCAGCATCTCGGTGGAACCTTCAAGGGACGCAAAGCTCGGTGCCTTGCGGTGGATAGGCCAGCGTTCGCTGATCTGCAGTTCCGCCTCGGTAACGTCCAGGGGCTGGCCCAGGACGTTGAAGATGTGACCTTTGACGCCGTCGCCAACGGGTACGGAAATCGGGGCGCCGCTGTCCACTACGGACGTACCGCGGACAAGTCCGTCGGTGGCCTGAAGGGAGATGGCGCGCACGAGGTTGTCGCCCAGGTGCTGGGAGGTCTCGAACGTGATGGTCTTGGTGACACCGTTGAGGGTGATCTCGGTAGTCAGGGCGTTATAGATGGACGGGATTGCGTCAGCCGGGAATTCGACGTCGACAACCGGGCCGATTACGCGCGCAATGCGGCCGGTAGCACCGGACGTTGCGGCTACGTGTTCGGTAGCAGTGGCAGTCATCTCTCTCACTTCACTCAGTAGATGGCGTGGGTTTAAGTTTATCTGTGGTGGTGCAGGTCCAGCGGAACCGGGGGTGCTGCAGGCTAGGACGCAAGGGCGTCGGCGCCGGCAACAATCTCGGAAAGCTCCTGCGTAATTTCAGCCTGGCGGGCCGTGTTGCGCAGACGCGTGTACTTCTTGATGAGGTCCGTGGCGTTGTCGCCCGCGGACTTCATGGCCCGCTGGCGCGCAGCGAGCTCGGAAGCCGCTGCCTGCAGCATGGCCGCGAAGATACGTGACTCGATGTAGCGCGGCAACAGAGCGTCAAGAACGCGCTCAGTTTCCGGCTCGAACTCGTACAGCGGCAACAGGTCCGATTCAGAAGCGGCCTGCTCTTCCACTACTTCCAGTGGAAGCAGGCGGATGACCGTGGGCTCCTGGGTGACCATGGACTTGAAGCGGGTGTACACCACGTGGATCTCGTCCACGCCGCCCTCTTCAAAGTCGGTTGCGAAATCGGCCAGCAGTGCTTCGCCGACCTCGCGCGCGGTTGTGAACTCGGGTGCGTCGGTCCCACCGGTCCAGACCCGCGAATACTCGCGGTTCCGGAACTCGAAATAGGCCTGCGCCTTGCGTCCGACGAGGTACGTCTTAACTTCCTTGCCTTCAGCGTGGAGCAGCTCGTTGAGACCCTCCACCTGCTTGAGCACGCTTGCCGAGTAAGATCCGGCCAGGCCACGGTCCGAGGTGATTACCAGGACGGCGGCGCGGCGGATCTGCTCCGGCTCAGTGGTCAGCGGGTGGTCGATTTCGCTTTGGCTGGCGACAGCAGAAACGGCGCGCGTGATCGCGTTCGCGTAAGGCAGTGAAGCTGCTACGCGCGCACGGGCCTTGCCAATGCGCGAGGTAGCGATCAGTTCCATCGCCTTGAAGATCTTGCGCATCGACGTGGTCGAGCTGATCTTCTGGCGGTAGACCCGAATCTGGGCTCCCATACTTATCCTTTCCTAACATTCCGTAGACCGGGTGTGCCGGACCCTGTGGGCCCGGCACACCCGGTCAGTGGAATTAGCGCTTCTGCTTGACGATTTTTTCCTGGTCGACGTCGCCCTCGGAGATAGCGCTGTGCTCCTCGTGGCCGGCGCCTACCAAGTGGTTGTCACCCTCACCGAAGAAGCCCTTTTTGAAGTCCACGATGGCGGACTTCAGCGCTGCTGCGGTGTCATCGTCCAGGACGTTGGTCTGAGCCAGCGTGGTAAGGATCGAGGACTTGTGCGTGAGGTGCTCCAGGAACTCCGACTCGAAGCGGCTGATGTCCTCAACCGGCACGTCGTCGAGGTAGCCGTTGGTGCCTGCCCAGATGGACACAACCTGGTTCTCCACCGGGAACGGGGAGTACTGGCCCTGCTTCAGAAGTTCCATCAGGCGTGCGCCGCGGGTCAGCTGCTGGCGGGAAGCGGCGTCCAGGTCCGAGGCGAACATGGCGAATGCCTGCATGTCACGGTACTGGGCGAGGTCCAGCTTCAAGGTACCGGAGACCTTCTTCATGGACTTCACCTGGGCGGCACCGCCCACGCGGGACACCGAGACACCAACGTCAACAGCAGGACGCTGGTTGGCGTTGAAGAGGTCCGACTGGAGGAAGATCTGGCCATCGGTGATGGAGATCACGTTGGTCGGGATGTAGGCCGAAACGTCGTTGGCCTTGGTCTCGATCAACGGCAGGCCCGTCATGGAACCCGCACCCAGCTCGTCAGAGAGCTTTGCACAACGCTCCAGCAGGCGGGAGTGCAAGTAGAACACGTCACCCGGGTAGGCTTCGCGTCCCGGCGGACGGCGGAGCAGCAGCGACACTGCACGGTAGGCCTCAGCCTGCTTGGACAGGTCATCAAACACGATGAGGACGTGCTTGCCGCCGTACATCCAGTGCTGGCCGATGGCCGAACCGGCGTACGGTGCCAGGTACTTGAAGCCTGCGGGGTCGGAAGCGGGAGACGCCACGATGGTGGTGTACTCCAGTGCGCCGTTGTCCTCAAGGGTCTGGCGGATGGCGGCAATGGTTGACGCCTTCTGGCCGATCGCCACGTAGATGCAGCGGACCTGCTTGGTCACATCGCCCGAAGCCCAGTTGGCCTTCTGGTTGATGATGGTGTCGATCGCAATAGCGGACTTGCCGGTCTGGCGGTCACCAATGATGAGCTGGCGCTGGCCGCGGCCGATCGGGATCATGGCGTCGATGGCCTTGAGTCCGGTCTGCATCGGCTCGTGCACCGACTTACGCTGGGTCACACCGGGAGCCTGGAGCTCCAGTGCGCGGGTGGTCTCGGCCTTGATCTCGCCGAGATCGTCGATGGGCACGCCCAGCGGGTCAACAACGCGGCCGAGGAAGGCGTCGCCCACGGGTACGGACAGAACCTGCCCGGTGCGGTGGACTTCCTGGCCTTCTTCGATGCCGGTGAAGTCGCCGAGGATGATGACGCCGATTTCGCGGACGTCGAGGTTCTGGGCCAGGCCCAGGGTGCCGTCCTCGAAGCGCAGCAGCTCGTTCGCCATGACCGAGGGAAGGCCCTCAACACGGGCGATGCCGTCACTAGCGGTGGTTACGCGGCCGACCTCTACGCGCTCTGCGTTTCCGGGTTCGTAGGACGCCGCGAACTCGTTCAGCGCATTACGGACGTCGTCGGCGTTGATGGTCAATTCGGCCATCTGCAGTCCCTGCTCTCCTGTTTTGTGATCACCGTTGTTCACGATGACCGGGGTTTCTATCAGTTGTGTTGTGCTTGTCCGGCTAGCCGGCCAGCTGGCGCTGCAGCTCGCCAAGGCGGGTGATGACCGAAGCGTCAAGCACTTCGTCACCTACCTGGACGCGGATGCCGCCAATGAGTGCCGGGTCAACATTGACGTTGACCTTCAGTTCCCGCCCGTACATCGCGTTCAGGCCCGCCTGGAGGCGTGCCAGCTGCGTCGGTGTCAGGGGACGGGTCACGCTGACCGTTGCAATCCAGCGCTGCTGCCGCTTGGCTGCCAGTTCGGCGAACCGTTCCACAAGCCGGGTGGGCTTGATGCCGCGGGGCTGGGTGACCGCCTGCGTGATGAGGACTTTTGCTTCCTCACTCACGCCGGGCACCAGCTTCTCGGCCAGGGTTGCCTTGGCTGCAGCGCTGGCCTGCGGTTCGGACAGAGCACGTTGTACCTCATGGTTGGAGGCAACGGCCTGGTTGAAGGAGAACAGATCGTTCTCCAGCTCCTCCAGGCCAGAGATTCCGGAGGCAGAAACGGCCGACTTGTTTTCAGCAACGGAAATGACCACCGTTGCGGCAAGAGTCTCGAGTGCATCGCCGATATCCCGTGCGGTTGCCCAGCGTGAGCTGGCCAGTCCGCCCGCGATCTCTGCAGCATCAGCGGAGACTTTTCCGCCAACCAGCTGCCTGACCAGCGCCGACTTTTCGTCACCGTTGCGGGACGGGTCAGTCAGGGCGCGGCGCAAGCCAGCCGAGCTGTCCACCATTCCCAGAATTCCGAAGAGTTCCTTTGCCAGCTGCAGTGACGCGGTCGGAAGCTTGGCTTCCAACTCGGCCAGCCCTGTTGCCAGCGATTCGCTCGATACGCCTGCCATTACTTAGCTGCACCTGCGTTCTGGGTCTCCAGATCTGCCAGGAAGCGGTCCACTACCCGTGCTGCACGCTGGTCGTCGTTCAGTGATTCCCCAACGATGCGGCCTGCAAGGGTGGTGGCCAGGGTGCCTACCTCCGAACGCAGCGACACAACGGCCGCCTGGCGCTCGGATTCGATCTGGGCATGGGCCTGGGCCGTGATGCGGGCAGACTCTGCAGCTGCCTTTTCCTTGAGATCCGCGAGGATCTGGGCACCTTCGGCGCGGGCTTCCTCACGGATGCGGTTGGCTTCGGCGCGGGCGTCGGTCAGCTGCTGCTTGTACTCTTCGAGTGCAGCAGACGCCTCAGCCTGGGCCTTTTCAGCCTTTGCAATGCCGCCTTCGATAGCCTCGGCACGCGCGGCGAAGGTCTTTTCGAACATCGGGACAACGAACTTGACCACGATGAACATGAGGATGGCAAAGCCCACGAGGACAACGCCCATTTCCCAGATGTTGGGAACCAGGGGGTTGACTTCGCCCTCAGTGGCGGCTGAGATGATCAGCTGATTCATATTTCACCCGTCCTTTTCTACTCGGTTCTGTAAGTTCGCTTCGCTCTAAGGACTAGAGAACGAAGGCGAAGACCAGGCCGAGGATGGCGAGGGCTTCGGTCAGCGCAAGGCCGAGGAATGCGATCGGCTGCAGGACACGCTGTGCTTCCGGCTGGCGGGCGACGCCGTTGATGTAGGCAGCGAATACGAGACCAACACCGATACCACCGCCGATTGCGGACAGACCGTAACCTACGAGGTTGAGATTGCCTTCCATTTTTCTTCCTTTCAAGATGCCACCCATGTGGCAGGTTGTTTGGGTTGCTATCATCCCCGCGAGGGGAAGCTTAGGGGTGCCTAGTGGCTGTCGGCGTGAAGCGCGCCTTCGATGTAGATCGCTGTCAGCAGGGTAAAGACGTAGGCCTGCAGGACCATGATCAGGGCTTCAAGCATGTACATGGCGATGGCACCGGCCAGGACCAGGACGGAGGTTCCCTTGAGCAGGACGTTCTCCTGCATGATGAGGAACTCGATGCCGTAGCCGGCGATCATCACGATGAGGTGTCCTGCGAGCATGGTCGCGAACAGACGGAGGCTGTGCGTGACGGGCCGGACCAGGAAGTTGGAGATGATCTCGATCGGAATAACGATCGGCAGGATGAACCAGGGGACACCGGAGGGCACGGTGGCCAGCTTGAAGTAACGGAGTCCGTTCTTCTTGACGCCGATGGCGATCCAGGTGAAGTAGACGATGCCCGCCAGCACATAGGCACCGCCCACGTGCGAGAACGTGGGGAGCTGGAAGAACGGGATGGCGCCGTAGATGTTGTTCACCAGGATGAAGAAGAACAGGCTGAACAACAGCGGGACGTACTTGATGAAGTCCCGTCCGCCGATGATGTCCTTGGCGATTCCGTTGCGGACGAAGCCGTAGGCGGCTTCGCCGGCGAACTGGAGCTTACCGGGTACCAGCTGCTGCTTGCGTGCGGCGAGCACGAAGAAGACGGCGATAATGGCGACAGAGAGGAGGACCAGCAGCATCTGCTTGGAGAATCCTTCTGCGGCACCCCACGGCAGGATTGCCGGCAAATGCATTTCGTTAATACCAGGAGGAGTAAACTCTCCTGAATCTTGGGCCGGGAGCGCAAGCGCGATCAACGCGTTTCCTCTCTGCAGTGTCCATCATTGGGCGTTGGGCGGGGACCGGCAACCTGACGGCCTGCTGTTCCCCGTGTGAAATTATTTGGCATTAGTGTTGCCGTCCTGGGACGGCCCGCTGGCAGCATGGCGCTCCCCAGCATTTTTTCGAGAACTGGTAAGGCCATGCATGTGGGAAAGGTAGAAACCTCCGACGGCTCCAAGCAGAGCGCCTGCGAGCACAATCCAGCGCGTTCCCCACACGTAATCCAGTCCCCACCCTATCAAACTCCAGACGATGATTCCGCCAATGATGTAGCTGAATACGGCCATGCCGGCGTTGTATCCGCCGCTGCTTCCGTCGCGTGATACACCGGGGGCAGAGCCGTTTGATCCGCCCGTGCCGTTGGTGCCTTCGACTGGCTTGTTTGGATCACGCATCGCGGGTTTCCTTGGTTTCTGGATCGTTGTAGATCTGAAGGCGGGCTTTGCTGAAACCGTAAATTTCAGCGGCCTGCCAGAGGACGACGGCGGTGACGGCGCCGGCGACGAACCAGCGGCCTTGCAGCCACTGCGGAGCGCCGATGACGAACAGGACCACGGCGAACCCCACCACCTTCACGAAGTAGGTGGCGACAAACATGCCGATGGCCCCGGAAGGATTGCTTCGTCCCACGAAGTGGCCGACCAGCAGGCTGATCCCGAAAAACAGCATCACCAGCAGCCCGCCCAATGCACTGGACAGGGCACCGTCCGCACCGGCCAGGATTCCTGCCGCAACTGCACACACCGCCAGTCCGGCCGCAGCAGCCATGGAACTCCACTTGAGCAGGTTCAGCCACAGGGACGGCGTGGGGCCGGATGCGCCAACGTTTCCGTTGCCGGACGCAGGTCCGGACTCGGCGTTGGAGGTCATTCGATCCCAATCGTCGGCACCACGAGGCAGTCAGCCAGGAGGCAGGTTGGAGGGGCAGCTTTGGCTGCCCCTAAATTCTACATGAGATAGAAATATTTCTGCACAGAGGTTACGCCCGGGTTTCCTCGCCCCGCCGCGCCAGGTACGGCCAGGCGGTGATGAGGCCCATCACCAGCGTGGCGAAGATGTCGACGGACAGCACGATCTGCCACGGGAAGATGGCGAAGGCCAATCCCCCAAAGGAAAGGATTGCGGTCCAGAGGTACATCAGGATGACTGCGGTGCGGTGTGAGTAGCCGATATCCAGGAGCTTGTGGTGCAGGTGGCCCCGGTCCGCGGACCAGGGTGAACGTCCGCGGGCAGTCCGCCGGACCACCGCCAGGCCAAGGTCCAGCAGGGGCAGGAAGAGAACGGCGAACGGAAGCAGGATGGGTATCACTGTGGAGATACCGTTGGCCCTGTCGTAGAGGCCCGAGGTGATCTGGCCGGTGGACACCACGCCGGCCGACGCCATGAGCAGGCCGATAAGCATTGCCCCGGAGTCACCCATAAAAATCTTGGAGGGAAACCAGTTGTGCGGCAGGAAGCCCAGGCAGCTGCCCACCAGGACCGCCGTAATAAGGGTGGCGAGATCCGAGTAGTCCAGCAGCACTGCGTTGCGGTGGACCCAGTAAGCGGTGAAGAAGAAGGCCGTGCCACCAATAACCGCCACTCCGGCGGCCAGCCCGTCCAGGCCGTCAATGAAGTTGAAGGCGTTCATGGTGGTGACGATCAGACCGGCGGTCAGCACCACCCGAAGGGTCTCGTTCTCCAGGTAGATGGGTTCAGGCACCCAGGGGACGATGGTCATCTGGACTCCCCAGATTGCCACCGTGAGGCCTGCGGCGCTTTGGCCGATCAGCTTCACCCACCAGCGGATATCGAGCAGGTCATCCGCAACGCCCACCAGGACGATGACGGCCGCGCCGGCGAGGACGCCCCAGGGCGAGAAGTTGTTCCGGTAGATGTCCTTAACAAAGAAAGACTGGCTGGCCACGACGAGCGCCACCATGATTCCGAGGAAAATGGCCACACCCCCCAGCCGGGAGACAGGAATGGAATGCATGTCCCGGCTGCGGATGGGCAGGTGCAGTTCGAGCCGGTGGCCGACCACCCGGGCACCCCATGTGGCGAGATAGGACACCACGGCAGCGGTCAGTCCCATCAGCAGGTACATGATCATGGGGCGATGGCCGTTTCAAGGGTTGTGCTGCAGCCGGACAACCACGTTGGCGGATTGTCGGTGGTCGATGGGCTCACTGGCAGGGAATCTGTTCTTCGATAAATGAAACTTCTCCGTCGCCGAGCGCGCAGCAGGCAGTGCGTTTTTTCGTGTACGCAGTGCCTTACAGGGCTGTATTACAGTGGACTCTAGTCAAAGATACTAGCGCCAACAGCATCATGGCTTCGCGCCACACTGGCGCACCGCGAGCGGGGAAATCCCTGTCAGCCATGCTGAAAGGACCCCCATGACCCCCCGCATAGCAGTTGCCGCCGTGACATTCGACCGCCCGAAGGAACTGGCCGTCCTGCTGGATTCCATCAACAACCAGACGGCCCCGGTGGACACGATCTGCCTGGTGGACAGTGGGAGAACTCCTGCGCTGGACGTGGCCGGGAAGCACCCGAACGTGGACTACGTCCGGTCCGAAGCCAACCTCGGCGGCGCAGGCGGATTTTCGCTGGCCGCCCTCAAGGCGGTTGCCAGCGGCGCCAAATGGATCTGGATGATGGACGACGACGCCGAGCCGGCCGATCCTGACTGCCTCGCCACGCTGCTGCGGGAGGCTGAGGCGCGCGACCTGGAGGCAGTGGTCCCGTTGGTGACGGCGCCAGGGCAGCCGGACCGGCTTTCCTTCTTCTTCCGCCTGGACGGCAAGGTCACGCATAGCCGTGCCGACGTGGAGAAGATCGGTTTCCTTCCGGACGACGGACACTTCTTCAACGGCGCCCTGATCCGTTCTGATGTTTTCTTCAAGGTGGGCCTGCCGGACATGCGCCTGTTCATCCGGGGCGATGAGGTTGATTTCACCATCCGCCTCCGCAAAGCCGGCATCCGCTTCGGCACGGTGACCACAACCGCAATCACGCATCCGCACGCCTTCTCCGAGACGCAGCACGTCTTCGGTGCCCGCTGGCACGTCATTGTTCCGGAGTCAGCCTTCAAGCGCTACTACTACTACCGGAACCGCGGCTACCTGATCCGCCGGTATTTCCGCGTCCGGTCCTTTGTAGCCGACGTCGGCGGCTACCTGGGCTATTTCGCGCAGCGCCGGGACCTTCCCGGATTCCTGGGCTGGGCCAGGTCTTTCACCACCGGCCTCCGCGGCAAGGGCTTTGCGCCACTGGAGGACCAGAAGTTCTAGGCTGCAGCTTCCAGTTTTGGCGCTTCTAGTGTTCGCGCTTGAGCACCTGCCGCTTCAACCCGCGGCGTGCCAGGAGGCACAGCAGGACCCAGGGCTCGCCGAGCACCCGGTAGGCAACACGACGGGGATGAAGCAGCAGGCGCCACGCCCATTCAAGTCCCATTCTGCCCAGCCAGCGCGGTGCGAGCTTCTGGAAGCCGGCCAACTGTTCAATAGCTCCGCCGACCGCGCAATAGATGGCCGGCGGCATGTCGCCTAGGCGCCGCTCCAGGACCTTCTCCTGCAGCGGCATGCCCAGTCCCAACAGAACCAGCTGCGGCTGCTGCACGTGCAGCCACGCCACTGCCTTGTTTTCGAGCTCCTCATTCCACCCCTCCCCGGGGAAGCCCGAGACCCGGGCACCGGGAACGATGGATTCGAGCTTCCGGACGGCTCCGGCGTTCGCGTCGGCACCGGCACCCAGCACGGCGATCCGGTCGAGTCCCTGCACCTGGCCCAGGGCGGGCAGCCAGTCGGTGGAGCCCAGCCGGTAGTCCATCACAGGGCCATCGGCCTTACCGGTCCTGCCCCACAGCCACAGCACAGGGGCACCGTCCAACAGGACCACGTCGCTGCGCTGGTACAGGTTGCGGAAGCCCTCATCCGAAAGGGTCAGCGTGACGCTGTGCAGGTTGTGGCCCAGGACCGTCCGCGTGGAGCCTTCCTGGATAAAGCGGTTGAGTTCCTCCACCAGTTCAGGAACCCGCAGCGGGGTGGCATCAACCTCCAGGACGGGAACCTGCTGGCGGTCCAGCGCCATCAAGGCCTGGAGTCCGGGGCTGGTGCCTGGGCGGCAGGCGTCTCAGGGGCTTCCGGGGCTTCGGGCTCTACTGCCGATGAACCCGAGCGTGTCTCTGCAGCCGACGCTGCTTCGATCGGTGTCTCTGCAGCCGGCGCTGCTTCGATCGGTGTCTCTGCAACCGGCACTGCTTCAACCGGTGTCTTTTCTACCGGGTCCTCTTCGGCCATGGGAATTTCGCCGAGTCCCAGCACACCCGGCACGTGTTCGCGGAGCTGGTCGAGGCTCACTGCGCCGTTGCGGACCACGCGCAGCCGGGGGCCGGTGGCGTCAACAATTGTGGAAGGTACTGCCGGCTCACCTTCGAGCGGCCGGAAGCCGCCTTCGAGGTAGACCTCCACGGAATCGGCCAGCTGCTCGCGTGCAGCTGCTGCCGTTTGTCCCGGAGCATGGCCGGTGCGGTTGGCCGACGAAACGGCCAGCGGCCCGGTGAGCGTCAGCAGTTCCTGGGCAATTTCGTCGTCGGGCATCCGCAGCGCCACAGTCCCCTTGGTCTCCCCCAGGTCCCAGTCCAGGGACGGCTGGGCGTGCAGGATGAGGGTCAGGCCGCCCGGCCAGAACGCTTCGGCGAGCTTTCGTGCGTCTGCCGACACGTCGGTGGCGAGCCCGTCAAGGGCGTTGATGCGGGGAATCAGCACGGGCGGCGGCATGGTGCGGCTGCGTCCCTTTGACACCAGGAGCATGGTGACAGCCTGCGGTGAGAAGGCGTCGGCGGCAATGCCGTAGACGGTATCCGTGGGAAAGACCACGCACTTCTTTTCGCTGATGGCTCGTTGCGCGTGTTCAAGTCCCTGGGCGCGCTCGTCGTCGCTGGTGCAGTTATAGGTTGTGGTCACTCGCCTATTCTTTCATTCCCTGGGTCCGGATCCGCGAGCAGGGCGCTGGTGGCGCGCTCCTTGCCGTTGAGGTCCAGATGCGTCCTGATACTGGTCCAGTTCCCTGTCCTGGCCAGCATGGCCGAGATCCAGCCTGCCTGGACTTCTGCATGTTCCATCACGAAGTAGCCGCCGGGCCGTAGCAGGCGCGCAGCCGAGGCTGCTGCCGCCGTCGGAAGTTCCATGCCGTCCGCTCCCCCGCCGTACAGCGCTTCGGGGGGATCATGCAGGGCGACTTCCGGCTCGTTGGGAACGGCCTCGGCCGGGATGTACGGCGGGTTGGAAACCACGACGTCGAAGGTCCCGTTGAGTTCCGGCAGCGCGTCCCGCAGGTCTCCAAGGATCAGATGGACGCCCAACGGGGCCAGGTTTTTTGCCGCCCAGGCGTGCGCGAACGGGCTGAACTCGACGGCATGCACCTCGGCGCCCGGCACTTCGTGGGCGATGGAACCCGCGATGGCGCCCGAACCGGTTCCCAGGTCAACGATCCGGGGGTGAGACATGCCCTTGACGTGGTCGATTACCAGCTGCGCCACGGATTCGGTCTCGGGGCGGGGCACAAAAACACCAGGGCCCACGGCCAGCTCCAGGTAGCGGAAATGCGCCACGCCGGTGATGTGCTGCAGCGGAATCCGACTGGCCCGCTCCGCGACCAGGGCCTCATAGCCTTCCGGGGCGGGCGTGTCCCCCAGCATCATGGCCCGCAGGCGGCCCAGCCCAACGTTCAGCAGATGGTCTGCGAGCAGCTCGGCGTCCACCCGCGGACTGGGTACGCCGGCATCACGCAGGATGTCCGTTGCCGCGCTGACGGCATCCGCGAGCGACTGGCCTGGCCCAAGTGTCATCCGGCGGAAGGGCTAGTCGCCGATGGCGTCCAGGCGGGCCTGTTCGTCCATCTCGATTGCGGACTGGATAACCGGCTCCAGGTCACCGTTCATTACCTGGTCCAGGTTGTACGCCTTGTAGCCGGTGCGGTGGTCCGCAATCCGGTTCTCGGGGTAGTTGTAGGTTCGGATGCGCTCCGAACGGTCCATGGTGCGGATCTGCGACTTCCGCTGGGCGGAGTTTTCGGCGTCGATCTGCTCCTGCTGGTGCGCCAGGATGCGTGCCCGGAGAACCCGCATGCCCGCTTCACGGTTCTGCAGCTGGGATTTCTCGTTCTGCATGGCCACCACGATGCCGGTGGGAAGGTGGGTGATGCGCACGGCGGAGTCAGTGGTGTTCACGGACTGGCCACCGGGACCGGAGGAACGGTAAACGTCAATCTTGAGGTCGTTCTGGTTGATCTCAAGCTCTTCCGGCTCATCCACTTCGGGCAGGACCAGGACACCGGCGGCAGATGTGTGGATGCGGCCCTGCGACTCGGTCACGGGAACGCGCTGCACGCGGTGCACGCCACCTTCAAACTTAAGCCGGGCGTACACGCCCTCGGCCGGGTCATTCGAGCTGCCCTTCACCGCGACCTGGACATCCTTGTAGCCGCCAAGGTCGGATTCCGTTGCCGAAATGATTTCAGTCTTCCAGCCGCGCGATTCCGCATACCGTGTGTACATCCGCAGCAAGTCACCGGCAAAGAGTGCAGCCTCGTCGCCGCCTTCACCGCCCTTGACTTCAAGGATCACGTTGCGGGCATCGTCAGGGTCGCGCGGAATGAGCAGCCGGCGCAGCTTCGCAGCAGCAACCTCAAGCGCGGCCTCCAGCTCCGGTACCTCAGCGGCAAACTCAGGATCCTCCGAAGCCATCTCCTTGGCAGCAGCCAGGTCATCCCTGATGCCTTCCCACTTGTGGTAAGCCTCAACAATGCCATTGAGCTGAGCCGAACGCCGCCCCAGCTTCCGGGCAAGCCGCTGATCAGCATAAACAGCAGGATCCCCCAGCTGCGCCTGGATGGAATCATGCTCATCAAGCAGGCCCTGTACGGACTCAAACATCTATAAACCTCTTTCGACTTGTACAAGTCTAATAACTGCAACGCGGGGTCACTTACAGCCCGTAATACCCGCCAGGAGGGGCGATATCTGACTCCGCGTTGGATGGAGCCGGAAACGGTGACTTAACGACGAACCGCTCAAAATATGCCGGCCAGGGAGTGGCTTCGGGCCTGCCGGAGCTGGGAGGCGAACGATCGAAGATCGAAAGCCTCCCAGCGTAGGGGCGGGGCCGGCATATTTTGAGCGGTGGAGCCCAGCTACTTGTCGTTATCCGACTTCGCGCCAAGCGTCGTCTTCTGAACCTGCATCAGGAACTCAACGTTGCTCTGGGTTTCCCGGATCTTGTTGGTCAGGAGTTCAAGGCTCTGCTGGGTCTCGAGTCCGGAGAGGACGCGGCGCAGCTTCCACATGATCTTGACTTCCTCCGGTGAGAGCAGGTTCTCCTCGCGGCGGGTACCGGACGCATTGACGTCCACGGCCGGGAAGATGCGCTTGTCTGCCAGCTGGCGGGACAGGCGGAGCTCCATGTTGCCGGTGCCCTTGAACTCTTCGAAGATGACTTCGTCCATCTTGGAACCGGTCTCTACGAGGGCCGTGGCCAGGATGGTGAGCGAGCCGCCGTTTTCGATGTTGCGGGCGGCGCCGAAGAATCGCTTGGGCGGGTACAGCGCTGCGGAATCCACGCCACCGGACAGGATGCGGCCGGAGGCCGGAGCTGCCAGGTTGTAGGCACGGCCCAGGCGGGTCATGGAGTCCAGCAGGACCACCACGTCCATGCCCATTTCCACCAGGCGCTTGGCGCGTTCGATGGAGAGTTCGGCCACTGTGGTGTGGTCGTCTGCGGGACGGTCGAAGGTGGACGCGATGACCTCACCCTTGACGGTGCGCTGCATGTCCGTGACTTCTTCGGGGCGTTCGTCAACCAGCACCATCATGAGGTGGACCTCAGGGTTGTTGGTGGTGATCGCGTTGGCGATGGACTGCAGGATGAGCGTCTTGCCGGCCTTCGGCGGGGAGACGATCAGGCCGCGCTGGCCCTTGCCGATCGGGGCAACCAGGTCGATGACGCGGGGGCCGATCTTCTTGGGGTCGGTCTCGAGGCGCAGGCGCTCGGACGGGTACAGCGGCACCAGCTTGGCGAACTCGACACGGTCCTTAAGTTCCTCGGAGGTCTTGCCGTTGACGGACGTGACGCGTACCAGGGCGTTGAACTTCTGGCGTGCGGACTGCTGGCTGCGGTCTTCGCCGTCGCGCGGGGCACGGATGGCGCCAACCACAGCGTCGCCCTTGCGCAGGTTGTACTTCTTGACCTGGGCGAGGGACACATAAACATCGTTCGGGCCCGGGAGGTAGCCGGAGGTGCGGATGAACGCGTAGTTCTCCAGGACGTCCAGGATGCCGGCAACCGGCAGCAGGACGTCGTCCTCGGTGACCTCGACGTCGTCGACGTCCGGTCCCTGGGCACGTCCCCGACGGCGGTCGTTGCGGTCGCGGAAGCGATCGTTGCGTGAGCTGCTGTCACGGTCCTGGCCGCCTGAGCGGTCATTCCGGTCGTTGCGGTCGCGGCGGTTACGCCGGTTGCGGCGGCTGCCGCCGTCAGTGTCGTCGCTGTCGCGGTTGTCATCGCGTCGTGCGCCTTCACGCTGGCCGGCGTCGCGGCTGCCTGCGTTGTCACGGCCGCTGTCGGCGTTCTCGCGTGCTGCGTTGTCACGGCCGCGGGTGCGTCCGCCTTCGCGGCGATCGGTGCGCTGCGCGGCTTCGCCGGCTTCAGCTTCGGTGCGCTCGGTGCGTTCTTCCGTCCGCGGTTCTGCGGTGGCCTGCGCTGCGGCGCGCTGCTCGCCGTCGGCCTGTTCCGCCGGGGCCTCAACACCCTCGGCGCCCTGGGGCGCGGTTGCGGCTGCTTCGCCTCGGCGGCGGTTACGGGTGCGCGGCTGGCGACGCTCAGCGGCGCCTTCACCCGCTTCGGGAACCTCGGCGGCGGCCGGAGCCTCAACCGGAGCGGCGGGGCTTGTTTCGGCGGCAGCCGGCTCAGCGGCTGCGGGTGCTACCACTCCGTCGCTGACGGCGCGGCGGCTGCGGCCACGGCCACGGGCCCGCGTTCCCTCTGCGGGAGCGTCAGTTGCTTCAGCAGCCGGGGCGGACACTGCCGGAACAATTGCCGGCGCGGACGCCTTCTCGGCGGCCTTTTCAGCTGCCTTGGCCGGCGCCTTGGTGATGGGTGTGCCGGCGCGGTGGGCGGAAATGGCTGAAACCAGGTCCCCCTTGCGCATCCGGGAACCGCCGGAAATCCCGAGCTGGCTGGCAAGAGCCTGCAGCTGGGCGAGCTTGAGGCCGGCAAGGCCGCTGCTCTTGGCGGGTGCGGCCGGTGATTCGGCAGCAGAAGATGATAGTTCCACAGCTGGCGACAGCTCAGTGGTTTCGGTCACGAAGGATCCTTCCCCCTCGACGGCGTCCAGACTGGGAGCTGGACGCGATGATTTGATCTGGGCTGCAGTTCAGATCTGCAGCCGGCTTTTCGGCCTTGCCGGTTGGATATCGGCCAGCAGGGCCGGATACTAATTCACCTTGCGCTCCGCAATGGTGGAACGCCGGGCTGACGCTTCAGGGGCAGTTTGAGTGCTGCAGATTCCTGCGACAGACCAAGCAGGTGGCACCGGAATACATTGCGCAGTAAGAGACCAAGCGGCAACTAAGTGCAATAGCAGATCAGATAGGCGGAATTACCGCCGGTGCAACTCCACCTTAGCACCTTCAACGTCCACTGCGAGCTTCAGAACCCGCCACCCGATGTCCGGCGTGTTGGCTGCAGTGAACTCCTCGATAAAACCGACGACGGCGGCCGCTTCAGCCTGCCCGTCCGCCAGGACCAGCACCGTAGGCCCGGCGCCCGATACCACTGCTGCGTGCCCGGCCGCACGAAGCGCCGAAATCAGCGCAGCACTTGGACGCATCGCCTCTGCACGGTAGCTCTGGTGGAGGTAGTCCTCGGTGCCGGCCAGCAGGAATTGGGGCTTGCTGGTCAATGCATGGATCAGGAGGGCCGCCCGTCCGGCATTCATGGCAGCAGCATGGTGCCCTACCGAGGCCGGCAGCAACGCCCGCGCAGCTTCAGTCGACAGCTCGAAGTCAGGAACCGCCACGACCGGAACCACTGTTTCGGACACTGTCGCGCTGGTGCTGCTGTACTGGTCACTGTCCTGCCATGAGAGCGCCAGACCGCCGAAAATGGCCGGTGCCACGTTGTCCGGGTGCCCCTCCAGCTCACTGGTGAGCTGAAGGATCCAGTCCTTCCCGCGGCGGT
Organism: Arthrobacter sp. D3-16; assembly: GCF_054408515.1. Taxonomy (NCBI): domain Bacteria; kingdom Bacillati; phylum Actinomycetota; class Actinomycetes; order Micrococcales; family Micrococcaceae; genus Arthrobacter; species Arthrobacter sp. D3-16. Next base: position 1,619,799 of record NZ_CP096437.1, on the reverse strand, counting down.
TTGCCTCGGGCACCAGGGCGTTCGCTGCGGAAACAGCGGCAACCACGGCCGAGGCGGACGAGCCCAGGCCCCGCCCGTGCGGATTAACGTTGTCAGCCGTTACTTTCAGGCCGCCGTGCCGGAAGCCCAGCCGTTCGAAGGCCGCTTCCATGGCACGGATGACAAGGTGGCTTGCGTCCTGCGGGAGGGTCTCTGCGCCTTCGCCGCGGAGATCGAACAGCAACTCCTCGGATTCCAGGCTCTCCACTGTCAGCGTGTCATGCAGCGCCAGGGCCAGGCCCAGGCTGTCGTAACCGGGACCAAGGTTTGCTGTGGTGCCCGGAACCCGGACGGTCACCCGTTGTCCGGGTTCAATAAGCTGCAGTCCGACGGCGGTCTGCGAGGTGGTGTCCAAGGTTACTTTTCTTCCAGTCCCAGCTCGGCGGCAACAGTAACTACGTCGTTGGACACCTTCACCGGCTGGACGTCGCTGCCGTCCTCCGTGCGGAGGGCCCACTGGGGATCCTTCAGGCCATGGCCGGTGACGGTGATGACAATGGTCTTGCCAACGGGAACGTCGCCTGCGGCGTGCTTCTTGAGCAGGCCGGCCACGCCGGCGGCGGAACCGGGTTCAACAAAGACACCTTCGCGGGAGGACAGCCAGCGGTGGGCGTTGAGGATTTCCTCATCGGTGACGGCGTCAATAAGCCCGCCGGATTCATCACGTGCGCCAATGGCACCGTCCCAGGATGCAGGGTTGCCGATCCGGATGGCCGTGGCGATAGTGTCCGGCTCGGTGATGGGGTGGCCGGCGACGAAGGGTGCCGCCCCCGCTGCCTGGAAGCCCCACATGGCAGGCGTTTTGGTGGAGACGGCGGGAAGCGTGCCAGCGGTTTCGGACTCGAACGGAGCGGAGTACTCCTTGTAGCCCTTCCAGTAGGCCGTAATGTTTCCGGCGTTGCCAACCGGCAGGACATGGATGTCCGGAGCGTCGCCCAGTGCGTCAACGATCTCGAACGCACCGGTCTTCTGTCCCTGGATACGCGCAGGGTTGACCGAGTTGACCAGGAAGACCGGGTAGGACTCTCCCAGCTTCCGTGCGATATCGAGGCAGTTGTCGAAGTTGCCGTCAACCTGGAGCAGCGTGGCACCGTGGGCGATGGCCTGGCTGAGCTTGCCCATGGAAATCTTGCCCTCAGGCACCAGGACGGCACACTTCAGGCCGGCGGCCGTGGCGTAGGCAGCGGCAGAAGCGGAGGTGTTGCCGGTGGAGGCGCACACCACGGCCTGGGCACCGGATGCGACGGCGGCCGTCATGGCCATGGTCATGCCGCGGTCCTTGAACGAGCCGGTGGGGTTCATGCCCTCCACCTTGAGGTACACCTGGGAGCCGGTGAGCTCGGAGAGCTTCTGCGCGTGCACCAGCGGGGTGCCGCCCTCGCCCAGGGTGATCACCCTGGTGGATTCCGTCACGGGCAGACGGTCAGCGTATTCGCGGATAACGCCGCGCCATTGGTGAGCCACTTAGACTCCTTCTACCCGCAGAACGGATGTAACTGAATTGATGACGTCCAGGCCCTTCACGGCCTCAACGGTGGCTGCAAGGGCAGCCTCTGACGCGCGGTGGGTGACGATCCGCAGCTCGGCCGACTCCACGTTGGACTCAGCGTCGCGGTGGATGGTCTGCCGCATGATTTCGATGGAGACGCCGTGCTCCGCAAAGAGCTGGGCGATCCTGGCCAGGACGCCGGGCTGGTCAGCGACGTCCAGCCCGATGTAGTAACTGGTGACGGCAGCGTCGACGGGCAGCGCCGGAACCTGGTCTGTGGTGGTTTCCGTGCGGCCGGGGCCGCCGAGGACCAGGCTGCGCGCGGCCGACACCAGGTCACCCAGGACGGCGGAGGCGGTGGGGGTGCCGCCGGCTCCCTGGCCGTAGAACATCAGTTCGCCGGCATTCTCGGCTTCAATGAACACGGCATTGAAGGCGCCGTGAACGGCAGCCAGCGGGTGCTCGCGGGGAAGCAGCGTCGGGTGCACGCGCACGGAGACGCCGTCGCCGCCGGCTGGGTCCGTGCCCGCGGCGGTGAGCTTTTCCGCAATGGCCAGCAGCTTGATGACAAAGCCGGCGTCCTTGGCGGCAGCAATGTCAGACGCGGTGACGGAGCTGATCCCTTCGCAGTGGACGTTCTCCAGTGCAAACCTGGTGTGGAACGACAGGGAGGCAAGGATGGCAGCCTTCGCGGCAGCGTCGTGGCCTTCGACGTCGGCGGTGGGGTCCGCCTCCGCGTAGCCGAGCCGCTGTGCTTCCGCGAGGGCGTCGGCAAACTGGGCACCGGTGCTGTCCATCTGGTCAAGGATGAAGTTAGTGGTGCCGTTGACAATGCCCAGGACGCGGGTGATGCGGTCACCGGCGAGGCTGTCGCGGATGGGGCGCAGGATGGGAATGGCTCCGGCGACGGCGGCCTCGTAGGAGAGCTGTACGCCCGCCTTGTCAGCTTCTTCATGAAGGATGGGGCCGTCCTGTGCCAGCAGCGCCTTGTTCCCGCTGACAACGCAGGCACCGTTGCGAAGGGCCGACAGGATCAGCGTTCGGGCAGGTTCAATGCCGCCCATCAGCTCGATCACGAGGTCCGCGTCCTTGACCAGGGTGTCCGCGTCGGTGGTGAAAAGTTCCTGCGGAAGTTCCACATCGCGCTTCGTGTGGACGTTGCGCACGGCGATGCCGCTCAACTCCAACTTCGCGCCGGTCCGCGCGGCAAGGGTGTCGGCGTCCTCGATGAGAATCCGCGCAACCTGGGCCCCAACGTTGCCACAGCCCAGCAGGGCCACTTTCAGGGTTCGCAATTCAGTCATTCAGACTCCCATGTCGCGGTTCAGCAAATCTTCTTCGGTTTCCCCGCGGACAATCAGCCGGGCAGATCCGTCGCGCACCGCGACAACGCCCGGCCGGGCCAGATAGTTGTAGTTGCTTGACAAGGCCCAGCAGTAGGCGCCGGTCCCCGGTACAGCAAGCAGATCACCGGCTGCCACGTCCTCGGGCAGATATACATCTCTAACAACTATGTCGCCGCTCTCGCAATGTTTGCCCACCACGCGGGACAGCTGAGGAGCGGCGGCAGACGTGCGGGAGGCGACCACAGCCGAATAATCCGCGTCGTAGAGCACCGGGCGGGCGTTGTCGCTCATACCGCCGTCCACCGACACATAGCGGCGCGGATACGTAACGTTTTCACCCGCTCCACTGGCTTGAACCGCGTCCGGCGCGTCAACGCGAACGGTCTTGAGTGTTCCCACCTCGTACAGCGTGAAGGTGGTGCTGCCAACGATGGCCCGTCCCGGCTCGATCGAGATGCGCGGCGAGTCGATGCCGAGCTTTGCGCAGGTGGAACGCACGACGGCGGCCATCGCCTGGGCGATCTCGGCCGGCGGCCGCGGGGTGTCCACCGGGGTATAGGCAATGCCGTAGCCCCCGCCGAGGTCCAGCTCCGGAAGAACGATGGCGTATTTGCGCTGCATGGCGTCAAGGAAGGTCAGGAGCTTTTCAGCGGCCAACGCGAAGCCGTCCGGTTCGAAGATCTGCGAGCCGATGTGGCAGTGCAGCCCGAGCAGTTCGATGCTGTGGTACGCCGTCGCGGCGGCAACGGCCTCTTCAGCAGCTGAAAGGCCTGCTTCATCTGTGGTGTCCCCGGCCATGGAGAGCCCGAACTTCTGGTCCTCGTGCGCGGTGGCGATGAACTCGTGGGTGTGTGCGTGGACGCCCGGCGTCAGCCGGAGCATGACCTTTGCGGTTTCGCCCCGTGCGGAGGCGATCTTGGCGACGCGGTCCAGCTCGTCGAGGCTGTCCACCACGATGCGGCCCACCTGCATGTCGAGGGCACGGCGGAGCTCGGCATCCGACTTGTTGTTGCCGTGCAGGCCCAGATGGGCGCCGGCGATTCCTGCGCGGGCAGCTACGGCGAGTTCGCCGCCGGAGCAGGTGTCCAGCCGAAGGCCTTCCTCAGCCACCCAGGTTGCCACTGCCGTGCAGAGGAAGGACTTGCCGGCGTAGTAGACGTCCACTCCCCCGCAGATGTCCGCAAACGCGTCGTCGAACGCGTCTTTAAACCCCCGCGCACGGGAACGGAAATCCGCCTCGCTCATCACGAACAGGGGCGTGCCGAACTGTTCCTTCAGCTCGGCGACAGGAATGCCGTCGATGGCCAGCTCCCCCGGACTGGTCCGGGACACGTCCTTGGCCCACATAGAAGGGGTCAGGGCGTTCAGGTCCTCCGGAACGGCGAGCCATTCCGGGGCCAGCGGCGAGACCGCGCTGGTGTTTGCCTCGTTCATGCAGATCACATCCGTTCCGGTGCGGAAACGCCGAGCAGGTCCAGCCCGTTGGCCAGCACCTGGCTGGTGGCGTCGTTGAGCCAAAGGCGGGTGCGGTTGACGTCGGTTACCGCCTCGTCGCCCATCGGGGCGATGCGGCAGGCGTCGTACCAGCGGTGGTAGGCGCCGGCGATGGTCTCGAGGTGCCGTGCCACGCGGTGCGGTTCACGCAGTTCCGCGGCTTTCGCGACGATGGACGGGTAGCTGCCCAGGTACGAGAGCAGCTCGTTCTCTGTGGCGTGGTCCAGGAGCGAGGCGTCGAAACTGTCTTTGCCGTCTACGCGGCGCTCCACGCCGGCGTCGACAGCGTTACGGGCGGCACCGCGGGACCGGGCGTGGGCGTACTGCACGTAGAACACCGGGTTCTCGTTGCTGTGTTTCTTTAGCAGTTCCGGGTCCAGGGTCAGGGGGGAATCTGCCGGAAACCGTGCCAGGGAGTAGCGGACTGCATCCTTGCCGAGCCAGTCGATCAGGTCCTTCAGCTCGATGATGTTGCCTGCGCGCTTGGACAGCTTGGCGCCGTTGACTGATACCAACTGGCCGATCAGTACCTCGATGTTCACCTCGGGATCGTCCCCGGCACAGGCGGCGATGGCCTTGAGCCGGTTGATGTAGCCGTGGTGGTCCGCGCCCAGCAGGTAGATTTTTTCGGTGAAGCCGCGGTCCTTCTTTGAGAGGTAGTAGGCGGCATCCGCTGCGAAGTAGGTGGGCTCGCCGTTGGCGCGGATCATCACCCGGTCCTTGTCGTCGCCGAAGTCGGTGGTCCGCAGCCAGACAGCACCGCCGTCGTCGAACACGTGGCCCTGCTCGCGAAGGCGGGCAACGGCACTTTCAATCGCGCCGGCGTCGTGCAGTTCCTGCTCGGAGAAAAACACGTCAAACTCGACACCGAAGTCCGCGAGCGTGGCTTTGATGTCCTTCATCTGTGCCTTGTAGGCGGCGGCGCGGATGACCGGAAGGGCAGCAACTTCGGTCAGTTCGCGGATGTCCGGGTGCTCCATCAGGACCTCGTGGCCCAGGTCGGCGATGTACTGGCCGGGGTAGCCGCCGTCAGGCACAGGCAGGCCGTGCAGCCGCGAGTACACCGAGTTGGCGAAGACGTTCATCTGGGAGCCGGCGTCGTTGATGTAGTACTCAGCGGTGACGGTGGCGCCGGAAGCGCGCAGCACGCGGGCAATCGAATCACCCAGGGCAGCCCAGCGGGTGTGCCCGATGTGCAGGGGGCCCGTGGGGTTGGCGGATACGAATTCCATGTTGACGGTGTGGCCCGCGAGCGCGGTGTTGGTCCCGTACTGCTGTCCGGCTTCGACGATCACCTTGGCGAGGGCACCGGCCGTTGCTGCATCGACGGTGATGTTCAGGAACCCTGGCCCGGCAATGTCCACGGCGGAGACGCCGTCGATAGACTTCAGCCGGGCACTCAGGACTGTGGCGAACTCACGGGGGTTGGTGCCGGCCTGCTTGGCCAGCTGCAGGGCGATGTTGGTGGCCCAGTCGCCGTGGTCCCGGTTCTTGGGCCGCTCCACGCGTACCTCGTCTGGCACTGCTGATGCCGAAAGGGCAATCTCGCCGGCGTCGACGGCGTCTTTCAGGCAGGCGGATATGGCGAGGGAGAGTTCTTCGGGAGTCACCCCTCTAGCCTACCGGGGGCCAGTGACAGCAAAAGAATTGGGACTGTTTCCGGCGCCACAGCTGTTCCACAGGAAATCCACAAGGCAGCTACAAGTTGAACCAATACGCTGGGTTCATCGTTGACACCACCGTAAGCACCGTCCCGAACACTTAACCGAAATGAGAGCCTTTCTATGAGACCGTCACTCCGCAAGAGTGTTTTCGCCGGAATCGCCGGCCTTTCCCTCGCCGGAACAGTGGCCGGCTGCGCGCCGTCCGCCACTGAAACCACGCCTGCTGCCCCCGCTGGCAACAATGCGGAAACTTCCGCCGCCGCGCCATCTGCGGGAGCATCGCCGCTGGCCACCAGCGGCTCCACGTACAAGGACGGCACCTACAGCGCTGACGGAAACTACGTCTCCCCCAACGGCACCGAAACAGTAGGGGTTGAACTTACCCTTGCCGGGGGGAAGGTGACGGACGTCAACATCACCCAGCATCCCTCCAACCCGAACACGCGGAAGTTCCAGGGTGAGTTCGCCAGCGGTATCGCCGGGCAGGTGGTGGGCAAGAACATCGATGAGCTCAACGTCTCGAAGGTCGCGGGTTCCTCCCTGACCAGCGGCGGATTCAACCAGGCCGTGGAACAGATTAAGTCGGAGGCGCAGTAGACGGTGCCGGACGCGGACTGGGAGGGCTTTGCGTTCGAGGGAATCGGCACGCATTGGGAAGTCTCCACGCCTCTTCCGCTTGCCGGGACCATCCGGAAGCGCCTCCTTGACCGCGTGGAAAAGTTCGACGCCGACTGGTCCCGTTTCCGATCCGACTCCCGCGTCAGCAGCATGGCACGGGAGCCCGGGCGGTATGGGTTCCCGGACGAAGCCCGCCGGCTTGGGGTGCTGTACAGGTCGCTTTACCGGTTGACGGATGGGGCCATGACCCCGCTGATCGGCGCGTCCCTGGAACGGCTGGGGTACGACGCCGAATACTCCCTCAGGCCTTCAGGATCCCCGGTGCCGGCACCTCAGTGGGACCAGGTCCTTGACTGGGCGGGAACCACCATCACCACCACGTCGCCCGTGGTCCTGGACATCGGGGCAGCAGGCAAGGGCCTGCTGGTTGATCTGCTGGCCGACGAACTGGACGCTGAAGGAATTGATTCCTTCGTTATTGACGGCAGCGGGGACCTGCTGGCAAGGGGCCCACGATCCACCCAGGTCGCTTTGGAGCATCCTTACAATCCGGCCCAGGCAATCGGAATCGTTCCCCTCGCGGGGCAGGCGCTTTGTGCCTCGGCGTCCAACCGCCGGGCCTGGGGCGACGGCCTGCATCATGTGCTGGATGGAACAACCGGGCAGCCAGTGAGGACCGCCGTCGCCACCTGGGTCCTGGCGGACAGTGCCATGTTGGCCGATGCCCTGGCCACTGCGCTCTTCTTCGCCCCGGGGGCCCGGTTGGAGCAAGAGTTCGATTTCTCCTGGCTGACCGTATTTTCGGACGGGAGCGCGGCCCACTCCGCGGAGTTTGAAGGGAGACTGTTCACATGAGCCCTGTGGAAACTCCGAAAGCCAGGCCGGCCCCCTCCGTGGCCGCACGGCTGGATACCGCGCTTGGCCGGTTCACCATGTACCGGCTCATCCTCCTGGTCCTTGCGGCACTCGCCGCTTACAGCCTTCTGCTCGATGCCCTGGGCTGGCTCACCTTTGGTATTCCCGAAATGCTGGCGCACCTTGTGCTGTGCCTTGGCCTGACCTATGCGTCAAACAGGGCATTGGCGGCCATTTTCCACGTGCGGGCCCACACAGAGTCCTCGCTCATCACCGGCCTCCTGTTGTACTTCCTGTTCTGGCCTTCCTTCGCGCCGATGGATCTGGCCGGCGTGGCGTTGGCCTGCATCCTGGCGTCGGCATCAAAGTATGCGCTCGCGTGGCGCGGGCGCCACATCTTCAACCCGGCCGCTGCGGGAGCTTTCGTGGTTGGGCTGACCGGGCTCAACATTGCCACCTGGTGGGCGGCTACCCCTGCCATGCTTTTGCTGCTGGTGCCCGGCATACTCCTGGTCCTGTACCGTACGCGCAAGTTCCAGATGGCCTGGGTCTTCCTCATCGTCGCCTGCGCCATCATCACGGCGGAACTCCTCCAGTCGGGCATGTCCGTTGGGATGGCCTTGTGGCAGTCATTGGCGCAGCGGCCGTTGCTGTTCTTTGTAGGGTTCATGCTCACCGAGCCGCTGACACTGCCGCCGCGAAGGTGGCAGCAACTGGCCCTCGCGGCCGTGGTGGGCGTGGTGTTCGCGGTCCCCTACAACTTCGGCTTCCTCGCGAACTCGCCTGAGGCCGCGCTGCTGCTCGGTAATCTTCTGGCCTTTATGGTCGGCCAGCGGGGCGGTGTGAAGCTGAGATTCAACGGAACCAGGCCTCTGACGCCCAGCACCACGGAATTTTCCTTCGAGCCCTCCCGGCCTGTCCGCTTTCTGCCGGGGCAATACATGGAGCTGGACCTTCCGCACGCGAAAACGGACGGTAAAGGACGACGCCGGGTGTTCAGTTTGACGGGCGCCCCGGCTGACCGCCTGGTGAAGTTCGGCGTGCGGACTGCTGAGCCCGTGTCCGCAGCCAAGAAGGTCCTTCTTTCGCTGAATCCGGGCGATGAACTGACGGCCACCTCCGTTGGAGGCGACTTTGTACTCCCGCGCGACCCGCGCAAGCCGGTGCTGCTGATCGCTGCAGGAATCGGCATCACGCCTTTCCTTTCACACATCTCCTCCGGCGGATTACGGGATCGCGACGCGGTGCTCCTGCTGCTGGCCAGGAGCGCCGACGAGATTGCCTACGCGGAAGAAGTGAAGGATGCCGGAGTTCGAGTGGTGGCCCGCATCTCCGATGGCTCCCAACCGCCGTCACATATAAGTGCCTTCCCGGCCGATGCTGCCAGGGTGGACGGCGAAGCTCTCAGTGCGGTCATTCCCGACATTGCAGAGCGCGAGGTTTTCATCTCGGGCTCACCTGCCAGTGTCGCTTCGCTGCGTCGCGCGGCACGGGAGGCCGGGGCCAGGCGGGTTCACGTGGACTCGTTCTCCGGCTACTGATTTTGGGGCCCTGACTACCGTTCAGGTGAGCAATGGAGTGGCGATTTTCCCTTGCAGGCCACCTTCCTGCTAAGCTCTAGGACGTCCCGCCAGCAACGGCGGGAATCCCCGGATTGCCCTCGTAGCTCAGGGGATAGAGCGTCTGCCTCCGGAGCAGAAGGTCGTAGGTTCGAATCCTATCGAGGGCACCATCAAAGAGAAGCACCCCGGTCCACTGACCGGGGTGCTTTTCTTTGCCCGGAAAAAGTTCCTTTCCGGTGCTGCTGCTCCAAGTGTTCATGGCCGCCTCATGCCTCGGGCCGGCTGCTCATTAGAAATGCTGACGCCGCCACCGTGCGGTGCCAAGAGTGAGGGCTTGCTCCATTACTGACCCGTCATTACCCCATGGCAGCGCTCGCCTCGGAGGCCATCGCCCACCAGATCTCTTCCGGTAGAGGGTCCTTCGGCGGCCTGTATCCGGGCAGGAACCAGTCGGCAAAGGTGTCTTCCGGCAGCTCCCCGTGCCTGATTTGGTTCTCAGCAGACAGGTCATCGGGCGAGGGCAAGACCTGCGAGTGTTCGGCGGGCGGAGGCCAGCCTTGGGAAAGTTCGGCGGGCGGAGGCCAGCCACCCGAAAGGTCATCAGGCACCGTGAGCTTTGCTGACGCGACAGACTCCGGCCAGTGTGGTGGTTCCCAATCCGGGTGTTCGCTTTTGTAGTGCCGGCCGGTGGGTGAGGTCCAGCCGGGTGGTTCGTTTGTGGTGGCCGGTGTTGGTTTCCAGCCGGCGGTGTGGTGGAGTTTGTGGTGCTTGGGGCAGGGTTGGCCGAGGTTGCTGATGCCGGTGGTGCCGCCTTGGTGCCAGGCGAGGAGGTGGTCGGCTTCGTTGTCGAGGGAGTTGTTGCTGCAGCCAGGGAACGGACATTTGCCGTCCCGGAGCCGCAGCCAGTTCCGCATGGCTTTGGTTAGCCGGTAGCTGGTCCGGCCGATCTCCAGCGGCGCACCGTCCCGCGGATCGACCAGCAGCCGGTAAAACGAGCCGGCACCGTCAGCGACCAGATGACGTGCGATTGAGGCGGGGATCGGGCCGGACCCGTCGAGCATCGCGGGTTCGTCAGTGAGGTTCATGAGGGAGAAGACCGGCACGGTGACCATGACCTGCGCCCGAATTGACGAGCCCGGCCCGGGACCGGCCTCGTCGTTGCCGTCGGCACCAGCGCCGCCAGCAACAGCACCACCGGTGTCTGCAGTGCCGCCGGCACTGACCCTGGTGTTGAGGAGCGCTGCAGCGAAGTTGTCGGCCCGCAACTGCGTGAGAGTGCGGGGCTCTTCCGGGCCTTGCATACCCCGCGCTGCCGCGGTGAGCTGGTCCCAGATCGCGGAGGCCTGGTCCGCGGGCAGGCACGCGGCCACCCAGCCCATCCCGTCAGTGTCCCGCCAGAATTCGACCCTTCGGTCCGCCACACTTTTGGCATGCCGGGCCTCCAGGCTCTCCGGGTGATGGCGCTCCCGCCAGGTCCTGGCCTTGGTTTTGAACCGGTACGCCGGCAGCTCCCCAACCGGACACCCCCGGGCACCGTTAGGTGCAGCCGGGTCCAGGAAGTGCGCCTCCAAAGCAGCGGCCCCGTTACCGTCAAGGCTCACGGTCTGGTCCACCATGGCCCGGGCGTGCGCCCAGGAAATCGTCCCGGCCCGCAAAGCCGCCAGGGTCCGGGGCAGGGACATGGTCAGGGCATGGGACTCGGCGAGCAGGGCACCGGCGGTCCGGTCACCGACCGCCAGGACACACCCCAGCTCGGCGACCAGGCTCCGGTCCTGCGCCGTCGCCTCATACGGCGACCGCGCCGGAGCGTTCAGCGCTTTCGTGGCCCCGGCGAACACCGCCACCGCCTGCACCTTCAGGGCCGCCAGTTTCGCTTCCGACCGCGCCACCGCTGCAAGGACATCCAAAGCCCCATCAGCAACCCGCTGCAATGGATCATCATCCAATCCCGCCGCCGCCCCAGGCACACCCCGGGCCTCAGACCCTCCACCCGCACTGGAAACAGCACCGCCGGAAACAGCCGCATCACCGCCAGCGAGCACCGCAGCAAACGCAGCGACAGCAGCCACAACAGCTTCCTCCGCCTGCACCACTGCCGCGTTCGTTTCCATAGCTCCATCATGGCCAGGGGGTCTGACATTGTTCGTTTCACCAAGAGCGACGTGCGCCTGCGCCGCTTTGTCAGTGCCCCCTCGTAGTCTGAATTCACCAAGTTGAGGGGGTACGCCATGCACGTTCCGTTCTGTTCCATCATTCCGCCCTACCTGTTGAGGCGGCTGGCCAGGCAGGACGCTCCTGAGTTTTCTGCAGCAGCGAGGGCAGCAAAAGAGGCCCTGGGGCACGTCCGCTCGGTCCACGCTGCCCGCACCCAGGCAGCTCCTGATGTCCCCGCGGGAGTGCGTCAGGCTAAACCAGGACCATCAAACCGCTCGGTTTTCGACGCCGGCGGTGCGGAGGTACTTCCGGGCAAACTCGTGCGAAAGGAGGGCGAGTCCGCCACAGGGGATCCTGCAACGGATGAGGCCTATGACGGCCTGGGCCACACCCATCGCCTCTACGCCGATGTCTTCGGACGGAACTCGATCGACGGCCGGGGGCTGCCGTTGAACGCCACGGTGCATTTCGGCAAGCTCTACGACAACGCGTTTTGGGACGGGACGCAGATGGTCTTTGGCGACGGCGACGGGGAGGTCTTCGAGCGGTTCACCAGGTCCATCAGCGTCATCGGTCACGAGCTTGCCCACGGGGTAACCCAGTACTCGGCCGCGCTGGTGTACCGGAACCAGGCCGGAGCCATCAACGAGTCCATGTCGGACGTTTTCGGTGCCCTCGTGGAGCAGTACGTGAAGAACCAGTCGACGGCAGAGGCCAGCTGGCTCATTGGCGAAGGTCTTTTTACGCCCGAGGTCGAGGGGCGCGCCCTGCGCTCCATGAAAGCCCCGGGAACCGCATACGACGATGACGTGCTGGGCAAGGATCCCCAGCCGGATTCCATGGACTCTTATGTAAGAACCAGCGCCGACAATGGTGGTGTCCACATCAATTCAGGGATCCCCAACCGGGCCTTCTACCTGGTAGCGGAAGAGTTGGGCGGGAACGCTTGGGACTCCCCGGGACGCATCTGGTACGAGACACTCACCGGCGGTGATTTGCCCACTGGCGCAACGTTCACAGTATTTGCCCGCGCCACGGCGGCTACCGCTGCGGAGCTTTTCGGTTCTGATTCAAAAGAGCATGACGCCGTGCGGAACGCGTGGGAAACTGTGAAGGTCAAGCTTTAACGGGTCGCCTGGCTGCCGGACTTCGGGCCACCAGGCTCGAACCAGCCAGGAACCAGGCCATGAAGATCAGTGTGGAGCGCACCGGCGGCATCGCGGCGATGACTCGGGTTTGGACGGTAAATGCCGAGTCCGAGAAGGCCAGAAATCAATGGCAGCCCCTCGTCGAAGCATGCCCTTGGGACGCCGTACCCAGGACACCGCGAGCCGCCGCGGCGGAATACTCAGGAGCCCAGCCGGATCGGTTCATCTACTCCATCCGTGCGGGTCAGCACCGTGCAGCCCTGCCGGAGCAAGCAGTCACCGGTCCCTGGCGGGTGCTGGTGGACAGCACCCGCGCGGCCGCGGAAGAGTTACGCGCCGCGCAGCGCCGGGATGGATAGAGCGCGCTAACCCACCTCTGCCAACTGTCCGCGGAAGGCCCGGCGGTAGGACTGCGGGCTGGTGTCCAGGACTTTCGCAAAATGGTGCCGCAGCAGCACCGGGTGCCCAAATCCGGACTCACGCGCGATCTCGTCGATGTTCAGGTCGGTGGACTCCAAGAGTTCCTGGGCGCGGAGCACCCGCTGTGAATTGAGCCAGGCCGCCGGCGTTGCACCTGTTTCCGACCGGAACTTCCGCGCGAACGTCCTCGCGGACATGTGCACCCTGGCAGCAAGTTCGCCCACAGTGTGCTCACGGTCCAGATGCTGCACCATCCAGCGGAGGAGTTCCTCCATCGGAGCCGAGCCGCACGTGGGCATGGGCCGGTCAATAAACTGCGCCTGGCCGCCGTCACGGTGTGGGGGAACCACCATGTCGCGGGCAATCGCGGCGGCCACATGCGCTCCGAGTTCCACGCGCACCAGGTGCAGGCAGGCATCGATCCCGGCGGCCGTACCGGCTGAGGAGATGATGTTGCCGTCCTGCACATACAGGACATTTTCGTCGACTTGCACCCGGGGGTATTCGGCCGCCAACTGGCCCGAATAGTGCCAGTGCGTGGTGCAGCGGCGGTCATCCAGCAGGCCGGCCCTGGCGAGGGCGAAAGCTCCTGAGCAGATGGACATGACCCACGCTCCCCTTGCATCCGCCGCCCGAAGCGCCTCGAGTACAGACTCCGGCAAGTCATCATCCCTGCCATAGGGGGCCATGATTACCAGGTCGGCATCAGCGGCGGCTTCCAACCCAAGGCTGACGTTCATGGACAGGCCGGACTTGAGCGGGACGTCGCCCGGGAGCGGCGTACAGACGCGGAAGTCAAAGGCCGGGACGCCGCTCCCCCGCCCGGACCTGTCGATGCCGAACACTTCGCAGGCAGTGCCGAATTCGAACATGGAGAAGTTGGAAACCACGATGACGGCTACTGATTTCAGCATGCTTTCATTGTGGCAGGAATTTTAGCTTTTTGGGCATTTCTGCCACTTTTTCTTGCTGACGGAGAGGAGAAGCATGAAGGCATGGAAATCCTCACAACCGCCCTCATCGTCCTGCTGCTCCTCGTATTTGCCGCCACTGTGTCGGCCCTCCTGCGTGATGGCCGGGGGCATACGCCTCCCGTCGAATCGCACGAAGCATGGTCCGCCCTGGACCTTCCCAGCACCAACTACACGCTGCGCATTTTCTAGCCTCAACCACCCAAGCACCGGGTAGGGCTGCAACCAGTCGAAAGCGGGAAGCCCGGGCTCCCGCAGTAGACTGTTCAGCAGCCATGACACTTCACATCACCTATCCTGCCGAGCTCCCGGTCTCCGAGCGCCGCGAAGACCTGATGGCCGCCATCGCAGCAAACCAGGTCACCATCATCGCCGGCGAGACCGGCTCCGGTAAGACCACCCAGATTCCCAAGATGTGCCTTGAGCTCGGCCTGGGCGAAAACGGCCTGATCGGCCACACCCAGCCGCGCCGGCTTGCAGCCCGCACGGTTGCGGAGCGCATCGCTGAGGAACTGGGCGTGGACATCGGCCAGGAGGTCGGCTTCCAGGTCCGCTTCACCGGCGAGGTCAGCCGGAATACCAAGGTCAAGCTGATGACCGACGGCATCCTGCTGGCGGAAATCCAGCGCGACAAGCTGCTGCGCAAGTACAACGCAATCATCATCGACGAAGCCCATGAGCGCAGCCTCAACATCGACTTCATCCTTGGCTACCTCAAGCGGATCCTGCCGCAGCGGCCAGACCTGAAGGTGATCATCACCTCCGCCACCATCGATCCGGAACGGTTCGCCAACCACTTCGGAAGTCCGCACGTGCCCGCCCCCATCATTGAGGTCTCGGGGCGGACGTACCCGGTGGAAATCCGGTACCGCCCACTGTCGCAGCCACCTGCCGGAGCAGATGAAGAGAACGCGTCCGACGACGAGCTCGAGGAAGACCGCGACCCGCTCGACGCCGTCTGTGACGCGGTGGATGAACTCGCTGCCGAAGCCCCCGGCGACATCCTCGTATTTTTTTCCGGCGAACGCGAGATCCGCGATGCTGCCGACGCCCTCCAGGCCCGGATCCAGTCCAATAGAAGGTTGGCCGGAACTGAAATCCTCCCCCTGTTCGCACGCCTGAGCCTGCAGGAGCAGCACAAGGTGTTCCACCCCGGCAACAAACGCCGCATCGTGCTCGCCACCAACGTGGCAGAGACGTCGCTGACAGTCCCGGGGATCAAATACGTGATCGACACCGGCACAGCGCGCATCTCCCGGTACTCCCACCGGACCAAGGTCCAGCGGCTCCCCATCGAGCGCGTCTCGCAGGCATCGGCCAACCAGCGTTCCGGCCGGTGCGGCCGCGTGTCCGACGGCATCGCCATCCGCCTTTACTCGGAGGAGGACTTCGAGTCGCGGCCCCGCTTCACCGATCCCGAAATCCTCCGCACGAACCTCGCCGCCGTCATCCTGCAAATGACGGCCATGGGCGTGGCGCGGGGGCCGAAGGACGTCGAGAACTTCCCCTTCGTGGAACCCCCCGAAACGCGGGCAATCAACGACGGCGTCACGCTGCTCCGCGAACTCGGCGCCCTGGCTGCCGCTCAGCCCCAGAACGGCACGGGCGGTGCGAAAAGCGGCGGCGGCCTCACCGCCGTCGGGCAAAAGCTCGCCCAACTCCCGGTGGATCCCCGGCTGGGCCGGATGATTGTGGAAGCGGGGAAACGCGGCTGCGTCCGCGAAGTCATGATCCTGGCAGCAGCCCTCACCATCCAGGACCCCCGCGAGCGCCCTACGGACAAGCAGCAGCTCGCGGCGGAAAAGCACAACCGGTTCAAGGACGAGAACTCGGACTTCACCGGCTTCCTGAACCTGTGGAACTACATCCAGGAGAAGCAGCAGGAGCTGTCGTCGTCGGCTTTCCGCCGCCTGTGCCGGGCCGAGTTCATCAACTACCTCCGGGTGCGCGAGTGGCAGGATCTGTTTGCCCAGCTGCGCCAGCTTGCCCGGCCCCTGGGTATCAGCCTGGACAATAAACGCTTGGCCGATCCGGCAGGCAACCATGACGGCATCCACATCAGCCTCCTGTCCGGGCTTCTGAGCCACATCGGAATCCTGGATGAACGCAAGCGTGAGTACGCCGGGGCCAGGGGCAGCCGCTTCGCGATCTTCCCCGGTTCCGCGTTGTTCAAGAAGTCGCCCACCTTCGTGATGGCGGCGGAGCTGGTGGAAACCAGCCGGCTCTGGGCCAGGGTTGCAGCGAAATTCGATCCCGCCTGGGCAGAGCAGGTGGCCCCGGACCTGGTCAAGCGCAGTTACAGCGAACCCCACTGGTCCACGCGCCAGGGCGCAGTGATGGCCTACGAAAAGGTCACTCTTTACGGCGTGCCCATCATCGCCCAGCGCAGGATCAACTACGGCAGGGTGGACCCGGTGGTCGCCCGGGAACTCTTTATCAGGCACGCGTTGGTGGAGGGCGACTGGAAAACCCACCACAAGTTCTTCCACCGCAACCGTGCCCTCCTGCAGGAGGTTGAGGAACTCGAAGCCAGGATGCGGCGCCGGGACCTCCTGGTGGACGACGAGACGCTGTTTGAGTTCTACGACGCCCGGGTGGGGCCGGACGTTGTGTCCGAACGGCACTTTGATAAATGGTGGAAGGACGCCCGGCAGCAGAACCCGGACCTCCTGGACTATGACAAGTCACTCCTCCTCAGCGATGACGCCGACGACCTCGACGAATCCGCCTACCCGAAGACCTGGCTGCACAAGGGCTTTGAACTGCCGCTGACCTACGAATTCCACCCGGTTGCTCCCGGCTCGCCGCCCAACCCGAACGACGGCGTCACTGCCGAAGTGCCGGTCCTTTTCCTGAATCAGCTGGACGACAAGGCATTCCGCTGGCTGATCCCTGGCCAGCGCGTGGAACTGGTGACCGCCCTGATCAAGTCCCTGCCCAAGCAGATCCGCAAGAACTTTGTTCCTGCCCCGGACGTAGCCCGGCAGGCAGTGGCGGTGCTGGAGTCCGATTTCGACCCGACCTCCGACGAACTTGAACCGTCCCTCGAACTTGCGCTCCGCCGCATCCGCGGAAGCATCATCCCGCCCGGTTCGTGGAACTGGGACGCGGTGCCCCCGCACCTTCGCGTGACCTTCAAGGTGGTGGACAGCAAAGGCAAGGTGCTGGACGAGGGCAAGGACCTCGCGGCCCTGCAGGAACAGCTTGCGCCCGCCACCCGGCGGGCCATTGCCGAATCTCTCGGTGCCACGCCTGCCTCTACCGCCCCGCGCGGCAAGGCAGCGCGTACGGGGGGCACGTCCGGCGACGGCGGGAATTCCCGGGTGCAGGCGCCCGCCCAGGTCCCGGCTGGCTCCGGCCCCGCCGGATTCCGGGAGCAGGAAGGCTTAACGGAGTGGAGCTTTGGCACCATCCAGCGCCAGGTCAGCAGCATGGTCAAAGGCCACACCGTCACCGGTTATCCGGCGTTGGTTGACCAGGGCAAGTCGGTGGCACTCCGGGTTTTCCAGACCCCGGACGAGCAGCAGGACGCCATGCGCGGCGGTGTGATCAGGCTGCTGGCGCTGCGCGTTCCCGCTCCGGACCGGTACGTGCTGGAGCACCTGAGCAACAGCGAGAAGCTGACATTCAGCCAGAACCCGCACGGCTCGGTCGCAGCCCTGATTGCCGACTGCGCGCTGGCAGCCATCGACAAACTCACCCCGGCGGAATTGCCTTGGGACCGGCAGTCCTTCGATGCGCTGTATGAAGTGGTCCGGGCCGAGCTGATCGATACCGTTTTCAGCGTGACCGCCGTGGTGGAGCGCATCCTTGCCAGTACCCGGCGGATTGAGAAGCAGCTCAAGGGCACCACCAGCCTCGCACTCATCAGCGCGCTCAACGACGTCAAGAGCCAACTGGAGCACTTGGTGTACCCGGGGTTTGTGGCGCGTACCGGCTATGCCCAGCTCAGCCAGCTCCCCAGGTACCTGGCTGCCATTGAAAAGCGGCTGGAGCGCCTCCCGGGCAACGTCCAGCGCGATGCCCTTAGCATGGCGGTGGTGCAGCGGCTCGAGGATGATTACGACGACGCCGTTTCCGCCCTGCTTCCCGGACGGCGGGCCGGCGGTGAGCTGGCCCAGGTCCGCTGGATGATCGAAGAGCTCCGGGTGAGCCTCTTCGCCGTCGAACTCGGAACGGCCTATTCGGTATCCGAAAAGCGGATCCGCGCCGTGCTCAACAAGGCGCTGGCCCCGGCCTAGGCGCAATGCCTGGACCGGGAACGGGCAAGCGGGAACCGTCAGGCCGGGACGAACGCGCCGTACCCGGCCGCCCGGAGGCCGTCCCGCAGTTTCTCGGCATTGGCGTCCAGGACCTTTGGATCCGGATCCTGGTCTGCCGAGGCGAAGTTGAAGTCCGCCATGCTCCTTGAAGGCCATACGTGCACGTGGAGGTGGTTGATTTCATAACCTGCCACAATCAGCCCGGCCCGTGCCGCGCCGAAGGTGTCCACCTGGACGGCTCCGATCCGCCGGGCCACCTCCATGACCCTCGCCAGGGTCTCCGGGGAAGCATCCGTCCAGCGGTCCACTTCCTCGGTGGGGACCACCAGGGTGTGTCCGTCGGCCAGCGGTCCTGTGGTGAGGAACGCCGCCACGTCGTCTTCACGCCAGACAAAGCGGCCGGGAATTTCCCCGTTCAGGATCCTGGTGAAGAGTGTGCTCATGCGTCTGCCTCCTTGGCGGGTGCCTGCAGCGTGCTGGTGTCCAGCACAAACCGGTATTTCACATCGCCGGCAACCATCCGGTCGTAGGCGTCATTCAGCTGGTCAACCCGGACAACTTCAATGTCGGCAACCACGCCGTGCTCTGCGCAGAAGTCCAGCATTTCCTGGGTTTCGGCAATGCCTCCGATCAAGGAACCGGCATAGGCTATCCGGCGCCGGATCAGCGCCCGCGGGTTCACGGGCGGCATTGCTTCGGACGGAAGGCCGAGCTGGAAGAGTGCACCGTCAACGCGCAGGGTGCGGAACAGCGGGTTCAGGTCGTGCGGGGCTGCGACGGTGTCGATGATCAGGTCGATGGTGCGGTTGGCGGCATTCATCGCTGCCTCATCGCGGGACAGAACTACGTCGTCGGCGCCCAGTTCAAGGGCGGCCGGCACCTTGGACTCGGACGTGGTGAACACCACCACCTTGGCTCCCATTGCTTTGGCAAGCTTGACGGCCATGTGGCCAAGTCCGCCCAGCCCCACCACACCCACCACATCGCCTTCTTCGACGTCGAAATGCCGCAGGGGCGAAAACGTCGTGACCCCTGCGCACAGCAACGGTGCGACGGCGGCGGGATCCAGGGATTCCGGCACGCGAAGGACGTAGCGGCGGTCCACCACTACTGAGGAGGAATAGCCGCCCTGCGTCAGGGAACCGCCGTTCCGCCGGTCCACAGCACCGTACGTGGCGGTCATCCCTTTTTCGCAGTACTGTTCCAGCCCGTCCAGGCAGCTTTCGCACTCGCGGCAGGAATCCACCATGCAGCCAACACCTACCCGGTCGCCGGGCGCGAAGTCGGTGACGGCTGAACCGATGCGGCTGACAGTGCCCACGATCTCGTGGCCGGGCACGAGCGGCCAGCTCTGGCCACCCCACTCACCGCGCACCGCTTGGACATCAGAATGGCACAGCCCGCAAAACTCGATGGCAATTTCGATGTCGTCTGTCCCGGGAGTGCGCCGGGCAAGGGTCAGCGGAACCAGCCCGCTGTCCGGTGACGTCGCACCGTAAGCGGCGGCCAAGACGCCGTCGGAGGCAATAATCCCAGAGGCAGCCGGTTCAGGAGTGGCAGGTTTCGGGGTGACAGGTTTGGCGAGGGGCGGCGGCACGGGGCGTCCAGGAGTCATAGTGCGACGCTACCCTTCGCCGCCGCCATGTTTCCACTCAGCCGGCCCGCCGCCACCCATGGGTTCGGGTCCCGTCACCACAGGCAGGTTGGCATTGCTTGACCACTCCGAGAAGGACCCGGGATAGAGGGCAGCACGGAATCCGGCGCGTTCAAGGGCTGCCACCTGATGGGCGGCCGTGACCCCGGAGCCGCAGTAGACGCCCACCCGGGCGTCGTCGGTGATGCCCAGCGATTCGAAGCGCCGGCGCAGCTCGGCGGGAGGCAGGAACCGGCCGGCGCCGTCCACATTTGCGGAGGTGGGAGCACTGACGGCACCAGGGATGTGGCCGGCCCGGGGATCAACAGGCTCAAATTCGCCGCGGTACCGTTCTCCGGCCCTCGCGTCGAGAAGAATTCTGTCCGAAGCGGGACCATCCGCAAGGAGCCCAGTCTCCAGCCAGGCGCTCACGTCGGCTGCGTCCAGCACCGGCATCTGTCCGTCCGCCAGGGTGACGTTACCGGGGCTGGCCCTGACCTCGCCCCGGTCGATCGGCAAGCCGGCTGCACGCCATGCTGCCAGGCCGCCGTCGAGCAGGTAAACATCGGGAAGGCCGGCGTTCCGGAGCATCCACCATGCCCGGGCAGCCGCCATGGTGGCGCTGTCGTCGTAGGCCACCACAACATCGCCCGTGGTGATACCCCAACGCCTCGCCGCTTCCTGCAGGGCGCCGGGAGACGGCAGCGGGTGCCGTCCCCGCTCGGGAGCTGCAGGGTCTGCAAGTTCGGCGGCCAGGTCAACGAAGACGGCACCTGGCAGGTGCCCCTGCAGGTAGTGGTCGTGGCCGTGCGGGTCCCCCAGCGCCCAGCGCACGTCCAGCAGCACCGTGCGCTGGCCGCTGGCCAGGCGCTTTTCCAGCGCCGAAACATCCATGAGCGGATTCATTGTGCTCCTTCCGGTGGGCAGCAACGCTCCCACTCTAACGGCAGCTCCGGTGGCCGCGGGTAGGCTGGTGCGGTGAAGATTGAGCGCACCGCGGGCCGGGACTGGGCGGACGAAGCCATCAGGAAAATCACGGCAGAAAACAACCGCTCCGCCGATACCCACCTCTACTCGGTGCCCCTCCCGGAGCACTGGGGTGTACAGCTCTATTTGAAGGATGAGTCCACGCACCGTACCGGCTCCCTCAAGCACCGGCTGGCGCGCTCCCTGTTCCTGTTCGGGCTGGTCAACGGCTGGATCAGGGAGGACACCACCATTGTTGAGGCCTCCAGCGGCAGCACGGCGGTGTCCGAAGCCTATTTTGCCCAGCTCCTGGGTCTGCCGTTCATCGCCGTCATGGCACGCACCACAAGCGCTGAAAAAATTGCGCTGATCGAGCAGTTCGGCGGCGCCTGCCTCCTGGTGGACCATGCCTCCGAGGTCTATGCGACGGCGGAGGAAGTCGCCGCCACCTGCGGCGGGCACTACATGGACCAGTTCACCTTCGCAGAGCGGGCAACGGACTGGCGCGGGAACAACAACATCGCGGAATCCATTTTCGGCCAGCTCGAACTGGAGGAACATCCCATCCCGGACTGGATTGTGGTGGGTGCGGGGACGGGCGGAACCAGCGCAACCATCGGGAGGTACCTCCGTTACCACAGCCATCCCACCCGCCTGCTGGTGGTGGACCCGGAGAACTCAGCCTTCTACCCGGGTTGGCGCGGCAACACCTCGGGACCCGCTACCGGCCTGCCGTCCCGGATCGAGGGCATCGGCCGGCCCAGGATGGAGCCCAGCTTTGTGCCATCGGTGATCGACCACATGATCCAGGTTCCGGACGCCGCATCGGTCGCTGCCATGCGTCACCTGCACACGCTGGCCGGACTCCACGCCGGTCCCTCCACCGGCACCAACCTCTGGGGCGTCTGGCAACTCATCGCCGGAATGATCGCGGAAGGCCGGAAGGGCAGCATCGTCTCGCTGATGTGCGACGGCGGCGAACGCTATGCAGGGAACTACTACCACCCGGACTGGTTGGCCTCCCACGACTTGGACCCTACGCCATATGAAGCGGTGATCCGGCGGTTTTTCGACACCGGCCACTGGAACGGCGAAGGGGTTTAGACTTCCACGGACTCCCGTGCGGCCAGGTGCTGATACTCCGTGCCGTACTTTGCCCCGAGCCTCTTGACATGGCCCTCCACGATTTTCAGGCCGGTGTCATTGAGCAGTCCGTCATGGATCTGGAAAGCGCGGGGCGCGCGGACGCCGATCACGAAGTCCACCACCTCCGCAGCCTTGCTCCATGGTGCATGGAGGGGAACCAGCAGTGTTTGCACGCTGATGCCGTCGGGAATAACAAACGAATCACCCGGGTGGTACACATTCCCGTCCAGGAGGTAACCCACGTTGGCCACGACGGGGATCTGCGGATGGATCAAGGCGTGCTGTCCGCCGAAGCTGCGGACCTCAAAGCCTGCCGCTTCAAACGATGACCCGGGGTCCACGGTGTTGATGCGGGCTGCAGCTTCGGGAGCCTCCTTGCGCAGGTTGTCAGCGACACCCGCCGGGGCAAAAACTGCCAAGTCCCCGTTGCCCTTCAATGCAGCCACTACTGCGGGAACGTCAATGTGGTCGCCATGTTCGTGCGTGACCAGCACTGCTTCGGCACCCGGCAGCGCCTCAGTCGATTCCGACAACGTCCCGGGATCGAGCACCAGAATCCGGTTGTCCTTCTCAAGCCGGACGCAGGCGTGGGTGTATTTGGTCAGCTTCATAGCGCCAGCCTAGGGTCCGGCACGAACCCCTGTCCACGAAGCTCCGGCTGGTAATCTTGATCTTTGCCACCATCCTGAGGGAAGCGAGTCCATCCATGCCGTTCGGCACCAAGGCTGATTCCACCAAGCCCGCTTCGGCACCAGCCTCAGGCGGCGGCACACGGACCGCAGCCGGTCCTGCCGGTGCTTCCGGCGGCCCCGCTGCCGGCAAGGAACAGCGCGTCACCAAGCAGCGGCTGGCCGTCAGTGCCGCCCTTGATGAACTGGACGACTTCGTGAGCACGCAGGAGCTCTACCGCATCCTGCAGAACCAGGGCGTCTCGGTGTCGCTCGCCACTGCCTACCGGATCCTCCAGTCGCTTGCCGACGAGGGACTGGTGGACGTGCTGCGCAATGGCGACGGCGAAGCGGTTTACCGCCGCTGTGCCGTCACCGGCCACCACCACCACCTCCTGTGCCGGAACTGCGGCAAAGCCGTTGAGGTGGAAGCGCCGGCCGTGGAAACGTGGGCAGCCCGCACGGCCAGCGAACACGGCTACACCGAGGTAGCGCACACGGTGGAGATCTTCGGGTTGTGCCCGGACTGCACGGCCCTCAGGGCCGCCGGCAAGCTCTAGGAAAAGGCCAGCGTCGGGAGCTGTCCCTGGTGCTGGCCCCGTCGCTTGACGCGGCAAGGGCGCCTGCACGATCAGTGCGTCTGCAGTACCCGCCCGTTGATGCCCCGGGAAGCCCGGACGGAACCGATGACGCGGCACACCACATAGATCAGGAACGACAACGTGGTGACGTAGGGGCTGATGGGAATGCGGCCGCCCAGTGCCAGCAGGATTCCGCCGACGGTCGCCGTCATGGCGAACACCACGCTGAGCACTACCACTGCCACGGGAGAGGAAGTCACCCGGAGGGCGGCGGCAGCCGGCGTGATCAGGAGTGCGAGCACCAGCAGGGCTCCCACCACCTGAATGGAAAGAGCCACGCTGATTCCCAGCAGGACCATAAAAACGATGGCGAGCGTCCGGACAGGGACGCCGCGGGCCTCGGCCAGTTCGGGATCCACGCTGGCAAAGTTCAGAGGCCGCCAGATAGCCCCCAGGACCACCATCACCACCACCGCGGTTCCGGCCAGGGCCTGAAGCTGCACGGTATCAACTGAAACGATCTGCCCGGTCAAAAGTCCGAACTTGTTGGCGGCGCGCCCCTCATACAACGACAGGAACAGGATCCCGAGGCCCAGCCCGAAGGGCATGATCACGCCGATGATGGAGTTCTTGTCCCTGGCCCTGACCCCCATCAGGCCCAGGAGCAGCGCTGCGGCCACAGAGCCGATCAGCGAACCAAAAACGATGTCAGCCCCGATCAGCAGGGCAAAGGCGGCTCCGGCGAAGGACAGTTCGGAAATTCCGTGCACGGCGAACGCCAGGTCGCGCTTCATGACAAACGTCCCCACCAGCCCGCCGAGCAGGCCCAGGACGGCTCCTGCCCAAATCGAGTTCTGGACCAGGACCAGCAACTCGCCGTAGTTCTCGAAGCTGAAGATCGCACCAAGAATGCTGTCGGCGTCCATCAGGCCACCTCTCCGGCAAGGGCATGGGCCTCCGCGTGATGATGAGTGGTGGCATCCGGCAGGCCCACCACCACGATGCGCCCGTTGGCGTGGATCACCTCAACATGGCTGCCGTAGAGGTCAGAGAGGACCTCCGTGGTCATAACTTCCTCCGGAGTGCCCACCTTGAAGCGCCCGCCGGCCAGGTAAAGCACCCGGTCCACGTAGTCGATCACGGGGTTGATCTCGTGGGTAACGAACACCACTGCACTGTTCTGCTCGTGGCATTGTTTGTTGATCAGTGCGCTGACCGCCTGCTGGTGGTGCAGGTCA
Source organism: Arthrobacter sp. D3-16 (assembly GCF_054408515.1). NCBI lineage: Bacteria > Bacillati > Actinomycetota > Actinomycetes > Micrococcales > Micrococcaceae > Arthrobacter > Arthrobacter sp. D3-16. Next base: position 1,595,545 of record NZ_CP096437.1, on the reverse strand, counting down.
AGGGAGAGCAGCGGTTCGTCACACAGCAGGACCTTGGGGTCGGTGGCGAGTGCCTGGGCCACACGGAGCCGCTGCTGCTCGCCGCCGGAGAGTTGGCCCACCGGAACCTTGGCGTACTCCGTCGCCCCCACCAGTTCAAGGAGCTCATCAATCCTGCGGTTGGCCTTGGCCGGGGACAGGCGGAGCCCCCAGCGGTGCCCGTCAACCCCGAGGCCTACCAGGTCCCGGGCCCGCATGGGCGTATCGCGGGCGAAAGACTTTTGCTGCGGGATGTAGCCAATCAGGCTGCTGCCGCGCTCCACCGGATGCCCACCCAGCGTGGCCTTGCCCCGGTGCAGGTCCTGGAGGCCCAGCAGGACTTTCAGGAAGCTGGTTTTGCCGCTGCCGTTGGGGCCAAGCACGGCAAAGAACTCGCCGGGCCTGATGTCCAGGTCCAGATCCTCCCAGAGCGTCCGCTTACCGAAAGTGAGGGACGCCCCGGTGAGGCTGACCACGGGTTTCAACTATTTTTCTCCAGAACTTTGCTGACGTTGTTCACATTGTCCGTCATCCACTGCAGGTAGGTCTTGCCCTCCGGCAGAGTTTCACTGAAATCGACCACCGGAACGCCTGCCGCTTCGGCGGCCTTCTTCAGCGCTTCTGTCTGCGGACCTTCGGTCTGCCCGTTGTAGGCAAGGAACCGGACGGATTTGGAGGACACCAGATCGGTTGCGGCCTTGAGAACGGCCGGCGGAACGTCGGAGCCTTCCTCAATCGCAGCAGTGTAGTCCTCAGGCGTAGCGTTCTCCAGGCCTGCAGCTTCGAGCAGGTACACCGGCACCGGCTCGGTCACGGCAACCTGCGCGACTGCCCCACCGGCCTTCAGCCCTTCAAGTTTTCCGCCCAGTTCCTCGAGCCCGGACTTGAAGGCAGCAGCGTTCGATTCGAAGGTAGTGGCGGAGGCAGGCTCCAGCTCACCAAGCTTGGCGGCAACGCCATCGGCCAGTTGTCCCATGGCCGCAAGGTTGTACCAGACGTGCTCGTTCAACTCACCGTGATCGTGGGCGTGCTCATCCCCTGCCGGCGAATCCGCCGGGGTTGCCTCGCCCGAAGCCTCTTCCTCGGGGTGTGCCAGGCCGGAAAGCTCGACGGCGTTCAGCACCTTGCCTGCGTCCAGGTTGTTGTCCTCCGCCAGGGTATGGAGGAAGTCGTCGTATCCGCCGCCATTTTGGATGACGAGGTCCGCCTTGGACACGGCCAACCGGTCCTGGGCTGTGGCTTCGTAGGAATGCGGGTCCTGGCTCGTCTTGGTGATGATGGCCGTAACGCTGACTTTGTCTCCGCCAATAGTTGTGGCGATGTCCCCGTAAACGTTGGTGGATGCCACCACGTTGATGCCGACTGCAGCTTCGGGTGTCGATTCGGGCGTCGCTTCGGGCTGCGGGCTGCACGCCGTAAGCATCAGGCCGAGCCCTGCAAGGGCTGCTAAAGACGTTCGGGCAGCGGCTAAACGGCGCACGGAAACCTCAGTTCAGGGTGGGAACGGAAAGAACCACTCAAGCTTATACCTAAATGGGAATGATTCCTATTTAGGTATAAGCCGGTGCGGGCGCCTTCATGTGAGTCACGCACCCTGTCATCCGCCGTTTGGCTGGCCCAGCCTGCGGACGCCGGTGGCCTGGGTGGCATCGCGGATTTCACCCACGAGCTGCTCAATCACGTCTTCCAGGAACAGGACACCCTTCGTCCTGCCGTCGGGGCCGATGACCCGCGCGAGGTGCGATCCAGTGCGCTGCATCACCGACATCGCCTTTTCGATTTCGTCGTCCAGGGCCAGGTTCGCGAGGGACCTGATGCGGCTCTCGGCAATGGGGCGCTCGTAGGCTGCTTCCGGGATGGACAGGACGTCCTTTACGTGGAGGTATCCGTACAACAGGTCGTCATCATCGAGCATGGGGAAGCGGGAGAATCCGGTGCGGCTCACTGCTTTCTCGAACTCCACCGGAGTGGTGGCGGCCCTGAGCATGACCAGCTTTTCCAGCGGAACCATGATGTCCGCTGCAGTGTATTCGGAGAACTCCAAGGCGCCGGTGATGAGCCCGGCGTCGTCGTCCACCAGCCCGTGGCGGGTGGACTCCTGCACGATGGACTGCACCTCCTCAAGGGTGAAGGAGGAGTTCACTTCGTCCTTGGGCTCTATGCGGAGGAGCTTGAGGATGTGGTTTGCGGACCAGTTAAGGACGGAGATGACGGGGTGGACCAGCCGGGCAACGAACATCAGCGGCGGCGCGAGCAGAAGTGCCGCCTTGTCAGCCACGCTGACAGAGATGTTCTTCGGCACCATCTCGCCGAAGGTCACGTGCAGGAACGTCACCAGCATCAGCGCCACGGCGAAGGCTGCCACGTCGGCAACTTCCATCGGCAGGCCCAGCATTTCCAGCGGCACAGCCAGCAGGTGGTGGATAGCGGGTTCTGCCACCAGGAGAATCAGGAGGGAACAGACCGTAATGCCCAGTTGGGCGCACGCCAGCATCAGCGAAACGTTCTCCATGGCACGGAGGGTGGTCTGCGCCCGCTTGGATCCGGCTTCAGCCAGCGGCTCGATCTGGCTGCGCCGGGCCGACATTACGGCAAACTCGGCGGCAACAAAAAACGCGTTGCCGAACAGGAGGACAACCAGCCACAGTATTCCGGCCCAGTCGCTCATCGTTCAGTCCCGTCGTCGTTGTTGCCGGACTCTGGTTCGGGCTCAGCCGGCCGGAAACAGATCCGGTCGATCCGCCGGCCGTCCATCCTGGTGACACTCAGGGTGCCGCCGCCGACGGGTACGGCGTCGCCCACCATGGCGATTCGGCCCAGTTTGCTCATGACATAGCCGCCCACTGTTTCGTAGGCCGCCTCATCGGGGACGGTCAGGCCGGAAATCTGTTCGGACAGTTCATCCGGGCGAAGAAGTCCGGGGAAATACCAGTCTCCTGACGCACTCTGCAGCAGCCCGGGACGGACCTTGTCGTGCTCGTCCGACACCTCGCCCACGATTTCCTCCACGAGATCTTCGAGGGTGGCGATGCCGGCCGTCCCGCCATATTCGTCCAGGACAACCGCGAGCTGCAGGTTGCCCTCGCGGAGTTCCGCCAGCAGGGCGTCGAGATGGATGGTCTCCGGAACCCGCAGCACGTCAGTCATGATGGCTCCGGCTTCCAGGTTTTGCCGCCGGTCCCAAGGAACTGCCACCGCCTTTTTGACGTGGACAAGCCCCCTGATATCGTCCGCAGACTCACCGATGATGGGGAAACGCGAGTATCCGGTCCGGCGTGCGGCAGCCAGGATGTCGGAGACCGGCTGGTCCGCCTCGATCGTTTCCACGCGAATGCGCGGCGTCATCACGTCGGCCGCCGTACGCGTGGAGAAGTTCAAGGTGCGTGCCACGAAGTTGGCCGTGCCGGCGTCGAGCGTTCCCATCTCCGCCGACCGCCGCACCAGCGACGAGAGCTCGGCAGGGGTCCTGGCACCGGAAATCTCTTCCTTCGCCTCCAGCCCGAAAACATTCAGGACCTTGTTGGAGAAGCCGTTGAGCACCACGATCGCGGGTTTGAACACGGCGGTGAACATCAGCTGCGGCCGGGCCAGGGCGCGGCCCACGGGGAAGGAAAGGGCGATGGCCATGTTCTTGGGCACCAGTTCGCCCAGGAGCATTGACAGCAGGGTGGCGATGACCATTGCCAGGACCAGCGAGATGGATGCCACCGCCACCTCGGGAAGCCCGACGGCGGCAAGCGGGGCTTCCAATAGCCGGCCCACCGAGGGCTCCATCACATAACCGGTCAGCAGCGTGGTCAAGGTAATGCCCAGCTGGCAGCTGGAGAGCTGGGTGGACAGGGACTTCAGGCACGCGAGCAGAGGAACGGCGCCGGCGTCGCCGTCGTCGATGGCCCTTTGCACGGTCGCCTGGTCAAGGGCAATAAGGGAAAATTCGACGGCGACAAAAAAGCCCGTGCCGGCGATCAGCAGCAAACCCGCTGCGAGGAGAAGCCATTCCATTCAGCATCCCGTCCCGACAGCAGTGGCTGCAAGGCAGGGCGTTGAAGACGGGAAGCGGCGCCAGGAATATCGGTCCGGCGGAGGATGGTCGGCCGACGCCGACGCAGTTTCCTTTGCAGCTGCTGCCGGTTGTGCCAGCGAATGGTGATGGGCGCGTGTTCGGGGTTTGCCGGCTCTGCGGGTGGACTGTGCGGCGCTCTTTGCGCTCCGCTGACAGCCCCCAGGCCGGCACCTAGATTTACTGTCCATAAGAATTTCAGTCTACAGGAGCCCGACTGCCCCGCCGCGACTCCCGCCACAGCCGCCGGGGCGGCCCCGCACGCGGCTCAAAACCCATATTTCCCCGCACGCCACAACGCCACATTCGGGAACTCCAGGACGCCACATTCCGGCCTTTTCACGTCACTTCATGATTTGGGTCACCCTTATTGGCAGTTACCACACGATGCTTACTAGACTGGCATTGGTCTGGGTTCAGAGGACGCAGAGACCGGTTAAAACGTAGTGCTGAAGCACCGTGGGCCGGAGAGAAATCAAACTCATGGAAGAGGCGTATTTCAAGTGCCAGAGCAGCCAAGCCACCGTCTACCAGAGGAATTTGGCGGAAACGAGTGGCTCGTTGACGAACTGTACGAGCAGTACCAAAAGGACAAGAACGCTGTCGACGCCAAATGGTGGCCGCTGTTCGAATCCTTCGGCTCGGCCGGCAGTTCTTCTTCCAACGGAAACTCGGGGCATGCCGCTGCCCACCCTGCAACGAGGGAGATGCCGGTTGTAAATGCGGCACCTGCGGCACCGGCAGCGCCGCCGGCAGCAGCTCCCCCCGCTCCGTCGGCACCGCCTGCTTCTGCGGCACCCGCTGCTCCAGCGCCGGCACCGGTGAAGAAGGCTCCTGCCACCGTGGCCCGCGACGGTTCGAAGAAGACCGAGTCCGGCACGGGTTCGCAGCCCATCCCAGCGCAGCTGCCCAAGAACGTTAAGGCCCCCACGGCTCCCGAAGAGGACGTTGTTTCCGTCCTTCGCGGACCGGCAAAGGCCATCGCCACCAATATGGTCACCAGCCTCCAGGTACCCACGGCCACCAGCGTCCGGGCCATCCCCGCCAAGCTGCTGATCGACAACCGCGTTGTCATCAACTCCAACCTCGCCCGCGCACGCGGCGGCAAGGTCTCCTTCACGCACCTCATCGGCTACGCGGTGATCCGCGCGCTCTCCCAGTTCCCTTCCATGAACGTGTACTACGACGAGGTGGACGGCAAGCCCGTCGCCGTCCAGCCGGCACACGTCAACTTCGGCATCGCCATCGACATGCCCAAGCCCGACGGAACCCGCCTGCTGATGGTGCCGAACATCAAGAAGGCCGAGACCCTCAACTTCTCCGAGTTCTGGCACACCTACGAGGACCTCATCAAGCGCGCCCGCAACGGCAAGCTGACCGCCGAGGACCACCAGGGCACCACCGTCTCCCTGACCAACCCGGGCGGCATCGGCACTGTGCACTCCGTGCCGCGCCTTTCCAAGGGCCAGGCAGCCATCATCGGCGTCGGCGCACTCGACTACCCTGCCGAGTTCCAGGGCGCCAGCGAGAAGATCATCGCCCAGAATGCCATCAGCAAGGTCCTCACGCTGACCTCCACCTACGATCACCGGGTGATCCAGGGCGCCGGCAGCGGCGAGTTCCTGAAGCTGGTCCACCAGCTCCTGCTTGGTGCACAGAACTTCTACGACGAGATCTTCGAGTCCCTGCGCATCCCATACGAGCCCGTGCGCTGGAGCGCCGACAAGCAGGTGGACCCGGCAGACGAAATCAACAAGGTTGCCCGGATTCAGCAGCTGATCCACTCCTACCGCGTCCGCGGCCACCTGATGGCGGACACCGATCCCCTCGAATACGTCCAGCGCAAGCACCCGGACCTTGACGTCCTCACATACGGCCTGACGCTCTGGGACCTGGACCGCGAATGGCCCACCGGCGGCTTCGGCGGCAAGCCCATGCTCAAGTTCCGTGACATCCTGGGCGTCCTGCGCGACGCCTACTGCCGCACCACGGGCATCGAGTACATGCACATCCAGGAGCCTGCCGAGCGCAAGTGGTTCCAGGACCAGCTGGAGCACCCGTACTCAAAGCCCAGCCGTGAAGAGCAGCTGCGCATCGTCTCCAAACTGAACGCAGCGGAGGCGTTTGAAACCTTCCTGCAGACCAAGTTCGTAGGCCAGAAGCGGTTCTCCCTCGAAGGCGGCGAGTCCCTGATTCCGCTGCTTGATGCCATCATGTCCGACGCCGCCGATGACGGCCTGGACGAGGTAGCCATTGGCATGGCCCACCGCGGCCGCCTGAACGTGCTCACCAACATCGCCGGCAAGACCTACGCACAGGTTTTCCGCGAATTCGAGGGCACCCAGGATCCCCGCTCCGTCCAGGGGTCCGGTGACGTCAAGTACCACTTGGGCACCGAGGGCACCTTCACCTCGGATAACGGCAAGGAGACCAAGGTCTACCTGGCTGCCAACCCGTCCCACCTTGAAGCAGTGGACCCTGTCCTTGAGGGCATCGTCCGCGCCAAGCAGGACCGCCTGGATCAGGGCGAGTCGTTCCCGGTCCTGCCCATCATGGTCCACGGAGACGCTGCTTTCGCCGGGCAGGGCGTGGTTGCCGAAACCCTTAACCTGTCCCAGCTCCGCGGCTACCGCACCGGCGGAACCATCCACGTGGTGGTCAACAACCAGGTGGGCTTCACCACGGCGCCCTCATCGTCCCGGTCCTCCACGTACTCCACCGATGTTGCCAAGATGATCCAGGCACCGGTGTTCCACGTGAACGGCGACGATCCCGAGGCTGTGGTCCGCATTGGCCAGCTCGCCTACGAGTTCCGCCAGCGGTTCCACAAGGATGTTGTGATCGACATGGTCTGCTACCGCCGCCGCGGTCACAACGAGGGCGACGACCCCTCGATGACCCAGCCGCTGATGTACAACCTGATCGAAGCCAAGCGCTCGGTGCGCAAGCTTTACACCGAGTCGCTCATCGGCCGTGGCGACATCACCGAGGAAGAAGCCGAGCAGTTGCTTCGCGATTACCAGGAACGGCTGGAGCGGGTCTTTGCCGAGACCCATGCTGCCCAGACGTCCCCGATTCCGATCGTTACGGCGGATTCCGCAGCAGTGTCCGACATCGAGCGGCCTATCGCCCAGCAGTCGGACTCCAGCACGAACTCCCCCGTGTCCACAGCCATCTCGGCAGACACCCTGGCCCGGATCGGCAAGGCCCACCTGGAGATTCCTGACGGCTTCACCGTCCACGCCAAGCTCAAGCAGCTGCTGGAGAAGCGTGAACAGATGTCCCGCGAAGGCGGCATCGACTGGGGCTTCGGCGAGATCGCAGCCTTTGGCTCCCTCATCATGGAAGGCGTGCCGGTGCGCCTGGCGGGCCAGGACTCGCGCCGCGGCACGTTTGTCCAGCGCCACGCCGTCTTCCATGACCGCGCCAACGGCAAGGAATGGCTGCCGCTGGGCAACCTTTCCGATGACCAGGCCAAGCTGTGGATCTACGATTCACTGCTGTCCGAATACGCGGCCATGGGCTTCGAATACGGCTACTCGGTGGAGCGCCCCGACGCCCTCGTCCTGTGGGAAGCCCAGTTCGGCGACTTCGTCAACGGCGCCCAGATCGTCATCGACGAATTCATTTCCTCCGCTGAGCAGAAGTGGGGCCAGCGCTCGTCCCTGGTGCTGATGCTTCCGCACGGCTACGAGGGCCAGGGCCCGGACCACTCTTCCGCAAGGATTGAACGTTTCCTGCAGATGTGTGCCGAAGAGAACATGATCGTGGCCAACCCCACTACCGCGGCCTCGCACTTCCACCTGCTGCGCCGCCAGGCGTACAGCCGGCCGCGGAAGCCGTTGATCATCTTCACGCCCAAGCAGCTGCTGCGCCTCAAGGCTGCCGCATCGTCCGTGGAGGACTTCACCAACGGCGGGTTCCGGCCTGTCATCGGTGAGCATGAGCAGCTGGCCGCAGACGCCGTCGAACGCGTTCTGCTGGTCTCAGGCCGCCTCTACTACGATCTCCTGTCCACGCGGCAGAAGACCGATGACAAGACGACCGCGATCGTCCGGGTGGAGCAGCTTTACCCGCTGCCGCACGCGGAGATTGCAGCCGAGCTGGCCAAGTACCCGAACGCGGAGGTTGTCTGGGCGCAGGATGAGCCCGCCAACCAGGGACCGTGGCCGTTTATTGGCCTGAACCTCCCGGATGCCCTTGACCGGAGGGTCCGCCTGGTGTCGCGTCCGGCGTCGGCCTCCACGGCCGCCGGCTCCATGAAGCGCCACGCCGCGGAGCAGGATGCCCTGCTGAAGCAGGCATTTGCGCGGAAGTAACCCGTAAGGCTGCCCGGCCGGACGTCGAAATACCAGACTCCGGCCGGGCAGTTCTGTTTAATGGGATGGACAGCGCCCGCCCGATCCCCTATATGGTCCGGGTGGCGACGGGCAGCAGCACCGAAGTTAAGAGGAACGTGTGGAAGACAGGAAGCTGCGTATCGCAGCTGTAGGAGATGAATTGCTGGCCGGTCTGGGTGACCCCCGGGCGCTCGGCTGGCTGGGCCGTGTCTTGGCCCGCACTCCCCAGGATGGCGTGCTCCTGGAAAGCTACGCCCTCCCCTGTCCGCAGGAAGGCACGGAAGGCCTGGCCGCCCGCTGGATGGACGAGGCCGGCCGGCGGTTCAGCGACCAGGCCGAGAACCGCCTGGTGATAGGTCTGTCCGGCCGGGATATCGAGTTCGGACTTTCCACCGCCCGCAGCCGGCTCAACTTGGCCAATATCCTGGACTCGGCGTCCCAGAACCGCCTGGGAGTCTTTGTGGTGGGGCCGCCACCCACGCTGGACCCTGGGCAGAACCGCCGGCTGGACGAGCTGAACACTGCTTTCGCTGATGTGACCACGCGCCGCAAGCATCTTTATGTGGACACATTTTCCCCCCTCCTAAACCACGAACAGTGGCGCCAGGACCTGGCCGCAAACGGCGGCACGCCAGGGCAGGCCGGATACGGGCTGATGGCCTGGCTGGTACTGCACCGTGGCTGGTTCCAGTGGCTGGGGATGGCCGTCCCGGAGTAGGCGCTCGCGATATATCTTGACCTCCGCCTGCGCCGGCAGTAGGTTGGATCCATCACGCGATATATCGTCTTGGAGGACCAATGGCTGAGCAAAACTGGGATGTCACGAGCGCGCAGACCATCGACGTCGACTCGGTGACGTCCGTGAAGCTGGGCATGGTGCGGGGCCGCTTCGACGTGGTGGCGCACCACGAGCCAGTCACCCGGATAGAGATTTCCGAGGTCCAGGGCGATCCCGTGGCGGTCTCGCTTGAGGACGGCCGGCTTGAAGTCCGCCACCAGCTGCACGGGCCCCAGGGCTGGTTCAAGAACCTCATGGGAACGGTCAACCACAACAGCGAGAACTACGCAATCATCAGCATCGCGGTTCCGGCGACGGTTGAGGTTGAGGCAGGCACCGTCAGCGGTGACGGCCTCGTGTCCGGGATGGCCGGCCGAACGCGCCTGAACACTGTCTCCGGTTCTGTCATGGCCGACGGCACTGACGGCGAACTGCACGTCAACACCGTTAGCGGCGAGGTGAGCGCCCGCAATCACACCGGTGTCCTTACTGCCAAGACCGTCTCCGGCGAGGTGACGGCCTCCGGCAACTTCAGCCATATCAGGGCCAACACGGTCAGCGGCGGAATGAGTTTCGACCTTCTGGGCTACACCCAGGATTTCGGGGCAAACTCAGTATCAGGAGACCTCACCATCCGCATCCCCCACGACGTTGGCGTTGATATCGTAGCCAAATCGGCCAGCGGAACAGTAGTGATCGACCACCAGAAGTACCACGTGCCCGGGGGCAGGGTGGAAACGATCGCCGGGCCGGACACCAAACTCATGCTGGTCAGGACGAATTCCGTGTCAGGCACGACGTCCATCATCCACAGTGGACAGTCCGGGAATGCGGAAGAACGGCCCTGATGCCGGCCGTATTCGCCCACGGTGCCCTGCGGCTCTACCTTCTGTCCCTGCTGGAGTCCGGCCCGAAGCATGGCTACGAACTCATTAAGGCGCTCAAGGAGCGGTTCGGCGGCACCTACTCCCCCAGCGCGGGCACTATCTACCCGCGGTTGGGGAAACTTGAGGAGGAGGGGTTGGTGGCCACAGAGTCCGCCGGACGCCGCACCAACTACCGCATAACGCCGGCCGGATTGGCGGAGCTGAACCTGCGCCGCGAAGAACTGGCGGCGGTGGAGAACGAAATTTCCGCCTCCGTGCGGCGGCTGGCAGATAACCTCCGCGAAGACATCCGCAGCAATATGCGCGGGCTGCGGGCCGACCTTGCAGCAACGGCGGAGGCAGCCCGGGCAGCCGCCGGCTCGGGCGACTCCACCGCCTCCAGCGGCAGGTCGGCAGCAGAGAGCAGGCGTTCCCTAAGAGAAGCAGAGACGATGCTCCAGGCCTTCCGTGATGAGCTCCGGACCGAGCTGCGGCTGCAGGCAGGCAAGCAGCCGCTCAATCCAGTGGTCCTGGAAACGCTCAGGACGGTGCTGGAACAGGCGCGCATCGCCGTCCGGAACTCCCTCCTCGAAAAGTAACCGCCGCGGCAAACCGCACATCGAACCGCAGGTCACGCTGTGGTCCCCGGTTCGCAGGGTGCCGCATCATGTGGGAGACTTGAGGGCAGCTCTTTTTGAGTACCAACAGTAAGGAGGCCAGCTATGAGCAAGCGTGCACGCAAGCGTCGTGACCGTAAGCGTGGCGGCGCGAACCACGGGAAGCGCCCCAACACCTAGGCAAAATGCCAGGTACTACGGTTCACAGCACAGGACCCCGGAAGCTAATCGGCTTCCGGGGTCCTTTGTATGTATGACGGGATCGTCGCCCTGCTTGGTTGCTGGACCGCTGGCGCGGGCTAGGCGTCCACCGGCCGGATCGAATGGATCCGGTCCAGGATGGCGTTTTTGAGGTTCTCGGGAGCAGCCTCAGTGCAGGAACGCTTGACCATGTTGCGGATGACGCACTCAAGGTCGTACTGCTCCGTGCACTCGGGGCAGTCATCAAGGTGGGTCTTTATTTCCGTGATGTCCTCACGGGTCAAGGCACCGTCCAGATACTCATAGATGCGTTGCATCCGGGTGTCGTCGCAGTCGCCCAATCCCTGGCAGTCGCTCATTTCCTGTTCTCCTGTTGTGTGCTTTCCGCCGCGTCCTTCGGACCCGCGGCCGTTTTGAATCCCCGCTCGGCGGCGTACTCCCCGAGCATGTCCCGCAACATTCTCCGGCCGCGGTGGAGCCGGGACATCACTGTGCCGATGGGCGTGTTCATGATGTCTGAAATTTCCTTGTACGCGAAGCCCTCGACATCTGCGAAATAGACCGCCAGGCGGAACTCTTCGGGGATGTCCTGGAGCGCTCGCTTGACGTCCGAATCGGGCAGGTGATCCAGCGCCTCCGCCTCAGCGGAGCGGAGCCCGCTTGAGGTGTGTGATTCAGCCCGCGCCAACTGCCAGTCCTCGATAGTGTCCGAGTTGGACTGGAGCGGCTCGCGCTGCCGTTTCCGGTACAGGTTGATATAGGTGTTGGTCAGAATCCGGTATAGCCAGGCCTTGAGGTTGGTTCCGGGCTTGTACTGGTGAAACGCGGAGAAGGCCTTGGTGTAGGCCTCCTGGACGAGGTCCTCCGCGTCAGCAGGGTTCCGTGCCATGCGCATCGCGGCCGAGTAGAGCTGGTCGACATACTGCATCGCGTCGCGCTCAAACCGGGCACGGCGTTCCTCCGCAGATTCCGTGGAAAGCTCAACCACCTCTTCGGTGGTTTCCGCTTCGGGCTGCAGGGATTCCGCCGTCGGCTCTGCAGGCCGGGGCCGTGCGTCAGCGCTGCTCTTGGCTTCGCTTTGGGAAGCCTCATACATGGCCGAAACGGCCGGATCCAAGGTGCTCATTGCCTTCAAGTCTACTGTCAGGCTCCGCGCACGCGGAGAGCCGTACCCGGGGGGTTCGTCCTCCAACAAGTCCATGGCCACCGGGCCTGCTGCGTCAATTCCGTCCAACACCCGCTTCAAGGCCCAACTCCGCTCTGTTGTCCGGTGCTTTGTGGTTCGGGTCCGGCTCTCGCGGACCCAGCATTCATAACCCCGGGCCTTGGGCAAATATTCCCCAAAAGTGCAAGACTAGAACGGACTTCGCCGCACCCGACGCGGTTCGTCCATCCAGGAGGAAATCCATGTCCTTTGTCCGCACACTCGCCCGTCCCATGCTGGCCTCCAGTTTTGTAATTGCCGGAATGGATAAGCTCAAGAACGCCGATGACACCGCTCAACAGTTGTCGCCCCTGCTGAGCAAGGCAACGGCGGCGCTGCCGTTCCGTACTGACGAGAAGACGCTGGCACGGGTGATCGGCGGCACTCAGGTGGGCGCGGGCGTCCTCTTTGGGCTCGGGAAGTTTTCCCGGCTTTCAGCCACTGTGCTGACCGTCATTTCCCTTCTCAACACCTTTGTCGAGTGGCGCAGCGCGGACATCAGCAGCAAGGAAGGCCGCGGGAACCGCCGCAACCAGCTGCTCAAGAACCTTTCACTAAGCGGCGGTGCCCTGCTTGCTTCCGTTGATACGGCAGGCAAACCGGGACTGGCGTGGCGCGCGGAGCACCTTGCTGCCGACGCGCGGAAGGGCGCCGCCCACCTTGCCGCCGATGCCAGGAAAACCACCAACAAGAAGCTCTCCAAGGCCGATAAGGTGGTCCGCCGCGCCGTTGAACAGGCCACAGGGGCATAAGCAGGACATGACAGCCGCGCCCGCCACCACCCAGGACAACTCCGGACCATCCCTCCCCCACTGGCCCGCACCCTTCGCCTCCCGCCCGGTGAATGCCACCATTACGGTGCCTGGTTCGAAGTCGCTGACCAACCGGTACCTGGTGCTTGCCGCATTGGCCAACGGCCCGTCGCGTTTGCGCGCGCCGCTGCACTCCAGGGATTCCGCGCTGATGATTGACGCGCTTCGGCAGTTGGGCGCAACCATCACCGAGGTGCCGGGAGACGGGGCGTTCGGGCCGGACCTAGAGGTCCTGCCGCTCCCGGCGGATGCTGCGTCGGCTTCCACCAGGATCGACTGCGGCCTTGCCGGCACCGTGATGCGGTTTGTTCCGCCGCTGGCGGCGCTGCGGGACGGCGCCAGCCTGTTCGACGGCGACCCCCATGCCCGGAAGCGGCCCATGGGAACCATCATCGAGGCGCTCAAGGCGCTTGGAGTGGCCGTTTCCGCTGAAGGCGGCGGCACGCCGTCGTCACTGCCGTTTGTCGTGGAGGGCACCGGGGAAGTACGCGGCGGGCACCTGGTCATTGACGCCAGCGCATCCTCACAGTTCGTTTCGGCGCTTCTCCTGGTGGGGGCACGGTTCACCGAGGGCCTGCACCTTGAGCACGTAGGGAAACCTGTACCGAGCCTCGACCACATCAACATGACGGTCGCCGTCCTGCGGGGTGCCGGGGTTGTTGTCGACGATTCGGTTCCCAACCATTGGGTCGTTGCCCCCGGGCCCATCCAGGCCTTCGACCAGCGGATTGAGCAGGACCTGTCCAACGCCGGCCCGTTCCTTGCCGCGGCGCTGGCTTCCCGCGGAACGGTGCGGATTCCCGGCTGGCCGGAACAGACGCAGCAGGTAGGAGATCTCTGGCGGTCCATCTTGGCCGAGATGGGCGCGGAAGTTACCCTGCGCGACGGTGTCCTCACCGTAACCGGCGGACCTGAAATCAAGGGCGCGGATTTCGCGGACACCAGCGAGCTGGCCCCGACGGTCGCTGCGTTGTGTGCGCTGGCCAGCGGTCCCTCGCGGCTCAGCGGTATTGCGCACCTGCGCGGGCACGAAACCGACAGGCTGGCCGCGCTGGTCAACGAAATCAACCGCCTTGGCGGTGATGCCGAGGAGACCAGCGACGGCCTGGTGATCCGGCCCGCCACACTGCACGCCGGCGTCGTCCGCAGTTACGCCGACCACCGGATGGCCACCGCCGGGGCCATCCTGGGCCTGGCCGTGGAGGGCGTGCAGGTGGAGGACATCGCCACGACCGCCAAAACCATGCCGGACTTTCCCAATTTGTGGGCAGACATGCTCGCCCAGACAGGCCCGTCCCGTACCGGTACGGAAGGTTCTACCGGTGGCGCGCAGCACTGATTCCTGGGATGAATCGGATGTCCGCATTCGGCCCAGCAAGAAGGGTTCGCGCCCCCGCACCAAGGACCGGCCCAGCCATGATGACGCCGTGACGGGACGCATCATCACCGTAGACCGTGGCAGGTATACGGCCGTGGTGGGCGAGGACTCCGGCGACGAACGGGTAGTCATTGCCGCGAGGGCGCGGGAGCTGCGCCGCAACCCGGTGGTGGCGGGCGATTTCGTCTCCCTCGTGGGCGACGTGTCCGGCGAACCGGATACCCTGGCCCGGCTGGTCAGGATCCAGGACCGCAGGACCCTTCTGCGCCGCAGCGCGGATGACACCGATCCCGTGGAACGGGCCGTGGTGGCCAACGCGGACCAACTGGTGGTTGTGGTGGCGGCTGCCAACCCCGAGCCGCGCACCGGTTTTATCGACCGCGCCCTGGTGGCGGCCTACGACGCCGGGATCGAGCCGATCCTCTTGGTCACCAAAGCGGACGTCAAGGATCCAACGGAACTGCTGTCCAACTACACCCACCTCGACCTCCCCGTGATCATCAGCCGGACGGCCGACTCCACCGCTTCGGGGATCGATGCCCGCTCGGACGACGGCCTCTCCGCGCGGCTGGACAGCAAAGCCGTGGCGGAGCTCCGCGGCTACCTGGATGGAAAAGTGACAGTCATGCTGGGGCATTCAGGCGTGGGCAAGTCGACCATGGTAAACGCGCTGACCGGGGCCGAGCGTGCCACGGGCGGGGTCAATGCGGTGACGGGGCGGGGCCGGCATACATCGTCGTCAGCGCTGGCCCTGCGGCTGGCCGACGCACCCGCCGGCAGCTGGATCATCGACACCCCGGGCATCCGCTCCTTCGGACTGGCGCATGTAGACCCGGACCGGATCCTGCGCTCCTTCCCGGACCTCTCCCCCGGCATCGAAGACTGCGAACGGGGCTGCAAGCACACCGCCACGGCCGTGAACTGCGGCCTGGACGCCTGGGTGGCGGGCGGACATGCCGGCGCCACCGGGGAAGCCCGGCTGGCATCCCTGCGGCGCCTCCTGGGGACCGACCCCCGGCTGGAGGCGCAGGAGGCGAAGGAACTGGGCAGCGTCAACTGACGGTGCCGATCTCCCAGCAGAACCGCGCGCAGACGGTAGTTTGGAAACATGATCCAACCCGCTTCAAGCTACAACGATGACCTGCGCCTGGCACACGTCCTGGCAGACTCCGTGGATGACCAGACCATGAGCCGCTTCAAGGCCCAGGACCTTCAGGTGGAGACCAAGCCCGACCTGACGCCGGTCACCGACGCGGACAAGGCTGCAGAAGAAGCCATCCGCGGCCAGTTGTCACGCTCCCGTCCCCGCGATGCTGTACTCGGTGAAGAGTTCGGCAGCACCGGCCACGGGTCCCGCCGCTGGATCATCGACCCCATAGACGGCACCAAGAACTTCGTCCGCGGCGTCCCCGTCTGGGCCACCCTGATCGCCCTGGTGGATGAAGGCGAACCCGTTGTTGGAGTGGTCAGCGCCCCTGCCCTGGGCAAGCGCTGGTGGGCGGCCAAGGGCATGGGTGCCTACATGGGCCGGTCGTTGGCTGCTGCCACCCGCCTCCGCGTCTCCAACGTCGCCAACCTGTCCGACGCGTCGCTGTCCTACTCCAGCCTGGGCGGCTGGAAGGAACGCGGGAACCTGGACAACTTCCTGGGACTCACCGAAGACGTCTGGCGGACCCGTGCGTTTGGCGATTTCTGGTCCTACTGCATGGTGGCTGAAGGCGCGGTGGACATCGCCTGCGAACCCGAACTCAACCTTTACGATATGGCCGCACTGGTGCCGATCGTGGTCGAAGCGGGTGGCCGGTTCACGTCGCTGGAAGGGGAGGACGGGCCGTTCGGCGGTAACGCGCTGGCCACGAACTCCATCCTGCACTCCGAGGTACTCCGCAGGCTGAACCCTGACCTGGACGACCTTCTCTGAGCACTTTCACCGAACAATCAGCGGCGGGCGACTCCCAAGGGGGGCGCCCGCCGTCGTTTCTTCGGCCAAAGCAGTACTTTTCAGCAGCCGTAACAAAGCGCTTAACATTTGAGCCGGCTTCAAACCTTCCTGTCCCATGTCCTACGCTCTTAACCAGGTCACGAGTGCCAGCGCGAAACCCCGGTTTGCTGGCCGGCAACCCTCCAACCGCGGTGGGGTGCCCCGGGTGACGACCAGGCCGGTCCGGAACGGATGCGGCAAGCGCGGATTCCCGGAGCAGGGAGTCCTTTTCGAAGTGAGGTCTCTGTGACAACTGCCACCGTCTCCCCCAACGCCCCCGCCCGGCCCGACACCAGCCAGGCTGAAGCCGCTGTCCTCTTTGATGCCCGCCGCGCTGTTGCCGGCCGTCCCCTTGCTGCCGTGACGGGTGCGGAAATCCAGGCGCCCCTGATCTCCGGCGGCCACGTCCGGTATGCAAACCTCGACTATGGCGCTTCGGCTCCCGCTCTCTCGGTGGTCTCGGCCTACCTCAACGAGATCCTGCCCTTCTACGCGAGCGTCCACCGCGGCGCCGGCTACGCGTCCCAGATCAGCACGTCTGTTTACGAAAACGCACGCAGCATCGTCCGGGATTTTGTGGGCGGCCGCCCCGACGACTCGGTGATTTTCACGCGCAACACCACCGACTCCCTCAACCTCCTGGCCGGTTGCTTGCCTGCCACGGACGGGCGTCCGGACGGCGACGTCCTGTACCTGGACATCGAACACCACGCGAACCTGCTGCCGTGGCAGGGTGTCCCCCACCGGAGCATCGTTGCCGCTGACACTATCGCCGGGACCATTGAGTCCGTCCGGGCGGAGCTGGAGCAGGGCGGGGTGAGCCTGCTCGCCGTCACCGGCGCCTCCAACGTCACCGGGGAGATTCTGCCCGTCCGGGCCCTCGCCGCACTCGCCCACGAACACGGAGCCCGGATTGTGGTTGACGCAGCCCAGCTGGCGCCACACCGGCGTATAGATATCGCCCGGGACGGCGTTGACTATCTCGCGTTCTCCGGCCACAAGCTCTATGCGCCGTTTGGCTCCGGCGTTTTGGTCGGCCGCGCGGACTGGCTCGACGCCGGAACGCCCCACCTCGCCGGCGGCGGCGCCGTCAAGGAAGCCAGGCTCGACGGCGTCAGCTGGGCCACGGGCCCGGCGCGCCATGAGGGCGGCTCGCCCAACGTCCTCGGCGCAGCCACGCTGGCCCGCGCCACCCAGGTGATCGCCGGGCTGGACCAGGAACAGTGGCACGCGCACGAGTCGGCCATCCGTTCCTTCCTGGTGGAAGGCCTGCAGAAGATTGATGGCGTGACCGTGCACCAGATTTTCAAGGACACCAACCCGGACACGGACACGATCGGCGTGGTCAACTTCTCGGTGGAAGGCTACGACGCCGGGCTCGTGGCTGCCTACCTGTCCGCTGAGCACGGCGTTGGCCTGCGGGACGGCCGCTTCTGTGCTCACCCGCTGCTGAAGCGGCTCGGGCTTCCTTCCGGTTCCCTCCGTGCCAGTTTCGGCGTCGGCTCACGCCTTGAGGATGCAGAACGGCTCCTTGCCGGCATCGACGCGCTGCGCCACAACGGCCTGGGGTGGGACTACGTCGTCGACGCGGGGCGCTGGGTTCCCGCCAACGACACCCGGACCTACCCGCACTGGGCACCGAACACTCCGGGGACCGCCGGGGCCGCCCCCTGCAGTGATGACTGAGCCCTCATGCCCGCTAAGGGTTCGCGCTGGCTCTGCCTCCTGATCCTGCGCCTACCGTGGGTGCGGTAAATTCGAAGGATACCCAAGGGCATCGGACGAAGGAGGCCACGCGTGGTACGGGGTGGGCCCAGGCTTGACCACGGACGGCGGCGGGAGCTCGGCCAGAGCTTCCAGGACGGCGGCCGGCACTACCAGCAGGTCCGTCCCGGCTATCCGGAAGAAGCCGCAGAGTGGCTGGTGCCCGCGGGCGCCCGTGAGGCTCTGGATGCCGGTGCCGGCACCGGGAAGTTCACCGGGCTGCTGCTGGACATGGGCCTGGCCGTGACGGCGGTGGATCCCTCTGCGGACATGCTCGAGCAGTTACGGGCGCACTATCCCGCGGCCGCGGCAGTCCAGGCCACCGCTGAGGCGACGGGCCTGCCTCCCGCGGCCTTCGACGTCGTAAGCGTTGCCCAGGCCTGGCACTGGTGCGATGCCCTGGCAGCAAGCACTGAACTGGCACGCGTCCTGCGCCCGCATGGGACGCTGGGCCTCATCTGGAACCAGCTGGACACATCCGTCCCCTGGGTCCACCGGCTCTCCCGGATCATGCACGCAGGGGATGTGTACAAGCCGGACTTCCGGCCGCATGTGGGGCCCGAGTTTCGAGGGCTTGAGGGCCATGTCACCCACTGGCAGGACCACGTCAGCACTACCGGCCTGGTGGAGCTTACGAAGTCGAGAAGCTACTACCTGCGTGCCAGCGAAACCACCCGGGCGAAAGTGCTGGCCAACCTGGACTGGTATCTGCACGACCACCTGGGACACAGCCTGGATGAAGTGCTCGAACTGCCGTATCTGACCCTTACCTGGCGGGCCTTCAAAGCGTGACGGTGAACCGGCAACGGGTAGGCTAGGAGCTGTGAAGACCAGCGCGCCCTCCTCCTCCATCGAGGATTACGTCAAGGTCATCTACTCCTTCACGGAATGGCAGGACAAGGCCATCACGTCCTCCCAGCTTGCGCAGCGCCTCGGCGTCGCCAATTCATCGGTTTCCGAAATGGTCCGCAAGCTGAAGGACCAGGGCTTCGTAGACCATAAGCCCTACAGCGCCATCACACTGACGGACGCCGGCGTCCGGCTGGCCCTCTCCATGGTGCGCCGCCACCGCCTGATTGAGACCTACCTTGTCCAGCAGCTGGGCTACAGCTGGGACGAGGTCCACGACGAAGCCGAGCTCCTGGAACACGCCGTCTCGGACACGTTCATTGAGCGGGTTGCGGCAAAACTTGGAAACCCGCAGCGGGATCCGCATGGTGACCCCATTCCCACCGCCGACGGGAAAGTGCTGATGCCCCGCGCCCACCTGATGGGTGAGCTGGACCAGGGGCATACCGGCAGGATCACAAGGATCAGCGATGAAAACCCGGACCTTCTCCGCTATCTTTCCGCCGAGGAAATAGACCTCGACGCCGAAGTGGAGGTTGTGGGCCGCAAACCGTTCGGCGGCGCCCTGGTGGTTCGGATCAGGAACTCGGGCCGGACCAGGGATTACGATCTGGCCGATGAAATCACGTCAGCCCTGTGGGTGCACAGTGACCATCCCCACCCGGGCTGCCTGCTGGAGACGGCTGAATGAAGCCGGCGGGAATGCCGACGGGCCGCGCCTGGCTCGCTGTCGCCGCCGGAGGCCTGATCGGCACTGAACTGCGCTACGGACTAGGGCTGGCGTTTCCGGATCTTCCCGGTGTGGTTCCCTGGGCCACGCTGTTAATCAACGTTGGCGGCAGCTTCGTCCTGGCTGCGTTGACCACAATCTGGATGGCCCGCCCGAAGACCGCGTTCTGGTTACGCGCGGGGCTGGGACCCGGCCTGCTGGGGTCCTTCACCACCTTCTCTGCCGTGGTGTTTTCCGTGGACCAGTTGGCCCGCGCCGGCGAGCATCCGGTCTGGGCAGCCTACCTGGCCCTGTCAGTGCTGCTGGGGCTGGCGGCGGCAGGCCTGGGGTGGCGGTTCGGCAGGTTGATGGCCTTTGGCCATGACATCGGCGAGAGCCGCAGGGCGTGATGGCTGCTGCCCTGGTGGGCCTGTTTGGCGTCGCCGGCGCGCTTGTCCGTTTCGGCGTGGACAGCTGGTTCGCGCATCACACGTCCATCAGTGCGGACGGCTCCGATGGCAGTTCGCCGCGCGGTTTGGGGCACAAGGCGCGGCTGCACTGGCCTTGGGCCACGCTGCTGGTGAACGTCACGGGCTGCCTCATCATTGGCATCTCCCACGCCACGGCCATGAAACTGGGGCTGGCCCCGGAATGGGAGGCTTCAGTGGCAACGGGGTTGGCAGGCGGACTCACCACCTTCAGTTCATGGACAACGGCAACGGTGCGGTTGTTGGCTGAAGCACGGTTCGGCTCCGCCGTACTGAATGTGGCGGCCAACCTTGTCCTGGGCTTCGTGGCCGCAGCGGCGGGCATCGCCCTCGCTTCCTAGCGCTCCTGCAGGCAATTTGGCCGGCTCGCGTATCGTGGATGGTGATGATTAGCAGACGCGACGCGGCCATTGCCCTTGATGTACCGATGGAAATGGCCCAGCGCCACGGCCTTCCAAAATGGATGACCGAAGCTGAACTGGGTGAAATTCTTGACAACCCGCCGCCGTGGCTGGTCCAGTCCCGCGCCAACCGCACCGGAAAGCGGCCTGTCTGGGTCCACCTTGAGTGCGCCGTCTGCGGGTACGAGGAAGCAGCGCGCCCTAAAAAGTGGTGGCCCGACTTTACCTATGTTGTGTGCGGCCACCACAATCCCGAAGAAGTTCCCCGCGTTCGCGAGGGGTACGTCCGCAGCGAGTTCGACGGCGTGGGCACCCGTTTTGTAGGCATCGCGGACGTGCCGGGGCAGGGCTAGGCCCCTCTTTTAAGGCAGGGCCGCTCTTTTCCGGCCAAGGCGCCTTTGCTGGAGCGGGCGCTTACTTTCCGTTGCTGACCATCTCGTCGGGGACGGCCGTAAGGTGCATTTCCTTACCGTCCCGCAGTACGGCAAGCAGGAGCGGTTCGCCGATGGCGTCCGAGAAGAGCAGGCGCTGGAGGCTTTCGGCGTCGCTGACAGGGCGGCCGCCAGCGGCGAGGAGAATGTCCCCCGCTGCCAGGCCCGCTTTTTCTGCCGGAGAGCCGGCGAGCACCTCCACCACGCGCAGCGCATCCCGCTGGCCCGTCCTTATGACGGCGCTGGGGCTGAGGCTGGTCGGCGTGCTGACCAGCCCAAGGTAGGCGCGCCGCACCCGGCCGTCCGCCAGCAGGGCCGAGATGATCCGCTGGGTGGTGGCGTTGATGGGGATGGCCAGGCCGAGTCCGGCGCCTGCCACGGCGGTGTTGATTCCAACGATCCGGCTGTGCGTATCCGCCAGCGCACCACCGGAATTGCCCGGGTTGAGGGCGGCGTCCGTCTGGATGACGTCCTCTATGACCCGCCGATTGCCTCCGGACCATACCGGGATGGCACGCCCCAGGCCGCTGACCACTCCCGCAGTCACCGAGCCGGCCAGGCCCAAGGGGTTCCCGACGGCGACCACCAACTGGCCCACCCGCAAGGTCTCGGCGGCACCAAACTGTGCCGGCGCCACCCGCGGCGGCCTTCCGTGGACCACCGCGAGGTCGGACAGTGGGTCCGCGCCAACAAGTTCCAACTCCATCCTGTTGCCGTCGGCGAAGACTGCGTGCCCTCGCTGCGTACCGGCCACGACGTGGGCGTTCGTGAGGAGGTAACCGTCCTCAGTGAAGAGCACCGCGGAACCGGCACCAACGCGGACGCGACCGTTGCGGCGGGCCGCGGACATTTCCAAGGCAGCGACGTGAGGTGTGACTGTGGCAGCCACGCGCATCACTGTCTGCGAATACGAGTCCAGGGCGTCGACGTCAGGCGCCTGTGAAGCTGGCTCGCTCCCCTGGTTCATGGGGCACCTCCTGGCTCAACCGGATCCCGACGGCGAGGGCGGTGCGGGCTCCTACCGGAGACAACGACCGGGGACGGGCTGCTAGTCCCGGCTGCGCTACGCCGTGGGTGAACGGTCCGCTGCGTGGGGCTACTGGCTGCAGGTCTCTGGCGCGGCGGGAGACGGAACGTTATCGGCATCAGGCAGTGCTAAAGTACGGGAGGGCAATTGAGTCCGCCGCCCAAAGTTGGGGTGTTCATCGTGGCGTCGTCCACGCTGCAGCTCCAAGGGGGCTGCTTTCATCCCGCCGCTCTATCGCGCATTAGGCGGCGCCTGCCACTGCAACGCAGCAGTTGATGCGCTTGTCCACTGGTGCCGCCAAGGCAAGGGCAGCAGGAACGTGTCAGGAAAAGCAGCAAGGGCCGGTGACCGACGCCGGTACCCAGCGCGTGGCAGCGCTTGCGCTTTCAGAGTTTATTAACAAGGAGTACGTGTGACCGGTCAGGTCTTGTTGCCAACCCGGGCGAGCGTGCGGCGGACAGAGGCTTTCTCTGCGACGCGAAAAGATATACAGGCCCTGCGTGCCCTGGCAGTTGGGCTCGTGGTTCTCAACCATTTGTGGCCGCTGAGACTTCCAGGCGGTTACGTGGGGGTCGATGTCTTCTTCGTGATCTCGGGCTATCTGATCTCCAAGCACCTGCTCGGGGAGCTGGAGCGCTCGAACCGCATCGACCTGGGACGCTTTTATTCACGGCGGATCAAGAGGCTGCTTCCTGCCGCAACCCTTGTCGGCGTCGTTTCGCTGCTGGCCGCGTGGGCCCTTCTGCCGTTTTCGCGCTGGGTCTCCATAGCGCAGGAAACCATGGCGTCAGTTCTCTACGTTGAAAACTGGGTTTTGGCGGCGAAGTCCGTGGATTACTCAGCGCACAATGAAGACGCTTCAACGGTGCAGCACTTTTGGTCTCTCTCCGTGGAGGAGCAGTTTTATCTGGTCTGGCCACTGCTTTTCCTCGGGCTGTTCACGGCCGCGGCGCGGATCCGCATCCGCCGGCGGGCGTTTCTTGCCCTAAGCATCGCTGTGGTCAGCGCCATATCATTGGCATTTTGTATCTGGTTCACCTACACCAACAAGAGCCCGGCCTACTTTCTCACGCCAGCTCGAGTTTGGGAGTTCGGCGCCGGGGCCCTGGTTGCGATCGGTGGCGCCCATGCGGTGGGGGCGTTACGCCTGCGGCTGCCGGCCCGCCATCTAGCGCTGTCAGGAGCGGCACAATGGCTGGGCTACGGCCTGATAGCCTATTCCGCCTTTTCATACAACGAGCAGACGTTCTTCCCGGGAGTTGCTGCGGCGGTTCCGGTCGCAGGCACCTTGCTGGTGGTGGCCTCCGGACCGAACAGCCCATTCTGGTCGCCAAACCAGCTTCTCGCTGCCAAGCCCATCCAGGTGTTGGGGGACCTGTCCTACTCCCTGTACCTGTGGCACTGGCCCCTGATCGTCCTGGCGCCGGCGCTTTTGGGCCACCCGCTGTGGACCCTGGACAAGATCGTTGTTTTGGTGTTGGCCATCGCGCTTGCCTATGCGTCCAAAAAATTTGTCGAGGATCCGGGCCGCGCGAAGCTTCTGCAGGGAGCCAAGCCAGCACGCGTCATGGTGTCCATGGCAGCCGCGATGGCAGTGGTCTGTGCCCTGTGCGGTGGCCTCTTGCTGAGTTACGGCAAAGCCCAGGACGCCGAAGCGGCGAAGCTTCTGGATCTTTCCGGGGGGCCCTGTTTCGGTGCGCGCAGCCTCGACCCGCGAAACAATTGCGATGACCCCTTTGGCCCTGCCCAAGTCGCAAATGTGGGTCCGAACGAAGCGCCGTGGTTCGACGCGCCGGAGTGCCGCCCGTCAGCCGACCCCATAGTTGTTGAAGATGAAAAATTCCTGACGGAATGCGATTTCACCGGAGGGGCCAAGCCGGGAGCAACTGTTTGGCTCGTCGGCGACTCGCACGCCGAGCAGTGGAAAAGCGCGCTCCACGAGCTTGCAAGGCTTCACAGATGGAAGCTGAAGGAGTCCATGGTAGGCGGTTGTCCTTTCGTCGACGTAAAGCGCGTCGCCTTCATGGGCGAACCGGCGACTGATCCGCACGCGCAGCAGCGCTGCTTGTCGTGGAGTACGCAGGTCACCGAACGGATAGTCGAGGAAAAGCCCGACATGGTTTTCGCTGCATCCTTCGGGGCCGGTGAAACAATTGATGATGGCACCGGCCGCTCCCAGTTGGATCAATACAACGACGCCGTGGCCGAGCGATTACTCGACTGGACTAGTGGCGGTTCTCGGGTCTACGTCTTGCGGGATCCCCCGCTGACGCTGCGCCACAGCAGCCCGGACTGCGTCGCCGTCAACCAGCAGCAGCCCGTCAATTGCGCAAACGGGCGGGCTGAGGCTTTGGCACCAGACCCGGTAGCAAGCGCAGCCCATGGCATGGGCGAACCCGACGTTAAGGTCCTCGACCTGACGGACCAGTTTTGCGACGAGCAAACCTGCTATGCAGTGATCGGCGGCTTGCAGGTTTACTTCGATTACGACCATGCCACACGCAGCTACATCCGCTCGCTGCTTCCCGTGCTGGCCCAGAGATTCAACGAGGCCCGGCAGTAAATCTTCCTGTTCGGTCCAGCGCCCACGTGGATACCCCCGACTTTTCGCGTCGGTGGAAGCTTCACCTGGGCTGACAGAGACTCCTATCAGTACCGCTTTTCCGCCAACCCACCAGGAACTACCAACCCGGAGAACTAGGCAAAGAAAAACACCCCGGTCCGAGGACCGGGGTGTTTAACCGACGATGCGGCCCTCCCATCCGGGAAGTGCCGCATCATCGCAAATGTGGAGATGGGGGGAATTGAACCCCCGTCCGATGTCGTGTTGTCAGGGCTTCTCCGGGCGCAGTTTGCGTCGGATTTTCTCGGCCCCAGCCATGCTGCAAACAGCTGGCTGATCCGGGCCCAGTCATCTAAGAGTCCCGCTTACCCCGATGACGGGGGTAAGCAGCAGTGGCTATCTAAATGACGCCAGGATCCGGGGCGATAGCAACCTCGGGCTGACGGACTGTCTTACTGGTTAAGCAGCAAGAGCGAAGTCAGTGCGCTTAGATTCGGCACTTATTGGTTTGCAGAAAGCGTTTACGAGATAATTCTGCATCCTCGGCCCGCTTCACCTGTCGCGACTAACATCGTCGAAACCGATCATCCCCATATTTTTTTATCAAACCGGCAGGCAAGCTCGCCGGACTACTTATCATAACGCATGATTCGGGTAATTCATTCCAGCCTAGCGGCGGCGGTTGCGTTCCCGCATTTCCCGCTGGGCTTCGCGGTTGTCCTGCTGTTCGCGGAGAGTCTGGCGCTTATCGTACTCACGCTTACCGCGGGCAACCCCAATTTCAACCTTGGCCCGGCCGTCAACGAAGTACAGCTGCAGCGGAACGATGGTGAAGCCCGATTCGCGCGCCTTGTGCGAGATCTTGATCAGTTCCTCGCGGTGCAGCAGCAGCTTGCGGCGACGACGGGCCGCGTGGTTGGTCCAGCTTCCCTGGTTGTACTCGGGGATATGGATGGCTTCCATCCACAGCTCGTCGTTGTAGAAGGTGCAGAATCCGTCCACCATGGAGGCGTGGCCCTCGCGTAGGGATTTTACTTCCGTTCCCATGAGCGCGATTCCAGCCTCGTAGGTATCCAGCACATGGTAGTCGTGCCGGGCCTTCCGGTTGGTGGCCACCACTTTACGGCCACTTTCTTTAGGCAAGGGAAAGCTCCTCCGTTCAAGAATCGGGTGTCCTCCGGGCCAACGGGCGCGGAGTCATTCCAGTGTACGGCAGGGTTAAGCGCCCTACAGCAGCCCCATCGGGTCCACCGGGCTGCCGTTGAGCCAGGTTTCGAAGTGGGCGTGGCAGCCGGTGGAGTTGCCGGTGTTGCCCGAGTAGGCGATCAGCTGGCCCTGCGAGACGCGCTGGCCGTTCGACACCACGATGCTCGCGTTGTGATAGTAGATGGTGTTCAGGGTGTTGCCCTGCATCAGCCCGTGAGAGATCTTCACCCGCCAACCGCCTCCATCAGCGGAGCTCCAGCCGGAGCTGAAGACCTCCCCTGCCGCTGCAGCGTAGACAGGTGTGCCGCAGGCTGCTCCGAAGTCCAGCCCCGTGTGCATGTAGCCGCCCTGCCCATAGAAGTCGATGGTGCCTGGCGGGGTGGCCCGCCACCCAAAGCCGGACGTTATAGGCACGCTGCCGCCGAAGGGGTGCCTCAGGCCGAAAGCCGACGGCGACCCGGCCGGCGGCATAAAGGACTGCACCGGCGGCGGAGGCGGGGGCGCCTGACCCTTCGCTGCTGCCGCCGCGGCAGCAGCGGCAGCGGCGGCAGCAGCTGCGGCTTCCGCCTGCCTCCGCTGCTCAGCCTCCCAGGCCTCGCGCAGCTTCCGGTCGCGTTCCTCTATTTCGGCTGCGACCGCGTTTTGGCTCGCCTGGACGCTGGCCAGCTGAGACTGAATGCCCGGCTTGGCGGCCTGCAATTCCGCGTCAAGGCGGGTGGTGTCGGTGATGAGCTGGTCGACCTGTTCCTTTTTGGCGGCCGCCTCGTCCCGGGCCGCTTTCTCCCTCTCCAGGGCGGCGTCAGCCTTGGCTTTCAGGTCCTTGATCTCGGCTTCCACCGCCTGCAGCCTTGCCTGGGAATTGACGTTGGTTGCGTTCTGCTGGGACAACTTGTCCATCGCCGCGTTCTGGCTCCGCATGGCCTGGTCCGCCAGGTCCATGGTCTCTGTCAAGCTTCCGCCGTTGTTCGAGCCAAAGAACAGGGACAGGTTCGAGGGCACTCCCCCGGACTTGTACGCCTGGGTGGCAATCTGGCCAATCAGCTTCTTTGTATCCGCAATCTTCTGTTTGTCGGTTTCCATCTGCTGCGTGATTTTTGCCTTGTTCTGCTGGGCCATGTCCACGCGGGCGGACAGGGCTTCAACTTCCTTGACAGCTCCGGCTACGCGGCCTTGGGCCTCGAGGAGGGCTTGCTGGGCGCCGGGCAGCTGGCCCTGGTAGATCACCAGGTCGCTGGCCGCCTTGGCGATACGGGAGTCGACGAATTCCAAGGACTGCTGGACCCTGGCTGCTTCTGCTTCAAGAGCTTTTTGCTTGTCTTCAAGCTCGCCGGCGAAAGCCACCGGAGCGGAGGAAGCCAGCCCTGCGGCGAGGACGACTGCGAGCACAGCGCTGATGACGCCGGTTCGCTGGGGCGCCCCGTCCCGGCTGTTCTTCCGGTGCCGCGGGGAATTTTGGTCCATTGAATTCATGAGCATTCCTTGTTCGGTTTGCATACCTAGACGCGAAGGTATCTGCGCAAGGTCAAGAGCGACGAAATTCCCGCCAAGGATCCACCAAGGATTATCAGCGCGGGTACGAGGATCAGCGTTTGGCCGGATGAGATGAAGGCGGTATCCGGGTACTGCTGGGACATGAACTCGCCGAGGAAGAAGTGCGCAACCGCCCAAAGGGTGGCGGAGGCAAGTGCAGCGCCAATGACCGCAGCGATGACGCCTTCGAGGATGAAGGGCAGCTGGATTACTGTCTTGGAGGCACCCACCAGCCGCATGATGCCGGTCTCCCGGCGGCGGCTGAAGGCGGAAAGCCTGATGGTGGTTGCGATCAGCAGGATGGCGCACACGATCATGACACCGGCGATGCTGACTGCCACCAGGGAGGCACCGTTCATCACCGAAAAGAGGCGCTCAAGCAGCTGGCGCTGGTCGATGACCGTTTCCACCCCGGGCTGGGAGGAAAACGTCTCGCTGATGATCTGGTACTTTTCCGGATCCTTCATGTTGATACGGAAGGAGGCCGGAAGCTGGTCCGGGGTCACCGAGTCGACGATGGGCGAATTCGAGAACTGGTCCTTGAAGTGGTTGTAGGCCTCTTCCCTGGATTCAAACTGGAAGTCGTTGATGTACTGCGCCACGGCGGGAGACTCCAGCAGCCCGTTAAGGCTTTCCTGCTGCTCGGGGGTGACGGGCCCGCCGGCGCAACCAGCCGCCGTCGACCCTTCACTGCACAGGAAGATAGCCACCTGGACCTTGTCGTACCAGTAGCCCTTCATTTGGTTGATCTGCATCTGCAGCATGCCAGCGGCGCCTACGAAGGTGAGCGAGACGAACGTGACCAGAATGACCGAGACCACCATGGAGAGGTTGCGGCGGAGGCCGCTGGCGATCTCGCTGAGGATGAAGGCGAGCCTCATCGCTGTCCCTCCTCTTCCCGCGACCGTCCGGTCTCCAGGTTTTCCCTGCCGCTGGCGTCTTTCAGCCTGCGCGACTGCCCGACGACCGGAATCATAGAGGTGTAGAGGGCCTTTGCCTCGTCGCGGATAACGACGCCGTTCTTGAGTTCCACCACGCGCTTGCGCATTTCGTTGACGATGTCGTCGTCGTGCGTGGCCATCACTACAGTGGTTCCGTTTTGGTTGATTTTGTCCAGAATGCCCATGATGCCCATCGACGTGGTGGGATCCAGGTTTCCGGTGGGCTCGTCAGCGAGGAGAATGCCAGGCCGGTTGACGACGGCGCGGGCTATGGCCACGCGCTGCTGCTCACCGCCGGAAAGCTCGTGCGGCATGCGGTGTTCCTTGCCCTCCAGCCCGACGGTCTTGAGGACCTCGGGAACGGTGTCGCGGATGACGCTGCGGCTTTTGCCAATGACCTGCATGGCGAATGCTACGTTCGCGAAGACGTTTTTTTGGGGCAGGAGCCGGAAGTCCTGGAAGACGACGCCGATGCCCCGGCGGAGGCGGGGTACGCGCCAGCTGGAAATTTTGGCGACGTTCTGGCCGGCCACGTAGACAGCGCCGGAGGTTGCCCGGTCCTCCTTGAGGACGAGCCGGAGGAAGGTTGATTTGCCGGAGCCGGATGCACCGACCAGGAAGGCGAATTCGCCGCGGTCAATCTCAAGGTTGACGGAGTCCAGCGCAGGCCGGGCTTTCTGGTCGTAGACCTTGGTGACATTTTCGAATCGGATCATGGCCCTAAGTACCCTGCAGGGCATGGCTGATTCTGATGCAGCCCAGTTCTGCAGCCGGTGCGCGGGTTTCGTTTGGGGGAAGTAGGGCCCCGGCCCCTCGACTATACGCAGGAACTCCGGTGTATCACGCGGGTTTCAGGGGGCGTGTCGCCGGATGCTGCCTGGCCTGATGGCGTAGTTGCCGGTGCTGCGACCTATTTTTCGGCGTTGCGGTTGTCGGTGCGCCACCGGATGCCGGCGTCGATGAAGTCGTCGATTTCGCCGTCGAACACAGCCGAGGTGTTCCCGACTTCGTGCTCGGTCCTCAGGTCTTTGACCATTTGGTAAGGGTTGAGGACGTAGGAGCGCATTTGGTCGCCCCAGGACGCCTTCACATCACCGGCGAACGCTTTCTTCTCGGCGTCCTCCTGCTCCTTTTTCAGGAGCAGGAGCCTGGATTGCAGGACACGCATCGCTGCTGCCCTGTTTTGCAACTGCGACTTTTCGTTCTGCATGGAAACCACGGTTCCGGTGGGGAGGTGCGTGAGGCGGACCGCGGAGTCAGTGGTGTTGACTGATTGCCCCCCGGGGCCCGAGGAGCGGAAGACGTCGACGCGGATCTCGTTGTCCGGAATCTCGATGGAGTCCGTTTGCTCGATCAGCGGGATGACCTCGACGGCGGCGAAGGAAGTCTGGCGCCGGCCCTGGTTGTCAAAAGGGCTGATCCTCACGAGCCGATGGGTGCCGGCTTCGACGCTGAGAGTCCCGAAGGCATAAGGGGCCTTTACCTCAAAGGTTGCAGACTTCAGGCCCGCTTCCTCAGCGTAGGAGGTGTCCATGACAGTGGTGGGGTAACCGTGCCGCTCGGCCCAGCGGAGGTACATGCGCATCAGCATCTCGGCGAAGTCGGCAGCATCCACCCCGCCGGCTCCCGCACGAATGGAGACCACTGCTTCCCGCTCGTCGTACTCGCCTGACAGCAGGGTGACGACTTCGAGTTCCTTCAGCGCCTTCTTGATGGACTCCAGTTCAGCGGCAGCCTCGCCCATGGAAGCGGCGTCGTCCTCGTCCTGCCCGAGCTCCACCAGAACCTCGAGGTCGTCGATCCTTGAGGCCAGGTTGTTGAGGCGTTCCAACTCTGACTGCCGGTGGGAGAGCCGTGAAGTGATTTTCTGCGCCGCTGCGGGGTCGTCCCACAGGTCCGGTTCGCCGGCCCGCTCGCTGAGTTCGGCGATGTCTTCCTTCAGTGCCTCTACGTCGGAGACTCGCTCAATTGACTCGTAGGTGGCGCGAAGGGCGCGGATTTCAGCGGAAAAATCAATATTGGCCATGGTTGTTTAAGCCTACGCTATCCGGCAGAAGGCCCGGGCCTTGCGCCCAGCGGTTCAGTTATGGAGCTCAGTGCTGGTGCCTCGTGGACCATGTCCTAGTGTCCTGGCACGCCGCGGCATCAGCGGGTCAGCCGCGAGCGTGCGGTTGAAGTCGCCTCGATCCTGATGCCATCGGGCATCAGGAAGTTCACCACGGGCGGGTGTACAGCAGCAGTCAACACTACGACGGCAGTGGAACCGTCAGGGCTCCCTGTTGCCCCCGCGACGGTGAGCCCATCGAAGCGCTGTGATGCGGGGCTCCTGGAGACAAAGTCGGCCGCCACGTTCCTCACCCTTTCAGGGCTCAGGACCGCGGAGGGACTCCCGCCCTGCACTTCCACTTCCCCCAATGTGTAGCTGTCGGCGGCAGCGAGGGAGGCGCCATCGGCCAAGGAAAGCAGCCGTTTGTGTTCGAGGTAGACGGACGAAATGCCGACGACCACAGTAGTGACCAGGAGGGCCAGAACGACGTAGCCAAGGATCATCACCATCATCTGGCCGTTTTCATCCCGCGGCATTCGCCTCACCGGAACCTGCCCACCAGTTGCGTTGATGAGGCCTCCACTTCGGTGGCGCTGAGGCGAAATTCTTCACTGAACGGCAGGAACGGGAGTGGCACCGTCAGACTCACAGTAACTGTGACTGTGCTGCCGGCCGCCTGGCAATCTCCGGGAGTGCATGACGTTGCCACCCGCGCCCCCTCCGGCTTGTGTCCGAAATCAGCGAGCGCGATCGCCACCGCCTGTTCGGCTGCTGCCTGGGCCGTCGCTGCATCAGGCTGCGCTACGTAGACCTTGGCAGCCTGGTCAGACGCCCCGACCACCGCGAAGGAGCCTTCCTGGATCTCGCTCATGGTGATGATGAAGTAAACGAGCGGCACCATCAGCAGGAGCGCCAGGAAGGTGAACTCAACCACTGCGCTCCCCCGTTCATCCTGGTCGGCGAGCGGCGGCGACGTATGTTCTGCAGTGCCCGATGGAAGGCACAGCGCTACCATCAGCCGTTTGCAGACAGACGCAAGGCTTGGGTCACGGCTGAACAGCGGAATGACCTTTCACCTCCAACAGATCCCGTGGTCCGATGAGACCTATGACGGGCATCGGTGCCCGTACGGTCACTTCCAGAGTCCGCTGGCCTTGGTACGTCACCTCATTGGTGCTTACTTGCTGTGCAAAGCCGGCATTCAGGGCGGACTGAATGAGGCTCCGGGTCCTTTCCTCCGCGTCGGCAGCACTCCGGTCGGCAAGGGTTCCATAGCGGGCACCGGAAGCCGCCGCGTCAATCAAAGTGTTCCTTACATGCAGGACCAGTGCCAGCTGAATGATCGCAAGGAAGAACAGTGTTAGGAGGCTGCCGACCAGGACAAAGTCGACCACGGCAGAGCCCTGCTCCCGGGATTCGGCTTTCCCTGCCATCGCGCGATGGGAAACTGTCCTCCCCGGGCGTGCCACTTTGCCGGGCATGTCCAGAGCGCGGTCCAGATTCCTACCGCGGATGGACTTTGTCATTTTGTTAGCTTCCGACCTTGTCCATTGCCTGGTTGAACATGGCTTCGAGCGCGGGGCCGGCGAGCGCAAGCAGCGCTGCCACGAGGACGGCGGACATGAGCGTAATCATCACCCAGCCCGGGACATCACCTCGTTCAGGGTGGTCAGCCGCTGGGCCTTTCCACTGCCGTGCGTTTCCGACGACCAGGCCTGCCATCACTGTTGTGGCAAGAGACTGGAGCAGCACCATGGAGCGGATCCCCAATTTTTTCATTCTTTCCGTCCTCTTCCTTCTTTTCCAGCTGTGAACTTATCGGTACGTGCATCTTCTTTTGACATTCAGAACCCGAGATTGATTGCGGCAATGCCCGGAAAAACAGCAAAAACAACAGTCAAGGGCAGCACCCCAAATACGAGCGGTACCATCATGGCGATTTCCTTCTTGCCTGCGGCTTCCATCAGGTCGCGCTTGGCCATATCACGTACGTCCTGCGCCTGGGCGCGGAGCACGTCGGCCAAAGGAGTGCCCCTCTCGACTGCGACGACAATTCCGTCCACGAAACGGACGAGGGGTGGCAGGTCTGTCCGCGCCGAGAACTCCTGAAGTGCCTGGATCAGCGGCTTCCCTGCTCTCGTTTCAGTCAGGACCTTGGCGAACTCCTTCGTCAGCTCACCCCTGGCGCTACGGCAGACCCTGTCCAGGGCGCCTGTAGCGCTCTCCCCCGCGCTGACTGCCAACGCCATCAGTTCTGCAAGGCTGGGGAATTCCGCCATCATCTTCGACTCCCTGCGGCGGATCTGCTCACCCAGCCAGTAGTCGCGGAGCATGAACCCTCCTATGGCACTCCCCACCACAGCAACAGCAGCAAATATGGGGTTGAACCTGCCCGAAGCGGCACCGAGAACGATGAAGACAATCGACGCTGCGAAGCCGGCGGCCGCCCATAGCAGTTGTTCCGCCCGGAAGTCGACCGGGGACTTGTCGATTCCGGCTTGGGCCAGTCGTCGGGCCGTAGCTTTCGACGCGGGGTTGAGCCGCGCGAGGGCTGCCAGACCGTCCTGCAGTATGGGTTGAAGAATCCTTCCCAGCGGCCCGAAGGGTGTTGGGTTGTGTTCCCCGGCGCGCAGCAGCCTGGATTCAAGATTCTGTGATTTCAGCTGCGGCTCGATGCGCTGCGACAGAGTGACGGCACGCATGAAAGGAGATCGGAAGATCACGAGCCAGAGGCCGATGCCCATGAGCAAGCCACATACAACAGCAGGAGGTGAAATCTCTATCACCTGAGCACCCGCTCGTCCTGCGGAAGTGCTCCAATCCGAAGCATGATCGAGTAGCAGATCAAGGAAATGACCAAGCCGCCAAGCAGGACCGCTGCGCCCATTGGTGTGTTGTAGGCCTGTACCGCCTCCGGCCTCGTGGCAAGGAGCATCATGACGATCCAAGGTGCGGCAACGGCGAGCCGTGCTGCGTTGATGGTCCAGGACTGCCGCGCCTCCAGCTCACTGCGTGTACGGGCGTTTTCCCGCAGAAACTCAGCCAGTGTTCCGAGGAGTTTGCCTAAGTCGGAGCCCCCAACTTCCCTTGTCAGGCGCAGCGCCTCGACGATCCGATCTGCAACGGGATCGGCAAGCCGGTCCTTGAGCTGGTTGAGCGAGGCTTCAAAATGGCCACCAGCCCGGTAATCTGCCCCAAAGTCACGGAAGACGTGCCTCAGTTCTTCGGGTCCTTTCTCGCCGAGCTGAATGAGGGCCTCCGGCAGAGGCAGCCCGGCCCGGATGGCAGAACGTAGGTGGTCGACGACGTCGGGCCAGAGGGTTCGCAGCAAAGCGCTCCTCTTCTTTGCTTTCCAACGGAGGACGGTTATCGGCAGCCAGATTCCGAAGAGACCGAAACAAATGGAAATCGGCCAGGAGCGGGTTGCGGCGAAAAAGACCAGGGCCACCCGAAAAGACCGAGCCCAATGCAAGTTCCCAGCAATCCGGAAGCAGACACTTTCTCGATTCCTGCTGCGGCCAGCAGGTCCCCTAAGCGGCTTGTCCGTTCCTTCCGAAGCGCTGGTTTCGGCGACTCCCAAAAGGACCACCAGATCAGGAAGAACCCGGACCCTGCTGTTACTCCCAAAAGTGCCGACATCATCGCGGGTCCAGCAGCGCGGCGACGTCATATCCGGCCCTGCCGAATTTCTCCTGCGCCGGCATGGAGTTGGGCCGTGGTTGCAGCACGCCTTCCACCATCGCGAACACCGGTGATGATTCGATGATGCCGTTTTCTACCCGGCGGCCAAGGGCCAGGATTTCGGTCACTTCCCGGCGTCCGTCGACGCGGCGGCTACAGTGCACCACCAGGTCAATGCACGACGCGACCGTAGGCACGACGAACGCACTGGAGATGTTCTCGCCCGCGAGCAATGGGAGCGTGCAGATCTTGGTCACAGCATCATGTGCCGAATTTGCGTGGACTGTGCACATCCCTGGGAGTCCTGAATTCAGGGCGATCAGCATGTCCAGGCTTTCTGCTTCCCGAACCTCCCCCACCACCAAACGGTCAGGACGCATGCGAAGCGCTTCCTTAACCAGCCGGCGCAGCGGTATCTCGCCTTCACCTTCGAGGTTCGGCTGGCGGCACTGCAAGCCGACGACGTCCCGCAGGGGGAATTGCAGCTCGAAGATTTCCTCGACGGTTATGACGCGTTCCCGGCTCCCGATACTGGCTGCAAGGCAGTTGAGCATCGTAGTTTTGCCTGCCTGAGTTGCTCCTGAAACGAGGATGTTGAGCCCGCTGGAAACGGCGGCGCCGAGGAAACGGGCCGATTGTGGAGTCAAGGTACCAAGCTCAACCAAATGCTCAAGCCGGCTCGCCTTGACCACGAACTTCCTGATGTTGACGGCCCAGTGCTTCCGTGTGACGTCGGGGATTACGACGTGGAGCCTGGACCCATCGGGCAGCGCCGCGTCTACAAAGGGCGAAGACATATCCAACCGGCGGCCGGAACTCTTGAGCATCCGCTCCACCAGGTCCCGCACCTGTTGCTCGGTCAGGCTAAGGGAGGTGAGCTCGGATTCGCCGTTCCTTGCTACATAGATTTCGTTGGGCGCGTTGATCCAGACTTCCTCGATGGTCGGATCGTCCAGGAGTGGCTGTAGTACGCCAAATCCGGCGACAGCATCAAAAAGGAACTTGCGTGCCACATCCAAAGGGCCGATAGGAGGAAGTGGCCCCATAAGCGCGCGCTCGTCGTAGTCGCATACTGCTGCCTCTACAAGACGGCGGACTTCTCCCACTTGATGGAGCGGATCAAGCCCTCGACGACGGATAAGCTCGCGGACTTCGTCCTCGATAATTCCCAGCGCGTCCATATGTTCCCCCATACAACTGCCGCCCCCGGCGGAGGCAGTGCAACTGGGTAAAGCCTAAAGACCGTGCCGCACGCCAACAAGTGTTGAAGGATCCCCTGTGGATAAGCACAGGATCGTCACAGGATCACCAAAGGCATCAGCAGC
The DNA here is from genome assembly GCF_054408515.1 of Arthrobacter sp. D3-16. Taxonomy (NCBI): domain Bacteria; kingdom Bacillati; phylum Actinomycetota; class Actinomycetes; order Micrococcales; family Micrococcaceae; genus Arthrobacter; species Arthrobacter sp. D3-16. The sequence goes on along the minus strand of NZ_CP096437.1, from coordinate 1,560,328 downwards.
ATCTCTGTTTCCACCAGCAACACGGTGCTATGGTGAGCGCGTTAAGTGTCAAAATCTTCTGTCCGGCTTATTCCTGGGGAACCAGCCGGAGCAGCAAACCAGATGAGGGCTCCTGGGAGCGCCTCATTGTCTCCGGAGCCAATATGAAACGGAACCTGTCTCAGTCCCGTCGCCCCGCCATGAAATCCATGGCAATAATCTTCCTGGCTGCCTCCTTGGTGGTCGGGCCAGGCCTGGTTGGCGTTGCCTCCGCCGTCGAGCCCATTCCGACGCCGAGTGCTCCCTCCGAAACGGAAGGTACCCCGGACGCTGTTTCACCTGCTCCGTTGGGCGCGACGCCCTCAGCTTCGGTGGACGAACCAGCACCGGCGGAAACGCAACCTCCCCAGCCCTCCGCTTCTGCCACGCAGTCCATGGCGGAGGCCGTCGGTGTGGGCGGCGCTGAAATGGGACAGCGTTCCGCTCGAGTCACCGCATCAACCCCCTCGGAATCGTTCAGGCGCCTCAGCACTGAATCTCTGTCCTCAGAGGGCACATGGATGCCCACCTTCGGTGTCCAAGGCCTGGACGTCAGCGGACACCAGCCCAGCGTGGACTGGCAGCAGCAGTGGAACATGGGCTCAAGGTTCGCCTACGTCAAAGCGACAGAGGGTAACTACTACAAGAACCCGTCCTACAGCTCGCAGTACCAAGGGTCGCGAAACGTAGGCATGATCCGGGGTGCTTACCACTTCGCTATTCCCAACTGGTCGTCCGGAGCAGATCAGGCTCGCTACTTTGTACAGAATGGCGGGGGCTGGTCTGCCGACGGATATACGATGCCCCCCGTTTTGGACTTCGAGTTCAACCCCTATGAAGGCAAAACCATTAACGGTTTCTACTTCGGCAACACGTGCTACAACATGTCACCGGCCCAGCTCCAATCATGGGTGAGGGACTTCGGCAACACCGTTCGCTCGATGACCGGAAGGCTTCCCGTCATCTATACGAACACGAGTTGGTGGAACCAGTGCCTGGGCAACCCAGCAGGGTTTGGTGACTACCCCCTTTGGGTCGCTGCCTACCCCAACTCACCGACCAACAATGCGGGACCGGTGCCAACGGCAAGTTGGAGCACCTACAGCATCTGGCAGTACAGCAGTACCGGACCCTTTGCAGGTGACTCAAATGTCTGGAACGGCGACTACGCTTCACTTCGTGCTTTCGCTGGCGCACCAGCCCCAAGTGGCTCCTTCGATGGGCTAGCACTCCAACGTACTGGCCCTACCGTGGAACTCGGCCTTCGAGGCTGGGCCGTTGATTTCGCACGACCTTCCGTCTCGACCGAAGCCCATGCCTATGTAACGTCGCCTGACGGCACCCGCACTGGGTACGTGATCCCAGCCAACACAGCCCGCCCTGACGTGAATGCTGCGTTCGGGGTGACTGGACAGCACGGCTTTGACGGGCGAATAAGGATTCAAAAATCCGGAACTTATCAGGTCTGCGTTTACGCAATAGGCAGTTTCAGTAACACATCCATCGGGTGCAAGTCACTGGATGCGAAAGGTGTTGAACCGCCAATCGGAAGCCTGGACGAGGCAAAAGAGATACGTACCGCTGACAAGGTGACGCTTTCGGTGCGCGGTTGGGCGATCGATGTGGCGAATCCTGCCACCTCCACCGAGGCTCACGCCTATCTCACTGCTCCCGACGGCAAGCGCACAGGCTTCGTTATCCCAGCCAACCTCTCCCGCCCTGACGTTGACCAGGCTCTACGACTGGGTGCCAACCACGGTTTTCAGCGGGATATTGCCATCACAAGCCCAGGCACCTACACGCTGTGCGTCTATGCAATCGGGCAGTACAGCAATTCAGAAATCGAGTGCCGGAACCTACACTTTGCTCCCGCCGCTGCTCCAATAGGCAGCTTCGACGAATCAACCCTCATTAAAACGGCGACAACCGCCGCTCTCTCGGTGAAAGGTTGGGCAGTGGACCGCGGGGATGCAGCGCGATCCATCGCCGTACATGTCTATGTGACCTCTCCTGATGGATTGACCAGGAGCTATCCGTTTACGGCCTCCCAGGCCCGAGCGGACGTAAACAGCGCCTTGGGAGTCACGGGAAATCATGGCTACGCTGCAGCAATTCCCATCAGCGCTCCCGGCGTCTATAAAATCTGTTCGTACGCGATAGCGCTCAGTCCGCTCGCACCGGGAAATCCGCTCCTGGGATGCCGCTCTGTTGAGGCCCCAGCGGTCGCCCCTCCGGTCGGTAGTTTGGACGCGGTAGCGGTCAACAAGACGAGCACGTCTGCATCACTAAGCGTTTCTGGCTGGGCGCTCGATAAGGCAGATGCAGCTCAACCCATCGACGTGCACATCTACGTAACCTCCCCTGACGGCTCCATCAAGGGCTATCCCTTCACAGCTACCCAGCCCCGGCCTGACGTCAACACTGTCCTCGGAGTCCCGGGAGACCACGGCTATAAACCGTCGATACCTATCAGCAGTCCTGGCATCTACACAGTTTGCGCGTATGCCATAGCACCTAGTCCGTTGGCCCCCAACAATCCGCTCCTAGGCTGCCGCTCTGCGGATGCGGGTAAGAGCGGGACGCCACAGGGCCATCTGGACTCAGTAGCAGTCCAAAGCGCAGGAGGCGTCACCTCGCTGGTGGCTACCGGCTGGTCGTTCGATCCAGACATGCCCGCTTCATCAAATCCCGTTCACGCATACGTGACCGCACCTGATGGAAAGACCACCGGATATACCTTTTCGACAACTATCGACCGTGCTGATGTCAACAAAGCTTTCGGCATATCCGGCGTCCACGGGTACGTGGCCAAAGTTGATCTGACGCAACGGGGCACGTACACGATGTGCACCTATGGCATCGGAATTTCTCCCTTTTCCACAGGTAACAGCGCCTTGGGTTGCCGGACCCTGATGTACTAGCCGCCCAAAGGGCAGGAAAAAGGGTGAAGCTTTCGGCTTCACCCTTTTTTCATGTTTTCGTTTCGACGCTAGCGGTCTTTCTCGGCCAACAGTTCCAACAGGTAGGCTCCATACCCGCTCTTCACCATGGGCTCTGCGCGTTCCCGCAACTCGTCATCGGTCAGGAACCCCAAACGCCACGAAATTTCTTCCGGAGCACCAATCTTCAAACCCTGCCGGTTCTCGACTGTTCGAATGAAGTTGGAAGCATCGTTCAGGTCGTTGAAGGTCCCCGTGTCCAGCCAAGCGGTTCCCCGTGGCAGTATCTCCACTTGCAACTTTCCGGCGTCCAGATAGGCCCTGTTGACATCAGTTATCTCGAGCTCTCCCCGGGGCGACGGCTCGAGGTTCTTGGCGATATCCACCACGTTGTTGTCATAGAAGTACAGCCCGGGAACGGCATAGTGGCTCTTGGGAACGGACGGCTTCTCTTCAAGGGACAGGGCTCGGCCATCGCCGTCGAATTCAACTACGCCATATGCTGACGGATCCTTCACCCAATAGCCGAAGACAGCGCCGCCGTCGATGTCCTTGAAGCGGCGAAGCTGCGTCCCCATTCCTTGTCCGTAGAAGATGTTGTCACCCAGGACGAGGGCCACGCTGTCGTCACCGATGTGGTCCGCACCGAGCACAAAAGCCTTCGCCAGACCGTCCGGCGATGGTTGTTGCTTGTAGGTGATGGAAACGCCGAACCGGGAACCGTCTCCCAGGAGACGCTCAAACTGCTCCGCGTCATGAGGCGTGGTGATAATCAGGATGTCCCGGATCCCGGCAAGGATCAACGTGGACAGCGGGTAATAGATCATAGGCTTGTCGTAGACCGGGACCAACTGCTTGCTGACGCCAAGCGTGATGGGGTGGAGCCGGGAGCCGGTACCGCCGGCAAGTATTATTCCGCGCATGCACCCATCTTTCCCTTCGCTTAGTGCCGCGGCAAATCCGGTAGTCTTGGGAATTATGCAGCGACTTCTTGTTACCGGCGGCGCCGGCTTCATTGGTTCAAATTTTGTCCATTACGCACTGGAAAACACTGACTCCCACGTCACTGTTCTGGACAAGCTGACCTACGCCGGCAACCTGGAATCGCTGAAGGGCCTCCCGGAGAACCGCTTCACGTTTGTCCAGGGTGATATTGCAGACAGTGAACTGGTGGACCGGTTGGTGACTGACACCGACGTTGTGGTGCACTATGCAGCCGAATCCCACAATGACAACTCGCTGCATGATCCCCGCCCGTTCCTGGACACCAACATCATTGGCACCTACACGCTGATCGAAGCGGCGCGGAAGCATAACAAGCGTTTCCACCACATCTCCACAGATGAGGTCTACGGTGACCTCGAACTGGATGACCCGGAGCGGTTTACAGAGCAGACTCCGTACAACCCGTCCAGCCCGTATTCCTCCACGAAGGCGGGCTCTGACCTGCTGGTCCGTGCCTGGGTCCGGTCCTTCGGGCTGCAGGCCACCATCAGTAACTGCTCCAACAACTACGGCCCCTACCAGCACGTGGAGAAGTTCATTCCGCGCCAGATCACCAACGTCATCGACGGAATCCGTCCCAAGCTCTACGGCAAGGGCGAAAACGTCCGGGACTGGATCCACGCCAACGATCACTCCTCCGCGGTCCTGGCCATCATCGCCAAGGGCAAGATCGGCGAGACCTACCTCATCGGCGCCGACGGGGAAAAGAACAACAAGGACGTCGTTGAACTGATCCTCAAGCACATGGGACAGGCGCCGGACGCCTACGACCATGTGGTGGACCGGCCGGGCCACGACCTGCGGTACGCCATCGATTCGTCCAAGCTGCGCGATGAGCTGGGCTGGGAACCGCAGTTCTCCAATTTTGATGAAGGTATCGAGGCCACCATCGCCTGGTACCGCGACAACGAAAACTGGTGGCGGCCCCAGAAAGCAGCCACAGAAGCCAAGTACAAGGAACAGGGCCAGTAGTCCATGTCTCTGGAGTTCTCAAGGAAGCTTGCTGCCCACGAAACCCCCATTCCCGGCGTCGTTCTCTACGACCTGCCGGTGCACGGCGACAACCGTGGCTGGTTCAAGGAAAACTGGCAGCGGGAGAAGATGGTGGCCTTGGGGCTGCCTGATTTCCGTCCTGTCCAGAACAATATTTCGTTCAACGAAAAGGCCGGGACCACCCGCGGTATTCACGCCGAGCCTTGGGACAAATTCATCTCTGTAGCTACCGGCAGGATCTTCGGGGCTTGGGTAGACCTGCGCGAGGGTCCTTCGTTCGGTGCAGTCTTCACTGCTGAGCTTGCCCCTAGCCAAGCTATTTTCATCCCCCGTGGTGTGGGCAACGCGTTCCAGACCTTGGAGGACAACACCGCCTATACATACCTGGTCAATGACCACTGGAGTGCGGACGCTCAGGGCCAATACACCTTCCTCAACCTGGCGGATGAGACCGCGGCCATAGCGTGGCCGGTGCCACTTGGGCAAGCAGAACTCTCCGACAAAGACAAGGCACATCCCCGCCTCGCTGACGTCGTACCTATGCCGCCTAAGAAGACGCTGGTCGTCGGCGCCAACGGACAGTTGGGTCTGGCCCTACGGAAGCTTTACGACGGCGACACCGGGGTGGAATTCGCCAGCCGCCAGGAGTTTGATCTCTCCGATGAGAGCAGTGTCAGCCAGAGGAACTGGAAGCAGTACTCCACCATCGTTAACGCCGCCGCTTACACTGCCGTGGACCAGGCTGAAACGGCAGAAGGCCGCGCTGCCGCTTGGGCCGTCAATGTCACCGCGGTTGCCCGGTTGGCACGTACAGCCGTGGAGCATGACCTTACCCTGGTCCATATCTCGTCTGATTATGTTTTCGACGGCGGGCGGGATGTTCATGATGAAGATGAGCCGCTTAGTCCCCTGGGCGTTTACGGGCAGAGCAAGGCCGCCGGCGATGCCGCAGTCAGCGTTGTTCCCAAGCACTACATTCTTCGGACAAGCTGGGTCATCGGCGAAGGCAATAACTTCGTTCGCACGATGGCCAGTCTCGCTGGCCGCGGTGTGAAGCCCTCCGTGGTCAATGACCAGATAGGACGGCTGAGCTTCACGCAGGACATCGCAGCCTTCATCAGGCATCTCCTTGAAGCCAAGGCACCGTACGGCGTCTACAACTTCAGCAACGAAGGAACGCCTCAGACATGGGCCGATATCGCCGCTGATGTTTACGAACACTCCGGAGCATCCAGGGATGATGTCACGGGAATCAGCACCTCTGATTATTTCAAGGACAAACCTGCAGCACCGCGGCCCCTCAACAGCACACTGAATCTGGCGAAGGTGCACTCAGTTGGTTTTCATGTCCCGGAGGCTGGGGAGCGTCTTGCCGAATACCTAAAGTTGGACGTAGATCGAGCATGACTCCCCCACAACAGCGTCGCAATACGCTGGTGATCATGCCGGCTTGGAATGAGTCGGAGGCCATAGGTAACACCATCCGGGAAGTGTTCGAGTTCGGCCCTGACTGCGACGTGTTGGTGGTGGACGATGGGTCCCGCGACAGCACAGCACAGGTGGCGCGGGAAGCAGGCGCCTTGGTTGTGCAACTCCCCTTTAATATGGGTGTGGGCGGTGCCATGAGGACTGGCTTCAAGTACGCAAAATTGCACGGCTACACCCAGGTCATTCAGGTTGACTCCGATGGACAGCATGATCCCCGGGACATAAAGGCAGTTTTGGACGGTCTGCACGAGGCCGACATAGTCATCGGTGCGCGCTTTGCAGATAAGGGCAACTACACGGTTCGCGGGCCACGAAAATGGGCCATGAATGTGCTTGCATGGACTATTTCCCGGATTGCTGACACCCGGCTTACGGACGTCACGTCGGGGTTCCGCGCCGCAAATGCCAGGGCCATCCGCCAATACGTAGACCATTATCCGGCTGAGTACTTGGGCGACACCATTGACTCGCTGGTCGTTGCAATCCGTTCCGGGTGCACCGTCCGGCAAGTAGGTGTGTCCATGCGTGAACGCCAGGGAGGCACCCCGAGCCACGACCCTGTCAAGGCAGCCGTATATTTGGGCCGTTCAGCTTTTGCGCTTCTCTTCGCCTTGACGCGCAAGAAGAACGAACCGTCATCCAACTAGGAGTTTTCATGGCCACCCTTGTTGGCTTCATCTTTGTGCTGGTCATTTTGCTCATCATCTTTGAGATGTTGCGCCGTCGGCACTTGCGGGAGAAGTACGCTGTCATCTGGATCATTATCGGGATCGGCGTCCTGGTGCTGGCGGCCTTCCCGCAATTGCTCTTCTGGTCAAGCAGAGTGCTGGGCGTCCAGGTGCCGTCAAACCTCCTGTTCGCGATGGCCCTTGTGCTGCTGGTATCCGTCTGCCTCCACTTGTCCTTTGAACAGTCGCAGGCTGAGGACGAAATCCGGGTATTGGCAGAGGAAGTCGGAATCCTTCGGCTCAAGGTCCTCGAACTGGAAGAGGATCGAACACGTGGTGGCCACGCAGCCCGCGACATGCCCCGGCCGGAAGCCCTGCCGCCGCACGAACCAACGCCTTAAAGAAAGCAGGTGGCTGTCCCCGTTCCCGGGGCAGCCACCTGCTTTTAGGGCCGTTCGCTAGGACACAACATGCTTCAGCAGCCGGGGCAGCGAATCGGTCTTTCCGATCATCAACGAACGGGCCACCAAGGTGGCGGCATTCAACCGTGACGTTGTATGGAAAGCAGCAGCCCGCGCAGTTCCGTTCCAGCCGAGTTCCCGGAAACGCCGAGCCTGTCCCTCGAAGTAAGCGCGCTCTTCATCGAACCGGCGGCCGTCAAGCGCCTTGACTGAAGAGTCTGACGCCGAATGCCGGCGGTAGAGGAACGACAGTGTCGGGTCAACCACCATGGAGCCGCCCTCGGCGGCGATATCAAGCAGCAGTGCAAGGTCCTGCACTACATGCAAGCCTTCCGTGAAACCGATGCGGCGGATCACGTCCGTGCGCCACGCCAGGGACGGGAAGTACGCCCAGTCGGCCCGGACCAGGCTGGTGGCCATCTTCTCACCCTGCAGCAGCACGGTCGATTTGGTCGACGGCGCGTATACCTTCTTCACGATGTCCACGAGCGGCGAGCAGGCACGGCCCTTCTCATCGATAACCTGCACGCCCGGCTGGACGACGCTGGCTTCGGGGTAGTCTTCGAACGCTTTGGAAACGACGTCGAGGTAGTTCGGCAGCATGATGTCATCTGCACCCATCACCACAACGATTGAGGCTTCAGCCAGTTCCAACGCCCTGCGGTAGTTGCCGTTGGCGCCAAGGTTTTCTTCGTTCTTTTGGTAAGTGACACGAGGATCCGACATGGACTCGAACCAGCGCTGGGGCTCCGGGCTGGGGTACCCGTCGTCGACCACAATGAGACGCCAATCCTCGAACTGCTGGCTCATAACGCTTTGGGCCGCAAGTTTCATCAAGTCGACGTCCCCGTAGTAGGGAAGCAATACATCAATGGCCATGTGCCAGGTAGGTCCTTTTCTTGAAGATACACAGGGTTGGATCTGTCTGCCCGGAGATGAGCACCCCGTCAATGCTACCGTGCCGCCCTGTCCGGCCATCCTCAGGCTGCTTTTCAGGCACCAGGACAGCGGACAAATGGAGGGCCTCCCCTGCCGGCGATAGACTGAAGCCTGCTGTCTGACAGTTCCCTGACGCAATGGAACAGTCTATTCGGGTAAGCGAGAAGGAACTATACGACGTGACGCACCAGAGTGACCCGCGTGTGGTGGCTGTAATATCGGCCTTCCACCCTCCCCAGGACCTTCCGGAGAGGGTCAAGCAACTCAACCTGCAAGTCATCCATACGGTAGTGGTCGACGACGGCTCGGATGTTCCGCCGACCAACAGAGTGCTTCAGGAATTGGAAGCCATCGGATGCACGGTGGTGCGCATGCCCGAAAATGCCGGGATTGCTGCTGCCCTGAATAGGGGCATCGATGTAGCACTGAAGGCCTGGGCGCCAGACTTCGTGGTAACCCTTGACCAGGACTCCGCGCTTGACACCGGCTATATTGCAGCCGCTCTGGAAACCTATGCGGAAGCCCGGGCCAACGGCATCGAAGTGGGCCTCGTCAGCGCCCAGTCCCACAACGGCCTGAACGTTCCGCTGCTTTCCAGGAAGGCTCGTTTTCCCGAGGCCTTCGACCCCCTTCAGTCGGGGGCCATCATCCCTGTTTCCACGCTTAAGACTGCTGGGATGCTTGATGGAAGGCTGTTCATCGATTGTGTTGACTCAGAGTACAACCTTCGCGTCCGGTCCCACGGCCTGGCCACTCTGGTGGGTAAGGGTTGCAACATGACGCATGCCTTAGGCCAGGCACAGCCAATGATGCTTTTCGGATGGCACGTCACCGTCTTGGGCAGGAAGCGCCACGTACATTCACATGCTCCTTTCCGGGTTTACTACATGACCCGGAACAACATTTACCTGTGGCGGCAGTACGGTGCCAGATTCCCGATCTGGCTGGTCCGGAGGCTTCGCTTCCAAGTGGAAAGTGATGTGTTCAGGATGCTGTACGGAGCAAACCGGAAGGGTCAGTACCGCGCTTTTGTCCGCGGTTTCGTGGACGGCTGGCGTGGACGCCTCGGCAAGATTGATCCTGCCTTTCAGCGGAAGATCAGCGCGTGAGCAGGGCCGTGCGGGTGTCCGTCTGCATGGCAACGTACAACGGGCAGGAATACGTTGCCGAACAGATTCAGTCCATCCTTGCGCAGCTGTCTCCCGATGACGAACTCATCATCGTCGATGATGCGTCGAAGGACTCCACGCTCGAAGTTGTGCGCCGCTTGGAAGACCCACGGATCGTCCTCTTGGTAAACACCGAAAACAAGGGTTACGTGGCCAGTTTCGAAAGGGCAATAACCGCCAGCAGGGGCGAGTACATCATGCTGTCGGACCAGGACGACCTATGGCTGGCGGGGCGTGTTGACACTTTGATCGACGCCCTGCGGACCAAGGACTTTGCCGCGAGCAACTTCACTGTGTTTGGCGGCCCGGCCAACAGTTATCACAAAGTTCAACTGAAGAATTCCGACAGCAGCCGGTGGGCTGCCAACCTGGTCACGACGTGGATCGGCATTCGGCCCTATTACGGTTGCACCATGGCGTTCAGGGCCGCCGCCAAGAAACTGATACTCCCGTTCCCTGAGTTTCTCACGGAGACCCACGACCAGTGGATCGCCATTGTGGCAAACCTTAATCGCGAAATGGTCCATGTAGCGGCACCGACCGTTGCACGGCGCCTCCACGACGAGAACACCACGCCCAAAACGCGCCGACCGGTCACGGTGATTGTTCGTGCGAGGATTATGCTCCTCCGTGCCTTCTTCGTGGCCCTAAGCAGGAAGCTAGGCAACCGATGACATCGCATCGCTCAAACATGCAAGATTCCGGTGCGGATGGCTTCGCTGATTCTTTCGGCGCTATCGCCCTTGCCGCCTACGAGCCGGACGAACCTATGTTCGCACGGCAGCTTCTGTCCATTCAGTCCCAGACACATACCGACTTCGTGTGCCTTATTTCCGCTGACGGGAACTTTGAGCGGGTAAAGGAAATGGTGCAGCGGATTTGTGGGGATGATGACCGCTTCCTGGTTTTGGGCTACGGCAGCCGGCTCGGCTTTCACCACAACTTTGAGCGGGCCCTAAGTCGGGTTCCGGCCGAGGCCCGTTGGGTTGCCCTGAGCGACCAGGATGACTATTGGTATCCCGAGAAACTCACAACGTTGCTTCCCTATTTGGAGGACGCCGCACTCGTCACCGGCCAGGCACGGGTTGTTTCAGCGGAGCTTTCAGGCGCGGGCGCGGATCCTGCCAAGGGAGGACTTACTGACAGGAAGGATGTCCCTGCCGCTGATCTCATCGCCAATAACCAAGTAACCGGATCGCTGTGCATCTTCCGTCGGGAGGTTCTTGACCTGGCACTGCCATTCCCAAGTCTGCGTACGCCTTCGCAATACCACGACCACTGGATCGGACTGTGCGCTCTTGCCTTGGGGGGTATCAGTGTCAAGGATCTCGTGCTGCAGGACTACATCCAGCACGGCGGTAATGTGGTGGGTGAGTCACGCCAGAGCCTCGTGGGCTCGGTCCGCAATACCTTTCGCTGGGTACGGCGATACGAAGACGACGCCTCGCCGTCGAGCGTTTGCAGGATTATCTATAAAACAGGGCTAGGGTGGCGCAGCCTCATGGCAACGACGCTAAGGGAGCGCCTCGCGCTACGGGGTGAGGCTCCCTCGAGCGGACTCGATGACGCCCTCACCATCTACGGTGCGCCCATGAGCGGCCGTCTCGTCCGGCTCCTCCTTACAGGGATGAGGAACAAGAACGTGCCGCCCATGAGGGGCTTGGAAATTTTCCTCGGCATCGTTGTCAGGCGCTGGGCTAACTAGACCAGCTGCTGATTGCTTGTCGCCGCTCCTCTGGCAGGGTGCGAAGCAATTCGCCCGGCTGCAATACAGCGGGGGTCCGAAACATACCTTCACTAAGTCCCCTGAAGGTACTGGAAAGCCAAAGTTTTTTGTTTTTCGAAGGCTTGAATTGGCGGAGTGCCAACAAAGCCAGCTCCGCCAGCTTGAAAATAGGGCGCTCCGTCAGCGACCAAGGGCGGGGGTTCAAGCGCGTGATCCACATCTGATTGCGCAGATAGTAATAAAGTCGCCCGCCCATGTCGAGAACGCCCGCGTTATTGGGGTGCTTCATGCGGGACGTCACAACATGGACGCCGAAGGATGCGCGGGCCAGCCTCTTGGTATATTCAACGTCGTCGAACCAGATAAAGAAGTCAGCGTAAGGAAGAGGCATGTTGCGGGAAAGCTTCAGGTCGACCAGCACTCCCACGAACGTGGCATGAGCGAGAGCGATACCACCCAGCTTTTGGGCTGACAGCTGCGCAAGAGGATCGGTCGATATAGTGGGCAGGTTGCCCTGCACGATCGCCCCGTTTTCGTCTTCAACCAGGGGAGCAGCAAATCCTGGGCGCGGCTGGCTTTCCATTGCCTCGAGCAGTGGAGCCAAAGCGTCTTTGCGTGGCTCGGCATCATCGTCCATCAGCCACGCAGCAGTGTGTCCGTGTTTCACGGCAAGCTCAACCCCCCAGGCAAACCCACCGGCGCCACCCAGGTTGGCGCCTGTCTCGAAGAGTGTGATGCCCGGGTGGTTCTGCCGAACGTAGGCCGCGCTGCCGTCCGTGGATCCGTTCTCAATAACGATGATCTCGTCCAGCGGACGCGTCTGCTCTTCCAAGGCCCGGAGGCATTTCTTCAAATAGTCCAGTCTGTTGAAGGACACAACTACGGCTGCTACGGACATGGACCATCCTGACTTTGCGGTGCGAGTTACCAATACAGCTTAGTCGAACGGGCCGCGCCTCCGGCGCGACCGGCTTCTGGCTGCTCTAAGCTGGAGACTTTGGTGTTACCCCTGAGCCACGATACGAAAGGACGGATCTTCGCCTCATGAAAGCCATCATGTCCGCTCTCCTGAGGCTGGGGACCTTCGCCCTCACCGTGGGGGCAGGCACAATAGTGGGGCTGCTGGCTATCCCTGTCATCACCAGCGTTGTAGGGGCGGACGCCTGGGCTGTTCAGGTTCTCGTGCAGTCACAAGCGACCTTGTTCGGTGTCCTGGTTGCCTTCGGCTGGGGAACCGTTGGTCCAGGTCTTGTAGCCTCGACAACAGCAGCGCTGCGGCCTCAGCTTTTCCTTGATTCCTTCGTCACCCGGGCCTACTTGCTGCTAGTTGCTGCACCGCTCATGATCCTCTTAATGACCGCACTAAGGCCTGCGGAAGCAGTGTTCGTTTCCGTCGCATCCGTGGCCTATCTCTTGCCATTTCTGGGCGCCTCCTGGTACTTCGTGGGGGAAGGCCGCCCGCTCCGGCTTTTCCTGTTTGATGCGCTCCCCCAGCTACTTGGTACTGTGACGGGCCTTGGCGTACTCGTCATGACGGGAAACTTCACGCTGATGATCGTTACGCAACTTGCCTTCAACCTCGCTGCCGTCTTCATGAGCGCCGCCATTATCTTTCGCCAAGGCCATCACCTAAAGGCCAATTTCGCCCTCAGCAACTCGCTGAAGCAGATGGCCATGCAACGCCATGGGGTTATCACGGCCGCAACAGGAAGCTTCTACGTCAATCTCCCCATGCTGGTGGTAAACACTTTCATACCGGCGCAGCTGGGCAGCTACGCAATTGCTGACCGACTGTTCCGGTTTGCCGTAACGGCCTTCTCACCTGTGCTGCAGTTTGTCCAAGGCTGGATACCCGAGGGAGGAAGTGAGTCCCTTAAACACCGCATGAGGAGAGCATTTCAACTGGCCCCGCTGCTTGGGCTCCTTGGGGGAGCCTGCCTGGCATGGCTGGGTCCGGCGGCTGCCCAGGTCCTTGTTCGGGAATCGACCAATTTTGGTTACGACCTAAGCCTTCCCGTCGGTGTCAGCTTTGCTGCAGTGGCAGTCTCGCAAATCATTGGCCTGGCGTGCCTCGTAGCAATCGGCAGGGGGCGCGATCTGGCGGCCTCGACGATTGTAGGCGCCGCCTTGGGCACTCCCCTTATAGTGGCCGGAGCCCTCCTTCTTGGCGTCTCCGGAGTCATTTGGGGCATGGCTATTTCTGAAGTTGCCGTTGCCCTTTTCCAAATCCGAGTCCTGCGACGCCACCTTTCGACACACCGATAGCTCGAAGGACCCGCAAAAGGGACTGCGGAGCAAACCTCGCGGCGGCGAGCCTGGCTGGCGAGTTTTGCCTACTCGAATGCGAGTTGGGTGATCACCGCAGTGGGCGATACTAGTGGGCAACCTTTGGAGACAGTCTTCAAGACCGCGCCGTACCAGCGATACACATATATCAGGCGATTGCTTCAGGAGTTTCGCCAATGAACAGCCCAAGGCCTCCCCCGAAGCCCGACGCGGGAGGCAAGGAAAAGCGCCGAAAATGATGAACCGCAGTACATTCACGGCTTGTGCCTAAGGGCTTCTATTAAAAGCCTGTCTCATGGGTAGTTACAGGTGCAAGTCACCGAACTCGGCGAGTTGCCGCCTTCGGAGCTCGGCCTATGACGCCGCACACAAGCGCAATTTGTAAAGTTTGGCCTCACCCTCGGAATCCTTCAGGGTGGCCATACCTGAAGCAATCAGGCTATCCAACCCCTTATATCCGCTGTCCCTGCCATGCACTTCACGATGCCCGAAATCGAGGATGTAATCGATATTCAAACGATCCACTGCTGAACACACAATTGGGTCATCAGCAGAGGGAACGGGACCGTTGAGGAGTGGGGAGGTTCCCTCGGGAACAGCGCTCAGGATGTGCAGCTGGATGAGTTTTCGGTCCGCAAGGGCATACGCCAGGGAGCTGCCGTTCCAAGGGTTCCCCACCATGACGGCATCAGCCGGTACCTCTTCTGGAAGGCGGTCGATCAGCTGCAGTTCATCGCTGGAGATCAGGGGCGAGTCGGCGGATAGCCGGTAGGAGCCGGCCAGGGAGTCCTGGGCTTGGCGAACGCTCCCCCGCTGTGTGGCAGCGCCCAGGGCCAACACAACAAGAAGTCCAGCAACCGCGATGTAAAGGTCCGGCCGCACAGATCCTCCCTTTTTGACTGGCCTGTCTGAACCGCCTGAACGCTTCAGCTGCCAAACCTCCACGCCCCGCATGAAGCCTTGGAGCAGGAGTTCCCAGATGAAGACTGCACCACGGCAGGCAAGCGGAATCGTAACCATCGGCAACAGTGCCGCAAGCCTCGGCGGATCGTTATACCAGATACCCGTCCAGTAAGTCCGGAATTCATCTGCTGGAAAGGAACTGACCACGATGAAGAGGAAAGCCACCGCAGCATAGGTACCCAGAAACCACACCTGGCTGCCAGACCTGATGATCACGAAGATCCCGATGACAGTCAAAGCCATGACGGCCCATGCCACCGGGCGTCCGATCGCTGAACTGGCGAGTACTTCGCCGATAGCTTGGCCGCTGCTTTCAACGGGTGGCCAGAAAGCAGCCTCCGCCGGTGGCCGGACAGTGTCCCACAGAATGCGCACAACGACGACGGCGATAACCGCGACCGCACTCCAACTCGCGGAAGATATTAAGCGGGTCCGTCCGGGCACTGACGTCAGCGTGCGCACCAGAAGTCGGGCGTAAACGTATGCCGCTGGGACTGCCATCATCGCAATCCAGGCCATTGCCGCACTGGGATGGGCCAAGGCAAGGCCTGGGAGGACGGCCAGCAGAACAAGTCCCGCGATGACCCTGGAATGAATTGTCACCGCGGACAGATTGATCACTTCCAGCGAGATGGCTACAACAAGCGGCAAGAGCGCAACGGCAAGGAAATTTGGGTACAGTACGCCGAAGTCAAGCAACGAAATGGGGAAAGCGCCGAAGGCCGCTGACAGGACACCGGCTGAAAGGAGGACTGCCGGACGACTTCCCCAGACCATCTGGGCGAGATAGATGCAGCCAAGCGGCCAGACAATGGCTGCCACGACAATGTTGATGACGTTTACAGACTCCGGTATTCCGCCTCCATTAATACTGATTAGAAGCGAAACGAGGTCGTGCCAGGCTGCCGGGTAGGACGCCGCTCCTGTCATCGCGTTCAGCGTGAGCGACGACCCGGAGCCCGTGTCGAGGATGTAGCGGATCGCATTGAGGTGGAAGACATTGTCGAAAGTTTGTGAGAAAGAATCCGGCTGACCAATGGCATTCGTCAGCCGGCGTGAGATCAGAAAGGCAGCGAGAACAACGGCCAACAACGATGAACCCACGAGCCACCTTGAGCTCTTGCCAGCCTCAAGGTGGAGCTTCGCGCCCTTCCCCGCTACGACTGAAGCAGCAAAGGCGAGCCCGGCCACGATTGCCGTTACGACGACAACGGGCAGTAGCGACCAGGGAATTCCGACAAACGGAGCGCCGATCGCGGAAATGGCCACCACTGACACGCTGATACCGGGCGCCACCGCAAAAGTGCGGAATCCCCGGAGCCTGGCTGCAACTGCCACCGCGAGCCCCGGGACGAACAGCAAAGCCGCTGCCAGGACAAACTGTGGGGCTTCATCGAACCAGGACAAAAATCCTCCGAAAGTTTAGTGGCACACTGCCGGCGCGGCACGGTGTGCCACTAGCTATGACATAAAAAAGACGCTAATCATCGGCGAACCAATTTTGTTCGCCGGGGGAAGAGTCAGGCACGCAGAATCGAAACGGCCTCGTGGATTGGTCCATCAAACTTCACATTGCCGTGCTCCAAGAGGATTCCCCGGTCGCATAGACGGGAAACCAAATCCAAATCATGACTCACGACCACAAGCGTCTTCCCGTCGCGCGCCAACTCTTGAATCTTATCGATGCATTTCCGCTGGAAGGGCTCATCACCCACCGCGAGGATCTCGTCGATGAGGAACACCTCGGGGTCGGTGTGCACCGCAACCGAGAAGGCCAACCTGAGGTACATCCCCGAAGAGTAAAACTTGACTTCAGTATCGATGAATTGCCCGATCTCCGAGAATTCGACGATATCGTCGAAGCGCTCCTTGACCTGCTGCTCCGTCATTCCCAGAATTGCGCCGTTCAGAAACACATTGTCACGGCCGGAAAGGTCAGGATGGAAGCCGGCGCCCACCTCGATGAGCCCGGCTACTCTTCCCCGCGTCCGGACAGTCCCGGAATCAGGCAACATCACGCCGGAAATATGTTTTAGCAATGTCGACTTGCCGGAGCCATTCAGGCCCAGTAGCGCTACCGTCTCCCCGGTTTTGACGTCGACGGAGACGTTCTTCAATGCGTGGAACTTCTCCGACAGGTCGCCCTTACGGCCTTTCGCCAGCCACACAACGGCTTCCTTAATGGAACGGGTGTGCCGCAGCACGAACTGCTTACTGACGTCAGAAACTTCTATTGCGTTTACCACTTACAGCTCCTGCGCGAAGCGGCCCTCAAGCCGTCTGAACGTATATTGCCCGAGTACCACCACGGCCAGAGCGACGCCCAGCCCAACAGGCAACCAGAAACTAAACAGGTCCGGCGGCATGGCAACGGTTCGGTCCGTAGTGGGGAACCAAAAAGCGTAGTGAAAAAGTTCCACGCCGATGGTGATTGGGTTCGCCTGGTAAATCGCATACCCGGTGTTGCCGAGCTTTTCATGAACCATGGTCCAGGCGTACATAACGGGCGAAGCCCACGTGGCCACCATCAACAACATGTCCACAAGGTTTTCCGAGTCCCTGAAGTAGACATTGGCGGCGCCGAACAAAAGACCTAGTCCTGTGGCGAGCATTCCCACAATGAGAAACCCTGCAACGGCGGCAAGCAGCTGAACGACGTTCGGCTGCCAGCCGGCGAAGATGCAGCCTATGACCAGCACCACCAACTGCGGAAAGAAGTGAACCGCTGACACCCACACAGACGCTACTGGAAACAGCTCTCGGGGAAGGTAGATTTTTTTGATCAAGTTCCCATTGTTAACTATGGACCTGGCCGCGTTTCCCAGAGCCTCAGAAAAGAAGTTGATCAGAACAATGCCCGAAAAAAGGTAGACAGCGTAGTTGGCCAAACCCTCCGGGTTCCGTGGGCTGCGCTCCAACCCAAGGAACACGCCCAAGGCTACATAGAAGACAATAAACTGCACTCCAGGCTTCACGTAGGACCAGAGCAAGCCCAGTACCGAACCGCGGTACCTAACCTTGAGTTCTTTCCTCACCAACAGCTTGAGCAAGAAACTCGACTGCCTGATATCGCGGAGTCCACCTCCGAGACCAGGACTTTTGAGTTCGTCGGGGAAAATAGCGCTCACTTGATCTCGTTCTGAGTGTGCTGCTCGAACGTCTTCCTCCAGGATTCAATGGAAGTAAGGTCACGCAACGCGGACTTGTATTTCTTGCTGAGGGCGGGCCATTCCTTGAGCAAAGCGGCATGAAGGCGGGCGCTGTCTGCCAGCATGGTCCTAAGCTGCTTGGGATCACGCCGATACCAGGACGCACCCGTGCCTTCTGCGTTTGAGACCACGGCACTGTCGTACTGGGCCATGCGCCACCAGCGGTTATCCTGGTGCGCGACGGTCGTTTGGGGCCTCTCCGCGCTCGTCCCCTTGACCGGGCTGGCCAGTTGCCGCACTACCGTCTTGGCTGCCCACGGCAGCAGGGTAACCTTCGACGGCTGGGAGGGCCCGTGCCCACGGCGGGGTGGCTTGTCCATCTTGGGAGCAGGGAAGTCTTCAGGATCCGGACGGAATACCGCGTCTGAGTGGCCTGACATCATTTCGCGGATCTCCGGCAGTTTCGACGGCAGCAGATCCGGCAGTCCGGCCGGACCCTTCAGTACATCTTCCAAAGCCCACTGACGGCCCTGCGCCGTTGCATATTGCATGGAAACCAGATGCTTCACGTCAGCGTACTGGGATTCCTTGATCACGCGGCCACCGAACTCGTAGGGGCTGTGCAGGAGGGCCGCCACTACCCTGTTCCGGGCATGGAAGTATGCCTGCCAGCCCACGAGATCGTCTTTGTCAATCCATGAAACATGCCACACGGCCGAGCCTGGCAGCGACACTGTAGGGTAGCCGGCCGCTTTGGCCCGGAGTCCGTATTCGGAATCGTCCCACTTGATGAACAGAGGCAGCGAAAGTCCGATTTCCTGGATCACCTTGGTGGGGATCAGGCACATCCACCAGCCGTTGTAATCCACATCGCATCGCCGGTGCAGCCAGGACGTCTGGCGAAGGTTGGATGACAGGAAGTCATGTCCGAGGATCATGTCGTCACTGGGAAGCGAAGGCTGGAACCTGTAGGGGTTCACAACCTCGCCGAACGTGTGCAGAACCGTTCGGTTGTACAGGTCGAACATGTGCCCGCCGACGAGCGTAGGAGTTTTGCAACGGTCGGCAAAGGTGAGCAGTCGAATGATGCTTTCAGGTTCCACGACGACGTCATCGTCCATCAGCAGCACGTAGTCGCTGCCGTTCTCCACAGCCTCGAACATGCCACGCGCAAACCCGCCGGACCCGCCGAGGTTGGACTGGTTGATAATACGGAGTTTTCCGTTCAACGATTTTTTGACGTCGTCGAAGCCGTCGGCATCCGAAAGTTTCTGTGTTCCCTGGTCGACAATGAGGATCTCTTGAACGTGCTCAAGCGCCTCCTCGCTTTCCGCAAGAAGTCGAAGATTGTTCAGGCAAAAGTCAGTCTTGTTCAGCGTGGTGATCTGCAGGGTGACAGATCCCGGCTTGCTTATTGCCGCTGGCCCCTGCCACTCGGCGTCGAGCATGATGAGCGGCTCGGTGCCGGCAAGCAGGTCAAACCAGTACCAGCCGCCGTCGCCAAACGGCGCAAGCGAGAGCTCAAAGTAGTTATCTGCAATGCCCTCGACCCGGCGGGTGTCCACGCGCTGCAGGGAGCCCCGGGCGTTGGACTTGTAAACGATGACCGAACCGGCGCCTTGGGTCCGGACCTGCAGTCGGATCTTGTCCACAGTCGTCCAACGCCGCCAGTAGCTGGCAGGGAATGCGTTGAAGTAACTGCCGAAAGACACCCGCTCGCCTGAGCGGACAGACGTCGAGTGCCGCGAAAGGAAGTCCTCAACGTGAGCCTCCTTCGCCGGGCTGCTGAAAGCCCTCGATTTAGTAGGCTTTCCGTCCCGGTCACCTACGGTGGGCAACTGGATACCGGTTGCGGTTCCCATGTCCATGTACAGGGGTACGGTATCCATCTGGCTGGCACTGGGCAGAATTACGCGCTGCAGCGTTTGCCATTCGCTGCGGGTGCCCTCCACTTGAGCCTGAGAAGCGTTCTTCTTCTTGCTTTCGGTCGAGACACTCATGCGTCCACGCCTCCACTTACCAGCATTACGCCGCTTTCGTAGTGCGGCCGGATCTTGTTGTCGAACATGCTCAGTGCAGAGCCTATGGCCATATGCATGTCAAGGTACTTGTACGTGCCCAGGCGCCCACCGAACAGAACGTCCTTCTCCGCTGCCGCAAGGTCGCGATACTTGAGCAACCGGTCCCGGTCTGCGGAAGTATTAATCGGGTAGTACGGCTCGTCGCCCTTCTCCGCAAACCGCGAAAATTCGCGCATGATGACGGTCTTCTCCGTCTGGTAATCGCGCTCCGGGTGAAAGTGGCGGGGTTCGATGACGCGGGTGTAGGGCACGTCCTCGTCGTTGTAGTTCACTACAGAAGTTCCCTGGAAGTCCCCGACCTCCAGAACTTCTTCCTCAAAGTCGATGGTGCGCCAGGAGAGGTCGCCCTCGGCGTAGTCGAAGTAGCGGTCAACGGGGCCCGTGTAGACCACGGGGATGTTGCCGACAACTTTGTTTTTGCTGTATTCGTGTGACTCGTCGAAGAAGTCGGTGTTCAGGCGCACCTCGATGTTCGGGTGCTGCGCCATCTTCTCAATCCACGCCGTGTAGCCGTTCGTCGGCAGGCCCTCAAACTTGTCGTTGAAGTACCGGTTGTCATAGTTGTAGCGCACCGGGAGCCGGGAGATGATGCCGGCGGGCAGGTCCTTGGGATCCGTCTGCCACTGCTTGCCCGTGTAGTGCTTGATGAAAGCCTCGTACAGCGGGCGGCCAATAAGCTGGATGCCCTTGTCGTTGAGGTTCTGCGGGTCGGTTCCGGCAAGCTCGCCAGCCTGTTCCTGGATGAGGTCGCGGGCCTGGCCTGGCGTGAGGTTGGCGCGGAAAAACTGATTGATGGTAGCCAGGTTGATCGGCAGGGAGTAGACCTCGCCCTTGTGCACGCCGTATACCTTGTGAACGTAGTTCGTGAAGGTAGTGAACCGGTTGACGTACTCCCACACACGCTCGTTGGACGTGTGGAACAGGTGGGCACCATAGCGGTGCACCTCGATACCTGTCTGTTCTTCCTTTTCGCTGTAGGCATTGCCGCCGATGTGGTGGCGGCGGTCGAGGACAACGACCTTCAAGCCGAGCTCAGTGGCGGCCTGTTCTGCAATTGTCAGGCCAAAAAAGCCGGACCCTACGATGACGAGGTCAGCGGTCACAAAATCTCCTGGTTCGAATGCGGGCAGCGCAATGGTGCGCATTGTCTGCTGCTCTAGCCTACCCGAGGCATCACGGCGCCCGTCGAATCAAGGATCGCCGCAACCAGCCATGCGGCACTCCACCTTTAGGAGCGGCACGACGGTGGCAGCTTGCGGCCAGGCCCGCATCGGGGTGCCCGTCGCGTTGTCCACATACGGAAACTCCTTCAACCGGCGCGGCGTTCCGCTCACTAGCGTGGGCTCAAAGGCCGTGAGGATCTGTACCGATGAAACTCCATTGCACACTCGTCCGCAGCCCGGGGTCCGGGCGGCAGGAATCTCCACTCGAACTGACCATCAATGCGCCCGAAGGGACCACCGGAGCGGACATTCATGACCAACTGATCCATAAGTTCGGGACGGGTCCGATCTCCATCCAGGGCAAAGACATCGCTTCCATGAACGTGGGCACGGCCCCACTGGTGAACGGTGCCATTCTCGTGGATGGGGCTTGCCAGCGAACGGCACTGAAGGCGCGACGACGGATGCCTGGTGACGACGCCCAGCTCGCCCTGGCGGTCCATACCGGCGTCGGGGCGGGCACGGTAGTGCCGTTGCGGCGAGGCTCCTACACAATCGGCCGGAGCGGAACCCGCATCGTGATCCCCGACCCCGAACTTTCCCGCGAACACGCCCGCCTCGTCGTCACCGAGACGGACATCATGATCATTGACCTGGACAGCGCCAACGGCATCCACGTCGACGGCGAACGGGTCCGCAACGCCATTGTTTCCACTGAGTCAAGCATCCGGTGCGGCAACACAACGATGTCGCTGGTTTTTATGGACCTGACTGGCAAAACGCTGGCCGACGCCGGGACTTCCACCCAGCAGCCCCTTATCATTTCAGGCCGAACGGACACAGGCAATAGGGGGTTGCTCCTGTTGACGGCAGTTCTTCCCCTACTGATCGGGATAGGACTCGCCGTGATCACCGGCATGTGGATGTTCCTGGCCTTTGCCGCCGCCTCGGCAGTATCCGTCCTTGTCCCTCTCGCCTCGGGACGGCGGCAGCGCCATGACCTCGCAAAAGCCGTCGCAGCCGCCGTGGCAGAAGACCGGGAACGACGACGACGGTCCGGCCCGTCCCTGGCGATCCTTGCGCTGGCCGTAACTCAAAACCAGGGCACCACCGCCGGTTCCCCTGGCGAGGGCGGGGTTTGGCTGCGGCTCGGGGAAACCCCGCAGCCAGCCAACGTGAAAGTCGAGCCCGCTACCTCATGGGTGAGCCCTCCCTGCCTGGACGCGGTTCCCGTGACCTTGGATCCGGCAATGTTCACAACATTTCACGGTTCAGACCAGGTGGCTGATGGCCTCATCCGGTCCCTTCTAATGCAGCTTGCAGGCTACCCTCGAGGCCGCGGCACACGAATCGTCATTTACGGCGAAGCAGGTCGCCTTCCTTTGGCTGCCCGGTACTTGCCCGGCGCCACTCTCACCACTTCTGCGGCCGACATAGTTCCCATCCTCAATGAGGGCTTTGGGCGGGCCTACCAACACGGCGCACTCCTGCTGCTTTCAACTTCCACTGCAGAGGACGACGCCGGCACCGCTGGCGAAACTGCGGCGGCACTCGGTTGGCAGGTCCTGAAGTTTTCGACTGCAGAAAGCGCCGGCACCTGCGATGTGGAACTTACCGAGCGGAAATCCCTCCTGCGGCTCGTGGCCGGCGACGTTGCATTCGTCCCGGATCTGGCACCGGAAGAAGTATTCATGAATTTCTGCAGACGGCTGGCCGTGCATCCGGAACGGCGCGATAACGAGGAGGCGGCTGTCCCCATTGCCTGTTCACTCCCGGAGGTGCTGTCGCTCTTTCCGCCCCACACTGCTGCCCGATGGAAAGCGAGCGCCCGGAACCACGGCCTGCATGTTCCGCTGGGGCTCAGTTCCAAGGGAGCACGCACCCTGGACCTCCAGGCCGACGGCCCCCACCTGCTGGTCGCGGGCACAACCGGCTCCGGCAAATCTGAGCTGCTCCGGACCCTAACCTTGGCTTTGGCGCTCAGTCACCCACCGGACCGGGTAAATTTCCTCTTCGTCGATTTCAAGGGCGGCTCCGGGCTCGGTCCCCTCACGGAACTGGTCCACTGTGTCGGGCTGCTGACCGACTTGTCCACGCACGAACTCGAACGCACCCTTACTTCCCTCCGCGCGGAAATCCGTTTGCGCGAGGAGGCTCTCGCTTCCGCCCTGGTCCCGGACCTCGCCGCATACCGATCCACCGGCGCTTCACAGAACTTCCCACTCCCCCATCTGGTCATCGTCATCGATGAGTTCCGCATGCTCGTGGATGATGCCCCGGATGTACTCCGCGAGCTACTGCGGATCGCGGCAATTGGGCGTTCGCTTGGAATTCATCTGGTCATGGCCACCCAACGGCCACAGGGGGCCCTCACTGCGGATATACGGGCGAATGTCACCTCAAGCATTGCCCTGAGGGTGCAATCGGAGATGGAGTCCACAGACATCATCAACTCCAAAGCTGCCGCCGGCATCAGCGTTGATGCGCCCGGGCGGGCCTTCCTGGCGCGCGGCACGGAGGCTCCCCAGGAATTCCAGACCGCATCCGTAGGAAGAATCCACGGGGCGTCCCGCCCTGCGGGTACCGTCAAGGTAGAGCTCGCCGTGGACTGCCTTGCCTCAGCTGAGGGGGGCGCGCCAGAAGCTCGCTTCCCGTCCGGACAAACACCCGCTGAGGCGGCAGCCCCGCTGGTGGCAATGGTTCGTGATCTGTGGTGTGAACTGAAGGGACCACCGCCGAGACTGCCGGTTGCCCCTCCCCTCCCTTCGCACCTGTCTGCGCTTCCCGAAGCCACTGCGGCATCTCCAGGAGACAACCACAGGAGCGGCGAATGGTCGCTTACGCTCGGACTGCTCGACCTGCCGGAGAAACAAAGAGTGGTACCCCTTACGTGGCATCCGGCCAAGGACAGTCACCTTGCCCTCATCGGTACTCCGTCTTCCGGTGCCACGGAAGCCCTCGAGGTGGCTGTGATGCAGTTGCTACTCAGCCCAGTCGAAGCACACGGCTACATCCTGGATGCGGGTGGTACTTTCCTGACTTTGGCCGGGCACCCCGCCATTGGCGCACATGCAGGCGTGCATGAACTGCGGCGGGCCGTCCGGGTACTCGAGCGCCTAAAGAAAGAGTTGGCACGCCGGTTGGGCCAAGGTGGCGGCCAAGGCGAAGTGCCCTTGGTGCTCATCATCTCCGGATGGGGTTCCTGGGTTTCCGCATTCCGGGCCGGTCCTTTGGCCTGGGCCGAAGATCTCGTCCAGGACCTGGCCCGTGATGGCAGGCAGGCAGGGATTATCGTGATTGCCGCCGGCGATCGTGACCTCGTCAACTCCAGGGCACTGTCGGCATTTCCCAACCGCTTCTACTTCCCCGCCGGTTCCAACGCGGACAGCCGAATTGCATGGCCACGAATGCCGGCCACTGAGGAGCTTAAGGGGCGCGCCGTGGTGTTCGGTCCGATGGCCGGAGCAGTGCCTGCCGTTTGCCAGCTGTACAACCAGCAGCACCGGGATTCGCGAGCGGCGGCCTGCGTCCCAAAAAGGGTCGAGGGGGTGGATGGCCCGGAGTGCGTTGAGAGGATGAACGGCCGGGAGAACCGGGAAAGGGCGGCGAGTCGACTGGCCAAACGCCCCTTCCGGATTCAACAACTTCCGGCGCTTGTGCCAGCCTCGAAATTAAGGGCAATGAGACTTTCAGGCCCCGGCGCACAGGACCTGACGGAGTTGGGCACATCGCAACGCACTCGGGGTGGCACCGGGTTGCAGGACATCCTCATTGGCATTGGCGGTGATGAACTTGAGCCAACCTTCTGCAGGCTGCAGCCGGCAGGGGTGTTCAGTGTCCTGGGTGGTCCGGGCGCAGGGAAAAGCAACTTCCTTCGCGCCCTGCCGGTCATGAATTCCGAAAGCCTCCAATGGCTCTGTCCCCAGGATGGCACCGACCTCCGCGACTTCTGGGAACGATCGCTTGCCACCGCTGCAGCAGGTGAAACACCAAAGGGTACGGTGGCGCTGGTCGATGACGCCGACCTTCTCCCCGCCGAAGCCATCCGGGACTTGTCGGATTTCAATGCCCTGGGGCACCCAGTCGTCCTTACAGCGACCTACAGCCCAATGCTCCTGCAGCGCGTGCCACTGGTCATGCGCTCCCGTTCGGCGGGCACCGGCCTCCTGCTTGCACCCCGTTCCCTGTCCGATGGTGATCTCTTCGGTGTCCGGTTCGAGGTGGAGGCCGGTGCACCACCGGGCAGGGGAATCCTCATCGCGCAAGGCGTCGCGCGGAGCATCCAGGCGGGCTGGGCCGGGCAGTGAGCCCCACCTGCCACGGGCCGGGGTCAGGCTCCCCAAGGGAATCAGGAGCAGTGGCCAGACCAGAAGAGGTACCCGGCGCGGGCATCAGAGGGCCGGCGTCGCGCTTCCGGTACGGGACGCGAAGCTGATGACTTTATTGTGGAACAGAAGCACGATTGCCGTGGCAGCGGGGACCAGCATCGCCAATCCAGCCAAAGGAAGACCACCGGTCAGCGTGGGAAATCCGATGGTCAGAACGAACAACTGGGCCACCAACGCGGCTGCCCTGGTCCATCGATAACCACGGTAAAGGAACACCGCAACCGAATAGAGCCAGGCTGAAAAGGCCAGAAGCAGCGCAAGGGTGAACACTGCACCCCAGAACGAAAGAACAGGGCTGCCTGCTGCCAACTGGTAGCCGTACCAGGCAGCAGCCAACAGCAGGGCTGTCGCCTCCACCGCCACAATCAGTGCCACCACGAGGACAGCTGCCGGCCGTGCCGGGAGGGCAGCGTCCGCCGGCTGCTCCGGGTTATGGCCTTCCGAAGGGTTCGGCGGGTCAGTAGGGTATACAGGGGCTCTTGACACACTCGCACCCTACCGGACATAGTCGGACAGTGGTGAGGGCCAGTACCGCCACTGTGACGTATCGCTCAGCGTTCCCGGGATTTCAAGCCTTATTACCCCTTGTTTACACAGCGTTAACATGACAGGCTTGATTCAGATGACCAACGGGGCCCTGCCGGGCCCCTTTCCTTTGTAGCTACTAGTGAATAATTTCACAAAGGGCTTTTCCCAGAAATGGAGCAACTGATCAGCATGGATTGGCGTAACCGCGCAGCGTGCCTCGAAAAGGACCCGGAACTGTTCTTCCCCGTAGGGAACACAGGCCCGGCGCTCCTGCAGATTGAGGAAGCGAAAAGCGTCTGCCGTCGGTGCCCGGTAGTGGACACCTGCCTGCAGTGGGCTCTCGAGTCGGGCCAGGACGCCGGCGTCTGGGGCGGGATGAGCGAAGACGAGCGCCGCGCCCTGAAGCGACGGGCAGCGCGCGCCCGCCGGGCTTCCTGATTCCATCAGGCACGCAGGCATAAGCTGAAACACCAAAAGGCCCTGGCCGCAACCTGCAAGGTTGCCGCCAGGGCCTTTCGGTGTCCTACTTCGCGGCCAGGCTGAGCCGTATCTGAACGGCAGTACCGCCGCCCTCGCGCGGCTGCCACTGAATGGTGCCGCCGAGTTCGCTGGTCACCAAGGTGCGCACGATCTGCAGCCCCAGGCCCTCAACATGGGGTGTGTCGGGCAGGCCCACGCCGTCATCGGCAATGGTGACCGTCAGCTCCTCTCCGTCGTCGCCTTCGGAACGGTCAGCCAGAAGCCACACTGTGCCCGTCCGCCCCTCAAGGCCATGCTCAACTGCGTTGGTAACCAGTTCATTGATGACCAGCGCCAGCGGAGTGGCGAAGTCACTGGGCAGCTCGCCGAACATGCCCGAACGCTCGGTCCGCACCTGCTGCGATGGCGAGGCTACTTCAGCGGACAGCCGGAACTGCCGCCCGATCAGCTCATCGAAGTCCACGCTCTGCGTCAGGCCCTGGGACAGGGTTTCGTGGACCAGCGCGATGGTGGCCACCCGGCGCATCGCCTGCTCCAGTCCCTGTTTCGCCTCGTCGCTGACCATGCGGCGGGACTGCATGCGCAACAGCGCTGCAACGGTCTGCAAATTGTTCTTGACCCGGTGATGGATTTCGCGGATGGTGGCGTCCTTGGTCACCAACTCCATCTCCCGCCGGCGCAGTTCGGACACATCGCGGCAAAGAACCAGCGCACCGAAGCGCTGCTGCTCATCACGCAGCGGGATCGCCCGCAGCGACAGGCTCACCCCGCGGGATTCAATTTCGCTGCGCCAGGGCATCCGGCCCGTAACCACCAGGGGCAAGGTTTCGTCCACCATACGGCGGTCCTTGAGCAGGCTCGCAGTGACCTCGGCCAGCGAGCGGCCCTCCAGTGATTCACCGTCGCCGAGGCGCCGGAAAGCCGAGACACCGTTGGGGCTGGCGTACTGGACGATGCCCTCGGCGTCAAGCCTGATCAACCCGTCCCCCACACGGGGGGCGCCGCGGCGGGAACCCGTTGGTGACGCGAAGTCCGGCCACAACCCAAGGGTGCCCATCCGCAGAAGGTCATAGGCGCACTGCCGGTACGTCAGCTCCAGCCGCGACGGCATGCGCGAGCTCGACAGGTCCATGTGCGTGGTGACAACGGCCAGGGTGCGGCCGTTCCGGACCATGGGTACGGCCTCGACCCGCAACGCCATGTCACTGCTCCAGTTGGTTTCGCTGGAGCGTTCGATGGAGCGGCTGTTCCAGGCCTTGTCCACGAGGGGCTGGAGATCCGAGCGGATCGGTTCGCCCACGAAGTCGCCGTGGAACACTGTATGGGTGGTGGAGGGCCGGACATGCGCCAGCGCCACGTACCCGTGGTCCGGGTGGGGGAACCAGAGCGCCAGGTCCGCGAATGCCAGGTCCGCGACCATTTGCCAGTCCCCCACCAGGAGGTGCAGCCATTCGGCATCCCCCGGCCCGAAATCAGCATGTTCCCTGATGGGGTCCGTAAAGATTGCCACTGCACCTCCATTTGCGACGCCGGACTCGCTAGCGTCGAACGATTGACCTCAAGAGCCTCAATGCTACCGACAGTGAGGCCATGTCGTCGGCCTCGAGGGCATTGACCTCATCAAACATACTCTTCGCCCGGGCCAGCTGCTCCGCGTTCAGGGCCTCCCAATCCTTCAGCCGCGCCTCCGGGGAGTCGGCAGCATCGGTGGCGTCCAGCACCGCCGTCGTCATGTCCGAGATGGTGGAATACAGGTCATCACGCAGGGCTGCCCGGGCCAGCGCCTGCCACCGGTCCTGCCGCGGAAGGCTGCTGATACGTTCGAGCAGGGAGTCCGCGTGGAACCGGTTGAAGACGGTGTAGTAGACGGCCGCAATCTCCTCCACCGGGTCTTTGCGGACGCGGGCGATCTTTGCGACGTCCAGCAGGACAAAGCTTTCGAAGAGCTCCGCCCACCGCAGGGCGAGTCCGTCCGGCAACTCCCATTCGCGCGCTTTCTCCAGCCAGCTGGCAACCCTGTCCCGGTCATCGCCGCGCAGGTAGTCCAGCAGGCGGGCCCGCATGGGATCCATCAGTGGTTTGAATTCACCCACGACGTTGGCAATAGGCCGGGAGACGCTGCCCTGCCCCAACAGCCAGCGGACAGCACGGTCCAGCAACCGCCGGATGTCCAGGTGGACGGTGCTCCAGTGCTCGGTGGGGAACGACGCTGGCAGGCTGTTCAGTTCCTCGACCATTACGTCGAGCTCGTAAACCTCCCTCAGGGCAACGAACGCCTTGGCGACAGCAACCTCGGAGGCCGACGTTTCTTCCATGGTCCGGAACGCGAACGTAATGCCGCCCATGTTGATCATGTCGTTTGCCACAACGGTTGCGATGATTTCGCGGCGCAGCGGATGGGTGTCCAGCTCCGCGTCAAACCGTTCGCGCAACTGCTCCGGGAAGTAGGCCCGCAGCGTCTTCCTGAACCAGGGGTCATCAGCAAGGTCGCTGTCGCGCAGTGCGGAGGTCAGCTCGATCTTGGCATAGGCCGCCAGCACGGACAGCTCCGGAGAAGTCAGGCCCTGCCCCTGCTGCAGCCGCTCCCTCAGCACCTCCGTGGTGGGAAGCGCCTCCAGCTCACGGTTCAGGTCGGCCTTCTTTTCCAGCCAGTCCATCAGCCGTTCGTAGCTCGGGCTCCACTCGGCCACACGCGTACGGTCGTTCAGCAGCAGGATGTTCTGGTCGATGTTGTCTTCCAGCACCAGCCGGCCCACCTCATCAGTCATCGATGCGAGGAAGCCGGCGCGCTCTTCGGCGCTCAGCTTCCCTGCCGCAACCATCCGGTCCACAAAGATCTTGATGTTGACCTCATGGTCGGAGCAGTCGACGCCGGCAGAGTTGTCGATGGCATCGGTGTTGAGAATGACCCCCTGCAAGGCTGCCTCGATGCGGCCGCGCTGCGTCATGCCCAGGTTTCCACCCTCGCCCACCACCTTGACGCGCAGGTCCCTGCCGTCAACGCGGATGGCATCGTTGGCTTTGTCCCCCACGGAGGCGTTGGACTCGGTGCTCGCCTTGACGTAGGTTCCGATGCCGCCGTTGTAGAGGAGGTCGGCCGGAGCCAACAGGATGGCACGCAGGAGTTCCGGCGGGCTGAGTTCCGTCGTTTCGGCGGGAAGCCCCAGGGCGACGCGTACCTGGGCGGAAACGGGTATCGATTTCGCTTGGCGGGGGAACACTCCGCCGCCTTCGCTGATGAGGGACTTGTTGTAGTCGTCCCACGATGACCTCGGCAGCTCGAACAACCGCTGCCGCTCCACGAAGGAGGTTTCTTCGTCCGGGTTGGGGTCCAGGAAGATGTGGCGGTGATCGAAGGCTGCGAGGAGCCGGATGTGGCGCGAGAGGAGCATGCCGTTGCCGAACACGTCGCCGGACATGTCACCCACTCCCACCACTGTGAACGGCTGGGTCTGCGTGTCCAGGTCAAGCTCGCTGAAGTGGCGCTTCACGGATTCCCACGCACCCCGGGCGGTGATGCCCATCGCCTTGTGGTCGTAGCCCACGGACCCGCCGGAAGCGAACGCGTCGCCGAGCCAGAACCCGTATTCCTTGGCCAGCCCGTTCGCGATGTCGGAGAACGTCGCGGTTCCCTTGTCGGCCGCCACCACGAGGTAGGAATCGTCGTCGTCGTGCCTGATAACGTCCGACGGCGGCACCAGCCTTTCGCCGTCACCCTCCGTGACGAGGTTGTCAGTGATGTCGAGGAGGCCGCGGATGAAGGTCTTGTAGCTTTCGACGCCTTCGGCCATCCAGGCGGACCGGTCAACGGTGGGGTCGGGAAGCTGCTTGGCGAAGAAGCCGCCCTTGGCCCCGGTGGGCACGATGACGGCGTTCTTGACGGTCTGTGCCTTGACCAGGCCCAGGACTTCGGTGCGGAAATCCTCGCGGCGGTCGGACCAGCGCAGCCCGCCGCGGGCCACCTTGCCGAAGCGGAGGTGGACGCCCTCCACACGGGGTGCATAGACCCAGATTTCGAACATGGGGCGGGGGAAAGGCAGCCCCTCAATCCGGGCCGGATCGAGTTTGAAGCTGAGGTGGGGCTTGTACTGGTAAAAGTTGGTCCGCAGCGTGGACTCGATCAGGTTCACGAAGGTCCGCAGTACCCGGTCGGCGTCGAGCGTGGCCACCTTTTCGATGGCCGCTGCCAATTCTTCATGCACGGAAGTTTGCGCCGCCAGGCGTGCTTCGACGTTGAGGGAAGGATCAAAGCGGGCGGCGAAGAGCGCACTCAGCCCCTTGGTCACGTCCGGATTCGCGAGCAGGGTGTCCGCCATAAAACCGAAGGAGTTGGCATTGCCCATCTGGCGCATGTAGCGGGCGTAGGCGCGCAGAATCGTAATCTGGCGCCACTGCAGGCCCTCACGCAGGACCAGCCTGTCAAAGGCATCCGATTCAGCGGCGCCGGTAACAGCAGCGGAGAAGGAATCAGCCAGCAGCTGGCCCGTCGACACAGGATCAACCCCCGCGGGGTACTTCAACCCCAGGTCGTAAAGGAAGAAATCCCTTCGGTCCGCAGTCTCGATCTCGAACGGCCGCTCGTCCAGCACCTCCAGGCCAAGGTTATGGAAGAAGGGCAGGATCTGGCTCAGGCTCTTGGGCTCCAGCATGTAGAGCTTGACGCGGGCGTCTTCCTCCAGCGTTGCCCCCGCCCCCTCCGGGAGGTAGACATGCACGCCTGGCCGTTCCTGCTTGGCACCGGCAGCCCGCTCCGCCGCCGCGCCGTATTTCTCGAAGCGGGCGATGTCTTCAAGGGCGTCCTCAACTTCGTAATCCACGCGGTAGCTTGCGGGGAAGGCCTCCGACCAGATGGCTGCCAGTTCCTTGGCCTCTGCAACGTCCCGCCCTTCACGAAGGACTTCGGCAATGCCTTCGCTCCAGGAGCGGGCGGCACGCACCAGCCGTTTTTCCAGTTCCTCGGCGTTGACGTTGCTGACGTCTGCACCCTTGGGCAGGCGGATACGGAAGAACAGCCGCGCGAGTGCCGATTCCGTCATGCGTGCTTCGTAGTCGATGGACACCGCCTGGAACGTCTCGCGCAGTTCCTGCTCGATGCGGAGCCGGACGTTGGTGGTGTACCTGTCCCTGGGAAGATAGACGACGGCGGACATAAACCGGCCATAGATATCAGGCCGCAGGAAAAGCCGGGTGCGCCTGCGCTCCTGCAGCTTTTGGATGCCAAGGGCAGTGGCGGCAAGGTCCGGAACCTCGATTTGGAAGAGTTCGTCCCTGGGATATGTCTCCAGGATTCCCAGCAGATCCTTTCCTGAGTGGGAATCCGGCGGGAAGCCTGCGCTGCTCAGGACTGCGTCGACCTTCTCCCGGACGATGGGAATGTTACGGACGGAGCCGGTGTAGGCGCTGGTGGCGAAGAGACCAATGAAGCGCCGCTCCCCGTTGACGTTACCTGCAGAGTCAAAACTCTTGACCCCGATGTAGTCGAGGTATGCCGACCGGTGGACGGTGGAGCGGGAATTTGCCTTGGTGATAACGAGGGCGCGCTTTTCGCGTGCTTTTTTCCGGCCTGTATCTGTGAGGTGCTGGATGTGGGGTGAGTCCGCCGCTGCGCGCAGCAATCCCAGGCCGCTGTCTTCCCGCAGCTCCAGGACATCTTCCCCGCCCACGTTGACCAGGTCGTACTCCCGGTAACCGAGGAAGGTGAAGTTTCCATCGTCGAGCCAGCGAAGGAGGTCCTGGGCCTGCCTAAGCTCAGCGATTTGCGCCGGATTCGCGACCTTGTCCAGGCTTTCGGCGATCTGCAGCGCCTTTTGGCGCATGTGCGGCCAGTCTTCAACCGCTGCACGGACATCGCTCAGTACCCGCTGCAGGCCTTCCAGCAGCGTTGCCTTGGCTTCATCGGATACGCGGTTTATTT
Organism: Arthrobacter sp. D3-16; assembly: GCF_054408515.1. Lineage (NCBI taxonomy): Bacteria > Bacillati > Actinomycetota > Actinomycetes > Micrococcales > Micrococcaceae > Arthrobacter > Arthrobacter sp. D3-16. Next base: position 1,527,970 of record NZ_CP096437.1, on the reverse strand, counting down.
CGACGGCGATCCATGATTCCATGTGCGAGGCGTTTTCACCTTGCGCGATGAGATGGGACAGGTTGGGCATGGCAGCGGTATCACCGCTGGAGATGCCCAGGTGTGAGGGGACCTTGTTGACCTCGACCAGGGTGCCCGTTTCCCTGTTACGGGTGGCCACGAAAAGGGGGTGGACCACCAGCCGGATGGCAGCATGCTGCCGGACCAGTTCGGCGTTGACCGAGTCTACAAGGAAGGGCATGTCGTCGGTTACCACGAAGACCACGCTGCTGTCTTCCTCATCAACGATGGAGATATTTGCATGGCCCGGTTTCCGCACCGCGGCGCCGTCCCGGTGTGCTTCCGCACGTGCGGTCAGTACGTCTCCCGGATAACTCCGCGCGTCCTCTTCGGCTAGATGCTGATAGTAGTCCCCGATAAAGCCCTCATGGCCTTCGATCGAAAGGGGCTGATCCTCCACGCTGGATCCAGACGACATCGACACACGCCTCCATCACAAGATTCTCGCTGCTTCCTTGCAGCTCTTACGGCGAGCCTAGTCTTTTAGTTTGCGCCCTGCTGTGGAAGAAAATACAGAGGTTTTGGACTTTTGTTGGACGGGTGCACAAACAAGGTCTGCGATGGCGCGGCGGAGAGGCGATTCGGGCGCCGCTTCGAGCAGCAGGGATCCTCCTAGCAGTGCCGCGTCTGCTGCCGCGTTGTCCTCTGGAAGGAAAGCCTTGAGTTCCGATGCCGGGCCGAACCTTTCCCACGCGTCCCGCAATTGCCGCTCTGGGCCCCTGCCCACTGAGGAAGCGCGGACCTTGTTCATCACCACGACGGGCGCGGCCTGTGGAACGGCGCTCTCAAGCTCAGCCAAACCCCGCACCAGTCGTGGCACGCCGACGGGATCGGCGGCACCAACAGCGAAAACAGTGTCAGCCAGCTCCAAAGAACGCAGGGTGGCCGCGTTTCTGCGGGGAGCCATGGTGTCGAAACTCAGCTCCTCGTCAGCCTCAAGGCAGAACCCAGTGTCCACCACAACCACCTCTGCAACCTGTTTCGCCCGTTCCAGGACGATGGCAAGCGCGGATGCCCGGAGCTCCGTCCACCGGTCCGCCCGGGTGATTCCCGTGAGGACCCGGAAAGGACCGAGCTTCGTGGCGATCGGCGTGGCCACCCTCCGCAGCGCCTCCGCGTCCAGCAGCCCCTGGTCAGCGAGCCTGCATGCCTGCGCCAGGCCGGCGGACTCGTCCATCAGGCCAAGCACAGCGGCTATGCTCGCACCATAGCTGTCGGCGTCGACGAGGATAACAGACTTTCCTTCGGCAGCCAGTTCGCCCGCGATGTTCGCCGCAACGACGGTCCGTCCCGGCGCCCCGACAGGGCCCCATACCGCGATGATCCGCCCCGGCCCTGGTTCCTCCCGGGTGCTTGGTGGTTGCACCGGGACAGGGTTGAGGGCAGCGCCCGTGTCGGCGGCACCGCTCCAGTGCGCGCCCCGGGGTTCGTCACCGGTCAGCTGGGCCACTGCCTCCGCAATCCTGTCCGACAGGACCGCCGATTCCACACCGGTCAGGGCCGAAGCCACTCCTATCCCCCGTAGTCTTGCCGCTTCGTCAGCCGAATCGGTGAGGGCAATAATGGCCACACCAACCGCTCCCAGCCGGTCCACCAGGGAAGCGGTCAGACCCTCGCAGCCTTCGGCAACCACCGCGGCCCTCGCCAGGCCGCTCTGGCACGCGGCCAGTAATTCGGGCAGTTCTGCGCACCGTCGGACCACTGTGACCGGACCGTGCAGGCGCTCCAGTCCGCCGACCAAATCCTCACGGCTCTGCCCGACGGTGACGACCGGAATGCTCATCGGGCGCCGCCTCCGGGGTTCCAGACCACCGAGATCTTTGCTTCATTCGCCTGTGCTCCAAGCAGGCCGGGCATCTGGCTGTCCTCCACCAGCACCATCAACACAGTGGTCCGGGACGAGCCCAGCGAAGTGGAGCCAGCCGTTACTTCCGCAATTTCAGCGCTCGGCAGGAGAAGCTTCGGCTCGCTGAAACCGTTGCGGGCGTCCGGCTGGGCTACCCAAACATCGACCCTGGCGCCTGCCACTGCCTGCGCCGGCAGGGTCTCCTCGATTGTTAAGGCAACGGGTTTGCGGTCCAGTTGGTCCACTGCACCGAGGCTTGCCCGGGGAACGAGTTGATCCTTGCCAATCCTTTGCACTGCAACTACGTTCTCCGGCAGTCCAGATTCGGCGGTAATGTATTGCGCCTCCGTCTCCCCCAGCCTGACTTTGGCCCGGACGACGTTCTCGGACGTCAGCCTTTCGCCCACGGCTATGCCGTCGCGGGCCGCATAAACCTCCGTGGTCCGGTCGGCGCTTCCCACCAGGAACACGACGCCCGCCACCGAGGCCAGCACAAGGAGAACACCGACCAGCAAGCGGGGATCCTTCCATGAAGGCCGCTTCAGCCTTGCCGCCGTGGCAGATGACTCTGGAACCATTACCGCTTCTCCCCCCATGGGCACCGTGACGCCCGCTGTGTCCCGACTCCTCATTGTTACGGCAAGGAGGCAGGAACAAAAGACAAAAGTTCAAACAAGGCCAAATTGTGGATAACAGCAGCAAACTCCCCGTTCCGGTGGCAAAATGGAGGTATGCCCAGGTTTCTTACACTCGCAGACGTCGCCGAGCAGCTCCAGATCAATTCTCCAGCTGCCTACGCTCTGGTCCGGAGCGGAGAGCTCAAGGCTATCCAGGTTGGCGGCCGAGGCCAGTGGCGGGTCGAAGAAAAGATGCTTGAGCAGTACATCGAGGAACGGTATGCCGAAGCAAGCCGAATGATCCAGGAATCCAAGTCGAAGTCAGTCTGAATCTCTCCCTGCTTGGCGCTCGCGGACTTCGTGTGCCGCTCCACCCTTGGTGCGCATCGCTAGAGCTCACTGGTCCGCCGTGACCTGACCGCAGCCAGTGCAGCGAAGGGAATGGTTGCGATCTGGTGGACGTGGTGGCTGCGGCGCACCTCCCCGGGAGTGAGGACAGCAAAGTCAACGTAGTCCCTTCCCACCCGGTCGATAACTCCTGCCAGCCGCACCACTCCGCCCGCATTTCCGATGAGGACTGACAGCTCGGCGCGGTCCCGGGCCATCCCGCGAAGGGCGCCAGCAAGCCCTATCCCCCGGCGCACGGCGGAGGTTTCGGCCTGTGAGAGCCGGCCCAGTCCTACATAGCGCACCGCTGCGGTGTAAGGAATGAGCAGCTGGTGCTGTTCTTCATCCAGCACCAATGCCTCCCCGCCGGCGTGGGAAAGCGTGCCGCTAAAAGACTCCCCCGCTGCGAGGTAGACGGTTAGCCGGCAGCCCACAATTGCCCGCAACCGGTCGGCCAGTTCCAGACCCACCATCTCCGCACGCGCCCGCTCGTTGACTTCGGCATCAAGGGCCAGTCGGTCCGCCTCCGCAAATTGGCTTTCGAGGTCAGTAAAGAGTGCATCCCAGCGCATCCGGCCAGAGTAGGGCCCCAGCCGTGACCAGGTCAACGACGAGGACCTTTTCTCTCCAACGTATGGACAAAGCTAGAAGAAGAGGAGCAAACTAGCTATATCAATGCCAAAAGGCATCAAACTGCATCAAGAGGATACCAATGACACAACCAGCAGAACCGGTCCGGCCCGCCGATGCCATCACTGTGGCGGCCATACTGCTGCTGGGCGTCCTGCTTTTTGCCGTGGGTTCCGGGATACTCGGGCAATGGCAGCTGTCTTCGGCTCGGCAGCAGGGACTCTCTCCGGAGCACCTTCTTGGCGCCGCCGCGGCGGCCGGCGGGGCCGCTTTGGTGGGCTGGTGGCTTGTTGCATTTGTCTTTGCAGGAGCCACCGTTTTTCTGGAGCGCAACGGCAGGACCCGCGCGGCCGCAGCGACCCGGAACCTGTCCCCCGCCTTAATGCGGCGGCTCGTGCTTGCTGCGCTTTCGGTTCAGCTGCTGTCCGGTCCAGCCGCACATGCCGGCGCGATTCTGCCCGGACCGGAGTGGACTCCCGCGCAGTCCCGGGTAGCATCCGCTCCTGCAAGTGCCGGGCCGCTGGCAGTGGAGGAACGCCCGGAGAACCCTGCAACTCAGCCATTAGATATTGACCCGGGGTGGCAGCCGGCTGCCCCTGTTGCCGGCCCTGGATTGCTGGCTGCTCCTGCAGTCCGCGCAGTCGAGCAGGCAGGAATCGAAACCGAGGCTGTGGCTGTCCTGGCGGGAGACACACTGTGGGATATCGCTGCGCAGGCGATGGGACCAGGGGCCTCGGACGTCGAGATCGCAATGGAATGGCCCCGGTGGTACGAGGCCAACCGGGCCGTCATCGGCCAGAATCCCGACGTTCTGCTCCCGGGACAAATTCTTCAGCCGCCTTCCGCAGCATAACGGCAGCCAGCCACCGAAAATTTCAGCCACCAATTAAGGGGAAAGCAATGACTGCAACCACGCCTGTTCGAGCTGTCGAAAAGCCGGGGAGGGCGGTAAATCCGGGCATCCGGCGGATTCCACCGCAGGCCCCGACCAGGATTTCCCCTCCAGTCCAGGCCGGAACACCTCCAGTGTTGCGTCCCGTTGATGAGTTGTCAGAAGTACGTGCGGTCGCCCGCGGTACAGTCCAGGCGGCCATGGAAGTGCTCGCGGGTATTCGCCCCATCCACCAACTGGCCCGGCGGCTTGATCCCCGCTGCCTCGGAGCTTTGCAGCACCGCGCCTGCCTGATCCGGCGCGAAATCACCCGTACGGGCAACCCCGCTCTGGCACGGCTGCACCGGAATTCCATCGTCCGCTCCGTCCGGGTTTGCGAAGTGGACGATGGCATTTTTGAAGCCAGCGCCGTGGTGGTGGACGATGCCCGTGCCAGGGCTGTGGCCGTCCGGCTGGAGCGGGGCAAGCAGGTGTGGCGGGTGACTGAGCTTGTCATTGGCTGACGGGCTGGCAGCACAGAACTCCGGCGGTGCCGAGCCCGTGCAGATTCAAGGCCAAACGGGAGCAGGGCCGGGAAACGATGCCCGGCCCTGCTCTTCATTCAATTATCTTCCTGACGAGGTGTCAGCGCTTTTTCTTCTTTGCAGATCGCCTGGCTGCGTCCTGGGCAGCCGCCTTAGCAGGATTTCCTGAGCGGCCGGAGGACCGGGTTTCCACCCGGGTTTGAGTGCCGCCATCCTCGCGGGGAGCAGTGTACTGCAGCTGGGCGGGCTGGGCAGGGGCTTCCAGTCCAGCGGCCCGCACCTGCGGCTCAACGTGCTCAGTGTGTCCGCCCCGCGCGTCTTCGACAACGACGTCCTGTGCTGGAGTGACTTCAACTTCGAGGTTGAAGAGGAATCCTACGCTTTCCTCGCGGATGGCCTCCATCATGCTTTGGAAGAGGGTAAAGCCCTCACGCTGGTACTCAACAAGAGGGTCACGCTGTGCCATAGCGCGCAGGCCGATCCCCTCCTTGAGGTAGTCCATCTCGTAAAGGTGTTCCTGCCACTTGCGGCCAATCACTGACAGGACAACGCGGCGTTCCAGCTCCCGCATGCTTTCGGAACCGATGGTTTCTTCCCGGGCCTGGTAGACCAGGCGTGCATCGGACAGCAACTCCTCTTTTAGGAACTCAACCGTAAGCCTGGACTTGCCGCCGGCTTCCTCTATGATCTCGTCGGCCGTGACACTCACCGGGTACAGCGTCTTGAGGTTGGTCCAGAGCTGGTTGAAGTCCCAATCGTCGCCGTTGCCCTCCGCCGTGGCAGCATCGATGAGCGATGTGATGGTGTCCTCAATAAAGAACTGCACCTTTTCGTGCAGGTCATCACCTTCAAGGATCCGGCGCCGGTCACCGTAGATGGCCTCGCGCTGGCGGTTGAGGACGTCGTCGTACTTCAGAACGTTCTTGCGCTGTTCGGCGTTGCGGCCCTCTACCTGGCCCTGGGCGGAAGCGATGGCACGGGAGACGAGCTTTGATTCCAGCGCGACGTCGTCCGGCACCGAACTGTTCATCAGGCGCTCCGCGGCGCCTGAGTTGAAGAGCCTCATAAGGTCGTCGGTCAGCGAAAGGTAGAAACGGGACTCGCCGGGGTCGCCCTGGCGGCCGGATCGTCCGCGCAGCTGATTGTCGATGCGGCGCGACTCGTGCCGTTCGGTGCCCAGGACGTACAGGCCGCCCAGGTTCAGAACTTCCTCGTGCTCGTCCTTAACCGACTGCTTGGCAGCTTCAAGGGCGGCAGGCCAGGCGGATTCGTATTCCTCGGAGTTCTCCTCCGGATCAAGGCCGCGTTTCGCCAGCTCCGCCACGGCAGTGAACTCTGCATTGCCGCCGAGCATGATGTCCGTACCGCGGCCGGCCATGTTGGTTGCCACCGTAACGGCGCCCTTTCGGCCTGCTTGCGCCACGATGGCTGCTTCCCGGGCGTGGTTCTTCGCGTTGAGGACTTCGTGGCGGATTCCTTCCTTGGCCAGGAGCCGGGACAGGTATTCGCTCTTTTCCACGCTCGTGGTGCCTACCAGGACCGGCTGGCCCTTTTCGTGCCGTTCGGCAATGTCCTTCACGACGGCGTCGAACTTGACGGCCTCGTTCTTGAAAACCAGGTCCGACTGGTCGATCCGCTGCATGTCGCGGTTGGTGGGAATGGCAACCACACCGAGCTTGTAGGTGCCCATGAATTCCGCTGCTTCGGTCTCGGCAGTTCCGGTCATGCCCGAAAGTTTGCCGTACATGCGGAAGTAGTTCTGCAGCGTTACGGTGGCCAGAGTCTGGTTCTCCGCCTTGATCTCCACGCCTTCTTTGGCCTCGATGGCCTGGTGCATGCCCTCGTTGTAGCGGCGGCCGGCAAGGATACGGCCGGTGTGCTCATCGACGATCAGGACCTCGCCGTCAAGGATGACGTAGTCCTTGTCACGCTTGAACAGTTCCTTCGCCTTGATGGCGTTGTTGAGGAACCCAATGAGGGGCGTGTTGGCGGATTCATAGAGGTTCTGGATGCCGAGGTAGTCCTCGACCTTTTCGATGCCGCTTTCCAGGACACCTACCGTGCGCTTCTTTTCGTCGACTTCGTAGTCCTTCTCCGGCTGGAGCCGCAGGACCACTTTGGCAAATTCGCTGTACCAGCGGTTGGTGTCACCCTGGGCGGGACCGGAAATGATGAGCGGGGTACGGGCTTCATCGATAAGGATGGAGTCGACTTCATCAACAATGGCGAAGTTGTGCCCGCGCTGGACCAGTTCGGATTTGTCCCAGGCCATGTTGTCGCGGAGGTAGTCGAAGCCGAACTCGTTGTTGGTGCCGTAGGTGATATCCGAGGCATACTGCTGGCGCCGCACGGCCGGGTCCTGGTTGGCCAGGATGCAGCCACTGGTCAGGCCGAGGAAACGGTAGACGCGGCCCATGAGGTCGGACTGGTATTCGGCCAGGTAGTCATTGACGGTGATGACGTGGACGCCCTTGCCGGTAAGCGCGTTGAGGTAGGCAGGAGCAGTTGCCACCAGGGTCTTGCCTTCACCGGTCTTCATTTCTGCGATGTTGCCCAGGTGCAGGGCTGCGCCACCCATCAGCTGAACATCGAAGTGGCGCATGCCCAAGGTCCGTGAGGAGGCTTCCCGGACTGCGGCAAAGGCCTCGGGAAGCAGGTCGTCAAGCTTCTCCCCGTCCTGGTGGCGTTCGCGGAGCCGGTCCGTTTCCTCGCGGAGTTCGGCATCCGTGAAGGTCTTGAACGAATCTTCCAGGGCATTGATGGAGTCGGCATAGTTCCGCAGCTGCCGGAGCGTTTTTTTGTCACCGGTGCGGAGAAGTTTTTCGATAAGTGATGCCACGTGAAGATGCTCCCAGTCTCATGCCGCCGAATTCTGGCGTTTTTAGTCTACGGGAGAGACACCGCCCCGGGGCCCGTTTGTTCCCTGAGAGCGGATACGGGCTACAACCCCGCAACGGCCTTCGCGAGCGCGCCGGAGAGATCGCCGCGGCAACCGACCTCCACGTCAGGAAGTCCCAGCCACTCAGCCATCAACCGAAGTTCGGCGGCGAGTTCGATGGCGGTGTCCACCGGGGCGCCCGGCTCGGCGAACGCTGACTTGGCCAGCAGTTTCCCGCCTGCGCGGTCAGCTTTCAGGTCCACCCGTGCCACGATCCTGTCCCTCAGGAGGAAGGGAAGCACGTAGTACCCATACCGCCTCTTGTGCTCGGGTGTGTAGATTTCGATCCGGTAGTGGAAGCCAAACAATTCTTCCAGCCGGCGGCGCTCAAAAACCAGTGAATCAAACGGACTCAGCAGTGCCCGGCCGACCGCCTTACGTGGAAGCGTGGCCTCCACGTGCCGGAACACGTCGCGGTTCCAGCCGGCCACGGCCACCCGCTCCAGCCTGCCGCAGTCCACCAGATGTTCCACGGAGGCAGCGGCCGCCTTGGCCGGCGTGCGGAAGTAGTCAGCGAAACACCGTACGGTGCCGATGCCGTGAGCCTGAGCCGCGGCGTCAATAAGGCGGTGCAGGGCAGGGGCACGTTGGAGTTCCCGGTCCAATGAAAGGGGCACGTCCGGCAGCACCCTGGAGGTCAGGGTGTACTTGCGCTCAAACTGCTCCGTCCTGGAAGCCGCCGAAACGATGCCCTCCTCAAACAGGTGTTCCAGTACACGCTTGACGGCACTCCAGTTCCAACCCCAGTTAACCGCCTGTTTTTCCTCGACGTGGCCGATCCTCGCCGCGATCTCGGCAGCCGTCATGGGTCGTGCGGAGGCAAGTGTTTCAAGGATCCGGGCAGCGATGGTGGCCCGCACACCCGGGTCCATACCTGCGGCGCCCACCCATGCCCTTTTTTGCCAGAGCCGAAGGTCGGGAAAGTGCTCAGGGCGGATATAGCTGGCCTCATGAGCCCAGTACTCCACCATGCGCCGTGGATGGGTGCCGGACATGCGCTGGAGGATGGTGCGGTCGTAGTTTCCGAGCCGGGAGAAGAAGGGGAGAAAGTGGCTCCGGGCGAGAACATTGACGGAATCTATCTGGACGAGCTGGAGCCGGGCAAAGGTGCGGCCCACCGTCCGTGATGTCACGGGGCCGGTGGGCCGTCCTTTGTCGAGTCCCTGTGCTGCCAGAGCAATCCGCCGGGCCTGGTCCAGGCTCAGCGTCGCTGGCACATCAGTCCTCTCTGTGGTTGGTGTTCACCACCCTAGGCGTTTGCTGCTGCGTCGTCCGAACGGTACGCGATAATTTTTTCTTCGACCACGGTGTCACCGGGTTCGCATTCGTGGTCCAGGGTGATGACCCCATAGGTCCAGCCGCGGCGCCGGTAAACGACGGACGGCGTATTAGTAGCCTTATCCACGAAAAGGTAGAAATCATGGCCGACGAGTTCCATGTTGTCCACGGCGTCGTCGAGGGAAAGCGAGGCGGCCGGGAAGACCTTGCGCCGGATCAGGACCGGGGAATCACCAGCCGGGATGTCATTGTCAACATCGTAGGGAGACTTCTCTGCTGGGGCCTGCGCGGTTTCGTTCCGGTGGCTCGCCTCGACATAAATCGGTTCGTGGGCACTGGCGGGCTCCAGCGTGGCGGTTGCTTCACGAACAGCCTTAGGCGTGTGCCGTCCATGATGGACCTTCTTGCGGTCTTTGGCGCGGCGGAGCCGCTCAAGCAGCTTGTTGTACGCGAGGTCGAATGCCGCGAACTTATCAGCGGCGCTTGCTTCGGCACGGATCACCGGTCCCCTGCCCAGAACTGTCACCTCAACGGTCAGCTGGTCGCCGGTCTGCCGGGAACTGGTCTCCTTGGAAACCTTCGCATCAACCCGCTGGACTTTGTCCCCCAGCGACTCGATTTTTGAGATCTTCTCCCCGGCATATTCGCGGAACCGGTCTGAAACTGTCAGATTTCGTCCGCTGATCATAAACTCCATGGTGCCCTCCAAATGACTTCGGTGACACGACGGCAGCACTTCCCTGGGCCGATCTGTTTGACAGTCAAGCCCCTCTCCGAGCCGCCATCGACAGGTACATTCTGTTCTTGGTACCCACCACCGACGTTAGTTCATAGCCATGCGTTATTCATCCTTTCTTGGTTTATTTTTTTCTAAGTCATGCTCCCTTCCCCGGCCTTCAGCGGATGCTGCGCCGGAGGCCGAAGAGTCGGGCGGGCGTGTCGCGGCGAGCACGATTGCGCCGGCCACTACTGCACCTGAAAGGTGCAGCGCCCGGGCCGCTTCCGCCAGTGTCGCGCCTGTGGTGAGGACGTCGTCGATGATGACGCAGCGTCGTCCGGCAACCTTGTTCCGGTCCCGTTGGCGGACCCGCATGGAACCCCGTACGCGCTTTGCGCGGCCGCCGCGGTCCAGGCCTTTTTGTCCCCCGGGCAGTTGGAGGCCCCGCGTTCTGGTCTTTCCCAACACGTCCCGCACCGCAACCCCGGGCACTTGGTGGGACACCTCCCTCAGCAGGAGGTGGACGGGGCTGAAACCGCGCTTCAGGAAGGCTGCGTTGCTGCTCGGTACCGGGACCAGGCAGTGCACTTCCATCCCGGCGGATGCCGAACGGACAGCACAGGCGAGCGCCCGCCCCAGGCTGCCCGTGAGCTGATACTGGCCGTGGCGCTTGAAAGACAGCAGGGCCGAGGCGAGCTCCTCCCGGTATACCCCGGCAGCCACGACGGGCAACAGCACCCTCCCGCCAACGTCCATCAGGGCAGGTGCTCCGCTTTCAGCCCGGAAGGGGTCTCGTGTCAGACGGCGGACGCGGCGGTCGCACTGGGCGCACAGGGCCCGGTCTTCGGCTCCGCAGCAAACGCAGTCCACTGGAACGGCAAGTGCAAGAAGGTCGGCCGCAGCCCCCGCCGTCTGGTCCAGCAGGCGCAAAAGCGCATTCTGATACTCGGAGCGGTGCGCGGCGGACCGTTGTCCTTCCGGTGAAAGGTCCGGGTCCAGGCGTAGCCTTCTCCCGGCACTGGCCTCAGTAGCGGATCTGTTGCTCACCGCACAAGGATCTGACCGGATGCAACCTTGGGACAGGCCGCTGCCTGCCTATGTGGACAACGCCCAACAACATCAGCCAGGGAACGACAGGTCAATGGGTCCCTTGATCTGGGGGGACCAGCCATTTCCGAGCCGCTGGAAGACGCCCTCCCCGGACTGCGCATAGATCTCCTCAGCCCCGTTTCCGGCACTGAGCGCCACCAGCCCGGGCCACGGGGCCAATTGTTGCGGCTGCCCCGAGGTGAGGGACAGCAACTCAGGCGTGACGTTAGACGCCGCGGTACCCTTCATCACGGCAACGGTAGTGTCACTGACCCACACACCCTGGTCCGGTTCGCTGTCGGTGGCCAGGGTAACCGGCGGGGTCAGCTCCCGCGGTGTTCCGTCCGCGGCGCGGATTATGCCGGTCACCTGCACGCGGGTCTTCCCGTTCTGTTCGGAAATCACCAGCGCCCGGACTCCTTCCCGCGAGATCCGGAAGTCCTTGACGGTGCGCCCCGCCAGCCAGGCGGGCGCCAGGGTTACCGACGGCACGTTGACTCCCTCGGCGACGCCGGTGGGGCGGTATGCAACAACTTCGGTTTGCCCCGAAGCTCCCGGTCCTGCCGACCACACCCATTCGTTCAGTCCGAAGGAGGGCCGGGTCAGTGCGCTCCGTGTGGTTAATGCCCGTGCGGGCTCGCCGGGGTTGATGCTGTACAAGGTGGTGCGGCTGTCGTTAAGGAACGCCGCAGTCTGTGACACCGGGGATTCTGCCGGGAACCGCGGGTTGAGGGAAGACACCGGCTGCATATCCGGCAGCGGTGACACCCGGTTGTTCTCGTAGCGCACCAAATCGTTGCCGCTGACGGCAATCTGGCGTGAAGGCACGCTTTTGTCCAGCACCGGTGGGAGGACCGAGCCGTTGTCCTCCACGCGGACCAGGTCCTGGTTGGCGCGCAGCTCAACGTTGACCACGTCCGGCTGGCTGCGGAAAGTCAGCGTCAGCTGCATCTGCATCCGCAGACGGTCTTCAGGTGAGGTTTCCGTAAGTTCCTTGGCTGTCAGGTCCACTTGCGCCGCACCTGAGACAACCGGCACCGACTCCCGGGCCAGCTTGATGCCGGAGGGGAAGGCGCTCACCACCGCCCCTCGCAGGTAAGGCGCAGGCCCGGCCAGCAGTGCACTGGTCATCGCCTTGACAGTCTTGTTCTTGATGAACCAGCGGACATCAGGCACAGCGTACGTGAAGCTGGGGTCATAGAAGTAGATGGGGTAGGCCCCGTAGATGACCTTGAACGTTTCTTCCGCAATTGCCGTGCCATCCGGAAGGGCGGAGATCCGCCATTCCCCGTCCACCTGGGTGACCGTCACTGGAATTTTTTCAACTGTTCCCTCTGGTGACTGGGTGGCTATGCCGTCAGCGTCGACCGTGTAGGCGACGTCGAGCTCATAGTTGTAATCATTCTCCGCCTCACCCGGCACGACCCGTGCTTCACGGTAAACAAGGGCCCGCTGGTCCGGCTTCCAGGACACGGATGACGCCTGGGTCAGATACTGGCGTGCGACGGCGTAGTCGTCCTCATAGCCGCTGCCTGCCCGGTAGAAGTAGTCGATGATCGTTTCGGGCGTGGCGCCCGCCTGCGGCGCCGCCGGCAGGAACACGGGTGCACTGAGGTTGCCCGCGCTTCCTTCACTGCTCTTGCCCACCGGCCCGGACGTGGGAATGCGGGCACAGCCGGACAGCAGGACGGCCAGCAGGACCAGCAGTAGAGCCACGGGTTGCGCCCGGCGCAGGGCGTAGCCCGTCATGTGGTCTCCTTCGACGCCGGCGCCGGAGCAAACGGCGCCCTGCCCGCTTCCAGCACCAGCATGTTTTTGTTGTCCGCCTCATCAGGAAGGGTGATGTCATTGGGTTCCAGTTGGACCGGCGACTTGTCGATCTCCTCGCCTTGACGCAGTGGCAACGTCAGCCGGAAGTTTGCCCCGTTCCCCTTTTTGCCCCAGGCTTGGAGCCAGCCGTCGTGGAGCTTGGTGTCCTCCATCGCTATGGACAGGCCAAGGCCGCTGCCGCCGGTGGTGCGGGCGCGGGCAGGGTCGGCACGCCAGAATCTGTCAAAGACGCGTGCGGCTTCGGCCGGTGCCATGCCAATGCCGTGGTCCCGGACCGCTATTCCGACGGCGGTCTGGCTGGCTGCCACGGTGACCCTTACCGGCTTCCCCTCGCCGTGCTCCACAGCGTTAAGAATAAGGTTCCGAAGGATCCTGTCGATCCTGCGGGCATCCATCTCCACAATGATGGCACCGCCGGGCGCGCTGAGGATGATTTCGGAGCCGTATTCCGCTGCCACAGGCGCCGCCCCTTCAATGACGTGGGCCACCACCTGCAGGATGTCCTCCGGCTCGGCATCCAGCATGGCCACGCCGGCATCGAAGCGGGAGATTTCCAGCAGGTCCGAGAGGAGCGACTGGAAACGCTCCACCTGGTTGTACAGCAGCTCGGCTGAGCGTTTGTTGATGGGGTCGAATTCTTCCCGGGCGTCGTAGAGCACTTCGGCGGCCATCCGCACGGTGGTCAAAGGGGTCCGCAGTTCGTGGGAGACGTCGGACACGAAGCGCTGCTGCATCTGGGACAGCGTGGCCAGCTGGGTGATCTGTTCCTGGAGGCTGGCTGCCATGTGGTTAAAGGATGCACCAAGGCGGGCAACCTCGTCCTCGCCCCGGACCACCATCCGCTCCTGCAACTGGCCGGCCGCCAGCTTTTCGGACACCATCGCGGCGTGGCTGACCGGACTGACGACGTTGCGGGTGACGTACCAGGCAATGGCACCGATCATCAGGACCAGCACGGCGCCGCCGGCCCACAGCACACTTTGGATCTCGTCGAGGGTCTGCTGTGCGGTGTTCAGGTCGTAGATAAGGTACAGCTCATAAACGGTGCCATTGAAGGTCACCTTGTTGCCCACGGCAATGCCGGGACGGTCCTCCGTGCCAACCGGGATCACGGTGGAGGCCCAGTACTGGTCCTTCCCCGACTCCTGCACGGCTTTACGGAGTTCCGGCGGGATGACGCTGACCGTCAGCTGGTCCGATGCCCGTGACTCCACCCACCGGTTGCGGGGTTTGGTCTGTTCGGGCATGGCCTCGAAGACATACCGCCGTTGGATGACCGAACCGCGGCCCTCTACCGCGTTGAGGGTGTCGTACACCAGGGTGATCACGCTGGACTGATCGGTGACCTGGGCGCCGTCGAACGTTTCCTGGACCTGCTTGACGTTGTAGCGCGTCTCCGACTCGGCCTGCGTGAGCCGCTCCTGGAACAGGTTGTTGGCGATCTGGTTCGACAGGTACGCCCCAACCACAGCAAACGAGGTGATCGCAAGCATCAGGGTGGTGAGGACGGTGCGGAACTGCAGCGACCGGCGCCACCGCCGATGCAGGGCCCGCCCTATATACCGGAGCGCCGGCAGGAACCGCCGGAACCCGGTTCGGACCAGCCGGGCAACGCGCAGGCTGACGATCAGGGTGCGGCGCTGCCAGATCCGAGCGCGAAAGGACAGCCTGTGGAGGCCGGCGGTGACGGCGTCCGTGTGCTCGGGGGCCTTGCGCGGCTCATGCCGGTCAGGCCCGCCGTCGGATTCGGGAGAATTTCCCACGGCGGGCGCGTTGGCAGGTCCCCCCTTGGGAACTGCGGGGTCAGGCCCCTGCTTTGTAGCCGACACCACGCACCGTTAATACAACTTCCGGGGCTTCCGGATCCTGCTCGATTTTTGACCGGAGGCGCTGGACATGGACATTGACCAGCCGCGTGTCGGCGGCGTGGCGGTAGCCCCAGACCTGCTCGAGCAGCAGTTCGCGGGTGAATACCTGCCAGGGCTTGCGGGCAAGGGCCACCAGGAGGTCGAACTCCAGCGGCGTGAGGGAGATCCGCTCGTTGCCCCTGCTGACGGTGTGCCCCGCGACGTCGATGGTGATGTCCGCGATCTTCAGGGTTTCGGGGGCTTTCTGGTCGCCGGGCCGAAGCCGCGCGCGGACGCGTGCTACGAGCTCTGCCGGTTTGAAGGGCTTGGGCACGTAGTCGTCGGCGCCGGATTCGAGGCCGCGGACGACGTCGGAGGTGTCTGCCTTGGCGGTGAGCATCACGATGGGCACGTCCGACTCCGCGCGGATCTGCCGGCAGACCTCGATGCCGTCCACGCCGGGAAGCATAAGGTCCAACAGGACAAGGTCAGGCCGGGATGAGCGGAAAACGTCAAGCGCCTTGGCGCCGTCGGCGCAGAAGACCGGCTCGAAGCCGTCATTGCGAAGAACAATTCCGATCATTTCGGCCAGCGCTTCGTCATCATCTACCACCAGAATGCGTGCCTTCATAGTTATATATTCCCTTATCAGGCAGGCTTTGTCCTGTTCAGGGCGCTGCGGCATGGCGGAACGCTAGGTGGCCCGCCTGCGGAACTATAGGCTGGGACGAAGCCGGACGTTCCCGGTGCCCACCGTGTGCTGCGGCCCGGGCGCCGGCGGCCGGGGCACTGCTACAGGGGGAAGGAACACGGGTGTCACAAGAGGATCCGGGCGCGCAGCAGCCCCAGGGCTGGGACCGGTCCGGTGAAGGCGGTGGCGCCGGCAGCGAAGGCCCCGGCAACGAAGGCCCCGTCAGCAAAGGTCCCGACGCTGACGGCGGCCCGGGCGCCAGCAGCAACGCCAGCGACGACGGCGCACCTGGCTTCGACCCTAATGTCCAGCCCGCGCCTCCTATTCATTACCAGGCCGGTTGGGGTTCAGCGCCTGCGTGGGGCAGGCAGCCTGAATGGGGTGGCCAGCCCGTCTGGGGATCCGGGCCGGGACAGCAGCAGTGGGGCACACCGCAGTCCCCGACCCCTGGTCCGAACCACGGCCAGCAACCGTACGGTCAGCAACCCTACGGCCAGCCCCGCTATGTAGCCCCGCCCAAACCCGGCATCGTTCCGCTGCGCCCGCTGATGTTCGGTGAGATCCTGGATGGTTCCTTCCAGACCATTCGGCGCAACGGGAAGGCCATGCTGGGCGCCGCCGTCCTGGCGCAATCGCTCGCAGCCATCCTCGCCGCAGTGATCACGGCCGTGACAGCCACCTCCCTGGTCTCCTTCGAAACATGGGCGGAAAGCGCCAGTCCCGCCGATCTTGCCTCCCTCGGCCTGGGATTTCTGGCTGCCGTCCTGCTGGTAGTGATCCTCACGCTTTTTATCTCGGCCGTGCTCCAAGGCGCCATGGTGGTGCCCGTGGCGCGGTCCATCCTCAACCGCCCCACCGGGTTCAGGCAAATGTGGGGCCTGGCACGTTCGCGCGCCTGGGCGCTGGTCCGCCTGGCCGCGCTGATGATGGTGGCGGGCCTGCTCGGGTTTCTGGTGATGGCAGCGGTCGCCGTGGGGCTGGTCGCCAGCATGGAAGGCGCAGGTGCCCTGCTGCTGATTCCCCTGGTGCCTGCTTTTATTGCCGTGTTCGTGTGGATCTATATCAAGCTGTTGGTGGCCCCTGCCGCCGTCGTCATCGAAGAACTTGGCGCCCTGGACAGCTTGCGCCGCTCCTGGGCACTCACCCGCGCCAACTGGTGGCGGATCTTCGGCATCACCCTGGTGGTGAGCATCATGGTGGGCATCATCGGGCAAGTGGTCATGATTCCGGTGAGCCTGGTGCCCACCTTCCTTGGCGGTTTTATCTCGCCGCACGGCGGCACTGAGCAGGACGTCGCCATCGCCGTTGCCGTCGGCGTGGCCACTGCCGTCCTCGGTGCACTGATCGGCGCAGTCGGCTACGCGTTCCAAACGTCGGTGATGGCGCTGATCTACATGGATCTTCGAATGCGGAAGGACGGGCTGGACATCGCCCTGCTCCGCCTGCTGGAAACCGGCGCGGATCCTGAAGGAATCCCCGGCCGCGGGATGACTGCATCGGGGCCGGGCCCTCGTCCCGGGACGGGCCCCGGCGGAGCCTGGCCGAATGTCCGCTGAACCTCCGGTGCTCCCGGGGGCTGAGGAAGCCCGGCGGTGGGCAGCTGAGGAACTTGCTAAATCCGAGTACCGGGACGCTGAACCGGGTTGGCTGGACTCGTTGTGGCGAAGTTTCCTGGACTGGCTGCTGTCCCTGGACGGGCCGGCCGGCGAAGCGGGCCCGGTGCCGAGCCCGGCCATCGGAATCGTGATCGCGGTAGTCATCGCCGTCGCCGTGATCCTGGCCCGGCCCCGCCTGAACCCGAAGACCCGGCAGCGTAAGCAGGTCTTCGAGCCGGACACTGAACTGAAAGCTTCGCACTACCGGATACGCGCGGAAGCCTCGGCCGCAGCAGGCAAATGGGGGGACGCCGTCGTCGACCGGTTCCGTGCGCTGGTCCGTTCCGCGGAAGACCGTACGGTCTTTGATCCGCAGCCGGGCCGGACCGCTGATGAAGTGGTCCTCGCCCTGTCCGTCCCGTTCCCGGCTGAGGCGGCACGCCTCGAGCAGGCCGCCAGGACCTTCGACGCAGTACGCTACGGAAACTGGACGGCGGGCAGTTCTGACTACCAGTCGATAACCGTCCTCGACCAACATCTCGAGGCAACCAAGCCTGTCAGGAACCTAGACCAGCAAAATGGCGCCCTGCAGCAGGACCCGGCGGCGCTGCCATGACCGGGATGGTTTCCGAAGCTGCGAACACGGAGAGCCACAGCGCCGAAACCGGGGTTGCCGGCAGGAATCCGCTTCGGTGGCTTCGCCGCCACCGCGCCCTGGCCGCCGTGGCAGCAGTCGTGGCGGTGGCCTTGGGGCTGGTTATCTGGGGCCAGCTCGCCCCCAGGGGCGACGGCGTTTCCTTGTCTGTCCATAATCCCGGACCAGAGGGGGCACGGGCTGTCACCCAAATTTTGGGCCGTCACGGGGTTGACGTCCAGGACGCCAACACGTTCGACGACGCGATGGCCGCCCTTGCCGACGGTGACTCCCCCACGCTCCTGCTGTACGACCGGAGCGCGTTCCTGGACGACTCCCGGCTGCGCGAACTCTCCGGCGCCGCGAAGCGCTTGGTGGTTGTATCGCCCCGCCTGCAGACGCTTGCCGCGCTGGACAGCGGGATCAGCCAGGCCGGCGTGGTGCCCGAGGCAGCAACAGTCCTCGAGCCCGGTTGCGCGCTCCCGGATGCGGAGGCTGCCGGCGCCGTTTCCGGCCAGTCCGGCTTCGTGTACGACGGCGGGACGTCCTGCTACCGGCCCACAGACTCCGCCGCCGGGCTGCTGACCGTAAGTGCCGACGGGCACCTCTCGGTCCTGGGCAGCACGGCCATCCTCAGCAATGAACGGCTCGACGAACTGGGCAACGCCGCCCTCGCGATCCGGACCCTGGGCAGTTCACCGGACCTGGTCTGGTACCTGCCGTCCGTGGCCGACCTGGAGACGTCCGGTTCCCCGCAGACGCTGGATGAGCTTGCGCCGCCCTGGGCCCGTTTCCTTGGCCTCTGGCTCGCCCTGGTGGCACTGGCGGCAATCCTTTGGCGGGGCCGGCGGCACGGACCGCTGGTCTTCGAGCCGCTGCCCGTGGTGGTCAAGGCTGTGGAGACTGCAGAGGGAAGGGCCCGGCTCTACCACGACTCGCATGCAATCGAACAAGCCCGGGACAACCTTCGGGCCGGCACGCTGGTTCGGCTGGGCCGGAAGCTGCGGCTGGGGCCAGGTGCCACCGCGGACGACACTGCTGAAGCGGCGGCACGGTTCCTGGACCGGCCCTCCCAGGACATCAAACAACTCCTCAACGAACATCCCCGCAGCGAGGCACGGCTTGTGGCCTGGTCGCAGGAGCTGGACACCCTAGAGAAAGAGGTCAGTAGCCGATGAGCGAACAAGGCAGCGGCCCCCGGGTCCTTGACGATACCCATGATTCGGCCCGGCAGGCGCTGCTGAGCGTGCGCCATGAGGTGGCAAAGGCAGTGGTGGGGCAGGATGCCACCGTCACCGGCCTGCTGATTGCCCTGCTGTCGCAGGGGCATGTGCTGCTGGAAGGTGTGCCGGGTGTAGCCAAGACCCTGCTGGTGCGGGCGTTGTCCGCAGCCCTGAGCCTTGACACCAAACGGGTGCAGTTCACCCCGGACCTGATGCCTGGCGACGTCACCGGTTCCCTGGTGTACGACTCCCACAGTTCCGAGTTCTCGTTCCGGGAGGGGCCGGTGTTCACAAACCTCCTGCTCGCCGACGAAATCAACCGGACCCCGCCCAAGACCCAGGCATCGCTGCTTGAGGCCATGGAGGAGCGGCAGGTCTCGGTGGACGGCGTCTCGCGGCCGCTGCCCTCCCCATTCCTTGTTGCCGCCACCCAAAACCCGGTGGAGTACGAGGGCACCTATCCACTCCCCGAGGCACAGCTGGACCGTTTCCTGCTGAAGCTCACCATGCCCTTGCCGGAGCGCCGGGACGAGATGGAAGTGATCCGCCGCCACGCCGCCGGCTTCGACCCGCGTGGCCTTGCAGCCGCCGGTGTCCGGCCGGTGGCAGGCGCGGCGGACCTTGAGCGGGCCCGGCAGGCGGTGGCCACCGTTGCGGTCGAGCCTGAAATCATTGGCTACATCGTGGATCTTGCCCGGGCCACGCGGTCGGCACCATCCTTCCAGTTGGGCGTCTCACCCCGCGGTGCCACGGCATTGCTGAACACATCGCGGTCCTGGGCCTGGCTGTCGGGCCGGGGTTTCGTCACACCGGATGACGTCAAGGCGCTGGCCCTGCCCTGCCTGCGGCACCGGGTGACGCTGCAGCCTGAAGCGCAGATGGACGGGGTGCGGGTGGACGACGTTCTGGCCAGCATCCTCGCTTCCGTGCCCGTGCCGCGCTGATGGCCATTTCCGGGCGTTTTGTGGTGCTGGTGCTGCTGGGCCTGGTGCCGGTCCTGCTGGTGCCCGGCTGGGGAACGTTCTTCCTTGTGGCCGGCTGCCTGCTGGTTCTGGCAGCCGTGGACCTTCTCCTGGCCGGCTCGCTCCGCAACGTCCGGGCTGCGCGCCGGGAGCCCGGCACCGTGACGCTGCACGGCACCGCGAACTCTGTGCTGACCGTCCGGAACGATGGACGGCGCCGGTTGCGCGGGACCGTACGCGATGCCTGGCAGCCCTCCGCCGGCGCCCAAAATCCTGTCCAGGACATTAGCGTTCCGGCTGGCGAAAGCCGCCGGACCAGTGTGCGGCTGCGGCCTGCCAGGCGCGGAGACCTCAAGGCCCCCCACGTCACCATCCGCTCCTACGGACCCATGCTGCTGGCAGCCCGCCAGCGGACCATCGACTGCCCCGGCTTACTGCGGGTCCTGCCTCCTTTTAATTCCCGGCGGCACCTGCCGTCCAAACTGCGCAAGCTCCGCGAGCTCGACGGCAAGGCTGCGGTCCAAATCAGGGGAGCCGGCACCGAGTTTGATTCCCTGCGTGACTACGTCCGGGGCGACGACGTCCGCTCCATTGACTGGCGCGCAACCGCCCGCAGGTCTGCCGTCGTGGTGCGCACCTGGCGGCCGGAACGCGACCGGCGCGTCGTGATGGTTCTGGACACGTCCAGGACCTCGGCAGCAAGGATCGACGACGAGCCCCGCCTGGATACCGGAATGGAAGCGGCCCTCCTGCTGGGAGTCCTTGCGGAAAGGGGCGGCGACCGGGTGGACTTCCTGGCCTTTGACCGGCGAACGCGGGCCAGGGCGGGATCTGCCGGGCAGGGTAATCTCCTGGGCCAGTTGGTCCAGGCGATGGCCCCGCTGGAAGCCGAACTCATCGAACTGGACTGGTCGGCGATCCCGGGGCAGGTCCGCGCCGTGTCAGCCCACCGGTCCCTGGTGGTGCTGTTGACCTCTTTGGAGGGCGGCGCACCTGAGGAGGGCCTCATTCCCACTGCCATCCAACTGGCCCGCCAGCACGTGGTGGTAGTGGCGGCTGTCCGGGACCCCGAACTCGGAACGATGCTGCGGGAACGTGACAGCGCCGCCGGTGTCTTCCGTGCCGCCGCCGCCGAACGCGCGCTTCTGCAGCGGGCAGCAGTCACCGCTGAACTCCGGCATCATGGCGTGGAAGTGGTTGACGCTGAGCCGCAGGAGCTCCCGCCACAGCTGGCGGATATGTACATCAGGCTCAAGGCTGCAGGTAGATTGTGAAGTCCCCATCGCTGTCCGTGCCCCTCACGAGGAGGTCCCCATGAACTTACCGATCTACCAGCAGGCCCTGGGGCCGGACTTCGGCCGGCTGCAGCCCGAACTGCAGGAGTACTTTGCCCTGGTACCGGGCAGCGGCCGGTACGGCGTAGGCGAGGGCACGTTCGACGTCGTGGGCTGCCGCCAGGACTGGCTGCGTCCGCTGCTGCGGCTGACCGGCGGGGAGGAAGCATTTTTCCCCGAGTATGGGGAGAACATTCCGTTCCGGATCGAAAACCACGCCCACCAGGATCCCTTTGGCCGCTCAAGCCTCACGGCGCGGCGGGAAATCCGCTTCCCGGGGCGTACCCGGATCTTCCAGGACACCACCAGCGTTGTCCGCCGCAAAGGGGGAGCCCGGCTGGTTGACTACGTGGGGAGGTACCGGCGGCTGGTGACCGACCTGAACCTGAGCGTGACAGCGGAGGGACGGCTCCGCGGCGTTTCCGAAGCGTCAAGGCTTTTCCTTGGGCCCCTCCGGATCCCCCTTCCCGCGGCCCTGGACGCCAAAGCCTACGCGGAACAATGGTGGGATCCAACCGAGGGCAGCAATGGGAAACACCACATCCAGGTCAAGGTGATCCAGCCCCAGATCGGACTGGTGCTGGTCTACGCCGGCAGCTTCGACTACAGGCTGCGGGCATACACCGGCGGGAGCGCGGCACGGAGCTTCCTGCCGCGGTACGCGCAGCCGGACCGCTGGGAAAACCGCCTTTGACGCCCTAGCCCTGCGCCAGCTGGTTCAGCCCATCGGCGAGCTGAGTGATCCGGCCCAGGACTGCCGTAGCGTCAGCCGGGCTGCGGCCGGCAAGCCCGGCAGAGGGCGTAACGCGGACAGTGCTGAGGGCCGTCGCCGGCAGGCCCAGCTGGTGCCAGGGACGCCAGACCGCCTCGACGCAGTCAGACACCTTCGCCAGGGAGTTCCCCGCGACGTCCATGGCCCCGATCCACAGACGTTTGTCTGATTCCACGGCTCCCGCCAGTTGCTCCCATTGCCGGGCGGTCAGCGCCTTCAGCGGAACAGCAATGCCGTCCGCTCCGGCGGCAAGGATCTGCTCGAACGGCGCCTCAATCTCGGGAACAGCAATAACGATCTCGGCGGCGCCGGCGGCCCGCAAAGCATCCAGGACAACGCGCCAGGACTCCCGCGCCTCCGACGCCGCAACTGCACGCAGCGTGCGGTAACCGCTGGAGGTGGGAATGGTGCCGGCCAGGACGGCTGCGATGTCAGGCTCATCCATCTGGACGACCAACCGGGCACCGGGAACCGCCGCCGAGACCCGGGAAAGATACGTGCCGACGCCGGCAGCAAGGGAAGCTGCGAGATCCCGCCGGGCTCCGTAGTCGATGAGGGCGCGCTCGCCGTTATGCAGGTGGAGGCCGGCGGCAAGGCTCAGCGGGCCCACCAACTGGACCTTCACCTCGGCAGCCGGTTTCTCCTCTGCACCGGCCACATCGGCCAGGACATTGATGTCAGTGGCAAGGGCGGAGGCAGCGCGGCGGAAGTCCTTGCCGGGACGGTCCACCAGCCGCCAGCCATAGGGTTGGACGTCCACGGCCAGCTCCTCGAGGAGGCAAGCCGTGCGGCCCAGGGCATCTGACCCCACGCCCCGGTCTGGCAGTTCGGCGAGGAAGGGCAGATGGGGGCTGCCCAGCTCGCCCCGGATGATCTTTGCCGCCTCCACCGGGTCCTCGCCGGGCCAGGGCCCCAGTCCGGTGGCGGTTACTTCCCTCGGCGGCGCCTCGTTGCCGCGGGCTGCCCCGGAACCGGCTTCGTGCCGCTCTCCCGTCCTCACGCGAGCGCTGATGCCTGCGGGTGCTGCCCCGAGGAAGCCTCATGGTCTTCGGCGATCGCCTCGTGATGCCGGATGACTTCACCGATGATGAAATTGAGGAACTTCTCAGCAAAGGCAGGATCCAGGTGGGCGTCTTCGGCCAGCCTGCGCAGCCGTGCAATTTGGGCTGCCTCGCGCCCCGGGTCGCCTGCTGGCAGCCGATGCGTGGCTTTGAGGAACCCGACTTTCTGGGTTGCCTTGAATCGCTCAGCCAGGAGGTAGACCAGCGTGGCGTCGATGTTGTCGATGCTGGAGCGGATGGAGAGCAGCTCAGCCATCACCGAGTTGTCCACCTGGCCGGCCAGCGAACTGGCGGAGGGATCGTAGTCATCGGAGCCAGGAGCGTGGAGGTTGTGCTGCGTCATGGTTCAAGTCTATGGGAGGGCTCCCGTTTCGAGCGGGGTGTTAAGCGCCGGTGCCGCTATCCGGCACCGGCGCTTAGTGCAGGCCCGGGTCAGTGCATCAAATGCCGAGCAGTGCCCGGTGTTCTTCCCGCCGCTTCGCCTGTTCCTGCGGATCCGGTACGGGAAGGGACGCGATGAGCCGCCGCGTGTAGTCATGCTGCGGGTTTCCCATCACCTGGCTCCCAATCCCCTGCTCCACCAGCCTGCCCTTGTACAGGACGCCCACCCAGGAGGACAGGATGTCCACCACAGCGAGGTCGTGGCTGATGAAGAGGCAGGCGAAGCCAAACTCCTGCTGGATGTCCTTAAACAGCTCCAGGACCTTGGCCTGCACTGAAACGTCCAGGGCCGACGTCGGTTCATCAGCTATCAGCAGCCGAGGGTTAAGGCTGAGGGCCCGCGCCAGCGATGCGCGCTGGCGCTGCCCTCCGGACAGCTCATGCGGGTACCGTCCCGCGTACGACGCCGGCAGCTGGACTGATTCGAGCAGCTCGCCTACGCGTTTGCGCGCCTGCGCCGGGCTTGGCTTGGTGTGGATGACCATGGGTTCGGCGATGCAGTCCCCGATGGTCAGTTGCGGGTTGAACGAGGCAGCAGGGTCCTGGAACACAAAGCCGATGTCCTTCCGGAGCGGTTTGAAGGTCCGCTCCCGGAGGTTCAGCATTTCGTATCCCAGCACCCGGAGGCTGCCGCCAGTGGTCCTGTTGAGGCCCGCGATGGCCCGCCCGATGGTGGTCTTCCCGGAACCGGACTCCCCTACCAGCCCGAACACTTCGCCCCGGGAAACGGTGAAGCTGACCCGGTCCACGGCTTTGAATGCCGGTGTTCCGAGCCTGCCCGGGTACTCGATGGTCAAGTTGTCCGCTTCCACCAGGACTTCCTCATCCTGGTGCGCCCGGCGGGTAAGTCCTTGCGAGGCGGAGTTGTGCCCGAGGTGCGGTACCGCGGCGAGCAGCCTTCGGGTGTAGTCCTGCCGTGGTTCCGCAAACAGGGTTCGGGCGGGCGCTTCCTCGACAACGTCCCCCTGGTACATCACCACCACGCGGTCGGCGAGGTCGGCCACCACCCCCATGTTGTGCGTGATGAGCACAATGGACGTGCCGTACTTGTCCCGCAGGTCCCGGAGCAGTTCCAGGATCTCTGCCTGGACCGTGACGTCCAGCGCGGTGGTGGGTTCGTCGGCAACGATGAGGCCGGGGTTCAGTGCCAGGGCCGCGGCGATCACCACCCGCTGCTTCTGTCCTCCGGAGAACTGGTGCGGGTAGTAGTTGACGCGGTGTTCCGGATCGGGGATGCCGACCTTGCGCAGCGCTTCAACGGCCCGGGACTTGGCTTCCCTGGCCGAAACCCGTTTTCCGCCACTGCCTGAATGCGCCCGGATGCCTTCGGCGATCTGCCAGCCGACGGTGAACACCGGATTCAGCGCCGTGGAGGGTTCCTGGAAAACCATGGCCACGTCACGGCCACGGATCTGGCGCAGGCGGGCGGCGCTGACACTGATGACGTCAGCCCCGTTGATCACCACTGCACCTGTACTGCTGGCCGTTTCCGGAAGCAGGCCCAGAATGGTTTTGGCGGTGACCGTCTTGCCGGACCCGGACTCCCCCACGATGGCGAGTACTTCGCCCTTCCCGACTTCCAGGCTGACATCCTTGACGGCATGGACAGGCCCGCCGTCGGTGGCAAACGTGACCTGAAGGTGGTCGATGTCGAGAACCGGGCGGCCGCCGTCGGACTGCCCCCCGGAATGCCGGCCGGACAACGGGTCGATGTTGACGGTCATGATGCCCTCACTTCTGTTGCGATGGCGCCGGTATCCGCCGGCGCCGGCGAGTTGCCCCGCGTGCTCTTGCGGCCGCGCAGGCGCGGATCATTCAGGTCGTTGATGCTCTCGCCCACCAGGGTCAGGCCCACCACGGTCAGCACGATGGCCAGGCCCGGGAACATTCCGGTCCACCAGATTCCGGAGGTGGTGTCGGCGAGCGCCTTGTTGAGGTCGAAGCCCCATTCCGCGGCCGAGCTGGGTTCGATGCCGAAACCCAGGAAGCCCAGACCGGCCAGGGTGAGGATGGCTTCGGAAGCATTCAGCGTGAAGATCAGCGGCAGGGTGCGCGTGGCGTTGCGGTAGATGTGGCGGCTCATGATGCGGACGTTGGAGGCGCCCACCACTTTTGCTGACTCTACGAACGGCTCGGCCTTAAGCCTGACAGTCTCGGCGCGGATAACCCGGAAATACTGCGGAATGAATACCAGCGTGATGGCCGTGCCGGCGGCAAAGATGCCGCCGATGAGGCTGGACTGCCCCCCGCTGATGACAATGGCCATGACGATGGCCACCAGCAGCGACGGAAAGGCGTAGACAGCGTCGGCGATGACCACCAGGATCCGGTCGAGCCACCCGCCCAGGTAGCCGCTGACCAAGCCAAGGACGACGCCGACGACGATGGACATGGCCACGGCAACGACGATCACCAGGATTGCGGTCTGTGCACCCCAGATCACCCGCGACAGGACGTCGTAGCCCCCTACCGTTGTACCCAGGAGGTGCTTGCCGCCCGGGGCCTGCTGGGTGGGGAAGTTGCCGTCGGCGTCGGAGAGCTGGGAGAAGCCGTAGGGCGCCAGCAGCGGGGCGAAGAGCGCCGTCAGGACGAAAGCGCCGGTCAGGATCAGGCCTGCCACCAGCATGCCGCGCTGGAGGCCAACGCTTTTGTTGAAATGCGAGACGACCGGCAGGCGCCGGTACCAGGGCGCGCGGGGACTTTCCATGGGGACGGGAACGGCTGGAATGCTCATGTCAGTACCTCACGCGGGGATCGATCAGCGCGGCGATGATGTCCACGATGAAGTTGGTCATGGCGACGATGATGGCGAGCAGCACCACGATGCCCTGGACCGCCACGAAGTCGCGTGCTGTGAGGTAGTTGGCCAGCTGGAATCCCAGGCCCTTCCACTCAAACGTCTTTTCGGTCAGCACCGCCCCGCCGAGCATCACGGCGATCTGCAGCCCCATCACGGTGATGATCGGGATCAGGGCGGGCTTGTAGGCATGCTTGGTGACCAGGCGGTATTCGCTCACTCCCCTGGACCGGCCGGCCTCCACGTAATCCCTGCCCAAGGTGCCGATGACGTTGGTCCGGACAAGGCGCAGGAAGATCCCGGCCGTCAGGAGCCCCAGCGCCACCGCAGGCAGGACAGCATGGGCCATGACGTCGCTGAGCGCTGCCATGTTTCCGCTTCGGAGCGCGTCCAGCCAGTAGATCCCGGTGGGGGCCTCCAGGGATGTCAGGGCGAGTTCGCTGGATGTTTTGGCCCTGCCTGCTACTGGCAGCCACCCCAGCCAGACTGAAAACGTAAGCTTCAGCAGCATGCCCGCGAAGAACACGGGGGTGGCGTAGCAAAGAATGGCGAAGACCCGCAGGACGGCGTCGGGCGCTTTGTCCCGGCGGTGCGCCGCGACCATGCCGAGCGGGATGCCTACCAGGAGGGCGACGAGCAAAGCGTTGATGGTCAGCTCCAGTGTTGCTGAGCCATAGGTTGAGAGCATTTCGACGACGGCCCGGTTGTCCGTGAGGGTGCGGCCGAAGTTGCCCGTGGCCAACTGGCCGAGGTATTCGAAGTACTGGACCAGGAGGGGCCGGTCGTAGCCGGCCGCCTGGATGCGCTCCTGAAGCTGGTCGGCAGGCAGCCGGCCGCCCATGGCTGCAGTAATGGGGTCACCGGTGATCCTCATCAGGAAGAAGACCATGGTCACCAGGATGAAGATTGTGGGGAAGATCAGCAGGAAACGGATCAGGATGTACTGGCCCAGTCCACCGCCGGAAGATTTTTTGGTGGCCGGGAGGAGGCCGTCCGCCTCGCTTGGTGGCGCGTCAATGAGTGTTGTCATGGGTACCTAAAGTTGTCGTTGCCGGCGCTGCGGCTCCAAGCAGGTGGGCAGCACCGTGGCCAGCAGACGGGGCGGGACGCGTGCACCTGGCTGCAGGCGCATCACGTCCCGCCCCGTGTGCGGTCAGAGCCGGATGGTCGCTGTACCTACTTGGACATCACGCCAAGACGGGTCTTGAACGACGCGTCCAGGGTCTTTTCGACTCCCTGGACATCCGTTCCGGCCACCATCACCTGGGCGCCCTGCAGGAGCGGCAGCGTGGAGAGATCCTTGGCGATTGCTTCTTGGGCCTGGCCGAGCAGTTCGCTCCGCTCGGCCTTGTCCGTGGTGACGAGCTGGTTCTTGACGATCTCCGTCACGGCGGGATTCTCGTAGTGGTTGCCGAGGAAGTTGCCCGGGATGAAGAACGGCGTCAGGTAGTTGTCGGCGTCCGAGTAGTCCGGGAACCAGCCGAGCTGGTAAACCGGGTAAGCATCCGCCCGGCGTTCCTTGGTGTAGGTGGTCCATTCCGTGGACTTGAGGTCCACGGTAAAGAGGCCTGACTTCTCAAGCTGTTCCTTCACGAGGGCATACTCATCTGCAGCCGACGTGCCGTACCGGTCCGTGTACTGCAGCTTAAGGTCGACCGGGGAGGTGATGCCGGCGTCGGCCAGGACCTTCTTAGCCTTGTCCAGGCTGGGCTTGCCGCTGCCGTCACCATAGAGGCTCTTCAGTGGCTCCGTAGCTCCCTCGAATTCCTTGGGGACGTAGGAGTAGACGGGCGTGTAGGTGTTCTTGAACACCTGGGAGGCAATAACATCGCGGTCAACGAGGTGCGCAATGGCCTGCCGCACTGCCAGCGACTTCGCGGGATCGGCCTCGGGCGTCTTGGCACCGAACGGCATGGTATCGAAGTTGAAGACCATGTAGCGCAGTTCCCCGCCGGGCCCCTTGTGGACCTTGACCTTGGAGTCCTGTTCCAGGTCGGCCACGTCGGTGGCCGTGAGGATACGGCCCGCCACATCGATGTTGCCCTGCTGGACATCGAGTTTCAGGTTGTTCGGGTCCGCGTAGTGCTTGAGCGTCGCGCCGTCATTGGCGGCTGCGCCCAGCATTCCCTGGTAGTCCGGGTTGGGCTTGAAACTGACCAGTTCGTTCTTCTTGTAGCTTTCAATCGTGTACTGGCCGGCAAAAGGCTTCGCGGCAATGATGGCGTCATCGTCCATGATCTTGTCCGCGGGGAAGACTTCCTCGTCCACAATGGGTCCCGGGTTCGAGGCGAGGACGCCCGGGAACACCTGGTCGTTTCCAGCAGCGAGGGTGAACACCACCGTGTTGGGGTCCGTCGCTTCGATTTTCTCCATATTGGCCAGGAGCGAAGCGGGACCGTTGGGATCGTCAATGGCCTTGACGCGGTTGAACGAGAAAACGACGTCGGAGGAGTCAAGGGTGTGGCCGTTGGCGAACTTCAGGTCCGGCTTTAGCTTCACGGTGAACTCGGTGGGGCTGGTAAAGGAAGCCGACTCAGCGATGTCCGGGGTGGCATCGGCGGTGCCGGGCTTGTAGTTGAGCAGGAAGGGGTATATCTGGTTCATCACCATAAAGGAGCCGCCATCGTAGGAGCCGGCGGGATCCAGCGTGACAACTTTGTCAGTGGTTCCGTAGGTGATGGCCCCGCCGCCGGCATCGCCGGTAGTGGTTCCGCCGCCGCCTGAGGGGCCCGTGCAGGCCGTCAGTGCAAGCGCGGAAATGCCTGCCAGCGCGATCGCGCCGTGCAGTGCCTTGTTGCTCTTCGTCATCTGTGAACTTTCTGTTCGATGAGTACGCGCCCTGCCGCCACTGCAGGATGTCTTTGCCTGGGCGGGAGCTCGCTGTGCTGATGCCTAGATTCAATCAGAGAGTCAATCCCCAACACGGGCCATTTTGTGAGTTGAGACACAAAATTTACCTGAATGATGCGGTGCTCTCATTTGCCGGCGGCGCAACGAAGAACACCGCCCCGGCGAAACCGCGGCGGTATGTGGAATGAAGGGTTCTAGAGCGCGGCGCGCTGGAGCGAGCGTGCGGCGTCGATGGTGGCCTGGCCCAGTACCCGGCTGCCCTGGTAAAGGACCACGGTCTGCCCGGGGGCGACGCCGCGCAGCGGCGTGGTCAGCCGAACCACCAGTTCAGCGCCGGCACCTTCTTCCTGAGCTTCCATGCGGGCCGTCGCGGGGACGGGGTCGCCGTGCGCGCGGACCTGGGCGTAGCAGTCGAAGTCCTCGCCCGTTTCCACTTCCACAATGGGCAGGCCGGCCCAGGACACCTTGATGCCCCTGATTTCGTCAATGGCCAGCAGGGCTTCGGGACCCACCACCACCTTGTTTTCCTTGGGCCGGATCTCAAGGACAAACCGCGGCTTGCCGTCAGCGGCGGGGGTGCCCAGTTTCAGGCCGCGGCGCTGGCCCACTGTGAAGGCGTTGGCACCCGGGTGCTCCCCCACCTTGGTGCCGGTTTCATCCACGATGTCGCCGGTGGTCATGTCGATCTTTTCGGCGAGCCAGCCGGCGGTGTCGCCGTCGGGGATGAAGCAGATGTCGTGGCTGTCGGGCTTGTTGGCCACGGAGAGGCCGCGGCGTTCAGCTTCCGCACGCACTTCAGCCTTGGAGGGCGTGTCGGCCAGCGGGAACATGGAGTGCTTGAGCTGCTCGTGCGTCAGGACGCCCAGGACGTAGCTCTGGTCCTTGGCCCAGTCAGCGGCGCGGTGCAGTTCGCGGTTGCCGTCGGCGTCCTCGATAACCTTGGCATAGTGTCCGGTGCAGACGGCATCGAAGCCCAGGGCGATCGCCTTTTCCAGCAGCGCCGCGAACTTGATCCGCTCATTGCAGCGCATGCACGGGTTGGGGGTGCGGCCGGCCGCGTATTCGTCGATAAAGTCCTGGACAACGTCCTCCTTGAAGCGTTCGGAGAAGTCCCACACGTAGTAGGGAATGCCCAGGACGTCGCAGGCGCGCCAGGCGTCCCGGGAGTCCTCGATGGTGCAGCAGCCGCGGCTTCCGGTCCGCAGTGTGCCGGGCATGCGGGAGAGGGCCAGGTGGACCCCGACGACGTCGTGCCCCGCCTCGACGGCGCGGGCGGCGGCGACGGCGGAATCAACTCCGCCGCTCATGGCTGCTAGGACTCGCATACTGGCTCTCTGTTTGGGGGTGTTTCCGGCTCTTGGCCGCGTGGTGCCGGACGGTGCTGGCTGGACCTGCTGCCGAAAACGCAGGCAGGCTCCCGGGAAACGATCTTGGCCTATCTATTCTACGGCCTCTGGCAAATGCACGGTCAGCGGGCGCCCAAACCCTGCCGGGCAACGGTACCGGCCGTCTGGATGGAGGACTCGTGGCCGGCCATTCCAGCCTGCCGCGCCCGCGCGTAGGCATTGGGAAGGGCGGCCAGCAGCGCATCGACGTCCTCTGCCTTCGAGGAGTGCCCCAAGGTGAAGCGCTGGGCGCCGCGGGCTGTTTCCTCGTCCAGTCCCATCGCGAGCAGTACGTGCGAGGGCCGCGGCACCCCCGCGGTGCAGGCTGACCCGGTGGACGATTCCACACCGGCCAGGTCCAGGAGGAACAGCAGGGAGTCCCCTTCGCAGCCGGGGAAGGTGAAGTGGGCGTTGCCGGGGAGCCTGCCGGCGGCGGGTGCACCGCGCAGGACTGCTTCCGGTACCTGCCCGCGGACGCCGTCGATCAGGCGGTCGCGGAGTGCGGAGATGCGATCCGTTTCAGTGCCGAGGTTCGCGACGGCGGTTTCGGCCGCCGCAGCGAAGGCTGCGATCGAGGCGGTGTCCAGGGTGCCTGAGCGGACGTCCCGCTCCTGGCCTCCGCCATGCTGGACCGGGGTGAGTTTCACCGACCTTCCGAGCAGCAGGGCGCCCACCCCTACGGGTCCACCAATCTTGTGCCCGGAGACGGACATGGCATCCAGGCCTGATGCCTTAAAGTCAACCTGCAGCGATCCAAACGCCTGGACCGCATCGGAGTGGACAGGAACACCCACCGCATGCGCCAGTTCCACCACGCGCTCGACGGGCTGGATGGTTCCCACCTCATTGTTCGCCCACATCACGGTCACCAGGGCGATGGTGTCCGGGTCACGGGAAAGCTCAGTCTCCAGGAACGCCAGGTCCACCAACCCGTCGCCGTCCACCGGAAGCCAGGTGACCTCGGCGCCCTCGTGCCGCTCCAGCCACTCCACCGTGTCCATCACTGCATGGTGCTCGACGGCGGAACACAGGATGCGTCGACGCGCGGGGTTTTCGCCCACGCGGGACCAGTACAGGCCCTTGACGGCAAGGTTGTCAGATTCGGTGCCGCCGGACGTGAAAATCACCTCGGAGGGATGGGCGCCTGCCGCCGCGGCAAGGGCTTCGCGTGCATCTTCCACGGTGCGGCGTGCCCTGCGGCCGGAGCCGTGAAGGGAGGACGGATTTCCGGTGCGGGCAAGTTCACGCGTCAGGGCAGCCAATGCCTCGGGAGAAAGAGGGGTGGTGGCTGCATGGTCGAGGTAAACGGGCACCCTGTAATTCTAGCCGTCCCGCCCCCATAGGTCGGTGGCGCAGCGTTCAGGCCGGCGGCAGAATCCTTGCACAGCAGTGGCCGGGCAGGTCTGCAGGTGCCACACGGTCCGGGGAGTCGTCGAAACGGCTTGCGGCGCCCCTCAGGAAAGCACCATTCATGGTGCACACGACCCCCGGATGCCCGTCGGAAAGGCGGCGGAAAGGGCAGTTCGGCAGGAGGAAGCCGCCGTCGCCATCCGGCTCGGGGCGGTAGCCGGACTGCACGAGGAAGTCCTCCAGTGTCTCCGCCGTTTCAGCCAGGGCGCAGCCCTTCTGAAACGACTCGGCGGGCAGGGAATCGCCGACTGGCTCACCTCCGCTGGTGGACCGCTCGATCGCTGCTGCCATCAGCTCGCCGGCGAGGTCGTAGTTCCGGTCCGGCACTGACGCTCCGATTTCACCTGCCACAGGCCGGTACATCTTGGCCGGGCGGCCCGAGCCCGGTCCCGACTTCCCCGGCGGCTTGTGGAACTCAACCGCCAGCAGGCCGTCCTGCACCAGCCGGTCCAAGTGAAAGGAGACTGTGCTGCGGGGAATTCCGGTGGCACCGGCCACCTCGTCCCGGCCTACGGCCCTTGGGGAAGCCGCAACAAGCTCAAAGAGCTGGCGGCGCTTTTCATCACCAAGGGAGGCGAGTGCGGCCATCCGGCCCGCCCAGGAAAGTCTGTTCATCGCCCACCAATCCAAAGTCAAGATGTATTGATTATAGACCCTTCCGGATTCTAAAATAGCCTTACCTACTTTTAGAAGGAGTCAGCTGTGAAAACCACATCAGCACTGCGCACCAACGCCAGCACCACCGCGACCAGGGACCCAGCAAGGCAGGCCTTCCTGTTGCTGCGGACAGTTTTTACCGTCGCACCCATCGCCTTCGGACTGGACAAGTTCACGAATATCCTCGCGGACTGGACCATCTACCTCGCGCCGCAGGCCACAGCACTGGTGCCATTGCCCGCCCAAACCCTGATGTACGTCGTCGGGGTGGTGGAAATTGTTGCCGGCATTGCCGTAGCCGTCCGTCCGCAGTTCGGGTCGCTCCTCGTGGCCGCCTGGCTGGGCGGAATCATCCTCAACCTGCTGCTGCTCGGAGCCTTCTTCGACGTGGCACTTCGTGACTTCGGGCTGCTCGTTGGCGCCCTGGCCCTCAACCGGCTGTCCCGGCGGACCGGCAAGCCCTCCCGCAGCTAGGCCGAAGGCGGCAGCACCGGCAGGAACCTGGCCACGTCGTCCCGTGCCGCGGCCAGGGATGCCGGGTCCGGGCATGACACGGAAACGTAGACCGATGATTCCGCAGTGGCAAAAAGCCTGGCCAGCACCGCTGTAGCCCTGCCTCCTGCCGCGGCAGCCTGTTCCAGAACCAGCACTTCAACCGTGCGGCCCGGGGAGGAATCATCCCCTCCCCACCGCAGCGTCGCGGCTTTGAGGTAGTCCGGCAGGATCGTGGGATCCAGGTACTGGAACAGAGCCACAGTGGACTCGTGGTCCCCGCCCCGGGCCAGCACGGACTGGTTGGTCCGGACCTTTGCGGCCACCAGGCAGCCATCTGCCTTAAGATATTGGCTTTCGCCGGCAACATCGTCCTTCACCATCGTCCAGCCGGGCGCATCCTTCAGGCCGTCCGAGATGCCCACCGGTACTCCATGGGCCAGGATGCCACCGGCAGAGAAGGGCAGGTCCTGCGCCGCCACTGCCTCGGCGTCATGGCCCGGAGTGATGGTGGGCGTGGCAACCATCGGGGCGCTTTCCACGCGTTCCGGCGCCGCAGGGTCAGGTACGCCAACACTGCAGCCCCCGGTAAACACGGCACTCAGCGCGGCAGCGGCCAGCGGCACTCTTCCCGCACGAACCCTGCGGGCCCGGCCCGCCGTCGTCGGCTTTTCCATGCGAACCCCACTACATTCCCTGCCCGGCCCCCGCGGCCGTCATCCCCAAGAGTCTAAACGCCGTCCCTGCCCGTCCGAATGGGCAACAGGCGGGCGGCCGGGAACCCGCAACGCCGACACGATCGTTGTCAGGGCAAGGGCCGATAAGCTGGGCCGACAGGGCTGCCCCCGCGGACTGGCCATACCGACAGAAGGATGAGTGCTTGACCGAGAGCAGCTCGCATTATCAGGTGCTTCGTGTGGCGGTCACCGCCACCGAGAAGGAAATTAAGGTGGCCTATCGGCGCGCAGCCCGCGTTGCCCACCCCGACCACGGCGGGGACGCTGCCGCTTTCCGCCGGGTCACCAGCGCCTACGAAACCCTGATTGATCCGCAACGGAGGAAGGCCTACGACCGCTCCTACGCAGCCGGCACCGCCGGGGAAAACCAGGATTCGGAGCCACACTTTGACGCACCGGCGGCGGGCAGCCGGGCTTCGGCCACCGTGCACAGGACCGGCGGCAGCCGAAACACTGCCGGAGACCCTCCGGTCTACGTTCCGCCCTACGGTCCAGCGGACGGTGACATAGTTCCCCTGATACCGCTGGCTGAGGCAAGTCAGCAGATTCACGGCATGCCGCGGAAGCGCGGGATATTCGGGGCCGAAGCGCGGATCCAGCGCGAGATGCGCACTGTCCAGCTCCTGACCCGCCAGGTACTCCCCGCCATCCCGGCGGCGAGGCTCATCAACGGGCTCCAGTCACCGGCGGACAACAGCCACATCGATCACGCCGTGCTGTCCGGCTACCGGCTGGCGCTGATCGGCTCCATGCTTTTGCCCAAGGGCGCCTATGCGTGGGACGGGTGGACCCTGAACCACGGCGGACGCTCGGTTGCCCCGCCGCAGCTGGCGCACATAGTCCGTGCCATGCAGGACATTTTTCCGGAATTGAACGTCACCGGCTGGACGGTGGTGCACAGCCCGGGCGGGAATCTGCACGAGCCGGTGATCGACCAGCATCGCCGTTCGGCCGGCGCCCTGGAGACCGTCCGGATTGTGAATGCCGCGGGCATGGTCCGGGGCCTGAAGGAGTTCCTCGCGTCCGGTCCGGCTCCCAACACTGTCAACGTTCCTGTACTGGCCAGGTTGCTGCGCGGCATGCACTGACGGCGTTGACTAGGATGGGATGGTGTTCCGCATCCTCTTCCACGCCCCCGAAATTCCCGGCAATACCGGCAACGCCATCCGCCTTGCAGCCATCACCGGCGCTGAACTGCATCTGGTGGAGCCGTTGGGATTCGACTTCTCGGACGCGAAACTCCGCCGGGCGGGCCTCGATTACCACGACCTCGCCGTCGTCACCGTCCACAGGAGCATGGAAGACGCCTGGCAGCACCTTCAGCCGGAACGCGTCTATGCTTTTACATCGGACGGAACGGCCAGCTACACGGACATCGCCTACCAGCCGGGTGATGTCCTGATGTTCGGCCGGGAATCGGTGGGACTGCCACCGGAGCTGAAGACGGATCCCCACGTCACTGCCACTGTACGGCTGCCCATGCTGCCCGCGCTCCGCTCGCTCAACCTCGCCAACGCCGCCTCCATCGCTGTCTACGAAGCCTGGCGCCAGCAGGGATTCGCCGGCGCACGGATCTAGGCTCCGGGTCCGCTTTTTACGACCCGGCAGGATGCCGCGCCGGTGGACGCCGGTAAACAATACTGGCCCGGCCCATCCGCCTGCGCAGCTGCGCCGAATAACTCCTGAGAACAATCCACAGCGATCAAGGAGCGGCAGGTGACACTTCTCCGGGAAAGTTCCAGGCCAGGCCACCGCATCCCCGGCGGCACTGCTAAGGATTCATTCCCTGGAGACTTATGCTTGGTAGTAATGGAAACTCCCAACGCGCCTCATTCCGAGGCTCCGGCCACTGTGGCGGAAACGCCGGCCGACATCAGCCAGCGACTGGTTGCCCTGCTGCAGCAGATAGCCGAGGGCGACCGCGGGGCGTTCGCGGAGTTTTACCAACTGACGTCCCGGCGGGTCTACGGCATGGCGCGCAGGGTCCTGATTGACGCTGAGCTCAGCGAGGACACCACGCAGGAGGTATTTCTGCAGGTCTGGCAGAACGCGGCCAAGTTCGATCCGGCCGCCGGAAGCCCGCTCGCCTGGCTGATGACCATTTCACACCGGCGTGCGGTGGACAAGGTCCGATCGGCCCAGTCGGCCACCGACCGTGAAGCCCGCTATGGTGCCAGCACCCAGGACATTGACCACGACAGTGTGTCCGACGAAGTCGGAAGCAGGCTCGAGGCCGAGGCCGTGGTCCGGTGCCTTGGCACGCTGACCGGGACGCAGCAGGAATCGGTCCGCCTTGCCTACTACGGCGGGCTCACCTACCGGGAAGTCGCCGAACGCCTGAATGCAGCAGTTCCCACCATCAAGTCCCGCATCCGCGATGGACTGATCCGCTTGAAGACCTGCCTGGGGGTGAGTTGAAATGACCGAAATGAATAACGGACGCGGCGGCCGCCCGGGCGCCTTCGGCGATACCGTCTCTGCTGACCTCGCCTCCGGCCGGGCGGTGGACCTGGCCGAGCTGTATGCGCTGGATGCAGTGACGGACGACGAACGCCGCGCCATCGAGCAGTACGTTTCAACGGCACCGGCAGCGGAACGGGACTCCTTTTACGAACGCGTCCGCCAGTCCAGGGAAACACTGACGCGGACGTTTAGGGCGGAGGAAGAACCGCCAGCGGACCTGTTCGACCGGATCGTGGCCCAGTTGCCGGCCCAGGACGCGCGCCGGGATTTGGACGTACCCGCTCCTTCCGCCGCCTTCCAGGGTGCCGGGGAGGATTCCAAGGACGAACTCGCCAACGCCCGGCAGCGCCGGGAGGAACGGCGCCGTCCGGCCGGCGCGCGCCGCTGGCTCGCCGGAATTGCAGCGGCAGCAGCGATAGCCCTGGGCGGAGTGGGCGTTGGATCCTACCTTGCCGACCAGAACGACCCCCTGAACCAGGTGGTCCGGGCTGGGGACCTCCGGGAGGCATCGGTGGACGTCGCCGGCGGCGGTACCGCCACCGTCCAGATTTCCTCGTCCGAGGACGCAGCCGTTGTCAGGATGAAAGACGTCCCCGCCCCGCCCGAGGGCAAGGTCTACCAGATGTGGCTCATTCCCAAGGACGGTTCAGCACCTGTCTCGCAGGGGCTGATGGACGCGGAAGCACTCTCGAAGCCCGCAGTAGTGGAGGGCATCTCGTCTGCCGCCGCGCTCGGCATCACCGTTGAGCCCGTCGGTGGCTCCGAGTCCCCCACCCTGCCCACCGTCGCCGCCGCCCCCTTGGACGCGTAGAACGGGCCTGGCAAAGCACAAAAGCGCGCCGCGGTCTTCCGGAAGGAAAGCCGCGGGGCGCTTTTGCATGTTCGCCGGCGCCTAGAAGCCGGCGATGGTTCCGGGACCATTGACCGCCACTACATGGAACGCCTCGGCGCTGTGCCCGGCGGGAAGCCCGGCACGTGCAGCATTTACGTGCATGCCCTGGCGTACCGCTGATTCCATGGCCGCAACATCCGGGTGCTGGCTTACGTGGACATGGATGGCTTGAAGCTTGGCCTCCACATGCGGGGTGACATCCACGAAATGGTTTTCCCGTTCGTCCGGCCCCGCATACAGCCAGAGCCACGGGAGCTTGTACGCCTCCAGCCCGGCCTCGGCGAGTTCAGGGTAGGCAAACGGATTTTCCAAGGCCGGATAAACAGCGCGCGTGACGGCCTCCCCCACGGCAAGGTGGTCCGGATGGCTTTTCTGGATGCGCCGCCAGTTCCGTTCCGGATGCATGGCAAGCACGACGTCGGGACGAAGTTCGCGGATAAGCTTCACCACTCCCCGCATCACCTCGTGCGAGGGTTCGAGGTAGCCGTCACGCTGATGGAGGTAGTGGATGTCGGTCACCCCGACCAGTTCGGCAGCGCGGCGCTGTTCGCGGTCGCGCATGGCGATGATGTCCGCCCGGTGAGCCGGATCGAAACCGCCGGCGTCACCGTCGGTCATGATGCAGTAGCTGACCTGCACACCTGCAGCAGTCCAGGCCGCGATAGTGCCGGCAGCACCGAAATCAATATCGTCCGGGTGGGCCGCAAAACAGAGCACCCGTCCAATCCGGTCCGTGGCCGGGTTGGACGGGCTCTCCGCCTGCGCAGTCAAGGCAGCCAATAATCAGCCTTTACGCTTCTTGATCTCTGCCGTTGCCTGCGGGAGGACATCGAAGAGGTCTCCGACAATACCGAAGTCCGCGATCTCGAACACGGGCGATTCGGCGTCCTTGTTTACTGCGACGATGACCTTGGCGGTCTGCATGCCGGCCTTTTGCTGGATGGCACCGGAGATACCCGCGGAGATGTAGAGCTGCGGGGAAACGGTCTTGCCGGTCTGCCCCACCTGGGCGTCGTGGCTGATCCAACCGGCGTCGGTGGCTGCGCGTGAGGCTCCCACGGCCGCTCCCAGTGCGTCTGCGAGTTCCTCCACGGGTCCGAAGTCGCCGTCGAGGCCGCGTCCGCCGGCCACCACGATGCGGGCGTCGGTCAGGTCCGGGCGGCCGCTGGCGACCTTCTGTTCGCGGGCAGTGATCCGGGCCGCGGCTTCAGTACTGCCCACGGGCACGTCAACCGTGACGATTTCCGGCGTGGTGGGTGCGGCCGCCGGTTCCGGGACCACGTTATTGGCCTTGAGGGTCAGCACGGACACTGGCGTGGTGGTTTTGCACGCGGTGTTGTACGAACCGGCGAGGACGGACTTGTGCGCAGTTCCGTCAGCATCCACGGCGACAACGTCGGTGATAACACCGGCGTTGAGGCGGATTCCAAGGCGGGCGGCAATTTCCTTACCTTCGGGAGAATTGTCGAGCAGCACGATGGTGGCTCCGGTGCTCTGCGCTGCGGCCGCAAGGTAAGCGGCTTTGGGTGCCACGAGGTAGTCGTCAAGGTCCTGTGCGGAGGGGCGAAGGACAGCGCTGACGCCGTATTCGCCGAAGGCAGCCGTTACCTCGCTGTGCAGTTCCCCGTTGAGGGCAACAACGCTGTCCCCAAGGGAACGTGCCAGGGTCAGCAGTTCGAGGCTGCTCTTCTTGAGCCCGTTGCCGGGATTGTCAATGAAAACAAGTACTTTTGCCATTGTCGATGTTCCCTCTTAGAGCAGCTTCTGGGCGGTCAGGAAGTCAACCAGCTTGATGCCGGCGTCGCCTTCGTCGGTGATGATGGTGCCGGCGGTGCGCGGCGGCCGTTCCTCGGCGTTGGTCACTGTGGTCCACGAGCCGGCGTGCCCCACCTGGGCAGGATCCACTCCGATGTCGGCGAGGGACAAGGTGGTGATGGACTTGCGCTTGGCGGCGATGATGCCCTTGAAATTGGGGTACCGCGGCTCGTTGATCTGGTCCGTCACGGACACCAGCGCCGGGAGGGCGGCTTCTACGGTTTCGGAGCTCGTGTCCGCGTCGCGGCGGGCGACGAGCCGTCCGCCGTCCACCTCCAGGGTCGAAGCGAACGTAACCTGGGGAAGGCCAAGGCGTTCGGCCAGCTGCGCGGGCACCAGCGAGGTCTCGCCGTCGGTTGAGGCCATGCCGGTGATGATCAGGTCAACCGGCGCATCCTGGCCCAGGTACCGGACGGCTGCCGAAAGTGCCAGCGAGGTGGCTGCTGCGTCGGAGCCTGCCAAGGCCTCGTCGGTCAGGTGCACGCCCTCGGTGGCGCCCATCTGGAGGGACTTCTTGACGGAATTGACTGCACCGGCCGGACCCATGCTCAGGGCGATGACCTGGTTGCCTGCCTTGCTGCCGCCGCGGGCCTCGGCCAGCTGCAGTGCCGCCTCGAGTGCGTATTCATCCAGCTCGGACAGGATGCTTTCGTCACGGTCCGTCGTGTAGCCCTCCCCGTTGAGGTGACGGTCGAACTGGGCGTCCGG
Source organism: Arthrobacter sp. D3-16 (assembly GCF_054408515.1). Lineage (NCBI taxonomy): Bacteria > Bacillati > Actinomycetota > Actinomycetes > Micrococcales > Micrococcaceae > Arthrobacter > Arthrobacter sp. D3-16. Next base: position 1,488,395 of record NZ_CP096437.1, on the reverse strand, counting down.
TACATGCTTGACCAGGACGATGATCTTCAATGTCTTCTCCACTGTATCGACAGCAGCCTTCCATGCTTGTGGACAGCCAGCCGGGTAGGGTCATGGCCGCGGAATGCCCGGCGTACGGGTAGCTCCTAGCTAACCATATAGGCGCACTCGTGCGCCGTCTTCCGTTAACGCCTGTGTCAGCCGGGCTGGACGGGGGCGCTGACTGACCGGCTGCAATGACGACGGCGGCATCCCCGCTTAAGGGGACGCCGCCGTCGGCGTTTGGTGATTCTTCGTACCTTCCCGACGCCTGCTGTCAGCTGGCTGCGGCGCCAAGGGTGACGTCGAGCGTTTGTTCCGCACCGTTGCGCAGGACAGTGATCTTGACCTTGGAGCCCGCGGGCTGCTCCCGCACTGCCGCCGTCAGCTGTTCCGGTTCACCGATAGCGAGGTCGTTGAACTTCGTAATAACGTCGCCTACCTTGATGCCTGCTTTCGCGGCAGCCGAATCGGGCTCAAGAGTGGCGACGTCCGCGCCCACCGAGAAACCGGAAGCGGCGCTCGACGCGGACTTCTTCTTGACGCTGACACCCAGTTGGCCGTGAGAGGCCTTGCCGGTGTCGATGATCTCCTGGGCCACCCGCTTGGCGTGGTTGATGGGGATGCTGAAGCCCACGCCGATGTTGCCGCTCGAGGAGGACAGCGAACCGGAGCCGGCTGATGCGATGGCCACGTTGACGCCGATGATTTCGCCGCTGCTGTTCACCAGGGCACCGCCCGAGTTGCCGGGGTTGATGGCGGCGTCCGTCTGGATCACGTTGATGGAGATTTCGCCCTGCTCCGCCGTTTGCTGGCTCTGGCCGCCGCCCGGAGGCGCGAACTGGAAACCGCCCTCGTCGTCGCCCTCAGCGTTGTCGCCCTCTTCAGGGGCGGCAGCCGAGGCGACGCTGATGGTCCTGTTGAGCGTTGAGACGATGCCATCCGTCACCGTCCCGGTCAGTCCCAGCGGCGAGCCGATCGCGATGGCCGTGTCCCCGACGTTGAGCTTGCCGGAGTCGCCCAGGGTGGCAGGGGTGAGGCCTGAGGCGTTGTCCACCTTGATGACAGCAAGGTCTGACAGCGGGTCGGTACCAACCAGCTTGGCGGTGAGCACCCTGCCATCGCTGGTGCGGACTTCGAGGGCGGCGTTGGCCGTCTGTCCGTCCAGGGTGACCACGTGGGTGTTGGTGAGGATATTGCCCTGGTCGTCCAGGATGATGCCTGAACCTGTACCGCCGGCGCCGTTGCTTGATGCGCTGATGGTCACCACACTGGGTGATGCCTTCAGGGCGGCCGCCGTTATGGCATTGACATCATCCTGGTTGTTGACGATGACCGTTCCGGGCTGGCTGTTGCTGGTGGTAGCGGCGCTGGAGCCCGCGCTGTCGAAAACCTCACCGCCCGCAACGGTCGCTACTCCGCCGCCCACCAGGCCGGCCGCGAGGATGCTGGCCACCAAGGTGCCGACACCAAACGAAGCCTTTTTGCGCGGGGCGTCCTTCCGGTTTGGAGCCAGCCCGGGATGGCCGCCGGGGGCGTTGTGCTGGCTTTGGCCGAAGTAGCCGTAGTGGGGCTGAGGCTCCTGGGGTCCATTCGACGGCTGGCTTGCATGCTGGCCGGAAGCAGATTGTCCGTAAAACGGCTGGTGCTGGGAATACGGCTGGCGCTGCGGGTACGCCGGGCGTGCTCCGGGAAGCTCCTGGGTGGGGTTATCCCCCGGGTTCCTCAGGTCCAGCTGCTCGGTAGGGTATTGGCGCTCAGTGGGGTATTGGCGCGGACCGGCAGCCTCGTTGACCCCGGGCGCCGTGGATCGTGAGGCCGCTGTGCCATCCGCGTCCTGAACCTCGCCAGGATTGTTCCCCGGCTGGGCTGAATGCTGCTGCCAGGAATCCTGCCGCCCCGGGCCGCGGTTTTCGGGAGAGGCACCGGGGGTGTGGTTCTCAGTCATGGGACTTCCTTTCATCCTCGTCTGAATTAACTATGGACTCCCTCCCTGTCACAAGCTCGGATGTTTGCTGAGAGCTTGCTGTGGACTTCTCCGAGGCCCTGTTGGTGCCCGTTCCGGGACGTTTCGCTGGTGGCATATTCCCCTCAATGGACGGCCTGTGAGGTGCACCATAGAATCAAGATGATTGCCACAGCGACCTGCGGCTACACACATGCGTGGGGGCGCTGCTGCATTCTGAGACGACCGGTTCGTCCCGAATCGGTGTCAGGCGTGCTGAAGGGTTGCACATGCGGTCAAAGTTCAAACGTATTCTCGCCGTGATCGGCCTCACCGGCCTGCTGGCGGCACCCGCCGCCGCGGCCTGGGCGGAGGATCCGGTCACCATTCCGTCCGGCCAGAACATCGTGGATAACGCGGATGTCCTCGGAAGCCGGAAGGGCGAAGTCCAGGAAGCGGTCCAGAAGCTCCTCAAGGACGACAAGTACAACCTTTACGTTGTCACCGTGGACACGTTCACCAACCCGACTGTCCCCGCAGACTGGGCCGCAGCCGTTGCAACAAAGAAGGGCATGGGCAGGTCCGACGCGATCCTCGCGATAGCCAAAGACGACGGCAAATTCAGCTTTGTCCTGAACTCTGCCAGCCCGATTAAGTCCAAACAGGGGGCCATCAGCCAGAACGCGGTTACGGCCAACCTGGCCGGTGGAAATCCCGATTTCGCCCAGGCAGCCATCGACACTGCAGCGGCGATCGGAGATGCCGCCGGTGGTGGCAGCGGCAACGTTCCTTCCGGTGAGGGAGCCGGGGCAGCCGTTCTGGTAGGAACGGGCGTGGTCGCCGCCGGCGGTGCCGGGGCGTACCTCTACTTCCGCAACAAACGCAAGAAGGCTGCCGTCCAGGCATCCAGCGCGAGCTATGGCCCGCAAGGCGCGGAAGTTGATCCGCTGGCTTCCCTCAGCGTAGAGGAGCTCCGCCGCAAGAGCGGTTCCCTCCTCATCGAGGCCGATGACGCCATCAAGTCCAGCGAGCAGGAACTTATGTTCGCCCAGGCACAATACGGCGACTCCGCCGTCGGCAACTTCACCAAGGCGCTGGAGGAAGCCAAAGGCCACATGACGGAATCGTTCAAGCTGCAGCAGCAGCTGGACGACCACATCCCGGATACAGAAGAGCAGCAGCGCACATGGCTGGGCGAAATTATCCGCCGCTCGGAAGCTGCACTGGCGTCGCTGCAGGAGCAGAAGGCGGACTTCGATTCCCTCCGCGAACTTGAGAAGAACGCCCCCCGGGCACTGGCAGCCGTCAATGCCGGTGCGCGCGAAGCCGATTCGAAAATCGCCAGCGCTGAGCAGTCACTCACTGCCCTCAGGGCCAAGTATGCCGAGAGCGCGCTGGCCCAGGTCTCGGACAATATCCTGCAGGCCAAGGAGCGGCTCGCCTTCGTCCAGAACGCCTCAGCCACTGCTGAGCAGAAGCTGGCAGAGGGCGAAGGAAGCCTGGCTGCTGTTGCTGTCCGCGCCGCAGAAGAGAGCCTGCACCAGACGAACGTCCTCATCGATGCAATCGCCAAGGTTTCCTCCAGCCTTGACGAGGCCCGGAGCGGACTTGAGGCGGCGGTAGTTGATACTTCCCAGGACCTTGCCCAGGCAAAGGCAATGATCCAGTCCGGCGCCCATCCCGGGCTTGCCGGACCGGTGGCGGCAGTTGAAGCTGCCCTGGCACAGGTCAGGTCCGAGATCCAGGGCGGAAAGATCGACCCCATCGCCACCCTGCAGCGCGTCGAAACGGCCCATCAGTCCCTCGACCAGTCACTCAGCGGCATCAGGGACCAGCAGGAACAGGCGCGCCGGGCTCAGGCATCACTCCAGCAGACCATCATGTCCGCCCAAGCCCAGATCAGTGCGACCTCCGACTACATCACTGCCCGCCGCGGCGGTGTGGGCACAGAAGCACGCACCCGGCTGGCGGAGTCGCAGCGCAACCTGGACTACGCCCTGTCCATCGCGCGCACCGACCCGGTCACGGCCCTTACCTACGCCCAGCAGGCACACGCACTCGCTGCACAGGCAGCCCAGCTGGCACAGGCCGACGTTGACCACTTCGATGGCTACGCCAACCAAGGCTACGGCCGCGGCGGCATGTTCGGTGGAGGCGGCGGCGGCGGGTTGGGCGGCGCCATCCTCGGCGGCATCCTGATCAACTCCATCCTCAACGGAGGCGGTGGCGGCGGCTGGGGTGGCGGCCACAGCGACGGCGGAGGATGGGGCGGCGGCGATTTCGGCGGCGGAGATTTTGGCGGCGGCGACTTCGGCGGAGGGGACTCCGGAAGTTTCTGACAGCCGGGGCCCAGGCTCCGCCCGTCGGAGCCTCCCCACTGCCGGATGGGCGCAGTACAACAACGTTCACTGATTTCAGTGGTCAACACAGAGCAGGACGAAAGGTAACACCATGGTTAAACAGTCCATTTTCGGCCGAGTCGCACAGCTGGCAAAGGCGAACATCAACTCCTTGCTGGACAATGCTGAGGATCCGCAGAAGATGCTGGACCAGATGGTCCGGGACTACACCAACAATATTGCCGAGGCGGAGTCCGCTGTCGCGCAGACCATCGGCAACCTCCGGATGCTCGAAGACGACTACAACGAGGACGTCAAGAACTCGCGCGACTGGGGAAACAAGGCCCTCGCCGCGTCGCGCAAGGCCGATGAATACCGCGCTAACGGCAACGTGGCTGACGCCGAAAAGTTTGACAACCTGGCCAAGGTGGCCCTGCAGCGCCAAATGGCGGCTGAGAACGAGGCCAAGGGTGCGGAGCCGAGCATCGCTTCCCAGCGCGAAGTGGTGGACAAGCTGAAGACCGGCCTGGACCAGATGAAGGGCAAACTCAACCAGCTGACCAGCAAGCGCAACGAGCTCGTTGCCCGGTCCAAAACCGCAGCTGCGCAGGCGCAGGTGCACGATGCGATCAAGAGCATCGACATCATGGACCCCACCAGCGAAGTGGGCCGCTTCGAAGAGAAGATCCGCCGTGAAGAGGCCAAGGTCCGCGGGCAGCAGGAACTCGCCTCGTCGAGCCTTGATGCCCAGTTCAACCAGCTTGAAGACCTCGGTGAGCAGGTTGAGATTGAGGCACGCCTGGCTGCGTTGAAGTCGGGTGGCACATCAAAGCCGGCCATCGGCGCCGCCGGCACTGCCGGAGCCGATGAGTCCGTAAGCGAAATCGACTACGACAAACTCTGACAAGCAGGCGGGGAGCACCCTCGCCAGGAACGCCAGGAAGGCCGGGGCCGCTGCCCCGGCCTTCCTGATGCCGGAGGTGTGTAGCGTGGTGGCATGGCTTCCTCCGACGCAACATCCCTCCTCTGGCTGCGGGACGACCTCCGACTTGACGATAACCCCGCGCTGACTGAGGCCGCAGCGCTGGGCCTGCCCCTGACCGTCCTCTTCATTTTGGACGAGGAGTCGGAGGGGATCAGGCCGTTGGGTGGAGCAACCCGGTGGTGGCTTCACCATTCCCTTGCAGCGCTGGCCGCCTCCTTGGAAAACAAAGGGTCGCGGCTGCTTCTCCGCCGCGGACCGGCGTCGGCTGTTATCAGGGAAGTGGCAGCCGAGACCGCTGCCACGAGCCTCTTTTGGAACCGGCGCTACGGGTTCCCCGAGCGCACCGTGGATGCCGAGGTAAAGGCGTGGGCCGACGATAACGGCATTCAGGCGTCCAGCCACCAGGCAAACCTCCTGTTCGAGCCCTGGACCATTCGCACCGGCGCCGGCGGCCCTTACAGGGTCTTCACGCCCTTCTGGCGTGCGTGCCTTGCCCGGGGCGAACTGCGGGAGCCGCACGACGTACCGCACCGCCTTCCCTCCCCCGCACTGGGAAGAGGAGGAGCACTTCCTGCCGGTGATGACCTGGACACCTGGCACCTCCTGCCACACTCCCCCGACTGGAGTGGGGGCCTTGCAGATACCTGGGAGCCAGGCGAAAAGGGCGCCCAGCTCCGCCTGGCTAATTTTCTGGACGGACCGGCCGAGGAATACGGCACCGGCCGGAACGTGCCGGGAGTGGAAGGTACCAGCCGGCTGTCGCCGCACTTGCGCTTCGGCGAGGTCAGTCCGTTCAGGGTGTGGAGCGAAATTCGGCACCGGTTTCCGGGCAAGGTACCGGCCGACGTCGGTGTCTTCCGTTCAGAGCTTGGCTGGCGGGAATTCTGCTGGCACCTTCTGCACACCAATCCCGAGCTCGCCACCCGCAACTACCGTCCGGAATTTGACCGCTTTGAGTGGCAGCCGCTCAGCAGTGGGGAGCTGAAGGCATGGCACCAGGGGCGCACCGGTTATCCCCTGGTTGACGCCGGAATGCGGCAGCTGTGGCAGACAGGCTGGATGCATAACCGCGTTCGGATGGCGGCCGCATCATTCCTGGTAAAAAATCTCTTGGCGGACTGGCGCATCGGCGAGCTGTGGTTCTGGGACACCCTCGTGGACGCGGACGCGGCCAGCAACCCTGCCAACTGGCAATGGGTGGCAGGGTCCGGAGCCGATGCGTCGCCCTACTTCCGCATCTTCAACCCGGTGACGCAGAGCAGGAAATTCGATTCCGCGGGCGTCTACCTGCGCCAGTTCATCCCGGAACTTGCCGGCCTCGACGGTAAGGCCATCCATGAGCCGTGGAAAGCCGCCGAAGTCACCGGGTACCCGGAGCCGGTCGTTGGGCTGCCGGAGTCACGCGAGAGGGCTTTGGACACCTACAGCAGGCTCAAGGACTAACGGGCTGCAGCGCGGGCCCTGCGGCCTCTTATCGGCTGACCTTGCCCATCAGGGACGCTATGGGCCGCAGGAAGATGGGGCGGGCCAGGAACCAGGCCGCCACCATGACCACAACCGAAGCCAGGAAAACCCAGAACCCGAACCAGCCGTCGTCGTCCCGTACTCCATACATGTGGTTGAGGTTGCGCAGCGCTCCCGTGGCGAGCACCAGGAAGACGTGCACCGCGATGAAGGCAACAAAGTAGATCATCACCGGGAAGTGGACGGCCCGGGCCCATTCGATCGGGTAGGCCTTGTTGAGGCCGGTGGCTTTCTTTGGCCACGCAGACGACATCCGCAGGCCTGTAATGAAGGCCAGCGGCGCCGCGATGAAGACCGTGACGAAGTAGGAGAGCAACTGCAGAGCGTTGTAGTTCACCCAGCCGTTTTCCGTAGGCCAGTTCAGGGACGCATACTGCAGGGCAGCCGAGAGCGCGTTGGGAAAGACGTCCCAGCTGGTTGGAACAATGCGCATCCACTGCCCGGTAGCGAACAGCAGGACCGCGAACACCAGGCCGTTGAGGATCCACAGGGCATCCAAAGTGAGGTGGAACCACAGTTCAAGGCTGATCTTGGTGGGAGGGTTCTTCGTCTTGATCAGGCCCTTGTTGTTGCGGGTCCAGTGTCCGCTGGGGCGCGTGGTGGTGCGCACCTGCCAGCCGGTGCGGATGATCAGGAGCAGGAAGAAGGCGTTCAGGAAGTGCTGCCATGCAAGCCAGGCCGGAAAGCCAACCGGCGCTTCTGCCGGCAGCTCTGAGTGGCCCGGATAGTCCGCCACGAATGACGCGACGGCGGGCAGGCCCATCAGCCACTTGGCGATCAACACCACGAGGACCAGCGCCGCAAGAACGGCGGGCACACCCCAATAGAGTCGGGACCGCTTGCCCGCGGCAGTGCCGGGCTTCTTCGTGGGTGTGGACATCGAGCAACATTCCTCTCGAGAATGACTGGCGAAGTGCTCACAATCTGTGAGGCTCTGCGAAAGAGAATACTAGGAACTACCGGCATTCAAGGAAAAAAGAAGACCCCGCCCGGCTTGTCTGCCGGTCGGGGCCTTCTCATGGTTGCGGGGACAGGATTTGAACCTGTGACCTCTGGGTTATGAGCCCAGCGAGCTACCGAACTGCTCCACCCCGCGTCGCAGAATCAACACTACCCTATTTCGGCGGCGGGCTTTTACACGGCTGCGTCAGCGCCCTTTCCGTCCCGAAAACCGGGCTCGACTTCCGTCCCGAAAACCGGGCTCGACGCTTAAACCAAAAAGTCCCGGACACTGTTTCCAGTGTCCGGGACTTCCGTCAGTTGCGGGGACAGGATTTGAACCTGTGACCTCTGGGTTATGAGCCCAGCGAGCTACCGAACTGCTCCACCCCGCGTCGCAAGAACTACTTTACCGGCCGGTGAACAGCAGGCCAAATCGAGAAGGCGTGATCTCCGTCTCGCCGGTCCGGCACCCGCTCCAGGTGGAACGGGTGCCGGGTGCCGCCGTCGTGATCAGCTGCTGGGTGGTCAGCCAGCGGTTAGCTGCTGGCTGCTAGCTGCTGGGAGACGGCGAAGGCGTGGCTTCAGGTGTCGCCGTGGAGGCCGGAGCGGGAGTTGCCTCGGGAGCGGCAACCGGAATCTTGTTCTCTGCGTCCAGTGCGCGCTGGAGGGCCGCTGAGATACGCTTCTGCGCCTCGCCGTAGGCTGCGAAGTCGCCGGCGGCGAGGGCGGCCTGCCCTGCCTGGATGGCGGCGTTTGCCTCATCCAGCGCCGCCCGCAGTTCAGCCTTGGCATCCGCTCCACCCGGTGCAGGCGGAGCAGCCGGATCTGTGGGTGTCTGGCCGTTGTTGCCGGAGTCGCCCGCAGCCGCCCCCGAGTCCCCGCCGAAGAGCTGCTTCAGCGCTTCGTCAAGCGTCGGGGCGAACCCAACCTTGTCACCAAAAGCCACCAGGACGCGCTGCAGCGTGGGGTAGGACGTTTCGCCGGTGGACTTCAGGTACACCGGCTGGACATAGAGGATGCCTCCGCCGACAGGGAGCGTGAGCAGGTTGCCGTTCAGGACGTCAGAGGCACCCTGGCGGAGCAGGTTAAGGGCCTGCGAAACCGTGGGATCAGAGTTGAACTTGTTCTGCGCCTGGCCCGGGCCGGGGACCTGGATCTCCGGTGGGATCTGCAGCAACCGCAGCTTGCCGTAACTCTCGGCCTTCACACCCGCCTGGTTGCCGGCGTCGGAATCGGCGGCCAGGAAGCCGTAGAGGACGTTGCGCGCGTTTCCATTGACAATCTGCGGAATGAACGACGACGTCAGCTGGAAAGCAGGCTTGTCCTGGTCCGGCATCTGCAGCGACATGTAGAACGGCGGCTGCTTGACGTCATTGGTCGAATCGACCGTGGGGTCGTTCGGCACGCTCCAGGCGTCCTTCGTCTGGTAGAAGCTGGAGGGGTCCGTCACGTGGTACTCGCCCAGCAGCTGGCGCTGGACCTTGAAGAGGTCCTCGGGGTACCGGACGTGGCTCATAACATCACCGGACATTTCCGAATAAGGCTTCAGCGACGTGGGGAACACTTTTTGCCAGGACTTCAGCAGCGGGTCCTGGTCGTCCCAGGCGTACAGGGTGACCGAGCCGTCGTAGGCGTCCACCGTGGCCTTCACCGAGTTCCGGATGTAGTTGACGGTGCTGTTCGGCAGGGCGACTGCACGGCCGGAAGTGGTCTGGGAATCAGCCGTGGCGTCTGAGAGCTGCTCCTGCTGCGAGTACGGGTAGTACTGGCTGGTGGTGTAGCCGTCCACGATCCACTTCACCCGGCCGTCGACCACTGCGGGGTAGGCGTTGCCGTCCACGGTCAGGTAGGGGGCCACCTTCTCTACGCGCTCACGCGGGTTGCGTTCGTACAGGATCTGCGATTCCGGGTTGACGCCGTCGGAGAGCAGCAGGTCCGAGGACTGGAACTTGATGGAGTACAGCACCCTGTTGAAGAAGGTACCTACGTTCGGTCCGCCGTTGCCTTCGAAGGTGTACTGCGTCTCACCCTCACCTGACGGCCTGTCCTGCTCGCGGGGCGGAGCACCGTCCGGTGCACCCACGATCGAGTAGTCCGGAGAGTACTCGCCAAAGTAGATCCGCGGCTCGTAGCTGGAGTCATCCCCCAGCACACCGGTAGAGGGAATGCCTGATTGCAGGAACTCCGGCTTGCCGTCAACGGTGAACTTGTTGCCCTTGGCTGCCACCACGCCGTAGCCGTGGGTGTACACAACGTGCTGGTTGAGCCAGCCCTGCTGGTTTGTTTGCACATTGGTGGGGTTCAGCTCGCGGACGGCGATAACGGTGTCCTGGATCTGCCCGTCCACCTCATAGCGGTCAACGTTGAGGGACTCCGGGAACCGGTAGTACGGACGGTACTGTTCCAGCTGCGAGAACGCGTCCGAGATCAGGTTCGGGTCCAGCAGCCTGATGTTTGCCGTGGTCTGGGCATCTGGCGCCAGCGCGCCTGTGCTGGCGGTGTTGGTGGCGTCGTAACGGTCCACCTGGATGGCATCCAGTCCGTAGGCAGCGCGCGTGTTGTCGATGTTGCGCTGGATGAACTCCTTTTCCAGCGTCTCTTCCGATGGGCGTACCTGGAACTGCTGGATCACCCAGGGGTAGACGCCACCGGCCAGGATGGACGTGATGACGAGCATCGCCGTGCCGATCACAGGCAGGCGCCACCGGCCGATGACGGCGGCCACGATGAACAGGATGGCCACAAGTGCCGCCGCCACCGCAAGGATGGACTTGGTGGGGATCACGGCGTTCACGTCCGTGTACAGGGCACCCGCCCAGCGTCCGTTGTTGCTCTGGACCGCCGAATAGCGGTCAAGCCAGAAGTTGATGCCCAGGAGGACCAGGAAGGCGGCACCGGTCACGGCGATATGGATCTGAGCCGCGCGGCTGGTGAAGACGCCCCGTTCCATCAACCGGATACTGCCGTAGAGGTAATGGGTCAGGATGCCTGCGATGCCCGCAATCACCACCACGCTGATCAGGAACCCGGTCACGAAGCCGAGGAACGGCAGCGTCATCAGGTAGAAGCTGATGTCCAGATCGAACTCGGGATCCGTTTTTCCGAAGGGTTCCTGGTTGAAGAAGAGAAGGACCCTCTGCCACTGGCTTGAGGCGGCGCTTCCGGCGAAGAGGCCGAACAGGACCGGCAGGCCCACCATAACCACCCGGCGGACAGGTTCCAGTTGTGCCTGGTACCTGTTGAGGTTGTCGCGGATTTCCGAGTCCGGGGCGTAGACCGGCCGGGACTGGTACGCGATGCGGATGGCGAAGAAGACCGCAAGGAACATGATGGCGAACCCGGCGGCGAAGATCCCGATCCGGGCCAGGTTCTCGGTGACGAACACTTCGATGAAGCCGAGCTGCCGGTACCAGAGGACATCAGTCCAGACGTTGGCAAAGAAGATGAAGCCCACAACCACCAGGGCAACAACAATCAGGGTGGGCGTCAGCGCGCCGCGTCTTGAAGGGGGTTTACCTGTGGACATGGTGCTGGCAGGACGGGACAAACTCGGTACCTCATAGCTGGTCGTCAGATTATTCGAAGCGTGCGTGCGAGCGACGTACTCACCGGTCAAACGCTGGTTTCGTCCGTCTTAATTGCCACGAGTGGCGGTAATGCTTAGTTCCTGCCCAGTCTAGTTGGTTGTGCACGCCGGCAGGCGGGCTGTGTCCCCACCGGAACCGGCGAGCTCGACGGCGCGCCGGGCCTCCGTGAGATTTTCAACCTTGACCACCTGGAGACCGTCGGGAATACGGCCCACCACCTCCCCGCAGTTGGCAGCGGGAGCGAGGAACAGGGTGGCTCCCCCGGACCTTGCGCCGAGCATCTTCTGCCCGATGCCGCCGATCGGCCCCACCTGGCCGTCGGGAGATATGGTTCCAGTGCCGGCCACGTGTTTTCCTCCTGTGAGGTCCCCCGGAGTGACGGTGTCGATGATGCCCAGCGAGAACATCAGTCCCGCACTGGGGCCGCCCACTTTTTCGAGCGAAATCTCCACGTCGAAGGGGAAGGTGAACAGGTACTTGAGCATGACGCCCAGGATGAAGCGCCCCGAACCGTTGTCCTTCGGCGTAATCAGCTGGGTGACCTCCCGGCCGTCGCGTTCCAGCAGCACCGTGGCGGGCGCACCCTTGCCTGCCGCCAGTTCCTCCTGAATGACGGCGAGGGAGGTAATTTCCCGGCCGTTGATTGTCTTGAGGATGTCCCCCTGCTCAATCTTCCCTGCAGCGGCAGAACCCTCGGAGAGGCCTGCTGCCTGAAGCTGCTGCCCGAAGGGAATGTCCAGCTCATTGAGGGCCGAGGCGACCGCGTTCTCCTGGGATGTGGTCATCGCCACTGAACTTTGCTCTTGGGCCTCTTCTTTGGTGGTGCCCGTGGGGTAGATCAATTCCTGGGGGTACACAGCCTTTGAAGGGTCGAGCCAGGCGGAGAAAACGCGCAGGATGCTCACAGGGCTGCTCGGGCCTCCGCTGACGTAGACAGTGGTCAGGTCGAGGTTGCCCGCCGCCGGATAGGATTCCCGCCCCGTGACTTTGATGACCGGGCTCCCCTGGCTCTGTCCAAGGGTGTTGTAGGTGGGGCCGGGTGTTTCGACGACGTAGGGAACCGGCAGGGTCCCCACCGCGATTCCAAGTCCCAGGGCCGCTACCCCCGCCACCATCATCGCCGAGACTTTCCTGTCCCGGCGCGCGGGACCGGCGAAGGATATTGCATCATCCCCTGGCACGGAGGCCTCGGCAGCCGCGGGCGCGCCCGCTTCAGGGCCGCCTGATTTCCCATGCCTGGGACCGGAAGGGAGCTCGGCAGCGTGGTCCTCGGAGGGGTGGCCGCCACGGGTTGTAGTCACTGAATCAACACTACGCGGTGCCGGCAGGCGGAGTTCTTTGCCTACAGCGAACGGTAACGCAGTCCGGCAGACAGCCGACCACCGCCGGGGTACCGTGAAGGTTGATCAACAGTCACACCGACGATCGGCGGGATCATGACCTCCAACCCACTCAATCCGTCCAACGGCGACGACACCCCCAAGGACCCGTTGGCAGAGATGCTGCAAAACCTGATGGGCGGCAAGGGGATGGAGAATTTCGACCCTGCCGAGCTGGCAAAGGCTGCCGGCCTGCCCAACGACCCCAACCTCCTGGCCCAGATGTTCTCCCAGGTCCAGGCCATGATGAGCGCACCGTCCGAGGGCCCGGTTAACTGGAAGCTGGCCCACGAGAACGCGCGCCGGGTAGCGGCCGGCAGCGCGGATCCCTCCGTCACCTCACAGCAGTCCCGCGAAGTGGATGAGGCGCTGCGGCTTGCTGAACTGTGGCTCGACCCCGTCACCGATCTTCCCGCTACCGGCCTGATCGGCCGCGCATGGTCCCGTGCGGAATGGGTGGAGGCAACCCTTGGCACCTGGAAGAGGCTGACCGAGCCGGTCGCCAACAGCATCGCCAATGCGCTCTCGTCCGCCATGACGGAGCAGATGCCTGAAGAGATGAAGTCGATGATGGGCGGAGCCTCGTCGATGCTCCAGAATATGGGCGGCGCAATCTTCGGCATGCAGCTGGGGCAGGCCATCGGCGCCCTCTCCACGGACGTGGTCAGCTCCACCGATATCGGAGTGCCCCTGGCTGACCTTGAGATGGCCCTGCTGCCTATCAACGTCGCCGCTTTCGGCGAAGGGCTTTCCCTGCCCGAGAACGACATCCGGCTCTTCCTTGCTGTCCGCGAAGCCGCCCACGCCCGGCTTTTTGTCCAGGTTCCCTGGCTGCGGGGACACCTGCTGGGCGCCATCGAGGCCTACGCGCGGGGCATCCATATCGATACCTCCCGCATTGAGGAACTGGCGCGGGACCTTGATCCCAGCAACCCGGAAGGCATCCAGGAAGCCCTTTCGCAGGGCGTATTTATGCCCCAGCGGACGCCCGCCCAGGACCAGGCCCTCGAGAAGCTGGAAACGGCGCTCGCGCTGGTGGAGGGGTGGGTGGACGAACTCACTGCTGCGGCCACCGAAAAGGTTCTTCCGTCAGCGGGTGCCCTTCGGGAAACCGTCCGCCGCCGCCGTGCAACCGGTGGGCCGGCCGAACACGCATTCGCTTCGCTCGTCGGTCTGGAATTGCGGCCCCGCCGCCTGCGCGATGCTGCCACGCTGTGGGCCACGCTGAAAGAGGAACGCGGCATTGAAGGCCGCGACGCCATCTGGCACCATCCCGACCTGCTGCCCACCGCGGAGGACCTGGACGATCCCCGCGGGTTCAGTGGACGCCGGAAACTGGCCGAAGCCAGCGACACCGAGGTGGACGACGCCCTGCAGAAGCTGCTAAGTGGCGGGTTTGACGACGCCCCGTCCCGAGGAAACGAAGACAGCGACGGCGGGCAGGACGGGAAGCCGGTTGAGGGCCCGGATGCTGATGGGCAGGACGGCGGGCCGAAAAGCTAAGCCGGGCTAGTCGGCGTCGTCCGTCCAGCGCTCCCCGCCTGGCCCGATGGCACCGGCACCGTCCCCCGTTTTGCTGCCCGGAAGGCCGCGTGCCATGGCATAGGAAACGCCTTCAAGAAATGCCTTCGCCCGCGCGGTTTCCGGGTAGGCCGCCAGCAGTTTCCAGAACGCCGCATTGTGGCTGGCTACCAGGAGGTGGGCGAGTTCATGCAGCAGTACATAATCAACGACCCACTGGGGCATGGGGCGGAGCTTGTCCGAGAGGCGGATAGTGCCGTCCGCAGGGGTTGCCGACCCCCACCGTGAGCTCTGGTTGCTGACCCAGCGTACCGACGACGGCACGGCCTTTCCGCCGAGGTACATCTCGGAGAGCCGGGCCGCGTGGGCGGCCAGGGCGGTATCCGAGGCAGGGCGCTTCCTGCCGGAAGCTGTACGCCGCTCCCCCTGCCGGTGCAGCCTGGCCAGCATTCGCTGGACCCATTCCTTTTCCTGGGCTGCCGTGAACCGCGCCGGGATGGCCACCACGGCCGTGCCGTTCTCCCAGAACGCCGCAACGGTCCGGGTCCGGCGGGCCGAGCGCCGCACCTCGACCGGGGCGCCGCCCTCGGTAGTGGTGATCATAGCGAAGTGCTTTCCACCAGGACCCGCAGAACGTCCTCCCCGTAGCGTTCCAGCTTTGACGGTCCCACTCCGGCCAGCGCCGCAAGTTCTTCCAGGGAGGACGGCCGGGCTTCGGCAATGGCTGTAAGCGTTGCGTCGGTGAACACCACGAAGGCGGGAACGTCGGCGGACAGCGCCACCTCACGCCGCCAAGTCCGCAGAGCGTCAAAGGTCTGTTCCTCATAGCTCGGCGGACAGGCGTTGCACCGCCCCACCTTGCGCTCCGCACCCGTGGCAAGCATGCTGCCGCAGACCCTGCAGACAGCCGGGGCGGCTGCCTTGCGGCGGGGTGCGGGCCCCTTGCCCCTGATATTCGAGCCGGCGACGGAATCCGGGCGCAGGCCGTCCAGGAACCTGGAGGGCTTGCGGTTGGCCCGGCCGCCGGGAGTCCGGGCCGTGGACCAGGACAGTGAAAGGTGTTCGCGGGCGCGGGTAATGCCGACGTAGAGGAGCCGCCGTTCCTCATCCACGGATTCCGGAGAGTCGGCAAAGGAGATGGGCATGAGGCCTTCGCTGAGGCCCACCAGGAACACCGCATCCCATTCCAGGCCCTTGGCGGCATGCAGCGAGGCGAGGGTGACGCCCTGCACTGTGGGTGCATGCTGGGCCAGCGAACGCTCCTGGAGTTCGTTGACGAAGTCGCCCAGGCCAAACTCCGGTCCCCGGGTCTGCACGAGTTCGTCGGCGAGGGCCACCAGCGCCGCGAGGGATTCCCAGCGTTCACGGAGCGCACCGCCGTTGTGGGGTGCCGCTTCCGTATAGCCAAGGGAGGCAACGATATCCCTGACCAGCTGGCCCAGCGGTTCCGGCGACTCCGCCGAGACTGCCCGGGTGGCTGCCCGCAGCTGAAGGATGGCGTCGCGTACTTCCTTGCGGGCAAAGAAGCGCTCTCCGCCGCGCAGCTGGTAGCCGATGCCGGCGGCAGCCAGGGCCTGTTCATACGCCTCGGACTGCCCGTTGGTGCGGAACAGCACAGCCACCTCGCTGGCCGGAGTTCCGGCGTCGAGCAATGCCTTGATCCTTTGCGCCACGGTGGCAGCTTCCGCTTCATCGTCAGAGCACTCGGTGAATTGGGGGGCGGGCCCGGCAGGCCGCTGGGCAACGAGCTGGAGCGGCGCGGCCCAGGCGGCGTCCGCGGCAGGTCCACCGCTCCGCCTGCCGGCGAGGAGATCGTTGGCGAGCTTTACCACTTGCGGCGTGGAGCGGTAGTCCCTGATCAGTTTCATCACGTTCGCCTGCGGATAGCGGGCCTTGAACTCCAGGAGGTGCTTCGGGGAGGCTCCCGTGAACGAATAGATGGTCTGGCTGGCGTCCCCGACGACGCACAGCTCATCCCGGCCTCCCAGCCACAGTTCAAGGAGCCTTTGCTGCAGCGGGGAGACGTCCTGGTACTCGTCCACGACAAAGTGCCGGTACTGCTCGCGGACGGTGGCGGCGACCTTCTCGTCCTCCTGCAGGATGCCCACCGTGATCAGGAGGACGTCCTCAAAGTCGATGACATTGCGGTCCGTCTTGACGTCCTCATAGGACTGGAAGACCCGGGCGACAGCAGTGAGGTCGAAACCGCCAGGAGTTCCCCGGTCCTGGGCGTTTTCCAGGTAGTTGGCGGGTGTCAGCATGGACACTTTGGCCCACTCAATTTCCGAAGCAAGATCACGGATTGAGGCCCTGTCCGTGCTCAATCGAAGCCGGCGGGCTGCCTCAGCGAGCATTTGGGCCTTGTGGTCCAGCAGGTTGGGCAGTGTCCCGCCCACAGCCTGTGGCCAGAAAAACTGCAGCTGGCGCAGTGCTGCTGCGTGGAATGTCCGGGCCTGGACGTTGCCTGCGCCAAGGTCCCGCAGCCGGCTGCGCATTTCCGCCGCCGCACGGGCAGTAAACGTCACGGCCAGGAGGCGCTGGGGAGTGTAGACACCAGAGTGCACGCCATAGGCGATGCGGTGGGTGATGGCCCGGGTCTTTCCCGTGCCGGCGCCGGCCAGGACGCACAGCGGGCCGTTGAGCGTGCTGGCGACCTCGCGCTGCTCGGCGTCCAGGCCGCCCAGGATCCGGTCCTCCAGGGACGCTGCGCCGTCAAAATTTTCTGTAGTCATTTTGCTGCTTTTTCGTCTCGACTACCGCGTGCTGGAGTCTGATGGATAAGTAGTGCTTCAGGCGCCAACCCGGTCCTGAATACGTCCGCCGAACCAGTGCTCAATCAGGGAGCGGGCAATCGACAGCCGGCTGGAGATGGTGATCTCACCGGTGAGCACAGCGTCCTGGAGTTCCTCCCGGCTGAACCAGCGCGCCCTGGTGACCTCCACGCCGTCGGGCGTTGCCTCAGCGTCTTCGGTGACGGCGGTAAATCCAAGCATAAGGGAGGCAGGAAAGGGCCACGACTGCGAGCCAAGGTACTGGCAGGCAGCAACCCTCACTCCCACCTCCTCGTGGATCTCCCGGACCACTGCCTGTTCCAGCGATTCCCCCGGTTCCACGAATCCTGCCAGGGTTGAATAGTTCCTGGCATCAGGGGCTCCGCCGCCACCCAGGAGCAGGCGCCCGTCCGGGCCCACGACGGTAACGATGATGGCGGGATCGGTCCGCGGGTAGTGTTCGGACGAATCAGCCGGGCAGCGCCGCACCCATCCTCCGGCTTCCACCTCAGTGGGAGAACCGCAGCGCGGGCAGTGCGTGTGGGTGGCGTGCCAGTTGGCAATGGCGCTGGCCTCAACAAAAAGGGCAGTATGTGTTGGACTCAGCCCGGCGGCAACATCCCGGAATCCTGCCCACGAAGCATCCGAGGGTATGCCGCCAGTTCCAGGCTCCAGCGGTTCCGCCAGGATGAAAAGCAGCATGTGGGTACCAGGGGCAAGGTCTGAACCGGGCAGGGCGGAACCAAGGTAAACCGTCAGCTGGGGCGCGGCACCGGCGGCGGCCAGTTCTTTATGGAGTGGCTGTGCCGCCGACATCAACAGCCCGCCGCCGTGGATCAGCCCCTGCCGGCCGGAGAGGACAACGGCCAACGTGTCTGGTGTGGCGAGGAGTTCCTCCACCATTCCCGGTTGTGCCCGGGCGACTGATCCGCGGTCAACCAGCGCGGGAGGCACCGGGAGCACCGTGTCCATCAGGTGGTTCGCCGGCAACCGGGCCGCCTTGCCCGAGTGGACCGGTGTTACAGACTCCGCGTGGCTCATGTGTCCACCGTACTGACTGGGACCGACAATTGATATTTGGGGTGCGCTCCCCCTTGGCGGCGCTTCCCTGCCTACCCTGATTTGGACTATATCTGAAGACTCGCCGACCTTGGACCGGTATCTTCGACTGGACGCAATCTACCGTGGAACAGTGAGAAGAAAACCGATTGAACTGGCAGCCGTTGCAACCGCGGCAGTCCCCGGACTGACCCCGACGGCCGTTAGCTCTGCCCCGGATGACCCTGCGGACTTCGACTCAGCGCTGCTGCTCGATTCGGAGGGCAAGCGGTGGCGTGTCCGCTCGCCGCGGCACGCCGAGGCAAGCGCCCGGCTTGAGACGGAATTCCTCGTGCTGCGTGCCTTCGCCCCGGCCATCAGGGCCGAGCTGCCCTTCCTGATGCCCACCGTTGCCGGCAGCGTACGGCTGGGAACCTTGAGCACGTTTGTCTACTCGCATCTGGCCGGCAGCACGCGAAGCGTCGAGGAGCTGACCGCAGGCCCGGACGCACTGGCCCGTGAAATCGGCGTCGCCCTGGCTGCGATCCATGATTTGCCCCATTCGCTGGTCAGCAATGCCGACCTGCCCAGCTACACCCCCAACGAGTTCCGGCAGCGGCGGCTGAATGAGCTTGACCAGGCAGCCACTACAGGGAAAATTCCGCCCGCCCTGCTGCTCCGCTGGGAGCACGCCATGGAAGATGTGTCCCTGTGGCGCTTCAACCCGAGTGTGGTGCACGGCGACCTTCACGAGGACAATCTCCTGGTGGAAGGACAGCGCGTTACTGCCGTCACCGGTTGGACCGACCTGCGGATCGGCGATCCAGCCGACGATTTCGCCTGGCTTGTTGCCTCCAATGAGCAGGACTTCGTGGACGCGGTACTGGGCGCCTACACGGCCAGTCGCAGGGACACCCCGGACAATCACCTCCTGCGCCGGGCAGCACTTTCCGCCGAATTCGCCCTGGCCCAGTACCTGGTGAAGGGGATTGCCTCGGATGACCCCGGCATGATCTCGGAAGCCGAAGAGATGCTCGGCACCCTGGCCCGGGACATCGAGGAGCACGGCGGGCAGCCTATCAGCGTGGAGCCCCAACCGGCCGCGGGTGCACCGGCCGGGGGCTTCCCCGCCGCCGGGGCGGGTGCCCAAGCGGCCCCGGGAAAGGTGTCAGCGATCATGGCGGCCGACGCCGGTCCTTCGGGTTCAGTGCCGTCCGTGACGGTAGTGCCAGTGCCGGTCCCGCCCCCGGTTCAGCCGGCGGTCCACGTCACGGCCATCCCGGCAGAACCCCCGGCTGAGCCGCGTACGCAGGGCCCCGCTGGGAACAAGGGGCCGACGATGGACAGCCGGCAGGCCAACGCAGAGGACAAGAAGGACCTGGACGACACCTCCACGGCCGCCATCTCCATCGTCGACGTCACGAAGAACTGAGCGCGGCCGCCACGATCTCCTCCAGCTCGCCTCCTGTACCAAGGTCGTGGGGACGGACTACCTCGTTGTCGGCGACGTAGAAGAAGGCCGCCCGCACGTCCTCGAGAGGAACCTCCTTCAGCCTCGCCCACGCAAGGCGGTACACGGCGAGCTGCACCGACTTGGTCCTCAGCTGCGCGGCAGCCGGCCGCCGTCCGGTCTTCCAGTCCACCAGGTCCCACCGGCCGTCGGCGTCCCGGAAGACTGCGTCAATGCGCCCACGCACCACGACGTCGCCCACCCGGGTCTCGACGGGAACCTCAACAAAGGCGGGCGAGCGTTCAGCCCAGGGGGACGCTTTGAAGGTTGCCACCATGGCGTCAAGGTCGTAGGCAGCATCAATGTGGTCATCCGAACCGGGAGCTTCACCGAGGTCGAGCATTCCGGCGGCGCCGAAGTACTCCTCCACCCATTCGTGGAAGGCGGTTCCCTTCCGTGCTGACATGCCGGGTTCCCGTGGCACCGGCCTGCGGAGCCTGCCAAGCACCGCGGCCGGGTCCTCCCGCAGTTCCACCAGGGTGGATGCAGAAATGTGGCCGGGCAGGTGCACTTCGCGGCCGGCGCTCCTCCTGGTGCGTCGCTCCAGCAGCAGCGCTGCTTCCCGGGCCCATCCCCGCGCCACCCCCGTCAGCTCCCTCCCGGGACCAGCCTGCCCTGGGGGTGCTTCTGATGGATGCGGGACCGGAAGGGGTTCCCCACCGCTGTTTTCCAGGGCGGCAAGAACCCTGGCAGCGGCTGATTCCATGGCCTGCCGCCGTCCGCCCGAGAGGCGCAGCCGCTTTCCCGTTCGCGGATCCACAGGCCCCTCGAGGGGGTCGTACGGCCAGCCGGCAACTTCCGTTTCAAGGGTGAGCGGGCTCTCCACGGGAAGGGCTGCTTCCTCCAATGACCCCGGATGGATTGTCGCAGCAGCACGCTGACCTTCGGCCGCCTTGGTAAGTGCCTCGAGTTCGGCAAGGAACGGCGACATCCCGGCACGCCCCGCCCGGGATCCCACCCACGCGGGACTGGACGCCCAGAGGACGTGCTTGGCCCTGGTGTACGCCACGTAGGCGAGCCTGCGTTCCTCTGACTCGCCGTGGGCCTGGACGGCCGACTTGAAGTCTTTTTCCGCGTCCAGCCAGCCCTTCTGGTCCGGCTGGTCGAGGTCCCACTGGGGAAGGTCTGCACGGTCACCCCGGAGCGGCCAGGGCAGGGCAGCCGAGCCGCTGCTCCACCGGGAGTCCCTGTCGCTGGGGAAGGCCCCTGCATTGAGCCCGGGAACGAAAACCACATCCCATTCGAGGCCCTTCGACGCATGGACTGTCAGCAGTTGCACGGCCTCCCGGTTGACATCGCTGGCAGGTGCTTCCAGCCCGTTTTCCTCAGCCGCGGCGGCTTCCAACCAGGCCAGGAACGCCAGGATGTCCACACGCTGCGACGTGCGCAGGAACCCCGCGGCGGCATCCTGGAAGGCGTCAAGGTTGCGGCGGGCCTGATGGATGCTGATGCCTGGCCGCGCTGCCACTTCGATGTCCAGCAGCATGGCCCGCTCGACCTCGCCCAGCAGGGTGGTGAGATCATCCCCGAGGTAACTCCGGAGGTGCCGCAGTTCTGCTGACAGCCGGGTCAGCCGGCTGCGGGCGCCGGGGGTCAGCGACCTGCCGTTGGCGGACGTCCAGCCCTCCCGGGGCAGCCAGTCCAGGGCTTCCACCAGGCTGGCAGCGTCAGTCAGATCACTCTCGAGGACCGTTTCACTGACGTGGTCCGGCTGCTCGTCAAGGAACCGTTCGGCCACATGCCCGCGCCGGCGCGCCAGTTGGCTGGACCAGTCGCGCAGAGCCATCAGGTCGGCCGGGCCGATGCGCCAGCGGGCACCCGCGAGGAGGCGCATCAGCGAGTCTGAGCGTCCGGGGTCGGCAAGCACGCGCAGCGTCGCCACGAGGTCCACGATCTCGGGGGTATCCAGAAGTCCGCCAAGCCCGACGATCTCGTAGGGGATTCCCCTGGCTTCAAACTGGCGCC
The DNA here is from genome assembly GCF_054408515.1 of Arthrobacter sp. D3-16. NCBI lineage: Bacteria > Bacillati > Actinomycetota > Actinomycetes > Micrococcales > Micrococcaceae > Arthrobacter > Arthrobacter sp. D3-16. The sequence continues at coordinate 1,466,871 of NZ_CP096437.1, read as the reverse complement.
GAATGGCCTCCATCTGGGCGCGGCGGCGGCAAAGGACGGCAAGGGCAGGCGCTACGGGAGTTCCGTCGGGTTTGAGCTCAAAGTCCGTCACCCGGTACTTCAGAACGTCCTCTGCGAGTGCGGCGGCTTCATCAACATCTGTCCCGAAGCGCCCCAGCACCACCGTTCCCTCAACTGCACCCGGACTGGGCTGCAACCGGGGCACGTCCGGTGCTACCGCCCCTCCCCCGCCGGCCGGTCCACGCTGGGCTGCTGCCTTGCCCAAGGACTGGGACATGACGTTGGCTGCCGAGAGGATTGACCGGCCGTTCCGCCAGGCTGTTGTCAGGTAGGACGTGGGGGCAGGAGTCCATTTTCCGTCGCCGTCGGGACCACTGGCTACGGGAAATTCCCGAACGAAGTGGAAAAGCTGCCCGGCCGAGGCGCCGCGGAAGCCGTAGATCGACTGGTTGGGGTCGCCCACTGCCGTCACTGCATGCCCGCCTCCGAACAGCCGGGAGAACAGCACCAGCTGGGCATAGGAGGTGTCCTGGAATTCGTCGAGCAACACCACTTTGTACCGCTGCCGTTCCATGTGTGCGGCCAACGGGACATCCTGCGCCACCTTGGCAGCGAGCGCCACAAGGTCACCGAAGTCAAGAGCACCCCGGGCCCGCTTCGCTGCTGCGTACCGGCCCACCATGTCCGCCACGCTGGCCCTGGTCCGGAGCATCGCGGCAAGCTCCGCCGCCGCCTGAGGCGGGTTCTTCTTTTTGCCCGCCTGGTACGGCAGGGATTCGAATTCGGACAGCCTTGCCATCAGCCAGGCTTCCACGTCCTCGGGCTCCTGGAGGTGCTCTGCGCATTCCCCGGCCAGTTGGATAACCGCCTTCACCAGGGTGGACTTCGCAGAACGGAAGTGTGCGTACTCGCCGTCGTAGGCCTCCACCACTTCGCTGGCCAACTGCCAGGCCTGTGCGCCGCCGAGGAGGACCACATCCCGCTCCACGCCCAGCCGCAGTCCATAGTCAGAGACGATGCCGCTGGCAAAGGAGTGGTAGGTGGAGACCTTGGGCTCGAGGGAATCACTGCTGACCAGTTGCTCCGGGAACAGCCGGCGCGCCGTGTCCTGGCTGGCCAGCCGCTGCAGGGCGGCCAGTTTCGCCCGGATCCGGGACGCGAGCTCACCCGCAGCCTTGCGGGTGAACGTCACCCCAAGGACCTCCTCTGGCCGGACCCAGCCGTTGGCCACCAGCCAGACGACACGGTCGGCCATGGTGGCAGTCTTACCCGATCCGGCGCCTGCGATGACCAGGCGCGGAGTCAGCGGCGAACTGATGATTTCCGACTGCTCCCGGGTGGGGAGGTTCTTTTCCCCCAGCAGCAGCGAGAGTTCCTCCGGCGTAAACCGGGGTTCGGGGAGCCGGGGCATGATCACGGCTGTTTCCGCACTCATTCCGTGACCTGCCTTCCGCGTACGCACAAAGGACACACTTCGGGGAGCCGGCAGCCGTGTCCGCCGTGGCTTCCCTTCGCTGGATCATGCCGTGCCGGGAATTCGTTGCCGGCCATCACAGCGGCGGCCTCCTTCACCATGTCCAAAGCCCAGTTATCCTGGGGGTCAAGCGGATCCTGCTGTTGAATGCCTGGATTTTTTGTTCCCGTACCAAGTTGGGCGAGTACTGCACCGCCTGGAACGGCAGCCGTACTCCCCCCGGGGCTTTCGCTGAAGCCGCCGGCGAGGACTGCGGCCTGGTAGGCGCCGAGCTGCGGATGCGTGGACAGCTCCGCTTTCCCCGGCTGGCGTTTTCCTGTTTTAAGATCCACGATGACCAGCCTGCCCTCGTTGTCGATTTCCAGGCGGTCCACCTGGCCGCGAAGGACTGCTGCGCGCGCCGAACCGTCGTCCATCACCACGTCGGCGAGCGCCACCTCAAAGTCCTGCTCGACCCCCAGCAGGCTCCGGCCCTCACTCCTCATGACCAGAACATACTGGGCAAGCTTGCGGACCATGGCCTCCGCCCGCTGGAAATCCAGTCTTCCCTCCCAGTTGTCCTTCATCCCCAAAGCGGGCCACCGGCGCACCAGTTCCGCTACGTACTCCGCTCCTGACGCATCCGGCAGTTCCTGTGCAATTGCATGCACCAGCGTGCCCAGGCTCCTCGCGAAATCGGTGGCCGCTTCGCCGCCTGCAGCCTGCACGAACCAGTCGAGCGGCGACTTTTGCACCGTCTCAACCTTCGACGGCGACACAAACACTGTTCCGCCGGGGGGAACCACGGGATCGGACGAGGTCAGCTGCGGCAGGCCCCACCAGCTTCCGGGATGCGCGCCGGCAACAGGGGGTTCGGCGGCCGCGAGCCGCGCGAGGACCCTGACTGCTTCTTCCGCCTCGGCCGCATGCTTTCCGTCCAGCTGGGCATGTTGCCGCAATTCGGCAACCAGGGCACGCAGGGTCATGGGGCGCTCCACCGGCGTGAATCCCCGGCCCTCCTGGTCTGGATTGAGGGGTGAGACGTAATCCAGGAAGGAGGAGGGCTGTTCGTCCTCTGAGGAGACGGCGGTACAGACCAGGAGCTCCTGTGCCCTCGACACAGCAGTGGAGAAGCTCCGCAGTTCGTCATACCGGATATCCCGCAAACGGCTCAGCGGATCCCGCTGCAGCGCGTAAGCTGTGCCGTGTTCAACGGCGTCGGCGTACAGGGTGCTTCCAAGGAGTTCGCCGCGTAGACGCGTATTGGGCCATACGCCTTCCTGGAGCCCGGGAACCAGGACCACAGGCCATTCCCGCCCTGCTGCGCTGGCAGGAGTCATCAGTTCGACGGCGTCATCCAGCTGGGCGCGGGCTGCCAAAGTGTCCATGGGGAGCTCCTGGTTCAGCAGGTACTCCAGGAACTGCTCCGGGCCGGCACCAGGCATCTGGTCAACGTACCGTTCAGCGGTGTGGAAAAGCGCCATCATGGCGTCAAGGTCCCGGTCCGCGCGGGCGCCGTGCGGCCCGCCGGACAAAGCCGTGTCCGTCCAGGCGGTGGAAAGACCGGTGGAATTCCAGAGGGCCCACAGCACCGACTCGGCATTGGCACCCGGCTCGAATGCAGCTTTACGCCCTGCCTGGATCATGCCTGCTGTGCGCCGCGCCGCACGGCCTTCCATGCCGAGGGAGGACAGGGCCCCCGGTTCGAGCAGGGCTTCGACGAGCAAGGCATCACTGGTGCGGCCCCCGCCGCCCAGGAGCTCTTCGCGCCTCAGCGACTGCCGCAGCCGGCGCAGCTCGATGGACGTGGCACCGCCCATGCGGGAGGTCAAAAGGGATACAGCTGTTTCTGGGGTCAGCAGGGCGGGGTCAAGGGCGACGGCAAATGCGTCAAGCAGCGGCCGTACCGCCACTTCGTCCCGGACAGCCGACTCGGCCACCGGCACGCGAATCGGGATCCCTTGGCCGGACAGGTAACGCTGCAGCTCGCTGACCTGCCCTCCATTACGCACAATCACCGCGATGTCCGCCAGGTCACGGCCGTGGTTGATGTGCTGATCGAGGATGCGCTGGGCCACATACCGGAGTTCATGCACGGCCGACGGCACGAGATGGGCTTCCACCACTCCCTGCGCCCGGTCCCCCACCGGCTGCTCGAGTTGCCTGGCCAACTGCCCGCCGGCCCGCTGCGAGATACGGGCGGCAACGCCCAGCCACGCGTCTGCCAGGGCAGGCGTGTGCCGGTGTGCGTAGCGCAAGGGCCGCTCCAGGGCCGGGGCGTGCGGGGACAGCAGGCGCGGCAGTTCGGCCACGAGATCCGGGCGCGCTCCCCGGAAGCCCTGGACGACAGTGTCCGGGGAGAAGGCAATGAAGCAGTCCGTCCCGCGGGCGATGTCCGCCAGAAGCTCAAAGACGGCAGGGTTTGCCTCCTGCACGTCATCAACGACGATCACCTGCAGGCGCTCGCGTTCGGCAGCGAGGAATTCAGGGACGTCCTGGAAGATCTGGCGTGCCGCGGTGATGATCCCTGCGGGATCAAAAGCTTCCGGCATCCTCAGGTCCAGGACGTCACGGTACTCCGAGTACAGCCCGGCGGCGGCAATCCAGTCAGGCCGGTCGCACTGGCGGCCCAGGTGGGCGAGGTCCGCGGCGGTCAGGCCCGACTCAATGACGCGGTCGAACAGCTGCCGTATTTCCTGCCGGAAGCCGCGCGTCTCCAGGGCTCCCGCGAGATCGTCAGGCCACGGCAGCTCCAGCCCCGGCAGGCGGTGGCCTTCGAGGAGTTCCTTGATGATGAGGTCCTGCTCCGGGCCGGACAGGAGGCGCGGCGGCCTTGAGAGGGGCAGCACTCCTTCGGCCTTGGCGCGCCGGAGGACATCAAAGGCGTAGGACGCCCAGGTCCGGGCCGGCGTCGTGCTCAGGCTTCTGTCCAGCCGGGCGGTGAACCGGTCGCGAAGGGAATCAGCCGCGAGCCGGGTTGGGGCCAAAATGAGCATCCGCTCGGGGTCAACGCCGTCCCGCAACACCCGCGTAACGGCCGCTTCGATCAGGACAGTGGTTTTGCCCGTGCCCGGCGCCCCCGGTACCAGGACAGGGCCGGATCCTTGTGCCACATCAACAGCTGCCTGCTGATCGGGTGTCAGCGACGGGGCTTCCGCGTGGATGCGCCGGGGCGGCAGCAGCTTAAGGCCAGGAGGAGGGCCGGGCTTGCCCGGCTGCATGGCGCCGCCATGGCATAAGGCTCCGGCGGCCGTAGCGAAGTCGGCCTCAAGGCCGGCTGCTGGTTCGTACCGGTGCTCGTCGCGGGGACCTGTGAAGGAAACTGTTACTGTCACGCCGATATTCCATCATCAGCCACCGACATTTTATGGAGCTGACGCTCCAACTCCCCGGCAACGGCGTCAATGTGCTCAAAATCTTCAGCTGTCGGCGCCCACCTTGCGGCGGAAAGGTCCACCCGCCAGGAGCCCTCCCCCGTCCGCAGGTAGGTTTCGTGGTCGCCTCTGAGGGGAGTTCCCTCCTGGCAGTAGTGGCTCAGGGCTTTCACTTCAAGTCCCTCCGGAGCGTGTCCGCTCGCCTTGAGGATCCGCCACCAAGGTACGCCGCTGCCGTAGTGGCTCATGACTGAGCCGATTTGCCTGGGCCCGCCGGACCCCAGCAGTTCGGCGACGTCCCCGTACGAGACTGCGGATCCGGCCGGAACCAGCCTCACGATGGCCAGTACCGCCTCCACATACTCAATCCGCATTGATCCAATCTAGCCGCAGTGGCGCTCCCGGGAATTGTCCGTGGCCCCCGTTAGCGTGGATGCATGAGCACCTGGAACACCCTCCCCCGCGCAGCCTTCGACCTGGAAACCACCGGCCGCAATTCGCGTGCAGCCCGGATAGTGACGGCGTCAGTCACAGTGGTGGACCACAAGGGTGAGGTCATAGAGGAACATGAGTGGCTGGCTGATCCAGGGGTTGAAATACCTGCCGAAGCCAGTGATGTGCACGGCATCACCACTGAACAGGCCAGGCGCGAGGGCAGGCCTGCCCGCGAGGTGACGCAGGAGCTCGCCGCAGTGCTGCAGGGGCTTTTCGACGCCGGTACGCCCGTCATCGCGTTCAACGCCAGTTACGACTTCACGGTGCTCGCAGCGGAGTCGGCCCGCTACGGGGTCCCGCAACTTACCCGGTTTCCCGTTCTGGACCCTTACATCATGAACAAGCAGGTGGACCGTTACCGCAAGGGCAAGCGAACCCTCACGGCTTTGTGCGAAGAGTATGGCGTGGTCCTGGACAACGCCCATACCTCTGCCGCTGATGCCCTTGCTACCCTGAAGGTCCTCGACGCCATGGCCGGGAAATTCCCGAAACTGAGCATGCCCGCCAGCCAGCTGCACCAGCTCCAGGTGGACTGGGCCGTGAGCCAGGCCGCCGATTTCCAGGGCTACCTCCGCAAGACGAAGCCCACAGCCGTCATCGAAGGCGACTGGCCAGTACTCCCGCCGCAGGATGCCAGCGCCGGCGGCTTCTAGCCACCAGGCCGCGCTGGCGTTCCGAGATATATTTCACAGTCATATCGCTTCATAAGGCAGCTTGCTTTCGCGCTGTGGGGATTCGCTGCGGCGGCGACTGAAAGCTCCAGCACGGCGGCTAAAGCAGCGTTGGGCCGAATTCTGTTCGGCCAATGGTAGGTCTCACCCGCGCTTGTTCACCATCAGAACGCGAAACGCCCAAGTGAGACAATAAAGTTTTGCGGTCACCCCTGCTCTGGCCTTGCTTGACCAGCACCGGGCAGGTGCCAGGCGCCACCAGCGCAGCCTTGCGGCCCGGTTGACTATTGACTCAATGAAAGTGACAACCTGATGAAAATCAAAGCGATGAAGTGGCTGACAACCGCTCCCGTGGCAATCGCCCTCGCGGTTTCCCTCGCAGCATGCGGCTCAGGATCTGCTGAGCCCGCCGGGACGCCCACGGATGCCCTCGCCGGCAGTGACCAGCAGACGCTGGACAAGTACACCACCGCCGACGTCACCCCCGTCGATCAGATCGACAAGACCAAGCTCGGCCTCAACACTGAGGGCACGCTCGAGGTGGGCACCCTTTCGGACGCTCCGCCGAACATCTTCATTGACCCCTCCGGCAAGTTCACCGGCTACGACAACGAACTGCTGCGCGCCATCGCCGGCAAGCTCGGCCTCGAGGTCGAATTCGTTGCCACGGACTTCTCGGCACTCCTCTCCCAGGTGCAGACCAAGCAGTTCGACGTCGGCTCCTCCTCCATCTCCACCACGGACGCCCGCCGCGAGAACGTCGGATTCACCAACGGTTACGACTTCGGCTTCATGGCAGTAGTTGCCAAGACCGACAGCGACGTCAAGGGCTTCGCCGACCTCACCGGCGACCTCCGCATCGGCGTGGTCCAGGGCACCGTCCAGGACGACTACGTCACCAACACCCTGAAGCTTGAGCCAATCCGCTTCCCGGATTACGCCACCGTGTACGCCAACGTGCGCAACGGCCAGGTGGACGCGTGGGTGGCCCCGTCCCAGCAGGCCACCGGCCAGGTGAAGGAAGGCGACGGCACCGTCATCGCCGAGTCCGTCGTCAACACGCAGAACTTCACTGCCTACGCGGTGGCCAAGGACAACCAGCCGCTGATTGACGCGCTGAACTCCGGCCTGGACGCCGTTATCGCTGACGGAACCTGGTCCAAGCTGACCAAGGAGTGGTACCCGGACCGCGAGATGCCGAGCGACTGGAAGCCGGGCAGCAAGGCCGCCACGGTTCCCCAGAGCTGATTGAGCCGCAACGTCTATGGATCTCTTGGATCAGCTGGCTGACACCTTCTTCAACTGGGAGGAAATGGCGAAAGTCATTCCCGCCCTGCTTATGGTCGGTTTGCCCAATACCCTGATATTGGCCGTGGCCTCCGGTGTCTTGGGCTCCCTGTTGGGGCTGGCGCTTGCCATGATGGGGATCTCCCGCAACGCGGGGGCCCGCTGGGTGGCGCGCTTCTACACCGATGTCTTCCGTGGGCTCCCCGCCATCCTGGTGATCCTGGTCATCGGTATCGGGCTCAGTCCCATCGCACGGGAAATCACCGGATCCCGGAACCCGTACCCCCTGGGCATCCTGGCCTTGACGCTCATCGCGGCAGCCTACATCGGTGAAATTTTCCGTTCGGGCATCCAGAGCGTGGAGAAGGGCCAGCTGGAGGCATCCCGGGCGCTGGGCTTCAGCTACGGCAGTTCCATGCGCCTGGTGGTGGTGCCGCAGGGCATCCGCCGGGTCCTTCCCGCCCTGGTGAACCAGTTCATCTCGCTGTTGAAGGATTCCTCGCTGGTGTTCATGCTTGGCCTTGCCGCCTCGGACCGGGAGATCTTCCGGATCGGAAATGATGCCATGGCCAACACCGGCAACCTGTCTCCGCTGGTGGCCGCTGGTGTTCTGTATCTGATCCTGACTGTTCCGCTGACCCACTTCGTGAACTTCATCGACAACCGGCTGCGTACCGGCAAGCCGGAAAAGAAGGAACCGGATGAGCTGGCAGCACCTATCGGCAAAGGGGCACAGGCATGACGGAATTCGCGTCCGGAACCCTGACCGGCAAGAACCTGCACCTGTCGTTCGGGCACAACCACGTTCTCCGCGGCATTGACCTGCACGTGGAGAAGGGAACCACCGCCTCAGTAATCGGCCCGTCAGGGTCCGGTAAGTCCACACTGCTGCGCGTGATGAACCGGCTGATCGAACCCGATCAGGGCGACATCCTCCTGGATGGCCGTTCGGTCCTGAAAGACAACCCGGACGAGCTCCGGCAGCGGATCGGCATGGTGTTCCAGCAGTTCAACCTGTTCCCGCACAAAACGGTAGTGGACAACGTGTCCCTGGCGCTGAGGAAGCTGCGTAAGCTGCCGCAGGAACAGGCCCGAGCCGAAGCCCTGGAGCAACTGGACCTGGTGGGCCTGAAGCACAAGGCCGACGCCCGCCCGGCAAACCTCTCCGGAGGCCAGCAGCAGCGCGTCGCGATAGCGCGGGCACTTGCCATGAAGCCGGAAGTCATGTTTTTTGACGAGGCCACATCCGCGCTGGATCCCGAGCTCGTCAAGGGCGTCCTGGCGCTTATGACGGACCTCGCGAAGGGCGGCATGACCATGGTGGTGGTGACCCACGAAATGGGCTTCTCCCGCAATGTCTCGGACACGGTGACGTTCATGGACGCCGGGGTTGTGGTGGAATCCGGTCCTCCCCAGCAGATCTTCAGCGACCCGGCCACGGACCGCTTGAAGAACTTCCTCTCGGACGTTCTGTAGCTCCTGGCCCAGGCACACAAAGAAATCCCCGGTTGCATAACGCAGCCGGGGATTTCTTTTACGTCCGGGTGGCCGGGAGGTACCTCGAGAGAGATAAAAACGCCCGACGACGGAACTAGCCTTGTGCGGCTGCTGCCGCCTTCGCTGCCGCCGGAAGCGCATCGAAGATCCGGTTCATCGCTGTGTCGTCGTGCGCGGCGGACAGGAACCAGGCCTCGAAGACCGACGGCGGCAGGTAGACGCCCGACTCCAGCATCGAGTGGAAGAACGGCGCATAGCGGAAGCTCTCCTGGGCCTGGGCGTCGGCGTAGTTGTGCACTCCCCGGGCCGAGGTGCCGAAGGCCACCGAGAAGAGGTTTCCGGCGAACTGGATGGAGTGGTCCACGCCGGCGGCGTCCAGTGCAGTGGACAGGGCCGAGGAGAGCTCCAGCGAGCGGACGTCAATGAAGGAGTAAACGTCCCGGGTGGCGTGCGTCAGGGTGGCAACACCCGCAGCCATGGCCACCGGGTTCCCGGAGAGCGTTCCGGCCTGGTACACGGGACCGGTGGGGGCAAGGTGGTCCATGATGTCGGCACGTCCGCCGAGGGCCGCCGTCGGCATTCCCCCGCCGATGACCTTGCCGAAGGTGAGCAGGTCCGGCGTCCACGGTTCAGCGGCGTCCGGCGCGCCGCCGGTGAGGCCCCAGTAGCCGGAGTAGCCGGTGCGGAACCCGGTGAGCACCTCGTCCACGATGAGCAGCGCCCCGTGTTCGCGGGTGATGCGGGACAGGCCGAGGTTAAAGCCCTCCTCCGGTGTTACCACGCCCATGTTGGCCGGCGCCGCTTCAGTGATGACGGCGGCGATATTGGGTCCGTGGGCGGCGAAGGCTTCCTTTACGGCGGTGAGGTCGTTGTACGGCAGCACCAGGGTCTCGGCCGTGGTGGCCTCGGTGACCCCGGCCGAGCCTGGCAGGGCGAGCGTTGCCACGCCCGAACCCGCAGATGCCAGGAGGCTGTCCAGATGCCCGTGGTAGCAGCCTGCGAACTTGATAATCAGGTTCCGGCCGGTGAAGCCGCGGGCCAGGCGGACGGCCGTCATGGTTGCTTCGGTGCCGGTGGAGACCATCCGGAGCCGCTCGACGGCGGGCACGCGTTCCTGGACGATCGCCGCGAGGTTCGCCTCGTCAGGGGTGGACGCGCCGAAGGACAGGCCGCGGTCCACCGCCGCGTGGACGGCCTCCAGCACGGCCGGGTGTGCGTGGCCCAGCAGTGCCGGTCCCCAGGAACAGACCAGGTCCACGTATTCCTTGCCGTCGGCGTCCGTCAGGTACGGGCCCTTGGCGGAGACCATAAAGCGCGGAGTCCCGCCCACGGACCCGAAGGCCCTCACAGGAGAGTTGACTCCGCCCGGCATCAGCTGGCGGGCGCGGTCGAAAAGTGCCTCATTGCGAGGATTGCTGGAAGTCATGGTTCCCATTCTCTCAGTTAGCGGGCGCTTCAGTTGCGAGCAATTCCGCCACTCGGGGCGCTACCGCCATCCCCAGGAGCTCGATGGAACGCATCATCGCGGAGTGCGGCAAGGGGCCGTTGCTGTACTTGAGGTCAAAGCGGTCCACGCCCAGGTTCTGCTTGAGCAGGACAATCTTCCGGGCCACGGTCTCCGGCGGTCCTACATACAGGGCGCCCTCGGGGGCGCACAAGGCGTCGAACTCCGCCCTTCCGGCAGGTCCCCAGCCACGCTCGGCCCCAAGCTTGTTCCGCAGTTTCAGCCAGTGCGGGAAGAGTTCCTCCCGTGCCTGTTCATCTGTCTCTGCCACATGGCCGGGTGAATGCGTCGCAACCTGCTGCATCGGGTGGCCGTATTTCGACATGGCTTCCCGGTACAGGTCCACCAGCGGCCGGAACGAGCGCGGCTGACCGCCAATAATGGCGAAGATGATGGGATACCCGTACTGGGCAGTGCGGAGAACGGATTCGGGTGTTCCGCCGACGCCGATCCAAGTGGGCAGCAGGTGGCGTTCCAGGGGCGGGTAGACGCTCAGGCCGGAAAGGGCAGGCCTGATGCGGCCTTCCCAGTGGACCGGCTTCTGCGCCCTTACCTTGTCGAACAGCTCCAGCTTCTCTTCGAACAGGACCTCATAGTCCGCGAGGTCCAGCCCGAACAGCGGAAAGGATTCGATAAACGATCCGCGGCCAAGCATCACTTCGGCCCGGCCGTTCGAGAGGGCGTCCACGGTGGAGAACCGCTGGAAAACCCGGATGGGATCATCTGAACTCAGGACCGTGACTGCGGAGCCGAGGCGGATCCTCGTGGTGCGGGCGGCAGCGGCAGCGAGGAAAACCTCGGGCGCGGATACCGCGTAGTCCTTGCGGTGGTGTTCGCCCACCCCAAAGGCGTGGAGTCCGACGGCGTCCGCGAGCTCAGCCTGTTCGAGCAGCTGGCGCAGCACCTGGGCATGCGGCTGCGGGCTGCCGTCCCGGTGCTCGCCGACGTCGCCGAAGGTGTTCAGCCCGATCAGGATCCGGTCCGCGCCGACCGGGGCCGTGGGAAGGGGCGGGATGTCATTCATCGGGACTCCTTCAGCCAGCCGGCCAGTTCCGCTGCCCAGTAGGTCAGCACCATGTGGGCGCCGGCACGCCGGATGCCGAGCACGGATTCGGTGATGGCCGCCCGCCGATCAATCCAGCCGTTCCCGGCGGCAGCCTCGATCATGGCGTACTCCCCCGAGATCTGGTAGGCCGCCACAGGGACCGGGCTCATCGCCGCCACGTCGGCGACGATGTCCAGGTAGCTCATGGCCGGCTTCACCATCACCACGTCTGCCCCCTCGGCGAGGTCCAGTTCAACCTCGCGGAGGGCTTCGGTGCGGTTGCCCGCATCCATCTGGTACGTGCGGCGGTCCCCTTTAAGCTGGGAGTCGACGGCTTCCCGGAAGGGACCGTAGAAGGCCGACGCGTACTTGGCTGCATAGGCAATAACGGAGGTACTGGTGTGCCCTGCCTGGTCCAGGGCGGCGCGGATCGCGGCGACCTGGCCGTCCATCATGCCCGACGGGCCCAGCATGTGGGCACCGGCGTCGGCCTGTGCCACGGCCATCCGGGCGTAAATCTCGATCGTGCGGTCGTTGTCCACATAGCCCTCGGCATCCAGTACGCCGCAGTGCCCGTGATCAGTGAACTCGTCCAGGCACACATCGCTCATGATCACCAGGTCGTCGCCGACCTCTGAGCGGACATCCCGGATGGCCTTGTTCAGGACGCCGTCAGGGTTAAGGGAGGCGGTGCCCTCGGCGTCCCGGGTCTCCGGGATGCCGAACAGCATGATGCCGCCAAGGCCGAGCTCAACGGCTTCAGCCGCGGCCCGCTTGAGCGTCTCCGTGGTGTGCTGGACAACTCCGGGCATCGACGTGATCGGGTTCGGCTCGGTGAGGCCCTCCCGGATGAAGGCCGGGAGGATCAGCTCGGCCGGGGCCAGCCGGGTTTCCGCGGTCAACCGGCGCATGGCCGGGGTGGTGCGGAGGCGGCGGGGGCGTTGGCTCGGAAAAGTCATGGTCCTGTCCTTGGGAAGGGGTCGAGGGGTGGGCGGAAGTTCCGGCTGGCGGCTTTCCGGCAGGTCAGGGTGGTTGCGGCCCGGCGTTCCCGCCGGTTCCCAGTGCAGTTCCGACCGCCGCCACCAGCCCTTGCGGGGTGGGCTCGCCGGCAATTGCTGCCACGGGCAGGCCCAGGGAGGCAGCCTGTTCCGCCGTCGACCGTCCAATTGCTACAAGCCGGCAGCCGTGCAAGGGCGAGAGCGCATGGATTCTCCGGACGGCGCTGGGCGAGGCCGCCACTACTGCCTGGATCCGCCCGGCCGCGATTTCAGCGGCGGCAGCTTCCGGTGCAAGGAGGGAGTACGGTGCCGTGCCCCGCCCCGGTCCCGCATCCTCCGGCGGTATGGCCAGCCTGCGCTCCGCTGCCGCGGGATAGTCGACGGTGCGGTAGGCGGTCACAGCCGTGACGGTGCTGCCCGCCGCCGTCAGCCCTTCGGCGAGCCGTGCAGGCGCGATGTCCGCCTGGGGAAGAAGTACTTTTCCGGTGCCGGCCGGCCATACGTTGAGCAGTCCCGAGGCAGACTGTTCGTCCCGGGGCATGAGGTCCACCGGCAGTCCGGCGGATTCGAGGAGACGCCGGCAAGCCGGTCCGATCGCAGCGATCCGCGTGGCGGCGGGAATCCACTGGCGCAGCGTGAGGCCCCGTTCGGTTGCCTTGGCGGCGAGCACATGGACTGTGGTGGCACTGCTGATGATCAGCCACTCAAACGCGCCGGCACCCAGCGCATCGCATGCCACGTCCAGGGTGTGCTGGTCCGCGGCACGTTCAAAGTCGATCAGCGGCAGCAGGAGCGCCTCGGCGCCGGCCTCCTCGAGTGCCGCCACCAGGGGCAGTGAGCGTTCCGGGCTGCGGGTGATCAGTACCCGGGCCCCGCTCAGCGGATTACCGCTGCGTGAACCTGCTGCTCCATGCACAGGGCGGTCCGCCATGCCTACCCCTCCCCAAGGAGGGTGCCCCGGCCACGGCGGGAAGGCAGTCCCATGGCCGGGCTCAGGAAGCCTGCAGGTCTGCGATATCGGCGGCACCTGCGGCAAGGAGGACTTCGGCAAGTTCGATGCCAAGCAGGGTGGCCCCTATTTCCGTGAGTCCGTCGGTTGCCCGCTTGTCCCGGACCGAGGCGGTGCCGTCCACAGCACAAACCACGGCTTCCAGGTGGAGCATGCTGCCCTTCCGGAAGGCGTAAGCACCCACCGGTGCTGCGCAGCCGGCTTCGAGCCGGGCCAGCAGGGCCCGTTCAGCCGTAACCGCAAGCCGGGTGTCCGGATCGTCCAGCGCGGCCAATGCCTGTGCGAGGACGTCCTTGGAACCTTCAGTGGAGCCTAACCTGGGCGGGGCGTCAGCTGTGCGGCATTCGATGGCGAGCGATCCCTGCCCGGCAGCGGGCAGCATGACATCCGTTTCGAGGTACTCGCTGACGGCATCCAGCCGGCCGATGCGCTCCAAGCCTGCCGCCGCGAGAACTACGGCATCGAGATCGCAGGACTTCCCCGCAACCATCTGGTCCGTTGTGTTTCCCGGAAGTCCGGGGACCCTGCCCAGGCGGGTGTCAACGTTGCCGCGGATATCGAGGATTTCCAGGTCGGGCCTGGCCGCGCGGAGCTGGGCGGCGCGGCGGGGAGAACCGGTCCCCACTGTGGCCCCGGCGGGAAGATCTGCGAGCTTCAGCCCGTCGCGTGCGCACAGGACGTCGCGGACATCCACGCGCCGCGGCGTGGCCGCAAGGCTGAGGCCTACTGCCGCCCCAGTGGGCAAATCCTTGAGCGAATGGACCGCGACGTCACACTCGTTCCTCAGCAGCGCATCGCGCAACGCGGCCACAAAAACACCGGTGCCGCCCATTTGCGACAAAGACCCGGTGAGGACGTCGCCGTCGGTCCTGATGTGGACTAGCTCCACGGGAAAGCCTCCGACGGCGGCCAACCGGTCAGCGGTTTGCTGCGTCTGGGTAAGAGCCAGCTTGCTGGCGCGGGTTCCGATCCGGACGGTCACTGCTGCGGCGCTCCCCCGGCCGTGCCTGGCTGGTTGGCCGCCGGTTCGGCCGCTGCCTCGGCTGGATAGGGATCATGGCCGGTCCCCACGGTGGTGTCCGCCCCTGCGATGGTTGGCTTCTCGCCGCGGAAGTTCGCGCAGCATCCCGGGCGGCAGACGTCGTACCAGGGGCCGAGGGCGGTCACTGCCGGGCGGTCGCTGATGTTGTTGGCCACGGTCCGCTCGGAAATCAGGTCCACCATGCCGTTGACGAACTTGCGGTGTGTGCCCGGAGTTGGGACGCGGGTGGCTGCGAGTCCCAGGTTGGCGCAGGTTTCCAGGGCTTCCGTGTCCAGGTCCCAGACAACTTCCATATGGTCGCTCACAAAGCCCAGGGGCACAATAACAATGCCCTTGACGCCTTTGCCGGCAAGCTCTTCAATGGCGTCGTTGATGTCAGGCTCGAGCCACGGCACGTGCGGGGCCCCGGAACGGGACTGGTACACCAACGACCACGGCGCTGTAAGGCCTGATTCCTCTTCCACCCTCTGGATGACGGCGGCTGCGGTAGCCAGGTGCTGGGCAACGTACGCTGAGCCCTCATCGAATTCGCGGGGTTCACCCTCGGAACGGCCTGCCGCGTCTGCGTCGCGCGTAGGGATGGAGTGGGTGGCAAACAGGATCTGGACGGGCGCGTCCGGCGTCCCTGCAGCTGCCAGTTTTTCCCGGACCTCCGCGAGGCCCGCTGCGGTGCCTTCCACGAACGGCTCCACGAAGCCGGGGTGGTCGAAGTACTGGCGGACCTTGTCCACCTCCAGGCGGCCGTCCAGGCCGGTTTCGGTCAGGGCCATGCCGATGTCCTCGCGGTACTGGCGGCAGCTGGAGTAACAGGAGTAGGCACTCGTGGTGATCATCAGCAGGCGGCGGTGCCCGGCGTCGTACGCGTCCTGCAGGGTCTGCGGGATGTACGGGGCCCAGTTGCGGTTGCCCCACAGCACGGGAAGGTCAATGCCCCGGGCGCCGAGCTCGGCCTCGAGTGCTGCCTTCAGCTCGCGGTTCTGCTGGTTGATGGGGCTGATGCCGCCGTTGGCGCGGTAGTGGTGGGAGACTTCCTCGAGCCGCTCGTCCGGGATGCCGCGGCCGCGGGTCACGTTGCGGAGGAACGGAATGACGTCCTCCTGGCCTTCGGGCCCGCCGAAGGAGGCGAGGAGGACGGCGTCGTAATTCTTGGGGGCCATGCGGCCGGTCTCTGTCACGGGGTTAACGGCCACCACATTGGCGGAATCGCGTGCTTCAAGGGGGCTCATGCCAGCACCTCTGCAACTTCTTCCGCGGAGATGCGGCGTCCGGTATAGAACGGGATCTCTTCCCGGACGTGGTTGCGCGCTTCGGTGGCGCGAAGGTGGCGCATGAGGTCCACAAGGTCCACGAGCTCAGGCGCCTCCAGGCCCAGGATCCATTCCCAGTCACCCAGCGCGAAGGAGGAGACAGTATTGGAAATGACCTGCGGGAAGTCCCGGCCCAGCAGGCCGTGGTCGCGGAGCATCTTGCCCCGCTCGGCCTCGGGCAGGATGTACCACTCGTAGGAGCGAACAAACGGGTAGACGCACAGCCATTCTGCCGGTGCGACGCCACGGGAGTAGGCAGGGGTGTGGTTCTTGGCAAACTCAGCCTCGCGGTGCACACCCATGGCGGACCAGACGATCTTAGTCCCGGCGAAGAGGGTGCTGCGGCGGATGTCCCGGATTGCCTGCTGCAGGGCTTCGGGTTTGGGCCCGTGAAGCCACACCATCACGTCCGCATCCGCCCGCATGGCGGAAACGTCGTAGCTGCCACGGTGAGTCACGCCGGCCTGGGCGAGCCGTTCCAGCAGGGCCTCGAAGTCCGTGGCGGCAGCGGCGCTGCGGACCAGCGCCTCCGAACGCTTGAAGACCGTCCAGAGGGTGAAAAACTGCTCGGCTGATTCTTCGGTTTTAGTGACAGATTCGGCAGAAGTGTGGCTCATGGTTACAAGTTTGCCCCTTCGTACCCAAAAGTCGAAACCAGCGAGTTCTACAACCCGTAGAAGTGCTCAATGTCACAGCAGCACCCGCTTTTCCGGATCCCCGGAAGTCCCGCCTAGGGATTTCGCAGGCGGAAGAAGACCAGTCCGGCGGCACCAGCCACCCCTACCAGCCCCGAACCAAGCCACACCAGGGCGCTCTTCGGCTCAGGCTGCGGAGCCAGCACGGCGCTGCTCCGTACGCTGCTGCCGTTCGGAGCTGAAGCGTATGGCGTCCACCCCGCCTTGGTATGAGGTACCGCGTAAAGCGGTACGTATCCGGCCACTTCACCTGCAGTTGCGGTAGGAGCTTCGACTGCGGCCACGTCGGCAGTGGGCTGGCCTGCCGCCGTCGTGGAAGGATTCCGGGCCACGGTGGATGCGGGCGGGGCAGGCTGCGCCGGCGTCGTCCCGCCTGCCGCCGGGGAGGTTGCCGGGGCTGCAGGGGCGCCTGCGCCCTGCGATTCCGGCACGACAACTGGAGCCAGGGATGCAACGCCCGGCTCGGTTCCCGAAGACGCAGGGGCGGAGGGCGCGGGAGCGGGCGTCGCAGAGCGGGTGGCTGTCGGGGCGCTGGATGCGGGGGCGCTGGATGCCGGAACCTGGGACGCCGGAGCGGTGGCCGAAGGTGGCGCCGGTTTTTGGGTGGCCTTCACCGCGGGACGGAGGGCTGACGGGATTGCAGAGGCGGACGGAGTGGCAACCGGACTGGGGCTGGGGGGCTGCCCGGACTCCGAGCCCTTCCCCTTGTCCCCCGGAGCCTTGCCGTTGCCGTTCTTCCCCTCGCGGTTCTGGCCGGGCGCCTCCTGCCGCGCTTCGCCCGACTGGCCCTTCAGCGGGACCACCGGGAGGGATTTGGTGTCCGCAGCCGGGGCTGCAGGGTCCCCGGGATCGGGCGCTCCCTCTTTTGCTTGGGACGCCGGGACGCCCGTGGTGAGAACCAGTACCGCTCCGATTGCCGCAGCTGCTGCGCCGCGTCGGAGTCCCCCATGGATACCGGTCCGGGGCATGGAAAGATCGGACCTGTTGTGAACCATAGTCATCGACACTAACCATGCGGGGCGGCGAAGTGAAAACCAGCAACGCCCCCAACGGCGGCCCGGGAAAGGCCTGTTGCCACGCCTCCACCGGCCTGACCAGCGAGGACGTTCAGCCGGCCAGGTTCCGGATTTGGTTCTTCGTGTCGGACACCACTGCGGCGAGTCCGTTCCCGGCCACCCAGCCGCCCACCACGGCCAAACCGCCCACCGCGTTGCAGGCGTCCCGTATGGCGGTTACCCGCGCACGGTGTCCGACGGCGGCGAAAGGCAGGGCACCACGCCACCGCACAACGTCCCACTCCACAACGTCCTGCCGGTCGATGCCAACCCCGAGCAAGGCCGACGCATCCTGAAGCGACGCTGCCAGGAGCCCGTCGTCGGTATCAGGTCCGCCGGGCTGGATACCGGTGCTGTCAACGCGTCCATAGGAAAGCCGGAGCACATGCCTGCCGGAGCCGGCGGCGGCAGCCAGCCAGTCCCATTTGCCGGTGGCATGGGTCAGGGCCTTTGCCTGGATGCCGGGCGCTTGAGGTGATACGAGGACGCCGGTGCCGCGGGGACGGCGGTCCAGTTCAGGCTTGTCCAGGACCAGGGTGACGAGTTGCACGTCAGGCCCGGAACCGGGCTGCTTTCCAGCAATTGCCGGCACCGCCTTCTCCAGCAGTCCGACGGCGGCCGGGCCGTCCACTGCGACGACCAGCAGGCCGGCGTCGAACATCTCCCCCGCGGCGTCAACGCGCCACCCATCGGATGTCCGGGCCACGTTTGTTGCGCGCCTGCCGGACAGGAGCGTGACGCCGCGGTCGTGGAGATCGCCGACCAGCGCGCTGACCAGGGTATGCATTCCGCCTTCGAGGCCGGCGACAGCGGAGCCTGCCTTGGCGGGTCCGGTGCTGTTGCGCCGCTGGGATGCCACAGCGGCGGCCAGGGAGCCGTGCTGCCGGACTCCTGCACGCAGTCCCGGAGCTACCATGTCGACGTCGAGCAGACCCGGGTCGGCGGAGTGCACACCTCCCACAACGGGCGCAACCAGCCGCTCAAGGACCCGGCGTCCCATGCGCGCCCGGACGAGGGCGGACACGCTGACAACGTCCGCTGCCGTGCCGATGGACGCGGGCAGGATCCTGTCGAGGGTGGCGCGGAGCGAGCCGAGAAGCCCAAGGGACCTGCGGACTTCGGCGTCCCAGGGGTTGGCGGGAATTCCGAGGATGCCTGTCTTGGGAAGTTCGCGGGGGCCGCCCGGGAGCTGGACCCAGGCACCGCCGGGCCGGGGCGCAACAATCCTGTCCGAAAGGCCCAGTTCCTTGGCGAGGCCGGCAACGGCGTCGGACCGTGTGGCGAAGGACTCAGCCCCGCTGTCCAGGGTGAGGCCCGCCACAACGTGGCTGCCCACGCAGCCGCCCCATTCCCCGCCGGCTTCCAGGACTGTCACCGGGTGCCCGGCCGCGGCCAGCTCCCGGGCGGATAGGAGGCCTGAGATCCCACCGCCCAGCACCAGCGCGGACGGTGCACCAGCCGGGTGAATCGCCACGGGTTACTCCGGCGAGATGGAATGGATGAGCTCTACAACCCGGGTAAGGACGGCAGGGTCGGTCTCGGGAGGAACGCCATGGCCCAGGTTGAGGACGTGGCCGGGCGCAGCTGCTCCCGCGGCGATTACAGAGCGGACGTGGGTTTCGAGGATTTCCCAGGGGGCGGACAGCAGCGCAGGGTCGATGTTTCCCTGCAGCGGGACTGATCCGCCCAGCCTGCGGTTGGCCTCGTCCAGCGGCAGGCGGTAGTCAACGCCCACCACATCCACGCCCACGTCCCGCATGGCCACGAGAAGCTCAGAGGTACCGGTGCCGAAGTGGATGAGCGGGGCACCCAGGTGCCTCACATGGTCCAGGGCGCGCGTGGATGCGGGAGCCACGAATTTTGTGTAGTCGGCCAGGCCCAGGGAGCCTGCCCATGAGTCGAACAGCTGGGCGGCGGAGGCGCCGGCCTCAAGCTGGGCCTGCAGGAACATGCCGGATGCGTCGGCGGCCCAGTTGGCGAGGGCGCGCCAGGTCTCCGGGTCCGCGTGCATCATGGTGCGCGGTCCGAGGTGGTCCCGGGATGGCTTGCCCTCCACCATGTAGGCCGCCAGGGTGAAAGGCGCCCCGGCGAAACCAATCAGGGGGGTCTTACCGAGTTCGGCAACCGTGAGGCGGACCGCTTCGCGAATGGGTTCGAGCGCCTCCCAGGTCAGCTGCGGCAGGGCGGCAACGTCCGCGGCCGTCCGGACGGGCTTATCCAGGACCGGACCCACGCCGGGCACAATGTCCACTCCGACGCCAGCCAGCTTGAGCGGAATGACAATGTCGGAGAAGAAGATTCCGGCGTCCACATCGTGGCGGCGGACCGGCTGGAGCGTGATCTCCGAGGCTAGCTCGGGACGCAGGCAGGAGTCCAGCATGGCAATGCCTTCGCGGACCTTGAGGTACTCAGGGAGCGAACGCCCCGCCTGCCGCATGAACCATACGGGGCGGCGCGATGGCTTTCCGCCGCGGTAGGCCGTTATCAGTGGCGAGTCTGCAGTACGGCCATCCATCAGCGGATGGTCTGCAGCGAGGGCGCCGGCAGCGGACATGGCAGGGCTGGAAGTCATGCCTTTGATTGTGCCCAAAATCAGCAGCAAAAGATAACGACAGGCTGTCACGCCAGGGGCCGATTCCCGCGCCGTGGCAGGAATCACAGCTTCGGCCGGGGGCCTCCGGCCCGGACAGTTGTTCTACCGAGGAACGAAAAAGCTATGATTGACCTGCTGTGGTTCTTTTTTCATTGGTGGCTACACACGCCGACATCGATCTTGAGACCGTTGCTCAGTTGAGCAACGGTGCCTCCGGGATCGCCACATCCGCTCTCTCCGGATCGCCGGCGGTGACGGGTGCGGTTGTCCTTGCCACCTGCAACCGCTACGAAATCTACGGCGAGGCTCCCCACCCGGACGACGTTGAGGCCGCCCGCGCAGCGCTTGTCGCCCAGATCAGTGACGTCAGCGGACTCAGCGAGCCCTTGGTTTCCCGCTCCTTCAGCACCCGCACCGGCCCCGAAGTCAGCCAGCACCTCTTTGCCGTCAGCGCCGGACTGGATTCCGCCGTCGTCGGTGAACGCGAAATCGCCGGCCAGGTCCGCCGGGCCCTCATCACCGCCCAGCATGAAGGAACCGCCAGCTCCGGACTCGTCCGCCTGTTCCAGGCCGCGTCCAAGACGGCCAAGGACGTCGGCGCCCAGACCGCACTCGGATCGCGGGGCCTGTCCATCGTGTCGGTGGCACTGGACCTGGCAACTGATCTTTCCGAGAACCCTGACTGGTCCACCAAGAAGGTGGTGGTCTTCGGCACGGGTGCCTACGCCGGCGCCACGATGGCGCTGCTCCGTGAGCGGGGCTGCACGGACATTTCCGTCTTCTCCTCATCCGGCCGCGCGGAAGGCTTTGTGGCCACCCGCGGCGGCACCGCCCTTGACTCCGAAACGCTCCGTCCCGCCGTTGCTGCCGCGGACGTGATGATCGGCTGCAGTGGCTCGGACACCCGGGTGGAAGCCGACGAACTCGCCCTCGTGCGCGCAGATTCGCCACAGCCACTGATCGCCATCGACCTGGCCCTCACCCATGATTTCGACCCCGGCGTGGGCGAGCTGGAAGGCGTTGAGCTGTTGACCCTCGAATCCGTGCGCCTCGCCGCACCTCAGGAGCAGGCTGAATCACTGGCCCAGGCAAGCGGCATCGTCAGCGGCGCCGCCAAAGCCTTCGAGCAGGAGCGGGAGGCCCGGTCCGTTGATTCCGCGATCGTTGCACTGCGGCGGCACACCATGAACGTCCTTGACGCGGAAATGGAAAAGGTCCGCGCCCGGCACGGCTGCACTGCGGCGGCTGAAGAAGTGGAATTCGCACTTCGGCGCATGGTCAAGCAGCTGCTTCATGTGCCCACCGTGCGCGCCCGAGAGCTCGCCGCCAACGGCCAGCAGGACGAGTACGTCGCCGCGCTTGAGGCCCTTTACGGCATCACTGTGGAGCAGCCGGCAGCCCGCGCCGTTCCCCAGGCTGAGTGCCCGGTGGACCATGAGGGCCGCGAAAGCGCCTGACCGCGCAACACCCCACCACTCCTGTACCCTCCCGCACAACGCCCCACCACCTCCTGCCCTCTTAATCTGACGCTCTCGCACTTAATGCGTCATTTCCACCGACGCTCGCTCACTCTCCTAAGGAAAGTGAGAGAGCGTTGCACAAAAAGGCGCATTAACTGAGAGAGCGTGCTGCAAAGGGTGCGGAACGTGATGGCGCGTTGGAGAGGGCACTGCAGCCTTAGTAGACGGGTTTGTTGGGTTCCACCTCGCGCACCCACGCCAGGATGCCGCCGTCGAGATGGCTGACCCGCTGATAGCCGGCCTTCTGCGCCGCTGCCAGGACGTTCGCCGAGCGGGTTCCCCCCTTGCACAGGAACACAATGTCCTTGTCCTGCGGCAGCTCCTGCCACGCTTCCCCGGCAAGTATCCGTCCCTGCGGGATGAGCACAGCGCCGTCGATCCTGACAATGTCGTATTCCCCTGCCTCCCGCACATCCACCAGCTCAAAGTCCTTGAGGCCGGCCTTCCGGGACGCGAGCATGGTAGCCAGCTGGGTAGCTGTGACGGTGTGTTCCGTGTCCGCCTGTGCCGGCGTAATGCCGCAGAACGCCTCATAGTCCGCGAGCTCCGTGATCGGCTCCGCTGCCGGGTCCTTGGAGACGCGGATTTCACGCCAGCTGCCGCCCAGGGCGTCGAACAGGGCCACCCTGCCCAGCAGAGAGCGCCCGACGCCGGTGATCAGCTTCACTGCTTCCGTCACCATCAGTGACCCCACGGCAGCGCAGAGCATGCCGAACACCCCGCCCTCGCCGCACGAAGGGACGGAGCCTGCAGGTGGCGCCTCAGGATAGAGGTCCCGGTACGTGGGCCCGTGCTTTTCCCAGAAGACACTCACCTGCCCGTCGAAACGGAAGATGGACCCCCAGACGTAGGGCTTGCCCAGGAGGGCGGCGGCATCGTTGACCAGGTAGCGGGTGGCGAAGTTGTCGGCACCGTCCAGGATCAGGTCGTAGCCGGCGAACAGCTCCAGGGCATTGGAGGCATCCAGCCGTACGTTGTGCAGCCGGACGTCCACCAGCGGGTTGAGGGCCGCGATAGCGTCCCGCGCCGACTCGATCTTCGGCCGTCCAACGTCAGCGACGCCGTGGATGACCTGGCGCTGCAGGTTGCTGAGGTCAACGGCATCGTCATCGATGATCCCCAACGTTCCCACCCCCGCCGCGGCAAGGTACAGCAGCGCCGGGGACCCGAGCCCGCCGGCACCGATTACCAGTACTTTGGCGTTCTTGAGCCTCCGCTGCCCCAGTGCGCCGATCTCGGGAATGATGAGGTGCCGCGAGTAGCGCTCCACCTCGTCAGGGGTGAGCTCACCTGCCGGTTCAACCAGCGGGGGCAGTGAAATAGTCGAAACATTTGCGGTGAATGTCGAAGCCATACTTCAATGTATGCCCCGGGATACCGCCGGGTCATATTACCCCGACGTAGAGTGGGGGTAACTGCAAGGGAAAGAAGGACAACTGTGGTCCATGAAGCACGGGCTGACCGCCCGTCCGCAGCCGAACCGCAAACCGCCTCGCGCCCCGCCGGGCAACGGTCCGCCCGGCTTCCCCGGGACGAGAGACGCGCCCAACTCCTTTCCGCAGCACAGGAAGTCTTCGTTGCCAACGGCTATCACGGCGCCGCGATGGACGAAATCGCCGAGACAGCCCACGTCAGCAAACCGGTCCTCTACCAGCATTTCCCCTCGAAGCGGGAACTGTACCTGGCCTTGCTCGAAAGCCACCTGGCATCCTTGACCGACCTGATGCTGGGGGCGCTGAACTCCACCACTGATAACGATGAACGCGTCCAGGCCGTAATGCGCGCCTATTTCCAGTTCATCGCCAACGATGACCAGGCCCACCGGCTCGTTTTCGAATCGGACCTCATCAACGATCCGGATGTCAGCTCGCGGCTGGAGACCTTCAACCGGACCTTCGCGGATGCCATTGCGCGCGTCATCGCTGAGGACACCAAACTTCCCCACCTGGAGGCAGAGCTCCTGGGCCGCGGGCTCGCCGGGATGGCGCAGGTCAGTGCACGGTATTGGCTCGAAACTGACGGGAACCTGGACCTCCATGTGGCCAGCGACCTCATCTACCGTTTAGCTTGGCGCGGAATCTCTCGCTTCCCCAAAGAGTCCTAGACTACAAATAAGACATAACCCGAGTAACGTGAACAGGCTGGGAGGCCCCCTGTGGAAATTAAGATCGGCGTGCAGAATGTTGGCCGCGAAATTGTGCTGGAATCAGTCCAGGACCCGGATGCCGTGGCCAAGGTTGTAGAGGAAGCCATCACCACCGGCAGCGAACTGCGCCTGAAGGATGACAAGGGACGCCTGATCATTGTTCCCGGCAAGGCCTTGGCCTACGTTGAAATCGGCGCAGAGGAACAGCGCCGCGTAGGGTTCGGCCAGTTCTAGCACCGCGCCCCGCAAAGGGGCATGTACTCCAAGGAGAGCCATGCTTTCGCTGACCATTGTGGTGCTGGTGACAGCGGCCGCAGGTTTCATCGTCTGGGCCAACGACAAGCGGCACACCAAATACGGCGTCGTCCTGCCGGCCGGCGTTGCCGTGGGGGCGGGAGCTGTCACCTGGATCATCCTGATGGCTGCGGGCTTCGGTTACCGGCCGGGCATGACCTGGCTGCCGTGGGTCCTGCCCATGGTTGTGGGCTCAGCAGCAGCGGTTGCAGTGGTCCTCTACTTGGGCCGCGCGAGGGCAAAGCATGATCTGGAACGGCTTACTGCGGCGCTGCGGCTTTAACCGCACACCACGAGCTTTGGCCGGAACCACGCGCCCGGACACTCAAGCACGGCTGTGACCACTGCCTTTCGGGCAGTGGTCACAGCCGGTTAAGCGGCTGCAGGGTGTTTCGCCGGCTCCGCAGCCGCGTGGACCGCCGCAGCGGCTTCACTTACTGCCTCGGCCGCGCCCACGTCGCGGGCAGTGACTTCTCCCCCGGCGTCATGCGACGTGTATAGGAGGAAAACCCGGTTGTACCGCCAGTCCAGGTCCGGGTGGTGGTCCTGTTCCTCAGCAAGGCGCCCGACGGCGGCAATCAGCTCAAGTGCGGCAGCCGCCGTCGGCATCTTGTACACCGTCACGAGTGCACCATGGCTGTACCGCCAGTCGGTCAGGACGGCCAGGGCGTCCTCGAGCCGCTCGGGAGAAAGAATGTCCTTGCCGGCCATGACTGCTCCTCGCCTTAAGGCTGGCTTCCGCGGCACCGGGAGCGGGCTACAGGAACTCTGCCCGGCCCTCCATGGCCGACGACGCCAGTGCATGTTCGCGGCGCGGGATCCTGCCCGCCGCTTTCGCCAGCCTACCGGCGATGACTGCATGTTTGAAGGCCTCCCCCATCAGGGCAGGATTCTGCGCCCGGGTTACCGCCGTGGCCAGCAGCACGGCGTCACAGCCCAACTCCATGGCCAGCGCGGCGTCCGAGGCCGTACCGATGCCGGCGTCCAGAACCACCGGAACCGAAGCGCGTGAGACGATCAACTCGATGTTGTGCGGGTTCAGGATGCCCAGTCCGGTGCCGATCGGCGCCCCGAGGGGCATGACCGCAGTGGCCCCAAGGTTCTCAAGCCGCAGCGCGAGGACCGGATCATCGTTGGTGTAGGCAAAAACCTTGAAGCCCCTGTTGACGAGTTGTTCCGTGGCGTCCACCAGTTCGACGGCGTCCGGCAGCAAGGTCTGTTCGTCAGCGATGACTTCCAGCTTCACCCAGTCGGTTTCCAGCGCCTCCCGGGCCAGTTCGGCCGTCAGCACGGCATCCCGGGCCGTGAAGCAGCCTGCTGTGTTGGGCAGCACCCGGATGCCGTGGTCCACGAGCAGCTGGAAGAGTGATCCGGTCTCAGCGGTGGAATACCGCCGCATTGCCACCGTGGTGAGGCCGGTGCCGGAGGCCAGGAGGGCAGCCCCCAGGCCGTCCAGGCTGGGCGCGCCGCCCGTGCCCATGATGAGGCGGGATGTCAACGTGACGCCGTCAATGACCAGCGGATCATCATGGCCGGCCACGCGTGGAGTGGTGATCGTTTCGGTCATGGTCTCAGCCTCCCTGGACTGCCGTGACGAGTTCGACCTCGTCGCCATCCGCGAGCGCGGTGGTAAACCACTGGCTGCGCGGTACAACCTCGGAATTGTGGGCCACGGCCACACCAAGCTTTTGGCCGTCGGTTGCCTGGCCGTTGGCGGCCAGGGGGCGGCCGGTGATCTGGCTGACGAGCACGGTGATGGAGGCACCCTCAGGCACAGGGTGCCGGGTTCCGTTCAAGGTGATGTTCATGCTGTTTCCTTTGTGGGCGATGTGTGGCTGAAGTGTTTGGGGACTGAGCCGGTGGTTACGCCGGCGCCTGCCCCGGTGGAGAAGCGGCCCGGGCTGAAGGCCGCCCACCGGGGGTCCTCGTGGCCGTCCAGAAGGTCCCGGCAGACGGCGGCTGCGGCCGGTGCCAGCAGGACTCCGTGGCGGAAGAACCCGGTGGCGATGATCAGGCCGGAAACGTACCCGTGCTGGCCGTTGGCCGCTGCGTCCGGGGCGGGAACCCGCCCCAGCAGCGGCGCGTTGTCGGGTGTTCCGGGACGGGCGCGGGCGGTGCATTCCAGCAGTTCGAGTTCGGCGACGGCGGGAACCAGTACTTGCGCGTCGCGGAGGAGCTGGTACACGCCCCCGGCGGAAACGGCGTCCGTGCCGGACACCGCATCCTCGCGCTGGGTCGCCCCGATCACCACCGTGCCGTCCCTGCGGGGGACGATGTAGACCGGAACGCCGTGCACCAGTCCACGGACGGTGGAGGTCACCAGGGGCTGCAGATGCCTGGGCACTGCCAGGCGCAGGATGTCCCCGTAGACGGGCCGCAACGGCAGGAGCAGCTCATCAGGCAGTCCTTCAAGAGCTGCCGCGTGCAGCCCGTTCGCCACCACCGTTTCGGCCGCCAGCACGGTTCCCCCGGACGCCAGGCGCACGCCGGCAACAGCCCCGTCCTGCCACAGCAGTCCGGCTGCCTTCGCCGGTACCGCATATCCGTCGACGGCGCCACCTGCTGCACTGCCCCAACCTGCGGCTGTCTTCGTGTCCCCGCCGCCGTCATCCGCACCATGCCCGGCCAAGGCGGCCTGCAGGCAGGCCACCAACAGTCTTGGATCCACCTGGTGGTCGGCCGGAGTGTCCAAAGCGCAGGCGATCCCGGGGCTGAGCAGGGGTTCCCGTTGCCGCGCACCCCGGACGGTAAGCGGCTCTACGGAAAGGCCGCTGGCCTGCTGGACGGTACGCAGGTCCATCAGGGCACGGCGGTCGGCGGCGTCGGCACCCACGGCGAGGGTCGGCGTCGTGATGTATCCGGGATCTGCTCCCGACGCTGCGGTGAGACCGGCGGCAAATTCCGGCCAGCGGGCCGAGGCATCCAGCATGAATTCCAGGAGATCCTCCTCCTGGTAGTGCAGCTCGCTTACCGGGGCAAGCATCCCGGCGGCGGCCCAGCTGGCCCCCGAACCCGGTGCGTCATCGATCACCGCAACGGAACGGCCGGAACGCTTCGCCTCCCACGCGATACCGTGGCCAATGACTCCGCCGCCGATCACCGCCACATCAGCATGGATTGTGCTGTCCGCGTCCACGGCCAGGGGCCCTGATGGTGCGCCCATGTGTCTCCTTCCCTACGCCGGTATTAGCCGGATCAGGTCAAGCGGTCGGCTCTGACGCCCTCTCAGCCCGGCGCTTTGTGACAGCTGCCGCGGGCTCCCGCAGTACGAGGCCAGTGTAGAGGAACTAGGCTTTCCCCCATGAATGTGTCCCACACCCCTGCCGCCGGCACCGATGTCCTCAGCAGCGCCAAGATCAGCAACGGCGTCAACGCCGCCCGCCTCTACCTCTGCACTGACGCCCGCAGGGACCGCGGCGACTTCGACCAGTTCGTGGACGCAGCGTTCGCCGGCGGGGTGGACATCATCCAGCTGCGGGACAAGGCCATCGAGGCAGCAGAGGAACTGGAACTCCTGGCGGTGCTCAAGGAAGCGGCAGAGCGGCACGGCCGGCTATGGGCTGTCAACGACCGTGCCGACATCGCGGTGCTGTCCGGGTCACCCGTCTTCCACATCGGCCAAAAGGACCTGCCCCTGGACGCTGCACGGACCCTGCTCAACGGCAACGCCGCCATCGGCCTGTCCAGCCACACCCCTGCCCAGGTGGATGCGGCGCTCGGTGCGGCCGCCGGCCCCGCCGGGCTGGACTACTTCTGCGTGGGTCCGGTATGGGCCACGCCCACCAAACCGGGGCGGGCAGCTGTGGGACTGGAGCTGGTGCAGTATGCCGCCACAGCCGCGCGGCCGGCAGCGCGGGAAGGACAGGACGACGGCGGTGTGCCCTGGTTCGCGATCGGCGGCATTGACCACGGCAACGTGGAGCAGGTGGTGGAAGCGGGCGCACGCAGGATCGTGGTGGTCCGGGCCATTACGGAGGCCAGCGACCCGGCAGCCGCCGCCGCTGCGCTGCTCGCCGCCCTGGATGCCCTCACCTCCTGATGCCGCCGCTCCGGGACGGATGCCTGCATAAAGGCGCCGATTCCGGCTAGGCTGATTTTCGTGTCACACCATCGGCTGGCCCCCAACGTCCACGAGCACAACAACGCCCTTGAGGAAGCGCTGAGTGCCCTGAGGACGGAGCTGGAGCTGCCGGGCGCCTACCCTGAGGACGCGGTGGCTGACGCGAAAGCGGCAGTTGAGGCCCTGCAGTTTCCTGACTACGACCTCACCGGCGTCGAATTCATCACCATCGATCCCGCATCGTCCACTGACCTGGACCAGGCACTGTTCATCGAAGCTGACGGCGACGGCTACCACGTGCTGTACGCCATCGCCGATGTCCCCGCTTTCGTGCCCCCTGGCGGGGCCCTGGACACGGAAACCCGCCGCCGGGGCCAGACCTTTTATGCCCCTGACGGTCGGATCCCGCTGCATCCGGAAGTCATCAGCGAACAGGCCGGCAGCCTCCTCCCCGGCCAGGACTGTTCTGCGTTCGTCTGGGACTTCCGCCTGGACAGCGCTGCCGAGGTGACATCCGTAGCCGTGAAGCGGGCCCGGATGCGCAGCCGCGCGAAGCTCAGTTATAAGGGGGTGCAGGCGGAGCTTGACGCCGGTACCGCCTCCCCTGTGCTGCAGCTCCTTAAGGAAGTGGGGCTTAAGCGCGTGGAGCTGGAACGGGCCCGCGGGGGCGCCAGCCTGAACATGCCGGAACAGGAGATTGTCCAGCTTCCCGACGGCGGCTACCGGATTGCCGCCGCTCCCCAGCTTCCGGTGGAGGACTGGAACGCGCAGATATCCCTGATGACCGGAATGGCAGCGGCCAACCTCATGCTCGCGGGTAAGGTGGGCATCCTGCGCACCATGCCGTCCCCGGACGAGCGCTCCCTGAATCATTTCCGGCTGCAGACAGAGGCCCTTGGCAAGCCCTGGGACGGGGAGGTTAGCTACGGCGAATACCTGCGCAGCCTCGACTCCACCGATCCCCGCCAGCTGGCCATCCTGCATTCGGCCGGCATGCTGTTCCGCGGCGCCGCCTACACCGCCTTTGACGGTTCCGTCCCGGAGGACGCCGTCCAGTCCGCCATTGGCGCCGCCTATGCCCATACCACCGCTCCCCTGCGCCGCCTCGTGGACCGCTTTGTCCTGGTGATCTGTGAAGCGTTGAGTAATGGCGGCAATGTACCGGCCTGGGCACGGGAGGCACTCCAGTCCCTGCCCGAGATCATGGCCGGGTCGGACCAGCTGGCATCACGGATGGAACGGATGGCCCTCGATACCGTGGAGGCCGCGCTGCTGGTTAACCACATCGGGCAGGAATTCGACGCGATCGTGATTACCGGGTCCAAGCCGCAAAAGGAAAACGGCAAAAACGGCAACGGCAACGGGAAGAACGGCAACGGGAACGGCGGTTCGGGGGTCATCCAGATCGCAGACCCCGCTGTGACCGCACGCTGCGCCGGGGAACTGGTGTCCGGAACCAAGGTCCGGGTCCGCTTGGTCTCCTCCGATATCGCGACGCGCGAAGTCCATTTCGAACTCGTGGAGTAGTGCCGCGAAGGGCCGTCCGGCCGCGGAAGCCTGGTTTTTGGCCGCCTGCGGCTAGACTGAAGAGGTAGAAATGGATGCCCGGTCGTTGATTTCCTTGATTTGAAACCAACAAGCCCGCCCCTACGCGATCTTGAGATACACCCGCTGGTCACCAGTGCCAGCATTTAGATAGCCCGCGATCGGCTTCCACTGGAATTGCTTGTGCGCCCGAGCGTGCTCCGGAACAGCCCTTCGGCCGGCCCGTTGAGCAGGCAGCGCCACTGCCCAAATGAATAAGGAAACTCCACAGTGAGTGAATTGCATACCCACCAGCTTCTGACCGATGAGTCCGGCACCGAGACCATCGAGCCGGAAGAAACCATCATCTCGGACGAGAAGCCCCACGAGATCGCCGAGAAGTCCTTCGCCGACTACAACGTCCGTGCGGACATCGTGGAATCCCTGGCCGACGCCGGGATCACCCACCCCTTCCCCATCCAGGCCATGACCCTGCCGGTGGCCCTGTCCGGCCACGACATCATCGGCCAGGCGAAGACCGGTACCGGCAAAACCCTCGGCTTCGGCATCCCCGCCCTCCAGCGGGTGGTGGGCCAGGACGACCCCGGCTACGACAAGCTTCCGGTTCCCGGCGCCCCGCAGGCCCTGGTCATCGTACCGACGCGCGAACTCGCCGTGCAGGTGGCCAATGACCTGCAGACGGCGTCCCGCAAGCGCAACGCCCGCATCACCACCATCTACGGCGGTCGTGCCTACGAGCCGCAGGTGGAGGCGCTGAAGAAGGGCGTGGAGATCGTGGTGGGAACACCCGGCCGCCTCATCGACCTCTACAAGCAGAAGCACCTGAGCCTGAAGAACGTCAAAATCGTCATCCTGGACGAAGCGGACGAGATGCTGGACCTCGGCTTCCTGCCGGACGTGGAAACCCTCATCGCCGGTACGCCGGCAGTCCGCCAGACCCTGCTGTTCTCGGCCACCATGCCGGGCCCGGTCATCGCGATGGCCCGCCGCTACATGACGCAGCCCACCCACATCCGCGCTGCAGATCCCGACGACGAGGGCCTCACCAAGCGCGATATCCGGCAGCTGATCTACCGTGCCCACAGCATGGACAAGACCGAAGTTGTGGCCCGCATCCTCCAGGCGCGGGGCCGCGGCCGCACCATTATCTTCACCAAGACCAAGCGCACCGCCGCCAAGGTGGCCGAGGAGCTTGTGGACCGCGGCTTCGCAGCCGCCGCCATCCACGGCGACCTGGGCCAGGGCGCCCGGGAACAGGCACTGCGTGCCTTCCGCAACAACAAGGTGGACGTCCTGGTGGCCACCGACGTCGCCGCGCGCGGCATCGACGTTGATGACGTCACCCACGTCATCAACTACCAGTGCGTGGAAGACGAGAAGATCTACCTGCACCGCGTGGGCCGCACCGGCCGGGCCGGCAACAAGGGCACCGCGGTGACCTTCGTGGACTGGGATGACATGCCGCGCTGGAGCCTCATCAACAAGGCCCTGGGCCTGAGCGTGCCGGAGCCCATCGAGACCTACTCCTCCTCACCGCACCTCTACGAGGACCTGGACATCCCTGAAGGCACCAAGGGCCGCCTGCCGCGTGACAAGCGCATCCTTGCCGGGGTGGACGCCGAGTTGCTTGAAGACCTGGGCGAAACCGGCAAGAAGAACAGCCGTGGCGGCCGTGACAGTGGCCCATCACGCGAACGCGACGGCCGGGACCGCAGCAGCCGTGGCCGCGACGGCAGGGGCGGAAACCGCGACGACAGCCGCAGCAGCGGTGACTCTACAGCCCGCACCGGGGAGCGCCGCCGTCGTACGTCCGATTCCGCTGCAGCCCCCACAGCTGCCGCCGAATCCCCCGCCGCGGCCTCACCCGCAGCAGAGGGCGAGCAGCCCTCTCGTGTCCGCCGCTCCCGTACGCGCACCCGCCGCCGCAATGGCGAGGTAGTGGCCGGCAGTGACACAGCGGCACAGCCTGGCAGCACCGAGGCCTAACCCCCTCAATGACTGACACTGTCTGGGCGCCGGACGGCAGCAGCCTGGTGGTACACGCGGACAACGCGGAGTTCCTCCCCTCGCTGCCGGATGGCGCCTTCACACTGATATACGTGGATCCGCCGTTCAACACCGGCAGGCCCCAGCTGCGCCAGCAGACCATCATGGTGGCCAACGCCGACGGCACAGGGGACCGCGTAGGTTTCAAAGGGCGCTCCTACGACACGATCAAGGGAGCGCTGCACCGCTACGACGACGCGTTCAGTGACTACTGGTCCTTCCTGGAACCACGGCTCGTCGAGGCCTGGCGCCTTCTGGCAGAGGACGGCACGCTGTACCTGCACCTGGACTACCGCGAAGTGCACTACGCCAAAGTGATGCTGGACGCCATCTTCGGCCGCGAATGCTTCCTGAACGAGATTATCTGGGCCTATGACTACGGCGCCCGGGCCAAAAACCGGTGGCCCACCAAGCACGACAACATCCTGGTCTACGTGAAGAACCCGGCCAAGTACCACTTCAACAGCGCCGAGGTGGACCGGGAACCCTACATGGCGCCCGGGCTGGTGACGCCCGCCAAGCGCGAGCTGGGCAAGCTGCCCACCGACGTCTGGTGGCACACCATCGTCTCCCCCACCGGCAAGGAAAAGACCGGCTATCCCACCCAGAAGCCCGAAGGGCTTGTCCGGCGCGTCGTGGCTGCGTCAAGCCGGCCCGGGGATTGGTGCCTGGACTTTTTTGCGGGTTCCGGCACCCTCGGCGCCGTCTCGGCGAAGCTCGGCCGGAAGTTCGTGTGCGTGGACCAGAACCAGCCCGCCATTGACATTATGGCCAAGCGCCTGGGTGCCCACGCCGAGTTCACGTCTTTCCCTGCCAACTAGGCAGGGAAGGCGGCGGGACTAGGGACGGACGACGGCGGTCCCGGTGGCCATGTCCTCAATCCGGGCAAGGACATCCGGCCTCGTCAGGTTTTCCCCCAGCAGGTTGGGTTTGCCGGTGCCGTGGTAGTCGGACGAACCCGTGATCAGCAGGTCATGCTTCGCTGCAAGCCGGCGCAGGAAGTCACGGCCCTCCTCCGGATTGTCGCGGTGGTCAATTTCCAGGCCCGCCAGGCCGGCGTCGATCATTTCCTGGTAGACGCGCTCCCCCACAATGCGGCCCCGCGAGGAGGCCACCGGATGGGCAAACACGGGCACGCCGCCAGCCGCGCGGACCAGTTGGACGGCGGTGGCCGGGTCCGGCGCGTAATGCTGGATGAAGTAGCGGGACCGGGAGGTGAGGATGGACGCGAAGGCTTCCGACCGGTCCTCCACCACCCCGGCGGCCACCAGGGCATCGGCGATGTGCGGACGCCCAAGGGTGGCACCCGGAGCCACATGATGGATGACGTCATCCCAGGTGAGCGGGTAGTCCTCGGCGAGGAGGGTGACCATACGCTCGGCGCGGGTGTGCCGGGCATCCTTGGCTTTGGTGATTTCCTCCAGGAGCCCGGCATGTTCGGGGTCGTGCAGGTAGCTCAGGAGGTGGACACTGATCCCCTGCTCGGTCCGGCATGAGACCTCCATGCCGGGCACCAGTGCAACGCCGTGCTCCACTGCCGCCGCGGACGCTTCCTCCCAGCCTGCGGTGGAATCGTGGTCGGTCAGCGCCACGACGTCCAGCCCGGCGCGGGCGGCGGACGCCATCACGTCAGCGGGCTTCTCCGTGCCGTCGGAGACGTTGGAGTGGGCATGCAGGTCAATCCTCACCTTCCCAGCCTAGTTGACCGCGCATCCCCTTGTTCATGCGGTATTCGCACAAGGCTTCGTGCTGGTGAGACGATGGTGCCGTGAACGATGCCGATAACACCCCGAATTCTGCTTCCCAGCCCTTGGAAGAGCGCGTCAACAACCGCTCCCAGCGGCCCAGTTCCGACGCCTTTAAGGCCTTTATGGCCAGCAACTGGGCGCCGTCCGGCCAGGAACTCCCGGCACGCGACGCCGTCGCCAGCCACGCCGCAACCCGTCGCAAGGCCATCTCCGACCAGTTCAAAGGCGAACGCCTGGTCATCCCGGCCGGTCCGCTGAAGGTCCGCTCCAACGACTGCGACTACCGCTTCCGCCCGCACTCGGGCTTTGCGCACCTCACTGGTCTTGGCCTTGACCACGAGCCCGACGCTGTCCTGATCCTGGAGCCCGTCGACGAAGGAAAGGGCGACGACGGCGGCAACCACCGCGCCACCCTCTACTTTCGGCCACTCGCCGGGCGCGATACCGAACAGTTCTACGCCGATTCACGCTCAGGCGAGTTTTGGATCGGTGCCCGTCCTACCCTGGCCGAGTTCGAAGCCCGCCTGGGCCTGGCCACGGCACACATCGACCAGCTCGAGACGGCCATCACCAAGGACGTGGGCGCCCCTGAAATCGGTGGTGTCTCCATCCGCCTGGTGCGCAAGGTGGACGAAAACATCGACGCCCTGGTGGACACCGCCCGGTACAACACGGCGAAGGACCCCGACAACCTGGACCTCGCCGTCCTGGACGCCCTCGATGAAAAGCTCAGCGAAGCCCTCTCCGAGCTGCGCCTGCTCAAGGATGAGTGGGAAATCGAGCAGATGAAGCTCGCAGTCGCCGCCACCGTGGAAGGTTTCGAGGAGGTGGTGAAGGCCCTCCCGCGGGCACTGACGCACGCGCGGGGCGAACGCGTTGTGGAGGGCGCCTTCTTTGCCCGTGCCCGTGAAGTGGGCAACGAGCTGGGCTACGACACCATCGCAGCCTCGGGCAACAACGCCACCGTCCTGCACTGGACACGCAACACCGGAAAGATCAACGCCGGCGAGCTGCTGCTGGTGGACGCAGGCGTTGAGGCCGATTCGCTGTACACCGCTGACATCACCCGCACGCTGCCCGCTACCGGAGTGTTCTCGGATATCCAGCGCAAGGTCTACGAAGCAGTGCTGGACGCCGCGGACGCCGGCTTCGCCGCCGCACAGCCGGGAACGCGCTTCCGTGACATCCACACCGCCGCCACTACCGTCCTCGCGGAGCGCCTCGCCGAATGGGGCATCCTGCCCGTCAGCGTCGAAGAGGCCATCAGCCCGGAGGGCCAGCAACACCGCCGCTGGATGCCGCACGGAACCAGCCACCACCTGGGACTCGATGTGCACGACTGCGCGCAGGCTAAACGCGAGCTGTACCTGGACGGGATCCTCACCGAGGGCATGGTGTTCACCATCGAGCCGGGCCTGTACTTCAAGGAAGAGGACCTTGCCATCCCGGCGGAGTACCGCGGGATTGGCGTGCGGATCGAGGATGACATCATGATGACCGCAGAGGGCCCTGTGAACCTGAGTGCTGCGCTGCCGCGCAAAGCAGATGACGTGGAGAACTGGATGGCGGGCATCTACCGCGAGGCCGAGGGCGCGAGCTAGGCATACAAACAAGCGGGGCCACCGGAATTTCCGGTGGCCCCGCTTTTTGCTTTCGGCTTTTCTGCCCCGACTACTGCCGTGGCTCGTCCTGGCGCTGGTCATCGCCAGGGCGCCGATCCACGGGACGCTGGTCCGCCGGCTGCCCGTCGTCAGGCTGTCCTGCAATGTGCTGCGCACGCGGCTGCTGGTGGCCGGCCCCCTCGCCTGCCCCGGCTTCAGGACCCTGCGGAAGCCGGACGCCGTACTGGGGGCGGCCGTCCGGGAGGTCAGGGTACCGCACCGCGCGGGCCGGTGACGGCGCGGCCTGCTGCTGCGGACCGGCGTCGGCCTGTTGCCCGGCGGGTGCGCCGTAGGCAGGGTTTTCCTGCACCTGGTTGCCGGGAGACTGGCCGTACGGATCGTTCCAGCCGGAGGGCCGGGCAGGGCCCTGGCCGGGCTGCTGGTAGGGCTGGTTCTGGTAGTCCCGCTGCGTGTAGGGGCCGTTGCCCGCGGCGGCGTCCGAGCGGGTCATGGGCAACTGCTGCAGCAGCCGGCGCGCCTCGTGCGCAGCCTCGGGCGAGACAACGACGTCGTAGCTGGTGGCCACCACCTGGCTGGTAGAGGTAAAGTCCCGCTTCCCCCGCTGCATGGCGTAGGTGACAATGCCAAAGAGCATAAAGAAGGCCGCACCCATCAGCACGGATGCCAGGATGGAGAAGTACCCGGGCGAGGGCGCGAAGAAGGAGAGCATCACGCCCACGAAAAGGCCGAACCACATGCCGCTCAGCGCCCCGGACAGAGCCACGCGCGGGTAGCTCAGCCGGCCCGTTACCCGCTCCACCATCTTCAGTTCGTTGCCCACGATGGATACCATATGGACCGGGAACTGCTGGTCCGCGAGGTAGTCCACAGCCTTCTGGGCGTCCAGGTAGGACGTGTAGGAGCCGACGGTGTCGCCGGTGGGAACCGCGCGGGCTTCGTCCACGCCGTTGGGCCCGCCAGCCTTGGGAGCGCCAAAAATGTTTGCCATAGACCCATTCTTGCCCATGAGTATGTGCGCCGCCTGTAAATTCAGCTAAAAGAGAGCAGACTCGGTAGCCTGTAGGAGTGAGCACAACTCCTACCCGCGTCTTCGTGGCGCGCCTGCTGGGCCTGGACGTCTTCGACCCGCTGGGCGACCGGCTGGGCCGGCTGCGCGATGTTGTTGTGCTCTCCCGCGGCACCCAGGGTGCCCCGCACGTGGTGGGCATCGTGGTGGAGGTTCCCGGAAAGAAACGGGTCTTCGTGCCGATGACGCGGATCACCTCCATCGACCAGACCCAGATCATCTGCACCGGCCTGGTCAACCTGCGCCGCTTCGAGCAGCGCGGCGCCGAAACCCTGGTGGTGGCGGAGATGTTCGACCGCCGCGTCACGCTCCGGGACGGCAGCGGCGACGCCACCATCGAAGACATTGCCATGGACCAGCACCGCTCCCGCGACTGGTTCGTCAGCAAGCTTTTTGTCCGGCGGGGCCATTCCCTCTCGCCGCTGAGCCGGCTGCGCCGGAACGAAACCCTCATTATTGACTGGGCTGACGCCCTGCAGGGGCCGCGCACGGAGCCGCAGGCAGCCACCCAGTTCGTGGCGAACCACGAAGACCTCAAGCCCGCAGACTTCGCCGAAGCCCTCCAGGAGATGAGCGACAAGCGCCGCTTCGAAGTGGCCAGCGAACTGCAGGATGAGCGCCTGGCAGACGTCCTGCAGGAGATGCCGGAGGATGACCAGGTGGAGATCCTCTCCGCCCTGGACGTGCAGCGCGCCGCCGATGTCCTGGAGGAAATGGACCCCGACGACGCCGCCGACCTCCTGGGCGAGCTCCCCTCCGCGCAGGCGGAGGAACTGCTCCAGCTGATGGAGCCCGAGGGCGCAGAGGACGTGCGGCGCCTGCTGGAATACGACGAGGACACTGCCGGCGGCCTGATGACGCCGGTTCCGGTCATCCTGCCGCCTGAAGCGACGGTGGCCGAAGCACTGGCCCATGTCCGGCGGGAGGAACTTTCCCCAGCGCTTGCCTCGTCCATTTTCATCACCAGGCCTCCGCTGGAGACTCCCACCGGGCGCTTCCTGGGCGTCGTGCACATCCAGCAGCTGCTCCGCTACCCGCCTTTTGAGCCGCTGGGAAACCTGGTGGACAAGAACCTTGAGCCGCTGTCCGACCAGGCGCACATCAGCGAAGTGGCACGGACCCTGGCTACCTATAACCTGAACTCCCTTCCGGTGGTTAACGACGCCGGCCGGCTTGTAGGGGCGGTGACTGTTGATGACGTTCTGGATCATCTGTTGCCGGACGACTGGCGAGCCCATGACGGCGAAGCCCCGATAAGAAGGCTCGGTGGCCGCATTGGCTGATATTGGTGCTCCCAAGAACCCCAACGTGCGGCCCCCCGCCAAGGCGGCGGCGAAGGGCAGCCTCGACACGCCGCTGAGCGGCCGCCAACGGATCCTGCCCAAGTTCTCCCCTGACCCCGATGCCTTCGGCCACGCCACGGAGGGCTTCGCCCGTTTCATGGGTACGCCGCAGTTCCTCGTCTACATGACGGTCTTCGTTCTGGTCTGGCTGGCGTGGAACACCTGGGCTCCGCTTGCCTGGCAGTTCGACTCCCGCGACCTCGGCTTCACCCTGCTGACCCTGATGCTGTCCCTGCAGGCGTCCTATGCGGCACCGCTGCTGCTGCTGGCCCAAAACCGCCAGGATGACCGCGACCGCGTCTCGCTCCAGCAGGACCGCCAGCGCGCTGAACGCAACCTGTCCGATACCGAGTACCTGACCCGGGAACTGGCATCGTTGCGTATCGCGCTCCGCGAGGTGGCAACGCGCGACTACGTTCGTGCGGAGCTGCGCTCGCTTTTGGAAGACATGCTGGAAGCCCAGGAGGAGCTCCGCACCCACGATCCTGCCGGGCAGGGGCAACATGAGTCCCCGCGCGACAAGGTGCGGGAAAAACTCAAGGAGCAGCGTGACCGGCAGCGGAACCCCCGCACCCAACAGATTCCCCGGGTAAAGCCCGGGCACTCCACCCAGGACCGCTAAGGAGCGCACCCATCAATAACACCTCGCTGGCCGGGGCAGTCTCTGCCGCCCTGGCCACGGTCATCGATCCCGAGCTGCGCCGTCCCATCACTGAGCTGGGGATGGTTGAGTCCGTCGACGTTTCCGGCGACGGCAGGGTCAGCCTGGTTGTCCTGCTCACCATTGCCGGCTGCCCGCTGCGCGACACCATCACCGCCGATGCAACAAAGGCGCTGCTCGCAGTTCCGGGAGTGGCCGCCGTCGACGTCGAACTGAAAGTGATGACGCAGGAACAGCGTGATGCCCTGAAAGAGCTGCTCCGCGGGGCCGGCGGCCAGCGCGGCATTCCGTTCAATGAGCCCAATTCGCTTACCAAGGTCTACGCGGTCGCCAGCGGCAAGGGCGGGGTGGGAAAATCCTCGGTGACCGTCAACCTTGCCTGCGCCCTGGCCGCACAAGGACTGCGCGTGGGAATTGTGGACGCGGACGTGTATGGCTTCTCGGTCCCCGGCCTCATGGGCATCAGCCAGGCGCCCACCCGGGTGGACGACATGATCCTTCCCCCTGTTGCGTATGGCGTGAAGGTGATCTCCATCGGCATGTTCGTCAGCGGCAACCAACCTGTGGCCTGGCGCGGGCCCATGCTGCACCGGGCCCTTGAGCAGTTCCTGACCGATGTCTACTTCGGCGACCTGGACGCCCTGTTCCTTGACCTGCCGCCGGGCACCGGAGACATCGCCATCTCCGTGGCGCAGCTGCTGCCCAAGGCGGAGATCCTGGTGGTGACCACGCCCCAGGCCGCCGCGGCCGACGTCGCCGAGAGGGCCGGCGCCATCGCTACCCAGACGGGGCAGTCCGTCGCCGGCGTTATCGAGAACATGTCCTACCTGGAAATGCCCGACGGCGGCAGGATGGAGCTGTTCGGAAGCGGCGGCGGGGCGGTCCTCGCCGAACGGCTGACAGCCACGGTGGGCACCTCTGTGCCGCTGCTGGGGCAGATCCCGCTGGACATCCAGCTGCGGGAGGGCGGCGACACGGGAGTGCCGATCGTCCTTGGCGAGGCAGGCACGCCGGCGGCACAAGCGCTCTCGGACATTGCCGGGAGGCTGGCAGCCAAACCCCGCGGCCTGGCCGGCATGAAGCTGGGGCTGCAGCCCCGCTGAGCTCCTGCCCGCGAAGGCTTTCCCGGCCGCCTTCGTCGGGGCCCTTCCGTGTCAGGTGCTTTTGGTCAGGTGGCTTCTGTGTCGAAAGGGGCAGCTTCGCCTGGTGGAAGCGACTGGACCGCCCTTTCAGGACGCTTCGGGGCGGCATCAGCTACTGCTACGGCAGCGGCTCCGGAGACGGCCGCAACGGCGGCAGGCGCACCGGCAGTGACGGGCTTGGTGTCGTCATCCAGGAGCGCCTCTTTGATAATGCGCCGGGGGTCGTACTGGCGGGGGTCGTACTTCTTCCAGTCGACATCATCGATGTCGATCCCCACTTCTTCCTTGATCTGTTCGCGCGCGCCGGAGGCCATGCGGCGGACTTCCTTGACCAGGTTGGCCAGTTTCTGCGTGTATTCGGGCAGGCGCTGGGGACCGATCACGAGGACGCCAATGATCAGCAGAAGAAAGAACTCCGGGCCGTTGATTCCAAACACTTTAGGAAGATTACCCTCTCCGGGCTGCCAGTGACGATTCCCGCCCGCGGACGGTGGATACTGTCCGCTTTACTGCGTAAAAAGGGCCACGATCTTGTTCACGCCGCGCTGCAGCCGATGTACAAGCGGTTCGGCGTCCTGCGCCGGCGGCTCCTCCAGCACTTCCGCTGCAACCCCTTCACCCGCCTGCTCGCTGAGGCGCTCCAGGATGGGCACGGCGTCGTCAGCCCGTTCGGCGGGGAGATCGGAGACATAGGTAAAGGTGCGGCCCTGCGTCCGGTAGGTGGCCGACCAGGGTGACGCCGCCAGGATCTGCAACGGCGGGCCGGCCTGCCCGGAAGCGGGTTCGGGTTCGGTGCCTCCAGGATTGTGGCGCTCGGTGATGGTGGCGTAGTGCGTTCCGTCGGAGAGCCTCAGTTCGACGGCGGGGCGGCCCTCCAGCACCACGGCTTTGGCCGATTCGAGGTGGAATCCCATGGCTTGGAGTTCGGGGCATACCCATCCTTCCGAGCGCAGGCCCGACAGCCGTTCTGCGCTCAGGGCCCTGCCGTCGGCGGGCGTCTGGGCCGAGACCTGCGAGAGGCTGGCTGCGGCTGCGTCTGCGCGGATCGGGTCACCGGCCACGGCAAATGCACCGGCAGCGAGGACACCTGCTGCGGCAACCGTCCCTCCCGCCGTCATGGCCAGCACCCGGACCGCTGCCCTGGGCGCCTGGTGGTCCGGGG
This sequence comes from Arthrobacter sp. D3-16, assembly GCF_054408515.1. Lineage (NCBI taxonomy): Bacteria > Bacillati > Actinomycetota > Actinomycetes > Micrococcales > Micrococcaceae > Arthrobacter > Arthrobacter sp. D3-16. The sequence goes on along the minus strand of NZ_CP096437.1, from coordinate 1,426,491 downwards.
CAGGAACCGGCGGCCGGGCTGCCAACTCCTGGGTCCGGGCCAGCAGCCGGGCAGTCAGATCATCGCTGGCCGGCGGGATGGGCGCGCCCCGCAGCCGCTCAAGGTACTGCCGCTCCCGGCGCAGCGCTGAAGCGCATTCGTGGCAGGACTGGATATGGCTGGCGGTGCGCTGATGCCTGCGGCTGAGCGGAAACTGGGGCCTCATGTGCCGTTCAGAGGATGCCGGCGATGCGCGGCAATGACAGTTTGGGCCTGGACTGCTGCGGACGCGGGTCACGGTGGGCCAGCTTTTCGCGGAGCATGGTGCGGCCGCGGTGGATGCGGGAGCGGACGGTACCAAGCTTGACGCCCAGGGCCTCAGCGACCTCGTCGTAGGACAGGCCTTCAAGGTCGCAGAGGACCACGGCCGCGCGGAAGTCCGGCGGGAGTTCCTCAAGGGCGGCCTGGACATCCAGGTCCAGGTTGTTCAGCTCGAAGCTCTGCTCGGGACCCGGTTCACGCCCGGGAATCCTTGATTCGGCGTCCTCGGCAAGGGCATCGAACCGGATGCGGGTTTTCCGCCGCGCCTGGTCAAGGAAGAGGTTGGTGGTGATGCGGTGCAGCCAGCCGTCCAGCGTTCCGGGCTTGAAGTTTTCCAGCGAGCGGAAGACGCGGACAAACACCTCCTGGGTGAGGTCTTCGGCGTCGTACTTGTTTCCGGTCAGGCGGTAGGCCAGCCGGTAAACCTTCGCGGAGTGGTTGGTCACCACTTCTTCCCAAGTGGGGCGCACCCACTCGGAATCCGGCTTGTTTGCTGCAGGGACAGGTGCCACAACTGATGATGACATCGTCCACTCCCCTCGTGGAATGCTTACGCCCGGACACTGTTGACATCTTTGATTCGGCGCCGGCCACCCTTTGGATGGCCGGATAATAATCATTTCAAATTTCGCTGGGAATTTCCTGACTGCCGGGTAACTTCAGCCGTAGGCGCAACGGCCCGCCTTCCCGGCTGTTGCCGGACGACACAGTAGGCTGTAGAGGACAATCCCCCTGCCGCCCAGAAAGCGAAATCCATGAGCGCCGACAAGTCCACGAGCTGGTCCTATGCAGAAGATCTGCCCGCCGAGGATGAGGTTATGCTGCGGGCACGGGAGCGTTCCTTTGAATTGGGCGTGACCCCGATCGGGCCCGGTGTGGGAGCAGTCCTCACCGTCCTCGCTGCGGCGTCGAAGGCCCAGACCGCCGTCGAGATCGGAACCGGCGCAGGCGTCTCCGGCGTCTGCCTGCTCCGCGGCCTCGGTGCGCACGCTGTCCTCACCACCATCGACGTGGACGTCGAACATCTTAAAGCAGCGAGGGAGGCGTTTTCGGAGGCCGGCAGCCCGGCCAACCGGACGCGGACCATTTCCGGCCGCGCCGGTGATGTCCTGCCCCGCCTCACGGACAGCGCGTACGACCTGGTGTTCATCGACGCTGACAAACCGGGACTGCCCGGTTACGTGGAGCAGGCCATCCGGCTCCTGAAGCCCGCAGGGCTGCTGATCATCAACGATGCGCTGGACAAGGACAAGGTAGCCAACCCTGCCGGCCGCGAGGCCACCACAGTGGTCCTGCGCCAGGTGGGGAAGAGCATCCGCGACGACGAGAGGCTCGCATCCGCCATGCTTCCCACCGGAGACGGCCTGCTCGTGGCGGTCAAAAAATAAGACAGGACCCGCAGCCCGAAGGCTTGCGGACCCTGTCCTGCACAATTATTCGGTAACGCCGACCAGGCATTCCTTGAGGTTGGCCGCTTCAGCTGCATTCAGTTCGACCACCAGGCGCCCGCCGCCTTCGAGCGGGACGCGCATGATCAGGCTGCGGCCCTCCTTGGTGACTTCCATTGGGCCGTCGCCGGTACGTGGTTTCATAGCCGCCATGAGGAATTCCCCTCCATTTAGTCCCAGGACTGATCAGCCCGGGTGGGCTGTGTCCGCATGTAGATCAAGCTGCCATGGCGGAGTGGATGGACACCGCCGGGGCTGCGCGTATTCTGAATGCTTTTTGTCCTTGCTTACTTACCATTATCGCGGAATTACCCGTCCGTAGCTAATCGATGGACATTTGTGGACGGGTCCAATTTGCACTCTGACCTGCGCAGAAGCCTGAATTTCTAGGGCGGATAATCCCCGCCGCCCGGCAACTGCTCCCACGCCCAGAGCCAGACAATCCAGACGATCTGCAACAGCACGAACATCACCACGACAGTTCCCCGGTAAGCCCGGGACCGGGACAGGAGCGCGGCCCCAAGCGCCAAGGGGAAAAGCGGCAGCAGCATCCGGAAAGTACTGGTCTGCGGATGGAGGAACATCACCAGGTAGCCCATGTAGCAGGCGCACCACAGCCGGAGTTCGGCCCCGAGCCGGACCACCGGCGGAAGGTACAGCATGGCGCCGAAGAGTGCCACAAAGAAAAAAGGGGCCAGCATTCCGAGCACCGGGCCGAAAAGGTCGACGCCGGTGTCGAACCAGGGTTTGAACGGCACCAGGTCGTGGCCCCGCCACACGGTTTCGGTCTTGGTATAGGCCTGGATGTCCCCGGTAGCCGCCCATGCTGCCGCCGGCCATGCCAGCGCCGAGAGACCTGCCACTGCTGTAAGGGCGGTCAGGGCCGCCAGGTCGCGGACCGAATGCGAATCCGCTTCCCGGCTTCGGAAGCGCTGCACCAGCCGATGGACCAGGAGGAACCCCAGCATGGCCGCGAATGGAACGCCTACCGGACGCGAGAGGCACAGCACCACCACGACCGGGATCGCCGCCAGGTGCTGCCGCCGGACGACCAGCAGCAATGCGGCCGCGAGCAGCAGCAGCGACAACGGTTCGGCATACGGCACCTGGAGGACCGCGGACACGGGGAAAGTGGCGAAGAACGCTACCGCCCACAGTGCCGGTCCGTGTGCTGCCTTCTGGCGGAAAAGTGCGTAGATGACCAACGCGGCAGCCAGTCCGGACAGCATCGCGATAATTGTCAGCGAGGCAGCAGCGGCCAACCCGGTCAGTCTGCTGAGCCCTCCTGCCAGGGACGGGTACAGGGGATAAAAGGCCCACGTGTTTTCCTGGACATTGCCCGCGTCATCAACAGGAAGGCTGGTGGGGTAACCGTTGGCGATCACCCTGCCGTACCAGCGCGCGTCCCAGATGTTGATGAAGTTCCAGTAGTCGGGCCTGGCCGGGAACCACGGGTTGGGCCCCTGGTGCAGGGCGGCAGCCATAAAAATTGCGGCGCTGACGAGCCTTGCGACGATATAGATGGCCGAAACCTGGAGCCACCAGGGCCAGCCGCCTACGGTTGCGCGGAAGCGGAATGCAGCCGCCTGGACCCACGCCGAAATTCCTGTTCCCCGCCGGGTGGCGGTGCTCACGCCTGCTCCTCCCCTGCCCCGGACCCTGCCTCGGCAGGCCGGTGCGATTCCGCGGCAGCTGGTTCCGCTTCGGTCCCATCCCCCTCATCCTGCGCCCGTGCCTCGGAGGAGGGCCCGGCCTGTTCCGCGGCCTCAAGCCGGGCTTTCAGGGTTTCCACTTCCTGCCGGCTTGCCGCCAGCTGGTCCCTCAACTCATCGAGCACCTGGTCCACCTGGTCCATCCGGTAGCCCCGCAGTCCCAGGGCAAACCGCACGCGGTCCACATCCTGCGGCGCTGCGTTGGCCGGGAGGAGGACCGGCGGGAGGTTGGCGGGAGGCTGCTCAAAGCCGGCGTCCAGCAGGGCAGGCAGCGCGGGGCGGCCCGGCTTGCCGGGACGGCTGCCCGCGCCGGCCCACAGGACAGCGCCGATCAGCACCACGGCAAGGAAGACCAGAAAAAAAGTCACTACTCCATCGTGCCAGACCTTGCCGTCATGCTATTCCGGGCGCTGTTCGCCGTTCATCGAGGGGGTGATGGCCACGTGCAGTACGCGGTCCACCGCTTCCGCCGGGTCGTCCACCACCTGGATCAGGTCCAGGTCCTTTTCGGAGACCATGCCCTCAGCCACCAGGGTGCCCCTGATCCAATCGATCATGGGGCCCCAGAAGTCGACGCCGAGCAGCACGATCGGGAAGGACGTCACCTTGCGGGTCTGCACCAGGACCATGGCTTCGAACAGCTCGTCGAGGGTGCCAAGGCCGCCGGGCAGGACGATGAATCCCTGCGCGTACTTCACGAACATCGTTTTGCGGGCGAAGAAGTACCGGAAGTTGATCCCCAGGTCCACCCATTGGTTCAGGCCCTGCTCGAACGGGAGCTCGATGCCGAGGCCCACCGACACGCCGTTGCCTTCGACGGTGCCCCGGTTGGCAGCTTCCATGGATCCCGGGCCGCCTCCGGTGATCACGGCGACGCCGGCCTCGGCCAGCTTCCGCCCCACCTGGACGCCCATCTCGTAGTAGGGGCTGCCCGGTTTGGTCCGGGCTGAACCGAAGACACTGACAGCCGGGCCGAGGTCAGCCAGTGCCCCGAATCCCTCGACGAACTCGCTTTGGATCCTCATCACGCGCCACGGATCGGTGTGCACGAATTGACCAAGGCCTTTGGTATCAAGCAAATGCTGGTCGGACATCTCCACCGCCGCCTGCTTACGGCGAAGTTCAAGGGGTCCTTTACGGCGCGGCTGCGAGTTTTTGGCCGGATCTGCACTGATGCTCATTCACCAAGGCTAACCTGCCGGCGGGAGGTATCTCTTGAATCACGATCCGCAGGAACTTGCGGTGATTCGCGTCATAGGTCCCCGTTGTTCGCTAGATTCTTCCTTATGACTACTCATGTGCCCGGCGATGCCCTCGTCTCCCTGAACGCCGTAAATAAGCATTACGGCCAGCTGCACGTTTTGAAGGACATCAACCTTCAGGTCCGCAAAGGCGAGGTTGTCGTGGTCATCGGGCCGTCAGGGTCCGGTAAGTCCACGCTGTGCCGCGCCATCAACCGCCTTGAAACCATCGAAGGCGGCACCATCAGCATTGATGGGAAGGTCCTTCCCGAGGAAGGCAAGGAACTGGCGCAGCTCCGCGCCGACGTCGGCATGGTTTTCCAGTCGTTCAATCTCTTCGCGCACAAAACGATCCTCGAAAACGTCACCCTGGGCCCGATTAAGGTCAAGGGCGTTGCGAAGGCAACCGCGGACAAGGACGCCATGGCGCTGCTTGAACGGGTAGGGGTCGGACACCAGGCTCCGAAGCTCCCCGCACAGCTGTCCGGCGGCCAGCAGCAGCGTGTTGCCATCGCCCGCGCCCTCGCCATGAAGCCCAAAGTCATGCTTTTCGATGAGCCGACCTCGGCCCTGGACCCCGAGATGATCAACGAGGTCCTGGACGTCATGATCCAGCTGGCCAAGGAGGGCATGACCATGATCGTGGTCACCCACGAGATGGGCTTCGCCCGCAAAGCCGCGGACCGGGTCGTCTTTATGGCGGACGGCCAGATCGTCGAGGATGCCACCCCTGAGGAGTTCTTCACCAATCCCAAGAGCGACCGCGCCAAGGATTTCCTCTCCAAGCTCCTCACCCACTGATTCACCTACGAACAAACACTCCCAGTTCGCACCCAGGGCCGTGACCCACGGCCACCAATGAAAGGAATGTCATGAAGGCATTTATGACCCGGCGGAAGTCATTCTTTGTGGCGGCTACCGCTGCCCTCGCCCTCTCCCTGAGCGCCTGCGGCGGAGGCGGCGCCGGCACCACCAGCGACCCCTCTGTCGAAGCAGCCCCCACCTTCGCCGCCGGCACCACCATGGAAAAGCTCGCCTCGGCCGGAACCATCAAGATCGGTACCAAGTACGACCAGCCGCTCTTCGGCCAGGTGGGCCTGGACGGCAAGCCGGTCGGCTTCGACGTCGAAATCGGCAAGCTGATCGCCGCCAAGCTGGGTATCGCCGCTGACAAGATTGAATGGTCCGAGACGGTATCGGCAAACCGCGAACCGTTCATCGAGCAGGGCAAAGTCGACCTGGTGATCGCCACGTACACCATCAACGACAAGCGCAAGCAGGTTGTCAGCTTCGCCGGACCGTACTACGAAGCCGGCCAGGCCCTCATGGTGAACAAGGACAACGACACCATTAAGACGCCTGAAGATGTCAAGGGCAAGAAGGTCTGCTCTGTCACCGGTTCAACGCCGGCCGCAACAATTGTGGACAAGTACGGCGCAGAGCTCGTCCCGGCCGCAACCTACTCTGCCTGCCTTGAGCCGCTGCGCAACAAGCAGGTTGAGGCAGTCACCACCGACAACGTGATCCTGGCTGGTTTCGTGGACAAGGAGCCGGACGCCTTCAAGCTCGCCTCGGACGAAACCTTCACCAAGGAGCCCTACGGCATCGGCCTGAAGAAGGACGACACCGAGTTCCGCAACTGGATCAACGACCAGCTGGAAGCATTCCAGGAGGACGGGTCCTACAAGAAGGCATGGGAAGCTACCGCAGGCTCGGTCATCAAGACCGCCCCTGAGCTGCCCGCGCTCGATCGTTACTAGGTAATTCAGTGGTTGCCGGGGCTGCTCAGCGGCCCCGGCAACCACCGTTTCCAGTCCCGTCCACGCCCACAGCCAAAGGATCCAATGGACGTCATTCTTGAAAACCTTCCCCTGTACTGGAACGGTTTTCTCCGCACACTTTTCCTTTCCGCCGTTTCCGGGGTCATCGCGCTCGTGCTCGGGACCCTGCTCGCAGCGGCCAGGGTTTCGCCAGTAGCCGCGCTCCGCGGCTTCAGCATGGTCTATGTGGAAGTTCTCCGGAACACTCCGCTGACCATCGCCTTCTTCTTCGCAGCGATTGTCCTCCCCCGGCTCGGCGTCAAATTTGAGCAGTTCGAAATCGCCGCCATCATTGCCCTTAGTACCTACACCGCAGCGTTCATCGCCGAAGCTGTCCGCTCAGGTGTCAACAGTGTTCCCGTCGGCCAGGCCGAAGCCGCGCGCAGCATCGGCATGAACTTCGGGCAGGTCCTGAACCTCATCATCCTCCCGCAGGCCCTGCGGACGGTGATCCCGCCGCTGATCAACATCCTGATCGCCCTGGTGAAGAACTCCTCCGTTGCCGGCGCGTTCTTTGTCCTCGAACTGTTCGGCTACGGCCGGCAGCTCGCGAACGCTAACGGTGATGCGGTGATCCCCGTACTGCTGGGCGTTGCGTTCTTCTATCTGCTCCTCACCGTTCCCCTGGGCATCCTGGCCAGCACGGTGGAACGAAAGGTGGCGATTGCCCGATGACCTCGGTACTTTATGACGTTCCGGGCCCGAAGGCCCGCCGGATATCCGTTATTGGTTCCATTGTCGGTTCGCTGCTGATCCTGGGCCTGCTGGCCTGGATCATCATGACCTTCGCCCAGCAGGGCATCTTCGAAGGGCGCCGCTGGGCCATCTTCACCCGAGGCGACGTGTGGACCCTCCTGGCCAACGGATTGGGCGCCACGCTCAGCGCCGCGGCTTTGGCAGCCGTTATCGCTTTCCCCCTCGGGCTGTTGCTTTGCCTGCTGCGCATCTCGGATGCGGCGTTTATCCGGATTCCCGTCCGGATCATCCTCGAGTTCCTCCGCGGCATGCCTGTGGTCCTGATGATGCTGTTCGTCCTCCTGGGCTTCGGCACCTCGCCGTTCATTGCCGTGGTGACAGGCCTGGTGCTGTACAACTCGGCGGTGTTCGCAGAGATCATCCGCGCCGGCATCCAGTCCCTTCCCCGTGGGCAGCGTGAGGCCGGCCTTGCCATCGGCCTGACCAGCTTCAAGTCCCGCATGCTCATCGAACTCCCGCAGGCTATCCGCCGCATGATGCCATCGCTGGTGGCGCAGATGGTGGTGCTCCTGAAGGACACGTCACTTGGCTACATTGTGGCGTACGGCGAGCTCCTGCGGGCCGTGCAGGTCATGGCGGACTTCCTGGGGACGCAGTTCCTGTTCCCCATCTTCTTCGTTGCCGCGGCGATCTACATCGCCATCAACATCCTCGTTTCCCGCATTGCGGTCTGGATCGAGCGCCGCGGGTCCACGAAGGCGGCAGGCGGGGTGGCCAAGGCAGAACCGGAAAAAGCCGAAGCCCCGGTTCCCTAACCCTTCACCAACAATGGCCCGGACCTTCTGGTCCGGGCCATTGCCGTTTAAGTCAGGCTGCCAGCCAGTCCTGCAGCGCCTGCAGGCACTTACGGATGGCGTCAGCATGGACGTGCTCGTTGTCCTTATGCGCCAGCAGGGCATCCCCCGGCCCGAAATTTACCGCCGGGATCCCCAGTTCACTGAAGCGCGCGACGTCGGTCCAGCCGTATTTGGGCTTTGGCTCGGCTCCGACGGCGGCAACAAACGAAGCGGCCGCGGGGTGCTGGAGCCCCGGGCGTGCACCGGCGGCAGCATCAGTGCGGACGACGTCGAACCCTTCAAGGAGTTCCCGCACCACGGCTTCTGCCTCATCGGGCGTTTTGTCCGGCGCAAAGCGATAGTTGATCTCCACCACGCACCGGTCCGGAATAACGTTGCCGGCAGTGCCGCCGCTGATCTTTACCGCGTTAAGGCTCTCGCGGTATTCCAGCCCGTCCACGTTGACCGTGGCAGGTTCGTACGCCGCCAGCCTCGCCAGGATCGGTGCCGCTGCGTGGATGGCGTTGCTGCCCATCCATGCCCGGGCGGAGTGGGCTGCCTCGCCCACAGTTGTTGCCTCGAACCGGCTGGTGCCGTTGCAGCCGCCTTCCACCGTGCCGTCCGTCGGTTCCAGCAGGATGGCGAAGTCGCCGTCGAGCAGGTGGCCGTGGTTGCGCACCAGCCGGGCCAGGCCGCTCTTCACGGCTTCGACTTCCTCATGGTCGTAGAACACAAAGGTGACGTCCCGCCTGGGTGCTGCCCCGCCGTCGAACATTGTGGCGGCAAGCGCAAGCTGCACTGCGACGCCGCCCTTCATGTCGGTGGCACCCCGGCCGTACAGCACGCCCTCCCCTGGCACGCCGGACTCCCAACTGGATGGGACCGTACCCCTGGACCCTTCAGCCAGGGGCAGCGGAACAGTGTCGAGGTGGCCTGCCAGGATGACGCGTTCCGCGTTCCCCAGCTCCGTCCGGGCAATGATTGAGTCTCCGTCGCGGACAACGTGCAGTTCCGGAATGGTCAGCAGGGCCGCTTCCACGGCGTCAGCCAGCACGGTCTCCTGTCCGGAGACGCTGTTGACGTCCATGATGGCGGCGGTCAGCAGCGCAACGTCCTGGCGCAGGTCGAGCGGAAGGGTGGAAGGTCCGGGGGCGGTTTCGGCAGTCACGAAGCCAGTCTAGTTCGGAGCAGGTCCCCCGCCGTCGATAGACTGGGGCCATGACTGAGACTGCTTCCTCCGCCGTGCCCGAAATCCAGAACGCCCCCACCGAAGAACGCTCCGCCTACGGCTTCGGTGTGGCCACCATTGCGTCCGCTAAAAGCAACGCAGATGATGCCACCGTCCTGGACGTATGGTTCCCGGCCCCGGCCCTGGGTGTAGCCGCCGAAAACCTGCGCTCAGTGGAGAACGCGGACGACGTGCTCACCCGGATTGCCGAAACCGGCACCGACGAGGACCGGGGCACGGAGCAGAAGGTGGTCTTTGTCCAGATCAACCTCGATGAGGCTCCGGCAGACACCGCTGACGCCTACCTTCGCCTGCACCTGCTCTCGCACCGCCTGGTCCGGCCGAACACCATCAACCTTGACGGGATCTTCGGCAAACTGCCGAACGTTGTGTGGACCAACTTCGGGCCCGCTGCAGTGGAGGGTTTTGAACTGACCCGTGCCCGGCTGCGCCGGCGCGGGGCAGTCACCGTCTACGGCATCGACAAGTTCCCCCGCATGGTGGACTACGTAGTACCCACAGGTGTCAGGATTGCCGACGCCGACCGCGTGCGCCTGGGTGCGCACCTGGCCGAAGGCACCACCGTGATGCACGAAGGCTTCGTCAACTTCAACGCGGGCACGCTGGGCACCTCGATGGTCGAAGGCCGGATTTCCGCCGGTGTGGTCACCGGTGACGGCAGCGACGTTGGTGGCGGAGCGTCCATCATGGGCACGTTGTCCGGCGGCGGCAAAGAGAAGATTACTATCGGTGAGCGCGTCCTGCTCGGCGCCAACTCCGGCGTGGGCATCAGTATCGGCGATGACTCGGTGGTGGAAGCCGGCCTCTATGTCACGGCCGGAACCCGGGTGCGCGTACCCGGCCCCAAGGACGAGGTGGGCGAAGACACCACCAAGATCGTTAAGGCCGCGGAACTCTCCGGCGTCCCCAACCTGCTGTTCCGGCGCAACTCCACCAACGGCGCGGTGGAGGTCCTTCCCCGCGCTGGCCAGACCGTGGAACTGAACGACGCCCTGCACGCCAACTGATCCTTATGGCACGAAGCCGAAGCCGAAGCGTGCGCCGGCTCCTGGTGCTGCTGCTCGCCCTGGCACTCGTGATCGGCGGCGTCTATGCGGCGGTGTTTTTTGTGCAGCGTTCCGAGACCCTTGTTTCGGAACGCTGCACCGCCGTCGTCGGCGGAGGAACGGCAGAGCTGGCCCCCGACCAGGCGGTCCACGCTTCGCTGATCACCGCCGTCGCTGTCCAGCGGGGGCTCCCGCCGCGCGCCGCGAGCATAGCACTCGCCACCGCGATGCAGGAGTCCAAGCTGCGGAACATCGACCACGGAGACCAGGCGGGCCCTGATTCGCGGGGGCTGTTCCAGCAGCGGCCTTCGCAGGGCTGGGGCAGCGAGGCGCAGGTGATGGACCCGTACTACGCAGCAAACGCCTTTTACGATGCTTTGGTCCAGGTGCCGGGCTATGAGTCGATGGAGATTACCGAAGCCGCGCAACGGGTCCAGCGGTCCGCTTTCCCCACTGCCTATGCCCAGCATGAGCAGATGGGACGCTCTTTCGCCTCCGGACTCTCCGGACAGACACCCGAAGCCGTGCAATGCACGCTCCGTTCTGCTGCGGCTGCCGGAGACCCCGGCGTCGTGTCGGCCGGACTGGCCCGGGCCTACGGACCGCTGGGCACGGCTGTGGAAGGCCGGACGCTGGTGGTGGAAGCCAGCGGCCGCCAGGCCTGGTCTGTTGCCCAGTGGGCCGTGGCCAACGCCAAGGGATACGAAGTGACGCAGGTAGAGGTTGCCGGACGGTCCTGGGACCGTGCGGCGCGGAACGGCTGGCAGGAATCATCAGCCTCCGACGGGCAGGTCCGGATCACTGTGTCACCGGTTGGCGTCGAGGGCTGAGCCCCCTGCGTATCTAAGCCAGGATCTCCACCACGGGCTGGACATAGCTGCGGAACAGTTCGGGCTCGCCCATCAGCTGGTGGCTCATGATGATTTTGTCCGGCTCGAGGTACCAGGCCCGCTGCTCATTCAGCGGCAGCTCGATGATGGTCAGCTTGAAGGCGCGCGCGTCCCGCCCTACCTCCAGCAGCCTGTCGTCAACCATGTCCTCCAGCAGCTGGTCTGCACCGATGGCAGCCCGCTCTGCTTCCAGCTCGGCGTACTCGCTCCTGCGCTCCCGCGCCCACGTGAGGGCGGAGCCGAAGTGCGCCTGGAGTACACGCTGCAGAGCGGGCGAATTGCCAAAGGCCTCAAAATTGGGCGGCGACAGTTCCGGCGACGTCTGGGGATGAGCCTTCAGTAACTGCGCCCACCAGGCCTCCCATTCCGTCTTCAGCACGCTCAGGCCACCAACATCGGCGGTGAGGTGGGAATGGTCTGCAGGGCGGATTTTGGGAGCGGCATGGGACAGGGCCGGATGGCCGGCGCCGTCAAGCCCGGCTGCATCGCGGACGTACAGGGCAATCATCATCGGCCCCGACGTGTCGGTGGTGATCTGCCAGCCGGAACCGCCTGTTTGGTGCATCCGAAATCCTTCCCTGGCGCGTTGTTACCGGGCCTGTTGATCCGATGTCACGCCCCCGGTTATCAGTCTATTCCCCATGTTCGACGACGTTAACGGCAGTCACGCCGCCAGCCCGTCAAGGTGCCGCTCCAGGACTCCCCTGCACATGCCGGCTGTCATCCAGGCCGGCTGGAGCAGGGCATGCATGCACAATCCATCGAGGGTTGCCAGGAGCCTTTCGGCCTCCACCACCAGCGCTTCTTCGGGTGCATGGGCGGGCAGCAGGGTGGTGATGACGCGTCCCATCAAGGCCGCCACTTCCCGGTGGCTGCGATCGGCCTCAGCAGCAAGGAACGGCCTGATCCTTGCGGCGTTCCGAAACGCCATCCACACGCAGGCCTCCACAGCCCGCTGTTCATCCAGCGGCAGCAGTTCGCCCAGCAGGGTTAAAACGGCTGCACGGTGTTCAGGGCTCGCCGGCGGGTTATCCTGCAGGGCGGGCAGGGCTTCAACCAGCCTGGTGACAATACGGTCGATAACGGCCGCGAAGGAGTACGTGAGGAGCTCCTCGCTTCCGGCGAAGTAGTGCCGTACGGACCCGACGGCGAGCCCCGCCTCGTCTGCCACTTCCCGGAGCGACGCCTTCTCAAGACCGTCAACCGCGATGATCCGCCAGACAGCTTCCACCACCTCCTGGCGGCGGACTTGGGCATCGACAATTTTAGGCACTCCACTTTTTAGCACATGTGTGCGCAATCAAACGTCCGGCCCGCCGCCGCTGCCGTAATCGCCCGTCATGCTGCCCGTCGTCCGGGACATACCGGCAGCAGCACGCCCATGTGGGATAGCGTTGGAAGCATGAAAATACTGGTCACAGGGGGAACCGGCTACATCGGTTCCCACACTGTTCTGTCCCTGCAGGAAGCCGGCCATGACGTGGTGGTCATCGACAACCTCGTCAACTCCAGCGAAGAATCGCTTCGCCGGGTTGCGGAACTCACCGGCAAGACTGCGAAGTTCCATAACGCCGACCTGGTGGACGAAGCCGCCGTGGAAAAAGTGTTCGCCGGCGACACCATCGATGCGGTGATCCACTTCGCCGGACTGAAGGCCGTGGGCGAGTCAGTGCGCGAGCCGCTCAACTACTACTACAACAACCTGGTGGGCACCCTTAACCTCATCCGGGTCATGGACCGGCACAACGTCCGCTCCATCGTCTTCAGCTCCTCCGCCACCGTCTACGGCGAGCACAATCCCATCCCCTACGTGGAAAAAATGGAGATCGGCGCCAACAACCCCTACGGCCGCACGAAAGAACAGATCGAGGACATCCTCTCCGACCTCGGATCCGCCGACAACCGCTGGCATATAGCCCTGCTGCGCTACTTCAACCCCGTGGGCGCGCACCCCTCCGGCCGGATCGGCGAGGATCCCCAGGGCATCCCGAACAACCTGGTGCCCTTCATCGCCCAGGTAGCCGTTGGCCGCCGTGAAAAGCTCATGGTCTTCGGCGGCGACTACGATACCCCGGACGGCACCTGCCTGCGCGACTACATCCACGTCGTCGACCTCGCCGAGGGCCACGTGGCCGCCCTGAGCCATGTAGCGGACCGCGCGGGCGTCTTCCGCTGGAACCTCGGTTCCGGCAAGGGCTCCTCCGTGCTGGAGGTCCTACGCTCCTTCGAGAAGGCTGTCGGCAAGCCCATCCCCTACGAAATCACGGGCCGCCGCGCCGGCGACCTGCCGGCCTTCTGGGCAGACGCCACCTCCGCCCTGGCGGACCTCAGCTGGTCCACCACCAAGACCGTGGATGAGATGTGCGAGGACCACTGGCGCTGGCAGAAAAACAACCCCCAGGGCTACGCCGGCTAAGCAACCCGGCCCACGCCCGCAGGGTACCTAGGGGCTGCTCCCCTGGTGGTTAACGACGTCGGCCGCCCACCTCCTGGAGGTGGGCGGCCGACGTCGTTATTCAGGTTGCCGTGTCAGCGGGCCGGGTAGTCGCGCTCCGGCTCTCCGATGTAGAGCTGCCGCGGGCGGCCGATCTTGGTGTTCGGGTCGCTGATCATTTCCCGCCACTGGGCGATCCAGCCCGGGAGGCGGCCGATCGCGAAGAGCACGGTGAACATCTTCTCCGGGAAGCCCATGGCCTTGTAGATGAGGCCGGTGTAGAAGTCCACGTTCGGGTAGAGCTTGCGCTGGATGAAGTAGTCATCGTTCAGCGCCTTCTCTTCCAGGCGCAGGGCGATGTCCAGCAGTTCGTCGTTGCCGCCGAGCTTGGTGAGGATCTCGTGGGCGGTGGCCTTCACAATCTTGGCGCGCGGATCGTAGTTCTTGTAGACCCGGTGTCCGAAGCCCATGAGGCGGACGCCGTCTTCCTTGTTCTTGACCTTCTCCATGTAATCCTCGGGCTTGGTGCCCTCGGCCTGGATCTGGCGAAGCATCTTGAGGACCGCTTCATTGGCGCCGCCGTGGGCGGGCCCGAAGAGGGCATTGATGCCTGCTGAGACGGACGCGAACAGGTTCGCGTTGGAGGAGCCCACCAGGCGCACGGTGGAGGTGGAGCAGTTCTGCTCGTGGTCCGCATGCAGGATGAGCAGGAGGTCCAGGGCCTTGGCGACGACCGGGTCCACCTCGTACTGCTCGGCCGGAAGGCCGAAGCTGAGCCGGAGGAAGTTCTCCACAAGGTTGTGCGAGTTGTCCGGGTACAGCATGGGCTGGCCGATGGACTTCTTGTGGGCGTAGGCCGCGATGACCGGGAGCTTGGCCATCAGGCGGATGGTGGAAACTTCCACCTGCTCGGCGTTAAAGGGATCCAACGAGTCCTGGTAAAACGTGGACAGGGCCGAAACAGCCGAGGACAGCACGGGCATGGGGTGCGCGTCCCGGGGGAAACCGCCGAAGAAGCCCTTGAGCTCTTCGTGCAGCAGCGTGTGCCGGCGGATCTTCTGGTCGAATTCGTCCAGTTCCGTGGGCGTGGGCAGGTTGCCGTAGATCAGCAGGTAGGACACCTCGAGGAAGCTGGAGTGCTGTGCCAACTGCTCGATGGGGTATCCGCGGTAACGCAGGATGCCCGCATCGCCGTCGATGTAGGTGATAGCCGAAGTTGTGGCTGCTGTGTTCATGAAGCCGGGGTCAAAGGTGACTGCGCCCGTCTGCTTCAGCAGTTTGGAAACGTCGTAGCCCTCGTTTCCTTCAACAACCTGGATGCGCGGCAGCTTAAGCTCGCCTCCTGCGTGGTGCAGGGTCGCAGCATTGTTGGTCTCAGTCATGGAGTCCCCTTCATGAGGCGTCTGGGCCTCTGTCGAAAGCTTGATCCAACATCTGGTGAGCCGCGCACGAAGCCTGAGAACACAGGTTCCAACACCCGGGCTGCCTTCTTGTAGAAAGCCACCATTGATAGTCACTTAAAAAGCTACCGCTCCTTGGCGGGTGCCACTAATCCGCGACCTTCGAAAATGCCCTAAAACGAGCCTGATGTGGCGCGAGTCACAGCATTGTTACGATGTGGCGGCCAGTCGGGCGACGGCGGCGTCGATCCTTTCGTCGGTTCCCGTGAGGGCCACCCGGACGTAGCCGTTGCCCGCCTCGCCGTAGAAAACGCCCGGGCCCACCACGATGCCGCGCTCTGCCAGCCGCGCCACAGTGTCCCAGGTGCTCTCCCCTGCCGTAGACCAGAGGTACAGTCCGGCGTCGGATTCCTTGATTTCCAGCCCAAACCCCAGCAGCGCCGGAACCAGCCGTTCGCGGCGTCCCCGGTACAGGTCCTTTTGGGTCTCCACGTGTGCGTCGTCACCCAGCGCCACCCGCATGGCCTCCTGCACCGGATAGGGCACTATCATGCCCGCGTGCTTGCGGCTGTTCACCAGGTTGGGCATCAGGTCCGGGTCGCCGGCCACGAAGGCTGCGCGGTAGCCGGCCACGTTGGATTGCTTGCTCAGCGAGTACACAGCAAGCAGCCCTTGATGGGACCCGCCGGCAACCCGGGGATCCAGGATGCTCGGAACTGCCTGGCCGCCCCGCTGGACGTCCCAGTCGCCCCAGCCAAGCTCTGCGTAGCATTCGTCCGAGGCCACCACGGCGCCCAGGTCCCGGGCCTGCTCCACCAGCGTCTTCAAGGAGTCGACTCCGCGGACGCTGCCGGTCGGGTTGCCCGGCGAATTGACCCAAATCAACCGGACGCGGGAGCGCGTGGCCTCGTCGAGTTCGTCCAGGTTGTCTGTTGCAACGGAGATCACGCCGGCAAGCGTGGCGCCGATATCGTACGTGGGGTAGGCAACCTTGGGGCGTACGACGACGTCGCCTGGCCTCAGCCCCAGCAGCAGCGGCAGCCAGGCCACGAGTTCCTTGGAGCCCACCGTCGGCATGATGTTGCGGGGATCAAGGCCGGCCACGCCGCGGCGGCGTTCGAACCATCCTGCGATGGCTTCCCGCAGCGCGGGCGTGCCGTGGACGGTGGGATACCCCGGGGCGTCCGAAGCGGCCTTCAAGGCGTCCTGGATCAGCGCGGGGGTAGGGTCCACGGGTGTCCCGATGGACAGGTTGACGGCGCCGCCGGGGTGCTCCGATGCCTTGGCAAGATACGGCGCCATGGCCTCCCACGGGTAATCGGGCAGGTCAAGGCCAAACGTATTCACTGCTGCGGTCACCTTTTCTGCGTCAGTGGTCTTGATTCTGCGGCGGCAGCGCGGCGATCATGGGGTGGTCCTTGCCGGTGTTCCCGATCTTGGCGGCTCCGCCCGGTGAACCGAGGTCGTCAAAGAACTCCACATTGGCCTTGTAGTAGTCAGCCCACTCATCCGGAGTGTCATCCTCGTAGTAGATGGCCTCAACGGGGCAGACGGGTTCGCAGGCCCCGCAATCGACACATTCGTCCGGATGGATGTACAGCGAACGCTCACCTTCGTAGATGCAGTCGACGGGGCATTCTTCAATACATGCCTTGTCCTTGACATCTACACACGGCTGCGCGATTACGTACGTCACGTCCCTGGCCTCTCCACGTTGGTTCCGGCGACCCGCCGGTTCTTGCATCCGGCAACTATGGCCGGACCCTGACATCTGAGCCTATTATCTCCCGGGCCGTTCCCGCGAACCTAGCCGGTGGCCTTGTGTGAAGCCATTTAGTATGAAGTGGTGAACCTGCCTGCCCCCACACCTGCCGGATTCCTTGCCGCCGCCGCGCCCGGTACCCGCGTAGTGGTGCGCTACCGCATCAAGGGCGGCTTCACCGATGCGTTGGGGCACCTGGTGATGTGCGACGCCGGTTCCGTCACCGTCCGCACGCGGCAGGCCGACGTCGTCATCGCCCTGGACGAGGTTGTAGCAGCCAAGGAAGTCCCGCCGGCACCCGAGCCGCGGCGCCGCCCGGCTGCGCAGTGAGACACGCCGTCACTGCGCAGGGACTGCCGCGGCGGACCGAATCCGGACTTCAATGCGCAGTCCGGCACGCGGCCAGAGCTTGGTGAACCATCCGCACGAACTCTTTGGGCTCGCTGACCAGCATTTCGAATGTCACGCGGAGGGTGGGAACGCCCCGGACCACAGTGATGTTCCAACGCCGCCGGTCCTCCCGGTACGCCTTCCGGCTGCTGTGATGGGCGTAGCCGTCCGTCTCGATGCCCAGCAATCCGTCAACGAGGAGGTCCAGGTGCCCCATCCCCGGAATGTTGACCTGGAGCTCGACTGTCAGACCGGCTTCTTGCAGCAGGTACCGCGCCATGGTTTCAATGATGGATCCCGACTGGGGCCGGATTCTTGCCACCAGCCCCAGCAAGGCCTTTTCCCGTGCAGCTGGAAAGCGGCCGCGCAGATCTGAAAGTTGAACCAAGCCCTGTTTGGCTGCAGACTCAGCTATGGTCAGGCCTTCAAGCGGCGGCAGGCATCGCAGCGATTGGCAGACAATGTCCAGGTGCGTCAGTGGCAGGCCGCTTCGATGCACCACGCATCCATTGATTGGCCTGCCATGCCGCGCAGCAAGATGCGGCTTGTCAGGCCTTTGGACAACCCACAGCCCTGCTGCGTAAGCGGCCGTGACGCAGCCGGGCACCGCATGATGGCGGCCGGCATGGATTAGCCAAGGGGCGGCGTCGGGCAGTGCATACACGCCACGCGCCACCCTATGCACGGCGCCGTCAAGGACGCCGGCTTCAATGGTCCGGCGGGGTACACCGGCTTGCCTCAGTGCGTCAACGCCCGCAACTCCATTCAGCCGGGCCAGCGCATCAGTAACTGTTCGCATGACTGAATGGTTCCTGTCACCGGGTTCCGGGCACAGCAGCGACAGCAACTATGTGGACAACGTACGGACGCAGGAACGTAGAACCTCGGTGCGCAGGGACCGTCCCTGCGCACCCAGGACGGAAATGAGTGAGCAGCCGGGCACAGTTGGCAAAAGAAAAAGCCGGGACGACGGCGGGATATCCCGCCTGCCGTCCCGGCAGTTTCATTGGCCCTGAGGCCGGTGTTGCTAGACCTTTGCGCGGGCTCGGTTGGCCTTGGCGCGGTCATTGGTGTCCAAGATCACCTTGCGGATGCGGATGGACTCCGGGGTCACCTCGACGCACTCGTCCTCGCGGGCGAATTCGAGGCACTCTTCGAGGGTGAGGTCGCGCGGCGGCGTTAGGTTCTCGAAGGTGTCGGAGGAAGCGGCACGCATGTTGGTGAGCTTCTTTTCCTTGGTGATGTTGACGTCCATGTCGTCGGCGCGGGAGTTCTCGCCGACGATCATGCCTTCGTACACCTCGGAGGTGGGCTTCACGAAGAAGGAACCGCGCTCCTGCAGATTGATCATGGCGAACGGCGTTACAACACCGGCGCGGTCGGCGACCATGGAACCGTTGGTGCGGTACTCGATGGGGCCGGCCCAGGGCTCGTAGCCCTCGGAAATGGAGGCTGCGATGCCGGCACCGCGGGTGTCCGTGAGGAACTTGGTGCGGAAGCCGATCAGGCCACGGGCGGGAACGATGAATTCCATCCGGCACCAGCCTGTGCCGTGGTTGGCCATATTGGTCATGCGGCCCTTGCGGGCTGCCATGAGCTGGGTGACGGCGCCGAGGTACTCTTCCGGCACGTCGATGGTCATGTGCTCCATGGGCTCGTGGATCTTGCCGTCGATGGTCTTGGTGACAACCTGCGGCTTGCCCACGGTCAGCTCGAAGCCTTCGCGGCGCATCTGCTCAACGAGGATGGCCAGGGCCAGCTCGCCACGGCCCTGGACTTCCCAGGCGTCGGGACGCTCGGTGGGGAGAACCTTGATGGAGACGTTACCGATCAGTTCCTTGTCCAGGCGGTCCTTCACCTGGCGGGCCGTGACCTTGGCGCCCTTGACCTTGCCGGCCAGCGGCGAGGTGTTGATACCGATGGTCATGGAGATCGCGGGATCGTCCACGGTGATCAGCGGCAGCGGCTGCGGGTTCTCGGCATCGGTCAGGGTCTCACCGATGGTGATGTCCTCGATACCGGCGACGGCGACGATCTCACCGGGACCGGCGGATTCGGCCGGGACGCGGTCCAGGGCCTTGGTGGCCAGCAGTTCGGTGATCTTGACGTTCTTGAGCTCACCGTTGGCACGGGCCCAGGCAACGGTCTGGCCCTTGCGCAGGGTGCCGTTGTAGATACGCAGCAGCGCCAGGCGGCCCAGGAACGGGGAGGCGTCCAGGTTGGTGACGTGCGCCTGCAGTACACCTTCCGGGTTGTAGGTGGGAGCCGGAATGTGCTCAATGATGGTCTTGAAGAGCGGCTCCAGGTCCTCGTTTTCCGGAGCGGTGCCATCGGCGGGCTGCTCCAGGGACGCGCGGCCGACCTTGGCGGCAGCGTAGACAACGGGAACTTCGAGGATCTTGTCCAGGTCAAGGTCGGGAACTTCGTCTGCCAGGTCAGAGGCCAGGCCCAGGAGAAGGTCCATGGACTCGTGAACGACTTCCTCAATGCGGGCATCGGGACGGTCGGTCTTGTTCACCAGCAGGATAACGGGCAGGTGGGCGGCCAGGGCCTTGCGGAGGACGAAGCGGGTCTGCGGCAGCGGACCTTCGGAAGCGTCAACGAGGAGGACGACGCCGTCAACCATGGACAGGCCGCGCTCCACCTCGCCACCGAAGTCGGCGTGACCGGGGGTGTCGATGACGTTGATGGTGATGGTCTGGCCGTTGGAGGACGGACCGTTGTAGGCCACCGTGGTGTTCTTGGCCAGGATGGTGATGCCCTTTTCGCGCTCGAGGTCACCGGAGTCCATCACGCGGTCTTCGAGGTGGTTGTGCTCGGCAAAGGAGTTGGTCTGCTTGAGCATGGCGTCGACCAGGGTGGTCTTGCCGTGGTCAACGTGGGCCACAATCGCGACGTTGCGGAGGTCACTGCGCGATGCAGTGGCTACCGCGGTGTTGGTGGTGGTTTCAGACATGCGTAATGGCTCGATTCAGTGGTGAAAGTCAGCTGTTGTATCGCGACATTTCCAACTGGAACGCACGACGGATCAGGCCCTTAGCACAGGGCGCCTTCCCCAAGTCTAGCCGCTGTGCCATTTATTGGCCTAAAAGACCGGAAAACAAAATTTCGAAGGGGCGGCAGCGGCCTCGTCCCTAATGGCACACTCGCTGGATTAATGCCGGAAAATGCCCCATGATTGCTGTTGATGAGCAGCGAGCAATTCAGGACACCAGCATGCGTCCCGCCCCTGCCCTGATTCGGGTCGCCGTGGTGGTGACTACGGTCGGAATCGTCCTTGCCACGCCTGGCCAATCGCTCGAGCCGTTGCCACCGGAATCCGGGGACCATGCACTCGCGGCCGGTGTCCACCCGGATGGTGGCCCTCCCAGGCTGCTCAGGCCGGTTCCGGCCCCAGGCCAGCCCGTGGCCGCTCCATACTCTTCTCGTCTTGACCTGGCAGAGCTCGTCGGCGGGACATCCATCACACGGCCGGGCTCTGTCTACCGGAACCCGGTCAATGGCCGCAACGAGGTGGTTGTGCCCAACATAAGCAGGACTGCTGTCCTGATTGGCGACTCACAGTCAGCGCCCGCCAACGGATGGCCACGTCAAGCGCTTGGGGCCTTGGGCTATCAGGTCTACTTCGCCGGGCTGGGAGGAACGGGCTTCGTGAAGGCGAATGGCAAGGTGGGAAACTATATCGACGCCCTGGAGCGCGGCAACTGGTTGCTTCCAGTGGGCACGCCCGGCCTGGTGGTGGTACAGGGAGGGGGGAACGACGCCGGCAGCGGCGCCACGGATGCCCAGATCACCACCAATGCAAACCGGCTTCTTGACGCCTTGAAGTCGAGGTATCCCTCTTCCCGTATCGTGATGATCGGGACGTTGGGGCGCGGAGCAGCCAACGGCGGCGGCCGGCGGAGCAAAGTGGATGCCCTGCTGGGAACCATTGCGGCCAAGCAGGGCATCACCTTCGTGAGCGTTGGGGACTGGTTGACCCGATACAACCTGGCTCACCGGCTCGCGGATACCGTTCACATGGATGACGATGGGCGCAACGCCCTGGGCATCCTGCTGGAGCGCCGCCTGCGGGAACTCAAAATCCCTGACCTTAAAGCTACTACCAGCGGTTCGTCGGACAGGACTGACGACGACAAAACGTTGCGCTGACGCCGCCGCCCCCAAGGGGCGGCGGCGTCAGTATACCGCTGGGTGGGCTACGCCACTTCCGGCGGCAGCATCAGCTTCGCGCCGGGGATGGCGTTAAGCAGTGCCTGCGTGTAATCCTGCTGCGGAGCATCGAACACGTCGTCCGTGGATCCCGTCTCCACCAGGCGCCCCTTCTCCATCACGCAGACGTGGTCCGCGATCTGCCGGACCACCGCGAGGTCGTGGGTGATGAAGAGATAGGTCAGCCCAAGGTTCGACTGAAGGTCTGCCAGCAGATTCAGTACCTGGGCCTGGACCAGCACGTCCAGCGCGGATACTGCTTCATCGCAGATGATGACCTCAGGATCCAGGGCGAGTGCCCGCGCTATGGCGACGCGCTGCCGCTGCCCGCCGGAGAGCTCGTTCGGGTACCGCTGCATGGTGGATTGCGGCAGCGCCACCTGGTCCAGCAGTTCACGGACCTTCTTCTCCCGGCTGGCCTTGTTCCCGATCTTGTGGACCCGCAACGGCTCCTCAATGGTCCGGAAGATGTTGTACATCGGGTCCAGGGAGCCGTAAGGATCCTGGAAGATGGGCTGGACCCGACGCCGGAACTTGAACAGCTCCGAGGGCTTCAGCAGCGAGGTGTCCACACCATCGAAAAGGATCTTGCCGTCCGTGGGCTTTTCCAGCTGGAGCACCATCTTGGCCACGGTGGACTTGCCGGAGCCCGACTCCCCCACGATCGCCGTCGTGGTTCCCCGGAGGACGTTGAAGCTTACGCCGTCCACGGCCGCGAAGTCCGATGATTTCCCCAGGCCCTGCCGGAGCTTGTATACCTTCCGCAGGTCCTGGATCTGCAGGACGTTGTCGGCAGCAAGGGCCTCAGCGGCCGGAGCGAGCAGATCGGCGGCTTCCACGCCCTGTTCCTTGGCGACCTGGATCCTTCGGCTCGCCAGGGACGGTGCAGACTCGACAAGCCGCTTGGTGTAGGGGTGCTGCGGGTTCTGCAGCAGCTCCAGGGAAGGACCGGACTCCACCACCTGCCCGCGGTACATCACCACAACCTTGTCAGCGCGTTCAGCCGCGAGGCCCAGGTCGTGGGTGATCAGCAGGACAGCTGTGCCCAGCTCCGAGGTCATGCCTTCGAGGTGATCCAGGATCTGCCGCTGCACCGTGACGTCCAGCGCTGAGGTGGGTTCATCGGCGATCAGCAGTCTCGGCTGGCAGGACAGGCCGATCGCGATCAGGGCCCGCTGGCGCATACCGCCGGAGAACTCATGGGGGTACTGCTTGGCGCGCCGGTGCGAGTCCGGAAGGCCGGCTTCGGACAGGACCTTGGCGATGTCCTCGGGGCCGCTGGGGCGCCCGTTGGCCTGCAGCGTTTCCTTGACCTGGTAGCCGATCTTCCATACCGGGTTGAGGTTGGACATGGGGTCCTGGGGCACCATACCGATGGTGTTGCCGCGCAGTTCGATCATCCGCTTTTCGGGCGCATGCGAGATGTCTTCGCCGTCCAGCAGGATCTGGCCGCCGGAGACCCGGCCGTTGGCGGGCAGGAGGCCAATGGCAGCCAGGGCCGTGGTCGATTTTCCGGACCCGGACTCGCCCACGATCGCCACGGTCTCGCCCGGCATGATGGTCAGGTGCGCGTTCCGGACAGCCTTGACTTCGCCGTTGCTGGTGTTGAACGTGATGGCGAGGTCGCGGATTTCCAGCAGCGGCCGGTCTGCGGGTGTTCCGGCTTCAGTAATAGTGACATCGGATGTAGTCACGTTTGCCTCCTTCATCGCTGGCGGCTCTTCGGGTCAAGAGCATCGCGCAGGGCATCGCCCAGCATGATGAAGCTCAGGACGGTGATGGACAGGGCGGCAGCCGGGTACAGCAGGACCGCGGGGTTGGTGCGGATGGACGACTGCGCCGCGGAGATGTCGTTGCCCCAGGACATGATGCTGCCGGGGAGCCCAATGCCCAGAAAGGACAGCGTGGCCTCCAGCACGATGAACACACCGAGTTCCATGGTGGCCAGCACGATGATGGGGGCAAGGGCGTTGGGCAGGACATGTTTGATCAGGCTCTGGATCCTGGACACGCCCAGCGAACGGGCCGCCGTAATGAAGTCCGCGTTCCGGACTTCGATCACCGCCCCGCGGGTCAACCGGGCCATCTGTGGCCACGCCAGCAGCACGATGATCATGATGACAGTCCACACGCTCTTGTTTTCCCGGAAGAACGGCAACTGGGTCACAACCAGGGCACCGAGCACCAGCGGAAGCGCGAAGAAGATGTCGCCGAGGCGGGCAATGACGGAATCGACCCACCCGCCGTAGAAACCGGCAAGCGCGCCGAGCGTCACACCAATGATGAGCACGCCGATAACGGCGAAGACACCAACCATGACGGAAGCCTGCGTGCCGTAAATGACGCGGGCGTAGACGTCGCAGCCCTGGAAGGTGAACCCGAACGGGTGGCCGGGGGAAGGTGCGCCGTCCGAGTTGGCCAGCTGGCAGTTGTCGTTGGGCGCAGTCTGCGTGAACAGGCCCGGGAAGAACGCCACCACCAGGATGACCAGGATCATCACTGCCGAGACGATGAACAGCGGACGACGGCGGAGCTTGCGCCAGGCGTCAGCCCACAGGCTCAGCGGGGCCTGGTCTGTCTTTACAGCATCCGTTGCCAGCAGAGGGGTTTCCTCGATGGGGGCAACGAAGTGCGTGGTGTCTTGGTTACTTTTCATAGCGAATCCTCGGATCAAGCCAGGCGTACAGCAAATCAACCAGCAGGTTGGCGATAACGAAGACCAGCACCAGCACACTCACGATGGCGACGACCGTGGGGCCTTCGCTGCGGAGAATTGCCTGGTAGAGCTTCTGCCCTACGCCGGGAACGTTGAAGATGCCTTCGGTGACAATGGCGCCGCCCATCAGTCCGCCGAGGCTGGCGCCCAGGTAGGTAACGACGGGAATCATCGAGTTGCGGAGGATGTGCGCCATGACCACGCGCGGCCGGGACAGCCCTTTTGCCGTCGCGGTACGGACGTAATCAGCCGTTGAGTTCTCAATGACCGATGCCCGGGTCAGGCGAAGCACGTAGGCGAAGGACACCAGCGCCAGCGCGAAGGCCGGAAGCAGCAAGGTGCTCCAGCTGACGTCCGTGCCCACGGTGGGTTTGGCCCAGCCAAGGTATACGCCGAAGACGAGCTGCAGGACGAAGCCGAGGACAAAGATGGGGATGGCGATGACGATGAGCGAGGCGAGCAGCACCGACGAGTCGAAGATCTTGCCTTTGCGCAGGCCGGCGATGAGGCCGAACCCGATGCCGAACACTGCCTGGATAACCAGCGCTTCGACCGCAAGCATCACGGTGACAGGGAAGACACGGCCCAGGGTTGCCGCGATGGGCTGGCCGGTGAAGTCGACGCCGAGGTTGAACGTAAAGAGATTCTTGAGAAACAGGCCGTACTGAACCCAGAACGGCTGGTCGAGGTTGTACTGCTGGCGAAGGGCTGCGATCACAGCCTCGCTCGGCGGGCGGTCTCCAAAGAGCGCCCGGATGGGATCTCCGGGCAGGGCAAACACCATGAAGTAGACCAGCAGGGTGGTGCCCAGGAATACGGGGATGACTTGGAGCAGTCGCCGGAAAATGAACTGGATCACAGCACACCCTCCGAAAATTGTGGAGATGTTGGGAAATTCATGTGGGACAGCTTCCTGCCGGTATCAAGGCTATGGGGGCCCGGCTGTTGCCGGACCCCCACTAGCTAGTTGAGTTGGTCGGTCTCAGAACTACTTCGCGGTGATGTTGTAGTACTGAATGACACCGTTCCAGCCGCTGTCCACGTTGGTGACGTTCTGGCTCCACACGACCTGGCGTGCGGAGTACCACAGCGGGAGGTTGGGCAGGTCCTGGAACAGGATCTCCTGGGCCTCGGTGAACTTGGCGTTGGCGTCGTCCGTGGACTTGGCACCCAGTCCTTCGTCGAGGAGCTTGTCGAACTCGGGGTTCGAGTAGCCCTCGTAGTTGGCGCTGGCACCAGTCCTCAGGAGCGGGCCGAGGAAGTTGTAGAGCGACGGGTAGTCGGCCTGCCAGCCTGCGCGGGTGAAGCCGGGAAGAGTCTGCGCCTTGCGGAGGTCGAGGATCTCAGCGAACTTGGCGAACGGCTGTCCCTCGGCCTGGATGCCCAGGTTGTTCTTCAGGTTGTTGGCAACAGCGTCGATCCATTCCTTGTTGCCGCCATCGGTGTTGTAGGCGAGCTGGAGGGTCTTGTCCGCCGGCCAGGGGCTGATGGCGTTGGCCTTGTCCCAGGCTTCCTTTGCCTTGGCGGCATCGAACTTAAGGACGTCGGAACCCTCAACGTTCTCGTTGTAGCCATCCACTGCCGGGGAGGTGAAGTCCTTGGCAGGGATGCGGGTGCCGCTGAAGATCACCTTGGTGATCTCGTCGCGGTTGATCGCCATCGAGATGGCCTGACGGCGCAGCTTGCCGGCCTCGCCCTGGAACTCGGGCAGGTAGCCCGGGATGTTCAGGGTGGAGTTGCCGGCGTACGGCTTGTTCAGGTGGTTCTCCGGGAAGTCCGTGGTGTAGGTCTTCAAGGCGTTCGTCGGCAGGACGTCCGTGACGTCCAGGTTGTTGGCCTGGATGTCCGTGTAGGCGGGAGCCGGATCGGTGTAGAACTTGAAGGTCACGCCGCCGTTCTTCGCTACACGGGGGCCGGCGTAGTCCTCGTTCTTGACGAGTTCAATCTGGCTGTCGTGCTGCCAGGCGCCTTCCTTGGCCATCTTGTACGGGCCGTTGCCTACCGGGTTCTCGCCGTAGGCCTTCGGGTCAGCGATCGCCTGGGACGGAAGGGGCATAAAGGCGGTGTAGCCAAGGCGCAGCGGCCAGTCAGCCTCAGGCTGGGTCAGCTTGACTTCAATGGTCGTGTCGTCCTTGAGGACCAGGCCCGAGAGGGTCTGGGCGGTGGGAGCGGGGACCTCGGTCTCGCCTTCCTTCTTGGTGGCGCTGACGGCGTCATAGCCTTCAATCGACTCGAAGAAGCTGCTGTTGGCCTGGGCATTGGTGCTCAGGGCAGCAAAGTTCCAGGCGTCCACGAAGCTCTTGGCAGTGACTTCCTCGCCGTTGGTGAACTTGGTGCCGCTCTTGACCTTGATGGTGTAGTTCTGGCCGTCCGGGGATTCGATGGACTCGGCCAGGGCGTTGACCGACTGGCCGCTGGGGTCGTAGCTGGTCAGGCCTTCGAAGAGAAGTTCGACGACGCGGCCGCCATAAACTTCGTTGGTGTTGGCCGGCATCAGCGGGTTCTGGGGTTCATTGCTGTAAGCGGTGATGACCTTATTGGGGTCGCCAGCCGACTGGCTGGCACCGTCATTGCTGCCGCCTCCAGCGCCGCAGCCGGTCAGGGCGAGTGCGGCGATTGCCACGATGCCCAGTGCTTTGGAAGTGCGCGCAAAACGCATTCCGCCTCCTATGAGTTGTGGGAGAAAACGAGGGGAATAGTGCTTCCCCGCAGGCGAGACGCAGCTATCGAACTGTGACGCAACCTACATATACGAGTAGCCTAACCGCACAAAGTCCAGATACTGGTACTCCGTTGCCAAACCGTGACCGGCTTGAACTGAACGCCTAGTCGGTCAACGGAAGTTGTGCAAGTCACATGCTACTCGCCGGTAGGCACAACAGCGAAATCGGAATGTGAACCGTGCCACGGGACATGCGGCAAGGTATCGAGCTGGCTTCTAGGCCAGCCGCCAGTCCCAGACGTTCCACCAGACGCCAAGGGGGCCCGGGCTTGGTTTTACCCCGGCAATCCGGGCGCTGAAAGCTGTTGTGCCCACGGTCTGGTACAGCGGAAGGCCGTAGGCGTTCTCCCACACCTGCTTATCGATGTCCACCAGGAGCTCGTCCTGTTTGGCCAGGTCAGTGGTTCCGGCGAGTTCTTCCATGGCCCTGTCGGCGTCCCCGTCGGAGAATCCGTTGAAATTGCTGCCGGCGCCGGTACGGAAGATCTGCGGGACGCGGCTGACGCCCACCCCGGTGCCGATCCAGCCGAGCAGGGCTGCGTCGTACCCGCCGCCGCCCAGGGCCCTGGCCCAGTCGGCGTTGCCTTGTCCGGCGTCGACCACCTGGAAGCCGGCCCGTGATGCCGAGTCCCGGATCAGGGCAAAAGCCTCGGCGCGGTTGGGGTTGTCACGGTTGTAGAGGATCCGGACAGTGGGGGTCTCACCATCCAGCAGCGCCTTTGCACCCTCGATGTCCACCTCAGCGTAATCCGCGGATCCGTTGTTCTTCGCGGTGTCTTCGTACTTTGGCTGCCCCGGCAGGAACACGTGCGAGTCGAGGGGTTTTGCATCGGGCAGCAGATCCCCGACGACGGCATCGACAATGGCCTGCCGCGGAACCGTCTTGAGGAATGCCTCCCGGACGTCCTCCCGTGCGAAGGGGCCGGAAAAGCTCAGGTCCAGGTGGTCATACCCGGACTGGTTGTAACGCTCGACGGTGTTGCCCTGTTCAACCAGGCCGGTGAACAGATCATCAGTGCCGGCGGAAGGCTGAGGCGAAATAATGTCCGCCTGACCGTTCCGGAGGGCATCCAAAGCTGCCGGCAGCGCCCCGGTGAACCGGATGTTGATCTCATCGAGCCACGGTTCCTGGCCCCAAATGTAGTCCCGGTTGCGGACGAGCCTCATGGAAACCTCGGGGACGATGTCCCGGACAATATACGGCCCGCTGGAAAGGTAGAGCGAGGGATCATCAGGCAGACCTTTGGTGTCGAATCCGGAGTTCCAGAAGTCGCTGACCTGCTTGAGCGCTGTGTTGACCGCGGGCTCTTCGACATCCCCGCGCGGTGAGTCCTTGATCAGGTCGACGAGGTCTTCCTCATCGTTCAGGCCGCTTTTCGCTGCGACCACGTGGGCCGGCACTCCGACGTCGAACGCCACTTCCCAGTCGGCGTAAGGCTCCGTGTACTCAAGGGTGATGGACCGCCCATCCGAGCCGATCTCGGGAAGAACCGTTCCTGCCAGGCCGCTGGTATCGGCGGCGGTGGAGAAATACTTGGTGCCGGTGCCGGCCATGGGATCGGCGTCGTTGAAGTAGCCGGAGCCGGCAGCCCAGCTCAACAGGAGGTCGCCGGCGTCGATCGCTTCGCCGTCAGACCAGGTGACGCCCTCGTTAACGGTGTACCTCACCTTGAGCGGCTCGTCGGACACCTTTTCGAAGCGTCCGAACTTTTCGTTGCGCACCACGGTGGAGGAGTCGTCCAGGTAGTAGAACCCTGAGTGGGTGATGTGCCCGATCTTGGAGTTGATGTCCGTGTTGCCATCAGTGCTGTACGGGTTGAAGGACGAGAAGGCGTTGACCTCGGCAACGGTGGCGCTGCCACCCCGTTTCGCCTCTCCCACCACCACAGGAGTGGGACCTCCCCCGCCCGAGCAGCCCGAAAGTCCTACGGCTGCAGCTACCGCTGCGGTGATGAACTGCATCAAACGCCTGACCGGCATGCCGCCTCCTGTTTTCCTTCTGCGGGAGGGGCTCCTGGACTTCACAGGATCACGCCCTGTACTCAGGATAGTGCGTGAGGCCCCTTGTTGCCGGTGCCGTCCGCAGCAGCCGTGTTGCCCCCTGTCCTGCGCCCAGCAGGGCTTCAGCACGACGGCGGTGCTCCCGCCGTTTTTCCGGGTCCATGGCTTCGAGCAGGGAGACCACCATCCGGGATCGCGGATTCCGTGCGAAGACCTCCCGGTGGTCATCGATGTCCCAGTCCGTTGCTGTGGTGCAACCGATTAGCGGTGCGCATCTGCCGGCCGCGGGTCCGGTAGGTGGCGCGCATGTATTCACGCCAGCCAATCACCTGCCGGACCAAAGCCTCGGGGGGCTCGGCCGAGACTAGAAGGCGGTGCTGGGCAGATCCTTCTCGCCATCGACGATCGCGGTGATAATCCGCGCTGCAACCCGGTCTGGATCCAGCCCCGCGCCGAATTGCGGCGCTGACCCGGCGATCGGATGATCGGACAGCGCGGTGCCAGTGTGGCCTGGGCGGGCGTCCAGGATTCGGATGCCCGCGCGGCGATACTCGCGCGCCGCTGCGACGACGAAGGCCGCGAGCCCAGCCTTCGACGCCGAGTATGCCGCCAGACCGGCGACGGGTGCCTCGGCGACAACGCCGCTGAGTGTGACAACGAAGGGCTCCCGGCCCTCACGTGCCGAGGCCGCGAGGTAGGGCTGGCTCTGGGTAATGATCTGGATCGGGCTGGTCGTGTTCACAGCGAAGAGTTCGTCCACCGTGGCGGGTTCAAGGTCTGATGCGGCGCCGAAGGCGACGACCCCGGACGCAACCACTAGCCCGTCGAGGCGTCCGTACTGCGCATTCGTATCATCCAGCACCTCCTGGATCACGGAGGGTGCGCGCAGATCGTGCCCAGCAGACTTTGACGACCGGGCGACGATGGCGCCGTTACTCTCCAGCTGAGCGGCGATGCGAGAACCGAGTCCGCCGGTGGCGCCGACTACCAGAACGACCGCACCCTGAAGAGTCGTCATGGGTAGATCCTAGGTCACATGCTGCAGGTAGCCCAGCGTGGGTCGATTGTAGAATCCTCCCATCGCACCAACCAGAGAGGGGCCCATCTGCGGAAGCAGATGGGCCCCTCTAAAATTTCTGTGGGCTAGACGTTGAAGCGGAATTCCACCACATCGCCGTCGGCCATGACATATTCCTTGCCTTCGATCCTGACCTTGCCCCGGGACTTGGCCTCGGCCATGGACCCGGCTTCGACGAGGTCATTGAAGGAAACCACCTCGGCCTTGATGAAGCCGCGCTGGAAGTCAGAGTGGATTACCCCTGCTGCCTGCGGTGCAGTATCCCCCTGGCGGATGGTCCAGGCACGGGTTTCCTTGGGGCCGGCCGTGAGGTAGGTCTGCAGCCCCAGCGTGTGGAAGCCGACGCGCGCCAGCTGGTCCAGTCCGGATTCGTCCTGGCCATTCATTTCCAGCATTTCGCGGGCCTCTTCCTCGTCAAGTTCCACGAGGTCGGCCTCGAGCTTGGCGTCCAGGAAAACGGCGTCCGCCGGGGCAACCATGGCCCGCAGTTCCTCCTGCTTTTCGGGACTGCCCAGGATGGCTTCGTCGGCGTTGAAGACGTAGATGAACGGCTTTGCCGTCAGGAGGCCGAGCTCCTTGAGGTGCTCCATTTCCAGCTTGTCGCTCTTGATGGAAGAGAAGATGGTATCGCCGCGTTCCAGCACCACCTGGGCAGCCTTGATGGCGGCAAGCTCCGCAGCTTCCCGCTTCTTGATCTTGACTTCCTTTTCGATCCGCGGAATGGCGTTCTCGATGGTTTGCAGATCGGCCAGGATGAGCTCGGTGTTGATGGTCTCCATGTCGGAGCGGGGGTCCACTTTGCCATCCACGTGGATAACGTCGGGGTCATCGAACACGCGCACCACCTGGGCAATGGCTTCGGCCTCGCGGATGTTGGCCAGGAACTTGTTGCCCAGGCCTTCGCCCTCGGACGCGCCCTTGACGATGCCGGCGATGTCCACGAACGACACCGGTGCAGGCAGGAGTCGCTGCGAACCGAAGATCTCAGCCAGCTTCTGAAGGCGGGGGTCGGGCAGGTTCACGACGCCGACGTTGGGCTCGATGGTGGCGAATGGGTAGTTCGCCGCCAGCACCTGGTTGCGGGTCAGTGCGTTGAAAAGGGTTGATTTGCCGACGTTGGGCAGTCCGACGATGCCAATAGTAAGAGCCACGAGCATTGATTCTACCCGCAGCAAGCGCCAAGGGGTTCCGGGCAGGAGGGCTGAAATGTCGCTTCCGGGAAATGTCACAGCCCCGTGCGACAGTGAGCACATGGATGCTTTTGCGCTGATACTGGCTTTGTTCATGCTGTTACTGGGGGCCCTGGCGGGCGCTGCAGCCACCTACTTTGCGCTGCGGAAGAACAGCCGCGCCGTGGAGGAGGACTTCGACGCCGTTTCGTCACGGCTTTCGGAGGTGAGCGCCCAGTTTGCCGCGGCCGACGCCGAACGCCGCCTTTTGGCTGCACAGAACCGGGAGCTGGGGGAATCACGGTCCCAGGACGGAAGCGTGCTCCGTGCACTGGCGCCCGTGGCCGAGAAACTGACGGCAGTGCAGCAGCAGGTGGCGCTCCTGGAGCGGGACAGGCTGGAACAGTATGGCCAGCTCGCCCAGCAACTGCAGGAAGCCCGGCTTTCGGACGAGCAACTGATCCGGTCCACCCATGCCCTGGAATCTGCCCTGCGGTCCAACAGTGCGCGCGGGCAGTGGGGAGAGGTCCAGTTGCGGCGCGTGGTGGAGGCCTCCGGGATGCTCCGCCACGTCGACTTCATCGAACAGGTCCACAGCACCGGCGGCGAGTCTTCCGTCCGTCCGGACCTGGTGGTCCAGCTGCCCGGGGAGAAGCAGTTGGTGGTGGATGCAAAGGTCCCGCTGTCGGCCTACCTCGAGGCGCAGGAGCTCGGCGCGTCCATGGATTCCCGGTCGGGGCAGCCCGGGCTGCCCCTGAGCACAGACCGCCGCTCACAGCAGGGGCTCCTGGCTGCCCACGCGAAGGCGTTGCGGGCGCACGTGGACTCATTGAGCAACAAGAAATACTGGGACATCCCCGGCAACTCCCCCGAGCTGGTGATCTGCTTCATCCCGGCCGAATCGATCCTGGCCGCAGCACTCATGGCTGATGCCGAACTCCTGGACCATGCGCTCTCCAGGAATGTTGTCCTGGCGTCGCCCAGCACACTGCTGGCTGTGCTGAAGTCTGTGGCCTTCACCTGGCGGCAGGACGTCCTGACGGACAGCGCCCGCGAGCTGTTCGACCTCGCGAGGCAGCTGTACGACCGGATGGGAACCCTGGGCGAAAATGTCAGCAAGCTGGGGTCTTCGCTGAAGTCGTCCGTGGACCGCTACAACTCCATGGTGGGCACGCTGGAAGCCCGTGTCCTTCCCACTGCCAGGAAGTTGAACACCCTGGAGGAATCGGGCCTGATAACCCCTCCCGTTGTGGAAGTCACTCCGCGCGCACTGGCCGCCCCCGAACTCCAAAGCGAGGACGAGGCCGCCTGAGGCCAGCCCCGGGGTAAGAGCCTCGGGTTAGGAGCTCCAAGGTCAGGACTCCGGGACAACGAAAGGGCCTGGCAGCAACAGCTGCCAGGCCCACCCAGTTTGCTTTCAGCGTCGCCGCCGGCGTTCTTAGCTCCGCGGGCGGCGTCCGCCCAGTGCACGGCTGACATCGCCGGCCTGCTTCAGGGTTGCCCGAAGCTCCTTGGGCAACGAGAACAGGAGGTCCTCTTCGGCTGTGACGACTTCCTCAACGGTGCCGTAGCCGTAGTCGGCCAGCAGGCGCAGCACATCCTGGACCAGCACCTCGGGGACGGACGCCCCGGACGTCACGCCAACCGTTGCGACCCCTTCAAACCAGGCCTCATCAACTTCGTTGGCAAAATCCACCCGGTAGGAGGCCTTGGCCCCGTATTCAAGGGCAACCTCCACCAGCCGAACGGAGTTCGAGGAGTTGGCCGAGCCCACCACGATCACCAGATCTGCCTGGGGGGAAATCTTCTTGATCGCCACCTGGCGGTTGGTGGTGGCATAGCAGATGTCGTCGCTGGGCGGGTCCTGCAGGGTGGGAAAGCGGTCCTTGAGCAGACGGACTGTTTCCATGGTTTCGTCAACGCTGAGGGTGGTCTGTGACAGCCAGATGACCTTTTCCGGATCGCGCACCGTGACCTTGTCCACTTCGTGCGGACCGTTGATGATCTGGATGTGTTCCGGAGCTTCGCCTGCCGTGCCTTCAACTTCCTCGTGGCCGTCGTGGCCGATCAGCAGGATGTCGAAATCGTCCTTGGCGAACCGCACGGCTTCCTTGTGGACCTTGGTCACCAGCGGGCAGGTGGCGTCGATGGTGCGCAGGCCGCGATCCTCAGCGGACTGGACCACCGCCGGCGATACGCCGTGGGCGGAGAAAATCACCAGCGCACCTTCCGGCACTTCGTCCGTCTCGTCAACGAAGATGGCGCCCTTTTCCTCCAGGGAGCTGACCACATGGACGTTGTGCACAATCTGCTTCCGCACATACACCGGAGGGCCATAGTGTTCCAGGGCCTTCTCAACGGCGATGACGGCACGGTCAACACCGGCGCAGTATCCCCGAGGGGCAGCGAGCAGCACCTTCTTGGGTCCGGATACGGGTGCTGCAGCAGCTACTTCCTCAGGAGAGCGGCGCCTACGCGGGATAGTGGGCATCGAAAGGGAAACAGCTGAGGGGGTCATTACTCAATTCTACCGGGTTGCCCGCGCCCGCCTGCGCGGTATGAGGCCGGCCACAACTCCCGCCAGCACCAGTGCGCCGCCGGTGATTGCCGTGGCCCAGGTCCAAGTTTGGAAGTTGGCGGAGGACGCCGCGACAAACTCATTCCTGAACATGTTGGCCACCTCGTTTCCGCTGTCCGTAGCCAGCACGGCAGCGGAGCCTGCCTGCGCGCCGAGCGTCCAGACGGCTGCCAGCAGCAACGCGCCAATTCCTGCGCCCACCAGCACTGTCCAACGCCGGCGGGCAGCCACGAGGGCAAGGAGCAGCGCCACCGCCGATCCGCCGGCCAGCAGGTACCCGGCGGGGGCATAGGTGCGCAGGCGCTCCGTCCATTCCTTTTGCTCGGCCTGGCCCACGCTGATAAGCGTCTGCTCCGGCGGGTCCAGCGGAAGCCTGGTGGCGCGTGAGAGTTCCTCGGAGCCCAGCGCCACCAGAGGAGCGACGTCGAGGGTCAGGGATGAGGCAGGCGCAGAGCCCGGGGTGCCCGCATCCGTCCCCGCGAAACTGAGGCGGTGGCTCTTCCGCAGGGTTTCTTCCCACGCCGCGGGGTAGCCGGGAAGTGCGCTCAGGGACGCCGCGGCGTTCTCCAAGACCGGCCGGACCAGGTCCGAGAGGAAGCCCGGGACGGCGCTGGTGTCGATGGTACCGATGGCAGCCGCCGCCAGTCCTTGCTGGAACTCCGGGTTCCTCCCCAACGGCGCCGCCAGGTCCACGAAGCCCCGCTCCTGGACAATGTTGCGGTCCAGCCAGATGGCTGGAACTGCCACGGCGGCGAGCAGTACGGCCAACACGGTGGCAGCAGCGGAAACAAATGTGCGCACAGCAGGTCCTTCAAGTCGATGGCGGTCCACCCATCCTAGGCGGGCATCCTGACCGGCCACTGTCAGTCCCGGATGCTACAGCTTATGGATAAGGTTGAATGACCGCCGCACAACAGACGAAGGACCCCATGCCCGCAGCTCCGTCCCCGCAAGGGACTTCGCATGTCTGAACAGGCCTCACTACCCGTCCCCGGTCAGCAACTGGCCACGCCCACCACCCTTCCCGCGACGGCGGCTGAAACCACCCCGGACAACCCGTGGCCACTCCAGCTCCTCTCGCAGAAACTGAAAGCCCACATCGACCGCACGCCGTCGGCCTGGGTGGAAGGCCAGGTCATTGAACTGAACCGCCGCGGCAGCAACGCCTACCTCACCTTGCGGGATGTTGACGCGGAAGTTTCGCTGCCGGCCTCGGTGTGGACCAAAGTGCTGGAGCGCCAGAACCTTCCGCTGGAACGCGGTTCCCGTGTGGTGGCCCTGCTGAAGCCCGAGTTCTGGATCAAGACGGGCCGGCTGAACATGCTGGTCAGGGACATCAGGCCGGTGGGCCTGGGCGACCTCCTCGCAAGGATCGAGCGGCTCCGCCAGGCCCTCGCTGCCGAAGGCCTCTTTGCGGACTCCCGCAAGAAGCCGCTGCCCCTGTTGCCCCACCGCATCGGCCTCATCACCGGCCGCGACTCTGACGCGAAAAAGGACATCCTCCGGAACGCCGCCCTGCGCTGGCCCGCAGTGGAGTTTGAGATCCGGGAGGTTGCCGTGCAGGGGAATACGGCTGTAGCGCAGGTGGTGCGCGCGTTGCGGGAGCTGGACGCCCGCCCGGAGGTGGACGTCATTGTCATTGCCCGCGGCGGGGGCGCCCTGGAGGACCTGCTGCCCTTCAACAGCGAAGAACTGATCCGGGCCGTAGCCGCGGCCTCCACTCCCGTGGTGAGTGCCATCGGCCACGAGGCGGACAGGCCGCTGCTGGATGACGTTGCCGATCTACGCGCCTCCACTCCCACAGACGCCGCCAAGCGCATCGTGCCGGAAGTCTCCGAAGAACTGGCAGGGGTACGCCAGGCCCGGGATCAGCTGCGCCGGTGCATGGAGCGCCTCGTGGACAGGGAATCGGACCGCCTGGCCTCCCTTCACTCAAGGCCTGTCATGGCTGCACCCGAAGGCATGGTGACCGTCCGCTCCGAGGAGATTGAGCGGTTGCTCCGACGGTCCTCCGCGGCAGTGAGCTCCACCGTGGTGCGGGCTGCCGACCAGCTGGAGCACCTGAAAGCCCAGGTACGCGCGCTGTCCCCGCAGAAGACGCTCGACCGGGGGTACGCCGTCGTCGAACGCGCCGATGCACTGGCAGCACACTCCGCCAACTCAGGGCACGCCGTGGTGCGCCGCCTGGCGGAGGCGCCGGCGGGAACCCCGCTCTCGGTAAGGGTTGCGGAAGGCCGCTTCGGCGCCACCTCCACGGGCAGGCTTGAACAGCACACATCGGAAACCGGAGACCCCAATGACTGAGCAAAAGCCAGGAAACGACGTCGCAGCGCTGAGCTATGAGGAAGCCCGCGAGCAGCTCATCGCAGTGGTGGGCAGGCTGGAGGCTGGAGGCGCCAGCCTGGAGGAATCCCTCGCACTGTGGGAGCGGGGCGAGGCCTTGGCCGCCCGCTGTGAGGAATGGCTGGAAGGCGCCAGGAAGCGGCTGGCCGCTGCCCGCGACCAGCCGCTTTAACCATTCAGGAACGGAGGATCAACTCCCGCTCGGTGGGGACGTCAAACTCGGCCTTGGGCCACCCAAGGTTCAGTTCGGCCAGTGCCCCCAAGAGCAGCTGCTGCACGGCGATCCGGGCGTACCACTT
Organism: Arthrobacter sp. D3-16; assembly: GCF_054408515.1. Lineage (NCBI taxonomy): Bacteria > Bacillati > Actinomycetota > Actinomycetes > Micrococcales > Micrococcaceae > Arthrobacter > Arthrobacter sp. D3-16. The sequence continues at coordinate 1,390,149 of NZ_CP096437.1, read as the reverse complement.
CTTGTTGGCCGGAACCACGTGCCAGGGCGCGTCCGGAGTGCTCGTTTCATCGAAAGCCGCCTGGTACGCATCCATATAGTCCTCCCAGAACGCCCGCTCGTCGAGGTCGCCCCGGCTGTATTTCCAGTGCTTGGCGGGGTCGTCCAGCCGGGCCAGCAACCGGGCCTTCTGCTCCTCGCCGCTGATGTGGAGCATTACCTTGACGACTTTCGTCCCGGAGTCCCTCAGTCGCGCCTCGAACTCGTTGATAGCCCCATAACGGCGCTTGATTTCATCAGGGCTGGTCCAGCCGTGGACCCGATGGATCAGCACGTCCTCATAATGGGACCGGTCGAAAACGCCTACCATTCCCGCGGCCGGCACTTCCTTCTCGATGCGCCAGAGGAAGTCGTAGGACTTCTCTTCGTCCGTCGGAGCCTTGAACGCCTTGAACTGGACCCCCTGCGGGTCCATGGCTGCCATGACGTGGTTGACAATGCCGCCCTTGCCCGCGGTGTCCATCGCCTGCAGGATCAGCAGGATCCGCTTCCGGCCGCCGAACCGCGACTCGGCAAACAGCTTTTCCTGCAGCTCGCCCAACTCGTCGTCCAGGTCCGCCAGGAGGGCCTTTCCGTCCTCCTTGGCGCCGCTGTAGCCGGGGGTGGAATCGGGGTCAACGCTTGCCAGCGAGAAACCCTCCCCTGCCCGAAGGGTCTCGGAGGGGTGCTGATCGAACTGGACGACGCCGGCCATGAGGGAATCCTTTCCGCGAAGGTGCACGGGCCCCGAGGGCCCGCGTCCACAGGCTAGTTCCCCTGATACCTGCTTAGGAAGTCCCCCATCCGTCCGACGGCCTCTTCGATGTCCTTGACGTTGGGCAGGGTGACCATGCGGAAGTGGTCGGGGCGTACCCAGTTGAAGGCACGGCCGTGGGAAACCAGGATCTTCTGCTCCCGAAGGAGGTCCAGGACAAATTTCTCGTCGTCCCTGATGTGGTAGACCTCCGGGTCCAACCGGGGGAAGAGGTACAGCGCACCGCGTGCCTGTTGGGTGCTGACGCCGGGGATGGCGTTCAGCATGTCGTAGGCCTTGTTGCGCTGTTCCAGGAGGCGGCCGCCGGGCAGGATCAGGTCGTTGATGCTCTGGTAGCCACCCAGCGCCGTCTGGATGGCGTGCTGGGCCGGAACATTTGCGCAGAGACGCATGTTGGCCAGGAGGCTGATGCCCTCGAGGTAATCCGCCGCGTCCTTTTTTGGACCCGAGATGGCCATCCAGCCGGCGCGGTAACCGCATACGCGGTAGGCCTTGGACAAGCCGCTGAAGGTGAGGCACAGGACGTGGTCTCCGGTGAGCTTGGCGAGGTTCAGGTGGACTGCGTCCTCGTACAGGATCTTCTCGTAGATCTCGTCAGCGAAAATCACCAGCCCGTGCTTCTCGGCGAGGGCCACAATCTTCTTCAGCGTCTCTTCGGGGTAGACGGCGCCGGTGGGGTTGTTCGGGTTGATGACCACGATGCCCTTGGTCCGCGGCGTGATCTTGGCTTCCATGTCCTCGAGGTCAGGCTGCCAGCCGGATTCCTCGTCGCAGAGGTAGTGGACCGGCTTCCCGCTGGCGAGCGCCACGGATGCGGTCCACAAGGGGTAGTCAGGCGTGGGGATCAGGACCTCGTCGCCGTCGTCGAGCAGGGCCATCAAGGACATGGTGATGAGTTCGCTGACGCCGTTGCCCAGGTAAATATCATCGACGTGGATGTTCTGGATCCCGCGGGTCTGATAGTACTGCGAGACGGCGGTACGCGCCGAGAATATGCCGCGGGAGTCGCTGTAGCCCTGGGCATGCGGCAGGTGGCGGATCATGTCCACCAGGATGGCGTCCGGCGCTTCGAACCCAAACGGGGCCGGGTTTCCGATGTTCAGCTTGAGGATCCGGTGCCCCTCCGCCTCCATCTGCTGGGCGGCCTGGAGGATCGGTCCACGGATGTCGTAAAGGACGTTGTTGAGCTTCGTGGACTGCTTGAATTCTGCCATTCACTAAATATGCCATAGGAGGGATGCACTTCCGCTGAGACGTCAGCCACACCCGTGCCAGGCACCAACGGCAGGAAATGCCCCGGGCATCACGACGGCGGCTGCCGGACCTGGGAAAGTCCGGCAGCCGCCGTCGTACTGGCACAGCAGGTAAGCGGGCTCCTACTTGACGATGCCCTTGTCCTTGAGCCAGGCCTCGGCCGCTTCCTTTGCACCCTGCTTCTGGTCGCCGCTGACGGCACGGTTGAGGTTGACCAGGTCCTCGGTGGTGAGGATCCGCGAGACAGAGTTGAGCGCTTCCTTCGCCTTGTCCGTCATCTTCGCTTCGTTGTACAGCGGGATGACCTGCTGCGCAATGAAGTTGTTCTTGGGGTCCTCCAGGACCACAAGGTCGTTATCCGCGATGGACGGCGTGGTGGTGTAAATGTCCGCCACCTGCACCTTGTCTTCGAGCAGGGCCTTGAGCGTTACCGGACCTCCGCCGTCGCTGAACGGTTCCAGCTTGCTGGGCTCGCAGTTGTAGTTGCTCTTCAGGCCCGGCAGCCCGTAGGCACGCTCAGCAAAGGTGGCCGGGGCTCCCACCACAATCTCGCTGCAGACCTTGGCCAGGTCCTCGATGGACTTCAGCTGGTACTTCTCGGCGGTTGCCTTGGTGACCACCATGGCGTCCTTGTTTTCGGCCTTGGCCGGCTCCAGGACGGCGAGGCCGGCGGGCAGCTTCTCCGGCAGGGCCTTGGCGATATCATCCGCCGAGACCTCCTTTGCCTCCTTGTCCACATGAAGCAGCAGGTTGCCGGTGTAGTCCGGAATCACGTCAACCGATCCGTCCTGGACGGCCGTGAAATACACCTCGCGCGAGCCGATGTTCGGCTTGGTGGTGGCGGTGACGCCGGACGCATTGAGCGCCCCCGCATACAGCTCGGCGATGATCTGGCTCTCGGGGAAGTCCGCGGAACCGATCACCAGCGAGGTGGCTCCCCCGGACGCGGTGCCGCTGGTTGCCGGGGCGTTGCTCAGCGGATCTGACGATCCGCCGCAAGCGGACAGTGCCATGGCCAGGCCAATTCCGGCGGCTACCCCGCCAAACGTCCGCCTGCCAAAACCTTGTGGTCGGCTTTCTTTCATGACTTACCTCCTTGTGCCACAGTCTCCGCAACAACGGGGTCTGTGAGATCGACCGCAGCCTGCTGGCCGCGGTGGGACTGATTCGAGGCACCTGGTGACAGGAACAACCTCTGGATGAGGGCAAGGACAAGATCGATGCCGATGGCCAGCGCGGCGATCAGCAGTGATCCTCCCAGCATCTGCGGGAAGTCGCTAAGGACGAGTCCGTCGAACAGGTACCGGCCCAGGCCGCCCAGGTTGATGTAGGCCACCACGGAGACAGTGGCGATCACTTGGAGCACGCCGGTCCGGAAGCCGCCGAACATCACCGTCAGGGCGTTGGGAAGTTCGGCCCGGAACAGGACCTGAAGTTCGGTCATCCCCATGGCCCGGGCGGCGTCCACCACGTTGCGGTCCACGCTGGAGATGCCCGCGTACGTGCCGGCGAGAAGGGGCGGCACCGTGAGGATCACCAGCGCCCAGACGGGAGGCATCAGTCCAATTCCGGCCAGCAGGACAAACAGCGTCAGCAGGCCCAGTGTGGGAAGGGCGCGCAGGGCACCGGCAAGAGCCACGATTGCTACCCTCCCCCGTCCTGTGTGGCCGACGTAGAGGCCGACGGGGACGGCGATGGCGGTGGCGATCAGCATCACAAGCCCCGTGTACTGCAGGTGCTCGCCCAATCGTGCGGGAATGCCGGCGCTCCCGGCCCAGTGCAATGGGTCGGCGAGCCAGGCGAAGGTATCGGAGAAGACATTGCTCATTTCGATCCTCCCGCTGGCGCAAGGCTCAGTCCGACGGGATCAGTCGTGCCGGCCCGCCCCGCGTTTCCCCGCTGGCCGGCCCGTTCCCACGGTGTCAGCAGCCGCTCCAGCAGGACCAGGACGGCGTCCATCAGCAGCGCCAGGACCAGGATGGCAATGATGCCCACCACGATTTCCGTCACAAAACCCCGCTGCAGCCCCGAGGTGAAGAGCATGCCCAGGTTGCCGACTCCGAGCAGGGCGGCCACGCTGACAAGCGAGATATTGCTGACGGAAACGACCCGGAGGCCGGCGAAGAGTACGGGCAGGGACAACGGGAGGTCCACGTGCAGGAACCGGGCAAGCGGCTTGTACCCCATGGCGACGGCTGCCTGGCTGACGTCCCCGTCCACCGAGTCGAAGGCATCGAGGGCAGCACGTAACAGCAGGGCCACAGCGTAGATGGTCAGGGCCACCACCACGTTGAGTGGGTCCAGGATCCTGGTCCCCAGGATCGTGGGCAGAATGATGAACAGTGCCAGTGAGGGAATGGTGTAGAGCAGTGACGACGCCGTGAGCACCACCGAGCGAAGCACGGGATGCTGCCGCGCCAGCTGGGCCAGCGGGATGGACACCAGCAGTCCCAGGACCATGGGCACCAGGGCCAGGACCATGTGCTGGCCGGCCCGTTCCAGGACCATGCCGCTGTTGGCAAGGAACCACTCCATCAGAGCGCAGCCTGCCGTACCTGGCGGGCCTCTTCAATGAGGGCCAGGACTTCGCCACCCCTGACGACGCCGAGTACCCGGCCCTCCGGATCCACGGCAACGCCGAGGCCGGACGGCGAGGACAACGCCGCGTCGAGGGCGCGGCGCAGGCTCTCGCCGGGGCGGAAGAGTGATCCGCCGGGAATCAGTCCGGCGGCGGTTCCGGGACCGGTCCAGCCGAGCGGACGCCCGTCGGCATCCACAACGAGCTGCCAGCCGGCGGCGGGATTGGCGTCCAGACTGCCGTCGGGACCACGCACCACGGTCGGCACCTGGTGGACGGCGACGCCGTCGGACGGCGTGAATCCCAGGTGGCGGAACCCGCGGTCCCGTCCCACGAAGGAAGCCACGAAGTCGTTCGCAGGCGCCCTCAGGATTTCCTCCGGAGTGGCATACTGCGCGAGCTTGCCTCCGGTGGCGAAGACGGCCACCTTGTCGCCCAGTGTTGTTGCCTCGTCGATGTCGTGGGTGACAAAGACGATGGTTTTGGCCAGGTCCTTCTGGAGCCTCAGGAGCTCCTGCTGAAGCTCGTCACGGACCACAGGATCCACGGCGCTGAAGGGTTCATCCATCAGGAGGACCGGTGGGTCGGCGGCGAGGGCCCGGGCGACGCCCACGCGCTGTTGCTGGCCGCCGGAGAGCTGCGACGGGTAGCGCTTGGCCAGGGAAGGGGCCAGGCCGACGACGTCGAGCAGTTCCCGGGCGCGTTTCCTTGCGTCGGACTTGGAGACGCCGTTCAGCCTGGGCACGGTGGCGATGTTGTCCAGCACCGAGCGGTGCGGCAAAAGTCCGGAGGACTGCATCACGTACCCCATGGAACGGCGCAACTCAGGAGCCGGGACGGTAGTGACGTCCTTGCCCGCTACCGTGATGACGCCTGACGTGGGCTCCACCATGCGGTTGATCATGCGCAGCGACGTGGTCTTTCCGCAGCCGGAGGGCCCCACAAATACTGTGATGGAACCTGGGCTGATGGACATGGTGAGCTGGTCCACGGCCGGCTGCCCGCCCTGGTACTGCTTGGTGACGCTCTGAAACTCGATCATGGCCTGGTCCATGGTGCGGACTTACCTGTTCTGTTGGACGGCTTCGGAAAGCAACGCGAGATTGTCACAGCACGCTGATAGTTACGGTAGCCGAAACCGGGCGCTGCAACACCTGCAGCACACCCCATTTCCGGCAAAGGAATCCCTACTGTAACCATTCGGTGCCGGCTCCCTACGGGATGGGTAGGTCCTCGGCCGGGGACGGGAGGGACATACCGGAGGGGTGGCAACCCGGCCTAAAGTGGGGAGGTGACCAACTTGGAACTTTCTCCGAAACAGGAAGTCTGCCCGCCGGCGAAACCGGAAGGGAGCTCCGGCCCCTGCCTGCAGCTGTGGCCTGAACGCGAAGTACCGCTGGGCGGGGTGCGTGCCATGAATGTCCAGCGGACGTTGCCCCAGCGTGGGCTTCCCACCATCGGCGCCTGGTGTTTCCTGGACAGCTTCGGCCCGGACCGCACGGCGATGTCGGTGCTTCCGCACCCGCATATCGGGCTGCAGACGGTGACCTGGCCGCTGGCCGGGACCATCCGGCACCGGGACAGCGTGGGCAGCGACGTGGTGGTGCGCCCCGGCGAGCTGAACATCATGACGGCGGGACACGGGGTTTCCCATTCGGAGTTCGCAGTGCTTCCGCCGGCAGGCGGACTGCCCCTGCAGCGCGGCCTCCAGCTCTGGGTTGCCCTGCCGGATGGGGAACGGCACCGTCAGCCGGCGTTCGAGCAGCACCGGGACCTTCCGAAGGCAGCCGGCGAGGGTTTTACCGCCACGGTGATGGTGGGCGAACTCGGCGCTGCGGTCTCGCCGGCAACGATGTATTCCCCGATCGTGGGAGCTGATGTTTCCTGCGAAGGCAGTGCCGTACTCCCACTCAACGAGCACTTTGAACACGGCATCCTGGTGCTCGACGGCGGGCTGACGCTGGACGGACAGGAACTTCCACCCGGGCCGCTGGGCTACCTTGGCACGGGCCGGAGGGAACTGCAGCTGCAGGCGAAGCCCGGTACGCGTTTCCTCCTGATCGGCGGAGAGCCCTTGCAGGAGGAACTGCTGATGTGGTGGAACTTCGTGGGACGGACGCACGAGGAAGTCGAGCAGGCCCGGGATGCGTGGGAAGCGCAGGCTGCGCTTCCCGACGGGGAGATGGCAGCGGCCCGGTACGGCCTGGTCCCCGGGCACGGTCCTGACGCCGGTGCGGAAGCCGGCCGCATCCCTGCTCCCCCGCTGCCTGCCGTCCGCCTCACTCCCCGTAAGCGGTCCGTGTAAGAGCCCGTAGCGGCCGGACGCGCCGGCAGGGCGCGCCACGTTGTGGGCGCGTCCCGCTTATGCCAGCTGTCAGGCCTGTTCTGCCAGCAGCTGCAGCACACCGAAGACGGGTTCCTGGTCAAGGACCCGAACATTTGTGACCCCCGCTCCCGCAAGGTGCCGGCGGAAGGCGCCCTGGAGGGGTACCACGTTCATGCCCAGCCCGCCGCCCAGGATGACGGGTCCCGGGATCTCCAGCTGCTGCAGCACCTGCAGGGCCAGCCCGGCCAGGTCCTGGCCTGCCTGCTCCAGGAGTTCCCCGCTTGCCGGATGTCCCGCCGCTGCGGCCTCCACTACATGCCGGGCCTGCTGCGCCCAGAAACGGCGGCCGGTGTCCGGGGAGTGGAACTGCGCAATGAGGCGGTTCGGATGGTCCACTCCGCAGGATGCCAGCAGCGCGGCAGTCAGCTGGTCCACCGGGAGTCCCTGGTTCATCCGCCGCAGGCTGTGCCGCACCGCTTCCCGTCCCAGCCAGTAACCACTGCCTTCGTCACCCAGCAGGTGACCCCAGCCTCCCGCCCTGGCCTCGCTGCCGTCGGCGTTCCTGCCCCACGCTGCCGAACCGGTGCCGGCGATCACCGCGACGCCCGTGCTGGCGTGGCCCGCAGCAAGGAGCAGCCGCGAGTCATGCACCACCGTGATGTGCGCGCCGGGAACATGCGGTTCGATCAGCCCGGCGAGGGCTGCGGCGTCCTCTTCGGTGTCGATGCCGCCGGATCCGGCATACACGTGGGCCACCGTTCCCCCGCCGATCCTGCCGAAGAGGCTGGCCAGGTTGCGGGCCGCTTCATCACGCGTGACGTTTTGGACGTTCGAACTCCCCGCAGACTCATCGGCCACCGGGACCCCGTTGTCAAACCGGATGCCGTGTGTTTTCGTTCCGCCGATGTCCAGGCCGATAATCACCCCGCCGGGCGGATTGGACGGTGGGATCAGTGTGGCAGCGGGCCGGGCAAGGGGATTTTCGGTGTTCGTCACGTCACAAGGGTACTGGGCAGAAAGGTATTGAAGGCTAGGACCCGTCGTCGTGCGGACCGGCCAGCCGGGACCGCCGTTCCACCAGACCGGCCAGGAGCCCGGGTCCGTCTGTGAGGACCATTTGGCGGAACAGCCGGACGGCAGCCGGTTCAACCTCTGCCTTTCGCTGCCGCCAGCTCAGGCCGACGTCGCGGAAGGCCAAAGCCGAGTCAAGGGGCACCTCAATCCAGCCCAGGTTGCCTGTCTCCGCGCTGACGTTCCGGCCGGGGGCGTCCCCGCCGGGTGGCAGGATGCTGACGCCGAGTCCGGCGGAGACGAGGCCCCGGACGGTGTGGGAGTCCTGGCTTTCAAAGGCGATGCGGGGACGGTATCCCGCCTCACGGAACAGGGCATCGGTCAGCGAGCGCATGCCATAACCGGGGCCGAGTGCAACAAACGCTTCGGAGCGGATGTCCGCGATGGACGCCACGGGCCTGCCCGCGAGCGCATGGCTGTGGTGGACCACCAGGCGCAGGGGTTCACGGTAGAGCGGGGCGGAGAGAAGGCTCTTGCCCGCAGTTGCCACCGGCGCGGTGAGCGCCAGGTCGGATTCGCCCGCCGAGAGCTCAGCGAGGCAGGAGTCGCGCGCTCCCTGGCTCAGTGTGAATACGGCGCCGGGGTGGCGGCTGCGGAAGGCGCTGATGAGGAGCGGGAGCGTGGACTCGCCGAAGGTGTGCTGGAACGAGACGGAGATCCTGCCGCGGACAACGTCAGACTCGTTGCGGACCAGGTCCAGCCCTGCCTGGAACTCCGTCAGTGCCCGCTCGATGTAGGGCAGCAGTGACCGGGCAGCCGGGGTGAGTCGGACACCCCTGCCGTCCCTGACCAGGAGTTCGGTACCCACGACGGCGCTGGCCCGCGCCAGCGCCCTGCTCACCGTGGACTGGGGTACTCCGAGGAGTTCGGCGGTTTCGGTGACATGTTCCGTCCGGCCCAGCTCGGCCAGCAGCGGCAGGAGCGGAAGAAGCTGCACCAGCTGCTTGTGGTCGGGCTCCATAGGTCCTTCCTGGTTCCAGGGGTGGCGGGCATCGTTCCGGATTCGCTATGAGTCTGGCACAAAAGATGCATTGGAGGCAGGCGTTGGGCCGGGTCTACTCTTGCCAGATGCCACACTTCCTCCCGCAGCCCGGTCAGCAAACGTCCCCGCCGGGCTGGGAGGGGCACGCGAAAGGTTCGACGGCGTACGGCCGGATCATTGCCGGCCTGGCCTTTGCCGGGGTGGCGACCTTTGCCCAGCTGTATTCCACCCAGGCCGTCCTGCCGCTCCTTGCCTCGGATTTGCAGATCACGGCCGCAGAAGCCGCGCTGACCATCTCACTGGCTACGGTAGGGCTGGCCGTCACGGTGATCCCCTGGTCCTTCCTTGCGGACAGGATAGGCAGGGTCAAGGCCATGACGTGGGGAATTTCCGTGGCAACCGTGCTGGGCCTGCTTGTTCCGCTGTCCACCAGCTTTGCCATGCTGCTTAGCCTGCGGCTCCTCGAGGGGATGGCACTCGGAGGGATTCCGGCCATCGCCATCGCCTACCTCAACGAGGAGGTCACCAAGGCCCATGCCGCAGTGGCAGCAGGAAGCTACGTAGCAGGCACCACGCTCGGCGGCCTGGCCGGCCGCCTGGTGGCCGGGCCCGCCGGGGAGTTGTGGGGCTGGCGTGCCGCGGCACTGGCCGTTTCCGTCCTGGCCACGCTCGCCGCCGTCGCCTTCCTGGTGCTGGTGCCGCGGGCCCAGGGATTCACTGCTGCGAAGGCCCCCGGATTCCGTGGAGCTGCCCGCACCCTCGGCGGACATCTTCGCAACATCCGGCTGCTCGCCCTCTATATCCAGGCTTTCCTGATGATGGGCGGCTTCGTGGCCGTCTACAACTACCTCGGGTTCCGGCTCTCGGGCGAGCCCTTTGGCCTGCCCACCACGGTCATCAGCCTGATTTTCCTTGCCTACCTTTCCGGGACCGTCTCCTCCCGCTGGGCAGCCGGGCTGACCATGCGTTTCGGCCGCCGCAATGTACTGCTCGCCGGGCTGGCCCTCTCGACGGCGGGCCTCGCCCTCACGCTGACCGCGTCACTTGTGCTGATCCTCGCGGGGCTGGTGGTTTTCACGGGCGGCTTCTTCGCCGCGCACAGTATCGGTGCGGGCTGGACGGGCGCCATTGCCACCACCGGGCGTGCCCAGGCAGCCTCGCTCTATAACCTGGCCTACTACTTGGGATCGAGTCTCATCGGCTGGGCCGGCGGCCTGCTCTTCCAGTCCTATGGCTGGGACGCCCTGGCGGCGGCCGTCATGATCCTCGCCTGCCTCACTGCGGTGACTGTCGCCGTCGTCCACTCGAAGGCAGCCGGCAGCGCCGCCGCCTGAACGCGGGCCCCGGGCGTCTAGGATAAACGCAGGAACTTTGTAAGGAGCCGCCGTGAGCACGAATGCCAGGAACGTCAGGCCGGGAGTGCATCTGGAGCCCCTTGATGCCATCGACGAACGGCTTCTTGCCGCGTTGGTGGAGGACGCAAGGATCTCGAACAAGCAGCTTGCGGAACTCGTGGGCATCGCCCCCTCCACAGCCCTGATGCGGACCCGTGCGCTCACGGAGCGGGGGATCGTGCAGGGTTTCGAGGCGAAGCTCAACCTGTCATCCATCGGCAGGTCGGTGCAGGCACTGGTTGCTGTGCGGCTGAGGGCGCACGACCGGGACCAGATCGACCGCTTCACGGCGCGCGTCCCCCACCTCCCGGCAGTGCTGTCCACGTTCCATACCTCGGGTTCGGTGGATTACCTGCTGCACATTGCCGTTGCCACCACCGAGGATCTTCGGGACTGGGTGCTGGACAACCTGGCCACCGATCCGGTGGTTGGCCACACGGAAACCACATTGGTGTTCGAGCACATCCAGGGCAACCACGGGCCGCTCCCGGAGTAGCAGGGCCTGTGGCAGCTAGCCCCGTGTGCGAACTGCCTGGCGGAGCGTAACGGCAGCCAATATGAGCCCTGCGGAACCGCACAGCACTACGAATCCGGCCACGGAAGGCGCCAGGCCGATCACGCCGGCGGCCCAGCCAAGCCCCAGCACCGGGACAGCGCTGCCCAGGTAAGTGATGACGTACACCGTGCTGATGGTCTGGGCCTGGCGGATTGGCTCCACCCGGGCAGCAACATCATTGAACACAGTGCGGAAGGCGAGGCCCTGCCCCATGCCGGCGGCAACGCTTGCAACCACCAGCAGCACCGGACTGCTCCATGCCCCTGCCCCGCCGAGGAGGAGGACTGACGTGCCCAGGACCGCCAGCCCGCCCGGGACTACGTAGCGGCCCCGAAGGGTCAGCAACTGGGTCAGCGCCGACGCCGCGAGGGTCAGGCCGGCCAGCACGCCGATCAGGGGGCGGCTGTCCACGGCCAGGATCCGGGCGAAGTAGCCAGGGGCCAACGAGAGGCAGAAACCAAACACTGCGAAGCTCAGGAAGCCGACGCCGGACGCCAGCCAGAACGCGCCCCTCGCCTCCCGCGTGACGGAGGGACGGCGCGGTGCCAGCGACTGCAGCGGCTTGGGGCCTGCGGGCGGTTGGATGGCGGGGCGGGCCCGGAGGAGGTACAGCGGAACCAGCAGGGCGGCGAGGACCGCAGCATGAACGTAGTACGGTGCCGACGTGGCTCCGGGAAGCAGTGACAGCAGGCCGCCGATCACGGGGCCGGCAGCTACTCCCCCGGCCGAAGCAAGCAGCGTGAACCGGGAGGCCCATTCGGGGCGCGAGGGTAGCAGTTCACGCAGGGCAGCGGCGCTGGCGCCCGTTGCAAGGGCAACTGCGACTCCCTGGAGCGCCCGCCCGGCGCACAGCGCAACCAGTGTGTGTGCCTCGGCAAAAAGCCAGCCGCCGGCCAGGCCGGCAACAACGGCGAGGATGAGGGCAGCCCTCCGCCCGATGTGGTCCGACCAGTGCCCGGCCAGCATCAGCGTGGCCACAAGCGCCAGCACGTAACTCGTGAACGCGGCCGTTACGTCCAGTGCGGACAGCCCGAGTTCCGCCTGCAAGAGGGGGTACAGGGGCGTGGCAAGGTTGGCCCCCACCAACAGCGTGAAAATGACGGCGCCCGCCAGCACCAGCCGGGCAGTAACCGACGCGTCCCACCCAGCCGTTGTGGCTGGAGCCGGACGCATGCGGAGTTCGCTGAAGACCGTCATTGTGCCGCCTCTCTTGCTGCCGCGGCAGGTTGTCCTTGTGGGAGCCGGGCGCGGATGGACATGTGATAGCTCTAGGGTGCAGCATTTCTGCTCTTTCGAGCGGAAAACGGTGCCACAATTGAGCATCATCATCAAAAATTGGATGCTGAAGTGACGGAGAGTGATCATGTGAACAATCTGGACCCCACCGACCTGAAGATCCTCCTGGAGCTCATCAGGGACCCCAGGATGCAGATCGGTGAGCTCAGCGATTCGCTGGGGGTGGCCCGCAACACTGCACAGTCACGGGTCCGGCGCCTGCTCCGGGCCGGGGTCCTGCGCGCCGGTGGCCGCGAGGTGGACCTGGAGGCTGTGGGCTACGACGTGGTGGCCTTCGTGACCATTGAGGTGTCACACCGCGAACTGGACACGGTGGTTGGAGGATTAAGGCTGATTCCGCAGGTCCTGGAGGTCCACGAGATCTCCGGACGCGGCGACGTCTGGTGCCGGGTCGTGGCCACCGACACCCACAACCTCCAGGCGGCCTTGCGGCAGGTCCTGAGGATCAAAGGGGTTATCCGGACCGAAACCGTCCTGGCGCTGCACACGCATATCCCCTACCGGACGGAGCCGCTCATCAGCGGACTGGCCAAAGCCGCCGGGGCAGGACAACACGGCCCGGCGAAACCCTCCCGCGCCGCCGGGGTGGAGACGGACGGCTAGGATTTTCAGAATGGATTGGCTCTCGTACGTTTCACAGATCAACTGGCTCGCCGTGCTGCTTGCCTTCATCGCCACCATGGCCATCGGCTTTGTCTGGTACATGCCCGCCGTCCTGGGCAACAGGTGGATGGCCGCGATCGGGAAAACTGAGGACGATCTCAAGAGCATGAGCGGCGGTGCCGGTATCTGGGTGCCCATGATGGTGGCGGCCGCCTTGACGGCGATCCTGCTGGCAGTCCTGATCAGCAAGCTGGGGCTGGACAACGCCCTGGCGGGCGGGTGGTTTGCCTTGGTTCTGGCATTGGTCTTCCGTGCCGGCGGGCATGTGATCCACAACGGCTTCGCGGGCCGGCCTGCTGCCGTCACCCTTATTGATTCCGGCCACGACCTGCTGGCCATGACAGTGTCGGGTGCCATCATTGGAGCGATGTCCTGATGCCGCGGACCCCCTCGGCGAAGGACAGCCGGCCATGACCATCATTGACAATGCGGTTTACGTGGACGGCGTGCGGCACGCGGAACCCGAAAACCTGGAACAGACTTTTGAGACCCTTGCGCACCACGGCGGAATGGCCTGGATCGGCCTCTACCGGCCCACCGCTGACGAAATGGCGGCGGTGGCCTCCGAGTTCGGGCTGCACGCCCTGGCGGTGGAAGACGCCATTTCCGCGCACCAGCGCCCCAAACTCGAGCGCTACGAAGACAACCTTTTTACCGTCCTGCGGCCTGCCCGCTACCTGGACGTCACTGAAACCGTGGAATTTGGCGAGCTCCACATTTTTACGGGCAAGAACTTCGTTGTGACCGTACGGCATGCCGAGACTGCTGGAGTGGCACGGGTCCGGCAGAGGCTGGAAAGCAGGCCGGACCTGTTGCGGCACGGGCCCGAGGCCGTCCTTTACGCCCTGCTGGACCGGGTGGTGGATGACTACGGACCGGTGGTGGCCGGGCTGGAAAACGACATCGACGAAATTGAAGACCAGCTGTTCAGCGGCGACACCACCGTGTCGCGCCGCATTTATGAACTCGCCCGCGAGGTCATCCAGTTCCAGCGGGCCATTCATCCCCTGCCGGACATGATGCACCAGCTCAAGCGGGGGTTTGAAAAATACGATGTGGAAACCGATCTCCGGCACAGCCTGCGCGACGTGGAGGACCACGTGGAGCGGGTGATCTCCCGGGCGGATTCGTTCCGCGACCTGTTGCAGAACGCCCTGACCCTGGACGGCACCCTCACCGCGAACCGGCAAAACGAAGCAAGTGCAGAACAGAACGAACAGGTAAAGAAGATTTCCTCGTGGGCCGCCATCTTCTTCGCCCCGTCCTTCGTGGCAGGCGTCTACGGCATGAACTTTGACCACATGCCTGAACTCCACTGGCAGCTGGGCTATCCGATGGCCATCGGCCTCATGGCAGCCACGGCGGCGTTGATGTACGTCATCTTCAAAAAGAAGGGCTGGCTGTAGGGCGCAGAGGCGCCACGTCACGAGGGCCGCAGTACCCCGGCAGGGAGATATTTGTGGAGCTAAGGGGATTCGAACCCCTGACCTCTTCGATGCGAACGAAGCGCTCTACCAACTGAGCTATAACCCCGGGAACCAGCCGCTTGGTCAACAGGAGCGGCACCGGTGAACCTAGGCTACAAATTTTCCCGGCCCAATGCCAACCGGCGCCCTGAAGCCCGGCGTGGGACACCTGCCCGGGATCAGAAGTCAGGCGCGGCGGCGCTGCAGGACGTCGTCGAGGTTGCTGAGCGCGCTCTGGGCCTTGCTGAGCTGCTGCGTTTCCGGAGCCGGGGCGGCGGGGACGGCGGCAGCACCCTGCTTGAGGGACGGCTTGCCGGTGGCTTTGGGTGCTTCGGGCAGCTCCAGCGGTTCGGGTGCGGGGCGCTCGGCCTTTGCCGCCTCTACGTAAACGGGCTTGGGCACCTCCACGGGCTCCCAGGTGCTGGCAGGTGCCGGCTGCGCTGCGCTCGTGTCGCCGGCGGCCACTGCAACGGCCAGGGCAGCTTCACGAAGTTCCAGGGCCGTCAGCGGTTTGATCTTGGGCTTGTCTGCCTCCGCGTCAAAGAGCGGGCTTTCCGGGCGCACCGGCGCGGCTTCCGGCTTGGGCGGAACGCTCTCGGCTGAGGGCCTGGGGGCAGGTGCCGCCATCGCGGAGCGGAAAGCAGCATCGACTCTGGCTTTGCGGTCCCGGACGGCCAGCCAGCGGAGCAGGGCCACGGACGCTGCTGTCAGGGCTATGCAGGCCAGGGGCAGGACCGCAGTTCCCAGTCCAAACGCCAGCAGGACAGCGGAAACGAAGGCGGTCAGCAGGGAGACCAGTCCCACGAGGGCGAGTGCGGTGCGGCCGTATCGGATCCGGAACTGGCCTGCGGGGGCAGCGCTGGCCGCCGTGGCCGCAGTGGATCCGGTGCTCTTCCTGGTGTCCATGGCTTTCTCCTGCTGGGCGGCGACCTTCAAAACCAACCCTGCTCGCGGGTCCGGTAATTCATCGGCGGGGGCGTCTGCCAGGAAGTCGCCGGCGGGCTGGAACTGGTGCCGGCGGTTCCGGAGGACGTAGGGGGCAACCCATACAATCCAGAGCACAACGGCAACCACAAGGATCACTGAGCTGCTAAGGGGGAAGTCCACACTCAAAACCGTATGAGCATCACGTCGGCTGCAGCCGCATTAGACCCGGTGTGTCGTGGGCCGGGTGCCAAATCAATGGATTTATGACGGCCTCGAGGCAAGCCAGCGCTGCAGCAACCCCTCCGGGACTTCCTCGGACGTCAAGGCAAACGACCTGTGGTCAGCCCATTCCCCATTGATGTGCAGGTAGCGCGGACGGTATCCCTCATCCCGGAAACCCAGCTTCTCCACCACCCGCAGGCTGGGCCCGTTCTCGGGCCGGATGTTGATTTCCATCCTGTGCAGGCCCAAGGTCCGGAAGCAGTGGTCTGTGACCAGGGCGACAGAGGTGGGGGCTATCCCCCGCCCCGCCCGCGCCTGGTCCACCCAGTACCCAAGGGTTGCCATCATGGCCGAACCCCACACGATGGATGAAACTGTCAGCTGGCCAACGATGGCGGGGTTCTTCCTGGCGGGAATGCGCTCGGTGATCACAAACGGAAGGGCTGTGGCCTGGGCCGCCTGCGAGTTGAGCGAGCGGACCATCTGCCGGTAATCAGGGAGGCCGCCGGCAGGGTCCGGGTTGGACGCCTCCCACGGTGCCAGCCATTGGCTGTTGCGGGCCCGCACTTCCGTCCACTCTTTTTTGTCCCGGTACCTGATGGGCCTCAGGACCAGGTCGCCGCACTCGAGGGTCACGGGCCAGATGGGGCCGGGTCGCACAGTGCTACTTGGACAGGCTGGCGGTGAAGCCCGGCAGCCACTCCCGCAGGCCGGGGCCCAGGTCTTCGCTGTCGATGGCGAGCTGGACGCAGGCCTTGAGGTAGCTCAATTTGTCTCCGGTGTCGTAGCGGCGTCCGCGAAAGACAACGCCGTAGACGCCTTGCCCCTCGCCGTCTCCGGACGCGAGCTCCTGCAGGGCATCGGTGAGTTGGATTTCGCCGCCCCGCCCGGGACCGGTGTGCTCCAGGACTTCGAAGACGGCGGGGTGCAGCACGTAGCGGCCAATGACGGCGAGATTGGAAGGGGCTTCGTCCGCCGCCGGCTTCTCTACCAGGCGGTTGACGCGCACATAGTCTTCGCCGTCGATCTCCTCGATGTCGGCGCAGCCGTACGCGCTGATCTGTGAGGGTTCCACCTCGATGAGGGCGATCACGGACCCTCCCGTTTTCGCCTGCACCTCGATCATGGTGCTGAGGAGTTCGTCGCGCGCATCGATGAGGTCATCGCCCAGGAGGACCGCGAAGGCTTCGTTGCCCACATGCTGCTTTGCACGGAGGACAGCGTGTCCGAGACCGTTGGCGTCGCCCTGGCGGACGTAGTGGATGTCACCGAGGTTACTGGCAGCCTGGATGGACGCCAGTTTCGCGGTGTCCCCTTTGTCTTCGAGGGTGGACTCCAGCGCCGGCACCCGGTCAAAGTGGTCTTCCAGGGCCCGCTTGTTCCGCCCGGTGATCATCAGCAGGTCATTGAGGCCCACGTTCACGGCTTCCTCAACCACATACTGGATGGCAGGCTTGTCCACGACCGGAAGCATTTCCTTGGGCATGGCCTTGGTGGCGGGCAGGAACCTGGTGCCGAGTCCGGCAGCGGGTATAACGGCTTTGCGAACTCTGGGGCTACTGGTAGTCACCCGACTAATCTAACGTCAGCGTCAAGCATTCAGTAATCATTGAGCAGCCACAGGTCCCCTGCGGCTGCAGCGCACATGGCCGCAAGGCAACCGATGGAGGAATACACAGTGCTTGAAGAGGCCAAGGCAGCCAAGACCAGGATCCGTACCGCCCACCGCCGCCGGCGTGCCGCCCTAACGCCACAGCAGCTGGAGACGGCCGGGGCTGCCATCGCCCGCCACGGCGCAGGATGGGCGGCATCCCTGGCCGGTGGTGCTCCTGCCACGTTCTGCGTCTACTTCGGCGTGGGCGTTGAACCGCCCACCCTTCCGCTGATCAACGCGCTCCACACCGGCGGCCACCGCGTCCTCCTGCCCGTCTGTGAACCTGGACGGGAGCTTGCCTGGGTCTTCTGGAACCCGGATGCCGGCTTTGAGCAGAGCCGGTACGCCCCGATCCTGGAACCCAAGGGCGACAGGCACGGACCCGAGGTGGCCGGAACGGCTGCCGCCCTCTTCATCCCCGCCACAGCCGTGGACCTTTCGGGCAACCGCGTTGGGCAGGGCGGAGGGTACTACGACAAGTTTTTGGGCCATCTCGCCACCGCCGGGAAGAATATTCCGCTGGCTGCCGTTATCTACGACGAAGAATTGCTCCCCGCCGGAGAAATCCCCGAAGAGGAGTTCGACCGCCCGGTCCCCGCCGTCCTGGCGCCTTCTGGATTCCTGCCGCTCAACGGTCACCACCGAGTCCACGGGCCAATGCTGCAGGGATGGTAGAATTAGCACTCAGGCCCTGCGACTGCTAAAAACGGGAACATCCGTCCAGGCAGCACGGGACCTCTCGTTTGCCCAAGAGGAGGAGCACCAGTGCCAACGTACGCGTACGCCTGCAAGGATTGCGGCCATGCCTTCGACATCGTCCAGTCGTTCTCGGACAGTACCTTGACCTCCTGCCCTGAGTGCCAGGGGACGTTGCGCAAGAAGTTCAACAGCGTGGGCGTCGTCTTCAAGGGTTCGGGCTTCTACCGCACCGATTCCCGCGACTCAAAGGGAAGCGCCGTTTCGCCGGCCCCGGCTGCTGCGACGTCCGCTCCCGCAGCGGCACCTGCCGCGTCCGCTCCGGCGGCTGCCGCAGCCAGCTAGGCAGTTCGACGCCGCCGTCCGGCTTGTCCACATAGCTCACCGCGCTCCTGTTCCGGGTAGTCCCGCGGCCATAGCGTAGGCACATGCCTGCAAACCTTCTCCGCCCCGGCCGGGCTGCCTCCCGTTATCCGCGCAACCCCCGCCGTTCCGGCCGCCCGTCCGCAGCGGTCCGCCTTGGCGGGTGGCTGAGCCGCAACCGCAGGCTCGCGGTGGCGCTCTTGCTGTGCGCGGCGGCTTCAATCATCGTCCATCAGCTCACTCCCGCGCCGGTCCACACTGTCACGGCCCTGGCTGCCGCACGGGACTTGCCTGCCGGCTCAGCCATGGCGGCGTCGGACCTTACCCACGTGCAGGTACCGCCGGACATGATGGCGGCGGGTTTTTTGGACGAGGAAAGCGAGTTGGCCGGCAAGCAACTCGCGGCGCCCCTGCGGAAGGGCCAGCTCCTGACGGACGCCCAGCTGCTGGGTCCAGGGCTACTGGCCGGCACTCCTCCGGGCTCGGCCGCCGTGCCCCTTCGGATGGCCGATCCGTCATCCATCCAGCTCGTTTCGCCCGGGCAGCTGGTGAACGTGGTGCTGACGGCGGCCAACGGCTTCGACCAGCAGGCGCCGTCCGAGGTCCTGGCTGCGTCCGTGCCGGTCCTGTGGACGTCCGGCAAGGGCGGCCCCAGCGGGCAGTGGCTGGGCACCGCCGAGACGGACGGGCTTATTGTGGTGGCGGCAAGCGCCGAGCAGGCTGCCCGGCTCGCCGGGGCCTCCACACAAGGAAAACTGTTCTTCGTCATTGTTGGACCCTGAGCAGCCGTAAACCTGCTATCGGGCCCAGTACCTCAGACCCGGTCACTCAGCCCCAGTGCGGCGGCTTTTGTTCCTTCAGCCAGGCGTCGTGGTCGTCGTCAGCGTCGCCCCAGCCCCGCGGGTCATCCTCCGCGGCCTTCGTGGGCAGAATCCCTGGGGTCACGCCTTGCCCTTGCACCTTGTCTTCCCCCTGGCCCTGCTCCTCTTCCCGGGCCGGGCCGGGAGGAACGGACTGCCCCACGGCCATGCTGTTGTTGTTCTGATCAGGGGCCACGGAGACCGCCTCCTTGCTGTCCAGGTTCTTCTCCTCGCGCGGCCGGCGGCGTGCCTGCTCCCCGGCGTCGATACCATTGAGCGCCTGGTCCACGTCGTCGTCAAGGAATCCTGTTGAGGTTGACGTCCGGTCCCGAAGCACTGCCCGCTCAAGGCCCAGGTAAGCGGCAATCCGGTCGGCGCAGGAAGACGGATCAGTAAACACTTCGATGGTCCACAACGGCATGTACCGCCACCCCAGCCGCTCCAGCAGTTGCGGCCGCAGCCGGCTGCGCTCACGCACGCTCATGGTGCGGTACTGCTCGGTACCATCAGACTCGATGGCCACGGGCCACGGCAGGTCGGTCTCGTCCTGGCCCATGGTGCTCAGCGGATCTGCAGCCGCCACGACGTCGATGGCGCCGTCGTACTGGTGCCAGACCCGAGCGCCGCGTGCCCGGAGCCTGTCCGCCAGGTCAGCCACCAGGGGATCGGCACCAAGGGCTTGTTCGCTGGCAGCTGCCCGGGACGCAGGAGTTCCCAAGTCGGTATTGCCCGAAATTTCGCGGTCCAGTAATGCGTACAGGTCCACCGCGCCGTGCGTCAGCCGGGTGTGGTCCAGGTCCTCCGGACGGAAGCAGGTCAACACATGAATCGAGCGGCGTGCCCGCGTCATGGCCAGGGCGAATTTCTCCCGGCCCCCTTCAGCGGAGAGCGGACCAAAATTGTGCAGGGCGCGTCCGTGCGGGGTGCGGCCGAAGCCCGGCGAGAAAATGACGTGGTCGCGCACCAGTCCCTGGGCCCGTTCCAGGTCGACAACCCTGAAGGACTCCGGACCGGCCCCAAAGAAACCGGCCAGGCCGGGGTGGTTGGGCAGCTGGAGCCGGATGGACTCACCGATCCGGGCAGCATGGCGGAGGCTGGCCGTGACCACTGCCAGTGATGTCCGGGGACGGGTGCGTGCGTGTTCGAAAACCAGCTGCACCACCCGATTGACCTCGGCCACCACCGACTCCACGCCTTCGTGGTCCGCGCTTGGCAGTCCGGTGCCGTCCGGCAGGTACTCCACCAGCAGGGACCGGTCCAGGCCGGTAGCGGACTGGCCCTCCGGAAGGCGGCGCAGGGCGCCGTCGTAAAAGTTCTTGCTGAGCTGGAGGACCAGGTCCTCGTCCACGGCGCGGTACACGAAGTTGAGCCGCCACACGGGAAGCACGGCAGAGAGCGCTTTGAAGGCACTCTCCACCCGCTGGTGTGCCGTCTCGCCTGCGGCCAGCCGCTCTACGCCGACAGTAAATGTCCGCGGGCTGGCAATCATGGCGTCGCCGAAGGCAATGACCTGGCGGGCACGGGCTATGGATGGCAGCACAGCCTGGAGCGACGTGGCTTCGGCGTCCAGGATGACCACCGCGTCGAAGTGTTGCTCGGCGGGCAGCAGGCCGGTCATCAGGTACGGGCTGACGGACCAGACCGGAACGAGGGTGCCGATCAGGTCGGGAGCCTGTGCAGTCAGCGCGGGCAGGGACACCCTGCCGTCCTTCAGGAGGCTGCGCAGGAGGTCGGCCTGGCGGGGGTGGGCCGCTATGCCGGCCCGCCACCGTTCTGCCAGGTCCCACCGAAGGCGGGCAGCACCGCTTGCGATGTGCGCGTTGTCCGCCAGCCGGTACTCGGCCTCCAGCTGCCGCAGGGCGTCACCGTCGGACATGGCGAGGTAATCGTCCCCGCTGATCATCGCTTCCAGTGCCGACTGCCACCAGGCGAGTTCAAGTTCGGCAGCGACCGAGCCTGCCGGGACCTCCCGCTCCGCCAGGTCCGCCAGGAGCTCCCCCAGCCCGTGCTCGCGCATGTTCTCCACCAGGAGGGTGCGCTCCGGGAGCGTCTTGAGGGTATCGGTGTCCGCCACGAGCCGCTCGAGCCGTTCCATCAGCTCTTCATACCGGACAGTGGACAGGGAACCGCCAGCCTCCGTGTGCCGGAGCGCCTCGCCCAGCTGGGCCAGTTCCCGTTCCAGGGCACGGTACATCATGCTGATCTCGGCGAGTCCGGACGGCACGGCCGGATGGCGCTGCGTTGTGGCGTAGCCAGCCCAGAGCGCACGCTGTTCCTGGACCAGGACCAGGGAGCTGTGCAGATCGGCTATGTGGACGCCGGGCCGGACGTATTCCTTGGCGACCCTGCGCAGCCGTGACCGCTGCATGGAGGTCATCTCGATGCCCCGCTCCCGCCGCCAGGCAGACGGCGCCGTAGCCGAAATGAGGTCGGTCACGGGCCGGTCGAAGATGTCAGGGGTGAACTTGTCCAGGCTCCCCCGTACTGCCATCAGGAGCTCGAGCTGTTCGCCCCATTCCGCGAAGGAAGCGCCCAGCCGGATCTCGGCGTGCTCGGCCACCGCGTTCATGCGTTCCCGCAGGGCCGGCAGGCTCTTTTCAACGGACCGGACCAGATCCTGGGCTTCCTCGGTCTCCTTGCGTGTGAGGAGGCGGGCCCCGTGCCAGGGACTGGTAGTGGACGCCTTGCTGAAACTTCCAAGCTCTGCCGCGCGCCGGAGCCTGCCGGCAAGCTCGTCACGGTCCCGGATGCTGTCCAGGACACTGCGTTTCAGCCGCACGGTGGTGGCGGGCGCCGGATGGATCGACGTCAGCTCAGCGAGCGACTGCATGGCCTGGTAGGGCGAGCAACCCCAGCGCTGGCGGATGTTATGAAGGGACGCCACGTGGTCCATCAAGGCGTGGCGGTGCTCAGTCAGGGTGTTGTGCAGGTTCCCCAGCTGGGGTTCCAGGGATTTTTCGTTACGGACGATCGCCCGGACCAGCTGGCCCTTGAGCTGCTGCGGAGTAACGTTTCCGGACAGCTGGAACAGGATGGATTCAAGGCCCATGCTTTCGAGCTGGCCGGACACTTCGTTGAGGCTGGCGCGGCGGTCGCCGACGACCAGCACCGTCTTGCCGGCGTCCACGAGGGCGCCGATGGTGTTGAGGGCCGTTTGGGTCTGGCCGGTGCCCGGAGGGCTGCTGACCACAAGGGAATCGCCGGCGCGGGCGGCGTCAATGACGTACTGCTGGTCGATGTCCGCGTCCAGCAGGAGCATCTCGTCCCTGGGGTGCCTGCTGTCCAGCGGCGGGAAACGGGACGGGTCCGGCTCTTCGACGTCCACCACTTCCCCGCCTGCTGCGGTGGCGAGGTTGGAGACGATGGGGTTGGAGTCGTTGATCCAGGGATCGTCCAGGTTTCCGGAGAGGTCCGCGAAGGTGGAAACCAGCAGGTTGTGCTGCGCCTCGGCGCCGTGGATGGGCCGGATGAGCGCAGCCAGTTTGTCCAGGACCGGCTGGGGGTCGAATCGGGCTGTGCTGTAGGCGAGCCGGGTGACGGCATTGACGTCAAAGACAATCCCGTGAATGTTCTTCAGGTGCCGCACCAGGGCCGGGTTGATATGGGCCTGTTCGGTCAATTGCAGTTCGTAGTCGTCCTCCCCCGGACGGACAGTGAGTGAAATCGCCGTCAGCATCACGGGAGCCGAGATGCGCTGGGGCTTGCCGCCCACCGCAGAAGTCCACACCACCGTGCCTGCCGAGAAATAGCCGGCATCGATGCCGCGGTCATTGGCAAGCTCGAAAATCTTGGACCGGATGTTCCGGGAAGCCCTGGCCGCCACGACGTATTGCTGGCGGTCACGGATCAGCGTGGAAAGCCTGGTCTTGCGGCCGGCCATAAGCTGGGCGAGGCCGGACGGGTGGGCGTGCGTCAGGTCGATGGAGCCCTCGGGGGTCTTGGTGAAGCGCAGCATCGTATCCGCCCCGGTGACGGGCTTGAGCCCGGACAACCATTTACGGAGCTCCTCGGAGCCTTCCGGGTGGCCTTGACCAACTGACACTACTGCCTTCTTTTCTGCGTTTGCACGTGACGCCCTGGACCATACCGGCATAGATTCGAGCGTAGCCGCTTCCATGCCCGGACTGAGAGACCGCAACACTGGAGCAGGCTAAATTGCGGAGATTCGGTATTGGAAACAGCAGTGGCCGGCCTCCTTCACCGGAGGCCGGCCACTCATGACGCTATTCCCACTCGATGGTTCCCGGCGGCTTGCTGGTGACGTCTAGCACGACGCGGTTGACACCCTCCACCTCGTTGGTGATGCGGTTCGAGATCCTGGCGAGGAGCTCGTACGGCAGGCGTGACCAGTCAGCGGTCATGGCGTCCTCGGAGGAGACGGGACGGAGCACGATGGGGTGGCCGTAGGTGCGACCGTCCCCCATGACGCCAACGCTGCGGACGTCGGCCAGCAGGACCACCGGCATCTGCCAGACTTCGTTGTCCAGTCCGGCTGCCGTGAGCTCGGCCCGGGCAATCGCGTCAGCTTTGCGCAGCAGGTCCAGGCGGTCCTTGGTGACCTCGCCCACGATGCGGATTCCGAGTCCCGGTCCGGGGAAGGGCTGGCGTCCCACGATCTCCTGCGGCAGTCCCAGCTGGGCACCGACGGCGCGGACCTCATCCTTGAAGAGGGCGCGCAGCGGTTCCACGAGTTCGAACTGGAGGTCCTCGGGCAGGCCGCCCACGTTGTGGTGGCTCTTGATGTTCGCGGCACCTTCGCCGCCGCCGGATTCGACGACGTCCGGGTACAGGGTGCCCTGGACCAGGAACTTGATCTTCTCGCCGTGCGCGGCGGCTTCGGCGATGATGGCCAGTTCCGCTTCCTCGAACGCGCGGATGAACTCGCGGCCGATGATCTTGCGCTTGGTTTCCGGATCGCTGACCCCGGCGAGGGCGGACAGGAAGCGTTCCTGCTCGTTCGCGACGTAAAGCTTCACGCCGGTGGCAGCAACGAAGTCGCGCTCCACCTGCTCCGCTTCGCCTTCACGCAGCAGGCCGTGGTCAACGAACACGCAGGTGAGCTGGTCGCCAACGGCGCGCTGGACCAGGGCTGCGGCGACGGCGGAATCGACGCCGCCGGAGAGGCCGCAGATAACGCGGGCATCACCGATCTGCTTGCGGATGCGCTCCACCTGCTCGTCGAGGATGTTGCCCGTGGTCCAGTTGGGTTCGATCTTGGCGCCTTTGAAGAGGAAGTTCTCCAGGACCTGCTGGCCGTAGGCGGAGTGCTTGACCTCCGGGTGCCACTGGACACCGAACAGGCCCTTCTCCTCGTTGGCAAAGGCAGCCACCTCGGCGCCCGCCGTCGTCGCCAGTACTTCAAAGCCGTCCGGCGCCTCGTGGACGGAATCGCCGTGGCTCATCCACGTGTTCTGGTGCTGGGGCATGCCCTCAAGGACGGAGCGTCCCTCGCCGAGGATGGTGGTTTCGGTGGAGCCGTACTCCCGCAGCCCGGTCTTGTCCACCTTGCCGCCGAGGGCGTTGGCCATCGCCTGGAAACCGTAGCAGATGCCAAAGACGGGAACGCCGGCTTCAAAGAGGTCGGCACCGACGCTCGGAGCGCCGTCGGCGTAAACGCTGGACGGGCCGCCGGACAGGATGATGGCGGCCGGGTTCTTGGCGAGGAGCTGCTCGGTGGAATAGGTATGCGGAACCACTTCCGAATACACATTCGCTTCCCGGACGCGGCGGGCAATCAGCTGCGCGTACTGGGCACCGTAGTCAACAACCAGCACCGGCTTCTGGGAAGTCTGGGATGCAGTGGGAGTAGTCACCGTACTAGCCTACTGGGCGCCGTTGCACCGGCGCACCTTGAGGAGCTGCGCTGTGACGGAGCAAACTCCGGCCGGACTCAGTACCTCTGCGGTGCCTGGGGGTGGGCCGCGAGCTCAGCTTCCACCTCGGCGTGGAACTTCTTCTCCACGATGAAGGACAGGAACGGAATGACTCCGCCCAGGGCCAGCAGGATCAGTTTGAGGAACGGCCAGCGCATGAGGGCCCAAAGCCGGAAGTTTGAAATGAGGTACACCACGTACATCCAGCCGTGCACGATGAGGACCGCAACGGACAGGTTGACCCCGCCCAGCACGCCCTGCGGTTCCGCATCCGCGAAACCAAAGCCGAACGGCTGGCCGCTGACGGCGTCGGTGCCGCCGGCAAACAGGTACTTTCCAAAGCCGTACCGGGCGATCAGTTCGGCACACAGCAGCAGCAGCATGGCGCCGGTCAGGTAGGCCAGCACCTTGTAGAACTTCAGCGCCGAGCGGATCTGCGCCTCAGTGCCGCCAAAACGGCGCTTCTTTCCGGATCCCTTGCCGGCAGTGTTGTTGCCTGCCGCGGTGGGGGTGGCCGGTTTCGGATCAATCATGGCTCTACCTTTTGCTGGTTCTGTTCAGGGTGGTGGGTTTGGGCGGGGCTTACCGGGACGTCGCCATCGTCATCATCGAGGTCTTCCTCAAGATCCCGGTGGTAATCGTCCTTGACCAGCCGCCACCAGATGAAGAGGGCAAAGCCGGCGAAGACAACCCACTCCAGGGAGTAGAAGAGGTTGAGCCAGTTGATCTGCTGGGCCGGCGGCTGCGGACCGATCTGCAGGGGAAGGAGGTCTCCCGGTACTGCTGCTGGGCTGACGTCGGCGCCATCGGCGATTTCCGCAGTGGCGGCGACGAAGCCCGGGTAGCTGCTGACTTCCCAATAGTTGATGAGCTCTGCCACCGAGACTGCAGTGGCCTCGCCGGGTGCGGCTGCCGTGCCCGCCACGGGCGCCTCGGACGGCAGCAGCCGGCCGGTGAGTTCAACAAGGCCCGACGGCGGTGCCGGCGCAGCTGCGGGGTTGGCCACCCATCCCCTCGCAACAGGAATCCAGGTCTGGGGTGAGGCGGCAACGCCACTGAGGGTGGGTGCGCCGTTGACGGCGAAGGCGGAAATCACCCAGTAGCCTGTTTTGCCGCCGTGCAGGCGGCCCGGGACCAGGACCTGCTTCGCCGGGTCGTAGGTTCCCTGCGCGGTGACCATCTGGTCGGCGTCGGTACCGTGGAAGAAGTCCCCGGGCTGAAGCGTTTCGGTCAGTGGCTGCACCTGCTCGGTGGCCGGATTAGCCGGCACTTCCGGCTGGGTGGAGCGTCCGAACTGCCATTGGCTGAGCAGCACGAAGACCCCGGAAACGACGATCGCGAAGATGAAGCCTGCGATCCATCGGGGCTTAAGGGCTGTTTTCCACACGTCTTAACCGTACTTCGTCCCGCTGTAGAACAACTAAACGCCCGGGGCCGGAGAGGTCCTGCGCAGCGTCAGGACCAGCGGGAAGGGGCGCAGTAGCCACAAGCGTCAGTGGTCGAAAAACACCAGGCTGGAATTGATGAGTTCCGCGATCACTTCGGCGTCGTAAGCACGGCGCAGCGATTCGCGGAACGACTCCTTGGACAGCGAACGGGCCAGGGTGGCCAGGACCTCGAGGTGGTCGGAGAAGGAACTCGCGGGCGTGGCGATCAGAAGGATCACCGTGGCCGGCCCGTCCGTGGCACCGAAATCCAGCGCATGGCCGTACTTGGCGATGCCGACGGCGATCGAGGTGCGGGAGACGAATTCGCTGCGGGCGTGGGGCAACCCGATGCCACCGGGGAGCCCGGTGGCCAGCTGGTGCTCACGGGCATTGACATGCTTGAGGAACCCGGGCAGATCCGACACCCGTCCGGCAGCGAAGAGCCGCTCTGCAAGCTGTGTGGCGGCGTCCGCCTTGTCCGATGCCTCCAGCTCCAGGATCACCATCTCCGGGGTGGTAAGTTCGGCATCGTACCGGTCAAGTGGTTCCGCCAAGGCGTATCCCTTCAGTCAGCAGTGCTGGTGCCGTGAATCCCTCAGCGCAAGGGCACGATGTCTTCCACACCCAGGCGGGCGGCGTCTGCGGATTCGTCGTCCGGCTGTTGCTGGCTAAGGCGTTCCGCCTCCACCCGTGCAATGTAGTGCCTGACCTCATTTTCACGTTGGGCGTCGCTCCAGCCAAGGACGTCACCCATCAGTTTAGCGACTACCGGCACGGCAGACACACCGCGGTCCCAGGCCTCGATGGAAATCCTGGTCCGCCTGGTCAGGACGTCATTGACGTGGCGGGCGCCCTCATGGCTTGCCGCATAGACCGCCTCAGCCTGCAGGTAGTCGTCAGCACCGGGGATCGGTTCGGCAAGGGCGGGGTTCTCCGCGATGATGGCCAGCACCTCGGGCGTCAGGGACCCGTAGCGGTTGAGGAGATGCTCAATCCGGGCCACGTGGACGCCCGATTCCTCCGCCGTGCGGTTCCGGCGGTTCCATGCGGCTTTGTACCCGCTTGCCCCCAGCAGCGGGATGGTTTCCGTGCAGCTGGGAGGTACCCGCTCGTCCATGGTCCGTGTTGCCTCATCCACGGCGTCCTTGGCCATGACCCGGTACGTGGTCCACTTTCCGCCGGCCACCACCACCAGGCCGGGAACGGGGTGTGCCACCACGTGCTCCCTCGACAGCTTGGCCGTGGAGTCGTTTTCGCCGGCCAGCAGCGGACGCAGGCCGGCGTACACACCTTCCACGTCTTCCCGGGTAAGCGGGCGCTTGAGGACCTTGTTGACGTGTTCCAGGATGTAGTCGATGTCCTTGCTGGACGCCGCGGGGTGGGCTTTGTCCAGGTGCCAGTCGGTGTCCGTGGTGCCGATGATCCAGTGCCGGCCCCAGGGAATGACAAACAGCACCGATTTTTCGGTGCGCAGGATCAGGCCCACCGTGGACTGGAAACGGTCGCGTGGAACCACCAGGTGGATTCCCTTCGACGCCCGGACCTTCAGCTGGCCGCGCTCGGTGACCATGGCCTGCGTTTCGTCCGTCCAGACTCCGGTGGCGTTGATGACCTGCTTGGCCCTGATGTTGAACTGCGTCCCGTCCTCGTGGTTGACCACCTTGGCTCCCACCACGCGTTCACCTTCGCGCAGGAAGTCCACCACAGCCATCTGGTTCACCGCGTGGGCGCCGTAGTAGGCAGCTGTCCGGATGAGGTTGGCGCAGTATTTCGCGTCGTCCACCTGTCCGTCGTAGTACCGGATGGAGCCCACGAAAGCGTCGTCCTTCAGGCTCGGAGCGGCCCGCAGCGTACCCCGCCTGCTGAGGTGCTTGTGGAACGGCACTCCCCTGCTGTGGCCGCTGGAGATGGACATGGCATCGTACAGTGCGATGCCGGCGCCCACGTAGGGGCGCTCGACGAAGGGCCTGGTCAGCGGATACAGGAACGGCACCGGCCGGGCCAGGTGCGGCGCCAGTTCGGAGAGCAGCAGCCCGCGCTCCTGCAGAGCCTCCTTGACGAGGCCAAAGTCGAGCATTTCCAGGTAGCGCAGCCCGCCGTGGATGAGCTTTGAGGACCTGGAGGACGTACCGGCAGCCCAGTCATTGGCCTCCACGATCCCTACGTCCAATCCACGGGTTACCGCGTCAAGGGCCGCACCTGTACCCACGATGCCGCCGCCGACAATCAGGATGTCCAGTTCCTGTCCTGGCTCGGCGGTTGCACGCAGCCGCTGGATGGCCGCTTCCCTGGCTGCGGGGCCCAGGGCCCCTCCGTTAGCAGGAACACTCTTCATCGAACGCCTCCAGTGCCACTAGTCCCGGTCGTGAAACCACACTACTTCCTTGCGGCACGCTTGGGCAGGGCGGCAGGGAGCGATGACGCCCTGCCGCCGCAGGTCAGTTCCCGGAGTAAGGGGAAACCACGACGTCGACCCGCTGGAATTCCTTCAGGTCGGAATAGCCGGTGGTCGCCATGGAACGGCGGAGCGCGCCGATGAGGTTTGAGGTCCCGTTGGTGTGGTGGCCCGGTCCGAAAAGGACTTCCTCGAGCGGACCCACGGTACCGACGTTGGCGCGGTCACCGCGCGGCAGTTCCAGGTGGTGGGCTTCCTGGCCCCAGTGCCAGCCCTTGCCGGGTGCCTCTTCGGCCCTGGCCAGGGCGCTGCCCAGCATCACGGCGTCGGCGCCCATGGCAATTGCCTTGACGATATCGCCCGAGGTGCCCATGCCGCCGTCGGCAATGACGTGGACGTAGCGCCCACCGGATTCGTCCATGTAGTCGCGGCGGGCGGCAGCGACGTCGGAAATTGCCGACGCCATCGGCGAATGGATACCCAGGGCGCGGCGGGTGGTGGTGGTGGCGCCGCCGCCAAAGCCCACCAGCACGCCGGCAGCACCGGTGCGCATCAGGTGCAGCGCCGGCGTGTAGCCTGCCGCACCGCCGACGATTACGGGGACGTCCAGTTCATAGATGAACTGCTTGAGGTTCAGCGGCTCGTGGTCCCTGGACACGTGCTCGGCGGAAACGGTGGTTCCCCGGATGACGAAGATGTCGACGCCGGCGGCCACCACTGTCTTGTAGTGCTCCTGAGTGCGCTGCGGGGTGAGCGAACCGGCTACGGTCACGCCCGCGGCCCGCATCTCCGCGAGGCGGGAGGTGATCAGCTCGGGCTGGATGGGGGCCTTGTACAGCTCCTGCATCCGCCCCGTCACCGCGGGACTGTTCGTCTCGTCCTGCAGCGCACCGATCTCGTCGAGAATGGGCTGCGGGTCCTCGTACCGGGTCCAGAGGCCTTCGAGGTCAAGGACGCCGAGGCCGCCGAGCTTGCCCAGTCCGATGGCTGTGGAGGGGGACATGGCCGAGTCCATGGGAGCGGCGATAACGGGCATCTCGAACTGGTAGGCGTCGATCTGCCAGGAGACGGAGACGTCCTTGGGGTCGCGGGTGCGACGGTTGGGGACGATTGCAATGTCATCCAGGGAGTAGGCACGACGCCCACGCTTGCCACGGCCGATCTCGATCTCGTAAGTCACTGCTCTAGGTTATCCCAGCAGCAGTACTGTCCACGGCTACAGTGGGCCGCATGGGCAGACGCTGGGTGTTCGACGGTCACATTGCAGGGCTTGGGACGGCCTCGGGACTGCGGGCCGTGGTGGGAGTCTGGCAGGCCTCCCCCTTCGGCGCCTTCTCCGATGTGATGGTTCAGCAGCCCTCCGGGCACCGTTTGCTGCTCGCGCCCACAGCGGAGGTGGCCCGCTTCATCTCGGACACCTACCGCTTCGACGAGGTCCGGGTACTGAACGTAAACGCCACTTTGGCCCCAGATCTGCTGACGGTCGACGCCGGCGCCCTGGCTGTCCGCGTCCGGCTCGGCCCGAGGACCCTCCTGGGCAGCGCGCTGCGGGCAGTGCCCCGGCCCCTCGCCGTCCACCCGGGCTGGCTGCGGGTGGTCAGCCCGGTTGCGGCCGTTCTCAGCGGCGGTTCACGTACCGCGGGAGCCGCCCGAAGCGGCCGGCACGAGTACTACGGGGTGAGTGACCTGCGGGCCATCAGTTCCGCCGTCGTGCAGTGGGACGGGGTGGACGCCGGTGCGTTGGCCCCCATTGTGCCGGCGGTGACCTTTGGCTTCAGCAGTGTTCCGCCGCAGCCGAACCTGGCTCGGGTCCGCACCACGGTGGTGGACGCCGGTGCAGCCGGGGACAAGTCCCCATTGCGGCGGCCTGCAGAATGATTCTCCAAGGTCAGACTCCCTCGGCTTCCTCTACGGTCAGTTGCGATTCGAACATCCTGAAGTAGCGGCCCCGCAGCGCCACAAGCTCCTTGTGTGTCCCCTGTTCCACGATCCTGCCGTCCTCCAGCATGTACACGATGTCCGCCTTTTCGATGGTGGCGAGCCGGTGGCTGATGGCGATGATGGTGCTGCTGCGGTCCGCGAAGAGGCGGGTGAAGATGCGGTGCTCGGCGAGGGCATCGATGGCCGACGTCGGTTCGTCCATCACCATGAACGAGGCGTCCCGGTAGAAGTTGCGGGCCATTGCCAGCCGCTGCCACTGGCCGCCGGAGAGCCCGCTGCCCTTGCGTCCCCGCGGGTCCTCCATCCAGTTGCTGACATGGTTTTCCAAGCCGTTGGGCAGTTTGTTGATGAAGTCCAGCGCCTCCGCATCTGCTGCGGCTTTGCGGATGCGGGCGTCGTTCCGGGGCGAGTCAACATCACCGAAGTAGATGTTTTCGGCGGCAGTGGCGAACTCGTACTTGAGGAACTCCTGGCTCAGCACTGCCAGGTGCCTGTGCCAGGAGGTGACGTCGACGGCGGCGAGGTCCACGCCGTCGAGCATGACCTGTCCGGAGTCCGGGCGGTGGAGGCCGGCCAGGATCCGGATCAGGGTGGACTTTCCGGCGCCGTTCTCCCCCACAATGGCAATGTGCTGTCCTTCGCGGATGGTCATGCTGATTCCGCGGATTACCTCGATGTCGCTGCCCGTGTACGTGAAGCGGATGTCCTTCAGTTCCACGGTTTTCGGCGACTCGAGTAGCGGGGGCGCGTTCTCGGAATGCACCGGCAGGGCCATAAACAGTTCATAGTCCTTGAGGTTCGCCAGGTCCTCGTCGATGGAGCTGAGGGAGGACACCAGGTTGTTGGCCGTGGACAGGGCCCGGCTGACGATCTGCTGCACATAGAGGAACTGGCCAACGGGCTGTGCCCGGGCGATGATCTGCCCAACCACCCAGATCAGCGAGACCACCTCCGCACCGTATTGCAGGGCATCGGCGGCGAGTTGCTTGGGGATGTACCGGCGCTGGAAATCAAGACGGCGGCGCTCGTCCGCGTCCCGGAGGCGGGAGCGGAGGTCCATCAGGAAGCCCACGATGCCGTAGAGGCGCATCTCAGCAATATGCTGCGGCCGCAGGAGGTTGGTTTCGATCATCCGCCGCTGCCGCCGGGAATCCACCTGCGTGTTCCAGTGCGCAATCTGCTCCCGGGACAGCTTGAACTGCAGGTAGACGCTGGGCACGATTGCCACCAGGACAATTACCGCAATCCACCAGCTGACCAGGAGCAAGGCTCCCACCGCAAGGATGACCGAAACGAGCTGGGTGAAGATCGCCGCGATCCGGTCCAATACCCGGGCGTAGGAGTCGGAGAACCGCTTGGCGCGGTCGTACAGGTCTACGGTTTCTTTGTCGTCGTAGCGCCAGAACTCGAGGGCAAGGAACCGCTCGTACATCTGGTCGCCCACGATGGCACCCACCTTGAAGCTCATCAGCTGCTGGATGTAGCGGTCCACGCTGGTGAAGGCACCCCAGAAAAGACCCAAAGCGGCGGTGATGATGACGTAGACAATCGCGAGCTGGCCGGCTGCGGCGTCACCGGAGTACGCGGCAGCCAGCGCCGTGGTGGTGAGCGCAGCGAAGTACGTGGTGACCAGCGGCAGCACGGCGGAGATCAGCGAGCCGAGCACCTTCATGACCACCGCGCCCGGGGAGGCCCGGAAACTTACCCGCAGCACCTGGGCTACCGCGCGGGCGTACGGACGAAGGGCCAGCCGTCGTTGCGGCTGGCCCTTCGTCCGGTCAGGAACCGTTGTCAGCGGGAACCGTAGTTCGGCGCCTCGACGGTCATCTGGATGTCGTGCGGGTGCGATTCCTTCAGCCCTGCCGGGGTGATCCGGACAAACTTGCCGCGGGCCTTCAGCTCGGGGATGGTGGGGGCACCGGTGTAGAACATGGTCTGGCGCAGGCCGCCCACCAGCTGGTACGCCACGGATGCCAGCGGACCGCGGTAGGCAACACGGCCTTCGATGCCCTCGGGGATGAGCTTGTCGTCGCCCGACACGTCGGCCTGGAAGTAGCGGTCCTTGGAGTAGGACGTGTTCTTGCCCCGCGACTGCATGGCACCCAGGGAGCCCATGCCGCGGTAGGACTTGAACTGCTTGCCGTTGACGAAGATCAGCTCGCCCGGTGATTCATCGCAGCCGGCCAGGAGGGAGCCGAGCATCACCGTATCGGCGCCTGCCACCAAGGCCTTGCCGATGTCGCCGGAGTACTGCAGGCCGCCGTCGGCGATCAGCGGAACACCGGCGGGGATGGCTGCCTTGGCAGATTCGTAGATGGCGGTGATCTGCGGGACGCCCACACCTGCCACCACACGGGTGGTGCAGATGGAGCCCGGCCCCACGCCCACTTTGATACCGTCAGCGCCGGCGTCGATCAGTGCCTGGGCGCCTTCGCGGGTGGCGGCCTGGCCGCCAATGACGTCGACGTGTGCCGCCACGGGATCTGATTTGAGGCGGCGGATCATGTCCAGCACGCCTTGGGAGTGGCCGTTCGCGGTGTCCACGAACAGGGCGTCGACGCCGGCATCAACCAGTGCCATGGCCCGCTCCCAGCCGTCCCCGAAGAAGCCGATGGCGGCACCCACCCGGAGCCGGCCTTCGTCGTCCTTGGTGGCAAGCGGATACTGCTCCGCCTTGGTGAAGTCCTTGGTGGTGATCAGGCCCTTCAGCCGGCCCTGCTCATCCACCAGTGGCAGCTTTTCGATCTTGTTCGTGGCCAGCTTGTGCGAGGCTTCCTCGCGGCTGATGCCAACGTGACCGGTGACCAGGGGCATCTTGGTCATCACGTCACTGACCAGCCGCAGCGGGAAGTCGGATTCGGGCACAAAGCGGGTGTCGCGGTTGGTGACGATGCCCAGCAGGCGGTTGTTTTCGTCCACCACCGGCAAACCGGACACGCGGTACTGGGCACAGAGGTCATCCAGCTCGCGCAGGGTTGCCTCCGGCCGAATGGTCAGCGGGTTGGTGATCATCCCGGACTCGCTGCGCTTTACGCGGTCCACCTGGTCCGCCTGGTCGGCGATGGACAGGTTGCGGTGCACCACGCCCAGGCCGCCCTGGCGGGCCATGGCGATGGCCATCCGGGACTCCGTCACCGTGTCCATGGCTGCGGAAAGCAGGGGGGTTTGAACGGTGATGCGCTTGGAGATCCGGGAGGAGGTGTCCGCTTCGGAAGGGATGACCTCGGTGTGGCCGGGCAGGAGCAGGACGTCGTCGTAGGTCAGGCCGATGAAGCCAAAGGGGTTGTGTTCGGGCTCGGTCATGAGTGCGCCTCTTACCTTGGTTGCTGTGCGGGTAGGGGTTGCAGCCGATGACCAGCCCGTCATTACGGGACTGGCCTGTGCAGGAGATTGGGACCACCACTGCGTGCGGCGCTCCGGGTTCAGAAAGTGTTGAGTAAATATTAGAACCTTGGGGCCGATCCCCCTATTCCATGCCGGCAATGTGAGCAACCACACCAACGGGCGCCCCACAGCGGATGCTGTAGCGCCGTCAGCTCCAGCCGGTCGCGGCCAGCAGGCGCTGTTCAAACATGGGGATCATCGTTTCAACGTAGGTCCGGGTGAGGTGGTTGTCGTCTTTGTAGACGTAGACATTTCCCACCACACCCGGGCAGATGCCGCGCGCACAGATGAAGTCGCTCAGGTCCATCAGGTGCAGCCCCTCGACCCGGCCCGAGTAGTTTTCGAGCGGAGAGGGGCTCACCAGGGATTCTTCCAGGGACACGCTGCATTCCGAGGCGTCCGGGCCGTTGCGCTGGATGCACTCGGGCATGTTGAACGTGAAGCGGGGGTTGTCCCGGATGCCGATAATTTCGATCCCGGCGTCAGCAAACGGTTGGACGCCCGCCAAGTACCCCGGGACTTCTGTTTCGAACGGGGCATCCTCATGGGTCAGTGATGCCACCGTGAACACTGCGTCGGGCTTGTGTTCCAGGACGTAGGCGGCGCTGGCCTGGTTGTAGGCATTGCATTCCGCGTTCCTTTCCACCGACTCGGTCCCAAAGCGGCACGCCGGCATCAACAGCGTCACCAGTTCCCAGCCCCGTGCAGCCGCAATCGGCGCCAGCGCGCCGAGGTACTGCTGTGAGTGTGAGTCGCCAAGGACCACAATGCGCTTGGTGACCTCCCCTTCCGGGACCTCCTGGCGGCATCCTTCGAGGATGGGGTCGGCCGTGGCGTTGGCACCGGTGCAGGGGGCATGGATTCCGGCCCAGTCGCTGTCCAGCGCCGCCGGACCCGGAATGATCTTGGCGTCAGCAGCAGGCACCGGGGCGTTCTCCGGGCTCAGGGCGGCCGCCCCTGGCGTGAGCTCCCGCGGCTGGGCCGCCGTCGCGCTTTCCTCTGCGGTGAGCGTGGTCTGCCAGACGGCCACCGGACCGGCGAGGACGGCGCCACAGGCAGCAATTACGACGGCGGTGCGCCAGGCCCGGCGTTTCGGCCAGTGCCAGTCGCGGAGCGGCTTTTCAACGAACCGGGTAGTGAGGACAGCGAGGACGACTGATGCGCCGACGATGCCCAGCCCTTGGGCCAGGTTGGGCGCTTCCACGCCGGTGGCAGCGAGCGCAAGCACCAGGACGGGCCAGTGCCACAGATACAGGGCGTAGGAGTTGTCCCCCAGCGCCACCATGGGTTTGCTGCTCAGGAACCTGTCCACACCGTAGCGGCTGCCGGATTGTCCCGCAACGATAATTGCCGCCGCCGCGAGGGTGGGCCACAGCGCGACGTACCCGGGGAAGGACCGGTCAACGGTCAGCAGCAGGCCGCAGGAGAGCATGGCAGCCAGTCCGGCCCAGCCGAGCACCACCCGCAGGGCCCGGGCAGGCTTGAGGTAGGGCAGCGCCAGGGCAAGCAGGGATCCCAGTGCGAATTCCCAAAGCCGCGCCCTGGTGTCGAAGTAGGCGTACGCCTGGTTGGTTGCGGTCTGCTCTACGGAGTAGGCCAGCGAAAAGGCGAAGACCGTTCCGAAAACCAGCGCCAGCAGCCCCCGGTAGTTCACCGCGCCAAGTGCCGGGACACGGCGGAGCAGCGCCAACAGCGCCGCGGTGCCGGCAAAAATAAGGGGCCACAGAATAAAGACCTGGCCCTGGATGGACAGCGACCAGAAGTGCTGGAGCGGGCTGGCGCCGGCATGGTCCTGGGCGTAGTAGTCCACCGCGGTATCAGCGAGCAGCCAGTTCTGGTTGTACAGCAGCGACGCCCAGGCCTGGTCCAGCACCTGCGGCCAGCGGCTTTGCGGCAGGATCAGCCAGGTCCCGGCAAGCACGCCGAGGATGACCACAACGGCAGCCGGCAACAGCCGCTTGAACAGGTGCAGCCAGTGTCCCGGAAGTCCGAAGGGACGCCCTGATTCGGCTTTCCGGACAAAGGAAAGCGTGAGCAGGAAAGCCGAAATCAGCAGGAAAATGTCCACCCCGCCGGACACCCGGCCCAGCCACACATGGTAGGCAACCACCATCAGGACAGCGAGGGCCCGGAGCCCCTGGACCTCTGGCCGGAAGGTTGATTTCCGGCTCTTGGCATCGGCTCCGGACAGCGGGGCGCCGGTGGTCCGCCTTCCCCCTGGCGACTGCTTCAAATCGCCCATCCCGTGGCAGCCAGGAACTCCTGCTCAAAGAACGGCGCCATCGTCAGCATGTAGGACCGGGTGACGTGGTTGTTGTCCTTGTAGACAACAACATTGCCGATAATGGCCGGGCAGAACGTATCGGCGCAGAAGTACCGGGAGAGATCGATGAAGCGGGTACCAGGGAGCCGGTCTGCTGCCGCGTCTGTGGGCGGGACGGGGGTGTAGCTGGCTGCACGGCTGCTGCCGCAGACGTCAGGTGTTTGGGGATTCTCCGCCAGGCATTCAGGTGTGTCGGCCGGCATCCGTGGAGTGTCCCGAACCGCCACCACGGGGATCCCTGCCTCATTGAGCCGCTGGACGTCACGGACCCACCCCTCATCAAGTACCTCCGGGGCTTCGGGGTCGCCGAAGGTACGTGTGCTGGTGGTCAGCACCAGGTCTGGCTTCATAGCGAGAACCCTGGACATGCCCTCCTCATTGAACTTCTCGCACGCCTCGTCGGCTCCGGAAGCGATCCCGGCACCCAACGGGCAAAAACCCTTGGTGATCGAGGTGACGCCCCACTGGTATTTCCCGGCCATGGCAAACACGGCTGTATTCAGCACAAACGCGTGGGAGCTGCCCATCACCACGATGTTCTTTGATCCCGCAGTGACGGAGTTGGTGCAGATGCTGGCGTTCTCGCCGGCATCTTCGCACGGCTCGGGGAACTCCGGCCATTCACCGGCGATCACCTCGAGTTTGGGGACCGGGTCGGCTTTGGGATCCGGCGAGAAGACGTAGCCTTCACTGGCGGCCCGCGCGCCGGGGTAACGGGGATTGTCCAAGCCAATGGACGAGATCGAACTGGACTGCAGTATCTGGTGGCGCCAGGCACCGAGCGGCGCTGCCGCCACTGCCACCGCCAGCAGAATGGCCAGTACTGAACGGCGGCGGTTGACTTCAGGCCATTCCCACCGGCG
The DNA here is from genome assembly GCF_054408515.1 of Arthrobacter sp. D3-16. Lineage (NCBI taxonomy): Bacteria > Bacillati > Actinomycetota > Actinomycetes > Micrococcales > Micrococcaceae > Arthrobacter > Arthrobacter sp. D3-16. The sequence continues at coordinate 1,352,843 of NZ_CP096437.1, read as the reverse complement.
CCAGGGCGCCTCGATGAATCGCGTTGTGAGGTATGCGAGAACCAGTGACGCGAGGATTATCACGGATCCCGAGAGCCACCCCGCGTGCTCTTTACCACTCCATGCCAGCCCGATCACCAGGAGCGGCCAATGCCACAGGTACAACGCGTAGGACAGTCCTCCCAGCTTCACAAGGGCTTTGGAGCTCAGGAACCTGTCCACACCGGCGGCGCTTTGGGTCTGGCCGGCCGCAATGACCAGAGCCGCTGCCAGCGTCGGCCAGAGCGCTGCGACCCCTGGGAAAGCTGCCTGCACGTTGAGTAGGAGGCCGCAGGCGAGCATTGCCACCAGCCCCACCCAGCCCATCACGATCCGGGTACGGCGGGAAAGGTACAGGCCGGGAAGAATCAGCGCCACCAGCGTTCCCAGGGCAAACTCCCAAAGCCGGGCCCCGGTGTCAAAGTAGGCCTGCGCCTGGTTGTTTGCCGTGAAGTAGATGGAATAGCCCAGCGATACAGCGAAAACCGCGAAGAAGACATAGGCGAGCAACGGCCGGTACGAAAGTCTGAAACGAGCTGCCGCCCAGGCCGCCAGCACAAAGATCAGAGGCCACAGAATGAACACCTGTCCCTGGATGGACAGGGACCAGAAGTGCTGCAAGGGACTGGCAAGGCCGTGGTTCGTCGCGTAGTAGTCCGCTGACTGCTCCTGCAGCAGGCGGTTTTCCCGGTAGAACACGGACGCCCAGCCGTGCTCAATGAGGTTAAGCCACCGGGTGCGGGGAAGGAACAGATACGAAGCGGCAAGTGTGGCTATGATCACTGTTACCGCTGCAGGCAGGAGCCGGCGGAACAGATGCAGCCAATGCTTCAGCAGCGCAGCCGGCTCCCGCCGCTCGTGGCGTCCTGTGAACTGGAGCGTCATCAGGAATGCCGAGATGAGGAGGAAGACGTCAACGCCTCCCGAGACCCGGCCGAACCAGATGTGGTACGTAACCACCATGAGGACAGCCAGTGACCTGAGCCCTTGGATTTCAGGGCGGTAAGAGGATTTTCGTGGCACCCGCCGGGCACCGCCAGCGCGTGCCGGTGCCGGCTCGGTAGATATAGCGGACACAAATAACCCTTCGGAGCGCAAAACAAACCACCAAGTCTAGCGGAATGGGCTGCTCCTCCCGAACCGGCTTTGGCTGGCGGCTGGACGGTGCGGATACTGGCGCCTCCCGAAGTTAGCAGCAGCGGGCTAAGTACGCAGCAGTTCCCGCAGCGTCTGGATGGTGTCGGCTTCGGCCGCTGTCTTGTCGTCGCGGTAACGCTTGACCCGGGCGAACCGCAGGGCAATCCCGCCCGGATATCGCGAAGACTGCTGCACTCCGTCAATCGCGATCTCCACCACGGTGACGGGTTCCACCCAAACGGTGCCCGCTGTGCGCCGCACCTCAAGCTCCTGGAACCTCCCGGTTTGCCAGCGCAGCAGGGCGTCCGTGAGGCCCTTGAAAGTCTTGCCCACCATCACGTAGCCGCCAGGACCGCCGAACTCGCCCGTGGGGTCGAGGGCACCCAGGTGCAGGTTGGACAGGAGCCCGGTGCGCCGACCTGACCCCCACTCGCACGCGAGCACCACCAGATCGTAGGTGAGCACCGGCTTCACCTTGACCCAGTTGGATCCCCGGCGGCCAGCCGCGTAGGCCGATCCGACGGCCTTCACCACCACGCCCTCATGGCCGGCGGCCAGTGCATCCCGGGCCACGTTCTCCGCTGTGGCCGCATCCGCCGTGATCTCCCCAGGGATCCGGTACCCGGGAGCGATGCGCTCGAGCACTTCGAGGCGGGTCATCAGCGGCTCGTCGAGCAGGTCCCGGCCGTCAACGTGCAGCACGTCGAAGAACCATGGATGCAGCAACGTGGCGCGCGCGGCGTCCGCCCCGAACCGGGACATGGTTTCCTGGAACGGCCGCGCGCCGCCGTCCTCGTCGAGGGCAAGGGTCTCGCCGTCCAGGATCACGTCCCGCACGGGCAGGCCGCGCACCGCGTCGACCACCTCGGGCAGGCGGTGGGTCACCTCGGCCAGGGTGCGCGTAAAGATGCGCACCACATCGCCGAGGCGATGCACCTGGATGCGCGCGCCGTCGAGCTTGTATTCCACGGATGCCTCCCCCGTGGCTTCCAGCGCTGCCCCGGCGCTGGCCGCGGTTGAGGCGAGCATGGGCTGGACGGGGCGTCCGACCACCAGGCCGACGGCATCAAGCTGGGCCGCCGTGCCCGTCATTGCGAGCAGGGCGGTTTCGCCGAGGTCGCCGGAGAGCATTGCCGCGCGGCGTACGGCGTCGACGGGCCGGTCGGCGGCACGGGCAACGGCATCGGTGAGAACACCTTCAAGCGCACCGGTCCGCAGTTCGCCGAGCAGCACGCCGGCGATGAAGGCCTGCTCGCGCTCCGTGGCTGCCGCCGTCAGCGTCCGGAGGGTCGCCGCGCGCTCCGCTGCAGATCCTGCGCCTGACGTGACGAGCAGCCGATCCAGTGCAGCATCGAGGTCGGCGACGGTAAGACTTGGCTCGGCGGCCGGCTCCCCCATCGCCGCTGACATGCCGCGCCAACCGATCCCTACCCGGCCCTGCCGAGGCCTGGCGGTGAGCAGGCTGACCGCGGTGGCGATGTCAGGGGCCTCAAGCCGGCGCAGCAAGTCCGCCAGTGCCTCCACCTTGGCGAGCCGGGAGCGCGTGGACGCCACGGCATCCGTAGTTCTCACAAGCTCATCGAGCAGCATGGCACCAGTGTGCCATGCCGGCCGATGCCCGGTAGGGCTGGCCGCCGATGCTGGACAGCGCCGGGGCGCAGTTCCAGACTGGACGCATGGGAATCATCGTCGCGAACCTGTTCCTCACCCTCGACGGCGTCTACCAGGGACCCGGCGGCCGCGAAGAGGACACGGAGGGCGGCTTCGACCTTGGCGGCTGGCAGATGCCGGTATCCGACGACGAGGCGGAGGCTGCCATCGAGGCCGAAATCAGCCTGATCGACGCCCTGCTTCTCGGCCGGAAGACCTACGACATCTTCGCCGCCTACTGGCCCCACCAGTCCGGAGACATCGGCGGGACGCTCAACCGGGTGCCGAAGTTCGTTGTTTCCCACACACTGACCGCTCCGGCGTGGGCGGGCACCACTGTCCTGCCGGACGCCACGGCCGCCGGCCGGCTGCGTGAGGAGTACAACCAGGTGCACATGTTTGGCAGCGGTGTCCTCATCCGCTCATTGCTCGCGGCGGACGTTCTGGACCGTCTCCGCCTCTGGCTTTACCCCGTCACGCTCGGGCAGGGCAAGCGGCTCTTCGACGCCGGGACCATCCCCGCCTCCTTCCGCCTCGCTGAGCCGGCACGCACCTTCCCGAAAGGGGCGGTATCGCTGGTGTATGAGCGCGCGGGCGGTGTTGAGACACAGGACATGCCGGGCGCCTGACGCAGGTACCGGAGCACAAAAAACCGGCCCAGCGATGCTGGACCGGTTCTTTGTGACTTCAGACGTGCTGGGGAAACTGCAGGTCAGTGGCTGTGGCCTGCGTGCTCGTCTTCCTCGGCAGGCTTCTCCACAACAAGGGTCTCGGTGGTGAGAACCAGTGCTGCGATGGAGGCTGCGTTGCGGAGGGCTGCACGGGTGACCTTGACGGGGTCGATCACACCGGCGGAGATCAGGTCCTCGTACTCGCCCGTCTTGGCGTTGAAGCCGTTGTTGGTTTCGAGTTCGGCAACCTTGGCGGTGATGACGTAGCCGTCGAAGCCGGCGTTCTGGGCGATCCAGCGCAGCGGCTGGACCAGTGCGCGGCGGACAATGCCCACAGCAGCGGCAGCGTCGCCTTCGAGTGCCGTGACGGCCGGGTCCTCATCCAGTGCCTTGAGGGCATGGATCAGGGCGGAACCGCCGCCGGCGACGATGCCTTCTTCGAGGGCAGCGCGGGTGGAGGAAACAGCGTCCTCGATGCGGTGCTTCTTTTCCTTCAGCTCAACCTCGGTGGCTGCGCCGACCTTGATGACGCCGATGCCGCCGGCCAGCTTGGCCAGCCGCTCCTGGAGCTTTTCGCGGTCCCAGTCGGAGTCGGTGCGGGTCAGCTCGGCACGGAGCTGGGCAACGCGTGCTGCCACGTCTTCTGCCGCACCGGCGCCGTCGACGATGGTGGTGTTGTCCTTGGTGACCGTGATGCGGCGGGCGGTACCCAGCACCTCAAGGCCAACGGTGTCCAGGCTCAGGCCCAGTTCCGGGGAGACAACCTGCGCACCGGTGAGGGTGGCGATGTCCTGCAGCATGGCCTTGCGGCGGTCGCCGAAGCCGGGAGCCTTGACGGCTACAACGTTCAGGGTGCCGCGGATGCGGTTGACGATCAGCGTGGACAGGGCCTCGCCGTCGACGTCTTCAGCAATGATGAACAGCGGCTTGGAGCTCTGCAGCGCCTTTTCCAGCAGCGGCAGGAATTCCTGCACGGAGGAGATCTTGCCCTGGTTGATCAGGATGAGTGCGTCCTCGAGGACGGCTTCCTGGCGCTCCGCGTCGGTGACGAAGTACGGGGACAGGTAGCCCTTGTCGAACTGCATGCCCTCAGTGAGGACCAGTTCGGTCTGCGTGGTGGAGGACTCTTCGATGGTGATCACACCATCCTTGCCAACCTTGCCAAATGCCTCGGCGAGGAGCTCGCCGATTTCTTCGCTCTGGGCGGAGATTGCTGCAACGCTGGCCACCTGGGTGCCTTCAACGGGACGGGCGTTCTCCAGCAGGCGGGCAGCAACGGCTTCGACGGAAACCTCGATGCCGCGCTTGATCTGGCCAGGAGCCGCACCTGCCGCTACGTTGCGCAGGCCTTCCTTGACCAGAGCCTGGGCCAGAACCGTTGCGGTGGTGGTGCCGTCGCCGGCAACGTCGTTGGTCTTGGTGGCGACTTCCTTGGCCAGCTGGGCGCCAAGGTTCTCGTAGGGGTCGTCCAGCTCGACTTCGCGGGCGATGGTGACGCCGTCGTTCGTGATGGTGGGAGCGCCCCACTTCTTGTCCAGGACGACGTTGCGGCCACGTGGGCCGAGGGTCACCTTGACGGTGTTGGCGAGCTTATCAATGCCGGCTTCAAGAGACCGGCGGGCAGCGTCGTTAAACGCAAGCTGCTTTGCCATGGTTTTGTCCTTTCAAGACAGAACCCCGCGCAGCTGACCAGCAGAACGCATGACCAGCGGCACGGGGATCCGGGGAGTTACTTTACGACGATCGCCAGGACGTCGCGGGCGGACAGTACGAGGTACTCGGTGCCGCTGTGCTTGACTTCGGTTCCGCCGTACTTGGAGTAGATAACAACGTCGCCCTCGGCAACGTCGAGCGGGACGCGGTTGCCGTTGTCGTCAAAGCGGCCGGGGCCTACTGCAACAACTTCGCCTTCCTGGGGCTTCTCCTGCGCGGAGTCCGGGATAACCAGGCCGGAAGCCGTGGTCTGCTCGGCTTCGAGCGGGCGGACAACAATACGATCCTCAAGAGGCTTAATAGAGACCGACACTCGGACCTCTCCTTTTCGTCAGCAAATTCGTGGACTGGAAAGCTTTCCGCCCTGGCTGGCAAACCGTCGTCGCGGTGCCGGCAGCAGCCTGGCTGGCAGCTCTTCATGTGTTAGCACCCTCCTAGGGAGAGTGCTAATGAAGACTCTATGTAAGGGTTAGCACTCGGTCAAGGCGAGTGCCAGCGTTTCGTCATTCGCGAACCCTCCGCATGTACATTTGAGCGGTGCGAGCTGCCGTATACCTGATCCTTGCCAACCTTTTCTGGGCCGGAAATTTCGTGGTGGGCCAGGCCGCAATGAAGACCATGGAGCCGCTCCAGCTGACGTTCTGGCGTTGGGTGCTGGCCGCCGTGCCGCTGCTGGTGCTGGCCCACGCCGTGGAGCGGCCGGACTGGCGGGCTGTCCTGCAGCGCTGGCCGGTCCTGCTGCTCCTGAGTTCCCTGGGCATGAGCGGCTACACCCTGTTGCTCTACAGCGCCCTGCAGGATACGTCTGCCTTGAACGCCTCCCTGGTGACCGCTGCGAACCCGGCACTGATCATGGTGCTGGCCGTAGTCCTCCTCCGGGACAGGCCGCGCCCGCTGAGCTGGGTGGGGATCGGTCTGGGCCTGCTGGGCGTCCTGCTGGTGCTCACGGGGGGCGAGCTGCAGCGCCTGCTGACATTTTCCATCAACAGGGGCGAGCTGCTGATCCTTGGGGCCATCACCGTCTGGGGCCTGTACACCATCATCGCCCGCAGGTTGAGCATCCCCGCCATCACCTCCACGGCGGTGCAGGTGGCAATGGCGGCCGTGGTCCTGAGCCCGCTCGCCCTTGTGACCGGGGCCGGCTTACCGGGGACCCCTTCGGAGGGCTGGTCCCTGGCGTTCATCGCACTGTTTCCTTCGCTGGGCTCCTACCTGCTCTGGAACCTCGCCCTCAAGCGGACCACCGCCGCCAACGCCGGCAACTACCTGAACCTCATCGCTGTGTTCACCGCCATCATCACTGTCGCCCTGGGCCAGCCCATCACTGTGCCGCAGGTGCTCGGCGGCGTCCTGGTCATTTCTGGAGTGCTGCTCACCAGTGCCGGCGGCAAGGCTCCTCAGCGTCCCAGGTCGTCGAAGTCGACGTCCTCCCCGCCTTCGCCCTCACCGGAGGCCGGATTCCGCCCCCGGTAAAGCACCACCGCCGCTCCTGCCGCCGTCAGCAGGGCAGCAACCAGGACGGCGATGCTGCCGGAACGCGCGCCGTCGTAAAGCCCCCGGATGTCCCGCGCTTCCCGGGTGTCGCCCGCGATGTCATCACCGCCCACTGAGTAGACCGTGGCATTGAACGTATCGAGGAAAAAGATCACCACCAGGAGCCCGATGCACACCACCGCCACGAGGGATCCGGCGATCAGTGCCGGCCGGGCGAATCTGGCGGGGCCGCTGTGCCTGGTTGGTTCTCCGGACTGATGGCGGCCTGCGCTCTCTTCCATGGTTTCAACACTATCCGCATCCCTCCGGACGCTCCTCCACTAGGCTGGAACGCATGTCTCACGCTCCCCAGGACCAGATCGCGCCGCTTCTCACCCCCGAGGGATGGGACCTTTTGGCGTCGTTGGGGCCCTACCAGGAGGACACCTCGTTCGAACTCAACTCGGCCCTGCGCAAGGCCGGGCACTCCCCGGCGATGGTCTCGGCCGTCCTGACCCAGTCCAGGCTCCGGACCAGGGCCGAAGCGAAGTTCGGTGAGTTCGCCCGGAGCATGCTGTTCACCCAGGCCGGCCTGGAGCAGGCAACCAGGCTCAACGTTGCCGCCCGGCACGCCCAGCGGTTCTCGGAGGCGGGAATCAAGCACGTGGCGGACCTGGGCTGCGGCCTCGCTGCCGATTCGCTGGCGCTGGCTTCGATGGACATCACCGTGACTGCGGTGGAAATGGACGAGACCACCGCCGCCTGCGCCACCGTGAACCTCATCCCCTTCCCCAACGCCACCGTGGTCCATGCAGACGCCACCGCCGTTCCGCTGGACGGGATCGACGGCGTCTGGCTGGATCCTGCGCGGCGGGTCACCTCCACCTCCGGAACCAAGCGCATCTGGGACCCGGAAGCCTTTTCGCCGCCGCTGTCCTTCGTTCAGTCCCTGGCAGCGTCCGGCCGCGCGGTCGGCGTCAAAATGGGGCCCGGGATGCCCCATGATTCCGTGCCGGCAGACTGCGAAGCCCAGTGGGTTTCGGTGTCCGGGGATGTCACCGAAGTGGCACTGTGGTTCAATGCCGTGCAGCGGCCCGGAGTCCGCAGGGCAGCGCTCGTCCTGGGAACTGAGGGGGCAGCCGAACTGACCAGCGGCGAGGATTTCGGTGCGGGACCCGCAGCCGAGGTGGGGCCGGTGGAGGGCTACCTGTACGAGCCGGACGGTGCGGTGATCCGCGCGGGGCTGGTGGCCGACGTCGCGCGGCAGCTGGGCGGGCACCTGGTGGATGAACACATCGCCTACATCTGCGCGCCACAGCTGGTGGACACCCCCTTCGCGCGGGCCTACAGGGTCCTGGACGTGATGCCCTACAACGTCAAGGCGCTCAAGGCGTGGGTGAAGGCAGAGGGCATCGGGGTGCTGGACATCAAGAAGCGCGGCACTGCCGTGACCCCTGAGGAACTCCGCAAGCAGTTGTTGCCCGGCGGCAAAAACGCGGGCAGCAAGAAGGGCGGCAACACAACAGCCACCCTGGTCCTGACCCGCATCGGGGAGGACCGGGTGGCCATCGTGGTGGAGCCGGCCTAAGAGCGCTACTGGGCGCGCATGAACTCCTCTGCGGCACGGACCTGCTCTGCGGTGGGCCGGACCCCGGTGTACAGCACAAACTGCTCCAGCGCCTGGATGGTGGCCACCTCCGCTCCGGTGATCACCGGCTTCCCGGCGGCCCGGGCCGATTTGATCAACGGGGTTTCGGCCGGCAGGGCAACCACATCGAAAACCACCCGGGCAGCGTCGATGGTTTCCTGAGGGAAGGCCAGGCTCTCCGCTTCGGCACCCCCTGCCATACCAATAGGTGTCACGTTGATGATCATGTCGGCCGTCCCGCCGTCGAGCGCTGCACGCCACTGGAAGCCGTACTGCTCGGCGAGCGCCCGCCCGGTGGTCTCGTTCCGGGCGAGGACAGTGACATCAGCGAATCCGGCGTCACGGAGCGCAGCGACGGTGGCCTTGGCCATGCCCCCCGCACCCTGGACCAGGACCGAGTAGGTGGTGGGCACGGCGTTGGCGGCCAGCAGCTGTTCGATCGCCGTGTAGTCGGTGTTGTACGCCTTTAAATGCCCGTCGGTGTTCACGATGGTGTTCACCGAGTCGATGGCTTTGGCGGACGGGTCCATCTCATCCACGAGGGCAATCACGTCCTCCTTGTAGGGCATGGAGATGGCGCAGCCGCGGATGCCCAGCCCCCGGACCCCGGCGATGGCCTGCTCCAGGTTGGTGGGGGCGAACGCCTTGTAGATCCAGTTCAGGTCCAGCTGCTCGTACAGGTGGTTGTGGAACCGGGTCCCGTTGTTGCTGGGACGGGCCGAGAGCGAGATGCAGAGGGTCATGTCTTTATTCAAAATGGGCACCTGACCATTAAACGCGTTCCCACCCACCTGACTGGCAGATAACGCACTGAAAATCGCGAATGACGACGTTAAGTGCGAGCTACTTCGGATCAGGGGCAGCCGGTTCCCGCGGGATAGCTTCCGACGGCGGCGGGCAGCTTTCCGGGTGCCGGCGCCGTCCCGGCCAGGACGGCGGCGAGGGCGTCGAAGGCACCCTGGGTGCGGCCGTAGAGCGCCACCTTCACCGGAGCAGCGGAGTGCTGCAGCGGCCAGGGTGCGTCCAGGGCGACGGCGATGTCGCCGCCTGCGGGCCTTCCGCCGTACGGGATGAGGCTCACCAAAGGTCCGGAACCGAGGGCGAGCCCGTTTCGCGCCGCAGCATCTGCGAAACGCGCCCGGTCCGCCGGGCTGCCGCCTGTGACCCGGACAGCACCGGGTGCCAGGGGCCCACCGCAGTGGCCGGAAAGGACCGTGACGGCGGCGGCGGACACCTTGCCGGCGAGCGCGGCCCCGCTGCCGGCAGGGGTGCCGGTTGGCGTGCCGGTGCCCGCTGCTGCCCGGGCATGCCAGGTCATCATGGTCGCCACCCGCAGGGCCGCTTCGTCCAGGCGGGCGGCGGGCAAGGTGCCGGTGGCAACAGCATTAACAATCGCGGCATGCGCCTGCCCAACGTCCGCAGGCATCAGCAGGAGGTCGGCCCCCGCGGCAAGGGCCCTAATGGCGGCCGCCCCTGCCGGGTACTGCTTGTGCACCGCCCCCATGTTCAGGGCATCAGTCACTGCCACCCCCTTGAACCCGAGTCCCCGCAGCGCCGCATACGTGGGTTGGGAGAGCGACGCCGGCACTCCGGGTTCCAGGGCAGGCACGGCGATGTGGCCCGTCATCACCATCGGCGCTCCGGCGGCGATGGCGGCCTGGAACGGCTTCCAGTCCCGGGCGGCCAGTTCCGGCACGGTGGCCGGCTGCGTGGGAAGGTTCAGGTGCGAATCAGTGGTTACGGAGCCGTGCCCGGGGAAATGCTTGACGGTGGGAAGGACGCCTGCGGCCAGCATGCCCTGGGCGAATGCCACTCCGAGGCTGGACGCCACATCCGGGTCGCCGGACATGGACCGGGCACCGATGGTGGGATCCGCCGGTCCGATGGTCACATCGGTGTCAGGGGCAAAGTCGGTGTTGAACCCGAGCGGCACCAGTTCCCCGGCGAGCCCCTGGCCCGCCTCTTGGGCAAGGGGTGCGCTGCCGGCGGCGCCATAGCTCATGGGGGCCGGCCACTCCGTCAGCGGTGCATTCAGGCGGGCCACTATCCCGCCCTCCTGGTCCACGCCGATCATCCCCGGCCATGGCCTGCCGTCCGCCGTTGCCGCCTGTGCGAGCCGCTGGTTGATGGCGGCCATCGCCCGCAGGTCCACTTTGCCCTGCGGGTCCAGCGGCACGTTGTCGCCCATGATGATGGACCCGGCGAGGTGGAGGCGTTCGACGACGGCGGCATGGGCGCCTGAGTCAGTCCCGGTGAAGAACGGAAGGAGGACCTGTCCGGCCTTCTGTTCCGGCGACATCGCCGCCACGGCAGCCGCTGCGGCGTCCTGGTCCCGCTGCTGGGGACCCCACCCCAGCGGCCGGGAACCGGGATCGGGCGTCACGGCAGGTGAGGGGGAAGCGGTGGCCGGCGCCGGCGTCGTACTTGGAGATGCGGAAGGTGCGGCCGGCGTGGACGGTGACTGCGACCGGCCAGGCGCCGGAGCGGCCGTACAGGATGCCAGTGCCACCGCCGCGGATGCAGCGGCCAGGACGGGGAAGGATTTGTGAAAACTGTCACGCAGGTGTTGGAACGGGGCCATCAATACGATGCTACCCCTGCACTAGACTTGAAACACCCGTCCGCCTGCCAGCAGCAGCCTGTGAGCGGCGTGCGCCAGCGGTAAACCGGACAGTGAGGATACGTGTGAAGATTGACTTCGCTTCTTCGAGGCAATCAACCCTCGGTGTTGAATGGGAGCTCGCGCTGGTGGACGGCCGGACCGGCGAGCTCGCCTCCGTTGCCAACGAGGTACTCCGTGGTGTCGCATCCCGCCACCCGGAACTCAACGAAGATGACGAGCACCCGCACATCAAGCAGGAACTGCTGCTGAACACCGTGGAGCTGGTTACCGGCATCTGCGAGACTGCCGCCGAAGCGAAGGAGGACCTCACCCGGTCTCTCGCTGCCGTCCGGGAAATCACCGATCCGATGGGTGTGGAGCTGTTCTGCGCCGGAAGCCACCCGTTCAGCCCGCCGCAGCTGCAGCCGGTGACGGACAAGGCCCGCTACGCGAAACTTATTGACCGCACCCAGTGGTGGGGCCGCCAGATGGTTATCTACGGCGTGCACGTCCACGTGGGGCTGGACCGCCGCGAGAAGGCGCTTCCGGTGCTGGACGGGCTGGTCAACTATTTCCCGCACTTCCAGGCGCTCTCGGCGTCGAGCCCTTTCTGGGGCGGCGAGGACACCGGCTACGCATCACAGCGGGCCCTAATGTTTCAGCAGCTGCCCACGGCCGGCCTCCCCTTCCAGTTCAGCTCGTGGGAGGAATACGAGTCGTATGTGCAGGACATGTTCACCACGGGAGTGATCGACACCCTTTCGGAGATCCGCTGGGACATCCGGCCTGTGCCGAACCTGGGCACCATCGAAATGCGCATCTGTGACGGCCTGGCCACGCTGGAAGAAGTGGGCGCCATTGCTGCCCTCACCCAGTGCTTGGTGGACGAGTTCTCCACCACCCTGGACAACGGCGGAACCATCCCCACCATGCCGCCGTGGCATGTCCAGGAGAACAAGTGGCGTGCCGCCCGCTACGGCATGGACGCCATCATCATCCTGGATGCCGCCGGCAAGGAGCAGCTGGTGACCGACCACCTGCTGGAGACCCTCAACCGGCTGGAGCCGGTGGCCGCGAAGCTGGGCTGCCCGGATGAGCTGGCGGACGTCGAAAAGATCATCCGCAGGGGCGCCGGCTACCAGCGCCAGCGCCGGGTGGCCGAGGAGCACGGGGGCGACCTCCAGGCCGTGGTCCTGGACCTGGTCAAGCAGATGCGGAACGGCCCCACCGCCTGATTTCCATTGCGTTGACCTATCAGCTGTGGTCCCCAAACCCGTGTTTTGGATACCAAAACTGATAGGTCAACTGCCTTACGCCGGGAGGGACACCGCTGTGACCGGCAGGGACGAATCCGGCGCAAACCGGATGCCGCTCGGCTGTACCCCCGCCATCACCAGTTGCGCGCCCAATGCCGCCACCATGGCGCCGTTGTCGGTGCAGAGGTCCAGTGGCGGCACGTGCAGCCTGATTCCGGCGGAGGCGCAGCGCTGGGCGGTCAACTCGCGCAGGCGTGAGTTTGCCGCCACCCCGCCGCCGAGCAGCACGTCCGTGATGCCGTGCTCGCGGCAGGCCAGCACGGCCTTGGAGGTGATGATGTCCACCACGGCTTCCTGGAACGCGGCGGCGATATCGGCCACCGGAACCTCCTGGCCGCGTGCCTCGAACTGTTCAACGCACCGGGCCACGGCGGTTTTGAGGCCGCTGAAGGACCAGTCGTAGCGGTGCGGGCCTGGCTCTTCGGATGTTCCCATGTACTTGGGCTGGCTGAGGCCGCGGGGGAAGCGGATGGACTTGGGGTTGCCGGTGCGGGCCATTTTGTCGATGGCGGGTCCGCCGGGGTAGCCGAGCCCCAGGATGCGGGCCACCTTGTCGTAGGCTTCGCCGGCGGCGTCGTCGATGGTGGAACCGAGGAGGACTACGTCGTCGGTGATGCTGTTGATTTTCAGGATTTCGGTGTGGCCGCCGGATACCAGCAGGGCGCCGAGGTTTTCGGGCAGCTGCGGCGCCTGTCCGTTCTTCCCGTCCAGCAGTCCCACACCTACGTGCGCCACGAGGTGGTTGATGGCATACAACGGCTTGCCGGTGGCCACGGCCAGCGCCTTCGCGGCGCAGACCCCCACCATGAGGGCTCCTGCCAGGCCGGGGCCGGAGGTGACGGCGATCGCGTGCACGTCGTCCAGGGCCACGCCGGCATCGGACAGCGCCTGCTCGAGGGTGGGCACAAAGGCGTCGAGGTGCGCGCGGGAGGCGATCTCGGGGATGACCCCGCCGAACCGGACGTGCTCATCCATGGACGAGGACACCGTGTTGGTCAGGAGGGTGGTCCCGCGAACGATGCCAACCCCGGTCTCGTCGCAGGACGATTCGATGCCCAGCACCAAGGGCTGCGAGCGGTTCATGGCTGGCCTGCTTCCGTAGATGAATCGTCTCCCGTTCCTTCACCGGCTGCCCCGGCGAGCTGGAGCCGCATGATGAGGGCGTCCACGCCGTCGCGGTAATAGCGGGGCCGGACATGGATCTGTTCAAAACCGAAGCGCCGGTAGAGCTGCTGGGCGCGGGGATTGTCGGCGCGGACCTCCAGCAGGAGGTCCGCCGCGTGCCTGCGGCGCGCCTCCTCGATGAGCCGGGTCAGCAGCGTGGTGCCGATGCCCCGCCCTTCGTATTCAGGCACGACGGCGATGGTCTGCACATCGGCGATGGGTTCGATGCACATCAGCCCGGCGTAGCCCACGATGCCGGCGTTGCTCTCCGCCACCAGATAGTGGCGGGTCTCCGGCTGGGACAGCTCGTCATAGAACATCTGCAGGGGCCAGGCATCCACCGGGAATAGCCGCTGTTCCAGGACGCTGACGGAAATCACGTCCTCGGGGGTCATCCCACGCACGGAGACGCCGTGGCTGTTGATGTCCGGGGCGGTTGTCACAGTGCCCTCTTCCTGGGTCCGGGGACCTGCGCGTCTGATTCGCGGAGGTACAAAGGAGTGGAGTCGAGGAGCTCGTCACCGGCTGCCAGCCGGGCCAGCGCGAACTGGCCCAGGTAGAGGGCGTCCGGCTGTTCCGCTGCGAACTCCGGGTCCGCCTTCAGGGTGTCTGCGTAAAGCCCGGCGCCGGCGCCGTAGGCCGGCAGGTCCGGCAGGTCCGCGGCGAAGCCAACGTGCGGGCCGTCCTCCAGCACGGGAAGCTGGCCTTCCGAAAGGCGGTAGCGCGCCCAGTAGACCTCTTTGCGGCGCGCGTCCGTCACCACCAGGAATTCGGGGGCGGCGGCGGTGGATTCGGCGACTTCCAAAGCAACGGCGTCCAGGCTCATCAGCCCGTGGAGGGGTTTGCCCCAGACGAAGGACAGGGTGCGTGCGGTGGCGATCCCCGACCGCAGCCCGGTGAACGGGCCGGGACCCACGCCCACCACCAGGGCATCAATATCGCTGCCGCTGACGCCGGCGTCGGCAAGGAGCTGTTCGATTCCCGGGGCGAGGACCTCGGCGTGGCTGCGGGTGTCCTCGGTGGAGAAACTTGCCACCACGCCTTCCAGTGCATCGTCTGAAACCAGTGCCGCGCTGGCAACGGCAGAGGTGTCGATGGCGAGGATGAGCATCAGGCGTTCCCTTCAAAAGTTGCGACGGGTTCCGGAACAGCCGGCCAGCGGGGACCGTATCCGCGCATCACGATGGTCCGCGGCTCGTCCGTGTCCTCGTCCTCGAAATCCAGCATGCCGCCGTCGGTGGTGCCGGGATCATCGCCTGTGGCACCAACGCCGCCAGCGCCCAGCCCGAGCCCCATGGCACGGTGCAGGTCGATCTCCAGCCGGCTTTCACTCAGGTGCTCCACCCGGTCATGGCCCCACTCCACCACCGTCACGGAGGAGTCGAGGGTGTTCTCGAGGTCGATGTCGTCTATCTCTGCGGCAGAGCCCAGGCGGTACGCATCAACGTGCACCAGATCGGGCCCGCCGGGACGGGGCCCGTCCAGCAGGTTTGGGTGGATGCGGACCAGGACGAACGTGGGCGAGATGATCCCGGCGCGGACGCCCAGCCCCTCCCCCAGACCTTGGGTGAAGGTGGTTTTCCCGGCACCCAGCTCGCCGGAGAGCACCAGCAGGTCCCCGGCGTCGAGGACCGACGCAAGGCGTGCGGCGAGCGCATGGGTCTGGTCCGCCGTCGTCGCGGTGAGGGTCTTTTCCCAGTTGGGGCCAGCCCCGCCGGTAGCCAGGGACTCCGCCGCGGCGTTCACGCGGCACCCTCCGCATCGCGTACGACGGCGGCCGGGACCTGTTCGTTGATGAAGCGGCGGGGCACGCGGGGGCTGATCCTGGTGACGATCTCGTAGTTGATGGTTCCGGCAGCGCGGGCCCAGTCGTCGGCGGTGGGGCCGCCGTCGGCACCGTCACCGAACAGTTCGGCTTCGGCACCCAGCAGGCCTGCGCCGGCAGGGCCGGTGTCGCCGAGGTCGATGACCATCTGGTCCATCGCGATCCGCCCCACCACGGGGTAGGTGTTGCCGGCAACGCGGACAGGGCCGCCGGTGGCGATGCGCGGTACGCCGTCGGCGTAGCCCACGGGGATCAGGCCGAGCGTGCTGCGGCCGCTGGTGCGGTATCGCAGGCCGTAGGAGACGCCTTGCCCATCCGGCACTTCCTTGCACTGGGAAACGAGGGTCCGCAGCGTCATGGCCGGGCGGAGTCCCAGCTCGGCCGACGTCTGCCCGTCAAAGGGGGACAGCCCGTAAATCCCCAGACCCACCCGGACGAGGTCGAAATGGGTGTCCGGCCGGGACAGGGTTGCCGGCGTATTGGCGAGGTGCCGGACCTCGGGGTCCACGCCGGCGTCTTCGGCAACAGCGAGCACTTCCCGGAACGCCGCGAGCTGCTGGTCGGTCTCGGGCCGTTCCGGTTCGTCGGCGACGGCAAGGTGCGAAAAGATGCCTACCACGCGCAGCAGGCCCTGGTCCTGGTATTCCATGGCTTCGCCCACCAGGTGGTCCCAGGTGTCAAGCGTGGCACCGTTGCGTCCCAGCCCGGTGTCCACCTTCAGATGCACGCGGGCGGGGCGCTCCTGCTCCCGGGCGGCTGCAACAATGCGCTCAAGTTCCCAGCCGGAGCAGCCAATGTCGACGCCGGCAGCCACCGCCGCGCCAAAGTTGCTTTCCGTGGTGTGCAGCCAGGCGAGCAGCGGAGCCTCGATCCCGGCGGCACGCAGGGCCAGGGCTTCGGAGATGTGGGCCACCCCCAGCCAGGATGCGCCTGCTTCAAGGGCAGCCCGGGCCACCGGGACCGCGCCGTGCCCGTAGGCGTCGGCTTTGACCACCGCCATGACTTTGGCCGGGGACGCTGATGCGGCCAGCCGGCGGACGTTGTGCCGGATGGCATCAAGGTCAATCACGGCGGACCGTTCGTGGCGGGGGTCCTGTGCCGGGGCAGCATCGAAATCACCGGTTGTAGCGGGGTAAGTCACCTTAGTGATTCTAGTGCTGGCGCTTCGGACCGAATAATCACGGCGGCCGGGCCCGAATCCCGAACTCGCAGGTGCTGCCCGTCCTTGGACAGGGCCTGTCCCGCAGTTGTAGATGGCTAAATCGCTTCCTCGCTGCTGGGCGGGGTGACGCAGGGATTTGAGGACAAAGGCTTTATGAGTCTTCCTTCTCCTTGCCTTCGGCCGCGGCCCTTTCCAGTTCCTGGTCTGAAATGATCTGCTCGTCCGGATCGGCCGCACCTGTCCCGGGTGTGAATCTGAGCGCGTCCATGTAGGGAGTGGGTTCCTTCTTGCGGTACCCGGCGAACTCCTTGGCGTAATACGCCCGAGCCGCTGAGGTGTCCTTCCGTCCCGTGACAATGTCATTCATCAGGTTCAGCGCCAGGCGATTGGCCTCCTCGTCGTGGCACCGGGCCGAGACTTCACCTGCTGTCCGTTCAACGATAACGCTCCCGTCGAAGGCAGCCAGGGCGGAATAATGTTCAGCGGGGACCCGGTAGTCGATCACCGACTCGACCGAATCAAAGTGGGGGGCAGGAAAATCGTGCTGGTAAAACACCTTCGAGGCAATGACCCGCTTCCACTCTCCGGCGTCGTACCAGACCAGCAGGGACGGCGTGCACTCGTCCGGCTCCCCGTACTTGTCGATCACCAGCTGCGCCGCCTCCCGCGACTCCTCGGGCCAGTCCTGAATGATCTGCGAACCTGGTTGATTATCCATGATGTAGACGGATCTCCTTCGATGGGTGCGGCTCCGGGCAGGGGACCTTTGGACGTGACGGCGGCCAACAGCAGGGTCCAAACAAAATGGTAAGTAGGCTTAGCATGCCACCCTAACCAAGCACGCCCCCACCTGTACACCCTCCAGCCACCGGGCGTCAGGCATCGGGCGTCGAGTCAGGCGTCGGAGAGGTGCGCGATGGTGGCCGCTGCCCTGCGCTGGGCAGCCAGCGGAACGTCCTGGACGATGTCCGCCAGGAACGAGAAGCGCCGCAGCCACTGGCTGGTCTGCCGTTCGGGCCTGGCGTTGGCCCGTTTCCACCAGTCAGCAATGTCGCCCCAGCCCGGGGCGGCAAGGGAACCTCCCACTTCCTGCACCGCGAGAGAGGCACAGAGGTTGGCGAAACGCAGCCTGTTGCCCAGCGGCCACCCGGCCAGGCTCCCCACGATGAACGCGGCGTCGAAGCAGTCACCGGCGCCCGTGGGATCAAAAGCCTTGACGGGCAGTGACGGCACCCACTCCTCCTCCCCCGTTTCCGAGTCCACGGCCATGGCGCCCTGTGGTCCGAGGGTCACCACGGCAACGGGCACCCGGTCCGCCAGCGCGTAGAGAGCAGTCCAGGGATCGTCCTTGCCGGTGAAGGCCATGGCCTCGCGCTGGTTGGGCAGGAACGCGTGGAAATACTGCAGGTTGTCCAGGCGGACGGGCGCCCAGACGCCGCTGGGATCCCACCCGACGTCCCCGAAAAGCTTCACCCCCGCCTGGTACGCCGCCCTGGCCCACGGTTCCACTTCCAGCCCCACTTCAGCGATGCCGGCGAGCGCGGGAGGCGGGTCCCCGATGAGCTCCGACGCTGTCACCGGTGGAGCATGGCCGTGGGTCACCAGGGACCGGTCCTTGTCCACACAAAGGGAGACAGTCACCGGCGAATGCCAGCCCGGAATCTTCCGCGACAGGCTGAGGTCCACGTGCTCCTGGCTGGAGAGGATCTTCCAGTTGAAATCCCCGTAGCCGTCATCGCCGAAGGCTGCCGCCAAACCGGTGCGCAGGCCGAGCCGCGCCGCAGCGATGGCCTGGTTTGCCACCCCGCCCGGGCAACTGCCCATGCCGTCGCTCCAGATTTCCGTGCCCGGTTCCGGCCCGTGCGGAAGGCCGGTGAAAATGATGTCCTGGAACACCGTTCCGGCCAGCAGCACGTCGAATCCAGGGTCCGACGGCGAGCGGACGGTAGCCAGGGGATCGAACGGGCGTGCTGGAATCGCCTCCATGTGCGGCACACTACGCCCTGCCACAGACATCCGGTAGGGGCTGCCGTAGGTGCTGTGGACACCCACGCCTAGACTGCTGATTATGCGGCTTCTGATTGTCGGCGGTGGTGGTTTCCGGGTTCCGTTGATTTACCGGGCGCTGGTCTCCGGGCCGTTCACCGGCGTAGTCAGCGAACTGGTGCTGTTCGACGTCGACCTTTCCCGCCTTGCCGCCGTGACAGCGGTCCTGCGGAGCATGCCTTCGGGGCATGCCCCCGGCCTGCCGGTCCATCCCACCACCAGCCTCCCGGAGGCGCTGGCGGGAACGCAGATGGTCTTCGCCGCCATCCGGCCCGGCGGCACCGCCGGACGCGTGGCCGATGAGAAAGTGGCCCAGGACCTGGGTGTGCTGGGGCAGGAGACCACCGGGGCCGGCGGCATCTCCTACGCCCTCCGGACCATCCCGCACATGCTGGAGCTGGCGGACCTTATGAAGGAACACTGCCCGGACGCGTGGCTGATCAACTTCACCAACCCCGCCGGCATGGTCACCGAGGCGCTGCTGCCAGTGCTCGGCAGGCGCGTCATCGGGATCTGCGACTCTGCGGGCGGCCTAGTGCACCGCGCGGCGCGCGCAGCCCGCGTCACGCTGCCGGAAGGAACGCTCGACGGCGTGGGCTACTACGGCCTGAACCACCTGGGCTGGCTGTACCGGCTGGAGTCCGGCGGGCGGGACGTCCTTCCTGCACTGCTGTCCGATCCGGCTGCCCTTCAGTCCTTCGAAGAGGGCCGGCTGTTTCCCCAGCCCTTCCTGGCCCGCCTCGGTGCCCTTCCCAACGAGTACCTGTATTACTACTACCAGCAGGACGCCGCCCGGGAAGCGATGCGGGCCATGCCTGAAACCCGGGGAGAGTCCATCCACAGCCAGCAGCAGGAGCTGTATCCGCGGCTGGCAGCGGCCGGCGGTGAGGCCTATACGCTGTGGGAGGCAGCGCGCCGGTCCCGGGAAGAGGGTTACCTGGCCGAGGCCCGCGGAAAGGATGAGCGCCGCACTGAGGACGACCTTGCCGGCGGCGGGTATGAGCGGGTGGCGCTGGCAGCCATGCGTGCACTGTCCGGTTCCGGGGACGCGCAGCTGATCCTGAACACCCGCAACACGCTGCCCCCGGTGTCGGCACCTGCTGCTCCCCAGGCAGCCGGGCCGGCCACCGCCCAGCCGGGTGCCACCACAGCTGCCATTCCGGGGCTGCCGGCCGACGCCGTCGTCGAAATCCCCTGCACGGTGACGGCCGACGGCTCGCTGCCGCTGGCCCAGCAGGCTCCCCCGCCGGAACAGCTGGACCTGCTCCGGCACGTGAAGGACGTGGAGCGGCTGACCGTGCGGGCTGTTGCGGAAGGTGACCGGGATGCCGCGCTGCAGGCCTTTGCCCGGCATCCCCTGGTGGGGTCCGAAGAACTCGGCGCCGCCCTGCTGTCCGGCTACGAGGAGGCGTTTCCGGCCCTGGGGAAGATGTGGCGCGGCGGTACGCGTTGACACAGGAGTAGTGTTTTATCGAATGCCCAGCACTGATCCGGCGCGCTAACCTTCGCCGGCGGCCGGAAGGAGGTCCCGTGGCACAGGTCCGCAGGGTGGCCTTACTGTCACTCCACACCTCCCCCATGGAGCAGCCGGGTTCCGGTGATGCCGGCGGCATGAACGTGTATATCCGGGAACTGGCCTCCGCCCTGGCCGAGGCCGGCGTGGAAGTGGAGGTCTTCACGCGTTCAACCTCCGCCAGCCAGCCCGCCGTCGAGCACCCCGATCCCGGTGTGTGCGTCCACAATGTCCTGGCCGGGCCCACCAGGAAGATCCCCAAGGAAGAGCTCCCCGGCCTCCTTCATCACATGGTGGAAGAGATCGAACAGATCCGGCAGCGGCAGCCACACGGCCGCTACGACGTCATCCATTCGCATTATTGGGTATCCGGGATCGCGGGCCTGGAGCTTTCCGGGCTGTGGGGCGTGCCGCTGGTGCACACCATGCACACCATGGCCAAGGTCAAGAACCTGTTGCTTGAATCTGGCGAACAGCCTGAACCGCGGCGGCGCGAGCTGGGTGAGCACCGGATTGTCGACGGCGCCGCCCGGCTGATTGCCAACACCAGCGCGGAAGCTGCGGAGCTGGTGTCCCATTACGGGGCGTCGTATGACCGGATAGACATTGCCCCGCCGGGGGTAGACCTCAGCACCTTCACTCCTGCGTTCCGGGCCAGGTCGCGTACCCAGCGGGACATCAGCCCCGAGACTTTCCACCTGGTGTTCGCAGGCCGGATCCAGCGGCTGAAGGGGCCCCAGATCCTGGTGAAGGCCGCAGCCCTGCTCCGGCGCCGCCGCCCGGACATCAACCTGCGGCTCACCATCCTGGGTTCGTTGAGCGGGAACAAGGAATTCAACCTCCGGCGGCTGGTTGCCGAGTCGGGAATGGACGACGTCGTCACGCAGCTTCCGCCGGTGAAGGCACCGGAGCTGGCGGCCTGGTTCAGGGCCGCGGACGTGGTGGTGATGCCCTCCTACAGCGAGTCCTTTGGGCTGGTGGCCCTTGAAGCCCAGGCCTGCGGCACGCCGGTGGTGGCAACGCGGGTCGGGGGGCTGTCGCGGGCCATTTTCGATGGCAGGACGGGACTGTTGGTGGACGGCCACCACGCGTCGGACTGGGCGGATGCCCTGGAGGCGCTCTACGACGACCCCGCTACGCGCGAGGACATGGGCCGGGCCGCCGCCATCCGTGCCCAGAACTCGGGGTGGCAGCGCACAGCCGCGATTACGCTCGAGAGCTACCACGCCGCCGTCGACAACCATGCAAGCCGCCCCCTAACGACGGTTCCCGCCTCCTGACGCCCACCGCACCCTGCCCCATCCGCTCCAGCAAAGGACAAAGATGTCTGCTACCCCGAGTGACCTCGAGATCGCCCGTGCGGCACGGATCCGGCCCATTGAGGAGATCGCGGCGGCCGCGGGAATCAACGCCGGGGCCGTGGAACTGTACGGGCGGTACAAGGCAAAAGTCGACCCCGCGCGGCTGGATGCGCCGCCGCCCCAGGGCAAGGTGGTGCTGGTCTCGGCCATGTCCCCCACGCCGGCTGGTGAGGGAAAATCCACCACCACGGTGGGGCTCGCCGATTCACTTGCACGAGCAGGGCATCGCGTGATGGTCGCCCTGCGCGAGCCCTCCCTTGGGCCGGTCCTGGGAATGAAGGGCGGAGCCACGGGCGGTGGATACTCGCAGGTGTTGCCGATGGACGAGATCAACCTTCACTTCACCGGGGATTTCCATGCCGTGACCTCGGCGAACAACGCCCTGATGGCGCTGGTGGACAATCACATCTACCAGGGCAACGAACTCAACATCGACCCCCGGCGCATGACCTTCAAACGGGTTCTGGACATGAACGACCGGGCACTGCGCGAGGTGGTCATCGGGCTCGGCGGGCCCACGCAGGGAGTCCCCCGCCAGGACGGGTTCGACATCACCGTGGCGTCCGAGATCATGGCCGTTTTCTGCTTGGCTACTGATCTGGCGGACCTCCGTGAGCGCCTGGGCCGGATCACCTTCGGCTACACCTTTGGCCGTTCGCCGGTGACCGTGGCGGACCTCGGCGTGCAGGGCGCGCTGACCCTGCTTTTGAAGGAAGCCATCAAGCCCAACCTGGTGCAGACCATCGCCGGCACCCCTGCCCTGGTCCACGGCGGCCCCTTCGCTAACATCGCGCACGGCTGCAACTCGCTGATTGCCACCCAGACAGCGCGGAGGCTGGCGGACATTGTGGTCACGGAGGCAGGCTTCGGCGCCGATCTGGGGGCCGAAAAGTTTATGGACATCAAGGCCCGCATTGGCAACCTGGCGCCTTCCGCCGTCGTGGTGGTGGCAACGGTGCGCGCGTTAAAAATGCAGGGCGGAGTGGCCAAAGACCAGCTGACAGCCCCGAACGTGGCCGCTCTGGAGGCGGGGGTGGCCAACCTCCGCCGGCATATCCGGAACGTGGAGAAATTCGGGGTGACACCCGTGGTGGCCATCAACAGGTTTGCCTCCGACTCCGCAGAGGAACTTGAGTGGCTGCTGGCGTGGTGCTCGGCGGAGGGCGTCCCGGCCGCCGTCGCCGATGTCTGGGGGCGCGGCGGCGGTGGCGACGGCGGAGACGAACTTGCGGCCCTGGTGGCGAAGGCACTGGCCGGGCCAAACGACTTCCGGCACCTCTACCCGCTGGAACTGCCGGTGGAGGACAAGATCCGGACCATAGCCCAGGAAATTTATGGTGCCGACGGGGTGGATTTCTCCGTCCCGGCCCTGAAGCGGCTGGCCGACATAGAGCGGAACGGCTGGGGCGGACTGCCGGTATGCATGGCCAAGACCCAGTACTCGTTCACTGACGACGCCTCCCGCCTCGGGGCGCCCAAGGGCTTTATCATCCACGTGCGGGACCTCCTGCCCAAGACCGGCGCAGGGTTCATCGTGGCGCTCACCGGAGCGGTGATGACCATGCCCGGGCTGCCCGCCGCCCCGGCCGCCATGCGCATGGACGTGGACGACGCCGGCAACCCCATGGGCCTCGCCTGACCAACGCCCCACCGTTGACCTATCAGTTTTGGCAGTCATACGAGGGTTTTGGGAACCAAAGCTGATAGCGCAAACGAGGCCTGTGGATATCTTCTGCGGCCGCGCCGGGGTCCGGGTAACAATGGTCCGCATGCAGCCCCCCGCGCCTTTGCCGGCCCATCTTTCTTCGGTCCCTTTCACAGTCCATGAGGCGCAGGCAGCGGGCCTGAGCACGGGTCGGCTACGTTCGTCTGACCTGGCATCCGCCGGCCGTCTGCTTTATATCCCCGCCCGTTGGGAATTCGAAATTGCCGGGCTGGCCCGCGCACTTTCGGCCGCAACTCCGGGGGCATGGATTTCACACACAACGGCAGCAGCGTTGTGGGGACTCTGGCTTCCGGGCTGGCTGCAGGGCTCCGGAGTTATGCACCTCAGCAAGCCGAAAGTACTGCCACAAGTACGGCGGGAAGGTGTTGCCGGCCACACCGTCTTAGCTTTCGATGACGAAATCACCGTCTTTGAAGGCATCCGCATATCCACTCCGGCACGGACATGGCTGGATCTGGCAACTTCCTTACCTCTTCGAGATTTGGTTGCCGTGGGTGACCAATTGGTCCGACAACCACGAAGCGGTTTGGAAGAACGAACAGAGCCATGGAACGCCGTGGAGCAGTTGCGCTGCATGCTGAACCGGCACCCGAAGATGAAGGGGATCGTCAAAGCCCGCGAGGCAACGTCATTAATCCGTGCCGGCGCTGATTCCGCCCCTGAAACTTTCCTGCGTCTTGCCCTTACTGAAGCCGGTCTTCCCGAGCCTGAACTGCAATTGCGGGTCAGCCCCGGTGATAGCTATTCCCCTGCCGCTGACATGGGATACCGGTGGCACCGCATCGCTATCCAGTACGACGGGGGCCACCACCTGACGCGGGAACAGCAGTCCAGGGACAATCGGCGGGACGAAGCCTTCAACTCGGCGGGCTGGCGGTACTTCAAGTTCAATGCGGATGACCTGGCCCAAGACTTCCGGCGTGCCACCAACCAGGTAAGGCTGGCACTTCGGGCCGCTTAAAGCCAGTTGCCCTATCACTTGTAGTTCCCAAACCATGGGTTTGAGGACCAAAAGTGATAGGGCAACTGCAGAAAATCGGGGTTTAGCGCTCGAGGTCTCCGCGGATGAAGGCTTCCACCTTTTCGCGGGCGAGGTCGTCGTTGAACTGCTCCGGCGGGGACTTCATGAAGTAGCTCGAAGCGGAGAGCAGCGGGCCGCCGATGCCACGGTCAAGGCCGATCTTCGCGGCGCGGATAGCGTCGATGATGACGCCGGCCGAGTTGGGTGAGTCCCAGACTTCCAGCTTGTACTCGAGCGAAACGGGCGCATCGCCAAAGTTGCGGCCTTCGAGGCGGACGAAGGCCCACTTACGGTCATCAAGCCACTGGACGTAGTCCGACGGGCCGATGTGGACGTCCTTGGCGGCCATCTCGGCTTCCACGTTGGACGTCACGGCCTGGGTCTTGGAGATCTTCTTGGACTCCAGGCGGTCACGCTCCAGCATGTTCTTGAAGTCCATGTTGCCGCCGACGTTCAGCTGGTACGTGCGGTCCAGGGTGACGCCGCGGTCTTCGAAGAGCTTGGCCATCACACGGTGCGTGATGGTGGCACCGATCTGGCTCTTGATGTCGTCACCGACGATCGGCACACCGGCGGCGGTGAACTTGTCAGCCCACGCCTTGGTACCGGCGATGAATACGGGCAGGGCGTTGACGAAGGCGACGCCGGCGTCAATGGCGCACTGGGCGTAGAATTCGGCAGCTTCCTGCGAGCCAACCGGCAGGTAGCAGACCATGACGTCTACCTTGGCGTCCTTGAGTGCCTGGACAACGTCCACCGGCTCTTCGTGGGACTGCTCGATGGTCTCGAGGTAGTACTTGCCGAGCCCGTCGAGGGTGTGGCCGCGCTGGACGGTGACGCCGGTGGGCGGTACGTCAGCGATCTTGATGGTGTTGTTTTCGCTCGCCAGGATCGCGTCGGCAAGGTCAACGCCTACCTTTTTGCCGTCAACGTCGAACGCGGCGACGAACTCAACGTCACCTACGTGGTACTGGCCGAACTCAACGTGCATCAGGCCCGGGATCGTGGCCTTGGGGTCTGCGTCCCTGTAGTAGTGGACGCCCTGGACCAGCGAAGCGGCGCAGTTTCCTACGCCGACAATTGCAACACGAATCGGATGTGAAGACACGGAACTCCTTTGAGGACAAACGACAGCCGGCCGGTTCGGCTTCGGGGGAAGGACGACGGCGGCTGGCAGGCACGGCGCCACACGGCGCCTTTTCATAGTACCCAACAGAGCGGGACAAGGACTTGTTCCCCTGTCCCACTCTTCGGGATGACGGCAAGGAAACTAGACGGGCTGCTTCCAGAGGTTGATGTCCGATTCCACCGCGAATTCGTCAATGGCGTTCAGCTCATCTTCGGTGAACCCGAGGTTGTTGATGGCGGACAAGGTGTCCTCCAGCTGGCGGACGCTCGAGGCACCGATCAGTGCGGACGTCACAGGCGAACCCTTCGGCTGGTCCCGCAGGATCCAGGCCACGGCCATCTGTGCAAGGGACTGCCCGCGGCCCTCAGCGATGCCGTGCAGCCCACGGATCCGGTGCAGCTTTTCGTCCGTGATGGCGTCCTCGGAAAGAAAGCGGGCCTTGGCTGCACGCGAATCAGCAGGAACACCATTGAGGTAGCGGTCGGTAAGCATGCCCTGCGCCAGCGGCGAAAAGGCGATGGAGCCGGCGCCCACCTGGTCGAGTGCCTCATAGAGGTTCGGGGAGCCGTTCTCGGTCCACCGGTTGAGCATGGAGTAGCTGGGCTGGTGGATCAGCAGGGGCGTCCCAAGGTCCTTCAGGATCCGGGCCGCTTCCAGCGTCTGCTCAGGGGTGTAGGAAGAGATGCCGGCGTAGAGCGCCTTGCCCGAGCGCACGGCGTAGTCCAAAGCGCCCATGGTTTCTTCCAGCGGGGTTTCGGGATCCGGCCGGTGGCTGTAGAAGATGTCCACGTAGTCCAGGCCCATCCGCTCCAGCGACTGGTCCAGGCTGGAAATCAGGTACTTGCGGGAGCCCCATTCACCGTAAGGGCCCGGCCACATGTAGTAGCCGGCCTTCGTGGAGATGACGAGTTCGTCCCGGTAGGGCTTGAAGTCGTCCTTGAGGTGACGGCCGAAGTTGGTTTCGGCAGAGCCGTCCGGCGGGCCGTAATTGTTGGCGAGGTCGAAGTGGTTGACGCCCAGGTCGAAGGCACGGCGAAGGATAGCGCGCTGTTCGTCAAAGCGCTTGTCGTCGCCGAAGTTGTGCCACAGTCCGAGGGAGATCGCCGGGAGTTTCAGGCCGCTGCGGCCGACGCGGCGGTAGGGCATGGAGTCGTAGCGGTTTTCCGCCGCGGAATAAGTCATACGTTCCATCCTGCCAGTTGTGACCGGCGCTACAGTTCATGGCCGTAAAGTTACGCCGCGGGCTGGCATCAGCCCGCGGCGCAACTCTCCAGCCGGAAATACTCAGGACTTCAGGATCGCGGCGCTCCAGGGCGCCAAGGCGAGGGCTTCGCCGTCAAGGCTGCTTCCCTCATCGGTGGCCAGCAGGACCGACCCGGAAACGTCCTCCAGCCGGACCTTGGCGTCCGAGAGGTTCAGCAGTACTTCAACGCTGCCGCGGCGGAAACGCAGCCAACCTGCGTCGTCGTCGAACGTCACGTCCGTCTCGCCGAAACCAAGCCCGGCGAGCTCGGTGTGCTCACGGCGCAGCGCTGTCAGGGCACGGTAGAGCGCCAGGAGCCGTGCATGGTCTCCACCGGCTGCTTCGTCCCAGTTCAGCTTGGACCGGCGGAATGTCTCCGGGTCCTGGGGATCGGGCACGACGGCGGGGTCCCACCCCATGCGCTCAAACTCCTTGATCCGGCCCTCAGCGGTGGCCTTGCCCAGCTCCGGTTCCGGATGCGAAGTGAAGAACTGCCACGGAGTGCTCGCGGCAAACTCCTCGCCCATAAACAGCATGGGCGTAAACGGTGACGTCAGGGTCAGTACGGCGGCCACGGCCAGCTGCCCGTAGGACAACGACTGCGAAAGCCTGTCCCCCGTGGCCCGGTTGCCGATCTGGTCGTGGTTCTGGTTGCACACCACCAGGGCGGCGGGGTGGGCCAGGGCGGCATTGATGGGCCGGCCATGGTGGCGGCCGCGGAAGCTGGAGTAGCTGCCGTCGTGCAGGAAGCCATCTTTCAGGACCTTGGCCAATACGGCCAGGGACTGGAAGTCCTCGTAGTACCCGGTGGTCTCGCCGCTGACGCTCACATGGACGGCGTGATGGAAGTCGTCGCTCCACTGCCCGGCGAGCCCATAGCCGTTGGCGTCCCGCGGGTACAGCAGGCGCGGGTTGTTCAGGTCGGACTCGGCAATAAGCGTTTTGGGCAGCCCGGTTTCAGCCGAGACGGTGTCGCCCAAGGCACCGAACTCCTCCAGGATGTGTACGGCACGCTCATCGCGCAGTGCGTGCACGGCATCCAGGCGGAGCCCGTCCACGTGGTAGTCCCGGAGCCAGAGCGCGGCGTTGTCCAGGATGTACTCGCGCACCACATCCGAGCCGGGGCCGTCCAGGTTGACCGAGTCGCCCCAGGTGTTGGCGTCCCCCTGCTTCAGGTAGGGGCCGAACTTGGGGAGGTAGTTGCCGCTGGGTCCGAGGTGGTTGTACACCACGTCCTGGATGACGCCGAGGCCGGCAGCGTGCGCTGCGTCCACAAAGCGTTGGTAAGCCGCAGGCCCGCCGTAGCCTTCGTGCACGGCGTACCACTGCACGCCGTCGTAGCCCCAGTTGTGGGTCCCGTTGAAGCCGTTGACGGGCAGCAGCTCCACGAAGTCGATACCGAGGTCCGCCAGGTAGCCCAGCTTTTCGGCCGCGGCGTCCAAGGTGCCCTCCGGGGTAAAGGTGCCCACGTGGAGCTCGTAGATGACCGAGCCCTGCAGGTCCTTGCCCTTCCAGCCACCGTCCTGCCACTCGTGCGCGGCGGGGTTGAAGGTCCGGGAGAGCTGGTGAACGCCCTCGGGCAGCCGCCGCGACCGCGGATCTGGCACGGGATGGCCGTCCCCGTCCAGGAGGTAGCCATAGTCCACGTCACCGTCCCCGGGAGCATCGGGGGCAGTCCACCAGCCCTCCGAGCCGGGCGGCGTCTCCTTCTTCAGCATGGGATACTGCCGGCCGTTGGCCACCAGGATCACGGAGCTGGCGTCGGGGGCCCAGACGTCGAAGCGCTTGGGTCCTACATTGACGAGGGTCATGCCTTTTCTCCATCCACCGGTACGAGCAAAGCCACCGGGTAGGTACCCAGCACTTCAGCCACCGAAACGGCGCCCGGTCCGTAGCCGGCGCCGGTGAGCTCGTCCCGCACGGGGACAGGGAGTTCGACGGCGGTGTCCCGCCACCCGCCGTCGGCCGCCAGTCCCGCTGGAAGGCGGGTGGCCAGCGTCATGGCTCCGGAAGTCCCGTCGGCCCCGCGGTGGAACGCAAGCAAGTGGTCTGCAGCGGCCCCGGAGGCGGCATGCGGAGTGTAGCCCTGGAACAGCTCGGGCCGGTCGCGGCGGAGCCGGAGCGCCCGGGAGGTGACCAGGAGCTTGCTGGTTTCGGTGCCCGCGTCAGGCAACTGTCCGGCGTCGAGCTTTGCGAGCTCCTGCTGGCGGACCGCGAAGTTCACCGGCCGCCGGTTGTCGGGATCGGTCAGTGACCGTTCCCAGAATTCGCTGCCCTGGTAGACGTCCGGGACGCCGGGCATGGTCAGCTGGACCAGTTTGGCGCACACGGAGTTGGACGCCGCGTACGAATCGATCCGTGCCACGAAGTCCTCCACCACCTTGGTGACCCGGTCGTCGTCGAACGCAGCGTTCACCGCGGCCTTGACGTGGGACTCGAATTCTTCGTCCGGGTCCGTCCACTTGGTGGAGTTGCCGGCCTCCCGGGCTGCCTTCTCCGCGTAGCCCTGCAGCCGTTCCCGGCTCGCCGGCCAGGCGCCGACGATGGCCTGCCAGAGCAGGTTCTCGTAAGGACCGTCCGGAATCGGTGCCAGCTCGCGAAGAGTGTTCAGCGTGGCAGTCCACTCCTGAGGCACTTCGGCGATCACCGAGATTCTGGCACGTGCATCCTCGCTGCGCTTGGTGTCGTGCGTGGACATGGTGGTCATCGAAAGCGGAAGCTCCTCCTGGCGCCGAAGCATCCGGCGGTGGAACTCCTCGGGCGAGACAGCGAACTCCGTCGGTTCGGCTCCTACCTCCGTCAGCGTGCCAAGCCGGGTGTAGCGGTAGAACGCCGTGTCCTCCACGCCCTTGGCCATCACCATGCCGGAGGTCTGCTGGAAGCGGACGGCGATCGGGTTGGCCGGGTCGAGGAGCAGCGGCAGCAATGTGCCGACGGCAACCTCCAACTCTGGCCGGTGAGCCGCCGCGGACTCGCAGGCTTCCTTGAGGATGTCAGCACCGGTGGGCAGGTACGTCCGGTAGACCGGGAAGGCGGCGATGATTTCCGCGATGGCATCGGCTGCCTGTTCCACCGGCAACCCGTAGGACTCCGGAACCAGGCGGGCCAGGCGCAGCACCTCGGACCTCAGGATGCCGTCCGCGATCATCCGCTTGGTGCCCCGGATCATCTCGGCGTAGTCAGCGGGAACCCCAGAGCCCCGCAGCTTGGCGTCCAGGTCATCAAGGGCCTGCTGGCCGGCGGGATCAACAAACACCCGGTCCACGTCAGCCAGCGCGTCATAGCCGGTGGTGCCCTCGGTGGCGAAGTCCTGGGGCAGGGCTTCGCCCGGCTCCAGGATCTTTTCCACCAGGATGTAGGCTCCGCCGCTGAGGTCCTTCAACCAACGCAGGTAGCCGGCAGGATCCGCGAGGCCGTCCGGGTGGTCCACCCGGAGCCCGTCCACGAGTCCTTCACGGAACCAGCGGCCCACTTCGGCATGGGCTTCCTCGAAGACGTGCGGGGTTTCCACCCGGATTCCCGCAAGCGTGGTGACGGCGAAGAAGCGCCGGTAGTTCAACTCGGCGTCGGCCCGGCGCCAGTCGATCAGCTCGTAATGCTGGCGGCTGTGGACGTCCTGCGGGGTGTCACCGTCCGAATACGTCCCTTCGGCGATCGGGAACCGGTGGTCGTAGTAGCGGAGTTCGCCGTCCTTGACCTCCAGCTTGTCCAGGTCCTCACCGGAGCCAAGCATGGGCAGCCGGATCTTTCCCCCGGCAAGTTCCCATTCGACGTCGAAGGCCTCGGCGTAGGGCGAGCCCTGCCCTTCCTTCAGCAGGGACCACCACCACGGGTTCTGGATAGGCGTGGCGACACCCACGTGGTTGGGCACGATGTCCACGAGGACGCCCATGCCGTGCTCGCGGGCAGCCTTGGACAGGGCCAGCAGGCCTTCCGGGCCGCCCCGCTCCGGATCGACGGTGGAGGGGTCGGTCACGTCGTAGCCGTGGTCCGAGCCCTGCTCCGCCGTGAGGATGGGCGAGAGGTACACCCAGTCCGCGCCGAGCGATTTCAGGTACGGGACCTGGTCCGCGGCATCAAACAGGGTGAAACCTCGGCGGATCTGCAGGCGGTAGGTGGATGCCGGGACCCTCATTTGCCGGTGTCCTTCCGCTCCCCGATCTTCGTGGTTTTCCCGGGCTCGGCCACCATGGGGGTGGTAAGAGATTCGGTCTCGCTCGTGGACGTCTGCGTCAGCGCGGCCAGGGAAGCGGCCACGGAATGGTCCGGCTCCACTTCCTCGACGGTGTGCGCCCGCAGGACCACCAGGGACTTGGCCTCCACCGGCAACGGCTGTCCGGACGAGACGGGTTCGGTGTCGGCGTTGTGCCCGGCCGTGTCGATGATGACGTCCCAGGCCGGGGCGTACTCGTCCGTGGGCAGCGTGAACTTGACGGTGTCGTCGTGTGCGTTGAAGTACAGCAGGAAGTTCACATCGGTGATCCTGCGGCCGCGGCTGTCCTTGCCCTGGATGCCGTCGCCGTTCAGGAAGACGCCCACAGACCGGCCAAATCCACTGTCCCAGGCCTCCGGCTTCATGGTTTCGCCGTCGGGGTCCAGCCATACGATGTCCGGCAGTCGCTCGTCTTCACCCCTCAAAACGGGGCGGCCGTCAAAGAACCGGCTGCGGCGGAACGTCGGGTGCTTGGCGCGGAGCGCGTTGACCGCTGCCGTGAACTCGATCAACGGCTGGTCCACGTTGTCCCAATTGATCCAGGTCAGTTCGGAGTCCTGGCAGTACCCGTTGTTGTTGCCCTGCTGGGTGCGGCCCAGTTCGTCACCGTGCAGGAGCATGGGCACGCCCTGGGACAGCAACAGCGAGGCGATGAAGTTGCGCTGCTGGCGGGCCCGCAGCGCAAGGACCTCGGGATCGTCCGTGGGACCTTCAACGCCGCAGTTCCAGGAGCGGTTGTGGGATTCGCCGTCGTTGTTGTCCTCGCCGTTGGCGTCGTTGTGCTTCTCGTTGTAGGACACCAGGTCCGCCAGGGTGAAGCCGTCGTGTGCGGTGACGAAGTTGATGGAGGCCACGGGGCGGCGGCCGGAGTGCTCGTACAGGTCTGCCGAGCCGGTGATGCGGGAAGCGAACTCACCCAGGGTGGCCGGCTCGCCGCGCCAGAAGTCGCGCACCGTGTCGCGGTACTTGCCGTTCCATTCGGTCCACTGCGGCGGGAAGTTGCCCACCTGGTAACCGCCGGGGCCAACGTCCCATGGCTCGGCGATGAGTTTGACCTGCGAGACCACCGGGTCCTGCTGGATGAGTTCGAAGAAGGTGGACAGCTTGTCCACGTCGTAGAACTCACGGGCCAGGGTGGAGGCGAGGTCGAAACGGAAGCCGTCCACGTGCATCTCGGAAACCCAGTACCGCAGCGAGTCCATGAGCAGCTGCAGGGAGTGCGGCTGGCGGACGTTCAGCGAGTTGCCGGTACCGGTGTAGTCCATGTAGTGCTTCTCGTCGCCCTCCATCAACCGGTAGTAGGCGGCGTTGTCGATGCCCTTGAAGGACAGTGTGGGGCCGAGGTGGTTGCCTTCGGCGGTGTGGTTGTACACCACGTCAAGGATGACCTCGATGCCGGCCTTGTGCAGTGAGCGGACCATGGCTTTGAAGTCCTGGACCTGCTGGCCGGTGTCCCCCGTGGAGCTGTAGGTGTTCTGCGGCGCGAAGAAGCCGATGGTGTTGTAGCCCCAGTAGTTGTTCAGCCCCTTGTCCTGCAGGGTGCCGTCGTTGACGAACTGGTGCACGGGCATGAGCTCGATGGCGGTGACGCCGAGCTTCTGCAGGTGGGAGATGACGGCGGGGTGCGCCACGCCGGCGTAGGTGCCGCGCTGCTCCTCAGGGATTTCCGGGTGCAGCTCGGTGAGGCCCTTGACGTGGGCTTCGTAGATGACCGACTGGTGGTAGGGAATCCGCAGGTTCTGGTCGCCGTCCCAGTCAAAGAACGGGTTGATGACCACACCCATCATCATGTGGCTGGCGGAATCCTCGTTGTTGATGGAGTCCGGCTCGCCCAGGTTGTAGGTAAACAGCGACGGGTCCCAGTCCACCTGGCCGTGGACGGCCTTGGCATACGGGTCCAGCAGGAGCTTGTTGGGGTTGAAGCGGTTACCGGAAGCAGGATCGTAGGGGCCGTGGACCCGGTAGCCGTACTTTTGGCCGGGCTGGACCTGCGGGATGTAGCAGTGCCAGACATACCCGTCCACCTCGTCCACGGTGATGCGGGTTTCCTTGCCATCATCGTCAAAGAGGCAGAGTTCAACTTTTTCGGCGCGTTCGCTGAACAGGGCAAAGTTGGTGCCGGTGCCGTTGTAGGTGGCGCCAAGGGGATAAGCCGATCCAGGCCAGACTTCCATAATGCTCCTCGTTGTGATTCCGCAGCAGAAGGGCAGAGCCCCCTACCGCCGTGCGAACTATTGCCTACCGTAGCGGCTGGCTGTGACTATTACGTTTCCGGACCCCAGCGTTACTAAGCGTGCTTACTTTACCCCAAATTTGGGGTAGGGCGTCGGCGACACCTCCCGCGGTGACCGGTCCACCGAAGCAGGAGTCCGACGCCGCCCTCCCGGCGCGGCCATGCAGCGCGGCTCCCAGCGCGGCCAGGACGGCCCACCGTCCGTCCTCTTCCGGGCCCAGCTTTAGGGTGCGCCCGACGTCGGAACCCGCTTGAGCGAGCAGCGCACCGATGACGCCCGCCAGCACGTCGCCGCTGCCGGCAGTGGCGAGCCAAGGCGTACCGTCCGCCTGGCTGTACATGTCCCCGGAAGGGGCTGCCACCAGGGTGGTGGCGCCCTTGAGCAGGACGGTGGCTCCGGTCAGTTTGGCGGTTTGACGGGCGGCGCCCAGAGTTCCGGCCTCCACTGCAGCGCGGTCCCCCTCAATTCCCAACCGCTCCAACAGTGCGGCGAGCTCGCCGGCGTGCGGTGTCAGCACCACATGCGGGGGCAGTGCGACGGGAAGGGCGGGCAGCGCACCGGCATCGGCCACCACGGGCAAGCCGGACTCGACGGCGTCACGCGAACGCTGCAGCTGTTCGTGGTCACCGGGCCCCATGCCGGAACCCACCAGCCACGCCTGAACCCTGTTCTCAGCCACGGTCCCGGTGCTGCAGACCACTTCCGGGCAGGATTGGCGGATCAGGTCCGCGACTTCGGGCGGCCCAAGGTACCGGATCATCCCGACTCC
This sequence comes from Arthrobacter sp. D3-16, assembly GCF_054408515.1. Classification (NCBI taxonomy): domain Bacteria; kingdom Bacillati; phylum Actinomycetota; class Actinomycetes; order Micrococcales; family Micrococcaceae; genus Arthrobacter; species Arthrobacter sp. D3-16. Next base: position 1,319,209 of record NZ_CP096437.1, on the reverse strand, counting down.
TGCAGCAAGAGCGCCGCGGCAGGCAAGGACGGCCGCGCCGGGATAATCTGCGGATCCCGCCACCACTCCCAGGACCCCGCGGGAGTACTTGTGCGCGCGCCGGGCAGGGTTGGGGAGGAGGCTCGCTATGTCGGTATCGCCGAGCCGGCGCAGAGCAGGTTGGTCGAAATTGTCCTCGATCCCGATGCGCACCACGTCCACCCTGCCGGCGTGGTCTGCTCCGGGATCCACCAGCAAGCCGGCTTTGGCCGCTCCGAACGTCACCGTGACATGGGCTGAGAGTACCGGTTCGGAGACTTCGCCAGTATCAGCGTCGACGCCGCTGGGCAGGTCGCATGCCACCACAAAACCGGGGGCAGTTTGTCCGGTCCGGGCGCCGGCGACGGCCTTCACCAGCGTTGCCGCACTCCCCCGCAGCCCGCCTTTCGCGCCGGTCCCCAGCACAGCATCGATAACGACGTCGGCCCGCGCAGCTTCTGCGGCCAGCTGACTGGATGCCGTGTCCGTAAGACGATGCACCCGGCCGCCGGCGCGCTCAAAAGCAGCCAGCGCCTTCGGATGGGCCGAGTCGGCGGTGAGCACCGCCGTCGTACGCATGCCGCGGGCGGCGAGGAAAGCGGCGGCGTAAAGACCGTCCCCGCCGTTGTTGCCCTTGCCGGTGAGCACCACAAGGCTGGAGCCGTAGATCCGGCGGCCCCGGGACTGGAGCTCCCGGATGATGGTGTTGGCCAGCCCGTGGGCTGCGCGCTGCATGAGGACGTCGCCCAGGCCGGCAGCCAGAAGGGGTTCCTCGGCTTCCCGGACCTGGGTTCCGGTGTAGGCGCTGATCATGGTGGTCAGGGGCGCAGGCGGGCCGCTTGGCCGGTTCAGCCTTCGGCCAGGACCGTAGCCGTGGCGATGCCGCCGTCGTGGCTGATGGAGAGATGCCAGCGTTTGACGCCCTTGGACTCAGCGACTGCAAGCACCGTTCCCTTGACCTGGACAGTGGGGCCGTTGTGGTCCAGGCCGATCCAGCAGTCCTGCCAGTTCATGCCGGCCGGCGCGCCGAGGACCTTGGCCACAGCTTCCTTCGCGGCAAACCTCGCAGCCAGCGACCGGATGTTCAGCTCGCGCTCAGCAGGGACGAACAGCCGGTCCCGAAGGCCGGGGGTGCGCTCAAGCTGGCGGCCGAACCGCTCGATGTCTACTACGTCTACGCCTATGCCAACAATCATGCGGCTTATTCTACGGTGACGGCCGGAACCGGAAGTGACAGGGGAAGCCCCGAGCCGTGGGCCCGGGGCTTCCTCTTGATACGACCAGACTGGCGTGTGGCCAGTCCGCAGTTACTCGACGGTGACGCTCTTGGCGAGGTTGCGGGGCTGGTCCACGTCGTAGCCCTTGGCGGCTGCGAGTTCCGCGGCGAAGATCTGCAGCGGGACCGTGGTCAGCAGCGGCATCAGCAGGGTGGGGGTCTCCGGGACGTAGAAGACGTACTCGGCGTAGGCTTTCACGGCTTCGTCGCCTTCCTCGGCGATCACCAGGGTGCGGGCGCCGCGGGCGCGGACTTCCTGGATGTTGGAGACCACCTTGGCATGCAGGGAATCGCGGCCGCGCGGGGAGGGGACCACCACGAACACCGGCTTGCCCTCGTCGATCAGCGCGATCGGGCCGTGCTTGAGTTCACCGGCGGCGAAGCCTTCGGCGTGGATGTAGGCAATTTCCTTCAGCTTCAGTGCACCCTCGAGCGCTACCGGGTAACCGACGTGCCGGCCCAGGAACAGGACTGACTTCTCGTCGGCCATGCTGCGGGCCAGTTCGCGGAGCGGACCGGCGTTGTCCAGGATGGTCTGGATCTTCGCCGGGATCTTGTTCAGGTCCGCGAGGACGTCCTTGATCTGGCCGGAGAAGATGTTCCCGCGCAGCTGCGCCAGGTACAGGCCCAGCAGGTAAGCGGCGGTGATCTGGGCCAGGAACGCCTTCGTGGACGCGACAGCGATTTCCGGGCCCGCGTGCGTGTAGAGCACGGCGTCGGATTCGCGCGGGATGGTGGAGCCGTTGGTGTTGCAGATCGAGATGGTCTTCGCGCCCTGTTCCCGGGCGTAACGGACGGCCATCAGGGTGTCCATGGTCTCGCCGGACTGGCTGATGGACACCACCAGGGTCTTCTCGTCCAGGATCGGGTCGCGGTAGCGGAACTCGTGGGCGAGTTCCACCTCCGTGGGAATCCGGCACCAGTTCTCGATCGCATACTTCGCCACCGTCCCCGCATAGGCGGCGGTACCGCAGGCCAGGACCACGATCTTGTTAACCTGCTTCAGCAGCTCCGGGTCGATCCGGATCTCATCCAGGGTCAGGTTGCCGTCAAGATCCGAACGGCCCAGCAGGGTCTGCGCCACGGCGTCGGGCTGGTCATTGATTTCCTTCTCCATGAAGGAGCTGAACCCGCCCTTCTTCGCAGAAGCCGGGTCCCAATCCACGTGGTATTCCTTGCCCGCGGCCGGGTTGCCGAAGAAATCGGTGATCTCCACCGTGTCCGCGGTGATGGTGACAATTTGGTCCTGGCCCAGCTCCACCGCACGGCGAGTGTAATCAATAAACCCGGACACGTCCGAGCCCAGGAAGTTCTCGCCCTCGCCCAGGCCCACCACCAGGGGTGAGTTGCGGCGGGCGGCGACGACGACGTCGGGCTGGTCCGCATGGACCGCGAGCAGCGTGAACGCGCCCTCCAGGCGCTGGCAGGCCAGCTGCATAGCCTCCGTCAGGGCGTCGGCGGACTTATCCCCGCCCAACTGGTTGCGGTAAATGTCCGCCAGCAGCGCCGCGGCCACCTCGGTGTCCGTCTCGGACAGGAAGGTGACGCCCTTCCCCACCAGCTCGAGCTTGAGCTCGGCGAAGTTTTCGATGATGCCGTTGTGGATCACGGCGAGCCTGCCGTCATCAGCCAAATGCGGGTGCGCGTTACGGTCCGTCGGCCCACCGTGGGTAGCCCAGCGGGTATGACCGATCCCGGTCACCGTCTCCGGCAACGGACGCTCCTCCAGCTCGGCCAGCAGGTTGCTCAGCTTCCCCGACTTCTTCCGGGACTCGATCAAGCCCTGGGACACCACCGCGACCCCCGCGGAGTCGTAGCCCCGGTACTCCAGGCGGCGCAGCCCCTCAAGGACAACATCCAGCGCACTGTGACTTCCGCCGTCATTAGAACGGCCCACGTAACCCACGATTCCACACATGCGCACAAGACTATCGGCAGGTTGGGCCAGATCTAAACTAGGTGCCCACTCTTGAAGCAATTCCGTGATCCGCCGGGGATGTGGGTGAGTCCTGCATTTCGCTCTCAGCCGGGCTGGGGGCAGAATCTCTAAAGTGACTGTGCAACGCAATGACGCGAACGGCGAAGGTGTCTCCCCGTTCGTTGAGCTGGACCGGCAGACCTGGTCCCGGCTCGCAGACGAGATGGAACAGCCTCTTAATGAGGAGGATATCGTCCGTCTCCGCGGCCTGGGCGATCCCTTGGATATCAACGAAGTCCGGGAGGTCTACCTTCCGCTGTCAAGGCTCCTGCACCTCTATGTTGAAGCCGCCGGCCAGCTTCACGCCGCCACCACCACCTTCCTGGGCGAGCAGACCCAGCGCACCCCGTTTGTGATTGGCGTGGCGGGATCGGTCGCCGTCGGCAAATCCACCATCGCCCGCGTACTCCGCGAAATGCTGCGCCGCTGGCCCGGCACCCCCAATGTGGAACTGATCACCACGGACGGTTTCCTGTACCCGCTGGCCGAGCTGAAGCGGCGGCAGCTGCTGGAGCGCAAGGGCTTCCCCGAGTCCTATGACCGGCGTGCTTTGCTCCGCTTTGTGAGTGAAATCAAGAGCGGCGCTGAAGAGGTGCGGGCGCCCTGGTACTCCCACGTTACGTACGACATCGTTCCGGGCAAGGAAGTGGTGGTCCGCCGTCCCGACGTGCTGATCGTGGAAGGCCTGAACGTGCTGGCCCCGGCGCGGCCGCGGCACGACGGCCGGCAGGGGCTGGCACTGAGCGATTTCTTCGACTTCTCCATCTACGTGGATGCCAAGACGTCCTATATCGAGGAATGGTACGTGGACAGGTTCCGCAAGCTCCGCACCACGGCCTTCGCGCAGCCGGAGTCGTACTTCCACCGGTATGCGGCATTGTCCGACGACGAAGCCGAGAGCACTGCCCGGGACATCTGGAAGCGCATCAACGAGCCGAACCTGGAGGAGAACGTCCTCCCCACGCGCGGCCGCGCCCAGCTGGTGCTGTCCAAGGACGCGGACCATTCCATCCGCCGCATGCTTCTCCGGAAGGTTTAGCACAGGTGTGCTACGACTGCGCTCCTTCCGACACTTCCGGGCAGGCAGCGACCAGCCGGCGCACCTTCGCCCGGTTCCTCGCGGCGGGGGCAGGACTCACGGTGCTGGCTGCCTGCACGCCGGAGGCACCCGGGGCGGCGGCGCCGTCGTCCGGCACGCCCTCTGCTTCACCTGCGCTTTCTCCGTCGGCCTCCGCCTCTCCCATTCCGACGGCGGAAACCACGACGGCTGCTCCCCCGCCCCCGGAGCCGTCCCCGACGCCGTCGCCCTCCTCCGGCCTGCCGCGGCAGTTCTCCCTGACTGACCCGGCGAGCCCCTGGCTGGTGGTCAACAAGCATCGGCCGCTGGTGCCGGCGGACTATGTGCCGGCTGACCTGGTCCGGCCCGCCGTCGCAATGACCGTGTCCGGTGAGGCGGCGCTGCTGAACAGTACGACGGCGGCCGCGGCCGAGGCCATGTTCGCTGCGGCCGCGCGGGACGGCGTAGCGATGGTGCTGGCAAGCGGCTACCGCTCCTACGGCACTCAGGTGGCCACCTACAACGGCTATGTCGCCTCGCGCGGCCAGGCCGACGCCGATACAGCAAGCGCCAGACCGGGACACTCGGAACACCAGACGGGCTGGGCCTTCGACATCGCCGACGGTAACGGCGTTTGCGGGTTCCAGCCGTGCTTCGCGGACCAGCCCGCTGCGGTATGGGCAAAGGCCAACGGACACCGGTTCGGGTTCGTGGTGCGGTACCCGTGGATGTTCCACCCGGTCACGGGGTACTACTACGAACCGTGGCACCTGCGGTATATCGGCGTGGAGGCGGCGACGGACATGGCGAACCGCGGCATCTTCACCCTGGAGGAGTACTTCGGCGTGGAAGCGGCTCCGGGGTATCCCTGACGCGATGAGTTAGCGTGGTTTCCATGCTTAGTGGATTCAAGAATTTCATCATGAAGGGCAATGTCATTGACCTTGCCGTCGCCGTCGTTATTGGAACCGCCTTTGGCGCGGTGGTGACGGCACTCGTGAACAAGGTGCTCATGCCTTTCATTGCCGGGCTGACTGGTTCGCCGAACTTCGACAGCTTCGCAAGGGTGAATTTCAACGGCAATTTCATCGAATTCGGGGTCCTGCTGACCGCAATCGTCAATTTCCTCCTGATCGCCGCGGCCATTTACTTCGTTGTGGTGATGCCGATGAACCTCATGATTGAACGCCGCAACCGCAGGCTGGGAATCGGCCAGGACGTGAAGGAGGAGTCCGCCGAGGACCCCCAGATCGCCCTGCTCACCGAGATTCGGGACGCCCTGAAGAGCCGCACGCCCTGACTTTTTCGAACAACGCAAAGTGGCCCGCCTCCTGCTGGAGACGGGCCACTTTGATGTTTAGGACCTACTCGGAGACGAGTTCCAAAGCGAGTTCTGCCCGGACTACCTGGGCAAGGTGTTCGGCGATGGACTGGGCTGTCTCTTCATCCGCTGCCTCTACCATCACGCGCACCACGGGCTCTGTGCCGGAGGGACGAAGCAGGACGCGGCCGGTGTCACCAAGTGCGGCTTCGGCTGCGGCCACGGCCTGGGCAAGGACCTCATTGCTCTTTACGCCGGCGCGGTCCACGCCCTTGACGTTGATGAGTACCTGAGGCAGCTTGGTCATCACCGTGGCGAGTTCCTTGAGCGGCTTGCCGGTAAGGGCAATCTGGGCGGCGAGCTGCAGCCCGGTGAGCACACCGTCGCCGGTGGTGGCGTGGTCTGCGAAGATCACGTGGCCGGACTGTTCCCCACCCAGGTTGAAACCGCCGTCGCGCATTTCCTCCAGGACGTAGCGGTCCCCCACGGCGGTTTCGCGGATGTTGATGCCCGCGTCGCGGAGCGCGATCTTGAGGCCCAGGTTGCTCATGACGGTGGCCACCAGGACATCGTCCCTGAGCTTGCCCGAGGCTTTCAGCGCGACCGCGAGGATGGCCATGATCTGGTCGCCGTCCACCTCGTTGCCCTCGTGGTCCACAGCAAGGCAGCGGTCCGCGTCGCCGTCGTGCGCGATGCCCAAGTCCGCGCCGTATGTGACGACGGCTTCCTTGAGGGATTCCAGGTGGGTGGAGCCGACGCCGTCGTTGATGTTGTGGCCGTCCGGGTCTGCACCGATGACTATGACGTCCGCACCGGCGTCCTTGAACACCTGGGGCGAGCAGCCGCTGGCGGCGCCGTGGGCGCAGTCCAGGACAACCTTGAGGCCGTCCAGCCGGTGAGGCAGGGTCTGGAGGAGGTGGACGATGTAGCGGTCCTCGGCGTCGGAGAAGCGCTGGATGCGTCCGACGTCGGCGCCGACCGGGCGGACGGCTTCCTTGGACATCTGGGCCTCGATGGCGTCCTCGACGTCGTCGGGAAGTTTCTGGCCGCCGCGGGCGAAGAACTTGATGCCGTTGTCCGGTGCCGGGTTGTGGGAGGCGGAGATCATCACGCCGAAGTCCGCATCCAGATCCGCGACGAGATAGGCGGCAGCGGGAGTGGGAAGGACACCGGCGTCATAAACGTCAACGCCGGAGCTGGAGAGCCCCGCCTCCACCGCCGCGGCGATGAACTCGCCGCTGGCGCGCGGGTCGCGGGCCACCACGGCGCGCGGCCGGGACCCGTTGGAGTTGCGGTCGTGGCCAAGTACGACGGCGGCCGCCTGGGCCAGCTGCATGGCGAGCTCAGCAGTCAACAGACCGTTCGCCAGCCCCCGGACACCATCAGTTCCAAATAATCTAGACACCGGTCAAGTGTAGAGGATGGGTGCTGAAGGACTTCAAACGGCAGGTGAGACGGCTGTAACGCCTAGAAGCGCTGGAGAATGCTCTTGCCGCCAACAACAAAAAGCCCGCCCCGCCAATGGCGGGACGGGCTTCTGTGTAAGCGGATTTAGCGCTTGGAGTACTGCTGAGCCTTACGGGCCTTCTTGAGGCCAGCCTTCTTACGCTCGATGACGCGGGCGTCGCGAGACAGGTAGCCAGCCTTCTTCAGGGTGGCGCGGTTGTTCTCGACGTCGATCTCGTTCAAGGAACGGGCGATGCCGAGGCGCAGTGCACCGGCCTGGCCGGAGATGCCGCCGCCGTGAATGCGGGCGATGACGTCGTAGGCGCCTTCGAGATCAAGGATCTTGAAGGGCTCGTTGACGTCCTGCTGGTGCAGCTTGTTCGGGAAGTAGTTGTCCAGCGCACGGCCGTTGATGGTCCACTTGCCGGAGCCGGGAACAACGCGAACGCGTGCAACGGCTTCCTTGCGGCGGCCAACAGCTGCGCCGGCAACGGTCAGTGCCGGGCGCTCTTTCTTCGGCGCAGCGGCGTCAGCAGCTGAGCTTTCAGAGGTGTAGCTGGTCAGGGTTTCCTCAGCCTCTACGGCTTCGGTGGTCTCTTCGTTCTGAGCCACGATTCTCCTTGTATAGATAAGTTGTTTGGTGGCCAGGACTACTGGGCGACCTGGGTGATTTCGAAAGTCTTGGGCTGCTGGGCGGCGTGGGGGTGCTCTGCACCGCGGTACACCTTCAGCTTGCCCAGCTGCTGGGCAGCGAGGGAGTTCTTGGGGAGCATGCCCTTGATGGCCTTCTCAACGGCGCGGACCGGGTTGGATTCCAGCAGTTCCGCGTAGTTGACGGAGGTCAGGCCGCCCGGGTAGCCGGAGTGGCGGTAAGCGCGCTTCTGCTCCAGCTTGGCGCCGGTCAGGGCAACCTTTTCAGCGTTGATGATGATGACGAAGTCGCCCATGTCCATGTGGGATGCAAAGGTGGCCTTGTGCTTGCCGCGCAGCAGGATTGCGGTCTGGCTCGCGAGACGACCAAGGACAACGTCTGTGGCGTCAATGACGTGCCACTGGCGGTTGATATCGCCGGGCTTCGGGGTGTACGTACGCACGGTGTTTGCCTCGTTCTTGTTCTGGCGTTCTTGTTTAGGAGCCACTCAGGGGTGGGCACCTACTTTCTGCGCGCTACCGGAACAGAGGTGAGGGCTCTATGTAACCAGTCATCCTGTGGTTCCGAATGTGCACGTTGAGTAGTTATCCTGCAACCGGATCCTCAGCGGGCACGCACCATCGGAATAGGACACGCACAACGACTACCAAGATTAGCGCGTTAAGGGGTTCAGGGTCAAAATGGGGTAGCCGGACGATGCCTCAGTTCCCGCCGGCCTGATGCTAGTGGGGGTTGCAGTGGCGTTTTGGGGCAGCGATGGCTTTGCCGGCTGGTTCTTCATCCTTGGCGCCGGCCTGCTTGGGTGTGTCCTCTCCCCCATCACTGAATTGCTGATCGCCCGCCAACTCTCTCGCCTTGGCGGACTTCCCTCAACCAGGACCAGAATTACGACGGCGGCTGTCACCGCTGCGCTCTGCGCCGCCCTAACACTGCGTATGGGGATGGACTGGTCCCTTCCGGCTTTCCTGGCCCTTGCGGTGCTCGCTGTGCAGTTGGCACGAATCGATCTCGCTCACCACCTCTTGCCGAATCCCCTGGTTCTGGCCCTACTCATCGCCGGCCTTGCCTTCTTTGGAGTCAGCAGTTCGGCCTCCGCGGGTTGGGCGGACCTGGTGCGCGCGATCGCGGGGGCCGCCATCCTCTTCCTTGTCTATCTGGTCCTGGCACTTGTCTCACCAAGCGGCATCGGAATGGGTGACGTGAAGCTTGCGGCCCCGGTGGGCCTTTTTCTGGGGTACTTGGGCTGGGGCCAGTTGTTTTACGGCGGTACGCTCGGGTTCGTACTGGGTGGCCTTGCCTCCGTCATTCTGGTTGCAACAAAGGGAGCCAGAAAGAATGCCGAGGTCGCTTTCGGTCCCTCTATGCTGGCTGCGCTCCTGAGCACCACCTTTGTGGCGCAATAGAAGGACTTTTAGGCGGCAAAACCCGCCTCAAACTTATAGCAACTTTTCCCTCAACAGCTGTCAAACCGAAGCTTGAAAAGCAGAATTAACGCAGGACAAGCGCAGGAAATACCCAGTGCGGGAAATCTTCGCTCAAGATGCTGCAAACATCCGGTTTTTGCAGAAATCAACGCCTAGCTTTGACTAGGAACTGGTGCTGGACCAGCTCTCCCTCACTCGCTCAGGAGTTTCAAATGCTTGCTTTCTTCTCTAACACCGCCGCCCGCATCCGCCGCGACGAAAAAGGTGCCACCGCTGTTGAATACGGCATCATGGTCGCGCTCATCGCAGTCGTTATCATCGCTGCCGTCACGCTCCTCGGCGGTGGTATGAAAGACGCCTTCACTAAGACCCAGTGCTCAATCAACGGAGGAACATTCACCGATGTGGTCGCGTCGGGTGGGGACACCTGCGCGCCACGGACGACCCTGTAGGACCACTGACGTCGCAGAACCTACGACCAACCGTAGGGGTAACAGTCTTTTAGCCGTTACCCCTACAGTTCTTTTCGAAGTGTCCTTCCTCTCACCCTTTGGAGCGTGCGTACTGATGCCGAAGACGTCAGAACGCGGCGCTGCAGCAGTCGAATTTGCGCTCCTAGTACCGGTCCTCATACTGATCCTCCTAGGCATCCTGGAATTCGGCAGGGCCTACAACGTACAAGTGTCACTTACAAACGCAGCCCGCGAAGGCGCCCGCAGCATGGCCATCAATAAAGACCAGGACACCGCTCGTACGGCAGCAAAGAGTGCCGCCTCTCACCTCAACCCGGCACTTGTGGATGGCAATATCGCCTTCAGCCAAGTCGCCTGCCCGGCAGACGCACAAACAACGGTCACCATCAGCTACAACCTCAGCACGATGACCGGTATTGCAGGACCGTTCGCCATGACAGGGAAAGGAACGATGCTGTGCGGCGGCTAGCAGCCACGGGTAAAGATGAACGGGGAGGAATAGCCGTCGTTGTCGCCATACTCATGGTGGTGCTGCTCGGCTCCGCTGCCCTCTCCATCGACGTCGCAAAGCTATATTCGGAACGGGCGCAACTCCAAAATGGAGCAGATGCAGCCGCCCTCATGGTGGCCCAGAAGTGTGCCAAGAATGAAGCCGACACGAACTGCTCGTCAACATCACCGATGGCTGCAGAACTGGCCAATAAGAACGCATTAGACAGCCTCAGCAATGTGAGGGTCGTCAACCTCGACAAGCCTGGCCGTACCGTCCACGTGACAGCAGGCGCAAAAGAAGCCGGCGCCACCACGAACAGTGTGTCCATGTTCTTCGCCGGGGTCTTGGGATTTCCCAGTTCCGAGGTATCAGCATCATCGAGCGTACGTTGGGGCAGCCCTGTCGAGGGCACCACGCCCTTCCCTCTGGCATTCTCGGTCTGCCAAGTTGCCGGGATGGTGGGCGGTGCGACGCAACTGCTCCAAAACCATTCCGCGGATAAGAATGCGGATTGTGCTCTCGGGCCGGCCGGAAAAACGGTACCAGGCGGCTTCGGCTGGATTGTTCAGGACCCTGGGCAGTGCGGCGGCATTGTCGACCTTGCTACCAATGAAAGCGGCAGCAACACCGGCAACGATGGTCCCTCAAACTGCGATGCCGTCTTGGATAAGTGGGCTGCCGACATCGGCGCCGGAAAAACTGTCACCGTCCTGCTGCCCGTGTATGAGGACATCAGCGGAACCGGTGCCGGGGCGTCCTACGACCTGTTGGCCTTTGCCTCATTCAACGTGCAGGGGTGGGCCTTCAGCGGCGCGGATAAGCTCCCGCTGGTCTACAACAATGCATCTTCATCCGACACAGATTTGCACTGCAAAGGCAATTGCCGCGGCATCATTGGCAAGTTTGTTGAGTACGTTTCGCTGGCTGACGGCTACAAGCTGGGGCCCGTCAGTCCTTACGGCGCGACTGTCGTAGAACTAACCAGCTAATCCAACGCACGTCCGTATTCGATAATCCCCAGGAGCAGTAAGTGAAGTCTCGATTGTTGGCAGGAGCGGCAGCGGTAGTTCTTGCCATCGTCGGCGCGTTCTTGATTGTTTCGTATGCCCAGGGTGCCGACCAACGAGCTGTCAAGGACCTCGAGCCTGTGGCGGTTTTGGTCGTGAAGACGGCGATTCCCGCAGGCACTCCTGTCGAGTCCATGGCGGTTTCGCTGGCTACCGAGCAGCTTCCGGCAGCGGCCGTGACTGGCACATCGTTGGATTCCCTCCAGAGCGCAGCAGGCAAGGTAGCCGCCGTCGACCTCGTTCCCGGGGAACAGCTTGTCTCCGAACGGCTGGTCGCTCCCGAGGAGCTTAAGACGTCAGGATCCGTGGAAGTTCCGGCCGGACTGCAGGAAGTCTCCTTCCAGCTTGAGCCGGACCGAGTCGTTGGCGGGCGGCTCGCCCCTGGCGACCATGTGGGCGTCTTCGTGTCCATGGAGGAAGGTGGACTGGAAGCTAAGGCCGACAAGGAGACCACCAAGCTGACCGTGCGCAAGGCGCTCGTCACTGCTGTCCAACGGGCACCCGAAGCAGCCCCGGCGTCCGCCCCCACGCCTACGGCGAGCGCCGATCCCAACGCGGCCGACCCGAAGGACACTACCCTGCCAACGGGCTCCCTGATGCTGACGGTCGCCGTCACTGATGTCGACGCAGCCAAGATCGTCTTCGCCGCTGAGTACGCCAAAATGTGGCTCAGCAAAGAGCCCACGGACGCTACTGACAGCGGTCCCCGGATCATTCAGCGGAGTGAGGTCTACAAGTGAGCCGCTTCGTCCTGATCACACCCAACACCGATTTTGACGCCCGCCTGAGGCAGGCCGTGGCGGGCGGTCTCCAAGGCGGCGTGCAGACATTCTTCACGAATGTCCTGCCCGCCGGTCCCTATGACCTGTTTGCGCAGCTCAACCAGGAACAACCTGAGGTCCTCGTTCTCGGGCCGGACGTCCCCATGGACGAGGCAATCCGCCTGGCCACCGTACTCGACGTTCAGGTGCCGGAACTTACGGTGCTGCTGGTCAGTGAGCCCGACCCGGAGTTCATCCTGCAGGCCATGCGTGCCGGTGTCCGTGACATCCTCAGCCCGTCCGCCGACCCCGCCCAGATGCGGGTGCTCCTGGAGCGCGCCTGCCAGTCCTTCGCCAGCCGCCACCGCATGGGTCAGCCGCAACAGGCCCAAAGCGGCAAGGGACGGGTGATTGGCGTCTTCTCCCCCAAAGGCGGAGTCGGGAAGACAACCATCGCCACGAACCTCGCCGTAGGCCTTGGCAAAGTGGCGCCCATGAGCGTGGTGGTGGTGGACCTTGACCTGCAGTTCGGCGACATTGCCTCCGGTCTCTACCTCAACCCGGAGCATACTGTGACGGACGCAGTCTCCCCTGCGGCGAGCCAGGATACCCTGGTGCTCAAGGCATTCCTCACGGTGCACCCTTCGAGCATCTATGCCCTGTGCGCACCTGATAACCCCGTGGAAGCAGACCACATAACCCCTGAACAGGTCACCCGGCTGCTGGAGCAGCTTGCGGAAGAGTTCCAGTACGTTGTCGTCGACACCGCCCCCGGATTGCCGGAAATAGGACTGGCAGCCATGGAGGCCTGCACGGACGTGGTGTGGGTCAGCGCAATGGACATCCCCAGCGTCCGAGGCCTGCGCTCCGGGCTGGACGTCCTCCGCCAGCTCGATATTCTGCCCGAGGGCAGGCACGTGGTCCTGAACATGGCGGACGCCAAATGCGGGCTCTCCGTCCAGGACGTGGAATCGACCATCGGCGCTCCGGTCGATGTCAGCGTTCCCCGCTCCCGTGCCGTTGCATTTTCCACCAATCGCGGCGTTCCGGTACTCCAGGACACCAAGAAGGATCCTGCAGTCAAGGGACTCAACCAACTTGTGGAGCGGTTCAGCGGCGATGGACGGGAAAAGGGCCAGCGGAGAAACCACCGGCGGGTGGTGGTCTGATGAAGCTCTCCGAACGCATTCAGGCGGCCCAGACAGAAGCACAACGGGCCGCTGCCGCAACGACGAGCCTGGGCTCCTTGGCGGTTCCCTCCACCGCCCCGGCGGACGTTGCCCCAACGACTGCCGATACTGTCGCTGCCGCCGATGCACAACCGGCGGTCAATACTCCTTTTCTCGGCCCTGACGCCGAGCGACCGGACTCGGGCCAGCACCAGCCGGCAGGAAAGCCTTTCCAGCTGCCAGCTCCGCAGCACGAAGTGTTCAAGCCGAGGACCCAACAGCCGGTAGACGCATTCGCTGCTCTTAAGCAAAGGGCGGCGACTGCTCTTTTCGAACGGATGGGCGCCCGCTTCAACGACTCCTCAATTACCGAAAAAGAGCTGCGAAGCACTGCCCGCGAAGAACTCAGCCGCATCATCGACACTGAGCAGGTTCCATTGACCGCAGACGAGCGTTCCCGCCTTGTCGCGGACGTGGCCGACGACGTCCTCGGTTATGGCCCGTTGCAGCGGTTGCTGGATGATCCGGCGGTTACCGAAATCATGGTCAACCGCATGGACCAGATCTATGTCGAACGCAAAGGGAAGCTGACCCTCAGCGAATCGCGGTTCAGTTCTGAGGAACACCTGCGCAAAGTCATCGAGCGCATCGTGTCCAAGGTGGGGCGGCGCATTGACGAGTCCTCCCCTTTGGTTGACGCGCGGCTGGAAGACGGCTCCCGCGTGAATGCCGTGATACCTCCTCTGGCCGTGGGAGGCTCTTCGCTGACCATCCGTAAGTTCAGCAAAGTTCCCCTGACGGTACAGAACCTCATCGATTTCGGCACGCTGACACCGGAAATGGCGGAACTGCTGAACGCGTGCGTCAAAGCCAAGCTGAACATCATCGTCTCTGGCGGTACTGGCACCGGTAAAACCACGTTGCTCAACGTTCTCTCGTCGTTCCTGCCCACCAACGAGCGCATCGTGACCATCGAGGATGCCGTGGAACTTCAAATCCAGCAGGAGCACGTTGTGCGGTTGGAAAGCCGGCCACCCAATACCGAAGGTAAAGGCGAGGTCACCATCCGTGAGTTGCTTCGAAATTCACTGCGTATGCGTCCCGACCGCATCGTGGTGGGCGAGGTCCGTGGCGGAGAATCCCTGGACATGCTTCAGGCCATGAACACCGGCCACGATGGTTCACTCTCCACGGTCCACTCCAACTCCCCCCGCGACGCCGTCGCACGTCTGGAAACCCTGGTGCTGATGGCCGGAATGGACCTGCCCCTGCGGGCTATCCGCGAGCAGATCGCTTCCGCCGTTAACCTCATCATCCAGATATCCCGTCTCCGGGACGGCACGCGCCGCATCACCCACGTCACCGAGGTCCAGGGCATGGAGGGTGACATCGTGACCCTCCAGGACGCCTTCGTGTTCGACTACTCCGCGGGTGTGGACCAGCACGGACGCTTCCTTGGTTCACCCATCCCCACGGGCATCCGGCCACGCTTCATCGACCGCTTCGAAGACATGGGAATCCACGTCTCGGCAGGTGTTTTTGGCATTCCGTTGGCCTCCAGCGGAAGGCAATGACGTGATCTTGACGATGGGAATCATCCTTTTCCTCGCCGCCATAGCCCTTGCAAGCGTGGCACTAATCATTCCAGGAGCCCCGACGGTGCCGCTGGATCGCCGTCGGCCATTCCGCGCCGAGTCAGACTCCCAACTGACTCGGTTTGCAGGATCAGCTGTCCAGGGAATTGAGCACGTCCTCGCCAAGCGGAATGTCCGTTACTTCAACCGGGAAGTCCTCGAAAATGCGGGGCTGCGCCTCAGCCAGGCCGATTTCCTGCTTTTGGTGCTCATTGGTGCCTTCGTGGGTGCCCTGATGGGCCTCGTCGTGGCGGGCCCCGCCCTCGCCATCCTCCTGGTCATTGCAGCACCGTTCATCGCCCGCCTGGTGCTGGGCTTCCTCACGGGCAAAAGACGGACCAGGTTTGATGACCAGTTGGGTGACACCCTGCAGCTGCTCTCGGGCAGCCTCCGCGCCGGGCACAGCATCCTACGCGCCATCGATGCCGCGGCAAACGAGTCACAGGCGCCTACTTCCGAGGAGATGCGCCGCATTGTTTCAGAAACCAGTTTGGGACGGGACCTGCTCACTTCGTTGAATGACACTGCCGAACGCATGCGCAGTGAAGACTTCGTGTGGATCAGCCAGGCGATCCAGATTAACCGGGAGGTTGGCGGCAACCTGGCTGAAGTGTTGGACCAGGTCAACGAGACCATCCGCGAGCGCAACGAAATCAAAGGCCACATCAAATCCCTTGCCGCGGAAGGAAAATTCTCCGCTTACATCCTCATGGCCCTTCCCATCGGCATCGTCGCAATGCTCATGCTGGTCAGTCCGGGCTACATGGACAAGATGGTTTCCACGGTCCTGGGGTGGATCATGATCATCGCCTCGATCATCATGATGACCATCGGCGGGCTGTGGATGCGCAAGATCATTGACTTGAAGTTCTGAGGACACGATGAATCCTCTGCTAATCCTCGGCCTCCTCATGATTTGCCTGCCGGTCGCCTACCTTGCCTGGTCCCTGCTCTCCAGGGACAAAAAGGGCGAGGCCGTGGCCCGCGACATTCTCTCCCGTGGTGCCCACCGGGCAGACGTGGAAAAGAAGACCACCGGCGGCTCTCTCGAGAAAATTGGCCGCCGCCTCACTCCTACGGCTTATGTCCAGAAACTCGACCACCTGCTTTCGCTGGCTGGGCGCCCCGCCAACCTTCCCCTGGGCCGGGTTCTGGCTGCCAAACCTGCACTTGGCCTGATCGGCGGACTCGTCGGGCTATGGCTGAGTTCTGTCGGAACGACGCCGCTCATCAAGCTCGTGGGACTGTTCGTCCTGATCCTGGGCTACTTCATCCCTGACCTGCTCCTCTACAGCAAAGGGCAGGAACGGCAGAAAGTCATGCAGCTGGAGCTGGCCAACACCCTCGACCAGATGCTGATCTCGGTTGAAGCAGGGCTTGGCTTTGAAGGTGCCATGGCTCGTGCCGGCGAGAACGGCAAGGGCCCCCTTGCAGAGGAACTGGTGCGGACCCTGCAGGACATGCAGGTGGGCCGCAGCCGCCGGGAGTCGTACCTCGCCCTCGCTGAGCGCACGAATGTTCCGGAGCTGCGCAGTTTCGTTCAAGCCGTGGTCCAGGCGGACACCTACGGCATCGCCATCAGCCGGGTCCTTCGCGTTCAGGCAAAAGTCATGCGGGTAAAACGTCGCCAACGCGCTGAAGAGAAGGCCATGAAACTGCCCGTCATGATCCTGTTCCCGCTGCTGTTCTTCATTTTTCCGGTTCTCTTTATTGCGATTCTCGGACCGGCAGTCATCAACACCATAGAGACATTCAGCGGGCAATAGAGGGCACGGGTTTTGCCGCGGTCATGTCTCAAGGTTTACACAGGATCACCCGAAATAGGACAACCAACTACTACCAGGAAGTAGCCTTGAAGAATGCAAAGTCCAGATCCCGGCTCCAGCGACAGGGGCGCAGCTGCGAATCCACCGCAGCCCGGGATCGCACCGGGTACCGGTTCCGGGCTCTCGCAGGAAGCGGCTGGGCTCTTGCCGTTCGTTGACGCGGCAGTGCTGGAGGAGCTCGAAGACGAGCTTGCCGGTTCCGGTCTCGCCCAGCGCTTCGCCCGCGACTACGCCGCGATGTGGGACCAGCGCTGCGAACGGCTTGCGGCAGCGGTGGACAGGCAGGACAGCGAATCCGCCCTCGATGCCGTCATCAGCCTGAAGATCAGCTCGGCAATGGTGGGCGGGATGCGCCTGGCGAAACTGGCCGAACTGCTGGAAGTTTTGATCCGCCGGGGCGACTTCGGCCAGGGCCAGGCTCTCATGGAGCGGGTTGCCCGGGATGGCGGCCAGACGGTATCCGAACTCCAGGCGACGTACATCCTCAAGAACGGCTAGCCGTCCCGGCGCCCTGCTTTGCTCCGCACAGCCTAGACAGCGTCCGGCCTGCTCGGCGCCAGCCTGTACCCGACGCCCCGCACGGTCTGAAGCCAGCGCGGTGCCACCGAATCTTCCTTCAGCTTCCGCCGCAGGTTTCCGATGTGGACCTCAACAGCGCGCTCGTCCGCCTCGCTGATGTAGGTGTCCTCGCCGTAGAAGTCGCCGCGCACTGCCCGGACAAGATCGGCGCGGGTGCAAACCGCCCCGCCGCCGCGCAGGAGGACGTGGAGCAGATCGAACTCGCTTCGCGTCAGCCCCAGCGGCTCCCCTTTGATTTCCACCGTGCGTGTCCGGTGGTTCAGCGCCAGGCCGTTGTGGTGCAGGACCGCGGAATCCTCCAGCCTGGCGGCCGCAACAGCGGCGGCCGGCGCCGCCCCCCATACGGAAGACACCGGTTTCTGCCCGTCCACCTCGTGCCGGGGCCTCCGCATCATCGCCGCCACCCGTGCCCGCAGCTCGCGGGGCCGGAACGGCTTGGCAATGTAGTCGTCAGCACCGGCATTAAGGGCGGACAACAGGTCCGGCTCTTCGGTCCTGCCGGTCAGCATCACCACGTAGGCGTTGCTGAAATTGCGGATCCGGCGCAGCACTTCGAAGCCGTCGATGTCCGGCAGCCCGATGTCCAGCGTCACCACATTTGCCTGCTTGTTCCGGACCACTTCCACTCCGGCCCGCCCGTCAACCGCTGTATGCACCTCGAAGCCCGCCTGGCTCAACACCCCTTCGAGGAGGTTGCGCACATCGGCATCGTCTTCAATTACTACAGCCACACCAAGATCGTCCATTGATATCCCTGAGCCAGGCGGTTATGGCCCCCCATTAGCCCAGCGCCAATGCCCATACCCGCTCCAACCCTTTATACGCTACAAGTAACCCGAGATGATGACATCTCTTTCAACATTGCATCCGAAAAGTCAATTATTATGACAAGTATGTGGATTACGAGCCGGAGAGGATGTGCCATGGTGCCCAGCAGCATTGCGGACGCACAGCCGGCGGATTTTCAGCTGGCGATCCACCAAGGCCTGATTCGTATCCTGAGCCATGGCCATCGCCGGGGTCATGGCTGAGCGGCTTTTCCCTCGCGGGCCGGCGCGCTTCTTCCAGCGGCTCGGGCCGCGCGCGCAGGTTGCCCTGTGCCAACTGCCCCTGACCTTGATCGTGGCCGCACTCGCGGTTGCCACCCCGTTCGCCTGGCCCGCGCTGCTGCACAGCCCACTCTTCCTGGCCGGGATCTTCCTCACCGGCATCCTCTTCCTCGGCTGCCTGCTCGTTCCATGGGAGCGGCTGGCGCACCGTCCGTACCTGCTGGTCCCCATCCTCGACTTCGTCGCGATCGGGCTTCTCCGGAACGGCGCCGCACCTCTCCTCCCGGGACTTGCCGTCCTGGCGGTGTTCCCGGTGATCTGGCTTTCCGCCTCGGGCATGCTGGCCCGGAGCAGCCTCGTCCTCAGTTTCTTCGGCCCCATGCTCATCATGGTTCCCTCGCTGGCCGGGCGGTTCCCCAACCTGACGCCCTCGGACATCACCACCACGCTGCTGTTTCCCCTCATGATGTTCTCGGTTTCCCTCGCCATCAGGTTCGCGAGCATGCACGTCCGGCTGCAGCAGCGCGAACTGGCGGAGAAGGACAAGGAGCTTCGGAAGCTGCTCCGCGAGAGCCGGGAGCGTGAAAAGCTGCTCCAGACGGTTCTGGACGCCACCGACGTCGGGATTGCCGCCGTCGACCGTGCCGGCCACTTCCTTGTGGCCAACGACCGGCAGCGGAGCTTCCGGCGGGCAACAGGTGCCGACGACGCCGTGCCCGGCCAGGGCCACCAACTGATCTTCGGGCAGGACAGGCGGACCCTGCTGCCGCCGGAGAAGCGTCCGATCAGCCGCGCCATCGCCGGGGAGTCCTTCGCCGACTATTTGGTGTGGGCCGGCGAGGGAACGGAGCAGCGGGCAGTTTCGACGGCGGCCCGGCCCCTCGTCGGCGAGGACGGCCAGTTCAACGGTGCCGTAGTGGTCTACAGCGATGTCACCGGCTGGGTGGAAGCCCTGGCGGCGAACCAGGAGCTGGTGTCCAACGTGACGCACGAGTTCAAAACGCCGCTGAATTCCGTCATCGGCAACGTGGACCTGGTACTCGACGACGTCGCCGCCCTGCCGCCGCAGGTAGCCCAGCGCCTGCTGGTGGTTCAGCGGAACGCCGAGCGACTGCTGGCCCTGGTGGCGGACCTGTCTGCTTCGGCGTCTGCCGCACTGAACGTTCATCCCAAACGCACCGACCTCGCCAGCCTCGTGGAAACCTCCATCGGCTCTGCCCAGGCCCAGGCCGAGCATGCGAACGTCCGGCTCACCGCGGACGTCCCCTCACCTTTGTGGGCCTACGCGGACCCGCTGCGGATCGGGCAGGCGCTGGACAACCTGGTCTCCAACGCCATCAAGTACTCCCCCGGTGGCGGGAAGGTGAGCATCAGCGCCCGCAGCACCGACGAGTGGGTGCAGCTGAGTGTCAGCGACACCGGGATGGGGATCAGCAGCGAGGACACCACCAGGGTCTTCAAGCGCTTCTTCCGGACGGAGTCAGCCAAGGGGGCGGCCATCGCCGGCGCGGGCCTGGGCCTGTCCATCACCAAGATGATCGTGGAGCGCCACGGTGGGCACATCACGTGCAGCAGCGGGCAAGGTCAGGGGAGCACGTTCACGCTGACCCTGCCCGCGGAGGGTCCGCCGCCCGCTTTCTGAAGGTGGGGATTACTCCCGCAGCGCCCGGGTGAGCTCCGCGCGGGCCAGAAGCTCGTCGTCGGACGGGTAGGCCACTTCTTCCAGCACCAGCGGGTGCGGGGCGGCCAGCACGGACTTGGCATCCCGCTTCTTGGCGAGCAACCGTTCGTGGAGCCAGCCCGGTTCCTCCACGCCCTCCCCCACATACAGAGCCGAGCCGATCAGCGCGCGCACCATGTTGTGGCAGAAGGCGTCGGCCTGGACGGTGGCCACGATGACGCCGTCCTCCGCCCGGGTGAATTCGAAGCGCTGGAGCTCGCGGATGGTAGTGGCTCCCTCACGGGGCTTGCAGAACGACAGGAAGTTCTGCAGCCCGAGGAGCTTGGCAGCGCCCTCGTTCAGCAGGGAGACGTCCAGCGGGTTCTTGTGCCACAGGGTGGAGTACCGGCCCAGCGGATCCCACAGGGTGGGGCCGTCGGCGATGCGGTAGCTGTAGCGCCGCCACAGGGCCGAGAAGCGGGCATCGAAGCCGGGGGGCGCCAGCGAGATCCTGTGTACTTCCACTGCTCCGGTCAGATCCCCGAGGATGCGGCTCAGCGCACCACGGATCCTGCGGAGCATTGCGACGGCGGGATCCAGTTCGTGCCCGCGCGGCAGGCCCTGCCACTCGGCTTCCGTCAGGTCCAGGTGGACCACTTGGCCGCGGGCATGCACGCCGGCGTCGGTGCGCCCGGCAACAGTCACTCGGACGGCACGCCGAAGGAGCAGATGCAGGGCCTCCTCCAGAACGCCCTGGACAGTCCGCAGGCCCGGCTGCAACGCCCACCCGCTGAAGGGGCCGCCGTCGTACGACATATCGAGCCGGACACGCAAAAACCCGCCGCCCCCCAATACGGGGGCCGCGGGTTTTTGGTCGTTCATAGACTTAAGTCTAAGCGAAGAAAATCAGCGAATTACTTCGCGTCCTTTTCCTCGGCTGCGGGAGCTTCCTCAGCGGCCGGAGCCTCTTCGGTTGCAGCCTCTTCGGTTGCAGCGTCCTCAGCAGGAGCCTCGGCCGGAGCTTCAGCAGCTTCGGTCTCGGCAACCTCACCCTCGGGAGCTTCCTCGGCAGCCGGAGCAGCCTTAGCAGCAGCCTGGGTAGCCTCAGCGACGACAGCCTGCTTAGCGGAAACCGGCTCGAGAACGAGCTCGATGACAGCCATGGGAGCGTTGTCGCCCTTGCGGTTGCCGATCTTGGTGATGCGGGTGTAGCCGCCGTCGCGGTTCTCCACAGCCTGGGCGATGTCGGTGAACAGCTCGTGGACGACGCCCTTGTTGCTGATCAGGCCGAGAACGCGGCGGCGGGAAGCGAGGTCGCCACGCTTGGCGAAGGTCACCAGGCGCTCTGCGTACGGCTTCAGGCGCTTGGCCTTGGTCACGGTGGTGGTGATCCGCTTGTGCTCGAACAGGGATGCTGCCAGGTTCGCGAGCATGAGGCGCTCGTGAGCCGGGCCGCCTCCGAGGCGCGGACCCTTAGTGGGGGTAGGCATAATTGTTTCTCCTCAAATGGAAGCCGTGGGCGGGGCACACCATGGTGCCCTGCCCGCCGGCCAAGGTCTGGTTTAGAGTTCGTCGTCGCCGAAGGCGGCGTCGTCCTCTTCGATTGCTGCGGCGCGTGCTGCGAGGTCAAAACCGGGAGGCGAGTCCTTGAGGGACAGGCCCAGTTCAACCAGCTTTGCCTTGACCTCGTCAATGGACTTGGCACCGAAGTTGCGGATGTCCATCAGGTCAGCCTCGGAGCGGGCAACGAGTTCACCCACGGTGTGGATGCCCTCACGCTTGAGGCAGTTGTAGGAACGGACGGTGAGGTCCAGATCCTCGATCGGCAGGGCCATGTCGGCTGCCAGGGCAGCGTCGGTGGGCGACGGGCCGATCTCGATACCTTCAGCTGCGGTGTTCAGCTCACGTGCCAGACCGAAGAGCTCCACCAGGGTGGTGCCTGCAGAAGCAACAGCATCGCGCGGGGCGATGGCCTGCTTGGTCTCGACGTCGACAATCAGCTTGTCGAAGTCGGTGCGCTGCTCAACACGGGTTGCTTCCACGCGGAAAGTAACCTTCAGTACCGGCGAGTAGATGGAATCGACCGGGATACGGCCGATCTCTGCATCGCCGGACTTGTTCTGAGCTGCCGAAACGTAGCCGCGGCCGCGCTCGATGGTCAGTTCGAGTTCGAACTTGCCCTTCGAGTTCAGCGTGGCAATGTGCAGATCCGGGTTGTGGAATTCGACGCCGGCCGGCGGAGCGATGTCCGCGGCGGTGACGACTCCGGGGCCCTGCTTGCGCAGGTAAGCGACAACCGGCTCATCGTGCTCGGAGGAAACCGAGAGGCTCTTGATGTTCAGGATGATCTCAGTGACATCTTCCTTGACACCCGGAACCGTGGTGAACTCGTGCAGCACGCCATCGATCCGGATGCTGGTTACAGCAGCACCGGGGATGGAGGAGAGCAGGGTACGGCGGAGGGAGTTTCCGAGGGTGTATCCGAAGCCCGGTTCCAGCGGTTCAATGATGAAACGCGAACGGTTTTCTGAAACTACCTCTTCGGAGAGGGTGGGGCGCTGTGCAATGAGCACTTAGGTTTCCTTTCGGCGAGCATCCGCTATATGACGCAACACAGGTGGTGGAAATTCGGTCTGAAGACTTAACGCGCTGGGCTTGCCCGGACCATCGACGGTCCGGGCAAGCTCATGCGGCGTGGAAAGCCTTAGACGCGGCGGCGCTTCGGCGGGCGGCAGCCGTTGTGCGCAGCGGGGGTGACGTCCTGAATGGAGCCAACCTCGAGGCCTGCGGCCTGCAGCGAACGGATCGCGGTCTCGCGTCCGGATCCCGGTCCCTTGACGAAAACGTCAACCTTGCGCATGCCGTGCTCCTGGGCGCGCTTGGCAGCGGCTTCGGCAGCCATCTGGGCAGCGAACGGAGTGGACTTACGCGAGCCCTTGAAGCCAACCTCACCTGAGGAAGCCCAAGAGATAACAGCGCCGCTCGGATCCGTGATGGAAACGATGGTGTTGTTAAAAGTGCTCTTGATGTGCGCCTGGCCAAGCGCGATATTCTTCTTGTCCTTCTTACGCGGCTTGCGAACCGCGCCACGAGTCTTCGGGGGCATTATTTCTCCTACAGAAAGTTATTGGGGAAGGCTCCGTTAATCCCGGCGGGGATTTTAACGGGCCTTCTTCTTGCCGGCGACGGTGCGCTTCGGGCCCTTGCGGGTACGGGCGTTGGTCTTCGTACGCTGTCCGCGTACGGGCAGGCCCTTGCGGTGGCGCAGGCCTTCGTAGCTGCCGATTTCAACCTTGCGGCGGATATCTGCTGCTACTTCGCGGCGAAGGTCACCCTCAACCTTGTAGTTGCCTTCAATGTAGTCACGCAGCTCAACCAGCTGTGCATCAGTCAGGTCCTTGACGCGGACGTCAGCGCTGATGCCAGTGGCAGCCAGGGTTTCGTGTGCACGGGTCTTGCCCACGCCGTAGATGTAAGTAAGCGCAATTTCCAGCCGCTTTTCGCGGGGAATGTCTACGCCAGCGAGACGAGCCATAGTGGCAGTACTCCTTGATAAACCGGAGGTCGTAGGCAGTACACCCGCACGTTCTGTACGGCCCCAGCCTCCGACCGGGGGTTAGCTGTCCGGACTCTTTCGAGCTCAATGTTCCAGATCAGCTTGTGCTGCCTTTATTTACTTGCGTGGGTTAGCAACCCAGGATTTCCCGATGAAGGGAAATTAGCCCTGGCGCTGCTTGTGGCGCGGGTTCTCGCAGATCACCATGACCCGGCCATTACGGCGGATCACTTTGCACTTTTCGCAGATCTGCTTGACGCTCGGCTTGACCTTCATGGCATTCCTTTGCGTGTAACAGTTGGTCTACTGGAGCGGCCATCAGTTCGCACTGAAGCCGCCCAGCAATTTACTTGTAGCGGTAGACGATACGACCACGGGTGAGGTCGTACGGGCTCAGCTCCACCACTACGCGGTCCTCAGGGAGAATCCTGATGTAGTGCTGACGCATCTTTCCAGAGATGTGTGCCAGTACGATGTGCTTGTTGGTGAGCTCAACGCGAAACATCGCGTTAGGCAGCGCCTCAGTCACAACGCCTTCGAT
This sequence comes from Arthrobacter sp. D3-16, assembly GCF_054408515.1. Lineage (NCBI taxonomy): Bacteria > Bacillati > Actinomycetota > Actinomycetes > Micrococcales > Micrococcaceae > Arthrobacter > Arthrobacter sp. D3-16. The sequence goes on along the minus strand of NZ_CP096437.1, from coordinate 1,295,229 downwards.
CTCAATGACCCCGTCCTTCTTGGCCATACCCTCCGCTAACTGTTGTTGCCGCAGTCCTGCCGGATTGCACCGGGCATGACCACGAACGTTTTTGTTGGATCGATTGTCAGTTCCAGGCCCCAAAAGGGCGTGGCAGTCCAGACAACCAACAAACAACACTACTCCGTATCGCTGTAAAAGTTAAATCGGCAATAGTAACCTACCGGGCGCCGTACGCACCATAATCGCCGGACGGAGTGCTCACGGCTTCCGCGCTGGTCACGCCGTCAAGGATGGCCAAACGGACGACGTCGGCTGCTGCGCTTTGCAGCGTAATAAGACTGATCTGCCGCGCGGCTTCGTCCGCCCGGTCGAGTGCCACAGTGCCGGTTGCGAGGCAGAAGACAGTGTCCCCGTCAGCGAGGGTGTGGGAGGGATTCAGGGCCCTCGCAATCCCCGCCTGCGAGGCAGAGGCCGTCCGCTTGCACTCGGCCACGTCCAGGACTCCGTTCGTTGCGACAACAACCAGCGTGGTGTTCGTCGTGGTGGTTGCTTTCACCGGTGCTGGTCCTGCAGGTTTGGTCTGGTCGAATGGCAGTCCCAGCGCGTTCACAACAGCAACGGCCCCCACAACTACGCCGTTTTCGAGCGTGATCGATGCCGTACCCAGTCCGCCTTTATAGGTTCGCGCCAGCAACGCGCCGGTGCCGGCACCCACGTTGCCGCGTCCGACGTCGTGCCCGTCCTTCTCTGCAGCGGCGGCGGCGGTTGCAGCGTAACCCATGTCCGCCGTCGGACGGGCCGAGAAGTCACCGCCGCGGCCGAGGTCGAAGATCGCAGCTGCCGGGACGATGGGGACCAAGCCCCCGGGCACCGCAAAGCCCCGGCCGTTTTCCTCGCACCAGCGCTGGGCCCCGTACGCGGACGCCAGGCCGTATGCGCTGCCGCCGGTAAGCACCACGGCGTCCACAGCGCTGACTAGGGCGGTGGGATCAAGCGCGTCCGTTTCGTGGGTAGCCGGACCGCCGCCTTGCACGTCCACTGATCCAACCGTGCCAGGCGGGGGCAGGACCACCGTCACACCACTCAGCCAGCCGGCGTCGGACCTCTGGGCGTGGCCGACACGGATGCCGGGTACGTCAGTGATTGCTCCCATAGGCTCATTGTGCCTGCCGGGAGGGTAGTCCGAGGTGAAGTTCGCCGGAAACGCTCCAGGTCGCCGGCGAACCCGAAGCCCCTGCTACGGAATCGGGACGGGGGTGACGCCGAGGGGCACCAGGTGCTCCGCGCCGCCGTCGGGCGCTGACAGCACCCAGATGCCCTTGTCGTGGACCGCCACAGAGTGCTCCCACTGGCAGGAGCGCTGGCCGTCGGTGGTGACAACGGTCCAGTCGTCCTCCAGCACTGCGGTGTCGATGCTGCCGCGGACCAGCATGGGCTCGATCGCCAGGCAAAGGCCGGGACGGATCTTGGGGCCGCGGTGGCTGGTGCGGTAGTTGAGCACGTCCGGCGCCATGTGCATTTCCGAGCCGATGCCGTGACCCACATAGTCCTCGAGGATGCCCAGCGGCTTACCCGGCACGGATGAAACGTAGTCGTCGATGGCTGCGCCGATGTCACCCACATGCTTGCCTGTGGCCAGTGCGGCGATGCCCCGCCACATGGCTGCCCGGGTGACGTCGGAAAGGCGCTGGTCCTCGGGGTCGGCGGTGCCCACAATAACTGTGCGCGCCGAGTCCGAATGCCAACCGTTCACAATCGCGCCGCCGTCGATCGAGATGATGTCGCCGTCGCGGAGCACGCGGCTGCCGGGGATGCCGTGCACCACTTCCTCATTCACGGAGGTGCAGATGGTGGCGGGGAACCCGTGGTAGCCGAGGAAGTTGGACTTTGCGCCGGCTTCATTCAGCACAGCAGCGAACACGTCGTCCAGGTGCTTGGTGGTGACTCCGGGAACGGCTGCTGCAACGGCTGCATCCAGGGCACGGCTCAGGACCAGGCCTGCTTCGTGCATGGTGCGCATCTGGGCGTTGGTTTTGTATTCGATGCGGGGCTGGCCAAAGGCCATGGTGTTTCCTTTCAAATGGCTGAGGCTCCTCCCGTTTACCGGGAGGAGCCTCGGAAATGCTTTGCCTGGATCAGGCTGCCTGTGCGGCCTTGATGGCCTGCATCACGCGGTCCGTGACCTCGTCGATGGGGCCGATACCGTCCACCTGGGTGAGGATGCCGCGCTCGGCATACTTGGCCACCACGGCTTCGGTCTGCTCGTGGTAGAGGTCCAGGCGGTGGCGGATGACGGCTTCGTTGTCGTCGCTCCGGCCCGTTTCCTTGGCCCGGCCGAGGAGGCGGTGTACCAGTTCCTCATCGTCGGCAGTCAGCTGCAGGACGACGTCGAGCTTCTCTTCGCCCTTGGCGAGGATCTCATCGAGGTAATCCACCTGCGCCGTGGTGCGGGGGTAGCCGTCCAGCAGGAAGCCGTTTTCGACGTCGGCCTCGCTGAGCCGGTCGCGCACCATCTTGTTGGTCACGCTGTCCGGAACGAAGTCGCCGGCGTCCATGTACTTCTTGGCTTCGATGCCAAGCGGCGTTTCGCCCTTTACGTTTGCACGGAAGATATCGCCGGTGGAGATCGCCACAACGCCGAGGCGCTCCGAGATCCGCTCTGCCTGCGTTCCTTTTCCGGAACCGGGAGGTCCAATAATCAGCATTCTCGTCATCGCAAAAGCCCTTCGTAGTGACGTTGTTGTAGCTGCGCATCAATCTGCTTGACGGTCTCCAGGCCAACGCCCACCATGATCAGGATCGAGGTGCCACCGAACGGGAAGTTCTGGTTCGCGTTGATCAGTACCAGTGCCACCAGCGGAATCAGCGCCACGAAGCCCAGGTACAGGGCGCCTGGCAGGGTGATCCGGGACAGCACGTACTGCAGGTAGTCCGCGGTCGGTTTGCCCGCCCGGATACCTGGAATGAAGCCGCCGTACTTCTTCATGTTGTCCGAGACCTCTTCAGGGTTGAAGGTGATCGCGACATAGAAGTAGGTGAAGAAAACGATCATGGCGAAGTAAAGCACCATGTAGATTGGCTGGTCACCGCGGACCAGGTTGTTGTTGATCCATTCCACCCACGGCTGGATCTGCTCGCCTTGCCGCGGCTGGTTGAACTGTGAGATCAGGCCCGGCAGGTACAGCATGGAGGAAGCGAAGATCACGGGGATGACGCCGGCCATGTTGACCTTGATGGGGATGTACGTGCTGGTACCTCCCACGGTGCGGCGGCCGATCATCCGCTTGGCGTACTGCACCGGCACGCGGCGCTGCGACTGCTCAACGAAGACCACCAGGGCCACGGTCAGCAGGCCGATGACAAGGACCATGAAGAACGTTCCGGGACCCTGCGAGCTCCAGATGGCGCCGAGGGAGGTGGGGAACGTGGCAGCGATGGACGTGAAGATGAGCAGGGACATACCGTTGCCCACGCCCTTCTCGGTGACGAGCTCGCCCATCCACATGATCAGACCGGTGCCGGCCGTCAGGGTGATGATGATCAGGATGGTGGTGATCACGCTGGTGTCCGGGATGATCGGCAGGTTGCAGCCGGGAAGAAGCTGCCCGGACCGCGCCAGGGAAACCAGGGTGGTGGCGTTCAGCAGGCCCAGCGCGATGGTGAGGTAACGCGTGTACTGGGTCAGCTTGGACTGCCCGGAAGCGCCCTCTTCGTAGAGCTGCTGGAACCGGGGAATGACCACCCGGAGCAGCTGGACGATGATGCTTGCCGTGATGTAGGGCATGATGCCGAGGGCAAAGATGGACACCTGGAGCAACGCGCCGCCGCTGAACAGGTTAACGAGCTGGTACAGGCCACCTGCGGTCTGACCGTTCTGCAAGCATTGCTGGACATTCTGGTAGTCCACACCTGGCGAGGGAATGAAAGCACCCAAGCGGAAGATGGTGATGATTCCCAGCGTGAACAACAACTTGCGTCGCAGATCAGGCGTGCGAAAGGCCCGGCCAAATGCGCTAAGCAAGCGTCCTCCTGGTGGTGTTAAAAGAGTGGTGTGATGGGGATCTATAAATCCCAACAACCGAGTCTAACGGTTGTTTGCGCCATGCGAACAATCCGTGAAAGTGCGCATGCGGCGGATGGCGGGAAAAATACGCCCGACGGATGTGAAAAACTCCCGGTCTCCAGGGCCTGGGCCCCGGAGACCGGGAGTTCAACAACGGGCTTGGCGCCCACCGGCTCTAGAGAGCGGTGGTGCTTCCGCCTGCTGCAGCAATCTTTTCAGCGGCGCTGGCCGAGAATGCGTGGGCGGTGACGTCAACCTTGACGGTGATGTCACCGGTGCCCAGCACCTTGACGGGCTGGTTCTTGCGAACGGCACCCTTTTCGACCAGGTTCTCCACGGTGACTGCGCCACCTTCCGGGAACAGCTCGTTGAGCTTGTCCAGGTTTACAACCTGGAACTCAACCCGGAACGGGTTCTTGAAGCCGCGCAGCTTCGGCAGGCGCATGTGCAGCGGCAGCTGGCCGCCGGCAAAGCCAGCCTTGACCTGGTAGCGGGCTGCAGTACCCTTGGTGCCACGACCGGCGGTCTTACCCTTGGAGCCTTCACCACGACCAACGCGGGTCTTGGCGGTCTTGGCACCCGGGGCGGGACGCAGGTGGTGAACCTTCAGGGCGTTCTGCTTCTCAGCAGCGGCGCTCTGTGCCTTGTCAGCAGTGTTCTCTGCCATTTACTTCGCCTCCTCTACCTGTACCAGGTGCGGAACCGTGTTGAGCATTCCCACGGTGACGGCGTCGGCGGTGCGGACAACGGTGTGTCCGATCCGCTTCAGGCCGAGGGACCGCAGGGTGTCGCGCTGGTTCTGCTTGCCGCCAATGGCGGACTTGATCTGAGTGATCTCCAACTGGGCGTCGGAGGGAATCAGGTTCTTAGCCATAACTAGACACCCGCCTTCGAGTTCAGGAGAGCCTTCACCAGTGCCGGCGGAGCGATCTCGTCGAGGGGCAGGCCGCGGCGTGCTGCCACTGCTGCCGGCTCTTCGAGGCGCTTCAGGGCATCAACGGTCGCGTGAACGATGTTGATGGCGTTGGAGGAACCGAGCGACTTGGAGAGGATGTCGTGGATGCCCACGCACTCCAGTACTGCACGGACCGGGCCACCGGCGATAACACCGGTACCGGCGGAAGCCGGACGCAGCATAACGACGCCTGCAGCAGCCTCACCCTGGACGCGGTGCGGGATGGTGCTGCCAACGCGGGGAACGCGGAAGAAGGACTTCTTGGCCTCTTCTACGCCCTTCGCGATTGCGGCAGGAACTTCCTTAGCCTTGCCGTAGCCAACGCCGACCATGCCGTTGCCGTCACCGACGACGACCAGGGCGGTGAAGCTGAAGCGACGACCACCCTTGACCACCTTGGAGACGCGGTTGATGGTGACAACGCGCTCTACGAACTGGCTCTTCTCGGCCTCACGGCCGCCGTCGCGGCCGCCACGGCCACCACGGTCGCCGCGGCCCTGGCCACGGTCGCCACGCTCACCGCGACGAGCGCCACCACGGCGGTCGTCGGCAGCTGCGGGGGCAGTGGTCTCAGCGGCAGCTACGGTTTCAGTAGCCTTCTGATCTGCAGACACAGTGTCCTTTTCCTTGTTTGCTTCCGTCACAGTGACAGCCCACCTTCACGTGCACCGTCAGCGACGGCGGCGATCCGGCCGTGGTACTTGTTACCACCGCGGTCGAAGACAACAGCTTCGATACCGGCAGCCTTGGCACGCTCTGCGACGAGTTCGCCAACGCGCTTGGCCTTGGCAGTCTTGTCGCCGTCGAATGCACGAAGGTCGGCTTCCAGAGTGGAGGCGCTCGCTACGGTCAGGCCCTTGGTGTCATCGACAACCTGGACGAATACGTGGCGTGCGGAACGGTTGACGACCAGACGAGGACGTACAGCCGTACCGGAGATGCGCTTACGGATACGAAGCTGGCGGCGGCTGCGCTGGGCAGACTTGCTCTTGTTCGTACGCTTCTTGTTAATTGAGATGGCCATGGTTACTTACCAGCCTTTCCGACCTTGCGGCGGATGACTTCGCCGGCGTAACGGATGCCCTTGCCCTTGTAGGGGTCCGGCTTCCGCAGCTTGCGAATGTTGGCAGCAACCTCGCCGACCTGCTGCTTGTTGATACCTGAAACAGAGAGCTTGGTCGGGGTCTCAACTGCAAAGGTGATGCCCTCCGGTGCGGAGACATTGACCGGGTGGCTGAAGCCGAGAGCGAACTCAAGGTCAGATCCCTTGGCCTGAACGCGGTAACCGGTACCGACGATTTCAAGCTTCTTCTCGTAGCCCTTGGTAACGCCCTCGATCATGTTGGAGATCAGGGTGCGGGTCAGGCCGTGGAGTGAACGGGAGGCGCGCTCGTCGTTCGGGCGGGCGACAGTCAGGGTGTCTGCATCCAGGGTGACCTCGATCGGGCTGGCCACAGTGTGGTTCAGCTCGCCCTTGGAACCCTTGACGCTGACGACAGAGCCGTCAACCTTGACCTCAACGCCGGCAGGAACGGTGATGGGGAGACGTCCAATACGTGACATTATTCTCTTCCTTTCCCGTTACCAGACGTAAGCGAGGACTTCGCCGCCCACGCCCTTCTTGCCGGCCTGCTTGTCAGTCAGGAGGCCGGAAGAGGTGGACAGGATTGCGACACCCAGGCCACCCAGCACGTGCGGCAGGTTGGTGGACTTTGCGTAAACGCGCAGTCCCGGCTTGGAAATACGGCGAACACCAGCGATTGAACGCTCGCGGTTCGGTCCGAACTTGAGCTCGATGGTCAGCTTCTTGCCAACCTCAGCGTCTTCTTCCTTCCAGCCGGCGATGAAGCCTTCGGCCTTGAGGATGTCAGCAACGCGTGCCTTGAGCTTGCTGTACGGCATGGACACGGAATCGTGGTATGCCGAGTTTGCATTGCGCAGACGCGTAAGCATGTCTGCGACAGGATCTGTCATTGTCATTGTGGGCTCTTGCCCTTCCTCATAACGGTTTCCGCGGTGCTGCTTTCCTGAACGGATTCAGGAGCCGGACCGCCGGACCTTTTACGTAGTTAGATTAGTCTTCGGCCTTGAACGGGAAACCAAGCGCCTTAAGCAGCGCACGGCCTTCGTCATCGGTCTTGGCAGTGGTGACAACCGTGATGTCCATACCGCGGACGCGGTCGATCTTGTCCTGGTCGATTTCGTGGAACATAACCTGCTCGGTCAGACCGAAGGTGTAGTTGCCGTTACCGTCGAACTGCTTGCCGGAGAGACCACGGAAGTCCCTGATACGGGGCAGTGCGAGGGTGACCAGACGGTCCAGGAATTCCCACATGCGGTCGCCACGCAGGGTAGCGTGTGCACCGATGGGCATGCCTTCGCGCAGCTTGAACTGAGCGATCGACTTGCGGGCCTTGGTTACCTGCGGCTTCTGGCCGGTGATCTGGGTGAGGTCGCGGACAGCGCCGTCGATCAGCTTGGAGTCCTTGGCGGCATCTCCAACACCCATGTTCACAACGACCTTCACGAGGCGCGGAACCTGGTTGACGTTTTCGTACTTGAATTCCTCAATGAGCGTGCTCTTGATGGATTCGGCGTACTTGGTCTTCAGACGAGGAACGATCTTCGTTGCCGGAGTCTCGAGAGTCTCAGTCATTAGATGTCCTTCCCTGAGCTCTTGGCCACGCGCACGCGCACTTCACGCTTCACGCCATTGCGCTCAACGGTCTCGGTGCGGAAACCGACGCGGGTGGGCTTCTTGGTGGACGGGTCAACCAGAGCCACGTTGGAAATGTGGATCGAAGCTTCAACAACTTCAATGCCACCGGTCTTGGTGCCGCGCTGCGACTGACCGACCTTGGTGTGCTTGGTTACGCGGTTGATGCCTTCGACCAGCACGCGGTTGGTCTCGGGGAACACGCGCAGGACCTTGCCCTGCTTGCCGCGGTCGCCGCCGCGCTCAGCCTTGGCGCCAGTGATGACCTGAACCAGGTCACCCTTCTTGATCTTAGCCATGGACTAGAGCACCTCCGGAGCCAGAGAAACGATCTTCATGAACTTCTTGTCACGCAGTTCACGACCAACCGGCCCGAAGATACGGGTACCGCGGGGGTCACCGTCACCCTTCAGGATCACAGCTGCGTTCTCGTCAAACTTGATGTAGGAACCATCCGCACGGCGGCGTTCCTTCTTGGTACGGACGATGACTGCCTTGACAACATCGCCCTTCTTTACGTTGCCGCCGGGGATTGCATCCTTGACGGTGGCGACAATGACGTCACCGATGCCTGCGTAGCGACGGCCGGATCCACCGAGAACGCGAATGGTAAGGATTTCCTTAGCACCCGTGTTGTCGGCGACCTTGAGTCGCGACTCCTGCTGAATCACTATTTACTCCTTGCGTCGCGCCGGTTCTCAGACCGAAAATCTTCCTACGGAATGAGCCTTGCGGAACGGTTGATCGGGGTGTCTCTTGACCTGCCTGGATTTTGCCAGACCAGGCCTAAACGCCCGTGCCAGAAGCAGTTGCTCCCATCCGGTCCAGGAGATCCTGGGCGCAAGGGGGCACTATGCCGTGGCACGCTTGTTTACGAGGTTGATGTCGGCACACTGAAGGCGCCATACAAACTCAATATCCTAGCACGTTTTCCGCTCATCCCCATATCATCGCCGCCGCTCCCCCGCAAGACGGACGACGGCGTCACGCCCCGCCCTGGGACGCTCTCTCACTTAATGCGCCTTTCCGGTTGACGCTCTCTCACTTTCCTGAGAGAAGTGAGAGAGCGTCGAGGGGGACGACGGCGCCACGCACGGCAGCCTTTTGGCCCACCTTGGGTGCCCCTCCCCCGGTAAGACGCGCCACCGCCGTCGTCCGGTCCCCAAAAGCGCCGCCCAGCGTTGCGGCCGGCGTGGCTGTTAACGCGGAAGCCCCCACTCCCAAGGGGAGCAGGGGCTTCCGGATACCGAAGCAGCAGGTGCTACTTGGCCTTCTCGAGGATCTCCACGAGCCGCCAGTTCTTGGTGGCGGACAGCGGACGGGTCTCAGCGATGACAACGAGGTCGCCGATGCCGGCGGTGTTCTCTTCGTCGTGGGCCTTGACCTTGGAGGTACGGCGGATGACCTTGCCGTACAGGGCGTGCTTCACGCGGTCTTCAACCTGGACAACGATGGTCTTTTCCATCTTGTCAGAGACCACGTAGCCGCGACGCGTCTTGCGGTAACCGCGCTGCTCAGCCGTGGCTGCGGTAGCAGTTTCCGTCACGTTCTCGTCCTTTTCACTCACTTGGCATCCTCCTCGGTCTCAACCGTTTCAGCCTTGTCGGCCTTCTTGGTTGCTGCCTTCTTGGACTTCTTTTCTTCCTTGGCTTCCACAACCGGTGCGGCAACCTCGGCACGAATGCCCAGCTCGCGCTCACGGAGAACGGTGTAGATGCGGGCGATGTCCTTCTTTACCGCGCGCAGACGACCGTGGTTCTCCAGCTGTCCGGTGGCGGACTGGAAACGCAGGTTGAACAGCTCTTCCTTGGCCTTGCGGAGTTCTTCAACGAGACGCTCGTTGTCGAAACCGTCCAGCTGTGCGGGAGCCAGATCCTTGGATCCTACTGCCATTTCTATTCACCACCTTCGCGACGCAGAATGCGTGCCTTCAACGGGAGCTTGTGGATTGCCAGGCGCAGGGCCTCGCGTGCTACCGATTCTTCGACGCCGGAGATCTCAAAGAGAACCCGACCCGGCTTGACGTTTGCGACCCACCATTCCGGTGAACCCTTACCGGAACCCATGCGGGTTTCGGCAGGCTTCTTGGTGAGGGGACGGTCCGGGTAGATGTTGATCCAGACCTTACCGCCACGCTTGATGTGGCGGGTCATTGCAATACGGGCGGATTCGATCTGACGGTTTGTGACGTATGCCGGGCTCAGGGCCTGGATACCGTACTCACCGAAAGTGACCTTGGTGCCGCCCGTAGCAGCGCCGGAACGACCCGGGTGGTGCTGCTTACGGTGCTTGACTCGACGTGGGATAAGCATTTAAGCCTGTCCTCCTTCTGCTGCCGGAGCAGCAGCTTCAGCTGCCGGAGCCTCGGCAGCAGGAGCTGCGTCAGCGGCCGGACGGTCGTTGCGACGGCGGCGGTCACCACGGTCAGCGCCACCCGGGCGGCCCGGACGGTCGCTGGGACCGCGGCCACGGGACGGGGCGGAAGCGGCCTGCTGGGCCAGTTCCTTGGCGGTGACGTCACCCTTGTAGATCCAAACCTTCACACCGATGCGGCCGAAGGTGGTCTTGGCTTCGTAGAAGCCGTAGTCGATGTTCGCGCGGAGGGTGTGCAGGGGCACACGGCCTTCGCGGTAGAACTCCGAGCGGGACATTTCAGCGCCACCCAGTCGACCCGAGCAGGCGATACGGATGCCCTTGGCACCTGCACGCTGCGCGGACTGCATGGCCTTCTTCATCGCGCGGCGGAAAGCCACACGTGAAGTCAGCTGCTCAGCAACGCCCTGGGCAACAAGCTGTGCTTCCATCTCGGGGTTCTTGACCTCGAGGATGTTCAGCTGGACCTGCTTGCCGGTGAGCTTTTCGAGCTCGCCGCGGATGCGGTCTGCTTCTGCTCCACGGCGGCCGATGACGATGCCCGGGCGGGCCGTGTGGATGTCCACGCGGACACGGTCACGGGTGCGCTCGATCTCAACCTTGGCGATACCGGCGCGCTCCATGCCCGTGGACATGAGCTGGCGGATACGGATGTCTTCGCGAACGAAGTCCTTGTACCGCTGGCCGGCCTTGGTGCTGTCAGCGAACCAGTGCGATACGTGATCGGTGGTGATGCCGAGTCGGAACCCGTGCGGGTTTACTTTCTGTCCCACTTAGCGAGCCTCCTCTTTCTCCGGGGTAGCGACTACCACGGTGATGTGGCTGGTGCGCTTCTTGATCTGAAATGCACGACCCTGGGCACGCGGCTGGAACCGCTTCATGGTCGGGCCTTCATCAACAAACGCTTCGCTGATGATGAGGTCGCCTTCGTCAAACGCCACGCCGTCGCGGTCCGCGAGGACCCGGGCGTTGGAGATTGCCGACTGAACTACCTTGAATACCGGCTCCGAAGCTGCCTGCGGGGCAAACTTCAGAATTGCCAGAGCCTCATTCGCTTGCAAACCACGAACAAGGTTGACGACGCGCCGGGCCTTCATAGGCGTTACGCGGATGTGGCGCGCAATTGCCTTGGCTTCCATTGCTTTCCTTCTCTCGTCTTTGACGTAAGTGCAGGCGCCTAGCGGCGCTTGCCCTTACGGTCGTCCTTGACATGGCCGCGGAATGTCCGCGTGGGAGCGAATTCGCCGAGCTTGTGCCCGACCATCGACTCAGTAACAAACACCGGAATGTGCTTGCGTCCGTCGTGTACGGCGATCGTGTGCCCGAGCATGTCGGGGATGATCATCGAACGGCGTGACCAGGTCTTGATGACGTTCTTGGTGCCCTTTTCGTTTTCCCTGGCTACCTTCACAAAGAGGTGCTGGTCAACGAAAGGACCTTTTTTCAGGCTGCGTGGCATGTGTCCAGGCTCCTATCGCTTGTTCTTGCCAGTACGACGGCGACGAACAATAAGCTTGTCGCTCTCTTTGTTGGGGCGGCGGGTGCGGCCTTCCCGCTGACCGTTCGGGTTGACGGGGTTACGTCCACCGGACGTCTTACCCTCGCCACCACCGTGCGGGTGGTCAACCGGGTTCATGGCGACACCACGGACGGTCGGGCGAACGCCCTTCCAGCGCATGCGGCCGGCCTTGCCCCAGTTGATGTTCGACTGCTCGGCGTTGCCCACCTCGCCGACGGTTGCGCGGCAGCGCACGTCAACGTTGCGGATTTCACCGGAAGGCAGACGCAGCTGGGCGAAGCGGCCTTCCTTGGCGACGAGCTGGATGGATGCACCGGCGGAACGGCCCATCTTGGCACCGCCACCCGGACGCAGTTCAACTGCGTGGATAACGGTACCCACGGGGATGTTGCGCAGGGGCAGGTTGTTGCCAGGCTTGATGTCAGCGTTGGCACCTGCCTCTACGAAGTCACCCTGGGACAGCTTGTTCGGCGCGATGATGTAACGCTTGGTGCCATCAACGTAGTGCAGGAGGGCGATGCGAGCCGTGCGGTTCGGATCGTACTCAATTTCAGCAACGCGGGCGTCAACGCCGTCCTTGTCGTGGCGACGGAAGTCGATCAGACGGTACTGGCGCTTGTGTCCGCCACCCTTGTGACGGGTGGTGATCTTACCGGTGTTGTTACGGCCGCCCTTTTTGGGCAGCGGACGTACCAACGACTTTTCCGGCGTCGACCGCGTGATTTCGATGAAGTCCGCTACGCTCGAGCCGCGACGGCCCGGGGTAGTCGGCTTGTATTTACGGATTCCCATAATTTATTTCCTCGTTAAAGTGGTCTCCGCTACGCGAGCGGACCGCCGAAGATGTCGATAGTGCCTTCTTTGAGGGTGACAATCGCACGCTTGGTGTTCTTGCGGGTACCCCATCCGAATTTGGTGCGCTTGCGCTTACCGGCACGGTTGATGGTGTTGATCGATTCGACCTTGACGGAGAAGATCTTCTCCACGGCCAGCTTGATCTCGGTCTTGTTCGACCGGGGGTCCACCAGGAAGGTGTACTTGCCCTCGTCGATCAGGCCGTAGCTCTTTTCCGACACGACGGGCGCAAGCACGACGTCGCGGGGATCCTTGATGGTGGCTGCACTCACTTGGCATCCTCCTCGTTCTTTGCCACTGCCTTGCCGGCAACGAATGCTTCGTAGGCAGCCTTGGTGAAGACAACGTCATCAGACACGAGAACGTCGTAGGTGTTCAGCTGGTCTGCGTACAGAACGTGAACACCGGCGAGGTTGCGCACGGACAGTGCAGCAACATCGTTGGCGCGCTCGATGACAACCAGCAGGTTCTTGCGGTCGGAAACGCCGCGCAGCGTTGCAAGTGCAGCCTTGGCGGACGGCTTGGAGCCCTCAACCAGTTCGGCAACAACGTGGATGCGTCCGTTACGCGCCCGGTCAGACAGTGCGCCGCGCAGTGCAGCAGCAATCATCTTCTTAGGGGTGCGCTGGCTGTAGTCACGCGGGGTGGGACCGTGGACAATGCCACCGCCGGTCATGTGAGGAGCACGGATGGAACCCTGACGGGCGCGGCCGGTGCCCTTCTGCTTGAACGGCTTGCGTCCTGCACCGGAAACTTCAGCGCGGGTCTTGGTCTTGTGGGTACCCTGGCGAGCAGCAGCGAGCTGGGCAACGACAACCTGGTGCAGCAGCGGCACGTTGGTCTGAACGTCGAAGATCTCTGCAGGCAGGTCAACCTGGACAGTGTTAGCCATTTAACTAGGCTCCCTTCACGGCGGTGCGTACGAGTACGACCTGGCCGCGGGCGCCGGGAACGGCACCCTTGATAAGGAGCAGCGACTTCTCGACGTCAACCGCGTGAACCGTGAGGTTCAGCGTGGTGTGACGAACGGCGCCCATGCGGCCGGCCATTTTCATGCCCTTGAAGACGCGGCTCGGGGTGGATGCGCCACCGATTGAACCGGGCTTACGGTGGTTCTTGTGGGCACCGTGGGAAGCTCCAACGCCGTGGAAGCCGTGACGCTTCATAACACCGGCGAAGCCCTTACCCTTGGTGGTGCCGATGACGTCGATCTTCTGGCCGGCTTCGAAGACCTCTACGGAGAGCTCCTGGCCCAGCTCGTACTCAGCAGCATCTGCGGTACGGAGTTCGACGACGTGGCGGCGAGGCGTGACGCCTGCCTTCTCAAAGTGACCAGCCAGCGGCTTGGTGACCTTGCGGGGATCGATCTGGCCGTAGCCGATCTGTACGGCTACGTAGCCATCAGCTTCTGCGTTGCGCAGCTGGGTGATGACGTTCGAATCTGCCTGGACCACAGTGACGGGGATGAGCTTGTTGTTCTCGTCCCAGACCTGGGTCATGCCGAGCTTCGTGCCCAGCAGGCCCTTTACGTTACGGGTTGCGGTCATAGTCTCTCAGCACCTCCCTACAGCTTGATTTCGATGTTCACGTCTGCCGGCAGGTCGAGACGCATGAGCGAGTCAACAGCCTTCGGCGTGGGATCGATGATGTCGATAAGACGCTTGTGCGTGCGCATTTCGAAGTGCTCGCGGCTGTCCTTGTACTTGTGCGGAGAGCGGATGACGCAGTACACGTTCTTCTCCGTCGGCAGCGGCACGGGGCCGACTACCGTTGCGCCTGCGCGCGTGACCGTCTCAACGATCTTCCGTGCTGAAACGTCAATGACCTCGTGGTCGTATGACTTCAGCCGGATGCGGATTTTTTGTCCCGCCATGTCGCCTGACTCTCTTTCAGTAAATGCTGCTCTGTTTACTTACCTGTTGTATGTGGCTGCCGAAGCATTTGAAGTCGTAACTACCACCCGCCGCACAAACTGAATCCGGATGGATCCGGGTTCCTCACCTTGCCGACGTAACCGACCCCCGCGGTCGGGCGTGTCGCGCTTGGCACGCATACAAATCCGCAATTCCATGGGGAGGGGGTTATGTTTGGTCTTCCACTTGGACCCTGGCACCCGGCATTATCCGGATCGGGACACGAAGAAGCGCTTGAACAACTCATCTAGTATGCCGGAATTTGGCGCCAGAAGCGAATTGGCCCTCTCCCTGGGCCGGTTCGAGGGGTCATTGCCTTCGGCAACATCGGAATGGATGATAGGGGCATGACGCTGGAGAGCACCGAATCCGTGACCGAACTGGCCAGCCGCATGCCGCCGTCGTTCACTCTTGGCGTCGCGGCAGCGGCGTTCCAGATTGAGGGCGCCCTGACTGAAGGCGGCCGCGGACCGTCCGGATGGGATGCCTTCGCCGAGAAGCCCGGGACCATCATGGACGGCCACTCCCCCGCGATGGCGTGCGACCACTACAACAGACTTCCCGAGGATGTGGCGCTGCTGCAGGAGCTGGGGGTGGATTCCTACCGCTTTTCACTATCCTGGCCGCGGATCCAGCCGGACGGCCGGGGAAGCTTCAACCCGGAGGGCCTGGATTTCTACGACCGCCTGCTCGACCAGTTGCTGGCCGCCGGCGTTTCCCCCATGGCCACCCTCTATCACTGGGACACTCCCCTGCCCCTGGAGCACCGGGGCGGGTGGATGAACCGGGAAACCGCGCAACGGTTTGGCGAGTATGCGGCAGTGGCCGCCGAACGATTCGGTGACCGAGTGGCGCAGTGGGTAACGCTGAACGAACCGGTGTCCGTGACCCTGAACGGCTACGCCCTGGGGGTCCATGCGCCCGGCCACGCACTGATGTTCGATGCGCTTCCCTCGATCCACCACCAACTCCTGGCCCACGGGCTCGGCGTCCAGGCGTTGCGGGCGGCCGGTGTAACCGGCACGGTGGGCGTGACCAACCTGCACGCACCCGTCCGCCCTGCGTCCCGGAAAATCGGCGACCGGCTGGTCGCCAACCTCTACGACCTGCTGATGAACAGGATCTACGCCGACCCCGTCCTGTTGGGCCGCTACCCCACCCTGCCGGCTTACGCGAGGCCGTGGCTGCGGTCCATCGGCCGGATTTCCGACGCGGACCTGAAATCCATCCACCAGCCACTGGACTTCTACGGCCTCAACTACTACTTCCCGGTAAAGGTTGCGCTGGGCCGCGGGGTGACGCCTATTCCTGCCAACACACACAAGGCGGTAGCCAGGCTCCCCTTCCATGAGGTGGGCTACCCGGAGTTTGACCACACGGGCTTCGGTTGGCCTGTGGCTCCTGGGCACCTGGGCATCCTGCTCAAAGAACTCCAGGACCGGTACGGGGCTGCCCTCCCCCCGGTATACATCACCGAAGGCGGCGCCAGTTTCCCCGAGCCCGAGCGGGTGTCAGGCGCCCTCCAGGATGAGGAACGGGTCCAGTACCTGGCTACCCATCTGGGCGCTGCGCTGGAGGCCACGTCACCGGGCGGAATCGCGTCCGGCGTGGACCTGCGCGGCTACTATGTGTGGACCCTGATGGACAACTTCGAGTGGGCAGCCGGCTACTCCCAGCGCTTCGGGCTGGTCCACGTGGACTTCGAAACGCTGGAGCGTACGCCCAAGCAGTCCTTTTATTGGTACCAGGCGCTCAGCCGGGCACGTCACAACAAAGCGGAAGCGTAGCCCCTGACGTCCGCCCGACGCAGGGGCCCCATCAACTACTGGTTCTTGTTCGCCCGGTTGATCCGCTTGGCGCGGTCGATTTCGTGGCGGAAGTGCTTCTTGGCCCAGAACACACCGGCAACCACGGCGACCGCGATGATCAGAAAAATAAGCCATCCCATGATGAACTCCTTTCGGTCCAGCAACAGTATCAGGCAGGGGTTAACCAAAAAGAACAGCCCCGCTGCAGTAGCAGCGGGGCTGTTCTTCAGTTCAACAAAAATTACTTGTTGATCTTGGTAACGCGTCCTGAACCAACGGTGCGGCCGCCTTCGCGGATTGCGAAGCCGAGGCCCTCTTCCATGGCGATGGGCTGGATGAGCGCAACGGTCATCTCAGTGTTGTCGCCAGGCATAACCATTTCCGTGCCCTCGGGCAGGGTGATAACGCCGGTTACGTCCGTGGTACGGAAGTAGAACTGCGGGCGGTAGTTGGAGTAGAACGGGTTGTGACGTCCGCCTTCGTCCTTGGAGAGGATGTAGACGTTAGCCTCGAAGTCGGTGTGCGGGGTGATGGAACCCGGCTTGACGACAACCTGGCCACGCTCTACGTCATCGCGCTTCAGACCGCGGAGCAGGAGGCCACAGTTCTCGCCGGCCCATGCTTCGTCGAGCTGCTTGTGGAACATCTCGATACCGGTAACCGTGGTCTTCTGGACCGGGCGGATGCCGACGATCTCGACCTCGGAGTTGATGGCGAGGGTTCCACGCTCGGCGCGGCCCGTAACAACGGTGCCACGGCCGGTGATGGTGAAGACGTCCTCGATCGGCATCAGGAACGGCTTGTCACGGTCACGTACGGGGTCCGGAACAGACTCGTCAACAGCAGCCATCAGGTCCTCAACGGACTTGACCCACTCCGGGTCGCCTTCCAGAGCCTTGAGGCCGGAAACGCGGACAACCGGTGCTTCGTCGCCATCGAAGCCCTGCGAGCTCAGGAGCTCACGAACTTCCATTTCAACGAGGTCCAGCAGTTCCTCATCGTCAACCATGTCGGACTTGTTCAGTGCGACCAGCAGGTAGGGAACACCAACCTGGCGGGCGAGCAGAACGTGCTCGCGGGTCTGTGCCATCGGGCCGTCAGTGGCGGCAACCACGAGGATTGCACCGTCCATCTGTGCAGCACCGGTGATCATGTTCTTGATGTAGTCAGCGTGACCGGGGGCGTCTACGTGTGCGTAGTGGCGCTTCTCGGTCTGGTACTCAACGTGGGAGATGTTGATGGTAATGCCGCGCTGACGCTCTTCGGGAGCAGAGTCAATCGACGCGAAGTCACGCTTCTCGTTGAGAGTCGGGTACTTGTCGTACAGCACCTTGGAAATGGCGGCCGTCAACGTCGTCTTACCGTGGTCAACGTGACCAATGGTGCCGATGTTAACGTGCGGCTTAGTCCGCTCGAACTTTGCCTTTGCCACAGGTTCCTCCTAGAACGTTTTCAAATGACATACCCTTCAGCCGCGCTTGTCGCGGCAGAAACTCAGGTAAGTCTACTTGGGGGGCTTTGGATTGGTGAAATTGCAGATTCAGGAACTAATACTAGTCCCTCGAGCCTGTTCGTGCAGGTGGCCGGATTCCGGCTTGACCGGACTGCGTCCGACCGGAAAACCGGCCACCTGCACCAGGCGGCCTCCATCAAACGGAAGCACACCCGGGTTTGTTCGCTTCGAAAGTCCGAAGACTACTCGCCGCGGGTCTTCTGGATGATCTCGTCGGCAACTGCCTTCGGGACCTCGGCGTAGCTATTGAACGTCATGGAGTACACAGCGCGGCCCTGGGTCTTTGAGCGCAGGTCACCGATGTAGCCGAACATGCCGGACAGCGGAACGTGCGCACGGATGACCTTGACGCCCTGTGCATCTTCCATGGACTGCATCTGGCCACGGCGGGAGTTGAGGTCACCGATAACTTCACCCATGTATTCCTCAGGGGTGCGGACCTCGACATCCATCAGCGGTTCGAGCAAAACAGGGTTCGCCTTGCGTGCAGCTTCCTTGAAAGCCATACGGCCGGCGATCTTGAACGCCATTTCCGAGGAGTCAACATCGTGGTACGCGCCGTCAACCAGCGTGGCCTTGATGCCCACAACCGGGTAACCGGCCAGGACGCCGTCGTTCAGCGCATCCTGGATACCAGCGTCAACCGAAGGGATGTACTCGCGGGGAACGCGGCCACCGGTGACCTTGTTCTCGAACTCGTACAGCTCGCCCTCGGCGGTGTCCAGCGGTTCGATCGCAATCTGGATCTTTGCGAACTGACCCGAACCACCGGTCTGCTTCTTGTGCGTGTAGTCGTGACGTTCCACGGCACGCTTGATGGTCTCGCGGTAGGCAACCTGGGGCTTACCAACGTTGGCCTCGACTTTGAATTCGCGGCGCATGCGGTCCACCAGGATGTCCAGGTGGAGCTCGCCCATGCCGGCGATGATGGTCTGGCCGGTGTCTTCGTTGAGGGACACCTGGAAGGTGGGATCCTCAGCGGAGAGCTTCTGGATGGCCGTGGAGAGCTTCTCCTGGTCACCCTTGGTGTTCGGCTCGATGGCAACCGAGATCACGGGCTCCGGGAAGCTCATGGACTCGAGGACGATCTGGTTGGCGGAGTCGCACAGGGTGTCACCCGTGGTGGTGTCCTTCAGACCGATGGCTGCGTAGATGTGGCCGGCGGTAGCACCCTCAACGGGCATTTCCTTGTTGGCGTGCATCTGGAACAGCTTGCCGATGCGCTCCTTCTTGCCCTTGGTGGAGTTGACCACCTGGGCGCCTGCTTCCACGTGACCGGAGTACACGCGGATGAAGGTGAGCTGGCCGAAGAACGGGTGCGCAGCAATCTTGAAGGCCAGTGCGGAGAACGGCTCTTCGGAGGACGGCTTGCGGGTCAGTTCCTTCTCTTCGTCGCGAGGATCGTGGCCGACCATCGGAGGGACGTCGAGCGGGTTCGGCAGGTAGTCGACAACTGCATCGAGCATCGGCTGAACGCCACGGTTCTTGAACGCGGAACCGCAGAAGATCGGGTAGAGCTCGGAGTTGATCGTCATCTTGCGGATGCCGGCCTTGAGCTCGTCGATCGAGATCTCTTCACCCTCGAGGTACTTCTCCATGAGTTCCTCGGAGGACTCTGCAACGGTCTCAACGAGCGCTGCGCGGTACTCTTCGGCCTTTTCCTGGAGGTCAGCCGGGATCTCGCGGATCTCGTACTTAGCACCCATGGTGACGTCACCCTTGGCATCGCCGGGCCACACCAGTGCGCGCATGTAAAGCAGGTCCACGACGCCGATGAAGTCGTTCTCGGCACCGATGGGGAGCTGCATAACGAGCGGCTTGGCGCCCAGGCGGCTGATGATGGTGTCTACGGTGAAGTAGAAGTCGGCACCGAGCTTGTCCATCTTGTTGACGAAGCAGATGCGTGGGACGTTGTACTTGTCAGCCTGGCGCCAAACGGTCTCAGACTGCGGCTCAACGCCTTCCTTGCCATCGAAGACGGCGACGGCACCGTCGAGGACGCGCAGGGAGCGCTCAACCTCTACGGTGAAGTCAACGTGGCCGGGGGTGTCGATGATGTTGATCTGGTTGTTTTCCCAGAAGCAGGTCACGGCGGCAGACGTGATGGTAATGCCGCGTTCCTTTTCCTGTTCCATCCAGTCAGTGGTCGAAGCGCCGTCGTGCGTTTCGCCGATCTTGTGGTTCACACCCGTGTAGAACAGGATGCGCTCGGTGGTGGTGGTCTTTCCGGCATCAATGTGGGCCATGATGCCGATGTTGCGGACCTTACTAAGGTCGGTAAGCACGTCCTGTGCCACGGGGTCTCCTTTTGGGATGGACTACACGTTCGCCGCCGGCTCGGTTGAGCCGGCGGCGTACGGGAAGTATTACCAGCGGTAGTGTGCGAAGGCCTTGTTGGACTCGGCCATCTTGTGGGTGTCTTCGCGACGCTTCACAGCGGCACCGAGACCGTTGGAGGCATCCAGGATTTCGTTCTGGAGGCGCTCGGTCATCGTCTTTTCGCGGCGGGCCTTGGAGTAGCCGACCAGCCAGCGCAGGGCGAGTGCGGTGGAGCGGCCCGGCTTGACCTCAACCGGAACCTGGTAGGTGGCGCCGCCGACGCGGCGTGAGCGGACCTCGAGGGAAGGCTTGACGTTGTCCATGGCCTTCTTGAGGGCTGCCACGGGGTCGCCGCCGGACTTGGCGCGGGCGCCTTCGAGGGCACCGTAGACGATGCGCTCTGCCGTGGACTTCTTGCCGTCAACGAGCACCTTGTTGATGAGCTGGGTAACCAGCGGGGAGCCGTAAACGGGATCTAGTACGAGCGGCCGCTTGGGGGCCGGACCCTTGCGAGGCATATTACTTCTTCTCCATCTTTGCGCCGTAGCGGCTGCGTGCCTGCTTACGGTTCTTGACACCCTGGGTATCGAGGGCGCCACGGACGATCTTGTAGCGGACACCCGGGAGGTCCTTCACACGACCACCGCGAACGAGCACAATGGAGTGCTCCTGCAGGTTGTGTCCCACACCGGGGATGTAGGCGGTTACTTCAACGCCGCCGTTGAGGCGCACACGTGCCACCTTACGCAGAGCCGAGTTCGGCTTCTTCGGGGTGGTGGTGTAAACGCGGGTGCAAACACCGCGGCGCATGGGGCTGCCCTTAAGCGCGGGGGCCTTGGTCTTTGAGACCTTAGGCGTGCGGCCCTTACGGACCAGCTGGTTAATCGTAGGCACTCTCGTGTTCTCCGTTTTATCCGGAGTGGCCGCTTCCGGCCACTCTCCTTTGCGTTGCCCCGCCGCCTGGGCCTTGAAGAAGATCTCCAAGGCGGCGAAGGCGAAGCCTTAATAGTCGGATCGCATACGCAGGGAATGACCTGACTCGCGTCTTCAACGGTCCCTAGGCATGCAAAAATGTGGCATACGTTGCACAAGAACCCTGCAAACCGGAAACGTCGCTCTGGTTCAGCCTTTCAGCTGGAACCGGCGCACTCATCCACTGCCACAATAACAATTGGTAACAAGTCTAGCACGGACGGCCTCCACCCCTTAATCGGCGGGGTTAAACGGGGATGGTCCCCCACCTTGCGGTGAAGGACCATCCTTGCGTCAGGCGCGTCCGGGGTTAGCGGAAGTCGTTGCCCAGGTCGTAGTCATCCAGCGGGATGGCGTGGAACTCAGGAGCTCCGTCGCCGCCCAGGGTGTCGTACGAGAAGTCACTGAATGCGCTGGGGCCGGTGAACAGATTGGCCTTTGCTTCTTCAGTGGGCTCGACGGTGACCTCGGTGTAGCGCGGGAGGCCCGTGCCGGCCGGGATCAGCTTACCGATGATCACGTTCTCCTTGAGGCCGAGCAGCGGGTCGCTCTTGCCTTCCATGGCCGCCTGCGTCAGGACGCGGGTGGTCTCCTGGAAGGAAGCTGCGGACAGCCAGGACTCGGTGGCCAGCGACGCCTTGGTGATGCCCATGAGCTCAGGACGTCCGGAAGCCGGAGTCTTGCCCTCGGACACAACACGGCGGTTGGCGTCCTCGAAGCGGCTGCGCTCGGCGAGCTCGCCGGGCAGCAGGTCCGATTCGCCGGACTCGATGACCGTGACGCGGCGCAGCATCTGGCGGACGATAACCTCGACGTGCTTGTCGTGGATACCGATGCCCTGGCTGCGGTACACGCCCTGGACTTCGTCCACCAGGAACTTCTGTGCCGCACGCGGACCCATGATGCGCAGGACCTGCTTGGGATCCACCGGTCCGTTGATCAGCTTCTGGCCGACGGTGACGTGGTCGCCATCCTCGATCAGCAGGCGTGAACGGCGCAGGACCGGGTAGGCGATCTCTTCGGTTCCGTCATCAGGAGTGATGACCAGGCGCATCTGGCGCTCGGACTCTTCGATGGTGATGCGGCCGGCTGCTTCTGCAATCGGTGCAACACCCTTCGGAGTACGGGCTTCGAAGAGCTCCTGGATACGGGGCAGACCCTGGGTGATGTCGTCGCCGCCGCTGGCGGAGACAGCACCACCGGTGTGGAACGTACGCATGGTCAGCTGGGTACCGGGCTCACCGATGGACTGCGCGGCGATGATGCCCACGGCCTCGCCGATGTCCACGGTCTTGCCGGTGGCCAGCGAACGGCCGTAGCAAAGGGCGCAGGTGCCGACGCTGGACTCACAGGTGAGTACGGAGCGGACCTTGACCTCGGTGATGCCGGCCGCGAACAGCTCGGCGATCACCACGTCACCGCAGTCGGTGCCGGCGGCTGCGAGGACGTTGCCCTCGGAGTCCACGACGTCGACGGCGAGCGTACGTGCGTACGCGCTGTTCTCGACGTTCTCGTCCAGCACCAGCTCGCCGTTGGAATCGGCGACGGCGATGGGCGTGACCAGGCCGCGCTCGGTGCCGCAGTCCTCTTCGCGGACGATGACGTCCTGGGACACGTCCACCAGACGACGGGTCAGGTAACCCGAGTTGGCGGTGCGCAGAGCTGTGTCAGCAAGACCCTTACGGGCGCCGTGCGTGGCGATGAAGTATTCCAGAACCGACAGGCCCTCACGGTAGGAGGACTTGATGGGACGGGGAATAATTTCACCCTTCGGGTTGGCCACCAGGCCACGGATACCCGCGATCTGGCGGACCTGCATCCAGTTACCACGTGCACCGGAGGACACCATGCGGTTGATGGTGTTCATCGGCGACAGGCTGTCACGCATCGCCTGGGCGATTTCGTTGGTTGCCTTGTTCCAGATCTCGATCAGTTCCTGGCGACGCTCATCGTCGTCGATCAGGCCCTTGTCGTACTGGCCCTGGATCTTCGCAGCCCGCTCCTCGTAACCGGCGAGGATGGCCGGCTTCGCGGCCGGAACCTCGATGTCCGAGATGGCGACGGTGACGCCTGAACGGGTAGCCCAGTAGAAACCGGCATCCTTCAGGTTGTCCAGCGTTGCCGCGGTGACAACCTTCGGGTAGCGCTCCGCAAGGTCGTTGACGATGCGGGACAGCTCGCCCTTGTCGGCAACAGCCTCAACCCACGGGTAGTCCTCGGGCAGGGTCTCGTTGAAGAGGACCTGGCCCAGGGAGGTCTGGACGAGCGCGGGCTGACCCGGCTCCCAACCTTCCGGAGCTTCCCAGCCGGCGTAGGGCACGAAGCCTTCGAGGCGGATCTTGACCTGCGAGTTCAGGTGCAGCTCGCGGGCATCGAACGCCATGATGGCTTCCGCAACCGAACCGAAGACGCGGCCTTCGCCGGCTGACCCAACACGCTTGGTGGTCAGGTGGTAGAGGCCGATGATCATATCCTGCGAAGGCAGGGTGACCGGGCGTCCGTCGGAGGGCTTCAGGATGTTGTTCGAGGACAGCATCAGGATGCGGGCCTCAGCCTGGGCCTCGGGGCTCAGCGGCAGGTGGACTGCCATCTGGTCGCCGTCGAAGTCAGCGTTGAAGGCGCCACAAACCAGCGGGTGGAGCTGGATTGCCTTACCTTCAACAAGCTGCGGCTCGAACGCCTGGATGCCGAGGCGGTGCAGGGTAGGTGCACGGTTGAGCAGCACCGGGTGTTCGGTGATGATCTCTTCCAGCACGTCCCAGACCTGCGGACGGTACCGCTCCACCATGCGCTTCGCCGACTTGATGTTCTGGGCGTGGTTGAGGTCAACCAGGCGCTTCATCACGAACGGCTTGAAGAGCTCCAGCGCCATCTGCTTGGGCAGGCCGCACTGATGCAGCTTCAGCTGCGGGCCGACGACGATGACCGAACGGCCGGAGTAGTCGACGCGCTTGCCGAGGAGGTTCTGGCGGAAACGGCCCTGCTTGCCCTTGAGCATGTCGCTCAGGGACTTCAGCGGACGGTTGCCCGGTCCGGTGACCGGACGGCCGCGGCGGCCGTTGTCGAAGAGGCTGTCAACAGCTTCCTGAAGCATGCGCTTCTCATTGTTGACGATGATCTCCGGAGCACCCAGGTCAAGCAGGCGCTTGAGGCGGTTGTTGCGGTTGATCACACGGCGGTACAGGTCGTTGAGGTCGGAGGTCGCGAAACGGCCACCATCCAGCTGGACCATGGGGCGCAGTTCCGGCGGGATCACCGGGACGGCGTCGAGGACCATGCCAAGCGGGCTGTTGTTGGTGGTCAGGAACGCGTTGACCACCTTGAGGCGCTTGAGGGCACGGGTCTTGCGCTGGCCCTTGCCGTTGGCGATGATGTCGCGCAGCAGGTCCGACTCGGCCTGCATGTCGAAGCTTTCAAGACGCTTCTTGATCGCTTCGGCACCCATGGAGCCTTCGAAGTACATGCCGTAGCGGTCGCGCAGTTCGCGGTACAGGCCTTCGTCACCTTCGAGGTCGGCGACCTTGAGGTTCTTGAAACGGTCCCAGACCTGCTCGAGGCGCTCGATGTCGGCGTCGGCGCGCTTGCGCACGTTGGCCATCTGGCGGTCGGCGGAGTCGCGGGCCTTCTTCTTGTCGGCAGCCTTAGCGCCTTCGCCCTCAAGGCGGGCAATT
Organism: Arthrobacter sp. D3-16; assembly: GCF_054408515.1. Lineage (NCBI taxonomy): Bacteria > Bacillati > Actinomycetota > Actinomycetes > Micrococcales > Micrococcaceae > Arthrobacter > Arthrobacter sp. D3-16. Next base: position 1,270,570 of record NZ_CP096437.1, on the reverse strand, counting down.
TCGCCTTCGAGGTCCCGGGCGATCGCCGCGATGTCGGAGTCGCGGTTGTCGATCAGCTGCTTCTTCTCGATGTCGTGCTCAACCTGCAGGTTGGGCAGTTCCTCGTGGCGGGCAGCCTCGTCGACGCTGGTGATCATGTAGGCGGCGAAGTAGATGACCTTTTCGAGGTCCTTCGGTGCCAGGTCAAGGAGGTAGCCCAGGCGGGAGGGAACACCCTTGAAGTACCAGATGTGTGTGACGGGTGCGGCCAGTTCAATGTGGCCCATGCGTTCGCGGCGGACCTTGGCGCGGGTGACTTCGACGCCACAACGCTCACAGATGATGCCCTTGAAGCGCACGCGCTTGTACTTGCCGCAGTAGCATTCCCAGTCCCGGGACGGGCCGAAGATCTTCTCGCAGAAGAGTCCGTCCTTCTCGGGCTTGAGGGTGCGGTAGTTGATGGTTTCCGGCTTCTTAACCTCGCCGTAAGACCAGCCGCGGATGTCTTCCGCGGTGGCGAGGCCGATCTGCATGAGGCCGAAGGAGGATTCGCTGGACATATGGTCCCTGTTCTCTCTTGTTCTCTAAATTCTGAAGTCTTGGGTGCGGGATGAGGAAGGTGAGGTACCGGGAAGGGACAGCGCGGGTGGCGCCACCGCTTTCCCGGTACGCCTCCTTAGACCTCTTCTACGGAACTGGGCTCTGCACGGGACAGATCGATACCCAGTTCCTCCGCAGCCGTGAAGACTGCGTCATCAGAGTCACGCATTTCAATTGTGGTTCCGTCCGTGGAGAGGACTTCCACGTTCAGGCACAGCGACTGCATTTCCTTGATCAAGACCTTGAAGGACTCAGGAACGCCCGGCTCGGGGATGTTCTCGCCCTTGACGATGGCTTCGTAGACCTTCACACGACCGTGGATGTCATCAGACTTGATCGTGAGGAGTTCCTGGAGCGTGTAGGCAGCGCCGTAAGCTTCGAGCGCCCACACTTCCATTTCACCGAAGCGCTGGCCACCGAACTGTGCCTTACCACCCAGCGGCTGCTGCGTGATCATGGAGTACGGGCCGGTGGAGCGCGCGTGGATCTTGTCGTCCACCAAGTGGTGGAGCTTCAGGATGTACATGTAGCCGACCGAGATCGGATCCGGGAACGGCTCGCCGGAGCGGCCGTCGAACAGACGGGTCTTGCCGGAGGAGTCGATCAGGCGTTCGCCGTCACGGGTCACGTTGGTGGAGTCCAGCAGGCCCGTGATTTCCTCTTCGCGGGCGCCGTCGAACACAGGCGTTGCAACCGTGGTCTGGCCACTCTCGCGCGGCAGGTTCGGCAGCTGCTTGACCCACTCGGGCTCGCCTTCGATCTTCCAACCGGTCTTGGCAACCCAGCCGAGGTGCGTTTCAAGCACCTGGCCCACGTTCATACGGCCCGGGACACCCAGCGGGTTCAGGACGATATCAACGGGGGTGCCGTCGGCAAGGAAGGGCATGTCCTCGATCGGGAGGATCTTGGAGATAACACCCTTGTTGCCGTGGCGGCCGGCGAGCTTGTCGCCGTCGGTGATCTTACGCTTGGCAGCCACGTAGACGCGGACCAGCTGGTTCACGCCCGGGGGCAGCTCGTCGTCGTTGTCGCGGTCGAAGACGCGCACGCCGATGACGGTGCCGGACTCGCCGTGGGGCACCTTCAGGGAGGTGTCGCGGACTTCGCGGGACTTCTCACCGAAGATGGCGCGCAGCAGGCGCTCTTCCGGGGTCAGTTCGGTTTCACCCTTGGGGGTGACCTTTCCAACCAGGATGTCCCCTGCTTCGACCTCGGCACCGATGTGGATGATGCCGCGCTCGTCCAGGCCTGCCAGTACTTCCTCGGACACGTTGGGGATGTCACGGGTGATTTCCTCGGCACCAAGCTTGGTGTCGCGGGCATCGATCTCGTGCTCCTCGATGTGGATGGAGGAAAGAACGTCCTCGGCAACGATGCGCTGCGAGAGGATGATGGCGTCCTCGAAGTTGTGGCCTTCCCATGACATGAATGCCACGAGCAGGTTCTTGCCGAGGGCGAGCTCGCCCTGGTCCGTTGCCGGGCCGTCGGCGATGATGCCGCCAACTTCCAGGCGCTGGCCTTCGTTCACCAGGACACGGTGGTTGTAGCAGTTGCCCTGGTTGGAGCGGGCGAACTTGTTGATGCGGTAGTTGGTCTCCGTGCCGTCGTCGTTGAGCATGATGACGAGCTCGGCGGAAACCTCGGTGACCACACCGGCCTTCTTCGCGATGACAACGTCACCGGCGTCGACGGCTGCGGCGCGCTCCATGCCGGTGCCCACGAACGGGGCCTCGGAACGGACCAGCGGCACGGCCTGGCGCTGCATGTTGGCACCCATGAGTGCACGGTTGGCATCGTCGTGCTCGAGGAACGGAATCAGGGCGGTAGCCACGGACACCATCTGGCGCGGGGAAACGTCCATGAACTCGACGTCCTCGGCGGGAACGAGCACAGGCTCGCCTCCACCACCACGGGCACGCACCAGCACGGTGTCTTCGGCGAACTTCTTGTTCTCGTCCAACGGCGCGTTGGCCTGGGCGATCAGCACCTCAGCCTCGTCGTCGGCCGTCAGGTACTGGACGTCGTCGGAAACGACGCCGTTCTTGACCAGGCGGTACGGCGTCTCGATGAAGCCGAAGGGGTTGATGCGTCCGTAGGATGCCAGCGAACCGATCAGACCAATGTTCGGGCCTTCAGGGGTTTCGATGGGGCACATACGTCCGTAGTGGGACGGGTGGACGTCACGGACTTCCATGCCGGCGCGGTCACGGGACAGACCACCGGGGCCCAGTGCCGACAGGCGGCGCTTGTGGGTCAGGCCCGAGAGCGGGTTGTTCTGGTCCATGAACTGCGACAGCTGGGAGGTTCCGAAGAACTCCTTGATGGCTGCAACCACGGGGCGGATGTTGATCAGGGTCTGGGGCGTGATGGCCTCAACGTCCTGGGTGGTCATACGCTCGCGGACAACGCGCTCCATACGGGACAGGCCGGTGCGGACCTGGTTCTCGATGAGCTCGCCGACGGCGCGGATGCGGCGGTTGCCGAAGTGGTCGATGTCGTCGATTTCAACGCGCAGGTCCACCTCCTGGCCATCGCGGGTGCCCTTGATGGTCTTCTCGCCGGCGTGTAGCGCGACGAGGAACTTGATCATGGCCACGATGTCTTCAACATGCAGGACCGAAGCTTCCTTGTCGCCAAGGGAGCGGTCGATGCCCAGCTTGCGGTTGATCTTGTAGCGGCCAACCTTGGCCAGATCGTAGCGCTTGGAGTTGAAGTACAGGTTGTCCAGCAGGGACTGGGCAGCCTCGACGGTGGGGGGCTCGCCCGGGCGCAGCTTCCGGTAGATGTCCAGCAACGCGTCTTCGCGCGTTTCGGTGGCGTCCTTCTCCAGGGTTGCCCGCATGGAGTCGTACTGGCCGAACTCTTCGAGGATCTGGCCTTCGGTCCAGCCGAGGGCCTTCAGCAGGACGGTAACCGACTGCTTGCGCTTGCGGTCGAGGCGAACGCCGACCTGGTCGCGCTTGTCGATTTCGAGTTCGAACCAGGCGCCGCGGGACGGGATGATCTTCGCAGTGAAGATGTCCTTGTCGCTGGTCTTGTCGGCGGCACGCTCGAAGTAGGCGCCCGGGGAACGGACCAGCTGGGAGACGACGACACGCTCGGTGCCGTTGACCACGAAGGTACCCTTCTCGGTCATCAGCGGGAAGTCGCCCATGAACACGGTCTGCTGCTTGATTTCGCCCGTGTTGTTGTTCATGAACTCGGCCTTGACGTACAGCGGCGCCGAGTACGTTGCGTCCCGGTCCTTGCACTCGGCCATGGTGTACTTCGGGTCAGCGAACTCCGGATCGGAGAAGCTCAGGGACATGGTGCCCTGGAAGTCCTCAATCGGGGAGATCTCTTCGAAGATGTCCGAGAGACCGGACGTGGTGGCGACGCTAAGATCGTTTTCTTCGACAGCTTTCGCTACGCGTGCCTGCCAGCGTTCGTTTCCGACCAGCCAGTCGAAGCTGTCCGTCTGGAGGGCAAGCAGATTCGGAACGTCAAGAGGTTCGTGAATCTTTGCGAATGAGAGCCGGCGAGTGGCACCATCAGTGCTGTCGGCGGTGTTAGCGGTTTCGTTATTAGAGGTGCTCGAGGCGACCAAGAGGGATCCTTCCACAGACCTTCAGGCGTTTTCAGATCTCCCCCGCTGTGCACCCTGCGGAATGCTCCGCAGTGCTACCATCCGGTTCCGCTATATGACCCGGGGCCGGTGCTGGCAATGCAGTGACGTTGTTGACGGCACGTTGATTGCCAGCTGCCAGGCGAAAGCCCACCGCTATATGAAGGCTGAAGGTAAACAGGGAAGACGCAAATATCTACGATACGGCAAAATAACCTACATGTCTACCCCACATCCGGCCCGATTGCAAGCACCGGTTTTCCGGGCTGTTTGCGGGAGACGGGACTAAAGCCGCAGGGTGACGCCTTCGGCCGTGCAGGTCCCGGCGTTGGCAAACACGGCGTCCCTGACTGCGTCCTGGGATTCCTGCGCCGGTACGCCGCCGGATTCCGCCGCGGCTGAATGGTCGATAGCGAGCAGGCCCAGTGACGCAAAAAGCCCCTGGAGGTCTCCGGCCGCTGCGTCCTTGGCGTCTTCGGCCCGCAGGTAAACATCCTCAAAGCCGTCCGGGTCATCGGCCGGGACGGCCCTGTACTCCGCCATCAGCTCGTTGAAGAGTTCGCAGGCGCCTTTCGCTTCCCCGGCTGCGGCTCCCCCTGCAGCGGACGACGGCGGCGCATCCGTGGCGCTTCCAGCGGAGGCGGTGGAGCGGGGAGAGTTTGCCGGGCTTGATTCAGCCGCAGCCGGCGCCGATGAGGCGGCGTTGGGATCCGGAGTGGCAACGGAACAGGCCGTAAGCGACGCAAGGCCGAAGGCCGCTGCCATGGTCAGGATTTTTTTCACGCTGCTCCAACCGTCCCCGGGGCAGGGGCCTGCTGTCCCCCTGCAAAAGTGTCCGCCGTCCACCCTACGCAAGCCGCCGTCGTCGCGCACATCCCGGCGATGGGGACTTCTCCCCCGCCGCTGCCGTCGTTGGAACCTGGCACTGCCCGGAATGCAGATGGGAACCCGGGCGTTTGTATATATGGGTGACGAGCGTCACGATAGCCTTGGTGGCCTACAACGGATCAGATCGGAAGAGATAAACATGGGCAACTCCGCAGACAACACTGACGTTGTCATCCTTGCAGCAGTTCGTACACCGCAGGGCCGCATCAACGGCCAACTGGCAAGCTTTACCGCCGTCGAGCTCGGGGCACACGCCATCAAGGCAGCCTTGGAGGCAAGCGGGGTGGACGCCGCCCAGGTGGAGGCCGTCGTCATGGGACAGGTGCTCCAGGCGGGTGCCGGCCAGAACCCTGCACGGCAGAGCTCCATCGGCGCGGGCATCGGCTGGAATGTTCCTGCCGTCACCGTGAACAAGGTCTGCCTCTCGGGGCTGACCGCGGTGATCGACGCCGCCCGGATGATCCGCGGCGGCGAGGCAACCGTGGTGGTGGCAGGCGGGCAGGAGTCCATGACCCGGGCGCCGCACCTGCTGCCCGGTTCCCGGCAGGGCTGGACCTACGGCTCTATCCAGGCCCTGGACGCGGCTGCACACGATGGGCTGACGGATGCCTTCGACGGGCAGTCGATGGGGCTGTCCACCGAGACCCGGAACCTCGCGCTGGGGATCGACAGGACATCCCAGGACAACGTGGCCGCCCAGTCGCACCAGCGTGCAGCGTTGGCCGCCAAGAACGGCACCTTCGACGACGAGATCGTTCCCCTCAGCGTCAAGCAGCGCAAGGGCGATCCCCTGGTGGTGTCCGCTGATGAAGGTGTCCGTCCGAATGCCTCCGTCGAGTCCCTGGCCGGACTGCGGGCCGCGTTCGTCACGGACGGCACCATTACCGCCGGCAACTCCTCTCCCCTGTCTGATGGAGCCGCGGCCCTGGTCCTCTCCTCCCGCGCCTTTGCCGAGGAGAACGGGCTTGAATATTTGGCGGTCGTCGGCAAGCCCGGGCAGGTTGCCGGGCCGGACAACTCGCTGCATTCCCAGCCGTCCAACGCCATTAAGAACGCCCTGGGGCGTGCGGGCTGGACCACGGCCGATCTGGACTTTATCGAGATCAACGAAGCGTTCGGGTCCGTGGCGGTCCAGTCGCTGCAGGACCTCGATTACCCCCTTGAAAAGTGCAACATCCACGGCGGTGCCATCGCCTTGGGCCACCCCATCGGCGCATCGGGGGCCCGCCTCGCAGTACATGCCGCGCACGAGCTCAGGCGGCGGGGAACAGGTAAGGCTGCGGTGTCCTTGTGCGGGGGCGGCGGGCAGGGCGAAGCCCTCCTGCTGTACCGCGACTGATGGCGGCTGCAGCCGGGGCCGGCGGCACCGGAACGGGCGGCACCGAAACCGATGGCACCGAAACCCCCGGTAACACGGAAGCCAATAGTGGAGCGGGAAGTGGAAACGGCGCCGGCCGGGACAGGTTCCTGGCCGACGCCGCCGCACGTGGCCTGCAGGTCGAGGTGGTGGAAAGGCCGGCCGCCAAAAGCCTGGAGGAGGCGGCCGGCATCCTGGGTATTATGCCCGCGGACATCGTGAAGTCGTTGGTGGTCAAGCACAAGGACGGTTCGTTCCTCTTTGCGCTCATTCCCGGTGACCGCCAGATCTCCTGGCCCAAGCTCCGGAACCTCGTGGGCGTGAACAAGCTCTCCCTGCCGCCCGCACACGTGGCGCTGGATGCCACCGGTTACGAACGCGGCACCATCACACCCCTGGGCAGCACCAACAGCTGGCCGGTGTACGCCGATGCCACCATCACGGGCCGGAGGATCTCGATGGGTGCAGGTGCACACGGGTACAGTGCCTTCGTGGATGCCGATGCCCTCACCGGAGCGCTGCGCGCCGTCGTCGCGGATATCAGCGACCCCGCCTGACCCAACCTCAACTGGGAACGCAAAAAGCCCCGCCCACAAACGTGGACGGGGCTTTTGAGGAAACGCGTTGTTACTTGAGGGTAACGGTGGCGCCTGCAGCCTCGAGCTGCTCCTTGGCCTTCTCGGCAGCTTCCTTGGTTGCACCTTCGAGGACAGCCTTGGGAGCGCTGTCAACCAGGTCCTTGGCTTCCTTGAGGCCCAGGGAAGTGATGGCGCGAACTTCCTTGATCACTGCGATCTTCTTGTCACCGGCAGCTTCGAGGACGACGTCGAAGTCGGTCTTCTCTTCAACCTCTTCAGCAGCGCCGCCGCCGGCGGGGCCAGCAACAGCTACAGCAGCAGCGGTAACTTCGAAGGTCTCTTCGAAGAGCTTGACGAACTCGGAGAGCTCGATGATGGTCAGTTCCTTGAAAGCTTCAATGAGCTCTTCGTTGGTGAGCTTCGCCATGGTAGGCGTCCTTCCTGTTGTGGTGTTCAGCGGCACGGGCTGTGCTTCACACCGGAGTCTTGTGGGGTAAAGAGAATTAGTTCTCTTCGGCTGCGGGAGCTTCGGCCGGGGCTTCAGCTTCGGCAGCGGGAGCTTCTTCAGCGGCGGGTGCCTCGGCAGCTGCCGGTGCACCGTTCTCTTCTTCAAGCTTGAGGCGCAGTGCGTCAATGATGCGTGCAGCTGCGGCGGCAGGGGCCTTGAGGACGCCTGCAACCTTGGCGAGCTGCAGCTCGCGGGACTCAAGGGCCGCCAGTTCGGCAACCTCGCTGGCGTTCAGTGCCTTGCCCTCGAAGTAGCCGGTCTTGATGACGAGCTGCTTGTTGGTCTTGGCAAAATCCGTCAGGCTCTTGGCAGCGGCAACTGCGTCACCCTTGATGAACGCGATTGCAGTGGGGCCGGAGAGCTGGTCGTTGAATGCTTCAACGCCGGCTTCCTTGGCTGCAATGGCGGTCAGGGTGTTCTTGACGACCGCGAACTTGGTGTCCTGGCCGAGAGAAACACGCAGCTGCTTGAGCTGTGCAACGGTGAGCCCGCGGTATTCGGTCAGGACAGCGGCGTTCGATTCCTTGAAATCGTTAGTGATCTCAGCTACTGCTGAAACCTTGGTAGGCGTTGCCATAACCCTCCTTCCGGGGATAGTGCCGGTATGCGACGGTCCCCGCTCAGGTGAGCTAAAACTAAAAACGCCCCGCGCAGATGCACGGGGCTTGGCTCAACACAGATATTCCGTGGAGCTTTGCTTCGTTCACCTGCGCCGGCCGCCCTACGTTCAGGGTCCTTCGTCCAGAAAGCCACTGCTTCTCCCGCGCACAACTGCAGAGTTGAGCCATGTTCGAGAGAGTGGATTTCCAACAACCGACGGTCTTTGGTCCTTCAAGTCTACGGGGAGAGCCCCCGGTCCGCCAAATCCAGGATCAGCTGGTGCTGGTGTGCACGTGCGGGAGCTCCTTTTGCCAGATCCCGGTGACTCCGGCCGTCTGGAAACCGAGTTGCTGGTTGACGGTCAGGAGGTACCTGTTTTCCGGGGCGTTCCAGGTATAAATGACCCGCGCATCGGGAAATTGCTCGGTGAGCCGCTCCATGTTGGCCACCTTGATCAGCAGGCCCAGCTTGTTCCCCCGGTGCTCCTGCAGCACCAGGGTGTCGTCCTGGAAGACGACGTCGGCGCGGTGCGCCAGTACCGTGATGGTGGTCAGGCCCACGAGCGTTCCCGAGGCGAGGTGTTCGACGGCGGTGACCACGGTCCGCCTGCCCTGCGCGATGGCAACCTCTTCGGCCTCACGAAGGATGGCGCCGTCGAGCACCATGTCCTGCTCAACCGGAGGCTCCAGGGCGGGATCGACGCCGGCCCCTGCCTGGTTCTCGAGGGCCGCGACGGCCTCCAGCCACTGGTCCGGGCAGCGGTCCGTCCAGTGGTGTAGCCGGTAGCGGCCGTTATTGGCTGCGTCTGCTTCCGCCTGGAGGTCGGCCACCAGTTTGGTGTCCAGAGGCAACGCGCATGAGCTGAACTGCTCAATGTGCTGAAGTGTGTACCCCGTCCGCTGGGCGAACTCCACTTCGCGGCTCTCCAACGGCACGAAGCCCTGACCCGAGCCCGGAACCAACTGGGCGCGCTCAAATTCATGGAGGGAGGCACCCGGATGGTTGGTGTCCACCAGGATCATGGTGCGCCCTTCGCCGCGGGCCAGCTGTTCGGCGGCCTGGAGAAGCCGGCGGCCCACTCCCTGGCGCTGGAACTCGGGAAGGATATCGAGGGTGAATTCGGCCAGGTCCAGGTTGTCAGTCAGGGGCAGTGCGATATCGACGGTCCCCACGATCTCCCCGTCCACCTTCGCTACGAGAATGAGCTGGCGCTCGTACGGGTCCTGGAACTCGAGCAGTTTCTCCAAGGGACCATAGGCGAGGTCATCGCTGCCCCAGGTCTGCATCCTGACTTTGCGCCCCACCTCGACGGCGGCAAGGAAGTCCGCTGCGTCCGGCGCGTCCAGTGAGTCGGGAATCCAAAGCTGCTCGATCTTCACGTCTTTTGCCATAGGCGAATCATCCCAGCCGTTTCTGCCACTCGCCTTCATAACCTGCGGGCTTGAATCCAAGTGCGATATTTATGGCCAGCATATGTTGGTTTTCGTTGGCATTCCATGTCAGCACCGACCGCGCCGACGGCCATCGTCTCTGGGCCCGCCGCAGGTTTGCCACTTTGGTCAGCATGCCCAGGCGGCGGCCGCGGTGTTCAGAGGTGACCAGGGTGTCCTGCTGCACGATGGAGTCCGGCACGCCCGGGCGCCAGTTCAGGACGGTGTAAGCAGCCAGGTGCCCCGTCTCTCGGTGCCCGGCCGCCGTCACTGCTGATTCAATCCCACTGCGGATCAGCGTGTTTTCCTCTTCCCGGACCCTGGCAACGTCCCAGTCCTCACGTTCCCAGTCCAGCCCGGCGGTGGGAACGTCCGTGCTCATGGTCGCTTTGAGCTCGGCATACGCCTGCACCAGGTCCTCGGGGCAGTGGTCGTCCCAGCCGCTAATGGAGTATTCCGCTGCCATAGCGGAGGCATCGGCCTCCAACCGGTCCAAGTGTTCCGGCGGCACAGGCAGGGCGAGGCGGCTGGACCGTTCCACCTGCTCCAGCTCATAGCCGGCAGCAACGGCAAAAGCGACCGCGGGCTCGTCAAGCGGCAAGCCGCCCGAGCCGGATTTTGCCGGCAGCAAGGCGGAGCCGTTCGCAGCCTCCAACGGCACCTCGTGATAGGCGTCAAGGGATGTCCTGCCACGCTCCCGGGCGATCGCCTCGGCATGCTTCAGAAGGGCACGGCCCAACCCTTGGCGCCGGTGGACAGGAGCAACCAGGACATCGACGCCAGCGGTATGGGTATTCTCGCGCAGCGGGAGCGTGACCGAGCACGTGCCCACAATGTCCGCGCCAAGCCTCGCCAGGTACAGGTGCCGTTCCTCATACTCGTTGCCCAGCCAGAACTCGGCAGCTTCCTGCAGTATGGGGCAGCGGTCCAAGTTGCCCCAGGCAGCACGTTCGTGGGCCTCCCGCAAAGCGTGGCACGCCTCAAATTCGGCGGTCACCCGCGGGGCACCCGCAACTGTTTCGCCGCCGGACTGCAGGACGTCCACTTCGGTTATTGCGAGCACAACGGTTTCATGCAGGGATGGATCCACCTCCGGTTCGGCCATTCCTACAGCTTAGGCAGGACCCTGCCCCTTCGGGCATGGTTTCCAGGGTTAAACAAAAACCGCCCGGCACGGGTGCCGGGCGGTTTTTGTTCGCGACGGAAGGATCCGAAGCGTTGGCTTCACACGAGGATTTAGGCCTCGGTCAGAACCTTGGTGACGTTCGGATCCACGGAGATGCCGGGGCCGAAGGTGGTGGCAACGGTGGCCTTCTGGATGTAGCGGCCCTTGGAAGCGGACGGCTTCAGGCGAAGGACCTCTTCCAGTGCTGCTGCGTAGTTCTCAGCCAGCTTGATGACGTCGAAGGACACCTTGCCGATGATGAAGTGCAGGTTGGAGTGCTTGTCGACGCGGAAGTCGATCTTTCCACCCTTGATGTCGTTGACGGCCTTGGTGACGTCGGGGGTCACGGTGCCCGTCTTCGGGTTCGGCATCAGGTTACGCGGGCCCAGGACCTTACCGAGGCGGCCAACCTTGCCCATGAGGTCAGGGGTGGCGACGGCGGCATCGAAGTCGGTCCAGCCGGCTGCGATCTTTTCGATCAGGTCATCGGAACCAACGAAGTCGGCGCCGGCAGCGATTGCTGCCTCAGCCTTGTCACCCGTGGCGAAAACCAGGACGCGGGCCGTCTTACCGGTGCCGTGGGGCAGGTTGACGGTGCCGCGGACCATCTGGTCAGCCTTGCGGGGGTCGACGCCGAGGCGGAATGCAACCTCAACGGTGGCGTCGAACTTGGACGGGTTGGTGTCCTTGGCCAGCGTTACTGCCTCGAACGGCGCGTAGAACTTCTCCGCGTCGATCTTGGCGGCTGCTGCCTCATATGCTTTGCTGCGCTTTGCCATGCTGCTTATTTCTCCTTGTGCAGTTGTGGTCTGCGGACCGCGCTGGGCCCTGCCACAGTTGGTGAGCGGGCTCGTTATCCGTGCCCGGTTCCCAACATTTCAATTTCGGTGGTGCCGGTTGCCCGGCGGTGCCGCCCGTCGTCGTGATCGGTTTCCCGAACCCGACATGTGGCAGCGGGGGGATTAACCCTCGACGGTGATGCCCATGGAGCGGGCGGTGCCGGCGATGATCTTCGCTGCGCCTTCGAGGCTGGTGGCGTTGAGGTCTTCCATCTTGGTGGAAGCGATCTCGTTGACCTGGGCCTGGGTCAGCTTGGCGACCTTGACGGTGTGCGGGGTAGCTGAACCCTTGGCAACGCCTGCAGCCTTCTTGATGAGCTCTGCAGCCGGCGGGGTCTTGGTGATGAACGTGAAGGAACGGTCCTCGTAGACCGTGATTTCCACGGGGATGACGTTTCCGCGCTGGGCTTCCGTCGCAGCGTTGTACGCCTTGCAGAATTCCATGATGTTGACACCGTGCTGGCCAAGCGCAGGACCGATCGGCGGAGCCGGGTTAGCGGCACCTGCCTGGATCTGCAGCTTGATGAGGCCGGTGACCTTCTTCTTGGGAGCCAATGTAGGGTCCTTCTCTCAATAACGTCCTGGGACACAGGAGCGTGCCTCAGGTTTTTGGCCGCCATGGCAAGGCGGCCGGCCGTTCCGGTGCCGCTAAGCGGGCAGCACCGGGACGAATTCTTTGGGGTCTCAGATCTTGGTGACCTGGTTGAACGCCAGGGTGACCGGCGTTTCGCGCTCGAAGATGGAAACCAGCACCACGAGGGTCTGGGATTCGACCTTGATCTCGGAGATGGTGGCGGGAAGGGTCTCGAAAGGACCTTCCTTGACGATGACGGACTCGCCAACTTCGAAGTCCACGTCCACGGGGGCCTGGTTCTGCTTGTTGACCGGCTTGCCCTTCTCAGCCTGCTCTTCTTCGAAGACCGGGGCGAGCATGGAGAAGACTTCGTCCAGGCGCAGCGGCACGGGGTTGTGGGCGTTGCCCACGAAGCCGGTGACGCCGGGGGTGTGGCGGACGGCGCCCCAGGAGGCGTCGGTCAGGTCCATGCGGACCAGCACGTAGCCGGGGATGCGGACGCGGTTGATGACCTTGCGCTGAGCGTTCTTGATCTCAACGACTTCTTCCATGGGCACCTGGATCTCGAAGATGTAATCTTCCATGTCCAGGGTCTGGATGCGGGTTTCAAGGTTGGCCTTCACGCGGTTTTCGTAACCGGCGTAGGAGTGGATGACGTACCAGTCACCTTCCTGGCGGCGCAGCTTGGCCTTGAATTCCTCAGCGGGATCAACATCGGCCTTGGCGGCGGCGGCTGCGAGGGCGTCTGTTGACTCTTCCTCGGCGCCGGCGTCGTCCGCCTCAGCGTCTTCAGACCCGGCGTCGCTGGCTTCGGGCGCGGAGGAATCAACCTCAGACTCGTCACCGGCTTCTGCCGTGATGTCCGCGGACTCTTCCAGCTCAGTCTCGGTTACCTCGAGCTCCTGCTCAGACACTTGGTCTCCTGCTTCCTCATTGCCTAACATGCCTATTTAAATGGCTCAATTCCGCACACCGGTGTTTCCCTCCGGTTTCCCGGACGGAACACGCGGCCTGCGGACGGTTCAGCCTTAGCTGTCCGTGGGGACGCTACCGCCGAAGATCCAGCTGACAGCGGTTCCAAAACCGAGGTCCAGCAGGCTGACGATGATCATCATGATGCCAACGAACACCAGCACCACGAGCGTGTAGTTGATCAGTTCCTTGCGGGTTGGTGCAACAACTTTCTTCAGCTCGCCGATGATCTGGCGGATGAAGAGCGCAATGCGGGCGAAGAAGTTTGCCTTGGCGTCCTTCTTAGCTGGGCGGCCCTTGGAGCTGCTGGCAGCTGTTTCGGTCACCTGGTCCTCGCTCATCTTTGCAATGTTGGATTACCCGGCCCTGATCAGAACCATGGTTGCTGCGCTTGCCCCGGATTTTCGTCCGGGGCAGCTTGCGCAGGGCAGACAGGACTCGAACCTGCAACCTGCGGTTTTGGAGACCGCTGCGCTACCAATTGCGCCACTACCCTATGGAGTGAATTCCACGCTCCGACGACCAACCGCCAGCTTGCACTGGGGCGCACGTCATCATCCGTGTTTTCAACACCGGTGAACCAGTCTACGCAACAACTTCGCGTTCGTCGAACCAGCCCGTTTTCGGCCCTCCCCGCTGGCCAGGATTGACCTTGACTGGCAGGCAGTCACAAATCAAAACCGGCAACCCGGAGGGTCCGGTGAACAGCATAGAGTAGATCACGTCGAAACCCACATTCCAGCCTCCGGGCTGCAAGCGAAGAACGGACCCCGCCATGCCTGCCGCCCGCGTTTCCCAACGCATTTCCGCTATTGCCGAATCCGCAACCCTCGCCGTTGATGCCAAGGCAAAGGCGCTGAAGGCAGCAGGCCGGCCGGTCATTGGTTTCGGCGCGGGTGAACCGGATTTCCCCACCCCGGACTACATCGTCCAGGCGGCCATTGAAGCCGCAGGCCAGCCCAAGTACCACCGCTACTCCCCCGCAGGCGGCCTGCCCGAGCTGAAGAAGGCCATCGCCGAGAAGACGCTGCGGGACTCAGGCTACGCCGTGGACGCTTCCCAGGTCCTGGTGACCAACGGCGGCAAGCAGGCCGTCTACAACACCTTCGCCACCCTGGTTGACCCGGGCGACGAAGTCATTGTGCCCACCCCGTTCTGGACCACGTACCCGGAAGCCATCCGGCTCGCAGGCGGCGTGCCCGTGGAAGTGTTCGCCGGCCCTGAGCAGGACTACCTGGTGACGGTGGAGCAGCTCGAAGCAGCGGTGACCGACCGGACGAAGATCCTGCTGTTCGTGTCGCCCTCGAACCCCACCGGCTCCGTCTATTCACCGGAGCAGGTGGCGGAGATCGGCAAGTGGGCCGCCGCCAAGGGCCTGTGGGTGGTCACCGATGAGATTTACGAGCACCTGACCTACGACGGCGTTCCCTTCACCTCCGTCGCCACAGCTGCCCCGGAACTGGGCGACAAAGTGGTTATCCTCAACGGCGTGGCCAAGACCTACGCCATGACCGGCTGGCGTGTGGGCTGGATGATCGGCCCGGCCGACGTCATCAAGGCCGCCACCAACCTGCAGTCCCACGCCACCTCCAACGTCTCCAACATTCCCCAGGTCGCCGCCCTCGCCGCCGTCTCCGGCCCGCTGACCGCCGTCGACGAAATGAAGGTCGCCTTTGACCGCCGCCGCAAGGCCATCGTCGCCGGCCTGAATGCCATCGAAGGCGTGGAATGCCCGACGCCGAAGGGCGCCTTCTACGTGTACGCGGACGTCCGCGCGCTGCTGGGCAAGGAATTCCCGACCGCGTCGGGTACCGCCACGCCGCAGACCTCCGCCGAGCTCGCAGCCCTGATCCTGGATGAGGTTGAGGTGGCAGTGGTTCCGGGTGAGGCTTTTGGCCCTTCCGGCTACCTGCGCCTGTCCTACGCACTGGGCGACGAGGACCTGGCCACCGGCGTGCAGCGCCTGCAGGACTTCCTGGGCAAGGCCCAGTTGGGACGCTCTCTCACTTAACGCGGGAAAAACCCAAACGCTCTCTCATTTAACGTCGGAAAGCCCGGGACGCTCTATCGCTTTACGCAGGGAAAACCGGAACGCTCTATCACTCTCTTCAGGAGAGTGATAGAGCGTTCCGCCTTAAGCCGCATCAAGGGAGAGAGCGTCCCGGCTAGAGGAGGCGGCGTTCGGCGGCCCACTTGGTGAGCTCGTGCCGGCTGGAGAGCTGCAACTTGCGGAGCACGGCGGACACGTGGGTTTCCACGGTCTTGATGCTGATGAACAGCTCCTTGGCCACTTCCTTGTAGCTGTAGCCGCGGGCGATGAGGCGCATGACCTCAAGCTCCCGGGCTGAGAGCTTGTCCAGTTCGTCGTCGGCGATGTCTGCGGGGGCGGTGCCAAAAGCGTCCAGGACGAAGCCTGCGAGCCGCGGCGAGAAGACGGCGTCCCCGCCGGCAACCCGGTACACGGCGTCGGTGATTTCTGCCCCCGAGATGGTCTTGGTGACGTAGCCGCGCGCTCCCGCCCGGATCACAGCCACAACGTCCTCTGCCGCGTCCGAAACGCTAAGGGCAAGGAACCTGGTGGTGGACAGCAGGCCAGCGGAGCCGGCGATGACTTCGCGGCCCCCGCCCCCGAGGCCGCCAGGCAGGTGGACATCCAGCAGCACCACGTCCGGGCGCTCCCGGGCGATCACGGCGATGGCCTGCTCCACCGTCGCCGCCTCGCCCACCACCTGGATGCTCGGATCCAGGTCCGCCTTCAGGCCCGAGCGGAAAATCGCATGGTCGTCCACAATCACCACCCTGGCGGACCTGGCGGTTCGGACGGGACCGGTACCGGCTCCCTGCGTTGCGTTCATGGTTTGCCTTCCGTGCTGTCCTCCGGCGCGGCGGGGAAGCCCAGCCGCACCTCCGTGCCTTCACTGGTACTGGTGATCGCCGCCGTGCCGCCGTGCCGGTTCATCCGGCCGATGATCGACTCCCGCACCCCAAGCCTGTCCTCCGGCACGTCCTGCAGTTCAAAGCCCGGGCCCCGGTCTTTGACAAAGACTTCCGCACGTCCTGCGGCTGCCTCCAGGTAGACCGAGACGGTCCCGCCGCCGTGGCGGGAAGCGTTGAGCATGGCCTCGCGGCTCGCCTGGATCAGCGCTTCATGGCCCTCGGTGACGGCCGTATCCCCCACGCTGACCACCTCGACGGCGTTGCCCAGCAGGTCTTCCACTTCGGCGGCTACGGCCTTGATCCGGTCCGACAACTGCCCCGCGTCCTTGCCGGGATCCGCAAACAGCCAACCCCGCAGCTCCCGCTCCTGTGCGCGGGCCAGCCGGACGACGTCGTGCTCATTGGCAGCCCGCCGCTGGATAAGGGCCAGCGTCTGCAGCACGGAGTCGTGGAGGTGGGCGGCGATCTCGGCCCGCTCGGTTTCCCGGATCCTGCCGGCGCGCTCCGCTTCCAGGTCACGCCAGAACTTCAGCGCCCACGGCAGCAGGACCAGCACCACCCCGCCAAGGACAGCCACGGACGCCAGCAGCGCCAGCCACGTCTGCTCCCAGGAACCGGATCCGGACACCATCACCAGAACGCCCGCCACCACCAGGGCCAGGCCTGCCGCCAGCCGCGCCCAGCCACCCGCCTGGTCAGCTTTGGTTTTATCCACCAGCCCCGCACGCCGGGTTTCATCCAGCTGCATCCATGCGATGGAAGCACCGCCAAGCACTGCCGCTGCCGGGATCAGCGTGCCCAGGGGTACGTCCACGCCCAGGAGCTGGGCGACCAGGATGCCCGCGACCAGGAGCAGCCCCACTCCCAGTAGGATCTCCTTGCCGTAGCGCATGTCCTGGAACCTGAACCAGGGCCTGGCGGCTTCGGAAAGGTTTCCTGCGGCCTCCGCCGGTGCCGGGTAACCGCCGCCGGCGGGAGGGACTGCGGCAGGGCCAGGGCCGCCATCGGCCGTTCCGGGCAGGGCCGTTCCCGGCAGAGCCATTCCCAGGGCATCGCCGGGGCCGGCGTGGGCCGCGGTCCCATGAACAGCGGCCGGAACGTGCTCGCGGCTTACCGCCGGTGCAATGGGCGACGCCGGCCGGCGCGCCTGCCGTCGGGCGCTTTCGTCCGCGGTGGGCACCATGATCCACAGCCAGGCATAGAAGACGACGCCGGCTCCGCCAGCCAGCGAAGCGAGGACCATCGCCACCCGTACGTTGCGGACCGGCCACCCCAGATGCGCGGCCAGGCCAGAGCACACGCCCGCGATAAAGCGGTCGCTGCGGCGGACCAGCGGGGGGCGGGCGGGGACGGTTGTCATGGTTCAATCCAAGCACGGATCAGGGTTCCCCGGACCGCAATCCGGCCGGAACCGGGGGCCACTCAGGGGACGTTCAGGGTGTCCCCCAGTACAGCCAAAGCCTCGCGGACGGGAGGATCGAGGTATGAACTCGCAAACCCCCACCCCAGACGACGGCCAGCCAACGGAACCCCTCCCCAAGCGGGAAAACGAACACCCCACGGAGCCCCTGGTGCCGTCTGCCACCCCAACTGCGTCGAACCAGAATCCGGAGCAGGATTCCACCCGGGACTCCGCCCAGGATTACCCGGCGCAGGAGAGCTACGGCGGGCCCTCGGCCGAGCCGTCGGCCGGACCCTCCTCCAGCCACAGCAGCTCCAGCCAGAACACCGGCAGCTACGCCTACGCAGGAATGCCCAGCCAGCAGACGGACTTCTTCGGTTGGGTCCGCAGCCACGGCATCACCCGCGGCCCGGACCGCTGGATCGGCGGCGTCTCCAGCGGCATCGCACACCGCATGGGCATCGACCCGCTGATCGTGCGCGGCGTCTTCATTGTCCTCACCCTCTTCGCCGGCATCGGCGTTCTTGCCTACGGCCTGGCGTGGGCCTTCCTGCCCGAGCCCGATGGCAGAATCCATGTCCAGGAGGCCGGCGCCGGCCGATGGACCAGTGGCATGACAGGTTCCCTGATCGCCGTTATCCTGGGCTTCAGCGGACTGGGCGGCGGCTTCTGGGGCTGGGGCAACCAGGGCTTCGGCGCCTTCCTCTGGACCATCTTCTGGGTTGGCGGCGCCATCTACCTGATCTACTACCTGGCGCAGCGGAACAAAGCGGCCGTTGGAACACCGGCGGGCGCAGCGGCCGGCACCACCTCCTACGCAGGGACCGCCTACCCCGGCGCCACCGCGTACTCCACGCCTACTTCCACCGGCACCACTCCCCCTTACTCAGATGTTGCGGGCACCGGTCCTTTTACCGGCAGCCCGTACGGCGGCAGCGGGTCGGGCAGCGGATGGAACAACGGGGGCACCGGCGGCACGCGGCAACCGCAGGGTCCCGCACCTGCACCGAAGGTACGTCCCGCAGGTCCCGGCACGCCAGCTGTCGCGATCGCCGCCGGCAGCGCCCTGATCGTCGGCGCGGGAGTGAAAGCACTGGACGTAACCAACGTCATTGACCTTGGCGATTCCACCAACGCCATCGCCTGGGCCAGCGCAGCGGCCGTCCTGGGCATCGGCATCCTCATCCTGGGCCTCCGCGGCCGGACCTCCGGCATCCTCTCGTTTTTCGCGGTGGCGGCCCTGATCATCGGCGGAATCTTCAACGTGGTGGGCAACAACGGCGACCGGGTCCGCTTCCAGCAGGTCGACTGGACGCCCACCAGCATCCAGCAGGCGAGCGACGGGCTCAACATCACGGCAGGACGCGGCACCGTTGACCTGACAGCACTGGCCGGAAGCGCCCCGCTCCAGTCAGAGGTCCTGGTCCCGCTGGACTTCACGGCCAGCAACGTCACGGTGGTCATTCCCGACACCGTGCCCGTGGAAATCAGGGCGGACATGACCCTCGGCAACCTGACCGAAGGCGGGAGCCAGCGCGGCGGGACCACCACACGGGAAAGCAGCTACAACACCGACAAGCCCGGCAGCCCCCTGGTGATCCAGATCGACGGCACCGTCAGCAACGTCATCATCAAGGAAGGTAACTGACATGAGCAGCCACACTCCGGACCCGGACCCGTACGTTCCGGGAAGCACGACGACGGCACGCACCGACTCTGCCCCTCCGTCCGGGGCGCGGGTGGGAACGGTGGTCTGGGGACTGATCGTTCTGGCCCTCGCCGCCCTGATCATCATCGCGCAGCTGGGCATCGTCACCCTGAACGGAACCTACGTGGTGATAGGGCTCATGATCGGAGCCGGCGCGGCCCTGGTGATCGGCGGACTCCTCTCCGCCCGGAAACGTGACAACAGTCCTACAACAGGGAAGTCTTAAGCCATGGACAAGTTTTTCAGCATCGTCAGGGGCCTTGGCCTGAAACGCGGACCGCAGCGCTGGCTGGGAGGCGTTCTGGGAGGCATCGCCGCCAAGCTCAACGTGGACGTGGCCTATGTCCGCATCGCTTTCCTCCTCTTCTGCCTGCTGCCCGGACCGGCCGTTATCTTCTACCTCATGGCCTGGGTGGTCCTGCCGGACCAGCGCAACGTCATCCCGCTCCAGACGTTCCTCGACCGCCGGTCGCTCAACCGTCCCTGAGAGCCCAACAAGAAAGTGTCCCGCTCGCCTTGCGAGCGGGACACTTCTCTTTTGCGCCGCTTGATCCCCGACCGGGCCTTTTGTAACCGGTTTGTGTCGTACCCCACACCCCCCACTAGACTCTATGTGAGCTCAGCGTGGCGCTCTGCCTGTACACCTTCTCTCCAGGATTTGAGCCGAGACATGAAAATTGGAATTCTCACCAGCGGTGGCGACTGCCCCGGACTGAACGCCGTGATCCGCGGAGCCGTCCTCAAAGGCATTGCCATCCACGGTCACGAATTCGTGGGTTTCCTTGACGGCTGGCGCGGTGTCGTCGAGGGCGACATCATCGACATCCCCCGCACCATGGTCCGCGGCATCGCCAAACAGGGCGGCACCATCCTTGGCACCTCGCGCACCAACCCGTTCGAAAACGGCGGCGGCCCCGAGGTCATCAAAGCCCACATGGACCGCCTCGGCATTGACGCCATCATCGCCATCGGCGGTGAGGGAACCCTGGCAGCGGCCAAGCGCCTCACCGACGCCGGCCTGAAAATCGTGGGCGTTCCCAAGACGGTGGACAACGACCTCGACGCCACCGACTACACCTTCGGCTTTGACACCGCCGTCCAGATCGCCACCGAAGCCATCGACCGGCTCCGGACCACCGGCGAATCACACCACCGCTGCATGATCGCCGAAGTCATGGGCCGGCACGTCGGCTGGATCGCGCTGCACGCCGGCATGGCGGCCGGCGCCCACGCCATCCTGATCCCGGAGCAGAAGGTCAGCATCGACCAGATCACCGAGTGGGTGAAGGAAGCCCATGCCCGCGGCCGCGCACCGCTGGTGGTGGTGGCCGAAGGCTTCGTTCCCGAGCACATGGAAACCCCGCACTCCGAACGCGGCCTGGACACCTTCGGCCGGCCCCGCCTGGGCGGCATCGCCGACCAGCTCGCTCCCGAACTTGAAGCCCGCACCGGCATCGAAACCCGTGCCACCATCCTGGGCCACATCCAGCGCGGCGGAGTGCCGTCCGCCTTCGACCGCGTCCTGGCCACCCGCCTGGGCATGGCGGCCATCGACTCAGTGGTGGAAGGCTACTGGGGCACCATGGTGGCACTGAAGGGCACGGACATTGAGCACGTGGGTTTCCAGGAAGCCCTCGGCCAGCTCAAGACCGTTCCGCAGAAGCGCTACGACGAAGCCGCCGTCCTGTTCGGCTGAGGTGCCCTGCTTGGCTGAGGTGCCCTGTTCGGCTGAGGTGTCCTGCTCGGCGGGGCCACTTGCCCGCCCTAGGCTGGGACTATGACACTAGACCCCGGTTCCGCCGCCATCATCCAGCTTGCCTGGGCCCGGCGCCTGGGACTTGACGACGACGCCTTCGGAACTGCCCTGGCCTCCGGGGAGCGGATTGTCCGCGCCGACGAATCGGCGCGGACCGTGGAGTTCGTGCGGCTCTTCGGCAGTTCGGCACTGGTAGGCCCGCAGTGGGTCATTGATGCCGCCGAGGGCATTCCCGATGCCGAGATGGCCCAGCATGTCACGCTCCTGACGCTGACCCGGTCCCACGGCGGCCACGGCCTGGGTGCCGCGGCGTTGTTCTTCGCGGACGACCTGCCCCTGCAGCAACCCTCGAAAGAGATGACGGTGTCGCACGGCAACCCGGAGGCCATCGAGCTGGAGGGCCGCTGCCCGCCGGATGACGTCAACGAGGTTGGCCTGTCCGACCTCGACAACCGCTACACCATCGTCCACGAAGTGGACGGGCGCCGGGTGCCGCTGGCCTGCGGCGCCTACTCCGAGTGGGTGGGCCTGCTGGCCCACCTGGGCGTGCTGGTGGACCCGGAATGGCGGCGCCGGGGCCTGGGCTCGCTCGCCGTCTCCATTGCTGCCCACGAGGCACTGTCAGCCGGCCTTACGTTGCAGTGGCGGACGGACGTCAGCAACACCGGGTCCCTGGCGCTGGCCCGGAAGCTTGGGCTGTCAGCCGGCGGGATCCAGACCAGCGTCCACCTGGGCTAGCCGCGCGTGCCCGCTGTTGCCCCAGCCCTGAACGGCTGGGCAGCGCAAAGAAGCCCGCGACGGCTGCGTCCACTAGCCCAGGAGATCCAGGATCTCCTGGCGCGCGAACATCTGGGCGGCGGCCCGTGCTGTGGGCGAACCCGCGTCCGGGTCCGCTCCGGCATCCAGCAGGACCCGGGCAACGTCGGTGTAGCCCTTGAACGCCGCCCCGGCGAGCGGAGTCTGGCCGCGGTCATTGGCGGTGTCGGCCTCGGCGCCGTGTTTCAAAATGAGCTGAACGGCCTCCGCGTGACCATGGTAGGCAGCGAGCATCAGGAGCGAATCGCCGGCGGAATTGGTCAAGGTGGCGGGAGCGCCGGCGTCGAGATAGGCATGCAGCAGCGCAGTGTCCCCTTCCCTGGCCGCCTGGAAGAGCGTATGCGCCAAAGCCACGGCCTCCTCGTCGGGCCCTCCCTGGTCCGCAGGCGGGTCCGATGGCACGGTGTTGGTTCCGGCGTTGTCAGTCATGAGCGTGGCCCCTTGAGGAATCCGGTCTGGCGCCCCACTACCTGGCCGGCGTCGGGGGCAACGATAAGTTCCTGGGCGGCAGGATAAGGCTCCTCGCCGTCCAGGACCGTCAGTATTTCATCCGCACCCACGGAACGCTTTATGACTGCCAAGGCAACCGGGCCCATCTCGTAATGCTGGGCAACCGAGGTGACCGTCCCCACCTTCCGCTCCCCCACCAGCACCGGGCTTCCGGCCTGGGGCAGGGTGTGCTGCGATCCATCCAGCTGGAGGAACACGAGCCGGCGCGGCGGGTGCCCGAGGTTGTGCACGCGCGCGACCGTCTCCTGTCCCTTGTAGCAGCCCTTGGCCAGGTGTACTGCCGTGCGGAGGAGGTCCAGCTCATGCGGAATGGTCTTGTCATCGGTTTCAGCGCCGATCCGGGGGCGCCACGCCGCCAGCCGCAGCGCTTCCGCTGCGAGGACTCCGGCCAGCTGGCGGTCGGCTACCCGCTGTTCCAAGTCTGCGGCCGGAACCAGGTACTCAAACCAGGGCCGCTCCAGCCCTGGATGGCTGGCTTCCGGAACGGTGGCATAGGAGTAGCCGCCCACCGCCACGTTGGGCCAGGGGTCCTGCCACACCAGCAGCTCCGACCACTCCGGAACGGATTTAGTGCTGCCCACGACGGCATAGTCGGCGGAGACGTCTGAAATGTCCACGCGCAGCATAAACTTCATCCGGTTCAGGAATTCTGCCAAGGGAGCTGCTTCGGCGGCCTCAACGATCAGCCAGGTGGTGGCGCCGTCGTCAATCACCCGGGCGTCGAAATCGATCCTGCCTTGGACGCTTAGGAGGAGAAGTTCACTTGACTCCCCGGGCTGAAGGCCGGCCACCTGCTGCGAGGAGAGGGTGTTGAGCCAGGTCAGCCTGTCCGGGCCGGCGACGGTGACAATACCGCGGTGGGAAAGGTCGACGACGGCGGTACCGGCGGCGAGTGCGCGCTGCTCGCGCAGCGGCTCGCCATAGTGGGATGCGACGCCGGCGTCCGCGCCGCTGGCCTCAACGGCTCCAGGGCGCGACAGCAGAGGGCTGGGAGTAGTCATATGTAGTAGAAGTCCTTGGAGGTCGGCAGTATTCCGGATTCTCAATATCCGGCCCGGTTTGCCGGCCGACGGCTTGTCGCTCGGGATGACCCGAGGGGTCAGGCGACTTTCTTGAGGAAGGCGGAAGCGTGCGCTTCCAGCCCCTTGCCCTCTTTGCCGCCAACGGCGACATCCCAGCGCCACAGCAGGTTCCCGTCCACCAGGCCGAAGATACGGGTGGCGGCGCTGTAGTCCTTTGAGTGGCTCCCGCGCATCACCATATCCGTGGTGAGCTGGATCTGCGGTCCCTTGATCTGTCCGTAGTACAGCTCCGAGATGCCGCCGGGATGAGAAATGGACACCGAGATGTCAAAGCCGCCCTCGCTGTTGCGGAGGGCTTCCACCTCATCGGCACTCTTCAATGCGGGAACGATGTCCGCCGGGATCAGGCCAGGGCCGCCGTCGGCATCCAGCTGCTTGCGCTCCAGTGCCCAGAAGCCGGTCTCAACGGTCAGCGGCCGCAGGCGCGTGCCGTCGTCGTCCGTCAACCAGCTCTCCGCGCGGTACTGGAGATAGGGCAACCCGTTGTGGGTGAAGGACACGTGCTGCAGGAAGTGTTCCGAGTCCTCGTCCCCTGTACCCAACCGGCCGCGGCCCTCCCACTCACCAATGAGCCAGGATAGGGGGACAAGTTCTGGGGTCAGGTCGGTGGGAATCTCAATAGGCACAGCAATTACCTCGGGAAACGGCTAGCTCCGGAAAGGGTCTACTTTTGGCCTTTGAACAGGCGGTAGACCACAAAGCCGGCAAACCATGCCATGGACAGGCTGGCGATGCCGAGCAGGACAAGGAAGAAGATTTCAAAAGCAAGTACGGACATGATGCCATCCTAACGCGTTAGTAGATGAGGAGTTTGTCTATGAAGTAAGCCAGGGAACCCACCGCCGAGACAGGCGCCAGCCCCATGCTAAGGGCAGCAGGAACATTAATTGGAGCGCCGCGGAGTGTCACGAGCCGGCGGAAGCTGACCAGGACCGCACCCACCACCACGCCAAAAATCGCCGCCGGCAGGACTTCGATATCGGAGAGCACCAGCCCGGCCAGCGGACCGGCAAGGCCCGCAAGGACGATGCCCAGGGGCGCAACAATACTGTCCGGCCACCTGATCAATCCTGCCAACAGGGCAACTGCGGCGCTGATGGCCGCCACCAGCAGCATCTCCCGTACCCCGTTGAACCGGGCACCGGCGATCCAGCCCGCACCCAGGCAGGCGAGCAGCACTCCGGCCGAGCAGCCAAGCGTTGATTCCAGCCGTTGCGCCTGCCCTGTTCCACGGATGAGCTGCACCACAAAAACCGCCATGATTCCCAGTGCAATAAAGGGCGGTGTCCAGTCAAGGTAGCCGGGAGCAGGAGCGTAGGCGGCAGCGAGCGCCGACCCGGCACCGGCCAAGGCGATGACCGCCGCGAGCGTCTTTTTGGCGGGAATCCGGAGGAAGTGCGGCCAGCCGATGCCCACCGCGGCCGCGCTGGCCACGGCAACAGCCACAAGGGCCTCGCGGGACATGTAGACCGCTGCGATGATGGCCGCCAGCCCGGCGATGCCCACCACCCCGATGGTCCACGAGCCCAGGGAGCGCACGGGGGCCTGCAGTTCCGCCGTCATACGGATCCCGGCCCGGGCTTAGTCTGTGCACTCACTGCGCTGCATCCCATCCTGCGTTGACCTTGGAAGGCGGTCCGCCCCCAGTGGCAGGGCATCGGGCCCTGCCACAATCCTGCCCTATGTGAACGGCTTATGTCGCAAAACGTAGCCTGATCGGGGACGAATCCGTGGCGCCGGCGGGGCCTGAGGGTATACTCGGAGCTCAGCTACGTTCCCTGCTGAAGTGGCCGGACCGCTGTCATTGGCAGAGTCCCAAACCGGGGCAGGGAGCCAGTACCGGCCGGTGAAAATCCGGTTCAGTCGCCCAACGATGCGCGGACGGCCCTTGGAGGAACAATGTCGCACATCCTGTTACTGACGAACAGCACCGGTTCTTCGGTAGACATTCTGCCTGCCTTGGAATTGCTGAACCACCGGGTCCACATCCTGCCCGCGGAGCCGACCGCCCTGCTGGAGACGGACCCCTGCGACATTGTGCTGCTGGACGCCCGCAAGGACCTGGTGGGTGCCCGTTCCCTCACCCAGCTCCTGAAGGCCACCGGCCTGAGCGCCCCGCTGGTGCTGATCCTCACCGAAGGTGGCATGGCTGCCGTCTCCTCCGCGTGGGCCGTGGACGACATCGTGCTGGAATCCGCCGGGCCCGCCGAGGTTGAGGCCCGCATCCGGCTGTCCGTCGCCCGGGCCGTCCCCGAGCAGGAGGACACGCCCTCGGAGATCCGCGCCGCCGGCGTCGTCATCGATGAGGCGAGCTACACCGCCCGCGTGAACGGGGCACCCCTGAACCTGACATTCAAGGAATTCGAGCTTCTGAAGTACCTGGCGCAGCACCCCGGCCGGGTGTTCACCCGGCAGCAGCTGCTCACCGAGGTGTGGGGCTACGACTACTACGGCGGCACCCGCACCGTGGACGTCCACGTCCGGCGCCTGCGCGCCAAGCTGGGCGCCGACCATGAAAACCTCATCAGCACTGTCCGCAACGTCGGCTACCGGCTCACGCTGGTCCGGCAGCAGGAAGACGAGCTGACGGAAGCCTGAGCCCGGCGGCCGCCGTCCGGCCGCCGGCGATCCCGTATAGCCTTGCCTCATGACTCCAGCGCACCCTGAGAAGTGGCCCGTCCATGTTGTTCAAGGCGGGGTTGACCGGCAGCTCCTGAAGGACTGCAGCGATCTCCTGGCCGCCGCGGAAGAGTCGGACGGCAACCCGTCCATCTCGGAGCAGACCCTCATCAGCATGCGCGCCGGGGATTCCGCGGAACACAAGCTGCTGACCTTGGCGCTCTATGCGCCGGACGAGGACTCTGATCCGTCCTCCGGCCAGGACCTTGCCGGTTTCGCCGCGGTGGTCGAAGAACAGGACGGCAACGGTGTGGTTGAAATCGCCGTGCACCCCAGCTACCGCAACCAGGGGGTCGCCGACCGCCTCGTTGGTGCCCTTCAGGACCGGCGGGGGCTGCAGGGACTTAAGGCCTGGTCCCACGGTAACCACGAGGCGGCGGCAGACCTCGCCTCCCGCTACGGCTTCATTCCGGTGCGGGAGCTGTGGAAGATGCGGATGACGACGGCGGCGGCGGACCTTCCCGACGCCTCCCTTCCGGACGGCGTTTCGATCCGCGCGTTCGTGCCCGGACAGGATGAAGACGCCTGGCTGGCGGCGAACCGCGCCGCGTTTTCCCACCACCCGGAGCAGGGCAGCCTCACCCGCACCGACCTTGATGCCCGGATGGCTGAGGACTGGTTTGATCCCGCCGGCTTCCTCCTTGCCGTGAACGGGAACGGCAGGCTGCTGGGATACCACTGGACCAAGGTGCATCCCAGCCACGGCACCCACCCCGCCATCGGTGAAATCTACGTGGTGGGTGTGAGCCCGGAAGCCCAGGGTTCGGGCCTGGGCAAAGCCCTGACGGTGGCGGGCATCAAATACCTGCAGGGCCTGGGGCTGCACGCGGTCATGCTGTACGTCGACGCCGACAACACCCCGGCGGTCTCCCTCTACCGGCGGCTGGGCTTCACGCGCTGGGACATGGACGTGATGTACGGCCCGGCGGCGGGTTAGTCCAATCCCCTGACGCAACTGCCCGTGGGCGCTAAATCAAAGGCCCCCGGGCACTGAATGCTTGTAAGGTTGAAACAGAACCGCGCAGGCCGGAAACGGCAGCATCAAGCGCCAGGTAAAGGAGATGCCATGAACCCGGAACCCTCCGGAGCAGCCACGTCCCAAGAGACTCCAGTCCCCGTGCGCGCCCGCTTCGGCTCCTCGGAGGTTCCGGCGTCGCGGGCCACGCAGGACCGGATCGACATCCCGGACTTCGCACCCAACCTGGAACCCGAGGGCGACATCCGGCCGGACCGCTTTCTTGACCGGGAACTGAGCTGGCTCAGCTTCAACTCCAGGGTCCTGGAACTTGCCGAAGACGCTTCCCTGCACCTGCTGGAACGGGTCAGCTTCCTCTCCATCTTCGCGTCAAACCTGGACGAGTTCTTTATGGTCCGCGTAGCCGGCCTGAAGCGGCGCATCGCCACCGGACTTGCTGTTCCCTCCCCCGCAGGCCTGAGCCCAGTGGAAGTGCTGGAAAAAATCGGCGAGGAGGCCCACCGGCTCCAGCAGCGCCATGCCCGGGTCTTCGCAGAACAGATCCGGCCGGCTTTGGCATATGAGCACATCCACCTCATGCACTGGGACGAACTGGATGACGCGGCCAAGCAGCAGCTCAGCCAGATGTTCGCCGAAAAGGTTTTCCCCATCCTCACCCCCCTGGCAGTGGACCCGGCACACCCGTTCCCCTACATTTCGGGCCTTTCCCTGAACCTGGCCGTTGTGGTACGGAACCCGGTCAGCGACAAGGAGTTGTTCGCCCGCGTCAAGGTGCCGGACCAGCTGCCGCGGCTCATATCCATCGACGGTCCGCGCGCCGGCGCGGTGGCAGGCCGGGTGGCGCGCTTCATCGCGCTTGAGGAAGTCATTGCCGTTCACCTGGACAAACTGTTTGCCGGGATGGAGGTCCTGGAGCACCACACGTTCCGGGTCACCCGGAACGAGGACGTGGAGGTTGAAGAGGACGACGCCGAGAACCTGCTGCAGGCGCTCGAAAAGGAACTGCTGCGCCGCCGCTTCGGCCCTCCTGTCCGGCTCGAGGTCACCAATGACATCAACCCCAACATCCGGGCGCTGCTGATCCGCGAACTGGGCGTTGAGGAATCCGAGGTCTACTCGGTCCCGGCCCCGCTGGACCTCCGGGGCCTGTCGGTTATTGCCGGCATCGACCGCGCCGACCTGCACTACCCCAAGCACGTTCCGCATACCTCCCGGTACCTGAACGAGTCCGAGACCTCCAAGGCCGCCAATGTCTTCGCGGCTATGCGCCGCCGCGACATCCTGCTCCACCACCCGTACGACTCGTTTTCCACGTCGGTCCAGGCCTTCCTTGAGCAGGCCGCGGCCGACCCCAAGGTGCAGGCCATCAAACAGACCCTCTACCGCACCTCCGGCGACTCCCCCATTGTTGATGCCCTGATCGATGCCGCCGAAGCCGGCAAGCAGGTCCTGGCCCTGGTGGAGATTAAGGCCCGGTTCGATGAGCAGGCGAACATCTCCTGGGCCCGCAAGCTGGAACAGGCCGGCGTGCACGTGGTGTACGGCATCGTGGGCCTGAAGACCCACTGCAAGCTCTCGCTGGTCGTGCGCCAGGAAGTGGACGGGCTGCGGCGCTATTGCCACATCGGCACCGGCAACTACCACCCGCGGACAGCCCGCTACTACGAGGACCTGGGCCTCCTGACCGCCAACGAGCAGGTGGGCGAGGACCTTTCAAAGCTCTTCAACCAGCTCTCCGGCTACGCCCCCAAGTCGACCTTTAAGCGGCTTCTCGTTGCTCCGCGTTCAGTCCGTTCCGGGCTGATCGACCGGATCGAGACCGAGATCCGGAACGCCCGCGCCGGGCTGCCGGGCCGGGTCCAGATCAAGGTCAACTCGATGGTCGACGAGGCCATCATCGATTCGCTGTACCGCGCGTCCCAGGCCGGGGTGAAGGTGGACGTGGTGGTCCGCGGCATCTGCTCGTTGCGTCCGGGCGTGCCGGGGCTCAGTGACAACATCACCGTCCGCTCCGTCCTGGGCAGGTTCCTGGAGCACTCCCGTGTGTTCGCCTTCGCCAACGGCGGTGATCCGGTGGTGTACATCGGTTCGGCAGACATGATGCACCGCAACCTGGACCGCCGGGTGGAGGCCCTGGTCCAGTTGGCAGCCCCCGATGACATCAACTACGTCCTGGACCTGATCCGCCGTTACATGGCTCCGGAGACGGCGAGCTGGCATTTGGACAACGAGGGGAAGTGGACGCGTCACCACTTGGGCGACGACGGCAGGCCCCTTGAGGACGTCCAGTCCTTCCTGCTGGCATCCCGTCCCCGTCAGCGCAGCCTGAGCCGACGGTAAGGGCAGCTGTTTTGTCGAGCGACGCACTTGTAGCTGACCAGACAGACCACCCAGGCGAACCGGTAGCAGTTACTGCTGCCGGCGCCCTGCCCTGGCGCGTCACCAAGGACAAGCTTGAAGTCCTGCTGATCCACCGGCCGCGTTACGATGACTGGTCGTGGCCGAAGGGCAAGATTGACGACGGTGAGACCATCCCGGAATGTGCTGTCCGGGAGGTGCAGGAGGAGATCGGGCTCACCGCCCAGCTGGGTATCCCGCTGCCGCCAATCCACTATCACGTGGCTTCCGGCCTGAAGGTGGTGCATTACTGGGCCGTCAAAGTCAACGGCGGCGGACGGCTGGTTCCCGACGGCAAAGAGGTGGACAGCGTGATGTGGTGCGCCCCGGACAAGGCGGCCCGGCTGCTTTCCAACCCGTCCGACGTCGAGCCCCTTGAGTACTTGCGGCAGGCCCATGAGCGCGGGGAACTGGACACCTGGCCCCTCCTGGTGGTCCGCCATGCGAAAGCAAAACCCCGCTCGTCCTGGACGAAGGCGGAAGGCGAGCGGCCGCTGGCTGCCACCGGAACCCGCCAGGCGCAGGCTGTTGGCCGGCTGCTGCAGGCGTGGAAGCCGCCCAGGGTTGTGACCAGCCCATGGCTGCGGTGCGTCGCCTCCGTGGCGCCTTATGCCAAGGCTGCCGGGGCCAAGGTGAAACTGGCGGAGGCGCTCACGGAACACCGGCATGAGCGGAACCCCAAGAAGACGGCAGCCGTCATCGAGGGCCTGCTCGATAAGCAGCGTGCGGTCGCCGTCTGCACCCACCGCCCGGCGTTGCCCACCGTTTTCGGGCAGCTTTCCAAGCACATGCCGCCGCACCTGGCCGCCCTCCTGCCGGTTGAGGAACCGTACCTGTCCCCCGGCGAACTGGTGGTGTGCCATGTGGCACCGGGCGGAAAAAACCGGATTGTTGCCGTGGAGCAGTTCAAGCCCTTCGACGACTAGCCGCCGTGCAGCTGCCTTTATCAACCAAAGTAGACTTGAGCCGTGAGCATCCCAACGCCTTATGAAGACCTCCTGCGCGATGTCCTGGCCTCCGGCACGCACAAATCGGACCGCACCGGAACCGGAACCACCAGCGTTTTCGGGCGCCAAATGCGCTTTGACCTGGCAAAGGGCTTTCCCCTGATCACCACCAAGCGGGTCCATTTCAAGTCGGTGGCAGTGGAGCTCCTGTGGTTCCTGCGCGGTGAGACGAACGTGAAATGGATGCAGGAACAGGGTGTCACCATCTGGAACGAGTGGGCGGACGGCGATGGCGACCTCGGCCCGGTCTACGGTGTCCAGTGGCGCAGCTGGCCCACCCCTGACGGCGGTCACATCGACCAGATCGCGGAACTCATCCAGAACCTGAAGTCCAACCCGGACTCGCGCCGGCATATCGTCTCGGCCTGGAACGTTGCCGAGCTCAACGACATGGCATTGCCGCCGTGCCACGCGTTTTTCCAGTTCTACGTGGCGGACGGCAAGCTCTCCTGCCAGCTGTACCAGCGCTCCGCGGACATGTTCCTGGGCGTGCCGTTCAACATCGCCTCATATGCACTGCTCACGTGCATGGTGGCACAGCAGGTGGGGCTCGAGCCGGGCGAGTTCGTCTGGACCGGCGGCGACGTGCACATCTACGAGAACCACATGGACCAGGTCCTCAAGCAGCTGGACCGGGAGCCGTACGAGTACCCGCAGCTGAAGATCACCCGGAAACCCGCCTCGATCTTTGACTACACGCTGGAGGACTTCGAAATCGTGGGCTACCAGCACCACCCCACGATCAAGGCACCGATCGCGGTATGAGCACGGAAAATTCGACCGATCCCCAGTCCTTCACCGAGGAACTGGCCGCATCGGTGACGGGCGTGGGACTGGTATGGGCGCAGACTCCCGACGGCGTGATCGGCAAAGACGGCGACATGCCCTGGCACCTGCCCGAGGACCTGAAGCACTTTAACCGGCTGACCATGGGCCACCCGGTGGTGATGGGCCGCAAGACCTGGCTGTCCTTTCCGGAAAAGTACCGCCCCCTGCCCGGCCGGACCAACATCGTGATCACCAGGCAGAAAAACTGGGCCGATACGCCCGAGGCGGAGGGCGCCGTCGTGGTCCCTTCGCTTGATGACGCACTGCTCGAATCCCAGTTCGTCGACGGCGGCGAAACAGTCTGGATCCTGGGCGGCGGCGAGATTTTCCGCCAGTCCACCGAGCTCGCCAACGTCGCGGTGGTCACTACCATCGACGTCGATGCCGACGGCGACACTTTCGCCCCCGAGCTTGGCACCAGCTGGGAGGCCGCAGTCTCCGTTCCGCCGGACGGGTGGCTGACAGCCGCCAACGGCACGCGCTACAGATTTACTAAATGGTCAAGGACTGAGGGCTAGGAATGTTGAAGAAACCGGAAACCCTTTTTGTGCTGGGCTACATGCTGCTCCCCCTGCTGGCGCTGCTGTCTGCCATCGTTGGGCTCACGATGATCCTGGGCGGCAACAAGATCACCGGGATTATTGTGCTCGTGGTGGTGACGCAGGTGTTCGCCTTCGGCGCGTTTTTCGCCCTGCGTGCCCGCAAAGCGGCTGTACTCGAGGAGTCCCAGCGGGGCTGACCCCGGCTGCGCCTCAGGGCCGAACGGGGAATCCCGGAACCTATAGCCAAGCAATTCGACTGGTAAGGGGCAACCTGCTGATGGTTTTCAGTCGGGAAGCTGAGCGGCGAAACGACGCCGTGTATGCCGAGCACAAGGAGGCGCTGGCACGGGGTGAAAAGCGGGTGCTGCGTAAGACTGACACTGGCGAGTTGCACAGCTACCCCGCCGACGAGATCGGGTTCTCACCCGGCCGAGGCCAAGCCCAGGTCCGGACATGGTGGGGCATGGGAATTATGTCTGCAGTCTTAGGGCTTTCAGCCATCCTTTCATTGGTAATTCTTCTGATTCCGGCGGAAAGCGGAGGGCAGTCTTTCTGGGGCGCCTTGTTCCTCACCGCGCTGGGAGGATTCGGAGCCTGGTACACCTTCGGCATGGCAAGGGACGAGTACCGAACCAAAAAGCTGCGGAAAGAGCGAGGGGCACCCGAGCCAGGCGCAGGACACATCTCCCAATGACCCGCTGGCCGGGCACGAGCAGGTTAGTCGCTGCCTCCCGCCATCGTCAGTTCCACCCGGGAGTGACGTAACCGACTGCGCCCTCCCGGCTCCGAAGTCTAAACTGGACGAATGACTACAGCAGCTACCCCTTCCGTCGGCCTGGTCGGATGGCGCGGCATGGTCGGTTCCGTCCTGATGCAGCGCATGCAGGACGAGGGCGACTTCGCCAACATCAACCCGGTGTTCTTCTCCACCTCCAAC
The DNA here is from genome assembly GCF_054408515.1 of Arthrobacter sp. D3-16. Classification (NCBI taxonomy): domain Bacteria; kingdom Bacillati; phylum Actinomycetota; class Actinomycetes; order Micrococcales; family Micrococcaceae; genus Arthrobacter; species Arthrobacter sp. D3-16. The sequence goes on along the minus strand of NZ_CP096437.1, from coordinate 1,237,899 downwards.
GCAGGAGGTGCCGCGCCCTCCATTGCTGGAACAGCAGAAGGCAGCGCCGGCAAGCTCGAGAACGCGTTCGACATCGACACCCTCGCGAAGCTGCCCATTATCGTCACCGCCCAGGGCGGTGACTACACCAAGCAGGTCCACGGCGAACTCCGCAGCCGCGGCTGGGACGGCCTCTGGATCGACGCCGCCTCCACCCTGCGCATGAACGACGATTCGATCATCGTCCTGGACCCCATCAACCGCGACGTCATCGACAAGGGCCTGGTCAACGGCACCAAGGACTTCATCGGCGGCAACTGCACCGTGTCCTGCATGCTGATGGGCCTCGGCGGCCTGTTCAAAAACAACCTGGTGGAATGGGGCACCTCCATGACCTACCAGGCTGCCTCCGGCGGCGGCGCCCGGCACATGCGCGAGCTCCTCAGCCAGTTCGGCACGCTCAACGCCGAGGTCAGCACGGAACTGGACGACCCGGCGTCGGCCATCCTGGACATCGACCGCAAGGTCCTGGCCCACCAGCGCACGGGCATCGACGCCACCCAATTCGGCGTGCCGCTGGCCGGCTCCCTCATCCCCTGGATCGACGCCGACCTCGGCAACGGACAGTCCAAGGAAGAGTGGAAGGCCGGGGTCGAGACCAACAAGATCCTGGGCACCGGCGAGGAAAACGGTGTGATCATGGACGGCCTCTGCGTCCGCATCGGCGCCATGCGGTCCCACTCCCAGGCCCTCACCCTCAAGCTCCGCGAGGACCTGTCCGTGGCCGAGATCGAGAAGCTCCTGGCCGAGGACAACCAGTGGGCCAAGGTGGTTCCGAACACCAAGGAAGCCTCCATGGCCGAGCTGACCCCCGTGGCAGCTTCCGGCACCCTGGACATCCCTGTGGGCCGCATCCGCAAAATGGAGATGGGCCCGCAGTACATCAGCGCCTTCACCGTGGGCGACCAGCTCCTCTGGGGCGCCGCCGAGCCGCTGCGCCGCATGCTCAACATCGCCACCGGCAACTTGTAGCCACCCGTCTTCAGCCCCAAAAGCGGCCCTGCCCCGCTTGGACGGTCCCGCCCAGGACCGCTCAAGCGGGGCAGGGCCGCTTTTATTGCCAGGCGGAGAACCTCCGGGAACGCTCCGCCATGTCCTGGAGGCGACGTTTGATCTCTGCAGGCCGGTCAAGGTGCTTCCATTGGAGCCTTAAAACCAGCCACCCTTCTTCGATCAGCGCGCTTTCCCTGCGCCGCTCGGCGTCCCGCCGGAGGCGCAGGACCACGCCGCTGCGCACCGCGTATGCGGGGCAGGGCCGCGCGTGCGGTGCGCCCGGTCAGCTCGCCAGGAACTCGAGATACCGCCGGGCTGCGCGGTCGAATACAGCCTGCGCGGCCGGACCGAGCGGCCGGGTGTCGTCGAAGAGCTCAGGCACGACGGCGGCACGCGGACCCGTCCCTTCCCGCGCCCAGGTGCCAGTCACCTCTCCCCCGGCCACCAGGGTCTTCTTGAAGACGCCGTTGCCGCCAGGGACAATCTTGTTGGCGTGCTCCGGCGCCAGGACCAGGCTCCGGTCCGTATAGCCGAGCACAAACTCGTCGAAGCCGGGCAGCAGCAGCACGGACCTCTGGCCCGGTACGCCGGCGTCGAGCAGGGACGCGGTCTCCGGGGAAAGCCAGTAGCTTGCGCCCTCGAACTCAAGCTCCACCAACTGCCCGTTGACGTCCTCGAACGCCGCCCGAATCTCGGTCAGGGGAAGCTGCGTCCACCAGGCGAAGTCCCGGATCGTCGCCGGGCCGTGGCTCCTGAAGTAGCGCAGCAGAAACTCCGCGATGGCCTCCCGCCGCTCCAGTTTGCGCGACACGGGAATCCAGCTATCGAAGGCCACCATCAGTTGCTGGTTGCCGGCCAGGGGCCCCTGCACCAGCCAGCCGTGCCGGCACAGCGTCCCCAGGATGTGGATGCCCCGCTGGCCCTCGGTGGGCTGCCCGGCGGCGTCGAACACCTGGAAGAGCTCTGGGCGGCTGGCAGCTCCGCCACCGGCAACCTGTTCCAGCGCGATGTCCCGGCACTTCTCAATGTCGGCCCAGGTGATGCCCAGTTCGCGGTGCCTGGCGGCGATGCTCTTCGTGAGCCGCTCCGCAGTCAGGTCCAGCATCCAGTGCAGATCCTCCGGCGCCACGAGGTGCAAGGTACCGCGCATCGGCCACGACCGGACCACAGCACCCGAGTCGATGGCGGACCGGGCGTCGCTCAAACCGGCTCCCGGTACTCTGGCACCCACGGCCCACAGGGCGGCCTGCAGGTCCTGGGCCTGCATTGCCGTCATCCACCGGACAGTCCCGGCGATGGAGCCGGAAACGTCAGGAGCGGATGCAGGTGGCACGGCCGGATGCGGCACCAATCGTTGGGACGCCAGCCGCAGCCGGCCCAAGGTCCGGCGGTCAATACGTTTCCCCACCCTCGCAGCCATGGGCCCATCCTAGGCTCCGGGACGGGCCCGCCGACATGGGCCATTAGGGTAGAAGCATGACTTTGGGGAGTTTGTGGCAATTGCTTGATTTAAGAACGAAGCGGTGGATGGTGGGCGGGACGGTTTCCGTCCTGGCGGGAACGGGCCTGGGGGTGGCGTCGTTGCCCGGTTTCGTGGAGAGCGGCAGCTCGGACCCTTTGCTCCTTTTGCCGTCCCTCGCCTTATGCCTGGGCGGCGGCTACGCGGTACTCTTCCCGGCCATAAGCGTGGGCCGCAGGGGGCTGCGGGTCTTCCGAGACTGGCGGCGCCACCCCCGGGCAGGAAAAGTCCTTTGGGTGCTGTCCCTCGCGATCGCCGTCGGCGGTTTGGCGACCTGCGTAGTGGCCGGAACCGCCAACCCGCTGGCCCCCGGCCTGCTCGTGTGGCTGTTTATGGGGCTCTACCTGGCCAGCGCCGGCTGGGCCTCCGCCATGATGGGACTTGGCAACGAAGCAACAGACGAGACCCTCAACGGGGCGGCACCAGCTACGGCGCGGGCTACAGTTCCAGGCCGATAAGCAGCGGTTCGGGGTGCAGTGTGATGCCGAAGCGCTGTTCGACGCCGGCACGCACTTCCCGCGCTACTGCCACCACGTCCGCAGCGCTGGCCGAGCCGCGGTTGGTGATGGCCAGGGTGTGTTTGGTGGACAGGGATGCGCGGCCCCCGCTGACGCTGCCGGGCTCCAGGCCAAAGCCCTTGCCAAAGCCGGATTGGTCGATCAGCCAGGCAGCGGAGAGCTTCACCAGCCCGTCCTGGCCGGCTGGGTAACGGGGCGCCCCTTCCGGCAGGGCGTCCGCAACCTCGGCCGGGACGATGGGGTTGGTGAAAAAGGAACCCGTGGAGTAGGTGTCCCGGTCCCCGGGATTCCACACCATGCCTTTGGAAGCCCGCAGCCGAAGCACTTCCCGGCGCACGTCGGTGGAATAGGCGCGCTTGCCCTGCTCCACCCTCAGCGACCGTGCCAGTTCCGCGTACCGGATCGGGGCGCTCATCCGCCCCAGCGGCAGCTGGAACTCAACAGTGAGCACCACGTAGCGGGGCGAGCCGTTAACCGTGGTCTGCTTCAGGATGGAATCCCGGTACCCGAACTTCAGCTCGGAGTTGGTAAATGTCTTGACAGCATTCCGCTCCCGGTCCCAGGTCCGGACAGCAGCGATGGTCTGGGAAACGTCCGAGCCGTAGGCGCCCACGTTCTGCACGGGAGTTGCGCCGGTTGAGCCCGGGATGCCGGCGAGGGCCTCGATCCCGGACCAGGCGTGAAGGACAGCATGTTCCACCAGCTTGTCCCAGTTGTGCCCGGCCTGCACCACCACAGCCACGCCCCCGCAGGAGTCCTCCGCGTTGACGGTGAACCCTTCCGAAGCGATCCTGACGACCGTGCCCGGGAACCCGTCGTCGGAAATCAGCAGGTTGGAGCCGCCGCTGAGGATCAGCAGCGGCTCACCGGCTGCATCCGCGGTGCGGACGGCGTCCATGATCTCAGCCTCGGTCCGGGCCTCGATATAGGCGCCGGCAGGGCCTCCGACGGCGGCCGTGGTCAGCTGGGAGAGCAGGGTGGAAGTCACCAATCCACCATATCCGTAAACTCCGGCCCGGCTTCCCGGTTCAGTTGAGCCGGACGACCGCCTGCGCCTTCATCAGGACTTTCTGCCCCGCGGAAACGACGGTGAGGTCAACACGGGCGGTGCCCGCATCGGCGTCGAGCTTTCCGATGGTGCCGCTGACCTCGATGGTGGCGCCGGGGTCCGGGGTCCCGGTAGTGTCGGTGACCAGGACCGGCTTGGTGAAACGGGTCTGGAAGTCGACGACGGCGGCCGGGTCGCCTGCCCAGTCAGTGACCAGCTGCACCGCTGAGCCCATGGTGAACATGCCGTGGGCAATGACGCCGGGCAGTTCTACTCCGGTGGCGAAGGCCTCGTTCCAGTGGATGGGGTTGAAGTCGCCGGAAGCGCCGGCGTACTTGACCAGGTCGGTACGGGTGACCTCGATGGTGCGGCTGCCGATGTCCTGGCCGGCGGTGAGTTCGTTGAAGGTGGGGCTCATGGGTTACTGTCCCTCTCCGCGGACCAGGATGGATGACGTGGTGGTGGTGACCGGTTCCCGGGAATCATCGGAGCCGAGCGCGAAGATCTCGGAGCGCGTGGTGATCATTGCACCGCCGCCCATGGCCCGGACGCCGTCCACGTGGAGCTCCGCGACCAGGCGGTCGCCGGCGAGGATGGGCCGGTGGTGGGTGAAGCGCTGGTCTGCGTGGACCACGCGCGAGAAGTCGATGCCGGCGTCCGGATCCTCGATGAGTTGGGCGTCTGCGCGCTGGGCGATGATGATGGCAAACGTTGGCGGGGCCACCAGGTCGGTGTGGCCCAGGGCTTTGGCGGCATCCACGTCGAAGTGTGCAGGATGGGTGGCTTTGACGGCGCGGGCAAAATCGCGGATCTTCTCGCGGCCAACGTCGTACACCTCTGCGGCAGGGTAGCTTCTGCCCTGCAGGTCCGGATTGATAGTCATGGGCTCAAGCCTATCGTCAGGCTTCGGAGCGCCCGAAAGGTTACCGGCGCAGGTTCTTGCGGATGCTTTGGCCGCGGACCACGATCCCCGCGATGTGCAGGACGAGGCCCAGCCCGATCAGCGGGAGGGAGGCGGTGGCGAGGGCGGAGTTGCCGCTGGTGTTTCCCACCAGGTTCAGGATGATGCCGACGGCGATCAGTCCCATCGCGCTGAAGACCAGGACTTTGTAGCGGGTTGGCGCGGTGGCCCAGAATTCGTTCAGCACCCTGCCATTCTACTGGCACGCACCCCGGCGTCTGGGAGGCGCCGGCGGCGGAGTCAGAACAGCGCCTCCTGGACTGCCGGAACCTCTGAGCTGTACTGGCCCAGTTCGATGGTCCGGCCCTTGAGCTGGCCAAGGTCCACCACGAATTCCAGGTCGTCGTCATCGAGGGCTGCCAGGACAAAGCTTCCGGCGGCGGACCGGATGGTGAACCCGTGCTGCCCGGAAGCCAGCGTGTGGGGGTAGGCGTGCCGGGCGGTTCCGGAGCACAGCCGCTGCGCGAGTCCGGGCCGGTTCCAGCCTTCGTCCACCAATTCGAAACCGTCCAGGCCTGCAGCGGAAATGACCTTGCGTGCGGTGGTTGCGTGCGCATCATTGTGTGCAGTGAGCCAGGAAGCAGGAGCCGGAGTTGCCAGGGCGGCAGCCTTGGCGGCAGACCGTACCTGCTGCGGAAGCCCGCCGTCGCGCGTCACCAGGTCCTCCAGGATCCGCACCACCCGCCCGTCAACGGCACGGGCGACGTAGCTCGCCACCACGGCCCCCTGCTCGGCCAGCCGCTGCCACTTCCGCAGATCCGATGCCGTACCTACCTTGGTTGCCCCGGTGGCGAAGGTGGCGACGTAAAGCCAGTGCGGCTGCATCAGGTAGCTGCGCAGGCCGGGGGGAACATCGCCGTTCCGGTGGAAGTCGTGCATATGACGGAAATCGTCCAGCACGAAGCACCGCTCACACTGATGCCCCCGGGATGCCGGAGCTTGCCCGGGGCACAGCACGTGATCCCGGTGGCCGGGGCTGTGCACTCGGTGGTGGCCAAGGCAGGATTTTCCTTCGGCGGCGAGCCGGAAGCCCAGGCGGGCGCCGTCGTCGAGCGCTAAATCCTCGAAGGTGCCATCCGGCGCCTGCAGCCGCAGTACCGGGCAGGAGGCCGGCGGCGCAGGCCAAAAGACCCCGTGGACCAGATAGCGGGTACCGGTCACGGGGTCTCCTGAAATGAATGTAGGTGCTACAGCGCGGGCTGCACCCCAAAGGCTACCGCGAGCTTCATGATCTTCTCGGCGCGGCCCAGGCGGGGCAGGTCGGAGCCGTCACGGATGACACGGCCGTTGGCTTCGAAGTCGGCCATAAAGTCGGTGGCCCAGGCGACGTCGGACGGGGTGGGGCTGATGACCTCGTTGATGACGGGGGTCTGGTCGATGGCCAGGCACAGCTTGCCCGTCATGCCCATCATCACGGTGATGCCGGTCTGCTCCCGCAGGATGGGGTGGTTGGTGCCGACAGTGGGGCCGTCGATGGGGCCCGGAAGGTTGCCGACGCGGCTGGCGACGACCAGCTTGGCGCGCGGGTAGGCCATAGCCTCGGCCGTGGCCGCCATGCCGGTGTCGCGGCGGAAGTCACCGGAGCCGAAGGCCAGGCGGAACGCGCCCTGGGCCTTCGCGATCTGGTTGGCTTCCTCGATGCCGACGGCGGACTCCACCAGCGGGATGACGGGGGTCTTGCCGTCCATGCGGTGGAAGCTCTCGGTGACCTGGTCGGCGGATTCGGTCTTCGCGAGCATGACCCCAAGGAGGCCCGGGGTGCCGCGGAGGCCAGCCAGGTCGTCTGCCCAGAAGGGGCTGGTGGCGTCGTTGATCCGGACCCAGGCCTTGCCGCCGGCGGTCAGCCAGTCAACCACGTTGCCCCTGGCCTGGTCCTTCTGGGAAGGGTCCACGGCATCTTCAATATCCAGGATGATCGAATCGGCGCGGGACACTGCCGACTGGTCAAAAAGCTCGGTCTTCATGGCATTAACGAGGAGCCATGAGCGGGCGATCTCTGCTGGGATATTGCGTTCCGGCCTTACGGTCTCGGTGGCGATGGTAGACGTCATGTATCTACCGTATCCGCCCGGCAACCGGCATAGCGAAGAAAACGGCCCGCTTGTGAGGTTCAATACGAACTAAACGGGATGTGACTACAGCCGCCGCGGATGCCGGTGGCAGCAAGTGCCGTCGTGAGCGTCTCAACGCACTTGCTGCCACCTGGTTGGGGCTGCTCAGGGGATGTTGCTGCCCCGCGCCGTCACCCACAGCTGGTACCACTCGGCCCGGCTCATCACCTGTGCCACGCGCGCAGCATCCGCACAGGCATGGATCCGTCCGGGGTTGACCGTCCCGATCACCGGGGCGATGTCCGCCGGGTGCTTCATCAGCCATCCCAGCAGGACTGCCTCGCCCGAACTGCCGTACTTCGCGGCGAGCCCGGACACCAGTTCCGCCGTGGCCGCTTCGGCCGACGTCGGGCTGTCCGGTTCCGCCCCCGTGTACAGGCCGCGGGCCAGCGAACCGTAGGCCTGCAGGGTGACCGAGTTCCGGGTGCAGTATTCCAGTGTGCCGTGCGGGAAGCTGTAGTCCAGGTGCTCGGCGTGGTTGACCAGCACCTGGCTTTCCAGCCACGCCCGCTTGAGCAGGCTCATTTCCAGCTGGTTTGCCACCACCGGGGTTTCCAGCCGGTCCTGCAGCGCCTCGATCTGTGCCCCGGACATGTTGGACACGCCCAGCTGCCGGACCTTGCCTTCCGCCATCAGCTGCCCGACGGCGGCGGCCACCTCTGCAGGGTCCGCCAGGGGGTCCGGGCGGTGCAGCAGGAGGATGTCCACGTAGTCCGTCCGCAACCGCTTCAGGCTTTCGTTGACCCGCTCCAGGGTGGCCTCGCGGCTGAGGTCGTAGTGCGTCTGCAGGCCACGCTCGTTCAGCCTGATGCCGCACTTGGTCTGGAGCCGGATGCGGTCCCGCAGCCCTGGCGTGGCTGCCAGCACCTCGCCGAAGACGGCTTCCGACTTGCCGCTGCGGTAGATGTCCGCGTGGTCAAACAACGTGATGCCGGCATGCAGCGCGGCCTCGACGGCGGCAGCAGCTTCGTCCACATGCTCGCCGGCATGCGGTTCCTCGGACCAGCTGCCGCCAAGGCCCATGCAGCCATAAATGAGTTCCTGCATCAGGCAGCCCGCCCCGAAAGGCAACGGGGCATCAGCGCAGCCACGCGGTGGTATTGGCAGGCAGCTTGCCGTCTTCCAGCGGCGCGCTGCTGACCAGGACGGTGCCTGCCGGAAGGTCGACGGCGGTGTCCCCGAAGTTGGTCAGCGACTGCCAGCCGTTGGGGCGGCGGAAGTGCAGGACGTCCGCTGTGCCGGCCTCGACCCACTCCAGCTCTTCGCCGGTCAGCAGTTCGCCGCGCAGTTTCAGGGCGGCGCGGTAGAGCTCCAGCGTGGAGCCCTTGGTACCGTCCTGCGCCTCCACGGCGTACTTGCTGAACCAGTCAGGCTGGGGAAGGTGGGAACCGCCGTCGCCGAATCCGAACGATGTGCCCTCCACTTTCCACGGCAGCGGCACGCGGCAGCCGTCGCGGCCGATTTCCACACCCCTGTTGCGGAAGAAGGAAGGGTCCTGCCGCTCCGATTCGGGGATATCGGCCACTTCCTGCAGGCCCAGTTCCTCGCCCTGGTACAGGTAGGCGGAACCGGGGACGGCGAGCATCAGCAGCGTGGCGGCACGGGCGCGGCGTTCGCCCAGCTCCACGTCCAGCGCCTCGGCGGGACCGCCGGCGAGCAGCCAGTCCTTGCCGTCCTGGCCCTTGGTGCGCTCCTTGTGCTGCGATACCTGGGGCAGGCCGTAGCGGGTGGCGTGGCGGACCACGTCGTGGTTGGAAAAGACCCACGTGGAGGAGGCGCCGGTGGCCGCTGCCTCGGCGAGGTTCCGGGTGATGACTTCCTTGTACTCGCCAGCGTCGAAATCGGCCTGCAGCAGGTCGAAGTTGAAGGCCTGGCCGAGTCCCTGAGGGCTTGCGTAGCGGGCGCGGCGCGTGGCGTGGACCCATGCTTCCGCGACAGCGGTGCGGGGCGGGTTGTATTCGTTGAACACCTCGCGCCATTCGGCATAAATCTCGTGGACTTCGTCCCGGTCCCAGAAGGGGTGGGTTCCGTCGTCGAATCCGTCCACGCCGCTGTTCGCAGCGCTCAGTTCCAGCTTGGACAGCAGCGGCTCGGTGAGGTCCTTGGTGAGGGCGTGGGCCACGTCCACCCGGAAGCCGTCAACGCCGCGGTCCGACCAGAAGCGAAGGGTCTTGAGGAAGTCCTCGCGAATTTCCCGGTTGGACCAGTTCAGGTCCGGCTGTTCCTTGGCGAAGATGTGCATATACCACTGGCCGGGGGTGCCGTCCGGTTCGGTGATGCGCTCCCAGGCCGGGCCGCCGAACACGGAGTCCCAGTCCGACGGCGGGAACTCACCGTTGGGGCCCTTGCCGTCACGGAAGATGTAGCGGTCCCGGGCCGGGGAACCTTTCGGGGACGCGAGGGCCTCCTGGAACCACTCGTGCCGGTCAGAGGAGTGGTTCGGGACGATATCGGCGATCAGCTTGATGCCGGCCTCGTGCAGCGCGTTGGCCATCTCGTCGAAGTCCTCGAGAGTGCCCAGCTTGGGGTCCACATCGCGGTAGTCGTCCACGTCGTAGCCGCCGTCTGCCAAGGCCGAGGGGTAGAACGGGCTCAGCCAAACGGCGTCGATCCCCAGGGACTTCAGGTATGGGACCTTGGCGGTGATGCCCTTCAGGTCACCGATGCCGTCGCCGTTGGAGTCCGCGAAGCTCCGCGGGTAGATCTGGTAGACGGAGGCCTGGCGCCACCAGTTCGGATCGGCCGTACGGTCGGCATCGGACAGGGTTGCCAGAGTGGCGGTGGTGGACAAGGGTTGATCCTTTGCTGCTTGTCGACGGTATTTATTTTGGTTCTAAATTTAGTTGCCCGTTCATTATCTGGCGCGATGCAAGGAATGGTCAACAGCACGTCCGGATCCTGCCAGCGACCGCCTTGGTCCAGGGCTTGCTGCAACCGCCGGCTACAGCGACTCCAGCGCGGCGGCAACGGGCAGCGAGCCGTCGCAGAATTCAATGGTCCGGCCTGCTGTCTCCGGCAGGTCCAGCACCGCTGCTGCCACGATGGCAGTGTTGCTGCGCGACGTTCCCCGGTCTCCCTCCCCCGGGCTGGGATCCACGGTGATCAAACCCGTGCCCGGCTTGTCCGTGAGGGTGCCCGGCCCCAGGATGGTCCAGGCGAGGCCGCTTCCGCGGAGATAGTCGTCAGCGGCGGCTTTCGCCTCGGCGTAGGCAAAAAAGCCATTGCTCTCCGGCACACCGTGATCCTTGCGGGCACCCAGGTAGGAGACCATCACGTACCGGTCCACTCCCGCCTGGGCTGCCGCATCCATCGACCGGATGGCTGCGTCCCTGTCAACGGCGTAGGTCCGGGCGGGGTTCCCGCCGCCTGCGCCCGCTGACCAGACGACGGCGTCGTGGCCCTTCAGCGACTCGGCGATGGCCGCCGTCGTCGAATTCTCGATGTCAAGGACCGACGGCGTTGCGCCCGTTTGCGCGACCTCCCCCGCGTGGTCCGGGTTGCGGAAGAACGAGGTGACGCTGTGGCCCTCTTCCGTGAGCAGGGTGGACAGGTGCAGGGCCACTTTGCCGTGGCCGCCGATGATTGCGATTCGGGTCATTGCCCCATTCTGCTCCCCCATCCCCCGGACGCCATATCCCGGCGTGGCGACCCGAAGAGGATCAGGAGACAGTGCGGTAGCTGAGGTACACCACCCCGTTGCGGAACCTCCGCTCGTCCTGGAGCTCAAGCCGCAGGTTCAGCCCGTCCGGCAGGAACCGCAAGCCGCCTCCCACTGCCACCGGGTTGAGGAAGATCCGGCACTCGTCCACCAACCCCGCCCCGAGTGCCCTGGCTGCCAGGGTGGAGCCGCCAATGCCAATGCTGCCCCTGCTGCTCTCCTTCAGGTCCCGGATGGCATCGGGTTCGAAAGAGCGCTGGACTGTTGTCCTGGCGGTCAGCGGGGCGTCCAACGTCGTGGAGAAAACCACTTTGTCCGCTGCCCGCCAGATGCGCCCGTAGTCCTGGATGACGGGCGGATCATCGGTTCCGCCCAGGGTCTCCCACACGGACAGGACCTCGTACATGCGCCGCCCCAGAAGGTACGTGCCGGCGTCGCGCTCCAGGTTGTTGACGAAGGCGTGGACTTCCTCGTCAGGGGCACTCCAGTCGAAGTTGCCATTCCGGTCGGCAACGTATCCGTCCAGGGAGGTGATGCCCGTGTAGATCAGCTCAGCCATGGGCTCATTCTGCCTGCACTTCAGCGGTCCCGTAAGACCACTGCTTCCTCCCGGCAGGACTACCCGGTTCCGGATGTCCGCCGCTCCCGGACGAAAAACTGCTGCCCCATGGTCCAGAGGTTGGTGACCGTCCAGTAAACCAGGACGCCGATGGGGAAGAAGACCCCGCCCAGTGCGAACACCACCGGGAGGATGTACAGAAGCATTTTTTGCTGCCGCATCAAGGGGCTGCCGGCGTCCGCTGACGGCACAGTCCTCGCCATCACCATTTTTTGTGTGATGAACTGCGCCGCCATCATGGCAAGGATCATCAGGAGGGTCAGCACCATAACGGCTGTCTGGTTGCCGCTGCCGCCATGCAGCACTGAGGCCGTCAATGGTGCGCCGAAGATGCTGGACTGGTCGAACTGCACCACCTGGTCGTGGCTCATGGAGCCTGTTCCCTCACCCTGCGCTGCCCGGGTGCTGATGCCGGCGAGGACCTGGTACAGCGCGAAGAAGAACGGCACCTGGATCAGCAGGGGCAGGCAGGCGGAGAAGGGGTTGGTCCCGTGCTTCTTGTATAAGGCCATCTGCTCCTGCGCCATCGACTGGCGGGAGAGCTGATCGGTTCGGCCTTTGTACTTTTCCTGCAGCGCCTTCAGGTCCGGCTGCAGCAGCCGCATCCGGCGCTGGGCGTCGACCTGCTTCAGGAACACGGGAATCAGGGCGGCGCGGATCAATAAAACCAGACCGGTGATGGACAGGGCCCATGTCCATCCGCTGGCGGGAGGCATGCCCATGGCGCTCAGCCCGTCATGGATGCCGACCATAACGACGGACACCAGCCATCTGAACGGCACCATCACCGCGTCAAAGAAGTCCATGCGTTTCCCCCGTCGGTCAGATGCGGCAAAGCTACGGGGAAACAGGGAACTTGTCACGCTTCGGCCCGGCCGGGGCCGCCGGGAGTCCCGGGAGCCGGGAACGGCTGGCGGAAATACAAACAAAAGCGGGGGCCGGCGAAGTACGCCGGCCCCCGCAGGACCTTCCGTGGATCTTAGGACTGGTCCGCCTGTTGCTACTGCTTTACGAGCGCGTTGCCGTAGCCAGCGTCGCACTTTCCGTCATGGATAACGCCGGCCCCCGGCGCCACTGCATAGTTGCTTGCCGGGTTGAAAACAGCAGTGTTGACGTTTGTCACCTTGCGGGCGCAGGCGTCGGCAGCTTCAGCATTCACGCTCTGGCCGCCGATCCACATATCAATCCAGATGGTGGAGTTGGTGCCGTGGACATTGGTGCCCTGGTGGCAGGGTCCGCCCTGCGGATCCCTGCCGTCGCCGCAGGTGTCTTCAACGATGAAGTAGCGCCGGACGTCCGGAAGGTAGATGCGGGTGCCGGCCGGGAAGTCGAGCACATCCTGGCCGGTGGCAAGGGAGTGCCCCACGGCGATGGTGATCGGGTCCTCATAGGTGCCGGTGCCCCCGGCAGTTTTGTGCAGTACCGGGTGGCTGATGGCAGACGAGCCTGCTGGGGTGTTGTCGTACCAGGTGTACGCCGTTGTGTACGTGGTAGTGACAATCCGCTCCGAGGACGACGACGGGACGGCCGGGGCCGCTTGCTGCTTGGGGGCCGCGGGCGCCGCGGGGACAGCGGAGGGCGCGGCGGGAGCGGGACCCGCCACTGGCAGCCTGCTCGCTGCCTGCTCCATTGCGGCTGCATCCTTAGCCTTTGCCGCGGCGGCTGCATCAGCCTTCTTTGCTGCTGCGTCGGCCTCGGCCTTCTGGGCCTTCTCTGCCGCCATGGCTTTCTCGGCCTTCTCAGTTGCGGCGGCTGCCTCGGCCTTTTTGGCCTTCTCCGCGGCGACCTTCTCCGCGGCGGCACGCTGGCTGGTCCCCACCTCGGAGGACTTGTCGCCCCAGGTGCTGGAGCTTGCTTCAAGGCCGGCGTTCGCAGGAACGGCTGACTGTGAGGGTGAGTTTGGGGCGCCCGTTACGGCCCCACACGCCGATGTGGCGAGAAGAACCGAAAGCATACCGGCGGCAAGCAGACTATTTCTGCGCATGGAAAACAAAGCCTCTTCATGGGAGTGCGGAAAGGGCAGTCGCTGGGGTGTCCTGCCCGGAGTTGGTCACGGTCTGCGGAACACAAAAGGCGCTGCCACCTGGGGACGTACCACACGCAAAAGCGTTCAGGACGCTTTCGTCGGGCGTGTGCGCCGACCGGTTACCTAAACGTTACAACGACGGGCAGGGAAGTAGCTAATCGGTGCGAGAGGGCGTTTCGCGGGTTGCTCCCCCCTACTACCCGCCCGTAGCGTAGCGCCGCGTTTTGGAGCAGGAGCATACTGAATACGCCGCTCCAGTCGATGGACGATGTACCGTCCGGGCGGCTCCTTCACCGGCAGTTCCCGGGGAACTCTGCCGGCATCTTGGCGAAGGCGGGACTCCCTTCCCACGCTTCGCATCCCTTCAACAGAAAATATCGGTCTCAGAGGGGTAGAAGATCAACGATGAATCGCACCAGGACGGGGCTACTGTCGATGGCCACCGCTGCAGTGCTTGCCTTGGGACTTGCTCCCGGAACGGCGGTCGCGCATGGAGGCTCCGGGCACGGGGGCGCAGACCACAGCGATGACTGGCGGAACAATGACGATCAGCGCCGGCTGGTCAAGATCCTGCGCCACGTTACCTATGACTATCGGTGGCTGGAGAACGCAGAGAGGGATGGCTACAAAAAAATCACTGAATGCATCGAGAAACCCGGCGTGGGGGCAATGGGCTTCCACTACGCGAAGCAGGAACTGATCGACGACAAGACCCAGGCCCGAAAGCCTGAGGTTTTGGTGTACATGCCGAACAAGTACGGGCGGTACAAGCTGGTAGCCGTGGAATTTATATCGACGGCGGCGCACCGGCCTTCGATTGCCGGCGTCAAGTTCGACGACGGGCCGTTCCCCAAGTCCTTCGCGCTCCACGCCTGGGTATGGAGGGATAACCCGCATGGCATGTTCGCAGCCTACAACCGGGACCTGAGCTGCCCGAAGTAAGTGCCCTGCCGGCAGGTCACGCTCGACGCGGCTGGACGCCAACCCGCAAACAAAACAAAAGCAGGTCAGGGGCTGAAGCCTCTGACCTGCTGCTTTGGTAGCGGTGGGGAGGCTCGATCTCCCGACCTCACGATTATGAGTCGTGCGCTCTAACCAACTGAGCTACACCGCCACGAATGAGAAAAACCTGTGCCAAGCCGGTCAAAACCGCCTTGACACAGGCCCTCATTCAGAGCCCCCCACCGGAATCGATCCGGTGACCTCGTTCTTACCAAGAACGCGCTCTACCACTGAGCTAGGGGGGCAACGAGTAAATACTCTACCGGAAGATTCCACCACCAACAAATCGGCGTCCGGGCGGGTGGGGAGGGGTTGGAACAGGTGCCTGACGAGCGCGCTATCGGCCGGAAATAGCCGGAAAACCAAGGAAAATCGACACCTCCCAGCCGGCGCAGGCGGCACCGGCCAGAGCCTTTCCCAAGGACCCGGCACAAGAATGTGTCGATCCCCACACTCAGGCAGGAGGTGTCAGGCGTCACGGCGACGCCCTCCGCCGTCGTCGGTCGAGAGCCGTTAAACGCCGGTGGGCCGGCTCGAAAGCCGGCCCACCGGGGGAACGTGTCAGACTGGCTGACGATTTACCACTTGCCCTTGCGGTTGAAGTCGCGCTGTCCGCCTTCGTTGCCGTGGCGGGGCTTGCGGGAGCCGTCGCCGTGGCCGGCGAAGCGGGAATCGCTGGCCTGGCCGCGGGTGGCACCGCTGTCAGCGCTGAAGGAACGCTCGCTGTACGAGCGGCCGCCGCGGTCGGCGGAGCTGCGCTCGCCGTCGTTCTTCCGGAATTCCTTTTTGAACCCGCCGTTGCCCTTGAAGTTGCCGCCACGGTCGCCGCCGCGGTTGCCTTGGTAGGCGCCGCGGTCGCCGGAGGGCTTGCGTCCATTGTCCAGCTCGAGGTGGATCAGCTCGCCGCCGATCCTGGTGCGGGACAGGGCACGCAGCTGCTCGGGGCTGAGGTCCGCCGGCAGCTCCACGAGGGAGTGGTCCGAGCGGATGTCGATGCCGCCGATCTGGGCCGAGGAGATGCCGCCCTCGTTGGCGATGGCGCCCACGATGGAGCCGGGCATAACGCGCTGGCGGCGTCCCACGGCAATCCGGTACGTGGCATTGCCCTCGGTGAGCGTACGGGTAGGCCCGCGGGAGCCGAAGCCGTCCTTGGAGCGCTCGCGCTTCTGGAACTCAGGAGCTGCAGGCAGTTCCTTGACCAGCAGCGGCTGCCCGCCCTGCGCCATAACAGCCAGGGCCGCAGCGATCTCCGCAGCCGGAACGTTGTGCTCTTCCTCGTAGGAGGCGATGAGGTCGCGGAACGCGGCGACGTCCTCAGAAGCGAGGGTCTCCGTGATGCGCTCGGCGAACTTGCCCAGCCGCAGCGTGTTCACGGTTTCCGCAGTCGGCAGGTGCATCTGCTCCACCGGCTGGCGGGTTGCCTTCTCGATGGAACGCAGCAGGTACTTCTCCCGCGGCGTCATAAAGAGGATGGCGTCGCCGGAACGGCCTGCGCGGCCGGTGCGGCCGATGCGGTGGACGTAGGACTCGGTGTCGTGCGGGATGTCGTAGTTGATCACGTGGCTGATCCGCTCGACGTCGAGGCCGCGGGCGGCGACGTCGGTAGCAACGAGGATGTCGATGCGGCCTTCCTTCAGCGCGTCGACGGTCCGCTCACGCTGCTGCTGCGGAATGTCGCCGTTGATGGCGGCAGCCTGGAAACCGCGGGACTTCAACTTGTCAGCCAGGTCCTCGGTTGCCATCTTGGTGCGAACAAAGGCGATCACGCCGTCGAACTCTTCAACCTCGAGGATGCGGGTCATGGCGTCGAGCTTGTGCGGGCCCATGACCTGCAGGTACCGCTGGCGGGTGTTGGCGCCGGTGGTGGTCTTGGACTTGACGGAAATCTCGGCCGGGTTGTTCAGGTACTGCTTGGACATGCGGCGGATCTGGCTCGGCATGGTTGCGGAGAACAGCGCCACCTGGCGGTCCGACGGCGTCTGCTGGAAGATCTGCTCAACGTCCTCGGCGAAGCCCATGCGCAGCATCTCGTCAGCCTCGTCCAGCACCAGGTACTGGAGTTCGGACAGGTCCAGGGAACCCTTGGAGATGTGGTCGATCACGCGGCCCGGGGTACCCACAACAACCTGGGCACCGCGGCGCAGGCCTGCGAGCTGCGGGCCGTAGGCGGAGCCGCCGTAGACGGGCAGGACGGTGAAGTCGTCAATGTGCTTGGCGTAGGAGGTGAAGGCCTCCGCTACCTGGAGCGCGAGCTCGCGGGTGGGTGCCAGCACCAGGGCCTGGGTCTTGCGGGACGGGCCGTTGAGGTCGTGGAGTTCGGCCAGGCGGGACAGGGCCGGTACTGCGAATGCTGCAGTCTTACCGGTGCCGGTCTGGGCGAGGCCAACAACGTCGCGGCCTTCCAGCAGCAGCGGAATGGTTGCTGCCTGGATGGGGGACGGCTTCTCGTAGCCGACGTCCTGCAGGGCGGCGAGCACGCGGCCATCAATGCCGAGGTCGGCGAACTTGATGCCTTCTTCATCCTCGGTGTTGGCTGCGGGGGCCTGCTCAGCGTTGGCTGCGGGAGCGGCCGGTGCTTCTACGGAAGCTTCGGCTGCGGTGGCGGGCTCTGCTGCGGGAACAGCGGCCTCGGTGAATTCGACGGCGGCGGTTTCGGCGGTTGCCGCTTCGAAGGTGGAGTCGTTTTGATTTTCGGGCATAGGGAAATATTCCTCATCCATAGGGGGCCAGGCGGCACTACCCGAGGTGAGCGGAGCCGCAGTACGTGTGCCGTGGGTGCCGGGCAAACGTTGACCGGCCGGTCACATAGAAGTCCGGCGCTTTCGCAATCCCGTGGCAGGACTTCCCGCTGCATCTCTTGGCTGCTATCCCAGCAGTCTGTACAGCGTTTTCTTTAGCCGGCTCTCCCTATGAAAATGCCCGCATCGCATGTGCGGGCCCCAACACTTGCCAGTCCTGCCTCAAAAATTGGGCAGGAATAAGGGATTTCCGGAGTGGGGGATATTTCAAGTGTAGGGCACGCACCCGCCCCGGCGGTAATTGGGGCCACGACGGCGGCGGTGAGCTTGCCCACACGGCTCCCCTACCAGCCACCTGGGTGTGCTGTTAGCGGGCCAACTGCCGTTCCAGCGCCGCGAACTTCTGCTTGAATTCAGGCTGCTGCAGCCGGATCTCGCCGTCGGCGTCGGCGTCACGCAATGCTTCCATGGACTCAAGGTCCGGCTTGCTGAACCACTTGCCCACGGTGACCCCGTGCCTGGGAACGTACGTCCGGTGGATATGGTCCCCTGCCCGGATGGTGCCAACGCGGATCACCCGGAGGTAGGCGCCCACCCTGCCCTCACCTGTGAAGCGTTTGACGAACTGCGGCTCACCCAGCCGCCGCTGGAAGGTAGCGCAGGGTGTACGCGGGGACGTAACTTCCACTTCCACGTCGAGGCCGATCTTCCAGCGTTCGCCGATCACCGCCGCGGTGGCGTCGATTCCGGCAACGCGCAGGTTCTCACCGAAAATGCCTGCCGGCAGGTCGCGCTGGAGCTCAGCCGCCCAAAAGTCGGCGTCCGCCTGGGAGTAGGCGTAAAGGGCCTGGTCCGGTCCGCCGTGGTGGACCCGGTTCGCCTGGATGTCGCCCTGCAGGCCCAGCTTGTGCACCTTCACCGGCCCCTCCACCGCACGCTTGTCGATGGCCGTTACACCCACGCTGGAGGCATCCGGGACGAGCTGGTAGACACGGCAGACGGCAAGCACAGAAGCGGTTTCCATGGGACCAGTGTAGGTTTCCGGCGCTGCCCGTGGCGGCTACCCCGCCATGGGGAGTTCTCCCGGCTTTCCTGCTCGCAGCAGCAGGCTGCAGGGACTACGCTGATTTGAGGATTGCAATTGGGGGTGCAGCGCTGTGCCCAATTCACGTGGACAACTGAGGGGGACGCCGTGGACCCGAACAAGGACCCGGAGCACGATCCAGCTAGGGGCGATAGCCGGCAGGCCGGTGCGGCGGGCAGCTCCGGTGCTGCAGCAGACGGCACCCCGGCGCCGGACGCCCCCAAGCCTCCCCCGTGGCAGGTACCCAAACCGGAGCTGCGCCCGGAACTCCTGAACGAACCAGTCACCCCGGTGGACCCCTTTGCCCGTGACCGGGAGAAGCAGCAGACCGAGGCGGTGGCACGGAAGAAGCGCTCCCAGCGCCGCACCGTAGTGGTGGGCCTGGGGGTGACGGCCCTGCTGGCCGGCACCATCACAGCAGTTGTGGCCAGTAACAAGGACGAGCCGGAGTACGCACAGGTGTGCTTCAACGACGAAACCGGCGAGCGCGTCGAGGATACCAACTGCAACAGCTCCGCCGGCCGGGGCGGCGGCATCTACGCCTGGTACTTCTTTTCCCGCGGCGCATTTGTCCCTGCCGTGGGACAGAACCGTTCCACGGCACCCAACTACACCCGGACGGCGCCCAGCGGCGCCAAGGCCTCCACCGGCTACAGCACCAAGGGCGGCACCGTCAGCCGGGGCGGCTTCGGCACCAGCGCCAAAAGCGGCACCAGTGGCGGCGGCGGCAAGGTTTCGGGGGGTTAGGCGTGAAGCGGAAGTTGATCGAGCCCAGGCCCGGGTGGAAGCAGAAGATTGAAGAACAAGGCCTGGTGTTCTCCACCACCACCATGCCGGACGGCCGCAGGATCGAGTACTGGAACGAGGCCGCTTACTACGAGTTCACCCTGGACGAGGTGGAGACCCTCGAGGCAACGGCCGAGGATATGCACAAGATGTGCCTGGAGGCCGCCCGGTTCCTGGCTACCGGCGCCATGGGTGACATTGGCATCGGCCAGCAGGCCCTCGAGCTGGCCGCGGAATCATTGCAGGCCGGCGATTTCGATGTTTACGGCCGGTTCGACTTCATTTACGACGGGCAGGGCGGGCCCGCCAAGATGCTCGAGTACAACGCGGACACCCCTACCGGCCTGATCGAGGCCTCCGTAGCGCAGTGGTTCTGGCTGCAGGACGTCTACCCTAAAAAGGACCAGTGGAACGGTATCCATGAAGCGCTGATCCGGCAGTGGAAGAAGATGCAGTACCGCACCGGCATGAGCACCCTCCATGTTGCGCACTCCGAGGTTGAGGAGTCCGGTGAGGACTGGATGACGGCGGCCTACATGCGGGACGTGGCCAGCCAGGCGGGTTGGACCACCATCGGGATCAACATGTCCGATATCGGCTGGGACCCCAACCTGAACCGCTTTGTGGACCTGGACAACTTCATGATCAGCACCCTGTTCAAGCTCTACCCGTGGGAGCTGATGATGAAGGAACCCTTCGGACCCCGCCTCCTTGAGCGTGCCCACAATCCCCGCTGGGTTGAACCCGCCTGGAAGATGCTGCTCTCCAACAAGGCACTCCTCGCCGCACTGTGGCACCTGTTCCCTGGTCATGCCAACCTGCTGCCGGCGTACTTGAACGAACCTGGGCCGCTCAAGGAATGGGTGGCCAAACCGCTGCACGGCCGCGAAGGCGACAACATCAAGATCCACGCCCAGGGCATCAGCCTGGAACAACCCGGCGGATACGGCCGCGAAGGCTGGTGCTACCAGCAGTACCATCCGCTGCCGGACTTCGACGGCAACCATCCCGTCCTCGGCCTCTGGGTGGTGGATGGTGAGTCGGTGGGCTGCGGGATCCGCGAATCGGACGGCCCCATCACCGACTATTTCTGCAGGTTCGTGCCCAACACCATTGACGCCCCGGCCCCGCTCTCGGCCGCGGCCCACTCCAGCAAAGCAGGTATCGCACTATGACTCCGGTGACACTATGAGCACAGAAACCACGACGGCGGGAGGACCGGGCAGCGGGCCTGGCACCTCCGTTCCGCCCAAGGGGCTCCGCGCCGGCATCCTGGACCTGGGCGACTCCGTCATGCTGGGCCTGGCCTCGACGGCGCCGGTGTATTCGCTGGCGGCCACGCTGGGCCTCATTGTTGCCGTAAACGGCAACTACACTCCCCTGATCCTGCTGCTCGGCTTTATCCCCGTCCTGTTCATCGCCTACGCATTCCGCGAACTCAACAGCGCAATACCGGACTGCGGCACCACCTTCACCTGGTCCCGGCGGGCCTTTGGACCCTGGGCCGGATGGCTGGGCGGCTGGGGTGTTGCGCTTGCCGGCATCGTGGTCCTGGCCAATCTCGCGCAGGTGGCGGGCCAGTACCTGTGGCTTCTGGTGGGTGACGGCTCGCTGGCTGAAAACAAGGTGGTAGTTACCGCCACAGGTGTCCTGTTCATCGCTGTAATGGCGTGGGTGAACTACCGGGGAATCCGGCTGGGCGAACACGTGCAGCGGGTGCTGACCTACGTGCAGTACATCGCGCTGGGCATCTTTGCGCTGGCGATCGTGATGCGGATTGTCGGGGGCGCACCGGAGGGGCAGCCTTTCGATTTCGAGTGGTTCAACCCCGCCGGGGCGTTCGCCGATCCGGGCGCAGTAATCCACGGCGCGCTGCTTGCACTCTTTATCTACTGGGGCTGGGACACCTGCCTGGCGGTCAATGAGGAAACCGAAAACCCCTCCACCACCCCCGGCCGCGGTGCAGTGATCTCCGCCTTCATCCTGGTGGCCATCTACGTCTCCGTCGCGCTCCTGGTCATGATGTACGCCACCGTGGGCTCTGAAGGCGTCGGCCTGGGCAACGAGGCCAACCAGGACGATGTCTTCCTGGCCATGAAGGATGTGGTCCTAGGCCCCTGGGGCTGGCTGATCGTCGTCGCAGTCCTCGCTTCGGTGCTCTCCTCCACCCAGACCACTATCCTGCCCACCGCCCGCGGCACCCTGTCCATGGGAGTGCACGGCGCCCTGCCGGCCAAGTTCGGCGAGGTGCACCCGAAGAACCAAACCCCGGGTTTCTCCACCCAGGTCATGGGCGCGGCGGCGATTGCCTACTACGTTGCCATGAGCTTCCTTAGCGAAAACCTGCTTTCCGACTCCATCAGCGCGATCAGCCTCTTCATCGCCTTCTACTACGCCCTCACCGGCTTCGCCTGCTTCTGGTACTTCCGGGGTACTTTGCGGCACTCGGCACGTAACCTCTGGTTCCGGGGCATCCTGCCCCTGGTGGGCGCGCTGCTGCTGACGGCTGCGTTCTTCATCTCGGCCGTGCAGATGTGGGATCCGGCGTATGGCGACACCCGGATTTTCGGCGTCGGCGGGGCGTTCATCAGCGGTGTGGTGCTGCTGGCACTCGGAGTGGTGCTCGCCGTCGTCTGCCGGTTCCTGCCGGCAACCCGCGGCTACTTCACCGGCAGGACTCCCGCCAGAACGGGCTAGGCGGAGAAGCCGCCGTCGGCTTTGATGAGCTGGCCGGAGACCCAGCGGCCAGCCGGCGAGAGCAGGAACGCTGCGGTACCGGCGACATCGGCAGGAGTGCCCAGGCGGCCGGTGGGCTGGCGTTCGACGACGGCCTGCCGGATGTCGTCATCCATCCAGCCCGTGTCCACCGGCCCCGGATTGAGGACGTTGGCCGAGATGCCCTGCGGTCCCAGTTCCCGTGCCGCCGCGATAACGATCCTGTCCAGCGCCCCCTTCGAGGCGCCGTAGGGAAGGTTGAAGGCTGTGTGGTCACTGGTCAGCGCAACGATCGCACCGCCGTCGGCCGTTGCCTGCCGCGCGAAGGCGGCAATCAGCTGCCAGCTGGCCCGCGTGTTGACGGCGAAATGCCGCTCGAAGGATGCCAGGCTGGTGTCCAGGATCCCTGAGTCCACGGATTCCGCATGGCTGAGCACCATCCCCTGCAGCGGCCCCGCAAGCGTGACCGCCTCCGCTACCAGGCGGTCCGGGACGTCGGGGTCCTCCAGGTTGGCGGGCAGCGAATGGACGCGGGCGCCGATCGCTTCCAGCTCGGCAGTCAAACGGACGACGTCGTCCGGCTCGCTCCCCCAAGGCATCCGGGCGTCGTAGTCCTGCCAGTACGCCAGCACCAGGTCCCAGCCTTCAGCGGCAAGCTGGCGGGCGATGCCGGCGCCGATGGAGGCAAGCCGGCCCGCGCCGGTAACCAGGGCTACGTTGCGGACAGGGCCTTCGGCAGGGGTTTCCATGGGATCAGCGTACTGGCCGGATGCGTCGGGCCTGGCTAGGTTGCAGCGCTGGCGGGGACGGTTTCGCGGGAGCTGCCGTGCTTTCGGATGGTGGCGCTGATGACTGCGGCGACGGTGCATATAGCCGCAGCGCCGAACCAGGCATAGGTGTACTGTCCGGTGGCGTCCCTGATGGCACCGGCGCCCAGTGCCGCTGCTGCCGCTCCGAGCTGGTGGGCCGCGAAGACCCATCCGAACACCACGCTGCCGTCCGCGCCGAAGGTTTCCCGGCAGATGGCCGCTGTCGGCGGGACAGTGGCCACCCAGTCCAAACCATAGATCACCACAAAGACAATCATGCTGGGCTGGACTTCGGCACTCAGGAGCAAGGGCAGCACCAGCAGTCCGATCCCGCGGAACTGGTAATAGACGGCGAGCAGGATCCGGGGGTTGAACCGGTCCGTCAGCCAGCCGGAGGCGATGGTGCCCACGATGTCAAAGATACCGACCACGGCGAGCAGGCCGGCTGCGGTGGTTTCGGGCATCCCATGGTCGTGCGCGGAGGGAATGAAGTGGGTGCCAATCAGCCCGTTGGTGGTGGCACCACAGATCGCGAACCCGGCCACCAATGCCCAGAACGTCCTAACGCGGCTGGCCCTTTTGAGGACCTGCAGCGCCCGTACCGCGGCGTTGCTTCGCGGCCCGGAATCCTCCACCCGGGACTGCGGCAGCACCTCACCGGCAGGCGCAGTTTCGCCGTAAGGCAAGGCGCCGACGTCGGCCGGGGAGTTCTTGAGGAACTTCAGCACCAGCGGGACCACGGCCAGCGCTCCGGCAGCGATCAGCAGGGATGCCTGGCGCCAGCCCGGATCCTGGGCCAGCGTGGCGATAAACGGCAGGAAGACCAGCTGGCCGGCAGCGCTGCCGGCGGTGAGGATGCCGATCACCAGTCCGCGGCTCCTGACGAACCAGGTGTTGGCAATGGTGGCGGCGAAGACCAGCGCCATGGACCCGGTGCCTAGGCCGATCAGCAGACCCCACGTCAGCAGGATCTGCCAGGACTGGTTCACCAGCACGGTGAGGGCGCTGCCCGTGCCGATCAGGACCAGCGCGATGGCCGTGACTGCCCGGATGCCGAACCGCTCCATGAGCGCAGCAGCAAATGGCGCCGTCAGCCCAAAAAGGACCAGGTTGATGCTGACGGCAGCCGACAAAACGGTGGTGGACCAGCCGAACTCCTCCTGCAGCGGCACCATCAGGACTCCTGGTGCGGCCCGGAAGCCGGCGGCACCCACGAGGGCAAGGAAGGCTACGGCGGCAACGGTCCAGGCAGGGTGAAAGCGCCGGGGCCGCCGATGGGGCTTGGTGAGTACGGAATCGGATACCTCCAGCCGCGCCTTCATCTAGGGAATGGACGCGAATGCCTGGTCGAGGTCGGCCACCAGGTCCTCCACGTCCTCGATGCCGCACGACAGTCGGAGCAGGTTCACCGGCACCGCCAGTTCGGTGCCCTTAACCGAGGCGTGCGTCATCTCCGACGGGTAATTCATCAGTGACTCGATACCGCCCAGCGACTCCGCCAGGATGAACACCTTGGTGGACTCTGCCACCTTTCTTGCGGCAGCTTCACCCCCCTTGAATTGCACCGACACCATGCCGCCGAAATTCCGCATCTGCTTCCTGGCCAGTTCATGGCCCGGGTGCGACGGCAGCCCCGGGTAGAGGACGCTTTCTACCTCAGGACGTTCCAGCAGCCACTCCGCCACCGCCTGGCCATTGAGGCTGTGCCGGTCCATCCGGACGCCCAGCGTCTTGAGCCCGCGGGTAGTGAGGAAGGCGTCCAGGGGACCCGAGACGGCTCCCACGGCAAACTGAAGAAAACCGATCTTTTCGGCCAGTTCAGCGTCCTTGACGATGACGGCGCCGCCCACCACGTCCGAATGGCCGCCGATGTACTTGGTGGTGGAGTGGACCACGACGTCGGCACCCAGGGCGAGCGGTGTCTGCAGGTAGGGGGACGCAAAGGTGTTGTCGACGATCAGGAGGGCGCCGGCGTCGTGCGCTATGCCGGCGAGCGCGGCAATGTCCGTGATCTTCATGAGCGGGTTGGACGGCGTTTCCACCCAAAGCAGGCGTGCCTTGTTGGCCACAACGGCCTGCTGGACGCTGTCCAGGTCAGCCATGTCCACGGGAGTGTTGCCTATCCCCCAGGGACCGAGCACCCGGCTGATGAGCCGGTAGGTGCCGCCGTAGGCGTCGTTGCCCAGCACGATGTGGTCCCCTGGCCCGGTCAGGGCGCGGATCAGGGAGTCCTCCGCCGCGAGGCCGGAACCGAAGCTGAAGGCATGCGTTCCCAACTCCAGCGCTGCCAGCTGTTCCTGCAGCGCATCCCGGGTAGGGTTGCCGCCGCGGCTGTACTCGTAGCCTTCGCGGAGGCCACCTATGCCGTCCTGCGCATAAGTGGTGGCGAAATGCACGGGCGGCACTACGGCACCGGTACGCGGCTCGAAATCCTGGCCGGCATGGACAGCACGGGTATTGAAGCCGTGATTCTCGGAGAAGGACATGATGCTCCTTTGTCGCGGTGTTGCAGTTTCAGTTGCTGAGGTAGGCCAGGAGGTCGTGGCGGGTGAGGATCCCCACGGGAGCGCCCACAAAGGTGACCATCACCGTGTCCACGTCCGAGAGCAGCTCCCTGGCGGCCGAGATGGTTTCCAGCGAACCGATCACCGGCAGCCTCGGACCCATATGCTCGGAGATCTTGTCCGTCAGCTTCGCTTCGCCGCGGAACAGCTTGGCAGTGAGGGTCCGCTCATCCACCGCGCCCAGCACCTCGCCCATCACCACCGGCGGCTCCTGGGACAGGACCGGGATATGGCTGACGCCGAACTCGTTCATGATGTTGATGACATCGCGGACCGACTCGTTGGGGTGGATGTGCACCAGGTCCGGCAGTTCGCCGTTCTTGGAGCTGATGACCTCGCCCACGGAGGTCTCCTCGCCGCCGGAGAGGAAGCCGTAGGACCGCATCCACTGGTCGTTGAAGATTTTGGCCAGGTAGCCGCGCCCGGAGTCAGGCAGGATCACGACGACGACGGCGCTTTCCGGCAGGTCCCGCGCCGCCTGCAGGGCGGCCACCACAGCCATGCCTGAGGATCCGCCCACCAGCAGTCCCTCTTCACGGGCCAGGCGCCGGGTCATGGCGAACGAGTCGGCGTCGCTGACGGCGATCACCTGGTCCGGGACGGACTTGTCATAGTTGGCGGGCCACATGTCCTCGCCCACGCCCTCCACGAAGTACGGGCGGCCGGTGCCGCCGGAGTAGACCGAGCCTTCGGGGTCGGCGCCGATGATCCGGACCGTCCCGCCGTCGGAAGCCGGCCGGCCCGCCGAAACTTCCTTGAGGTACCTGCCCACGCCGGTGATGGTGCCGCCGGTGCCGGCGCCGATGACGCAGTGGGTGACCTTCCCGTCAGTATCCCGCCAGATCTCGGGGCCAGTGGTCAGGTAATGGCTGCCGGGCGCTGCGGGGTTGGAGAACTGGTCCGGCTTGTACGCTCCGGGCGTCTCGCGGACGATGCGGTCAGAAACACCATAGTAGCTTTGGGGGCTGTCCGGCGGGACGGCGGTGGGCGTCACCACCACTTCGGCGCCATAGGCCTGCAGCACGGCACGCTTGTCCTCGCCCACCTTGTCGGGCACCACGAAGATGCACTTGTAGCCCTTTTGCTGCGCCACGAGCGCCAGGCCCACACCAGTGTTTCCGGAAGTGGGCTCAACGATGGTGCCGCCGGGCTGCAGCTTGCCGTCCCGCTCGGCATCCTCCACCATCTTCGCCGCGATGCGGTCCTTGATGGATCCCCCCGGGTTCAGGTACTCCAGCTTGACCAGGACTGTGGCTTTGACGCCCTCCGTCACGTGGTTGAGCTTGATTAGCGGGGTATTGCCGATGAGGTCCAGGACGGACTGGGCGTACTTCATGAGTACAAAGCTACCGCTTTCGCAGGTGCATGCCGCTACCCGGCGGCCTGTGCCTGCTCCTCAGCGGGAAGGTTCTCCCACAGGCCCATGACGTTGCCCTCGGTGTCCTTGAAATATGCGAAGGAGCCCATCCCGGGGATGGTTTCCTTCGGCCGCACCACGGCACCGCCCAAAGACTCCACTGTCTTCAGCGTTGCCTCAATGTCCTCAACGTCCACGGTGAGGACGGGGTTCGCCAGGTCTGCCTCCCGGGCCATCATGCCACCGTTGATCGCGCCCGCTTCCGTGGGTTGTCCTGTGGACTCGTCCATGGGCGTAGTGATCACCATGTTGTAGTCCATGCCCGGGACGGGATCGATCCGCCAGCCCAGGACCTCCTTGTAGAAGCCCCTGGCCCGCTCCTGGTCGTCCGCGGGAATTTCGAAATGCACTACTCCACCCATTGTTGCCTCCTGGTTTTTCGAGCCTTCAGTGCAGTGTTCCGCACCACACGGTGGAGTCTAGTCCTCCGTCCGCAGCCCGGTAAGGGCCGCGGACGAGCCGGCAGGAGGGCACGTTGTCGGCCCGCCGTGGGACGATTGGTGCATGACGATCGCAGAGGCACCCGCGCGGCTGGCGGCCGCCGCGGACGCCTCGCTCCGGTGGTATCCGGACGGCCCCTACGACTTGGCCCGGACCCTCGGCCCGCTCCTGCGCGGCACCAGCGATCCATCCTTCAGCGTCCAGGGAAGTGTCATCTGGCATGCCTTCACCACCGAAGAAGGCCCCGCCACGGTCCGTTTCAGCCCGGCCGGCAGCCTGGAGCTGGAGCACCGCGTCGACGTCCAGGGCTGGGGCCCCGGGGCCGCCGCTGCCATCGACTCGGTCCCGCGTCTCCTCGGGGCCGATGACGACTGGCGCGCCTTCGATGAGCCAGCCTTCCACGCCACCCTCCCCCGCATGGTCCGGGAGGCACGACGCCGAAGCCTGGCCCTGCGGCTTCCATCCAGCGGGCGCATGATCGACCAGCTCGTGCCCATCATCCTCGAGCAGAAGGTGACAGTCATCGAGGCGCGGCGGGCCTACCGGTACCTGGTGCACCGGTACGGAACACCGGCGCTGCGGGCAGGCAACTCCACGCCGCCAGGCCTGGTGCTGCCGCCCACGGCCGCCCAATGGCTGCAGGTCCCCAGCTGGGAGTGGCACAAGGCCGGAGTGGGCCCGCAGCGCTCGGCGACGGTCATGCGGGCGCTGCGGTCCGCCGTCGCGCTCGAACGGCTGGCAGCGCTGCCGGCGCTGGAGGCCGCAGCCAAGATGCAGACCATCCCCGGAATTGGCATCTGGACCGCGGCAGAGGTGGTGCAGCGCACCCACGGCTGCCCGGACTCCATCTCCGTGGGCGACTATCACCTCGCTGCCTACGTGGGGGCGGCACTGACGGGCCGCCGGACGGACGATGCCGGCATGCTCCGCCTCCTTGCCCCCTGGGAAGGGCACCGCCAGCGCGTGGTGCGGATGATCCAGGCCAGCGGCTTCCGCAAGCCCACCTTTGGCCCCCGGATGACCATCCAGGACCACCGCCGGCATTAGGCCAGGCGAGCGGGGTCACAACCCCAGCCTGGCCACAGCTTCCTCCCGCATCTCCACTTTGCGGACCTTCCCCGAGACGGTCATGGGAAAGCTGTCCCGGATATCCACATAACGCGGGACCTTGTAGTGGGCCAGCTTGCCCCGGCAGAACTCTGAAACCGCGTTCGCGTCCAGCGGCTCCGCGCCGGGCTTGAGGATGATGCAGGCCATCAGTTCCTCCCCGTACTTGCCGTCAGGCACCCCGATGACCTGCACGTCCTGGATGGACGGGTGGGTGTAGAGGAACTCCTCGATTTCACGCGGATAGATGTTTTCACCGCCCCTGATCACCATGTCCCTAATGCGGCCCTCCACCACCACGTAGCCGTCATCGTCCATCCTGGCCAGGTCGCCGGTGTGCATCCAGCCGTCACCGTCAATCGCCTCGGCCGTTCTCTCCGGCTGGTTCCAGTACCCGGCCATTACGGCGTAGCCACGGGTGCACAGCTCCCCGATCTGCCCGCGCTCCAGGACTTCCCGGGAGCCGGGGTCGATGATCTTGCTTTCCAGGTGCGGCATGGTCCGGCCACTGTTTCCGTGCGGTGCTGCAGGGTATCGCCGTTCCGGGTCATGGTGGACACCGGCGACGTTTCGGTCATGCCGTAGCAGATGGCCACGTCCACCATGTTCATCTCGGCGATAACGCGGTTCATCACCTCAATAGGGCACAACGATCCGGCCATAACCCCGGTGCGGAGGGACGACAGGTCGTAGGAAACAAAGTCGGGCAGTGCGAGCTCGGCGATGAACATGGTGGGCACCCCGTACAGCGACGTCCCGCCGAAGTCCTGCACGGCTTCCAGCGCCGCGGCGGGGTTGAAGCCCCGGCCCGGAATGATGGTGGCGGCCCCGTGGCTCAGCGCGTTCAGGTTGCCGATCACCATGCCGAAACAGTGGTAGAACGGCACCGGAATCACCACCCTGTCATGCTCGGTGTAACCAAGCAGCTCCCCTATGGAGTAGCCGTTGTTGAGGATGTTGTGGTGGGTCAGCGTGGCGCCCTTGGGAAAACCCGTTGTCCCGGAGGTGTATTGCAGGTTGATGGGATCGTGCGGACTGAGTTCAGCCATGCGGGCCCGCAGCCCGGAATGCCCGACGTCGTCCGCCCGCCTCAGCAGCTCGGCGTAGGTCAGCTCCTCGTCACTCAGCGGAACCCCGCCGTCGAGCCCCTCCCCTCCGGCGACAGGGAGGAACACTAATTGACGCAGGTCCGGGCACTCGGCGAGCGCATGCCGTGCCATGGCTACGTAGTCGCTGTGCCGGTCCGAGGGCGCCGTGACCAGCATGCGCATGCCGTTTTGCTTCACCACGAACTCCAGCTCGTGGCTGCGGTAGGCGGGGTTGACGTTGACAAGGATGGCGCCGGCCTTCGCGGTGGCGTACTGCAGGAGCGTCCACTCGGCGCAGTTGGGGCTCCAGATCCCCACCCGGTCACCCTTTTCGATGCCCAGGGCGAGGAGCGCACGCGCCAGCCGGTCGACGTCGTCGTTCATCTTGGTGTAGCTCCAGCGCCGCGCGTCACCGCCGGGCACCGGGGCCGCCTCGATCAGGGCGTCATGGAACGGAAACTTTGCCACCACCCGCTCGAAGTTTCCGCCGATGGTCTCTTCGAGAAGCGGAACGTCAGTGTTCCCGGCTGTGTAAGCACGCATGATGGCACGCTACCAACAGGAACGGGGCAATAGAAGGACATCAAAGCGCAACAGTCGCGCCGGCCGGCGTCAACCGAAGCGGGCCGGCCGGCGGTGGCCGGTATTGTGAAATCCATGACTTCACCCATTGACCTGCAGGCAACGTTCATCCCCAACGACGGCGAGTTTTACCGTGTAAAGCTGGCCCTCGAAATCGCTATCGACGAGGTGGTGAACGAACCCGGCTGCATCCGCTATGAGCTCACCGAAGCCACGGAGCAGAAACTGGTCCTCACGGAGCAGTGGGCGTCGGAGGAGGACCTGGCCAAGCACTCCAACGGCATCGCGGTGCAGGACCTGAACGAATCCCTCAGCGCGCTCCTGGCCGAGCCCGTCAAACTGGAACGCCTCTAAGGGCCATTTACACCGGCTAAAGGCGAAGCGGCGCCCTCTCATGGAGAGGGCGCCGCTTCGTCAGTTTTAGCAAGGGTGGGGCGTCGGGGATCACGCTTCCGGAATCTGCGTACCGTCCTGCGGGCCTGCTGCGGCTGCGGCTTCCTCCCGCTGGCGCGCCACGTGGGCGTGCACTTCGTCCATGTCCAGCGCCTTCACGGCGTCAACCACCTGTTCGAGCTGCTGTGAGTTCAATGCGCCGGGCTGTGAGAACACCAGCACCTTTTCGCGGAAAGCCATCAGCGTGGGAATGGAGGAGATGCCTGCCTCGGCGGCGAGCTGCTGCTCAGCCTCCGTGTCCACCTTGGTGAAGAGCACATCCGGGTGCTTCTCCGAGACGGCCGAGTACGTGGGTCCGAACTGCTTGCAGGGGCCGCACCATTCTGCCCAGAAATCCACCAGGACAATATCGTTGCCCTCGATGGTCGATGCGAACTGTTCACCTGTGATGTCAACGGTAGCCATGTGTCAACGGTACGCGCGGCGGCGCCTGATGTCGCGGCCAGGGCCGCTTGTTCGCTCCCCGCGTCATTGGGAATAACTCCGCCCCCCAGCTAACCCCACCCGCCACCGTGCGGGCGTGCTAGCTCCACACGTGCGGCGCAGGCGTCCGGCTCCCCGGCAGCGCGCTGGACGCCCACCAATCGTGGACCCACGCCGGGAGCGCCAGGTCCGCCGGCGGCTGGCCAAACTCCCGCAGGATCTCCTCCTGGCTGACGGGCCGGCCCTTGTGGACCAGGCGGGTGGCGATGTAAGCACGGGCGTAGATTTCGCCGTCGGCCACCATCCGCTGCTCGAAATAGATCGCCTTTGCGTCCAGGCCGATGATGCGGGTTTCGATCGTGTACTGCTGCCAGAGCTGAAGGGACTTCCGGAATGCGATGGTCTCTGCGGCAACCACCGGGCCCCAACCGCGCCGGCGCATCCGCTTCCACACGCCGCTGCGCACCATCAGGTCAAACCGGCCCAGGTCCATCAGGGAAAGGTACATGCCGTTGTTGACGTGCATGGCGATGTCGATGTCCGTGGGCAGAACGCGCAGCGGCAGCGAGGACCCGTCCCAGACGGTCAACGGCGGGCGGCGGGATGAGGTGATCAGCAGCAGGAGGGTTCGCAGGAGCAGGTGCATGAACCTATGTTACCTGCGGGTAACTTGAGGTGGCGGCAGCAGGTGAAGCACTTGGGAGTGTCCGCGTAGGATTTCCTGCATGACCCAACAACGCTACCGGGACCTGGCGGACTGGCCGCTGACGGTGACGGCGCTCATCTTCCTGGCAGCGTATGCCTGGCAAGTGATTGGCCGCATTGAAGGCAGCGGTGCGTTGTGGCTTGAGGCCGTGATGTGGGCTACCTGGGGCATCTTTGCGGTGGACTACGTGGTCAACCTTTGGCTGGCCGAGGACCGCAGCGGCTGGTTCCTGCGGAACCTCCATGAACTCCTCATTGTGGCCCTGCCGTTCTTTCGGCCGCTTCGCCTGCTCCGGCTGGTGACGCTGCTGTCCGTACTGCACCGGACCCTGGGTGACACGCTTCGGGGACGCGTAGTGACCTACGTGGCGGGATCCGCCGCGATGCTGGTGTTTGTGGGCGCGCTCGCCGTCCTTGATGTGGAACAATCAGCGCCCGACGCAAAAATTGTTACCTTTGGCGATGCGCTGTGGTGGGCCATGACCACTATCACCACTGTTGGCTATGGGGACATGTTCCCGGTGACGCCCATGGGCCGGATGGTCGCGGCCGCGCTCATGATGAGCGGGATCGCCGTCCTGGGTGTGGTCACGGCGTCCATCGCGGCCTGGCTGGTCCAGCGTGTGGAGGACACGGCTGAAGCGGTGTCGGATGCCGAGGAGCCGGTCCGGGCCGGAGTGGCCGAACTGGCCGCGGAAATGGCTTTGCTTCGCCGCGAGATTGCGGAGCTGAAGGACCAGCACAGCCGCTAGTCCGGGCCGCTGCGCAGCAGGTAGCAGGCTGCCGCCGTTTTGAGTATCCGTCCGGGGCCGCCCAAGTACCGGACCGGAATATTCGAGTAATCCCTACTCGTGCCGCGGGCTGTGCAGGGTTCCTAGACTCGGGACTCCTAGGACCGAACAAGTGCTGGCCTGTTCACCGGGTGGCTTCCGATGGCAGCGCCTCCTCGCGGAGCCTCCGTACTTCTGGGTATGCGGACGCCTGCATCGTGCGCCGTGTGCGGCCCGGCTTGAAGCTGGGCAACAGCGCATCACACCTCGATCCGTCCCGCCGTCTCCTGGTGCACATGCACCTGCCGGCTGGACCGAACCTCGATGGGCTACCCATGCACGAGCTCAACCTTAAAGCCACAGATCCACCTGGCAGCAGTTTCGCAACCGATGTCCCCCACACCGACCCGATGGCGGGCGGCCCCACCATCAGCAACAAGCTGTGGGCCGGGATGGCCGCCGCTGCCGTGGTGGCGGCTGTGGGAGTCGGAGCGCTGGCTGCGCCCGCTCCCTTCCTGATGCAGGATACGACGGCGGCTGCTCCCGTTGCGGAGGCAGCGCCCGACGTGCCCGGCGGCGTTGAAGCCGCGGGCCAGGCTGCGCCCGGCACCGATCCTTCCGGCGTCTCATCCAGCGTGGGGCAGGGGCAGACGGCAACACCGGCGGACGCACCACCTGCTGCGGAAGCACCCACGGCTGCTCCGGCGCCGGCTGCCGAACCTGTATCCGCCCCTGAACCACCCCCTGCAGCACCTGCAGCGGATCCCAACCTGTATACGGTGCTCCCCGGGGATACGGTGGGGGCCATCGCGGCCAGGTTCGGCGTGGACATGAACGGGATGCTTGCCGCCAACGGGCTAAGCCCCTTCAGCATCATCGTCCCGGGCCAGACATTGGTCCTGACGGGTCCAGCTGTTGCCGTCCCCGCGGCGGCGCATGCCGCGGCCGGCGCTGCCGCACGGGAGGCTGCCGCGCCGGCGGCTGCGGCTCCGTCACCCGCGGCGGCTCCCGCCGTCGTTCCGGCCGCTCCGGCAGTCCGCACCATCTATGTTGCCGGTGCCGGCGGGCAGGCCATGGTGGACGCCTGCATCGGACCCATCCATTACACGCCCAACGACGGCTACTCGCTTTTCATCACCGAGCATGATTTTTGCGGCGGCTGGGGGCGCTTCTCGGGAATCGGGGTCGGTGAGACAGTGAGCATCCCGGGCTACGGAACGTACACGGTAACTGCCAGGGGCAAGGTACCCAACCCTGGAACCACCAACGATGTCGTCGCAGTATTCGGCGGGTTCCCCCGGGCCATTCTGCAAACCTGCATTCCCGGGACCAGCCAGATGCTCCTCATTGCACTGAACTGATTGCCCCCTGACTGCCCAGGCTTGTTCGCGGCTCCTGGCCTTCG
The DNA here is from genome assembly GCF_054408515.1 of Arthrobacter sp. D3-16. NCBI lineage: Bacteria > Bacillati > Actinomycetota > Actinomycetes > Micrococcales > Micrococcaceae > Arthrobacter > Arthrobacter sp. D3-16. The sequence goes on along the minus strand of NZ_CP096437.1, from coordinate 1,204,318 downwards.
CGGCAGGGAGCTGTGGACAAGGCTGTAAAAGGGCAACAAGAAACGCCACGGAGACGGCTCCGTGGCGTTGGTTGCGGGAATAACCCCGGCGGGCAATCCCGGTTATGCGTTCATCGGTTTGCGTTCCGAAATGTGCTCCACGAGCTCACCAACACGCTGTTCGGAGTAGTTGCGGGCGATGTCCCCCTGGCTGATGATTCCCACCAGCTTGTGGTCGGCGATAACCGGGAGCCGCCGGACCTGGTACCGCTCCATCATTTCGATGGCGGCATCAACATTCGCGTCGGCGTCCACCCAGTGGGGCCTGCCCGAGGCGAGGTCGCGGGCCATCATTTCCCGCGGATCCCGTCCGACGGCTACGCACTTGAGCACGATGTCGCGGTCGGTGATCATTCCCTTCAGCTTGCCGTCGTCACCGCAGATCGGCAACGATCCGCAGTCCAGATCCATCATCATCCGGGCGGCATCTGCCAGGGACTGGCTTTCCTTAATACACTGCGCGTCCGTAGTCATAAACTCACGTACGGCACTCATTGGTCCTCCTTCATCGATTGGTTTATCGACGCAGGGCATCGGGGCACGTGCGCCGATGCTGCCAGCCTACGCCCGGCCCGGCGCCGGTGTCGACGGCGGTTTGCGGAGCTGAACGGGCTCCTGCCTGGGTGGCGGGAAGGCAGAGGTTAGCCGCGGCGGGCGGGTATCAAAGGGCCGACCTTGCACCGCTCACAGCCGAGTGACAATCAGCCGGGAAACGCGCACCGTTCAGTACGGCATTGAGATCAACATTGCTGTCAAACTCACCGTCGGAGAACCGGACGTCGAATGTGAAATACGTCCGTCCAAGAGCAGAGAGCGACGCGTCCTGGTTACCCGTGTGGCCCTAACGTGAACGGGTAGTGCATCTGTCATATCTTCCCTTTCGGATTCATTCGCCATTATGGGTCGAGTCAGCAAACTGGCTCCTGCTTCCGGAGCTTCACCGAGTATGGGATGGAGTCCAGGGTCATCTGGATGAGGGGATCCGGGTGCCGCAGGAACCATTCGTAGGCGCGGTCGTCGTCCGCAGTCCACCAGGGCTTCGGCAGCCCGCTGCGCTTCCGGGCCTTGCGCCCCCGCCACTCTTCGGTGACGTTGAAGTATCCCTGCACCACTGCGAGACCGAAGAGGAGCCCGAAGAACACCGTGACCAGCCCCATGACCAGCCCCATGATCGACAGATTGAAGAACAGGTTGACCAGCAGAATGACGCCAAAGGCCAGGGCGATCAGCGACGCCGGCAGGGCAATCAGTACCGTGAGCAAAATGCTGAAGTAGAAGGAGCGGATCAGGTTGTGATCGCCGCCGCCCGAGCTGGCACCGATGCCCCACTCTTCCTTCGTGTACGCATAGATGGTCTTACCTGTCTTTGCGTATCCGAAGTAGTACGGCCGGTTGATGGCACGCTGATAATGCTCGTCGATCTTCTTCTTCTCCCCCACAGCATCAACCCTATCCGTCATCATGGCGAGGCCTGGTCAGCCTGCCCAGCTGCTCGCCAATGCCAGGGCCCTTCATTGGAATTTCTTACGGCCAGGGGACGTCCTGGAGGATGGTCCGATACCTCATCGGGGAGGGTAATCAGCGATGTTGCCGATTCGGTCCAGCTCGTCTTCGCGAGTAAGCGATGGGCCTACGCACCTAATTTTAAGCATGCTTATTATGGGTTCAGTCGAACGGGAGACGGCTGCGAGTGGAATCGAAATGGGTGCGCTCAGCGAACGGGGCGCACCTTTTTCGTGCCCTCACGTATGTCCGCCGGCTCCTCGTCTCTGCTTGTGCAAATTGAGGCTCCGATGCTGCGGAGTTGCGTCCGACAATCAAAGCGGCACAGTCCTAGACTTTTCGGCATGCACCCCTTAGTGCAATCGCCCTGGTGTTGCTGGCCGCGACTGCCTGGACGGTCACCGTCCTAACCATGCTCATGGTTCTGGTCAAAGCCCGGCGCCGGCCAGCCGACGTCAGGCGTGCAGTCCAGAGTGCCGAGATCCAAAGCTCCGATGAAAGGGCAGCTTAGACATAGCCGAGTGCCGCTGGCGCCGCGCCTTACCGCAGGGCCGCACGCACCCTGTTGCGACCGTGTGCTGGCGGCATCGCTTCAGGCGGCAGATGCGCTGACGGTGAATTCACTAGTGGGGACAAATGCAAGATTCGCGTGTGAGGACATTCCTGCTCGGCCTTGGGCTACTGCCCCTCGGGTGGGTGCTGTTTGAGGTACTGGGTGGACGATCCAGCCAGTACCGTAGCGACGAGGATCTCTATGCGCTGCTCTCACTGGTTGGCATGCTGATCCTGGCCGTCGGGCTGGTGTGCATACTCGGCAGCATTTACGAGTGGATCAGGGAAGCAATCCGGACGTGGCGAGCACCGCATCCGCGTCCGCCGTTGAGCACTTCAGGGAGCCGGATCAGTCGTGACGTGTACGCGCTCATGGTGGGAGACGCCGCGAGGAACGCCGCTGGGGTGACTCTTCGCTGCTGCTGGCGTCAAAGAAAAGCCAAGGCGTGCTCACAACTGTGCTCCCAGGTGAATAAGAAAGACCCGCCCGGACCTCCGAAGAGATCCGAACGGGTCTAAATTCCCGGAAATCCGGGACTGTGGCAGATGAGGGATTCGAACCCCCGTAGGCGTTGCCAGCTGATTTACAGTCAGCCCCCTTTGGCCGCTCGGGTAATCTGCCGAACTTCAAAAGAAGATCACCCCCGGCTGCAGTCTGCGAACCGCCCGTTTCCGGACCGTTCCGCTTCCAGTAACCGCGGGCAACACAACAATACAGAACTTCCGCTGAAGAATCGAATCGGCCCCCGCAGGCCCTCAACGGCAGGGAATTCCCGGCTTTCAGAGCCTGCAGGGTAAGCGTGTCAGGCTTCGCCCAAAATCCTTCCGGCGAGCCGGGCCTCGAACTTCAGGGCCTGCTCCTCGGTGATCTGGTTCAGCTGGACGGCGCGGAGCAGGTCCGCGTGGACGCCTTCCATCCGCGAGGAGGCGTCCGCCACGGGACTGAAGATGATGGAGGCGGCCACCGCCGCTGCCGCCACCGACGTTGCTGCCGTGGCCACCGCACCAGCCGCGGCCGAGGTGGTGCGCGTGACATATCGGACGGCCTTGCGGTGCATGGTGTTCCCTTCGTGCAGCGTTCCAACTCCTACAACTCTGCCCGGGCCTCCTTCGTTCCCCCGGAGCGTCCGCTGAGAGGGAACTGTGAATGCGGCCCACCCCTCAACGGGAGCATCCGTATTAGGCTTGAATTCAGCGACCCAGGCCCTGTCCGCGGACGGGGCCCCCACCAGCACAAGGAGAGAGTCATGGCAGGCGAGTCAACGTTCGACGTCGTAAGCAAAGTGGACAAGCAGGAAGTGGCAAACGCCCTCAACCAGGCACAGAAGGAACTGGCCCAGCGCTACGACTTCAAGGGCGTGGGCGCCGAGGTGGACTTCAGCGGCGAGAAGATCCTGATGAAGGCCAATTCCGAGGAACGAGTCCTGGCCGTCCTGGACGTGCTCCAGTCCAAGCTGATCCGCCGGGGCATCTCGCTGAAGTCCCTGGATACCGGCGAGCCCTACGCTTCCGGCAAGGAATTCCGCCTTGAAGCCTCCATCAAGGAGGGCATCGCCCAGGACCTGGCGAAGAAGATCAACAAGCTGATCCGCGACGAAGCCCCTAAGTCCGTGAAGTCCCAGATCCAGGGCGACGAACTGCGCGTCACGTCCAAGTCCCGCGACGATCTGCAGGCCACCATGGCGCTGCTGAAGGACTTCGACGAGGCCGACCTGCAGTTTGTGAACTTCCGCAGCTAGCCGCGGACCGTCGTTTTTGACGCGCCCCTGTCATTGCCGCAGCACAAAGAGGCCGGCCACGTCCGCATATCGGGCGCGCCGGCCTCTTTGCGTCCCGGCAATCATCAGGTGGGAGGCGTTCACCAGCCGCTGGTCCTGCGGAAGCGGCGCGATGCCCACGCCCCGCTCGATCTTGCGCAGGGCTGAGGCGAGCGCCAGCGGATCGCCGGTCACCTGCGCGCCGTCCTCGTCGGCGTCGTATTCCCTGGTCCTGGAGATGGCCAGCTGGATCAGGGACGCCGCGAAAGGCGCGAGCAGCGCCATCGCCAGCATCGCCAACGGGTTCGAGTTCCGCCGGTCGCCGCCGAAGAACAGCAGCATCTGCCCTACCGAGGTGATGACGCCCGCAACAGCGGCCGCCACCGAGGACGTGAGGATGTCCCGGTTGTAGACGTGCATAAGTTCATGTCCCAGGACTCCGCGGAGTTCCCGGACGTCCAGGAGCTCCAGGATTCCCTCGGTACAGCAGACGGCCGCGTTCCTCGGATTGCGCCCGGTGGCAAACGCGTTCGGATTCATCGTGGGTGAGAGGTAAATGCGCGGCATTGGCTGGTTGGCCCGCACGGAGAGTTCCCGGACTATCTGGTACAGCTGCGGAGCCTGCGCTTCGGTGACGGGATAGGCTTGCATGGACCGGATGGCAATTTTGTCGCTGTTCCAATACCCGTAGGCCGTCGTCGCAACCCCCACCAGTGCCATGATCCAGATGGGCGCGGAACTGCGGGTGCTGGCGCCGATCAGCGCCCCAAGGCCCAGCAGTACCGCCCACAGGACGCCGAAGAGCGCCGCCGTCTTAAGCCCGTTGTAGTGTTTGTGCACTTCTCATCCTCCCTCTTCTATGGGAACGGCTTTTTGCTTCTATGGGAACGGCTTTTTGCGGGGCAGGGTTCCGTGCCACCTCCTTGAGAAGCGCCGGTGGATCACTCAGCGAACCACTCCTGATACAGAAGTTGCCTATGGGTCTGGCGAGGTTAGCCAAGCCTTATTGTGAGATGTTCATAATAAGTGCTTCAATAGTGTCATGACAGAGCACTTTGACGGCCACGAGGCATGGGCTGCCGCCCTGCGCGCCCATGGCCGCAGGGTGACCAAGCAGCGGCTTGCGGTGCTCGCCGCCGTCGAAAGCCATCCCCACTCCCCTGCGGAAAGCATTCTGGCCGCGGCCCGCGCCGAGCTTCCGGAACTCACGGCCCAGTCCGTGTATGTGGTCCTCGGGGACCTGACAGACCTGCATATGCTTCGCAGGTTCGAACCCCCGCACTCCCCGGCGCTGTACGAAACCCGGGTCGGCGACAACCACCACCACGCCATCTGCATCAGCTGCGGCCGCGTGGAGGACGTGGACTGCGCTGTGGGCCACGCGCCCTGCCTCACGCCCCACTGGGACGAGACCACCAGGCCCATGACCATCCAGATCGCCGATGTGATGTACCAGGGCATCTGCCAGGACTGCCAGCAGTCCCAACAACTTCCTTCCAATCGTCCCTCAGAAGAAATAGAGAAATAGGAGAACAATGACTGCCATTTCAACAACCCAGTCAGGTGCCCCCGTTACGTCCGACGCACACTCAAAGTCAGTCGGTGCCGACGGTGCCATCATCCTGACTGACCACTACCTGGTGGAAAAGCTCGCCCAGTTCAACCGTGAGCGGGTGCCGGAGCGCGTAGTGCACGCCAAGGGCGGCGGTGCATTCGGTACGTTCAAGACCACCGAGGACGTGTCCAAGTACACGAAGGCAGCCTTCCTCCAGCCCGGCGTCGAAACCGAGATGCTGATCCGCTTCTCCTCCGTCGCGGGCGAGAACGGTTCCCCGGACACCTGGCGCGATCCCCGCGGTTTCGCCGTGAAGTTCTACACTTCCGAGGGCAACTACGACCTCGTGGGCAACAACACCCCGGTGTTCTTCATCCGCGACGGCATCAAGTTCCCGGACTTCATCCACTCCCAGAAGCGCCTCCCGGGCACCCACCTGCGCGACGCCGACATGCAGTGGGACTTCTGGACCCTGTCCCCCGAGTCCGCCCACCAGGTCACCTGGCTCATGGGTGACCGCGGCCTGCCCGCCTCCTGGCGCGAAATGCAGGGCTACGGCTCACACACCTACCAGTGGATCAACGCCGAGGGCGAGCGCTTCTGGGTGAAGTACCACTTCAAGTCCAACCAGGGCGTGAACTCCATGAGCAGCGAGCAGGCCGAGGCCCTGGCCGGTTCGGACGCGGACTTCTACATCCGCGACCTGTCCGAGAACATCGAAGCGGGCAACTCTCCGTCCTGGGACCTGCACGTGCAGGTCATGCCGTACGAGGACGCCAAGACCTACCGCTTCAACCCGTTCGACCTGACCAAGGTGTGGCCGCACGGCGACTACCCCCTGATCAAGGTGGGCACCATGGAGCTGAACCGGAACCCGGAGAACTACTTCGCGCAGATCGAACAGGCCACCTTCGCGCCGTCGAACTTCGTGCCTGGCATCGCCGCTTCCCCGGACAAGATGCTGCAGGCCCGCATCTTCTCCTACGCTGACGCACACCGCTACCGCGTGGGCACCAACCACGCCCAGATCCCGGTGAACCAGCCGAAGAACCAGGTCAACAACTACAGCCAGGACGGCGCCGGGCGGTACCACTTCAACGCCCCCACCGTCCCGGTCTACGCCCCTAACTCCGTGGGTGGCCCGGCTGCAGTTGAGCCGCAGAACCCGGCCGGCGGCTGGGAGAACGACGGCGAGCTGACCCTTGCCGCGCACTCCCTCCACGCCGAGGACAGCGACTTCATCCAGGCCGGCGCCCTTTACCGCGAGGTTTACGACGACGGCGCCAAGGCCCGCCTGCTCGAGACCATCACCGGTGCAGTGGGCGGCGTCAAGAGCCCTGGCATCAAGGAACGTGCCATCCAGTACTGGACCAACGTTGACGCCGAACTCGGCGCCAAGCTCCGCGCCAACCTCGGCGCCGTAGCTGTTGCGTCGGCACCGTCCTCCGACGCAGAGGCCGCCAACAAGATCGGCTGATTGGCCTCAAACTGCTGAAAGCCGCCCCGTCACGGATTCCCGTGGCGGGGCGGCTTTTTGTTTTTCCATATAAGGGGCGCTTTCCACATACGCACTAAGTCCATAGCCGCCACTGGCAGCCGTCCCTAGGATCAACGCATGACAACTTTCCAGGGCATCCCCGCCGGCGCCTTCGAGTTCTACAAAGAGCTGCAGGACAACAACAATCGTGAGTGGTGGCTGGAGCATAAGGACAGGTATCAGGAACTGGTCCGTGAACCGATTACACTCCTGCTCGCGGAACTGGAGCCCCGGTTTGGCCCCGGCAGGATTTTCCGGCCCAACAGGGACATCCGGTTCTCCCTGGACAAATCGCCATACAAAACCGCCCAAGGTGCTTTTGCCTCCATCCAGGAAGGGATGGGCTATTACCTGCAGGTCAGCGCGGAGGGGCTGCTGGTGGGCGGAGGCTACCATTCCCATACGCCGGCCCAGCTGGTGAGGTACCGCAACTCGGTCGACGCCTCCGGAACAGGAGAATCACTTCGGCACATTATCGACGCAGTCGGTGCTGCTGGTTTTGTGGTGGAGGGAGAGAAGCTCAAGACTGTTCCGCGCGGGTACCCCCGGGACCATCCGCGGAGCGAGCTCCTGAAGCACAAGTCCCTCGCGGCCAGTAAAGACCTGGGCCGCCCGGACTGGCTGGACAGTCCTGCCGCCGCCCGGGAACTCGGAACATTGTGGGACGAGCTGCGGCCGTTGGTGGACTGGGTTGGCCGCTACGCCGCACCCTGAGCTTCAGCCGGTGGCGTCAGGCACCAAGTTCCACATTGTAGGAACGGATCCGGACCACCCGTCCGTCCAGGAAGTCGTAGATGTCGCAGGACGCAACCCTGCTGATGCTGCCGTCCGCAGCGAGGTAGCTGGCAACGCTGTCAACAACAACGCATTCGGGAGCGACCACCACCCTGAACTGGTCAAAACTGGTTTTCACGTCCTCGAGGTCCCGGGCCAGGGATGTGCAGACATCCACAACGGCTGCCTTGCCCCTCAGCTCTTCACCGCCCACCAGCTCCCAGGCAACGTCGTCGTCCAGCTGGGGAAGGGAATCCTCAAACCGGTGGCTCGAAAAAGCCCTTGCCACCGACTCCGTGACCGTCTGCATAGCGCCAGTTCCTCCCGCGGCGTCCTTGGGCCCACCTCGGGTCCAGTCCTTATTGAACTCCAAAGTCTGCCGGTCCGCACGGGAATTCTTAGGCAGGATGCTGCTGGGAAAAGCAGAACCGCCCGCTGATCAGGAATCAGCGGGCGGCCGGCACAGCTTGGTTGAGCAACTTTTGCGGCCTCAGGCGCGGGTCAAGTTGTCCTCATCATCCTTGGACGACGCGACGGGGGCGCCGTTGACAGCCGTGTTGGCCTCGGCGAAACGCTCGTTAAGCCTTGAGTGGCGCTGGCCGTAGGCGAAGTAAATGGCGAGGCCAATCACCAGCCAGATGGCAAAGAAGATCCAGGTCTCCACCGCGAGGTTGGTCATCAGGTAGAGGCAGAGCACGGCGGAGACGATCGGCAGGACCTTGCCGAACGGGACCCGGAAGGCCGGCTTCAGGTCCGGGCGCTTCTTGCGCAGCACCAGGATGCCGAAGCTCACCACCACAAATGCGGAGAGCGTACCGATGTTGATCATTTCCTCGAGCAGGTCCACGTTGGTCAGCCCGGCCACCAACGCAACCGCGGCACCGCAGATGACCTGGAGGCGTACAGGGGTGGAGCGCTTGTCACTGGTCTTGGACAGTGAACGTGGCAGGAGGCCGTCGCGGCTCATGGCAAGGACCACGCGCGACAGACCCATGAGGAGCACCATGATCACGGTTGTCAGCCCCACAAGGGAACCGAAGGCAATGACCTTGGCCGCGGAGGTGTCGCCCACTGCTTCGAAAGCGGTGGTGAGGGTGGGGCTCTCCGCCTCGGCCAGCTGGGTGTAGGACACCATGCCGGTCAGGGCCAGGGAAACCAGGATGTAGAGGAGCGTCACCAGGGCAAGACCGCCGAAGATGCCGCGCGGCAGGGTCTTCTGCGGGTTCTTTACTTCCTCGGCAGACGTGGCCACCACATCGAAGCCGATGAAGGCGAAGAAGACCAGGGCAGCGCCGGCGAAGATGCCGAGGGTGCCGTACTGTGCCGGGGCCGCTCCGGTGAGGAAGCCGAAGAACGACTGCTTCAGGACATCTGCGGTGCCGGCGCCCCCGGTCGGCTCGGCGGCCGGGATGAACGGGCTGTAGTTATCGAACTTCACGTAGGTGAAACCAACGATGATCACAAAGAGGACCACGCCGATCTTGATCAGGGTGAAGATGTTGCCCACGCGGGCGGACAGCTTGGTGCCCAGCACCAGCAGCACCGTGAAGACGGCAACGATCAGGAAGGCGCCCCAGTAGAGGTCCACGCCGCCGAGGGAGATTGCCGCCGGGACGTCGGCGCCCATGAGGGAGAAGACCTTGCTGAGGTAAATCCCCCAGTACTTGGCGATGACGGCGGCTGCTGTGAAGAGCTCAAGGATAAGGTTCCAGCCGATGATCCAGGCAAGGAGTTCGCCCATCGTGGCGTAGGTGAAGACATAGGCGGAGCCGGCCACGGGGATGGCGGTGGCAAACTCGGCGTAGCACATGATGGCAAGGGCGCAGGTGACGGCGGCGATCGCAAAGGACAGCGTGACGGCAGGGCCTGAGAAGTTGGCCGCTGCCTTGGCGCCGACGGAGAAGATACCGGCGCCCACTGCCACTGCAACACCCATGATCATGAGGTCCCAGGTGCTGAGGGACCGCTTGAGCTTGCGTCCGGGTTCATCGGCGTCGGCCATCGACTGCTCGATCGATTTGGTCCGGAGAAGGTTCATAAGGGGATCACTATCCTGATTTCTGATGGAAACAGACCTATCAACGATAGTGTCCATCCACTGGACGGTCCCAACTGTCCCGAATGGTGAGACGGCCAAAAGACCGAACTTCATTCCGTAAACACGCTTGGGACCCTCCACAAGGAGGGTCCCAAGCACTTTCCATCGAACTGCTAAACGAGCCAGTCCATCAGCGTTGACCGGATCAGGAAGCGTTTGCCTTCCGGTGCTTCCACCGAGAAACCGCTGCCCCGCCCCGGCACCACATCAACTGTCAGGTGCGTGTGGCTCCAGTAGTTGAACTGCTCCCGGGACATCCAGAATTCCAGGGGCTGGGGTTCAAGGCCATCGGAGACATCGAACAGGCCCAGCAGGACATCAGAGTCACCGGTGAGGAAGTCGCCTACGGGGAAACACATGGGCGACGAACCGTCGCAGCACCCGCCGGACTGGTGGAACATCAGCGGCCCGTGCCGGAGCCAGAGCGTCCGCAACAGTTCCGCCGCCTCGGTTGTGAGCGCCACCCGGGAGAAGTCCTCCCCGGGCAGCGTCACCGCGGCGTCGATCGCGTTTCTCGGAGCCATGGCCTAGAAGAAGCCCAGCTTGTTTTCGTTGTAGCTGACCAGCAGGTTCTTGGTCTGCTGGTAATGATCCAGCATCATCGCGTGGTTCTCACGTCCGATGCCTGAGGACTTGTACCCTCCGAACGCGGCCCCGGCCGGGTAGGCGTGGTAATTGTTGACCCAGACGCGGCCGGCCTGGATCTCACGGCCTGCGCGGTAGGCCACATTGCCGTTGCGGGACCACACACCCGCGCCCAGTCCGTAGAGGGTGTCGTTGGCGATGCCCATGGCGTCGCTGTAGTCGCTGAACTTCGTCACGGCAACCACCGGGCCGAAAATCTCCTCCTGGAAGATGCGCATCTTGTTGTGGCCTTCGAACACGGTGGGCTGGACGTAGTACCCGCCGGCCAAGTCGCCCGGCAGTTCTGCACGGCCGCCTCCGGTGAGGACCTTGGCGCCTTCCTGCTTTCCAATGTCGATGTAGGAGAGGATCTTTTCCAGCTGGTCGTTCGAGGCCTGGGCACCCACCTGCGTCTCGGTGTCCAGCGGATTGCCCTGGACCATCTTTTCGACCCGGGCGACGGCGTCGGCCATAAACGACTCGTAGATGTCCTCCTGCACCAGCGCGCGGGACGGGCAGGTGCACACCTCACCCTGGTTGAAGGCGAACAGCGCAAACCCTTCCTGTGCCTTGTCGTAGAAAGCATCAGAGGTGTCGGAGGCGACGTCGCTGAAGTAGATGTTGGGGCTCTTGCCGCCCAGCTCCAGCGTGACGGGTATGAGGTTCTGGCTGGCGTACTGGCTGATGAGGCGGCCGGTGGTGGTCTCGCCGGTGAACGCGATCTTGCGGATCCGGGGGCTGGAGGCCAGCGGTTTGCCCGCCTCCACGCCGAAGCCGTTCACCACGTTGATCACGCCGGCGGGAAGCAGGTCCCCGATGAGCTCCATCAGGACCAGGATGGACGACGGCGTCTGCTCGGCTGGCTTGAGCACCACCGCGTTCCCGGCGGCGAGTGCGGGGGCGAGCTTCCATACGGCCATGAGGATCGGGAAGTTCCACGGGATGATCTGGCCTACGACGCCGAGGGGTTCGTGGTAGTGGTAGGCGGTGGTGTCGTCGTCGAGCTGGGACAGCCTGCCCTCCTGGGCGCGGACGGCCGAGGCGAAGTAGCGGAAATGGTCTGCAGCGAGCGGCAGGTCCGCGTTGAGGGTTTCGCGGATGGGCTTGCCGTTGTCCCAGGATTCGGCCACCGCCAGCATTTCCAGGTTCCCGTCGATGCGGTCCGCAATTTTGTTCAGGATCGCGGCCCGCTCGGCCACGGAAGTCTTACCCCAGGACGGTGCAACCTTGTGTGCGGCATCCAGCGCCAGCTCGATGTCCTCGGCGGTGCCGCGGGCCACTTCGCAGAAGGCTTGGCCCGTTACCGGCGTAATGTTCTCGAAGTACTGCCCTTTCACCGGGGCCACCCACTCCCCGCCGATCCAGTTCTCGTAGCGGTCTTTGAAGGTGACCTTCGAACCCTCGGTTCCGGGCTGTGCGTAAACAGTCATGCTAGCTCCTTTGCTGTGCAGGTCAGGCTTTCGCCGTGGGAGCCAGCGTAGGAGCGGGAAGGTTGCAGCAAGGTTGCAACCTTCGGAACCGGCCCCTCTTAGGCGTGCAGTTCGGCTTCCAGCCGCTCGAGGTCGGCGACGACGGCCGTCCGCTTGGGCGAGCGGGCCGGAAGGAGGCGGAGCGCGGCACGGCGGATGCCGACGTCGTCCCTTGCCTCCGGGAGCGCGGCGTACCTCAGCAGCGACTCGGCGCTGCCGTCCGTCATGACTGCTTCCCGCAGCAGCGACGAAACCTTGTTCCGCAGCTCGATAATGCCCGGCGCCTCGGAGCGGGGAAGCACTGCGCCGCGGTAAATCTCCAGGGCGATCCGGTGGGCGCCGCGTTGCAGGCAGCTCAGCACCTGGGAGCAGTCCGGGACGAGGTCGAGGGGAAGCCGGTATGGCCGGGAGCCCGGAACGGCGTCCGGATCGAGTTGCTGGAGGACTTTGCGCAGCCGCACCATTTCGGCGCGGAGCGTGATGGTGGAACCATCCCCGCGGTAGAGCAGGAGGTTGAGCTCCTCGGCGCTGAGTCCGCCCGGGTGGGTGCTCAGCAGGGCAAGGATTTCGCTGTGCCGGGCGGACAGCGAAACGGTCCTGCCGGCCAGGCTGAGCAAGGCCTGGTCGCGGCCCAGCAGCTGAAGGCTGTTCCGGTAGAGGCTGCCATCCCTGGTGTTGTCGCCTGGCGGGCGGGAGGCGGCACTTGTGGACCGCCGCCGTGCCGGCCTGCTCCCGGGCCCGGCCGCATGTTGGAGCCGTTCAACGCGCAACTGCGCCTGGGCGGCAGCCACCGTTGCCTCTACGAGGGACAGCGTGTGCGGTGCCACGGCGGTGGCCGTGCCGGTGATGTCCACGACTCCCAGGAGCGCTCCGGAGTCGGGGTCGTGGAAAGGAACAGCAGTGCAGCTCCAGGCATGGACAGCCCGCTGGTAGTGTTCGGCACCGGCGATCTGGATGCCGCGGCCAAGGGCGAGGGCAGTACCCGGAGCACTGGTGCCGACGGTCGCTTCGGACCAATCCGCGCCGGGGACAAACATCATGCCCTCGGCCCGCCGCTGCAGGGCGGGGTCACCCTCCACCCACAGCAGGCGCCCAACTTCATCCCCCACCGCCACCAGCAGTCCGCTGTCGTGGCTGGGCTGGACCAGGAGCTTGTTGATGACCGGCATGATGGCAGCCAGCGGATGCTGCCGCCGGTAGTCCTCAAGCTCGTCCCGGTCGATGGCCAGCGGGGCTGCGGCGTTGTCCGGGTCCGCCTTGAAGCTGGCCGACCGCTGCCAGGACTCCCGGATGAGTTTCCGCAGCCCGGGGAGCTGCTGGCCCTCCGGGAGCGCGGCGCTACCCGGAAAATTGCTGTCGCGGGAGTTGTCCAGGTATTCATGCCCGGCGAGGGCGGCGCGCTGGCGCGGTTCGGCGTCGGCTGCCGGGCCTGGCTGGATCAGGTTCCTCATTGAACTCCTGCTGCTGCCTGCGGGCGCGGCTTCAGGTCAGCCGGCCAAGGGGTGGTCGCCATTCTAACGCGGCCCTCCTCCCCCACCTAGGTTGGAGGTGGAGGCCAGGACGTCAGGCGCGGGAGATGCGGATCATCTCCTCGCGCGGCACCACCTTGATGCGTTCGCGCACCACGTGGTCCGCGCCTTCCGGCCCGGTCCAGGCCGCACCCAGGGCGGCTTCGTGGGCGTCGAGCCTGTTCCAGCCTTCCCACGTGGTGTATTCGATGCCGCGCTCTTCCAGCAGGTCGATGATGGCCTGCGGATCAGGATTACGGGCTGGCGGAAGCGTGAGCCGGTCCTCCAGCAGGAAGCCGATCGTTTCCAGGGCGTCACCTTTGGTGTGGCCGATCAGGCCGACAGGTCCGCGCTTAATCCAGCCGGTGGCGTAGATTCCCGGGACCGGGCTGCCTTCGGCGTCCAGTACGCGGCCGCCTTCGTTGGGGATGACTCCGCGCTTGGCGTCGTACTCCAGCTCGTCCAAGGCCGAGCCGTGGTAGCCGATGGCGCGGTAAACGGCCTGTACGGGGTAGTCGATGAACTCGCCCGTGCCCTTGGCGTTGCCGGTACCGTCAAGCTGCGTACGCTCGAACTTGATGCCTGCCACCTTGCCGGATCCGCCGTCGTCGTAAATCTCAACCGGGCTGTGCAGGAAGTGCAGGTGCAGGCGGCGGGAGGACGGGTTCTCGGACTCGGTGTGCTCCTCTACCAGCCAGTTGGTGAGCGTGTTCACCATGGTCTTGATCTGGTTGTTGCTGCGGATCGCTTCATCGGAGGCCTCATCGAACTCGAAGTCCTCCGGATAAAGCACGATGTCAACGTCGTTCATGTGGCTGAGCTCCCGCAGCTCAAGGGGAGTGAACTTGACCTGGGCCGGGCCGCGGCGGCCAAAAACGTGCACGTCCGTGACCGGCGAGGCCTTCAGCCCCTGATACACGTTGTCCGGAATCTCGGTGGAAAGCAGCTCCTCCGGGTGCTTCACCAGCATCCGGGCCACGTCCAGGGCCACATTGCCGTTGCCGATCACGGCAATCTCCTTCGCTTCCAGCGGCCATTCGCGGGGAACATCAGGGTGCCCGTCGTACCAGGAAACAAAGTCCGCCCCGCCGAAGGAGCCCTGCAGGTCAATGCCCGGGATGGCCAGGTCCGCATCCTTGACCGCCCCGGTGGAGAAGATGACGGCGTCGTAGAAGGCACGGAAATCGTGCAGGGTGAGGTCCCGCCCGTAGGTCACGTTGCCCAGGAACCGGATGTCACCGCGGTCCAGGACCTTGTGCAGGGCATTAACAATCCCCTTGATCCGGGGATGGTCCGGCGCCACGCCGTACCGGATCAGTCCGTACGGCGCAGGATACGCCTCGAAGAGATCGATGCTCACCTCGAAGTCGCCGTCTTTCACCCCGCTGGACTTGGTGAGGATATCCGCAGCGTAGACACCGGCAGGTCCCGCGCCCACAATCGCTACGCGGAGGGGACGTGCGGGGGTGGATTCGCCGTGGTTGGACACCTGGGACCCTTCTGGCCGATGACAATACGCCGCAGCTGCAGCGCACAGTCACTTATTCTAATTAACCGGTTCCGCGAAATAACGCTGCCTGTAACGCCGGGGCCCTAGCCGCTTTTGGCCAGCGGCACCACGTTGCCCTCGCGGTAGAGCAGCGCCCGCAGCTCCGCTTCGGCGGAGTCGGGCCGCTTGGGGTCGATGGTTTCGCCCTCGTGGTAGTGGTCCAGCACGCGCGGGTCAACGTAGCTCTTACGCGCGATCGACGGCGTATTGCCAAGCACCTCGGACGCTTCGATCATGGCACGGCTGATGGCCCGCTTGCGCTTGGCAGCCGTCCGCTGGGGGCCCGTCCTGGCGAGGCTGGCGGCGGCAGCCACCGTGCCCCGCAGCGTCCGGAAGTCCTTGGCGGTGAAGTCCGAACCGGTCCGCTCCTTCACGTACGCATTGATGTCCGCGCTGGTGACGGGCCGCCATTGCCGGCCTTCCTTATATGCCAGGAGCCTGGCGTTGGCGCCGCGGCGCTTGAGCAGGCGCAGCAGGGCCGCGAGGTCGGCGTCGCGGATTTCGGACTCCCAGTCCTTGCCGCTCTTGGCCGGGAACCTCAGATGGATCCGGTCCTTGCGCACCTGGACGTGGGCGCACAGCAGGGTGGCCAGACCGTGGCTGCCGTTTTCGTTGGTATACCGCTCGGACCCCACCCGCAGGGACCCGCTGTCCAGCATCCTGAAGGCTCCGGCGAGGACCCGCTCGCGGGAGAACCCCTCGCCGCGCAGGTCCATGGTGACCCGCCGGCGGGCGGCGGGAAGCGATTCGGCCAGTTGCAGGGCCCGGTCGAACTTCAGCCGGTCCTTCCGTTCCCGCCATTCCGGGTGGTAGATGTACTGCCGCCGGCCCACAGCGTCCACCCCGGTGGCCTGGATGTGCCCGTTTTCAAACGGGGCGATCCACACGTCTGTCCAGGCCGGCGGGATACCGATGCCCTCCAGCCGCTCACGGACAGGGCCCGGCGGCAGCGTGGAACCATCGAGGTCCCGGTAGCTGAACCCCTTGCCTGCGGCGACCCGGCGGTATCCACGGCCTGAGGCGTTGCTGCGCCGGAGCCTCATCAGGTGGCCTCCATCCGGTCGGCAAATATCATAAAAGCAAGCCTACTGATTATTTGCCGGAATACCTGCCCTGGAACTGATGTTATGGATGTCGTGCCCTCTCCCGATGGATCCCCCTCGCCTGTCCCTGCTCCGTCCGCACCTCCGGCATGGCCCTCTGCGCCGGGGTCGGAAGTTCCGGGGGCAGCGTCCGCGGCAGGCAGCAGGGGTGCGCCGCCCAAGGCAGTGGATAAGGAGACGACGGCGGGGATCCTTTTTGGCATTGGGGCGTACGGGCTGTGGGGGCTGCTCCCCCTGTACTTCTTTGTCCTGATGCCGGCCGGTGCCGTGGAAATCGTGGCGAACCGCGTGGTGTGGTCGCTGCTGTTCTGCGCGCTGCTGATCACCGTCACCCGTTCGTGGGCCGCCCTGGCCGGAGCGCTGCGGAACCGCGCCGTGTTTGGCTCCCTGGCCCTGGCGGCGTTCCTGATTGCCGTCAACTGGCTGACGTACACGTACGGGGTGACCACGGGACAGGCAGTGGAGGCCTCCCTCGGCTACTTCATCAACCCGCTGGTCTCCGTCCTGCTGGGCGTGTTTGTGCTGAAGGAAAAGCTTCGTCCGCTGCAGTGGGCGGCGGTGGGGATCGGGTTCGTCGCGGTGGGCGTCCTCACCTATTCCTACGGCAAGCTGCCGTGGATCGCCCTGACCCTGGCATTCAGCTTTGGCCTCTACGGCTTCGTCAAGAAACGTGTTGGCCCCAGGGTTGACGCCGTCACCAGCCTCAGTGTGGAAACCATGGTGCTGGCCCCGTTCGCGGCGGTGACCATGGTCTACCTCGCCGCAGCCGGAACGGCGACCCTCACCACCCAGGGCCCGGGCCATTTCTGGCTCCTGCTGGCCTCCGGTGTGATCACCGCGGTGCCGCTGTTGTTCTTCGGTGCCTCCGCGCGCAGGCTCCCCATGACCACCATCGGGCTGCTCCAGTACTTCGCACCCCTGCTGCAGTTTGTCCTCGCCCTCGTGGTGTTCAAGGAAGCGATGACCCCCGACCGGTGGATCGGGTTCGGAGTGGTCTGGGTGGCCTTGCTCGTCCTGACCGTGGACATGCTCCGGAACGCACGCAAGACGTCCGTGGCACGGCGGGCGAGCAAAGCGGCTCTGAAATCCTCCTAGGCACTGTTGCCGGGACCCCCGGTGGAGTAGGTTGCTCGGATGGAGGACTCATATCAGGTCATCGTGGCCGGGGCCGGTTTCGGCGGCATAGCCGCAGCGAAGGAACTTGGCCGCAAGGGCGTGCGCGTACTGCTGATCGATTCGAACAACTACCACCAGTTCCAGCCCCTGCTGTACCAAGTGGCCACGTCACAGATCGGCGTGTCAGCCATAGCCCGGCCCATTCGGTCCGTCTTCCGGCGGCTTCGAAACGTTCGGGTGCTGACTGCGGAGGTGGCCGCAATTGATGCCGCCAATCACACTGTCACCACCGCCGAGGGTGACACGTTCCGGGCCCAGGCCCTGGTGGTTGCCGTCGGCGCCGTGCCGAACTTTTTCAATACCCCCGGCGCCGAGGAACATGCCTTCCCGTTGTATTCGGTCACGGACGCCACGCGGCTGGGCACCAGCGTGACGCGGCTCCTGGACCGGGCCGACAGGGAGCCGGAGTCCGCAGTGGACATGGTGGTGGTCGGTGGCGGCCCTACCGGCGTGGAGACCGCCGGAGCCCTGGCGGAGAACATCAAATTCGTGGTGACCAAGTACTTCTCCCCTGAACTTGCGGCACGCTGCCGCGTGCACCTCGTGGACATGGTCCCGACAGTACTGACCATGTTCTCGTCCAAGTCGCAGGAATATACCCGGCAGCGCCTCACGAAGATCGGTGTCCAACTGCACATGGGAGTTGGCGTGACCGAGGTCAGGGCAGATGGTGTGACGCTTGCAGACGGGACGGACATCCCGGGCGGCATCGTGGTCTGGGCCGGCGGCCTGAAAGCCGGCGACCTGCTCGCCGGTTCGGGGCTTCCCCAGGGAAAAGGTGGACGGATCGACGTCCGCACGGACCTGACTGCTCCCGGTTTGGAAGGCGTCTACGTCATCGGCGACGCAGCCAACATCACCGATTCAACCGGGGCGAAGCTGCCGCAGCTTGGGTCCGTGGCCCAGCAGGCCGGAAAGTGGGCGGCCCGCAACGTCTATGCCGATCTCAACGGCGGTACCCGGCAGCCTTTCCGCTACACGGACAAGGGATACATGGCCATGATCGGCCGCGGTGCCGCCGTCGCTGAACTTGGCCGCAAGCGCGTCCAGCTTCAGGGATCCTTGGCTTTTGTGTCCTGGCTCCTGGTCCATCTTGCCCTCCTGTCCGGATTCCAGCAGAAAGTCCGTGCCTTGTTTTCCTGGCTCAACGGGTATGTCCTGCACAGCCCGGCGCAGGTCGTCATTGGCGGACCGGACAACGACGTCAGATAGCGGCGTCAGAATACATCGCTGTTAACCCCTGAGGCCCCGGAACGGTAGTTCCGGGGCCTCAGGATTTGTTCGCGCCGTTGCGAGGAGGCGCTAACTCCAGGTGCCTGCCGTTATGCGTTGGCCTTGATGGCCGCGGCAAGGACGTCCAGGCCGTCGTTCAGCAGGTCATCGGTGATGACCAGCGGGGGCAGCAGGCGGATGACGTTGCCGTAGGTGCCGCAGGTGAGGATGATGACGCCTTCCTTGAGGCAGGCGGCGGCAACGGCCTTGGTCAGTTCCGGGTTTGGTTCCTTGGAACCGGCCTGGACCAGTTCGATGGCCAGCATCGCGCCGCGGCCGCGGACGTCGCCGATCACGCCTGTGCCGGTGCCAACCAGTTCGGTCTGCAGTTCGCGGAGGCGGGTGGTGGCAACAGCTTCGATGTGGCGGGCGCGGCCGGCCAGGTCGTATTCCTCCATGGTCCCGATGGAGGCGAGGGCGGCGGCGCAGGCTACCGGGTTGCCGCCGTAGGTGCCGCCCAGGCCGCCGGGGTGGACGGCGTCGAGCAGGTCTGCCCGTCCGGTGATGGCGGACAGCGGCATGCCGCCGGCGATGCCCTTGGCCAGGGTCATGATGTCCGGGATGACGCCTTCGTGGTTCACGGCAAACCATTCACCGGTGCGGCAGAACCCGGACTGGACTTCGTCGGCGATGAAGACGATGCCCTTCTCCTTGGCCCAGTCAGCCAGCGCGGGGAGGAAACCCTCGGCCGGGACAATGAAGCCGCCCTCGCCCTGGATGGGCTCGATGATGATCGCGGCGACCTGGTCCCCGCCGATCTGCTTCTCGATCATGGTGATGGCGCGCTTGGCGGCCTCGGCACCGGTGATCTCCGGGTTTTCCTCACGGTACGGGTAGCTCATGGGCATGCGGTAGACCTCGGGCGCGAACGGACCGAAGTTGGTCTTGTACGGCATGGCCTTGGCGGTCAGCGCCATGGTGAGGTTGGTGCGGCCGTGGTAGGCGTGGTCGAAAGCCACGACGGCGTCGCGCCCGGTGGCCAGGCGCGCCACCTTGATGGCGTTCTCCACTGCTTCGGCACCGGAGTTGAACAGGACTGTCCGCTTTTCGTGGTCGCCCGGGGTGAGGCGGTTCAGCTGCTCGGCGACGGCCACGTAGCCTTCGTACGGGGTGACCATGAAGCAGGTGTGCGTGAAGTGCTCCACAGCTTCCTTCACGGCGCCCACGACGGCGGGATCGGAGGCTCCGACGCTGGTCACGGCAATGCCTGAACCCAGGTCAATGAAGGAGTTGCCGTCCACGTCGTGGATGATGCCGCCGTCGGCGTCTGCAACGTAAACCGGGACGCCGGACGCAACGCCTGCGGCGACTACGGACTTGCGCCGCTCCGCCAGGGCCAGCGACTTGGGGCCCGGGAAGTCGGCCTGGACGCGCCGCTTCTGCTCCAGGCGGAAGGTGATGTCTGATGCGGTGGTGGTCATGATGATTCTTTCCTTGCTGGGTGGGCCCACGCCGGCGGGATTCCCTGGCCGAAGCGGAGCGAGGTTGAGGGGCAGGATTAGGCGTCGAGCGCGGACATCACGTGCTTGATGCGCGTGTAGTCCTCGACGCCGTACATGGAGAGGTCCTTGCCGTAGCCGGACTGTTTGAAGCCGCCGTGGGGCATCTCGGCGGTGAGCAGGATGTGGGTGTTGATCCAGACTGCGCCGAAGTCCAGGTCGCGGCTCAGGCGCATGGCGGTGCCGTGGTTGGAGGTCCACACACTGGAGGCCAGGGCGTAGTCCACATCGTTGGCCAGCTCCACGGCTTCCTGCTCCGTGCTGAACTTCTGCACGGTGATGACCGGGCCGAACGTTTCCTGCTGGACGATGTTGTCCGACTGCTTCGCGCCAGTGATGATGGTGGGCTCAAAGAAGAAGCCCTTCTCCCCCGCCCGGTGTCCACCGGTTTCGATCCGGCAGTGCGCGGGCAGGCTCTCCACCACCGAGGTGACCTGGTTGAAGTGGTTCACGTTGTTCAGCGGGCCGAAGTAGTTGTCTTCGTCGTTCTGGGAGCCTGTGCGGAGGGTCCTGGTGTGCTCCACCATGGCTGCCACCACGTCGTCGTGCACGGTTTCCTCGACCAGCACGCGGGTGATGGCCGTGCAGTCCTGGCCGGCGTTGAAGAATGCGAACTCGGCAATCGCTGCGGCGCTCTTCTTGATGTCGGCGTCCTTGAAGACGATGGCCGGAGCCTTGCCGCCCAGCTCCAGGTGGGCCCGCTTGAGGCCCTTGGCAGCACCGGAGGCAACGGCGATGCCGGCGCGGACGGAGCCGGTGATGGACACGAGTCCCGGGACCTTGTGGTCCACCATCATGGCGCCGGTCTTGCCCGTGCCGAGCACAACGTTCAGGACGCCGGCAGGCAGGATGTCACCGGCAAGGCGGGCCAGGACCAGGGTGGACTCGGGCGTCGTGTCCGAGGGTTTCAGGACCACGGTGTTGCCGGCGGCGAGCGCGGGGCCGATCTTCCAGATGGCCATAAGGAACGGGTAGTTCCACGGGGCAACCTGGGCCACCACGCCGATGGGTTCGCGGCGGACGTAGGAGGTGTGGCCCTCGAAGTATTCACCGGCGGACTTGCCTTCGAGGATCCGCGCCGCTCCGGCGAAGAAACGCAGCTGGTCTGCGCCGGCGGCAATCTCCTCCGAGGCGATCAGGGAACGCACCTGGCCGGTGTTGCGGTGCTGCGCCTCCACCAGTTCGTCACTGTTGGCCTCGATGGCGTCTGCGAGCTTGAGCAGCATCAGCTGCCGCTGGCCCGGGGTGACGTGCTTCCAGCTCTTGAAGGCCTCCTTGGCGGCGGCCATCGCTGCATCAACGTCTTCCTGGACGGAAATCGGCGAGCGCGCCACAACGTCACCGTTGGTGGGATTGACGATGTCCAGCGTGCCGGTGCCGGCGGGCGTAACAAACGTCCCGTTGATGAAGTTCTGCAAGGTTTGGACCACGGTGTGCAACCTCTTTCCTGGGGGCCATCGGCGGCAAAGCGGATGGATCTGACTGCCTTGAGCCTATGCCAGCACCCCGTTGCCGTGAATAGCCACCTGCACACCCTTCCTGCTGCTTTTTAGTGCGGTTGACTAGCAGCCGTTTATCCTTGGTTCATGGCCATTTCCCTTGCTGCCCTCCTGGGTGTCAAATCCCTGAACCTGTCCAAGGCAGGGGTTGCCGAGACGACGTGGCACCAGGACATCAATTGGGTGGCAGTGACCGAACTGGAGGATCCGCAGCGGTTCATCAACGGCGGCGAGCTTATCCTCACCACCGGCCTGAGGCTGAGGTCCGCACCCGAGCAGCGGCGGTTTGTCCGGCAGGTGCAGCGGGCAGGGGCGGTGGGGATCGGTTTTGGGGTGGGCCTTTCCCATGACGCTGTGCCGCCGGCGCTGCTCGCGGAGGCGAACCGCTGGGGCCTGCCTGTGGTGGAGGTCCCGTACGAGACGCCGTTCATCGCCATCGGCAAACTGGTGGCGGACGCCCAGTCTGCGGACCACTTCGCCAAGCTGGAGCGGCTGATCGCAGGACATCAGGTGCTGGCCCGTGCCCTGCTGACGGGCGGCGGCCTGGCTGAGTTGCTGAAGCACCTGGGCGGCATGCTCCGGGCGGACATTGCCCTCACCCAGTTCACGGCCCAGCTGTACAACAGCAGCAAGGACACGCCGCAGGCTGACACCTGGGCCTCGTACCCCATCCCCACCGGCCGGCGCGACGCCTGCACGCTGTGGGTCCGCAAGCCCTTCGAGGACAGCGGCATCATCGGGTATGCCCAGAACCTGATCAGCGTTGAACTGAACAACATGGTCAAGCAGCGCCAGGCCGAGCGCGCCCTGTGCGGGCAGGTGCTGGAGGATGTGATCCACGGGGCGCTGGAAACCAGTGAGGCGCAGCGCCGCCTGGCCGGCGTCGGTGTGAACAGCACCCGCAAGAACGTCGTGCTGCTGGCCGTTTCCGCAGCCCATCACAAGGCGCTGGTGAGCACCTCGGTGCCGCGGGAACTGGAGAAGGCGGTGGCCGCCGTCGTGGGCAAGGATTTAATGCTGGTGATGAACGACGACGGCGGGGCGGCGCCCTCCCTGGCGCGGAAGTTGAGTGACCACCTGGCCGAGGCGGGCATCCACGCGACCATCGGCATCGGCGGCGCGTACACCAAGCCGAACGGCCTGCGCTGGAGCTACTTCGAGGCGCGCGACGCGGCAAGCCACGGGCTTCCCGTTAACGAACCGGAGCGGCTGAGCCTGACGTCGCTGCTGCTGGCGAGTGAAGATGTGCCGCTGGCCGACATGGCGCACGAGTCACTGAATCCGCTCCGGACGTTCGACGCGGCGCACGGCGCGGAACTGATGACCACGCTGGAAAGCTACCTCAACAACAACGGCTCTGTGGCCGCCGTCGCCGAGGAACTCACCCTGCACCGGAACACGGTCCGGTACCGGCTGGCACAGATCACCGAACTGACCGGCTACGACCCCGCCGTCACCACCGACCGCGTGCAGCTGTGGCTGGCACTGGCGGTGGCCCGGCTGTCCGCACGGCAGGGAAAGTAAGGGAACTCCCCGGGGGATTAAATAACCCGGGGCTTCAGCAGGCTGCGGGACTTCTTGCGGGCTTTGCGGTACCTGGCCTCGGCCGCGTCCATCAGTTCCGCCTGGCGGACCCGCAGCGCGGCCAGGGCCTCAGCAGTGGTCTCAGGCAGCGCGTGGCCTGCTTCGAGTGACTGCAGCAGGTTCCGCGCAATCAGGGCGTCGTGGAAGTCGCCCAGGATCCGCTGCTGCCGGTGGGCGGCCTTGGCCACCTTCTGCGGCCGTTTGCCGCGCACCAGGCCCGCAGACTCGGCCACATGGCGGAGCCGCTTGGCGTCCTTGCGGACCTGATGGAGGGCGTTTTCGTGGGCCGTCCCTCGCCTGGCGTGGGCTGCGGCCTTGTGCGAGCGCCGCAGGCGGCGGGCGGATTTCTCCACCACCTTTGCGGCAACGGTCCGCCCCGGGGCCACTGTCTGCGACAGCACCGGCGGCTGGCGGCAGAAGTCCTCAAGACCATCCAGCAGCCGGAAGTAGCGTTCCGACTGCAGCGCCGCCCGGAGCCGGCGGTATCCGGCGTCGAAGGCAGCCCCGGCCCTGTGCTCTACTTGTTCCCTTGCTGCGTCCGTCCCCTCGCCGGGCGGCAGCTCATCAAGGTGGACCCGGAGCCGGCCCAGCAGGACTTCGGCATCCCGGGGTTCGCCCAGCAGGTGGCCCAGCCAGCCAAGTTCGTCCCGGAGGCGCCGTACCGGGACAGCGCGGTACAGCTTGCGGTAGGCAGCCAGCACCGAGCGGATCCGCCGGGTGGCGGACCTCATGTCGTGGACAGCCTCAGGCTCCTCCAGCCTGACGGCGGCATCCCCGGCGAAGAGTTGTCCCAGTTGCTCCGCGAGATAGGCGGTGACGACGGCGGCGGCCGGGGCCTTCTTTCCGGCCAGGAGCGCGGAGGGGCTTTCCTCCTCCTGTTCCCCGCTCCCGTTTCCAACGCTGCCGAGCGCCCGCGCGAGCTTGGATGCGTGTCCGGCGGGACGGGCGCCGGCGGCTGTGAGGAGTGGCTCAGCGGGGCCGAACAGGTCCGGCCCGCCGTTGACCAGTTCCAGTTCCCACTCCCGCCAGCGCTGTGGCTGTTCACCCGCAGGTCCGTGCAGGCGCCTCGCCTCCACCTGGTCATCGGCCAGGTCTGCCAAATGAACGCCGTCCTCCCCGTAAAGCGCATGGGTGGTGCGGCGTGTTTCAAGCCTGACCACAGGCACCACTTCCGTTCCGCGGAGGTATGCCTGCACGTGGGCGAGGAGGGTGTCGGGTACGACGTCGGGCTGGCCAAGCGGTGCGTGCAGCTCGCGGCGCTGCTGGGGTTCTGTTCCGGGTCCGGCCTGGGCTTCGGGAGGCAACTTCAGGTGCCAGCCGGCGTCGATCCCGCCGGTGCGGCGGCGCAGGGTGATGCGGCGGGATGCGAGCGCGTGCCGGTCGGTATCGAAGTAGACGGCCTCCAGCACAGCGGTATGGGGCGTTCCGACGCGGGCAACGCCAGGCAGTTGTTCCAGCGCGGGCACTGCGGCATCGTTGCCGACGTCGTACTTCTTTTCGATCTCGATCCCTTGGGAAGCCTTCACAGCCGTCCTTCCGCGTTGGTCCTGCCTGCGGGCCAGGTGGTGCCCGTGCCCTCGGTGGAAGTCTATTGCCCGGGCAGGATGGGCCGGGAGAGCTTGGCCACAAAACTGGAGACATCAAACGTCCAACCTTTAGCCTTGGAAGATGCCCGCCACTCCCCCCGCTCCTGCTGCCGCACCCTCCGCCGTGGCCACGGCGCCGTTCCCTGTGCAGGCTGCGGTGCCGCCTGCCTCCGCATCCGCCTCAGGGGTCCCGCTCACCCGGCCCCGTTCCGCCGTTGTGTTCGGCGTTATTGCGCTGGTGCTGATCGGGCTTAATCTGCGTGCGGGCATCACCGGGGCATCCGCGCTGCTGCACGACCTGCAGACGATGCTGGGCTACGGGCCGCTGGTGGCTGCCTTCATCCCGTCCATCCCCACCCTGTGCTTCGCCCTGGCCGGCGCCGCCACCTCCTGGCTGACGGGCAAACTGGGTGTTGAGAAGGCGATCCTTTTGTCCCTGGCCATGCTGGCCGGCGGACTCCTGCTCCGCGGAATCCCTGCCACCGGGATGCTCGTGGCCGGCAGCGTGCTCGGGATGTCCGGGCTGGCGGTCTGCAACGTGGCCATGCCGTCCTTCATCCGCGAGCACTTCGCCGCCCGGACGTCGCTCATGACCGCCGTTTATACGGTGACCATGACCACCGGGGCCACCGTCACCGCCGTCGCCGTCGTCCCCCTGGCGCAGGCCCTCGGATCGCCGTCAGCCGCCGTCGGCGCCATTGGCATCACTGCCGTGGCGGCATTCCTGGGCTTCCTGCCCGTAGCTCTGCACGCGCACCGGAACAGCACCCGTTCGACCGCGGGGCATGTGTCCCCCTGGCCGCTGCTGCGGACCAGGAAAGGGCTGCTGCTGACTGCCATTTTCACGCTTCAGGCGCTGTTGGCCTACGCGCTGCTGAGCTGGTTCCCGTACATGCTCACCACCATGGGGATGGACGCTTCCGGGAGCGGACTGATGTTCGGGCTGATGCAGCTGGTGTCCGTCCCCGCGGGCATGCTGCTCATCGCCATCGGCTCCCGCCCCAGGATGCTGCGCCCCGCGTTCTACCTTGTCAGTGTCACCATGGCGGTGGGCCTGGCACTGCTCCTGGTGCTGCCCGTGGGCCTTGCCATCGTTCCCGCGATCCTGCTGGGCTTCGGCCTGGGCATCTTCCCGCTGGTGATGGTGATGATCAGCCGCAGCGGCGCGAGCACGGCCGAAACCACGGCGCTGTCCACGCTGGCCCAGTCCACGGGCTACCTGCTCGCGACCACCGGGCCCTTCGGGATGGGCCTCCTGCACAGCGCAACCGGCGGCTGGACCCTGCCCCTCACCCTGCTGCTGGTCCTGGCGCTGGTGCAAATTGTGGTGGCGCACCTGATCACCGGAGGCGCAATGACGCGGAGTGTCTCCGGGACTGCACCCGGCACTCACGGCGGCACTGCCGGCCGCGCCGCCAACCCAACGGCCGGCGCCACAGCCGGGAAGGGTAAGTAGGCTGCCGTGGCGCTGACCCCCTCACACCGCCCGCCGCTCGCTGAGGAAGTCACAGCGAAGCTGCGGACCATGATCCAGTCCGGCGCGTGGCCCCTCCACCAGCGCATCCCGTCCGAAACAGGGCTGATCACCGACCTCGGCGTCTCCCGTGGCACCCTCCGCGAGGCCATCAAGGCGCTCGCCCACAGCGGCATGCTGGAAGTCCGCCGCGGCGATGGCACGTACGTCCGGGCAACCAGCGAAATCTCCGGGGCAGCCCGCCGCATGTACCAGGACCACACTGAAGCCCACATCCTGGAAGTCCGGCTCGGCCTGGACACCCAAGCGGCCCGGCTGGCGGCGCGGAATGCAACAGCCGACGACGTCGCAGCCCTGCGCGCCCTCCTCGCCCGCCGGAACGCGGCCTGGAACTCGGAGGACTACGAGGCCTGGGCGCGGGCGGACTGGGGCTTCCACGAGCGGGTGGCGCAGGCATCGGGCAATCCCCTGCTGCACGAGCTGTACGTCAGCTTCGGCGCCGTGGTCCACGGGGATCTGCTCCAGCAGCTGCGCCGGCCGGGATTCGACGGGCTCCAGCACGAGGGGCACGATGTGCTGCTGGCAGCCATTGAGCGGCGGGACGAGGACGCGGCTGTGGCCACCGTCAACGCAAACCTGAACTCCTGCGCGGAGTGGCTTGCCGCGTAGTTGTTTTGCGCTTCGGGGTTTCACCCTTCCTTAATCGGTCAGTAGGCTTACTATCTGAGAAAGGTAGTATCCCTGCCGTGTACAGCGCGCTAGGGCACCCGCCAAGATAAGGAGACCCCATGGCGCGAGCAACACGCCTGACCGACCACGGGCCAGGCAGCGACACCGCGCAGCCGGCACCCGCCGCCGGCTCAGCCCTGCAGCAGGCTGCGGCACCGGCTGCGAGGAAACAGGAGGAACCCAAGCCGCCCGGCGCACTCTGGGCGGACGGACTGGGACGGGTGGGCATACGCTCCGCCCAGATCCTGCTGATCCTGACAGTGGCTGTGGTATCGGTCTATGCCCTGATGCAGATCAAGCTCCTGGTGATACCGATCCTGATCGCACTCATCCTGGCGGCCGCCATCGGCCCGTTCGTCAATATGCTTCGCCGCCGTGGGTTGCGGGGCGGGCTGGCAACCGGCATCGCTTTCATCGGGCTGCTTCTGGTGCTGGGTGGCGTTGGCACGGTTATTTACTACTCCGTCCGCAACCAGTGGGGCGAACTGGCCCAGCAGGCTGCATCCGGGCTGGACGAGCTGGAGAGGTTCCTGCTTACCGGCCCCATTCCCTTGGAGCAGGAGCAACTGGACCAGGCCCGCGAGGGCATCGTGCAGTTCGCCACCAGCAGTCAGGTCCGCTCGGGCGCCATCACCGGACTGTCTGTGGTGACCGAGTTCATCGCCGGCGCCAGCCTCGTGATCATCATCCTGTTCTTCTTCCTGAAGGACGGGGCAAAGATCTGGAATTTCTTCCTCCGCCCCTTCAAGGGGGAACGTGAGGCCAAGCTGCGCCGGGTGGGCAAACGTACCCTTGAAGTGCTCGGCGGCTACGTCCGCGGGACGGCGATCGTAGCGCTGGTGGACACTGTAGCCATTGGAGCCGCACTGCTGATCCTCCAGGTTCCGCTGGCAATCCCCCTTGCACTCATCGTCTTCATCGGCGCGTTTGTCCCGCTGGTGGGTGCCACTGTTGCCGGGATCCTTGCCGCCCTGGTGGCGCTCGTGGCCAACGGTCCGGTGGTGGCGTTGATTGTGGTGGCCGTGGTCATCGCCGTCAACCAGCTCGAGGGCGACCTCCTGCAGCCCATCGTGATGGGCAAGTCGCTGCAGCTCCACGCCTTGGTGATCCTCATGGCATTGACGGCCGGAACCATCCTGGCCGGCATCGTGGGCGCGGTGCTCTCCGTACCGCTGGCCGCCGTCGCCTGGGCCATCATCCAGGTGTGGACGGCCGAGGATCCAAAACTCGAGGACATGAACCCGGACCTGCCACCGCCCAACAGCCAGCCGGTCTAGCCGGGGCTTGCCATAGCAAAGCCACACAAAAGACGACGGTCCGGCACTTGGGTGCCAGACCGTCGTCGTATGCTCTGCGCTTCCGCTGTTGGTTAGCGCTGCAGGCCCGTGAAGACGTTCTTGGGACGCTGCATCTCGCCATGCTTGGCACCGAGGATGACCACCAGGCCCGCGAACGCGGGGATCACCCACTGCAGCATCTTGAGCTGCTGCTGGGCAGCCTGGAGTTCATCAGAGGCGCCAGGCCGCGGCTCGGTGGCGCCCTCAGCGCCCTCACCGGCCAGCTTTTCAACTTTCTTGCCAAGGATTCCGGAGTAAAGGGTCACTCCTGCGCCCGCCAGCGTCACCGCCGTCTTGATTATGGTGTCCCGGGCCACGCCGTCCTGCTTGGCGATGCGCTCCTTGTTCTCCCACGCGATGGCGAGGTCCGCCACGAGGTGCGAGGCAAAGGCTGCCGTCTGGAACGGCGCCCATTTCATCCATCCGGCGCTGGAGAGCCGGGTACGCTCGGACGGATCCTTGGCTGCCGCCGCTGCACCGTTCAGGCCGATGGCACCCATCAAAGATCCACCGAACCATGCTGCTGCCGTCAGATCGTGAACTGACCGGGCAATGAGATTTCCTGCCATGATGTGCATTCCTAACGTTGAACTGGTTGAGATGCCGCGCCTGCGGACTTCACTTGCCGTGTCCCATCGAGGTCATGGTCCGCCTATGGTAAGCACACTTACTAATGTTACGAAAGCCCGTCTTGCGACGGACGGACCGCGTAATATCGTCGGCATGGGAACTACAGGCAGTTTGTTCGGCTGGGCTTTCGGAGACCCCGCCCGTGAAAATGACGACAGCTACGTGCAGGGGCTTCAGCGGGAGGCGTTCGGGAATGCCCGGGACACCGCGAAAGCCAAGGGTGTCTCCGTTGTGGCGGGATCCGAGGTCTTCACGGTGTTGAGCGCGGATGATTCTTTGGTGGAGCTGGATAACGCCCCCGGAAAGCTTGTGGTCCGCTGCACCGTTCACCTTGAAGGACCCGGCGCGGAGAAGATCCGTGCCGAAGGGCCCATGAACGGCTGAGCAATGTCGGACAGCGACTCCACCATCAGCCAGGCCGCGGACGCCGTCGAGGAAGCGTCCAACCACCCCGCCCTGGACGTCCTGGCGCGGACCGGATTCGCCGTGATGGCCCTGCTGCATGTCATTATCGGGGCCATAGCCATCGCCGTGGCTTTTGGCCAGCCCGGCGAAGCCGAACCTACAGGTGCCATTGAACAACTGGCCGACAACCCCTGGGGTCCGGCAGTGATGTGGATGTGCGTCGCGGCGTGCATCGGTCTGGGGCTGTGGCAGGCAAGCGAGGCGACCCTGCGGGCACGCCGACTGCCCCGCAAGGAACGTGTATCCAAGCTGATCTCGTCGGGCTTCCTTGCAATTGCGTACACCAGCGTCGGACTCAGCTTCGCGGGCTTTGCCGTGGGCCTGCGGGGGGATTCCAGCGAAAGCACCCGGGACTTCAGTGCAAAGCTGATGGCTACGCCGCTGGGCCTGTGGGCGTTGGTGGCGCTGGGCCTGACCATCATCGGCATCGGCATCTACTTTGTCTTCAAGGGCGTGCGCCGTGGGTTCAAGGAGGAGCTCTTCCACTTTGACGGCACCCGGCGCGGCCGGCTGATCGACACCCTTGGCGTCACTGGCCATATCTCCAAAGGCGCCGCTCTGGGCCTTACCGGCATGCTCTTTGTCATCGCTGCCGCCAAGCACAGCCCGGAGGAGTCCACCGGATTGGACGGCGGCCTCAAAGCCCTCCGGGACCACCCATTCGGCCCCTATGTTCTGGTCGCCATCGGGGCAGGATTCATCGCCTACGGATTATTCGCCCTGATCCGGTCGCGGTTCGGACGAATGTAGTTCCCCTCGAGATGGGTAGGAAGGAAGCATGACGCAGCACTTGCTGAGGGACCAAACAGCAGGCGACGGGCCACGCGGCGTGGCCCCTGCCGTCACCGAGGCAGGTGGCCGCGCCTTTGCCGCCTTGTTCCGGCTCCTCAAAGTAGTCCGCCCTGACCGGCCGATCCATCCCAAGGGAATTGGCCTGAGCGGAGAACTGGCCAGGACCGGGACTCGCGGCGAGCCGAGCGGCCTGGACTGGCTCGACGCTCCCGGGATTGACGCCGTTGCCGCCCGGTTTTCGCGTTCGGCCGGGTTGCCCGAGAGGCTGCCCGACGTCCTCGGGCTGGCGCTCCGGGTGACACCCTCCCGCAGCGGGGCGTCGGGCAAGGCCAACGACGGCGTGGCGGGCGACGTGCTGTTTTCCTCCACCGGCTGGAAGCTTCCGGGCAGGTTCCTGCTCCAGCCCAGGCTCGACGTCTCCTCTGCCACCTTCACCACGCTGATGCCCTACCGGGGCCGACAAGGTCCCGTGCTGCTGGGGCTCCGGACCATAAGCCTGCCGGAAGGGTCGGTGACGGGCGGCGAGTGGGTACTTGGCCTGTACTGGGCCAAGCCTGCGGGGCCGTGGCGGCAGTGCGGCGAACTGTGGCTGCGCGCCTCCCCGGAGCCGGCCGATACGCCGCTGCGCTTCAATCCACTCGAGAACCAGCCGCCCGGCACACAGACCTACGACTGGACCCGCCGCCTGCGTGAGCGCTCGTATCAGGCGGCGCAGGAATCCCCGCCGTCCGTCGTCGGGCATGCTGCCGCCGCTTCCGCTCGCGGGGGAAACACCACCAGCCCAGCTACCACAGAAAGGAACACCATGTCCACCGTGTCCCAGCTGTTCAATACCCCTGCCGCCGACGTCTGGCGGGTCATTGCCGACGGCTGGCTGTACGCCGGCTGGGTCGTGGGGGCATCCCGGATCCGCGCCGTGGACGACACCTGGCCCCAGGCCGGAGCGCGCCTCCACCACTCCGTGGGCGCTTGGCCGCTGGTCATCAACGACAGCACCCGGGTGACCGCCGCCGAACCCGGAAAGTCCCTGGAACTGGTCGCACGTGGCTGGCCCATGGGCGAAGCGAAGATTGTGATCACGCTCCAGGACCAGGGATCCCAGTGCCTCGTCACCATCGCCGAAGACGCCATCCGGGGGCCGGGCAAGAAGGTGCCAAAAATCATGCGGGACCCGATGATCACCGTGCGGAACCGCGAAACGCTGAAGCGCCTGGAGCTGATGGCGGCCGGCGGGGCCGGGAAATAGCGCCGCCACGTTAAAACAACGCGAGGTCACCCAGCGCCCATAAACCCCTTAGGGATGGTCGCGAAGTGACCTCCGCACCTGCACCCTGGGGTGCGGGTGTGTGTTGCTGTCCTGTTAGACCTGCGCTGCGACACCGTCGCGGGAAATGGCAACCATGTCCTCGCGCGGCACCACCTTGATGCGCTCACGCTTGACCTCAACGCCGTGCGAACCGCCGGCCTCGGTGGCGGCAGCGCCCAGGGCAAGCTCGTGGGCGTCCAGCGCCAGCCAGCCTTCCCAGCTGGTGAACTTCACGCCACGGGCGTCGAGCAGGTCGACGACGGCGTCAGCCTCGGGAACGGCAGCCACCGGAAGGTTTTCGCGGTCTTCCAGCAGGTAGGTCACGGTCTCCAGGGCGTCGCCCTTGGTGTGGCCGATCAGGCCGACCGGTCCGCGCTTGATCCAGCCCGTGGCATAGATGCCCGGGACGTGGGTGCCGGACGCGTCCAGGACGCGGCCGCCGTCGTTCGGGATGACGCCCTTCTTGTGGTCGAACTCGATCTCCGGCAGGGCGGAACCGAAGTAGCCGATGGCGCGGTAGACGGCCTGCACCGGGTAGTCCACGAACTCGCCGGTGCCGCGGGCGTTGCCCGTGCCGTCCAGCTCGGTGCGCTCGAACTTGATGCCGGCCACCTTGCCCGGCGTCTCGGCGTCGTCGTAGATCTCCACCGGGCTGTGCAGGAAGTGCAGGTGCAGGCGGCGGGAGGCCTTGAGCTCGGAGAGGTCCTCGGGCTGCTCGGCGATCCAGTTGGTGAGCGTGCCCACCATGGTCTTGGTCTGGTTGTTGGTCTGGATCTGGCGGTCGGATTCCTCGTCGAACTCGAAGTCCTCCGGGTACAGGATGATGTCCACGTCCTTGGAGTGGGACAGCTCGCGCAGCTCCAGCGGGGTGAACTTGACCTGGGCCGGGCCGCGGCGGCCGAAGACGTGCACGTCGGTGACGGGCGAGGACTTCAGGCCGGCGTAGACATTGTCCGGGATTTCGGAGACCAGCAGGTCGTCGGCGTGCTTGGACAGGACGCGGGCCACGTCCAGGGCCACGTTGCCGTTGCCGATCACGGCGATCTCCTTGGCCTCCAGCGGCCATTCGCGCGGAACATCCGGGTGGCCGTCGTACCAGGAGACAAAGTCGGCGCCGCCGTAGGAGCCGTCCAGTTCGATGCCGGGGATGTTCAGGTCCGCGTCCTTGATGGCGCCGGTGGCGAAGATCACGGCGTCGTAGTGGGTGCGGAGGTCCTCGATGGTGAGGTCTGTGCCGTAGTCCACGTTGCCGAAGAAGCGGATGTCACCGCGGTCCAGGACCTTGTGCAGGGCGTTGACGATGCCCTTGATGCGGGGGTGGTCGGGGGCCACGCCGTAGCGGATCAGGCCGTAGGGTGCCGGGTAGCGGTCAAAGAGGTCGATGCTCACGGTCAGCTCGCCGCTCTTGACGGCTTCGCTCTTGGTGAGGATGTCCGCGGCGTAGACGCCTGCCGGGCCGGAGCCGACGACGGCGACGCGCAGCGGGCGTTCGGCAGAACCTACGGTGGTGCTTGATGACACGGCTGTGTTCCTTTTCTTCGGTCCGTCCCAACCTCGTTGGGTTGGTGGGCTAGCTGGTGAGGACTCGGGGCTTGTTCGGGGTGATGGTGCTGTAGTCAGCGGTTTTGAAGTGCGACGGCGCGAACGGGCTCACGCGCACCACGTCACCGATGACAATGACTGCCGGGTTTGCGACGCCGGCGGCTTCCGCCTGGTCCGCAATGGAACCGAGCGTGCCGATGGTGACGCGCTGGTTCGGCAAATAGCCGTTTTCAACAATACCAACCGGGGTGTCCGCGGGCAGACCGGCTTTGCCCAGAGCGGACGCCGATTCGCGCAGCTGGCCGACACCCATGAGCAGGACAACCGTGTGGTCCGGGCGGGCCGGAACCTCGGACAATTCCTCGTGGCCGGTCACCACACTGAAGCCCTTGGCCAGGCCGCGGTGCGTGACGGGGATGCCTGCGGCGGCGGGAACGGAAATCGCGGAGGTGACGCCTGAGACCACTTCTACCTCGACGCCGTGCTGCCGGCAGTACTCGGCTTCCTCGCCGCCGCGGCCCAGGACGTAGGGGTCGCCGCCTTTGAGGCGTACTACGCGGTGGCCTTTCAGGGCTTCCGCCACGAGGATCCGGTTGATCTCTGACTGCGGCACAGGGTGGTGGCCGGGGGTCTTGCCGACCTCGATCACGCGGACATCGGGGGCCAGTTCGTTCAGGAGTTCGCGGGGGCCCAGGCGGTCTGCGACGACGACGTCGGCCTGGCCGAGCAGCCGGCGGCCGCGGACGGTGATGAGGCCGGTGTCGCCGGGACCGCCACCTACAAGGGCAACGCTTCCGGCGGAAGCCCGGCGGCGGCGCAGCGGCAGGTCTCCGGTTTCGAGGGCGGTGGCGACGGCGTCACGGACGGCCATGGCGCGGCGAGGGTCTCCCCCGGCGTTCACGGCGATCTTGATGTCGTCCACCTCGGCGACAGCAGGGGTCCAGGCGACGGAGGCTTCATGGTCGGAGGCATTGACGCACCAGATGCGCTGCGCCTCGGCGTCGGCAGAGACCTGGGCGTCCACAGCGCAATCGCCGGTGGCCGTCTGGACGAACCAGACGCCGTCGACGTCGGAGGAAGCGTAGGTGCGCGGCTCCCATGCGAGCAGGCCGGCGTCGGCGAGCTCACGGAGCGCAACGGAGGCAACCGGAGCCACGACGGTGACCTGGGCACCGGCGTCGAGCAGGCCCTTGGCGCGGCGTGCAGCAACGGGGCCACCGCCGACCACCAGCACCGGGCGGCCGAGCAACCGCAGCGCGGTGGGGTAGATATCCTGAATTGCCATGAATCAACGGTAGGGCCGCGTCACAATCGCCAACAAAGGCCGAGCAACACCAGTTCACGTAAGGTAACGCTGCGTCACACAAGAGCAGTTTCCCAGAGCACCGAGCCTTCCACGCGTTGCCCAGCATGTTCGCGGAAACAGAGCAAAGCCCGACGGCGGGAGTCGCCGTCGGGCTTTGCTTGGTTTGTCCTGGTGCTGTTAGCGGGTGCTGCCGGAGAGCAGGCCGCGGCTGCGCAGGAGGCGTTTCTCGATCGGCGCGAACACCAGCAGCTCGATCAGGATGCCGACGGCGAGGATGAGCAGGATTGCGGCCATCACCACTGACATGTCGGACAGTTGCCGGCCCTGGTCCAGCAGCGAGCCCAGGCCGAAACCGATGGTGCCGCCCACGGCGATGATTTCCGCGGCCATCAGGGAGCGCCAGGAGAACGCCCATCCCTGTTTGAGGCCGCTGAGGTATCCGGGAAGTGCGGCGGGAAGGATGATCTGCAGCGCCATCTGGAGCCGTGATGCGCCCAGGACGGTGCCCACGCGGCGGTACTGCGGCGGGATCTGGTCCACCCCGGAGATGAGCCCGTTGATGATGGACGGAATGGCGCCCATAAAGATGACGAAGTACACGGTGGCGTCGGTGAGCCCGAACCAGATGATGGCGGCAGGCACCCAGGCCACGGAGGGCAGCACCTGGAGGCCGGAAATCAGCGGGCCGAAGGCGCGGCGGAGCGGAGCCACCTGGGCCAGCAGCAGGCCGACGGGAGTAGCGATGGCCACACTGATGACAAAGCCGACAATCCCCCGCTGCATGGAGGTCCAGACGGACTCCTGAAGTTTGCCTTCGCTCCAGAGGACCCCCATCTGGTTCACCACGTCCATGGGGCCGGGCACCAGGTCGCGGCGTTTCACCCCGAGCGAGACGTAGAACTGCCAGATGAGGACCAGGACCACCAGAGCCGCGATGGGCAGGAGCACGCGGCTCCAGTCGATCCGGTGCTTGCGGTCGGCGTCGGACTGCAGCGAGTCAAGGCCGGATTCCAGTTCCCGCAGGTCCTCTTTGCCCGTGGAGGTGCGGGTCAGGGCAGCGTGGACGTGCTGAGGTTCCGTAGTGGCATCTAAGGCACCGGCCGAGGGACCCGACGCGAGCTTGCGAGTGTCGGGAAGGCCGGCGCCGCTGTCGGAGCCGGACGCTTCGTCCGCAGGACGGAAGCCGTCCGGCGAAGGGGCGGGGGCGGCATCCGGCGCGGAGCTGGACAGGGACTTACTTGGCATGGCGGCGAATCTCCTCACGCAGCCGGGCAGTGATGACCCCGGTCAGCTGGCCGGCAAGGCCGGCGTCGGTTCGGTGTTCCTCGGTGACTGCCCATTCCTGGACCACGCGGCCGGGGCGGGAGGACAGCAGCAGCACACGCTGGCCCAGCCGTACGGCCTCACGGACGTTGTGGGTGACGAAGACGATGGTGCGCCCGGTTTCCTTCCAGATGCGCTCGAGCTCGTCGTGCAGGAGGTCGCGGGTGATGGCGTCCAGGGCGGCGAACGGCTCATCCATGAGCAGGAGCTGCCGGTCCTGTGAGAGCGACCGGGCGAGGGACACACGCTGCCGCATGCCGCCGGACAGCTCATGCGGGCGCTTGTCCCCGGCGGAGCCCAGGTGCACCAGGTCGAGGAGTTCCTGGGCCTTGGCCTTGCGCTCGGTTTTGCCGACGCCGCGGAGCTTCAGGGCCAGTTCGATGTTCTCGCGGGCTGTCAGCCAGGGGAACAGTGCGGCGTCCTGGAACATAAAGGCGGCACCATCGCTGGGCACCTCGAGGGCGCCCGACGTCGGCGCCTCCAGTCCTGCCATGATGTTCAGCAGGGTGGATTTGCCGCAGCCGGAGGCACCGAGGAGGGCAACGAACTCGCCCTTGCCGATGTTGGCGTTGACGTCGTCCAGTACCGGGGCGCCGTCGCCGAAGCGTTTGCCCAGGTGTTCCAGTACGACTGGCATGGTGCCGTCCTTAGGTAGTAATGAAAGGGGGTTAGTCCTGGCCGAGGCCGGCGGCCGCGATCCGTGGGGTGCCGCCGTCGCCTGCGATCACGCCGTTGAGGGGGCGAAGATCGAAGAGACCGTTGATGTCGGCCTGCTTGGTGGTCCCGGCCTCCACCCCGTCCTGCAGCAGCCGGGGGTAGCTTCCGGCCAGCGGGTCGAGGGTGAACGTGATGTTGGCCAGGGACCGTGCGAGGACGTCCTCGGCCAGGGGTGCGCCGGCAGACTCCTGCAGGGCCGAGTTGATGACGGAGGCCTTCTGCGCGGCCGGCGCTTCGTTCAGCCAGGCCACGGACTTTGCGTGGCCCGCGAGCAGCGCCTTCACGGTGTCCGGGTGGTCGGCCGCGAACTTCTGGTTCACGATCAGGACGGTTGTGGGAAACTCGCCGGGCTTGCCGGTGCTGCTGCCATCCCACAGGTCCTTTTCGTCCACCAGTACCTTCGCTCCGGCCTGGAGGACCAGCCTGGACGCCCACGGCTCAGGCAACCACGCGCCGTCGAGCTTTCCGTCCTGGAACAGCTTCAGCGTTTGTGCGTTTTCGGTGGGGTTGATGGCGACATCGCCGCTGCCGTCCACGTTGGTTTTGTACCCCTGGTGCGCAAGCCAGGCGCGCAGGGCCACATCCTGGGTTCCGCCGAGCTGTGGCGACGCG
This sequence comes from Arthrobacter sp. D3-16, assembly GCF_054408515.1. Classification (NCBI taxonomy): domain Bacteria; kingdom Bacillati; phylum Actinomycetota; class Actinomycetes; order Micrococcales; family Micrococcaceae; genus Arthrobacter; species Arthrobacter sp. D3-16. The sequence goes on along the minus strand of NZ_CP096437.1, from coordinate 1,167,401 downwards.
AGGGTCTTGCCCTTGAGGTCCGAGGCGGAGGTGATATCCGGCTTGACCACCAGCTGGGCACCTCCGGCGGCAGCTCCGGCCACGATCCTGACGGACTCGCCCCGGCTCTTCACGAAGGAGTTGATCGCCGGATTGGGGCCGATGTAGGCCGCATCAATAGCGCCGGCGTTCAGCGCCTCGATGGCCGCGGGCCCGGCGTTGAAACTTTCAGTGCTGAGGGCGGTATCGCCAAGGGCTTCAGCCAGGAAGCCTTCCTTGATCCCTACGAGTGCGGGCGCATGCGTGACGTTGCCAAAGTATCCGAGCTTCAGGTCCGCGGCGGGCGTGGGCTCAACAGCCTGCGCCTCAGTATTACGCGACACGGTGGATGCCACCACTGCCCCCACCACGATCAGCAGGACCAGCCCAACGGCCAGGGCAGCCTCGATGGCACGCGTGCGCTTGGGGACCGCGCTTTCACCTGCCACGATGCGGGTCATCCCGGGCTTGGAACTAGTCATTGTTTCACCATAGGGAGTGGCCGAAAGCCGTTCAATGAAGCGGAAACGGGGGGTCACGCGGGTTCATTTGGCGTCATATTTCGAGGACGGCGCCCCACCACTTGTGAGCGGCGGATTCCCCATGCCTGCAGATTCGAGTACTCACTACTCGTGCCTCGCCATCCTCCGCCACGTAGCGTCCATTAGAAGTCCTGCTGGGAGGCACATAGCTATAGCTGTTTTGACTTTCAGGGGCATGTCATGGGTATCGAGCTATGCAGGCGACGGTTGTGTCACCGGACTGTGCCCGGCGGGCGGGCAAGCCGCGGGGGGCAACAGTGACCCAAAGCGACGGCTATGCGCCCCTCCTTAATCCTGCCGTGCTGGAGAGGCTTCGCGAGGAGCTGGAAGGCGATGAAGGAGTATGGCGGATTTTTGTGCAGAACTTCATCGGCCATCTGCCCGAACGGCTTGAGCGGCTGCGGCAGGCCCTGACAACCGGGGACTTCAGGGGATCGATGGACGCGGTGCTCAGCCTCAAAACATCCAGCCAGATGGTGGGCGCTGAACGCCTTGCCGACATGGCTATTGACCTGGAATGGGCCCTTCGCAACGACACCCGCGACACCGATGCAGCCGTTGCACTTCCCCGGCTGGCCGCGGGGTACCTGCGACGGATCAAACAGTGCGGCCGGCAAACAACGTACCTGCTGCAGGCCACGCTTAAGCAGAAACCGGACCTCAGCTGACGCTCGGTCAGCGCTGGCCCGTGAATCCGGCCGGGAGGCGGCAGTTCCGGTGCTTCGGTCTTTTGACCAGATGTTTTTACCCCGTTAAGGTCGCTCCACCTGTCTGTTGACCTTGCCTTCGTAGGTTCTGGATGTGACCAACAACCAGGTGCTTTCCGCTCTGCAACTACCGCGCAACGTTCCGGACCACCCCACGCAAACCGACTCCCTCGCTACGGATTTCGTGGTGGTCGGCCATCGCGGGGCCATGGCCCTTGCACCGGAGAACAGCGCGTCATCTTTCCGCCATGCTGAAGCCGACGGCGTCGACGAGATTGAACTGGACGTCCACATTACTGCCGACGGCGTCCCCATCGTCCTTCACGATCCCACCCTTGAGCGGATGGCAACGGCAGGGCCCTGCCCGGCCACGCCCGTGACCCAGCTGACGCTGGCCCAGCTGCACGAGGTTCAGTTGGATTCGGGACACCCCGTTCTGACATTCGCTGAGGCCCTCGAGCTGACGAGTGTCAGGCTCCAGGTGGAAATTAAGGACCCGTCCGCGGTCCCGGCGCTGGCCGCACTGCTCGCTGAGGTCCCGGCATGCACCCGCCGTATCAAGTTCAGCAGTTTCCTCCCGGAGGCGCTTTTCCTGCTTGCTTTGCACCTGCCCCATGTTCCCCAGGGACTCATTGTCAGCAGCTTTCCCACAACGCGGCGGCAGCAGGAGGAACTGGAGGACGTCCTTATCATCACCGGCGCCGGCACGCTCTACACGGGATTCGAACACCTCGCGCCGATGCATGTGGAACAGCTGCACGCAGCGGGCCTGGAGGTCCACGTCTGGCCCCTGACATGTTCCGGGGACCTGGACCGGGCGCTGGAGTTGAAGGCCGACGGCGGAACGGCTGACGACCCGGGCCAGGCCAGGGCCTGGCTCCAGTCGGCACGGACGCGGGCCGCAGCGCTGGCCGTGGAAGCGTCCTGATGCCGGCAGCGGGAGGCGGGCAGCTCGAGCCCGTCAGTTGCCTTTGACGTTGATCAGCTGCCGGAGTTTGTGCCGGACGGTGACGAGGTCGGTGGCGTCCTGCATGACCTGGTCAATCGACTTGTAGGCAGCCGGGATCTCATCGATGAATGCCTCGGAGGCACGGAACTCGATGCCCCGCATGGCCTTCTTCAGCTCCTCCAGGGAGAACGTCCTGCGGGCCGCGTTGCGTGAGTACTCCCGGCCTGCCCCGTGCGGCGATGAGTTCAGGGAGGCGGGGTTGCCGCGTCCTTCCACCACGTACGACGCCGTCCCCATGGAACCCGGGATGAGTCCGGGATCGCCGGGCGCGGCTTTGATGGCCCCCTTCCGGGATACCCACAGGGACCTGCCGTAGTGGCTCTCCTGCTGCGTGAAGTTGTGGTGGCAGTTGATGCGCTCGCGTTCCTGCACGGGGCCGCCCACCCAGTTGCCGAACTGCGTGCTGACGCGGTCCATCATCTCCTCCCGATTCAGCAGGGCGAAGTGCTGGGCCCAGCGGAGCTCCGCGATGTACCGGTCGAACTGGGGCGTGCCCTCATCGAGGTAAGCGAGGTCCGGGTGGGGCAGGTGGATCTGGTTCTTCCGCGAGACGTGCTGGGCGACGCCGATATGGTGCTGGGCGATCTTGTTGCCTATGCCGCGCGAGCCGGAGTGCAGGAACAGCCAGACGTCGTCGGCTTCGTCTGCGCAGACTTCAATGAAGTGGTTGCCCGAACCCAGGGAGCCCAGCTGCAGCTCCCACTTCGCAACGTATTGGGCGGGATTGAAGCCCGCCTTTGCCGCCAGTTCCTTCAGTTCAGCGATCCTGGGCTCGGCCGTGGGGAGCACTTTTTTGTTGTTGTGCCCGGCGGACAGCGGAACCACACGCTCGATGTCTTCGCGGAGCTTCTTGCGGTCCTTCGGCAGGTCCTTCAGCGAGTACTGCGTCCGGATGGCGATCATGCCGCAGCCGATGTCCACCCCCACGGCCGCCGGGATGATCGCGTGCAGCGTGGGAATAACCGAACCCACGGTGGCGCCCTTGCCCAGGTGCGCGTCGGGCATCAGCGCCAGGTGCGGATAGATGAACGGCAGCGTGGACGTCATCACGGCCTGCTCCCGTGTTTGGCCGTCCAGGATCGAAGCCCAGTTCAGCAGCTTGCTGTTGATGGTTTCCATGCAGTGCCTCCCACTGCCCGATACTAGACCGGAACCACCGGCAAGGTCACCGGAAACGGACCGAGGCCGCCGTAACTATACGGCGGCCTCGGGTGCTTGGTTCCGGCGAACCCGGCTACTTCAGATGCTGTAGCGCTCGTCTTCGTGGTCGCCCGGGTGGTCCTTCACCAGTCCGGCGGCGAGCGTGTTGCCGTCCAGCGGGTCGATGACCAGGAATGCACCGGTGCGGCGGTGGTGCAGGTAGTTCTCCAGGGGCAGCGGCGCGGCGAGCCGGAGCTGCGCGTGGCCGATGTCGTTCAGTTCCAGGGTGGATGCCGGCTCCAGCTTGAAGGAGGCCAGGTCCAGCTTGCCGCCAACGTTGCGCACCAGGGCCTGGACGGTGCGGGTGCCATGCTTGACCAACACCTTGGCGCCTTCACGGAGCGGCTTCGGGGACAGCCAGCACAGTGAAGCGTACAGGTCCGCCGAAGCTTCACGGACGGTGCCGGCAGCGGCGATGGTGTCACCACGGGCGACGTCGAATTCTTCGGCCAGGCGGATGGCGACGGACTGCGGGGCAGCGGCTTCCTCCAGCGAGGCGCCGGCGAAGTCGATGCCCACCACGGTGGTGGTGCGCGGGTCCTGGCCGGGGGTCAGGACGGAGACCTTGTCCCCCACCTTGACCGAGCCTTCGGTAATCTGGCCGGCGTACGCGCGATAGTCGCGGTAGGCCTCTATATCGAGGCCGGCGGCGACGGCGTCGGGAGCCAGAGCGCCCTGCGGCCGGATGACCAGCTGCACCGGGAAGCGGAAGCTCTCCAGGTGGCTTTCCAGCTCGTCGGCGGCCGGGAGGGTTTCGAGGACCTCGAGCAGCGCGGGGCCGGTGTACCAGGGGGTGCGCTCCGAGCGGTCCACCACGTTGTCGCCGTCAAGCGCCGACACGGGGATAACCAGCAGGTCGGTGATGCCATCGGCACCGAGTCCCAGCTCGCGGCCCACCTGCTGCACGTCGGCTTCGATTTCACGGAACACGGACTCGCTGAAGTCCACCAGGTCAATCTTGTTCACGGCCACGATCACGTGCGCCACGCGCAGCAGCTGCAGTACGGACAAGTGCCGGCGGGTCTGCTCCAGGACGCCCTTGCGGGCGTCAATGAGTACGACGACGGCGTCCGCGGTGGACGCGCCGGTCACCGTGTTCTTGGTGTACTGGACGTGTCCCGGGCAGTCGGCCAGGATGAAGCTCCGGCGGTCCGTGGCGAAGTAGCGGTAGGCCACGTCGATGGTGATGCCCTGTTCGCGCTCGGCACGCAGGCCATCGGTCAGCAGGGCGAGGTCGATGCCGCCCTTTTCTCCGCCGAAGCCGCGGTCCGCGGAGGTGCGGGCAACGGCGTCGAGCGTGTCAGCCAGGATGGCCTTGGAATCGTGAAGGAGGCGGCCCACCAAGGTGGACTTGCCGTCGTCGACCGATCCTGCGGTGGCGAACCGGAAAAGGGTAGTGGGCAGGGCTGTTTCCAGGTCCGCCGGGAGAACTGCTTCGGTGGTCATTAGAAATACCCGTCCTTCTTGCGGTCTTCCATGGCTGCCTCGGAGATGCGGTCATCTGCACGGGTGGCGCCACGTTCGGTGAGGGTGGAGGCGGCGACTTCAACCACGACGTCGGCCACGGTGTACGCGTCGGACTCGACGGCGCCGGTGCAGGACATGTCCCCCACGGTGCGGTAGCGGACGGTCTTGGTGATGACTTCCTCGTGGGGCAGCGGCTGGGACACCTCGCCCACTGCGCGCCACATGCCGTCGCGGGCGAAGACCTCGCGCTCGTGGGCGTAGTACAGGCCGGGCAGCTCGATGTTCTCGCGCTCGATGTAGCGCCAGATGTCCAGCTCGGTCCAGTTGCTGATGGGGAACGCGCGGACGTGCTGGCCCACGGTGTGGCGGCCGTTGTAGAGGTTCCACAGTTCGGGGCGCTGGTTGCGCGGGTCCCACTGGCCGAACTCGTCACGGAGGCTCAGGATGCGCTCCTTGGCGCGGGCCTTGTCCTCGTCGCGGCGGCCGCCGCCGAAGACGGCGTCGAACTTGTTCTGCTGGATGGCGTCCAGCAGGGGGACGGTCTGCAGCGGGTTGCGGGTGCCGTCGGCACGCTCGGCGAGCTCGCCGCGGTCGATGAACTCCTGCACGGAGCCGACCACGAGCTTCAGGCCCAGGCGCTCCACCGTGCGGTCGCGGAAGTCGATGACCTCCGGGAAGTTGTGGCCGGTGTCCACGTGCAGCACGGGGAACGGGACCTTGCCGGGCCAGAATGCCTTGGTGGCCAGGTGCAGCATCACCACGGAGTCCTTGCCGCCGGAGAACAGCAGTGCGGGCTTCTCGAACTCGGCAACAACCTCGCGGATGATGTGGATGGCCTCGGACTCGAGGGTGTCCAGGCTGGAGAGGCGCGTGGAAACGGCGGCTTCTGTCACCTGGGTGGTCTCCTCGGTTAGGGAAGTGCTCATACGTGTAGTCCGCATTCTGTCTTGTCGGAGCCTGCCCAGCGGCCGGCGCGGGGGTCGTCGCCCGGCGCCACCTTCCGGGTGCAGGGCTGGCAGCCAATGGAGGGGTAACCCTGGGAAAGCAGCGGGTTGACGGGCAGGAGGTTGTCGTCCGAGTACTGGACCAGCTGGTCGAACGTCCACGCCGCCACCGGGTTGACCTTGACCAGGCCGTTGGCCTCGTCCCAGGTCACTAGCGGGGTGTTGGTGCGCGTGGGGGCTTCCTCGCGGCGGACGCCCGTAAACCAAACTTCGTAGCCGGACAAGGTGCGGCGCAGCGGGGCCACCTTGCGCAGGGCGCAGCACTGGGCGGCGTCGCGGGCGAAAAGGTCCTTGCCCAGGAGCCGGTCCTGCTGCTCCACTGTGCTCTCGGGGAGCACGTCCACCACGTTGACGCGGAGGTTTGCCGCCACCTCGTCGCGCGTGGCGTAGGTTTCCGGGAAGTGGTAGCCGGTCTCCAGGAACAGCACGTCAACGCCGGGCAACTGGTCCGCGACCAGGGCGGGCAGGACGGCGTCGGCCATGGAGCAGGCGACGGCGACCGCCGGCAGCTCGAAGTTTCGCTCCACCCAGGCGATCACGTCGCGGGCCGGGGCGTCCCAGCCGAGCTCGGCAGCGCCGGCCTCAGCGAGGGCCTTCAGTTCTTCCTTGCTGCGGAGCTTTGGAGCGGGCGCAAGGTCAACTACCGTCGCCTCGACCTGGGCAGATGCCTCAGCCGGCGCAACCACGGGGTCTACTCCGAGTGCGTGCTTACTCACTGGAGTGCCTCCTCGTCTGCTGCGTGGGCCCATTCGGCGAAGGTCTGGCCCTCGGCGCGCTGGGCCACGAAGGTGCGGACTACGCGCTCCACGTAGTCGGGCAGGTCATCAACATAGACCTTGAGCCCGCGGACGGTGCGTCCCAGGCCTGCCTCCTCGCGCTCGTTGGAAGCCAGCCCGCCGCCCAAGTGGACCTGGAAACCCGGGGAGGGGTCGCCGTCGGGCGTGGGAAGCATCATGCCCTTAAGGCCGATGTCCGCGGTCTGGATACGGGCGCAGGAGTTCGGGCAGCCGTTGATGTGCAGGGACAGCGCGTGCGGCAGTTCGCCGGAGGCGGCGAGGTCGGCCAGTCGGCGTTCCAGCTCGGCCACGGCTGTGGCGGCCGTGTGCTTGGTCTCCACGATGGCCAGCTTGCAGTACTCGATGCCGGTGCAGGCGATGGTGCCGCGGCGGAACACGGACGGGCGGGCGGACAGGCCCAGTGCATCCAGTTCGGCCACCAGGGGCTCCACGTGGTCCTTCTCGACGTCCAGGACCACCAGCTTCTGGTGCGGCGTGGTGCGCAGGCGGTAGGAGCCGCGGGCCTCCAAAGTGTCGGCCAGCTTGACCAGGCCCGCACCGGACAGGCGGCCGGCCAGCGGGGTGGCGCCGATGAAGAACTTGCCGTCCTTCTGCTCGTGCACGCCGATGTGGTCACCCGGAGTGGTGGGCTTGGGCGCGGCCGGGCCGTCGGCCAGCTTGTAACCAAGGTACTCGTCCTCGAGGATCTGGCGGAACTTCTCCGGGCCCCAGTCGGCCATCAGGAACTTCAGGCGCGCCTTGGTGCGCATGCGCCGGTAGCCGTAGTCACGGAAGATGCTGGTGACGCCAAGCCATACATCCGCGGCCTGCTCCGGCGTCACGAAGGCGCCAAGGCGCTTGCCGAGCATCGGGTTGGTGGACAACGCACCGCCGGCCCAGAGGTCGTAACCGATGCCCAGATCGGGGTGGCGGACACCCACCAGGGCGAAGTCGTTGATCTCGTGGACCACGTCCTGGCTGGGATGGCCGGTGATGGCCGTCTTGTACTTGCGCGGGAGGTTGGACAGCAGCGGGTTGCCGATGAACCGCTCTCCCAACTCCTCGATGAGCGGGGTGGGATCGATGATCTCGTCCTTGGCGATGCCGGCCACGGGCGAACCCAGGATGACTCGGGGAACGTCGCCGCAGGCCTCGGTGGTGGACAGGCCAACAGCTTCCAGGCGGGTCCAGATCTCGGGGATGTCCTCCACGCGGATCCAGTGCAGCTGGATGTTCTGGCGGTCCGTGAGGTCCGCAGAGTCCCGCGCGAAATCAACGGAAATCTGGCCGATGACGCGCAGTTGCTCGGTGGTGAGCGCACCGCCGTCGATCCGCACGCGGAGCATGAAGTACTTGTCCTCAAGCTCATGCGGCTCAAGGGTTGCGGTCTTGCCGCCGTCGATCCCGGGCTTCCGCTGCGTGTACAGGCCCCACCAGCGGAACCGGCCGTGCAGGTCCTGGCCGGGGATGGCGTCGAAGCCCTCTTTGGAGTAGATGGACTCGATACGCTCGCGCACGTTAAGGCCGTCGTCTTCCTGTTTCCAGGTTTCGTTGGCGTTCAGGGGCGTTTTGCCGTCCACTTTCCACTGCCCGTGCGGCTTCGCGGCGGGCCGGGACGTGCGGGCCGGGCGCTTGGCGGCGGCGGAGTCCGCGGACGCTCCGGCTAGAGCTGTATCAGTCATGCATCGACTGTAGGTCCCGCCCGAATAGCGTCACAAAGGCCCGGAAACGCTAAGTCACCTAGGGAAATATTTCGTCACGAAACGCCGGACCGCCTTGAAGAAGCCATCCTGCTGTGCATCCGGCCGGGCCTCCGCCGGGGCTGCGGCAGGCCCGCCGGCTGCCGCGTCAGCTGGTGACTTCCTTGCTTTTTCGGTTGGGGTTTCGGTTACGGTTTCGTGGGCCTTCGCGACGGCGGCGTCGTACCTTTCCAGCGCGATCTGCGCAAGCACCGGCGACGGCAGCAGCGGTTCCGTCACGAGGTCGGCCCCCGCCTTGGCGAGCTGGTCGTGGAAGTAGCCCGGCGCCAGGAGGTAGGAGGCAATCACCACCCGCCCGCCGACGTCGACAGCTCCTGCGGACTCCCCCGCCCCGGCACCGCCTTCCAGTTCCTCCCGAAGCATGGCGACGGCGTCGGGCACGGACGGCTTGGCGGACGCACCATAGGCGGCCACCATCCGGTTGGGCCGCAGTTCCTGGAGCTGGCCCAGCAACTCCTCGACGCTCACGGCTGCCTTGGGGTTCGACGAGCCGGCGGCGGCCAGGACAATCGCGTCGCGGTCCGTCACTCCAGCTTCGCGCAGCCGCTCGTCGAGCAGCGCGGCAAGGCGCGGATCCGGTCCAAGCGGGGCCGCGGCCGTACTGCCCGGACGGCTCTTCACGGCCCGCGCGATGTCCACCTTTACGTGGTAGCCCACGCTCAGCAGCAGCGGCACCACCACCGCAGACTCCCCCTCGGGCAGGCCCGCAACAACATCCACCAGGTCCGGCTGCTGGACATCCACGTAGGCTTCCCGGACGTCGAGGCCCGGGCGGAGCGCTGCGATGGCGTCACGCAGGGCGTTGACCTCTGCGGCGCCTTGTGTGCTGGATGTCCCATGGGCGCACGCGATCATGATGGGGCTGTTCATAGGGGCTAGCGTAACGTTGGAGCCGCCCTGTCCGCCCTCTTTGAAACCGCCTGGACGCTCAATGACATTCCCTTTTGACATCGCCCTGGTGTGGCTGGACCTGGTGGGTGTCTTTTTCTTTGCTGTCTCGGGATCCCTGTTGGCCGCGCGGAAGCAGTTCGACATTGTGGGATCGCTCCTGCTGGCTTCCCTCGTGTCCCTGGGCGGCGGCGTCATCCGCGACATCATCCTCGGCGCCACGCCCCCCGCAGCCTTCAGCAATCCCGCCTACCTCGTCCCGCCGATGCTGGCCACCTTCCTGGTCTACTTCCTGTTTTCCAGCGTGGAGCGCTTCACATCGCTGCTGGTCCTGTTCGACGCCGGCGGGCTGGCCCTGTTCTGCATCACGGGCACGCTGAAGGCGCTCTCTTTCGGTGTTAATCCTGTGGCGGCCGTCCTGCTCGGCGTCACCACTGCAGTGGGCGGCGGGCTGTTGCGTGACATCACCGCCAACGAGGTGCCCCAGTTGTTCAACTCCCGGGACCTCTACGCCCTGCCGGCCTTCAGCGGGGCCGCCCTGACCGCGGTGCTGTGGGTTACCGGATCCTTTAATGCCGTGACCGCTTGCGTGGTGGCCGCCCTCGTTTTTGCCTTCCGGGTGGTTGCCTGGCGGCGGTCCTGGTACATCCCGCTGGCCGTCAACGGATGGCACCGCGCAGGGGTTGACAGCGGCGAATCGCGGGCCCGCGATTAGCTAGGATATGAAGCATGACTGACATGTTCCTCGAGAAATTCCGTGCGCTTGTTCCGAAGTATCTCGAAGACGAATGGCAGGAAGAGGACGGGCTGTCTCCGGAGGAGCTGGACAAGGCCCTGGCCGACCACCAATTCCAGATTCCCCTGGTCCTCCGCGAGTTCTATCTGGCCATCGGCGGCTGCGAGGACCTGATGGAGGCCTACCACTACTTCTGGGACCCTGACGAGCTCGAGGTTGACGACGAAGGCTTCCTCATGTTCCTCGAGGATGAAGAAGAGGAATACACCTGGGGCTTCCGCGTCGGCGACCTCAGCGTCCCGGATCCCATCGTGTACCGCCGCAACAACGCCCGCGGCCAGTGGAAGTCCGAAGAAGGCACCTTCTCGGAGTTCGTGTTCGACATGTTCGAGTGGGCCTTCGAGGACGAGGAAGGCTAGGGGCACCCTGCTGCCCCGCCCCGGGCCTCGGCCGAAGCGGGGCACTATGACGCAGACCCGCCGTGGGCAGAGCCCGATTCAGGGTTTCCGAGGCCCAAAGTAGCCCACGACGGCTGCGCTCACCTGGCGCCGAAGGCTCCCCGACGGCTCAACTCCAGCACCGCCAACACCCGTTCCACCATCCGCTCGGGGTGATGAACGACGTCGTCATAGCCGAACCGAAGAACCAGGTAACCGCCGGCCACGGTGGCGTTGTTGCGCTTGCGATCCTTTTTCACTTGGCGAGGCTCCAAGTGAGTGGCACCGTCGGTCTCCACCACGAGGCAGTCCTCGACCAGGAAATCCACTTCACCAACATCAGGCACCTCCACGTGCCTGCGGACATACAGCCCCGCCCGCCGGAAGTGATAGCTCGCCAGGACCTCCAGCAACGAGTCGGCCCTCGGGATCACGTAGCCCAGGACTGCCCTGGCCCGGGCATTACGATTCCCGGGGAGCTTGCGGCACAGGAATTCCACTGTGATGTCCCCGCGTTGAGCGGCACACTGGACCATGACCAACGCCTCGATCTCTGGCAGGCACCGCAAGGAATGGATCAGCACGTCAGCCAACCCGGCGATCGGCAGCCAGCGGTGGCGTGGATGTGAACATCGCCCGTGGGTAAGTGCACCCGGCGGGGTCCTCTTATGCCCGGGGCTCAGGTGTGGGGCGTCTGGTCTGTGCAACGTCCACAGCCCGTACTCCGGTGCAGCAGACAAGCACGTCAGCAAGGCGTTGTATTGCAGCGCCATGCCAAGGACCCCCGACTCCCGCTTCAGGCTGTAGATGCCCCGTCGCAGGCGCACTATCCGGCCGGACGCCAAAGCCTTATCAATGCTGCTTCGGGAAAATCCTGCCTGACGGAGCGTTGAATTGCGCGCTACACCCGCGCGCCTGCCGAGGAAAGCTTCAATATCCATGCCTTCACGGTGACTTGGCTGGGAGGCGAGGAGCAGAGTGGTCCTTCAATATGTGGACAAGCCTGCCTTTATGGGGCACTTCAACCCGGACGCGCCGACTCATAACCCGGAAAAGCCAGGCGGACGCCGCAATGTGCCCCAAAGAGGTTTGAAAGTCTTTGACACGGACAGTAACAAGGGACTTGCGTTTTATGACAAAGCTGTCATAAGCTATTCACGGATCCGCTAAACGCCTCCGGCGGGTCTGATGCGAACGGAGAGATAGCCTCGGTTCACGGCAACGGATGACTCGTATCGTTGCTGCGGACCGGGGCTGTCCCGTTTAACGGCGGCTCCCTCGCAGCGTTGGGGCCGGGCAGCGTTGGGACCCGGCGGCGTCTGCCTACACAAGAAGAAGCCCGGCGCCACCCATGGAGCCGGGCTTCCCCAAGACAAGAACTAGCTGGCGCGGTCTACGACGGCCTGCGCGAAGTTGGACAGCGATTCCTTGACCACGCCTTCAGGCAGCGGGGCCAGTGCAGCAATAGCGTCATTCGCCCACTCGCGCGCCACAACCCACGACTCCGCGGTCACCGGGTGCTGACGCAGTCCAGCGACGGCCTCGGCCAAGGCTGCGTCGGAAGTCAGGTCGCCATCGATGAGCTTAAGAAGTTCGACGGCGGATTGGTCCCCGTCTGCAGCGGCCCGGCGCAGGAGCAGCACCGGCAGCGTCGGAACACCTTCGCGCAGGTCTGTCCCCGGGGACTTGCCGGATTTGACCTTGATGCCGGTCACGTCGATGACGTCATCGGCAAGCTGGAATGCCACACCCACCTTCTCGCCGTACTCCACGAGGACCGACTCGTAGGCGGGATCAGCTCCGGCAAAGATCGCGCCGAGCTGGCCGGACGCTGCGACCAGGGAGCCGGTCTTGTCCGCAATGACGGAAAGGTAGTGCTCCAAGGGATCTTCGTCCGGACGCGGCCCCACGGTTTCGTGCAGCTGGCCCAGGCACAGGCGCTCGAAGGTTCGGGCTTGGATACCCAGCGCCCGCGAGCCGAGTTCGGAGACCAGGATCGAGGCCCGGGCAAAGATCAGGTCACCGGTGAGGACAGCCACCGAGTTGCCCCAGACCTCGTGGGCAGTGGGAGCACCGCGGCGGAACGGAGCTGAGTCCATCACGTCGTCGTGGTAAAGGGTGGCCAGGTGGGTCAATTCCACCACGACGGCGGCCTGCACCACGGCGGGAAGCGATGCGTCGCCAAGGTGCGCGCAGAGGAGGGTGAGCAGAGGCCGGATGCGCTTGCCGCCGGCTTCCACGAGATGGCGCGACGTTGCGTCAGCCAGCGGATCCGAGTTGGCGATGGCCTCGCGGAGCTTCTTCTCCACGCGCGCCAGGTTGTTGGTGATGGCCGGACCCAGCTCTGCATCTCCAGCGATGGCGGCGAAGCCGGCGGGCAGCTGCAAACCCGTTGCGATGGCGGTGGTGTTGAGGCTGGGTTCGGAGTCCGGCAGGCCGTGTCCGGCGTGCGTCCAGCTGTGGTCTGCGGGGGTGTTCACTGGTTAACCCTAACTTTTTGTTGCGGATACCGCTGATTCGAAGCCGACTGGGTATTGGATGTGGCCGGAACCAGCGACTCCAGGACCCGGATCACCCGGTCCTCGAAGCCCTTCGCAGAGGGGTCCGTGAGGTTGGCCAAAAGCCGTACAACAATCCGCATCAGCACCGGGATGGGCATGCCGGTCCGCAGCGCGAGCTTCATGACGGCGGGCTTGCCAATCAACGCGGCGAAGGCCCGCCCCAACGTGAAGTGCGATCCCCACTGGTCCCGCACATATTCCGCGTACCGCGAGAGGTGCGCATCGGCGTCGTACGTTCCGCCTGAGGAGGCAGCGCGCGAGGAGGCGTCGATGATGAACTCGGCGGCGAACCGGGCAGACTCCATGGCGTAGGAGATGCCCTCGCCGTTGAACGGGGAGACCATTCCGCCGGCGTCGCCCAGCAGGAGTATTCCGGGTGAGTAATGCGGGGTGCGGTTGAAGCCCATGGGCAGCGCGGCGCCGCGGATTTCCCCAACCTGGTTTTCCGGCGTGAAGCCCCACTCGGCAGGCATTCCGGCGGTCCACTCGCGGAGAACCTGCTTGTAGTCGAGCTTGCCGAATTCTTTGGAGGAGTTCAGGATGCCCAGGCCCACATTGGACGTGCCGTCGCCGACGCCGAACACCCAGCCATAGCCCGGCAGCAGCTTGCCGTCGCGGCCGGGGAGCTCCAGCCACCCTTCCATCCAGTCGTCGTCCGTGCGAGGTGAGGTGAAATAGGTGCGGACAGCCACGCCGAGGGGGCGGTCGTCACGCTTTTGGATCCCGAGCGATACGGCTGTGCGGGTGGAGTTTCCGTCGGCGGCGAGGACGACGTCGGCACTGAAGTCGCGCGTCTCCCCTGTCTTGCGTCCGGCCTCGTCAAGGATGGCGGCGTGAACGCCGGTGACCCGGCCGTCGTCGTTGCGCACGGCTTCGGTGACGCTGTGCCGTTCAAGGATGATGGCGCCGGCCGCCTGGGCGTGGCGGGCCAGCTCCTCGTCGAAACCCAGCCGGGTACGGATGAGGCCGTACTGCGGAAAGTCGGAAACCTCGGGCCAGGGCAGCTCGATGGTCCGGCCCCCGGCGATCAGGCGCAAGCCCTTGTTGCGGCGCCAGCCGTCAAGCTCGGGGTGCGGCAGGCCAAGTTTCTGGATTTCGCGGACGGCGCGGGGGGTGAGGCCGTCGCCGCAAACCTTCTCGCGCGGGAAGCCCGTCTTCTCCAGAACCGCGACGTCGATGCCTGCCTTGGCAAGGTAGTACGCGGCAGTGGAACCGGCCGGCCCTGCGCCGACTATCAGTACCCTCACCGGTCAGCGGGTGATGTTGCGGCGCAGCTTGGCCACGGGGCCTTTGTGCGCGGCGATGGCGGCAGCCGTTCCACCAGTCGTGCCTGCAGTTGATTCCGGCGCCTTGAAAGCGCGGTGCACCGCCACGATCCCGCCCGTGAGGTTGCGGTAGGTGACTTTTTCCCAACCGGACTCCTCCAGCCAGGCGGCAAGGTGGTCCTGGTCCGGCCACGCGCGGATGGACTCGGCCAGGTAAACGTAGGCATCCGGATTGGAGGCCACCTTGACGGCGATGGCCGGCAGGGCCCGCATGAGGTATTCGGTGTACATGGTGCGCCAGAGCGGGACCACGGGCTGGGAGAACTCGGCAATGACCAGGCGGCCGCCGGGCTTGGTGACCCGGAGCATCTCCTGTAGCGCCTTCTTCGGCTCATTGACGTTGCGCAGGCCGAAGGAGATGGTGGTGGCATCAAAGGTGTTGTCGGCGAACGGCAGGTTGGTGGCGTCCCCGGCGATGAAGTCGATGTCCGGCCGGCGGCGCTTGCCCACCTTGAGCATTCCAAGGGAGAAGTCGCACGCCACGACGTCTATGCCTGCATCGGCATACGGCTCGCTGGAGGTACCCGTGCCGGCAGCGAGGTCCAGGACGCGCTGACCCCTGGAGGTTTCCATCGCATCCACTACCACCTTGCGCCAGCGGCGGGTCTGCCCCAGCGACAGGACATCGTTGACGACGTCGTATTTGGGGGCGACGTCGTCAAACATCGTGGCTACTTCGTCCGGACGCTTATCCAAGGATGCTCGGTTCACCATGTCATTGTCTCAAATGTTCAGGAGGGCCCCGACCACGCCTTGCCCCGCCGCTCCCCGGCTGGCCAACAGAGCTAGCCCAGGAAAGCCTTGGTGTCCTCGGCCACCCGCTCCGGATCCTCCCACAGGACCACGTGGCCGACGCCCGGATAAATCTTCAGGACGGAGCCCGGGATGCGGTCAGCAAGTACTTCGTGGTCGGCCTGCGGCAGGAGATCGTCCTGTTCACCCCGCAGGATGAGGGTGGGCACGTGGATAGCTCCCAGGTCCAGGGGCGGTGTCGCCCGGTAGAGCCCTGCCAGGGCAAGTTTCCAGACATGCACGGGCATCCTCACGCCGTCACGTACGCGGTCGTCCAGGTACCACTGGGGAACCGGCCTGCCCGGCTGGAACCACAGGAGGGACTCGCGCACCCAGTCCTCGTCGATCGGCTCGGTGAGGGCTTCCACCTCGTCAGCGAACGCCGGCCTGCGGCTAAGGGTCAGCGGCGCGCCCACCAGGACCAGTGTGTCCACCCGCTCGGGATGGCTGACGGCAAGCTGCTGGGCGATGTAGCCGCCACTGGAGGAGCCCAGGATGGAAGCGGAACTCAGGTGCAGGGCATCGAGGATCGCTGCAACGTCCTCGGCCTGCTCCTGAAGAGAATAGCCACTGGCTGGTTTGTCCGCTTCGCCCTGGCCGCGCAGGTCCGGCGCGGCAATCCGGTAGTTGGCGAGGAGCGGGATCAGCCGGTCGAAGCTGCGGCGCGATTCGCCCCACGCGTGCAGGAGCAGCAACGGCGTTGCCGTCGGCCCGCCGTGCAGCAGGCACGGCACCCTGACTCCTGTGCGAAGGTTCAGGAGGCGGACGTCGGAGTCCATGGTTGAAGGCTACGCGCGGCGGCGGTTCCGCGGTACGTGTACCTCGAAGTACTCCTTTGTGCGCTTTGCGAGGGGTAAATAGGGGTACCGTGGAGCAATCATGACCAGCATGTTCCGCACCTTGACAGTCCCCCTTGATGGCCAAAAATTCGCCGGGGGGCTGCCGTCGTTCCTGGTCCGGGACGATGTACTCTGCTGGACCCGGCGCGAGGCTGGGCTGGTGGGATTCGGGGAGATCGCACGCTTTACCGCCACGGGCCCGGAACGCTTCCTTGAAGCCGATATCTGGTGGCGACACCTTGTGCTCGAAGCGGAAATCACGGACTCCGTGGAACTCCCCGGGACCGGCCCCGTCGCTTTTGGCTCCTTTGCCTTTTCCAAGACTTCCGCCCACAAATCCCGGCTGATCGTGCCCGAGATTGTGGTGGGCGTCCGTGATGGCCAGGTCTGGGTCACGCAGTTGACGTTCGACGACGGCCCTCTCACCGAGGCGGGCACCCTCGCCGTGCTGGACCGCTGGCTCGCCGGCGGTTCCGCCGGTGGAAGCACGACGGCGGCAGCGGACTTTTCCGGGGACGGCACCCCAGGCGCCGCTCATGGCAAGGCGGGCGGCGCCGTCGTCCGCCCCCTGCCTCTGGCCGCCGGCGCAACCCTGCACACGGGCTCGCTGAGCGAGAAGGACTGGATGGCCGCCGTGGCCGCGGGGGTGGCCGAGATCCGGACGGGCGCACTGGAGAAGCTGGTGCTGGCGCGGGACGTTGTGGCCACTGTTCCCTCCGGCGTGAACGCCGCGCAGGTGTTGCGTGAGCTCGCCAGGCGGTACCGCGAATGCTGGACGTACGGAGTGGACGGACTGGTGGGTGCCACACCCGAAATGCTGATCCAGGTGGAGGGCCGTACCGCACAGGCGCGCGTGCTGGCCGGCACGCTGGACCGCCGTGATGCGCACGGCGAGGACGGCCTTCCCATGGATTACGCCACGCGGGTGCTGGCGGGATCGGAAAAGCAGCGGCACGAACACGAGATCGCGATCCAATCGCTGACCTCCCAGCTGGCGCCGTTCTCGGAGGCCATGAACGCCCACGACGAGCCCTTCATCCTGGAGCTGCCCAACGTCTGGCACCTGGCATCGGACGTCAAGGCCGAGCTGGCCGAGGTGGAGGGGCACGTCCCAACGTGCCTGGCACTGATCAATGCCCTGCACCCCACAGCCGCCGTCTGCGGAACGCCCACACAGGTGGCCGGAGCACTGATCCGCAAGCTGGAGCACCTGGACCGCGGGCCGTACGCCGGGCCGGTGGGATGGCTGGACGCCGCCGGAAACGGGGAATGGGGCATCGCACTGCGGGGCGCCGTCATCGAGTCCCGCGACACGGTACGGCTGTATGCGGGTTGCGGCATCGTTGACGGCTCACTGCCCGAGGCCGAGCTTGCCGAGACGTGGGCGAAGTTCCGGCCAATGCTGGAGTCGCTCGGAATCAGCAGCTAGGTTCCGGTTTAGGCAGGATGTCCGGCATCCAGGACACCGCCCCTTCGCCTAGGCTTGAAAACAGCTGTACTTTAGTTATCCAATAGTGAATCTAAGTTTCCTGTGATGCACATCTCCTAAACGGCGCTACACTATGAACCGATTTAGTACCGCATACTCCTGCAACAAAAGGTAAGAAACATGCAGCTCAAGTCCCTGGCCACGGCCAAGATCACCGCCAAGGCAGCAGCTTTGTTCGCCGTCGGCGCCCTCACCCTCACGGCCTGCGGCGGCGGAAGCTCCACTCCGGCAGCCTCCGAAGGCGGCATCCAGCTCATCAACGCCGGGAAACTCACGGTGTGCTCGGATATCCCCTACGAGCCGTTCGAATTCGAGAAGGACGGCCAGACGGTCGGCTTCGACGTGGACATCGCCAAGGAGCTCGCCAAGGACTTCGGTGCCGAACTGAGCATCGTGGACAGCTCCTTCGAGGCCATCGAAACCGGCACTGCCCTGACACAGTGCGACCTGGGCATCTCCTCCATCTCCATCACGGATACCCGCAAGGCCGTCATGGACTTCTCCACCCCGTACCTGGATGACGACCTGGCTCTCGTAGCCAGCGAGGATTCCGGCATCAACGGGCTGGCCGACGCCAAGGGCAAGAAGGTTGGCGTCCAGCAGGCCACCACCGGCGCCGACTACGCACAGGAGCAGGGCATCGACGCCCAGCAGTTCGAGGACACGGGCCTCCTGGTGCAGGCCCTGGAGGCCGGCACCATCGACGCAGCGCTGGGCAACCAGTCCGTCCTGGGCTACGCCATCAAGGACCAGCCCAAGTTCAAGAGCGTTGAGGAATTTGCCACCGGCGAGCAGCTGGGCATTTCCATCAAGAAGGGCAACACCGCCATGGCTGAGAAGGTCAACGGCACGCTCAAGCGCCTGACCGACGACGGCTCCCTCGAGAAGTTCAAGACCACCTGGTTCGGCGAAGCCGCCAAGTAGCCAACCACCGTCAAGTAGTCGCCGTGCAGGCCCGGGGCTCCCCCGCCCTGGTTCAGTCACGGCCCTGAGAACTACGCAGCCGGGGCCCCGGACGAGCTGTACCGCAGTCCGTCCGGGGCCTCTGCCACGCACAACGAATGTGAGCAATCCATGGCAATGACCGCACGTCAGCGCGCCAGAGTAAGCCTGTATGTCCAGGCCGGAATCTTTGTTGTGGCCATCGCCGCGCTGATCCTGGCCACCGACTGGGAGACCATCGGCAACAGCGTCTTCAACTTCGCCAAGATCGGTCCCATGTTCCCGGGCATCTTCATGACCGGCCTGGTGAACACCCTGATCTACACCTTCCTCGGCTTTATCGTGGGCCTCTCCGGCGGTCTGCTGCTGGCCCTGATGAAGCTCTCGAGCTTCCCGTTGTACCGCTGGATCGCCACCGGCTACATCGAGTTTTTCCGCGGCATCCCCGCGCTGCTGGTCTTCATCGCCTTCGGCTACGGGGTTCCGCTGGCGTTCGGCGTCTCGTGGAACATCACCGTCATCGTGATGGTTTCGCTGGGCATGGTGGCCTCGGCCTACATCGCCGAAACCCTGCGTGCCGGCCTGCAGGCCGTACCGAAGGGCCAGCTGGAAGCAGCCCGCTCCCTGGGCATGCCGCAGTGGCGGGCCATGGTCACCATCGTCATCCCGCAGGCGTTCAAGATCGTCCTGCCGCCCCTGACCAACGAGGTCATCCTGCTGACCAAGGACTCCTCGCTGATCTACGTCCTGGGCCTCACCGCTTCCCAGTACGAGCTCACCAAGTTCGGCCGCGACGGCATCTCCAGCCTCGGCGCAGGCCTGACCCCGCTCCTGGTGGCCGGGGCCTTCTACCTGGTGATCACCATCCCCCTGAGCTTCCTGGCCCGGAAGTTCGAAAGCCGCACCGCGCGGTCAAACCGATAGGCAGCGAAGACCATGAACGACGTCGTAAACAACTCCCGCGGTGGCACGGCAACCATCCACGCCGCCGGCGTGGAGATCAAGGACCTGCGAAAGGCCTACGGATCCAATGAGGTCCTTAAAGGCATCAGCCTGGACGTTGCTCCCGGTGAAGTGGTGTGCCTGATCGGGCCGTCCGGCTCTGGCAAGTCCACCTTGCTCCGTTGCGTGAACCTGCTGGAGCAGCCCAACCAGGGCAGTATCCGCGTGGGCGGCTTTGAGGCCACTGATCCCGATGTGGACATCGATAAGATGCGCCGCAAGGTGGGCATGGTGTTCCAGCAGTTCAACCTGTTCCCGCACTTGGACGCCAAGCGCAACTGCTCCATCGCGCAGACCAAGGTCCTCAAGCGGTCCCAGGCCGAAGCGGTCAAGGTGTCGATGCACAACCTGGAGCGCGTGGGACTGGGGCACCTCTCGGACCGTTTCCCCGACCAGCTTTCCGGCGGCCAGCAGCAGCGCGTGGCCATTGCCCGTGCGCTGAGCATGGATCCGGAGCTGATGCTCTTCGATGAGCCCACCTCGGCGCTGGATCCCGAGACCGTGGGCGATGTCCTCTCCGTGATGCGGAACCTCGCCAAGGAGGGCATGACCATGCTGGTGGTGACCCACGAAATGGGCTTCGCCCGCGAAGTGGCCGACCGCGTGGTGTTCATGGACGGCGGCATTGTGGTGGAGGAAGGCGTGGCCGAGCAGGTCATTTCCGCCCCCACCCAGGCGCGGACCAAGGAGTTCCTGCGCCGGGTGCTCGATCCGACGCACATCGACATCGAGGAGTAACCCTCCTCCAGCTTCGACACCCAAATTCCCTGGAGCTGCGGATACATCCGCAGCGCCAGGGAATTTCTGCGTCTGGGGTAGCTTGCGCGCCGCCACTCCCGCAAGGCGTACGACGGCGGCACGCGCTTCGTGCCCGGGCATTTACTTCCGCTGTAGTGCGGCACACAATAGGTCCCACTACAGCTCTGGCTCAGCAGCGTGCTGCCCATCCGACGTGCCGTCCCACCCGGGCCGGCCAATAGAGGAGCGCTGGCATGACAGACCCGACAACCACACCGCGGCCAACCTCGGCGGTATCGGTTCGCGCGGCACGGCTGGCATCCATTTCCTCTTTCCAACGCGTTGACGCCTTCTTTACGGCGGCCAGCCTGCGCCGGAAGGACCAGTCGGACGTCTGTGATTTCACTTTCGGCAACCCGCACCAAATGCCGGCTGACCGCTACGTCAATACGTTGCGGGATGCCCTTACTCCGCAGCACGACCAGTGGTTCGCGTACCAGACCAATGGCGAGGCCGCCCGGGACGCCGCGGCGGAATCCCTGCGTCGGCTGCTGGATGTGCCGTTCCGGAAGGAGGACATCTACCTCACTACCGGCGGGTTTGCCGCCATTGCCCTGGCGCTGAAGACGGTCAGCGATCCGGGTGATGAGGTGATTTACAGCCTGCCCCCGTGGTTCCTGTACGAGCCGTTGATCCTTGAAGCCGGCCTCGTCCCTGTGAAGGTAAAGGTCAACACCACAACATTCGACCTGGACCTGGACGCGATTGAGTCTGCCATCACGGAGCGCACCAGGGTTGTGATCATCAATTCGCCCAACAATCCCACCGGGCGGATCTACCCTCCCGAACTGCTGCTCCGGCTGGCGGAAATGCTGGAGGCGGCCTCGCTGAGGATCGGCCGGCGGATTTACCTGGTCTCGGACGAGGCCTACAACCGGCTTGTGTTCGACGGCCTCCGCTTCCACAGTCCGGTGGAGTTCTATGCGCACACGCTGCTGGCCTATTCCTACGGCAAAACCCACCTCTCGCCAGGCCAGCGGGTAGGCTACCTGGCGCTGCCGCCCAGCATGCCGCACCGTGAGGAGATGCGCCCCGCCATCACCGGCCTGCAGGTAGCGATGGGGTGGGTGTACCCGAACGCCCTACTGCAGCACGCGCTTCCGGAACTGGAAAAGTTCACCATCGACGTTGACCAGTTGCAGCGGCGCCGGGACCGGCTCATGGATGCGCTGGGCGGCATGGGTTACCGCATCCACCGGCCGGAAGGCACGTTCTACCTGTTTGCCACCTCCCCCGTTCCGGACGATGAGGCGTTCACCGAGTCTTTGGTTCGCCGGAATGTCTTTGTTTTCCCGGGCGCGCTCTTTGAAACACCCGGCTTCTTCCGGATCTCCCTCACGGCCAACGAGGACATGATCGAACGCAGCTTGCCTGCATTCGAAGCGTCCATGAAGGAAAGCATCACCAGGAGCGGGACGTGAGCGGACGGACATACCCCCAGGGTGTCCCCTGCCAACTGAAGGCCAGCTTGGTTGTTTGCGGGGCTTATGTTTCAGCGCGTGCTGCAACAATCTGGAAGGTCAGGTCGAAGTAGCGGCCTACCAAGCCCTTTGAACCTGTGATGCCGAACGAACAACGGTCCAAGTGGCTGGCCCACGCCGTAACGTGAACCTGGCCAGGGATTGGGGCTGCCCAGGACAGAACCGTAACCTCCACGGCGGCTTCAACTCCGTGCATGGCCACAATCCCGGCAAGAATTATGGCGCCGTTGTCCTCACGAATTCCGGTGGACGAGAACCCGATACGGGGAAAGGCGGCCACATCAAGCAGGCCCCGGCCTTTCACGTCGCGGTCGCGGCGCTCATTGGCGGAGTTGAAACTGGCCGGGTCGATGGTGGCACTGGCTCTGCTGCCTGCCAATGTTGACGAGACAATCAGCAGCCCGGAGGAGATGCGGAATTGGGCCCGAACCTTGCCAAGTCCGAACATGTGCTGGCAGGCGTAGGTGACGCATGAGCGTTGGGGGTCGACCCGGTAGGTGCCGGCATCCGGCAACGTGAGAGCTTCTGTGGCTGACTGGGCGGTCATGGGTTGTTCCTTAAGGGCTTGGCCCGCTTCCCCCGTGCCGGGTTATTGCTGATGTATCAACAACTTTGCCCCTGTTATGCTGACATGTCAACAACTATTCGGGCTCTACGGATTGGATGCACGTTGCCTAAGAGTCGCGGCCTTACCACGGACGAAGAGGAGGTGTGGTTCGCCTACATCCTGTTTACCCGGCAACTGGCAGCCGGGATGGAGAGGCAGCTGGCGGGAAGCGGCGTATCAGGTGCCGACTACCAAATGCTCGCTCCCCTTGCCGAAGCCGGCGCCGCCGGAATGCGGGCCCGGGACCTCGGACACAGTGCCGGCTGGGACCGCAGCCGGCTTGCCCATCAGCTGCGTCGGATGGAGGAACGAGGCCTCGTCAGCCGGGAGCAGGCGCCCGATGACGCCCGCGGGGTGGTCATCCATTTGACTGCAGCGGGGCGGGCAGCACTGCGTGCGGCGTCGCCGGGGCACCTGGAGTGGGTCCGGGAGAACTTCCTCGACCTGTTGACGCCTGCGGAACGGAAAATGTTGGTTGAAGTCTCCGAGCGGGTTATGGCGAAACTTGAGCCGGAGTCCGGCTCCTAGCGCGCCAGCACTCCCCCTACAGCTGCCGCGACGCTCTCTTTGATCCGGCTGTGCAGGGCGCGCAGGCCGTGCCGGTCCGTGCGGACTTCGATGATGCTGCGGCCCTCGATCGGCTGCGCGAGC
Source organism: Arthrobacter sp. D3-16 (assembly GCF_054408515.1). Lineage (NCBI taxonomy): Bacteria > Bacillati > Actinomycetota > Actinomycetes > Micrococcales > Micrococcaceae > Arthrobacter > Arthrobacter sp. D3-16. The sequence continues at coordinate 1,144,370 of NZ_CP096437.1, read as the reverse complement.
GCCTCGGCGAGTGCCGCCGTCGTACTTACCGAGCAATGCCCGACGCCGTACGCTGCAGCCAGTGCCGCGATGTCCGCTGTGTGGGGGGTGCCGAAGAGGCGCTCGACGGCGTCACCATATGTTCCCGCCTCACGCACCGCGCCGTGCTCCAGCAGGTCGAAGATGGCCCCACCGGCGTCGTTGAGCACAACGATCCGCAGCTGTGGCTCCTCCTCCCCGGTGCCCAGGAGCAGGCCGCCGGCGTCGTGCAGGAAGGTGACGTCGCCCAGCAGGACGGTGGTTTCCTGCCGCCCGCCGAGCGCAATGCCGGTGGCCGTGGAGATGGTGCCGTCGATCCCGGCGAGGCCGCGATTGGCATAAACCGTGGCGGCAGGTTCAGGAGCGGGAAGGCCAGCCAGGTCCACGTCGCGGATTCCGTTGGAGGAGCCGAGCAGCAACTGGCCACGGGCGTGTTCCCACACCAGCGAGCCGACGGCCGGACCGGTGGCCGGAGTTTCCTCAATGAGGATACGGTCCAGCGCGTGCTGCGCGGCCGATCCGGCAAGCAGCCAGGTATCCAACCATGTAGACGGGCCCCGGCCGGCGAAATCTGCCAAGTCCGCAAGGCTTTCCAAGGGCAGTTCCGTGCGCCGGCCAGGCTCGTACCAGGCCACCGGGACCGGCTGGTAGAGAGCGGTTTGAACGTCTCGGCGGGCCAGCAGGGCTGCGACCGGCCGGGACAGCGTGGGCCGGCCGAACAGGACCACCCGCTCAATCGGCGTTGCTGCCTCTGGGCCGAAGTGCTCCAGCAACAGGCGGTATGGTCCCACGGCATTCGGCCCAAAGCGGGCGTTGGAGGACGGCTCAGCCAGCAGCGGCAGGCCGTGCGCGCGGGCGAAGGCTTCGGCGACCGGGCCGGCGTCGTGCCCTGCGAGTACCACCGTGCGGCGTTCGGGCAGGTTCTCGGATGCCGGCGGCAGGTTCATCACGAGCGGCTCGCCGGCCAGCCGGTATCGCGGCCGTTCTGCCGCCGCCGGCAACTTCGCCCCGGCCTCGGGAACCAGCGGATCGCGGAACGCCAGGTTGAGCTGGACCGGGCCGGGGGCCAGGTCAGGGAACGCACCGGTGGCCGCCGACAGGCCGGTCCGGATGGCACGTTCAGGGTCGCTACCTGCGGGGATGTCGACGGCGAAGCGCACCTGTTCGCCGAAGATGTCGGGCTGGATGGTGGTCTGGTTGGCGCCAGTGCCGCGCAGCTCGTCCGGCCGGTCAGCGGACAGGACGATGAGCGGGACGGCCGCATGGTTTGCCTCCATCACCGCCGGGAGGAGATTTCCGACGGCGGTCCCGGACGTCGTGAGGACGGCGGCCGGCGAGCCGGTGGACAGGGCCAGGCCCAGCGCCGTGAAGCCGGCGGAACGCTCGTCGATGCGGACCAGCAGCTCCACCTTGCCCTCCGCCGATGCCTCGGCCAGTGCGTAGGCCATGGGAGCGGACCGGGAACCGGGCGACACCACCACGTGCTGCACACCGCCGTCGGCCAGGACCCCGACAGCGATCCGCGCCGCCGCCACAGCACTGAGAGAAGGCCCGGCACCGGAAGCGCCTGCTGGGTAAGTCTCTGCGGGGGAAGAGTCTGTAGAGGATGCGTCTTGGTGCGAAGCGTCGGGGGCGGAATCGTTGGGCGAAGTCACCAAACCAGTTTGCCACCCCAAACGCGCCATCACCTTCCGGGTCAAAACCCGAAACGCTCTCTCACTCCCTGCCCCCCAAACGCCAAACGCTCTCTCACTTGATGCGCCTTAAGCCGGAACGCTCTATCACTCTCCTGGAGAGAGGGATAGAGCGTTCCGGATTTTCCCGCGTTAAGTGAGAGAGCGTCAAGGGCGGGAGGGGACCTAGGCGTCGGTACGGAACACCTGGATTACGGACGGGCGCGGCGCACGTGCGTGACCGGGAGCCGGCGTCGTGCCTGCCGCAACGTAGTCAGGGAAGAAGGAGACCTGCTTTTCGAAGGTACCGTCCTCGCCCGGGTGCTGCACGGCGACAAACACGGTGCGCTCCTCGTCGTGGATGATGGGGCCACAGGTTTCGCCGTCGCGCGGGACGGCGAGGAACTGCTCAACCTTGCCGCGCTCGGCGCCGTCCAAAGTCACCTTGAACAGGCCGTCCGCCCGGCCGATGCCCGAGGGGGCACCGTCGGTGGAGATCCAGAGGTTGCCCACGGAGTCGAACGCGAGGTTATCCGGGCAGGAGATGGGTGAGACCTGGTCCACCGGGAAGCCGGAGAAGTAGGTGACGTCGCCCTGGGCCGGATCGCCGCAGACCATGAGCAGGTTCCAGGTGAAGGTGGTGGAGGTCTGGTCCCCGGTTTCGGTGATTTCCACGATGTGGCCGTCGCGGTTCTGGTTGCGGGGGTTGACCTCGGTGGCGCCTTCGTTAGACCCGACACCGCGGTTGGAGTTGTTGGTGCAGGCCACGTAAACCTTGCCGGTGTGCAGGCTGGGCTCAACGTCCTCGCAACGGTCCATCTTGGTGGGGCCAACCTTGTCGGCGGCCAGGCGGGTGTACACCAACACTTCCTCAACGGACATCCCGGGAACTGCGGACTTGCCATCAACCACCAGCGGGAGCCACTCGCCGATGCCGTCGAAGGCGCCGTCTGAGGGAACAGCACCAGTTCCGGTGATGTCCACGGCCGGTGAGTTGCCGGTGAACCGGGCCACGTAGAGGCTGCCGGCGGACAGCAGGGTCATGTTGTGCGCCCGGTCGCCTTCGCGGTACTTGTCCTTGGAGACGAACTTGTAGAGGTAGTCGAAGCGCTCGTCGTCGCCGGAGTAGGCCACGACATGTCCGGACTTGGCGATGATGACGTTGGCGCCCTCATGCTTGAAGCGGCCCAGCATGGAGTGCTTCTTCGGGGTGGAGTTGGGGTCGAAGGGGTCGACTTCCACGATCCAGCCGAAGCGGTTGGCCTCGTTCTCGTAGCCGGCCTTGCGGGTGTCCCAGCGGTCCTCGTCCAGTTCCCACTGGCGGGCGGTGGGCTTGGATGTGATGCCGTAGCGCTTGTCGCCGGCAGAGGTGCCGTTGCCAACGAAGTAGCCCTGGAAGTTTTCCTCGCCGGACAGGATGGTGCCCCACGGGGTGGTGCCGCCGGCGCAGTTGCCGAGAGTTCCCTTGATGAAGCGGCCGGCCGGGTCTTGAACGGTTTTGGTCAGTGAAGATCCGGCAGCCGGACCCGTCAGTTCGTAGACGGTGTTGTTCAGGAAGCGTCGGTTCAGCGGCGCGCCCTTGACGTAGGTCCACGGCTTGTTCTTGTTCTTGCGCTCCAACTCCACCACTGTGAGCCCGTGTGCGGCTGCCCCCACAGCACGCATCTGGTCCGCAGGCATGGTGGCCGGGAACATGATGTTCTCGTTGGTGTATTCGTGGTTGGCGAACAGCACGGCGCGGCGGCCTTTGCTGCCCGGGATCTCCAGGATGTCGGTGTAGTCGTTGTTGTAGCCGAACTGCCCTTCCTGGGCTGCGGCGGTCTGGTTATTCAGGTCGAACTCCGGAGCGCCGTTGAAGATGGGGTCACCCCAGCGGATGACTGGCTGCCAGGTAAAGCCCTGCGGAACGGTAACAGCGTCCACCATGGCGTCTATCGAGGGGATGGCAGTGAACTGCAGCTTGGACCTGCCGAAGCCTTCCTTGGCAGCCTTTGAGAGGCCGGCAGCGCTGGCGGATTCAGGCGAAGTGACGGCACTGCCCAGTACGACGGCGAGCGCACCGGCGGCGCCGAAGCCCAGGGCGGCGCGGCGGGACATGGTTGCGGAGGCGATGTCCCGGAAGTAGCTGTTGGAGCTGGTGTTGCAGACGTCGCCGGCGCAGGCGTTGTCACACTTCAGCGCGCAGGTGACGGCACTGCGCTTGCCCTTGGTATGGCCGAGCATCGGCAGCAGGGTGAACTTGCGGGCAGTCGTTTCAGACATGGGGGCCTTCCAAGGTATTTCTATGAGGTCCCGCCCACCCTGTCAGCCGGTTTCTACGGGCAGTAGTCAGCAAGGTGAAGTTCCGGTTAACCGCTGGTGACCTGCAAGGATGTGACGGAGCGTCAGCCCAAAAGGCCCCGAAAGTGAGAGAGCGCCAGCCAAAAAAGGCCCCGAAAGTGAGAGAGCGTCCGCCCAAAACGCCCCGAAAGTGAGAGAGCGTCTAGGCGGCGAGGAGGGCGTGGACGCGGCGGAGCCGGGCCAGCCACCAGTCCCGGCGCTCAGGGGCAGCTGCATACTGCTGGAGCAGCCCCGCGTCGGCGGTGACGTCGCGGAGGCGGATGGCGCCGTCGTCGGCCACCAGCGGATCCATGCTGATGTCCGTTTCGAACAGGGACACCGTCCCCAGCCCGCAGGCATAGGGAAGTTCCGGCAGCGCTGCCGCCAGGGCAAGGCCAGCGCGGATCCCCACCGAGGTGTCCAGCGCTGAGCTCACCACGGCGGGAAGCCCGGCCTGCGCCACAATGTCCAGTGCGCGCCGTACTCCCCCGAGCGGCGCCACCTTGACCACGATGAGGTCGGCTGCGCCGGCACGCGCCACCCGCAGGGGGTCTGATTCCTTACGGACACTCTCGTCCGCCGCGATCAGCACGGGCGTTCCGGCAGCCCGGAGCGCACGGCGCACCTCAGCCAGGCCGTCAATTGTGGGCACGGGCTGTTCGGCATACTCCAGCCCGACCTCGGCCAGCCGCGTGAGCGCCTCCACAGCAGCCGGAACATCCCAGCCTCCATTGGCATCCACGCGGATTGCCGCAGCCGGCAGGACGGAGCGGACAGCAGCGAGGCGGGCGGCGTCGTCGTCGAGGGTCTGGCCACGCTCGGCAACCTTGACCTTCACGGCGTCCACCCTGCCAAAGCGCGCCAAAACCTCCGGCACCCTGCCGGCGGGGACGGCCGGAACGGTGGCGTTGACGGGAATGACCGAACGCAGAGGTGCAGGGAAGCCCACCCAGGCGGCCTCGATTGCGGCGGCAAGCCATCTGGAGGCCTCGGCGTCGCCGTACTCGGGGAACGGGCAGAACTCACCCCAGCCGGCGGGGCCCCGCAGCAGCATGGTCTCGCGTTCCGTGATGCCGCGGAACTTTACCCGCATGGGCAGTCCCACCACGTGTGCACCGGCCAGCAGTTCCTCCAGGGCAGGCAGGGGGCTCGGGTCCGTGGGCATGGACCCACTGTACAAGCGGGGACGGCAAACCCTTCCAATACATATCTATATCGATATATGATGAGCGGTATGGCACGGGCAGCGACGACTACGGACGCTTTCAACGCGGTAGCTGAGCCCCGCCGTCGGGATATCCTGGACGCCCTCACGCAGGGTGAGCGCCCGGTGAACGAACTGGTGGAACTCCTTGGCCTGGCCCAGCCCCAGGTCTCGCGGCACTTGCGGGTGCTGCGGGAGGTGGGCGCGGTGGTCGTGCGGGATGAGGGCCGGCAGCGGCTGTACCGGCTCAACCCCCAGGCGCTCAAGCCCATCCATGACTGGGTCTCCAGTTACCAGCATCTCTGGGACGAGCGCTTCGAACTGCTGGAAGACGTGCTCGCCGACCTCAAACAGGAAGACACGCAAAGCTAAGGATCAGGGCAATGACACAGACAAGCACCATGGACGTGACCTTTCCCAGCGACCGGGAAATCCTCATCACCCGGACCGTCAACGCGCCCCGGCACCTCGTGTACAGGGCGTGGACCACACCCGATCTGGTCAAGCGCTGGTGGCCCGGCCGGCGGGGCGAGATGAAAGTGGTGGAGATGGACTTCCGGGTAGGCGGGGCCTGGCGCTATGTGATGGTGGCGCACGGTGAATTCGAGGTTGCCTTCCACGGGACGTACCGCGAGATCGTGGCCAGTGAGCGGATTGTGCACACGGAGGTCATGGAAACGCCCGATGCGGCGCCGGACAGCGAGGAAGGGGCCGTGGTCAACACCGTTACCTTCAGCGATGCCGACGGCGGCGCCACCCTTGTCAGCATCCGCACCGATGCGGGCAGCAAGGAAGTCCGTGACCTGATTGCGCAGTCCGGCATGGAGGGCGGCGTGCGCGAGCAGTTCGAACTCATCGAGGAACTTGCCCGGAACCTGAGGTAAGTGCCGCCGGGCCCGGCTCACCCCGCGGCACTGCCCGGCACATGCGGCGGGACCCCAGCTTTCTGTGACAACCTTAAAGCGATGACTTCGCAACGGCAGGCACAGACCAGGACCCCAGCACGCCCGGCTCCGGGATCGGGTTTCTTTTTCGTGCTCGCCACGCTGGCCTGCGTTGCGGGGCTGATTGCCACCTACTACTACTTCGTCCAGACCACCACGGGCCAGTTCATCGACGAGTCTGCGCTGGTGGAGGCCGTCGATATCCACGGGCCGGCGGGCAAGGCGACCACCAGGTTCCTGGACCTGCTGCCCACCATCTCCCTGGTGATGGCCGCCGTCGTGGTGCTCTTTGTCACGGTGATCCGGAAGCACTGGACGGAAGCGGGCATTGCGGTGGTTGCCTGCATAGGCGCGAATATTGCCACGCAGGTCCTCAAGGATGTGCTGCCGGCCCGGCCGGACAAGGGCGTGGTGACGCTGGAGCTGAATTCGCTGCCGTCCGGGCACACTACCCTGGCGGCGTCGGCGGCGGCCGCGGTGTTCCTGATGGCCTCGCCGCGCTGGCGCCCGATGGCCGGGTTTGTGGGAGGGACGTTCGCGATTGCCTCGGGCGTGTCCACGCTGATTAACCAGTGGCACCGGCCGGCTGACGTGGTGGCGGCGTTCCTTCTGGTAGGCGCGTTTATGATTCCCGCGGGCTGGCTGATCATCCGCCGCGGGGCCTGGAATGCGTGGGACGGCTTCGGCGGGCACATCGGGTCGGCCCGGATCTGGCTGACGCTGCCCGTGCTGATCGGGCTGGCGTCGGCTGCGGTGGCGATGTATTCGCTGGCCCGGATCGCGCCGAGTCCCTGGCAGGAAGCCAGCACCACCAACTATTTCTGGGCCGGGATCTCCCTGATCGTGATCGCCGGGTATCTGGCCACCGTTGCCACCACCGCCCTGTTCGCGTACGCCGCACGACGCCGTGGCTCACCCAGGCGCTGACCGCATCTCCCTCCCCGGATGGCCCAAGTGACTCGCACTTAACGTCGCGAAAACACGAAATGGGGACGTTAAATGCGAGCTAGTTGGGTGGGGAACAGGGGAGGTTAGCCCGGGGAATTAAGGCGGGCAATCAGCAGAGCCTCGGCGACGATGGCGTTCTCGAAGTCGCCCAGGTGGATCGACTCGTTGGCCCCGTGGGCGCGGGAATCCGGATCCTCCGCCCCGATGATGAGCACCTCAGCCCGCGGATACAGCTTGGTCAGGATGTTGACGGCGGGAATGGAACCGCCAACCCCCATGCAGACCGCCGGCACTTTCCAGGTGTCCTCCATCGCCGAGAGCATGGTGCGGGCAGCGGGTGAGGCAGCGTCACCGGCAAAGCCCTCAGTCCGGCCCGCGGGCGTAAACGTCACGTCGGCGCCGAAGGGCGTGTGCACCTCCACGTGCCGCCGGACGGCGTCCATGGCCGCGGCGGTATCGCTCTCCGGGGCCAGGCTGAGGCTGAACTTCGCCCGTGCCACCGGCTGCAGCGTGTCCGAGGACAGGGCAACCGACGGCACGTCCATCCCGATGACCGCCAGCGCCGGCTTGGTCCACAGCCGCGATGTCAGCGAGCCCGAGCCAGCCAGGGACACGCGTGGCCGGACGCCGGAATCTGCCCGGAACTCCTCTTCGTCCATCGAAGGCCCCGGCATATCCGAGGCGATAAGCCCCTCCACGGCCACGCTGCCGTCGTCGTGATGCAGCGTGGCAATCAGGCGCGAGAGCACGGTGACGGCGTCCAGTAAAGGACCCCCATAGGTGCCCGAGTGCAGGGCGTGGTCCAGCACCCGCACCTCGATGGTGCCCAGGATCAGTCCGCGGAGGCTGGTGGTCAGGGCCGGGACACCTACCTTCCAGTTTCCAGAGTCGGCAACCACCAGGACGTCGGCGCTGAGCAGGTCGCCGTGCTGCTGGAGCAGCAGCGGCAGGCTGGGCGAACCGGCCTCCTCCTCACCGTCGATGAATATGGTGACGCCGAGTTCCAGATCGTCCCCCAGGACGCGCAGCACGCTGCGGAAGGCGGCCAGGTGCAGCATCACCCCGGCTTTGTTGTCCGCCACTCCCCTGCCCCACAGCCGGCCGTCCCGCTCCACCGCTTCGAACGGTGGGCTCTCCCAAAGGGTGATGTCCCCGGCCGGCTGGACGTCGTAGTGCGCGTACAGCAGGAGCGTTGGCTTGCCGTTCCGGGCAGGCCTCCGTCCCACCACTGCCGGCGCTCCCGGTGCGCCGTCCGGCCGCGGCGCCTGCAAAATGTCGACGTCGGTGATCCCGGCTTCCTGGAGCAGGCCAGCCACATGCCGGGCTGCCTTATCCAGCTCGGAGGGGTCGAAGGAGTCCCAGGCCATGGCTGGTATGCGGACCAGGTCCGACAGTTGGCGGACGGCGGAGGTGAAGTCCGCCGTGACGGCCTGGCGCAGCCCGGGCAACAGGGAGGTGGACGTGTCCGGCAGGCTCAATGATCAGCCCACCCCGTGGTGCTGGAGCCACATCTCCAGCAGCGCCAACTGCCAGAGGACGTTGCTGTTAACGGCGGTCCGTTGCGTGTTGGGGTCCGCCAGGAGGCCATCGATGTAGGCCGGCTGGAAGAGTCCCCGCTGTTTGGACTCCGGTGCATGGAGCGCCTCGCGGACGATGGAGATGAACGGTTCCTCCAGGTGCCGGAGGGCAGGGACCGGGAAGTATCCCTTGGGCCGGTCCACCACGGCTTTGGGCAGCAGCTGCCGGCCCAGGTCCTTCAGAATGCCTTTTCCGCCCTGGGATGCCTTCAGTTCCGGCGGGCAGGACGCGGCGAGCTCCACCAGCTCATGGTCCAGGAACGGTACCCGGGCCTCGATGCCCCAGGCCATGCTCATGTTGTCCAGCCGTTTGACGGGGTCGTCCACCATCAGCAGGTGGGTGTCCAGCCGGAGCACCGCGTCCAGGGCGGTGTCCGCGCCGGGGGCATCCAGGTTGGCGGCCAGGACCCGGCGGCTCACATCGGTGGCGCAGTACCACTCGGGCTCCAGGATGTTCAGGAGTTCCTCGTGGCTGTGATCCACAAAACTTGAGGTGAACGTGGACAGCGCCTCCGAACGGCCCACCGAAGCAAGCGGCTGGTGGTACCCGTACCCACCAAAGACCTCATCGGCGCCCTGGCCGCACTGCACCACCTTCAGATGCTCGGCAACAGTCCGGGAGAGCAGGTGGAACGCCGTCACGTCGTGGCTGGCCATCGGTTCGGACATCGCCCCCACGGCCCCATCGATGGACGGCGCGAACTCGGAAGTGCTGATGTGCAACTGCTCATGCCGCGTACCGAACTCCCGCGCAACGAGGTCCGAGTAGGCGAACTCGTTTCCGGAGTCCCCGCCGGCGCCGTCAAACCCGATGCTGAACGTGGACAGCCCATGCTGGCCCTCCTCGGCGAGCAGGGCAACCAGGAGGCTGGAATCCAGGCCCCCGGAGAGGAGGACGCCCACCGGCACGTCGGCCACCATCCGGCGTCGTACTGCCGTTTGGAGGGAACCACGGACGGCTTCCTGCCAGTCCGCCGCGGACCAGTCCGCGTGCTCCGAGCGGCGCGAGTAGTCAGGTTTCCAGTACTCGCGGTCATGCCAGGTTCCGTCGGCCCGGATGGTCCGGATGGTTGCCGCCGGCAGCTTCTGGACGCCGCGCAGGATGCTCCGCGGTGCGGGGACAATCGAGTGCCAGCTCAGGTAATGGTGCAAGGCCGTCTCGTCAATGGACGTATCCATCCCGCCGGAAGCCACCAGCGCCGGCAGGCTTGAAGCGAAGCGCAGCCTTCCCGGGAGCTGGGAGACGTACACCGGCTTGATGCCCAGCCTGTCCCTGACCAGCAGGACTTCCTGCCGTTGCGGGTCGTAGAGAGCCACCGCGAACATCCCCACGAGGTGGTGGACAAAGTCGTCGCCCCACTTCCGGTAGGCCTTCAGGATCACCTCGGTGTCGCTGTTGGACCGGAAGGTGAACTCCGGTTCCAGTTCCCGGCGCAGTTCCTTGTAGTTGTAGATGCAGCCGTTGAACGTGACGGCCAGGCCGCCGTCGTCCAGCATCGGCTGCGCCCCTGCCTCGGAAAGGTCAATGATGCTGAGGCGCTGATGCCCCAATGCCACCCAGCCCGACTCCCAGGTCCCCCGCCCGTCAGGCCCCCGCGACGTCATTGCCCCCATCATCTTTAGAACCGACTCTTGGGAGGCCTTCCTCCCGTTGAAGGCGATTTCGCCGGCTATTCCGCACATGGTGCTGTCCTCGTTCCTTGCCTTTACTGCGATCTGTGTGGTTCTTCACGAACCACCCTGATGGTCTTGAGCGTTGGGTCGGCGGGATCCGGCAGGACCATGCCTGCCTCAACCCCGCTGCGAAGGTAATCCATGGCCGCTTTGTTGATCCGTTCGCCGGGCAGCAGGAGGGGAATGCCGGGCGGATAGGGTGTGGCCATTTCGGCTGCGATGCGGCCGGGTGCCTCTTCGCACGGAATCACTTCCACAGGCCCAAAGAACGCGTCCCGGGGCAGCATCACCGTCTCCAGGTAGAGGTCCTCCTCGTCCGGGATGACGACGGCGGGTGGCCGGGGCAGGTCCGGGGCGGCTTGGGTGAGTGCGCGGAGTCCGTCCAGGAGCCGGTTGGCTGTCTCCTGGTCATCGGCCACGGAAATCACGGCTTCGGTCCGCCGGTGGTCCGTGGTGCCCATGTCGATGCGCCAGTTCTCACGCAGCCAGTCCGTGGCCTGGAACCCGCTGATACCAAGGTTGGAAACGTCGATCATGATGTGCTGGATATCCAGGTCGTGGGACGCCTCGGCGTGGACCAGTTCGTCTTCGAGGACGTGCAGTCCGGGGAGCGCCTCGATGTCCCGCCGGAGTCCCTTCGTCAATTCCAGGGCCTTCTCGATCATGGCTTTGCCCTCCTGGACCATCTGCCGGCGCCAGCCGTCCATCGCCGCGTACAGGAGCGTGTTGGCGCTGGTGGTGGACAGGACATCGGCGCACTGGTTCAGGCGGACCGGATCCACGAGGTTTCCCTGGAGGTGGAAGATGGAGCCCTGTTCAAAGCCCATCCCCATTTTGTGCACGCTGACCACGCAGATGTCCGCCCCCGCAGACATGGCCCAGGTGGGCGTGTCCGGGTGGAATGGAAGCTGCGCGCCCCACGCCTCGTCAACGATCAGCGGCTTGCCGCGTTTGTGGCAGATCTCGGCAATGGCCTCAATGTCGGCACAGGTGCCGTACGGCGTGGGGCTGACGATCAGGGCGGCAGAGGCGTCCGGATACCGCTGCCACATCTCCTCCACCGTTTCGGGTGACGGCGGGTGGCTCAGCTTCAATTCGTTGTCCCACCGCGGTTTGATCCACCGCGGCTGCAGCCCGGACAGCACCAGCCCGGAGACTACCGATTTGTGGGAGTCACGGCTGATGAGGAGCTCGCCCTCGCCGCGGGTCACCGCCAGTATTGCCGCCTTGATGGACAAGGAACTGCCGCAGGTGGTGAAGAACGCCATGTCCGCGCCCACGGCTTCGGCCATCAGCTGCTCTGCCTTGGACAGGTAGCCGTTGGAGGACTGCCGGTCGTCGAGTCCTGAGGAGGCAACGACGTCGGACTTGAAGCTCTGTTCGCCCAATACCTCAAGCACCCTCGGGTCAGCGCCGCGGCCCTGCCGATGGGCAGGAGGAGTGAAGCCGTACCTTTCCAGTTTCTGGTGTTCTGCCAGCGCCTCGAGCACCGGCGCCTCATTCTGGTCCATTTGCCCTCCCGGTTCCTTGCCTAGAAACTCTGGTCGCCCGCCAGCAGCGGCGCATCAATCAACTGCCGCAGCGCTGTTGCCGGCAGGCTGCTGGCGTGGACGGCGTCTGCAATGACGTCGCAAAGGCTGCCCGCTTTGGCGTAGGCCTCCCGCTGCCTTGCAGCGCCGGTGCCCCTGGTCAGGACCTGGAACAGCAGGGATTCCACCACGTCGAACTCGCCCTGTTCCTTGAGCACCGGCTGGATGAAGTCCAGCAGGGACATGACCACTTCGAAGGCGGCGCGGGGCTGGCCTGTCAGCGGATCCACCAGCTCACCGTCGAGCCCGAAACGGCCCGCCTGCCAGGAGGCGAGTCGAAGCTGCACTGCAGAGGCAGGCACCGGGGGGACCCCGGCGCGCCACTGCCGGGCCGCGGTCTCCGCCAGGCCGCGCACCAGGGCGGCGAGCAGGACGGCGTCGTCGGCAAACAGGCACACGTCCGCTACCCGGATTTCCACGGTGGGGTGGTGGTGGCTAAGCCTGGCGTCGAGGTAGATCTGTGCCAGGTCCATGGGGACTCCCGAGCGGAGCATTTCCTGGAGGTGGGCGTGGTAGCCCTCAGCGGAGCCAAAGATCTCGCTGGGACCGGCAGTGGGCCACCTGTTCCAGGCCTGGGAGCGGTAGCTTGCGTAGCCGGTGTCCGCACCGTTGCAGAACGGGGAATTCGCTGTGAGTGCCATCAGGACCGGGAGCCAGATCCGGATCCGGTCCAGGATGGCAACGCCTTCCTCGTCCGAGTCGATCTCCACGTGGACGTGGCACCCGCACGTCAGCTGCTCCACCGCAGTCACGCCAAACTTCTGCATCATCCGCTCGATACGCTCACCGGGCGCGGCGGTGGAAGCCACCGGGAAAGGGGACGTGGCCAGGGCAACGGAGCGTGCTCCCACTGCGCGGGCGGTGGAATCGGCACTCACCCGGCGGGCCGTGATGTCCTGCGCCAGCTCGTCAAGGCTGATCCTTGGCAGCGTGCAGGCCTCGATCTGTTCCTGCTTCATTTCACTGCTGAGCCCGTCATCGTCACTGAGACGGTCCAGCAGTTCGCCCAGTGGCACGGCACGGCCGCTTTCATTGTCGACGATGAGGAACTCTTCCTCCACACCCAGGCGGCGCATCAGCGCTGCCCCTTTGGGCCGGCATCTCCCCTACGTGGGACTTGTCCGCGGGCAGGAGGAAAAACGTTACGCAAACCAGCCATTTATGACTCCCTGGATAGAACCATGAAGCGTTGGCTTAACCTCAGTGTTGAAACATACTAAGCATGCTTATTTCCCGTCCGCAAGGCGGAATGCATGAAAACGCCCGGAAACAAGGCGCATTCCGCGGCTGTTTCGGGGCGTTTCATTGGGTTATTCAGGAGCTCTTGCGCCAGGCTGTTTTGCTCAGACGAGTGGCGGCCCCGCGAGGCTGGCATTGATCTCCGCGGTGACCGGCGACGTCGGCGTGGCAGGCAGGAGGCGCGACAGGAACTTCCCCCGGGCTGCTTCGACGAAACCCCGGAAAAGGCCGAAGTCTTCGGGCAGTTCCTCGGGGTGCCATTGGATGCCCATCGTGAAGGTGTTGGCGGGGTATTCGATGGCTTCCACCACTTGGTCCTCGCTCCAGGCTGCAGCAATAAGGCCCTCGCCGAGCTTGTCCACCGCCTGGTGGTGGGACACCGGCACTGGTCCGGGGTTCGCGCCGATCAGCTGCTCGAGCCGGGAGCCGGGCTTGATCTCCACCGGGATCCTGTTGAAGTTGTAGCCGCCGGGCTGGTACTGGCCGTTCCCGATGACGTCGGGCAGGTGCTGGTGGAGGCTCCCGCCAAGCGTAACGTTCAGCAACTGCTCCCCCCGGCAGATGCACAGCAGCGGAACGTCCTGGCGAATTGCTTCCTGGATCAGGGCCTGTTCCCAGGCATCACGCTCCGGCCGGGGGGCATCCGTCTCCGGGTGTGCTTCCTGGCCATAGAGGGCCGGGTCCACGTCCCAGCCGCCCGGAACCACCAGGCCATCGAGCCTGCCCACCAGCAATTCGATCATGCCTGCCATGACGGGATGGGGAGGCAGCAGGATGGGTACTCCGCCTGCGGCGATGATGGGGTTCAGGTATGTCTCAGGCAGGAACGCTGCCCTGACCGTGCCGCAACCGTCGGTCCCAGCCTGCTCCAGGTACGTGGTGAGTCCGATGATGGGTTTCATCGCGGCGTCGGTGGTCTGCACAGTGGTCCTTCCGGGAAAATTCTCTGCCTTCAATTTTATGGCCGCGGAAGGCACTGAATGTTTCGTGGAGGTCAAATGCAGGTGTCAAGAAGGTCACACTTCCGGGGTTACCCAAGGTCCCGGGGTACCACCGTGAAGCGGCGGTTGCGCAGGGACGGCACGCGGGTCCTGACCGCCGCGATCCGTTCAGGTTCGAGCTCGGCAAAAATGACTCCGGGTGCCTCGCCGGCATTGGCGATCACCACCCCGAAGGGATCAACCACCATGGAGTAAGCAGTAGCCAGCGGCCCGCACTGGTTGGCCGCCACCACGTAGCTGGTGTTCTCGATGGCACGGGCACGCACCAAGGTGTTGAAGTGGTCTTCTTTACCCGGGCCGACGATCCACATGGCCGGCAGCAGCAGGACGTTCGCGCCGGCATCCACCAGATAGCGGGCGCTCTCCGGAAACCTGAGGTCGTAGCAGGTCAGCATCCCCAGGCGCAGCTGCCCGAAGGAGAGCAGATAAGGGTCGGCGATGGTGCCCTGGCTTGTTCCGTCGCTTTCACGGTAGCCAAAGGCATCGTAAAGGTGCACCTTGCGGTACGTCCCCTGGACTTCGCCCTCCGGGCCAAGAGCCACCAACGTGTTGAAGGGAAGGCCGTTGGGGTTGGCCTCGGCGGTTCCTACCACCACGGGCAGGTGGAGCCCTCTTGCAAGCGCTGCGATCCCGCTGATGAACGGACCGTCCAGGGGCTCTGCCACTTCCGCGAGGACGCTGGGCGGTTCGGTGCCGGCGTACAGGCTGGACTCGGGAAGCACCAGCAGGTCGGCGTTATGCAGCGCGGCAGTTTCCATCAGCTGTTGTATCTGCACCAGGTTCCGCTGTGGTTCCCTGCCGGCGCTGAACTGCCCGGACGCAATCCTCACTTCGGCCTCCTGCCACCGTGAACGCCCCCTCACAAAGGTTCGCACAACACGGTCTGCGCGAACAGCCCCGGCGGCACCTCCGCGGCCAGGCTCCCTGCTGACCTGCGCAAACGTCGGGGAACACTTGTCAAAACCTTGACGATTTACCCATGAGTAATTTGAGTTGCCTCCGCCTACTGGACGGCGACCGGGACGGCAACGCCACAACCACGGCCGGCACCTCATCGAACTTCACCATCGCCAGTTCAGTTGCCGGTGACCCGCTCTCCCCCAATGGCCCCATCCAGACCGCTACCTTCACGGTGACGAACCCGGGAACGGGCGTCCAGAAGCTGACCAACGTTGTTGTAACTGTCGCCGGCACTAATGGTGCGGCGTGGACTGCTGTCTCCGGGTGCTCCGCCGATGACTTTGTTGTGGGTAAGCCCAACTTCACCACTACCGGGATCGAAGCTGGTAAGTCGGTAACCGGCACAGTGACGCTTCAGATGGTCGACCGCCCCGGCGTCAACCAGGACGGCTGCAAGGGCGCTGCCGTGCCCCTGCACTTCGCGGCCAGCTGAAGAGGGCAGGAATCACCTTCCTGGAGCAATCCCTCAGCTTCATAGCCCCATGGTCAGCCCGCCTAAACGCTGTCAAGCCCGATTTTCCGGAAGGTCCCCGTGCCCACCAACTCCAGCTCCCCCGAAGCCACCCCCCGGCTTCGGCGGGAGCTGGTTTGGCTTAACGGGGTTTTGCGGGGCGGGGTACTGGCCGTCGTGGTCCTGCTCATTGCCGCTTTCGCAGGCGCTGTTCCAGCATCAGCACACTGGCGGGCTGCTGGATCCGGAAGTACGACGGCGTCAGTCGCCACGCTGCTTCCGCCCACCAACTTTTCGGTCCCGGCGAGCAGCAACTCAAACGTTGCCGTGAGCTGGACCCGGTCCGCCGGCGCTGTGGTCCCGACCGGCTACTACGTCACCCGGATCACCGGTTCCACAGCCGTGGCCGCTTGCGGCTCCAGCCCGGCCGCTCCGATCGCAGGCATGACCTGCACGGACACATCAGTCCCGGAAGGCACGCACAGTTACCAGGTAACGGCCGCGCACCGTTCCTGGACAGCAGCAGGCCCCGTCAGCGGAACCGTAGCGGTGACCAGCCTTCGTGACCTCTCCTTCGACTCGCAGCCGTCCGTTACCGTGACCGCCGGCTCACCGGTCATGTCTTTCAGCGTGCAATTACGGACCATCTTCGGGCTTGAGGTGCGGGAACGCGGAGTCCCGGTCACCATCAGCCTTGGCGCCAATCCGGCTGCCGGGACGCTTTACGGAACGGTAAGCGCCATCACCGATGCGTGGGGCGCAGCCACGTTCAGCGGCCTCTCAATCAACAAGGCGGGTGCGGACTACACGCTGACCGCTTCCAGCCCTGGTTACGCCGGCGCCGCCAGCAGCACGTTCACGGTGGTTCCGGCCGCAGCGAGCAAGCTGATAGTCACCAGCGGCGCCACGCTTACCGGTCCGGCCTCAAGTGCCGCAACCCTTGGCCCGGTGACGCTTCAACGCCAGGACGCTTACGGCAATGCCGTTACTGCCGGAACTTTTAGCGTCTCGCTCGCCACCAGCTCCGCCGGAGCCACCATCTTTGCTGCCACGGCGAACGGTGCGAAGGCCTCCACGGTGACCATCCCCGCCGGGTCCTCGTCGGCGTCGTTCTTTTATGGGGACACCAAAGCCGGCACCGCAACCATCACTGCAGCTTCACTGGGTCTGGCCGCTCCCGCACCGGTCACCGCGACCATCACGGCCGCAGCACCGGGCCGGCTTAAGTTCGACGCCGTTCCAACCGTCGTTTCCAAGAACACACCCATCACCCCGCCGGTGACCGTCCATGTCCTGGACGCCTTCGGCAACCCCGCTGATAGCTCAGCGCAGGTCATGCTCCAGTCCAACTGCAGCATCAAGGGCACGCTCACGCGGGCAGCAGCATCAGGCGCCGCCGCTTTCCCCGACCTCGAAATCGCCGGAAAAGCTTCTGGCTGCGTCCTGACGGCCAGTAGCGGTACGCTCGCCACGGACACCAGCAACCCCTTCAACGCGGACTAGCAACGCAGACTAGGATCGCTAAGACCAGGCGGAAGAAGGACTGTATGACCGGCGCCGGCAGGCAGGAACAAGGACCCTCCGGCGAAAGCGGGCCGCCGGACCTGCAGCACCCCCGCTTCGCCCGCGCCTACGCCCGGGCCGTGGAGGAGATGAACCGCCGCGGCGGCACGGAACACCGCCGAACCATCCTTGCAGGCCTGAGCGGGACCGTCATCGAAATCGGTGCCGGTAACGGCTCGGCCTTCGCCCTTTACCCGGAAGCGGTCACCCAGGTCCTGGCCATCGAACCGGACGACTATCTCCGCAACCTCGCCCAGGCCAGCGCGGCCTCCGCACGGGTGCCCATAACGGTTCTGGCCGGCGCCGCCGAACAGATTCCCGCGGAGGATGCCAGCGCGGACGCGGTGGTGGCCAGCCTCGTCCTGTGCAGCGTGCCAAACCAGGCCACTGCCCTCGCTGAAATCCGCCGGGTCCTGCGCCCCGGAGGGACGCTCGCCTTTTACGAGCACGTCCGGTCCGGCAACGGCCTCCTGGCCGCAGCCGAAGACCTGCTCACCCCGGCCTGGCAGCGGATGGCCGGCGGCTGCCATCCCAACCGGGACACGCTCCGGGCCATCACCGCGGCGGGATTCACGGTGCAGTCCAGCCGGCGGTTCGGCTTCTCGGCAGGTCCGTTGGCCCCTCCCGTCGCGCACATCCTGGGCACAGCCACCAGTCCCGGCCCCGGCGACGCTTGACGGCCTGCGCGCTCATAAATTCCACGAGACCCCTCCGGCAAGCGACTGCCTAGGAGGCCGGGGAACCGGCCCGGCGCAGCCGGTGCGGCGGGTGCAGGTCGATGATCGGCAGGTGCCCGTCGGTGCGGATGGCGTCGCCGCCGCCGTTGCGGTGGTGGTAGCCGCTGGAGTAGTGGAGGATCACGTGCACGGACTCAACCGCGTTGGCCGAGCGAAGGGTCTCAATGATGAAGTCGCGTTCCTCGTCCGTACGGTCGGCGATCTTGTGCGTGATCTGGAACGTGAACAGGGAAAGGCCGACGCTTCGGTCGTAGGTCCCTGCCCCCACCCAGTCCACCGCCAGCCCGCCGGGCAGCATCCAGCCGGCCGGGCACTTCCAGAACCGGACGTGGTGGCGCTTGCGGGGATTCCCGTCGATTTCCCGCTGGAACGCAAGGTCCTGCTTGTTGCCGAACACATACAGCGAGCTGACCGGGGCCTGCGGGTAGCTGCGCCCCAGGACAGTCGAGGTCAGGGTCCGCCAGGCGGTGGCCGGGGTAATGGGATCGGCTTCCACCCAACCCGCCTTCCGCATCGCCTGGCGAAGCTCCTCCTCGGGCCCCACTACGGCGAGGTTCACGGGGTCGCCCAGTACGCCGTCGCCCGTCCTGGTCCGCCCGATGAAGTAGTCCGGTATGTACAGGCTGCTGAGGATCTTGTGGATGCGCGGCAGCAGCGCGTAGGCCAGGATCAGCCAGACCGGCAGGAACACCCACGCCTGCTCCGGTCCGCGCGAAAGCCGTGCGAGCAGGAAGTAGTAGACAGCCCAGCCCACGGCAATGGTCACCACGAGGTAGAGCAGCCGCTGCAGGACAGCGAGGACGGTGGCCCACCTGCTTTGCCGGCGCTCCACCGCGCTGCTGGAACGCGAGTGGTCCGGCTCTTCCGGAAGGGCCCGCTTTCGGCCGGCGTCGCCAGTGGACGTCACAGTGCTTCTCCTTTCGGTCGCCAACCCACTGACCAGCCTAAAAGGTGCAGCCGGAAGCCTGCACCTCCCGCCGGCGGGATCAACGGAAACCCGGTTCACGCCGGAAGGTTCAATTGCTCCACGATGATCCGCGACGTTTCAGAATGCCCCAGGATCCGAAAGTGCCCGGCCGTGGGCAGCTCGATGTTGGTGGCACCCGGCAGGACACTGCCCTCGGGAATATGCGGATCGAACGGCCCGTAGATGGAGGTGATGCGGCTGTTGATGGTTTCCTCACGGGCCAGCTGGAGGGTCAGCGCGTTGCGCGGGGAAAAGATCCGCAGGCTGGGCAGCAGCATGTACTTGGCGTAACGCGACCCGGAAAACGGGGTGCACACCGCGATCATCCGCTCAATCCGGTGCTCCGGATCCAGGTTCAGCATCGCGTACTTTCCGATGAGCCCGCCTTTGCTGTGCGCCACGATGGCAGCGTCCCGCAGGCCCGCCTCCTCCAGGTGCTGAGCCACGAGCCTGGCGGCAGCGGGGACGTCCAGGCTGTTCCGCTGCAGCACGGTTACGACGTGGACGGGATGGCCGGCGTCGTGGATGCACTGGATGAGGGGCAGCATAAACTGCCAGTTTTCATACACGCCGGGGATGATCACTACGGGTGCCCGGTGGCCTTGGTGGAAGGAGCCGGGCTGCACGCGGGAGAGGACGCCGCGTACCTGCCAGACGCCGGCATAGAGATAGTCCTGCAGCCACCACATGCCTTTTTGCAGCCCGCTGATTCGAGTGGGCGTGCCCGTTTCACTCATCTGTTGAGGATAGCGCCCCGTCAGTAGTTCCGCCGGTGCTTGAGCCGGGGAATCACGACGGCGAACACGGCCGCCGCCGCGAACCCCAGTACGCCCGTGGCTGAGATCCCGGCGCCAAGGGTTGCCAGGGCCGTCACCGCGGAGAGCAGGACAGGCCCGCCGGTGGAGCCGGCGTCAGCCATGAACCGCCAAAGCCCCAGGAACTGGCCGCGGCCCCGGTCCGGGGAGAAGTCCGCGCCCAGCGTCATCACCAGCCCGGAACTGATCCCGTTGCCGAACCCGATCAACAGTGCCGCCAGCAGAAGCCCAACAAAGGACCCCGTGAGCGGAATCAGCAGCAGCGCGGTGCCCATCAGCAGGGTGGACGGGACGGCAACAAACTGGCGGCCTTTCCGGTCCATGAGCTTGCCGGCCGGATAAAACACCAGCATGTCGATGGCCCCGGAGAGCCCGTAAATCAGGGAGGCCGACGTCGCGTCCATGCCCAGGTGGTCGGCCCACAGCGGGATGACCACCTGGCGGGACGAGCGCAGCGCGCTGAGCAGCAGGATCCCGACGCCCACGCTCAGGAAGACGCCGGCGTGGGAAACCGCCACACTGCGGAGGGTGGGCTCCGGGCCGGCACTCCCGCCGTCGTGCGTATCCGCCAACTCGAGGTCCGGGATGGTGAGGGACAGCAGCGCTGCGGCGGCCATCGCCACTACACCCACCCAGTACGCCCCGCCGATGCCGGAAAACTGCATCACGGCCGCGCCCAGGAAGGGGCCAATGAACACGCCAATCCGGTTCACACCGCCCAGCGTGGAAAGCGCCCGCGCCCTGAAGGCCACGGGAACGGCCTCGGTAAGATACTTTTGCCGCGCCAGTCCGAACACCGCGCCGGACATTCCGACGACGGCCATCGCAGCCGCGAGCAGCCACAGTCCGTTGGGGACCAGGGAGGACAACCCGGCTGCGGCCAGCGCCAGCCCCGCCGCCGTGGCGGCGCCCACGATGGCCCAGCGTTCGCCGAATTTGAGGGTCACCAGCGATGCGGGCAGGTTGAAAGACCACGAGCCCAGCCCGATCAGCGTGACGATCAGTGCCGCGACGGCAACGGAGGCACCAAGGTCGCGGGCGCTGAGCGCCACTACCGGAAGGATTGCTCCCGTCCCGATTCCGTACAGCAGAGTGGGACCGAAAGCGGCCACCGCGATGGCACGCAGGCTGAAGGGCTGGGAGTCGTCCGGGGAAGTCATCAGATTTATCCTAGGGTGGCCTGCTGCGGGGAAATGAAAGGCAAACATTTGGGGGTCACAAAACCCTTGCGAAGGACTACCGTTTGCCTTATGGGGTGCTGATTCGCGCCCACTGCCAAAGGGGAGGTTTTTCCATGGGTGAAGTGTGGATCCGTACGCTCGGCAACGGGCTGGTCCGGGCAGACAGGGTCACCGAAATTTCAACAACCCGGGGATCCCTCCATGAGGACCAGGGGTATTCGCTCAAGGTCATCGTGGACGGTAAAGGCCATGCCCTGATTGACGACGGCGACCTTCAGGGAACCTTGGCCGAGCGGCTCGAATACGCGCGGCACCTTGAGGACGCGCTCTTGCTCGCCATGGATGAGGCGCGGGAGAGGGACACCTCCGTGGTCATCTCCTATGAGCCGGAGCGTGAGCGCTGGTCGTCGGCTCCGGTGTCGGCGTTAACCGGAAGACTTCCTGAAGCGGTGGGCTGAGCCCATTTGGTCGGGTAGCTCGACGGCGGCGCGTGGCGGCTTGAGCGGCCGGTACTTCCAGGCTGCCTGCACCGTTCACCGTGCTGCACCCCAACGCGTCACAGGATTAGCATGAACATTCGCTGTAATAAATACGTAACTGTTGCGTGGGTCACATTCGCCCCTTACTCTGGATAAGGCTTAAGAAACAGGCCATAGCAAGAAGCTGCAGCGTCGCAGCCAATGCCGGGGAAGGCTTTACAACTTGAATTCCAAGCTCAACATCGTTGTCCGTGTAGACCTCGACCACGCCAAGGCTCTGGTGATTGCAAAGGGGCATATCACCGTCCACAGCGTGAACGCGCTTTATGTAGTAGTTAAGCGGGCCAATTCCTTGAAGGAAGGCCTTGACCTGAAGCTGGACATCAGCCACGCAAGGGTTGATGAAGAAGCCCTGGAGATGCTCCATACGGCTTCCGAAACGCATCACCTGCCAGCCAGGATCGATCCGCAGCAGGCACCTTGTACCATCAGCGTCCTGGCACCGCGCCGGGAGCACGCACCCGCAAGGCGCGCACTGATCGCGGCCTAAAAGCTTTGCAGGCAAGGCACCCGAAGCGCCCACCATCGGGCCAGGATGCCAGCCCCAGACATTTTCTTCCTGATTTTCCACAAACTTTGAGTGCAGCTGTATCCGAATAGACGGGTAGCTGCACTCTTAGTTTGCGGGAACGCTTCAAGCGGAGACCGGTTCACCGCCCCCGTGTGCGTCCAGCCATTCCTTGAGGAGCGGGGCGGGCAGCGGGCGGGCGAAGTGGTATCCCTGGGCGAGGTCACAGCCCATGGCCTTGAGCGCCCGAACCTGGCCGGAGGTTTCCACCCCTTCGGCCACGGCCCGGATACCTACCGCGTGCGCCAGGTCGATGCAGCTGCCCACAATGGCGGAATCACCGGAATCCGACCCCAGGCCGTTGATAAATGACCTGTCGATTTTCAGTTCGTCGATGGGAAACTTCTTCAGGTACGTCAGGCTCGAGTAGCCCGTACCGAAGTCGTCAACAGCCAGGCCTACGCCCAGTTGCTTAAGGGCCTTGAGTGATTCGAGGGCGGTGGCGGGGTCCGCCATAAGGGCCGTCTCGGTAATTTCCAGCAGCAGGAGTGCGGGGTCGATGTTCCGGAGCCGGAGGCCGGCTTCCACCATCGGAACCAGTTCGGGATCATTGAGCTGGCGGGCGGAGAGATTGACGGCGAACTCAAGGCCGGCGCCGCGGGGGCCCTCCCGGCGCCAATGGTCGGCCTGTTTGAGCGTTTCGCCCAGGACCCACGCGCCCAGCTGCCGCACCAGTCCGGATTCCTCGGCCATCGTGATGAACTCCGAAGGCGGCAGCAGTCCACGGGTGGGGTGCTGCCACCTGACCAACGCCTCCACGCCCCGGGTGCGCCCGGTGCGGAGGTCTATCTGGGGCTGGTAGTGAACCCGAAGGGCCCCTTGCCTGATTCCACGCCGGAGCTCGCCCAGCGCGCGGAGCCGGTCCACCGTGGGATCCGTCTCCGCGGGCTCATGCAGTTCCCAGCGGCTGCGCCCCAGTTCCTTGGCCCGGTACATGGCGATATCGGCGCGGCGGATGAGGTCTTCAAGGGTTTCCCCGTCATCCGCAGCCGCGGCCACTCCAATGCTTGCGGACGTGACGATTTCCAGTCCTTCAATCTGCATCGGTGCCTTGAGGACATCCAGGAGACCGGCAGCGAGCGCAGTGGCTTCCGCCGGGTTGGCAAAGGCACCCACCACAACGAACTCGTCGCCGGAAAGCCGGGCCACGGTGTGTGTTCCTGCAGCCAATGACGTCAGGCGCTGCGCGACGGAGACCAACAGCTCGTCCCCCGCGGCGTGCCCCAGGCTGTCGTTGACGGCCTTGAAATGGTCGAGGTCCAGAAACAGGACCGCCAGCCTGCGGGTTCCGGCGGTGCCGCCGGCGGGAAGTTGGTCCAGCCCCACCTTCAGCCCCGCCCTGTTGGGCAGTCCGGTGAGCGCGTCGTGCAGCGCGAGGCGGTGCAGTTCCTTTTCCGCCTCGGCACGCCGGGCCTCGGATTCTTCCGCGGAGCGAAGGGCCGCCACCAGCTCCCTCTCGTACATCCGGCGTTCGTGGGCGCTGAAGATGATCACCCGGACGACGGCGGGCTCCCCGCCGGAAGCCGGGGAACGTGACGCCGAGAGCAGCGCCGCCCGGCGCTGGCCGTCGGCGCCGATGATTTCGACAGCTATTTCCGACACGGCGCCGGTGATTCCCAGCTTTGGAATGCAGTGGGTTGAGTACAGGATCTGGTCACCCACCGGCATCAGGGACTGCAGGTTGGACCCGAGAAGGTGGGCCCGGCTGTACCCCGCCCAGCTCACGAAGGTGTCGTTGACCGCGGTGATGCGGCCGCCGTCGTCCGTCAGCAGGTAGCCGCACGGCGCCTGGTTGAACAGCGCCTCGAAGCCGCCCGGGTCCGAGGTGCCTGTCACGGGCGGGAAGCGAGATAGTGCAGGATGGCGCCGGCTGTAGCCTCCGGTGCGCTGACGTGCGGGCAGTGGCCCGTGGCCTGCAGGTGCACCAGGGAACTGCGTTCCAGGTGCTCGTGCACGTAGGTTCCTACCCCCAGCGGCGCGAGCAGATCATTGGAACACTGCAGGATCAGGCTGTCCGTTGGCACCTTTTCCAGCAGGCCGCGTGTATCTGAAAGGAAGGTGACGCGGGCAAGGTGCCGGGCGATGGAGGGATTCGTCCGGCAGAAGCTGCTCCGGAGTTCCTCGGAGAGTTCCGGAGTCTCCGGATTGGCCATGGCCATCGGAGCCAGCGCTTCAGCCCAGGCGAAATAGTTGCTGTCCAGGGAGGCGAGCAGGCCCTCGATGTCCTCCTGCGAGAACCCGCCCACGTAGCCCTCCGCAGGGTCATTGGTGTAGCGCGGGGACGGGGCCACCAGGATCAGCCGGGAGAACCGCTCCGGGTCCCGCGCTGCAGCAATCACCGCAATCATCGCGCTGACGCTGTCCTGGTCGCACCCGTAACTATGGGCAAACATCATCACCGGCCCGTCAGCCCGCCCGGACGCCGTGACGTTGTTCCGCCGGATCACCGTGGAAACCGCTGCGGTTGCTGCTTCGACCATGTTTGCTGCCCTCTGCCCAGGGTGACCTTGTCCTGCATCAGATACTAACGGCGGGGGGACGCGGAATCCTAGGACCAACTGAGCAACATTAGGGCACGCAACAGTTCCGTAATTCATGTGATGCTGATCACTTAAAGCGCTTTCCCGCTTCTACCTTAGGTTTGCCTACCCTACAGTTCCTCGGGTGGGCATCTTTCCCCAAGGCCCACCAGGACCCCGGTCCGCCCCACTCTTCCCCAGAAAGCAGTGCCTCAATGAAGATTCGCAACAGCGCACTGGCGGGCATCGCACTCGCCGCCAGCGCCGCACTCAGCCTGTCGGCCTGCGCCGGCCCGGCCACGCCAGCCGCCACTGGTTCATCCTCCGCGTCCGCCTCCGCTGAAGCAGTTTCGGGTGAAATCACTGTTTACAACGCCCAGCACGAAAGCCTGACCAAGGAATGGATCGATGCCTTCACGGCGGAGACCGGCGTCAAGGTGACCATGCGGCAGGGTTCGGACACGGAACTGTCCAACCAGATCATTCAGGAAGGCGCGGCATCCCCCGCTGACGTCTTCCTCACCGAGAACTCCCCCGCAATGACGCAGGTGGAGAACGCGGATCTTTTCGCTGACGTGGACACAGCCACCACCGAGCAGGTGCCTGAGGAATTCCGGCCCTCCACCGGCAAGTGGACCGGCATCGCTGCCCGCTCCACGGTCCTGGTCTACGACAAGGCCAAGCTGACCGAGGACCAACTGCCCAAGTCCATGCTGGATCTTGCCAACCCCGAGTGGAAGGGCAAGTGGGCAGCTTCGCCGTCCGGCGCGGACTTCCAGGCCATCGTCTCTGCGCTTCTCGAGCTCAAGGGCGAGGCTGCCACCAAAGAGTGGCTGGCGGGCATGAAGGAAAACTTCAAGGCCTACAAGGGCAACAGCACCGCCATGAAGGCAGTCAACGCCGGTGAAGTGGATGCCGCGCTGATTTACCACTACTACTACTACGGCGACCAGGCCAAGACCGGCGAGAACTCCAAGAACGTCACCCCGTACTACTTCAAAAACCAGGATCCAGGCGCTTTCGTCTCCGTTTCGGGCGGCGGTGTGCTGAAGACTTCCAAGAATGAGGCGGCAGCGCAGGCATTCCTGAAGTTCATCACCGGCAAGAAGGGCCAGGAAGTCCTGAAGGAGGGCACCTCCTTCGAGTACGCCATCGCTTCTGATGTCCCCGCCAACGAGAAGCTGGTTCCGATCGCTGACCTGCAGGCTCCCACTGTGGACCCGGCGAAGCTGAACTCCGAGAAGGTCACCGAGCTGATGACCACGGCAGGACTCCTCTAATTTCGTGACTCCTGATCTATCGGCTCCCCCTCACGGGAGCTCGACGACGGCGGGCCGGGGCAGCAGCCCCCGCCCGCCTTTCGGCGTTTCAGCAGTGTCCATCCTGGCGGTGCTGATCGCCCTCTTTTCCCTCGTGCCCCTGGGGTACGTGGTGTACATGACGGTGGCCACCGGGTGGGACACCGCCATCGAACTCATCTTCCGGCCGCGTGTGCTCGAACTGCTGCTGAACACCCTCCTGTTGACGGCCTTCACCGTCCCGCTCTGCCTTCTCCTCGGCGTGGCAGGCGCCTGGCTGGTTGAACGGACCGGCCTGCGCGGGGCCAGGATCTGGGCTGTCCTGCTGGCCGCCCCGCTGGCAATACCCGCGTTCGTGAACAGCTACGGCTGGGTTTCGGCCGTCCCTTCCCTCGGCGGGCTGGGTTCCGGAGTACTCATCGCCACGCTCTCCTATTTCCCGCTGGTGTACATTCCCGCCTCCGCCACGCTGAGCCGGCTGGATCCGGCCATTGAACAGTCGGCAGCGGCGCTGGGGCTGGGCGCCTGGCGGACATTCTTCCGGGTAGTGCTCCCCCAGCTTCGGATCGCCATGACGGGCGGGGCCCTCCTGGTGGCGCTTCACCTGCTGGCCGAATACGGTGCGTTCGCGATGATCCGCTTCGACACTTTCACCACCGCAATCATGGTCCAGTACCAGTCCACGTTCAACGGCGCTGCCGGGAACATGCTCGCCAGCGTCCTGGTGTTCTTCTGCCTCCTCCTGCTGCTGGCCGAAGTACGGAGCCGCGGGACGGCCAGGTACGCCCGCATCGGTTCGGGCGCCCAGGCGAAGGCCCTGCGGCTGCCGTTGCGTTCCTATCAGGTCCCGGCCCAGCTCTTCCTGCTGGCACTCACGGCTTTGGCCTTCGGGCTTCCCCTGTTCTTCGTGCTGCGCTGGACCGTGGCGGGAGGGACAGACATCTGGGCTGCGGACGAATTCCTGCCCGCCCTGCTGACTACCCTCGGCTACGGCCTGACGGGAGCCTTGGCCACCACCGTGGTGGCATTTCCCCTTGCCTACCTTGCAGTCCGCCACCCCGGCTGGTTCAGCAAATCCCTGGAGCTCTCCAACTACGTCACCAGTTCTCTGCCGGGAATTGTGGTGGGCCTGGCCTTTGTTACTGTCAGCATCCGGCTGGTTCCCGGGATCTACCAAACGGCCGGGGTGCTGGTGGCGGCCTATGTCCTGCTGTTCCTCCCCCGGGCCCTGGTGAACCTGCGGGCGGGGCTGGCCCAGGCGCCCAAGGAACTCGACGAGGCCGCACAGGCACTCGGTAAGCCGCCGCTGCTCTCCTTCATCCGGGTCACCCTGCGGCTGACGGCACCCGCGGCAGCAGGCGGAGCGGCCCTCGTATTCCTCGCCATCGCCAACGAACTCACGGCCACCCTGCTCCTGTCCCCCAACGGAACCCGTACGCTGGCCACCGAGTTCTGGAGCAAGAGCAGCGAGATCGACTATGCGGGAGCGGCCCCCTATGCGCTCCTGATGATCCTGCTCTCCGCCCCCATGACCTACCTCCTTTTCCAGCAGTCCAAGAAAGTAGCCGGCCAGTGACCGAACAATCCCCTCCCCGGCTGCCGGAACCGCGGATCGCCCCGTCGGTGGCACCGTCCACCAACAGCCACCTGGAGATCACGGAAGTCACGCGCAATTTCGGCACTCAGGCCGTCCTGAAGGGCGTTAACCTCTCCGTCGCCAAGGGCGGAACCACGGCCATCGTTGGCCCCTCCGGCTCCGGCAAAACCACCCTGCTGCGGCTGATTGCGGGGTTTGAGCAGCCGGCAACCGGCAACATCTCGCTCAACGGGAAAAAAGTGGCGGGCGATGGGGCGTGGGTTCCCGCGCATAAACGGCATATTGGGTACGTGGCCCAGGACGGCGCCCTCTTCCCGCACCTCACTGTGGCCAAAAACGTGGCCTTCGGACTGGACCAGGCCAACCTTGCCGGCGGACGGCGGGGCGTGGCGGACCGGGTCCGCGAACTCCTCGAGATGGTCTCGCTTGATCCGGACATGGCAAAGAGGCGCCCTCATCAGCTCTCCGGTGGCCAGCAGCAGCGTGTGGCCCTGGCCCGGGCCCTTGCCCGCGAACCGGAACTGATGCTCCTGGACGAGCCATTCTCCGCGCTGGATGCCGGCCTCCGCGTAGCCACCCGCAGGGCTGTGGCCAAGGTCCTGAACCAAGCGGGCGTCACCACCATCCTGGTGACGCACGACCAGGCGGAAGCACTTTCCTTCGCCGATCAGGTAGCGGTGATGCGCGGCGGGAAACTGGCGCAGATCGGCAACCCGTTTGTGGTGTACACCCGCCCCGCAGACCGTGCCACCGCCGAGTTCCTCGGTGATGCCGTGATCCTGGACGCCTGGATGGAAGGTTCCCTGGCAACGTGTTCCCTGGGCGGCATCCCTGTCCGCCGTCCGCCGGCCCAAGGCCGGGTTCAGCTGATGCTTCGGCCCGAACAAATCCGGATCGCCGAGGACGGCCCCATCCGCGGAGTAGTGGTGGAGACGGACTATTTCGGCCCTGAAACCACCGTGCGGCTCAAGCTTGCGGTTCCGCCCGAACTGGCCAGCCGCGCCGACCACCGCTATCCGGGCGGCGGCGAGATCATTACCATCCGGCACTGGAACGCCTCCCTGGCCCGGCCGGGAATGGAGCTTTGCCTGCGTGTGGTGGGCGAAGGCGTGGCTTTCCCCTCCGACTCCTGACGGGCCGGAGGGGGCCATCTCAGCGGTTCCAGTGAAACAGGACTTCAGTCCCTGCGCACCTGGCTCGTGGCCATTCCCCCGCGGCTGGATTCGGCCCTTACGGATGTGACCTGTTGACGCGGGCCAGGCTTGGCCTGCAGGGACCAACTGCCAAGGGAGTTGATGGAGACGGTGCCCAGCAGGGTTTCAGCACGTCCGGGCGTGATGTCATAGACCTTCACCGAAGCTGAACCGGACGGGACGGCCCCGCCGATCCTGGAGGTTCCCGCGAACTCCATGTCCTTATTCAGGCGGTGCCGCGCGGTGGTGATGGTGAGGACCTCTGCCTGCGCCGTCGGTGTTGCTGTCGCCGTCGGCTCTGCCGGGGCAGTGGTGGCCGCATTCGTTGGTTCGGCAGTCGCTGTTGCGCTGGTGGTTGGTTCAGGAGTTTCCGGTGTGGGCGCGTCCGAGGGTTCGTCCACCGGTTCCTCCACCCGTGCAACCTGGTCAATCGGATGCGGCCGCGAGGCCTCGATGGGATGGTTGGGGTCGGCTTCGTTCGGGTCGATGCCCACGCTGAACTGGGCCATCATGTCGTGATCCTCATGGGGGAGGTTGTGGCAGTGGATCATGTACCGGCCACGGTGGTGCTCAAACTTCATGAGCAGCCGCACTGTCTCGCCTTCGCCGACGTACACCACGTCCTTGGGCCCGCGTTCGTAGTTGAAGGGTGCCCTCCCGTTGCGGCTGAGGATCTGGAAGTCCACGAGGTGGATGTGCACCGGATGGAACCATCCCCCGGAGCTGTTCTCGATGGTCCAGATCTCCACATCGTCCAGATCCGGATCCGCCAGGACTTTCCGGTAGCCGCTCTCGACCACTTCGTCCCACGTCATGCCGCCGAAGGTCCAGATATCGTTGTCCCGCTTCACGCGCATGTGCCGGTTCTTCACGGACTGGGAGGGCGTCAGGCTCATCGGGGTGCTCGGTGTGAGCAGTGTCGGCATCACCTTTGCGGCCGGTCCGGACGTATCCACCGGTTCATCCGTCACGTCAAAGGCCATGACCCTGCCGGTGTTGTCGTAGTCCACATTGTTGTCATTGGACAAGTTGCGCAGTTCCACCCGTTTTCCAGCGGGGTACTTGGAGAAGTCGATGAGGACTTCGTAGCGCTCCGCACCGCTGTGGCGCCATGATGTTACCTGCTGGGCAGCAGGCATCAGGCCGCCGTCCGTGGCGACCATGGTCACGGGGTCCCCGGTGCTGAGGGAGAAACGGTAGGAGCGCGAGATTGAAGCATTGAGGATCCGGAAGCGGTAGATCCGCCGCTGGACCTTCATGACCGGCCAAGGGGCGCCGTTCACCAGGATGACATCACCCCACAGGCCGGAGTGGGTGTTGTCGTCATAGGCCAGGGAGCCGTTGGCGGCGAACATGGCGTCGGAAACGGTCAAGGGCACGTCGAACTTGCCTTGGGGAAGCAGGCTTCGTTCAACGTTGTCGTGCAGGTGATAGTGGCCCGCCAGTCCGGAATAGACACTTTGCGAAGTGTTGTGGACAGCATGGTCGTGGTACCAGAGAGTCCGGGCCGGCTGGAAATTGGGGTACTCGTAGTCCTTGCAGTAGCCGAGCCCGGTCAGATCGTTGGCATACCCGTCGAACTGCGGCAGTGAGGCTGAACCGTGCAGGTGGGTGGACGTATCGAGCCGGTACCCCCACTGCGGATGGAGCAGCGGCAGCACGTTGTCCATCATCAAGGTGATGCGTTCGCCTTGGTCCACCTTGATGGTTGGTCCAGGGAATGTCCCGTTATAGCCAAGGATGGGCGTGCTCAGCCCGGGAACGATATTCGCCGAGCTGAGTTTCTGCTGGATGCGGTAGTGGTGCCTTGTGGAGCCGTCGGCGTCCACAGTGGTTTGGTGCGGCCGAAGGACCTCAGGGATAGTCAAAGCCCGCTGGTAGGGCTTGGGCATGTTGCGGGGATCCAAGCGGCTCGCGGACTTGGCGTCGACCGATTGCAACGGGACGGCAAGCCCAAAGGCGCCGATGATTCCGATACCACCTATTTGCATTGCCTGCCGGCGTGAAATGGACATGCCTAAAGAGTGGAGGAACCACGGTGCGAAAAAGTTGGGGAAATCTGGGGACCCGTGATGCCAAGGATTTCCCAAGCGGCCCACGCCAAGCTGGCATGACATAAGAGGCCGGGTCGCTGTGCGAACACGACCGGGGCCGGTGAAGCGGCGGAAGGGGCGCGATGTCGCTGGGAACTCGGGTAATGGCCACGCTGGTGCTGCTGGCGGCGGGGCTGCTGTCGCTGGTCTGGGCCTACGTCTACGGCGGCGGCGCGGACACAGGCCTATTGGACCGGGCAGGCCCGGCCGTGACCTGGGGACTGCCTGCCGCGAAGTTGGTGTTCAACCTCGCCAGTGCCGGCACCATCGGCGCGCTGGTCCTGGCAGCCTTCGCACTCCCCCACCGGGGCTCCGCTTATGAACGGGCTCTTCGGCTGGCCGGATGGTGGGCCGTTGTTTGGGCCGGGGCCGCCGCGGTCCACACGTCCGCAAGCTTCCTGCTCCTGGCCAACAGGGCGCCTACGGCCGCATTTGATGCAGCCTTTTGGACCTACCTGGCCACGATTGATGCTGGCCGCGCAGGTGCCCTCAGCGTCCTGATCGCCGGAGCCGTGGCTTTTTCGTGCTTTAGGCTCAGGAGCCCGCGCCTTCTTGCCGTCACCGCCGTCGCGGCTTTCTTAGGGCTGGTGCCGCTGGTCATGAAATCCCATGCGGCCGGCGGCACCGACCACGCGGATAGCACCACCGCCCTGTTTGTGCACGCGGGCTCCGCAGCGGTGTGGCTGGGCGGTCTGCTGGCACTGGTGGTGCTGCGCCCGGTGCTGCCGGCGGGTCGGCTTGGTGTGACGGTGCGGAGGTACTCCACGTTGGCGTTGATCAGCTTCATCGCCCTTGTGGTTTCCGGGTTCCTGGGGGCACTCACGAGAATCAGTACGGTCGAGGCCCTGCTGAGCCCCTACGGCGTCATCGTCCTGGCCAAGGCCGGAGTCTTCATCATCCTCGGGTTGTTCGGGGCGCTGCACCGGCGCTGGTCGCTGGGCCGGATTGATAAGGACCCGGCTCGGGGTGGCAGGCACTTCGCCGCGCTCGCCGTCGTCGAACTCGCAGTGATGGGTGCCGCTTCAGGGATGGCCGCCGCACTGGCGCGGACAGAACCGCCGCCGGCCGCCGGGTCCGGAAAGACGTCCGCCGGGGACCTCGCCGCCGGGCTGCCTGAGCCCGGCCTCTGGGAATACCTTTCCGGCTGGGCCCCCGACCCGTTGTGGAGCCTGGCCTGCGGTTTCGCCGTCTTCGCGTACCTGGCCGGGGCGCGGCGGGTCCGGGCAGGGGGCCGGGCTTGGCCCGCCCATCGCACTGTGCTGTGGCTGGCGGGGATAGCGGTCCTGTTCGTTGTCACCAACGGTGGCGTGCACCTCTACCAGGGCTACCTGTTTAACGCCCACGTCCTGACCCAGATGGTACTCACCGCCGTCGTGCCGTTGCTGATCGTCCCGGCCGCGCCGCTGACCATGGCCCAACTGGCCATCAGGCCCAGAACGGACGGCAGCATGGGGATCAAGGAATTCCTGGAACGCTCGGCGCAACCGCTCCTGGCAGCACTGCGCAGGGATCCGGTCCTGACCATATTTATCCTCGCTGCATCACTCCTCGTCACCTACTACACCCCCCTGCTCGAGTGGGCAGCAGTGGGACAAATCGGATACAACTCCATGACGCTGCTCGCCCTGCTGAGCGGCTCTCTTGCCACCGCCGCACTTACCGGCGCCCCGGATGCCGGCACCCGCAGCGTGGCCCGTCAGCGGATGCCCGTCCTGGCCGGAATAGCCGCCGTCTACGCTTTCGGCGGCTGGAAACTGACGGAGCAGGCACCGGCTATGGAATTGCCCTGGTACATCTCCGTCGGCCATCCTTGGGGTCTGTCAGCGGCTGCGGCCGCGGAGCTGGGCGGGCCCATCATGTGGTCCATCGCAGCCGTATCACTCGCCATCACGGCCACCATGGCCGGCAACCGCCGCGGCCAGGGTCCACGGAACCAGCATGTAAGGCACACGGCCGGCGCAGCCCGGGTACCTGCGGGTTGAGTGCACCGGTGCTGCGCCTCAGGCGTCCTCTTCTGGTGACCGGAGCCGTTTGGTTGCTTGCGGCCGGTGCGCATGTCCTCGGTGGAGGCACGCTTCCGGCTGCGGAGACCTCGACGGCGCTGATCGCGCTGCTCCTGCTGGCCGTCATGGTGGTCCTGCGCCGCCGGATATCCATGGCGGGAATGGCCGCCGTCGTTGGAATCGGGCAGGTACTGCTTCACCAGGCCCTGAGCCTCCTTTCCCAGGAGACCCCCTGCGCGGCCTCGGCCCACGGTACCCCGCAGCATGCCGCCCCTGCGGTCGCGTGCCCGATCGATGCCCACGAAGCCCTCATGCACGCGGACCCGGGGACCGCCATGCCGGTGGCGCATGTTCTGGCGGCCGCTGTAACTGCAACCCTATTAGGCAGGGCAGAAGCAGCCCTTTGCCGGCTCGTCGATTGGTTTCGCCCCCTGACGCGGGCCCTCCATCCCGCCACCATTTCTTTGTCCGGCCTGCCCCGTAGTGCATGCGGATCCGGGCCAGTAGCTACTCCCTGGCGAAACCACCGTGCTGACGGCATTCGGGGGCCGCCGGTGCAGTGCGTTCCTTTCACCTCGCCTCTCTGAGAGCACAGGCAGGTCAAAGGAAAGCTGCAGCCGCCAAGCCACACTCCGCTGCCCGCCGGCTCTTTCGACCCGCGGGCGGCCCCAGCAAAGGACTTTTCCCATGAAGACCAGGACCCCGAATTCCCTCAAAGCAGCAGCCATTGGGGTAGCCACAGCCACTCTTATGACCTTTGGCCCCGGCGCGGCCACCGCCCACGTGACCGTCACACCGGACGCGCCCGCCGAAGGCGCCTCCACGCAAGTTACCTTCAGGGTGCCCAGCGAATCGCAGACTGCAACAACCACGAAAATCACCGTGGCTTTGCCAACAGCTACACCGTTCACATCGGTCCGGGTGAAGCCTGTTCCCGGTTGGACCGCCGAGGTGGCCAGGGGAACGCTGCCCCAGCCGGTGACCGTTGACGGCGCCACCGTAACCGAGGCGGCCTTGTCCGTATCCTGGACCGCCAGGGACGCAGCAAGTCAGTTGACAATCGACCAATACCAGATGTTCTCCGTGTATGTCGGGCGCCTTCCGAAAGCCGGCACCACCGTCATGCTGCCGGTGGCGCAGTCCTACTCCGACGGCAGTGTCCGGACGTGGGATGATCCGGTGGTGGAGGGCCAGGGCGAACCCGAGGACCCCGCCCCATCCTTTGTGACAACTGCCGCCACGTCGGCAGAACATGGCCACGCCGCCACCGCTGCTGCAAACCAGGCCACTGAAACAGTAGCCTCAGTGTCCTCGGACGCGTCCACTCCCGGACTGGTCTGGGCGGCGTTGGCGGCCGGGCTGGTCGGACTCGCCGCAGGTATCGCCGGGTTCTTCCGCTCGGTCCGAACCAGGAAGAGCTGATTGCCTGGCCCCGGCCCGGCGTTGTCCCGTCAATCGCGGGAAGCGAGGGCCTCCTGACCGGGATGAGCATAATCGCCACGCCGGTACCGGAGGCCCCCGCCCCGTAATTCACGCCAAACTGTTTACATTCTCGTAGTGGGCTACACCTGGATAGCACTTGGTACGGGTGGCTTTCGCCGGGAGGATGTGGCAGCGTGCCTGCCGGCAAAGCTGGCGGCGGGCGCGGCCGCGCCGAAGGTGGCCGTCACGGAAGTTCCGGCCCCTGGTGTGGAGCGGACGTCAAAAGTGCCCCCGGCCTGCTGGATCGTGTCCCGCAGGATTCTCAGGCCAAGATGGCCTTCCGTGCGCGGCTCCCCCGGGTCGAAGCCCACACCGTCGTCAGACACTGTGATCTGGGTGCGCTGGCCGGCCTGCCAGACCCGAATATCAACCGACTGCGCTGCGGAATGCTTGCCCACATTGACCAAGGCTTCGCGTGCCACCCGGTACAGCAGGACAGCCCGGTCCCGGTCCAGCACCAGCTTGTCCGGAATCTCAACAGTAAGGTGAATTCCCCGTTCCACAAGGGGCGCCTCCAGCCTCACTAGGGACGCCTTGAGCCCCAGCTCTTCGAGGTCGGGCGGATAAAGTTCGCTGGTCATGGCGCGCAGGGTGCGGATGTTGTTTTGGAGCATCGTCCGTGCATTCGTAAATACAGGCTGCAGCTCCAACGGGCCGCGGCGTTCCTCCGATTCCAAGGCATACGCCAGTCCGGACAGGTCCTGGATCACCTCGTCGTGGAGTTCGCCGGCGATCTGGCGGCGCTCCTGGTCCGAGGCCTCGATGGCACACCGCAGCGATGCGTTGCGTGCCGCCTGATGGAACTGCATCCTCCTGGCCAGGCGGACGGCCGGAACCAGTTGCGTCAACTGGAGGACCGCCAATGACAGCGCCATGGGCGGCACCATCCCCATCAGGACTGCCTGCTGTTCACGGCGGACTCCGTCCCCGGAAGTGTAGGTTTCGAAAATCATCGGGGCTCCGCTGTGGGAGGCGGAGCGGGCATAGACTTCCACAAGTTCGCCGGAGTCCGCCTCAAACTCGTTTTCTTCCCCGGTCTGGGATTCAAAGGTAGCCGTGGCCGGACCGCCTTCAAGGAGTTCGCGTGCCCATTCCTCCTGCTCGAAATCCTGCCCGATCAGCGATTTGATATCCGAGTAGACCACGCGGCCGTGCTCGTCCCATACCTTGATCCTGGTCACACCGCTCTCAGCCAGCCACGGCGCAAGCCGCTGGTCGAGCAGTTCCAGCGCCGCAGGGTCCCGAGCAAGAAGCTGGTCAGTTATCAGCGGCCCAACCACGTTATCGGCGAGGCGCTGGGTGATGTCCCTGGCATTGGCCAAGGCGTGCCGTTCCGCTTCGGCCTGGACCCAGAAGGAAACGGGAACTGCAACCAGGACCAGGGCGGCGAAACCGGCAGTGAGAAAACGGGCAACAGCTGCCCTGACCTCGCGCCGCTCGGCGTCCTCACGGCTGATGTTCGCGGCCGGGGCGGGCTCCCCCGCAAAGAATCTGCGCACAGTGAGGCTGCCCGGTCAATTTCCCGCAGGTCCCGGTGCAGGCGAGACGGCGCTCCCCCACCTCGCCACCAGGGACGGGTTCACAATCATGTTGCCGGGGTGGGCGTGCCGCAGGGTGTCCAGCATGACTCCCAGGGCACCGTCCTTGGGGAGGAATCCGCAGATACCCATTCGGGCGGCCTCACGCAGCGCTTCCTGGGACGGGTTGCCTGTCAGCATCACAATCCGGGTTTCCGGTGCTTCGGAAAGAATGCACTCGGCAGCCTTGAGCCCTGAGCCGTCAGGGAGGTACAGGTCCATGATGACGACGTCG
Source organism: Arthrobacter sp. D3-16 (assembly GCF_054408515.1). Lineage (NCBI taxonomy): Bacteria > Bacillati > Actinomycetota > Actinomycetes > Micrococcales > Micrococcaceae > Arthrobacter > Arthrobacter sp. D3-16. The sequence goes on along the minus strand of NZ_CP096437.1, from coordinate 1,108,406 downwards.
GGCCGGAGGTCCTGGAACAGGGTCACCGCAGTTGCAACGGACTTCGCCGCTCCTACACTTTGCAGGTCCGGCTCGCGGTCCAGCGCCCCGGCCAAAAGGTCGGAAAACGTGGTGTGGTCATCAACGATCAGGATTCGCAGGCGCCCCGTTTCCTGGGTGGCCACCCTGGCCACGGGACGGCTCTCGGTGACCACCTGGATGGGGCCAATGGGCTCCGCCGGCCGGGATGTTGCCGCAGTGCTCCTGAGGAGCCTGGTTTGTGCTTCCCTCAGCCCGGGCCCCGGGGCGCAGCCCAATTCCTGGTCCAGGGTTCTGCGGCAGCGCTCATAGGCCCGCAAGGCCTCAGTATTCTCGCCGTTCTGCTCAAGCCCAAGAACCAACGCGGTCCATGCCCGTTCGTTAAGTGGATCCTCTTTGACGGCTTCACCGCCCCAGGCAATGGCCTTGCCGGCTTCCCCCACGGCGAGCGCGGTTTCCGCAGCCGCAACGCGGGCCAGGCCCACCTGCGCTGCATGCGCGGCCCGCTCCTCCTCCGCCCAGGCGGGCAGCAGTTCGTCCCCGAGCAGCGGAGCTGAGGCCAGGTCGAGTGCTTCCGTCAACAGTGCGAGCGCCGTGCGGGGCTCCGCCTGGCCGGCCATTTTGGTCAGTGTCTCGAAGCGGTCCAGGTCCAGTTCGACCAGTGACCGGTCGATGGCGTAGCCCCCAGTGACGGTGCGCAGGGGACCCGTTCGTCCGGTGCCGGGCTGCAGGTGGCGCCGAAGGACACTGACATAACTTTCAAGGGTGGGCAGTGCAACGGCCGGGTGGTTGCCGCCCCACAGCAGGTCCATCAGCCGGGTCTTGGAAACTGCCGAGCCAAAATTCATCAGCAGAATTTCGAGGACCTGGCGGGGCTTGGGCCCACCAAGATCGTTGGCGCTCAGCTCTGTATCGCCGCGGCGGATGGTCAACGGGCCGAATACTGAAATTTGAAGCGCCGGTGTCTGCGGCGATACTTCGGGAACAAGGCCTTCCTGGCCGGTGTTGTTCGGCAGTTCCAAAGTAATCACGGTGATTCCCCCAGGTTGTTCGGTGGTGCGTGGTTCTCATTGAAGGGGGAGGGCAACAGGCGAACAACAGTGTTGATTACTCACTTCTGGAAGCGCCCGGTACTTGGTTCCATGGCGTATACGCAGAGTTTATTGGTCGAAGACCGAACACAACCTTTGGCTAAGCAGCGCTCCTGACACGTTTTCGCTGGTGAACCAAAGAATCGGTACCCGGTGCAAAACATTGGGAAAACCCTAGGTATCCCGGCGTATGAGGTTATTCCATTGCCGAAGATTTCCCCAAGCCGGCCTACCTAACTTGTAAGGAAACAAGTAGAGCTCGTGTGCAGGCGGCGAATGTGACGGGAACAAAATGACATCGCGGACGGCGAAGATCCACAAATTCTCCGTCAGTTTGCCCATGGGGAAACTGAGCCAGGGCTGGCATGGAGTACGTGCGGAACTGCGCACTGTCCGCGTTCGCGTACTCGCCACAGTCCTGGCTTTCCTGGCGGCCGGACTGCTGGTCACGGGAATCACCACCCTCGCCCTCGACCTTCGCAACCTCAACAGCCGTGTCAACGCAGAGCTCCTGCTTCACCCCGCGCGGCTCCAGGCCATTGTGGAGCAGGGCGTTCCGGGCCGAGGGCCGTTTACCTCGCTTGACGGGCTTTTCACCGTCTTCCTTCAGGGTGACGCCCCGGGCAGGTACGAATCGGTGATGGCCACCGTCAACGGCGGCAAGACCTTCCTGCCGGCCGGAGAGCAGCCAAGTGATCTTGCTACTCCCCAACTGCTTGAAACCGTGCAGGCCGAGCACATTGAGAACAGCACGGTACTCCGCGACGTGGCGCTGGACGGGCGGACCGTGCGCCTGGCCATCACCTCAGTATCACTGGGCGACGGCGGCGCCACGGGGTTGCTGGTGGCAGCAGATGAAATCGGGCGGCAGCGTGAGCAGATGATTGGGTCCTTCGGCACGTTCGCAGCGGCGTCGCTGGCCACTCTGCTGCTGGCCGGGGCCGTGGGGTTCACGGTAACGGGCCGTCTCTTTGTTCCTGTGCGGCGCCTGCGCCAGGCCACCGGGTCCATCACCTTTGAGGACTTGAGTACCCGGGTGCCGGTCCCCTCCGGTGACGACGACGTGTCGCAGCTTGCATCTGACTTCAACCGCATGCTGGACCGGCTGGAAGCAGGTATCGCGGACCAACGCCAGTTCGTGGATGACGCCAGCCACGAACTCCGAACACCGCTGACGATCATTGGCGGCCATCTTCAGCTGCTGCAGGCAGGAGACCCGAAGGACGTCAGCGAGACCCAGGTGCTGCTCCTGGAGGAACTGGACCGGATGCAGTCCCTCGTCGATGAGCTCCTGCTGCTGGCCCGAAGCGGCCGCCCGGACTTCGTCCGATTGGACTGGATCGACGCCGATTCCTTCCTTGAAGCGGCCATGGACAGGATCAGGGTCCTGGCGGATCGCCGGTGGCAGATCGAAAGCATGCCTGGCGGCCAGTTTCGTGCCGACCGCAACCGTCTGACCCAGGCGGTGGAGCAGCTGGCAGCCAACGCAGTGCAGTCCACGCGCCGGCATGACGTTATCTCCCTTGGCGCAGCGTGGACCGGCACCGCCGGCGGCACCGCACCGCCCGGTCATCAGGAGCCGTCCCTTGGTGTTTTCGAAATCTGGGTTGCCGACTCGGGTTGCGGAATCAGCCCCGCGGACCAGGAACGGATCTTCGAGCGTTTTGCCAGGGCAGGGGTCTCACGGGGCAAGGAAGGGTCAGGCCTGGGACTGCCGATCGTCAAGGCTATCGCCGAAGCACACAGCGGAACACTTCGGGTGATGTCGCGGGTCGATGAAGGCAGCCGCTTCGTGCTCTCACTCCCAGGAGGAACCGCATGACACGGATATTGATCGCCGACGACGAGCCACGGATCGCCAGCTTCATCACCAAGGGCCTCACTGCGGCCGGTTTCACCACGTCAGTTGTGGGGGACGGCATCCGGGCCCTGGACTACGGCAGTTCAGGCGAGTTTGACCTCCTCATTCTGGACATCGGCATGCCCAGGATGGACGGGCTCGCCGTGCTGTCGGCCTTGCGAGCCATGAAGTGCACTGTTCCGGTGATTGTCCTGACGGCCAAGGATTCGCTTCAGGACACCCTCGCAGCGCTCGACGGCGGTGCGGACGACTACATGACCAAACCGTTCCGGTTCGAGGAGCTGCTCTCGCGGATCCGCCTGCGGCTCAGGGATAGCCCCGGGGTCCAAGCGGCACCGGAGCCTGCCGCCGGCGACGTCAGCCTGGACGTTGACCTTCGCAGTGCCAGGGTCCACGGCCGTAGCGTGCCCTTGTCCGCCCGCGAGTTCGCCATGGCCCGGGCCTTCGTGGAGAACGAAGGCCGGCTGCTGAGCCGCGAACAGCTGCTGAGCCGGGTGTGGGGATACGACTTTGACGGGTCCTCCAATGTAGTGGATGTCTATGTGGGATACCTGCGCAACAAGCTTGGCCCCGAAAGATTCTTGTCTGTTCGGGGTGCCGGGTACCGCTTTGTGGCCGCCCCTGCTGCCCCCTCCCAGCCTCACTCCGGTTAATGAGAGGTCTCTCATAAAAGTCTCACCCCCCTCTCACCGGGCCCGGGCAGAGTGGGAACACAAACCAAGAAAGGTGATCCGATGAAGAATTATTGGTACCTCCCCATCGCAGCTGTAGTAGGTGCTACGAGCCTTACGGTCTGGGGCCAGGCCAACGCCGGCCCGCCCCCTGAAGTCACTCCCGGCGTAGTGGTGACGGCCGATGTGACGCCCGGCCCCGCCACAACGGAGGACCCGGCCGAGCTGGTTCCCACGCCAACCCCCACCGCCAGCATCACCGCGATCCCCGACCACGCAGCCCCGCAAACCCAGCTGGTCACCGCAGAACCACAGACCTACGCACCGGTACCAACGGGCGGACCCACCCACGATCAGTTCGATGACAAGGGCGGACTCCGGAGCGACAACGTTTCAGACGACCCGCCCGGCGACGACAAGGGCGGACTCCGAAGCGACAGCGTTTCAGACGACCCGCCCGGCGATGACAAAGGCGGGCTCAGGGACGACCACGTGTCGGATGACGCGCCAGGGGACGACAAGGGAGGCCTGAGGGATGATGGCATCTCCGACGACGCTCCCGGCGACGATAAAGGCGGCGACCGGTAGCACCTGACTATCCCCACCAAGGTTTTCCCTAGGACGCCCCTGCAGCATTGCCTTGTTTCGCCGACTCTACTGGGGAGTTGGCCCCACAGGGGGAGCAGATTGCAGGATGAAGGCTTCATCGCGTAAACCAACACAAAAAAACAGCACTCGCCCACGCCTCCGGTTCCTGGCCGCATCGGGGGCGGTGGCGTTGGCCGCATCCATGGGCTTGCCACCCATCGCCGCCAATGCCGTGCAGGCTCCGGTGGGCGCCGGTTTCACTGTGACGCCGGCGGACTTGTCCTTCATCCTGAAGCAGATCAAGATTGCCGAAGCGCACGTAGCCAACACCACGTCAGAAACCGGTCCTTGCGGGGCCCTTGTGGGAACCGGCCCCAACCAGCTTGCCAGTCCCCTGCTGTCCCACGGGCTGCGTACGGTTGACGGAAGCTGCAACAACCTTCAGCCGGGCCAGGAGACCTTTGGGGCATCGGACCAGGTGTTCCCAAGGCTTGGGTCCAAGTCCTTCGGCGCCGCCGAGAGCGGGTCCTTCGGCGGACCGCCCATGGCCACGAGCTACACCCAGAAATCGGGAAGCGTCTTCGATTCCCGGCCGCGCATCATCAGCAACCTGATCGCCGATCAAACGTCCACCAACCCGGCGGCTGTCGCCGCAGCCGGCTTCCCGGCACGGACGCAGGGCAACGAGGGCGTGGTGCCCTGCACCACGGACCCGGATCCTGAGGCAACTCCCCCGGTCGCAGCTGTGCCGGACGGCTGCGTCCCCTCGCACAACACGCTGTTCATTCCCAACGTCACTACCGACGTCGGACTTTCACCGCCCTACAACTCCCTGTTTACCCTCTTCGGGCAGTTCTTTGACCACGGCATCGACCAGACCGTCAAGGGCGGCGGCACGGTCTACGTACCGCTCAAGGCCGATGACCCGCTGATCGCAGGACCGGACCACATCTTCGGCAACGCCGATGACCTCAATCCGCGAATGCGCTTTATGGTCCTTACCCGTGGCCAGAACCAGCCCGGCGCGGACGGCAAAGTGGGCACCGCTGACGATGTCCAGGATGCCCTGAACACCAATTCGCCGTGGGTTGACCAGAGCCAGACCTACTCGTCGCACTCCTCCCACCAAGTGTTCCTGCGTGAATACGCCAACAACCCTGCCGGCCGGCCCGTATCAACCGGCAAGATGTTGGGCGGCCCCGAGGGCACGCCCACGGCGGGTGGCATGGCCACCTGGGCTGACACCAAAAAGCAGGCACGGGAGCTGCTGGGCATACAGCTGCTGGACAAGGACGTCCTGAACGTCCCGATGCTGGCCGCTGACGCCTACGGGAAGTTCATTCCCGGGCCAAAGAACGGGCTCCCGCAGTTTGTTACGAAGTCCGGGCTGGTGGAGGCGGACCGCACCGCGAACGAGGGTCGGGGAACCCTCGTTCCCCAGGACGTGCTGTACTTCAGTACTCCGTTCCTGACGGACATCGCGCACAACGCCGACCCGTCACCGCAGGACGCCGACCACAACCCCGCCACACCGCCGGCCGCCCCGGCCCCTGACGCGGACAAGACCGCCTCCGCCGATTTCATGAGCCAGGTCCCCGGCACGTACGACGACGAGATGCTGAACGCGCACTTCATTGCCGGCGACGGCAGGGTTAACGAGAACATCGGGTTGACCGCCATCCACCAGGTCTTCCACTCCGAGCATGACCGCATGGTGGCTGACATCAAGCGGGTCCTCGGCAACGACACCTCGGCAAGGGGTGTTGCCGCCCTGGCCGAGTGGAAACTGGCCGAAGGCGCAGACGGGTGGAACGGCGAACGGCTCTTCCAGGCCGCACGGTTCGTCACGGAGATGGAATACCAGCACCTGGTGTTTGAGGAGTTCGCACGGAAGATCCAACCCGCCCTCAACATCTTCGAGCCCTTCGCCTTCGCCCAGACGGACATCAATCCGGCGGTCAGCGCTGAATTCGCCCACGCCGTGTACCGCTTTGGCCACTCGATGCTCACGGAAACCATTTCCCGGCGCAATGAGGACAGCCCGGGAGCCGACAACGTGTTCGGAACGTCCGACGACGTCCGGGGCTCCCAGAACGACATCTCCCTCCTGGAAGGGTTCCTCAATCCGCCCGCCTACACCGACGGCGGCACCGCCGGAGCACTGACGCCGAAGGAAGCTGCGGGCAGCATCATCATGGGAATGTCGGACCAGGTGGGCAGCGAACTGGACGAGTTCGTCACTGATACGCTGCGCAACAAGCTGCTGGGACTGCCTATGGACCTGGCCGCGATCAACCTGACGCGTGCCCGGTCGGAAGGCCTGCCCACGCTGAACAACCTGCGCCGGGAAATCCACAACGCCACCAACGATGGCCAGCTCAAGCCGTACACCAACTGGATCGACTTCGGCGAAAACATCAAGCACCCGAAGTCCCTGATCAATTTTGTGGCCGCCTACGGCAAGCACCCCTCCATCCTGGGAGCCACCACGCTGGAGGCCAAGCGCACAGCTGCGCGGCTGATCGTGAGCCCCGATGCCCTGGCCGGGGAGGTTGCCCGCGAGGACGCCGTGGCGTTCATGAACAGCACCGACGCCTGGGCCAACAACGGAACCTCATCCATAACAGGACTCGATGACATCGACCTGTGGATGGGCGGCCTGGCCGAACGCACCAACCTCTTCGGCGGGCTCCTTGGCAGCACCTTCAACTACGTCTTCGAGAGCCAGATGACCGATCTGCAAAACGGTGACCGGCTCTACTACCTGGCGCGCACGCCCGGCATGAACCTGATGGCTCAGCTCGAAGGCAACTCCTTCGCGGAGATGATGATGCGCAATACCAACGCCCAGGCACTGAAGGCCGACGCCTTCGCTACGGCTGACTGCAAGTTCGAGCTGAAGAACCTCAACGGAACGGCACAGGGCTTCGCGTCCGCCGGCAACGCCGTCGCGGACGATCCTGCCTCGGAATGCAACGAGTCAGCGTTGCTGATCCGGATGCCGGACGGCACCATCAAGTACCGGGCATCCAACTCGGTGGACCCGGCCGGCATCAACGGCCAGGCCGTGTACAACGGGTCCGTCAACACCGACCGCATCCATGGCGGCGTGGACAACGACACCATGTGGGGCGGCCCGGGCAACGATGTCATCGAAGGCAATGACGGCGCTGACACCGTCCTGGGCGGCGACGGCAACGACATCATCACCGACTCGGCCGGAGACGACATCCTGAAGGGCGGGCCGGACAACGACGCGATCGACGGCGGCCCGGGCCTGGACCTCCTCCTCGGCGGCGACGGAAAGGACTTCATCAACGGCGGCGCAAACTCGAACGAGACCTTCTCCGGTGAAGATGACGACTTTGTGATCGCCGGTGAAGGGCTGGACGCCGTGTTCGGCGGTGGCGGAAACGACTGGGCGGAAGGGGGCGACGGCCCCGACCTGCTGATCGGCGACTCGAGCAACCTGTTCTTCCTGGATGACTCGCAGAAGCCCGGCAACGATGTCCTGGTGGGCCAGGGCGGCGACGACGACTACGACATGGAAGGCGGGGACGACGTCGGCATTGCCGGACCAGGCGTGGAGAAAGTGGCGGGCGCTTCCGGCTACGACTGGGAAATCGGCGCCTACGATCCCCAGCCGCAGGACGCCGACCTGGAACTTCCGATCGAACCGCTGGACATCCTCCAAGTGGGCGTCCGCGACAGGTTCAACGAAGTCGAGGCGCTCTCCGGTGGTCCGTTCGACGACAAGCTCCGGGGCGACGACATCATCCCCAAGGAAATGGGTGGCGGAGGCTTCATCGGCTGCGATGTCCTGGACCAGGCCGGCGTGGACCGCATCGCGGGACTCAACCAGCTCATCACGTCGCTGCCTACTCCCCTTGCCGACGTCGTCAATGCCTCGGCGTCCAAGGAATGCCCCGTGCTGACCGGCCCCCAGGTGTGGGGCGAAGGCAACATCCTGCTGGGCGGCGGCGGCAACGACCTCCTTGAAGGCCGTGGCGGCGATGACATCATCGACGGCGACCGTTACCTCAACGTCCGGCTGAGCGTCCGCACAGATCCCAACAACGCGGCCACTGAGATCGGCAGCGCCACGGGAATGAACGCCCAGTACCAGCGCACTTCCGACGGTGCGCTCACGGGCCCGACGCTCCAGCAGGCGGTGTTCGCCGGCAGCATCGATCCCGGAAACATCGTTATTGTCCGCGAAATCCTGGCATCCTCCGAAGGAACCGACACCGCGGCCTTCTCGGACTTCGAGTCCAACTACACCATCACCACAACCGGCGGAGACGGCACCATGGGCTCTCCTGGCTCTGTCACCACCGTCCAGCACATCAGCGGCGAGGATGGCACGGACACCCTCCGCAACATCGAACAGCTCGTCTTCGGCGACGGAACCGGCGGTGTCGACGACGACGGTGAGGATGAGGTTGAGGACGGCGTTGACGAGGTTGAAGACGACGTCGACGAGGTTGACGAGGTTGACGAGGGTGCTGACGAGGGTGAAGGCACCGACGGCGGCGCCAACGACGGGGTCGACGAAGTCATCCCGGGCGATGGCGAAGTCATTGTGATTGTGAACCCGACACCGGACACACAGCCCGCTCCGGGCACTACCCCGGTGGATCCCGCACCCGGGAACCAGGCACCGGTGGACCAGGCACCCGGGAACCAGGCACCAGTGGATCAGGCACCCGGGAACCAGGCACCCGTGGACCAGACACCCGTGGACCAGACGCCGGTGGACCAGACGCCTGCCAACCCCGCACCCGGGAACCAGGCACCTGTGGACCAGACGCCCGCCAACCCCGCACCTGTAGCCCCGGCCGAGGTGCCGGTCTCTGTACCGGTGACCGGAGGCTTCTTTGTCCGGACCGTCGACTCCACAGGGGCGCAGTTTGGTGACATCGTGACGGCGGAACCCGGTGCCACGAGAATAGTGGTTCGTGGGTTGGAGAACGGTGCGGCTTACCGGTTCCAGGTTGCCCCAGCCGACGGCGGAAGCGAACCCCAGTTCTCCGAACTGAGCGGACCTGTTGTCCCCGGTGTCATGGAAGACGAGCCCCGCGCCTTCGACCAGGACCCGGCGGTGCGGTCCGAGGCAGGGCCCGTGGCGGATCAACCGCTGGCACAGGTACCTGGCGTGGCACCTTTCGGTGGGGCCCTCGGAACCGCCACGGCGGTCAGCTTGGCAGCACTGGCCCAGTACCTTGTGACGGAACCCGGCACAGCGGTCCTTGCCATCACGACAGGTGGCCTGCTGGCTGCCTGCGGGCTGCTGGCGTTCAAACTGTACCGTTCCCGGGCTAACGCCAGGAAAGCACTGTTAGCCGAGGCCAGGACTACCACCAAGGCCTGAGTGGCGCGGGAGCACGCCCCAGCGTGATGCCACAGCAAAGGGTGGCCTACCCCCGTAAGGGGTGTAGGCCACCCTTTGGCTTTATGCCGAACACAACGCCAACTTGGCTACGCTAGTCCCGGTTCGCCCCGTTTTTCCAAGTCCGCCAGCGGCAGCGGCGGACTTCACTCATCAGCCGGCTTCGTTCCGAGGGTAAGGGCAATCGCTGGCTTCGCCTCTGGCTGGCACCCGGCGCAGCATGCTTCGCCCCGCCACGCGTTGATGCCTTCGCGGACGGCTATGCCGGCGATAGCGAGGGCAGCTCCGGCGTCCGCCCACCACCAGCCCAGCGTACTGTTCAGGACCAAGCCAACCAGCAGGACGGCCGACAGGTAGGTGCAAAGCAGTGTCTGCTTCGAGTCAGCTACCGCTGTGCGGGAGCCGAGTTCACGGCCGGCCCGCCGCTGTGCCCATGACAGGACGGGCATCACCACCAGGCTCAAGGCCGCGATGACGATTCCGGGGGTCGAATGCTGCGCCTCTCCGCCGCCGCTGAGGGAACGGATTGCGTCCGCGGTGACGAACGCCGCGAGGGCAAAGAAGGAAATGGCGATGATCCGCAGCGTCATCTGCTCGCGCCGTTCAGGGTCCTTGGCCGAAAACTGCCAGGACAACGCCAGCGCCGAGGCCACTTCAATGACGGAATCCAACCCAAAACCGATCAACGCCGAGGAATCAGCGACACCTCCGGCCCAGAGCGCCACCACGGCTTCAATGACGTTATAGGTGATGGTGGCGGCGGCGAACAGGCGGATCCTGCGGGACAGGACCGCCCGGCGCTGCTGCGTGGGGGTCTGCAGCACGGCCGTCATGCCACGCACGTCCCGTCCGGCGCGCAGCAGGCCGGGTCGACGGCAAGGACCACACCGAGCAGATCCCTGATCGCATGGCCCAACCGGGCATCGGCGAGTTCGTACCGGGTGCGTCGTCCATCCGCCACGGCAACCACCAGGCCACAACCCCGCAGACACGTCAGGTGGTTGGACATGCTCTGCCGGGAAACACCCAGGGCCTCGGCCAGATCCGAAGGGTAGGACGCGGCGTCGGCCAGGGTTAAAAGGATCCGCGCCCGGGTCGGATCAGAGACCGCATAACCGAAACGGGCCAGGACCGGTGCCTGCGTGAGCATTTCCATGCTCCGACGGTACATGCGCCTGTGTATTCATTCAATTCTGAACGGAGACCCTTCCGGGAGCCTGGAGCCTATTTCCGGTCCGTCAGCAGGGTGCCCTGGATCGCCGTCAACGGCACTGCTCCGAAGTCCCTGGAGTCGATGGAGACGCCGCGGTTATCCCCAAGCACAAAGACGCTTCCGGCGGGCACCTTCTCGGGCCCAAAGTATGTTCCGTCGATGCGGCTGTGGTCGATGAAGGGCTCCGGAACCGCTACGTCGTCGACGTACAGCTCCGCGTCGCGAATGGCAACGGTCTGCCCCTCCCGCGCGACGACCCGCTTGATGGCTGTGTGGCCGTCAGCGGGGCTGGTGAAAGCAACCACTGCGCCATTCTGAATCCAGCCTGCCGCCGCGGCCGGTTTGAACAGGAGCACCACGGTGCCCGTTGGAATGATCGGTTCCATGCTGTCCGATGACACGGTGAAAGGTTCCACCAGCCACGCGCGGACGGCCAGAATAACCACGACAGGAATCAGCCCTACCGCCAGGGTGCGGGGCCAGCGTCCTTTCATGAGCCGGTCCCCGTCCGGGTGGTGCCGCCGGGCCTGGAGCATCATGTTGTGGTCCTCGTGCGGCGGGGTGTGCGCTCTGAGGCCGCGAGCAACACAACCTGACGGGGTGAAATTGCCATAGTCGGTCTCCTTGGTGGGATGTCCCGACTGTGCCTTAAAGAGCTTGTGGATTCCCTGCACTGTTCCCCAATCCTTCAAGACGTCCGGGAAAGCCGAAATTTGCGGGAATCTTGAGGAACTCTTGACCCTACCTGCCGCAGCCCTTGAGCCAGGCAAGGCACAGTATTCCGTGTAAGGCCGGAAGCGCAACGCAAGTTGCAACCGGGACTGGGACCCAGTAAGCCAAGGCCTTCATTGGGGGAAACAGAGTCTCAGGGCTTGGCGGTGTCGAGAAGCCGGCACCGCCAAGCAGAGCTCCTGCCCATTCAAATCGTCGGGCCCTCCACGGCCCAAGTAGTGGACCGCCGGAAAACTGAGTACTCCCTACTCGTGATCTCCAAATCCCGGCCCCGTAACGTCCTGCATAGTGTCGCAGACGGCACTCTTTCAGGTTCGACTGTCAGGGGGGGCAGGTTATGGGGACGAATCTTCGCGTGTGGAAAGCGCACCATCAGACTGGGGCCGATGGCGGAGGCGGCGGTACAGCGTGGTTCCGCAAACAGTCATCGGCCCCGACAACGACCGGGCCTCTCCTTGATTTTCGGGCCGGCAGTGACCAGGATTCCCTGGACCTGCTGGCCTTTGCTGCTGTGGCAGCCCTGCCTGATTCCGGAGCCGTCCTGGACTGCGCGGTTATTTTTCCACGGCCCGGGCAGGCGTTCCTGGCATCAGGCACCAGTGATCGCGCCGTCAGCCTTGCTCGGCAGGACTACGAATGCGGGGACGGACCAGTTTCCCACGCACTCAGCGGGGAATCAGCAGTAGTCATCGCCAACAGCTACACGAGGCATCCCCACTGGCCCACGTACTGGGAACACTTAGCGGAGGCCGGTTACCGTTCCCTGGTGTCGTACCCGCTTGCCCTGGAACCGGGAAGGCTCTCGGCGCTGACGTTCGTGTCCGACCGGGACGGCGTCTTCACGCCGGCAACACTCGCCCACCTGGAGGAATTCGCTCCACTGGCGGCCAGCAGCTTCCTGATGGCCGCCGAACTCAGAACCGCCCGGACCACAGTGGATAATCTGCGGTCGGCCATGCAGGGCCGGACCTCCATCGACGTAGCTTGCGGGGTCATCATGGGTCAAAACCGGTGCTCCTACCAGGAGGCGTTCCAAATCCTCGCCAACGCCTCAAGCCACAGGAACGTCAAGGCACGGGTGGTCGCCGAGAACATTTTGAGCGCCCTGCCGGGCGGACCTCCCACCACGCATTTCAAGGGTTAGAGCGGCCTCCTGGCGGAAGGACAGCAATGACGCAGTACGACGGCCATACCCTGCCGCTCCTGGACAGTACGGTGCTGGACAGGTTGCGGTTGGAACTGGACTACGACGAGGGAGTCTGGAAGGTATTCATTCAGGACTTCGTTGCACATCTCCCCTCCAGGATGGAAAGGCTCCGGCTGGCCCTCACCACGGGTGATGCTGTCACCGCAAAAGATGCCGTGCTTAGCCTAAAGACCTCAAGCCAAATGGTGGGCGCGGAGCGGCTGGCGGACGTCGCCCTCGATCTGGAGTGGTCCCTGCGGATCCAGCCGGGCGACGGCGATCCGTCAGTTGTCCTGCCCAAGCTTGCGGCGACGCGTTTGGCGGGTGTCAGGCAATGCGCGCAGCAGACGGCGTTCGTCCTGAAAAGGCACCTGCTTCAGGCCTCACGCCGGGTTCAGGTACCGGGCCTACAGGACTCCGCCGGACCGTAGCGAAGCCAGGCGGGCAAGGCTGCGATGAAGGCATCCCGGACCGCCGGGGTGTTGGTCACCGTCCAATCCACCCTGCCCCCGGCTTCTTCCTCTTCCCTGTCCCACTCGAACCAGTTGATCATCTTGAGCTGGGGGAACCGTGCGGCCGTGGCTGGAGCGAAGAGCTGGTTCCACCAGGCCTGCTTGATGGCCAACTCCCCCTCCCCGCCGGCAGCCGGGGCGAAAAGGGCAGCCGTCTCGGGGATGGCCACCGGCTTGCCGTGCACCTCCCCGTACACCTCGTAGAAGTCAGGCAGCTGGGTGTCATCGCCGTTGGCACCGGAGTAGTTGCCGGTGAGTTGGTCAGCGAACTTGTTCGGCTCGGGAAGCTCGTTTTCACCCCAGGGGTACTCGCCGCCCCAGTGGTAGAGCGACATGCCCACCCAGTCCACGGCGTCATCGCCCGGATAGTAGGGGGCATAGGCGTCGTCGCTCATGGTCAGGGCACCATCCGCGTCGGTATCCAAAGAAGTGAAGTCGGCAGTTCCGGGTTGGGCTTCATACTGGCCGCCCCCGAGCTGGTAGCCGCCACCGTAGTTCGGTGCCCACATCATCGCTGAACCGGGAGCAAGGGTGTGGACGGCGCCCGCGAGGGTCCGGAAGGCTTCGATGTAACGGGCGGGCTGCTGGGACCAGGGATACCAGGAGCCGTTCATTTGGGGGCCGAAGCGCACCACCACAGGGACGCCGTCGCCATTGAACTCAGCGAGGTCTCTTGCCAACGCTTCGGCGGACTCGGCAGTAACCTCTGACAGTCCGTTGGCAGGCTCCAGGGTCAGCAGCATCATCTGCCCGTTGGCACGGATCTGCACGACGGCGCGCCGCAGCTCAGTCTTTTCCTCCTCTGTGTAAGGAAACCCAGTGAAGGACACGCTGACGGCGGGCTTGTGCTTCAGGTCGAAGGCGTAGCGCTCCAGGGACTTGGCCCGCCAGTCCAGGTTCACGCCGAACAAGGCACCCGTGGTTGGCGCCATTGCCGACCGGTCCATAACCTGGCAGGCCCGTGCAGTTGGCAAGGATTCCCGGTTCTGCACCTGGTCGCGTTCAGCAAAGTTGCTGTAGAGGCTGGCACCACCCACTCCCGCCACAATCAAAGCTATGAATCCCACGAGAACCACAACCCTGCGTGTTCCCGTTGAAACCCCTTGGTTGTTCTCCTTTGGTGTCCCTACTGACATGCGCGCACATTACGCTCTCACGTTCCCTTCCTGCAACGGGCACACGCGGGTACTCTGGAGGAATCAGCGGCCTGCTTAGTCTGAGGGGTTTGCCTGGGCTCGTGCAGGAGGGCTGGTTGCTCCACATGCCTGCTGGACCAGCGTCAACGGTTCGGATGGCTTCCTCATTGGAACTGCCATGAAACCTGCAACAGATCAGCCCGGCATTCCTCCGGCCGGCCGGCCCCGCCGCACGTTCGGCGTTGAAGAGGAATTCCTGCTCGTCGATCCGACCACAGGCCAACCTGTGCCCGTGGCCGAACAGGCGTTGCGGCACGCCGTAAGGAATCCAAGAACCGGGCAGGGACCAGCGCTGGCTCTGGAGGTCAAACAAGAGCAGCTCGAGGTTGTTGGTCCTGTTTGTTCCACCCTGCAGCAGATGACCGAGGCCATCCGGCAGGGCCGGGCCATGGCCGATACAGCCGCCCGGGCAGTTGGTGCAAGAGCGGCGGCGCTGGCTACCAGCCCCTTGGCCGCCACCCCCACACTGGTGCCGGAAAGGCGTTACCTGAACATGGCGGCCCGGTTCCACCTGACCTTCAGGGAACAGTTGACCTGCGGCTTCCACGTCCATGTCCATGTGACCTCAGGAGACGAAGGAGTGGCGGTCCTGGACCGTATCCGCGTTTGGTTGCCGGTGCTGCTGGCGCTGAGTGCGAACTCCCCGTTCTGGCAGGGAACCAACAGCGGTTACGCAAGTTTCCGCTACCAGGCGTGGAGCCGATGGCCGACGGCGGGACCTTGCGAACAGTTCGGATCCTTGCAGGAATACCGCCGCCACGTGCAGGATTTGCTGGCCACCGGCGTGCTCCTGGACGAAGGCATGGTGTATTTTGATGCGCGGCTGTCCCGCAATCACCCCACCGTTGAGGTGCGCATCGCTGACGTCTGCATGGAGGCGGAACACGCCGCAGTTCTTGCGGCCATCGTGCGGGCACTGGTGGAACGGGCCGCCCAGGAATGGCGGGCCGGAATTCCGGCGCCCCGCCTGCCGGCCGCGCAACTGCGCCTGGCGGGCTGGATGGCCAGCGAAGCCGGCGTCGACGGCAACCTCCTGCATCCCCTGCGGAACTCGCCTTGCCCTGCGACGGAGGCCGTGCAGGACCTACTGGCACATATCCGGCCCGTCCTGGCCAGCTTCGGGGACGAGGACCAGGTCACGCTGGGACTCGCCCACATCCTGGCCTCCGGTAACGGCGCCCGCAGGCAACGCGAGGCGATGGTCAACAGCCAGAGCCTGACCGCGGTGGTAATGGACGGCGTCGAACGCACTCATGCAGCAGCCGCAACCCCACACCGCCGTTCGCGGCACCTCTACGCCACGTGACGCCGATGAGTGGAAGGCTAAGGCAATGTGTGCTGGGATGAAAGCACTAAGCAGCTGGTCCACCAAGGGCCAAGACGCTGGGAATGGAGCCGTACATGGACACTGAGTTGCCGCTGGCCGACGAGCTGGCCGCGGTTATAGCGCGGTTTTCCAACGTCCTCCTGACTGAGGAGACCGTTTCCAGCGCGCTGAAGCTCATCACCGAGGCTGCAGTCCTGGCCGTAAATGACGCTGCTGGAGCAGGCGTATCCCTCTTGGATGCGAGCGGCAACCGCAGCAGCGCCGCTTCGACGAGCCCGATCGTGGCACAGGCGGATGCCCTTCAATATGAGCTTGGACAGGGCCCCTGCATCAGCGCCTGGGCGTCGGGATCCCCGGTGGACATTGCAGACGTGCGCACCGACCTGCGCTGGCCTGAATGGGGCATGGCAGCAGGCGATCTGGGTTTACGGTCGTGCGTCAGCGTCCCCCTTCTTTCCGGGGATCTCGCTTTCGGAGCCATCAAGATTTACTGGGACAAACCGAAGGCAGCTTCGCACCGGCTGACCCGGCTCCTGGAACTGTTAGCAGCCCAGGCGTCGATCTTCCTGGTCAACGTGCAGGCACGGGAACGGGCCCAAATGCTGAGCGATCAGCTCAAGTCGACCCTGGCGCAACGCGATGCCATCAGCACCGCCAAGGGGATCGTCATGGCGAGCCTCGGCATGGGCAGCCATAACGCAATGCTGCACCTGATGACTCGGGCACTGAACGAGAACAAAACCATGCAGGAAGTGGCTGAAGAAATCCTCGAGTCCACGCCGGGACTTGATTCATGACCGGGGGTGAAGGATGGCCCTCCCTGGGGACGAGGACGAACAGCGCCAAGGATTCCGGCTAGCATTCGAGGCTGCACCATTTACCCTTGAGCAGATCTGGATGAAGTACTTCGGAATTGGCGGAAGAGCCGGCTTGACCGAAATCCAGGCCTACGTGCACGGTGCCATGAGTCTTCCTCCGATTGAGAGGGATATGCTGGCGCACGCTCTGAACGAGTCCCTGAACAGCCTTGGTGTCAATGGGCGCCGTGCCGGCTACAGCCAAGCCATCTTCCTCCAATCAGGCGAGGGTGAGCTCCAGTCGGACCAGGACGAGAGGGACGCAAGCTAAGGGCCTCGCATCTTCATACCGCAGCCCCTCAAGAATGTTCAGTACTCATGGGTGCCGCGCCGTGGCAACGGCGTACGCTGGGGAAACCAACTTTTCCAGGGCCTGACCCGTCGTGGGGTCGAAGGGTGTAACTGATGAAAGCATTAGTCGGGGCAATCGTTGCCGTCGCCATAGTCCTCCTCATTGTGGGCCTGGCCGTCGAAACGCTGGGCTTCCTCCTGGGGGTGGCCCCGGTGCTGCTGATCGTGGCTGTGGTCCTGCTGCTCCTGAGCCGGTTCAGGGGACGCCGCATCCCCCGCTGACAGTCACATCGAAGGGCGGTCAGTTTGGGGCCGTTTGGGTCCGCTGAAGGTTCGTGGCTCCCCGGTCGAAGTGGGTTTGCGGCTCCTCACCGGAAGCACCGATCACAATTTCGACGGCGAGATCGCGGAGTTTTTGGTTCCGGGTGCTGGAAGCCTTGGTCAGGATCCTCATGGCTTCGCTTTGACTACACCGATTCTGGGCAATGACGATCCCGCAGGCGAGGTCGATGGCCGTCCGGCTTTTCATGGCCGATTCCATGTCCTGGGCGACCCCTTGAATGGTCGCGACCTTCACGGCCAGCCGCACCGCATGGCCGGCGATCTCAGCGAACCCCGCGGCGTCGCGGACCGTGGCCTCGCTGAAGACGCCGGCGTGGGACGCGAAGAAATTCAACGCAGCAGACGCCTCTTCGTTCAGTTCCATCGGGACGCCAAGGGACGTGAAGCATCCGTGGTCCATCAACTGCTTTTGGTACTCCGGCCAGCGCGGGTCACTGCGCGTATCTCCCAGCAGCACTGGGGACTTCGTCCGCAGTGCGCTCATACAAGGACCTGGGCCGGCCTGCTGCTCGATCCTGTCCAGATCCATCGCCCGGTCGCTGCTGCCGCCTACGGTGACAGAAGCCCGATGACGTCTCAACGTCACTCCGCACTCCACCGCAGTCCCCGCGCTGCGACTGATCGTTGCAGCGGCTACATCGGCGAGGCTACCAAGGAACTCCGCGACGGAATCCGTACCGATAATGAGGTCCTGGAGCTGGACGAGCAGCTCTTGTTCAGGGGAAGTGGCCATATCTCAACCTAGATCAATGCCAGCATGGCGACAACAGCGTGCACGCTGGCCACGTGGTCGCCCATGCCGCCTAAGTGCCGGGCACACGCGCTTTCCCATAATCCTCCATGGCCCAGGCCAGGATCTTCAGATCAAAGGCGTCCAGGACGAGGAGCCCGTGAAGGTAGGCGTCAAATTCCTCCAGCCGCGCCTCGCCGCCATTTGCCCTATACCAGACCCATAAAAGACAGAGTGACGAATGATCATCGCGGACCAAAAACTGCGCCTGCGGCCGTGGATCCTGCATTGGAAAACCCTTGCTACTGCCGCCGGCACCAGCGCAAGGCAGGCAGTAATTAAATACCCCCGAACTCGAAGCAGGCAGATGACGGGTGAACTCCCGAGCACCTTGGTTTCGCGAATCCGAGCCGTGGGCTCGACCGGTTTTTCGCTCTCCTCCTGCCATCATGGCGCCTTGGTGCGAAATAGCCAGCCCGGCTGTTGATCTCAAGACTGAACGGCGGCGGGCACGGATTCGAATACAAGTACTTATCGCCCATATTCCCTGAAAGCACGTGGTCAGCAGGCCCGGAAACGAGTAATCCGTGCTGGCGTCCTCGCGCCTACACTTAGCCATGGACATGCTCCCGGCGGTAATCCTGATTATCGGTGTGGCTTTCGCCTGGGTGGGCCTGACGGTTTTTGTGCTCCTCAGGTTGCGGCGCCGCAGGAGCGGCTCATCGGTGGTAGCTTCCGCTTCCACTCCCGCTGACGCCGGCACCACCCACGCGCACAGGCCTTGGCGCCGCCTGCGCCCTGTTACTGGCCAGGCCCCAGCCCGACGGCGCAGAATGACTGTTAGGAGGGTCCGCGGGTAAAGGCTTCCCGCGGACGTGGAGCCGGAAGCGGGCTACCTGGATGGCTTACACGCCGCCCGGATGTTCGGCCAGCAAATCGGCCAGGGTCTCCAGGTTTGCGCGCACGGTGCGGGCATGGGCCTTCTGCACCAGCGGATCTGCAAGTTTGCCAAAGAATCCACCCATGCCGCTGTCAACCTCAACGCGGTAGGTGAGGCGTGTTCCCCCGGCCTCTGGTTCCAGGACGTTGCTGATAGTGAAGTCGAACTTGCCTTCAATGGAGCGGATGACCGACTGCTTTGGTGGGTCAAAGTGGACGTTCTCAGTCACCCAGTCAAACTGCCTGCCCAAAACTTTGCTGGTTCCCCTGGAGCGCGTGCCAACTCCGACCGGACCGTCACCCACCTGTTCAGCCTGGATAACGGAAGAGTCCCAAACAGGGATGTTCTCCGTCCTGATGAGGAACTGGAAAACCTCCTCTGGCGGACGGTTGATTAAGACGCTTTCTTCTATGACAGGCATTCTTACCACTCCTTCGATAGGCAACCGCACTACGTCCGTGCGTCTATATGGCTCTGGGCAATCGCTGCGAGTGTCCGGAGTACCTGCTGATCAGATGGCGGAAAGGCGCGGGGTTTTTGGTCGATGATGCACAGCGTTCCGATATTCCAGCCGCGTGGCCCGTGCAAGGGATAGCCGGCGTAGAAGCGGATGTGCGGCTCCCCCACGACGAGTGGATTGGAGGCGAATCGGGCATCGGTACGTGTGTCGTTGATGATCAGCATCGAATTTTGTTCCACCGTTGCCGTGCAGAGTGCGATCTGCCTCGGAGTTTCGTCGCGGAGTGGCCCGAAGACAGACTTGAAGTACTGGGCATCTTCGGCGATCAGCGACAATGATGCAGCCCCCACATCAAAGTACTTCCTGGTGGCAGTCACAATGCGATCAAATGCTTCCTCCGCCCCGCTGTCAAGCAGGTTCGTCTCATGCAGTGACTTCAGGCGTTCTCCCTCTGCCTGCTCAGGGGTGAGCAGGAACTTACCGGCAGCTCCCAGGGCGGACAATGACTGCTCACGGGGCCTCCTCCGGTCAGCCGGGTGCTGCTGCCTGGGTCCTCCCCCATGAATGACCGGCGAAAGAGCCTGCTGCCGTCCCGCTGTTTGTCCTTCACTTCCCTTGCCGGCACCACGGCCCCGCTCAAGTTTGCGCCAGGCCATGCCACCATGAAGGTAAGCATCCAATTCGAACTCCGACCACTGGGATTTGCCCGAGCTGCCAGGGAGTAGTTTCCGGGGATCCATACCGATCGTGGCAGCGAGCTCAAGCCGCCGCCGCACCTCGTCATCCACGCCGTCCATCTCCAACCGACTCGCCGAACCAAGCATTCCGCAGCTGCAGGAACCCGTTCATAAGGGTACTTACTACTTTGCCTTGATGGCTACCTCTCCGCCCAAACGGCAGGGCGCCCTTCTTCGGAAACTGCCAATCGAGCCCTGGCCACTTCGTCCGCCTCTACAGGATTAGGATTTCTTTCATGAAGATTGCCGTTGCAGGGGGAACCGGTACCGTCGGGCGCCACGTCGTCGAGACAGCGAAAGAACGCGGGCACGACGTCGTCAGCCTGAGCCGTTCGGAGGGGGTGGACCTCGTGAACGGCCGCGGCCTGGACCAGGCGCTCGAAGGCGTGGAAACCGTCATCGACGTCTCGGGGGTCAATACCACCTCCACCAAGAAAGCCGTGGACTTCTTCACCAATGCCACGCAGAACCTGCTGGCGGCGGAGAAGAAGGCGGGCGTGCGGCACCACGTGGCGCTCTCCATTGTGGGCATCGACAAAGCCACCTCGGGTCTCTACGCCGGGAAGCTGGTGCAGGAGGATGAAGTCAGGCACGGGGGCCTTCCCTGGTCCCTCCTCCGGTCCACGCAGTTCCACGAGTTCGTGCCCATGGTGGTGAAGGCCGCCTCGGCCGGCCCAGTGGTGCTGGTCCCGAAGATGTTCACGCAGCCGGTGGCTGCCCGGGAGGTAGCGGCTGCCCTGGTCACCGCCGCAGAGGCAGGGCCCAAGGGCCGCCTTCCCGATCTCGGCGGGCCCCGCGGTGAACAATTGGTGGACCTTGTCCGTGCCTACCTGAAGAAGACCGGCAAGCGGAAACGGATCGTTCAAGTGCCTGTTCCGGGCCCGATGGGTACAGCGATGCGCAAGGGCAAGCTGATTCCCAAGGCGGGTGCCGCCGTCGGACGGCAAACGTTCCTTGAGTGGCTGGAAACGCAGCCAAACAGGTAGTCCCCGGGAGGCACCCGGCGAATTTCAACTGCTGCTGTGGCGCTCACCGGTTCCGTCGGGGTTCAATTCGATTGTGCCGCCATGGTGGCTTCTGCACAGCGGGGTCCCGTCCACGCGGCCAACAACGGCAGGGCCGCTGCCCTTGCCGCCGTGGAGCAGGATCTCCACGACGGCCCGCTGGCCCAGGCGGTGGACGCAGGGGATCCGGTTGTAGTGGAGTCCGACGGCGGTACTTCCCTGCGGTGGCAGGCTTACCGGCGCCGGTTCCTCGACGCCGGTTATGGCGAGGTCCTTGCCGTTCCGGTCCGGCTGGACGCGGGCATGTCCTGCGCTCTGGCCTTCTTCGCCCCCCCGGACATCCGGTTTGCACCGGAGGCGGTCAGCCATGCCGCCTGGTTCGCAGGAGTGGGAAGTGGCAGAGGGCATCCTCAGGAACCCGCCGAGCGGGGCACCGGGAACGCGGTTCGTGATCTGAGCGGGCGGTTCACGCCGGTATCCGAGACTAGCCTGTAGTGCCCCCTACACTGACGGCATGGAAGTTATGGTCGGTGAAGTGCCAGTGCATTATGCCGAACACGGCCGCGGCACACCTGTCCTCGCCCTGCACGGGGCGGGTGTGGATCATCGCGAACTGGCCGGCGCCCTTGAACCGGCATTCCTGGATGCTCCCGGTTTTCGCCGCCTCTACCCGGACCTTCCGGGCATGGGCCGCACCCCTGCACCCGGGACGATCACGGGCAACGATGACGTCCTGGATTTGATGCTCGGGTTTATCGACCGCACCCTTGGCGAGGAACCGTTCCTGGTTGTCGGACACTCCTACGGCGGATACCTCGCCCGCGCGATTGCCGGCCTGAGAACCCAACAGGCCGTAGGGCTGGCGCTGATCTGCCCGGTTGGAGCGCAAACACGTGACGTTCCCCCGCACGAGGTCCTGATCTCCTCGGCCGATCCGGCAGGCGGACTGGACCCGGACCTCGAGGCAACCTACCGCGATTACTTCGTTGTCCAGACCGCTGAAACCCTGCACCGGTTCCGGGAGCACGTTGCTCCGGCAATCACGCTCGTCGACGAGCCCGGCCTGGCGCGGATCTTTTCGCGCTGGAAGCTCAGGGACCGGCCGGAAGCTGCGAAAGCCTATCCTCATCCGGTGCTGATCCTTGCAGGGCGGCAGGATGCCAGCGCCGGGTACAAGGGCCCATGGGAGTTGATGGAGCACTATCCCCGGGCCACCTTCGCCACACTCGACCGCGCCGGCCATGCGCTGATCCACGAGCAGCCCGGCCTCGTACAGGCACTTTTTACTGAATGGCTGTCGCGGGTCGGTGAGCACCCAGGCTAGGTTTGCATTCCGACCACCCGCGGCGGCCTGGGTGTGTCGAGGTGTGCCTGGAGGGCGTAGGCAGTCTGTCCGGCACGCTGCTGGATCCGGTGCAGGTAGTCCACTGCGAGCCGGGGCAGGGCGACAGCTGGGTCGGCGATCCGGATACCTTCGCGCTGGGACACCTCGAGGTCGAGTGCCAGTGCGGCGAGGCGTTCGGCACCGATCATCTGGCTGGCCGTCTTGAGGCTGAGGACCGCATCCATGGCGCCTGCTGCATCCCCGGTAGTCAACGCCATCCGCAGCTTCTCGATCCTCAGAGGCAGGGCGGCGATGAAGTTCTGCACAAACACCCGCCAGACTTCGTACTCCCGAAGATCCTCGCGCAACCTCTCCAGCACCACATGGTCAAGGAGGGGCCGGGTGGGGCCTCCGGCGCTTGTCAAGGGTGACGTTCCGGCGGGTTCGGGGCGGCTCGCCTTGTGCAGTGGAGTGGTGGTAGTGGTCATGCCTGGACAGTACGGAGTGGATATTGGGGGAACCCTGCGGCCGCACCTTGGGGTTTCCTAACGTCATCCAAAGGTCTCCTGTTTGGCCCTGACGCCGGCGCTCCTGATACTCTGGCTGCTCGCTTGCTGTCCAGCGCAGGGCATCAAGTTCGGCTGCTGTAGCCCAATGGCGGACCACTTCACCCTGTTGAGAGAGCCCTACGGCGCAACCATAGTTTGACCAGTTCCTACCCGAACTACCTGCCGTCCTGGCGAACTACCAGTCCGTGGTTTAAGCGGATCCCTCAGATATTGAATCGCTGCCCCGTGCTTCCATCCGAACACCAGATAGACCGAAGGAAACCCAGAGCATGACCAACACCACCACGCCCAATGACGGACGTCCCGGCCCGCTCGGCATCGAGGATCTTGACCTCACCCCGGCCGGCCTGGCCGATGCCCCCGCAAACGAGCAGGACCGCGACAGCATCGTGCACATCGGCAACAGCTAAAATCCTGCTGTTTGCCATACCCATAGGTTCAGCCCGAACAAAGGGAAAGCCCCTCCTAGGAGGGGCTTTCTTCGTAGTGGTCAATGGTCATCTGGTATAGGTCAGCGGTGATGCACTCCCCCTTCCCGGACGCCCCCGAGCGTCCATCCGGACTATGACAAGAAAAAACTTTAGTGAGCGGCGCCATGCCCGTAAAGGGGTTGTGCTGTAGAAATTTTCAGCCGGGGAGGAAGTAGCCGGAGACGTCCGCCACCAGATGGGTCCTGCCTGGTGAGCGGTTATAGAGGAGTACCTTCCGGAACTGCCCGACCGGAACCAGCACCGAGTTCGGCACGATCTGGCCGGCGCGGAAGTTCACGTTGGAGGAGTCGGGCCGCACTGGTTGCATGGGGTAGGCGGTGATGTAGCCGTGTGCGTCCGCGTGGGCCACCGTCAGGTTGAACACAATGGCGGAAGCATCAACAGGAACCCCGTGTTCCCCGGTCGCCTGGAAGGATGCGGCGGTGTCCGGGGCGGCTGGGTAGCCGTCGCGGGTGTCCAGGAAACGCGTGGGTGCAATGGGTTGGAAGGTGCCGCCGGCAATTGGAGTACCTGGCAGGTAATAGCCGGAAATATCGGCCACCAGATGCGTGGCCCCGTCGGAACGGTTGAACAGCGCCACTTTTCCATCCGTTCCCACTGGAACCGTCACGGAGTTCGGAACGATCTGGTTGGTCCGGAAATTAACGTTGGACGCGTTGGGTTTGTTCGTTCTGGAGGCAAATGCCGTGATGAAGCCGTGGGTTTCGGCTCCCGCGACTGTCAGGTTCATCACGACGGCGGAGACGTTTGCCGGGAGGCCGTGAGCGCCGCCCACCTGGACGGTGAGCGTGGAGTCCCGGCCTACCGCGGTGGAGTTCCTGGTGTCCAGGAAGCGCTTTGGTGTTATTGCCTTGAAGGCTCCGGCCGCCGTCGGGGTTCCGGGCAGGTAGTAGCCCGAGACATCCGCCAGAAGATGGGTTGCCCCTTCGGACCGGTTGTAGAGCGTCACTTTTCCGTCGGCGCCCACCGGAACGGTGACAGCATTGGCCACGATTTCGCCCGCGTTGAAGTTCAGGTTCGAGGCGTCGGGACGGGTGGTGCCGGAGGCGTAGGCAGTGACGAAGCCGTGGGAACGGGCCTCGGCAACGGTCATGTTGAATACCACTGCCGAGACCTGGGCCGGGATCCCGGGTTGTCCTGCAACCTGGAAGGAGACCGTGGAATCACGGCCCACCGGCGGTCCGCTGCGTGTATCCAAGGCCCGGAATGGCGTGACGGGGATGAGCGAGCCCGGCACCGGCGCAAAGGTGGTGGCGAACGTGAGCGACCACTGGGACTGCGCCCCTGCCGCCATGGTGTATCCGGGCTGTGCCCTCGCCGAGACCGTGACGTGGCCGGAACCGGGGTGCGCTCCTGCCGCCACCACAGCACCCCCGGACAGGTATTCAACGCCCTTGGTGGCCGGAACCGTGAAGGTGTCCTGAGCCGTGCCGTCGTTGTCGGAGAACGTGACGGCGTCGGGCATTACCGTGTTGGCGGGCAGATCTGCCCCGGACAGGTTGAGTGCCGTGGTTGCATCAAGCAGCCCTGCGCCGCAGCCTTCGCCACAGGCTACGGCCATGGGACGCGCGGTAGCCTTCAGCCGCTTCTCCACCATGTCCGGAGTGTAGGTTGTGCCCACCTCGGACATCAGCAGCGCGGCAACGCCGGCCACGTGCGGTGCGGCCATCGAGGTGCCCTGCAGGTGCTCGTAATATTCTCCATCCAGCGGTACGGTCACTCCGTAGTTGGACGTGGAATAGATGCCGGACGAAAGGCCAGCGGAGGTGTCGCCACCGGGTGCCGTGATGTCCACGGCGGCACCGTAGTTGGAATACGGGGCGCGGGCGCCGTTGCGGCCGGCCGCTGCAACGGTGATGACGTTCTGGCAGTTTGCCGGGCTCATCTCTGCAGCAGGGCGGCCAGAGTTGCCGGCGGCCACCACTACTGCGGCCCCTGCGTTGTACGCGAAGTTGATCGCGTTTTGCTGGGTGATGGAGCAGGCGGCGGGACCGCCCAGGCTCAGGTTGATGACATGTGCGCGGTTGGGGTTGAGGGGTACTCCCGGCACTTGGCCGCCGGCGGCCCAGATGATCGAATCCGAAACGTCAGAGGCGTACCCGCCGCATAACCCGATAGCCCTGACGGGAAGGATTTTCGCTTCGGGGGCAACCCCGGTGATGCCGTTGCCGTTATTGCCGATGGCAGCGATGGTTCCGGCCACGTGGGTGCCGTGCCAGGAAGAGATCCCCTCGGGCTCGCCCTCACCGCACTGGCCCGCCGCTGTCCAGTCCCCCTCGTCCTGCGGGTTGGCGTCCCGCCCGTCCCCGTCCCGTGCCCCGGCTGCGTCGGACATCATGTCGTAGCCCGGCAGCACTTTGCCGCTCAGCTCAGAGTGATCGGTGATTCCAGTGTCCACGATGGCCACTACAGTGCCCTGGCCGCGGTTGACGTCCCAGGCTCCCGGGGCGCGGATGCCTGCCGGTTCCTCCCATAGGCCCCATTGGACCTGGTAGCTGTCATCATTCGGGGTGGCGGTGGGATGCATCATGACATCAGGCTCGGCGTACTCCACGTCCGGGTTCGCACGGAGCGAGGCCAGGAATGTTCTGGACTCGGCTTCCGCCAGCCGTTTGCTGGTCTTCACCACCTGCGCTCCGGCGGCGGTGCTCCTGATGTTCCGGGCCGCTGCCCCCACCTTGCCCGCTGCTGCCGTGGCTGCCTGCGCCGTGGTCGCGGCTTCTGGGGCTATTCCCGGACGGCTCTTGGTTTTCACGATGAACTGGTCAGTGGCAGCAGCGGCGGCGGGTACCTGAAGGGCGCGGGGTGTGGCCTTCCTGGTCTCCGCGTCGTCGGCTTGCGCCGGGAGTGCCTGAAGGCTGGGGGTGGCCAGGACGGCGGCCAACGCCATCCCGAGGGTGGTCAACGGACGGACACGCAGGAGCTTGGTCAAGGCAGGGACATCCTCAGGACGGGCGCCGCCCTTACAGATGGGCCGGACGCGGTCAGCCGGGAATCACCAGCCGACCCCCCGGACTGATTCTAGCCAGAGGAAAGCCCATCCCGGAACGCTGGAGGAGATCTAATTCGAATCCTTGGAAAAACCTTCGCCAAAGGCGTGCTTCGGGTGATGACAGCCAGAAGCCGCAGCTCCAAGGGAGTGCGGCTTCTGGGAGAACCGTTGGAGTGAAGGGGCCGGCAGTGCGCTGGCCCCTCACCACCGGATCAGTTGGGAAGGAAGTAGCCCGAGACGTCCGCCAGCAGGTGGGTGGATTCTGCGGACCTGTTGAAGAGGTTGACACGGCCGTCCGCTCCTACCGGAACCGTCACTGAGTTGGGCACGATCTGACCGGTGCTGAAGTTCAGGTTCGAAACAGCGGGCCGGGTGGTCCCGGAGGCGTGGGCGGTGATGTACCCGAAGGAGTCCGCTTGTGCCACCGTCAGGTTGAAGACCACAGCCGCAGCGTTAACGGGGATCCCGTTGGCGCCTCCCACCGCGAAGGAGATCGTGGAATCCCTCCCTGCCGGGGAAGCAGTATCCCGGGTGTCGAGGAACCTCTTGGGTGTAACCGCCTGGAACGTTCCCGCCGCCGTCGGAGTCCCGGGCAGGTAGTAGCCCGACACATCCACCACGAGATGCGTGTTACCGGAGGACCGGTTGAACAAGGTCACCGTCCCGTCAGCTCCTACCGGCACGGTAGCCGCGTTCGGGATGATCTGCCCGGCCTTGAAGTTCACTGTGGACGAATTGGGCAGGTCCGCACCCGTGGGGTAAGCGGAGACGAAACCAAAGGAACGTGCCTCCGCGACCGTCAGGTTCAACACGACGGCCGACACACTGTCGGGTAGCCCGTACGCGCCTGCCACCTGGAAAGTCGTGGTCGAATCGGGACCAACCGGCTCGCCGCTCCTGGTGTCCAGGAACCTGGTGGGGGCGAGGGCCGCAAACGCGCCCGCCGCCGCCGGAGTCCCCCGCAGGTAGTACCCCGAAACGTCCGCCAGCAGATGCGTGGCTCCGTCGGACCGGTTGAAGAGAGTTACTTTACCGTCAGCACCCACAGGCACGGTGACTGCATTCGCAACGATCTGGCCGGCATCAAAGTTCAGGTTGGATGCAGTCGGCTTGTCCGTCTGGGAGGCATAAGCCGTGACGAACCCGTGCTTCTTCGCCTCCGCCACTGTCATGTTGAAGACCACGGCAGACACTTCGCCGGGAATCCCGTTCACCCCCGCAACCTGGAATGAAACGCTCGAGTCCGGCCCAACAGCAGCACTGTCACGGGTATCCAGCGCCCGGAACGGTGTCACCGGAATCAACGAGCCGGGCACAGTCGCAACCTCTCCGCGTGCCGGGCAGCCGCCCATGCCGGGGCCGCCAACCTCGCGGAACTCGGAGATGGTCAGGCCCTGCCGGTTGTCGGCGGCGTCCTGCTCCTCCCAGGCCATGGCGCGGGCACCGGCGGCGTTGGCGGCAATCTGGGCCGTCGCGGCATCTTGGAAGACGTAGGTTGCGGTGAAGGTGTTCGGCCCGTCGAGGTCGAATTGCAGGCGGGAGGAGTAGCCGTCATCGGCCGTCAGCGGTCCGGGGAGTGCACGGATGTCACGGCGGCCTATAGAGGTGTCCTTGAGGGCGGGCTCCACGATGCGTTGTTCCATCTGGTCCCTGTTGACCCCTGCAGCGACGTGGCCCTTCACGGTCACGGTGTTTCCGTTGAGGATTGAGTCGGCAGTGACGTAGGTGTCCTGGACCGTGGTGGCCCCTGCCTCGGTGGCCCCGAACCTGATGGATACAACGTCTCCGGGTTTGATGTCCGGGGTGACATTCAGCCCGGTGCCTGCGCCCCAGCACACTCCGCCAGGGTGGTTGATTTCAAACGCGACGTCCCCTGCCGCGACAACACTCTGGGCGGAACCCACCACTCCGCCACCGCGGGTAACCTCAACGGTGGCGGTCTCGCCGATTCTGTCCTGGTAGCCCTCGATCGTGATGAAGTCACGATCGGGGAACACCACCAGGTTGTCCGGGAATGCCGGAACGGCCGCGTTCGCGGTGGGAATGGCTAGCAGGGATGTGGTGCAGAGCACGGTAGCAACCGTGGCAATAATTCCAGCCCTGCCATGCCTGGAGACGCAAAGTTTCGCGCCCCCTGTTTCGTACAATTGCCTATTCATGACAACCTCACTGATCCTGAGTCCTAGCGTATGGCTATACGCATGGGCACAAGCTAGGCCTGCCACCTTGGGAAATGCTCGTCAATGGGCCTCTGAACAGGGCGAACCCGGGCCGCCTTCTCCTAGGAATTTGCAGGAACTGGCGTGAGGGGCTGAGGGCAGGTGCCTGGGGCACAGGAAGGGCTGCCGGTCCTGCCCAGGTGCCGCAGCCGCGGTCCTTATTCCGTCAGGCCGGCCCAGGCCTCCAGGAACCGCTCGGCAAGGTAAGCGTGGCCGGCGGTGTTGGGGTGGGCGCCGTCGGAGTTGAAGTCCGGGCTGTTGGCACTCGTAAACCAGCCTGCCTCGGCTGCGTCGATAAAGGGAGCGTTGGCAGCTGCGGCCCCGGCCCGGACGGCGCCGTTCACACCGCGCAGTTCCTCGGCAAGGGGCTGGGGAGCCGACGGTCCCAGCACTACCACCTGAACCCCTGGCCAGAACCTGCGGGCCGCCTCGATGGTCTGCGCCGTGGCGGTTTCAACTTCTTCCGGATTGGGGACCAGGGCATCATTCTGTCCGCCTTGAAGGATGAGGACGTTGGGCACGAAGGCGGGATCGGCAGCGATGTCACGCAACCGGACTTCGTACTCACTGCCCAACTCATCCTGGGCCCCGCCGCCCCAAGCGAACCCTGTTCCGGACACGCCGTCGATGTTGGTGGGGTAGCCGAGCTCCCCGGCAACGAGGTAAGCCCAGCCCTGGTCCTCCCGCTCTGCACCAACACCGGCAGTGTACGAATCGCCAACGATCAGGAGGACAGGCTCGGCAGGCAGTTCGAGGCGCGGCTGCTGCGCCGTTGCAGAGGCCGTGGGTGTGGGAGATACCGTAGCGGTGGGTGTGGCCGCCTGCGGACTGGCTGGCGCGGGGACGGCTTCGCCTGGGCCGCGTGGTCCCATCAGGGCGATGGCTGCCACCCCGAAGGCGGCCACTGCCAGCACAAAAAGTGCAGCGTACTGGATCCACTCCCGTTTGCTAATGCTGGGGCGCCTGCCGTCTCGGGTCACCGGCACATCTTACCGGCCCTTTTCGTCGCAACCGTGAGCAAGGCGTACGACGGCGGCACGCACCGCCGTCGTATGCCTCACTTGCGGCCGTGGCTGGAGCATGGCGCGACGTTTGACCGCCTACCCAAAAGATCAGGATCAAGGACCGTTCACTTGCCGAAGTGCGCCGTCGGGGCGCCCCCAGGCAGGGACTCAAGAATGCCTTCGGCTACTTGGCGGACTTTGACGTTTCTGTGGCTGGATGCCTTGGCCAGAATGGCGAAGGCATCCTGGTATGAGCATCGGTTTTGGGCCATGATGACGCCGCAGGCGGTGCTGATGGAGGTCCTGCCGTCCAGTGCGGCCTGCAGGTTTTTCGCCGTCGCCACCGCCGCCTGAACCCGGAGGGCCGATGTCAGGCTGCGGGAGGCGACGTCAGCAATCTGCGTACCCCGCCTGATGGCCTGTGGGCTGAAGACATGGGGTTCAGTTGCGAAGTAGGTCAAGACACACCGTGCGCCTGCTTCCAGCTGGATCGGGATGGAAAGGGCACCATGACATCCCCCGGCCAGCAGCAGCCTCTGGTAGGCGGGCCACCGGACATCCCTGCTTGCATCGCTGAGGGATATGGGTATCCGGCCACGCATGGCCTCGGTGGCGGGCCCCGTTCCGCTCTTGGTTTCCAGCCCCGCGGAACGGAGGGCAGCCTCATTGTTTGCTACGGTCAGCGGAGCGTGGCCTGTTTGCAAAAGAGTTGCGGCGCACCCCACCGCCGATCCGGTGAAAGAACTCATGGCTGCCGCTGCTATTTCTGTCATTCGACGCAGCGATGCCAAACTCGAAATACCGTCGCCTCCGAGGTCAAAAAGTACCCCGGACTCATCTCCCCAAAGATCAGTCATGCCTAGCAATCTACAGGTCTTTCGGCAAGCCTCCTTCTTAATCCAGTTCTGGCAGGGTATGAGGGCCGGCTGGGAGGCGATTTAGCGCGTGGCTTGAAGACCGCGAAACCAATGGGTAGCCTGACCCACAGTGAATCCAAACGCTGGGGGGGGCGAAAGTCATGCATTCAGGGGCGCGAAAAAAGTCGAAAACGGGCTCGGGAAGCAGCGCCAGGCAGCAAGGATCCGGGCCTAGTAAGGCAGCTGACACTGCCGGCCCGTCCCGTTTCAAAGTCACCGACTGGCCGGACGAGGCCGTGCCCGCCTCAGCGCAGGAGCCGGAGGCTGGGACTTCCGCCGGCACTGCATCCGGAGCAAGCAGCAGCGGGTCCAGCCCATCGTTGGGGTTCAAGGACTTTGTCTGGCCGGAAAGCAGCGGGCAGTGACAGCGGCGTCCAGCCAGCGGGACGCTCTCGCGCAGAGGCTCCGCGACCTACTGGCCTCCTACCAAAACGTGCGTGAAGTGCGCATGTTCGGCGGCTTGTCCTTCATGGTGGACGACCGTATGGCTGTAGCCGCCGGCCGCGACGGGGACCTGCTCGTACGCACCGATCCGGCAAGCTACGACGACCTGCTCAAGCGAGGCGGAGAACCGGCTTACATGGGGAAGGACCGTCCGATGGGGCCCGGATGGCTCAGAGTGCAGCACGAACGGGTCCAAGACGATGCGGATCTTGAATATTGGCTTAAGGTCGGCATCGACTCCCGCAACGCGTCGAACTGAAGGGTTCGGCTGCCCAGCTAATGCGTGTGCCCGATATGAGGGCGGCGGTTTTGTAGGGACGCCCTTCCTGTAACGCAGTAGTAACGGCTGAGGTGTTCTGCTGTCCCCAGCCAGCAGACCAGAGCAATTCACTGGCCTAGAACTTCAGCATTGGACATGCCGTGACTCAGTTCCTGCCGATCATTTATGTGCGCGGGTTTGCCGGTGGCACGCAAGCAATCGACAAGGCTGCCGACGACCCGTTCTACGGGTTCAACGAAGGTTCCACCCATGTCCGGATCGGCGCCCACGGCAATCCCCACTTCTATCAGTTCGAGTCCCCGCTGCTGAGGCTCATGATTGACTACAAGTACGAGTTGAAGGTCGACGGGAACCAACAGCGTCTCCTTCAGGAGGCCGCCAGCGGAACGTTGCCGGCGCGAACCATATGGGTGTACCGCTTCTACGATTCCAGCGCCTCCACTTTCGGGAAGCCTCCCACCCCTTATCGGATCGAAGAGGCTGCCAAGGGGTTGGCTGACTACATTTCCCAGGTCCTGGACAAAACCAGGGATGCGGACCAGGTCTATCTCGTGGCCCATTCGATGGGAGGATTGGTTTGCAGGTCCGCCATCCAACGGTTCATGTACCAGCCGAACAGGACACCCACCCCGGATCAGATCATTGCTGGCGCGGGTTCGGTCCATGATCCTTCTGACCGTGCAGCCCCATCACGTCGCCAGTCGGCGCTTCGAAGGCTTCTATCGTGGATCCTGCCCGGCGCGGAGGCTCAGCACGAGCCGGGGGCAGGCACTAAGGCTAAGCCCCCGAATCCTGCCCGCAGAAAAGGACACCAACCCGGCAGCGCACCAGGGGCTTTCCCGGTCTCCAAGGTGGTTACCTACGGAACACCACACGGTGGAATTGATATCGACCTCGGCGGATCGGTCGGTGACTGGGTGATGGAGACTTTCGGGCCCAACGGCTCAGACATCTTCAAAGAGCCCCGCATGCGTGAGTATCTTTGTCCCGAAGGAATGGAATCCTTCGAACCCCAAGGCGGCTGGGATTCCCGTGTCCCATATTTCAGTGCGCTGCCCGCTGAGCGGTTCCTGTCGCTCGTGGGGACAAACCCCGGCGACTATGACGTGGCCCTGGGCTGGTCTTCCCGTGCTGTTGGGGTCAAGAGTGATGGACTCGTCCAGATCCGAAACGCCTACGTGAAGGGATCCAACAGGGCATATATCCACCGTTCCCACTCCGGACGCTATGGTCTTGTGAATTCTGAAGAGGGCTACCAGAATCTTCAACGGTTTCTCTTCGGCAACATCAAGATAGTTCTTAATTTCTCGGGCCTCGACCTGGACACCTCCAATGAGACAGTGTGGCAAGCAGATGTCGCGCTGGCCATCCGCAAAGTTCCTGTACTCATGCATTACCAGTCCGCACGCACCCACTGCCCTGTGGTCCTAAGTGAGGAGAACCGGGACGCACCACTTAACCCGGTGCCACTGGTGACCGCCTTCCTGCTGCCGAAACCGACAGCGGGGCCGCGACGGTACACGCTGGATCTGCGGGTCTTTGCCGTTCGCGAAGAGGGCGGGTTTCTTTCCTTCGGCTCCCATTTTGAACAAGTGGCTGACTGGCAGGACACCCTGCTGATGGATGTCTACACCGAGCCTGACGGGACCGTCCAGAAAGCCCTCTACCAGTGGAATTCGACGATTGAGGGACCGATCGCTGAGGCCGGGCCGCTGAAGAAGCAGCTCTCCTGGGCCAAGGCACCCGAACACACCAAGATGGCACCGAATTGGGCCGCCAGGATAGATTTCCCCCCGGTGGCCTCCAAGATCCTGGGGAAAAAGGCCCACCTCGACATGAGGATCGCCCCATGGGAGTAGAGACCGGCCCCGCACACCTCAGGCCGGCCCATGCCGCTGACCAATCGAAGGGAGAGGAATCATGAAGAAACCTTCGCCTGCCCACGCTCACACCCGGACGGTTTTTGCGGGGCGATTGGCGGCGCTGGCCGTGGTTCTCGCCGGGCTGGTGGCGGGCTCCCTGGCTGCCCCGGCCGCCGCACATGACTCCGAACCGCTGGACTACGTCGCCTTCGGCGATTCCTACACCTCGGGCATCGGCGCGCCGGATGTCAGCACGTCCCCGCTCTATCCGGCTGCTCCGCAACCCTGCTTCCAGGCATCGCCAGGCTATGTGAACAGGCTGGACATGCGGGATGACGTCGAGCTCAGGGCCAACGCCGCCTGCTCCGGCTGGACCGCTGTTATGGTGCCCCTCCAGGTCCAGGTGGCGTCGGCTGCCGGCCTGCTGAGCGCAGAAACGGACCTGGTCACCATCACCGCCGGCGGCAACGACGTCAAGTTTTCGGAGGTGCTGCAAGCCTGCCTGTTGCAGTCCTTGATGGAGTGCAGAGCTGCAGTCGACGCCGGCGAAGCCGTTGCCAAGACCGAGGTCCTCCCGGCCCTCACCAACGCCTACGCAGCCATCCGGGCCAAGGCACCCAACGCAAAGATTGTGGCGCTGGGGTACCCGTACCTCTTCTCCCCCGGGTTCCGGGACAACCGCTTCATCACGGACGAAGCGGCCACAGTCTTCAACAAGGGCACGGATACCCTGAACAAGGTCATTAGGGACGCAGCCGGGAAGTCACCCGGAACCGTCTATGTCGACGTCACCGACGAGTTCGCCCGGCACGGCGTCGGCTCGCCCCATCCCTGGCTCGTTTTCAACCCGGACGACCCGTTGAGCGGGGCGGCCTTCCACCCGACGGCCGAGGGCTACGCCAAGGGCTATTACCGCGCCGTGGTTCGCGAAGCGGGAATCAGGGCGCTCCGGGACTGAAACCTAAAAGCAATGACACTTCAAAAGCCGCAAACTGACATCAGCGGGCCGAGCGGGACCGCAGCGTTGGGACACCGTCCCCAGCCAAGTCATCGCAGTACATTTCGCGGCCCGCCATCGCCATCGTCAGTGCCAGGGTTGTCCCGGTAACCAGCGGTCCGGAGCCGAATTGGAAGGGCCCGTCCGTCGCTTCCAGGCGAAGACCCTTCACCGCGGAATGGCTGTTCACAGCGAAATCCCGGGCGGCGTAGAACTCCGCCACCTCGGTAACGGCATCGGCTGCCGGGGTTCGTTGAAGCCCGAGGGGCCGGCGGATGTCCTGGCTGTGCACAACAACTTCGCCCAGCCACGCCGCGGTGTGTTTTGAGGGCGCCTTGGTGCTTCCAACGACGTTCCGGAACCGGCTCAATGTTTCGCCGGGGTTGGCCCCGCGCTGTTCCTCCAAGCGGCGCTGGTTGTGGAGATCGGCGTCGAACCGCGCCGCGAGAATGCTTCCAATCCACCGGAACGAACCGATGCTCGCAGCTGCGCTCAAGTGAGCGACCACCTCTTCCACCACCCACCGCCCGCACAGTGACGGTGCACCCCACTGCTCTGCAGTCAGACCGGCCAGGTCTTCGGCCAGTGCCGCCCTTTCAGCATGCACTGCCGCCCAGGGGTCCCCGCTGTTCATTGGCTTCACGGCTACATTCAATCACTGCTATCAGCTTCGCCCGGCCTCGGTGCGGATACAGCAGGTGCTCATCCTTCGGCCCCGAACCCCGGACCGAGAAGGGTTAGGCAACCGTGACCTTCGGGGCGTTCCTTCGCCGCGAAACACGCATTACTGTCAGGTGCACCATCCGGGACACGACGGAAGAGGCACGATGAGCATCGACATCGAGATTGGTAGCAGCCTCAGCAACGAGGACGCCGCGCACTTTGCAGCCAAGACGGAAGCAATCACCACAGCGATGCAACAGGTACAGGCACAGCACGCGGCATACAGCTGGGTCTGGACAGACGAGATCCGCTGCCGGGGATGCAATGCCAGCCTGGACATACCGATCCTCGCCAGTACAAACGCCAACGCGGACAAGGCTTTACAAGCACATCAGTCCGCCCAGCTCGATGCGCTCTTGGCTGCTGGCGGCGGGGGCGATCCGTTAGCGGCGCCATAGG
This sequence comes from Arthrobacter sp. D3-16, assembly GCF_054408515.1. NCBI lineage: Bacteria > Bacillati > Actinomycetota > Actinomycetes > Micrococcales > Micrococcaceae > Arthrobacter > Arthrobacter sp. D3-16. The sequence goes on along the minus strand of NZ_CP096437.1, from coordinate 1,073,040 downwards.
CGAAGCGCGTACGACGGCGGCACGCGCCGCCGTCGTATGCCTCCCATTTCCGGCGCTGGCGTTTTAGTCCATCGACGCCGACCTGCACGTAGCCCCGCGGCTCGCTGGGGCGGCCACATATTGACTATCGATAGAAAAAGCTGAACTATGGGGGCATGTCTATCGTAAGTCGATTGGTCCTCCCGCTTCGGGTCCTCCTTGTTATGGTCTTCCTCGGGCTGCTGGTCGCCCAGGTCATGTCGTTCCCGGGCGAATTTCTCTTCACCACCGAGGAGGGGCCGGAAATGGATCCCTGGCGATGGCCCCTGCTGTTGTTCTTCGAACTGGAAGCCCTGTGCCTGCAGGTTGTCATCGTGTGCATCTGGCGGTTGCTGACCCTGGTCCAGCGCGACCGGATCTTCACCACTGCCTCGCTGCGGTGGGTGGACGCGATCGTGTGGGCATTCGTGGTGGCGTGGCTGCTGCTGGCGGTCATGGCCGGTTCCCTCATCGCGTACATCTACTTCGCCCCGGAGCTGCGTGACCCCGGGACCCCTGCACTGTTGATCGGCATCACGCTGATCGGTGCCGTGCTGGTCCTGCTGATCGTGGTGATGCGGGATCTGCTCCGGCAGGCCACGTCGCTGCGGGCCGACATGGACGAGGTGATCTGATGGCGATCGTGGTGCGTATCGACGTCGAACTGGCCAAGCGCAAGATGAGTGTCGGGGAGTTCGCCGAGCGGGTGGGGATTACACCGGCCAATGTGGCGGTGCTGAAGAACGGCCGCGCCAAGGCGGTCCGCTTCAGCACCCTGGACGCGATGTGCCGTGTCCTGGACTGTCAGGTGGGCGACCTGCTCGAGTGGGTCGACGACGCCGCCGCCGGTGACTGGACGGAAGACCCGTGAGCTGGTTGACCTCGTTCCTCGTCGTGGCGCTCGGCGCAACACTCTTTGTGCTCGGCGGAGCCGATGATTCCCCGGGCCTGCAGGGCATCGGGGCGGTGCTTGTGGCCGGCGCAGCCACTCTCCGCGTGAGGGACATGCGCAGGGACCGCCGTCGATAAGGCGCCGAACCCTTGGTGACCGCGGCTCGCCCCGCTCCCACCCCTGAACGGAAGGCGCTACCGACGTTCGCCGGAGAACAAAACCGAGGCAACGCCCCGTGCGGCTTCCCGCGGATCGGCCGGCAGGCCGGGAGGCAGACTGCTGCTCAGCCAGAGCGTGGCGAAGCCGTGGACCAGGGACCAGGCTGCCAGCGCTGCCTTCTGTTCCGACGCGTCTGATTCCGAGGCAGCGAACGGCGCCACCCCTTGATGGAGGGACTCCCCCGCGCGCACCTTCGCATCAATCAATTCCGGGTCCTCGGCCCGGTATAGCTCCGGCCGGAACATCACGGCGAAGTGGGCGGGATGCCCGACGGCGAAGCCGACATAAGCTACGCCCACCTCCAGGAAGTCGCCGGTCTGCCGTTGCGCCTCAGCCAGCGCGTCCGCCAGGAGCCCAAAACCCTGCACCGCCACGGCCGTTAAGAGACCTGCCTTGTCGCCGAAATGGTGGGCAGGAGCGGCATGGGACACCCCGGCCCGCCTGGCCAGATCCCGCAGGCTCAGCGCTGAGGGTCCGGACTCCGCGATGGCTTCGAGGGCAGCACTGATGATCGTCGCCGGAAGGTTCTTGTGGTGGTAGGTCCCCTGAGTGCTCATGGTCCCAGCCTAACGCCAATCTAGCCATTGACAAGTTTCTGGTTCTGAGTAATCTAGTCAGTGTCAAGATTATGTCGATGCACCTGGAAGGAAGCATCATGGCACCCCTCATTACCCTCCTGGCCGCCACCCTCCTACTGCGCGCTGCCGGCGCTGCCGGCATCAGGGGGCTGCGGTCCTGGCACACCAGCCTGCGCGGCGGGCTGGCGGCAATGTTTGTTATCACGGGGACGGCACACTTCAACCACATGCGCGGCGACCTGGTCGCCATGGTGCCGCCCGCCCTGCCCTACCCGGAACTGCTTGTCACACTGACGGGCGTGCTGGAACTGCTGGGGGCCGCCGGCCTGCTCCACCGCCGGACGGCGCCGTGGGCAGCCGCCGGACTGGCCCTGCTGATGGTGGCCATGTTCCCGGCGAACGTCTACGCCGCACTGGCCGGCCTCACGCTCAACGGGGCTCCGGCCACCGCGCTCCTGCCGCGGACGCTGATGCAGCTGGTTTTCATCGCCGCCGCGATTGCAGTGGCACTTCCCTACATCAGGACTCTGAACCGCAACCGCTCAGCAACTAACCGCCTGCCACTGCGGGCCGGGAAACCACAAGGCCTCCACCACTGAGGCACGAACCGGGACGGCGTCCACCATCGGAAACCTTCCGGTGGTGGACGCCGTCTCAGTCCGCGGGTCAGTACATCTAGTGCTCCCGGCGGGTCTCCTGGAGCCGCTTGATGAACCAGCGCGACTGCTCTGGCCCATAGGGCAGAACCGGGATGGCCTTGGTGGCATCGGAGGGGGCCTCGCGGATGGAACGCTGGGCCTGGCGTACCGCCGTGGTCATGGTGTTCGCCATGGTCTTGACGAACTGGTCGCTGCACGGCTTCCCGTGCCCGGGGATCAGGAACTCGTAGCGGTGGCGAAGCGCTGAGATGTGCCGGAGCGCGTCCGCCCAGTCTTCCGGGTAGGAGTCTTCGAAGGATGGGTGGGCGCCCTGCTCCACGAGGTCACCCACGAACAGGGTGGTGGGGGTGCCCACCAGCAGGTCGCCGTCGGTATGGCCGCGGCCCAGGTGGAACAGGGTGACGGTCAGCCCGCCCAGGTCGACCAGCACCGGCTGGTCCTTGACGATGGCGTTGGGGACCACGAGTTCCACGTTCCGGCCTTCGCCGGTGGACATCTCCGGTTCCAGTGTCCCCACAAAGCGGCGCTGGAGGTCCCCGCGTTCATCGATTTCCCTGGCGCAGTTCTGGTGGGCCCAGAATTCGGTGACGCCCGCTGCCGCGAACACCGCGTTGCCGAAAAAGTGGTCGTAATGGGCATGGGTATTGACGACGACGAGCGGCAGCTGGATCTTCTGCCGCACGGCGTCCAGGATTTCCTGCCCCTGCCGGGGCCCGCAGCCGGTATCGATCACCATGGCCCGTTCGGATCCGACGATCAGTCCGGTGTTCAGCAGCGATCCTTCGGTGACCAGCACATAGTTCTCCGCGCCGACTTCAAGCCATTCCGACATTGTTTCTCTGTACCTCCGGCAAAGCAGTGTTCATTCGTCTGGCCCCCGATTCTACCCACGCCTTCGTGGTCGAGCCTTGCGAAACCCGGAAAAGCGCACGAACCCGGCTGCTGGAACCGGCCTGTTGGTGGCCCTGACAAGCAGGACCTGGAGGTCCAGTAACGCGGCAGTAACGCCTGGGGTGTGGACTACCATAAGTTGCAGCAGCCCAACAGCAGTTCCGTACTCGTGTACAGGAGGGGCCATGCCACATTCATGGCCGAACCTTCTCTTCCGCCTGTTGACCACGGGCGTATCTTCCGCGGCTGGAGCAGCGGCAAGCGCTGCAGCCGTGGCGAATCCAATTCTTGGGGCAGCGGCCAGTGCAGCTGCCCAGCAACTGGCCGAACAGTTGCTGAAACAGTTCCTGCCGGCACAGCAGGAAGCCGTGCAAAAGATGGAACTGCTGCAAAGGGACATCCACTCGCTGGCCGGTGATATTGGTACTCGTGTGCGGTCCCTGCAGGAGGGACCGTGGCGGGCTGCACGGCTGCACATGGAAGATGCGGCGCTTCATCCGGACAGGGCAGCCGAGGAACTCCAGGCAGCAAGAGGGCTGCTTTATGAGGCCTGGGGTGCTGCCACCGACCCAGCCCAGCGTTCATTCGCGTCACAGGAGCTAAGCGGCGTTTACGCGTTCCTGGGGCATCATGATGATTCAATTCGATGGCTGGAACGGTCACTTCCGGATAGCGACTTGGCCGTTGCTGCGGCTATCAAGACTTTTCTGTTGTCCGTTGATCAATTGCCGGATAAAGCGCCGTCCCGGGCGGGTGCCAACGAATTCATCGAAATAAATTTGAGGCTCAGGCGTGTCTTTGCACCCGCTGAGAAAATTGTGCCCGCGGTACGGGGGCTTGCGGAAGCCTGTTATGACGCACTCGACCTGCGGAAGCGGGCAACAGCTGTAGGTGCGGGCAGACCATGGCCCTTGGCGGGCAGCAGGGTGGAGCTCTGCCGCACCGGCGAGATCTTATTCAGTGCACCCGGAGAAGGTGCCGCTGTAGACCTTCAGGAATACGGCGGCCAAGCACTCGATCCAGGGGTCCGTGCCATGCTCCGCGCAATACAAACAATGCAGTTTTCCATCTCGGACGGCCCCTGGTTGAAGCGCGCCGGCCGGACATATGTGGTGGGATCATCTCCGGAACTAGGGGAATGGCAGCCTGACCTTGCGATCCAACTGGCCCCCCGGCCAAGATCCAGCAGCACCTTATCGTCAACAGTTTGGACCTTGCAGCGAAGCACCCAGGAGGGCGTCATCCAAGTGCTGGATGACGGGAACGCGGAGATCAGGTATTTCTTTGTTCCCGACGATACTGGGGCCATCATCTGGGAACCGGGAACCCGCCACGCAAAGGTGTATGCGCCTTCGTCCTTTTATAAACCGTCCGCCATGTTTGCTCCCGCCGCGGATGTTTGGGGCAATGCTTGAGAAAAGGGTGATCAACCGGAAAAAGGGGGGCAAATGGCGATACAAAGCCTTGAGGAGGGATAAGTAACAGGCTTAAAGTAATTTAACGGACAAAGCTGTCCTGGCAGCGAGGTTTTTAATGTCTTCGCATTCCGATGAAAAGCCATCAGGGCTATTCACCCTCATCTACTGCGCGCCGGCCGTTCGCGAACCGTACTGGTCAATGTCCGGCTGCCGAATTTACTGACCCACCCCGCCTTTTCCCAATGGGAGGCTCCCCATGCTGCACAGGCGAAACAGCACCATCCTGGCAGGAATTCTCGCCATTACTTCACTGACGGCGGCTGCGAGCCCGACGCCGACACCGTCTCCCTCCCTCAACAGCGGAACAGAGGGAGCAAAGGCAGCCTTGGTCCGGATTGAGCTTGTGGCTCAGTCCGAGATCGCGCACGTCAACAGCTCCTCGGGACGGGCGGAAATTGCGCGTGGAAGGTCCGAAGTACCGCTGGGAGCCTCCACGGGCGTCCTGGTGTCGGCAGACGGGATAATAGCCACCACCTGGGAAAACCTCGCGCTTGACGAAGGTGCGGTTGCCGTCCAAAGTGCCAACGATCTTTTTTCCAATGTGATCCGTGTACCCATTGTGGGTAATGACGGTAATGCCCTGCGGCGCGGCTCAACTCCAGACCAGTTCTGGGCGCCGCACTTGCAGCATTGCTATGACCTGGTGGACCATTGCATCCTCTTCAAGGTTCCCCAATACAGGATCAGGACCTACACGTCAGAGCCCGGCAGTGTTTGGGCCGAGCTTATCAACAAGCCGTCTGCACCCCACGACGTTGCCTTGCTGCAAATCGCTGGCGGCGGTGGAGCACCAACCGCTGCTCTGGCTCCGCCGGCTGCCGTACCGGGTGAAGGAAACACGATGCTGGGCTTCGTCAGCCAGCCGACATCCGCGGATCCCGCCGAGCTTCCGGTGAAGGTCGACATGGCCGCAGGCCGCATCGGGTCGGAACACGCCTTGGGGGCATTATTGAACGCGGGCGCCTCCGGAGGGCCGGTCATCGATAAGGGCACCGGCCACATCCTGGGCTTAGCGGGCCCGCTCCAACCTGACGGACAGGCGGTATTTACACCCGTTACTGCCATTCAGGCTGCCATGGCTGACGCCGGCGTGGAGCCTTCGCTGTCCAGGTTCGATGTTGTATTCCGCCGGGGTATCGACAACCTCGCCGCAGGCAACCAAGGTGGATCAGCGGTAAGCGCCCTCGAGGAATCGCTCACATACTACGACTCGAAGTTGGCGGCCGACCGCCTTGAAGAAGCCCGTGCAACGGGAACCCACAACGCCGGGCCTGCTGCTGAGGCTTCCTCTTCCGACTCTGCCAGCTCATTTCCAACCGCGCTCCTTGCCACGCTTGCGGGGATCATTCTCCTGGGTGGCATCCTGGCCGTCGTGGCCTCCCGCCGTCGCAAGGCTGCGATGGTTTCAAGCAGCCACGTGTCCAATCCCGACGGCGGGGCGCGCCACGGGTCCGGGACGAACATGACGGCGCCAGGTGCCCGCGCCGCCCATCCGCCTGGCGACAAAGGGCAGGCGGCCGGCGCTCCACCATTTGGAAGCGACCGCCAGCAGGCGCACCCGCCCGGGGAGGGCCGCGACGCGTCCGCTTCGGATCCCACCAGGGCAGCAGGTCCTTTTGCCCTGCGTGCTGCCCACCAGCAACAGTCGGCCGGCGGACAGTCCCAGGCGTCCTGCCCCCACTGCGGTGAGCCGGTGCAGCCAGGAGCACGGTTCTGTACGGGCTGCGGGCAGCCATTGGGGTGAACCTGGTGGAGCACCTGCAGACTGATCTCGCGCCGGGAGAGAACTTCGCTGGTTACAGGGTGGAGTCCTTCATAGCACGCGGCGGCATGGGAGTTGTCTACAGGGCGCTCGACGTACAACTCGGGCGCCCTGTCGCGCTCAAACTCCTGGCCCCCGAACTTTCCTCCCATGAGAAGTTCCGTCAACGCTTCGTCCGCGAGTCCAAGCTGGCTGCCTCGGTTGACCACCCCAACATCCTTCCCATCTACGCCGCCGGTGAATGGTCCGGCGTCCTGTACATAGCCATGCGCTTCGTGCACGGCACGGACCTCAAAGCAGAACTTGACCAACGGGGCGTCCTTCCCCTGCCCGAGGCACTGCGGATTCTGGCCGACACCGCCGCGGCCCTGGACGCAGCCCACAAGGCCGGGCTGGTGCACAGGGACGTCAAACCCGGCAACATCCTGCTGTCCAACAACACCGAGGGACGGCGGCACATTTACCTCACCGATTTCGGCCTTACGAAGCGCGCCACGTCCGCTACCGGAGTCACCACCGTTGGCCACTTTCTGGGCACCTTGGATTACGTAGCTCCTGAGCAGATCCGGGGCCAGGACATCGATGGCCGTGCAGATGTGTACGCCTTGGCCTGCGTTGCCTACACCCTCCTTGCAGGGCACCCTCCTTTCGATCACGACGACGACTCCGCCCAGCTCTGGGCGCACATGGTCGAGGACCCACCATTCCTGCGCCGCGAGCGGCCGGAGTTCCCTGAATCCGTCGAGCGGGCCATCCGGGCAGGAATGGCAAAACAACCGGATGACCGCCCGCCCTCCTGCGGGGCGCTCATCGAGATGATGTCAGAGCCGGCCGTCCCGGGTCCCCGCCTCCGCCTGCCAACCGGCAAGAAGCAAGCCGCGCCTGTGGCGGCCGAAGTGCAGCGCTCCCCTGCCACCTTTGAAACTGCCCCCGCCTCCGAAACAGGAGGCGGATCCACCGCTGACCATCACCGGCATCGCCTGAACAAGAGAGGCAGGAGGCTCATCACATGGCTGGCCGCGGCGTTAAGCGCAGCCGCCCTGCTCGCGGCCGGGCTGCTGCTCCCGCCGCTCTTGACTGAAGACGGCCGGCAGACATTCCGGGAAGAGGGCATTCCTTACACTCTGGAAATCCCGAACAGCTGGACGCCCAGAACCCGCGAAGCAGGCAACAGTACCGTCAGCGTTATGGCCGGTACCGACCTCACAGCCCTGTTCGCCGATGAAGCAAATGCTCCAGCAGAGGCAGCCCGCGCCGCGGCCGACCCGGAGAATGTGGTCGGCCTGGCCATCTACCACCAGCCTGCTCGGCTGGCCGGGCAAAACGCGGCCGCCAGGGTTGCCATTGCCGAAGCACTCCTGCCGGGGCGCGACGCGCGTCTGGTCGACCGGGGGCAAGCAACTGTAGGGCAGGTCAAGGCCCAGGCCATGGAAGGGAGCATGCCCCTGTCCCCCGCAGTCACCCTCCAGGTCCGCGTCTACGTCCTCGAGACCGAGCCTGTCCAGCTGCTGGTCTTTTTCGCACTTCCATCGCTGTTCGAGCAGCGGACTGCAGTCTTCGACGAGGTAGCCGCTTCACTCCGCACAAGTTAGTTGGTTTGCCATGCCGGAACCTCTGCAATTGTCGACGGGAGAGAACCTCGTCATCCACTCGGACGGGCGCGACTGGAGCTTTGCGCCGTCGGCAACAGTCCGGGTAGGAAGGGATGCAGGAGCCGACGTGCATCTGGATGACGACCGGATCAGCCGCAGGCACCTCAAAATAGCGCACACGGATGGGCTCTGGTGGGTGGCCGATGAGGCCAGTCATAACGGCACCTGGGTGGTAGGCCATGACCGGGTCTTGGACGAGCCAATGCCGCTCCCGCCTGGAGGGCTCCGCCTGCGCCTGGGCCACGTGGACGGACCAGAGCTGCTCCTGGAGACCGTTTCCGTTAAAGCGCCACCCGAAGCGCGAGTGCTGACTATCGGGCGGTCACGTTCGTGCGACATCACACTGGATGACCCGCTGGTCTCACACCGCCACGCCCTGATCGAAACCGGGGAACTCGCCGTCGTACGGGACACTGGAAGCTCCAACGGGACGTTCCTCAACGGCCATCGGGTTCAAGGTGCTGTGCCGCTCTCGGCCGGAGACCTCATCGGGGTGGGCAACACTACCCTGACCTGGGATGGTTCGCGCGTGGTCACACCGCAGCCCCAACGTCCTGTGTTCAGTGCCCGCCATCTTGAGGTCACCACCAAAGCCGGCGCGCACTTGATCGATGACCTGTCGTTCACCGTTCCCGCAGGTTCGCTGGTGGCGGTCATAGGACCCTCCGGAGCCGGCAAGTCCACCCTCCTGGGAGCCCTGACCGGCCTGCGCCCCGCCACCCGCGGGAGGGTCACATGGAACGGCCGGGACCTCTATTCGGAGTACGACCAGCTCCGGTTCCTGGTGGGGCTTGTGCCGCAGGAGGACATCCTGCACCGCCAGTTGACGGTACGCCGCGCGCTCCAGTTCGCAGCCCGGCTGCGCCTCCCGCCGGACACCAGCAAGGGAGAACGCGACGACCGGATCAACCAGGTAGTTGCCGAGGTGGATCTCACTAAACACATTGATCAGCGGATCGATTCGCTCTCAGACGGGCAGCGCAAACGGACTTCAATTGCCCTTGAACTGCTGACGGCACCGCAACTAATCTTCCTGGACGAACCCACATCGGGGCTGGATCCGGCCCTGGATGTGCAGGTCATGCGGAGCCTGCGTTCACTGGCCGCAGCCGGACGCGTCATCTTCGTCGTCACCCACAGCGTCCTGGCCCTGAATGAGTGCGACCGGGCCCTGGTACTCGCCCGCGGCGGGCGGGTGGCCTTCTTCGGACCGTTGTCAGGCCTGCTCCCTTTCTTCAATGTGAAGGACTACCCGGCCGTCTTCGCTGCGCTCGAGGATCAAACCTGGGTGGGCAGGTACTCCCGGTCCCCCGCCCGTGAGGCATACGGAGGGGGGACGGCGGTGTCCGTGGTGCCGGTTCCGGCAGCGGATTCGCCCCCACCGCCGCGGGAGAAACCGCTGCGTCAACTCTCGACGCTGATTCGGCGCGACGCAGCAGTGCTTGCAGCCGACCGGCTTTTCATTGCGCTCCTCCTGGGCATTCCGGCGGTGCTCGCTTTACTGGCCCATGCCTTTCCCGGCGGCGCCGGGCTGTCCGTGCGGGCGGCCCAAGGGGAGTATCTCCAGGTCCAGCACAGGTTGATCGTCCTGGTGGTAGGTGCCGCGCTGATGGGTGCAACCCTTTCCATCCGGGAGTTGGTTGCGGAGCGCCCGATCTATCACCGGGAGCATGCCGTGGGGCTGTCGCCCTGGGCCTACCTGCTCAGCAAGGTGCTGGTGCTTGGCCTGCCTGTCGCTGTGCAGTGCTTCCTGTTCACGATGCTTGCACTGCTCGGTCAGCCCGGACCGGACCAGGCCCTGGTGCTCGGCAACGGGGTGCTGGAGATCGCCGTGGCGGTGGCCGCCGTCGGGTTCACCATGACCGTCGCAGGGCTGGCCGTTTCCGCAGCAGTCGCGTCAACGGATCAGGCCATGCCTGCCCTCGTAGCGCTGGTCATGTCACAGTTGGTCCTGTGCGGCGGGTTGTTCTCCATCGCCGGCCGCGCCGTGATCGAGCAAGTGTCCTGGTTCCTGCCGGCCCGCTTTGGGTACGCCGCCACGGCCGCCACCGCCGGGCTCCAGCGGTCTCCTTCGCCGATCAAGGATCAACTCTTCGAGCCAACCGCCCAGCAGTGGTTCCTGGATATGGGGTTGCTCGGCGTTCAGTCGTTGCTGTTCGCCGTGTTGGCAGCGTGGGCGCTGCACAACTCCACTAAACGAAACAGGCGCCGGGGACGCATCTGATGCTCCACCCTGTCCGCGGGCGGCCTTCCAGGAGGGGGTTAAAAACAGTACGACGGCGGCAATCGCCGCCGTCATACTTGCTGGCTGTGAAGGCAGAACCTATCCGGCGAGGAAGTAGCCGGAAACGTCCGCCAGCAGGTGCGTTGCTCCTGATGACCTGTTGAACAGGTTGACCCTGCCGTCGCTGCCCACGGGGACAGTCACCAGGTTCGGCACAATCTGCCGCGCATCGAAGTTCACGTTGGAGGCGTTCGGCCGGTCCGTGCCCGACGCGTGCGCGGTGATGAAGCCGAAGGATCGGGCGTCGGCCACTGTGAGGTTGAAGACGACCGCGGAGGCGTCCGCCGCAACACCATATGCGCCGCCTACCTGGAACGAAACCGAACCATCGGCCCGGGCCGGCACAGAATCACGCGTGTCAAGGAAGCGTGTGGGTGCCACCGCCTTGAAGGTTCCGGCCGCCGTCGGCGTCCCGGCCAGGTAGTAGCCCGCTACGTCCGCCAGCAGGTGGGTGGCGCCCGCGGACCGGTTGAACAGTGTCACCTTTCCGTCCTCCCCCACCGGCACAGTGACCGCGTTGGGGATGATCTGTCCCTTGTCGAAGTTCACGTTCGAAGCGTTGGGGCGGGCAGCTCGTGACGGGTAGGCAGTGATGAAGCCGAACGACCTGGCCTCCGCCACCGTCAGGTTCAGGACCACGGCCGAGACCTTGGACGGTATGCCGTTGACCCCGGCCATCTGGAACGAAACTTCCCCGTCCGGGCTGACAGCCGCGCTGTTCCTCGTGTCCAGGAAACGCGTCGGTGCCATGGAGGCGAAGGCACCTGCCGCCGTCGGCGTCCCCGGAAGGTAGTAGCCCGAGACGTCAGCGAGCAGGTGCGTGGCCCCCGCGGACCGGTTGAACAGCGTTACCTTGCCGTCCGTGCCCACCGGTACAGTCACCGAGTTGGCAACAATCTGGCCGGCGTCAAAGTTCAGGTTGGAAGCGTCAGGACGCTGCGAGCCGGACGCGTAGGCAGTCACAAAGCCATACGACTTCGCCTCCGCAACAGTCATGTTGAACACCACGGCCGAAACACCCTTCGGCACTCCGCCCACGCCGGCCACCTGGAAAGAGACCGTGGAATCGGCGGCGACCATAGCGCCGTTCCGGGTATCGAGCGCACGGAACGGCGTCACCGGCATCATGGAACCGGGCACCGCGGGGTGCTTGGCGGAGAACGAGTGCGACCACTCTGTTGCTGCTCCCGCTGCCAGGACATAGTCAGCCGTGGCACGCGCCTTCACCGTCACCGTTCCCGAGCCGGGATAGCTCCCCGCGGCAATGACTTTATCGCCGGCAAGGTATTCAACACCTTCAGTCGCGGGGACTGTGTAGGTGTCCTCTGCGGTGCCGTCCTTGTCGGTGAAGACGACGGCGGCAGGCACCGCCGTGTACGGCGTTGCCTTGAACGCGTGGGTCCACTCAGAGGTAGCGCCCGGGGCCAAGACATGGTCCGTCGTGGCGCGGGCTTTCACCGTCACCGTTCCCGAACCCGGGTACGTCCCTGCAGCAGTGACCGTTTCTCCCACCAGGTACTCGATGCCTTCCATGGCCGGAACGGTGAACATATCCTCGGCGGTGCCGTCCTTATCAGAGAAGACGACGGCGGCCGGCGTCACCTGATACGGCGTCGCCTTGAACGCGTGGGTCCACTCAGCGGTAGCGCCTTCAGCGAAGACATGTTCCGTCGTGGCGCGTGCTTTCACCGTCACCGTCCCCAACCCCGGATACGTCCCGGCGGCAGTCACCTTGTCACCGACCAGGTACTCAACACCCTCCTTTGAAGGCACTGTAAAGGTGTCTTCTGCGGTGCCGTCCTTATCGGTAAATACGACGGCGGCCGGCGTCACCTCGTACGGCGTCGCCTTGAACGCGTGAGACCACTCAACGGTTGCACCGGCCGCCAGCACATAATCCGTGACAGCACGGGCCTTCACCGTCACCGTTCCCGAACCCGGATACGTCCCCGCCGCCTTGACGGCGTCCCCGACCAAGTACTCGATACCTTCAGTCGCCGGAACGGTGAACGTGTCCTCCGCAGTGCCGTCGTTGTCATTGAAGACGACGGCGGCAGGCGTCACCTTGTATGGCGTCGCCTTGAACGCGTGCGACCACTCAGCCGTTGCACCGGCCGTGAGCACATAATCCGCGACAGCATGGGCCTTCACCGTCACCGTTCCGGATCCCGGATACGTCCCCGCCGCCTTGACGGCGTCACCGACCAAGTAGTCAATACCTTCCGTTGCCGGAACGGTGAACGTGTCCTCCGCCGTGCCGTCGTTGTCATTGAAGACGACGGCGGCCGGCGTCACCTTGTACGGTGTGGCCTTGAAGGCATACGGCCATTCCGCCGCTGCTCCTGCCGCCAGAACATAGTCAGTGATGGCACGCGCCTTGACTGCCACCGGCCCCAAACCGGGATGAATCCCGGCGGCGATGACTTTATCGTCGACCAGGTACTCAACACCCTCCGTCACGGGAACAGTGAACGTATCCTCTGCGGTGCCGTCCTTATCGGTGAATACGACGGCAGCCGGCGTCACCTGATACGGCGTCGCCTTGAACACATGAGACCACTCAGCCGTTGCACCAGCAGGCAGCACATAATCCGATTCTGCACGGGCTGTCATCGTAACCGTTCCCAACCCCGGATACGTGCCCGCCGCCTTGACGACGTCCCCGATCAAGTACTCGATACCGTCCGCGGCTGGCACCGTGTAGGTGTCCTCAGCAGTGCCATCCTTATCAGTGAAGACGACGGCGCCAGGCGTCACCTCGTACGGCGTTGCCTTGAAGGCATGCGACCAGTCCGCCGCTGCTCCTGCTGCCACGACATAGCCAGCGATGGCACGCGCCTTCACAGTAACCGTTCCCGCCGCAGGATACGTCCCCGCGGAAGTCACCTTATCGCCGACCAGGTACTCAACGCCCTGGGTTGTAGGAACGGTGAAGGTGTCCACCGCGGTACCGTCCTTGTCCGAGAACACCACAGCAGCCGGGTTCACCTGGAAGGGCGTGGCCTTGAACGAGTGCGACCACTCCGCCGCAGCACCAGCAACCAGCACATAATCAGTCGTGGCACGCGCCTTCACGGTCACCGTCCCCAAACCGGGATGGATCCCGGCGACGATGACTTTTTCGCCGACCAGGTATTCAACACCCTCCGTCGCCGCAACAGTGAAGGTGTCCCCGGCCGTGCCATCCTCGTCGGTGAATACGACGGCGGCCGGGGTCACCTGGTACGGCGTCGCCTTGAACGCATGCGACCATTCCGCCGCTGCTCCTGCTGCCAGGACATAGTCAGTGCTGGCACGCGCCTTCACCGTCACTGTTCCCAAACCCGGATGGATCCCGGCGGCGATGACTTTGTCGTCGACCAGATACTCAACACCGTCCGTCGCCGGCACCGTAAAAATGTCCTCCGCAGCACCGTCGTTGTCATTGACAACGACGGCGGCCGGGGTCACCTTGTAAGGCGTGGCCTTAAACGCATGCGACCATTCCGCCGCTGAGCCTGCCGCCAGAACATAGTCAGTGATGGCACGCGCCCTCACAGTCACTGTTCCCGCCGCAGGATACGTCCCGGCGGAAGTCACCTTATCGCCGACCAGGTAGTCAACGCCCTGGGTTGCCTGAACGGTAAAGGTGTCCTCCGCCGTGCCGTCGTTGTCATTGAAGACGACGGCGGCCGGCGTCACCTTGTACGGTGTGGCCTTGAAGGCATACGGCCATTCCGCCGCTGCTCCTGCCGCCAGAACATAGTCAGTGATGGCACGCGCCTTGACTGCCACCGGCCCCAAACCGGGATGAATCCCGGCGGCGATGACTTTATCGTCGACCAGGTACTCAACACCCTCCGTCACGGGAACAGTGAACGTATCCTCTGCGGTGCCGTCCTTATCGGTGAATACGACGGCAGCCGGCGTCACCTGATACGGCGTCGCCTCGAAGGCATTCGACCACTCCGCCACGGCGCCAGCAACCAGCACATAATCAGTCTTGGCACGCGCCTTCACGGTCACGGTCCCCAAACCGGGATAGATCCCGGCGGCGATGACTTTATCGTCGACCAGGTACTCAACACCCTCCGTCACGGGAACAATGAACCTGTCCTCTGCGGTGCCGTCCTTATCGGTAAATACGGCGGCAGCCGGCGTCACCTGATACGGCGTCGCCTTGAAGCCATGTGACCACTCTGCGACAGCACCAGCAACCAGCGCATAATCAGTCGTGGCACGCGCCTTCACGGTCACAGTCGCCAAACCGGGATAGATCCCGGCGGCGATGACTTTGTCGTCGACCAGGTACTCAACACCCTCCGTCGTCGGTACCGTGTACGTGTCGTCAGCGGTGCCGTCCTTGTCTGAGAACACCACGGCCGCCGGGCCTACCTGGAACGGCGTTGCTTCGAACGCATGCGACCACTCCGCCACAGCGCCAACTGAGAGAACGTAGTCCCCTTTTGCGCGGGCTGTCACCGTCACGGAACCGGAACCGGGGTACGTTCCAGCGGCGATTACCTTATCGCCGATCAGATACTCAATACCCTCAGTCACCGGAACCGTGTACGCGTCCTCGGCTGTGCCATCCGAGTCGGTAAACGTTACAGAAGTTGGCGAGACCGTCTGAACGCCCACGTGGAAGTTGGCTGCGGGAAAATCAACAGTTATCGGTCTCGGATCCTTTACACCCTCAGGGCTCTTACGCACGGACCCATCCTGCTCATAGTTCACATACGACGCTGTCGCCTGCAACTCAACCCGTAGAAGGACCAAAGAACCCGCAGTCCATGACTCATTCACCACAGCACTAGCCGTACCTGACAACGCGCCACTGCCACTCGCGTACGAATTCGCGTAATGGTAGCGGCCAAGCGCGTCCCTGAACGTAAGCGTCACTCGCTCCACAGGCGTATCAGCAACCTCCCACTCAAAGGCCACTGAATCGCCCACCTGGAGGACATCACCTGAAACCCGCTGAAACGAAACCAACGACGGAGGAACCGACGAATCAAAAGAGTTCTCTACGGAGAAGTTGGCTGCGGGAAAATCAACAGTTATCGGTCTCGGGTCCTTGACACCCTCAGGGCTCTTACGCACGGACCCATCCTGCTCATAGTTCACATACGACGCTGTCGCCTGCAACTCAACCCGTAGAAGGACCAAAGAACCCGCAGTCCATGACTCATTCACCACAGCACTAGCCGTACCTGACAACGCGCCACTGCCACTCCCGTACGAATTCGCGTAATGGTAGCGGCCAAGCGCGTCCCTGAACGTAAGCGTCACTCGCTCCACAGGCGTATCAGCAACCTCCCACTCAAAGGCCACTGAATCGCCCACCTGGAGGACATCACCTGAAACCCGCTGAAACGAAACCAACGACGGAGGAACCGACGAATCAAAAGAGTTCTCTACGGAGAAGTTGGCTGCGGGAAAATCAACAGTTATCGGTCTCGGATCCTTTACACCCTCAGGGCTCTTACGCACGGACCCATCCTGCTCATAGTTCACATACGACGCTGTCGCCTGCAACTCAACCCGTAGAAGGACCAAAGAACCCGCAGTCCATGACTCATTCACCACAGCACTAGCCGTACCTGACAACGCGCCACTGCCACTCCCGTACGAATTCGCGTAATGGTAGCGGCCAAGCGCGTCCCTGAACGTAAGCGTCACTCGCTCCACAGGCGTATCAGCAACCTCCCACTCAAAGGCCACTGAATCGCCCACCTGGAGGACATCACCTGAAACCCGCTGAAACGAAACCAACGACGGAGGAACCGCCATGTCGAGAGAACCCGCCTCGTATGTGTGGGCCCACTCGGTAACGGTGGACGGTGCAAATGCGAATCCCGCTTTCGGCCGTGCCATGACCGAAATGGTGCCCTTGCCGGGATAGATTCCTCCAGCGACAACTGCATTCCCAATCAAGTACTCAACGCCATCCAGCTCTGGAATGATGTAAGTATCTTTCGCTTCCCCTAGTGGATCTGAGAAGACCACGTCAGGCGGCACTATTACCGAAGCCGAACTGTTTGTCACCGTTACCTGCGGCCGATTTAATGACTCGAAGGCCGTAGAGGCGGAGTCATTACCAACAGCGTCATCAAGGATCATCACCCGGGGTGACCAACTACCCCCAGTCGCCGCCTGAGGAAGCACAAGACTCCCCGTAAAGACACCATCTAGAACAGAACCCTCGCTCAGCCTCAACGATGAGTAAAAGTACTGATCTGATACGTCGCTCTCCAGGTAGACAAAAACGGAGTCCACGCCAGACAAATCATCAGTAACACGCGCCGTGAACGACACTGTTTGCGGACCAGCAGTGACGTCCACTAGCTGAGGCGACAGCGAAAACTCCCGCAACACAGGAGCCGTGACGTCCGGTGCTGACGAAATTACATCGAGCCGGGGAATTGCGATGGCCTCGAGAGCCGTAGAGGCGGAGTCATTACCAACAGCGTCATCAAGGATCATCACCCGGGGTGACCAACTACCCCCAGTCGCCGCCTGAGGAAGCACAAGACTCCCCGTAAAGACACCATCTAGAACAGAACCCTCGCTCAGCCTCAACGATGAGTAAAAGTACTGATCTGATACGTCGCTCTCCAGGTAGACAAAAACGGAGTCCACGCCAGACAAATCATCAGTAACACGCGCCGTGAACGACACTCTTTGCGGACCAGCAGTAACATCCACCAGCCGTGGCGACAGCGAAAACTCCCGCAACACAGGAGCCGTGACGTCCGGTGCTGACGAAATTACATCGAGCCGGGGAATTGCGATGGCCTCGAGAGCCGTAGAGGCGGAGTCATTACCAACAGCGTCATCAAGGATCATCACCCGGGGTGACCAACTACCCCCAGTCGCCGCCTGAGGAAGCACAAGACTCCCCGTAAAGACACCATCTAGAACAGAACCCTCGCTCAGCCTCAACGATGAGTAAAAGTACTGATCTGATACGTCGCTCTCCAGGTAGACAAAAACGGAGTCCACGCCAGACAAATCATCAGTAACACGCGCCGTGAACGACACTGTTTGCGGACCAGCAGTGACGTCCACCAGCCGTGGCGACAGCGAAAACTCCCGCAACACAGGAGCCGTGACGTCCGGACCTTCCGCGGATAAGGAAGGTGAAGCCCCCGTAAACATGACTAAGGCGATAAGAACTAATGACAAAGCTGCGGATAAAAGCGAAGGCCGCTTGGACGTAACACTGTAGATCCCCACATAACGCGGGCACCGGCCCGCAAAAACGGAATCTGCTCAACGCAGACTTCCAGATCATAGCCCGCAGGAAGGTATAGGTTGTACAACCAGGTCTGGCAGCCGCCCATCTGGGCGACTCTTATGTCGCCCCTAGGCGAATCCCCGATTCAGATCAAGATTTGAATCGACACTCTCGTTACCAGGAACCCCATCGGAGACCGGAGAACCTGTCTTCAGCAACACGCTGGAATGAACCTAAAGGGTTTCAACCGATGTTCGTGTCGTCCTGCGAAGCCTGAGGTACCAGGCAGCGGCACCCGAATCCAGCCCTTCGGGACGTTTGCATCTCGGCTAGGAGGCTGTGAGTTTTCGATGGCATCCGCTACGAAGCGGAGGGCCGGCGGTTGTGCCGCCGGCGCAAACGTGGTGGTCGAAGATAGCGTCAGCTCGGTGTCTTTCCGGACAGCCAGCACGCCGCTCACCAGCAGCGCTTGCCGATGTTCCGGCAGATGACGAGGATGGCCACTTACGGTGGCAGATCGCTGCGGACCTGTCCCATGTCGAACAATCCGTATCTTCTTCAGCATGATGGCGGCGCCACTGTTGAGGTTTTTGTGGCCTGCCTTGCCCTCGGCCGCTCTCGTGGTCGTATGCTCGCCGCCGGGTTCTACTCTCTGGTTCCGGAGGCGAAGTCACGATTAAAGGCTAGACAGTCTCACGCGAGGCGGAATGCTCTTCGCCCAATCCAGGATAATCGTCGACAGGTCCATGAATTCCTGAGCATCGGCGGTTACCGCTGACCATTCCGGAGTTTCCGATGCTGCAGCCGCAGTCTCACGACTTTCGGACCAGACTTCACCCAGGCCCGCGTACGCTGCCTCGCACAGTCCGGCTGTACACCCGAATTCTGAACGTATGCCTTTACGCCTGGTACGACCAGCACCAATGGGAGATGACGCGTGGGCTAGCGCTCAACAGCTTCGTTCTCATTCAGCCCTCCTGGCCCTCCAAGTCGTCAACCGGTTAATCTTGTGAGCCTTTGTAGTGGAAAAGTGCCCTAAGTGGACCCTCCAGCTAACAATGCACGGTGGGGACGTCCAGAGAAACAGCCGCGGAACGTTCTGCCTGTGCTCAAGCGAAAGCGGTAGTGGTTGGCTGTGACAGATTTGGATGGCCCCGGTAGGACGGATATATCTGGCCCCACTTCATGACTCGCCGGGCACCTTGTGACGGTTATTTGTGGCCCCACCTTCAACGTTGGATTCATCAGTGGATGGATGCGGCGGAAGGTTGGTCTGGATGGAGTCGAGAGTGGAGTTGTTCGCGCGGATCCGAAGGGACGCCCGGGTTGAGGGCCTGTCGGTTCGTGCGTTGGCCGCCCGGTACGGAGTCCACAGAAGAACTGTGAGGCAGGCACTGGATTCAGCTGCCCCTCCGGAGCGCAAACAGAGACAAGGGGTGTCCTGGAGGCTGGAGCCGTTCAAGGGCGCGATCGACGCGATGCTGATCGAGGATACAACGGCTCCGCGGAAGCAGCGTCATACCGCACGAAGGATTTTGGCCCGGCTCATTGAAGAGCACGGTGCGCAGGAGCTCTCGTATTCCACGGTGCGTGATTACGTAAGGGTCCGTCGGGCCCAGGTTGATGTGGAGGCCGGACGCCGCGTTGAGATGTTTGTTCCTCAGGAACACGCGCCGGGCGCCGAAGCCGAGGTGGACTTCGGCGAGGTCTATGTCGTGCTGAACGGGGTGAAGACGAAGTGCCACATGTTCATCTTCCGGCTGTCGCATTCGGGCAGAGCCATTCACCGGATTTACCCGACTCAGGCCCAGGAAGCCTTTCTCGAGGGCCACATCGAGGCCTTCAACGTTCTTGGCGGCATCCCGACTAAACACATCCGATACGACAATCTCACCAGCGCGGTCACCGCTGTGGTGTTCGGGCAAGGCCGGCAGCGCCATGAGAACGACCGGTGGGTGTTGTTCCGTTCGTTCTACGGCTTCGATCCCTTTTATTGCCAGCCTGGCATCGCAGGCGCCCATGAAAAGGGCGGAGTTGAAGGCGAGGTGGGCTGGTTCCGGCGCAACAGACTCTCGCCCATGCCAGTCGTTGGTTCCCTGGATGAGCTCAATGACCGCATCCGGGGATGGGAAGCCCAGGACGATCACCGGCGGATCAATGACAGGATCCGCACCATCGGTCAGGACTTCGAGATTGAACGGCCGTTCTTGGCCTCGTTGCCGGCGGGGGAATTTGATCCAGGTCTGGTGCTAACACCCCGAGTTGATAGGTCTTCGATGGTCACGGTCCGGATGGTGAAGTACTCCGTCCCGGCCCGGCTCATCGGCCGGAGGGTCCGGGTCTCGTTGCGGGCGTCCGAGCTCGTGGTCTTCGACGGCCGCACCGTGGCCGCCAGGCATCAGCGGGTCGCTGCCCGGTCCGGGCAATCGGTCCAGTTGGATCACTATCTCGAAGTACTCAAGACCAAACCCGGCGCCCTTCCCGGCTCCACTGCTTTGGCCAGGGCGCGGGAGTCTGGTGCGTTCACCAGCGCGCATGAGACCTTCTGGGCTGCCTCTCGCCGGGTCAACGGTGACGCCGAGGGGACCCGTGAACTCATCGACGTCCTGCTGCTGCACCGCTCGATGGACGCAGGAGACATCCATGCAGGCATCACTGCGGCGCTGGGGGTGGGTGCTGTCAGTGCCGACGTCGTCGCGGTCGAAGCCCGCAGACACGCCGCGGCATCTTCATGGGGTGGGGCCAGTTCCGACTGTCATCCCGGTGCTCACGGCGAATTGAAAGTGCAACGGGTTGTCAGTCTCACCCAGCGCCGGCTGATGGACCCCGCCGCCGTCATTGCCGGGCTCCCGCCTGACGCCCGGCCCCTGCCCTCGGTCAGTGCCTATGACGAGCTGCTGGCCAAACGTTCCGAACACCCTGCAGGAACCGCGTCGAAGGAGAACATCTCATGAGCCCCACCGCACCGACGACCACCATCACCCCGACTCTGCGCCGGCGCCGCGGCCTGACCGAACAGGCAGCGGTTGCCGCCGTGGACCAGGCCTGCCGCCGGCTGCGCTTGCCCACCATCCGTGGGGTTCTGGACGAAGCCCTCACCGTCGCCGGGAAGGAACAACTCTCCTACCAGGGATTTCTGGCCGAGCTGTTGCTGGCGGAGTGCGACGACCGGGACCGGCGCTCGTCCATCCGCCGTGTGAAAGCTGCGAACTTTCCCCGGGATAAGTGGCTCGGGGACTTTGATTTCGATGCAAACCCGAACATCAACCCCGCCACCATCCACACTTTGGCCACCGGGGAATGGATCCGCAAAGGACAACCCCTCTGCCTGATTGGGGACTCCGGAACCGGCAAATCCCACCTGCTCATCGGACTCGGTACTGCCGCCGCGGAGAAGGGTTATCGGGTTAAGTACACCCTCGCTACCCGGCTCGTAAACGAACTCGTCGAAGCCGCCGATGAAAAGGTCCTGGCCAAGACCATCGCCCGCTACGGCCGCGTGGACCTGCTTTGCATCGACGAGCTTGGCTACATGGAACTGGACCGCCGAGGCGCCGAACTCCTGTTCCAGGTCCTGACCGAACGAGAGGAGAAGAATTCCATCGCAATCGCATCGAACGAGTCATTCTCCGGCTGGACCAAAACTTTCAGCGACCCACGCCTGTGCGCCGCGATCGTGGACCGGCTGACCTTCAATGGCACGATCATCGAAACCGGCACGGACTCCTACCGGCTCGCCCACACCATCGCCCAACAGAGCGCGAGCTAATCGGTCGATCATGGTTACGACCGTCCTGGGGAAAGTATGGGCACTCGACACTGCGGCAGATGTTCAGCGTTTAGCAATAACTGACAGACTGGACCAATGACCGATCACGAAGTGTTGAGTGCTGCACTAAAGCGCGCAGATGCCCTGGCGCGACGTGACGGAGAAACGCTAAGTCGGCATTTGCACCCCAAGTTTTGCTGGACACCCCATAAAGGAGACCAGTTCAATCGGGATACGTACCTTCGGTCCAACATAGAAGGCCAGAACACGTGGCACGCCCAAACCCTTGAGCAGGCGGATATCACGGTGATCGGGGACATGGCAGTTCTTACGTGCCTCGTCACCGACGACGTAACAACGATGGGCAGCCAAAACCAATAGCGCATGTCGAAGTTGCTGCACTGGTTTTCGCTGGATAACTGTAGCGGCCCCGCCTACGTGTTCTGGAGTTTGGACGACTGCCTGATCGTGAGCCGAACCGTCATTGGCACAACTGCAAAACCAACGAAAACTCTCTCGAACGTTGCGCTCCGCCCCGACGCGCTACCGCTTCGCTCTCGCGCTGCCGTGACGTGCTCTCGTTCTCACGCCGACGCAACGCACACACTCGCAACGTTTCACACACTCGGCTGCATCGCGTCGCGGCGACCCGTGTTGCTATTCGCTAGTATGTGCATTCGAACTCGTACCGATGACCACCCGGTCCAACGCTCGTCATCGTGAACGTCCCAGGGTTCTTGCGCTCAGGATTGCGGAATGGAACGGATGGCGTCGCTCCAGTTGAACTATCGAAATCCCATGCGTCAACTACTCGGCCGTTGACGACGGTCGCTCCCGGCCCCGGAATCGCACCATCTTGTGCACTGCAACCGTAATCACCGTCCTTCAGTGGAACGCCAGGCTGGCCTGCCGCGAACCAACCGAACACGCACGTGCCAATGATCCCCGCGAGAATGAACCAATTGGTGGAGTTCAGGTGCCACGGGAGTTTGACACTCGTGGATTGGGACACAGTCGTACACCCTTCGTCGTGCTCGATGCCTGCGAAACCCGAAGGGCGCAAGATTTCCTCAGGTGAGTATGCTACAGCCATGACGAACTCGGCTAACTCGAAGTCAACGCCGCGAAAGACAGCGTGGAACACGTACTATCCGTGGGCGCTGGCCCTGTACCTTATCGTGAGCGTCTCCTTGCTCATCCTCATCGTTGTGAGTTGGCTCCCCGCGCCCGAGCTTTCTGGCGTTCCTGCCTCACCCCCGCTCATTCCCGGACTTCTCGGGCTGTTTTTCTTCTTCATGGCCGGTCGGCAGATCTATCTGCGCGGCGAGTCGCAACCCTGACCAGTACGCATCGCGGCTGCAAATTTACGCGTAGGACGACGTGGATGACATCTGAGCGATCTTCACGCCTCGTACGTGTGATCCGTCGTCCTCGATACCGCTCGTCTTAGAACGTCAGCCAACGTCGCACGCAATCGTGCTCGCCCTGCTGTGATCGTGCTTGCGTCCAAGCCCTCGAACGCCTTTATTGTCATTGTGTTCTTGCGTTTCTTGAATGAGATGGATGGCAAGATGCGGACATCAGGTCACGGGTCAGGCTGACCAGCTAGGGGGAGCGGTACGCTACGGGAAACGCCATCGTGAGGAGCACCATGTCGAACATCGAGGAGCTGCGGGCCTGGGCCGAGGGGAACTACGCGCTGGAGGCCGCCACTGAGTTGCTGATCCGCGGGTACCGCGGACGCTACGCGCAGTCTGGGAACACCTGGGTCAAGAACCGGAATGGGCGCACCTGGATCGACTTCAAAGACATGGCGAGCTCGATGGCATCCTCGCTTGGAGGCGAGAAACGGTTCCTGCTCCTGGTCGCCTCGATCGGGACGGACGCACCTGCGGTCTTGGGCGACTTGGTGTCAGGACTCAACAGAGAACTTCTCGACCTGGTGCTGGCGGCTATCGCCCACGCCGGCGGCAGTCATGGCCAGTCCACCGAACTCGGCAGCCTGTATCCGTGGCCGGAGGAGCTGTACAGCCTCTAGCTCAGCAGGTCGGCGGCTACGCCACTTTCCAGAGACATCTCAGTCTCTCGTCAGGGTCGTCGCTCGGCGGGATTCAATACCGCATGCCTATGACGCAAGTATGGGTTCATGAAGAAGAGGGCTGGCTGCTTGTCGCCGGACATGCAGGTCCGCTTCTCTAACCAACACGTGTCGGGGATCCGCTACCTGCATCTCCTATGGCTCAGTGACTCCGCTGGTTCGTCCAGGAACAGAGCTTGAGGACTTTTGGTGGGGCCAGACATAACCGTCCTGCCGGGGCCAAAAAGGATTGACATAGTCAAGTGGTGCGGACAGAAACCCGGTGCGGGACTTTTCTCCTGCCCAGGAAGCAGACGCAGTGATGGAGGCATGGATACGACGGCGGTCGCGGCCGCCGTCGTATCCTTACCCTTCCCGCGGTAGGCCCGGCATCACTGAGAAGGCTTGCGACAGACAAGAACAGCTGAGACAGCGTTCGAGTTGAATTCACCATCAACTGAGAGAGGGTTCCGGAAAGGCGACATCAAGTGCGAGAGGGTTCCGGAAAAACCCACATCGAGTGAGAGAGGGTTTCGGAAAAACCGACATCGAGTGAGAGAGCGTCGGGGGGTGGGGGTTGGGGGTTAGAGGTCGGCTAGGAGGTTGTTGGGGTTTTCGATGGCGTCCGCTACGAAGCGGAGGAAGCCGGCTGCCGTTCCGCCGTCGCAGACGCGGTGGTCGAAGGTGAGCGTCAGCTCGGTGACTTTCCGGACGGCCAGTTCGGCGTTAACCACCCAGGGCTTGTCGATGATCCGGCCCACGCCGAGGATGGCCACCTCGGGGTGGTTGATAATCGCTGCGGACCCGTCCACGCCGAACACTCCATAGTTGTTGAGCGTGAACGTGCCGCTGCCGAGCTCCGTCGGGGTGGCCTTGCCCTGGCGCGCGACGTCGGTCAGCCGGCGGATCTCCGCGTCCAGCTCCCGAGCCGTCAGCTTTTCCGCCGCGCGGACCGACGGCACCACGAGCCCGCGGTCGGTCTGGGCGGCAATTCCGAGGTTGATCCCGTCGAACGAGACGATCTCCTGTGACCCGTCGGACGCGGTTTCGATTCGGGTATTCAGCTCCGGATACTTCTTTAGCCCGGCTGTGACAAAACGGGCAATGAACGCAAGCAGGCCGGGCACTTCGGAGCCGCCCGCTTTGAGTTCCTGGCGGAGCTCCACGAGCGCGGTGGCATCGACGTCCACCCAGACAGTCGCCTCAGGGATTTCGGAACGGCTGCGCGCCATGTTGGCGGCAACGGCTTTGCGCACTCCCATGACCGGAGTCCGGGCTGAGATGGCCAGGCCGGTGCGGGCGTCAGTGTTAGCAGCTTTTCCGTTAGTGGTTTCGAGAGGCTCCACCACGGACTTCGGTTCTGCCACAGGAGCGGGCTCGACCACAGGAGTGCTGATGGCCTTCTCCACGTCCCGGCGCATGATCAGGCCGCCCTCCCCGGAGCCGGGGAGCTCTCCGAGGTCGACGCCGTGCTCCCGGGCCATCCGCCGCACCAGCGGGGAGATCACCGCACCCAGCTTGCCGGGGACCCGGGTGCGCAGGAGCGAAAGGTCCACGTCGGCATCCGCCGCGGGGCCGCCGTCGGCCGCCCCGTCCTCCAAGGGAAGGGTGCCGACCGACCCGGCCCCGGAAACAACAGTTGACTTCCGCGCCCGCGTCCGGCGGGCGACGCCGTGCCCACCCGGGGTGCCGTACCCAATGAGCACGTTGCCGGATCCGGCCTTTTCCTCTTCGCGGTAAGCCTCAGCTTCGGGATGGGTTTCCTCAGCCTCATCCACCGGCTCCCCCAGCTCGGTCTCGGCAGGTTCCACCTCAGGCTCGGCCGGCTCCGCCACGGGAGCAGAAGAAGCAGGCCCACCCACCGAAACAGGCGTCACCGAGATCAGCGGCTTCCCAACATCCAGCGTCTCTCCCGGTTGCCCGTGCAGCTCAGCAACAATCCCGGCATAGGGAGAAGGCACCTCAACAGTGGACTTCGCGGTTTCCACCTCGGCAATCGGCTGGTCCACAGAAATGGTGTCCCCCACCGAAACGTGCCACGAAACGAGCTCCGCTTCGGTGAGGCCCTCGCCCAGGTCCGGCAACAAAAACACGCGTGTTTCACTCATGGTCACTTCTCCCACTGAAGGTCGTCAACGGCGTCCAGGATGCGGTCCACGCCGGGCAGGTAGTACTTCTCAAGCTTCGGTGCCGGATACGGAATGTCGAACCCGGTCACGCGGCGGATCGGCGCGGCCAGGTAGTGGAAACAGCGCTCCTGCACCCGCGCCACGATCTCGGAGGACACGGACGCGAAGCCGTGTGCTTCGGCAATCACCACGGCCCGGCCGGTCTTCCGCACCGACTCGCAGACAGTGGCATCGTCGAACGGCACAATGGTGCGCACGTCGATGACCTCCAGCGAGCGCCCTTCCAGGGCTGCGGCCTCGGCAGCGGCGAGGGCGGTGGGGACGGACGGCCCGTAGGCGATCAGCGTGGCGTCGGTGCCGGGACGCGCGACGGCGGCGCGGCCTTCCGTGGTGCGTCCCGCCTGAGCAGCAGCAGTGTGGGCAGAACGCAGCTCACCCAAATCCACCAGGTCCTTGGACCAGTAAAGCTTCTTCGGCTCCATAAACACCACGGGATCGTCCGAGTCGATGGCTTCGCGCAGCATCCGGTACCCATCCGCCACGGTGGCCGGGGTGAACACCTTGAGGCCGGCGGTGTGGGCGTAGTAGGACTCGGAGGAGTCGCAGTGGTGCTCCACTCCCCCGATGCCGCCGCCGTAGGGAACCCGGATCACCAGGGGCAGTTTCACGGCGCCCTTGGTGCGGTTGTGCATCTTGGCCACGTGGCTGATGATCTGCTCGAACGCCGGGTAGGCGAACGCGTCAAACTGCATCTCCATCACGGGGCGCATCCCGTTGATGGCCATGCCCACGGCCATGCCCACAATGCCGGACTCCGCCAGCGGGGTGTCAAAGCAGCGCTGCTCGCCGAACGTCGCGGTAAGTCCGTCGGTGATGCGGAAGACCCCGCCCAGCGTCCCCACGTCCTCGCCGAACACCAGGACGGAAGAATCAGCGTGCATCGCGTCGGCCAGCGCCGTATTCAATGCCTTGGCAAGAGTGACCGGCTGGGGGCCTGCGGCTTCGGCGGAGGCAGCGGCTGAGGCGGCTGCCCGGGCGGTGGCGGCACTGACGTTGCCGTTCGCTTCGGATGAAGTAGTGATGGTGGGGCTCACTTGCCGGCCTCCTCGGTAGATGCTGCTGCGTCGCGGGCGAGTTCGTCGGCGAGCAGGGCGGACTGTTCCTTCAACTGGGGGGTGGGCGCGGAGAAGACGTGGCGGAAGAGCTCCTGCGGGTCCACCGGAACGTCTTCGCTGAGGCCGTCACGCAGCTGTGTGGCAACCGCTTCCGCCTTCTCGCGGATCCGCGCCTCGCCGTCGTCGTCCAATAGTCCCCGGTCCGTCAGGTAGGTGCGCATCCGGTTCACCGGGTCCTTGGCCCGCCACTCGGCAACCTCAGCGCTCTCGCGGTAGCGGGTGTCGTCGTCGGCATTGGTATGCGCCTGCATGCGGTAGGTGTTGGCCTCCACCAGCAGGGGGCCGGAGCCTTCCCTGGCCAGTTTCACGGCCCGGTCCAGGACGGCGAGGAGCGCCACCACGTCGTTGCCGTCCACACGTTCGCCGGCCATGCCGTAGCCCACGGCCTTGTGCGCGAGCGACGGCGCCACGGACTGGTGTGCCAGCGGCACCGAGATGGCGTACTTGTTGTTCTGGACGAAGAAGATGACGGGCAGGTGGAAGACGGCCGCGAAGTTCAGGGCTTCGTGGAAGTCGCCTTCGCTGGTGGCGCCGTCGCCGCACATGGCCAGCACCACGGTGTCCTCACCGCGGAGCTTGGCCGCGTGGGCCACCCCGACGGCGTGCAGCAGCTGCGTGGTCAGCGGGGTGCACTGGATCCCCACTTTGTGCTCGAGGGGGTTGAACCCGCCGTGCCAGTCGCCGCGGAAGATGGTCATCACCTGCACGGGATCAACGCCGCGCGTCATCACGGCCACGGCGTCGCGGTAGGTGGGGAACATCCAGTCGCCGTCGGAGAGGCACAGCGCGGCCGCTACCTGGCAGGCCTCCTGGCCGTGGCTGGACGGGTACACGGCCATGCGGCCCTGCCGGACGAGCGCAGAGTTCTGGTCGTTGACGCGGCGTCCGACGACGAGCTGCTCATACGCTGCCAGCAGTTCCTCATCGCCGGGCAAAGGGTACTCGTGGCCGGGTTCGGTGCCCTGCTCACCTTCGGGCTTGAGCCTGCCGTCCGGGTCCACCATCTCGATCTGGTGCCGGGCCGGGAGCATATAGTCCTCGGCCGTGATGCCGAACTTCTTGGCTGCTTCGGCGAGCGCGTCCTCGGAGGTCGCCTTGCTGATCTGGTCCGGTGCGGTGTGGTTCGCGGAGATCGTCATCGTTCCGTCCTTCTGTTGCCACTATTACTCCCCAGTATCCGCCCGCAGAAGGTTTCGTATCCAGCACCTTGCTGAATCGTGGAGAAGCTGCACGATTCCTGCTTTTTGTGAAGACAAATTGCCAGTGTGAGCCAGGTTACGGACGGGGGCCGTGGACAAATTGGCGGTATAGAACAGCCGCGGTTGCTACGGAGCCGGCGGGGGCGGGTCCGCCGGCACCTCGGAGCGCCAAGGGGTGCGCCATTCGGGAGCATCCCAGGCGTCCATGATGTAGATCCGCTCGTGCGCAACCCGGTCGCCTCTGAATTCCAGGATGCTGACAGTGAACATCCACGGGGCGCCGTCGTAACTGATGAGGTTTCTCCACCACCACGAGGTCGGCACGGTGGGTGACCCGGCGGGTGTGGAACTTCAGTTTCGCCGGGTACCGCCGCCGCCATTCGCGGAAGTTCTCCACGCCTTCGAAACGTTCGCCGGACTGGGGAAACTCGAGCACGGCGTCGTGGCGGTAGATCTCGTGGGCGATGTTTTCGTCCTTGCCTGAATACTTCCAGTGACGCCGCAGGGCCTGCAGCAGATCCGCCTCTTCGAGCATCATCGCCTCCTCGGTCCGGGGACCAAGCGTAACGCCGGGCTCCTTGTGCTGAATAGAGGAAACTCCCCGGGTTGGGGGCTGGCCAGCCCAGGTGCGTGGGGCAGCATTTGGGACTGCGAAAACACTGTGAGTTTGGCGCAGTTTGCGGCGCCGGGAGCGGCACAACGGAGGATAATGGCGAGCAGGCCCTACAGGGAGCAAAACCATGAGCACTAAAAACTTTGGCATGCAGCGCCACCAGGCTGTGCCGAACGGGGTCCACGGCGGCGGCGCCGGACCGTCGATGTCCGCTGCCGCGGAGTTGTTCAAGGCCGTGGCCCATCCGGTCCGGGCGCAGATCCTGGAGCTGCTCACCCACGGCGAGTGCACCATCCCGGAGCTTTGCGAGGGCACGGGGGTGAAGGCGTCCCACCTGTCCCGGCACCTGGGCCAGATGCGCGGTCAGCATCTGATTCAGTGCCTGCGGTCAGGCGGTCACCTTGTCTACCGGCTGGCATATCCGGAAACGGCCGAACTGCTCACCGCAGCCCGGTCCGTACTTCAGGCCAGGACGGCAGCCGCCGTGCATTCCCTCCACCCCACGCCGGAGGAATTGCCGCCGATGGGCCTCTGGGACGATCAGTTCCTTGCCCTGGAGGAATCACTGGTATCGCGTTCGGTGATCGCGGAGGCGTCTCAGGCGATAGCTGCGCGCAGCGGCTGCACTCCGGAGGAAGCAGCAGGACGGCTCATTATGGCGGCGTGCAACCGCAATTGCACCCTGCTGGAAGCTGCCCGGAGCGAACTCCGGGGCGGGTAGGAACAGGGCAACACCTGAGCCCGCAGGGCGTCCAGCGTTTGCCGCTTGGCGGAAGAACCTCTACCGCCGAACTGCGTGAGCACGTAATGGTTCGTCTGTTTTGAAAAACGCCTTGACCTGCCCCTTAGTGAGGGCCAAACTCGAAGGACGGATTGACGAAAACGTCTATCCGTCGAGGTTCGGAAAGTTCGTTTTCCGTTCATCGCAGGGAGAAGGCTCCGCACCAGGTGGCAGGGATATCCTCTATGGGGGCTCCTGGTGCGGCGATGGACGCGGAGGGGACAGCGTGGTCCCCTCCGCCTCTGAATCACTTTCCCAGCCAGCCATTCCTGCGGCTGACGGGGACAACAACCAAGCACCATCCGTCAGGCAGAGGCACGGCGGCATTTCATCCAAGAGAAATGACAAAGGGTGGTATCCGGAATGGGCATTGAGAAACTGTGGGACCGGCTCGAGCCAGAAACGCGGCAATGGCTGATCGATAATCCCGGGTGCAAGATTCTTCCCCGGGCCGTGGTGGCAGCGATTTCGAAGGCCACCGGAGTGGAGTTCGATCAGGACCGGCACGGGGAGACTCTCCTCTCCCCCGCCGACTGTGACTTCATCCGCACCGCAGCGAATCTGGACGACGCCCGCCGCAGTGAGTCCTCGTACCCGCTCTCCTGACGCCTTTTCGTATTCAGCCTGTTCGGTAATCGCATAGTCATGCTCAATTCGCTCTACACTGAGAGACGAATTGTAAGTGTGAGCCGGATTACTGACAGGCCGTGGGCGAATTGGCAACCAGGGATGCCGGGACGGAACCCGTCCCGTTGGACGACATCGACCGCAGGATCATCTCGCAGCTGACCCGGGACGGCCGCATGTCCGTCACTCAGGTGGCCGAGAACGTCCACATCTCGCGTGCGCACGCGTACACACGCATCGCCAGACTTACTGGCGAGGGTGTGCTGTCCAGGTTCACGGCGCTGGTGGACCCGATCAAGGCCGGGCTCCGGTCGTCCGCCTACGTGACCCTGAAGCTGAAGCAGGATGCCTGGCGTGAGCTGCGCGACCAGCTCGGCGCCATCCCCGAGGTGCACCACGTGGCCCTGGTGGGCGGCGACTTCGACGTAATTCTGCTGGTGCGCGCCGTGGACAACATCGATTTGCGGCGGGTGATCTTCGACCAGTTGCAGTCCATGCCGGGGGTGCTTGATACACAGACGTTTCTTGTGTTCGAGGATTTGGATACGCGTTAGTTGGGTCTGCTTGACCCGACCGTCGGGGGCCTAGGGGCATGTGTCGGCTCCTTGATGAAAAACCGTCAGGCCAGCTCAGCTTCAAGTTGTGAGCTCGCTCATTAACGGAAACATATTGTTCACCCGGTGAAGGGAACAATTCGCACTTATCAGGACAAAACGCCGGCACTTCGCGTGTTAGACCTCTTCCTCGGTGGTCATGTACGGAACACCGGCCCACCCGATACAACATCCCCGCTCACGCAATGCCGGATGCACGAACGGCGGTGAGTGTTTCAGTCGCAGGGGCACGCTTCCTAGTTCTTAGATTAACTACCGTCGATTGCGCAATAGTTTGTCCTCTAGTTGACCTGAGGCTAGACCCATTCCAGGCGCCGCTAGAACGGACCCGTTCCCGTCTTGCCCGTGCCCAGCCCATCGAACCCGTACTTGGCGTGCACCGTTTTGTCCTCCTGATCGAGGCGGGACAGCTCCATGGTCGGATCATCACCGACAATATTCTCAACCAAGAATTGTCGGAAGGCTTTAATTAGACGCTCCATGCGGAGACCGTAAGTCGCGGGGTTCACAAAGCAACAGCGTAGGCACTACGCGTTAGGTACCAATAGGACTACTTGAGTTCCCTGGCGGTATCGCCGACTATCGACAGGGGACTTGTCCCTACGGCAGTGAAGTATGAGGTGAGTTCCGGGAGCAAGCCCTTGGCAAAGGTTTTAGCGGTACCCGTCCACGATTGCTGCGGCAATCTCCTTGTAGGCCCGCCGGGTATCGGGCTTCAGCACGTCCAAGGTGACAAGGTCACCGTCCGCCACGCCACGGTCGTGCGGGACAGCTATCAACTCGCGGCAGATGCCTGCGAGGTGTTCCTCGATGGCATCCTTATCCACCCGAGAGGACACCTCGTCCTTGTCCGTGATCACCACGATGGCATTACGGGCGAGGTCCTCGTATCCGTGGCTGGCCAGCCATTGCAGGGTGCTGCGGGCGCGCTTGGCTCCACTGACGGCGTAGCCGGCGGCGATCACGAGATTGTCCGCGGACTGCAGAATCCCGCTCATAGCGTTGTGAGTCACGCCAGTGCCGCAGTCAGTTAGGGCCACGGAATAGTAGGCGGAGATGAGCTTGCGGATCCGCAGGTACTCTTCGGCCGTCAGCGAGTCCGAGACTTCCGGGTCCTGCTCCCCTGCGATGAGGTGCAGCCGGCCAGCGTGGTGCATATAGCGGGCCAGGGCCGTGAGCGAATCGATGGAGTCGATGTTTCGGAGCAGGTCGGTGATGGTGCGCGGACTAGCCTGTTGGTAGATGCCTTCCCCCAAGGCACGCTCCACTAGGTCACCGGAGTCCGGGTTCGCGTCGATAGCGCAGGGCGCGTCGCCGCGGTACTCGGCCAGGGTCAAACCCACGCCCACAGTGGTGGAGGTTTTGCCGATGCCGCCCTTGAGGCTTAGCACGGCGGTGTTGTAGCTGCCCTGCAACTGGCGTGAGATTCGGCGGCCCAGTTCTTCTTCCTGGCGCTGCTTTGCGCCGGGGCCCATGTTCCAGGCCCCGCCGGTCATGTTGAAAATGGCACCGCGAAAACCGCCCACCGGGCGGGGCTTTTGTTCCTTAACAAACAGTCCCGGCGAACTGATGAAGTCCGGCATGGGCTTTTCAGCAATGGTCTCGGCTACCGTCGGCCGTGCCCTGCGGAATGCGGGAGTTTCAGAGGGTGCCTGCGACGGCGGTTCGGATGCTTCCGCTGCAGTGGCCTCTGGGACAGGGCTGATGGAATTCGCCGCGGCAAACTGCCCCGGAGCGGACGCCGGCGCACGGGTGGGAGCCGGGATATGCCCGGCAGGCTTTACTGCGTCGGCTGCCGCAGCCGCCTCCGCCCAGGAGGTCCGGCGCGTCAGCGGCCTACCGGCGTCCGGGTGGTCGGCTGGGCTGGGTGTCAGTGCTGACATGGTTCCTGTCCGGGCATCCGTCAGTTCACCCTCACCGTGACGTAGGTCACGACGTCGGCGCGGCTGCGGCTGCCCTGCATCCTCTGCATGGGCGCGTGAGTTCTGATCCGCCGGATCGGGCATGTATGTCCCCCAAGACGTTTCGGAATACTGTTCTGCATCACTCGTTCAACAGTAAGTCTAGGGGTTTTGCGAATACTGCAGGTCAGATGCGTGTCAAAGCGGCCGACACTACGGCTGCGGTAAGGACCAGAAGAACCGCCAGCGCGGTGTAGCCCTGCCACTTAGGACGGCCTTTATGCGGGTTGATGTCGACATACGGCATGGCTAGCGGCGGTCACCTCGTGTTGCGGAGGAAATGGTGACCCGGACGGCACGACGCTTGAGCCGCAGCATCTGGTACAGGACAAAGAAAGGAACCAGCAGGGTGCCCAACAGCGCGCAGAGCGCAAAGGCGAACTCGGATATAGCCACAACAGCCTCCATCGGTCACAGTGATCCCCATCAGCTATGACCCAACCACGTGACAAACGGAATGACAAGTCACGTCATCACGAGCTCGCGCCGGGAGAGATTAGTCGCGCAGTGCCATCAGCGCGACTGCCACTGATGTCACGGACAGCAGGACATAGGAAAGTAGCCTTATATTTCGCTGCGGCAGCTCCTGGCGTGAGTAATGCGTGTCCTAGGTTCCCCGTATTCACCCAGCCGCGATGTTACAAAACAGAGCCTCAAGGTTTGCTCAAGTTACGTCGAATGTTACGACACTCCCCGCGAGCGTGTCTGGCATGTTTACCCGCCTTCAAGAGCAGACCCCAGAGCCGCGGCCAGGTTGGCGGACCAAGCGAAGCCGCGGACTGAGTTTAGGCCCCATTTCATCGACCATAAGTTCCTCGGCTCGGCGCCGCCTTGCTCAGTGCTCTGGAAAGGCTTCATAAGGCGAGTCAACAAACTAGCGGGACTTTCCGGACCGTAGGGCAGCATGGGAATGGCCCTTGGCGGCGTCGGAGGGGCTTCACGACCGGACTGCTGAGCTCGGCGGATGCGGTTGTCATGGCGTTGGCCATTGTCTTCAGGCGGTATTCAGCGGTCGTTGCAACAATTTATGGTTCGGTCGAAGGTGAAATCAGTCTAGCTAAGTGCTCCGTGGGACTCTGCCAACCCAAGATTTCGCGTGGCCGATGGTTGAGTTCAGCGGCGACCATAACTAGGTGTTCGGGGCTGTGGACGCCCAGGTCTGTTCCTTTCGGGAAGTACTGGCGGAGCAGTGGAGTGGTCCCCGGAAGTTGGACACCCAATTTAGGATCCTTCTTCCAGGAGTAGTCAGATGTACTTGAGAAGCACGTTGAGTCACTCCGATGCAGTGTCTTCTATGGAGTTGTTCGAGCAGGGGCTGACTGCGAAGTCCGTCGCGCTGACTCTTGATTTAGCACCTAACCCTGTCCAAATGTTGTATCAGCGATGGCAGGTACGAGGATCGGGTGCGCTGATGACAAGAGACCGTAAGCAGTACGACATCGAAACCAAGCTTTTGATCGTGCGACGTCATCTTCAGGGCGTGTCCGGACGCGTCCTGGCCAAGGAGTACGACCTTCCCTCTCCCGGCACCGTCACGAACTGGACGAGAATTTACCGGCGAGACGGTGAGGACGGCTTACGCCCGAAGAAACGGGGCCGGCCACCGGTCGATCGCGAGAATCCAGTTCCCGAGGGCGAGGTCGAGCAACTCCGGAGGGAGAACGAGCGGTTGCGTGCGGAGGTGGCGTACCTGGGAAAATTGCGGGCCTTGAGGGCACAGGAACGACGCTGAAAGTTCAAGCGATCAATGACCTCAAGGCCCATCACCGGTTGCCGCTGTTGCTGCATCTGGCAAAGATTCCCCGGTCCACGTTCTACGACCACCGCAACCGGCTTACCCGGCCAGATCGGCACGCGGAACTCAAAGAAGCCATTAGTCAGGTCTTCACGCAGGCGCGAAGCGCTTACGGGCATCGACGCGTCCTGGCCATGCTCCTGCGACAGGGATGGATAGTGTCGAAGAAGACCGTGCTGAAGCTCATGCGCGGGCTCGGATTGCAAAGCCCGGTCCGTCGCCGGCGCAGATACAACTCCTTCCGCGGCGAGGTCGGTAAGGCGGCTGAGAACGTGTTGAACCGCCAGTTCGAAACCGCGGTCAAACACACCAAGTGGGCCACCGACGTCACCGAATTCACGGTGGGCACCTCCAAGGTTTACGTCTCACCGGTCCTTGATCTCCATGACAACCGGATCGTCTCTGTTATGGCAGGTCCGTCTCCGAGCGTCAAAATGGTTACCGATGGCCTTCGCACTGCGATCAGCGGCCTCGCTCCGAACGAGCGACCCCTGGTCCATTCAGATCAGGGGTTTCAGTACCGGCATCCGCTCTGGCAGGACACGCTCCGCGAAGCCGGGCTGACGCAATCGATGTCCCGTAAGGGCACCTGCTTGGATAACGCCACCATGGAAGGGTTCTTCAGCCACCTCAAAGAGGAATGGTTTCGGATCCAGCAACCCAAGACCACCGAGCAGTTCCATACCGGTCTAACCGAGTATCTGCGTTGGTGGAACAGCACCCGAATCCAACGGAGACTCGGCTACCTCAGTCCTGACGAATACCTCGCTCACAACCTCGCCACCGCCTAACGTTTAATTAGGAGTCCAACATTTAGGGACCACTCCAGCAGGCCATTGGTGTTCTCGTTTGAGCCGCGCTGCCAGGGGCTCGCGGGGTCACAGAAGTACACCGGGATAAGTGTCCGCCGCGTGAAACTCTGGTGGCAGGCCATTTCAGTGCCCTGATCCCAGGTCAGTGAACGGCGCAGATGGGCTGGGAGCGGGCTCATCGATTCAGTAAGCCGGTCGCGCAGATTCTCAGCACCGCGGTTCCCTGCCAAGTGCACGAGGATGATAAAGCGCGTGGTTCGTTCGACCAGTGTGGCAATGGCCGAGCGACCGCCCTTCCCAATTATTAAGTCCCCCTCCCAGTGCCCTGGTACTAATCTGCCGATCACTTCCGCGGGCCTGTCCCGGATCATGACCACGTCCGGGAAGCGCTTGGTCCTGTGCTCTTTTCGGCGGCGGGGCCGACGACCGGTCCGCCCGCTGCGCAGCGAGGCGGCCGGGTCCACGGCTAAATCCAGGCTTCCGCGCCCATACAGGGCCTGATAAACAGTCTCAGGCACGACGTGCATCTCGGGTCGCCCCGGGAAATTAGCCCGTAGACGGTTGCTGATCTGGCGTGGGCTCCAGCGTTGCTTCAGATGTTCGCGCACGAACTCCCTCAGCTCCGGGTTTTCGGCGATCTTCCCGGTCCGCTGCCGGCACCGTCTGCGCTCGGCACTGCGCTGAGCGGTCCGCGGACGGTAGTTGCCAGAGGGTTCGTGAATGTTCCGGCGGATCTCCCTGCTCACCGTCGACGGACTACGCCCGAGCTCCCTGGCGATGGCACGGATGCTGCGCCGGGCATGCAGGAGGTCCGCGATCGTGATCCGTTCCGACTCGGAGAGAAACCGGGCGGAGATCACGACCGGCCTCTGATGCGAGATGGGAGCGTACTTCTTGATGTCTCCGGACTTCAGAACAACCGAGTGGCCATGCCGCCAGCGAGTGCCCGAACTACGGCTGATTCCTACGATCCGGCACGCTTCGGAATTGCCCATTCCCTGTTTCATCAGCTGATCATAGTGAGCCCGCGCAGCATTCTTTGGAGGGGCGCCCCGCGACTTTCTTGATCTTTTCATCTCACCCAATTGCAACTCCTAAAAGCTCAGGTGTTGCAACGACGACTGGACGCCAAGCCGTCACAATGGCTCACTTTTCGACCGTCACCGACAAGTAAACGCACTACTCCTTACGGGTGCTGTAGTGTCAGAACCGCCGAGAATTAGCATCATGAACCGTCCCGGGAATCATGCCGCCTGTTTGTTGGCGGCGTCGTCGGGTAACGGGCCGGTTTGTAGATCATAATATGTCTGCTCATATTCCTCTGGCGTCTGGTGATCCAGGGCGGAATGCAGGCGTAACGGATCTTCGGGACGTGCACGCCTCTTGCCAACCAGTCCGCGCCGAGCGCTACGCTAATCCAAAGGGGGGAAATGACGACGAAACCTAAGGACCGTAGCGGGGCGTGGGCCGACTTCGGCACCGGCGTCCTCGCTTGGATCAGCGGCGCAGCGGTGCTCGGCTTTGGCGCATGGTTGCTCTTCGGCCAGCCCGACCTGACTGGGGCGTCTAACGGAGATCGACAGACCCGCACCTCTCAGCGTCCCGTTCAGTATGTTGATGAGGACTACGAGCCCACCGACCAGGAGATCGAAGAGGCGGTACAAGAGTCGCGGGAGAAAGTCTTCGGCAAGGGGTGGTCATGTTTCTACGACCCGACCATGAACGAGAATTGGCACGACGACGTGCGCTGCACTAACGGAGCAAAATCATATCGCCCCATCCTTCTCGCCGACCGGGGGTTTGTGACCGAAGAAGACATGCGCGCGGCCGGTCAAGACTATGAGAACCACCTAAACTCCGGCGTCAAGCCCTAAGAGGTTCCGCCGGTAGGTGAGGTCGTGCTGGATTTAACGGCGCAGGCACAAGCTTTGATAAACACGTGTTTGTCTAGAACCAGTGTTGCCTCGGGAAGCTTGTGCCTGTCGTCCCATCACCCGTCATGAATCCCCTCTGGGCCCAATTCGAGGCCCTGATTCCGCCCGTGATCGACACCCATCCTTTGGGGTGCCACCGGCCCCGGGTGTCGGACCGGGTCGTGTTCGACAAGCTTGTCCAGGTCCTCGTGCTCGGGGTCATGTACGAGAAGATCGCCGATACGTCCTCCCAAGCGAACGCTGTGTAAGGACGGGGGCTAAATCCGCACCGCGGTCAGTTGCCCCTGAAGATCAGCTGTTCTACCTGCTCGGGTTCAATGCTGAGGTCTTGTGCCCATTCGGTCATACAAGCCGTGTACTTGCGGTAGCTGCCGGCGCTGTGCCAGGTAAGCCACAGGGTGAACCGTCCCGGGAATCATTCCGCCTGTTTGTTGGCGGCGTCGTCGGGTAACGGGCCGGTTTGTAGATCATAATTTGTCTGCTCATATTCCTCTGGCGTCTGGTGATCCAGGGCGGAATGCAGGCGTTCGTTGTTGTACCAGTGGACCCACTCGAAGACGATCTCCATCACGTCGGTTTCGGTTTTCAACGGCCCGCTGCGGAACGGTGAATCCTTTGCCACGGCCTCGTTCTTGAAGAGCCCCATCACGGTCTCGGCGGCTGCATTGTCATAGGCGTCACCGACGCTGCCAATGGACGGTTGCAGACCCTCCAGGGCCAGGGTGTCGGTGTAGCGGATCGAGGTGTACTGGCTGCCAGCGTCGGAGTGGTGAATCAGTCCTGCCGGTGCCGGGCGGCCGGTGTGCTGGCGCCGCCACAGGGCCATCCTCAGGCAATGTTCGACGAACGCGGTGCCCTTGACGGTTGAGGTTTCCCAGCCAACGATCGCCCGGGAGTAGAGGTCGATGACCAGGGCGACGTAGACGAATCCGGAGTAGACCGGGACGTAGGTGAAATCAGTCACCCAGATCCGGTTCGGGGCCGGGGCGGTGAAGTCCCTGTTCAGCAGGTCCCCGGCGCGGCGGCCGTCCTTGCCCGGGATGGTGGTGCGGGTCTTGCGGCCTCTGATAAGGCCGTTCATTCCCTCTTCGCGCATGAGCCGGTCCACGGCGTGTTTGGAGGCTTCCGGGAAGCCGTTACGGCGCAGCCACTGCGTCATTTTCCGCCGCCCGTAGATGATCTCGGGCCGGGGGCGTCCCTTCGCGTCGAGGACTTGCAAGGCCCGGAGCGCATTCGTGATGCGGGCGTCTTCGATGGTGCGCAGGGCTGGCAGGCGTTTCTTCCACGCCCGGTAGGTTCGTGCGGCGACCTGCACGCCCTGCTCCCGCAGGACGGCGCAGATCGACTCGACCGCATAACCTTCAGCGCGCATTTCGTCGATGAATCGACAGATCAGCGGCGGCGAGGGTCGAGCTCCCTCGCGAAGAAAATCGAAGCCTGTTTGAGGATCTCATTGGACTCTTTCAAGTCCCTCACCTCAGCCCGGAGCCGCTTGATCTCCTCCAGCTCATCACTGCTGGGCCCGGTCTTCTCACCGGCATCGATCTGGGCCTGGACAACCCACCGGCGCAACGATTCAGCGCCGACCCCGAGCTTCGGCGCCAGTGCCTTGCAAGCAGCATAGACAGACGGGTATTCGGACAACCGATCCATGGTCATGCGCACTGCACGGTCACGGACTTCGGGCGGGAACTGCTTGGGCACAATCACTATCTTTCTCACAGAAGATAGCGGCATCAAACCCGGGACGGTTCATCATGCTCAGCAGAGCTAGTGAGCGCCAGGAACAATTGTGGCAGCAATGCACCTTCGCGCCGTCTGCAATGGTGATGGGCCAAGACCGAAGGCGTGTTTCCAGGGAATTCGACGTGCTCAACCGAGACGCAGTTTGGCCCCGCCTTCGCCCAAATGCGACATAACGACGAGGTGCGCACACAAATAAAAGCTTGACCGGGCCTGCTGCGATATCTCGCCTCGGCATTCGCTGTTCCCTTGGCACCGAAGCGACCAGGGCTGTGATTGTGACCCACCTTCAATGACCCCGGATAAAGCCCTCAGATGTTCATTCCCGGATCGTACCCGTGACTTTGTCTAGTTCCTTGATCTTCCGGGCAGGAACACCGCCGTAGATCGTGTCTGCCTCGCAGTCGGTAGTGACGACTGCGCCGGCAGCGATAATCGTTCCGGAACCAATTGTTACGCCTTGCAGGATGGTTGCGTTGGCCCCAATCCAAGTGCCAGCACCGACAACTATCGGTTTGGCAGTGGACT
The DNA here is from genome assembly GCF_054408515.1 of Arthrobacter sp. D3-16. Classification (NCBI taxonomy): domain Bacteria; kingdom Bacillati; phylum Actinomycetota; class Actinomycetes; order Micrococcales; family Micrococcaceae; genus Arthrobacter; species Arthrobacter sp. D3-16. The sequence continues at coordinate 1,033,631 of NZ_CP096437.1, read as the reverse complement.
CACCTGCGCGGCGGCTCGCGTCACCTACTTCGTGGGATGTGGTTACGAACGTAACGCCCATGGCGATATTGCAGTTTGCGCCGATACTGATCGGGGCAGTTGTGTTAAACATACAGCGGTAGTTTATGAAGGCGCCTGAGCCGATAGTCATACGGGAACTTCCGAACCAGACGCCAGGAGAAATCGCACAGGGCTCAACCCGCATACCGTAAGCGCGGAGTGCACGCCAACGTAGTGGGGCCGGGAACAGCGGGGAAGCGATCACCTTATTGAGGACGACGTCACGAAACAGGCTGGGCCACAAAGCTTTGACGTTGTTCACGCTAGGACACCTTTATGCGCTCTAGGAGAAGGTTGGCAATTGCCTTGTGACCAATGTCGTTGGGATGGAAGGTGTCTGAAGTACCGATCCATGTTTCCAGCCCTTCGGGTCCGCGGTGGCCGGCAGCCCCATAAAGGGTGCTGATGTTGGCGTACTTCCCGCCAGCATGCTCGCATTGCTCCTGAATGGCGCGGTTGTAGACATCCATGCTGGTGCCCTCCGACTGCCAGACAGAAGCGCACAGAATCTTCACGTTCGGGGACTCCGCCTGGATCTTCTCCAATAGCCCGGCGTATTGCGAGGCGAAGGCTGTGGGCTCCGTTTTCGCGCCTACGTCATTTGTTCCAAGTTCGACTACTGCCAGGTCGAGGCCAGCGGGCACCTCCACAAGACCGCCAACCGTAGAAAGCGTCGCGTGTGCCTGCTCGCCCCGCGCTTCCTCAATCGGTCCTTTCTGAGCGAGTGACTGTTTCATCAGTTCAGTAAAGGCTCTGTCCTTCGTGCTGGCAAAAAATCCTCCGGTCAGTGAATCGCCGGCGAACAGCACGCGCAGCGGCCGGTCCGCGGGAAATGTAAGCCGAACCAGCTTCGCTTCATCCGCAGCTTCCGCCTGAGCCTGAAGCTTTGCCTTGACCTTGGCCTCATAGGCCTGCGCTTTCACGCTGATATTCGGGTCGCCTTCTAATACGGCTGGTGCACATCCGGTCAGCAAGATAGCAACGGTCAGTGAAAGGATTCCCCCAAGTTTCATGAACCTAATCCTACCGACCAAGAAAGTATGGCTCTGGCTTGATGCCCTAAACCCAGCCTATAACGTCACGACCGATCCTAGCCGGGTTGCCCGCTGCAACGACGTTCGCGGGGATGTCGCAGCTGACTACAGAGCCAGCCCCAATAACCGCGTTGTCTCCGATAGTGACGCCCTTGAGGATGATTGCTCCGGTTCCTATCAAGACGTGGTTGCCGATCTTAATAGGTCGTGTCATCGTGCTTTTTCGGCCGTCAGCATAGGTAAGCTCATGGAAGTCGGAGTCGAGGATCTGGACCAACCAGGAGAACTCGCAATTTTCACCGATACTAAGTCCCGAACGCACGTTAATGCGGGAGCGTGCACCAATCTTGGTCCCGGCACCCACCGTCATCATCGCCGGCGCTTCAGGCGAACCGATCACGGCAACATGCGTCCCCTTTCCGATCACGGTTCCCTCTGCGGCATCCAGCCTGCCGTGCTTGATCGTCACTTTTGTCTCGCGGTCAACGCGGGCAGAAGGGATGCCCAACGCGGAAGCACGCACACGATTTTCAACACCTCGAACTTTTCCCCAGATACTCACCGCTCAAGCCTACGTGCAAGTAGGACCTTGACGGATCATATTGTTTGCTCAGCACGAGATTTGGCGTCTTCCGGGCAGGGTCACAACCACAGCACCTAATTTCACCAGCTTGTGTCGACTAAAAACTTGCCCTGCGCGCAGGTGCCACTCCTTCCCATAGAACTAACTCGTACGCGGACTATTCAGAATCAACCGTGCGCCGGTTAGGGGGAGGAGACCGAAGCGTCGCAGGCATCCTACGGGCGGCACAGTCAAAGGCGCACCATCACAGATGGAGGTTCAAAAACCCCTAAACAACATGCGGGAAACGTTGCCGCCTTGCGACCTCGGTTCCACGGCGCTTGCGGCTTGATCTCAACGGATTACGCGGAATCACTGTGAAACATTCCACGGGTACAATTGGCCTGACACTAAGACGATTACCGCTCTCAGGCCGCGCCTAGAGCAAGCAGACTCTGACACAGGGGGACCCGAGTTTGGACTTACGCGACTATTTGCGCATCCTTCGACGATATTGGATTTTGATCGTCGCGGGCGTGATGGCCGGCATCCTTCTAGGCGGAGGTGTAGCGATCTTGACAAAACCTACCTACACCTCACATACACAACTCTTCGTGGCTATCCAAAATTCCGGTTCTGTTCAGGAACTCCAACAAGGAAATACCTTTAGCCAGGCACGCGTTCAGTCGTATGTCAAGACCGTGACAACGCCTGTAGTGCTTCAGCCCGCAATTGATGCTCTCGGCTTGTCAGTTTCACCGCAAGAATTGGCCGGACGAGTAACCGCCAGCACGGAAGTTAATACGGTACTCATAAACATCTCGGTGTCTGATCAGTCAGCGGTGCAGTCCGCAGCGATCGCCCAAGCAGTGGCAACGAGCCTCGTGCAGGCAGTTGATACGCTTGAAAAACCGCGTACAGGTGGTACAAGTCCTGTCAGCCTCTCAATCATCACTCCCGCACAAGCCCCCACTCTTCCGTCTGCTCCCAATACTCGCCTCTATATCTTGGTTGGCTTTATTCTAGGTCTCGCATCGGGCGTGTGCGCCGCGGTACTACGAACCACACTTGATAGTCGAGTGCGAGGCGAATCCGACCTTAGAAGAGTCACCGAAGCCCCTATTCTCGGCGGGATTTCTTTTGACCAAGAGGCCAGCAAGAAGCCGCTACTAAACCAAGTAGCACCCCAGAGTCCGCGAGCAGAATCATTCCGGCAGCTTAGAACAAACCTGCAATTTGCGAACGTTTCAGGCCAGGCGAAGACCGTTTTAGTTACGTCCTCATTGCCAGGCGAAGGAAAAAGTACTACCGCAACGAATTTGGCTATCGCACTGTCAGAGGCTGGTCAATCGGTCTGCTTGGTGGACGCCGACCTTCGACGTCCAATGGTTAACGAATACCTTGCGCTGGATCGAAGTGTCGGACTCACAACAGCACTGGTCGGTGGAGCAAGCCTGGATGACGTCCTTCAGCCCTGGGGTGGCGGCAATCTATACGTCCTGGTGTCGGGGCAAATCCCACCGAACCCCAGCGAACTTCTGGGGTCGCACGCGATGGGGCGCTTGATAGCGGAGCTGGAGGTTTCCTTTGACACGATCATCATTGATGCTCCACCACTCCTCCCGGTTACAGACGCCGCCGTTTTGGCCCAACACGTCGGCGGAGTCGTTCTTGTCGTCGGTGTAGAAAAAGTAAAGCAACATGACTTGGAAAAGTCTTTCAAGTCACTTCAGATGGTGGGCTCAAATGTCCTCGGCGTTGTCCTCAATAGACTTCCGATCAAAGGACCAGACGCGTATAGCTACAGCTACTACAGCAGCGATGACAGCCCAATGGGGAGATCTTCTAAAAGAAGTAGTAGTCACGGCATTGAAGGAGACGAACGCAGCAAACAGCAGGACACCCTCAGCCATGCAGCCCGCATGCCAAGCGTGTTCCCGTCCTCGGAGATAACCCGCTCTTGACTAACGACGCTTACAGTTCCAGCGAGTAGACCGAAATCATCTTCCGTCAGTGCACTATTCCAGCTTCTGTGCCCCGTTGCAGTACAAAATTAATAAAAGGGAAAACTCTTGGCTTTCGACAGTTCCTCTGCAGCCGCTGTGGTCGTTCACTACAACAGCGAAAACACTCTCCGGGAAACGCTAGCGAGTCTCGGAAAGTTCTTCGACCGCTCGCACATCATTGTAGTGGACAACTCTTCCTCGCTTAAGAATGAGGGCTTGGATCATACCGCAACTATTGTTGATGACGGTAAAAACCGGGGTTACGCTGGTGGCGTTAATCGCGGATTCGAGTTGATTTCTGAACGACTACCATCAGTTTCAGAAGTCCTGGTGTGCACCCATGAAACCATTTTCCGGGACGATGCGATTCAGCAGCTTTTTACTACCGCCTCCAACTTTGCGGAAGGTCATATCATCGGGCCGAAGCTTGTTACAAAAACGGAAAATGGTGGGCTTAACGTTTGGTCGAACGGAGGACGCATCTCCCTTCCGTTCTTTTACCCCTCCCATGACCGGGGCCCACACCGGGCAGGCCTTCAAGAGGTGGACTGGGTCGATGGAGCAGCGTTCGTTATTGATATAGCAACGTTCAAGCGCATAGGCGGCATACCACAAGAGTTCTTCATGTACATGGAGGACGTCGCTGTAGGCTTGCTGGCAAAGGCGCACGGTGTCCCTGTCCTGACCCAATTGGAGGCATTGGTTGAGCAGAGTGCTAACGGACCAAGCCGGGCGCTAGCAATACGGAACCGCGTGATCCTTGCTGTTCGTTATATGAGTGGCCTTCAAAGCCTCGTTGTCCGCTCGGAGATTCGTGTGCGGCAACTCCTCCATAGTATGCATCCTGGGGTAGCCACCAAAAAGAAAGCTCAAGAAAGTAAGAAGGCAGTGCAGGAGGCGATCAGGATCTGCGAAGCCCTTGACACAGCCAATCAGCCTTTTTGCGGGCCCGCTTATCGCCAAGGGAATCGCCCGCCCGCGTGAAGTGACACAGTTCACCCACGTTCGATGCTGCCAGGACGGCCTGCTGCTTATGGTCTAAGTCGATGGCAGTGCCGCTTGCCCGTCTTTCGCCCTAGCTTCGAGGAACACAATGAGTGACATTGCGATGATTGCCGTTCTCGTAATCGCATCCGCGTGGTCGATACTCCTTTTCTGGAGGAATATCTTCGAGAAAACAATTGCCGCCGCGCTGCTCGTGCTTATCTTCGGAGCTGGCTTCGCGCAAACTGTAATTCCCGTGCGGTTCGTCCTTGCCCTTGCTGCTCTAACGATCATCGTGACTACAACACTCAAGTACAGGGCGACGCTAAGCCGAAAGGTTTTGCGCGTCGTGTCCATAACCAGCACCTCGTGTTTGGTCGCTTACGGGGCGCTGCAAATGTTTGTCCAGCCCGAGATGCTAGATCCACTATTCAGGTATACCGTTCTTTTCCCGTTGATGTTCGTTGCAGGATACGTTGCATGCAACCTCAACTTAGGGGCAGTTCTCTCGAAGCTATATGTACTTACGGGCTTAGCTATGGCTGCACTGGCCGTATTGGAAAGGGTCCAGAACTCTTTTTTCCTCGCCGGGAACTATGAGAACGCCGGGCGTCTAGTTCGCGATGGAGCAATCCGTAGCATCGTCGGGGCTGAGCATCCACTCGTGCTCTCAGTCCTGCTGGTCGCAGCTATACCTCTCGTTCAAGTCACTTTCACAACGTTAGTTCTTCGGACGGGAGCCTTTGTACTGCTTATAGCCGGCATAGTCTCAACTAACAGCCGGGGGGCCCTGGTACTGATCTGCATGTGGTTTGTCATAACTGCGGCTCTGAAGAGCAGAATTTTTGGTCGCGTGCACACGTCTTTACTTCAATTTTTTGCAGCGGCCAGCATTGTCGTTGGGCTGATCTGGATATTAACCGGCTCTGGTTCCGATAGCCTTTCAAGCACATCTGCTGTAGATGCAAGTGCCGAATACAGGTCGTCTCTATACCTCTTCGCAGCACAGTCCCTTGTGGAACAGCCGTGGGGCTGGGGCCTCTCCGGCCTGCCCGTTGGCGTCTATGTCGTCGCCAGCTACTTCGGCAGCCTAGACATTGCAGTGACCATAGACTCTGAAGTCGCGCTGTTAATGTTCGACTTCGGGTGGCTGGGGGTTCTCGGATTCATTGTTATGGCGTCCTTTTTGCTTCGAGCAGGAAGGCTGAGATCACCGCTCGGTCAGGCTGCCCTCCTGCTGAGTGCATCTGGGTTCTACTTGGCGTTGCATTCGTGGTCTGGTCTGGGTTCTGCATGGTTCTTACTCCTGGGACTTTCGGTCAGCTACGGAATTACCAAGCCGAAAAGCGTGCAGGTTGAGGACGACAATCATTCCACGAACGGTGTCGTTGCCAAGAGCGTTATGGATGGCTAGCGACCGTACAGCATTAGCCAATCTGCTCGCTGAACCACGAAAGCTTTCGGACCTGCCAAAAGATACATATAAACTGCGCTAAGAACGAGAAAAAGTGGGCCGATAAGGGCGACACCCCATGTTGGTGTGATCAGATACCCGGCCAACCAACAGCCCCCTGCGATGAGCAGCAAAGCTACAGGAAACCAAATGTCCTTCGTTGCGGACGTTGCATAGTGATGCAGGGCTGGTGCTAATCCCGCCAAACCCACGGTCACTAGACAAGCCGGCAACAACAGCCCCAAGGCGGGTTCAAACGCAGGTCCGAAGAATAACGGAACCAGCGGAACGGCTGCTGTCGATCCAACCACTGCCAAAAGTACCCCGGCCGTAACCGTGACCTGCCACAGGACCCTAGTGCGGGTCCGAACGCGCAGCAGGGGATTTCCTGCATAGGATGACTGTATTAGTGTCTGCACAACTTGATACGCCATTTGGGGAATAAGCGAAACTACTGCGTAAAGGCCAACTGTCTGAACGTTAGTTTGAGCTATGAAGAGCAATGTATCGGCTCGAACAACACCCGCTTCAAGAATTTGTGAGCGCCAGGCACGCCAAGCCCTAGCCAGGAGCTTCCTAAAGGGCTCAACCCGGAGCTCGGTCTCCTGGACTGAGCAGAGCAACCGGCGCACGGGAATAGAGATGCATAGCATCTGTATAACAAGAGAAGCTGCATTAAGAGCGATTACATTCCAAAGGCTAAGAAACCCCAAGGCAAAGAAAACCACGATACCTAGCGTTACCGAAGCCGATGCCGAAAGGTTCGCGGTGCCGTACTGTTTGGTTCTGCCAGCAACGATAAGTATGTTCCCGTCAATGCTCCGGCTGGCGCTCATTCCGGCGAAAGCAAAAAGGGCCCCTGCTGCCAAGGCTTCGTCTACGTCAAGGCCAAGAGAACGTGCAAGGAAGACGCCCGCGCCGGTTGAAAAGGCCACCGCAATCAAGGTGATGCTTCTCCCCCTCCGGCTCCAGCCGTGTGCCTGACCTAGATCCTCTGCGACTGCTTTGCGAGCCAGCAGTCCTAATCCCATGGCACCGACCAAACCGACTATTGAGGCAACTAGCAGGAGGATTGCCAGCTCACCACGCGCGGACGGACCGAGGCTTCGAGCAGTCAAGGGCGCCGTTATGAGTCCCGCCAACACGGGGGCAATGTTTCCCGCAAGGTGTATGACGGCCTTCATCGGCGTCGGTCCGCTTCGTAAACCTGGTGAGTTTTAACCACGACCTGGTGAGTTCCTCGACCGTCGGTAAGACCCGTAAACGTACCTAAGTGCTCGGACCGGTGACTGAAAACTCTGTGAAAGAAGACCGAAGCCGCGATATTCAGGGGTTTGCCAACCTGCCAAGCGCCTACCGAACAGCCGAGCCCACAGAGTGGCGCGTCGTTCGACCTGATAAGGCTGGATCGCACTGATGTGCTTAAGCTCAAGCGGTTCAGCACCAATGATTCCACTTTCCACCGCGGAGAGGATAAAGTCATGCCCGCGCTTTGTCCTAGCTATAAGGGCGCTTACTCCGTCGGAGTTGGTAAAAAGCGGGTAGCCCTTGGCGTCGGTCTTCCAGAAGTCGCCTGCGACTAGATCCGCGCTTTCCCCGACGCCGTCCGGGCACACCTTGCATCTCCACTGCATTGATGGGCCTAATTGCTTTCCCCATGATTCGTCGTATCCGGCTGAGGCTCTTAAACCGTCGACGGTTTCAGCATGGAACTCTCCAGGCCACCCATGTCCTCGGTATCTCATTGTTCTCAGGGGTGAACCTTCGGGAATGCCCAGCTCCGTCAAAAGCCTTTCAGTTGCCTGTTGGCTGGGTACGCCTGCACAAAAGAAAGAAAATATTAACGGCTTTTCCAGTTGAGTGCGCGCATCCATCAACTGTCGAAGTCCAGAGGCCTCGCAAGGCTTACCCACTACAACCGAGGACGGATCAAGCGCATTCGGTTGCCCTGCAACTGATACGGGGGCATATCTGGATCCCGACTGCCGGAGAAAGTCCGAGCCCCTGCCTAGTTCGACAGCGACGCTCTTCTTAGGATTGTCAGCGTCGGCTCCTGCCCCAACAACACGAGCAGCTTGTCCCGACTCAACGGCCCACCTTGATAGGGCTGTTAGTACTCCCCCGCTGCTACCTCGAAAGCGCGTCTCAGGGTCTATCGCCCATGCCTGCCAGCTTGATATCGACCTGCCTAAGGCAGGGTCGGCGTCAGTCTGCTGAGGAACGGAGGGACGACGGACCATCGCTCCAGGGCAACTCGCAGCAAACTCCTTGCTGGCCTCGGCGTCCCGTAAAACCGTCAGTGGTAGACGCCGGATGGGGCGATTGAAACCCGCGTCGTCTAATTCCATAGAAAGCCCTGGGTCAATTAGCGAACAAATTCCACATCCAGAGCAATTTCCGTTATCGACAACCTTCCGAACCAGGCCGTCGAATTCTGCCGACCTCACCCTAGGCGCCATGTCAGACGGTCACCTGACTGCTCAGGTGCGCCACGGCGGTGTCCAACCTTGACTCCGCGTGTTGGCGTACAAGCACTGCCTGCTCCCTCAGGTCGTCTCTGGCTACAAGCTCTAGAACTTTCTGCACGATTTCAAAATCAGTCCGTAGGTCAAGGGTGTATGGCCACCCGATATCCTCAAGAAGCGGGGCAAACTTGCGGGAGTACGCCAATGGGATCGCCGGAACACCGACTGACAGAGCATTGAGGCAAGCATGCATTCGTGAGCCAATGACCACCTTGCTGCCAGCAATAAAGCTTCGAGCTTCCTTCAAATCGCCCGGGATGTAAACGTTTACGCGTCCACCGAACTCGCAAGCCAGCTCCTCTAAAACGGGAATGTCATTGTCGATCGATGGGTTATCCAAAACGTGTGCCAAGAGGGTGACGTTTTCCCCCCTAGCGAGCAGACCATCGATGATTCCACGGGTAAGGGAACGATACTGTTCTTTCGGAAGGTGCGAATCGCTATTCCAAAGAAGTCCTGAGACGTTGAGAGCCACATCGGCTCGGGAGCTCCCCGCTACTGACGTTGGTTGATCAAGGGCGAAAGCCATATCTGTGGCTAAACAGTCAGCCGGGAACCCGATCTTACTCGCAAACTCCATGCTCGTACTGTCCCGCGCCATAACCGTGTGAGCGGCCTTCAAGGAGTGGCGCGCCATCAGCCTGCCCCAAACAGTTTTGAAGGGTCCAATAGTTTGAGGCGCAAATATGATGGGACGATTGGCCTGCTTCGCGACAAACCGGGTATAGGCCATAATTGCTAGACGCTTAGGGCCGTAAATGTCCGTGAAGCTATCACCTGCCCCCGTATCGATTACTGCGTCGTACTGAGACATTTCGGCCCGGAGTTTCGTGCTGCCGGTTAGAAGGCCTTTGAGAACGACCTTGCCGGACAATTGGGTGCCTAGTGGTCCGACTTCAAAGCTTTGGAAATCGACAAACACGTCATCTCCCCACGCTCGTTCGGCTAAAGACGCGGCTCCTTCAGCAAGAACTCGAACCCCCAGATTGCTTGAGGACTCATCGGCCCACAAGACCAGGACACGTTTGACCGCCAAAATGGATTCTCTTCTCTTCTTCTGATTCTTCATCATCATCATTGGAATGGCATATGGAAGTTGAGCTCGTAACTGAGATCACGAGATCTCTGTCCCATGACGCTCGCCGGAACCCCTGCAACGATCGTGTAGGGAGCAACATCCTTGGAAACCACTGCTCCTGCCGCCACGACGGCCCCTTCACCAATTTCAACGTTGGGCAAGATGGTCGCCCGGCTCGCTACGTATGCTCGGTCGGCGATTCGTACTGGCCCGCCCTTCGTACCGAAAGATGAACTGTTTGGATCATGGCCTACAGTAAATATCTGAACGTGCCCGCCGATATTAACGTTGTTGCCGATCTCAAGTCCAAGCCGGCCATCCAGGAAACAGTCATTGCCAACTATTGAATTACGACCAAGCTTGATCCCTTTTGGTGCAAAAAAAGCTAGGCGCCAATGAACGGAAGTATTCTTTCCGATCTGCATGCCCAAAAAGCGTTTGTATACGGCGATTCGAAACACATGCACTGGTACACGACCAGTTATAAATCCTACCCACAGTTTCAAGCCTTGCAAGTATAAGCGCACCATCACTCCTTCGTTCTCAGGCAGGAAGTTCTATTCGATCTATGTGGGAAAGAACTTTCTTTACCGCGTGATTAAACGCTGCCTGGCTAAACTGTTGCTCAAAAAGCGTAGAAGGAGGCACAGGCGGGAAGGCGGGCGGATCGCCTAATAGCGAACTGATATCGCCAATATACTCTGCCCACTCCGGACTGAATCCACTGGCCACATGCGGTGTGCCGAACACAGGGACCCCGTGCGCAATTGCTTCTACTGCCTTTGCCTTGATGCCACCACCATGGTCAATAGGAACAAGGGCGGCATCGATTCCCCGATAGAACTCCGATAGGGCATCAATCCGCCCAAGCACGATTGCATCCACGTCCCAATCTCTGACGGTTTCTGATCCGAAACCGGCAACGACTACCTCGATTCCTCGACTTCGAAATAACTCGCCGTATCGTTTGAAAAAATTACGGAGCGACATGACGTTGGGTGGGTAGGCAAAATTACCAATGAAACCTACCCGGAGTCTTGTCGACTCGCGTTGTGGCTTTTGCGAGCGGATTGCCGTAATAGGCGTTGGAATCCAGGAACCAAACGCTGAACCCGCCACTGACGCTTTCACCTTGTCCTCATACCCTGCATAGACATTCGCGGCTGGGCGTTTAATCAGTTGTCTCTCGCGAGCACCCCAATAGGCGCTCTGCAGTAGCCCCCCGGGGCGGGACAACCATGAAGATCTGCCCATCGTGGCCGAATTCACACTCCATAAGTCCATCCAATCGAATACGAGAGTTCCGGTATCAAGGGTGGACGCAGCGGACTCGAAAACCGCTGGAACTGTGACCACGTTGACGTCAGCGTCGGGCATCTCGGGTAGCGACCCTTTCAGAGGCATCGGAATCAGTCGCTTCTTAATGCTTCGAACCAGACCGTCTTGAGGGCCCGCCATAGGTGCTGGCCGGAGAGGGCAAAGCTGAGTTTCAAACCCGAGATGCGTCAATGCTTCGTACCACGCGAGAGCTCGAAGTCCCCCTCCGTCCTTCGGCATATCCTGCAGGCCGTACCAGTAGACGATATTCGCCTTAACCATTAGTCCTCGTATCAGTACTATCTGTAGTGGTACGCCAAAGGTTCAGAAACCGGAAACGATACGCCGCGATGGAATACGTAGCTTCATAGCTTTTCCTGGCATTCGCACCCATTTGCAGCGCCTGATTCCTATCAACGGACTTGAACACATCCCGGAGTCCTTCAATGCTGCCGATCTTATAGAGATGTCCGTTTCGTCCGTCCTCAACAATATCGAGGACTCCACCCCCACGACTTGCGATGACCCCGCGGCCACGGGCAAAGGCTTCCAATATCACAAGACCGAAGGGTTCAGGACTGTCCGAAGGCAAAACCAAGAAGTCTGCGTCGTCAATATATGGCTCGATGTCAGCTACTTCGCCCACAACGTTGACCGACTGTGGATTTACTAGGTTCGCGACGAGCTGCCGCACGTCCACGGCTGTTCCTAAGGGAGGCGGGCCTCCAAGAATCACCAGCTCTCCGGGGCAGCCTGCTGCGTCCCAGGCTTTCAGAAGCGTAAAGTGTCCCTTCCAAGAATTCCAGCGACTAGCCACAACGAATTTCATTGGACCGGTTGGGGGGACAGGTAGCAGATCCCGGCCTGAATCCCTGTGGGCGTTGACGAGTAAGACCGACCGGCTCCGCACTGATGGGCTGGTGATTGCTTGAAGGGATGCGCTCGAGATGCAAAAAATTTCGGTCGCGAGGCGAGCGAACAACCCCAGGACGACAGCTTCCTTGGGTGACCAGATTTCCTGGACGTGCAGCACAACCCGTTTGACGCCAGCCAAGCGCGCAAGCGGCACGCAAAGAATCATGGCAGACGTCGTGCAATACACAACATCCGGTCTATACTTCCGAATTTGACGAAAAGTGTGCCACATTCGGCCTACAAGTGGCAGCGCACCTCGCGCAGATAGGTATCGTCGCCTAAGTACGGGTAATGGACTCACATCGGCTCGGATTTCCAGAGCACCAAGATGAGTACTGAGGCTGCCGTCATGCGAGGGCAAATCATCTGGCAGGTGGACGACCGCGTGTACCCTGTCCTTCTCTGGAAGCGATTGGAGTATCTCAACAAGGATCTTGTCCGCGCCGTACATCTCATTGGATGAGTGGACAAACATCGTTCGTATCGGCAAGGAATTCATGCCCTGAGTCACCGTGTCCGGATCACTTTGGCCGGCACACCGGCGACGACAGCACCGTCGGGAACGTCCCGTGTCACTACGCTACCAGCAGCGATGACGGCTCCCGACCCAACGGTCACACCGGCAGTAATAGTGGCACCGCTACCGACCCAAGTATCATCACCGATGCGCAGGAACGAGCGGACAACCCCCTGAGACTTTATGGTTTCTGCAGTACTCGCAAAGTCATGGTTCTCAGAAAATAGCCGTACCCCAGGACCCAGCATGACGTCAGAACCGATTCTGATCTCGCCGGAACAACCGACAAAACAACCTGAACCGAAGCTCGATCGATCACCCACCCACAGCCCTACTCCAACATCCCCACCGTAGTAGCTGCTTGGACGAATTTGAACACCACGGCCGATCGACACTTCGGCACCGAAGTTGAGACCGTGAACGGCCAGGCCCTGCACCTCGGCAAAGTCTTCGACAACCAAGCGTCCTGAATGCGAGATTAGCTGAGGGTTTTTGAGGCGAGCCCCACGCCCGATAAAAAGGGGTCCGCTCGATCTTCTGAGTAGGGGCTTAATAGCTGCGCCACGAAGTAGCATCGGAGCTACTTTGATCACCAATTGGGCAGTAGCTACAGCGTTCGCTTTTTCAGGCAACCCCTGGAATCGCCCCGTCTTCATTTAGCTGCCAATTCAAGGTTTGCTTCTCGTATTTGTTTTCTGAGTTCTTGGTCATAGGCCGCGCATACTGCAGCCCATGTATAACCCTGCTGAACCCGTTCTAGCGAGATTTCGGTTAGACGCTTCTGCTCCAACGGGGAGTCCATGACTCCGCGTACTGCTCTCTCGATATCAACTGCATCCGGGCTGCAAAAAACTGCTTCGTTGCCCAATACTTCGCGATTGAAAACGGTATCGCGCGCTATGACTGGGGCACCGTTCGCCATGGCTTGGACCAAGGCTGGATTAGTACCACCTACGCTGTGCCCATGGAAATAGGCACCGCAGTTTCGCCAGAGTGCGAGTAGACGCTGATCATCCGAAACATGACCGAGCCATCGAACATTGGTGTATTCCGCTGCCAGCGCTCGAACGTCATCTTCTATTTGGCCCCCGTAGCCGGACGAGCCAACGATCACCACCTGGTAGTTGCTAGCGAGCTTCTTTGCTGCCTCAATGAACTCCGGAATGGTGTTTTCCGGGACAAAGCGGGCCACTGCGAGAACATAGCGTTCTGGCTGCAGGTCACCTTCGGCGGGACGTTCCGCTCCCGGTTCACCTCCGTACGGGATGAACACACAGGAGCGTCCGAACTCTTCTTGCCATCGGCGGCCAATCTCCTTCGAGTCAGCGATCAGAACAGTTCCAAACCGTGCCGTCATCCGCGCCCCGAGTTTGAAAATGAACTTTGCCAACCGGCCCCACTTGGCACGTTCCCACTCAATACCGTCGACGTTCACGACGGTCGGCACACCGCGAAGGCGAAGAAGGGGCAGCCAGAACCCGTTGGCAACGTTCATAACGAGAGCCACATCCGGCTTCTTCCAAGCGGCGTGTACACATGCTGTGAGACCGTAGGACAAGGTACTAAGGGACTTGTTCTCAACTCCCGGCGTCGTCATAACGTCGACACGTGGGTCCTTGTGCGAGTGCTGCTCCAGATCTGCCGAGCGACCGTAGACAGTCACTTTCCAGGACTGGTCCGCCAAATATGGCGCGAGCTTCCTCACTGCAGTTTCAAATCCACCGTAAAAGCTGGGATAACCCCGTGTTCCAATAACCGCGACTGTCCGACCCACGGAAAACCCCCATTTGTGATGCTTCGAAAGGCTTCTGCGCGAAGCCGCAACCGAGGTTATCATTCAGACGGCCTGGCATGCCTGCGTGAACAAATGCTCTAGAGGTTGCAGAAGGAGCCCCAAGACCGAGGTACTCTGACCTGCGCAGGTGCCACAACGCACAGCAATTCATCACATTGTGTCAGAAAATCCCTGCTGGGGCCCACCATTCTGGATGTCCCACCTTGACCTGCCGCATTGCGATTGCATGGCCATCCGGCTGTACCCTGTCCTCGGGGATCTGCGAGCAGCGCCTGTCCTCGCAGATCTCGCGAAGAGCGATCATGAACATTTCTGGGGGAAGCTGGTGGATTGGCGCAAACGAACGTCTCGGGCCTTGCGAGTCGTTGATGCGTTCGTTGTTATTTGGGCGGTTGCTGGCGCCTACGTTATTAGGTTCGGTCTCGAGCCGGATTTGACCAATCCCGCGTTCGAGGCAGGGTACCTATGGTTTTCAGCAGCCATGTGCGTTGCTTGGTGGCTTATGTTGGAGGCTTGGAACAGTCGTCAAAGCCGGATACTCGGCTCTGGTCCGGATGAATATAAGCGCGTAGCTGCAGCCTCCCTTTGGCTCTTTGGCCTAGTGGCAATTTTCTCGTATGTCTTACGAATCGATACGGCTCGAGGCTATGTCGGCATTGCTTTGCCAGTGGGTCTGACTGGTTTGCTCATGGCACGATGGCTGCTCCGGCAGCACCTGAATGTAACCCGCCAAGGTGGGCAGAGCATGTCTCGTCTGATGTTGCTAGGGGGACCAGGAGCGGTTGCCCATCTCGCCTCTACCCTCGTAGAGGCAAAGCACGCGGGCTACCTGCCGATTGCTGCATACATGCCAGGAGCTGATCAAAGTATCAAGGTCGAACCAGATTCAGGTCTCCCTGTTCTCGGCCACGACAATCAAACAGCATCCATCCTGGAAGCTATAGACGAATGTAAGGCAGATGCTGTTGCAGTGTCGGCCGGCGTGCAGTTGCATCCCCAGACTTTGCGTCACCTGGGGTGGGCACTGGCGTCGCGAAACGTCGGGCTGATTATGGCGCCGGCCCTCACGGATATTGCGGGACCACGCATCCACACGCAGCAAGTTGCAGGGCTCCCGCTTATACATGTCACTACTCCAACCCTCGAAGGCGGGCAACGAGTCGCCAAGCGGTTATTCGATATTTGTGCCGCTGGGATCCTTATCGCGCTCTCATCACCAGTGATGTTAGCCATAGCCGTGGCAATACGAGTGTCAAGTCCCGGTCCTGTCCTTTTCAAGCAAGAACGGGTAGGTATCCGCGGAGCCACTTTCGACATGCTGAAGTTTCGCTCCATGGTGGTTGACGCTGAGAAACGACTCGCTGAACTGGAGCATCGCAACGAAGGCAATGGCGTTCTTTTCAAGATTAAGAATGACCCTCGCATTACGCCCATCGGGAGCTTTTTACGGAAATTCAGCTTGGACGAGCTACCGCAACTCTTCAATGTTTTGGGTGGATCCATGAGCCTTGTCGGTCCTAGACCGCCGCTCCCCAAGGAGGTGGAGGTCTATGAAAAAGACGTTCGACGACGCCTTCTTGTCAAGCCAGGACTAACAGGACTTTGGCAGGTGAGTGGGCGCTCCAATCTGTCTTGGCAGGACTCCGTACGCTTGGATCTCTATTACGTGGAAAATTGGTCCTTGGCAGGCGATGTTGTGATCCTGCTCAAAACGGGCAAAGCGGTCTTCCAAAGCACGGGAGCCTACTGAATGCGCTGTGCAGTACAGCGCAACTGAACTGGGGGAAGGAACACTTCATGACCGACTCAGTCACAAAGACAGAGGCGAACGGCGGTAGGCGACGGACGAGCAGGGCTTCGGGCGGACGCAAGGTTAGTCGACGGCGTCGTCGACTAACCGGTGCAGCTATAGCCTTAACCGTTCTAGGCGCAGGACTCGTTTGCGTTGCAACGGTTGGGGCGACTGCGTCAACGATAAAGTCAGAACTGGACGCCGCCATTCGGCTGGTACCTGCCCTTAAGGATGATCTTGCCGCTAGTAGGTCTTCCGAAGCGGCCGCCTCAGTGGAAAAACTTCGCGTCCACACGAATGCCGCTAAGAAGTCAGCCGAGAACCCGGTCTGGATCTTAGCTTCGTCAGTACCGGGGCTTGGGCAAAACTTTACTGCTGTGTCTGAAGTCGCGCGTTCTGCTGACGACGTTGCCAATCTGGGACTGGCGCCACTTGTTTCAGTCTTCAATAGTTTGGACTGGAACACCCTGCTTCCAAGCGATTCTGGAACCAACCTAGGACCCTTGCAAGAGGCCTCACCCAGTGTCTCTTCAGCCGCTCACGCGGTCCGGCTTTCTGCTGCTCGGCTAGATGGGATCGATGCAACGAAGCTGTTGCCTCAAGTCTCAGAGCCCCTGGCACAAGCCAGAGAACAACTAAAGGACGTGTCCAAGACCTTGGATAGCGCCGCTGACGCTGCCGCTCTTGCACCCCAAATGATGGGTTCTCAGGGCCCGCGAAACTACCTGATGATGATTCAGAACAACGCGGAAGTCAGGGCGACAGGCGGTATACCCGGGGCGCTAGCCGTGCTGTCACTGGACAACGGAAAGCTGACGCTCGGAACGCAGAGCAGTGCTGGCGATTTAGGTGTCATTTCTCCCGTGATTCCAGTGGACAGCGAACAGCACCAGATTTATTCCGGTCGTCTCGGCAAGTTCATGCAGGACGTAAACCTGACCCCGGACTTTCCCACTGCGGCCTCTACTGCCCGATCGATGTGGGAGAGAAAGACAGGTCAGCGAGTTGATGGCGTCGTTTCTATAGATCCCATAGCTCTTAGTTACATACTTGAAGCGACCGGTCCAGTAACCCTCAGCAGCTCGGAACTCACCAGGATCGCTTCCAGCCAACTCCCCCTGGAGTTAACTGGAAGGAATGTTGTCCCGACGCTGCTGTCCGACGTGTATTCGAAGATAGAAGAGCCGCACGTCCAAGACATTTATTTCGCGGGCGTGGCTCAGGAGGTTTTTAAAGCGCTTTCTGACGGCCGGGGCAATGCGACCGCGCTGATCGCTGGCATAGCACGCGCGGTGGACGAGGGGCGCGTCTTGGTGTGGTCGAGCCAACTCAGTGAGCAACAGCTGCTTGCAAACTATCCACTAGGCGGCGGGGTCGCAGGGCCCAGCGTCGCGCCGGCCCAGTTTGGCGTGTACTTCAACGATGGGACTGGGGCGAAGATGGACTACTACGTTAAGCGCACGGCCCAATTGCTGAAGGAGTGCCCCCGCGACGGTTACGAGCAAACCACTGTGCGCGTTACCAGCACCAATACTGCTCCTGCTGATGCTGCTACTTCCCTACCGGCGTATGTAAGCGGCGGTGGGGTCTTCGGAGTGCCGCCGGGCTCCGTGCAGACGAACATCGTGGCCTACGGTCCCGTTCAAGCGAATGTCGAAATGGCGAAGATTGACGGGCTGAAAACTGAGTTTGCGCCTCATCTCCACAGCAGTAGGCCAGTCGGAGTTCTCGCCATTCGACTCGCACCGGGAGAGAGCAAAACGGTCGACTTCACCTTCGGGAAGATAGTTCAACGCACTGAACCTAACCTCGTTGTCACACCCACTGTTCAGGATGTAAAGGATGTGACACTGCCCACAGAAAATGCAAGCTGCAGCTAGGTTAGCGGAACGGCGTGTTAACACTAAGTAAACCGACTTGATTGACATTGCTCACAAAGAGGATCAGGTGGTAACGTCTTCTTTGGGATCATTATCCGTTAGTTCCGCACAGGTCTCGTGTGGAGAGGAACCCTCCTCAAATCGGGTACACAAAAACTTATCGTCTCCGGGGGGACATTCATGAAGAAAACACTCGCAGCACTCGCACTCGCTGGCTCTCTCGCACTTATTGGCTCACCGGCTGTCGCAGCCCAATACCCGGCGCTCCCGCCGAACGCTGCTGTTTCCGACGGCGTAGTGGGTCCGGGTGAAAACTTCGTCTTCCGAGGTCAGGGCTTCCGCGCCGGAGAGCCGCTCATCATTCGCGTAACGCCAGGTCAGCCGCCAGCGGCATCAGGCGCGAATATCGCGGGCGGTAGTTCATTCTCCGCCAAGATCCCGGTGTTCCTGGCACCTCAGGAAATCAGCGCAACCGCTGACGCTCAGGGCTCAGTCTCTCTGCCGCTGGCTATCAATGAGGCAGGCACCTACTCCATCACCGCAACTGGTGTGGATTCAGGCATCACCGTTGGTCCCGTCACGGTAACCGTGGCAGCTTCCCTTGCTAACACCGGTGGCGCTCCCCTTGCTAACACCGGCGGTGGCGCGAGCCTCGCAAACACCGGCGCCGACTCCGGACTGGTCCTCTGGACCCTGGTGGGCGCAGGTGCACTGGCCGCTGGCGCAACCTCTGTAGTTGTTGTTCGCCGCCGTGCCAAGGCCGAGGTAGCTGCTTAGCTCCTTCTCCCAACAAGCACCAAAGTAGGTGGGTGGTCCTCCGGAACGGAGACCACCCACCTACTGCATTTTAAGTCTCATAGGCTCGACTACACCGTATGCCTGCTCAGTGTGTGGTAACTATTAGGGCTGTGGGGAGACATTGCAAAAGACACCAAGAGGGGTGGATTTCTCGATACCACTCCCCCGGCACCAAACTCTTCTCTACGTCTTGCTGACATTACTGATCAACGGCGCTTTAGCCGTAGCAGCATGCGCCCTTCTGCCGACGGCAAGACGAATTTGAAGCACCTTTACAACCGAGGGCTTTGGCAGCTTATCCTGGCCGCGATGCTGGTTCCACTGGCCCTTATAGCGTTCTGGCCCAGTCCTGTGGACCAGCCTGTTCAGGGCCGGTTGACGATCATGCTGCAATTCCTCCAACTGCAGGGATTCCCCAACTGGTTCAATTACAAGTTTCTCGAAGCCACAGCTAACCTTGCGCTGTTCGTTCCTTTCGGATTGGTAAGCGCACTTGCTTTTCCCAACAAAAGTTGGTGGCAAATCGGGGCTCTTGGCCTGCTGACCTCTGGATGCATTGAACTTGGCCAGTTCCTGTTTCTTTACAACCGATTTGCGAGCCCGCTGGATCTCGTGACAAACGCGTTAGGCGCTGTCATCGGAGTTCTCATCGTGGCTAAGACGGCAAAAGCGATTGGAGCCTCGCCGCGCACAGGCAGCGGGACCTGATGGAACTGGAATGAACCCGTAGTCGCTCTTAGTGGCCCTGTTCCTCGTGGGGCTTCGGTCTGCGCCTTCTGCGGCCGGCGCCAGTCCTCATTGTCGCGGTATCTGACGATGATGTCTTTGATCCCGGCGTCGAAGCTGGAGAACTGTGATTCACAGCACAGCTCATCGCACAGCTCCGTGGAGTGGACGGCGTAGCGCAAATCGAGTCCGGACCTTGGTCGTACGTATCCGGGGCCCGCCCCATGTGCTTGAGGCTCAGTTCAATAACGTCCTTATTGCTATCTTCCCGCGACCGTCACATATGAGTACCAATCTTGCCCTAGGCGTTGATGGCCAGGACCGCGGAGGTGTGGCAGTTTGCGTGGCTTAAGTCCCGGACGTTTTCGCTCTTGCCTTAGAGCCTGAGAAGACTGCCGTCAATGACGTTCGTGATCTAGCACGGATTGAACTTCTCCACTTGCTGGTACGGGCATAGTTATTAGAGCAGTTACTGATTGTGACTTGCACCGTGAGGGACCGGACCGAGGTAGGGACCAGCAGGTCTGCGCCCGCTTTCGTCAAAAATACGGGTTGGACGGGTTGTACGAGGTCTGTTTCGTGAACCGCTCCGATAAATCCAGTTCAAGTCACCGTAGACCTCGTACTGCATTACGACGTTGCCGTCAGGCACCAACCGGTCCACCAGTTCACCTGCGCACTATCAGCGGGGGACAACGTGAAGCGGTCCTCCGGGAGGAAAAAGAAACCGCTGCGTTTGTCCATTCGTGACACATGTACATGATTTGGTTGAATTTCCAACATCCCGGAAAATCGAACATATGCGCGGAATAATCCTCGCCGGGGGAACCGGTTCACGTCTTCATCCAATTACGCTCGGCATCAGCAAGCAGCTGGTCCCGGTATACGACAAGCCCATGATCTACTACCCGCTGTCAACGCTCATGCTGGCTGGCATCCGGGACATCTTGGTCATCACTACGCCCCACGACGCGGACCAGTTCCAGCGGCTCCTGGGTGACGGAAGCCGGTTCGGCATAAACCTTACCTATACTCAGCAGCCCTCGCCGGGTGGGCTCGCACAGGCCTTCGTTCTAGGGGCTGACCATATCGGTGACGGTCCTGTGGCTTTGGTGCTGGGCGACAACATCTTTTACGGCCACGGCATGGGCACGCAGCTTCGCCGCTTCGAAAACATAGACGGTGGAGCCGTCTTCGGTTACCGCGTTGCAGACCCATCTGCATATGGCGTTGTGGAATTCGATGAGACCGGTCGCGCGATTTCCCTTGAGGAAAAGCCTTCAGCGCCCAAGAGCCATTACGCAGTTCCTGGCCTGTACTTTTACGACAATGACGTGGTGCAAATTGCACGCGACCTCAAGCCCTCCGCACGGGGTGAGCTTGAAATTACTGACGTCAACCGCGTTTACCTGGAACGCGGAAAACTGCAGGTGGAAATACTTCCGCGCGGTACGGCCTGGCTTGATACGGGGACATTCGACGACCTAAACGATGCATCAGAGTTCGTGAGGACCGTACAGCACCGCCAGGGACTCTCCATCGGTTGCCCCGAGGAAATCGCCTGGCGGTTAGGATTCCTTACTGATGACGAGCTGCGGGAGCGTGCAGAGCCCCTCGCAAAGAGCGGGTATGGCAAGTACCTCCTTGAACTCCTGGTTGAAGGTGCTGGGAGCCCGGTAAACCCACTGGAACTGGTCTCTCCCTGACTAGTAACTGTCAAAAAATACAGGCCCGCCGCTCTAAGCGACGGGCCTGTAGCAGTTTGCCTTCGAGCTAGTTAACGAAAGCCTTCATCCAGGTCTTCAAGTCCTCGCCGAACTCAACCCGCTCGGAGGCGAGCGTGATCACGGCCTTGAGATAGCTCAGCTTGTCGCCCGTGTCGAAGCGGCGGCCTTTGAAGACGACGCCGTACACCCCGGAGCCTTCACCCTCGCCGGCGGCCAGGGTTTGCAGGGCATCCGTCAACTGAATCTCGCCGCCGCGGCCCGGCTCGGTGTTCTCCAAGACGCCGAACACGGACGGGTGCAGTACGTAGCGGCCAATCACAGCCAAGTTGGACGGCGCCTCACCCACAGCAGGCTTCTCGACCAAGCTATTCACGCGGACGTAATCCTCGCCGTCAACCGCGGTGATATCCGCGCAACCGTAGGCGCTGATCTGGGACGGGTCCACCTCGATCAGGGCGATGACGGAACCACCGGTCTTCTGCTGCACCTCCATCATGGTGCTCAGCAGGTCCTCGGCCTCATCGATGAGGTCGTCGCCCAGCAGTACGGCGAACGGCTCGTTGCCCACGTGCTGCTGCGCGCAGAGGACCGCGTGGCCCAGTCCCTTGGCCTCGCCCTGTCGGACGTAGTGGATGGGGCCCAGCTCGGAAGCGTACTGGATTGACTCCAGCCGGCCCGTGTCACCCTTGAGCTCCAGTACGCGTTCCAGTCCCGGCGCACGGTCAAAGTGGTCCTCGAGGGCGCGCTTGCTGCGGCCCGTAATCATCAGGATGTCGTCGAGGCCGGATTTTACGGCTTCCTCCACCACGTACTGGATGGCCGGCCGGTCTACCACCGGCAACATTTCCTTCGGCATTGCCTTGGTGGCGGGCAGGAAGCGAGTTCCCAATCCGGCAGCAGGAATGACGGCTTTGGTTATTGCTTTCCCCGTTGTCATAGCTGAACCTTACAAATCAGCGGCAGACAAAGGCAATTTCTGGCTGAGCTTCAAGGGTTTCACAAGCTCAATCGAGCTCTGGCCTCAACCTCTATGGCCTCTCAGGTCCCGAACGATTTGGGGAACTGAGCGCAGAAAGCGGGCCCATCGGGCCCGGTGCTGCAGGAGTCGTCCGGGTAGTGACATGTCAGCGTAGATGTTCCCGCTCAGGAAGACCTCCCGACGTGGGAACACCGCCCGCCACAGCATCTTTGGTTTGTCCTGCCATTGAGCCTGGACAATGGCCAGGAGGTGGGCGCTTCCCGGTTCCTTCGCCAGTAGGCGGTTATGCCACTCCAGGGATGGCTGTGGCCATTCCGGAGCAGCGGTTTCCGAGATAAGGCCCTCGAGAAAGGGCCGCATGGCCGCCAGGGAACCGGTGGCTGTGGTGATTGTCACGAGGGCGGACGCAAGTGCTTGCTGTTGGGTGAGGCGGGCCAGGAACTCGAGCTCCTGCCGGCACGCCGGCACGTGGGGCGACCGGAGGGCATGCAGTGCCAGGACCAGGACTGCCAGCGCCTTTGACGGGACCCGCAGTTCCTGCCCTGCAAGCTCCAGGACTTCCGTGCTACTCCACATCACCTCAAAGCAATCGGCGGCGGGATTATCCATCCCGGGGAAGCGGAAGTGAACGTCAATGCAACAGGGCCACTCTGGATGGTCGAGCGTCACCGAATGCTTTGGAAAAGTCCTGCCGTCCGGATCCGAGGGGCGTTCGCGCCAACCCCGCTCCCGCAGGCCTTGCAGCATTCGTTCCAAGCTGGAAGGTGGCACAAAAACGTCCACGTCAGCCGACGTCTTGGGCTGGCGCAGCCCCTGAAGCACACTCGCCGGCCCCTTGATGAAGAAGGCCCGGACGCCCACGCCTTCCGCCACCCGCGCTGCCAGGGCATGGCCCAGGAGCACGCCCTCGGGGATACTGAGCTGTGATGCGTTCACCACGTCCGCCACTGCTGCTCCTAACCCTGCGCCCTGCGCCCACCGGGCACAGCTTCCAGGACGCCTTGGGCTTCGGCATCCCCCCGGGTGTTGACTCGCTGGGATTCAGCCGCAGACGCTGGCCCGGGGGCGGAGGTATAGGTACCGTAGTAGGAATTGGCGTCTGTTCCGCGGGTTGGCACGTAGTTCAAAACCGCGCCCAGCACCCGGCCCTTGACCTTGTCCAGGTTTCCCAGGGATTGAGCCAGCTGCTCCTGGGTGGTCCTGCCCGTCCGGATCACAAGGATGGCACCGTCGGCCACGCGGGAAAGGACGGCCGCGTCAGTCACCGGAAGCAGCGGCGGGGCGTCAATCAGGACGATGGCATCCTCAGCGAGGGTGTTGAGCATGTTCTTCATGGCGCGGGACCCCAGCAGCTCGCTTGGGTTTGGCGGGATGCGGCCTGATCCCAGGACGGAGAGGTTTGGCAGGGCACCCCACGGCTGGAGGACGTCCGCCAACTCAGCGGTGCCGGTGAGGACATCAGTGACCCCCACTCCCGGAACTAGATTGAAAACGTCCACCAGCGTGGGCCGGCGGAGGTCGCCGTCGACCACGACGACGTTTTCACCGGCGGCCGCCATGGTGACGGCCAGGTTGGCTGTGACGGTGGATTTTCCTTCTGACTGCACGGAACTGGTCACCACGATGATCCGTGGCGGCTGGTCGACGTCAAGGAAACTGAGGTTGGTGCGCAGTTCGCGGAGGGCTTCAGACATGGCTCCCCCGGCGTCGTGGACTTCCGCTGCCGTTCCGGCGTCGAGGATGGTGCTTTTCTGGTCCAAGCGGTGGTCCACGGGGAGTGTGCCGATCACTGGGACTCCGAAGATCCCCTCGATTTCAGCAGCCTTGCGGATCCGCCGGTCCAGATGCCGGCGGATCACCGCATACGCCGCTCCAAGGGCCAGGCCGACGAGTGCGCCCAGCGCAAGGTTGAGCTTGGTATTTGGTGAAGTTGGGCTTGTAGGGAGGACTGCCTTGCCCAGCGGGAGCACCCGGACTGCCGTTGCAGTTGCTGACGGCCCGGCGTCGAGCGTTGGTTCCGTGCCGGGCTCACTAGCTGTCTCGGCGGGGGTCGCTGTTTCGATCGCCTCCACCTGGGCAGCCAGGCCATTGACCCAGGCATCAGCCACGCGCTGTGCGGTGGCCGGGTCAGTCGACTGGGCAGTGACCCGAATTTCGGCAGTGTCCAGCGGGACCTTCACGCTGATGGCGCCGAGCAGGGCGTCGGCAGTGGTTTTCAGCTCCAGGGAGGCGATAACGCGGTCCGCAACGAGGCGTGACTTTGCCACGGACTCGTAGTTTTTGACCTTGGCCTTGGCCAGGCTGTCCCCGGCGAGTGACAGGCTCACGTTGTCCGAGCCCGGAGTGACCACGATGCCGCTGGAATCTGAGGAGTAGATCTTGGGTTGGAGGACGGTCCAACCGCACGCCGTCAAGGTGGCCAGCAGGGTGAATGCGACAATTGCCTTCCAGTAGACCCGAAGCATCCGGAGGTAGTCCGTTAGCTCCAGGCCGGCGGGCGCTTCCGCGGGGGCCGCTGGTGTGCTCATGGTGGTTCCTTCCACTCAAGTTCTTGGATTTCCTGTCCCGGTCTTCGTTGCCGGGGTACTGCTTCGAGTGGTCCCCCACGCGATTGCTGCCTAGCTGCTGCCCTGTTCCAAGACCGATTTCTCGATCAGCTGCTCGGTGGCTGCGGCCACGGCGTCTCGGTAGCCTTCTGGCCTTCCATGCACCCCTCCGATTTCTTCGGCGAGCTGGTCCAGCCTGATTGGTGTAGCGGTCGCTTCCCAGATGGCCGGGCCGATCCCGCTGAGCCGCACGATGTCGTTCTCCAGCATCACCAACAGGTCATCGCCGATGGCCACGGCATCTTTCGGTGCCATGCGGCGGATGAAGCCGGCCGGGATGTGTCCCGTGTGGACGTTCTCTGCTGCCCTGGCGTCCCACTCGGGCTCGGCCCGGGGCTGTGTTTGGAACAAGGGTGCCAGAGCCGCCGGCAGATCTGCGGCTTCCGAGTAGGTCACCTGCCACACTCCCCCAACGCTGTCGATCAGGCGGCAGAGCGACTGCAGCGGCTCCTCGATCTCGCCCTGTGAGGACGAATCCGGGATCAGGGCAAGCACTGCGTCGGCCAGCGGAACCAGCTTCAGCACCGGAGCCACGGGACTGTCACTTTGGACCCGGTCCAACAGCACGATGGACTGGATGAAGGGCTTGGCGGGAGCTGGCTGAAGTCCAAGCTCGTCCGGTCCCACCTGTCGCTTGGGTTGCCCGGGCCGTTGCCTTACGGACAGCGGTTTGGGGTACGGAACCACCGAGCCGCCAGGTGAGATGGCTGCGGTTTCGTCCGTGACATAGCCATACGTCCGCGCCAGCGCAGAAGCGGCGGTAGTCTTGCCCGTTCCCGACTTCGCAACCAGCGCCACTACCGCCCCTGTTACTGGCTCCGCCACTCCGCAGGCGTGGAGCATCGTGAGCTCACCTGCCCTGGCGAGGATTGCCGTCACCGTGAGCCGGGACGTGAGGTTCTCAGCCAGCTCCTCAAAGGAGGCGGCCTGAAGCTGGAACATACCGTCGTCGGGTTTATCCGACTTCCACGCGACGGAAGCGGTGAATGGCTGATCGTCCGAGGGTTCTATCGGCAGCGACGGAAGCAGGGGCTTGCGGCTGCTGGCGCACCGTCCCCAGGCCAGTCTCATACTCTCCCGCTGCTGCAACGTGACCGCAGGGCCCCAGCGAACAGCGAACTGTGTTCCCAAGACCTCCAGGGTCAGCAGCTCAGTGCTTCTTGCCAATTCGTCGAACAGACGTTGTTCCCACGCCAAAAATACGTTCCCCATGATCCCCCCGGACCTCAAGCTGTTAGCGCGAAGCGTCGCGGTCGGCCTCGATCAGGCGCTGGGCTTCCAGGCTGGCCAGGAACTGTTCCACCTGGGACTGCATCTGCCCTGACTGGTCTTCAAAGGTGGCCTCGAGTTCCGCGAGGATGGACTGTTCTGTGCGTTGTCCGTCGATCAGTTCCCAGATGGTTGCCGCCGTGCCTTCGAGGACCACGGGTTGGTTTGCGTCGAGGTGGAGCAGGGCGACGCGGCACATGGATTTAGTACGCACCTTGGCGACCTGGCGCGAGTGTCGCCAAATGACGTTCGTGGTCACGACTTCACGAGGGTAATCGTGGAGCTCGGCCTCAGTTGTTTGGTCGCCCCGCGTTCTTGGAATGTGATCAGGGTGGTCACGTCATAGGTGGCACCATCCTGCTTACGGCCACTGTAGGTGTAGCCGCCTAGCAGAAATTCGAGGCTTGTGGCACCCGCGGGCAAGGTGTGGGAAAAATTAGCGCTGAACGTGTTGCCCTGTGAGGGAGGCGTGAAGGTCAAGGTAGTGGATCCCACGCGAACCGTTGAAAAGGAGATGGCAGGGGCAGTGGACGCCGCAGACTGAGGGGCGATGGTAATCAGAACCTGAATGGAACCAATTACTCCACCCAGGTCCTTAAGACTCAAGGCTGCAGGTACCGGCACGCCTGTCCGATCGTGGCCTGTAGCCGATGATGAAAGCATGTTTTGCGTTCCGGTTGTGAATGAGCCGGATGCTGACGACGTGGTTGGCGGCGCCGTCGGCCCGGGCGACGCAGATGCCGGAGGGACCGCAACGGTAGTCAGGATAACGGGCACTGACCACGCCACTCCTTTGACTACCCTGCGCCGGCTGAAGCCGCTCTCTTCGCCGCTCGTGCCTTTTTCGTTCAAAACCTCAGACAATGACGCCCCCGGATGTAGTCTTCAGCCGCTGCCGGTCCTTGAAGACCGGCGGCGGGGATAGGCCGGGCGTTTTCCCGGCTCTATCTACTCTCGCGGACGAGGCTTAAGAATCCTGCAACCAACCCGCAAGGTTGGGTCAAGATCTAGTTTTTTGTTCTGAAAGCGCTTTCACCTGCGGAAACGCGAAAGAGGCCACATACTGACTTAGGTCGGCGGAATCGTTCTGTTTGCAGAGCCGTGGCTGCTCTTCGTTCTCTTCAGCCATCCAAGAGCAGTGTGAGAACGTGGCTTTCTTCCAAGCTGCGGTGTTGGCACCAATTACCTGTTTGAGTCGGGGCAAATACCTGTTTGTGTCCAGCACAGTACTCGAGTCCCTGTTATGCACTCCGATCCCGCTCCAACGCGTTGTCAGGCTGCTAAGGTCGCCGGATCCCGCTCGCGCGGGTCCATCCCGAAGAATAGAGTCAATGATGCGTTTATCTTCCTTGGTGGCCGCGACGACGCTGGGACTTGTCGTCGTATTGGCACCAGCCGGACCGGCATTCGCTGGTCCAAACGAACAGCGCGCCGCCTGCACAGCGATGGGCGGAACATTCAGCGGCGCCGGCAACAATGCAAGGTGCACAGTCGTCACACCCGTCGTGGGTCCCGATGTTCCATCAGGGGCTTCGACGACCACATTCAGTGCGGACCGCCCCGTGGGCGCCCCTGTCACCGTGGACACGTCGCTTCCGGCCCGGCAAGCAAATCCCACGGCGGCAACCGAGGAACGCAATGTCGGTGACGCGGTTGAGGTTCGGACCGAGCGCGCAGGAACGCCGGTGGTAACACGTGAGGATCGCAATGCCGGCGAGCCTGCGCACGTTGACGTTATTGTTCCCGGCACCCCGACATCCACAACGCGGACGGACCAGGGCACCCCGACGAGCACGGAGTCACCGACCACCACCAACTGCCAAAGGGTGAACAACGAGCGGGCAGCGCGGCCCGTCGAGAGGTGCGAGAGGGCCGTCCTGACCACAACGACGACCCCCACAACGGTGGTTACCACGACTACCACCCCACAGGAGAAGGTCACCACAACCACCCAGCAGCGGGAGACGGTGATCACCACCACCACGCCGTACACCGAGGTCTTCACCAGCACACAGCAGCGTGAATCATGCACCACCACGACGTACCAGACGGTGATCGCCACGATGACGACTCAGCAGACGGAGCGGACGGCGACCACCACTCAGCCGACGAGCCGGACCACTGTTACCACGACCAGCATGTTCGACTTCCCCCGCGGCACCGACATCCCGACTCCCACCGGCACGCCGGCAGTGACGACGTCAACGGCTCCAGGCACTCCAGTAGTGACCGAAGCTGTGGTTCCCGGCACTCCGGTGGTGACCACCGGAACCCGTCCCGGCGCCGAGGAATCGGACATCGTGTGCACCCCGGTGGCACCGGTGATAACAGCCAAGGACGGCGAAACCCGTCAGGAGCTTTCGACGGCGACCGCGCCCGCAGAGCCTGTTGTCACCGTGACCCGTCAAAACATTGATCCGCTTGTGATGGATACCCGAGCCCCGGGAGCTCCAGTCGTGACCACCAGCGTCCGCAGCTCCGGCGGGACCTGCTACAACAACCCTTCAAACTCGGACCAGCGGGCCAACCGCTGCTAAGGGATTAAGCGCCCGAACCTAAAGCACGGCAGCTGCCGCCTTCCATCCCGGAGGGCGGCAGCTGCCGTGTATGCGGTTCGAGACTAAGGGGGTATCGGGGGGCCTTCTGAATTAGACACTCTGAGCTTGAACAACCTCAGCCAGCGAAACCGGTGAACTTAGGCTCCCGCTTCTCCTGGAAAGCCCTAAAACCCTCGGCATAATCGTCCGTTTTGCAGAGCCGCGCCTGCTCAGCGTTCTCCTCTTGCATGGCCTCCCACAGGCCCAGCCGCTGGTCACGGATGTGTGCCACGAGCTCTTTGCTGGTGACAAATGCACCCGTGGCGCCGGTAGCCACCCGAGAGACGATCCCCCGCGTCGTCTCCAGCAGCTCGTCC
This sequence comes from Arthrobacter sp. D3-16, assembly GCF_054408515.1. Taxonomy (NCBI): domain Bacteria; kingdom Bacillati; phylum Actinomycetota; class Actinomycetes; order Micrococcales; family Micrococcaceae; genus Arthrobacter; species Arthrobacter sp. D3-16. The sequence goes on along the minus strand of NZ_CP096437.1, from coordinate 1,004,694 downwards.
GCGGGCATGGCACGGCTGAACAGCCCCTTCGCCACCGCCTCGGTGCCGCTCATCAGCTCGGCCGTATAAATCAGGTCCAGCGTGCGGTGCATCCCGAGCCGCTCCGTGAAGTACCAGTGCCCGCCCGAATCCAGCGTGGCCCCCAGCTTCGCGAACGGCGACCCGAACTTCGCGTTCTCCGCCACATACACCACGTCCGTGGCCAGCAGCAGCCCCAGCCCCACGCCCAGGCAGGCACCGTGGGCCGCCGCGAACGTGGGAGCCGGGAACGCGCTCATCTTCTTCAGCAGCGGCTCCACCAGCCCGCCCAGATACGCGGCAGCGTCGTCGCTCTCCGGCGTGACGTTCTGGATGTCCCGGCCCGCGCAGAAGGCGCGGCCCTCTCCCCTCAGCAGCAGCGCCCGCACGTCACCGCGGGAGGCGGCGGCAGCAGCGTCGTCGTACGCCTGGGACAAATCCGCCAGCGCCTGCTCATCCAGCGAGTTCAGCTTGTGCGGTGCGTTCAGGACCACTTCGGCGACGCCATTGTTGATGGAGAGGGAAATCATGGAACTCCTTGAAGTTGAAAAGACTTAGACGTCGAAGTCGACGGTGACTTCCTTGCTGGTGGGGTGGCTCTGGCAGGTCAGCACGTACCCCTTGTCCAGCTCATCCTGCTCCAGCGCGTAGTTTTCGTCCATGGTCACGCTGCCGGTGACCACCTTGGCCCGGCACGTGCCGCACACTCCCCCGGCGCACGCGAACGGCACATCCGGGCGGACGCGCAGCGCAGCGTTGAGGACCGACTCGCGAGCATGGGTGGGGCTGGCCACCTCGCCCTGCAGGCCGTCCAGCTTGAACGTGATCTTGTACGTCTCCTTGGACTCGTCCACCACCACCGGACGGCCCGCATGCCCCTCCGGCTTGTCCGGCTTGCCGCTCGTGAACAGCTCGAACCGGATATTCTCCGGCTGCACGCCGCGCTCGGCCAGGGTGTCCCGGCACAGCTGCACCAGCTCGAACGGCCCGCACAGGAACCACTCGTCCACGTCGTCCGCGTGGATGGCCGTGCCCAGCAGCTGCTGGAGCTTCTCGGCGTCGATCCTTCCACTGAGCAGCGGCGCGATCCGCTGCTCCCGGGACAGGACGTGGTGGATGGCCAGCCGCTGCGGGTACTTGTCCTTCAGGTCCGCCAGCTCCTCCAGGAACATCACGTCCATGGCGGCCTTGTTGGCGTAGATCAGGTCGAACCGGCTCTCCGGGTTGGCGGCCAGCAGCGTCCGCGCGATGGCGATCACCGGGGTGATGCCGCTGCCGGCGGCGATGGCCACAAAGCTGGCCTCTCCGTTGGAGGCGACGTCCCCCGCCAGCTCCTCCGGGTTGTTCATCGAGTTCATGCGGTTCTGCTCCACCGCCTGGCCGTCGCGGCCGTGCCGGGACACAAACGCGCCCATCGGGCTCATCACGTCCAGGGTGTCCCCGGCCTTCAGCTCGGCGTTCGCCCAAGTGGAGAACAGCCCGCCCAGGTCCTTCTTCACCGCCACCCGGATCTCGCTGCTGCCGTCCGCGAAGCTGCGCGGTTCGGCGCAGATGGAGTAGCTGCGGCGCACCTCGTGCAGCTCGCCGGTCTCATCGGGCAGTTTGGTGCGCAGGGCCACGTACTGGCCGGGCAGGTAGTCGAACTGCCCGGCGAGCTCTGTGGGGACGTGGAAGGCCACCTCGATGGCATCCTCGGTGAGCCGGCGCACCTCCTTCACGGCGAGGGTGTGGAAGGACGGACGACGGCGGCCGGTGGCCTGCGCCGTCTCTGCGGCGGTCTGGCGGACAACAGGCATGGGGCTTCCTTACAGCACTTTGAAGTAGTCGAACGGTTCCTTGCAGTCCTGGCACACATACAGCGCCTTGCAGGAGGTGGAGCCGAAGCGGGTGAGTTCCCTGGTGTTCAGGCTGGCGCACTGCGGGCATTTCACGGCCATGCTCAGGCGGATGGGGCCGGCGTGGCGGGCTGCTCCTGCCTTGCCCGACGGCGGGGCGATGCCGTACTCCTGCAGCTTCGCCTTGCCTGCCTCGGTCATCCAGTCCGTGGTCCAGGCCGGAGCCAGCACCAGGTCCACCTCGACGTCTGTGAAGCCCTCTTTCGCGAAGGCAGCCTTCAGGTCGTCACGGATGGCGTCCATGGCAGGGCAGCCCGAGTAGGTGGGGGTGATGGTGACCCTGACGTTTCCTTCTGCCACCTGCACGTCCCGGAGGATGCCCAGGTCCTCGATGGTGAGCACGGGGATCTCGGGGTCGCAGACGGTGGCGGCGATGTCCCACGCCGTCTGCCGCGGTGTCCGCGTCCTGGTTTCGAAGTCGGAGATGTACATGGCCTGTGTGGTCACCACTTCGCTCCGGGGTACTCGCGGGCGAGGACCTGCATTTCGGCCAGGATGTAGCCCAGGTGCTCGGAGTGCTTGCCGTACCGGCCGCCGCCGGGGGCCGCTGGGACGTCCGGCACCTCTAGTTCGGCTTCTTTCAGGACTTCGCCGGTGAGCCGGTCAAAGTCCTCCCGCAGGCTGGAAGGCGCGACGGCGGCACCCGCCTCGGCGAGGCTTTGCGTCAGGTCATCGTCCTGGAACAGTTCGTTGACGTACGGCCACATCAGGCGCAGGCCGTGGATCATCCTTCTGCGGGATTCCTCGGTGCCGCCGGCCAGGCGGAGGATCCACTGGGCGCTGTGGTCCCGGTGGTAGTCCACTTCCTTCACGGCCTTCGCGGCGATGGCGGCGAGCGTTGCGTCGGTTGATTCGGTCAGCCGGCGGTACAGCTCGAACTGGTAGTAGCTCACGATGAACTGCCGCGCGATGGTCACCGCGAAGTCGCCGTTGGGCTGCTCGAAAAGCTGAACGCTGCGGAACTCGTGCTCGCGGCGGAAGTAGGCGAGATCGTCCTCGGACTTCTCCCAGGCGCCGCCGGCATAGCTGAGGAAACTCCGGGCGTGGCCCAGCTGGTCCAGGGCGATGTTGCCTAGGGCCACGTCCTCCTCCAGCTCAGGGGCGCGGGAGATCCAGTGGCCCAGTCGCTGGGCGAGGATCAGGGCGTCGTCGCCGAGCCTGAGGGCGTATTCGGCGACGTCCTCTGACGGCTTGGCCAGGCCGGTGCGGACCTCGAGGGCGATGTCTTCCGGGCGGAGGGCGTTGCCGGGGGTGATGCGGGTGGCGCTTGCGTTGGAGTCGCCGCTTCCCGATGGGGCAGCCACGCCGGTGGAGATGTCGCCGTGGCCTGAGTTCTCAGTGGTCCGGGTGGTTTCGGTGTTGGAGGCAGGGGTGCTCACAGGTGCTTCACCCCTTCGCTCTTGGTGTAGTACGTGGCGTGCCGGTAGTCCTTGCCCTGGGGCGACTCAAAGAACGATCCCTTGGCGTCCGGGTCACTGGCGGCGATGGCTTCTGCCGGGACAACCCAGATGGAGACGCCCTCGTTGCGGCGGGTGTAGAGGTCGCGGGCGTTGCGCAGGGCCATGGCGGCATCCGGTGCGTGCAGGCTCCCGGCGTGGACGTGGCTCAGGCCGCGGCTGGACCGGACGAAGACCTCCCACAGGCCCCAGGCGCCGCGGTCTGCGGCGGGCTTGATCGACGGAACCTGATTCTCCGAGGCCGGGGTTATTGCGGCGGCCTTGGCCTCGGTGGCGGCTGCCTCCGGCTCGGCCGGGACTTTCTGCGCGTCGCGGTTGATCTCTGTGGCCGAGCTGGCGGGAACTTCCGGGTTGCCGTGAGGGCTCATGCTGCGTATTCCTTTGTCTTCATTGACTGTTTTGCCCGCTGTTTGTCCGCATAGGCGGTCGCTGCCTCGCGGACCCAGGCGCCGTCGTCGTGCGCTTCCCTGCGGCGTTCCAAACGCTGGGCGTTGCAGGGGCCGCGGCCGGCCAGGACTTCCTGGAACTCGTACCAGTCCAGCGGGCCGTGCTCCCACTTCTTGGTGTCCTCGTTGTAGCGGACCTGGTCATCCGGGAGGGTGAGGCCCAGGACCCGAACCTGCTCCACCATCATGCCCACGAAGCGGCTGCGGAGTTCGTCGTTGCTGAAGCGCTTGATGTTCCAGGCCATGGACTGCTTGGAGTTGGGCGAATCGTCGTCCGGCGGGCCGAACATCATCAGGGCCGGGGCGTACCAGCGGTTCACGGCGTCCTGGGCCATCTGCTTCTGCTCGGGGGTGCCGTTGGAGAGCTCGAGGAGGATCTCGAAGCCCTGGCGCTGGTGGAAGGACTCTTCCTTGCAGATGCGGACCATGGCGCGGCCGTAGGGGCCGTAGGAGGCGCGGCACAGCGGGACCTGGTTGCAGATGGCGGCGCCGTCCACCAGCCAGCCGATGGCACCCATGTCTGCCCAGGTGAGGGCAGGGTAGTTGAAGATGCTCGAGTACCTTGCCTTGCCGGCGATGAGGTCTTCCATCATCTTGTCCCGTGTTTGGCCAAGGGTTTCGGCGGCGCTGTAGAGGTACAGCCCGTGGCCGGCCTCGTCCTGGACCTTGGCCATGAGGATGGCCTTGCGCTTCAGGCTGGGGGCGCGGGAGATCCAGTTGGCCTCCGGCTGCATGCCGATGATCTCGGAGTGCGCGTGCTGGGAGATCTGGCGCAGCAGGGTCTTGCGGTAGGGCGCCGGCATCCAGTCTTTGGGCTCGATCCGGGAATCCTCGGCCATGACCCGGTCAAAGTTGGCCTGGGCTGCCGCTTCTTCCGCCGAGAGCTCCTCCGGGGATAGCTCAGCTGGCACTGACTGCAAGTTCTGCGCTGCCATGGTTGCTCCTATGCAAAGACCTACTGGGACGTGCCGAATTATTTACCGACCGTTCGTTCAGGATATGCGGAAGCGTTCCGGACCGTCAAGCGCCCACCCCTCCCCCTGGGGCGCCCCATCACCTTCCCCACCCTTTTCCGCAACGCCGCATCACCATTAGCGGTGTGGGACAGCCTGAGGTGAAAAATAACCTAAACCGATAACCCGCTTATCCAGCCAGCCGTATGGGACCCCCGCTTTTGGCGGGAATTCCAGCCCTGCCAACAGAGAACAACAGGTCATTGTCGCGCCGCCTGCAACGTATTTGGGGCTAGCAGCCAGAGCCTCATTGACTTTCATCAGTGCTTGTTCTAGATTCGCAAATCACAACACCTGCCAAGGCATTTCGTAAATCCGGAATTACTTATATGGGCTGGAACGATGAATGAATTGAACGGCAATACCGTCATGATTCTCGGCGGCGACGGATATCTGGGCTGGACGCTGGGGCTGGCCATGGCCAGCCGTACGGACCGGCAGGTCGTCTTAGTGGATAACCTCGTCAAGCGCCGCTGGGAAAAGGAGGTAGGGGCCAAGGTCCTGGTGCCTCTGAAGAGCCCCAAGCGCCGGGTCGCCGAATATGAGCGGATCTTCGGCAGGCAGAACCTGTCGTTTGAAAAAGTCGAACTCCTGGACTCCGAGGCTGTCGAGAAGGTCATTGCAAAGCATCGGCCGGCCGTCGTCATCAACGCCGCCCAGCAGCCCTCCGCGCCGTATTCCATGAGCAGCGCCAAGAACGCCGCGGCTACGTTCTCGAATAATGTTGCCGGTCACCTCAACGTGTTGTGGGCCATCGCGCACCTCAGCAAAGCTACGACATACATCAAACTTGGCTCCGGCGGCTGCTACATGGCTACTGCCACCGACTATGTCCCGCTTGATAAAACCGACTTCACCTTCGAGCATTGCGGAACGCAGCACAAGGTCCTCCAGGCCTTCTTGCCGATGCAGGCCACGGACTTCTACCATCAGTCAAAAATTGCCGACTTCCTGATCGATGACCTCTGCTCCAAAATGTGGGGCCTGAAGGTCATTACTGTCCAGCAGGCCACCATCTTTGGCGCGACGATTCCGGAAAACCATTCGCCGGAGTGCGGCGGCCTGGCGGCCCGGTTCAATTACGACGCTGTCTTCGGCACGGTCTTCAACCGCTTCATCTGCCAGATGCTCATCGGACACCCGCTTACCGTCTATGGTGACGGCACTCAGAAGACTGGCTTGATCAGTCTCGCCGATACAGCCGACAACTTTCTGAAGCTAGCCGACGTTGATGTCGAGCCCGGCGAGCATATGGTGGTGCACAACTACACTCACCGCTTGAGCATCCGCGACATCGCCCAGAAGCTCGCAGATATTGATCCCTCCGCCAAGATCAATTACCTGACGAACCCCCGCCAAGAGCCGACCGGCGGGCTGGATCTTCAGGTGGAAGTACATGAGGCCATTAAAGCCACTAACACCAACAAGGAAGCCCGGCTTCAGGCAGAGATGGCTAACACGCTTGAGTTTGCTGGCCGCTACAAGGCCAACATCGATCGGTCCATCATCTTGCCCGAGGTCAAATGGTCGGTAGGAGAGAAGACAGCCTAAGCCCGTTTGCCCCAACCTTGCCTTCTGACGGCTCTGGCAATCCCCGATCGGCTCCGCCAGCGCAGTTTTTGCCACCGCCTAGGAATTCACGCGCAAGCCGGGCCAGGACTTCGAAATCTTCCAGTTTGGATTCATGAATGAATGACACCCGCGCCACATCCTGAACAACCTTGATGTAGACACCCCGTTCCATCAAAAACTTGAACAGGGCGGAAGGATCAGCCGTCCGCATAGAGACGATGTTGCTCTGACGAGCGCCGCAATCGATGAAATCGATTCTGTGTTCCCGCAGAATCACCTTGATCCCCTCCAGGATCGCAAGGTTTTTTCGCTCGATGACGTCCATGCCGACAGTATTGATTTCCCGGAGCGCCGCGTGCAGCGCGGCCAATCCGGTGATGTTCTGGGTACCATCCTGGAAACGGGCAGCCGTATCTCTCAGAACGTAGGAATCCTCGTCGAAATGCTCCATGCTGCGGATGCCAACCCTGCTGTCACGCAAGGCGGGCATGACCCTCCGGCTGACGTACATGAAGCCGATGCCCATGCCGGCACGCAGATACTTCTGGCCTCCGCAGACGAGTATGTCCACCGGTGTCTTGACTACATCGATCGCCCGCACGCCGATGTGCTGGACAGCGTCAATCACCAGGAAGATGCCCAAATCACGGCACAGTCCCGAAAGTACGGCCAGGTCCGGCATAAAACCGTCGTAGCGCTGGGCTGAGGACATGCTTATCAGCTTGGTCCGCGGGCCGATGCTCTCGAGCAAACGCCGGAACGCGGCTTCACTGTCCCGGCCGGTTATTACCTTCACCCTTACGCCGTCCTGGCGCTTACGCAACCAGGGCAGCAGGTTGGCCGGATATTCATTGCCGAGTACCAGCACCTCGTCGCCGCGCCGCAGCGGCAGCGCATCGCTCGCGATAATAATGCCCTCGGACGTATTTTTCAGATAAGTGATTTCTTCAGCCGCGCAATTAATCAGCCGGGCAGCTTCGGCAGCCATGTCCTCTGCCACCAAATCCCAATAATGCAGCACTTCCGGCGGCCCGTACTGATAAAAGTCATCCATAAAGGTGCGGGCCGCTTCATAAGCGCTCTGGCTCATAGGCGCGACCGTGGCGTAATTAAAGAATATCTTCTCGCATAAAGGCTTCACGCTGCCGCGAATTCCGGCGTGCAACGCATTCGCTTCGTTTGCCGGCGCCTTGGCAGCGCGGTCTGTACTACGGGCCATGGCTGCCTCCGAGCGGAACCATCAGCACCCCGGCAAGCGGGAAAACCCGAACGGTCAGGCAGCGCTTCCGCCGCCCGGAGGGGAAGATCGGGGTCTGATCCGCTCCCACCCTGTGCCCCTTCCCCGGAGTATCACCTTGTACAAGGACCCTAGGAGAACTGGCCAGAACCTGCATGCGTAGGAAGTACTCTAAATTTCGCCGGTGCCATACCTGCACAGGCGCAACTGGAGGCTACGGCCACTTGCCGACCTTGTATTGCTTGGGGAGAGGCCAGCAGCGGCGTTCAGGCCACGTCGATGAACACCGGGTTGGCGTAAAACCACGTGTCTGCCCAAGGGTCAGCGTCGCCGAGGTTGTTGCCGTGGCGGAGGGGGCCGGCCGGATCAACGGCGGTTCCGTAGTAGCCCGCGCCATGCCGGTTGCCGTCGCTGCCGCGGAGGCGGAAGTAGCAGGATTCCTGCACGTCCTTGAGAACGTGGCTGATGGTGAACGTGCCGGTGCGGCCCGACACGTCCATCTGCTTCCAGACGGCGGTTTCCGGAGCCCGCAGCAGGTCGCGGTCTGCCACGGGGCCGGTAACAGGACCGCCGATGACATCCACGTGGGCCAGTTTGGGGAGGACCCCCGCGAAGTTGCGGTAGTCCGTCGTCGTAATGGTGATGGAAATTTCGACGTCGGCGCCCCGCCTTACGCTGAGCCGCGAACCTAGCGTGACGCCGTTGCGTCCGTTACCGTTGCCGCGCGCCTCACGCACCCGCACCTCCAGGCCCTGCAGCAGGTGCCCGTGGTCCACCCACATCCGCCCCTGCCGCATGGCGTCCAGCACGCCCGTGTAGGAACGCTCGGTGACACCGGTGTGGAGGCGGCTGAACTGCCCGGGCCAATAGTCGCTGCCGCCTTGCTTTTCGCCCGTATCGTACGGGTCCGGTCGTTTGCCGGTGACGGACCAGCGGTCGAATTCATTGGGCAGGCTCAGGTAGGGCTCCTCGGCCGGGTAGGGGCCAGTCTTCCAGGTGTCCTTGACCGTCAGGTGGTTGTCCGAGTTCGCCGTGATCCAGAACGGAAGCCCCTCGGCCAGCATCGAGTCCCACACACCGCCGACGGTGGCCGCGGCCCAGTCGAAGCCGCCGTAGGGACGGAAGGCGTCCGCGGGGTATCCCGGGAAGCTGAACTGGGTGGGGTTGTTGGTGTACTCGCCGCGCTGGTCCCCCGCCCTGGCGAACTGGCTGACCCCGGACCCCTGCGCTCCTGGGGCACCTTCCATCCCGATCATCACGTCGCGGGCGGCATCGCGCCAGGCGCGCAGTTCGTGCGGCGAATCAATGCCCAGGCGCATGGGGTGGTTGGCGAGGGCCACGACGTCGTCGATGTAGCCGGAGCGGCGCTGTTCCGCCAGCCAGGCGATAGCTTCCACTGCTTTCCGTTCGAACGTTTCCACCTGCGCGGTTCCCGGGGCCGGCTTCTCCCATTGGTTCAGTTTGCCGTCCCAGACAAGTTCGAAGGTCCTCAGCAGGTTCACCTCGTTGGCTCCCGGAGCCACCAGCACGGAGGCGTGCTCGGCCCCCGGGATGTACCACTCGAGACCCTGGAAGATCAGCAGGTCCGGACGTGCAGCACGCTGCGCCTGAATCTCCTTGTTTGAGTTGGCTGCGCCGCCGTTGTTGGCATGGCCGAAGTTACTGTGCTCCGTCAGCGCCAGCCAGTCCACGCCATATGATTCGGCGGCATCCAGCTGCTGCTTGATCAGGTACTTGGCGTCGTGGCTGTATTGGGTGTGGACGTGGTGGTCTCCCACGAGCCATGTCAGCTGTGGATCGTTACCGCCAGGATTGGCCGCGGCCGGCCGTGCGACGACGGCTGAGGCTGCCGTGCCCGCAGCCAGGATGCCTGCAGACTGCAGGATCCGCCGCCGGCTCAAACCCATGGTCTCCAGCTCGGCGTCGGCCAGGTCCCTGCTGCGGCTGGCTGTAGTTGTTTCCCTGTCTGCGGTGCACATTGCGTTCCCTCTTGTTGATTCCGGTTCCCAGGCACAGTAGAAGGGCAGGGTGGCAGGAAGGTTAACGGTGAGGGAACGGCGTCCGTGGACATGTCCGCGTGCCAGGGTTGGCGCTTTCCCACAGATACCAGCACAGTAGAACCCATGGATTCGTTTACCGCGTCGCACGAAGACGGGTTTCTGCGGCTGCATTGGCGGCCGGGAGTGTTTGTCACTTACGAGACCGCCGCCCAGGCTGCCCGCACCCTGGAGGGACTCAGCGGCGGGCAGGTCCTGCCCATTCTCGTGGATATCACCGGCGTGACCGGGCTGAGCCCGGAGGCACGGGCAGGCATCATCGCCTACCGGGGTTTCTCGGTAGTGGCTCTCGTGGGTGACCATCCCATGGGCACCGTGCTTGCGGCTTTCGCCCGGCAATCCCCCATCCCCTCCGCGTACTTCACCAGCCAACCGGAAGCCCTGCAGTGGCTCTCCGAGCAGAACGGGTACAGCAAGGCATCCGGCACTTCCCCGAAGACGGGGCGTTAGGAGAGTCCGTGGAAGAAGATGACGCGCATGACGAAATCATCGGCACCATCGAGCTTTGCGGGCAGATCCTCTGCTTGAAGTGGGCCCCCGGTGCCGTGGTCAGGGAAAGCGACGCGAAAGCGCTGATGCAACGTGCCAGCGCCCTCAGTGCAGGGCGGACGCTTCCGCTGCTGGTCGAAATGACCGGCATGACGTGGATTGACCGGCGCGCACAGGAAGCCTTCGCCTCCTCCTGGCCGCTCACCCGCGCAGCAATCGTCGGCACCTCCGCCGTGGACGAAGCCATCGCCGGCTTCTACACGGCGCGGCACCATCCGGACCACCCCACCCGGTTCTTCACGTCCAAGGATGAAGCGCTTGCTTGGCTGACGAAAGATTCGGCGCAGCCGTAACCACTCTTTTCCTATCGGAACGTCCATGCCTAGGATGAAGTCCTCGCGGCCCTTTTCAGAGAAGGAGCCGAGGGCATAAGAACCGATCAGAAAGGAAACTGGCACCATGGCAGAAACTCCGAACCCGATCCAGATTCAAAAGTTCCTCGGCGGTGTGGACTATCCGGCAAGCCGTGACGCCTTGCTGTCCAGCGCAAAGGACTCCGGCGCTGATAACAACGTGATCCAGGCCCTTGAAGCCATCCCCGACAAGGAGTACGACAGCCCCACGGCCGTCAGCTCAGCGGTTTCGGACAGTAACTCCTAAACCGGCCCGCCAGGTCCCTTTGCGGCTAGTATTCGGGCATGGGACTAATCATCACGCTGCTTGTCATCTGGCTTGTTTTGTCCATCCTGGGTTTCATCATTGAAGGCCTGCTGTGGCTCGCGCTTATCGGCCTGGTGCTGTTCGCTGCCACTGCGGCGTGGGGCTGGGTGAAACGAAAAGCCCGCGCATGACCGAAGAGACGGACACCGGTTTGGCCGGAACCATCCTGCGCGGGCGCTACAGGGTGGGCGAAGTGCTCGGCCACGGCGGCATGGGAAGTGTCTACCGGGGAACCGACCTGGTCCTGGACCGGGACGTTGCACTGAAAATCTTCCGCGATGACGTCACCGGCGCAGACGAACTGGCCAGGCAGCAATCAGAGGCCCGCATGCTGGCGCAGCTGAACCACCACGGCCTGGTAACGCTCTTCGACACCGGGACGTTGCTGCGCGGCCACCGGGAAGTGCCCTTCCTGGTGATGGAGCTTGTTCCTGGAACAGATCTTCGCCGGCATCTTGCAGCCGGACCGCTGCCTGGTGCCGAAGCTGCGCGGCTGGGAGCGGAACTGGCTGAGGCCCTGCAGTACATCCACCACCGCGGCGTAGTGCACCGTGACGTGAAGCCCGCCAACATCCTCCTCACCCGCTACGCGGCCGGTTCGCCCCTCCGGCCCAAGCTCGCTGACTTCGGCATCGCGAGAATGCTCGACGGCGCCCGGGTCACCGCAACCAATATGGTCCCCGGCACAGCCGCTTACCTGAGTCCGGAGCAGGCCAGCGGCGACCCGGTGGGACCGCCGGCGGACATCTACTCGCTGGGCCTGGTGCTGCTCGAGGCCCTCACCGGAACAGTGGCGTTTCCTGGACCGCCGCTGGAGGCCGCCGTGGCCCGGCTCTCCCGCGGCCCGCGCCTTCCCGATTCCCTTGGTCCGCAGTGGACATCGCTACTTGCCAGAATGACAGCCCGGGATCCGCAGGACCGGCCTGACGCGGCGAGCGTCGGAGCCACGCTGGGCACCGCCGTCGGCTGGTCCCTGCCGGCCGAAGAACCGCACGGAGTTGAAACTGCCCTGGCAGCATCGCACCCGGCCACCAGAGTCCTGGACGCGGGGGCCGCCGGAAAGCCCGGGTCCGCCAGCCCGGCCGCAAGGCAGGGCGCCCGCCTCCCGGCCATGCCAGAGAACCAGGCCACCAACGCCACGTCATGGCAGCCTGCCCCGCATATGCCAGCACGCTCACCGGCTTCGCCCCAGCCGGCGCCTGACCGGCAGCGCCTGGGGAAAAAACTCGGACGCCCCGGGAACCGCCGGCTGTGGGTCCTGGCTGCGGTGGCCGCCGTCGTCGTGATCCTCCTGGTCCTGCTGCTGACCACGCTCCAGCGGCCGGCGCCCGCTCCGGTGCAAACGCCCGGGCCAGCGATCACGGGGCAGCTGGGCGAGCACTTCAAGGAACTGGAAGAAAGCGTCACGCCATGATCCTCACTCCCCTGCGAAGAATGCTGACCGCTGCGGTGGCCGGCGCCCTCGGCATGTCGCTCCTGACTGCCTGCGCCGGTCAACCGGATCTGGACAATGCTGTCGCGGCGCAACTGCAAACGCGGGTTGCTGCGGCGAAGGAGCGGGCCGCGCAGCAAGACTTCCCCGCGGCGCTGGCCGAGCTGGGGCAGCTGAGCCAGGAGGTGGCAACGGCTGCGGAGCAGGGCAGGATGACGCAGCAGCGCCAGAACAGGATCGAGGCTGCCATCGGCACCATCAGGAGCGATTTGGATGCATCCCTCGCGCCGGCACCGTCGCCCGCGGCCCCTGCGACTGCTCCGCAGCTGACCGAGGACCAGCAGGAGCAGGCGGAAGAGGCACGGAAGGACGCCGAGGAGCAGCGGGAGAAAGCCCAGAAGGAAGCCGAGGAGCAGCGGGAGAAAGCCCAGAAAGAGGCCGAAGAGCAGCGCGAGAAAGCCCAGAAAGAGGCCGAAAAGCAGCGGGACAACCGCTGACTCAACGGGATGCCCTGAATTCCTCGTCCCACTCCTGAACCGGTGAGCAGCTTGGAATTTCCTTGGTGGCCTCCCCTGCACAGCGTTCTAGGTTTTCCGCAAGGCATCGGCTTCAAGATTAGCTATCTGGCCGGGGAGCTAAGCCCCCATAGCTCATTCCGGTCAGTGCGCCGGGCCTGGCATCGCACCCCCCATGCGATGCCGGGCCCGGCGGCCAGGTCTCCCGCTCCCCGACGTGAACAGCCCACCCGTGCCGTCCGCCGCTGGAGCGCGTCACGGATTGGACTGCGGAACGTGCCCTTCATCAGCAATGTCGCCTGGGACGGACGACTCAAGGACTTCAAGGGCAGGGACACTGCCCACTACATCGAAGCGGTCAAAGCTGCGGCCAGCCGCTGCGGGGCCTGCCTGCTGCCTCTTGGCCCCGGCGCCGACCTGTCCCTGACGGTGATCATCACCGAAAGCCGCGATCGGGAGGGCAGAACGTCCTTCACCTTCGATCCTGTTATCTGCCACCTGCAGTGCCAGGAGCCCGGGCTGACTGTGCGTGAAGAATTTGCGGTGGTGGACAAGGTCACCTCCATTGGTGCCCGGCTGGTCCTGAGCGGGGGCGGGCCGGGCCAGGAACACATTCCCGTGCTGGCCTACACCCTGCTTCCGAATGTTGTTATTGGGGAACCCGGCAGGGAGAAAACGTCGGCGCTGGTCTCGGTCCTGCTCAACCACGGATTCCAGATGTCCTTCACCGCCAGCTACAGCGACATCCTGCGGCGGGCAGCCCCTGCCCGGAACACCTGCACCTGCACCATGGCCGGTGGTGGAGTGGTCCAGCTGCATGTTGACGGACTCCTGATGTGTTCCCAGCAGCTGGACAGAAGGAACGGCCTTGATGCCGCATGGCTCCAAGCTGCCGGCGCAGGGCGGGTCCTGGTCATCAGCGGCGACAACCTGACATTCACGGAGACTGACCTGGAGCTGACAGCAGCTGCCCGCCTCGGCACGCTGGTTACCGGATTTGTCCCCGCATCCTGGTAGCCAGCTGCGGGGCCCTGCCAGCTCCGGTCCTGCCCGGGATGCAACCCGCACGCAAAAGCACGGCCCGCCCTCCGGAATGGAGGACGGGCCGTGCGAGGGGAATCAGTGAGGATCCCGGTGGTGAGCCTTAGCGGCGGGTGCGGCCGTCGCCGTCGAGCTCGATGTTTTCCTTGCGGACCTCTTCGCTGACAGTGTGCTCGTCGGTCACGGTTTCCTTGTCCAGGCGCACGCGCTCCACAGGGACCGTTTCCTTTTCCACGACCGGGCGCTCCTCGTGGAGGATGACCTCGTGCTCTTCCTCGCTGATGGCGGGGCCGTCCATGGCGGCGCCGACATTAGCGTCCGTGATGGGTTCGCGCTCCAGGCGGACCTCTTCACGCTGCACGGGGACGGTGGTGGTGACGTTTTCGGTGACGACGTACTTGCGCAGCCGTGCCCGGCCGGCCTCTTCCTTGCGGGTGCCGACGTGCAGCTGCTCCTCGGAACGGGTCATGGCGTCATCGGTGGTGGGGCCGGAGGTGTCGTGCCCGACGGTCCCGTGGCCCACGGTGTCCTCGGCGGTGCCGGTGGCGAAACCGTTGCCGCCGGCGAAGCCGTTACCGCTGTGCCCGTTGAGGCCGTAGTACGTGTAGAGCCGGTCTTCCTCTTCCGGCTCCAGGTGGCCGTCCGGAGCAACCCGGGGTGCGTCCTTGACCTTGTCCTTGGTGTGGGCAATGACAATATCGTTGCCGTCCTGCGAAGCCGCTTCCAGCGGGGCGAAGGATTCGTGGGATCCGAAGAGCCCGGTCTTCACCGTGACCCAGGTGGGCTCGGACGTCTGGTCGTCAACGTAGATCTGGCCGATGGAGCCGATCTTGCTTCCGTCCGATCCTACGACGTGTCCGCCGGCAGTGGTCAGTGCAGAAAGGTTCTCAGTGCTAAGCATGTATTTCTCCTTTTGTTACTGGTTTTGTGCTGCTTGAGGACAAACTTTAGAAGCGGTTCCGCGGCGGCCGGGTCTGGGCGGCGCGGAGTTGCTTGGCTTTTCGGGCCTTGAGCACCCGGCTGATGATGCCCGGGAGCAAGGCAAAGAGCAGTTTCTTCATGACACTGGTCCTTTGGTTGGTGGGGCTGGTGGTCGTGATGCCGGACGTCAGGTCTGACCGGTTACGGCTGGCGCTCGGCGCCGCGGACCTCGCTGTACGGATCGTCCAGGTCCCTTAGCGGGACGCCGCCTGCTTCCGTGCCCGAGTAGGCCGGCCGGGCAGGTTCCCCGTAGATGGTCTCGCCGTAGGCCGCAGGCGCGGTGGCGTGGTTCTGGTAGACCGACTCCTCGCCCCAGGACGGAGCAGGCGTTGCGGTGCCGGTTGTTGCGGCAGCCGGCGCCTGTGCCGGCCGGGGCGGAATTGCCGCTTGCGGGGCCGGGGCCGGCTGCAAACCGCGTGCCAGCCTGCCCACGAGGATGCCGGCGCCGGCAGCCAGGAGCAGGAACGTCCCCGGCTTGCGCCGGGCGAAAGACTGCACGTCCTCCAACAGTTCCCGGGGGTCCTTGCCTTCCACCCAGGAAGCAACCGAGGCCGTGCGGTCCGCAGCCTGCCGGATCACGTCACTGGCGATGCCCTTCTGCTCCGGGGCATCTGCCATGTTCTGAAGCTGGCTGGAGATGGTGCGGATGCCATCAGCGGCCTTCTGCTGCTGTGCGCCGGCCTGGTTGCCCAGGCCTGACTTCGCCTCGTGCAGGAGGCCCTTTGCGCTGGCCTTTGCCTCGGATGCGACGTTTCCGACTTCGTGCTTCGCGGTCTGCGCCACATTTTGGGCCGCACCGGCCGCCTGCCCGGCGATCTTCGACGTCTCTTCCTTGGCTGCGTCCTTCTTGGTGACGTAGGTTTCCGGCTCTGCGGAAGGATTCGTCGGTGCTGCGTTCCCGTACGGGTCGAGATGGCTTCGGGCAGAAGCCTCAGGCCACTGGTTCTCCGTCATCGTCACTCGCTTCCACTGGTTGGCAGCTGGACTTTCAAACCCAGCCTGATGAATTAGTAAGTAAGGTTACTAACTAAATACTAAGCACACTTGCTATCTATCGCGCAAGATGTGTTCGAGGACACCGGGCGCAGCCGCGGTTCGGACCGCCGCCATATTTCCCTGCCCGGACACGGAGAATCTGCGGCAGTCCGCCGTGCTGTCCGCCCCGAACCACTCCCCGGCATCAAGGAAGAATCGACCACAAAGGATGACCGATGGCTGACCTCAACGCACTGGCTCTTATCTGCTCCCTGACACCATCGCCCGCTCCGTCCAGCAGCGAACTCATGGCCCGCCACGTGCTGGATGAACTGGCCAGCCACGGCGTGGGCGGTTCCTCCCTGCGGGTGGTGGATTTCAACGTGATGCCCGGCGTCCAGGTGGACATGGGCAACGAAGACGGCGCGCACAAGACCGTGGCGGACACGCAGCAGGCGCTGAACGACGTCGGCTTCACCATCCCTGCCCAGGGCGCCACGTACTGGGTGGGCGAGGCCATGCAAACGGTGGACTACAAGGACCTGGACAGCGTCCCCGAAAAGGTGGCTGCAACCACCGCGGGAGCCGCCCGAATGCCGCCCACCTCGCCCGTTCCCTCACCCAGACGCCGTACCCTGCCGGGTAGGATGCCGCCGTCGACCTCAACGGAGGAGTGTTGAGCCAGTGCTGCCTGCGGTTTTGCAGGATAAACTGAACATCTGCCGCTGAGGCGGGACGCGGTCTTGTGCGGTGCACCTTTTCACGGTCATTGTCCAGGGCATTACAGGAACGAGGCTGCATGGTCCAGGACCACCGCACGCAGCAAGACAACAGCGTGGCCGATCACCTCCAGGACCTCGTTCTGGGTTCCGCTGACGTGGAGGAACTCCTGACGGAGCTCGCCACGCTTTCCGCGGCCAGTCTTTCCACCCACAGCAAGCTGCTCTGCGGCGTCACGCTGATGCGGCGCAAAAAGCCAACCACCGTGGCCACGAGCGAACCCTCCGTCCTTGCCCTGGACGAGCTGCAGTACGGCCACGGCGACGGGCCCTGCCTCGCGGCCCTCAGGGAAAAGGCCACGGTGCACGTTCCCGACCTGAGGGACGAGCAGCGTTGGCCCCGCTACTGCAGGGCTGCCTGGGCCGAAGGAATCGGATCCATCCTTTCAGTCCCGCTCCCCCTCGAGGGCGAATCGCATGCCGGGCTGAACCTCTACTCCACCAGCACCCACGCGTTCAGCGGGGAGGACATCGACAAGGCCGAGGCCTATGCCATGCAGGCCTCCAAAGCCCTGCGGATGGCCGTTCGGGTGGCGCAGCTGGTGGATGACCGCAACAACCTTGCCGCGGCGATGGAGTCACGCACCACCATCGATATCGCCGTCGGGGCGATCATGGCACAGAACCGCTGCAGCCAGGAAACGGCGATGAAGATCCTTCGCATCGCTTCCAGCAGCCGCAACATCAAGCTCCGTGACGTCGCGGCGACCATTGTGGCGTCCGTGTCCCAGGACCCGAACGTACTGACGCATTTCGACTACTGAGCGGGTACCGGCTGCCGCCGCAGGTTGGTCCTGCACCGGCGGTCATCAGGCCAGAAGCACATTGAAACCCGGCTTGCCCCCAGCTGTGGCAGAATGTGCGCATGAATGCAGATAACAGCGCTTGCTCGCTGAGTGCCGACAGCCAGTACGTGGAGCTCGCCGTTGAAGTCTTCGCGATGCTCGCCGATGCGACCCGGGTGCGCATCATCCTGGCCCTGCGCGACGGCGAGATGGCCGTCGGTGCCCTGGCCGACGTCGTCGGGAAATCTCCGGCGGCGGTATCGCAGCACCTGGCCAAGATGCGGCTGGCCCGGATGGTCTCCACCCGGCAGGACGGCACAAAAGTTCTGTACCGGCTGGAGAACGAGCACGCACGCCAGCTGGTGGTTGACGCGGTGTACCAAGCTGAGCACGCCCTGGGCGGAGAGCCCGCACACCACCGCCGCCACCCGAAGGCTGCCTCATGAGTGGCCCCGGGCACGCCCACCGGCACGCGGATCCAGCCCCCGGCCACAGCCACGACCACGGCCATGAGCACGGGCACGAGCACAGCCACGGGCACGGGCACGGGCACGGGCACGGCCACGGCCACGGCCACCATCACCACGGCGGGTTCAAGGGCTGGCTGGTGGAACTCTTTGTTCCCCACACGCACGACGCCGCCGACTCCATCGACGACGCCATGGAGGCCAGCGTAGAAGGCGTGAGGGCCTTGAAAATCAGCCTTCTCCTTCTCCTCCTGACCACCGTCCTGCAGTTTATGGTGGTCCTGGTCAGCGGTTCCGTGGCCCTGCTGGCGGATACCATCCACAACTTTTCGGATGCGCTGACAGCTGTCCCGCTATGGATCGCATTCATCCTGGGCCGGCGCGCCGCCACCCGCCGCTACACCTATGGCTTCGGCCGGGCGGAGGACCTCGCCGGGCTGTTCATCGTCGCCGTCGTTGCCCTGTCAGCCGTCGTCGCAGCCTGGCAATCTGTGGACCGTCTCCTGCACCCCCAGCCGCTGAGCAACCTGTGGTGGGTCTTCGCTGCCGGGCTGATTGGATTTGCAGGGAACGAGGCAGTCGCCGTCTACCGCATCAGGGTGGGGCGCCGGATCGGCTCCGCCGCTCTGGTTGCCGACGGCGTACACGCCCGCACGGACGGCTTCACCTCCCTGGCCGTGGTACTCGGCGCCGTGGGGGTCATGCTGGGCTTCCCCCTCGCAGACCCCATCGTCGGCCTGCTGATCTCCGCAGCCATCCTCGTCCTTTTATGGGGAACGGTCCGCAGCATCGGGCGGCGGCTGATGGACGGGGTCGAGCCGGACCTTTTGGATACGGCACAAAAGGCCCTCGAGGGCACCCCTGGTGTACTCGCAGTACCGCGCCTGCAGCTGCGGTGGTCAGGCCACCGCCTGCAGGGCGCCGCCACATTGCTGGTGAACGACGGCGTCACCCTGGCTACCGCTGAAAACCTCACCGAAGCAGCCGGGCACCGCCTGAGGCATGCCGTGCCCAAAATCGACGACATGGTGCTCGTCCCGCAACGCGTCCGTGAGACAGAGGCAGGCCGGGCCGGACAACAGTAAGGCAGAAGGGGATGGCCGGTGGGGTCCGGCCGCCAAGACATTTATCAAGACTGACCCATCCTTCATAGGGATTGCTTACGAATCGCTTGCGCGGGACTTTTCCGCACGAACATTCGCAGAGCTTCACAGACCTGAAGGAAGCACAGTCATGAGCGTTCCGAACTACACCCGCTTCCTCTCGGAATGCCTCATCCAGGACCCCGAAAGGCAACCAGGTCTTCGCGAGGACGACATCTACGGCGTCTACGTCAGCTGGTGCCTGCTCAATGGACAGCAGCCCGGCTCGACTGCTTCCCTGTGGGCAGCCATGGACCAGCAGGGACATATCAAGCAACACCGCGGCGCCGGCCGTGATGAATGGCCGGGACTGTCCATAAAAGGGCCGGCAGCGGTGGACTACATCCTCTCGAGCCAGCCCAGCCTGCTCTGATCCCGCTGCCCGGCCTTGGCCTCGGTTCAAGATGATGCCGTCAGGCCGTCAGGTCCCTGTCCCGCACTAAGCGGCTGGCGGCTGCCGACGCTGCGATGGCGACGGCAACCATCAGCAGGGCGGCCTCCGGCTGGAAGGCTTCCACGGGCATAGCCGAAGAATGCCGGAACGGGCTGAGGTCCTGAAGCCAGACGGGCAGCCCGAGCAGTTCCCCGAACTGTCCAAGGACCAGCGCGGCGGACAGGGCGCCCCAGCCAAACGAACTGCTCCACCTAGGCGCAAGGGCGAACACGAGCGCGGTCACGGCGGGGAAGACCAGCGCCGCAGGGACGTGCGCGAGTGCAGCCGGAAGAACCAGCCCTGGGCTGCTTCCGCCCGCTTGCGTCAGGGCGAGTACGACGGCGGCTGAGGCTCCGGCGGCAACGGCAACGGCCGTCGTCGTGATTGCCCCGACGGCAAGGGTGCCGGCCAGCCAGCGGACCCGTGACACCGGCACGGCCAGCAGCAGCTCAGCGCGTCCCTCGGATTCCTCGTCCCTAAGCCGCAGGACCGCCTGGATGCCTGCCGCGGCAGCGAGGATTCCGGCCATACCCAGCATTGCGGTAGTGAAAAGATCCGTCATGCCGGCGCCGCCTGGAACCAGCCGGTTCATCAGCTCCATTAACGCCGGGTTGCCGGATAATGCATCCTGGACCACTGGCCCCAGCCCGCCGGCCACCGCTCCCAGCGCAGCAGCAGCGAAGCACCAGCCGGCCAAGCTTCCGCGCTGCAGCCGCCACGCCAGCCCCAGCATGGATGCCAGTCCGGCTCCGGCCCGTCCCGGCCCTGTCTCGTCAGCAGCGATGTAGCTGGCACCGAGATCCCGGCCGCGGCGGAGCACCACGGCAACCCCCGCCAGGACCACTGCCCCGGCGGCAATGACCAGCAACGGCCACCCGTCGGTATCCGTGAAGGGCCTCATGCGTTGGCCCCAGCCGATGGGCGAAAACAGTGACGGCCACGCGGGGGTGACGTGCTGGAGTGACGCCTCGACTGTGCCGAGGGCGTCACCGGCGCCCCGAATCAGGTATGCCGTGCCAACCAGCGCGGCCGCTGCACCGTTGGCGCTCCGTGCTGAGGGCATAATCTGCGCTATCAACGCTCCGGCCGCCATGAAGAACAGCCCAACAGCCCCCACAGCTGCCCCTGCCAGGAACGATCCGCCAACCGGCAGCCCCGCCCCGATGAAACCGGCAGCCACAGTTAGCGCAAGGACGACGTTGGCGCAGGTGCCGAGCAGCAGGGTTGCGTACAGGGACGCCACCCGCGTGACGGGGGTGGAGCCGACCAGTTCGAAGCGGCCCTGGTCCTCCTCCGCACGGGTATGCCTTACCACCAGGAATGTACTCATCAGCCCCGCAAGCACTGCGGTGAAGGAATAGCCCTGGAAGAAGGTGACCGCCCCGGAGCTGATGCCGTCCGGAAGCCCCCGGAGGAAAAGGAATGCAGGGCTGGCGGCAGCCGCTGCGATCAGGGCGGCCCGATCGCTGTCCGCACTGAACTGTGTGGTGACGGCGGTGGCTGCCGCGAAACCCAAACCAGCGATGCCAAGGATCCAGGCGGCGAGGACGCCGCGGTCCCTGCCTGCCTGCAGCAGGGCAAGGCGAACGACGGCGCCCATCACCGAACCCCGCTCTTTCGCGGGTTGGGCTGTTCGCTGTAATGGCGCATGAACAGCTCCTCCAGGGAGGGGGGTGCTGCAGTGATGCCCGTGACGCCGGCTGCAGCCAAAGCATCCAGGACGGACCCGAGGTCCGCTGTGTCGGCGTCGAACTCCAGGGCCGTCCCGTCGGTGCGAAGGTCGTGGATGCCTTGTACCGCGGACAGTGTCTCCGGTTTCGCTGCGGAGGTGACCCGGAAGCGGGTGCGGGTGAGATGCCGAAGCTCGGCCAGGGTCCCGGTCTCCACCGCGGCCCCGGACCGAATGATGGTTACCCTGTCACAGAGCTGTTCCACCTCGGCCAGGATATGGCTGGACAGCAGTACGGTGGCCCCTTCTTCCCTGACCCGGCGGACATGCCGGCGGAACACGGCATCCATGACCGGGTCCAGGCCCGAGCTCGGTTCGTCAAGCAGGTAGAGCCTGGCCGGGCGGGAAAACGCCGCTATCAGGGCCGCCTTCTGCCGGTTGCCTTTGGAGTAGGTCCGGGTCTTTTTCTTCGGATCGAAGTCGAACTCGTCAATGAGCTGCCGGCGGAGGCCTTCATCGGCGCCGCCACGCAGCCCCGCCAGAAGGTCAATGACCTCGCCGCCGGTCAGGTTCGGCCACAGTGTCACGTCTCCGGGGACATAAGCGACGTCCCGGTGGGCCCGCACCGGTTCAGCCCACGGGTCGATGCCGAACACCCGGGCCGTACCTGACGTCGGGCGGATCAGGCCCAGGAGGATCCGGAGGGTAGTGGACTTTCCCGCACCGTTGGGGCCCAGGAAGCCGTGGACCTCCCCGGGCATCACGGACAGGTCCAGGCCAGCGAGCGCGGCTGTCCGCCCAAAGTTCTTTACAAGTCGCGTGGTGGAGATGATGGGAGATGATTCTGGATGCATGGCAGGGTCAGTTCCTTGGTCGCAGCAATCACGCCCGAGGCGGTTACCAGGGGCATGCCGCAGTCGTTTCCGCATGCGGGCCGACCAGGCTTCCCGGCTCTCCGGTCCACATCTTACAAGTGGGGAAAGGGGCACGGAAGGGGAAGTGCGAGCGCATCATTTCCTGAGGCTGAAGGAATGCATGCCGCTAACGGCCCCTGAGGTGGCTCGTCATGGCATCGGCGATTTCACGCGGCGAGTCTTCCATCGGAATGTGTTTTCCGGCCACTTCAACCAGGCCGCTGGACGGGATCTCTGCGACGTAGCGCCGGGCAAACTTGATCTTCTGGAAGTCATCGTCCCTTCCCCAAATGAGTCGGGTGGGCACCGCGGCCGCTTTCAGCGCCGGCAGCAGGTCAAGGGTGTAACGGGAGTCCGCGGCTCCCGCCATGGCCATCCAGGACCGGGCGCGCGCCGGGTCCCGCCAGGGGAAGACATACTCATCGATTTCCTCGCCGGAAAGGTGACGTTCTACCGTGAGCTGCATTGTTTTGGTCCGGGCTGCCAGCAGTTCTTCGGTGCCCGTTGCTGCCCGGACCGCGGGGTCACGGAACCGTTCCACTGCCGGAACGGGCCAGGAGTCGAACATGACGGCGTTGACGAGCACCAGCCGTGTTACCCGCCCGGAGTAGGCTGCCAGGTGCTGGGCCACTCCCCCGCCGATATCGTGCGCGGCCACCGCGAAAGTGTCCAGGCCGAGCGCGTCGGCCGTATCCAGGACCCCCTGCGCCAGCGCCGGGACGGTCGCGTCCGCCACGTCCAACTCCCCGGCGCTGTGCCCGAACCCCGGAAAGTCCAGCGCGAAGCAGTGAGTATCCGCCGCGAGCAGGGGCAGGACCGGCTGCCAGACGCGGCTCCAAAAGGTCCCGTGCAGAAGCACCAGCGGCGGCGCGTCAGGGCTCCCCGCCTCGAGGTAGGACAGGGCGGTTCCGTTCACCGCCACTGTTGTGCGCTCTACAGGAAACGTTTCGGTCATCACGGCTCCTTAGTTGCGATTGCCCTCCGGCCCCTGGGCCGACCTGCCTGCCGTTTCCGTACCCACATTGTCTCCTCGCAGGCAGGGCTGCAATTTTAAGTGCAGCCTGCGGGGGCGGCTAGGCTGTGCTGATGGCCTTTCTCGACGCCCTGGCACCCACCTTCGCGGCCGTGGCCATCCTGATGCTGCTGACGGTCGCGGTGCTCCGGGGTTCGCGCTCGCCGTCGTATCTTGCCCCGGCGCTGGCTATCCTCCGCGGCGCGGTCCAGCTGGCGCTCATCAGCCTGGTTCTGGGCGGCATCATTGCTGATCCGCTGTGGGTGGGTGTGGCACTGCTGGTGATGTTCACTGTGGCGGCAGTAACGGCAACGCGCCGGCTGACGTGGTGCTGGCGGCGCTTCGGTACGGTGTCAGCCACCATGGCCCTCGGCATCCTGGTGACCCTCGCCGTCGTCTTCGGAACGGGAGCTGTGGCGCTGGAGCCCCGCTACGTCCTGGCGGTGGGTGGGATTGTGATCGGCAACTGCATGACCATCGCGGTGCTTGCCGGGCACCGGTTCTATGAGGCCGTCCGTGAGCAGTGGGACCAGGTGGAAGGCTGGCTTGCCCTCGGCGCCACGGCCCCGCGGGCCACCCTTACCCAGGCCCGCTACTCAGTGCACGCAGCCCTGATCCCCTCAACAGACCAGACCAAAACCACCGGCCTTGTCACTCTGCCCGGCGCGTTCGTGGGCGCGATCTTCGGCGGCGCCTCCCCCTTGGAGGCCGGACGGTTCCAGGTGATAGTCCTGGCGTCCATCATGGCGGCAGGCGCCATCACCGCCGTCGCGCTTCTCCGTTCACTGGGCGCGGTGCGCGTGCGTCCCGAACCGCTGTAGCCCGGCATGGCTATCCGGTGCCGGCGAGGAAGGTTTGGATTTCCTCCGCCATGCGCTTGGACTGGGTCCAGTGCAGGTAATGGTTGCCCTCAAGCGTGACCACCCCATGCCGCTTGACGTTCCTCAGCAGTTCCTGCACAGCGGATGTTTTGGTGGTTGTCGAGTCGGAACCTTCACCTGCAACAAAGGCCAGGACCGGCAGGTCATCGGGATAGGTGACGCCCCTCAAAGCCGCCGCGTTATCCGCTATCCGGGCTGTTTCATCCGCCACAGCCGGATTCCCGTAATTCCAACTGGTCATCAGGCGCATCCGGTGCAGCTCGTCATCCGTGTACGCGTCACTTGCCGCGTCCACGAAACCGGGGGCAAGGGCGCTGACTGCGCGCACTATTCCTGTGACGGCAAGGGCGCGTTCCCAGTTGATGCCCGGCTCCGGTCCCGGGGCAGGTCCGCTGCCGGGTTTCGGTATGGTCGCATCGATTCCCACGACGGCGGCCACCTCCGTGGGGTACCGGTTCGCGTAGTCCAGCATGTAGAAGCCGGCGATGGAGTGCCCTGCCAGGACGTAGGGCTGCTTGACCCGCAGTTTCGCCAGGACTTCGTGAAGCTCGGTGCTGATGTTCTCGTTGGTCCGCGGAGGGGCCTCCATGTCGCTGTAGCCGTACCCAAACCCCTCAACGGCGATGACGTCGAAGCCGCCGAGTTCGCGGGCCAGAGGAGCGAAGTCGAGGCCAGGCGCCGGGGTTCCCAGGCCGCTGAGCAGGACAATCGGCTGGCCCCCTCCCTGCCCGTTCCGGTACACGTTCAGGGACCCGCTGCCTACGGCGATAGGTTCGCCGTAGGCAGCCATGCCCGCTTTCTCCGTGGACTCCAGGACCAGGTTGACCACCGTGGAGACGAGGATCAGCCCCAGGATGATCAGCGCGGCGATGCCGGCGCCGCGCCAACCGCGGCGGGGTTTCTTCCGGGCACCGGAATCCGGAGCTTCCGATGAGCCGGAAGCCGTCCGAGGAAATGAACGCATGGTGGACCTTCCGCCAGAACCTGTCCGGGGCCCTCAGCCTGCCCGATTAAGCAGGCTTGGCGAAGGTGGCCGCGCTCATGATTTCGTAGCCCACGAATGTCTCGTCGCCTTCAACCCAGGCATCGTGGCCGGCAGGAATAGTGTAAGCGTTGCCGGGGCTGATCGTGGTCCGTTTGCCGTCCAGCATCTCCACGGTCAGCGTTCCGGCGGCACAGATTCCCACGTGATTGACCTGGCAGCTGTCCGTATGGACCACGGTCTTGACCGTCTCGGACCACTTCCAGCCCGGCTCAAAAGTAAACCTGCCCAAGGTGGTGTCTCCGATGTTGACAACATCCACCTGGGTCTTCGGCGGCCGGCGTTTTTCATCCGGCTCGTCGAACGACTTCGCTTCAAGGGCTCTGATTGGATCTCCGGCCATTTCGTTTCTCCTGACAGGGAGGGTTGGAACTGTTCATCCGGAGCGCCCAGAAAACTCCGGGAGGGTTGGTTGGCCGGCCCTCGTCAAGGCGTTGAACGCCAGCCAACGCACGGGCCCCAGCGCTATCAGAGTGCGCTCCGGAGTGGGCCGTGTCAATACGCTCTAGTCGCTGTCCGCATCAACCCACACCGTGCAGTTGGCCGCGTCCGCCACCACGGTTTGCAGATCCCCCGTGCGGTGGATCACTTCCAACTGCCGGACCGCTCCCGAGCCGGCGTAGAGCAGGTCATCTATCAATGTTTCCACCCTCTCCAGGTCCCCGGCGTCCTCCAGCGCCTCCCGGATATGGTTCATCAGGGCATTCACGACGGCGAGCGCCGGCCCCGGGCGGCT
Organism: Arthrobacter sp. D3-16; assembly: GCF_054408515.1. NCBI lineage: Bacteria > Bacillati > Actinomycetota > Actinomycetes > Micrococcales > Micrococcaceae > Arthrobacter > Arthrobacter sp. D3-16. The sequence goes on along the minus strand of NZ_CP096437.1, from coordinate 978,986 downwards.
GGTGACCGGATCCAGCAGTTCCCCGCGCAGTCCCCACCGGCTCGCCTTCCACCCGGCGAGCCGGAGGAGCGTCGCCGGCACGGCGACCGGCTCGATGCCCCTCCGCCATTCCCGGGCAGCGGTCTCCACCAATCCACGGGCTATACCTGCCAGCAGCACCGTGTTCTCCGGCCGCAGGCACACATCCGCGATCCTGATTTCCACAGTGGGATAGTGGCGGGAAAGCCGGGCATCGAAGTAGATCATTCCCTCGTCCAGCGCCACACCGGTGCTGACCATGTCATACACCAGTTGGTGGTACGCCTCCGGCGAACCCAGGATGTCCAGCGGCCCGGCCGACGGCCACCTGCTCCACACCTGGGAGCGGTAGCTGGCGTAGCCCGTATCCTGCCCGTGCCAGAACGGGGAGTTTGCGCTCAGGGCGATGAGGACCGGAAGCCAGATACGCATCCGGTCCAGCACGGCTACGCCTTCCTCGTCCGACTCCACGAAGACGTGGATATGGCAGCCGCAGGTGAGCTGTTCCCTGGCCGTCAGCCCATATTCCTCCGTCATGGCCAGGAACCGGCGGAGCTGCACCGGATGGGGATCGGAGGGCAGCGGGGAAGTTCCCAGCGCTGCAACCCGGACTCCTATGTCCCGCGCCGCCCTGTCAGCGATGGCCCGCCCCCGAATGATGTCCGCCTCCAGTGCAGCCATGGTGGAATGCGGGGGCGTAACAACCTCGATCATTTCCTGTTGGAACTCGGCGGTCAGGACGGGACCGGAAGCGGAGTCCATCGGACGAACGTACAGGTCCCAGAGTGCGCTGGCCATGGGCACTGCTTCCCCCGTTTCCGGGCTCACCAGGAGCAGTTCCTCCTCAATGCCGAACGTCCGCAGCCGCCCGGCGGCACCAGGCTCCGAAACGCCCGCGCCGCTGTCCATGGCACTCCCGTCCGTGGCACCGGCGGTGCCTTCTGTTCCTGAGCCATCCATCGCCGTCGTCCTTTGCTATTCCATCCGGGCCAATTCGTCCCAAAAGCAGGCAAGCGTGACGGCGCCGTTGACGAGGACTTCGAGGTTGGCGCTTTCGTCGCTGTCATGCCAGTGGTCCTCCACCAGGCCCGTCCCGAAGAACAGGACGGGGGCGTCCAGTGACCGGCTGAGCAGCTCGGCAGGCCCGCCGCCGGCGTTGCCCATCCTGCCCACGTCGGCTGAGCGGAAGCCCTTGGCCATAGCCCGCTCCAGGGCGGAAACAGCGGGGTGCTCCGGCGTCCAGTACGGTTCCTGGGCCGTCTCGAGGTCCACGCTGAGCGTGTGGCCGTAGTTCTCCCCCACCGTGTCCTGAACCCATCTCCGGAGCTGCTCGGCCACCTTCTCCGCCCGTTGGCCCGCCACGGTCCGGAAGCTCAGGTCCACAAACGCCACGGACGGAACGGCGGCACTGGAAAGGCCGGCAGGATCCCCGGCGATGAGTGCCGTGACTTCCACCGCCGGGCGGAGCCACAGCCGTTCCGGAACGCTGTACCCGGCTTCGCCCGTGATGCTTCCCGACTCCGAGCGCTCCACCCAGTCCGCTTCGGTGAAGGGCAGGCGTGCCAGGGCCTTCCGAAAGTCCTCCGGCACCGCGGCAACGTCGTCATAAAATCCCGGGATGGCGATCCGGCCATCCTCGTCATGAAGATCGGCCAGCAGCCTGCTCAGCTCAAAAGCCGGATTGGGGACAGCACCGGAAACGGCGCCGCTGTGAACGTCCACGTCGGGACCGGTGACCTCCAGGTACGCGCTGATCATTCCGCGCAGGCTCATGCACAGGGCCGGATGATCCTCGCGGAAGAGAAGGGTGTCCGAGAACAGCACCAAGTCCGCCTGGAGCCGGTCCGCCTGCTCCTCGAGCAGCCGGGCAAGATGGGGCGACCCGCCCTCCTCCTCCCCTTCGACGAGGTATTTCAGGTTGATGGCGGGTGCGGTGCGTGGAGAGCCTTGCTGTGCAGAGTGCGGGAGCGTTTGGGTTTTTGCGTCGAAACGTGATGGGTCGTTGGGGTTTTGGGCCCCTGAAGTGAGAGAGCGTCCAGACTGCCGGGCCAGGTGTGCGCGGAGCGACCACAGGTGGGCCAGGACCTGGCCTTTGGCGTCGGAGCTGCCCCTGCCGAACAACCGGCCGTCCCGCACCACCGGCTCGAAGGGGGCAGTCTGGTCCCACTGCTCCGGCTTGGCCACCCGCACATCGTGGTGGCTGTAGACCAGCACGGTGGGGGCGCCGGGCGCTTCGCACCATTCCGCGTATACCGCGTGGGACTCCCCAGTGGGCAGCACCTCCACCACCGGGAAGCCCACCTCGCGGAAGGCCGCCGCCAGCCAGTTCGCCGAGCGGAGCAGGTCCTTGGTGTGCTCCGGCGCCCCCAACACGCCGGGCACGCGCACCCACTCCGCCAACTGGCCCTCCAGCTCGGCCCGGCGGGACCGGACGAAGGCGCGAAGGTCCGCGCCGCCGTCGTGGTCCCCGCCGTCGTCGTTTACGCCCTGGTTCTCCGGGGCGTGGAGATCCGGGCCCTCGTGACCCGGGCCGTCATGGCCCTCGAGCCCGTGATACTGCTCCATGGCTCACCGGGGCTGGGCAGGGTTGGTGGGATCGCCCTGCGACGGCGGGTTGATGGGAGGCCCCGGCACGCTGGTGGTCTGCGGGGTGTCCGGCTGGCCGGTGTTCACTTCCGGAGTGCTGGGCGCTTGGGGGCCGCGGGGAACGGCGCCGCCCTGCAGGTCATGAAGCCTCTTTTCAAGGATCTGCATGATGGGAAGACGGTTCCCGTGGGCCTTCTCGTACGTGATCAGCTGCGCCATCTGCCCCTCGTCCAGGCCTAAGATGCGGGACGGCAGGGTCCCCACCGGCAGGTGGTCGTAGTCGGGCAGCGGCAGTTCCTTGTGCAGGGGTACTTCGTTCATTGTTGTTCAGCTCCTTCATCCAGTGAGGTCAGCAGGTCGGCGCAGGCCTGTTCACAGCGCCGGCACGCCTCCGCGCAGACCTGGCAGTGGTCATGCATGTCGGCGTGCTTATCGCACTCCTCCGCACAGGCCCTGCAGGCAGCGCGGCAGGCTTCCAACAGCGCCCTGGTGACGCTGCCGTTGTAGCCGGCATGGCGGGACAGCACATTTCCTGTTGTTGCACAGATGTCCGCGCAGTCCAGGTCCGTCCCGATGCAGGTGACCAGTTCCGCCACCATGTCCTCGCTGAGGCAGGCGTCGGCGCAGGCAGTGCATGTCTGCGCACATTCGAAACAGGCACCGATGCATTCGGCCAGTTTGGCTTTGTTGAACTCGTCCAGCCCTTTGGGGTGGGCGTCGATCATGGCCCGTATGTGTGTCATTCCACTCTCCTTCCGTGACTGGCAGCGCTAGGCCGTGGCTTCGGCGTCGGATGGTTCCGGCACCTGCAGGCCCGAAGCGAAGACGGACTCGGCCATCTGGGCTGCGATCGCGTCCCAGTGGTACTTCTTCAGCAACTCCCGGGTTTTCGGCTTGGGGGCGCGCGAAGGATCCCTCAGGCCGAGGTTCCGGCACAGCGAGGCAAAGCCCGCGCCGTCGTCGCGCAGGTGCACCACGCCGGGGAAGTCGGCCACCACGTCAGGCACCCGGGTGGACACCACAGGAAGGCCGGCGGCGAGGTACTCGAGCGTTTTGGTGGGGCTGATGGAGCGGGTTGCCTCGTTCAGGGCGAACGGCATCAGGGCGACATCCAGGCCGGCCATCGCCGCGGGAAGGTCGGCGTAGCAGGTGTACCCTTCGTAGCTGATGTTGGGCGCCTGGGGCAGGCTGGCCGGATCAATCTTGGCCACCGGCCCGTACATCTTGATGTCCCACTCCGGCAGCGCGTGGGCCAGGTCGGCGATGAGCCCCAGGTCCAGCCGTTCGTCCAGGACTCCCACGTATCCGGCAACGGGACGCTGCCCCGCAACCCGTGGCTGCGCCGTCGGCGTCCGGTAGTGCTCGGGCTCCACACCGCTTGGGAAGAGCAGGGTGTCGGCGCGGCCCTGCCGCACCATTGAGCGGTGGAGCGAGCGTCCGCCGGCGAAGACGACGTCGGCCCGGCGGAGCGCCTGCCGTTGCCTCACCACCAGCTCGGGCGGGGCGTCCTTGAAAGCGGCGAGATCGTCCATCACGTCATACACCAGCGTGGTGGGCTGCAGGGCGAGGGCCAGTTCCAGGGCCAGCGGGGTGTACATCCAGACCACGCGCTCCCCTGCGGGCGGGCCTACGAGTTCGGGCAGCTGCTCGATGTAGTCCGGGAGGACGTCGTCGAAAAATCCCACGTGGTGGCCCTGTTCCGGGATTTCAAGCCAGGCGCGGTCCAGCCCGTCCACCTGCGTATGGTTCATCCGGTTCGGCCCGGCAAATCCGGGCGACGGCGTCAGCGGTTCCTCCACATACCAGGTGGAACAGCGGGAGCCCAGGCGGGAAACGAGGTGCTGGGGGCGTTGCCATACCCAGTCCCAGCGGAGATGCGACAAGACGATCAGTTCACTCTGCATTGACAATCCTCAATTCCATTCGGGTCTCCGTGTTAGGCAGGCTGTTTCCCTGATCCGCATCAGGGGCTTCACTCCAATTCCAGTGGGACATTTGTGATTCGTATCCGCGCAGCCAGGTGGCCACGGGTTCGCCAAGCGTAAAGGCCGGCAACTCTTTGGACGGCGTGCCGGCCGCGGCTTTCGCATAGGAGTCGGACATTACTGACGGCTGCCGGGCCAGCTCGTCGTCCAACCAGTACACCCCCACGGGGTCGATGTGCCCGTCGCTGCGGTACAGCAGCGTGTCCCAGTCCGTGGAGTCGATCACCGGGAACCAGCAGAGGCCCTCCAGCGGAACGCCCATCTGCCGGGCCCGTTCGCACTGCTCCAGCACGTACTTGAACCAGGTGGCCCGGTCCGTGGTGCGGCCGCGGACGTTGGTCTCGGTCAGCAGGCACGGCAGCCGGTAGCGGTCCCAGTACAGGTAGATCTGCTGGGCCAGCGGGAGCGGGTAAGGGGTATTGGGGGCCCCGCCCTTGTCATCGAAGTGCCACTGGCAGTGGGCGTAGTAGTCCAGGCCCAGCACGTCGATCCGTCCCGGTTCCAGGTCCTGCAGTTTCTCTCCCCCGGCTTCGCGGAGCAGCTCCGCCATGGGGCCGTGCGGGTCGTAGCCCTGGCCGTCGTACTTGCCGAGGAAGCTGTCCAGCACCAGGAACCGGCGCTCGTTGGCCATGGCGGCGTAGGCGCTTCCGCCCGCGCCGGCCCCGGTATGGTGCTCGCAGGTGTCCACCCACACATGCTTGGCGCCCGGCAACAGGTCCGCGTAGGCCCGGCTCGCCTCCGCCACGGCCGGCAGCACGTTGAGGATCTGGCCCACAAAATTGTCCAGGCCCTTTTGGTAGGGCGGCCAGATGGCTTCGTGCCCCGTAAGGAACAGTGTGGAGAAGGGCTCGTTGAAGAGGGTGTACTCCTGCACCCACGGGTAGCGCCGGGCGAACTCTTCCGTGTACCGCAGGTAGGCGGCGTGGAAGCGGGGATCCGCGAAGCCGCCCTCCATCCACCGGGGATAGCTGGTGTGGTGCACCAGGTCCACGATGGGACGGAAGCCGTTGTCCCGCAGGTAATGCATCACCTTGTCCGTGTCCTGCCAGTTGAAGACCCCTTCCTCGGCTTCCACCCGGTGCCACCGGACGGGGTACCGCAGCCGGCTCACCCCGCACTGGGTCAGCAGTTGCAGGTCCTGCTTCCACTGGACATCGTGGGCCGTGGATTCGAAGATGTCCCTGTCATGCCGGGGAAGGTAGGTGCTTTCGAAGGCGCCGATGATTTCGATTCCGCTCATATGCCCGCCCCTTCCCCCTGCAGGGCCGGATCCTGGACACTGGCGGGTGCCGCTGCCGAGGTGCCGGCTCCTTCCAATGCAGGCGGGAGCCCAGGGTTGGCGGCCAGTTGCACGTAGACGAGGTCCAGCAACTCCGCTGCCCTCAGGTTCAGCCGCCGGGACTCATCCAGGTCCCGGTCCAGCCGGATGATCTCGGCACGCAGTTCGGCAATATCCGCCGCGGCCACGGCCAGCCGCAGGTTGAGCTCTTCCAGCGGGTCGTTCAGGGGCTCATGCTCGGTCAAAGCGTCGCTCAGGAATTCGTTCATGGCAGGGCCCTCACTTTCACTCGTTGGGTGGGAAGGGCGCCATCGTCCTGGCGCCCGGTTGGTGTCACATCTTCTGCTGCCAGCCCCAGCGCTGTGAGGCTGCCAAGGAGGTCAGCACCATCCATGGGTCCGTAAAAGCGGCAATCCGGAAACGGTGTTTCGGACCTGCCCACTTGGACTTCCAGGAAGGCCGCCGCAGCCTGGCCCTGGTTCCGCAAAAGCTGCCGGATCAGCCGCAGGGTGTTTTCCCGGCCTTGCCAGTCGAGCGAATTGAGCAGCAGCCGGGCGTAGACATGCAGCGGACCGGCGCCCTCGTTCACCAGCCTGGCCAGCGGCGCTGTTTCCCTGAGCGAGTTCAGGTTGACCCGGCGGACCTCGAGGGACCCCGTGTTTGCCTTTTGCCCGCGCAGATGCTCGATGGCCGGGCGGCTGTAGTCAACGGCCACCACATGATGCCCTTGCTGCCCGAAGTGCGTCGCGTCTGCGCCGAGGCCGCAGCCCAGCTCCAGGATCCGGGACCCTTGGGGCAGCCCGCGGGCCAGTTCCTCAGCCCAGGCCGACGGCGTGTGCCCGGCACCGTGCCCGTCCCCACCCCGCAGCAGCGCCCGGTGGTGGTCCTCCCAGTTCTCCCGGTCCCAGTCCAGCCCGCCCAGCCAGGTGTCATAACGGCGGCGGGCCGGCGGCGGCGTGACGAAACGGAACGCAGGATCAGGGGTATGCCAGCCGGGGCCGTAAATCGCGGCCAGCATTTGCTCCGGTTCGGCAGGTGCGGGCAGCTCCCGTCCATTGATGGTGAGGCTCCGCAGCGGGAAGATGGTCACCTTCTCGGCGCGTTCGCGGGCGTGGAACGTGCCGTGGAACCAGCCCCCCACGTTGAAGTAGGTGAAGATGTCCAGGTAGAACCTGTCCGTGCCGTCCGCGCCGGGGAAAAGCAGCTGCAGGTGCCCCGCCGAGTGCCGGACCGTTTCGTAGCCCTGTGCATGCAGGGCCCGTTCCAGTTCGAAGCCCTCCAGCACAATGTCCGAGGGGTTCTGGTGCGAGCTGAAGTAGGCGAGGTCCACGTCGTCGTCGCCGGGCATAACCCGGCCGTCCCGGACCGGCCCCAGGAGGGTGCCGCCGGTGACGAAGAGCTCCTGGCCGCGGCCCCGCATCCACTCCACCAGCCTGCAGGCCTCATCCAGTGCCTCGTCGATCAGGTAGGCGCGCTGGCCTTCGAAGTTCCGGGCGATCCGCCCCCATTTGTTGATGATCTGGGGCATCCCCGTGCCCGGTTCCGCCAGCGAGAACTCGTGCGGTGAATCATCAAAGGCGACTGTCGCCGTCGGGCATAACGGCGTTCCGTCCTGCAGCACGCTGAGCCGCGCCCACCCGGACAGCCGGCCGGCGAGGGCCGGCGGCCAGTCGATGACGCAGCAGCCGGGGCCGCGCCGCGCGCCCTCACCGGAGTGGACACTCCAGATGGGCCTGTCCCCCAGCAGGATGGACAGCGTGGCGCCGGCGGGAATGGGCGGGCCCGCGAGCGTGAGCGATACCCTGTCCGCCTGAAGGCTGTGGCTGTGGCCGGCCGGCGTCTGAACCTGCAGCGTTTCGACGTCCTGGCTCATGTCCGCGCCACCAGTTCCGTGTCCTTGGACGGGTCCGTGTAAGGGAGCCGGACGTCCACCACCTGTCCGGTCATGGCCGACGCGAGTACCTGGATGGTGGCCCCGGCAACGGCGGCCGCCGGCAGCAGGGACCCTTCCTCCTCCGCACCGAAGGCCCTGGTCCGCATGGGAGTGGCGGTGCGGCTGGGGCTGACGCAGTTCACCCGGATGCCATCCGAGCTCCACTCGTCCGCGAGGGCCTGGGTGAGGTTCACGATCGCAGCCTTGGTTGCTGAGTAGACCGTGTAGTTCGCCCGGCCGCGGGTGTAGGAACTGGAGGCGAAAAGCGTCAGCGATCCCTTGCTCTCGGCCAGGTACTTTTGCGACTCCTGGGCCACGATGAAGGCCGCAGTGAGGTTCACGTCAACGTCGTGGTGCAGCTGCTCATCCGTGAGCTGGGCGAGCGGCCCCACGCTGAGGACGCCGGCCGTGAGGATGACGTGGTCAAGGTGGCCGTGCGTTGCGGCGGCGGAGGCCAGCGCCTGAGCCACGCACTTGCGGTCCTCCACATACGTTCCGTTGCCGGTGCGGCTTTGCCCCACCACCAGGGCCCCTTCAGCCTCGAGCTGCTGGACCAGCTCCAGTCCGATTCCGGAACTGGCGCCAAACACCAGCACCGTGGAGCCCCGGAGTCCGCCAGCGTTTCCGCCGGGCAGCATGGTTTTGTGCTTGAGCTGGAACAGCTTGTCAGCGAGGTGGATGTCGATGGGCTGGGTGATCTTGATGTTCGCCTCATCTCCGTCCACCACGAAGATGGGGACGTCGGGGGAGTACTTGAGGACCACGGAGCAGTCATCCGTTGCCGAGAAGTCCGGGTCCTGGGTGGCCCGTTCGTAGGCCTGGGCGATCACGGGCATGCGGAACGCCTGCGGCGTCTGTCCCCTTCGCAGCTTGGCCCGCGGAGGTACTGCGCGGATGAAGTTCTCATCATCCACTTCGATGATGGTGTCCGCTGACGGGATGGCGGTGTCGACGGCGTCATAGACGTCGAGTGCGCGGATGCAGGCAATGATGATGTCGCCGTCCAGCAGGGGACGGACGGCGTCGTGGAAGATGACGTTGGCGTCCTTGTCCTCGATGGCGGCAAGGGCCAGGCGGGACGTTTCGCTGCGGTCCGCGCCGCCGGGAAGGATGCCGGTGAGTTTGCTGAGCTTGTTGGCTGCCTTCGCATCCGGTGTGCTGCCGAAGAGCAGTTCCTCGGCGCGGGGAATGTAGCCCGGCGCCATCATCACGATCATCTCGTCCACCAGCCCGCAGTGCTGGAACAGCTCCACCGTGTGCTCAAGGCTGGTGCGGCCGGCGATCGGGACAAACTGTTTGGGTATGTCCAGGCCCATGCGGGCGCCGACTCCTCCTGCCAGGATGACCGCCACGTTGCGGCGGCGGGTGCCGGATGGAGAGGGTGGTTTCTGGTCCATGGCTGGTCCTTTCATTCGATGTCGCGGCCTAGTGGCGGCCGCAGGGGGTGCCTCCCGCGTTTTCGGTGGCGGATGGGATATCGATGGATGCGGCCTGGAGCCGCTTCCGGGTTTCCTCGGCGGTGATGTAGGAATTCATTCGGGGGTACTCGCCCACCGGAACCACCGCTGAGACGAAGGTCCGGTTGTGGATGCGGACCAGGTTGTAGGACCGGGCGCCGTCCAGGCCCTGCATGGCGCCCGCGGGCAGTGCCAAATCCTGGTTGTAGCTGGTGGAGGAAGCCACCGATACCGGAATGCTGGCAAAGGTCGAAAAGACGCTGTGATGGGTGTGGCCGGAGAGGATCCCGATGACGTCGCTGCCCTCCAGCACCTGGGCCAGGCTCCCCTGGTTCCGCAGCTCCGAAAGTACGGCGAGCTCCTGTACCGGCGGGACAGGCGGGTGGTGGATTACCAGGAGGGTGCCGTCGCCGGCCCTTGTTTCCAGTTCCCCCGCCAGCCAGCGCAGCTGCTCATCGCTGATCTCGCCGTGGTGGTATCCGGGGGTGGATGAGTCCAGGACCAGCACCCGGAGATTGCCCAGGTAATAGCTGCGGTCCACCGGAAGGGTCCGCGGCTCCTCATCGAGGAGCATCTTTTGGAAGTTCATGCGTTCGTCGTGGTTGCCCATGGCCCAGATGAGTTGCGCGCCCATGCGTTCGGCGTACGCCTGGCAGGTGGTCCGCAACCGCCGGTACGCTTCCAGGCTGCCCTTGTCCGCCAGGTCCCCGGAGAAGATGATCGCTTCCGGTTTAAGCCCGCTGGCCTCGATGGCATCAAGGACTTCCACCAGCCCCGTTTGGGGATCCAGCTCGCCGTACAGCAACCCCTCTTCCACGTAGTGCGGGTCGCTTACGTGGACCAGCACGTGGTTGGGGTTTGAGTACTCGGACCGGATCAGGTGCATGGGAGCCTTTCAGCTGTTCCCGCCGGGCGCAGCCCAAGCGGGACGGTTCGCTGACGGTCGCTGCATGCCGTCGAAAGAAGAACATAATAAGCACCCTTATGAATTATTGGGAAGACTTGTCTTTTGTTACGGCGGCGTGGTGGCGCCTCCCCAGGCTCACTTCAGCAGGCTGTTGGCGGCGGCTGGCGGACTGTACTTCCCCGCCCGCCGCGGGTAAATTCAGAAGTGTGACGGGCGTTACTCGTCCTCCCTGGCCCTTGCTGCAGGGGCTCCGGGAAGTAGCTGCTGAAGCCACCCGGTGGCACATGTTGCAGTACTGGATTGGGCCATCATGCCGTCCTCGCACTTCCAGCAGTTCCTTGACGAAGCCACCATCACCGACCCGTCGGCCGAACACCCGTTGGGACCTGACTGCCTTTACGGCCTTTATGTCAGCTGGGCCGCACTGCACGGGTTCCGGGCCAAGCCGGACCAGGCCTTCCGCGCAGGCATGCGGCGTTGCGGTGTTGACGTGAACGACTGCCGCCTGTTCATGACCGGCCCCGCCGCCGCCGACTACATCCTGGCAAGCTACCCGGACGTCGCCTGAGCGCGTCCGGGCAGCGCCGCCGCCCCACCCGACGTCAAGGGGACAGTCATGGGATTCGAGCCGTACGAGCCTGAGCAGCGCAGCCAGCTCAACCACACCCTGAAGGATGCCGACATCACCGTTGCCGAGCTCTGGCTGCGGTACCTCGGCATGAGTGGCACGGCCGGCGAATATGAGGTCCAGGCCTATGTGGAGGGACTGATCTCGCTTCCCGCCCTCCAGCGCGACCTGCTGGCCATGGCGGCCAGGGAAATCATCAGCGAGACGACGTGATGTGACGCCCGACGGCGGTACTTCCGGGCCGCCGTCGGCCTCCTGCGGGCTGGCCCTGGTTACGTATCCTCCGGGGGCACTCCGGCGCGGTTTTATCCTCTTCCCATTCCGCTCCTTCCCGCGTTAGGGTGGGCACAAACCCGCTGGCCATGTGCCACGGGTCATTGGGCTCATGCAGCTGGGCCTCTGGAGCATTTCCGGAGGGATTCCGCGCGGTGGTCACCACTAGAAGAAGCACTTTCAAACGGCGGCGGGCTGCCGCATTACTCACAGTTCCGGCCCTGTTGGCTTTGACCTCGTGTTCTGCGGAGGTCCAGCGCGGCTGGCTTCCCGGTGAACGGGATACCACGGACCACACTCCCCTGGTCACGGATCTCTGGGTGAACTCGTGGATCGCTGCACTGGTTATCGGCGTGATCACCTGGGGGCTCATCCTGTGGTGCGTCATCGCGTACCGCCGCAGGAAGGATACGGTCGGGTTCCCGCGCCAGATGAGCTACAACCTCCCGCTGGAGGTCTTTTACCTCTCGGTGCCGCTCATGATCGTTGGGGTCCTGTTCGTCTTTACCGACCGCGAGCAGCGCGCCATGGATGACCGGTTCGAGGACCCCGACGTGGTGATCGATGTCCGCGGCAAGCAGTGGTCCTGGGACTTCAACTACGTCAAGGAAGACGTCCACGAGGACCCGGGCGTTCAGGCCCATCTGGACGGCAACTGGGGTACGCCGGACCGGCTGCCCACCCTGTACCTGCCGGTCGGTAAAAAGGTGGAGCTGCAGCTGAACTCCCGCGATGTCCAGCATTCCTTCTGGGTGGTGGAGTTCATGCAGAAACGGGATATGTACCCCGGCGAAAACCAGTACAACCGGTTTATTGACATCATTCCCAACCGCACCGGTGAGTTCACCGGCAAATGCGCTGAACTCTGCGGTGAGTACCATTCCGAAATGCTCTTCAAGGTCCGCGTAGTGACCGAGCAGGAGTACAACAGCCACATTGCCGACCTCCGGGCCAAGGGCAACACCGGCATCCGCGGCGATGAATACGACCGGAATCCGGAACGACCAGCCCTGGAACAGGCACAGCAAAGGACGGAACCGTAATGACCACCACCGGCCAGAAAATGGGCGTAACGTCGGCGACCGCCGCACCTTCGGTGGTCAAGCGCCCCAAGGGCAGCATCGTGGTCAGCTGGATCACGTCCACTGACCACAAGACCATCGGGTACATGTACCTGATTTCCTCGTTTGTTTTCTTCTTACTCGCCGGCGTGATGGCACTGCTCATCCGCGCCGAATTGTACGAACCCGGTATGCAGATCCTGCAGACCAAGGAGCAGTACAACCAGCTGTTCACGATGCACGGCACCATGATGCTGCTGATGTTCGCCACGCCGCTCTTCGCCGGCTTCACCAACGTGATCATGCCGCTGCAGATCGGCGCACCGGACGTCGCGTTCCCGAGGCTGAATGCGCTGGCCTTCTGGTTCTTCCTGTTCGGCTCCACCATTGCAATGTCCGGCTTCATCACCCCGCAGGGCGCCGCGTCCTTCGGCTGGTTCGCCTATACCCCGCTGTCCAACACCACTTTTACGCCCGGCCTCGGCGGTGATCTCTGGGTGTTCGGCCTGGCGCTGTCCGGTTTCGGCACCATCCTGGGTGCTGTCAACTTCATCACCACCATCATCTGCATGCGCGCTCCCGGCCTCACGATGTGGCGAATGCCAATTTTCACGTGGAATGCCCTGGTCACGTCGATCCTGGTGCTGATGGCCTTCCCGCCACTGGCCGCCGCGCTGTTTGCCCTGGGTGCGGACCGGAAGTTCGGCGCCCACATCTATGATCCTGCCAATGGCGGCGCCATCCTCTGGCAGCACCTGTTCTGGTTCTTCGGCCACCCCGAGGTGTACATCATCGCGCTGCCGTTCTTCGGCATCGTCTCCGAGATCTTCCCGGTGTTCAGCCGCAAACCCCTGTTCGGCTACAAGGGCATCGTGTACGCCACGATCGCCATTGCGGCTTTGTCTGTGACGGTGTGGGCCCACCACATGTACGTCACCGGCGCGGTGCTGCTGCCGTTCTTCGCGTTTATGACCATGCTCATCGCGGTTCCCACGGGTGTGAAGTTCTTCAACTGGATCGGGACCATGTGGGGCGGCTCGCTGACGTTCGAGACGCCCATGCTATGGAGCCTGGGCTTCCTGATCACGTTCCTGTTCGGCGGCCTCACCGGCATCATCCTGGCTTCCCCGCCGCTGGACTTCCACGTTTCCGACACCTACTTCGTGGTGGCGCACTTCCACTACGTGGTCTTCGGCACCGTGGTGTTCGCCATGTTCGCCGGGTTCTACTTCTGGTGGCCCAAGTTCACCGGGACCATGCTCAACGAACGCCTGGGCAAGATCCACTTCTGGATGCTCTTCCTGGGCTTCCACGGCACCTTCCTCATCCAGCACTGGCTCGGTGTTGAGGGCATGCCCCGCCGCTACGCCGACTACATGCCGGAAGATCAATTCACGTGGATGAACCAGTTCTCCACCATCGGCTCCTACCTGCTGGGCGCCTCGATGATCCCGTTCCTCTGGAACGTCTACATGACCTGGCGGACCGGCAAGAAGGTCACCGTGGATGACCCCTGGGGCTTCGGTGCCTCGCTGGAGTGGGCCACGTCCTGCCCGCCGCCGCGGCACAACTTCACCTCCCTGCCCCGGATCCGTTCGGAGCGGCCGGCACTGGACCTGCACCACCCGGAGCTGAGCGTCAGGGAGCACGCGCCTGCCGACAGCCCGGCCGCAGACATTCTGGGCGCTGCGGATATCGGCCCTCGCGACGTCAAGGATCCGGACCCCAACAAGTAGGGCACCACAAACTAAGCCCCCTGCCCGCTGGTCATTCCAGGGACCTGCCGGCAGGGGGCTTAGTGCTGTCAGCTCGATCCGGCCGGTACCCCGCGATGCGCAAAAACGCTGGCGCCCCCGGAGTTCCGGGTGCGCCAGCGTTTTTGAGCGTCGAGGATCGTTTTGCGCATCGAGGATCCTTTTGCGCGCCGGCAGCTACTCCTTCTTGAGCTTGTCCTGAATGGTTCCCGCAGCCTTCTCCATCATGTTCGGCAGCTCTGTGGTGCCGTAGAAGCGGGAATCCGGGTGCGTGGGCGGCGGCATGGGAACGCCGGCCGGGGGCTCTGCGACGTAGCTGAATTCGCCCAGGCCGTCTGGTGAGGGACCCTTGGCCCAGGAGCCTTCTGCCGCAGCCTGGCCGTCGGAGAAGTTCCGGTACTGGTAGGCGACATCCCGCATTTCCTTGTTGATGGGGAAGTTGCTGGGTACGGGGAAATTCTCCTTGCCCTCTTCCTGCAGCTCCTTGGCCGCCGCGATCCACTGGTTCTGGTGCATGGTGTCGCGGGCCAGAAGGAAGGACAACATGTCCCGGATGCCGTGGTCATCGGTCATGTGGTACAGCCGGGCCACCTGCAGCCGGCCCTGCATTTCGGCGTTGGCGTTCGCCCAGAAGTCTGCCAGCATGTTGCCGCTGGCCGTGATGTAGCTGCCCTGCCAGGGGTTGCCGTTGCTGTCCACGGGCCGGACTCCGGCGCCGGCCACGATGGCGGACTGGACGTCGGTTCCGCCCACGATCGCTGCGACGGTGGGGTCGGCCTGGACCGCGTCCTCGGTGATACCCAGGGGTGCTTTCTCCAGCAGCTGGGCGATCATGGTGGCGAGCATCTCCACGTGGCCGAATTCCTCAGCTCCAATGCCGAACAGCATGTCCCGGTATTTCCCGGGCATGTGTGCGTTCCAGGCCTGAAACGAGTACTGCATGGCCACGGTGATTTCGCCGTACTGCCCGCCCAGGACTTCCTGCAGCTTCCGGGCGTAGACGGCGTCCGGCTTGTCCGGCGTCGCCTTGTATTGAAGTTCCTGCTTGTGAAAGAAAACCATGAGTATGTCCTCTCGAGCTCACATCTGGATTTGTTTGAACCGATCCGGTTCCGATAGCCGATTTAATCAGCATGCTTACTATCCTGCGTCAGATTCGCCCATTTTTCCAGACGGTTGACTACCCCTAAATAGAAGCCAGCCGCCCACGGCCAGGACCACACTGACCGCCAGGAAGCCCAAGTCCCAAGCGAGTGGCCCGCCCAGGTCATCACGGACGTGATGGATCTGGAGGAGCTGGTGGTTGACCAGGCCCTCGACGATGTTGAACACACCCCACCCGGCAAGGACCAGGCCGGCATGGAACCTCCAGCTGGCTGATAGGCGCCCCTGCGCGCGGGCGCGGATGGTGAGGGCGGCCGCGGCCACCACCAGCACCCACATGGCGCTGTGGAACAGGCCGTCCGCCAAGGTGTTTAGTTCCAGGCCAGCCACGGTTTTGGTGTTGCCGCTTTCGGTGTGGCTGAGCATGTGGTGCCACTGCAGCAGCTGGTGCAGGACGATGCCGTCCACGAAGCCGCCGATGCCCATGCCGAACAGGAAGGCCGGGGCCTTGGCAGGGACGCCTGCCGCCTTCGCCGGCGGCGTTCGGGTTTCCCGTGACACTGTTCGCTCCCCCTTCGCCGGTACACCTTTCACCTTGTCCCCTACCCGCCGTCGGGCGCCCTAAGCATCCTGCACGCCCACTGCCGGTGCCGGCGCAGCGACCCTTGACCAGCTCCTGCCCCAAGTGGAAACGTAGGGCACGCGGTGCGCCTCAAGCAGCGGGGGTGGTTCCTGCACGAGACGGAACCGCACTGCCAGCCAACAACCCAAGGCGGCACACATGCGAGCAATGGTTTACCGCGGCCCGTACAAAGTCCGGGTCGAAGAAAAAGACATTCCCAGGATCGAACACCCCAACGACGCGATTGTCCGCGTGACCACCGGGGCCATCTGCGGTTCCGACCTGCATCTTTATCACGGCATGATGCCCGACACCCGGGTGGGAATGACCTTCGGGCACGAGTTCGTGGGCATGGTGCACGAGGTTGGCTCCTCGGTGCAGAACCTGGCGGTCGGGGACCGGGTGATGGTGCCCTTCAACGTGTACTGCGGGTCCTGTTACTTTTGTGCCCGCGGGTTGTATTCGAACTGCCACAACGTGAACCCGAACGCGACGGCGGTGGGCGGCATCTACGGCTACTCCCACACCTGCGGAGGGTACGACGGCGGCCAGGCAGAATTCGTGCGGGTTCCCTTCGCGGACGTGGGACCCGCAAAAATACCCGATTGGATGGACGAAGAAGACGCCGTCCTGCTCACGGACGCCCTGCCCACCGGCTACTTCGGCGCCCAACTGGGCGACATCGTGGAAGGCGACACTGTGGTGGTGTTCGGTGCCGGGCCAGTGGGCCTGTTCGCCGCCAAATCCGCCTGGCTGATGGGCGCCGGCCGGGTCATCGTGATCGACCACCTGGAATACCGGCTCGAGAAGGCCCGCACCTTCGCCCACGCCGAAACCTACAACTTCGTGGAGTACGACGACATTGTGGTGCACCTGAAGAAAGCCACCGACTACCTCGGCGCCGACGTCGTCATCGACGCGGTAGGAGCCGAGGGGGACGGCAACTTCCTCCAGCACGTGACCGGCACCAAGCTGAAGCTGCAGGGCGGCTCCCCCATCGCTTTGAACTGGGCCATCGACTCGGTCCGGAAGGGCGGGACCGTGTCCGTGGTGGGCGCGTACGGGCCGATCTTCAGTGCCGTGAAGTTTGGCGACGCCGTAAACAAGGGCCTGACGCTGCGGATGAACCAGTGCCCGGTCAAACGCCAGTGGCCGCGGCTCTTCGAACACATCCGGAACGGGTACCTCAAGCCCAGCGACATCGTCACCCACCGCATCCCGCTGGAACACATCGCCGAGGGCTACCACATCTTCTCCGCGAAGCTCGACGACTGCATCAAGCCCCTCATCGTTTCCACCCCGGCCTGAAAGGACGACCACCATGGCTGAGATACCAACGCCTTATACCGCCGGCAAGGCGGCGCTGAAGGAGTCCGTGGAGGACCTGCGGGCCCGGATCCCGGGATGGGGCGTGGACCTCGACCCGGCGGACCGGCCCTCCTTCCCCCGTGAGCAGCCCGGGATTAAGACCGGCGCGCACTGGGACTTCCCGGAACGCCAGGAAGAGAAATGGCCCCGGGAGCGGTCCATCGAGCACGCTTTCGTGACGCCCGTTTTTGGCACTTCCACCCCTCCCAAGGGGGCGTCCGGGGCCATCCGGAAGTACGCCTACAAATACAGTGAGGGCCGGGCCGCGCACTGGCTGCTCCTTATCGCGGCGGACCGGGTGGACGCCTGGGAACACCACCTCCGCTCGTTCGCCACCCTGCGTCCGGACAACCCCGTGACCGAGACCGGCGTGCTTAGCGAGTTTTCGCGCGATGGCTTCGGCTCCCGGTTCGGGAAAAAGCGCGCCGACGTGAACCACCAGTGGATTGATCCCCTGTTGGTGGGCGGGCCCTGGGTGCTTGCCGGCCTGGGCGGCGTCGTCGCAGTGCGGGCGCTCAGGCGCGCGGTGGTGGGGCGGAAATGACGCAGGCCACCTCGGGCAGGGCGTCATTCACTACGGTGGCGGACGGCGTGCACTGCGTCTCCGAGGCCTTCGTCAACTTCTACCTCGTGGAGAGCCCTGACGGGCTCACCCTGGTGGACTCCGGACTGCCGGCAATGTGGAAGACGCTGGAGGAATCGGTGCGTGGCCTGGGGCATAGCGTGGGCGATATCAGGGCGGTGGTGCTCACCCACGCGCACTTCGACCACCTTGGCCTGGCGCACCGGCTGCACTCGGAATTCAAGGTGCCGGTATGGGTGCACGGCGGGGACTCCTTCATCGCCCGCCACCCCTACCGGTACCAGCACGAAAAGTCCCGCTTCGTCTTTGCGCTGGCGCATCCCGGCGGCCTGCCCGTCCTGGCCCGGATGACCAGGGCCGGCGCGCTGCGGGTGAAGGGCGTCGACGATTTGACGCTGTTTCCTGCCGGGTCCGGCGCGCTGCCGGTTCCGGGATCGCCCGAGGTGGTGTTCTCCCCGGGCCACACCGCCGGGCACTGCGGGCTTTACCTGCGGGACCGGGATGTGCTGTTCAGCGGGGACGCCCTGGTGACGCTGGATCCCTATTCGGGACGGACCGGGCCGCGGATCGTGGCAGGAGCCGCCACCATGGACAGCCGGCAGAACCTGGACACCCTCACCGAACTGGCGCGGACCGGCGCTTCCCTGGTCCTGCCCGGCCACGGCGAACCGTGGACAGGCGGCATCGAGGAGGCAGTTGAAGCAGCCCGGCGCGAGGCGGCTTCCTGATCCTGCTGTGCGCCAGCCCGCCGTCGTAATTCCTGCTGTTGACACAGAAAAAACACTCCGTTGAAACATTTCAGCAACCTGCCCACGGCAAGCTGTTCTTACGGGGAGACAACAGCAGGAGGCACCGCATCATGGAGGCACCAAAGGTAATGACGGCCCAGCTTCGCATCGGCGACCAGATCGAAGCGTGGCACAACGGCAAGCTCTTCCACCGGGGGCGGGTGACCGACGTCGTACCGGCCCTGGAACTGTTCTGGATCCTGGACGCCAGAACCGGCACGCGGAAGCTGCTGGATCCGGAGGCGCTGGAGATCCGGCATGCGGAGGAACAGGCAAAGCCGCTGGCCACCGCCTGAGCATGGCCACTTTTCCGGCGGGGGCCGGACACAGTAACCTCTGAAACCGGAAGAGGTTTTTCGGTGAAGGAGGCCGGGGTTGAGCCAGGCGCAGCCTAACAACGACTCGGAGGACAGCGGAGAGCAGTGGCTCTCCGAGGGCCGCGGGTTGCAGGAACTGGTCCTCAAAAGTGTGGACGTCAGCTCGTTCCTCCAGGAACTCGCGGCGCTTACGGCATCCACGCTGTCCACGGAGGCCAGTCCGATCCACTGCGGCGTGACGGTGGTACGGCACCGGAAACCCACGGTTGCGGCAAGCAGCGACTGCCTTGCCCGGTCGCTGGATGAACTCCAGAACGGGTTCGAGGACGGCCCGTGCCTCACTGCCCTGCGGCGGCAGGAAACCATTCTGGTCCAGGACGTCGGCCTGGAGCGGCGGTGGCCCGAGTACACCGGCGCGGCAAGGGACCGGGGCATTGGCTGCATCCTGGCTGTCCCGCTGCACCTTTCCGGGGAGGCCCAGGCGGTGGTCAACCTGTACGCCGAGAAACCGGGAAGCCTGTCCCTTCTGGACATTGCCACCGCGCAGAACTTTGTGGCCAACGCTTCCAAGTCGCTGAAACTGGCGCTGAAGCTTGCCGCACTGCGCGACACCAGTGACGACCTGGCCGCTGCCATGAAATCCCGGGCCATGATTGACATGGCCGTGGGCGTGATCATGGCGCAGAAGCGCTGCACCCATGATGAAGCCATTCACGAACTCACCAGGTCCTCCAACTCCCGGAACACCAGGCTCCGGGAAACTGCTGCCGTGGTGGTGGGGGCGATCAGCGGCAGGGGTGCGGCCGGGGCCGGGGACAGCCTCCGGATGGTTTTGGAGGCGTAGGAAAAGCCGGCATGGCGCCCATGCATAGAATGAAGCCAATGCGGCACCACCGCGGCAGTCCGGGCATTACCTGCCCGCTACCACCACGAAGGAGCACACCATGATCGGATTCATCGTTGCCGGATTGATCATCGGCGCACTGGCCCGCCTCATCAAGCCGGGCAAGCAAAACCTGGGCCTGCTGGCAACCCTGCTGCTGGGCCTCGTGGGCTCGGTGATCGGCGGCGTGGTCGCGTCCCTGCTGGGCACCGGCGACATCTTCGAGCTGAACTTCCTGGGCTTCATCGTGGCGGTCATCGCCTCCGTGCTCCTGGTGGGCACGGCCGAGGCCGTTGTGGGCCGGCGCAGGTCCGTGCGCCGCTAGACCCCCGCCCCGGCCGCCGGCGCTAGGGCCTTTCCTGGTATACATCCGGGATGCCGTCCTGGTCCGCGTCCACTTTTTCAGCCTCCTCGGCCGCGCGGTACTGGCGGTTCCTCGTCTTGAGGACGGCCGTTGCAAGCAAGGCAGCCAGCAGGGAAGCTGCAAGAATGCCCACCTTGGCGTGGTCATCATGCAGGCTCCCCTGCCCGAAGCTCAGCTCCGCCACCAGCAGGGACACGGTGAACCCGATCCCGGCCAGGAGGGCAACGCCGAAGACGTCAATCCACTTGAACGATTTGTCCAGCTCTGCCCTGCTGGTTTTCGTCAGGAGCCAGGTGGTGCCCATGATGCCGATCGGCTTTCCCAAAACCAGCGCCACAATGATGCCCAGCGCCACGGGATCCGCCAGTGCGGAGCCCAATCCTTCCCAGCCGCCAACAGCCACTCCTGCGGAGAAGAAGGCGAAGATGGGAACAGCCACGCCTGCGGAGATGGGCCGGAAGCGGTGCTCGAAGATCTCCGCCAAGCCGGGTCCCGCTTCCGGGCCCCCTGCTGCCTGCGAGCGGATCACCGGGATGGCGAAGCCCAGCAGCACGCCAGCCACCGTGGCGTGGATGCCGGAGGCATGGACAAGCGCCCATGTGACCACGCCGAGCGGCAGCAGGATGACCCAGGCCGCCGGAGCTTTCATGCCAAAGAAGTAACGGAATTTGTGCGCCAGGAAGCCGTAGACCGCCAGCGGGATCAGGGCGAGGAGCAGTGGCATGACGTGCAGGTCGCTGGTGTAGAAGAACGCGATGATGCTGATGGCAATGAGGTCATCCACCACGGCCAGGGTCAGCAGGAAGATGCGCAGCGCGCTGGGCAGGTGTGAGCCGATGATGGCCAGCACCGCAACCGCGAAGGCGATGTCTGTGGCTGTAGGGATGGCCCAGCCGCGCAGCGTCTCCGGGCTGGCCAGGTTGATGGCCACATAGATCAGCGCCGGAACCACCACTCCGCCCGCTGCAGCAGTCACCGGGACGATCGATTTGCTGATCTGCCGCAGGTCCCCCGCCACGAACTCCCGCTTAAGCTCCAGGCCCACCAGGAAGAAAAAGATCGCCAGCAGCCCGTCGGCGGCCCAGGCACCGAGGCTCAGTTCAAGGTGCCAGGGCTCGTAGCCCACTTTGTAGTCCCGGAGTGCGAAGTAACTATCCGAAGCTGGAGAGTTGGCCCAGACCAAGGCGATAATCGCCGCGGCGACCAACAGTGCCCCGCCTACAGTCTCCTTGCGCAGGATCTCCCCGATGCGCAGGGACTCGGCATAGCTGCCGCGCCCGAAGATCGTGGAGCGGACGGGGTTGGGTGCGGGCGTTTTGCTCATGAAGCGTCCTCAAATCCGGGTCGACAAATTTATGCCGACCAGACTTCCCGGCGCACCTTCGGTCCATCTTACAGGGGCGCCCGCCCGTCGGCATGATGGCCCAAGGCAACGCCAATGCAGATGCTTGTGCTCCAGTTCACCACTTTCCCATCCGAAACAGGAGCAGCTCCGAAGCACTCATGTCCCTCACCTGGGACGACAACGTTACTTGTATGAGGAGACTGCTTTCCGATGAACAAGACACTCCGCTTTATGGCTGTTCCCACCCTCGCCTTGGGCGCCCTTGCACTTTCGGGCGCCCCGGCCATGGCCCACGACGGCGCCGACCACTACCAGTCCACCCTGAGCCAGCTCAACGGCAGCGCCGGCTCGGGCACCATCACTGTTGATGTGACCGGCAACCAGGCCCATGTTGTTTTGAATGTATCCGGCATGCCGGCCACCTTCATGGACGCCCCGTACCCGCACGTCCAGCACATCCATGGCGGAGCGCAGGGCGTCTGCCCGGACCCTTCCGCCGATAAGGACGGCGACCAGGTCATTTCCACCACCGAAGGCGCACCGTCCTACGGCGGCATCGTCACCACCCTCTCCACCAGCGGCGATACCAGCCCAGCCGCAGGCCTTGACCTCAAGGTGGGCGGCCAGGGCGCCGCGTACACCGTTGACCGCACGTTCGAAGTGAATGCGGAGACCAAGGCGGCCCTGGAAGCCGGCACGGCAGTGGTAGTGGTTCACGGCCTTGACCCCGCCACCCTCAGCGCAGCCGGCCAGGCCGCAAAGAGCGACCTCGCACCCACCCTTCCGCTTGCCGCCACCTCACCTGCCCTGTGCGGAACCTTGACAGCCGGGCAAATGAAGATGCCTGCGGGCGGCGCCGACACCGGCATCGCACAGGAATCCGGTACTGATACCGGGGCTCTCGCCCTCGGCGGCGGCCTGGCCCTGGTGGCCCTCGCCGGCGGCGCCTACGTTGTCCGCCGCCGCAGCGCAGCAGCAGCCTAAGAACCGGCTGACTGATCACCATTGTGATTAACATGAATTCCGGCCGCCGCGGGGGGCTTTTGGCCTCCACGGCGGCCGGGCTTCTGCTCGCCTTGGCCGTGGGCGGCTGCGGTGCCGGCAGCACTGGAACGCCCGACGCCGGCTCACTGCCTTCCGCTTCCGCCGCACCCTCCGCGTCAGCTACCCGTGCCCTGCCCGGTTCAGCCGTGCCGGTGCCTTCCGCGGCCGGCCCCGCTGCCGCCGCGCCTCCTGTTGCAGAACGTGCGGTACTGTCCCGGTCCGAACCGGTGGCGCTGGAAATCCCGGCCATCGGTGTTCGGACCGAACTCCTCAGCCTTGGCCTGCGGGAGAACGGCTCGCTTGAGGTGCCCCAGGACGACGGCAATGGGGCTCCTGCCAGCTGGTACAACGGCTCCCCCACCCCCGGGGAACGCGGACCGTCCGTCATGCTGGGCCATGTGAACTCCCCCAATGGACGCGGGGGCGTCTTCGCGGACCTCCGCAAGCTGGTTCCCGGGATGGAGGTCGCCGTGTCCCGCACTGACGGCAGCACCGCCGTTTTCACTGTTGACCGCGGCGAGCTCTACAGCAAGAACGAATTCCCGACCCTTGAGGTCTATGGAAACACCGCAGGATCGGAGCTCCGCCTCATAACCTGCGACGGCTACGATCCCGCCACCGGCCTCTTTGATGACAACTACGTGATCTACGCAAAACTCAAAGCCTGACAGGCGGCCGCGAATCCCTGAAGGGGCGCGGCCAGGACGGAAGAGCCATGAAGAACCGCACTCCCCTGCTGGCCTCGCTGGCACTCTCATCCCTGCTGCTCTCCGGCTGCACAGCAGCGGCGGGGTCCGTGGGAGCGGCGCCCGCACCGCCGTCGGGCGCTGCTACCTCTGCCGCCTCGCCGTCCGTCGTGCACAGCGGCGGGCATCACGACGCCGGTACCGCACCTTCTCCCCGCTCCTCCGCGGAGGGACCGAGCGAGGCGTCGAAGATGGTGTGCGGGGACCAGCCGATGGACAGGCTCACGTCGATCCTGGATCTTAGGCAGGACCCCCACACTGTGAACAGCTGGGCTGACAGCACGTTCACCTGCATATATCACCTGGACGAGGGCCCGCTGGAAATTTCCGTGAAGGAAGCCGCGGACCAGGCCACAGCGCGGAACTACTTCGACGCCATGCAGGCACTCGCCGTGGGCGCAACGCCCATCGAGGGCCTGGCCAACCTGGGACTTCCGGCGTACGAAACCGGGGACGGGTCAGCTGTGTTCCAAAAGGACAGCTTCGTGCTGCAGGTGGACGCCTCGGACCTGCCCGAAACCTTGGGACCGGACGCCATCACGCGGAGCGCCCTGGCCTACCAGCTGTCCACCACCATCCTGGCCTGTTGGGTGGAGCACCACTAGAACCTTCCTGGCGGAAATGCGCCCTTAGCCGGCAGGTGCGCCCTGCCTGTTACTGGCTGGATTAGCTGGCGCGGCTGCGGCTGGCCAACTTCCTGCCGTCCTGCTGGATTGCCCGCACAGCATCAGGGAGATAGCCACGAGTCTCTTCCGAGTTGGCCAGCTGCACCAGTTCGGCGGCTACCACCACGAGCTTGACGTTGCGGTGGCTGCTGGTGCTGACCAGCATCTTGAAGGCGTCGTCCGAACCCATTCCCAGCTGCGCCATCAGGATCCCCCGGGCCTGGTCTATGACACTGCGGGTGGAGGTGGCGCCGGCTACCGCTTCCCGGGCTGTCCGCTCCGTTTCCCGCTGGAGCGTGGAGGTCAGGTCCACCATGACGCCCTCAATGGAGGTCACTTTGCCCTCCGCGTTCATCATCGCGTCACCGGATGTCAATACCCGCCTGGTCCGTCCCTTGGCGTCGATGATCCGGTGGTACATGCAAAAGTAACCGCCCGTCCTGCAGACCTGCGCCACGATCTCCTCGCACCGCGGCCTGTCCTCCGGATGCTTGTGCGAATACAGCAGCTCCAACGTGGGGACCACATCACCGCGCTCATAGCCGTGCAGCTCGAACATCCCGTCCGACCACTCAAGCTTCCAGCCGTCCAGCTCCGCGTGGAACGTGCCCGCCACGCATTGGTTATCACCCAACGCACTCGAATACGTATAGGGGCCGCTGAGTTCAGCCACAGCCACCTCCGGTCTTTCTTTCAGCCCGCCCGCCAGGACGCCCTGGCGTCGTTGCCAGTTCATCCAAGTATGTCCGTAAACCGGCACGGGGGACAGAGCAGCAGGTCCCTTCTGCGGATGAACCGACAGGCAATGGGCGACTGGAAGCCCTTGACTTCGATACCCCCTAGGGGTATATTTCAAGTGTTGTCAGTGAAGTGGTATGTCCCGGCCGGTGCCCCGCACCGCCTTTCACAGCCGTTCAACCCCAGCACCCATCGATCCTTTTCCAAGGAATGGAACTGACATGCTTGACCATCAGCACCGCACGCACCATCACCACGACGAGAGCCAGCCCAGCGGCACCCTCACCAAAGCGGGAGCTGCTGCCACCCCGGCCCGCCACGATCACCACGGCACCGGCACAGCCGCCCACAACGCCCAACACGATGATGAGCATGCCGTCCACACCCATGGACAGCACGCCGGCCACAGCACGGCCATGTTCAAGAACAGGTTCTGGCTGACGCTGGCACTGTCCGTTCCCGTGGTCTACTTCAGTCCGATGGTGGGCCACATCCTGGGTTACATGGCCCCGATGTTCCCGGGCTCAGCCTGGATCCCTCCTGTCCTCGGCACGGTGATCTTCCTCTACGGCGGCCAGCCCTTCCTGAAAGGCGGGCTGCAGGAGCTGAAGGACCGCCGGCCCGGCATGATGCTCCTGATCGCCATGGCCATCTCCGTCGCGTTCGTGGCATCCTGGGTCACCAGCCTTGGCCTCGGCGGTTTCGACCTCGACTTCTGGTGGGAACTGGCGCTGCTGGTGGCCATCATGCTGCTTGGGCACTGGATCGAGATGCGGGCGCTGGGATCGGCGCAGGGTGCCCTGGATGCCCTTGCCGCGCTGCTCCCCGATGAGGCGGAACGCATAACGGACAGCGGAACCGAAACAGTGCCCGTCGCCGCGCTCCGGCCCGCCGACGTCGTCCTGGTGCGCTCGGGCGCCCGGATGCCGGCCGATGGAACCGTGGTTGACAGGCAGGCCGAGTTCGACGAATCGATGATCACCGGCGAATCCAAGACCGTGCTGCGGGCCGTTGGAGATGCCGTGGTGGCGGGAACAGTCGCTACAGACAACAGCGTGCGGGTCCGGGTGGATGCGGTGGGCGACGATACAGCCCTTGCCGGGATCCAGCGGCTGGTGGCCGAAGCACAGGCATCCTCATCCCGGGCCCAGGCGCTCGCTGACCGCGCGGCAGCCTTCCTGTTCTACTTCGCGGCGGGCGCCGGCATCATCACGTTCATCGTGTGGACCCTCCTGGGCAGCGTCCCCGAGGCAGTGACCCGCACCGTCACCGTTCTGGTCATCGCCTGCCCGCACGCCTTGGGCCTGGCCATTCCCCTGGTCATCGCCATCTCCACCGAGCAGGCAGCCCGCGCCGGCGTCCTGATCAAGAACCGGATGGCGCTGGAGCGGATGCGCACCGTCGATGTGGTCCTCTTCGACAAGACCGGCACCCTCACCACCGGTGAGCCCGAGCTGAAGGACGTGGCCACTGCCGCCGGCGTAGGCACTGATGAACTGCTGGCCCTGGCCGCGGCCGTCGAATCCGACAGTGAGCACCCCGTGGCCCGGGCCATCGTCCGGGCAGCCCGGGAGCGGGGCCTTCCGCTTCCGGCCGTTGCCGGCTTCAGCTCGCTGACCGGCCGTGGCGTCCGCGCTTCCGTGGACGGGCGCACCGTGCACGTAGGCGGGCCGGCGCTCCTGCGCGAGCTTGGCGCCGTCGTACCCTCTGCCCTGGCCGGCACCACGCGCGGGTGGATGGACCGCGGTGCGGCCGTCCTGCACGTGGTCGACGACGGCCGGGTGCTGGGGGCTGTCAGCCTCGAGGACGCGGTCCGGGCAGAATCGCGCCAGGCCGTAGCCGCCCTCCAGAAGCGCGGCGTCAAGGTGGGCATGATCACCGGTGACGCCCGGCAGGTGGCCCAGTCCGTGGCTGCCGAGCTGAACATTGACGAGGTGTTCGCCGAGGTCCTTCCTGCCGACAAGGACAAGAAGGTGGCCGAGTTGCAGGCACGGGGCCTGAAGGTGGCGATGGTGGGCGACGGTGTCAACGACTCCCCAGCGCTCGCCCGGGCGGAGGTGGGGATCGCGATTGGTGCCGGTACGGACGTGGCCATGGAATCGGCAGGTGTGGTGCTGGCCGGAAACGACCCGCGCGCAGTGCTGTCGATGGTGGACCTGTCCCGGGCGAGCTACCGCAAGATGTGGCAGAACCTGGTGTGGGCCACCGGCTACAACATCCTGGCCGTGCCCTTGGCCGCGGGTGTGCTGGCTTTCGCCGGAGTGGTGCTCTCCCCGGCCGCCGGCGCTGTGCTGATGTCCGTGTCCACCATCGTGGTGGCTTTGAACGCCCAGCTGCTGCGGAGGGTGCGCCTCAACCCGGCCGAGGTACGTTGAAACCAAACGCTCTCTCACTTACCGGGGCCAAAACCCAAACCCTCTCTCAGATCCACCAGAAGGACCTTGCCATGAAGATCAGCACGTTCGCCGTCGCCGCAGCCCTCGCCGCCTCGCTTGGCCTTGCCGGCTGCGCAGCCGGCACCGGGACCCCGGGCGGCAGCAGCACCCACGGCGCGGATCACGCCAGCCCGAGCGCGATGTCAAGCATGGCGCCGGACGCCAACGCCGAACAGAACCAGGCGGACATCATGTTCGCGCAGATGATGATCCCGCACCACGCGCAGGCGGTGGAGATGAGCGACATCGTCCTGGCCAAGCCGGACCTGCCGGCGGAAGTTGCCGCGCTGGCCACCCGGATCAAGGACGCCCAGGCCCCCGAAATTGAGGCGATGAGCGGGTGGCTCAAGAGCTGGAATGCGCCCGTTGCAATGTCCGACCACTCCGCGCACGGCATGTCCGGCATGGTGGACGCTGAAGGCATCGACAAACTCAAGGCGGCTCAGGGCACCGAGGCCGCCAGGCTCTTTATGGAGCAGATGACCGGACACCACGAAGGCGCCGTGGAGATGGCCCAGCAGGAGATCGGCGCGGGCAAGTACCCCGAGGCCGTCCAACTGGCGCGCGACATTGTCAAGGCCCAGGAAGCGGAAATCGCCGAGATGAAGCAACTCCTGGCCGGGCTCTAACCGCCTGAGGTTAAGCGCCGCCACTTTTCACGTGTTCGGGAAGGATTCCAACCCCGACCAAACGTGCCGTGAGGCGGCGCAGCAGCGGTGAGGCTGCCCCTATAAACACGACGAGCCAGCGCGGCGCAACGCGGCTTCCGGCGGTTGCCCTGAAAAGTACCCTGTGTCCGTTGCGCTGCAGCAACTGCATGACCTTGACCGGCCGCTCCCGACGCCGCTGCACCGCCGCGAGTTTCTCGACCGGCGCCTGTCCGGTTAGGAGGTCAACGGTGATGGCATTCGAGAGTGCGACGGCGTCCTGGATGGCGAAGTTCACTCCGACGCCGAACATCGGTGACATCGCATGGGCAGCGTCACCAATCGCGATGAACCCGGGACGGTACCAGCGCGGGAGCCGATTGATTTGGACGGAGAGCAGCTTGATCTGGTCCCAGTCCTTAAGCGCGGTGACGACGGGGCGCAGGACGGGTGCGGCGTCAATGATTCGCTTTTGAAGGACGTCGAGCCCTGACCTTCGAAGCTCGGCGAAACCACCCTTTTGGATCACCATTCCGGACTGGTATCTCTCGCCCCGGTCAATGGTGAGGACCATCCCTTGCGCCGATATGTAACCAAGGGTTGCAGGCGGAGGGTTCGGTGGCTTGGGCAGGTTGAACCACAGTACATCGATAGGCACGCCAAAATCCTCGGGTGCCATCCCGGCAGCAGCGCGCAGTACCGATGCCCGTCCGTCGGCGGCGACGGTGAGCGTGGCCCGGATTTCAAGCGCTCCCTCGGGGGTATTGGCACGCACCCCGAGCACCTGATCGTGCTCGAGGATGAGGCCGCTGACCTCGCTGAGCATCCGTAGCTCGAAACTGGGGAACGCTCCCGCCTCGTCGGCCAGGAAGTTCAGGAAGTCCCACTGTGGGGCGAAGACGAGGAAGTTGTCCGGCGCCGGGAGGGTGCCGAAGTCCACCAAAGTGAAGCGCTGACCGTCCAAGACGGCGTCCATGGTGGACAACCGGGTCAGTGGCAGCTCCAGGAATTTCTCGCGCAGCCCGAGTTCCCCGAGCAGGGTCACGGTGGAAGGATGCACCGTGTCACCGCGAAAGTCACGCAGGAAATCCCCGTGTTTCTCCAGTACGGTCACACGCAGGCCGCTGCGCGCCAGCAGGTAACCGAGCACCATCCCGGCCGGGCCGCCGCCGGCAATCACGCAGTCCCGTTCAATCACGTTGTCCACAGCTCTATCTTCCGGCCTGGCTGGCGTTCAGTGAGAGAGCGTCCGCCGGAAAACCGCGTTAAGTGAGAGAGCGTCCGCCGGAAAACCGCGTTCAGTGAGAGAGCGTCCGCCGGAAAACCGCGTTAAGTGAGAGAGCGTCCGCCGGAAAACCGCGTTAAGTGAGAGAGCGTCCGGGGTGGGGCGGCCGCCGTCGGGCCGTTGCATGTTAAGTTGAAAAGCACGGAGGCACCGGCTGGAAAGAGAAATCTCCCTTGGACTCACCCGCACCAGTAAGAATCCTCACCGTCTGCACAGGCAATATCTGCCGCTCCCCCGTGGCCGAGCGGCTTCTGCAGGCGGGGCTCAACCAGGTGATGCCGGGCGGTTTCGTAGTGGCCAGCGCAGGGACGCGTGCCATGGTGGGCGACCCCATGCAGCCAATCTCAGCGGACATCGTGCGCACTTTCGGCGGCGATCCCGGGAACTTTGCCGCCCGCCAGCTGACGCCAAAAATCCTGCGCGGCGTGGACCTGGTGCTCACCATGACCTCCGGGCACCGCGGCGAAGTCCTGCAACTGGACGCATCGCTCCTCAAAAGGACGTTCACCATCCGCGAGTTCGCCCGGATGCTTGACGTCCTGGACCAGCGCGCTGCCGCCGCCGAGGGCGGGGAAACGGGGGCAGGAATGCCCGACGACGGCGATCCCCTGGCCGCGAACCACACCTTCTGGCGGAGCTTGCCGGCCCGGGCGTCCGCTGTGCGGCATCTGTCGCTGCCCGCAGACTCGGCCGAGAACGACATTATCGACCCCTACCGCCGGGCGCCTGAGGTGTACCGGCAGATGGAGGACGAACTCGCGCCCGCCATCGTGTCCATCCTTCGCCACGCACGCCTCAACGCGCCAGTGCGCGGGACGCGTGCAGGTTCGCTGTAGCGTTACGGCGCCCCGGCACCATTTCGGCGATTTCGACGACGGCGCCCGGCTTCCCCGCATGGCCTGCCGCCGCCGTTCGGCTGCGCCACGGGCCTGACCTGCGCCACGCTCTGACCTGCGCCGTCGTGGTTGAAGACCTTTCGCGTGCCCTCGCAGATGACAGTTTGGATACGTATGTAGCCAGCGAGGGCACGGCGGGCGGACACTGAACCCACCATCCCACAATGAGGTGAGGCACAATGAGCACGCCAGGCGGTTCTGAACCATCCGGTACCACCCCCTCCGAACCCCACCCGCGTGGTCTTGGCCTGGTGGCCCGCAGGCGGCGGCGGTGGATTGCAGCACTGCTGGCACTCGTCCTTGTGGTGGTTGCCGCCGTCGCGGTCGTCAGCCTGAACCGCGCCGGCACCGAGGCGCAGCCTGCGGCCATAGAGAGCGAAACCCCCTCACCCACGCCCTCGGAAACGCCTTCGGAAACCACTCCTCCTGCCCCGCCTCCCCCGCCGCCGCCTCCACCCATTCCGGAGCATCCCGCCGTACCCATAAATGTGCTGGTCATCGGCAGCGATATGCGCGGCATCGCCAAAGACGCCGCAGCACACACGGCGGCCACCGGGCAGCCCCAGGACCAGCGTGGCGATACCCTCATGCTGGTGCACGTGCCCGCCGACCGCCGGACGCTCTACATCATCTCCATCAACCGTGACACGTGGGTGGACATCCCCGGATTTGGTGGTGGGAAGATCAATTCCGGCCTGCAGTACGGCGGCATCGACATGCAGGCCGCCGCCGTCCAATCGCTGTTGGGCATCACTATCGACCACACCCTGATGCTGGACTTCGGCGGGCTCAAGATCCTCATCGACGCCCTTGGAGGAATTGACGTCAACGTCCCGGTCCCCTTCCAGTCCACACACGATACCGGGCACGTTTTCGGTCCCGGCATCAACCGCCTGGATGGGCAGGCCGCGCTGGAATTCTCCCGCGAGCGGTACGCCTTCGTGGACGGCGACTTCCAGCGTGTCCGCAACCAGCAGATCCTGCTCCGCGCCATCCTGGCCCGCCTCACTGCCGGTGGAGCGCTTAACGACGTGACCGCGGTTCGGGCACTCGTTGATCTGGCCTCCTGCTGCCTTACCGTGAACAAGGGCTTCGACCCGGTGCGAGCGGCCATCCTTGCGTACAGCCTTCGCACCGTTGATGTGAACGCCATCGGCACCATGACCCTGCCAACAGCGGGGGCGGGGTTCGTTGCCGGGCAGTCTGTGCTGTTCCCTGATTACGGGGCGGTCAATGCCGTGGGGGCTGCGCTGCGGGAGGGCCGGATCGGAGAGTTTGCCGTGCCGTAGCGCCGCTGTTCAACCCTGGCTCACCGGGAGTTCACCCGAGGGAAACTGTCCGTGCGCCGGCCGCCTGCAGGCTGGACGGCATGACTGACATTTCTCGCCGCACCATCGTCAAGGGATCCGTGCTCGCCGCTGCACTGGCCGCCACACCCGCAGCTGCGCAGGCCGCCGCCCCGCGCCGCTCACCCGCCGGCATTGCGCTGGTCCGGAACCGACTCACCCTCCCCAGCGGTATCGCCACCGGCGACGTCACTTCCGACTCCGCCGTGCTGTGGTCCCGCGCTTCGGGTGCCGGCCCGATGACTGCCGTCCTGCGGGCGGTTGACGACGGCGGCGGAATCCTGCGCGGGCGCGGCTCCTTCGAACGCACTCTTCGCGGTCCGCGCGCCACCCAGGCTTCCGACTTCACCGCCAAGATCCACGCCGGGAACCTGCCGTCCAACACCCGGTTTGCCCTGGAGATCAGCTTCGAGGACGACGGCGGCGCTGCCGGCGAGACCGTTCGCGGCACCTTCCGCACGGCCCCCGATGCCGGAACGTTCAACGGCAAGGGCCGCATCGGCGACACAAGCGCCGGAGGTGACGCGCCGGCGTCGTCCGCCCAAAGCTTTGTGTGGACCGGAGACACCGCAGGGCAGGGCTGGGGCATCAACGAGGAGATCGGCGGGATGCGCGGCTACCGGGCGATGCACCAGACGCGGCCGGACTTCTTCATCCACTCCGGCGACACCGTGTACGCCGACGGTCCGCTCACCGAAACCGTAGTGGAACGGGACGGCCAGGTATGGCGGAACCTGGTCACCGAGGAGGTGTCCAAGGTGGCCGAAACCCTCACCGAGTTCCGCGGCCGGCACCGGTACAACTCGATGGACGCCAACATGCGGGCCATGTTCGCGGACGTCCCGGTGATCGCCAACTGGGATGACCACGAGACCACGAACAACTGGTACCCCGGCGAGATCCTCGATGACCCCCGCTACACCGTGCGCGACGTTAACACCCTCGCAGCGCGCGGCCGGCAGGCGTGGCAGGAGAACATGCCCATCGCGGACTCGTCAGCATTGTGGCGGCCAGGAACGTTTGACGACGCCGGCCAGTACCAGCCCGCGCGCATCTACCGGAAGATCAGCCGCGGCGCGCAGCTGGACATCTTCTGCCTGGACATGCGCACCTTCAAGTCGCCCAACACCGACGGCAAGGAGCCCTACGCAACGCCCATCCTCGGCCAGGAACAGGTGGACTGGCTCATCCGCGAGGTGTCCAGGTCCAAGGCGACATGGAAGGTGATTGCTGCGGACCTCCCGCTGGGCATCATCGTTCCCGACGGCGCCGTCAACCAGGAGAGCCTGGCCAACAGCGACGCCGGCGCACCCCTGGGGCGCGAGCTTGAGATCGCCGGGGTGCTGAGCGCTGTCAAGCACAACCGGGTTAAGAACGTGGTGTGGCTGACGGCCGACGTGCATTATTGCGCTGCCCACCACTACTCCCCCGAGCGCGCGGCCTTCACCGATTTCGACCCGTTCTGGGAGTTCGTGGCCGGACCCATCGCGGCAGGATCCTTCGGCCCCAATGCGATGGACGGCACGTTCGGCCCCGAGGTGGTCTTCGCCAAGGCCGGGCGCTTCCCGGGCGAATCACCGCGTGACGGCGAGAACCAGTTCTTCGGGCACGTGCAGCTGGATGACGACTCCTTCGCGGTGAGCCTGCGCAATGCCAACGGCGCCACCGTGTTTTCGAAGGTGCTGACGCCGGAGCGGTAACACCTGCCAACGGTGCCAAGCAGGGCAGGTGGCTTGCCTCTCCTGGCAGCGGGCCGCCGTCGTCCGTTTGCTTTCCCTCGTTTACTGACACTGCGCCGTGGGTACGCCGCTGGTAATGTTCCTGCATTCGGCACGGCACACGGACGGGGTGATTCTTGTGAAAGAGGACGGACTGACTGAGGCTGTCCAGGAAGCCGGGGCGGTGGAACTGATCCTGATCCGCCACGGTGAGAGTGAAGGCAACGTGGCTGCTACCGATGCGCGGCTGGCGGGGGCAGAAGTCATTGAGGTGCCTGCGCGGGACGCTGACGTGAACCTTTCGGGTACCGGGCAGGAGCAGGCCAAGGCCCTGGGCACGGCGCTGGCACGGGTCGCCGAGGACCTGCGGCCGGATGCCGTGGTTTCCTCCCCCTACGCCCGCGCGCGCCAGACCGCCGAGATCGCCATCGAGACGGCGGGCTGGCCGGTGCAAGTACGGACCGATGAACGGCTGCGGGACCGCGAACTCGGCATCCTGGACCGGCTGACCCGCCGGGGCGTAGAAAATCGCTTCCCGGAAGAGGCAGAGCGCCGGGAGTGGCTGGGCAAGATGTACTACCGGCCACCGGGCGGTGAATCCTGGGCTGACGTGGCGCTGCGGCTCCGGTCCGTCCTGGATGAACTGAACAACCTCGGCACCGGGCACCGCGTGATGCTGGTCTGCCACGACGCCGTGATCCTCCTCTTCAGGTATGTGCTGGAGGGGATGACGGAGCGGGAGATCCTGGATCTGGCGGCGAGTACGTCGGTGCTGAATGCCTCCCTGACACGCTACGTCCGCCCGTCCGGCGAGGGGCCCTGGACTTTGGAGAGTTTCAACGTGGCGGACCATCTCAGCGAGCAGGGTGTGACAGTCACCGAACACGCAGGAGACGCCAGTGTCCACCCAAAGTGATTCCGTTGCCGCTGCTGCACCGACCCTGGTGACGCCGTCACTCCTGCGTGACTGGCCGCTGCCCGCGCCGGGTGAAGACAAGTATTCCCGTGGCTCCCTGCTGGTGATCGGCGGTGCGCGCGCCACGCCCGGTGCCGCGCTGCTGGCCGGTACTGCTGCGCTGCGCGCCGGCGCCGGGAAGCTCACCCTCGCGGTGGCGGAATCCGTCGCCATACAGCTCGGTGTGGCACTTCCCGAGTGCGGTGCGATGGGGTTGCCCGAAAGCGCAGAGGGGTCCGTGACCGGTCAGGGACTGGACCGGATTTCTACATACCTCGACCGTGCCGATGCCATCCTGGTGGGCCCCGGACTGGACGATCCGGACCTTGCCGAGGATTTGCTGCGGGCGCTGTTGGACCGGGAAGCGGACGGCTCCAGTGATGCGGACTCCGGTGACTCAAGCTCCGGCGACTCAAGCTCCGGTGCGGGAAGCACGGGAGGTGGTCCCGCCGTCGTACTTGATGCCTATGCTTTGGGCGGCCTTGTGAAGCTGGCGGACCGGCTGGACCCGTGGAAGGGGCGTTTGATCCTCACGCCTAATCCGAAGGAGGCAGCGATCCTGCTGGGCCGGGAGGTGGAGGACCTGAGGGCGGATGTGGCTGAGATCGCCGATAAGTTCGAGGCGGTGGTGAGCTGCCAGGGCTTCATCGCGCGGCCCTCCGGCGGGGACGCACCCGAGGAGCCGGAACTCTGGAAGATGACCACTGGCTACGGCGGACTGGGGACCTCGGGCAGCGGGGACATCCTGGCAGGGGCGATCGCTGGCCTGCGGGCCCGGGGAACCACCAGCGCGCAGGCAGCATGCTGGGGAACGCACCTCCACGCCGCAGCGGCCGACAGGCTCGCCAGCAGGATGGGCCCCCTGGGGTTCCTTGCCCGCGAACTGGCCGACGAACTGCCCGCGCTGATGCTGGAGCTGAACACCTAAAGCCTGTGGCCGGCGCACATGGGATGGCCCCCGGACAGAGCCCGGGGGCCACCGTATCGGTAAGTTCAGGCGTACTGCCGATACGCTATTCAGCGCGGTGGCGTGCTCAGAATGACAAACGCCCTAAGAGGCAGTCAACAATCAATGCCCGACTTCCGATTCTGTGCTGAAACTAGGCGGCGATTTCCTGCTGTGCCCCCTTCGTTTCGATCTCGATCTTGCGCGGCTTGGCCTTTTCGGCGACAGGAATCCGCAGCGTCAGGACACCGGCGTCGTACGTAGCCTTCACGTTGTCAGTATCCAGGGTGTCCCCGAGGATCAGCTGGCGGCTGAACACGCCGCGCGGCCGCTCGGAGGCAATCAACTCGGTGTCCTTGCCCGCAGGTTCCGGACACTCCGCCCGCACCGTCAGGACATTCCGTTCCACATCCAGATCCACTGAATCCGCTGAGACGCCGGGCAGATCAAAGGCGACAACAAATTCCTGGTCCTCCCGCCACGCATCCATTGGCATCGCTGCCGGACGCGCTGCCGTGCCGAGGACCTGCTGGGCCAGCCTGTCCAGCTCGCGGAACGGATCGGTTCGCATCAACATGGCTTCCCTCCTCGAAAGAGACGGTCCAACACTGTTTTTTGATCTCAGCCAATCTGTATTGGCTGATATAGATTTTTTACCACCGAGCAAGGAGATCTGCAAGCACTTTCCGGGAGGAATTTTTCCCGTTTTCCCATCCTCTCAGGACACAGCGAAGGGGCCCTCGCGGTGCGCGAAGGCCCCTTCTGCGTGTGCCGTTTTACCCTAACTGCGGGTGGGGTCGGGACGGAGCGGTGCAGGACCTGGATCAGGGACGGGCAGCGGCCCTGGAGGAGCCGGCGTCGGGAATGGATTCGGGCCGGGATGGCCGGGCTGGGCGGGATCAGGCTGGTCCGGACCCGGTTCCGGCGGGAACGGCTCGGGCTCGTGCACTGGCGGGATGGTCATAAACTTCCCCTCTCACGCTGGGCGGATGTGCCTTAGCGTGAACAGGATACGCCTGCCGCCTAAAGCCCACTAGGGCGCCGGCCTCCCTCTGGGCAGTCCCTGGTTGGTTTCCACAGCGGGTTCAAGGGGACTGAAACTGAGAGACAACGCCCCGGAAATGGTGCGGGACGTGATGGGGGTTGGCCGAAATGGTGCGGGAGGTAACCGCGTTATCGTCCGGTAGCGAACGGCCGTTTCATTGTCGGCCGGGGTCTATATATTGAACTCATGACCCAGACTCCGCTGCAGGATTCCGCCCGCTCAGCCACCACGCCTACTCCCCCGGCGGCCAAGAAGATCCCCTCCGAGCGCATTCACCACGGAGACACCTTCGTGGACCACTACGAGTGGCTGCGGAACAAGGAATCCGACGAGGTTGTGGAGCACCTGAAAGCGGAGAACGCCTACCAGGAAGCGGTCACCGCGCATCAGGAGCCGTTGCGCGAGGCGATCTTCCAGGAGATCAAGGGCCGCACGCAGGAGACGGACCTGTCCGTTCCCCACCGCAAGGACGGCTGGTGGTACTTCAGCCGCTCGGTGGAAGGCAAGGAGTACGGCATCCAGTGCCGGGTACGGGCGCAGAACAGCGGAGACCCCGTTGCGGACTGGACCCCGCCCGCCGTCGAGCCCGGCGTCGGGATTCCGGGCGAGGAAGTCCTGCTCGACGGCAACATCGAAGCCGAGGGGAAGCCGTTCTTTTCGGTTGGCGGCACGGCCGTGACCGTGGACGGCAACCTCTACGCATACGCAGTGGACAACGCCGGCGACGAACGGTTCACCCTGCGCATTAAGGACCTCCGGACCGGCGAACTGCTGCCGGACGTCATCGAGAACATCTTCTACGGCGTCGCTTTCTCCCCCGACGGCACCCGCATCTTCTACACAGTGGTGGACGACTCCTGGCGCCCCTACCAGGTCAAGGCCCACACCCTCGGAACGCCTGTCAGTGAGGACGTGGTGATCTACCAGGAAGACGACGTCGCTATGTGGCTGGGCTTCGAGCTTTCCTCCGACCGTCGCTACCTGGTGCTGGGGATCGGCTGCTCCGAGTACAGCGAGACGCGTTTGCTCCGGTTCGATGACCCCGCCCAGGAGCTCACCACCGTGATCTCCCGGGACGAGCGCGTGCTCTATGAGGCCGAGCCGTTCCTGCTGCCTGGTCCGGACGGCCTGATGACCGAACGCATCCTGCTCACGCACAACCGCAGTGCCATCAATTCCATGGTTTCCCTGGCTGACCCGGCCGAGCTTCGCAAGCCGCTCGCCGAGCAGCGCTGGGACACCGTCGTCGAGCATTCCGACGACGTCCGCGTCAATGGTGCCGGCGTCACCTCCACGCACCTCGTCGTTTCAATCCGCAAGGACACCATCGAGCGCGTCCAGGTCATCGGGCTGCAAGGCCTCGGGACTGAGGCCCAGGAGGTACCTGTGGAGCCCGCGTTCGATGAGGAGCTGTACACCGCGGGGGTTGGCGGTTCGGATTACGAGGCTCCGGTGATCCGGCTTGGCTACACGTCCTACTTCACGCCGTCGCGGGTTTACGACTTTGTGCTGCCCACCCCGGAGCAGCCCGCCGGCGAACTGCTCCTCCGCAAGGAAAGCCCGGTCCTGGGCGGCTACGACGGCAACGACTACGTGGCCACGCGTGAATGGGCCGAGGCCAGGGACGGCACACGCATCCCGCTTTCCGTGCTGCGCCACAAGAACGTGAAGCAGGATTCGACGGCGGCCGGCATGGTGTACGGGTACGGCTCCTACGAGCTGAGCATGGACCCCGGCTTCGGCATCGCACGGCTGTCCCTGCTGGACCGCGGGGTGGTGTTCGTGATCGCCCACATCCGCGGCGGCGGCGAGCTCGGCCGGCACTGGTACGAGAACGGCAAGAAACTCGCAAAGAAGAATACCTTCACCGACTTTGTGGACGCCACGGACTGGCTGGCGCAGTCCGGCTGGGTGGACCCGTCCCGGATCGCGGCCCTCGGCGGCTCGGCCGGCGGACTGCTGATGGGTGCCGT
The DNA here is from genome assembly GCF_054408515.1 of Arthrobacter sp. D3-16. Lineage (NCBI taxonomy): Bacteria > Bacillati > Actinomycetota > Actinomycetes > Micrococcales > Micrococcaceae > Arthrobacter > Arthrobacter sp. D3-16. The sequence goes on along the minus strand of NZ_CP096437.1, from coordinate 941,292 downwards.
GGCCAACATAGCTCCCGAAAAGTACGCCGCGATCGTGGCCCAGGTTCCGTTCGTGGATGCCCTCACCACCATCCTGGATCCGGAGCTGCCGCTGTCAGCCCTTGAATGGGAGGAATGGGGCAACCCGATTACGGACCCCGAAGTGTACGCCTACATGAAGTCGTACTCCCCCTATGAGAACGTTAGCCCGGCTCCGTATCCCAAGATCGCCGCGGTGACGTCCTTCAACGACACCCGGGTGCTGTACGTGGAGCCGGCAAAGTGGGTGCAGGAGCTGCGGAACAGGACCACCGGGTCCGAGCCGGTGGTGATGAAGATCGAGATGGACGGCGGCCACGGCGGCGCGTCCGGCCGCTACGTCCAGTGGCGCGAAAGGGCCTGGGACTACGCCTTCATCGCCGACTCCCTGGGCGCCACGGAGCTGCTGCCGGGAGCCGGCCTGAAGTAGGCAGCCTGACCAGCGGTGACTCCTCCGCCATGAAACCGCTGGTGTACTAAAAAAAGCTAATCATGCTTACTATTGGCTGGTGCCGGGCTGCCCGCTGGGGGCAGACCAACCCGTGCCGGACCCGGAGGTTGCATCAGCATGGAACATGAAATGCGTCCCCTGTCTGACGACGAACTGATGTCGGAGCAGGCCACAGCTTTGCCTGACAAGGAAGTTGCGTCCGTACTTGACCTGAACGCGGACCTGGACCTGGGTATTCATGCCGCGGCACCCATCGACCTGGCCGTGGCTGCCAACGCGAACGTGGCTGCGCCAATCGACGCGGCGGCCTCGGCCAACATCCTTTCCTTCGGTTCCGAGGCCCAGGCCCTGGCGGACCAGGGCGTCATGATTGAACAGGGCATCGTGGCGGACGCGAACGCGGAGTCCACCCAGGACAGCACCATCAACCAGGGCGATGACACTGTGGACGACGGCGGCACCACGGCGGGTTCCGGAACCACCGGGCCGGGCACCACGGCAGGAACGGCCGACGCCGGGAGCCTCCTCCCCGACGGTACCCTCCCGGATGGCACCCTTCCGGACGGCACCCTTCCGGACGGCACCCTTCCCGACGTCGGTGCGCTGCCTGTTGACCCGGCGGCCGCACTGGACGGGGACCTGCTCAACGTCAATGTGGACCTGGCCGCCGACGCGGACATCGCCGCCCCGATCAACGGTGCCGTGGCAGCGAATGCCAACGTGGCTGCCCCCATCGATGCCGCGGTGGCCGCGAACATCGGGTCCATCGACAGCCAGGCCTACGCCGTGGCCGAGCAGGACGCCATCATTTCCCAGCACATCGAGGGCGAGGCCAACGCCACCGCCGACCAGCAGTCCAACCTCGAACAGTAAGCACCGATGACCCACGCCACCGGCGGGCCGCGCGCTCAGGCCGGCCCGCCGTCGTCCTCTGCCTCCATTTCGGAACACCCGCTGCAGGTCCCCGTGCGGGCCGACGGCGTACAGCTGTTGGGGCTGTCCGAGGGGTCCGGTTACCGGGAAGCGCCCTCGCTGGTCCGCCGCGCCGACGGCCAGGCGCTGCAGCTCACCCGGCTGCTCTACCTGGTGCTGGAAGCAGTGGATGGACAGCGGAGCGTGGACGAGATCGCGCAGCATGCCACGGCAGGTTCCGGACGGCTGATCAGCGCGGACAACGTGCGCACGCTGATGGACTCCCAGCTGCTGCCGATGGGACTGCTCCGCCTGGCGGACGGGTCCGAGCCCGAGGTGAAGAAAGCAGATCCGCTGCTCGGCATGCGGTTCCGCTACACCGTGACGGATCCAGATCGCACGCAAAAAATCACGGCTCCCTTCGCGGTGCTGTTCAACCCGCTGATCGTCGTGGCCGTAACAGCTGCGTTCCTGGCCGCCTGTTGGTGGGTGCTTATGGTGAAGGGCTTGGGTTCCGCCACGCATGAAGCGTTCGAAAAGCCTGTCCTGCTGCTGCTGATTTTTGCCATCACCATCCTCTCGGCCGGCTTCCATGAGTTCGGGCATGCTGCCGCTGCGCGCAAAGGTGGCGCAACGCCCGGTGCCATGGGTGCGGGACTGTACCTCGTGTGGCCCGCCTTCTTCACCGACGTGACCGACTCGTACCGGCTGGGAAGGGGCGGCCGCCTCCGCACTGACCTGGGCGGCCTGTACTTCAACGCGATTGTGGCCGTTGCCATTATGGGGTTGTGGTGGGCCACCGGCTTCGACGCCCTGTTGCTGGTGGTGGTCACGCAAATCCTGCAGATGGTCCGGCAGTTGCTCCCCCTTGTGCGGTTCGACGGGTACCACATCCTGGCAGACACCACTGGAGTGCCCGACCTGTTCCAGCGCATCAAGCCGACCCTCATGGGGCTGCTGCCCTGGCATTGGGGGAAGCCGGAAAACAAGGTGCTCAAGCCGTGGGCCCGCGCCGTGGTGACGGTATGGGTGCTGGTCACCGTGCCACTGCTGCTGTTCAGCCTGGCCATGATGGTGCTCGCCCTGCCGCGGCTGCTGGCCACCGCCTGGGACAGCGCAGGCAAGCAGCAGGGCATGCTCGCCGCCAACCTCTCCGAGGGGGACCTGGCCGGTGCTGCCGTGCGCGTGCTGGCGATCGCCGCCGTCGCGCTGCCCATGCTCGGGATGCTGTACATCCTGGTCCGGCTGCTGCGGCAGCTGGTCACCGGCATGTGGAAGAAGACCCGTGGCAAGTCCCTGCAGCGGACGGCTGCCATGGCCGCCGTGGCGGCACTGCTCGCCGGGCTCGGCTGGGCATGGTGGCCCGACGGCGGGACGTACCGCCCGGTGCAGCCGTACGAACGGGGCACGCTGGCAGATGCAACGGCGTCGGTCTTCCCTGCTGCGGACACAGTCCTCCGCGAAGGCCGCACGGGAAGGACCGTGGCGCTGTGGCCGGAAGGTGCCGCGAAACCAACCCGGGAGAACCCGCAGCTGAGCATGGTGCTGGTGCCGATGGAGGCTTCGCCCGGTTCAAGCCCGGCTTCATCCCCTTCCGGTGCTCCCGCCGCGGCCGCCCCGCCGTCGTGGGTGTTCCCGTTCGACCGGCCGACGGCGCCTGAGCAGGACGGCAACCAGGCCCTGGCCGTGAACACCACCGACGGTTCCGTCACCTACAGTGTGGCCTTCGCGCTGGTGTGGGCCGAAGACGGGGAAGCTGTTGACAGCAGGAACGAGGCCTACGCCTTTGCCAGCTGCACAGGCTGCGCAGCGGTGGCGGTGGCGTTCCAGGTGGTCCTCATCGTGGGGCAGGCGGACGTGATTGTCCCTGAGAACCTCTCGGCCGCGGCCAACTACAACTGCCTTGAGTGCCTGACTTACGCGTTGGCCAGCCAGCTTGTCCTCACGCTGGACGGTCCGCTCAGCGAAGCCGGCATGGCGCAACTGACGGGCTTGTGGGCAGAAATAGCCGAGTACGGGCGCAGCATCCAGAATGTGCCGCTCTCGGAAATCCAGGGCCGGCTCGCCGCTTTCAAGGAAAAGATCACGGCCATCGTCCAAGCCGATCCAAGTGCCAGCCGGAACTCCGGCTCCGCGGCCACCGGAACGCCTGCCCCCACCGGGCAGAACGCCCCCACCAGCGCTCCCACAGCTCCCGCCATGCAGGCGCCGGGCGGAGGGGCATCGGCTCCGGCTCCGGCCCAGGCCCCGACTCAAGCTCCGGCCGCACCGGTGACGCAGCCCGCCACCGGTGACGCGCCGCCGTCGTACGCTCCCGTTGAGACACCGGGCCCAACGGCGGATACTGGGGGCACGGCCCCCGCCGTGGAGCCCTTACCCACCGCAAATCCCAGCTAGGAGAACAGATGTCATTGAGCAAGGGAACGTCCGTGGAATGGAACACCCCGCAGGGCAAAACGCACGGCAAGATTGTGGAGAAGAAAACCAGTGACTTCGAGTTGGACGGCAATAAGCACCGGGCCAGCGAGGACGAGCCACAGTACGTGGTGGAATCAGCGAAGACCGGCGCCCGGGCCGCCCACAAGGCCTCTGCCCTGACTGAAAAGAAGTAGCGCCATGGCCGCGCAGCACGAAGTTGTGATCATTGGCGGCGGTAATGCCGGCATCTCCCTGGCCGCACGGCTGGAGCGCTACGGCGTCAAGGATGTGGCCGTCATAGAACCCCGCGACCACCACTACTTCCAGCCGTTGTTCTCCCACATCGCCGGCGGCAGGGCCGCTGCCAAGGAAGCCGTCCGGCCGCAGGAACCCCTCATGCCGAAGGGTGTCACCTGGATCCGCGATTCCGCCACAGGCGTGGACACCGACGCGAATACGGTCACCCTTGAGTCCGGAACCACGGTGGCGTACGGCCAGCTGGTGGTGTGCCCGGGCCTGCAGTATGACTGGGACGCGGTGCCCGGCCTGGCCGCGGCTGTGCATTCCCCGAACGGGGCTTCCCACTACGAGTTCGAGCTGGCGCCCAAGGCCTGGACACTGCTGAGCGGCTTGAAGTCCGGCACCGCCGTATTCACCATGCCCGCCGGCCCCGTCAAATGCGGCGGCGCTGCCCAAAAGCCGATGTACCTCGCTTGCGACTACTGGCGGGAGCAGGGCGTGCTGGATCGGATCCGGGTGGTGATGGTCCAGCCGTACCCCACGGTCTTCGGGGTGCCGGAGGTGGACCGGGAACTGGACCGCAAGATCGCCGAGTACGGCATCGAGCTGCGGACCAACAGCGAACTGGTGTCCGTGGATGCCGCGGCCCAGAAAGCCACCGTCCGCAACATCGAGTCCGGCGTCGAGGAAAACCTGCACTACGACGTCCTCAACGCCGTCCCGCCCCAATCGGCGCCCGACTGGCTCAAGGCAACAAACCTGCCAGCGCCCGCTGACCCAGGCGGTTTCGTCGAGGTGGACCGCCAGACGCTCCGGCATATCCGGTTCCACAACGTCTGGTCCCTCGGCGACGCGGCCGGGACCACCAACTCCAAGTCCGGTGGCGCACTGCGCAAGCAGACCAGGGTACTGGCCAAGAACCTGGTGGCCGCCCGCAAGGGGAAACCGCTGCCGGCCAAGTACAACGGCTACTCCGTGTGCCCGTTCACGGTGTCGCGCAACACCGTGGTGTTTGCCGAGTTCGACGACCGGTACCGGCCCATGCCCACCATCCCCCGTGTCCCCACGTGGAATGAGAGCAAGCTGTCCTGGGTGGTGGACCGGGACATCTTCCCGCAGGTGTACTGGAAGCTGATCCTCAAGGGCCGCGCCTGAGGGGTGAGAGAGCGTTGCGGAAAAACCCGCGGGAAGTGAGAGAGGGTCTGGGAAAAACCCGCAGGAAGTGAGAGAGGGTCGCTAGGGGTTCCGGCGCTTTAGGGCCTGGTCGATGCGCCACTCGTCGGCCAAGACTGCGTAAATCAACTCGGTGGCCCACTGGCCTTTGTAGTGCCACTTGTCCACGTGCCGTGCTTCCTGCCGCATGCCCAGCCGGCAGCAGATTTCGGCCGACGCAGTGTTGAGTTCATCCAGGCGCGCCTCGATCCGGTGGAGGCCCAGCTCCTCGAAGCCAAGCCGGAGCACCGCCGCCGCGGCCTCGGTGGCATAGCCCTTGCCCCTGGCACCCGGCGCCAGGGCCCAGCCCACCTCGCCCTGCCCGCGGCCCGGCAGCCATTTCAGCACCACCTCGCCCTGCAGGCCGGCGTGGTCCGCCGGCTCAATGGCAAGCGCCACCCAGTCGCCCTCCTTCTCGAAAACGAAGTTGGCGTACCGGCCTACCCGCTCCATCGACTGCGTGTAGCTCTTGGCCGGTCCGGGCAGGAACCGGGCCGTCTCCGCCAGCGAATGGTACGCGTGGAAGGCATCCAGGTCGCGGCCCTCGAAGCGGCGCAGGACCAGCCGCTCGGTGCGGATCGGCAGGGGGATCTCAGGCATGGGAAGGAGGCTACCGGGCAGATCCGGCTCCTACGACGGCGGCCGTCGCCTCCGCGATGGCGCGTTCCTCATCGGTGGGAACCACCAGGACAGGGATGGCGGACTGCGGGGTGGAAATGACGCGGGGTTCCTTGGACCGCTCGGCGTTCGGGCCGGCGTCGAGCTCGATGCCCAGAGCGCCCAGCTTCTCCGCCACCAAAGAACGGAACTGGTGTGAGTTCTCGCCGATGCCAGCCGTGAACACCAGTGCCTTGGCTCCGCCCACGGCCACGTGGTAGCCCCCGATGTACTTGGCCAGCCGGTACGAGGTGACGCCGAGCGCGGTGGCCGCCTTGGCGTCGCCAGCCTCGGATGCCTCGACCACCGAGCGCATGTCGTTGTTGCCCGCCAGGCCCTTCAGCCCGGATTCGCGGTTGAGCATCGTGTCGATGTCTTCAGGGGTCCAGCCGGCCCGGCCGAGGAACACCAGGATGGAGGGGTCCAGGTCGCCCGAACGGGTCCCCATCACCAGGCCCTCCAGCGGGGTGAAGCCCATGGACGTGTCCACGGAATGGCCTCCCCGGATGGCCGTGACGGAGGCGCCGTTGCCCAAGTGGGCGATGACGCCGTCGAACTCTTCAACCCGAAGGTTTAGCAGCGCGGCGGCGCGGCGGGTGACGTACTCATGGGATGTGCCGTGGAACCCGTAGCGGCGGATGCCGTGGTTGGTGTAGAGCTCGTCCGGGACGGCGTAGCGCCATGCGTGCTCGGGAAGAGTGCGGTGGAAGGCGGTGTCAAAAACGGCCACCTGCGGCATGTCCGGCCACTTTTTGGTGATCGCACGGATGCCCAGGACGTTGGCCGGGTTATGCAGGGGTGCCAGCGGGTTGAGCCGCTCGATCGCGCGGGTGATCTCATTGTCGATCAGCACCGGCTCGGCGAACCGCTCGCCGCCGTGCACCACGCGGTGCCCCACGGCGCCCAGCTCCAGGTCACCCAGTTCCTGGTGGATGGCCGTGTCCACCTGCTCCAGCGCCTCTGCGTGGTCCCGCGGGCCCTCGATCTCGCCGTCACCGTCGCCGCCGTTGCCCATGCCGATCTTTTCGATTAGCCCCTCGGTCAATACGCTTCCTGCGGCGACGTCGCGCACCTGGTACTTGAGCGAGGACGAGCCGGAATTGATGACAAGCACGAGCATGCGGGGCCTCCTGAGCCTGGCTTCTGCAGTTCAAACCACACTATAGGTTGCCCTGCTGCCACGCAGTTTCCTTGCGGATGGGAGCGGGCTGTGCCTAGAGTCGGCGGACAGGCTGGACCACGCCCCGAGAGGACAATTCCATGACCAACGAGCCCGCATCGATCGACGAGAACGACCCCACCAACACGGGTTCCAGCAGCACGGCGCCCCTCAACCCGCGGGCGGACTCCGACGCCGGCCCAGGCTCCGGTACCAAGGATCCCACTGGCGTTGAGGGTGCCAACCCGGCCCTGGACGACACCGGCAACGTCAAGGCCGCCGAAACGGGCGAAGCCCCGCAGGCCCCCGAAAACACCGAGGACCTGGACCTGACGCCGCAGGGACTGTCCGACGAGCCGGCCAAGCAGGAGGACGATCAAAGCCTGGCCAAGCCGGACAACAGCTAATCGCTGCAGCCTGTGCCGTGGTGGCTACGAGGCGGGTGCCTGCGCCTGGATGGCCGTAATGGCGACGGTATTCACGATGTCTTCAACCGTGCAGCCGCGGGACAGGTCATTGACCGGCTTCCGCAGCCCCTGCAGGACAGGCCCGACGGCGACAGCACCGGAACTCTGCTGCACCGCCTTGTAGGTGTTGTTGCCCGTGTTGAGGTCCGGGAAGATGAACACGGTGGCCTGCCCGGCCACTGAAGATCCCGGCATTTTGGACTCGGCAATCGAAGCATCCACGGCCGCGTCGTATTGGATGGGGCCTTCGACGGCGAGGTCCGGCCGGCGCCGGCGGACCAGTTCGGTGGCCTGCCGCACCTGGTCCACCGATGAGCCGGAGCCCGAACCGCCAGTGGAGTAGGACAGCATGGCTACCCGGGGCTCCACGCCAAACTGGGCTGCGGTCCCCGCCGAGGCCACGGCAATATCGGCCAGTTGTTCCACGTTGGGGTCGGGGTTGACGGCGCAGTCCCCGTAGACCAGCACCCGGTCCGGCATCAGCATCAGGAACACAGACGAAACGATTTTCACGCCTTCGCGGGTCTTCACGAATTCCAGCGCCGGCCGGATGGTGTGTGCGGTGGTGTGGGCAGCCCCGGACACCATTCCGTCCACTACGCCCAGTTGGACCATCATGGTGCCGAAGTAGCTGCCGTCCTGCATGATTTCCAGGGCCTTGGGCAGGTCCACACCCTTGTGTGCGCGCAGCTCCGAGTACTGCTCGGCGAACTTCTGCCGCAGGTCGGAAGTGGCGGGATCCACGATGTTGATCCCGGACAGGTCGATACCGCGGGCGGCTGCCAGTTCGCGGACGTCCGATTCCGGTCCGAGCACGGTCAGGTCGCAGACGTCGCGCCGGTGCAGGATTTCCGCCGCGCGCAGGATCCGTACGTCTGTCCCTTCGGGGAGGACCACGTGGCGGCGCTGGGCCCGGGCCCGTTCGATGAGGTCGTGCAGGAAGCGCAGCGGGGTCATCCGTTCGGGCCGCGGCAGGTGCAGCCGCTCCACCAGCTCCGCCTCATCCACGCTGCGGGACCAGAGTCCCAGGGCCGAGGCTACCTTGCGGCGGTGCCCGGACCAGATTTCGCTCCGGACTTCCGAGACGCGGCGGGCTGTGGTGTAGGTGTCCTCCTGCGCGGCGAACACCGGGAACGGCGCCTGGGCCAGGAGTGGGTAGATGTTCGCATCCGGTGCCAGCCCGCCCGTGAGGATGAGCGCTGAAGCCACCGGAAACTCGGGCGAGAAGGACGACGCGAGGCATGCCACCATCACGTCCGCGCGGTCCCCGGGCACGATCACCAGGGCGCCCTCGTCCAGCACGTTCAGGAAGTTGCCCACGTTCATGGCCGCCACCTTGATGTCCCGGACGTCCCTCTCCATGTCCGCCCGGCCGGCAATCTGCCGTACTCCCAGGGCGGCAGCCACCTCACCCGTCGTGGGCCGGGCGATTTCCTCCAGCTCCGGCAGGACGTACACCGGCCGCTTGGAGGCGCCAGGCTTCACGGCGGCGGCGATGGCTTCGACGTCGTCAGGATCGGCGCGGTTCACCATGATCGCCAGCAGCGCGCATTTCTCCGCGGCGAGTTCCTTGCGGGCAACCTCGACGGCGGCCGCCGCCTCCGCGACGGTCCGTCCCTTGGCACCGACAACGGCAACCACGGGCGCGGCCAGGTTGTTGGCGAGGCGGGCGTTGAGGTCGAATTCGACGGCGGCGTCCTGGCCGGTAAGGTCCGTGCCCTCTACGATCACCACGTCGCAGTGGCGGGATATGTCGGCGAAGATTTCCACGCAGCGGGAGTCGATCTCCTCGCGCTTGCCTTCGGCGAGCAGGAACCGGACCTCCTCGTGGGTGAGGCCGCCGCGGCACCGCTCATCCTCCAGCGCGAACCTCGACTTCATAAGTGCCACCATCGGATCGTCCGCCGCGTCCGGGCCGTGCACCACGGGTTTGAAGAAGCCGATCCTGTCGGCATGCCGGTGCAGGGTGTCCGCCAGGCCCAGGGCCACGAGGGATTTGCCCGAACCGGGGGTGGTTGCGCTGACGTAGATGCTTTTGGCCATGGTCCGCCCTTTTGCTGGTGTTGGTGCCGGTCCTCCCATCCTCGCACTTCCCCCTCCACGGATGGCACTTCAAGGTAATCCTGGGAGCCCGGCACTGCCGTCACACCACACCCCGCAGGAAGGCATTCCCCTTGACACCGGACCCCCTCATGGGATTACCTAATGAACATTCGGTAAATAAAGCTGGAGGCAATGACGCATGGCTGAAACAACAGTTTCCGGGGCGATCCACCCCATCCTGGAAAACGACTACGCCTCCATTTGGATGGGAATCGAGGTCCTCGCCGTCAGCGAAGGGCACGCCACCATCCGGATGACCCTTCGCCAGGAGATGCTCAACGGCTTCGGCATGGCGCATGGCGGAATGATCTTCGCCTTCGCGGACTCCGCCTTCGCCATGGCCTGCAACCCGGTCCACCCGGCACCCGGCGAGGAAAACAACATCACTGTGGCCGCCGGCGTCGACATCAACTTCCTCAAGCCGGCCTACCGTGGCCAGGTGATCACCGCCGTCGCCGACCGCCGCTCCAGCGCCGGGCGCAGCGGCCTGTACGACATCCAGATTTTCGCTGCCGACGCCGGCGCGCCGGCCCCGGGCGAACTCATCGCCGAGTTCCGCGGACGCAGCCGGACCATCCCCAAGAAGTAGGACAACCATGACCCTCCACGCCCCCGAAACCCCCGCCCCCGCAGCAGCAACGTCCGCCGCAGCGCCTGACGCCGTGCTGGACCGCGAGGAGACTATCTCCCGCGACGAGCTCGAGGCCCTGCAGCTCACCCGGCTCCAGCACACGGTGGCCTACGCCTACGAGCGCGTGCCCCTGTACAAGCGCAAGTTCGACGACGCCGGCATCCACCCCCGCGACCTGCGCGAACTCAGCGACCTCGGCAATTTCCCGTTCACCACCAAGGAAGACCTGCGCGCGGAATACCCGTTCGGGATGTTCGCGGTCCCGCAGAGCGAAGTAGCCCGCGTGCACGCCAGCTCGGGCACCACAGGCCGGCCCACCGTCGTCGGCTACACGAAGCAGGACCTGGCAGACTGGGCCAAACTCGTGGCCCGCTGCTTCCGCGCCTCCGGCATCCGCCCCGGCATGAAGGTCCACAACGCCTACGGCTACGGCCTGTTCACCGGCGGCCTGGGCGCCCATGCGGGAGCAGAAGCCCTCGGCTGCACCGTCATCCCCATGTCCGGCGGGCAGACCGAACGCCAGATCCAGCTGATCCAGGACTTCAAACCCGACGCCATCCTGGCCACCCCCACCTACCTGCTGACCATCGCCGACGCCATGGCGCACATGGGCATCGACCCGGCTTCCACCTCCTTGAAGTTCGCGGTACTGGGCGCCGAGCCGTGGACCCAGGAGATGCGGCATGAACTCGAAGTCACCATGAACATCAAGGCCTGCGACATCTACGGACTCTCCGAAGTGATGGGCCCGGGGGTCGCCGGCGAGGCAGTGGAGACGCAGGACGGAAGCCACATCTGGGAGGACCACTTCCGCCCCGAAATCATCGACGCCTTCAACCCCGTCGTGGGCAAGGAGAACGTCATGTGCGACGGCGAACACGGCGAACTCGTCTTCACGTCGCTCACCAAGGAAGCGCTGCCCATCATCCGCTACCGCACCAAGGACCTCACCCGGCTCCTCCCCGGCACGGCCCGGCCTGCGCACCGCCGGATGGGGCGCATCACCGGCCGCAGCGACGACATGATCATCCTCCGCGGCGTGAACCTCTTCCCGTCCCAGATCGAGGAAATCGCACTGCGCATCCCCGAGCTCAGCCCGCACTTCCAGCTCGAGCTCACCCGCCCCGAGGGCCAGCGGATGGACCAGCTCACCGTCCGGATCGAGCGCCGCGACGCCGTCACCCCTGAGCAGAGCACGACGGCGGCGCGCAACCTGCAGGAGCAGATCAAGATCCACGTGGGTTCTTCCTGCGCGGTGGACGTGGTGGAGCCGGGCTCGCTCGAGCGATCCAACGGCAAGCTGCGGCGCATCTACGACCTGCGGCCGAAGGGCTAGGAGCATGGGCACGCGCAGACTGACCGACCGTTCATGAGAAACTAGGCACCATGCCCAGCACCACTGAAACAGCCAGTACCGCCGCCGGCGCCAAGCGCGGCCGGCCCGGTTACGACCAGCAGTCGGTGTTGCGCATCGCCGTGGACGTTTTCAACCGGCACGGTTACGACGCCACCTCCATGGGCATCCTGGCGGACAACCTGGGCATCTCGAAGTCGGCGATCTACCACCACGTGCCATCCAAGGGCGACCTCCTCAAGCTCGCTTTGGACCACGCACTCGGGGGCCTTGAGGCCATTCTCGAGGAACCGGAGGCAACGTCCGGCGCAGCCGATGCCCGCCTTGAGTTTGTGCTCCGGCAGACGGTGGCGGTCCTGGTGGAGCGCCTGCCGTTCGTCACGTTGCTCCTGCGCCTGCGCGGCAACACCGAGATCGAACGCGACGCCCTGGAACGGCGCCGCACCTTCGACCACAAGGTGGCCGCACTGATCTCCAACGCCCGGGACGAGGGCTCCCTTCGCCAGGACATTGATCCCCGGACCGTCACCCGGCTCCTCTTCGGCATGATCAACTCGATCGTGGAATGGTACAAGCCCGGCGGGTCCCTTTCACCTGAAAAGCTTGCCGACGACGTCATCACCATGGCGTTCGACGGACTCCACTCCCAGCCCTAGGCCCACCTCTCCCAACACCTCGCCGAACAAGATACTAAGTGTGCTTGGTATTTCTGCGGCTGCCCGGTTACGGTGGTAGGACCAGCCAGCATCCGCAGGAGGTCGTCCATGAGCACCGCTATCAGCCGGGGATTCCGCCGGCCTTCCCGCCTGCGTGGGGCAGCCGGAGGTGCTGTCCTGGCTGTGTCCCTGGCCCTCACGGCTTGCACCGGTTCGCCCGCTCCCCCGGCCCCCAGCGAACCGTCCGCCGCCACCACTGCCGGCACCAACAGCTCGCCTAACGCCACCGCTTCACCTGGCGCCACCGCTTCACTGAATGTTAATGCGCCCGCTCCGGATGCAGCCGGCGGCCTTCCCCAGCTCGTGGAGAACCTGGCCCCCTCCGTGGTGACCATCTTCACTGACGGCGGGCTGGGCAGCGGCGTGGTCTATTCCGAGGACGGCCTCATCCTCACCAACGAGCATGTGGTTCGAGGCAACACCCAAGTTGAGGTCGGTTTCGCGGACGGGCAGCGGGTGGAGGGGACCGTGCGGGCCACGGATCCTGTCACAGACCTGGCACTGGTCCAGGCGAACCGCACCGGCCTGCCGAAGCCCGCCTACCAGAACAGCCTTCCCCGTGTGGGAGAAGATGCCCTGGTCCTGGGTTCCCCACTGGGCTTTGAAAATACCGCTACCGCAGGCATCATCTCCGGCCTCCACCGTTCAATTCCGGGTTCCGCCTCCAACAGCCTCTCCTTGGTAGACCTGATCCAGACCGACGCGCCCATCAGCCCCGGCAACTCCGGCGGCGCTGTCATCAACATGCGAGGTGAAATCATCGGCATCAGCGAGGCGTACATCCCGCCATCTGCCGGCGCCGTCTCCCTCGGCTTTGCGATCCCCGCCGCCACCGCCGTTCAGGTGGCGGAGGAACTGCTCGCCGACGGCACAGCCGAACACGCCTATCTCGGCCTTACCCCGGGCGAACTGACACCGCAGATCGCGGACCAGCTGGGCATCGACGCAACCACCGGCGTCGTCGTTTTGTCCGTGGACGAGGACGGCCCGGCGGGGCGGGCCGGAATCCGCCCGGGCGATGTCCTGGAATCCATGGAAGGAGTGGAGCTGAACGCGCCCGAGAAGCTCCTTGCTGAGCTCCGGAACCGCAACCCCGGCGATACCGTAGGCTTCAAAGTCCGGCGGGATAACCAGTCGCTGGACATCAAAGCGGACCTTATCGACCGGCCAACACAGTAGTACAACCCGAGAGGAAGGTTAGACAATGAGCCCCAAGGAAGAACCGGACGCCGGCTTCATCATTCCGGACCCGTCCAAAGTCCGCGAGGACATTCCGCAAGATGCCGCAGACGAAGCCAACGCGATCCGCTTCAGCGAAGAGCAGGCACTGATCGAGGAACAGGCCAAGGGCATCCGCCCGGACACCTACAGCGTCCCCTCAGGCGGCCCCACCATGGACGAGGCCCGCGGCAACCTGGATCTGTCGGACGCCACCGGTGCGGCGCCGTCGGACGACAGCAGCGACGACGGCCTGAACAGCGGTGCCGAATCCTGACAGTTCCGGCGTAAGCGACTCCGGCGTAAGCGATTCTGGAGTAAGCGACTCTGGCGTAGACGACGGTAGGGGCGCCCCGGTTAATCGGGGCGCCCCTACCGCTTTCAGGGGGTTTCGAGTTTCCTAGAGTTCGTACTCGGCCTGGACGCCCAGCGTTTCGTGGACGCAGAGGATGTTGTGCTCCGTGTCCATGAACCAGGCGCACTTCTCCGAGTTAGTGGTGCAGATGTGGTTCTCGGTCTTGAGGTTCGGCAGGTCGTAGTCCTGGAACTGCACTCCCCTCGCCTCCATGTCCCGGACGGTCCGCTCGATGTCCGTCACCTCAAAGCTCAATGCGGTGTGCTCGGAGTGCTTTCCGTCCGAGACGGGCATCAGCTGCAGCATCGGGCCACCGCTGGTGCCGAGTAGTTCGCTTCCATCGTCTGTCATGCCGCGGTGCGGGAGCCCGAGTTTTTCTGTGTAGAACCTGCGGGCGCGCATCGGATCATCGACTGGCAGCACGGTGGTGGCTGTGTTCATTCTTAGGGTCATATTGCCACCTCCTACGGGCAGAATCTTACGCCCGGGAGGCCTGAAAAGCGCCGCCCGTTTCCCCGGCTACAAACGCTCTCCCACTTAATGCGCCCCAACCCGAAACGCTCTCTCACTTTCTTGAGAAGAGTGAAAGAGCGTCAGGGAAAAACGCGCATTAAGTGAGAGAGCGTCCGGGGGGGTGGGGTTACTTTTCGACGAGGGTGAGGACGTCGTAGGTGGCCACAATCTCGTCGTTCTGATTGGTGAGGACTGCGTCCCAGGCAACCTCGCCGTACTCGTCCGTTTCGCGCGGTGTGATCTTTTTGGCGGTCAGCGTGACGCGGATGGAATCACCAGCGGCCACCGGCGTGATGAAGCGCAGGTTCTCCAGCCCGTAGTTGGCCAGCACCGGGCCCGGCGCCGGCTCAACAAAGAGTCCTGCGCCCCAGGCCAGCAGGAGGTAGCCGTGGGCCACAATGCCCGGGAAGAACGGATTGGCTTCCGCGGCTTCCTGGTTGGTGTGTGCGTAGAACGTGTCCCCGGTGGAGTTGGCGAAGGCAGAGATGTCCTCAAGGGTGACCTCTCGGAGCTCTGACCGGACAGCATCACCGATCCGCAGCGTCTCCAAGGACTTCCGGAACGGGTGCGTCCCTTCAGTTTCAACCGTGAAGTTGCGGTCGGCCCCGGCGTGCCAGACGCCGGTGACGGCGGTGAGCATGTTGGGCGAGCCCTGGATGGCCGTGCGCTGCATGTGGTGCATCACCGAGCGGATCCCGCCCAGTTCCTCACTGCCGCCGGCTCGGCCCGGGCCGCCATGGACCAGGTGCGGAACGGGTGAGCCGTGGCCTGTGGAGCTGCGGGCGTCCTCGCGGTTAAGCATGAGGACACGGCCGTGGTGGGCAGCAATTCCCATCACCAGTTCGCGCGCCACGGCCGGATCGTTGGTGCACACCGAGGCCACCAGGGAGCCACTGCCGCGGGCGGCGAGGCGAATGGCATCGGGAATGTCTTTGTACCCGATCACAGAAGAAACGGGGCCGAAGGCTTCCAGCGAGTGGACTTCCTCCGCCTCGGGGTCCTGCCAGTTCAGCAGGACGGGAGCCATGAAGGCGCCGCCGTCCGCCACGCCCGTGGATCCGTCGGCGGAGGTGACCGACGGCGATTCGAGCGTTCCGTATGCAAGCTCACCGCCGGCGTCGAGCATGGACTGGACGGCCGCGCGGACGCCCTCGAGCTGCTCTACCGAGGCCAGCGCGCCCATGGTGACGCCGTCTGCCCGCGGGTCGCCGAGGACGATCCGTTCGGAGATCCGCTTGCCCACAGCCGCGGACACCGCGGAAACCAGCTCGTTCGGGACGATGGCGCGGCGGATTGCCGTGCACTTCTGCCCGGCTTTGGCGGTCATCTCAGTAACGACCGATTTCACGAAGGCGTCGAATTCCGGTGTGCCCTCTACAGCGTCGGGGCCCAGGATCGCGGCGTTCAGGGAGTCGGTTTCGGAGGTGAACCGGACCCCGCCCTGGACCACGTTGGGATGGGACTTCAGGGACAGCGCGGTGGAGGCAGAACCGGTGAAGGCCACGAGGTCGCGGTAGTCCAGCACATCAAGCAGCCCGCGGACGGAACCGGAGATCAGCTGCAGCGAGCCTTTGGGCAGAATGTTGGACTCAACGATGGCCTTGACCACTGCCGCCGCTACGTAGCCGGTGGGAGTGGCCGGCTTAACGATGGTGGGAACGCCCGCAATGAAGGCCGGGGCGAACTTCTCCAGCATGCCCCACACAGGGAAGTTGAACGCGTTGATCTGCACGGCCACGCCCGGGATGCGGGTGTAGATGTGCTCGCCGGCGAAGGAGCCGTCCTTGGACAGCACCTCCATGGGCCCGTCCACCACCACCTGTGAGTTGGGCAGTTCGCGCCGGCCCTTGGAACCGAACGTGAAGAGGACGCCGATGCCGCCGTCGATGTCGATCATGGAGTCGACCTTGGTGGCGCCGGTCTGGGCGGAGAAGGAGTAGAAGTGTTCGCGGCGCGCGTGGAGGTACTGAGCCAGCTCCTTGAGCTTAAGCGCGCGCTGGTGGAAGGTCAGCTGGCCGAGTTCCGCCTGCCCGGTGGTGCGGCCGTAGTCGACGACAGTGGAAAGGTCCAGCCCCTCGGTGCTCACCTTGGCCAGGATCTCGCCGGTGCTCGCATCACGTACGGGGACAGCGGAAGCCGTGGAACCCTCCTCGGGCGTCCACCACGCGTCCATGATGAAGCTGGGCACTGTCTCCACGGTGTCTACCGTGGCCTGGGGAGCTGTGGCGGTGGTGGTCATCGTTGACGGGTCCTTCCAACAAGGGGCATACAAAGGCGGCCAGTGATTACTGACCGTCCGTTCGGTAATATATTCACCATACATGAAAGGCCGTGGTGCAGACTAGAAGGCCCGGGCTTGAAATAGCCGCACAGAAGGAGAACAGATGAGCGCCCCGTCACCGAAGGATGCAGCGGTGGAGAACCACCCTGATTCGCACGAGCTGTGGAAAATTACCCTCGGCGAGCTCGACGAGAAGATGGGCGTGAAGATCCTTGAGGAGTCGGTGGAGCGTGTGGTCGCAACCATGCCCGTGGAGGGAAACAGGCAGTCCTTCGGCCTGCTGCACGGCGGAGCGTCCCTGGCCGTAGGCGAAGCGGTGGGGTCCTGGGCGGCCGTTATCCACGCGAGCACGATGGGCAAGACGGCGGTGGGTGTGGACGTCTCCGCCACCCACCACCGCTCGGCGCAGGAAGGCCAGGTAACCATCACCGCCACCCCCATCCACCTCGGCGGGACTCTCACCACGCACGAGGTGGTCATCACTAACGAGGCAGGCCAGCGGCTCTGCACCATGCGCATCACCAACCTGCTGATGCGCCGTCACAAAAAGTGACCCGTCCGGCCGGAGATTGAATCCGTTCGCCAACGGTGGCGAAGCCTCAGCGTCGGGTCTGAGGCGTCCGCCGGCGGACCAGCGCCATCAGCACGGCACCCACGACGATCGCGGCTGCCGCAGCGCCTGCCGCGGGGAGAAGCGCGGACGGGCCGGTGTAGGCAAGATTGCCGGTCCTCCTCCGGTCGCCGTTGACTCCGGTATTGGCGAGGTAAGCCGGAGGTGTACTTACGGGCGGGGTCACGACGACGGCGGGCGGGTTGGCCGCGGGAGCTGACGGTACCAGCGGGGCCGGGTCAGCTGGTACCGGGTCAGCTGGGTCCGGAGCAATCGGCGCTGGACCAGGTTCTGCAGAGGCAGGGAGGACCGGAGCAGGCCCTTCTGGCGCCGCGGGTGCCGGGGGTTCCGGTTCAGCCGGCAGAGCAGGCACAGCAGGGGCGAACTCGAAGCTGCCGGCTCCGGAGGCACTGAACCCGTTGACAGTCTGGGCCGTGAACCGCAGTGGTGCCTTCCCCTCGGGCGCTGAAAAGCTCCAGTTGCCATCGGCGTTATCGACCGGGACCTCGAACGGTGCCTGACCCTCAATGCTTATTCGCACCTTTGACCCGGCGGCAATCGCCGAGGCCGGTGCTGCCGGGACGTTGCCGCTGATCACCTGGCCAGCGTCATACGTGGCGCCCGGCTCCGGGGACGTCACCACCGGCTGGTTGAGGAACAGCTCCAGCTGGTATCCCGGCAGGACGGCGAGCGCCTCCTCCAACGTGGCTGCGACGGCACGGTTGGGTTGACCTCTTTGCTCCCCCGCTGCATGCAGGCCGACCGCGTAGTTTCCGCTGATCCACGGACCGCCGGAGTCACCGCCGCTGGACTGGACAGAGAACGAGAGGAAGCCCTCGAACGCCCTCACATCGGTGTCGTCGCTGGCATAGGAAGGACCGGTAACTACTTGAACCCCGACCTCGTTGATGACGCCGCAGGACCAACCAGAGGCCCACCCCGAACGGCAGACAGGCATGCCCACGACCGGAGGCGCGGTGCCGATGATCTTGACGTCCGGGCCGGATGGCAGAGAGGCACCCCAAGTGCTGGATGCGGGCTGCAGGTTCACTTCCGGCGGCACCGACTCCAGAACGGCCACATCAGTTCCGACGTTGCCCGGATTCGTCGGGTTGCCCGGGTCCAAAACGGTTGAGTTGTTTGGTCCCCCAAACTGGCTGAACCCAAAAGTGCCTAAGGGCGCACCATCTGCCGTGGTTGCGGACTTCAGGCTGGCAGTCCTGGCGGTGCCGTCATCGGAGCAATGCCCGGCGGTAAGAACTGCTGGAAGGCCAGCGGGGTCAAACGCGGAGTAACCGGTGGAACAAATCTCACCAATGTCCGTGGCGTAGCCCTCGCCTCCCAGAACGTCCATTTCGGGCACGAGGCGCGGGGCGTCGTGGAGCTCCACATTGGCATAGCCGGCCACAAAAGCAGCAGCAGTGATTTTGCCTGGCGGAGTTGAAGGCGGCTGCCCGGGTTCCAGGGCAGCGGCGGTTGCGGTGCGGATAACGAATTTCCCGCTGGACGAGGAGACGCCCTGCAAGTTCTGCGGACCTACCCGTAAGAGGTAGTCCCGGAAAAGCTGCTGAGCGCTCACCGCCAGTTTGAGCTCTTCAACAGCTGTTCCAGTTGGTGCAGTTACGTTCGAGACGACAACTGACGGTCCGGCAGGCAGGGTCCCAACTTTGGCTTGCAGCTCCGCTCCGGAACCCGACACCACAATCTGCCCGTCCTCCAGCCGTATCCCTAAGTAGCCAGGCACGTCCCGCAGCCGGCGGGCCACCTCTGCTGCCTCGACCCCCAGTTCGCCCGCCGCAGCAAACTCCGCGGGGGTCATGCCCAGATCACGCAGGACAGCTTCCTCGAGGGCAGCCGCAGACAGGCCGGAATGGTATGCATCAGTGACGGCGGCAGGAAACTCGGACAATGCAGGACTGTCCGCTGCCCACACGGGACTTACGGCAAAAGCAGAGGACACAATTACTCCCGCGGCCGCCCCGGCGGCAAGGAAACGCCGCAGATTGTCGGCGCTCATCAGGCTGCCGGCGTTCATTGGGAGACCCCGGCTCCGCACAGGGCCAGCACAGCGTCCAGCTCGGCGGTGCTAAGGCCGTTCCGCAGCAGAAAGGAGCGCGTGTCGAGGCTGCGGACAAACTCCACCACCGCGTCGCCGCGCTGCTCCAGCAGCGGCACCAACTCGGCTTCCTCCACGTAGCGTTCCCGTGCGTGCGGCGGACCATGGGTGCGGTAGCGCTCATTGATGCCACGGGCGGCACGCCGGTAGCCGTCGGCGATGTCCTGGTCGGAGTCCCCTGCCAGGTCCTGCACCATGGCTGCGACCATTCCGCTGCGGTCCCTGCCGGCGGCGCAGTGAAGCACCACGTGGCCGCGCGGGGAAGCTGCGGCCAGTTCCCGGAAGACTCCCGCCAGCCTCTCCGGGAAGAGCCGGGCGTTATCCGCATAAAAGGCGGGGTCGTTGAGGTAGGGACCGGAAATCGCTGTAAAACGGGGATCGCCTGGTTCTTCGGTGGGCGCGGAAACCACGGTGATCCCGGCCAAAGCCGAGTTTCCTACGAGGGGATCGCTGTCCCGGCGCCGGGCTTCAACAGCGTTACGGAGGTCAATGACAGTGCGGACGCCGGCGCGGAACGCCTGCCGCCAGCCAGCCTCCGTCAGCCACTCCCGCCGCCCCATCCGGTAAACACCGCCGGCCACATGCCAAGCATTGACAGCACCATCCCAGTCCATGGGTCCGTCCGCTCTGTTCATCCGCACAGCTAACCACAAGCGTTAGGGAGGTGCACGTCACGTCACGGGAAGTTTTGGTGAAATCAGGGTAGCCGGCGCCGGGCCAGCCGGTATTCGAGTCCGGCGCGGACCATGGGCCACTCGTGTTCGAGGATGGAGAACACCACGGTGTCACGCAGGATGCCGTCGCGTGTCCTGGAGTGGTTGCGGAGCACGCCGTCCTGCTTGGCACCCAGCCGGGCAATGGCGTCGCGCGACTGATGGTTGAGCCAGTGCGTCCGGAATTCAACGGCAGGGCAGCCAAGAACCTCGAACGCGTGCTCCAGGAGCAGCAGCTTGGAGTCCGGGTTGGTTCCAGTCCCCTGCACCGAAGCGGCATTCCAGGTGGAGCCGATCTCCACACGGGGAGTGCCGGCGTCGACATTCATATACGTGGTCATTCCGATGATCCTGCCGGGGCCGCCGGTGGCCTTGTCGATCAGCCGGGTGGTGAACGGCAGCATCGAACCCTGCTCCTGCAGGGCGAGCCGCCGCTCGATCTCCCCTGCCATTTCGTCCGGCGACGGGACCGAGGTGTACCAGAGGCGCCACAGCTCGCCGTCCCGGGCAGCATCCACCAGTCCGTCGTGATGATCCTGACTCAGCGGCTCAAGGGTTACATACCGGCCCGTCAGGGTAAGGGGTTCAAGGAAGGTCACTGCACCAGCCTAGGTCCAACCATCCGGGCCGGTTACGCTGGGAGAGCACCAGGACTGCAAAACGAGGGAGATAACATGTCAGGACACAATCCGGACCCCGAAGACGACAAACTCACTGGCCTGGAGCCGGGTGGTGGAGTACCGCCGGGGGAAACGCCGCCAGGCGAAGCCTCCACGAGCACTACCCAGGGCCATGACGAGCACGGCACCAAGAGAAGCACGCAGTTCTTCGTGATTGCAGCCATTGCGGCAGTGGTGCTGCTATCGCTCCTGTACTTCGTCGGCTACATTGTGGGCTTTTTCGACTAGCCGACGGTCCTAACTGGTCCAGTCAAAAAAGCCCTTGCCGGTTTTGCGGCCCAGTTCGCCCCTGGCCACCTTGTCCTTGAGGATCTGCGGCGGAGCGAAGCGTTCACCCAGCGTGGAGTGCAGGTATTCGGCAATGCCGAGCCGGACGTCCAGCCCGACGATATCCGTGGTTCGAAGCGGCCCGGTGGGGTGCTTGTAGCCAAGGACCATGGCGGCGTCGATGTCCTCGGCGGACGCCACCCCCTCCTCCACCATGCGCATCGCCTCCAGGGCGATCGCCACGCCCAGCCGTGAGGACGCGAACCCTGGCGCATCATTGACGACGACGGCGGTCTTGCCGAGTGCCTCCACCCACCCTTTCGCTGCGGCGGCAAGCCCGGGAGACGTCCGTGCGCCCAGCACCACCTCGATCAGGGTGGACGCCGGCACGGGGTTGAAGAAGTGCAGGCCAAGGAAGTTCTCCGGGCGCTTCAGTTCCCCGGCCAGGCCGCTCACGGACAGGGACGAGGTGTTTGACGCCACATAAGCATCCCCGGCAAGCCGCTCCTCGATGCCCCGCAACGCGGTGACCTTCAGGTCCCAGTCTTCCGGCACAGCTTCCACCACCAGGTGCCGGTCCTTGAAAGCGTCGTAGTCCACATCCACCGTAAGCCGGGAAACGAGCTCGTCCAGGTTGGCGTCGACGGCACCGCGCTCGATGCTCTTGGCTGCCGCCGCTTCCACCCGTTCCCGGGCTGCCTCGGCAGACTGCTCGTCACGCTCGACCACCAGCACGTCCGCACCCTTCACCAGGAAGGCGTGTGCAATTCCGGCACCCATGCGGCCCCCGCCCAGGACACCGACGTGTGACGGAAGGCCGGGGGCAGGTTGGGATGTGCTCATGGGTTCTTGTCTCCGCTCTCGGTGCCGGTCTTCACACCGGTGCTGGTGTTGGCCTTGCTCGCCTTCTTGTCCAGGAACCTCTGCATCCGGTCGAACTTCGCCTCGGATTCAAAGAGGATGCCCTGGGCCAGTTGGTCGATCAGGGGGTGTGCTTCTGCGGGTGCATGGAACACCGACTTGGTGATCCGCACTGCCAGCGGATCCTGCCGGCCGATCCTGTCCGCCAGGTCCTGCGCGGCGTCCAGAAGCCCAGCCGGGCTGTGGATCTCGCTGATGAGGTTCACCGCCAGTGCTTCGTCGGCCCCAAGGACCCGGCCGGCCAGCAGAATCTGCTTCGCCACCGGCTCCCCCACCAGCTCCTTCAGCCGCCAGCTGGCCCCGGCCGCGGCGAGGATGCCCAGCCCGGTTTCCGGGTTGCCGATGCGGACGTTGGGTGTGCCGATCCGGAAGTCGGCCGCGTAGGCGAGTTCCGCCCCGCCGCCCAGGCAATACCCGTCCAGGGCGGCAATCACGGGCATGGGCAGCTTCGCGATCCGGACGAAGATGGTGGAGTTGATTCCCTGCAGGGCATCGTCCCGGCGGCGCTCCCGCAGCTGTGCGATGTCCGCTCCGGAGGCAAACACACCGTCCACGCCGGCGATGATCAGTACCTTCGGGTTCTGCTCAAGGGCTGTGCAGACGACATGGAGCTCATCCACCATCTGCTGGTCGATGGCATTCCGGACCTCGGGGCGGTTGAGGAGCACCACCACGCGGTCGCCGCGCTCCTCCACCAGCAGGGCATGGAACTTTTCCGACGCCAGATCCACGGCGCCCGGCATCAGACTTTCTCCAGCAGCATTGCGGTGCCCTGGCCCACGCCGATGCACATGGTGGCCAGCCCGATTCGCGCGTCTTCACGCTCCATCCGCCCCAGCAGGGTGATGGCGATCCTGGCCCCGCTGGAACCGAGTGGGTGCCCCAACGCGATGGCGCCGCCGTCGTTGTTCACAATGTCCGGTTCCAGGCCCAGCCGGCGGATGCAGGCAAGGGACTGCGTGGCAAAGGCTTCGTTGAGTTCGACGGCGCCGAGGTCACCGACGCTGAGGCCGGTCCGCTTCAGGACTTTCTGTGTTGCCGGCACTGGGCCGATACCCATGATTTCGGGCTCACACCCGGCCGAGGCGCCGTCAATAATGCGTGCGCGGGGTGTCAGTCCCAGCCGTTCAATGGCCGCTTCCGAGGCCACGATGATGGCTGACGCGCCGTCGTTGAGGGAGGACGAGTTGCCGGCGGTGACCACGGTGCCGCCGTTCGCCACCGGCTTCAGCCCGGCCAGGACGTCCATGGTGGTGTCGGCCCTTGGGCCTTCGTCCGAGTCCACAACATGCTGAGACTTCCGGGTCTTGACGGTGACCGGGACGATTTCGTCCTTGAACCGGCCGGCAGCTGTGGCGTCAAGGGAACGCTGGTGTGAGCGTACGGCGAAGGCGTCGGCGTCCTCACGGGAAATGCCGTCCACGCGGGCCACTTCTTCGGCCGTCTCGGGCATGGAGTACGTCATCTTGCCGTCCCTGGACAGCCCGCCGTGCTGGAAGTGCGGGTTGGTGAAGCGCCAGCCGATGGAGGTGTCGAAGATTTGGCCGGGCTTTGCGAACCCTGCGGTGGGCTTTTCCTGCACCCACGGCGCACGGCTCATGGATTCCACGCCACCGGCAATAACGATGTCCGCGGCGCCGGCCTTGATCATGTGGCTCGCCTGGATGATCGCGCTGAGGCCGGAGGAGCAGAGCCGGTTAACAGTGATGCCGGGGATGTGGAGGGGCAGTCCGGCAAGCAGGGTGGCCATCCGCGCGACGTTCCGGTTTTCCTCTCCGGCCCCGTTGGCGTTGCCCAGGATCACCTCGTCGATGCTGTCCGGGTCAAGCCCTGCCCGGTGCACGGCTTCCCGGACTACCAGGGCTGCCAGGTCGTCGGGACGGATGGACGAAAGCGCCCCACCGTATTTGCCCACCGGCGTTCGGACCCCGCCAACAAGGAAAGCCTGCGGACCTGCGGTTGCAGCCATGGAAACACCCTTCACGCGATAAACAGCACTGTCATCGGCGGCAGGCAGAGCTCAGCACTTACCGACCGTTCGTTCTGTAAATAGTACACGGGAGGGTCTTGGATGGGTACCGGCGCTTCCCTCGAAGGCTTTAGAGGACCGTAACGCCCAGATGCGCGGCCAGCAGCGGCGCCAGGAGGCCCAGCTGGTATTCGTCCACTACTACTCCGGCCATGCTGCCGAGCCCGCTGATGCTGCGGAACCCCGTGCTCCTAATATCAAAGTCCTTCAGCTTCGCGCCGCTGAGGTCGAGGGAGCCGATGGTGCAGTTCTTGAGCGCCACGCGGGTCCCGGCGGCCGAGCCGAGGTCCAGTTCGTTGATGATGCAGTCGGTGATAAGGACGTCGGCGATTCTGGCGCCGCGGAGGTTGAGGAAGTCCAGTTTGCCGCCCTCGATGCGGACCGACTGCCAGCCGCTCTCGTACAGTTCAGCGGAGCCAAGCCGCGGATTCCGCAACTCGACGTCCCGCCACGTTGACCGGGCCGCCTTGAACACCGGCGCGTACAGCTCACCCAGGATGCAGTCACGGAACGAGGACCCGCGGAGCTGGGTGTCGTTGAAGGACACTCCCTGGAACTCACATTCCGCGAAGTCTGTGCCGCTTAGTTCGAGACCGTCAGCCTCCGCGCGGCTGTACCGGCCGCCGTCGTACCTTTCACCGCGGCGGAAGTCCGCCCCCGGTTGGTCCGTCAGGTTCTCCAGCCGGACCGGCGTGAGCCGAGGCGCAGTAACGGTCGGAGCACCGGCCTTGGAAGGATGCGCGGCCACTACGGAAGCGATTCTGCTTTGGCTGCAATCTCGGCCAGGTCCTTTGTCAGGGCCTTGCGGGTGGCGGCCATACCCATCCTGCCGAACAGCAGCATCATGAGCCGGCTCGCTACCGTGGGTTTGATGACCTCCGCGCCGAAGGTGAGTGTGAGCTCGGTGCCGCCGTCGCGCGGCGCCAGGCTGAACCGCGTGGTGTAATCCGCGCCGCCCTGGACGGCCTTCACCGTGGTGCTGCGGTGCCGCTCGGCCTCCGCCACCCACATCTCCACCGTTTCGGATTTGCCCAGCATCTTCCGGGTCTCCTTCCAGCGCGTCCCCTCCCCGTACGGGCCATCGGTGAGGAGCTGCACGGAATCGACTCCGGACAGCGTTGCTGCGGAGCCAGGAATGTCCGTGATGACGGACCAGACCTTCTCCGGTGTCGCCTGGATGTGCTGGGTGAGACTCGTGGTGTGCTCCATGTTTCGAGCCTAGCCGCGGGTCCGGACAATCAACAGACGCCCCTCCCGTGGCGAAAAACCCGGCGTGAAATAGTAAGCAAGCTTCGTGTTAGTGTGAAAATGCACTGTTTGATCAACGGAAACGAAAGGAGGCCACCACCATGGGCCTCGGAGACAAGATCAGTAACGCAGCAGAAGACCTCGGCGGCAAGGCCAAGGAAGCCACGGGCAATGCCACCGACAATGACCGCCTGAAGGCTGAAGGCCAGACCGACCAGGTCAAGGCCGACGCCAAGAAGGTCGGCGAAAGCGTCAAGGACGAGTTCAAGGGCAACTAGCCTCTTCCTGCGGCAGTCCGGCTGAACCAGGCGGGCTGTAACAGAGCGAAACGGCGGCGGATCCCAAGGGATGCGCCGCCGTTCTGTTTGCCCTAAACGGCCCGGGGCCCTTCACCATCCGCTGCGCGTGGGGGTATGCCCTTGCCGGGAGTCTTCGGGCATAGGCATCTCGGCGCGCAGCCCGAGGAGCCGGATGGGCCGGTCCGGCTCGATCTTCGCCACTAGGTCGAGCGCGCGGGCCAGCACTTCCGCAGGGTCGGCTGTCCCGGGAATCTTCCGGGCGTATGTCTTGGTAAAAAACGGGGCGTAACGGACCTTCAGCGTCAGCCCGATCACCGGCCGCCCCTCGGCCGCGACATCCTCCAGGACGCGCGCCACCAGTTCCTTGACGGCGTCGTGGACCTGCCCGGCTTCGGTCAGATCGCGCTGGAAGGTGGTTTCCCGGCTGTGTCCGCGTGCCACCCAGGGCGTGTCATCAACGATGCGTGCGCCGTCGCCCCGTCCCAGCTGGGCGTACCAGGGACCCATCTTCGGGCCGAACTCAGGGACGAGGTCCTGAGGGTTGGACGCCGCGAGCTGGGCAACCGTCTCCACGCCGAGCGTGGCAAGCCGGCGCGACACTTTCGTTCCCACGCCCCACAGCTCGGTCGTCGGCCGGCTCCCCATGACCTCAAGCCAGTTGTCTTCCGTGAGCCGGAAGACGCCGGCCGGCTTGCCGAACGACGTCGCTACCTTGGCCCGGACCAGGGTGTCGCCGACGCCCACGCTGCAGTGCAGCCGGGTCTCCTCCAGGACGGCGTGCTGCAGTTGCCGGGCATAGGCATCAGGATCGTCAGTGTGCACACCAACAAACGCTTCATCCCAGCCGAGTACCTGGACGGTGGCGCCCGGCTGCGCGCGCAGCACTGACATGACCTGCCCGGAAGCAGCAAGGTAGGCCTCCTGGTCAACGGGAAGGATGACGGCGTCAGGCACTTTCCGGGCGGCGATGCGCAACGGCATTCCCGAGCCCACGCCGAACTTCCGCGCTTCGTAGGACGCCGTGGACACCACCGCCCGCTCGGTCGGATCGCCGCGGCCGCCAACGATCACCGCCTTGCCCGCAAGCTCGGGCCGGCGGAGCACTTCGACGGCCGCAATGAACTGGTCAAGGTCAACATGCAGCACCCAGGGTTCGCCCACAAGCCCCAGTCTGCCCCCGTCGGGCGCCGGGCACCACACTCGTCCCCGCCCGACGTCGGAACCGCCTGGGACTTTCCACAAAACGACGACGGCGGGATTCCCTTCCAGGGAATCCCGCCGTCGTGGTACTTCTTGGGTGAACCTAGCTGTACAGCGCGTTCTTCGGTTCGTTCTGCTTGACCTTCTGCCAGCCCAGCCACAGGACCACCGCGAAGAACGGGATGGTGGCCAGGGTCCAGAGGCCCAGGTAGAACACCTCGCCGCTCTTGCTGGTCATCGTGTCAAAGCCGATGAGGACAGTGATCGCCAGCAGGCCGATCAGGCCGGCCCAGCTGGTCCACGGCGAACCGGGCATCGGCAGCGTGGACGTGACGCCCTTCTTGTGGCGCAGCGCGATCTGGCTGGCGAAGATGGCGCCCCAGGTGAAGATCACGCCGATGGATGCGGTGTTCAGCGCCAGGTCGAACGCGTGGGAGCCGCCCAGCCAGATGTTCAGCAGGATGCCCACCAGGTAGAAGGCCGCGATGGCGAGGATGGCCGCGTAGGGGACGTGCCGCTTGGACATCCGGGTGAGCCACTGCGGGGCGTGGCCGTTGTTGGCCATGGTGCGGAACACGCGGCCGATCGAGTACAGGCCGGAGTTGCAGGAGGACAGCGCCGCAGTGATCACGATCATGTTCATCACGTCGCCCACCCAGGCAAGGCCCATCTGGCCGAACACGGTGACGAACGGGGAGGTACCCGCCACATACTGGTCGGACGGCAGCAGCATGGCCAGCAGGGTGACGGAACCGACGTAGAACACCACAATGCGGAGTACGACGGCGCGGATCGCCTTGGGCACTTCGCGTTCCGGGTTCTGCATCTCGCCGGCGGTGATGCCCACGAGTTCGATGCCGTTGTAAGCGAAGATCACGGCGTTGAGGACCAGGACCATCACCAGGGCGCCCTTGGGGAACATGCCGCCTTCTGCGGCGAACAGGTTCGCTACGGAGGCATTGCCGTCACCCACCTGGGCGTTCGTGACCACCATGAAGGTGCCCACGGCCAGGAAGATGAGGATGGCACCGACCTTGAGGCAGGAGGCCCAGAACTCGAACTCGCCGAACGCCTTGACGCTCAGCAGGTTGACCGCCACCAGGAGCGCCAGTGCGGCGATGGCCGAGGCTTCCACGGGGACGTTGGGGAAGAAGAACTGGAAGTAGAGGCCGATGGCGATCAGTTCGGCGATGCCGGTCATGCCCCAGTTGATGAAGTACATCCAGCCCGAGAGGAACGCGCCCTTCTTGCCGAACATTTCACCCGCGTAGCTCACGAACGAGCCGGAGGTCTGGCGGTACATGATGAGCTCGCCCAAGGCCCGCATCAGCAGGTAGGCGATAACGCCGGCGATGGCGTAGGAGAAAATGAGGGCCGGGCCCGTGGAGGCCAGGCGTCCGCCGGCGCCCATGAACAGGCCGACACCGATGGCGCCGCCCATGGCGATCATGGTGACGTGGCGCCGGCCCAGGGTCTTGCTGTAACCCTCGGCGCTGAGGGTGGGGTCGACGGCGGTGGATGGTGCCGTGTGGTTCTGCAGATCTGTGGGGGTACTTTGAGGCACAACGATTCCTTGTGGGTTGGGGGTTGGCCGCATCCGGATCACGCATGATGCCCGCTCACTAATTCGGTGTTATGCCCTGTTGGGCAACCGAATGTGATCGGAATCTCTCGTGGCGCCGAAGCTTCGCGCGGCTCGTCTATCTTACAAGACGCATAGGGGTGCTACGTGACGCGCGCTACACGGGCCGTCAGCAGGCCCGGACGCCTGGCCGGCAGCGGCTATGGCGCCACAGCAGCGTCAGGCCGGCGCCAGTACGCCCTTGTCCATGGAGTAGCGCATCCAGCGCCCGGTGACGGCGTTCCCGCTTGGGTTCCCGCCGGTTTTCCCGCCGTTCGCGGCAGCACGCTGGCACCTGGCAAACCACTCCCGGAGGGCCCGGTCATGGCTGACCATCACCAGGGTGCCGGTGAAAGTTGCAAGTGCGGCCTCAAGCTGTTCCACCAGTACCGGCGCCAGGTGGTTGGTGGGCTCGTCCACAATCAGCGTGCTGTAGCCGCCCAGAAGCAGGCGGGCGAGCGCGAGCCGCCGCTGCTGTCCGGCGGACAAGCTGCCAACGGGAACATGGAACTCGCTGGTGCGGAACAGGCCCAGCCGCAGGAGGGCTTCGGCATGCTCATCGACGTTCCCGCCCAGCCCTGCCGTAAACGCCGGCAGCAGCCGGAGTGAAGGCCGCTGCGGCAACTCCAGTTCCTGCTGCAGGTAGCCCACACGTTCCGGCCGGGTCACCCTTCCCTCGCCGGGCACCAGGGTTCCCGCCAGCACGGAGAGCAACGTGGACTTGCCGGCACCGTTCGGCCCGGTGATAAGGACCTTCTGGCCGAGGCCGGCCTGGAAGTCGGTGGCCCGAAGCCGGCCGGGGACGCTGACCCCCTGGACGGCCAGCAGGGCGCCTCCATCTTCGCCGGCTCCGGATGGCGCAGCCTGTAAAGACTCCGGGGCGGCCAGCCGCAGGGGCACCGGCGGCTGCTCCACCGGGCTGGCCTCCAGCCGCCGCAGCCGCTCCTGCGCGTTGCGGACCTGGCTGCTGGCGGCTTTCTGCCACGTGCCGGCCTTGAAATCGAAGCCCATCTTGTCGCCGTCACGCTTGCGGCCGTACCCCATGGTCCCGGCAACCGTCTCCGCCTGCCGCCTTTCGGCCTCCATGGCGTGCAGCCATCCGTGGTACTGCTGGACCCAGCGCTGGCGTTCGGCGGCCTTTTCGCGAAGGTAGCCGTCGTAGCCATTGCCGTAGCGGGTGACGGCACGGCGCTCGGCATCCACTTCGATGACGTTGGCTGCCACCTTGCGCAGCAGCATGCGGTCATGGGAAACCACCACCACCGTGCCCCGGTGGGCCGCCAGCCGGTCCTCCAGCCACGCTGTACCGCGGGCGTCCAAGTGGTTGGTTGGTTCGTCGAGGAGCAGGATGTCCGCGGGGTCGGCCAGGACACAGGCCAGCGCCACGCGTTCCTGTTCCCCGCCGGAAAGCGATCCCAGGGCACGGTCGCGGTCAAGGCCGCCCAGGCCCAACCGGTCCAGTGCTGCCTCCACCCGGGATTCCGCGGCGTATCCTTCGCGCAGCTGGTACTCCGTCTGCAGCCTGCCGTAGGCTTCCAGGTCGCTCTCGTCCGCGCCGGCCAGCCCGGCCTCAAGCCGGTCCAGCTCCGCTTCAAGGGCCCGGAGCGATGCGAGGGACTCGTCGATGGCCCCTCCCACCGTCAAGGACTCGGGCAGCCCGTGGGCCTGGGCCAGGTAGCCCACCCGGCCGTGCACGGTGGCAGTCCCTTCCTGGGGCTGTTCCAGCCCGGCCAGGATCCGCAGCAGGGTGGATTTGCCGGCACCGTTCTCGCCGACCACCGCTGCGTGCTCGCCGGCAGCGATCACCAGGTTGACGCCGTCGAGCAGCAGCCGGTCGCCGTAGCCGTGGGAGACGTCCGAAAGGTTGATGTGTTCAGTCAAGGGAAGTCCTCGCAAAAGTTCCGATGTGTGGGCGCCGGAGCTGGACCGGGTTCATCCGGTGCTCGACGGCGGCCTTGGATTTTGGGGAACAGTCCGGCGATGCCGGGCTGCCGGGTTAGGACTTCATCGCTCCAGCCTGCCTGCCCCTGGCCGCCGCGTCAAGCAGTGGTAAGGGCGGCGGCTTTCCTCCGGCGGGCCTTCGCCAGCCGGGTGCCGATCAGCCCCTGCCTGGGGCTGAACAGGTAGACGATGGCGAACACCACTCCCTGCGTGAGGACCACCATGGCCCCGGAGGCCGTGTCCAGGTAGTAGCTGAGGTAGATGCCGGTGAGGGAGCACGCAGCGGAGATCACAGGGGCAATCACCAGCATCCGAGAGAAGCGGTCAGTCAGCAGGTAGGCCGTGGCTCCGGGGATGATCAGCATGGCCACCACCAGGACCACGCCCACAGTCTGAAGCGCCACAACGGACGTCAAGGCCAGCAGGCCCAGCAGCAGCGCGCCAAGGCGTTGGGGTGAGAGTCCGATGGCGTGGGCATGCGTGGGGTCGAAGGCGTAGAGGGTGAGGTCCCGCCGTTTGAGGATGAGGATGACAAACGCCACCACCCCCAGCACCAGGACCTGGATCAGGTCCGGAACGCTGACGCCGAGCAGGTTGCCGAAGATGATGTGGTTCAAGTCTGTCTGGCTGGGCGTCACCGAGATCAGCACCAGGCCCAGGGCGAACAGCGAGGAAAACACGATGCCGATCGCGGCGTCCTCCTTGACGCGGCTCGTGTGGCGGACCACCCCAATCAACGTCACGGCAATGAGGGCGAACACCAGCGCGCCCAGCGCAAACGGGGCGCCCACGATGTACGCCAGCACCACTCCGGGCAGCACGGCGTGGGACACGGCATCGCCCATCAGGGACCAGCCGATGAGTACCAGCCAGCAGCTCAGCACCGCACAGACAACCGCGGCCAGGGCGGTAGTGACCAGCGCACGGACCATAAAGTCGTAGCCCAGCGGTTCGAGGAGTATCTCCATCAGTGGTTCACCCGCTTGCCGTCCAGTGCCTGAGTGCCCGCCTTACTGTCCGGCAGGTCCCGCGCCAGCACGTCCAGCCCGAACGCCATCGCCAGGTTTTCGGGCTGCAGCACCACGTCCGGCGGGCCATGCATCAGTACTTTGTGCATCAGCAAGACGGCCTCGTCGCACAGCTGCGGCAGGGCATGCAGATCGTGCGTGGACACCAGGATGGTGCAGCCGTCCGAGGCGAGCTCCCGCAGGAGCCGGGTGATGGTTGCCTCAGACCGTTTGTCCACCCCGGCAAAAGGTTCGTCCAGGAGCATGGTGGTGGCGCCCTGCGCGATGCCGCGGGCCACAAAAGCGCGTTTCTTCTGTCCGCCGGAAAGCTGGCCAATCTGGCGCCCGGCATACGGACCCAGTTCCACCCGGTCCAGCGCTTCATCGACGGCGGCGCGGTCCGCTTTGGAGGCACGGCGGGTAAAACCTTGATGGCCATAGCGGCCCATCATCACCACGTCCCGCACGGACAGCGGAAACTGCCAGTCCACATCCTCGCTCTGCGGCACATAGCCGATCCCACCCTCCTTTCGCGCCCTCGAAGGTGACTGGCCGTTGATCCGTACCGTGCCGGCGTCGGGCCTGATCATTCCCATGATCACCTTGAACAGCGTGGACTTGCCGGAGCCGTTCATCCCCACCAGGCCGCAAATGCGGGCGGGCTCAAGGGTCAGCGTTGCTGCATCCAGTGCACGGACCTCGCCGTAATGGACGGTGACGTTCTCCACGAGGATTGCTGGGGAGGTCATGAGCCTGCTCCGGCCCTTGCCCCGGCGAGCGCTTTGGTGATGACTTCGGCGTCGTGCCGGATGAGGTCCAGGTACGTGGGCACCGGCCCGTCCGCCCCGGACAGCGAGTCGACGTAGAGGGTGCCGCCGAATGTAGCTCCGGTGGCCCCCACCACCTGCTGCATGGGGGCGTCGGAAACGGTGGACTCGCAGAAGACGGCGGGCACCTTGTTGGCCTTGACGTACTCAATGGCCCGGGTGATCTGTTGCGGCGTTGCCTGCTGTTCGGCGTTGACAGCCCAGATATACACCTCGGTCAGTCCGGCGTCGCGCGCAAGGTAGGAGAAGGCGCCTTCGCACGTGACCAGGGCACGCTGCGTTTCCGGGACACCGGCCAGGCTGGACTTCATCTGGTCCTGCACAGCCTGGAGCTCAGCTTTGTAGGCGTCCCCGTTGGCTTTGAAGGCCCCGGCGTTGTCCGGGTCCAGCCCGCTGAATGCCTTCACCATGTTGTCCACGTAGATCTGCACGTTCACCGGTGACATCCACGCGTGCGGGTTGGGCTTGCCCTCGTAGGAGTCTTCGCTGATGGACATCACCTGGACGCCATCACTCACCACGACGTGCGGGACGTCCAGGCCTTCGACGAACTGCCCGAACCAGGCTTCCAGGTTCAGGCCGTTGTCAAGGATGAGGTCCGCTTTGGAGGCCTTCCGGATGTCTCCCGGGGTGGGTTCATAGCCATGGATTTCGGCGCCCGCTTTGGTGATGGATTCAACCGTGAGCTTGTCCCCCGCCACGTTCCGGGCAACGTCGGCCAGCACCGTGAAGGTGGTCAGTACCACAGGCTTGCTGCCGCTGCCGTTTTCGGCGGCACCACCGCCTCCGCAGGCGGCCAGCAGCAGGGAAAGTACGACGGCGGCTGCCGCGGCGGCGAGGGAGGTTACCCGCCGCGGGGCGCTTGTTCGGGCGGCGTCTTTGGCGCACCGAAATGGAAATTTAGGCATACCGAACATTCTAGGCGAAGCACGTTTACCTCAGCAACGCTACGGGCGAAGCCGGCGGAAGCTAGGCTGAAACCATGGCCACCGCACACCGAATACCACCCGCACCGCAGCCACAGCTCTACCGGTTTTCGCCCCTGGATTTCATCGCAGTCATCCTGTACGTGGGCCTTGCAGGCTTCTTCGCCCTGGCCGGGCCACTGTTCGCACCTGTCCTGCGCCTGGTTGCCCCCACCCCTGCCGCTGCCTCCTACGCAATGAACCTGCTCTTCTATGCCGTGGTGGGCATACTCGCTGTGGTCGCCGCGCGCCGGGTGGTGGGCCGCGATCTCCGGGTCCTGGCCACCCGCCCGTGGTTCACCCTGCTGATGGTCCCGGCCGCCGTGATCGCGATGATGATCCTGTCCGCGATCGTGGTGGCCGCCAGCGGCAGTGTGGAGACCTCGGAGAACCAGGCAGGACTTCAGGCTTTGATGCAGCAGGTTCCGGCGTGGCTGATGGTCCCGCTGCTGGTGGTGGTGGGCCCGTTCGTGGAGGAATTCATCTTCCGCCACCTGCTGATCGGCAAGCTGAGCCGGCGGGTGAACATCTGGGTGTGCTGCGTGTTGTCGGTGGTCCTGTTCGCCGCCCTGCACGTGGTGGGCCGCGAAGCCCTCACTCTCACAGTCCTGCTCCCCTATCTGGCTATGGGGGCAACGCTGGTGTTCGTCTACGTCTGGACCGGCAGGAACCTCATGTTCTCCTACTTTGTCCATGCCGCGAAGAACCTGCTGGCGGTGGTGTTCATCTACGCCATTCCGCCGGAATTCTACGAACAGCTCCAGCAGGTTCCGGCCTGACCGGTCATCCCCGGCCCCGCCTGGGAGGACCGTTGGCTGAGGTTGCAGTGTGCAACTGGCAGCACCTACCGCAGGAGCACCTGCCAACGTACCTTGGTGGGATGGGACTGAACATCCAGATTGTCATTGACTGCAGGGATCCGCACTACCTGGCTGACTGGTGGGCCGAGTCGCTCCAATGGGCGGTGGAACCGCAGGACGAGGGCTTCATCCGCTCCATGATCGAGCAGGGGTTCGCCAGCGAGGACCAGACAACGGTGCACAACGGCAAGCTGGTGTGGCGGGAAGGTTGTGCGATCCGCCCGCCGGAGGAACTGGAAGCAAAAGCACCGGCCAGGCGGCTCCTGTTCCAGACGGCCCCTGAAGGCAAGACCGTCAAAAACCGCGTGCACTGGGACCTTGACCTGGCAGGGCGGGACAAGGACGAGGTGCGCCGGGAACTCGAAGCCCGGGGCGCCACTTTCCTTTGGAGCGCCAGCCAGGGGCCGCATTCATGGCACACCATGGCGGACCCTGAGGGCAACGAGTTCTGCATCAGCTGACCCCGATTACTAGACTTGGACGGTGAGCAACCAAATCCCCGCCTCGGTGTCCGACGTCTTCGATCCCACCCGCTGGCGTGTTGTGTCCGGCTTCGACGACTTCCAGGACATGACCTACCACCGGCAGGTGGAGCGGGATTCCGACGGCGGATGGGTGCGCGATCTGCCCACGGTGCGGATCGCTTTCAACCGCCCCGCGGTCCGCAATGCGTTCCGGCCCGGCACCGTCGACGAACTGTACCGGGCGATGGACCACGCCCGGATGTCCCCGGATGTAGCCACCGTGCTGCTCACCGGAAACGGCCCCTCCCCCAAGGACGGCGGCCACTCGTTCTGCTCCGGCGGCGACCAGCGGATCCGCGGCCGGGACGGCTACCGCTACGCAAACGGCGAGACCCCGGAGAGCATCGATCCCGCACGCGCCGGGCGGCTGCACATCCTGGAAGTCCAGCGGCTGATGCGCACCATGCCCAAGGTGGTCATCGCCGTCGTTAACGGGTGGGCGGCCGGTGGCGGGCACTCCCTGCACGTGGTCGCCGACCTCACCATCGCCTCCCGCCAGTTCGGCAAGTTCAAGCAGACGGACGCAACGGTGGGAAGCTTCGACGCAGGGTACGGTTCGGCCCTGCTGGCGCGCCAGATCGGGCAGAAGTCCGCCCGGGAGATCTTCTTCCTCGCCCGCGAATATTCCGCTGAGGACATGGTTCGGATGGGCGCGGTCAACGAGGCCGTGGACCACGACCGGCTCGAAGAGGTTGCCCTGGAATACGCAGCCGATATCGCCCGGCAGTCGCCCCAGGCCATCCGGATGCTCAAGTTCGCCTTCAACCTCGCCGACGACGGCCTGGCAGGCCAGCAGGTGTTTGCCGGCGAAGCCACCCGGCTGGCGTACATGACGGACGAAGCGGTGGAGGGCAAGGAAGCGTTCCTGGAAAAACGCGACCCTGACTGGTCCAGCTTCCCGCACTACTTCTAAGGCAGGTCGCTCCATGAATACCGAACCCCAAGACCACGAAACCCTCAGCAACAGATCCGCCGCCGAAACAACCGCGCCCGGAAGCGGCATCCTGGACATCGACCCGGCACTGAAGGCGCTGGCGGCCGCCCTTCACGGCGAGGGCCCCGCCGTCGAACTTTCCCTGGGCGAAGACGGCGCCCTGGTGGTGGGGCACCTGGAAACGCCCGGCTGCGACGACGCCGTCGCCGTAGTGCGCACCTCCGGTTCCACCGGCGCGCCCAAGGCCACGGTCCTGACCGTGGAATCCCTGGCCGCGTCCTCGATGGCCACCGCGCTGGCCCTCAAGGGCGAGGGCCAGTGGCTCCTGGCGCTGCCCGTCCAGTACGTGGCGGGAATTCAGGTCCTGGTGCGTTCGCTGTTCGCCGGCACCCGCCCCTGGGTGATGGACATGTCCGGCGGCTTTACGCCCGAAGCCTTTACGGCCGCCGCGCAGGAACTAACCGATAAGATCCGGTTCACGTCGCTGGTTCCCACCCAGCTGCAGCGGCTGCTTGACGCGCCGTCCCCGGAGACCCTCGCGGTCCTCCGCCGCTTCAACGCCGTCCTGCTGGGCGGCGCGCCCGCCCCCGCCGCGCTGCTGGCGGCTGCCAGGGATGCCGGCGTGCGGGTCATCACCACCTACGGTTCCGCCGAGTCCTGCGGCGGCTGCGTCTACGACGGCTTTCCGCTCGAAGGGGTATCGGTCCGCGTGGAGGAGGACGGCCGCATCCTGCTGGGCGGCGATACCATCGCCGCAGGCTACCTGGAAGCACCGGATGAAGCCGGCAGCACCTTCTTCGAGGAGGACGGGGTGCGCTGGTACCGCACCAGCGACCTCGGCAGCATTGACGACGACGGCCGGCTCACCGTCCTGGGCCGCGCCGACGACGTGATTATCACCGGCGGGATTAAAGTTTCCGCCGCGCACGTGCAAGAGGAGCTGGAAAAGTCCGACGCCGTCGCCGCGGCTTTCGTGGCCGGTGTCCCGTCCGCGGAATGGGGCCAGGCCGTGGCAGCGTACGTGGCATTGGCCACCCCGGCTGGAGGGACCGCGGAGCCTACGGCTTCCGCGCCGGGCAGGGACCACGCCGTCGTCCTTGAACAGGAGTGGCACCGGACGCTGGGCATCCTTGCGCCGAAAACTGTCCTGGCGGCATCCTCCCTGCTGATGCTGCCCAACGGCAAGCCCGACCGCCTGGCCATGGCCGCCGAACTCAACGCCCTGCACCAGGGAAAGTAAAGTAGACCTGCACCACCCGGCGGGCCCCCATCCTGCCGCCTTCCCCAAACAACGCGAGGTACTGACCGTGGCCACAGCCGCACAATGGATCCAAGGCGCCCGACTCCGAACACTGCCGGCCGCGATTGCGCCGGTACTGATCGGCTCCGCCGCCGCCTATGAAATGGATTCGTTCCTGCTCTTCAATGCCATCCTCGCGGCGCTGGTGGCCCTCCTGCTCCAGGTGGGCGTGAACTTCGCCAACGACTATTCCGACGGCATCCGCGGCACGGACGACGACCGCGTGGGCCCGCTCCGCCTGGTGGGCTCGGGCGCCGCCAGCCCCGAACACGTGAAGCGGGCCGCCTTTGGTGCGTTTGCTGCCGCCATGGTTTTCGGGCTGATCCTGGTGGTGATCACCCAGAGCTGGTGGCTCATCCTGGTGGGACTTGGCTGCGTGATGGCGGCGTGGGGCTACACGGGCGGCAAGAACCCGTACGGCTACATGGGCTTGGGCGACGTTTTTGTGTTTGTGTTCTTCGGGCTGGTCGCCACGCTGGGCACCACCTACACGCAGGCCGGGCAGATCAACCTGCCGGCCATTATCGGCGCGATCGGCACGGGGTTGATCGCGACCGCACTGCTCATGGCCAACAACGTCCGGGACATCCCCACCGACATGCAGGCCGGCAAGAAGACCCTGGCGGTGCGGCTCGGCGACAAACACGCCCGGGAGAGCTACGTGCTGATGCTCGCCGTGGCCATCATGCTGGTGGTGGTCCTGGCCCCGGGCCGGCCGTGGATGCTGATCGTCCTGCTGCTGATTCCGGCCTGCCTCATGCCCGCGTGGCTGATGATTAACGGCCGCAAGCGCAAGAGCCTGATCCCGGTCCTAAAGCAGACCGGCCTGATCAACCTCGGCTACAGCCTGCTCTTCTCACTGGGATTGGTGCTGAGCCACGGCTTCTAGCCTCCGGCTGAGCCGCAAGGTGCCGGGAGCTGTTGCGCTAGGGGCGCTTGGGGTCCTTGGCGTCATTGCTGATGGCGATGTCCGGGTTGGCGTCCAGGAGGGCGTCCTCCGCGTGTGCGTCCTGGACCTCATTGGCTGAACGGATCGGCTTGGCCTTGCCCGAGAAGCGCTGGTGGATGGCCGCGGCGGCCTCGTCCCGCTGCTTCTGGAAAAACAGGTAGCTCACGGCAAAAGCGATCAGCGCTGCGCAGATCACGGACATCAACACACCCAGCTGCAGGAGCATAAAAACCACGAACAGGGGCGCGAAGAGAGCCAGGCGGATGAGGGAATATTTCAAAAAGGCCACTATTCAAGTTTAGCCGCCTCCCGCCCGAGGCCCTTGCGCCTCCTGACGATAGACTTAATGGCATGCTCCTCCGTGTGGCTTTGGCCGTCGCAGTCCTCGTCATCTTTGTGTATGGCCTCGTGGATGTGATCCGCACCGATGGACGCCTCACCCGAGGAATTTCCAAGCCGGCGTGGATCGTGGTCATGATCGTCCTGCCAGTGGTCGGCGCCATTCTCTGGCTCCTGATCGGGCGGCCCCGCAGCTCTTCCCCGCAACAGCAGAGCCAGCGCCATCCCACCGCCCCCGACGACGATCCGGATTTCCTCCGCAACCTCGAAGCCCTCCGCCGGAAACAGGCAGAAACTGAGCGCCTTAAGAAGCTCAACGAGGAACTGGATGCCAAGGCGAAGGACGACGGCAAGGGCAGCGGCAAGGACAAGCACGAAACCGACGAACACGATACCGACGGACTGAAGTAGGGGCGTATGGCTCAGGAACCTGACGGAGAAAACCGGCTGCGGACCACGTCCCAGGGGGCCGCAGCCCCGCCTTCATCCTCAGGCCCGCCAGCGCCTCCACCAAGGCCTGGATTGTCCTATTCAGCTCCGGCCCCCATCGCCGTCGTCCCGGAAGCCCCGCGCAGTGTCCGGAATGCGCGGACCCTTTGGCTTCTCAGCTTTGTGGCCGGACTTGCCGTCCTGGTGGGGTCCTTCCTCACCCGCGATTCACACCTCGAACGGCTCCGCACCGTGGTGGAGCAGATGGCCCCGGGCGGCGACGCAGAAGCCGTTACCACGGCCACCGGCATTGTTTTTTGGGGCAGCATGGGGGGCGTCCTCCTGGTCATGCTGCTGGAGGCCGCGATGCTCGGCGTGGTGATGGGCAGGCAGGGCTGGGCACGCTGGGCGCTGCTCCCGCTCCTGGCCGGACATGTCGTTGTGCTGCTGGTGGCCGCTGCCTTCCTGGTGCCCGAGGGTGATGCCGGCAGCTATGTGGTCCTGCTCTGGGGACTCCAGCTGCTGCTGGCCTTGATCGGGCTGGTGCTGTTCTTTATGCCGTCGGCCAATGCTTGGCTGAAGTCGGGCCGGGACTGACCGCAGTCAGTCAGTCCTGGTGGGCCTGCCAATGCGTCAGGCTGGCTGGTGGGCCAGCTGGGCGCACTCCGCAACAACACCTTCGCAGCTGCGGATAACTACCCTGCAGGCGTCAAGGGCAGACCGGTCGGTCAGCGGATTCTCCGCCACTGCCCGCCAGCGTTCCAGGAAGCGCCGGGCCTCGGCGGCCAGCTGCTCGGGACCGGCATCAGCTGGCAGCCCCAGGCGCACGTGGAACGCGGCGCCCCAGCCCCCGATGAGGCCTTCGGCTTCATTCGCCAGTTCAGGACTCAGCGATACGCCCGTGGTCCGAAGGGTAGCCAGCAGCCGCAATTCACGGAACTCGTGGGCGTTGACCTGCAGCCGTTCCAGGGCGGCCGCCAGATGCCCCGTCCCTTCCCGCGGTGATGTGCGGAGCAGGGTTTCCACCCCCACCAAGGCTGTCCTGGCCTTCAAAGCCTCTGCACGGGCCTGGAACTGCCGCCCCAGCATCTCCAGCAGCGGATCCAGTCCGCTGCGCCGGGCAAGCTCGTGCGCCAAGGGCGTGGGCTCGGCAAATCCGGAACGGATGAGCACCACCGCCAGGCGGATGCCAAACAGCCCGAACCTCTCCAGCAGGGACGCACGGGCCGCCGTCGTCAGCCCTTCCGGGCCTGCAGCCCGCAGGAACCTGTCGGCTGAGAGCAGCATCTTTTCCCGCTCTGCCCGTTCCATGCCGGCCAGGACCTGCAATGCCTCGAAGTCAGTCTGGCGCATGCTGCGGGCGCTCTGCGCCAGGAGCCCGGCCACCGGGACCACACCCAACGCCAGCTTCCGCAGGCTGGGGTCCTGCCGGTATCTTTCGGCGATCTCCCCGGCAGAGAGGAGGGAATCTATCCGGCCCGCGCCCACTTCGTCAGCGCGGGAGAGCACTGCCAGGGCGTTGACGGTGCCGGACCTCCCGGCTTCAGTGTCCTTGAAGGATTCGAGGAAACGCAGGTCCGAAGCGTGCATATGGCGCATCAGGTAAATGATGGCGTCGGCCTCGGACGGTGTGTCTTCGGGAGTCAGGAAGCTCGTGGACCGGGCGGAGACGTCCTGGGAGAGCGAGGCTATGCCCGGGGTATCGATCAGCGTCATCTCGCGCAGCCCCGGCGAGGGCCACTCCACGTCCAGCCGGTCCACCTCGTGGGCCTGCACGTTGCCCAGAACGAAAACCAGGCGGCCCTCCACGCGTTTGACCGGCAGGATGCGGGGTTCGCCTTCCACCGGGTAGAGCGTGATCCGGGGTGTGTGGCCGTAGCGGTACCAGGTGACGATGCGGGTGCACTCCCCCGTGTCCGTAGGCGCAATTTCCTCACCGAGGATAGCGTTCAACAAGGTGGACTTTCCCGCCTTCACCATTCCGGCAACAGCAATCCGGAGGGGTTCGGCCAGCCTCTTGGCATAACGCTCCAGCGCCGCTACGGCCGCAGGATCATCGCGGTATGCCTCCAAAGCCTCCTGGACCAGGCCCGCCGCTCCCGTGATAGTCGACGCTGTCATCCCACCGCCGCCACAGCCGATGGCGCGGCCATCCGGGCTGCGCCGGATGGTGCTCCGGAACTGTTCGGGTCCGCACTGTTGGCTTCCCCATGGGCGGAGCCCGCACTGGTGGAGCCTGCACTGTTTGTGCCGGCAGTTGTGGCGCCGGCAGGCTGGCGATGCTTCCCTTCCCGCGGAGTCACCTCGGCGGAAACTGCTTCCGCGGCCCGGGACAGGGCATCCACCTTTTGGAGCTCGGCCTTGATCTCGCGGACGCGGACGTCTTTCTTCAGCGCGTAGGTGGTGGCGGCTTTTTGGGCCGCGGCCACGGAATCGGACAGCGAGCGGTGGTGCTCGTCCGCGATCTCGGTAAAGTGGTCGCGGGTGGATCGCTGCACCAGCCGCAGCCGGTCCTTCAACTGCTTGCCCACCTGGAAGGTGACGTCGTCCAACTGCCGCCGGACCAGGGCCTTGGCTTCGCTTTGCCGGCGCTTGAGCCGCGCCTCCTTGTCCTCCCGGTAGGCCTTGCGTCCCAGCAACAGGCCCGCGCCCACCGAGAGGGGGTTGATCAGTGCCATGCCGAAGATGCCGGTCAGGAGGCCAAACATCAGCACGCCGCCGTAGGAGCCGCGCATGCCGATCAGCACCTTCTGGGCTGAATTGATGCGCCCGTCGTCGAGGGTGGGCATGTCGTCCACCGGGTCCAGCGCGTCTCCCGTGTCCGAGACATGAAGGACGGGCAACGTCACTTCCTCCGCGGCGAAGTGATCGGCAACCTGGGCGGCCAGCCACTGCGCACGCTCGTTGGTCCAGACAAACGTGTCCGAGATGGCGGCAGCCGCGCATTCTTCGAGCCACGTGGAGAATTCAGCCCAGGCTGGCCCCGGATCGCCCTGGTCGATGGCAGTTTCGGCTTCGCGCTGGATTCGCCGCAGCCGGTCCCGCAGGTCGTACTCCATATCTGCGATGAGGTCGCTGATGCCGTCATTGAGCGTGATCTGCCACCGGGCGGAGCGTTTACGGAGGTCGTCGGCTTCGGCCCGGGCCGCCTCGAGGCCGGCAATCATCTGCGGTGTTCGTTCGGGGTTCTCGAGTGCTTCAAGCTCGGACTGCAATGACAGCCGGAGGTTCTCGCACACTGAAAGCAGGTCCTGCTTCACCGAGCGCCGCTGCAGGCGCTCAGCCTTGCCCACGATTTCGTTCCGGATGTGGGTGACCAGACCCGGGAAGCCGGACTCTGCGTTCAGCTCGCCGTCCTGCAGGCGTGCCGCTTCCAGCCGAAGGTCGGAGGAGACAGGGAACAGCGGAATGTCCTGTGCCACCTGGGCAAGGTGGCCGCGGTCGATCTCCTCAACGCGCCGCCAGTCCGGGTAGAGGTCCGTCTTGGACAAGACACCCACAACACTGGGGGTGATCCGCATGGCCTGGCGAAGGAAGCGCAGCTCCGGTTCGGTGTACTCCTGGGACGCATCGGAAACCAGCAACATGGCGTCTGCGGTGGGGAGTGCGGTAAGGGTGGTCAACGTGTGGGATGAGTTCAGTCCCCCCACGCCGGGAGAGTCAATGATGGTGAGGCCGCCCGTGAGTACTTTTCGAGGGAGGTACACCTCACCGGCCACCAGCTTTTTGCTGTTCCCGGGGTTGCCCCGCTCGGAAACATAGCCTGGCAGGTCGGCTATGGGGACGGGCTGGCGCTCAACGCCGGCTTCGTCGCCGGCGTCCGCGTCTGCTGTGGGAACAAGGATGGCTGCTGAGGCGGTGTCCCCATAGCGGACCACGGTAGGGACAGACGTGGCAATGTCGTCATCCACAGGACATACCGGAGCGTTCACGAGTGCGTTGATGAGCTTGCTTTTGCCTTGCTTGAATTCGCCGACGACGATCACGCGAACGCTGGGATCCTTTAGGCGCCGCAGGGTCTGGTCCAGGCGTTTGCGGAGATCGGCGCGGTCTCCCGTGCCCACCAGTTGGAGCCCCTGTTCAACCAGTCGTACAAGTTGCGCCGCCGTCATCGGCGTCGCCGCTTTCGCCTGTCCTGCTTCTGCCACAGCGTGTCCTTTTCTCGGGTCTTGATCGGGAACCAGGGATAAACCGGGAAGAGCCCGACAGGAGGTGGATGCCTCCTGCCGGGCGCTTACTGTACCCCGGGACTGCTAGCCGGCGAAAGCATCGTCGCCAGCGACTGCAACCTCGTTATCCTCGATGTTCACATCGGTGTTGAAGGAGTTGTCCTCCGTGTAGGTGAGCTCATTGTCAGCAACAACAACGTTGTCCGAGACGTTCGTGTACTCGAGAGTGTTGTCCGCAACGACTGTGTTGTCCGAGATGGTGGTGTTCGTTTCCTCCGAGTTGTCCTGGAAGGAATCCTTCACATCCACATCAACATCGGTGGAGCGATCCGAGTTGTCGTTGAACGAATCGTTGAGGGAGTTGTCTGTGTTGCCGACATTCTCAAGGTGGGCATCGACATCGACGTTCGTCGAGCTGTCCTCGTTGAACGAATCGTTGATGGAGCTGTCGTTACCGGAGTCCCGGACGTCGATGTTGGTGGAGTGGTCCTCGCGGTTGTCCGAGTTGTCGTTGAACGAATCCTCAACTTCGACCTCCAGCTCGGTGTTGAAGGAGTCGTTGGCATCGATGTCGGTGTTGCCGATGTTGACGTCTTCGCCGGCATTGATGGAGTTGTCCGTGGAGTTATCCGAGGAGTTGTCCGTGTTGTAGGAATCCTCGATGTTGTTGGAGTCCTCAACGTCGGCGTCGTCGCCGGCAGCGATGGCCCGGTCACCGGACGCAACCACGGCGTCGTTGTCGAAGTACTGGGTAACGTCGCCGTCGGCCCAGATGTTCTGGTTCACGGACTGGTCGGTGATGGTGTCCCGGTCATCCACAGTGGTGGTGTAGGAGTAGTTGTTCACTACGTGGTGGAGCTGCTGGACGGCGTGGGCGTGATCGTCGCCGCCACCATTGTTTCCGCCGCCGTGGTTTCCGCCACCATGGTGGCCACCGCCGTGGTTCCCGCCGCCGGTGCTGCCGCCGCCACCGTTGTCATCGGTGGAAGCGCGGTTTCCGCCGGTGTTGTACTCACGGTCGAAGCGGGAGGCGTTGATGGTGACGGGTGCGTAGTCCAGAACCACCGGCATCGTGGCGTCAACGTCAGCCGAGCAAACCTTGCCCAGGCCGTGGTCTTCCAGAACCTTCTCCGGATTATCCAGGAAGTCCTGTGCGGCCTGGCGGTCTCCGAAGAGGTGCATCAGGAACTGGACGAGATCGTTAGCGAGTGTCATTGGAATGTCCCCTAATTTCTTTGAGTTGCCCTTCGCCCGACTTCGTTGCCGGGCTTGAATCAAACGTACGGTTCCCCTCCGGGACCGGGCATCGGGCCGTTTCCCCCTACCGGCGGCTCCCCCGCTGGGGAACCGGCGGCTCTTCGGTTAGGGGTATTAGGGGTTTAATCCTGTTGGGGGTTTTCGTTGCCCAGGGCCAAGCGCAGCCTTGCCAGCAGATCCGACCGGTTTTCCGCCCCGAGCCGGCGGCGCATGCGGGCAATATGGTGTTCGGCAGTCCGGGGAGAGATGTAAATTGCCTCTCCGATCTCCCGATACGTTTTGCCCTCCAGCACCAGACGGGCCACTTCCTTTTCCCGCTCACTCAGCCCGGAACCGTCCGGCTGCATGCCGCTGGCCGGTTCGGCGGCGGAAGCGTTCTGGGCCTCCGGCGCTCCCGAGGTTCCGTTTCCTGCCGAGCTTCCCTGCGGGTGCAGGTCCCGCGCGCAGGACAGCAGGCGAACCATGTCCTTGCGCTCCTCCGCCCGTGCCGCGGCATGGCCGGCGAGCCTGGCGCCTTCCCACGGCATTCCTACCCTGCCGAGGCCCCGCGCTGCCGTCTCGACGTCGGCCGGATGGAACCTGCGGGCCAGTACCGAAACCCAGGCCTTGCCCGCAGCCGCAAGCACAACAGCGAGGTGGCTGTGCTGGGCGGCCCGTGCCAGTGCGGCGGCGTGGGGTGCCAGCTCCGCGGGGCTCTCACCGAGCAGTGCTGCCTGCACGGCAGCCCAGTGGAAGGGCACTGCCCACAGTGGCGGGTCACCAAGGCGCCCCAGCAACTGCTTTGCCTCGTCAAGGTAATGCGACACGCGGCGGGTCTCCCGCAACCGCGCGGCGGTAATCATCAGCTCGCCCCACGGCAGAAGGCTGTAAAGGTCAACGGAGGTGTGCAGCATAGCTTCGCGCGCCCGCTCCCAGGCCATCACCAGTTCGGCTATCTCGCCGTTCCGGCGGGCCAGCCCCACTTCCAGTGCCGCGCGCAGGAACTCATCCCTCGGTA
Source organism: Arthrobacter sp. D3-16 (assembly GCF_054408515.1). Taxonomy (NCBI): domain Bacteria; kingdom Bacillati; phylum Actinomycetota; class Actinomycetes; order Micrococcales; family Micrococcaceae; genus Arthrobacter; species Arthrobacter sp. D3-16. The sequence goes on along the minus strand of NZ_CP096437.1, from coordinate 896,385 downwards.
CCAAGGGCCAGTGGTTCGCCTTCGATGCCTCGTTGATCGCCAGCCTGGCGTCCTCGAGTTTGTCCTGCTGCATGGCTGACCAGGCCTGCAGCAGGAAGAGCCGTGGCTGCGCGGAATTTCCACCTTGGCCTGCAGCAACTGCAGACCGGCATACGGTTTCAGCCACATGCGGCTCCCCGCTGTGCAGGGCCATCAGCGCAGCAAGGGCGGCAGGGGTGTCCGGAAGGGGAAGCGCGGTACCGGTAGCGTTCAGCATGTCCGAGGCATGGATCAGCAAAGGGAGTGCCTGCTTGGGATCCTGTGCCAGCGACTTCAGAATGCCCTTGCCGGTTTGCGCCAGCGCGGCGGCCATGAGGGTTGGAGATGCCGGCGGGGTATCCGCGTGGAACAGGGCCTCGGCGCCGGAGCGGTTGCCGCAGCCGATCATGGCGACGGCGGCCAGGGGCGCTGACGGCCCTACCCGGGAGGCGCCCAGCCAGCTGTACGCGTCCGCGCTGCGTGCGAGCATTCCCCGCTGCGACCAAACTGCTGACGCCACGTCCACCCCGCGGCGCAGGTCAGGGGGATCGGAACAGACCAGTAGTGTGTCGATGATCCGGGTGGCAGCGTCGAGGTCTCCGTCGGCCGCGGCGGCCTGCGCGCGGCGTGCGGCGGTTGCCATCTCGTCCGCTCCTGCCAGGAGTGCTTCATCGTAAAGTTGGACGGCCAGTCCGGGGTCATGGTCAAGGGCTTTATCACCGGCATGCTCCAGCTCTGACGCGACGCGGGAATCCGCCAAGCCACCACGAGCCAATGCGCGGGCAAAGTCCCCCAACGGCTGGCGGTCTGCAACGTACAGCGTCACAAGCTCGCGTTGGAGCGCGTGCACCCTCGCGGTGGGGGCCACGGTCAGCAAAGCATGCTGGGCCGGCCCAACCACGCTTCCGTCCGGCGACAGCAGGCCTGCTGATTCTGCCCGCTTCACCAGGGCATCAACGCTCTCCACCTCGCCGCCGTCAATCTTCCGCTGCAGGTCCGCAGGCAACGGCCCTGGCAGCACAAAGCCGACCGACAGTGCCAGCAGAAGCTCACGGACTGCGGCATTCTCACCCTTGAGCTGCCGGGCCATCTGCTCGGCAGCGTGGGGGGCCGGGCCTTGGTGGTTCAGGTCCGACTGTCGAAAAGCATGCACTTCGTCGTGGGTGTGATGGCCAGGCATCCTAGGCCACCGGCTCGGCGGGCGTGATCGGTGCAGGATCTGTCTCCGCTGGAGGTGGTGGTTGCACGGATTGCGTAACAACAGGTGTCGGCGCCGGGTCAACAGGAGCCGGCGTCACAGGGTCAGCAGGAGGCGGCGTCACCGGGTCCGGAACAGGCGTTACCGGGTCAGCAGGAGGCGGCGTCACGGGGTCCGGAACAGGCGTCACCGGGTCAGCAGGAGGCGGGGTCACCGGGTCCGGAACGGGCGTCACCGGATCCGGAGTCACCACCGGCGTACCAGGGTCCGCGGTTCCGGGTGTGCCAGGGATGGGGTCAGTCCCTCCAGCCGGCGGTCCGGCGGGAGCCTGGGTCCCGGGAGCTGCACCGCCACCGGCTGCAGCGCCTGTGGATCCGGCGCTCCCCGCAGGTGTGCTGCCAGAGCCAGCTGCTGTTCCCCCGGCTGCGCTCTTACCCGCAGCAGCGTTCGACGACGGCTGGCTGGTGGGCGAGGCCTCGACGTTGAGCCCCGCCCCGCTTGCAGGCTTGTTCACGCCGGCTTCGATGCCTGCCACCGGCGCCCCGCCTGCTGCGGCAGCGCCCGCGCCCGGCCCGCTTCCGCCCCCCGGGCCTCCGGAACCGTCGGCGGCCGCGCCCGCCTCAGGAGCGGCCTCCGCACCTGGTGTAAGTATTGAGGTAAGGCTGCTCAAGCCTCCCGGGCTTTGGGCAGCGGTGGCACCGAGAACGGTGAACAACGCCGCAGCGGCTGCGATAGCGGTCAGCCGGACGGTGGGCTTCGGAGCGTGCGCACCCCCGTGGCCGTGGCCGGAGCCCGCCCCCGAAACAGCACTGGCCGCCGTCGCGCCCTTGCGCGACCAGCTGGCCCGGCGGTTGGGCACGTGCCCTGCAGCGCCGGCAAGGAGCCCGACGGCGGTGGCGTCCGCTCCTACCGGGGCTTCCCCTGCCGCTGCCGCGGACTCCTTGGCGTCGGGAACTTCCGCACGTGCCAAAACAGCTGAGACCGCGGCGCCCATGCAGATGGATGACTTGGGATCGGCGTCGACGGCGATGGGCCGGTCCAGCTGTTCCGAAATCAGCTGCGCCACGAGGGGAATCCGCGATGAGCCACCGATCAGCAGCACGGCCGACAGGTCTGCGGGCTCAAGTTCCATCTCAGCCAGTGACTGTTCCAGTGCATCCACGGTATCGCGGACAGGACCTTCGATCAGTGCCTCAAACTCCGAACGGACCAGGCGAACCTGCTGCTGGAGGCCGGGGAGGAGCACCGAAATGCTCGCCTCACTGTCGGAGGAGAGGGCCTCCTTGGCCTCCACGCATTCCCGCCGCAGCCTGGCCAGCGCCCCAAGCACTCCGGCGTCGGCGGTGTCCAGTTTCGACAGTGCGTCCCCCGTGTGCTCGGCGACGTAGCGAAGCACTTCCGCGTCAAAGTCCGCGCCACCCAGGTTTTCGATGCCCTCCGGGCGCCCCACCAGTTCGAACCGATTGCTGGCTGCCTTCCTCAGGACAGCGGTGTCAAAGGTACCGCCGCCAAGGTCGTACACCGCGATAGTGCTGCCGTCCTCTACCCGCACCTGCGAGGCGTAGTACACCGCCGCGGCTTCGGGTTCGGTAATGAGCGTGACGTTCTTCAGGCCCCTGGCCTCCATTGCCGCCAGAATCACCGAGGTACGGTGGCTGCCCCAGGCAGCAGGGTGGGTGAGGACAACCTCCGATGGCGGCGCGCCTTCACGCTCCTCGGCCCGGTCGGCCACCCAGCGCGCCATGGTGGCGAATACGTCCTCCGGGGGCAGGGAAAGCCCTCCCACGGAAATCGGGACGGCGTCGCCTACCCGGCGCTTGAACTCGCGCACCACCCGGGCGGGTGAATCGAGGCCGCGGCGTTCTGCTGCCTCCCCCACCAGGATGGGACCGTCCTCCGGATAGTAGACAACGGAGGGCACAGATGTTCCACGGAGGCCCAATGGCAGGGATTCCGGGGCAGGGGAAGATCCGTGGTCAAAACGGGAAATAGCGGCAGCAGTAAAACTTGTGCCGACATCAATGGCGAGCACGTAGCTCATAGGTACCTCGGTACAACTGGTGTTACGCCTGCAAGCTTCATCACAGGCGGACTTCACCAAGGTAGCATCACGGCCCGACCGCGAACACCCCTATTGCTACACCGAATTGTTATTTACCCGCGGTACTGCGGGCGTCAAGGGAAAGCCCCTGCTCAGAGGCCGGAATACGAGTGAAGTCCGTTGAAGAACTGGTTCACGATGGTGAAGTTGAAGATTACGCAGAGGTAGCCAACGATGGACAGCCACGCCGCCCGCGTGCCCGTCCAGCCGCGGGTTGCGCGGGCGTGGAGGTAGCCGGCATAAACAACCCAGATGACGAACGTCCACACTTCTTTGGTGTCCCAGCCCCAGAAGCGGCCCCAGGCCTTCTCGGCCCAGATGGCACCGAACATCAGGGTGAAGGTCCAGCCGATGAACGCGATCGCGTTGATGCGGTACGACAGGTTCTCAAGGCTGAGCGCTGACGGCACCAGGCGCATAAAGCCCAGCTTGTCCGTACCGCCGGCTGCAACGGTCTTTAGTCGTCGTGCCTGGACGAGCTGGAGCGCGGACATCGCGAACGTCAGGGTAAAAAGCGCTGAGGAAAGCACGGCGATGGACACGTGGATGATCAGCCAGTAGCTCTGCAGGGCGGGAACCAGGTGGCCAACGGGAGTCCAGTACGCCACGGAAGCGGCCACCAGCATAATGATCACCAGGCCCACCACAAACGTGCCGAGGAAGCGCAGGTCCCGGCGGACCAGGACCAGCAGGAACACGGCCACGGCAACGAATGCGCCAGTAGTGAGGAACTCGTACATGTTGCCCCAGGGCACCCGGCCGGCGCCCAGCGCACGGGTCAGCACGCCGGCGCCATGGATCAGCGCACCCAGGACCGTCAGGGCTACCGCCACCCGGGCGGGAGCGCGCCGTTCGGCCGCGTACTTCATGTCGGCGTCGGCGGTGATGGCGCCACCGGCCCCGTTGCCGGCCGGCAAGGCAGCGGACGACGACGGCCGTTCAGCCCTGCCCGCCGGCCCGGCGAGGTGCGACTCGCTGCGGTCTCCCGCACGGGCCCCTACCGGCACCCGGGCCGGGTCTTCCGCCTGTGCGGCTTTGAGGTCGATGGCGCGCAGGGCCTTGCTGCTCTTGGCCAGGTCCCAGGCGAAAGCGATGAAGGCCACCGTGTACGTGCCTGCAGCGAGCAGCATAAAGAGCTCACTGTACTGGCCCATGGTTTCGTTGATTCCGTACGGCATTACTGGTCCTTTTCGGGCCCGGTGGGGCCTGCTGGGGTGGTGACTGAGCCTGGAGTGGTGGCAGCGCCCGGGTCATTGTCCTGCTTCGGGCTGGACGTTTGCTGTGAGGATTCGGGCCCGGCTGCATCTGCATCCAGCTGCCATTCCCCGGACAGCAGCTTCCGGACGGCTTCGGCCTCGGCGGCGAGGCGGTGGTCCTCACCGCGGGCCAGGAGCCCGTACTCCACCATCGTGCGGCCGTCGGCGTGGGTACCGGTGCGGACCCAGACGCGGCGGCGGTTGACGTAGAGCGAGAGGATGAGCCCGGCCACCGCGAGGAGCGCGAAAATCAGGGCGTACAGCTGGCCGGGGTTGTGGTGGATGTCCACGCCGATGTACCGCTTCACGCCGTCGAAGCTGATGGTGCCCTTGCCGTCCGGCAGCGTGTAGCTGCTGCCGGGGGCCAGGGTGATGCCGCCGGCGTCCAGGTTCCTCGCGTTGAGCGGAGTCAGGGCCTGCACATCCAGCTCGAAGACGTTCTGCGGGGCACCGTCGTCCAGGCCCAGGTCGCCGTAGTAGGAGTTCAGGGTCAGCTGGGGGTTGAAGAGGTCGGGGTCGCCGCTGAAGGAGACACCCTCGTTCGAGACGAAGGCCGTGGGCAGGAAGAAGCCGGCGAAGCCCAGCTGGTCCGGCTTGGCGTCGGGAACCTTGATGACCACTGAGGAGTAGTAGTTGTCCCCCTGCAGCTTGGCCACCACCGGCCCCTGCATGGCCACGTTTCCGTCGCCGTCCCGGATGGTCACCACGGGGGCGTACCCGTTGCCGGTGAGGTAGATGCTGGTGCCGCCCAGGGTAATGGGATCGTTGACCTTCAGGATTTCCTTCTGCGCCGGCGCGTCCGGGTTCTCCTTGGTGGTCACCGCGGCGGAGAAGTCGATGGGCTGGCCGAACTTGCCCTCCGACTCGCGGTCGAAGGTGATGTCGAACTTGTCCAGCTGGACGGAGTAGGGCTGGAGCTGGCCGGACTCGAAGTTGGTGCCGGGCGTGAACTGGTCGTAGCCCACCAAGGTGTTCACGAAAGTGTCACCCTCCACCAAAATCCGCTGGCCGCTGTAGCCGAACAATCCACCGATGGCTACGGATACCAGCACCCCGATCAACGACGTGTGGAACACCAGGTTCCCCACTTCCTTCGTGAAGCCCCGCTCAGCGCCCAGCGACGGACGCTCGCCGCCGCTGTCCCGGACGTCCACGCGGTAGCCGCGCTTCTTCAGCACCGCCGCGGCAGTGGTGATGGCGCTCGACGCCGGGATCCCGGCGTCGGACGGAATGACAAGCGTGCCGTACTCGGGGAGGCGGGACAGGCGCTTGGGGGTCCGCGGGGGCTGGGAGCGCATCGCCTTGTAGTGCGCGATGGCGCGGGGCACCACACAGCCGATGAGGGAGATGAACAGCAGCAGGTAGATGGCCGAGAACCAGGCCGAGGAGTACACGTCGTACAGCTGCAGGGTGTCCAGCAGCTTGCCGTAGTCCGGGTTGTCCTTAATGTACTGGGTGACCACGGACGGGTTGGCCGGACGCTGCGGGAACAGCGAGCCCGGGACTGCCGCCACGGCGAGGAGCAGCAACAGGAACAGCGCTGTACGCATGCTGGTCAGCTGGGTCCAGGCCCAGCGGAGCATGCCCATGGGTCCCAGTGCAGGCAGCGCCGCTTCCGCCTTGGCCTCTAACAGCTTGGCGCCGGCCACCGGATCGGACGACTTCTTGTCTACGTTCACGCGCTCGCTCATCAGATCGGCAACTTCACATCGGTTTGGAACCAGTACTGCAGCCCGGTCACCCAGGTGCCCCAGACGCCACTGGCCATGAGCAGCCCGAGGACCACCAGGATGCCGCCGCCAATGCGCTGGATCGCCAGCCGGTGCTTGCGGAAGAACGCCATGACACCCATCCCCCGCCGAAGCGCCAGCGCAATGAGCAGGAAGGGGATCCCCAGGCCGAGGCTGTAGACGAAGGCAAGGAACGCGCCCTTGGCGGCGGACGAGCCGCCGGAAAGGCTCAGGAGCTGGACCGCGGAGTAGGTGGGGCCGATGCACGGTGCCCAGCCAAGGCCGAACGTGAGGCCCAGGAGCGGCGCCCCCCACAGCCCGGCCGGTGGCCTGGCGTGGATTTTGGCGTCCCGCTGCAACCAGCTGAAACCGCCCATAAACACCACGCCCATAACGATCACCAGGAGGCCCAGGACCTGCGTAATCCAGGCATTCTGCGAGCCGGTGACCAGGGTGCCCAGCTGGCCGAACGCGCCGCCGAGGAGAACGAAGATCACGGAGAAGCCCAGCACGAACAGCCCGATTCCCATCAGCATCCGTCCGCGCTTCTGCTTCTCCAGGTCCACGCCCGACAGGCCCGTGACGTATCCCAGGTAGCCGGGAACCAGCGGCAGGACGCATGGGGACAGGAAGGAGACCAGTCCGGCCAGCAGCGCTACCGGAATGGCGAGGAGGAGCGAGCCGTTGAGGATGGCTTCGGCAAAGGGGCTGTTCATGGTGTCCGCGCTACTCAGCCACGGCGGCAGCGATAAGGGCTTTCAGGGTGCCCCTCTGGATTTCGCCAAGGACGCGTGACGCCACGCGCCCTTGCTTGTCCAGCACGAGGGTTGTGGGAACTGCGCCGGGAGGAACCAGGCCGGAAACAGCCAGCAGGACCCCGCCGTCCTTGTCGTCAAAGCTGGGGTACGTCAGGTTGAAGGACTTGTCGAAGGCTTCCGCGGTGGCCTTCTCGTCCCGAAGGTTGACGCCGAAGAACTGCACGCCCTGGGGCTTGAACTCCTGGTGCAGCTCTTCGAGGATGGGCGCCTCAACCCGGCAGGGGGCGCAGGCGGCGAACCAGAAGTTCAGGACAGTGACCTTGCCCTGGAAGTCAGCGGGGGCAACAGTGGTTCCGTTGAACAGCCTGCCGTTGATCTGGAGGGCGGACTTCCGATCGCCCGCCGCAAACTCGGTGACAGACCCGTCGCCGGCCACATAGTTCTTGTTGTCCCCGGCCCTTGCCTGCTCCGCGAGGGCATCTTCCTGGGCACACGCCGAAAGGCCCAGGGTCAGCGCGGTCAACGCGAGGCCGCCGGCAGCAAGGACGCTGCGGCGGGACGTGATGGGCAGGCCGGGCCGGCCCTTTTCGATAAAACTGTCAGACACTTCTAGGCTCCAGGGGTGCTGGCTGCACCGGGCAGAAGGGACGCCGCGGGTTCGCTGTACGCGACGCGCACCAGTGTGCCGTCGTCGTCGAACACCAGCGACGTGATGGAGGTCAGGGTGCACTCACGCTTTCGCGGATCGTGCCACAGGGGCTTGCCTTCCGCGCTCAGGCGGGTGGCCCAGATGGGAAGCTGGTGGCTGACCATGATCGCTTCGGGCCCCTCTGTTCCGAAGTCGCCGTCGGCCAGCTCGATGGCGCGGAGGCGCGCCTCCTGCGCCGCTGCCATAACCCTTGCCGCCTGCTGCTTGTACGGCTCGCCCCAGGAGGGCCGGAGGGGGTTAACCAGCCGCGGCCAGTGCTTGGGCCTGCGCAGTTCCGCCTTGCTGACCTTCATGCCCTCAAAGTAGTTCTCCGCCTCGATGATCCGCTCCTCCGTGTGGATGTGCAGATGCAGGGCTTCCGACGTCGGCCGGGCAGTTTCCTGCGCGCGGTCCAGTGGCGAGGCGGCCAGGTAGGTGATACGGGCCCCGTTTTCGGCGCGCTGCCGGAAGTGCTCGGCGAGGGTGCGTGCCATCTCCTGCCCCAGCTCGGAGAGGTGGAATTCGGGCAGCCTTCCGTACAAAACGCCGGCAGGATTATGGACCTCGCCGTGGCGGAGCAGATGGACAGTGGCTTGGGGCATGTTTACCAGTTTCTCAAAGATGGCGTTCGATCCGAAATCTTCTACATCCAGTAGAACTGAAATTTATGAAGAAATGTTCCGAAGGCGGGAACAAAAGATGCATATGCATGTTTATAGTAGATGCAGCAGTTAGTTGAGACTTCAACAGATGAAAGTTCAACGGCACGACCGTCAACAGGTAACACCCAAAGGAGCAACATCATGGCACTTCCCGCAGACGTCACCACCGGCACCTGGACCCTCGACAACTCCCACAGCGAGATCGGCTTCACCGTCCGCCACGCAGGCATCAGCAAGGTCCGCGGCCAGTTCAAGGAAGCAGCAGCAACCCTGGAACTCGGCCAGGACGTGGCAGAATCCCGGATCAACGCCACCATCAACACCGCCAGCTTCGACTCCGGCGATGCGAACCGCGACGGCCACGTCAAGGGCGAAGACTTCTTCGATGTGGAGAAGTTCCCCGAAATGTCCTTCGTCTCCAACGGCCTGGTGGCCAAGGGCAACAGCTACGAACTGACCGGCGACCTGACCATCAAGGGTGTCACCCGCCCGGTCACCCTGGACACCGAGTTCAACGGCGTGGCCGTGGACCCGTTCGGCAACACCCGCGCCGGCGTCTCCGCTGAAACCACCATCAGCCGCAAGGACTTCGGCCTGACCTGGAACGCTGTCCTCGAGACCGGCGGCGTGCTGGTGAGCGACAAGGTTGCCATCAACCTCGAACTCGCCTTCATCGCTCCCGCAGCGTAGTCATTCTTTCCGCCGGAACCCCGGCACCGGCCGTCGCGCCGGTGCCGGGTTCTGTCGTTAATGGGGTTCTGTCGTTGATGGCGTTCGCCGTCCCGGCGCTGCAGTGAAGCCGTGGCTCGTTGCGCAGGGGCAGTCCCTGTGCACCGAGCCACGCTGTGCCGCCGTCGGGGCGGGGCTACAGTGATGGCCATGAGCAACTTTGACAGTGCAAAGCCCCGCAACGGTTTCGCCGCCATGTTCTCGGTGGCGGGACTTCCCACGGAGCTCAAGGTCTCGTTCTGGATCTGGTTCCTGGGCGGCATCCTCGGCCTCCTGGGCGGACTGCTGGGCATGCTTGCCTCGCTGGTGCTTTTCGCCGCGGCGCCTGCTGCGGCCGCGCTGGTTCTGTTGCTGATGCTGCTGGCGGCGGCAGTGGGAGCCGCGCAGATCATCCTTGCCCTCAAGATGAAAGAGGGGAAGCAGTGGGCACGGCTCGCCCTGACAGTCCTGACGGGCATCACCCTGGTCCTGGCGCTGGTCAACCTGGCCATGCGTGTTGGCCAAGGCGGCAACTGGGCGGGCTTCCTGATCAGCCTCGCGGCAACAGTATTGCTCTGGCTGCCGAACGCGCAGGCCTGGTTTGCGGCGCAGGGGAACAGCGGCCGGCAAGGTATCGCCGGGCAAGGGCCGAACAGGGGCGGAATACCTCCCAGGAATGACTCATAAGCTGCCGGTCCGGGGGTACGGTGGACTTAAGCCATGCTGGGGGTAGGGCACAGGACCGAAACCCGGCAGCCTACCAGAACCCGCCACGCCAAAGGACAGCTCATGAGTAATCCTCCCGTCCCGCCTCCCGTGCCCAACGATCCCGAGCAGGGCAACCAGCAGCCGCGCTACGGGGAAAACGCCCCGCAGTACGGCCAGAACGCTCCACAGTACGGCCAGAATGCTCCACAGTCAGGCGCTCCGCAGTACGGCCAGAACTCTCCGCAGTATGGCCAGAACCCGCCGCAGGCTCCGGGCTTTGGCCAGCAGCCGTTTGGACAGCAGCCTTACGGCCAGTCCCCGTACGCGCAGTACCCCTCGGAGCAGCCGCAGCCCACGGGCAGCAACGGAGTGCCGCAGCTGGTCAACATCTCGTTCTGGCTGCTGATCGCCTCGGCCGCAATCTTCGTTATCTCCATGCTCACCGGGCTCACCCAACTGGACGACCCGGTATTCCGCCAGACCTTTGAGCAGCAGATGGAAGGCAGCGGAGCGGGCGTCACGTACGAGGACATCAAGGGCGTCATCGCCGGCACCCTGGTGGTCTTCGCCATCCTCGGCGCAGGGCTTTACCTGCTGGTGGCCTTCTTCATCCGCAAGGGCAAGAACTGGGCCCGCATCCTGGGCACCGTGTTCGCTGCACTGTCCATCGTCGGCCTCTTCGGTCCTCCCAGCATTGGAACCATCGGCACGCTCCTGGGGATCGCCGCCATCGTCCTGCTGTACCTGCCGGCGGCTGCCCCGTACTTCCGGAAGCAGCAGCCCTTCGCCAACCCTTACGGTGGCGGCCTGGGCAACCCCTACGGCCGGTAAGTTTTACGCACTTCCCACACCTGCGGGCGTGGGTCCCGGAACCGCCTGAAAACTAGGCGGTTTGCCCCGGGGCCTGCGCCCGTTGTGCGTGGTAGGCCAGGATCTGCAGTTCAGTGGCCATGTCCACTTTACGGAGGTTGACTCCCTCCGGCACCTGGAGCATCACGGGGGCGAAACTCAGGACACTGCGGACCCCGGCAGCAACCACACGGTCGCAGACATCCTGCGCCACGGCCGCCGGCAGCGCCAGCACCACCATATTCGCCCCGGTACGGTGGAGCACTGTTTCCAGGTCGGCCACATCGCTGACACGCAGCCACCCCACCTCATTGCCCACCACCATCTGGTCGGCGTCAAAAATGGCTACGACGTCGAACCCGCGGGATTCGAACCCGCCGTACCGTGCCAAAGCCTTGCCGAGATTGCCGGCACCAACGATGGCTACCTTCCAGTCGTGCGTCAGCCCGAGTGCCGCAGCGATGTGCCGGCTCAGGTACTGGACTTCGTAGCCAACGCCGCGGGTACCGTAGGAGCCCACGTGGGACAGGTCCTTGCGGAGCGTGGCGGAACTGACGCCCGAGGCTTCGGCGAGGGATTCGGAGGAGACGCGCTCCACTCCCTCGGCCAGCAGGGTGTTCAGGGCACGCAGGTAGAGCGTCAGCCGGGCCACCGCTGCGGGCGGAATCTGTTTGGCTGGCGTGTCCGTGGTCCCCGGAAGATCCGGGACAGCCTGGGGAGTTGAATCCAGCGAAGCCACCAGCCCCTCCCTCGCATCGCGTTGTGACTCCACTCTAGAGCCCCCCGGCCGATGCCAACAAAGCAGCCAGCCACAAAGCGCGTGCGGTCACCGGTGCTGCTCCCCTACTCGGCCAACGCCCGCTGAAGCACGCGTTCCAGCCGGACCTCATCGATCTTCCAGAAGTCGCGCTGCACGCCGTCCACCAGCACTACCGGGATTTCCTCGGCATAACGTTCCCGCAGTTCCGGCTGGTGGTCCACCAACTCTTCCGTCCACCCAAGCCCCAGGGAGGCAGTAACCCGCCCGACGGCGTCGCGCGCCTCTTCGCAAAGGTGGCAGTCAGCTTTGGTGATCAGGACGACGCTCGGTGTTGCCATGACTTAACCGTAGCCCCGTTGGCTGGGACCCGCGACGCCGACCATGTCCACCGACTGGATTGACTAGACTCAACTTCATGCCCGAGGAGAAGTACGTCGCCGTAGTCACCAAGCCGGTTGCGGCGCCGCAACCCGGCGAGGCGGCGTTCTTCGACGTGGACAACACCCTCATGCGCGGCGCCAGCCTTTTCCATGTTGCCCGCAAGATGCACCAGCGCGGAGCCTTCACCATGGCCCAGGCAGCCGGGTTCGCTTGGAAGCAGTTCAAGTTCGTGGCCCGCGGCGAAAACATGGATGACGTCCACGCCGTCCGCGACTCCGCGCTTACCTTGGCTGCCGGCATCACGGTTGACGACATCAAGGCCCTCGGCGAAGAGGTCTACGACGAGATGATCGCCTCCCGGATCTGGCCTGGCGCTAAGGCCCTGGCCGAGCAGCACCTGCGGGTCGGCCGGCGGGTGTGGCTTGTCACTGCGACTCCCATCGAAGTTGCCACGGTGATCTCCACCAGGCTGGGACTCACCGGAGCCTTGGGGACGGTCGGGGAGATTTCGGGGGGCATGTATACCGGCCGCCTGGTGGGAGACATCCTGCACGGCTCCGCGAAAGCAGTGGCTGTCCAGGCAGTAGCGGACGCGGAGGAGTTGGACCTGAAGCGCTGTTGGGCCTACAGCGACTCCTACAACGACATCCCTCTGCTGACCCTGGTGGGCCATCCGGTGGCCATCAACCCGGACGCCCGCCTCCGGCGCCACGCCCGCGACAACAACTGGCCCGTCTACGACTTCCGGGCAGGCCGCCGCGCAGCCACCTTCGGCCTCAAGGCAGCCACTGCCGGCGGCGCCGTCTACGGCCTCTGGAAAGGCTTCGCCCGCATCCGCGGCCCTCGGGCATAGCATCTCCAGGCGGGTACCCGGACAAAACAAAATGCCCGCCGCCTCGGAAGGCGACGGGCATTTCCACGCTGTTCGAAGTATCTCTACTTCTTGTTGCGGCGCTGGTGACGAGTCTTGCGAAGCAGCTTGCGGTGCTTCTTCTTGGCCATACGCTTGCGACGCTTCTTAATAACTGAACCCACGAAAGTTCCTTACAAACTAGATGCAGTACCTGTCTGATGGAAAAGTGTTCGTGGACAGAGCTACGAACTGAACAACTGACAGATTCTTACAATGACGTAAAACGTTCCTTAACAGGGTACCGCTTATCCGGAGCCGCTTCTGACCGGTGCGGCCCCGACCGGCGAAAACACGGCGATTGCGACGAAAGGACTCAGGCGGTTTCGGTGTGGCCGTCCACCACAGCACCCTTGAGGTACTGGTCCACGGCGGCTTCAGGCACCCGGTAGGAGCGGCCGAAACGCACTGCCGGCATGTCGCCGGAGTGGACCAGCCGGTAGACGGTCATTTTGGAGACGCGCATGACCTGGGCTACTTCTGCCACGGTCAGGAACTTCGCGTTGGAGAAGTTCTGTTCTGCCGACATTTCCCTATTTTCCTTTGCTGACGGATGGACAACAGTGACCCCAGGTACGTGCCAATGCGGTGTTTCCGATGCTGAGCCATCCACCAACCACCTTCTAGATACTCTAGATGCTCCTGTGGCCGATGTGAAAGTAGCAGGGTCCCCCTATTTGCACCCCCACTGTGGGGGCCTACCTCCTGCGCTTGCGGGCGGAAGCGGCGAGCTGGTCCAGCACCGAGACCGAAACGTCCCAGTCCATGCAGGCATCGGTCACGCTCTGCCCGTACACCAGCTCCGAGCGGCCGGCCTCGTGTTCCGCAACATCGAGGTTCTGCGCGCCGCCCACCAGGAAGCTTTCCAGCATGACGCCGGCAATTGCCTGCGCGGAAGCGCCGCCGTCTTCCAGCTGCGCACCGATCTCCAGCGCCACTTCTGCCTGGCGGTGGTGGCTCTTGCCGCTGTTGGCGTGGCTGGCGTCAACGATGAGGCGCGGGTTAAGGTGCTTGGCTGCCAGCTTGGCGGAGGCTGCCTCGACGTCGGCAGCTGAGTAGTTGGGGCCCTTGCGCCCGCCCCGGAGGATCACGTGGGTGTCGGGGTTTCCCGCGGTTGCAACCAGCGCCGCCCGGCCGTCGCCATCGATGCCGAGGAAGGCCTGGGCTGCGCCGGCAGCCCCGCAGGCGTCGATGGCCACCTGCAGGTCGCCGTCGGTCCCGTTCTTGAAACCGATGGGCATGGAGAGCCCGGAGGCGAGCTGCCGGTGGATCTGGCTCTCGGTGGTGCGGGCCCCGATGGCGCCCCAGGAGATGAGGTCCGCCATGTACTGCGGGCTGATCGGCTCCAGGAATTCGGTGGCGGTGGGGAGCCCGAGCGCGGTGACCTGCTGCAGGAAGTGCCGGGCGGTCCGGAGGCCGGTGACCATGTCGTGGCTGCCGTCCAGGCGGGGATCGTTGATCAGGCCCTTCCAGCCGACGGTGGTGCGGGGCTTTTCGAAGTAGGTCCGCATCACGATGAGCAGGTCTTCCTTGTGCTTTTCGGCCTGGCTGACCAGCCGCCGTGCGTACTCCAGCCCGGCCTTCGGATCGTGGATGGAGCACGGTCCCACGATCACCAGCAGGCGGTCATCCACACCGTCCATGATGGCGCGGACTTCGTCACGTCCGCGTTCGACGACGTCCGCCACCCGGGCGTCCAGCGGCAGCTCCGCGATGAGTTCAGAGGGCGTGGGCAGCGCAGTGAACTCACTGACGCGCAGGTTAGAGGTGGATTTTGCCGCGGCTTCACCATGGGGGTTGCCGGCGGTGGTGTTTGCGGGGGCTGTCGCGGTGCTCATGTTCGGGTCCTGTTCCAGATATGAAGCGGGCCCAGATCAGAACCCGCCGGAGAAACGGCGAAGGGCAGAGAATAATCTCTGCCCTGTTGGCTCTGAAGGAAAGTTGGATGCGTGTCAGTTAGACGCGGGCCCCTCCAGAGCCAACGAAAAATACGCATACCAACGGTTTGTCATGCCATGAACCATAACGGCGGGCCGCCGTGGCCGCAAACTGTTACGTCGCATCACGCGCCAGGCTTGCCACCAGCTCCGCGTGTTTCTGGTCGGTCAGGCGGTACCAGTACATGATCCCGACGGAGGCCAGCACCAGGGCCCCCGGCAGCAGCCCTGCCGCCGCCCTGATGGCCAGGGTGGCAGCCTCAGACTGCTCCGCAGTACCCGAAACGTAGCCGCCCCAGGCGAGCGAGAAGGCAACGACGGCGGCCCCGAATCCCATGCCAAGTTTCCGGGTGGCGGCCAGGAGCGCGTAGTTGATTCCCTGGACCCGGACTCCCGTTTTCCACTCACCGTATTCCACGGTGTCGGCGATCAGGGCCCAGGTCACGATGCTGACGCAGGCCGACGCAAGGAGCCCCAGGATGAGGCCCGCCAGGCCGAGCAATGGAGTGTCAGCGGGGGCTAGGAAGACCAGCACGCCGCCCGCCGCCCCGAATGCGCCGCCAACGCTGTAAACAGCCCGCTTGCCCCATCGGGCGACCGGAAGCGGCATCAGGACGGCCAGCGTCAGCGTGATCACCACTTGGGCGGCGGCCATGACCGGGAAAAGGTCCACCCGGGAGAGGACATCGCGGAGGTAATAGAACTGGGACGCGCCGGTGGCAGAGGTTCCGGTGACGAAAAGGACGGAACTCACGCAGAGGATCACCAGCGGGGAATTTGCCTTGAGGGCTGCAACGCTCTGGCGAAGGGTGATCTTGGGGACGCTGCCGGGGACCCGCTCAACGCATACTAGGCCTGTGAAGCAATAGAGCAGTGAACCAACGACGGCGAAAGTGATCGTCAGCCAGGTGAAGATCTGCTGCATGTCCTGCCCGGCACCGAGGAGCGGTGCAATGAAAAAGCCAAGGGTGGCGCCAACCGAGAGGCCACCGATGGTTCGGGCTCCACCGAGCCTGGCGCGTTCTTTGGCGTCTTGGGTCATGGCCCCCACCAGGCACCCGTAAGGGACGTTGACCATGCTGTAGGCGACACACACCAGGGCGTAGGTGCAGTAGGCGTACAGAAGCTTCAGGGACGGATCGACGTCGGGAACATGGAACACCGCCACGCTCAGCAGCAGGGGAATGAAGCCGAACATCAGGAACGGGCGGAACTTTCCCCACCGCTTGCTTGGCACACGGTCCACGATGCGGCCGGCCGCTATGTCGGTGAAGGCGTTAAAGACCCGCGCAACCAGCAGCAATGTTCCAGCGGCCGCTGCCCCGATCCCCGCAACGTCCGTGTAATAGACGAGCAGGAACATGTTTCCGGTACTGATGATCATGCTGTTGGCCGCATCGCCCGCACCGTAGCCGAGAACGCTGAGCTTGCTGAGTTTCTTCATTGCTTCCTTGTCCGCCGCGACGAGAAACCGCTTTCTCAGCCAGCCCGCAGGAAGAAACTTACCCCAAAATTTTGCGCAGAAACAGCAATTGCCTGATCCAGTGGTGTTCCTGGCCGCCTTCGTGGTTGTTAAACCGGTAGACCTCGATGTCCTTGTCCGCTCCGGTTCCGGATGAATCCGCGGCACCGGTGCCGTAGGCATTGAAGCTGGCGAAGACGGTGGACGGCGGGCAGATATCGTCCATCTGGGCAGCGGAGTACAAGGCCGGCGCGGTGGCCCAGCGGGCGAGGTTGACGCCGTCGAAATACCGTAGGACCGCGAGCATCGGTTCATACCTGTCCCGGTGCCGGGCCAGGAAAGCCGCGATCTCCGGATACGGGCCGCGCGGCGTGATGTCGACGGCGCGGGGAAAGTCCTGCAGGAACGGAACGTCCGGCAGTGCCGCCACTACGCCGTCGAGCCTGCCAGCCGCCAGCCCGGCCACGGCCACCACGATGCCGCCGCCCTGGCTGACGCCGGCGAGGACCACCCGTGCCGGGTCGATCTCCGGGTGGCCTTGGGCCGCTTCCACGGCACGGAAGGCATCCACGTATACCCGGCGGTAGTAGTAGTCCTCCCGGCTGCCCGCGCCCCTGGTCATGAGGCCCGCATGCGCCACTTCTCCGGCGGAAGGGTGGGGGTCGGGGGTATCGCCCAGGGTGCCGCCGTAGCCCTGGCCGCGGGTGTCCATGATGAAGTGGGCGTAGCCTGCCTGCGCCCACTTCGTGTCCTGGTTCACCAGCCCCCGGCCGCCTGAGTAGCCCACATACTGCACCACTACCGGCAGCCTGGTTCCGGCGGCCCTGTTGGCGGGAAGGTGCAGCCATCCCTTGATGGCGGCGCCCCCGTAGCCGGCGAAGGTCACATCGAAGGTATCGATGACGGACAGGTAGTTCTCCACCGGTTCGAAGGACGCACCCAGCGGAAAGGCCCGTGCCTCCTCGATGGTGGTGTCCCAGAATTCGCGGAAGTCCTCCGGCGGCGTCACGTCGGAGGTGTAGCCGCGGAGTTCGCCTAGCGGGAGGTCAAAAAGGGGCATGCGTTGTCCGGTCCTGTCCTGTGTGCTGGGGTGCTGGCGCGGCGCCGGGGGACGCGCCGGCGAGGGCTAGAGCCGCGAGAGCTCCGGTACAAAAACCTGCAGTGGACTGCTGGCCACCACCAGGGCACGGAGTTCCCCCAGTCCGCCGGCGATGGAACCTGCAGCGCGGGCCTGTACCAGGACGTTACCCAAGGCAGTGGCTTCCACCGGCCCCGCCACGACTTTCCTGCCGGTGGCATCGGCGGTGAGCTGGCAGAGCAGCCGGTTCTGGGAACCGCCGCCCACCACATGCACCACGTCCACTGACCGGTCAGCAAGCCGCTCGGCGTCGCGGATGGTGCGGGCGTAGCCGGCGGCCAGGCTGTCCATGATGCACCGGGTGATGGCGGCTGGATCGTCCGGCAGTACCTCTCCGGTGCGGCGGACCGCGGCACGGATGCGGTCCGGCATGTTGTCCGGGGCAATGAAGTACGGATCGTCCGGGTTGATCTGTGGCCCGCCGGGCGGCAGGGCAGCAGCCGCGGTCAGCAGGGCAGTGAGCTCTGGCCGGAACCCCTCGGACGCCCACGTCCGCTGGCATTCGCTGAGGAGCCAGAGGCCGCCCATGTTGCGGAGGTAGCGGATGGTGCCGTCAACGCCGCGCTCATTGGTGAAGTTCGCCTCGCGGCTGGCCTCGGTGAGGACCGGGTGCTTCAGCTCAAGCCCCACCAGGGACCAGGTGCCGGAGGAGATATAGGCAAAGTCTTCCTCCTGTGCGGGGACGGCTGCCACTGCTGAGGCGGTGTCGTGCGAACCGACAGCCACCACCTGGGTTTCCTGCGGAAGGCCCACCTGGGCGGCAATGGCCGGCAGGAGGGTGCCAAAGGTTTCCCCCGGCTGGATCAGCGGAGGGAACAACTCTTTCCGCAGGCCGAGGGCGGTAAGGAACTCGGTGGCCCACTCCCCCGCCACGGCGTCGAACAATCCTGTGGTGGAGGCGTTGGTCGCCTCGGTCCGGCGTTGCCCGGTCAGGAGGAACGCGATCAGATCCGGGATCAGGAGTGCCTGCAGCCCGTCCAGGTCCGGCTCGCTGGCCAGTTGGTAAATGGTGTTGAACTGCAGGAACTGCAGCCCCGTGGTCCCGTACAGGCGCGCTGGGTCCAGTTTCCGGTGCACCGGCTCGACGACGGCGCGGCTGCGGTCGTCGCGGTAGCTGAACGGCTGGGCGGTCAATACCCCGGCGGCGTTCACCAGTCCGTAGTCCACGGCCCAGGTGTCGATGCCGATGCTGGCTACACGCTCACCCTGTGCGGCGGCAACCGTGGCCGCTGCTGAGAGTCCCTTGAGGACCTCGGCGAAGAGGGCGTTGAAATCCCAGCGCAGCCCGCCGTCGATCTCCACCACGCCGTTGGGAAAGCGGTGGACGACTTCCAGCTCGACACTGTTTTCACCGCCGGCACCGCCGGCCTGGACGCGGCCCAGGATGACCCGGCCGGAGGAGGCACCAATATCGACCGCGGCGAAAACATTGCCGGCGAACACCTTGGCAGGCCCTGCGGAAACTGCCCCGGCCTGGGCCGGGGCAGTTTCGTTGGTGCGTTCGATGCTCATCGCAGGAAGGCTGCGGCCACTCCGGCGTCCACGGGGATGTGCAGGCCGGTGGTGTGGGACAGTTCGTTGCTGGTGAGGACGGCGGCGGCGTTCGCCACGTGCTCGGGCAGGACTTCGCGCTTGAGCAGGGTGCGCTGGGCGTAGTACTCGCCCAGTTTCTCCTCGTCCACGCCGTACACGGCGGCGCGCTTGGCGCCCCAGCCGCCGGCGAAGATGCCGGAGCCGCGGACCACGCCGTCGGGGTTGATGCCGTTGACGCGGATGCCGTGCTCACCGAGTTCCGCGGCGAGCAGGCGCACCTGGTGGGCCTGGTCTGCCTTGGTGGCGGAGTAGGCGATGTTGTTGGGGCCGGCGAACACGGAGTTCTTGGAGGAGATGTAGATGATGTCCCCGCCCAGGCCCTGGGCAATCATGACCTTCGCGGCAGCCTTGGCCACCAGGAAGGAGCCCTTGGCCATCACGTTGTGCTGCAGGTCCCAGTCCTTCTCGGTGGTTTCCAGCAGCGGCTTGGAGATGGACAGGCCGGCGTTGTTGACCACCAGGTCCACACCGCCGAATGCCAGCACAGCGGCGTCGATCGCGGCTGCAACCTGGGACTCGTCCGTCACGTCAGCCTGGACTCCGATGGCAACATCAGGCCCGCCCAGTTCTTCGGCGACCTTCTCCGCGTTCTCCAGGTTCAGGTCGGCAATGACCACGCAGGCGCCTTCCGCGGCGAGGCGGGTTGCGATGGCCTTGCCGATGCCGGACGCTGCGCCGGTAACCAGCGCGATGCGGGTGGCGTGCGATTTGGGCTTGGGCATGCGGGCCAGCTTGGCTTCCTCCAGCGCCCAGTACTCGATCCGGAACTTCTCGGATTCCTCGATGGGTGCGTAGGTGGAGATCCCCTCGGCGCCGCGCATCACGTTGATGGCGTTGATGTAGAACTCGCCGGCAACACGGGCGGTCTGCTTGTTGGCGCCGAAGGAGAACATGCCCACGCCGGGAACCAGCACAATGGCAGGGTCCGCACCGCGCAGGGCCGGGCTGTTTTCGTCCGCGTGGCGGTCGTAGTAGGCCTGGTAGTCCTCCCGGTAGTCCGCGTGGAGTTCGTGCAGACGGGCGATCGAGTCCTCCACCGAGGCCTCAGAGGGCAGGTCCAGGATCAGCGGCTTGACCTTGGTGCGCAGGAAGTGGTCCGGGCAGGAGGTGCCCAACGCGCCCAGGCGCGGGTGCTCGGCAGCTTCGAGGAAGTCAAGGACGACGGCGTCATCGCTGAAGTGCCCCAGCTGCGGCTTGTCCGTGGAAGCCAGTCCGCGGATGACGGGTGCGAGGGCTGCAGCCTTGGCGCGGCGCTCTGTCTCGGGCAGGGCTGCGTAGCCGGGGAGCTTGGCTCCGAAGGGTTCGGCCTTGCCGTTGTCCCGGATGTACTTCTCGGCCTGTTCGATGATCCACAGCGAGTTCTGCTCTGCTTCTTCGCTGGTGGCGCCCCAGGCGGTGATGCCGTGCCCGCCCAAGATGGTGCCGATGGCCTGCGGATTGGCTTCCTTGATCGCGGCGATGTCCAGGCCCAGCTGGAAGCCGGGGCGACGCCAGGGAACCCAGACCACTTTGTTGCCGAAGATCTTGGTGGTGAGGGCCTCGCCCTCGGCCGCGGTGGCAATGGCGATGCCGGAGTCGGGGTGCAGGTGGTCCACGTGCGCGGCGTCCACCAGCCCGTGCATGGCGGTGTCGATCGAGGGAGCGGCGCCGCCCTTGCCGTGCAGGCAGTAATCGAAGGCGGCCACCATCTCGTCTTCGCGCTCAACGCCGGGGTAGACGTTCTTCAGCGCATTCAGGCGGTCCAGGCGCAGCACCGCGAGGTTTTCGGCCTTCAGCGTGCCGAGGTCCCCGCCGGAGCCCTTGACCCACAGCAACTGGACGTCCTCGCCCGTGACCGGGTCCTTCTCGGTGCCCTTGGCGGAGGTGTTGCCGCCGGCGAAGTTGGTGTTCCGCTTGTCCGCACCGAGGCGGTTGGAACGGGAAATCAGGTCTTCAACAGTCTTGTTGCTCATGGCTATTAGGCGCCCCATCCGGCTTGCTGGCCGCCAACGCGGTCCTCGTTGATCTTCTTCTGGTAACCGCTGGCCTTGAACGCGGCCAGCGGGTCCGCGGGCAGGCCGCGGGATTCACGCCACTCGGCCAGAACCGGCCGGACGTCGGTGTAGAACGCATCGTTGAAGATGCCGTTGGCGGCCAGGACGTCCCCGGCGCGCTGGGCTTCGGCCAGGGCTGCGGTGTCCACCAGCAGCGCCCGGGCGGTCATTTCCTGAACGTTCAGGACCGAGCGGATCTGGCCCGGGATCTTTTCTTCCAGGTTGTGGCACTGGTCCAGCATCAGGGCAACGCCGGAATCCTTGCCGTAGCCGCCGCCACGGATCACCTCGTGCATGATGCGGAAGAGCTGGAAGGGATCCGCGGCACCCACGATCAGGTCGTCGTCGGCATAGAAGCGCGAGTTGAAGTCGAAGGAACCAAGCTTCCCCAGGCGCAGCAGCTGCATCACGATGAACTCGATGTTGGTGCCCGGGGCGTGGTGGCCGGTGTCCAGGCAGACGAAGGCCTTCTCACCCAGCGCCAGGGTCTGGGCGTAGGAGGTGCCCCAGTCCGGAACGTCGGTGTGGTAGAAAGCGGGCTCGAAGAACTTGTACTCGAGCACCAGGCGCTGCTCGTCACCCAGGGCGGCGTAGATCTCCTGCAAGGATTCGGCGAGGCGGTCCTGGCGGCCGCGGATGTCGTCCTGGCCCGGGTAGTTGGTGCCGTCGGCCAGCCAGATCTTCAGGTCCTTCGACCCCGTGGCATGCATGATCTCGATGCAGTCCAGGTGATGGTCAACTGCCCGGCGGCGGACCGTCTCGTTGGAGGACGTCAGGGAGCCGAACTTGTATTCGTCATCCTGGAAGGTGTTGGAGTTGATGGTGCCCAGGCCCACGCCCAGGCCGGCCGCGTACTCCTGGAGGGCGGCGTAGTCATCAACCTTGTCCCACGGGATATGCAGCGCAACGGTGGGGGCCAGGCCGGTCAGTTCGTGGACCTTCGCCGCATCCGCAAGCTTTTCCTGCACGGTGCGCGGGGTGCCGGGCGTGCCGAACACCTTGAACCGCGTACCGGAATTTCCATAAGCCCACGAGGGGACCTCGATAGCAAGCTCCTCGAGCCTGCCCAGCGCCGTTGCTACGTCATTCATGATGGTTCTTTCCGGTGTCTTGTCTTGCTGTGGTCTGGTTGGTGTTGCGGTGTTCGGTGCGGCCCGCTGCTGGAGCGCACGGTGGGTGACAGCCTATGGTCAGCTTGCAGCGGATTCTGCCGCCGCAAGCTGGCTGTCGAGGTTGAAGACTTCCTCCAGTACCTGGAACCCCTCATCGGGCGCCTGGTCCGGGTCTTCGAAAAGCTTGGCCATTTCCGCCTGCCAGCGGGTGTTGACGTCCGCGAGGGCCATGCGGGCCCGGGCTGCGTCGAAGTCGTCGCACTCCAGGTAGCCGATCAGAAGTCCGTCCTCGCTGAGGAACAGGGAGTAGTTGTTCCAGCCGGCATCCTTCAGTGCCCGGAGCATGTCCGGCCAAACGGCGGCGTGGCGCCGCCGGTATTCGTCGATCAGCGCCGGCTGGACCGAAGAACGGAAGCACACCCTCATTTGGAACTCTCCTGAACTCGCAGATCTTTGAATCGTTTCATTGTTACGATTCAAAGTACTCTTGAACGTGAGCGGGTGTCAAGCATTCCGGCACCCGTTCCTCACGAAGACCGGGAGGCATCTGCACCCGGCCCAGCAGCACGGAGAATCATGAACCGCTCAGCCAGCATCAAGGACGTAGCCAACCACGCCAGCGTGGCTGTCGGCACTGTTTCGAATGTGCTGAACTACCCGGACAGAGTCTCCCAGCGGACCAAGGATCGGGTACTGCGCGCCATCGACGAACTGGGTTTCGTCCGCAATGATGCGGCACGCCAGCTTCGCGCCGGACACAGCCGCACCATCGGCCTCATCGTCCTGGACGTGGGAAACCCCTTCTTCACCTCGGTGGTGCGCGCCGCCGAGGATGCGGCCGCCCTCCAGGGCAGCGCCGTGTTGCTGGGCGACAGCGGCCACGACGCCGGCCGTGAGGCCAACTACATCGACCTGTTCCAGGAGCAGCGCGTCCAGGGCCTCCTCATTTCGCCCGTGGGCGACGTGACTGAGCGGCTGGACCTCCTCCGCGAGCGCGGCGTGCCCACGGTCCTTGTGGACCGCCTGGCGGACGAGGAGAAGTTCAGTTCAGTGGCCGTTGACGACGACGCCGGCGGCTACCTGGCTGCCAGGCACCTGCTGGACACCGGCCGCCGTCGACTGGCCTTTGTGGGTGGTTCCACCTCCATCCGCCAGGTGGCTGACCGCCTCCAGGGCGCCCGGCGGGCCGTGAAGGAAGAACCGGACGCCACGCTTGAAGTGCTGGTTTCCGAAGGCCAGACGGTCCTGGCCGGCCGCAGCGTTGGCAACACGCTGGTGGAACGGGACCGCAGCGGTCTACCCGACGGGATTTTCTGCGCGAACGACCTCCTGGCGCTCGGCGTTATGCAGTCACTCACCATGACGCACACCTACCGGATCCCGGAGGACATCGCCTTGATCGGTTATGACGACATCGACTTCGCAGTCTCCGCCGTGGTGCCCCTCTCCTCCATCCGGCAGCCAACCGAGGCGTTGGGCAGGACAGCCATTGAACTCCTGGCCGAAGAGGTTGAAGCCCAGCACGCGCGGCACCGCGCAGTCGTTTTCACCCCGGAACTGGTGGTCCGTCAAAGCACCGGGGCGCCGGCCGCGGACTGACCGGCCTCTCTCTGCCCGACGGATTTACCGGGCCTGCGCCAGCCACGCCATGGACTCGGTCCTGGAGGTAAAGAAGCGGGTGGGGCACGGCGGGATGTGGACGCCGAGGAAGAAGTTCGCCAGGATCCGGTCCACCGGGCTGGAACCGAGCAGCGCGATCCGATGTGCCGCACATGGAATGGAAAACACCGAACGCGCCGCCCTGGTGACATTCTCCGTCGTGGCCATGTCCACGAGCATGGGGTAAGTCTTATCCCCTGCTATCCCGTTGACAGCTGCCATAGCCGCCTTGGCGTCATGTTGTTCTATGCGGACCTGCGGCTCCCAGATAAGGTGGATGACGCCGTCGGAACGCAACTCCACCGTGCCTTTGCCACCACCAACCATTACAGACTCCATGCCCAGTCTCCCTCCCAGTGCAGACTCCCCTATTCTGCTCCAACTTTGACCCGGCGGCGCTTCCTCCTGCTTTCACAGCCTGCCCACAGGCTTCCCGAACCGCAGGCACAGTACGCTCCCGTATGAAAGAGACATGACACTTCCCGCGAGACGACCATCAGCCCTCATTGTGGTGCTGGGAATTGATGGTGCCGGCAAATCCACTGCCGCACGCGAAGCGGCGGAACTTCTGCCGGGCACCCCAGTGCTGGTGCTGGGCAACTATTCGGGGAGGAAAACCGTCTCGGCCCTGGCCCAGCGCTTCGGGATGCCCCTGCCCGTCCAGGTCGCGGATATCCTCGAAACCGCTGTCAGGGTCTTCAACGTCGTGCTCAACCACCTGCGCGCGTGGCGCTTTGACGGGCTGGTCATCATGGACCGGCATCTGTACTGCCAGCTGGCCCTGCGGAAAGCCCGGGGCATCCGCCGCCGGCGGATGCTGGAAGCCCTGCTGGGGATGCTGCCGAAGGCCCAGGCCGTGGCCTACTTCGACATCCCGGCGGAGCAGGCGTACGAACGCATTGCCCTCCGGGGCGAGGACAAGGAAAGCCTCGAGGATCTCCAGCGGTTCCGGAAGGGCTACATGGAGCTGCCCTGGTATCCCTCCTTTACGGTGATTGATGCGGGCGGATCCACCAAAAACAGTGCCCTGCAGTTGCAGCGGCTCATCGCCAAGGCGATGGGATCTCCCGCTTCCCTCCCCCAGTGATGCCACGGCGAAAATCCCCTGCGGCAAACACACTTACTGCTCTTGTGGGACGGGGGTAGCAGAAGCAAGGATTGGTTATGGATGACCTGCGGCACAGAGCCAGACACCTGCTGCAGCGGAAGGACCTTGGCCTGATCGATCTCTGGATCCTCTATTGGAACCACGGCGGGCACTGCCATCCCTTCGATTTTGATGCCTTTATCCATGACGTGCTGCCTGTCGCGTGGTTCGACTTGGATGCCCTTCAGTCGGCAGTCGAGGAACTGTCACTGGAAGCGATCGCCTAGGTTAGGTCCTCCCCTCTGCTGGGTACGTACCAGGGACCAACGATTCCAGGTACTTCCGACGCGGATGGGAGCAGCACATGCACGGTGAAACGAGGGGGCGGCGGCTGCTGGCAGCTGCAGGAAAAGGCGCGGTGTGCGGCCTTGCCGGAGTGGCAGTGATGACTGCCGGCGAAAAAGCCGAACAGATTTTCACGAAACGGCCCAACTCCTACGTTCCCGCCCGGACCCTTCTGACGCTTCTGGGCAGGACCCCCAGCCAGGCGGAGAAACCATTTCTTTGGAACCACCTGATGCACTGGGGCACCGGGGCGGTGCTGGGCTCCCTCCGCGGGATGTGGGCGGTGACCGGCATGCGGGGTCCCTTCGCCAACACCAAGCACACCGCCGTGCGGCTCGCCTTCGATCAGACCCTTGAGAATGCCACGGGGATGGGCGCTCCCCCTACAAGTTGGACCCCTCGGGAACAGGTGGTTGATGTGCTGCACAAAGCCATCTACTCCATCACCACAGGCGTTGCCGCCGACCGCTGGATTCCGCCCGTGCTCGAATCGCGCAAAGGCACCATCAGCCACTAGAGCGGATGTGGGTAGGCCGTGGCCACGCGACGCAGCTTCCTGGTTGGCGCGGGAGCGCTGGGAATGGCCGCAGCGCTCTCAGCCTGTTCTGGAGAAGAGATGGATCGTCCCAAAGAAACGACAATGAATTTTGCAGCCCTGACTGCAAGGCCGGGAAATGAGCCCGGGCAGCCTCCTGGTCCCGGACAGAAGGGCCTGGGCCTGGAGACTGTCCGGGACACCTTGCTCTACGTTCCGTCCGGGCTGCAGCCCGGCCAGCCTGCCCCGCTTATCATCCTGCTGCATGGCGCCGGGGGTGAGGCTGCGGGAGGATTATCACTGCTGTCCGCCTTTGCCGAAACACACAAATTCGTCCTGGCGGCACCGTCCTCCCGGGACTCAACCTGGGACGGCGTCCGGGGGCCCTTCGGCCCCGATGTGCAGGTGATCGACCGGGCTATGGAACGGATCTTCCAGCTGGTCTTCGTGGACCCGAACCGCATCGGTGTGGGCGGCTTTTCGGACGGCGCCTCCTACGCACTGGCCCTGGGCCTGGCCAATGGTGGCCTCTTTTCCCGGGTCGTTGCCTTCTCCCCGGGGTTTGTCCCGCCCGTCCCGCGCAGCGGCAAGCCCCGGGTCTTCGTTTCCCACGGAGACGCCGACGCAGTCCTGCCGATTGACCGCACCAGTCGCCGGCTGGTGCCTGCGCTCCGGGCGGGTGGCTACGACGTCACCTACCGGGAATTCCCGGGCCCGCACACGGTACCCGCAGCCATTGCCCAGGAAGCCGTCGACTGGCTGGGCTGGCAGAAGTAACGGAACCGGACGCTAGATTTTTTCCACGACGAGGTTGCAGTAGGCCGCGCGGAGTGGTGCCATCTGCCGGAACCCCAGGTAGCCTCCGCCCAGCACCTGGTCCGATGGATCCTGCCAGTCAAAGAGCGGGAGCCCGTTGATGGAAAAACCCACATTCCGGCCATCCTTCACCACTTCCATCCGGTAAAAATCCACGGCGTCCTCCGCAGGCGGCAACGGGTCCGCGCCCTGGGCCACCAGCTCGAAGCCGGCGCTCTTGCGGAGGTTGCAGGTCCGGAAGGCCCGCTCCGACGGGTACTTGTGCCGCAAATACGAGACGTGCAGGGCGTCCATGTCCCCTGAGTGGTACTGCGGATAGTAGCCCGTCCGCGGCAAGAGTCCAGGGGAGAACAGGTCCCGCCCGCCATGCCCGTTTGCAGCCAAAAACAGCATGGCCAGGCCAGGTTCTTCCAGAGGGCGGAACTCCCAGCTGATCCTTATTCCGTCCGGGAACTCCTCCGGGCACCAGAACGTCCAGTGCGCGTGGTCGCCGAACTCCTCGTCGTCCAGCGAGCCTGACAGTTCCAGAGCCCCGTCGTGGCTCCCCAGGCTGAGGGGCCCTTCGGCTACCCAGTCCGCTACGTCCCCAGGACCGTTGAGCGGATTGCTGTAGAGCACCTCCGTTCCCAAGCCGGCGGCGCCCACCTAGCCGCGCCCCGCCGTCGTACTTGCCAGGCTCACAGGGGCCAGCCCAAGCGCGTGAAGCTGCCCCGCAACGTGCTCTGCCACCACGGCTGCACCCTGCTGGGAGAAATGGGTGTTGTCCCTCAGTCCGTCGGGCCAGTGTGCATGTTCGCCGGGCGCGAAGTGGCAGAAGAGGGATACCGATTCCTCCCGCCCCAGCCGCACGTATAGCGCGCGCGTCCACATGTTGAGGTCGATGACCGGCAGGCCCAGCTCCAGGCCAATCTCCCGGACCACTTCCGGATAATCCTCCAGGCTCTCCTCCAAGGAAGCGTCCGACGACGGGCCGGCCAGGAAGTGCCGCCGCTCCACCGACGTGCACAGCACGGGCAGCGCGCCCAGGGCACGAACCTCGGCCACCATTTTGCGCAGGTTGGCGGCATAACCCGTACGCGCCGCCAGATGCGGCTTCTTCTGGTCGTTGTGGCCGAACTGAATCAGTACCAAGTCACCATGGGCTGCCTCCGCCAGCAGCTGCCCCCAGAGCCCCTCCTCCCGGAAGGACTCAGTGCTGGCGCCGCCCTTGGCAAAGTTGTGCACGGCAGCCCATGTGTAGGTGTGCGGGGGCAACCGGGCTCCCCAGCCGCTCATGGGGTACTCGTGCGTGGGGCAGTTGGCGACCGTGGAATCTCCGGCGAGCAGGACTTTCATGGTGTGCTTTCTGTAAGTGGGCCGTTGACCTATCACTTCTGGTCCCCAAAACCCGGTGTTGGGGACCAGAAGTGATAGCGCAAGCGGGGCGTGCGTCAGCCCTTGACGGAGCCGATCAGCATGCCTTTGGCGAAGTGTTTCTGCAGGAACGGGTAGAAGATCAGGATGGGCAGGGTGGCCACCACGATGACGGCGAACTTGATGCCCTGCTCCGGCGGGATGTAGGCGGGATCCACGTTGCCGGTGCCCAGGAGGTCCGACGCCGCAGTGACCTGGCGCAGGTACATCTGCAGGGTCCACTTGGAGTTATCCGAGAGGTAGAGCAGGGGTGACATGAAGTCATTCCAGATGCCCACGGCGTAGAACAGCGCGAACGTGGCCAGGACCGGCTTGGACAAGGGGAGCAGGATCCGCCAGAGGATCCCGATCTCGGTGGCGCCGTCCATCTTGGCCGATTCCTCGAGCTCCTGCGGAAGTTCCTGGAAGAAGTTCTTGATGATGATCAGGCTGAAGGGGTTGATCGCGGCAGGCAGGATCAGGGCCCAGTAGGAGTTAAGCAGCCCCAGGTCCTTCACCAGCAGGAACGTGGGGATCATGCCGCCCGAGAACACCATGGCGAAGACCACCAGGGACAGGATGAGCTTGCGCCCGCGGAGTGTCTTTTTGGCCAGCGGGTAGGCCATGGTGACGGTAAACGCGAGCTGGACCAGGGTGCCGACGGCGGTGACCAGGACAGTGGTGACCAGCGCCCTGGTGAATGCGGGGGTGGAGAAAATGTACTCGTAGGAGCCCAGGGTGAACTGTTCCGGCCAGACGAAGAACGCACGGCGGGTGATTTCCGCTTCGGTGGCGAAGGAGCCTGCGATCACGTAGACGAACGGCAGCAGGGTGATGATGCCGACCAGGGACAGGAACACGTAGTTCGCGGCGTCGAAGATCCGCCCGCCGGTGGTGTTGTGGATTTTCATGGCTAGAACAGTCCGCTCTGGTTGAAGCGTTTGGCCAGGGCGTTGGTGCCGAAGATCAGCACGAGGCCCACCAGGGATTTGAAGAGCCCGACGGCAGTGGAGTAGCTGTAGGCGCCCTGCGTGATGCCCACGAAGTACACGTAGGTATCGAACACGTCGGCTGCGGAGCGGTTCAGCGCGTTCGTCATCAGGTAGATCTGCTCGAAGCCGGTGTTCAGCATCTGCCCGATGGCCAGGATCAGCATCACGATAATGGTGGACCGGATGCCGGGCAGCGTGATGTGCCAGACGCGGCGGAACCGGCCGGCGCCGTCGATGATTGCGGCCTCGTACTGGTCCTGGTCAACGGTGGCGAGCGCGGCGAGGAAGATGATGGTTCCCCAGCCGGTGTTTTTCCAGATTTCCTGCAGCACAATCAGCGGCCGGAACCAGTTGGGATCGGACAGGAAGTCGATGTTCGTGCCCATCACTGAGTTCAGGAACAGGAACAGCGGCCCGAAGTCCAGGGCAAAGAGCAGGAAGCTCAACGAGGCAACGATGGTCCAGGACAGGAAGTGCGGGATGTAAACGAGCGTCTGGACGGTGCGTTTGAGGATCGAGAGGCGGACTTCATTCAGCAGCAGCGCCAGGACGATGGTCAGCGGGAACGCGATGCCGAGGTTCAGGAACGCCAGGATCAGGGTATTGCCCAGCAGCCGCGGGAAATCCGGGTTGGAGAAGAAGTCCTGGAAATGCTGGAACCCCACCCACGGGCTGTCGTTCACGCCCAGGAACGGAACGTAGTCCTTGAAGGCGATGCTGACCCCATACATGGGGCCGTAACGGAAGATGGCAAAGTACACCACGCCGGGCAGCAGCAGCAGGTACAGCCACTTGTAATGGGCGAAGTGGACGGAGAACCTGCCCCGCTTCCGGGGAGCGGACGCAGGAGGCTGCGCCCGCTCCCCGGCTTTGGTGACTATGACAGGGGCTGTCATTTACTTGTTGTCCTGCCAGAGCTTGTTGATCTCTTCCTTGACCTTGTCGCCACCGCTGGTGTTCCACAGCTTGATGGCGTCCTTCAGGCCCTGCTCGTCGATCTGGCCGGCGAGGTACTTGATGCGGGCGTCAGCCACGATGTTGTCCAGCTGCGCACCCTTGGAAACATAGGTGGCGGACACGTACGGGGCGGCAGGGTTGTAGACGGCGCTCTTCAGGTCTTCGGCCATCACTTCGGTCCGCTTGTCGAAGACCTGCTGTTCGTAGTCGCTGGCCTGCTTGACCGGGTAGAAGGTGTTGCCGGCAACGTTCATGCCCAGCTGGGCGTAGCTCTTGATGTCCGTGTTGACGGCTTTGGCTTCCTCGGTTTCGGGCTTAATGGTGGCAGCCTTGCCATCCTCCAGCGTGAAGTTCACGCCTTCGATGCCGTTGTTGAGCAGCACAGCCACGTCCTTGCCGTTCATGGTGTTCAGGAACTCCAGCACGGTCTTCAATTCAGCCTCGGTGCGCACGCTGGACTTGGGGATTGCCAGGAATCCGGAGTAGCCGTCAGTGGGGTGGGCGTTCAGCTCGCCGTCCGGGCCTTCAAGGTTGCCGACGAAGCCCACCTTGTTTTCGAAGTTGTTCGGGTCTGCCTGCTTGAACAGGTTGATGAGGACGCTCACCCGGGAGTCGACGTCCACAATGATGCCGCCCTTGCCGTTCAGGAACGGCTCGTTCCACTTGGTGGGATCGAACGTGGCAAAGTCCGGGTTGATGAGCTTCTCGTCCACCATCTTCTTGACGAACCGGTTGGCTTCCAGGAATTCCTCGGTTTCGAAGCTCGGGATCAGTTTCCCGTCCTTTTCGGTCCAGCGGTTGCCTGCGCCGTACCAGGTCTCGATGAAGTCGTAGGGGCTGTTGGTTCCGAGGGCACCCCACTTGGGGATGGTGATGCCCCAGGTGTCATTCTGGCCGTTGCCGTCCGGATCCTTTTCGGTGAATGCCTTGGCTACCTCGTACAGGTCCTCCGTGGTCTTGGGAGCCTCAAGCCCCAGCTTGTCCAGCCAGTCCTGGCGGAACATCACGGCAGCACGCATGGGGGCGCGGCCGCGGTAAACGCCGTAGACCTTGCCGTTGATGCTCGCGTTCTGCTGGATGTCCGGGAAGGTGGTCTTCAAATTCGGGTATTCAGCCAGCTTGTCCGTCAGGTCCCAGAAGGCACCGGCTTCGGCGTTCTTGACGAAGCCGGGCGTTTTACCCTGGATGACCATTACGTGCGGGATCTCGGAGGAGGCCAGGGTGATGTTGGTTTTGTCCTCATAGGAGGCGTTGGGGGCCCACGTGATATTGACGTCCTTGCCCGTCAGCTCCTCGAGCTTCTTCTGGACGGCGCCCTCTGCGGAAGGCGGCTGCGCCTCAAGGAAGGGAGCCATGACGTTCACTGTGGAGATGTCTGCGGACTGGGTTTCACCTCCGCCGCAGGCCGTCAGGGTGAGCGCCGTAGCGGTAACGACGGCGGCGGCCAGGGACATTCTTCTGCGGATCATTTTGTTCCTTTTCCACTTCTTCGGGGTCGGTTTTGCTGTCACCGGGCAGCGTTGAGCCCGGGCAGCACGAGGTCAGGTTTTGGTTTAGGCCGTGCGCTCAGCGCGCTATCAGCGCCTGGCTGTGGTTTAGGCCGCTGGCAGCGGCCTGCTGTTGCTCCGAGGCGGCGGCCATGGAGTCATCGTTGGCGGTAAAGAAGCGGTCACACAGCCAACCGGTCAGGAACAGCCAGGCTCCGATGCTGAAGAACGGGATCAGGCCCGGGACGGCACCGCTCGCATAGGCCACGGCCGCGGAGACGAACAGCAGAATGACTGTTCCCGCGAGGTGCCGGAGGGCGAAGCGTGACGACATCAGGAAGTACTGGGGCAGGGGAAGGTGGTACCGGGCAAACATGGGGAACAGGTAGCACAACGCGCCGGCAACGAAGATGGCTCCGACAAAGGTTGCAGCGGCTGCCAACTGGGACAACAGGCCACCCGAGCCGGAAAAGTAGTTCCAGTTCATGGCGAGGGCCACGGCCACCCCCATGATGGGGAGGGCCAGGGCGTTGCCGCGGACAAAGTTTCGGCAGTACTCGTGGGCAAAGCCGGGCAGCAGGCGCGCAGCGTCACCCTTGGCCCTCTTGCGGACCAGGATTTGCGCTGCTGCGGTGGCAGGCCCCGCACCCAGGACACCGAGGCCCAGGACGGTGAAGGCGAGCCACAGCATGTTCAGGCAAGCGATCCACAGGAGCGTGTCAAAGAACGAGTATGCCCGGGCGCTCCACGATGACGTTGACATGGCATGGCTCCCTTCAGTTCTCCATCGTTGCAGAAACGGGAACCCGAGTGGTCCACGTCACGTAAGTAATCGGTTTCTCGAAATCTAGACCCCGGCCATGGGGCGGGTCAAGCTAGTTTTTGAATCGTTACATAACTGGACGGCAAGCCTGCTCTTGGCGCACACTGGAAAGCGGAAAGCGCTTGCCGTACAAACGCTTTATAGGAACGCATGCCCTGTCCGGGCAGAATGGAGCACCATGGGAACGCCAGCCGGCACCGTCGCCGGGATTCAGCCAAGGGACCTCTCTGACTCAGCAGCAGCCAGCACACAGCCAGCGGGCGGGCCGGGGGCGGAGCAGTCGGGCGGGAGCGCGTCGAGGGTGGCGCTGGTAGGTGTCCACGGCTTCGGTACCCACCACCTGCGGAACCTTGAGCGCCTCCAGGCAGCCGGCGTCGTCGACCTTGTTGCCGTTGCTGACCCCAATCCCCCGGCACCGGGTTCGGTCCCTGCAACAACGCAGGTCTTTCCGGGGCTGGCTGAACTGCTCGCGGGGACCGGCGGGCCGGACCTCATTATTGTCGCCACCCCCATCCAGACCCATGCCCCGCTGGGCCTCGCAGCACTGGCCACCGCTGCCGATCTGTACCTGGAGAAGCCGCCGGTCGCGTCACTCTCGGACTTCACCAAGCTGTGCGAGGCTGCAGCAGCCAATGGACGCAGCGTCCAGATCGGCTTCCAGAGCCTGGGCTCCCACGCACTGCAGGCGATCGGCAAGCTGCTCGCAGACGGAACCATTGGTACGCTGCAGGGTATCTCGGCCACCGGCCGGTGGGTCCGGGACCGGGCCTACTACAAGCGGTCCCGCTGGGCCGGTAAACGTACCATCGACGGCGTGGACGTGGTGGACGGCGTGGCCACCAATCCCCTGGCGCATGCGGTGGCAACTGCCCTGCGGATCGCGGGAGCACGCACCACAGCAGACATTGCTTCGATTGAAACCGAGCTGTACCGCGCCAACGATATCGAGTCCGACGACACCTCAGTGATCCGGATCCGGACCAGCTCAGGGCTGCCCATCACCTGCGCCCTGACGTTGTGCGCCACCGAATCCGTGGAACCCTACGTGACCCTGCAAGGCTCAAAGGGTACCGCCGTCTTCCACTACACGGAGGACCGGCTCGCTGTGGAAACCGCCGAGGGCAGCTCCGAGGAAGTGTTCGGCAGGGACGACCTGACCGAAAACCTGCTGGCCCACCGCAACAGCGGCGCTCCGCTCATCAGCCCGCTCCTGGACAGCGGCGCTTTTATGCTCGTCCTGGAAGCCATCCGAACTGCTCCGCTGCCGGCCCGCATCGATGAGGCATACCTCCGGTGGGAGGGCGAGGGAGATGCGGCGCATGCTGTGCTCATCGGTATTGAAGATGCCTTGGCACGTGCCGCCGGGCGGCACACCACCTTCAGCGAGCTCGGGCTCCCCTGGGCCGGTACCGCCCCGCACGCCTTCACCCTGCCGGCTTCCTGAATGTCCCGTACCCCAGCTGCACAGCCGGAAACTTCCGTGATTGCAGGAGGGCAGCTGCAGGCCAAGCACCTGTTGACGGATGGACTTTCCCCCTGCCTTACGGCGGGAGCACGCCCCTCGTTCGGCTGGCAGCTCGTGCAGCCCGAGGACTCGGATCCATCCCGTGCCCGGCAGACCGGCTACGAAATCGTGGTGCAGGACGCGGCAGGGTCCCGGGTGTGGAATTCCGGCCAGGTTGCTTCAGACTTCCCCGGCTCTGCCCTCTATGACGGACCGGCGCTCGACGATGACGTGGACTACGCGTGGCGGGTCCGGGTGTGGGACGCGGCGGGGATGCCGGGAGCCTGGTCGCAGCCGCAGCAGTTCAGCACCGGCCTCCCGGACGGCGGGTGGGGAGCGGACTGGATGCACCGCGCGCCGGGCGGCCGCGCTCCGCTCGAGATCCTGGACGGGGCGCTGCGGGTTGCCGGCACGCCGTTCCTGCCCATCCCCTGCCCTCCGCTTCGCGCTTTCCGGCTGCAGGCACGCGTCCGGCCAATGATGGGCATGGCCGGGGTCATCGTCAGGAGCTCCGGCCCCGGGACCGGGCTGCTGCTGGAACTCAACGCGGCCGGCGAAATCGTACTTCGCCGGACCGCCGAGTGGGAGATCCCTGTGCCGTCGGCCCCCGCCACCGAGGTCCTCGCCACAGCCCAGGCCGGACCGTCCACCGAGGGGTGGCGCGACCTGGACGTCACGGACGATGGCGACGCCATTACCGCGGCCGTGGACGGCATCGAACTCCTGGCCTGGACGGAGCCGGCAGCTCCCGGCGGGCAGGGCCGGCTGGCCCTTCACCAGGGGCCACGCAGCCAGGCCGAATACCTGTCGCTTCACGTCACGGACACCTCCAGCGAAAACCCCGGGGAACTGCTCCTCGACCATCAGTTCGGCGTCGGCACAGATCTTGCCCGCGCGAACCTCGCGCACTGGGCCGGCACCACAGCGCACCGCCAGCCGGACGAGTGGACGCTGTTCACCAGCACCATCAGGCTCACCGGCACGGTGGCCAGGGCCCGTCTCTTTATGGCAGCAAACCATCACGCAGAGCTCTCCCTCGGCGGCACCAGATGCCTCAGCACCACGTCCTTTGGCTACCCCGGCGAAGGGTATTACGACGCCGCGGACGTCACCGGACTGCTCACCGGACTTTGGGACGGCACGCCGGGCACCGCGGCACGGCAGCAGGACGTAGAGGTGCCACTCACAGCGCTGCTGCACTGGTACGGCCCCGGGCAGGGGCGCGCCGCCGGCCTCCCGGGCCTGCTGGTCCGCCTCAGTGTTGACTACGCTGACGGCCGGCGCGAGGTCTTTGCGTCCGGCCCGGAGTGGCTGGCGTCCGAGGCGCCCTACCGCCAGTCGGGTTACCGCAATGACGAAGGCGACCCCGTGGAGCACCTGGACGGACTGGCCGCGGCTGCCCTGCCCGCCGTCGAACAGATGCCTCCCGCCCTGAGCTACGGCAGCCACCCTTGCCCCGAATTCCCGGCCCTGCATCCACGGCGGACGGTGCTGGCGGAGGAGTTCGTGGCGCCGCTGGCGTTTCTGACCGCCGACGACGGAACGCTGGTGGCGGACTTCGGCCAGGTCATCCCAGGCCGCCCCGAAGTGGACTTCCTCAACGGCGTCCCGGGCCGGACGGTGATGATCCGCGCCGGTTACGTCCTGGGCCCCGACGGAAGGGTGGACGCGGGCAAGACCGCCAGCCAGAACACCGACATGTCCTTCCCCTACACCCAGGCCGTGGGTCCGCAGCAGTACCGGGCCATGGTGCACCTGGGCTTCCGCTACCTGGAACTGCCCGGCGTGGACGCCGCGGACCTGTCCAAAGTCGGCGCCGTGGTGGTCCACGGCCGGCACCCCGGCGAGGCGACTTTCACCAGTTCCGATGCCACACTGAATGACGTGTTCCGGCTGCTGCGGGATTCGGCGCTCTACGGAGTGCAGGAGCAGTTCGTGGACACGCCCACCCGGGAGAAGGGCCAGTTCCTGGCCGACGCCGTCAACATCTCCTACGCCACCATGTCCCTCTTCGCTGAACACGCCTACACCGCCCAGGCTCTCCGGGAGTTCGGCTGGTCGCCTGCGCGCTACTGGACCGACGGAGCAGACAAGGGCCGCTACAACGCCGTGTACCCCAACGGCGACGGCAAACGGGACATCCCCGACTTCTCGCTCATGATCCCGGAGTGGGTTGAGGAGTACCACCGCCGAACGGGTGACCTGGCCTTGGTCAGGGAGCTGCTGCCGCACCTCTGTGACACGGCGGACTACGCCTTGCGGTACATCCCGGCGGAGGGCCCGACGGCGGGACTGGTCACCGAACTGGGTGGCGGCTCCGGCCCCTACCTCCACGGCATCGTGGACTGGCCGGCCCCGGGCCGCTTCGGCTACGACATGGACTGCGCGGCCAAGACCACCGTTAACGCCCAGGCCTACTCAGCCCTCATCTCAACCTCCCGGCTCTGCGCGCTGGCCGGGCAGGTGGATGCCGCCGTCGAGTACGCCCGGCAAGCCCGCACCCTGGCAGGGGCCATCCGAACCCGCCTCCGCGTGGACGGTGTGATGGTGGACGGACTCCGCGGCGACGGCACACCGAGTCCGCACGCCTCCCAGCACGCCACCTCCTTCCCGCTGTCGCTGGGGATCACCGGCACTGAACACGCCACGGCTGATGCCTTGCGGATTGCCGGCATGGGCATGCGTCAGGGGCCCCTGACCGTGCACCGGCTGGTCCGGGCGCTGCTGTCCCAAGGGCTCACCGATGCCGTCCTGGACTTGCTCACCACCAAGGACCAGCCCGGCTGGGCGAACCTCCTGGAGCGCGGTGCCACCTTCACGTGGGAAACCTGGGAC
Source organism: Arthrobacter sp. D3-16 (assembly GCF_054408515.1). NCBI lineage: Bacteria > Bacillati > Actinomycetota > Actinomycetes > Micrococcales > Micrococcaceae > Arthrobacter > Arthrobacter sp. D3-16. The sequence goes on along the minus strand of NZ_CP096437.1, from coordinate 859,951 downwards.
CTGGCTGAAGGCAGTGACTACAGCCAGTCCCATGCGTGGTCTGCCTCAGTGGCCAAGGAGATCCTCGAGCACCTGCTCGGCGTCCGCCACGCCTCCGCCGGCGGCCGTGAACTCCTGATCGAACCCCCGCTGTGCAGGCTGGAGTATGCCCGCGGCACCGTTCCGGCAGGCAACGGCGACGTGGGGGTCAACTGGAGCCGGGACAACGGCTTGGTGCGCCTGGAATGCACGGTCCCGGCCGGCAGCACCGCGGTTGTCCGGCTGCCGGCCGGCACCTACGGAGTCAAGGGACCCACGGCGGATGCCGCCGTCGAAACCTCCGCGCGCGCGGGCGCCACGGAAGGCAGCACAAGCCATGGCGGCGGTCCGGCCGGGCGTGGGCAAACGATGGACTTTCGAATCCACCCTGGCAGCTGGACGTTCACGCCGGCGGGGGTGGCTTAAGGAGTCAGGTGCGGCGCAGGCGGCGGGCGTTGAGCCAGAGCAGCAAACCGATCACTGCTGCGGACAACATGCCCAGGGCACCGGTGGTGACCAGTCCGATCCGTACGCCGAACTGCTCGGTCAGCCAGCCGGCCAGCAGGCCGCCCAGGGCGTGTCCGCCCAGCAGCAACGGCAGGTACAAAGCCATCACCCTGCCGCGGATCTCCGGGCCGGCCTCCAGCTGCACGGCGGTAGCGGCACTGGTCAGGAACAGCAGCGTCATCAGGCCCACCACCACCAGCATGACAATGAAGAGGACGAGGTTGGGCATCAGGGCCGCCACCAGCTGGGAGAGCCCGAAGAGGCCTGCCGCCAGCACGATCCCCTTCCGGCCCAGGCTCCGCAGGCGGGCCGCCAGCAGGGCGCCGGCAAAGGCTCCGACGGCACTGACGGTGTTGAACAGGCCGAACCCTTCGACACCGTTGTGCCACACCCGTTCGGCGAAGGCGGCCAGGACCACGGGCCCGTTCATGCCGAACATTCCCAGGAGCCCGGCCAAGGCAATAATCAGCAGCAGGGAAGGGCGCTCCCGGACGTAGCGGAAGCCCGCCAGCAGCTGGCCCCTCCCCCGTTCCGCCGGGATGCTCGAGTGCAGTTCAGCCGGGCGGATCGCGGCGATCAGGCAAAGCACCAGCAGGCACAGCAGCGAGTTAGCCGCAAACGCTGCGGCCGATCCAACTTGTGCAATGACGATTCCAGCCAGCGCAGGTCCTGCCATGGCGCCCAACTGGCCGATGGCATTGTTGATACCGATTGCGGGCCTGAGGGCGGCGTCGCCCACTACTTCATTGACGAACACCTGGCTGGCGGGCTGGTTGATGGCTGACGTCACGCCGAGCGCCACGCAGCTGGCGTAAACGGCCCAGACGGTGACGGTTCCAGTCGCGACCCACACGGCGAGGGCCAGGGCGAGGAAGGCAATGACGGCCTGGCAAACCATCATGATCCGGCGTTTGGGGAACATGTCCACCAGCAGGCCGCTGAGGGGTCCCACGATCAGCATCGGCAGGAACTGCAGTGCCACTGCCACACCCACGGCGGCCGGGCTGCCGGTCAGCTGCAGCACCAGCCAGTCCTGGGCCAGCCGCTGCATCCATACCCCCACGCTGCCGGTGAACACGAGGGCCAGGAAGAGCCGGTAGTTGCGAAGCTTGAGGGGCTGGTACCAAGGAGGCTGGCTCTCCGCAGAGTGGAGGGACTGTTCGGAACGCTGGCGGTCGGAAGACACGTCGGACTCAACTCATATTAGGGGCGGGCAGAACCAGGATTACGGTGCGGGAGTTGCCCGCCGCTGGTGGAACCCAGGGCTGTTGGGCTTGGTGTTTCAGGTGCGGGTGGAGCGCAGCTTGACTGCTGCGGCCGCGAGGATCAGGGTGCCCGGAACCACCACGAACAAAGCCGCCAGCATCCATACGAACACCACAGCCCCGAAGAGCGCAGCGGCCAGCAGGAGGGACCCCGTCCAGTCCTTCAGGGACAAGGCCTGGCCAGTCTCGAGGGCTGAACGCCAGGCGCTGCGGGCGTCGGCGCGGGAGCCGGTGAAGTCGGACCACGCGGCGGCGCTGCGGAGGAGCACGATGGCTGCCGCAGCAGCCAGGATCAGGGTTGCCGGCAGCACCACTTCCCCGCCCGGCAACTGCCCCACCCAAGCGAGCAAAAGGTTAAGGACAATCACGACGGCGGCTGCCGCCGTCGTGATTCCAAGCTTCCAGCTGCCTGGCAGGGCAGCTTTGAACGTGTCCCACAGGCCGCGGATGGAATCGTCCCGGCCGGAAAGGTGCCGTTCCAGATGGGCGATCCCCGCCGCATATGCGGCGGGGATCGTCACCAGCGGAATGGACAGCACCAGCACCAGCACCCCTGCCAGGAGGGTCTCGGAGAACAGCGCGAAGCGGTTGACCGGGACGGGTTGGTGGTGGTTGGGGGCGGGTGTGGTGCTGTCCATGACGCTCATTTTCTGTATCGGCTTCCGGGCGGTCAGCCCTTGAGGCCCTGGGTGGAGACGCCTTCAACAATGTACCGCTGGAACACCAGGAAGAAGATCAGCACCGGCAGGAGGGCGAGGACGGACATGGCGATCATTGCACCGTAGTCCGAGCTCTGGGTCTGGTCCACGAAAAGTCGCAAAGCCAGGGGCAGCGGGTACTTGTCCGGGGTGTTCAGGTAGAGCAGCGGGCCCAGGAAGTCGTTCCAGCTCCAGATGAAGGAGAAGATCGACGTGGAGATCAGGGCCGGCTTCATCAGTGGCAGCATGATGGAGGTGAAGATCCGGACGTGGCCGGCGCCGTCGATCCTGGCGGCCTCGTCCAGCTCACCCGGCAGGTTGCGCATGAACTGGACCATCAGGAAGACGAAGAACGCGTCGGCCGCCAGGAACTTGCCGATCAGCAGCGGCACGTAGGTATCCACCAGGCCAAGCTGCTGGAACACGATGTACTGCGGGATGATCACCACGTGGAACGGCAGGAGCAGGGTTGCGATCATCATTCCGAAGAAAACGCTGCGGCCCGGGAACTTGATCCTGGCGAACGCGTACGCCGAGACACTGGCGGACAGGATGGTTCCCACCACGGCACCGATAGCCAGGACCAGCGAGTTGGTGAAGAACTGCAGGGTGGACACGCCACCGATGCCGTCCATCGCCGTGACGAAGTTGTCGAAGCTGAAGTTGTTGGACCACAGCGACGTGTTCGCACCGCCGATCTCGGCGTTGGGCTTGAAGGACGAGGCGATCATCCACAGGCCCGGATACAGGACCACCGCCGTCAGGGCGAGGGCAACGACGTGGAAGAGGGTGCTCTTGGCACGCTTGGCCGTTACAGACTCGGACTTGGGGTTGTAGTGCGCCAGCTGTGCGTCCGGGAGGGACTGCGTGGGGGTTGCCGTGCTTGTCATTTTGCATCACCGCTGTAGTGGACCCAGGACTTGGACGTGCGGAAGAAGATCAGGGTAATGATGCCAACGACGATCACCAGCAGCCAGGCCATCGCCGAGGCGTAGCCCATCCGGAAGTCGCTGAAGCCCCGCAGGTACAGGTAGAGGGTGTAGAAGAGGGTGGAACCGGCCGGGCCGCCTTCACCGTTGGAGATGATGTAGGCCGAGGCGAAGATCTGGAATGCGTGGATGGTTTCCATCAGCAGGTTGAAGAAGATCACCGGGGAAAGCATGGGCCAGGTGATATTGAAGAACTTCCGGATCGGGCCGGCACCGTCCATGGACGCCGCTTCGTAGAGATCGGCCGGGATCTGCTTCAGGCCGGCGAGGAAGATCACCATCGGGGCGCCGAACTGCCAGACGGTCAGCAGGATGAACATCGGCATGGTCATGGACGGGTTGCCCACCCAGCCGCCGAGGTTGATCCCGAAGAAGGACAGGCCCTGGTCCACCGGACCGGCATCGCCGAACATGGCCTTCCAGACGATGGCGATGGATACGGATGCGCCGATCAGGGACGGGGCGTAGAACGCTGAGCGGTAGAAACCCTGGCCGCGGCGCTTGCTGTTGAGCAGCATTGCCACAGCCAGTGCCGCGGCGAGCTTCAGCGGGGTGCCGAAGACGACATAACCGACGGTGACCCCCACCGACTGCAGGAACCGTTCGTCCTGGAAGAGGGTGGTGTAGTTGTCCAGGCCGATCCACTTGGGCGGCTCGAACAGGTTGTAGTTGGTGAAGGACAGGTAGAGCGAGGAAATCATGGGCCCAACAGTGAGGGCGATGAATCCCAGCAGCCAGGGCAGCAGGAAGGTGTAGCCGGCGCGGGCATCCGCCCCGCGCTGCCGCGACTTGCGCGGCAGCGGGGAGTCGGACTGTGCCGAACGCCTGCTCAATGTTGGGCTTTGAGTCACGAGTTCAATCCGTCAGTTGTGAAAGCCTGGATCAGGCGTTCTGCTTGATGAGGTCTTCGGCTTCCTTGAACCATGCGTCGGCTGCGCCGTCGATGGTCAGCTTGCCGTAGTTCAGGTCCGAGCTGACGCGCTTGAAGGAAGCCTCGAGGGTACCGAAGCCCACGATGGGCGGCTCGGGAGCGTCCTTGAGGTACTGCTCGATGGACTTTTCGTAATCCACCACGAGCTTGTCGGTGCCTTCGAAGGTGGTGCCGTCGCGCTGGGTCTTGGACGCCGGAACGCCACGCGAGGTCTTGAAGATCTGGCCAACCTCGGGGTCGTTGACCATGAAGTCGATGAAGCGGGCGGAAGCGTCCTTGAACTTGGTCTTGGCGCTGGCCACCATCAGCATGGACGGCTTCAGGAACAGGCCCAGGTTGTCCGCGTCGTCTGAGGGCGGCGGCACCAGCTTGAGTTCCTTCGCGCCGCTGTCCGCGAGGTAGCCGGCCATGAAGTTGTCCCAGGTGACTTCTGTGGCGGTGACGTTCGAGCCGAAGGGAGACTTCGGGGCGAGCTGGGTGACGCGCTCTTCGGAGATAATGGCAGGCGTGCCGCGCAGGCCCGCCGTCGTGTTCCACCACTTCTTCATGTCGTCCTTGGTGAAGCCGAGCTTGCCGTCCTCGGTGAAGGCCTCGATGTTGTTCTGGCGCAGCCAGATGTTGAACATCCACCAAACACCGGTGTAGTCGGTCGAGCCGAAGACCGCGCTGTTGCTCTTGGTGCCAACCTCCGTGAGGAAGTCGTTGAATTCCTTGTAGGACCACTTGCCCGTGGGCTCAGCGATGCCCAGTGACGCCAGCTTGGCGGGGTCGTAGTAGACAGCGAAGGCGTTGGTGCTGGTGGGGATGCCGTAGGTCTTGCCCTTGATCTGGCCTGAGGGCAGGAGGGACTTATCGAACGCTTCCGTGTTGATGTTCACTGTGCCCAGGTCCAGGAGCTGGTTGCGCTGGCCATAGTCGCGCAGGTAGGAAAGGTCCCACTGCATCACATCGGGCAGGCCGCCGCCGGCTGCTTCGGTGGCGCGCTTCTGCCAGTAGCCGGCGAAGTCGGTGAAGTTGCCGTTGACCTTAACGTCCGGGTTCTTCGACTCGAACAGGGCGATCGCCTTGCGGGTACGCTCGGCGCGGTCGTCGTTGCCCCACCAGGTGTAGTTGATGGTGACGGGGTTCTCGGCGGAGCCAGTCTCTCCGGCGCTGGTGCCGGACCCTGTTCCACAGGCCGCCAGAGCGGCGGCAGATGCGGTACCGACGGCTACGGTGGTGAGGAAATTCCTTCTATTGATCATGAGAGCCTCCTTGCTCGATGTGTGCAATCCCAGTCGCTCACTCTGCAACGTGAGTAGTGAGCTGGCTTACACGGCTTCTGAAACGATACAATATAGGCATTCCCGGAATTGGGCAAGCGTTTTCCATAGATCTGATTTTCGAGCCACTTCATCTTCCCAGCAGACAAAGGAGTCCCATGACTTTGCAGGAAACCCCGCGCCCGGCCAGCGTCTGGAACCACGTCGAAGGTATCGCCTACGGCGGCGACTACAACCCGGAACAATGGCCTGTCAGCGTCCGGCTGGAGGACCTGGAGCTGATGCAGGAAGCGGGTGTCAGCTTCCTCAGCGTGGGAATTTTCTCCTGGGCGCTGCTGGAGCCGGAAGAGGGCAGGTACGACTTCGGCTGGCTGGATGAAGTGATGGACAACCTGGCGGGAATCGGCGTCAAGGTAGCCCTGGCCACTGCCACGGCCGCTCCCCCGGCCTGGCTGGTACGGAAGCATCCGGAAATCCTTCCTGTCACGGCTGACGGAACCGTGCTGGGGCCGGGCTCGCGACGGCACTACACGCCGTCGTCGGCCGTCTACAGGCGCTACGCAACCGGCATCACGCGGGTGCTGGCGGAGCGCTACAAGGACCATCCCGCGCTTGCACTCTGGCATGTGGACAACGAACTGGGCTGCCACGTCTCCGAGTTCTATGGCGAAGAGGACGCTGCTGCGTTCCGCGTCTGGCTGGAGCGGCGGTACGGGAGTATCGATGCACTCAACGCTGCCTGGGGTACGGCGTTCTGGTCCCAGAACTACGCCTCGTTCGAGGAAATCCTGCCGCCGGGCGTCGCGCCCTCCACATTGAACCCGGGCCAGCAGCTCGACTTCCAGCGCTTCAACTCCTGGGCCCTGATGGACTACTACCGGGAGCTTGTTGCCGTCCTGCGGGAGGTCACTCCCGGCGTGCCGTGCACCACCAACCTGATGGCATCCAGCGCCACGAAGTCCATGGACTACTTCGACTGGGCCAAGGACCTGGACGTCATCGCCAACGACCACTACCTGGTTGCGGCCGATCCTGAACGGCAGATCGAATTGGCGTTCAGTGCGGACCTCACCCGCGGCATTGCGGGAGGTGACCCGTGGATCCTGATGGAACATTCGACGTCGGCCGTCAACTGGCAGCCGCGCAACCAGCCCAAGATGCCCGGCGAGATGCTGCGCAATTCCCTGGCCCACGTGGCGCGCGGCGCGGACGCGGTGATGTTTTTCCAGTGGCGGCAGAGCTTCGCCGGCTCGGAGAAGTTCCACTCGGCCATGGTGCCCCATGGCGGCCGGGACACCCGCGTGTGGCGCGAGGTGGTTGACCTTGGCGCGGCTCTGAAGCGGCTCGCCCCGGTGCAGGGTTCGCGGGTGGAATCACGCGTGGCTATTGTGTTCGACTACGAAGCGTGGTGGGCGAGTGAAATCGACTCCAAGCCGAGCCAGGACGTGAAGTACCTGGACCTGCTGCGTGCTTTCCACCGGTCGCTGTTCCTGCGGGGCATCCCGGTGGACATGGTGCACCAGTCAGCGTCGCTCGAGGGCTACGACCTCGTCCTGGTGTGCACCCTGTACTCGGTGACTGATGAGGCCGCGGCCAACATCGCGGCTGCCGCTTCTGCCGGCGCCACCGTTCTGGTGAGTTACTTCAGCGGGATTGTGGATGAGAAGGACCACGTGCGGCTGGGCGGCTACCCGGGGGCATTCAGGGAACTGCTGGGCGTGCGCGTGGAGGAGTTCCACCCGCTCCTGGCCGGCGGGCAGGTGAAATTGAGCGACGGCGGTGTCTCTTCCATCTGGAGCGAACATGTGCACTTGGCCGGCGCCGAAGCTGTCCAGACTTTCACTGAGTATCCACTGGAGGGCGTACCGTCACTGACCCGGCGGGCAGTGGGCGAAGGGGCCGCGTGGTACCTCGCCACATTCCCGGACCGCGACGGCATCGAGGCATTGGTGGACCGGCTGCTCGAGGAGTCAGGCGTTGCGCCCCTTACTGCGGCCGATCCCGGGGTGGAGCTGACGCGCCGGCGTTCTGAAGAGGGCCGCAGCTTCCTGTTTGCCATCAACCATTCCCTTACCCCCGGGGCTGTCCAGGCTACCGGCGTTGACCTGCTCTCCGGACAGCCGTTCGACGGGGTGGTGCCTGCCGGCAGTGTTGTGGTGATTGCTGAGGACTAGCGGGACCGGACGGCGGCGCGAGGCCCGGTCGTGGCTTTTGCCCGCCACCGGTGCCGGCTTCCTTTAGATTGCAGGCCCCGTCCAGGGCAGGGTTATCCACATAGAGTCTCTTATAGAGCTGTTTTGTCAGTGGTCTTTGGCAGAGTTGGGCTATGGAAGCCATTGGGGAGCAGCTTGCGGAGTACTGCGGTTCTACCGCTGTGCTGACCCGGGCCGGCAGTGTTTCCTCGCGTGGTTCAGAGGCGTCCGACGGCGGTCCCGGCCTGGGTTTTGCGGGCCGGCTCCGTGCCGTTCCCGCCCTGGTCAGGGCCGACGCGGATCAGTTTCTTCCTGCGCCGCTTCCTGCTGAGTCGATTCCCGTGGACAACCCGTCCAGCTTGGCTCAGCCGCTTGCTGCGGCGCCGCTCCCGACTGGCAACCCGGCCGGTGCTGATGAGCCGCTTAGCCTGAGCGAGATCGGCGGGCTCCTGGCTGCTGCCGCTGCCGCAGCACCATCAAGGCTTGCCGGTGCGGATTACGTCGAGGCCGCCGATTTTGCCGGGCAGGTCGAGGACCTCTCCCGGTCCGTGGAGTACCTGCAGGTCCTCTCCGCCGGGATCGTTGACCGGACCCGCGCACAGGCTATTGCCGCGGCGGACGCTTCCCGGGCCGGCCGGTCGCGCACGGGCAAGGGCTGGGTCACCGGCTGGGACAACGGCGCAGAAACCCTGAACGAAACCGACACCGCCTGGCCAGAAGACACCGGGACCAGCGGTTTAACGGCCAGTGCTCCCGGGAGCCAGATGGGCTCAGACCGTTCCAACCCGGTCATCACCTCGCCGGCTGATGACGGGTGCGCCAACACCGCGGAGTTCCTGCGGCTGCGGCTGCGGATCGGCAAAAGCGAAGCCCACCGCCGCCTCGCCCTCGCAGCGGACATCCTGCCCACCAACACCCTCACCGGCGACATCCTCCCCGCCACCCGCGAACACCTCGCCGCCGCCCTCACACCCACACCCCCACCCGCACCCGCCGGCAGCAACGTCGAGGACGAGGACACGCCAACTAGCGGGGCCGCTACCAGCCCGGTTGTTTCCTCCCGGGCCGGGACCATCATCGCCCTGACCCTGAACCGGCTCCGCCACCTCGTCACACCAGAGCGGCTGGCCCTGATCGAGGAGAACCTCACCACCACCGCCGCGACCACGGACCCGGACTTCCTTACCCGCCTCGCCCGCCGCTGGGCCGACACCATCGACGCCGACGGCACCGAACCCAGCGAAGAAGCCCTCCGCCACACCCAAGGCGCCTTCATCCGCAAACCCCGCCACGGCCTGCACCACCTCGAAATCTTCGCCACCACCGACCAATACGAACACCTCCTCACCGTCATGAACACCGCCACCAACCCCCGCACCACCGCCACCAACACCGGCACCGGCGGTGGCAGTGGCGCGGGTGCTCGTGCTGGTGCGGCCGGTGTCCCCGGCAACGGCACCGGCCAGGACTCCTTGCCGGACGGTGACGTGGACCTGGACCGGCGCACAAGGCCCCAGAAACAACTCGACGGAATCATCGGCGCCGTCAAAACCGCCATGGCCACCAACACCCTGCCCACCACCGGCGGCAACCGCCCCCAAATCATCGCCACCATCAACTACCAGGACCTCCTCCCCCACCCCCGACACGTGGCCCCGGAAACCGGCACCGGGAACTTCGCCTTCACCGGCCCCGTCACCGCCGCCACAATCCGCAAAATCGCCTGCGACGCCGACATCATCCCCGCACTCCTCGGCACCCGCAGCGAAATCCTGGACCTCGGCCGCAAAACCCGGCTCTTCACCCCCACCCAACGCCAAGCCCTCACCGCCCGGGACCAAGGCTGCACCTTCCCCAACTGCACCATCCCCGCCCCCTGGTGCGAAGCCCACCACATCACCTACTGGTCCCACGGCGGCCCCACCACCCCGAACAACGGCACACTCCTCTGCTCAGCCCACCACCACCTCATCCACAAAGAACAATGGACCATCACCACCATCAACAACACCCCCTGGTACACACCCCCAAAACACCTCGACCCCCACCAAAAACCCCAACAAAACACCTACTTCAAACCACCACCCCCACCCCAGGAATGAGTGGACGAAAAGGCAGCTTAAACAGCTCCGCCCCGGGAGGAACCAATGGTTCCCACCGGGACGGAGCTGCCACCCGCCGTCGGACGTTATGGGCGGAGGAGGCGTCCTCCCAAGGTGTCCAGAGCCGTGTTAGTGGCGGTGTGAAAACTAACTGCTGATGGCGGACTTCATCTCGTCATGTGCCTTCTTGCCAGCTTCTTCCGTGGACAGCCGCTCGAAGAGAACCTCAGAGGTGTAGCGCTTGATGATTTCCTGGATGGAGCCGGCGCCCTTCGGCGGCGGTGCAGGAGCCTCGCCCAGCTCGTCCTTGATCTGGTCGATGAACTTGACCACCTTGACGTCGGCAGGAGTCAGCTTGGATTCAATGGCTGCACGAACGTCGGAGTTCGGGTACACGCCACGGTCGGCCAGGAGCGCTTCGCCGGCCTTGACGTTGTTGGCCAGGAAGTCGATGAACTTGGCGGTTTCCTCAGGGTGCTTGGTGCGCGAGGAGGCCGACCAGAACTGCGAAGCCTTGTACCAGAGTCCGGCCTCATCGGCCTTTCCGGTCTTGGTGGGGAACCGCAGGATCTTCAGGTCACCGCCGGATGCCTTTTCCAGGGCAGGAGCCTGGTTGGACCACCAGAAGGCCATGCCGTTCTTGCCGGTGGCGAGTCCGCTCTGATCCAGCGGTGCGGCCTCGGCTTCCACTACCTCGGAAGCGGACGGAACTGCCTTCTTCTCGCTGAGCTGCTTCAGGAACGCCCACCATTCGGCGATGTCGCTCGGCTCAAAGCCCAACTTGCCGTCTGAGGTGTACAGGGACTTGCCGTTCTGGCGGAGCCAGACGCCCAGTGAAGCCTCATCGGTTCCGTAGGCTGCTGCGCCGTAGGTGCCCTGGGGAGACTTGTCGGTGATTTCGGTGGCAATCCGTTCGAAGTCCTGCCAGGTCCAGGTGGAGTCGTCTGGCAGCGCCACACCAGCGGCTTCGAAGACTTTGGGGTTGGCCAGGATGGTTGCGGCGTTAATTCCGGCGGCGATGCCGGTCAGGCCGTCGTCACTCTTGCCGGCATTGAGCGCGGCTTCGTCAAGCTTGGAGGTGTCGATCTCGTACTTCGAGAGGTCGAGAAGGGCTCCACGGCTGGAGTATTCGGTGATGTACTTTTCGTCCATCTGAATGATGTCCGGTGCGTCGTTGGCCGCGACTTGGGTGGCCAGCTTGTCCCAGTAGCCGCTCCAGTCACCAAATTCGGGCTTGATTTTGATGTTGGGGTTCTCAGCCTCGAACTGCTTGATGGCTTCCTGCGTCAGCTGCGCCCGCTTGTCGCCACCCCACCAGGAGAAGCGCAGTTCTACGGGACCGTCGGCGCTCTCCGAAGCAGCTCCTCCGCCACAGGCACTAAGGGCCATGACGACGGCGGCAGCGGCGGCTACCAAGCCAGTCTTGCGTAACGGGCGGCGTGCGCCCGTGGAGGGTGTCTCTGCCGATGGCTTGGCAGCAGACGCAGGGCGGGAAAATAGCGGCACTGGATACTCCGATCTTCTTTGATCATGATGCTGGTTGATCAGGTGCTGGGGTTAGGTTGGGGATTGGAACCAGGAGCAGGAGGGGAAAACGGGAAACCGCTTTCTGTGCCTAATACTACAAGTGCTCAACTTGTATCACAAGATGTTTCTGGTGACTCTTTTATAACGGCAGAAACGGCCCGCCGGCAGACGGGCCGTTTCACAAGAGCCGTAGCGTCAGCAGCAAAAATGTCGGCGCTGCTATGCGGTAGGGACTACTTGATTCCGGTGGTGGCGATGCCCTTGATGAGGAATCGCTGGCCGAAGAGGAACACGAGGAAGACGGGCAGCAGGGACACGATGGACATCGCGAACAGCGACCCCCAGCTCGTTGCCGACTGCGCGTCGACGAAAGCCCTCAATGCCACCGGAACCGTGAACATGTCGGGGTCCGTGAGGTAAATCAGGGCGCCGAAGAAGTCGTTCCAGGTCCAGATGAAGGTGAAGATGGTGGTGGTGGCCAGGGCGGGCACCATCAGCGGCAGGATGACCCGCAGGAAGATGCGCGGGTGGCCGGCGCCGTCGATCCTGGCGGCCTCGTCCAGTTCGCGGGGAATGCCGCGGATGAACTGCACCATCAGGAAAACGAAGAACGCTTCCGTTGCCAGCAGCTTGGGCACGATCAGCGGCCAGAAGGTGTTCACCCAGCCGATCTGCGAGAACAGGATGTACTGCGGGACGATCACCACGTGGAACGGCAGCATGATGGTCAGCAGCATGATGCCGAACAACAGCTTCTTGGCGGTGAACTGAAGCCGGGCGAAGGCGTACGCAGCCATCGAGCACGAGATCAGGTTCCCCAGGATGGATCCGATCACCACAATCGCGGAGTTGATCATGTAGTGGCCGAAGGGGTGGGTCAGGGCTGACCAGCCGGATGTGTAGTTGCTCATCTCCAGGCTGTTCAGCCACAGGCCGGGCTCGCGGAAGATCAGCTCGTTGGGCCGCAGCGAGGACACCACCATCCACAGCAGCGGGCAGATCATGAGCCCGCCGGCCAGGATAAGGATGGCATGTTTCATCAGCGCCTTGCTGCGCTGCGCCTTGCTGAAGGCCAGGGTGCCCCGGGACTCCCTGACCTTGGGCTTGCGGCGGTTCGTAGGCTTGCCCGCGCCGGCGGTCTCCGGGGTGGGCAGCGTCTCAAGCTTAGTCGTCATAGAAAACCCAATACTTAGAAGCGATGAAGTTGATGGCGGTGAAGATGCCGATGATCACCAGCAGGAGCCAGGCCATCGCGGAGGCGTAGCCCATGTCGAACTGGCCGAATCCCTTTTGGTAGAGGTACAGGGTGAAGAACATGGTGGAGTCCGAGGGCCCGCCGTTACCGCCGGAGACGATGAACGCCTGGGTGAACGACTGGAATGAACCGATGATCTGGAGCACCAGGTTGAAGAAGATGATGGGGCTTAGCATCGGCATGGTAATCCGCCAGAACTGCTGGAGGGTGGTGGCACCATCAACCTTCGCGGCCTCGTAGTACATGGTCGGGATCTGCCGCAGGCCTGCCAGGAAGATGATCATGGGGGCGCCGAAGGTCCACACGTGCAGCAGGATGATGGAACCAAGGGCAGTGCTGGGATCCGAGATCCAGCCCGGTCCCTGGATGCCGAACATCGCAAGGACCTGGTTGACCAGGCCGGTAGTGCCGAAGATCTGCTTCCAGAGAATGGCAACGGCCACCGATCCGCCCAGCAGGGACGGCAGGTAGAACACCGAGCGGTAGAACGGGAGCCCGCGCAGGCCCTTGTCCAGGACGAGGGCGATCAGCAGCGCCACGGCCAGCTGGAGCGGGACACCGATGAACACGTAGGTGAAGGTCACGCCGAGGGAGTTGTGCAGCCGGGCGTCGGTGAGCATCCGGGTGAAGTTCTCCAAACCAACCCATTCCGGGGGCTGGAGGAGGTTGTAGTCCGTGAAGGACAGGTAAAGGGACATCAGCATCGGGCCGATGGTGATCGCGACGAGGCCTACCAGCCACGGCAGCAGGAAGATATAGGCAGCCTTATTATCGCGGCTGTTCGCCTTCTTCTCTTCCGGGGTCGCTTTACCCTTCTTCCGGGAAATCGAGCTGAGCTCGCTGATGGCGCTCACTGCGGCAACCCCGTTCCGTGCAGTCGGCCCGCTGCAGCCGGCATTCCAGCCGGGCGCGGTGCCCTGGGTATGTGTTTAGCGGCCATGTGGGCTCCTTTGGTCATCGTGGCCTCCACGTGTTGGTATCGCCTGAGCGATATAGGGACGGCGCCGTTCCGGCCGCACTTCCGGAGAAGCGGACCAGGAGTGGCGATCATCCGTTGCGCCACCTGGCGGGTGGTCCGGTTTCAAAAGCGGCTCGGTACCAAAGTAAACGGTTTCTTGACTCTTGTATAGCCCTTTGTTAGTTTTTGAGAAAACGCTTTCTGTAGCGGGCGTCGCTTCAACCGAAAACACTAACTTAGGGGCAGGACAATGCGGTTTAGTCTCAAGAGGTCGTCCATGGCAGTCGCCGGGGCATCAGCAGCGCTGGCACTGGTTCTCACCGGCTGCGGCAGCAACCCGGAAGCCGGCAAAGTGGGGACGGTTGAAGATCCCGTCACCATCCGCTTCGCTTGGTGGGGCAACGATTCCCGCGCGAAGACCACCCTCGAAGTCATCAAGGACTTCGAGGCGGCCAACCCCACCATCAAGGTGCAGGGCGAGAACACTGAATTCAGTTCCTACTGGGACAAGATGGCCACCCAGATCGCCGGCGGCACTACCCCGGACGTCTTCGCCATGAGCGGCGCGTACCCCAGCGAATACGCGAGCCGGGGCGTGCTACTGGACCTGGACAAGGTCAAGGACCAGATCGATACGTCCAAGTTCGCAGAGGGCACGGTGGACCTCGGCAAGATCGACGGCAAGCAGTACACCATCACCGCCGGCGTCAACGCCATGTCCATGGTGGTCGACCCGAAAGTCTTCGAGGCCGCCGGGGTGGAGCTGCCCGACGACGAGACCTGGACCTGGGATGACTACGCCGAAATCGCCGCAGAGATCACCAAAAAGTCGCCGGCGGGAACCTTCGGGACCACCCCCATGACCAACGACTCCTTCCTTGCAGTATGGGCACGCCAGCACGGCGAGGACCTCTACACTGATGACGGCAAGAAGCTGGGCATCAGCGAGGACACCGCCACCAAGTGGTTCGAGATGAACAAGAAGCTGATGGAAACCGGCGCCGCTCCCTCGGCCTCCCAGACTGTTGAAGACAACTCCGCCCAGCCCGAGTTGACGCTGATGGGCCAGGGCAAGCAGGGCATGAAGATCTCCTGGAGCAACCAGATGAACTCATACTCGGGGTCGCCGCTGGTCATGATGAAGCTGCCCAACGAGAGCAAGCAGCCGGGCACGTGGTTGCGGTCCTCCATGGAATACGCCATCTCCTCGAAGTCTGCCCACCCCAAGGAAGCAGCCCTGTTCATCAACTACCTGGTGAACAACGTGGACGCGGCGACCAAGATCAAGAGCGACCGGGGCATGCCTGCCAACACCGAACTCAAGGCCGCCATCACGCCTCTCCTCAAGGAATCCCAGCAGAAGGAAGCGGAATACCTGGACCGCGTGGCTGAAATGAAGATCGAACCGCCGCTGCCCTTCCCCGCCGGATCGTCGGCCACCATGGAGGTCATCAACCGGCTCAACACGGATGTGCTGTTCGGAAAGACCTCCCCGCGGGACGCTGCCAAGGCCTTCATCCAAGAGGTCAATTCGAACCTGGGCTGACCCCGGCCCAGCGCATCCCGCACTACACCATCAGAACAGGAGGCAGGCCAGTGAGCCCTGATGCCGAACTGACCGATGCCCGGCCGCCACGGCCGAGCGCGATAGGCGGCTACGGGGACTGGCCTGCCTACGTTCAGCAACACCCCCGGTACCAGGCCGCTAGCCCGGCGTCGCAGGGACTTGCGGACGCGCTCGGGGTACCGGGCGCGTCGCAGCGGCCGGAGGTGACCGTCCACTGGGAGGGAACGCACGACGGCGTCACTACCTCCCAGCTCGGCTGGCAGCTGGGATTTGGTCCCCGCACCACTGGCTGGCTGATCCGGCCGGCCAGCGTTTCCGGTCCCCTGCCGGGCGTCCTTGCCCTGCACTGCCACGGGGGCAACAAGTTCGGCGGGGCGGACCGCCTGGTGGATCTGCCGGAATCCCACCCCTCGGCAAAAAGCGCCCGGGCGGGCCACTACGACGGCCAGGCACTCGCCACGGAGGTCGCTCGAAGGGGCTTCGCCGTTCTCGCGCACGACACATTCGCCTGGGGCAGCCGCCGTTTCGATCTCTCCGTTCCGCCGTGGCGGACGGCCTCTGCACTGGAGGCGCGGCAGGCGCAGTGGCGGCAGGACGGCGTCGTGCCTTCCGAAGCTGATGAATACAATGCCGCCGCTGCTTTCCACGAGGAAACCGTGGCCAAGACCGCTGGCCTGCTGGGTACCAGCCTCGCCGGCATGGTGGCCCACGACGATCTGGCGGCCCTGGACATTCTCGCCGGACTGCCGGACGTGGACCCGGACCGGCTGGGCTGCATCGGCTTCTCCGGTGGCGGTGGCCGTTCCCTGGCCCTTGCCGCCCTGAGTCCGCGGATCCGCAGCTACGTGGTGACCTGCATGATGGCCACTTTCCAGTCCCTTCTTCCCGCCTACCTTGACGCGCATTCGTGGCTGCTGCAGACCCCTGGCCTGTGGCAGCTGGGTGACTGGCCCGAGCTCACGGCAAGATCGGGCGCGCGCGACCTGCTGGTCCAATACGCGCTGGCCGACGAGCTTTTTCCAGACGACGGCATGCGCGATGCCCACCGCATCCTGGAATCACTGCACCGTCCCGGGAGCTACACCGGAAGCTTCTGGCCCGGGGGCCATGTTTTTACGGCCCGCATGCAGGAGGAAGCACTCGACTTCCTGTCTTCCAGGCTGCACGGCAAGCAAGCGGACACACCTGGTCCGGCAGATGCCGGCACACTCGACTTCCAGACCACCTTCAGCCCTCAAGGAACTTCCTGATGACTCAACAATCCGCCACCGCGGAGAACAGCACCGGCCAGACTGGCCGTGCAGCGCCAGCGCCGAACCCTGTAGCGGTTCCACGGATAGCCCTGGTGGGCGTCCACGGATTCGGGGAACGCCACCTTGCCAACCTTGCCCGGCTCGAGGAAGCCGGAGCCCTGGAACTGGTCGCTGTCGCGGACCCCAATCCTCCCGCAGAGGGACGGCTGGCAGACCCGGTAGCGGTCTTCGATGACTTGGGACAGCTGCTGGCAGCGGACCCGGGGGTCGACATCGTTATCCTTGCCACCCCCATTCAGACACATGCCCCCCTGGCCCTCGCGGCCTTGGCAGCAGGTAAGGACGTCTACGTCGAAAAGCCGCCGGTGGCGTCCCTGGCCCAGTTCCAGGAGGTGCTGTCCGCCGCAGAGACCGCCGGGCGGCTGGTCCAGGTGGGATTCCAAAGCCTCGGTTCCCACGCGTTGCCTGCCATCCGTGGCCTGGTGGAAACCGGCAGCATCGGTGACGTCCTCGGCCTGAGCGCCAAAGGACAGTGGGTGCGGAACAAGGCCTACTTCAAGCGTTCCCGTTGGGCGGGGAAGCGAAGCCTTAACGGCATCGACGTGGTGGACGGCGTGGCAACCAACGCCCTCGCCCACGCCGTAGCCACCGCGCTTCACATGGCGGGAGCACACACGCTGGCCGACGTGCAATCGGTGGAGACAGACCTTTACCGGGCACACGGCACCGAGAGCGATGACACGTCCATCATCCGCGTCCGCACCGCTGGGGGCACCACGTTGCTCTGCGGGTTGACGTTGTGCGCCCCCGAACAGCAGGATCCCTCCGTCACCGTGCACGGAACTCGCGGCGAGATCACCCTCTTCTACACCCGGGACGAGGTGGTCATCAGCACCGCGGACGGCGAGCGCCGCGAGAGGTTCGGCCGCACCGACCTGCTGGAAAACCTGCTGGACGCCCGCTCCACCGGGGCCCGGCTGCTGTCTCCCCTGCCCAACACCGGCGCTTTCACCACTGTGCTGGAGGCCATCCGAACGGCGCCGGCGCCCCAAGCCATCAGCCCCCGCCACATCACTTGGGAAGGCGACGGCGACGACGCCCATCCTGTAGTCCACGGAATTGGCACCTTGATCGAACGCGCCATCAAGGCGCAGGCCACCTTCGCCGAACTGGGAGTGCCGTGGGCTAGGGCCCTCCCGCCTGTCCGCACTTTGACGCTGGACGGCCAGGCCATCGCCGGGTACCAGGACGGCAGCCGTATCCGCGCTGTCTCGTCGCCACGGCCCTACCTGCACCCGGTACGTACCCTTCAAGGCACCGTGGTGACGGACCACCAGCCGCTGGACCACGTGTGGCACCTAGGTGTTGGCGTTGCCCTGCAGGACGTGGACGGCATCAATTTCTGGGGCGGCCGCACCTACACACGCGAAGCCGGACAATACGTCTGGCGCCCGGACCACGGCAGCATCACCGGCACCGGAACCTCCATCGAAGAAACGGCCGCCGTATCGGGTGGCCAGGACGGCCGGCTGCAGGAGACCCTGAGCTGGAACGGGCCCGACGGCGCCCCCGTCCTGGTGGAGGACCGTACCTGGACCTGGTCCGGCGTCAGCTCCTCCGCGTGGCAGCTGTCTCTGGACTTTGCCCTCTCCCCCGCCGGGGACCAGCCGGTCAGCCTCGGGAGCCCCGGTTCCAATGGCCGCCATGAAGGTGGCTACGGCGGGTTCTTCTGGCGGCTGCCCGCCTGCGACAGCGCCGCTGTCTGGACACCCGCCGGCGCGGGCGAGTCCGAGGTGCACGGCTCTGTAGCGCCGTGGCTCGCCTGGGCGGGGACGTTCGACCCGGAAACCTTCGACGCCGGCACGTCCGATGCCGGCATTTCCATCGGCAGCACACCAGAAGGCAGTGCCACCCTCGTTTTCGTGGCAGCGGAGGGTTCCACCGACCCCTGGTTCGTCCGGGTGGACGGTTATCCGGGAGTGGGCCAGTCGCTCGCGTGGGACACCCCGGCCATCACAAAACCGGGCACTCCCGTGAAACGCAGCATCACCGTTTTTGTGGCCAACGGCATCCTGGACACAGCAGACATCGAAGCATTGATCAACCGGCAGGGGAACCGTTCATGAGCCAGACAACAGCAGACACCACACCGCTTGCGGGCAGAGGGAGCGGCACCGCGATGATGGACTCCACCCCATCAGAACCTGCAGCGGTGCAGGCCGTCCGGGTGGCACCGGCCTCAACCGAGGACCGTGCCATCAAGCGGAGCCGGGTCCTGGACATTCTGGACGCCAAGGGCCAGGATTCCCTGCTGCTCACCACGCACACGGCGCTGACCTGGTACCTTGACGGCAGCCGCGTACACATCAGCCTGGCGGGCGATCCCATCGCAGCCGTCCTCGTTGACCGCGACGGCGACCACCTGGTCACCTTCAACAATGAAGCCGGCCGCATCGCTGCCGAGGAGCTGCCCTCCGGCGTCACCCTCCACTCGGTGCCTTGGTACGGCAACCTGCACGAGGCGGCTGCCGCCGTCGGCACATCCGGAAAGGGCACTCCGCTGGCCGAAACAGCCGTGGCCGCTGAGCTGCGCGCAGCCCGCCAGCAGCTGCTCCCGGCTGAAAGTGCCCGCTATGCCCTCCTCAGTGCTGATGTCGCTGCCATCATGACCGACGTGCTCTCAACGGCCCGGCCGGAAACCACAGAATTCGAACTGGTGTCCGCGCTGGCCGCCCGGGTGATTGCCGCCGGCGCCGAGCCGCTGGTCCTGTTGTGCAACGGCAGCAGCCGGAGCGAGTTCCGGCATCCGCTGGCTACCCACTCGCCCCTGGGGCGCCGGGCCATGGCGGTGGTGTGCGCCCGCCGGGACGGCCTGGTCGCCAACATCACCCGCTGGGTAAGGTTCGACGCCGGCGCCCCGGAAGAGCGCGACGCCGAGGCACGCATCGCAGCAGTGGAAGCTGACATCTTCGACGCCACTGTCCCCGGCGCCCGGCTGGACCGGATCTTCGCCGAGATCCAGGCCGCTTACGCCCGGCACGCTTTCGGCGCGGAGCAGTGGGAACTGCACCATCAGGGCGGGCCTGCAGGCTACGCGGGACGCGATCCCCGGGTAACCGCCGCCGCAACGGATACGGTGGTCCTGAACCAGGCCTTCACCTGGAACCCGTCCGGGCCCGGCGTCAAGATCGAGGACACTGTCCAGCTCACCGAATCCGGCCTGCAGGTCCTCACCGTTGACCCGCGCTGGCCAACCACCACCGTGAACGGGCTCGAGCGCCCCGCCACTCTCCAGCTCTAGGCCGAACGCTCTCGCAGTTTGAACTGCTCCCCGGAAGTTGGACTGAGAAATTCAGTTCCGACTTCCGGGGAGCAGTTTTATGCGTGCAAGTAGTTCATTATCTGAGGCGCAGCGTGAGGCGGCTGTAGCGTTGTTTGAGAGGGTATCGGGTATCGGGCGGTGGCTCGGTTGCTGGATGCGCCTTGGGTGCCGGTCAGGGCACTGTATGGGCGGTGGAGGATTCATGGGCAAGGAGTGCTGGTGAGCAGGCCGGTGAAGTCATACTCTTTCGAGTTCAAGCTGGCCTTGGTGCAGCGGTTCCTCGCGGGCAAGCCCGGTCCGGATCTGGCAGTGGAGGCTGGTTTGGCCTCCCGTGAGCTGCTGCAAAAGTGGGTCCGGGCGTATCGTCTGGAGGGTGAGGACGGGTTGCGGCCAAAGCCCAAAGGCAGACCGCGGAAACCTGATGCCCTGCCGCCAGCGGAACTGCCCGAGCTTGAGCGGTTGCGGCGGGAGAACGAGCGGCTGCGCGCCCAGGTGGCGTACCTGGGAAAACTGCGGGCCTTGAGGGAACAGGGACGACGGTAAGGTTCAGGCCGTCGTTGCCCTCAAGGTTGACTATCCGCTTGGTGTCCTGTTTGGACGTCGCCGGGCTGGCGAGATCCACGTTCTTCTATCACCAGCTCCGGCTCCATGGGCCCGATCCGAAAGAGAAGCTCAAAGCGGCGGTCACGGAGATCTTCGAAATGAACCATGGCCGGTACGGGCATCGGCGGGTCCATACGGAGCTACTCAAGCAAGGGTGGACGGTCGCGAAGAAGACCGTGCTGAAGCTGATGCAGGCACTCGGGTTGGCCTGCAAGGTCCGGCGCAGGAAGCGCTACAACTCCTACCAGGGCGACCAGGGCGCGGTAGCGCCCAACGTGCTGAAGCGGGAATTCGAGGCTGATGCACCGAACCAGAAGTGGGTAACCGACGTGACGGAGTTTCGCGTCGGTGACCGGAAGCTTTACCTCTCACCGGTCATGGACCTCTTCGACCGGCAGATCATTTCTTACTCGCTGGGCTTGTCCCCGAACCTGGCGCTCACCAACGATTCACTGCGTGAGGCCCTGACCTGCCTGCAGCCGGGTCAGCAGCCGCTGGTGCACTCGGACCAAGGTTTCCAATACCGCCATGCCTCCTGGCGCACCCTCATCGAGAACGCCGGCGGGGTCCAATCCATGTCCCGCAAGGGCAATTGCTACGACAACGCCGTCATGGAGAACTTCTTCGGCCACCTGAAGGAAGAACTCTTCCACCGCGTCCGATTCCTCAACACCGATGCACTGGCAGCTGCAATAGAGGAATACATCCACTGGTACAACAACAAAAGAATCTCCACAAAGCTCAAGGGCCTGAGCCCGGCGCAATACCGGGCCCAGACCCTTGCAGCCTAGAATCCCATTTAGCCAGTCCAACTAACGGGGACCAGTTCAGTTCCTGCGGTAAAACGCAAAACGCTCTCTCAGTTGTAGCCGTAGTCCCGGCACCAACTGAGAGAGCGTTTTGGTTAAAGCGACATCAAGTGAGAGAGCGTTACCGGGGGAGCACCAGTTTCCCGTCGACCCGGCGCGGGATGCCCAGCGGGTTGTCTTCGTGCAGTGCCGGGTGCAGGACCGTCTCGGGCGCATCCTGGTAGGCAACGGGGCGCTGGAACCGGCGGACCGCCGTCGCACCCACCGAGGTGAAGAGCGAGGTGGTGGCCGGGTAGGGACCGCCGTGCTGCTGGGCCCAGTTGACGGCCACGCCCGTGGGCCAGCCGTCGAACAGGACGCGGCCGGCCAGGTTGGACAGCTGCTCCACGAGCCTGGAAACGTCCTCGCCCGGCTGCGCGTGCACCGTGGCGGTCAGGCTGCCCGGTACCTTGGCCAGGACTGCAGACAGCTCCTCCTGGTCCGTGTACTCGATCAGCATGGTGGTGGGGCCGAAGCACTCCTCCAGCAGTTCCTCGGGACGCTCAAGAGCCTTCGCCGCGGAGGTGGAGAAGACCACCGGGGCTGCCCCATCGGACACCGCATCCTGGTCCACGCTGCCGCTCATCACATCAACGCCTTCCACGGAAGCGAAACTGCGCAGCCCGTCCGGGTATGCCTCGGCAATCCGCGTGGTCAGCATGCCGAGCGCCGGCTTGTCCTTGCTGGCTTCCGCCACTTTCGCAGCGAAGTCCGTTCCAGCCGGAATGAAGACCAGCCCGGGCTTGGTGCAGAACTGGCCGGCGCCAAGAGTGAAGGATCCGGCCAGACCCTCGGCGAGTTGCGTGGAGTGCTCCGCCAGAGCCCGCTCGGTAACGACGACGGGGTTCAGGCTGCCGAGTTCGCCGTAGAAAGGGATGGGCTCGGGACGGGATGTGGCGAGGTCGAAGAGGGCTCGGCCACCGGGGATGGAGCCGGTGAAGCCAACCGCTTTGATGGCGGGATCCTGCACAAGTGCGGTTCCCACCTCGCGGCCGGATACCAGGGCGAAGAGGCCTTCCGGCGCTCCTGCCGCGGACAGTGCGTCAGCCATAATTTCGGCGGTCCGCTCCGAGAGGCGCAAGTGGCCCGAGTGGGCTTTGACGATGACGGAGCAACCGACGGCAAGGGCGGAAGCGGTATCTCCGCCGGCCACCGAGAAGGCGAACGGGAAGTTGGAAGCGGAGAATACCGCAACCGGGCCGATGGGCCGCAGGATACGGCGAAGGTCAGGCTTGGGTGGCGTGGAGTTGGGGTCGGCGTGGTCGATGACGGCTTCGAGGTAAGAACCTTCGGTGATCACGCGGGCGAACAGTCGCAGCTGCCCGGTTGTCCGGGCCACTTCGCCAGTGAGGCGGGTTGCGCCAAGGCTCGTCTCGGAATCGGCAATCTCCACCAGTTCCGCGGCGTTGGCGTCGAGCGCAT
This sequence comes from Arthrobacter sp. D3-16, assembly GCF_054408515.1. Lineage (NCBI taxonomy): Bacteria > Bacillati > Actinomycetota > Actinomycetes > Micrococcales > Micrococcaceae > Arthrobacter > Arthrobacter sp. D3-16. The sequence continues at coordinate 837,232 of NZ_CP096437.1, read as the reverse complement.
CGGCCACGGCCGTGAGCCAGGCGGCCCGTTCCGCGTCGGAGGCGGCCGCGGAAATTTTGGCTGCCTCTGTGGCGGCGGCCGTGAGCTCGGACAGGGTAAGGGTTGCAGTTGTCACTTGAGGTACCTGTTCTTCGTGTCTGGACTCATCGAGTCTGCGTTGATCTGCTTTAGCCTGCGTCGTGGAAGCGGAAGCCGAGTCCGGGCTGGTCGGTGAGCGTCAGGCGGCTGTTGCTGAACTGGACCGGCGAGGGGCCGGCCAGGATCCCCAGCTGCTCAAAGGACGCCTCCTCCACATCCTCCACCAGGGTGGGCTCGGCGAGCGTGAGCGCCAGCTGGCCGGACAGCTCGGGGAGCAGGTGCGGCATCACCTTGATGCTGTTGGTGCGGGCCAGTTCCACGATGCGCCGGAAGGACGTGATGCCACCCACGCGGATAATGTTCGGCTGGATGATGTCCACTGCTTCCGCCTCTATGAAATCGCGGAAGCGGTAGATGGTGTGCAGGTTTTCACCGAGGGCGATCGGCACGGGCGAGTGCTTTCGGAGCCTGCGGTAGGCCCAGAGGTCGTCCGCGCGGATGGGTTCCTCAAGCCACTCCAACCCGAATTCGGACAAAACATCGAGGGCGCGGAGCGTGGTGGGCAGGTCCCAGCGCTGGTTGGCGTCAATCATCAGTTTCCGGTCAGGTCCCAGGACGGAGCGGACCGCGGCCACCCGTTCGGCGTCCTCGCGGATGTCCGGCTTGCCCACCTTGATCTTCACTGCCTGGTGTCCTGCGGCAACCCACCGCTCAGTCTGGGCAGCCAGCTCTTCGAGGCTGTAATGCAGGTTTACACCGGATCCGTACACCTCCGCGGACTCCTGGCGCTGCCCCAGGAGTCCGGCGACGGAAGTGTTGGCGCGGGAGGCCTGAAGATCCCAGAGGGCCAGGTCCACCCCGGCCATCGCAATCGTGGTCAGTCCCCCGCCGCCGGCCTCGTGCAGCCGTTTCCACACCGCGTCCCAGACAACCTCCGGGTTGGCGGGCAGCCCGGTGATGAACGGGGCGATGTCGTAGTCGAGCAGGGCCTTAACCGCCTGCGGACCAATGGTGGGCGTCCAGGAAAAACCATGCCCCGCGCCGCCGTCGTCCGTGTGGATTTCCGTGGTGATCACGTGGTTTTCCGGTGCCTCAACACCCCAGCTCCGGCGCAACGGAACGGTGATGAGCCGGGTGCTCAGGCCCGTGATGCGCGGTTCCGTGCGGACGGCAACAGTTGCGGGGGAGCTCATCAGCGGCCAGCCAGCTCGTAGCCCTTGGCGAGGATGGCCTTCAGCTGCACCAACTGCTCCTCGGTGGGGTCAACCAGCGGCGGGCGCACGGAGCCGACGGGCAGTCCGCCCAGCCGCAGGCCCGCCTTGATCAGCGAAACGCCGAAGCCCGGTGTTTGGTCGCGGAGGCGGACCAGCGGTGCGTAGAAGCCTTCCAGCAGGGCGTTGCGGCGGTCCTCGTCACCGGCCATGTACGCGTCGTAGTAGGCCTTGGCAATCTCCGGGGCCATTGCGAAGGCTGCCGAGGAGTAGAGCGGGATGCCGAGGCCGCGGTAGGCGCCCTGGGTCAGTTCGGCGGTCAGCAGGCCGTTGAAGAACGCAAAGTCCTCCCGTCCGGTTGCACGGACTGCGGATACGATCTCCTGGGCCAGGCCCACGTCGCCCAGCCCGTCCTTGAAGCCGACCACCTTGGGGTTGGCAGCCAGCCGCGCCATGGACGCGGCGGTGAACTTGGCGTTGCCGCGGTGGTAAACGATCACCGGCAGGCTGCTGGCGCTGGCCACAGCCTCGATATAGGCCACGAGCCCATCGGTGGGGCCAGTGACCAGGTACGGCGGCAGCACCAGGAGTGCGTCCGCGCCGGCTTCTTCCGCAGCGCGGGCGGCAGCAATGGCATGGCCCAGCGGACCGCCGGCGCCGGCTACTACCGGAACCTTTCCTGCGACAACCTCGACGGCGGCCGTCACCACGGTGCGGACTTCCTCGATGCTGAGGGCATGGAATTCGCCGGTGCCGCAGGCCGGGAAGACGCCGCCGGGCCCGAACGGGAGGCGGGAGCTGATGTGTTCCTTGAGCATCTCTACGTCAACGGCGCCTTCGGCCGTGAACGGGGTGACGGGGAAGAACAGTACGCCGTCGAATTTCATGGTGTCTCCTTGGCTCCGCTGCCGGCGGTAACCAGCGCAGAGTTCTCGTCGTTGAGGGTGGGGTGGGACTTCAGTTCAGTGCGCCAGCTGCGCGTGGGGTGCCAGCCCAGGAGTTCCTGTGCTTTCGCGATGGAGAAGGCCGGGCTGGTGCCGGCGAGTCCTGCGCTAAGGGCCTCGCTTCCAGGCAGGAACTTAGGCATCAGTTCCGCCAGCGGCGCGGTGGCCAGGGCATCCGCGGCTCCGACGAAGAAGGTTTCCCCGTTGGGGATGGACGGCATCTTCTCCAGCAGCAGGTCCAGGAAGTCCGCCACGTCCCGGGCATCCACGTAGTTGAACAGTGCGGGCGCGGACAGGGCGGGATCGGCCAGCCGTTCGGCGAGCGTGTGGCCCTGCTGTGTCGGTGCTCCTTCCCATTCCTCCGGCGAGATCACAAAGCACGGGCGGAACGCCGCGTAGCGGATCTTCTCGCCCTGGGCGGCAGCGAAAGTCTGCATTGTCTGCTCTGCGATCAGCTTCGACAGCGCGTATGCGTTCCAAGGCCTCGGCGGGGTCCGCTCGTCCAGCGGGAACGACGGCGGCAGCCAGCCTGCGGGCGAACCGTAGCCCAGGACGGTGGGGCTGCTGGCGGTCACGATCTTCTGCACGCCCACCTCCGTCGCCGCACTGATCACGGCAAAGGCGAGCCGCGTGTTCGTGGCGAAGATGACGTCCTCGGGCGCGCTGAACGGTACCGCTATAGCCGCAAGGTGGATGACGGCGTCGGGCGTGGTCTCCCGGAGGAGGCGCAGCGCCTCCCCCGGGGCCAGGAGGTCGGCAGTTTCCTGCACGACGCCGGCCGGCAACTGTTCAGCGGGGACGGCTTCGCGGTCCACCGAGATGACCTGGTGGCCCTTGCCAGCCAGCCCGGCCACAACGCTGCGGCCCAGGCGGCCGGAGCCGCCGGTGACAAAAATTCTGCTCATGGTTGTTCCCAGCCCGCGCTTCAGTGGCCGCGGCGGAGGTCGACGCCGAGGTCAAGGTCCTCGATGCGTACGGGCAGGGAGGACTCGAGGGAGCGGTTGCCGGCGATCCCGACAGAGACGGAACGCAGCCCGTCCAGGTACCCCGAGGGACGTCCCAGCGGATCCTCGCCCGGTCCATTGAAGAGGTCCGAGAGGAGGAGCTCATCACCGCCGCCGTGACCGCCTTCCCCGTTGACGATCGGCACCTCGTAGGCCGCTTCCCAGTGGCGCTGGACCACCAGGCGTTCCCCGTTGCGGCGGATGGCGTCATCCTCTTCGATCGGGGTTGCGCTCGGGTCCACTACAGTCTTCTTGTCCGTGCTGCTGGTGACCGCGGCGCGTTCCACGACCTCCAGCTCGGCACGGCCTTCGGTGCCGTTGACCGCTACCCGGTAGCCCTCCCAGGGGCTGTGGGCGTTCAGCGAGTAGCTGAGGCGGGGGCCGCCCTGGTACTCCACCACCAGCGCGAGGTTGTCCTCAATGGTGATGCCGCCGGTGAAGACGTCCTGGTCACGGCGGTAGCCGTCGTAGTGCTCGTTGTCGAGGAAGAGCGCCTTGAGCCGCTCGTCTTCCCGCAGGTCGAGTGTGAACGGATCCTTCTCTGCAGCAACAGGCGCATCGGCATCGGGCGTGCCGCGCTCGGGGCGGGGGCCAAGGCCGCGTTCGGCGGCGTTCTTGTCGCCGTAAAACTTCAGTCCGCCCGAGGCGAACACGCGCTCCGGAACGTCGTCAATCCACCAGTTGACGAGGTCGAAGTGGTGGGACGCCTTGTGGATCAGCAGGCCGCCGGAGTTCTTCTTCTCGCGGTGCCAGCGGCGGAAGTAATCGGCCCCGTGCACGGTGTCCAGGACCCAGCTGAAGTCGATGGAGGTGACTTTGCCGATGACGCCGCTCTGAATGATTTCCTTCAGGGCGCTGTTGCGCGGCGAGTAGCGGTAGTTGAAGGTGACCACTACGTTCCGGCCGGTCTCGTGGACGGCCTGGGTGATGCGGCGGCAGCCTTCTGCGTCGATGGTGAGCGGCTTTTCAACGACGACGTCGGCCCCTGCGTGGAGTGCCTCGACGATGTAGTCGGCGTGGGTGTAGTCCGGCGTGGTCACCACAACGCGGTCGATATTGTTGTCCTGGATGAAGGCGGTGAGGTCCGCAGGATCAAATGACGCCACCGGTCCCGGTGCGCCGAGCTCCTGGATGAGCTTCTGGTAGAACTCCACGCGGCCCGGGTTGATGTCTGAGAATGCCACCAGTTCCGCGGTCTCGGCATGCTTGCCGAAGATGGCGCGGATGTACATTTCGGAGCGGCCGCCGGTTCCGATCAAAGCGATGCGGGCTTTGCCGCTCCGTCCTGCAGCACCGACAGCGGCGGCGGTGTCCGCGGCAGTTGTTGCCGCCTCTGCAGCAGTACTCGACTCGGCTGTGTTGACCATGAGGGTCCCTTTCGAAAGCTATTACCCGGCCGCCACGGGCGGCCTCTGACGTTCGACAATCGGTGCACTGCTGCACCAGCCTAAGAAAGCGTTTTCTCAGGTCGCTATTAGATTTGTACCAACCGGAAGAGGCATCCGTCAACCATTATCAGCGCTAGGAGAAAGCGTTTTCTAGTGCTTGAAGTGACGAAGTCCCTCCCATCAGGCCGAAAGTCGTGGGAAAACTTGGGAAAACAGTAGAAATCGCTTTCCCGGGGCGGTATATGCTTTGACTCAATAGACCGCCGGAGAACCCGGCAGACACTTGCCGGCAGGCAGCAAAACGGCTTAGGGCAGGGCCCCGCCGTGTTCAGGAAGGGACCACCATGGCCAGGAGATCGGCAACCGGCAGGATCGGGATCGCGGATGTTGCCGTCAAGGCGGGGGTATCCCATGCCACGGTTTCCCGCGTGATGAACGGCAACTTCACAGTGGACCCGGACATCGCCTCCCGCGTCAGGGCCGCTGCCGCCGAGCTGAAGTACCAGCCCAACCCGGTAGGGCGCAGCCTGGCGCTGGGCAAGACCGACACTATCGGCATCGTCGTGCCGGACCTGGCAAACCCAACGTTCCAGGCCATCCTGCGTGGCCTCAGCCGTGCCGCCGCCCAGGACGGATACCGCGTCCTGATCGCCGATTCGTTTGAGGTCTCCAGCGAAGAAACCATCCTGGCCGGCGAAGCCCGCCGGCGCTGCGACGGCCTGGTCCTGTGCGCTCCCCGCATGAGCGATTCTGAGCTGGAAGAGATTGCGCCGTCGCTCCGGCCCCTGGTACTGATAAACCGCACTACCGCGGCGGCGGACGTACCAAGTCTGGTAGTGGACTACGGCCAGGGGGTGCAGGACCTCGCCGAGCACCTGGTGGACCTGGGCCACACCCGCCTGGCATTCCTGGCCGGTCCGCCCCGAAGCGCGTCCAACGGCATGCGGCTCCAGGGCCTCGAAGCATTCAAGGCCGCCCACCCGGACGTGGACGTCCGGATGCTTGACGGCGGCTCGGACTTCGACACCGGGCATGAAGCCGTGGACGCGGTGCTGGAAAGCGGCGCCACCGGCATCCTGGCATTCAACGACCTGGTGGCCATGGGCCTCATGAGCGGGCTCCACGAACGCGGTCTCGACGTTCCCGGCGACATCTCGGTGACGGGTTTCGACGATATCCCCTTCGCCAGGTACACCACGCCTGCACTCACCACCGCTGCCGTCCCGATCACCGAACTGGGCGAGCAGGCCTGGCAGCAGCTCCGCGCGCTGATCCGCAAGGAAGACAATGACGCGCCCGGCAGCCGGTACCAGCCGCGCCTCCAGGTCCGCGCCAGCAGCGGCCCGGCCAAGGCTCCCCGCTCAACGGTGCACGGCTAGACCCGCGCTTCACCATCGTTCGGGCCCACTCCGGCCTCGCGGTAGTAGCCCTCGATGTGGGCAGCCACCAGCTTGGCCGCCCTCTCGCCGTCGTTATGTTGAACGGCGGCGAGAATGTCGTGGTGCTCGGCCCGCAGCCGCGCTGCGGTGGCATCCCAGTCCGGCAGGTTGGCAGTGAGCCGGGACGCGTAGCCGGTGATGGACTCCCGCAGCGATCCCATCATCGCGCTGACCACCGCGTTCCCGGCTGCGTCCGCCAAGGCAAGGTGGAAGCGAACGTCCAGCGACAGGAACTCATCCACCTCCACCGCTTCGGCATCCATCTTCTCCAGGAGCCGGGAGGCGCCGGCGAGCTCCGGAGAATCAGGCCTGGCGTGGGACACCGCCCACGATTCCAGGAGCACACGCGTCTCCACAATGTCGGCCACGGGAAGGTGTTGGGTGGCAACGTGCAGCCGCAAGGCCGAGCCAAGGGCCGCCGTGGGATCCGAGATGACTACTGTCCCTGCCTCGGGGCCGGACCCTACTCCCGCCCGTACAACTCCCATCGCCTCAAGAATCCGGATGGCCTCCCGAACGGAGGTCCGGGACACCTGGAGCTGCTCGGCCAGTGAACGCTCAGCCGGGAGGCGGCCGCCCACTGCCAGCCGCCCCTCGGAAAGCTCGTTCTCAATCCAGGACAGGACAAGCTGGTGGGTCTTCATGGGGCAATAGTAGTTGATGTGGTTGGACCACATGGCCTACAGTGTGGTTAGACCACAGGACGGTTTGTGCGAACGCCACCCGTCACCGCCCAATGGAGGACGCCATGACCCACACCATCCAGCCCAACAATCCGGAGACCACGCCCGCGCCGGACGCCACCGACATTCCCGCAACAGCCGCGCCCGCAGCGGCCGCGGCTCCTGCCGGCCAGGCCTCCGCCGTGCCGGCAGCGCTGAAGCGCCGCATCCCCAAATACTCGGACCTGGCTCCCCTGATGCAGTTCAAGAAGCCGGAGTTCAGCAAGGAAGCCCGGCTCAAGCGCGCCAGCACAGTGTGGGAACTGCGCGACATCGCCAAGCGCCGCACCCCGCAGGCGCCCTTCGATTACACCGACGGCGCGGCTGAAGAGGAGATCACCCTCCGCCGTGCCCGCCAGGCGTTCCTGGACATCGAATTCCGTCCCGGCATCCTGCGCAACGTATCCACCATCGACCTCAGCACCGACATCCTGGGCAAGCCTTCCCGCCTCCCGGTGGGCATCGCCCCCACCGGTTTCACCCGCATGATGCAGTCCGAAGGCGAGTACGCCGGTTCCCAGGCCGCCGAAGCTGCCGGAATCCCCTACACCCTCTCCACCATGGGCACCGCCTCCATCGAGGACGTAGCAGCCGCCGCCCCGAACGGCCGCAACTGGTTCCAGCTGTACCTGTGGACGGACCGCGACCGCTCACTGGAGCTCATTGAGCGTGCCGCCAAGGCAGGCAACGACACCCTGATGGTCACCGTGGACACCGCCGTGGCCGGTGCCCGCCTGCGCGACGTCCGCAACGGCATGACCATCCCGCCGGCACTCACCATCAAGACCGTCCTGGATGCTTCCTACCGGCCCGCCTGGTGGTTCAACTTCCTCACCCACGAACCGCTCACGTTCGCCTCCCTGTCCCGCTACACAGGTACCGTGGCTGACCTGATCAACTCGATGTTCGACCCCACCCTCACCTTCGAGGACCTGGACTGGCTGCGCGAAACCTGGAAGGGCAAGCTGGTGGTCAAGGGCATCCAGACCGTGGAGGACGCCCGCCGGGTGGTCGATCATGGAGCCGACGCGGTGGTCCTCTCCAACCACGGCGGCCGCCAGCTGGACCGCGCGCCCATCCCGTTCCACCTGCTCCCCGAGGTCAAGCAGGCGTTCACCGCGGACAACACCGACGCCGCGATCATGCTGGACACCGGCATCATGAGCGGCGCGGACATCGTGGCAGCCCTGGCCCTCGGCGCCGACTTCACCCTGATCGGCCGCGCCTACCTCTACGGCCTCATGGCCGGCGGCCGGGCAGGCGTTGACCGCACTCTCCAGATCCTGGAAAAGGACATGGCCCGCACGTTGGCCCTGCTGGGTGTCAGCAAGCTCTCCGACCTGACCCCTGACCACGTGCGCCTGCTGAACAAGTAGGTCCCCGCCCACGTAGGCAGCCCCCATGTCCTTGCTGGACATGGAGGCTGCTTACGTGGTTTCAGGGTTATTTCTTCCGGCCGAACTTCGGCAGGTTGGGCAGGTTCGCGAGCAGGTCTGCCGCCTTGGTGGCCGCGCGGCCCACGGTCCGGCCAATCTGCTGGGGCACGCTGTCGTCGCTGAGCGGGGCAGCGGTTCCGCCGGGAATGACGACGGCGGGACTCAGGTCAGCACCGTCGGGTGCCAGTACGCCGGCCGAGACAGCCTCTGCCGCCACCGCATCCGCTGTGACGTCCTCGCGCCTTGCTGGAGCCGGAGGCGCCTCGGAAGCGCCGTCCGGAATGGAGGCAACGGGGGCCGGTGACGTGGCAGCGGAAGCCGCAGAGCCGACGTCGAAGGTTTCAAGCCAACTGGCGATGCCCTCCAGCGGCTTGCGGTTCAGCGCGTAATAGCGCTTTTGGCCCTGCGCCCGCATGCTGACCAGCTGGGCTTCCCGCAGGACTTTCAGGTGCTTGGAAATAGTTGGCTGGCTCGCCGCCAGTTCCTCCACGAGCTCCCCCACGGCCTTGTCTCCGGAACGAAGGGAGGCCAGGATGTCCCGCCGGGTCGATTCCGCAATGACGGCAAATACGTCGTCTGTCACCATGCCTTCAACCCTAGCGACATATGCCCCGAAAGGCATCACTATTTCGCCGGCCCGGTGCCATCGGAGGACACCTCTTCAGTCGAACCAGGGATCCAGTCCGTGCAGGGGAAAAACTGCCTTCCGGGTGGCCATCACCGTGCGGTCCACTGCATCGTTGGGGTCGAACCCCACTTCCCAGGACCGCCACCAGAGCTCCACGTCGTCGCCCATCAGTCCCGGCGCCGCGGACCCGAATTTCTCCTCGACGTACCGCCGCCAGTCTTCCGGGACCGCGGTCCGCAGCGGCACCGGCCTCCCCGCGGCGATGGCAATCAGGTGGCTCCAGGACCGCGGGACCACGTGAAGCACGTTGTACCCGCCGCCGCCCGTGGCAATCCAGCGGTTGTCGCAATACCGGGAAGCGAGATTCCCGACGGCGGTGGCCGCCTCCCGTTGCCCGTCGATGCTGAGGTTGAGGTGCGTGAGCGGATCGGTCCGGTGCGAGTCACAGCCGTGCTGGCTGACGATCACTTCGGGCTGGAAGGCTGCCACCAGTTGCGGCACCACCGCGTGGAACGCCCGCAACCAGCCGGCGTCACCCGTCCCGGAGGGCAGTGCGAGGTTGACGGCACTTCCCTCGGCCTTCGGCCCACCGATCTCGTTGGCGAACCCGGTGCCGGGGAACAGGGTGAGGCCACTTTCGTGCAGGGATACGGTGAGCACGCGCGGATCGTCCCAGAAGATACTCTCCGTCCCGTCCCCATGGTGGGCGTCGACGTCGATGTACGCTACTTTGCGGATGCCGCCGTCGAGCAGTTTCTGCACGGCCAGCGCGGCGTCGTTGTAGATGCAGAACCCGCTGGCTTTGGAACGTGAGGCATGGTGCATGCCGCCGCCGAAGTTCACCGCGTGCAGCGCCGATCCGTCCAGGATCCTGGAGGCGGCCAGCAGGGACCCGCCGGCCAGCCTCGCGGCGGCTTCATGCATACCGGCGAAGGCAGGATCGTCTTCGGTTCCCAGGCCGCGGGCTTCGTCGGCCGCAAACGGATCTTCACTGACTCTGCGGACTGCAGCCACGAAGTCAGCCGAATGGACTGACTCCAGCTCGGCGTCGGTGGCGACGCCGGGCTCTGCGATGGCAAGGTGGTCGAGGTCGAAGAGTCCCAGGCTTCGGGCCAGGCGCGCCGTAAGGTCCATCCGTTCGGGCGCCATGGGGTGGCCCGGACCGAAGTTGTATGCGGTCATGTCAGTGCCCCACACCACCGTCGTCGGCGGCGCGGGCTGGCTCAGACCGGGCAGATATGTCATCAATCACAGGCTACCCGAGCCCGCACCCCTTCCAGCCCGGCCATTACGCCGGCATAAGTGGTTTACTACTGAGGGAAGCAGATTCGACCGAGGAAAAGCCACACATGACGCAAAGCCAGTCGAGGCCCCGAAACCCGGCCAGCTGGCATCCCGCGCAGGAGCGGGAGGGCCTCTGGGTTCTGACGCGGCTCCGCGACTTCATCGATGAGATTGCCAATACCTCCCCCGCCCGGCTGGCGCTGAGTGCGTTCGCCGGCGTGTGCCTCGTGTTCACGCTTCTCCTGTCCCTGCCCATCTCCTCCGCCACCGGTACTGTCACACCGCCCCACCAGGCGCTGTTCACGGCCGTCTCCGCAGTCTGCGTTACCGGGCTGACAGTCGTTTCGACGGCGGTGCACTGGTCCTTCTTCGGCCAGCTCGTCATCCTCATCGGCATCTTCATCGGCGGCCTCGGCACCCTGACGCTGGCGTCATTGCTGGCCCTGATGGTCAGCAAACGCCTCGGTGTCCGCGGAAAAATCATCGCAGCGGAATCGATGAACAACGCAGGCCGGCTGGGCGAGGTGGGTACCCTGCTGCGGATCGTCATCACTACGTCGGTGGTCATCGAAGGAATCCTTGCGCTGGCCCTTATCCCGCGGTTCCTCACTTTGGGTGAGCCATTCTGGCAATCCGTCTGGCACGGCATCTTCTACGCCATCTCGTCCTTTAACAACGCCGGCTTCACCCCGCACTCGGACGGCATCGTGCCCTATGAGACGGACCTCTGGATCCTCATCCCCCTGATGCTGGGCGTCTTCCTGGGCAGCCTGGGTTTTCCCGTGGTGATGGTCCTGCAGCAAAACGGGCTGAACTGGAAAAAGTGGAACCTGCACACCAAGCTCACCATCCAGGTTTCCCTGATCCTGCTGGTGGCCGGCACGTTCCTGTGGGGACTGATGGAGTGGGATAACTCCCGCACGATCGGGGGGATGGAATTCGGGGACAAGATCACGCATGCACTTTTCGCCTCCGTGATGACGCGGTCCGGCGGATTCAACCTGGTGGACCAGAACCAGATGGAGTCCACCACCATGCTCCTGACCGACGCGCTGATGTTCGCCGGCGGCGGGTCGGCCTCGACGGCGGGCGGCATCAAAGTGACAACCATCGCCGTGATGTTCCTGGCGATCATCGCCGAGGCGAGGGGCGACGCCGACGTCAAGGTCTACGGCAGGACCATCCCCCAGGGCAGCATGAGGGTGGCTATTTCTGTGATTGTCGCCGGCGCCACCCTGGTGTCCGTGTCCGCATTTCTCCTGCTTCACATCAGCGGTGCTTCGCTGGACCGGGTGCTGTTCGAAACCATCTCGGCTTTCGCCACGGTCGGGCTCAGCACCAACCTCAGTGCCGAGCTGCCGCCGTCGGGCGTTTATGTCCTTAGCGCCCTGATGTTTGCCGGCCGTGTGGGCACCGTGACCCTCGCCGCCGCCCTGGCCCTGCGCCAGCGCAGTCAGCTGTACCACTACCCCGAAGAGAGGCCCATCATTGGCTAGTTCCCCAGACGCCCCCCGGCGGCCCGCACACAACGCCCCGGTGCTGGTCATCGGGCTTGGCCGCTTCGGTTCCTCCACCGCCGAGCAGCTGGTCAAGCAGGGCCGGGAAGTGCTCGCGATCGAACGGGACCGGACCCTCGTGCAGAAGTGGGCGCCCCTCCTGACGCACGTTGTCGAGGCCGATGCCACCAACATCGACGCACTCCGCCAGCTGGGCGCGCAGGAGTTCAGCTCCGCCGTCGTAGGAGTTGGCACGTCCATCGAGTCCTCGGTGCTGATCACCGTGAACCTGGTGGATCTTGGCATAGAGCATCTGTGGGTGAAGGCGATTACGCCCTCGCACGGCAAGATCCTCACCCGCATCGGCGCCAACCACGTGATTTACCCGGAGGCAGACGCTGGGGTCCGGGCCGCCCACCTGGTGTCCGGGCGCATGCTGGACTTCATCGAGTTCGACGACGATTTCGCCATCGTGAAGATGTACCCGCCGCGAGAAACGGTGGGGTTCACCCTTGACGAATCCAAGGTCCGGTCCAAGTACGGCGTAACGATTGTGGGCGTCAAGTCACCCGGTGAGGACTTCACCTACGCCCGGCCGGAGACGAAGGTGTCCTCCAGAGATATGCTGATCGTGTCCGGACACGTGGACCTGCTGGAACGCTTCGCCGCCCGGCCTTAGTCCCCAACCGCACCCTAACCCCGCAAGCCCGGCCAGGGAACCGTGCGGCCGTGGGCCCATATCAGCCCAACTGCCGGGTGATCTCCGCTGCCCTGTCCGCTGCTGCCCGGGCTCCGGCGGCAATGATGGACGGAATGCCCCGCTCATCGAAGGTGGCGATGGCCCGTTCCGTGGTGCCGTTGGGGCTGGTGACGGCTTTGCGCAACGCCGAGGGACTGGCTCCGGGTTCGGCAAGCATAAACCCGGCGCCAGCTACCGTTTCACGCGCCAGGAGCAGGGACAGCTCGGCGTCCAGCCCCAGCTCCTCGCCCGCGGCCGCCATGGCCTCAGCAAGATAGAAGGCGTAAGCGGGGCCCGAGCCGCTGATGGCCGAGAGGGCGTCCACCTGTTCTTCCGGTACCTCAACAACGGTCCCAGCGCCCTTCAGGATGTCCTTGACCTTCTGCAGCTGTTCCGGGGTGCAGTTGGTTCCCGGCGAGACCGAGACAACACCGCGTCCCAGCTTGGCCGGAGTGTTGGGCATGCTGCGGATCACCGGCTGGCCGGCGGGCAGGGCAGCCTCAAGTTGGGCGATGGAGACAGCGGCCGCCACACTCACCACCACGGTGTCACGCGCCAAAGAGCCGCTGATCTCACGGGCGAGGTCGGTGATGCCAGCCGGCTTCACCCCCAGGATCACGACGCCCGATCCCTTGGTTGCCTGCTTGTTGTTGTCCGGCTCTTCCTCACCGGCGATCGCGGTGATGCCGTGATGGCGCTCGGCGAGTTCCGCGGCCCGCTCCGCACGCCGTACGGTGGCCACGATGTCAGCCGGATCCGTCCCGGCCTCCAGCAGTCCGCCGAGGATAGCTTCGTTCATGGACCCACAGCCAAGGAATGCGATTCGGTTGCTCATGGCTCCATCATTGCAGTTTGGTCCTCCCGGCGCAGAAATCAGTGAGCAAACATTCCCTGAACGGGAACTGGCCGAAACAGGTTCACAGGTTGCTCACATGTTTGACGCAGCTTCCTCACAAGTGGGATCCCTACAGTGGTTATTACCTCATTGAGGGTGCGAGTGATGCGGCAGGCATGGGGATGTCTGCCAGGGCACCGGCGTACGGAACAGGTTTTCCCCCATTTTCCTGTTGCGGCCGCCGGTGCTTCCGCTTTTAATCGCCGTTTTGGGATCCCGGCGCGGACCTTCAGACGGCAGCTTCGATAGCCTCCGGTGCAACGTGGGGAGCAGGCTCCAGCGGCCCGGAGAACACCAGCTGGTCGAGGCGGCGGAGGATCAGCCCCTCTCGGAGCGCCCACGGGCAGATCTTGATTTTCTTGAACTTGAAGAGCTCCAAAGCTGCCTCCGCCACGAGCGCCCCGGCAAGGAGCTGGTGCGCCCGCGCTTCTGAAACGCCCGGCAGGTGGAGCCGGTCTTCGGCTTTCATGGCCGAGATACGCTGCGCCCAGACCCCGAGATCCGACCCGTGCAGCTCGCGCTTGACGTAGGGCCCTGCGGCGCTGGGAGCGGCACCGGCGATCCGGGCGAGGGACCGAAAGGTTTTGGAGGTTCCTGCGACGACGTTGGCCCGGCCCAGCCCGTCGAACTCACGTACCGCGGGCTTGAGTGTGGCACGGATATAGCGCCGCAATTCCTTGACGCTCCTGGCTGAGGGCGGGTCCTCGGCCAGCCAGTCGCGGGTGAGCCGGCTGGCTCCCAGCGGGACCGACGTGGCGACCTCCGGCAGTTCGTCTTGGCCAAAGGCCATCTCGAACGATCCGCCGCCGATGTCCAGGTTCAGGATGGGACCGGCACCCCAGCCGTGCCAGCGCCGGACGGCAAAGAAGGTCATGGACGCTTCTTCGCTTCCGGTGAGTTCCTGCAGTGTGACGGTGGTTTCGTGCTTGACCCGGGCCAGGACTTCGGGGCCGTTGGTGGCCTCGCGGATGGCGGAGGTACAGAAGGCAAGGAGGTCCTCGGCCTTGTGCCGCGCCGCGAACTCCCAGGCTTCCAGCACGAATTCCGTGAGCTCGTGCTGCCCGGCGTCACTGATGCTGCCGTCCGGCTCCAGGTACTGGACCAGGGACAACGGCCGCTTGTGCGATGCAAAGGGCACCGGCCGCGCGCCGGGGTGGGCATCCACCAGGAGGAGGTGGACAGTATTGGACCCGATATCGAGGACGCCTAGCCGCATGCTGCCATTATTCCCCGGCCCGGTCCTTCCAATCCAACTGGCACGTCATTGATGCGGACTTCCACACGCAGGCCGGGGAGGACGTCAGTTTTCGGTGGGACCGGCCGGGGCGTCATCGGGAAGGTCATCGGCACGCTTGAAGTCGCGCTTGATGTTGGCGACGCCTTCGGGGTTGATCTCGAAGCCGTAGGCCGCGCCCGGGTTGATGACCATGCCCAGCTCATCGCCAATGTTCGCGATAATCGCTGCACCCTGGGTGCCCAGGACGTTGGGAGCTGCCTCCAGGTACTGCTGGTCAACCCGGCTGGGGTGCGAGAACACCGCCAGGACAGGGTCGCCGTCGGCGTTGGCCAGGACCAGCGGCTCCACCTGGGAGTCCTCGCCCTCGATGCCGTCCGAGCTGATGATGTAGACCTCGCTGTTCAGGAAGGACAGGATGACGTCCACGGGACTGGCATCAGGCTGTCCGCCCTTGGCGAGCTTCTCCTCGAGGTCATTCAGCGGAGTCTGGTCGGCGATGCCGGGCTGTTCAGTCATGTACCTACTCGACCACGTTGTGCCGTGCACCGCAATTCGCAGCTACTTCTTTGCCGTGGCCTTTTTCTTGGCCGGAGCCTTGCGGGCGGTGGCAGTGCGCTTGACCGGACCCTTGGCCCGCTTCTCGGCGAGGAGCTCAACCGCCTGTTCCCGTGTGAGTTCCTCCAGGGAGGTAGCCCGCGGGACGGTGATGTTGGTGATGCCGTCAGTGATGTAGGGGCCGAAGCGGCCTTCCTTCACCACAATGTTCTTCTCCGACACCGGGTCCGGGCCGAACTCGGCCAGCGGCGGCACGGCCGCACGGGCGCCGCGCTGCTTGGGCTGGGAATAGATTTCCAGCGCCTGCTCCAGCGTGATGGTGAAGATTTCCTCTTCGGAGCCAATCGACCGGGAGTCCGTCCCCTTCTTCAGGTACGGGCCAAACCGGCCGTTCTGCACCGTGATGAGGTTGCCTTCGGCGTCCTCCCCGAGCACGCGGGGCAGGCTCATCAGCTGCAGCGCCTCGTCGAGGGTTACGGACTCCACTGTCATGGACTTGAAGAGCGAACCCGTCCGAGGCTTGGCCTTCACCGGCTTCTTGGGCGGCTTGGGCTTGCCGTTCTTGTAGTACTCCACCGGCTGGTTGGCGATCTGTTCCTCGGTCATCTCGGGGATGATCTCGGTGACATAGGCGCCGTAGCGGCCGTTCTTGGCAACGATGGTGTGTCCCGTGTGCGGATCCGTGCCCAGGACGCGTTCCTCCGGAGCAGCCGTTTCCATAAGCTCAATGGCTTTGGCGGCCGTCAGTTCATCCGGTGCCAGGTCCTCCGGCACGTTGGCACGCGCCGATTCCACGATCTCCCCAGTCTTCGGGTCGACGGTGGCAGCGGAGCTTTCCAGGTACGGGCCGAACTTGCCAACCCGGAGCGTGATGTCGTCCGTGATGGGAATGGAGTTGATTTCCCGCGCGTCGATCTCACCCAGGTTGTTGACGATACTGAGCAGGCCCGGATCGGAGTCTTCCCCAAAGTAGAAGTGCCGAAGCCAGGAGGCGCCGACGGCCTGGCCGTTGGCGATCTTGTCCAGGTCGCCTTCCATGTCTGCCGTGAATTCGTAGTCGACATAGTCGCTAAAGTGCTGCTCCAGCAGGCGGATCACGGAGAAGGCGATCCAGCTCGGAACCAGGGCAGAGCCTTGTTTCCGCACGTAGCCGCGGTCCTGGATGGTGGAGATGGTGGACGCGTACGTAGACGGCCGGCCGATGCCCTTTTTCTCCAGCTCCGCCGTCAGCGACGCTTCGGTGTAACGCGGCGGCGGCGAGGTCTCGTGGCCCACCGCGACGATCTCGGAAGCAGCGAGGGCGTCGCCCTTGGCCACATTGGGGAGGCGGCGGGCTTCGTCGGAGTCCTCGTCGCCGCGGGTCTCGTCCTTGCCTTCCTCGTAAGCTGCAAGGAAGCCGGGAAAAGTGATCACAGTACCGGACGCGGAGAATTCGGCGTCACGCCCGTCGGAGGCAACCGCACCCAGGCGGATAGTCGCCGTCGAGCCCTTGGCGTCTGCCATCTGGGAGGCGACGGTCCGCTTCCAGATCAATTCGTAGAGCCGGAATTCGTCGCCTGAGAGCTGTTTCGCCACCTGGGCCGGAGTGCGGAAGGAGTCGCCCGCAGGACGGATGGCCTCGTGTGCCTCCTGCGCGTTGGCTGCCTTGCCGGTGTACACACGCGGGGACTGCGGGATGTACTCGGGACCGTACAGTTCGGAGGCCTGGCGCCGGGCAGCCGTCACGGCTTCATCGCTCAGCGCGGAGGAGTCCGTACGCATATAGGTGATGTAGCCGTTTTCGTACAGCCGCTGGGCCACCTGCATGGTGCTCTTGGAGGAGAACCGCAGTTTGCGGCCCGCTTCCTGCTGCAGGGTAGAGGTGGTGAAGGGCGCGGCCGGGCGGCGGGTGTACGGCTTGGTGTCAACGGAGCGGACGCGGAAGTCCGCGTTCTGCAGCCCCGCCGACAGGGACGTCGCCAACTCCTCATTAAGGTGGGCAACATTCCTGGACGTAAGCACGCCGTCGTCGTTGAAGTCGCGGCCGCTGGCCACCTTGGCACCGTCCACGGCGGCCAGCTTGGCCTTGAAGGAACCGGCGTCGGCACCGAACTGCCCGGTGAGGTCCCAGTAGGAGGCGGCCTTGAAGGCCATGCGTTCCCGTTCGCGGTCAACCACCATGCGGGTGACCACGGACTGCACACGGCCGGCGGACAGGCCGCGGGCCACCTTGCGCCACAGCACCGGGGAAATTTCGTAACCGTACAGGCGGTCCAGGACACGGCGGGTTTCCTGGGCATCCACGAGCGCCGAATCAACATCGCGCAGGTTGCCCATGGCGCGCTGGATGGCTTCCTTCGTGATTTCGCCGAAGGTCATCCGGTACACCGGGACCTTGGGCTTGAGCACTTCCAGCAGGTGCCACGCGATGGCCTCGCCCTCGCGGTCCCCATCGGTTGCGAGATAAAGTTCGTCGGCGTCCTTGAGCGCAGCCTTGAGCTCGGTCACCTTTTTCTTTTTGTCCGCGGACACCACGTAGTAGGGCTTGAAGTCGTGGTCAATGTCGACGGCGAACTTGCCTACCGAGGTTTTCTTCAGTTCGGCAGGGAGTTCGGACGGCTGCGGCAGGTCGCGGATGTGACCAATGGAAGCCTCTACGATGAAGCCCTCGCCCAAGTACTTGGCGATGGTCTTGCTCTTGGCCGGAGACTCCACAATCACGAGTTTCTTGCCGGTTTTGGCCTTGCTTGGCACGGTGCTCCTACAGAAAAAGGTTTCTCGGGCAGATGCGCCCATACTGGCCTAGTTCACCATATTTTGAAGAATTGTGCGCATCCATGTGGAAAAGACGGGGGTTCTGCGGACTGCTTTCCGCGCCTCAGTCCGTGGCCGGGATCAGGAAGCCGTCCCGGACCAGGTTGGCCACATCGGCGAGCAAACCGCTCCGGAACGAGCCGGCGTTAAACCCCTCTTCCCCGGCAGCACCGCCGCCCAGCAGCGCCTCCAGTGCGCCGGCAATCTGGCCGGCCGAGAGGTCGCCGTCGCAGGCGGAAATAAAGCCGGCAAGTTCAGTGCTGAGCAGGTTGGTCCGGCGGAGGCCTGCGCCCTGGCGGAGCAGGATCACACCGGGGTGTTCGGCGCCGGGACGCTGGTGCCGTTCCTCGGTGACGTCGTCGGCCACCAGCAGGTGCGCGTCGCTGATATTGTTCGCTGCCAGCCAGTCCTGGCGTTCCAGGGCCGCCCCGAGATGGGGGCCGATCGGCTGCTCAATGGGGTAGGTGATTTCCTCGAACCTTTTGAACGCGGCTTGTCCCGGGGACAGGGGCCGGCGCAGCAGCACCATCCCGAAGCCGATCCCCGCCACGTTCCGGGACTCGAAGTCATCGAGATAGGCCGCGTAGGCGTCACGGTAGTGTTGCCGGTCCCGGCTTTCGGACGCGTCGCGCAGCCATGTTTCGGCGTACTCCTCCGGGCCCACCATCTCCCGCTGGATGAACCAGGCGTCCGTGCCCCCGGGCACCCACCCCTGCGGCCGCTCCTGCCAGGCAGTCCCGGCCGGCACCTCCCAGTTGCCCAGCATTTGTGCAGTACCGCCGGGAGCCAGCACAGCGGGCAGCCCGGCCACGAGGGCTGCCACAATCTCATCGCCCGGGAGGCCGCCGTCGCGGTACGTAAACTGCCCGGACGACTCCTCCCCCGCACTCCGCGGAGTGATGACGAAGGGCGGGTTGGAAACCACCAGGCCAAATTCCTCACCGGCGACGGGCTCCAGGAGCGAGCCAAGGCGCAGGCTCACCCGGTCCGCCAGCCGGGCCGGGTCCACGGACAGCGCCTCGGCGTTAAGGAGGATGTTGAACCGTGTAAAGGCCAGGGCCCGTTCTGAAATGTCCGTGGCCGTAACGTGCTCGCAGTGGTGCAGCAGATGGAAGGCCTGGATGCCGCACCCCGTTCCCAGGTCCAGCGCACGCTTGGTGTGGCGGCGGGACGTTGTCTGCACCAGGGTGGTGGAGGCCTGGCCGATACCGAGGACGTGGTCGTGCCGGAGTACCCCCTCCTGCTGATGCGCCGCAAGGTCGCTGGCCACCCAGAGCTCGGCGCCGCCGCTGCCGTCCTCATTTGCGTCCCAGCCGTAGGGCCGCAGGTCTGCTTTTGCTGCCAAGAGGAACCCCTCGGAAACAGGCTCCACCAGCCCCAGCTTCTGCAGGCCCCCGGCACGGATGCCCGGCAGGGCGGAGTCGAGCGTTTCGCTGTGCTGCGGCTCGGCAAGCAACCAGAGGCGGACGACGGCGGCGAGCGCCTTGGCACGGTCGTCCCGCCGTTCCGCGCGCTCGACAGCCAGTAGGGCGGGGATGATCTGGTCGCGGTTCAGTGCGGCGTAGGCCGATTCGCCGAGGAGCCCTGCGACGCCGTCGAGCGTGTAATCCACCTGGCGAAGGTCCGCGGCAAGGGCCGCCAGGAGCTCGGGGAGGTCGCTGCGTGGAGCGTCGGGGATGTTGCCGGCGGTGAACTCGTATGGGGATTCAGGCACCGCTCAAGTTTAGTCCGGCGCCGGCTGCGGAAACCTGGATGGGCCGTAGACGGGGTAGCGTGGAGGTATGCCAACACCGCCTTCCATCCTTTTGCGCGCCCGGAAACAGCCTGCCAAGCCACGGCACTTCCGCCTTACTGCGTGGGCACTTGCCGGGGTGGCGGCGGCGGCCCTGGCGGGGTGTTCGCCCGTGGTCTCGATCGAGAACGCTGACGTTCCCGGATGGCGCGCCACTGCCCTGCCAACGGCCCCCGGCACCCTGATCGAGGACGCAGGAAAGATCCTCAACCGGGACCGCATTGTTCAGGAGGCGGGTGACGTCCCTGCCGGCCGCTACACCCTGACGGCGACGTGCGAGGGCGGGGGCAAGGCCTTTTTTGCGGTGTCATTGGACGGGGAAGCTGTGGTGGACGCCGGAGCGGCCTGCAACGGAAGCAGGGAGATCACCAGGATCGCGCTGCCGCGGTCGGGGACCCTCGAAATCAGCACCTCCAGCGTGGACGCACCCCTGATCTACGCCTATCACCTGACGCCCTCCGAATAGGTATGGCCCGCAGGGGCGCGCGGGCTTAAAGTCGGACTATGCCCAGTGTGCGGACCACCTCCGCGCCTTCCCCGGGGCGGACAGCCCGGGCGCCGCTGACGCGGAGCCCAGTGGCCGCCGTCGTCATCGGCCTTGTGCTGGCGGCAGGGCCGGCGCTCAGCGGCTGTGAATACACGTACGACGACGGCCGGAACTGGGGCGACGCTGCCGAGGCTGCCGAAACGGTGGCCCCTGCGCCGGTGTTCACCAGGGATCCGTTGCAGCGCGAGCCGGTCAGCGAGGCAGAGCTTGAAGCGTGGATGGCCCGGACCCTGCCCGATACCGGGCACCCGGTGGTCCATGCCGCAGCCGGACTGCTGGCCATGGGCGAGGTGCGGACCGAAACCACTGCCGTAATGGGAACCGGCACCTACGCGCTGGCCCTCACATGCCGAAGCCAGCGGCGGGTGACTTTCACGGTCCGGAGCGATTCACTTACCTTGGTGGAGCTGGGGCTGCGGTGCGGGGTCAACCGTGAAAACGTCATCTATCTCTCCTCCGAGACAGCCTTGAGCATCACAGTGGAGGCCAGGACTTCTGCCAACTACGCCTATCGCCTGCGGCGGCTGTGACGCTCACCTGCACGCTTTGGGCTCGCAGCCGCTGTGGCCAGCCGCGCAGGCGGTGTCCTATGCCGCGCAGCCTTCAGGGCATCGCAGGGTTTCCGGGCTGGAGGCGCACTCGGCACAGTACAGGGTGAGGGTGCGGCAGCTGGGGTTGGAGCAGTTCTCGAACTTGCTGGTGGGCGCCGCACAGCGGGTGCATTGTCCGATGGTTTTGGCGTCCTCGCTGAACTCGAGGTGCATGCGCTTGTCGAACACGTACAGCGAGCCTTCCCACAGGCCCTGGTCCTTGAACGTTTCGCCGTACCGGACGATGCCGCCGTCCAGCTGGTAAACCTCTTTGAAGCCGCGGTTGACCATCAGGCTGGAAAGCACCTCGCAGCGGATGCCGCCGGTGCAGTAGGTGACCACGGGTTTGTCCTTGAGGGAGTCGTACTTGCCGGACTCAAGCTCCTTGATGAAGTCGTGGGTGGTGGCAACGTCGGGGACGATGGCGTCCTTGAAACGGCCGATCTGGGCCTCGAAGGCATTCCTGCCATCAAAAAAGACGACCTCTTCGCCACCCTGCTTCTTGGCGTCAACCAGTTCGTGCAGTTCTTCGGGCTTGAGGTGGGTACCCCCGCCCACCACGCCGTTGGCGTCCACCTTGAGTTCACCGGGCGCGCCGAAGGAGACAATCTCATCGCGCACCTTGACGCTCAGCCGCGGGAAATCCTCGGCGCCGCCGTCGGACCACTTAACGTCGATCCCGTGGAACCCCTTGTACTCACGGGTGGTCTTGACGTACTGCTTGACAGCGCCGATCTTGCCGCCCACGGTGGCGTTGATGCCGTCCTTGGAAATCAGGATGCGGCCGGTGAGTCCGAGCTTCTCGCACAGGGCACGCTGCCAAAGCCGCACCGCATCAGGATCTGCGATGGGGGTAAAGCCGTAAAAGAGCACGATTCGGTTCAAAGCCACGTATTTAAGGGTACCGGCTTCAATTCCGGGAGCCTGCCTGCCGAGTGCTCTGCGTCTGACGGGCGTTCGGCCGGTCGTCAGCGGGGCGTTGGGCGGGTCGTCCGGCATACGTGCGGGGGGTGCGGCGTCCCGACGGATCACAATTGCATAAGCACCGGGCTTCAGCCGGGCCAACCCCTGTTGCTTGTGACCGGGCTGGAATAGTCTCATCCCATGAGCCCGGAAACCATGGTTAACGACATCACTGGCCTTCTCGAAGTATGGGTGGCCGGTTGGGCAGGCTGTCGCGGATACCGGACATCCTCGGAAGGCCGTTTCCCCGCCGCACTCCGGGCTGACACCACCGGGGAATGGGAGTTCTTCGCGTCCGAGCCCACGGACGAGGAGTTTGCGGCCCTGGCGGCAAAGACGGCGGAAGTGCCGGCCAGGGTCCTGACCATCCTGACGAACGACCTCGCCCGGTATTCGGACCTGGCCCGGCAGCATGGGCTGAACGTCACCTCCGACTCCCAGGCCATGATGATTGTGGACATGGAAACCCAGGACGCCGAGGATCCCTGGCTTTCGGACGATGACCTGGCACTGACAACCTCCTCACAGGACGGCGTGCACTACGCGGTTGTCCGGTCCGGGGAGGCTGTGGCTGCCAGTGGCCGCGTTTTTGTGGTGGGCGAAACAGCAGTGTTCGACAAAATCATCACCGAAGCGGCTTTCCAGCGTCGCGGCTTGGGCAGCTTCATCATGCGGGCACTGGCGGCGCAGGCTTTTGAACATGACGTCCACAGCGGCCTTCTGCTGGCATCCCTGGACGGCCAGAAGCTCTATTCCCACCTGGGCTGGACCACGGTCTCACGCGTGCTGATGCTTTCGGCATCCCATGATGGATCCGATCTGTCGCTGAGCTAGCCCGACTCCCGGGACCGCCTTGTCCGGGTTACCCCGAGGGCGAACCGGGCCTGCCGGCCTGGTGCGGGGTGAAAGAATATTGGGGTGAACCCCCATGACTCCCTGATTCCCCTGCTGGGCCGCGGCCCGGACCCGGAACAGCTGCGTCATGTCCGCACCATCCCCGCCCGAGAGGCGGTCCGTGAGCCATGGCCCGATTGGGTTCACCCCGATCTCGTCGCCGCCTATGGCTCGCTCGGCGTCCACGAGCCCTACCGCCACCAGGTTGAAGCAGCGAACATCGCCCACGGCGGGGAACACGTTGTGGTTGCCACCGGTACCGCCTCCGGGAAATCGCTCGCCTATCAGTTGCCGGCACTGGACGCCATCCATCGCTCTGAACTTCGGGTTGTTGCCGATCCAGGAAAGATTCACGACGACGGCGCGGTCACCCTGTACCTGTCCCCCACCAAGGCCCTCGCGGCCGACCAGCTGAACGCCATCAGGGCCCTCAAACTGCCTACCGTCCGGGCGGAAACCTACGACGGCGACACCGACCCGGCGTCCCGGCGCTGGATCCGCGATCACGCCAATTTCATCCTGGCCAACCCGGACATGCTCCACTTTGGCATCCTTCCCAACCACGCCTGGTGGGCAGGATTCTTCCGCCGCCTCCGCTACGTGATCATCGACGAAGCGCACAGCTACCGGGGTGTTTTCGGCTCGCATGTCGCGAACCTCATGCGGCGCCTGCGCCGGATCTGCGCGTACTACGGTGCCGGCACCGCTTTCCCCGAGCCTGTGTTCGTCGCGGCCTCAGCAACCGCTTCCGAGCCCGAGGTCTCCTTCGCCCGCCTGATCGGGGCCCCGGTCAAGGCGGTGTCGGAGGATGGCTCGCCGCACGGTGCCACTACCGTGGCGTTCTGGGAACCTGCCTTGACCGAACTCAAGGGTGAGAACGGTGCCAGGGAGCGGCGCACCGCTGTCGCCGAAACCGCGGACCTGCTCGCGAACCTGGTGTCAGCCCAAGTCCGCACCATAGCCTTCATCAAGTCCCGGCGCGGCGCGGAGACCATCTCCTCCATCACCAAACGCCTCCTGGACGAGGTTGATCCAAGCCTTCCGCAGCGTGTGGCTGCCTACCGTTCCGGCTATCTTCCCGAGGAACGCCGGGCGGTGGAGAAAGCCCTGCGCTCTGGCCGGCTCCTGGGTGTTTCGAGCACCTCCGCGCTGGAGCTGGGGATTGACATCTCCGGGCTGGACGCTGTCCTGGTGGCCGGCTGGCCGGGTACCCGTGCTTCGCTTTTCCAGCAGATTGGGCGGGCGGGCCGGGCGGGGCAGGACGCCATCGCGGCGTTTGTTGCCAGTGACGATCCGCTGGACACGTTCCTGGTGAACCATCCCGAAGCGATCTTCGACGTCTCGGTGGAAGCTACTGTCTTCGACCCGTCAAACCCCTATGTGCTCGGCCCGCATCTCTGCGCGGCGGCAGCCGAACTCCCCCTGGGAGTCGGTGAACTTGAGTTGTTCGGGAGCACGGCGGAAATGCTCCTGGACCGACTGGTGGCCCAAGGCTACCTTCGCCGCCGCCCTGCCGGCTGGTTCTGGACCCATTCCCAGAGTGCCGCCGCAATGGTCAACCTGAGGGCCGACGGGGGCGGGCCGGTAAGCATTGTCGATGCCGATACTGGTTCCCTGCTGGGAACAATGGACTCCCCCCAGACCCACTACCAGGCGCACACGGGTGCCGTCTATATTCACCAGGGCGACAGCTACGTGGTGGAGGATCTCAACGAGGACGACCATTGTGTGGTGGTACGCCGCGCCAATCCCGACTACTACACCACGGCCCGGGATGTGACGCAGATCGAGGTACTGGAAACGCAGCGCACAGCCACGTGGGGTGACGTTTCCCTGCACTTCGGCGACGTCAAGGTCACCACGCAGGTGGTCTCCTTTCAACGCAAAGCCCTGATTTCCAACGAGATCCTCGGCGAGGAACCGCTCGATCTTGGCGCCAGGGAGCTGTTCACCAAGGCCGTGTGGTTCGTGGTGGATAACCGGTCCCTTACTGCTGCCGGGCTGATCGAGGCCCAGTTCCCGGGCGCCCTGCATGCGGCGGAACACGCAGCAATCGGATTGCTTCCCCTGGTGGCCTCCAGTGACCGGTGGGATATTGGCGGTGTATCCACTGCCCTGCATGCCGACACCGGAGTGCCCACCATTTTTGTGTATGACGGGCACCCCGGCGGGGCCGGCTTTGCCGAACGGGGTTTCGACAAGGCGAAGGTGTGGCTGGTCGCGACGCGGGACGCCATCAAGGCCTGCGAGTGCGAATCCGGCTGCCCCTCCTGCGTCCAGTCACCCAAATGCGGGAACAAAAACAACCCACTGGACAAGGCGGCGGCGGTCACCCTGCTCGATGTCCTGCTCAAGGACGCCACCGACGCCAGCGCGATGAGCGTGGACGTCCAGCGCTGACGGTCGCTACGCGCCAGGTCAAACACTCGTCAACAGCCGAGGGGAAGCCGGTCGACGAGGGGAAGCCGGGCGACGAGGGCAGGTTGCGGGCTATGGAGGAGGTCCCGCCCGGGCATGGCCGGTTGCTGCACCAAGGATGGTCCTCTCCGTCAGCTCGGTGCGAACCTCAAGCGTGTGACCCTCCCCCTCCAAGCAGCTAAGCACAGAGGAAGCATGCCGGGCAGCTACCTCGGCAGCCACCGTGCATGGTTCCCCGTCCGTGATGCCCCGCAAGGCGTCGGCCCCGGCGAGCGCAGCAAGATCAGCGGCGGAGGCTGCCCTGCTGGCCATCACGGCCGACTGCGCAAGGAGCAGCAGCAGCGCCATGGCCATCATCACCACCAGGGCCAGTCCTGCGGCCAGGACGGTCCCGGACCCGCGTTCCCGTCTGTCCACAAGGTCCTTCGCCTGTGTGCTGAATGACCTCATCCGGCGCCTCTCCCGGCACCAACAGCCAGCCGCAGATGCAGCTGACCGGCGGCCCCGCCGCCATGGGCGCTCCCGTGGTTCGGCCGGCGCTCACTTGCAGTTGCCGTTTCATTGCGGGTCGAAGCACGGGCAGTGAGCGTCCAGGGAATCGACGCCCCCAGTGGGCCGTCTACCCGGTCCGTGACCGTCACGCTCAGCCACTCCCCGTCTGCTGTGACAACGGCGGAGGCTGACGCCCCGGAGAGGGTCCTGACGATCCTTTCCACCGCGGCGGAATCGTCACCGCGGGCCAACGCCCGGGCGCCGGCCCGTGCTCCCTCTTCCAGGCGCAGCTGGGTAACACCGGCCGCGGCGCCCGCGAGGAGCATGGCCAGCAACAGGATGACGGCAGGCAGGGTTACGGCAAACTCCGCGGTGACTGCCCCGCCGGACCCAAAAGCGTGGCGGCCGCTCTTGCAACGGCAGTGATGTCTTGGCCTGCAGTGCCCAACCGCACCCGAATCTGGCCAGGGACGTCTCCGGCTGTCTGGAGCCGGAGGCAGCCGGAGGGGCAACACGTCCGGTGCACAGGTCAAGGCAGTGCCAGTGCCGTGCGGATCAGGTTCAGCAGGAAGCCCCGTACTTCCTCGCTGCGAAGGATGAAGACCAGGAGCCCGGCGAAGCCAACGGCTGCGAGAGTCGCGATGGCGTACTCAGCGGTGGCCATGCCTGCTTCCGACCCCATCAGCCGGCGCACGCCCGAACGTTGACGCGGGACAGTTGCTTGAGGGTAGAGCTCCACAACGTTGGCCGGCAGGGCTCCGATGCCGGCCTGTTGGGCATACGTGGAACGGCCGCCGGCTAAGCGCCGCCTGGTGTTTGATCGGGATGCTGCGAGTGCTGCAGCTCCGGCAGCGTAGTGGCGGTCCTGGTTGATGGACATGGGCTGTTACCTTTCTGTAGGCCGGCAGGGTTGCCGGCTGCTTCGACTCTTCCGGGCCCGGCTACGGGCGGTAAGCCTCGAGCTGGGGTAAGTGGAAAAGTCAGTCCTGATCCCCGCTGTGGAGGGAAAGAGCGTGTCTTTCGACTCCGGCCGGCACCCGTGTTCCGGCTAGGATCCGGACGGCACCAGGGCAAGCAGGACGGGCACGACGCCCAGGCAAATGAAGGCCGGAAGCGAACACAGGCCCAGTGGGACCACCAGCTTCACGCCCAGCGAGGCCGCCCGCTTTTCAGCAGCACGAAACCGTTCGCGGCGGAGCCTGGCAGCCTGCGCATAGAGAATGGCGGAGGACGGCGCACCTGTGAGTGCTGCGAACCCCAGCGCGTCCCGCAGCTCCAGGATCTCGGGAAGCCGGACAGCCGAGCTGCGCCACGCAGTTTCCCAATCCGCTCCAATAGCGAGCGCTGAAACAACCGGCCGGAGGGAATCCCTGTACTGGGTGGAGGCAGAGGCCGACACGAGTTCGAGGGAACGCCCAATGCCGGACCCGGCGTCCAGCATGGCGGCCACAAGTTCGAGCATCATGGCGGTGTCCCGCAGGCCATCGGGACCAGCTCTGTTCCGCGGCCGTCCATCCTCACCCGGCGGAGCGGTTGCCGGACCGCGCAGGGCAGCCGATGGCAGGTTTATGAGCCTCTTCCGTGGGTTGCCTTTGCCAGGACACAGGAGCCACGATGCCGCGGCCATGGCAAGGAAGAGCACAATTGCCAAAACAGCATTTTCGGTCATGGCACTCCCGCGCCGGCGGCCGCTGCCACCAGTTTTGCGGACCACACCCTGCCCGCTACGGTCAGGGCAATCCCGGCGGCAAGTGCCGCGAGCCCCAGCGGAGTGCCCAGCAGGATGGCCAGCGGGTCCACACCCAGGGCCATTCCCAGGCCCAGCCCCATGAGCGGAAGCCAGGTCAACAGGCTGACTGTGGCCTTGGGTCCTGCCAGTGCTGTCTGGCGGGCTGCGTCGGCGTCGTCCTCCACTTCGAGCTGCGAAGCGAACCTGGTGAGTACGTCAGCCAAGGGGCAGCCGCTGGCTTCTGCGATGTCAAAGCATGCGGCCAGTTCCGACCAGATCCGGAGTTCCCTGCCGCGCCGCGGGAAGGCTGCAGGCAAGGAGCGGCGGATGGCGTCCGAAACCGGAGTCCCGGTGCTGGCGGCCGCACGGGCTGCAGCAAGCACCGCGGCTGACCCACCGCTCAGGCCACTGGCCGGCAGCCCTCCCGTTTCTCCATGCAAGCGCCCGGGCGCTGACAAGGATGGAGCCCCGGAACCATAACCGGCCCCAGTCAAGACCGCGACCCCGGGTCCCGTGGCAGATCCATACAGAAACCACAGTTCGTCCCAGAGGCGGGCGGGCGTCCGCCCGCCTTTAAGCAGGGCGGCCAGTTGCTGAACCACGAGAGTCATGGGTACCGCGGAACCAGATATCGCGGCTTCCTTGGCGCCGGGCCTGATCCTCCCGGACAGGCGGCCCAATAGACTGCCTTTTGCTGCTGGGTCAAAGCCGCCGGCTGTGCGGCGAAGCCTCGCTGCCGCGCCCCGGGGCGGACGAAGAACCAAGACCGCAGCCAGCATCAGGACGGCTGCAAGATAACCGGTCACAGGGGGTTCCCCGGTTCAAGTCCGAGCCGGCCGGCGAGGGAGGGCCATGCCGGACCCGGTACGGGCGTCCCCTCCGTTACTTCCAGTGCGGACAGCACCCGAAGGCCGGTGGGGCCGTCGGCAATGACTCCGATGCACGACACTTCCCTGCCGCGGATGGTCCTGTCGACGTGGATTACGACGTCAAGGGCACTTGCCGCCTGAAGCTGAACACCTTCCGGACTCAGCCCGGCGAGCGCGCCAAGCGCCGTGAGCCTTGCGGGAACGGCCGAAGCAGTATTCGCGTGGATGGTTGCACCCCCGCCGCTGTGGCCTGTGTTCATTGCCGTCAGTAATTCGCGTACCTCGGCGCCGCGGCACTCACCTACCACCAGCCGGTCCGGCCGCATGCGCAGTGCCTGCCGGAC
Organism: Arthrobacter sp. D3-16; assembly: GCF_054408515.1. Taxonomy (NCBI): domain Bacteria; kingdom Bacillati; phylum Actinomycetota; class Actinomycetes; order Micrococcales; family Micrococcaceae; genus Arthrobacter; species Arthrobacter sp. D3-16. The sequence goes on along the minus strand of NZ_CP096437.1, from coordinate 808,745 downwards.
AAGCTCGCCCAAGCTCACTTCCCCGCCGCCTTCAAGGTTTCCATGCCGGGATTCGAGGCAGACCACATGCGGATGGACGGGGTTCAGCTCCGACGCATCCTCAATGAGGACCAGCCGCTCCTCCGGGGCACAGAGACCGAGCAAGGTAGACAGCAGGGTGGTCTTGCCGGAACCGGTGGCACCGCTGATCAGAAAGCTCAGCCGGAGTTCCAGCACCTTTGCCAGCACTTCCTTCACGAGGGGGCCGAACATGCCGGCAGCCTGCAACTCGTCCAGGGTGAAGACCCGCTCGCGACGGATCCTGATGCTGAGCAGCGTTCCCGCTGTGGACACCGGCGGGAGCACGGCATGGACGCGGTAGCCGCCTGGCAGCCGCACATCCACGCAAGGTGATCCGTCGTCCAGGCGGCGCCCTCCTGCCGCCACCAGCCTGCAGGCAAGCGCCCGCAACTGTGTCTCGTCGGCGAATGCCACAGCGACGCGTTCAATGCCCCGGCCGCGGTCCACCCAGACGGAATCCGGAGTATTTACGAAGATGTCCGTAACTGCCGGATCCCGGGTGAGCTCCTGCAGCGGTCCCAGCCCGTTCAGCTCCGCACTGATCCGCTCCACCGCCGCGAGAGACCCCGCGGTGCCCAGCAACTTGCCGGTAGCCTGCACGGCGGCTGCCACCCGGGAGGGGGTCACCGCCCCGGCATCAGCCATCATGGACTCACGGACCGATTCCAGCAGTCCCGTGTCCACCGGAAGGCGGGCATCCCGGCGCGGATCACGGCGCTGGCTTTCAATGTTTCGGGCTCGCCGCCGCAATCCGTCCACCGGCCCCGCATAGGGGGAAGGTTGCTGCTTCATCCGAACTCGCCTGCCGGCAAGTCGTCCCCGAGGGAGTCCAGCACGGAGGCAGCAAAATGCCGGACTTTCCGCCGCTTGCCGAGGTCCAGGAGGCGGCCGGACTCCGTGGCCGCACTGACACCGCGAAGCTCAGGAACGCGTCCCTGCACGGGAAGCCCGATGGCCTCGGAAATGAGGGATCCGTCCAGTGCCGCCCCCGGCCTGCCCCGCACCAGAAGCGCAGCTTCAATCGGTGGGAACTCCTGAAGCAGGCGTACGGCTGCCACCGCGGCCTTCAGCTGCGCGGGTACCACCATCATGATGCGGTCGCAGTCCCATGCATAGGACTGCAACGGTCCGGTTCCCCTGCCAACGTCCACGACAACCAGCTCGTACCCCCGGCGCGCGGCATCCAGAACCCCTGCGGTGGTAGCAGCCGCCACCGGAACGGGTTGTTCCCGGCTGGCAGGCCAGGAAAGGAACGAGAATCCCCCCGAGACCGGAAGCGAGTCAGACAGTTGGCCGGGATCGATGCTGCCACGGGCTTCAGAAAGATCAGGCCAACGCAGGCCCGGCGTCTCTTCCGCAGCGATGGCCAGTTCCAGCCCGCCGCCCCACGGGTCGCCGTCAACGAGCAGCACCCGGGCACCCATCCCGGCGGCCGCCTGGGCTATCCAGATGGCCGCGGTGGTGGCTCCGGCCCCGCCGCACCCGCCGGTGACGCCCAGGATGAGTCCGCCAGGGCCCGGGGATCGGGAGCGGCTCAGGTGATCGGCCAGCCAGGCAGCGGCGTCCGGCAGCACGGCAACCCTCTCCGCGCCGAGGGCCGCAGCCAGGTGCCACAGGCTGTCACCCTCACCATCGAGTCCCACGAGGACGGCTGGTGCCCGCCGCCGGGGCGGCAGTTCACGGACGTCACTCCCCACCAGGGCTGCCGCTGCACCGTCCCAGTACCTGCCGGCTTCAAGTGCATCGGCCACAACGCGAAGGTGGGCTCCGGCAGCGGCCACAATGCGCTCCACTTCGGCCCGCAGGAAGGCGGAGGAGGTAACCAGGAGCACTTCCTCCGCACCGTCCGGCAACCAGGCTCCGTCATCCCCGCCCTGGTCCCCGCCGAAACCCACCCCCTCCGGCAGTGCCGCAGGAAGCTCACCGGCAATCCGCCGGGACGGGGGCGCGGACCGGGCGGGATCAACGTGGGACGGGGTCAGCTGGTGCCTGCTCATGAAGCCACTGTCCCCCCACGAACCGGAAGGGATAAGGGGAGCACGTCCGTATGTGAACAACGCGGCTGGCAACAGCCCTGTGCAGGAAGAGTCGTGCGGCATCAGGACTTTCGAAGACAGGGCAGAATTGGATCATGTACCTCCTGCTGGCCGCCCACCCCCAGGGCGCGGTCCTGCAGGAACTCACGCAGGCCGGCCAACCCCATCCGTCCAACCCCGAACCCCGGCCTGTCGGCGCAAGTGAACTGGCCGCCGTCGTACGCCATCTGGAACGCCGGGCCCGGGGCGGGCAGCCTCCCCGCTGGATCTGGCACCGGACCCAGGACTGGTACCCGTCCCTGCTGGCGGCCGGAGTGGAACTGGACCGGTGCTACGACCTGAGTCTGTGCGGAAATATTCTTGCCCACTCGCAGTTCACCGCCCACACTGACTACGCCGTGAACTCGGACAAGGTCACGCTTGATGACCCACAGCAGCCGCCCCGGGTCCTGCAGCCGCCTCCGCCGCCACCGGAACAGGACGCGCTTTTCGATGCGGACACTGGCTTCAGCCCCCGGCACACCATTGAGGACCTCCGGGAGGAATACGCCGCACAACAGGTAGCCCTGGCGTCCGTGAGCCTTGAGGAGAACAAACGCAACCGGCTGCAGCTTCTTCTGGCCGCCGAATCCGCCAGCGCCATGGTCGCCGCTGAAATGCAGCATGCCGGGGTCCCCTGGCGGGAGGACCTGCATGAGGAGATCCTGGCCGATTATCTCGGCCCCCGCCCGCCCGTTGGCCACCGGCCGGCAAAACTGGAGGCGTTGAACCTCGAATTGCGCGGCCTCCTGAACGCGCCCACCCTGAATCCGGATTCCCCGCAGGACCTGATGCGTGCCCTGCACCGGAACGGGATCGAGGTGAAAAGCACCCGGCAGTGGGAGCTGAAGGAATCGAACCACCCCGCCATCGCCCCGCTCCTGGCCTACAAGAAGCTTTCGCGGCTGCACGCAGCCAACGGCTGGGCCTGGCTTGATGCCTGGGTGGCCGGCGGCCGGTTCCGCCCTGAATATGTGGTGGGCGGCGTCGTTTCGGGCCGCTGGGCGTCCAGGGGCGGCGGCGCCCTGCAGATTCCGCGCCAGATCCGTGGCGCCGTCCACGCCGACCCCGGGTACAAACTGATCGTCGCGGACGCCTCCCAGCTCGAGCCCCGGGTGCTGGTGGCCCTGGCCAAGGACTCAATAATGGCGGAGGCCGCCCGGGACCAGGACCTCTACGCAGGCATTGCCGCCAAGGGGTTCGGTGGCGACCGCGCCAAAGCGAAAATGGCGCTGCTGGGAGCCATGTACGGAGCCACCTCCGGTGAAGCAGGGCGGCTTATGCCACAGCTCGCTAAAACCTACCCCCGGGCTGTGGACTTCGTGGAACGGGCCGCCCGCGCTGGTGAGTCCGGCGGAGCGGTCAGCACCCGTCTAGGCCGCAGCAGCCCGCCGCCGTCGGGCCGGTGGTTCCAGAGCCAGCGCTCGTCGTCGGCCGAGGAGCAGCGCCGGGCGGAATCGATCGCACGTTCCAGGGGACGTTTCACGCGCAATTTCGTGGTCCAGGGCTCGGCGGCGGACTGGGCCGCGTGCTGGCTCGCGGAATTACGACGGCGGCTGCGTACCTTGCACGCGGAAGGTTCCGGCAGGGCGGAACTCGTCTTCTTCCTCCACGACGAGGTGATGGTCCATGCGCCTGAGCACTTGGTCGGTGCAGGCATCAGGGCAATCGAGGACGCCGCCAACGCCGCCAAGGAACTGCTGTTCGGACCTATTCCCGTGGAGTTTCCCGTGAGCGTCGCAGTGGTTGATTCGTACGACCATGCAAAGTAGGACTCCTCCCGGGTGCTACCCAAAGGGGCCCGCACCGCGACATTTGTCGAGAAATGTAACCTACCCGGCAGTAGCTCGCCGGGCTGCCGTGACGCGGGTTACAGTCTTGTGGTGACTGAAACAGATCGGTCCAAAGGTTGATGCAACGACGCACACCAAGGGGAGGTCCGGCATATGGCGGGCAGGTTTGAAATACATCGGGTAGGGGACGAGTCGTACCGGCTTAGGCTGACGGACGCGGACGGCAACATCGTTGCCGTTTCACCAAACTTCAAGTCCCTCAACACCTTAATTGAGGGCATCAACGCCATGCGGGAGAATGCGGCCACAGGCATCGTGGTGGATCTCCGCCACCAGCAGGCCTGACACCAGCGGGGATGCAGGCCGGGCGGGGCGAACCCAGGCAGGCAGAGTCAGACGCCCATGGGGTGGACCCGGCTCCGGTCCCAGGGCACAGCCCAGCCGAGCTGTTCAAAGAGTCCGTTCAGGACTATTCCGGTAAAACCCCAGACCACCACACCGTTGACGGTGAAAGCCGGGCTGTCAAAAGTACGCCCGGCCCGGTGGACCGTGGCCATAACCCTGTTGTCCGGGTCCAGCAGGTCCCGGACGGGGACCCGGAACACCTGGGCGGATTCAGCGTAGTCCACCACCCGGACCGGTGACGGCGACCGCCACCACCCCAGCACGGGAGTGACGAGGAAGTTGCTGTGCGCAAGGCCGAGCTCCTGGAGGGTGCCAAGGACTTCAACACCCGTTGAGTCCAGGCCTGTTTCCTCCTCCGCTTCACGTAAAGCTGCCTGTACCGGCGTTTCCCGCCCGTCAATGCTGCCGCCCGGGAAAGCCATCTGCCCGGGATGGGAACCCAGTGTGTGGGCGCGCTCCAGCAGCAGGACATCAAGGTCTGCCGGTGCCAGCGGTTTCCCGGAGACAGCCGGAACATCATCCAGCGCACCGAAAAGCATCAGGACGGCAGCCCTGCGCGCCCGTTTTGCATCTACGGTGAGGGCCGCCCACAGGGGATCGGGGGAGGTAGAAGATCCGGCCTCTGCCCTGCGCGCCAACCCGATCAGGTCCTCGCGGGCGCTCATGGTGTCCTCTTTTGGGATGCCATCCTGATTTCGGCTGCCCGATGCGTCTCAGCCAGCAGTTGTGCCAGCAGGGCTTCATTTCCCGGTGCCAGTTCGTACTTCAGCAGCTTGGCCGCCTTGACGGGATCTGTTTCGCCCAAGCCGTAACTGGGGCACCAGTTGGCGACCGGGCACGCCCCGCACGCCGGCTTCCGGGAATGGCACACCCGCCGCCCATGGAACACCACCCGGTGGGAGAGCATGGTCCAGTCCCGTTTCTCGAAAAGCTCGGAGACGTCGTACTCGATCTTGACCGGGTCCTCCGACTGCGTCCAGCCGAACCTTCGCGCGAGGCGGCCGAAGTGGGTGTCCACCGTGATGCCGGGGACGCCAAAGGCGTTGCCCAGCACCACGTTGGCAGTTTTCCGCCCCACGCCCGGCAATGTCACGAGGTCCTCCAGCCGTCCCGGGACCACGCCGTCATACTCATCCACCAGCCTGGTGCACAGTGCGACGAGGCTCCGTGTCTTGGCCCGGAAGAAGCCGGTGGGCTTGATGATGTCCTCGATCGCTGCCGGATCGGCTTCGGCCATGGAGCGCGGGTCCGGATAGCGGGCGAACAGCAGCGGCGTGATCTGGTTGACGGTGACGTCGGTGGTTTGCGCCGACAGAACGGTGGCCACCAGCAGTTCAAACGGGTTGCGGAAATCGAGCTCCGCATGGGCATAGGGATACTTCTCGGCCAACGCCTTGTTGATGCGCCTCGCCCGGCGCTTCAGCCCCAGCATGGACTCCTGGGACACTACGGGCATGCCTGCAGCCTGGCCGGCGGGTGCTGCCACTCCGCCGGCCTTGGATGCCCGGGGCGGGGCCATCTGTTAGCCGCGCTCGATATTGCTGAGGTCGCGCAGCACGCCCAGCCGTCCGTCGGTGTGCTGGACCAGGAACTCATGCCCGCGGTCCTCGAGGGCAAGCACCCAGCCGCCCGGTTCAATGACAAACGCCGGCGCCCCGGTGCGGGGGTCGAAGGCGGTCCGGTGCTGGGCCACAGCAAACCAAAAAGCCTCGTGGATGGGCTGTTCCCCTGATTCCTCAGGCCGGTTCGCCGGGTCCACTGTTGCCCCGATGGGCTCCTCGGTACGGACCTGCTGGTGCACGGCCGTAGCGGCGGGCGGTTCCCACGTACCTTGGGCCGCCGAACCAGCGGGGGCGCCGCCGTCATGATGCGGAGCGGCAGAGGAACCACTTGCGCCGCTGCCCCTTACGGGCACATCCCCGAACTGCGTCTCTTCGGCGGCGGGCGCCGAGGCGGGGCGTACGACGTCGGCTGCCTGGGTTGGCGGACCGGCATCACCTTCCGGAGCCCGATCGGAAACTTCTGGGGCGGTGGACACGGGTCCATCGGCTGCAGGCCCGCCCGCCGCAGGAACGCCTGCGGCCGGGACAGCAGCAGTGGCAGGTGAAGGGGACGCGGCGGCGGCAGGAACCGCGGCGGTCGCCGGCGTCTGGTGCGGGGCTCCGCCCTGGACTGCGGAAGAGCCGGCCCCGGCACCGCCAAACAGCTTGCCGCCGGCAGCTCCGAGCAGCTTCCCTCCCCCAAGTTTGGACCCGGAGGCTGCATCGCTCGAGCCTGCCATGCCGGCTGCGGCCTTCGGCGCTGTGGGCACCTTCGGCTTCTGCACGGGAACGGCAGCTTCACGGGCCACCACGTGGGCGGGGCTTTCCGCACGGCCCTGGAAATCTGCCGAGACGAACGGAAGGAAGCGTCCCAGGACGGTCGCGGCGAACAGTATTACTGCGCCGATCAGGCCCACCAGGAGGCTGGGAACGTACGCTCCGGCTACGGAGAGGAAGAAGAAGGCGACGGCAAACGAGGCCACCACGGACGCGAACTGGTCGACGGACAGCGAACCGATCCGGACCTTTGTGCCGGGCGCCAGCCTCCGCGCGGCGAAGAGTGCGGTCACTGCCAACGGCAGGACGATGCCCAGTCCCAGGAAGAAGAGGTTGTTGAGGTTCCAGAGGTTGTAGCGGCCGCCGAACATGGGGAGCAGCGAAGCGACAAACAGGATGACGGTAGCCGCAAACACGGCCAGGTCCCGGATGGTGAAAGGACCAAGCACCGCCTCGGTGGCGTTTGCGCCCTTGACTCCTGTGGTGGCCTCCCGTCCTGCCCCGGCAGCCGGAGTGGTGGCGGCCCCTGAGCCTGCCTCTGTGTCGGGGCCGGTTTTCTGGCCGAAGCTCTGCTGGTTCATTCTGTTCTCCTTAGCGTGGCGGCACCGGGGCTGTGGCCCGAAACCGTGCCGTCGTACAGCGGTTCCGGCCCGTCCCGGGCTCTTAGGAAGCCAGGGAAGGACGGTCCGCAGTGAAGTCACAATCCCATCTCAGCCTAGTCAACAGCCCTACTGATCACTAGCTGGGCGCGACGCCGGACGGGCGCCGGGGACTGGGCATGGAACCATTCATCGCTTAATAAATGCCGTTCGCGGGCTCGTCTGTGACACCGCACACATCCGCTGCCGCCACGCATTAGTCTTGATTCCGGAACAGCTCTTTGCGGAAGACCCGTGACCAGCCGGTGCCCGACGTCGTGCAGGCGGCGGAGCCCGGCGGGCCGCGGATCTCCGCGCAGCAAAGATCGATGAATGATGAGGTTCACATGTCCCAGGACACTTCAAGCAGCACCGCCACCGCGCACTCAGGTTCCGGGCAGGGCGGCCAGCAGGGCGATGCCTTTGAAAACCTGCTTCACGAAACCAGGGCGTTTCCGCCGTCCCCCGAGTTCGCCGCTGACGCCGTTGTCACCGCCGCGGAATACCAGGAAGCGGACGCCGACCGGCCGGCTTTTTGGGCGAAGCAGGCGCGAGAGCTGCTGACCTGGAGCAAGGACTTTGACCAGGCGCTGGACTGGTCGAACCCGCCGTTCGCCAAGTGGTTCGTGGGCGGGGAAGTCAATGCCGCCTACAACGCGCTGGACCGGCATGTGGAGGCCGGACGCGGTGACCGGGTGGCCATCCATTTCGAGGGCGAACCCGGCGACACCCGTACCTACACCTACGCGCACCTGACCGAAGAGGTGAAGAAGGCTGCAAACGCTTTCGAATCCCTCGGCGTGGCCAAGGGCGACCGGGTGGCGGTGTACCTGCCGATGATTCCCGAAGCGGTCATCACCCTGCTGGCGTGCGCCCGGATCGGCGCGGTGCACTCCGTGGTGTTCGGCGGTTTTTCCGCCGATGCGCTGCGCTCCCGCATCGAGGACGCCGAGGCCAAGCTGGTGGTAACCGCGGACGGCACGTACCGCCGAGGCAAGCCCAGCGCCCTCAAAACAGCCGTTGACGACGCCCTTGCCAACGACGGACACACCGTCCAGAACGTGGTGGTGGTCAAGCGCAACGGCCAGGACGTGGACTGGCACGAGGGCCGGGACCACTGGTGGGCGGACACCGTAGACGCAGCCTCCACCGAGCACACCGCGGTGGGCCACGATTCGGAGCATCCGCTGTTCATCCTCTACACCTCCGGCACCACCGGCAGGCCCAAGGGAATCCTGCACACCACCGGCGGGTACCTCACCCAGTGCGCCTACACCCACAAGGCGGTGTTCGACCTGCACCCGGACACGGACGTGTACTGGTGCACGGCCGACGTCGGCTGGGTCACCGGCCACTCCTACGTCACCTATGCACCGCTCATCAACGGTGCCACCCAGGTGATGTACGAAGGCACCCCGGACTCCCCGCACCAGGGCCGCTGGTGGGAAATCATCGAAAAGTACAAGGTCTCCATCCTCTACACCGCCCCCACCGCCATCCGGACGTTTATGAAATGGGGCCGGGAGATCCCGGACAAGTACGACCTGTCCTCCCTCCGGGTCCTCGGCTCCGTGGGCGAACCCATCAACCCCGAGGCGTGGATGTGGTACCGGAAGGTCATCGGTGGGGACCGGACCCCCATCGTGGACACCTGGTGGCAGACCGAAACCGGCGCGCAGATGATCGCCCCGCTGCCCGGAGTCACGGCCACCAAGCCAGGATCCGCCCAGGTCCCGCTGCCCGGCATCGCCGTGGACGTAGTGGACGAGATGGGCGAATCCGTGCCCGACGGGCACGGTGGCTTCCTGGTGATCCGCGAACCGTGGCCGGCCATGCTGCGCGGCATCTGGGGTGACCCGGAACGGTTCAAGGACACCTACTGGTCCCGCTTCGAAAGCATGTACTTCGCCGGGGACGGCGCCAAGAAGGACGAGGACGGCGACATCTGGCTCCTGGGCCGGGTGGATGACGTGATGAACGTTTCCGGGCACCGGCTTTCCACCACGGAAATCGAATCCGCCCTGGTATCCCACCCCGCCGTGGCAGAGGCCGCCGTTGTGGGTGCAGCGGACGAGACCACCGGCCAGGCCGTCGTCGCGTTTGTCATCCTCCGCGGGGACGCGGTCGATTCCGGCGATGAGATCGTTCAGGAACTCCGGAACCACGTGGGCAAGGAAATCGGCCCCATCGCCAAGCCGAAGAACATCCTGGTGGTCCCGGAACTGCCCAAGACGCGGTCCGGCAAGATCATGCGCCGCCTGCTCAAGGACGTCGCAGAAGGCCGCGACCCCGGCGACGCCACCACCCTGTCCGACCCCACGATCATGCAGCAGATCGCTACGTCCCTCCGTAAGTAAGAAACGACGGCGGCGCCGGCCACCCTGGTGGGCGGCGCCGTCGCCGTATGCTGGGAGCAGACTTGTCCCCCGCCCCGAAGGATCGCCCAGATGCTCGCCGTCGCCCGCCACCAGGCTATTTTGGACGCTCTTCAGCGGGAACGGGTTGTCCGGGTCTCGGACCTTGCCCACCAGCTGGGGGTATCCCTCATGACCGTGCGGCGCGACATCGAGGTGCTGGAGGAGGGCGGCCGTCTCGAACGCATCCACGGCGGCGCGAAGATTCCGGGCGACACCAGTACCCATGAGCCTGGCTTCGACCTCAAGTCCACGCAGCTGACTGCCGAGAAGCGGGCCATCGCGGTGGAAGCTGCAAGGCTGGTCCAGGAAGGCATGGCCGTGGGCCTCAGCGCGGGAACCACCACCTGGGCGCTGGCCAAGGAACTCACCAACGGGCCCAGGATCACCGTGGTCACCAACTCGGTGCGCATCGCCGACCTGTTCCACCACGGCGCCTCCGCCGGTTCCGCCCGCTTCGCCTCCCCGGTGATCCTGATCGGCGGCGAGCGCACGCCGTCGGACGCGTTAGTGGGACCCATCGCAACCGCCGCGCTGAAGCAGCTGCACCTCGACGTGCTGTTCCTGGGCGTTCACGGCATGGACGCCGAAGCCGGATTCACGACGCCCAACTTACTGGAGGCAGAAACGGACCGGGCCTTCGTGGCGGCCGCCCGCAAAACGGTGGTCCTGGCGGACCACACCAAGTGGGGACTGCTGGGCATCAGTTCCATCGCCTCGCTGGAGGAAGTGGACGAGGTCATCAGCGATCCCGGTCTTGGTGCCGAGGCACAGCGGATCCTCGAGGAGCACGTGGGCCGGCTGCGGCTCGCCGCCCTTGAGTAGCACGCCCCCGCCAGGGGCAGTGTTCGCCCTGGTCAGCACACGCACCGCGTTCGCCGAGCAGCCCGGCAGGTCACCATCCCAGGGCACGGGAACCGAGAGAATGCGCGGCAGTCCAGCGCAGGCGATAGATTTGCACGCATGACCGAACCCACTTCATCAATCAGCCGCGGCACCATCCTGGTAATCAACGGGCCAAACCTGAACCTGCTGGGCACCCGCGAACCGGAAAAGTACGGTACGTCTACCCTGGCTGACGTGGAGGAACTCGCCGCCCGGACTGCAGAGGCACATGGGTTCGTGGCCGAGTGCGTCCAGTCGAACCACGAGGGCGTCCTGCTGGACACGATCCATGCGGCCCGTGGCAACGCCGCTGGCATTGTCCTCAACGCCGGAGCCTTCACGCACACTTCCGTTGCCCTGCGGGATGCCCTTGCCGCCGTGCAGCTGCCGGCAGTGGAAGTGCACATCACCAACGTGCACCAGCGCGAGGAGTTCCGGCATCACTCGTTCCTGTCGCCGGTGTGCTCCGCGGTGATCGTGGGCGCAGGCGTATTCGGCTACAAACTGGCCATCGACTACCTGGCTGAGGTCCTCTAGGATTCCTGCCGTTGCCAATTCCGGAGGTCTACTTCTGGATGCACTGCCCCGAGGAGACGGGGGCGCTCAACGACGACGCCCGTGCTGCGACCGGGTTGAGGTCGTCCATGGTGATGGCGAATCCCATCTCTGCGTCCGACGTCGCCTTGGCGAAGATCACTCCCGCAACCTGGCCGTCGGTGGTCAGCAGCGGCCCGCCGGAGTTCCCGGGCTGGACGTTTCCGGCCAGCCGGTAGATCTCTTCGGGCGAGGGGTTGCTGCCGTAAATATCCGGCACCAGCACCGTGGTGATGTCCTGGACGGTGGCGGGGCGGGACTGGAAAGGCCCGCCGTGCGGGTAACCTGCGAACGCTGCCGGGCTGCCGCCGGGCAGGTCCGAGCTCAGGGCCAATGGCTGCGCAGGCAGGTTTTCCACCGCCAGCACCGCAAGATCGTGCCGGGTATCAAAGTAGACGACGCGGCCCGGCATCGCGCCGCCGTCGCGCAACTCCACGACAGGCTGCGACACGCCCGCCACGACGTGCGCATTCGTCACCACCCTGTCCTCGGACACAACGAAGCCTGTACCGGTCTGGTTCTGGCCGCACTGGTAAGCCGTGCCGGCAATTCTCAGGACTGATTCGGCCGCCCTGTTCAGGGCCGGGGTGTCAGTGCTGACGTCCGGCACGGGCACTGCCAGGCCCTGGTCCAGCCCCTCGATGAGGGTAGGAATGCCGTTGCCGATGACCGTTGAGCGCAACTGCGCCATGGTGGCTTTCACCGGGTCCGGCGTCAGGCCGTCGATGAAACGGATGACCCTGGATTCGGCCAGCTGCTGGGAAACAAAGGGCACGCCAAGGGAGCTGACGCTGAAGGCCAGCATGGACATGACCAGCGCGGAGACCACCAGGTTGACGGCGCCGCCTACCAGCCGGTCAACCGCCCTGAGGGGCCGAATCCGCACGGCGCCACGGATTTGGCGGCCGATCATGGTTCCGAGGCCGTGCCCCAGGACCACCAGTGCGACGGCGGCGGCCACAATGGCGGTCAGCCTCCACCCGGAGTCTTCAACGAAGCCGCTGACCAAAGGGACCGCGAAGAACGCTGCCACGGCTCCCGCAGCGAATCCGGCAATGCCACCCACCGTTACAAGGAATCCGTTCCGCAGACCGTAGATCAGGTAGGACAGCAACGCCAGGATCAGGACCAGGTCCAGGACAGTCAAGCCGGGCACTAACGCTCCTTATAAGCAGTTGAAACCTCATTCTAGTGGCGTACGCTGACAATCTTCTGTGGGTTCCCTTCGCCAACGGCACCCGCCGTGTGGGCGTTTGGCTGCCAAGTTCGTCACAGAACCTTGAAAATTCTGAAACAATGGCACAAGCGCCACAGCCGACACTTTTATTCAGGAGATTTTATGGACATCGAGGTACTGCGCCGAGCACCACTTTTCGCCACGCTCGACGACGACGCATTCCGTCTGCTGACGGACGAGCTGACCGAGGTGGACCTTTCCCGCGGTGCTTCGGTTTTCCGTGAGGGCGACCAGGGCGACCAGCTCTACTTCATCGTCTCCGGCAAGGTGAAGCTTGGGCGCACCTCCCCCGACGGCCGCGAATCCCTCCTCGCCATCCTCGGGCCAGGTGAACTCTTCGGCGAAATGGCCCTGTTTGATCCCAGCCCGCGCACGGCCACGGCCACCGCCGTCTCCGAAACCCGCCTGGCAGGGCTGAAGAATGAAAGCCTGAACAACCTGCTGCGAACCCGTCCCGAGGTTTCCGCACAGCTCCTGCAGGCACTTGCCCGCCGGTTGCGCCGCACCAACGATTCCCTGTCTGACCTGGTGTTCTCAGACGTTCCCGGCCGCGTCGCCAAAGCCCTCCTGGACCTCGCCGACCGCTTCGGCCGCCCCGCCACCGACGGCGTCCTGGTGGCCCATGAGCTCACCCAGGAAGAGCTGGCCCAGCTAGTGGGCGCCTCCCGCGAGACCGTCAACAAGGCCCTGGCCGAATTCGTCCAGCGCGGCTGGCTGCGCCTCGAGGCCCGCGCCGTCGTCATTCTGGACATGCAGCGCCTCCGCCAGCGCTCCCGCTAGTCCCAGCAGCACGAAGGCCGCCCCCAAGGGGCGGCCTTTTGCGTTTAACGCCGGAACGCCCCATCAGGTCCCGCAGCCTCCCACCCAACGCTCCATCACATAAAGCGGCCTCCCACCCGGCGGTTCAAGGCGCCTCAAGTGAGAGAGCGTTCGGGTTGAGAACGCGTTAAGTGAGAGAGCGTGTGGGCTGCTGGCGCGCCAGGATGGCGCCGGCGATTTCATCGGCGTCGCGCAGGGTGCGCTGGCCGCTGCGGTAGTTCGGGCCTCCGGACTGGACGGCTTCGGCCGCGATGGCTGTGCCCCATTGCGTGGAGGAGAGCTGCAGTCCGAGCACGTAGAGACCTTCCGTCACGGAACCGTTCGCTGCCAGCGGGCGGTAAGGGTGCGGCTCGACATCCAGGCCGGTGGACTGCACTGGCGCGCCTTCCACCGACATCATGAGGCGCGGCCGCACCAGGCCGTCGGCCAGCAGTTGCTCCAAAACCGGTGAATCGTTTGCGGAGACCCTGTTCCCGGGCGCCAGCGCCTCCACCATGGTCCGTGCAGCCACCGGCGCATCGTCCACCCACGGCGAGAAGGCAGTGAAAACACCCTTCCGGCGGTCCACCCCGAATTTGGGGTCGGGCCCCACGAAACTGACCACTCCTGCCCTCGCCAGCGCCGCGAGCTGTTCGGCCCGCAGCGCAGGAGGCCCGCTGGCCAGTCCTTCCACAAACGACTCGAACCAGCCACGCAGGCCCGCAACCCAGGATTCATCGGTGATGCCGCCGTCGGCTACTGCTGTCTTCAGCACCGCCCGGCCATGGTGCAGGGCACCGATGGCCATCTTCACCGGATCATCTTCTCCAAGCGCGGAGCGGCGCGCATCGTCCAGCAGATACTCAACAACCGCGGCGTCGAGTTCAGCGCGGGACGCAAAGGACCGTCCGGCCAGCGGCGCAGCGAGCCCCGGAAGGTCCAGCCGGTGCCGGGGCCCCACGTGGACAGCGAGGACGCTCTCCACGCTGTCCTCCCAGTTCGCGGCACTGTGCGCGTGCGGGTGGAGGGCCTCGTCCAGGGCATCGAGGAAGGCAGCCGAATCAGGCACGGCATTCGGCTGCGAGCGCACCAGGGTGGAGTAGTAGGCCCAGAGAGCATCACGGTGCAGGAGGGGCCAGAAGTCATGGTCGAAGGCAGGGCGGATACCGGCCTTGTCGAAACGTTGCAGCGCAGCCTCGGTGAAGTAGCGCAGGGTCACGGATGCCGGGTAGTAGCCGCTCAGCGCAGCCTTGGCGCGGTAGGGGGTTCCCCTGCGGGAGGCAGCAATGATGTGGGGTTCCTGACCCGACGGCTCATAACGGAGCACGGACCCGTTGCTGATGAATTTGCCGCCGCGGGCCTCGGTCAGCTGGCCCATGGTGTCGAAGAAGTTCAAGCCCATGCCCCGGACCAGGACAGGCTCCCCGGGCGGAACCTGGGACCAGTCCACGTCCGCCGGCACCGCGGGAGGGAAATACCGCAGGCCCAACTGCTCCGCCGAGGACTGCAGCTCCCGTTGTTCAGGATTCAACCGGGACGGGATGTGGCCCAGTGCCAGCACCACGGATCCGGTGCGGATCGTGGCTCCGGTGGCCAGGCCGACGTCGAACGTTCCGTCAGCGGAAGGGCGCACCGACACCGCGGAGGTTTCGTGGAAGTCGATGGTCACGCCGTCGGGCGCGTTCTGCGTCAGGTCCTCCACGGTGCTGCGGAGGTACCGGCCGTACAGTGCGCGGCTGGGGAAATCGCTGGAGGTCAGGACTGACAATTCAGCGAGTTCTTCTTCGTTCAGGCACGGTGACGGGTCCTTCTGCTGCCGGGCCCGCCACTGGTCAAAGGTGGTGCCGGCGACCGGCGGCGCCAGGGCAGGGTCCTGCGGAATAAGCGTGGGATAGAAGGACTGCGTGTTCATCAGGAACAGCCGGGACTGCCCCGGCTGCCACACGTGCCCGGGACCTGCCGGGTAAGGGTCGACGACGTCGATATGGAGCCGCACCGGTCCGGCTCCGGCCACGGCCAGCGCGGCCGTGCGGGCAAGCAGGCGTTCCAGGACACTGGTGCCCCGGGGACCGGCCCCGACAATGGCGGTCCGGATGCTCTGCGTTTTTTCCACGGCATCCAGAGTACGGGCTGAAAACGAAGTATGCGCTGGACGCTTGACTTGCCAGCCGTCCGCGGATGTTGTTTGGATGGGCGCATGACCACCACTGCAGCTGATCCAGCGCCCGCCTCCGGTTCCGGCGATACCACCGGCACCACCCCCTCAGGCATCGCGCCCGAGCCCACTGACGAGAATGTCTGGCTCGAGGAGATCTACGGCGAACAGCAGCTGGCCTGGGTGAAGGAACAAAATTCGCGCACTGAGGACCTGCTGGAGGACGCCGACTACGTGGAACTCGAGGGCAGGATCCTTGAGGTGCTGGATTCCACGGACAGGATCGCGATGGTGGGCAAGCGCGGCGACTGGTACTACAACTTCTGGAAGGACCAGCAGAACCCCAGGGGACTGTGGCGCCGCACCACCTGGGACAGCTACTGCACGGATACGCCGGAGTGGGATGTCCTGCTGGACGTCGATGCCCTGTCCGCCGCCGAGGGCGAAGAATGGGTCTTCCACGGGGCAACCTTCCTCCGCCCGGCCGCCGGTGAGCCGTACCGCCTGGCGCTGCTGGCGCTTTCCCCTGATGGCGGTGACGCCAACCGGTACCGGGAATTCGACGTGGAGTCACGCACGTTCGTGGACCCCACGACGGGTGGCTTTGACCTGCCGACGGCGAAGGGGAACGTGTCGTGGCTGGATGCAGACACACTGCTGGTTGCCTCCACGGCTGAGGAACTTCCACGGACGGCGTCCTCCTACGCCCGGACAGCTGTCACCCTCAAGCGCGGCACCTCCCTCGCTGAAGCGCCCCGCCTGTTCGAGGTGCCGGAGAACCACATGATGGCAGTGGTGGCGCACGACTCCACACCCGGGTTCGAAAGGACCTTCGCGGTTGACTACATCGACTTCTACAACAGGAGCAATTCCGTCCTGCGCGACGGTTCCTGGCTGGCCATCGACGTCCCGACCGACGTCAACGTCAGCGCACACCGCGAATGGCTGCTGTTCCGTCCCCAGCAGGACTGGGTGGTGAACGGATCAACCTATCCTGCAGGATCGCTCCTTGCCGCCCGGTTTGAGGAATACCTGGCCGGTGCGCGCGACATCGCCGTGCTCTTCACCCCGGATGCCAACACCTCGCTGCAGTCCTGGAGCTGGACCCGGAGCTTCCTGCTGCTCAACCTGCTGAAGGACGTATCCTCCGAGATTCGCGTCCTCAATCCGTCGCAGCCAACGGACGTCGCCAACGAAGCCTGGGAGTCCACTCCCCTGGACGCATGCCCCCCGCTGCACGACGTCAACGCCTACGCGGTGGACGATGAAGACGACGGCGGCGCCGGCGACGATTTCTGGCTCGTCGCCACCGGCTTCACCACCCCCAGCACGCTCATGCGGGGCAGGTTGGAGCGCGCCGCAACTAGGACCCCCGGGGTGGTGAGCCGGCACGCGACAGTCAAAACCTCGCCGTCGTTCTTTGCCGATGAAAGCTATGAAGTGCAGCAGCACTTCGCCGTTTCCGACGACGGAACCCGGGTTCCCTACTTCCAGGTCGCCTCGCGCGACCTCCCGCTGGACGGGCAGAATCCCACCCAGCTTTCCGGCTATGGCGGCTTTGAAGTATCCCGCACTCCTGCCTACAGCGGCACCGTGGGCAGGGCCTGGCTGGAACGCCGGACTTTCACTTCCACCGGCGCCAACGGGGAAGCATCCCACTCCAGGGGCGGTGTGTATGTGGTAGCCAACATCCGGGGCGGCGGAGAATACGGCCCGGGTTGGCACCGGGCGGCCCTGCAGGAGAACCGGCACAAGGCCTACCAGGACTTCGCGGCCGTGGCGCGGCACCTGATTTCCCGCGGCGTCACCTCACCGGAGCGGCTGGGGTGCGTCGGCGGCTCCAACGGCGGACTCCTGGTGGGCAACATGTTGACGCAATACCCGGAACTGTTCGGAGCGGTATCCTGCGGCGTGCCGCTGCTGGATATGCGCCGCTACACCAAGCTGTCCGCGGGCCATTCGTGGATCGCGGAGTACGGTGACCCGGACGTCCCGGAGCAATGGGAATACATCAAAACGTTTTCTCCCTACCACCTGCTCAAGGACGGGGTGGAATACCCGGAGACGTTTATCTGGACCGCCACGTCAGATGACCGCGTAGGTCCTGTGCAGGCCCGCAAGATGGCTGCCCGGATGCTGGCCATGGGCATCCCGAACGTCTGGTTCCACGAGGCACTGGAGGGCGGCCATGCGGGAGCCTCCGACAACCGGCAGGCTGCTGCGCTGCAGGCCCGAAGCCAGCACTTTCTTTGGAAGGCGCTGGCAGGCGGGATGGTGTAGCGGTGTCCCTGGCCGTGCGGCGGGCGGTACCGGCTGACGTGGAGCGGCTGGCGGAGGTACACGTCCGCTGCTGGCAGGAGACCTACCGCGGCATGCTGTCTGAGCGTTTCCTGGCGTCACAGGTGCCCGCCAACCGGCTGCCGCTGTGGCACCACCTCCTGGACGGGGCGGAGCCTGCGGAAGCCTGGGTGGCGTGCGACGACGCCCTGATCGTGGGGTTCGCGGGTATCCGGCGTGCGCCTTCCGGAGACTCCCGGCATACATCAGGGCCGCCGTCTTCGGGGGACCTGGAATTGTGGGGACTGTACCTGCTGGCATCGCACCAGGGGCTGGGGTTGGGGCGCCGCCTGCTGGAGGCAGCGCTGGGCGGCACCGCAGCAAGCCTTTGGGTTGCTGCTGATAACGGGCGTGCGATTGGCTTCTACCGGCACTTCGGGTTCGCCCCCGACGGCGGGACAGACGTGATCCCGGACTGGGAAAACCTGCGCGAGATCAGGTTAGTGCGGCCCGGGCAGGCCCCGCGTTTGTAGCCGGCGGGTGATCCCCGGGGGCACTTTGATGGGCAAGGCGGGCCGTTTTGCACTGCGTGCCACGTTCTGCGTATCCTTGGTGGGCTAGGAATAGCAATTGGAGACGTGCCAGAGCGGCCGAATGGGCTTCACTGCTAATGAAGTGTGGGGCACAACTCCACCGGGGGTTCAAATCCCCCCGTCTCCGCGTTTGGCCCCGGTCCAGGACCGGGGCCTTTTGCGTACCCCCAATGGTGGTGCCTGTACTTGGGCTGCCCCCCCGTCCGGGGTACGGACATGTCCACCGAGGTTGCAGCAGCGGTGGAATGATGAACGGATGGCAGCAAGCGACCCCGTGGATGAGAGGCCAGGCAGCACGCAGGCCTGGAGTCCCCGCCTGGCACTGCTGGTGGCCGCCACCTTCTTTATGGAATTCCTGGACGGTACCGTCCTCACCACGGCCATCCCCAATATCGCTGACGCCTTCCGGGTTCCCGCCGCCGATGTGAGCATCACGATGACGGCGTACCTGCTGACGGTTGCCATGGGGATCCCGCTGAGCGGCTGGCTCGCTGAGCGGTTTGGAGCCCGGCGCATCTTTTGCCTTGCGATCGCGCTTTTCACCATTGCGTCCCTGGCCTGTTCGCTGAGCCAGGACCTTACTTCTCTCACCGTCAGCAGGATCGCCCAGGGCTTTGGTGGCGCGATGATGGTTCCTGTGGGAACCCTCCTGGTGCTTCGCGGAACGCCCAAGGCTGAACTGCTCCGCGCTACGGCGTTCCTCGTGTGGCCCGGGCTCCTGGCTCCGGTCCTCGCCCCGTTGGTGGGCGGGGCCCTCACGACGTACCTGTCCTGGCACTGGATCTTCCTGATCAATCTTCCGCTGGGTGCAGCTGCATTCCTGGCGGCACTCCGGCTGGTCCCGGGGGCGGCAGGCGATAGACAGCGCCGGCTGGATTGGCCGGGGCTGTTCCTCACCATGTTCGGCGTGGGGGCGTTGGTGGTGGGCCTCGAACTGGCGAGTACCCATCCGGCTCCCTGGGCAGCCCTGAGTGCAGGAGCAGGTGCGGTGGTTACCGCCTGCGCCGTGCTCTGGATGCGGCGGGCCCGCAATCCACTCTTTGACCTCGGGGTCTTTAGCACCCGGGCATTCCGCGCCATGGCCACCGGCGGTTTTGCCTACCGGCTGACCATCAGTTCGGCCCCTTTCCTGCTGCCCCTGATGTTCCAGGCCGGGTTCGGCTGGACGCCGCTGCACGCCGGCGCCATGGTGGCGGCTGTGTTCATTGGCAACATCGGCATCAAACCGGCTACGACTCCCCTGATCCGGCGGTTCGGCTTCAAGGCGATGCTCGTCTTTGCGTCGGTTGCCTCAGCAGCCACTTTCGCGCTGTGCGCCCTGCTCACGGCAGAGACCCCGGAGCCCCTGACCTTCGCCCTGCTGGTATGCAGCGGAGCCTTCCGCTCGATCGGTTTCTCGGCCTACGCGTCGGTTCAGTACGCGGACATTGCGCCGGCACAGCTCACCTCGGCGAACACGGTCTCTGCCACCTTGGTCCAGCTGGCTGCTGCCGCCGGCATCGCTGTGGGGGCACTACTGATCCGGCTGTTCGACGGCCTGGGCGCATTTCCTGAAGACGCCGCCGGTCCCTTCCGCGGCGCTTTCCTCGCCTTGGCAGTGCTGATGCTGGCCAGCACGGCGGACAGCCTGCTGCTGCCGCGTCACGCCGGTGCGGAAGTCAGCCAGGGCAAAGCCCAGCGGGTCGAGCCGG
This sequence comes from Arthrobacter sp. D3-16, assembly GCF_054408515.1. NCBI lineage: Bacteria > Bacillati > Actinomycetota > Actinomycetes > Micrococcales > Micrococcaceae > Arthrobacter > Arthrobacter sp. D3-16. Next base: position 788,812 of record NZ_CP096437.1, on the reverse strand, counting down.
GCTGAACCGGCCCTGGCAGCCTGTGGGGCCCTTTTCCAGAAGCCCGCTGGCCTGGCTTAGCGGCCTGCCGGCCTGCGTGGTCTGGCCTGCCATGTGGCTCACCCTGCTCGCTACACCCTGCCTGGTCTCACCCCGCCTGGTCTCACCCCGCCTGGTCTCACCCCGCCTGGGCAAGGACCAGCGGAAGGACAGCTCCCGCCCCGGCCTGCCTCAGTGCCCGACCGGCAACCGTCAGCGTCCATCGGCTGTCCGCCAGATCATCAATAAGCATCACCGGTTGCCCCTGCACAGCGGCCAGCGCAGCTTCGAGCTCGGGACCCACCACCAACCGGTCCCAGACACCGGCCAGGCGGTAGGCGCTGTTGCCGCCGCGGCCTCCGGTGGGACCGCCATGCGCGGGCTGCAGCCCGCCAAGGTAGGGAATGCGTCCGATTTCGGAGATTCCCCTGGCCAGGGAGCCCACCAGTTCGGGCTTGCTCCGGGAGGGAATACTCACTATCGCGGCGGGCCGCCCGACTCCGCTCCACCCAGGGTTGCGGGCATCACCGGAACCCCACTCCCGCAGGACCTGCACGCAGGCCTGCAACATGGCCGGATCCACGGGCCGGTCTTCAGCGCCGGCGGCAAACAGACCGCGCAGGGCCCCACCCCAGCCAAGGTCGGTCAGCCTGGCCAGGACACGCCCCTCGGCGAGACCTTCTGCCGGCTTGAGCTTCCCCTTCACCGGCACGCCAAGCCGGTCCATGCCGCTGGGCCACTGAAGCCTGGCTTCCAGGACCCCGCCTGCCCGGCTGAGGGTCTGGCCGGCGGCCTCCGTAGCGGTCTCTGCTATGTCCGCCGGGAACCAACGCCCCGCACAGTTGTCGCACCGGCCGCAAGGGTGGGCAGTCTCATCGTCGAGGACGGAGGTGATGTACTCCATCCGGCATCCGGCGGTGTCCTGGTAGATCACCATCGAGTCCTGCTCGTCCACGCGCGCCTCAGCGATCCGCTGGTACCGCTCGGCGTCGTAAATCCACGGCTGGCCCGTGGCCCGCCATCCGCCTCCCACCCGCTCCACTGCGCCGTCAACGGACAGGACTTTAAGCAGCAGTTCCAGTGGAGTGCGGCGGAGATCAACCCGTGCTTCCAGCGCCACCGTGGAGAGTGCAGTGCCGGCTTCTGCCAAGGCAGTGAGGACGGCCGCTGCTTTCTCTTCGGAGGGCATGGACGCAGTGGCAAAGTATTGCCAAATGTCCCGGTCCTCCGAGCCGGGAAGCAACAGCACATCGGCATTGGCAGCGCCGCGGCCGGCACGGCCCACCTGCTGGTAGTAGGCCACCGGCGAAGACGGCGCCCCGAGGTGGACCACAAAGCCCAGGTCGGGTTTGTCGAAGCCCATGCCCAGGGCCGACGTGGCCACCAGCGCCTTGACCTGGTTGTCCTTCAACAGCTGCTCGGCGCGCTCCCTGTCGGCCGGATCGGTACGGCCGGTATAGGCGAGCACGTCATGCCCGGCTTCGGCGAGGAGCCGCGCGGTGTCTTCTGCGGCCGAGACAGTCAAGGTATAGATGATGCCGCTTCCTGGCAGATCGGCCAGATGCGTCAGAAGCCAGCCAAGGCGCTGCTTCGAATCCGGAAGGGACAGGACGCCCATCCGCAGGGAGTCACGCCCCAAGGAACCGCGGATGGTGAGGACTCCGTCCCCAAGCTGCTCCTCGATGTCGTGGACCACCCGGGAGTTTGCGGTGGCAGTAGTGGCCAGCACCGGAACCGTGTCCGGCAGTTGGGTGATCAGGTCCGCGATCCGCCGGTAGTCGGGGCGGAAGTCGTGGCCCCAGTCGGAGATGCAGTGGGCCTCGTCAATGACCAGCAGTCCGGTCCGCCGGATCAGCTCCGGCAGCTGGGTTTCCCGGAAGGCCGGGTTGGTGAGCCGCTCCGGGGAGACCAGCAGCACATCCACCTGGTCCGCGGCAAGCTGCTCGCGGACGGTGTCCCATTCCAGCTGGTTTGCGGAGTTGATGGCGACGGCACGGACGCCGGCCCGGGCAGCGGCAGCCACCTGGTCCCGCATCAGGGCAAGCAGCGGCGAAACAATGAGCGTGGGCCCGGCGCCGCGGCGCCGCAACAGCAGGGAGGCCACAAAATAGACGGCCGATTTTCCCCAGCCGGTGCGCTGGACCACCAAAGCCCGCCTGCCGCCGTCGACCAGCGCTTCGATGGCTTCAAACTGCCCCTCATGGAAGGCTGCCCCTGGATGTCCCACAAGCTCGCGCAGCACCTCCAAGGCCTGGCGGTGGGTTGCGGAATCGGCGGCAGGGCCGGCGACTGGGTCTGCGATTGCTGTGGCGTGCTGGTTATCGACCATTGATTCAGTATCCCAGCCGCCCCCGACACCCGGCACCTAACGCAGCCCCCATGTGGATACGGCGGAGATACAAAACACACCGTCGTTGACCCACCGTCACATAGGGCGCTTGCCAACCCGTCCTCCACAGCCGCTGCCGCCGTCCACGTAAGATAAAGCCCGTGACTAGCGAACAGACAACGACTTTTGACCTTTCGGCATCCTTCAAGGCCTACGACGTGCGCGGCATTGTGGGCGAATCGATTACGGCCGAAATCGTCGAAGCCGTGGGGGCCGCGTTCGTGGATATCCTGCAGCTCCAGGGCCAGACCATCCTGGTGGGCGGCGACATGCGCCCCTCCTCCCCCGAGTTCAGCAAGGCCTTTGCCAGCGGCGCAACCGCCCGCGGAGCCGACGTCGAGCTCCTGGACCTGATCTCCACTGACGAGCTTTACTTTGCCTGCGGCCGCCTGAACCGTGCCGGCGCCACCTTCACCGCCAGCCACAACCCTGCCGGGTACAACGGCATCAAAATGTCCAAGGCCGGCGCCGTGCCCATCTCCTCCGAATCGGGCCTCAAGGACATCCAGGCCCTGGCCGAGCAGTACCTGAACGCCGGCTCCATCCCGGCGGCGGAAAAGCGCGGCCAGATCAGTGTCCGCGACGTACTGAAGGACTACTCCGAGTACCTTCGCAAGCTGGTGGACCTCTCCGGTTCACGCCCCCTGAAGGTCGTAGTGGACGCAGGCAACGGCATGGCCGGCCTCACCACCCCGGCAGTCCTGGGCGACGCCCTGCTCCCCCAGCTGCCCCTGGACATCGTTCCCCTGTACTTCGAGCTGGACGGTTCCTTCCCCAACCACCCCGCCAACCCGCTTGAGCCGGAAAACCTCCGCGACCTTCAGGCGGCGGTGCTCCAGCACGGGGCGGACATCGGCCTGGCCTTCGACGGCGACGCTGACCGCTGCTTCGTCATCGACGAGAAGGGCGAGCCGGTCTCGCCGTCGGCCATTACCGGGATGGTGGCCCGCCGCGAGATCGCCCGCGCCAAGGCGCAGGGCGAAACCACGCCCACCATCATCCACAACCTCCTCACCTCACGTGCCGTGGCCGAACTCGTGGAGCACGACGGCGGCCGAGCTGTCCGCACGCGCGTTGGCCATTCCTTCATCAAGGCAGTCATGGCGAAGGAAGGGGCCGTGTTCGGCGGGGAACACTCCGCCCACTTCTACTTCCGTGACTTCTGGAACGCGGACACCGGCATGCTGGCGGCAATGCATGTCCTGGCCGCCCTGGGCGAGCAGGACGGGCCGCTGTCGGAACTGGGCCGCGAGTACGAGCCCTACGTCTCCTCCGGCGAAATCAACTCAGAAGTCGAGGACAAGGCAGCAGCCGTTGAGCGGGTGCGCCTCGCCTTCGCGGACGAAGACCTCACCATCGACCAGATGGACGGCAGCACGTTCACGGCCAACGACGGCAGCTACTGGTTTAACCTGCGCCCGTCCAACACCGAGCCGTTCCTCCGGCTGAACGCCGAGGCCACGGACCGCCCCACCATGGAGCGGATCCGGGACCGCGTCCTGTCGATCGTCCGGGCATAGCAGCGCATGGCTGAGGACAGCGGGATGGACTCCGGAGCAGGTACCGGCGGGCAGGCGTCCTGGCGGGAGTCCGTGCCGGAGAGCACGGCCACCGACCTTGAGAACCTCCTGGGGACAGGCATCAGCGCCGCGCAGGAGCAGCTTCAGCGCAACGGCGGCTTCCTGCCATTCGCCCTGACCGTGCAGAACGACGGCGAGGTCCGGCTGGTTGCCGTTTCCCCGGCAGATGCCCAGGAAGGCTCCGGCGGCGACTTTGACGCCGATGCCATGATCAGCGACCTCACTGCGCTGCTGCGCCAGAACCGCGAGGACTTCCGGGCCGCGGCGGTGGTTTGCGACATTCTGCTGGTGGAGGAGGACTCGGACGCCATCCACGTGGCCACCGAGCACCGCGAAGGCCCGGTGTTCGCCGCCGTTTTGCCGTACTCCGCCGACCCCACCACCCGGACGTGGGAGTTCGGCGAGCTTGCGGCTGACGCCAGCGAGCCCGCCATCTGGGTGGACTAGACCGGGCCCGCCCCATGAAAATCAATGCTTTTGCGGACGTGAGCCTGCGGGCCCTCATGGTGCTTGCAGCTGCCCCGGGCGGGACACTGCTGACTACGCAAAACATTGCCGATACCGTGGGAACGCCCTACAACCATGTCAGCAAGGCGATGGCCAAACTGCGCAACCTCGGGTTCATCGAGGTGGAGCGCGGCCGGACGGGTGGTTCCCGGCTAAGCCACGCGGGCCGGATCGCCACCGTCGGTCAAATACTTCGGCAACTCGACACCCGAACGGACGCTGCGGAGTGCGTTGCCCCCAGCGGTAACTGCCCCCTCATCAACGAGTGCAAGCTCCGCGCTGCCCTGTCGCGGGCGCGCGAGGCGTTCTACCGGGAGCTTGACGACGTGGTGATCGCCGATCTTCCTGCGTCCCGGCAGATGGCCCCGGTCTTCGAAATGATCGGGCTTCGGCCGGGCCTTTAGCCCACGGCCTGAACCTTCCTCCCCACCGTTACGGGATGGCCGAGCCATTGCACCGCATGATTTGATCCCAAGTTCTACAGCGTGTAGAACTTGGGATATGAATACAAGCATTTCTAATGCGGGTATTCAAAAAGGCCGGACGAAGGCCCCGGTCCCTACCTCAGGAGTTCCTATGCTCTCGGACAAATCCCGCCCTGTTATCGAAGCCACGCTGCCGCTCGTGGGTTCGCGCATCGGCGAAATCACGCCCAGGTTCTACCAGCGGCTGTTCGCCGCGCACCCCGAACTCCTGGACGGCCTGTTCAGCCGCTCCAACCAGCGCTCCGGCAACCAGCAGCAGGCCCTGGCAGGCAGCATCGCGGCCTTCGCCACGCACCTCGTCACCAATCCGGGCACCCTCCCCGAAACTGTCCTTTCGCGCATTGCGCACCGGCACGCCTCCCTCGGCATCACAGAACCGCAGTACCAGGTGGTCTACGAGCACCTGTTCGCGGCCATCGCCGAAAACCTGGCAGACGTCATCACACCCGAAATCGCGGAAGCCTGGACAGAGGTGTACTGGCTCATGGCGGACGCGTTGATCAAACTCGAGAAGGCGCTGTACGCAGGGCAGGCCAACGGCATGATGTGGATGCCATGGCGGGTTTCTGCGAAAACTCCCGCCGGGGCCGGATCAATGACTTTCACGCTGGAGCCCGCCGACGAAACGCCCGTGACGCAGGCGCTTCCCGGCCAGTACATCAGCGTCAAGGTGGTCCTGCCGGAAGGCCTTCGCCAGGTGCGCCAGTACTCCCTGTCGGGCGGGGCAGGCACCACCCGCAGCTTCACTACCAAACTGGACGACGGCGGTGAGGTCTCCCCCGTCCTGCACCACAACGTACAGGTGGGCGACATTCTGGAAATCTCCAACCCCTATGGCGAGATCACCCTCAAGGACGGCGACGGTCCGGTGGTGCTGGCGTCCGCCGGCATCGGCTGCACGCCCACCGCGTCAATACTGCGCTCCCTGGCGGAGTCCGGATCCGAACGGCAGGTGCTGGTGCTGCACGCTGAAAGCAGCCTGGAAAGCTGGGCCCTGCGCAGCCAGATGACGGACGACGTCGAGCGCCTGCAGGGTGGCGAGCTGCAGCTGTGGCTGGAACGGCCGGAGCCGGGAGCCAGGGAAGGCTTTATGTCCCTGCGCGAAGTGGACCTTCCGTCCGATGCCTCCCTCTACCTCTGCGGCCCACTGCCCTTCATGAAGAACATCCGCAACGAAGCAATCAACGCCGGCATCCCGGCCACCCGGATCCACTACGAAGTCTTCGGTCCGGACATCTGGCTGGCCAGCTAGAACCCCACGCCTCCCTGGCTTCGCTCCGCTCAGCCAGGGAACCCTCGGCGGCGGAGGCCCCTGTGTGGGCCCACGCCGGCAGGGTTCCCTGGCCGAGCTTGCGAGGCTAGGGGCCGGTGGGGAACGACGGCGGCCCCGCACCTTTCGTTGGAAAGGTGCGGGGCCGCCGTCGCACTTCAGGCGCAGTTGTTCCTAAGGGGTTCAGCCCAGCCGGGACTTCAGGCTGGTGAGCTCCGACTGCAGTGCATCGGGGAGCGAGCCGCCGAAGTTGGCGAACCATTCCTCGATGGAGGCCAGTTCCGCCGCCCACTCCGTCGGGTCCACCTTGACTGCTTCCTCCACCTGGGCGGGGGTCATGTCCAGGCCTTCGAGATCGATCGAATCACCGGTGGGCACGAAGCCGATCGGGGTCTCAACGGCATCCGCCTTACCCTCCAGGCGCTCGATGGCCCACTTGAGGACACGGGCGTTATCGCCGAAGCCGGGCCAGGCGAAGCCGCCCTCGGAGTTACGGCGGAACCAGTTGACCAGGAAGATCTTGGGCAACCGCTCGGGATTGGCCTTCGCCGAAAGGTTGACCCAGTGGTTCAGGTAGTCACCTGCGTCGTAGCCGATGAAGGGCAACATGGCCATGGGGTCGCGGCGCACCACGCCCACAGCGCCTGCAGCGGCAGCAGTGGTTTCGGAGGACAGGGTCGCGCCCATAAAGATGCCGTTCGACCAGCTGCGCGCCTCAGTGACCAGGGGGATGGTGGTCTTGCGCCGGCCACCGAACAGGATGGCGGAAAGCTCAACACCGTTGGGGCTGTGGTACTCCTCGGCGAGCATGTCGATCTGGTCGATTGGCGTGCAGAAGCGCGAGTTGGGGTGCGCGGCAGGCTTGCCGGAGTCCGGCGTCCAGGAGTTGCCCTGCCAATCGGTCAGGTGATCCGGGACTTCCTCAGTCATGCCCTCCCACCAGACGCCGCCGTCGTCGGTCAGCGCCACGTTGGTGAAGATGCTGTTGCCCTTGGCGATGGCCCGCATGGCATTGGGGTTGGTGCCCCAGCCCGTGCCCGGGGCTACGCCGAAGAGGCCTGCTTCCGGGTTGACGGCGCGCAGTTCGCCTTCCTTGCCGAACCGCATCCAGGTGATGTCGTCGCCGAGGGTTTCAACCTTCCAACCCTTGATGGTGGGATCCAGCAGGGCAAGGTTGGTCTTGCCGCAGGCGGACGGGAAGGCAGCGGAGACGTAGTACGTCTTCTGCTCAGGCGAGGTGAGCTTGAGGATGAGCATGTGCTCGGCCAGCCAACCCTCGTCGCGGGCCATAACGGAGGCGATGCGCAGGGCGTAGCACTTCTTGCCCAGCAGGGCGTTGCCGCCGTAACCCGAACCGAAGGACCAGATGGAGCGCTCTTCCGGGAAGTGGACAATCCACTTGTCCGGGTTGCAGGGCCAGGGGACGTCTGCCTGGCCGGCCTCCAGCGGGGCTCCCAGCGAGTGCAGTGCAGGGACGTAGAACGCGTTGGTTTCAGTGATGCGGTTCAGCACATCGGTACCGATCCGGGCCATGATGCGCATGGAAGCGACAACGTAGGCGCTGTCCGTGATCTCAACGCCGAACTTGGGGTCCTCGGCGTCGAGGTGGCCCATAACGAACGGAATGACGTACATGGTCCGGCCGCGCATGGATCCGGCGAACAGGCCGCGAAGCTTGTCCTTCATCTCTGCCGGCGCCATCCAGTTGTTCGTGAAACCGGCGTCATGCTCCTTTTCGGAGCAAATGAAGGTCTGCTCCTCGACACGTGCCACGTCGGCGGGATCGGAGAAAGCGGCGAAGGAGTTGGGGAAGAGGTCCTGGTTCAGGCGCGTGAGTGTTCCGGCCGCGACCAGTTCGTCGGTAAGACGGGTGTTCTCCTCTTCGCTGCCGTCAACCCAGTAGATCCGGTCCGGCTGCGTAAGCTCAGCAACCTCTTCGACCCATGCCAGCAGACCGGCATGTGTGGTGGGTGCATTCTCAAGCAGCGGCTTTTGCGCCAGATCGCCCATTTCGGTTCCCTTCCTCGGGTTCATCGGTGTGTGCTAAATGCTATGGTCCGGACCACCGCGGTTTTTGGGACGTATGCTGAGCATTTGGGCCTGCAAAAAGGGGTTTCCGCGGGAATTCAAGGAACACGGGGCCAGAATTGCTGAATTAAGTGACGAAGGTCACCTATACCGGTCTAGTCGCGGAGATTACACGCTGTCCGATTTGGCATCGTGGCCAACCCTCGCGTAAAGTAATTCGAGGTTCAGGGAGAGCGGTTCTTCTCCCGGGACACAAGATGCGCCCATAGCTCAGCTGGATAGAGCGTCTGTCTACGGAACAGAAGGTCAGGGGTTCGAATCCCTTTGGGCGCACAGACAAGGTCCGCACCGGTTCGCCGGTGCGGACCTTTTGCTTTGCCCCACAAAAGTTACGCGCCATGGCGGACGCCACCCTTCTCCCTCCAGCGGCAGGCCCGGATCCCGGGCGTAGGCTTTCCCCATGATGCCCGAGGCGATTTCGCGTGAGTTTGATGTTGTAGTGATCGGCGCCGGCGCCGTAGGGGAAAACGTGGCTGACAGGGTGGTGCAGGGCGGCCTCACGGCCGTGCTGGTGGAAGCTGAACTGGTGGGCGGAGAATGCTCCTACTGGGCATGCATGCCGTCAAAAGCCCTGCTTCGCCCCGGCACAGCCCTCCACGGAGCCCAGACAACACCGGGAGCCAAGGAAGCGGTGACGCGGACCCTTGATGCCGCGGCCGTCCTCAAACGCCGGGACTACATGACGTCCAACTGGCAGGATGACGGGCAGGTCAGGTGGGTGGAGGACACGGGCATCGAACTGATCCGTGGCCACGCATGGCTGACTGCGCCGAAGTCCGTGGAAGTCGCGGGGCTCGACGGCAACTCCTATCAGCTTCAGGCGCGCCATGCAGTGGTGCTGGCCACGGGTTCAACACCTAACACTCCCCCCATCGAGGGGCTCCAGGACGTAGAGGTTTGGGGAACCCGGGAGGCAACCTCGGCCAAGGAAGTCCCGCGACGGCTGGCAGTACTGGGTGGTGGCGTTGCCGGGACGGAGCTGGCCCAGGCCTACGCCCGGCTGGGTACAAGTGTGACGCTCGTGGCGCGCAGCGGGCTGCTTCGGACCTTCCCGGCAGAGGCGGCGAAACTTGTTGCGGCCGGGTTGCGTGCCGATGGTGTGGAAATCCGGCTCAACACCACCACGGAAAGCATCAGCGAGAACGACGACGGCACGCTGGGCCTGCAACTCGCTGATGGTTCCAGCGTGACTGCCGAAAAGGTCCTGGTGGCCACAGGGCGGCACCCCGCCCTGGAAGGCCTGGGTCTGGAGAGCGTAGGGTTTGAGCCGGACGAAGCGGGGAACTTTACCCTTCGAACGGACAATTCGGGGTTGGTGGAAGGGGCCCCCGGCGGGGAACCTTGGCTTTATGCAGTAGGTGACGCGGCCGGGAAGAACCTTTTTACGCACCAGGGAAAGTACGAGGCCCGCGCTACCGGCGACGCCATCGCGGCCCGGGCCAAGGGGGAACTCACAGGCGCTGCCAGTGCTTGGAGCCGCTTCGCGCAGACTGCCAACGAACATGCGGTACCCAGCGTTGTCTTCACCGACCCGGAAGTGGCCGCCGTGGGCCGCACCCTGGACACTGCACAGAAGGACGGCTACAACGCTTCTTCGGTGGAACTTCCCATCCAGGTGGCCGGATCTTCCCTGCACTCGGAAAACTACGAGGGGTGGGCCCAACTGGTAATTGATGAGGACCGCGGGGTTCTCCTCGGAGCCACGTTCGCCGGTCCCGACGTGGCGGAACTCCTGCACGCGGCCACCATCGCTGTAGTGGGCGAAGTGCCGCTGGACCGTCTCTGGCATGCAGTTCCCTCCTACCCCACCATCAGCGAAGTCTGGCTGCGTCTCCTGGAGAAGTACGGGCTATGAGGAGCGCCTACTTGAACTGACTGGTCAGTTTGAATAGTCTGGGTTACCTGCACCCCCGTGAAAGGCACCCTTGCTTCTGGCTCAGCAGCTCCATGTCCACGGTCGCCGGGACCCCCTGCTCCCGGCCACCTCCCTCCAGGCACGCCGCGGGGAGCTGGTACTGGCCTGCGGGGACCAGCAGGATCAGCGGACCGCACTGGCCCTGGTGCTCAGCGGCCGGATGAAAGCCAACGCGGGCTCCGTCAGCTGGGATGGCAGCCGCAATATCAAGGCGCTCCGCACGGCCAGCTCCCTGGTTGATGCCCCGGGCGTCAATGAGCCTGAACCGCACCTGAGCGTGCGCGACCTCGTGACGGAGGACCTGGCACTGATCCCCCGCCGCTACCGGGGCGCGCTGCTCAGCAGTCCCTGGCTCAAGGTGAACCGCTTTGAGGACATCGCCGGCCTGTGGACTGAGCAGCTGGATCCTTCCCGCCGGCTGGAACTCCTGACGGCGCTCGCGTTGGCCAGCCCGCACACGGACTTGCTGGTGGTCGACTCACCGGACCGGCACAGTGCCGACGCCGGCAACTGGCTGCCGCGCCTGGAGCAGCTCGCGTTCGACGCCGGGCGGCCGCTGACTGTCGTAGCGACCGTAGCGGCCCGTCCGCCGTCGTGGTCCGGGCCCATCGTCGCGATCGGCAACGCGGTGCCCCGCGGACAAGAAACCGAGGAAGGCGGACCGGAACACCCCGCGGATGCCCACGAATTCGAACTCGAAACCGAGGATGCGACGTGACAGTACTGCGGCTGGCCCGCTCTGAACTCAAGCGGATGACGGGCGGGCTGCTCCCGAAGCTGACCATCCTCGCGCTGACCATGGTCCCGCTGCTGTACGGCGCCGTATACCTTTACGCCAACTGGGACCCGCACGGCAACCTGGACCAGATTGACGCCGCACTGGTGGTTGAGGACGCCGGTGCAACCGCCGGCGACGGCTCCGAACTCCAGGCTGGCAGGGAAGTAGCGGACAGCCTGGTGGAGGGCAAGGTCTTTCACTGGATCCCGGTGGCCGGCGGAGACGAGGCGGACGAGGGCGTCGCCAGCGGCAAGTACGCTTTCGCCCTGAAGATACCGCAGGACTTTTCCGCCCACCTGGTATCCCCCGGCAGCTTCGATTCCGCCAGCCAAGCCATGCTCAACGTCACCACGAACGATGCCAACAACTATCTGTTGAGCACCATCGTGGACAAACTGACCACCTCTGTACACAACGCCGTTGCTGCCGATGTCGGAGAAGAAACCGCCAACCAGTTACTCACCGGCTTCGGCACCATCCACACGCAGATGGTTAAGGCAGCCGAAGGCGCCGGCCGTCTTGCTGACGGCGCTGCCACCCTCCGGGACGGGAGTGTGGCCCTTCGGGACGGGACCGCCGGGCTGAGCAGCGGAGCCGACCAGCTTTACGGCGGCCAGGTCAAGCTGCGGGACGGCGCGAACCAGCTGACCGACGGCGCTGGCCAGTTGAGCAGTGGGCTCTCCGTCCTAAAGGACAAGACAGCAACCTTGCCCGGCAACTCCCGGACACTGGCAGCGGGTGCCGCGCAGGTGGCTGCCGGAAACGCGCAGCTCAACACCAAGGTCCAGGACGTTGCCGCCCAGCTGGAGGCTGCTGACCAGGGACTTCGCATGCGGGTGGTGGAGTCGAACAACAGGCTGATTGCTTCCGGGGTCCTTACCCAGGCCCAGGCAGAAAGCATCTTGGCCGACTTCGACTCCGTGGCTGCCTCCAACCCGGTGGCTGCTGCCAAAACCAAGATCCAGACCGACGCGGCGCAGATCCAACAGCTCGCGGACGGCGCCGAGGCCGTCCGCGTAGGTGCGGCACAACTGGCTGCCGGCACCCCCGCATTGAAAGAAGCGATCACCCAGGCCTCCGGAGGTGCCGACCAGCTGCATACCGGTGCGGCGGCGCTTGCCACCGGAGAGCAGTCAGCCGTGGATGGTGCCGCTACCCTCGCCGACGGAGCCCGCCAGCTCGACGCCGGCGCAGTGCAGCTCGAGGAAGGCGCAAGTTCGGCCGCAGAGGGTTCCCGGACCTTGGCCAGTGAGATCGGCAGCGGCGCGGGGCAGGTTCCACATCCGGACGATGCGCAGAAGAGCAACCTGTCGCGGGTTATCGCAGATCCGGTAGCAGTCAGCAACGTTTCACAGGCCAAGGCCGGGTCCTACGGCGCCGGGCTGGCTCCGTTTTTCCTCACGCTCGCTTTGTGGATCGGCATCTTTATGCTGATCCAGGCAATGCGGCCCCTCACCCAGAGGGCACTGGCATCCAACGCCCGCTCCTGGAAAATCGCCGTTGGAGGGTGGCTGCCTTTCCTCACCGTCTCGGTGGCGCAGGCTACCCTCCTCACCCTGGTGGTCAACCTGGCACTGGGCCTGGACGCCGCCCACCCCGTCCTGATGTGGCTATTTATGCTGGCAGCGGCAATGGCGTTCAGTGCCCTCATCCAGGGAATCGTGGCGTTGCTGGGCTCCCCCGGAAAACTTGTGGTCCTGATCCTGCTGGTCCTGCAGCTGGTGTCCTCCGGTGGAACCTTCCCCTGGCAGACCACGCCACAGCCCCTTCACATGGTGCACGAAATCCTGCCCATGGGTTATGTGGTGGCAGGGATGAGGCACCTGATTTACGGGGCCGGCCTTTCGATGATCGTCCCCACCGTGCTGGGACTCGCGGGGTACACAGCGCTGGGACTGGTCCTGTCCACCCTGGCCGTGCGCAAGGGCAAATACTGGACGCTCAAGACGCTGAAACCGGGGATCGCAGTATGAGCGCCCCGGATCCGCGGCTTGAACCGGCTAAAAAACTCCGCCCTGCCCGGACCACTGCAACACGCCAAAAGCTTTTTGACGCCTCCATGGACCTGATCGGTGAGCGTGGGGTGGCGGGTGTGACCGTTGACGAGATTGCAGCTGCTGCAGGCGTCTCCAAGGGGACGGTTTACTACAACTTCGGCAGCAAGTCGGACCTCATTGCGCAGCTGTTGCGCCATGGCGTCGATATCCTCAAGGCCCGCCTGCTGAAGGCGCCGGGCGGCCGGGCCCGCCAGGATCCCTTGCTGGCAATGGAAGCCATGATTGGCCAGGCCATGGACTTCATGGCCGACTACCCGTCCTTCGCCCGGCTGTGGGTTAGCGAAAACTGGCGCACGCCCAGCGAATGGCAGGGGACCTTTACGCTCCTGCGGGGCGAGCTCCTGGCGGTCATAAGTGAAGCGGTGGAAAACGTTACCAAGGTCTACCCTGTGGATCCTTCCGTTGCACGGGGCAGCCTGGAAACAGCCATCTTTGGCGCGTGCTTTGTGGTGGGGCTTGACCGTCAGACCTATAACCCGGAGCGCACCCGTGATCAAAGCGTTGCAGCAATCATGGCCATCATGCGCGGCTACGTAATACAGCAGCCCCCTCCTCAGGGATGATGGTGGACATGCGTCACATGGGGAACAGCGGAAAATTCGCGGTCATCACCGGCATCGTCGCTGCCGGCCTGCTGGTCCTGACAGGCATGACGCTGGCGGAGCCCGTGTTCATGGCTTTCCTCAGCGTCCTCGGCCTGGCCTGCCTGGCCTGCCTCATCGAGGTCCTGCGACGCCGACGCTTCGTCATGCTGGCCATTGCCGGCCTGTCCACGAGTCTCGCCGTGGCGGGAACGCTGGCCTTCCTGAGCACGTGGGAGCTCGCTTTCACGGACGAGTCGTCGCTGTTCGGCACCCCGTTGCCCACTTCGGACCCGGACAACTACTTTTTCTTAGCCGCATTCTCCGCCCTGGCCGCCCTGGCAGCACTGTTCACCGGCGCTATATGGCCGGGACGCCGGCGCACTGCACAACAATCCGGCGCAGCCCGGGCTGCAGGCGTCCGCACCGCTGCCCACGGCAGCAGCAATGCCGCGAGGAGGACACCGGCACGGCAGTCCAGCGCTGGGCAGCCGCGCACCCCGTCGGGCCCGCGGGCTGCAGTGCGGCAGCCGACGTCGTCCGCGCGCCAGGCTCCCCAGAGACAAGGCGCGGCGAGGCAGGGCGCCGCAAGGCAGAGTGCCACAAAACATAGTTCCGCGAAGCAACCTCAGGGCCGCAGCGCGCCAAGGAAATAGCTTGCGCTAATGGGCCCGGGGCACCTTGAACTTGGTGATCCGTGCGTCCTGTCCGTCAAGCTCTGCCCAGGACTTTTCCGTCTCGAGGACGGTGAGCGCATTGGTGGGGTACCTCGTTGCGGCGTCCATGTAGGCATCGTGATCGGAATCGCGCGAGGCGAGGTGCATGGCAAGGTCCTGTACCCCTGGCAGGTGCGCAATCAGCATCAGCGTTGTGACGGTATCAGGTACGTGGTTGACCACGGCAAGCATGCGCAGCGCGGAGGAAGCGTAGAGGCCGTCTTCGAGCTTGGGCGTGGGTGCCTTGTCCCCGAGTTCAGAACAAACCCAGGTGCAGGTCTGGCGGGTCCGCAGGGCGCTGGAGCACAGGATGAAGTCAGGCACGATGTTGTGCTTGAGCAGCCAACGCCCGGCAAGGGGCGCCTCCCGGTGGCCCCGTTCCTCCAGCGGCCGCTCGTGGTCAGCCACGCCGCCAGGCCAATCGGCTTTGGCGTGCCGCATGATCACAAGGCGTCGAAGATGGTGCTGGCTCATCGCCCAAGCCTAAGGCACGGCCACATGCCTCCTGCGAGCCTCCGGGATGCTAGATCGAGTATTCCGGAGCGGCCCAGACAACGACCTCGGGGTGCTCGTAGAACCGGTAGCCCTGGCCGCGGACGGTGCGGACGGTGTTGGCGAGGCGGCCGAGCTTGGAACGGAGACGGCGGATGTGGACGTCGATGGTGCGCTCGTTGGGCACTTCTTCGGCGTTGCGCCACAGGCCCTCGAGCAGCTCGTCGCGGCCCACGGTGCGGGTGCCGTTCTCCACGAGGTAGTTAAGGAGTTCGAACTCTTTGAAGGTCAGGTTCAGGGATTCACCGTCGAGGTGCACTTCGCGGCGTGCGAGGTCGATCAGGACGCCGGAGGGGCGCGGCTCCTGGGGCTGCTGCGGCCGCGGGGTTTCGGTGCGCTGGCGGGTGTTGACCGTGGGGTCACCGAAAGTGGAGCGGACGACGTCGAGCGCTGAGCCCGGCGTACCGGCGGGGGCAACGGCAACAGCGGCGTAGCTTTCGGCTCCCGTTACCAAGGACTGGGCGTAGGCGCGGATTTCCTGGGCCAACTTGGCGATGGAGGTACCTGCCGCGGCGGCGGTTTCCTCGTCGATCCCCATGTAGAGGACAAATCCACGGGCGACGTTGTCATTGGCCACCGGGCGGACGGGGTTGGGCCCGGCGACTACGGGAGTGGGAGCAGTGACAGGCGCGGACTCGGCCGGCGGGACGGCGCGCAGCTGGCCGTAGGAGTTGGGGTTGTAGCCCTGGGGGCCATAACCCGAGCCGGGAAAGCTGCTTCCGGACGTGGCGGGAGCGAGCGACGTTCGTGGTCCGAAACCGGGGCGGAGGCCCGACGGCTGGCCACCCTTGGCGGCGTTACGGACAGAAATGTGGACGTATCCGGATGCAACTGACATGTAGTGCTTACCTCAATGTGAATGGCCGCCATCGCGGCTCGAATGCTGGGTTCCCCGCACTGCGCAATAAAACTGGGGAGGGACGCCCGACGCTGGGCTGGGGGGCGTATGCCGACGAACTTCATGGGGTGGGAAGTTCAGGCGTACATTCGACAACAGCGCATGTCGGCAGCAGCGGATGTGCTGGGCCAGTAGTCTGCGGCTGCAGGTGCTGTTGAGTTCTTGTTCACAATGGAAGTGTGCAGCGTAACAATGCGAACTTGCAAGTAACAATGGACGAATCAGTCCGCATTCTGAGACAAAAGCGCTTGATGTGGCGCAGATCACGATTCTGGATAATGGTCAGATTGCTGATCATTTTCCCGCTCCCGGGTCGGAAAAGCTATACGGGCTGAACTTAATTCGCCGGAACCTACTCCCTCCGTCTTTTCTTCAGGCGTACCGGGAATGCCGGAATTGCCCTCGTTTCTGCATCCCCTTGTCCAGCGGCGCCAGCATGTGGGCACGAAAATGCCTCTTCCCTGGGGCACTTGCGGTCCGGGTGCCGCCGTCGAACTCCAATCCGGGAACGGAGTCGGCTCGATGAGGGCCAGCCGCTGAAGCTCAGCAAGGTGAACCTCACGCGGCTGGTGGTTGTTACTGGAGTGGAAAGGACCGCCAAGAGTGCTGCCCTTGGTAACGGCAACGGACGACGGCGGCGTCGCGGCGGAGTTCGTAGACCATGTGTTTTCGCGCTTCGCCGGCGCAGGGGGAAGAGTAACGGTGATATCACACCCAGGACGGACAGGGTTCGCCTCGGAACTTCCCATCCGGTGATCTTGCAGCAAGGCGACGCGCCGTCATCGTGATCTCTGTTACCAAAATGTGACTTGCGCGCTCCATTCCTGTACCGTCGATTGGGTGAGGTTCGCATACGAGCCGCATATCCGGATGACGCCAAGCTCTGCCACTTCCCGGATTTCCCTTGAACAAAGGCAGAGGCGGGGGACCCACCGTCCCGGGCACTAATTGCCCTTGGGGTTAAGCCAGCACGTGATCTTTCCGTGTGGCCGGATGCCCTCATCCGAACCCGACAGCTAACTCCGCAGGTGTGAGAGGCGATCCATCATGTTCAAAACCCTGGTAAAACCGCGCCCAAAAAACGGTTCTGCACCGCATGCCGGAACAGAAAACGGCAAAATTCCTTCCTTCGGCAAGCGTGCGGCTGTGGTGGCCGCATCCTGCGCACTCCTCGTTGGAGTAGGAGCCGCTGGACAGGCCACCGAAACCAGCATCCGCGTAGCGGCCACCGAGACGCAGGCCGCCCAGGCGCAGTCGAACCTTAGCATCGAGAAGAGCGAGATTACCTCCAATCCCGCGCCTGAGGCCGCCACCCCGGAGATGGCTGTAGCCCCGCAGGCTGCCGAGCCCGCACCGGCTCCCGCTGCCGAGCCCGCACCGGCTCCCGCTCCTGAGCCCGCACCGGCACCCGCACCCGCTCCTGAGCCGGCTCCGGCACCTGCTCCCGAGCCGGCACCCGCTCCCGCGCCGGAGCCTGCACCCGTCGTCGCGGTCAACGATCCCGCCGGTGCCCAGGCTTACGCTGCCGGCCAGCTGGCGAACTACGGGTGGGCTCCTGACCAGATGCAGTGCCTGAAGACGCTGTGGACCAAGGAGTCGGACTGGACCACCACGGCCACCAACCCAAGCAGTGGCGCCTACGGCATTGTCCAGTCCCTGCCGGCGGAGAAGATGGCCAGCGCCGGTGCCGATTACCTCACCAATTACCGCACGCAGATCAACTGGGGCCTGAACTACATCCAGGAGCGTTACCAGTCTCCGTGTGGTGCACTGAACTTCCACCTGTCGAATAACTGGTACTAAAAAGTACCGGGACACCGGGGGCTTGCAGGGCCCGGACCTTTTGTAGGACCGGGCCGCCCTGCATACTGTGATCCATGAGGTTCACCACCACCGTCCAGGGCAGCGGCAACAAAACCGGCATCGTAGTGCCCGAGCATGTTGTTACGGAGCTGGGAGCCGGTAAGCGGCCGCCGGTGGTAGTAACCATCCACGGCAAAAGCTATCGCAGCAGCATCGCAGTGATGGGTGGCCAAAACCTTATTTCACTGAGCGCAGCCAACAGGGAGTTTGTTGGCGTCGTGGCGGGAGACACCGTTGACGTGGAGCTGGAACTGGATACGCAGCCCCGGGTTGTGGAGGTTCCCGAGGATCTTGCGGCGGCAATGGCTGCGGAGCCCGCGGCGCAAGAGTTCTACGTGACCCTGAGCAACAGCGCCCAGCGGCGGTACGTGGAGCCGCTGGGCGAAGCCAAAACTCCGGAGACCCGGTCGCGACGAATCGCCAAAGTGGTGGAGGACCTCAAGGCCGGAAAGAAATAACCGCCCGGCCCGACGGCATCAGGTGTTGCGGCCGGGGATGTACTGGACAGCCCACCTGTTGCCGTCGGGATCGGCGAAGTACACAAAGTGGCCCCAGTCCTGCACGTCCACATCGCTGACGTCCACCCCGTTGCTTTTGAGGTGCCGGTGTGCGGCCTCTATGTCGCTGACCACCAGTTGAAGGTTGGAGCCGGTGCCGGGAGGTGCGTCGGTGAGCCCGTCGCCGATGCATATTGAGCAGGCGGAGCCTGGAGGCGTCAGCTGGACGAAGCGGATGGAGTCCGTTGGCCGCTCATCAAAGTCGGCGTTGAAGCCCACCTTGTTCACGTAGAAATCCTTGGCGCGGTCCACGTCGGACACAGGGACGTACACAAGTTCGAGTTTCCAGTCCATCCGCACAGGCTAACGGCGGGAAGCTGAATGGAAAAGGCTTGAGGACTACCCCGCGATGCCGTAGAGGCGGTCCCCCGCGTCCCCCAGTCCGGGCACAATGTACGACTTCTCGTTGAGCTTTTCGTCGATCGAGGCCAGGACAATGGTCACGTTGGCGCCGGAGAGTTCCTCTTCCAGCTTGGCCAAACCTTCCGGGGCAGCCAAGAGGCAGATGCAGGTCACGTCTGAAGCACCGCGCTTGAAGAGGAATTTGATGGCTTCCCGCAGGGTCCCGCCGGTTGCGAGCATGGGATCAAGGACGAAAATCTGCCGGTCCGTGAGGTTTTCGGGGAGGCGCTCGGCGTAGGTGATGATGTCCAGGGTTTCCTCGTCCCGGGCCATCCCCAGGAACCCCACCTCAGCGGTGGGGACGAGTTTGGTCATGCCCTCAAGCATGCCCAAGCCGGCGCGGAGGATAGGAACCACCAGCGGAGTGGGCTTGGTGAACGCCGTACCCACAGTGGTGCTGACCGGCGTTTCGATGGTGACGGGTTCGGTGCGGACCTCGCGGGTGGCCTCGTAGGCGAGAAGGGTCACCAGCTCCTCCGTCAGCTGCCGGAAGACCGGGGACGGGGTGTTCTTGTCCCGCAGGACGGTGAGCTTATGGGCGACCAGCGGGTGGTCCACAACGAGAGTGCGCATGGGTCAAAACTATCACCCGGTTGCTGGCACTCCCCTGCCGTCAGCCTCCAGCGCCCGTCCGCGGGGAGCCGCCGTCGCTTCGGCGTAAGGTCCCGCCGTCGGACGTTGCGGACGACCCGCCGTCGCTCCTTTCCGAGGTGCCTGCGCTGCTGGTGCCCGCGCTGCCGGGGAGTGGATCCCCGCTGTGGTCCTCGCGGAGGACCGGGTGCTCGAAGGTTGGTGCCGGGCCGGCATGTTCCCGCCGCCGGATGAGGTGGAACAGCCGATGGGCCAGGATCACCATGGACACCCAAGCCAGCCCCAGGAACCACCCGGCCATCACGTCCGTCATCCAGTGGTGCCCCAGGAAAACCCTGCTGAGCCCCATGGCGATGATAAAGATTGCCCCGGTGGTGATGGCAGTGATCCTTGCCCAGAGCATCTGGAACTGAAGGCACATGATGTACACCAGGACGCCGATAACCACTGTTGTATTGAGGGTATGGCCGCTGGGAAACGATGGTGACGTCTCAAAGGGCGGTACGGCTTCGGAGTGGTCGGGGCGGGTCCTGCCCACCAATCGCTTGCCGAGGGTGGTGGCCGTGGTGGAAACAAGGGCTGCACCGCCCACGAGGACGATGGGGCGCCACGTCCGGCTCAGCAGGGTCAGCCAGGCGGTAAGGACAGTCGCGAGAATCGGCATGCCGATCCCGCCGCCCACGTTGGTGAAGGCAGTGGCGAAGGCGTCCACCTCCGGGTTCCGCAACGATTGGGAATATTCCAGTGCAGGAATATCAAGGCTTGCCAGCCCTTCCTCGTCCACCACGTCCGAGTACACCTCGGCTCCCAGCAGGGCCATGGTGAGCACCAGCGCGCCGCCGAGGATCATGGTCAGCCACAGGGCGGCGTAAGGCTTGATCCACTTGTCCACACGGTCTCGGACGGTGCTCATTGTTGCCTCCCGGCGGATATGCGTCACGGGCTCTGGGTACCTTCGAAACTATCATTGAGCCATGGTCTCCGCAGATAGCAAACACGCCGCCTGGATGGGCCTTGCCCTCGCGGAGGCGCGCCGCGCGCTGGCCACAGATGACGTGCCGATCGGCGCCGTGGTGATAGGGCCCGACGGCGTTGTGCTGGGTTCCGGCCGGAACCAGCGGGAGGAGCTGGGCGACCCCACCGCACACGCCGAAGTGGTTGCGATCCGGGAGGCGGCGGCGAGGTTGCGGGAGCTTTCAGCGGCCGGGGGCGGGAGCGGAGATGGTTGGCGGCTGGCTGACTGCACACTGGTGGTGACCCTCGAGCCATGTGCCATGTGTGCCGGTGCGATTGTCCTTGCACGGATTCCCCGCGTGGTTTTCGGCGCCTGGGACGAGAAGGCCGGCGCGGCGGGATCCGTGTTCGACGTACTGCGCGAGCGCCGGCTGAACCACTGGGTCGAGGTTTACGCGGGGGTGCGCGAAGCCGAATGCGGCGGGCTGCTGCGTGACTTTTTTCTAGGGCACCGTTCGCGGCTGTAGATGCTTGCTGGTGCTTCTTTATGCACCAATCTGTGCTTGAACTTAGCCGCCAAGGACGTCGAGCACGTGCGCAGCTGTCTCTTCCCACCCCGGCAAGCGGTTCCGCGTCTCACGTGCCGCTGCCCGCCAGGCGTCCCTGGTTGTCCCGTCCTGCAGCCAGCGTCGCAGGACCTCGGCCAGCAGGGCGGGGTTTCCCGGATCAGCGTCGGACGGAAAGGTGACGGAAATTCCGGGAAGGTGAGCGCCCTCCCCCGTTCCAGACTCCACTCCAGGCGCGGCGAAACTCAGCGCCTCCACGGCCCCTGTTCCTTGGCGTACTACCACGGGAATACCGTGGGCGAGTGCTTCTGTGACCACCATGCCGAACGCCTCAGCCCGGGAGACCAGAATGCTCAGGTCTGCGCGGTTCCATTCGTCCTCGAGCGCCTGGCCTTTCAGCTCACCGGTCAGCCGCACCCGGCTTTCCAGCCCGTGCGCGGCAATCGCGGCCCTCACCAGGCCCGCGTATTTCGGGTCTGCCTGGTCCGATCCCACGAGTGATGCCGTCCACTCAAGTTCCTGGATACATGCCAAGGCTTCGACGGCAAGCAGCTGGTCCTTGTTCGGGAGGAGCGCGGCTACGGTGATGAAGTGCGGCGGAATGGATCCTTCGGCCACCGGTGCAGGCTCGGTACCGGGCAGGGCCACCCGGAGTCCGCGGAGGCCGTGGCGTCCTTCGACGGTGGCAGCCGCCCAACTGCTGGTACAGATCACTCCCGATGCCGCTCGGAGGGCCCGTGCCTCCAGCTCCAGGCGCGACGGGGCCGGCATGTGCACCAGCACCCAGGCCTCCTGCCGGGCTTTGGCTGCTAACTCCAGTTCGTCCGGGGCACCCATCGCGATCAGCCCGTCCACGATGGTCAGGACGGACCCTTGCTGCGGTTCCGGCTCCCACGCGCCCAGCAAACTGCCCAGATGCCGTCGTTCCTTTGCACTGGACTCCGGCCAGGAGCCCTCCACCGCCAGCACCTCAACGTCGACGCCGAGGGTGCGCAGGCCCTGTACCAGGCGGGCGTTGTACACGTTGCCGCCTGAGTTGTGCCGGATATTGGCAGGTACCAGGAGCCGGATGGGACGCATGGTCAGGCTGCGGAGAGGTCCAGCGAGTAGGTGGCCCAGGCGTCCGGATTTTCGCGCAGGGTGACGTCGATGCCCGCAAGTTCGCGGCCGTCGTCGGTGTCTTTGATCTTTCCCGCAACCGACTGGGCGACGTACTCCGCAAGCGCCTCAGTAGTGCTGAGTTTCCCTTGGAAGTCGGGGTGCTCGTCCAGGTTGCGGTAGTTCAAGCCCGCCAGCACCTCCTCGATGATGGTGCCCGCGGCGCCGATGTCCAGCACGATGGCGTCGTCATTGAGCGTCCGACGGCGGAAGGCCACCTCGGCGACGAAGGTGGCCCCGTGCAGGGCCTGGGCGGGACCGAAAGCCTCCCGGGGAAGGCTGTGCGCGATCATGAAGTGGCGGCGGACGGTCAGGCTGAACAATGGGCTACCTCTGCTCTTCGCGGGTGGGGTCCTGGGCGTGTTGCTGGTGGGGGTCTTGATCCAGGCGGTCTTGATCTTGCCGGTATTCGATGACGTGGCACAGCGCGTCCAAGGTGCCGTCTGCGAGGCCTTGCACTGTGCCGGGCAGTTCATTGAACGGCGACGATCCGGTCACGAAAGCGTCGAACACCGGATCGGTCAGCAGGGACACGGCGAGGTCCAGGCGGTCAGCATTGGTCCTGCGGTGGCGCCGGGCACGTGCCACCACTCCCACCTGGCTCGCGCGGATTGAGAGCCGGCGGGCGTGGAAGTCCTCCCCCAGTGGCAGCGTGACTTCCCGGTTGGCATACCAGGACATTTCGATCACGTCGCCTTCATCACCGGCAAGCTGGAGGCTGCGCTCAAGGCCTTCCTGGGACGCGGAGCAGTGAAAGACCACGTCGCAGTCGGCCAGTGCGTCATCCGGGTGCGTGAATTCGACGCCAAGGGCGTCTGCCAATTGCTTCCGGCCCGGGTCCACGTCTACCAGCTGAAGCCGTTGCAGCGGGAAGGTCCTCAGCAGGGTGGCAACCATGCCGCCCACCAGGCCTGCGCCCACCACGGCCACCCTGTCGCCCAGCCGCGGGCCAGCCTCCCACAACGCGTTTATTGCCGTCTCCACCGTTCCGGTGAGAACCGCACGTTGGGAGGGGACACCGTCGGGGATCCTGGTGAGCGCATCAAGGGGCACGACGTACCGGTCCTGGTGCGGATTCAGGCAGAACACCCGCTGGCCTATCCATTCTGCCGGCCCCACTTCCACGACTCCTACCGACAGGTAGCCGAACTTCACTGGCCCCGGGAACTGGCCCTCCTGATGCGGGGCCCGCATCTCCTTGGCGACGCGTGGCGGGACTGAGCCGTGATGGACCACCATCTCGGTGCCCTTGCTGATGCCGGAGTAGAGGGCGCGGACCAGCGCCTCGCCGGGACCCGGCTCCGGGAGTTCCTCCGAGCGGAGCTCGCCCTGTTCGCGGGCTGTGGTCCAGTAGGCGGTTGCATGGATGGGCGCAGGTGAGTTAGTCATCTTGCTGATGAATCTAGCGGCCTGCGTGCGCTGGGGAAAGTTTGACGGCGGTTCCTTCCGAGTTGCAGGGTTCTCCCCCGGGGCTGGCCCCACGAAAACTGCTAGCTCAGTGCCAGCTCCCAGTCCCTGACCGGGTCTTGGGGCAAATTGACCGGCCCGGCATAGAAGGCCTCCCACAGAGGGTCTTCGGCCGGAAGGTCGTCAGGATCCAGGAAGTTGTCATCCGGAGGTTCCTCCAGTGGGGGCTCAAGTGGTGGCTCCAGAAATGGGACGTCTTCAGCAGGGCAGGCATGAGTACGGGGCATGGCCGAGGCTTCAATGCTTCCCGGTGGCCATACTGGTGGTTCCCAGTCCGGGTGTTCGCTTTTGTAGTGCCTCCCGGCGGGTGAGATCCAGCCGGGTGGTTCGTTTTGGGTGGCTGGTGTGGGTTGCCAGCCGGCGGTGTAGCGGAGTTTGTGGTGCTTGGGGCAGGGTTGGCCGAGGTTACTGATGCCGGTGGTGCCGCCTTGGTGCCAGGCGAGGAGATGGTCCGCTTCGTTGTCCAGGGCGTTGTTGCTGCAGCCAGGGAACGGACATTTGCCGTCCCTGAGCCGCAACCAGTTCCGCATGGCCTTGGTCAGCCGGTAGCTGGTCCGGCCGATCTCCAGCGGCGCGCCGTCCCGCGGATCCACCAGCACCCGATAAAACGAATTCGCACCGTCAGCGACCAGGACTCGTGCCATCGAGGCCGGGATCGGGCCGAACCCGTCCAGCATCGCGGGTTCGTCGGTGAGGCCCATGAGTGAGAACACCGGCACGGTGACCAGCACCTGCGCCCGAATTGACGAGCCCCGGCCCGGGACCGGCTTCCCCGCCGCCGCCAGCACCGCCGGCGTCGGCCCCACCGGCGTCACCAGCGCCGCCGGCACTGACCCTCGAGTTGAGGAGCGCTGCAGCGAAGTTGTCGGCCCGGAGCTGGGTGAGTGTGCGGGGCTCATCCGGTCCCTGCATACCCCGGGTGATGGCGGTGAGCCTGTCCCAGATCGCAGACGCCTGGTCCACGGGCAGGCACGCGGCCACCCAGCCCATCCCGTCAGCGTCCCGCCAGAACTCGACCCGCCGGTCCGCCACACTTTTGGCATGCCGGGCCTCCAGGCTCTCCGGGTGATGGCGCTCCCGCCAGGTCCTGGCCTTGGTTTTGAACCGGTACGCCGGCAGCTCCCCAACCGGACACCCCCGGGCAGCGTTAGGTGCAGCCGGGTCCAGGAAGTGCGCCTCCAAAGCAGCGGCCCCGTTATGGTCAAGGCTCACGGTCTGGTCCACCATGGTCCGGGCGTGCGCCCAGGAAATCGTCCCGGCCCGCAAAGCCGCCAGGGTCCGCGGCAGGGACGTGGTGAGGGCGTGGGAGTCGGCGAGCAGGGCACCGGCGGCCCGGTCACCGACCGCCAGGACACACCCGACCTCGGCGACCAGGCTCCGGTCCTGCGCCGTCGCCTCATACGGTGACCGCGCCGGAGCGTTCAGTGCTTTCGTGGCCCCTGCGAACATCGCCACTGCCTGCACCTTCAGGGCCGCCAGCTTCGCTTCCGACTGCGCCACCGCTGCAAGGACATCCAAAGCCCCGTCCGCAACCCGCTGCAACGGATCATCATCCAATCCAGCGGCATCGGATGCAGCTGTATCGCCGCCGGCGAGCACCGCGGCAAACGCAGCGACAGAGTCGTCAACAAGCTTCTCCGCCTGCACCACTGCCGCCTTCGTTTCCATACCTCCATCATGGCCAGGGGTCTGACATTCCGAGCCCCCAAAGCGGGTGCCCGCCAAAAAATTCTTCAAACTTTTTACCCACCTCCTTCGCACGACGGCGGATCAAACCGTGCCTGCTCAGGGGGTACTCCATACGTGCTTCCCCGCCATCAATCGCGGCAGAAAAGAGAAAGAGAAAGATGAAGATGCGCGGAGAGGCTCTCACCGCTGGTCCCGTTTTGGGGATGAGCCCCTCGCTCCGGTACCCTATTGAGGTTGGTGACGTGTCCGAGCGGCCGAAGGTGCAACACTCGAAATGTTGTTTGGTGTAAAAGCCAACGTGGGTTCAAATCCCACCGTCACCGCCATATTAAAAGACCCCTGCTTCCTGTTTTACCGGGAAGCAGGGGTCTTTTTATTTCCGCAGATAGTTGCCCGGGTTCGCCGGCTCGGCGACCGCGTCTTCGCCCTGATCGACCTCATCGTCGCACAACGGGAGAAAGCATATTGAGTCCGCGCTCAGAAGAGGCAATGCCCAGACGAAGCGGCGCGGACGGGGGGCAGGGTCCTGACCACGGCAGCGGACGACGGCGGGGGCACCGCCGTCGTCCGCTGCAGTTGGGTGGGGGCTGCTAGAGCCGGGTGTCGAAGGAATCGCAGAACACGTTGTCGTTAAACGTCCCCTGGAACCCGGACTTGCCCTGAATCTTCGCAATGGTGGCCCGGATAGCTTCCCGGGAGCCGGCATGGGCGTGGATTGCTGTTTTGACCATGGGCACGTCAATGAGGTGGTTGGGCTGGTTGAGGGAGACGAACACCGTGGGAACCTCGGTGGTGTACCACGGGATTTCCGCGGCCATGGGGGAGGACCACTTGATCCGGATGGCTGCTTCCTGGGCGAAGCCCTTTACGTTGGCGAACACAAAAGCGGCGTCGTACTTCTCCGCGTAGTCGCCGGTAGCTTCCTCCGAAATGACCGACATGAAATTCACGCCGGTCTCCCCCGCCGCCTCGCGCTGGTTCGCCGTCTTGAACAGGTGCACCTCGAAGCCGGCGGCTTCAAGCTCTTCCTTCACGGTATCCAGGTAGGCGAGCGGATCGGCCCGGGTGAAGTCCGCACCGCCGGAAATGCCATACAGGCGGATCCGTGGATGCGTCTGAGGCGTGATGGGCAGGTTGTCCGCAGTGTCCTTGACCAGGGTGACGGTCTTGTCAGCGATCTCCGCCGCGATGGCCCGGTGCTCTTCACTGCCAATCACGCCGAGTGCTTCCACCGGCGGCACCAGCTCATTGCGGGCCTTCACGTGCAGTCCCAGCGAGGCCTTCAGCCCAAGGATTCTGCGCAGCGCGTCGTGCAGCCGCTGTTCGCTGATCACGCCGGACTTGTAGCCGTCCAGCATGTAACCGAAGTCCTCCGCCGGGTTTCGGAAGAACAGGAACATGTCGCAGCCGGCCGCGATGGTGGCCGGCACCAGGTCCCTGCGCTTCATCGCCTGGGTAAGGCCCACCATCAGCGAGGCATCGGTCAGCACCAGCCCGTTGAAGCCGAGTTCGCCGCGGAGCAGGTCCTGGAGCAGCTCCGGTGACAACGTGGCAGGCAGGATGTCCGCATCCGCCAGGCCGGGCCGGAAGTGCCGGGACAATTCCGGTGCCCCGATATGCCCCACCATGATGGACTGCACGCCGTGCCCGATCATCTCGCGGTACACGTGGCCGTAGGTCCGGTTCCACTCCTCGTAGCTGAAGGTGTTGTAGGAAGTGACCACGTGCTGGTCGCGCTCGTCCACCCCGTCCCCCGGGAAGTGCTTCATGGCGCACACCGTGGCTGATTCGCTGATGCCGTCGAAGTACTCCTTGGCCCGCTCCACCACAATCTCCGGGGTGTTGCCGAAGGCCCTGGTGGAGATGACCGTGTTCCGCCAGTTGTAGTGGATGTCCACGATCGGGGCGAAAGCCCAGTTGCAGCCCAGGGCAGCGGTTTCCACGCCGGCCACCTGGCCCATCTGCCGGGCGATGGCTTTATCCGGGTGCGAGCCGGCCTGCAGATGCGTCGACACGAACGTTCCGTCGTCGCAGCTGCCCGCTCCCCCCATTTCAGGGTTGGAGGCGACCAGCAACGGGATCCGGGACCTCGACTGGGCGTAGCGGATGTGTTCCTGCACAGCAGCCGCGGGGCCGGGCCGGTAGCGCATGCCGCCGACGTGGAAGTTCTCCAGCACACCATCGAGGTACTCCGGGGAGTAGTCGTTGTTGTGGTTGATGAACAGCTGGCCGATCTTCTCCTCGAGGCTCATTCCGGAGATGGTGGATTCAACCCAGGTGACGGCAGCGTCGTCGAGATTGAACGGCGCGGCCTGGAGGTCGACGTCGAACCGGCCTGCCGCGGCTCGGCCGGCACCTGGCGTGCGGTCAGCGGTGCCACGGGCGGTGGACGGCCCGACGGCGGCAATCCCGGCGAGTGCCTCGGCCACCACCTGCTGTACCGGGGCGGCGATGTCCACCACAACGCCGGCTTCGTCGGCCGCCAATGGTTCCAGCGTGGCGAGCTGGGACTCAAGCAGCGCTGGCGGCATGAAATGCCCCGACCGGCCCTCAAGGCGCTGGCTGAGCACTTCCTTGCTGCCGTGCAGGTGCAGGAAGACGGTGTCCGGAGCCTGCTGCCGGATGGCGTCGCGGTAGCTGCGGCGCAGCGCGGAGCAGGCCAGGACCATGCCGCCGTCGCCCGCGTTAGCCAGCTCAGTGCCCACGGTGGCGAGCCAGGGCCAGCGATCGTCGTCCGTCAGGGGTGTGCCCGCCGCCATTTTGGCGACGTTCTCCACCGGGTGGAGGGAATCGCCGTCGAGGAACGGGACGCCAAGCTCCCGTGCGACGAGGTCGCCGATGGTGGTCTTGCCGCAGCCGGAGACCCCCATCACGATGACGCGGACCTTGGGCTGCCCGGTGTAGGGGTTGGACGTGTTCACCAGTCGTGGACCGTTCCGTCGATGAGGCGGTTGTAGGGCAGGTAGGCCTGCTGGTACGGATACGCAGCGGCGGCTTCCTCGTTGAATTCGACGCCGATGCCGGGCTTGTCGCCCGGGTGCAGGTAGCCGTCCACAAAGGTCATGGACTGCTCGAAGACCTCGTTGGTCTTGTCCGAGTGCTGCATGTATTCCTGGATGCCATAGTTGTGAATGGCCAGGCCCACGTGCAGCTGCGCGGCGAAACCCACCGGTGAGATGTCGGTGGGGCCGTGGAAGCCGGACTTGATCTGGTACTGCGCGGCGAAATCCATCACCTTCTTCAGCGGCGAAATTCCGCCAAAGTGGGTGGACGCGGCGCGGACGTAGTCGATCAGCTGTTCCTTGATGATGGTCTGGAAGTCCCAGACGGTATTGAAGATTTCACCGATGGCCAGCGGCGTGGTGGTGTGCTGGCGTACCAGGCGCAGGCCCTCCTGGTTTTCGGCCGGGGTGCAGTCCTCAAGCCAGAACAGGTCGTAGGGTTCCAGGGCCTTGCCGAGCTTGGCCGCCTGGATGGGGGTCATGCGGTGGTGGCCGTCGTGCAGCAGCGGGATCTCGGGGCCGAACTCGTTCCGGACCGCCTCGAACACGGTGGGCAGATGGCGGAGGTAGGCGCGGGTATCCCAGTCCTCCTCCACAGGGAACGCGCCGCGTCCGGCGGGCTCGTAATCGTAGCGCTCACCGGAGGCCTGTGCTTGCGCGGCCACCCCGTACACGGCTTTGATGCCCGGAACGGCTGTCTGGATGCGGATGGACTTGTACCCCAGCTCCAGGTGTTCCCGGACGGAGTCGAACAGGGCCGGAAGGTCCGCGCCCGAAGCGTGGCCGTAGGCGCGCAGCCCGTTGCGGGATGCCCCGCCCAGGAGCTGGTACACCGGCATGCCGGCCATCTTGCCCTTGATGTCCCACAAGGCCATGTCCACGGCGGCGATCGCAGCCATTGTCACCGGGCCCCGGCGCCAGTAGGAGCTGCGGTAAAGGAACTGCCAGGTGTCCTCGATGCGGTGCGGGTCCTTGCCGATCAGCAGCTGCGCTACGTGTTCCTTGAGGTAGGCGGCGACGGCGAGCTCGCGGCCGTTCAGCGTGGCATCACCAATACCTGTCACGCCATCCTCGGTGGTGATCCGGAGGGTCACAAAGTTCCGGGACGGGCTTGTCACAAAGACTTCGGCGGCAATGATTTTCACTGCAGATCCTTTCAGGGGCTGGCGTAAAGGCCGGGATAAGGGCTGGGTTTGGGGTGGGGACTTACGTGGGGGTGGTCGCGGAGGGTCCTGCCAGGCTCGCCGCGGGTCCGCCGGTAGCAGCGCCGCGGGCAGTACCTCTGGCACTGCCGCCCGTTTCACCAATGGTGCGGCGGGCCCGGATCTCCGCCAGGATCTCGGCGTGCAGGGCGTCGGTGAGCTTGTACTTCGTCATCACCAGCAGTGCCAGCAGTGCCAGGACGGCGGGAATGGCGCCTGCGGCGAGCTGGATTCCGAAGACGGCATCGGCGCTCTGCGTTGCACCGGACTTGTAGCCGCCCAGGGCAAGGGCATATGCGGCGAGAGCGCCGCCCACGGCCTGGCCGGTCTTGCGGGTGAAGGAGAAGAGGGCGTACGTAATGCCTTCAGTGCGGACGCCGGTCTTCCACTCGCCGTACTCCACGGTGTCAGCTTCCAGTGCCCACACCACGATGTTCACAGCCATCACGCCCATCAGGCTAAGGAGGAGCCCGCCAAAACCTATCCACGTCTGGCTGGCCGGGGTGAGGAAGACGATGATTCCGCCGATGGCCGTGACCACGGAGGCGTACACGTAGACGTTCTTCTTGCCGACGGCACGCACCAGCCGCGGCATGATGGCAGCCAGGACGAAGGTAAGGACCAACTGGATGATGGACAGGACCGGGTAGAGGTCCAGCCGGCCCAGCACGTCACGCAGGTAGTACAGCTGGACCGATGTCAGGGCCAGATATCCGGACAGGAAGAGGAAGGAACTCAGGCACAGCATCAGCAGTGGCTTGTTTCCCTTGAGCGTGTCCAGGCTCTGCTTGAGCGTCACATTGGGCACAGCCCGGTGCACGCGTTCCTTCGCCGTGAAGACGGTGAAGAAGTAGAGGGCTGCGCCGATGACCACGAACACCAGCGTGATGGTGGTGAAGGTTGCCTGCAGGTCAGCTCCTGGCTTGATCAGCGGTGCAACGAAGATGCCCAATGATGAACCCACCAGGGCCGCACCCACCATGCGGGCAGATCCCAGTTTCGCCCGCTCTCCCGGGTCCTGCGTCATGGCTCCGGCGAGGGAGCCGTAGGGAATGTTGACCAGGCTGTAGGCCAGGCCCAATGCCGCGTAGGTGACGTAGGCATAGAGCAGGGTCCCGGATTCGCCGATTTGCGGCACGGAGAAGGTTGCAACGCTGAGCAGGAGCAGCGGGATGGAACCAAACATAATGAACGGCCGGAACTTGCCGAACCGCTTGCTGAAGGTACGGTCCACCACGCGGCCGGCGAAAACGTCGGCGAAGGCGTCAAAGATCCGGACGGCCAGCAGCAGGGTTCCTGCGGCAGCGGCGGAGATGCCGGCGACGTCTGTGTAGTAGACCAGCAGGAACATGGTGGCGGTGGTGAAGGCCAGGTTGTTTGCGGCATCGCCGGCGCCATAGCCGGCGATGCTCATCTTGCTCAGCTTCTGCATAATGTGGGCTCCTTTACCCGGTGCCGCCAAAGGACGGCGAAAAAAAGAAAACGTTAGGGGTGGGAAATCGTTTTGGTGCTGCCGTTCTTGACGCCGGCCAAAGCTGTCCACCGCTGGCGCAGCGCAAACGCTGCAGGCTTGGGGCGGCGGTCACGGGTGAACACGCCCTTCTTGTTGCCGTCCACGCGCATAATGCCGTTGGACGTCTGGAAATCGGCGAAGTTCCACACCTGCTCGCCCACCATGGCGTCCACGCGGTCAAAGACCCGGTGGTACATGGCCAGGAAGGCGGCCTGGTATTCCTCGCTCCAGGGTTGCTCGTACACGGAGTGGAATCCGGGCATGGTGTCAGGACCGTACTCGGTCATGATCATGGGCTTGCCGTACTTGGCTTCCCACTGGCGCAGTTCCTTTTCGAGGACTGCTTCCGCGGTCTCCAAATCACCGTTGTGCAGGTACCAGCCGTAGTAGCGGTTCAGCATGATGACGTCAAAGAGGTCGCCGAGCAGTTCCTTGTCCGGGGTATCGAACATAACGTTCACGTAGCCCACGGGACGGGTGGGATCCAGCTCCCGGGTGAGCTGCGCCAGCGGCTCAAAGTATTCGCGGGCGCCCTCCTCCGAACCGTTGGGCTCGTTGGCGATGGACCAGATCACCACCGAGGGGTGATTTTTGTCCCGTGCAATCAGTTCTGCAATGGCCTGCCGGTGATTTGCCGCGGTGTTGGCATCCACCCCGCCCTCCACGTAGGTCTTTTTCGCGATCCCGCCAAAAACCGCGCCGAAACCGAGGTGAAGCCCCACCGCGGCGGTTTCATCGATCACCACGATGCCGTGGCGGTCGGCGAACTCCATCACTTCCTCCGCGTAGGGGTAGTGCGAGGTGCGGAAGGAGTTGGCACCGGTCCATTCCAGGAGCTGGAAGTCGTTGACCATCTGGGCGTCACTGTGACCCTTGCCGTTGGCCACGTGGTCCTCGTGCATACCGAAGCCGGTGAAGTAGAACGGCTGGCCGTTGATAAGGAATTCCTTGCCGCTGACCTCCACCGTGCGGACGCCCACGGGCAGCGTGTAACTGTCGAGCAGCTGCCCGCCGTCCCGGACTTCGGCCGTGAGGCTGTACAGGTAGGCTGCGCCGGGCTGCCACAGGACGACGTCGTTGATCACCAGGGTGCCCTGGCTTCCTTCGCTGCTGGCCACTTCGACGCCGTCTGCATCGCGAAGTGCGACGGCGACAGTTTCGCTTCCGCTGCCTCCCGTCGTCGTAATGGTGTAGTCCACGTTGCCGGTGGCACCTACAAAGCCGGTGATCACGGTGATGTCGTCCACCGTGACGGTGGGGGTGCTGTAGAGCCAGAGGCTGCGGTGCAGGCCGGCGTAGTTGTAGAAATCGTGAAGGTAGCTTTGCTGCCGGCGGCCGTCCTCCGTGACAGTGATGGAGCCCGGCGGGATGGTGGCCTGGGTCAGTTCGTTGTTGACGGATACGGTCAGGCGGAAGGCCTTTCCAGGCGTCACGTGGTCAGTGATGTCTGCACTGAAGGGCATGTAGCCGCCCACGTGCCCGGCTACCAGGACGTCGTCCACCCAGACCATGCCCTCGTGGGTGGCGGAATCGAGGCGGAGGTGGATGCGTTCACCGGCCCAGCCTCGCGGCACCCGCACGTCGCGCTGGTACCAGACATAGCCCACGTGGTCCCTGATGGCCTTGTCCGGGAAGACGTCGTTGTAGCTTGCGGGGACTCCCATTTCGAGCGAAGTCTCCAGCGGCGCCTTGAACCATTCCTCGCGGTGGCCGGCCCGGTCGAAGTCCACCTTGAACCGGTACAGGCCGTCAAGGTTGACGAGTTCGCGGGTTTCATTTGCTTGTGGTTTGAGCATTTGGGAAGTCCTATCGCGTCTTTGCGGGCTGCGCCGGAGAAGAATTTGGGGGGCCGGCGGGGGCGGCCGGGCGTTGTGTTCTGCTTGTAATCCTAGTCACGTGGCAAGCAGATGGCAAGCGGTTGCCAACCATTGATTGAAAATTCAAGGAAAAGGTACTGCCCGGCACGGAACGAGATGCCGGGCAGTCCTGTCCGTGCCGAATCAGGGCGCTACGGAGGACCTGTCAAACGTTCCGGACAGGTTCTCGAGCAGTTCCACCACGGCAGCGTCCTCGGCCAACACAGGGTCGACGACCGCCAATAGTGCGCGGATGCGTTCAGTTCCGGAAAGCCGGTTCGCCGCGGCTACGTCGCCGGCCAACGGGTCCTGGAAGGCAGCAAGCGCGCTGCAGTCGATCCATGCTGAGATCATCAGCGCGGCAGCAGCACCGGACCTGCCGGCGATGCGTTCCGCCTGGAGGACCGGAACGGCGCGCATCCGCAGCTTCGTGCTGCCGTCCATGGCGATCTGTGAGAGGTTGTGGGCAATCCTGGCGTTGCCGAACCGGGCTAGCAGCGCTGCACGGTAGGCGGCGATCTGCAGGTCCCCGGCGGGGAGGTTGGCCTCGGCCTCGTCCCAGAAGGCTTCCACGGCCTGGCGGCACAGCGGGTCAGAGAGCGCCTCAGCCACCGTGCTATGGCCTCGCAGATGCCCGGCGTAGGCCAGCAGGGAATGTGCGCCGTTGAGCAGCCATAGCTTCCGATTCTCATAGGGTTCGATATCGTCCACGAAGAGGGCGCCAGCGTCTTCCCAGCGTGGGCGGCCGGCCGGGAAATCACCGCTCAGCACCCAGCTGGAGAAGGGTTCGGCCACGACGGGTGAGTTATCCCGATAGCCGCAGGCATGCTGGACCTCAGCGATGTCCTCATCCGTGATCCTCGGGGTGATGCGGTCTACGGAGGTGCTGACGAAGCTGACGTTGCCATCGGTCCAGGCGGCGAGCCCGCTATCCAGTGCACGGGCGAATCCGGCCACCGCCTGACGTGCAACGGCCCCGTTGTTGGAAAGGTTGTCGCAGCAGACCACGGCGACGGGCCCGGACCCGGCGTCCCGGCGGGCAGCAAGTGCCAGCACCAGCCGCCCCAGCGGCGTGGCCGGGATTCCACTGCCGGTACCCAGCATCGCAAGGTCGGCGGCGACGTCGGGCGCCGCTGTGTCGAACCTTCCGTCGGCACCCAGTCCGTAGGCCGCTTCGGTGAGGGTCAGTGTGACAACGGCAGTGCCGGGCGCAGCGACCAGATCGGCAAGCCGCTTAACGTCAGCACCGTCCACCGCTTCGACAATGCTGTCAACCACCGTGAAGGAGTCCCCGGCATCTGCGCGTTCCACCAGGGTGTACAGCCCGTCCTGCCCGGCCAGCGTGAGGGCGGCGTCGGGACGGCGGCCGGTAAAGGCGGCAATTCCCCACTCCGCGGCATCCCCTGCCTGCTGGGTGTACCAGGCCTGGTGCGAGCGGTGGAAGGCGCCCAATCCCAGGTGGACAATGCGCACCGGGGCTTTGGGTCCCGGGCGGAGTGTCCGGTCCAGCGGCGGAAAGTCCACGGCGGAGACGGCGGCGGTTGGGACGTGCAGTTTGGGGCTCACAGCTTGAACACCCGCCGGGGGGAGGCATCGACGATGTCCACGATCAGTTCGTGGGCGCGGTCCTCACTGACCCGGTGTTCGGCTACGAGCCGGGCCAGGAAGGAGGCCTCGATGCGGCGGGAGGCGTCGTGCCGGGCGGGGATGGAGCAGAAGGCCCGGGTATCGTCGATGAACCCCGAGGAACGGGAGAAGCCCGCGGTCTCGGTGACGGCGGAGCGGAACCGCAGCATCGCGTCCGGGGCGTCCAGGAACCACCACGGCGCGCCCAGGTAGACGGCCGGGTAGAAGCCGGCCAGCGGGGCGAGTTCGCGGGAGAACACGGTCTCGTCCAGCGTGAAGAGCACCAGGTGGAAGTCCTTTGCGGTGCCGAAGTCCTGCAGGACGGGCCGGATGGCCTCTGTGTAGTTGATCGCGAACGGGATGTCGTGCCCGGTGTCCGCGCCGAAGGCCTGGAATGTGGGCTCGTGGTGGTTGCGGTACGAGCCCGGATGAATGGTCATCACCAGGCCGTCCTCCACGGACATCCGCGCCATCTGGTACATCATGTGGGCTTCGAAGTCCGCGCGGTCCTGCGCCGTTGCCTTGCCGGAGCGGGCACGGTCGAACAGCTTGGCCGCATCAGCAGCGTCCAGCTTGAGCGTCGCCGGGGTCAGCACGCCATGGTCCGCCGAAACGGCCCCATGTTCCACAAAATAGCGACGCCGGTTTTCCAGCGCGGTGAGGTAGGCGCCATAGCCCGTGCCGCCGTCGCCAGCTGCCGCGATGAGCCGGTCCACGTTCTCCAACCACGACGGGTGGGCGACGTTGAGATAGGCGTCGGGGCGGAAGGTGGGCAGGACCCGTCCATGGAAGCTGGGGTCCTGGGCAATGGCCTTGTGGCTTGCCAGCGTGTCCAGGGGATCGTCCGTGGTGGCCAGGACCTCAATATTGAAGTCCTTGAACAGTTCGCAGGGCCGGAAGGCCGGCTCCTGGAGCCTGGCCGAGATGGCGTCGTAGCTGCCATCGGCCGTGTCCTCGCTGAGCTCCCCCTCAAGTCCGAAGACGCTGGAGAACTGCGTGCGGAGCCAGTAACCGGAGGCCGTGCCCTCGAACAGGGGCCAAGCCCTGCAGAACTCACGCCATACCGAACGGCTGTCCGGCTGCGACGTGTTCGATTCCCGGAGCCGGTCCAGCGGGACACCGCTGGCGTGGATCAGCCGGGTGACGTAGTGGTCCGGGCTGACCAGCAGCGCTGCCGGGTCCGGAAAGGGCGTATTCTGCTCGATGACTGCGGCGTCAACGTGCCCGTGCGGGGAAATGATGGGGAGGTCCTGGACGCGCTGCAGGAGCTCCCGGGCAATACGGCGGGTTCCGGGATCAGCGGGCAGGAGCCTGTCTGGGTTGGCGGCAATCGACTGTGACATGAGTCAATCGTCCGGCTTTACCGCCGTTTTTGTCAACCGGTTGCCAAAACTTGCCCGAGCTGTCTCGGAGGCAGGATCAGCCCGCAGCCAGGAGCCGGCCACTGGACCCGCGCAACACCAGTTCGGTTTCCACATGGAGAGTCCCGGCGGGTTCCCCGTTACCGTGCAGCAGATCGAGCAGCCGGATGGCAGCACCGGAGCCGCACTCCCCCAAAGGTGAACGCACGGTCGTCAGTGGCGGAGTGGTGAAATCGGCACCGAAAATGTCATCGAACCCCACAATGCTGATCTGGTCCGGCACCACCATGCCGCCGGCCTGCAGCTCCTGCATCAGCCCAATGGCCAACAGATCGTTGTAGGTCAACACCGCCGTGGCCCCGGTGGCCAGCACGTCGCGCGCCACCTGCCTCCCGCCGTCGACCGTTGGCTTGCTGGACTCCACGCGCACGGCTTCAAGCCGCGACCATTCGCACGCCGCCTGCATCCCTTCCCACCGACGCGCGGACATCCAGGACCGGGCAGGGCCTGCCACGAAGGCAACCCTTTTATGGCCGTTGCCGGCGAGGCTGCGGAC
Organism: Arthrobacter sp. D3-16; assembly: GCF_054408515.1. Taxonomy (NCBI): domain Bacteria; kingdom Bacillati; phylum Actinomycetota; class Actinomycetes; order Micrococcales; family Micrococcaceae; genus Arthrobacter; species Arthrobacter sp. D3-16. The sequence continues at coordinate 752,615 of NZ_CP096437.1, read as the reverse complement.
TGCTTCACCGATGCCTTTCCGGACATCGGGAATGACGCAGGGAACGCCCTCAACTTCGCGGTTGATCACCACTACGGGTTTATCCAGGGAAAGGGCACGGATATCGTCATCGTCCATGCGCGGGCTGGCAAGGATCAGGCCGTCGGCAGTTGTCAGCATGCGTCGCGCCGCGGTGAGTTCAGTGGCGGCAGACTCAGCGGACTCGGCCAGCACCAGGGTGTAGTCACGCTGGCTGCCGGTGGTTTGGGCGCCGCGGATGATGTCAAAGAAGGTGGGATTGGTGATGTCCGCAACGATCAGCCCGAACGTGTTGGTCCGGCCGGTGGGAAGGGCGCGGGCGAACGGGTTGACCTGGTAGTTCAGCTGGGCCGCGGCGTCCTCAATAAGTTTCTGCGTCTTTGCGCTGACCCTGCCGGGCTTGCTGAGGGCACGGGAAACTGTGGAGGGATTGACGCCGGCCACCTTGGCGATGTCGTAGATGGTGGCGCTGGTTTTCCCGTTCCTGGCGTGCTTCTTCGCCGGGTCCGGGGATGCGGCCGCAGCCGGTGTCTTGGGGTCAGTCACCGCCCCATCCTAACGAGGATAGAACCCAACCGGGCGGTGCCAAGTGTCGTTTTGCCCGCGGAGAACGACACGTGGCACTACCCGGTTGGCCCGAAAGTGGCCAGCGGTTGCCAGCCTAGAGGTGCACGGCCGGAGTGTCCGACGCTGTACCGCTGAAGGTCTTGCGGTTAATGTCGATCAGCAGCACGGCGACTGGAACGATGAGGATGGCAACGCCGGCGGCCCAAAGGAACACCAGGGAGTAGCCCGCTGACAGTGCAGCGGGCCCCGATGCCCCGGCCGCCACTGTGGCGGAGGCTGCGAGGGTACTGAAGAGTGCTATGCCCAGGGAGCCGCCCACCTGCTGCGAGGCATTCACCAGGGCGCTGGCCACGCCGGAATCATCCTTGTCCACGCCAAAAAGGGCGAGGTTCTGCATCGGGACAAACACCAGGCCAAGGCCTGCGCCCAGCAGCAGCAGGGCGGGGAGCATATTGACCAGGTAGGTGCCGTCGGCGCTCACCTGGGTAAGCCACAGCATGGCGGCGGCAATCAGGACCGGTCCGAGGGCAGTCGGAATTTTGGCACCCAGCCGGGGAAGGTTCTTCGCGGCGATACCGGCCGTCACGATGAGGACCACCGTCATGGGCAGCGAGGCTATGCCGGCGACGAAGGGCGCAAACCCCAGGACAATCTGGATGTAGAAGTTGATGAAGAGGATGCCGCCGATCAGCACCGCGCCTGAAAGGAAGGACGCCAGGAACGCCGCTGCCCGGTTGCGCTCAGTGGCCACGCGCAGCGGCAGCAGGGGGTGCTTGGCTTTCTTTTCAACGAGGACGAACAGCACCAGCAGGACTGCGCCGGCCGCAATGAAACCCCATGCCTCCGGACTTCCCCAGCCGTGCTCAGCATTGGTGAAGCCGTACACAAGGGAGCCCAGGCCCAGTGCTGCCAGGATGACGCCGGGCCAGTCGTACTTGGTGGATCCTCCGGCCTTGCTTTCCTGGACCTTTACCCAAACACCGGCCAGCGCGATGGCCGCAATGGGAATGTTGACGAAGAAGCACCAGCGCCAGGAGACGTAGTCGGTGAGGTAGCCGCCCAGGAGCACCCCGATAGCAGCGCCCACGCCACTGATGGAACCGAAGACGGCAAAGGCCGTTCCACGATCCTTGCCGCCGGGAAAGGCCACGGTCAGGAGGGCAAGGGCTGCGGGGGCGAGCAGGGCGGCGAACAGACCCTGCAGGGCACGGGCTCCAATGAGCTCCCAGGCTTCCTGCGCGATCCCGCCCAGGAGTGATGCCACAGCGAACCCTGCAGCGGCGACCATGAAGGTGCGCTTCCGGCCCCAGAAGTCGGCGATGCGCCCGCCCAGAAGCAGGAAGGCACCAAGCGCGAGCGCGTAGGCCGTGACCACCCAGGCGCGGGTGGAATCGCTGATGCCCATCTCGCGCTGCAACTGCGGCAACGCGAGGTTGACGATGGTGCCATCCAGCACCACCATGAGCTGGGCCAGGGCCAGGAAGATCAACGCTCCCCAAGGGGCCCTGGCCGCGGCCAGTGCCGGAGGGGCGGTTGTCAGTTGCGTAGCCATGCTTGGTTCCGTTTCGTTCGTAGTAATACTTATAAAAGTATAACTACTGTCCACAGCCTGTCCCGCGAGATTTCGGTCACTCATTCTCTGCGAGGAAACCTGCCAACCGCTGCAGTGCGGGGAGGCTGGCCGCCAGCTGCTGCTGCTCTCCGGGGAGCAGCTTCGATGCCGAAGCCGCCAGGACCCCGGCCCAGGAGTTTTCAAGAATCGCCCTGATCCGCTGCGATTCCTCGGTGGGATGCAGGGTGACGTAGCGCTTGTCGCTTGGGTCCCTCAACCGGGTGACCAGGTTGGCGGCGACCAGCTCGCGCAGTTGGACGCTGACGTTGCTGAACTGCCGGCCGAGCCTCGCAGCCACCTCGGCCACCGTTATTCCCGGGCTGGCCTCGACGACGCGCAGGATGTCGACCGCTCCATTCGGCAGTGGGCGGACGCCGGTATCCTCGTGCGACTTCCGCCGCACATCGGCAGAGATGTCCAGCAACGCTACGGCGAGCGCCCGATGGTCCACGGCCTCCGCTGAATTCACGCGTTGCTCATTTTCCATTGGCTCATCATAGGCACGGACAGGAAAGCCCCGGCGGCGCCTGCCGCTGGGGCTTCCTTGCAGCTCGTTCCGTTAGAGCCGGTCCGTCTGGTCCTCGCCCTTGTGGCCCGCTCCGCGCAGGTTTTCCTGGACCTTCCCGAACAGATCCTTGATGGTGGATTCGGCGTTGGTAAGGACGTCCACCGGCAAATAGACCTCATGCGAGAGCGGCAGGTCGTATTCATCCTTCAGATGCGTGCCGTTCCCCACGCCCTCCAAGGACAGGTAAACCATCGCCTCGGTCCGGGCGATTCCGGAGATTTTGCCGAACACAACGGTGAACTCGTTCGGCTGGAAGCTGATGGTCTGGCCGATGTGGCTGCGGCCAAGTTCACCGGCGGGAACTGCCTTTTCTTGCTGGCTTCGGGTGTATTCCATAACTACTCCTCAAGGTCGCCGACATCTACGCCTGCAGTCTAGTCTGGTCCCAATCGGCGGGTACACCTCACGGGCAGCCTGGTGGCCGCTTTGGTGGGCTGCACAAAGACCCATCCATCGGCGTGGCCACTCCTCCATTGAGGTGTGCTGCAGCGACCGGTTTGATGAATGGACCGGCACCAATCGGCCGGATTCGTCAAACAAGTGCTCAACTCAAGGAAAGAAGCGTGACTTCGATGGTGAACCGCGTCAAGGGCCCGGCCCGCTGGGAAGAAGTCCAGGTGGGCGAACCAGTGCAACTCAGCAGGAACGGCCGCCAAGTGTATGCCGGGCTGGTGGATGACCGAACGGCGGCCGGAGAGGTGGTCTGGGTCACGGCGACTGTCGGCGGGCGCCGGCTCTTCCACATCTCTGACGGATACGACCTGCTCTCCGCCGAGTCATGACGGAGAGCTGCCCCGACGACTGCCACTTCTGCAGCGGGCCCGAAACTGACTGACTTGGGCGACGCAGGGCGGACTGCAAGACTGGGGTCGAGCCGAGCCACACAACCACCGGGAGCCTGCCATGACCGCCGCACCGTCCCCTTCCGCCTCCGCCAGCAGGGTCACCGGGCTTTTCGGGATTGACGTCCCCGTGGTCCTTGGCCCGTTCGGCGGCGTCTCCTCCGTGCCGCTCACCGCCGCAGTAAGCGACGGCGGCGGGCTGGGTTCGTACGGTTTGTACGGGTACGACGGCGGTGCCATCCGCAGGACGGCAACCGAACTCCGCGAGGCTACAGCGAGGCCCTTTGCCCTTAACTTGTGGGTGCCCACCGGTACCGAAACCACCGCCCTTCCGCAGGAGCAGTTCGACCGGTTCGCGGCTTCGCTGAGGCCCTACTTCGAGGAACTGGGCCTTCCCCTTCCGGACATGCCGGCGCGGTACGTGCCGGACTACGGCGAGCAGGTGCAGGCCACGCTGGAGGTGCGTCCCGCCGTCGTCAGCTTTGTCTTCGGCGTGCCCGCCCCGGATGTTGTGGAGGAGGCGCACCGCCGCGGCATCAAGGTCCTTGGGACCGCCACCACCGTTGCGGAGGCTGTAGCGCTGGAGGCCGGCGGTGTCGACGCCGTGGTGGCCAGCGGCATGGAATCCGGCGGCCACCGCGTGTCCTTCCTGGAGCCCGCGGAAGAATCCCTGGTGGGTACGTTCGCCCTCGTCCCGCAGGTGGCCGACGCCGTGTCCATCCCGGTAATCGCGGCCGGCGGAATTGCCGACCGCCGCGGCTATGCGGCGGCTATGGCCCTGGGTGCTGACGCCGTACAGGTGGGAACGGCGTTCCTGGCCACCCGTGAATCCGCCGCGGTTCCCGCCTACCGCGAGGTGCTGCGAAGCGCCGGCGCGGCACGCACCGCACTGACCCGCGCTTTGAGCGGCCGGCTGGCGCGCGGCATCCCCAACCGCATCATTGCCGAGCTTGAAGAAGCTGGTGCCGTTGCCCCGTTCCCGGTCCAGAACTGGCTCACCGGCCGGTTCCGGCCGGAGGCTGCCGCCAAGGGAAACACGGAGCTGATGTCCCTGTGGGCCGGGCAGTCAGCGCCCCTGCTCAAGCACGACACCGCGGCGGAGGTCCTCGCCGAACTGCTGGCCGGTAGCCGCTGACTGTTTCGATGGGCCGGCTGACGGTACGGCAACGCTGGCCCGTCCTCCCGGCTGGGGGGGCAGCGGCGGATGGTCACCGCTAGAATCTGATCGTCCAGCACCTGGCAGGCTTCGCCCTGCAGCGGTGCCTGGTTCCGTCAACGGGAAGGGAGAGCAGTGCGAACGCACCGTCCTCGCACACCCTTCCACCTCCTCCGCTCGTCGGCGGTGGCCACGGTCATCCTGACGCTGGCCGCCGGCGCCCACCTCGCCGGCGGCGGCGCGCTTCCTGCCCCCGTCATCCTGCTGGCAGTCCTGGCCCTGACTGGCCTCGCCAGTACCACCGCCACCCGCCTTCAGCTGGGACTTCCGGCCATGGCCGCCCTCCTGGCTGGAGGGCAACTGGCACTGCACGGCCTGTTCACGGCTGTCGGTCCTTCCGCGGCAGGCAGGGCACCAACCGGGGCTGCCCCTCATGCCGGCCACCTTCCCGGCACCGACATCATTACTCCAGCCGCCCACCTCGCTGGTACCGAAGCTGGATCGGGACCCCTGATGCTGGCCGCGCACGCCCTGGCGACGCTGGGCTGTGCGGTCCTCCTCGCCAGGGGTGAGGCAGCCCTCTGGGCACTGGCCGCCTGGCTCCGGCCGCTGTCCGCCCTCCCCCGCGCGGTGGTGCCCGACGTCGTCCCGCAACTTTTGGCGGCCTTCCCCACCGCTGCCGCGCCGCTGCGCCTTTGGCGGAACCTCCGGCAGGACAGCCGACGCGGCCCGCCTTCCGCCGTCGTGCCCTCCCGCTAGAACCGCCGCCCCTCCCACGGGCGGCGGCACCCGATACTCTTTGCGCGCCCGGGTCCACGGACCCCGGCGCGCGCCAGAAAGGCACACCATGAAACCCTCAGCTCTTCGCCGTACCCTGCAAACTGCCGCTGCAGCCGGAGGTGCGGCAGCCCTGCTGCTCACCGCTGCTGGTGGAGCCTCGGCCCACGTCGGCGTCACGCCGGACAAAACAGCCGCCGGCTCCTACGCCCTGCTCACGTTCGGCATCCCGCATGGCTGCGACACGTCGGGCACCACCAAGGTGGCCATCACGCTGCCCCAGGAACTGAACGATGCCCAGCCCACGGTCAACCCCAACTGGACAGCGGAGAAAGTGACCGAGCAGCTCGCCGAGCCAAAGAAACTCGCCGACGGCACCGCCATCACCAAGCGGACCAGCCACATTGTCTATACCGCCAAAAGTCCACTGCCCCATGAGCTGCGCGACGTACTGGTACTTTCGGTAAAACTCCCTGATACGGCCGGCGCCACGCTCTATTTCCCCACCCTCCAGACCTGTGAGACGGGGCAGACGGACTGGTCGGAGATTGCCAGGGACGGCCAGGACCCGCACTCCCTGGAGGCACCTGCGCCTTCGATAACGGTCACCGAAGCTGCCGGCACCGCCGGGCACGGCGAAGCCGCCGCCACGGCCTCCCACAGCACTGCATCCCCTTCCACCGAACAGGCGTCAGTGACGGACAGCGGAGCCGACGCCCGCAGCTGGGCCGGACTGGCCGCGGGGGTCGGGGGCCTGGTGCTCGGCGGCGCGGCGTTCCTGCGCAGCGGTGCGCGACGGAACACTCCGGCGGAGACACCAGCGAAGTAGGGACAAACCTTTGATGCCCGGATCATCACGATCCGGGCATCAAAGTGCGCACGGCCTCGTGGCATCATTGACGCGGCCCAACAGTGCCGCAAAGGTGGTGCCATGAGGTCTCAGCGAATTTCACATGGGTTGGCCATAATGACGGCGGCCGCGGCGGCGGCACTGATGCTCAGCGGGTGCGGTCCCAGCGGGCCGCAAGCGCAGGCGACGACGGCACCCGGTTCCGGCTCTGCCAGCCCGGACGCAACGTCCGCAGCGCCGGTAACGCCTGAAACGTCGTCGGGAATGCCCACCGCAGCTGCTCCGGCTACCGCTGTGCCGGGGGCACCGGCCCTTTGCAAGGCGGCCGGTCTCTCCGCCGCCACGGATGCATCAGGGGGTGGAGCAGCGGGAAGCGTCTTTATGAAACTCAACCTCACCAACACAGGATCGGAAAGCTGTGTCCTTCGCGGTTTTGCCGGCGTATCCCTGGCTGCCGATGCTGCCGGTGCCCCTATCGGTGCCCCGGCCGTCCGTGATGAAGCCACCGCACCAACCGAGGTCCTGCTCGCCCCCGGCCAGACAGGCTCGGCCGTCCTGCGTTACACCCAGGCCGGAAACTACCCGGACTGCGCCATGGTCGATGCCGCCGGCTACCGCATCTACCCTCCTGAGGACACTGCATCCCTGTTCCTGCCCCAGCCCACCAAGGCCTGCAGCAACGCGGAAATTACGCTGCTGACCATTGGGGCCTTCCAGCCCGAGTAGGCGCACTCCCGGGGCGGTCCCCCCGTCCTCTTTCGGGTTTCGCTTCTCCCGCTCAGGACCTGCATCGTAGCCGCAAACAATTGCAGGCGGTCCGGCAATGTGCCCGGCCCGCCTGCAGTTGCATTCCGCCCGTGGGACGTTTATCGATGTGTCTGTGAGGCACCTAGTGTGCGGTGGTGGTGCGCCCGGCGCGGGCGGTGCCGCGGGAAAGGGCAACGCCCAGGCCGATCATGCCGACACCGAGGACAAAGTGCAGCCAGTTGTCCGCAGTGTTAACCGGGACGAAGTTCGCGGCCGTGTCGAGCCCGATCAGCAGGCCGTAAAGCCAAAGGACCAGGTAAACGGCGCCACCAACGAGCAGGTAGTTCCTTGACTGTGCAGCGCTGCGGGCCATGGCGATGCCGGCCGCCCCGAACAGGAGGTGGACGATGTTGTGCAGAATTGACACCTGGAAGATGCCCAGGAGCAGGGCCTCGGATTCATGCCCTGCGAAGCCCATGGTCTCGTAGTTGGAGGTGATACCCGGGATGAAGCCCAGGACGCCCACCAGGAGGAACACTGCGCCCACGGCAAGGGCTGCTTTTTGGATGTTTGTACGGCCTACGCTGCGACCGTCGGAACTCATGCTTGTCATGATTACTCCTGCTGTTGTCGTTCACGTTCACATCATGGCTGCCGGGTTGCGCCTGAACCATAGACTTAAACACCGACATCATAAGTATACTTAGCAACTAAGCCACGCATAGATCAGGATCTATAACAGACACATCACAAACGGCCCGGCAGGGCCAGGACCAAAAGGCAGGCTGAACTGGGATGACGTCGATTTGGTTGGACCGCGCGGAGACATTCACTTCCGATCCCTTCGAGCCCGGAAGCAGCTATGACACCGTGGTGGCGGGCGCCGGACTCACCGGCCTGGTGACCGCACTCCTGCTGGCCCGCTCGGGGCAGACGGTCCTGGTCCTCGAGGCACGGCACCCAGGTGCTGTGACCACCGGGAACACCACCGCCAAAGTGACACTGCTGCAGGGAACCTTCCTTGCCCAACTGGCACGCCAGTACTCCCAAAAACAGGTCCAGGCATACGTGGACGGCAACCTCGAAGGCCAGGCCTGGCTCCTGCGGTACATGGAAGAGCACAAAGTTCCGTTCCAGACCCGTGACGCCTACACCTACGCGACTTCAGCCCAGGGCACGGAAAAGCTCCGGGAAGAGGTCAGTGCCGGCACCACCGCCGGCCTGGACATGGAATACGTACGCGACCCCGGGCTGCCGTTTCCCGTCCAGGGAGCGGTGCGGCTGGCAAACCAGGCACAGATCAACCCCATGGAAGTGTTGGACACGCTGGTGTCAGACATCCGCAACCGCGGCGGATCCGTGGTGGGCGGCGTTCGGCTGCAGGACGTCACGGGGGGTGGGCCCGCCACCATCCACACCGACCACGGCACGGTCACCGCGAACGAGGTAGTGCTTGCCACCGGCATTCCCGTCCTGGACCGCGGGCTCTACTTCGCCAAGCTGAAGCCAAGCCGTTCCTATGCGGCGGCGCTTCAGCTGCAGGAGGACCAGGCTCCTCCCCCGGGGATGTACCTCTCGGTGGAGCAGCCCACGCACTCCCTGCGGGATTACGAAGTGGACGGCCGCCGGCTGCTCCTGGTGGGCGGGCACGGCCACCATGTGGGCCGGGCACGGTCCGAAAAACACCACCTGGGCAGTCTCGTGGACTGGGCCGTGCAGCAGTACCCCGGCTCGGTGGTGACCCACACCTGGTCCGCGCAGGACTACATGCCCGTCAACCTCATGCCTTTCTTCGGCAAGCTTCCCAGGGGCAAGGGCCACGTCTACTTCGGCACCGGCTACAACAAATGGGGCATGACCAATGCTGTGGCTGCCGCCGTGGGGATTTCCGCCGATATCCTTGGCGGCCATGTGCCCTGGGCCAACACCATCCACCGCCGTGTCAGCTCGCCGGCGGCCGCAGCATCTGCGGTTTCCCTCAATGCGGGGGTGGCAGCCAAGCTTGCGGCGGGCTGGGGGCAGCTGGCTGCCGAAGGGTTGAGGAAAGGCAAGGAACAGCCGGCTGCCGAGCCGGCCCCCGTTGTTCCGGCCGAAGGCGAAGGCAAGGTCTACCGTGAGGGAACAAAAGCGGTTGCCGTCTCCACCGTCAACGGCACCACGTGCAAGCTGTCCGCTGTCTGCACGCACATGGGCGGCATCGTGCACTGGAATGACAGCGAGCTGACGTGGGACTGCCCGCTCCACGGCTCCCGCTTCACCAATGAAGGGCAACTCCTGGAGGGTCCCGCCACCAAGAACCTCCCCCGCGCAGGAAAGGCTTGAGCCGGTACCAGGGGGAAGCTGCATGCCCGCCCCACTGTCGGTGGCTTGGGGCATGATGGAGGCATGATCCAGGAACAGCCGGCAGCGGGTGGCAGGGGTGCAGTCGCGGAGGCTCCCATGGCCCAGTTCAGCAGGCCAACACGCGACTGGTTCCTCGGCGCTTTCTCGGAGCCGACCCCCGCACAGAACGGCGCGTGGCAGGCCATCTCCTCCGGCTCGCACGCGCTTGTGGTCGCTCCCACCGGATCGGGAAAGACCCTCGCCGCGTTCCTCTGGGCGCTGGACCGGCTGCTTGAGTCCGGGGCCGCAGCCGCTCCAGAAACCCCGGCAGCAGAGGCACCGGCAAAAGGAAGGCGCCCCCGCGCACCCAAACGCAAGACCCGGGTCCTGTACATCTCGCCGCTGAAGGCCCTCGGCGTCGATGTGGAGCGGAACCTCCGCTCCCCGCTGATCGGCATCACGCAGACTGCAAAGCGGCTGGGGCTGCCGGCACCGCTGATCACGGTGGGTGTCCGTTCCGGAGATACCACAACGGCGGACCGCCGCGCCCTGCTGAGCAACCCGCCGGACATCCTTATCACCACACCGGAATCGCTGTTCCTGATGCTCACCTCCCGGGCCCGGGAAACACTGACCGATGTGGACACCATCATCATCGATGAGGTCCACGCCGTGGCCGGGACCAAGCGTGGAGCCCACCTCGCCGTGTCACTTGAGCGGCTGGATGCCCTGCTGCCCAAACCGGCCCAGCGGATTGGACTTTCGGCCACCGTGGAGCCGAGGGAACTGGTGGCGCAGTTCCTGGCCGGCTCCGCACCGGTGGAAATCGTTGCCCCGCCCGCGAAAAAGAACTGGGACCTCACCGTTTCCGTGCCGGTGGAGGACATGTCCGACCTCCAGGGTGCTGCCGGAGCCTTCGACTCCGGTCCCGCTTCCGGGCTGCAGCCCCAGGCCTCCATCTGGCCGCACGTGGAGGAAAAAATTGTTGACCTGGTGCTGGCCAACCAGTCCACCATCGTTTTCGCCAACTCCCGCCGTTTGTCCGAACGGCTCACGGCGCGCCTCAACGAGATCTACGTGGAGCGGCAACTGCTGGCTGAGGGCGGAGGTTGGGATGATCCTGTGCCCGCCGGCACCCAGGCAATCGCGTCGGCCCCCAGGGCTCCCGTTTCCACGGCCACCGCTGCCCACATGATGGCGCAGGCGGGAAGTTCAGCGGGGGCGGACCCTGTGCTGGCGCGGGCGCACCACGGCTCCGTGTCGAAAGACCAGCGGGCGCTGATTGAGGATGACCTCAAATCGGGCCGGTTGCGGTGCGTTGTGGCCACGTCATCACTGGAACTGGGCATCGACATGGGCGCCGTTGACCTGGTGGTACAGGTGGAATCACCGCCGTCGGTAGCCAGCGGCCTGCAGCGGGTGGGCCGTGCCGGCCACCAGGTGGGCGAAGTTTCCCAGGGCGTCCTCTTTCCTAAGCACCGGGCGGACCTGGTGCACACAGCCATTACCGTGGAACGCATGCTGGGCGGCAAGATCGAGCGCCTCAGCATCCCGGCCAATCCCCTGGACATCCTGGCGCAGCAGACAGTGGCCGCCACGGCGCTGGGCAGCATCGATGTCGAGGAATGGTTTGCCACTGTCCGACGCTCCGCCCCGTTCGCGTCCCTCCCCAGGTCGGCGTTCGAGGCAACCCTGGACCTGCTGGCGGGCCGCTACCCTTCCGACGAATTCGCCGAGCTTCGTCCCCGGATTGTCTGGGACCGGAACGCCGGCACCATCGAAGGCAGGCCGGGGGCCCAGCGCCTCGCCGTCACTTCCGGCGGCACCATTCCGGACCGCGGCCTCTTCGGTGTGTACATCATCGGCACGGAGCTGGAGGGGTCGGCGGCGGCGTCCGCAGACGGCAAGCCCGCGCCTGCGCCCAAGGGCGGCCGGCGCGTCGGCGAGCTGGACGAGGAGATGGTGTACGAATCCCGTGTGGGCGACGTCTTCGCCCTGGGCGCCACCAGCTGGAAGATCGAGGACATCACGCACGACCGCGTGCTGGTCTCCCCGGCCTTCGGGCAGCCCGGCAAGCTTCCGTTCTGGAAGGGCGATTCACTCGGCCGCCCGGTGGACCTGGGCCGCGCCCTTGGCGCCTTCGTGCGGGAACTGTCAGCGTCCGACGTCGTGCCCGCCACCGAACGCTGCCAGGCCAGCGGCCTCGACGCCTTCGCTGCCAACAATCTGATCCAGTACCTCAGTGAACAGAAGCAGGCAACCGAGGTGGTGCCCAGCGACACCACCTTGGTGGTGGAGCGGTTCCATGACGAACTGGGCGACTGGAGGGTGATCCTGCACAGCCCCTTCGGCATGCCCGTGCACGCACCGTGGGCCCTGGCGGTGGGCCAGCGGCTCAACCAGCGGTACGGCATGGACGGCTCCGCCATGGCCGCCGACGACGGGATTGTCCTTCGCGTGCCCATGATGGAAGACGAGCCGCCGGGGGCTGAACTGTTCCTGTTCGACCCGGAGGAACTGGAACAGATCGTCACAGCAGAAGTGGGGGGCAGCGCACTGTTCGCCTCACGCTTCCGCGAATGTGCCGCCCGTGCACTGCTGCTGCCCCGCCAGACACCCGGCAAACGGCAGCCGCTGTGGCAGCAGCGGCAGCGGTCCGCCCAGTTGCTGGACGTGGCGCGGAAGTACCCCACGTTCCCCATCGTGCTCGAAACGGTGCGCGAATGCCTGCAGGACGTCTACGATCTCCCGGCGCTCAAAGACATCGCTGCGTCCGTGGAACGGCGCGAGCTTCGGATCGTGGAGACCACCACCTCGCAGCCGTCCCCCTTCGCCAAGTCACTCCTGTTCGGATACGTTGCCCAGTTCCTTTACGAGGGTGACTCCCCCTTGGCGGAGCGCCGGGCCGCTGCCCTGGCCCTCGACTCCACCCTCCTCAACGAGCTGTTGGGGCGCGTGGAACTGCGCGAACTGCTGGACGCCAAGGTCATCGACTCCACCGAACGGGAACTGCAGCGCCTGGCGCCGGACCGGCGCGCCCGGGGAGTGGAAGGTGTCGCGGACCTGCTGCGCCTGCTTGGTCCGCTGACGCCGGAGGAGGCTGCCGCCAGGCTCCAGGGCGAGGAGGCCGCAGCCGCCGAACCTGCCGGCCAACCTGCCAGCGGGGGGCCGGCGGCCGGGGACGTTGCGGCGGCGGATGCGGCTGTTGCGGAACCAACGGATGCCGAACTTGCGGCCGAGCTTGCTGCCCAGGCGCCTGCAGCTGACCTGGCCCATGCCACTACCGATTCCGCCACCGGCCACCTGCTCGCCCTGCAGCGGGCCAACCGCGCCATCAAGGTCAACATCGGCGGCGTGGAACGCTTCGCCGCCGTCGAAGACGCCGCGCGGCTCCGGGATGCCATCGGGGTTCCCCTTCCCATGGGAGTGCCGCTCGCGTTTATTGAACCGGTGGCGGATCCCCTGGGGGATCTCGTATCCCGTTATGCCCGCACCCACAGGCCGTTCACAGCAGCGGAAGCGGCAGCCCGGCTGGGCTTGGGCGTGGCAGTGGTCAGCACCGCCCTCAAGCGCCTCGCCGCGGACGGGCGGGTGGTGGAAGGCGAATTCCGGCCCCATTCCGGCCCGCCTAAGACGCACCTGGCTGATACGGACCCGGCAGCTGCCGATGCAGCTGCTGCCGCCCCTGCTGTTACCGAGCCTGCTGATGCAAACCCCACGCCCGCTGAGGCGCTCCATCCGGCCACGGTCAGTGAGTGGTGTGATGCCGAGGTACTCCGCAAACTGCGCCGGCGGTCGCTGGCAGCACTGCGGGCAGAGGTGGAGCCTGTTGATGCGTCCGCCTACGGTCGCTTCCTGCCGGCCTGGCAGCACGTTCGTACCCCCGGTGCAGGCCGCGGCCAACCGGGGTTGCGCGGGCTGGACGGCATCGTCACAGCCATCGACCAGCTCTCGGGTGTTCCGGTTCCCGCCTCCGCGTGGGAGCCGCTGGTCCTGGCCTCCCGGGTCTCAAATTACCAGCCGGCCATGCTCGACGAACTGATGGCCACCGGCGAGGTGCTGTGGTCCGGAGCAGGAGGGCTGCCCGGCAACGACGGCTGGATCAGCCTGCACCTGGCCGACTCCGCCGAGCTGACCCTGAATCCCGCCATCGACTACGAACCTGGCGACGCCCAGCAGCGGCTCCTGGAGCACCTGCGAAACAACGGCGGCGGTTATTTCTTCCGGCAACTGACTGAGGTTGCCGGCGGCATGGACTCGGTTTTGAGCGACCAGGAGGTTGTCACCGCGTTGTGGGACCTGGCGTGGGCCGGACGCATCACCGGCGACACGTTCGCGCCCGTCCGCTCCCTGATCGCCGGCGGGCACACGGCCCACCGGCAGGTGGCCCGCGCACCCAGGGCGCGGGCACCGCGCCTGAGCCGGCTGGGCCGGTCCCACGGGACCGGCTTAATGGGCTCAACAGGTATGGGCAGCGGCCGGTACGGAACGTCAGCCGGCACGGCCACACCTCCTTTGGCAGCCGGCCGCTGGTCCGCGCTCCCGCAGCCCGAACTGGACCCCACCATCCACGCCAGGGCCACCGCCGAACTCCTGCTGGACCGCTACGGCGTGGTCACCCGCGGCTCGGTGATGGCAGAACAAATCCTTGGCGGATTCGGTTTGATGTACAAAGTCCTGGCACGGCTCGAGGAAGCGGGCCGCTGCCGCCGCGGTTACTTCATCGAGCACCTGGGGGCAGCCCAGTTCGCCGTGCCGGCCACCGTGGACCGGCTGCGTTCGTACTCGGAGGACACCCAGCTCGCCAAGCCCGAGCCTGTCGCCCTCGCCCTGGCCGCCACCGATCCCGCCAACCCCTATGGCGCGGCTCTCCCCTGGCCTGCGCTCCACGACGAAGCGGGAACCGGGCACCGTCCCGGGCGGAAGGCTGGTGCACTGGTGGTGCTGGTGGACGGCGTGCTGGTCCTGTACGTAGAACGCGGCGGAAAGACGCTGCTGGCCTTCAGCGACGACGACGCCGTCCTCGCCGCGGCGGGCTCGGCACTGGTCAGCGTGGTGACCCGCGGCGCCGTCGACAAGCTGATCATGGAGAAGGTGAACGGCCACGGGATCCTGGATACGCCCGTTGCGGCGGCGCTCAGTTCGGCCGGGGCCTACTCCACGCCCAAGGGTCTGAGGATCCGTGCCTGAGGGGGATTCCGTCTGGCGTGCGGCCAACCAGCTGCACCAGGCGTTAGCGGGACAGAAACTGATAGCGTCCGATTTCCGGGTGCCCCGCTTCGCCACATTGAACCTGGCAGGCTGGACGGTCGCGGAGGTGGTGCCCCGCGGCAAACACCTGCTGATGCGGGTAGTGGGCCCGGAGGACAAAAGGCTTACCATCCACTCCCATTTGAAAATGGAGGGCACCTGGCAGGTCTACCCGCCAGGCGGCAGGTGGCGTAAGCCGGGATACACGGCCCGGTGCGTGCTGCGTACGCCGGTGGCGGACGCCGTCGGATTTTCCCTTGGCATTGTTGAAGTGGTGGCCACGGCCGATGAAGACTCCATCGTGGGGTTCCTTGGCCCGGATCTTTTGGGACCGGACTGGGACCTGGACGAAGCGGAGCGGCGGGTGCGTGCTGCCCCGGATGTACCTATCGGCGTCGCCCTGCTGGACCAGCGCAACCTGGCGGGGATCGGCAACATTTACCGCTGTGAGGCCTGCTTCCTGTCCGGTGTCCACCCGGCGACACCGGTATCCGCCGTCCAGGATGTGCGGACCATGATGATTGATGCCAAGCAACTGCTGGAAGTAAACCTCGGTCCCGGCCGCCGCGTCACCATCCTCAACGCCAAAGGCCTGCCGGTGGGGAGAATGGCCGGGCGGCCCGGCTATTGGGTGTACCGCAGGGAGCACCAGCCCTGCCTCAAGTGCGGAACGCCGATCCGGCGGGGCGTCCTGGGGAGGTTAAACGGCGAGGAAGAACGGGACATCTACTTCTGCCCCCAATGCCAGCCGCTCCTGGAATAGGAGTCCCCGCGCAGACGTCCTGGCCTCCGCGCCCGGGTTAAGGCACCCTGCCCGGGAGCGGGGAGTCCTGCTAGCCGTTGCTGGCCAGTGGTTCGGGAGTAAGGGAGCCGGCGTCTTCCCGCCCCTGTGAACCGGGTTCCGCTGGCAGCGCGGCCGGCACCATAAACACTGGGAGCAGCAGCTGGACCAGGGGCCCAATCGCGAGGGCGTAAACCACAGTGCCCACTCCCACTGAGCCGCCCAGGAGCCAGCCGACAGCCAGGACCACCACTTCAATCAGTGTGCGCGACAGCCTGACAGACCATCCGGTGCGCCGGGCGAGGCCCGTCATCAGGCCGTCCCGTGCGCCAGGCCCAAACCGTGCACCGATGTAGCAGGCCGACGCAATGCCGTTCAGCAGCACGGCTCCTGCGAGCATGGCGGACTGCCCGCCCAGGTGGGTGAAGGCCGGGATCACGGCAAGGCCAATGTCTGCGAAGACGCCCACCAGCACGGCGTTGCACAATGTACCGAACCCGGGCCGCTGCCGCAGCGGAATCCAGAAAAGCAGCACCAGGAAACTCACGATGATGACCAGCAGGCCGATGCTGAGCCCGGTCCGCCCGGCTACTCCCTGGTGAAAGACATCCCAGGGGTCCAGGCCCAGCCCGGCCCGGATGAACAGGGCGAGGGATATTCCGTACATTGCGAGGCCGAGAAAGAGCTGGAGGAGTCTGCGGGTCAACATGGGAACCACCATCGCAGAAAACTGGCATTGAATTCCATAGCCAGTTTGGAATACTGGCCTTATGTCCCCTCTCAGCGCGGCCGCCCTTGCCCGTCTTCTCGGAACGTGGCACTTTGGCGCGGCGCCCGCCTACCGTGAACTGGCCGACGTCGTACGCCTCCTGGTCCTGGACGGCCGGGTGGCGCTGGACACCGCCCTGCCCAGCGAGCGGGCGCTGTCCGAATCCCTGGGCGTCAGCCGCACCACCGTAACCGCCGCCTACGGACTCCTCCGGGAGCAGGGATTTCTCACCAGCGGCCAAGGCAGCCGGAGCCGGACCCGGATTCCACGCACGACGGCGGCCGGCAGCACGTTGCTCACCGGCCCGGTGCCTGTTGGTCCAGCGCTGGCAGAGCCGGGACTCGCGGCACCGGGCCTGGCCGCCCCTGAGGGTCTGATTGACCTCGCCTACGCGTCCCTTCCCGCGAGCGGTGAGGTAGTACACCGCGCATTCGCGGCGGCCCTCACCGAACTTCCGGCCCTGCTCCCGGGATTCGGCTACGACGCCGTCGGCCTGCTCCCCCTGCGCGAGGCAATTGCGGCCCGGTACACGGCAGCCGGGGCACCGACAACGGCAGACCAGATCCTGGTGGCGTCGGGCGCACAGCATGCCCTGAACATCATCCTCCGGGCCCTTGCCGGGCGGCAGGACCGGGTGCTGGTGGAGCACCCGAGTTACCCGAACGCCCTTGACGGCATCCGCGCCGCCGGTTGCCGCCTAACCCCTGTGGCATTCTCCAGCACCCCCGCTACGGGAGATGACAACGGGCGGCCGGCTCCGGCCTGGGACATGCAGGCACTTCAGGCCGCCCTGATGCAGCAGCGCCCCAAACTCGCCTACGTGGTGCCGGACTTCCACAATCCCACCGGACAAGTAATGCGCGACCCCCAACGCCGCCTCCTGGTCAGGGCGGCGGCGGCCGCGGGAACTACGCTGGTGGTGGACGAAACCCTGCGGGAGCTGAACCTCGACGGCGTCCAGACCACTCCCGTGGCGGCTTTTAGTCCAGCAGTGGTCACCATCGGATCGCTGAGCAAGTCGCATTGGGCAGGCCTCCGCACCGGATGGATCCGGGCTTCCGGGGAACTGATCCAGCGGTTCGCGGCGGCACGGACCTCGCTGGACCTGGGCGGACCTGTCATGGAACAACTGGCCGCGGCGCATCTCGTCCGGGCCCTGGACGAGCCGCTGCCGGCCCGGCTTACTGCCCTGCGGGACAGCCGCGCCGCCCTGCTGGAGCTGCTGGCCGGATACCTGCCGGAGTGGGAAACGGCGTACCCCTCCGGCGGCCTGTCCGTCTGGTGCAAACTGCCCGCGCCCATCAGCACCGCACTGACGGTTATCGCACCCGATCATGGAATCCGGTTGGCGGCAGGGCCGCGCTTCGGGATTGGCGGCGCCTTCGAACGCTACCTCCGGGTACCGTTCACTTTGCCGCCGGAGAAGCTGCAGACCGCGGTGCTTGCCCTGCGGTCTGCGCAAGACCGGCTGGACGCCGCCCCCCAGCTCCGCAGGACCCTGAGGGTCGCCCCCACCGTCGCCATCGCCTGACGGGAGTTCCCATTGCCCGTGAGTGCGGCTGGTGCCTGGGCGCGTGACTATCGCCTGGCGGGAGTTGGCGGTGCGTCGGCGCTTGACGGTGCCGCCGGTTGCCTTGCGGACCTGCCCATCCGCTGCCTTGCAGTACTTGTACCGGCCCCGACAGGGACATGGGCCGTGGCCTTCGCCAGCCCGAACAGCGGCATCCCGTTGTAGATGACTTCTATCCCGGCCGCAGGCACCTGGTAGGTTTCATGCCAGACACCTACGTCTCCACTGCCGGCCGTTTCCTTCATAAAACGGCGCCATGGCTCCAGGTGGGGGGACTCCCGGTCTGCGGCGAACTTCCGCAGGTGGTCCGGGCTCTCCCAGTAGCTGAGCAGCATGGTGGTCCGCCCGAACCACTGTTCGTATCCCAGCATTCCCGACGACGGGTCCCCTGCCAGGTGCTGGAGCATCCGCGGCATTGCCGCAGCGACCTTCCCAACCGTCGCCGCCTTCCACCACCGGTTTGCCCGCATGCCGATCAGGAAGACAGTAACTGAGTCCCGGCCCGGGTCAGCGGTGTACCGGCCAGAAAAAACACTCTGTGCCATGGGAAGCTCCTTGGTCTCGGTTTTCGTAACGCCATTTCATAACAGCGTTACAAAACAAGGTTATGAAACAATGGATCCCATGGCAAGACCCGTAGTGCATAACGATTCCCTGAGGCAGCAACTGCTCGCCGTAACGGCTGACTTGGTGGACCGGGACGGGCCCGCCAAGGTGACACTGCGGGATGTGGCATCGGCGGCAGGGACTTCCACTACCGCCGTTTACTCGCTGTTCGGCGGGAAGTCCCAACTCCTGACGGCAGTGGTGGACGACGGATTCGCATCGTTCCGGGACTTGCAGGTTGCCGCTGCACCGGGTGGACTTCGTGAGCTTGGAGTCGCCTACAGGATGTGGGCCCTGGAGCATCGCGCGCTGTACCGGCTCATGTTCGGCGGCGCGCTCGCGGCCTACGTTGATTGCCGGCCCACCCCGGAGGTGGCCGCCGGCGCCATGCAACCCCTCATCAACGCCGTTGCTGCCGCACAGTCCGAGGGGGTCCTGCTCCCGGCGCCCGTTGAGATGGTTGCCTTCGCGATCTGGGGCCAGGTGCACGGCGTGGTGAGCCTGGAGCTCGCCCAGGTGGGCCCGCCGGAGGCTGACTGGGCAGCTGCCTACAACGCAGCGCTCGACGCCATCGGCCGCGGCTGGGCGGCCTGACCCACCCGCCGGTTGATGGTAGCGGCGAAGAGCTTCGGACGTGCGTAGCCACGGGAGAACTGAAGGCAGCAGCCGCGCCCCGTAGAATTGTCCGGTGATGAAATCCCCCCTCCCCGTGCGCGACGGCGTCAATGCCACCCGCCTGCGCCTTCCCGTGGAGGGCCCCTGGGATACCGCGATGGACTACATGATGCATCGCTGGGGGCATATTGATCCGCAGGGCATCGAGGACAGGTTCGACGCCGGTGAGATCGTTGGCGAGGGCGGTACCCCGCTGAGCCGCTCCACGCGGCTGCAGGACCATACGTTCATCTGGTACTACCGGACGCTGCCGCCGGAAACCCGCATTCCCGTGGAGCTGGACATCCTGCACCAGGACGAGCACCTGCTGGTGGTGGACAAGCCCCATTTCCTGCCCACCACCCCGGGCGGCACCTATATCCAGGAATCCGCCCTGGTCCGCCTGCGGAACCAGCTGGACCTGCCGGACCTGATTCCCATGCACCGGCTGGACCGCATGACGGCCGGCGTCCTGCTGTTCTCGACAAACCCGGACACCCGCGGCAAGTACCAGGTGCTTTTCGAGAAGCGCCAGGTGCAAAAAAACTATGAGTGCGTGTCCGCGGCGGAGCCTGCGGAAGGGTATCCCGCCGTCGAATTTCCCGTGGTGGTGCGCAACCGCATGACCAAGTCGCGCAGCTACCTGCTGGCCGAGGTGATTGACGGCGAGCCCAACGCGGAAACGCGGATTGAGCGGCTGGCAACGTTCGACGGCGGTGCTTCCGCCGCCGCTGCGGCACCCGGCAGTCCCGTGCGCCGGGCGCTGTACCGGCTGGAACCCCACACCGGAAAGACCCACCAGCTGCGGGTGCACATGGCGTCCCTGGGGCTGGGAATCGTTAATGACGCCTTTTACCCGGAGTTGCTGGACAAGGCACCGGACGACTACACCAAACCCCTGCAGCTCCTGGCCCGCGGCATCCGGTTCGTGGACCCCACCTCAGGGAAGCCGGTGGAGTACCGGAGCCGCCTGCAGCTCAGCGAGGCCGGGGCGCTCCCGTAAACGAAGCCCCGGCGCCGCTCGTCCTACATGCCGCGCATCACCGCGGCGGAGGCACGAAGCCATGCCTCGCGGGTGGCCGGCTGCAGCGCCTGGTAATTCAACCGTGCACCCGAGACGAGGGATTTGTCGTAGGGAACATCGAGCACTTCCCTGGTCAGGCTTGCGAAATGCCTGCGCGCCCTGGCATGAAGCTGCACGTCGGTTTGCCCGGAGGGTGCCGCGAGCAACGTCACGGCGTTGCTCACCTTGGCCTGGAAACCGCGCTCGCGCAGTCCGTCAACGAGCCAGACGGCACTTGCCAGGGTATCCTCCCGCAGGGTGGAGATGATGACCAGTTCGTCGGCCGCCTGCACAGCCGCCTGCCAGTTCGAGGACCGCATATTGTTGCCGGTGTCCACCACTATGATCCGGTAGAAGCGGCGCAGCGCCGTGTGCAGCCGGTCGAACTCGCGGCTGCCAATGGTGGCCGCTCCGGCAGCATCCTCGTCCGAGGCCAGCACGTCAAACTGCGTCGAACCCTGGTAGCGCACGTACCGGTCCAGGTCCCCGATCCGACCCAGGACGGGGCTTTCGAAGCGGTCCACCTCCTCCAGCAGGTCCACTGCCGTCCGCGGATGGACGGCCAGCGGCGCCCGCCACCCAAGGGTGCCCCGGGTTTCATTGTTGTCCCACGCCAGCGTGTAACCACCACGCTCGATGCCCATCGTGGCGGCCAGGAGCAGGGTTGCGGTGGTTTTATGGGCGCCACCCTTGGGGTTGACGACGACGACGGTCCTGGGTCCATCCAATCGCCGTTGGACATCTTCCCTGGCGTCCAGATGAGCGCGTTCGCGGGGGCCGGGGGCAGGCTGGATGGCATTGCCGGTGAGCCGGCGGACGGCTCCCTGCCAGCCCGCCTCGCTCAGTACTGCCGGCGGCGAAGGCCGTTCGGCGAGGAAATCCTGGAGGGTGGGGACGCCGTCGTGCGTGGCCGCGGACGGGGCTTCGATAGCCATGGCGGACTCTTCTTTCTGTGACGGCCCGGGTTTCTGCGGCTGCCCCGGCCGGCGGGGCTGCGTGGCCGCCGCCGCTGGCTTCGCCGGGCTTCCACCTGCGCTACTGCCCGCACGCTGTACCAGGCGCAGGAGGAGGGCAAGGAGTCCGGACAGCATCCGGTACAGCAGAATGCCCAGGCCGATGACCGGCAGGGACAACATAAGGATGGAGAACAGTGAAAGCACCGTGGCGGCGGCGTCGCCGGTTGCGATGGCGTCGCCCGCGAGCAGCGCGTGCTGCCTGATGGCTGCGACGGCCTGCTGGAGGATCACGGGCAGGTTCAGCAGCATCCACCCGAGCGCCAGGAACAGGAGCGGCACCACGGTGATGACCCACGCTGTCACGATGCGCCGGGCGAAAGGGCGGAGCTCGGCAACCCGGGGATCCACGGGACGGCCGGGTATCAGGCTTAGCAGCACCGGACGGATCCGGTTGAAGAGGTCCGGCACACCGGCAATATCGGCAAGGACGAAGTAGCCGTCGAAACGCAGTGTGGGCACCAGTTGCTGGATCATCTCGAAGTGCATCAACGCCGCAGCCAGCAGGAAAAACCCCTGCCCGGTCAGCAGGTAGGCGCCGCCCAACCCGATCAGGCAAAGGCAGTTGAAGTACAGCCCGCCCAGGTCAGTGCGGATCCTGCCCGCCCGGTCCAGGCGGTAGGAGTCTGTGACGTCGGTAAAGAAGGCAGGAAAAACCAGGTAGACGCCGACGCCGATCCTTCCGGGCCTTGCACCTCCATACCGGCACGCCGCTGCGTGGCCGATCTCATGGATCACTGCCCCGGCTGTCAGCAGCGCGGCGACTCCAAGGAGGAGAGCCGGGGTCAGCAGGACCTGCTGGAGAGAATCCATCAGGTCTCCCCTGGCCAGCAGCAGGACATCAACGATCACCAGGACAACAAGGACGGTGGCAACCACTGGTCCCCAATACAGCGGCGCAAGAATCCCGGCCAGGGTATTGACGGCTTTTTCGGGGAGGAGCGTCCCGCGCAGCCGCAAGGCGAGCAATGGGTTGGCGGTCGGTAAGGCACCGGACTCCGGCTGCCGGCCGTCGCCGCCGTCGTGGCCGGCCTCAGCAACCAGGCCCATCGGGGCCAGCCTGGTATCCACAAGGTGGAGGAGCCCGCTGACATCCAGCTCCCGCCCGTAGGCCTCGCTGACTTCCTGCGCTACTTGTTCGGCGGACTTCCCGGGCGACAGGGTAACCATCACCACGTGGAGCAGCTCCGAAAGCTGGACCACCTGCCCGTCTCCCCGCTGCAGCAGATAACTGCTGCTCTTGAGCCCCGAGCCTTCCACCTGGCCGAGGAATTTCACGCCCGGCGAGGGGGACCAGCGCCTCAACACGGCCGAATCGGGTGCAGTTGCCACTTTCCCCCCAATGAGTTGAGCGAGTAGAACGGTGGGCATGCCCCACAATGCTGAGGCATGCCCACTGTTTGGAGCCGGCGAACCTACTGTTGCAGTACCAGGATGTCCTGCAACGCTGCCGAGTTCGCAATGGAACCGATCGAGGCCGCATTGACGGCCATCGACAGGTTCACTGCGATCACGGGCGAGACGTTGATGTTGAAGAACAGCGTTTCCTTCATGGGAAGCAGTTCCACAACCTCAGCGTCAAGATCCACCGGTGTTAGCGCGGTCGATGCTGTCATAGCACCACACCTCTCTCCCGGGCATCCCCAGGTCCAGACATGGAAATGATGGACAGGGTTAGTGCTGGAGAACAGCGATGTTCTGGACAGCGCTGCTGTGCGCTACCGAGAACAGCGAGGCAGCGTTCAGTGCCACGGACGTGTTATTCGCGTAGACGCTTGCCAAGTTAATGCTGTCGCCTCCGAAGTACAGGGTTTCCCGCGAAGGCAGCAACTCCACGCTCTGGCCTTCCAGTTCCTGAATGGTGAGTTCCTTCATCATGTCAATCACCCCCTCTCGACGTCTCCCGATCAGTCAACGCGGGGCCCCGTGGCGGTGCCGTTACTGCGGCATCATTTTTTCGTTATCCCGTAACGCCGCTGTGACAGGCTGACTTGGGCGACGAATATTCTGTGCCTAGGATGGTCATACCGGGCAGTAATATCCCTAAAATGCCGGAAATGCAGCCGGAAATAACAGACAAGGAAAGCAGGCGCCTCTTTTATGGCGGAAAGTGAAGGAACGATGGTAATCCGTGCGTGGCTTGAGCCCAGCCACCCCCAGCCGCTACGGGCGCGCATGATTTCCAGCAAACCAGGCCGGGATGCGGAACTCGTAGAGACAGCAGCCGATGCTGATGCGATCCTCCTTGCCGTCCGCCATTGGCTTGACGCACTGCAGACGCCCGGGAGTACAACCAGCAAGTAGCCCGCCGGCCCCCGATTAAAGGGGATTTAATTACTGGCGCTTCATCCCCTTTTGACGGACAATTAACCACTATTTCCGGCTTATTAGCCTCAAAAGCTTCTGTTACTAAAATGACTTGACATGCTCCCGTTGAGTGTCACCATGGTACTCGGGGGGATCGGTGTTATCCGGTCGCTTGAGAGGGATTGGCATGACGGTTACTCTCGGACAGGAGTGGCACTTAAGTCTGCTGGGAGCTTGGCGGTTACGCCGTGGCAGCACTGCAGTGACGGTAGCCAGCCGGGAACAACGGCTTCTCGCATGCCTGGGATTATTCGGGTGCCGCCACCGAAGCTTTCTGGCCGGGCTCCTGTGGCCGAAGAGCAGTGAACCGCAGGCAGCGGGAAACCTGCGTACCACCGTCTGGTGCATTTCCCACACCTTCCCCCACCTGCTGCAGACAGGAGCGGACACGCTCGAGCTCGATGAATCCGTCCGCGTGGACGCCCGGGCCTTGGAGCGGCAGGTGGCCACGATACAGACGCAGCCGCAGGCCCACATCCCGAACAGCTACCTGGAGAGCCTGGGCCGGGCGGACCTGCTCCCGGGCTGGTACGACGATTGGGTCATCTTTGAACAGGAGCGGTTCCGCCAGCTACGCCTGGGTGCCCTGGAGTTCCTGGCCCGCCAGCATCTGGCGGCAGGTGATCCCGCGAGGGCTGTCGATGCCGCTTTGTCCGCGGCGGGCATCGAGCCCTTGCGGGAATCAGCTCATCTGCTGCTGGTCCAGGCCCACCTCGGCGCCGGAAACAGGGCAGCGGCGGTCCGCGCCTACACGATGTTCGCAGAGCGGCTCTACGACGAACTCGGCGTCCCGCCGTCTGACCAGCTCACCCGACTCGTGTCCGACTTTGTCCGGCGCTGAAACGGCTGGCAGCGCCGGCAGGCAGAGCGGGTTCCCGTCTGCGGCCGCTCTTTGTTAGGCCCACAGTTCCAGCCTCCCGATTCTGCGGTACCTTGTGGCAATGGACTTCGGCAGCGCTGACAGCTGGGGGACGGCGATCTATTTCTGGATCATCCCCATCGTGCTCGGCGACGCCATCTTTCCGCCGGTCCCGTCCGAGATGGTGGTGATCACCGGTGGAGCGCTTTCCGCTGACGGCCGGGCCAACGTGTTCCTGGTGGTGGCCCTGTCCGCCCTGGCCTCCTGGCTGGGCGACGTTGTGGTGTTCCAATTGTTCAGGAAGCGGCTGAGCCACGTCCTTGACCGCTGGCGATGGGGCCGGCGCGTGCATTCCGGAATCCATGGTGCCATTGCCAAGGCGGGCCGTTCGTCCACCTACGGAACCATCATTGGTGCCAGATTCATTCCGGGCGGCCGGTTGGCAACCTCGGCCGCTGCCGGGATCGCTAACGTCTCGGTCCGTGGCTTCAGCCTGTGCGCCGGACTCGGTGCGTTGCTCTGGGCCTGCTGGCTGGTGGGCCTGGGCTACTTCACCGGCTCGGCCACCGGCCTGCCGTTCTGGGCCAGCTCGCTGATCGGAGTCGCGCTGGGACTGGTGGTGGGCGTCGTCGTCGGCATCATTGTGACCCGGCGCCGCGGCAACAGATCACCGGTTGAAGAGCCGGACCCTCCGCTGGCCTGACTATGAGGCCTACACAGGCGCCCAGCGGCCCCTGTTGCGTCGCAGCACCATCAGCGAACCGGTCAGCGCAACGCGTTCGACGGCGTCGCGCATCATGGCTGCCGATTCCAGCGCCTGCTGGTTCTCGCCGCTGTATTCGGTTGCCTCAACGAGGAACCGCAGGTTCAGTTGCGGCACTCCTCCGGCAATCTGCAGTTGGTTCGACTCCACGTGGTGGCGTGTTTCCAGCGCCTCCACCGCTGCGTCCATAACGGCTTCAGGGGGATTGCCGGGGCGCAGGCCAGTGATCTTCAGGCGGGTCTGGAACGATGGCATGCCTCCAACCCTACCCAGACGCTCTCTCCCTTAATGCTGGAAAACCCCAAACCCTCTCTCACGAGGGAGAGAAGGTTTGGGGAAAACCCGCGTTAAGTGAGAGAGGGTTGGAGGTTACCCGGTGTTGCGGAGGCCGGCCGCCACGCCGTTGACGGTGATCAGCATGGCCCGCTGGAGGCGCTCGTCGACCTCTGCCCCGCTGATGCCGTCGGCCTTGCCGGCAGCTTCCGCGCGGACACGGCGAAGGAGTTCCACCTGCAGGTAGCTGATGGGATCAAGGTACTGGTCACGGATCTCGAGTGAACGCTTGAGCGTGGGCTGGGCGTCCAGGAGCAGGTTCTCGCCCGTCAGGTTCTGGACCTCGGCCACGGTCAGCTCATATTCCTCCCGGATCGCGCGGAAGATGTGGTGCAGCTCGTCGGGGACGAGGGTGGATACATAGTAGCCGGCGATGTCCAGGTCCGTCTTGGCAAGGGTCATCTCCACGTTGGACAGCACGGACCGGAAGAAGTGCCAGTTCTCCCACATCTCCACCAGCTGCGCGGAGTTCCCAGCCTCGCGGGCGGCCTTGAGGCCTGAGCCCACCCCGAACCAGCCCGGGACGATCTGCCGGGACTGGGTCCAGCCGAACACCCACGGGATGGCGCGCAGGCCGCCCAGCCCTGCCCCGGAGTCCGGGCGCTTCGACGGGCGGGAACCGATGTTCAGGGAGCCCAGCTGTTCCACGGGCGTGGAGGCCAGGAAGTAGGCGGGCAGGTCAGGGTCATCGATCAGCTTCCGGTACTGCCCGAAGGCGGCGTCGGAGATGGTTTCCATGACGTGCCCATACCGTTCACGCTGGTCCGCGGAGGTGCGGGGATCCCGGTGCAGGGCTGAACCCTGCAGTACGGCGGCGAGGGACAGCTCGAGGTTTTCGCGGGCCAGCTCGGGCAGCGAGTACTTGTCCGAAATGACCTCGCCCTGCTCAGTGAACTTGATTTCGCCTTCCAGCACGCCGTTCGGCTGGGCCAGGATGGCATCGTACGTGGGCCCGCCGCCGCGGCCCACGGAGCCACCGCGGCCATGGAAGAGGCGCACCCGCACGCCGTGCTTGGTGGCCACGTCCCGCAGCTTGCGCTGGGTCTTGTGGATTTCCCACTGGCTGGTCATCACGCCGGATTCCTTGTTGGAGTCCGAGTAGCCCAGCATGACCTCCTGCACGTCCCCGCGGAGGCGCACGAGCTCGCGGTAGGAGGGATCGGACAACAGCTGGTCCACGATTTCCGCGGAGGCGCGAAGCTCCTCCACCGTTTCCAGCAGCGGCGCGAACCCGATCTTTGCGTACGGCTTTTCGCCGAAGAGGTTCACCAGACCGGCTTCGCGGGCCAGGACGGCGGCGGCGAGTACGTCGTCGGCGCCGCGGGTCATGGAGATGATGTACGTCTCGATCACGTCCGGACCGTAGGCGCGCAGGGCACGCCGGATTTCACGGAAGACGTCGTACGTGCCGTCAGCGGCGCCGTCGAGCTTGATCGGGTGGCCGGACAGCGGCCGGCGCGACGCGAGCTCGGAGCCGAGGACTTCGAAGCGTTCCCCGCGGCTCAGTTCCGCGTACCGCAGCCCCGGCCCGCCAATCCGGTCCATGAGCTGGCCCACGGCGTCGTGGTGGTAGTCGGCGTGTTCGCGGATGTCCAGGGTGGCCAGGTGCAGGCCGAAGGAGGCGACTGCGCGGCGGACCCGGGCAAGGGCGCCGTCGGCAGCGAGCGACGCCGAGTGGTTGCGGAGCGAGAGTTCCAGCAGTTCGAGGTCCGCGAGGAGTTCGCCGGTTCCGCTGTAGTCGCGTCCGTGCTCATGGTTGGAGTTTGCAGCTACCCTCTTGCCGGTGTTGATGAGCTTGGCCTTGATGCAGGTGAGCTTCAGGCGGTAGGGCTCCTGGGCGTTAAGCTCCAGTACGCGCCGGTCCAGCCCGGGCAGCTTCTTCAGGTCGGCGTCGATGGAATCGAGCAGTTCCTTGTCCGCGCCGGCCAGGGCCGTGGAGTTCGAGAGGATGGAGATCAGTTCGTCGATCATGCCAATGCTGATCCGGATGGCGTGCTGGTTCTGGATCTGCAGGATTTCGCGGGTTACGGCCGCGGTGACGTTGGGGTTGCCGTCGCGGTCGCCGCCGATCCAGGAGCCGAAGCGGATAGGGGCGTTTTGGGACGCGAGGCTGACACCGTGTTCGCCCAGCAGTTCGGCCAGTTCGGTCAGCATTTCGGGCATGGCGTCGGTGAGGATGCCGCCCAGGTAGTAGATCGCATTGCGGGCTTCGTCCACCGGAGTGGGCCGGACCTGGCGGAGTTCGTCGGTCTGCCACATCTGGTCGATAATTTCGGCGAGCTGGCGGTCCTGGCGGCGGCGGGCCGTGGTGCCCTCGGCCGTGGGCTGGGCCAGGACGTCGGAAAGCTTGCGGATCTTGTCCAGCACCGAACGGCGCGAGGCCTCGGTGGGGTGCGCGGTGAAGATGGGGCGGACATCCAGCCCGTTGACTACTTCCTGCAGCACGCCGGGGCCGGCCTGTTCGGCGATTTCGTTGACGGTTTTCGCGAGCCAGCCGTCCTTTTCCTCCCGGGTCCGCAGGCCCCGCACGCGGTGGACCTGTTCAGCGGCGTTGGCGAGGTGGAAGTAGAAGGCGAACGCCCGGACCAGGTCCGTGGCCTGCTCGATGGGCAGGGAGCCGAGGAGTTCGCGGACCTGGGCAACGACGTCGTGCGCGCTCCAGGGCCCGGTGGCATCGGCTCCGCCGCGCGCAGCCTCCTTGGATTCCTTGGTGAGGAGGCGCACCTGCTCCACGAGGTCCAGGAGCTCAGGTCCGTGCTGGCGGACCAGTGATTCGCCCAGCAGCGTGGAGACCCGGCGGACGTCTGCCCTTAGTTCGGAGGCAAGATCGGTTTCGGAATTTGTTGCAGTGTGAGCCATGGAAACTATCTTTCGAGGGTTCGGACTTGGCTCGTACACTGCGCTGGATACTGTGAGCCACGTAACTAGCTAAAGATGCTACCCGCAGTCCGGCGTCCCGGGGCAATCTGTCTCAGATAATGTCGTCGGCCGGGTAACCCACATGGCGTTTCACGCTCTCAAGCTCCGCCCGCAGCCGGAGAAGCTCCGTGCTGTGCCGGGCGAATTCAGCATTCCGCCGCCTCGCCGCCCCGGCGTTGACCACCAGGACCAGCAGCCCCGCCGGCACCGCGGCAGCCAAAGCCCACCCGGCAGCCCCAAAGTAATCCAGCGCCACGGGAAGCGCTGACCGGAAATCGATGAACTCATTGACGCCGTCCGCCATGCCGCCCAGCGCCCCTTCCAAGGGCTCAAGGAAGTCCCCCACCACCGGGGCTCCGGATAAGTACGGGGCAGTGAGTTTGGACTGCGCGTCGCCGCCCCAGCGGCCATCACCCAGGTGGTTCAGGACGTAATTACCTGCACCCACGCTCGCTGAGATGAACACCAGCAGCGAGGCCAGGACCGCCTGGTCCGGGCGGCGCGGACGCCAGGCAAGCATGGCTGCTCCACACACAGCCGCGGCGATCCACGTCAACCACCTGAGCCACTCAGCGCTTACGCCCGCCAAAATATCCACGCAACCCATTCAACCGCGCCAACAGTCCTGCCGCGGAATGAAACGCCCGGCCTCCACGGTTGTAGCCGGGGCAAGCAGACGCCCGAAAGGAACCATGAGCACCATTCCAGCCGCCAAGGTAGAGCGCTGGCAGCGCTTCCGCGACAACCGGAACAAGGCCCTGGCCGCCCCGCACGGCTGGCTGACCCTCACGTCCTTCCAGTGGCTGGAGGGCGCGCCCGCCGCCGTCGACCTGGCGCCGGGGCTGTGGTCAACAGACGGTACGACGGCGGCACTGACGGCAGTGCCCGCGGATGGCCTGTTCCTGGTGGAGTCGGGCAAACCGGTCCATGGCACGGTTTCCGCCGCCCTCGCCGACGAGGAGTCGTTGATGTGGGTCCGGTTTGGCGGCGGGGACGGGGCGCAGGTTGTGGTGGAGCTGGCCATGCGGGGAGGCAGGTACGCCCTCCGCACCCGGGACGCCGGCTCACCGGTTTTCGCCGAATTCGACGGCGTTCCCACCTACCCGTACAACCCCCGCTGGGAGGTGACCGGGCAATTCGAGCCCTACCCCGAGCCCGTGGAGGTGCCCATCGCCACCGCCAACCCGCTGGTGGACGGGATCCACCGCACGGTGGGCGACGTGGTGTTCCGCCTTCCCGGCAGCGGGCACGAGTTCCGGTTGCAGGCGGAGGAGGAAAAGCTCGGTGCCCTGACCGTGACGTTCCACGATGAAACCAACGGCGATACTACCGATGACTGGCGCAAGCTCGCCCTGCCCCGGCCCCGCCCGGACGGGTCCGTGGTCCTGGATTTCAACCGCGCCATCAACTATCCCAGCGCCTTCACCCCTTACGGCACCTGCCCCATGCCGGTGAGGAACAACTCACTGGACGTACGTGTTGAGGCGGGCGAAAAGCAGCCCTATCCGCCTGCCGGAGACTAAGGCCCACCCGGGACTAAACGATGGCCGAGACTCCCGTGACGGCACGGCCCACGATCAACGTGTTGATCTCGAAAGACCCCTCATAGGTGTAGATGGCCTCGGCGTCCGAAAAGATCTTCGCCATCCGATAGTCGGTCACGATGCCGTTCCCACCCAGGATCGACCGGCCCAGCGCCACGGTCTCCCGCATCCTGGCGCTGAGGTAGGACTTGGCCAGGGCCACGTGCGGCATGTTGGCGGCGCCCCCGTCCTGCAGCCTCGCCAGCCCAACCATCATGGCCATGCTGGCTACGGCGTTGCCCAGCATGGTCACCAGCTGCTGCTGGACCAGCTGGAACTGTGCCAGCGGGCGTCCGAACTGGTGGCGTTCGACGGCGTACTGCCGGGCGACGTCGAACGCTGCCAGCTGCTGGCCCACGGCCTGCCAGGCGACCATGATGCGCGAGCCGCGCAGCAGCTCGTTGGTGTCCTCGAAGCTACTGATGGAAGAGAAGCGGTCCGCCTCCGCCACCTTGACGTTGTCGAAAACGATGTCGGCGTTCTGGACTGTCCGCAGGGCTATCTTGTTTTCGATCCGGGACCGGCTGACCCCGGGCAGGGTGGCATCCACGATGAAGCCCCGTACGGACCTGTCGGCCTCGTCCCTGGCCCAGACCAGCATGTAGTCGCAGAACGTCCCGTTGCCGATCCACCGTTTGGCGCCGTTCAGCACCCAGGCGTCCCCGCCGTCGTCGGGCTGTCCCGTGGTGGATGAGATCCTCCGGGCGCGGGTCTCCATGCCTCCGGCAACGTCCGAGCCGTGGTCCGGTTCGGTCAGGGCGAAGGCGCCGGTGATGCGCAGGTTGGAGGCGTCGTCGAGCAGCCGCTGCCTCTGGTCCTCGGTGCCGAAGGCGTACAAGGACTCAACAAAAAGGTCGTGGTGGACCAGGAAGAACGTGGCGATCGAGGTGTCCACACGCGTCATCTCGGCAATCACCAGTCCGGCGAACAGGTGGCTGTAGCCGCGCTGCGCCGGCGTGCTGAGCTGCAAAGCTGCCAGTTTGGGCAGGATGTGCGCCGGAAACTCGGCCTTGTTCCACCACTCCCCCGCATAGGGGGCGATCTCCGCTGCCAGGAACCTGCGCAGCTCAGCCAGCTTCTCCCGTTCGGCCTGGTTCAGCAGCGCTTCGACGTCGAAGAAGTCGGCCGAGGGCAAGCCGGAGATGGTTGCAGCGGCTTCACGGGCGGTGTTTGTCATTTCGGCCCCATCCGGATGGCGCCGTCAAGGCGGATGGTCTCACCGTTGAGCATGGCGTTGTCCACAATGTGCGCCACCAGGTTGGCGTATTCGTCGGGCTTGCCCAGCCTCGTGGGGTGCGG
Source organism: Arthrobacter sp. D3-16 (assembly GCF_054408515.1). Taxonomy (NCBI): domain Bacteria; kingdom Bacillati; phylum Actinomycetota; class Actinomycetes; order Micrococcales; family Micrococcaceae; genus Arthrobacter; species Arthrobacter sp. D3-16. The sequence goes on along the minus strand of NZ_CP096437.1, from coordinate 721,327 downwards.
CACCTGGGCACCCAGGGAATCCTGCGCTTCCTGCGGCAGCCCCGCCATCATGGGCGTTTCAAAGATTCCCGGAGCGATGGCCACCACCCGCACCAGCGAGCGCGCGAGCTCCCGTGCGAGAGGCAGGGTCATGGCCGCCACCGCGCCCTTGGAAGCAGCATAGGCAGGCTGGCCGATCTGTCCTTCAAAAGCAGCCACGGACGCGGTGTTGATGATGACCCCGCGTTCGGGACCACCCAGCTTTGTGGTGGCCGGCTCGGTAGCCACCATTGCTGCTGCCGCCAGGCGCAGCACGTTGAAGGTCCCCACCAGGTTGACCTGGATCACCCGGTTGAACGCCTCCAGGGGAAGCACGCCCTCCCGGCCCAACACCTTCCCCGGCGTGGCGATGCCTGCGCAGTTCACCACAATCCGCAACGGTCCAAGGGCCGTAGCGGCATCGACGGCGTCCTGCACGTCGGCTTCACTCGTGACGTCCGCAGGCACAAAGACGGCGGACTTTCCCAGGCTGCCTGCCCGGCTCCCGGCCTGGCCGTTGTCTCCCCCGCTGTCCTCACCCGCGCCATTGAGCCCGTTGTTCAGCTCCGCTGCGAAGGCTGCGCCCGCAGAGGACGGAAGGTCGACAAGCACCACTGTTGCCCCGTCGTCGAACAGCCTGCGGGCAGTGGCAGCCCCCAGGCCTGAGGCGCCGCCGGTAACCAACGCAACGCTGCCTGGAACGTCCATACATCCTCCTTGATGCGTGACTGCTTCGGCAGGAAACCGCGAAGCATTAGTTAGTGCATGTTAACTGAAATTCCTGCGGCTCTGCACTACCGGCCCTCCGCCCGCACGCCGCGGTGCCCGGTTAGGGTGGGAGCCATGACTTCCGCGGATGCTTCCCCTCGCGTTGACTGGACGGCAAGGGCCAACGGCGCCGCACGGTCAGTGACGGCACTGTTCGGCAGGAAGCTGTTCTTCCTGCCCGGCACGCACCTCGGCGCGGTGACGTGGCCCGTGCCAGGCTGGCGGGACGGCCTGAAAGGCAAAGTGTTCCGTCCCTGGCATTACTGGTGGCAGGCCCACTATGCCGACTGCCTGGTGGATGCGGGCCGGCGCGAACAGCGCAACGGCGCCACCCAGGCAGCGGGATTCAATGGAGCCGGCAGGCCCAGCGCCGGGCGCCTCGCTTCCCGCCTGGTGACCGGAATCTGGTTGCGCAACGCCTTCAAATTCGTGAACAACTACTACGACGACATGGCCTGGCTCGCCCTCGCCGTCCTCCGGCTCGACCAGTTGGCGGAGGAGGCCGGCATGCCGGGCCGCCGCCGCAAGGCTGGCGTCCGCAAAGCCCTCACCCTGCAGTTCGACGCAGCATGCACCAAGGACCTGGGCGGGGGTGCTTTCTGGAGCAAGAAACGGGACTTCAAAAACACCCCCGCGACTGCACCCATCGCGCTCTACTACGCCCGCACCGGCCACCGTGCAAAGGCGCAGTCGCTGCTGGACTGGCTGGACGCCACCCTCTTTGATCCGGACCAGGGCCTGTACCTGGACGGTGCCCGGCTGGACCCGGAAGGGAACGTGGTGATCGACAGGGCGGTCTACACCTACAACCAAGGCCCGGTCCTGGGCGCGCAGCTTGAACTGGGCGGAGACGCGAATCTCTCCCGGGCGGCCGAGGTAGTGGAGGGGGTTGCACGGCTGCTGACGGTTCCGGTGCAGGATGCCCCGGCAGCCCCCGGCACCACCGGTGCCCGCCGGATGGCGCTGCGCTGCGAGGGAACGGGCGACGGCGGTCTCTTCACCGGGATCCTGTGCCGTTACCTTGCCCGCGCCGCCGTTGATGCCCGGCTTCCTGAGCGGACCAGGGCTACGGCTGCCCGGCTGGTACTCGACACTGCCGGGGCGTTTTGGGAGGGGAAGCGGCTTGCTGCCCCAAGCGGAGGGGCCGGCAGCACGGGGCGGCCCGCAAGGTACATTTTCTCGATGCACGCCGCCGCCCCCGCGGACGCCACCTACCCGCCCGGAGCCGTCGTCGAACTCTCCACGCAGCTGCAGGCCTGGATGACTTTCGAGGCTGCCGCTTCAATCACCCTGGCCGACTGATTACTCTGGCACCGCCGGCGGGCGCTTCTTCTGCGGGTACGGCGACTCCCCGCGGGCCAGCATCTCCACGAATGCGGCAATCTTCCGTTCCCGGGTGGCGGCCTGCTTTGCGGAATTGGTCCGGTAGATCAGGGCGAAGCGGTTGGTCCTGGTGAGGACGTCAAACATGGCCTGGGCTGCGGGAACCGCGGCTATCGCCGCTGCCAGGTCCGCAGGAACTTCGGCCGTCGCCTGTCCGTCATAGGCTTTGTCCCAGCGGCCATCTTCCTTGGCTGCGTTCACGGCCGCCCAGCCGGCGTCGGTCATCCGGCCGTCGGCCTCCAGGCGGGCCACATACTTGACGTTCCTTGCCGACCACGGGCTTTTGGTACCCCGGGGGGTCATGCGCTGGAAGGAACTTTCCGCGTCCCGGCGCCTGGCCTGGCCGTCGATCCAGCCGAAGCAGAGGGCCTCGTCCAGGGCAGCCGCATAGTCCAGTTCGGTGACGTTTCCGCCCTTCTTGTGCAGGACCAGCCAGACGCCGGGGCTGCTTTTGTGGTGTTCCTCCAGCCAGCTGCGCCAGGCGGAGGCATCGGGCACGAGCAGTTCCTCAAGTTCAACAGCCATGGCCCTATTCTGCTCCTGCAGCGTTGCGGCACAAGCCATGCCCCTGGAGCTCAGCCCGTGGCATCATGGCACTATCGATCCCTGCCGACATAAAGGACAGCCATGCTCCGCGTCCGCCCCGTGCACTTCACGTCCGAGATTGATTCCTGGGAGCGGCTTCTCACCGCCCTCGGCCTGGTCTTGACCGAGGGCGATACCGGGTCGCGCGTCTTCGACGCCGGTTCCGGCCGCCTTGCCCTCCATGACGTACCGGAAGGAGCAGCTGAGGACGGAAGCACAGCATTGGCTGTGGAGGTGGGCGATGTGGCTGAGTTCGCGCGCCGCACCAACCTCTCGGCGCAGGACGAAGGAACCACACCCGCGGAAATCATCACTGCAGACCACGGTGAGGCCTGCAGGATCACGGCGTCGGACGGTTTCGGTTTCCTGGCTGACCAAGCTGCCCCCGGCGCTGACGGGGCCGGGGGCGCTGACCCCGCCCTCGCCGTCGTCGGCGTTTGGTTGACGGAAAACCCTGCCGCCGCTTCCCAGACCCTGCGGCACATCGGTGCCCGCCCCCGTCCCGTGCCGGACAACGACGAAAACGCAGACTTCACCGCCAAGAACGGCGGCGTGCTTCTGGTGCGTCCGGCGTCGGGCAGATCACGCTCGGGGCTCGGCTTTGAGTACGACGGCGGCCTGGAACCGTTGCAGCGACGCCTCGCCGCCGCCGGGTTCGAGGCCGGCATTACCGAGGAGGCCTTTGGCAGGACGCTCCACGTGCCCAACCCGGATGCCGGGCCCGCCGCGCCCCGCGTGCCAGCCACCGTATGGATCTCCGAGCAGCGTCCCATGGGGTAGAACTTAACCATGAACGTGCGCACTCCTGACCCGAACCCCGGCTGGCTTTCCGAAGAAGACCTCTTTGAGGCGCGCGGGCGGCTGCCCATGGTTTACGTTGAGGCAGTGCCTGTCCGGCTGGATCCGCTGGGCTTCGTCAATGAGGTGGGAACCCTGCTCCAGGCGGACGAGGACGGGACCATGGTCCGGTCCCTTGTATCCGGCCGGGTCATCTACCGGGAGACCATCCGCGCGGCCCTTCTCAGGCACATGGAGAAGGACCTCGGCCCGCTGGCGTTCCCTCAACTGCCCATCAGCCCGGTCCCCTTCACCGTGGCCGAGTACTTCCCCGCACCGTCCCAGACCGGCTTCACCGATGAACGCCAACACGCCGTCTCCCTGGCCTACGTGATTCCCGTGACCGGCGAATGCGAGCCCCGCCAGGACGCCCTTGAACTGACCTGGATGACCCCGGAGGAAGTGCTCAGTCCAGGCGTCCAGATGGAGTTCAGCGGCGGGCGCGGCGGCCTGATCCGCCAGGCGCTGGCCTTCGCGGGCGTGGGGTTCTGACACCCTCGGCCGCACCCGGCGTCCCCGACTTCCGGCACCCGCCTTTGTAGACTGTAGGGCGGACCGCAAGAGAACTTAAGGACTCCCATGACCGAAACACCAGCCCGGCAGCATCGTGAACAGCAGGCTGGAGCCCTGGCCACCGGCGACCACATCCTCCTGCCCGGCGGCGAACGGACGGCGGAGATCCATCAGGTGGAACTGGAACCGGATGATTTCGGCGCGCCCGCCCTGGTACTCGCCAGCCTGGCCGGCGGCGGGACATTGCGGATCGCCGTTGGCACCACCGTGACCGTTACGGACGAAAAGGCCGACGGCGTGGCGCAGCTTCCGCTGCCGGGAAAGCCTTCGGAGGAGGTTGGGCAGGAGCAGCCCGGCGCGACTCCCGCCGCGGCGCCAGCGGTTCCCGCCGTCGTCGTACCTCCCCTGCCCCCGGTTCCGCCGGCGGCCAGCGGCCCGAGCGAGGAGGAACTCGCCCTGATCCCTGCCGCGAAAGGTACGCCGGAATCAGTGGTGGAAGCCGCAGCGGAAGCCCACCCGGACGCGATGGGCGTGCTGCTCCTGGCTGACCGCCTGGCCAAGGGCGTCAACTTCAAGTCCGGCAGCTGCCTCAAGGACCTGAGCGACCTCGCCCACGAACTCTTCATCACCCTCAAGGATGCTGACGGCTCCCTGGCCGTCGCGGACCTGCTGAACGTCCTGCCCTATGACGGGAATCCCGGCCGGTGGGCCTCGGTGGAAGCGTCCCTGGCGTTGTCCAGCTACATCTGCCGGCAGGACGGCCAAAAGGAGCGGGCGGAGGTTTACGAACGGCTGATCCGCACCCCGGAAAACCAGGAGACGGATCAGTTCAAGGCGAGGATGGCGGCAAAGGTCCGGCAGCGCTCGCTCAACGAGCCCAACCTTTACGACAAGGAAATCTTCAGGTCCATCGACAACTCCAACCACGACGCCGAGCGGGAATGGCGGCTCCTGCGGCTCGAATCCCTGCTGTTCCTCCGGGCCCACGGGGGTTCGGAAACCATTGGGCTCAGCGAACTGGAACGGCGCATCAGCAACGAACTCGAGGCTGTCCGCTCCTGACTTTTGCCTCCGTGGCGCCCTCGTCCCTGCGGCGGCTGGCTGAAGTAATTGCCCCTACCCGGCGCCCGGCCGGAGTTGTACATTCGGGGCTATGACTAACAATCTGAGCGTGGTGATCAATGCTGACGCGCCGCAGGTTTGGACCATGCTGCGTGAACCGTCCAAAGTTGCCGAATGGCACGGCTGGCAAGCCGAGGACCTGGACGACGAGATCAAGGAAATCTACTTCTCCGCGGACGTGGAGGAATCACCGGACCACACCAGCCTGACAGTCCACGGCGGGGATATCTTCGAACTCAGGCCCGTTCCGCAGGGCACCCTGGTGAGCGTGACGCGGGCGGCCGTGGACCACAACTCCGAGTGGGCGGCCTGGGACGAGGACATCACGCAGGGCTGGCTCACGTTCCTGCAGCAGCTCCGCTTCGCCCTGGAACGCCACCCGCACGGCAAACGCCATACGTTGTTCCTGCAAGTACCGGGCGGTCCGGGTTCCGCCATCGAAAAACTCGGCCTGTCCGAGCTCCCGGCGCGCGGTGACAACTACCAGCTGACCCTGGCCACCGGCGAGGAAATCTCGGGGAAGGTCTGGTACCGGACCAACCATCAGGTGGGACTGACGGTCCACAGCTACGCGGACCATGGTGACGGCCTCTTGGTGGTCGCCGATCAACTCGCCATCGAGGACGTCCGGGCCGACGGCGGGTCCATGGTGATCATCTCGACGTACGGCCTGGGTGCTGCCAGACTCGATTCGATCCGCACCTCCTGGGACTCGTGGCGGGCTGAGAACTACCCCACATCCGAACCGGTGAGCTGAGAGACCCGCGCGATTGCTGGCACACTGGTACGGTGCCAGCCAACCCTGCTTCTGTTCCTTCCCCTACGGCCGCTGCGACTGACCCCCGTCCCGGGCCTGCGACCCCTGGCGCGGCGGCCCGGCAGTCTGAGTTCGGCTTCCGGGTGGGCACCCGCCTGGCCGCAACCTGTCCGCCGTCGGCTGCCCAGGTAGCATCCAACGGTGGCCAGTTCCTGGGCCGCACCGGGACCATCACCACACCCCACGGTGAGATCCAGACTCCGGCGTTCATCGCCGTCGGTACCAAAGCCACCGTCAAGGCCGTACTGCCGGAGTCCATGGCAGGCCTGGGGGCCCAGGCTTTGCTGGCCAACGCCTACCACCTGTACCTTCAGCCGGGCGCGGACATCCTCGACGAGGCAGGCGGCCTCGGTGCCTTCATGAACTGGCCGGGGCCCACTTTTACCGACTCCGGGGGATTCCAGGTGATGAGCCTGGGCTCGGGGTTCAAGAAGGTCATCGACATGAAGTCCGTTGACGCTTCCGGGCCGGACGACGCCGTGGCCCCCGGCAAGGAGCGCCTCGCCCACATCGACGACGACGGCGTCTGGTTCAAATCGCACCTGAACGGCGACAGGCACCGCTTCTCCCCGGAAATCTCGATGCAGGTCCAGCACCAGATCGGCGCGGACGTCATGTTCGCCTTCGACGAGCTGACCACGTTGCAGAACTCCCGCGGCTACCAGGAGGAATCCCTGGAGCGGACCCGGCTGTGGGCACTTCGCTGCATTGAGGAGCACTTCCGCCTCACCTCGTCCCGGGTGGGCAAGCCGTACCAGGCACTGTTCGGCGTCATCCAGGGCGCGCAGTACGAGGACCTGCGGCGGAGGGCGTGCCGGGACCTGGGCGCCATGCCTTTTGACGGGTTCGGGATTGGCGGGGCGCTGGAGAAGGAGAACCTGGGAACCATCGTGCGGTGGTGCAACGAGGAACTTCCGGAGGACAAACCCCGCCACCTGCTGGGTATTTCAGAGCCGGATGACATCTTCACCGCCATCGAGAACGGGGCCGACACCTTCGACTGCGTCTCCCCCACCCGGGTGGCCCGGAACTCGGCGTTCTACACACCCCAGGGCCGGTTCAACCTTTCCGGCGCCAAGTACAAGCGCGACTTCGGCCCGCTCCAGGACGGTTGCGACTGCTACACATGCACCCACTATTCGCGGGCGTACATCCATCACCTGTTTAAGGCCAAGGAAATGCTGTCCGCCACGCTGATCTCCATCCACAACGAGCGCTTTGTGGTGAAGATGGTGGACGACGCCCGCCTTTCCATCGAAGCCGGCACATTCTTCGACTTCAAAGCTGAGACGCTGGGGCAGTACTACTCCTGAGCAGTATTCGCCGGGGCTGCCCCCCGGTTCGACGGTTCCCTGCCCACTCGACGTCGCGAGTGACCGCGTCCGCAGGGAACCGTCGAACCGGGGGTCCACATAGCGTTGCCCGGCACTGGGCGTCCGAGGTGGGGCGCGGCAATGCTGGAGCCGTGAACGGATGTGCTGAGCTTTCTCCCACGGCGAATCTCTGGCGGACCAATGAACTCCTGGAGCAAGGGCTGAACTCCCGGGCCATCGCGGCACTGGTCCGCAAAGGAGTCCTGGTCCGTATACGGCGCGGTTGTTACGCGCGTGGCAGCTGGTGGACTGGGTTGAAAACGTCTGGACGCCGTCGGCAGCTCGTGCATGCGCACGCGCATGGAACACGTACGACGTCGGCGGGCGGCTTTGTTTACAGCCACACCTCGAGTGCCAGCTTGCGGCGGCTTCACTTGTGGGACGTCGACGAGGTGGTGCACTTGACGCAGTCGGGCCGCCCGTCCGAAACTTCGCACGGGCGGGATGTGGTTGCTCATACCAGGAAGCTCACCAGTCGGGACGTATCGTTTGTGGAAGGCTTGCCCTGCACTTCGTTGGAGCGCACAGTGGTGGACTGCTGTCTGATGTTCAACCTTCGCCAGTCAATAATCCTGATAGACCACGCTGCCAGGCTGGGCGCTGACCTTCCACTCCTAAGAGAGCAAGGCGCCGCGTTGGCAGGCCGCGCCGGAGTCGTTACCCTGCGGCAGGCCCTTAAATTGGCTGACCCACGGTCAGAGTCGGCTGGAGAAAGCCTCACCCGGGAGCTCATCCACAGGCTAAGGATCCCGGCGCCGGAGCTGCAGTACGTGGTGCATACAGCTTGGGTCATCACCGCCTGGACTTCGCCTGGAGAGCCCGGAAGGTGGCTCTTGAGTTTGACGGCAAGTCCAAGTATTTCGAATACCGGCCGACTCAAGAGGTGATCTATGAGGAGAGGCGAAGGGAAAAGGCCCTCATGGAAGAAGGCTGGACCTTCCTCCGGATTGAATGGAAACACCTCTTCGACGAGGCGGAGTTCAAGTACCGGGTACTGCGGGCGCTGTCCCAAGGTTCACGGGACGAATGACGCCCCCGTTTCGACGGTTCCCTGCAAATTCGACGGCTGCGGACGTCGAACCGGCCGGGAACCGTCGAACCGGCCGAATAGAAAGCAGGCGCAACCCTTGATGGTTCAGGCGAAGGCGGGTGTCCGCTACACGCACCGTTCGCCGGGGCGGCAGGAACGCCGTAGCTCGGCTCATGCTTCTTGACCCACCCGATGACCAGCGACGTCACGGGCACGAAGATGAACTCCACCAGGGTCTTGTAGACGAAGCCCACTACGACGTAGTTCACGAAGGTTCCGAAGTCGGTGATGCCGATGACTGACGCTGCGATACTGCAGAAGATGAGGGTGTCCACGAATTCGCCGGCGCCAGACGATCCCATAAGGCGCGCCCACAGGGACTTCTCACCGGAGCGGGCCTTCATCCTGACCAGGATCCACGAGTTGATGGTCTGCCCTGCGAGGAACGCGAGCAGCGAAGCCAGCACAATCTGCGGCACCGGGCCCAAGGCGCCTTCCAGCGCGGCCTGCTTGGACGTTCCGAACTCGTCGTCGAAGCCGGGCAGGGCAATGATCACCCAGTAGCAGAGGGACGCGAAGACGGACAGCGCAAAGGTGGTGAAGATGGCCTTGCGGGCCACTTTGAAGCCGTAGACCTCGCTGATGACATCGCCCAGGATGTACGCCAGCGGGAAGAGGAAGAAGCCGCCGTCCGTAATGATCGGTCCGATGGCTACGCCTTTGGACCCACCGATGTTGGACAGGATGAGCACCACTGCCATGGACGCCAGCATGATCCCGAAGTAGGGGGAACCGATCGAGGCGAACCGGGCTGCGCTGCCGGGCGGGGTTGTTTCGGGCAGGGCGTTGTGGCCTGAGGCTGAGGGCATGGGGAGTCCGTTCATAGTGGTTCGCTCAGCGTCCCGAGTTGGAGGGGCCGCCGGCTGTATTAGCACTGTCCGCCCAATTGTCCCATCCACGTCCCAGTACCGGCCCACCAGCGATCTGAACACGTTCAAACTATGCGTAACTTCTTGAACACGTTCAAAAACCCGAGGAGCCCAGCGGTGACCAAGAGCGAGCAGACCCGCCGGCTGGTGGCGGACGTCGCGCTGAGGATGTTCCGGGAGATCGGCTTCGCGAAGACCACCATGCGGGCCATCGCCGCGGAGGCCGGCATATCGGTGGGCAACGCCTACTACTACTTCGCGTCGAAGGACGATCTGGTCCATGAGCTGTATCTCCAGGTCCAGGCGGAGCATGCAGCCAAGGCTGCCGAAGCGCTTGACGGTGCTGCTGACCTCACGAGCCGGCTCAAGGCCACGCTTCACACCGGCCTGGACGTTATGGCCCCCTATCACCGGTTTGGCGCCGACTTCGTGGCTACGGCCATCCGTCCCACCTCCCCGGTAAATCCCTTCGCCGCCGGCTCGACTGCTGCGCGCGAAGCTTCCCTGAACATCTTCCGCAGGGCGGTGGAGGATGCGAAGCCTCCGGCACCGAAAAAGCTCAGGGCCGATCTTCCGGAGCTGCTGTGGCTTTGCTACATGGGCGTCACCCTCTTCTGGGTCTACGACACATCCGAAGGGCAGCAGCGGACAAGGCGGCTGGTGGACGGAGCCGTTCCCCTGATCACAAGGGCACTCTCACTGGCGCGGATTCCAGGGGTCAGCAAGATCCTGGACGACGTCCTCAGCTTGAGCCGCAGCATCCGCGGCTAGGTACCGAAACAACACAGGGGGAAACATGAGCAGCACCAGAACGGTGGTATTGGCCGGAGCTTCCGGTTTCATAGGCAGATACTTCCGTGCTCGATTTGAGCAGGATGGCTGGACCGTACGCACCATTGGCCGTAAGGGCGCCAGGAGTTCGCCGTCGGCCACGTGGGAAGACGACGACGGCGCTATCGCCAGGGTGCTGGAAGGAACCGAGCTCCTGGTGAATGTCGCCGGGCGCTCGGTCTCCTGCCGCTACAACGCCCGGAACAAGGCAGCCATACTGCAGTCCCGCGTTTCCACCACGGCGGCACTTGGCCGGGCCGTGGCACTCTGCCGGCGGCCGCCGTCGACCTGGATCAACGCCAGCACCGGAACGATCTACCGCCATGCCACGGACGGACCGCAGACCGAACAGGACGGCGAACCGGGCACGGGATTTTCGGTGCATGTGGCCCGCGCGTGGGAAGCGGAGCTGGAAGCAGCCCCGACACCGGGGACACGCAAGGTCCCGCTGCGGATTGCCATTGTTCTGGGCCCGCGCGGCGGAGCGCTGCGGCCCGTCGCCAATCTGGCCCGGCTGGGCCTAGGAGGCCGGATGGGCCCGGGCACACAGAAATTCAGCTGGATCCACGTGGAGGACCTGTACCGATCCGTGCTCTTTGTGCATGCCCGCCGGGACATTGCCGGCCCCGTGAACGTGGCGTCGCCCGATGTGGTGGACAACCGCGAACTCATGCGCATGGTCCGACGCGCCTATGGAGTCAGATTCGGCATCCCCACTCCGGCCTGGCTGCTGAAGCTTGGCGCCATACTGATCCGAACGGAGACCGAACTGGTTCTGAAAAGCCGCTGGGTCCAGCCGCAGAAGCTCCTGAACTCCGGTTTCGTCTACAGCCAGCCGGAGCTGGGCCGAGCGCTGCTGCAGATCGCCAAAGGGACATCATGACCGGCCGCTTCGTCACAGAGGCAAAGCCGTCCAGCCCGCAGCCCTTTCCTTTGTAGCCGTGACCACCAGCGGCGTCGCCTGCTGTTCAGGCATACAAAGCGGGCGGGCCACGCCGGATGGCAGGATAGTGCCATGACTTCTGTTTCCGCCGATGTCCAGTCCCCCGCTGCCGCTCCCGCCGTCGTCCTGACGATCGCCGGTTCTGAGGCCACCGGCGGTGCCGGTGCCCAGGCCGACCTGAAGACCTTCCAGGAGCTCGGCGTTTTTGGCATCGCCAACCTCACCTGCATCGTGTCCTTCAACCCGAACGACAGCTGGAACCACCGCTTTGTGCCCGTTGACCAGCAGGTGATCGCCGACCAACTGGAGGCGACGACGGCGGCTTACGGACGGGAATCCGGCGCGCCGTCAGTCCTGGAAACAGTGAAGATCGGCATGCTGGGCAGTCCGGCCACCATCAGCACCGTGGCGGGTGCCCTCGAGACCGGTCAGTTCCGCAACGTGGTCCTGGATCCCGTACTCATCTGCAAGGGCCAGGAGCCCGGGCACGCACTGGACACGGACCAGGCCCTGAAAGCACAGATCCTCCCGCTGGCCACCTTCGTGACGCCGAACCACTTTGAAGCCGAGTCCCTCTCCGGGCTGGAGATCACCGACGTCGAATCCCTTAAGGCCGCCGCTGTACGTATCCACGAAATCAGCGGAGCAGCAGTACTGGCCAAGGGCGGGGTGCGGCTGGCAGGCCCCGACGCCGTCGACGTTTTCTATGACGGCGAAACGCTCGAGGTGCTGAGCGCGCCCAAGGTCGGGGACGTTGCGGTGTCCGGCGCGGGGTGCTCCCTCGCCGCTGCCGTAACGGCTGAGCTGGCCAAGGGTGCGGCGCCCCTGGAGGCTGCCCGCTCAGCAAAAGCGTTTGTCACCGCCGGCATCCGCAACCGCGTGGCTTCGGGCGCGCCGTTTGATGCCCTGTGGCAGGGCGGGGCCTGCTAACCCGCTACCCATCCCGGACGCTCTCTCACTCAATGCGCGTTTTTCCAGCACCCTCTTGCAGTTGATGCGAGAGGGTGCCGTATTTTCCTGATTTGCTGACGGAGCGTCCGAGGGCGGGACGACGGTGGGCCGGTCCCGGGACGTTCATTCACCGGGGGTCGGCCACAGTTCCCATGAACAGCGGAAGCCCAGTATCAACGTGGACAATCTGGTAATGGAACGGCCGGTCGAACTCAATGGTCCGCTCGGGTTCCGGTGGCGCGCTGGTGGCCATTCCGTTGATCTGGGTCACCGCGGCGGCAATCGTGCCCTTTTCGGCCACCGTGATGTTGGCAGCCTGGGCGGCTTGGGTGATCATCATCTGCGGCTGGATGTTGTTGAAGTCCTCTACGGTGCCGAGCAAGTTCTCCAGTCCCAGCGCCTCGAAGACCTTGCGGAGGTCGAAACTGGACCTGTGATCCCAGCGCGGCAGCTGGATCCGGACTGACGCGGGCCGGGCCGTGTCAAAGGTGTCCGCGATTTCCCTGAGTTTTTCCGCTCCAAAGGCCGCAGGGGCGGGACTGTCCGCAGGAGCGGCTGTGCCATGGGGAGCGGCCGTCTCCGCGGACAGGACCAGCCGCATGACGAAACCGTCGGCGTAGGGAAGATCGACGCCTTGCCAGCCGGCGCCTTCCGCGTATTTCATCATGAGTTCGTTGTGCATCGCCGGCACGTCGATTTCCTCGCCCGCAGCCGTTGTAAAGGGCAGGTCAGAGGTGGCGTCCGGATCGAACGGTATGCTCCAGGCGGAGGCGAAGTACGAAGAGTTCAGCAGGCTGAAGGTGTTGTCGGGGTCGTACTGCGCCGGGGCTTCCTTGATCCTGCCGCCGGTGTTCCTGTTCACCCAGGCATCGATGGCAGACTTGGTTGCACCCTCATCCCTGAAATCCACCGGATACACGCCCGTTCCATAGTGCCGGGCCAGCGTGTCCAGGAAGCACTGCCCGGTAGGCACGCCCTTATCTACGAACAGCCCGTTGGCCGAGTGCATGACCGGTTTCCGCGGCGGGTTTTCCTCATCCACGGCGCCGGGGTCGCCGGCGAACTCTTCGAGGGAGCGGAGGACCGAGTTCATGGCTTCATCGCGCTTTTGGGCAGGGAACTGCAGGACGCTGTCCATCTCGGCCGCGGTCCCGCCGGTGGCGCCCGCGCGGAGCATGGCGAGGGCAGTCAGGAGGCTCCCGGGCGAGGACACAACGTTCCCGCTGGCGCCGTCGCCGCCGTCGGCCAGCAGCGCTTCGCCGAGGACGAACGCGGAAGCCCGGAAGGAGCGCAGTTCAGCGGCGTAGTCCGCGCCGTCCACCGAGACCCGCTCGACGCCGTCGGCCGTAAGGAGTTCCGGCGGCGGCGTGGCAGGCGTCGCACACCCTGCCAGTCCCATCAAGGCACCCAACGCAATCAGCCGCTGCAAACGAAACACCTCTGTTCCTCCCCGGCATGCCACGGCGGGAAATCCGCCTCCTCCCAGTGAAACAGCGACGGCGGCGCGGGACGATGCCGGCAGGGTCACGCTTTGCACACATTTGGGTCTCACCGGGCTGCACCCGCCGGGTAGCCTCCCGCGGCTCTCGCACCAGGACGCTCTCTCACATCCTGCATCGATTTCGGCAACGCTCTCTCACCCATCACGAGTTGAATCACATCCCTTCCGAAGGCAGTGAGAGAGCGTTCGGGAAAAGCCCACATCAAGTGGGAGAGCGTTCGGGAAAAGCCCACATCAAGAGAGAGAGCGTTTCAGCTGCCCGAGTGCGCCTGCAGGAAGCTGTAGACCTCGGTTTCGTCCACGCCGGGGAACGCCCCCGGCGGCATCGCGGCCAGCAGATGCGAGTGGGCACGGGCGGATGGCCAGGCGTTCCCGGCCCACTCCGACGTCAGGGATTCGGGCGGGCGCTTGCAGCAAGTGGGATCCGGGCAGTTGGACGTGGCCCGGGCTGTCGTTTCCCGGCCGCGGAACCACTTCACGTGCTGGTACGGCACCCCAATGCTCAGCGAAAATTCCCCGCTGGCGGAACGTTCCGTGCGGGCCGTGCACCAGTACGTCCCGGACGGCGTATCCGTGTACTGGCTGTAGGCACTGAACTTGTCCGGCACGTCGAACACGGCACGGGACGTCCACGCCTTACACGACGGCTGCCCTTCGATGGCGCCAGTATGGTCCTGCGGGAAGGTCACGCCGTCGTTCTCATAGGCCTTGTAGATGATCCCGCTCTGGTGGGTCTTCTGGAAATGCGTGGTGATGCCCAGATGCTTTGTGGCCAGGTTGGTGAAGCGGTGGGCCGCTGTCTCATAGGAAACGGCAAACGCGTCCCGGATATCCTCGACCGCTATTTCCTTCGCCGCCTTGGCTTTTTGCAAAAATTCCACGGTTGCCTGCTCAGGGAGGAGCAAGGCTGCGGCGAAATAGTTCGTGGCCACCCGCTGGGCGAGGAAATCACCGTAGTTCCGGGGCGTTTCGTGTCCCAGCACGTAGTGGCCCAGGGCCTGCAGCAGCACCGAGCGCGGATCGTGGTCCTGCCGCTGGCTCTGGGTCAAGTAAATCCTGCGGTTCTTCAAATCCGTGACGGAGCGGGTTGAATGGGGCAGGTCGCCCACATGGTGCAGGGCGAAACCGAGGTGCTCGGCGATGTCCGCAATCACGTGCTGGCTCAGCGGCCCGGTGGTGTAACCCACTTCCTTGAGGACCTTCTGCGCCTCGGCTTCGTACTCCGGAAAATAGTTTCCCCGCTCCCTCATCATGGCCCGCAGTTCACCGTTGGCGCGGCGGGCCTCTTCCGGGGTGGCCACCTGCTCGTTCATCTTGCGCTCGAGCTCATGCAGCAGCCCCACTTGGGCCTCGAGCACATCCAGCGGAAGCCGCGAGCTGATGCGGATTTTCGGCAAATTCAGGGATTCGTAGAGGGGTCCGCGCTGATAACGCTCAAGCTCGATTTCGAGGGCCGCCCGGCGGCTGGGCGGTTCGGCTCCGAGCAGCTGATCGATGCTGACGTTGAGTGCGGACGCCAGGTGCTGGAGGAGCCCGAGTTTTGGTTCCCGCTTTCCGTTTTCAATCAGGCTCAGCTGGCTGGGCGCTGTCCCGACGGCGGCGCTCAGTCCTTCGAGCGTAAGCCCCGCCTGTTTGCGCAGGTGGCGTACACGGCGGCCGAGTGAAATGACGTCCAGGTCTACCGCCGCCCCTGGCGGCGGCGGTAGGGCAGCTTCCCTGTTCCAGCTTGTAAGCGACATTTCTGAAGAATACGGGAAGAACCGCATTTCTTTCCACACTTTTTGTCTACCAACCCTCTTGGAAGTGCTGAAAAGTAGTGATCACGGAAAGAAACACCGCACCGGAAAGCCGGTGGGAACCTCAACGACGCGGTTCCCGCCTACTCCATCCGGAGCTCAATCAAGGAGATCAATGATGACTGCAGCATTTGAGCCCACCCAGCAGACGCCCGAACAGCAGTCCGCAGCAAGCGAGCAGGCAGCCGCCCTCGAGCTCGAGTGGGCCGCCAACCCCCGCTGGGAAGGTGTGACCCGGGACTACTCAGGCTCCGATGTCGTCCGTCTCCGCGGCCGCGTCTCCGAAGAACACACCCTGGCCCGCCGCGGCGCCGAGAAGCTGTGGAAGCAGCTCACCGAAGAGCACAAGACCGGCGGCTACACCAACGCGCTGGGCGCCCTGACCGGCAACCAGGCAGTGCAGCAGGTCAAGGCCGGGCTCCGCGCAATCTACCTTTCCGGCTGGCAGGTGGCAGCGGACGCCAACAACTCCGGCCACACCTATCCGGACCAGTCCCTCTACCCGGCCAACTCCGTACCCACGGTGGTGCGCCGCATCAACAACGCCCTGCTCCGCGCCGACCAGATTGAATTCTCCGAAGGCGTCCAGACCGTCGAGGACTGGCTGGTCCCGATCATCGCCGACGCCGAAGCCGGCTTCGGCGGCCCGCTGAATGCGTACGAACTCATGAAATCCATGATCCAGGCCGGCGCCTCCGGTGTTCACTGGGAGGACCAGCTCGCCTCGGAAAAGAAGTGCGGGCACCTCGGCGGCAAGGTCCTGATCCCCACCCAGCAGCACGTCCGGACCCTCAACGCCGCACGGCTCGCCGCCGACGTCGCCGGAACCCCGTCGGTGGTCATCGCCCGGACCGACGCCGAGGCAGCCACCCTGATCACCTCCGACGTCGATGAGCGGGACCAGGAATTCATCACCGGTGAGCGCACCGCCGAGGGCTTCTACAAGGTCCGCAACGGCATCGAACCCTGCATCGCCCGCGCCAAGGCCTACGCCCCGTATTCGGACCTGATCTGGATGGAAACCGGCACCCCGGACCTGGAACTGGCCCGCAAATTTGCCGAAGCCGTCAAGGCCGAGTTCCCGGACCAGATGCTCTCCTACAACTGCTCCCCGTCCTTCAACTGGCGCAAACACCTGGACGACGCCACCATCGCGAAGTTCCAGCGCGAACTCGGCGCCATGGGCTTCACCTTCCAGTTCATCACCCTGGCCGGTTTCCACGCCCTGAACTACTCGATGTTCGACCTCGCCCACGGCTACGCCCGGGAAGGCATGAGCGCCTACGTCGAACTCCAGGAGAAGGAATTCGCCTCCGAATCACGCGGCTACACCGCAACGAAGCACCAGCGCGAAGTCGGCACCGGCTACTTCGACACCATCTCCACCGCGCTCAACCCGAACGCGTCCACCCTCGCCTTGGTCGGATCGACCGAAGAGGGCCAGTTCCACTAATTTCCCTGCTCGACGGCGGTGCTTGTGTCCGTCGCCTGAACCGGACGATCCTCTGCGTGCTATTCCCCAAAGCCGCCTATGCCTCGCTAGCGCTCGGCGAGGCGGCTTTGGGGCCCCCTTTACGCACGCTGCCGGATGTCCAGTTCACCTCCTATTTAGGTACGTCACCGGCCGCCGTCGAACTTCCCTTTTCGTCTTTAAGGAGACTGAGATGAACAGCTTTACTGACAGCTTCACGATCAATGGCATCACCTTGACCGCCCAGCCGGTTTGCCGGCAGAACGAGGTTCTTACTCCGGATGCACTGGAGTTCATCGCGAAGCTGCACCGGGCAACCGCAGAGCGGCGCCAGGAACTTTTGCAGGCCCGCCGGACCCGGCGGGCAGAAATCGCCGGCGGGCAGGACCCGAGGTTCCTGCGGGAGACCGAGGACATCCGCAACGATCCCTCATGGCGGGTCGCTCCCCCGGCCCCCGGCTTGGAGGACCGCCGCGTGGAGATCACCGGCCCGGTGGACAAAAAGATGACCATCAACGCCCTGAACTCCGGCGCCAAGGTGTGGCTCGCGGACATGGAGGACTCCTCCACCCCCACCTGGCGGAACGTGATCAAGGGCCAGCTGAACCTGACCGACGCCCTGGAACGCCGGATCGACTTCACCACCGAGGAAGGCAAGGAATACAAGCTCCGGCCCGCGGCCGAACTGCCCACTATCGTGGTCCGCCCCCGCGGTTGGCATCTGCCCGAAAAGCACATGCTCATCGACGGCGCCCCGGTGGCCGGTGGGATCGTGGACTTCGGCCTGTTTTTCTTCCACAACGCCCGCCGCCTCCTTGCCCAGGGCAAGGGGCCGTACTTCTACCTGCCCAAGATCGAAAACCACCTCGAAGCCCGGCTCTGGAATGACATCTTCATCCTCGCCCAGGACCTGCTCGGCATCCCCCAGGGCACCATCCGGGCCACCGTGCTGATCGAAACCATCACCGCAGCCTTCGAAATGGAGGAAATCCTCTACGAACTGCGCGACCACGCCGCCGGCCTCAACGCCGGCCGCTGGGACTACATCTTTTCCCTCATCAAGAACTTCCGCACCCGCGGCCCCCGCTTCGTCCTGCCCGACCGGGCCCAGGTGACCATGACCCAACCGTTCATGCGCGCCTACACCGAACAACTGGTCCGCGCCTGCCACAAACGCGGCGCCATGGCCATCGGCGGCATGGCAGCCGCCGTCCCCAACCGCAAAGACCCCGAAGCCAACACCAACGCCTTCGAAAAAGTCCGCGCCGACAAAACCCGCGAAGCCAACGACGGCTTCGACGGCTCCTGGGTGGCCCACCCCGACCTTGTGCCAGTCTGCCGTGAGGTGTTCGACAGCATCCTGGGCGAGAAGCCCAACCAGCTGGACCGGCTCCGCCAGGACGTCACCCCTGATGACCGCGCCCTGATCAATGTGGCCGCCACCACCGGCACCATCACTGAACAGGGCATCCGGAACAACATCGAAGTGGGGATCCGCTACATCGAGTCCTGGCTCCGCGGCAACGGCGCGGTAGCCATCCACAACCTCATGGAAGACGCCGCCACCGCCGAAATCTCCCGCTCCCAGCTATGGCAGTGGATCTACGCCCGGGCCATCACCGACCACGGCGAAATCATCACCCACCACTGGGTCGAGGAACTCCTTGACGAGGAATTCGCCCGGCTGGAACGCTTCGACGGCGACCGCTTCGAAGACGCCCGCGACATCTTCGAGGAAGTCACCCTCGCCCGGGACTTCCCGTCCTTCCTCACCCGCCCCGCCTACGCGCGCTACCTGACGGAAGCCCGCGAAAAGGCAACCGTCGAGGAACTCGCTGCAGCATAACCAGACTTCCGTCCGCCGGGCCGGCACGCCCTTCGCAACAGGCACCTCCGAAATCCGGAGGGCCGGCCCGGCGACGGAATACATCGCGTGACGACGGCGGGCTGCCGCTACGTTTACCGCCCCTTGGGCACCCGCCGCACGGAGAGGGTGGCAGCAAGGAAGAACGTCAGCACCGACGCCAGGATGAGAAGCAGGGCCGGTGTCCAGGATCCGGCGACGTCGTGCACGTATCCCACCAGTGGCGGAGCGATGGCGCCGAAGCAGTAACCCAGCCCCTGGACGGTGGCGGACATGCGGCCGGCGGCCACCTGGTCGCGGGCCAGCTTGATGATCGCGATGAAGATCAGCGTGATCCCGCCGCCCTGGGCAACGCCGCCCAAAACGGACCACAGCCACCAAAGCTCCGGGGCCAGCAGGAGACCGGCGGGCACGGCCGTCCATAAAAGGCCCAAGGTGACGGCCACCGTCGTCGTACTGAAGTATTTGGCGGCGAACGGCACGCCGAGGCCACCCACTATGGCAAACACCTGGAACAGCGAGGATCCCGCTCCCGCCGCAGCAGAGGACATGCCAAGTTCGTCGTTGAGGTAGCTGGGAAGCCACGCCGTGACGGCGTAGTAGGAGAAGGCCTGGCCTGCAAACGCGGCCGTCAGCCCCGCCGTGGTCCATGCCGATCCGGCACCCGTTCCGTCTCTGGGACCATCCGGAGCAACAACCGCGGAGGGCACGAAGGCTTTGCGGAGCCCGACGGCGAGCGCCCAGCACACCATGGCCCCTACGGCGAAGATCCCGACCGATGCGAGCGCCAGTTGCCACCCCGCCAGTTCGGCCAGCGGCGCCGTGACCATCGAGGTGAGGAAGGACCCAACGTTCAGCGCGGCCGTGTAAACGCCCATGGCCGTTCCCTGCCGCAGGGGCGGAAAGTCGCGGCGGATGATGAGGGGCGCGGCGATATTGCCGATGGTGATGGCAAGGCCAATCACCACTGTCCCGGCCAGCACCAGCGCCGGGCCACCGGCCGAGCGGACGATCACTCCGGCCAGCACGCCCAGGATGGTGAGGGTGACAGCGAACTCGGCACCAAACCCGCGGGCCGCCAACGACGCCAGGGGTGCTGCGAGCGCAAAGCACAGGACCGGGATGCTGGTCAGCAGCCCCAGCACCACCGGGGAAAAGCCTAGGTCGGCCTGCATAACATCCACCACCGGGGCCACGGCCACAAAGGGGCCGCGAAGGTTCAGCGCCAGCAGCCCTATACAGGCGAGCAGGATCCAGGTGTTCGGGATCCTGGCGAGGAAGCGGGCGCTCACCAGCAGGGCTGGGGGGTTGGATCTCGTTTCATTACCCCCATTGCTATCACGGCACGAACCCGGCAGTTCCCGGTGGCGGCGTGCCGGTCCTGCCTTACGATGAACATCACTGCCCTAGACTCCGGGACGAAGGACACACCATGCAGCACCGGCTTGCCATCCTTGACGACTACCAGGACGTGGCGCACGGCTTCGCGGACTGGTCCTCCCTCGAGGCCGACGGCGTGACAGTCACCTCCTACCGGGAACCGTTCGCGTCGCAGGACGCGCTGGTGTCGGCGCTGGCAGGTGTCACCATCATCATTGCGATGCGGGAGCGGACGGCTTTTCCGCGGGAGGTGCTCGAAAAGCTCCCCGCCCTCCAGCTCCTGGTGACCACCGGCATGGCGAACGCGTCCATTGACGTGGAGGCGGCAGCCGAGCTTGGAATGACCGTCTGCGGTACTCCCGGATCGCCCACCGCCGCCCCGGAAATGACGTGGGCACTGCTCCTGGCCATCGCACGCAACATCCCCGCCGAGGACGCTTCGCTCCGCTCCGGCGGCTGGCAGAACACGGTGGGGTTCGAACTCGCGGGCAAGACCTTGGGCGTGGTGGGCCTGGGCAAAATAGGCCGCAGGATTGCCGCGTACGGCCAGGCTTTCGGCATGGACGTCCTCGCGTGGAGCCAGAACCTGACAGACGGGGACGCAGCGGAGGCCGGGGTGCGGAAAGTATCCAAGGAGGACCTTTTCCAAAATTCCGACGTCGCCACGCTCCACCTGCGCCTGTCTCCCCGTTCCGAGGGAATCGTGGGTGAACCGGAGCTGCGCCTCCTGGGGCCCGACGGCGTCCTGGTGAACACCGCAAGAGGTCCCTTGGTTGACCAGGACGCCTTGGTGCGTGCCCTGTCCGAAGGCTGGATCGCCGGTGCCGCGCTGGATGTCTTCGACCACGAACCCCTGCCGGCGGGCCACCCGCTCCTCAATGCCCCCAACACGGTGCTGTCCCCGCACCTGGGCTACGTTACGCGGGAGAGCTACCGGCAGTTCTACGGCGGAGCGCTGGAGGATGTGAGGGCCTGGCTCGCCGGCTCACCCGTGCGCGTGATTTCCGCCTGAGCCGTTTTCAGTCTGTCTCCCCGGCAAGGCTGAAAGGTTTGCCGCTGGCTACCCGGCTGCCTGAAGCGTGGCCTCGATTGCTGCCGGGGACAATACATGCTGGGTCACCATCTGGCTTGCGCCCAGGACGGCAGCCCGGTCGCCGGCCAGGGACAGGGCAATCCGGAGCTGTGCTGTGGCCAGCGGCAGGGAGCGCCGGTAGACCACCTCACGTACTCCCGCCATCAGGTGTTCCCCGGCCTGGCCCAGGCTTCCACCGATCACCACGACGGACGGGTTGAGCAGGTTGACCACGGTGGCCAGGACGTCGCCCACGTCCCTGCCGGCCTGGCGCAACAGCTGGATGGCCTGCAGGTTTCCCTGGGCCACAAGGCGCAGTACGTCATTGCCCTTCGCGGCCTGCACGCCCTGCCGGTTCAGTTCCGCCGCCAATGCCGGACCGGATGCCAAAGCCTCGAGGCAGCCGTAGTTGCCGCAGCGGCACAGCACGTCGTCGCCGCGCGGCACGCGCACGTGGCCCAGGTCGCCGGCGGTACCGTTCGCACCGCGCTGCAGCGTCCCGCTGCTGATGATCCCGGAGCCGATTCCGGTGGCAACCTTGATGAAAAGGAAATTGTCGTCTTCGGGCCAGTGGGCGGTCCGCTCGCCCAGCGCCATGATGTTCACGTCGTTGTCCACCAGCACCGGGACCGGCAGGGAGCGCTGTACATAAGAGACGACGTCGAACCCGTCCCAGCCCGGCATGATGGGCGGCTTGACGGGCTGCCCGGTGGAATGCTCCACAGGGCCCGGCAGGCCGACCCCGACACCTGCCAGGTCAGCCGCGTCCCGTCCGGCCGTGGCGAGCAGCGACACCCCTTCCTTGACCACCCGGCCCAGGACAGCCTCCGGACCGGCGGCAACATCCTGCACCAGGCGCTGTTCAGCAAGGATGTTGCCATTGAGGTCCGTGACAGCCACGATCACATGGGTGGCCCCTACATCCACCGCCAGCACCACGCGCACCGCGGGATTGAAAGCAAAGCGCGACGGCGGCCTTCCGCCGCTCGAGTTCGCCTCTCCGGCGGGGCCCACCAGTCCTGACGCGATGAGTGAATCAATGCGTGCTGCCACCGTTGACCGCGCCAGACCGGTGGTCAAGGCCAATTCAGCCCGCGTCCGCGCCTTACCGTCCCGCAGGAGCTGGAACAGGTCGCCGGCCCCGCCCTGGGCCGCGGCAGGCTCAGACGCTGCGGTGCTGCTGCCGGCTGTCTTGGTCATAGGACATAGATAGCACGGCTACTTCTGCATGTCACCCTTTCAACTTTTGCTTGACGCGCAGCAAAAGTAGACCTAGCTTTGCAGTAGACCAATATGCTGTGGCCGGGACCACTGCCTGCAGCCTGGAACCGAGTAAAAACTCAGGAGACCCATGTCCTACTCCCTCCAGCTCTATACGGTGCGGAACGCGATCCAGGAGGATCTTCCCGGCACCATCCGGAAAGTCGCCGAGATCGGTTTCGCCCAGGTGGAGCCGTACAACTTCGTAGCCACCGCCCGCGAGCTCGGTGAGGCACTTCGGGAGAACGGCCTCACCGCGCCTTCCGGCCATGCTCCGCTGTTGAGCCAGGACCAGGACGAGATCTTCGCTGCAGCCAAGGCATTGGGTATCACCACCGTGATCGACCCCTTCATTCCCGCGGACCGCTGGCAGTCCGCGGAGGATGTCCAGGCTACGGCCGCCCAGCTGAATGAAGCTGCCAGGAAGGGTGCGGAGTACGGCGTCCGTGTGGGTTACCACAACCACCAGTGGGAGCTGGAGTCCATCATCGAGGGCAGGACCGCACTGGAGTACTTCGCGGACCTGCTGGACCCCGAACTGGTTCTGGAGGTGGACACGTACTGGGTGGCCGTCGGCGGCCAGGACCCCGTGGAGATCCTTACCAAGCTCGGCGACCGGGTGAAGTTCATCCACATCAAGGACGGACCCCTCACCACAGACCCCAGGGCCCAACTGCCGGCCGGACAGGGCCAGGTTCAGATCCTGGACGTCATCGCAGCCGCCAAGTCGCTGGAGGTGGGAGTGGTGGAGTTTGATGACTACGAAGGCGACATTTTTGAAGGCATCAACGAGAGCCTGTCATTCCTGACCGCCTCCGGCGAAGGGATCAAGGCATGAGTACCTCCTTCTCCGCAACGTCGCCACGCAGGGGCCCCGTGGGCGTTGCCGTGATTGGCGCCGGGAACATCAGCAAGCAGTACCTGGACAACCTCACCGTTTTCCCGGACCTCAAGGTGCACGTCATCGCCGACCTGTTCGAGGAAGCGGCCGAAGCCCGGGCCGGGGAATACGGCATCCCGGAGTGGGGCGGAGTGGAAAAAGCCCTCACCCACCCCGACGTCGAAATCATCGTCAACCTGACCATTCCTGCCGCCCACGTGGAAGTAGCCACAGCTGCAGTAAACGCCGGCAAGCACGTCTGGACCGAGAAGCCCTTCTCGCTGGACCGTGAATCCGGCCTTGGCCTGCTCAAAACCGCTGACGCCGCAGGAATCCGCCTGGGCTGCGCCCCGGACACGTTCCTCGGCGCCGGCCTGCAGACCGCACTGCGCCTGATCCGCCGCGGTGATATCGGCACGCCCCTGACCGCGATGACCACGTTCCAGACGCCCGGCCCGGAATCCTGGCACCCCAACCCGGCATTCCTTTTCCAGCACGGCGCCGGCCCCCTGTTCGACATGGGTCCCTACTACCTCACCACACTGGTCCAGGCCTTCGGCTCCATCCGCAAGGTGGCCGCCGTCGGCTCCAAAGCCAAAGAAGTCCGCGTCATCGGTTCCGGGCCGAAAGCCGGCGAAGAATTCACGGTGGAGGTCCCCACCCACGTGTCGGCGATGACCCAGTTCGAAAACGGCGCATCGTCCCACAGCGTGTTCTCCTTCGAGTCACCGCGCGTCCGCATGGGTTTCGTGGAGATCACCGGCACCGAGGCCACCCTGTCCCTGCCGGACCCAAACTACTTCGATGGCGACGTCAGGCTCTGGCGCGCGGGCGACGAGGAGTGGACCACCATCCCGGCCACCGGCCCCGCCAACGGCCGCGGGATGGGCGTGCTGGACATGGCGCGGTCCCTCCGTGCCGGTGTCCCCCACCGCGCCACGGGAAACCTGGCGTACCACGTCCTGGATGCCATGGTTTCCATCTCCGAGTCCATGGAGTCCGGAACTTTCGTTGACGTCGAAAGCTCTGCGCCGGCGTCAGCTCCCCTTCCCGAAGACTGGGCCCCGGAAACGTTGACCCTTGGGGGCACCGCATGAGCCCGGAATCAAGTACCAAGGGCACGCTGGGCGTAGCCATGATCGGTTACGCCTTTATGGGCAAGGCACATTCCAACGCCTGGCGGAACGTGGCAAGCTACTTCGACGTCCCCGCCTTCGAGCAGAAGCTGCTCGTGGGCAGGGACGCCGCCGCCGTCTCGGAAGCCGCCGCCAAGTACGGGTGGAGCGAAACGGCCACCGACTGGCGCTCCGTGCTGGACCGGGACGACATCCACATCGTCGATATCTGCGCGCCGGGCTGGATGCACGCGGAGATCGCCATCGCCGCCCTCAAGGCCGGCAAGCACGTGCTGCTGGAGAAGCCGTTGGCCAACACCCTCTCCGAGGCTGAGGCCATCACCACCGCCGCGCAGTCAGCCAGGGCCAAGGGTGTCCAGTCGATGGTGGGATTCAACTACCGCCGCGTCCCCGCCCTGGCCCTTGCGAAGGAACTGATCGCGGACGGCAGGATCGGTACCGTCCGCCAGGTCCGCGCGGCCTACCTGCAGGACTGGCTCGCCGACGAGTCCGCCCCCATGACCTGGCGCCTGACAAAGGACACCGCAGGCTCCGGGGCGCTGGGGGACATTGCCTCCCATGCCATCGATCAGGTCCTCTTCCTGCTCGATGACCACGTTACGGAGGTCTCGGGCCGCCTGCAGACGTTCGTGGGCCGCCGGCCCGGCGCCACGGGGCTTGAAGACGTAACGGTCGACGACGCCGCCTGGGCAACGCTGACCCTCGCCTCCGGCGTGGTCGCCTCAGTGGAGGCTTCCCGGGTGGCCACCGGCCGGAAGAACTCCCTTCAGCTGGAGGTGTACGGCGACAAGGGTGCGATCATCTTTGACCTCGAGAACCTCAACGAACTCCGGTTCCTTGACGCCACGGCACCGGCCCGCGAGCAGGGCTTCCGCCGGATCCTGGTGAGCGAACCCGAGCACCCCTACCTGGATGCCTGGTGGCCGCAGGGCCACATCATCGGCTGGGAGCACACCTTCACCCACGAGGTCCGCGACTTCCTGCTCGCCGTCGACGGCGGTGCCGAACCGTCGCCGTCATTCGAGGACGGGCTGGAAGTCCAGCGCATCCTGCACGCCGTAGAGGAGTCCGCTGCCGCAAAGAGTTCAACCATCCAGCTGCCTGCCGCAACCACCACCAAAGGAGCCTGACATGTCCCGCCCCTACACCCTGTTCACCGGCCAGTGGGCCGACCTCCCCTTCGAGGAAGTCGCGCGCCTGGCGTCCGGCTGGGGTTACGACGGCCTGGAAATCGCCGTTTCCGGCGACCACCTGGATGCTTGGCGCTGGGACGAACCGGGCTACGTCGAATCCAAGCTCGCCGTGCTGGAGAAGTACAACCTGAAGGTTTGGGCCATCTCCAACCACCTCAAGGGCCAGGCCGTGTGTGACGACCCCATCGACTTCCGGCACGAAGCCATCGTCGGCGCCAAGGTCTGGGGCGACGGCGACCCCGAAGGCGTCCGCCAGCGCGCTGCCGAGGAAATGAAGCACACCGCCCGGCTCGCCAAGGCACTCGGCGTGGACACCGTCGTCGGCTTCACCGGCTCCTCCATCTGGCAGTACGTCGCCATGTTCCCGCCCGTTCCCGAAAAGGTTATCGACGCCGGCTACCAGGACTTCGCCGACCGCTGGAACCCCATCCTGGACGTCTTCGACGAATGCGGCGTCCGCTTCGCCCACGAAGTCCACCCCTCCGAGATCGCCTACGACTACTGGACCACCGTCCGCACCCTCGAAGCGATCGGGCACCGCCCCGCCTTCGGGCTGAACTGGGACCCGTCCCACATGATGTGGCAGGGCATCGACCCCGTCTCCTTCATCTGGGACTTCAAGGACCGGATCTACCACGTGGACTGCAAGGACACCAAGGTCCGCCAGACCGGCCGGAACACCGTCATGGGCTCCCACCTCGCCTGGGGCGACCCCCGCCGGGGCTGGGACTTCGTCTCCGCCGGCCGCGGCGACGTCCCCTGGGAAGCATCCTTCCGCGCCCTGACCGCCATCGGCTATGAAGGACCCATCTCCGTCGAGTGGGAAGACGCCGGCATGGACCGCCTGCACGGCGCCCCCGAAGCCCTCGCCGCGCTCAAGAAGTTCGACTTCCCGGCGTCGAACACCTCCTTCGACGCCGCCTTCAAGCAGTAGCCCGAAAGGCAGGCACGTACAATCCCTGCATGACCTCCGCCATCCGAAAAGCAACCACGGACGACGCCGGGGCGCTGGCTGCGCTGGCGGCCGTCACCTTTCCGCTGGCGTGCCCGCCGTCGTCGTCTCCCCGGGACATCGCGGAACACCTTGCCAACACGCTCAGCGAACAGCACTTCCAGGCATACCTCGCCGACCCTGACGTCACTATCCTGGTGATCGACGCCGATGGCGACCTGCGCGGCTACAGCCTGCTGGTGAACCGGCCGGCAGAAGACCGGGACGTGGTTTCAGCGCTGAAGATCCTGCCGTCGGTGGAACTCAGCAAGTGCTACGTGCACCCGGAACACCACGGGCTCGGTGCCGCAGCGGAGCTGATGCACGCCAGCCTGGTTGCTTCCGCGGAAGCTGGTGGGCGGGGCGTCTGGCTGGGTGTCAACAGCCAGAACGCCAGGGCCATCCGCTTCTACGAAAAGTCCGGGTTCCGAAAGGTAGGGACCAAATCGTTCCGGCTGGGCAGCACCGTGGAGCACGACTTCGTGCTGGAACGTCCAGTCCCCTAAGCGGCTGGCTCCGCACTGCCCGCTGCGGCATTAGGTCTTCGCTGGATTCCCCGGCGGGTAGGCCAAGGGCGGCCGCGGTTCCGCCAGCAGCTTGAGGCCGGGCGGGAGCCCGTCCACGCTGCCGTGGGTCGCGTGCGCCCGGATGGTGATCCGGGCGGAGTTCATCAGAACGTTCTCGGCCTGGAAGTCGCCCATGCCCTCGGGCAGGATGGGCGCCAGGTGCACCACGCCGCGGGTGTGGACGGGATCGAAGCGGAGCAGCGCACGGATCAGTTGGATGGGTGCTGCCGCCGCCCAGGCCTGCGGCGAGCAGGCGGTGGGGTACGGCACGGGCCCGGGGAACTCGCCACGGTCGAAGCCGCAGAACAATTCGGGGAGCCGGCCGTCAAAATGGTCGGCGGCGTCGAATAGGGCTGTGGCTACCCGCCGCGCCTCCTCCACAAATCCGTAGCGCATCAGGCCGGTGGCCACCAGGGCGGAGTCGTGCGGCCACACCGAACCGTTGTGGTAGCTGACCGGGTTGTAGGCCCCCATGTCCGAGGCCAGGGTGCGGATTCCCCAGCCAGTGAACATCTGGGGCGACATCAGGTGCTCCACCACGGACTGCGCTTTATCTTCGTCCACGATGCCCAGCCACAGGCAGTGGCCCATATTGGAGGTGCAGGCGTCCACGGGACGTTTGTCCTTGTCCAGGGCCACCGCGAAGTAGCCTTTCTCCGGCAGCCAGAACTTGTCGTTGAAAGCGGCCTTCAGCGCCGCGCCACGTTCCGCCCAATGCTCTTCCAACTCTGCATCGCCGCTCCAGCGGGCCAGCAGCGATCGGCCGATGTAGGCAGAGTAGACGTAAGCCTGGACTTCGCAGAGGGCTATGGGCGCTTCCGCGATGGTTCCGTCGGCGAAGTTAATGCCGTCCCAGGAGTCCTTCCACCCTTGGTTGATGAGCCCGTGCTCATTGGGCCGCAGATACTCCACGAAGCCATCACCGTCGCGGTCGCCGTAATGCTCGATCCACTCCAGGGCGCGGTCCGCGTGCGGCACCAACGATTCGATGATGTCCTCCGACAGCCCCCACCGGCTCAGTTCGCCCAAAAGCGCCGCGAAGAGCGGGGTGGCGTCAGCCGTCCCGTAGTAGGCGGTGCCGCCCAACGACAGGCCGGCCGTAATCCCGAAGCGCACCTCGTGCGGGATGCGGCCGGGTTCTTCCTCGGAGTCCGGATCCACCTTGTTCCCTTGCAGGCCGGCCAGGGTCTGCAGGGTACCGGCCGCCAGGTTGGGGTCAACCATCAGGCTCATGTAGGAGGACAGGATGGAGTCCCGTCCGAAGAGCGCCATGAACCACGGCGCACCGGCCGCCACGGCTGCCCGTTCCGGATGGTGCGGATCAAAAATCCGCAGCGAGCCCAAGTCGCTTTGGCTCCGGTTCAGGGTGGCCTGCAGGCTGCTGTCCATAACGCTGATCCTGGGGACGTTCTGCTCCCAGTGGCGGTGCCGGCGGACCCCCTCCCTGTGGTGCGGGAGCCCCTCTTCAGTGAAGGGCTCCGCGGGTGCCTTCCCGTTGATCAGTGGCACCACGATGACGCTGGTTGCCCACTTTCCACGGGGCGGGACGGTGGCCCGGAAGCGGAGCCCGTCCGAACTGAGCGCTGCGCCGCGGGCACGGAAGGCCGTTCCGCGCTGCTGCCCGTCCCGGGAGCTTTCGATGATGAGTTCGGCGCCGCGGACGGTCCGGACTGTTTCTGCCCTCGGGGTGGTGCGCCCGCCCTTGACGTCGAACAGGTCCGCCTGGTCGGCGTCCACCAGAAGTTCGATGTCACAGTCCACCGGCTCCCCGGAGTAGTTTTCAAGCGTTATGTCATCCCGCAGGCCCGGGCCGATATGCCGGACCTGCCGGACCACAAGCGGACTGTCGAACCGGCCGTCCGGCCATTTGGCACGGCCCACAAACGTGGCCTCGAAGGGCTTGGGCCGCTGGGCCACCAGCGGCTCACGCAGGGAACCATTGATGCGAAGCACCCAGTGGGAAACGATGCGGGTGTCCTGGAAAAACGCGCCGTTGGTGCCGCCGTCGGAACTGATATCCCCGCCCCCGGACGAGATGCAGAATGAGGACCCTTCCACCACCGTGACCGAACCGGATTCGGATGCGGCTGCCTCTGTATCGGCGTTCCATGCGGTCACAGGAGGGCTCCTTTACTGGGCGGCAATCATGCCGGGGCTCGGAAGACCGCCTTCCCGTTAAGATTCTGGTGCACGCCACCGGTATCCGGAACCCCTTCCGGCTTTCTGCCTTCCAGCAGTTCGGTGTAAAGCTGCAGGTGCTCGTTCACCATCCGTTCCTCGCAGAACCGTTCCTCAACAGCCCTGCGGCACGCCGTGCGGCTTAGGCCCCCTGCCAGCCCGACAAAGTCGGCAAGTCCCTCAATCTCCCCCAGGTATCCGGTCCGTCCGTGCTCCACGATCTCAGGGGCGGAACCGGCGGGGGTACCGATAACGGGGGTTCCGGTGGCCAGGGCCTCGATCATGACCAGTCCAAAGGGCTCCGGCCATTGAATCGGGTTGAGGAATGCCACCGCTTCGCCCATCAGCCGGTACTTGCTCGCGTCGTCCACTTCCTCCACGACCTCGTCATCAGGTCCCAGCATCGGCTGAACCACCTCCCGGAAAAAGCGGACCTCGTCCGGTTGGCGCATCTTGGCAGCTATCCGCAACGGCATGCCGGCCTGGTGGGCGATCAGAACGGCCTCCAGCAATCCCTTGTCCGGGCAGGCCCTCCCCACGAAGCACAGGTATCCTCCGCTGCCCGATCCCACCGGGACCGAAGAGACGTCCATCCCGTGGTGGATCACCCGGGTGACCGGCACGTCCGGTGCGTGTGAACCCTGGTTGCGTGAGATGGCGATAACCGCCGCCTTCCGGGCCACGGCTTTGTAAATGTCGGCTGCTGCAGCATCCAGCCGGCAGTGGATGGTTGTCACCAGGGGTACCCGCCCCGGCCGATGGAGGTACAAGGGGCCGGCCAGGGTGTGGTCATGGATGATGTCAGTACTTGCCAGGCCCTCGTACGCCCGTGCCACATGGCTCAGTTCGGAGAGCGACATGTTCAGCTCTTCCGGAACCGAGTGCCGCATGGCCGGAACCCTTGGCACGGGACACGTACTGTCCGTGGGCGCCGCCAAAAGTACCTCGTGACCCGCGGCTGCGAATCCCCGTGCCAGGGTGTCCACCACCCTTTCGGTGCCGCCATATGTCACGGGCGGAACCGGAATCCACGGTCCAGCTACCAGTCCAATCCGCATTCCTGGCCTCCAGGGAAACGACAGGCCGCGCTCCCCAGCTGGCTCGGGCAGTTCCATCCGCGGGACCTGGCCGGCCCCGCGGCGTCGTGGACACAACGGACACTCCGGGGCGTCCGTGAAACCCACATTCTGACTATTGCCCAGGATCACCCTGGGGACAAGACCCTGTGTGCGGTATCTAACAATGGTTTCCGGAATGGCAGCCCTGGGCCCGCTGTTGGCGACAATATGAAGATTGAGATCTGGTCAGATGTTGCCTGCCCCTGGTGCTACATCGGAAAACGCCGCTTTGAAGCGGCCCTTGCCACCTTCCCGCACAAAGATGCGGTCGAGGTGGTCTGGCGCAGCTACCAGCTGGATCCCACCCTCCCGGAGCACTACGACGGGACCGAACTGGACTACCTCAGCAGCCGCAAAGGCATGCCCCCGCAGCAGGTTACGCAGATGTTTGACCACATCACCCAGCAGGCCAAGGGCGAGGGCCTCCACTACCGGTTCGATTCGGTAATTGTGGCGAACAGCTTCACCGCACACCGCCTGATCCACCTTGCCGCCGCCCACGGCAAGCAGGACGAAGCCAAGGAGCGCCTCCTCAGTGACCACTTCGAACACGGCAAGGACATCGGCAGCCGGGATTACCTGACATCCTTGGCCCTGGATCTCGGCATTGACCGGGACGAGGCGGAGGAACTGTTCACCACGGACAAGTACGCCGAGGACGTCCGCTTCGATTTCGAGGAAGGCCGCGCCCTGGGCATCAGCGGAGTGCCCTTCTTCGTCATTGACCGCAAATTCGGACTTTCGGGCGCCCAACCCACAGAAACCTTCACTGCGGCGCTTGCGCAGGCCTGGCAGGATGCCAATCCGCTGGTGCTGGTGAACTTAAACGACGGTGACGCCTGCGGCCCGGGCGGCTGCTCTGTTTAACCCCCCTCCCCAGGTTTGGTGACACTTCGCGGTAAAGTGTCTACATGCCTAGGATTTCAGCGGCCAGCAACGCCGAGCAGCGCGCGGAAACGCAACGCCGCATCCTCACTGCCTTTGGCGAGCTCCTTTTTTCCCACGGCCTTCCCGGGCTGACCATGACGGACGTAGCCCGGCACGCAGGGGTGGGCCGCACAGCCGTCTACAACTACTACGCGGACATCGAAGAGCTCCTCATCTCCTACGCACTAGAGGAGACCGAGAAGTTCCTCTCCGAGCTCCGCGAAGCACTCGGCCGCCTGGACAACCCGGTGGAACGGCTCGCACTTTACGTGCGCGCCCAGGTGGTGGACCTCAGCCGGCGCCACCTGCCGCCCGGCCCGGCAATGGGAGCGGTCCTGTCGCCGTCGTCCTTCGCCAAACTCGCCGATCACGTGGGCGAGCTGAGTGTCCTCCTCCAGGGCATCCTGCGAGACGGGATGGAGCAGGGCTACCTGCCGGCGGCGGACATCGGCCAGCAGGCACAGTTGATCCTCGGCACGCTCTCCTCCAGCGCGGCCAGGGGCAGTGACGAGCCCGCGGAGCTGGAAGCCAGGGTGGCCAGGACGGTGCGCTTTATCCAGTTGGGTGCCGGGGCGAGGTTCGACGACGCCGGCCGCCCCGTCCGCCTGGCCGCGCTTCCCGCCGTGGCCGGCTGAGCCTGCCACTTGTCGTTCACCTCGGATCGGTAAACAACCCGCTCAGGCCGGTCAAACAACCCGCGCTGATGGAACAGCTGCGGCTTCAGCGTCAGGGCGCGGGCGCCGCTGACGGGACGACTGGCCGCTTGTCGTCATCCGCGATCCGTCGGCTTTCGCGGGGGCAGCTAAGGGTGCCCGGCGTCTGGTCAACGAGCTCCGGCGGGGCCAGCGCAGCGTAGTCCTGGGCCAGGATCACGTCCACGCTGCCATCTGTCCTGCCGTCCTGGAAGTACTCCGAACCCGGCAGGTTGCGCTGGACGCTGAACGCCGCTGACTGGCCGGCAGCCCCGGACACCACGGCGGCGACGCCCCGGTAGCTGGCCTCCACATTGGACACCGCTCCCACAACGAACTTCCGGGTCAGGAACTCGTCCGCCACCGACCTTGCCAGTCCCGGCCTGCTGGTGGAGTTGTAGACGTTGAGGTTGATCTTGTCGTTGGGGGTGTAGTCAAAGGTTGCCGCAGGGCAGGTGGTGGAAACCGTCTCCTCGGCTGGTTCGGCGGCGGGGATCGTCAGGCGGCCGTTGATGATGGCCAGCGCGGTGATAATCGCCGCGATGATCAGTCCGATGAGAACCACCAGGACCACCGCATGCAGCGCTCGGCGCCGCACCCTCGCCGTGTCGTCGGCGTCGCGGTCCGATTCGAACGCGGACCGCAACTCAGGGCCCGTGACGACGTGGTGGCCGTGGAGGACGCTGGCGTCCTGCTGCTTCTTCCTAGCCATCTATCACCAGTACGCGGGCATGGATCGCCGTGCGTTGGTGCAGGGCGGTCCGGACGGCGCGGTGCAGACCGTCCTCCAGGTAAAGGGTTCCCTGGTACTGCACCACGTGCGGGAAAAGGTCGCCGAAGAAGGTGGAATCTTCGGCCAGGAGTGCCTCCAGGTCCAAGGTGCGCTTGGTGGTCACCAGCTCGTCCAGCCTCACCGGGCGCGGGGGCAGTGAAGCCCATTCCTTGGGAGTGTTGTAACCATGGTCAGGGTAAGGGCGGCCCTCGCCCACAGCTTTGAATATCACCATGCCACCCTAGGCATCCGATGGTCCCAGCGAAAGTATCCAGCACGCCGTGGGGAAGGTTGTAGCCAAACAGTGACCAAGTGTCACACGCGCGGGCCTTGCCGGGGACTGCACCGTGACTTCGCCGTGCTGGCATAACGGTGCTGCTGACAGAATGGAGCCATGACAGCATCCGAGTTCCTTGCCGCCTCCACGTTGGGCGCACGCCACCCCGCCACGCCTCCCCTCGCGCTGCTGCTTGATGTGGACGGTCCGATTGCAAGCCCCGTTTCCCGTGATGTGAAACAGGACATCATCCAGGATCTCGTGGCGCTGGCTTCTGCCGGCATCCCCGTCATATTCAACACCGGACGCTCTGATGCCTTCATCCGCGAACAGGTCATGGCACCGATGATCGCGGCCGGCATTCCGGCCGGGACCGTCATCCACGCCATCTGCGAAAAGGGCGCTGTCTGGTTCAGCTACACCTCCGCCGGCCCCGGCCCCATCCATGTGGACCGCGAGCTGGCGGTTCCCGCGGCCTATGGGGACGACGTCAGGCGGCTGGTGGCCGAGGACTACGCGGCGCACATGTTCTTTGATGAAACAAAGCGGGCAATGGTGTCCGTGGAACAGCACATCGAGGTGGCCAACGCCGATTACCTGGCCGAGCAGAAACTCTTCGACGCCGATGCCATGAGCCTTATGGCCCGGCATGGGCTGGGGGTGGTCAGGCTGGACCACCATGCGCCCAACTCCGACGACGAAGTGGACTACCGCGTGGACCCCACCATCATTTCCACGGACATCGAGTCAGTGCGGCTGGGTAAGGATCTCGGAGCCAGCCGGGCAGTGGAACTGCTCGCCGCCCAGGGCATCACGC
Source organism: Arthrobacter sp. D3-16 (assembly GCF_054408515.1). Taxonomy (NCBI): domain Bacteria; kingdom Bacillati; phylum Actinomycetota; class Actinomycetes; order Micrococcales; family Micrococcaceae; genus Arthrobacter; species Arthrobacter sp. D3-16. Next base: position 687,336 of record NZ_CP096437.1, on the reverse strand, counting down.
CGCAGGCCTGGCGGACCGTGGGCGATTCGCGCACCGACTACGCCATGGCAGACTGGCTCCACCACAACGACCACACGGTGAAGCATGTGGATGTCCGTCCCGCCGATGGCGTTCCGGACAAGCCGTACGCTGTCCTGACTGCAGCAGATCTGGGACTGGAAGCCTCCGTCATCCATGACGACGCCGGCGGCGCTTTCCTGCGCAGCTGGCTGGAAGAGCTCGGTGCCTAACCCCGTTCCGTACCCCGGGCAGTTCAGTCCGAAACCTGTTGTTTCCACCGCGCGGCTATCATGCAGGTAGACACGCTTACTTTGACGAGCACGGAGACGACAATTACAGAAGCACCGGTACAGGACGAGGTTTACTACGGCAGCCAGGCATCCGTAGAAGAACAATTTCATGCAGAGGTCACATCTGCCGCGGCGGAGCAGCGTCTCAGGCACCGCCCGGACGTGATCAGGCACAAGGGCCGCTACGCCCTGATCAACTACAACAGGACGCCCTACCAGGCCATGGTGGAGGACCTGCTGTTTGTGCGCAACGTGTTGGTGAATGCAGGGCTCTCGTACCTGCTGGTGCGCGGCAACAACGACCGGCCCGTGATCGCCCTTGACTGGAAGGACCGCAAGAAGCTTCGCGCGGCCCTGGTGGAGGCATGCCGGGACGAGCCGGTGTATTCCATGACAGTGGATGCAAAAAAGAAGACCTCCGTACTGGTGGCTGACGGGGAGCTCTCCTCGAACCGGCAGGCGCGGATCTTCCGCCTGTACCGTCCCCGGGTTGAGCCCGTCGGCGGCTTCGAGTTCGGCGCCTCGGCCGGAGTGCAGATCGAACTGTGGTCCTTTGAAGGGGAGGAACTGATCCTTCCAATCGAAAACTCCCTGACGCGCCGGACCATGCTGCGGCAGGACGCCGTGCGCGGCACCGTGGAGCGGTACGGCCACACCTGGCCAACCATCGAGAACATGTTCGCCGACCACGCGAGCGACATCAGCTTCGACGTCGACCTGGTGTTCTCCTGGGTGGACGGCAGCTCCCCTGAGTACATCGCAGCCCGGCGTGCCCAGCAGAAGGACGTGGTCCTGGGCGAAGGCGACGACCACGAAGCCCGCTTCCGCCAGATCAACGAGCTCAAATACGCGCTGCGGTCCGTCTACATGTTCGCGCCGTGGATCCGGCGGATCTTCATCGCCACGGACTCCCCCGCCCCCGCCTGGCTCGCTGACCACCCCGCAGTCACCATCGTGCGCAGCGAAGAATTTTTCTCCGATCCTTCCGTGCTGCCCACCCACAACTCGCAGGCGGTAGAGTGCCAGCTGCACAACATCGACGGCCTGTCCGAGCACTTCCTGTACTCGAACGATGACATGTTCTTTGGCCGGCCGGTCAGCCCGGACCTGTTCTTCACTCCCGGCGGCATCACCAAATTCATTGAGGCCGAAACCCGGATCGGCCTGGGCGAAAACGCGGCGGAACGCAGTGGCTTCGAGAATGCTGCGCGCGTCAACCGGAAACTGCTGTGGAACCGGTTTGGGCGAATCACTACCCGCCACCTCGAGCACACTGCGGCACCGCTGCGGCGCAGCGTGGTGGCACGAATGGAGCGCGAGTTTCCGGAAGAGTTCCAGAAGACGGCGGCCAGCCGGTTCCGCGCGGCGGACAACATCTCCGTCACCAACTCGTTCTACCACTACTACGCCCTGCTGACGGGCCGTGCCGTCACCCAGACAGCGGCCAAGGTCCGCTACGTGGATACGACCATGCGGACCGGGCTGAACTACCTGCCCAAGCTGCTGTCAAAGCGCAACATGGACTTCTTCTGCCTGAACGACGGCAGCTTTCCCGAGGTGCCTGCCGACGAGCGCGCGGAACTCGTTACGGACTTCCTGGAAAAGTACTTCCCCATCAAGGCACCCTGGGAAAAGTAGCCCAACGGAGGCAAGGTCCGTGCCGCCCTGCCGCACGGACCGTGTTGCACGCCTACCTCGCTGTCGGTAAGCCCGCCCTGGGGCTGCTCCGCTGCTTGGTGGTTTCAGGAATACGGATGCCTGCGGCCTCCAGCCGGCGGGCCGTCTCTTCCGGCGGGACGTACTCGCCCACCGTCGCCGAACTGCCCAGCGGCACCACCGAGTGCACGATCGTGTGCTCGTAAACGTGCACCAGGTTGAAGGACTGCCCGGCATCGTGCCCGCGGGTGCCCCCCGCGGGCACGTTCAGGTCCTGGGTGTAACAGCTGGCCGAGGCGACGGAGACGGGAACCCCGGCAAAGCTCGCTGTGGTGGAGTAATGCAGGTGGCCGGCCAGGATGGTCCGGACGTCCGAGTTGCGGACCACCGCGGCAAGGGATGCCTGGTCCCGCAGCTCAACCAGCACCGAAAGGTCAAGCACGGAAGGGACGGGCGGGTGGTGGAGCGCCAGGATGGTGCCGTCCGGAGCCGGTGTCTCCAGCTCCGAGGCAAGCCACTCCAGCTGCGAGCCGCTGAGTTCGCCGTGGTGAAAGCCCGGCACGGACGTGTCAAGGGTGATGACGCGCAGCCCGTTGATGAAGTAGCTGTGGTCTACGGGTGCGTCACTGCCGGGCTGGTCCAGCAGGCCCTTCCGGAAGTTCGCCCGGTTGTCGTGGTTTCCCATGGCCCAGATGACTTCTGCATCCAGCTCCCGGCACGCCGGCTCCACGATAGCGCGTAGTTTCACATACGCTTCCGGATCGCCCTTGTCTGCAAGGTCACCGGTAAAAATCACAGCCTCCGGCCGCGCCCCGGACGCCTTGACCTCTTCGAAGAGTTGGATGAGCCGCGCTTCACTGTCGACGACGCCGTAGAGGGGGTCCGGACCTCCCATCAAGTGGGGATCGCTCAGGTGGAGTAGGAAGTGGCGTGGCCGGGGATGCTCGGCCTCGATGTGCTCCATTGCTACCTCTGTGGTCGGTGGGAAACGGCGCTTCCCTTGTACCCTTCAGTAAGGTTTATCCAATCAGACATTTGGCAAACTTTGGGTAAATCGCCGCAGCCCATGTGGAAAAAAATCGAAGAACTGCGCATCCCCAGGATTAATTCGGCACAAGCGCAGGGTTTCAGCCCAGGAGTTTTTCGACGGCGTCGATGACCTCGGCCGAGTCCGGCTCCACCGTCGGAGCGAACCGGGCCACCGCGTCACCCTCCCGGCTGACCAGGAACTTCTCGAAGTTCCACTTGACCAGCCCCGGCAGCAGCCCCGTCCTGAATTTGGTCAGCTCCGCGTAGAGAGGATGCTGTTCCTTGCCGCGGACGTCCGCCTTGGTGGTCAAGGGAAACGTGACGCCGAAATTGCGTTGGCAGAACTCTGCGATTTCGCTGTCACCGCCAGGCTCCTGCCCCGCGAACTGGTTGCAGGGGACGCCGAGGATTTCGAACCCGCGGTCGCGGAACTTTTCGTAGAGCGCCTCAAGTCCCGCGTACTGCGGGGTGAAGCCGCAATTGGAGGCAACGTTGACCACCATCACCACTTTCCCTGTGAACCTGCCAAAGTCAGTTTCTGTGCCGTCATTCAGGGTCAGCGGGATCGGGTACAGGGGTGCCACAGGCTTCGTCCTCAGGTAGTTGTTCACGTGCGTCATTCGTTGCCGATGAACCACCGTACTGGTCGGGGGTTGGGTTTTCCTGAGTTGGCTCCGCGGGGCACCGCTCCGGCTCCGTGGGAGTTGGCGAAGGCGCGGTGCCGGCCGGCGGTGACGGTTCAGCCGTCGGGGTTGGCTCCGTAGGCGACGGCGAAGGTTCCGTCGGGGAGGCCGACGGCGAAGGTTCCGTCGGGGAGACCGACGGCGAAGGTTCCGTCGGGGAGACCGACGGCGAAGGTTCCGTCGGGGAGACCGACGGCGAAGGTTCCGTCGGAGAGACCGACGGCGATGCGCCGGTTGTCGGGTTTGGCTCCGTAGGGGACGGGGAGGGGGTCGCAGGAGCCGGCGTGGGCGTCGGTGCCGGCGTTGTTGCACTTGAAGTGGGTGTCGGCGTCGTCCCGTTCGGTGCTGGTGTGGTCACCGGGCTAGTGCCACCCGGCGTCGGCGATGGGGACGGTTCAGTAGGTGTCGGCGTTGCGTTCGGCGCAGGAGGTGTCGGCGTACCCGTAGTCCCACTGGGTGTCGGGGACGTCGCAGGCGGCGTCGCAGAGGGCGCACCAGGCGGAGGTGCAGGAGACCGTGGTGTTGCAGCCGGGGCCGGTGCGGCGGGTGCTGCACTGGGCGCTGCTGCCCTGGTTGCCGGGGGCAATGCCCAAGGTGAAAGGGCCGGCGTCGCAGGTGTCTTGGGCAAGAATCCTGCCGCATGAGGCTCGTCGTGATCGTGGCCCAATGGCAGTGCCCAACTGATCGCTCCCTGGGTGGGAGACCCGAATCCCGGCAGGTAGCTCCGCATCTCTGCCGTTCCGCTGCCGTCAAGGGGCCGGGTGGGCACCAGTCCCCACTTGAGCGGGCTGGTGTGGCGGCCGTCCAGGATTGTTTCGAAATGGAGGTGGCATCCCGTTGACCACCCGGTGGTGCCAACCCTGGCGATCACTTGGCCGGCGCGGACCGGATCTCCGGTACGCACAGCAATTGCGTCCAAGTGGTTGTAGGTGGTGATAAGGCCGTTGCCGTGGTCGATTTCCACCCTGTTGCCGCCTCCCCACGGGTGCCATCCTGAAGCGCGTATCACTCCCGAATCCGCGGCGTACACTTTCGTTCCGCAAGCGGCCGCATAGTCCTGGCCAAGGTGGAAGTCTCCGGCGGCCCCAGTCAGCGGGCTGATCCTAAGACCGAAGGGTGAGCTGGCATAAAGCTGCTCAAGCGGTGCCATCAGGAATCCGGCGGGTGGCCTGCCAAATCCTGCCGCATTCACCGCCAGCGCCGAGGAGTCCTCCCCTTGGTAGCTGCCAATCACCGCGTGGGGAAACGGGACAACGGCCTGTGGATCGCCCAGGATCGCGCCCTGCAGCATGCCGGCGCCAACCGTGTCCGAAGCCGTCCGGTCGGCATGGACTTTGCCGGATGTCGCTGTCCCCGCCGCTGTGGCTGCAGCCCCGGCACCGTCACTGGATCCGACGGCGGTGGCAGACGCCCCCCACTCCCCCGCCGTGCCGGAAAGGTTCAGCGCCCAAATGGACAGGGCAGCAGCACCAGTGGCCGTCAGTGCGCGCACAAGGGAAACATACGGACGGCGTGCGTCTCTGTGCTTACCCGGTTTCCGATGATTCCCCAAAATCTGTCTCCGTTACATAATCAACCGCACGCATCCTGACGGTATCTCCCATGGGACCACAGTGCCTTTCGTCTGTGAACCCCGTCCCATCGTGCCGGTCATTACTTGAGAAAACCTTGCAGTTTCGTCCGCGCCATCCGGCTCCCCTGCACTCCGTTTTCTGGGCAACAATGATATATGCGGAGTTTCCTTAGGAAATGGCAGGACGAACTTAGGAAAACCTTTACGGGCAGGGCTGATGAGGTGCCCGACTGGGTGCCGAAGCTGGCTGAAGGCGGCGATCCCGGTTACCACCTTCCCGGTTCCGCAGTGTGGGCCGTGCACGGCTCCATGTCCCCGATTGTTGCCGGCATCCGCACGCTGCTGATGCAGTCCCTCCACCCCGGGGCGCTGGCGGGAGTGCACGAGCACTCGAACTTCCGTGAGGATCCCCTTGCCCGCCTGGCTGCCACTATCCGTTGGATTTTCACTGTTACGTACGGCTCGCGGGCTGCGGCCGAGGAGGCCTCGCGGCGGGTGCGGCGCCTGCACGGGCCGGTACAAGGCAGCTTCATGGACAATCAGGGAACGGTGCGCGACTACAGCGCCAACGATCCGGAACTGGCCAGCTGGATCCACATCGCCTTCACCGATGCCTTCCTCACAGCACACCAGTTGTGGGGCGGCCCCATCCCTGGCGGCCCCGATGCGTACGTTCGTGAATGGGCCCAGGCCGGCCGGCTGATGGGCGTCCAGGACCCGCCGCTTACCGAGGCGGACATGCGCGCTCAACTGGACCGGTGGTACCTCAATGGAGAGCTCCGGGTGGACAGCCGGGTAGCAGAAACAGTGGCCTTCATCCGCGATCCTCCGCTGCACCCCATGCTTCGCCCCGGCTATCGCGTCCTGTTTGCGGGAGCGGTGCACAGCCTCGAACCGAAGTACCGCCAGATGCTCGGACTGTCCGCACCACGGCTCGGTCCCTTCCCGCTGCCGGTGAAGCAGGCCACCAAAGTGGTACTCGGCGTCGTTCGCCTTGCCCTGGGACGCCGCGGCCCAAGCGAGCTTGCCGCGAGGCAACGGCTTCGCCGTCTGGGCCTTGCAGAAGCGGAAGGGACGCGCTCGGGAGACCGGCGATAAACGAAAAAACCCGGCCCCGGGACTGCCGGGGCCGGGTTCTTTACCGGCGGAGAATGGGGGATTTGAACCCCCGAGGGCGTTAACCCAACACGCGTTCCAGGCGTGCGCCATAGGCCGCTAGGCGAATTCTCCAGCTGCTTCTGAATCAAAAGCAGATACTAGAGTACCTGAACTTTTCCGCTTCGCCCAATCGGGGCTCCGAAGCCAGCATTGAGGGCTTGCCGGCCTGCTGGGAAGGTGGCCCACAGTGGTGGGTTTAACCCGGAAATGGACGCCCCCAACGCGCCCATTCCGCCTGAACACCGTTGAGCTGCCGGGTCCGGCCCCGTTTAGCCAGGCCTCGCAGCTCACAATCTTGAGATTGCCCCAATCGGTGTACATATCCATAATCGTGGCTGGCAGGGGGATAAGCAATGGATTTTCGCTTCACCCACTGAACTTTGGGGCACGATGGGAGTCATGACAGACCTGCACACCCTGGTGGTTTACGTCCCGGCGAGTCATACACACCAGGTTCTGAAGGCTATCGGCGACGCCGGAGCGGGCGGATCGGCAACTACTCCCACTGTTCCTTTGTGACCTCAGGCACCGGCCGATTCACTCCGCAGGCGGGTGCTGCTCCCTACACCGGAGTTGTGGGCGCATCCGAAGAAGTGGCCGAGGACCGGATTGAGTGCGTGGTTGAAGGGCCGCTGTTGAAGGCCGTGCTGGCCGCCCTGCGGGCCGCCCACCCCTACGAGGAGCCTGCGTTCATGAGCTGGGAGGTTGAGGGCTGGCGCTTGCTGGACCCCGATTCGAGTCGGGCCTGAAGTTCGGGTAAAGTATCTGACGGCCCCTCATGTGGCGTCATCCTGTTGAACTCCCCCAGGACCGGAAGGTAGCAAGGGTAAACGGGCTCTGGCGGGTGCATGGGGGGTCTTTACTATTCCCCCACAGGGCGGCAGAATGTCAGCCCGGATTGGTAGGGTTTTCTCTGTGACAGTCACTACCGCCCTGTACCGCAGATACCGTCCAGACTCCTTCGCTGACGTTATCGGGCAGGAACATGTCACCGAACCGCTGATGACCGCGTTGCGGAAAAACCGGGTCAACCACGCCTACCTATTCTCCGGCCCCAGGGGTTGCGGCAAGACCACGTCGGCGCGCATTCTGGCACGCTGCCTGAACTGCGCCCAAGGCCCCACGGACACCCCCTGCGGCACGTGCCCCAGCTGCGTCGAGCTTGCCCGTGGCGGCTCCGGCTCACTCGACGTCATCGAGATCGACGCCGCGAGCCACGGTGGCGTGGACGACGCACGGGACCTTCGTGAGCGGGCAACGTATGCCCCCGTCCGCGACCGCTACAAGATCTTCATCATTGACGAAGCCCATATGGTCACGTCCGCGGGCTTCAACGCCCTGCTGAAGATCGTTGAAGAACCCCCGGAACATATCAAGTTCATCTTCGCCACCACTGAGCCGGACAAGGTCATCGGCACCATCCGTTCCCGGACGCACCATTACCCCTTCCGCCTGGTGCCGCCGGAGCCGCTCATGGCCTACCTCGAACTTCTCTGCAACCAGGAGAACGTCCCGGTTGCGCCCGGTGTCCTGTCGCTGGTGATCCGCGCCGGCGGCGGCTCCGTCCGCGACTCCCTGTCCGTCCTGGACCAGCTGATGGCAGGCGCCGGGCCCAACGGGCTGGACTACGAACTTGCCGTGGCGCTGCTCGGCTACACCCACGCTTCCTTGCTGGACGATGTTGTCGAGGCGGTGGCTGCCTCGGACGCCGCAACCGTCTTCCGCGCCGTGGACCGGGTCATCCAGACCGGCCATGACCCGCGCCGCTTCGTCGAGGACCTCCTGGAGCGCTTCCGAGACCTCATCATCGTCCAGGCCATGCCCGAAAGCGCCCAGACCATACTTCGCGGCATGCCGGCTGACCAGATCGCGCGCCTGAAGAACCAGGCACACAACCTGGGCGCCGCCGAGTTGTCCCGCGCGGCCGACGTCACCAACACCGCGTTGACCGAAATGACCGGCGCCACCTCCCCGCGGCTGCATCTGGAACTGTTGTGTGCCCGGATCCTCCTGCCCAGTTCGGAGCAGAACGAGCGTGGCATGGCCGCACGGATAGAGCGTGTAGAGCGCCGGCTCAACTATGCAGGGAACGACGTCGCGGCTCCCGCCACCGCAGCCCCCGCTCACCAAGGTGGAACCGCTGGTGAGGCCAGCGCTGCTCACCAGCATGTACCCGCCGGGCAAACGCCGCCCGCGCAGGTGGTTGCGGAGCCGGCTAAGACCGGACCCGCCCTGCCTGAGCCTGCAGCCCCTCAGTCCCCGGCCCAGCCGGTCCGCCAGCAACCTGCAGCCGCAGCGGCCGCTCCGGAACCGGCGCCTGCTTCCCCGCAGGCCTCCGCTCCAGCGGCGGGCCCGGCCGATGGGGACCGTAATGCCCCCTTGACTGCTCCCCGGGTCAGCACCAACGACTGGCCGGTGGAACCCTCTGCAGACTCCCGCCCTTCCCGCGTCGACTCCCGTCCCGGGGTGACACGCCCCGCGGCTGCAGTCCCCGCAGAGGCCCCGGCCGCAGCGGCGCCGACAGCCAGCAACAGGCAGGCTGCTGCTCCGACTGCCCACGCCGCCCCTGTTGCACAGGCAGCCCCGGCTGCTGCGCGGCCCGAAACAGCGCCTGCCGCGTCTGTTCCCGCCGCTTCCCCCGCAGCCATGGGCGATGTGGAAGTGTTGCGCCGGGCGTGGCCGGATGTCCTGCAGACCCTTTCCAAGATCAAGCGCAGCACCTGGGCACTCGTTGAACCCAACGCCCAGGTCAGTGCGTTCGACGGCCACATGCTCACCCTTTCGTTCACCACACCCGGACTCGCCGGCGCTTTTGGCCGGGCAGACCATTCGGAGAACCTGCGGCAGGCAATCCACAAGACTGTGGGCATTGACTGCCAGATCAACGCAGTGGCCGGCGGAAGCGCCAGCCGGGCGAGCTCTGAGCCAAACCCAAAAGCACCCGCTAGCCGGCCAGCACCGGCAACGTCAACTGGTCCTGCGACCTCAGCTGATGTTGCCTGGGGACTGGCGCCTGCACCTGCAGCAGCGGATGCACCGGCAACCGCTGCAATGGAGGCACCGGCACCTTCCGCTCCGGCAGGTGCCGTCCACGGGCAGCCAGAAGGCCGAACAGCCCCAGCGAGCGAAGGCTCGGCCGGGAGCAACCACTCGATTCCTGTAGGGCTCCCGGCAGGAGACAAAGTCCAGCCTGCAGCCGGGAACGGCCCGTCCCCGGCTCAGCGCCCGGCAGCCGGTGGCTCTTCCCCAACCCAATCCCCCGCGGTCCCTTCAACAGCTCCTTTGGCGCAAGCTGACTCTTACAGCGGCGCCGCGGGAGACTACTCCTACTCGGACGACGACTGGGGTCCGCCCCGGGATGAAGACGCGCCACCGCTGGAAGAAGAGCCTCCCATGGACTGGGCCCCTTCCGCGCGGTCCGGCAGCCGCTCCGCTCCGGCCCCCGCCCCTGGTGACGTCTCCACCGCAGCGGGTTCACGCCAGCAGGGCACACCATCCGGTACCCAGTCCGGCACCGACCCCACGGCCAAAACTCCAACCGCCATAGCTCCGACGGGCAGCGATCCAGGCGCAGGTGCTTCCGATCCGTGGGCCCGTGCCGTGGAGCAGGCACCGGGTGTCTGGGTTGTTGGGGAAGCAAGCAACGTGGGCAGGAATGCCACAGCCGGATTGCGTGCAAAGGAAGCAGTTGCGGCACCCTCAGCCACACGGTACGAGCCGGCTACCGCCCAGGTTCCGCCCTCCATCCCGGTAACCAACGCGGCCGCTTCCGTGGACGCCGAGTGGGGTTTGGCTCCAGCGGCACATTCGCCCACGACGGCAAGTACCAAGGCGACAATCCCGGAACCAGCTGCCCAGAGCCCCGTTCCGGTTCCCTCGGGCACGGCCGCTCCAGCCACTGCACCCCAGGGTTCCGATCGAGTCCCGGTACGGGAGTACGCCATGGCTTCGGCCGTGGCCGCACCTGCCCGCACTGCCCCTGCGGCTTCCCCGGTTCCCGCCCCTTCCCCGGTACCTGCGGCTTCCCCGGTTCCCGCCGATGCCCCTGCTGCGGCGGCTACCCGGCCAAGCCTCTACCAGCGCCTGTCCAACAGCCCGGAGGCCGAGGCGGGCCGGGCAAAGGCTCCTGCCCGGGCCGTTCCCGCGGCTGCGACCTACGTGCAGGACATTCCCAGCGCCGACGATGAGACCATTGAAGAATCCGGAGTGTTCGGCCGGGCCGCGGTGGAACGTATCCTCGGCGGGAAGCTGATCGAGGAGCGCTCACTCGACGGAAGCCCCGTTACGCCCCGCTACTGATCCAACCACTGTCACCCTAGCTAAAGAGGAAAAACGTGTACGAAGGTGCTGTCCAAGAGCTGATTGACGAGCTCGGACGCCTTCCCGGCGTGGGCCCGAAATCCGCACAGCGGTTGGCGTTCCACATCCTTGAAGCGGACCCCCAGGACATGAAGCGGCTGGTGGAAGCCATCACCTCCGTCAAGGAACGGGTGAAGTTCTGCACCGTCTGCGGCAACGTCACGGAGCAGGACCAATGCAACATCTGCCGTGACCCCCGGCGCGACCCGGCTGTGATCTGCGTGGTGGAAGAATCAAAGGACGTCCTCGCAGTGGAGCGAACCCGCTCGTTCCGGGGCAGGTACCACGTGCTGGGCGGAGCCATCAATCCGATCGCCGGCATCGGCCCGGAGCAGTTGCGGATCCGGGAGCTCCTCACTCGACTGAACGACGGCGCCATCCAGGAGGTCATTATCGCCACGGATCCGAACCTCGAGGGAGAAGCAACAGCCACCTACCTGGCCCGCATGCTGAAGACGATCGGGATCACGGTGACCAGGCTGGCGTCCGGCCTCCCGGTGGGCGGCGACCTCGAATACGCAGACGAGGTCACCTTGGGCCGCGCTTTCGAGGGCCGGCGCAACGCCCTGACCTAAGGATCCGGCGGACCGTGCTTCCGGGAGAGACAGCGCCGCTCGTCACCGAGCGGCTGGTCCTGCGCCTGGTTGATGATTCGGACGAGGCAGCAATCCACACGTACCGGAGCGACCCTTCGGTCTCCCAATACCTTTCGCACGATCCCCTCACCGCAAGGGCCAACAGGGAAAGGTTGACCCAGGTGCTGGCCTTGGGCAAGGCCGCCAACGGAACATGGTTCAACTACAGCTGGGCGATTACCCTCCGGGAATCAGGAAAAGTCATTGGTGACGCGCGCACGTGGAACAGCACCGTCCTGGCGCCCACAGGCCTGCTCGGCCCCGGCAGGCATCCCGCCGGGCACGCTGCGTTGGCCTATATCCTGAATGCCGATTACCACCACCAGGGATACGGCCGTGAGGCTGCGGCGGTGCTGGTCCAGTGGCTCTTCATGCAGCCCGGGATCAGCACGGTCGTCGCAGCAGTCTATGAACCAAACCGTCCCTCCATCCGGCTCCTCCACAACCTGGGGTTCCGGCGGGACCCCGCCCTGGTGACCGACCAGGAGACCGCCGGCAAAGGCTTCCCCTTGCTGATGTTCAGGCTGGACAGTCCGCAGCACTCATCCCGCTGACCGGGCCATGCGCCGGGCAGCGAGTCGCCCGCCGGCCCTCATCCTGCGTTCCTCTCCAGCCACAGCTCAAGCTCCCACATCTGAAAGAACAGGCCCGGTACCGGGCGATCAGGGGTTACCCATCCTGATCCGGCCCGGCCGGGCCTGTGTCCAGAGCGACTCAGGTCAAGATTGGCTCAAGCGATACGCGTACCCCGGGCCAGCCGCTGGGCAGGTGTGCGGAGCGACCGCCAGCCCAGCCACATCAGCAACGCGGCAACGAGGAGCTGCAGAGCGAGTCCCAGCGGCCACATCGGTGTGGACTGCGCCAGGTACCTGGGCTTAACCTCGCCGTTGGCGCACGGAAAGGTACCCTCAGGACCGGCAAGCGCATAGCGCGCTCCCTGGCTGATCCCTTCTATTGCTCCCACTGAGGAGTAGTTGCGCTCCTGTGAGCGGTCTTTGTACGGGATGGCGTCAGCCACCACAACATAGGGATTCATGGCCAGCAACCAGGCCACCCGTTCGCTCCGCATGACCATCTGCTCCTGCAACGGACCTGAGCAGGTGTACTCCGGTTCCACGGGCCCGTTGCTTAGCGGCTCGTACGCGCGGTATTGGGCCTGGTTCGCCATCACCGTGCCCTGGGTAAGTCCTGTGCCCAGGCCAAAGGCGATCAGCGTGCCGACTGCCAGTCCGGCGACTGCCAGGTAGGTCACCACGATGGAGAACAGCGGCCTGCCGGCGAGCGCCGAGATTCCCACACCGATGGCACAGACAACCCCCACCTCAACAGCCAGCATGAGTAGCGCCACCAGCACGTGGCCTGCAGTCATCCCGCCCAGCGCCACCCCGACCACCAGGAACGGGGTGCTGGCCACCAGGAACGCCAGTGCTGCCGCCCATGCTGCGAAAAACTTGCCCCACAGGATCTGGCCTGGCTGAAGCAGCGTCACCTGGAGGATGGCCAGCGTGCCGCCTGTGCGGTCCCCATTCACGGCGTTGGCGGAGAGCGCCGGGGCCACGAGCAATGCAAACAGCAGGACAAAGGCCAGAACCACCTCGAAGATCATGGACCCAGGGCCTGATTCGGGCGGCGGGACCAAGCCCGAAACACTGCGTTGGGCCACCTGTGAGGCATTCCAGCTGGCCCAGGTCAGCCAGGTCACGAGCCCCGTGAGGACAAACCAGATGGCCAGCATGATGTACCAGCCGCGGGACCGCAGCCGCTGCTTAAGCTCCAGGACCACCACGTCCCATACCCCGGGCAGGTAGCCCCCCGTTGTTCGCCGGCTGGCGGTATGCTGCCGGTCTTCTGTCGCGTGGCTCATTGCCGCTCCCCCTCGAGGCTGATGTAGGTCTCTTCAAGGGCCCCTGAAGCGGGGGCAAAGGAATTGACCCCGACGCCGGCCAGCACCAGGTCACGCAGCAGACGCTCGGCGTCGTCGTCGCTTCCCAGCATCAAACTCAGGGACGGGCGCCGTCCGTCGTCACGTCGGAACGCCAGGCCCAGTTCGGTGAGCTTGGCAGCCAGTGCGGCCTCGTCGGAGGCGGTGACTGCGTAACGGCGCCCGGCAGCCGCTGCTTCTTCGATGGTTTGCTGCCGGACCGTACGGCCCTTGTTGACGAATACCGCGCCGTCGGCGATTTCGTCCAGTTCGCTGAGCACGTGGGATGAAACCACCACTGCTTTGCCCTCCGCTGCGAGTTGGCGCAGCATGATCCGCAACTCCACGCGTGAGCCCGGGTCAAGCCCCGACGCAGGCTCGTCAAGGAGGAGGACGGAGGGGTCATGGATCAGTGCCCGGGCCAGGCTGAGCCGCTGCTGCTGCCCGCGGGACAGCACCCGCGCCGGCTGGTCCGCAAGATCGTCGAGCCGAACCCGTTCGAGCATCTCTGCGACCCTCTCCCCGATACCCTTGGCCGGGAGCCGGTAAAAGCGGGCCATCTGGGTGAGAATCTCCCGCGCGGTCAGGGACTCCCACACGCCCAGGGTGTCCGGCATCCAGCCCAACCGGCTGCGCACCTCCGCCCGGTGCCGGTGCGGGTCCAGCCCACCCACGCTGATGCTGCCCTCATCCGGTGCCAACAGTGACGCCAGCATCAGCAGCAGCGTTGTTTTGCCCGCCCCGTTCGGACCGATCAGGGCAGTTACCTTCCCGGCCGGAGCATGGAAGTCCATGCGTTCAACGGCGTGCACGGTGCCGAAGCTGCGGCTCACTGCCCGCGCCGTGATGCCGTCGCCGGGTTCCGGCCCGTCCGCGGCGTCCGGTAATTCAGAAATCATTGCCATGTATTGCGCACCTGTCCCCCACAGTCTTTTATGCATTCAGACAGTTTGAGCGTACGCCTGCGAAGGTTCCCGGCAGGTCCTTCCATGGGCTGAGATTCGGTCACAATTCAACGCCCGGCCGTGCACGGCGATAAACTGGAACCAGAAGTCGCGCCAACCATGGCGTTAGTTCCCAGCGTCAGGGCCAATACAGCGTTACGGCTGTCTGGCCGGACTCCAATTGATCCGATGAAGGTACGCGCATGAGTACGCCCACTACCGAAGTGCACAAGGCCACGCAGCCACAGGAGCTGCCCGTCGGCGGTGCCGTCACCAAACAGCTGATCGTGCAGAAGTTCGGTGGCTCCTCCGTAGCGGATGCAGATGGCATCAAGCGGGTGGCCAAGCGCGTGGTCGACGCCCAGGTGGCAGGCAATGAGGTGGTTGTTGTGGTCTCGGCCATGGGTGACACCACCGACGAACTCCTGGACCTCGCAGGCCAGGTAACAGACTCTGCCCCGGCCCGCGAAATGGACATGCTGCTGTCCGCCGGCGAGCGCATCTCGATGGCGCTCCTGGCCATGGCCATCAATAAACTGGGCGCCTCGGCCCAGTCCTTCACGGGATCCCAGGCCGGCATGATCACGGACGGCATCCACGGCAAAGCCAGGATCATCGACGTCGATCCCCACCGCATCCGCACTGCCCTCGACAAGGGCAACATCGCCATCGTGGCCGGTTTCCAGGGCATGAGCCGCACCACCAACGAGATCACCACCCTGGGCCGCGGAGGTTCGGACACCACGGCCGTAGCGCTGGCAGCGGCCCTGGAAGCCGATGTCTGCGAGATCTACACGGACGTGGATGGCATTTACACGGCCGATCCCCGCGTTGTCCCCTCAGCCCAGAAGATCGACACGATCTCCAGCGAGGAGATGCTGGAACTCGCAGCCTCGGGGGCCAAGATCCTGCACCTTCGCTGCGTGGAGTATGCCCGCAGGTTCGGTGTGCCGCTGCACGTCCGCTCGTCATTCAGCCAGCACGAAGGCACCTGGGTCATCCCCAGCGCCGAAGACAAGATCACCACACAAGAGGGAGTTGCCTTGGAGCAGCCAATCATCTCCGGCGTCGCGCACGACCGTTCCGAAGCCAAGGTCACCGTTGTTGGCGTCCCCGACATCCCCGGCAAGGCGGCAGCCATCTTCCAGGTCATCGCCGATGCCCACTCAAACATCGACATGATCGTGCAGAACGTTTCCACGCACGGCACCGGCCGGACGGATATCTCCTTCACGCTGCCCATCGTGGAAGGCGCCGACGCCCTGACGGCCCTGCACGCAGCCCAGGACCAGATCGGCTTCGAGAGCATCGAATACAACGAACAGATCGGCAAGCTCTCCCTGATCGGCGCCGGCATGCGTTCCCACCCCGGGGTCTCAGCCACATTCTTCAAGGCGCTCTCGGACGCCGGGATCAACATCAACATGATCTCCACCTCGGAGATCCGCATTTCGGTTGTTACCCACGCGGATCTCCTGGATGAAGCCGTTCGCGTCATCCACCGGGCCTTCGAACTGGACAGCGACAACGAAGCCACGGTCTACGGCGGCACCGGCCGCTGACCGGCCCGTCCTGGAACATAAAAAGGCACTGGCGGGGTCCCTACCCCAGCCAGTGCCTTTTTTGTTTTAAGGAAGTGACCAAGGCATTGCGTCCGGCCAGGCTGACGTCAGGCCTCCTTTTCGAGGTCTTCGCGGCGTACGGCGTAGTGGTGGCCAGACGAATCGGTTTCCACCACAAAGTGCGTGAGTTCCTCCTCCGAAGCCTGCTCGAACTCGTCATGCCTGTGCACCACCGGGAGACTGGAGTCCAGGCGGGTGGCCGGCCCAAAAACGAAGCGGAGCCTGTCGGTCAGGTTCATGAACCCGTTGACTACATGTGGCACTGTTTTCCACCCCCTTCCTGCTTTCAGGGGAAAGAACAGCCATCGCAAATACAGCAACTGCTCCTCCCGGAGCCAGTGCCCTTATTTTACGCCCGGGTGCTCGAAAAGGCTCCGCGGTCCAGGCCTCAGCGGAGGGACTTGTCGTCCGGGTTCCTGGGCACCACGTAGGTGCTGCCGTCCGGCCGGGTGATGGTTTCCCATTGCTGGGTTTCAGCTTGGCGCTGGGCCAGGAGCCTGCGGTTTTCCTCTGTCATGTCATGCACAAGGGAGGACCGGTTTGCAGGACCGAAGATGGCACGCAGCTTGCCGGTTGCCCGCATGAAACGCTGCGAGGCGTTGTCCTTGCCCTCCCAGCTGGCTTTACCCATGAACTGGCTCCTTCCAGTGACCGCTTTTCCTATCAACAGTGTACGCTGATAATTAATGCACTAACAATTGGAGGCCCGATGACCACTGCATCCAGCACTTCCACCCCAGCGATGACAGCACCCGCCGTGGGGGACGCCCCCGAGGACAATGACCTGCTGCTGGAGCACCAGCTCTGCTTTGCCCTGACTGTCGCGTCCCGCAGCGTCGTGGGCGCGTACAAGCCCGTGCTGGAGAAGCTGAACCTCACCCACCCGCAATACCTGGTGATGCTGTGTCTCTGGGAATCCAGCCCGCGCACCGTACGGAACATCAGCGATGCCCTGGCCCAGGAGCCGGCCACTATCTCGCCCTTGCTGCGGCGGCTTGAAGCCGCGGGCCTTATTTCCCGACGTCGGGTGGACGGCAACGAGCGCGCCCTCGCCGTGGACCTCACACCCGCAGGAGTGGCCCTTCGGCAGGAGGCGCTCAGGGTTCCGGGGACGATGATGGAGCGCCTGGGCCTGAACCGGAGCCAGGTCAGTGAGCTGCACGCCTCCATGATGGGACTCATTGCAGCCACCTCCCAAGGCCAGCAGGGGTAGCCGGCCCAACACGGCCCCGGCAGTAGAATGGCATCATGACGGACCAGGCCACGGGGCGGGCGCAAAGCGTACTCGGGGGCATCGTGCAGCTGATGCACCCAGTGGATGTGCCGCGCCCCAAGCAGGCCGGAAGCACCACGGGTTTCCGGCTCGCGGCATTGTTGATCGCGGCATTAGTGTTGCCTGCCTGTACGCCGGACGAGGGCGGGGAAACTCCTCCCGGTGATACCTCGGCCCCGCCAACGGCCTCCGCTTCCTCCTCGGCAGCGCCAGGTTCACCGGCCCCTTCGGGCGGCCCCGACCCTGATGCTGAGACCTCTGTTCCGGCGCCGGCCCCCGCGCCTGCTGCGCCGTCATCGGGACCGGGGCAGGGCAACGCCGAACTGGCCATCGCCCTTAAGCCTTCGGCCGGCGAGCCTGAACTCCATTACACCCTTGTCTGCGTCGACGGCGCGCCCGACGCCGAAAGCAACCATCCCACTGCTGACGCCGCCTGCTCCGCCTTGAAAGAGAACGCGGCGCTGCTGAATCCCGCTCCGAAGCGGGCCGACCAGGTCTGCACCGAGCAGTACGGCGGGCCCCAGGAAGCTACCGTGACCGGCGTCGTGGATGGCGTCCCCGTTGATGTTGCCTTTACCCGGACCAACGGTTGCGAGATCGGCGCCTGGGACGCGGTCAAGGATGTCCTTGGTGCAGCCGGTGGAGCGGCTTAGCGTCCTGGCGGCGGACGAGTGGCGGGCCAAGGAGGAAGCCCACCGCCAGCGCGTCAGCCGCTACGCGGACCCCTACCTTGCCCGCCGCTCAGCCGGGCAGAAGCACCCGGTGGAAGACTTCCTCTTCACGTACTACACCCAGAAACCCGGCCAGCTTAGCCGCTGGCACCCGGGCGCCGGCGTCGTCCTGGCGGGGCTGGAAGCGGCGGCCCGCCGCGGGTGGAAACACTACCGAATGCTCGACGACAGCGAACTTGCCGTCCTCGGGTTGCCGGCGGGAAGCCCCGCGGTCACCCTGGACCGGGAGGCGTTTCTCGCCGACCGCAACGACGCCGTCTCCTTCGCCGCGATCATCCTGCGGGGGACTGCCGCACGCCCTGCGCAATTTGGCTGTTTTGGGCTTCATGAGTGGGCAATGGTTTACCACCAGGACCGGTTCGATCTGCGCCACGAGTATCTGCAGCTGCGCCTTGGTTCGGCCGGCACGGACAAGGTAGTGGAGGAAAACCGGATCCGTTGCAGCCACTTTGATGCCTTCCGTTTCTACACCCCTGACGCCATTCCACTGAATGAACTGGCACCAAGCCGCGAAACCCAGCGCCACCTTGAACAGCCGGGCTGCCTCCACGCCAACATGGACCTGTACAAATGGGCATACAAGCTGCTGCCCGCCCTGCCCAGTGAGCTGGTGATGGACTGCTTTGAGCTGTCATGGCGGATCCGGGCCATGGATATGCAGGCCTCCCCCTACGACCTGGTGGAGTGGGGCTACCCTGCCATTCCCATCGAGACACCACACGGCAAGGCGGCCTACGTGGAACAGCAGCGGTCCTTTGCAGCAGAGGCAGCAGCACTCCGGGCAAAGCTGGCCGAGGAACTTGCCGCCTTGTCCGCGAGCGGGCAGCCATGATCGACCTGACCATCAGGCTGCGGGAAAGCCCCGACGCAAGCGAGCATGAATTCCACCTGGTAGCCGACGGCGGGCGCCCTTCCGCTGACAGTACAGTGCCGGACCCTGAGGCTGCACTCGCCGCGGTGGAACGGTACGGCGAGGACATCTTCTTCCCGAAACCGGGCCCTCCAAAACTGTGCACCCAGCAATACGGCGGACCGCAGGTGGCCGTGGTGACAGGAACGTTCCATGGCCGCCCTGTTGAAGCGGTCTTCACGCGGACCGACGGCTGCGAAATCTCGCGCTGGAAAACAATGGCCTCTTTGCTGGGGAACGTCAGTGGAGCGTCCGGCGCCACGTAGGGCAAGGCACCACCCAGTTCGAACAAACCGGAAAACAGGATCCCCGGGCGGTATAACCGCCCAGGGATCCTGTCCCGTAAATCTCAGGCTGCTAGGCCGCGGGGACTGCGTCTGCGAGAGCTACCTGTGGAGCCCCGGAAGGAGCAGCTGAGACTGCGCCCACCTGGACGTTGACCCAGGTCCTGACGCCATTGTCGCCCAAGCTAAGGCGCGAAGCGTAGACCCCTTCGGCCAAGCCGGTCCAAGCCAGCGTGGCCGAGGTGGCAGTGCCGTTCGGAGCCACAATCGGGTTCGGTTCCACCTTGAGGTTGCCGGCGTCCCCTGCAAACGTGACCGCCTGTACTGACGCGCTGGCTGCGCCATTGTCAGGCGTGGAGTAGAGGTTGGCCACGATGTAGTATGTGCCGGCGCGAGGCGATTCCAGGTCCAGGAACTCGCTCGCGGAAGCTGTCGCCACCTGTGTTGCCGTCAAGCCGCCTGAAGCATTCGGTGCGTACACCACCATGTCCCAGTCAACGTCGTTCGATTGCGCCTGGACACCCAGACGGGCGAACGACGCGCCGGCGGGCACGGTCACCTGGAGCCGGGCGTTGTGCGCATCATTTGCCGGTGCGTACGGCCCGGGAGTTTTGGTGATGGCTGTCTGGCTCAACGGCGCCAGGCCTTCCACCCCTACCTTGATGGGGTTGTCCGAACCGGACACCAGTTCCATGGTGCCGCTGCCGCTGCCCGTGGCCGAGCTGAAGGAGAACGACGGGGCGATCTGCGCATCAACAGGCCGGATGGCGATGGGCGAGCTCACAGTGCGCGGGCCCTTCCAGGTCAGGGTGCCGGTGCTGAACTTGCCCACCGGAGCGCTCACGTTCCTGATGGTGAGGGTAACCTCGCGGGTCTGGCCTGCCTTGGCGAAGTTCAGCGCCTTCGGCTCCACCTGGACGTTAAAGCCCGGCATGGTGACTTCCGGACGGTACAACCCCGGAACCAGGGCGGTGAGTTGGCGCTTGACCTGCACTTCACCCACCAGGCTGCCGAGTGCGATGGACGGCAGGTTCAGGTCGCGGGCGGCGATGGTGCCCGCCTGCGGTGCTCCTGTCTCTACCCCCTGGCCGTTGAGGAAGCCGACCCAGTCCCTGATACCTGAGTTATAGACCAGGCCTGGATCCAGGACGCGGGTCGAGTCGATGTGGCCGGCACCGCCCTGGAAGGGATCCGTGTTGGGTGAACCGTCCGCGTTAACCAGCGGGTATGCGGTGGTCATCATGGCCGACTTGACCATGGCCGGCGTCCACGTGGGCTGCTTGCTGAGCACCAGTGCCCCGAAACCGGCAATATGCGGCGCGGCCATGGACGTGCCGGACATAAAGCCAAACTGCTCGCCCTTGTTGCCGATGGTGGAGACACCCGCAAGGACGTTCACGCCCGGTGCAGCGATGTCCGGCTTCAGCAGGTCGCCGCCGGAAGCAAGGCTTGGCCCCCGGGAGGAGAAGCCGGCGATCTGGGGCGCGGGTGAAGCGGGTTCACCCGTGAGGTCCCCCTTGACCAGGCTGACTGTCAAAGCGGGGTTGGCTTCGAGCTTGGACTTCAGCTCCAGGCTCTTCGGGGCATTGACGTGCACCGTGGGGACCACGTGGTTGTCGGCATCTTCGGAGCTGCTGGTGAGGTTCACCAGGATCATCCCGACGCCACCCTTGGCCTGGACTTCCTGGCTCTTGGCCGTCCTGTCCACAACGCCGCGGTCGCAGACCACTACCTTGCCTGCCACCTTGGCAGCATCAAGGGAACCGGGGCCGCAAAGGTTCGGATTGGCAGCACCTGCTGCCGCCGCAGCCGAGGCTACGACCACCGGCTTGTCTGCCACTTCCGTCTTCATGATTGAGGCCCCGCGGTACACCGAGCCATCGGAGACCCTCACCGTGCCCAGCAGCTCGCTCGGAAAGGTGGACGCAGCAACCGTGGTCAGCCATGGTGAAGCGTGGTTGACCGTGGAGACGGTGGGACCGGAGTTGCCGGCGGAAGCAGAAACAAAAACACCTGCGGCGGCAGCGTTGAGGAAGGCCAGTGCCACAGGATCGTTGGTGCTGTTGTTGTTGCCCGAAATCGAGTAGTTCAGGACATCCACGCCGTCCTGGATGGCGGCCTCCACTGCCTCAACCGAAGCAGAGGAGTAGCAGCCTCCGGTATTGGGACTGGTGTCCTCCCAGCACACCTTGTAGACGGAGACCTTTGCGGCGGGAGCTACACCGGAGCTCTTGCCGAACGCGGAGCCGTCGATCACCTGCTCAACGTTCGCGTTGCCCGCGGCGGTGGTGGCCGTGTGGGTACCGTGGCTTCCGACGTCGACCGGTGAGATGAGCTCTTGGGGCGCCCGGTTTCCGGGCGGTACGTTCTGCAGGAAGGAATCGGCAAAGTACCTGGCGCCAATCACCTTGGAGTTGCATTGGGAGCCGTCGAAGGAGGCGCCCGTCCCCTGGCCCTTCTGGCATTCGCCCTCAAACGTGGTGCCATCGGCCTTGAGCATGGCGATCCGGCCCTCGGCGGTGCGGTACGGCACGCCCACCTGGGCGGGACCACGCAGCGGCTGGACAGGCTCTCCCTGCAGGAACGGGTTGTCCGGGGCATAACCGGAATCGATGACTCCGACCACTACGCCTTTGCCGGCATTGGCTTCCCCGCCGAACTGCTTGGCCCACATACCGTCCGGGCCTGTCAGCTTGAGGAAATCGGTGGTGGTGTAGTCCGGGGCATTCTCCACATCCGGTGCCACCGCCAGGACCCGCTTGTCCCGGGCGAGCTCCATGGCCTGCCCTGCGTCCAGTTCCGCGCTGAAGCCGTTGAGGGCAGCCGTGAACTGCTTTCCGGGGGTGACGCCCTGGCTGGCAGCTACCTCGCGCTGCTGCTTGCGCAGATGGGCATCGTAGGCCTTGTAGTTGGCACTTCCAGGATCCAGCTTCCGGCCCTTTTGCGGCTTCGTTGCCCCAAGTCCCGGTGTTTCACCCTCGTAGGCGGCAGCCGCGGCACCCGCCAGGACAACGATGTAGCGGCCGTCCTTGAACTCTCCCGGTGTGTTGTTTTTTGCCGCTATTGCCATATCCTGTCCGGCCGGCGCCGCGGTAGCGGGACTTACGGCCATCGAGGTGAGGAGAAGAGGCAGGCCGACGGCCAGAGCCGCAGCCTTCCGGAATCCCCCGCCCCGTAAGGGGCTCTTTCCAGTAGATCTCACGTGCAACCCTTTCACGAGGTACCGGCCCCGCCACGACTGCGGGCCCAAATGACTGGCCGGACAGCGAAATTACAGATCTTGTCATTCCGTGAGACCAGTCGACTCAAAGAGTACAGACTGAGAGCTCAATATGACATAGGCCACAAGGGGGAAATTTTTCGCCAGTCGTGCGCCTGCGCCGGGCAGGACAGGATGGCATGGAAAAGGGCGCCCCGCAGGGCGCCCTGGCAACTTCAGAGTGAGCGCGGGCAGGCGCTGCTACCGGGGTGTGCGCACCACGTCGCTGATCCACTGCCGGGTCTTTTCATCCATAGGGCCTGCCACCCGGTTTTCCCGCGCGAACCGGTCGGCTTTGATCTTCTGGAGCACCATTCGCCCCAGCCCGGCAAACACTGCCGCGGCAACCATGGGCAACAGCACGGATCTCGATTTCTCAGCCATTCAGCAATCCTAGTGACACCTTTGGCACAACTCCAGAACCCGCCACCGCCAACCCTCACATCCCGGAGTCCCAGTCGCCGCAGGTGGCCGGAATCCGCCGAATACAGGGCGGGGCGCTCCGGCCGGTAGAATGGTGGGGCAAGCTCGCGGAGCGCCCGTCCACAAGGTTTGAAATTGGTGTCCCAACACCTCGGTACGGCGTGAGACGGCACCACTCCGCTGCGCCCTTACCCAAAGCTCACGCACAGGAGTTACCGGATGCCCCGGATCGTTGTTGACGTTATGCCCAAGCCCGAGATTCTGGACCCGCAGGGGAAGGCTATCGTCGGCGCTCTCCCCCGGCTGGGCTTTACCAGCTTCAGCTCTGTCCGCCAGGGCAAGCGTTTCGAACTGACCGTCGACGGCGAGGTGACCGAGGAGATCCTGGCCCAGGCGCGTGATGCCGCAGAAACCCTGCTGTCCAACCCCGTGATCGAGGATGTCGTCAACGTCGAGGTCGTCGAGGCCTGACATGACTGAACTTCCCCTGATCGGCGAGGCCATCGCCGCCGACGCTTCCGGTGCCAGCAGGCTTGCCGGCGCCCGGATCGGCGTCGTTACGTTCCCCGGAACCCTTGACGACCGTGACGCCGCCCGCGCAGTCCGGCTGGCCGGCGGCACAGCCGTGGAGCTTTGGCATGCCGACACCGAGCTTGGTGACGTCGACGCCGTCGTGATTCCCGGCGGTTTCTCCTACGGTGACTACCTCCGCGCCGGCGCCATCGCACGGTTCGCACCGCTGATGTCCAGGATCATCGACGCCGCCAACAGCGACGCTAAGCTTCCCGTGCTTGGCATCTGCAATGGCTTCCAGATCCTCACGGAGTCGCACCTGCTGCCCGGTTCGATGATCAAGAACGACCACCTGAAGTTCATGTGCCGTGACCAGGTCCTGCGTGTCGAAAACAGCAACACCGCATGGACACTGGACTACGAAGCGGGCCAGGAAATCACTGTGCCCCTAAAGAACCAGGACGGCCAGTACCTCGCGGATGACAAGACCCTGGACGCGCTGGAGGCAGAGGGCCGCGTGGTGTTCCGCTACGTGGGCTTCAACCCTAACGGCTCCCGCCGCGACATCGCCGGCATCTCCAACGCCGCCGGCAACGTGGTGGGCCTTATGCCGCACCCGGAGCACGCCGTGGAGGCCGGCTTCGGCCCCGAATCGCTCGACGGTATCGGCGGGTCCGACACCGACGGGCTGGGCTTCTTCACCTCCGTTTTGACCAAGATTGTGGGAGGCAAATAATGGCCGGAATCTCGACAGGCCCCATCACCGACGGCGGAGGCACGGCTACCGCCGACGCCTCGCCCACCGCTGCCCCGGGTGCGATCACCCAGGCCAAGAAGTTCAACATCGACACGGTTGAGCATGCCGCGAAGACTCCGGATACCGAACTCCCGTGGGCCGAACTTGGCCTGAAGCAGAACGAGTTCGACGAGATCGTCAAGGTCCTGGGCCGCCGGCCCACCGGCGCGGAGCTGGCCATGTACTCCGTCATGTGGAGCGAGCACTGCTCCTACAAGTCCTCCAAGAACCACCTGCGCCAGTTCGGCGAAAAGGTGACCCCGGAGATGAAGAAGGACATGCTGGTGGGCATCGGCGAAAACGCCGGCGTGACCAACCTGGGGGACGGCTGGGCCGTGACCTTCAAGATCGAATCGCACAACTCGCCGTCGTTCGTTGAGCCCTACCAGGGCGCCGCGACCGGCATCGGCGGCATTGTCCGCGACATCATCTCCATGGGCGCCCGCCCTGTGGCGGTCATGGACCCGCTGCGCTTTGGCGCCATCGACCACCCCGATACCGCCCGCGTGATGCACGGTGCTGTTGCCGGCATCGGCGGCTACGGTAACTCCCTGGGCCTGCCGAACATCGGCGGCGAGATGGTGTTCGACTCCGTCTACCAGGGCAATCCGCTGGTGAACGCGCTGGCAGTAGGCGTTATGCGGCACGAGGACATCCGCCTGGCCAATGCTTCGGGCAAGGGCAACAAGGTGGTCCTGTTCGGCGCCCGCACCGGCGGCGACGGGATTGGCGGCGCCTCCGTGCTGGCCTCCGAGTCCTTCGACGACACCAAGCCCTCGAAGCGCCCCGCCGTCCAGGTGGGCGACCCGTTCGCCGAGAAGGTCCTGATCGAATGCTGCCTGGAGCTGTTCAAGGGCTCGCTGGTGGAAGGCATCCAGGACCTGGGCGCCGCCGGCATCTCCTGCGCCACGTCCGAGCTCGCTTCCAACGGTGACGGCGGCATGGCCGTTGAGCTGACCTCCGTACTGCTCCGCGACCCCACGCTGACCCCGGGCGAGATCCTGATGTCGGAGTCGCAGGAACGCATGATGGCCGTGGTTACCCCAGAGAACGTGGAAGCGTTCGAAGCGGTCATGGACAAGTGGGCTGTGGAATACGCCTGGCTGGGCGAGGTGACGGACAGCGGCCGCCTCATCATCACCTGGGAAGGCGAGGTGATCGTCGACGTCGATCCGCGCACCGTGGCACACGACGGACCGGTCTACGACCGCCCGTTCGCCCGTCCGGAGTGGCAGGATGCCGTCCAGGCCGACTCCTTCACCGGATCCGTGCAGGACGCCGGCCGTCCCTCCGCTCCGGCTGAGCTGGCCAAGGCCGTCACCGAGCTGGTGGCGTCGCCGAACATGTGCTCCAAGTCCTGGATCACCAACCAGTATGACCGCTACGTGGGCGGCAACACCTCCATGGCGTTCCCCGATGATGCCGGCGTGGTCCGGGTTGACGAGGAAACCGGACTGGGCGTGGCCCTGGCCACCGATGCGAACGGCCGCTACACCTACCTTGATCCGTACCACGGCGCACAGCTGGCGCTGGCGGAGGCGTACCGGAACGTTGCCACGTCCGGCGCCGTCCCCATGGCTGTCAGCGACTGCCTGAACTTCGGTTCCCCGGAGGACCCGGACGTGATGTGGCAGCTCGCCGAAGCCATCCGTGGCCTGTCCGACGCCTGCATGGTGCTGGGCATTCCGGTCACCGGCGGCAACGTCTCGCTGTACAACCAGACGGGCACCACGCCCATCCACCCCTCCCCGGTGGTGGCAGTGCTGGGCAAGCTCGACGACGTTGCCCGCCGCACGCCGTCGGGCTGGCGCGAGGATGGCCAGGCGATCTACCTGCTGGGCACCACCGCTGCGGAGCTGGACGGTTCCGAGTGGGCCAACATGCGCGGCCACCTGGGCGGGCTGCCGCCGAAGGTGGACCTGGACGCCGAACGCGCCCTGGGCGAGATCCTGATCAACGCCTCCCGCGACGGCATGATCGACTCCGCCCACGATCTCTCCGAGGGTGGCCTCGCCGCTGCCCTGGTGGAATCGTCGCTGCGCTACGGCGTGGGTGCGCGGATCGCGCTGCAGGATGTCCTGGACCGCGACGGCGTGGACCTGTTCACGGCGCTCTTCTCCGAGTCCCAGGGCCGTGCCGTCGTCGGCGTCCCGCGCTCCGAGGAAGTGCGCTTCACCGACATGTGCACCGCCCGCGGCTTCGCCCACACGCGCATTGGCGTGGTGGACGCTGCCAGCGGCACCCTGGAGATCAACGGGGTGGCGGGCCTGTCCTTGGACGCCCTCCGCGAAGCGCACGAGGGTACGCTGCCGAAGTACTTCGACTGACGTCCGCACTGCCAAACACGGAATTCCGCGCCCCCTTTGGGAAGGGGGCGCGGATTTCCGCTTTAATCGAACTATGGCCAAGGTGGCAAAGTTCCTCAGCTTCCTGCTGCTGCCGTTCCTGATCCTGGTTGCCGCCGCACCAACACCACGATCAGCGCAGGATGCCGACTACCCCCGCAGCATGGCGGCCCTCGGCGACTCCATCACACGGGCCTACAGCGCCTGCTGTGTGCATGGTGATGATCCGGCGCGGTCCTGGTCCACCGGTGACGGCCCGAGCGACGGGGTGGCCAGCCACTATGAACGGCTGCTCCAGGTGGCGCCCGGAATCAGGGGAAAAAACGTCAACAACGCCGTGAGCGGGGCGAAGGCGTCCGACCTGCCTCGCCAGGCGGCAGCCGCAGCCGAACAAGGCGCCGGGTATGTCACCGTCCTGATGGGCGCGAACGATCTTTGCGCCCCGTCCTTGGACACCATGACTTCGGTTGAAGACTTCAGGGCTTCGGTGACCAGCGCACTTGCCACGTTAGACCAGATGCGGCCACGGCCCCAGGTTTTTGTCACCAGCATCCCTGACATCTACCACTTGTGGAGTGTCCTGCGACATGACCAGGCGGCGCAGTCTGCCTGGTCCGCTGCCCGGATCTGCCAGTCCATGCTCGCTGCTTCGAACACGGAGGACATGCGCCGGCAGGTGGTCCAGCGGGAGCTCGCGTTCAACGAGGTCCTCGCTGACGCCTGCGCCCGATACGAAAGCTGCCGTACGGATGGCGGAGCAGTGTATGCCCACGGATTCAGCGCAAGCGACGTGAGTGCCCTGGACTACTTCCATCCGAGCCTCCAGGGCCAGGCAACGCTGGCAGACATCACGTGGCAGGCCGCCTGGCCGCGGAACTAGGAGTCAGTCCTCGCTGTGGTGGTCCCGCTGCCGTGCGCTCAGCAGCTCGATCTCCGGCCGGCCGGCAACATGGCGTTCGACGGCGTCCAGCACCTCCACGAGGTGCGCCCGGTCAGCGGCCACCAGGCCCGCGCCCACTTGCGAGCGCCGGTACTGGTCGTGATAGCCCACCTCAGCCACGGACACGTCATACTTGCGCTTGATGTCGGCCAGCAGCGGCCTGATAACCGAGCGCTTCTCCTTAAGGCTCTGAACGTCGCCCAGGAGGATATCGAATTCGATCCAGCCGATCCACATGGCTTCAGCCTAGCGAAATACGGCTGCGGGGCTAGATGGTGAGTTCGCCCATCCGGTCCCATCCTTCGCCGTCGAGCTGGCGGCTGATGATGCGGGGTGTTTCGGCGAGGGCCTGGGGCATGTCCGCCATGGCCTGCTTGAAGTGCGCGCTGTTGACGTGCTCTGCGGCGGCGTCGTCCTTGAACGCCTCAACCAGGACGTATTCGTTCGGGTCCTCCAGGCTGCGGGACCAGTCGAACCAGAGGTTTCCCGGCTCCTGCCTGGTTGCCTGGGTAAAGCCGGCCACAAGATCGGGCCAGCGCTCCGACCATTCAGGCTTGACCTTGAATTTGACGACGATAAAGATCACGGGGATTGTCCTTCCGCGGCGAGTTGGCGTGCCCCTTCAATGTACCGGGAAGTAACGTGGCGCTGCGCCGCGCGGGTCACTAGTCCGCCGGCCGCGTAAAACCAGTTGCCCGGTTTACTGAAAGCCCGGATTCGCAGCAGGACCGCGGAGTTCCCGTTGATCTCCACCTCAAAGGATTCTTCTCCCCGGGCCGGGTGCCCGGGGAGCGCCCCGTACCCGAACCCCGCAGACTGGGGCATGCCCGCCGGCAGCGGTTCACGGACCCACACCACCTCACAGGGCGCGTCCAGGCGCAGTCCCCCGGCGCCGAAGCCGCTCACCACCCGGGCCCCTGGCACTGCACGAGGCGAATCAGTGCGGACGCGGAGCCCTGCGCGCCGCTGCAACTCCCAGGACAGAATGCCGGCGGCAACCCGCTGATAGACGCCCAGGCCGCAGCCGAGGTGGACCTCCTTCAGCACCGTTGCGTAGCCTGCCGGTGCCAAACCATGCTCGGTGCACCCGATGCAGGGGTAGTTGAGGCTGCCGCCTGCCTTGCCGTTGGCCTTCAAGGGTTCCCACCCCCGGTGCCTGCCAGGCGGGCCCACCCGAGCTGCTCCTGCTGCTTCCTGCTCAGGCCTGCCACCACCAGGTCGTAGGAGTCCTCCACCATGTCCCGGACCATCTCGTCCGGCAAGGTCCCATCCAGGCGGACGCCGTTCCAGTGCGTTTTGTTCATATGCCACGCCCCGCTGATCTCGGGATGCGCTGCGCGGAGCTGAACGGCCAGGGTGGGCTCACATTTGAGGTTTACGTAGAAGTCGCTGGCGTCCATCGAGGACAAGGCAAACAGCTTGGTCGCGTGCCGGGCCCCGCCGGCAACGCTTGAGCGGACCTTGAAGACGGCAGTTTCGGGCCCGAACGGGTAATCCTCGAAGGCTCCCGGGAATGAAAGGCAGATTTTCCTGAGCGCGTCGGGGTCCATAAAGTCAGCCTATAAAGCGGGGCACTGACGGTGCTAGTCTGCGAGGATGTCACACGATCAGGGGATACCTGTCCTGGACCTGAGCACCGCGCGGCAGCCCTACGGGTCTTTCAGTCCGGAATTCATTGAACAGCTGCGGCACGCCACCCATAACGTCGGTTTTTTCCAAATCACCGGCTACGGTGCCGCCCCGGGGCAGGCCGAACATCTTCTGGACGTCATCCGGCGCTTTTTCAGCCTTCCCCTGGAGGAACGGATGAAGCTGGACAACCGCCTTTCGCCCCACTTCCGCGGCTACACCCGGATGGGGACCGAGGTGACCCAGGGGCGGGCGGACGCCCGCGAACAGATCGACTACTCTCCCGAGCGAGAGCCGGCCGGGGGCTATCCGGCCGACCAGCCGTACTGGCTGCTCCAGGGTCCGAACCTGTGGCCGGACGAGTCCTTCCCCGAGCTCAGGCCTGCGGCGATGGAGTGGGCGGAGCTAATGTCCACGGTTGGAATGGAGCTCCTTCGTGCCATCGCGGTTTCCCTGGAACTGCCTGAGGACTACTTCGACGAGCCCTTCCGCGATTCGCCTGCCTGGATGGGCAAACTGGTGCACTACGTCGGCGGCGTGGTCGAGGCAGCAGGCAACCAGGGAGTCGGCTCCCATGCGGACTACGGGTTCGTCACGCTCCTCCTGCAGGACGAGGTGGGCGGGCTGGAGGTCCAGCCTCCCGGCGTCACGGAGTGGCTGCCGGTGGAGCCTATCCCGGGCGCCCTGGTAGTGAACCTCGGCGAGATGCTGGAAGTGGCAACGGAGGGATACCTGGCGGCCACTATCCACCGGGTCCAGGCCCCACCCCCAGGCGTCGACCGGTACTCCGTCCCGTTCTTCTGGTCGCCCCGGCTGGATGCCGTGATCAAGCCGGTCCCCCTGCCACCCGGGTTGAAGGCGGCTGCGAGGGGCATTACGGACGACCCCGCCAATCCGCTCCTGGCCTCGTTTGGCCTCAATATGCTGAAGGGCCGTATGCGCGCCCACCCGGATGTTACCGAGCGGCATTACCCCCACCTGATGAAGCGCTGAGCCTGCCGGCCCCGGACGGCTGCAGCAGGAACAACCGGTGCAGCCGTCAGAGGTTGTATTTCCAGGCCTGCTGGGCAGGGCAGGTGTCCATCACTACATCCAGCCCGGCTGCCTTGGCCCGCTCCGCCGCGGCCTCGTCGATGACCCCCAACTGCAGCCACACCGCCTTCGCCCCCACGGCGATCGCCTGGTCCACCACGTCCCCCACTTTCTGCGAGTTCACAAAGCAGTCCACGACGTCGATGGGGTGCTTCTCTGCGGGAATGTCGCCAAGGCTCCGGTAGCCGGCCTCCCCGTGAACGGGCTCGCCCGGAAGGTTGACGGGGATGATCTCCATCCCCAGCCGGTCCCGGATAAACAGGGAAGTATCGTAGGCGGCGCGCCACTCATTGGTGGTGAGGCCCACAATGGCCCACCGCCCTTTGGTCCGCATCAGGCGTTCGACAACGGCAGGATCATTTTTGTGCCCCATGCGCCTAGCCTACGCGGCCGGGAGGGCCCGGCGCCCAACGTCCTTCCCCGTGGCGGCTACCGGCTGAACTTCTGCAGCCATTTCGCACCGGGCACGGCCTGTACGGCAGCTCCTGCGGTGTCCACACCCTGCCTGAGGACTTCCGGCACGGAGTCCGCCCGTACCCCTGGCGACGCTCCAGCCACGTGGTTTGCCTCGCTCTTGGCGCCAGCGGTTCCCTGGCCAACTGCCGGCTCCGGGACCACACCGGCAGCCACGCCGTTTTCCTCCTGGGCAGCCGCTGCGCGGCCCTGCCCCAAGTGGTTGGCCGAATTCTGCCCGCCACTCCTTTCAGCATCCCCGTTTCCTTGTGTGCCCTGCCCGAAAGTGTCCGGTGCCGGCACGTCCGGGTTACGGGGCGGGACAGACGGGTCCGCCGCAGCGGGAGTGGCCGCAGGGATGCCACTGCGGGTGACGCTTTCTTCGGTGGCGCCAGGTTCCGGTTCGCCCTGAAGCATTGCACCCGTGGAGGGTCCGTCCCGGCCATCCGGCAGCGCCATGGAGCCCGGGGCGTCAGGCGCGGGAAGGCTCCAGGCGGGAGTCCAGTCTTCAAGCATGTGCTGGATTGAGAGGCTTCCGGATTGACCGGGGACGGCGGAACTGGCCGCTACCCCGCCTACGCCAAGTCCCATGCCTGCTATGAGGGCAAGGCCCACGACGGTCGGCCGGTGTGTCCGGAGCCGTCGTCGCCCGGCCAGTTCGTCCGTTTCGCTTTCCGTACTAGTGGTGGCTTCCGCCAGTAGTACGGCAAGATGTCCGGACGGGGCCGGTGCGGGCAGCGACGCCAGCGACCCCAGTGCCAGAAGGGCGGCACGAAGCTCGGGGTCCTTGCCGTATCCGGCGTCCAGGAGCATGTCCTCCACCATGTCGGGCAGGTAATTCACATGCGTCATGGCCTCAGGTACTCCTTCACGGCCGAAAGTTCCCGGAGTTTCCCCAGTGCCCGCCGCTGAAGCTGCTTTACCGCGCCGGCGGTCTTGTCCATGGCTGCCGCTGTCTGCTCAACGGTGAGTCCGGCAACGAGGCGAAGGGCCAGGACCTCGCGCTGGTCCTCCGGCAAACCGTCCATGAGGCCCATGACCTCGCGGGGTGAAATACGTTCCAGGGCGTCCTTCTCCGCGGAGGAATCTTCACGCTGATCCAGCTCAGGTTCGAAGGGCAACTTGGCCGGGGTGCGGCTTTGGCGCCGGTGATCGTCCACCATCCGGGCGTGTGCGACCGAGAAGATAAAAGTACGGAGTCCTGCGGCACCACCATGGATGGTGCCGAGCCGTGGCAGGACGGAGAGGAACACCTCCTGCATGGCCGCCTCCGGATCCTCGACGCCCCGGGCGGTGAGATAGCCCAGGACTTGTGATGCATAGGTCCGGTAGACCACGCTGAAGACGGAGGCCCCGGCGGCTTGGTCCCGCAGGGTCCCGTCTGTGAGTGCATCGGTCACGGACGTAGTGCTTTCAGTCAAGAGGGGTTCCGGAGCGGAAGAGGCCTGATCCAAGAGGGAACGCCTTTTCCCCGCATCACTTTACCCCTCAGTAGCCACTGCCCGGATCCAGCCACGCAAGCACTGCGGCCAGTTTTGGCAGCTGCCCCTGCCGCCGGAAAGTGAAAGAGCCGGTCTGGAACGTGATGGGGGACAAGTTCCAGACCGGCGCTACATAGGGGTAATCGCTGCCGGCGTCCGAAGGGTTACGCCCTGCAGGAAAATTTTCAAAAAACTACTTTTGGCCGGACGCTCAACGCGTAACTGCCGTGGTCCAGCGGGGCTTGGTTCCCTGCCGGCGCGGTCCTTTTGCCAGGATGAATGTGTGCGCGGCGGGATTGCGCCGGTCCTCACAATCAGCGGCCGCGGGGGCCGATGCCACAGGTGCCGCTGCTGGCGCACGAACCGTAGCACCGGCGGGGCAAAGGTCGGTGACCAGTCCTGTGCCCGCGCACTCGCGGACGGCGGCGATTCCGGAAACGAGGGCAGCCTTGTCCTCAAAGGGGCCGGAGACAGCCATCACTGAGCCGTCCGGGGCCAGCAGCCGGAACCTGAAAAACGAGTCCTGGTCAACGAACGCTTCGAACTTTCCGGCCATAACAAATCCTTTCGTCCTGCGGTTCCCGTCCGGCGTGCGCTTCTGCCGGGCGGCGTCGTAGCCCCCGCCAGTCCGGTTGCATTGCCGGTCCCTTTCCCGCGGCTCTGGTGGAACGCTCGGCGATCAGGCCACCGGGTGTACAGACGAGTGTCCCGGCTGCGTCCGCAGTCTCACAAGACCTCCCCCGTAAACGCTGTGTAAATTGCCGAAGGCCAGCCAACAGCAGCGGCGGGCCACCTTTTCAAGGTGGCCCGCCGCCGTCGTAATTTTCCTGGCGCGTTAGTCGTTGATGAGGTCGTTCACCACGATGGTCTGGTCCCGGTCCGGCCCAACGCCGATGGCGGAGAAGCGCGTCCCGGACAGTTTCTCCAGGGCCAGCACGTAGTTGCGTGCGTTCTCCGGCAGGTCCGCCAGCGTCCGCGCACCGGTGATGTCCTCTGTCCAGCCCTCGAAGTATTCGAAGATCGGGATTGCGTGGTGGAACTCGGTCTGCGTCATGGGCATTTCGTCGTGGCGTACGCCGTCAACGTCATAGGCCACGCACACCGGAATTTGCTCGATCCCGGTGAGCACGTCCAGCTTCGTGACGAAGTAGTCCGTGAAGCCGTTGACGCGCGAGGCGTGGCGGGCCAGGACGGCGTCGTACCAGCCGCAGCGGCGCGGCCGGCCGGTGTTCACGCCGAACTCGCCGCCGGTCTTCTGAAGGTACACGCCCATCTCGTCAAAGAGCTCCGTGGGGAACGGGCCGGCGCCAACGCGCGTGGTGTAGGCCTTGATGATGCCGATGGAGCGTGAGATGCGGGTCGGTCCAATGCCCGAACCCACGGATGCGCCGCCCGCTGTGGGGTTGGAGGAGGTGACGAACGGGTAGGTTCCGTGGTCCACGTCCAGGAACGTTGCCTGGCCGCCTTCCATCAGGACCACCTTGCCCTCGTCCAGGGCCGTGTTCAGGACCAGGGTGCTGTCGATGACCAGCGGGCGGAGCCGGTCGGCGAAGGACAGGAAGTACTCCACGATCTCATCCACGAGCACGCCACGGCGGTTATAGACCTTGACCAGCAGCTCGTTCTTCTGGCGCAGGGAACCTTCCACCTTCTGGCGGAGGATCGACTCGTCAAACACGTCCTGGACACGGATGCCCAGGCGGGCCACCTTATCCATGTAGGCGGGGCCGATGCCGCGTCCGGTGGTCCCGATGGCGCGGCTGCCGAGGAACCGCTCCGTCACCTTGTCCAGCACCTGGTGGTAAGGAGCAACAAGGTGTGCGTTGGCTGAGACGCGGAGCTTGGAGGTATCGGCGCCGCGGGCCTGGAGGCCTTCGATCTCCTGGAAGAGTGCCTCGAGGTTCACAACGCAGCCGTTGCCGATGATGGGTACCGCGTTGGGGCTGAGGATGCCTGCCGGAAGCAGCTTGAGTTCGTATTTTTCACCGCCCACGACGACGGTGTGCCCGGCGTTGTTCCCGCCGTTGGGTTTGACGACGTAGTCAACGCGGCCGCCCAGCAGGTCGGTCGCCTTGCCTTTTCCTTCGTCGCCCCACTGGGCTCCTACGATCACAATTGCTGGCATGGGATCCTCCCCCATTCGTTCGGGCTGGCCGTGCCGTGCCACGAGGTGGCTCGCCTGGTGCAGCGCCGTTCATGAGAATGCCCCGAATGGACCGGCCTTCGCTGGTCCGCGGGCGGCACAGCGACGCAAGAGTTCCGGGGCTCTTACCACCCAAGTTTAGCCGATGGGGGACTTTGTCCACTCGTTGGGCCGCCGCGGTCCTTCTTGCAGGGTAAAGGACTCTCCTGCTCGGCAAAGGACCGCGGCGGACTGTCAGCGGTGATGCTACTCGTCGTCCGCTTCCCCGTCGGGGCGGGAGGTCTGGGTGGCGAGGCTGTCCCAGAAGGAGGTGTCGGCGTCGGCGATTGATCCATCAGCGATTGCTGCGGCGGTGGCCGTGAGGGTGGTGACCGTCTGCTTGATCAAGTATCCGTTGCTCCTGAGGCCCAGGGCGTAGCCGTCCAGGTAATGGTCGGACATGCCGCGCATCTCGAACAGGAGTGTCGCGATCCCGTACTCCACAGCGATCCCGTTGCGGCTGATTGTCTCGGCGCTGCCGCCGACGTATTTGCCGAGGTGGCCCCAGCCGGTGGAGTCGACGTTGTTGAACACAACGGCACCCAACTGCTTGGACTTCTCGACGACTGCAGGATCGGCGTTCGGTGTGGTGGGGTACAGGATGGATCCGGAAACCAGCTTGCCGTCGCGTTCGCTGCGTGTGCCCTGGTGGTGCAGGTCGATCATGTAATCGATCCGGTACTTGCGCATCACATTGTTGTGCAGCGCCTGCGTTTCCGGCTGGACCTTGGCTACGTGGTCCCGGTTGAGGTCCACCTCTTCGGCGTTGTACCGCGTCATGTTGCGGTCACCTTTGGCCAGGTAGTCGTCCAGGGGGAAGTTGACGTCCCCCATGGCGCCGTCTGCGTTAAGCATGGGAACGATGAGGATGTTCGCGCCGTCGAGAATGTCCCCGGACTTTCCGGTGCCCAGGTGCTTAACGAATTCCAGGGCACCCTCGGTGGTGAGCTGCTCGTTGCCGTGCTGCTGCGTCAGGTAAAGGATGGTGGGCTTGGCCGGATCGGACATGTATTTGACCAGGTGGATGTCCCGGCCCTTCACGGTCTGGCCGATGACCTCCAGCTCCATGGCGCCCTGGCGGGCGTCCTGGTCCTTGAGGAAAGAAACCATTTGCTCGTAGGTGGCAAGCTTCGATGTGGTGATCTGGCCATTGCCGTCATAGTTGGGGCCTTCGCCCACGGCCATCGCAGGTACCGGCGCGGCCACGGCTGCCAGTGCCAGGGCTCCTGAAACTGCCAGGGTCCTGAAGGTTGCCAAGGTTTTTCTCACAGTGCGTTCCCTCTTTCGAGTGCATTAGGTGCGGCCAGCCCGCGATGTCCCCCATTGCAGGCTGTGACAAAAGCCAACCAACCTGGACCAATCCTGTCAATGGACGTGACAGCAACCTGCAGCCAGTTATTACGTTCCGAAAGACAGGCTCTCCTGCCCTTGTTCCGGGCGGCACCGTCAGGAGTTTCCGCCCGACACATTCCGAAAGCGGATTTGCTTCCGGGCGCACCAGTGCATTTAAGTGAGAGTACCCATCCGGAGCGGCCGAGAGACCTGGATCGATGACGCCGCAGCAACCCACATAGTGCAGGTACGTCCTGCCTGCGAAGGTGCTACTGCCAGGACCGATGGAAAGGAATTCCAGCATGTCCCTGAACACCGACCACATCCGCGTCACCCACGCCGGATCGTTGCCCCGTACCCCTGAGCTCATTGCCGCCAACGCCGCACGCGAAGAGAACCCTTCCGACGTCGAGGGCTACAACGAACTGCTCACCGCTTCCGTGGTGGACCTGGTCCAGCGCCAGCAAAGCCTGGGCATTCATATCCCCAACGACGGCGAATACGGGCACGCCATGTCCGCTGCTGTGGACTACGGCGCCTGGTGGTCCTACTCCTTCGCCCGCATGGGCGGGCTGGAACTGGACAACGACGCCAAGTGGGCGGTTGAACCGAAGGAATCCACCCCGGGCAACGTCCAGCTGACCGGCTTCATCCATCGGCGCGACCGCGCCATCTTCGCCGAGGCCTACAACGATCCCACCAGCGGCATCTTCACCGGCGGCCCCAAGCCGTTCCCCAAAGTCACCGGGCCTCTTGTCTACACCGGCCAAGACGCCGTCGCGTCCGACATCGCAAACCTGAAGGCAGGACTGGCCGCTGCGGGACTGAAGGACGGGTTTGTTGCGGCGCTGTCCCCCGGGAGCGCCTCACGCATCACCAACGAGTACTACGCCACGGAGGAGGAATACATCTATGCCTTCGCCGATGCGCTCCGCGAAGAGTACAAGGCCATTATCGACGCCGGCCTGATCCTCCAGATAGACGATCCCTCGATCGCTGAGAACTGGGACCAGATCAGCCCTGAGCCGAGCGTGGCCGACTACCTCAAGTTCACCCGGATCCGCGTGGAGGCCCTGAATTACGCCCTCCGCGGCCTTCCCGAGGAGCAGGTCCGCTTCCACCTCTGCTGGGGCTCCTGGCACGGCCCGCACACCACCGACCTTCCCCTTGCGGACCTGGTGGACACCATGTTGCAGATCAACGCCGGCGGCTACTCCTTCGAGGCCGCCAACGTCCGCCACGAGCACGAGTGGCGGGTCTGGGAGGACACCAAGCTCCCCGAGGGCAAGGTCATCATCCCGGGCATCGTCTCGCACGCCACCAATGTGGTGGAGCACCCTGACCTGGTGGCGGACCGGATCGTACGGTTCGCGGACGTCGTGGGCCGCGAGAACGTCATCGCCTCTACGGACTGCGGCCTGGGCGGCAGGGTCCACCCGCAGATCGCTTTCGCCAAGCTGGAAGCCCTGGGCGAGGGCGCGCGCCGGGCCACCAAACGGCTCTGGTAGCTGCAGAAAAGTATAACGGGATCCGCCGGTTCCGTGCGCCGCTTGGATCGGGTGCGCGGGACCGGCGTTTCGTTTCGCAGGGCTTGCTAAACTGGTAAAGGCCGACCAGGAATCGGTCCGCCCCATTTCAACCACTTCGGATCTGCTGTGCCATCGTGCGCCCATTTTCGCGGTGGCAGCAACACCAATCCCCGCAGGAGACCCAGCACTACATGACAGCCCTGGCACCCGAATCTTTCCATGATCAGCTTCTGAACCGCCGCTACGAACCGAACGTTGCAGCCGTCAACGAACTGTGCGATTCCCTGCAGGGGACGAAGCCCGGCACCATTGTGCCCTATGTGGACCCCATGCACGACGTCGACGAGTGCCGCATCATCAGCCTGTACTCAAATATCGGCGAGGCTGACCCGTCCGGTTTCATCACTGCCGGTGATCACGACGCCGCCACGCGGATGCTGGGGATCCAGTGGAAGCTGGGGCTGCGGCCGGAGTTCGTTATGCCGTGGAACGTCCACCCGTGGCACGTCGCCGGGGAAGCCAACGGTAAGTTCACGCCGGACCAGATTTCCGCGGGCCTGAAGCCGCTGCTGAAGTTCCTGGCACTCGTTCCGCGTGCCTCCGTAATCGTGGCCCACGGCACAGAAGCCAACCGCCTGGCCAACCTGCTGCTGAAGACTGAGGTGCCGCTGCTCTGGCGCCGCGGCCTGAAGACCTACAAGGTGCGCTCCCTGAGCGGCCGCGCCTTCGCCGGCTCGCCTGCACGCCAGGAGGAGTACCTCGAGGACATGCGCGTGGCCTACGCTGACGCCATGGCACGCACCGGACTGCAGAAATCCAGCTAATCTCCCCAAGCCTCCGGGAAGTACGACGACGGCCGGTCACCTTTTCGAAAAGGTGACCGGCCGGCGTCGTTCCCCACCCGCCCCTAGCCTCGCAAGCTCGGCCAGGGAACCCTGCGGGCGTGGGCCCACATATTAGGAGCCCTCGATGGCTGCTTTTGCCGTGGGGTCCGAATCGTTCAGGAACTTCTCGATCCGTTCCGGTTCCTCAGCCTCGCCGATCGCCGCGGCAGCGCGCCCCAGCGAGTAAAGCGCCCGCAGGAAGCCGCGGTTGGGCTCATGCTCCCACGGGATGGGGCCGACGCCGCGCCAGCCGTTGCGGCGCAGCGAGTCCAGTCCACGGTGGTAGCCCACGCGTGAGTAGGCGTAGGAATCGATGGTGCGTCCCTCGGCCCAAGCCTCTTCAGCCAGGACAGCCCACAGCAACGAGGATGTGGGGTGCTTTTCCACCAGGTCCAGGGCTTCCTGGCCGGCTTCCAGCTGCTGGTAGACCTCGGTCTCGGCAGGCAGGAGGGTGGGCTCCGGGCCCATCAGGTTCTTGCGGAACTCGTCCGACATTTAGAAGGTCTTTCCGGCCGAGCCGAGCTGCTTGGTGGCTTCCACCACGCGGGCTGCCAGGCCGGCTTCGGCAGAGGCACCCCAGACGCGGGGATCGTAGGTCTTCTTGTTGCCCACTTCGCCGTCGACCTTCAGGACACCGTCGTAGTTGCGGAACATGTGGTCGGCTACCGGACGGGTGTAGGCGTACTGGGTGTCGGTGTCGATGTTCATCTTGATGGTGCCGTAGGAAACGGCGTCGGCGATTTCCTGGTCGGAGGAGCCGGAACCGCCGTGGAACACCAGGTCGAACGGGCTGTCCTTGCCGATCTTGGCGCCCACCTGCGCCTGGATGTCTTTGAGGATCTCCGGGCGGAGCTTGACCCCGCCGGGCTTGTAGACGCCGTGGACGTTGCCGAAGGTCAATGCCGTGATGTAGCGGCCGTTCTCGCCGGCACCGAGTGCCTCAATGGTGGCCAGGGCATCCTCGACGGTGGTGTAGAGCTTCTCGTTGATCTCGTTCTCAACGCCGTCTTCTTCGCCGCCCACGGTGCCGATCTCGACCTCAAGGATCATCTTGGCGGCCGCGGTGCGCTCGAGCAGTTCGCGGGCGATGCGCAGGTTTTCCTGCAGGGTCTCGGCGGAGCCGTCCCACATGTGGGAGTTGAACAGCGGGTTGCGGCCGGCCTTGACCTCAGCCTCGGAAGCAGCCAGGAGCGGCAGGACGAAACCGTCCAGCTTGTCCTTGGGACAGTGGTCCGTGTGCAGCGCGATGTTGACGTTGTAGTTCTTCGCTACTTCGCGGGCGAAGGCGGCGAAGCCCAGGGAGCCTGCAACCATGTCCTTGGTGGAGGCGCCGGACCAGTAGGCCGCACCGCCGGTGGAGACCTGGACGATGCCGTCGGACTCAGCCTCGGCGAAGCCGCGCAGGGCCGCGTTCAGCGTCTGGGAGGACGTAACGTTCACCGCCGGGAATGCGAAGCCGCCCGCCTTTGCGCGGTCGATCATCTCGGAGTAGATCTCTGGGGTTGCAATGGGCATGCTGACTCCTATGCTGAGGTTCGTCTGTGGGCTGGTAACCCTGGAGTACCGCTTACGGCTAGCACCATCCTAGCCATTACCGCGCAAAGAGTGTTCCGGGTTACGCCCCACCCGCACCCTTACCTCGCAAGTCCGCGCCGGCTCCCATCCCGCCTGCCAAGTTACACGTGCTGGTTGAACACGTGGCGGCGTACCCAGGCGTGCATGGCGATGGCGGCCGCCGAGGCAGCGTTGATGGACCTGGTGGAGCCGAACTGCTCGATGGACAAGGTGGCGAGGGCGGCCTCATGCACCTCAGGGGTAAGCCCAGGACCTTCCTGGCCAAACACCAGCACGCAGTCCTTGGGCAGTTCATAGGTTTCCAGCGGGACCGAATCGGGGAAGATGTCGATCCCGATGATCGCCAGGCCCTCCCCCTGCGCCCAGGCCACAAAATCCTCCACGGTGGGGTGGTGGCGGACGTGCTGGTAGCGGTCGGTGACCATGGCGCCCCGGCGGTTCCACCGCCGTCGTCCGATGATGTGCACTTCCTTGGCGAGGAAAGCATTCGCGGTGCGCACCACCGTGCCGATGTTGAGGTCGTGCTGCCAGTTTTCGATGGCGACGTGGAAGTTGTGCCGCCGTGAGTCCAGCTCCGCCACGATCGCGTCATGTTTCCAGTAGCGGTACTTGTCCAGCACATTGCGGCGGTCGCCGTCCGCCAGGAGGTCAGGGTCCCAGTGGTCACCTTCCGGCAGCTCGCCTTCCCAGGGTCCGACGCCGACTTCCGGCTTTTCGCCCGGCGCCTCCGGGTGTGCCTCTCCAGATGCTGCAGGCGGTTCGGACGTCATTCCGGGCGTTTGGTTCACCCTTCAACACTAGACTGGACCTTTCGGCTTTCATCACCGGCGGAGGTAGGCATGGCAGAAGCGGACAAGGTTAAAGGGTCACCATCGGTATACCGCAGCGGGCAGGACATCGAGTGCTGGCTGACCGACATGGACGGCGTCCTGGTCCACGAAAACCAGGCGGTTCCCGGCGCCGCCGAGCTGATCCAGCGGTGGGTGGACACGTCAAAGCGCTTCCTGGTGCTCACGAACAACTCGATTTACACGCCGCGCGACCTTGCCGCGCGGCTGCGCGCCTCCGGGCTGGAGGTTCCCGAGGAAAACATTTGGACTTCGGCCCTGGCCACCGCCCAGTTCCTCAAGAACCAGGTGGAGGGTTCCGGATCGGGGAACCGCGCTTACACCATCGGCGAGGCAGGATTGACGACGGCGCTGCACGAGGCCGGCTTCATCCTCACCGACCAGGACCCGGACTTTGTGGTGCTCGGCGAGACGCGCACATATTCCTTTGAGGCCATCACCACCGCCATCCGCCTGATCCTGGCCGGTGCGCGCTTCATCGCCACGAACCCTGACGCTACCGGGCCTTCGAAGGACGGCCCGTTGCCCGCCACCGGCGCCATCGCCGCGCTCATCACCAAAGCCACTGACCGGGAACCCTACATCGTGGGCAAGCCCAACCCGATGATGTTCCGCTCGGCCATGAACCAGATCGACGCGCACTCCGAAACCACCGCCATGATCGGGGACCGGATGGATACGGACATCATCGCCGGCATGGAAGCGGGGCTGCACACCGTCCTGGTCCTCAGCGGCATCACGCAGCGCGAAGAGATCGGTTCGTACCCGTTCCGGCCCAACCAGGTGTTGAACTCCGTGGCGGACCTGAAGAACCAGATCTAGGACCGGCCCTAGAAGACCGTCACGCGGGATCCACCCCGCGGCAGCGGGAAGTTCTCGTCCAGGAGTTCCTCCAGGATGGGCCGGTAGATGTTCGGGTTCCAGCCCGGGCTGGCGTGCGCGGGTACGGCCCCTTCCGTCTGAAGCTCACTGGGAACCATGTTGTTCTTGAAGGCCACCGCCCAAGCTCCTACGGCCGTCTGGTACCGGACAGTGCGGTCCCGCGGGTTGCCGATGTAGGCCATCTTGGCGCCGCCAATTTTGTCCGCGAACCGGGTGCCGTCGAAGTGGTAGATGTACGCTGACTCGGACTGGACCAGCAGGCTGGACGGTGCGATGGGCGAGAGCTGTTCGAGTGTCTGGTCAACGATCTGCCGCCACGTCCGTTCGTCTTTGTGGATGACGCGCTCCCCCAGTTCGTAGCCGCCGCGCAGTGCGGACGGAAACCGGAAACCCCTTTCGTACAGGAACACCACTCCATCGAACCAACTCTGGTCCAGGACGTCGTGCTTGCTGTAGGGGCTGGAGTCAAGCACGATGAATTCCACCTCCACTCCGTGAAGCTCCAGGAGCCGGGCGGCGACCTGGGTGGCCACCATTCCCCCGAAGCTGTGCCCGTAGAAGAACAGCTTGGTGAGCTTTTGGGCGCGGACGTGTTCGATCACGGCGATGACAATCTCATCAATGTCCAGGCCCAGGTTGGAATAGCCCACCGCAGCGAGCCTGGCCCGTTTGTTCAGCGTGCCCCGGAGGGAGTTCAGGATCCACTGCCCCTCCTCCCAACTGGTTTTATAGCCGGGGAAAAGGAACCAGCTGGCGTCCGGGTAGTACGTGTCAGCGAAGTCGTCGACAACAGGGAGGATCCGGTTCACCTGGCGGGCGGACTGCACCTGCCGGGTAACCAGCATGTCCGCTGCCAGCAGGCCGGACAGGCCCGCTCCCGCCAGGAACCCCCGCCGGGAAAACTGCTTGAGGGCAGCGGCATCCCGGAGCAGACGGGCTCCAGAGGCCCCGCGCCGGTCCTGCGGATTTACTTCCC
Organism: Arthrobacter sp. D3-16; assembly: GCF_054408515.1. Lineage (NCBI taxonomy): Bacteria > Bacillati > Actinomycetota > Actinomycetes > Micrococcales > Micrococcaceae > Arthrobacter > Arthrobacter sp. D3-16. The sequence goes on along the minus strand of NZ_CP096437.1, from coordinate 645,129 downwards.
CCTCATATGGCACGCCTCTACCGTAGGCACACTGGAAGACACCGTCGCAAGAAGCCGCCGGTAACCTTTCAGTGACGCCGCATCAGCTGGCTGCCTGTCCTTCCGCCGCCGTAACTGGGGCTGGAGTGTCCTGTTGGCGCCGGAGCATCTCCTGCCCGATGTCGTCGTACCGGGCCAGCAGGTCCGACCCCGGGAAGGCTGCCGGGTTGTCCAGGAGGGTGAAAAGGGTATCGCTGGCAAGCAGCAATTCCTCGTCCGAGTACTCCTCCAGCGCGCGTCCACACAGCACCTCGAAGCCCGTGAGGTCCAATGGCGGAATCCCCGGTTCGGCAAGTTCGGCTGCCGGGTAACCAATTGCGCTGATATCTGCGATGGCCGCGGCGGAGAAGCCGTCAAGAATGGTCAGGTGCTGTTCAGCGACGTCAGGCGCGGCCCAATCATCCCGGATGGGTGAGAGGTCAAGGGACACTCCTGCCCCGTATATCCCTGGCAGGGCGCCGGTGTCGATGGCATTCAGGTCTCCGCGAAGGCCGGCCAGCGCCGACGACTCCACCATGGCGGCGCGGGACAGCTCCACCCGGATGTGGGAACGGATCCCTATCCTCCTGATCCGGCGGATGATCTGGACAAGGCCCGGCCGGGACTCCTGGTTCAAGCTTCCGCGGACGTCGATGCAGACAATGTCGGCATGGACATCGAGGTTGACGAGGGCGTTTAATGCGCGGTCCATAGGTACTCCAAAAGAGGGTGTCTATGGCCGACGGCTCAACCTCGGTAAGCGTAACCTCCAGCACGAGCCAGGCACAAGCCGTTTGTCACGCGCTTTGGTCGGCCTGCCGCTGTCCGGGTTCCTGGTAATGCGTGCGCGTACCCGCGCCCCCGACCGAGTCCACCAACGATTTAGCGATATCCCGCAGCTTGGTGTTGCTGTTGCTGGAGGCCTCGGTGAGGATGCTGACTGCTGCCTCCTGGCTGCACCTGTTCTGTGCCATCACAATGCCGATGGCGATGTCGATAATGGTCCGGGACTCCAGGGTGGCGCGAAGATTTGTGGCGCTGTCCGTGTGAAGCGAGAACCTCACGGCCAGCCTCAGTGCCTGCGAAATTTCCCTTGTATAGCCACGCGCTTTTGCGGTGGCACGGTCATCGAATTTGTGCGGTACGTCGGAATACAGGTTCAGTGCAGCTTTCGCTTCACCCTGCAGGTTGAAGGGCAGCGACAGAACGGACCGCAGTCCGTGGGAAGCCACCGCTGCCGCGTAGTCCGGTCCCCAGCGGTCCTCCTCGAAGAGGTCCGGAACATGCACTTCACGCTCCTCTTCTGCCGCAGTCAGGCAGGGGCCCTGGGACAAGGAGTACTGGATTTCGTCCACTTCCCGCGCCGAGTCACTGCTCCAGCCTATGGTGGCCGCCTTGCGGTCCCGGAGCAGGGTGATGCCGCAGAGTGCGTCGTCGCCGTCGCCAGCCATCTGATGGGCGGAGAACCGCGCCAGTTCGTTCAGGAAGTCCTCGAAGTCGGCACTTTCCAGAATGAGGTTCTGGATCTGGTCGGTGGCGCTCAAGGGCTGTTGAGGGGGGAGCATCGTGCACGTTCTCCGTACAGGGGAGTTAAGGGGATAACGCAAATGATAGGCCAGCCCTCCCTCCCGCTCCAACATCGACAGCCCGGGCACATTGTGCCCGGGCTTCCGTGACGACGGGCCTAGGAAAGCCCGAGTTCGTCCTTGCCGAAGGCGAACAGGTACGGGACGCCGGTCTCGGCTTCGATCTTTTCCTTGGCCCCGGTGTCCCGGTCGACGATGACGGCAACGGCCACAACGTTGCCGCCGGCCTTCCGGACGCCTTCCACTGCCGTCAGCGCCGAGCCGCCTGTGGTGGACGTGTCCTCGAGTACCAGCACCTTGCGGCCTTCCACGGACGGGCCCTCCACCTGGCGGCCCATGCCGTAGGACTTCTGGGCCTTGCGGACCACAAACGCATCAACCTTCCGACCGGCGTCAACGGCGGCGTGCATCACGGCGGTACCAACGGGGTCAGCCCCCATGGTGAGTCCGCCGGCGCACTCGAAGTCGATTCCGGCGTCATCCGCCAGGGCCAGCATGACCTGGCCCACAAGCTTGGAGGCCTCGTGGTGCAGCGTGATGCGGCGGAGGTCGATGTAGTAATCGGCTTCCGCTCCGCTGGACAGGATGACCTTGCCGCGGACCACGGCGAGTTCCTTGATCAGTTCCAGCAGGCGGGCGCGGGCGGCTGCAGTGTTTACTGCAGTGTCACTGGGGGAAGTCATGGACTCCAGTTTAGTGGGGGCGGGCCGGTGTGGATGCTTGAGGCTGATTGGCAGTGCTGGCTAGGCTGGACCCCATGCGCGAACTCCAGGCCAGCATCATCGAAGAAATGGGCGTTCAGCCCCGGATCGACCCCGCCGGGGAGGTGCGCAAGCGCGTCTCCTTCCTGAAGGACTACCTGAAAGCCACCCACACCAAGGGCTTCGTCCTGGGCATTTCAGGCGGCCTGGACTCGTCCCTGGCCGGAAAGCTTGCCCAGCTGGCCATCGAAGAGCTCGAGGCCGAGGGTGTTGACGCGAACTTCGTGGCCGTGCGCCTGCCCTATGGGGTCCAGCACGACGAGGAAGATGCGCAGGCTGCCCTGGACTTCATCCGGCCCAAGACCGAGTGGACCTTCAACATCTCTGCCGCCGTGGACGGCTTCGAGGACGAGTTCGAGAAGACCGTGGGCTCGGAAATCTCCGATTTCCACAAGGGCAACACCAAGGCACGCACCCGCATGATCGCCCAGTATGCCTTGGCTGGAGAACACAACTACCTGGTTATCGGCACGGACCACGGGGCCGAGTCAGTCACCGGTTTCTTCACCAAATACGGCGACGGCGGCGCCGACATCCTTCCCCTGTTTGGCCTGAACAAACGGCAGAACCGTGCCCTGCTGGCCGAGCTCGGCGCTCCTGCCCGCGTTTGGGAAAAGGTGCCCACGGCGGACCTGCTGGACGACAGGCCGGGCCGCACGGATGAGGACGAACTGGGCCTGAGCTACGACCAGATCGACGATTACCTGGAAGGACGGGATGTCCCTGAATCCGTTGCCGAGCTGATTGAAGAGAAGTACCTGCGTACCCGGCACAAGCGCACCGTTCCCGTCACCATCTTTGACACCTGGTGGAAGCACCAGGGCCCGGAGGAGCCCCGCGCGGGGCTGTAGGAACTCAGCTGTGTAGGAACTCAGCTGGGGGCCGCTGAAACTCCCCACTTTTGGGGAAGCACGACGGCGCGTCGCACCGGAAAGGGCGGCGCGCCGTCGTCGTTCCCCGGCAAAGGTGGGGAGGCTCAGCGCGTCCGGCTCCCCTTCCCGTCCCCATTGAGCTGCTGGGTGATGCGGTGCGCCTCGGCCATCAGGAGGCCGCCCAGCTCCTCCTGCCGCTCGGGCTTGAAGCGGGGCTCGATCCCGGTGAGGGAAAGCGCCCAGGCGGGCCTGCCTGACGCATCGAACACCGCGGCGCCCATCCCCCAGCTGCCTTCCAGCACCAGTCCCGGATTCAGGGAGTACCCCGACAGCCTGGTCTGTTCGAGGTTGGCCCGGACCAGTTCCTCCGGATGCGCCTTAGCGAAGGCACCTGCGTGTTCCGCCCATCCCTTGAATAGCTCCTCCTGCTCGGCCTCGGGAAGGAATGCCATGATGGCGGTGCCTGCGGAGGCCACACCGAGGGGGAACCGGACGCCCTCGTGCAGCACAAAGGACCGGACCGGGAAGCTCCCCTCCTCCCGCAGGAGGCATACCGTCTCGGAACCGCGGCGGATGGAGAAGAAGGCACTCTCGCCGGTGGCCTCGGCCAGCCTGCGGAGGCTGGGCCGCGCAATGTCCTCCAACGGAAACCGCGCGGCTGCCACCGACCCCATGAGGAGCATCTCCGGGCCCAGCACCCAGTTGCCGCTGCCTGCGTCGTGATCCAGCAATCCCTCGGACGCGAGGGAGGAGAGGAGCCGGTGGACCGTGGGCCGTGTGAGGCCGGATTCCCTCACCAGCGCGGACAGCGGCATCCCCTCAGCACTGCGCCCCACAAGCCGCAACAGCCCGGCGATGCGGCTGACAACCTGCGCGCCCTGTACGGGTAAACTGCTCATTTTCCTCCTCAGCCGTCCATATTATGGACTCGGCCAATGCTACCGTCCACACTGTAAAACCGGTAACTAACCCAGGATTTGCGGGGCTTGACAGGCCTTTCGCCGCGCCCGTAGTGTCCTTTCCCAAGCCCGCGTCCATAAGATGGACCACCATCGCGGGGTTCTCAATGAGGAGGCGCCATGTCCAAACTTCAACCAGCATCCGCCGTTGCCCTGGAAGGTGCACTCCAGGACGGCATCACCCTTGCCGTGGGCGGCTTCGGCCTGAGCGGCATTCCCGCGGACCTGATCGAGGCCGTCCGCGATTCCGGCGTGAAAGACCTGACGGTGGTCTCGAACAACATGGGGGTGGACGGCAAGGGCCTGGGCATCCTGATCGAAGCGGGCCAGGTCCGCAAAGTCATCGCCAGCTACGTGGGGGAAAACAAGCTCTTCGCCGAGCAGTACCTGGCCGGCAACCTGGAAGTGGAGTTCACCCCGCAGGGCACGCTCGCGGAACGCCTCCGTGCCGGCGGCGCCGGCATCCCCGCTTTCTACACCAAAACCGGCGTGGGCACCCTGGTGGCCGAGGGCAAGCCGCACGAGGTGTTCGACGGCGAAACGTACGTCCGCGAGCGCGCTATCCGGGCCGACGTCGCCCTGGTCCACGCGCACACCGCAGACACGGACGGAAACCTGATCTACCGCTACACCGCCCGGAACTTCAACCCGGTGGTTGCCACCGCCGGGCTCCTGACCATCGCGGAAGCCGAGGTCATCGTGGAACCGGGCCAACTGGACCCCAACCACATCGTCACGCCCGGCGTGTACGTCCAGCGCCTGGTGCAGGCCAGGGACCGGATCAAGGACATTGAGCAGCGCACCGTGCGCCCCGCCGCACGCCGCACTGCTGAAGCTGTCCCGGCCTAACCCCCACTACTCATTCAAGGAGACCCCCATGGCCTGGACCAGGGATGAAATGGCTGCCATCGCAGCCGAAGAACTGAACGACGGCGACTACGTCAACCTCGGCATCGGGATTCCCACCCTGGTGGCCAACAACCTGCCCGACGGCGTCCGGGTTGTGCTGCAGAGCGAAAACGGCCTGCTGGGCATGGGACCGTTCCCCTACGAGGGCGAGGAGGACGCCGACCTCATCAACGCCGGCAAACAGACCGTCACGGTGCTGCCGGGCGGGAGCATCTTCGATTCCGCCACCTCTTTCGGCATGATCCGGGGCGGCCACGTCAAAGTAGCCATTTTGGGGGCCATGCAGGTCTCCGGCAATGGCGACCTCGCCAACTGGACCATCCCCGGCAAGATGGTCAAGGGAATGGGCGGCGCCATGGACCTCGTGGCCGGGACGCCCCGCGTGGTGGTCCTCACCGAGCACAATGCCAAGGACGGCAGCGCCAAAATCGTGCGCGAGTGCACCCTGCCACTGACAGGCCTTGCGGTGGTGGACCGGATCATCAGTGACCTCGCGGTCTTCGACCTCTACAGGACGGACGACGGCGGGCGGCAGCTCACGCTGACCCGCCTCGCCCCGGGCGTCACGGTGGAGGAGATCCGGGAAAAGACGGAAGCCGGGTTCACCGTCGCCCTGGACGCGCCGGCACCGGCAGCCGATGCCCTGGAAGGAGCCACAGCATGAGCCTGCAGGAACAGTTCGGCAAGGATGTTCTCCTGACCGGCTGGGGGCACAGCCGCTTCGGGAAACTCACGGAGGAAACCCTGGAGTCCCTGATCGTCCAGGTTGCCACCGAGGCCATCGCGAACGCCGGGGTCGAGCCCGGCCAGATCGACGAAATCTACCTCGGCCAGTTCAACTCCGGCATGATGCCGCTGGCCTTCCCGTCCTCGCTGGCACTGCAGGTCTCGGCAGATCTGGCGAACGTTCCCGCCACCCGCGTGGAGAATGCCTGCGCCTCCGGTTCCGCTGCGTTCCAGCAGGGCACAAAGTCCCTCCTGGCGGGCACGGCGAAGACAGTGCTGGTGATTGGCGCGGAAAAGATGACCCACGCGGGCGCCGACGTTGTGGGGGCAGGCCTGCTGGGCGCCGACTATGACATGGCGGGCAAAACCTCCACCACCGGCTTCACGGGGCTCTTTGCCGAGGTGGCCAAGCACTACGGGAAGCGGTACGGCGACGGCAACCTGGGTGACGTCCTGGGCAGCATCGCCGCTAAAAACCACCGCAACGGCGTGGACAACCCCTACGCCCAGCTGCGCAAGGACCTGGGCGAGGACTTCTGCCGCACCGTCTCCGACAAGAACCCCATGGTGGCAGACCCGCTGCGCCGCACTGACTGCTCCCCCGTGTCCGACGGCGCCGCCGCCGTCGTGCTGTCCACTTCCCCGGCCGGCGGTGCCACTGCACCGGTGCGGCTGGCAGGTTTCGGCCACGCCAACGACTTCTTCCCCGCCTCGCGCCGGGACCCGGTTGCCTTCAACGCCACGCGGGTGTCCTGGCAGCGTGCACTGGCGATGGCCGGCACCGGGCTGGAGGGCCTGGACTTCGCGGAGGTGCATGACTGCTTCACCATCGCGGAGCTGCTGATGTACGAGGCGATGGGCCTGACGGAACCGGGCCAGGGTGCCCGCGCCATCGAGGAGGGCTGGGTGCACAAGGACGGCAAACTGCCCGTCAACGCCTCCGGAGGCCTCAAGGCGAAGGGCCATCCGGTGGGAGCGACAGGCGTTTCGCAGCACGTCATCGCTGCCATGCAGCTAACCGGGACCGCGGGCGGCATGCAGCTCGCCAACCCCCGCCGCGCCGCGGTCCAAAACATGGGCGGCGTGGGCATCGCCAATTACGTCAGTGTCCTGGAGGCTGTGTAGCGCCGAACCTCCCCACCTTCGAGGGACGACGACGGCGCGCCGCACTAAAAGTGCGGGGTGCCCTTGTGGTTCCCCGGCAAAAGGTGGGGAGACCCAGCGTGCCTTGACTTCCAGCGCTTAGCCCCGGGTGCGGATCAGCGCGGCGATCTCAACGAAGCCCAGCCGTTCGGCGTTCTGCAGTGCGGTCCTTCCATCCGGATCCCTGATGTTGGGGTCGGCGCCCGCTGCCAGGAGAAGCCGGACCACTTCCTGCTGCCTGGGCCCGCCGTTATTCAGCAGGATGGCTTCCTGCATCGCGGTCCAGCCGAGGTTATTGACGTGGTTGACCGGAACGCCGGCGGCGATCAGGATCCGGACCGTCCCAACGTGGCCGTGCTCGCTGGCCGGAATCAGGGCAGTGCCGCCGTAGCGGTTGATGCCGGCAACGTCAGCGCCCGCTGCAAGGGTCAACTGCAGCACATCGTTGAAGCCCTCCGCACCTGCATAGAGGAACGCCGAATCCTGGATGGCGTCCTTGGCGTTGACGTTGCCGCCGCGGGCAATCAGCTCTTTCACCAAAGGTGCGTTGTTGGCCTTGGCGGCGGCGATCAGCTCCTGGTCAAGCTGTGCCTGGGCTTCGGCCGAAAGGGCCGGACGGGTTGAAGTGGCGGTCGGCGAGGGGGACGCCTGGGATGATGCCGGGTCCCCCGCGGGCGGTTGGGCGTCCGGGGTGGCCAGGACCAACGGCGACCCGGACACCGGCTGCTGCGGCTCCTGCGTGCCCGCCTGGCACGCGGTCAGGATAAGCACCAAAAACACAGTCCCGAACCACCTCATACGCGTAGCCTACTTGGCGGCACCGGCGGCCACGATGGCATCCGCTCCGGCTGCTGCACAGGCCTCATCCAGTGCGCCATCGGGAGCGCCGCCGACGCCGATGCCGGCCACCGAAACCCCGTTCACCTTCAACGGAACGCCGCCGGCCAGGAAAAGGGTGCCTGGGAGGTCGGCGATGCTGGGGCCGGTTCCGTTGATCCGCTTGGCCAGCTCACTGGTGGGGGTTCCAAAGGCGGCGGCGGTGTAGGCCTTCTGTTGCGCGGCTTCAATGGTGTGCTCGGCCGCGTTATCGCCGCGAAGCAGCGCCTGGACAGTGCCGAAGCGGTCCACCAATGCCACCGTCACAAAGGGAAGCTTGTCGGCCTGGCATTTGGCCAGCGCCGCTTCCACCGCCTTAGCTGAGGCGCCCACCGAGATACGGTTCTGCTGCACCACGTTCTCCGGCACGGGCTGGATGTCGGCAGCAGGGACGGCGGTGGCGGAACCGGCGCCGGCATTCGCGGCAACTGTTACCCCGGCGGTGAGGGCAAGCGTGCCGGCGGCTGCGGCGGCAAGAACTTTTGTGGACTTCTTCATGCTGTTTCCTTTGCTCGGAGCCCCACGTTCGGAGCGGTGTTCATTTCATCCCCAATCCTTCCGGGGCTCCGGCCGCCTGCCATCGGGCCTTTGGCTGTACAGTCCTGCTCCAACGGGCCAGCCGTATCAGCCAAAAGGTTGAGAGACGGTGCAAGGGCGGGGGCAATAGCATGGTGGGTAGCATTCCCCACCGGAACCGGAACTCCCATGCCTACCCAAGCCAGCCCCGCCCCGGCCCCATCCTTCCCCGACTCAGCCGTTGACGGCCGGACTGGCCCGCACGGGACCGGCGCGTCCACCAGCAACGCGGCCCGCTTCCACAGCATTGACGCCGCCGTTCATTGTGGCTTCGCCGTCCTGCTGGTGGCGTCCCTGGTCCGGTATGTGATGCGGCACAGCCCTGCCGACAACGTCCTGGTCCTGGGGCTCGCTGCGGCCGCCTGCCTGCTGTACTTCGCCGTCGCCGTCCTTTCATCGCGCGGGAAACCGGGAGCGCCCTGGGTCTTCACCCTGGTTGCAGTGTGGGCCGTCCTGGTCATTGCGGCCCCGAGCTTTGCCTGGTGCTCGTTCGCGCTCTTCTTCCTGTGCCGCAGTGCATTGAGCGGTGCAGCCGCCTACGCAGCGGCGGGAGCCACCGCTGCTGCCACCGCGGCAGGGTTGTTCCGGCTAAGCAGCGGCACGGACCTTGCCATGCTCCTCGGCCCGCTGGCCGTGGGCCTGATGCTGACCTTGATCTACGACAGGATCCAGCACGACGCCGAGGAACAGCGCCGCCTTCACGCGGAAGTCTCCCTCGCCCAAGGGCAGCTGGCAGCCAGTGAGCGCCGGGCAGGAACCATCGCCGAACGGGAACGTGTCTCCCGGGAGATCCACGACACCGTGACCCAGGGGCTGGCCAGCAGCCTGCTCCTGCTGGAGGCAGCCGGCAGGGCGTGGCCCAGTCCTTCAGCACACGCCGACCTCGGCCAAGCCACCGCATTGCTCCGGGGCAACCTGTCCGAGACCCGCAGCCTGGTCCATGAACTTGCTTCCCCCGGCCTGGACGCATCACCCTTGCCTGAGGCCCTGCTGTTCGCGGCAAGGCAGTACGTCCCGGACGCCAGGCTCCTGGTCACCGGTGAACCACGCACGGTCCCGCCCGATGTCCGCCACGCCCTCCTCAGGGTTGTCCAAAGCGCTGCCTCGAACATCAAGCTCCATGCGGGCGCCGCCACCGCCACGCTGACCCTCGGCTACCTACCGGACGCGGTCACCCTGGACGTCCACGACGACGGTGCCGGCTTCGATCCCGCGGCGGCAGCACCGCCGTCGGACGCCGGAGGGTACGGACTGCGGGCCATGCGGCAGCGGGTGGAGCAGCTGGGCGGCGTTTTCTCAGTGGAAAGCGAACCTGGCGGAGGGACCATCGTCGCGGCCCAGCTGCCCGCGCCCGAGGAACCCAAGGGGCATGCAGGCCCGGAAGAGTCTGCATGAGCGCCATCACGGTGCTGCTGGTGGACGACCACCTGGTGGTGAGAAGCGGACTGCGGGCCCTGCTGGGCACCCAACCTGACATCGCCATCGTCGCCGAGGCAGCGTCCGGGGAGGAAGCGCTGCAACGCCTCGAACAGGACGCCGTCGCCGTGGTGGTGATGGACCTGGCCATGGGCGCAGGCATGGACGGGATCGAGGCCATACGCCGGATCCGCGAGCGCAACAAAGGGCAGGCCATCCTGGTGTTCACCACCTACGACTCCGACGCGGACATCGTCCGGGCAGTGGACGCCGGCGCGATGGGATACCTGCTGAAGGACGCCGCACCTGACGAGATCTTCGCGGCCATCCGTGGGGCAGTCCAAGGCAAGAGCGTCATGAGCGCACCCGTGGCCTCCCGGCTTTTCCAGCAGCTGCGCAACCCCGACGAAATCCTCACTCCGCGGGAGGCCGAACTGCTCAGCCTCCTCACGCAAGGCCTCAGCAACCGGGAACTCGGACAGCGCCTCTTCATCTCTGAGGCCACGGTCAAGACCCACCTCGCCCACATCTACGCCAAGCTTGGCGTGGAGACCAGGGCCGCTGCCATTGCCACCGCAATCCGCCGCGAGGGCATGCGCTGACAACACTTTATCGCCGTTACCCTTGCAAGGTTGGCCCCAGCCCCGTACGTTGGGGACTGCGGGGGACGTTCTCCGCGCACCTCGGGCCGGTGGCCCGGGGAGAGAATCAGAGTCACACGAAGGAATGCAGCCATGGCAACAGGCACAGTTAAATGGTTCAACGCCGAAAAGGGTTTTGGCTTCATTGCCCCCGATGACGGGTCCGCTGACGTTTTCGCCCACTACTCAGCAATCGCCAGCAGCGGATACCGCTCACTCGATGAGAACCAGAAGGTCGAATTCGATGTGACCCAGGGTCCCAAGGGCCCGCAGGCAGAGAACATCCGCCCGCTCTAAGGCTTCGGCTTGCCTCCCGCACCTGCAGGAGGAACCTCGCCACGGCAGCGGCCCCTCCAACATCAGTTGGAGGGGCCGCTGTTTTTGTGTCCGCTATACCTGCCCTGCAAGGACGTTGGTGAACGTCGCGGAGTTTCCTGACCTGACGTCCCGGTTTCCTGCCCCGTATCCCTGAGCCGGTGCTGGGATAATTGGACTATGACCGGACAGCACCCGGACCACGGTTCAGGCAACGACCCAGCGAAGGATCCGTGGGAAGAGTTCGACAGGCTCCCGCCCGCCGCGCCGGACCGCGTTCCAGGGCAGCCCGGCGGGGAGCCCCACGGTTTCGGTTTCCGGACCGGCGTCCGCAGCGCCCGCGTTGCCGTGGGTTTTGCCGTCTACACCCTGGTGCTCGGGACAGTGCTCGCGCTCGCAGGCTGCGTCGTATTTGTCGCCGAGGAACAGTGGCTGCTTGTGGCGCTGATGATCCTTATCGAGGCAGTCTTCATCTTCGCTTTCACCCGCCTTGTTGCCCAGGCCCGCGTCCGCTCGCCCCGGACCCGGTCACGGCGTAAGCGTCGCCGCTGAACACCTGCTTGACCCTGACGCTGCGTCAACCCCTACGCTCGGAGCATGGAAGCAACCGAAGTGGGGGCCGGCGTGGACTGGTCCATCCAGGATGTCGCCAGGATGGCAGGCACAACAAGCCGGACACTCCGGCACTACGACGACATCGGGCTGCTGAAGCCCAGCCGCGTGGGGAGTAACGGATACCGCTATTACAACGCGGCAGCGCTCCTGCAGCTCCAACGGATCCTCCTGCTCCGGGGACTCGGGCTGGGGCTGCCGGCCATCGCCGAGGTATTCCAGCACGAGAAGGACACGGTCACAGCGCTGAGCCGCCACCTGGACTGGCTCCGGCAGGAGCAGGAGCGGCTGGCCCGGCAGGTTCTGTCCGTACAGCAAACGATCGAAACAGTGAAAGGAGGAGGCGAACTCATGGCCGAGAAGATGTTTGACGGCTTCGACCACACCCAGTACAAGGACGAGGTGGAGGAGCGCTGGGGCAAGGATGCGTACGCCAAAAGCGATGCCTGGTGGCGCGGCATGGGAACTGAGCAAAAACGGGAGTGGAAGTCCCGCGCCGAAAGGCTCGGCAGCGACTGGATCACGGCGTCCGGATCAGGCCTCGCCGCTGACAGCCCCGAAGCGCAGGAGCTGGCGCGGCGCCATGTTGAGTGGTTGACGTCCATCCCCGGCACTCCCGCTTCCGAAAGCGGCGGGGACGCTAAGGGGTATGTCGTGGGGCTTGCGGAGATGTACGTCGCTGATGCCCGGTTCGCGGCCAACTACGGTGGCGAGGCAGGTGCCGCCTTCGTGCGGGACGCGCTGCGCGCCTACGCCGAAAGGAACCTCTGACGAGTACTGCCGGCGACGGCGAGGGCATGGCAGGGCAGGGTTGGTGCAGCCCGGGACAGTCAGCCCAGCCGCTTCCGCAAGGCGACCGCGGCACCGGCCAGAGCTGCCGCGCCCGCTAGCGTCCGCTGCGCGGTCCGCCGCCGGCCGTGCCATCCGCCCGTGGTGGACGCCTTTCCGATGGATTGCGACGCCTGGCGGAGGTTCCCCGTAGTCACCGTGGCTGACTGCCGCCGCGAGAGCTGGCGGTGGTCCACCTGGCGGGCAGTGGCCGCTTCCACTGCGCCCGGCGTGAACTTGTGCTGGAGGACCAGGAGCCGGCCTCCCAGTCCTCCAGCGACGGTTTCCCGGCGCGGGTGGGCAGCGAGCTTCACCACGGCTTTCGCCACCCGCTGCGGGGTGTAGACGGGGGGCATGGCCTTGGGGCGGCGGCCCGTGAAGTTGGCTGCGTTCTGGTAGAACGGCGTATCAATAGTGGCCGGGAGGACCGTGCACACGTTCACGCCGGTAACGCCTTCGCGGGCCAGTTCCGAGCGCAGGCTGACGCTGAGGGCCCGTACCGCGGCCTTGGATATGGAATACGCGGCAGAGTAGGGCAGCGGGGTTTCCGCCACGATGGACGAAACGTTGATCAGGGTGCCCGAGCCCTGGGCGGTCTGGCGGTTCAGCGCAGCCCGGGCGCCATTGACGTAGCCGCTAATGTTCACATCCAGTACCCGCTGGAAGTCCTTTGGCGGAATCTCGGTCAGCAGGCCGAAGACGCCCACCGCTGCGTTGTTGACCCACACATCCAGCCGCCCGAACTCCTCAACGGCACGGGATGCCAGTGCCTCCACCTTGTCTGCATCGGTTACATCGGTGGGGACGGCGATGGCCTCCGCACCGCGTTTCCGGCACGCAGCAGCCACGGCTTCCAGGGATTCCGCTCCCCGGGCGGCCAGGACGAGCCGGGCCCCCTTGCCGGCGAAGCGCAGGGCAGTGGCCCTGCCGATCCCGCTGGACGCCCCGGTGATCACCACCACTGAATTCTTGACGCGCATTCTGCCTCCCCTTTCAACGAGCACCCGCGATAAACACTAAGTAGGCTTAGTGTTCGATGCTACCCACGCAGGGCCGGAGGGACAACGGCCCGGCCCCGGCTGGAGTGAAGAAGGGGGACCTCAGGTAAAGGCGGATTTTCCCGTAACAGCCCTTCCCACAATGAGCGAGTTGATCTCATAGGTGCCCTCGTAGGTGTACAGGATTTCCGCGTCACCGAACAGCTTGCCCATTTCATAATCGCTGCTGATGCCATTGCCGCCCAACAGGGAACGGCCCATGGCCACCGAGGCACGTGCCAAGCGTGTGGTGGTGGCTTTGGCCATGGCCGCCTGCGCCATCTCCAGCTTCCCGTCCTCCTGGATGCGGGCCAGCTGTGCCATCAGCGCCAACGATGCCGACGCGTTGCCCAGGATGTCCGCCAATTGTTGCTGGACCAGCTGGAACCGGGCCAGCTCCCTGCCGAACTGCCGCCGGCCGAGGGCATAGGCGCGGGCGACGTCGAAGGCGGCGAGCTGGATCCCGGCTCCTTGCCAGCCAACCCAGGCGCGTGAGTCACGAAGCAGTTCGTTGACCCGCGGGAAGCTGGTAGCCCCCGGCAAGAGGTTGGCGGCAGGAATTTTCACGTCCTCCAGCACGATGTCCGCGTTTTGCATGATCCGCAGGCCAATCTTGTTCGAGATCTTGGTTGCGGAGTAGCCGGCACGGTCTGACTCCACGATGAAACCCTTGATTTCCCCGTCCGCCCGGTCTCGTGCCCATACGAGGGCGAAATCGGCGATAGTCCCGGCTCCGATCCAGCGCTTGGCCCCGTTAAGGACCCAGGTACCGCCGTCGAGCCGGGCTGAGGTTTCCAGCCCCCCGGCGATGTCCGAGCCGTGCTCCGGCTCCGTCAGCGCAAAGGCTCCGAGGTGGCGGAAAGTTTTCAGGCCCGGCAGCCACCGGGCCTTTTGCTCCTCGGATCCCAGCTGGGTGATCATCCCGAGAATCAGCTCATTGTGGATCCCGGCCAGCGCCGAGAGGGACACGTCCGCCCGGGCAAGTTCCACATACATAAGGCCCTTGAAAAGGTAGGAACTGCCGTCCAACTGGAGGGCGCCAAGGCCATGCTTGCCCATGTCCGCCAGGAGGCCAAAGGGGAACTCCTCGCGGTTCCAGTACTCGATGGAAGGCTGCCGGACGGAGGACTGCAGGAACCGGCGGATGCCGACGTACCTCTCGCGCTCGGCCGGCGGCAGGAGGTCCACGATGTACATCAGGTCCGCGTCCGGAAAGGGAGGTGCACCACCGCCTTGCACTGGGGGCTGCATCGTCCGTCCTCCCCCTCGTTCCCACACCGCTTCACGAAACCATTGGATGTCCTACTATATTGCACAGATCCTCACGAACGTGAGGTGCATCACTTGCGAAAGGCTGGCTTTGGGCACTCCACTGTCCCGCGATCCCATTGCAGAAGCCCGCCGCAATTGGGAGGAGCGCGGCTGGGCGGACGTCGCCGCCCCAATGGCTGCCATCACCGCCATCATGCGCACGCAGCAGATCCTGATGGCCAGGATCGAACTCACCCTCAAGCCTTTCGGGCTAACGTTCGCACGCTATGAGCTGCTCGCGCTGTTGAGCTTCGCCAGGAACGGGTCGCTTTCCATGAAGAAAGCGAGCACACTGCTCCAGGTCCACCCGACCTCCATCACCAATGCCGTGGACCGGCTCCAGGACGCGGGGCTGGTGCGCCGCTCCCCGCACCCAACGGACGGCCGCACCACACTGGTTGAGCTCACCGCCGAGGGCCGCACCCTGGTGAAGCGCTCGACGGCGGCACTGAACAATGGAGTATTCAGCCACTCGGGATTCGGGCCGGAGGATGTAAACCAGTTGATCCGGATCCTGCAGGACTTCCGCAGGAACGCCGGCGACTTTATCGACGCCTGACCGGGCCCGTGCGTTTCTTGACGGGCTTTCTCACTGCCGGTTCAGCGCGAGGCCTTCGTCCGCTTGACGCGCCTGACCACGAGCAGCGCCACAGTGACGCCCAAGGCGGCATAAACGGCGTAGTTCAGGAAGCGCGAGTATTCCTCGATGAGCCGGTACTGGGTGCCCAGCAGGTAACCCAAACCCAGGAGCGCTCCGTTCCACAGGCCACTGCCTGCGAGGGTGTAAAGGCTGAACATCCCGAACGGCATGGCGGAAGCTCCGGCCGGAAGGGAGATCAGGCTCCGCACGCCAGGGAGCAGCCTGCCGAAGAAGATGGAGGATCTTCCGTGGCGGCGGAACCAGCCCGCTGCATGCTCAAAGTCCTCCCGGTCCACCAACGGCAGCCGGGACAGGCCCCGGATGGAACGCTCAAGCCCAAGCTTGCCGCCCAGCCAGTACAGGAACACCGCACCCAGGTAGGCTCCCAGCGTGCTGGTGAAAAAAACGAGGAACAGGTTCAAGGTTCCCTGCCTTGCCAGGTAACCGGCCAGCGGCAGGATCACTTCGCTGGGGATGGGCGGCACCACGGTTTCAGCAAGGGTAAAGAGCCCCACTCCCCATTCGCCCAACTGCTCGATCCCCCGGGCAGCTATGCCCACCAGTCCCGTCAGGTTATCGGCCGATCCGCCTGCATCCGCCGCCATTGCCCACATACAACTCCCCGTCCGCGTCCACGTTTGGTCTGCCCTGTCTACCTTACGCACCTTTGCAATGGCTGGGACCGGGGCTCAGGCCGGCTTGGCCCTGACGTGCATCCGCTCCCCCTGCGTACCGAAAAGGCTAAGGAATTCCACCGGCTTGCCGTCCGCGCGGCCGAACCAGTGCGGCACGCGGGTATCGAACTCCGCCGCTTCCCCGGGGCCGAGCACCAGGTCCTGGCTGCCGAGGACCATTCGAAGTTTTCCATTGAGCACGTACAACCACTCGTAACCCTCATGCACCTTCGGGCTGGGCTCCTCCAACCGCCCGGCGGGCAGGATGTGTTTGTAGGCCTGGATGCCGCCCGGTCTCCTGGTCAGCGGAATGATCGTCATTCCCCTTGCCTTGATGGGACGCAGGTGAACGCGCGGATCCCCGGTGGCAGGAGCACCCACCAGTTCATCGAGCGGGACATGGTGGGCCTTGGCCAGCGGCAGGAGAAGCTCGAGGTTGGGCCGGCGCTGGCCGGACTCCAGCCGGGACAAGGTGCTGACCGAAATCCCGGTAGCTTCCGCCAGTGCTGACAGGGTGATGTCCCTGGCGAGGCGGAGTGCCCGCAATCTCGGTCCCACAGCCGCCAGGACATCGTCCAATTGTTCATCCATGACCCCATCTTGCCATTCCGGCAAAAGACTTTGCCATTGCCGAACGCGTCACAAGATGATGAGGGCTATGACTACATCCAAGGAACTCATGTCCGATGTCCTGATTATCGGCGGCGGTGCTGCCGGTCTTAGCGCCGCACAGATGCTGGGGCGAAGCCGCCGCTCCGTAGTGGTTGTGGACAGCGATGAACCACGCAACGCCCCCGCCGAAGGAGTCCACGGTTTCCTGTCCCGCGATGGCATCAAGCCTGCAGACCTCCTGGCGATTGGCCGGGGCGAAGCAGAGCAGTACGGTACTGCCATCGTCCGTGGCGCGGTTCGTGCTGCCCGCGGGGACGTGGACCAGGGCTTCGAAGTGACGCTCGACGACGGCTCGCGGCTTCGCGGCCGCCGGGTCCTGATCACCACGGGCCTGGTGGACGAACTGCCGGGAATTCCGGGGATCCGTGAACGCTGGGGCAAGGACGTGCTGCATTGCCCGTTCTGCCACGGCTGGGAGGTGCGCGGCCAGGCGATTGGGATCATTGGGAACGGACCGTGGTCCGTCCACCAGGCCCTGCTCTTCCGGCAGTGGAGCAGCAACATCACCCTGTTCCTCAACAACAAGGTTGTCCCGTCCGACGCCGAAGCGGAACAACTCGCAGCCCGCGGGATCAAGGTGGCCGCCGGCAGCGTGGAAGCAGTCCGGGTGGAGGATGACCGCGTGCGGGGAGTCGCCCTGGCCGGAGGCCCGGAAATCGCGGTGGAGGCCCTGGTGGTGGGGCCGCGGGTCCAGGCCAGGCTGGAGGCTTTTGCCGGCCTCGGACTGGTTCCGTCCGAGCATCCAGCCGGAATAGGAACCTACCTTGCGACCGATGCGGACGGTGCCACCACCGTCCCGGGCGTCTGGGCCGCGGGAAACGTGGCGGACCTGAAGGCGCAGGTGCTTGCCTCCGCGGCAGCTGCTGCCTGGACCGCCGTCGTCATCAATAACCACCTCATGGCCGAGGAAATGGCGGCGGACCTGGCTGCCTACCGGGAGTCGCTTTCGCTTACCGGTGCTTGAATTCGGGCTGGCGTTTTTCCGTGAATGCCGCCATGCCTTCCTTCTGGTCCTCGGTGGCGAACAGGGAGTGGAACAGCCTGCGCTCCAGCAGGACACCCTGGGCCAGTCCCGTTTCAAAGGCGGCATTCACGGCCTCTTTCGCCACCATGGCCGCCGGCTTTGACTTCGCGGCGATCACCTCGGCGACCTTAATCGCCTCGCCCACAACATCCTCAGCGGGCACCACCCGGGATACCAGCCCGCAGCGGTCAGCCTCCTCCGCCCCGATGAACCTGCCGGTGAGGATCAGGTCCATCGCCTTGGCCTTGCCCACGGCGCGGGTCAGCCGCTGCGATCCGCCCATGCCCGGCAGCACGCCGAGGTTGATTTCCGGCTGGCCGAACTTCGCGTTGTCCCCCGCGATGATGAGATCGCACATCATTGCCAGCTCGCAGCCGCCGCCGAGGGCGAATCCCGAGACTGCGGCAACCGTAGGTATGCGGAGCCGGGTGAAGTCCTCCCAGCCGCGGAACCAGTCAACGGCGTACATGTCCATGTACCCCTGGGCAGCCATCTCCTTGATGTCAGCCCCGGCGGCAAAGGCCTTACCCGAGCCGGTGATGACCACAGCCCCCGTACCGGGATCGCCATCCATGGTGCGGACGGCGGACACGAGCTCCTCCATGGTGGCTTTATTCAAGGCGTTCAGCGCCTGCGGCCGGTTCAACGTCACCAAGCCCACCCGGCCCCGCTGTTCCACGAGGATATTCGTGTATTCCGTCATTCGGGGCTCCCGTCGTCCTGCGCTGCCTGATGTGATGCGGGTGGTTCCTGGTGTGGATCGACGGCAGCCGGCAATCCGGATGCCGCAACGCCCGCCGAATTGTCCTGCGCGTTCGACTTGTCCCGAATGTCCGTGATAATCGCGGAGAAATCCCGGCCTGCACCGCCTTCCGCGGCAAACGTATCGTAGATTTCCGCCGCCAGCGGTCCAACCCGGGCTGCCACTCCCGTGCCGCGCAGTGCGTTGACGGCAAGGTTGAGGTCCTTGGCCATCAGGGCTCCGGCGAAACCGGGTTGGTAATCACGGTTGGCCGGGCTCGTGGGGACGGGGCCGGGCACAGGGCAATTCGTGGTGAGCGCCCAGCACTGCCCGGACGCCGCCGACGCCACATCGAACAGTGCCTGGTGGCTCAGGCCCAGCTTCTCCCCCAGCACAAAGGCCTCGCTGACGGCAATCATGGAGGCGCCCAGGATCAGGTTGTTGCAGATTTTGGCTGCCTGTCCAGCACCATGGGCGCCGCAGTGGACCACGCGTTTGCCCATCACCTCCAGCAGCGGCAGCACTGCCTCGAAGTCCGCTCTGTCGCCGCCGGCCATAAACGTGAGGGTCCCGGCCTCGGCGCCGACCACGCCGCCGGATACCGGCGCATCCACCGAACGGTGACCGGCTTCAACGGCCAGCCTCGCTGCTTCCCGGGCTTCGTCCACATTAATTGTTGAACAGTCGAGGAACATCGTTCCGGGGGCAGCCACCGCCAGCAGTCCGGGGCCGCCATCCGTGCCGGCATAGGCATCGAGCACATGCCGGCCACTCGGGAACATGGTCAGGACCACGTCTGCACCGGTTACTGCCTCAACAGCACTGGCTGCCACCGGAACACCGTGGGTGCGGGCTGCCTCAAGGGCTGCGGGCACGACGTCGAAGCCGGCTACCGTGTACCCCGCCTTGACCAGGTTCACCGCCATGGGTCCTCCCATGTGGCCAAGGCCCAGGAATGCAACGCTGTACTTCTCAGGCACAGTCCGCCTCCTTTAGCTGCAGGTCAAGTTCCTTGCCGCCCAGAGGCTCAAAAAAGCGTTCCACCTGCCGGGGCAGCACCTCCGCCAGGGTGGGCGGCCGCCACCGGGGCGAGCGGTCCTTGTCCACCACCTGCGCCCTGATGCCCTCCCGGAAGTCCGGCGCTTCCAGGAACCGCAAACCCGCCCGGTACTCCTGCGCCAGGGCTTCATCAAGGGTGAATCCCTTCACCCGGCGCAGCGAGGCCAGCGTGACCTTCACTGACGTGGGCGACTTCGCTTCGATGGTGTCGGCGGCAATCCGGGCCGCTTCGCCGCCTTCACCATCAAAGGTCCGGAGGCGCCGGACAATCTCCTCGGCGTCATCGGACGCGTAGCAGCTGTCAATCCAGTCACGCTGCTGCTCAAGGGCCGAAGGCGGCGGCGCCTCGCTGTAACGCACGACGGCGGCTTCCGCGGCCTCGCTTGCCAGCGCCACCAGCAGGTCCTCGAGCCTGTCCGACGGAACGTAGCGGTCGGCGAGTCCAAGGTGCAGGGCGTCCGCCCCGCTCAGGTGGGCGCCGGTCAGCGCCGCATGGGTTCCCGCCTCCCCCGGCGCCCGGGACAGCAGAAGGGTGCCCCCGACGTCGGGCGCAAAACCAATGGTGGTCTCCGGCATGCCCGTCCGGGTCCGTTCAGTCACCACCCGGACTGAACCGTGCGCGGAAATCCCCACACCGCCGCCCAACACCAGCCCATCCATCAGGGCCACATAAGGCTTGGGGTAGCGGGCAATAAGGGAATTAAGCCGGTACTCTGTCTGCCAAAAGTCCGCCGTCAGCCCGCCGCCGGCCAGCATGTCCTCGTAGATGGCCACAATGTCGCCGCCGGCGCACAGCCCACGGTTACCGGCGCCCCGCACCAGGACCGTGGCAACGCCGTCGTCGTCAGCCCAGGCTGTCAGCTGCCCGAAAAGAGCATGCACCATTCCCGCGGTCAACGCGTTGACGGCTTGGGGCCGGTTGAGGGTGATGACCCCCAGGCCGCCGCGGCGCTCAAACAGCACCTCGGCCCGATGATCCGTAGCGGTGTTCAGGCTGTCCGTCATCAGCTTCCTTCCGGCATCACAAAGCTGGCCCCATGCCGTATTCCCGAAGGCCACCGTGAGGTGACCGTCTTGGTCTTGGTGTAGAAGCGGAAGGCGTCTGCGCCGTGCTGGTTCAGGTCGCCGAATCCGGACGCCTTCCAGCCCCCGAACGTGTAATACGCGATCGGCACCGGGATAGGGACGTTGATGCCCACCATGCCCACATCCACCCGGGTGGCGAAATCGCGGGCTGCATCACCGTCGCGGGTGAAGATGGCCACGCCGTTGCCGAACTCATTTCTGCTGCACAGCTGAAGTGCCGCATCGTAGTCTCCCGCCCGCACCACGCTGAGGACGGGACCAAAGATCTCCTGCCGGTAGATCCCCATGTCCGGCGTCACGTGGTCGAAAAGCGTTGGCCCCACCCAGAAACCGTCCTCGTAACCTTCCACTGTGATTCCCCTGCCATCCGCCAGGAGGGTGGCGCCCTCGTCCACTCCAGCCTGGATCAGGCCTTCGATCCGTTCCTTGGCGGAATTGGCCACCACCGGGCCGAAGTCCGATTCCTGGTCAAGGCTGTGGCCCACTTTCAGGCCCTTCACCCGGTCCTGGAGTTTGGCAACCAGCAGGTCAGCGGTTTCCTGCCCCACCGGGACGGCCACGGAAACGGCCATGCACCGCTCTCCGGCCGAGCCGTACCCGGCGCCAATGAGGGCGTCGGCGGCCTGGTCCATGTCTGCGTCCGGCATGACCACCATGTGGTTCTTGGCGCCGCCAAAGCACTGCGCCCGCTTGCCGTGGGCGGCGGCTGTGGCATAGATGTACTGGGCAATAGGGGTGGATCCCACAAACCCGATGGCCTTGACCCGCGGATCCTCCAGGAGGGAGTCCACCGCTTCCTTGTCACCGTTGACCACGTTGAACACACCATCCGGTACGCCCGCTTCGGAATAGAGCTCGGCCAGGCGGAGCGGCACGGAAGGATCGCGCTCTGAGGGCTTCAGGATGAACGCGTTGCCTGCAGCCAGGGCCGGTCCGGATTTCCAGAGCGGAATCATGGCGGGAAAGTTGAACGGCGTAATTCCGGCCACTACGCCCAGGGGCTGGCGGAGTGAATGGATGTCTATCCCCGGTCCGGCCTCGGTGGAAAACTCGCCCTTAAGCAGGTGGGGTGCGGCGGCGGCGAACTCCACCACTTCCAGGCCGCGCTGGATGTCTCCCCTGGCGTCGGCGAGGGTTTTTCCGTGTTCGGAGGACAGCAGCCGCGCGAGTGCGTCCATGTCCCGGTTGACCAGGTCCACGAACCGAAGCAGGATCCGGCCGCGGCGCTGGGCGTTCATGGCCGCCCATTCCTCCTGGGCTTTTGCGGCGGCAGCAACAGCGTTGGCCACCTCGTCCCGGCCGGCCAGCGGCACAAGGGCCTGGACAGTTCCTGCGCAGGGGTCGAAGACGTCGCCGAAGCGGCCTGAGCTGCCGGCTGCATGCTGGCCGCCGACGTAGTGAGAAAGCTCGCGCACCATGGCCGGAAGCTCCTTTGCGTGTGACCCAGGTCAATTCTGGTTGCGAATATACTCGGACTTCCTACTGAACTCCACCGGGCCGGGCCCGTGCCGTGTGCGCCTGCCCGGAGCTTTCCTGCCGCCCTGCCAGCGGCTTTGCCTGTGCTTTACCTGCGGTGGGGCGGCCACGGTAAGTTAGGAACTGTGAAGATTGCTACCTGGAATGTAAATTCGCTCCGCGCCCGTGCCGACCGTGTGGAGGCCTGGCTGCAGCGCAGCGACTGTGACGTGCTGGCCATCCAGGAAACCAAGTGCAAGGACGAAAACTTCCCGTGGGAACTGTTTGAGCGGATGGGCTACGAAGTGGCCCACTTCGGCGTGAACCAGTGGAACGGCGTAGCCATCGCCTCCCGGGTGGGGCTCGAGAATGTTGAGCGCACGTTCCTTGACCAGCCCGCGTTCGGCAAGGCCGGCACGGAGCCTGTGCAGGAAGCCCGGGCCATGGCTGCCACCTGTGCGGGGGTCCGGATCTGGAGCCTTTACGTCCCCAACGGACGCTCGCTGGACGACGAACACATGCCTTACAAGCTCAAGTGGCTGGAGAGCCTCAAAACGCATGCGCAGGGACTTGTCACGCAGGATCCCCAGGCGCAGGTGGCACTGATGGGGGACTGGAACATCGCACCATTCGATGACGATGTGTGGGACATCGACCTGTTCGTCAACAACAGGTACACCCATGTCAGTCCGCCCGAGCGCGAGGCATTCCATGCCTTCGAATCGGCCGGCTTCGCCGACGTCGTCCGCCCGTTCACGCCCGGCCCCGGCGTCTACACCTACTGGGATTACACGCAACTGCGCTTTCCCAAAAAGGAGGGCATGCGGATCGACTTCGTGCTGGCCTCCCCGGCGCTGGCTGCGCGCGTGACCGGCGCGTCGATCGACCGCGAGGAGCGCAAGGGCAAGGGCGCGTCGGACCATGCGCCAGTGCTGGTGGAACTGGCAGACTGATGACATCATCCTGGACCCATACAAGGAGGCCGTGATGACGGGGAACCTCTACCGGGGCCAGGCAGGCCTGCCTTTTTCCTCTACGCTGCGCGTCTACGAACCCCTGGACGCCTTCCCCGAGAAGCAACGGAAAGCAATTGCTGCCGCCGGCGCGCGGACTGCCTCGCGTGCTGCCGTCGAAAACGCCGAACTGCTGGCCTCGCTGGGACGCATTACCCGGTCCGGCGGTGACCCGTTCCCCACCGGACGAACCGACCTGGTGCGCGTCACCACCGCCCCGGCTGCCGGAGGAGGCGCGTCCGACGACGGTGCTGCCGCCGAGCCTGAGCTGCTGTACTGTCCCAGCCAGTTGGTACTGCGGGCCGGTTTGGCGGCGAATGCGCTGATGGAGGGAATCCACGGCCCGCTGGCTGAGCTGCTGATCCCTGAAGAGCAGCGGGACAAGCACCAGGAGCGGATCGACCAGGTGAAGGCGCGCGACGGTTCCACCCGCGTGCACACCCGGGCGTCCACCTGGGGAATCCCCTTCAGCTGGTTTTCCCTGTTTATGGATTCGGACCGCAAAGACGTGGTGGAGGCGGCCGGCAAGATCGTTACGGTCCGGGTGTGGGCACCCATCACGGAAGCCCTGGAGCGTGCACGCTACGCCGTGGCCAACCTGGCACTGGCGGCGCCGGACCTGGACATGCTGGACGATCTTGCCCAGCTCACGGAGTGGCTGGAACTCTTCCATGTGAACTCCATGGTGGAGCTCGACTACGGGGCTGTTGCGGACAAGGTATACCCGGACGATTCGCCCATGGACATCAGGCTCGGCATCGAGTGCCTGGCCGAGGGGGACATGACGGGCGCCGCTGCAGCGTACCGCCGCCTGGCGTCCCGGTGGATCCCCATCCGCCAGCTGGCCCGCGCCTCCTGAGTCCGGCCCTGCCGACCCTGAGGACTTGGGGCCAGCACCGGGGGCGCTAGGACCGGGGCGGCGCCGTCGTCCTTCTGACGATCAGTTCATGGGGCGCGACGGCGGACTGCACCGCTCCTGCCTCACCGTCCAGTTCGTCGAGGAGCATCTTGGTGGCTTGCTCCGCCTGTTCGTCAGGCCGCTGCCCCACGGTGGTCAGGCCCACGGCCTCGGCGAAGTCGTGGTTGTCAATGCCCACTACCGAAAGGTCCTCGGGCACCCGGACACCCCGCCGGGAAGCTTCGAAGATAACGCCCATGGCCATCTCGTCCGAGGCGCAGAAAATGGCTGTCGGCTTGGGGCCCGGTTTGGACCACAGCCGGCGGAACGCCTCCTGCCCACTGCGGACGGTGAAGTCTCCCCATTCGTCCCATTCCGGCCGGGTGGGCAGGCCGGCCGCCGTCATCACGTCCTTGAAGGCGAGGATGCGGACGCGGGGAACATCAAAGTTGAGGTCCGTCTCGTCGTCGCCGTGCACCAGGGCTATGTCCCGGTGGCCCTGGTCGATGAGGTGCCGGACGGCGGTGGATGCAGCGGCGTAATCGTCAATGCCGATGTAGGCACAGTCCTCAACATGGCCGCCCACCACCACCAGCGGGATATCGATCTTCTGCAGGTGGTCCAGTTCTTCGGGGGACAATGCCATACACAGGACCAGCAGGGCGTCGATCTGCTTATAGACCATGGTCTTGCTGAAGAGCCGCTCGCGGTTGCTGCCATGGCCGCCCAGGTTGAACAGCGAAAGGTTGTAGTTCCGGGCGTGCAGTTCCCGGTCTGCACCTTCAATGGCTTTGGAGAAAAACCACCTGCTCACGAAGGGCGCCAGCACGCCGATGGTTCGGGTGCGGCCGGTTGCCAGTCCCGAGGCGGAGCTGGAGGCGACGTACCCCAGGTTTCCGGCCACCTCGAGGATTTTTTCCCGTGTGGCCGGCGATACCCGGGGCAGGCCCCGGACTGCCCGCGAGACTGTAGCCGTGGATACTCCCGCCGCTGCCGCCACGTCCTCGATGCTGACACCGCTGTGGCCGCCCCGTTGTGACCTTTCGCTTGCGCGTGCCACGGTGCCCCCATTCATCCCTTGAGCGTTTCCGGCCACTTACTGAATGATGAGGGCCGTCCTGGGTTGGCAGGGGCCGGGGCAGCCGGCATTCACCGGGCCGCCCTGGCCCCTCATTTGTTAGCCCTTCAGGCCCCCCGCAAGGAGTCCACGGACGAAGTACCGCTGCAGACTGAAGAAGACGGCCAGCGGAACAATGATGGAGACGAAGGCAGCGGCGGGATTCAGGTAGTCCCGGGCACCGCGGGTTCCGGAAATTTCCGCCAAGCGCTGGGTGATGGGGGCAACGTCCGCAGTGCCGCCGGAGAACACCAGTGCCACGAGCAGGTCATTCCAGACCCAGAGGAACTGGAAGATCGCCAGCGACGCAAGGGCGGGCACTGACAGCGGCAGGATGACCCGCCAGAAGATCGTGGTGTGGCCGGCGCCATCCATCTTGGCTGCTTCAATGACCTCGCCCGGAATCTCGGAAATGAAGTTGTGCAACAGAAAGATACCGAGCGGCAACCCGAAGATCGTGTGGGCAATCCACAGTTGTGTGTAAGACCCCGGCGGAATCTGCAGCACCTGGGTGAACAACTGAAGAAGTGGAATCAGGGCCATTTGCAGGGGAATAATCTGCAGTGCGAAGACGAAAATAAAAGCGGCTTCCCGCCCCCTGAAGTTCCCCCAGGCAAAGATGTACGCGGCCATGGACGCAAGAACCAGGACGAAGACAGTCACCGGGATGACAATCGCCAGGGAGTTGGCGAAGTACTGCGTGAGGTTGGCCGCCTGCGACCCGCCAGCGGCAGTGACGTCCACGTAGTTCTTGAAAGTGAACTGCCAATCGCCAAAGAAGTTCCACCAGCCGTCTGAACGGGGCCCCACCTGTTTTGCCGCTGGACGGAAGGACGACACCAACAGGCCGAAGGTCGGAATGGTCCAAACCACGGCAATGACCAAAGCAGCGGCTGTCGCCCAGCGCGACGTCAGCTTACTTTTGACCCGGCGCATTATCGGAGCGGAACTTTCCGCCGGTGAAGCTGTACTACTGCCACGCGTGGCAGCGGTTCGAGTGTTGGCCGCCTCATCCGGCGCTGGCATGACGGTCATCGGATTTCCTTTTGCTGACGGAGAACGCGGGCGTTGTAAATGACGATTGGCAGGACCAGCAGGAAGAGGATCAGTGCCAGGGCCGCACCCCTGCCCGGTTCGCCGGCACGGAATGCCTGGGTGTACATCTCGTTCGCAACTACCGAGGTTTCGTAGTTACCCGCGGTCATGGTGCGGACAATGTCGAAAACCTTCAACGTAGCGATGGTGATTGTGGTCAGCACGACGACGAGTGATCCGCGAATCCCCGGGATGGTGACATTGCGGAACTGTTGCCAAGGGTTGGCACCATCAAGGCGGGCGGCCTCCACCAGTTCCGCAGGCACACCCTTGATCGCCGCCGAGAGGATCACCATGGCAAAGCCGGTCTGGATCCAGACCATCACGATGATCAGGAAGATGGTGTTCTCGGGGGCGTCCAGCAGGAACTGCTTCGGCTCCATCCCAAACGCGACCCGCAAAGCGTTCAACACGCCGGTCTGCTCAATATCCGGGCCCCGGTAGTCGTATACGAGTTTCCAGATGATGCCGGCGCCCACAAACGAAATTGCCATGGGCATAAACACGAGCGCTTTCAGGATCCGCTCGCCTCTGGCTTTATCGATAAAGACGGCATAAGCCAAACCGAAAACGGTGGACAGCAGCGGCACAAGAACAGTCCAGATAATGGTGTTTCGGAGCGTCACCAACGCTTCCGGCTGGGTGAACATCCAGACGAAGTTGTCAACACCGTTCAACCTGCCGCTGGCATCGGTAAACGCGAGGAACGAGGTCTGCGCGGCAGGGTAGACCAGCCCTACAAGCAAGAGGATTGCTGCCGGAGCCAGGAAGCCCGCAACGGTAATTTTGTCTTTGGCGGACTTTGGGGCCCTGTCCACCAACAGCATGATAAGTCCAATAAGCGCGGCGAAAACCGCCAACGCGATCACGACTTGAAGGAATTTACCTCCGATGAATTCCATTACCCATCTCCGTGGTTGTGCCTAGATCGAAATATGCAGGATGACACTGCGCCTCCGGCGGTGAAGCCGGAGGCGCAGAACCAGGGAGAGTTAGCTCTTAGGCCAGCTGCTTTCGATGCTGTCCGCAACTTCCTTGGACGGGGTTCCGTTGATCCATGCAACGATGCCCTTCCAGAACGAGTTGGAACCGACAGCGCCGGGCATCAGGTCCGAACCGTCAAAGCGGAACACTGTTTCTTCATCCTGGAGCAATTCGATGGTCAGCTTGTCCAGTTCAGTCTGGGCACTTGCCGGATCCAGGCCCTTGTTTGCGCTGACCACGCCGCCGAGCTTGACGCGGTCGTTGGCGAATTCAGCACTGGCCAGGTAGGCCTGGAAGGCCTGGACCTCGGGAGTGTCCTTGTAGGCGCCAACCATTTCGCCACCGCCCGTGATGGTCAGGCCCTTGGCGGGGTCGACCGGCGGGGTCATGAAGGCCCAGACGTCGCCATCCTCGGCCACGACGGTACCTTCAGGCCAGTTTGCAGCCTGGAAGTTTGCCTGGTGGTGCATGGCGCACTGCCCGTCGAGCACCGGCTGGCCTGCCTGCGCGAAGCCGGTGGTGAGAATGGAGCGAACGTCGCCGAAGCCGCCGTTGACCATCTTGTCGTCAAGCAGGATTTCGCCGGTCTTGTCCAGTGCTTCAACGATGCGGGGGTCGTTGAAGGGAATTTGGTGGCTGACCCACTGGTCGTAAACCTCAGTTCCCTGCGAGCGAAGCACCACATCTTCGACCCAGTCGGTCCCCGGCCAGCCGGTGGCTTCACCGGACTCGAAGCCGGCGCACCAGGGCTTCATGCTGCCTTCATCGGCGATCTTTTTTGAAAGCTCCACCATCTCATCCCAGGTCTTGGGAACTTCCCAGCCCTTGTCCTGGAAGGTCTTGGGCGCGTACCAGACATAACCCTTGACGTTGGCCAGCATAGGGGCGGTGTAGAACACGCCGTCAACAGTGCCGTACTTCTTCCAGTCCGCCGACCAGTTCTTGTCAACAGCGTCCGATACGGCCTGCGGTGCGGGCTTCAGGTTGCCAGCACGGGCCTGGTCTGCCATGAGGCCGGGCTGCGGGAAGATGGCGATATCGGGGGCGTTGCCGGCCTTGGCCCGAACGCCAATCTGGGTCTCGAACTCCTTGCTGCCCTCATATTTGACCGTGGCTCCGGTGCACTTCTCGAATGCCGCCCAGGTCTTCTCGAGGTTGGTGGCCTCGGTGTCCACGATGGTTGAGTAAACGGAGACCGTCTTGCCGTCGTGCTTGCCGTAGCTTTCGAACTTGGAGCAATCGGCGGTGGCGGCCGGGTCAGTCGCGCTTTCTTCCGAGCTGCATGCGCTGAGGGAAAGCGCCAGGATTCCGGTCACCGCTACGGGTAGCAGGTACTTGCGATTTTTCATGCAGAGAACTCCTCTATGAGTTGCAAAATTACATCCGCCAGGAACGATGTGATGACCATCACGGTAGTCATTCCGGGTGCGATAGTGCAAGCGTTTACACGCTTTTGTTTCTGAACAGTAACCTAAAGGTTGCGTCAGCGCACGCGCTCAGCCCTGCTGAAGCGTGTCCGCGCTCCGGCTCCGATATGGATCAGCACGGGGATGTTCTTTCCCACCACCGCTTCCAGCGCCGACACGAGGCCATAGACCTCGTCCGCCAGCAGGTGCGGAGCCACGCCCTGGCGCGGCAGCAGGCGCACCTTCAAGGCGGGCATGCCTTTGACGTCGTAGGTGGTTATGGTGGCCCCGGCCAGATCGGGGCGGTTGGCGAGGGCATGCTTGAGCGCCTGCTCGGCCACTCCCCCGCCGATCCTCACGTCGCCCGGGACGTCCCCGGGATCGTACTCCATGGCCAGGAGGTTGGCCCTGCCCTTTCCCTGTTGGGCAACCCATGCCACCATGAGTGCGATCAGCACCACCAGGGCGAGCGCCACCAGGATCCACAACCAGCTCTCGGTGCGCCCGGGAAACCTGGTGGCGTTGAAGGCCCGGTTGACTCCGCTCCACACGTCCGCGGACCAGGAATGCCACCACGAAGCCACAGCCGGCACCGCGGCCAGCAACATCAGCAGGACACCCACTGCAAGCAGCATCAAACCCAGGACCGCTATGAGGATACGGTTGAGGAGGGTGGGGGTGCTGTTCATGCGCCGATCACTCCCGACGCCGCCACGGTGACATGTACTTCTGGTGCAGGATCCAGTGCCATGGCGTCGAGCTCGCTTTGGACCGCCGCAAGCACAGCGTCCGCGTCGACAGGGACACCGGAGGTGGGCCGTACATTCACCTCTGCCCGCCGTTGCGAGACGATCACCATGACCTGTTCCGGCGTGACGTTCGCGGCGAGCCGGGCGCGGCGAGCCAGGGAGGAAGCGATGACTTCATCGTCCACCACCACAGCAGGACCAGCGGCATTCGGACCCCCACCCAGGAGATGACGGGCCCGGCGCCCGGGCAGGACCCCGTTGAGCAAAAAGACCAGCCCGAACATTGCGAGGACCGCTCCGATGGCGCCCAGGAGCAGCGGCGGAATCCCTGCGGGCAAGGCCACGAGGCGTTCAGCTGCCACCTGCGGCTCGATCAGCCAGGCAGGCTGCCCGATGGCATGGACGGCTGCCTCCAGGAGCCCGTAGGCAGCGAGCCCAATAACGAGGACCGCGGCTACTGTGGCCACCACTGCCCGTGAGGAATGCGTCTCACGGCGGAGGATGCGGCCCATATCCGGGCCTCGGCTCTCGATTATCCGGCTCATTGAACACGGCCCCCTTCGCTGATCCTGGCTCCGCTGATCCTGATGTCCACCCGGCTCAACCGTGCACCGCTGAGCTCCGTTACTGTTGCCAGGATGCGGGCCTTTGCCTTTACCGTGCGGTCCCAGATGGAACCCCCGGCGGCCTCGACGCGGGAGGGATCCAGGACCACGGCATTCAAAGGCGGGATGCTGATAGGCGTGACGAGGGACAGCGCCAGCATGCCGTCGTCGTCCGTCCAGTCGGCCCGGACATCCTCCGCATCCACGCCCAGGTATTGGGCAGCTGCGGCTTTGGCGAGGCTTGTCAGGGCCTGCGTGCTGATGCGGTTGTGGCCGCTCAGCTCCTGGCCCCGGACAGCCGGGGCTGTGGAGCTCATGAGGACGAGCGCCGGCCGATGATGGCGTCCAGGACGCCGCGAAGGTCCAGTTTCCCTTCCGCGGCCCGGCCCAGGAGTGCCCCGATGGCCATAAAGAGCAGGGAAATCAGGAAGCCCCACAACCCGAACTGCAGGGACATAAAGGCCACGAATGCGCCCATTGCTGTGCCGGCGACGGTGAGGTTCACAGCAGCGCCTCCCTCTCGGCGGAGCCGGCTGCGGTGGGCTTCACCGGAGGAGGCACGTAGACGTCCGTGACTTCCACGTTGACCTCGATCACCTGCAGCCCGACGAGTTCCTCGACGGCCCGGTAAACGGCCGCACGGACCTCATTGGCCAGCGAGTGGAGCGGTGTCCCGTAGCTCGCCACAAGGCTGATATCCACCGCGACCTGCGTTTCTCCGACTTCCGCACGGACACCGGCGGCATGTTCAGAGCTGCCGACGGCGTCGCGGATGGCGCCGAGCGCGCGGGACGGTCCTGAGCCCAGGGAGTAGACCCCGGGGACGGAACGGGCGGCGATTCCCGCCACCTTGGCCACGGCCGTCTCGGAGATCACTGTCCGGCCAAGGCCGGGCGCAGGAACCGGCACGGCACGGGCCTGGATGCCCTGGCCGGGTTGCGGGTTCTGGTATTCCATCTGGCACTCCCCCTTCTCTTGATCCCAACCCTATCCCCGCCTGCGGTTTAACGGCAGGAGGCAGGAGATGCCGGACCTGCGGTCCCTGCGTGGTGAGGGGCTTCTGCTTGCAGTCGTTCGGTAAGCCGGCAGGAGGTGCAGACCCGGAAGTACGGGTTAAAGAAGAAAAGCACCAGTTCCGAAGAACTGATGCTTCCCAGTGGTGGCTCCGACCGGCGTCGATCCGGTGACCTTTCGATTTTCAGTCGAACGCTCTACCAACTGAGCTACAGAGCCTAGGTGACTAGTCACCATGAGAGCCGGAATTTCTTCCAACAATCAGAGCGACCCTGACGGGACTTGAACCCGCGACCTCCGCCGTGACAGGGCGGCGCGCTAACCAACTGCGCTACAGGGCCTTGCGTTTCTTGCTTCAGCAGTATCTCTACCGCTTTTTTCAAGGCTTCCAGCCTACCAGACATTTTTTGTCTGTTTGACCAGTTCCTTGCGTACCCCCAACGGGATTCGAACCCGTGCCGCCGCCGTGAAAGGGCGGTGTCCTAGGCCGCTAGACGATGGGGGCCAGAACCCGTTCGGAACAAAATAAAAGGCGTCAAGCGAGGCTTTCCGTCTTTGTCCTTTGCGTTTCTCCGAACTGGACTCTAAAACTATAGGGCCTAGGTAGGAATTATCCAAAATCGGCCAATTTCCCCGGCAATGACGGGGAAGGACAGGTGAAGATGGACTGATGGACGCCGTCGCAGCACTCAACGAGATCGCCTTCTGGCTGGAGCGCGGACGCGCTGCCACCTTCAAGGTCCAGGCCTTCCGGAAAGCCGCCGGGGTGATTGCCCCGCTGCCGCCGGACGAGGTGGCCGCACGCGTCCGGAACGGGCGGCTGAAATCCATGAAGGGAATCGGTGACCGGACGTACCAGGTGATCCGGGATGCGGTGGAAGGGCAGGTCCCGGACTACCTCGCGGACCTGCGGGAGCAGGGTGCCCAGCCTTTGGCTTCCGGCGGGACCACCATCCGGGAAGCGCTCCGGGGCGACCTGCACAGCCACAGCGAATGGTCCGACGGCGGGTCCCCCATTGAGCTGATGGTGGCGGCCGCCAGGGTGCTGGGCAGGGATTACCTCGCCCTGACCGACCATTCCCCCAACCTCACGATAGCCAACGGGCTCTCGGCCGAACGCCTCCTGCAGCAGCTGGACGTCGTGGCGGCGATCAACGACGGCACTCATCCCGGGTCCGACGGGCAGCAGGACCAGCCGGTGCGGCTGCTGGCCGGTATTGAGGTCGACATCCTGGAGTCGGGTGAGCTGGACCAGGACCCGGAAATGCTGGACCGCCTGGACATCGTGGTGGCCAGCGTTCACTCCAAGCTGCGGTCGGATCGGAAAACCATGACCCGGCGGATGCTCCAGGGCATCGAGGATCCGCACACGAACGTGCTGGGGCACTGCACGGGGCGCCTGGTGGAGGGATCACGGGGGACGCGGCCACCGTCGGAATTCGATGCCGGGGAGGTGTTCGCCGCGTGCGCCGAACACAACGTGGCAGTGGAAATCAATTCACGGCCTGAGCGCCAGGACCCGCCGGACGCACTGATCCAGCTGGCCTTGGACGCCGGCTGCCTCTTCTCGATCGACAGCGACGCACACGCGCCGGGACAGCTGGACTTCCTGCAGTACGGCGCCGAACGCGCGGAGCGGAACGGTGTTCCGGCCGAACGCATCGTCACCACGTGGCCCGTGGAACGCCTGCTGGAGTGGGCGGGGACGAAATAGCCTTACTTGACCGCGTCTGCGAGTTTCTGCCGGAAGTCCGCCTTGGTGGACAGGGTGAGCTTCTCCCCGTTGAGGTAAAAGGTGGGCGTGCCGGTTATGCCCAAGGCATTACCGTCTGCGATGTCTGCCAGGATGCGTTCCTCCGTCTTGGGATCCGCGACGACGGCGTCGAACCTGGCAAGGTCCAGCCCCAACTGCTCGGCGTAGGTCCGGAAGAGCGGCGCCTGGGACTGTTGGTTCCCCGCCCACTGGGACTGCGTCTCGAACAGTTTGTTGGCCATCTGCTGGTACTGGCCCTGCTGTGCTGCCGCCTCCGCCGCCAAGGCCGCCTGGCCCGAATTGGGGTGGGCTGACAGGGGGAAGTGCCGGTGGACGAACGTGATCCTGTCCCCGAACTCGGCTTTGAATTCCTCCACCACGGGATGGATGGAACCACAGGACGGGCACTCAAAGTCGAGGAATTCCACCAGTTGTGCCTTCTCCACCGCCGGACTGGTCAAGCGGTGGCTGTCTGCCCGGACCAGCTGTTCTGCTCCCGGGGCCGGCGGCGCGGACTGCTGGGATTTCCCAAGCGTCAGCATGGCGTACCACACCACGCCGGCCACCACCACGGCTGCCAGTACGATCCATAGGACTTTTCGAACCAGGCGGGCGGTATCACGGGGAGGGGCAAGGTTTGAGACCATAACCCGCATCCTAACCGGCAACCTCCGACCCTTTGGCACAACTTTGGCGCAACTTTGGCGAATCTTTGGCAGGAACTTGGCTAGACGTGGCCGATTTCCGCCAGCCCCGGGTCCCTGCCCGCGGCTAGATTGGCTTCATGGCATCGAGCACCCCCGTCAGCACCACGGCTCCCCCACCCACACCCGCGTCCCGGATCAAAGCACTCGGCGTAGCGGCAATGGCCGTCACTGTGGTCCTCTGGGCCTCGGCGTTTGTGGGTATCCGGGCGATCGGCCCCCACTTCTCACCCGGCTCCCTGACGCTTGGCAGGCTGGCGATCGCCGCCGTCGTACTGGCCCTGCTGGTCCTCCCCCAACTGTTGAAGAGCAGACTCCTTCCCCGGGGCCGGGAGTGGTGGCCGATCCTCGCCTACGGGGTGATGTGGTTCGGCGGGTACAACGTGGCCTTAAACGCGGCCGAGCACGTACTGGACGCAGGCACCAGCGCCCTGCTCATCAACGTCAATCCCATCCTGGTGGCCATCATGGCCGGCGTCTTCCTCAAGGAGGGCTTCCCCCGGTGGCTGATCATCGGAAGCCTGGTTGCCTTCGCCGGGGTTGCCTTGATCGCCGTGGGTTCGGCGCAGCCGTCTGCAGCAGGGGAAAGCCCGACGGCGGATGTGGCGGGCGTCCTGCTGTGCCTCCTTGCGGCCGTGCTCGCCGCAGTCAGCGTCATCATCCAAAAGCCGGTGCTGCGGAAGTTCCCCGCCGCCCAGGCCACCTGGTTCGGGATCATGGTGGGCGCCCTCTGCTGCCTGCCGTTCACCGGGCAGCTGGTTTCCGAACTGCAGGCCGCGCCACCCGAAGCAACAATGGGCCTGGTTTACCTCGGGATCTTTCCCACGGCGATCGCCTTCACCACCTGGGCGTATGCACTCTCGCTGATCGAGGCCGGAAAGCTCGCGGCCACCACCTACCTGGTGCCTGGCACCACCATCCTGATCTCGTGGCTCCTGCTGGGCGAGATTCCCACCGCACTGGGCCTGGTGGGAGGCCTGGTCTGCCTCGCAGGAGTGGGGCTGACGCGGCGCAGGACCCGGCAGGCAGGCGGAGCCAGGGGAAAGGTTCTTCGCTAAAGTCGGAGTATGCCAGCCAGCCTGCCGCCGGGCCTGCCCATCGTTCCTGAGGGTCCCAGCGAGCCCCTTCGAGTCACCGGACCGTTGAGCTTCAGCATGTCCGCAGACGACTTCGAGGCGGCCGTCCAGGATGCCCTGGACAGCATCCCGGACAAACTGGCCAGGGCAATGGACAACGTGGCGGTATTCATCGAGGACGACTATGTTCCGCGGCCCGGGGAGGACCCGGACACCGTCCTGCTGGGACTTTATGAAGGCGTGCCGCTGACCGAGCGGGACTCATGGTGGGACGCCGGATCCCTGCCCGACCGGATTACCATCTTCCGCGAACCCATCCTTGAAATCTGCTCATCGCGCGAGGACATCATTCACGAAGTGGCGGTGACAGTGGTGCACGAGATCGCCCATCACTTCGGGATCGATGACGACCGGCTGCACGAGCTTGGCTGGGGCTAGCCTTGTAGGCATGGGACACGACCACAGCCATACCCACGGCATTACCGCAACAGGCCGGCACCGCAAGCGGCTTGTGGCCGTCCTGGCCATCACCCTGGTTGTGGTCCTGGTCCAGGTGCTGGGTGCGGCCCTCTCCGGTTCGCTGTCCCTGCTAGCCGACGCCGGCCACATGCTCTCTGACGCAGCCGGGGTGACCATCGCCTTGCTGGCCGCCTGGATTGCGGGCCAACCGGCAAGCGACCAGCGGACCTACGGGTACCAACGGGCCGAAGTACTCGCGGCCCTGGCCAACGCACTGATCCTGATCGTGATTTCAGTGGTCATTTTCACCGAGGCCATCCGGCGGATCGGTTCAGCGCCTGAGGTGCAAACGGACATCATGCTGTTCGCCGCCATCCTGGGCGCTGTGGCGAACCTGGTGTCGCTCCTGATCCTGCGGGGCGCCCACCAGGAAAGCCTGAACGTCCGCGGCGCCTACCTGGAAGTCCTGGGAGACCTGCTGGGCTCCTTCGCCGTTATAGCCGCAGCCGTGGTCATCATGGCGACCGGCTTCCAGGCGGCGGACACCATCGCGTCCGTGGTGATTGCCCTGCTGATCCTGCCCCGTGCCTGGCGCCTCCTGCGGGACGTTGTTGACGTGCTGCTGGAAGCCAGCCCCAAAGGCGTGGAAGTGCAGATGATCCGCGAGCATATCCTCTCCGTGGAGGGCGTTTCCGATGTCCACGACATCCACATCTGGACCATCACTTCCGGAGTGCCGGTGTTTTCGGCGCATGTGGTGGTGGAGGACGGCGTGCTGACCGCCCGCGGCGCAGACCAGCTGCTGGACAAACTGGTCACCTGCCTGGGCTCCCACTTCGATACCGACCACTGCACGTTCCAGCTGGAACCGGCCACGCACTCCGAACACGAGGCGCACCAGCACGCATAGCTCCCTGCTGTGTGCCGCCCGTTGCTGACCAGCCTTCCCTTGCCCTCAACCGGCGACACACCCGCACTGCTTTCCCCCTCACCTCACCGTTGTGGTTTATGTTATTGATGTGACTGCTGTTGCTAAAGTGTAGCCACTCCCGTAGCCTCGGGACTGCTGGGGAGCAGGCCGGGCATCGCCCTGACGTGAACAGGAACTCCAGCCTGATCATTTTCGGGGTTCTTGCATGGTTTTGACTGGGTCCAGGCGCAAAGCAGCCGTGCTGTGCGCCGCCGTCGTACTTCTGGGAACTATGGCAACGCCGGCCGGGGCGGGCACAACGCCTCTTTCGCCGGCCGTGTCCATCCCGGCAGCTCCGGAGATTCCGTCCCCCGGGGACATCGCCGCACCCAAGGCCAGTGAGGCCGCCACCGCGGACAAGGTCGCTACGATCGAAGGCATCCTGGAAGCAGCGGCAGGCACGCAACAGGCAGCCTTCGCCGTGTCGATGCAGGCAAACAACGCCTACAGCGAGGCTCTGGTAGAACTGCAGCAGCGGTCGTCGGCGGCGGCTGTCGCTTCGGCGAAGGCCACCGGGGCGCAGGAACAGCAGGACAAAGCCCGGAAACAGGTGGGACAACTGGCGGGGGACCTCTACCGCCACGGCGGGCTCAACCCCACGCTCGGTACTTTTGTCAGCGGCAGCGGTGAAACTCTCCAGCAGGCAGCCACGCTGCAGGCCCTGTCAACCGGCAGAAGCCGCGCTTTCGAGGCCGCAGATGCCGCAGCCCACGCCTCACAATCATTGACCGCGGCTGCTGAAGACGCCTCAAAAGCTGCCGACGACGCAGCCAGGACAGCAGAAATCCACAAAACCCGGGCCGAAGAAGCCAACTCAGCCCAAGCCAAGGCTGTGGCCGACGCCAAGGCCCAGCGAACCGTCCTGGTGGACCAGCTGGCCCAGCTCCGGAACACCACTGTAGCCCTCGAATCGGCACGGGTGGACGCCCTGGACCGGCAACGCGAGGAGGCCCGGCTCGCGGCGGCATTGGCAGCTGCTGAACGCGACAACCAGGGACAACCAGCTCAGCAGGCCAACCGTTTTGCCTCGGCAGGACCTGCTGCACCGGCACCCGCACCTGGGGCACCGGCACCGGCTGTACCCGCACCACCTGCAGCTCCGGCGCCCGCACCCGCACCCGTCCCCGCTCCGGCCCCCGCACCTGCGCCACCTGCAGCTCCGGCCCCCGCACCCGCAGCACCACCAGCACCCGTCCCCGCACCTGCGCCTGTGCCCGCTCCGGCCCCCGCACCTCCGCCTGTGCCCGCCCCGGCCCCCGCGCCCCCAATGGGGAGCGGAACCTACGAGGCCGCTATTTCGGTGGCCCTCGGCAAGGTGGGCGCACCGCACTACTACCAGTGGGGCGGCACGGGTCCTTACGGATTCGACTGCTCAGGCCTGGTGCAAACAGCGTTTGCGGCTGCCGGGAAATACCTTCCGCGCACGGCCGCCCAGCAGTACGCTGCTGCTCCCGTCCATGTACCGATCTCGCAGGCACGCCGCGGCGACCTGCTGGTATGGGGTTCGCCGTCGAATTTCTACCACGTTGCCATTTACCTGGGCAACGGCCAGGTGGTGCAGGCGCTCAACCCGCAGGAAGGCATCGGCGTCACGCAGCTCAGCGCGATGGCCGGCATGCAGCTCCATCCGTACGCCGCGCGTTACTGACCGGGAGGGCAGGCCTGTTACGGCCTGTCCGGCTCAGCTCAGCACGTCCTTCGTGACGAACCGCCCGTAGGAGAGCGCACCGAACACGGCTACGTAGCCGGCCTGCAGCACCGCGTTGCTGGCGAACGAGTCCCAGAGCACTGGCTGGCGGAGAAGATCACCGAATCCCAGCCAGTAATGGCTGAACAGCCATGGGTGCAGCCATTCGAGCTGCGGCAACTGGTCAAGGACCTGGGACACAACAGAGACCACCACCGTGGCGGCCATGGCCCCCACCGGAACAACAGTGAGTGTGGACAGGAAGAGTCCTATCGCGGACAGCCCGGCCAGGGAAACGGCCAGGTAGGCCGCGATCAGGAGGATACGCAGCGCTGCCTCCGGCGGCTCGATCACGTCCCCGGACAACAATGTCACCGGGCCTACCGGAAACAGTGCGGCCCCAATGGCAGCGCCGGCCAGGCCCACGGTGACGGGTGCAGCCAGGCAAAACGCAAGCGACGCGGCGTACTTCACCAAAAGCAGTCTTACGCGGCCAGTGGGAGCAACCAGCAGGTACCGCAGCGTGCCCATGTTGGCCTCGCCCGCGATCGTGTCACCTGCCACCACGCCCACGGTCAGCGGCAGGAACAGCGGCACTGACACCAGCATGGCGGTGAAGGCAACGAACAGCCCGTTCTGGGTGATGCGGTCCAGAAACGCGGGACCCCGCCCCGGGGGAACCGTTGAGGAGATCCTCACAGCCACGGCCACCAACACCGGGATTGCGGCAAGCGCGAGCAGCAAAGCCCACGTACGGCGCCGTCCGAACAGCACCCGAAGTTCGGACCAGAGGAGGGAAAGCCCGGATCCGCGCGGCCCTCCCCCGGCCTCTGCCACGTTCGTTCCGCTGGCCCCGAGCCGTGCGTTACTGGGCAACATCGAACCCCTCCCCCGTCAACGCAACAAAGCGGTCCTCAAGGCTTTCCCGTTCCACTGCGAAGCCACGGACCCGGACACCGGCCTGCACCAGGTGGGCCACGATTTCTTCAGGGGCGGGGCCGCCAGTGGGAAAGTTTCCATTGGCAGGGTTTCCAGTACCTCGGTTTCCAGTACCCGTGCCGGCCACCTGCAGCGGAGCAGCAAGCGCCGCCGTCACCACCCCGCCGTCGGACTGCGCAGCTGCAGGTTCCGGCGATAAGCCAAGGCGCGCCAGGACTTCCATGGCAGCCCCGGGGTCCGGCGTCACAAGGCGGATGCTGGTGGTTCCGGACCGGCGCAGTTCCGGAAGCGGACCCTGGGCCACGAGCCGGCCGGCACTCATGACGGCCGCATGCGTACAGATCTGTTCGACCTCGGCCAGCAGATGGCTGGAAACAAAAACAGTGGTCCCGTCTGCCGCGAGGGATCGGACCAGGTTACGCACTTCGCGCGTGCCCTGTGGGTCAAGACCGTTGGTGGGCTCGTCCAGCACCAGCAGTTCGCGGGGTGACAGCAGGGCGTTCGCGATGCCCAGCCGCTGCTTCATACCCAACGAATAAGCGTGCACCCGCTTGCCCGCGGCATGGCCCAATCCCACCTGTTCCAGGGCCTCGTTCACCCGGGCTTTGCGGGTGGCCGGGGCGGCATGCCGGGTGGCGGCGTCGAGGCGGTGAAGGTTCGCGGTGCCGGAGAGAAAGGGATAGAAGGCCGGGCCCTCCACCAGCGCACCCACGCGCGGGAGCACATCCTGGAATTTGCCCGGCATGTCCATGCCGAGCAGGCGAACAGTTCCCGCCGAGGCGGCAGCGAGACCCAAAAGCATCCGGATGGTGGTTGTCTTTCCGGAGCCGTTGGGTCCCAGGAACCCGAAGACGGCGCCCGGAGGCACCGCCAGATTAATGTCATTCACGGCCAGCTGCTGTCCGAAGCGCTTGGTCAGCCCCTGCGTCTCGATGGTCAGGCCATATGCGCGGGGGACGGAGCCTCCTAGGGCCCCGGTCACGGAGCTGTTGATGCGGCTTGCAGCCTCTCCGGCGGTACCATGCCCGCGAAGATCCGGCCGTCGTCGGTGAGCAGGACGTTGAACAGCGTGGTGGAGAGCAACCGCCCACCGGGGACGGCAACTGCTGCTTGGGCCAGCAGCGGGTTCGCGGACAGCACGTCATTTGCAGCAGAGGCGGCGCCTGCCTCCGCCGGTACTTCCGCCACCGTTTCCCAGCCGGTGCCGGTCAGGTACGGCCGGATCTTGTCCTTGATCCGGTCTGCCAAAGCGTCTGGAGCCGCGTGCATGCCGGGATTGCCAGGGAGCCCTGAACTGAGCGGCCAGCGTTCGGGATGGCGGAACTGCAACTCTTTCACCGTGCTGCCGGGCGGCGGGACGAAATTGAACAGTGCCTCGTCCGGGGTTTCGAGGGACAGGCTGGTGAACCCGGCGCTGAAGGCGGGTTGGGCTGCACCGCGTGCCGTCACCGCCACGGAGAGCGGCATCCCGTTTTCTGCGTCGACGGCGATGGCCACCTTGCCCACCAGCGTGCCTTCGGTGCGCGGCTCAAGGAGCAGATTATAGGCAGGGCGCCCGGCGGCCTCCACCTCGGGCCCCACGGACACGGCAGTTGAACTGTTGTCAGCTGCGGCCAGGAACTTGCTGGCCAGCTCCTGCGGCGTGGGCGGAACCTGCACATCCGGCCTAGGCTCAGCCAGCGGCGGAGTCCCGGTGTTGCCTGGGTCGGTCAGCGGCAGGTCCCGGGCGTGGGCAGGCAGGGTCAGGTGGGCGGCGGAGTTGTCCTTTGACGAGTAGAACCAGACGTCGTTATCGCGGCGGATGATGTCCCGCTCGGCGAGCCGGTCCACTACCTGGATGCGCGCCTTGGCCTTGCCGTCCATAAACACCCTGGCCGTGTGCTCACCGGTGAGGAACTCCATGACGGAGGCTGCACCGCCGGCTGATGCAGGGCCGGAGGTGGGACCCGTTGCCGGCAGCTCCGGCAGCCCCAGTTCCGAGGATTGTTCGAGGGTTCCCGAGAAGGTGTGCGTCCTGTGCCCGGCGAGCAGGGCGATCACTTCGGCCGGGGTCTTATCAGGCAGTGGATCGCCGGCACGCGCCGGGATGGATCCCGCCAGCACTCCGGCGGCGATCACCGCAGGCACGGCCATTGCAGGAGCCCACCGCAACCAGGTGCGGCGCCTCACAACCCGGTTCATATCCAGGTCTTCCATACTCCGGCGGTTCGTTGTCCGGCCGTCTCCGTCCTTGGAGCCCATAGTCCAAGGGTACGCCTCGGGACCCTTCCCGACACCTGCCGGGTGGTCCGCCCGGTCGTTACGCGGGCATTACGGTCCCAGCACCGCCGTCGACCGTTATTCTTTGTCCGGTAGCAAGCCGCGCGGTGGCTTCCGGAACACCCACAACGGCGGGAATGCCGTACTCCCGCGCCACCACTGCACCATGCGAGTTCGGCCCGCCCATCTCCATTACCAGGCCGCCCGCGGTCAGGAACAAGGGGGTCCATCCCGGATCGGTGGACGGTGCCACCAGGATTTCCCCGGGTTCGAGACGGGCACCGACGGGATCCAGGATGACCCGGGCGGGAGCCGTGACCGAACCTGCCGAAGCGGGGCTGCCGGACAGCGCGCCGTCGGCCGTCGCAGCACCCGCGGCGTGCAGCACTTCGGGTTCGGTGCCGTCCGAGAGCAGGACCCTGGGGATGTGGCGCCTGCCCATCTCGCTGGCATAAGCGGCACGGCGCTCCAGGACGAGTTCGCGCAGCTTCCGCGGCTGGCTGGCCCCCTTGGCGCTGCCGCCGCCCACTGCCTGCCGGGCCTCCTCGAAATCGAGGAAGAAGATGTCGTCCGGGGTCTCAAGCTTGCCCTCCGCTGCGAGCGCAGCTCCCACGTGGACGAGCTGCCTCCTTACTTCAGCCAGGCCAAGCACGAGTTGGTACTTGGGCAGTTCCCGCAATCCGGCGAAAAGCCTGGTGCGGCGCAATGCGGCGCCGACCAGCACGGCCCGTACCCTGCTGCGGCGGCGCGCCTCGGCCACCAGCCGCTCCACTTCCGCCTCAGCCTCCGCACTGGCCCTGCTGAACTGCGCGTCCGGCGCCATGGCGGGATCTGCGAGGCGCAGGTAGTTGGCCAGGACTCCAAGGATGTGCGTTGGGTCGTCGGCCCACCGGGGCAGGCCCACGTCGATTTCGGCTACGGCCCGGTGCCCGTAGCGTTCGAGGAACCGCACCAGGCCAGCGTGCAGCACCGGGGGCAGGCGCCCGGCGTCGAACTCCGCTGCCAGCACGGATGGCTCCAGCGTCTCCAGCGCCGCACGCGACTCGCGGTCGTCCTTCATTGCTGACGCCAGGCGCCACAGGTCGAGGTCCATCTCCGTGGTCACGTTCTGCGGCAGGCCCCGGAGCACCTTCTGCAGGTCCTTCCCACGGTCCGGTCCGCCCAGCAGCTTTCCCGCCAGCCAAAGCATCCCAAACCCCAGCGCGGGCAGGGGCAGGATGGCGGGCACAATCGCGAAGAGCCGGTTGGCCAGGAGCCGCTCCGCGTGGTCGAGCCGTTCAGCCGGCCCGGCTCCTGCCTCGAGCTCCAGGTCATCGGCGAATTGCCGGGTGAAGCGGTCCAGACGGCGCAGTGCCGCCTTGGGCCGGAACAGTCCCCGGAGCACCGACTCCGGGGCTCGGGCACGCACCGCTGCCGGCACGACGTGGCGGACGAGCCCGAGCGGTGTCCTGCGGGTTACCGAAAACCGGGGGTCGTCAAAAATCCTGCGCAGCACCACGGCGGACCGGGCTTCCATCACGTCAAAAACCCGCGGAAGGACCCGCCGGCCAACGCTGCTCCTGACGGGTGTGGTGACGTCCATGTACATCCGCTGGGCCGCCTCCGCGTAAGGCGACGGGCCGTGCTGGGGCTCGGGCACGGCGAAACCCGCCGCCTTGGCCACTGAAGAAGCAATAAGCCGCAGCGACGCCAACCCCATGGGCGTGAGGGGCCGGGTAAGTCCCTGGGCCAGGCTGAAGCACAGGTACACCCTGTTTCCTGTGCCGGCGGAACGGCTCTCAGGAATGGGGTACAGGGTGGTGATGGGCCGGGACTGGGTCAGCCAGAGGGCGCCGCTGGCGTCGATCGCCCATTCGGTGTCCTGCGGCGACCCGAAGTGGCGCTCGGCCTGCAGGCCAAGGGCGGCAAGTTCCAGCGCCTGCCCGTCCGTCAGGCTGGACGCCTCTGCCCCGTCCGCGAGGTCCTGCGTCTGCGTCCCACCGCCAGGAAGCGGCCGCACCATCACGCGCTTGTCCCCCAGCTTCCGCTCAAGGACCCGGCCCTTGTCCATGTCCACCACGAAGTGGTCCGGATTGACGGCCCCGGAAACCACTGCTTCGCCAAGCCCCGGAGCGGCATCGATGACGGCTTCCCGCCGCCTGCCGGTCATCGGATTTGCCGTGAACATCACCCCGGCCGCTGCGGCATCCACCATCCGCTGGATGACGACGGCGAGGGCTACCTCGTGCGGCGCAATCCCCAGTGCCGCCCGGTAGGCCACTGCCCTGTCAGTCCAGAGGGAGGCCCAGCAGTCGCGCACTGCCTCGAGGACGGCGTCGATGCCGATGGCATTGAGGTAGGTGTCCTGCTGGCCGGCGAAGCTCGCAAACGGAAGGTCCTCCG
This sequence comes from Arthrobacter sp. D3-16, assembly GCF_054408515.1. Lineage (NCBI taxonomy): Bacteria > Bacillati > Actinomycetota > Actinomycetes > Micrococcales > Micrococcaceae > Arthrobacter > Arthrobacter sp. D3-16. The sequence continues at coordinate 602,081 of NZ_CP096437.1, read as the reverse complement.
CCGTAGCGGAGGACCTGACGGCCACCGGCGTCGCTTCTCCTAGCGCTGCATATGCCTGCTCTACGGCGGCAACGATCCGGGGCGGAACCGGGAGGGCACGGATGGCTTCCCGCGCCCTCCCCGCCATTGCGCCGAGTTCAGCGGCCTGGCCCGGGTTTCCCGGTTGCAACCCGGCCTGCAGGCTCCCAAGCTCTGCCAGCACCCCGTTCCGGAGGGTCCCGGTAGCTTCGCGGTAGGCCTGGGTGGTCAGGCAGAAGCCATCCGGCACCGGCAGGCCCGCTGCTATCAGTTCACCGAGGTTGGCGGCCTTGCCTCCCACCAGCGGAAGCATTCCGCCGTCAACTTGGCTGAGGCGAAGGATGAGTCCGGCGGCGGTATTTCCGTCCAGTGGTCCGAAAACTTGCCCGGCCTTTCCTGGTGGGTCGGCTGCCATGATGACGCTCCCTGCTGCAGGATCCGGTCAGGCTGCGCCGAGGATCGGCCCAAAGCGGGCCCTGTCGGCCAGGCGCGGGTCCTCACGGTCCGGAACCACCATAACGGGGCCCTTCGCATGATGCAGGACGCCGTCCGACGTGGATCCCAGGAGCATGCCGGTGAAGCCGCCGCGGCCGCGGGTCCCGACGACCACCAACTCCACGTGCCGGCTTGCTTCCACCAGCACGTCAACCGGGGAGCCATCCGTGAGCTCGGATTCCGTGGACAGGTTGGGGTAGTGGCTCCTCAGCCAGGCCATGCCTGCGTCGAGGGTCAGCTGGATATCCGCGAAAAGGGCCTTGCGGTCCATCGGGGCAGGAACCCAGGCCAGGGAGCCGCTGTATTGCGGAACCGCGCAGACCACCCGGAGCGTTGCACCCAGCCGCTCAGCCTGGTCCGCGGCTTCGAGCACGGCAACGCGGGCCTGCTCCGAGCCGTCCACGCCTACCACCACCACGTTTTCCACGCGCTGGTGCCCGGCCTTGGCTTGTTCTGCCTTGATGCGCCTGTCCTCGGTGGTTTCGCCCAACCGGTCCGAGCAGACCAGCGGTACGGTGACGGTGGGGCATTTCGCGTGCGCCGGCAGCGCGCTGCTGACGGAGCCGAGGAGCCTTCCGACGAAGCCGCCCCGCCCGCGGGTGCCGAAGACCAGCAGCTCTGCCGTCTGGGACATGTCCAGCAGCACACCCGACGCGTCCCCGTTTTCCACCGAGGCGCTGACATCGATGTCGTAGGCCGAAACCTTTTCCAGGGCCTGCTTAACCACCGCTTCGGCACCTTCGCGGATCACTGAATCATCGACGGTGGCATATCCGCCGTCGAGGCCGGATGCAGCGAAGATCGGCACGGAGTAGGCAGTAACGATATGCAGTGGACGACGGCGGCGACGGGCTTCCCGGGCCGCCCACACCAGCGCACACTGGCCGTGGTCCGACCCGTCCACGCCGACAACGATCCCGTCGGGAGCGGCATGAGCGCCACCGCTGTCCCTCGCCGGGTCCGGATGCAACTCTTGTGCGCCCATTGGGCCGCCTCCTCGCGATACTCCCTGATGTTGCGGCTATTCTGCCAGAAATCCGGCCTTTCCCCGTGCACCCGTATCGCAGCCGCCGCTGCTAAGGAAGGGCCTGCTTCCAGTTCTCACTATTCTCCGTCCACCGGTTGTTAGCAAGCCTGCTCAAGCCCGGAAACGGGGGTTATCCACAACCTCCGGCGGGCGCTCCGGAAAGCGTGTTCACCCGCAGGGGAATCTTTTCGGATTGGGCTATCCAGCGCCGCAAATGTTCTGTAGTCTTCAGGACATTGTTGGTCCGGGACGCCTACTGCCTCTTTCCTGTCAGAGCTGCCCGGAATCGCACTGCGGCCGGACTTTGGGGGTAACGGGACGCGCGCGGGCGAGGACGCCCGCACCTGCCGAAGCTTCGAAGGAGGAAACTGTAGTGTCAAGCATGCCTGGAAATGCCGGGACGGAGCAGACCACCACTGTGATCATTGGCACTGGCTTGTCCGGCCTGGCCGTAGCTGCCGAACTGTGCCGCCGCGGAGTGGATTCGATCGTGGTGGACGGACTGGACCTCCTGGGCGCCGCGCAGCCGGCCAACACTACTTCCCTGCAGCGCTGCGATGCAGCGGACTCGGCCAACCTGCGGGAACGCAACGAGATCCTGCGGCACCTGCGCAACTACGCCGCCAGCCACGATGTGGATGTCCGCACCACGCGTGCCGTTCAACTCACCAAGGTGGATGGTGCAGTGACGGGAGCCGCCCTCCCGCAGTGGGAAGTTCACACACCCACCGGCATCCTCGTGGCCGACCATATTGTGCTGACGCGCTGCGCGCACAGCCAGCTCCGGCGGATGATCAACGATTTCGGCATCTCGGTGGGCCGTAACCTCGTTGCCGCCATGCGGGCCATCGGCATTTACCTGGTGGGTGTGGGAGACCTGATTACCCCCTCCCCCAAAGAGGTCCTCCGCCAGGCAAAGACGGTGGGCCAGGCAATTTCCGCAAAGGTCAATCCGGACAACACGGCTCCCGCGTACACCGGAAGTTTGGCGATCCTGCCCTGCTAGGGGCGGTCAGCTTTCGTCGTCGGTACCCGCTGCGAGCCTGCGGCGGGCGAGGATGGCGAGGGTGGCCAGCAAGCCCACCGCTGCCGCCGCGAAAATGACGATGCTCCACTGGAACGGTTCCCCGGAACCTGCGGTTTCCGGCGCCGCCGTGGCGCCCGGCTCAGCGGTGCCCATGCCGGGAACTGTAGCGCCCGCCGTCGAACCCGTTGCCGGAGCTGCGCCTTCGACTACCGAAGCCGCCGTAAAGGTGAACGTCCCCTCGATGGGATGCGAATCGGAACTGACCACGCGCCAGGCGACTGTGTACTGCCCCGCCGGGGCGCCCGCCTTGAGCTTCTGGCTGGCCACGTTGTCCACGATGTCCACCGGCCCCTCGGCCCACTCGGCGCCCGAGGCATCCTTGATGGAGAAGGATGAGCCGATACCCAAGGGGTTGTTGCTGAAGGTCACCGATACCTGCTCCGGCGGTACCGCCACTGTTGAGCCTTGTGCAGGGGTGCTGGATTCGGCGGCGTCGTGTGCTGCTGCCGGTCCTGCGAGGCCGATAACAGCGGCAGCAAAAACGAAGGACCCGAGGACAAAGCTCAGTAAGTGGCGGATGGAACGCATGCGTGGACTGCTCCCTTGGTGTTGGCTTCCTAACAGACTAGGCGAAATTGGCGGTGCCCCGGCCGGGGCCGCCATAGGATTCTGGTATCCCAAAGACTCCCCGGAGGACTAATGCTTAAGCAAGGCTCTGCCCTGGACCGGTATTTCATGATCACCGAGCGCGGCTCCAATCTCTCGCGCGAGATCCGCGGCGGCTTCGCCACGTTCTTTGCCATGAGCTATATCGTGGTGCTCAACCCCCTGATCCTTTCCGGCCCGGACTCCAGCGGCAACACCCTCGGGTTCCCGGCAGTTGCCGCCGTCACGGCCTTTGTTGCCGGCATCCTCACCATCCTGATGGGAGCCTGGGCCAAGCATCCCTTCGCGCTGGCCACCGGGCTGGGGGTCAACGCGTTTGTGGCGGTTACCGTGGCCACCAATCCGGGCCTCACCTGGCCGGACATGATGGGCCTGGTGGTCCTGTCCGGCGTCACGATGCTGATCCTGGTCCTCACCGGTTTCCGTACCGCCGTGTTCAAGGCTGTGCCCGAGGGGCTCAAGACGGCGATTGTGGTGGGCATCGGGCTGTTCATTGCCTTGATTGGACTGGTGAACGCCGGCTTTGTCCGCCGCATCCCGGACGTGGCCGGTACCACCGTTCCGGTTGGGCTCGGCTTTGAGGGCAAGCTCCTGGGCTGGCCCACCGCAGTGTTCGTCTTTGGCCTGATCCTGACCATCGCCCTGGTGGTGCGCAAGGTCAAGGGCGCCATCCTGATCGGCATCATCACGTCCACTGTCATAGCGGTGATTCTGGAAATGACGCTGCAGATCGGTCCGAGCGTCCAGCCAGGCAAACCCTTCAACCCGCAGGGCTGGTCCCTGGTGGCTCCTACTTTTTCTGAATGGGCTGCCCCCGACCTGTCCCTGATCGGCAAGGCCAGCCCGTTCGGCGCCTTCGAGCACCTGGGGTTCGTGGCCGCCACGCTGTTGGCCTTCGTGATCCTGCTGAGCATCTTCTTCGATGCCATGGGCACGATGGTGGGCCTTGCGAACGAGGCCGGGACAGTGGATGAGCACGGCAACATTCCCAACGTCGACAGGGTCCTCCAGGTGGACGCGCTGGGCGCTATCGCCGGCGGCGGCGCCTCGGTATCCTCCAACCAGATCTACGTCGAAGCCGGCGCCGGCATTGGCGAGGGCGCCCGCACCGGCATCGCCTCCATCGTGACGGGCCTGCTGTTCCTGGTGGCCATGTTCTTCACTCCGCTGATCAACCTGGTTCCCTTCGAGGCTGTTGCCCCTGCCCTGGTGGTGGTGGGCTTCATGATGGTGTCCCAGGTGGGCAAGATTGACTGGCAGGACTGGGGCATCGCGATTCCGGCCTTCCTGACGTTTACGCTGATGCCGTTCACGTACTCCATCGCCAACGGACTCGGCGCGGGATTCATCGCTTTCGTCCTGATCCGCACCGTCCAGGGCCGGATTAGGGACATCCACCCGCTGATGTGGGCCGTGGCCGGGGCGTTCCTGCTGTTCTTCGCGATCGGACCGCTCGAGGCCGCCGTAGGCATGTAGCCGGCCGGCCCGCCTGGCACAGGCCGGGCCGGCACGGGCTTGCTACACCGGAGTGTTGGGAGCCAGGCCTTCGTCACCGGACACGGCGCGGGCTTTCTTCTCGCGCAGTTTGTCCAGCCGGTTCATGAGCGGCGAGGTGGTGGCGCCATGGATCACGATGGACAGCGCCACCACCAGGCCCACGAATGCCCACAGCCACTCCGCCTGGTCCGTAAACTTGCCCTTGCCCAGGGCGTAGGAGAGGTAGTACAGCGAGCCGATCCCGCGGATCCCGAAGAACGAGAGGGCGATCCGCTCCCGGGGCCCGGTTTTGCCGCCCAGCAGCCCCAGCCAGCCGGCCAGCGGCCGGACCACCAGCAGGAACGCGAGGGCCACGAGCACTTCGGCCCAGCCAATCCCCTCGAGCAGCCCGCGGGCGATTGCACCGCCCAGCAGGACCAGGATCACCACTGTCATGAGCCGTTCCAACTGCTCCACGTACGAGTGCAGCACCCGGTGGTAGCCGTGCGTGTGCTCGGCGGCGCGGATGGTGACCGCGCAGACAAACACCGCGATGAACCCGTAGCCCTCGATCATTTCGGTGACGCCGTAGGCCAGGAACGTGGCAGCGAGCGCCACGAACCCTTCCGAGTGGTTGGAGAGCCGCAAACTTTCCGCCCGGGCGGAAAAGAATATTCTGGCCAGCACTTTGCCGGTGAGGAAGCCCAGGAGGAGCCCGACGGTGAGCCGCCATAGGACGTCCACCCCGAACCATTCGGGGAACCAGGCTGAAGGGGATGATCCGGCGATGCTGATCGCGATGGCAAGGTAGACGAAAGGAAAGGCCAGGCCGTCGTTAAGGCCGGCCTCGGACGTGAGGCCGAACCGCACCTCGTCCTCCTTGTTGGCGCCCTCCTCGTGGTCTGCCGGCTCGCCAACCTGTACTTCCGAGGCCAGGACGGGATCAGTGGGCGCGAGGCTGGAGGCCACCAGCAAGGCGGCACCGAGCCCAAGACCGAGGAACCACAGCCCCAGCAGGGTCAGGGCGATGATGCACAGAGGCATGGCAATCCCCAGCAGCCGCCATGTGGTGGCCCAGCGTTTGCGCCCCACCGGCCGGTCAAGGGCCAGCCCCGCGCCCATGAGGGAAATGATCACGCAGACTTCCGAAAGGTGCAGGACAAAGTCGGAATGCACCACCGGATCGGGGTCGGGAAGGGTGGGAATCAGGGCGAACGCAGCCATTCCCGCGCCAAGGAAGACCATGGGCATGGAGAAGGGCATGTCTCGCAGCAGCTTGGGCAGCACCGCGGCGACGAACACCGCAAGGCCAGCGGCCGCAAACAGGATGTTGGGGGCTTCAAACACGTTGCTGTTCTCCGGCCTGGATCGTTGCGCCCTGCTGGCGCGGCAAGATTTCATTGGGGTCCCGGAAAGGGATTGCTCCACCATAGCCCGTCCGGTGCCCTCCAGGGATGAGCTGGCTTCGGTCCTGCTTTCGGCGGCTGATTCTTGGATTCCAGACATGACCACAGCGGCGTTGCTGGTTTTGGCGGCCGGCATGCGGTGAGCTTGAGGCATGCCTGCCTCAATCCGCGCCGTCGACGTCCCTCCAAAGCCGTGGAACGGAAGGTTTGACGGTGAGGGAGCCGAGCACCGCCGCTGGTGGCAGGCTGTCACGCCGTACCAAGGCGGAACTGCAACAGCCGCGGCACCCAAGCCCGCCGTCCTGCTCGGTTTCTGCAGCGATGAAGGCGTGCGCCGGAACAAAGGCCGCACGGGAGCGGCCGCCGCCCCGGCTGCACTCCGTGCCGCCCTCGGGCCGCTGGCGTTCCACCTGGACCGGCCCGTTGCCGACGCCGGGGACGTGGTGGTTTCCGGCAATAATCTTGAAGCCGGCCAGGAGCGCGCCGGCCAGGCTGTTGCGGCGATGCTCGACGACGGGCACCTCACCGTGGTGCTGGGCGGCGGCCACGAAACCGCCTACGCCAGCTACCTGGGCGTGGCCGGATCCGCTGCCGTCCAGGGCGGCCAACGGCTGGGCGTCCTGAACCTGGACGCACACTTTGACCTGCGCGATGAGCCCAAACCCAGTTCCGGGACGCCGTTCCTCCAGATGGCCCGGGCAGAAGCCGCCGCCGGGCGGGACTTCCGGTACGCCGTCGTCGGGATTTCCGAACCCAACAACACCCGTGCCCTGTTCGATACCGCAGAGGAACTGGGCGTCCGCTACCTGCTCGACGAGGACTGCGGGGCGGAGCGCGTGCGGGACTTCGTGGCAGGCTTCCTCGCGGATATTGATGTCCTGTACCTGACCATCGACCTTGACGTGCTGCCGGCAGCGGTGGCCCCGGGCGTCAGCGCGCCGGCAGCGTACGGCGTGCCGCTCGCAGTCATCAGCGCGGTGTGCCGCCAGGTGACCAACTCCGGCAAGCTGCTCCACCTGGATGTCGCAGAGCTGAACCCCGGGTTCGATATCGATGGCAGGACCGCGAAAGTCGCCGCGCGCCTGATCGGGACCCTGCTGCGCTGATGCCTCTGTGGCTGGTCCTTTGATGCGGCTCCAGCCCCCAAAAAAGTAAGTAGGCTGTCTAATATTGGACTTTCTACCGACGGAAGGGAGTAAGCGGAATGCGGCGCCGAGGAATGGTGGCAGGACTGCTGCTGGCCGTCCTGCTGATGCTCACCGGCTGCGCGGGCAGCTTCCCCGCCGACCCACAGGGGACCCTGGAGAAAGCCCAGGGCGGAACCCTCCGCGTCGGCGCAAGCATGAACGGCGACTGGGTCCGGATTTCGGCAGATGCCAGCGGCGATGTCAGCACCAGAGAGGTCCAGGGCACGGAAGCGGACCTGGTGCGGGACTTCGCGGCGCAGCTGGGCGCAGACGTTGAATGGGTGGCAGGAACCGAGCAGGTCCTGGCCGAAGAGCTCAAGCACGGCGGGCTGGACCTGGTGATCGGCGGGCTGGACGAGAAAACACCGTGGGTAACGCATGCCGGCCTGACCCGCCCCTACGCGGAATCCCGCGACGGGCGCGGAAACGTCCACAAACACGTCATGCTGGTGCCACTGGGCGAAAACGCCTTCCTGCTTGAACTCGATAAGTTCCTGATGGCAGCGAAGGAGCAGAAATGACGAACGTCACGAGCCATGACGCTGTCCGGTTTGGAAACACCGAACTGCCTCCGGAACAGCAGGAGGCGTTGCGCAAGGCCATTAGGGTCGAATGGGCCACCATGGGTTTCCTGGTGGTCACTACCACCATGGTGTTCCTGGTGCTGGGCAACTCGCAGGCCATGAAGGCCGCCTGGATCGAGGACCTCCTTTCCTTCCTGCCGCCCATCTCCTTCCTGGTGGCGGCGCATGCCATCCGCAAACCTCCCTCCGAGAAGCATCCCTATGGCTACCACCGGTCCACCGGGGTGGCGCACCTGGTGGCCGCCGTCGCGCTGACGGTGATGGGTGGTTACCTCCTGGTGGAGTCCGGCCTTGGCCTGCTCAAGGCGGAGCATCCCACCATCGGGGGCATCGAGCTTTTCGGCAACACCATCTGGCTTGGCTGGCTGATGATGGCCGTCATGGTCGTCACCGCGGCGCCGCCGGTTTTCCTGGGCCGGGCCAAGATGAAACTCGCCGAGAAACTGCACGACAAAGTGCTCTACGCGGATGCGGACATGAACAAGGCCGACTGGATGACGGCTATAGCGGCGGTAGCCGGCGTGGCAGGTATCGGAATGGGTCTCTGGTGGGCTGACTACGCTGCCGCACTGATCATCTCGGCGAGCATCCTGCACGACGGCTTCAAGAACACCCGCGCCGCTGTTTCCGCCCTGATGGACAAGCGAGCCATGACCTACGACGACGGCAAGCCCCACCCGCTGGGCCGGCAACTGGATGAGTACCTCGGCGGCCTCGACTGGACTGAGGATGCCAAGTCGCGGATACGCGACGAAGGGCACGTCTTCCATGTGGAGTCCTTCGTGGTTCCGGCGGGACAGGTGATGCCCTCCCTTGAACAGCTCCAAGCGGCGCGCGATGCCTGCGTGGCCATGGACTGGAAAGTGCAGGACATGGTGATCGTCCCCGTGGCGGAGCTGCCCGCCGAGTTCCTCCCGGGCCCCACGCCGGGGGCCGAGCGCTGAGGCTGGGGCCCGAGGGCTAAGGCCGCCGGCCCCGTTTTACTGGCCCTTGAGGACGTAGCGCCGCTCCGGACGCCCCACTCCGTACTTGAGCCGAACCTCAAGGCTTCCTTCGTCGTGCAGGTATTCCAGGTACCGGCGGGCGCTGACTCTTGACGTTCCCAGCTGTTCGGCCACCTCGGCGGCGGACAGATCGCCGTCGGCCGCTTGGAGCGCTGCCTCCACGAGCTTGAGCGTCTCGATGCTGCAGCCCTTCGGGAGCGGCCGCTCTGTCCGGTCCAGGCCGAACACCCGGTTTACGTCCGACTGCTCCGCCACGTCCTTGGCCGAGTCCAGGCCCTGGTACGCGCTCCGGTAATGCTCCAGGCGCTCCTGCAGGTCGGACTGCGAAAACGGCTTGATCAGGTAGTGCACAATTCCGCCGCGCAGGGCCTTGCGCACGGTTTCCACCTCGCGGGCCGCGCTGATAACCAGTACATCCAGCTCCGGGGCGACGTCCCGCAACCGGTGCATGAGGTCCAGTCCGTTAATGTCCGGGAGGTGGATGTCCAACAGCACCAGGTCCGGCTGCAGCCGTTCCGTTTCAAGCACCGCCTGGGCACCCGTATGGGCCACCCCCACCACGGAGAACCCGGGGGTCCGCTGGATGAACCCGGCGTGGACCTTGGCCACCATAAAGTCGTCATCGACGATCAGCACCTTGATCATGGCTGCGTTGCACCCCTTTTGAATCGTGCTGTGAAGACTGCCCCATTGTCGTTGGCCACTGTGAGGTCGCCGCCGGAACGCCGGCAGACCACGCGTGAGAGAGCCAGCCCAAAGCCGCGGCCGTCTGCCGGTCCTGCTTCCTTGGTGGAGAAGCCCTGCCGGAAGATTTCCTCCACAGCTTCGGCCGGGACGCCCGGGCCGGTGTCCCGGACCGTGACGGTGACGTGGTCCCCGCTGTCCTCGACCAGCACGCGGACAGCGGCGCCCGGAAGTCCGGTGACGGCGTCGAACGCGTTGTCCACGAGGTTACCCACCACAGTGGTGAGGTCCCGGGACAGGTCATCGCTGACTTGGCGCAGGGCTGACTCGGGATCGAGCTGCAGTGCCACGCCCCGTTCGGTGGCGAGACTGGACTTGGCGATCAGCAGTGCGGCGAGCGCAGGGTCCTGGATGCGGCTGGTGACTTCGTCGTTCAGCCTGGTCCGGTCCACCGTGGCCCCATTGACGAACTGCACCACGGAATCGTATTCGCCGATCTGGATCAGCCCTGAGATGACGTGCAGCTGGTTGGCGAACTCATGGGCCTGGGCACGCAGGGTGTCCGTGGCGGTGCGGGTGGCGCCCAGCTCACGCTCCAGCGAGGACAGCTCGGTCCGGTCCCGCAGGGTGGTGACAGAGCCGATGTCGCGGCCGCGGGAACGGATGGGGACGCGGTTCGCCACCACCAGGCGCTCCCCCACCAGCACCAGCTGGTCCGGGTCCGGCTGCTCGCGGGTCAGGACCACCTTAAGCGCCGGGTCCACGGGCAGGGAGGCGAGTTTCTTGCCCACGCAGTCCTGCGGCAATCCCAGCAGTTTCCGTGCACTGTCATTGGCCACGGTGATGCGCTCGTGGGGATCCAGCGCCACCACCCCCTCCTTCAGGCCGTGCAGCATGGCCTCCCGGTTTTCCACGAGGCCGGTAATCTCGCTGGGCTCCATGCCCAGGGTCTGCCGTTTGACGCGGCGGGACAGCAGCAGCGAGCCCGCCACGCCCAGGACACTGGCGACGCCGAGATACGTCAGCAGGTTGGGAACGGCGTCACCCAGCCGCTCAAGGGTGGACGGGTAGTTGCGGCTGACGGAGGCGATGCCGATCATAGTTCCGGCGTCGTCGAGCACCGGCACATGGGCGGACAGGACGGCGGCGCCCCTGCCACCCACCACCCCGGTCCAGGCGCGGCCCTCCATCACCCTGCTGGGGCCAAGTTCCAGCGGGTTGCCCAGCAGGCCGGGATCGGAAGCGGCCACCACCGTCCGGTCCAGCTTTGCGAGCGCCACGTGCGAGGACCCCGACACTGTTCGGACGGATTCCGCCACAGCAGGGAGGGCAGCCCCCACCCGTGGTTGGGCGTCGGGCAGCAGCGCCCGTACCGCGGGGTTGTTGCCCAGGGCCTCGGCTGCCGACAGCGCCCGCCGGCCCTCGATGCGTTCAAAGGCTGCAGCGGACTGGGCCAGGGAGATGGCCACCACCGCCACCAGGACGGCCAGGACGATCAGCAACTGCAGCACAAGGTACTGCCCGGCGAGGGACATTCCTCTTCGTCGAGTCACTGCGTGGATTCCTTTTAGTGGTGGTTCAAGTGCCTGGGGACGATGGTGTGCAGACAAGCGGTGCCCGTCCCCTCCCGGCGTATCGGAACTATACCGCAGGGTGGCTGGACCAGCCGGGACCGCCGTCACAGCCGTTCCGTAGCCGTGCTGCCGGAGCGATGTGGGGCCCCGGAAACGTGAACGAAATGAACTTAACTTTCTCTGCGTACACAAGAGTGATGGGCATCACGGATGGACCTAGCATCAAAGCACAAGGTCAGGTTTTCGCTGATCGTCCCCGCAGAGCACGCATCACTGAGAAGAGGAACACCATGCGCCAGATCCGCGCATTGCGAGTCGCCGCCGTCGCCGCCGGCATCGCCCTGATGGCCACCGGCTGCGGTGCCACCGGCAAGAGCTCCACCGGTTCGGAAAGCTCCGGCGCCGCTGCCGGACCCATCACCGGACTGCAGATCATGGTCCCCAACACCCCGGGTGGCGGTTACGACACCACGGCCCGCGCAGCAGCCAAGGTCCTCGACGACGAGAAGATCTCCACCAACACCGAAGTCTTCAACCTCGCCGGCGCCGGCGGCACGGTGGGCCTGGCCCGCGTGGTCAACGAAAAGGGCAACGGCGACCTCGCCATGCTCATGGGCCTGGGCGTTGTGGGCGCCAGCTACACGAACAAGTCCGAGTCGAAGCTGACCGAGACCACCCCGCTGGCCCGCCTGATTGAAGAACCGGGCGCCATCATGGTCAGCAAGGATTCCCCCTACAAGACCATCGACGACCTGGTTAACGCCTGGAAGGCCGACCCCGCTTCCATCGCCGTGGGCGGCGGCTCCTCCCCCGGCGGCCCTGACCACCTCCTGCCCATGCAGCTGGCGGGCGCCGTGGGCATCGACGCGACCAAGGTCAACTTCGTCTCCTACGACGGCGGCGGCGACCTCCTGCCGGCAATCCTCGGGAACAAGCTTGGCTTTGCCGCCTCCGGTGCGGGCGAGTTCCTGCAGCAGATCCAGTCCGGCGAAGTCCGCGTCCTGGCAACCAGTGGCGAGAAACGGCTTGAGGGTGTGGATGCCCCCACGCTGAAGGAATCCAACATCGACCTGGTGTTCACCAACTGGCGCGGCATCGTGGCCCCTCCGGGCATCAGCGACGAGGACAAGGCATCCCTGATCGCCGCCCTTGAGAAGATGCACGCCACCGAGGGCTGGAAGGAAGCACTGAAGACCCACAGCTGGTCGGACGCCTTCATCACCGGCGACGAGTTCGAATCGTTCCTCACCGACCAGGACAAGCGGGTGGCGGACGTCCTCACCAAGCTTGGGTTGGCGTGAGCTCCCTGATCTCAGGCCTGAAAGGCCGCGCCGAGCTGGGAGTTGCCCTCCTGCTCGGCGCGGCCGGCGTCCTGGTCTTCCTGGACGCCAACCGCCTGGCAACCCCGTACTCCCAATCCGATCCGGTTGGCCCCAAGACCGTTCCGTACATCGTGGCCGGTTTGCTGGTGGCCTGCGCAGTCCTGCTGGCAGTTAACGTCATCCGCGGCGGCCAGGGCGAGGCGGAAGGCGGCGAAGACGTCGACCTCACCCACCCCGCAGACTGGAAGACCATCCTGCCCCTGGCAGGAGCCTTTATCCTGAACATCCTGCTCATCGACTGGGCCGGATGGGTCATCTCCGGCACTGTCCTTTTCTGGGGCAGCGTCCTGGCACTGGGCAGCCGCCACTACATCCGGGACGGGCTCATCTCCGTGGCACTGTCCCTGCTGACCTTCTACGGCTTCTACCTCGGCCTCGGCATCGCACTGCCCGCCGGACTCCTGGAAGGAATCCTCTGATGGACGTCTGGTCCTCACTGATGGACGGTTTCGCCACCGCCCTCACCCCGATGAACTTCCTCTACGCCGTGATCGGCGTACTCCTGGGCACCGCCGTCGGCGTCCTTCCGGGCCTGGGCCCCGCCATGACCGTGGCACTGCTGCTTCCGGTCACCTACGCCCTCGAACCCACCAGCGCCTTCATTATGTTCGCCGGCATCTACTACGGCGGCATGTACGGCGGCTCCACCACCTCCATCCTGCTGAATACACCCGGCGAATCGTCGTCGGTGGTCACGGCCATCGAAGGCAACAAGATGGCCAAGGCGGGCCGGGCGGCGCAGGCACTTGCGACGGCGGCCATCGGCTCGTTCGTCGCCGGCACCATCGGCACCGCCCTGCTTGCCGTCTGCGCACCGATCGTGGTCCAGTTCGCCGTCAGCCTGGGTGCCCCCAGCTACTTCGCCATCATGGTCCTGGCCCTGCTGGCCGTCACTGCGGTCCTGGGCTCATCCCGGCTCCGCGGCTTTGCCTCGCTGGCCCTCGGCCTCGCCATCGGCCTGGTGGGAATCGACTCCGTCACCGGCCAGCGCCGCCTGACCTTCGGCCAGCCGCTGCTGGCGGACGGCCTGGACATCGTGGTGGTGGCCGTAGCCATCTTCGCCGTGGGTGAAGCCCTGTGGGTAGCCGCACACCTGCGCCGCACCCCGCTGCACGTCATTCCGGTTGGCCGTCCCTGGATGGGCAGGAAGGACTGGAGCCGCTCCTGGAAGCCCTGGCTGCGCGGTACCGCCTTCGGCTTCCCGTTCGGCGCCCTTCCCGCAGGCGGCGCCGAGATCCCCACATTCCTGTCCTACGTCACCGAGAAGCGCCTGACAAAGCACCCGGAGGAATTCGGCAAGGGCGCCATCGAGGGTGTGGCCGGTCCGGAAGCTGCGAACAACGCAGCTGCCGCGGGCACCCTCACCCCCATGCTTGCCCTGGGCCTGCCCACCAACGCCACCGCTGCAGTGATGCTGGCCGCGTTCACCTCGTACGGCATCCAGCCGGGTCCGCAGCTGTTCTCCAGCCAGGGCCCCCTGGTGTGGGCGCTGATCGCAAGCCTGTTCATCGGCAACCTGCTGCTCCTGCTGATCAACCTGCCGCTCGCTCCGCTGTGGGCGAAGCTCCTGCAGCTGCCGCGGCCGTACCTGTACGCGGGCATCCTCTTCTTCGCCACGCTGGGCGCCTATTCGGTGAACCTGCAGGCCTTCGACCTGGTGCTCCTGCTGGTCCTCGGCGCACTCGGCTTCATGATGCGGCGGTTCGGGCTGCCGGTCCTGCCGCTCATCCTCGGCGTGATCCTGGGCCCGCGCATCGAAGGCCAGCTCCGGAAGACCCTGCAGCTCAGCGCGGGCGACCCGGCCGGGCTCTTCAGCGAGCCGATCGCCGTCGTTATCTACGTCATCGTGGGACTCATCCTGCTGTGGCCGCTGCTCTTCAAGCTGTTCCGGCGGGCACGTCCGGCGCAGAACACCGTGATCCCTGCCAACTCCGGCGCCACCGTGCCCAGGGAGGCTGGCGGCAGCGTAAGCCACGGCAGCCACCGCGCCGACGGATCGGCTGACGGCGACGGCGACGGCTGACAGGCCGTCCCGCATCTCCTCCAGGCATCAACTACCCTCCCCACGGACCCCCTAACCTCGCAAGCCCGGCCAGGGAACCCTGTCCATGTGGCCCCAGAAAAACAAAGGAGAGACCATGACTATCGTGGTGGGATACGTCCCGACCCCCGAGGGCGAAGCAGCCCTGACCCAGGCCATCCACGAAGCCCGGAAGAACAACACCAGGCTGCTGGTCATCAATTCCTCCAAGGGTGACGCCCTGGTGGACAACCGTTACGCCCAGGAGCCGGAGATCCAGAGCATCGAGGACCGGCTGGCCACCCAGGGCATCGACCACGTGATCAAGCAGCCGGTCCGTGGACACGATGCCGCCGCCGAGGTCCTGGATGCCGCGGAGGAGAACAACGCCGAGCTGATCGTCATCGGCCTGCGCCGGCGTACGCCGGTGGGCAAGCTCATCATGGGCAGCGTGTCGCAGCGGATCCTGCTGGAGGCGGACTGCCCGGTCCTGGCGGTCAAGGCCGGCTAGCGGGACTGCAGCTGTTCCTGCGGCTGTTCCTGTTCCTGTTCCTGCGGCGCAGGCTGCCCCGTCCGGGGCTGCCCTGCACGGTAAAGTTCCTGGCGCTGGCGCCCCAACCCCTCTACCTCCACCTCGACGACGTCGCCTGGCTGGAGGTAGGGGAAGCGGCCGCTCAGCGCCACCCCCTCTGGAGTCCCGGTGAGAATCACATCACCGGGCTCCAGTCGCATGTACTGGCTGCAGTGGTGGACCAGGGTGGGTGCATCGAAAATGAGTTCTGACGTCCTGGAGTCCTGCCGTGCTTCCCTGTTGACCCAGCTGCGCAGCCGAAGGTTGCCGGCGTCGATGTCGTCTGCCGGGACAAGCCATGGGCCCAATGGCGTTGAACCCGGCAGTGTTTTGCCCTTGGTCCACTGCCCGGCAGCCCCCGGAAGCTGGTACTCCCGCTCGGAGAAGTCGTTGGCCGTGACGTACCCGGCGATGCACTGCTTTGCCTCGGCCACGGATTCGAGGTAACTGGCTTCCCTGCCAATCACAATGCCCAGTTCCACTTCCCAGTCATATTTACTGGAGCGGGGCGGCATAGGGGCGGGGTCGTGGGGCCCCACTACCGTGTTGGTGGGCTTGAGGAACACCACGGGAATCTCCGGTGGTGCCGAGCCGGACTCAGCCGCGTGGGCGGCGTAGTTCATGCCGATGCCCACCACTGCTCCCGGGCGCGCCAGCGGTGCCCCGACGCGAAGGGCGGCTGCTTCCGCCAGGACCGGCAAGATACCTGCATCCAGTGCTTCCCGGACCTTGCCCAGCCCTCCGGCTGCGAGGAAGGCGCCGTCCACATCCCGCGTCAGGGGCAGCAGGCTGAAGTATTGCCCGGTTCCGTCTTCGGATGACATCATGACGGCCGGCTGTTCATTGCCGCTGTCTCCCAGGCGCATGATCTTCATACAGGCATTCCCTCTTTCTGGAGCCGGATGGTTCGTGGAATACCACCATGGTGGCTGAGGCTGGATGCCTTACGCCACTGCACCGTTTGTGACTGCGCCGGCGTTCAGTTTTGCAGCTTTCCGGTGCCTTTACAGCTGCTCCACTGGGCAGTCATCTGACATTAAGCTGGCCGGCCGGTAGACTAGCTAGGCCCTGGGGGACGAAACACAGAAAGTTCAGTACATGTCTACAGCCACTCTGGAACGCGTTCCGGCCCCTTCCGTCTCCACGGAAGAGCCGCTGAACCGGACCATCGACCTGGAGTTTTCCACCGCAGGCGAAATGCACGCAGGCCTGGAAGAGGCCGTTGCCGAGCTGATCGAGGTAGCTGCCAAGGAAGCCTCCTGCGGGATCCTGGTTACCCGGCTGCATCCCGGCCGCTATACCGTAGCGCTGGATGAATCAGTGCCGTTCGGCGAAACCTACGAGGCCATCGCCGCCTAACAGTTTGCGACGGACGCCTCTCCGCGCATTAAACAAAAGTCCCCGCCCTGCTCACGCAGGGCGGGGACTTTTGTTTTTCGTATTGCGAAGGCTGTCAGCCGCGGCGTACCTGCACGCCGTCGGATTTCAGGAAGAGCTGCTTCTCAGTCGGGCCGGCCGGCACAAGCCACAGAACGTTTCCGCTCTGGGACACTTCTTCCACCTCCCCGGTGGCTACCACATGCGCCTGCTTGATGATCTCGACGCGTTCCCCGGCCTGAAGAGTCCTCCAGTCGGTGACCGCGGCGGAATGGGCATGGCGCCTCGACAGGACTGCCCCACGTGCTTTCATTTGAACTTCTACCCCTTTGTATATGTTCCGCGCCACAGCCTCTTTGATGTGACTTTCACTACATCTTCAGTTCTACTACACTCACCGTCCGCCTGATGACTGTGTCGCCGGAAATTCCACCAGGCGGACGCTTTGTGCTGAGAAGGTGAAGATTCTTCGCAACTAGGCCAGTGCGCCAACGGCAGATTCGGCTGCCCGGCGCACCTCCCCGGCTGCCACCCAACGGTCCGCTGCCTCCAGCTCGGGTGAGAGGAAACGGTCCGTTCCCGCCCCGTCCACTACAGCGCGAAGGGCGGCGACGACGGCAGCGCCTGCCGGTCCCGGCGTCAACACTCCACCCGAAAGCTGGGTGCGGATGTCCAGCGCACGGGCGGACGTCACCAGTTCGATGGCCAACACCCGCCGCAGGTTCTCCACCGCCTTCCGCAGCTTGCGCGCCGCGTGCCAGCCCATGGAGACGTGGTCTTCCTGCATGGCGGAACTTGGGATGGAGTCCACTGAAGCGGGGACAGCGAGCCGCTTGTTGTCCGATACCAGGCCTGCCTGGGTGTACTGGGCAATCATGAGGCCGGAATCGACGCCGGGGTCAGCTGCGAGGAAGGCAGGAAGGCCGTGGGAACGGGCCGGATCCAGCATCCTGTCGGTTCGCCGCTCTGCGATGGAGCTCAGGTCGGCGACGGCGATGGCCAGGAAGTCCAGGACGTAGGCCACCGGGGCGCCGTGGAAATTGCCGTTGGAGCTGACGCGTCCGTCGGGAAGGACCACCGGGTTATCGATGGCCGCGTCCAGTTCACGCGAAGCGACGAGCGCTGCATGGTCCAGCGTGTCCCGGACGGCACCGGCAACCTGCGGGGCGCAGCGGAGCGAGTATGCGTCCTGTACCCGGGAGTCCCCCACCCGGTGGGAGGCAACAATCGGAGAATCGGACAGCACACGCAGCATGTTGTCAGCGCTTGCCGCCTGGCCCGGGTGCGGGCGCAGCGCGGCGTGAAGTTCCGGCAGGAACACCTGGTCGGTGCCCAGCAATGCCTCGACGCTCAGCGCTGCGGTGATATCCGCCGTCGTCAGCAGCTGGCGAAGGTCCGCGATGGCCATCAGGAGCATGCCCAGCATGCCTTCCGTGCCGTTGACCAACGCCAGTCCTTCCTTCTCGGCAAGGGTGACCGGCGCGATTCCGTGCCCGGCCAGAAGTTCGGCGACGGCGGGGCGGCCGGCAATGCCGTAGAGCTCGCCGTCCGGCCCGGCTGCTTCACCCTCCCCCATCAGGACCAGGGCGCAGTGGGACAGCGGCGCGAGGTCGCCGGAACAGCCCAGGGAACCAAATTCACGGACAAGGGGGGTGATGCCGGCGTTGAGCACGTCCACCATGGTCTGCAGGACCACGGGGCGGATGCCGGTGCGGCCGGAGGCGAGGGTCTTGGCGCGCAGGAACATGATGCCGCGCACCACTTCACGCTCTACGGCAGGACCCATGCCGGCAGCGTGGCTGCGGATCAGGCTCTTCTGCAACTGGGTGCGCAGTTCGTTGGGGATGTGACGGTTGGCCAGGGCGCCGAAGCCGGTGGAGATTCCGTACGCCGGGACGTCGCTGGCAGCCAGGTCGTCAATGTGTGCCCGGACCTTGGCAACGGTTTCCAGTGCTTCCGGCGAGATGGCGACCTTGGCGTTGTGGCGCGCGACGGCGACGACATCCTCGGGCGTGACCCCGCTGGAGCCAAGGGTGACGGTCAACGGTTCGTGGGTGATTGCAGTCACTTGTGGTTCCTACTTCTTTGCTTCTGCGGAATCTGCTGATTCCTTCATGGGAAGGCGGACGCCGCGTTCCTTGGCGACGTCCAGGGCGCGGTCATACCCGGCGTCGGCGTGGCGGATGACGCCCATGCCGGGATCGTTGGTCAGGAGGCGCTCGAGCTTCTGGGCGGCGAGGTCGGTGCCGTCGGCGACGGAGACCTGGCCGGCATGGATGGAGCGGCCGATGCCCACGCCGCCGCCGTGGTGCAGCGACACCCAGGTGGCGCCGGAGGCGGTGTTGAGCAGGGCGTTGAGCATGGGCCAGTCGGCGATCGCGTCGGAGCCGTCGGCCATGGCCTCGGTTTCCCGGTACGGGGAGGCAACGGAACCGGAGTCCAGGTGGTCGCGGCCGATCACGATGGGCGCTTTGACCTTGTTTTCCTTGACGAGCTGATTGAAGAGGAGCCCGGCCTTGGCGCGCTCGCCGTAGCCCAGCCAGCAGATCCGTGCCGGCAGTCCTTCGAATTCGACCCGTTCCTGCGCGGCGTCGATCCAGCGGTGCAGGTGCTTGTTCTCAGGGAACAGTTCCTTGATGGCCTCGTCGGTGACGCGGATGTCTTCGGGGTCTCCGGAGAGCGCAACCCAGCGGAACGGGCCCAGACCCTCGCAGAACAGCGGGCGGATGTAGGCGGGGACGAAGCCGGGGAACTCGAAGGCACGCGTGTAGCCGCCCTTGCGGGCCTCGTCACGGATGGAGTTGCCGTAGTCGAAGACCTCGGCGCCGGCGTCCTGGAATTCGACCATCGCCTGGACGTGCCGTGCCATCGAGGCCTGGGCCTTTTTGGTGAAGCCTTCGGGGTCGGCTTCAGCTTCGCGATGCCACTCCTCCACCCCGATGCCCTCCGGCAGGTAGGACAGCGGATCGTGCGCGGAGGTCTGGTCGGTGACGATGTCCACCGTGAACTCCCCGGCCTTGTGGCGGCGCAGGATTTCGGGGAACACCTCTGCGGCGTTGCCCACGTAGCCCACGGACCAGCCGCGGCGCTCTTCCTTGGCCTTGAGCACCTTGGCAATGGCGGCGTCGAGATCTGTTTCCACTTCGTCGAGGTAGCGCTTGCCGGCGCGGCGCCGCAGGCGGGTTTCGTCGACGTCGACAATCAGGCAGGCGCCGTCGTTCAGGGTAACGGCCAGCGGCTGGGCGCCGCCCATGCCACCGCAGCCGCCGGTGAGGGTCAGGGTGCCGGCCAAGGTGCCGTTTTCGTCACCCGTCAGTTTGCGGGCGATGGCGGCGAACGTCTCGAAAGTGCCCTGCAGGATGCCCTGGGTGCCAATGTAGATCCAGGAACCGGCGGTCATCTGGCCGTACATCATCAGGCCCTCGGCCTCGAGCCGGCGGAATTCGGGCCAGTTGGCCCAGTCGCCCACCAGGTTGGAGTTCGCCAGCAGAACCCGGGGCGCCCATTCGTTGGTGCGGAACACACCCACCGGCTTGCCTGACTGGACCAGGAGGGTCTCGTCCTTTTCCATGGTTTCCAGGGTGCGGGTGATAGCGTCGAACGCTGCCCAGGACCGGACGGCGCGGCCGGTGCCGCCATAGACCACCAGGTCATCCGGGCGCTCGGCCACCTCGGGGTCCAGGTTGTTCATGAGCATGCGCAGCGGGGCTTCCGTCTGCCAGCTTTTGGCGGTGAGCTCGGTGCCGCGGGCTGCTTTGACCGGGCGGGCACCGGTGGTGAAATCGGCGGGTGCCATGGTGGCTCCTTTTCATCTGGTGTCTGTGGTTTGAAAGAGGTTCTGTATCAACTAAAGCCCTTGGCAGGCGGGCTTTATAGGGGTTTCCGGGGCATGGTGTCCGGCATTCCAGACGCTTGCTCCTTGTGACTGCGTGGCCACCTATGGGTGCCAAGCTGTAACCAAGGGGAGCCGTTGCCAACAGGGCAGTTTGTGGGTGGGAGTTACTTTCCGGGGCGGCCGTGAAGCCGGACGGACAGTTCGTCCGCAACTTTTTGGACCCGCCCAGCCAGCACAGGCCATTCCTGGGCAGACAATTTGTCTTCGAGGAAGGTCACGGCGACTGCCGCCGTCGGCCATCCCAGATGGTCCGTCACGGCGGCGGCGATGGAGCCGAAGCCAGGTGTGACCTCACCGTGTTCGGTGGCGTAGCCGCGCTGCCTCACCTGGTCCAGGTGCGAAGACAATGCCGAGTACTTCATGATGGCGCCCTCCACCTCGTGGCGGGCGGTGAAAGCCGCAGCGTTAGGGTACAGCGCCCGGACCTGCGACTTCGGCAGAGCCGCGAGGATGGCCCGCCCGCTGGCGGTGAGGTGGCTCGGAAGCCGGACGCCGACGTCGGTTACCAGGGACGGGCGGTTTTTGGCCCGCTCCTCCACGATGTAGAGCACATCCCGGCCGTGCAGCACCGCCAGGTGTGCACTTTCGCCAAGGGCATCCACGAGGGAAGCCAGCAGTGGCCTGCCCAGCCGGGACAGCGGCTCTTGGCGGGAGTATGCGGAACTCAGCTCGAAAGCGCTGATGCCGAGCCCGTACCGTTGCTCCTCATGGAGATGGAGGACAAAGCCGTTTGCCTCCATGACGCCCAGCAGGTGGTAAACACTGGACCGGGGCAGGCCAAGGGATGACGCAATTTGTGACGCCGCCATTGGCCCCCGCTTGGAGGCCAGCAGTTTCAGAATGCGCAGCGTGTTCTCGGCAGCGGGGACCTTCGACGCCACCTTTGATGCCGCCTTCGGTCCGCTGACCGCCTGCGGCCTCGCTTCTGTAGCCAACACCGGACTCTCTCCTTCGCTCCTCGCGGGATTTCCCCTTGCTATCCGGGATCCCGTACTTAAAGCATGCGCCCCCACTGCTCCTTGCCTACCGTCCCTAGCAATCCTGCCGTCTGGAATGCCAGACATGGGCGAGAGAGGGTGAGCTGGGCAGGCGCCGAGGCCGGGTTGCGACGGGCCATTCGTGGAGTGCAGGGCAGCTGACAAAAACGTTCGTTGGGTATGCTCCCCGCTATGGACGAAAAAGAGACACTGCATCACTATCTCCGCGTCAGGCGGGACAATCTCCTGGGCAAGCTGGATGGCCTAAGCGAATACGACGTGCGACGTCCGCTGACTCCTACCGGCACCAATCTGCTGGGCCTGGTCAAGCATGTGGCAAGCGTTGAGCTCGGCTACTTCGGTGAGGTTTTCGGCCGGCCGAGCGGACGGCACCTCCCTTGGCTGGATGACGAGGCAAGCCCCGACGCCGATATGTGGGTGAGACCGGATGAATCCAGGGACTTCATCGTTGAACTGCACCGGTTTGCCGCTGCCCACAGCGATGCGACCATCGGGGCACTGCCACTGGATGCTCCAGGTGTAGTGCCGTGGTGGGCAGAGGAGAGGCGCCACGTCACCCTGCATCAGATTCTGGTCCATATGGTGGCAGAGCGGACGCAACACCTGGGCCACGCCGACATCCTGCGCGAACTCATCGACGGGAGCGCCGGCCAGCGACCCGGAGATCCCAACCTCACTGTCCGCAGCGCGGAAGAATGGCAGGCACACTGCGCCTCCATCGAAGCTGCGGCCCGAACTGCATCCAGCAATGGATGACTTGCCTTGGACGAGAACACGCACGCCGGGAATACCGCAGGCGGCTTCAAACGCGGAGGTCTGATTCCCACGTCAAGAACAGCTCCCAGTCCGGGAACGGGTCCTTGGGGCAGTTCGTCTTGGCCAGGGTCCTCCGGCACATCGAAATCCGGCAGGTCAAGGTCTTCCGGCGGGTCCACGTCTTCCAATTGGTCCACATCTTCCGGCGGGTCCGCGTCTTCAGGTAGGGCAAAGTACCCAGGCAGGTACAGGTCCGAGGACTCCGAGTCACCCTGCAAGGAGGCAACCCAGAGTTCCTCAATCCATGTCGGCCAGTGGGGTGGTTCCCAGTCCGGGTGTTCGCTTTTGTAGTGCCTCCCGGCGGGTGAGATCCAGCCGGGTGGTTCGTTTTGGGTGGCTGGTGTGGGTTGCCAGCCGCCGGTGTGCCGGAGTTTGTGGTGCTTGGGGCAGGGTTGGCCGAGGTTACTGATGCCGGTGGTGCCGCCTTGGTGCCAGGCGAGGAGGTGGTCCGCTTCGTTGTCCAGGGCGTTGTTGCTGCAGCCAGGGAACGGACATTTGCCGTCCCTGAGCCGCAACCAGTTCCGCATGGCCTTGGTCAGCCGGTAGCTGGTGCGGCCGATCTCCAGCGGCGCCCCGTCCCGCGGATCCACCAGCACCCGATAAAACGAATTCGCACCGTCAGCGACCAGGACTCGTGCCATCGAGGGCGGGATCGGGCCGAACCCGTCCAGCATCGCCGGCTCATCCGTCAGACCCATGAGTGAGAACACCGGCACGGTGACCAGGACCTGAGCCCGGGGTGAGGGGAGCTCGGCGGTCGTGCCGCCCAGAAGCCAGCCCGCAGCCACATCCGCCCGGAGCTGGGTCAGGGTGCGGGGCTCATCCGGTCCCTGCATACCCCGCGCTGCTGCGGTGAGCCGGTCCCAGATCGCGGAGGCCTGGTCCGCGGGCAGGCACGCGGCCACCCAGCCCATCCCGTCAGTGTCCCGCCAGAACTCGACCCGCCGGTCCGCCACACTTTTGGCATGCCGGGCCTCCAGGCTCTCCGGGTGATGGCGTTCCCGCCAGGTCCTGGCCTTGGCTTTGAACCGGTACGCCGGCAGCTCCCCGACCGGGCACCCCCGGGCGGGGTTCGGTGCCGCCGGGTCCAGGAAGTGCGCCTCCAAAGCAGCGGCCCCTTTACGGTCAAGGCTCGCGGTCTGGTCCACCATGGTCCGGGCGTGCGCCCAGGAAATCGTCCCGGTCTGCAGTGCCGCCAGGGTACGCGGCAGGGACGTGGTAAGGGCATGGGAGTCGGCGAGCAGGGCACCGGCGGCCCGGTCACCGACCGCCAGCACACACCCGACCTCGGCGACCAGGCTACGCTCCTGCGCCGTCGCCTCATACGGTGACCGCGCCGGAGCGTTCAGCGCTTTCGTGGCCCCTGCGAACACCGCCACCGCCTGCACCTTCAGGGCCGCCAGTTTCGCTTCCGACCGTGCCACCGCTGCAAGGACATCCAAAGCCCCATCCGCAACCCGCTGCAACGGATCATCAGACTGAGCCACGCCCCCATGGTCAGCGGCACCGGAAACAGCCGCATCACCGCCAGCGAGCACCGCAGCATACGCAGCGACAGAAGCGTCAACAGCTTCCTCCGCCTGCACCACTGCCGCGTTCGTTTCCATTTGCACAGCATTTCAGAGGGGTATGACATTCTCAGACGGCAAAGCCTGTAGCAAGTCGGGCATGAGCACAAGGCTGCACAAGCGAGCCCTCACTCAGATCCTGACGACAACCTTGCCGCGGCTTCGCCCTTCGTGCAGGTACCTAATAGCCCCAGGCGCGTCAGCCAGTGGGAAGACCCTATCAACGGCGGGCTTTACGCTGCCGGCCTCGATCAGCGGTGTGAGGGCCTCCAGATCCAGGTATGTTTCCTTCGAAACAAGCCCCTTGAATTTCTGTTTCGAGAACAGTGAAGCAAACGGTGCGCCAAGGGACCGTTCAAAGCCGCCGGTCAGCTTGCCGCCCCCTTCGCCTCCCACGATCACCAACGTGCCCTTCGGCGCCAGAGCAAGGCGCAGGACGGACAGCGGGCGGTTGCCGGCCATGTCCAGGATGACGTCATACCGCACCCCGGACCCGGCAATATCGGACTTGGTGTAATCGATGACTGCATCAGCGCCAAGGGACCGCACGAGCTCCACCTTGCCGGTACTGCAAACTCCCGTGACCTCTGCTCCAAAAGCCTTGGCCAGTTGAACCGCAAAGGAGCCAACTCCCCCGCCAGCTCCTATGATGAGCACCTTCTGGCCCACAGTGACCTCGCCCGCATCCCGGACAGCTTGTAGGGCGGTGACAGCGGAAATGGGCGCCGCGGCCGCTTCCTCAAACGAAAGGTTCGCGGGCTTCCGGGCCACCTTGCCCTCCTTCGCGCAGACGTACTCCGCGAAGGAGCCGTCGCACGTTCCATAGACCTCGTCTCCAGCCGAGAGGCGGGTTACCCCGGCGCCCACGGCCTCCACAATGCCCGCGACCTCCCGGCCGCGCACAGGAACCTTGGGCCTCTTCAAGCCGTAACCGAAGAGCCGGACCAGATACGGCAGCCCGGTCATCAGGTGCCAGACGCCATAGTCAACGCCTGCCGCCCTCACGCGGATGAGTACCTCACCGTCGCGGGGCACTGGCGCGGCGATTTCCCGCATCTCGAGTACGTCGGCCGATCCATAAACGTCCTGCACGATAGCTTTCATGGTCAATCTCCTTCAGGCTGCGGGTACTTGAACGCGTCCTCAAGCAGTTCCCGTCCGGCGTCATGCGCCGGGCTCAACAGCGGGCCCCTCAAACTAAGGAAAATGCGGCCATCGAGTCAAGGGTTGTACGCCGCTGAACCGGAAAAGCATGAAACAGCACGTCGTCTGAGATCGAAGACACCAACGGCCCGTGAGACTGATCACGTCGGTTCAGAAAGTGGTCTGCTGGTTAGCGGCTCCCCTCCCAAAGACGAGAAGGTATTTGTATGCAACCAGCACCCAGCCCTACCCGGACCAAAAGTCCGGCCGGAAAACAGGCGCCCCCAGCCGCCGTCGGAAGCGTCCTCAACCGCGGACTGAACGTGCGCCACATCCGGTTCATGGCCCTGGGTTCGGCGATCGGCACAGGCCTCTTCTATGGTTCCGCCTCGGCAATCCAAAAAGCCGGACCGGCCGTCCTGCTGGCTTACATCATTGGCGGCGCGGCAGTGTTCATGGTGATGCGGGCCTTGGGCGAAATGGCAGTCCGGCATCCCGTCTCCGGTTCCTTCGGCCAGTATGCGAGCCGCTATCTTGGTCCCCTCGCAGGCTTTGTCACCGGCTGGACCTACGTCTTCGAAATGGCCATCGTCGCCATCGCGGACGTTACAGCGTTCAGTATCTACATGGGCTTCTGGTTCCCGCAGGTCGAGCGCTGGGTCTGGATCCTGGCGATCATTTTCTTCCTCGCCGGCTTGAACCTCCTCAGCGTCAAAGTCTTCGGCGAGCTGGAGTTCTGGTTCTCGCTGATCAAGGTGGTGGCCATCATCGCTATGATCGCCGGCGGCGCAGCCATCATTGCATTCGGCTTCCAGGCCGGCGGCTCAACGGTTGCCCCAGGCCTTGGCAACCTCGTGGACCATGGCGGCTTCTTCCCGTTCGGCTTTGAAGGCCTGCTGGCATCCTTCGCGGTGGTGATGTTCGCCTTCGGCGGTATCGAGACGCTGGGCATCACGGCAGGCGAGGCCGCAAACCCGAAGAAGGTCATCCCCAAGGCAGTCAATACCGTCCCGGTGCGCGTCCTGCTGTTCTATGTCCTGACGCTGGGAGTACTCATGAGCCTCTTCCCATGGGATGAAATCGGCAGCAACGGCAGCCCTTTCGTGCAGATCTTCAGCGGGCTTGGCATCCCGGCAGCACCGCACATCCTGAACGCCGTGGTGATCACAGCGGCCCTCTCCGCCATCAACAGCGATATCTTCGGCGCTGGCCGCATCCTCTTCGGGCTCTCCCGGCAAGGCCACGCGCCCGCCGCCTTCGCCAAGGTTTCCCGGCATGGAGTGCCCTGGATGACGGTAGTTATGATGGCCGGGATCCTCCTTGTGGGAGTCATCCTGAACGCCGTAATTCCCGAAAACGTCTTCATCCTCATCTCCTCGATCGCCACGTTTGCCACCGTCTGGGTGTGGGTCATGATCCTGGCCTCGCATGTGGCCATGAAGCGGGAAATTGCCCGCACCGGCCTGTCGGCGTCGGAGTTCCCGTCACCGTTGTGGCCCGCGGCGTCGCTTCTCACCATTGCCTTTATGGCTCTCGTGATTGCCGTCCTGGGTGCTTTCGAGGACACCCGGATCGCGCTCTATGTGGGCGGCGCCTGGCTGGCGCTCCTGGTCCTTGCCTACCGCCTGTGGGTCAAGGGTGACGGACGACGACGTGCCGACCTCGTGGACGAGACCTCACCATTGCCGGTGGTCACCGCAGCCCCGGCAGCAACTAAGTAACTGGACTCCCGTTTGCCGGATCGCCCCGCCGGATTTCTGCCATGGAGCAAACGGCGGGGTGATCATGATCGGCCTTGGCGGGGCCTTGGCGCTCACCGGCACCAAGTCTGGCTGCTATGCGGTGGCAGCGGCCGAACGAACAGCTTCTTCCAGCGAAGTGGCCGGGCGCCCAATCAGCTTTCGCAGGTCGCCGGAGCTCACCAGGAGGTCACCGCGGGCGATGCCCAGGTCGGAGTCGGCGAGGATTTCCGCGAATGCCTCCGGCACTCCGAAGCCGGTCAACATCCCGGCGTATTCCTGCGGCGGGAGGTCCTGGTAGGAGACGTGCGTTCCTGCTGTCTTGCTGATCTCGGCCGCAAGCTCAGCCATGGTGAACGGTTCATCGCCGCCCAGTTCGTAAATCCTGCCGGCCTGTTCGTCGGCAACCAGCACTGCAGCGGCCGCGTGGGCGTAGTCTGCGCGCGAAGCTGCGCTGACGCGCCCCTCCCCCGCGCTGCCTGCGATGGCACCCTGCGCGAGCGTCCCGGGCAGCTGGTCCGTGTAGTTTTCGAGGTACCAGCCATTGCGCAGCAGGACGAAGGGAACGCCGGATTCCTGCAGGATGGCCTCGGTTGCCTGGTGCTCGGCTGCCAGCTTCATCCCGGTGGTGTCCGCGTTCGCGATGCTGGTGTAGGCCACCAGTTCAACACCCTCGGCCTTCGCCGCGTCAATGACGGTCCGGTGCTGCTCCACCCGCTGGCCCACCTCGCTGCCCGAGATCAGGAGCACCTTGCTGGCGTCCTTCAAAGCCTCCGCTACGGAGGTTGCATCGGCGTAGTCCATTCTCCTGACCTGGACGCCCCGTGCGGCGAGGTCTGTGATCTTTTCGACCGAACGGCCCGCGGCCACGATCTCCCCGGCGGGAACTTTCCGCTCCAGCAGGGCCTCGACGACGTGGCGGCCCAACTGGCCGGTTGCTCCGGTGATAACGATGGTCATAATTTTCCTTCCGTTCGGGTCTGTCATGGAGCACAACCAACCCCTATCCCGATTACTTCCCGAAAGAGAGTACGCACTTTCAGGTAAGGTACTGACATGAAAGTTAGTGAGCAGGAGCCTGCCGCCCACGCAGCACCCCTACCGGCTGCCCTTGCTGACGGCGTCTTCCCGGCCGGTTGCCCCAGCCGAACGGTCCTTGACCACATCACCAGCAAGTGGGGCGTCCTGATCCTGCTGGCCCTGTCCGAGGGCGAGCAACGCTGGAGCGATCTGCGACGGCGGGCCGAGGGCATCAGCGAGAAAATGCTGGCCCAGACCCTCAAGACCCTGGAGCGTGATGGCCTGGTGACGAGGACGGCCCAGCCCGTTATTCCGCCGCGGGTGGATTACAGCCTCTCCGAACGTGGCTACGAACTGAGCGCCCTGCTCATTCCGCTGGTGGCGTGGGCCTTCGAGAACGCTGACGACATCATCAACGGGCAGCCGTGACCAATAAATCCGAACTGGTCGAAGGCTTACCCGACGCTTCCGAGTACCCGCTTTGGAACGAGTATTAGCGCTTCCAAAAAACGAGTACTTGTTACTGGTGTGACTGATGTGAATAGCGCATAGCTTTGGCACAAGGTGCCAGCCGGAATGGGAGGGCCGCCCTCCGCTGGGAGCGTTCCGGTTTACCTGCACCGCCAGTAGGCGGCTCGCCGCCCGCAAGGAGTTGGTACGCATGGTGAAACCTCTTGTCCAGGACCTGTCGAGCATGGGACAGCCTGTAACCTTGGCCTCCGTGGCGGCCCAAGCGTGGAGCCGCGTCGTGAAGCCCTTCGCCCCACGGTCCCCCTACAGGATCGGTGACGCCGTGACGGCGGACGATCCCTTCAAGGGCCGCCGCGAGGGGGTGGTGGTGTTCCTGCAAGGCCTGTCCGCGGGAGTGGACACCGCCGAAGGCGTCTTCTTCTATGACCACCGGCAGCTCAAGAAGCTGGACTGAACTACCGCGCCGACCAGCCGCCGTCCATGGTGTAGCTGGCTCCGGTCACCATGCCGGCGTGGTCCGAGGCCAACCAGGCGACCAGGGAAGCGACTTCCTCAGGCTCCACCAGCCGCTTGATGGCCGACTCGGTGAGCATGACCTTGGCCAGTACCTCGGACTCCGGGATGCCGTGCACCTGGGCCTGGTCCGCGAGCTGCTTCTCCACCAGGGGCGTGCGCACATATCCGGGGTTGATGCAGTTGGAGGTCACGCCGTGGTCCCCGCCTTCGAGCGCTGTGACCTTGCTCAGCCCTTCCAGGCCGTGCTTTGCCGAAACATAGGCGCTCTTGAACGGCGAGGCCCGGATACCATGCACGGAGGACAGGTTGATGATCCGGCCGAACCCGCTGGTGTACATGTGCGGCAGCGCAGCCCGGATCAGCAGGAACGGCGCCTCCAGCATCAAGGCGATGATCCGGCGGAATTCCACCGGATCGAATTCCTCGATGGGGCTGATGCGCTGGATCCCGGCGTTGTTCACCAGGATGTCGCAGTCCAAACTCAGGGTGGCGAGCGAGTCCACGTCCAGCAGGTCAACAGCCCAGGACGTGCCACCCACCTCGTCAGCGAGCTCTGCGGCGCCGGCGGCGTCGACGTCGGCCACCACCACTTTCGCTCCACGTGCAGCCAGTTCCCGGACGCACGCGGCGCCGATCCCGCTGGCACCGCCGGTGACAAGTGCTTTGCGGCCATTCAAAGTGTTTTCCATAGCAATCCCCTCGGGTGTTTCCCACTGAGTATTACTGCACAGACATGCACCTTCAATGACTAATCCAGCACCGGGTGCATGCAGAATTGCAGATATGAAAGCCAACCCCGACGACTTGCTGGTACTCCTCGCGGTTTCCCGGTCCGCCAAATACACAACGGCAGCCCAGGCCTTGGGGCTCAACCACACCACGGTCTCACGCCGGATAGCAGCCTTGGAAAAGGCGCTCGGCGGGCGCGTCCTGGCGCGCGCCACCGGAGGGTGGGAGCTTACTGACCTCGGAGCCCGGGCCGTGCAGGTCGCCGAACAGGTGGAAGCTGTGGTGGGCACGCTGGGGGCGGCCGGGAAGGCACCCGACCCGATTACCGGCGTCGTGCGCATGACGGCGACAGACGGCTTCAGCGCGTACATCGCCGCGCCTGCCGTCGCCCGGCTGCGCCGTGATCACCCCGGGCTGAGCGTAGAGGTAGTGACCATGACCCGGCGGGCATTGCAGCAGCGCTCAGGCCTGGACATTGAAGTAGTGGTGGGCGAACCGCAGGTGCACCGGGCGGAGGCTGTGCGGCTGGGAGACTACATGCTGGGCATGTATGCCTCGCGCGCCTACCTGGCGGAGCACGGCACCCCCGCCACCGTGGCCGACCTCAACGATCACCCGCTGGTGTACTTCGTTGATTCAATGCTGCAGGTGGATGACCTGGATGCGCCGCGCCGCCTGGTACCGGGAATGCGCGATGGCCTCACCTCCACCAACGTGTTTGTCCACGTGGAGGCCACCCGCGCCGGAGCGGGCATCGGTTTCCTGCCCTGCTTTATGGGTGACCTCCACGATGACCTGGTCCGCCTGCTGCCGTCCGAGATCGCCGAGCTGCTGCCGTACTGGATGGTGCTTCGGCCGGACTCAATGCGTCGGCCTGCAGTTGCGGCGGTAGTACACGCCCTGCGGGAACAGATGGCGGAGCACCGGGAGAAGCTGCTGGGAAGCGGTTCGGGTGGATGAGCTAATCGGCGGGCAGGTCGTGACGCATGGGTGATCCTGCCGCAAAGGCCCGCACCTGGGCGTCGTCCCAGAGGTGGGCCGGAACCGCTCCGCCCAGGAGCCGGCGGGCCAGTTGGGGGTCTTCACGGAACGGGGTGTCACTACCCGCCATGACCATGTTTCCGTAGCGGCGGCCCTTCAACATGGCCGGGTCCGCGATGATCATGGTGTGCTTGAAGGCGGCCGCGATGGTGGCGGCGTCCTCCCTGGCGTTTTTCAGGTCCGGCGCATCCCCCGAGTTCACCACGTACAGCCCGTCCGGGGCGAGGACGCGCTTGACGTGCTGGTTGAACTCCGCGGTAGTCAGTGGCCGCGGGGTCAGGGCACCGGCGAAAACGTCCCGGATGATGAAGTCCCGTGTCTCAGCAGTCAGGGTCTCGGTGACCTCGCGGGCCTCCCCCACCCGCAGGCGAAGCAGCGGCGCCTTGGGCAGGTCGAACCAGCCGCGGACGTACTCGGCCAGCTTGCCGTCCAGCTCCACCACCACCTGCCGGGCGTCCGGATAGACAGCGTGGAAGTAGCGGGCCAGCGAGCAGGCGCCGCCGCCGAGATGCAATCCGCGGAGCCTCGGCTTGGTTCCCGCAAGTCCCGACGGCGGCCAGCGGGACTCAATCAGCGCCGCCATCCAACGCATGTACTCGAAGTCCAGGAACAGCGGGTCCGCAAGGTCGATGTGGGAGCTCATCACACCGTTGATCTTCAGGAGCCAGCCGGTGGAGTTGTCCTGGTCCGCGATCAGCTCGCAGTCCCCGGTGTCGATGTAATAGACGCCTTCAACAGGCCCGCTGAGCCGGGCTCCAGCGGGAACCTCCACCACTCCTGCCACCGGGCGCAGGCCGTTCCGTCCCCCTGACCTTCCGCGTTTTGCCATTATTTGTGCCGCGTTTCAGTCATGCTTCAACCCTAATTGGTTTCAGCAGCACCCGCCCTGGCGCGCTTCAGCTGCCAGGCACCGCCCCTTCGCCCTCCCGGATCCGCTTCACCACAGCAGTGGTGGAGCGTTCTGCTACGTAGTCCAGGATGGCCACCCGGCCGCCGTACTCCTCCACGGCCGGCGTCTCGGCGAGCATTTCCGGGGTGTAGTCCCCGCCCTTGGCGTAAACCTCGGGCCGGAGCTGCGCTATGAGCGGGGCCGCAGTGGGGGTGTCGAAGACGGTCACATAGTCCACGCAGCTCAGCGCCGCCACCACCGCGGCGCGGTCCGCCACCCCGTTGATGGGCCGGCCCGCACCCTTGAGCTTGCGCACGGAGTCATCGCTGTTCAACGCCACCACCAGCACGTCCCCCAGCTGTTTCGCCTGGTTGAGGTAGCGGGTGTGGCCGCTGTGCAGCACGTCGAAGCAGCCGTTGGTCAGCACGATGCGCTGGTCCTGGGCCCGGTGCAGCTCCAGTTGCCGTTGCAGTTCGTCCGCACCCAGTGCAGTGTCGGCAAAGGCCTTCAAGTACCGGCTGAGCTGGCCTGTACTGCAGACGGACGTGCCGGGCTGGTGCACCACCACATCCGCGGCCGACTGTGCGAGGTCCAGGCTTGCGGTCAACGGCAGCCCGGCGGAGCGGGCCAGCGTCAGCGCCGCCACGAACGTATCGCCGGCGCCCGAGGCCTGCTTTTCCGCCGCGGGGCGGGCCCACGTACGGTGCGTCACGCCGTCGGGCCTTAGCAGGACGGTGCCGTCACGGTCGAGGGTGACCACCACCGCCCCGGCGCCCGTGGCTTCCAGGAGGGCATCGGCGTGCCTGCTCACCTCGGCCACCCTGTCCTGGCCGTCGGGAAGCCGCAGGTCCAGCATGCGCGCGGTTTCCTGCGCATTCGGCGTTACCAGGTCCGGGCGGAGCGGCGCCCAAGGCCGGGGGTCGTGTGAATCGACCACCAGCAGCGGACGGTCCCCGCCGGCAGCCGGGCCGGCAAGCGCGTCCACCAGGCTGGCCCGGACCGGATCGGCCAGCACCCCGTTGCCGTAATCGCAGACCAGTACGGCGTCCTGCTGGTCGACAGCGGCACGCACGGAAGCAGCCAGCGCGGCCAGCGCCTCGGCCGGCACCGCCTTGGCGGAGTCGTCGATGCGGAGCATCACCTGCCCCCCGCTGCTGATGCGGATCTTGGTGGTGGTCACCATGTCCGGGTGGCTGTGCAGGTGGGTGACATCAATGCCTGCGGCCACCAGCTGGCTCCGGAGATCCGCACCGGCGTCGTCGGTTCCAATGATGCCTGCCACCGATACCCGGGCACCGAGGGCAGCCAGGTTCATGGCGGTATTGGCGGCTCCGCCGGGAACGGACTCCCGGGTCTGCACGTCCACCACCGGGGCGGGGGCTTCCCGGCAAAGCCGTTCAATGCTGCCGCTCCACCAGCCGTCCAGCATCAGGTCGCCGATCACCAGGATCGCCGGCTCCTCTGCGGCCAACCGTCCCGGCAGCCATTCGGACAGCGCTCGCTGGCTGGAGAGGTCCACGTCCTGAGGTTCCACCGGGAGCTGGGCCGGCATAGCTGCAGGCATGCCGGCAGGTTCGTCGGGCAGGTTATCTGGAGACAGACTCATGACTCGTCCTGCTGTTCAGCCACGGATTCCGCGTCCGCCGCCGGTTCGTGGCTTGGAGCAGGCGGAGCCGCGATATGCACCACCTTGACCCGGCTGAACTCGTCCAAAAGTTCCGGGCCGTAGCCGAAGCCCGCGCCGCTTTCGCCGCGCGGCTGGGCAGCACCGCCGGGGGCGCCGCCGAATACTTCGTTGATCTTCACCGTTCCGACCGGGAGGGCAGCGACTGCCTGTTGGACGTGGGCGATGTTGTTGCTGAGGACGGTGGCAGCGAGGCCGTACCTGCCGCTGCATGCCAGGCGAAGGCCGTCGTCGAACGATTTCACCACCTGCACGGGAGCAACCGGCCCAAAGGTTTCCTCCGTCATGACCTGCATCCGGTCCTTGCATTCAAGCAGCACCGTGGCGGGGTAGAAGGAGCCCGGTCCGTCAGGGAGGGCGCCGCCCTCGACGGCGTGCGCGCCCTGGCTTATGGCATCGCTCACCTGGGCGTGGACCTCGTCGCGCATCCGCAGGTCCACCAGCGGGGCTACCGTCCCGTTGCTGTTGCGCACTGCTGCTTCGGTTTCCAAGGCTGAGCAGAACTCTGCGGCGATGTCCTCGTGGACGTAGATCCGCTCAACGGCCACGCAGATCTGGCCGCTGTTGCTGAAGGCACCAATCGCCGCCTGCTCGGCCGCCCACAGCGGGTCAACGTCCCGGTCCACCAGCAGCGGATCATTGCCGCCGTTCTCCCGGATGACGTGGGCACCCGTCAGTGCTCCGGCCCTGGCGATCCGGGCGCCGGCCGCACTTGAGCCCACGTGCGCGATGACGTCCACCTCGGACTGGGCCAGGAGTGCACCGACGCCCGCGCCGCCCGAAATTGTCTGGAAAACGCCCGGCGGAAAGGCAGGTGCCAGGACTTCGCCCAGGGCCTCACCCAGACGCGGGCACCGCTCGCTTGGCTTGTGTACCACGGTGTTGCCGGTGGCCAGCGCGGCGCCGATCAGGCCGCATGCCACCGCGACGGGATCGTTCCACGGGGTCAGCAGGACGGCAACGCCGCGGGGCTCGGCCACGGTGTAATCGGAGGCAAGCCGGTTGCCCCGCAGGCTGTGGCCGCGGTGGACGGGACCCAGCTCCGCGTACTGTTCCAGGGTTGAAACCCCTGCGCCGATGCCGGCCAGCGATTCTTCCACCGGCCGGCCGGTTTCGCTGGCGTTGAGTTCCGCGAGCTCCTGGGCCGCCGCAGCAAGCGCTTTGGCAGCAGTACGCAGTGCCGCACCCCGCTCGGCCGGCGCAGTGGAAGCCCAGTCCGCCGCAGCGTTCCGGGCCACCCCTACCGCATGGGACACTGCTTCCGGTTCGGCCTCCGGCACGGTCCATAGGACGTCACCGGTTCGTGGGTTCCGGATGGTGATGCCGTTGCTGTCGGCGGCTTCCGGGCGTGCAGTCGTTTCTGTGGCAATGGTGGGCATGAGATTCCTCCCGTCGAATTCCGGCCTGGTCGTAGGTGCGGTTTAGGGCCAGGAGCCCTCTTCCTCGTGGCAGATCAGCATCTCGCGGACCTCGCATCCGGTTGGCTGGGACAGGGCGAAGAGGATGGCCTGGGCCACGTTGTTCGGGTCATTAAGCCGTGAATCGTCCTGGGGCTTGTACTGCTCGGTGCGGTCGTCGAAGAAACGCGTCTTCATGCCGCCGGGGATCATGGTGGTCACGCCGATTTCCCCGCCGGTTTCAGCGGCGAGCGCATGGCTGAATCCCACTACGCCGAACTTGGATGCGCAGTAAGCGGTGGCATCGGCCACGGCCCGCTTGCCCAGGGTGGAAGCTACGGTCACGACCCGGCCGTGCGAGGACTTGAGGTAGGGCAGGGCCGCGCGCACCACGGATACGGTGCCCATCAGGTTCACGCCGATGACCTTTTCCCATTCAGTGGCCTCGACGTCGGCGAGCTTGCCGCAGCGGTCGATCCCAGCGGCAGTGACCACTGCTTCGAGTCCACCAAGGGATTCGGCGGCTTCGCGGACAGCGGCCTCCACGGCCTGCCGGTCCGAGACGTCCACTTCAAAGGCCTTTACGGCTGACACGTTGCTGATATCGCGGTCCAGGACCACCGGGGTGCCGCCTGCCTTGAGGACGGCGTCCACGACGGCGGCTCCCAATCCGGAGGCTCCTCCGGTCACGAGCACGCGGCCGGGTGTGTTTGATTCTGCAGTCATGGTGTTCCTTTCAACGGGGAATACAAAAACCTAGGTTGGCGGGGGCTGTACCGGGCTGCGCAGCCCACCCGGTTCAGCCCGCGCGGTCAGCTGACCTTTGCGAGCGCATCAGCCAGGCCGGTGGTGGAACGGGCGGGGTGGTAGGGCACGGTGAGGCAACGGCCACCCCAGCTCTCCACCAGGCCGGCCTCGGGCAGGCTGGCGCCCTTGTAGTCGCCGCCTTTGACCCAGATGTCGGGGCGAAGGCGTTCGAGGGCTGCCTCCGGTGTGTCTTCGTCGAAGACCATCACGGCGTCCACGCATTCCATGGCCAGGAGCAGTTCCGCTCTGTCGTGCTGGCCGATGATGGGACGCTCCGGACCCTTCAGCCGCCGCACGGAGTCGTCCGAGTTCAGGCAGACGATCAGGCAGTCCCCCAACTCACGGGCGGCGGCCAGGGACCGGACATGCCCGGCGTGCAGCAGGTCGAAGCAACCGCCGGTGGCTACTACCTTGCCGCCGTTTTCCCGCACGGCGCGGGCCAGCAGCAGGGGGTCATTGACCCTTGGCTTTGGCTGCGTGGGCTCCCCGCCGCTGTCGGGAAGGGCGGACACCCCGCCGTTGGCCAGGAAATCTGCGGCGTCATGGACGGCCAGTTCCGCGGCTTCGACGAGGTCGCGTCCGGCCAGAAGATGCACAGCGAGGCTTGCCGCGAGCCGGTCACCGGCACCACAGGGATCGCCGGCTTCCACCCGGGGCGCGGGAACAGGCTGGGGGCTCAGGTCGCGCCGGCACAGGACAGCGCCCTGTTCACCCTTGGTGACCAGGACAGCGCGGCTGCCCCATTCCTCCAGCAGGACTGCGCCGGCCTCGGCGGCCGGATCCCCGGCAGCAGATTTCCCGATGTCCCGCGACGCATCCGGGGCGGCGCGGTTTTCTTTCCGGCCTCGCGACGCAAGGGCTTTCTGGGCCTCGGACAGGTTGGGCGTGACGACGGCGACTCCCGGCACCGGGTCCGGGCCGGCAGGATGCGGGTCCCACACGATGGGCACGTGCCCGGCTAGCCGGGTAAGGAGCTCCCGGAGCTGCGGGTTGGCCGCCAGTCCCCGGCCGTAGTCGGCAACGATGATCACGCCCGCCTTCTCCACCTCGCGGAGCATGGCAGGACTGACATCGGGGACGGGCGCCTTCTCGCAGCCCTGGTCAAAACGGACCACAGGATGCGAACCGGCCCGCACGCGGGTCTTCACCGGCGAGGCGTGGCCGCTCGGACCTGCCACGAGCCGCACACCGGCGAGGTGGGCCTCAAGCTGCCGGCCGGCGTCGTCATCGCCCAGGACCGTCACCAGCGTGACAGGCCAGTTGTCACCGGCAAGCATCCGGGCCACCAGACCCGCTCCCCCGGCACGGCGCTTGACACCGGAAACATCCACCACCGGCACGGGTGCATCCGGGCTCAGCCGTGTGGCCTCGCCGGACAGGTCCACGTCCAGCATCACGTCGCCCACTACGACGATCCTCATGCCCTGCCACCCCGCTTCTGCAGGGCCAGGTTCTGCAGGCCCTGCCCCTCTGTTGAGCTGTGCCTGGCCACTTCCAGGTCGAAGGCGCGGCAGATCGCGTGCAGGGCGATCAGGTGGCCCTCCTGGGCGTTGGCGTTAAGGGCGTCAATCATGACGGCCTGGTCGCACGCGTCAGCCAATGGATTGGGGCCGGCTCCCGTGAGCGCCCAGGTGGTCACGTTCAGGCGGGCGGCAACCTCGGCGGCCCGCAGCAGGTTGGGGCTCTTGCCGCTGGTGGACAGCAGTATCAGCACGTCACCGGACCGCCCATGCGCCCGCACCTGGCGGGCGAAGACGTCGTCGTAGCCGTAATCGTTGGCGATGGCCGTCACCGCTGATGACTCTGCGTGCAGGGAAATGGCGGAAAACGGAACCCGCTCGCCGTCGAACCTGCCCACCAACTCCGCGGTGAGGTGCTGGGCCTCCGCTGCTGAACCGCCGTTGCCGGCGGCAAGCAGCCGCTGGCCGCGGAGCAGCCGCTGGGCCAGTTCCACCCCCCAGGCCGCAAGCCGGTCGGACTGGCTCCGCAGCGATTCGAGTGCTGGTACCACGTTGTCCAAATGGATACGGACCGCATCCGCACTGTCGTGGTCAACAAAGGTGGCACCCGGCAGTAGCGCGGGCAAGGCGGCAGGCGTTGCCAAAGCTTGCAGGTCAGCCTCACGCAGGGACGATTCCGCAGTCACAGCGCCGCTCCTTCCATCGGGACAATACCGGCGGCAGCGCCGGCCACCGCCAGTTGATAAGCCTTTTCGGTTTCGGCCGCCACCCGGTCCCACGAATACCGGGTACGGGCCCGCTTCTTCCCCGCGCTGCCAAGCTCCGCCCGCAGGCCCGGGTTCTCAAGCAGCAGGGCGAGCGCCGATGCGATAGCTTCGGGGTCCCGCGGCGGCACGTGCAGGCCCGTACCGTGGTCCACCACAGTGTCCCGCAGGCCGCCCACTGCAGCAGCGACCACAGGAACACCGCAGGCCATGGCCTCCAGCGGGACAATGCCGAAGGGTTCGTACCAGGGTGCGCACACCACGGCGTCGGCGCTGCGGAAGATGCCGGGCATCTCGCCACGGGAAACCTGGCCCTGCAGGCTCACCTGGTCTGCGATGCCGAGTTCCGCTGCCAGGTCCATCAGGCGGCGCACTTCGGGGTCGGCATGGAGGGCGCCGGAGTCTCCGCCACCACCAACAATCAGGAGTTCGACGTCCTCAAAACCCGCCTCACGCAGGTACGGGAGCGCCCGGATCACCAGGTCCACGCCCTTGCGCGGCACTAGGCGGCCAACGGAGAGAATGCGGTGGGTGCGCTTCCTGGCGGCGACGGGACCCTCAGCGGAAAAGAAGCCAAGGTCCACGCCGCAGGGGGCGATGGAGATCTTTCCGGTGTTGATTCCCATGGCCTTGAGCTCGAAGACCTCATCGGAGCAGGTAGCGACGATCCGGTCCGCTGAGCGTCCAACGCCGGGCTCCAACCAGCGCCGCTCCGCGGGGCTGGTGTCCTCTGCGCCCTGGTGCCGCCGCTTAACGGTGCCCAGTGCGTGGAAGGTCTGGATGACGGGCACGCGGTAGCCCTGGTCCGGCCGCCGGGCGGCGTCCAGGGCTGCGACGCCGGACATCCAGAAGTGCCCGTGGACCACGTCCGGCGGCCGGTGGCCCCAGTCCCGGGCAACGCCGTCGGCAAGTTCGCCCATGTAAGGCAGCAGTTCGTCCTTGGGAACATGGCGCGCCGGGCCGGCGTCCACGTGGACCACCTCCAGGCGGCGCCCCACGCGGACCCTCTCCGGGAGCTCCGTTGCATCCCTGCGGGTGTAGACAGTCACGTGGTGCCCCCGCTTGGCAAGGGCTTCGGACAACGCGGCAACGTGTACATTCTGCCCGCCGGCGTCCACCCCGCCCAATGCCGCCAGCGGACTGGCGTGCTCGGAAATCATGGAGATTTTCATGGGGTCTTCCTCTCTCCCGCCGGAACAAGGATCTTCCTGTCCAGGCGTTCGTTGTCGGAGTGCCGGAGCCGGCCACCCAGGTCCGCCAGGAGCTCATCCCAGCGGTCCTGGAACCTACCCAGGCTGTAGCGTTCCAGTGCCGCCTCGCGGGCGGCAACGCCCCGCCGTCGGGCTTCATCCGGATTGTTGACCAGCCGCCGCGCACAGCGGAGCAGCTCATCGATATCGGCGGAAACGGCGCCGGCCTCCGGCGGCACCGCCCGCGGCGCTTCGGTGGTTGCCAGCGCAACCACCGGCATCCCCAAGTGCATGGCCTCGAGCAGGGACAGGCCCAGGGAGGTCCAGCGCATCGGGTGCACGTAGACGCGGCAGCGGGCCAGTTCCCGGTGCAGTTCCCGGGTCTGGAGGTCACCGCGGGCTGTCAGCCTGGACTCATCGATCCCGGCAGCGGCAGCCAGGCCGTCGGTCTTCATGCCGAAGACCTGCAGCGGCGCCACGGATGCGAAGGCGGGCAGCAGGTCCGTCCCGGTGACACGTCCGCGGCGGATGGGCTCGTTCACCACTACGCCCAATTCCGGCAGCTCCCCCGTATAGAGCTCCCCGGGATCCGGGATTCCGTGTTCGATCACCAGGCTGCGGGCTGAGCCGTTGTCCCAGGCCAGCTTGTTGAAATGGGTGACGTGCACCAGGGGGATGCTGTGCTGGTCCGCGAGCGGATGCCGTGTGAAGGGGAAATCTCCCTTGGGCGTGTTGTGCTCAAGGTAGACGGCGGGCAGGTCAACGCCGGGCCGCCGGCCCAGCAGGCGGGCAACTTCGTCAATTTCCTCGGGGCGTTGAAGAACGACGGCGTCAACGGCGTCGGCGTCCAGCGCCGCCAGGTCCACCTCCCGCACTGACGCCGGCCAGTCCCTGCCGGCACGGCCGAGGCCCCAGGCACCACCTTCCGGCAGGACGGGAAGGAGGTACTCATGACGGCCGCGGACAAACGCGTCCGTCCAGGAACCGTGGACATGCCAGAGCAGGATTCTCATCTGTTGCGGGCCTTTCTACGGGTACTGACGTGGGTGCTGAAGGAGCTGACTCCGCCGATCAGGCGTTCTACGGCCGCCACCACTTCCTCGGGTGAAACGGAGTCAAGGCAGGGGTGGCCGGGAACGGGACAGACACGGGCCCGGGTCATCCGGCAGGCGGCGTTCTGGTCACCAAGCAGCTCCAGTGATACCCCGTACGGCGCCCACCGGATAGCCGGCACAACCGGCGAAAACAGGCACGCAACCGGTGTACCCACTGCTGCGGCGAGGTGTGCTGGGCCGGTGTTGCCTGTCACCACGGCGTCGGCTCCGGCCATGACTCCCGCGAGGGTGTGGAGGTCCGTGCGCCCGCCAAGGTCAAGTGCGGATGGCCCGGCCACGGTGGCAGTCAGCGAAGTCTCGCCGGGGCCGCCGGTCACTATGACGCGGTGGCCCGCGCCCTGGAGAAGTTCGACGGCGGCCGCGTGGTGCAGCGGCGGCCAGGCCCTGGCGGGAACGGCGGCCCCGGGGTGGACCACCACGTAGGGTTCCCCGCCCACCAGGTCGCGGACATCGGGGACGGACGTGACGCGGAGTTTTCCGTCGTCGCCGGCCGGGAGCCGGAATCCTCCCGCCTCCGCGATGCCCAGCGCGCGTTCCGCCTCGGGCTGGTCCTCAGGAAAGTCTTCACCCGGCTTGAGCCGAACATCCAACAACGAGCCGGCGTAATCGGTGGAGGCTCCGGTGATTCGTTCAACACCGGCCAGCCGGAGGAGCAGGGCGAGCGGCAGGGGCGACTGGTGGAAGGAGGTGAGGATGACCGCTTCGGTGATCCTGGAATTCCGGACGTACTCGATCAGCCTGTCAGCGTGCGGGCCGGTCATTTTGGGCGCAGGATTCATGATCCAGGGGCTGTCCCAGCTGTAGACCTCCGCGGCGCCCGGCAACATACCCGCCGCCGCCTCGCCCTGCCTGCCGCAGAGCATCACCACGTGGTTTGGCCGGCTGCCGTCCGGTAACCGTCCGTTCGCCACAGCGCGCACGGCGGGTCCAGCCAGGAGGACGTCGCCCATGCTGTCCAGGCGTGCCACCAGGACGCGGCCCATCAGGGCTGCCCCGAGAGCAGCGAAACGGCCTCGGCCAGGTCCCGGGCCACCAGCTGGGACTCTGCCACTTCCTCGGCCCGGGTCACCGGCGTTGGTACCAGGACACCCGTTGCTCCGGCCGCTTCGGCGGCGCGGACGTCAGCGCCAATGTCGCCGATCAGCGCCGCCTCCGATTCCTGGATGCCAAGTTTGCGGCACGCGCTGTGCACCATGCCCGGCGCAGGCTTGCGGCAGTCACAGCCGTCCTGCTCGGAGTGTGGACATACCTCCCACACGTCAAAGGGGCCCAGGAGCTCTTCCACCCGGGCGTTGACGTCCGCAACGTTGGCTGAGGTGATTAGACCGCGGGCGATTCCCGACTGGTTGCTGATGACCCCAGTGGCTATCCCATCGGCACGGAGTGCATCCAGCACAGCCTTGGCACCGGGCATTGGTGTAACCAGGCCGGGGTCGCCGTTGTAGGGCACGTCGACCACCAGGGTCCCGTCCCGGTCGAACAGGACAGCGCGGAACTTGGAGGATACGGAGCTTCCCATATCCTCCCTGTTCCCCACTGCTGCTGCTCCTAAACAGGGACTGCTGCTTTTCTCGCCTTTCGGTCGGTGCTCCGTCAGGGGTTTGAACAGGCAAGATAGCTCTGCTGATGCGGCACCCGGCCCGTTCGGAGGCTGCTCCCGGGGTCCACGGATGGCTTTGCAGGACTACCGGCTCCTGGCCCGCGAGCCGCTTCGGCGGGCAGAAATCTTGCTGGACACTCCGGCACTGGAGGTACGGCGGGCAGGGCCGACAGAAGCGGTGGACCCGGTGGGGCGCTCCTGCCCGTCACGGGTGCCGTCTCCCTGGCTGCTGCTCAAAAGCGTGCGCTGGAGTTCAACAAGGACCCGGGCCAGCCGGCGCGAAACCTGCATCTGCGACATCCCCAGCCGCTTCCCCAACTGAACCTGGGTCTCCTCGCAGAAATAACGGCGGTAGAGCAGCTCCCTGTCCGCGGCATCCAGGTCCTGCATGGCCTCCCGCAGGCAGGCAAGGTCCTCAAGCCGCTCCAGGGGCGTCTCAGGGCAAGCCAGCAGATCACCGATCGAGGGAGCGTCGCTGTGGACGTTCGCCGCGTCCAGCGAGTCCGGATGCATGCTGCTTGACGCCGAGATGGCTTCCTGCACCTCTGCAGCATCAGCCCCCAGCTCCGTGGCCAGCTCGGCCACGCTCGGATTGCGGCCCAAGGACTGCACCAGCTCCGGTTCCACCCGGAACATCCTGGTGCGAAGGTCCTGGATGTGCCGGGGCGGCCGGACCACCCACGTGCGGTCACGCAGGTAGCGCTTCAACTCGCCGGCGATGGTTGGAGCAGCGTAGGCAGGAAAG
Organism: Arthrobacter sp. D3-16; assembly: GCF_054408515.1. Taxonomy (NCBI): domain Bacteria; kingdom Bacillati; phylum Actinomycetota; class Actinomycetes; order Micrococcales; family Micrococcaceae; genus Arthrobacter; species Arthrobacter sp. D3-16. The sequence continues at coordinate 559,996 of NZ_CP096437.1, read as the reverse complement.
CTCTCCCCTTTGGTCTGGTCGAAGCCGCGCGCGGCCTTGACCAGGCCGAGGTATGCCACCTGGTTCAGGTCAGCCCGCTCCCGCCCCCGGGCTTCGAAGCGGGCAGCCAGGGCCTCGGCAAGGTCCAGGTAGCTCAGGACCAGGTCATTTTCGAAGGTCTCACGCAACCGGCCCGCCTTGGCGGCGGAGCGGTTGCCCTTGGGTGGTTCCGGGCATGGCTCGTGGACTGGCGTAACGTCCACGGCAAGCGCGGCGAAAGATTCGGGCATTGTCGTTGGTTCCCTCGGTCTGGTTCCGAAAGCCTGCGGCAAGACTTAGCCATAGGAAATCATAAGGTTGCTTATAAAACAATCCTGCGCGGCACTAGGCTCGGCATGTAAGACGAAGGCACGCCCCCCTGCCAAGGAGTTTTTGCCATGCGAATCGCCGTTATCGGAGCCAGCGGAAACGCAGGAACAGCACTGCTGCGGAACCTGCAGGGCCAGCTGTCCAGGAAGCCGGAAAGCCTGCAACTGACGGGGATCAGCAGACGCTTGCCGGACACGTCCCGGGCGCCCTATGCGGGCGTGGAGTGGCACACATTGGACGTGGGGCTTGAAGGCGACCGCCCAAAGCTGGAATCAGCTTTGGCAGGAGTGGATTCCGTGGTCCATCTGGCATGGCAGATCCAACCGAACCGGGACCTGGACCAGCTCTACCGGACCAACGTCACTGGAACAGCGAATGTCCTCGAAGCCGCGCGGAAGGCCGGCGTTAAACAGGTGGTCTGCGCCTCATCAATCGGCGCGTACAGCAAGGCCCCCAAGGACCGGCGCTGGGATGAGTCCTGGCCTGCACAGGGTATGGCGGGCTCACATTACAGCCGGCACAAGGCTGCACAGGAAAAGCTCCTGGACGAGTTTGCGGCAGCCGAGCCAGGCATCGCCGTCGCCAGGCTTCGGCCCGGGCTCATCTTCCAGCGGGACGCCGGGAGCGAGATCGGCAGGTATTTCCTCGGACCCCTCATTCCCCGGCTCCTGCCAAGAAGGCCCTGGCTTCCATTGCTGCCCGCTCCAGACAACCTGGTTTTTCAGGCAGTCCACGCGGACGACGTGGCTGAAGCCTACTGGCGGGTCATCGACCAGCGGGCTTCCGGGCCTTTCAACATCGCAGCGGAGCCGGTACTCACTCCACAGGAACTTGGCCGGATTGTGCGGGCTCAAAGAATCCTCCCCATCCCCATGGGCCTGCTCCACAAGGCGGTGGACCTCGCCTGGCGGCTCCGGCTCACACCCACGGACTCCGGCTGGGTCGAGATGGCGGCCGGGGTTCCCGTCATGGACACCGGCCGGGCCCGCCGGATCCTGGGCTGGGAAGCGGCGACGTCATCTGTAGAGGCAGTTCTTGACGTGCTGGACGGCATAGGAAAGGGGGAAGGAGTTACTCCTTCCCCCCTCCTGAAACCGAGGCACGGCACTTCATCTAAGAGCTAGGCGCCGCCCGCCCTGGACTTGCAGCCTGCCTAAAGGCTTAGATGCCTGAGCGCGGATTGTCGCGATCCAGGTGGGAGCCGCCGCCCTGGCCAGGGTTGGCACCATCGTTGCGGCGGTCCTCGCGGGCGCCGTCACGGGCTCCAGCTCCGCGGGCAGTGTCAGCAGCGTCGCGGGCCGCATTCGGGCTGTTTGTGGCGCCACGGTTGGCATCGTCCCGGTCTCCCTTGACGTCTGGGTCAAGCTCGTCGGCTTTCCGTGTCCTTTCGCCCACGTCATTGCGGAGCGTCTTGGCCTCGGTGGCCTGCTGGTCCGCATGCTGGCTCAACCTCACGGCTTCTACCTGGGCCTGCTCTGCGTCCGCCCTGGCGCGGGCCGCCTTCGCTTCCCGCTCCCGGGCGTCGAGTTCCCTGTTCTCGGCCTCGCGCCGAATTTCCGCGGCCTTCTCGCGGTTCGCATTGTCCCGCTTTTGCTGAATCGCCTTCCGGCGCCGTCCTGTCGCGAGCAGCAGCAGCACAATCAGCACCACCACAACTACGGCAATTACCACCCAAACCCACGGAGCCATTTCCAAATTACCCACCACTTCCACTTCGATGTGACCGGGCCGGCGGAGGCCATTCCGGCTGACTTTTTGGAACCGTTATTAACTCGCTTAGCAAGCGTACTTACCTTTTATTAGTAATCATGCTTATTATTTTAGGGCCAGTATCGCTGGTTCTTGATCAACAACCGGCCTTCTTGGAAAGAGAGAGCGAAGATGACAGAGAACCAATGGCCCGAGGATCCCGCTTACACGGCTCCGCCGGCCTCCACAGGAATTCCGGGCGAGCGAACCGCAAGCACTTTCCCGTCCGCCGCCACCCCCCAATATGGCGAGACCTCCACCGGCGACGCCTCCGGGTCGTCCCGCAAGGAAGCAGCGAAGGAAGAAGCAGCAGATGTAGCCCGTACGGCGAAGGGCTCCGCGCAGAATGTGGCGCAGACGGCGAAGGAGGAAGTGGCCAACGTTGCTTCCGAGGCGAAGTCCAGCGCGCAGGGTTTGCTGTCCCAGGCGAAGTCAGGGTTCAGCAGCCAGGCCGGAACTCAGCAGCAGAAGGCTGCCGAAGGCATCCGCACCATTTCCAGCCAGCTGCAGAGCATGGCTGACGCCCCGGACCAGCAGGGTATGGCCAGTGACCTCATCCGGCAGGCTGCCCAGCGCAGCGAGTCGGTAGCTTCCTGGCTTGAGAACAAGCAGCCCGGCGACCTGCTCGGCGAAGTCCAGAGGTTCGCCCGCAACAAGCCCGGCACATTCCTGCTGATTGCCGCAGGCGCCGGCGTCCTCGCAGGCCGCCTGACCCGCGGCCTTACCGCAGGCACCAGTGGAACTTCAACTTCATCCACTTCCGGCAATTCCGGCGCGGCAGGGCTTTCCGGCCAGTACTCCAGCCCCTATGGCGACCAGTACACCGAGGGATACGCCCCTGCCGGTGGGACGGTCCCTCCTCCCCCGGTCCAGCTCCCTGGTCCGGCCACCACCACTGCCGGTTACGACGGCGGCGCCCCGGGTACCAGCTACCCGGACGCGGCACGTCCCGCCAGCCCGCTGGACAGCCCCCAGCTGGTGGAAGAGGAGCCCTGGTCCGGGACCCGGACAGCTGAGGACCCCTTGGGTGACCCCCGGCTTGCCGCTGATCCGCTGGATGACGATCCCCTTGCCCGCGACCGCCGCGCCGGCGGGCAGGCAGGCGGGCTCTGATGAGTAGTTCTATTCCGGAGCCGCCTCCGAGTGAGGCGCATATGAAGGCGGACAACGCGTCGTTGGGTGAGTTGTTGGGTGATGTGACCCGGGATTTGTCGACGCTGATGCGCCAGGAACTCGAACTGGCCAAGGCCGAGGTGAAGCAGTCCGCGACCAAGGCCGGCAAGGGTGCGGGTATGCTCGCCGGAGCCGGCGTCGCCGGGCACTTCGTCCTGCTGTTCCTTTCCCTGGCCCTGATGTTCGCACTGGGCGCCCTGATGCCGCTGGGCTGGGCCGCCGTGATCGTTGCCGTGATCTGGGGCATCATCGCCGCGGTCCTGGCCTCGATCGGCCGCAAGGAACTCAAGCAGATCAAGGGCATCCCGCAGACCAGCGAGACACTTTCTGAAATTCCCCCAACCCTAAAACCAGGTGAGGTAAACCGATGAGCGATAACCCGGACGCAATCCGCCAAGACATAGAAGCCACCCGCGCACGCCTGGGCACCAACGTGGACGCGGTCGCCGACAAAGTCACGCCAGCAAATGTCGTCCAGCGGCAGACCGACAAGGTCAAGGGCAGCGTCAAGGACGCCGTCGCAGGGGTCAAGGAGAAAGTGATGGGAGCAGCTGATTCCGCTACGTCCACAGTCGGAGACAAGGTCTCCACTGTCCAGGGCAAGGTCTCATCGGGCACCAGCAACACTGGCGGCGCCATGCACTCCGCCGGTGAGAGCCTGCACGGGGCCAAGGACACCGCCGCCGCCAAACTCTCCGACGCCGGCACCGCCCTTTCCCAGGCACCGGACCAGGTCAAAACCAAAACCCAGGGCAACCCCCTGGCCGCCGGTCTGATCGCCTTCGGCGCCGGGATGCTCGTCTCGTCCCTGATCCCGGCCAGCACCAAGGAACGCGAAGCAGCCCAGCAGCTCAAAACCGCCGCCGAGCCCCTCGCCACCCAGGTCACCGACGCCGCCAAGGACATGGTCCAGGACCTGAAAGAACCAGCCCAGGAAGCCATGGACAGCGTCAAGGCCACCGCCACCGACGCCGCCCAGAACGTCAAAGCCGAAGGCCAAGGCGCCGTCACCGACGTCAAAGACCGCGCCACCGACGCCAAAACCAACGTCCAAAACACCTGATCCGCCACTGAACGCGGCACCTAGAGGCACGAGCACCACCTGAGAGGCCGGCCCCGCCATCCCGCGGAGCCGGCCTTTCAGTTTTCGCACCCTTATCGAGAGGACACCCCATGGCCACTCATGACGCATCCGAGAGCAGCACAGCCAAAGCACGCCAGGCACCGGATCCAAATGACTCACGGAAGCCGGACAGCCCCAAGGACCTGGACAAGCCGAACTGGAAGTACATCGCCAAGAAGACCCTGCGGGAGTTCAACAAGGACCAGTGCCCTGACCTCGCTGCTGCCCTCACGTACTACGCTGTGCTGTCGCTGTTCCCGGCCATCCTCGCACTCGTTTCACTGATCGGCCTCTTCGGGGACCCGCAGAAGACCACTGATGCCCTGCTCCAAATCGTCCGCGGCTTCGCCCCTGCGGAGACTGTCAACACTGTCAGCGGCACAGTATCCGAACTGGCCAACGCTCCGGCGGCAGGGTTGACCCTCGTGCTCGGTCTTGCCACGGCCCTCTGGTCGGCTTCCGGGTACGTGGGCGCTTTCGGCCGGGCCATGAACCGCGTCTACGAGGTTGACGAGGGACGGCCGTTCGTCAAACTGCGCGGCACCATGTTGATAGTGACCCTCCTGGCGGTAGTCATCATCGCGATCCTGGCCGGCATGTTGGTTCTCAGCGGTCCGGTGGCAGAAGCGGTTGGCGGCCTGATCGGGCTCAGCGGCACTTTCCTCGCTGTCTGGAACATCGCCAAATGGCCGGTCATGGTAGCGCTGATCATCGTGATCATCGCTGTCCTCTACTACGCCACCCCCAACGTCAAGCAGCCCAAGTTCAAGTGGATGAGCCTCGGTTCCGGCATCGCACTTTTTGTCTTCCTGCTGGCGTCGCTCGGCTTTGGCTTCTACGTAGGCAACTTCGGAAACTACAACAAGACCTACGGCGCCCTGGGCGGCGTGATCGTCATGCTGCTGTGGCTGTGGATCCTGAACATGTCCCTGCTCTTCGGCGCCGAGTTCGACGCCGAGATGGAACGGGGCCGCCAACTCCAGGCAGGTATCGAGGCAGAAGAGACCATCCAACTGCCGCCGCGCGACACCAAGAAGAGTGAAAAACTGCAAAAGCAGGAGGAAGAGGACATCCAGCACGGACGGGAACTGCGTGAGAAGTACAGCGCGGAGAACGGCGAGGACGGGGATGCCGGGGATGCCGGGGGGAACGGAGACAACGGCCAGGGCGGTCATCAGGACGCCGGCGAACCCAGGGAGCCGCATCGCGACCGCGTTCGGGACAAGCTGCGTGAGCGTGGCACCAATCGGGACTAGTTCTGAGGACCGGGAACGCGGCAGGCCGGCCCTCGGGTATCCGGAGCCGTAGTTTCGGGGACTAGGCAGGACCTTCAAGATGGGGGAAAATTGTCTTGGAGGTCCTGTTCAGGTTTCCCGGCCAACAACAAGGTGGCCGGGACATAGGCGGGGCCGGCGGTGAGATGGCCTCTTCTGAGACCGAGGCCAGTCCCCCCAGTCGCCGTCGGCCCCCTCGATCCAGTGAAATCCCGGCGAAACTGGACAAAACGAGCCGTACTGCCATACGTTCGTGATTACCCTGCAGGTTCCCATTGGGATCCGGCAGCGCCGCTGAAGCAGAAACGGCGGCAACACGGTCGACCCCGAATGAGCGAATATGCCTGCTACACATTTTGAAGATTTTCTTGCCGAAGCAGTTGTCGCAGACAGGGAGCCCGGCCTGGGCCTCCGCCGCGATGAGCTCTACGGGCTGTACACCAGCTGGTGCCTCCTCCACAAAGCACCGCTCCACGCTCCGGAGGCCCTGTGGGAGGCGCTTCAGTCCCACGGGATCAACCCGGACAGCAACAACTTGTCCATGACGGGCCCCGCCGCCGCCGACTACATTGTGGCGAGTGCTCCGGACCTGGTCTGACAATCCCTTTCGAACCTGTCGAAGCTGCCTTCCGCTGGTTAGCATTGAACATGGCCGGCGGATACGGTCCGCAGGCGACCAGCCGAAGGGAGAATCACCATGGGTTTGGATGACAAGATCGACAACGCCGCAGAGAAAATGGGCGGCAAGGCCAAAGAGGCTACCGGTGCGGCCACCAATGACGAAGGCCTTCGTTCCGAAGGCAAGATGGACCAGGCCAAAGCGGACCTGAAACAGGCCGGCGAGAAAATCAAGGACGCTTTCAGGAAAGACTGAGTCTTGCGAAGAGGGCCTGCTGCGGAACACCGCGGCAGGCCCTTTCGCATTGCCCCATCAGCGGCTACGCCGGCTCGTGACGGGGGGCGTGGCAGCCGGCAGGAGAGCGGGACTGACCCGCAGGCTTACCTGATCAGCGCGAGAGCGAATCCGTCCCAGCCTTTGGAGCCCACAGTCTGGATGACGGTGGCATCCAGCCTGGGATGGACACCCAGCAGCGTAAGCGCATCAATAATTCCCTGTGCATTGACGGGATCCATGCCGGGATCCAGGACGGCACCTTCCCAGATGGTGTTGTCCAGCACGACGATTGTCCCCGGACGCCCCAGGCGGACGGCCCAGTCCAGGTAATGGCTGTTGTTCTCCTTGTCCGCATCGATAAAGATGAAGTCGAAGGGCTCCCGGTCCTCATCTGCCAGCGCGGCGAGGGTGTCCAGTGCTGGTCCAAGCCGGATCTCCACCTTCTGCCCCAAACCTGCCGCGTCAATGTTGGCCCACGCCACTTCCGCATGTTTGGGGAGGAACTCGCAGGTGACCAAAGTGCCGTCGTCGGGCAGTCCCTGCCCCATCCAAATGGTGCTGAAACCGGCCAGGGTGCCTATCTCAAGGACGCGGCGCGCGCCGGAGAGCTGAACCAGGAGCTTGAGGAGCTTGCCGGCGTTGGGCGCCACCTCGATGGCCGGCATCCCAGCGGCTGCCGCGGATTGCACGGCCTTTAGCACGCCCGGATCGGGATGGACCACGACGTCGGACAGGAACTTCTCCGTGGCAATCCACTCTGGCCGGGGCTTGTGCTCAAACATGCGCACAGTCTGGCACGCGGCCACGCGCGGGTCCAGAGAAATTGCGGCCGACGCCGCAGGCGACGGGCGCGTTCAGGAACCGTCGGAGAGCGCTTCTTCCAAGCGGTCCACCTTGGCGGTCAGCTCACCTGAATAACCGGGCCGGATGTCGGCCTTGATGACCAGGGAAACCCTGCTGCCGTAGTGGCCCACCACCTCCGTGGCGCGCTTCACGACATCAAACACCTCATCCCACTCACCTTCGATGGTGGTGAACATCGAGTCGGTTTTGTTAGGCAGGCCCGACTGCCTGACGATTTTTACGGCGGCGGCGACGGCGTCGTGGACGGAAGCGTCAGCAGGCCTGGAACCTTCGATGGGAGTACCGGACGGGGCGACAGAAAATGCAAGCAGCATGAAGCCCAGTGTGCCATGGCGCCGGCGACGCCGCCGGCAACGGCAGGGGGCGCCCTCGTCATAAAACCCCCTACCCTTCAGTAACGGTGAAGGGTGAAGGCTCGATTGCTAACCTTTTGGCATGAGCCTCGCAGTCGCCCGCAAGCCACTCCGCGCCGACGCAGCGCGGAACGTGGACAAGATCATCACGGCGGCGCTCCAATGCTTCCGGGAGTTCGGGCCGGAAGTTCCGCTGCAGACCATTGCAGCAACAGCCGGAGTAGGCCCGGCAACCCTCTTCCGGAATTTTTCGGACAAGGAGGAGCTGGTCCTGGCAGCCCTCAACCGGCAGCTGAGGCTCACAGTGGATCCGGTCGTGGACGGTGCCCTTGCCGACATTGACGCAACCGCAGGGCTGCTGCGGGTCATGGAGGCCCTGATGGCCGCCGCCAGTGACGACGCCAATCTCTTGGGCGCCGTAGCCGGCCGGCGTGAACTCCTGACCGGCATCACGGGATCGCTGATGGAGTCGATAAGTGTGCTTCTGGTACGCGGCCAGGGCCAGGGCAGCCTGCGCGCGGACATCTCCATGACGGACATGTTCCGGCTGCTTGCGATGCTGATCGGAGTTGTGGACACGATGGAACCCGGATCAGATGCCTGGCGCCGTCCGCTGGCACTGGTGGAGGACGCCATCAGAACAGTCCGGCCGAGCCGCCCGCTCCCCGTCCATGTGCCCCTGCCGGCCTCTTCCCTGGCGGGCCAGCAGCCCCTCTAGCCGCAGGAATCGAACCCGGGGGGCGCCTGATCCTCCCCATTGTGGCCCTCCAGCGGGTGCAATACACTTCAAGTGGGTTACGCAGCCAGCCTATTTTTTCTCCAGATGGAGACTACTTATGCCACAGTTCCTGCCCCTCCGGCCTTCGACGCCAGCGCGATGAACAGTTCCAGGCTTCTGCACTACATCAACGATCCGCGCGGCCCCGAGGAACTCCTTCCCACCCTGCCGGCAGAGGAACTCGCAAAACTGCTGGATGCCCTCTACCAGAACCTTGACACTCCCGAGCCCGAGTTCGGTGCCCAGGCCTGGTATGAGATGGCCGTTGAAGAAAGCTCGCGCCGGTCAGCTGCACCTGACGGCGCCGCGCACGGAGTGGCGTAGCCACGTTCCGTCCAACGGCATGGCTCCCCTGAGGCCAGCACGCCTTACGTGCCCTTGTGAAAGCTAGTCGCTGTCAGTGGTTCGCCTGGCGCGGATCTCCTTGCGCACCAAGGCCTGCAGCGCAGGAACCTGTGAGGCGGGGTCCACGTCCATCGCCCGTTGGAGGCTCTCGGCGAGCGCCTCCAGGTCCTCGGCCGGGACGTCGGAAATACCGGCGAAACGGGTGAAGAAACGCTTCACAGGCAGTCCGGCCCGTCGCCGAAAGTCCTTGTGGACGCGGGATCTTCCGGCCCTTGCCCCGGACGCGTGCAGCTGATCTTCCATCGTTGCCATTCATACAAATCGTTGGGGCCAACTGCATAGCCGCTCTCATAGTACAACTCACCCCCACCAGCAAGGGAAGACATTCACGTCACGTTCTTACTCGTGGGTTTAGTTCCACCCCAGCATCCGGAGCAGCGCCGCCGTCCCGGCACCGGCCACCACCACCACAAGGAACGGGGCCCTCAGCGCCAGTGCGATTGCAGCTGCGGCGAGCGCACCCAGGCGCGCATCGGCTGCCAAAGCCTGCCCTGACGCAACCGCGTTCACCACCGTCAGGGACGCAAGCAAACCGATGGTCATAGTGCCTGCAATCCGCGACATCCTGGGGTTCTCCAAGAACCTGGCCGGAACAAAGTAGCCCACCAGCTTCCAGGCGTACGCCAAGGCACAGGCCATCAGCAGCCAAACCCAAAGGCTCATGTGCCTGCCCCCGATGTGCCGCCCTCGCGGCGCTGGTGGTCACGGTGTTGGCCGTCCAAGCCCTGATGGTCGGTGCCGCCGTGGTGGTGCTCCCGGTATGGATCCACGTCCGGTTCAAGGCCTTCATCGCTCCGGCCGTGCCCGAACCAGCCCATCACTGCCGCCACCACGGCAGCCACCAGGATCGGCACGCCGGCAGGAACGAAGGGCACTGCCACCACCGTGGCCACAGCGCACACCACCGCAATGGCGATCGGTTCGCGGCCCTTCAGCCGGGGCCACAGCAGGGCCAGGAAGGCTGCCACCGCTGCCCCGTCCAGTCCCCATTGCTTGGGGTCCCCCAGCCCGCCCCCTGCGAGTGCCCCCACCGCGGTGAACAGGTTCCAGAGCACGTAGATGCCGAGGCCGGCTGCCCAAAACCCGCGGAGCTGCTCAGCGGGGTCGGTCTGGCCGGTGCTGGTGGCGGTGGATTCGTCGATGGTTACCTGGGCGGCCAGGTACTTGCGCCATCCCATGGGGCGCAGCAAGGCGTTGAGCTGCATGCCGTAAATACCGTTGCGCATTCCCAGGAGCGTGGCTGCGCTCATCGCCGCAATGCCTGACCCGCCTCCACCCACTACCCCGATAAACGCGAACTGTGAGCCGCCGCTGAACAGGAGCAGGCTCAGCGCCATTGTCTGCCAGAAGTCCAGTCCGGACGTGACGGAGAGTGCGCCAAAGGATATTCCGTACAGGCCTGTGGCAACGCTGATGGAGAGCCCCACGCGCACAGCAGGGGAAGCATAAAGTTTCACTGCCCCAAACCCACTGCAGGCTTTCGAAGACTCCACGCCCAGAGGATCAACGGTGCCTGAAGCGGGAGGCGCAGGGTGTGGACCTTGCGCTGCAAAGCGGATCCCTGCGCCCCGTAGGACCGGCGGAGGGCATCGGCATGGCCGGCGAGGAAGGCGATGAACATCGCGGTAAGGGCGGTCGCGGCCGCCTTGCGCGTCGGCGGGACAAGTATGCCGACGGCGGCGGACAGTTCCAACAGGCCGCTGACGGCGATCCATTCTTCCCTGGTCATCACGGCCAGGGGCCGGCTGCGGTCAGGTTCCGGGCCGCCGTCGGAGCCAGCTGTGCCGCTGGAGGCAGCTGTGCTGCTGAAGCCAGCACCGCCGTCGGCCGGTTCGTGCCGGTACGTGTCCTCAAGGCAGAGGTAGTCGGGCACCACCTGACGGAAGAAGCCGGGGTCGCGGAAGTGTTTCATGGCGCTGGCCAGCAGCAGGACGCTCATGGCTGCAGCGGAAAGGCTCTGGCGGGCCCGGCCGGACCGGGGAAAAGGCATGGCTCCACTCAATCACAAGCGCGGCAGGCCTTTGAAACCGCAGGGCCCCGGTAAACCCTCAGTGCCACTCAAAAACCGTCCATGGGCACACCGTCAGGTCCAGGCGGAAGCCGAACTTCCGTAGGGCACAGGCGGCGAGGTGTAGTCGAGGGGTTGTCCGTCCACCAGCAGCGGCGGCAGGGCATAGCGGAGTTCCCCATAACTACTCGCCATCGTTCCGGATTCGGGTTCAGGCACCAAGCTTGCCCTGCCGCCGGAATGCACGGGCGGCAGGCTAAAAAGTTCTTCCGCGGTGCGGACCAGCGACAACCGGGCCGATCCGCCCAGGCCGTTCTGCCGGCGCCGGGCGAGCAGGGCGATGACGGCGGCGGCAACACCGTATCCGGTGGCGTGGTCCAGGGCCTGGACGGGAAGCGCACCGGGCCGCCACTCGCCGTCGTGCTTCTCCGCCCCGTAGAGGTGGGCGATTCCGGTGGCCGCCTGGACAATGCTGTCGAAACCGCGCAGGCCACGCCACGGGCCCATGCTGCCCCAGGCGTCCAGGGTGACTACCGCCAGCTCCGGCCGCCACGCCAGCAGCACCTCCGGCTCCAGCCCAAAGCGGTCCAGGGAGCCGCGGCGATAGCCGGCAACCACAACATCGGCGTTCCCCAGCAACTGTTCCAGCTGGTGTCGGCCCGTGGCTGCGGTCAGGTCGGCCTCGGCGCTCCTCTTGTCGAACCCGGTGTCAACGAACTGGTCGAGGATTTCGGGCAGTTGCGGGGGATCAATCCGCAGGACGTCGGCGCCCAGCGCCCCGAGCAGGCGGGTGGACACGGGTCCGGCGATGACCCGTGTCAGGTCCAGCACGCGCAGTCCCCCAAGTGGGCGGCGCGGGTCTTCAGCGGGGAGCCTCAGGTGACGTTCTGTACCTGTGGTGTCTTGGTCCGCAAGAGTCCAGTCGATCCATGGCCCCGCTTTGGCAGCCCCGCTCATCCCGGTCTCCATCCACATGCTGCGGCTTCGCACCGCTGCGGCAACACCCCCGTGGGATTGGATGGCGGCCTCCGCCTCGAGGGACGTCATGGCGCGCAGGGCAGCGGCCAGGCCAACTGCCGTGCTGGTTCCCAGCGCCTGCATCAACCGCTGTTCGTGGTGCGGGTAGTTGGCGTGCAGCCTGATCCAGCCGTCCTGGGTTCGGTGGAAGCCGGACAGCGGGGCAAAGCCCTGGATCTTCCGGCCGTTGATCCGCAAGTGCCCGGAGGAGTCAAAGGCGCCGGCCGCCAAAGCCGCAGTGGTTCCATAACGGCCCGGCACACCTGCCAGGAGGTTCAAGGCGGCGGCAGCAGCCCCAACGGCTCCCAGCGCGAGTCCTTCCACATCCAGCGGGCCGGCCCACCAGCTTCGGGGACCGGACCAGGGCGGCAGGGCGTTACCGGCCGCTGGCTCCCCGCCGCTGGGCACGCGCCCGGGAACGCCGAACGCGGGCTGGAGACTCCGGAACAGCGGAGGTACGCCATCGAAAGACTTGCCCACCTGTGCCTGCTCAGGTTCGCTGCGGCGAAGCCACCTGCAGCTGGCTCAGCACACGCGCCGGTACGTTTGTTGTGATCTCATGGACGCCGAGTCCCTGGCAGAGCGCCACGTCGTGCTCGGAGTCCACGGTCCACACCCGGAATCGCCGGCCCCGCTCCAGCCACCGCTGGACAGTTGCCGGGTGACGGCGCACGTAGTCGACACCTGGACCGGCCAGGAAGGCTTCGCCATGGTCCAGGATGCGCTCACCTTCCTGCTGCGCGGCTTTCATGACGTTGGCAATCGCACCGCCGGTGATCAGGCCCAGACCCAGTTCCTCGCGAAGTTCACGCACATCCACGTCATCCACCAGCTGGCAGATGTACTCGGCCGGAACCGAGCGGAGCAGGCGCCGGACAGACTCCGGGCTGAAGCTCATGAAGGTGACGGCCACGTTGTCAACGGACGAGCTCCTGGCGTCCCAGCCTTCGCTGCGGAGAACTTCAAGCACCCGGTCCTCTAGCTTGAGCTTGTACGGGCTGGGATGCTTCAGCTCGATGGCCAGTCCAACTGGCCGTCCAGCCCCGCGAAGGATTTCCAGCAGCCCGGGAAGGGTGAGGAACTGCTCGGACCGCGCACCGTACGCCTCGGGGATGCGCACACCTTTCCACGAGGAAAAGTCCAGGCGGCGGAGCTCACGCAGCGTTCGTTCCGCCACCGGCCCCGTACCATCCGAGGTGCGGTCCAGGTTGGCGTCGTGCAGGAGGACGACGTGCTGGTCGCGGGTGAGGTGGACATCGCACTCCACGCCGTCCGCCCCGTCCGCCAGCGCCTGCAGGTAGGCTGCCCGGGTGTGCTCGGCAAACGCGGCGCTCGAGCCCCGGTGGGCAAAGACCAGGGGCCGCTGCGGCACTGACTCATCACTAGTCATGGAGACACGGTAGCCGACCCGGCCCGCACTGCGGGACTAGGCTTGGCACATGCAGGTGAACTCTGAGCCAACTACCCGGGAAGCATCCACCAAACCCGCTCCGTCAGCACCGCCCAAGGCAGAGGTGCGTGCCGCCGTCGGCCACCAACTCAGTGCCGGTGACGCCGAAAAGGCGGCAGCGCTGCGGAAAATGAAGCTGCTTGCGCTGGCGCTGCTGGTGGCCATGGCGGTGATCTTTGTGTTCGCGTTCGCGCTCCAAAAGGAATATCCGTGGCTCCAGTACGTGCGGGCTGCGGCTGAAGGCGGCATGGTGGGCGCACTGGCCGACTGGTTCGCCGTCACCGCCCTGTTCAAGTACCCCATGGGCATCAAGATCCCGCACACCGCCATCATTCCGCGCCGGAAGGACCAGATCGGCGCCTCGCTGGGCGAGTTCGTGGAAACCAACTTCCTCTCCGAGCAGGTGGTGCAGGAGAAGCTGGCCAGCGTCAACATTGCCCGCCGCGCAGGCGAATGGCTGGCAACCCCGGCCGGAGCTGACAGGGTGGCCAAGGAGGGCGCGGCCGTCATCCGCGGCTTGTTCAAGGTGTTGAATGACGACGACGTCCAGGCAGTCATCGAGGGAATGGTGCGTAAGCACCTGCTCACTCCCCCATGGGGACCTCCCGTGGGCAGGATGGCCGAGCGGATTTTCCACGACGGACACCACCACAAGCTGGTGGACCTGCTCGTGGACAGGGCCGCGGACTGGGTCAGTGAAAACCACGAGACGGTCAGCCGGCTGGTGTCGGAGCGTTCGCCTACCTGGGTTCCGCAATTCGTGGACGGGCTGGTGGGCGACAAGGTGTATATCGAATTCCTCAAGTTCGTCCGGGCTGTCCAGGCAGATCCGAACCACCAGGTCCGCCAGTCCATCGACAAGTACCTGAATGACCTTGCGCAGGACCTGCAGCACGATCCGGCCATGATCGCCCGCGCCGAGGACATCAAGGCCCAGGTCTTGGGCGACCCCGAGGTCCGCGAACTGGCATCCAGGACCTGGGGAACCGTGAAGAACGCCCTCCTCGGCGCCGTGGAGGACCCGGACAGCGACCTCACCATCAGGTTCAAGGCTGCCGTCCGCGACTTTGGCTCCAGGCTGGTCAACGATCCCGAACTCGCCGGAAAGGTCAACGCCTGGATCGGCGACGCCGCCGGCTACCTGGTGCGGACGTACCGCTCCGATATTGCCGGGGTCATCACGGATACCGTTGCCCGCTGGGACGCCGAGGAAACCTCGCAGAAGATCGAGCTACAGGTGGGCAAGGACCTGCAGTTCATCCGGATCAACGGCACCGTGGTGGGTTCACTGGCAGGGCTTACGATCTTTACCGTGGCGCACCTGATCTTCGGGTGAGCGAAGCTGCACCTACGCGAAAGACTCCAGCTCCACGCCGGCAGCTTCCAGGCCCGCCCTGACGGCTGCAGCCATCTCAACCGCCCCCGGGGTGTCGCCGTGGATGCACAGCGAGTCAGGCCGTACCTGCAGCACGGTTCCATCCAGGGCCGCCACCTCGCCCTTGGTGGCCATGCGCACAGCCCGCTCAACGATCGAGTCGACGTCGTGCAGCACGGCGCCCTCCTGCGAGCGCGGCACCAGTGTTCCGTCAGCCATGTAGGCGCGGTCCACGAATGCCTCGATAAAGACCGGGTGCCCGGCTTCCTGTGCCTGCTTGAGAAGCTCTGAACCGGGCAGCCCGAGGATGGGCAGGGCAGGATCGTAGGAGTTCACGGCAGCCACCACCGCGGCGGCCTGGTCGGCGTCGTGGACCAGCCTGTTGTACAGCGCGCCGTGCGGCTTCACGTAGTCAACGGAGGCACCCACGGCGTGGGCGACGCCGTCGAGCGCGCCCAGCTGGTACAGCACGTCGCCGAACAACTCGTCGAAGGACATGTCCAGCGAGCGGCGGCCGAAACCGGCGAGGTCGCGGTAGCCCACGTGCGCACCCACGGTCACGTCCAGCTCAAAGGCGGCCCGGCAGCTGTCCAGCATGGTGACCGGGTCTCCGGCGTGGAAGCCGCACGCCACGTTGGCGCTGGTGACCAGGCGGAACATGGAGGCGTCATCCCCCATGGTCCAGGAGCCGAATGATTCGCCGAGGTCAGCGTTGAGGTCCACGGTTGTTGCCTTCCAGCGTCAGGTTGTCCGGTGCGGCGGCGTTGAGCTCGCCGGGGATGGTGTCCGGCATGGGACCAAACGCTTCCTTCGCGTTCGACACCACCGCACGCCCCATCATGAGGTTACCGGCTCCTCCTACCACTGCGCCGATGCCGAACGGCAGCGCCCGGCCGAACAGCGCTGTGCCCTGGCGCTTGAGGAGGTTCTTGAGGAAGGCTTTCTGGATCCGGGTCCGGACTGAGCCGAAACCGGGCACGGGCATCGATTTGGACAGGACGTTGCCCCAGGCCTTGGTGGCGTTAGCGCCATTGCCCGCCGCCTGGCCGCTGAGCGTTCCAAGCAGTGCAGTCCCTTCCTCGCCGAGCATGAGGGCCATGACCATGGTGCTGGCCTTTTCCGGGTTGGTGAGGCGGATGCCGTGCAGCTCTGCGAGTGAGGTGGCGTAGAGGGCGGTTGCCTCCAGGAATCCAACGGTCGCGGCTGCGGAGAGGCCGAGGGACGCCACGGTACCGACGCCGGGAACGACGGCGGTGGCGCCAACCACTGCACCGCCCCCTGTGACGGCGCGAAGGTAACCACGTTCGATGATGTCCGCCAGCTGGGCGGCAGTTGCACGGGGGTGCTTGCGCTGCAGCCGGCGGATGTAGGCCAGGACCAGCGGGCGCTGGATCTCCACCGCCCGCAGGAGCGTGTTATGGACGCCCGGCTTCGGTTTGCCGTCTGCGTCGAATACGGCGTTATGGGCCGTTTCGTGTGCGATTCGTACTGCGGGATTGCTGCGCTTGGCCATGGTCACCTCTGTTGGTCTCGCCGGCCGCGTTGGTTGCGGCCTTTCCTAATACTAAGGTTGCTTAACACTAGGCCACGGCACCCCTGCCAGACCTGGCCTTGACGGCAGCTGCCCGGCTGTCCGGGTATCCGTCCAAAGCCTAGACTTACCCTATGCCCGCTCCCAAAGCCCTGCGGCCCTTTGCCCACCGTGAGTACCGGGTACTGATTTCGGCGCTGGCCATCTCCATTTTCGGTTCAGGAATGTGGGCCGTCGCGATGGTCTACCAGGTGATCCATTTGGGCGGCGGACCGCTGGAACTGTCAGTGGTGGCTGCCGCAGGAAGTGTTGGCCTGGTGGCCTTCCTCCTGGCCGGCGGGATCGCAGCCGACCGGATTCCGCAGCGGCGCCTGATCATTGCCGTAGAGGGAGCCAACCTCGCCGTCATCGCCGCCATCAGTGGGCTCGCCATGGCCGGGTGGCTGCAACTCTGGCATCTGGCAATGGGTGCCTTTGTGCTGGGCGTGGGCGCGGCGTTCTTCTTCCCGGCTTATTCGGCCATCCTGCCGCGCATCCTGCCTGCGGACGACCTGCTCGCAGCAAACGGGGTGGAGGGTTCCATGCGGCCGGTACTTCAGCAGGCCGCCGGGCCTGCAGTGGCCGGTATCGTCGTGGCCGCCCTCTCGCCGTCGCATGCCGTGACGGCTGTGGCTGTCTGCCACCTCTCGGCCTTCATCGTCCTCAATTTCCTGGGCCAGCACTCGCTGGACGCGCCCCTCAACGGGGCCGAAGACGGTTCCCATTCTGCGGGAGCGGAACGCGGCAAATCGTCCTTCCTCCAGGACCTGCGCGAGGGTGTCATCTATACGCTGCGCACCCCCTGGCTGCTGTGGACCCTGCTGTGGGCGTGCATCTCGGTCCTGTTCCTCATCGGCCCCATCGAGGTCCTGCTGCCCTTCGTGGTGCGCGACCAACTGGGCGGCGATTCCCGCATGTTCGGCTTCCTCCTCGCCGTCATGGGCGTGGGGGCCGCGCTGGGCTCGCTCTTCACCGCTTCATTGAAGCTGCCGCGGCGCTACCTCACGGTGATGATGGTGTCCTGGGGCGCGGGCAGCCTGCCGCTGGCCGCCGTCGGGCTCATGGACAACTTCTGGGTCATGGCGGCTTCGCTGTTCATCTGGGGCGCCACCGGCAGCGTGGGCATGGTCATCTGGGGCACGCTGCTGCAGCGGCGCGTCCCGCCCCACCTTTTGGGCCGGGTCTCCAGCCTGGACTTCTTTGTGTCGCTCGCCCTGATGCCGGTGTCCATGGCCTTGGCCGGGCCCGCCGCCGAGGTACTGCCCATCTGGCTGATCTTCCTGGTGGCCGGCGTCGTGTGCCCCATCATGGCGGTCATCGCCATGATGGTGGCACGCATGGCCGACGATGAACTCGCCCACCCGCTGGACAAGGCACCTGAAGTGGAACGTTCGACGGCGGCTGGAGACTAGGTCAGTTGTTGGCCCGCACCACCGGGATGCTCGCCGTCGGATGTCCGCTGGGGAACACCGTTGGTTCCGGTTCCGGCAAGGGTTCGAGTGCTACCCGGACGGGCTCCGCACCGACGCTCAGCCGCTGGCTTCGGACATCCACGTCCAGGGCATCGCCTTCCTGGACAGTCAGGGTGATGGAACCGGCGACGAGCTCAACGAGCAGCAGGCGGCCGAGGATCTTGAGGTGGAACGTGAGGCCTTCCCATTCAGCAGGGAGCCGCGGATCGAAGTACGGGACCGGGCCCTGGTCCCGCAGCCCGGCGAACCCGCAGACGAGGGAGCTCCACACGCCGCCGGTGGAGGCGATATGCACGCCGTCAATGGTGTTGCCGTGCGTATCGTCAAGGTCGATGAACACAGCGTTTGTGAAGTGCTCAAGTGCTTCGCGGGAGTACCCCACTTCTGCGGCCATGATTCCCTGGACGCAGGCGGAAAGTGTCGAGTCGCCCGTTGTCAGCGGATCGTAGAAGTCGAAAGCACGGTGTTTTTCCTCCGCGCTGAAATCCTGCCATTGCAGGAACATCGCCAAAACGGTGTCCGCCTGCTTCAGGACCTGGTGGCGGTAGATGACCAGTGGGTGGAAATGCAGCAGCAGGGGGTACTTGGACCGGGGCGTGGTCCAGTCCCAAGGCTCCAGGGTCATGAAGTCATTGTCCTGCGAATGGACCTGCATGCGGTCGTCAAATGGCAGCTGCATACGGCTCGCGGCCGCCTCCCACAGCTGCCGCTCGTCCTGGTTGATGCCGGCATGCTCCAGGGCAGCGGCAGCACGCAGGTTGAAGCGCGCCATCACGTTTGTGTAGAGGTTGTCGTTGACCACGGCCGTGTATTCGTCCGGCCCGGTAACACCGTGGATGTGGAAGAGCCCGTCCTTGCCGAAGAAGCCCAGGGAGATCCACATGCGTGCGGTCTCAATGATCAGTTCGGCCCCCATCCCGTCACGGAACGCAGTGTCCCCCGTGGCCCAGACGTACCGGTTGGTGGCAAAAGCGATCGCAGCGGCAATGTGGAACTGGGCGGTACCGGCGGCGTAGTACGCGCTGGCTTCGAGCCCGTTGATGGTCCGCCACGGGAAAAGCGCGCCGTCCACGCTGAGTTCCTTGGCACGGATCTTGGCCTCGGGGAGGATGGCGTGGCGGAACTCCAGGACCTGCCGGGCGCCGTCCGGATTGGTGTAGGTCAAGTACGGAAGGAGGTAGACCTCCTGGTCCCAGAAGTAGTGGCCTTCGTAGCCCGAACCGGTGACGCCCTTCGCCGGAATCCCGGCAACGTCGGCACGGGCGGTTGCCTGCGCCAGCTGGAACAGGTTCCACCTGATGGCCTGCTGCAGTTCGGGCTGGCCGGCCACGACGATGTCCGAGGTGGCCCAGTAGTCGCGGTAGTGCGCCACACTTTCGGCAAAGACGTCCTGGACGGAACGCAGGTTCGCTTCCGCCACCTCCGCGGCGTCAATCGATGAATCCTGGATGGCAGCGCCGGCAGCGTAGCTGACGCTCTTTTCCAGGCGGAACGGTTCACCGGCGCTCACCGCCAGGACGTAGCGCACGCTGCTGTCATCCTGGTCCACCAGGGTGTCGAACGGCTGGTGCCCGGCGGACGTCCAGTGGTCCACGGCGATGCCCACCCGCTGCTTGGATTCGGCGGCTTCCCAGGCGAGCCGGAGCGACCCGTCACCACCGTCAAGGCGCAGGGGCAGCAGCACGCGTCCGGCGTGGCGGCCCGCCCGGCGCGGATCGTGGACGGAGTGGTCTTCCACCGGCTGGTCCTGGCGGTTTATCACGGAGGAGGTGACGTCGACGGAGACATCGCGGTCCGTGGCCACTTCCAGCGAGATGCCAAGTGTTCCCCGCGAGGCGAATCCCACAGCGCGCTGCTCCGTGGTGGTAACGGTTGCCCCGGAGCGGCACTGCCAGGTGATCCGGCATTCGTAGACCCCGGTGGAGAAATCAACGGAGCGCCGGTAGTCCAGCACCTCGGACTCGGCCAGGCTGAGGGCTTCGCCGTCGATGATGACCGTGAAGTTGTTGGCATCCGGGATGTACAGGATGCGCTGGCCCGTGCGGGCGAAGCCGAAGGCGTTTTCGGCGTGCTTGATGTCCCAGATTTCGTGCAGGCCATTGATGAAGCTGCCAGGAAGGTCGGAGTCGGCTGCGGCCCAGTGGGCACCACGGATTCCCAGATGTCCGTTACCCAAGGCAAAGAGGGTTTCCAGCGTCCCTTCGCTGCCCTGTTCGTGACGTGTCTCCACGAGCTGCCAGGGGGTGTTCGGGAACCTTTCGCGGTCCGCGGAGATGAGAGCCATGGTGTTGGGTCCTTGTGCGAGTGGCGGTGCTGCCGGTTGGCCGGCTGGGCGTGCCGATGATGATTGTGGCAGCTGGGGGTGCTGCTTACTGCTTACTGCTTGCTTAAGTGATTCGTTGTGTTCCGGCGGCGGGATGGGGACGCCACCCGCCACCGAGCGGCTAGAGGAGCTCGTCCAGATCGTTGACCACCACGGTGGCCCCGGCGTCGAGAAGCACCTGCCGTCCGGCGCCGCGGTCCACCCCGACGACGGAGTGGAATGCGCCCGCATTTCCGGCCTGTACACCGGAGACTGCGTCCTCGACCACCACGCATGCCCCGCTGGGCAGGTCCAGCAGCCGGGCGGCGTAGTCATAGGTGGCGGGGCTGGGTTTGCCGGGCAGGCCTTCCCTGGCCGCCACTACGCCGTCCACGACCACCTGGAAGTGGCTGCTGAGTCCGGCGGCTTCCAGGACAGCTGGTGCATTTCTGGAGGAGGAGACGACTGCGACCTTCAGCCCGCGTTGCAGCACGGCCTGGAGGAACCGCACTGAGCCTTCGAATGGCTCGACGCCGGCGCTGACGATGTCCTTGAAGATCCTGTTCTTCCGGTTGCCCAGGCCCTGCACCGTGATGTTGGCGGGATCGTCGTCCGTGGGACCTTCCGGAAGCACGATCCCGCGTGAAGCCAGGAAATCCCGGACACCGTCGAAGCGCGGCTTACCGTCGATGTGGTCGAAGTAGTCGCTTTCGCTGTAGCCGGCCACCTGCGGCTGCGACTCGAGGTAGCCCTCGAACAGCTCCTGCCATGCCTGCTCATGGACCGTGGCTGTGGGGGTCAGCACACCGTCCAGATCGAAGAGGATGGCAGAGGCGCCGGTCCAGGCCGAGAGTCCGGCGGTGGCGTGTTCTGTAGCCGTGTTTTCAGTCATCAGCGGTGGGTTGTCCTTTCAGGACGGCGGGCAGCCTCGAAGGCGGGATGCTGTGGGAGTGTGGAGGCCTCGATGCCCGGACGATCCGCAGGCGCGGCGGTCAATGGCCGGCGCGCAGGCCGGGGGTTGCCGCAGCCTTGCTGATCGTTAATACCATCATGGACGTGTTGCCCTCCGCCAGACAAGCCTGCGGAGGACCGGGCCGCGACCGCGAAGGCAAGGGCGCCAGGCCGTATCGGCCTGCAGTACAACGTCCGCACCGCACTGTTCTCCTTGTCCGCCCAGTTCAGGGCCGCAACAACGGCCGAAGATGAGTGTAAGCGCTTACAAATTTGGCTGGCAACTGTTTTTTCGTGCCGCGGCACTGTGACGCACTTCTCGCCCAGATTGGTCCGGGGCGCTACGCCTTCAAAGCTCCGTTGGGCTTCAACACGTAATGGCGCAGGAAGGCACTCACGTCCACCATCTCGGTTTTGGACATCGCATGCCCCATCCCCGGGTAGGTCCTGGCAGTCAGGAGGGTGTTCTCCTGGAGCCACTCCTCCGTATACGCAATCGCGTCCTCGTTGATGACCAGGTCAGCCTTGTCCCGTCCCCAGAAGAACGGCGGTTTGGTATCAAAGGATTCAGTGAGGGACAGCAGCTCATTCTCGAGCACGAATCCGGAAAGCCCCACCACGGCCACATAGTCCTTGGGGTGGAGGCGCAGCAACGTGCTGGCCATCGCCATGCCCTGCGAGTAGCCAAGCAGGCTGACGCTGCTGTGCTGGCCCTTGACGCTGTTGATCCAAGCCTGGACCGCACTGGAAGCCTTGATGACGTCGGCGAAGTCATTGGCCAGGAAGTAGTCCAGCAGGAACCAGCCGAAGTGGTCGCCGATGGGCATCGGAGCCCGCAGGGCCGCGCAGGTAAATTCAGCCGGCAGGTACTCAAAGAGCCTGACCATGCGCGACTCGTCCGTGCCGTACCCATGCATCATCACCAGCAACGGAGTACCCGCGCGCTCATCTTCCGGCTTGGACCACACAACTGTTTCCATCGAATCAGCCTAACGAGGCAGGTTGGGAACAAGGCTGAACCGGAACTCTAAATCACAGGAGTCACATCCGCCCCGCCTCACGCCACCACTAAGCGCCCAGCCCCGGTCATTGAATACGGCAACCCCGGGCTGTAGCGTGACGATTAACGGGAAGCATGCTTAGCAACCGTCAACGGGCTATGAACCACGCCCACCAGCCACAACAAGGAGCAGTCATGAGAATCGGATCCTCCATCTTCCTCATCGCCCTCGGCGCCATCCTCGCGTGGGCGGTCGCTCCAGGCCTCATCCCCTTCGTAGACCAGGTGCTGGTTGGTTACATCCTGATGGCCGTCGGCGTGATCGGCCTCATCGCCTCGCTCATCCTCGCGTCCCCGGGCCGCAGCAGGCGCATCAGCGAGAGTCGCTCCGTCGTTGATCCCAATACGGGAGAGCGCATTACCCGCAATGAAAGCCGCGACGGCAGGCTGTAGCACGGCAGGCTGTAGCCGGGCAGAAAGAACTGCCATGACCCGGGAAAGCCGGGCTGGACCATTACGGTCCGGCCCGGCTTTCTTGTCTCCGGCATTTCCATCCAGGCGAAGGCCTTCGGGCGGTCGAATGCTGCCCCCAGGCGGCCGCCCCTACCCATCACTTTGTTTCGTGTGGATTTCCATTGACAAACCAACACAAGCAAAGATAAAGTCAAGTAACACAACATCATGTGATGCCGGTCACGCACCGGCTCAGCGCTTCCATCATCAAGAGCAGCACCATCAACAGCCGCAAGATCAGGCCTTACGCAACGGAGGGTATGTGTTCGCCGAGGAGCGCCAGCAGAAGATCGCCGAGCTTGTAGCCGGCACCGGCCGGGTCAGCGTGACCCTCCTGGCCGAGCGCTTCCGCATCACCACCGAAACCGTCCGGCGGGACCTCGCCACCCTCGAGAGCGCCGGCACTGTCCGGCGCGTGCACGGCGGGGCTGTTGCCGCAGACCGCTTCAGCACCACGGAGGAAAGCGTCAACGAACGGGCCATCCAACGGCCCGACCAAAAGATCCGTATCGCCGAGGCTGCGCTGGCGCTCATCCCCCGCAACTCCCCTGGCAGCGTCCTCATCGACGGCGGCACCACCACGGAAGTGCTGGCGGACCTGCTCTCCCGGCGCACCGCCGTCGAGCGTGCTGACGGCGCAGAACCGCGGGCGGAACTGGTGGCCATCACCCACGCGGTCCCCATCGCCGGCAAGCTTTCGAGTGTTCCGGGCATCGCCCTTGAAGTCCTGGGCGGCCGGGTACGCGGAATAACGCAGGTTGCCGTCGGCCAGGCAACCGTGGAGGCCGCCGGCAGGCTCCGGCCGGACCTGGCCTTCATCGGTACCAACGGCATCCACCCACATTTCGGGCTCAGCACTCCCGATCCCGAAGAAGCGGCCGTCAAGGCTGCTTTCGTCCGTTCGGCCCGCCGCATTGTGGTGCTGGCCGATTCCTCCAAGCTGGACACGGAAACCCTGGTCCAGTTCGCCTCCCTGAAAGATCTGGACACCTTGATTACAGACAGCGAACCCGGCCCGGAATTGGCAGCCGCACTGGAAGAAGCCGGCGTAGATGTGGTGATCGCATGATCGTCACCTTCACAGCCAACCCGAGCCTGGACCGGACCGTGGCGCTCCCCGGCCCCCTCGAACGGGGCGAAGTGCAGCGTGCGGTCTCCGTCAGCCAGGAATCGGGCGGCAAGGGCGTCAACGTCTCCCGCGCGCTGGTGGCCTCCGGCCTGGAATCCGTGGCCGTCCTGCCCGGCGCGGGCAGTGACCCCGTCCTGGCCGGGCTGCGCGACAGCGGAGTCCCCTTCGTATCCCTCCCCATCAATGAGCCGCTCCGCACCAACGTTGCGCTCACCGAGCCCGGCGGTGTCACCACCAAGATCAACGAGCCCGGACCGCTGCTCGACGCCGACCAGCAGGAAGCCCTGATGAAGCTGTTGCTCGAGAGCTCCCGCGGTGCCAGCTGGGTGGTCCTTGCCGGGTCGCTTCCCCCGGGATTCCCCGCCGACTTCTACGCTACCGTCGCCCGCAGGATCCGCTCTGCGGGGAACGGAAACGCCCCGCAGATCGCTGTGGACTCCTCCGGTGCCCCTCTTGCCGCCGCCGTCTCCAGCGACGAGGCAGGCGATGGTTCGGGAAAACCGGACCTCCTTAAACCCAACGCCGAAGAACTGGCGGAACTGGCTGCTGCAGCCGGCTTCGCCTCCCCGGCCACCGCTGACGAACTTGAAGCGGACCCGGCTGCTGCCGCAGCAGCCGCCGCCGCCGTCGTACGTTCCGGTGTGGGTGCTGTACTGGCAACTCTCGGATCCAAGGGAGCTGTCCTGGTAACGGCCGACGGCGCGTGGCTGGCCACGCACCCGCCGGTCGCCGCGGTCAGTACAGTCGGCGCAGGCGATTCCGCCCTGGCCGGCTACCTGCTCGCCCACGGCCAGGGCGCCGCCCCGGCCGATTGCCTTCGCCAGGCTGTGGCCCACGGTGCCGCAGCCGCCTCCCTGCCCGGTTCCACAGTTCCGGCAGTTCACCAAACCACCCCGGATGCCGTAACCATCACGGCCCTTCGAAAGGATTGACAGTGACCCAGCTCATCACCACGGAACTGGTCGAGCTCGACCAGAACCTGGGCAACGCGCCCGAGGCGGTGATCCGGCACCTGGCAAGCAAGGTAGCTGCCGCCGGACGCGCAACAGAAGTCGAAGGCCTCTTCGCCGATGCCTATGCCCGCGAGCAGAAAACCGCCACGGGCATTCCGGGCGGCATTGCCATCCCGCACTGCCGCTCTGCCGCAGTCACGGAACCAACCCTGGCCATGGCCCGCCTCAACCCCAAGGTGGACTTCGGTGCCAAGGACGGCCCGGCGGACCTGATCTTCTTCATCGCAGCCCCGGACGGCGCGGACCAGGCGCACCTCAAGCTGCTGTCCAAGCTCGCCCGGTCCCTGATCAAGAAGGACTTCACCGCAGCCCTGCGCAACGCTTCCTCCCGCGAGGAGATCGTGGAACTGGTGGACGGCGCACTCGCTGATAAGCCGGCCGCCCACGCAGCCGCCCCGGCAGGTGCAGCCGCTTCTGCGGGCGGTACCCTGAACGCTTCCGGGCAGTCCGGGGCCTCCGCAGTGGCCGGGGCAGGCGACGGTGCAGGCGCAAGCTCAGCGCCCAAGCGTCTCGTCGCCGTCACGGCATGCCCCACCGGCATCGCCCACACCTACATGGCCGCCGATTCCCTGGTGGCCGCCGCCCAGGAAGCAGGCGTTGACCTGCAGGTGGAAACCCAGGGTTCCTCCGGCGCCAAGCCGCTGGACCCCGCCGTTATCGCCGCAGCCGACGCCGTCATCTTCGCCGTGGACGTGGACGTACGTGGCAAGGAACGCTTTGCCGGCAAGCCGGTGATCAACGCTCCGGTCAAGCGCGGCATCGATGAGCCCGCGAAGATGGTCCAGGAAGCACTGGCCGCCGCGGACAACCCACACGCCCGCCGGGTCCCGCACTTCGGTGCGGAGGAACAGGCCGAGCACGACGCCGAGGAGAAGGGCGAGCACATCGGCCAGAAACTGAAGCGGGCACTCCTCACCGGCGTCAGCTACATGATTCCGTTCGTCGCCGGCGGCGGCCTGCTGATCGCCCTCGGCTTCCTGCTGGGCGGCTACGACATCACCGAAGTTGCGGACACGGTGGTTGTAGAGAACAACTTCGGCAACCTGCCCGAAGGCGGCCTGACCACCTATCTCGGTGCAGTGCTGTTCAAGATCGGCGCGCTGTCCATGGGATTCCTGGTCCCTGCACTGGCCGGCTACATCGCCTACGCCATTGCCGACCGGCCAGGCATTGCACCCGGTTTTGTTGCCGGCGCAGTCTCCGGGTTCATGGGCGCAGGCTTCCTCGGTGGCATCGTCGGCGGCCTGCTCGCGGGCTACATGGCGCATCTGATCGGGACCTGGCAGGTTCCGCGCTGGCTCCGCGGCCTGATGCCCGTGGTGATCATTCCGCTGCTCGCTTCCATCTTTGCCTCCGGCCTGATGTTCCTTGTCCTCGGCGGTCCCATCGCAGGCCTGACGCTCGCCCTCAACGGCTGGCTTTCGGGGATGACCGGAGCGTCCGCCGTCGTCCTGGGCATCATCCTCGGCCTGATGATGTGCTTCGACCTTGGTGGCCCGGTCAACAAGGTGGCTTACGCCTTTGCTGTTGCCGGCCTGAGCGCCGGCAGCGCCGACAACCAGGCGCCGTGGCAGATCATGGCAACCGTCATGGCAGCGGGCATGGTCCCACCGCTGGCAATGGCTTTGGCCACGGTCCTGGACAAGAAGCTCTTCAGCCTGGCCGAGCGTGAAAACGGCAAGGCAGCCTGGCTGCTGGGTGCGTCCTTCATCTCCGAAGGCGCCATCCCCTTCGCCGCCGCCGACCCGCTGCGCGTCATTCCCGCCAGCATGGTGGGCGGAGCCCTCACCGGCGCACTGTGCATGGCTTTCAACGTCACGTCGCAGGCACCCCACGGTGGCCTCTTCGTCTTCTTCGCCATCGGCAACCTGCTGATGTTCGTGATCTCGATCATCGCCGGAACCATTGTCAGCGCGCTGGCAGTGGTTGCCCTGAAGCGTTGGGCTGCCCCCAAGAGCGCTGCTACGGTGGAGACCGTTCCAGCAACGGTCTGACCTGCCTCACCCACTACCTGTCCGGCGCTGAACGCCAGCCGCCTGGAAGACAAAGGAGCAAAAATGCCAGAACGCACAGCAACCGTCGCCAGCCGTGTGGGCCTGCACGCCCGCCCCGCCGCCATCTTTGCCGAGGCAGCAGGAGAATACGACCTGGACATCACCATCGCCCGCGAAGGCGAACCGGCCGATGAGGCCATGGACGCGGCCAGCATCCTTTCCCTCATGAGCCTGGGCGCCTCACACGGGGACGTGGTAGTCCTCCGCGCCGAAGGCGACGGCGCTGACACCGCCCTGGACCACCTGGTCCAGATCCTCGAAACGGATCACGACGCCGAGTAGCAGCCCCGCCGCCCAGGCAGCCTGGCAGCGGCCGCCGTCGGCCTTCCCCCTAAGGGATGTGCCCGACGGCGGCCGCTGCGTTTAAGCGCTCCCCTCCCCCAACCAAGTCGCAGTTAACGTTCTCATTTGCGCGAATGACGACCTTAACTGCCAGTCAGTTGGGCGGGTCAGCTGCGCTCGGAGAGCCTCTTGACATCCATCAGCAGCTGGTCCCACATCCCTTTGGAGTGCTGGGCCGCCTCCGCGCTCAGGTTGTTGTCCTGGGACAACACCAGCAGCGTGCGGCCGCCCTGGTCCTGAAGCGTCCACGTCAGCCTGTGATAGTTTTCCGGTTTGTCTTCCTGGCCTCCCAGCGGGCTGAAGTGGGTGTAAACGAGCTTCTGGCCGGGTTCTACTTCAAGGACCGTTCCCCTGTCCTGGTAGTCCTTACCCTCCCGGCTGCCACTCCAGGTGATGGCTCCGCCCACAGTCCAGTCCGTGCTGAGCTCGGTGCCGAACATAGATTCCCTTGTGGCGGCCGGGTCCGTGATGATGTGCCACACTTTCGCGGCGGTGCTTCTACAGTCACCGAGGACGTGGCGACGTCATCACCCCGCATTACCCTTGGCCTTTTTGGCGGTAAACAGCAGGTACTCCCACTCCATCTGAAATGGGGTGTCCCCATGCGCGTCGCCAAACGACTCAGCCAGGTCCGTCAGCGCCTTATCCAGCTCCTTTACCTTGTCCCCGTCCTCGGCAATGAACTTGTAGACGGAAATGGTGGGGCCGTAGTGCGACTTGAAGTAGCGCACGAAGTCCTCCGGCTGGTGGAAACTGTGCACCTCCAGGGACTTTTTCCGCGCGCTGGTTTCGGTGATCCTGTCACCGAAGAGCTCGCGGAGGTGGTCCTCGCTCCCCCACAGCGGTGCCGGCTGGGCACCCGGTGGCGGCGGCGGGGCGAACGGCTTCAGGGTGGCGAACATCCTGCCGATAAACCCCTCTGGGGTCCAGCTGAGAAGTCCGATGGTGCCACCCGGCTTGCACACCCGCAGGAGCTCGTCGGCTGCGGGCTGGTGATGGGGTGCAAACATCACGCCCAGGCAGGACATCACGGTATCGAACTCATCGTCACCGAAAGGCAGCGCCTCCGCGTCCCCTTCTTTCCATTCGAGCTCCACGCCGCGGTCCGCTGCCTGGTGGCGGCCGGCGTCGAACAGTTCAGGGGTGAGGTCGCTCGCCACAACCTTCGCACCCATCATGGCGGCGGGGATGGCCGCATTGCCCGCCCCCGCGGCGACGTCGAGAACCCGTTGCCGGGAGTTGATGCCGCAGGCTTCCACCAGGATGGCACCCAGCTCCGGAAGCAATTCGACCGCGAGCGCAGGGTAATCCCCTGACGCCCACATCGCGCGATGCTTCTGCTTGAGCGCCCGGTCCGCCTCGAGGATATCTGCTTGGTCATCCATGACTGTGCCTCTCTACTGTGCTGGTTCGTCAGTGAGTGAACAGCGCGCTGCGGCCACAGCGGAGGCTGCGATGCGACTCATTGTGAACTCGCCGAACTCAGCTGTAAAGAGAGCGGCCGTAAGGGAGCCAGCTGCAGAAGACCGCCAGAGTCAGGCCGATGATACGGAAGCGCCGGCTACCGAAAAGCAAGCAAGCTTAGTAGTTTCGTATTCATGGCATTAACCCCGGGAACAGACGCCGGCCACGGACCCTCACGCCGGCTTGCGCGTCCTGGTGCCCGTTGCCTTGCTGGTGGTGGTTTTGGCGGCCGGTTTGGCAGTGGACTTGGCCGCCGTGGACTTCGCCGCAGTGGATTTGTCCGCCGTGGACTTTGCTGTGCCGGTTTTGGCTGCGGTGGATTTTGCCGTAGCAGTCTTCGCCGCACTGGTCTTCGCAGCAGTCGATTTCGCAGCGCCGGCCTTGCTCTCACCCGACGTGGAATCAGTGGACTTGCTGGCGGTGGACCTCTTGCGCGCCGGCTTGGCGGCCTCTTCGTCGTCACCGGAAGCTTCATCACCCGAATCCCCGCTGCCCGAGCTGGCGGCGGAAGCATCGGACCCGCCCCCGCGTTTCCGGTCCAGGCTCCGTTTCAGTGCTTCCATCAGGTCGATGACTTCGCCCTTGCCGCCTTCGCCGGCTTCCACGCCGAAGGTTTCCTCGGTATCCAGGGAGTCCCCCTGCTCCAGTTTGGCCTCAATGAGCTGGCGCAGCTGCACCTGGTAGTCGTCGGTGAAGTGCGCGGGATCAAAGTCGGCCGCCATGGACTCCACCAACGCCGCGGACATGTCCCGTTCCTGCGGGGAGATCTTGATGGAGGCGTCCAGGGAAGGGAAGTTGGCTTCGCGCACCTCGTCCGGCCAGAGCAGGGATTGGAGCACCAGGACGTCGTCTTTGATCCGCAAGGCCCCCAGCCGGGTCTTTTCCCGCAGGGCGAACTGGACGATGGCCACCCGGTCTGTGTCCTCCAGCGCCCGGCGCAGCAGCACGTAGGCCTTGGGCGACTTGGAGTCCGGCTCCAGGTAATAGCTCTTCTCGAACATCATGGGCTCAAGCTGCTCGGACGGGACGAACTGCACCACTTCGATCTCGTGGCTGTTCTCCGCGGGGATGGCCTTGAGCTCGTCCTTGGACAGGATCACCGTCCGGCCGTCCTCCTCGTAGGCCTTTTCGATGTCCGAATAATCGATGACCTGGCTGCACACTTCGCACCTGCGCTGGTAGCGGATCCGGCCGCCGTCGGCATTGTGGACCTGGTGCAGACTGATGTCATGATCTTCGGTTGCGCTGTAGACCTTCACGGGCACGTTGACCAGGCCGAACGCGATGGCACCTTTCCAGATGGCTCTCATTCCCTAAGTCAACATCACGCAGCGCCGGAGGTGAAGCCCCGTGGCCGCAGCTAAGGAGCGTGTCCGGGTTGCGGGCAGGGAATTGACCCTCACCAACCTGGGCAAAGTCATCTATCCGGAGACCGGCACCACCAAGGCGGATGTGCTCGCCTACTACGCGGCGGTGGCCCACGTCCTGATCCCGGCTGCCGCCAACAGGCCGGCCACCAGGAAGCGGTGGGTAAACGGCGTGGGTACGGCGGGGAAGCCCGGCGAGGTGTTCTTCCAAAAAAACCTTGAGGACTCCGCTCCCGGCTGGCTGCCGCGGGCCGCCATAACCCACAAGGACCGGACCATCCACTATCCGATGGTCAACGACCCCGCTACCCTCACCTGGTTCGGCCAGATCAACTCCCTGGAAATACACGTTCCCCAGTGGCAGGTGGACTCCCACGGCAACCAGCTGAATCCGGACCGGCTGGTTCTGGACCTGGATCCCGGTGAAGGCGCCGGCCTCGAAGAGTGTGTGGAAGTTGCCCTTCTGGCCCGCTCAATCCTCGAGGACGTGGGCCTGGATCCCGTCCCTGTGACCAGCGGCAGCAAAGGTATCCATCTCTATGCAGCGCTTGACCGGAGCCAGACCTCGGATCAGATCTCCGCTTTTGCCCGCGAACTGGCACGCGCTTTGGAGGCGGACCATCCGGACCTTGCGGTCAGCGACATGAAAAAGACCCTGCGCAAGGGCAAGGTGCTGGTGGACTGGAGCCAGAACAACGCGGCCAAAACCACCATCGTCCCGTACTCGCTCCGCGGCCGTCCCACCCCGATGGTTGCCGCACCCCGGACCTGGCAGGAAATCGGCTCGCCGGGCCTGACGCACCTGGACTATCACGAGGTGCTGCAGCGGGTGCAGGAAGGCAGGGACCCCTTTGCCGCCGTCGTGGGCGCCGCCGGCCAGAACCCCGAGGTACGCAACGAACATCACGACGGCGACCCCCGCCTGGGCAAGTACCGCTCCATGCGCGACCCGCAGAAGACACCGGAGCCCTTCGCCGGCGCCTCCGGCAGCGGCGACGCCTTCGTTATCCAGGAGCACCACGCCAGCCGGCTTCACTTCGACCTCCGACTTGAGCGCGACGGCGTCCTGGTGTCCTGGGCCCTGCCCAAGGGCGTGCCGGAATCCGGCGGCAAGAACCACCTGGCCGTCCAGACGGAGGACCATCCGCTGGACTACCTCACGTTCCATGGCACCATTCCCAAAGGCGAGTATGGCGCCGGTGAGATGACCATCTGGGACACCGGCACGTATGAACTGCATAAGTGGATCAATGGCAGGGAAGTCATCGTTACGCTGACCGGTTCCGAAGGCGGCGGGCTGGGCGGCACCAGAAAGTTCGCCCTGATTCACACGGGCCGGGGGCAGGGCAAGGACTCCGAAGGGCAGTGGCTGATCCACCTCATGGACAGTGACCACCGCAGCAGCCGGCACCGCCATGCGCCGGCGCGGGATGAAGGACCCGACGAAATGGAAGACGAGGCTGAAGCGGCTGCAGAGGTGGGTGAAGGGCCTGCGGAGGCAGTGGACGCTATGAAGCCGGAGCAGGCAGCGGAACCGGAGGAAGAAGCCGAAGAAACCATTCCGGCGCCCCCTACTGCCGCCGCTTCCGCATCACCCGAGGATTACAGCCCCATGATGGCTACCTCGGGGACAACAGCAGATCTGCAGGGCAGCAACTGGCAGTTCGAGCTCAAGTGGGACGGTGTCCGTGCCATCCTCGTTGCGGACGAGGATGCAGTACGGATCTTCAGCCGCAACGGAAACGACGTCAGCAAGACCTACCCCGAGTTCACGGACAGGAACTGCTGGCCGCCCCAGCCATTCGTCGCGGATGGCGAGATCATCGCCGTCGGGCCCTCAGGCAGGCCGGATTTCGGCCTGCTTCAGGGGCGCATGAAGCTCACCCGGCCCGGCGACGTCGCGAAGGCGCGCAAGGCCATCCCCGTCCGGCTGATGCTTTTTGATTTGCTGTTTGACGCCGGCACGGACCTCCGCAGGCTGCCCCTCGCCAAGCGGCGCCACCGGATGGAGGAGTTCTTCAGCCCGTCGGACTGCCCGGTAGACCTTTCCACCGTGCTGGAAGACCGGGTGGAGCACATCCTGGAAAGCGCGCAGGAACTGGGCCTGGAAGGCGTGATGGCGAAGCGCACGGACAGCCGCTACGTCAGCGGGCAACGGACGCGCACCTGGATCAAGCTCAAGCTCGACCAGACTCAGGAGGTGGTGGTGGGCGGCTGGCGGCCGGGCAAGGGCGCCCGCCAGGACTCGGTGGGTTCACTGCTGGTGGGCATCCCGGAGGGACGGAACCTGCGCTACGTGGGCAGGGTGGGCAGCGGGTTCAGTTTCCGTGAACTGACGGAACTTCGGCAGACCGTGGACCGCCTCGCCAGGAAAACTTCACCGTTCCAGGAGGTCCCCCGCGAGGACGCGGCCGACGCACACTGGGTGGCTCCGCAGCTGGTGGGTGAAGTGACGTACAGCGAATGGACCGGAACCGGTCGGCTTCGGCATCCGGTGTGGCGCGGTTGGCGGCTCGACAAGGACCCGGCGGACGTGGTGGCCGAGGCATGACAAAGGCAGGAGCGCCCCCTGCATGTGCAGGAGGCGCTCCTTGTGGTTCCGATTCAGTGCAAGTGCTTTTAGCCGAGCAAGGTGGTGATGAGCCTGATGGAGGAGGCGATGATCGCGATGAGGCCGATGGCCCCGAAGAGGTTGTGCCACCACCTGTTGCGGAGATCGCCCATGACGGACCGCCTGTTGGCCATGATGACGATCAGGACGCCGAGCAGGGGTGCAATAAGGACCGTGAGGGATTGGGCGATGACGATCAGGGCCACGGGTGAGGACTGGAATGACAGGGTGATGATCAGGCCGAAGGCAAGGATCATGCCGGTGACGATCCGGGCGGCAGGCGATCCCGCCTTGGCGCCCCGGCCCATGGCGTCCGAGAGCATGGTGCCCCCGGCAGTGGCGTTGGCGATCATGGATGAAAAGGCTGCCCCGGAGAGGCCGAGGGCAAAGAGCATCGCGCCGACGGGTCCTGCGAGCGGCGTGAAAATGGATGCAAGGGCGTTGATGGTTCCGGCCTCGGCTCCGGTTTTGCCGAGGACTGCTGCGGCGACCATGATGACAAGGGCTGTCATGATGCCGGGGGCGACGATGCCGGGGATGGTGTCGACGAGGGTGATGTCGCGGTAGTCGGCGCGGGTGCGGCGGTGTTCCTTGATGCCGTAGGAGGTGTAGAAGGCGGCGTTGATGGAGAAGTTGGTGCCCACGAGGGCGACAATGAGGATCTCGCTTCCGGCGGGCAGTTGCGGGACCAGGCCTGCCATGGACCGGTACCAGTCGGGCTGGGCAACTACGGTGCTCGCTATGAAGGCGATCCCCATCAGGACCACGATGACCAGGAGGGCCTTTTCGACGATTCCGTAGACGTTCCTGAAGGCCAGGACGAAGCCGACAGCAACCGTACACACGACGGTCCACAGGACCGGGGATCCGCCGAAAATAAGGGAAAGTCCCAGCCCGGATCCGACGGCGTTTCCGACGGAGAACATCAGCGTGATGCCGAAGACGCCGAAGCCTGCCATGACGCCCACCCATTTGCCGAGGTCGTCTTTGATGGACGTGATCAGGGAAGTGGGTGTGGCGATGCCGAGCCTGACGCTCATATCGGTAAAGAAGATCATCAGGATGGTGGAGACGGCGATGACCCACACGAGGCTGTAGTCGAAGCGGCTGCCGGCCTGGACGGCGGTGGTCAGGTTGCCGGGGCCGAATTGCCAGGCTCCTACGACGAAGGCCGGCCCCATCAAGGCAAGGTAGCCGAGGAAAGTACGGTGCTTCTTTGTGGTGCCTTGGGCCGGGTTTCCTTGCTGGGTTGCCATCTGGTCTTCCCTGGTTCCGGGGTGGGTGATGGTCTTATTCTGCTGCTCTCGCATCGGCGAGTCCTCCTTATACAGCGACATTGCTGGGTCGTCGATGACCGGGTGGAGAGTAAAGAGTTGGGCACGGGTGGCGGGCGGTGGCCCGCCACCCGTGAGGATCCGGGGAAGAAGGGATCAGGCGCTGACGGTGACCTTGCCGATGTTTGCGGCAGCGAAGGCTTCCGCAATTTCGGTATCGGCGCCCTCGGGCAGGGGCAGGAGCGGGGTGCGCACTGTGGCGTGGTCGAGAATGCCGCGGTTCACGAGGCCCCACTTCAAGGCGACGGTGCCCTCCATGTGGGACCCGCGGTGGTAGACGTTCTTGGTCACCGGGAGCAGCCGCTCATGAATGGCGTGGGCACGCTTGTAGTCCTGTGCCTTGCCGGCCTCGATCAGTTCAACGAGGAGTTCGGGGGCGATGTTGCCGTAGCCGACGAGCAGACCGTCGACATCGAACATTGTCGGCAGCAGGTACTCGTCATGGCAGGACAGCACCTGCAGCTCGGGGTACGCGGCGCGAAGCGCGGGGATCTCGGTGTACCACCGGCGCATGTTCCGCACCCCGTTCTTCGTGGCAAAGACGCCTTCCTGGCCGGCGATCTCCAGCTGAGTGTCGAGGTCGTAGGTCGCCTTGGTGTTGTCGGGGTACTGGAAGAGGATCAGCGGCAGGCCGGACTCTTCATAGATCTCCTGGTAGCGCGACTGGGGCGCGCCCTTCTGGTATCCGAAGCGCAGCCACCCGTGCGAGGGGTAGACGAGACCAGCTGACGCGCCGGCCTCGACGGCCTTCTTGGCCTCGAGGGCCGCGGTCTTGTTGCCCTCCTTCGTGATGCCCGCCACGACCGGTACACGGCCGTCGGTCGACGCCACGAACGCGCGGATAAGGTCCAGCTGCTCCTCTTCGGTAAGGAACGTGCCTTCGCCGGCGTGCCCCAGAACGACGAGGCTCTTCACGCCCTCAATCGATCCGAGCCAGGAACCCAGACGCTGGATCGCCGCGAAGTCGACAGCGCCATCTTCGGTGAACGGGGTGACAGGTGCGGGGCTGAGTCCGCGGAGATCGATGGTCATTTCACTACCTCTTGTCTTCATTGATGGTCGGCAGTCCCGCTAATGTTTCTTCTCGGTGAGAACGTTTGCGGGAACGTTTTCAATATTGCAACGTGTTCCAGCTCACTGTCAAGAGAACGTTTGCAAAAAGGAGGAATAGAGTGTGTGTTACGCCCCTTTGGAGAGGAGAACCAGCATGGAACCGGCCGCCCCCGGCTCGATCGTCACACTGAAGGACGTTGCTGCGGCCAGCGGCGTGAGCATCTCCACCGCCAGCCGCGCGCTGGATGAACGGACGACGTCGCGTTCCGCATCAGCAGCCCATGTCAGGAAAATAGCGGAGGAGCTTGGCTATCGCCGCAACTCCTTCGCCTCCAACCTGCGCCGGGGGGAAACCCGGACCCTCGGCGTGCTCGTGCCGCGGCTCAGTGACACGGTAATGGCACTCATGTTTGAGGAACTCGAGCGGGCGGCGTCGGACCGCGGATACTTTGCAATGGTGGCCACCAGCGGCGATGATCCCGACGACGAACGGCGGGCAGCGGAAACGCTCCTCGACCGCAATGTCGACGGGCTGATCCTGGCCACTGCCCGAATAGACGACGACTTGCCCAAACACCTGCGTGAACGGGGAGTGGCGCACGCGCTGGTCCTTCGTACCGACGGGGTCAGCCCCTCGGCTCTTGGCGACGATGAGGTAGGCGGATACTTGGCAGTCCGGCATCTCATTGATCTTGGGCACCGTGACATCGGGGTAGTGACCGGACCTTCCTTTACTTCTACCGGGATAGCCCGCCTCGCCGGCGCCCGCAAAGCCCTGGATGGTGCAGGCATTGAGGCCCGGGAAGACTGGTTGATTGCCGCCGGCTACGGAATCGAAAGCGGGTTCTCCGCCGCGGAAACTCTGCTGGCCGGCGACTCGGGAAATCGTCCCAGCGCGGTGTTTGCCGCCAACGACAACCTGGCCATGGGGGCTATCGCCGCCGCCCACCGCCTCGGTATCACCGTGGGAGAAGACCTGGCCCTGGTCGGCTACAACGACATACCCCTCGCCTCCCGCCTTTCAACCCCACTCACGTCCGTGCGTGTGCCCCTGGACCAAATCGCAGGCAATGCGATCGACCTCATCGTGAACCCGGGCAAGGAACCCAAAATCCGGAAATCCCTGCCCACACTCATGCCCCGCCAGTCGAGCGGCTCACCTCGATATTCAGCACGGCAGGCGCCATAGAGGGGTCCCAGGTAGAAATACTTTGTGCCTGCGGGCATTCCTGAATAAAAATTTCCCTAGTCTTTGTCGATCCGGTGCCCGTCCGTTCGACGCGATAGTAGAAGGACGCATCAGGCGTTGTCACGTCAGAAGGAGAAGAACCGTGAAGTTCATGCTGATTATGCGCGCTACCGATGAGGCGAAAAGGGCATACGAAACGGCGGACATCGAACAGATCATCAACGCCATGGGCGCCTACAACGAATCCCTCATGAAGGCCGGTGTGCTGCTCGCCGGTGAGGGTCTCGCCGACGACATGAGCGAAGCTTTCGTTGTCGACTTTGCAGGCGAGAATCCCATTGTTACCGACGGCCCGTACGGGGAAACCCATGAACTGTTCAACGGATTTTGGATCATCCAGACTGCCAGCAAGGAAGAGGCGGTCCAGTGGGCCAGCCGCTGCCCCTTGGGCCCGGGCAACAAACTCGAAGTCCGCCGCGTGACCGATATGAGCGACTTTGAGGACTTCTCCGACAACGAGTTCCTGCAAAAGGAAGCCGGCTGGCGCGAGGAACTCAACCAGCCCTAGCCGATGGCCGATAAGGACCTGCCCACGCCGGCGATCCAGCGCACCCTGGACGCCGTGTGGCGGATCGAAAGCGCGCGGATCGTCGCCACGCTTGCCAAGGTGACTGGCGACGTCGGCCTGGCTGAAGACCTTGCTCAAGAAGCCCTGATCGACGCCCTGACACAATGGCCCGGGTCGGGCGTCCCGGATAATCCGGGCGCCTGGCTCACGGCCGTGGCTAAACGCAAGGCAATAGATGCCTGGCGCCGCCGGGAGCGGCTGGACGAGCGCTACCGCGCGATTGCCTCCGACCTCAGGGAGATGACCGAGGACCAGTGGCAACCGATCCCCGACGACGTGCTCCGGCTCGTCTTCATTGCCTGCCACCCTGTCCTCTCCCGTGAGGGGCAGGTCGCCTTGACGCTGCGAACGGTCGGCGGCCTGACCACCGAGGAGATCGCACGAATGCTGCTCGTTCCCGTCGCCACCGTCCAGCAGCGCATCGTACGGGCAAAGAAAACCCTGTCGGCGGCACAGGTTCCCTTTGACACCCCCGACCCTAACGAGTGGAACGGGCGCCTTAGCGCGGTACTGGCGGTGCTGTACCTGATCTTCACCGAGGGCTATGCCGCCACAACGGGTGACCGGTGGATCCGGACCGAGGTGGCCAATGAAGCGCTGCGCCTTGGCCGCGTGCTCGCCGGCCTGCTGCCGCGGGAGCCCGAAGTTCATGGACTCGTGGCGCTGATGGAGTTCCAGGCGTCCCGGTTCGCCGCGCGGATCAACCACGACGGCAGCCCGATCCTGCTCGCTGACCAGGACCGGTCACGCTGGGACAGGACACAAATTGGCCGTGGCCTTACATCCCTGGCCCGCGCCGATGCACTCGGACGCGGAAGGGGGAACTACTGCCTGCAGGCTGCCATCGCCCAGTGCCACGCGACCGCCAGCAGCTTCGAAGAAACCGACTGGAACAAAATTGTGCTGCTGTATGAAGCCCTGGGGCGCCTGGCACCCAGCCCCGTCGTCGAACTCAACAACGCCGTAGCGGTTTCCATGGCCACCGGACCTGCTGCCGCCCTGAAGATGGTGGACCGCCTCGTTGCCGAAGGTG
This sequence comes from Arthrobacter sp. D3-16, assembly GCF_054408515.1. Lineage (NCBI taxonomy): Bacteria > Bacillati > Actinomycetota > Actinomycetes > Micrococcales > Micrococcaceae > Arthrobacter > Arthrobacter sp. D3-16. The sequence continues at coordinate 522,159 of NZ_CP096437.1, read as the reverse complement.
CCCTCCGCCGCTCGCACCTGCTGCCCAGCATCCGGGGCGAGCTGCTCACCAAGCTCGGGAGAACCGACGAGGCCAAATCAGAGCTGCTTAAGGCAGCCGCACTCACGGCCAACGAACAACAGAAGGCTGTTCTGCTCGCCAAGGCAGCCAGCCTCTGATCCCTGGGGAGCTCGTGGCGGGCCAACGCTGGCACCACGGGCTGCACAAGATGGGGACACCGGATATCCGGTGTCCCCATTCCTTACGGTCCTGCGACGTCAGTGTCCTCCGTTTGTCTGAGTGTCCTCAGGATGAGTGCGGCATCTGTGGCCGGCTGGTGCGGTGGACCGCCGTGACGGCCGCCCCCTGCCCCATCAGTCCGTGGCCGGAACCGCGTTCCTTGGGATGCCGCCGCTTCCCGTTACCGTCGGGCCACCTTTGCTGCCCGGCTGCTCCCAAGGGAGACAGCGGGGCCGCCGCGCCAGGCATGGCGGGGGCGTCCATTGCCTCCGCCAGGTGGCTCGCCAGCTCCGGCGCGATGTGCTTCTTGTTTTCGTCAGCCATTTGTTCTTCCTTTCCCGCAATGAAATGAAGTGCTGCCAACCGAGGCCAGTCAGGGTCTTATGTGACTGTCGGAGCGGCCGGCCACGCCTGGCCGCAGGCGTCCGCCTACCTAAAAAGAAAGTGTTCCCATGGCACAACCTTAGGGAAGCGCCGGGCACCTGTGAACCCCCATAAGGGAGGTGGGGAAAAGGACGCCGGCGGCCCTGCCGGGTCCCGCGGGAAGGTTGCAGAACCCGTGGGGCGCGTCACTTTTCCGTGCGTGAAGCGTGCAAAACGACGGCCAGGAAGGCCGACAGCGAAAAAAATTCGATGAGGAGGGCATCCGACCCCGCGGATCCCCATAACGGCGCGGGAAAAGCCGGGAAAGAAACCTCGGGGAACCGGCACAAAAAGCCCCAAAAGGAGGTGATCCTACGCCATAAAGCGAGCAGGCGCTATGGCATTCGCGTAAAATTGAAGGCCTGCCCGGAGCGGGGCAGCTACAAGTCGCAAGCAAATGACCTCCACGGGAGTCGCCCAAATGCCCACAGACCGAAGCGTCACCGACTCTTCCGCAGGCGTAGACAACGCCTCCGGAACCAACCCAGCTACACCCCCAGGCACCCCACCCGCGGTTGCCAAGGGACCACGTAAGCCAAAAATTCTTGTACGTCGCCGGCTCAAAGAGTCCGACGTGAATGTTGTCGACCAGCCCATGCTGAAGAAAGCACTCGGCGGGACCATCGTGGGTAACACCATGGAATGGTTCGACGTCGGCGTATTCGGCTACCTGATCACCACCATGGGTCCGGTCTTCCTCCCCGAGGCCGACAAGTCCGTCCAGACGCTGTTCCTGCTGGGAACGTTCGCCGCCACCTTCATTGCCCGCCCCCTCGGCGGCGTTGTGTTCGGCTGGCTCGGCGACAAGGTGGGGCGGCAAAAAGTACTCGCCGCAACACTGATGCTCATGGCGGCAAGCACGTTCGCCGTCGGGCTGCTGCCCGGCTACGCGGAGATCGGGATCTGGGCCGCTGCGCTGCTGGTGATCCTCAAGCTGGTGCAGGGCTTCTCCACCGGCGGTGAATACGCCGGCGCCACTACATTTGTGAGCGAGTACGCTCCCGATAAGCGCCGCGGGTTCTTTGCAAGCTTCCTGGACATGGGCAGCTACCTGGGCTTCGCCCTGGGTGCCGCGCTGGTTTCTGTCCTGCAGCTGACCCTGGGCCAGGCGGCCATGGAGGAATGGGGCTGGCGCATTCCGTTCCTGATCGCTGGTCCGCTGGGCCTGATCGCCATCTACTTCCGGAACAAGATCGAGGAATCCCCCCAGTTCCAGGCGACCCTGGACGCCCAGGAATCCCTCGGCCAGCACGCGGCCGCAAGTGACATCGACGCCGCCAAGGGTCCGGTGGGAATCGTCAAGGCCTACTGGCGCTCGCTTATCGTGGCCATGATCCTTGTTGCCGCCGCCAACACCGCCGGCTACGCACTGACGTCCTACATGCCGACGTACCTCACTGAGTCCAAGGGCTACGACCCCGTGCACGGAACGCTGCTGACCATCCCCGTGCTGGTCATCATGAGCCTCTGCATTCCCCTGACCGGAAAGCTGTCTGACCGGATCGGCCGCCGCCCTGTGCTGTGGATCGGTGCCATCAGCACCGTGGTGCTGGCGACCCCGGCGTTCCTGCTGATCGGCATCGGCGAGGTCTGGTCCACGCTGGCCGGTCTTTCGCTGATCGCCTTCCCGGTGACGTTCTATGTTGCGAACCTCGCCTCGGCGCTGCCGGCGCAGTTCCCGACTGCCAACAGGTACGGCGCCATGGGCATTGCCTACAACTTCGCCGTGGCCATCTTCGGGGGCACCACGCCGTTCATCGTTGCGGCCCTCATCACCGCGACCGGTGATGACATGATGCCCGCCTACTACCTGATGGGCACCTCCCTCGTGGGCGCCGTCGCCATCTACTTCCTGAAGGAATCGGCCCAGCGACCCCTGCCGGGTTCCATGCCAAGTGTGGACACCCAGGCGGAGGCCCGCGAACTGGTGGCCACCCAGGACGAGAACCCGCTGATCGACCTGGACGAACTCCCGTTCGAGACCCAGGACATTACGGATTCGAGCGCCGCCGACAAGGCCCCCGCCCGGGTTTAGCCAGGCAGCACCGGCAGGCGGTGGCACCCGGCACTCTCCGACCGGGCAGAGCTTGCAGCAACGCTCGAGGGCCCGGCCTGCGCAGCTTCCGCGGAAGCTGCGCAGGGCGGGCCCTCGCCGCGCCAGGCCCGGCCGCCCCATGTCGGTTTGTGTCCCCTGGCGCCCTGGTAAATGGCCTGCTCCGCGCAGCCGGTGATAGGTTCCGAGGGGCCAGGACGGGATCCGGAAACAAGCAGGAAAGGTGCGGCATGAAGCTTCTGATGGAGCAGGTGCGCGCCCTTCACCGGCTGGAACCGGCCAACCGCGACCACCTTGCAGCCCTGCGGGTAGCCATCAGCGTTGCAGTTCCTTCGCTGCTGCTCGTGGCCGCCGGCCGCACAGACCTCATCATGTACGCCGTCTTCGGTGCGCTAACGGGCATGTACGGGCGCTCCGAGCCACACCAGTTCCGGCTCCGGCACCAGTCCCAGGCCGCTGTAGTGCTGCTCGGCGGCGTTGCGGCAGGCCTGTTCCTGTCCGTCAACCACCTTCACTCCTGGTGGCTCGTCGCCGTCGAAGCGGTGCTGGCCGGCGTGGGATCTGTTTTTGCGGACCGGGTACGGCTCAAGCCCAACGGGCCCTTCTTTGGCATCCTCGCGCTGGGGGCGTGCGCCTCGGTACCTGTGGCGGTTCCCTGGCAGGTGGCCATGCTTATCGCCATAGGGTCCGCCGCCTTCTCCATGATGGTGGGGTTCGGAGGCTGGATCCGCAGCAGGTCCTGGCAGCGGGGCGCCGTCCGGAACGTTCCCGCGCTGCAACCCGCCGGCCGCGTTGAGTTGTTGATGCACGCTGCCCGCTACATCCTGGCCGTAGGAGTTGCCGGCACCGCGGGCGTCCTGTCGGGCAGCGGCCACCCGCACTGGGCTATGGCCGCCGCGGCGGTACCCCTTGCGGGCGCCGACCTCCCCAGCAGCGTCCGGCGCGGGATCCACCGCATCGTGGGAACATTCCTCGGGCTGGCGGTCACCGCCGTCGTCATCCTTCCCGGCCCCTGGTCCCTTGCCGGGCTGTTCCCGGGTCGGCAGGCCGTGCTGCTTGCCCTGCTGGTGATCCTCTTCCAGTTCACTACCGAGCTGTTTATGGCCCGCCACTACGGCCTGGCCATGGTTTCGTTTACGCCGGTAATCCTGCTGATAACCCAGCTCGCCGCCCCCACCGACCCCGCAGTGCTGATCCTGGAACGCGGCGTCGAAACGCTGGTCGGTGCACTGGTGGGCATCGCGGTGGTGGTGGCCGTCCGCCGCTCCGGGACCCGCAGCCCGCGTGCCTTGCTTGGACTCGCTCCCCTACTTAGGCTTCCGCGGAGGGCCCGCCACTAGCTTGGCCGGAGCCACCCTGGCAACCGCTGCCAGTACCTTGTACCGCTTGGAGGGGATGGACACCGCCTTGCCCCGCTCATTGTCCGCCAGGCCGTCCCGCACCACCCGCTCCGCGTGCAGCCAGGCCCAGGACGGTGCCACGGACTTGTCCATGCCCATCCGGTCGTGAAACTCGGTGTGGGTAAAGCCGGGGCATACCGCAGTGACCTTGATGCCCCGCTGGCGATAGGCGAGGTTGGCCCACCGGCTGAAGCTGACCAGCCAGGCCTTGGCCGCCGAGTAGGTTCCCCGCGGGAGGAAAGCGGCGATGCTGGCAACGTTGATGATCCGGCCCCCGCCTCGCTCCAGCATGCCTTTCAGCGCTGCATGGGTGAGCTCCATGGCCGTCTCGCCGTGCAGCTTCAGGTGCTTTTTCTCCTCAGAGATGTGGTTGTCCTCGAAGTTGTGCAGCAACCCGATCCCGGCGTTGTTGACCAGGATGCCCACCGGCCGCTCCGGATCGGAGAGGCGTCCGACGACGGCTGCCACGCCGGCGTCGTCCGTCAGGTCGGCGGGCAGCACATCAGCCGTGATCCCGTAACGCCGTTCCAGCCCCGCCGCGGCTTCCTCGAGGCGGGCCCGGTTCCGCGCCACCAGCACCAGGTTGCAGCCCTGGGCGGCAAGCTGGCGCGCAAATTCGGAGCCAAGCCCTGCACTGGCACCGGTGATCAGGGCTGTTGTTCCGGAGGAGTCTGCAGTCATGCTGCAAGCCTAACGATCACCTGATGGCTTTTGGCTGCACTGTTCCGGCTGCACGCTCCGGCCTTGCTGTTCCCGGTGCTATTTTCCGGCGAACCTCGCCAGTGGATTCGCCAGGCGCCCGGCCATCTGCAAGCCACCGGAGGGATCCGCCAGGTCCAGCATTTGCTGGTTGTTGCGCAACTGGAGCCTGTTGAGGCAGGACAGTTCGAAGTCCGGCGCGAAAAGGTCATGCCGGACGAACTGGTCTGCGAGCCCGGGGTGCTGGGCCTGGTAGTCCTTGATGGCGGCGGCGGCCGTCCCCCAGAACTCCTCCTGGCTGAGCTTGCCGTCCTCCGCCAGGAGTGCAGCCAGGAAGCGGAAAATGCAGTCGAAGATGTCCGTAAAGACGGCCAGCACCTTCTCGCCGTCCGGAATGGCCGCCTTGATCCGCGACACCTCGTCGGGCAGGTCCAGCCTGTCGCCCATCACCACGATTTCCTCGGCGATGTCCTTCATGATGGCGCGGACCGGCGCCCCGTCCTCGAGGACAAGGATCACGTTCTCGCCGTGCGGCATAAACGCCAGTTCGTACTGGTACAGGCAGTGCACCAACGGAAGCAGGTAGGCCTCGAAGTAGCGCCGCAGCCACTCCTCTGCAGCCAGTCCGGAACGCTCGATGAGGGCGGAGACCATCGGCCTGCCCTCGGAATCCACGTGCAGGAGGGACGCCATGGTGGCCAGCTGCTGCCCGTCCTGCAAGAGCGGCAGCGGACTCTCGCGCCACAGCGCCGACAGCATCTTCCGGTAGGGCGAACCGTTCGCGGAGCCGGCCTCGTAGTTCCTGTTGTGGTAACCAATGGCGGCGGTTTCACCGATCATGGTGAAACCTCGCGCCTGGAGTGCACTATCTGACTCGATCAAATTCCGCAGCCAGTCGTTGATGGCCGGGGTGGCCTTCATGTACTGCGGGGACAGGCCGCGCATGAACCCCATATTCAGTACAGACATGGCGGTCTTGACGTAGTGGCGCTCCGGGGCGCTGGTGTTGAAGAACGTCCGGATGGATTGCTGTGCCTGGTAGATGTCCGTGCCGGTACCCAGGTGGACGATGCGCTGCCGTGCGATTTCCGCCGCGAACGTGACGGTGAGCTTGTTCTCCCACTGCCACGGATGCACCGGCATCAGAAAGTACTGGTCCGGGTCCAGCCCCTGGACCTGCAGCTCGGCGTCGAAGCTGCCCAACAACGGACCGAGCTCGGCCTCCAGGTGGGCCCGGTAGTCCAGCCCGGCCGTCGCTGTGAATACGGCGTTGCTGCGGTGGACGGCGATCCATTCCAGCTGGACCGGGGCGCCGGTTTCGGGAGCGAACGCGCGGTAGTCGGTGATCCCGAAACCCAGGCGTCCGTTGTTGGCGACAAAGCACGGATGCCCCTCGGTCATGCTGCGCTCAATGGCCTGGAAGTCGGCGGCGCGGTCCACGCCGCCGGTGACTCCGGCCGCGAGTTCAGCAGCTGACGGCTGGCCCGCCCACTGCTTGTAGGCATGGCTTGCCAGGGTGCTGCTGACCTCCTCGAGGTACACCGGGAGCATCTGGAGGTTAATGCCCAAGGTTTGGTGGAAAGCGGTAATGAAGTCCAGGACGTCCAGCGGCCTTTCGGTGCCGTCCTGGAAGCAGCGGATGGAGTCTGCGTCGATGGACCAGTGGTCCAGCTCGAGGACCCTGGCGGCGAACCGGTACTCCTGCGTGCCGTCGTCGCTGCGCACCCGGTAGCTGCCGGTCCGGGCAGCAGCGCCGGCAACCCCGGTGGCACCTGCATCGGGATACAGCTCCGGGGCGAGGATACGTTCGTGCGAGAACTCCGCGAGCGCCTTGCGGAGCACATGCCGGTTCGCCTTGTCCCAGCGTTCTCCGGTGAGGTGCGGTACGGCAGCGTCGGCGCCCACAGCGTTCGTGCCGGCAACGTTCGCAAACAGGGGTAGGCCGGAGCTGACAGCGGGGGCGGCGGGGTGGAGATGGACGGTCACAGTGAGGCTCCCTGCGGGACTGGTACGGAAAGAATGTCTAGTGCCGCGCGGGCGGCCAGGTAGTCGTCGCGGCTGCAGAAGCTCAGCAGCGCATCCTTGTCGGGAAGGGCCACGACGCCGGCGGGCTGGAAGCCCAGCCGTTCATTCAGGGCGTGGATCTTTGTATTCCGCGCATCAGGTTCCACCACGATGCGCTCCACTCCCGGCTTCGCAAAGAGCCGGTCCAGGACGGCGTTCATCACGGCCGCGGTGTAACCGGGCCGGGGTCCTTCCGACGGCGGCGCCACCAGCAGGTGCATCCCCAAATCGCCGGGCAGGACGGGATAGACCGCCGCCAGCGGCGAGGACGCCGGAAGGTACTCCTCCATCAGGAAGGCGGGGACTGCGCGGTCGAGCCCCAGCAGCGCGTGGTGGTGGCCGCTGGCCTGGATTTTGGCGTATTCCTCCGCCACGTCCTCCACGCCGGCGGACAGCATCCCCCAGAACGAGGCGTACGGCCGGGTCACCCAGCTGTGGAGGAGTGGTGCGTCCGCCTTCGCGTCGACGCAGCGGAACGTAAACCTCATGCCGGCACCCCTGCCCTGGTTTCAACGTCGGACGCCGCGACCATGCCGGCGGGTGAGCCGAACTGCTGGAAGGCGATACTGCGCTCAACCGGGTAGACCTCGCGCCCGGTGATTTCCCGGAGGATGCAGGAGTTGCGGTAGGCGCCCATGCCCAGGTCCGGGGTGACGAATCCGTGGGTGTGCAGTTCGGCGTTCTGGACGAAAATCTCCCCGGGTTCGGCACCGGTGCTGTAGTTGCGGTCCACGGCGAACCTTCCGGCGCTGTCCCGGGCGATGCGGTCCTGGATGCCGGCCAGGAAGCCGGGCTCCTGGTAGCCGTAGCCGGTGGCGAGCACGACGGCTTCGCTGTCCAGCGTGTAGGACGTCCCTTGCTCGCCGTGCCGAAGGTGCAGGGTGTGGGTACCGGTTTCGGGATCCCACCGGGCAGCGGTCAGTGAGGAGTGCGTCAGCAACCTGGTGTCCACCATGCCGGAGATGCTCCTGGTGTAGAGCAGGTCGTAGATGGCGTCGATGAGATCGGAGTTGATGCCCTTGTAGAGGTTCTTCTGGGTCTTGTTGAGGTGGTCGCGCTGGTCCTGCGGGAGGCTGTGGAAGTAGTCCACGTACTCGGGCGAGGTCATTTCCAGGGTCAGTTTGGTGTATTCCAGCGGGAAGAACCGGCCGGAGCGGGTCACCCAGTTCAGCTGGTAGCCATGCGTGTCCGATTCCTGAAGAAGCTCGTAGTAGATCTCGGCGGCGCTCTGGCCGCTGCCCAGGATGGTGATGCTGCGTTGCTGCTGCAGTTCCGCCTTCCGCGCCAGGTAGTCGGCGTTGTGGAAGGCCACTCCCCCGCGTCCTGCTGCTGCATCGGCAACGATGTCCGCCGCCGCCTCCGGCACGAACGGGGAGGTGCCGGTGCCCAGCACCAGCCGCCGTGCCACCAGCACCTCAGGCCCTTCGGGACCGGACACGGAAAGCCGGTACACGCCGCCGTCGTGCTGGATATCCAGCACAGCTGTGCCAAAACGGACGGAGGGCAGCTGCCCTGCCACCCACTGGCAGTACTGGTTGTACTCGGCGCGCAGGGGGTAGAAGTTTTCCCGGATGTAAAAGCGGTACAACCTGCCCGTCTGCTTGAGGAAGTTCAGGAACGAGTAGGGCGAGGTGGGGTCTGCCAGGGTGACGAGGTCGGCCATAAAGGGAACCTGAAGGTGGGCCGGCTCGAGCATCATCCCGGGGTGCCACTCAAAGGATTCCCGGCGTTCCAGGAAGATCCCGTCCAGGCCCTCCACCGGCTCGCTGAGTGCGGCCAGCCCCAGGTTGAAAGGCCCGACGCCGACGGCAGCAAAGTCATAGATGCGGCTCATGCGGATACCTCACTCTGCAGCAGCTCCGCGCCGGTCCGGCGCAGGAGGTCGACGATGCCGGCGATGTCCTCCAGTGTGGCCTCGGCATTGAGGAGCGTGAACTTCAGGTAGTGCCGGCCGCCCACTTTGGTCCCGGCAACCACTGCTTCGCCTGAAGCGAAGACGGCGGCACGGATTGCGGGGTTGAGAGCGTCGGCCGCGTCCTCGGAGAGCCGTCCGCCGCCTTCAAGCCTTGGCCGGTACCGGAAGACCAGGGTGCTCAGCTGCGGCGGTGCGGCGAGTTCGAAGTCGTCCCCGGCGGCCAGGAGGGAGCCCACGCGGGCAGCAAGGTCAATGGCTTCGTCGAACAGGGCGCCAAGCGCGTCCGCGCCCATGATCCGCAGGGTGAGCCACAGCTTCAAGGCGTCGAACCGGCGGGTGGTCTGGATGCTCTTGTCCACCTGGTTCGGAATGTCGGCCAAGGCCGCGCTTTCCGGGTTCAAGTAGTCGGCGTAGTAGGTGATGTGGCGCAGCATGGCGGATTCGCGGACCAGGAGGGCACTCGAGCTGACCGGCTGGAAGAAGGTCTTATGGAAGTCGACGGTGACGGAGTCCGCGAGGCCGGTTCCATCCAGAAGGTGGTGGTAGCGCCCGGACACCATCAGGCCGCCGCCGTACGCGGCGTCGATGTGGAACCAGGCGCCGTAGGCCCGGGCCAGAGCGGCGAGGTCTGCGAGCGGGTCAACCGCGCCGAAGTCGGTGGTCCCGGCGGTGGCGACAACTGCCATGGGGGCCAGGCCGGCGTCGCGCGCTTCCGCCATGGCCTCGGCAAGGGCAGCAGGATCCATGCGGTGGTCGGGTGTGCACGGAACGGTGATGACGGCGTCGAAGCCCAGGCCCAGCATGGAGGCTGACTTCTGGATGCTGAAATGGCTGTCCTCGGACGTGAAGATCCGCAACGTGTCCAGGAGCGCCGGAAGGCGGAGGTTGCTCCGGGACGGGTCCTGGCGGAGGCCGGCCACGGCATGGTTGCGGGCGATCAGCAGGGCCTGGAGGTTGGACTGGCTGCCGCCGGAGGTGAAGATTCCGTCGGCGTTGTCCCCGAGGTGCAGCCGCCCTGCTGCCCACTCGATGAGGCGGCGTTCAATCATGGTGGCACCGGCGCTCTGGTCCCAGGTATCCAGCGATGAGTTCACGGCGGACAGGATGGCTTCACCCACCAGGGCCGGAATCACCACGGGGCAGTTGAGGTGGGCCGCGTACTTCGCGTCATGGAAGTAGATGGCGTCGCGCAGGTACACGTCTTCGAGTTCCTGCAGCGCCGCCGCCGTATCCGGCAGGGGTGTCTCAAGGTCTACCGCAGCAACCCGGGCTTTCATCTCCGAAGGCACGACGCCGGTGAAGGGCCGGGTGGTCCGTTCCAGTTTGGTGGCCACCGCCGTGACGCCCTGCAGCACCTGCGCCACGTAGCGGGGCGAGTTGCGGGCGTTGAAGAGATGGTTTGTTGCCCCCAGGGCGAGTTCCACGCGGGACCCGAAGTCCTGGCCGGGGGCCTGCTGTTGAAGGCGCGGGTGGTCCACGTGTAACTCGTCAAGGCGGGGCATCAGCGGCACTGGTCTTCCTTTGGTCGGGGTTTCCGGCAAGTTGCAAAGGTAAGACTTACTTAGGACAGCCTTTTAAGCAAACTTTTGTGATGTATTTCCCGGGAAGGTCTGCAATGCGCCGCTTTTCCACAGCCGCGGCCGTCATTGACTGGCGGCGCGGGCTACGGGTCCTGCAAAATGTCCCGCTTCCCGGCGGGTGCGTATGACAAGACGGGCGCGTATCCCCGGATTAGGGTTGGCACACAGGCAGCTGTTGGCTGCCCAAATCCATAGGGGGAAACATGGAACAGCAAGGAAGCGCCATCGAGTTCCGGGAAGTGGACCAGGACGGAAATCCGATGTCGGGGGTGGTCGGGTCCGGAGCGGGGGAAGATTCCGGCAGCGGCCCTGCGCCGGCCGTCAACCCGTTCATTGTGGCCCTGTGGCTGCTCGCCATCGTTTTGATCGGGGGCGGAACCTTGATCTTCCTCAACGCGAACTCCATGGTGGGCCCGACGACTTCAGGGATGCCGGTATCTTTCCTAATGTTCACCTTCGCCCCTTACGTGATCGTCGCGGGGCTTGCAGCTGCCATCTGCCTGCTGTTCTGGCACGCATTCCAGTGGCAGCGCCGGCGCGGCTAGGGCACACGCTGCCCGCGGGCACGGGAATGGCTTGTGGCACTGGCGGCAGTTTCACATGGGCCGGGCGTGTGCCCCGGATCACAAGCTGATTTGCCCAACTATTAGTAAGCATGCTTAGGTTATGGGGTAAATGAACCTCCGCAAGCAGTCGCGGCGGGGCTGCCAACGCCGGCAGTACCGTGAAGAAGCCCAAGGACGAACATCATGACCATCGTTACAGAAGATCAGCCAGTGGCTCCCGCGGAGCCCGAAACAGGAGCAGAAGCCCTCTTGAGCTCCGCCCTCCCCGTTGACATGGGATTGTTGGTCACCCTGAATTCAAGAATGCACTGCCGCGCCCCCATGCAGCGTGTGGATCCCGACGCACTGTCTTTGTACCAGCCCGTTCACGTTGATGGGGCAAAGGTCATTCCCGTTGGCGCCGGTTCCCCGCCCGCCAGCGTGGAAACCTACCGCTGCGCCTGCGGTTTCACTATTGATGTCCCGGCTGCCAGCATGCACGCGCTGGCCAGCTGACTAGGGGACTCCAGCAGTCCTCGCGGCCTCCACTGCGCGCCGCGTATCTTCCAGCACCAAATCCGCGTTGATGGCCGCTGCCGCTTTCAGTCCGGCGGCCGCGGCCGTCATCACCTGGGCCGAGACGTCTGTGGCGTTGCCGGCAGCCCAGACCCCCGGGCAGGACGTCAAACCCGATTCATCGGTGGCCAACCGCGTCCCCGGCCCTTCTTCCAGGCCATCCGGTTCCAGCCCCAGGGCCTGGAGCATGTTGGCCTTGCTCACTGTGGCCGGGCTGACCACCAGCACGTCCAGCGGTACCGCCGATCCGACGTCGAGCGTTACCCCCGTGAGCTTGTCGCCCTGTACCACCAAGCCGCGGACCCGGCCATCCACTACTTTGACGGACCGCGCTTCCAGCTGTTCCGCCTGGCCCGCGCTGAGGGTCAATTCTTCGTTGAGCAGGAGCGTCACATCCGGGCTCCACTGCCGGAAGGTCAGGGCTTGCAGGACAGCGTGGGCATCCGAAGCGAGCACCCCTACCTGCTGGTTCCTGATTTCCCAGCCGTGGCAGTAAGGGCAGTAGAGCACATCCCTGCCCCAACGTTCGGCCACGCCAGGCAGGTCGGGAAGCTGGTCTTCGATTCCCGAGGTAATCAGCAGCCGGCGGGCTGTACAGGTGGTGCCGTCGTCGAGTGAGAGCACGAAGTTCCCGCCGTCCCGCCTGGCGGACCTGACAATACCGGCGATGCTCTGCCCGCCGTAGTCCGCAAGTTCCGCCCGTCCGGCAGCAAGAAACTTGCCGGGGCTCATGCCCTCTCGGGTCAGGAAACCATGCACTCCTTCTGCGCGCAGGTTCCGCTGCCCGCCGGCATCAATTACCACCACGGTGCGCAGAGCCCTGGCCAAGGCAACGCCGGCGCTCAACCCGGCCGGTCCCCCGCCGATAACGGCAACGTCGAATAGCTGTTCTTCGTGATTCATCCAGGATTCCTTCCCCGGTGCGCTGCTCCCTGACAGGGGGCGCATTCAACTGCGTGCGCCCTCTGCAAGACCGCGCTCAGGAAAGGTACCCGGCTGCGCGGCACAATAACGCGCAGCCCGGGTTCCCGGAGGAGAATGTTTATGGTTTCCCGGAGGGTACCGGCGCCTTAGGCTCCCGAACCGTTGGTGGCGGGGCTGTCGGGCCAGTCGACGAACTGTTCGTAGCCCTCATGTTTGCGCAGGTAGCCGGCAATGAAGGGGCAGTGCGGGACGATGCGTTTGCCCGTTGCCACCACGTCATCGAGGGCGAAGTGCGCCAGGACCTTGCCCAGGCCCCGGCCTTCGAAGTCCGGGGCGGTTTCGGTTCGGATGAAGTCAATGTGTCCGGGAAGGTCCTCGTAAAAGGACTGGACGGCCAGCTTGCCGCCCACCAGCAGTTCATAGCGGTGCTGCGCGTCGTTGCGCCTCAGCGTGACATCGGGGGTGAACCTATCCTCGGTGGACATCATGTTCTCGGTCATGGTTCGACACTGGCACTACTTCATCCCGCTGGCAATGCCCCGGCTTACCCCTTCAACATCGCGGGGCGGGCAAAGGCCAGGAAGGCCAAAAGAAGGGAGGCCAGGATCATTGACTGATCCTGGCCTCCCCCTCCCGGAGTTTTCGTCCCACGTAAGCAGGCCTCCTACGGGAACGTCAGCGCGTGAGCATGCCCAGGGCCGTTGTGGCGAAGCTGCCCGCAGACTGGTTCCAGTGGCCCAGGAGCCCCTGCAGGTTTTCGCCGTCGGACCGGTGCCCGGGCAGCTGCTCCTGCAGGGTGGCGAGCACCCCGGTGCGGAGCTCGGTGTTGAAGTTGACCTTGCCCACGTTCATGGACGCGGCCTTCACCAGCTCGCCGGCAGGAATCCCGGAGGCCCCGTGCAGGACCAGCGGAATGTGCGTCCGCACCGCGATGTCTTGCAGGACGTCCCAGCGCAGCTGCGGCTCGCCCTTGTATTTGCCATGGACATTCCCGACGGCGACTGCCAGCAGTTCCGCTCCGGTCCGCGACACGAAGTCCTCCACTTGGGCCGAATCCGTCAGCCCGGCCACGGCCACGCCGGACTGATCGGCACCAAAGGCGCGGTCCTCGTCTCCGGCGAGGCCCCCGAGTTCGGCTTCCAGCGGTACGTCCGGCCCCAGCAACGCGCGGGCAGCAACAACCAGTGCGATGTTGTCCTCGTACGGAAGGGACGAACCGTCGGCGAGGACGGAATCCGCCCCTGCAGCGACGGCGTCGGCCATCACCTGAAGGTCCGTTGCGTGGTCAAGCTGCACGGCTACGGGCACCGACGCTGCGTCAGCCAGGCCCCGGAGGGCCCCGATGAGGCGGAGTCCGTTGGACGTGGCGGCAGTCTTGGGTGCCACGAGGAGGATGACCCCCCGCCCGGATTCCTCCGCCGCGGCCACCACTGCCAGCGCGGTGGTGAAGTCGTAGCAGGTGAAGGCGGGGACGGCGGAGCCCTGTTGGAGGGCGGAGGTGACCAGGTGGTCGAGTCGGGTGCGCATCAGACGTTGAGTCCGCCGGTGAGGACCCAGACCAGGAAGGTAAGCGCGAACCCTGCGAGACCCAGAATGGTGGTGAGCACGGTCCAGGTCTTGAGTCCGTCTGCCACTGAGAGGCCAAGGAAGCGGGTGACGATCCAGAAGCCGGAGTCATTCACGTGGCTCAGGCCAAGAGCCCCGAAGCCCATGGCTACCAGGATGAGTGCTGTCTGGAAGGGTGAGAAACCGCCGGCTGCCACGGACGCTGCCAGCAGGCCCGAGGTGGTGATGATGGCCACCGTTGCGGAACCTTGCGATGCACGCAGGATGGCCGCGAGGACGAAGGCCATCACGATGACGGGAAGGCCGGCACTCTGCAGGCCTTCGGCGAGGGCCGTGCCGATGCCGGAGACAGTGAGTACCTTGCCGAAAACGCCGCCGGCGCCGGTGACCAGGATAACGATGGCGGTGGGGGCCAGCGCGGAGTCCATGACTTCACCGGTGTGCTGGGAGGTCCAGCCGCGGCGGATGCCCAGGAAGTAGTAGGCCAGGCCCAGGGCTGTGAGGAGAGCAATCAGCGGGGCGCCGATGAAAGCGGCCAGCTGGGAAGCGAAGGTGTCCTTCGGCAGGATGACGGCGCCGACGGTTCCCACCATGATCATGAGGATCGGAAGGACAATCAGGGTGATGATCATTGCCGGGCTGGGAGCGGTCTTGACCTCGCTCTTTACGGCAACGCCGCACGTTCCCTGGGCAGCTTCCTGCTCGACCTGCGATGTGCCGGTGCCAAAGAGGCGGAACTGCTCGGCGGTGGCGGGCAGCATGGTGAAATCACGGCGGTTGAGCCTGCGGGCAACGAAGTAGCCCAGGACGCCGACCGGAATGCAGAGCGCGAGGCCGATGATGGTGGTCCAGCCGATATCCGCGCCGAGAATTCCTGCGCCGCCAACAACGCCGGGGTGCGGCGGGACGACAACGTGGATTGCCAGCATGATGCCGCCGACGGGCAGGCCGATCTTGACCGGGTTGACCCCGGCGGCCTTGGCAAATCCGTAGATGATGGGGATCAGGATGATGAATCCGACGTCAAAGAAGACCGGGATGGCCAGCAGGAAGGCTGCGGAGGTCAAGGCGGCGATGACCCTGCGGGGGCCAAGCAGCTGGGTGAACTTGCCGGCAAGGGCCTGTGCACCGCCGGAAATCTCGATCATTTTGCCCAGCATGGCGCCCAGGCCGACCAGGATAGCTACGGATCCAAGGGTTCCGCCCATGCCTTCGGTGACGGTCTTGATAATGTCCGGCAGCGGTATGCCGGCCACCAGGGCAACTGCCACGCTGACCACGAGCAGGGCTAGGAAAGCGGGGATTTTGAACTTGATGACGGCCACGAGCAGCAGGGCGACGCCCGCCACTGCTATGGCCAGAAGAGCTAGTGCGCTCATCGTGTGTCTCCTTTGACATCGCTAGTTAAGCCTAGCGAGCTGTGTGGGTACGACGACGGCGGAGGGGGGACCGCCGTCGTCGTACGTTGAGGGGGAAGGTGGCTACTTGGTGCGCTTGGTGGGGGCGACAACCTTGATGACGGCGGAGTCATCAGCGGCGGCGAGTCCCTGGGCCTGGCCCAGGAGGTAAAGCTGCTCGGCAGCAGCGGCAACCGGAGCTGCCAGTCCTGCCGCTCGGGTGGCCTTGCCTACGATGCCCATGTCCTTAACGAAGATGTCAAGGCGGCTGAGGACCTCGGCGCCTTCCTCGTTGTAGGCCTCCAGGATGCGGGGACCTCGATTGGAGAGCATGAACGAGCCGGCGGCACCGGCTTCGAGGGCGGCAAGGGTCTTGGCCTGGTCCAGTCCGAGCGCGTCGGCCAGGGCCATGGCCTCGGCGGCGGCAGCAATGTGGACGCCGCAGAGGAGCTGGTTGACGGTCTTGAGGGCCTGGCCGTCGCCTGGCTTGTCGCCCACCACGGTGAGGGTGGAAGCCAGCAGTTCCAGGGCCGGAGCCGCCTTTTCGCGGGCTTCCGGGGAAGCGCCGACGACGATCAGCAGGTCGCCCTCGCCCGCGCGCTTGGGTCCGCCGGACAGCGGGGCATCCACCAGCTCGACACCGTATTCGGCCAGCTTGGCGACCGTCGCCGGGATGGCCTCAGTGCCCACAGTGCTGCCGAGGATGACGACGGCGCCGGCTTCCAGCACCGAGGCCACGCCGTTCTCGCCAAAGAGGACATCGTTGAGCTGCTCGCCGTTGCGGACGGCCAGGAGGACGGCGTCAGCACCTTTGGCGGCTTCACGGGCAGTGGCGAACGTGGCAATGCCTGCTTCTTCCGCAAGCTTCAGGCGGGGTTCGGCGATGTCGAAGCCGTGGACGGTCAGCTGTGAGGCCAGGCGGGTGGCCATGGGCAGGCCCATGGCGCCGAGGCCCAGGACAGTGACGGTGTAGTTGCTGGTCATGGTGTTCTCCATTGAATATTTGGCGGCGAAAGTTGGGAGCCCGTGGGGATTAGAAGGTGTTGCTGAGCTTGCGCGTGACGTCGGCGAGGGACTGGTCGTCGCCCACGTTGCCGGCGAAGACGATGTACGGGATGCCCTTGGCGGGACCGTCAACCGGTTCCCAGAGCGACACGATGCCCGGCAGCATGGGACCGCGGACGACGGCATGGCGGATCTCGAGGCCGTGGGCCGCCACGTCCGAGGAAGTGATGCCGCCCTTGGCGATCACGAAGCGCGGCGGGAACGTCTTGAGCGTCCGGTTCACCACCGCTACGACGGCGGCCGAAACGGTACGTGCGATCCGCAGGCTTTCAGCGGGGTCGTCAGTCTTGATCAACAGCCGGCTGGTGTGGACGATGACGTCACCGCCGCGGAGGGCCTCGACGACGGTGTCCACAGTCCGGTCCAGGTGGTTACCTGCCTCTGTTTCAGAGCCGAGGAGTTGTTCGACGTCGATCTCAACGATCCGTGCCGCGTTGTGCTGTTCGGTCAGCGCCTTCAGCTGGCGGGTAGTGACTCCCACGTGGGAGCCGACGACGATGAGCCCGCCGGCCTCGGACGGGGTGTTGCCGGCATAGGCTTCGGCGCCGGTGAGTTCGGTGCGGATTTCCTGGCCGATCCGGGCACGGCCAAAGGGCGGGCCTACGCGGTAGAGCAGTTTCTTGCCGCGTCGCTCGGCTTCCTCCAGCCCCAGGGACAGCGCCCGAAGGTCATTCTCGGTGACGATGTCGGCCACGATCGGGGTGGAGTCCGTGGCCGCTTCGATGGCGTCGGCGATGGCATTGGCGCTGATCTGCGCACCGTCTGCGGCATGTGCGGCCGAGGCGCCGGCGCGGATGATGTTCAAGTCCAGGACGATCACGGAGTCCGCAGCGAAGCGGCCCCGGGATTTCTCCTCGACGTAGTCGGCCATCACCGAGGTGGTAAAGCCGAAGGTCGCATCGTTGGCGAATTCGGTATCGGAGACCGGGGTGAGGGTGCCGGCAGCATCGCCCGTGCCGCGCATGTAGTGGACACCGCCGATGGTGAGGCGTCCGGCATCGGGGAAGGCCGGGACCAGCACCACGCCGTCGGTCTTTTCCCCGCTGACCTCAGCAACCGTGGCGGCAATAACGTCCGGCTCCAGGGGATAGTGGCCGCGGAGGGTGGAATCGCTGCGGCTGACGAAGCCCAGGCGCAGCGTATCCGGCGACCCGGCAGCAGCGAGGGCGTTGTGGACCACTTCCTCGTTGCGGGCGGCAGCCTCGGCGGGGTCCAGGCTGCGCGTGTTGGTGAGGACGTAGACGGCGGGCTTGGCCTGCGCAAAGGCCCAAATAAAGTCCTCCACTTCCCACCGGGTGAGCACGGGCAAATCTGCCACGGACTGCGTTCCGGTGGGGTCGTCGTCGAGCACTACCAGGACACGCGGGGTCTCCGCGTTGGAGGCGGCCAGCGTGCTGGCCACCAGTTCGGCGGGAATCGGGACCTCGGCCGGGTAGGCGGCCAGAACGTCTGCTTCAAGCGTCACAGTGCACTCCGTTGTGTAGGAATCCGAGTGGATCCTGATGTAAAGGTATCTGTAAGATGTCTGACATCTTGCATCTGATGCTAGTGTGGCATAGGACATAAAGACGCGCAAGTAGATTTGTCAGAGATATCCACAAGGGGCACTGACGGGGGCAGCATGGCAAGGAAGTCGCTGGTAGGCCAGGTGGCGGACGAACTCCTGGACCGCATCATTGCGGGCGAATTTCCACCGGGGGCCACTGTTCCGGGCGAGCACGAACTCAGCGCCGCGCATGAAGTCAGCCGGATGACCGTCCGTGAGGCAATGAAAACGCTTGAGGCGCAGCGGATCCTCAGCGTCGAGCGCGGGCGCGGTACGTTTGTGAACCCACTCAACCGCTGGGCCTCGCTGGAAGCAGTGCTGCGCGCGGCCTCCGAGGGCAAGAACGAAGCGGAGGCATCCGTCCAGCTCATCGAACTCCGCCGCATGCTGGAGACCGGCGCCTGCGAACTCGCTGCGGGGCGTATCAGCGACGCGGACATCCAAGCGCTCCACGGCTACGTGGCCGCCATGCGGGCCGCCCACGAGGTGAACGACGTCGCGGCCTTCGTGGAGGCGGACCTCGCGTTCCACGACCTGATCCTGCATTCCTCCGAGAACGTTTTTGTGGCCGTCCTCTTCGAACCGCTCCACCGGGTCCTGGAAAAGCGGCGGACCGAAACGTCAGCGGTGCGCGAGATCCAGGTGCACGCCATCGGTCATCACCGGAACATCGCCGAAGCACTGGAATCGCGTGACGCTGCACGCTCGCGGGAGGCAATGGACGCACACATGCAGCAGACCCTGGACGACCTCAAGAACCTGGTGCTCGAGGCAAAGTAACTTTTGGCTCAGCGCGCCGGCGGGGCCGTTGTCCCCCGGACCACCAGTTCTGTCGCTACTTCGAGCGCCGTGGGAACGGCAGTACCGGACTGGTCCTGCTGCTCCGTCAACATGCCAACGGCCATGGAAGCAAGCTGCGCCAGCGGCTGCCGGACCGTGGTGAGCGGCGGCGAGGTCAACGCGGCCTGCGCAATATCGTCAAAGCCCACAATGCTCAGGTCCTCGGGAACGTGGAGCGAACGCTGGCCGGCCGCGTTCATCACGCCCAGGGCCTGCAGGTCGCTGCCTGTGAAGATGGCAGTGGGCGGCTGGGGCAGGTCCAGCAGTTCCCCGCCGAGCCGCATCCCCGACTCGATACTGAAGTCGCCGTCCTGCACGAGCTCCGGCAGGACGGGCAGCCCGGCCTCATGAAGCGCAGCTGCATAGGCCGCGTAGCGGGCGCGGCCGTGCCCGGGACTGTGCTTGCGGCCGGTGATGATGCCGATCCTGCGATGGCCCTGGCCCAGCAGGTGGCTCACTGCGGCCAGGGCGCCGGAGAACGACGCCGGGCTGACGCTGGGGATTGTGAGCCCTTCGGTTCCTTCGGGGTCGATGGCGACGGCGGGAATCTTCAGGGTCCGGAGCGTAGCAACGAGACGCGAATCCTTCCGCGGAGCGAGCAGCAGCACGCCATCGAGCCTGTTGACGGACGGCTCGCGCAGCTTCCGCCAGCGCTCCGCCGTCGCATGCTCAGCGCGCGCATAGGCAACGGCATAGCCCAGCCGGTCCGCGGCTGCCTCCACTCCCGCCATGGTCTCCAGGATCCAGGGAGAGTCGAAGTTGTTAACCACCAGCTGCAGGACTCCCGGCTGGGTCACCGACGCGGCGCGCTTCGAGTAGTCCAGCTCCTCGAGTGCCTGCTGAACCCTGGCGCGGGTAGCGTCGGAGACATGGGTCCTGCCGTTGAGCACCTTGGACACCGTAGGCACGGAGACGCCTGCTGCGGCCGCGACGTCAGCGATTTTGGGACGCGGAGTGGCGGTCACAGGGGCGGTCCTCGGAGTCATGTAGTTACGGCGGCGAATTGCGGGGCGGTGGGACGCCGGGCTGGCGCAACGTCCACACGCACGGGTCCCACGATAACATTGCCGCCCTCCTCCGAACCCAGAGGCGAGGCAGCAAAAAGGCCCAGCTCCGCGCCGATCCACTGGCCTTTCACGACGTCGAAGTTCCAGCCCTGCACTTCCCACGGTTCCCCGGGTCCGGAGCGCCAGGCAAAGGTGGACCGGGGCGTGCCGTCCGTACGGATCTGCAGTTCTATCCGGGAACCCGGCAGGACACGTTGCCTGCCCAGCCGTTGCTCGTGGGGCCCCTCTCCCCCGGTGCCGTCGCCAAGGACATAGCCTTCAGCTGTCCTGACGATGCCCAGCCAGGCGTATTTCAGCCCCAGCACCACCACGCCTGCGCGGGTTCCCACCGGGACGTCGTGCAGCTCAAGGGACGTGGTGAACGTGAATGGCGTTCCGGGCAGGATTTGCCCGAGCAGGTTCGGGAGCTCGCGCAGGTTCACCGGATCGTTAGCCTTCGGTTTGAGGACGAGGTGCCCTCCCCCGCACTGGTGCGCCCAGTCAGCCCGCGGATTCGCCTGCCAATGCCACTGCGGCCCCAGATGCGGCTTCGAGAAGTCGTCGCTGGCCGGCGGTGCCATGTTTTCGGCGGCAGTACCCAGCGGGTAGGGATGGGTAATCACGGGCGTTCCCGGTTTGCCGTCGGAATCCCGGACTCCCATCCAGGGCCAGCCGTCCTCGCTCCACCCCATGGGCTGCAGGTGCACCACCCGGCCGTAGGGTCCGCGGTCCTGGAAGTGCAGGAACCAGTCCTCGCCCCGGGGGCTGGTGACCCAGGCGCCCTGGTGGGGTCCGTTGACCTCGGTCTTTCCCTGCTCAAGGACGCGCCGCCCCTCGTAGGGCCCGAACGGGGACCTGGACCGGAATACCGACTGCCAGCCGGTGGCCACGCCGCCCGCCGGCGCGAAAATCCAGTACCAGCCGTCCCTTTTGTAGAACTTGGGACCTTCCAGGGTGCTGTAGCCCGGGAGGTCCGCCCCGTTGATCACATGCGTGCCGTGGTCCAGCAGCCTGCTGGCGTCCGGGCTCATGCGGTGGACCGTGAGCCGGTTCTTCACGCCCACCCGGCTTTGGGCCCAGCCGTGCACCAGGTAGGTCTGACCGTCGTCGTCCCACAAGGGGCAGGGATCGATGAGACCGCGGCCGGGGTACAGGAGGTGCGGTGTGGTCCAGGGGCCCTCAGCCTTTTCGGCGCTCAGTACGAAGATCCCATGATCCGGATCCGGGTAGAAGATCCAGAAGCGCCCGTCGTGGTACCGGAGTGCGGGAGCCCAGACGCCGCTGCCGTGACGCACCAGCGAGTAGTGGCTGGTCTGGGGGAGCTCCGTGAGCGCGTGGCCGGCATGTTCCCAATCCACGAGGTTCCGCGAGCGAAGGACCGGCAGGCCGGGGACGCGGTTGAAGCTGGAGGAGATGAGGTAGTAAACGCCGTCCACCTGCACCGCATCCGGGTCCGGCCAGTCGGCGTTAAGGATCGGGTTGCAGTAGATGGGGGCGGGGATCCGGGTAGTCATGATGTCCTGTCCGAAGTGCTGGGGCTGAGGAGGGGATGCTGGCCCAGAAGGCCAAGGGCTTGGGCCGCGGTGGACACGTGGCCGTCGTGGATAACGGCATGCAGTGCGAGCTGGAGCGGGCTGCGATCGTCGACGGCGCCCGGTTCCGCCCATGCCACGGCCGGCCCGGCGCCGAGGTAGCCCTCGGCGCGGACGAACCACGGAAGCAGTTGGCCGGGCTGCTGTGCGAGCACAACGCTGACAGGTGCCCCATCAATCTCCATGCCGATCGAGAGCCAGGGCGACAGTGAACCGTGGGCAGCATCGGCCCCGCTGCCGGCGTCGGACAGGACAAGCGGCTCGCCGCTGCCCTGGGGAAAACGCCAGAAGATGCCGCCGTATCCGGCTCCCTGCCGCCCTTTCACGGCCGACGACGATACCTCCAGCCGCTCCATCCCTGCCGCCGGGACTATCACCGAGGACAGCGAAAGGCCCCAGGACCCGGGCCCCGTGCGGGAAAAGTACCTGATGCGCCGCTGCTCCACCGCGAGCTCCACGCCGTCCTTCGATAACCAGGAAACGTTGCCGGATTCTTCCTCCAGCGTCGACTGCCAACCTCGCGGCAGCTGCCTTCCGTGGTTGGCCAGGACCAAGGGCCCGTTGGCGGCCGTGTAGGTTGACCCGCCCCAAAAGTTGGTTCCGTTGACGTCGGAGAAGGCCACGGAAAGCCCCAGGTGGTGCCGGTGGTCAGCCGGTTCAGCAGCGGTGACAATGACGCCCGCCGTGGAACGTATCGGGTGCAGAAAGGGCCGGGGCGCAAGGTAGGCGGGCTGTTGAAGAGCGGTGTTGTGGGCAGCGGGAAGGAGGTCCCACTGGGTTGGGACCGGCGGTTCAGCAGGTTGGGTGTGGTGGACCAAGCCGACCTCCAGTAGGGGCAGTTCATGGGATGTGGAGTTCAGCATAGCCAGATCAGAAAGACTCGGCAAGAACTAAAGAAAGTTTCTGATTTCCATAAGTCCAGACTTTCGAAATTGTGTTGACAGTCACAGTGCTGGTTTGCTAGAAATCGTTTACCGAGTTGTAGTTTCGGCTGCTTGGGCTGGTCAGCGTGGCTCGTTTCCGCAGAGCTACTGCCCTACTCGTTGCAGAAACTTTCTTAACTATTTTCACGATTAGCGGCCGGCACGTTACCGGCGGGCAACCCTAGAGAGGCGTCATTCAATGATGAAGACTGTCAGCACCCCCATCTCCCGCAGGCTGGTCCTGGGCGCAGCCGTTACGGCCGCCGGCCTGGCGCTGAGCGGCTGCGGCGGAGGTTCGACACCTGCTGCCGGTGGCGGTGGCAACGTGGAGTTGAACTTCGTCTATTGGGGGGACTCCAACCGGGCCAAGATGACGGACGCGGCAATCAAGATCTTCGAGGAGAAGAACCCCGGCATCACCGTCAAGAGCGAATACCAGGACAGCGGCCCCTACGCCGACAAACTGGCTACCCGCTTCGCCGGCGGTAACCCGCCCGACGTCCTGAACATGGCCAACCGCTCGCTCCTTGAGTACGCACAGCGGGGCACCCTGGCCGACTTGAAGTCCTTCCCGGAGATCGACCTCAAGAACATCCCCGCCACAATCCAGAGCCGCGGCGAGGTTGACGGAAAACTGTACGGCCTGGCCACCGGAGTCAACCTCATCGGCATGGTGGTGAACAAAACCATTACCGACCAGGCCGGGGTCACCATTCCGGATGACAAAACCTGGAGCTGGGAAGACTATGCAATGTTCGCCACCGAGATCACGCAGAAAACCGGCGGCAAAATCTACGGCGCCGGCTATGACGTAGCCACCGAAACGGGCCCCATCCTGCTGGCAAGGCAGCGGGGTGAGGACTTCTATACGAAGGACAACAAGCTCGGTGTCAGCGAGGAGACAATGCGCGACTGGTTCCAGTACAGCGTTGATCTGCGCGCTGCAGGAGGCTACCCGCCCGCGGGCTTCTTCGAGCAGATTGGCGGCTCCCCTGCCCAGTCGTACCTGGCCAAGGGCACCGTCGCTTCCCAGATCATCCCGATCAACAACTACAAGGGATACAACGAGGCCGCCGGCGGAAACGTGGTCCTGCTGCGCATGCCCGGCGAAACCACCGAGAAGCGCCGCGGATACTCGGCCGATCCCAGCATGCTGTGGTCCATTGCCGCCAAGTCCAAGCACCCGAAGGAAGCGGCAAAGCTGCTGAACTTCCTGATTAACGACGTCGACGGCGCCGCGGAGACGCTGACCCAGCGCGGCGTTCCGATCAACCCCGAAGTGACAGAGGCCATTATGCCCAAGCTCGGCGAGGATGACACGAAGTTTGTGCAGATGGTCGCCGACATCCAGAAGGACGATCTCGCACCGGCCTACGTCTACCCCAAGGGTGCAAGTGTCGTCGCGGACACCCTCAAGCAGTTGGCGACGGAAGTTGAGTTTGGCCGCGTCACCCCTGCCGATGCAGCAAAGACGTTCCTCGAGAAGAGCAATGCCGCCATCAACAAGTAGCCGGCCCCCGTCCAGATATGTCGATACGCAGATAGGAGCCTGACGGATGTCAGTGCTGACCAAGCAAGCCTCCGGCGCGGCCGCCACCCTGGCCGCGCCGGGCGGGAAACCCAGCCGGACACGCGGCAAGCGCACCAATCAGCGTTCCGGTTACCTCTTCCTGCTGCCGTGGTTCATCGGCATGCTGTTTACGATCATCCCGTTCTTCGCCTCCCTCTACCTGGCGTTTACGGACTACAACCTCTTCACCGAGCCGAACTTCGTGGGACTGGCAAACTTCCAGGCGATGTTCGAGGACCCGAGGCTCCTGCAGTCGCTGAAGGTCACATTCATCTACACCTTCGTTTCGGTGCCCATCTCCCTGGCCGTGGCCCTGCTGATAGCCCTGGTACTGAACCGCGGCCTGCAAGGCCTGGCGATTTACCGCTCCGTGTACTACCTGCCGTCCCTGCTCGGTGGAAGCGTCGCAATTGTGATGCTGTGGCGCTACATCTTCGGCAATGACGGCATCGTCAACGGTTCCCTGGGTCTCCTCGGGATCCAGGGCCCGGCATGGGTCACGGACCCGGAGTTCGCGTTGAGCACCCTGATCGTCCTGAACGTGTGGACATTTGGTTCGCCGATGGTAATTTTCCTTGCCGGCCTGCGCCAGGTGCCTTCCATGTACTACGAGGCCGCCTCCATCGACGGAGCGTCCCGGTGGCGGCAGTTCCGGAGCATCACCCTGCCGTTGATCAGCCCCATCATCTTCTTCAACCTCATCATGCAGCTGATCGGATCCTTCCAGACCTTTACCCAGGGCTACGTGATGAGCGGCGGCACCGGCGGACCGGCGGATTCCACGCTGTTCTACAACCTGTACCTGTACCAGAAGGGATTCACGGAGTTCGAGATGGGGTATGCCTCGGCCATGGCATGGCTGCTGTTGATGATCATTGCGATTTTCACGGCCATCAACTTCATCGCATCCAAGTTCTGGGTCTTCTACGACAATTAAGGCACCCGCTATGGCTCTTCTCGAACTACCCCTCAAGAACAAGCAAAAGAAGGACGTTCCCGCAGAGGACGCACTCACCGGGACCACCGGTAGCCGCTTCTCACGGCACCTGATCCTGTGCCTGGTTGGCCTGGTGATGCTGTATCCGCTGCTGTGGCTCGTCTCCAGCTCGTTCAAGCCCAGCAACGACATCTTCCGGCAGCTTGGACTATGGCCGGAAAACTGGGACTTCAGCAACTACGAGCAGGGCTGGACGGCGCTGAACCAGCCCTTTCACGTCTACCTGATCAATTCCCTGATCGTGGTGGTCTTCTCCATCGTGGGAAACATCTTCTCCTGTGCCCTGGCTGCGTACGCCTTCGCCCGGATGGAGTTCACCGGGCGGAAGCTCTTTTTCGCCCTGATGCTGGGAACCCTGATGCTTCCCGGGCACGTGCTCCTGGTGCCGCAGTACATCATCTTCTCGCAGCTGGGATGGCTTGATACCTACCTGCCCCTGATCGTGCCGAACTTCATGGCAACGAACGCATTCTTCATCTTCCTCATGGTCCAGTTCATGAAGGCCCTCCCCAAGGAGCTTGACGACGCCGCCCAGATCGACGGGTGCGGCCCCTTCCGGACGTTCCTGCGCGTCATCCTGCCGCTCTGTGTTCCGGCGATGGCAACCACGGCCATCTTCACGTTCATCTCCACCTGGAACGAGTTTTTTGGCCCCCTGCTCTACATCCAGAACCAGGACCTCTACACAGTGCCGCTGGCACTGCGGGCGTTTATGGATTCCGAAGGCCAAAGCATGTGGGGGCCAATGTTCGCCATGTCCGTCGTGTCCATCGCACCCATCATCGGCTTCTTCATCGCAGGCCAGAAGTACCTCATCAACGGAATCGCCACCACCGGGCTGAAGTAGCCCAGGGCTGGAAGTAGCAGCAAGTACCTTCTCCGTACGCGTCATCACTGAACATCCCTGATTACCCGTGCCCGGACTGGAGGCTGCCCTGGCACAAAACAAAGGAGTTTTTGTATGAGTCTGCGATGCCTGCTCGGCGCGGCAACCGCCGTCGTGATGCTGGGAAGCCTGACGGCGGTTCCTGCCGCCACCGCCTCCCCTGCCGGAGCCCCACAACCGTCCGCCGCCCTGCCCGCAACCCTGGTACCGGCTGCCGATGCCACCCCCGAAGCGATGTGGAAGCAAACGCCCGATGGCTTTGCCGCGCTGCCAGGTTACGGCCTGGCCGGAACCACCGGCGGCCAGGCGGGCCGGATCGTCACCGCGTCCACCATCGAGGAACTGACCAGCTACGCGGCAGCGGCGGAACCGCTGGTCATCTTCATCCGCGGCAGCCTCAAAGCCACGGACTACGTCAAGATCCCGGTCGCTGCCAACAAGAGCTTTATCGGCGTGGGCGCCGGCTCCGAAGTGGTCAACGCCGGCTTTAAGCTCGTCAACGTCTCCAACGTCATCTTCCGGAACTTCACCATCCGGGATTCGTACATTCCCGGAGACTGGGACGGCAAACGGCCGGACAACGACCGCGACGGCATTCAACTGGACACCACCCACCACGTCTGGGTTGATCACATGAAGATCCAGCGCATGGGCGACGGCCTGATCGACACCCGCAAGGACTCGGACCTCGTTACCTACTCCTGGAACGTCTTCGCCGACAACAACAAAGCCCTGGGCGTCGGTTGGACCTCCAATGCCGTGACAAGGATGACCATCCACCATAACTGGATCCGCAACACCATCCAGCGGAACTTCAGCCTGGACAACACCGCGGCCGCGCACGTCTACAACAACTACCTGCAGGACATCGGCCAGTACGGGATGATGGGCCGCAACGCCGCCAAAGTGGTGCTGGAAGGCAACACGTTCACAGCGGTGCAGGACCCGGTCGTCGCCAAGGACCCTGCCACCGAGGTGGTCAACCGGGACAACATCTTCAACGGCACCCGTGGGCGCAGGGACAACGTGGGCGCCGCCTTCGACCCAGCCCAGAACTACGCCTACCAGAAGGACGACCCCGCACGGGTTCCGGACATAGTTGCCGCCGGCGCAGGCCCACGGGAGAACAACGCCCCGAACAACTCAACAGAAATCACTGTTGCGCTGGACGGCACCGGCGACTTCGCCAGCCTCCAGGCAGCGATCGGATCCATTCCCAGCGGCAGCACACTGCCCCGCACCATCACCGTCAAGCCGGGCGTCTACCGCGAAGCAGTGCATGTCTGGGCCGACCGCCCCAACCTCACCATCCAGGGCGCCACAGCCAACGCGTCCGACGTCGTGATCTCCTATGACACCCCCGCCAACGGCGTGAAGTTCTTCGGCGGCACCTGGGGTACCGCCGGAAGTCCCACGATGACCATCTCGGCGGCCGGAACCCTTGTGCGGAACCTGACGGTTGAAAACTCCTACGATGAGGCCGCGAACGGCCCCAGCCAGGCACTTGCTGTCCGTACTGTTGGGGACAAGGTCACGTTCGACGGCACGCGCTTCCTCGGCAACCAGGACACCTACCTCGCCGACACCGCCAGCCGGGACGCCACCGCCCGCACGTACCTTAAGAACTGCTATATCGAAGGGGACGTCGACTTTATCTACGGCCGGGGCACCGCAGTCCTGGACGGTTGTACCATCCACTCACTGGACCGCGGGAGCTCAACCAACAACGGCTACATCGTGGCGCCCAGCACCAAGAACTCCAACCCCTACGGCGTCCTGATCGTGAACAGCACCCTCACTTCTGACGCCGCTCCGGGAACGGTCAGCCTGGGCCGCCCCTGGTTCGCCAGCAGTGATCCTGACGCGCACCCCATGGCCGTGATCCGGGACTCCGTCCTGGGCAGCCATATCGCCGTCCGCGGCTGGGCCGACATGAGTGGCCACTCCTGGACCGAGGGCCGGTTTGCCGAGTACAACAACAGCGGACCCGGTGCCTACGTCAACGAGTTCCACCCTCAACTCAGCCCCGAAGAGGCCAACAAGTTCACCAAGGAAGCCTTCCTCGGTGACTGGACCCCGGCGGGACGTGGTTGAGATGGTCACACCTGGGGTGAACCTCCGACGGCGGACAACGACAGCTGTTCGAACGTGGCGGTTCTCCACGGAACATCCGGATAAGGGCTGGTCAAGGTTCTTGAAGTCCTACTAGTCTTCAAGAACGGCCCGCAACCGGGAGCCCCAAGGCAATCACGAGGAGCGAAGTTGTCCAACCACACGTACAGCATTTCTGAAATTGTCGGCACGTCAGATCAGGGAGTGGACGACGCCGTCCGCAACGGAATTGCCAAGGCATCCCAGACCCTGCGGAACCTTGACTGGTTCGAGGTCAAGGAGATCCGGGGCCACCTGGAAGAGGGCAAGATCGCGGACTGGCAGGTCACCATGAAGCTCGGTTTCCGGCTGGAAGAACACTAATCAAAGCCCAACTGGCCCGCAGTCAGCGTCGCAAAAACCCGTTCGGGGGACGTTGGCTGCGGGCCAGTCTGGCTTTAACGTGAATGCTAATTCGCTGAAACGGCACCTGCTGAGCGCCGCCGCCATACGGTGGGGACGCCGTCGAACGCCGGGAACACGTGCCCTTCGAAGAAGGACAGGACCGTGTGCGGGTCATGGTCCGGGCTCCAGAGGCCGGACACCGGGCAGTGCGAACCGGTAGCGGTAGAGGGAGCGCCCACGGCGGCAGCAGCCTGGCGTTCCTTGAGCAGGGCGATGCGTTTCATCTTTGAGACCATCCTTGGAGTAAGAACTTGTTCCTCCAGCCTAGGAAGGCTTCGTCTCCCGCCCAATGGGCTCGTGGCCAGAATCCGTCCGTACGGCTGGCCAAACGCACAGCGGAGCGGCGCGGGCAGCAGCTAGTCGCTGCCTTCGGCAACGGTGGCAGGGGCGCCCGCCACGGAACTGCGCGGCTGCTCCAGATTCGCCACCGCGCCGAGGCTGCCAAGCAAGGCCAGGGCATCGGCCGACGGCGACCCGGGCCGGGCGGAATAGACCCTGAGCGTCTGGTCAGGGTCCTCCGGGAGGACAAGGTTCTCAAAGTTCAGTTCCAGGTCCCCGACGGCCGGATGGTGCAGACGGACGGTCCCTGCGGACCTGGTTGCCACCCGATGTCCCGCCCACCATTGCCGGAAGTGCTCGCTGTTGACCGCCAGTTCACCCACGAGGTGGTTGGCCTGGGCGTCGTTGGGGTGCCGGCCAACGTCAAGGCGGAGGGCTCCAGCGGCTTCTGCAGCCACCGTCTTCCAGTCCCGGAACAGCTTCCGGGCTGCGGGGTCGAGGATGAGCCAGCGGGTCAGGTTCCTTTCCGCCACCGGGAGCGCCGGAAAATCGGTGAAGAGCACGAACGCCAAACGGTTCCCGGCCAGTACGTCGCTGCGGCGCCCCAACACCATCGCCGGCACGTCTCCTACGGCTTCCAGGAGGTGGCGAAGGGCCGGGCGGACCGCCTGCGCCGCTTGTCCGGCCGGCCGCGGGTTCGCAGCGCAGTTCTCCAACAGATCCATCAGGTGCGCCTGCTCGCTGCTGCTGAGGCGGAGCGCCCGGGATACGGCGTCCAGTACCGTGCGCGAGGGGTGGATGTTCCGGCCCTGTTCGAGTCGGACGTAGTAATCAGTGCTGACTCCCGCCAGCCTTGCCACTTCCTCGCGCCGAAGTCCGGGCACCCTGCGGGCCCCGGCCGTGGGCCCTGCCCCGGCGTCCTCGGGGCTCAGCCGGGAACGCATGGCTTTGAGGAATTTTCCGAACTCGGCGCTTTGACCCATGCAAACCATTGTGACCTGCGCTGTCCGGCATCTTCTACAACGAAGGTAGGACTGGCAGTCCTAGGAAAAACAAGATCAGCCTTGCTTACTGACATCGGCGCCAAAACTGCATAGGCTCAGTAACGAGCCAGCGGAAACCGCTTTCTCGGGTTCGAGCCACCGGCACCCATCCCGCACCTTTCAAGGAGCCCACTATGTCAGAGCTGACACTGAACAACGGCGTCACCATCCCCCAGCTTGGTTTCGGCGTTTTCCAGGTACCGCCGGAAGACACCCAGCGGATTGTGGAGGACGCCTTCGAGGCGGGATACCGCCACATTGACACCGCTGCCGCCTACCGCAACGAGGCCGGCGTCGGAGCTGCGATCGCGGCCACGGGCATCCCCCGCGAGGACATCTTTGTCACCACCAAGCTCCGGAACGGCGAGCAGGACCGGGCACAGGAAGCATTCCAGAACAGCCGTTTGGCACTGGGCCTGGACTACGTCGACCTGTACCTCATCCACTGGCCGGTTCCATCGCAGGGCCTGTACGTCCAGGCCTGGAAGGAGATGGAGCGGCTGTATGAAAACAACCAGATCCGTGCCATCGGAGTCTCCAACTTCCTGGCCGATCACCTGGACGACCTGCTGGAGTCCGCCGAAATCGTCCCGGCCGTGAACCAGATCGAGCTCCACCCCAGCTACCAGCAGGCGGAACTGGCGGACAAGTGCCGGCGCCTGGGCATCGCGGTGGAAGCCTACAGCCCGCTGGGACGGGGCGCCGACCTGAACGGTAATGCCGTGACGGCCATTGCCAACGCCCACAACGCCACCACCGCCCAGGTGGTGCTCGCCTGGCATCTGGCGGCCGGAAACATCGTGATCCCCAAGTCCAGCCAGCCTGCCCGGATCCGGGAAAACTTCGCGGCTTCGGCCCTTACCCTTTCCGATGAGGAGCTTGTGGCCATCACCGCGCTCGAGTCCGGAGCGCGGCAGGGCTCGGATCCCGCCGTCGCCTCCTTCACCCAGATGTAGCCCATCCAGCTGTAGCCCACCCAGCTGAGCCGGGGCCCGACAGGGCTCTGCCACGAAAGGATTCACCAATGCAGTACACCCATTTGGGCCGCTCCGGCCTGAAAGTGTCCCGGCTCTGCCTGGGCACCATGAACTTCGGCCCGCAGACGGAGGAGTCTGACGCCCACAGCATCATGGACTCCGCGCTGGACCACGGCATCAACTTCTTTGACACTGCCAACGTGTACGGCGGGGCCGGGCACCGCGGCTGGACCGAAGAGATCATTGGCCGCTGGTTTGCCAAGGGCGGCGAGCGCCGCGAGCACACGGTGCTGGCCACCAAGCTTTACGGAACCATGACGGACCGGCCCAACGAATCAAAGCTGTCCGCGCTGAACATCCGCCGCGCCCTGGATGCGAGCCTGAAGCGCCTGCAGACGGACTACATCGACATCTACCAGTTCCACCACATTGACCGGGATACCCCCTGGGATGAGATCTGGCAGGCCATCGAAGTGGCCGTCCAGCAGGGCAAGATCCTGTATTCCGGCAGCAGCAACTTCGCCGGCTGGCACATCGCCCAGGCGCAGGAGGCCGCGCGGCGGCGGAACTACACGGGGCTCGTCAGCGAGCAGTCCATCTACAACCTCTTTATGCGCCAGGTGGAACTGGAAGTCATTCCGGCCGCACAGCAGTACGGACTGGGGCTCATCCCCTGGTCGCCGCTGCAGGGCGGACTCCTCGGCGGGGTGCTGAAGAAGGAACGGCAGGGCGTCCGTCGGACCGAGGGCCGGGCAGCCGAGACCCTGAAGAAGCACCAGGACCAGATTCAGCAGTACGAGGACTTCGCGGAGGAACTGGGCCAGGAGCCCGGCGACGTCGCCCTCGCCTGGCTGCTGCACCAGCCCGCAGTGACGGCGCCCATCATCGGGCCAAGGACCCAGGAGCAGCTCGACGCCGCCATTCGCGCTGTGGACGTCTCGTTGGACGCCGATGCGCTCAAGCGGCTCGACGACATCTTCCCCGGGCACCGGACGGCGCCGGAAGACTACGCGTGGTGAACCCACTTGTTCGCGAAGCCGACACGGTGGCGCCGAGGAGCATCCTCTTCATCGGCGGCACCGGAGTCATCAGCGCGACGGCGGCGGAACGCGCCGTCGCGCTGGGGCACCGGCTGACAATCCTCAACCGGGGCCGGTCCACGAGGCCGGTCCCGGAAGGGGTGGAAACTCTGCGCGCGGACGTTCGGGACGTTTCCGCAGTCCGGGAAGCGCTCGCGGGACGCGAGTTCGATGCTGTCGCGGACTTCATCACCTACAAGCCGGACCAGGCCAAGGCCAGCCTCGACCTGTTCGCCGGACATACCGGTCAGTATGTGTTCATCAGCTCCGCGTCCGCGTACCAGAAGCCGCCAACCCGGCTGCCGATCCGCGAGTCCACGCCCCTGAAGAATCCGTTCTGGCAGTACTCGCGGGACAAAATTGCCTGCGAGGAGCTGTTTTTCGAGGCTTACCGTGAGCAGGACTTCCCGCTCACCGTGGTGCGCCCGTCGCATACCTACGACCGCACCAAGATTGCCATGGTGGGCGGTTGGACCGACCTCCACCGGATGCGGGCCGGGCTGCCCGTCATGGTGCATGGCGACGGCACGTCTCTTTGGACCCTCACGCACAGCAGGGATTTCGCAAAGGCCTTCGTGGGGCTGCTGGGCAGGCCCCAAGCCATCGGAGAGAGCTACACCATCACCTCGGACGAGTACTTGCCCTGGAACCAGATCTACCAGCTGTTTGCCCGTGCGGCGGGCGTGCCGGATCCGGAGTTGGTGCACGTGGCTTCTGAAACCATTGCCGCTCACAGTGACGAACTCGGGCCCAACCTGCTGGGTGACCGCTCCCACTCTGTGGTTTTCGACAATACCAAGATCAAGTCCCTGGTACCCGATTACTGCGCCACTATTCCGTTTGCTGACGGAGCCCGGGAAATCGTGGACTGGTACGACGCCAACCCCGGACTGCAGGTTGTAGACCAGCAGTTTATGGACCTGAGCGACCGGTTGACCGGCTGGGCCCGCCGCGGCGCCTGACTCTCTTGAGGCCTCGCCCGGCTTTTCCGGGCGGGGCCTCTACAACGTTCTAAATAGCGGCTTTCCAAGCGCGCCGCAAGGGCTTGTTTATCCCACCACCCCCTACTAGGTTACTGGGGAAGCGTTTTCCCACATACGAATTGAAAGGATTCACCGATGAATCCGAGCAGGAACTCTGCCCGCCTCCTTTCAGCGGGCGCCTTGGGCCTTGCCCTCACCTTCGGCTGTCTCTCCACCCCGGCATCCGCCGTCGAACGTTCCCCTAAGCCCGGCACCCCCGGCGTCCAGCTGGACCACCTAGACCGCGGCCTGGTGGCTGCCAAAACCTCTGAGGGTGTCTTCCTCAGCTGGCGCCTCCTGGGCAACGAAGCTACCGGATCATCCGCCACGGGCCTGACCGGCACGGACTTCAACATCTACCGCGACGGCCAGAAGCTGGCCGCGGTCACAGACAGCACCAACTTCCTCGACGCCGCTGGGACAGCCGCGTCGGAGTACCAGGTGCGGGCCGTCGTCGGCGGCGTTGAACTCGACCACAGCGCCACCGCCACCTCCTGGGGCGGCAACTTCAAGGACATTCCGCTCAAGAAGCCCGCCGACGGGGTCACCCCCGCAGGCCAGGCGTACACCTACACAGCGAACGACGCGTCCATTGGCGATGTGGACGGCGACGGCCAGTACGAGTTCATCGTCAAGTGGGACCCGAACAACTCCAAGGACGTCTCCCAAGTGGGCTACACCGGGAACACCTACGTGGACACGTATAAGGCTGACGGCACACTCCTCCACCGGATCGACCTCGGAGTGAACATCCGCTCGGGCGCCCACTACACCCAGCTCCTGGTCAATGACTTCGACGGCGACGGACGCGCGGAGATGATGATGAAGACCGCCCCGGGAACCAAGAGCACCAACTTCAACGCCGACGGCAGCGTTGCCTCCTCGGCCTTCATCACACTGCTGCAGTCCGACATCAACGCCGGCTACGCCAATACTGACGATTACCGGATGAGCACCGCCGACTACTACCAGCACGTGGTGAAGACGTTCCAGGGCTGGACCGAACATCCGGAAGTAAAGGCGGGCAACTGGCCAGCGACCCTTGAGGAAGCTTTTGGGATCGCGCCGAAGTACCAGTACCCCCTGTCCCCAGCCGACGCCCAGGCACTGACCGACTACTTCATGGACGTCTACGCCCCGGCGCGCAGCGCCCGGAACAACCTGCGCGCCTTCGAGGGCTTCATTCTCTCCGGCCCCGAGTACCTCACCGTCTTCGAGGGTGCTACCGGCAAGGAGTTGAAGACGGTCGCCTACGAGCCCGGCAGGCACGACGACGGCCTCATGTGGGGCGATTACGCCATGGCCCGCATTGAACCCGGCAACCGCGTGGACCGGTTCCTCGCCGGCGT
Organism: Arthrobacter sp. D3-16; assembly: GCF_054408515.1. Classification (NCBI taxonomy): domain Bacteria; kingdom Bacillati; phylum Actinomycetota; class Actinomycetes; order Micrococcales; family Micrococcaceae; genus Arthrobacter; species Arthrobacter sp. D3-16. The sequence goes on along the minus strand of NZ_CP096437.1, from coordinate 488,028 downwards.
CGCCTACCTGGACGGCACGAAGCCGGCGGCCGTATTCGCCCGTGGCTACTACACGCGCAGCACGCTGGCCGCCTACACCTGGGACGGCTCCAACCTCTCCCCCGTGTGGAACGTCGACTCCGGCTGGACCCCCATGACCAACCCGTTCAACGACGGCCCCCACGGGCGGAACGGCACCGACCCTGAGTTCGGAACCCTGACCACGCAGGGCTTCCACTCCCTGAGCGCCTCGGACGTGGACGGTGACGGCAAGCAGGAGATCGTTTACGGCTCCGCCACCATTGACGACGACGGGTCGCTTCTCTACAGCTCCTTCGATACCATGCCGGCCGGCAGCGCCACGCCCGCTGAGGAAGCCCGTTTGGGCCACGGCGACGCCATGCATGTCACCGACATCGATCCCGCCCGTCCGGGCAAGGAAATCTTCAGCGTGCACGAGGGCGGCACCTATGCCCCCTACGGCTACGCAATGCGCGACGCCGCCACCGGCGAGGTGCTGTTCGGCGCCTACTCCGGCAGGGACACCGGCCGCGGCATGATCGGCGACGTGGACAAGACCGTCCCGGGCATCGAGAACTGGGCCATCGGCATGCAGTCGGCCGACGGCCGCAAGCTCTCCTCCACGGGACCCGGCACCAACATGAACATCAAGTGGGCCGCGGACATGACCACACAGCTCGTCAACGGCTCCGGCGAGCAGACACCGACCATCGATGACTGGAAGCGCGGCCGGCTCCTCACGGCCACGGGAACCCGCACCAACAACACCACCAAGGGCAACCCGAGCCTGGTGGCGGACGTGGTGGGTGACTGGCGGGAGGAACTGCTCGTAAGGACCGCCGACAGCTCCGCCCTGCGGATGTACCTCAGCACCGAAGTGACAAACCACAAGCTCTACACGCTGATGCACGATCCCCAGTACCGCGCAGAAGTTGCCCGGCAGAACACCGCCTACAACCAGCCGTCCTACACGGACTTCTACCTCGCCTCCGACATGGACTTCGCCGACGTGCCCCTGCGGGCGGCATGGCTGCCGGGCAGCGTGAAGGCGCTGCAGCACGTACTGGAAGACCTGGTGGAGTCAGGGGACGTGGCAGGGCCGGTAGGAAGCCAGCTGGCGGCGAGCATCCAGCAGGCGGCGAAGGCAGTTGAGGACGGCGACGAAGCCAAGGCCGCTCAGGCGCTGCAGCGCTTTACGGACTTCCTGGGCCAGCAGAAGGGCCCGGACAAGGTATCGGACACCGCACGCGTGGCCCTGACCTACAACGCCGAAAACATCCTGCGGGCATTTGGGGACTAGGACGGGCACCACATAAGGGAGAGACTGTTGCAATGACACTTGCACCGCTGATCAAACTCAACGACGGTTACTCCATTCCGCAGGTGGGTCTCGGCACCTGGCCGCTGGACGACGATCAGGCGGCCACCGCCGTCGTACAGGCCTTGGAAGCCGGGTACAGGCACATCGATACTGCCGTGAAGTACGGCAACGAACGGGGTGTGGGCAACGGTATCCGGGCCAGCGGGGTGGACCGGGAGGAGTTGTTCATCACCACCAAGGTGGATGGCCAGTTTCAAGGCAACGACCGTGCAATTGAAGGGCTGGACGGGGCGCTGAAGCGGCTGGGGCTCGACTACGTGGACCTGTTCCTGATCCACTGGCCGCTTCCCCAGCGCGATGAATATGTCTCCACCTGGAAGACCTTCGAGCGGCTGCAGGCAGAGGGCAAGGTCCGCTCCATCGGGGTGTCCAACTTCAAGCCTTCGCACCTGGAGCGGCTGATGGCGGAGACAGGGGTAGTGCCCGCGGTGAACCAGATCCAGTTGAACCCTGCCATCACCCGCGTGGCGGAACGAGAGTTCCATGACAAGCATGGGATTGTGACCCAGTCCTACAGCCCGCTGGGTGGGGACGGCGCCGGCCTGCTGGGCGCCCCGATTCTGTCGCAACTGGCGGAAAAGCATGGCAAAACGCCCGGCCAGTTGGTCCTTCGCTGGCACGTCCAGAATGGAATTGTGACAGTTCCCAAAACAGCGAATCCGGAGCGGATGCGGGAGAACCTGGACATCTTTGATTTCGCTCTGGATGCGCAGGATCTAGCGGAATTGGCCATCCTCGATGAGGGTCCCAACGCCGGCAATGATTCGGACGTCACGGGCCACTAATCAGCCCTGAAATGGGGTTTTTCCGGAAACCGGGGTTGGCAAATAGATAGTAAGCATGATTACTATTGAGGCAGAAGGATGAAGTGCTTCCGGGATCCGGAGGCCTCCTTTACTTAGGAAGAGGAACGAAAAATGGGATTTATTGCATTTCTGATTCTCGGACTTATTGCTGGTGCGATCGCTAAGGCGATCCTCCCCGGCCGGCAGGGTGGCGGCTGGATCATCACCCTCGTCCTGGGCGTCGTTGGAGCACTCCTCGGCGGCTGGATCGGCGGAATGATCTTCGGCAGCGGACTGCAGGAGTTCTTCTCCCTGCAGACGTGGCTGCTGGCCATCGGCGGCGCGCTCATCGTGCTGCTGGTGTACGGCATGATCACCAAGCGCGGCGTGCGCAGCTAATTGGCGCGCTAGCCAGGGAAACCGGTCCGGGGACAATATCCCCTGGCCGGTTTTCCTATCTCCCGGCCTCCCTGGCCGGAACTGAAACCTTCTCACGGAGCAGGAGTTCATCATGAAAAACAAACTTCTTTTGGGCGTCGGAATCGCCGGCGGATACGTTCTTGGCGCACGGTCCGGCCGGGCAGCCTACGACAAACTCAAGGCCCGCGCAGCCGGCATCTGGGACAGCAAGCCTGTCCAGGACAAGGTGTCCGTGGCCACGGAAGCCATCAAGGAGAAAGCGCCGGAAGTTGCGGACCAGCTGACTGAGGCGGCCCGCCGCGCAGGTACCGTCATCGGCTCCGCCATGCACCGTGACGGTTCGTCCGGGGACAGCAAGTCCTCAACGTCCGACGACGCCACGACCACGGGCCCCTCCACCGGCACGGCTGGGACTGCTGGAACCTCCGGCGGTTTCGGTGCTACCGGCACAGCCGGAACGACGGACACGCTCGGGACTTCGGCCACCCTGGGAACAACGGGGACAACCGGCGCGGCCGGGACGTCCGGAACCCTCAGCGACCCGGAGCTCGGCGAGGACCACATCCCTGCCCACAGCACGCACCCGGAGACGCACAACCTGGGCACCACCAGCGACGAGCCGGACTCCAAAGCGTAGCTACGCGCCGGCCCACGACGAGCGGTACACCTGTCCTCCTTTGTGACCTGAGGCCGCATCGTCGATGTGCTACAACTGGATGACTTTGCTGGCCGTCGCGATCCTTCGGGGACGCGGCGGCCAGCGGCATTTGGTCCGTCGATAGTGCGGTGTGGCCTTCTCGATCGAGCTGAAATTTCCCGTACCCGGACCGGCCCCGTTTATCCACATAGCTGCTTTGGCCGGCGCTTTTGTCAGTGGTCTTTGGCAGAGTTGGGCTATGGAAGCCATTGGGGAGCAGCTTGCGGAGTACTGCGGTTCTACCGCTGTGCTGACCCGGGCCGGCAGTGTTTCCTCGCGTGGTTCAGAGGCGTCCGACGGCGGTCCCGGCCTGGGTTTTGCGGGCCGGCTCCGTGCCGTTCCCGCCCTGGTCAGGGCCGACGCGGATCAGTTTCTTCCTGCGCCGCTTCCTGCTGAGTCGATTCCCGTGGACAACCCGTCCAGCTTGGCTCAGCCGCTTGCTGCGGCGCCGCTCCCGACTGGCAACCCGGCCGGTGCTGATGAGCCGCTTAGCCTGAGCGAGATCGGCGGGCTCCTGGCTGCTGCCGCTGCCGCAGCACCATCAAGGCTTGCCGGTGCGGATTACGTCGAGGCCGCCGATTTTGCCGGGCAGGTCGAGGACCTCTCCCGGTCCGTGGAGTACCTGCAGGTCCTCTCCGCCGGGATCGTTGACCGGACCCGCGCACACGCTATTGCCGCGGCGGACGCTTCCCGGGCCGGCCGGTCGCGCACGGGCAAGGGCTGGGTCACCGGCTGGCACAACGGCGCAGAAACCCTGAACGAAACCGACACCGCCTGGCCAGAAGACACCGGGACCAGCGGTTCAATGACCAGTGCTCCCGGGAGCCAGATGGGCTCAGACCGTTCCAACCCGGTCATCACCTCGCCGGCTGATGACGGGTGCGCCAACACCGCGGAGTTCCTGCGGCTGCGGCTGCGGATCGGCAAAAGCGAAGCCCACCGCCGCCTCGCCCTCGCAGCGGACATCCTGCCCACCAACACCCTCACCGGCGACATCCTCCCCGCCACCCGCGAACACCTCGCCGCCGCCCTCACACCCACACCCCCACCCGCACCCGCCGGCAGCAACGTCGAGGACGAGGACACGCCAACTAGCGGGGCCGCTACCAGCCCGGTTGTTTCCTCCCGGGCCGGGACGATCATCGCCCTGACCCTGAACCGGCTCCGCCACCTCGTCACACCAGAGCGGCTGGCCCTGATCGAGGAGAACCTCACCACCACCGCCGCGACCACGGACCCGGACTTCCTTACCCGCCTCGCGCGCCGCTGGGCCGACACCATCGACGCCGACGGCACCGAACCCAGCGAAGAAGCCCTCCGCCACACCCAAGGCGCCTTCATCCACAAACCCCGCCACGGCCTGCACCACCTCGAAATCTTCGCCACCACCGACCAATACGAACACCTCCTCACCGTCATGAACACCGCCACCAACCCCCGCACCACCACCACCAACACCGGCACCGGCGGTGGCAGTGGCGCCGGTGCTCGTGCTGGTGCGGGCGGTGTCCCCGGCAACGGCACCGGCCAGGACTCCTTGCCGGACGGTGACGTGGACCTGGACCGGCGCACAAGGCCCCAGAAACAACTCGACGGAATCATCGGCGCCGTCAAAACCGCCATGGCCACCAACACCCTGCCCACCACCGGCGGCAACCGCCCCCAAATCATCGCCACCATCAACTACCAGGACCTCCTCCCCCACCCCCGACACGTGGCCTCCGAAACCGGCACCGGGAACTTCGCCTTCACCGGCCCCGTCACCGCCGCCACAATCCGCAAAATCGCCTGCGACGCCGACATCATCCCCGCACTCCTCGGCACCCACAGCGAAATCCTGGACCTCGGCCGCAAAACCCGGCTCTTCACCCCCACCCAACGCCAAGCCCTCACCGCCCGGGACCAAGGCTGCACCTTCCCCAACTGCACCATCCCCGCCCCCTGGTGCGAAGCCCACCACATCACCTACTGGTCCCACGGCGGCCCCACCACCCCGAACAACGGCACACTCCTCTGCTCAGCCCACCACCACCTCATCCACAAAGAACAATGGACCATCATCACCATCAACAACACCCCCTGGTACACACCCCCAAAACACCTCGACCCCCACCAAAAACCCCAACAAAACACCTACTTCAAACCACCACCCCCACCCCAGGAATGAACGAGTGCAGAACTACGTCCGTGGAGTGCCCACCACAACCGTGCCGTCCAGCTCGTCCGAGTGAACGGTCCGTGCCCCAAGCCCTGCAGCAACCATGATTGCGGCGGTTCCAACGGCTTGGAGTTCGCTGGTTTCGATGACGAGATGGCCAGTCGGATCCAGCCATTCTGCTGCTTCCCGGATCACCCGCCGGTGGAGGTCCAGTCCATCGGGACCGCCGTCGAGTGAGATCCGCCGCTCGTGGATCCTGGCTTCGGGCGGCATGGTGGGCAGCACGCGCGTGGGCACGTAGGGAGCATTCACGACGATGAGCTGTACCCGCCGCCTGAGCCTGGAAGGAAGCGCAGCATACAAGTCGCCTCGATGGACGTGCCCACCCACCGTGGACAGGTTGCGCCGTGCGCAGTCCACTGCAATGCAGTCAATGTCGGCGGAGTGGAGTTCCGCGACGGAAACCTGGGAGGCCACTGCAACCCCCACCGCCCCGGATCCGCAGCAGAGATCCACCACGACGCCCGATGCCGACGAGGCCGGCGGTATCAGGCTCTCCCGCAGCACCGACACCCCCTCCGAGACCAGCAGCTCCGTACGTCGTCGCGGCACAAAAACACCTGGGTCAACTGCTATCCGAAGTCCACAGAATTCTGCCCAGCCAAGGATGTACTCAAGGGGTTCCCCGGACACGCGGCGTTCCACCCATTCCGCAAGCTCAGCGGCGCTTGAGGCTTCCGCCAAAAGCAGTCTTGCCTCGTCTTCAGCGAAGACGCAGCCAGCTCCCCGCAGCACGGGCACAAGGTCGCTAAAGGGAGAAGCAACTGATTCAGCAGCTGGCATAGACGCCTTTCGGTGATCTTGTGGGCATCCCTTTCAATACGAACCCAGACCTTCAATACGAACCCGGACCGGCACAGTGGGGAGCCACCCGAAACTGATGAAGCAGGAATGGATTCAGCTCCTTTGCAACTGCAGAAATCCAATGCTAATCCGCAATTCCCCGGATTAGGGTGCTTTTCTTGGCAGGATGGAGATATGACTTCGCCTGCCCCGCATTCCCTGATTTGGACCGGCACCTACACCCCCGACGGCGGTGGACGCGCGGAAGGGATCGGAGCGTTGTCCGCCCACCCCGACGGTACGCTCGAATGGCTGGGGACGGCCGCCAGGACTGACTCGCCGTCGTTCGTTGCTGTTCACCCCACCGTGCCCGTGGTGTATGCAGTTGCGGAACAGCGCAAAATGGTCAGGGCATTTCGCCGCACAGGGGATTTCGGACTGGAGCCCCTTGGTGACCCGCAACGCTCAGGAGAAGCGACCTGCCACGTCGCGGTCGACCCCCAGGGACGCTTCCTCACCGCCACCTGCTGGGGCGACGGCCAGGTCCTGCTCTACGAATTGGATTCCGACGGCGGCATCACGGCACGCTTCCCGGCGCTGCCCTCGGTAGACCCGCACGCCAGCCAGACTCCGGGCGAGCCCCGTCAGAGCCGCGCCCACGCAAGCCTGATGCTGGAAGACGGACGGGTCATGACGACGGATCTCGGCCATGACACCCTCCGGATCTGGAATTATGTGCCCGGATCTGGCTTGGTGGCCGACCACGAGGTCGCCCTCCCCTTCGGGTGCGGTCCGCGCCATCTGGTGCAGCATTCCAGCGGCAGCGTTTTTGTGGTTTCTGAATATTCGATTGAAGTCTTCGTTGTCAGGCCGGAAGCCGGCACATTCGAACTTGTCTTCAGGGGCCCGGCCACGTCCGGCGGCAGTCTTCCCGACGATTCCGCCGCAGAAATCTGCCTCGGCCAGGAGGGCCGGCACGTCTATGTGGGAGTGCGCGGCTCAAATCTGGTCAGCGTGCTGGAGGTCGGATCCGGCGGGACGGAGCTGGTGCCGGTCCAGGACTTTCCCAGCGGAGGAAACTGGCCACGGCATCATCTGGTGAGGGACCGCTGGCTCCACGTTGCCCACGAACGGTCGGACAACATAGCCACCTTTGAACTGGACAGCGTGACGGGCTTGCCCGGGCCTTTGCGCCACAATCTGGAGACGCCCTCCCCCACAGCCTTGGTGCCCGCAAGGTAAACCTCGGCAGCCGTAGCCCGTGGGCCTGGGAGGGGAGCCCATTATCTGGCAGGCCGCCTGGATAAAACGCAAAAGTACGGGCAAGGGGATTTCCCAAACGCTGGAGTTATCCAGTGCAAGCGCTTACAGTTGTGGCGTGGCTCACAGGGCGGCTGGGTTGCCTCGTGAGCCTGGCATGTCCCACGCCATCCTCCTTGCCCCGGCAAGCCTGTACAGCAGCGCAGCTACCAGGAAAGGTCTCCTGCCTTGAAATTCCGCACCCTCTCAAGCATTCCCCGGAGCAACAGAACAACCTTAAGCAGATGGGCCAAAAGAAGCACAAGAAACGACGCTGGAACGAACACCGGAACAGCATCCATTACGGCACCTCAATCCACCCCTGCATCCAATGCCAGGTCCCACACCTCCCGTGCAGCCCGCACTGCCGCTGCCGCCCTGGCAGCCGCATTAGCAGTTTCAGCCTCAGTTCTTCCCGCCCAGGCGGCTCCCGGGCCCAAGGGTCCCGGTGCAGGATCGGCCCTGCACAGCCTTCGTGGCCCAGTAACAGACGAGAACTTCTACTTCGTTATGGCCGACCGCTTCAGCAACGGCAGCACGGCCAACGACCACGGCGGCCTGGGCAACGACCCCATGGTGTCCGGCTACGACCCCACCAAAAAGGGTTTTTACAACGGCGGGGACCTCGCTGGCTTGCTGGACAAAATCGACTACATCCAGGGCCTCGGTACAACGTCCATTTGGCTGACCCCAAGCTTCAAGAACAAGGCTGTGCAGCCGGAGGACAAATCGGCCGGATACCACGGCTACTGGATCACTGACTTCACCCAAATCGATCCCCACCTGGGCACCAACGACGAACTCAAAGCCCTGATCGACGAGGCCCACAGCCGCGGGATGAAGGTGTACTTCGACATCATCACCAACCACACCGCGGACGTCATCGGCTACGAGGAAGGCGCCCGCAAGGGCTATGTTTCCAAGGATGCCGTCCCGTACAAAACGGCCTCGGGCGAAGAGTTCGATGACCGCGACTACGCAGGTACTGAGAATTTCCCGGCGTTGGACGCCACTAAGTCGTTCCCCTATACACCGGTCCTTGAGCCCGGCGAGGAGGAGCTGAAGGTACCGGGCTGGCTGAACGATCCCAACCTCTACCACAACCGAGGCGACACCACTTTCGCCGGCGAGGACGCCTACTACGGCGACTTCTTCGGCCTGGATGACCTCTTCACCGAGCACCCGAAGGTGGTGGACGGCATGAAGGAGATCTATCAGACCTGGATCGGCGACTTTGGTGTGGACGGCTTCCGCATCGACACCATGAAGCACGTCAACAACGAGTTCTGGCAGGAATTCGGCCCGGACGTGCTCAGCTACGCCAAGGAGCAGGGCAAGGACGAGTTCTTTATGTTCGGTGAGGTTTTTGACACCACCAAGAGCTTCACCTCGCAGTTCACCACCAGGAACAAGATGCAGGCCGTGCTCGACTTCCCCTTCCAGGACGCGGCCCGCAACTTCGCCTCCAAGGGCCAGGACGCGCGGACGCTCGAGTCCTTCTTCGCAGGTGACGACTGGTACACCGACGCCGATTCCAACGTCTACCAGCTGCCTACGTTCCTGGGGAACCACGACATGGGCCGGATCGGCAGCTTCATTGCCGCGGACAATCCCGGATCCACCGACGCCGAGAAGGTGGCCCGCGACCAACTCGCCCACGAGCTGATGTATTTCTCCCGCGGCAACCCGGTGATCTACTACGGCGACGAACAGGGCTTCACCGGGCCCGGCGGGGACCAGGACGCCCGGCAGACGCTGTTCGCCAGCCAGGTGCCGGACTACCTCGACGACGACCTGCTGGGCTCCGACGCCACCCACGCCACAAACAACTTCAACCCTGAGCACCCGCTTTATTCGAAGATCAGCCAGCTCGCAGGCCTGACGAAGGAACACCCGGCACTGCGCGATGGAGCCCACCAGCACCGTTACGCCTCCGAAGGTCAAGGCATCTACGCCTTCTCCCGCACGGACGCCGGGGACCAGCGCGAGTACGTCGTGGCACTGAACAACAGCGAGCAGACGCAGACCGCAGAGGTGCCCACCTACATCGCCAAGCGCAACTACACCCGCGTTTACGGTGAGGGCGCCGACGAGGCCAAGACCTCCGCGGAAGGCAAGCTCACCGTCAGCGTTCCCCCGCTTTCTGCCGTGGTGTACCAGTCGTCCGGCCGGATTCCGCACTCCAAGGCAGCGCCCGCCGTCATCCTCCAGAAGCCGGCTGCAGCGCCGGGTGACAATGGGCGCCTTAAGGTGACAGCCGACGTCGATGGCGCCTCGTTCTATGAGGTCAGCTTCGAAGCCAGGACGGCAGGCGGCGAATGGCAGCAGATCGGCACCGACGACACGGCGCCGTACCAGGTGTTCCATGACGTGGCGGCCATGGGGTCCGGCACCGCTGTGGAGTACCGCGCCACCGTGCTGGACAACGGCGGACACACGGCCACGAGCCAGCCGCTCACGGCCAGTGTTCCCGCCCCGGTGCTGACCTTGCAGAAGCCGGTCGAAGGAAGCAGCGTCAACGGCTCCGTGGAACTCAGCGCCACAGCGGACCCGGAAAAGGCCACCCATGTGGTGTCTTTTGAACGCAGCGTGGCCGGCGGAGCGTGGACAGCGGTCGGCTCCGACGACTCATCCCCCGTCTATTCAGCGAAGGACGACGTGTCGGAACTGGAGGACGGAACCCAGGTGCAGTACCGGGCCACGATGGCCGGGGCCGGCTTCGACGTGGTGAGCGCTCCGAAGTCGGTGATCGTAGGTGATGCTCCTCAGCCTGATTCAGTGGCCGTGGCTGGGTCCTTCAACCAGGCAATGGGCTGCGCCGCCTCCTGGGACCCGGCCTGCAGCCAGGCCATGATGACGCTGGATCCCACGGACAAAACCTGGCGCCTCACCGTTGACCTTCCGCCCGGGCAGTACGAGTACAAGGCAGCGCTCAACGGCGGCTGGGACGTGAACTACGGGGCCGACGGCGCCCTCAACGGACCCAACCTTGCGCTGAACCATCCCGGCGGGCCCGTCACGTTCCGCTACGACAACAGCACGCACGTGGTCAGCCCGGTGTACGCGTCACAGCAGCCCGGTGCCGTTGCGGCCGCTGGAAGCATGAACAGCGAACTCGGCTGCGCCACCGACTGGGAACCGGCATGCGACCAGGCGCAACTGGTGCTGGATCCGGTTGATCTCGTGTGGAAGCTGACTGTCCCCGACCTTGCGGCCGGCAGTTATGAGTTCAAAGCAGCTTTGGAGCGGTCCTGGGACCTCAGCTACGGGGCGAACGGCACGCTGAACGGCGGCAACATACCGATTGAGCACGACGGCGGAGCGGTCACCTTCCGCTACGACCACTTCACACATCTGATCACTGCAGGATAGGGCTTCCTGCCACCACAAAAGGGCCACCTGCCGCCACCCCGGAACCGGGAGCGCGGCAGGTGGCCCCGCTGTTGGTGGGGCCGTTCCCGCCGGATGAAAGCCTAACTTCGCGCCTCATGGCCGAGGCTGGTGATAAGCTGCCGGACGCCATCCTCTGCAGTAGGCGGCGCCCCAAAGACCTCACTCTGGCGGGTGGTGTCAGCCACGTACCGGCCAGTCTGGAACCACGAAATCATCGCTGCCAGGTCCTTGGCCATGGGGTTCACCGGCCCCAGCACACGCCCTGCCGCCCGCAGGATGCCGACCGGAACCGACCGGACACGCATCTCTTCGCCTGTCAGCCCTTCGGCGAGGTCCGCGAACTCCTGCATGGAGATGGGCCTGTCCCACCCGATATCAATGCGTTGGCCCTCCACACCGGGAGCATCGACTGCGGCGGCCAAATACCCGGCTACGTCCGGGGTGAGCACAAACGTCAGCGGGATTCCTGGCGAGCCGAACCACATCACTTTGTGTTTGCTGACCGGGTCACCGCCGAAGCGCGTCACCTGGTCCAGGAAGGCCCCGGGCCGCAGCGCCACAAAGGGGACGCCCAGGGCCTGGAGGCGGTCCTCCATGAGCCTCTTATGCCAGAAATGCGGGACGCGTGGGGTCTGGTTACAGGTCAGGATGCTGGTGAGCACAAAGCGGCGCACGCCGGTACGTTTCGCCGCGTCAGCGAGGTTTGAGTTGCCCACAGTGTCGGTCTCCGCGGTGTCGCCTTTGCGGTGCCTGGTGTAGCCGGCTGCCGTAGTGACAACGGCAGCCGTGCCGGCCATGGCGCGCAGCAGCGATTCCTGATCCATCATGTCCCCAGGGGCAATCTCAACACCCGCCGATTCCAGCCGGGAGGCATCCGAGCCGGGGCGCACCAAGGCCCGCACCTGCTTTCCCCGGTTCAGCAGTTCCGTCACCACCTGGCCGCCGAGCATGCCGGTGCCGCCTACTACCAGTACTGGTCCCTCACCCATCGTGCTCTCCTGACTGTTGACTTAGCCGCGCAGGGCCTCCTCCACCGCCGCCAGCAGGGAGTTGAACCGTGCATTGGCGGGAAGATCATCCAGAAACACCGGCTTGCCGTCGGGCCCGCCGAGCGGTACCTGCCAGTTCGGGTACAGCGCTTCGGTGGTGCCGGGCTGGTTCTGGACCCGCCGTTCCCCCACGGCATCCACGAGTGCAACGCCGAGCAGGACCGATGGCGCCTGGGCCAGCAGCAGGTGCAGGGCCTCTATGGTCCGTTCTTCGCTGGCCCCGGCAGGGCCGGAAGCATCGTCAGGGAGGTAGCCGCGCTCGCGCACCAGCGCCAACATCTTCTCCAGTGAGGCGTTGTGCTCAGCCCGCTCCTCCGCCTCGGACCGCTCCAGGAGGCCCAGTCCGCTCCGCAGTGCCACATGGTCGCCGGCGAGGTATCCGGCGGTAGGCGGCAGGTCGTGCGTGTTCACGCTCGCGAGTGCCTGCGTGCGGTACTTTTCGGGCGCAAGGGGCGAGTCGCCGTCGTACTCGAACCAAAGGATGGAAGTTCCCAGGATGCCGCGGGCGGCAAGGTAGTCACGGACCCAGGGCTCAAACGTGCCCAGGTCCTCGCCGATCACCACCGCCCCGGCACGCTGCGCCTCAAGGGCGAGGATACCGATCAGCGCTTCATGGTCGTAGCGTACGTAGGCGCCGTCTCCGGGGGCATTGCCGGACGGAATCCACCACAGCCGGAACAGGCCCAGGACATGGTCCACGCGCACGCCGCCGGCGTGGCGCAGCACGGTGGCCAGCATGTTGCGGAACGGGATGTAGCCGGCCTCCCCAAGCCGGGCCGGATGCCACGGCGGCTGGCCCCAGTCCTGTCCTTGCTGGTTGTACATGTCAGGCGGCGCACCCACGCTGGTGTTGGGAGCAAGGACGTCCCTGAGCGTCCAGGCGTCGGCGCTGCTGTGGTCCACCCCCACCGCGAGGTCATGGACCACGCCGAGCCGCATCCCGGACCGCAGCGCTGCCCGCTGCGCGTTTTCAAGCTGCTCGTCGCAAATCCACTGCAGCCAGCGGTAAAAGCCGATCCTGTCCGTAAGCCTTTCCCGCAGCGCCTCGGTCTGCGGCGTGCCAAGGGCACTGGCGGGGTCCGACCAGAAGGGGTCCCCGGCCGGCAGGTCCTCCCGGATGGCGGACCAGAGGGCAAAGTCGTCCAGCCCGCTGCCGGAGATGCGGCAGAACTCGTCGAAGGCCGCCTGCCGTGCCGGCGACCGGCGGGTGTGGTAGAGCAGTTCCAAGGCCTCGAGCTTGGCCGCGTAGACGGAATCGCGGTCCAGCCGGGCACCCTCCTTGTTCAGGGCAGCCGCTTCCTCGTGAAGCTTCTCCACTGCGGCACGCTTGCGCGGTTTGAGGTAGGCCAGTTCGGGGATTGCCTCGATACGGATATACAGAGGGTTGAAGAACCGCCGGGTGGATGGTGAGTACGGCGATGGCTGCACCGGCGGAACCGGCTCGGCAGCGTGCAGCGGATTGACCAGAATATAGTCTGCGCCGTGGGCCGCGCTCAAGGCGCCAAGGTCGGCGAGGTCGGAGAAGTCGCCGATTCCCCAGGACCGCTTGGAACGCACGGAGTACAGCTGGGTAGCCAGTCCCCAGCCACGGCGCTTTTCCAGCGGCGCGGCGGTGGTCAGCCGGGCTGGTACCACCACCAGGGTTGCGGACGCGGTGGCGCCTTGTGATTCGGCGTGCAGGGTATGCCAGCCCAGCGGCAGGTCCGGGGGAAGGGCGAAAGTGGCACGCCCGGTTGCTACACCGTCCACATCCCGCGGCTGCACCCGGAGGTCCTGCTGGACCGCGTCCCGCGTCCCGGCACCGCCTTCGAGCGTGATGGTCACCTGGGCTGTGGCTCCGTCCAGCAGATGGACCGGGACCTGAGCCGGCTCGCCCTGCTGGATCACGACGGCGGGAGGCAGCATCCGCCGCCACGGCGCCAGTTCCGCTTCCGCGAGTGCCGCCTCGATGAGCTGGTTGGTGTGGGCCTGCACCCCGAGGGAGGCCAGGACCTTGATCAAGGTATCTTCGGCGACGCTGTGCGGCAGGCCGTCCCAGCCCTGGAATGAGGTTCCCACACCATGTGCATCCGCCAACTGCTGGAGGAGGTGCGGGTCCACGGCTGTGGCGGCAGCTTCACGGGCAGCGGGTGGCAGGCCTGGCGGATCCGCGGGCATCTGCGATTGCTGTGGGTGCTGCTGGTCTGAAGCCGTCATGCGTGTCCGCCTCGTCTGGTGATGTGGCCCGAACTTACAGTGCTGCCTGTTGCACCGGGCGTCTGCACCCCCGCGCACAACCGTTGGTTCAGATTATTGCAGGGCGGCGCAGAGGCGAAACCGGAACGCCCCGGCCGCAGTGGTTCAAGCTCCGAAGTGGGTACTGGCCCTGCCTGCGTCCACCGGTGTAGGGGTGTCCGCCGCGGGCTGGTCCAGGCATCTCTCCCACGTGTGTGCTGCCCAACGTGCTCCATAAAACGTCATACCGGTCCCCTTTCGTTACCCCGCGAGTCGAAAAGAGAAGCTCTGAGGCGCGAACCCGCCGCAGCGCGACCGATCTGTGTAGCCTCATGACGATCAAGGGCACGCATCGGCGCGTCGTGCCTGCAAATATCGGAGGAGACCGGAGATGAGCCTCAGCGAACTGCGGGTGTTCGGGCGATCAGGCACCCCTATCAGCCCGCTGACCCTGGGCACCATGAATTTCGGCGAGGGGACCGGTGGAGCTACCGGCGCGCCAACCGGAGCGGAGGAGAGCATCCGGATTATCCAGTCCGCGCTGGACTCGGGCATCACGGCGATAGACACGGCCGATGTGTACTCCCAGGGGGAATCAGAGCAGGTAGTGGGCCGTGCCCTGCGTGGCCGCCGCGACGACGTCTTCCTCGCCACGAAGTTCCACGGCCAGATGAGCCCCAATCCTGCCCATGCCGGCAACTCCCGGCGCTGGATCACGCAGGCCGTGGAAGGCAGCCTCCGCCGCCTGCAGACCGACCGCATTGACCTGTACCAGGCACACCGGCCGGACTACAACACCGATGTCCTGGAAACCATCACCACTCTCAACGACCTGATCCGGCAGGGAAAAATCCTCTACTACGGCACCTCCGTGTTCACGCCGGCCCAGTTGGTGGAGGCGCAGTGGCTGGCCACCACCAACCATCTGATCCCCCCGCTCGGGAACCAGGTGCCGTACTCCATGCTGGTGCGCGCCAACGAACGGGACGTATTCCCCATCGCCCAGCAGTATGGCCTCGGCGTACTGGCGTACGGACCGTTGGCGGGCGGCTGGCTGTCGGGCAGCTTCGTCCTGGATTCCGGAAAGGCGCCCACCCGCGTGCACTCGCTTCCCGGCCGCTACGACATTTCCGGCCCCTCCAGCGAACGCAAGCTGCACGCCGCCGATGCCCTGGCACGGCTGGCGGACAAGTTGGAGCTCCCGCTGGTGGACCTCGCCGTCGGCTTTGCCCTGGCCCATCCGGCCATGAGCAGCGTGATTATTGGGCCGCGCAGCGAAGAGCACCTTGCGGCATACCTGCGGGCGGCCGAGGTCAGGCTGGGTGAGTCGGTCCTGGATGCGATCGATGACGTTGTCCCGCCGGGCACCAACTTCGTGGAGCGGGACGCTGGGGCCATCGTCCCCTCGCTTGAGTTCGCGGAACTCCGACGGCGTTAGGCACGTCCCGCCGTCGTCCTGCCTCCTGCTGCGGCGGGAGCCCCCTTGCCTATCATGGCTTCTGTGGGCGTTCTTTTTACGGCAGGTCACGGGACCGCCTCCCAGGCTGACTTTGGGCAGCTGCTGAAAGGCGCCGGCGTGACATCCCTCGTGGACGTACGCATCGGGCCCGGGAGCCGCAAGCACCCCCAGTTTGGCAAGGACAGCATGTCCGCCTGGCTGCCGGACGCCGGCATCAGCTACCGGTGGGAGCAGCGGCTTGGCGGTTTCCGCAAGCTACCGCCGGACTCACCGGATACGGCCCTTCGCAACGATTCTTTCCGGGCCTACGCTGCCTATATGCGGACCGGGGAGTTCGGAGCGGCCGCGGAACGACTGATGGCAGAGGCATCCGAGCAACCCACCGTGATTATGTGCAGCGAAACCCTTTGGTGGCGATGCCACCGACGGCTCATCGCCGACCACTGCGTCCTTTTGGCGGGACTTTCCGTGGAACATCTGATGCCCAGCTCCCGGCCAACCACGCATGTCCCCACCCAAGGCGTGAGGGTGCTGGGAGACTCACTGAGATACGACGTCCCAGTTAAGCCTCCGCACCCGGCAAGCTGACCCTTGACTCAACAGGACAAGAATCCTACGGTCGATATCGATACTCCCGACTTAGATTTCAAGGGCGTCCAATGCCAATGTCCGAAGAGGAGCGGAGGCTCCTTAAGGAGCTGGAGCTGGGGCTGATCGCCGACGATCCCCACCTGGCCATGGAACTGCTGTACGGCTACCCCTCACACCGGTTCAGTTCAGGCTTCTACTACGGTTCAGCCGCGGGCCTGCTCGGCCTTGTGCTCTTCATCGCCGGGGTCAGCGGCCAGGTCATCGGTGCGGCTGTCTCCGGGTTGTTCCTGATGGCTCTGGGTGCCTGCCTCGCGCTGAACAAGCATCCCCTCGTGCGCCGCCGCCGGCGCGGACAGCCCACCTAGTCCTGCGTCGCCCAAGCGCTGTTGCCCCTCTTGTGAAGCGCGTGGGAGCAGGAAGAACAGGCCTGCCAGGACGGTGGCGGCCCCCAGCCAGCCCGCGGCCGGCAACCGTTCCCCCACCACCAGGACCGCCAGTGCCGCTGCCACCACAGTCTCCACCAAGGAAAGGCCCGTCGCAGTGCTCGCACGGACCCGCGCGAGGCCCCACCCGAACAGGACGTATCCCGCAAACATCGGCACGAGTGCCATGTACGCCCCGACGGTGAAGTTCGTCCACGACTCGACGAGCGGGCGGCCGGTGACATGGAGGACTGGCATCAGCAGGACACCGCCCACCCCAAACACCGTCCCCATGGCGGCCCGGGAGGACACGCCTCCGCCGATGAGGCGGTGGGCTGCCCACGAGTACAAAGCGTAGGTAGCCCCTGCAACCAAACCGAGGGCTATTCCCGCGGCGCTGGCCCAGGACGCGCTGGCCCCAGACGCGTTGGCCCAGGACTCCGCCGCGGGACCTGCGCCGCCGTCGCCGGGCCGGTGCCCTGCAAACGACAACAGCACGGCGCCGCCCACAGCGATCAGCGCCCCAATTATCCAGCGGAGGGTGAGCGGCTTCTGGTCAACGAGGCGTTCGATCAACGCCGCTGCCACGGGGGCCGAGCCGATGGAAACCACAGTTCCCACTGCCACGCCGGCAAGATGCATTGACGTGTAAAAGGCCAGAGGGTAGACCGCAACTGCGAACGCCCCCAGGGAAACCAGCGGCCATTGCTCCGCCAGGCGCCGCCATTGGGCACTGATGGGGTGGGCCGCGTAGAGAGCCTGCAGCAACCCGCCAACTCCCATCGCAACGGCACCGATGGCCAAGGGGCTGACGGCCGGGGCAAACGTGGCAGCAGTTCCTGTGGTGCCCCACAGCACCGATGCGGCGAGCACAAAGACAGCGCCCCAGACAGGACCTGGGGCGAAGCCGGTGGACGCAGTCACAGCCCGTCCAGCATCTGTGCGGCAATGGTCCGGCCCTCAAGAAGCCGGGCATCCCCACCCTCAAGTCCTGCACGGACCACGGCACCTTCGAGGAGGAAGGCCAGATGGGTGGCCAGCCTTATCCGGCGTTCCTCCTGGTCCGGGAGCAGTTCGGCCAGATGCGCGGAGAGGAGCGCCTCAACTTCCTCCTTGTGGCGCCGCACCGCCAAGCGACCCAGGCTGCCTGCCGGCAGTTCGGCGGCAGCGTTGAGCAGTCCGCACCCCCGGAATCCGTGGTGGTACGCAAAGCGGGCATGATCGAGGTAGGCGTCAAAGATGGCCAGCACGCGCTCCCTCGGTCCAGCCGCGGCGTCCACGCGCGTCCGGTAGAGGCCAAGCCATTCCTCGTGCCGGGCTTCAAGGTATGCGCCCACCAGGTCGGACTTGGACGCGAAGTTGTTGTAGAGGCTCTTTTTTGCCACCCCTGCCTCGGCGGTGACGGCATCGATGCCCGTGGCTCCGACGCCTTGTTCGTAGAAGAGCCTTGCGGCTGCCGTGAGCAACAGCGCGCGGGCGGACTTCCTGGGCGGCACGGACACATGTGACGGCACAGACACGGTAGGCGAGGGCACCGGCGCTCCTTTTGACTAGGTAGGTAGTAGGTAGGCCAGTCTACCTACTCCCGCTGGCCTGTTTCCAGGTGCCCTGATTTGCCGTAGGAAGGGGTGCGGCGAAGGCGTAACCTGAAGGCGCTTGGGCTCCTTGAAGGAGCTGCAACTGAAGCCGGAAGGCCGAGGTGCTGAGGAGGCGGCGATGGGATCACTGGAGGGGCGCCTGGCGCTGGTGACGGGCGCGACGGGCGGGCTGGGGAAAGCCGTAGCCGCCGGCCTGGCGCGCGAGGGAGCAGCGGTTATCGTCGTTGGCCGCTCCGCTGCCCGGGCGGAGGCGGCAATGGCGGACATCAGAGCACTGGTTCCGGCTGCCAGGCTCGAACCGCTCGCCTGTGACCTGTCGGCCCAGCCCTCCATCCGGCGGGCGGCGTCCGATGTCCTGTCCCGCCACGACAGGCTGGATGTGCTTGTCAACGCCGCAGGAGTCTTCCGCAAGGAACGCCACGTTACTCCCGACGGGCTGGAACTGACCTTCGCCACGAATGTGGTGGCCTACTTCCTGCTGACACAGGTGCTGCTTGACGCCCTCAAGCGCGCCGCGAGTGAAGGAAAGGCAAACGCCGGAACTGCAGGGACGGCTGGCCCGGCGGCCTCTACCGCACGAATCGTCAAGGTTGCTTCAAGGTACGGCAACGCCACGCTCAGCTTCGATGACCTCCAGACGGCGAAGGGCAAGTACAGCTACCTTCGGTCCACGCCGCCCACAATGCTTGCCCGTGTTCTCCTGACACAGGAGTTCGCCCAGCGCCTGCGAGGCACGGGCGTGGTGGCGAACGCCGTCCATCCCGGCCTCGTCAAGAACACGGCACTCCTGCAGGACGTTGGGGGGCCATTCCGCTGGGTCACCAACACTTTCGGCGCCCCGGCCGACAAGGCAGCAGACACGGCTGTCTGGCTTGCCACCTCACGCGAAGCAGCGGACGTTTCCGGGAAGCTTTGGGCAAAGCGGCAGGAACTCCCGACGCCGGGTATGGGCTCGGATCCTGAAGCACGCCGGCGTTTGTGGGAGGCTTGCTCCCGTCTCACCGGGCTGGATTCCTCCAACGAATGATGCTGCGATGCCGCCGCGGTGCCTTTCGTTATACCCCGGCGCGGGAGTTGAGCGTGTCCCTGATCCCGTTCAGCGCGGGGTCCCGCAGCGACATAAAGGCCGGCTTCAGCAGCGGCTGAATGATCTTGGCCGGGCCCTTGATGCTGAACTCCGCCGTGTACTTGACCACCGAACCCGCACCGTTGGAGCTCACGTCGATCGAGTCGAAAGCCGTTACCGTCTTGTTCTCGCCGCGGAGCTTGATGTGGTTCTCCGTCAGCTCGATGACCTCGTATTCAAGGGTCTGGCGTTTGCCCCGGAACTCCGACTCGGCGTGGTACCTGTGCCCCACAGCCACAGGACCTGGAGTCAGTTTGTCCATCACCGGGGTGCTGGGGTCCCACTCGCTCGTGTTTTCGAACTCCCGCATGTAGGCAAAGGCCTGCTCGGCGGGCAGCTTGGTTTCCACACTTCCGGTGACGGTGATCATCACCCCAGTGTAGGAACCCTGCGGCGGGAAACCCACCCCTTCGCTTGCCTACCGGGATCCGCGCCCTTGCCCGGACCCGGAGAGTTGCATGGCCGCCATCTTGAAGCAGAACTTGCCACCAAGTTCCTTCGGCCGGATCCACACCTCGTAACCCTCTGCGGCAGCAAAAAGGGCTCTGCCGCCTCCTGCGTCTGCCGCCAGCCACAGGGCTGACGAATCAGCCATGGCGTCATCGACCACACCGGTGCGCACAATTTCGAAGTCCTTTCGGACCTCCACCGGCGTCCCAATGAGCCGGCTCCAGTCATGGTAGCGATATGGCTTCATCGCATTGCCCAATCCGCCCGTTCTCCAGCAGGCACTCGTCGCCGGCTCCGTTAGTGCATGTGGCTTCCGCCGTTGATGTCGATGGTGGTGCCGGTGAGGTAGGCCGAGTCCTCCGAGGACAGGAAGGTGATCACGGCTGCGACTTCTTGGGTGGTCGCGTTGCGGCCCAGCGGAATTCCGGCGTTGATGGCGGCTTCCTGCTCTTCCGTGCTGCCCACCCGGATGTTGGTGTCCACGGCACCCGGGGTGATGGCGTTGACCGTCACCCCGGTGGTCCCCAGTTCGCGGGCGAGGGCCTTGGTGAACCCCAGGATGGCCGCCTTTGCTGCGGAGTACGGGACTTTCCCGAACACGCCACCGCCGCGTTGTGCGGACACCGAGGACATGGTGACGATGCGGCCCCAGCCGTTGTCGATCATGTCCGGCAGGAACGCCTTCGTCACCAGGTAGGTGCCTGTTGCGTTGACGTCCATCACCTTGTGCCACAGCTCAAGGGTGGTCTCGAGGAACGGGACGGGAGAGGTGATGCCGGCGATGTTGGCGAGGGCGCCTACGGGAGGCAGGTTGCCCGCGGCGACCTCGGCGGCGACGGCTGCCTGGGCGGCGGCAACGGACGCTTCGCTGGCGACGTCCACCTCGTGACCGAAGGCAGGAACGTTGTACTCGTTTCCAATTTCGGCTGCGACCTTCGCGGACTTCTCGCCGTCGAGGTCCAGAATGACTACCGCCCAATTCTGGCTGGCGTAACGCCGGGCGGTGGTGATGCCTATACCCCGCTCGGAGGTTGCTCCGGTAAGGACGGCAGTGCGCTGAGTCGTGGTCATGATGCTCCCTTGGATCAATGAGTACGTGGAGATGAAGCTGGGTCAAAGTGACTAGGACCACAATATGGCTCTTAGTGTTGACAGTCAACCCTTAAGGTCGACTGTTGACATTGAGCATGACGGGCATCACACTGGGTCTATCATTTGTTAACCGTCGACAGCGGCCGCCCCGTAGGCCGCTCTCCGAAAGGGAACCACCATGAGCAACGAAGCTCTGAAAATGCGCGGCCACGTGCACGGCACCAAGGACGCCAAGCGCGTTGCTATTGGCTCCGGTGTGGGCGCTGTGATTGAGACGTATGACTTCATCGGTTTCGGCACGGCCGCTGCGCTGTACTTCGGGACCGCGTTCTTCCCCACGGGCGATCCCGTGACCGGAACACTCGCGGCCTTCGCCACCCTGGGAGTCGGCTTCGCTGCCCGCCCCATCGGCGGCATCATCGGCGGGCACCTTGGCGACAAGGTGGGACGCAAACCGGTTCTGGTCGCCTCGCTGATCATCATGGGTGTGGCCACCTTCCTGATCGGCCTCCTGCCGACATATGAGCAGGTCGGCCTGCTCGCACCCGCACTGCTGGTCTTCGTCCGCATCGTCCAGGGCCTGGCCTTCGGTGCCGAATGGGGCGGCGCCATCCTGATGAGCTACGAGCACGCACCGTGGAAGGCCAAGGGCAAATACACCGGCATAGTGCAGGCTGGCTTCCCGGTAGGCCTCCTGCTGGCGAACCTGGTCTTCCTGGTAAGCGTCAACCTCGGCGGTGAGCTCGCCTGGCGCGTTCCCTTCCTGGCCAGCATCGTGCTTGTTGCCGTCGGCCTGATTATCCGCTCCAAGGTGCCCGAGTCCCCCGTCTTTGACGAGGTCAAGGAAAGCGGCTCCATCGTCAAGAACCCGATCATCGAGGTCATCAAGACCGACTGGCGCAGCATTGTCCGCGGCATCGGCCTGCGCGTTGCGGAAACTGCCGGCTACGCCGTGTCCATCACGTACATGATTTCCTACCTGCACACCGAGCAGCTGGCGGACAAGACGCAGACGCTCGTGGCGCTCTGCATCGCTTCCTTCATCGGCATCTTCGCCACTATGGCCTGGGCGCGGCTCACCGACAGGATCGGCCGCCGCCCCCTGTACGTCTGGTCCTGCGCCTTCGCCGCGCTGTTCGGCATTCCCATGTTCCTGCTGGTGAATACCGGATTGTTCATCTTCGTCATCGCCACCATCGTCATCTCCTACGCTGTCTGCCAGAACTCGCTTGCCGGCGCGCAGGGTCCGTGGTTCCCCGAACTGTTCCAGGCCAAGACCCGCTCCTCCGGAGCCTCGCTGGCCTACCAGATCTCGGCCATGGTCTCCGGATTCACCCCCTTCGTCACCACCCTGCTGTTCGTGGCCCTGGGCTGGATGGGCCCTGCCCTCCTCTTCAGCTTCTACGCCGCCATTGGCCTCTGGGCCGCCATTGTCACCCGGGAAACCTGGGGCAAGCGGGAGCGCGAGCTGGCTGACGAGGCCACCAAAAGCACCCCCAACACAGTGAGCGTCTAATGACCACCACGCACGAACCAAACACGGAGCAAGCAATGGCAACAGATACTGTCCAGAACCAGGCAGACGAAAGCCAGGTGGCCCCCGACCTGGCGCAGGACCGCATCGCGGGAATCAGCGCGGCCGCCTACCGCATCCGGCACCACGCCCTGAACATGGGCGAGGTCCAGGGCCAGGGCTATGTGGGCCAGGCACTCGGCGCTGCGGACATGCTCGCCACCGTCTATGGTGACCAGCTCCGCTTCAAGGCGGAGGACCCGCACTGGGAGGCGAGGGACAGGTTCCTGCTCTCCACCGGGCACTACGCGATCGGCCACTACGCGGCCCTCGCCGAAGCCGGGATCGTCCCGGTGGAAGAACTGGAAACCTACGGTTCCGATGATTCCCGGCTGCCGATGTCCGGGATGTCCACCTACACCCCGGGCATGGAAATCTCCGGCGGCTCCCTGGGCCACGGCCTGACCATCGCCGTCGGCATGGCCCTGGGCCTGCGCTACCAGGGCTCCAACGCCCGGGTATTCAACTTCCTCTCCGACGGCGAACTGGACGAAGGCTCCACGTGGGAGGCAGCCATGGGCGCCCACCACCACCAGCTGGGCAACCTCACCGCCATGGTGGACATCAACGCACTGCAGGCCGACGGCAAAACCGACACCGTCCTGCGCACCGAGCCGGTCACCGAAAAGTGGGAATCGTTCGGCTGGTACACCCAGCGCGTGGACGGAAACGACGTCGCCGCGCTGCTCGTAGCGTTCGACAACGCAGCGGCCCAGGCCGCCGCCGTCGGACGACCCTCCGTCATCCTCTGCGACACGAAGGTAGGCCGGGGCGTTCCCCTGCTGGAGAACCGCGAAAAGGCGCACTTCATGCGCATCGAAGAACACGAATGGCAGACCTGCCGCGAGCAGCTCACCGCCGGATACAAAGGAAAGGCTTCAGCATGAGCACCACCACCGAGGCCCCCGACACCACAACAGCGGCCAAGCCCAAATTGAAAACCTCGGCCATGATCGCGTCCTTCGCCGATCCCGGCCAGAAGACCACGTCCGCGCCGTTCGGGCACGCGCTCGTGAAGGCGGCACAGGAAAACGACAGGATTGTCGGCCTGACCGCCGACCTGGGCAAGTACACCGACATGCACATCTTCGCCAAGGCCTTCCCGGAACGCTTTTTCCAAATGGGCATGGCCGAGCAGCTGCTCTTCGGCGCAGCAGCAGGCCTGGCCGAAACCGGGCTGGTGCCGTTCGCGTCCACCTACTCCGTGTTCGCCGCCCGCCGCGCCTATGACTTCCTCTGCCTCGACGCCGCCGAACCGAACCTGAACGTGAACATCGTCGGCGGCCTGCCCGGCCTCACCACCGGCTATGGCCCCAGCCACCAGGCCACCGAGGACATGGCAATCTTCCGCGGCATGCCCAACCTGACCATCGTTGACCCCTGCGACTCCATCGACATCGAACAGGCCGTCCCGCAGCTGGCAGCAAGTGACGGGCCAACCTACCTGCGCCTGCTGCGCGGCAATGTCCCCACTGTTTTGGACGAGTACGACTACAAATTCGAACTCGGCAAGGCCAAGGTCCTGCGCGGCGGCAACGACGTCGTATTCATCTCCTCCGGCCTGATGACCATGCGCGCCCTCCAGGCAGCCAAGGCGCTGGCCGCACACAACGTGGACGTCGCCGTCGTCCACACCCCCACCATCAAACCGTTCGACGCCGAAACCGTCCTCAAGGAGATCGACACCGACCGGCTCGCCGTAACGCTGGAGAACCACAGCGTGGTGGGCGGCCTGTTCGAAACCGTCGCCTCCGCCGTCGTCACCGCCGGCGTTGGCAAACGCGTGGTCCCCGTGGCATTGCCGGACCAGTTCCTCGACGCCGGCGCACTGCCCACCCTCCACGACCGCTACGGTTTGGCCGTGGACCGCATCGTGGCGAAGGTGCTCGCCGAACTCGGCTAGCGCGGCGACGGCGAATGTGGGAAGCACGGCACCGGTCCCGCCCGGCGCCGTGCTTTCTGCCGTACTATCGAAACTACAACCGACTGTAAACAGTCGACTTACAACATCGAGGACAGACGCCATGGCCGGACTGACAGCCCCGCTGCTGGGACTGCAAAAGAAGAGCCTCCGTGAGCAGGCGCTCTCAGCGCTGAGGACCGCCATCACCAGCGGCGAGTTGGCGCCCGGGCGGCATTTGGTGGAAACAGAACTTTCCGAGATGCTGCAGATCAGCCGGGGAACGCTGCGCGAGGCCCTGCGCCAGCTTGAACAGGAGGGTCTGTTGTCCGCCGGGCCGCGCGGCAGGCTGTCAGTCCGGCACCTGGACGAGAAGGAAATCCGGGACATCTTCGCTGTACGGGCGGCCCTTGAATCCTTGGCTGCACGCACCCTCTGCGAACTCCCGGACCGGGCCCACGCAATCCAGTCCCTGCACCAGACCATAGACGTTATGGAGGCAGCCCAGGATTTGTCCTTGGAAGAGCGGATCGAATCCGATATGGAATTCCACCGCACTCTTTGCCGCCTGACCGGCAATGAAACCCTGCTTCACTCCTGGGAGTCCTTGGAAGGGTCAATCAGGATGTCCATCATGTTCGGCGGCCTGGATAAGGGCGTCAAGAACATGAGCGTTGACCGGCATCGTGACATCGTGGCGGCCATTGAAACAGGCGACGCATCACTCGCCCGGAAGACCATCCGCGCACATATGGACACCGCCGCAGCCAACCTCGTGGCCTGAGGCCCAGGCCTCAAGAGTCCGCACCGCCGTTGTCGTCCCGGTTCCCGGGAATCCATTTGAGTTCCGAACCGTTAACTGAATGTGCGGCTGAAAAGGCCGCCACCGTTAACGAGGGATTGAATGAACGCGAAGTTTGTATCAGTTGAAGACGACGCCGGGAAGGTCACCCGCTACGCCCGTCACGCCAATGGCGGCGGCCTCATCGCTCCCGGTGCCACAGCAGCCGAAAGCTCACGCATCGGCCCTATGACCTATGTGGAGTACGGCGCCCGGATCGGCTCGGGTTGCAAAATCGGCCACGGCAGCTGGATCGACCGCGATGCCACTATCGGGGACAGGGCCGTTATTGGCGATGGCGTGCGGATCGGCCGGGGCACGGTGATTGGAAACCGGGTACACATCGGCAGCCACTCACGCATTGGTTCCAGCGTCCTCATCGAGCACGGGGTGCACCTGCACGCAGACAGCAGGGTTCCCGACGGCGGTCAGGTGCCGCTGGCGTCGAAAGCAGGTGTCCCGGACCAGGCAAAGACCCGTCCGCACCGGAAGAACAGGGGCCGGATGGCGGCCTGAACCGGCTGGCCCGGGCTTGTGCCTTAGTGCCGCGGGCGGCGCTCCACCCGCCCCTTCACCGCAGCGGCACCCCACACTGCCAGCAACAGCACTACCAGCAGCAGGCCGGCGTCGCCCAGGTCAACCGATCCCAGCCACACGGTCAGGGGGTCGTCCAGCGCGAAGGCGGCGTTGACGAAACCGCCCAGCGTGATCACCGCAATGAACAGCGCGGACACCGCCGAGATACCGGTCACCAGGGCGTTGAAACCGAGCTTCCGCGGTGGGTCATCAAGCGCCGAGCGGTACATCCGCATCATGGCCAGCCCGTTCAGGGAGTCGCACAGCGTCATGGCGGCGGTGAACGCCAGTGGAAGCGCCAGCAGGGCAGCGGCCGGCACCCCGGCCAGGGACGCCGCCGTCGTCATCATCAGCAGCCCTATGGTGGTGGCGGTGTCAAACCCCAGCCCGAACAGGAAGCCGATCACGTAGATGCTCAGCGGCCGCCGGACCCTGGCCAGCGGCCGGGCGAGCAGCCGCGCCACCAGTCCGGTTGGTTCGAGGTCCTGGGGATCAATCGCGGCCCCGGACCGCGCCCGGCGGTAGGCCTGCACAGAGCGGGCGAAGGCCGACCCGTTAAAGAGCCCCATCGCCAGCAGGAACAACCCGGAAACGGCGCTGCCGATCAGCCCGAGCACCAGGTTGCCGGCAGATCCGTCCTGCATGAACTCGCCAATGGCGGCGGCACCGGCAATAACAAGCACACCGGCCAGCGTCACCACCGAGCTGTGTCCGAGGCTGAAGGCGAAGCCGACGCTGACCGGGTCCTGGCGGTTCGCCACGATCTTGCGGGTGGAGTTGTCGATGGCCGCAAGGTGGTCCCAGTCGTAACTGTGCTTCACACCCGCGAGATAGGCCGTCAGGACCAGTCCTCCGGTGAGGGCCTGGGCACCGGCTCCCCCGGCGTTCCCCGCGCCGCCGGCCAGCAGGAGTACGACGGCGGCGGCGTGCAGGGCGGCCACGGCACCGAACATCCACAGCACCCGGGTCCGCAGCGGCAAGCCGTCCCGCCCCCGGTACAGGGTGGTGATGCTGGTGCTGGCTGCCATCAGTGCTTCCTGAGGTTCAGTGGTTCCTGCCCGTGCCACCGCTCGCGGAGGAGGGAGGTGCAGGCGCCAAGAAGGAGGCTCAATTCCCCTGTGCTGTTCGACAGTGACCGCAGGACCAGCCCAGTGGCTCCTGCGATGCTGCGGGTCAGCGAGATTCCGGTCAAGGCATCACGCAGCGAAGTGATGCTGTGCAGCTCGTCGGCGAGCGCCTGGTCCACCCGGGCATCCACCACGATCAGCGACCCCAGGTGGCTGAAGCCCTCCATAAACCCCAACCCGGTGACATCCCCTGCCGGCGGCCGGATGAGCAGGTTGTCCAGCGCCAGGAGCTGGCTTCCTTCGTCTGTCCCGACCCGTATCTCGTTCCGCAGCCGCAGCTCCTCGTAGCGGAACGCCGCTCCGTCTGGCGACCATCCGGGTGTCACCACTTCCGCCATGACCAGTGACGACGACGGCCGCACCGTAAAAGAGGTGTTCTGCCGATAGCTGGCCTCCCGGTAGGCAATGAGCTGGTCAGGCACCAGTTCCAGCCGCGCCCCCTCCCCCAGGCGAACAACCATCCGCTGCTCAGCACAAGAGCCCGGAGTCCGGTACACCTTCGTAGCGGACTGCGTGGTTAACAACAGATCAGCGCCTGCTTCGACTTCCACGTTCAGCACAAAAAGATCCGCCCCAAGATAAGCCCCGCCAGGATTGACGACGACGTAGCAAACCTGCCCCGAGTCATCCAAATAATGTGGTCGCAAGACTCTGAGGGCGCCTTCATGGAACTGTGTGGAAGCAATGGACTTGCCGTTACGCACGTTGATGCCCAACTCCAGCCGCCCTCTCGCTGGGCGATGAGCGGTCGCGGATGAAGGGGGCCGCGGCGTGGCGGGCACCGCGGAGCGGACACGGCCCCCTTCATCCGCGGGCGCCGCCCAAGGTGAGATGACAGCGGAAGTTTTTTGGCTCATATCGCGAGGTCGAGCATCAGGACGTCCCGCCTCACCCATTCGATGACCTTGTCGAGCCCTTCGTCGGTCTTGAGGTTGGTGAAGCAGAACGGTTTGTTACCCCTGAAATCCCGCGAATCCGCTTCCATCACTGCCAAATCAGCGCCGACATGCGGGGCGAGGTCGGTTTTGTTGATGATGAAGAGGTCGGACTTGATCATGCCTTGGCCGGCTTTGCGGGGGATTTTCTCGCCTTGGGCCACGTCGATGATGTAAATGGAAAAGTCGACGAGTTCGGGGCTGAAGGTGGCGGAGAGGTTGTCGCCTCCGGACTCGACGAAGATGACCTGCAGGTCGGGGTGCCGGGCTTTGAGTTCCTCGATGGCAGCGGTGTTCATGGAGGTGTCTTCCCGGATGGCGGTGTGCGGGCAGCCGCCGGTTTCGACGCCGATGATCCGGTCCACGGGGAGGATGCCGTTGGCGGCGAGGATTTTGGCGTCCTCGATGGTGTAAATGTCGTTGGTGATGGCGGCCATGGAGATTTCGCCGCTCATGTGCCGGGTGAGCCGCTCCACCAGCTGGGTTTTACCGGCGCCGACGGGTCCGCCGATGCCGATTTTGATGGGTTCAGTCATTCTGTCCTCCTAAGTAAAAAGCGCTGCTAGCTCATGAACATCCGGGCACGTTGGCGTTCGTGCCGCATTTGCGAAATTTCCAGTCCGGGGGTGACGGCACCGAAGTCCTCCAGGGTGAGGTGAGAGACCCGTTCGACGGCGGCAGCGACGTCGTCCGCCGCTTGCTGAAGCAGCCGCTGCCCGGCGTTCTGGCCCAGCGGGATGGCCCGGACGGCGTTCTGGGTCAGGGACGTGACGGCGGCGAAAAGGTAGGCGGCGAGTGCCTCCTGCAGCGGCACTCCCAGGGAGCGGGCGACGACGGCGAACGCCAGCGGCTGATGCCCTGCGGCAAGGCCCTTCCTCACCAGGTCCCGGTACAGTCCGAGTTCCTCGGAAGGGAAGACCTCCCCGCCAATCTCGAGCAGCCGCAAGCCCATCTTGACGCTGGCCTCCCGAACCTGCCGAGGCAGCAGCGAAGCCGACAAGAGTTCATCCAACTCCCCAAGATCAACCCCCTCAAAAAAGAGCTGAATAGCCAACCCATCCGAGTAAGTCAGCTGTTGCCCAATGAACGCCCCGAGCCACACCCCAAAACCAGCCTCATCAACCACGAGCCCCCGCTCGATGTAAGTCTCAAAGCCAAGAGAGTGCGCAAAAGCCCCAGTAGGAAGCGCAGAGTCAGTCAGCTGCTGCAAAGCAAGCTGATAACTGCTCACTGAGCGACCGCCAAAGGTGACGAACGCAGGCGACGCGAGGGATATGGGGCCGCGGCGTGGCGGGCCGCGCGGGGGGCCCACAGGCGCGAGGGCCCCGATCCGAGCTTGCGAGGATTGGGAGCGCCTGGGGACGGGCACGGCCCCCAATCCGGGGCGACGCACCCAGCCAGCACACGCCGTAGGACGCGCAGCGCGGCGACAGGACTACTAGTGCGAGTGTTCAGCATGGCGGAAAGGAACAGGCATGACGCGTTCCTGTCGGGAGTAGGGCACGGCAGCGTGGCGAAGGTAGTCCTCGACGGTGTGGTCGTAAGCGCACACCATGACGTCGGCCCCGTATTCCGAAGCAGGCTCGAAGAACTGGGCCTGCAGGTGCCGGTTGCCGAGGGAATGGGCCACGACGCCCATCTCGTGGATGGTCCTTGGCGCGATCACCAGGACGTCGGTGGGGAGCACCGATACCACGATCATGTTGGAACCGGCCACGTGCAGGATGTCGCCGTCGCGCAGGTCCCCCGACCCGGAGGGCAGCCGGATGCCGATCTCCTTGCCGTGGTCGGTCGTGGCGCGCTGGATGCGTTTAACCAGCTGGGCGCTCGGCAGCACCACTTTTTCCTGGTGCAGGCCGGCGTAGGCGTGCGGGTCGGGCAGCTCGTGCAGGTTGCCGAGGACTTTTTCGATGATCACGTGGGGCTCCAGTGGGTGTTAGAAAAGGAAGTAGCGCTGGGCCATGGGCAGGACGTCGGACGGCTCGCAGGTGACGTCCTCGCCGTCCACCGTTACCCGGTACGTTTCCGGGTCCACCTGGATGTCCGGGGTGGCGTCGTTGTATTTCAGGTCGGCCTTGGTCAGGGTCCGGATTCCCGAGACGGGCCGGATGACCTTTTCCAGGCCCAGCTCGGAGGGGACGCCGGCGTCGATGGCTGCCTGGGACAGGAACGTGATGGAGGACTGCTGAAGGGCCTTTCCGAATGCAGCGAACATCGGCCGCATGGTGCGCGGCTGCGGGGTGGGGATGGAGGCGTTCGCGTCGCCCATCAGCGCATAGGCGATCTGGCCGCCCTTGAGCACCAGCTCCGGCTTGACGCCGAAGAAGGCCGGGTCCCACAACACGAGGTCGGCGAACTTGCCCTCCTCCACCGAGCCCACCGAGCCCGCGATCCCCTGGGCGATTGCCGGGTTGATCGTGTACTTGGCGACGTAGCGCTTGAGGCGGAAGTTGTCACTGCCGGAACCCAAACCCTGCGCTGAGCCGTGGACGCCGGCAGCGCTATTCCCCCGGGGATCCTCCAGCACGCCGCGCTGTTTCTTCATCTTGTCCGCCACCTGCCAGGTGCGCGTGATCACCTCGCCCACCCGGCCCATGGCCTGCGAGTCGGAAGAGGTGATGGAGAAGATGCCGAGGTCCTGCAGCACGTCCTCGGCCGCGATGGTCTCCGCCCGGATGCGCGAGTCAGCGAACGCGACGTCTTCGGGGATATCCGGGTTGAGGTGGTGGCACACCATCAGCATGTCCAGGTGCTCTTCGATGGTGTTGCGCGTGTACGGCAGCGTGGGGTTGGTGGACGCAGGCAGGACATTGGGCATGCCTGCGATCTTGATGATGTCCGGGGCATGCCCGCCGCCGGCACCCTCGGTGTGGAAGGTGTGGATGACGCGGCCGTTGATGGCGCGGATGGTGTCCTCCACGAAGCCGCACTCGTTCAGGGTGTCGGTGTGGATGGCAACCTGGACGTCGTATTCGTCGGCGACTGTCAGGGATGTGTCGATGGACGACGTGGTGGATCCCCAGTCCTCGTGGACCTTCAGCCCGATGGCACCGGCGCGGATCTGCTCGGCCAGGGGTTCGACGGCGGAAGCGTGGCCCTTGCCGAACAGGCCGATATTCATGGGGAAGCCCTCGGCCGCCTGGAGCATCCGCTGGATGTGCCACTTCCCGGGCGTCACCGTGGTGGCCTTCGTGCCTTCGGCCGGGCCGGTGCCGCCGCCGATCATGGTGGTGATGCCGCTGGCCAGCGCCGTGGGCACCTGGTCCGGGGAGATGAAGTGGATATGGGTGTCCACTCCCCCGGCAGTGAGGATCCTGCGCTCGCCGGCAATGATTTCGGTGCTCGCGCCGATCACGATGTCCACGCCGTCGGTGATCTGCGGGTTCCCGGCCTTGCCGATTTTGAAGATGTGTCCATCCCTGATGGCCACATCAGCCTTGTAGATGCCTGTGTAGTCCAGGATCACCGCGTTGGTGATGACGGTGTCCGGCACTCCGCCGCCGGAACCAACACCGCCGGAACCAACACCGTCCCGTGTCACTTGGCCGTTCTGGCCCATGCCGTCCCGGATCACTTTGCCGCCGCCGAACACCACCTCCTCGCCGTAGGCGGTAAGGTCCTTCTCGATCTCAAGGAACAGGTCGGTGTCAGCCAGGCGGATGGCATCACCGGTCGTCGGGCCGTACAGGTCGGCGTACTGCCGGCGTGAAATCTCGAAGCTCACTTGCCGCCCTCCTTCACGCCGTCCTGCGCTCCTGCCGGCCCCTTGCCGTCCGACAGCGGCCCGTTGACGGCGTTACCCAAGCCGTACACTTCCCGGGCGCCGGCCAGTTCGATGAGCCGCACCTTCCGGGAATCCCCTGGCTCGAACCGCGCAGCAGTGCCCGCGGGAATGTCCAGGCGCCGGCCGTAGGCGGCTTCCCGGTCGAACGTCAGGGCCGCGTTCGCCTCAGCGAAGTGGAAGTGCGACCCCACCTGCACGGGCCGGTCACCGGTGTTAACCACGGCGACGTCGATCGCTTCCCGTCCCGCATTCGCCGTCACCGGCCCGGGCCGAAGAATGTACTCCCCTGGAATCATGGCCTGCCTTCAGCGGATGGGATCGTGGACGGTGACGAGCTTGGTGCCGTCCGGGAAGGTTGCCTCAATCTGCACGTCATGGATCATCTCGGGCACGCCTTCCATCACGTCCTCCCGGCGCAGCAGCGTGGTGCCGTAGCTCATGAGGTCAGCAACTGTGCGGCCGTCCCGGGCGCCCTCAATCAGCTCGTAGCTGATGATGGCCACAGCTTCGGGATAGTTGAGCTGGAGTCCACGGGCCTGGCGTCGCCGTGCCAGGTCTGCGGCCACCACGATCAAGAGTTTTTCCTGCTCACGTGGCATCAGGTGCATGAGGGTCCCTTCGACAGCCAGCGGACGGCGTGGGACCCACAGTAGGGGGCGGAGGTT
This sequence comes from Arthrobacter sp. D3-16, assembly GCF_054408515.1. NCBI lineage: Bacteria > Bacillati > Actinomycetota > Actinomycetes > Micrococcales > Micrococcaceae > Arthrobacter > Arthrobacter sp. D3-16. The sequence continues at coordinate 455,650 of NZ_CP096437.1, read as the reverse complement.
TCCGCCACGTTTCAGGTTTGTTATCCCCGGCTCTCCACTTCCTTGGAATGCGCACCGGTCTCCGGCAACGCGCTGAATCTCCCCATGTTTCAACGCCGGCGGGGCGATCCCTACGGCGGGTCGGCGCGACACGCCGTCGTCCGTCCTTAGAGGTGGGAGATTCAGCGGCTGAGCCGGGCCAGGATCTCGTCGGTGGACTGGACCGGCTGGCGGTAACTGGTGGAGAGGATGCGCAGCATGTCCTTTGCGTCCTGGTTGTCTTCCGAGGCCATCGCGTCCTTTGCGTATGTCACCCGGATATTGTGCGCGAAAGCATCCGCGCCGGTCTGGGCGATGCAGTTGTGGGTGGAGACTCCGGCGAGCACCACTTCGTCAGCGCCCCAGTTACGCAGCCGGGACAGCAGGTTGGTGCCGACGAAGGCACTGTCACGCGTCTTGTTCAGCTGGGGCAGGCCGTCGATGGCGAGGCCGGGCACGGCTTGCGTCTGCTCACTGCCGCGGAAAATGAAGCCCTGGTCATCGTCAAGCATGTTCAGGGTCCAGGTGGATTTGTCCCGCTCGTGCTCGGTTCCCACCATCAGCGCCTTGTGCCCGCTTGCCTTGAAGGCCTCGAGCAACCTGTTGCAGGAGAACACCAGCCGTTCCTGTTGCGCCGCCAGTTCCGGCGCCTCGAAGTACGCGTTCTGCATGTCGATGACAAGAAGTGCAATCATGTGGCACCTTTCCCTCGTTGAGCTCTGCGGGAAAGGTACCCTGAGGCCTGCCGGGCGAAACCTGGGGTGAATTCCAGGCCCGCCTGCCGAAGACTTTCCGGCCAAGGAAGGCGTCGCGGAATTTGTCCTCAGGTCCAAGCGCCGGGCCAGGACCCGAAAGTCATCAAACCTGGGGTAGACCGGTGCGAGCTGTTCGGCTTCCGCCGCGAAGAGCTCGCTCCAGTGCGGGCGCAAGTCGAAAGGTGCGAGCGCGGCCTCAAGTTCGGGCAGGAGCACCTCAGCCTCCGCCTGAAGCGGCTTCCAGGTGAAGTGAGGACTATCAACTGCTGGGGGCGATGGTTAGCGGCCACACCCGGCACCGGATGGTGAGCCCGGGCCGCCGGTACGCCGGGCCCCGGTCATCCTACAACGTTGTAGCCTTGGTACCATGGGTGACGCACAGGGCGTCACGGCGGGATCTCAGGGAGCAGCATGGCGGCCACACTAAAGGACGTTGCACTGGCGGCGGGCGTGTCCATTAAGACTGTCTCCAATGTCATCAACGACTACCCGCATATTCGCACGGACACCAAACAGCGGGTCATGGAGGCTATCGCCGAGCTCGGCTACAGCCCCAACATGTCCGCGCGCAGCCTGCGGTCCGGCAAGACCGGCGTGATCGGGCTCGCCGTTCCCGAGCTCTCCTTGAGCTACTTTGCCGAACTGGCGGATTCAGTCATCAAGGCCGCCGCCCGTCGCGGCCTGAAAGTCCTCATCGAGCAAACCGGCGGGGACCGTGCCCATGAACTGGAAATCCTGTCCAGCCCCCGGCTCCAGATGACCGACGGCCTGCTGTTCAGCCCTTTGGGCATGTCGAACGAGGACGCCCAGTACCTCAATGTTAATTTTCCGCTCGTACTCCTCGGTGAGCGTATCTTCGGTGGTCCCACCGACCACGTAACCATGAGTAACGTGGAGTCAGCACGCGCCGCCACAGCACACCTGCTTTCTAAAGGCCGCCGGCGCATCGCCGTAGTCGGCGCGCACGAGGGCGAGGTTATCGGTTCCGCTGGTCTTCGTTTACGCGGCTACCAGCAGGCGCTCGAAGAAGCCGGCATTGAATTCGATCCGAAATTGGTGGCTTACACCACCTTCTGGCATCGCTCAAACGGCGCCACGTCCATGCGGCAGCTGCTTGCGACTGGCGTTGAGTTCGACTCAGTGTTCGGTTTGAATGACACCCTGGCACTTGGAGCGATGCGCGTGCTTCAGGAAGCCGGCCGGCGGATACCCGACGACGTCGCCGTCATCGGCTTCGACGATCTGGACGAGGGCAGGTATTCCCTGCCCACCCTGTCAACGATCGATCCCGGCAGGGACGAAATCGCCGACACTGCGGTGCGCGTCCTGCAGGAGCGGATTTCGGGGCTTGAGGGCAGCGCGCCACCGCGAGAGTACGAAGCACGGTTCCAGGTCATCGAGCGCGAATCTTCGGCACTGCCTGGCTAAGTGCATCTTGGCAGGAATTTTCAGCCGCAACTGCTTGACAGTGACGGGACTCACTGGGCATGATTCTTTTACAACGTTTACCTACAACGATGTAAAGAACGGCACCGGCGCCTGCGGCAACCTCAACGAGGTGACTCAGCAGGAGGACGGGCCCGGATCAAGGAAGATTCAGCGGCACAGCACTCTGTGCCCGGTGGTCATCCTTCCTGAAGCACCCGGACCGGCCGCCCACGGGCGGACCACGGTGGAATACCACCGCGAGAGGAAGCAAGAAATATGAAAGCCAAGTTCCTGGCATCGGTCGGCATCGTCGCCGCCACTGCCGCAGCACTGACCGGCTGCTCCGGCGGAAACGCAGGCGGCTCCGAGGCTGCGTCCTGCACTAACACCATCGTTAATGCGGAAGCGCCCCAGGTCACCGTCTGGGCCTGGTACCCCGCGTTCAACGAAGTTGTGGACAACTTCAACAAGACCAACGACGACGTGCAGATCTGCTGGACCAACGCGGGCCAGGGCAACGATGAATACACCAAATTCTCAACCTCAATCGAATCGGGCTCCGGCGCACCCGACGTGATCCAGCTCGAGTCGGAGGTCCTTTCCAGCTTTACCATCCGCGATGCGCTCGTTAACCTCACCGAGTTCGGTGCTAACGACGTCAAGGGCCAGTACGCCGAGGGCGCCTGGGAGGACGCCTCAAGCGGGGATGCCGTGTATGCCATCCCCGTCGACGGCGGCCCCATGGGAATGCTCTACCGCCAGGACATCTTCGACGCAGCCGGCATCCAGGTGCCAACAACCTGGCAAGAATTCGAGGCCGCCGCCCAAAAGCTGAAGGAGTCCGGCAACGGTGCTGTCATCGCTGACTTCCCCACCAACGGGCGTGCGTTCAACCAGGCTCTTTTCGCCCAGGCCGGTTCGGTGCCGTTCGAGTACGATTCCGCCAACCCGCAGGAAATTGGCATTAAAGTCAATGACCAGGGTGCCAAGGACGTCCTGAAGTACTGGGACGGACTGGTCAAGAAGGGCCTGGTTGCCACCGACGACGCATTTACCGCAGACTACAACACGAAGCTCGTGGACGGCTCGTACGCGGTCTACCTCGCCGCCGCCTGGGGTCCCGGCTACCTGCAGGGCCTGTCTGACGCCGACCCTAACTCAATCTGGCGCGCTGCCCCACTGCCGCAGTGGGACGCAGCCAACCCCGTTCAGGTCAACTGGGGCGGTTCCACCTTTGCAGTAACTAAGCAGGCCAAAGACAAGCAACTGGCAGCGAAGGTCGCCATGGGCATCTTCGGAAACAAAGAAGGCATGAACCTCGGCGTTGACAAGGGAGCTTTGTTCCCCTCATACTCGCCGGTCCTTGATTCCGAAGAGTTCGCCAACAAGGAATACCCGTTCTTCGGCGGGCAGCAGATCAACAAGGACGTTTTCCTGAAGGCAGCCGCGGGCTACGAGGGCGCAACCTTCAGCCCATTCCAGAATTACGCTTACGACCAGTTGACCGTGCAGCTTTACTCGATGGTCCAGGGCGAGAAGGACGCGGGCAAAGCCCTCGATGATCTCCAGGCATCCCTCGAGCAGTACGCGACCGAGCAGGGCTTCACCCTGAAGTAACCGCCGTGCGGGTGCCCGCGCCTCTGCGTGGGCACCCGCTCGTTCGGCACCCAGCGGACACCTCCACCGCGCCATCCGTCCCACTGCTTGAGGAAAGACCATCATGGCTACGACCACCGCGCCGACTTCGGCCCCGCGGGCCAAAGCACCGGCCCCCGCAAAGCACCGCCCCGACAAGAACTACCGGCGCCGGCAGCGCTGGGGATGGCTCTTCGTTGCGCCGTTCGCGGCAATCTTCCTGACATTCCTCATCCTCCCCCTGGTCTACGCCTTCCGGATGAGCCTTTTCACCAGCACGCTGGCCACTGGCACAAAGTTCGTGGGCGCTGACAATTACCTCAAGGCCTTTGGTGATCCTGTCTTTTTGCAGGGGTTGGTGACTGTAGCGAAATTCGCCCTGATTATGATTCCGGCCCAAATGATTGTGGCCCTGCTTGCAGCCCTTGTCCTGGACAACCTCGCCACGTGGGCATCCAAGTTCTCCCGGCTTCTGATCTTCGTCCCGTACGCGGTTCCGGTAGTGATCGGCGCCCTCATGTGGGGCTTCCTTTACAGCCCCCGCTTCGGGCCCGCCAGTTCCATTTTCGGTGCTCTCGGCATGGCCGCGCCCGAGTTCCTCGCGCAGGACAGCATTTTCGGCAGCCTCGTCAACATCGTGACCTGGCAGTGGGCCGGCTATTACATGATCATCATCTACGCCGCACTGCGCGGTATCGATCCCGGAATTTACGAAGCTGCTGTCCTTGACGGCGCCTCTGACCGGCAAATCGCATGGCGGATCAAGATTCCCATGATCTCGTCTTCCCTCGTCATGGTCGTCATTTTCGCCCTCATCGGCACCCTGCAGTTCTTCACCGAACCGCAAGTGCTCCGGGGGGTGGCGCAAGGAGCTATTCCGACGTCGTACACGCCCAATATGTACGCCTTCTCGCTGGCCTTCTCCTACAGCCAGTTCAACTATGCTTCCGCCATCTCCTTCGCGCTCGGCATCGTCGTGTTCGCCTTCTCCTTCCTTTTCCTCTTCCTGACCCGCAAGCAGAGCGGACTGAAATAAATCATGGCACTCGTCACCGATACCCCCCAGCTGAAGGGCGGCCGGAAAGGCCGCAGCGCCGCAGGCCGCGCCAGGGCCCGCAACGGCGGTCCCCGCATCGGCTCGCACATTTTCCTGCTCATCCTTGTCATCTACTTCATCACCCCGATCTGGTGGCTGACCGTCGCCAGCACCAAGGACACTGCCGGCCTCTTCGGAGGCTCAGGCGGGCCTCTCTGGTTTGATGATGAGTTCCATTTCTTCAGCAACGTGCAGGGCCTGTTCGAGCGGCAGGACGGCATCTACTGGCGCTGGCTCGGAAACTCGTTCCTGTACGCCATCTCAGGCGGCGTTGGAGCAACCATCCTCGCCGTGCTTGCGGGCTACGGGTTCGCAAAGTACAACTTTCGCGGCCGGGGACCGTTCTTCGGGCTCCTGCTCGGTGCGGTCATGGTGCCGCTCACAGCACTCGTCATCCCGACCTTCGTCCTGCTGAGTTCGGTAGGGCTGGTGAACACGGTTTGGGCCGTGATCCTGCCTTCGCTCCTCAGCCCGTTCGGCGTCTACCTCATGCGGGTCTTCGCCCAGGAAGCGGTGCCGGACGAACTGCTGGACGCCGCGCGGATCGACGGGGCAGGAGAAATCCGCACGTTCTTCCAGATCGCGCTGCCTTTGCTGCGCCCGGCCATCGTGACAGTACTCCTGTTATCCGTCGTCGGGACCTGGAACAACTTCTTCCTGCCACTGGCAGTCCTCAGCGATCCGCTGCTGCTTCCGGTCACCGTCGGGCTTAACGGCTGGCAGGCCCTGTCCAACGCCGGCAGCGGCGGTGAGGCCCTCTGGAACCTGATCACCACGGGCGCCTTCCTCTCAATCATCCCGCTGATCATTGCCTTCCTTTCACTCCAGAAGTACTGGCAAGGCGGATTGTCGCTGGGCTCGCTCAAGTAGCACGGCCCCCGCTTTCAGCCTCCAAGTACATACGTACGCACAGAAAGTCATTTTGATGCAGAACGCACGCCTCACCCTCGACCCGCACTTCACCGTCGGACGGATCAACCGCAACATCTTTGGCGGCTTCGTGGAACACCTCGGCCGCCACGTCTATGACGGCATCTACGAACCCGGCCACGAGAGCGCCGATAACGAAGGGTTCCGCCAGGACGTCATTGAGCTCGTCAAGGAGATGGGCGTCTCCACCATCCGCTACCCCGGCGGCAACTTCGTCTCAGGCTTCCGCTGGGAAGACAGCGTGGGACCGCGCGAGGAGCGCCCCACCCGCCTGGATCTCGCCTGGCACTCCACCGAAACGAACCAGGTGGGTATGCACGAGTTTGCTTCCTGGCTGCAGAAGGTAGGCAGCGATCTCATGCTCGCCGTCAACCTGGGCACGAGGGGCACGACTGAAGCGCTTGAACTCCTCGAGTACTCCAACCTGCCCAAGGGAACCGCCCTCGCCGACCAGCGCATGGCCAACGGACGGCCCGACCCCTTCGACGTCAAGATCTGGTGCCTTGGCAACGAGATGGACGGCCCCTGGCAACTCGGGCACCGCTCCGCTGAGGACTACGGCAAACTCGCAGCCATCACAGCCCGGGCCATGCGCCAACTGGACCCGTCCATCGAACTCGTTGCCTGCGGTTCCTCCAGCGCCCACATGCCGACCTTCGGCGAGTGGGAGCGCGTGGTGCTGACCCACACCTATGACGTGGTCGACTACATCTCCTGCCACGCGTACTACGAGGAGAAGAACGGGGACCTCGGGTCCTTCCTCGCCTCCGCCGTCGACATGGACCACTTCATCGAGTCCGTCGTGGCAACGGCAGACCATGTGAAGGCTGTCCGGGGCAGCTCGAAGACCATCAACATCTCCTTCGACGAGTGGAATGTCTGGTACATCAGCCGCTTCGAGAACGTCGACAAAATTCAAGGCCTGGACAATTGGCCTGTAGCACCCCGGCTGCTTGAGGACTGCTACTCAGTGGCGGACGCCGTTGTATTCGGCAACCTCATGATCTCGCTGCTCAAGCACGCAGACCGCGTCACCTCGGCGTCTCTGGCGCAGCTGGTCAACGTCATCGCGCCCATCATGACCGAGCCGGGTGGGCCCGCCTGGCGCCAAACCACGTTCTTCCCGTTCTCGATTACATCCAAGCTCGCACAGGGTTCGGTGTTGGAACTCAAGCTCGACGCCGGGACATACGAGACCAGCGAGTACGGCGTGGTGCCGCTCGTTGACGCGGTGGCAACGCACGACGACGAAACCGGCGCCACCGCAGTCTTCCTCGTCAACCGTTCCCAGACCGAAGAGACCACTGTGACCATCGACATCGCGGCACTTAAGGGCTTCAGCACGGTGGAGGCGCAGTCACTGTACGACACGGACGTTTATGCAAAGAACACGCTTGAGGAGCCCGAGCGGGTGGGTATGACGTCCAACACCACCGTGACGCTGGACGATGGAGCAGTAACTATCACCCTTCCGCCAGTGTCATGGACGGCCGTATCCCTGGCATGAACCATCCCGAATACACGATTGAGGGCGGCGGCTACACGGCCGTCGTCCTCGGTTTCGGTGCCACTGTCCGCGAACTGAGCTACGACGGACGGCCGCTCGTGGTCGGCTTCGATGCCGATGAGGATATGCCGAACTTTCGTGGCGCCTTCGTAGCTCCTTGGCCCAACCGCATAGCCGACGGATGCTACAGGTTCGACGGGGTGGAGTATCACCTTCCCATTAATGAGCCGGAGCGGGGCACAGCACTTCACGGACTCGTGTTCGACGTGCCCTGGTCAGCGGTGAAGCACACTTCCGATACTCTCATCCTGGGATGCACCATCGAGCCCACGGCGGCCTACCCCTTTACGCTCACCCTTGAGGCGCGGTTCAGCGTTGACAGCCGCGGCTTCAGAACAGACGTGGCAGCCACCAATACCGGGATTCGGCGCGCGCCCTACGGTGTCTGCCCCCACCCGTACCTCGTTGGAGGGCATTCACCGCTGGATGAGTGGCTGCTGGAGTTGCCCGCCTCGACGGTCCTGGCGGTAACTCCTGACCGCCTGCTGCCCGTGGCGAAGGCGCAGGTGGCCGGTACTGCCTTCGACTTCCGCTCGATCCGTGCCATTGGTAACGTGCAAATTGACCATGCTTTCACTGACATCGCCCGCGATGCGGATGGCCACGCCATAGTTCGGGTCATCGATCCAGTGCACGGGACCGGCACCGCGATGGTCTGGGATGCGAGCTGTCCCTGGGTGCAGATCCACACCGCCGATCTTCCCGGAAAACCGGAAACCACCCGGCTCGGCCTTGCCGTCGAACCCATGACCTGTCCTCCCGAGGCTTTCAATACCGGCGAAGACCTCGTGGTCCTGCAATCGGGAGAAACGCACCGCACGGGCTGGACAATCACGGCTTTGTGAAGCAAACACTGCCGCGGTAAGAAAACGCTGCCGGCCCTGTTCCCGCAGCACCGCGTTGTTGCGGGAACGGGGCGGGGCGTACCTCAGCCAGGAACTCAGGGACGCCTGTCAGCCGCCCGCTTTCGCAGCTTTCGCCGCAGCCTTCGCGGCTTGCTTGTTGGTCCTGACCTTCGCAAGAGACTCCGTGTCTACAATATCCGCAACAGAAAGGTAAGCCCCCTCCTTCCCGTAGTTTCCCGCAGCTTCACGCCATCCTGGCGCCTCCAGCCCGCACTGCTTTCCCAGCAGTGCGAGGAAAATTTTGGCCTTCTGCTCGCCAAATCCCGGCAAGGCCTTGAGCCGCCGCAGCACCTCGGCTCCGTCTGGTCCGCCCTTGGTCCAGATGGCCGCTGCATCCCCGCCCCACTCGCTTTCCACCACTTCGGCAAGCGCCTGCACACGTGCAGCCATGGACCCCGGAAACCGATGGACGGCGGGCTGTTCCTTGAAGACGTCAACGAACGCCTGCGGCTCCTGAGCAACGATGGATTCAGGCCGCAAGGATCCCATCCTCCTTTTGATCTTCACCGGCCCGGCAAACGCCGATTCCATGGTTACCTGCTGATCCAGCAACATTCCTGTGAGCAGGGCGAACGGATCTTCACTCAACAACTCGTCCGCAGCAGGATCCCCCGTGATATGCAATTCCATGGCGTCCATCATCCCAGACGCTGCACGCGCCCCACCTGCGAAGACGCCGAAACAGGTAGCCCGGCCAAAAAACCAAGTAGTACCTAACTGTAAAAACGAGTACCCGTTACCCGTTCTCCCCGGACGGCCGCCGAACTAGGTTACTCACAGAGACAAGACGTTTTTGGCTCGCGCTACTTGACTCACGAGGGGGTGTGAGACGCAATGCATGCACGATACGCAAGCTCCAGTTTCCCGGTCCGACGGACCCGGGCATTAAACGGGGCCGGCGACGAGGAGGCCTTCGAGACCAAGGCCTCTCCCCCAGCCGTCGCCGGCCCTCTTCTTTCCCAGCAGGGCCCCAACCACCACCGGCAGGGGCCGGCTTCGCCGGGAAACGGCCGGACAAACGCCGGGCAGGGCCACGGCGCACCGGCAAAGACAGGGCAGCCCAGGAAAGCCGATTCCCCATCCGGTAAGCCGGACGGGATCCTGTTGGACCTGATGACCGGCACGGAGACGCTTCAGGATTCCCTTGAACTGCTGGCAGCCGCTTCCGCCCGGGCGGTGGTCCGCGCGGCAGGGCTCGATATCGAATGCGGCGTGGTGGTGCACCAGCCGAAGAGGACTCCCGCCATCACCGGCACCACGCCGGACGTTATCCGGCTGCTGGAGTGGGAGCAGGAAGCGGGCGAAGGGCCGGTCAGTGAGGTCCTGTCCGGGGAGCATCCCGTGGCCGTGCTGCAAAGAAGCGGGGATTTTCGGTGGCCGCGCTATTGCAGCCAGTTGCAGCTGGCCAAGCTTGGCAGCGTCCTCGGCCTTCGGCTCCGGCTGGACCAGGACGGCGAGGTGCCGGACGATGGCAAGCCCGTCCGCCAGACCAGCGCAGCCCTGGCATTTTTTGCCCAGGACTCCAAGGCATTTCCGCTGCAGGTGATCCCAGAGGCACGGGCTTTTGCCGGCCTTGCAGCCAAGAGCCTCCAGATGGCCCTTGACCTGCACACCGCGAGGTCCACCGCCTCGGATCTGCGTTTGGCATTGGACAGCCGCACGTCCATCAATGTTGCCTGCGGGGTGATCATGGCCCAGAACAGGTGTTCCTACCACGAGGCCTTTTCCATCCTCGCCAAGGCATCCAGCCACCGGAACATCAAGGTTCGGAGAGTTGCCGAGGACATCCTTGAGAGGCTTCCGGAGGGCCCGCCGCGCGCACACTTCGGGCACTAGGAAGCGGGCGCCCAAAGCACAACAGGTTCCGGAGGCTGCTGCCTCCGGAACCTGTTCGCAACCCTGCTTGGCCTGACCTGGCGCCTAGATTCCGCCCGCCAGCCGGTAATAGGCGGCGTTCCAGTTCAGGTCCTTCTTGAACTGCCGGATGGTGGTGTCCTCGTCGATGGTCAGCAGTTCGGTTTTGGCGATTTCCGCGAAGTCTTCAAACACGTCCATTCCCACCTGCGTCGACAGCACGGTGTGGTGGGCCGCGCCGGCCGTGAGCCACGCTGCAGCGGACGTGGCGAAGTCAGGCTTGGGCTGCCACAGCGCGCGTGCCACCGGCAGGTTGGGCAACGGCTGGTCCAGGGGCACCACGTCGACCGCGTTGGCCACCAGGCGGAAACGGTCCCGCATGTCGGACAGGGCGACCACGATGCCCGGGGAGGCATCGGCGTCGAACACCAGGCGGACCGGGTCCTCCTTGCCGCCAATGCCCAGCGGGTGGATTTCCAAGCGTGGCTTGCCGGCCGTCAGGGACGGGCAGACCTCCAGCATGTGCGCGCCCAGGATCTTCTCGGCCCCGGGTTCCAGATGGTAGGTGTAGTCCTCCATCAGGGACGCGCCGCCGGGCAGGCCCGCGCCCATCACCTTCGCTGCGCGGACCAGGATTGCGGTCTTCCAGTCGCCCTCGGCGCCAAAGCCGTAGCCGGCCGCCATCAACCGCTGCACGGCCAGGCCGGGAAGCTGGCGGAGTGCACCAAGGTCCTCAAAGGAGGTGGTGAACGCCGCCGAGCCGTTGGCTTCGAGGAAGCTGCGCAGGCCGAGTTCGATCCTGGCGCCGTAGCGGAGGGAATCGTGCCGGGCGGCCCCGGCGCGGAGCTCCGGAACCACGTCGTAAAGGTCCTCGTACTCTGCGGCCAGGGCGTCGACGTCGGACTCCCCGGCGCCGTGGACGGCTTCGGCGAGCTCATTGACGGACCAGGTGTTGACGGCGACGCCGAAGCGGAGCTCCGCTTCGGTCTTGTCACCTTCGGTGACGGCCACGTTGCGCATGTTGTCACCGAAGCGGGTCAGCTTCAGGGTGCGGACGGCGGCCCAGCCGGCTGCGGCGCGCTGCCATGAGCCCACCTGGCGGGCGACCTCGGGATTGGAGACATGCCCCACCACGGTCTTGCGGGCAATGCCCAGGCGGGACTGGATGTACCCGAACTCACGGTCGCCGTGGGCAGCCTGGTTCAGGTTCATGAAGTCGAAGTCGATGTCCGCCCAGGGCAGATCCCGGTTGGCCTGCGTGTGCAGGTGCAGCAGGGGCTTGCGGAGCAGGTCAAGGCCCTGGATCCACATCTTGGCCGGTGAGAAGGTGTGCATCCAGGCCGTGACGCCGATGACGGAATCGTCTGAGTTGGCCTCAAGCGCGGTGCGGCGGATGGCGTCGGAGTCGGTCAGGACCGGCTTCCACACGATCCGCACCGGCACTGAGGAGGACGCGTTGAGCTGGTTGGCGATTTCCTGGGACTGGGCGGCCACCTGCTTGAGGACGTCCTCGCCGTAGAGGTGCTGGCTGCCGGTAAGGAACCAGACCTCGTAACCGTCAAGGGAAGTGTTTGCTGCGGTGCTCATGGTTCTCCTTGGGAGTAAATCTTTGAACAGACGTAAAGGGCGGCCGCTACTGGCCGTACACGTTCTGGTAGCGGGCGTAGAGGGAGTCAATGTGGCCCGGGTCGATGGGGATGGTTTCGCCCAGCTGGCGTGCGATGTGCACCGTCCGGGCCACTTCCTCGCACATCACCGCCGCCTTCACGGCGGATTTCGCATCCTTGCCGATGGTGAACGGTCCGTGGTTCTGCATGAGCACGGCCGGGGAATTCGAGTTCTTCAGGGTCTCCACAATCCCGTGGCCGATCGAATCGTCGCCGATCAGTGCGAAGGGCCCTACCGGGATGGATCCGCCAAACTCGTCGCTCATCATGGTCAGGACGCACGGGATCGCCTCCCCGCGGGCCGCCCAGGCGGTGGCATAGGTGGAGTGCGTGTGCACTACCCCGCCCACCTCGGGCATGTGCCGGTAGACGTAGGCATGCGCCGCCGTGTCCGACGATGGCGACAGCGGCGGGTTGCCCCACTCACCCGTTGTGTCCCCACCCACGGGCACCCCGTAGAGATCCGTCACCACCATCTGTTCCGGAGTGAGGTCCTGGTAGGAAATGCCCGAGGGCTTGATGACCATCAGCTCGTGACCGGGGACCCGGGCGGAGACGTTGCCCGCCGTCCATACAACCAGCTCGTAACGGGTCAGCTCGGCGTGCAGGGCACACACTTCCTCCCGGACGCGGGAGATGGTGTCCAGGATGCTCACGCGGATACCTCCACTGCAGCCTCGGAAGCAACTGCGCCGGGCGCCAGGAGCGAACCAGCCGCCCTCCGCTGGATGGCCTTGAGCCGGTGCATCACGTCATTGCTGCCGCGCCCGAAGTAATCATGCAGGGCTTTGTACTCCTGGAAAAGTTCCTCGTAGGCGGCCACGTTCTCCGGAATGGGCGTGTACACCTCGCCCGGTTCGGAGCCCATAGCGGCGGCCGCTTCACGGATATTCGCGTACTTTCCTGCAGCGACGGCCGCATGAATGGCGGAGCCGAGGGCGGGGCCCTGGGCGGATCCGATGGTGGAGAGCTGCAGGTTGGTGGCGTCCGCGTAGATCTGCATCAGGAGGGGGTTCTTGAGCAGGCCGCCGGCAACAATGAACTCCTTCACCGGAACGCCGGAATCGCGGAACGCATCCACAATGGTCCGGGTACCAAAGGCGGTGGCTTCCAGCAGTGCACGATAGGTGTCCTCCGGGCGCGTGGCCAGGGTCTGCCCCACCACGATGCCGGAGAGCTCATGGTCCACCAGCACGGAGCGGTTTCCAGAGTGCCAGTCCAGGGCGATCAGGCCGTGCCCGCCGATGGCCTGGCGGGATGCCAGTTCGGTGAGGTATTCGTGGATGCCCAGGCCGGCAGCTTCGGCGGCCTCGTGGTACTCCGGCGGCACGCCGTACTTGGTGAACCAGGCGAAGATGTCTCCGACGCCGGACTGGCCGGCTTCGTAGCCCCACAGTCCGTCCACGATGCCGCCGTCCACTACCCCGCACATGCCCGGCACTTCGCGCAGTTTCGTGCCGCTCATGACGTGGCAGGTGGAGGTGCCCATGATGGCCACCAGCTGGCCCGGCTCCACTGCCCTCGCAGCAGGAGCAGTGACGTGGGCGTCCACGTTCCCGACAGCCACGGCGATGCCTTCGGGCAGGCCAGTCCAGGCAGCAGCCTCAGCGGTGAGGTATCCGGCAGCGTCGCCCAGGCGGCCGATGGTGTGCTCGAGTTTGCTGCTGACAAAGTCCTTGAACTGCGGGTTCAGGGCCGCGAGGAAGCCCTCGGACGGGTAACGGCCGTCCTGGTAAATGCCCTTGTACCCGGCCGTGCAGGCGTTGCGGACGTACTGGCCGCAGAGCTGCCACACGATCCAGTCCGCGGCCTCCACCCAGTGGTCCATCGCTGCATAGGCTTCGGGGTCCTCCTCCAGGAGCTGCAGGCCCTTGGCGAACTCCCACTCGGAGGAGATCAGTCCGCCATAGCGCGGCAGCCATTCCTCGCCGAGTTCCGCAGCGAGCCGGTTGATCCGGTCAGCCTGGCCCTGTGCCGCGTGGTGGCGCCAAAGCTTCACGTAGGCATGGGGCCGGTTTCCGAATCCGGGGAGCTCGTTCAGCGGGGTGCCGTCCGCCTTGACCGGCACCATGGTGCAAGCGGTGAAGTCCGTGGCAATTCCGACGACGCCGGCGGGGTCGATCCCAGCCTCGGCCACTGCGGCGGGAACCGCGACGCGCAGGACGTCGCGGTAATCATTTGGCACCTGAAGCGCCCATTCACCGGGAAGCCGTGCGCCCGGTGCACCGGCAACGTCCGCTGGAAGGGCATCTGTGACTACCGCGTGCGGGTACTCAAACACACCACTGCCGAGCTCTTTGCCGTCCCGGACCCGGGCCACCACGGCCCGGCCGGAGAGGGTTCCATAGTCCACACCGATGACGTAGCTGTCCGTGTCCACTTTGACGTCCATAAAAAGTTCCTCCAATAGCTGCCGCCGCTTCGCGACCCTTCGATTGTGAGCGCTAACAAGTGTGATGTCAATGCCCCTCCGGGCTTCCTTCCCTCTGTTCAACCCCGGCAACGCAACAAGGGCAAAAGTGTGGGACGCTGCCCAAAGGGGTAAGGACAGGATGTACCGCGACCCAACCGGAAGGTGATCTGTGGACGACGCAAAACCGAAGACCCGCGCCGGCTCTGGTGCCTGGCTGGCCGGCCCCATCTCCACAGGCCTCGGACTGGCAGCGCACCTGGCGGCCGGAGGCCCCGCTCCAGGCCTCATGATCCTTGTGGCACTGGCAGCGCTGCTTGGAATGGCGGCAGCGATCCTGGCGCGCTTCCCGATGCCGGCCTGGGCGTTGCTGCTCTTGTGCGCAGTGGCCCAGCAACTGCTTCATCTGGGGTTTACGGGTTTTTCCGGCGGCAACGGAAGCGGGCTGGCAGTGCACGGCCACGGCGGAATTCCGCAGGAGGTTCCGCCGGCCGGCGAAGTAGCTGCGCCTGCCGCCCATTCACTCCACCTGATGCTCCATCTGCACATGGCCGCTGCGCTGGCCACCTACGCGGCCATCAATTACGGGCCACGTCTCGCCGGGTGGTCCCGCCGCATCCCTACGGGCCGCCGGAGTTCCCGCGCCGCTTCGTAGCGAGCCCTGACGCCGGCAAGGGCAACATATGCCTGCCGAGGTCCGGCAGCTGCCGTCCACCGCTGCAGGCAGCAGCGATGCAGGCACTAGCGGCGGGGCGCTGCGGCGCTCTCCCGGCGCACCAGCTCCGGGGTCACCACGGTGGAGCTGACGGCGGCGCCCGCCTCGATCTCCTTCAGCATGGTGTCCATGCACCGCCTGCCGAGCTCTTCGAAGTCCTGCCGCACGGTGGTCAGCGGCGGGATGAAGTAGCTGGACTCCGGCTGGTCGTCGAACCCCACCAAGGAGACGTCGTAGGGCACGCGGACGCCCGCCTCGTTGAAGGCCCGCAGTACGCCGAGGGCCATCTGGTCATTGCCGACAAATACCGCGGTTGCTTTTCGCCCGGCCGCCAACTGCCGCCCGATGGCGTAGCCGCTGCCAGCGCTCCAGTCGCCTTCCAGCAGCAGGTCGTCCTGGAGGCCTGCGTGGTGGAGGGCAGCGCGCCAGCCCTCGGTGCGCAAAGCGCCGTCGATCCAGTCCGCCGGCCCGGCAACGTGGCCGATCCTGCTGTGCCCCAGCTCGATGAGATGCCCGACGGCGATCTCCGCCCCGCGTTTTTGGTCCACCATTGCCCCGCTGACGGCCTCGTTGCCCAACGAGCCGACAGCCACCACGGGCACGCCGGGGTTGAACTCCTCCAGGATCCGCAGGGTTTCGGTATGCGGCACCAGCACGGCGATCCCGTCCACCGCCTGGTCCAGAAAGTGCCGCAGAGCATCGAGGATGGCGTCCCTGCTGACGGAGCGCAGCGCGGCGATGCTGACGAAATAGCCGGCGTCCCGCGCGGCCTGCTCCACCCCGAGCATCGTGTTGGCCGGGCCGTACTGGGACAGCTCGCTGCCCAGCACACCGATGGTCTGCGAGCGCCGGGTCACGAGGCTCCGGGCCGCGGTATTGCGGCGGTAGCCCAGTTCCGCGATGGCGGCCTCAACCTTTTCGCGGGTTGCCTTGCTGACATTGGGGTGGCCGTTGACCACCCTGGAAACGGTCTGGTGGGAGACGCCAGCAAGTTCGGCCACGTCCTCAAGGCGCGGCAGCCGCCCGGTGCTGCTTTTTGTCATGTCCCCATTGTGCCGGTTGCCGCCAACAAGAAATCCCCCGGCGGCCTCGGGGAGGCTGCCGGGGGATGTCCCGCTCTTCGCTAAAAGAGTGGGCCCTGTGGGGCTCGAACCCACGACCCACGGATTAAAAGTCCGATGCTCTACCAACTGAGCTAAAGGCCCCTGCCGGGCTGTTTCGGCACGCTGTACCGGACCACCCGGCCCAGTCCATTTCTGGACGTTAATACTCTAACCCATGGCCACGGCACCATTCGCACGCAGGCCGGGTCCCGCCGTCGGGCCTGTTGTGATGCCCGGCGGGCAATCTCCCGATGCTCGATTTCCCGCAGGGCACAGGAGTAGCGTGGGGGGCATGAGCGAGCAAACAGGTTCCAGTCATTACGGCGGCGCCAACCGGCACCACAAGCCGAAGCCTTTCGCGCCCGTGGATTTCGAGCCTTTCGCGGGCGGAGCCGATCCCGCCCGCGTGTCCGAAGCCGCCCACCTTGCCGCCCAGGCGCTGGTCCGCCACGGCCGGGACAGCGATGACCCGGTGGTGACCGACCGGCTGGTCAAGCTTGCGGACGAGCAGGGCCTGGAAGCCATCGCGGAAATGTGGGCGGAGAGCCCCGCCCGTTCACTTCCCGGCGCGCTGTGGCGCTTGTACGCCCTGCGCGCAGCAACAGTCCAGGACCCGGAGCGCATCTCGGTGTACTTTCGCGCAGGCAAGGACACTGCACAGGTCTCCAACGTAGTGGCCGGGGCTGCTGAGCCGCCCGGCGCGGACGAGATGAAAGCGATGGCGGACGCCATTCTTTCGGGTGCCTTCGACGGCGAGTTCGACGTCGCGCTGGAGCGTTCCGCTGCATTCTGCCGGGTAGTGGCGCTCGGCCAGGCCACTCTCGCCGACGGCGCCGAGCACGGCAACGAGGCGCACGCCAGCAAACTCACCCGCAATTCCCACCAGTTGGTGAAAACCGCGGAGGACCTTGAGCACGCGGCCAATGCGTGGCGGCTGGGCGAGCTCGACTGACCCAAGAGCCCGGATCTGTCAATGTTGACTTGGGCCAACCAACGTAGAACACTGAAACTGGTGCCGAGCCGCGAAACCCCCGGGCTTCAACATTCAGCCGCCTAGAGCGGCCTACCGCCGAGAGGCGTATCCGGTTCGGCACCATTTTTCTGCCCAATTGCTGGTGCCCGCTTTTCTGTTTTCCCATTTCAGGGGTGCAGTTACGGGCCGGTAGAGTTAGCGTCAGTTGTGCGCCGGGGTCAAGTCACACGGCAGGCAACTCCCACCCTGTACTTATCCCGGAGACGGTAACTACGTGAAGCTGCGCCTTTTTCCCCAGGAGCCCGCCGGGCTGAACCTCTTATCGCAGATGGCGCAGCAAATCGTGCTGGCCAGCGCCACCCTGGCCGAGATCCTTGGCGTCCCCGCCGCCGACCACGGCAAGCTCGTGGAGGACATGCACAACCACGAGGCCAGGACCGCCGAGCTGCACTTCGCCCTCCTGACCCACATGCGCACCAGCTTCGTGAACCCCCTCCCCCGGGAAGACATGTACGCCCTGTCCCGCTACCTCAACGAGGCCATGGAGAAGCTGGATGCCGCCGCCGAACTGGTGGCGCTCTACCGGCTGGACAGGCTGCCCAAACGGGCTGCGGACCAGCTGGAGATCATCAGCCGGCAGGCCGAGCTCACGGTGGACGCGATGCGCCGGCTCGACAACCTCGACGACCTCGAGGATTACTGGATCGAAATCCTGCGGCTGGCCAAACGGGCTGAACGGACGCACCGGGTGTGGGTGGCGGACATGATCAGGGACATGAAGTGGGCCCAGTATTCACGCAACCGAGATGTTGCCAACCAGCTGGTGGACGTCACCAAGGACATGCGGCGCATTGCCACCCAGGTAGGCAGCATCATCGTCAAGGAATCCTGAGGTGACAGCAGTCATCTTCGGTGTGGTGGTCCTCTTGGCCGCCGTGTTTGCCTTCGTGAACGGCTTCCGCGACGTTTCCACCTCGGTGGCCCTCGCCGTCCGCACCCGGGCGCTGACGCCCAGCGTGGCCGTGCTGCTGGCAGCGTTCTTCAACTTCCTCGGCGCCCTGCTCAGCGCAGGCTTAGCTGTCGCCGTCAGCCAGACCTGGATTCACCTTCCCGCCGGCACGGAGGGGCTCAGCATTCTGCTCGCAGGCCTGGGAAGCGCCATTGCCTGGGGAATCCTCCTGTGGTGGCGGGGCATTCCCGCTTCTTCCACGCACGCTTTGGTGGGAGGCCTTGCCGGTGCCGGGCTCGCCAGCCTCGCAGTCGGCGGAACGGGCGTGGGCGGGGTGGACCACTCATTGCTGTTCCAGGTTGTCCTGCCGCTCCTGCTGTCGCCGCTGGTTGCCTACAGCGGCACCTTCCTGTTGGTTTACCCCGCCACCTGGGCTGCCCGCTACACTCAGCCCAATGTGGTGAACCAGCGCTTCCGCCGCAGCCAGTCCATAGCCGCCGGCGCGGTGGCGTTCGGTCACGGCCTCCAGGACGGGCAACGGATCAGTGCCGTGCTGCTCCTGGCCCTGCTGGCATCAGGATATTCCGACGGCGGCAGCATCCCGATGTGGGTGGCCCTGCTTTCGGCGGTGATGATCACCGCCGGCACGCTTTTTGGCGGCTGGCGGATCTCCCACACCATCGGATACAAGATCACCAAGATTGATCCGCTGCGCGGCTCGGTGGCGCAGATCTTCAGCGCGGTCATGCTGTTCGTGGGCGCCATTGGCCTGCAGTGGCCGCTTTCCACCACGCATACGGTTACCTCCGCCGTGTTGGGCGCCGGTGAGAACCAGCATTTTTCGGTGACCAACCGGAAGCTGGTGATCCGCATCGTGGCGCTGTGGGTCCTGACGCCGGCCGCCACGGCAGCCCTCGCCTTTGTGTTGGCGCTGGCGCTTTCGCCCCTGCCCGGGTAAGTGTCCGGGAAAGCGGATCCGGGTGAGCGCGTCCCCGTGAACCCACAGCTTCTGCTGCCCTGTACAGGCAGAGCGCTGTGACGTAGATTCGGAAGTACGCCCCCAAGCGCTGCTGCCGGGGCTAACATCCGCCGCCGGGTGCAGGGCCGCGGACAAACGCCGCTGCAGCCTATCGGCGGCCTGGATGCACATTGTGTGGAAAAGAGCAGCAACGTGGCTAACTCGAATCCCCGGCACTCCCTGCCCCAGCCACGGCATATGGAATGCGAAATCTGTGGAACGGAACATCACCTGACCATCCACGCCATCACGGCCATGGGGGCGGCCAACGGCGACCTGGTCACGGTTTCCTACACGTGCAATGACTGCCGCCGGTTCCATGAACACCTGGCCTACGCCTCGGACGTGGCCGCGGCCCTGCAGCAGGTGCGCTGGATGGCCAAGGTGATCATGTTCGGTGATGAGTACATCCACTGCGGCTTCCCCATGGAGGAAGCCGAGTTCGAAATCGAGCGGCTTTGCTACCGCAGCAGCAATGGCAGCGGTGGCCTCAGCGCAGTCTCACTGCCCACCAGGGTGCTGCGTTGCCGTTGTGGCTTCCAGCTGGAAGTGCCGGAATAGCCGCACCTGCGCAGCCAACACCTGTTCCGCCCGGTCTTTACCCGAAGCGGCCGGAGACGTAATCCTCGGTGGCCTTCTGGCTGGGGTTGCTGAATATGGTGTGCGTGTCACCGATCTCGATCAGCTTGCCCGGCTTGCCGGTGCCCGCGATGTTGAAGAAGGCCGTCCGGTCCGAGACACGGGCTGCCTGCTGCATGTTGTGGGTCACGATCACCACGGTGTACTGGTCCTTGAGGTCGTTGATGAGGTCCTCGATGGCGAGCGTGGAGATGGGGTCCAGCGCGGAGCACGGCTCGTCCATCAGGATCACCTGGGGCTCCACGGCGATGGCCCGAGCGATGCAGAGGCGCTGCTGCTGGCCGCCGGAGAGACCCGAACCGGGCTTTTCCAGGCGGTCCTTGACCTCATTCCACAGGTTTGCGCCCTTCAGCGAGCGTTCCACCAGGACGTCCGCTTCGCCCTTGGAGATCTTTTTGTTGTTCAGCTTCACGCCGGCCAGCACGTTGTCCCGGATGGACATCGTGGGGAACGGGTTGGGCCGCTGGAAGACCATGCCGATCTGCGAGCGGACGGTGACCGGGTCCACGCCGGGGCCGTACAGGTTGTCGCCGTCGAGCAGGACCTCGCCTTCCACGCGGGCGCCGGGAAGCACCTCGTGCATGCGGTTCAGGGTCCGCAGGAATGTGGACTTTCCGCAGCCGGACGGACCAATGAACGCCGTGACGGACTTGGCCTCGATGTTGATGGTGACGTCCTCCACGGCAAGGAAATCGCCGTAGTACACGTTCAGGTCCTTGACGTCGATGCGCTTAGACATGGTGTTCCTTCACTAACTGGGTATGAATTGAAGTCTAGGGTCCGGCCGTAAGGGCCGGTAGCGGCTGCGGCCGGAGCGGCGGTCAGCGGCCCGTCTTGGGAGCGAAGATCCTGGCGATCAGCCGGGCGCCCAGGTTCAGGATCATCACCAGGATGATCAGTACCAGGGCGGCGCCCCAGGCCCGCTGCGAGGACGGGTCCGGGTTGGCCGGCGACGTGGGGTTCAGGATCTGGGTGTAGATGAACGTGGGCAGCGAGGCCATCCAGCCGCTGAACACGTTGGAGTTGATGCTGGTGGCGAAGCCGGCGGTGACCAGGATGGGCGCCGTTTCGCCGATAACGCGGGCGATGGCCAGGGTAACGCCGGACGCGATGCCGGAGATCGCCGTCGGGATGACCACCTTGACGATGGTCCGCCACTTGCGTACGCCCAGCGCGTACGCCGCTTCGCGCAGTTCGTTGGGAACGATCTTCAGCATTTCCTCGCTGGACCGCACCACCACGGGGATCATGAGCACGGACAGCGCGACGGCGGCCACGGCACCGGTCTTGGTGCCGGGGCCCACCACGGCGAAAAAGAAGGCTGCGGCGAAGAGGCCGGCCACGATGGACGGGATGCCGGTCATTACGTCGACGAAGAACGTGATGGCCCGTGCGAGCCGCCCGTCGTTGCCGTACTCCACCAGGTAGATGGCGGTCAACAGGCCCACCGGGACCGAGATGACGGTGGCCAGCAAAGTGATTTGCACAGTGCCCAGGAGGGCGTGGTAGATGCCGCCGAGGACCGGTGCGCCTTCTTCCACCGCCCGGTTGTCGTATACGCCGGTGACGCCGTTCATGGAGTTGGTGAGGAATCCCGGGTTGATAAGCCCGGGCACGCCGTTCACCAGCACGGTCCAGATCACCGAGAAGAGCGGGAGCAGGGCCACCAGGAAGGATCCCACCACCAGGCAGGTGGCGAGCTTGTCCTTCGCCTTGCGGGAACCCTCCACGGCCGCGCTCCAGGACACCAGTCCCACGGCGAACAGGACCGCGGAAACGATGCCCCAGCCGAACGGATTGAAGCCGATCAGGGCCAGGATCGCGGCGCCGGCTATCAGCGCGGCGGCAAGGACCACGTAGGGGGCGTACTTGGGAAGCTGGCCCTTCGTCAGCGCCGAGCGCTTGCTGCGGACGGGAGTAAGCGTGGAGGTCATTTAGTTGGCTCCCGAGAATTCTTTGTGCCGGGTGATGATCCAGCGCGCGATCATGTTCACGGCCAGGGTGATGACGAACAGAACCAGGCCGGCGGCGATCAGCGTGCTGACCTTGAGTCCGCTGGCCTCGGGGAAGTTCAGGGCGATCTCGGCCGCGATGGTCTGGTTGCCGGACTGGATCAGACTGGCGGTCAGGGCCCCGGAGGACAGCACCAGGGCTACGGCCATGGTCTCGCCGAGGGCGCGGCCCAGCCCCAGCATGACGGCGCTGATGATGCCCGGCCGCGCGAAGGGCAGGACTGACATCTTGATCATTTCCCAGCGGGTGGCGCCCAGGGCGAGGGCGGCTTCCTCGTGCAGTTTGGGGGTCTGGAGGAAGATCTCGCGGGACAGTGAGGTGATGATGGGCAGCACCATGACGGACAGGACGATGCCGGCGGTGAGGATCGTCTTGCCGGTGGCCGAGGCCGGGCCCTGGAAAATCGGCAGCCAGCCCATGTTCGCGGCGAGCCAGTTGTAGGCCGGGGAGATTTCCTTGGCCAGGAACGCTGCACCCCAGGCACCATAAATGACCGACGGGATGGCAGCGAGCAGGTCCACGACGTACCCCAGGCCGGACGCGAGGCCGCGCGGGGCGAAGTGCGAAATGAACAGTGCGACGCCGATGGCGACGGGCGTGGCGATGACCAGTGCAATGACCGCGGCGATGAGCGTGCCGACGACGATCGGCCAGATGTAGGCGAAGAAGCCTTCACCGCCCTGGATGTCTGCCGCAGGTGCAGTCAGCGCCGGGATGGCCTGAACCACCAGGAAGAGTGCGACGCCGAAGAGGACGGCAAGAATGAGGCAGCCGGCGGCCAGCGCGGCACCCGAAAAGATTTTGTCCCCGGCGCGGCCGGCGCCCTGGGTGCTGGTCAGGGAGGTGGCGGTCATTCGACGGCCCTTCGATCGGTAACTGAAGACTGGAAAAGGTGGCTTTCAACCCGAAGTTCCCCGCACTGCCTCTCGGCAGGCGGGGAACCCGGATTCGGTGCGGTAACTAGGACTTAACCTTGATGGACTCGACGGCCGCGGTGGCCTTCTCGACCAGGGCCGGGGACAGCGGTGCGGACTTCGCCGAATCCGCGGCGGCCTGCTGGCCCGCCTCGGAGACTACGTAGTTCTCGAAGGCCTTGACCAGGTCAACGGTTTCCTGCTTGTCGTAAGCGCTGCAGACCACGTGGTAGGAGACGAGCACGATCGGGTAAGCACCGGAAGCAGTGGTCTTGCGGTCCAGCTTGATGGCAACGTCGTTGGCCGAGCGGCCGTCAACCGGGGTGCCTGCTTCTACGGCCTTCGCTGCAGCATCAGCGGAGATCTTGACGAACTCCTCGCCCACCTTGATAGAGGCGGTGCCGAGCGTGCCGCCCACAGCGGAGTCGTCAGCGTAGGTCACGGCACCCGGGGTGTCGGTGACAGTCTTGACCACGCCGGAGGTGCCCTTGGCGTTCTCGCCCTGCAGGGTTGCAGGCCAGACCCCGGAGGACTTATCCGTCCAGACCTCCGGTGCTGCGGAGGCCAGGTAGTCGGTGAAGTTGGTGGTGGTGCCGGAATCGTCCGAGCGGTTCACCGGGGTGACCTTCAGATCCGGCAGGGCCACGCCTTCGTTCAGGGCGGCGATGGCAGGATCGTTCCAGTTGGCGATTTCGCCGCGGAAGATCTTGGCGGTCGTGGCGGCGTCGAGCTTAAGCTCGGTAATGCCGGGGAGGTTGAACGCAACGGCGATCGGGGAGATGTAGACGGGGATGTTGATGGCACCGTCAGGGCCGCAAACGGCCTTGGAGGACTCGAGTTCGTCGTCCTTCAGGTAGGCGTCGGAGCCGGCGAACTGGGCCGAGCCGTCGATGATGGCCTTGCGGCCTGCCCCGGAGCCGTCCGGGGAGTACTGCACGGTGGCGCCCTGGTTAGCGGAAGCGAAGCCGGCCTTCCAGGCGTCCATGGCTGCGCCGGTGGAGGATGCGCCGATGCCGGTGAGCGTGCCAGTGACTTTGGTTCCGGACGTCTGGGTGCCGGCGGGTGCGGTGCCCGTGGCGTTGTCTGAACCGCAGGCGGTGAGCGCGAGAGCGCCGGCTGCGATAACAGCGATAGCCGCGTGGCGGCCGAAGCGGAGTGCCTTCACTAGGTGTACCCCTTCCAGGGATATTCAGTGCGGACAGGGACGGAGAACCCTGCAGCGCGATGCGTACGTTTTGTACCTTCATCGAAGTTAGGGGGCGCAGGTAAAGGGATGGGCTGCCCAAAGTGAACGGAACATTAACGACGGCGGGATTTTGGCTTACAAGTGCCGGGTTCCCATTGCGCAGATCACATCTCCGGCCGTAGTGGACCGGGAGCAAAATAAACGGCCGGGGCAACAAATAGACTGGACGGCATGGCTCCCGCAGCAGGACTCTCAGCAGGCAGGCGTTTCCTGCGCGGCCGTATCCGCACGGGGCTGATCCGCAGCCGGAACTCGCTGGTTCCCGCGATTCAGATGACTGTCTGCGCGGTGGGCGCCTACGCCTTCGCCGAGTACGTGCTGGGGCACTCAGGGCCGTTGTTCGCCGCTACCTCATCCCTGATCGCCCTTGGTTTTTCCCGGGAACCGCGGCTGCGGCGGGTAGTGGAGGTGGGCCTGGGCTGCACCATCGGCATTGCCGTGGGTGATCTGCTCCTGCACTGGCTCGGCGGCGGGATCTGGCAGGCCGCCGTCGTCCTTCTGTTCTCCATCCTGCTGGCCCGGTTCCTGGACAGCGGCACCATCTTCACCACCCAGCTGGGACTGCAGTCGCTGCTGGTTGTGCTGCTGCCTGCCCCGGCAGGGGGACCCTTCACGCGGAGCATTGACGCGGTGGTGGGCGGCCTCTGTGCATTGCTGGTGACCATCCTTATCCCCAAGGATCCGCGCCGGGAGCCGCGCAAGGATGTGCAGAAGCTGCTGCATGAACTGGCCGAGGTGCTGCGCGAGTGCGGCGACGCCCTGGTCAAGAGCGACTCCACGCAGGCCTGGCACGCCCTCATCCGGGGGCGGAACTGCCAGCCGCTGGTGGACGGCATGCGCCAGTCCCTCCGCGCGTCCGGGGAGGTGGCCACGCTGGCGCCCGCCTACCGGCGGCACAGGGAAGAGCTCGACCAGCTGAAACAGTCGTTGGACTTTATTGACCTGGCGCTGAGGAACAGCAGGGTTTTCGCACGGCGGCTCACCAGCGCCATCAACCACGCAGCGCTTTCCGATGAGGCGACGGAAAACATCGCGGAGGTGCTGCAGGAGACCGCTGCCGCGATTGATGAGCTTTCGCTGGGCCTGGCGGAAACGCACGACGGCGTCCGCCGCGCCCATCTGCGCACCGCCCGCCGGGACTTGAGCGAGATAGCCCTGCGTCTGCATCCGAAGCTGCTGGAGGTGCAGAGGCTGGAAGGCGAAACCGTGGTGATGCTGTACCGCCCGCTGATGGTGGACCTGCTGGAGGCCACGGGGATGGACGCGCGTGAAGCCCGGGATGTGTTGCCCGCGCTCTAGGACGGCCCGGTGGTTGAACGCGCCTGCTCATCATTCAGGTAGCGCAGCCCCAGCTGCTGCCGTGCTTCGTCCAGCAGTTCCATCACCTGCACGGTTTCAGCCCAGGGCATCAGCGGGCTCTCCTGCAGGCCTGCGCGGATGCAGCGGGCGGTTTCGCGCAGTTCGTGGATAAAGCCCTCAGTGTCCTCTGCGAATTCCTCCACACGGGTGCTCCCGTCCACCCCGCAAATCTCCAGCGTGCGCGGGTTGTATAGCGGGGAACCGGTCCTGATCCAGCCCGTGGTTCCGCTGATGGTGGCGGTGCCTGGTCCCGCAGCCTGCAGTGAAGAGGTCAGCTGCGCTGCAGCCCCTTCCGGGTATTCAAGGGTGATGGAGTTCTGGACGTCCACGCCGTCCTGGTTCAGGTGGCCTCTTGCCATGAGCCCCGCGGGGAACCCGAGGGCCGCGATGGCCCAGGTCAGCGGGTAAACGGCGAGGTCCAGCAGCGCTCCCCCGCCGGCCGCCGGATCCCACAGCCTGTCGGCGGGGTCGTAGGCAGCTGGAAAGCCCAGGTCGGCCTGGACCCAGCGGACCACTCCGATCTCCCCGCCGCCGGTCAGCTCCAGGGCTCGTCGGGTTGCCGGCAGGAAGCGGGTCCACACGGCCTCCATCAGGAAAAGACCCCGTTCCCCGGCCAACCGGACCAGCTCGCGGGCCTCTCCGGCGTTGATGGTGAAGGGTTTTTCACACAGGACATGCTTCCCGGCTTCCAGCGCCGCACGGGCAACCTCGAAGTGCTGTGCATGTGGGGTGGCCACGTACACCACATCCACCCGGGGATCGGAAAAGAGCCGCTGGTATCCGGTTCCGGTAGGACCGTCATGATAACTGACGGCAAAGCCGTGCTCCCGGGCGAATGCCTCCGCCGAACCCTTGCTGCGCGAACTTACCGCGTACAGCTCCGCGCCTTCAAGGCAGGCGAGGTCCCGGGTGACCCGGTGCGCGATGCGTCCTGTTGCCACAACGCCCCAGCGGAGCGTCCCGTCACTTCCCGTGCTGCCGTCCAACGCGTTGGCGGCCATCAGGCAGACTCACGGATCACGAGTGAGGTGGGGATCCGCGTGACCCGGTCAGCGTCCTTGCCCTCGATCAGGTCTACCAGGATTTCGGCCATCTTTTTTCCCATCTCAATGATCGGGTGGTGCACGGTGGTGAGCGGCGGGTTTACCGAAGTAGCGAATGAATCGTCGTCAAAGCCCACCACCGCTACGTCCTGGGGAATGCGGAGCCCGCGTTCCTGGAGCACGGTGAAGGCACCGGCGGCCATCTGGTCATTGGCCACGAACAGGCCGTCCACCGGCCGGCCGCTGCCCAGCAGCCGGCGCATCGCTTTCGCTCCCGATGCCAGGGTGAAGTCCCCGTACTCCACGAGGGAATCCTCGAACCCGGCCTCGGCCATGGCCGACCTCCACCCGTTGAGGCGGTCTATGCCCGGCGGCATGTCCTGCGGGCCTGCGATGGTGCCGATATTCGTCCGCCCGCCCTCGATCAGGACCCTTGTTGCACCCGCCGCTGCAGCCTCATTGTCAACATCCACGTAATAGCGCGCGCCTTCACCCAGCGGCCTGCCGGCGAACACCATGGGAATGTAATCACTCAGGTGGGTCCAGGACCTGTCGCCGGCGTGGTGGGATACCACCAGCGCGCCCGCCACGTTGCCGCCGAGCAGGAAAGCCCTCGTCTTCTCGGGCTTGGCTTCCGAGGCGATGACCATGTTCAGGGTGTAGTCAGTTTCCCCCAGGTACAACGCCACGCCCTGGACAACTGACGCGAAGAAGGGATCCGCGAACACCTTCGAGGTGGACTCCGGGACGATGAGCGTCACGGAGTTGGGCCGCCTGCTTGCCAGGGACCGCGCCGCCCGGTTTGGCGTGTAGTTCACGGCAAGGATGGCCTGGCGCACCTTGGCCGCAATGTCCTCGTCCACGCTTGGAACGTGATTGACCACCCGCGAGACGGTGGCGCGGGAGACCCCGGCCAGCGCTGCCACCATTTCAAGGGTTGGCGTTGGCCGGCTTCCGCTGGTGTCTTGCTTCACAATCATCGCTCCGTGGTCTGGCTGGCATATGGCCGGGGACTTCAGTTTAACCGGGCAGGGATGCAGCGGGCCGGGAAGCATACCTCTTTGCCGCGGCGATCAGTTCCGTATAGGCCTTGCCGCTGTCCTTGACAGTCCTTTCCAGCGTGCCGTAGTCCACACGGACAATCCCAAAGCGTTTTCCGTAGCCCCAGGACCATTCAAAATTGTCCAGGAGGGACCAGACGAAGTAGCCGCGGACGTCCGCGCCCTGGTCGATGGCTTCGCCCACGGCAGCCACGTGCTCCAGGATGAACCCGGTACGCCCTTCGTCGTGGACGGCGCCGTCGGCGCTAACAGTATCCTCATAGGCGGCACCGTTCTCGGTAATGTACAGCGGCGGCAGCGACGGGTACTCCTCCCCCAGCCGGACCAGGAGTTTGCGCAACCCGTCCGGGTTCACTTCCCAGCCCATCGCAGTCCGGGGCAGGCCCCGGCTGGGAAACGCAATGTCCTCGGAGCCGATCCACGGTGAAACGGAGGGGCGCTCGGCGCCGCCGGAGTGGCCGTCGCTTCCGGCGTCGTCCGCGTGGCCGCTGATCAGGTCATCGTGGTAGTGGTTCACCCCAAGGAAGTCCAGCGGCCCGCTGATGATCTCCAGGTCCCCGGGCAGGATAACGTCCGGCAGGCCGAACGGGGCGAGATCCCGCAGGGAATCTTCCGGGTAGCTCCCCCGCAGGATCGGATCGAGGAAGATCCGGTTCTGCAGGGAGTCAAACCGGCGTGCGGCGTCCAGGTCCACCGGGTCCGTGCTGTCCCGCGGGATGGAATTGCTGAGATTGAGGGTGATCCCAAGATGCTGTGCGCCCCTGCCCCGCAGTGCTTCTACCGCCAGCCCGTGGGCCAGGTGCTGGTGGTGTACGGCAGCGATCGCTGCGGCAGGCTCCTGACGGCCGGGAGCATGGACCCCGGACCCGTAGCCCAGGAGGGAAGAACAAAACGGCTCGTTGAAGGTGGTCCAGTGCCGGACCCTGTCCCCCAGCGCCGAGTACACATCGTTGGCGTAATCAACGAACCGGTACGCGGTGTCCCGGTTGGCCCAGCCGCCCTTTTCCTCGAGTGCCTGCGGGAGGTCCCAGTGGTAGAGGGTGAGCCATGGCAGGATCCCTGCCTCGAGAAGTTCGTCCACCAGCCGGGAGTAGAAGTCCAATCCCTCACGGTTGACGGTCCTGTCTCCGGGACGCACCCGGGCCCAGCTGGTGGAGAACCGGTATGAGTCCAGTCCCAGCTCTTTCATCAGACGGACATCCTGGGGCATCCGGTGGTAGTGGTCCACCGCCTGCTCAAGATGGTCACCGTTGGCGATGGCGCCGGGGATCCTGGCAAAGTGGTCCCAGATGGAATCTTCCTTGCCGCCTTCGTGGCCCGCGCCCTCTATCTGCGCGGCCGCCGTCGCCGATCCCCAGATAAAGCCGTCGGGCCATTGCCTCTTGTACGTCGGGTGCTCCATTAGCCCTTCACTGCTCCTTGCATGATTCCTGAGATGAGTTGTTTTCCCGCCAGCACAAAAAGCGCCAACAGCGGGAGTGTAGCCAGGACCGCTCCGGCGAGGACCACCGAGTAGTCCACGTAGCGGGCAGACTGCAGTTGGCTGAGCGCCGTCTGCAAAGTGGGGTTGCCGGCGTCGAGCACCAGCAGGGGCCAGAGGAAATCGGTCCAGGCCGTCATAAACGTGAACAGGCCCAGGATGGCCATGGCGGGCCGGGCCGCCGGGATGGCCACGTGCCAAAAAGTGGAAATCATGCTGGCCCCGTCCATCCTGGCGGACTCGATGAGTTCGTCCGGGATCACATCAACCAGGTATTGCCGCATGAAAAAGACGCCGAACGCCGTCACCAGCGTAGGCACCACCACGGCACCGATCTCCCCGGTCCATCCCAGGGTGCGCATCACCATAAAGAGCGGGATGATGCCCAGCTGGGTGGGAATGGCCATGGTGGCCACGACCATCAGCATCAGCCCGTTCCGGCCCTTGAACCGCAGTTTGGCGAACGCGTAGCCGGCGAGGGTAGAGAAGCCGACAACGGAAACGGTGATGATGCAGGAAATGAGGACGCTGTTTCCCAGGGCCAGCCAGAAGGGAATGGTGTCGAAGACCTCACCCACGTTGGTCCAGAAGTTCCCGCCCGGCAGCAGCGGCGGCCACGTCTCGCCGAGGGCCTCATTCGACCGGCTGCCGATAACGGCGGACCACCAGAGCGGATAGGCCGAGGACAGCAGGAATGCGAGGAGCAGGCCGTAGGTCAGGAATCCCGGTCTCTCGCCGGAGCCGAAAACCCGCTTCCGCAACCATGCCGGGCCGGTGGAAGGCTTGGTACTTGGGTTAGGGGCTGCAGCCGGCGCAGTGGATACGCCTTCGATGATGCTCATCGCTTGGTCCTTTCAGCGCGTTTCCGCGCAACTCTCCGGGCTGCCCGTGAGGGCTTGGCGGCGTCAGCCGTGGCGATCCGCCGCGAGATCAGGTAGTTGATGAGGCCGAACAGCACGATGATCAGGAAGAGCAGCCAGGCGATGGTGGATGCCTTGCCGAAGTTCTGGCGCTGGAAGGCCATTTCCCAGAGGTACAGGACCGTGGTCTGGAACTGCCGCTGTGAGCCGCCGGCCGTGGCGGGATCAAAGAGGCGCGGCTCGGTGAAGATTTGCAGGCCGCCGATGGTGGAGGTGATGACCACAAACACCATGGTGGGCCGGATGCTCGGCAAGGTGATGCTGAAGAACCGGCGGACGGCGCCGGCGCCGTCCAGGGCGGCGGACTCGTAGAGGTCACGGGGAACGGCCTGCATTGCCGCAAGCAGGATCAGGGCGTTGTAACCGGTCCAGCGCCAGTTCACCATGGTGGCGATGGCGATGTGGCTGGGCAGTGTTTCGCTCTTCCACATCACCGGGTCCAGGCCGAAGTTGCCCAGCACGTTATTGATCAGTCCGTACTGTTCGCCGAACATGTTGGTGAAGATCATGGCCACTGCCACCGGGGTGACGATGTAGGGCAGGAGCACGCTCATGCGCCAGAACGTCCTGGCCCGCAGGTTCTGGTCCAGCACGGCCGCCAGGAAGAGCGCAACGGCAAGCTGCGGGATGGCGGACAGCAGGAAGATGCTCACCGTGTTGAAGAGGGAGTTCCAAAAGAATCTGTCCTGCAGGACCTCCACGAAGTTCTGCAGTCCCACGAATTCGCCCTGGCCCTTGAGCAGGTGCCAGTCGAAGAGGCTGACCACGAACGTGTACACCAGCGGGAACAGTCCCACCAGCGCGAACAGGATAAAGAAGGGAGCGATATAGAAGTAGGGCGATGCCTTGACGTCAAAGACGTTCAGCTTCTGCCGGAAGGTTGGCTTGGCTTTTATGGCCGCAGGTTTGGCGGGGCGGTTCAGGGTGGTTGTCATTGGGCTCTTGCCCTCCATCGGGGGGCCTCCCTTTCCGGGAGGCCCCACAGCGGGTGGTGCTAGTTGTTTACGACCAGGTCGTTAAGGAGGGCCAGGGCTTCGGACCAGGCTTTGTCCGCATCGGCCGTGCCGCCGTCGAGCATCTTCATCGCAGGGCCGAACACGTTCTCCTGGATCACGGAGTCGTCAGGTCCCTTGAACTGGGCCACCACGCCCTTGGCGCGGTTGGCAAGGATAACGCCCGTGGGGGCGTTGTTGAACAGCACGTTGGGGGTGGCGTCTGCCACAAGCTTCTCCTGCGCCTTCAGGGTGCTGGGGAAGTTGTTGGCGGCGGCCGACTGCTTAACCTGCTGCTCAGGTGCCGTGAGCCAGGCCGCCAGCTTGGCCGCTTCTGCCGGGTGCTCGGAGGTCTTGGGCACTGAGAGGAAAGCTCCGCCCCAGTTCGAGGCACCGCCGGGGAAGACGTCGGCGAAGTCCCAGCCACTGTCGGTGCCGCCGCCCGCTGATTCCAGCTGGCCCTTGATGGTGCCGAGCATCCAGCCCGGGCAGACGAAGGTGGCGAAGGAACCGTCAGTGAACGCTTTGCCGTTGCCCCAGTCCCACTGGGTCTGGTTGGCGGACAATCCGGAGGCGGTGCCGGCAGCCAGCATGTTGAACTTGGCCTTCATCTCGGAGTTGCCGTCGATGTTCAGCTTGCCGTCCTTGGTGTAGTAACCCTCCTCCATCTGGTTCACCATGGAGTTCCAGACGAAGCCGGACTGGTCGTACCAGGCCTTTCCGGTGGCCGCCTTATACTGCTCGCCGAGCTTGAAGTAGTTTTCCCAGGTGGCGTCCTCGCCGCCGAAGAGGTTCGCTACCGATTCACGGTCCTTCGGCAGGCCGGCAGCCTCGAACAGCTTGCCGTTGTAGCAGAGGCCCTGCGGTCCGATGTCCGTTCCGTACCCGATGACACGGCCGTCCGGATCAGTTCCCTGCTTGAACTTCCAGTCCACCCAGTTGTCCTTGAGGTCCGCTGCCCCGTGCTCGTTGAGGTCCACGAACTGGTCCGAAACCTCCATGATGGAGCCGAGCCAGCCCTCCTCGATGGCCACCACGTCGCTGAGGCCGGAGCCGGCCGCGAGCTTGGTGAAGGCATCGGTGCGGGCGTTCGCTCCGCGGTCGATGTTGGTGGCCTTGATCTTGATTCCCGGGTTGGCCTGCTCGTATTCACCGTAAAGATCGTCATAACCGAACGTTCCAAAGGTGGTGACCGTGAGCTCCACGGGATTGTCTGCGCTTGCTGCCTGTTCTGTACTGCTGCTGCAGCCGGTGGCCATCATGGCCAGGGCTGCTGCGCCCGCGATGGCGGCCGCCGTATGTCGACGTGCGAATTTCAAGGTCACTCCTTTGTGTGGGACTGCCGGTGCTGAGAGAGCGCTCTCTAGCAAGTCCCTGAACTCTATTGGTGACGGGGATCACTGTCAAGAGAGCGCTCTCTCCAACCGACGAATCGTCCCCGTGGACGGGTACACGGGCGCGCGAGTCGAACCCGTGCGGGGAATGTCAGTGCCCGCCGCTAGGGTGGAACGCATGGCTACAAAGACTTCCCGGGCATCCAAGGCGCCCGCCTACAAGTGCGCCGAATGCGGCTGGACCACCGTCAAGTGGGTGGGCCGGTGCGGCGAGTGCCAGGCGTGGGGCACCGTGGAGGAAACCGGCACCGCGGTGGCGCGTACGACGGCGGCTACTACCGTTGCGGAGCCGGCGCGCCGGATCGCCGAGGTGGATGCCACCACGGCCGCCTATCTGCCAACGGGCGTTGACGAACTGGACCGGGTGCTGGGCGGCGGGCTGGTCCCGGGTGCCGTCATCCTGCTCGCCGGCGAACCCGGCGTGGGCAAGTCCACGCTGCTGCTGGACGTGGCGGCGAAGTTTGCCCGGACGGCGCAGGACGTCTTGTATGTGACCGGTGAGGAGTCCGCAGCGCAGGTGAAGCTGCGTGCCGAGCGGATCGACGCCGTGGCGGAGTCGCTGTACCTCTCCGCGGAAACGGATTTGGGCCAGGCCCTCGGGCAGGTGGAGAAGATTGAGCCGCGGCTGCTGATCGTGGACTCGGTACAGACCCTCAGCAGCGCCGACGTTGACGGCAGCGCCGGCGGTGTTTCGCAGGTCCGGGAGGTGGCGGCGTCCATTATTGCCGCGGCCAAGCGGCGGAACATGACCTCACTGCTGGTGGGTCACGTGACCAAGGACGGCTCCATCGCCGGGCCGCGGCTGCTGGAGCACCTGGTGGACGTGGTGTGCCAGTTTGAGGGTGAGCGCCATTCCCGGCTCCGTCTGCTGCGGGCCGTCAAGAACCGCTACGGGCCCACGGACGACGTCGGCTGCTTCGACCTGAATGAAAACGGCATCGAAGGGCTCGCCGATCCCAGCGGGCTCTTTGTCAGCCGCACCAAGGACCCTGTTTCGGGCACATGCATCACCGTCACCATGGAAGGACGGCGCCCGCTGCTGGCGGAGGTGCAGTCACTGCTCGCGGAAAGTCCCAACTCCCAGCCGCGGCGGGCCACCAGCGGCCTCGACAGTTCCAGGGTTTCCATGCTGCTGGCCGTGCTGCAGCAGCGGGCCGGCACCTTGCTGCACAAGGATGATTCCTACGTTGCCACGGTGGGCGGAGTAAAGCTGAGCGAACCCGCCACGGACCTCGCTGTGGCCCTTGCCGTGGCCTCGGCAAAGGCCCGCAAGCCGTTGCCCATCCGGCTGGTTGCCTTCGGGGAGGTGGGCCTGGCCGGCGAGGTCCGCCCTGTCCCCGGCATTAACCAGCGCATCCAGGAGGCGCATCGGCTGGGGTTCACACACGCCGTGGTTCCGGCAAGCCATACCGGCCCGGGGCCGGTTCCGGCCGGGTTTTCGGTCCGGGAAGTGGAGCACTTGACGGAGGCACTGAGTCTGCTGATTGGATAGAGACTGCTGTTCGGGCAGCGAATTAGCCGGCGGCGTCAACCTCCACCGTCCTCTATCCGTGCTGGGACAAGGAATCGGGGTCGTCCTTGTGGGAATTAAAGAGCCAGCCGGAGACATCGCTGCGCAGCACCAGGAGCGGGCCGCCGGTGGCGCTGACGTTGCCTGTGGGCACGTAATAGCCACGGCCTGAGCCCGGTCCGCCCGCCGCACGGTCCAGGGCGTCAACCAGATGCCGCGGCAGGTGGCCCTGCGGGCCAAGAATGCGAAGCTCATCAAGTTCTTCCGGCGTCAGCCGTGCCAAAACCTCAGCGATGTTGGCCATGACGGGTCCCTTCGAGCAAAGTGCCTGAAGGAATAACCTAAAGCAGCGCCGTGAACTGCAGGTTAACGTTGGACGGCAATTACCGTTCGTTGTGAAAATTCAGCAGGTGGAGGACAGGTGCCGGTTTTCAGCGCAGGAATACTGCTGTACAGGCGGGCAAACCCCGGCGGCCTTGAAGTCTGGATAGCCCACATGGGCGGGCCGTTTTGGGCACGCAAGGACGCCCACGCCTGGTCCATCCCGAAGGGTGAATACAGCGGCGGCGAAGATCCGCTGGCGGCGGCCCTGCGGGAGTTCGCCGAAGAGATGGGATCGCCTGCCCCGGCCGCGGACTACCAGCAGCTCGGACAGTTCCGGCAGCCGTCCGGCAAGATCATCACGGTTTTTACGGCGGAGCAGGACTTCCAGCCGGACCGGATTGTCAGCAACACTTTCCCATTGGAGTGGCCCAAGGGTTCGGGAAGGATTCAGCACTACCCCGAGATCGACGATGCCCGCTGGTTTCCTGAGGCGGAAGCGAGGGTCAAGCTGGTGAAGGGCCAGCTGCCGGTCCTTGATGCCCTGGCGGAACACGTCCGCGGGCCGTCATAGGACCGGCGTCAAGCCGCCGCCTGTTCCCGCCGCCGTCCGACCCGCGCTTGAACCTGTGACGGTGCCTGCGTCCGTGAAGGGGCCGCGCCCTGGGACACCTTCGTGACCGTAACGCCGTCAACGGAACAGAGCATGGTCCTCCCGGCACCGTCGGTCCTGATGATCCAGAAGACGCTGCGGTCGGCGGCGATCATGTCGATGGTTCCGGACATCACCGCCCCACCCGCCGTGCGCACCTCCACGGTGTCGTTCCTGCACAGTTTGGACCAGTCGGGAACAGGCACAGCTGCAGGCGCTGGTCGGCGGGGGGCGGGATTGTGTTTGTACATGATGCTTCCCGTCACCGGTGTTAGAAGTGCCCGCCGTCGGCCTTGACGGCCAGGACCGGGCGGTCAGCCTGCATCAGGATCTGCTGTGCGTGGCTGCCCAGGATGAACTTCCCTACGTGGGTGCGGTGCCGCAGGCCAATCACGATGAGCGAGGCGTCAACCTCCCTGGCGACATCGAGGAACTCATCGGCCAGGTCGTGCTGGTACGGCGGCTGGATAACCGTTGCCTTTACTCCGACGTCGGCAGCACGCTTGGCGGCCTGCGCCAGAACGTCTTCAGGGGCCACTGATTTGTCCACGAGGGCTCCCTGCCGCGCCGAGTTGACGATCACCAGGTCCTCGTTGCGGAGCTTTGCTTCGGCGATGCCTGCTGCGAGTGCAGCCTGCCCTGCGGGCGTTGGAACGAATCCGACGATGATGCTCATACCTTCTCCTTGATGTCCGGCGTGACGGCTGATGTTGAGGCAGTTGAACTGCGCTTGCGCTTGGCGATGGCGCCGCGGATGGCCGGAAGTACGGCTACCAGGACGAAGACCACCAGCAGTGTGGCAGAGATGGGACGGCCGAAGAACCCAAGGGGATCGCCGCCGAAGACCAGCAAGGAGCGGCGCATGGAGCTCTCCAGCAGCTCGCCGAGCACGAAAGCCAGCACCAGGGGGCCCGGTTCGAAGCCAAACTTCTTCATGAGGTAGCCGATGATGCCGAAGACCACCACGAGCGTCACGTCAAACATGCTGTTGTTGATGGTGTAGGCGCCCAAAAGCGTGATCAAGGCCGTGACGGGAGCCAGGATGGCGGCGCGTACGCGGAGGATCTTCACGAAGATCCCCACCAGCGGCAGGCTCATGATCAGCAGCAGGATGTTGCCGATGTACATGGAGTTCACCACGCCCCAGAAGAGCTCCGGGTTCTGCTCCACCAACTGCGGGCCGGGGGTGACACCCTGGATCAGAAGGGCACCGAACATCAGCGCCATGGTGGCGTTGGCGGGGATGCCAAGCGTCAGCAGAGGTATGAAGGACGAGGTGGCCGCAGCATTGTTGGCGGTTTCCGGTCCTGCGACGCCCTCGGGGGCACCCTTGCCGAAGCGTTCCGGCTGCTTTGCCCGCTTTTTCTCCATGGCGTAGGAGGCCATGGAGGCGATGGTTGCACCGCCACCGGGCAGGATGCCCAGGAAGAAGCCCAGCACGGAACCGCGGCCGATGGCACCCGACGCCTGCCTGAGGTCTTTGCGGGAAGGCCAGACATTGGCGACTTTCGACGGCGCCTTGGCGGCCCGGTGCCGCTCCTCAAGGTTGTAGAGGATTTCACCGAGGCCGAAAATGCCCATGGCGATCGGCACGAAATCGATGCCGTCAGCGAGTTGCAGACTGCCAAACGTAAACCGGCTTTCACCCGTAAAAATGTCCCGGCCAACCGTGGCGAGGAGCAGTCCGAGCGCCGCGGCGATGAGCGCTTTGGCTTTTGACCCGCTGCTGATGGTTGCCACGAGGAGGATGCCGAGCATGGCCAGCGCGGTGTATTCGGGCGGCCCGAAGTCCAGGGCGAAGCTGGCCACGATAGGGGCAAGGAATGTCAGGCCGATAATGGCCGCGGTGCCGCCCACAAAGGAGCCGATGGAGGCCAGGCCCAGCGCCGTGCCGGCCCTGCCCTGCTTCGCCATCTGGTAGCCGTCAAACACAGTAACCACCGAGGAAGCTTCACCCGGCAGGCGCAGGAGCACGGAAGTGATGGTGCCGCCGTACTGTGCACCGTAGAAGATTCCGGCGAGCATGATGATGGCGGTGACTGGCTCCACGTTATAGGTGAGCGGAAGCAGGATGGCGATGGTTGCCGCGGGCCCCAGGCCGGGCAGCACACCGATCAGCATGCCGATCACGACGCCAATCAGGCAGTAAAGGAGGTTGGTGGGCTCCAGGACTACCGCGAATCCGTTGATAACGGGATTGAGAAAATCCACGGGAGGTCTCCTAGAAGAGGTGGGGAACGGAGGTGTTCAACGCGAGGACGAAGATGGCATAAAAAGCGATGACGACGCTCGCACTGACCACCAGCGTGGAGCGCCAGGTTTCGCCGCCGAGGAAGCGCATCCAGATGATGCAGAGCACCAGGGCAGGCAGTTCAAAGCCAATCAGCGGCATCAGGGCCACCATGGCAGCGAGGGTCACCAGGCCGGTGAGCGGCGAGGTGGACATGCGCGTGAACTTTTCCGCGTCCCGGTTGTGCCGGCCGCCAACCAGCTGGAACAGGCCCAGGGCCACCATGACGCAGCTGATGATGAACGGCCATAGGCCGGGCTGCGGGGCGGACGGCGTGCCCAGCCCCATTGCCATCGAGAGGATGGCTGCAGCAACGCCGACGCCAAGAACCACCAATGATGATGCAGCGTTGGCGAGGGCTCCGGCTGCGGGAGGCTTTTCTTCCTCCCACTGCGCTGCGAGTTGCTCCGGGGTCAGGTCATCCAGGACTTCATCGGGGAAGGTATGGGGGGCGTCCCCGCCGGAGGCAGCAGTAGCACTGCTGCCTCCGGCGGGTCCTGCGGGGGTTCCTTTCACAGAAATCACTTATTTCCGCTCAGGCTGATGTCGTGCTTCTCCACCAGTTCCTTGTACTTCGCTGCGTATGCCTTCCATTCCGTCACGACTTCCTCGCCGGAAATCTCCTTCGGGGTCAGCATGTTCTTCTTGTTGAACTCCTTGTAGGCGTCAGACTTGAACGACTCCTGGAACGCGGCGAGCAGCTTGTCCTTGACCTCCTGCGGGGTACCCTTCGGGGCGGCCACTGCACGGTATTGGGCAACCGGAACGTCATAGCCGGCTTCCTTTGCCGTGGGCGTGTCAGGAAGGAAGCTGTTGCGCTCTTCCGAGAACACCAGGAGCGGGCTCACCTTTCCGGCCTCGATCTGCGGCATGGCTTCGCCCAGCTGGATAGTGGCGAGCTCCACCTGGTTGCCGAGGACTGCAGTCAGGGCCGGCTTGCCGCTGTCAAAGGGGATGTCCGTGCCTTTGACGTCAGCCTGCTTGAACAGCACCGTCTGGGCCAGTTGGCTGCCCGTGCCGACGCCGGTGGTGCCGAAGGTGACGTTGCGTCCTGCTCCGGTCACATCCTGGAAGGTCTTGAATCCGGACTCGGCGCTGGCCACCAGCACGTAGTCGTCCTGCGACAAACCCGTAATGATGTCCAGGTCATCAATGTTCACTGCTTCATCGGCGCTGACCGCCAAGGGGGTGATGGTGATCAGGGATGCGTTGAGCAGTACCAATTCCTGGCCGTCGGCGGCTTTGCCGGCAACTTCCTTGGTGGCCAGCGCACCGTTGGCGCCGGGCTTGTTGACCACCGGCATCGGCTGGCCGAGGGTCTTGGAGGCACCTTCGGCGAGGGCGCGGGCGATCAGGTCGGTGCTGCCGCCGGCAGCCTGGCCCACGGAGAGGTTGACAGGGCCGGACGGGTATTTGGCCGAGTCGGCCGCGCCGCCGCCGGCGACATTGCCGCACGCCGTCAGCGCCAGCAGCGTAACGGCCGATGCCGCTCCGAGGATCGTGCGGCGTGTGGGGAAGTGCTTCATTGGAACTCCTAGTTGGCACGGCGGGCGTTGGGGCCCGGAACATCTGTGAAGCGGGTCACCCCGTTCGCTTTGTCGAGTGTAGGGAGTGGTTATGATGCATGTCTAAGCCCAAATCTGCATCATTTGATACCTGGAAGGCATCATGTTTACTTTTGACCAGCTGGCAGGCTTTATCGCCGTAGCGGAGGAGCTCCACTTTGGACGGGCCGCGGAACGGCTCAACATGACGCAGCCCCCGCTGAGCCGCCAGATCCAGAAGCTGGAGAAGATCGTGGGTGCGGAACTGCTTGAGCGGGACAACCGCAAAGTGGAGTTAACGCATGCTGGGCAAACGTTCCTCGAGGAGGCGCGCCGCCTCATGGCCCTTGCCGAACGGGCACCGGTCACGGCGCGGCGCATCGCTTCGGGGCGGTCGGGCATCCTCCGCATCGGGTTTACCGCCGCCAGCGGCTTCAGCATCCTGGGGCCGCTGCTGGAGGAGCTTTCACAAATCATTCCCGATGTGGATGTGGACCTGCAGGAGCTGGTCACAGGCGAGCAGCTCAACGGGTTGCTGACGGGGGAACTGGATCTCGGGCTGGCGCGTCCTCCGTTCGACAAGGAGACCTTCGACTCCCACCTCCTTTACCGCGAGTCCATGGTCCTGGCCGTCCCGTCGGGCCATCCGCTGACGCTGTTGGCGCGGGATGTCTCGCCGGAGGACTTCAAAGAGGAGCCGCTGATTATGCATTCCGCCACCCAGGCCCGCTATTTCTATGACCTCGTGGTCCGGACGCTCCCCTTCAGCCATGCCAACGTTGTCCACACCGTGAGCCAGATCCTGACCATGGTGTCGCTGGTTGCGGCAAAGCGCGGGGTGGCCTTCGTGCCCCACTCCGCCACCCTGCTGGGCATCAAGGGCGTGGAGTTCCTCCCGCTCACAGGCGGGGACGGCGAACAGGTGGAGCTGCACGCCATCTGGAACCGCAGAATTACGAACCCTGCCCTTGCACGCCTGCTCCGGGACCTCGAGTTCGCCATGGAATAGGTTGCGGCGGCCTTAGGTCCTCATACCCACAAGGTATCAAAACATACAAAATTGCACTTAGACAGGCATCAGCGTCACTCCTAGTCTGGAAAGGAATCATCAGCCCGCCGCCCGCGGCGCACACACCGGAGGACCACACCGTGGCAAAGTACTCACCCCAGGAACTGGCGGACACCCTCAAGGAAGGCCTGCTGTCCTTCCCTGTCACCTCATTCGACGCCAAGCTGCAGTTCGATGAGGAGAACTACCGCAAGCACCTGGCGTGGCAGGCGAGCTTCCCGGTGGCAGGCCTTTTCGCGGCCGGCGGTACCGGCGAAGGCTTCTCACTGACCCCGGCCGAATCGGAGCGCGTAGTCCGCACCGCCGTCGATGAAGTGGGCGGCCAGGTTCCTGTCCTTGCCTCGGCCGGCGGTTCCACCGCGCAGGCCATCGAGAACGCGAAAGCTGCCGAAGCGGCCGGCGCGGAAGGTCTCCTGCTCCTCCCTCCGTACCTGACTGAAGCGGACCAGGCCGGGTTGACCGAACACGTGAGCGCAGTATGTGCGGCCACTTCCCTTGGCGTCATCATCTACAACCGGGCCAACGCCATCTACAAGGACACCACGGTGGCAACCCTGGCCGACCGCCACGAAAACCTCATCGGCTTCAAGGACGGCGTGGGCGACCTCGAGCACGACGCCCGCGTCTACGCAAAGCTCGGCGACCGGCTCTTCTACCTTGGCGGCCTGCCTACCGCCGAAACCTTCGCGCTGCCGCTGCTGCAGCTCGGCATGAGCACCTACTCCAGCGCCATGTACAACTTCGTCCCGCAGTTCGCCCTGGACTTCTACCAGGACGTGCGCAACAACGACCGGGTTGCCGTGAACAAAAAGCTCAACGACTTTGTGATCCCGTACCTGGATATCCGCGACCGCGTGAAAGGATATTCCGTGTCCATCGTCAAGGGTGGCCTGGACGCCATTGGCCGCTCCGCAGGTCCGGTCCGCCCGCCGCTGCAGAACCTCGCCGAGCAGGACCTCGCGGACCTCAAAGCCCTCATCGCAGCCGTCTCCTGATCAACCGTCTCCTGATCCACCCCTTACTAGGAGGAACCACTGTGACCCTTACCGGACACTCCCTGATCGCCGGACAGCCCACTGCCGGCGAAGGCAAAACCACGTTCGGCTTCAACCCGGCCACCAACCAGGCCCTGGAGCCCACCTACACGCTGCTCACCGAGGAGCAGCTCAAGGCAGCAACGGCTGCCGCCGCCCAGGCCTTCGCGTCCTTCAGCACCCTTGACCCCGAGACCCACGCCGGCTTCCTCGAAGCCATCGCGGACAACATCGAGGCCATCGGCGAGGAACTCATCATCCGCGCCGGCCAGGAAACCGGCCTCCCCGCCGCCCGGCTCCAGGGCGAACGCGCACGCACCACCGGCCAGCTGCGCCTCTTCGCGGCGGTGGTCCGGCAGGGCGACTTCCGCGGGGTCCGCATCGACCCCGCGCTGCCGGAACGTACTCCCCTCCCCCGGGCAGACATCCGCCAGCGCCAGATCCCGCTCGGCCCCGTCGCCGTGTTCGGCGCCAGCAACTTCCCGCTGGCCTTCTCGACGGCGGGTGGAGACACCGCCTCGGCCCTCGCCGCCGGCTGCCCGGTCGTCTTCAAAGCCCATAACGCCCACCCGGGCACCAGCGAACTCGTCGGCCAGGCCATCGCCAAGGCCGTCAAGGACAATGGCCTGCACCCCGGCGTCTTCTCCCTGGTCTATGGCCCGGGCGCGAGCATCGGACAGGCCCTCGTCGCCGACCCCGCCATTAAGGCCGTCGGCTTTACGGGCTCCCAGGCCGCCGGCGTCGCCCTGATGCGCACCGCCGCCGCCCGCCCCGAGCCGATCCCGGTCTACGCGGAAATGTCTTCGTTGAACCCGGTCTTCGTCTTCGAAGGCGCCCTCAAAGGTGACATCGACGCGCTGGCCCAGCAGTACGTCACTTCTGTCACGGGCAGCTCCGGCCAGCTCTGCACCTCCCCGGGCCTGCTGTTCGCCCCCGAAGGCGAGGACGGCGACAAACTCGCAGCCGCCGTCGGCCGTGCCGTTTCCGCCTGCGCCGGCCAGACCATGCTCACCGCGGGGATCGCCGAATCCTGGAATGCCGGTACCAAAACCCTCGGCAATGCGGGCGGCGTCCAGGTCATCGGCCAAGGCACTCCCGGCCCCACCGAAAACGCCCCCGCCCCCACCATCTTCGGCACCGGCGTCACGGAATTCACCGGCAACCACGTCCTGCACGAGGAAATATTCGGTGCCGCATCCCTGGTGATCCGCTACGCCTCAGTCGAGGACCTCCTCCAGGCCGCCACCCGCATCGAAGGCCAGCTCACCGCCTCGCTGCAACTGACGGAAGAGGACTACCCGACGGCGGCACGCCTCCTTCACGTCCTGGAACAGAAGGTGGGCCGCATCATCGTCAACGGCTGGCCCACCGGCGTCGAAGTCGGCCACGCCATGGTTCACGGCGGCCCCTTCCCCGCTACCTCCGACTCCCGCACCACGTCAGTCGGAACGCTCGCCATCAACCGCTTCCTGCGCCCCGTCGCCTACCAGAACCTCCCCCAGGAACTCCTCCCGGAGGCTCTGCAGGATGCCAACCCCTGGCACCTGAACCGGCGGATCGACGGCGAAGTGGTCCCCGCTGCAGAGAAAGCTGAGGTCGGCGCATGAGCAACCAGCCCACCATCACGCGCGTGGAAGTAGTACCCGTTGCCGGCCATGACAGCATGCTGATGAACCTCAGCGGAGCGCACGGCCCCTTCTTCACCCGCAACGTCGTCATCATCACCGATTCCGATGGACGCACCGGCCTCGGCGAGGTCCCTGGCGGCGAGAAGATCCGCACCACCATCGAGGAAGCCGGTGCCCTCATCAACGGCAAACCGGTGGCACGCTACCGGTCGCTGCTGCGCGAAGTGGCGGCCGCGTTTGCCGACCGTGATGCCGGCGGCCGTGGCCTGCAGACCTTCGACCTTCGGACCACGGTCCACGCTGTCACTGCCGTCGAGTCGGCGCTGCTGGACCTGCACGGGCAGTTCCTCGGCGTCCCGGTCGCGGAACTGCTGGGCGACGGCCAGCAGCGCTCCTCGGTCCCGATGCTCGGCTACCTGTTCTTCATCGGGGACCATGCCCGCACCGACCTT
The DNA here is from genome assembly GCF_054408515.1 of Arthrobacter sp. D3-16. Lineage (NCBI taxonomy): Bacteria > Bacillati > Actinomycetota > Actinomycetes > Micrococcales > Micrococcaceae > Arthrobacter > Arthrobacter sp. D3-16. The sequence goes on along the minus strand of NZ_CP096437.1, from coordinate 413,066 downwards.
CCCTACCTGGTGGAGGACGCACCCGCGGACCGCTGGGAGAAGCTCCGGCGCCAGGAGGCGATGACTCCGGACGCCGTCGTCGCGCTGGCCGAAGCCGCCCAGGAACGCTACGGCTTCAGCGACTTCAAGCTCAAGGGCGGCGTGCTGTCGGGTGACGACGAAGTGGATGTTGTCACGGCCCTGGCCAAGCGCTTCCCGGACGCCAGGGTCACGCTTGACCCTAATGGCGGCTGGCTGCTGGACGAAGCCATCCGGCTCGGCAAGCGGATGCAGGGCGTCGTTGCCTACGCCGAGGACCCCTGCGGCGCGGAAGGCCGCTTCTCCGGCCGTGAGGTCATGGCCGAATTCCGCCGGGCCACCGGCCTGAAGACGGCCACCAACATGATCGCCACGGACTGGCGGGAAATGTCGCACGCCATCCGCAGCAACGCCGTCGATATTCCGCTGGCTGATCCGCACTTCTGGACCATGCACGGTTCGGTACGGGTGGCGCAGATGTGCCACGAGTTCGGCCTCACCTGGGGATCACACTCGAACAACCACTTCGACATTTCGCTGGCCATGTTCACGCACACCGGCGCCGCGGCTCCCGGCGAGATCACCGCACTGGACACGCACTGGATCTGGCAGGACGGCCAGGGCCTCACCAAGGAGCCACTGCAGATCAAGGGCGGCGCCATCGAGGTTCCGGAGGCCCCCGGCCTGGGCATCGAACTGGACCGCGAAGCCCTGGACAAGGCGCACCAGCTGTACCTGGCGCACGGCCTCGACGCCCGGGATGACAGCATCGGCATGCAGTACTACATCGATGGCTGGTCCTTCGACCCGAAGCGGCCCTGCCTCGTACGGTAGCGGCCGTCCGGCAGCAGGCCTCCGGTAGTTGCCTTCGGGTAGCCGCCCGGTACGCGCTGTCCAGTAAAGTAGTGGGGTCGCTGTGGCGTGCCCCACTACTTTCGGGAACCCGAGCCGGCCTGCTTTATCTATTCCAAAGGAAACATTCAATGATGTCTGTGGACAATGCTGTCTCGGACGTGGCCTCGGCCACGAAAAAGTTCTTCAAGCGCGTGCTGCCCATCATGCTGGTCATGCTGGTCTGCAACCAGCTGAACCGGTCAAACATCGGGTACGCCCAGGACCACCTCCAGGCAGACGTCGGCATCGGTGCCGCCGCCTACGGGTTCGGGGCCGGGCTGTTCTTTATCGCCTATGCGATCTTTGAACTTCCCAGCAACGTCATGATGGAGAAGTACGGCGCCAAAGTCTGGCTCACCCGGATCATGATCAGCTGGGGCACGGTTTCCTTCCTCATGACGTTCGTACAGAACGAGACCATGTTCTACGTCCTGCGGTTCCTGCTCGGCGCGGCAGAGGCCGGGTTCTTCCCCGCAGTGATCTTTTACTTCGCCCGCTGGGTCCCCGCCGGCCAGCGCGGCAAAGCCACGGCAATCTTCATTGCCGGCTCCTCCATCGCCGCAGCACTGTCCGGCCCCATCGCCGGGATACTCCTCAGCCTCCACGGCGCCCTGGGCCTGCGCGGCTGGCAATGGCTGTTCGGCTTCGAAGGCGCCCTGTCCGTGGTCGTCGGCATCACCGTGTTCTTCCTCCTGGACGCCAGGATCAAGGACGCCAAGTGGCTCACCACCGCCGAGAAGAACGCGCTGTCCCAGGCCATCGCTGATGAGGACGCGCAGCACGCCCCAGCCGACGGCAAAAAGATCAACCGCTGGAAGATGCTCCTGAACCCGCAGATCCTGCTGCTGTGCGGCATCTACTTCTCCGTGCAGCTGTCCATCTACGCCAACACCTTCTGGCTCCCGAGCATCATCAAACAAATCCCCGGCACCACCGACCTCACTGTCGGCTTCCTGTCCTCCATCCCGTGGATCTGCGCCGTGTTCGCTATGTACTTCGCCGCCAAGCTGCAGGACAAGGCACGGTCCAAGAAGCCGCTGCTGGTGGCCGCACTGCTGGTTGCCGCAGTTGGCACGTTCGCGGCAGCCATCGCGTCCCCGGTCATGGCCCTGGTCTTCCTGGCCATCGCCGCGATGGGCTTCAAGAGCGCATCCCCGCTGTTCTGGACCATCCCGCAGTCAGGGTTGCATCCCCTGGTCCTGGCCCCGGCCATCGCCATCATCAACTCGCTGGGCAACCTGGGTGGGTTCGTCGCACCGTTCGGTTTCGGCATCATCAAGGAACAGACCGGAAGCGTTATCCCCGGCCTGTTCGCGCTGGCGGCAGCATCCACCATCGCCGCCGGCCTCGTTTACTTCCTGAAGGAACGCCGCAGCGGGAACGATGAAGCGCCTGAAGTTCACGAACTGCCGGTCGAGGCTCCGGCCCCCAGCCGCGCGTAAGAGCGCACCAGTGGTTCGCCCGGGCCGGGAAACCGTCCCGGGCGTCTGCGTTACTGGCCCGTAATTACCAGGGCAACGCTGTGCCCGCCGAAGCCGAAGGCGTTCACCAGGCCGGCCGGAGCGTTCTCCGGCTGAAGCTGGCGGACGTCTTCGGTGACCACGTTAAGGTCCACCTCCGGGTCCAGCTCTTCAACGTTGAGGGTCCCCGGCAGCATACCGGTGCGCAGGGCTTCAAGAACCACCACGGCAGCGAGCGCACCTGCGCCGCCCAGCAGATGGCCGGTGTGGCCCTTGGTGGAGGTGACCGGGACACCCGGTCCGAAGACCGCGTTGATGGCCTGGCCCTCGAGCCGGTCCCCCACGGGCGTGGACGTGGCGTGGGCGTGCACAAACCCGATGTCCTGGGCCGTAAGGCCTGCCGATTCGAGTGCCTTCTGCATGACCCGCCGCTGCATGGCAGGGTCGGCTGCAACGATGTCATTGGCGTCCGACGTCACCGCTCCGCCTGCCATGGCCCCCAGCACTGCGGCGCCTCGGGCGCGGGCGTGCTCTTCGCTCTCCAGCACCACCACGCCGGCGCCCTCCGCGAGGACAAAGCCGTCCCGGCCGCCGTCGAACGGCCGTGATGCACGCTGCGCGTCCCCGGTGCGGGTGGACAGCGCGCGGATCTGGGAGAAACCGGTGATCACCAGGTCGTTGATGGAGGCGTCGACGCCGCCGGCAATAACGACGTCGGCTGCACCGGAGCGGATCATCTCCGCTGCCTGGACAATCGCCTCAGCCCCGGAGGCACAGGCGCTCACCGGCGTCCGGGCGCCGCCGCGGGCGCCGAGGTCGATGGAGACCCAGGCGGCCGGGCCGTTCACCATCAGGCGCGTAAGGGTGTGCGGTGATACCTTGCGGGGGCCGGATTCGGCAAGGGTGCGGTCCTGCTCCAGTGTGGAGCCCAGCCCGCCGTACGCAGAACCGATCACGACGGCGAAGCGCTCGGGATCCACCTCGGGGGCGCCGGCCTGCTTCCAGGCTTCCCGGGCAGCGATGAGCGCCAGCTGCCCGCAGCGGTCCATGCGCTTCATCTCGCGCGTGCTGAGGTGCCCGGAAAGGTCAGCGGTGACCTGTCCTGCGATCTTCACGGGCAGCTGATCAGCCCAGGCCTCGTCAAGCTGGCCGATGCCGGACTTTCCAGCTACCAGGGCTGCCCAGGTTTCCGCCACGGATGAACCAAGCGGATTGATGGTGCCGGCCCCCGTGATCAGCGCACGGGGTTGAACTGCGCCAGGTTGAACTGCGTTCACGGTTCCTACTTTGCGGGGTTGTGTGTACCGATGGGCACAAGGGTGAGGTCCGGATGATTCTTTTCGATCCGGCGAAGGGCCCAAACATCATTGAACAGAGCCAAGTACTCGCCGTCGGACCGGAGGAGTACCTCGGCCCCCGGTACGTTGGCGAGCGCCGGCATGGCATCCGCCGTCGAAATCCTGGCCAGCGAGTAAGGGAGGCGTTCCAGCCGCATGGGGGCGCTGAAGTCGTGCGCCATCCGGTCCTCAACCACTTCGAACTGCATCGGCCCAACGGCGGCAAGCACTGGCGCCTGGTCTCCCCGGACGTCCGAGCGGAGCACCTGGATCACGCCCTCGTGCTCGAGCTGCTCGATGCCACGGCGGAACTGCTTGAACTTGCTTGGGTCCTTGGAACGCGCAACCTGGAAGTGCTCCGGAGCGAACAGCGGGATGGCGGGGTATTCCACCGGGTCCTCAAGGAACAGGCTGTCCCCCACGCGCAGTGAGGACGCGTTGACCAGGCCCACCACGTCGCCGGGGTAGGCCTCATCGATCACTTCGCGTTCGCGGCCGAACACCTGCTGCGCGTACTTGGTGGCGAAGGACTTGCCGGTGCGGGTCTGGGTGACCACCATGCCGCGCTCGAAGACGCCGGAACAGACGCGGATGAAGGCAACGTGGTCGCGGTGGGCCTTGTTCATGCCGGCCTGGACCTTGAAGACGAATCCGGAGAACGGCGATGCCACCGGACGCGGGGTGCCGTCCACGTCCGGCCGCGGGGCTGCCGGCGGGGCGAAGTCGACCAGCGCGTCCAGCAGTTCCTTGACGCCGAAGTTCAGCGCGGCGGAGCTGAACAGGATGGGGGTGGCCTTGCCGGCGTGGAAGCTTTCGACGTCGAACTCCAGGTTCGATTCGATCACCAGCCCTGCCTCATCCACGGCGTCTGACCAGTTGCTGCCCTGGCTTTCCGCCGCTTCCTCCGGGGTGAAGTACTCGGTGATGGCAATCTGCGCGCCGGCGTTGTTGCGCTGGAAGCGGGCAAAACGGTCGTTGCGGAGATCCCAGACGCCGCGGAAGTCCCCGGAGATGCCCACGGCCCAGGTCAGGGGCATGGGCTGCAGCCCCGTGCGCTCGGTGATCTCGTCCATCAGGGCCAGCGCGTCCAGGCCGGGCCGGTCCCACTTGTTGATGACGGTGATGATGGGCAGGTTCCGCTGCTTGCAGACCTCGAACAGTTTCATGGTCTGGGTTTCCAGGCCCTTGGCCGCGTCCACAAGCATCACGGCACAGTCGACGGCGGCGAGCACCCGGTAGGTGTCCTCGGAGAAGTCCGCGTGGCCGGGGGTGTCCAGGAGGTTGATGACGGTGTCCCGGTAGGAGAACTGCAGTGCCGCGGAGCTGATGGAAATGCCGCGGTCCTTTTCCATCTGCATCCAGTCCGAGACTGTTTCCTTGCGGTTGGCCTTGCCGCTGGAGGCGCCGGCTGTACCGATCACCTTGGCATGCAGGGCCAGCGCCTCAGTCAGCGTGGACTTGCCGGCGTCGGGGTGGGAAATGACAGCAAAGGTCCGGCGCCGGCCCGCTTCTTTATGAATCTCCGAGATCCGGGCGGGGGTGAGGACATCTTGGGACACGGTGCTACTTTCGCTGCGGTATGGGCTGCCCCTGGCATTGGACAGGCTTCAGGGGAGACGGGCTGGCGGGCAGCCAAGTTCCAAGTTTATCGCAGCTTGGAGTACCACTGCGGGTCCTGCTTAACACCCGCGAAACCCGTGGTTCAAGACCGCGAAATGAGTGCAGGCTACCGTGACCGCATGACGACGTCCTGCAACTTCCTCACGCCCCCGGAAAGCGCTGAAACCTTGGGCCGTACTTCCTCTTCGGTCGCACTGTTCTTTGATCCGTTTGCCGGGCAGCCACAAGGGTTGCCTGCGGGGCCAAAACCCCCGTCAACGGCGGAACCGCGAAGCCGCACGCGAGCGGTCGCGGATGATGAAGCCCTCCGGGCGGAGTCGCTTCTACGAGTCAGGCAGGATCTGAGGCGGATGCTGGGCAGGAAAAGCTACCCTGGGAGAACCTGACTATTCCGATCTCGTCGGCACGCAGGATGGCGCCGAGGTCCAGCCAAACCGAGAACGGCAGGGCGGCCGATGGCAACCTTCCGGCGGATCCCGCCGCTGGCGCTGGCTGCCTTCAGCGTGGCGGTCCTCCTTGGCGCTGCCAACTTCGTCGCAGTCCGGTTGAGCAACCAGGAACTGGCGCCGTTCTGGGGTGCTGCCCTGCGCTTTGGCCTGGCCGCAGCGCTGTTTATCATATTTGCCCTCATCCTGCGCCTTCGCTGGCCGCGTGGCCGGCTCCTGGCCCTTACTGCTGCCTACGGCGCCCTCGCCTTCGCCATTCCGTATGCCTTGATGTACTGGGCGCTGACGTTGGCCACTGCCGGTTCCGCGGCTGTTGTTACGGCCGGGGTCCCGCTGGCAACCCTGCTCCTGGCAGCGGCCCAGCGGCTCGAGCAATTGTCAGTGCGGGCGCTGGCAGGCTCGGTACTCGCCCTCGGCGGTATCGCACGGATGGTCCTTGGATCACGCGGAATCAGCGCCCCTCCGGAAGCAGTCATTGCCATGCTCGGCGCTACCCTGGCCATCAGCGAGGGCATCATTCTGGGCAAGCGCCTGTCCGGCAACAATCCCGCCATGACCAACGCGGTAGCCATGACCATCGGCGCGGGTCTGCTCACCGTCCTGTCCGCCTCGGCCAAGGAAACATGGGTCCTGCCGGCCCGGCCCGATGTGGCCGCGGCCCTGGTGTACTTGGTGGTTTTCGGATCAGTCGGCTTGTTCGTCCTGGTCCTCCTTGTGGTGCGAACCTGGACCTCGTCCGCGAGTTCGTACATGTTCGTCCTGTTCCCCGTAGTCACCATGGTCCTGGCAGCGTTGCTCATCAACGAACCAGTAACGGTTCCGGCCGTCCTCGGCGCGGCCTTGGTTATGGCCGGCGTCTGGGTCGGAGCACTCGCCCGTCCCACCCCAGCGGCACCGCCTCCATCTCAAGCGGGCGATCGAACCTAGACAGACGTCACCCTGCTCGCCTTCCATTGCGCGGCGCAGTTGGCGTGCCGGGCGGGCGTTATATTCACCAAAGTGCCTTGCCGCCACCCGCCGTCGAACACGTTCCTGAGCCACTTTGTGAAGGGCAGTCATGGGGCACTTTAGGGCTTGCCCGTGCGGAACTTGGTGTTTCTTGCCCCTATTATTGAGCTTGCGGGAAATGAGTACTTTTTGATCCTGCCGGCCAAGCGGCAAAGCCGGCATTCCTGCGGGCGAACGTCCGCAACTGTGAAGGGAAACACCTAATGGCGCGGAGCCCCGAAGAATCCCTGAGGGCAACTCTGGGCAGAGTGGCACCCGGAACCCCGCTCCGGGACGGCCTTGAGCGCATCCTCCGGGGCCGTACCGGCGCCCTGATCGTGTTGGGCTCGGACCGGACCATCGACTCCATCTGCTCCGGCGGCTTCGACATCGGCATCGATTTCTCCCCCACCCGCCTGCGCGAGCTTGCCAAGATGGACGGGGCAATCATCTGCGACAAGGACGCCGGCAATATCCTCCGCGCAGCAGTGCAGCTGGTTCCGGACTCCAGCATCGAAACCCAGGAGTCCGGTACCCGCCACCGCACGGCCGAGCGGGTGGCCATCCAGACCGGCGTGCCCGTCATCTCCGTCAGCCAGTCCATGCAGATCATCGCCCTGTACGTCAATGGCCTCCGGCACGTCCTGGAGGGTTCGGAGAAGGTCCTGGCGCGCGCCAACCAGGCACTGGCCACCCTGGAGCGCTACCGCTCCCGCCTGGACCAGGTCACCAGCTCGCTCTCCGCCCTGGAAATCGAAGCGATGGTGACCGTCCGGGATGTGGCCGTCACCCTGCAGCGGCAGGAAATGGTCCGCCGCATCTCGGAGGAAATCTCCCAGTACGTCCTTGAACTGGGCGAAGACGGCCGCCTCCTCTCCCTCCAGCTCGATGAGCTCACCGTGGGCCGCGGCCCCGGAAGCGATGTCATCATCCGCGACTACGCTTCGCCGAATGCTTCCGCCGAAGACATCGAAAAGGCCGTCAGCGCCCTGGTGAACCTGGGACCCACCGAGCTGATCGACCTCGGAAAGATCTCCGGAATTGTCGGCTTCGCCGGCGGCGAGGCAAACCTGGACGCCGTGGTGCAGCCCCGCGGCTACCGCCTGCTCTCCGGACTGAAGGCAGTCCCGAAAGCTGTTGCGGACCGCCTGGTGGACCACTTCGGCGGGCTGCAGTTCCTGATGGCAGCCACCATCGACGACCTCATGACTGTGGACGGCATCGGCGACCAGCGCGCCCGGACCGTGCGGGAAGGCCTGAGCCGGATGGCAGAAGCAAGCCTGCTGGACCGCTTCCTCTAGGAGCCCGGCAGGTTCGTCAGATCAGCTGGAAAACTGCCTTGGGGCTCGCCTTGGAGCCAAGTTTCGCCGTGAAGATGTAGTACGCCCCGCCACCTCCGGGCTTGGCTTCCACGGGCTGGCAGCCTTCAACGCTGCGGTTCTGTGACCACGGGAAGTTGGCGGTCTCGCTGGCGCCCGGAGCGATGATTTTCACCAGGTCTTCGCTCTTCGCCTGGCAGTCCCGGGACGAAAAAATGCGGTCCGCCCCGCTCGTCACCAGGAACTCCATCTGCGACGTTCCGATGTTGACCTCGCAGGGCATGGTGCCGCCGTTGGTCACCTTGAGGGTAAGCATCGGTTTTTCTTCCGGCCCGTACGCGGCCTTGTCAGTGGACGCGGAGACCGTCACGAGGTTTTGGTTGCAGGAAGGGGTGGCCGATGGCGTGGGTGTGGGCTCCGCAGCCGAGGCCGACGGCGACGCCTGGGTGGAGGGCTCAGCGGATGCTGTCGCACCGGCACCGTCCGTGGACGAAGCCTGTTCGGACTTGCCGCCTAAAGCCCCAACAAGGGCGAAGCTTCCGGCAATCAGCGCAATCACCATCAGCAACGCCGCACCCAGGAACAACCGGCGCCGGCGGTACACCGCGGGACTCCGCTTGCGGACGGAGCTGGAACCGGAGATAGTCGCCCTGCCACGTGATGCTGAATCGCCTTGCCTGCCCATCCTTCTAGGCTAGAGAACGGGCGCGGATCTGCTCCGCCACCACGCCGCCGCCCCGCAAACGCTCTGGTCACATGGCGTTTCCGGCCCTGCAGGCGGATCAATTACAGTGTTGGGATCGACACTCAAGCCTCCACCACCGCTTTGCCTGTCCCGTTTCCAGCCGGGGCGGAAGTACAGATGCTGCACGGCCGGGTTAACAGCTGGTTCGCGGAAATCGCCCGGGACCTGCCTTGGCGGAAGCCTGAATGCTCACCATGGGGCGTGCTGGTCAGCGAAATCATGCTGCAGCAAACCCCCGTGGTCCGGGTATTACCCGTCTGGCTCGAGTGGCTGGAGCGCTGGCCCACACCGGCGGGCCTCGCGGGTGAACCTGCGGGAGAGGCAGTACGTTCCTGGGGCCGGCTGGGCTACCCGCGCCGGGCGCTGCGGCTGCATGCGGCAGCAGTGGCCATCGTCCAGGACCACGGCGGCAAGGTTCCGGACAACTACGCTGAGCTGCTGGCGCTGCCCGGCGTGGGCAGTTATACGGCGGCGGCAGTGGCCGCTTTCGCCTACGGACGCCGTGAAACGGTGGTGGACACCAACATCAGGCGGGTCCACGCCAGGCTTGTTACCGGGGCCGCACTTCCTGCCCCTGCGCTGACCGCCGCGGAAATGCGGCTCGCCGACCAGCTCCTGCCCGACGACGACGGCACATCGGTTCGCTGGAACGCTGCGGTGATGGAGCTGGGGGCATTGATCTGCACAGCCCGCGCACCAAAGTGCGGTGACTGCCCGGTGAGGGACTCCTGCGCGTGGCGGGCAGCCGGTGAGCCGCCGCCGTCGTACGTCCCCAAGGGCCAGGCCTGGCACGGCACTGACCGCCAGGTCCGCGGGGCTGTGCTGGCCGTGCTGCGGGAGGCCGAGGCGCCGGTGCCGCCGGAGATGTTCCAGCGGGAGCCGGCTGACCTGGGTTTTGCGCCGGCGGGGATTGGCGTACCGCTGGGAGCCCTGCACAGGTTGAATTCTGCTCCTGAGCAGCTGGACCGGGCCCTCGCCGGTCTGCTCGCGGACGGCCTCGCGGAGCTGCACGGCGGCGGGTACCGGCTGCCCGCCTGAGCGCCCGCCGAACACCGGCGTTGATGCCGGTGTCAATGGCATACTTCTTGGTGACCGGAACCGGGGGAAACCGTGAGAATCATTCTGTACATTATTTGGGCGCTGTTCGTTGTGGCCGCCGCTTTCGCCATTGTCCAGGCACAGCGGAGGACCAGGCGCCGTGAGCAGCTGACCGCAGCGTGGCCGAAGGTCCAGGCGACCGTTACCGGCAGCATCGCGGGGTGGACCAACGGCGGGGGCGGTTCCAGCCGCAGCCGGCGCTTCTTCCCCACCTACCAGTTCACCGATCCCCGGGGCACCTTGTTCGCAGGTGAATCGGAAGTGTCCCTGGCCGGCAAGCCGGTGCCTGGGTCCTTGATCGAGGTGGCGTACAACCCCGCCAACCCCAATGAGTCCCTCCAGGTTTCCTCCGCCCCCAGGACAGCGATGGGGTGCCTGATCCCGTTCTTCGCGGTGTTCGCCATCGCGCTGTTCTGGTTTATCGGCGTCTTCCCGCTGGCATGAGGGTGGCGCATAACGATGTTCGCATCACTTCGCCGCTGGCCGCGGGGAGGTTCGGCCCCCGGCCGTACCCTGAAGTATGGGCAAGCGCGGGCTGCTTATGGCGCTAATGACGACGCCGGGACTCGCCTCTGCATGCGGCCCAGGCCCCGGCGCGGTTCCCTGCCCGGACATTGCACAAGCTACCGCCGTGTCCGTCACGGTTTCAGCCAGCTTTGCACCGCAGGTGGCAGCACTGCGCCTGTTGGCATGCCAGGACGGCGGGTGCACCGAAGATGATGTGGAGCTCCACCCGGGCAGCGCCTCGATCGACCAAGGCTGCACGCCGGACGGCGTCTGCTCTGCCACCGCCTCCCCCGACGGAACGAAATTCGGCAGCCTGCTCCTGCAAACCCTCACCGAATCACCAATGGCGGTGACCGCATCGGCAACTGCCCCGGACGGATCGCCCCTGCCCGTGCAGGCCCTGGACTTCCGCCCCCGCGGCGACTACCCGTTCGGTGGGCAATGCGGCAGGTTCATTACCGCATCGGTGCTGCTCGACGCCGATGGCCTGCACGAGCAGGACTGGCGCTAGAACAACGCCGGCTGGCTGAAGCCCTGCTCCGCCGCTTCTTCGTCAGCGGACTCCCCGGACGCTGAATCGGGTTGCCACTCGAAGCCCAGTTCCGCCAGGAGTTCCTCAACTGACAGCTGCCCCTCCAGCACTTCAATTTCCGGGGAGTTGTCATCAAGGTGAAGCCGTTCCATGGCATCGAGCATATTCGCCGGAGCCGCTGCGGGGTGGGGAACACACCGGCCGGTCGCCCTTCCCAATCTTCACGCCAGCTACGGTTCGCCGAAGCCTGCCTGCACCAGCCCGCCCACGTAGTTCACCGCCCGTTCCGCGTCCGCTCCCCACGCTTCCACGTGCAGGACGGAACCCTTGCCCGCCGCCAGCGTCATGAGCGCGGTCATGGAGGCGCCGTCAACCCCGTTGACCTGCACCTGGGCATCGAGTGATGACAGACCACCGGCGATCTTCGCGGCGGGCCGGGCGTGCATACCGGCCTGGTTGACGAGTTCGAAGTCCCCCGTGTATTCGGGACCGGAACCGGTGACAGAGCCTTCCCCGATTTCCTGCAGCGCGGCGCTTCCGGCCTGCCGGGCAGGGCCGCGCACAGCTTCTGCCGCCCGTTTCACCGCCTGCACATCAGCGCCGCCCTGTGCAGCAACGGCGGCCGCCACAAGCCCCTCCACCAGTGGCGCATCCGCCAGCACCATGTCCGAGACGTCCTCGGCAAATTCCAGCGCGGATTCCGCAGTCATTACGGCAGATCCAAGGTCGGTCAGGATTACAGTTCCATCACCGCCGGCCACCTTGTCCAGCGCCGCCAGAACCTTCTCCAGGCTGGTTCCTATCCTGCCGTCCATGGTGCCGCCCGCTGCCAGAAGCACGATGTCAGGCGCCATCTGCGCAGCGAGCTCCACGGCGCCGTCGGCGATCTTTTCACTGTGGGAGACCACCACGATGCTGACGGTCATGCAGCCGCCTTCACGGCCGCGCGGAGAATCAGTGCACTGGACGCAGCGCCGGGGTCGCGGTGCCCGGCGCTTCGTTCGCCGAGGTAGCTTGCGCGCCCCTTCCGGGCTATCAGTGGATCGGTGGCCACGGCTCCGGCTTCAGCGGCCTCTGCTGCCGCGACCAGAACGGTCAAGGCATCAGGGCTGTTGTTTGCGGCAGCCTGACTGGCTGCCTCAGCCGCCGGCGTCCAGGCATCCACCATGGTTTTGTCCCCTGGCTCCGCCTTTCCGCGGGCCACGATCCCGTCCCGCGCGGCAGTAAGGGCATCTGCCCAGGCTGCAGGAGCGATTTCCGGAGAGTCTCCGAGGGACGTGGCCGCGCGCAGGAATGCCGTTCCGTAGAGGGGACCGGCAGCGCCGCCCACTTTGGACATCAGGGTCATGGCCGTGAGTTTGAGCGCGGCGCCGGGCGTTTCCGGCGGGAATTCGGACAGCTTGTCCAGGACAGCCTGGAAGCCGCGGTCCATGTTTTCGCCGTGATCAGAATCCCCGATGGCCCGGTCCAGCTCGATCAGCTCCACCCTGTGCTCCGCCATCGCCTGGGCGCACAGGGTCAGCCACTTCACCGTCCAGTTGACGTCCAGAACCACAGCTACACGCCCCAGCGCAGTGCGGCAGTGTGCACCGGCGCGTCCCACAGTTCGGTAAGTTCGTCGTCCAGTCGCAGCACCGAGATGGAGCAGCCCTGCATCTCGAGGGCGGTGATGTAGTTTCCCACCAGGGACCGCTCGACGGTGGCCCCCGTGTCCGCCAGCACCTGCGCGGCCCGCCGATAGACAATGTACAGCTCACTCAGGGGCGTTCCACCCATCCCGTTAACGAACAGCAGCACCCTGTCCCCGGAGCTGATTCCCAGGTCGGCGAGCACCGGCCCCAACAGGCGGTCGGTGATGCCATCTGCGTTTTCCATGGGGATACGGTGCCTGCCCGGCTCACCGTGGATTCCGATGCCGATCTCAATCTCATCCTCGGCCAGGTCGAAGCTGGGCGAGCCCGCATGGGGTACCGTGCAGGCGCTCAGCGCAACGCCCATGGAGCGGACATTGCTGTTGACGCGTTCGCCGATGGCAGCAACAGCATCCAGGCCGTCGCCGCGCTCCGCGGCAGCACCGGCGATCTTTTCCACCAGCACCGTTCCGCCCACTCCGCGCCGGCCTGCCGTATACAGCGAATCCTCCACAGCAACGTCATCGTTGACCAGGACCGTGCGGACGTTGACGCCTTCCGCTTCGGCGAGCTCCGCGGCAGTTTCGAAGTTCAGGACGTCGCCGGTGTAATTCTTGACGATATGCACGACGCCGGCACCAGAGTCAACGGCGAGCGTCGCCGGGAGGATCTGGTCCGGAGTGGGCGAGGTAAACACCGCCCCCGGCACGGCGGCGTCGAGCATGCCACGCCCTACGAAGCCGGCGTGGAGCGGCTCATGGCCGCTGCCACCGCCCGAGACGAGCCCTACTTTCCCACTGACAGGCGCGTCCTTGCGCGTGATGAAGGCGGGATCCGCACTGACGGTGACGAGGTCTGCATGTGCTTGGCCGAAGCCCTGCACGGATTCGTCAACTACCGACTTCGGATCATTGATGAGCTTTTTCATGGGTACTCCTGGTCTGCTTCCTGGAGGATGACATTCCCGACCCTACTACCGGCCTACGGGGCGGCGGTAGGCTTCCCGACCTGCGGATACAGAAAAGGGACAGCCCCCAATGACTGTCCCTTTCCCTGGGCCCCCCATCCCGGCCTCAGTCAGTTTATCCATCAAATCGAGTAAAAGAAAGTACTGGTCAGAAGACCTTTTGCTGCCAATGTCGGCCGGCGTCGGGACAACGGGTCCACCGGAGGGAGAAGGCTGTCCACTTACGGCGCTGGAGCACCAATTGAGGTTAGAGGAACTTGATCATGCGGGTGTTTCCGAGGGTATTCGGCTTCACCCTCGCCAGGTCCAGGAACTCCGCCACGCCTTCGTCATGGGAGCGGAGCAATTCCGAATACACCACGGGATCCACAGCCGACTGGTCTGCCATCACTTCGAAGCCGTGACGCTTGAAGAAGTCCACCTCGAAGGTAAGGCAGAACACGCGGGCAACGCCCAGGCCACGCGCCTCCTCAAGCAGGCTCTCCACCAGCACATGACCCACGCCCCTCCCCCGCCAATCCTCGGAAGCAGCCAGGGTCCGCACCTCGGCAAGGTCTTCCCACATGACATGGAGCGCCCCGCAGCCAATCACATCTCCGTCCGAAGACTCTGCGATCCGGAACTCCTGCAGGCTCTCGTAGTAGGCCACAGTCTCCTTGGCCATAAGTATCCGCTGCTCCGCCAGCGGCGCCACCAATCTCTTGATGGCAGAAACATCGCCAGTGCGGGCAGGACGGATGTGGAAGGAGTCGGTCACACAGCAATCCTAGTTCGGCGCCACTCCCCGTGATTGCGCTGAGGCGGCTTCCCGCCTGCTGCAGGGCGCCAGCAGGAGTTCGTCATACAGCTGCTGAGATGAAGCGCTCCTTATGCTTCGCTGCCCGCACGAGGTCTGATGCCGAAGAGTTAGGAGCTCAAAACCAGCAGCGTTTGCGCAGGTGAGCGCCGCAAAGCAGTGTTTCGGATGTAATCCCCGTCACGCCGATGGGCAACGACGCCCAAATCCGGAGGAAAAATGGCCTTAAGCTCCCCCACGCTCACCGAGGAACCCTTAGAGCAGAATGAGAAGCGCGGCCTTCGAAGGTCGATGGAAGCCCGCCACCTGGTGATGATCGCCATGGGAGGTGTCATAGGGTCAGGCCTGTTCCTCAGCTCGGGGTACACCATTGCACAGGCAGGGCCGCTGGGCGCAATCATCGCCTACCTCATTGGTGCAGCGGTGGTCTACATGGTGATGGCGTGCCTCGGTGAACTGGCTGTTGCCTATCCGGTATCCGGCGCCTTCCACATCTACGCCGCGAGATCGATTGGTCCCGCCACGGGTTTTGCAACAGCATGGCTTTACTGGCTCTGCTGGGCCGTTGCCCTGGGCTCGGAGTTTACGGCCGCGGGCCTCCTGATGCAGCGGTGGTTCCCAGAGGTGGATGTTTGGATCTGGTGCTTTGTTTTTGCGGCCATCCTGTTCGCGCTGAATGCAATCTCATCGCGCGTCTTTGGTGAATCGGAATTCTGGTTCGCTCTCATAAAAGTTGCTGCCGTGATCGGGCTGATTGTCCTGGGCGGCGCAGCACTGTTCGGCTTTCATCCCCTGGCTGAAGGCGGCTATCCGTTCCTGGGTGAAAACCTCGACACGCCGCAGGGCTTGTTCCCGCATGGAATTACCGGCGTCCTCATCACCACGCTTGCTGTTTTTTACGCTTTCTCCGGTTCGGAACTTATTGGCGTGGCTGCGGGCGAAACCGCCAACCCTGCAGTCAATATTCCGAAGGCGATGCGGACCACCGTTATCCGCCTGCTGATTTTCTTCGTCGGCGCCATTACGGTGATCGCGTGCACGGTTCCATATGAGGAAACCTCGCTGGAGGCAAGCCCCTTTGTCACCGTCTTCTCACAGCTGGGCATTCCCTACGCCGCCGACGTCATGAATTTCGTCATCATCACCGCTCTGTTGTCGGCCGGAAACTGCGGCTTGTTTTCCTGCGCGCGGATGCTTTTCTCCCTCGCGGACGAGGGACACGCGCCGAAAGCGCTCGGGAAGCTGACCAAGCGGGGAATTCCACTCCTTGCCCTGTGCGTCAGCATGCTGGGCGGCCTGGCATCCCTGATCAGCAGCGTGGTGGCCCCGACCACCGTCTACCTGGTCCTGGTGTCCATCGCCGGCTTTGCCACGGTTGGCGTCTGGATGTCCATCACCGCTTCGCACTTTTTCCACCGGCGGAATTTCCTGCGTGCGGGCGGCGACACAGCATCGCTCGCCTATAGCGCCCCGCTCTTTCCGCTCCTGCCCATTGCGGCATTCATCCTGTGTCTGATCTCCCTAATAGGCATCGGCTTCGATCCCACCCAGGCCACCGCCCTCTACTTCGGAATCCCCTTCGTAGGTGCCTGCTACGCCTACTTCCACTACAAGTACGGCCGCCACCAAAAAGGCCGCCCAAAGGACCAGGACGCGGAACAGGAAACGGTGGACGGGCCCTAGCCCCAAATAAGAGTAGGGCTCGGATACGTAGAGCGCAGAAGTCGGCTCCAGGCCGGAGACGGTAAGGGAGGGGGCGTATCTTGCCGAGTCTGCCTAGCTGACCGCCGGCACGAGGTGAAGGAGACTGGGACATTTATGTAGCGTGCGTCAAAGCGAGGAACGAGCAGCACGCGGGAAATGTCCCAGCCTCCGAACCGGAGGCGATTAGGGTCACGGCCTCCGAGCCGGACTCAGCCAGACGTAGCCAGACAGAGCCCGAAGAGAACTAGAGTCCCAGATCAGCAGGCAAGGGCAGTTCCTGGTCCAGGACGTTCCGGGCCAGGAAGTGCTCCACGACGCCGTACCAGACCTTGGCGTGCTGGGGCTGGAGGACCCAGTGGTTCTCGTCGGGGAAGTACAGGAACCGGTGCGGTGTGCGGCCATCCTGGTCTGCGGCGAGCTGCGATTTGGACAGCAGCTCGTACCAGAGACGCAGGCCTTCTCCAATGGGTACGCGGTAATCCTTGTCGCCATGGATCACCAGCATGGGCGTGCTGATCTTTTCGACATGAAGATGCGGCGAGTTTTCCAGTGCCATCTCTTCCGTCACTTCCTTCAGCCAGTACTGCGAGGCGTCCGTGGTGGGGCCGAACTGGTCCAGCGCCCAGAGGCTCGCGTGGGTCACTACCGCCTTGAACCGGTCCGTCTGCCCCGCAACCCAATTGGCCATGTAGCCGCCGAAGGAACCGCCCATCGCTGCCGTGCGGTCCCCGTCAATATCAGGGCGCTTGACGGCGGCATCAGTCACGGCCATGAGGTCAGTAAACGGGCCTTTACCCCATTCGCCCCAGCCCCGCTGGATGTAGTTCTGGCCATAGCCGGTGGACAGGGCCGGATCGGGCAGGAGCACCGCATACCCCTTCGCTGTCAGCAGCCAGGGGTTCCAGCGCCAGGTCCAGGCGTTCCAGGACCCCAACGGTCCACCATGGATCCACAGCAGCATTGGTGCCGGGGAGCCTGCAGAGGCACCATCAGGCAGCGCAAGGTAGGCCGGGACGCGGGAGCCGTCCGCCGCCGTCGCCGCAATCCGTTCCAGCTTGCCAGGGCGGTTGGGGCGTTCCGCCGCTGCCGGCAACCGGGTGGTCTCACCGGTTTGCAGGTCGATACGCACGGCCTCCGGCGGAAATTCGTAGGAACTGCGCAGGGCGTAGGCGCTGCGCCCCTCAGGCGAAACCACGACGTCGGTGTAGGCGGCCGCGTCCTGGGTCACCCGGGTGACGCTCACTTCAGCGGCAGACGCCGGGACACTGATCCGGAAAACCGGCGATGCGCCGTCGTCATCCGCTGTGACCAGGAGGGCGGAACCGTCCGGCAACCATGCCGCCGGCTTGCCCCAGCGGTCCCAGTCGTGGGCCAGGGGTGTCAGCTGCCCAGTGCCGGACGTGGAAGCGTCGGAGACATCCAAGAGGTGCAGCTTTACCTGTGGTGCCTGGCGTGGAGTGGTGTCGCTCTCGCTCACCACCACCAGGGTGTTGCCGTCCGGGCTGACCGGGCCGGGAAAGTAGCTCATACCCTCGTGGTCCAGGAGCACCCGGGTCTTGCCGGAGGCTACGTCAACAGCCACCAGGACGGAACGGCTGTCCGCCTTGGCGAGCGGTTTGGTGTAACTCGCGTAAATGGTCCGGCCGTCGGGGCTGACGGCGATTTCCGCCTCCCGCAGCCGCGGACCTGCATCCGGTGTGAGGTTCCGGAGGGTCAACGGCGCAGTGGCGTCCACAGTGGCAGGTTTGCCGGGCTCCTTCTCTTCCCCGGGCTCGACGGCGAAGATCCGCGGCTGGCCGGGCCCGAGGTCCGCGTCCCAGTAACGCACCGGATACTCGCTGTGCAGGATGGCGGAGACTTTGTTGTCCTTGCGGGACTTCCGCCGCTCGGCGTCGTCATCTTCGTCGGCCGAGCCCGCCAGAACCTCCGCTACAACGAACGTCGCGTCCGCCGCCGTGGCTGTCCTTACAGCACCGACGCCGCCGGGACGGTTCAGCACCACGCGGGCCTCGCCGCCGTCGGCGGGAAGGAGCCACAGGGCATTGACGGGGTCGCCTTCGGGGCTGTCAGGGTCGGGCCGGGCTGAAGTGAAGTAGACGTCACCGTTCGCTGCGAACGCAGCTCCGGCCTCGCCCTTGGCGCTGCGCGTGATGCGGCGCGCCTGCTTCTGCCCCGCAGGATCGAGCTCCCACAGGGCCGTGCCGAATTCGGTTCCCTTGCCGTTAAGGGTGGCCACGGTGGTAACCAGCCGCCGGCCGTCAGGGCTCATCGCCAGCCCACTCACCCGCGGGATGGAGAGGTAATGGTCCAGATCATGGAAAGGGGTCAAAGGTTGCTCGTCCGGGATCGCCGGGTTCAGATTAGCCATGCCCCCGATTCAACCCGACTTGTGCTTCCCGTCACAACCACTTCACTCCAGGCGAACCGGCACCACAGTTTCATGCGCTCCAAGCAAGGTGCGTGGCTGGCTTGGCGCCGTCGGCCGAGCCATTTGCCGGCGCCTGCTCGTTCCTCGCTTTGACGGCGCCTACACAAATGCCTGACCGCCGCCACCTGTGGGCGGCACACCTTCGCGTGAAGCGGAGGGGCCGGGGTGATTTGTGTAGCTTGCGTCAAAGCGACGAAGGAGCAGCAAGCGGCAAATTACTCCGGTGCCGCAGCGTCGTAACCCATTGACGCCGCAGCCAATGTTTGACGGAAGGGAGGGCAAAGCGGAAGGCCCCGCCTGCTCTGGGAGCTGGCGGGGCCTTCGGGTGGTGCTTTAGACGCTCGGAGCGATTTCCGGGATGCGCGGCTTGGCGTTGCCGGCGAACGTGAACTTGGCGTCGTCTCCGTCGCCTTCCACGTCCACTACGACAATGTCGCCGGCGTGGATCTCGCCGAACAGGATCTTCTCGGAGAGCTGGTCCTCGATCTCGCGCTGGATGGTGCGGCGCAGCGGCCGGGCACCCATGGCGGGATCGTAGCCGCGGGTTGCGAGAAGCACCTTGGCGGCGGGCGTGAGCTCGATGCCCATGTCCTTGTCCTTGAGGCGCTTCTCCAGCCGGGTGACGAACAGGTCCACGATCTCGATGATCTCGTCCTGGGTCAGCTGCGGGAACACCACAACATCATCAACACGGTTCAGGAACTCGGGGCGGAAGTGCTGCTTGAGCTCCTCAGTGACACGGGCACGCATGCGGTTGTAGCCGGTCTGCGTGTCGGTGCCGGACTGGAAGCCGGTGGCAACACTCTTGGAGATGTCCCGGGTACCGAGGTTGGTGGTCATGATGATCACGGTGTTCTTGAAGTCCACCACGCGGCCCTGGGAGTCGGTCAGGCGGCCGTCTTCCAGGATCTGCAGGAGGGAGTTGAAGAGGTCCGCGTGGGCCTTCTCCACTTCGTCGAACAGCACCACGGAGAACGGACGGCGCCGGACCTTCTCGGTCAGCTGGCCGCCCTCCTCGTAACCGACGTAGCCCGGAGGGGCACCGAAGAGCCGTGAGACGGTGTGCTTCTCCGAGTACTCGGACATGTCCAGGGTGATGAGGGCGTCCTCTTCACCGAACAGGAACTCCGCGAGTGCCTTGGCGAGCTCGGTCTTGCCGACGCCGGTGGGGCCGGCGAAGATGAACGAGCCACCCGGGCGCTTTGGGTCCTTGAGCCCTGCACGGGTACGGCGGATTGCCTGGGACAGCGCCTTGATGGCTTCGTTCTGGCCCACAACACGCTTGTGCAGTTCGTCTTCCATCTTCAGCAGTCGCGAGGATTCTTCCTCGGTCAGCTTGAACACGGGGATACCGGTGGAGTTGGCCAGCACCTCGGCGATGAGATCCTCATCCACCTCGGAGATGTCATCCATGCCGCCCGACTTCCAGTGGCGTTCCTTCTCCGCGCGCTCGGTGATCATCTTCTGCTCCTTGTCACGGAGCGAAGCTGCACCTTCGAAGTCCTGCGCGTCAATCGCGGACTCCTTTTCCATCTTCAGCTTGGCGATGCGCTCGTCCATGGCCTTGAGCTCCGGCGGAGCGGTCATGCGGCGGATGCGCAGCCGTGCGCCTGCCTCGTCGATCAGGTCGATCGCCTTGTCCGGCAGGAAGCGGTCCGAGATGTAGCGCTCGGCGAGGCTGGCGGCGGAGGCCAGTGCGCCGTCGGTAATGGTGACGCGGTGGTGCGCCTCGTAGCGGTCACGCAGGCCCTTGAGGATCTCGATGGCATGCGCCACGGAGGGTTCCTTGACCTGGATCGGCTGGAAGCGGCGCTCCAGCGCGGCATCCTTCTCGATGTGCTTGCGGTACTCGTCCAGTGTGGTGGCACCGATGGTCTGCAGTTCACCGCGGGCCAGCATGGGCTTCAGGATGGACGCAGCATCGATAGCACCTTCGGCGGCACCGGCACCCACGAGGGTGTGGATCTCGTCGATGAAGAGGATGATGTCACCACGGGTGCGGATTTCCTTGAGGACCTTCTTCAGGCGCTCCTCGAAGTCACCGCGGTAACGGGAGCCTGCCACCAGGGACCCGAGGTCCAGGGTGTAAAGCTGCTTGTCCCGAATGGTCTCCGGGACGTCGCCGCGCACAATCGCCTGGGCCAGGCCCTCGACGACGGCCGTCTTACCGACGCCCGGCTCACCGATCAGCACAGGGTTGTTCTTGGTGCGGCGGGAGAGGACCTGCATGACGCGTTCCATCTCCTGCTCGCGTCCGATGACCGGGTCCAGCTTGTTCTCGCGGGCAGCCTGGGTCAGATTGCGTCCGAACTGGTCCAGGACAACAGATCCGGCCGGGGCACCTTCAGGCTGGCCCGAGCCGACGCCGGCGCCGGTGGATTCCTTGCCCTGGTAGCCCGACAGGAGCTGGATGACCTGCTGGCGGACCCGGTTGAGGTCGGCGCCGAGCTTGACCAGCACCTGGGCGGCAACACCCTCACCCTCGCGGATGAGGCCCAGCAGGATGTGCTCCGTGCCGATGTAGTTGTGGCCCAGCTGGAGGGCTTCGCGCAGCGAGAGCTCCAGCACCTTCTTGGCACGGGGCGTGAAGGGGATATGCCCGGACGGCGCCTGCTGGCCCTGCCCGATAATCTCCTGCACCTGCTCGCGAACGCCGTCGAGCGAAATGCTCAAGGACTCAAGAGCTTTGGCGGCAACGCCCTCACCCTCATGGATCAAACCCAAGAGGATGTGTTCGGTACCGATGTAATTGTGGTTCAGCATGCGTGCCTCTTCTTGGGCAAGCACAACTACGCGACGGGCACGGTCCGTAAATCGCTCAAACATTTCGCCACACTCCTAGCTACGACGTACTTTGATGCTACGTGGCGGGCCCGGACTTGTGGAGCGTGTTCGCCACGGGGGAAACCGCGCCGGGACCGGGAATACCGGCAGGGGCCACTTTGCGGCACTGCCGGCACCGTCAGCGAGCAGGCAAAGAGCCCTCCCAGCGGCCGGATCCGTGGCCGCTGCAGTGCCGGTTTCGCGATGGTGTGGTGGGGCTACTTTGCCGGCCCACCGGCATGGCCCGCAGACGGCCCTCAACATCCCGGCCGTGTTGGACTAATTCCGGCCAGAGCCCCGCATTTCAGGTTCGGAAACGGCAAAAGCCCTGCCTCCCGAACCGGGATGCAGGGCTTTTTGCGGACTGGCACCGTAACTAGGAATTGGCCTTTTGGTAGGCTTCCTGGATTTCGGCCTGAATTCGGCCACGGCTGTTAACGGTATAACCGTTTTCCCGCGCCCATTGCCGAATCTGTGCTGAATCGTGGCTGCGGCCTCCGCCCGAGGCTTTGGTCCGGGCAGCCCGGCCGCTGCTGCTGCCGGAAGCCTTACGGGCGGCGCCGATAAACCGTTCCAGTGAGGAACGGAGTTCAGCGGCGTTCGCCGCCGATAGATCAATCTCGTAGTTGACGCCGTCAAGGCCAAACTTAACATTCTCGTCTGCGGATCCCCCATCCAAATCATCAACGAGGATGATGTTTACTTTCTGTGCCATTTAAAGTCTTCCTCTTGGAAAGGGTTCGGTTTTCAGAAAAGCAGGATGTTTCCCTAAAAGTATGACTCTTTTTATGGCAACGCGTCAAAGCGCCAAATGGTTCCTGGGGATAAAAGGGGGAAAGCTTAGGGGTTTATCAATTCGTTTCCGAATCGGGCCGGTCTACCGGCGCCGCCGCCCGCGCTTCGGCTTCTGCCTGGGCCTGCGCCTCTGCCTGCCGTTCGGATTTGTCCGCATTAAAGATTGACTTCATGGCAAACCAGAAGAGCAGGCCCACCACCAGCGAAGGCAGAAGCACAGCTACGTATTCCATGATCAGTGTCCTTCCGGCTTCAGCAGCGGGAAGAGGATAGTTTCGCGGATGCCGGCACCGGTGAAGAGCATCACCAGTCGGTCGATTCCGAGGCCGATGCCGCCCATCGGCGGCGCACCGTATTCGAGGGCACGCAGGAAGTCTTCGTCCAGCTGCATGGCCTCATCGTCGCCGGCGGCTGCGTGGCGTGACTGCTCGGTGAGCCGCTCGCGCTGGATCACGGGGTCGATGAGCTCGGAGAAGGCGGTGCCGCGCTCCATGCCGCCAATAATCAGGTCCCAGGCCTCGATCAGCCGGCCGTCCTTACGGTGCGGGCGGGCCAGCGGCTGGGCAGAGGGCGGGTAGTCGTAGACGAACGTGGGATTCAGCAGGGTGGGCTCGACGATTTCCCCAAACAGTTCCACGGCCAGCTTCTCGCCGTCCCACTTGGGGTCAACCTTGACGTCGTGCTTCTCCGCGATGCCGCGAAGCACCTCAAGGGAAGTGTCCGGCGTGACTTCCTGGCCAACGGCGTCGGACAGGCCCGGGTAAACCGAAACCCAGGCCCACTCGCCGTCGAGGTTGATTTCGCCTGCTTCGGTTTGAAGGACGCGGCCGGCACCCACGGCGTCGGCGGCGTCCAGGATGATCTCCTTGATGCGCTGCGCCATCACGAACTGGTCCGCCCACGCCTCGTAGCACTCCAGTGTGGTGAATTCCGGGCTGTGGGTGGAGTCCACGCCCTCGTTGCGGAACACGCGGCCCATGTCATACACGCGGTCGATGCCACCCACCACGGCACGCTTGAGGTACAGCTCGGTGGCGATGCGCAGGGTCATCTTCTGGTCGAAGGCATTCATGTGGGTCTCGAACGGGCGCGCCAGCGCACCGCCGTGCACCAGGTTCAGGATGGGCGTTTCCACCTCAACATAGTTGTGGCGGAAGAGCGTTTCGCGGATGGAACGGGTGATGGCGGCACGCGTGTAGACCATTTCGCGGGCTTCGTCGCGGACCATCAGGTCGACATAGCGCTGGCGGACGCGCGTTTCCTCGTTCAGCTCCGCGTGCAGTACGGGCAGCGGGCGGAGCGCCTTGGAGGCCATGGACCAGGACTCGGCCATCACGGAGAGCTCGCCGCGGCGCGAGGAGATGACCTCGCCCTTGATGAACACGTGGTCTCCGAGGTCAACCAGCGCCTTCCAGTCAGCGAGCGCTTCCTCGCCCACGTTGGCAAGGCTGAGCATTGCCTGCAGGCGCGTGCCCTTGCCGTCCGTACCGCCCTCCTGGAGGGTGGCGAAGCACAGCTTGCCGGTGTTGCGGACGAACACCACGCGGCCCGTGACGCCAACAATGTCCCCCGTGGTGTCGTCCGCCTCGAGGTGGGCATACTTCTCGCGGATCTCGGAGAGCGAATGCGTCCGCTCCACACCCACCGGGTACGCCTCGGCGCCGCGCTCGATCAGTTTGGCGCGCTTCTCCATACGGATCCGCATCTGCTCGCTGGCATCGAGCGGCTCAGGGGAGTTTTTGGGCGAGGGGGTGTTTTGGGAAGTCACAATCATCAAGTTTACCGGGAGTTGGGCTGGCCCGGCTTCGCAGCCGGCAGCGCGCTCCCGCCTAGGATGGGGTGGTGAAAGAACAGGTCCTTCCAACGCACGACGGCGGCCGGCTGGCCTTATACAGTTACGGCACCGAGCATGCGCCGGGAGAACGCCGGGTGCTCCTGATCGGCGGCGCGTTCCTGACGGCCCTGATTTACCGGCCGTTTTCGGTCGCGCTGGCCAAGGGCCTGGGCGAGGGCTGGGCCGTGGACGTCTATGACCGCCGTGGACGCGGAAGCTCCTCCGAGCAACCGGACGGCTACTCCATGGCAACGGAGATCGCCGACGTCCGTACCGTGCTCGACGCCACCGGTGCCCGGAATATCCTGGGCCACAGCCTGGGCGGCTCGGTGGCACTGAACGCCGTGCAGGAGTTCACTGGAACCTCCTACGTTCCGGACAAGCTGGCGGTGTATGACGCTGCCGTCAATATCGATGGCAGCATCGACACCTCCTGGTTGTCCGGATTCGAGGACGCCGTGGATAACGGCAAGGTGGGCCACGCCCTTGCGCACATGAAGAGGGCCACGAACCCCGGGTCGGCGATGGCGAAGATCCCCCGGCCGGTGCTCGCCGGACTGATGGCCTTGTTGTCCCGGACGAAGGTCAACAGGATGTTCCGGGAGGTGATGCCCAGTGGCGTTGGCGAACTGCGGGCCGCCTACAAAGAGGCAGACCATGCCAGGGACTTCAGTGTGTTGCCCACGAACACCCATTTCATGGCCGGCGGCAAAAGCCCGAGCTACTACAAGGCCACCGCGGAGCGGTTGCACGCGGCCGTTCCCGGCAGCACCTACGAGCTTTCCCCCAAGGGCTTCCACGGCTCCATCCCCGCTGCCGTGAACGAACTGGTCTCCGACATCTCCGAATACTTCAAGGGCTAGGCGCCACGGCGGAATCCGGCCAGCGCCGCGTCGCCGAGGTTCTGCCACACGCTCCGCGCCTCCTGCTGCCCGTCCCCGCCTCCGGGCCCAGTCGGGTCTGTGGGCCGGGTCCGGGCTGTGGGCTCGGTCCGGAATGCCAGCCAATCGCCATAACGGGTGATGTCTTGGCCGGATGCAGCGGCGACCGCATCACAGGCGAACCCGATGGCCTTGGAACCGGCCGAAAGTTCCACTGACCCGAGCAGCATGGGTTCCGGGAGGTTCGCCAGGAAAGAGCCCAGCCCCGCTTCGGACAGGAGCCACCGTTCTCCCACAAGCTCCGCGCCGGCGTCGTCCGAGCGGTAGACTCCGGGCTTCGGCGGCACGGTGTCGAGAGCAACCATGCGGTAGCGGGCCGCCGTACGCACCGGTCCGTCCCAGGCAGCACCCAGTTCCTCCAGTTGCGGCGCCAGCGGCTGGCCCTTGCGGTGCGCGCCCACCACTACCAGGGGTACGGCGGCGGCCCCGGCGGCTACCGGCCAGGGGAATGACGACGGCGCCGGGCCGGCAGCCTGCGCGGCCGCCCCCTCGGCAAAGAGGGCCGGAAGGTCCGGGGTTGCCTCCAGCAGGCGCGCGATGTCGGCGGCAACAGCATCGCCGAAGGTCCTGCCCACCACGGTCACCCCGAACTGCGCACCTTCCACGACGCCGGCGGGCACAGCCACCGCGCACAGGTCGAAGAGGTTGCAGAAGTTCGTGTAGGTGCCCATCAGCGAGTTCACGCCGACGGGGTCAGCCGCCACCTCCGCAAGGGTGGGGTGCAAGGGGGCGGTGGGGACCAACAGTGCGTCGAACCCTTCAAGCTGTGCCATCGCCTTTCGCTTCAGTACCTCCAACTGGGCGGTGTCGTTGACGTAGCGGTGGGCGGGCACTGTGCCCGCTGCCCGGATGATGCGTTCCACCGTGGGGTCAATGCCGGCCCCGTCCGCAGCGGCAGCCGCTGTTTCCACGAAACCCCCGACGGCGGCATAGCGCTCCGCTACCAACGCGCCGTCGTACAGCAGCCGGGCGGCCTCAAGGAAGGCATCACAGTCGATGGCTTCCGTCTCCGCTCCCAATTCCCGAAGGCGGCCTATGTTCCGGTGGAATTCGGCTTCCCACGCCGCCGGGAGTCCCGGCAGGGTTGCGGGGTATGCCACGCGGGGCTTTTCCGGTGCTGCCAGGCGGATGTCCGCCGGCCACGCCCGGGCTCCTCCCGCCATAACACCCATGGCGAGCTCGGCGGTGGACAGGTGGCGGGCGAAGATGGTGACGGCGTCCCAGGACCGGCAGGCCGGCACCACCCCGGCCGTGGAGACGACATGCAGCGTCGGTTTGATGCCCACGATGCCCTGCAGCCCAGCGGGCACCCGGCCTGATCCTGCGGTGTCCGTTCCAATGGCGATGTCCACCAGCCCCAAAGCCACGGCGACCGCGGAGCCGGAGCTGGAGCCGCCGGAGATAAAGTCCGGGCGGCGGGAATCCCGCACCGCACCATGCGGGCTTCGGGTGCCCACAAGGCCTGTCGCAAACTGGTCGAGATTGGTGGCCCCCAGGACCAGGGCGCCGGCGGCACGGAGGCGGGCCACTGCTTCCGCGTCCTTTTCCGGCAGGTACGCAAAGCCGGGGCACGCCGCCGTCGTCGGGATCCCTGCGATGTCAACGTTGTTCTTGACGGCGAGCAGGAGCCCGGCAAGTGGCAGGTCCGCGCCTTCCGCAGCGGCCGTGTCAATGGCAGCAGCTTCGGCCAGCAGTTCATCTTCACCACGGAGGGCGATCCAGATCTCGGGACGGTCCACTGCCTCCATTGCGGCGAGGGCGGCTTGAACGCGCCTGGTGGAGGCGCCGTTGGTTTCTTGGCTCATACTGCTGCCTCTTCCAGTTCCTGTGCTTCCAGCTCCTGTGTTTCCCGGGCTGCGCCCGGAGTTTCGGGTTCGGCATCCAACCCACCGAGGACCACCACCGCCTCGCCCGCAACCACCTGCGAACCCGCCGTTGGCAGGACCTGCAACACCACTCCGTCGCTCGGCGCTTCGAGCACGGTTTCCATCTTCATGGCCTCCAGGGACACCAGCGGCTGGCCCTGCACCACCCTGTCGCCTGCTTTGACATCAACCTTCCAGACGCTCGCCGCGAATGGGGCTGCAACCAGGGATCCGCCGTCCGGGACTGCTACTTCGTCGGCCACCGGCGACACGACGGCGGCAAGCGCGTCCGCGCGGTCAAACTCCCCGGCGTCGGCCCAGGCCTGCCGCTCCACCGCGAACGCCGCGCCCTGCTTCTCCCGGAACGCCGTGATGGACTCCTGGTTCTCCTCAAGGAACACCTCGTGTTCAGCGAGGGAGAACGTGCCGTCCTCGATCTCCACGCCACGGCCCCTGCCGGCGGCCATGTCGGCCCGCAGGTCCAGGAGTTCCTCGGGGCTGACGGGGTACCAGGAGATGCGGTCGAAGAAGCGGAGCAGCCACGGCGAGCCCGGCTCGAACGGAGCGGAATCCGCGTAGCGCGACCAGACCTGCGTGGTGCGGCCCACGAACTGGTAGCCACCTGGTCCTTCCATGCCGTAAATGCACATGTACGCGCCGCCGATGCCCACGGCGTTCTCAGGTGTCCAGGTGCGGGCCGGGTTGTACTTGGTGGTGACCAGGCGGTGGCGTGGATCCAGTGGGGTTGCCACCGGGGCCCCAAGATAGACGTCGCCGAGCCCCAGGACCAGGTATTCGGCGTTGAAGACGGTGTCGAACACCTCGTTGACGGAGTCCAGGCCGTTGATCCGCCGGATGAATTCGATGTTCCAGGGGCACCAGGGGGCGTCGTCGCGGACACCTGCCATGTAGCGTTCGATCGCTTCGCGGGTGGCAGGATCGTCCCAGGAGAGCGGCAGCCTGACGGTGCGGCTGGGAACCACCAGTTCCGAACTCGCCGGCAGGGCGGCCTCCACTTCCTGGACAAGGTCCAGCAGGCGCCTCGTGGACAGGACGGATGGATCCACCTTGATCTGCAGGGAGCGGATCCCGGGGGTGAGATCGACGATTCCCGGCACGCGGAGCTGTTCGAGGTGCTGGTGCAGGGCGTGCACCCTGGCCCGGAGCCCGAGGTCCAGGACCATCTCCCCGTACTCGACCAGCAGGTTGTCGTCCCCGGACCGGCGGTAGGTGACCGCGGGCCTGCCGGAACCTTCCGGCACACGGCCCAGCACGCCGTCGTCACCATCCCCCCGCCCGGTACGGCTGGCAGCCGATGCAGGGGTGCCTGCTGCCGGAAGCCGGGAGATGTCCGCGGACCAGCCGGAGTCGCCCGGCAGAACCAACTGCCGGCCGGGTCCCAGATCCTTGGCCGACGGCGCCTGGCTCACCCGGATGGGTACGAACCGGACTTTGTCGCCGGGCCGAAGCTGGCCAAGCTTCCAGCGGTCGGCGGTCACCACGGTGACCGGGCAGACGAACCCGCCCAGGCTGGGCCCGTCGGGACCGAGCAGGATGGGGGTGTCCCCGGTGAAGTCCAGGGCTCCCACTGAATAGGCGGTGTCGTGGATGTTGGACGGGTGCAGGCCGGCCTCGCCGCCGTCGGTCCGGGCCCAGCGCGGCTTAGGGCCGATAAGCCGCACACCAGTGCGGGCGGAGTTGAAGTGGACCTCGTATTCGGAGGCGTAGAGCTCTTCGATGTCCTCGCGCTGGAAGAACTCCGGTGCGCCGTGCGGCCCCTCCGCCACGGTCAGTTCCCAGGCTGAAGTCAGGGCGGGCCTGCTGTCCAGCGGCACGGCTGCCTCGGCCATTGTTTCGCAGGCACCTTCCCCGTCGGAGACGGCCGGGGCAACTGCGCGGAGCACATCGCCTGTGCGGAGGACCCGCCCGGCATGGCCGCCGAACTGCCCCAGGGTGAAGGTGGCGGCGCTGCCCAGGTATTGCGGAATGTCCAGGCCGCCTTGGAACAGGATGTAGCCGCGGAGCCCGTTGCCGCCGGCGGTCCCGACGTCGAGCGTTCCGCCGGCAGGGACCGTGACAGGTGCCCAGGTGGGCACCTCCGTCCCGTCGACGGTGACTGTTACCTCAGCGCCCGTGACGCAGACAGTGGTGCGGTGGGTGAAGGTCAGGCTGGGGCCGGTCATGGTGAACTCCAGGCCGGGAGCACCCTCCGCGTTGCCGAGGGCGGTGTTGCCGAGCCGGAACGACAGGTCGTCCATGGGTCCGCTGGGCGGTACACCGATCTGCCACAGCCCTGTCCTGCCCGGCCAGTCCTGCACGCTTGTCTGCAGGCCCGGGCGGTCCACGGTGATGCGCGGCTCCGGGTCCCCCACGTTGTCCAAGGTGCTCGTGGAATGCTGTACGGCCCGGACCACGTCCAGCCCCGTTGCAGCGCGGAGCAGGCCGAGGTTGGTCTCGATCCCGTCGATGCGGGTGCCGGCGAGCGCTGCTGCAAGCCGGTCAAGGGCTTCGGCACGGTCCGCCCCGGCGGTGATGATTTTGCCCAGGAGCGGATCGTAGTTCGTGGAAACTTCAGTCCCTGTTTCGGCCCAGGCGTCCACGCGGACACCCTCGGACACGGGATAGACGGCGTTGGTTACGGTGCCGGCGCTGGGCTGGAAGCCGCGCGCGGGGTCCTCGGCATACACGCGCGCTTCCACGGCGTGGCCCGAAACCGGCAGGCTGTCCGGTACTTCCGCCAGGACCGTTGTGGCGTCGGTGCCGCCCTGGGCCAGGCGGAGCATCCACTCCACGAGGTCCACGCCGGTGACGGCCTCGGTGACAGGGTGCTCTACCTGGAGCCGGGCGTTGACCTCCAGGAAGGAGGCCTCGCGGCGGACGGGATCGTAGACGAATTCCACGGTTCCCGCGGAGCGGTAGTTAAGGGAGGCGCACAGGGCGCGGGAGCTGCGGTGAAGTTCCTCGCGCAGCTCCTCCGGGAGGTCCGGTGCGGGCGCTTCCTCGAGGACTTTCTGGTGGCGGCGCTGGAGGGAGCAGTCACGGTCGCCGAGGCTGACTACCCGGCCTTCGCCGTCGCCGAAAATCTGGACCTCGACGTGCCGGGCGTTTTCGACGTACCGCTCAGCGAACACTCCGGCGGTGCCGAAGCTGGCGCCGGCCAGGCGGGCCACGCGCGGGAAGCTTTCCACGAGTTCGGCCTCCGTGCGGCAGACCGTCATACCGATTCCGCCGCCACCGCCGGTGGCTTTGAGCATCAGCGGGAAGCCAATCGCAGCCGCTGCCGCGACGGCGTCGTCCACGTCTGCCAGCAGCCCGGACCCGGCGATCATGGGCACTCCTGCGGCCCGCGCAGCGTCCCTGGCCGTGTGCTTGGTGCCGAAGATGCGGAGCTGTTCGGCGGTGGGTCCCACAAAGACCAGGCCCGCGGCCTCGACGGCCTCGGCGAAGGCGGCGTCCTCGGACAGGAAGCCGTAGCCGGGGTGGATGGCTCCTGCACCGGAGGACTTGGCTGCTTCCAGCAGCGCATCGACGCGGAGGTAGGACTCCTTCGCGGGTGCGGGCCCGAGGAGCACTGCTTCGTCCGCCAGCCGGACGTGCTTGGCACCCCGGTCCGCTTCGGAGAATACGGCCACCGTCCGGAGTCCAAGCTTGCGGGCGGACTCGATGATGCGGCAGGCGATCTCCCCGCGGTTGGCGATCATGAGGGTGTCAAAAGTGCTCACAGGGCTGCCTCCGGCCGGGTGACGATCATGCGGACAGGGGTGGGGTTGAAGCCGTTGCACGGGTTGTTGATCTGCGGGCAGTTGGACACCAGCACAAGGGTGTCCACTTCTGCCCGCAGTGCCACGCGCTTTCCCGGTGCGGAGAGGCCGTCGACGATGCCCAGGGCGCCGTCCGGATCCACGGGGACGTTCATGAACCAGTTGATGTTGGACACCAGGTCCCGCTTCCCGAGCCCCCAGCGTGAGCCCTCGATGAGGAAGTTCTCCACGCAGGCGTGCTGCTCGCGGGTGTGCTGCCCGTAGCGCAGGGTGTTTGATTCCTGTGAGCAGGCCCCGCCGATGGTGTCGTGGACGCCCACCTCGTCCGCCACGACCGTCATCAGGGGCAGTCCCGTCTCCGCCCGCAGGACCGAACCGGTGGTCAAAACAATCGACTGCTGCCGGGCGATGGTGACGGCAGCCGAGTAGCGGACGGTGGAGTCGCCCGCGGCATACAGCAGGCAGTCCACGGCCTGGTTGCCTTCCAGGTCCACGATGGTCAGCACGTCTCCCGCGGATACTACGGCGGACCAGGGGCCGCGGGCTTCGACGAATTCGTCAAGGACCACGTCGCCCGGTGTGAGGGCAAGGTTTAGTGCGTCCGCGATGGGATCAGTGTCAGTGGCGGTGTTCATCGGGCGTTCCTTGCGGTCAGGTCGTGTTCGGTGTTGTGCAGTGCCTGCAGGTGTTCGGGAGCCAGGGGGCCAGTGAGGGTGCCGGCTTCCAGCGCTGCGAGGTCCTGCGGGGCGTGCCAGGCAACGATGTCGACGGCGGTTCCAGTGAATTCTGTGCGCGGGTCCAGCGGGTGCGCGGTGTTGGCCAGGACCAGGACCGCGTCCATCTGGAGCAGAAGTTCGACGGCGGCGCCCGGGCCGGTGCTTCCGGCGAAGGTGATCCTGCCGGAAGGGTCAACGTTGATGCCCTTGAACAGGGACAGGGAGGGTGCCACGTCACGGGGACCCAGCCCGCTCTTCAGGGCGCCTAGGGTGAGGAGTTCCCGGGCGGCCGGAGAAGCGCTGTGGGCGGTGCCGGCGCCGTACCTTGCCGTGTTGCCTTCCAGGGTGGTGGCTCCTGTCAGTGCGTCGTGGCAGGTGGACGTATCGGCGACGATCGTGGCCATGAGCCGGCCGGCGTCGGAGAGGAGCGGGTGGCCTGCACCCGGGTAGGCCTGCCAAGGGACCTTTACGGTGTCAGCGATGTTGAGCCGCTCGTGCAGGGCACCGGCGCGGTAGAGGAGGGCATGCACGCAGGCGTCCCCCTGGGTATCCGTGAGCCTGATCCTGGTGCCGCGGCCAAGGCTGATGGCGGTGTACCGGCCAAAGGCCAGGGATTCGGCCCAGGAAAGCCCGGCGGAGGCGCCTGCAGGGAGGCGCGCCGTCAGGCGTGCCGGGGCGGAGGCAGCGGGAATGAAGCGCATGGTCTCGGCTGTCCTGCCGTGCTGCTCCCTGGCGTGGGCACGGGCGCCGGCGGTGGTGGCCGTACCGGCTGCTGCTGGGCTTTCGGTTACTTGTGTCATGTCAATCCTGTGTTGGTCCGCGTGGTGGTGTTTGTTCGAAAAGCTGGTGAATTTGGGGTGGCTCAGGCGTTGGCGGCCTGGTTCCTGCGCCGGACCCAGAGGCCAAGGAGCAGGACCACCGTCACCATGAGCGGCGCTGAGTAGAGGAGGATGCCGTTTTCGCCGGTGGGGTCGTAGACCTCGGGCCGGGGCCAGGCGAGGTTGACCACCATCAGTGCTCCGTAGAGGACGGCGAGGATGTTGACGGGCAGCCCCCAGCGTCCGAGCGAGAAGAGTCCTGCCGGCAGGGTCTGTCCTACCCGGTTCCAGTCGCCCCGGAGCCTGTTGAGCAGCTGCGGCACGGTGACCAGGAGGTACGCGATGTAGACCATAACGATGCAGACGCTGCACAGGGTGGTGAACAGTGCCGCGTTGCCTACGTTGATGGCCAGCACGCCAACTGCCAGGGCGCCGATGACGATCGAGGGCCACATCGGTGTCCCTCGGGTGGGATGGACCGAGGACAGCAGCGCCGAGGCGGGGAGTTTTCCGTCGCGTGCCATGGAGAACACCAACCGTGAACCTGCAGTCTGGATGGCAAGGGTGCAGACAAAGATGGCGATGGCCACGTCCACCAGAAGGACCTTGCCCCAGAAAGTGCCCAGGACGGCGGTGAGGACGTAGGGCAGGCCTTCAGAGGCGAGCCGGCCATCGTCAAGGCTCGGTGCAGCCATCAGGGCGGTGATGATCATCAGTGCTCCGCCGATTCCGGAGATGAGCAGGGCCGAAAGGATGGTGCGCGGAGCGGTACGGCGGGGGTCCTTGGTCTCCTCGGAAAGCTCGCCGGCCGAGTTGAAGCCCACCATCACGTAGGCGGCCATCAGTCCGGATACCAGGAAGGCTCCGACGGCCCCAAGGTCTGAGCCCTGGAGCACGGTGGTGTCCGCGACAACGCCGGGCCCGCGCTGCGCGGCGCTGATGAGGGCAAGGATGACGGCCACAACGCCGACAATTTCGCAGGTGACGCCGACGGAGTTGACGTGGGCCATGAGCTTGACGCCGAGGGAATTGATGATGGTGGTCGCTACCAGCAGCACCGCTCCCAGGATGACTGCGTTGGCGGCACCGGTCACGGTATTCAGCGCCGGATCACCGCCTACTATCTGGAACCCGCCCCAGAGCTGGGGCAGCACCACCTGAAGGGCGATCGCGGCGGCGGCTGCGGTGACCACTTGGGCGATGGCCATGAACCAGCCGGCGAACCAGCCCACGCCCTCTCCACCCACACGGCGCGCCCACTGGTACACGGCCCCCGACAGCGGGTACCGGGCGGCCAGTTCGGCGAAGTTCAGGGCCACAAGAAGCTGGCCCACCAGCACCACCGGCCAGGTCCAGAAGAAAGCCGGCCCGGCGAACGAGTAGCCGAAGGCGAACAGCTGGAAGATGGTGGTCAGGATGGACACGAAAGAAAAACCGGCGGCGAAGGAAGCGTAGCGGCCGAGTTTCCGGTGCAGGGTGGGCTCGTAGCCAAGGAACGTCAGGTCCGCATCGTCCGCATGGACGGTGGGAAGAACGGTTGAAGTCATCGGATTCTCCGGGGGCTGGAACGGCGTTGGGGTGGAGCCTGCCGGCAATGCAGCACTCGGCCGATGGCTGCGGAATACCGGTCACTTGATAGTTTTCCAGCGTGATGTCCCCAACGAGTTTCGCCTCTGTAAAAGGCACATAGACATCTTGTTTCCGCTTTATTTCCGTCCCCTCACCTCCGGCCGGAGCGCCGGAAGGCCGTGACGCGGGTGCAAGAATTATGCGGTGACTTCAGCCGGACCGGGGAGACCCCGCAGCCAACAGCCCTCCAGGCCCGGGGCCACGGCCCGTGACGAAATCCTGGACGCCGCGGCCGAGCTTTTCACCACCCAAGGGTTCGCCAACACGTCCACGCGCTCCATTGCCGACGCCGTGGGGATCAGGCAGTCGTCCCTCTATCACCACTTCAAGACCAAGGACGACATCCTCGAAGACCTGCTGGAGGGAACGGTGCTGGGCGGGCTGACGTTTGCGCGTGCGGTGGCGGCGCTGCCAGCTGAAGGGCCGGCCGGAAGCCGCCTCCACGCCGTCGCGCTCTACGACGGGACGCAACTGTGCACTGCCCGCTGGAACCTCGGCGTCCTCTACCACCTGCCCGAGGCCCGCAGCGCCCGCTTCGCCCGTTTCCTCGCAGACCGGCAGGAGCTGCGCAACCTGTACCGGGAGCTGGGAGCGGCCCTGTCCCCCGGTGACCCCGCAGTCGCTTTAGGCGACGATCCGGGCGATCTTGCCTTCCGCCTTGTCGAATCCCTGATCAACCTTCGGGCTGACGGAATGGTGACGTCCGCCTCGCCGCTGCAGGCGGCTGATGCCGGACTGGTCCTTTGCGGGCTTGGCCGGGAGCTGGCAGCCATTCGCGAACAAAGCGCCGCGCTCATCAAAAGCCTCGGCTGACAGCCTGGGTGCGCCCCGGCGGCCGACGGTGTCCATGGTGCCTGCCTTCAGGTTGCTCGGCTAGGCTCGGAACATGACGCGTGAGAACATCAGGACCCCCGACGGCGGCACTCTGGAGCTCTTCTCCACGGGCGCGGAGTTCGCTTCCGCCGGTTCGGGCGTGGTTATTGTCCCGCCCTCAATGGTGACCGCTGCGGACTACACCAGGTTCGCGCAGAAGCTCAGTGCAGCGCTGGGCCGCCCGGTCCACACGTTCAACAGGCGGGGCCGGGGCTCCTCGTCGCCCCAGCCGGAGGACTACACCCTGGACGTGGACATCCGGGACCTGGCAACGGTGATGAAGCACACGTCCAGCACCGACGTGTTCGGCCACAGCTTCGGCGGCGCCGTTGCCCTTCACGCCGCCCGCACCCTGCCGGTGGAACGGCTCGCTGTCTATGACCCCGCCGTCTCCGTGAACCACAGCGTCAAGGCGGACTGGACCGCAGAGTACGAGCGCGCTGCCGCTGCCGGCGATGACGACCGTGCCCTCGCCGTCCTGCAGCGCGGCCTTGAAGCCGGCGGTGCCTTCTCATCGCGCATGCCGCTTTCCATGCTGACGCTGGCCAACAAGCTGACGGCCGGGACATCCGAGGGCAAGCAGCAGCGCGAGATGATGCGGACGGGCGTCCGGGAAATCAAGGCGATCATCGCCGCGGACATGCCGGCAGAGCCGTTCCTGGAACTGCCGCTGGAGACGCTGATTGTGGTGGGTGAAAAGAGCCCGGCCTACTTCGGCATGGCGTGCGGCCAGATCCACGACGTCCTGTCAGGCTCCAGCTACACCATCCTGCCCGGCTACGGCCACGACGGCGTCATCAAAGCTCCGGACAGGCTGGTCAAGGAACTCGCGGACTTCTACGCCGGCTAGCCCAAAACTACGCAAAGTAACTCGCAGTTAACGTCGCGAAAAGCACTTTTCGCGACGTTAACTGCGAGTCAGTTGGGCCAGGGGGCGTGGATTAGTGGCCGGGAGCGTGCCCCGGGCCGGCTCCTTCGGTCTTGCGCATCATCGCTGAAAGAACGACGGCGGCGAAGGCTATGACGGTCGCCGTCAGGAAGGCGGCGCTCATCCCGGCGACGAGTCCCGACGTCGCGGAAACAACCGCGAAGATGGACACCAGCAGGGCTGTGCCCGCGGCACCGGCCACCTGCTGCGTGGTGCTCATGATCGCGGATCCGTGCGAGTAGAGGTGCGGCGGAAGCGGGTTCAGTCCGGTGGTGAACGCCGGAGTGAAGAGCAATGCCAAACCGAAACTCAACCCCACGTGCAGGGTGACGATCCACCCCACGGACGTGCCGGCGTCGAGCATTGAGAACTGCCAGAGAGCCAGCACCATCAGGATGGAACCGGTGATGGTGAGCGGAAGCGGCCCTACTTTGTCGAACAGGCGGCCGATGACCGGACCGAGCAGGCCCATCGCCAGGCCGCCGGGGAGGAGGGCCAGGCCAGTCTCCAGGGACCCGAGGCCCCGGACTTCCTGCAGATACAGGGGCAGCAGGATGACGCCGCCGAACAGCGCCATCATTGCCACCACCATCAGCAGGACCGAGACGGTGAACATGCGGAATTTGAAGGCGCGCAGGTCCAGCAGCGGAGCTTCGGCCTTCTGCAGGCGCAGCTGGCGCAGTACAAAGGCCGTGAGGCCAGCGACGCCAATAACCAGCGCCGTGATCGCGACGGCACCCGGGCCGGCCTGGCCGCCGTGGCCGCCACCGATCTGGCTCAGTCCGTAGACCAGGCCGCCGAACGCCGGGACGGTGAGGACCACGGAAAGTGCGTCCAGCTTTGTCTTTTCCGCCTCGCCGATGTTGGTCAGGTACTTGGCACCGATGGCAAGGGCAGCGAGGGCCACGGGGAGGACGAACACGAACATAAAGCGCCAGGTGAAGTGCTCAAGGATCAGTCCGGAAACCGTGGGGCCCATGGCCGGGGCCACCGAGATTGCGATGCTGACGTTGCCCATCACGGCGCCGCGCTTGGCCAGCGGAACCAGGGTCAGGATGGTGGTCATCAGCAGCGGCAGCATGATGGCCGTGCCGCCAGCTTGGACGATCCGGGCGAGAAGGAGCAGCTCAAAGCCAGGAGCTACCGCCGCAAGGGCAGTGCCGCCGGCGAAAAGGCCCATCGCCAGCATGAACACGGCCCGGGTGGACAGGCTCTGCAGGATGAATCCGGTGGTGGGGATAACCACGGCCATGGTCAACATAAAGCCGGTGGAGAGCCACTGGACGGTGGGCGCGTCCACCTGGAGTTCCACCATGAGCCGCTGGAGGGCCACATTCATGATGGTCTCGTTGAGGATCACCACAAACGTTGCCACCAACAGCGTGCTGATGATGGTGACCGATTCGCGGGACATCTTCTCCGGTGCCGCGGGCTTGGTTCCTGCAGCTTTAACGGACTGGCCGCTGGCGTTCGGAGAAACTTTGGTAGACATGCGTGTTCCCTCAGGGAGTTGTGGAAGTGGTGCGCGATCAGTGTCGCTGCAGACTCCAACACTCTACCGCTTGGAGTAATTCCTCCTCGCGGAATTTTTCTTTAACCCTGAGGGAACAGTGGGGATTAAGAAGGCCGGCAAGGCGGGCCGTTGAGGCCAGCCTTGCCGCCGCTGCTGAGGTCAGGCAGTCTGGCCGGCGTGCTGGCCCTCCGAGATTTCCTCCACCAGTTTGCCGTTGAAGGCCGGGAGGTCATCCGGGTTGCGGCTGGTGACCAGGCCCTGGTCCACCACCACTTCCTCGTCTGTCCAGTTGGCGCCGGCATTCCTCAGGTCCGTCTGGAGGGTGTGGTAGGACGTGAGGTTCCGCCCCCGCACCACACCGGCTTCAATGAGCAGCCACGGTCCGTGGCAGATGGAAGCAACGGGCTTGTGCTGTTCGAAGAAGCTCCGGGTGAAGCTTTGGGCGTCCTTGTCCACGCGGAGGTGGTCCGCGTTAACCACGCCACCGGGAAGGACCAGGGCGTCAAAGTCGGAGGCGTTCGCCTCCGCGACCGTTAGGTCCACGTCAAACGTGTCGCCCTTTTCCGTCCCCTTGTAACCCTGCAGCTTTCCGCTCTTGGGGGCCACCAGGACGGGTTGCCCGCCGGCGTCCTTGACTGCCTGCCAGGGGCTGGTGAGTTCAACCTGCTCGACGCCGTCCGTCAACAGGAATGCGACCTTCTTGCCTGCGATGTTGTGTTCTGACATTTTTCCTCCTCGCTTTGGGGCGGACACCGCCTGGGACATGCGCACACGGCGGTACCGCTTCGAGAGTTGTTTGCCTGACAGGTTCAAGCCTAGGAACGCCGAAAGTAATAAGCAAGCTGAGCATCTTGGCCGGACGGGGCGGGAGCCTTGGTGGGACGGGAAAACGTCCGGGCCCCGATAGCTGATGGTTGAGCTAGTTCCGGTGGTGCTCGATCAGCCAGCCGGCCATTTGCTGCGCGCGCTTGGCCGCCTGCATGTCGCCCTCGGTGGCAGAGATAATCGAGCCCTTCATGAGGATGTGCCAGGACCGGGCAAACTCCTCCGGCCGGGCCAATCCTGCTTCTTCAGCCAGAGCCTGCACATGCCCGCGGATCTTGGCGAGGTAATCGATGCTGGCTTGGCCCAGCGGATGGGCAGGCCCCATTTCCAGCAGGACGTTGATGAAGGAACACGCTTCGAAATCCTCGCGCAGGAACCAGTCTCCGAAGACATCGAAAATGGCCAGCAGCTGCTCGGCCGGCGTGCTTCCCCGGCGGCGTGCCTCCGAGACAATCGCATCCACAGTCCATTGCTTGTCCCGCTGTTCCAGGAAAGCCAGGACCAGTGAGTCCTTGGACGGGAAGTGCCGGTAGAAGGTTGCCTTGGCCACCCCCGAGCGCTCAATCAACTCATTGACGCCAACGTCCCGCACCCCCCGTCGCGAGAAAAGCTCATAGGCAACGGTCATGATCCGCTCAACGGATGTAGCGGTGGCGTTCTCCGGCGCGGGCGCTTCGGCGACCATGGGTGCAGGAGCCGCCGAGGAAGGCGCGGCTGGAGGTACCGGGTTCACCGCCCTGGACCGGGGGAGCTCCGCTGCTGGGTTCATAACATCTCCAGTTTACCGCCCGCGGTAAAGACAGACCGGTCTCCCCCCTGTAATGTTGCTTCCAGCGCAGTGCTTACGACGCCGCAGAGGTCCAGGCCACTCCGGATTGGTGCAAGGAGGCCCCTATGTCAGCAGAGCGGATGTTCCAGAGCGTGCCGTCGGACCCGGACCCCTGGATGGCCAGCGATACGCCGGCCGAGATCCGTCAGTTCGCCATCGAGTCACTCCGGTGGCAGGCCCAGGAAATCATCGATGAAGTGCTGCGCAGGGAAGAACCCGGTGAAGAGCTTGCAAGGGCAAGGCTCCGGCGCTGCGTCGCCAGGAATCCGGGCAGGCCGGAGCGGGCGCTCCTTGAACAGTTGATGGCCAACCGGGAATTGCCGGGCATCTAGCTGTACTGAGTCAGGACGTTGGTTACATCGTGAATAGATGAGGACCTCTTAGGTTGGTGGTTACCACACACAGCCAACGACTAAGAGGTCCTCATGTCCCACCGTAATGCCCGCCTGCATCATCGTCGAGCGCGTCCTTGCCGGCCGTCCTGTAGCCCATGTGGCCAAGGAATTGGGCATCTCCCGGACCTGCGCCCACCGTTGGCTGGGCCGCTACCGAACCCATGGGTGGGCAGGCCTGGAAGACCGGAGCTCCAAGCCGAGGTCCTGTCCGCGTGCGACCCCGGCAAGGGTCGTGGCCGATGTTCTTGCCCAGCGTGTTGAGCACCGGGAAGGCCCATCGAATCTGGGACGACGGTGTGGGGTGAGCGCCCGGACTGTGTCGAGGATCTTGGCCCGGGCCGGGGCGCCGCGGCTATGGGATCTGGATCCAGTCACCGGGAATCGAATCCGCGCTTCCCGTGCCACAGACCGCCGCTACGAACGTGATGCCCCTGGAGACATGATCCATATCGATGTCAAAAAGCTTGGCAGGATCCCCGACGGTGGCGGATGGCGGGCGGACCCAAACCAATCCACCCGCAACCATTCCACAGGCCACGAAAGGGTCGGTTTCGACTACGTCCATGTGGCCGTCGATGACCACTCCCGTCTCGCCTACGCCGAGGTCTTGCCAGACGAGAAAGGCCCGACCTGCGCCGCGTTCCTCAGCAGGGCCGCAGCAGCCATGGCAGCCAACGGCGCACCCGTGAAACGCGTCATGACCGACAACGCATTCGCCTATCGGCTTTCCCGGGATTTTCAGAACGCACTGGACGCACTAGGCGCGAAACACATCCTGATCAAACCCCGGCATCCCTGGCAGAACGGCAAAGCCGAACGCTTCAACCGCACGCTGCAAGAAGGCTGGGCCTACCGCCAGGCCTTCACGTCGAACCAGGCCCGAACCGACGCCCTGCAACCATGGCTAAACTTCTACAACAACCACCGGCCCCACGGCAGCCTCGGAGGCAAACCGCCCATCAGCAGGTGCAACCAACCTACTGGCTGAGTACATCTAGCTTCCAGGTCGCCGCGCAAGGGCTCACCGGTCAGTGCCAACAGGTTAGGACCCAGCGCCAATTCGCGGGACGCTACGATCCCAGCTACGAGCTCAACGGCACGTTGTCGATCAACCGCACCGGTCCCACTTTGGCGGCGATGAGCGCGAGGGCTTCGCCTCGAAACGGTGTCTCGCGGCAGTTCTCGGCCAGCGGTTCCAAGGTGGCCGGGTCAACAACATCAAAGTAGTCCAGACCCACCAACGGCTGGGACTCCACCATCGCCTGCGCCGACTCAAGATCCAGCGGCTCCCGGGCCTTCGCCCGCTCCTCGAGCAGCCGCAGCGCGCGGAACAGCACCAGCGCCGCCTCGCGCTCTTCTTCGGACAGGAAGCGGTTGCGGCTGGACAGCGCCAGCCCGTCCACGGCACGCACAGTCGGCACTGCCACGATTTCCACCGGGAAGTTCAGGTCTGCCACCATCCGCCGGACCAGCGCCAGCTGCTGGGCGTCCTTCTGCCCAAAGTAGGCGCGGTAGGCGGGCAAGCCTCCCTCCTCCACCGTGGAAGCGGGCAGCCCTGCCCCCGGGATTCCGTAATGCAGCAGCTTGGCAACTACCGTGAGGGCGCCGTCGAAGTGGCCTGGCCGCGAAGCACCCTCCCACTTCTCCCCCAGCACTCCGGAGGTGATGCGCACCAGCGGCGTGCCCTCCGGGTACACCTCCTCCACCGGCGGGGCAAAAGCCAGGTCCACGCCCTGCCCTTCAAGCAGCGCAAGGTCGGCGTCAAGCGTCCGCGGGTAGCGGTCCAGGTCCGTGGCGTCGCCGAACTGCAGCGGGTTGACGAAAATGGTGGCCACCACAACATCGTTTTGTTCGACTGCAGTCCGGGCCAGGGCGGCGTGCCCCTCGTGCAGCGCACCCATGGTGGGCACCAGCCCCTGGGAGGTTCCCCGCTTGGACGCCAGGAGCCGGGCGCTCTCCGCGTGGAGGCCGGCAACAGTAGTGACAAGTTTGATGGACATCTTCAGTCCTCCTCCGGTTCCAGGGCCTTGCGCAATTCCCCCAACTGGTCAGGTTTCAGGAGCCCGCGCCCCTCGGCGCGCAGGGCAGTGGCACGTGCCATGGCCAGGTATGCCGCGAGCACATCCCCCTGCCCGCCGCCGTCGAACTCCCGCAACGCCTCGGCATGCGCCTTGACCGTTCCCGTGTCACCACGGGCTACGGGGCCGGTGAGAGCGGACTCCCCGGAGGCCAGCGCGTTCTCCAAGGTTGCCCGCAGCAGCGGACCCAGCATCCGCTCCGGCGCTTCCACTCCCACCT
This sequence comes from Arthrobacter sp. D3-16, assembly GCF_054408515.1. Classification (NCBI taxonomy): domain Bacteria; kingdom Bacillati; phylum Actinomycetota; class Actinomycetes; order Micrococcales; family Micrococcaceae; genus Arthrobacter; species Arthrobacter sp. D3-16. Next base: position 371,734 of record NZ_CP096437.1, on the reverse strand, counting down.
CGCTCAGCAGCTCGGAAGCCTGTGCCACAAGGGTCACCAAATGGTTGGAACCGTGCGCCAGGGCTGCGTGGTACAGCGTCCTGTCCGCCTCGGCGATGGCCACCGGCTCTGCGCCCATCTCCACTACCAGCGCCTGTGCGATGGGAAGCATGGCAGCGTCCGCGGTGACACCGAAGGTGCAGTCCAGCAGGCGGGTCAGGTCAAGGCTCATCCCTGTGAAGGTCATGGCCGGATGCAGTGCCAGCGGGACGGCCCCCGCAGCGCGCACCGGATGGAGCACCCCGACGCCGAAGCGGCCGGACGTGTGGGCGACCAGTTGGCCCGGCTGCCACGCACCCAGTTTTGCGAGGCCTTCCACCAGATCCGGCAGGGCGTCGTCGGGCACTGCCAGCAGCACCAGCTCGGCACGTTCCACAATGTCCTGGACTTCCAGGACGGGTACACCGGGAAGCAGCGTTTCCGCCCTTTCACGGCTTGCCTCGGAAACCGCTGAGACACCGATGACGGCGTGTTCGGCCGCGCGCAGGGCAGCGCCCAGAACGGCGCCCACCTTTCCTGCGCCCACGATTCCGACGCCGAGGCGTCCGGGTTTAGCCATGCTGCGGGCCTTCCTGGGTTGGGACTGTGGTTTCGGCGGGCTCGGTTGCAGCAGTCCCGGTTTCGGCAGGTTCTACCCCCGGAGCCACCTGCCGAAGCCACTGTTCCGTGGTCTGCCGCTTCCGCGCCAGCCGGGCGCGGGCGGATTGTTCATCAAAGAGCGCCATCGCCTGCTCCACTTCCGCCTGGCGAAGGCGGGGTATAACCGGGCCGGCGGTGGTGTGCAGTACAAGGTCTGCCAGGCCGAAGCGGCGCGCCAGCGGGCCCTGGTGCACTGCCATGGACTGGGTCCGCTGGTGCGGCACCACCACGAGTTCCCGCCACCAGCGGCCTGAGCGGATCAGCAGCGCTGTGTCCGTGGCCGTGAATCCGTTCCGTCGCCATCCCAGCGGCGCCAGGACGCGCGCCCTGCGCGGAGTGGTGACGAATCCGCCGTCGGAATCCAGCCCATGGAGCCCGGCACCGAAGACCGCCGCGGGCTGCTGCGTACCGGGGTCCGGAAGCACCAGCGCGAGGATTGCCATCACGTCGTCGAGCCTGCCCACCGGCAGGATCGTGGTCCGGCCCGAGCCCTCGCCGGCGCTTTCAACGATGCCGTAGCCAGCCACGTTCACCTGGATCCGGTACCAGCCAAGCGCCCGCCAGAGCGGCGGCTGGACAACTTTCAATGCCTGGATCCGGCCGGGCGGTAGCGTCTGGGCCTGGGTATCCAGCAGCCCGTAGCGCAGGCGGATGCCATCAGGCGAGATGGCAGCGGTGAAGTTGTACCCCTTGTTGAACAGCCCCCAGTAGCTGGCTGCCAGTCCAAGGGCAGCCGGGATCAGGTAGAAGTAGAACGCTGCATTGCCCGTGACGGACGTCAGAATGACGGACGCCGCGCCGCCCAGCACCACAAAGACGCTCTGCTCGCTGAGCAGCAGGGAACCGACAAGGCGCGACGGCGGCACGGACAGTACCGGAAATTCCGGGGCCTCGGGTGCCGGCTCCTCCGGGCGGGAAGGATCCAGGGTCACCCCGGCGGCCCGCGCCAGGATGGTGGCCCGGAGCTGCCGGGCATCGTCCATCTTCAGGTAGGCCAGCCGCACGGCGGACTCCCCCGCGTCTGCCACCTCGAACTTGAGCTCGGCAAGGCCGAAGATCCGGGCCAGCAGGGGCTGCACGATATCGATCGCCTGGACGCGGTCAAGCCGCGCCTGGCGCTGCTGCCGGAAAATGAAGCCGGTGTTGACCCGGACGTAACCGCCGGACACCTGGTACTTGGTGAAATACCAGGTGAGGATGAAGCCCAGCACCGCGATGAGCAGCATCGCTGCGCCCGCGGCCAGCAGGAACGGGGCACGGCCGGCGAATTCATCCTCGAGGATGGGCCGGCCCTGCAGCGCCCGCTCAAAGACGTCCCGGCCGACGAAGAATCCGATGGCGGCAAGGGCCACCCAGCCACGGACGAAGGGAGAGGCCGGGTGCACCCGCAGCCATTCGCCGTCGGCCGCGGTGCCGGGGGAAGGGTTCGGCACGGCACTTTCGGAGGCAGGGACGGTGGCAGGGCCCCCAGGCTCCGGACGCGGCCCCTCTGCCGTCACAGTCCTGCCAGCCTGGCTTCGCCCCGGGCAGCAAGCTGCTCGCGCAGCCGGGCTCCCTCCGCTGCGGGCAGCCCGGGGATCTGGGCGTTCGTTCCCGGCGAAGCGGTGTGCAGCTTCAGTGTGCACAGGCCAAGTCCGCGTTCCACAGGCCCGACCCCGATGTCCACGTACTGCATCCGGCCGTACGGGACGGCCATGGTGCGCTGGAAAAAGATGCCGGTCCTGACCAGCAGGTCATCGTCCCGTTCCGCGTACCCGATGGCCCGCACCTGGCGCGGGATCAGCACCAGCCGCCACAGGGCGAGGACCAGCGCCACGGAAGGGACGGTGACGGCCAGCCACAGCGGCGGCCAGGCCCAGACGTCCAGGAGGACAAGCACCAGGGGCAGGGAAAGGAGGAGGACTGTGATGAGGTTCCCCACCGCCCACTGCACCAGCCGGACAGTGACGTATTTAGGTGAGACCCGCTGCCAGACGATTCCCGGTGGGTCAATCGCCTCGGTACGCATATTCGCCTTCCCCTGCGGCTTCTCCGCGTACCACGCGGCCCGGTTTTCCGTCTGCGCCGTTGGTGTCGCCGTCCTCCGGCGGGATCTTGCAGAACCGTTCAACCAGCAGGCCCACCACGATCATCACCAGTCCGCCGCCGGCCATCGCCAGCGCCAGCCAGGTGATGCCCTGGTTGCTGCGCAGGCTCCAAATCCGCAACTGGTCCAGGAAGATCCCCACGTGCCAGCCCAGCAGGACTGTCCCCGCATAGGCGCAGGCCTGGGCCAGAACCAGCGTCCGCGCTGCGAGGAGCGGATCGAGCAGCTTTTTCTTTTGGGTGCTGTTCGGTTTGTTGCTGTTGCGCCACCGCAGGACCCGGATGCCCAGGACCAGCGTGATGGCAACGATGACGCCCATCGTGGCCAGCGCGGTGAGGGGCAGGACGGGCGTAGCCATGCTGTAACGGCTTGTCACCACGGTGGCAGACCAGCCGGCCACGGCCAGGATGAAGCCGATGAGCAGGAGGCGCAGCGGATTGATGGGTTTCATCGCTCCTCCACCGCCCCTGCGGTAGGCAGGCCGTCAAAGTCGCCAAAGCCGTCGAACGGGGCGAGGTCGCCAAAATCCTCCGCCCGCGCGGCCAAAGTGCTGATGCGTTCGCCGTCCAGGGTGGCAGCCGGTTCAATGAGCGACCACGGGTAAAGGACGAAGGCACGGGTGGCAGCGCGGGGATGCGGCAGGGTCAGGACCGGATCATCGCTGCGGAGGTCGCCGTACGTGATGATGTCGACGTCGAGCGTGCGCGGCCCCCAGCGCACCTCCCGCACGCGGTGGTGCTTGTTTTCCACGGCCTGGCAGTGTTCCAGCAGCTCGTGCGGGGTGAGGTTGGTTTCCACGGTGATGACCATGTTCAGGAAGTCCGGCTGGCCGGGCGGTCCGCCGACAGCCTTGGTCTGGACAATGGGCGACACGGCGAGGAGGCGGATCTCGGGCAGGTCAACAAGGTCCGCGACCGCCTCGGTCAGCGTCTCGTTGCGCTCACCCAGGTTGCTGCCAAGGGCCAACACCACCTTGGAATAACCGGAGTTCATAGTCTTTCCCCCTGGACTGGTCTCTCCCCGTTGTCCCGCGCACGGTGGACGCTGACGGCCACATCCCCGAAGGGCACCTCGATGGGCGCCTGCGGCTTGTGCACTGTGACGTCCACGGCCTGGAGCCGGAATTCGTTCAGCAGGCTGTCCGCGATCCGGACAGCCAGTGCCTCTATCAGGTTGAGCGGCTCCCCCGATATCCAGGCAGCAATACGCTGAGCCACCTCGCCGTAGTGTGCGGTGTCCCGGACGTCATCGGATTCCGCGGCCTTGGCGAAGTCCAGATACAGCACCGCGTCCACAACAAAAGGCTGGCCCTCGCGGCGTTCAAAATCAAAGACGCCGTGATGGCCGACGGCGGTGACACCGGTCAGCGTAATCCTGTCCATGGCTGGGCCTACTGGCTGGTGCTTGGGGCGGCCATGCGCGCGGCAACCTTAACGGCGTCAAGGCTGGGGCCGACGTCGTGCACGCGTACGGCCCAGGCGCCGCGGTAGGCGCTGATGGCAGTGATCGCCGCGGTGGCAGCATCCCGCTCCTGCGGGGCGGCGGATTTGCCGGCCACCGTCAGCAGGGTGCCAAGGAACCGCTTGCGGGAGGCGCCCACGAGGATCCTGTGCCCCAGGCTTTCCAGCTGGTCCAGGTTCTGCAGGAGTTCCCAGTTCTGGGCGTCGTTCTTGGCGAACCCGAGGCCGGGATCAATAATGATCTGTTCCGGGCTGACGCCGGCAGCGTAAAGCTTGTCCCGCACTCCGGCCAGTTCAGCCACCACTTCACCGGCAACGTCCTTGTACTCCGCGAGGGAGTCCATGGTGCGGGCGTCACCGCGGCGGTGGGTGAGGATGTAGGGGGCCTTGGAGGACGCCACGAGCTCGGCCATCTCCGGTTCCATGGTGAGGCCGGAGACGTCGTTGATGATGGCGGCGCCGGCTTTGAGGGCTGCGGCTGCCGTGGAAGCACGGACAGTGTCGATGCTGACAAGGGCACCGGCTTTCACCAGCGCCTCGATCACGGGGATCACGCGCTGCTGTTCTTCTTCCGGGCTGACATCCTCCGCACCGGGGCGGGTGGATTCCCCGCCGACGTCGATGATGTCCGCGCCGGCGTAGAACATCCGCAGGCCAGCCGCTATGGCGGTGTCCGCCGTCGCGTGCTTGCCGCCGTCGCTGAAGGAGTCCGGGGTGACGTTGACGATGCCCATCACGAGGGTGCGGCCTGTGGGGAGGTCTTCAAACCGGGCCACCGGCCGCGGCTTGCGCAGGACGGGCAGCGGAGAGGTTGCCGGGCCGGTTCCCGGCGCTGCAGCTAGTGAATCCATGGTCTGATGATTACCTTCCGAGGATGAGGCTCATGGCTTCGGCACGGGTGGCCGGGTCATGAAGCTGCCCGCGGACCGCACTGGTGACGGTCTTTGCTCCGGGCTTGCGGATACCGCGCATAGACATGCACATGTGTTCGCATTCGACCACGACGATCGCGCCACGGGGCTTGAGGTGGCTGACCATCGCTTCGACGATTTCGGTGGTGAGGCGCTCCTGCACCTGGGGGCGGCGGGCGTACATGTCCACCAGCCGGGCCAGCTTGCTCAGCCCTGTCACCTTGCCCTCATGGGAGGGGATGTAGCCTACGTGGGCCACCCCATGGAACGGCACCAGGTGGTGCTCGCAGGTGGAATAGAACGGGATGTCCTTGACCAGGACGAGCTCCTCATGGTCCAGGTCAAAGGTGGTGGAGAGGATCTCAGCAGGGTCATGGTGCAGCCCCGCAAACATCTCGGCGTAAGCCTTGCCCACCCGCTTGGGGGTATCCACGAGGCCGCCGCGGTCCGGGTCCTCCCCGATGGCCAGGAGAATCTCACGGACCGCTGCCTCGATCCGGGGCCGGTCCACCTTTTGGTGTTTGTCGTGGTGGGCGCCGCCCTCCGCCGGATGTACGGCGGAGGCGGGAACGTCGTCGTCGAAGTGGGTCACGGTAGAAAGCTTAGCCGCGAAGGGCGTCAGGCCCCGAGTCGGGGATGCCTCCCTGGAACGGTGCATCCTCCGGAACCCCCTGCGGATGCGGCGGCTGGGCGTCCAGCGGCTCGTCCAGGCGGGCCTGCTTGGCTTCCTCCTGGGCCTCGCGTTCTGCCCTTTCCTGGCGCGATTCCACCGGGCCGGCGGTCTGGACCGGACGGGTCTCCTTGGACAGCCACACCTCACGGAAGTCGCGCTTGCGGATATCGCGGAAGATGTCAGCGATCTCGGCCTGGTTCAGCGTTTCGCGTTCCAGCAGTTCGAGGGCCAGGCGGTCCAGGACGTCCCTGTTCTCGATGAGGATGGCGTAGGCCTCGTCGTGGGCCTGGTCAATCAGCCGGCGCACTTCCTCGTCCACCACGTACGCAATCTGGTCCGAGTAGTTGCGCTCGTGCCCGGCGTCGCGGCCCAGGAACGGCTCCCCGCCGCCCTGGCCCAGACGTACGGCGCCAACGCGTTCGCTCATGCCGTATTCGGTCACCATCTTGCGGGCGGTACCCGTGGCCTTCTCGATGTCGTTGGAGGCGCCGGTGGAGGGATCGTGGAAGACGATTTCCTCGGCAACGCGGCCGCCCATGGCGTAGGCCATCTGGTCCAGGAGCTCGTTGCGCGTCACGGAGTACTTATCGTTGTCCGGGACCACCATGGTGTAGCCGAGCGCACGGCCGCGGGGAAGGATGGTGATCTTGGTGACGGGTGCGGAGTTCCGCAGCGCGGCTGCCACCAGGGCGTGGCCGCCTTCGTGGTACGCGGTGATCTTGCGCTCGTGTTCCTTCATCACCCGGCTGCGCTTCTGCGGGCCGGCCATGACGCGGTCGATGGCCTCGTCCAGGGCGCGGTCATCGATGAGGTTGGCGTTGGAGCGGGCGGTGAGGAGCGCGGCCTCGTTGAGCACGTTGGCCAGGTCCGCGCCGGTGTAGCCGGGGGTCTTTTTGGCCACGGCTTTAAGGTCTACGCCGGGGGCCATGGGCTTGCCCTTCGCGTGAACCTGCAGGATCTGGTCGCGGCCGATCAGGTCCGGCGCTTCCACACCGATCTGGCGGTCGAAGCGGCCGGGACGCAGCAGCGCGGGGTCCAGCACGTCCGGACGGTTGGTGGCTGCGATCAGGATGACGTTGGTCTTAACGTCGAAGCCGTCCATCTCCACCAGCAACTGGTTGAGGGTCTGCTCACGTTCGTCATTGCCGCCGCCGATGCCGGCACCGCGGTGGCGGCCGACGGCGTCGATCTCGTCCACGAAGATGATGGCTGGCGAGTTGGTCTTGGCCTGCTCAAAGAGGTCGCGGACACGGGAGGCGCCCACACCGACGAACATCTCCACGAAGTCCGAGCCGGAAATGGAGAAGAAGGGAACGCCGGCCTCGCCTGCGACAGCCCGGGCGAGGAGGGTCTTACCGGTGCCTGGAGGGCCGTACAGCAGCACGCCCTTGGGGATCTTGGCGCCAACCGCCTGGAACTTGGCCGGTTCCTGCAGGAATTCCTTGATCTCCTGGAGTTCTTCCACGGCCTCGTCCGAGCCTGCAACGTCCGCGAATGTCACCTGCGGCATGTCCTTGCTGACCATCTTGGCCTTGGACTTGCCGAACTGCATGATCTTGGAGCCGCCGCCCTGCATGCGGGTCATCAGGAACCAGAAAAGCGCGCCCAGCAGGATCACCGGGATGAGGAGGGAGAGGAGGCCGGAGAACCAGTTGCTTTCGATCGGCTGGTCCGTGTAGCCGCCGGTGGGTGCAGAAGCGGTGACAGCCCGGACAACGTCCTGGGCGCGGGCGTCAACAAAGAAGAACTGGACGCTCTTGCCTTTGTCCTGCCCGTCCAGCTGGTAGTTTTCCTTCAGCACGAGGTCAACGCGGTTTTCACCGTCGAAAATCTTTGCCTGCTCAACGTTGTTGCCGGCAAGAAGTTCGAGGCCCTTGTCAGTGTCGATCCGTGCGGCACCACCGGGAGCCAGCGTTGCAAAGGCCACCAGGAGCATGCCGATCACGACAACGATCCAGATGCCCGGGCCTTTGAAGAAGTTCTTAGCTTTCATCTGTGTCGGGGGCTGGCCCCGTCCCTCCTGGTAGTGCTGCACGGCGAGTAGTCTGCGCGCGTGATGGTGCTGCGTCAGCTTCTAGCTATACACCGTCCGGAGTAGATCACGCATGGTGCAGGGCAAAAGTTCCCTCTGGGCGTAGTGGCCGCCGCCACTCCGGCCGCGGCCCTCCCTGCGCCTGCAACCGGGGGCTCTGCCGGCATCATCTGCGGCCAGGATCATCCGCCCGGTATGCGCGTGGTGGCAATGTCCCCGCCGGCGGGGCTACTCGTAAACGTGCGGTGCGAGGGTTCCCACGAAGTCGAGGTTGCGGTACTTCTCGGCGTAGTCCAGGCCGTAGCCCACCACGAATTCATTGGGGATGTCGTAGCCGACGTACTTGACGTCGATTTCCACCTTGGCGGCGGTGGGCTTGCGGAAGGCCGTGCAGATCTCCACGGAAGCGGTGCCGCGCGATTCCAGATTGGTCTTTAGCCAGGACAGCGTGAGGCCGGAATCGATGATGTCCTCGACGATCAGTACGTCCTTGCCCATCAGGTCCGTATCCAGGTCCTTGAGGATGCGGACAACGCCGGAGGACTGGGTGCCGGAACCGTAGGAGGAAACAGCCATCCAGTCCATGGAAATGTGGCTGTGGAGGGCGCGGGCAAGGTCAGCCATGACCATAACGGCGCCCTTGAGGACGCCCACAATGAGGATTTCGCGGCCCTCGTAGTCCTTGTCGATCTGGGCAGCGAGCTCCGTGATCCGCTGCTGGATCTGCTCCTTGGTGTAGAGAACGTGCTTGAGGTCTGCCTGGACGTCGTTTGAATCCACCAATGGCTCCTGTGTAGATGCGGGGGTGCGACTATTTTGCGGGCGGCTTTTGAGGCCGGAGTACTAGCTTCCCACAGCGTGCGTCTCTGCGGGGAACGGGTGCTCCCTTATCCATTGCACCGGTGCTGTCCGCGGCAAGGACGCCGTCCAGCTGCGCGAGGGACAACCTGTACACGTTCACTCCCCCGGGCAGTTCAACGGGACCCGCAGAGCCCTGCCGCCGCAGCAGCGCTTCCGCGGCCAGAAGGCGCTGGTAGCTGGGCTGCTGACCGCCGACGTCGGCCGCTGCCTTGGCGATCACGCGGAACCTGATCGCCGGGGCCAAAGCGCGCAACGCGTCCTCCGGGAGGCTCAATTCCTGGCCGTTCCGCTCCACCAGGGACGCGAAGGTGGCTTCCGCCACATCCTCCAGGTAGTCGGCGTCCAGCTGCAGGATGGATGCCGTCCGGGCGAGGGATTCCGCGACGCCCGGGCCAAGTTTCTCCTCGAGGTGCGGCAGCACTTCAACCCGGGTACGTGAGCGGGCGAAGGCGGGGTCCGAATTGCTGGGATCGTGCCACGGCTTCAGTTCCTCCACGGCGCAGATCTCCTCGGTGTCCGCCCGGCGAAGCCCCAGGAACGGGCGGAGCAGCATACCGCGGGCAGGCCTCATCCCGGCGAGCGAGCGTGTGCCCGAGCCCCGGGCCAGCCCGAGCAGCACCTGTTCGGCCTGGTCGTCCAGGGTGTGGCCCAACAGGATGGCGTCCGCGCCCTGGCTACTAGCAGCTGCTTTCAGAGCTTCGTGCCTGGCTTCCCGCGCGGCGGCTTCGGGGCCGAGGCCCTCTCCGCCCACGGTCACCGTCCGGACTTCAACGGGTGCCAGGCCCAGTTCCTGCAGGACGCGGGCTGTTTCCGCCGCCACCTGCGCGGAGCCCTCCTGCAGCTGGTGGTCCACCACCACTGCGCCCACAGTTACAGGACGGCCATCCACGTGCCCGCGGCGGCCGAAGTAGGCGGCCACCGATGCCAGGGCGAGGGAGTCCGGGCCGCCGCTGCAGGCAACGATGACGTGCTGTGGATAACCAGCCTGGGCCAGGGCGTCCTGGAGCATTTTGCGCGCAGTGCCGACGACGGGCGCCAGCCTTCCGGGCCGCCGTCGGCCGCTGCGGTGCGGGGAAGCGGTGACAGGGGCCGTCGGCGGGGACGCCTCAGGCAAGGTGCAGTCCGGCAATCAGAGCCCCATCCGCTCAAGCCACAGCTTGGCGTCGTGGATTTCAGGTTCAGTTGGCAGGTGGTCCGCCGACTCCCAGACCCTGTTGAAGCCTTCCATTCCCGCGACGTCCACGACGGCGCGGACGAAGCGGGCACCGTCGGAGTACTGGCGCATCTTGGCATCCAGGCCGAGGAGGTTGCGGATGAATTTTTCGATCACGCCGCGGTCCTTGCCGCGGTCGTTGAAGCGCTGCCGGATGGTCTTCACCGACGGCACGATGCTGGCGTCCACGGCGTCCATTACCACGTTGGCATGGCCCTCGAGGAGGCTCATCACGGCGGTCAGGTGCGAGATCGCCGCCTTCTCCTCCGGGTCCTGCAAAAGGTCCAGGATGGCGCCGCGGCCGGGGGTGTGGCCGTTGCCGGTCCGGTCCTTCAGCGAGCGGGCAGCGGCAGTGGCGCGCTCCATCAGGGTGTCAACGTTGCCCAGCAGGTGCCCGCTGAGGTCATCGATCTGCTGCAGCATGTGGTGCCGCAGCCAAGGCGCCGCGGCGAACTGCACCCGGTGCGTCTGCTCGTGCAGGCATACCCAGAGGCGGAAGTCCTCGGGGGTGACGTTGAGTTCACGCTCAACGGACAGGATGTTCGGCGCTACCAGGAGCAGGCGTCCGCCTGAGGGTGCGGTGGAACCTTCGGCCAGGGCGGCAAACGGATCGTACTGGCCCAGGACCTTGCTCGACAGGAAAGCCAGGACGGCGCCCAGCTGGCTGCCGGTGATGGCGCCGCTGACGCTGGCCGCGGCCGGGCTCACGTTTCCGCGCCGGTTTTCGAGCATCTTTTCCATGGCCGGCTTCAGCATCACGGCGAAGCTTTGGGTGTTTGCCTTTGACCACGAGGCCCGGTCCACCACCAGCACGTTTGAGTCCCGCAGGTCCCTTGCCGCTTCCAGCCCAGTGATCTCGTGCACGTGTTCAACGGAGGCGTCGGCAAGCCGGCGAAGGCTTTCCACCGCGTCACCGATAGCCGCCTTGCTCAGGACCGGACCGGCAGGAGCCAGCCGCGCCGCGGTGGAGGCGGCGAGGTCCCAATTGATCAGGGCCGAGGCCTGGCTGGACAACGTTTGGGCTGACGACTCACCTGCAGTGGACTCCATAGTTCCCATCAGAACACAGCGGGCTGGAGATAGTCCTTAAGTTCGCTCACCGGCGAACCTGTCGAAGCGGCAGCAGTGGGCTAGCGGCAGCCGCAGGCGGCGAGCGCCGTCGCGGCCCGGTCCAAAGCGGCCCTGTTGCCGGCCGCGCCCGGCGTCAGCCCGTTGCCGATGAAGGAGAAGACCAGGAGGCGGCCGTCGGCATCAACCACATAACCGCTGAGCGCCAGCACCGAGTTCAGGGTGCCGGTCTTGGCTCGGACCAGCCCTGCACCCCGGGCTGTTGACTCGTCGCCGTAGCGCGTGTCCAGGGTACCGGTGAGGCCGGCTACCGGAAAGCCGTCCAGCGCGGCGCGGAGCCTGCTGTCTGTGCCTGACGTGATGGCACGCACCACTTCAGTGAATTGGCGGGCTGAGACCTGGTTGCCCATGGCCAAACCGCACACATCCACGAGTTTCATGGCCTCGACGGGGATTCCGGCGTCTCCGAGCTGCGCCCGGACGGCAGCCGTGGCGCCGTCGTTGCTGCCTGGCTGGCCTGCAGCTACTGCCGCCATCCGTCCCAGGACTTCGGCGAGGTAGTTGTCCGATTCCTGCAGCATGTGGTCCACCTGCTCGGCTACCGTTGCCGACTGCACCCCGGCCAGGACTGGGGACTTCCCGCCTGCATCTTCGGCCGGTTCACCCGCCGGTGGCGGCTGCGGGGAACGTTCGACGGCGGCTGCCACCGTCAGCCCCGCGGCCGAACCTGCCGTCCGCAGCCGGGCCGCGAATTCCTCGGCCACGGTGATGGCTGAGTCCTGGGGGCGGGGGCCGGTGGTGACGGCGGGATCGTAACGGCCCGAGTTCAGGGCCAGCGGGTACAGGGGCGCCACCTCCCCGGCGGCCACGTCCCCGCTCTCCCACGCTGGGTTGAGGGCAGGACCGCTGAACAGGGAATCGTCCACGAGGACCTTAATCTCCCCCGCCGTTCCCGCTGCCGAAAGCGCCGCCGCCGTTTGGGCAGCCAGCGTGGCCAGACCGGCATGGCCCAACACCATGTCGTTATTGGATTCCCCCGGCCCGAGGAGGACGTCGCCCCCGCCCACCAGCACCACCTGCCCGGCGGCCGGGCCCGCCACCACTTCGGTGGTAAAGCGGTGCCCGGGGCCGAGGGAGCGCAATGCCGCCACCGCGGTCAGCAGCTTCATGTTCGAAGCCGGCACCCGGTTTTCGGATCCCCCCCGGTCAAAAAGGACCTGGCCCGTAAGCGCATCCTGGACCAACCCCGTAAAAGTACCGCCGCCGTCGGTCTTCAACAGGGGTTCCAACTGGGCGGTGACGCTGGCCGCGAGCGGGACGGCAGACGAGTCATTCAGCGGCGCAAGTCCCTGCCCGGGCGAAAGCGTGGCCGGAGGCTGCTGCCATGCCGGCGCCGGCGGAGCGGGGGCCGGGGGTTCGGGCCCAAGGAAACCCGGGGCAACCAGCAGGGCCGCGGGCACCGTAAGGACCACCAGCAGGGCCGTCAGCAAAACCGAGGGCCAGGACCTCCGCAGGCCGGTGATGCCAGACGTGAGACCGTGGCGGGCAGGGTCACGCCATGGTTGCGCGGCAGTTGGTTTGGTCATGCTGGTGCTGGTCCTCAAGTCCTGAAATATCCCCACAAGTTCCTGATTCCAGGGCCTCTCGCTATATCCTCAATAGTAGTCGGCGGCACGGACACTCCTTTTGGGTGAGCGGTCAGGTGTGCCGCGAACCCCCTGCAATTGCCGAGGAGCATTCCATGAAGCATGACGTGACCATCGAGATCCCCAAGGGTTCACGCGTCAAGTACGAAGTTGACCACGAGACCGGCCGCGTCCGCCTGGACCGCGTCCTCTTCACCTCCATGCAGTACCCCACGCACTACGGATACTTTGAGAACACGCTCGGCGAGGACGGCGACCCGTTGGATGCACTGGTGCTCCTGCAGGACTTCGACCTGCACCCGGGCGTCATCGTTGAGTCCCGCCCCATCGGCGTTTTCAACATGACTGATGACGGCGGCGGAGATGCCAAGATCCTCTGCGTCCCCGTGGATGCCCGCTTCGACCACATCCAGGAAGTCAGCGACGTCAACGACTTCCTGATCAAGGAAATCGAGCACTTCTTCACCCGCTACAAGGACCTGGAGCCCGGTAAGTGGGTCAAGGCCGAAGGCTGGGGCGACCGCGCCGCCGCTGAAGCCGAGCTCGAAGCCTCCATCAAGCGTTACGTGCCCACCGGCCACTGATCCCCAACGGCCCCCTCGCCTCGCTTCGCTCGGTCAGGGAACCCTGACGGCGGGTGCCCGGCTCTTAGGAGCCAGGCACCCGCCGTCGTCGTTTAGAGGGCGTCAGAAAAGCACCAGCAGATATGAAACTGTTGGTTCGTGAACGCTGCACCATTTATCAATCCGCCCTGCGGTCCTGTCACCGGCTGGCGGGACGGCGCCGTGGTCCGGGCCACCGGCATCCCCTACGCGACGGCGCGCCGTTTCCAGCCTCCCGTTCCGGCGCCCGACTGGGACGATCCCTTGTCGGCCACATCCCCAGCCCCTGCCTGTCCGCAGGGACCGGTGCCGTTCCTCGACGACGTCCTGGGCACCCGCTACGGCGAACTTCCGGGCAGCGAGGACTGCCAGAACCTCTCCATCACCATGCCCGCAGACCTTGCCCCCGGCGAGAGGCTGCCCGTGATGGTCTGGATCCACGGCGGTTCCTACACCACCGGATCCGGCGACCTCGCCATCTTCGATCCCGGGGTGCTCGTGGCCGAAAACCGGGTGGTGGCCGTGTCGGTGACCTACCGCCTGGGGCTGTTCGGCTTCCTCGGCACCCGGTCCGGCCGGCCGGGCAACCTTGGGCTGCTGGACCAGCTTGAGGCGTTCCGCTGGGTGCAGCGGAACATTGCAGCGTTCGGCGGCGACCCGGGCTGCGTGACGGCCTTTGGCCAGTCGGCCGGCGGTGACGCGATCGCGCACCTCATGGCCACTCCCGAGGCGCCGTCGCTGTTCCAGCGGGCCATCATCCAAAGTGCACCGCTGGGCATCTCGCGCGGCCGGGACAAAATGAACCATGCAATGGGCATCGCTGCCGAAGCGGTCACCGAGGAAACGCCGGCCATGGAAGTGGTGGAACGGGAGGACCATGTGGCGCAGGTGGCCCGGAAATTCGGCATGCTGGCCGCCATGCCCTTCGGCACCCAGTACGGGCACGCGCCGCTGCCCGAGGAAGCCGCCATAGAGGCAGCCTGGAACCGTTCCGCTCCCGGCATCGAGGTGCTGATCGGTCATACCTCCGAGGAGGCGCGGCTGTTCCTGCCGCGGAGCCCGTACCTGAGCCGGCTGGCCAAGATCCCTGTCGCCGGGACCGCCGCCGTCCGGGCCATCGATTGGGTGGTCACCGAAACCGTCTACGGCCGGGCCGCCCGGAAGTTCGCGCGGCGCCATGCCCTGGCCGGCGGAAAGGCGCACCGCTACATCCTTCACTGGCATGCGCCGGGAAACATCTTCGGCGCTGCCCACACCATTGATCTCCCCCTTCTTCTCGGCAATCGCGAGACGTGGGACGGCGTAGGGCTGATCGCCGGGGCCCGTTGGGAGGACGTGAATTCCGTGGGACGCGAGCTGCGAAGCCTATGGGCTGCTTTTGCCCGGGGTGATGGACTGGGCGAGAAGGGCGGGATTCCCGGGGCGCTGACGTATCACGCGGCGTGATCGGCCAGGTTTAGGCGGCAGCTGCGGTGCTCCGGATGGCGTCCACCAGGATGTCTTGGCGCTGGAAGTAGGCGTTGTGGCCGGCCTCCTCGACAACCAGCAGACGGGCGCCGGGCACCGTGGCCGCAACGTGCTCGGCCCCGCGGCGGATTCGCGGCCTTTCCTCGTCGCCGATCATCAGCACCAGCGGGCGGGTTATTGATTCGAGCCCTTGCTGGAACCAGTCGACGTCCGATGGATCGGCGCTGAGGAACTCCCCCTGGCTTTGTTCGAGGCTGCGCGGGTGGCGGGCTGCTTCAATCGCCGTCGCGGTGGAACGCACCCGGATGTAGCGGGCGTAATCACGCGGGTTCTCTGCGATCCACCGCTCCGTGAAGGAGTTTCCTACCCCCAGCCAGATCCTCTCGTCCGCGTCGAGTGAGCTGAACACCTCGAATTTTTCCGGCTGGCCGGGCTGCCCGGGAGGGGGAACCACCAGCGGCCAGCCCATCCCGCAGACCACCAGTCCGGCGGCACCGTCTGGATTCCGCACGGCCCAGCGCAGGGCCGTCATGCCTCCCATGGATTGCCCCACGATCACCGGGTTCGCCAGGCCAAGTGAGTTGATGAAGTGCTCCAGCTCGGCAGCCCGGTCCACCAGCGGCCCCTGCCGCGGCGAGTTAGAGGACCACCCGTGATCGTAGGTGTCATAAGCCAACAGCCGGAAGTCCTGCTCCAGTTCAGCAATAAGCGGTTCCCAGCAGGCCGCCGCCGAAGCGTGGCCGTGGAGCAGCACCACCGGCTGCCCGGCGCCTGAGTCCGTGTAGTGGATGTCGTTGCCGAGTACATCAAGCCATGGCATGAAGATGATCCTTTCGGGCATGGTATGCCGGGGACGGCGCACCATGCCCCAGCGTTGCAGGTCCAGGGGCACCGGGTCATCCAGTGTCCAGAACGGGCCGGGAGAGCCAGGGGTAGAGTCTGGTCACGCCTTGATTCCATTCCTCACCGGGCACCTGCACTTCGACGCCGGGCCCGTCCTGGCACACGACGGCATCGAGGGCAGGCGCTTGCTTGCGTACCGTGATACTGACCGCTTCGTCACCGCCCGGACCGGCCTGATCCCGTTGAGTGTCTCGGCGGACCGGCTGGCCCACCCGGCCATGAGATGCGCCGTGATCCAGGCGAAAGTGGCGGCCCGGCACGGCCCCCAACCACGGGATGGGTCGGGTCGCCTGGCTGAGGTCTACCCTGCTGCTCGCTGAAGCTCTGGGGCCTAAGCGCGCGCGGCTATAAGGGGCGGGGCAGCGGCGAGGCGGAACGGCTATCCCTGCTCCTGGGCAATTTGCGCCAGCAGGCACCGTGGCTGGACCTTCGCGGCCACGAGGACCGCCTGGCCGGCTCGGATGACCTGTTCGACGCCGTCGTCGCGTCCCTCACCGCCCGCGCCGTCGCCGTCGGCTTGACCGTGTTGCCGGATGACGTCCACGCCGCAGCGGCCAGCAGCGAAGGCTGGATCCACCTGCCCGCGGGCGGCCTCGACGGACTGATCGGCCAGGAGAAGGGCTAGCCCAGCTGCCAGTTCCGGATTTCCTCCGGATCCTCCCCGTGGGTGCGGGTGTGCTCGCGGGCGCGGATCCGGCGGTCCTGGAGCTCCTGCCGCAGCATCGAGTGCTTCCCGGCAAGGCCGGGAACGCGGTCGATTGCGTCGATGGCCAGCTGGAACCGGTCGATGCCGTTCAGCATGGCCATGTCGAACGGGGTGGTGGTGGTGCCCTCCTCTTTGTAGCCGCGCACGTGCAGCCCCTCCTGGTTGCTGCGGCGGTAAGCGAGCCGGTGGATCAGCGCCGGATAGCCGTGGTAGGCGAAAATGATGGGCTTGTCGGCGGTGAAGATCCCGTTGAAATCGCGTGCCGGGAGCCCGTGCGGGTGCTCGCTCTCGTCCTGCAGCCGCATCAGGTCAACCACGTTCACGACGCGGACCTTCAGCCCGGGCGCCCCCAGCCGGAGCAGCTCCGCCGCCGCAACTGTCTCCACGGTGGGAACGTCGCCAGCGCAGGCCAGCACGACGTCTGGCTCCTCACCGGGGACTTCGGAGCCGGCGAACTCCCAGATCCCCAGCCCGCGCTGGCAGTGGGTGGCCGCATCGGCCGGCCCCAGCCAGGTGGGAGAGGGCTGCTTTCCGCTGACAACGATGTTCACGTAGTCCGTGGACGCCAGGCAGTGCTCCATCACGGACAGCAGCGTGTTCGCATCCGGCGGCAGGTACACCCGGATGACCTCTGCCTTCTTGTTCACGGCGTGGTCGATAAACCCCGGGTCCTGGTGGGAGAACCCGTTGTGGTCCTGCTGCCACACGTGGGAGGACAGCAGGTAGTTCAGCGAAGCCACGGGCTGCCGCCACGGCAGGTTGCGGTGCACCTTCAGCCACTTGGCGTGCTGGTTGAACATGGAGTCAACAATGTGGATGAAGGCCTCGTAGCAACTGAAGACTCCGTGCCGGCCGGTCAGGAGGTACCCCTCCAGCCAGCCCTGGCACAGGTGTTCGCTCAGCACCTCCATCACCCTGCCGGAGCGGGCAAGGTGCTCATCGACGTCGTCAATCCGGTACTGCCACACCTTGTCCGTGACCTCATAGACGTTCTGCAGCCGGTTGGACGCCGTTTCGTCCGGGCCGAAAAGCCGAAACGTTTCCATGTTCAGCTCAATGACGTCCCGCATCCAGGAGCCCAGAGTGACCATCGGGCTGACCCGCTCGCTGCCGGCGCGCGCCACCTCCACGGCGTGGTCCTGGTAGGCAGGCAGCTTCAGCGCACGGCGGAGCAGGCCGCCGTTGGCGTGGGGCGTGGCGCTCATCCGGAAGTCGCCGGTGGGTGCCCCCTCGGCGATGTCGGGCCGGAGCCGCCCGTCGCCGTCGAACAGCTCATCAGGGCGGTACGACTGCATCCACTGCTCGAGCAGCCGCAGGTGGTCTTCATTGGTGCGGACCTCGGACAGCGGCACCTGGTGGCTCCGCCACGTCCCTTCAACCTGCAGCCCATCCACTTCCCGGGGCCCGGTCCAGCCCTTCGGCGAGCGCAGCACGATCATCGGCCAGCGGGGCGCGCCGCCGCCGGCCCCATCCGCCCCTCCTTGGGACGTTCGCCGGGAGTCCTGGATGGTGCGAATCCCGGCCAGGCAGCTTTCCAATGCCGCGGCGAAGTCCCGGTGCGCCTGCTCAGTGTCGTCCGGGTCCTTCACGGTGACGAAGTGCGGCTCGTGGCCGTAGCCCCGCAGGAGCTGCTCCAGCTGCTCTTCGGGCATACGCGCCAGGAGGGTGGGGTTGGCGATCTTGTACCCGTTCAGGTGCAGGATGGGCAGCACGGCGCCGTCCGTGGCCGGGTCCAGGAAGTTGTGGGAATGCCAGCTGGCGGCCAGAGGCCCGGTCTCCGCCTCGCCGTCGCCGATCACGACGGCGGTCACCAGCTGGGGATTGTCCAGCACCGAGCCGTAGGCATGGGCGAGGGAGTACCCGAGTTCGCCGCCCTCGCTGATGGAGCCGGGGCTTTCCGGAGCGGCGTGGCTGGGAATGCCTCCCGGGTAGGAAAACTGGCGGAAAAGCTCGGCCATGCCGTCCGCGTCGTTACCCACGTGCCCGTAGATTTCGGAGTATGTCCCTTCCAGCCAGGCGTTGGCGACGACGGCGGGGCCGCCATGGCCGGGACCCGCCACAAAGAGCATCTCGGCGGAGTCGCGGCGGATCAGGCGGTTCAGGTGGGCGTAGACAAAGTTCAGGCCCGGGGTGGTGCCCCAGTGGCCCAGCAGCCTGGACTTCGTGTGCTCGGCCTTCAGCGGTTCACGCAGCAAGGGGTTGGAGCGGAGGTAGATCTGCCCCACCGAAAGGTAGTTGGCGGCGCGCCACCAGCGGTCTACACGTCCGAGTTCGTCCTGCCCGATGCTGCTGGTCATAACCATCCTCACGTCGCGTTCACCGCCAAGGGCGGCCCTTGGTCCATCGCATCAGATGGCTCGGGGCGAGGCAACCCCGCTTGCCTGCACTCTCCTACCAGCGGGTAGTCTTTGGTTTCAGATGTTCACGCTGACAATCAACCAAACCGACAGCCGGCGCGATGGCGACCGGGTGCCGCAGTTACTCAAGGACCTGCGGCATATTCCTGCGCGCCTGGATTTCGACCGCTCAGTGGAGGACGAGGTCCAGGGCATTGTGGACTCCCCCCACCAGGCCGTCGAGGCGGCACTGATTGCACTGCGCTGCGGTTCCTGGTACGTGGGAATCGGCGTTGGGCCTGTCAACGAGCCGTTGCCCAACCAGATCAAGGATGCCTCCGGCCACGGACTGGTGTACGCCCGGCGGGCTGTTGACCGGGTGCGGAACAGCAAGGAGCGTATTCCGGTTGCAGTGGAGGGGCCCCTGGCTGATGTGGCCCATGACGCTGAGGCCGTGCTTCGGCTGCTGGGACATGTCGTGCGTGACCGTTCCGATGCGGAGTGGCGGGTCCTTGACCTGTTGACCCCGGGCGTCCGCGGCCAGCAGAAGGCGGTGGCCCAGGAACTGGGCATCACCACGCAAGCCGTCAGCAAAGCGGTGGCCCGGGCGCAGTGGAACGAGGAGCATGCAGCCCGGCCCGCGGCGGCCCGGCTGCTGGGGCTGATCCTCGAGGTGCGCTAGAACTTGCCCGGGGCGCTACGCATCAGCACGTTATGGGCAGCCTGGGGCGCCGGGCCATCGCCGTCTTGAGCAGCGACTAATCCCCCGCGATCAGCCCTGGGTGGCGGCCAGCACCGGCTCGCCGTTGAAGTATTCGAGCTGCCATCCGTCAATGGCGTGATGGTGGGCAAGGTTCAGGACGGCATTGTCGATGCTCTTCAGGGTGCTCCCCACGGCGCGGCTGAGGCTTACGCGGAGCAGGGTCCCGTGGGCGACGACGAGCAGCCGGCGTCCGCGGAACTCCTCAGCCAGAGCCTCCAGGGCCGCCAGTCCCCGGTCTGCGGCCTCGTCCTCGCTTTCCGCGCCGCGGAAACCCCCGGGGATCCGCAGAGCGTCAAGTTCCGGACCGGCCTGCATGCCCTCGGCAGGGCCGAAGCTTCGCTCAGCCAACTCGGGGACCCGGCGGACCTCGGTAAGTCCGAGCCCGGCGGCGATCAGCTCCGCAGTTTCAGCAGCGCGGCTGAGCGGCGAGGACACAATGGCGTCCCAATCGTAAGCGGACAAAACGGCGACGGCGTCCCGCGCCTGGGCCCGGCCGACGTCGTTCAAGGGAATGTCCGTGGAACCCTGCAGCCGGCGCTGCGCATTCCAGTCAGTCTGGCCATGGCGGATGAGGGCGAACGTCGTAAGGGTCATGCTTTCCATTCTGCCCGATGACGGCACCCGCCCGGACAGCGGCCGCCATACAGCGGGTGCCGCCCGGCCGCGGTTCAGCTCCGGCGGAGATCAGTTGACGGCAAGAACCAGGTAAGCGGCGGCGAGGACCAGCGCCACGGGCGTCATCACGGCGCGCTCCGGCTTGCTCCGCGATATGGCGTTCATCAGCACGCCGAGCGCGAAATACCCCGTCAATACCCAGGTGGCCACCGATGTGACAGTCCCGCTTGCCAGCAATGGCACCATGCCGGCCTTGGCCAGTGCGATATATCCGAAGGCCGCGTACAGGACGATGGATGCCGCACTGCCCACCCGCAGCCCCGCGGGGAGGACTTTGTGCTGTCCGCCCCAGGCGAACCGGCCAAGCGGAGCACCGCTCAGCAGTGCGGCCTGGAGCACGGCGAGGCCGGCCAAAAGGACGCAGGCGGCCAAGGCCGCCAACTGAACCAGCATCTGCGTGGGCCGGCAGCTAGAGGAGGCTGCGCAGCACGTGGGCGGCGCCGTCGTCGAACACAGAGTGGGTGACCTCGTCAGCGGCCGCAATCACTTCCTCCGGGGCCTGGCCCATGGCCACACCCCGTCCGGCCCAGCTGAGCATCTCGATGTCATTGCGGCCGTCCCCGACAGCCACGGTGAGGTGCGGTTCGATGCCGAGGCGGTTCCGCAGGTTTTCGAGGGCGCTGGCCTTGGTCACGCCGGCAGCGGCAATATCCAGCCAGGCCGTCCAGCCCACGGAGTAGGTGACGCCGGCAAGGCCAACGTGCTCGATTGCTTCGTTGAACTCTTCCGGCGTGTTTTCGGTGCTGAACACCACCACGCGCACGGCGGTGGCTTCGAGCATGGTGTGGAAGTCCACGCCGACAGCCTCGACGCCGAAGCTCGCGTCCTGGAAGCGTTCGGTGGACAGGAAGTTTCCGTCCTCATCTTCCAGTGCGTACTTGGCTGACGGGAGCCGCTCGCGCAGTGCCCGGAGGGCAGGAGCGGGGTCGAAGGTGGCCTTGTGGATGACCTCGTAACCGTTTTCAAGCCCGGGATGGAGCCGCAGCGTCACGCCGCCGTTACAGCACACCGCATAGCCGCGCTCAATCCCGATGTTCTCAATGATGGGGAGCATGGCGTTGAGGGAGCGGCCGGTGGCAATCATGACCTCATGCCCGGCGGCTACCACTGCCTGCGCCGCTTCACGGACCGCCGGGGACATGTGCCCGTCGTGGTCCACCAGGGTGCCGTCCACGTCCAGGGCGACCATTAGCTTCTGGGTTACGTTGTCGTTTTCGTTCTCTCGCCGGTCATCGTTGCCGGCGACTGAGGTTTCAGTCAGCGTTGTCATCCATCAAGTAGAGCAGAACACCCCCAACCCCGCTAGGACGCGCGCCACAGATTTTTTGAACTGTTGGTAAACATCCGGAGCCTGTAGGCGGCGCGGGTATTCACCCCGGTTGGGATCAGAAGCCGTCCGCGGATCCGTACGTTTTACGGTCCGGATCCGCGGACAAGCCCAGGAGCGGGCCGGTAACTTACAGGACCGGGAGGACCTCAAGGCCGCCCAGGTACTTCTGCAGGGCCTTCGGGACGTTGACCGAGCCGTCGGCGTTCTGGTGGTGCTCCAGGAGAGCCACGATCCAGCGGGTAGTGGCCAGGGTGCCGTTCAGCGTGGCCACGGCCCGGGTGCCCTTTGCCACGCCCTCCGAGTTCACCGCACGCTCACGGATGTTCAGGCGGCGGGCCTGGAACGTGGTGCAGTTGGACGTCGAGGTCAGCTCGCGGTACGCGTTCTGGGTGGGGACCCACGCTTCGCAGTCGTACTTCCGGGCCGCGGAGGTGCCAAGGTCGCCGGCGGCGGTGTCGATCACGCGGTAGGGAAGCTCGCACTTGGCCAGCATCTCTTCTTCCCAGGCGAGCAGGCGCTGATGCTCGGCGGCTGCTTCCTCAACCGTGGTGTAGATGAACATTTCCACCTTGTTGAACTGGTGGACGCGGATGATGCCCCGGGTGTCCTTGCCGTGCGAGCCGGCCTCCCGGCGGTAGCAGGAGCTCTGCCCGGCGTAGCGGATGGGACCCTTGGAGAAGTCCAGGATCTCGTCCGCGTGGTACCCGGCAAGGGCAACCTCCGAGGTGCCCACCAGGTAGAGGTCGTCTTCCGCGAGCCGGTAGATCTCAGCGTCGTGCTTCACATCGAAGCCGGTGCCCTGCATGGTCTCCGGGCGCACCAGGGTGGGGGTGATCATGGGGACGAAACCAGCTTCAATCGCCTGGTCCATGGCCATCTGCAGCAGTGCCATCTCCAGCCGGGCACCAACGCCGCGGAGGAAGTAGAAGCGGGCTCCGGAGACTTTGGCGCCGCGCTCCATGTCGATCGCGCCGATCAGCTCGCCGATTTCCAGGTGGTCCTTCGGCTCAAAGTCCGGGAATTCGCGCGGCGTACCGACGGTCTTAACCACCACGTAGTCGTCCTCGCCGCCCTCGGGAACACCGTCCTCAATGAGGTTGGGAATAGTGCGCAGCAGTTCTTCCTGCTTCAGCTGCGCCGCGTCTGCTTCAGCGGAGGCAGCCTTGACCGAGTTGGCCAGTTCCTTCACCTCGGCCAGCAGCGCCTTCTTTTCATCGCCTTTGGCCTGGGCCACCTTCTTGCCGAAGGCGTTCTGCTCGGCGCGGAGGTTTTCGAAGCGGATCAGCGCCGCCCGCCGTGCAGAGTCCGCGGAGATGATCGCGTCCACCACTGATTCGTCCGCGCCGCGGGCGCGTTGGCTGGCTCGGAACTTGTCCGGGTTTTCGCTGAGGTCTTTTACGTCGATCACCACACAAGGGTATCCAATCCGACGGAGTACGACGGCGGGCGCGGGCACCCGGGACCTGCGCACCTCCCGCCGGGATACTGTTGGGGGACCATGAGCGACCTGATTCTCTACGTGCTGATTGCGGTGGCGCTTGCTTTCGCCATCTCCAGCTGGTGGGGAGTGCGCAGGCTGAAGGCCCTGCATGTGCGCAGCGCTTTGAGCGGGGACGCCCACGAACCCGGGCTCACGGATCAGCGCGTGGTGGTGATCCTCAACCCGGTCAAAGCCCGGTCGGACGAAGCCAAAGCCACTATCCAGCGCGCGTGCCTGACGGCCGGCTGGGATGAACCGGTGTTCTACGAAACAACGGCAGAGGACCCGGGCTTCTCGCAGGTGCAGGCGGCGTTGGGGCACAAGCCCGACGTCGTGGTGGTGGGCGGCGGCGACGGCACCGTCCGAGTAGTGGCTGAGTCCCTCGCCCGCACCGGCGTCGCGATGGGCATCATCCCGCTGGGCACCGGAAACCTCCTGGCCCGCAACGTGGACCTGGACGTCAATGACCTCCCCGGCAACGTGCAGGCGGCGCTTTTCGGCCACCAGCGGTACATCGATACCGCCAGGATGGGCATCGAGAACTCAAGGACCGGCCATTCCTCTGAGCACGTATTCCTGGTGATTGCGGGGATCGGCATGGACGCCGAAGTCCTGGCCGACACCAACGCGGGCCTCAAGAAAACATTCGGTTGGCTGGCCTACACGGAGGCGGGAATGCGCCACCTGCCCGGCAGACGGAAGAAGATTTCAATCTCCCTGGACGGCAGCCCGGACCAGGTCCGGAACGTCCGCAGCATCCTTTTTGCGAACTGCGGGCTGGTGCCGGGCGGCATCGACTTCATTCCGCAGGCGATGATCGACGACGGCATGCTGGACGTGGTGGTAATGAGCCCACGAAGCGCCGTCGGCTGGTTGCTGATGTACGTAAAGATCATGTTCAAGCACAGCGGGAAACTGCCCATCATGACCGTTTACAGGTCGGGCAGGGTCGTCATTAAGTGCCCCGAGCCGATGCCCACGCAGCTCGACGGCGACACGGCAGGCGAAGCCACCAGGGTCACCGTCCAGGTGGAGCCGCGTTCGTTACTGATCAGGGTTAAGGGGCAGGGCTCGCTGGTCTGAAGCAGCAGTTTCAGGCGTGGGCTTCCTTGCGCGCCTCGGCGGCGGCTTTCGCGGCGGCGCGGGCCTCGGACTGCTCACGGATCATGGCCTGCTCCTCTTCAAAGCGCAGGCGGTCCGCCCGGTCGGCCTCATCGCCGTCCCAGTCCTGGTTGTCGGCGGCGGGGCGGGGATTGACGATCATCCCCTGGCCATCGTTGTTAGAGCTGTTGGTACTCATGACCCGCTCCCTTCGCTAGGGGCCATCCCCATTTGTGGATCAAGTAAGCATACGCATTGTCCCCAGCCCGCGGAAGTGGTATGGAGGGCAATTACCTACGCTGTGGGCGAAGCGGTGGAACCGGTTTCAGGACGCCCTTATTGTGCCCGCAGCCCCTCCACCCACGCCCTGGACGCATCAAATGCGGTATCAGAGGTATGCGGCTCCACTACTGTCACCTGGTGGTCGGCGCGCGGGTAGGAGCCCAGGAAACGCGTGGCCGGGCTGATGCGGTGAAGCCCGGCGAGGGCATCGGCGACGCGCGCATCGCCCAGGTGGCCGTCCGCGTCAATGCTGAAGAAGTAGTGCCCCAGGTACTGGCCGGTGGGCCGCGATTCGATCCGGCTGAGGTTCACGCCCCGGCTGGCGAACTGGTCCAGGATCTCCATCAGGGCGCCGGGACGGTCCTCGGGCAGGGGCACCACCACTGTGGTTTTGTCCGCTCCGGTGCGTTCGGGCAGCCTGCCGGGCCGGCTGACCAGGATGAAGCGCGTCACGGCGCCGGGGTTGTCCCCAATGTCCTCGGCGAGCAGGGCAAGTCCCGGCTGCTCCCGGGCCACCAGCGGGGCGCAGATTGCGGCATCGTAATGGGCATCCTCCTCCAGCAGGCCCATGGCGGCTGCGGCAGTGGAGGATCCGGGGACATACTCCGCACCGGGGAGGTTGGCGTCCATCCAGAGCCGGCACTGTGCCCAGGCGTGGCCATGGGTGGACACCCGCGTGATGTCCTGCAGCAGCACGCCGGGCCGGGCCACCAGCACAAAACTGATGGGCACCAGGACTTCCCGGATGATCCGTAGTTCCTGCCCGGTGGCGATGGCGTCGAGGGTGGCCGTGACGCCGCCCTCCACCGAGTTTTCGATGGGCACCATCGCAGCGTCGGCGGAGCCGTCGCGCACCTTGTCCAGGGCCACATTGACGTTTGACGCCGGGATGCGGGTGGCCTGCCCGGCGCCGGGGACCTTCAGCAGGGCAGCCTCGGTGAACGTGCCTTCGGGGCCGAGGAAGGCGTAGGTGGCGGAGGGCGCAGGCATAGGTATTCCTTTTGACGGCGTGGGGCGCCCTTGCGGCAGGGGCGGAACGCGGAAGCGAAGCGTGGAGGCGCTAGAGAACCAGCGGCTTCAGCCCGTTGTCTGATACCAGCGGCTTCCCGGCCTCCAGCCACTGGTCCATGCCGCCGGAGACATTTATCGCGGTGTAGCCCTGGCCCGTGAGCCATTGCGCGACCCGGAAGGACCGGCCGCCGGTCCGGCAAATGACGTACAGGTCCTGGTCCGGGTCGAGTTCGTCCAGCCGCGAGGGCAGCTGGTCCAAGGGAATGTGAAGGGCCCCATCCGCATGCCCGGCCACCCACTCGTAGTTCTCACGCACGTCCAGGATGGCGGCGTTGGCAGGGATGTCGTTGACGGGGACGGAATCAAAATCGCTCATGGAAAGTCCTGTCTGGCTGATCGGGTTCAGCGTTAAGCCTAGCCCCCGGGCCCCTTGCCTGCTCGGAAGAACAGCAAGTTAGGCTACTCGGAAGACCCTAGGAGGATCCTTGCCTGCAGAGCAGCCCACCATTCTGGCAACCTCGGGCGGCTTCAAGCCCGGCAGCCGCACCCGGCTCGAGTTTGACCGGTTGCTGCACCACGCCGTCGAACTTTCGGGGGTCACTGGCAGGGCACCAAAGGTGACGCACATCGGTACCGCGGCCGGCGACCAGCGCGCGTTCAACGCGGAACTGGATGAGGCGGCTCGGCTGGCCGGCTTCGATTTCAGCCACCTGCACCTTTTCACCATGCCCAACCACGGCGACCCGGAGGCGCACCTGCTGGACCAGGACGTGGTCTGGGTGAACGGCGGTTCGGTGGTCAACCTGCTCGCGGTGTGGCGGGCACACGGCCTTGACCGCATGCTGCATAAGGCATGGCAAGGCGGCGTGGTCCTGGCAGGGGTTTCCGCCGGGTCCATCTGCTGGTTCCAGGGCGGCACCACCGATTCCTTCGGGCCTGAACTCCGCGCGGTGACCAATGGCCTGGCCTTCCTGCCCTTCGCCAACGGAGTGCACTACGACTCGGAGGAGCGCAGGCGCCCTCTGGTGCACCGGCTGGTGGCGGATGGGACGCTGGGCGAAACACACTGCACGGACGACGGCGTCGGGCTGGTTTACCACGGCACGTCACTGATCGGGGCGGTGACTGAAGTCCGCGGCAAGGGCGCGTACACGGTGACCCGTTCCGAGGACGCAGAAAGTGCACGTGAGGAACGCCTGGAGCCGCGGTACCTTGGCTGAGATCCACGACCTTTCCGCCGTCGACCTCCGGGACAGTCTGCGGAAAGGGGAGGTTTCGGCAGCGGAAGCGGCGGCGCATTTCCTGGACCGGATTGAGCGGCACAATCCCCTGCTCGGCGCGTTTGTCACGGTGACCGCCGAGCAGGCGCTGGATGATGCCTGCGCGGCCGACACGCTCCGAAGCAGTGCTCCTGCTGATGGACTCCCCCTCCTGCACGGCATGCCCCTGGCGTTCAAGGACCTCACGGACGTGGCCGGCGTGGTGACCACGCACGGGAGCGCTGCCCTGGACCACAAACCGGCGGTCAGCGACGGACCGCTGGTGGCGCACCTCAGGGAAGCCGGCGTGATCCCCCTGGGCAAGACGCAGGTGCCCGAGTTCGGACTGACGGCCTACAGCGAAAACCGCGTGGCGCCGCCGTCGCGCAATCCCCACGCCCCCAGCAGGAGTTCAGGGGGATCCTCCGGCGGGAGTGCCGCAGCGGTGGCGGCCGGACTTCTTCCGTTCGCGCCCGGCACGGACGGCGGCGGCTCCATCC
Organism: Arthrobacter sp. D3-16; assembly: GCF_054408515.1. Classification (NCBI taxonomy): domain Bacteria; kingdom Bacillati; phylum Actinomycetota; class Actinomycetes; order Micrococcales; family Micrococcaceae; genus Arthrobacter; species Arthrobacter sp. D3-16. The sequence goes on along the minus strand of NZ_CP096437.1, from coordinate 344,691 downwards.
GCATCCCTGCCGCCGCCTGTGGCCTGGTGGGCCTGAAACCAGGCCGCGGGCTGGTGCCGGCCGGGGAGAGCCTGGGCGACCCCGCACGGCTGGTGGTGTCCGGCCCCCTTGCCCGAACCGCCGCAGACGCGGCGCTGATGATGGATGCACTGGTCCCCTCCCCCGCTGTTACCGGGAACGGCGGCTACCTCGCTGCGGTGGAACAGGAGCCGCCGCGGCTGCGGATCGGCGTCACCATGGACAGCCCCTGGTCCAGCACCTTCCCGTTTACTCCCGATCAGGAGGCGCTGGACGCGCTCCGGAGCGGAGAGGAACTTCTGGAGCACGCAGGACACGCGCTCAGCGATGCCGCCATCCGCTATGACAACCGCTACCCCGACGCCTTTACCACCGTGTGGACGGCTCCGGTGGGCGCGGCCAGGATCAGTCCGCACCGAGAAGCCCTGCTGGCGCCGCTGACCCGGACTTTCCGGCGCCGGGCCCAACAGCGCAGCGCGGCGAAGCTGAATGAAGCGTTGGCCTTGCTGCGGCAGTTTGAGCGGGACACGGTAACGCAGTACGCGCAGTGGGACCTGATGCTCATGCCGGCACTCGCCCAGACCCCGCGCCCCGTGGGCTGGTTCACCGGGACAGCGCACGGTGATGAGCGCTGGCCGGCTTCCCAGTGGGCAGGGGACGCCGACGGCGACTACCGGAAGCAGTGTGAATTCGCGCCCTGGTCCTCCATGGTCAATGTGTGCGGGCTGCCCGCCATCACCGTTCCCGTTTCATGGACAGGCGGAGCTCCCGGAGAGGGGCTGCCCATGGGAATCCAGCTGGTGGGGCCGGCGGGCTCGGAGCTGCTCCTGCTGCAGGTGGCCCGGCAGCTCGGCTATTGAGGCAGCCGCAGGAACCCGGCACCGCCTTGTCCGGCGGTCACTGCTCCCTCCTGTTGACTCCTCGACTCCTTGCGCCATCAGGAGGACGATTAAAGGGCAGTCACTATAAGGAGGCCGTGATGTGCTATTCATCCAGCAAGGACTTCGGGTGGGGCATCAGGAAAGAAGCTGACCGCCAGCCCGAGGCGAAGCAGGAAACCCCGGTGGAAACCCCGGAGAAGCCGGTCAAGGCGCAGGACTTTACGTTCTGGGCATTCCCTAACTGGCGCAGGACGCCGGCCCCGCGTACCCCCTCGGCGGAAGAGAGCAGGACGAGGGTCTGACGCCCGGCGGCAAAGAACAACGGAAGGGACTCCAGTGGAGGCCCTTCCGCTGCGTCGAGGGCCGGCAGTTACGGCCTTCACGCCGTTGTGTTGTGGAGAGACCTCGGATTAGGGTTAGACCATAAGCATGCTTAGTATTTGAGTCCTAGGAAGGGAAACAGTATGAGCACCGGAAACTACCCACCCGCAGGACAGCCGGAACCGGGCAACGGGAACGCCGGGACGGCCCCGCCCCCAGCCGGAACTCCATCACGTGCCGACTCCCCTGCACCTGCCACCGGCGTGAGCCAGGGCGTGCCCGCTACAGATGCCACGCCGGCAACCGGACCGCGCGCAGCTGCTGACCAGCCGGGGGTGACCCGGGCCGGAGTGGTGTGGGCTGCGGTGGTGGCCGCCCTGGTGCTCCTGATCCTGCTGATCATCTTCATCCTGCAGAACCAGGACCAGGTGGCAGTCCGGTACTTCGGGCTTGAAGGGTTCGTCCCGCTGGGAATGGCACTGTTCATAGCGAGCGTGAGCGGCGGTGTCCTGGTTGCCGTCGCCGGCGGCGCACGCATCCTTCAGCTCCGCAGGAACGCGCACGCCCGGGCCAAGCAGCGGAAGTAAGCAGCGGAGCTGCCGGCAGCCAAGGCAGGCAGCGGACGCAGGAGGCAGCGGGCGCAGGAGGCAGTGAAGGGCGGGCAAGGCAGCCAGCGCCCGGGCTCCGGTACCTCGCAGACCGCGCCGCCACGAGCTCCGGCACGGGGGTGCCCGCAACCGACCCCAGCACGTATTCGATCGCGAGCGCCGTCCGCCGGCAGAATTCCTGGGGTTCCAGCGAAGCGTTATCCCACTCATCCACGATGTGGTCCGGTGGACGATGGCACTCGCCCCCTCTGGAGGCAGCGGGGAGAGCCAGCTGTGCTGGGCAGCAATGGTCCTGTCCGCGGGCAGCAGTGCCAGGGCTCCTCCCCCGGCGCCCTGCCTCAGCAGCACCAAAACTGACGGCGTCTCCAGCCCGATGAGCTCGTACCGCGCGCGTCCAATCTCACCAGCGAGCCCGCCTTCTTCCGCCTCCCGCGACAGGGCTGCACCCGCGGTATCGATGACGGTGAGCAGCGGCAGGCGCAGCTCCTCGGCCAGTTTCATGCCCCGGCGCGCCTCCCGGAGTGAAGCGGGACCCATCCCGGCCGCATCCCGTCGGGACGGGCCGGCGTGGCAGGACGATGCAGGACTGCCTGCTAAGCGGGCCAGGGCCAGCAGGAGCCCCGGGTCCTTCTCGCCCAGCCCTATTCCATTCACTGGAAGTGCATGGCTCGCCAAAATAATAATCGAAAAAAAGCAGGAGCGGACATCGTTGGTCCTCCAGTGCGGAAGGAAAGTGTGACGTGAGTACCTGGCTCTATTGACTAGCACTACGGCGCACGGAGTAAGACCTTGCCGCGATTGACGAAGCCCTTGAGGTCATGGCCCGGGAGATCAAGGCCGGCGACCGCGGCACCCAGGGTGACGAGTTGTTCCACCAGGCATCACCGCCGCGGCCGATTGCTCGGTCTTGGCACAGCTTATGGCCTTGATAGCTGAAATGATCCTCGCGACGAGGATGGAATCCCTTGGCCAGCCGGGGCGGCCCGAGCAGTCCCTGGCATCGCACCGCAAGATCGCGTATGCCATGAAGTGCCAGGATGCCGAAAGAGCGCCTAGGCCATGCTGGCCCACATCGAGTTGGTTTTGGACGTGGAGCTGCCCCGCTGAGAGGCCCGTGACTGATTCTCTAAGGGCTAAGCTGTCGCCGGACCGGTGCTTCAGCCTCCGTTCCGGCGCCCTCACCATGCACCGGTCCTGCACTCGGCAATGAAATAGTTATCGAACGCCTCAAGACAAGTCACCGGAGATTTGTTTAGGCTGGACGCCTGTAGGTCGAACAATGGGAGGCTGCAATGCCCGAAGTCTACGATCGGCCGGTGCAGCACCCGCCGCTTAAACGTTTCCGGCATGGACTTCTGCCCCCCTCCCCTCGATGGCTCAAGGCTGTCCTACTGCTGATGGTTACCCTGTTGGTCGCCGGGTGCACGCTCGGCGGGAGCGACGATGAGGCGTCACTCGAGCAGAAGCCTCCTCGGGAGTTTGTCACGGCCGATAACCGCGGCCTGGTAGTCGACGGCACACCCACACGGCTTAAAGCAGTGAACTTCTCAAATTTTTACCAACGGAATCTGAAAGGCTCCGAGCTCTTGAGCTCCCAGCACCACTCGGAAGCGGACTTCGCCCGGGTCAAGGAACTCGGGTTCAATAGCGTGCGCTTCGCGTTCGACGGCGACTGGTACGTCGATGACCCGGAGGAGTTCCTGGCGTGGCTTGACCAGAATGTCGGGTGGGCGCGGCAACACCAGGTTCGGTTGATTCTGGACCTGCACACGCCGATCGGAGGCTTCTGGCTGGACCCGACCAGCGATGCCGTCAGTTTCGACATCTGGTCCGATCCCCGGCTCCAGCAGCAGAATGCAGACCTGTGGCGTGTCATTGCCGCCCGTTATAGCGGCGAGCCTGTCATCGCCGCATACGACTTGCTCAACGAGCCGGTAACTACCGACTCTACGGGCCAGCAGTGGCGGGATCTCGCGCAAAAGATGGTCGACGCTGTGCGCTCAGTGGACCAGAACCACCTGCTGGTGGTGGGTGGGATTTACGGGGTCAACGGACGCTATGGCGCTCCAGGAATCGAGCAGCATTTCCTGGTTAATGACAAGAATGTGCTCTACGACTTCCATTTCTATGAGCCCATCAAATACACCCACCAATACGCGTCCTGGGTTGAAGGGCCTATTCAGGATGGGGGCCGGTACCCGGCCCCTGAGGTGATCCTGCCCACCGGCGAAAGAACGCTGCTGACGGGGAGCACTGTTGCTACCCCCTCTCTGTCCGCCGGGACCTCGGATTGGAAGGCATACGACAGCGGCATCATCCCGATCACCGACCCGTTGGCCGTAGCGGCGATGCCTGTTATCACCGCCAAGGGAGGAATGAAGGGAACAGCCTACTTCGACACAATGACGGTGACGGAGTATGGGCCCGACGGCAACCAGATCCGCGAGGTGCTTCGCGAAGAACTCGGCCAGGACGGCCTCGTCAACTGGCATGAGTGGAATGGCGGCGGCAAAGAAAATCCCCCGGCACTATTTGCAAGGGAAGCAGTCGGTAACGGGGACAACGCCAGCCTCTCGATATCCCAGGCAGAGGGCGCCGGCGCCATCGCCGGCTGGAGCAACGACGGGCACCTGTTCAAGGTGGTCCCGGGTAACCAGTATCGGATTCAGGGGTACATGCGCGGACAGGACGTGGCCCCCGCCAGCGATGGTACGAACATTGGTTTTCACCTTGATGTGTACGCGAACACGTCGGGAGCCGCCGGTGGTGGATTCCTTGAGCGCGGGCCGGAATATCTGGCACATGAAATGGCAAAGCACACGAAGTTCGGCGAAGAAAACAATGTTCCCATGTCGGTTCTGGAGTTTGGCCTGGTCCGCCAGGCTTTCGAGATGAACGGTAAGGGAGGCGGCGAATACGTTGCGGATATGCTCAAACTTCTCGAAGCCAAGGATTTGAGCTTCGCCTACTGGGAATACCACGGCGCCCAGATGGGGCTTTACCTCAGCAGCACCGGCGCTCCCGGTGAACCGAACCAGGAGCTTCAGGACCTTTTCGCCCGCCAACTAGGTTGAGTGGAACTATCGAGAGAAGCTGCCCCGCACCAACTTCGACACGCCCCGCCCCCTGTCTCCTTAGCTGTTCATGCCGTGGTCCGTGATCAATCTTGTGGACTACTGCATGATTTCCCGGGACCGGCTGGATCTCCCCGCACTCTAGAACCCAGGACGGCCGCTACGGCCGCTGGATCGCCGTCACCCTCGCCGTCTACTACCCGTGGGCGAAGGCCACCAACCGTGCGCCCGCCGAATCACTCTATTCGGAGGGCACCGCGGAAAGCCTTCCACTCGCGGCAGCAACCAAAGCCTAAGACTTGCGACGGCGGCGCGGGCACATCAGCCCGGGCCGCCGTCGCCTCCCGGTTCAGAAGGTGGACGAGGAACTGGTGGTGGAGCTGGCAACCGCCAGGCCAATGATTGCCAGCAGCCAGAGCGCGCCGTAGCCCAGCAGGCAGAGGTACCCCAGCACCAGGCCGGTGATGGACATGCCTTTGCCCGACGGCTCGCGCTTCAGCGCCATATGACCGGTGACGATCGCGGCCAGCTGAGGCAGGAGGAGAAAGCCCATGATCACGGACGCAATGCCGCACACCATGCTGGCGATACTGAGCGTCTTCGGCTCGGCCGGCACACCGTAATACCCGGGCGGGCCATAGGGTCCCGCTTGGTTATAGGGCATCGGCGGCTGGTTGTACGGGCTTGGCGGCTGGCCGTACGGCCCGCCGTACCGGCCGGGTTCTCCATACTGGTTTTGCCCGTAGCCGCCCTGTCCGTGGCTGCCTTGCCCATAGCCCTGTCCGAACTGCTGCTGAGCCGGACCGTCCGTGCCGTAGGGCGGGGCGAACCGGGGCGGTTCAGAGGCCGACGGCGGGGCGTCGTCAGGGCGTTCGGCTTCAGGCCGGTGGGCGGGCTGGTCAGTCACGGTTTCCCCCTGGGAGTTTTGCTTTCAGCCTACCGCTGAAGCGCCCTCTGGAACCGGTCAGTGCACTACAAGCCTGATGGCGAGCACCAGCATCAACACCCCGATGGCCAGGTCCACCCAGCGCCAGGTCCGCGGGCTGCTGAGGACCCCCGCCAGGCTTCGCGCTCCATACCCCAAGGCGGAAAACCAGAGCAAACTGCCGGTGACGGCACCGCCCGCGAAGACCCACCGGGTCCCGACGCCCTGCTGGTTGGCAAGGCTGCCCAGCAGTACCACCGTGTCCAGGTACACGTGGGGGTTCAGGAAGGTCAGGGCGGCGGCAGTGGCGATCACCGAGTGTCTGGATCGTGGAGGCTGTTCTGTCAGCGAGGAGGGCTTCGACGCCGCAATGAAGGACCGAACGGCAAACCACAGCAGGTATGCAGCCCCGCTCCAGCGCAATATCTCCAAGGCCTCCGGAAAGCGGGTGACAAGAGCCCCGATGCCGGCCGTGCCGCCGAGGATCAGCAATGCATCACCTGCCATACATACGGCCACCACCGCACCCACGTGTTCCCGCCGGATTCCCTGGCGAAGCACGAAGGCATTCTGCGCCCCGATTGCCACGATCAACGCGAGGCCGGTCAGAAGTCCGGTCAGCCCTACAGTCCACATGCTTCGACGCTAAAGGACGCAGAGGATGAAGACAAATAACGGATACTGCCAGAACATTAGAATATCTTCATGAACTTTGAGCATCTGAGGGCACTGACTGCCGTGGTTGACGAAGGCACTTTCGAGGCCGCGGCGGACGCGCTGTCCATCACCCCGTCCGCCGTGAGCCAGCGGATCAAGGCTTTGGAAGGCTCCGTGGGCCAGGTCCTGGTGCGCCGGCGGGTGCCGTGCACGACCACCGACGCCGGCATGCTCCTGCTGCGCATGGCACGCCAGGTACAGGTGCTCGAGGCCGAGACATCCAACGCCCTGGGCAGTGGCGGGTCGTCCCGGACCCACCTGCCGTTGGCCGTCAACGCGGATTCGCTGGCCACCTGGTTCGTCCCGGTCCTGGCAGAGGCCGCTGGCTGGGATGACGTCACCATCGACCTCCATGTCGAGGACCAGGGATACAGCAGCCAGCTCCTGAGGGAAGGGGAAGTGATGGGCGCAGTGACCTCTGATCCCGTCCCGGTGAGCGGCTGCCGGGCGGAGCTGCTGGGGCACATGCGCTACATCCCGGTGGCCGCCGCCGGACTGGGTGGCCGGTTTACCAGTCCCGAGGGCCTGGACTGGGCGGCGATGCCCGTACTGAAGTTCAACGCCAAGGACACCCTCCAGCGTCAGCTGCTTGATGCCAAAGGTATCCACCAGCTTCCTCCCACCCACACCGTTCCGTCCTCGGAAGGATTCCTCGCCGCTGTCAGGGCGGGGCTGGGCTGGGGAATGATCCCCCAACTGCAGCTCACCGATGAGATCGCAGAGGGGTCCCTGGTCCGCCTGGAGGACAGCCACCAGGACGTCGCCCTCTACTGGCAGTCCTGGACGCTGGACTCCGAACGGCTCAACCGTTTTACGGAGACAGTCCGGCAGGCCAGCAGCAAACTGCTGGTTCCGGCCCACTCCAGGGCAGGCACGGAACAGTCGCCGTCACGGGCCGGCAGTGGTGCTAGTACCCCCAGTACGGCAGGATATAGACGGCGAAAATGACGAACGCGGCGAGCAGCGCCAGGCGGCCCGCACCGGATCCGGCGTGCTGGTGGGCCTTGGCGTTCCGGCCGTGCCGCACCCCGGCTGCATTGAGGTGGCGGCCCGCCGGATGCCGCGCAGAGCTCCCGCTCCGGTTTGAGGTGTTCCTGGGCGTTGCGGGTCTGGGGCCACCTTCGGAAGGGGAATCCTCAGCCGTTGCTCGTCCAGCCGCACCCTCGGTCACTGGCCCACGTGGCGGCAGGGCACCTGCTGGCCGAACCACCGTCCGGGGCCGGACATTCCGGAACACTGTGATCCCGGGCTCCTGTTCATGCGTGAGCTGCTGGCCGAGGCGCTCGTAGAGCCCCACTACCGTCTGCTGGTCGAGCACCGGCGGGAGTGATTCGATGGCGCCCACCACGCGCTGGGCACCTGCCACGGCAACATCGGAGTTCGTCACACCAAAAAGGTCCGGCTGCGCAGCCATACAAATGAGCGGACGGACGAACCGGCGGTGCGGCGGAGCCATCACGGAGGCGACGGCGGCGCACTGGGCCAGGGCCCCTTCCACGGCCTGGGGCCGGGCGTAGCGGCCCTGCCACAGGACCCCCGAGGCCACGCGGACTTCTCCGGCCCAGTTCTTGTCGCCTACCACCACAACACCACCCGGTCCCACCAGGACGTGGTCCAGGGTGGCCTTGGGCCTGCCCGGCCAGTAGACGTCGTGCAGCACGTACCAGCCGCGCGGCACCAGTTCGCTCAGCTTCTCCGCCACCACCTGTCCGCCAACGGCACCGGTGTCCCAGGGCTTGGTGGAGTTTTCGGCCTGGTCGAGCTGGCGTTTGAGCCTGGCAACCCTTTCCGCAGCCAGCCTGGACTGCTCCCTTGCCCCGTCTCCTGCCCCCATGGCCGCCCTGCTTCCCTTGCCGGAGGACGACAGCGGCCAGGCCGCCGTCGTCCCTTTGCTTCTGGACATTCCGCCCGATTTCTCGAAAGTAACAGGGCGCGCGGGCGGCGGTATATAAGTACTTTGGGGCCCCGGTACTCATGTGAGCTACTTGCTTGATGACGTTGTTCCGTCACAGGGTGGGACACAAGGGCCGGATTATGGACGGGTCGTCTTGGCTGCGGCCCGGGTCTGGCATGCTGGTGCCATGGCTAGCCGCGCGGGCACAGTTGCCCAACCCCAGGACCTTGTTGACATCACAGCGCTTCTTGACGCGTATTACGACATCACGCCGGATCTGGGTGATCCCGGCCAGCGCGTGGCGTTCGGCACCTCGGGGCACCGCGGTTCCAGCCTCAAGGCGTCCTTCAATGAGAAGCACATCGTCGCCATCACCCAGGCCATTGTGGAGTACCGGGCGGGGCAGGGCATCACCGGCCCGCTGTTCCTGGCCAAGGACACCCATGCCCTGAGCGAGCCGGCGCAGAACTCAGCACTCGAGGTCTTGGCCGCCAACGGCGTCCAGGTGCTCATCGACGCGCGCCACGGTTACACCCCCACCCCGGCCCTGAGCCACGCCATCCTCACGTACAACAGGAATGCCGGCGCCGGCGCTCCGCAGGCTGACGGCATCGTGGTCACCCCCAGTCACAACCCGCCGGCCGACGGCGGCTTCAAGTACAACCCTCCGCACGGCGGGCCGGCCGATTCCGACGCCACCGGCTGGATCGCGAACCGCGCCAATGAACTGCTTGAGAACGGCCTGCGCGGCGTCAAGCGCATCCCGCTCGCCGACGCGCTGGCGGCTGACACCACGGGCAAGTTCGACTTCCTCAGCAGCTACGTGGACGATCTCCCCTCCGTTTTGAACCTTGACGCCATCCGCGACGCCGGCGTCCGGATCGGTGCGGATCCCATGGGCGGCGCAGCCGTGGACTACTGGAGTGAGATCGGCGAGCGCCACCACCTCAACCTCACCGTGGTGAACCCCAGCGTGGATCCGCAGTGGGCCTTTATGACGCTGGACTGGGACGAGAAAATCCGTATGGACTGCTCCTCGCCCGCCGCCATGGCCTCGCTGATCAAGCGGATGTCTGACGCCTCATCGTCCGGCCAGTCGGCCTTTGACATTGCCACCGGCAACGACGCCGACGCCGACCGCCACGGCATCGTCACCCCGGACGGCGGCCTGATGAACCCCAACCACTACCTCGCCGTCGCCATCGACTACCTGTACCGCAACCGCAGCGGCTGGAACCCGGAGTCGGTGGTGGGCAAGACCCTGGTGTCGTCCTCGATCATCGACCGCGTGGCGGAAAGCCTGGGACGCAAGCTCGTAGAGGTCCCGGTCGGCTTCAAGTGGTTTGTGCCGGGGCTGCTCTCCGGTGAAGGTGCATTCGGCGGCGAGGAGTCGGCCGGCGCATCATTCAACAAAAAGGACGGCAGCGTCTGGACCACGGACAAGGACGGCATCCTGCTGGCATTGCTGGCCTCGGAGATCACCGCCGTCACGGGCAAGTCCCCGTCCCAGCTCTATAAGGGCCTGACGGACCAGTTCGGAGCGCCTGTCTACGCCCGCATTGACGCTGCAGCCACGCGCGAGCAGAAGTCGGCACTCGGCAAGCTGTCGCCGTCGGACGTTACGGCAACCGAGCTGGCCGGCGAGCCGATCATCGCCAAGCTCACGGAGGCTCCCGGCAACGGCGCCTCCATTGGCGGGCTCAAGGTGGTCACGGAGAACGCCTGGTTCGCCGCCCGCCCCTCCGGCACCGAGGACGTGTACAAAATCTACGCCGAGTCCTTCAAGGGCGAGGACCACCTTCAGCAGGTGCAGGCGGAAGCCAAGGCCCTGGTGGACGGCGTCATCGCCTAGCCGGCTGCCTGGTCCCGGCTCCACAGCCGCAGGATGCGCCGGACGGTGCGGTCATCGTCCGGCGCCATGTCCACCAAGGCGATCCGGTCAAGCACGACGGCGTCGCCCGGGTTCAGGCGCTTGTCCCCGTGGTGTGAGACGTGCGGCCGGTAACCCGACATTGTGTGGGCGGGCGTGAGGATCTTGCCGCCAAGGCTCTGGGCGGCGGTCACCAACTGCTCGTGCAGGGCCTGCAGGTCCGGCTGCGGTTGGATGAGGCTGACGGGCACAGAACCGTTCCGGCCAAAACCGGCATCCTCCCCCACCGTGAGGCCGGCACCCAGGGCTGCCCGGGCGGATGGTGCGGCAAGGACTGCCACCTGTTCGGCGGAGTCATCAGTGCCGACGTCGAACCTCACAAGCGTGATGTGCAGGGGCCAGTGCGTCCGCGGGAAAACCAGCCCGTCCGCCACGGGCTCGACGAAGGCAACCAGGATGAGGTTCCGCATCTGCCCAGTCTCCCACTGCCCCGACCCAAACGCTCTCTCACTTAATGCGCCTTAAACGCCAACCCTCTCTCAGGAGTGAGAGAGGGTTGGCGGAAATGACCCATTAAGTGAGAGAGCGTCCGGGGGTTTAGACGGTGCGGACTACATCCTCGTAAGCGAACTTGGGCTTGGCTTCGCCCCAGGCGTCCTCAGCGGGCTGGCCGATGTTGACCACCAGGAAGCTCTTCTGGTCACCCTCGGGGAAGAAAGCCGCGTCGATGGCACCGAAGTCCGCGCCGGTCATGGGGCCCGCCGCGAACCCGAGGGAGCGGACGGCCAGGATGAAGTAGCCGGCCTGCAGGTGGGCGTTGTTGTTGCCCGTGGCGGCGGCCAGTTCCGGGTTGGCGTCGTACATGGCTTTCGGAGCGTTGTAGCCGGGGAGGAAGTTGTCCCACTGCCCGGCCCAGTCGGTGTCGTAGCTGAGGATGGCAACCAGCGGGGCGGATGCCGTCTTGGCGCGGTTGCCGGGCATGAGGGCGTCCACGAGCTTGGCGCGGGCCTCGTCGGAGCGGACGTAGGTGACGCGCAGCGGCTGTGAGTTGAAGGCGGTGGGGCCAAACTTGGTGAGTTCGTAGATCGCCTGGGCCTGCTCGTCCGTCACCTCTCCGGTGAAGGAGTTGGCGGTGCGGGCCTGGGCAAAGATGGCGTCGACGGCGGCCGCATCAATGACTGCTTCTTCGTGGGCAATGGTCATGGGCTTACCTTTCGCTGCGCCTCCCCGCTGCTGGGGTGGCCTCGTTGCTTTCCATACTTGCAGCTTCAAGTAGCCGGGTCCTCTTCCCGTGACGGCAGGTGACGTTGGGCACAGCTGACCACATAAAAGGCGGGCGGTATTCTGGAGCCAGTTGCGATCTTCGGCCCCGGCACCCCCTTTGAAAGGCCCCCACCATGAGCATGCTCGGAATCAAATGGAAGCTGCACGGCACAGGCAAGTCCATCAAGCCGGGCCATGTGGTGGCCCCGGACGAGCGGCTGGCCTGGCCACTGACCATCGGCGTGGGCATGCAGCACGTGGTGGCGATGTTCGGCGCCACCTTCCTGGTGCCCATCATCACCGGGATGCCCCCGGCCACCACCTTGTTCTTCTCCGGCATCGGCACGCTGCTGTTCCTGGTGATCACCAAGGGCCGCGTGCCCAGCTACCTCGGCTCAAGCTTCGCGTTCATCGCCCCCATCATGGCGTCCCAGCAGCAGTTCGGCGTGCCCGGTGCCCTGGGTGGGGTAGTCCTGGCCGGAGCGGTCCTGGCCCTGGTGGGCGCCATCGTGCAGAAGTTCGGCGCGGGCTGGATCAACCGGCTTATGCCGCCTATCGTCACCGGCGCAATCGTGGCGCTGATCGGGCTCAACCTTGCCCCCGCCGCGAAGAACAATTTCGACGCCGCCCCTGTCACCGCCGTCGTTACGCTGGCCACCATCATCCTGGTGAGTGTCCTCTTCCGCGGCATCCTGGGCCGCCTCAGCATCCTGGTGGGCGTGGTGGTGGGCTACCTCGTGGCCATGCTCCGGGGCGAGGTGAGCTACGAAAAGATGGAGGCAGCCGCCTGGGTGGGCCTGCCGCAGTTCCAGACCCCCGAGTTCCATGTGGGTGTGCTGGGCCTGTTCGTACCCGTTGTGCTGGTGCTGGTGGCGGAGAACATCGGCCACGTGAAGTCGGTTGCCGCAATGACAGGCCAAAACCTCGACGGCGTCTCCGGACGTGCGTTGATGGCTGACGGCGCCGCCACCGTCCTGGCCGGATTCGGCGGCGGGTCCGGCACCACCACGTATGCCGAAAACATCGGCGTGATGGCCGCCACCAAGGTCTATTCGACGGCGGCCTACTGGGTAGCGGGCGTCTTCGCCATCCTCCTGAGCTTCTCCCCTAAGTTCGGTGAGCTGATCGCCACCGTTCCGCCGGGGGTACTGGGCGGAGCAGCCACGATGCTGTACGGCATGATCGGCATCCTGGGTGTGAAGATCTGGGTGCAGAACAAGGTGAACTTCTCCAATCCGGTAAACCTGACCACTGCCGCTGTTGCCCTGATCATCGGCATCGCCGACTACACATGGGCCATCGGGGACCTCACGTTCACGGGCATTGCACTCGGATCGGCCGCTGCCCTGGTCATCTACCACGGCATGAAGGCCATCGCCAAGGCCAGGGGCACGGTAGCTGAGCCCGAGACCGAGCAGGCCGGCCTGCCGCCTGCAGCCAAGGCGGCCATGAACACAGCAGCCAAGCGGGCGCCAAAGAAGCGCTAGGCGACTTCGCCGGATTCGCCGACGTCCGGCTTCCCCCTGCCGTCACGCCTGGCCCTGCCCTTGCGCTTCGCCCTGCCCTCCAGCCCCTCGAGCCTGTCCGGCGTCAAGGACCCGGCCGGGTGGCCGGGCGGGAACGGGCCGGGCCGGCCCAGGCCGAAGACGGGGCCGGGCTGCGGCCGCTTTGCGGCCAGGGACTCCACCGGCCGGGGCCGGAGCCGCTGCAGGACCCACGGAAACAGATACTGCCTGGCCCAGATCAGGTCTTCCGCCCTGGCTTGAGTCCAGCCGTGGGACGGCACCGGCCGCGGCTCCAGGGCCTTGAGCGAATGGGGTATTCCCAGAGCATCGAGGGTCGCAACGGCCACTGCGTGGTGGCCCAGCGGTGAAAGGTGCAGCCGGTCCCGGTCCCACATCCGGGCATCGTGGAGCGCCGGCAGGCACCACAGATCCACCATCACGGCGTGGTGGCGCAGGGCGACCGTGTGGAGGTGTTCGTTGTACACGGCAAGCCTTCCCCGGATTTGGCCGAACACCGGCGTACTGCCCCAGTCCGGTCCGGCGAACAGCAGGACGGTGGCCCCGGCACCAGCCAGCAGGTCCACCGCCTGGTCCATCTTCTCGGCCAGCTTGTCGGGGTCGCCCCGATGGAAAATGATGTCGTTACCGCCGCCGGACATTCCTACCAAGTCCGGATTGAGGGCCAAGGCGGGCTCCAGCTGCCCATCCAGGATTTCCTGGAGCACCAGCCCGCGCACCGCAAGGTTGGCGTAGGCGAAGTCGTGCTGGCCGGCGCTGAGTTCCTCCGCCGCCCGGTCAGCCCAGCCGCGAAGCCCGCCGATGCTGCGGGGCTCGGGGTCACCCACCCCTTCGGTGTAGGAGTCGCCGAGGGCTACGAAGCGGTGCCAGGGGTGCCGCCCTGCCGGCGGCAGTCCTGCCCGTGTCTCCTGCTGGCCGTTGGTCATGAGCGCCGTCCTCTCACCTTGGGGGAAGGATCCGCTTCCGGGGCAGCACCTGCCTCAAGCGGCTGGTCCAGTTCCGCGGGCGCCACCAGGCGGAAGTCCTCAATGTCTTCGAAAGTCTCCCGCCGCGGCCCGGAAGGATCCCGGCCAGGTCCGGGCGCAACGATGGTCAGTGCGGCATCACGCAGACCCAGCTCATGGTGGGACGCCTCCCGCTGCAGGAACCGCAGGGCACCTTCCCGGGAGAGTCCGTACTCGTCCATCAGGCTTCGCACCGCAAGGTCCACCAGGACCAGGGAGCTCTGGGCGACGGCGAGACCCGCCGTCGCTTCCGCGCGCTCCGCTACCCGCACCACTACGCGCAGGGCGCGGGCAACCTGCTGGACGTAGCTCCGGATGCGGAGAAGGTCGTCGCTGGTGAAGGCATGGGGTGAGGATGCGTAGAGGTTGATGGCGGCGCTCGTCCCGCCCTCGGCGACGATGGGCACCGACAGGAGGGACTGGACGCCGTGGCTTGCCGCCGCACTCGCGTACCCGGGCCAGCGACGGTCCCGGCTGACGTCGGAGAGCAACACGAATTCGCCTGTCCGCAAGGCCTCGATGACCGGCCCGTCAGCGAAGGAACACTGTTCCCGGTCCGCTTCGCGTGCCTGATCCGTGCTCGCGGCGATGGTGTGCCCCTTCCCCAACCGGAAGAGGGTGGCTGCCCAGCCGATGCCGCGGCTTTCGCCCTTGATGTCCGCCATGAAGTCATGGGTGACTTCCCAAAGGTAGTTTTCGACGTCCTTGCTGTCGAAAACCGGTTCCGGGGGCAGTGGGAGCGGTCCCCAGCCAACCTGTCCTGCGGGTTCAGCGGCCATGTTCCACGCCTTTGTTGAGCGCGTCGGCCTACTGCAAAACCTCGATTTTTTAAGGATACGTCGCCTGCCCTGCGGGCGGGAGGGCCGGCGGGGCCCCCTGCTTAGTCTCCCTCGGCGGTGTTCCCTGCATACGCGGGCGAATTCCTGAGGAGTACGACGTCGTACGCCTCCACCCTGCGGTCCGTCACCGTGGTGGGGGACTCCAGATGGACAGCCCCGGAGGGCAGGATTCCGGCGGCGCCGAACCTTTCCATGACCTGCCATTGGGCCACGACGTCCTCCCCGGCATGGTCAACCGGAAGGCTTTTCCAGAAGGCAAAGCCTCCTGCTGTTTTGAGGGCTTCCCGCCGGTAGAGCACGCATCCGCCAAGCCAGGCCACGCGGTAGGGTACCCACTCCCCCGGTTTGAGGGACAGGTCAGCGCTGATGTGGCTGAGGTTGGCAGCATTGTGGAGGGGCCACCGATCGAACCCGGGAGCCCCGGGACGAATGCGTTCCGGGGCCACGGGACCGTCCCAGGCCTCGAAACCGGCCGTTTGCTCCGGCCGCCTGTCGTCAAGGTAGGACAAGCCCTGCGGAGCCATCCCCACAAAGCCGCAGCCCAGCTCGTCCAGTGCGCGGCTGAGCCGCTCGAGGGCACCCGGTTCCAGCCAGATGTCGTCGTCAAGGAAAAGGCACTTCTCCGCCGTCGACTGATCCAGCAGGAACTGGCGGTGCTCCGCGAGTCCGCGCCGCGGCAGGTGGCGGAGCAGCACGACCGGGCGGCCCTGGGCTTCGAGGACCCGCACCATCGCAGCGGCTGCCGGATGTTCCCAGCCAGGGGTATCAGTGGACTGGTCGCTGACCACCACGCGGAATGCAGGGTCAGCCTGCCCGGCCAGGCCTGCCAGAGTCACGGCCAGTTCCGCCGGGCGGTTGCAGGTGGGAACCAGCACGTCAACCGTCACGCTGTCCGGCACCTCAACACGCCGTGCCCACTGTTCTGATGATCTCCTGCTCACAGCCCACCTCCTGGTGCCTGCCTCGGCATTGATAGTGAATGGGGTTCGCTGGTTCTGTACCCACATCACCGCAATGTATGCCCGGGGCATGGCAAAGGCCTCCACCCGCTGCCACTTGGGAGGCAGGGGCGGAGGCCTTCAGCGGGGGGTGCACCGCCCTGGACAGAGCACCGATGCCGGTTACCCGGCGTCGAAGCTCTCGCCGCCGTCGTCGTTGGGTGATTTCTCCTCCGGCAGGTCGTTGCCGCTGCCGTCCGGGATCCCGGCGGCTTCCTGCCCGGGCTCGGAGGACACCGGGGCCGACCCCTGGGAATCGTCGTTCCCTTCATCAAGTTCAGCTTCCCCGGAGGGAAGGTCCACGTCGCGCGGCACGGGGTCCTCACTGGTCCCGGACTGCGGCTCGTTCGTGCCTACACTGGCCGTCTCGCCCGTGCTGCCAGTGTCCGCGCCACCCGCGGAGGCCTGTGCCCCGCCCATTTCCTGCTCGGCGGTGGGAGTGCCGTATCCGCCCGGGTCCGTTTCCGGCTGGGCATGCTGGTTTTCCTGTGTCATGGTTCCTCCTGTTGTCCGTTGGATGAAGCTGAACTGCGGGGGTGGCTGCTTAGAGCGCCTTGCCGCCCGTCACCGGCAGCACGGCGGCCGAAATGTAGGATCCGTCTTCCGAGGCCAGCAGGACGTAGGCCGCGGCAAGCTCTGCGGGCTGGCCGGCCCGCTCCAGCGGTGTGTTCTGGCCGAACTTCGGCAGCTTGTCTGGCCACTCGGTAGCTGGAATAAGCGGGGTCCAGATGGGTCCGGGAGCTATGGCGTTGACGCGGATTCCCTTGGGGCCAAGTTCCTGGGCCAGTGCTTTGGTGAAGGCCACCTGCGCCGCCTTGGTCATGGCGTAGTCGATCAGGCCCGGCGAAGGGTCGAAGGCCTGGACGGATGACGTAGTGATGATCGAGGCGCCGGCCTTCAAGTGCGGGATGGCGGCCCGTGCCGTCCACAACAGCGAGTACAGGTTGGTCTTGAAGACCCGGTCGAATTCCTCTGTGGGCAGGGTCTCCAGGCTCTCGCGGTTCTTCTGGTAGGCCGCGTTCAGCACCACCACGTCGAGGCGGCTGAACTCGGCTGCCGTTTCGTCAGCAATCCGGGTGCTGAACTCCTCTTCACGGCCGTCACCGGCAAAGAGGAGGGCGCGCTGGCCTGCCTTGCGGATCCAGTCCGCGGTGTCCTGGGCGTCTTCCTCCTCTTCGGGAAGGTAGGAGATGGCGACGTCGGCGCCTTCACGTGCGAAGGCGATGGCAGCCGCCTTGCCGATGCCCGAATCCCCACCCGTGATGAGTGCCGCCTTGCCCTGCAGCTTCCCGTGCCCCTCATAGCTGAGTTCCCCGTGGTCCGGCTTGGGCTCCATGGGCGCCGTCAGGCCGGGCTGCTTCTGCTCCTGCTCGGGGAACGGGCCTGCGTGGTAGCCGCCCCGGGGATCCTTTGGCTGGTCTGTCTGCTTGTCCGTGTCGCTCATAGTCCGCCTACTCAGTGTGTCGGTTTTCGAGGGCCCAGCCGTGCACCGGCCCTTCGAAGCTATCCCGGCCGGAGGAGCAAAGTCCACCGTTCGGTGCGAATAATCAGTAAACTTATCAAATGTGGACGGGGACGCAACGTTGTCCCGGATTCTGGGTACCTAGGGAGTAGAAAGGTAGCCAGGCCAGGATGGCGCAGGAAGGAGAGGCAATGTCGGATGTGGAGGATTACACCGGCCGGACAGGCAGGAATGAGACCCGCGAGGAACAACTGGACCGCAACTGGGCGGAATTGCTCCAAGAGATGCGGGTGCTGCAGATGGGCGTACAGATCCTGGCCGGCTTCCTGCTGACACTGCCCTTCCAGGAGCGGTTCGAAGACCTTGACGACTTCCAGATTGTCCTCTATCTGACCAATGTGGTGATCGCTGCGCTCACTACTGCCCTCATCCTTTTGCCGGTGAGTGTTCACCGGCGGCTCTTCCGGAAGCGGCTCAAGGAAACCCTGGTCTCAAGTGGGGACACCATCGCCAAGATGACCCTTGCCGGAATCGCGCTGTTGAGTGCCGGGACTGCTGCCCTGGTTTTCGACGTGACCGCCGGACGCTCAGCAGGCCTCACTGCCGGCGGTGCGCTGATGGCCGTGATGGTGGTCCTGCTGGTCTACGTCCCCATCCACCTGAACAAGCGGGCTGAAGCGGCCAGGTAATAACAACCGCCGGAGGGCAGCACGGCGCCGCTGTGTGCCCCTGCCGCGGAGGCCATAACCTGCGCCCTTTCGGCCAGCTGCAGCCATGCGCCCCTTACCAGCCACGCGGCCGGACAACCAGCCGATGACAACGACAGGAGAACGTTATGAAAGCATTTTTGAGAACTGCCCTGGTGGCCCTGCTGCTGCTTACCGCACCGGCTCTTTCGGTCGGCGCCGCCCAGGCTTCCCCGGCCGCAGAGCGGGCGGGAACCTCAGTTGCGCTTACCGCTGCATCGCCCACGCCTTCCCCCGGGGATACCGCCTCCACCGGCCCGGCCAATCCCGGAACGGGTGAGTCGGCCCAGAACGAGTCGACCCGCACCGACAACACCCCCTGGGTTGTCGGCGGTGTCATCCTGCTGACGCTGATCGCGATCTTCATCTGGAACCGCCGACGGGGCAACAAGACCATCGTCTAGGCGCTCAGGCGCCGGCCCGGCGCTACGGCTGGTTACGCGCCTTCAAGTACCTGGCTTGTTGCCCAGGCCAGGTACTTGGCGGCGTTGGCCACCGCATCCTCCGGGCCGGACGCCACGTCCAGCAGCTGCGCCGCCGCGACCACGCCGTGCCCGGCAAGGTCTTCAGGAGTCACCAAAATCCTGCCGGCCACCACGATCACCGGGATGCCCCGCTCCCGGGCCGCGTCCGCGAGCGCAATCGGGGCTTTCCCGGTCAGCGACTGGACGTCCATGGAGCCTTCACCGGTGATCACCAGGTCCGCTCCGGACAGCTGGTCCGCCAGGCCGGTCAGCCCGGCCACCAGCGCGAAGCCGCCCTCCAGCGCAGCGTCGGTAAAGGCAAGGAACGACGCCGGAAAGCCGCCGGCAGCGCCTGCCCCCTCGATGTTGACGTCCCGGCCCGTGGCCTCCCGGAGCAGGGACGCCCAGTTGCGGAGCCCGGCGTCGAGCAGTTCCACGGATTCTTCGTCCGCGCCCTTTTGCGGGGAGAAGACGTGCGCGGCGCCCAGCGCCCCGTAGAGGGGATTACGTACGTCGACGGCGATGCGGAACCGGGTGGCTGCCAGCCGCGGGTCCAGCCCCGAGGAGTCCAGCGTCACGACGTCCGCGAGTGAGCCGCCGCCGAGCGGGACCACGTTTCCGGCTGAGTCGAGCGGTTTCAGGCCCAGGGCGCGCAGGGCGCCGCTGCCGCCGTCGGTCATTGCCGATCCGCCCAGGCCCAGCACAATCTCGGTGGCACCGGCGTCCAGCGCTGCCGCGATCAACTGTCCGCAGCCGTAGCTGTGGGCCCGGAGCGCGTTCGCCGGAGTAGGCTCCATCTCCGCCAGGCCGGACGCCTGCGCTGTTTCAATGACGGCGGTGACCTTGCCGCCGCCCTTCCGGATAGCCCAGGCTGCGCCGACCGGGGCGAGGATGGGACCCACCACCGCGTTGATCCGCTCCTCGTACCCGGCGGCGACGGCAGCCTCCAAGGTGCCTTCGCCACCGTCAGCGATGGGGAACTGCGTGGCGACGGCGTCGGGGTAGACGCGCAGCGCGCCCTCAGCGATGGCGGCAGCTGCTTCGGCAGCCGTGAGGGAACCCTTGAACTTGTCCGGAGCAATAAGAATGCGCATGGGGTCCATCATGCCAGCCCCGTAGAGGAAAGCGCTTGCCCGCAGGTAATACGGACAAGCGCTTTCTTTCAGGACGCTTGGTCGGAATGCCTACCCTTCACGCCACTCGTGGCTGGTGATATGCGAACCGCCCTGCGGGCCCATTTGCAGCATCCCGCCATCCACCGCCCAGGAGGCTCCGGTGACGTAGCTTGAGGCCGGCGAGGCGAGGAACGCGATGACGGCAGCCACTTCCCGCGCGTCCCCCGGCCTGCCCAGCGGGACCCCCGGACGGTCCTTCGCCGTCGGATCCTCGTCCTCCTGCCCCGTCATGGGCGTGGCTATCTCACCGGGGGCAACACTGTTGGCCGTAATGCCGTACTCGGCGAGTTCCAGGGCCAGCGTTTTCATCAGGCCGCCCAGGCCGTGCTTGGAAGCGTCGTAGGCAGATGAACCCACCCTCGGCTGGAACTCGTGGACGCTGGTCACGGCAATAAGCCGGCCTCCCCTCCCTGCCTGGACCATGCGCCGGGCGGCCGCCTGCATACAGACAAACGCACCGTTGAGGTTGGTGTCCAGGGTTTGCATCCAGGTGTCGACGTCGAGGTCCAGGAACTTGGTGCCGTCTCCGGTCCCGGCATTGTTGACGAACACATCCACGCCGCCCAGTTCCTCGGCCAGTTCCTCGATGACGCCACCGGCACCCCGGAGCTCGGTGGTATCCAACTGCCGAACCACCGCCTTGCGTCCCAGGCCCCGGATTTCCTCAGCGGTCGCTTCGGCGCCCGCCTTGTCTGAATGCCAGGTCACGCCTACGTCCATACCGGCTTGGGCGAGCGCCACGGCTGTGGCCTTGCCGATGCCGGAGTCTGATGCGGTGACGATGGCGGTGGCGGGGCTGAACCCTGTGGTGTCCTGCATGGTGGCTCCTTGTGAATGATCAGGCGGGGCGGCGGAGTTCCGGCTGCGAAGGGTAGCCGGAGTCTTCCGAATCGGCCGGGGCATCCCGTACGGCCATGAGCGGGACGGCGAAGGTGACAACAGGCCTGGCCTGGGCATCGTCAGCCGACCTGACGGTCAGGCTCCTGGTTCCCGGGGGCACCGACGGAGTGAAAACCTGCAGATTCCGGGAGCCCAGAATCGCTGAACTGCGCAGCGAATACTCGGTGCCGAAATGGTCCTGGAGGATGATGTTGGGCTCCGGTTCGCCGTCAGATGCGAGCTGGATGTTGACCACCAGGCCCGTGGCCCAGATCTCGACGGACAAGACGGTAAATGCGGTGTTGTCCGTGACATGCCGGCCGTACGTTGGCGGCAGCAGCATCCCGCGGAGGGAACCGGATGGGATTAGTTCGCGCATGGTTGTTCCTGTTGGTTTTGCGCCTGCCGACGACGGGACGGCGCCGGAGGTGGTCCGGTGGCTGGTCTGCGGGGTACGGCTGGACGGATGCGGCTTAGGCGTCTTCCCGGCCGGGGTTTTCCAGCCGGAAGAAGTTGGATTGCTGGCCGTCGCTGCGCTGTTCCTGGTAAATGAAGTTCAGCTGGCGGGCGTCGAAGGTTTCAAACCATTCTTCCCAGCTGATGTGGCGGAGCTTGTCGTTTTCGCCGCCAAAGTCGATCCGCAGCACTCCAAGGTGGTCACCGTGCTCAGTGCCCTCCACTGTGGCCGGCACGCCGTCGCGCTCCTCCGCCCACTGCCTGATCACTTCATGGTGCGTGGTAACAAGGCTCCTGCCCTCACGCTCCGGTTCGTCGTCCGTTGAGGTGACCTCCTGCGAATACTTCAGTGATTTGGATGATTCCGGGCCCGTGCGGACCTTCCCGCCATCCGGGCCGGCGGCCAGGTCTTCATCATCCCGGTCCGCCTCGGCCTCGCGGGCCTTACTGCCTTTGTCCTGTGCCATAGCAGCCATCCTTTCCCCTGGAGATAACTAGTAAGTCTACTTACTATGTAGCCTCCCGATCCGCCTCCATGTCAAGGGGTCAGGCTCAAGGGAGCGGCGCGGATGCAGATTGTACCGCCGCCTGGCTCGGCAGGGCTAGGGCCGGGAACGCACCACCGCGTAGTACCCGGGGACCAAGCTTTGCGCAGCCACCTCTGTCATCGGATTCGTTTCGATGGCCACGGCGCCCTCTTCGAGGAGCTCCCAGGCATCGTTGGGGAGAACAAGCGCCCGTTCAGCCGGACCGAAACGGCCGGGCATGGGCAGTTCGCGGATGGCGCGTTCCAGCGGCGCCGGGATCGCCTTGGCAGTTGCGCCGAGGTGGGAAACATAATCAACGGGGTTCCCCTGGAAGTTGGTTTCGGCCAGGAATACGGTGCCGCCCGGGCCGGCCAGCAGCCGAAGATTTTCCACCAGTGCCATTTGGTCATCCGGGGCCAGCACGTGGAGCACACCGCGGATGAAGATGTTGGCCCCGCGTTCGTCCGCCAAACCGTTTCCTGCGCCGGGCACCGTCATGTCCCGCACCTCGTAGCGGACGCGTTCCGCGGTGCTGGTCTCCACCCTGCCTTCCCTGCGCGCACGGGCGACAGCGTGGGCGGATACGTCCACGCCCACCACCTCGGAGAAGACACCGGCCAGGGCACGGGTAAAGCTGCCGTGGCCGCATCCCACGTCCACCACGGGCAGTTCCGGGTCCAGGTGGCGCACCAGCACATCCCTGTATCCCAGGAATTCGTTGTCCCTGCCTGAGTCCCAGAGGACCTCGCTGCCGGCACCGGTCACCTTGATGCCCGCCCAGTACCTGTCCCACGCGACAGGCCGGTCCTTGTGCGCGGAACGGGACAGCCGGACGAGTTTGGGGATCATCAGGTACTTCTGCCAGGCAGAGCGCACTGATTTCGCTGGGGAGGACACGGATCAAATATAGGGTCTGCTCCACGGAGCGGGGTGACAGGCCGCCGGTTTCGGTGCGGCGCCCGTCCGTGCGCCGGTTGTTTCGTCACTCTTGCGGGATGTCCACCTTCTGCGGGTTCATCCAGCCGTCGTCGCCCTACAATGTACTCAACTGGGATCGAAGGGGGCATTGTGACGGCTGACATGCCGTGGGACTCGACCGTGCCCCGCACCGCTATTGTGGCGGACCCCGATGACGGAAGGCTGGCGGTGAACGCGCAGGCGCTGTGTGATGCCGGCTACGAGGTCCGCACCGCGGGGGATGCGGGCACGCTTGCCGCCCTGCTTGCCGCAGGGGAGCCGTCGGTCATCGTGGTTGATACGTTGCTCTCCGCGGTGGAAGCGGAAGCTCCCGTCCTGGTGATGGTGGACTTGGACAGCCCTGCTGAGCTCGCAGCCATGCAGCCGCCCGGCATCCATGACTGCATCGCCAAACCTGTGCCACCCAAAGAACTGGTGCACCGTGCCACTGCGCTCATCACGCAAGTGTCCCGGCGCGCCGCCGCCCGGCAGGAAGCCGAAGGCCTCCGGGAGCAGCTCCGCCTGGTGTCCGCTGCTGTCCGGGGCACCAACGATCCGCAGGAAATCGCTTCCCTTGTCGTAGAGGGGTTCGGCCGGACGTTCAAGGCCGACCATGTCCGGCTCACCACCTTCGAGGACGAGCGGGTTCCCCCGATTACCTCCACGTGGACCAGGCCCGGACTGGAGAAGCTCCCAGCAGAAGCCCTGCCGGATCAGGAATCAGCAAGGCACACAGCAAATATGCTCTGGGCGGCGGCTGAAACCCTGTCCTTCGACGGCTCCGAAGAAGACACAAAGGCAGGTGAAGCATCCGACGCCCCGCGCCTGGCACCGGCTGCATCGTTGCTGGCCGTGCCAATGGGCGAAGGAAGCTCCTCGCTGGGCATTATCTGGATCGTCAGGCTGGACCAGCCCCGGCGATGGTCCCGCGCCGAGCTGGGACTGATCCAGCACGTTGCGGGCAACGCCGCCCACGGGCTAATCCAAAGCCACCTCATCAGCAGCCAGCAGCAGGTGGTTAAGCAGCTTCAACAGCTCGACAAGGCGAAAACGGACTTCCTTGCCACCGTCAACCACGAGCTGAGGACGCCGCTGACGTCCATCATGGCCTACCTGGACATGATCCAGGAGAGCACTGAGCAGCCGGTCTCCCCCGAGGTCCACCAGATGCTGGACATCGTGGTGCGGAACACGGAGCGGCTCCGGATGCTGATCGAGGACATGCTGAGCGTCTCCCGCAACGGCCTTGAAGACAATCTGATGCATCTCACCCCGGTTCGTTTGGGGCAGACGCTGGACCTTGTTGCCGGAGCGCTGCGCCCCTTGGCCCAACTGCAAAACGTCACCATCGCCGTCGACCCCCTCCCTGAGGATCCGGAAATCCTGGCCGACGAGGTACAACTCCAGCAGGTGTTCACCAACCTGGTGTCCAACGCCATCAAGTTCACCCCCAGCGGGGGGCGGATCGAAGTGGGCAGCGAATCCCACGCGGCGGCCGACGGAACGAGATGGGCCACCGTCAGCGTCGCGGACAACGGCATCGGCATCTCCAGCGAGGAAATTGACCACGTTTTCACCCGGTTCTACCGCGCCTCCAACGCCATGTCGGGAGCCATTCCAGGAACCGGCCTGGGCCTGGCCATCACCAAGGACATCGTGGCGCGCCATGGCGGCCACATTGATGTCGCCTCCACCCTGGGTGCCGGCACAACGGTCACCGTCAGCCTTCCGCTGGATGCCGACCGCAACCAGGCCAACTAAGCAGGGGAAGGAGGACCGATGTTTGCCGATAACGACCCCCGGCTCTCCCAGCTGCTGGAAGGCATAGTCCGGCTGGCATCGGGAGACCTCAGCTCCCGGATCGAGGTATCCGACGCCCGCGACGAGCTTGACGCCATCATCATGGGCACCAACCTGCTGGCCGAGGACCTGCAGATCATCTACGAGGAACTTGAACAGCGGGTGCAGGTGCGCACGCAACTGCTGCACGAGGCCCACCTGGAAATGCAGAAGATGGCCATGCAGGACCCGCTGACCGGCCTGGCCAACCGCTCGGCACTGATCGAGGCCTTGCGCGCCGCGATTGAAGACGACGAGGCCACCGAAGGGCCGGTCATCCTGCTGATGGACCTCGATGCCTTCAAATCCATCAACGACAGCTTGGGCCATACCGCCGGAGACCAGGTCCTGATCAAAGTGGGGGAACGGATCCGGGCTGCGGTGCGCACCACCGACGTCGTGGCACGCCTCGGCGGGGACGAATTCGCCATCGTCATGCCGGCTGTCTCCGCGGACCAGGCAGCCATCGTGGGCCACCGTATCCTTGCGGCGTTGAAGGAACCGATTGAACTGCCGGGGCGAAGCATCCGCTGTGGTGCGAGCATCGGCCTGAGCGTTGGCGGAGCGGGGCAGACCCCCGAGGACATGCTGATGGAGGCCGACGTCGCCATGTACGCCTCCAAGGCGGAAGGCCAGAACCGGCTCCACCGGTTCGAACCAGGCCTCCTGCTGGTCCGCAGGCTCCGCAGCCAGCTGGTGGAGGACCTTCGGGCCGCCATCAGGAATGACGGCCTGACGCTGCATTACCAGCCCGTGGTGGAACTCAGCTCGGGCCGGATCGAAGGGGTGGAGGCCCTGGTCCGCTGGAACCACCCGACGCGCGGGCTCATCATGCCGGACGAGTTCATTCCACTGGCAGAGGATGCCGGGCTGATCTCCGTGCTTGGACTGTGGGTGCTTCGCACGGCGGTGCACCAGCTGCGGGAATGGATTGACGCTTCCCTTGTGGACAGCCGTTTCTCCGTCCGCATCAATATCTCCGCCACGGACCTGCAAAGCCTTCAGTTCATCGAGGACGTCCGGAATGTCCTGAAGGAAACCCTCGTCCGGCCGGAGCAGGTGGTCCTGGAGCTGACCGAAGTGGCCATCGTCAAGGGCAACGAACTGGACCGCTACTCGCTGGGCGGCCTGCGCGGCCTTGGCGTGGGGATCGAGATCGATGATTTCGGGACCGGCTACTCCTCCATCAGCTACCTCCGCCGGCTGCCGGTGGACCGCGTAAAGGTGGACCGTTCGCTCATCAGCGGCCTCGGCACCGACCCCACCCAGCCGGCCCTGGTGGCCGCAGTCCTGCAACTCGTCCGCGCCTGCGGCCTGGAGGCGGTCTGGGAAGGCGTCGAAACGGCCGAACAGGCCGAAATACTCCGCAGCCTGGGCTGCCTCAGCGCCCAGGGCTATTACTTCAGCCGGCCCGTTCCGCCTGCGCAGGTTCCCGAACTCCTGGCAGGCCAGCCGGAAAGCGCGAACCAGTAAAGGGAAAAGTACTGCGCTTTTGTCCGCCCCGATATACGATCATCGTGCTGGGACTGATTTTCGTCGCCGTGAATGTCGCGGCCTATCAGCAGCACAGGACTTTAGAAGCGGTTGGAAATTGAACAACAAAGGGCCACTGGGTCATTACTTCGTCAACTGGGGGCGTAGCTAATGTCGGTTCGTGTACAGGCGTGGGGAATCATCGCCGCTGTTTTGGGGGACCCGGATCCGTCCGGGGCCGCCGTACGTCAGCGGCTGAGCAACAGTCTCGACGAGAATCCCGGCGTGCCCGAACGGGCTTTGCTGGAGTATCTCCTCGAAACCCGGCGCAGCGACGCCAATACTGAGGAGACGCTGGACAGCGCCAGGAAAATGCGCCTGGAATCCATCGCCCTTCCGCCAAGACTCGCTGAACAGATTGATGCGATTCGCAGCATGTCACGCATCAGCGCTTTGCTCGACAGCCAAATGCTGATGACGGCTTTCCAGCCCATTTACGGGCTTGCGGAAGAATCCGTGGTGGGAGTGGAAGCATTGTCCCGCTTTGTCAGTGACGATGGCGCTGCCGCGGAATTGTGGTTTGCGGAGGCCGCTGCGGTGGGCCTGGGCGCAAACCTCGAGTTTTCCGCCCTCGGATCCGCGGCTGCTGCAGCCAGGGACCTTCCGAAGGACCTCTACGTTTCGCTCAACATTTCGCCGACGTCATGCCTGGACCCCCGCCTGCCGGAGCTGTTCGAGCACATTGACCTCCCCATCAGCCGGATGGTACTGGAACTGACCGAGACCATCACCGACGAGGAATACCCGCAGTTCATTGCCGCCGTTAGCCCGCTGCGGGACAAGGGCCTGCGCATCGCCGTTGACGACACCCACCCGGAGGCCGGCGCACTGAGCCGGATGGTGCACCTGCGGCCTGATTTCCTGAAGGTGGGCCGGAATATCATCGGCGACGTCGACAAGGACGGCATCCAGCGGGCCATGGCCGCCTGCCTGGTGGATTTTGCCGGGCAGATCGGCACCACCCTGGTGGCTGAGGGCATCGAGACTGTCGGCGAACTCAAGGTCCTCACGGAACTTGGAATCAGCGCCGGCCAGGGCTACCTTCTGGGCAGGCCATCGGTTCGGCCCCAGGACTGGGCAAGCTGGAACACCCGCCTGGATAAAGACGGGCTCAAGCGGCAGCTCGTCGGCCCCGAGAAGTCCGGCAAGGCTGCCCCACCCAGCGACTCCCGCTGAGGCCGGAGGCCTTATTCATCGTGCCCCTGGTCGGCGCTCATCTGGTCTTCCGCCGGAGGAGTCTCACCCGGGGGCACTCCCCCGCCGGGTTCCAGCCCCGTCACGTTCCCTGCCGCCGGGTCCGGATTCGCTGAACCGGCCGAGTCCCGCCCGCCCTGTTGTGCTGCGCCCGCGTCGTTGGCGCCCTGCTTGTTCCTGCCAGGCTGGTCAGGGTTCGCGGGGTCGTTTTCCGGATGGTAGCTGCTCACAATGCTCGTCCTTCCTCTGCCTGGCCGTGGCCTCGCACCGCGGCTCTGGACTAATTGTAAGCATGCTGATAATTCTGGAAGTGTAATGTTCCGGAAGTCCAGTGGGGCGGCCGGCAGGCAATGTCAGAAGGAGCAGTCACATGGGTATCGGCGACAGCATCGGCAAGGCAGCAGAGAACGCCATGGAGGACCTGGCCGGAACAAGCAAGGCCACTGAGAAACTGAATGTTCCTGACCCCACGGATCCCAATGACGACGTGGAAGTCCATTCCTCCCTCAGCGAGGGATCCAATGCCATGGAAGCGGAGAAGCAAAAGGCTCCCGGCCTAAAGGCCGGCGCGGCCCCGGGCCCGGTGTCCGAAGCCCCACTCGGCGGGGACGTCGATGAACGGGAAGCGGACCAGGACGACGCCCCCTCCGAAGACGAGGCCCGCAAGGCGGCCCAGGCCGGGACGACGAGCACAGAGGCAACAGGGCTCACGGGACGTGCCGCAGCCCCAACGGGGGGAGACGCCGGGGTACCGTAACGGCGCAGGCTCCGTCAGGAGCGCGGCGGCAAGTCTTGCGGTGGCCCCGGCCACTCGCCGCGTTCCTGCAGCACATTCCGGAGGAGGTCCGCGCGGTCGGTCACAATGCCGTCCACCCCTAGCTGGAGCAGGCGGCGCATTTCCGCGGGGTCATTGACCGTCCAGACGTGGACCACCAGGCCCAGGACGTGCGCGCGGCGGACAAAACCGGGCGTCACCACTTCGATCCTCCCGCGCCGCACCGGAACCTGGAGCGCCTGGACATCGCGCAGGACCCGCCGCATGATCCAGCGGAAGGCGGGTCCGGGAAGCACCCGGCCGAGCACTGTGAACAAAGCCACCGGAACAACTCCGGCCGACGAGGCCACCGGGCGGCTCAGCAGCTTCAGCACCGCGCGCCGCCGCCGGTCCGAGAAACTGGTGACCAGGACGCGGGAATGCGCTTGGTGCCGCTCGATGGCGGCAGCCAGGCTCCGGACGGAGTTCCAGTCCTTAACATCAACGTTGAAGCGGGCCCCGGGCAGCCCGGTGATCACATCGTCAAAGGTCGGGATTGGCTCGTGGCCATTGATGCGCGCGCGGGCTACTTCACCGGCGGTGAGCGCGGCGATCCGGCCGCTTCCGTCCGTCACCCGGTCCAAGGTGTCATCGTGGAAGACGAGCACCACCCCGTCCGCGGTGGTGTGCACGTCGGTTTCGAGATAGCGGTAGCCGAGGTCGACGGCGGCGTGGAACGCGGCCATCGAGTTTTCCAGCCCCTCCCGGGAAAACCCGCGGTGGGCCATGGCGACAGGCAGCTGGCGGCCGGTGTTGTCCGGGCTGGTGAAGAACGGCAAACTCACCCTGCGAGCGTACCGGAGCCGCCGGGACGCGCAGCCTGCCCTGGCCGGACTATTCCTCTTCGGGAAGGATCTCCACGCTGTCGCTGCAGTGCAGCAGCGTGCGGCCGCGGCCGCCGTCGAGGTTTATCCACACCGCGGCATGGTCGCCGGTGATGGCGTCCACCAGGCCCCCGCTTTCAAAGCCGGGCGTGAAGACCACGCGGACGCGGTCGCCCTGGCGCAACTGCTTCCAATGCGGCGCGGGGGTTGCCCTGCGCAGCGGCACATCAACAGTGTCGTGCTTGACGTTTTTTGCCATCGTTACCCCTTGAGCCGAAAGGGGAGCTCTTGGTCCCCTTACTCCACGGTAGGGAGCAAAAGTGAACACAAGGTGAGCGTCAGCTGGAAATTAGCCGATGTCCCGCTGGATCAGGGAAGTTTGACGCCCAGGGACGCCAGACGGGCCTCCAGGACCTGGGCCACGCCGTCGTCGTCGAAGTGCGGTGCCTGCTGCCCGGCGGCGCGGATTGCCTCCGGGTGGCCGCTGGCCATCGCGTAGCCGTGGCCGGCCCAGCGGAGCATCTCGATATCGTTCGGCATGTCCCCGAACGCCACAACATCGGCGGCGTCAATGCCCAGCGCGGCAGCGTATTCCGCCAGCGTCACGGCCTTGTTGACGCCCGGCAGGCACAACTCCAGCATGGAGACGCCGGGCGACGAGTGCGTGGCGGCCGCCAGATGTTCGACGGCGGGCCTGACCTCCGCCAGGAAGTCGTCCGCCGTCCCCTCCCGGACAATCGCCAGGAACTTCACGACGGCGTCGTCCGTGGTGAGGGTTTCGGCCAACGGCGCCGGGGTGAATTCCGAGAGCAGTTCGGAGGAGCCGTTTTCGATGAAGCCGGGCTCGAGGTGGAAGCTTGTCAGTGTCTCCGCGGCAAAGAGGGCGGCCGGGCGGAGCTCCTTGATGATGCGGCGGACCTCCAGCACGGAGTCGATGGCCAGGGTGCGGGCGGACACCAGCTGTTCGGCCTCAAGGTCCCAGACCACGGCACCGTTGGAACAGATGACGGTCCCGGCATGCCCCAGCTGGTCCTGCAGGGGGTGGAGCCAGCGCGGCGGCCGGCCGGTGACAAAAACGAGTTCAACGCCGGCGTCACGGCAGGCATGGAACGCACGGACGGTGCGGTCGCTGATCTTTCCATCGTGCCCAAGGATCGTTCCGTCAATGTCACTGGCTACCAACCGCATCCTGCCAGTCTACGTGGCGGCGCCCCGCGCCCTGCCGCCCAGCCGGGCAGTGACCTTGGCCGCCGCGGCGGCACAGGATTCACCGAGCGCCGTCAACCGGTCCTGGGACACCCTGAACCGTGGCGCCGGGATCAGGACCGCGGCCACCACCTCGCCGCGATGATCGTAGACAGGCGCTGCCAGGCCCACTTCGTCGATGGAGGTTTCCCCGTAATTGATGGCCCAGCCGCGACGGAGGTCGTCCTTCAGCCGGACCAGGTAGGCGTCCATACTGGACTCATCCAAGCCGGGGTAGGTGATGGCACCGCTGTTGAGGAGGGAACGGACCCGGCCTTCGGGTTCCTGCGCAAGGAAAACCTGGACTGAGGCGCTGAGGGCATCGTTGTACCGGGCGCCCAGCGGGGTGGTGTGCTTGATCTGGTGGTGGCTGGCGATTTGCTCGACGCAGATGGATTCGTCACCGCTCCAGACCATGAGGGCGCTGGTTTCGCCTGTCTGCTCTGACAGTTCGCGGAGCACGGGGTAGGCGACGCGCCGCTCCTCCAGTTCGGCCAGCAGGGGGCCGGCCACAGCGATCAGTCCTAGTCCCAGCCGGAAGCGGCGCGTCTCCGCGTCGCGTTCCACCAGGTGTTCCTGTTCGAAGGTGGCCAGGATCCGCGAGACGGTGCTTTTATGGAGCCCCACGCGGTTGGCGATCTCGGTGACCCCCAGGAGTGGTTCGTCCGCGGTGAAGGTGCGGAGGACGGCGATCGCGTTGACGATCACGGAGGCGCCCTTGCTGTCGCCGTTGCCTGTAGTCTCGGGTTCTGTTGCGCTCATGGTGCTACCCATCATTCCTTAGCGGGCGCCGGAAGCGGCGCCATGATGATGGCGCCGCTTCCGGTTTGGGCCCTGTCCGGGTCCACGGCCGCGTTCCCTGGCCGCGCCTTCGACGCCAGGGAACGGGCCTGGCGGAACTAGGCGCCGATGATGTTGTACTCAGGGCCGAACGGGAACTTGGTGATGTTCTCCGCCCCGTCCTCTCCCACCACCAGGATGTCGTGTTCGCGGTAACCGCCGGCGCCCGGCTGGCCGTCGAGGACCGTGATCATCGGTTCCATGGACACCACCATGCCTGGTTCGAGTACCGTGTCGATGTCCTCGCGGAGTTCCAGCCCGGCTTCCCGGCCGTAGTAGTGGCTCAGGACGCCGAAGGAGTGTCCGTAGCCGAAGGTGCGGTTGGCCAGCAGGCCGTAGCCGACGTAGATCTCATTGAGCTCAGCGGCGATGTCCTTGCACACCGCACCGGGCTTGATCAGCTCAAGGCCGCGCCTGTGGACCTCGACGTTGATGTTCCACAGTTCCAGCGAGCGGGCGTCCGGTTCGCCGTAGAAGAGTGTCCGTTCGAGGGCCGTGTAGTAGCCGGAGGTCATGGGGAAGCAGTTCAAGGACAGGATGTCGTGTTCCTGGATCTTCCGGGTGGTGGCCCAGTTGTGTGCGCCATCGGTATTGATGCCGGACTGGAACCATACCCAGGTGTCGCGGATCTCGGAGTTCGGAAAGGTGCGGGCAATCTCGTGCATCATGGCCTCGGTGCCGATCAGCGCCACCTCGTATTCGGTGATGCCGGCGGTGATGGCGTTGCGGATGGCTTCGCCTCCCAGATCGCCGATGCGTGCACCATGCTTGATGACCTCGATCTCTTCGGCGGACTTGATCATGCGCTGGCGCATGGCTGCCTGGGCGACGTCCACCAGGGTGGCCGACGGGAAAGCGGCCTGGATCTTGTTGCGGTTGTCCAGCGGCAGCGAGTCGTCCTCGACGCCGAGGCGGCGGGGGGTGATGCCGCGGGTGCGCAGGACTTCCTGGATGGCGAAGATGTAGTTGTCGCGGCGCCAGTCCGTGTAGACGATGTTGTCGCCGTAGCTTCGGCGCCAAGGCATTCCGGCGTCGATGTTGGCCGTGACCGTGACGGTGTCATCCTTGGTGACCACCATGCCGTACGAGCGGCCGAAGGTGGTGAACAGAAAGTCGGAGTAGTACTTGATGGAGTGGTAGCTGGTGAGGACAACGGCGTCGAGGTCCTTTTCCGCCATGATCAGGCGGAGCCCGGCGAGCCTGCGTTCGAACTCGGCGTCGGAGAAGGTGAGGCTGACTTTCTCACCGTTCTTCAGGATCTTTGTGCGCTCCAGTTCGGCGACGGTGGTTGCGTTCTCGGTGGTGATGGTCATCGTGGTGATGCCTTTCTATGGTGCGTTTCTTCAGGTGCGGTTGGTTGGAAAGAAAGCTATTCGTGGCGCAGGGGCTCTTTACAGGTTTCCCTGGACAGGGCCACGGCGATCAGGGAGACGACGGCGGCCGCCACCAGGTACCAGGCCGGGGCCAGGTCACTGGCGGTGGCAGCTATAAGCAGCGTCGCCATAAACGGGGCGGTGCCGCCGAAAAGGGCGTTGGAGAGGTTGAAGCTGACCGCAAAGCCGCTGTAGCGGACGCGGGTGGGGAACATTTCCGCGAGGAAACTGGGGAGCGTGCCGTCGTTCAGGGTGAGCATGGCGCCCAGGAGGATCTGGACCAGGACGATGACCAGGAAGTTCCCGGTTCCCAGCAGCGCGAATGCGGGGACGGTAAGGACGATGAAGGCAACCGACGCGCTGATCAGCACCTTCTTGCGCCCGTACCGGTCCGAGAGCATCCCGGTGAGGAAGATGAAGCCGATGTAGGTGATCAGCGCGATGGTGGTGGCCAGGAATGATTCGGTTTCGCCCAGGCCCAGTTCCGAGGACAGGTATGTGGGCATGTAGCTGAGGATCACGTAGAAGCCGACGGCGTTGAGCAGCACTGCCCCGACCGCTTGCAGCAGCTGCCGCCAGTGGTTCCGGAAGAGACTGGATACCGGCGCCTTGGCGGCCTGGTCCTCCGCGGCCAGCTCGCGGAACACGGGGGTGTCCTCGAGCTTGGTCCGGATGTACCGGCCGATCAGGCCCATCGGGGCTGCCAGCAGGAACGGCAGCCGCCAGCCCCAGCTGTGCATCGCCTCGGTTGAGAGCAGGGTTGTCAGCAGACCGGCGATCAGTGAACCGAGGAGCAGGCCGGCGGCGGTGCTGGCCGGGACCACGGCGGCGTACAGGCCGCGCCTGTTGGCCGGGGCGTATTCCACCAGGAACGCGGACGCCCCAGCATATTCTCCCGAAGCGGAGAAGCCTTGGACCACCCTGATCATCAGGAGCAGGAGGGGCGCCCAGATACCGATCGTGTCATAGCCCGGAATCAGCGCTATGCAGAAAGTTGCTCCGGACATGATCAGGATCGAAAGGGAGAGGGCCGTCCGCCGGCCCACCTTGTCGCCGATGTGGCCCCAGACGAAACCGCCCAGTGGGCGCACCAGGAATGAAATCGCAAAAAGGGCGAAGGTCAGGAGGAGTCCGGTCTGGGAATCGGACTCCGGGAAGAAGACTGTCGCGATGGTGACGGCCAGGTAGCCGTAGACGGCGTAGTCGAACCATTCGACAAAGTTGCCGATGAAGCTGGCGGCGATGACCCGGCGCCGCGTTTCCTTGCTGACGGCGTTGTCGGCAAGGTCAGGTTTGTTCCCGCCCGGCGTGCCGGCGCCGGACGCCGAGCCGGGCTGGCTGCCACCCAGCTCCGGGGCTGTGCCCCGGCCGCGGGCGGGAGAGGAAGTTTCGTTACTCATGGATCCACCAAATTGTTTGGGGTTGCATTGAGCGCAACGCTGTTGCAACATACTAAGCGTGATGAGGGCCACAGTCAATGGTCCGTGCCGAGCCTGGAAATAGAGCTTCTACTGGTTCCCAGCAGCATGGGTGGTGAGGAGGGACGCTGGGGCGGGCGAATAGGCGCCGTTGCACGTGGAGGTTTCACGTTGCGGGGAGCAGAGAAAGTCGGCTATAAACTGGCGGCGGACGCGGTGCACTACCAGGGCCTTCTATTGACACCCCGTGTGGCGGCTGACATATTTCCAGTACGCGCTATGTGCACCTTGTTGTGTAATACGCAATTTGCACGAAGCCGTCAGACTGGCTATCCGCCACCCCGCCTGAGGCATGAGAATAAGAAGTCGGGCTGAACTCGGGCCGAACGAACTGCCCGGGGCACCGCCCCCAGAGTCCCGGGACTAGGAAAGGAACACCCCAGCTAATGGTGCATAAAGTCAAGGCAGTTATTGCCAAGGAAAAGAACGCTCCAGTGTCGGTGGAGACCATCCTGGTCCCGGATCCGGGACCAGGCGAGGCGCTGGTGGATATCCTGACGTGCGGGGTCTGCCACACGGACCTGCACTACAAGCAGGGCGGCATCAACGATGACTTCCCCTTCCTGTTGGGCCACGAAGCCACCGGTGTGGTCAACGCAGTGGGCCCCGACGTCACTTCTGTGGCCCCGGGTGACCGCGTCATCCTGAACTGGCGTGCCGTGTGCGGTGAGTGCCGTGCCTGCGCCAAGGGTCAGCCGCAGTACTGCTTCAACACCGCGAACGCCACCCAGAAAATGACCCTCGAGGACGGCACCGAGCTCTCCCCCGCCCTGGGCATCGGTGCGTTTGCCGAGAAGACCCTCGTCGCGGCAGGACAATGCACCAAGGTCGACCCCGAGGTTGATGCGGCCGCCGTCGGCCTGCTCGGCTGCGGCGTCATGGCCGGCATCGGTGCCGCGATCAACACCGGCGAGGTCAAGCGCGGCGAATCCGTGGCTGTGATCGGCTGCGGCGGCGTGGGCATTGCCGCGATCGCCGGAGCCAAACTGGCCGGTGCGACCACCATCATCGCCGTGGACATTGACGCGAACAAGGTGGAGATGGCCAAATCCTTGGGCGCCACCCACGGCATTGACTCCAGCAAGGAAGACCCCATCGAGGCCATCCGTGCCCTGACAGGCGGCAACGGGGCTGACGTGGTGATTGACGCCGTCGGCCGCCCCGAAACGTACAAGCAGGCGTTCTACGCCCGCGACCTTGCCGGCCGGGTGGTGCTGGTAGGCGTCCCGACGCCGGACATGAAGCTGGAACTGCCGCTGCTGGATGTCTTTGGCCGGGGCGGGTCGCTGAAGTCCTCCTGGTACGGCGACTGCCTGCCCTCGCGGGACTTCCCGATGCTGGTGTCCCACTACAAGCAGGGCAACCTGGACCTGGACGCCTTCGTCTCGGAGCGGATCACCATTGACCAGGTGGAGGAAGCCTTCGCCAGGATGCATGAGGGCAAGGTCCTGCGCTCGGTTGTTGAGATCCCCGCGGCGGGAGTGCCGGCATGAGCGTAAAGATCGAGAATCTGGTCACCTCGGGCACGTTTTCGCTCGACGGCGGCACATGGGACGTGGACAACAACGTCTGGATCGTGGGCAACGACGAAGAATGCGTGATCATCGACTCGCCGCACGACGCCGCCGCGATCATCAACCAGGTCCGTGGCCGGAAAGTTAAAGCGATCCTTCAGACCCACGCCCACAACGATCACATCGGCGCCGCACGCGAGGTAGCAGAGGCCGTCGGCGCCCCGATCTACCTGAACCCGGAGGACCTGGTCCTCTGGGAACAGGTGTACCCGGATGCAAAGCCGGACCGGGAACTGGCCGACGGCGACGTCTTTGAGGTAGGAGGGACAACTTTGCGGGCCATCCACACGCCCGGGCACTCCCCCGGTTCCACCTGCTTCTACCTGGAAAGTGAAGGAACGGTCTTCACCGGGGACACGCTGTTCAACGGCGGCCCCGGCGCTACGGGGCGCTCCTACAGCGACTACCCCACCATTCTCACCTCCATCCGGGAACGCCTGCTGACCCTCCCGCCGGAGACAGTGGTCCGTACCGGCCATGGCGACAACACCACCATCGGCGCTGAGCGGGAGACGCTGGCGAAGGTGTCCCAGTAGCAGCCAGTGAAGTAACAGAAGTGTCCAGCAAAGGCGCGCCAGGAACCTGGGTGCGCCTTTGCTGGCGTCAGAACTACGTAATGCCGGTAAGGAAGTTGGAACAATGAAGTTCGGTAAGCAGCCCGCGCCCGTCGCGGACATCAACGAGGACGACCTCGAAGTCCACAAGCCCAAGACCGAAGCGGCCGGAGTCAAGGCCGTGATGGTGGCGCTGGAACGTGCCGTCGCGCAGGCCGGGGTGACCCGGACGGCCCAGTCCCTGCTGCGGCTGAACCAGCGCGGCGGGTTCGACTGCCCGGGCTGCGCGTGGCCGGAATCGGACAAGAAGCGCAAGGCGGCCGAGTTCTGCGAGAACGGCGCCAAGGCCGTGGCCGAGGAGAACACCCTGCGGACCGTGGGCGCGGAGTTCTGGGCGAAGCACTCCATCAAGGAGCTGTCGGAGAAGACGGAGTATTGGCTCGGCAATCAGGGCCGGCTGAGCGAACCGGTGGTGATCCGGCCCGGTGAGACGCACTATTCGCCGATTTCCTGGGCTGAGGCGTTCGAGCTGATTGGCGAGCACGTTCGGGCCACCACGGCTGACCGGTGCGTTTTCTATACCTCCGGCCGGACCGCGAACGAGACAGCCTTTATGTACCAGCTGTTCGCCCGGGCGCTGGGGACGAACAACCTGCCGGACTGTTCAAACATGTGCCACGAGTCCTCCGGCTCGGCCCTGAACCCCACGATCGGGATCGGCAAGGGCACCGTGTCCCTGGATGACATCCATGATTCGGAGCTGATTTTCGTGGTGGGGCAGAACCCGGGCACCAACCACCCGCGCATGCTGTCCGCGCTGAAGGAATGCAAGGACAAGGGCGGCAAGGTGGTGGCCGTGAACCCGCTGCCCGAGGCAGGCCTGTTCAACTTCAAGGACCCGCAGACCGTCTCCGGTGTCGTCGGCGGCGGCACCCCGCTGGCCGATGAATACCTGCAGATCAAGGTCGGCGGTGACCTGGCCCTGTTCCAGGCCCTGGGCCACCTGCTCCTTGAAGAGGAAAAGCGGAACCCCGGGACTGTCGTCGACCATTCCTTCATCGCCGCCCAGACCGACGGGTTCGACGCCTACCGGGACGCCCGCAAGGAGCTGGACTGGGCCGAAACGGAAAAGGCCACGGGGCTGCCCCGGGAACACATCGAAAAGGTTGCCTCCATGCTGGTGGCCTCCAAGGCCACGATCTTCTGCTGGGCGCTGGGCGTGACGCAGCAGCCGCACTCGGTGGACACCATCAAGGAAATGGTCAACGTCCTGCTCCTGCAGGGGAACTTCGGCAAGCCCGGCGCCGGCGCCTGCCCCGTCCGCGGGCACTCGAATGTCCAGGGCGACCGGACCATGGGCATCTGGGAAAAACCCAAGGAGTGGCTCCTGGAAGCGCTGGATACCGAGTTCGGGATCACCTCCCCGCGGCACCACGGCTACGACGCCGTCGAAGCCATGGAAGCGTTCGAACGCGACGAGGTGGACGTCTTCGTCTCCATGGGCGGGAACTTCTCCCTCGCCTGCTCCGACACCGAAACCCTCGAAGCCGGAATGCAGCGGATCGGGCTGACCGTGCACATCTCCACCAAACCCAACCGTTCCCACATCGTCCACGGCCGCACCTCGCTGATCCTGCCCACCCTCGGCCGGACGGACAAGGACGACAAGCACCCCAAGGGCGCCCAGTTCCTCTCCGTGGAAGACTCCATGTCCGTGGTCCACTCCACCCAAGGCCGCCTCACCCCGGTCTCCGAACACCTGCTCGCCGAACCCGTCATCGTCGCCCGGATGGCCGAGGCGACCTTCGGCCCGGACCACCCCGTGAACTGGAAGGCCATGGCCGAGGACTACGACGTCATCCGGGACCACATCGAACGCGTCCTGCCCGGCTTCGAGGACTTCAACGCCCGGGTCCGAACCAAAAACGGGTTCGTGCTGCCCAACCCGCCCCGGGACACCCGCTCCTTCAAAACCGACATCGGCCGTGGCCGCTTCACCGTCAGCCCGCTGGAGTACCTCACCCCGCCGGCCGGGCACCTGGTCCTGCAGACCATCCGCAGCCACGATCAGTACAACACCACCTATTACGGCCTGGACGACCGCTACCGCGGCATCTCCGGCGGCCGCCGCGTGATCCTCATCCACCCCGAAGACCTGACAGAACTCGGCTTCAAAGACAGGGACCTCGTGGACGTGGTCAGCACCTTCCGCGGCCACGACCGGACGGCGGACAAGTTCCGGCTCGTGGCCTACCCCACCGCAAAGGGCTGCGCCGCCGCCTACTTCCCCGAAGCCAACGCCCTGGTCCACAAGGAAAACGTCGCCCGCGAATCCAACACCCCCGGCTTCAAAGCCATGTTCGTCCGCTTCGAACCCCATTTGGCGGATGCCGCCGAGGTGGAGGCGGTCGGAGAGCTCAAGCCGGAGCCCGCCGCAGTGGGCTAGTTCTAAGACAGAGAACAGCGACGGCGACATTCCGCACCTGCCGGAACGTCGCCGTCGCTGTTTTTTCGCTTTGGATCGCCGCGCCTACACCGGGTTGTTTCCGTCAGGCTGCGCTTCGGGGTCGAGGTCTTTGCCGTAGCCGGTGGCCGAAGCAAGCCCGCCGACCTGTTGTCCCGCATTGGTTTGACCCGGCGTAAAGCCGCTGTCTTGAGCTCCTTGGGGTTCTCCCTCGGGCTCTGGTGCGACGTCCTGCCGCAGGTGCTCGTCGTCGGGAATGTTCTGGGAAACCTCTTCATCAGCCATCCCACCAGCCAAGCACCGGACGCAGGCGAGGGCAAGAGTTCAATTGGCCCGGGCATGCAGGAACCGCTCGATGCCGTCTTCTCCGAGGGATAAATTGATGCGCACAAGGTCCACGTCGCCGCGCGGCAGATCCCCGGGCGCGGACTGCAGTTGTTCCGGCCAGTGGGGTGGTTCCCAGTCTTGGTGTTCACTTTTGTAGTGCCGGCCGGTGGGTGAGGTCCAGCCGGGTGGTTCGTTTTTGGTGGCTGGTGTTGGTTTCCAGCCGCCGGTGTGCCGGAGTTTGTGGTGCTTCGGGCAGGGTTGTCCGAGGTTGCTGATTCCGGTGGTGCCGCCTTTGTGCCAGGCGAGGAGATGGTCGGCTTCGTTGTCGAGGGAGTTGTTGCTGCAGCCGGGGAACGGGCATTTGCCGTCCCTCAAGCTGAGCCAGTTCCGCATGGCCTTGGTCAGCCGGTAGCTGGTCCGGCCGATCTCCAGCGGCGCCCCGTCCCGCGGATCCACCAGCACCCGGTAAAACGACCTGGCGCCGTCGGCGATGAGCCTGCGTGCCACGGACGGCGGGATGGGTCCGTACCCGTCGAGCATCGCCGGCTCGTCCGTCAGGCCCAGCAGGAAAAACATCGGCACGGTGACCAGCACCTGCGCCCGGATCAATGAAGTGCCGGCAGTTGTTCCAGCCGCTGTTTCGTCACGGCCTGTGGTGGTTTCGCCGAGGAGAAGTTTGGCATACAGGTCCGCGCGTAACTGGGTGAGGGTCCGGGTTTCTTTCGGGCCCTGTAATTCCCGTGCGTCGGCGGTGAGCTTGTTCCAGCCAGCCAGTGCCTGGTCGGCGGGCAGGTAGGCGGAGAGCCAGGCCATTCCGTCCTGATCGGGCCGGTATTCCACCCGCCGGTCCGCCACGGCCTTGGCGTGGCGTTTTTCAATGGACTCGGCGTGGTGGCGTTCCCGCCAGGTCTTGGCTTTCGCTTTGAACCGGTACGCCGGCATCTCCCCGATCGGGGCCGCGGCGGCCGGTTTCGGTGTGCCGGGGTCCAGAAACTGGGCCTCCAGGGCTGCGGCCCCGGCCGGGTCCAACGTGGCGGTCTCATCCACCATGACCAGGGCGTGCTGCCAGGAGATTGTCCCCGACTGCAGTGCCGACAGTGTCAGCGGCAACTCCTTCGACAGGGCGTGGGAAGCGGCCAGGAACGCACCGGCTGCCCGGGGACCGAGGAGCAGAAGGGCGCCGATTTCCGCGGCGACAGCCATTTCCAGCGCCTGTACCGGTGCGTCCGGCGGCGCGATGGCCTGCGCAGTGTCTGCATACTTCACGGCGGCCCGCGCCTTCAAACCCGCGAACCCGGCCTCCGCCACCCGCGCCCCGGCAAGGATGTCCAGGCACCCATCGGCAAGGCCGGCCAGCGGATCAGCAGCGGAGAACGCCTCCGAACCACAGCCCTCAGCCTCTGCATTGAGCACAGCAAGAGCGGCAGTGATGTCCTCAAACGCCTTCGCCACCGCCGCTTTCCCCATAAAACCAATCATGACAAAGGGATACGACAATCCGACGGGCACGCATGAAACCGGGGGCCGCCCGTTCGGCGACCCCCGGTTTCGATGGCAGAGCGGGGCTCAGCCCTGGTCTAAATCAGCCCCGGAGGCGCTCCATGCCCGGATCGAACAGGGGCTCGGCAGAGACCGTCGCGGCGATGCGCTTGCCGAAGTACTCGACCTCTACGGCGTCGCCTTCGGATACCGAGGCGGGCAGCCAGGCGTACGCGATCGGCTTCCGCACCGAGTAGCCGTACGCCGCGCTCGTAACGTACCCAACTGCGGAACCGTCCACGTACACCGGTTCCTTGCCCAGAACGATGGAGGTGCCGTCGTCGACCGTCAGGCAGCGCAGGGCGCGCGTGGCGGGCTGCTCCTTTCGCTCAGCCAAGGCCTCGGCGCCGACGAAGCCCGTCTTGTCCTTGGCGATGGAGAAGCCCAGGCCGGATTCGTAGGGGTGGTGCTCGGAGGTCATGTCCGTGCCCCACAGCCGGTAGCCCTTTTCGAGCCGCATGCTGTTGAACGCCCCGCGGCCCGCCGCGATGATGCCGTGTTCCTGGCCCGCCTCGAACAGCAGGTCCCAGAGCTTCAGCCCGTATTCTGCGGTGGTGTAGAGCTCCCAGCCGAGCTCACCCACGTAGGAGAGCCGCATGGCCGTGACCGGGATGCCGCCCACGGAGATTTCCTTGGTCCGGAAGTACTTCAGGCCGTCGTTGGTCAGGTCATCGGAGCTGACCTTGCCGATCACCTCGCGGGCCAGCGGCCCCCACAGCCCGATGCAGCAGGTGCTGCCGGTGATGTCGGAGACGTGCACCCACTGGGCGGGATCCGCGGCCGACTGCTTCCGGGCCTCCACCCGGAGGTAGTCGAAGTCCACGTTGCTGTTGACACCCAGCTGGAAGTCTTCCTCCGCCAGCCGCGCGACGGTCACGTCACTGCGGATGCCGCCGTCGTGCTCCAGCAGCAGGCAGTAAGTTACCGCTCCCGGCTTCTTGGCAATGTTGCCGGTGCTGAGCCGGTGCAGCAGTGCCTGCGCGCCGGGGCCCACCACGGAGAGCCGCTTGAGCGGTGTCATGTCGTAAAGCCCGACGGCGGTGCGGGTTCTCCACGCCTCGGCCGCCGAGATGGGGGACGAGAACATGGCGGCCCACTCCTCGCGCTCCGGCGCCTGCCATTCGGCCGGGAGCTCCTCCAGCAGGCCACGGTTGGCCTCGAACCAGTGCGGCCGCTCCCAGCCGGCGGACTCCAGGAAGAACGCTCCCAGTTCCTTCTGCCGGACATTGAACGGGCTCACCCGGAGGTCCCGCGGGGATTCCCTGGGCTGCAGTGGATGCATCACGTCGTAGATCTCCACGAAGTTCTGCTGCGACGTCTCGCTGACGTAGGCGTCGGAGGTCTGGACCTTTTCGAAGCGGGTAAGCTCGCAGCCGTGCAGGTCCGTGCGGGACCGGCCTTCCACGAGCAGCTCCGCCATTGCCTTGGCTACGCCGGCCGAGTGCGTGACCCAGACGGCTTCGGCCACGAACAGGCCTTCGAGGTCGGGCGCCTCGCCCATGAGGGGGCCGCCGTCAGGAGTGAAGGAGAAGATGCCGTTGAAGCCGTCCTGGATCTCGGAGCTGCGCAGGGCCGGCAGCAGGTCCTGGCTGTCCTCCCAAGCGGGCAGGAAGTCTTCCAGGGTGAACTCCAGGCGGGAGGGCATGCGGTGGTCCGACATCTCCTCTGCGGAGACCTTCGGCAGGGCGGACATATCCACCGGCATGGGGCGGTGGGCGTAGCTGCCGATGCCGATCCGGTCGCCCCATTCGCGGTAGTACAGGTCCCTGTCCTGGTAGCGCAGGATGGGCTTGCTGGCGCCCTTGGGGAGCTCGTTGACGCCCTCGAGTTCGGGCAGCGGGGTGCTGATGGCGTACTGGTGGGCCAGCGGCAGCAGCGGCACCTCCAGGCCCACCATCTTGCCCAGTTCACGGCCCCAGAAACCCGCACATGAAACCACGATGTCCGCCGGGATCAGTCCGTTGTCGGTTTCGACGCCGGTCACCTTGCCGCCCTCCTGGGCGATGCCGGTGACCGTGGTGGAGCCGATGAAGGTCACGCCACGCTCGCTGGAGCGCTCCATCAACAGCTGCACTGCGCGGGCGGCGTGGGCCAGGCCGTCCGTGGGGATGAGCAGGGCGCCCAGGACTTCGCGGCCGCCGCTGAGCTTGCCGGTGTTCAGGAGGGGGTAGATCTTTTCGCATTCGTCCGCGTCGACGATCCGGCTTTCGACGCCCCAGGAGGTCATCACGCCCATCTTGCGCTTGAGGTCGGCCAGGCGCTCGGGGGTGGTTGCCAGCTCCAGGCCGCCCACCTGGCTGAAGCAGGACTGGCCGTCCTTGCTCAGGGCGAGCAGCTTGTTGACGGTGTAGGTGGCGAATTCGGTCATGGTCCGTGACGGGTTGTTCTGGAACACCAGGCCCGGCGCGTGCGAGGTGGAGCCACCGGCAAGTTCCAACGGGCCCTGTTCCACCACCGTGATGTTGGTCCAGCCCCTGGTGGCGAGTTCGTCGGCAAGGTTGGTTCCGACAATGCCGGCGCCGATGATGACAACGCGTGGTGATGAGCTCATGGGTGTTGTTTCTCCTGTTGGCATGGTGTTCGCGTTAGCGGAAGACGACGGTGCGGGTGTTGTTGAGCAGGACCCGGTGCTGGCAGTGCCATTTCACTGCACGGGACAGCGCCTGGGATTCGGCGTCCCTGCCGACCGTGACCAGTGCATCCGGGTCCAGGCTGTGGTCCACCCGAAACACTTCCTGCTCAATGATGGGACCTTCGTCCAAATCGGCCGTGACGTAGTGGGCGGTGGCCCCGATCAGCTTCACCCCACGGTCGTAGGCCTGGTGGTAGGGCTTGGCGCCCTTGAAGCCGGGCAGGAAAGAGTGGTGGATGTTGATGGCACGGCCGCGGAGGTCACCACAGAGTTCGTTGGAGAGCACCTGCATGTAGCGGGCCAGGACAACGAGGTCCGCGTCGTACTCCGCCACCAGTTCCAGCAGCCGGGCTTCGGCTTCGGGCTTCGTTTCGGCGGTGACAGGAACGTGGATGAAGGGGAGCCCTGCAGCCTCGGCCATGGGGCGGAGGGTTTCATGGTTGGAAACCACGACGGCGATTTCGGCGCCAAGGCTGCCGGCCTGCCACCGGAAAATCAGGTCGTTGAGGCAGTGCCCGAACTTCGAGACCATCACCAGCAGCCGCTGCGGCCTGCCGTCGTGGATGGTGAAGTTCATCCCGAAGTCCTCGCCGATTGGCTGGAACGCTTCCGTGAGGACTTCGACAGTGTCCGGGACTTCGGTGTCTGCCGGTGCTCCTGCCGTGAAGGCGGTACGGAGGTAGAGATTGCCGCTGACGTGGTCATCGAACTGCTGGTGCTCCACAATGTCGAAGCCGCGGTCAGCCAGGAACGTCGTAACAGCCCTGACAATGCCTGGCTTGTCCGGGCAGGACAGGGTCAGGACGAATTCGGCCTTGCGGGTTGCGGCGGTTGCGGCACCCGCCGCGGCAGTCGCGCTGCCAGGTGAGCGGCTTTCAAGAAGAATGGTCAAGGTTTACTCCTGGGTGCTGGTGTGGGGCTTGGTAGAGGCGGATGGGGAATCGGTGGGCGCGGGATTGGCCGTAGTGGAACTGCCCGGGCAGGCGCTGTCCTCGGAGCAGCGGTCTCCGCATTCGTGCTTGGTGACCAGGTCGAACTGCGCCCCGCCATGCTGGTCCACGCCGCTGCGGATGGCGCGTTCGACGACGGAGGTGGCCAGTCGCTGCCGGAGCGACATCGGGTCGCGGCGCAGGTCCCGGACCAGGGCGAAGCACAAGAGCAGCATGACCAGCACGAATGGCAGTGCCGCAACGATGGTGATGCGCTGGAGGCCTGCCAGCGCTTCGGACGGTTTATCGCCGCCGGCCAGCAGCAGGACTGCTGCGACCGCGCCGGTGAGGAGGCCCCAGAAAATCACCAGGCCGCGCTTCGGATCTGCCGAACCGTTGGAGCTCAGTGATGACATGACCAGGGAGGCCGAATCTGCACCGGTGACGAAGAAGATCGCTACAAGGACCATTGCCAGGACGATGACAGCTGCAGTGAGCCAGTCGGGCATGGACAGGTTCTTGACGAGGTCGAAGAGCGCTCCGTCGAAGTCGATGGACGGGCTGCCGTCCGTCATGGTGACCAG
Organism: Arthrobacter sp. D3-16; assembly: GCF_054408515.1. Classification (NCBI taxonomy): domain Bacteria; kingdom Bacillati; phylum Actinomycetota; class Actinomycetes; order Micrococcales; family Micrococcaceae; genus Arthrobacter; species Arthrobacter sp. D3-16. The sequence goes on along the minus strand of NZ_CP096437.1, from coordinate 300,347 downwards.
TCCCGGCCGGCCCGCGGCGTCCGCTGCCTCCTGGACCTTGAAGGCGCTTCCGCCGAAGATACCGAACCACAGCACGCTGACGATGCTGGGGACCAGCAGGACGCCGGTGACGAACTGGCGGATAGTGCGCCCGCGGCTGATCCGGGCAATGAACATGCCCACGAACGGCGTCCATGAGACCCACCAGGCCCAGTAGAAGATGGTCCAGCCCGACAACCAGGTGCGCAGGGACTCATCCCCAACTGCTTCGGTGCGGGACGACATCTCCGCGAGGTCACGTGCGTAGTCACCGACGGCCGCAGGGATGAGGTTGAGGATGAACAGGGTAGGACCGGCGATGAAGACGATGATCGCCAGGACTACCGCCAGGACCATGTTGGTGTTGGACAGCCACTGGATGCCGCGACGTACGCCGGACACCGCGGAGGCCACGAAGCAGGCCGTCAGGATGGCGACGATGGCCACCAGGACTGGGGTGCCCAGCTGGCCTACCCAGCCGTTCGAGGTCAATCCGCTGCCAATCTGCAGGGCTCCGAGGCCGAGGGACGCCGCCGTTCCGAAAAGGGTGGCAAAGATGGCAAGGATGTTGATGAATTTGCCTACCGGCCCTTCCACTGTCCTGATGCCGAACAGGGAGGTAAAGGCGGCGGAAATCAGCTGCTTTCGGCCCAGGCGGTAAGTACCGTACGCCATGGCAATACCCACCACCGCGTACATGGCCCAAGGGTGCAGGGTCCAGTGGAAGATGGAGGTGGCCATCGCGGTCTGGATGGCTTCGGGCGTCTGCCCGTTCACAGTCCCAGGAGGCGGTGAAACAAAGTGGTAGAGGGGCTCAGCCACGCCGTAGAACATCAGCCCGATACCCATGCCGGCGGCGAACATCATCGAGATCCAGGAAATGGTCCGGAACTCGGGCTTTTCGCCGTCCTTGCCCAGCGGGATATTGCCCCACTTGCCCAAGGCAAGCCAGAGGACGAAGACAACAAACAATGAGGCGAGGACCATAAAGAGCCAGCCGGTGTACTCCATCACCCAGTTGAGGGCGAGGGTTGAGGTAGCGGAGAGGCTGTCCCGGCCCAGGAAGCCCCAGGCCACAAAGGCCAGGGCGAGAACGCCGGTGATACCAAAAGTTGCCTTGTCGAGGGTCAGCCTGCGGTTGCGTCGTTCAGAGACGGCCTGTTCAGCGCGGCTCTGGCGCAGTTCCTGCATAATCTGCTCGGTATCCTCCGCGTCCGCCTTCGGACCGTGGGAGGAAGGAGAGCTCCCCGTTGCAGGAACGATTTTGGGCTCCTCCAGCTCCAGAGGGGGTTGGCCATCCGGCCGGATGTCGCTGTTCAAAGCCATGTCAATTCCTTTGGTTTGAATTCATGGGCTGGCGCTGTTCAGGGGTTCGGCTTCGCCTGGACAGTGGGCCGGAGCAGGGGTCAGGCATCGATGACCAAGTCCGTCTGCGCGAGGGAGCAGCAGGGCAGGAACTTGCCGGCCGAGATTTCCCGTGCCCGGATGCCGCCCTGATGGTTCATCTCGATCTCCCCTGAAAGCTTGACGACCTTGCAGGAGCCGCACATGCCTTCCTTGCAGTTCGCGCCAATCCTGACGCCCGCGCGCTGGGCCACCTCGAGGATGTGCTCGGTCGGGTCGATCCGCACATTGATGCCGGTACGCATGAAGGACATGGTGAGGCTGCCTGTTCCCACCGTGTCGAAGCTCGAGGCGTCAGGGGAACCGGCTTCCGGCTCCCCGCCCGGGCTGTTAGCTGAGGGGTCGGAGCCGGGTGCCTCCGGTTTGAGGATCTCCAACGGCAGCCCCGATGCCTGCAGGGTCCCGTCGGCGTCGTAGCCAGGCTCGTAGAGCCCGAACGCGGCGGGCTGGCCTTCAAAGTAGTCCTCGGCGGATTCGGCGATTTCCTCGGCGATCTCCTCCGCCACGTCGGCTGCAAATGCCACCTCCGCCTGGTATTCGAGGAGGGTCTGGCGGTCTCCCGAAAAGAACTCCATGTAGATGGAAGTGTCATCGACACCGACCTTCTTGAGGAGTTCGGTGGCGGTGTTCAGGTAACCCTCGGGACCACATGCGTACACCTGGCGGCCGTTGGCGTCCGGGGCCACCTCCTCCAGCATGGCCGCCGTCAGCCTTCCACTCAGCCCTTCCCACCCGTCCGGTACACTGCGGTCGCCCAGGGAGTAGTAGACCTTGAGGCGTGAGTCCACGGAGGCGATATAGGCCAATTCCCGGTGGAAGGCGAAGCCTCCAGTATCCGACCCGTGATAGAGCACCACAACATCGGCGTGTCCGGGCAGGGAGTGGATGGTCCGCACCATGGACATGATGGGAGTGATGCCTGCGCCGGCGGCAAGCAGGAGATACCGTGCCCGCCGGTCGGCATCGGGCAGGTGAAATGCTCCCACCGGTCCCAGCATCTCAAGAACGGTGCCAGGTTTGACGTTCTCGTGCACCCATGGCGAGACCAGTCCCGTGGGGTCGCACTTGACGGTGATGCTGAAGGTCCACGGCTGGGTGGGCGAACTGGACAGCGAGTAGCTGCGGTCCACCGGTTCCTGGTCCTCGCCATTTACGGGGAATGCGACGTTCACATACTGGCCGGCACGGAACGCCAGGGGCGCACCGTCGCAGCGGCGGAACACGAAGGTCATCATGGCGCCGGCCTCGGGAACGGTCTCGACGCATTCGGCCATGAACTCCTGCGGATGCCATGGGCCCAATGCACGGGCTGCCCGGGCGGGTGTCTCAGTGCTTCCCATCACCCTGTTCCACGGCATCTCAAGACCGCGAATACGCTGTGGTTCCTGGATTGCCGCTTCAGTGAGGAGTTCCATCATGCCAAATGCTCCTGCACGCGCTGCACGTACCAGTTGATGAAGGCCTCCACCTGGTATTCGCTCTTCATGTAGGGACCGGGCTCATAGGCGGGACTGCCGGCACCCTGCTGGCATAACTCCACGAACGCCTTGTCCTGCAAGTTGGTCTGCTTCCAGGTGTAGGTGAGCTTTTCCAGGTCGTAGTCGACGCCTTCCACGGCGTCGTCAGCCACCAGCCAGGTGGTGCGTACGAGGCTCTGGTGTTCGTTGATGGGGAAGACACCGAACGTGATGACGTGGTCACCGAGGAAATGGAACCAGCTGTTGGGCTGGAGGTGCATTGAGCAGCGGCCAAGGCGGAAGTCGCGCAAGTCGCCGAGCAGCTTCTTGGAAAGCCTGCGCCCGTCGGCGGAGAACGATTCACCCTCTCCATCGAGTGATTCCCGTGAGATGCGGATTCCCGCGATGCGCGTGTCGAGCTGCTCCACCACCTCGTAGGGGAGGCCATAGCGGCGGCAACGCTCCTCGAGGGAGGACTGGGCCTCCTTGTTCCGGCCCCACACTTCCTCGAGATGGGTCGGGATCAGGCCTTCCGTCAGGCCCCAGGTGGGGAAGAGGGAGCAGGCGAGCTCGGGGTGGCCGTCGCAGTGGTAGCACTCACGGTTGTTCTCCATGACGAGCTTCCAGTTGCCCTCTTCGATGATGTTCTGCTGGTAGGCAATTTTTGTCTTCGAGAGATCATGGGGCGCCAGGTAGGGCTCAAAGATCTTCGCGGTTTCGTCGAAGTCCGTTGGCGGTTCATCCGCAATGCAGACGAAGATGAGTCCTGCGACCTCGCGGCCGTGGGCTCGCTTGAGGCCGAAGCAGCTCTTGTCGAACTTCGTTTCCCCCGGCGCGGAGGCATGGATCAAGTTGCCCTCCGGGGAGTAGGTCCAGGAGTGGTAGCCGCAGACCAGGTTTCCGGTTGACCCGGCAGCTTCGGTCAGTACGCGGGCGCCGCGGTGGCGGCATACGTTGTGCAGGACGTTCACGTCGCCGTCGTCGTTGCGCAGCACAATCAGGGAGTAGGGCCCGTAGTCGACGGTGACGTAGTCGCCCGGTTCCGGCAGTTCGGCAGTGCTGGCAGCAAAGATCCAGTGCTGCCCGAAAATGGCCTCCATGTCGATCTTGAAGATCGAGGAGTCGGTGTAGAAGGGGGCATCGAGGGAGTAGCCGGCGCGCCGGAACTCAAACAGCGCGGTGATTTCTGCCAGCTGCTCGGCAGGCAAGGAGGCAGCGAGTTTTCCGCGTGAGTTGAGGGGCACGTTCACTGAAGCAGTCATGGGTTTCCTCCCGGGAGGCAAGGGTAAGTGGGTGTTGCGTGTCAACCACGGGCGCGTAGGCTGATAGCGGCTTATGGAAGAACTTGTAATGATGAGATTAGGGTCACATCAGCTGCAATAAAAGCGCAAGATTTTGAAGATAACCATGCACAATAGGTGCATGATCGATGCCAGGCTCATCACCCTTCGCGTGTTTGCCCGCTGCGGCACCATAGGGGCGACCGCGGAGCTCACGGGCTACTCTCCCTCTGCCGTCTCCGCGCAATTGCGGGAGCTCCAGCGCGTGCTCGGAATGCAGCTGCTCACGAAGGACGGCCGGGGTGTGCGGCTTACCGCCACGGGTCGGTTTATCGTGGCCGGCTCGGATCCCCTCATTGCCCAATGGGAGAGCCTGCGCGCCGCAGCCATGGAGGCCGGCGACCAGGTGCAGCCCCATTTTGGCCTCGGCGGATTTTCCACTGCAGCCGCCCGGTTGCTCGCGCCGCTGGCCGCCACCCTGCGCACAACACGCCCCCTGCTGGAGGTACAGGTTCTTGAGGCTGATCCGGCCCGCTGCTTCGACTTGTTGATCGCGGAACGAATCGACCTTGCGGTTATCGTCGCCATGCAGTCCGACACTTATGGTGAGGACGATCCGCGCTTCGAGCAGACAGTTCTGCTCGATGATCCACTGGACGTCATCATTCCCGGTGACCATCCGCTGGCATCACGGGAAACAGCGACGCTTGAAGAGCTGGCATCGGAACCCTGGATCACGGAGGCCGCTGGTTCCACCTACCATTCCCTCTTCACCGCGGCGTTCACTGCCGTCGGGGTAACACCGCGGATTGCCCATGAAGCCGTTGAATGGGAAACCCACATCGCGTTCGTGGGCGCGGGGCTGGGCGTCGGCCTGCTGCCCCGGCTGGCGCCTTTGCATGGTGCCGAGAACGTGGTTCGGCTACGTATCACCGGTAAGGCAAAACCCACGCGCCGCATCGTCGCCGCGGTGCGCAGGGGCAGCATCGGCTCACCCCTGATTCAGGAGTCGCTCCGCATCCTGCAGGCTAATGCCAACCGGATCCTCACTGCACGTCCCGAAGAGGATATCTGAGCGCTGCCGGCGCGGGCGTCCTGCGGCTGCTTCCTTGTCCTCCACGTGGACGCTGGCGCATCAGTGGCGGGCGTAGCCCAGCCGGGCGCTGATTGTCAGGCCGGCTTCCTTCAGCCCGTCCAGGAGCCCCGGTTCCCTTTCCGGATCGAAGCGGAAAACGGGTCCGGAAACGCTGACGGCCCCGATGACAGCCCCCACGTGGTTGTAGACCGGCACCGAGATCGAATTAAGCCCGATCTCGAATTCCTCCCTGGCCACGCCATACCCCTGGCGGGCCACGTCGAGCAACTGGGTTTCGAGTTCTTTCCTGTCCGTGATGGTGCGCGGCGTGCGGGCCGGCAGCCCGGTTTCCTTCAGGATCCGTGCACGCTCGTCCGCTGGCAGCCCCGCAAGCAGGACCTTGCCGCTGCTGGTCGCATGCAACGGCGTCAAACTGCCCACCCAGTCATAGGTGGCGAGGGTGGAAGGTCCCATGGCCTGGTCCACGTTCACGGCGAAGTTGGAGCGCAGCACAGCCAGGTTGACGGTTTCCTTGAACTCTTCGGCCAGGGCTTCGAGCACCGGGCGTGCTTCCCGCACCAGGCTGAGCCTGCCGGGGATGGAACTGGCCAGGCGCAGGATGCCGAAGCCCAGCTGGTACTTGCCGCGTTCACTGTTCTGGTGGACCATCTCGCGACTGACCAGGGAGCCGAGCAGGCGGGACACCGTGGACTTGTGGATGCCCATCTCCTCGGCGATTTCGCTCACTCCGGCGTGGCCGTCCCGGGCCAGGATCTCAAGGACCGCGAGGGCGCGGTCCACGGACTGCACCCCGCCGGACTGTCCTGCCTCACCATCAGTGTCAGGTTCGCGCTCACTGTTCGAAACCATGGTCCATACTCTCAAGTAGGTTGCGGACTAAAGGTATCAACGGGCGCGTCGTCAACGCAGTCCGCTGCTGTGGGCGAGCGCGATCGCTTCGGTGCGTGAGGACGCCCCGATTTTCCGGAAGATGTTCCGGAGATGGAACTTCACGGTGTTTTCACTGATGTGCAGCTGCCCTGCTATGGCGCGGTTCCGCTGGCCGATCGCCAGTAGCTGCAGTACCTCCAGTTCCCGCTCCCCGAGCTTCCATCCCGCCACGTCCGCGAGCTGGCGGGCGGGCGGATCAAGAGGAATGGTGACGGCGACATCGGCGCCCCAGCCGGGCATCACATCCACTCCCATGCTCCCGTTTAGCACCTCAACGCGTTGGACGAGGCGCGCCATGGCCGGTGCCGACGCGGACAGTTCGCCGGGTCCGTCGTCGCGCACGTTGATAAGGAGGTTGACGCCGTCGCAATCCCACTGCGTGCGGATCCTGCGCACTCCGTCCTGGTCCACCATGGCCAGGACCAGGCCGCGCACGATTGCCCTGGCGGCATGCGCCACTTCGCCGGGAAGCGCCCGGCCGTTCACCGGCGGCTCGATGAACTGCACATCGATCCCGCTGAAGTTCATCAACGGCCGCAGGTCCTCGCGGAGGCGCTGGAAAGCGGAAGCCACGGGTTCTTCGACAAGCTCGGTGGTGCGGTCGCTGAGGGTACGGAGGCCCACCAGCGCCTTGGCGGCGACATCCGTTGCGGCCGTCCGGGCGTCGGCGTCCGCAAGCGCCGGCGACCTCAGCGCCGAGAGCAGGGTCTCGAGGGTGGTGGAGTGCTGGTCCACCAGTTCGGCCGTCACCCGGAGACGTTCCGCCGAGGCGGCGCGGGATTCGATGAGGTACGACGGCGGCGCATCAGCCACCTTCTCCCGGATCCGCCCGGCTGCCAGCCTCCAGAGGTAGCGGAGGATCCACTCCGCGTCAGACTCTGCGGCGGAGTCCCGGGGTGAGCGGCCGGGGCTGGGCTGCGGGTCCCGGCTGGGCTGCGGGTCGGGGTTGGGCCGCGGGTCCGGGTTGCGCTGCGGATCCGAGAGGACCAGCAAGGCATTGCTTGGCGACGAGAAGGCGGCGACCGGGCGCACGTCACCGCCGAACACGGCTTCACCGCTCCAGGTACCGCTGTTTCCGTCTTCGGCGAATGAGGCCCTGATGGCATCCAGCTCGGCTATGGACACCCGGCTAATGATGGCCTCCTCACCGGACTTCTTCTGCGGCCTGCCGGTGCAGTCCTCGGTGAAAATCACCAGGGCGCTGGACGTGAAGTAGGGGCCGATGGCCTCGTGCAGGCGGTGCGCTATTTCCATCAGCGGGGCTGCGGCCAGGGCGGCAACAGCTTCGAGCAGGACTGTATTGGTGCGTTCCACGTGCCCAGTGTATGGGTCGGACGGGTGAGCACCTACCCCTTTGGGTAGTCATGACCGTCCGATGATGGCGTTATACCTACCCCTCGAACGGGCGACGATAAATGGGTCACAACGTTGAGAAGGAGGTACGCGCATGAGCGCCATCGCAGAAACTGATCCAGCGGCCCTGACCGGAACATCACGGGCCTTTGACCGCAACCGGATCCTTGTCCTGGACGAGATCAGCGACGTCTTCCAGCGCGTTGACCCCGCAGAGGTCGCGGCCCTGGTGACCGAGCTGCGGCTGGCGGACAGGATCTTCGTAACCGGTGCCGGACGGAGCGGCCTTGTCCTGAAGATGGCGGCCATGCGGCTGATGCATCTCGGACTGACGGTGCATGTGGTTGGCGAGACCACGGCGCCGGCTATCCGTGCCGGTGACCTCCTGCTGGCGGCTTCCGGTTCCGGGACCACAACGGGGGTCGTCAAGGCGGCGGAAACCGCTGCGGCGCAAGGCGCCAGAGTGGCCGCCTACACCACCAGCAAAGGTTCCCCGCTCGCGGCCGCTGCCGCCGCCGTCGTGCTTATCCCGGCTGCGCAGAAGACGGACCACGGTTCGGCGCTCACGCGGCAGTACTCGGGGAGCCTCTTCGAGCAGGTGCTGTTCGCTACCACCGAAGCAGTGTTCCAAAGCCTCTGGGAAGAGGACTTGAGCGCGCCCGAGGACCTGTGGCAGCGGCACGCAAACCTCGAATAAGCCACCCACTCCCCTACCCATTGATCCAAACCTGAAAGAGAAAAAATGAAACTGCAAGTAGCAATGGATGTCCTCACCGTCGAAGCTGCACTCGACCTGGCCGGCAAAGTCGCCGAATACGTGGACATCATCGAGCTGGGCACGCCGCTGGTGAAGAACGCGGGGCTTTCGGCCGTTACCGCCGTCAAGACCGCGCACCCGGACAAAATCGTGTTCGCGGACATGAAGACGATGGATGCCGGCGAGCTGGAAGCAGAAATTGCGTTTGCCGCGGGCGCGGACCTGGTGTCGGTCCTCGGCAGCGCCGATGACTCCACCATCGCCGGCGCGGTCAAGGCCGCCAAGGCGCATAACAAGGGAATCGTTGTGGACCTGATCGGGGTCGCGGACAAGGTGGCCCGCGCGAAGGAAGCCCGGGCCTTGGGCGCACAGTTCATCGAGTTCCATGCCGGCCTGGATGAGCAGGCCAAGCCCGGCTACAACCTGGACGTGCTGCTGACCGCCGGCGGGGAGGCCCAGGTCCCGTTCTCCGTGGCCGGCGGCGTAAACCTTTCCACCATCGAGGCCGTGCAAAGGGCCGGCGCCGATGTTGCTGTGGTTGGCGGTTCCATCTACAGCGCCGATGACCCCGCCGTGGCAGCCAAGGAACTGCGGGCGGCGATCATCTAGGTTTTTTCGCTGGTTCCGGCCGGCATTGAGCGAGCCCTGATTCTGATCACGACGGCGGCCCCGCACCTTTTGGTGGGGGCCGCCGTTCTTTTGGTGCGGTACTTACCGCACGGGCTGACGAGTAGCCTACTGGTGACGCCCAAGGGCATCGCAAAACGATCAGGACGTGGGAGACAGATGAGCAACAAGAACATCGGCATCAAGGATGTGGCCGTTGCCGCCGGCGTCTCCGTGACAACTGTTTCCCATGTAATGAACGAGGTTTCCTACGCACGGATCAGCCCCGAAACCAGGGACAAGGTCAGGTCGGCGGCCGAGGAGCTCGGTTATGGACCCAACCGCCTTGCCCAGGCCCTGCGTACGCAGCGGACCGGGATGCTGGGCCTGCTCAGCGAGGATATCGCCACCGCACCTCACGCAGGCCGGATCATCCTCGGGGCTGACGAGGCCGCCAAGGCCCGGGGGTACAACCTCATGATCATCAACACCTCCGGCTCCGCAAGCCTGCAATCCCGGCAGGCCGACGTCGAGGCTTTTTTGGAACGCCGGGTGGACGGCATCCTCTACGCCACCATGTATCACCGCACTGTGGAACTTCCGGCCAACCTCGGCAGCGTGCCTTCCGTCCTGTTGGACTCGGTGGCTGCGGGCGGAAACATCACAGCCGTGGTGCCGGACGAGGAGGGCGGCGCACGCACGGCAGTGGAAGCGCTCCTCGCAGCCGGCCACACCCATATCGGCTTCCTCAACAACACTGACGACGTCCCCCCAACACACCAGCGGCTTCGGGGCTTCCGGGCCACGCTGAACGAAGCAGGGCTCGACGGCGACGCGGCACCTGTGGAGGCGGAGGTTTCCGAGGTGCACGGCGGCTATGAGGCGGCCCGGCGGATCCTTGCACGCAAGGACCGCGCTGATATGCCTACGGCATTGTTCTGTTACAACGACCGGATGGCAATGGGAGTTTACCGCGCCGCTGCGGAGTTGGGACTCACCATCCCCGCTGACCTTTCAGTGGTCGGCTTCGATGACCAGGAACTGATCGCCGCCAACCTACACCCTGGACTCACTACCGTGGCCCTGCCCCACTACGAGATGGGTGCCTGGGCCACCGAGCACCTGATTGACGCCGTCGAGGGGAAGACCGACCTTACCCTCATGGCACTCCACCCTACCCTATTTTCCGGGTAGCGGTGCCATGCGTTGACAGGGCCAATTGCCGGGCTTACGTTGTTGCTTGCCTGGGGGAAGTGCGGCGGGCAGCTGCCGCCGGGAATGGTCTTGTCGCCGAGTAGGCATTCTATTTCCAGCAATTCCTGGCAGGGCCAGCGTCCCAGACGAGGCCTCTGCCTTCCATTGGAGAACCACCATGACAAGACTGATGAGGTACTTTGGCGCGCCCACAATCGCCGTCCTGACGCTGCTCAGCGGCTCCCCTGCGGCTACTGCATCAACGGGCGATGATCCTCCGGCTGCACCACCCTGGCCTCCAGCAGACACCAACGGCGAATTCGTTCCCGCTCCTGATGAATACTATGCACCCCAGGAAGCGAAGGCTTGCGGTACGACGGTCAAGGTAACCCCCGGCGATGTCAGGAAAACCAAATACAAAGCGACGCACGCAGACGACGGCTCCATACGAATTGTTTACCGGGGCAAGGCCACCGTGGACATCACCCGCCCTGACGGCGCCACCATCGATGAACTCGATATTTCAGGGCGCACCTCACAGCATTACGGTCCAGATGGGCTGAGCGTAACTCTTAAGGTCTGGGGACCCAACATGATTTGGGCCACCAATGAGGTAGAGGTGAAGGAATTGGCCAAACAGGGCCTCCCGGCATTCCTGTACTTCAAGGCCGGAAAGCTCGCTGCCAAAGCCAAGTTTGCGGACGCTACCCAATCCTCCGTCGTTTCCCTGGACACCACCCACAACTCCGTCAAGGGAGCCCGGGACGTCTGCAAAATGCTCGACCGGGCATTGGCGGAACGCCACGGAGAGTTGGGTTAGCTGGCAGGGAAGCTAACCGCGACGGTGGTTCCGCCTCCCGGGGTTTCTGAAAGCATAAGTTCCCCGCCGTGTGCTTTCGCGATGGCGCTGCATGTGGCCAAGCCCAGGCCTGTGCCGGCGCCGTCGCCTTCACGGTGCAGCCGTACCAGTGGCTCCAGGACTTTTGCCCGGTCTTCGGGGGCGATGCCCTTGCCGTTGTCCGCGACAAAAACAGTGGAGCCGTGGTAGTTGGAAACCCCACTGATATGAATCTGAAGGTCCCGGTGGGCGCTGCGGTAGTTGATCGCGTTGGACAGAAGATTCTGCAGCAGCGTGCGCAGTTGCACCCGGTCGGCGTGGACGGTCAGATCCTGTACCTCCACAATGTTCTGGTCGGATATGCCAAGGTCCTGCAGCGCTTCACCGGCCGCTGTCCGGAGAGATACCCACTCCGGCTGGATGCAACCACCGACCTGGGAGTAGCTGAGGACATCTTCGAGCATCGCGAGCATGCGGCGCCCGGACGCGTCGATCTTGTTCAGATCATCGGCGGCACCGGGCACGGCATGAATTCCGGGATCGTCCTGCAGCATTTCCAGATAGCCCAGCATCGTGGTCAAAGGCGTGCGGAGGTCGTGGCTGACACGGCCGGCGAAACCGGCGAGCCGGGAGTTGCTCTCCTCCAGTTCGGCGTATGCCCTGTCCAGCTGGGTCGTCCGGTGCTGCAGCTCCAACAGTTCCACTACCTGCCTGGCCAGGACCTCCAACATGTCCAGTTGCGCAGAACTGAGCTCCTGGGCAACTTCGGAAAAGACACACAACGTCCCCGGCACAAACCCGGACTCCGTTTCCAGAGGAACTGAGGCGTAGAAACGGACCCTGCCGATCTCCCCGGTCACAAATGGACTGTCCGCGAACCGGGGATCCCGCGAGGCGTCTGGAACTACCGTCTTTTCTCGTGACAGGAAGACTTTGGCGCACATCGAATCATCACGGGAGCACACGCCGGGGTCCACTCCCCAGGCCCCGATCTGATGCTGGTGACCCGCGCTGATGATGTTGACTACACCGAACGGTGCGCCGCACAACTGTGTGGCCAGCCTGACCAGATTCTGCAGTGCATTCATCACCGCCGCGTTGGGCAGCAATGGCGAGTTGATGGACGGGTCAAGTCCGTACTCCAGCAGTTCAAGGTCACGGCTGATGTCGTTGCTGAAAGCCAATCGTCCTGCTGCACCTGTCATTAAGAATCCCCTGGCCCCTTCCGATACTCTCGCGATCATATCCGCACGCGTAAGGCTGGCATCTACGTGAGTCTGCAGTTGGAACACAATCAACCGGATGCGATATCGGATGTGATGGGCTGACTCGACGTCAACTTGAAGGTCATAGTGGGAGGATCGCTAGGATTCTCTATTTCCCGTGGATAGTCTGGGACAGGACACCATCCGACGCGAGGGTCAGTGAGAAAGTGATCGAAGCAGCTGCTGCGGTAATCGCCCGGAATAACGTCACCATAGCCGGCCGGGATGATGGGCCTGTAATGATGTTTGCCCACGGTTTCGGCTGCGATCAGGCTATGTGGCGGAAGGTGCTGCCCTACTTCGGTAATGATTACCGGCTGGTGCTTTTTGATCATGTTGGTGCAGGACACTCCGACATCAGCGCCTACGATTGGGAGAAGTACGGATCCCTGGACGGGTACGCGTCGGACCTGCTGGAGATTTGCGCCGCCCTTGACCTTGATGACGTCATCCTGGTGGGCCACAGTGTCAGCACGATGATCGCCGTGATCGCCGCAGTGCAGGACCCCAACCGTTTCTCCCAGCTGGTCCTGCTTGCTCCTTCACCCCGTCATACGGATGACCCGTACGACGGCTACGTGGGCGGGTTTTCGCGGGAAGACATCGAGGGCCTGCTGGCATCTCTGGACAGCAACTATTTCGCCTGGGCCGCGGCCTTGGCGCCCATGGTTATGGGCAACCCGCAGGAGCCGGAATTAGCGGAGGACCTGCGTGTCAGCTTCTGCCGGACAAATCCGGCCATCGCACGGCATTTCGCCGAGGTAACCTTCTTTTCCGACACCCGCCCTGAGCTGAAAAAGTTGCGCACCAACTGCCTGATTCTGCAGTGCTCCAACGATCGGCTTGCCCCGCTGGAAGTGGGCGCCTACCTGCACAAGAATCTGGAACACAGTACTCTGGTGCAGCTTCAGGCCACCGGTCACTGCCCTCACGTCAGCGCTCCGGAGGAAACGGCCCGGGCAGTTCTGCATTACCTCAACACCCGCTAGTGACAGGCGCCGCCGGCCCCCTCCCCGGTCAACTTTGAAGCCTTCTTTCATTACGCACCCTGCGGGTGCCTGATGACAGATGATGACGGCCGCATCACCGCGGTTAGGAACACCTTCATCGGCTGGACCGGCCACAGCCGGCCCGATCCGCTGGGCAGAAGCAGCAGTCCCTCATGCCCGCGGGGGAGGAGATCCTCTACTTCCTTAGCAGTTCTGACTTGCGGAGTCTGGGGGAAAAGGCCACAAAGGTGGAAAGAAGCAGCCCTTCGGCCAGCACTTTCCCGCTTGTTGCAAAGGCCGATAAGGACCTTATGTAAAGCTGCGATCGGGAGGGGTCCAAAAGGTGCGTGTTTCGTGGCCTTGGGAAGAGCCTGCCTTAGCCTTCGCATTCAACGCAGTAGGAATGGCCGTTGCTCTCCCGTGCTACCTGGGACCGGTGCCGGACGAGGAAACAGGAATAGCAGGTGAACTCGTCCGCGGCTTGGGGAATCACCTGCACGATGAGCTCGTCGGAGATAATTTCGCCGCCAGGTGTCAGCCCTTCATCGAGGGAATCGGCCTCGTCCAGCTCGGTGACGACGCTGCGGGCATCAGGGGCGTTCGCAGACTGCAAATCCTCCAGGGAACGGTCCTGGGATTCCTTGACGTCAGAACGGACTTCATCATAGTCGCCTGCCACGTAGGTGCTTCTTCCCTTTATCGTCTCGCTCATGCCCTTTTCTGACGAGACTGTAACGTACGCGGTTGCGCGGTTGTTCCTGACCTGCCCGCCGGCAGGTTACTCAAGGCCAGGCTGCCGCAATCTCGTGTGGCCGCCCTTCGGGAGTCCAGCCTTTGACCTACCTCTTGCCGCCCCTATTGCTGGCCCATAGGCTCATGGTGTGAGTGGCGGGGACGGCAATCCGAAAAGCGGATCCGGCCCGCGACCCGTGAAGGAAACAAGCATGGCAACAGGTACAGTCAAGTGGTTCAACGCCGAAAAGGGCTTCGGTTTCATCGCCCCCGACGACGGAAGCGCTGACGTGTTCGCACACTTTTCGGCAATCGCATCCAGCGGTTACCGCTCCCTCGACGAGAACCAGAAGGTTCAGTTCGACGTCACCCAGGGCCCTAAGGGTCCGCAGGCGGAGAACATCCAGCCGCTCTAAGCGGTTGTTAAGAAGCTGGCCGGCACCTGCTGGCCAGCTTCTTTTTGTTCTCACAACGCCAACCCTGCCTCGTCATTCAGATCGCGTTCTCTTCGGTCCGGTAAGCCCGAGACCCTTAAGACGCCGAGGCCCTCATCGGACTTCGGCTAAATGCTAGAGCTGATAGCCGGCGTTATGTAAAGCTGGGGCAGAAGCGGCTCCCTGCTGCCTCTCGAGACAGACCCCATTCCTGTTTCCAATCCTGTACCCGTGCCCGCCGTTACCGTGGAAACCCCCGCCGACGCACAAGCAGGCGAAACCGCTTAGGAGGAGCAACAGGACCAAACCGCGAAAGGGGAACAAACCAACAAAGGTGCAGGCCGCCATGACAACGAAAAGTCCAAGGCCGGCAAGCCGAACGATCACGGGGGCGGCAAAAACAAGAACTAAACAACACTCCGGCGCCGAGCAGACGCACTCAGCTCCCCCTCAACAGGAGAGATGCAGGAACGGTATTCCAGCAGCTTTCCCCGAGGAAATTAGCCAAATCATGCCAGGATTTCTAAACGACAGGTTTCGAAATCTGACAGATGAAGAGCTCGACTTTTTGGACCAGGAAGATCTCCGGGAAAATTGCACAAGCGAACGAACACCTCGGAAACGTTCAAAAGCCCGCCAAGTTTCGTGGATGCGGTAATTTCCCTCCAGCTGGTCCGTTCCCTCATTACGACCCCAATAGGCGATTAACGGTAGTGTGTTGTTCGGGCCCGAATGCCGGGCGTCCGTCCAAAATCGCCGCCTGCTCGATGCCTGCGGCGGTGCGTGATGCCAGATGGGCGTCGGTGATGATGTAAACATGGAATACGTGTCCAGGGTGCCCGATCCGCCCCTCGACGGGCTCATCGATGACCTCTATTACCTTGAGGGCGTCCCGCCGTACTCCCGGTTGATGCTGCCCGCGGCGCCCGCGCCTTTGCTCATCGTCAACCTCGGGGCGCCGTTTCTCATCCGCGCAGGCACCGACGTAGAAGCCGTGGAATACACCGACGGCTGCGCGGTCACCACGCCCACCCGTGCGTGGGAGTTCGGCTACCCAAGCCCGACCCGGTCCGTTGGCGTCCACTTCAAGCCGTGGGGGCTGGCACCGTTCCTTCCGCTGTCTGCTGCCGAGTTGTGCGATCGACCGGCATCTGTGGAGCAGATCTGGGGCCGGCCTGCTATCGCTGATTTGCGCCGTCGACTGACCCTGGCGGACGCACCGCACGAGATGCTGATAGTGCTCGAGGAAGAACTGGTGCGACGGCTGCGCGCGATCGACGGCCTGGACATCGTCCGCCACATGAGCAGCGCCATCGCAGCAACCGGCGGAGCGGTGCCGATCAGCGAACTCGGCATGGCAGCCCGCGCCAGCAGCACCTACTTGGCGAAGCGGTTCAAGGAGGTCATCGGCGTCACGCCGAAGCGCCTGGCACGCAGCTACCGTTTCACCTTCACCGTGTTGGCGATCGACGTGGCCGCACTGATCGACTGGGGCGACGTTGCCGCCCGCGCGGGCTACTTCGACCAGGCCCACTTCGTCCACGAGTTCCGGGAGTACACCGGGCTCACTCCGACCCGGTATGTCGAAGTCCGGCAACGCTTCCTACGAGAGCATCCCGACCACGCACTGGAGGGCTGGCCGCTGCCGGCCGATTGATTTCTTACAAGAGCGACCTCTCACGGGACACGAGACTTGGGACTACACACAGAGGAGGAACCAATGGGGAAAGTAGTCATGAATGCGTCGGTCTCGGTGGATGGCTTCATCGCGGCTGAGAACGACGATCCCGGTCCGCTGTTCGAATGGCTGGTCAGCGGTGACGTGCCGCTGGACGACAGCGGCGTACTAAGCGTGTCGCAAGCGTCTTACGACCACATCCGGCCCTACTGGGACCAGATCGGCGTGACGATCGCCGGACGCCACGTCTTCGACATGACGGACGGTTGGGACGGCACACCGCCGAGCGGTGTCGACCACGTGGTTGTCGTGACGCACAGGCCGCCGCCTGAGGGCTGGGACCCCAACGCGCCGTTTCACTTCGTCCACGGCATCGCGGCGGCCGTGACCAAGGCGAAGGAGCTCGCGGGTGGCCGCACTGTGGAGGTCGCTGCTGGCGACGTCGGCGGCCAGGTGCTCGCCGCAGGTTTGGTCGACGAGGTACGCATGGACCTCGCACCCGTCGCGCTCGGGTCCGGCAAGCGCTACTTCGGCTCCATCGACTCGCAGCACCTGTTGGAAGACCCAGACGTAGTTGTTCAGGGCAACCGAGTGCTTCACCTGCGCTATCAGGTGCGCCGTTAACCGTACCTGAATTTTGCGCTGCGATAGAGGCCGCAAAAGAACAGCTTCAGACACGACTCCGCTCTCGGGCCAAGCCTCCCTCGCGGGACATTCGTAGTTGAATGACACAAAGACTCCACCGGGAAAGGAACCGCATGCGCAAGGCAGCAGCAGCGGTCTGGCAGACCGTCCACTCGGAGAGGCGACGGCTCGCCGCGGATCTCTCCGAACTGTGCGATGAACAATGGCGCGTCCCGTCCCTCTGCCCAGGTTGGGATGTCCACGATGTCTTGGCGCATCTGGTGGACACGGCGCGAACCGGCCGGCTCTCCTTCGTCCGTGACCTGTTGACGGCACGCATGGACTTCGATCGCGCGAACGCGAACGGCATCGCCCGTGAGAAGCGGCAGGACCCGCAGGACACGATCATTGCGTTCAGGGAAACTGCGGGCCTCACGCGGACGCCGCCTGCGAACCTTACGACGCGTCTGGTGGAGGCCATCGTGCATGGCGAGGACATCCGTCGACCCGTGGGCATCGCCGGAAGTTGTCCGGAACCTGCGGTCGTTCAGGCCCTCATCTACCAGTTGCATACCCCCGTCTCCTTCGGCGGAGGACGTGAGCGTGCCGCAGGACTCCGGCTGATCGACCAGAAGACCGGGGCGGCCTGGGGCCAGGGAGACGACGTCCAGGCAGATCCTCTTGATCTGCTGCTCGCGGTGTCCGGGTGTCGCGTGGGCTTGGAGAGCCTCACAGGCAGCGGAGCATCCCGCCTCGCAGCCGTAGCCACGTCGGTTACACATGAATCGCGTGAACGATGAGAAGGGTCCGGAGCGATATGACGAGGTGGCAGGACGAGGACCTATGGGCGTTGGCACACGGGCCATCGCCGCCCGTAAGCCGGACTCCTCAAGCGCACCGGTTTTCCACGCGAAGGTCGACCTCTGTCGCTCCAAAAACCCCAGCAGCCTGGCGGTCTCATTACCAGCCGCAGGCGGCATATGGAGTGAGTGTACAGTAGCCGAAAGGTCAGCTAGTCGAAAGCAAAGATGACAGTGCTGCCCGCAAGCAGCCAAGAGCAGTCTTGCACGCTCGCCGAGGGCAGAGTCAATGCAGCCGCCGATCCAGCCTTTGCTCCATGCGGCGCAGTGCAGCTTCCGCAACAGCCGCTTCGCGGTGATTCGCAAATTGCTTGACTAGCAGGGGGCCTGCCGAATCCGCCTCACAGATGTCGCCGATAGCCCGCAGCGCTGACAATCGCACGCGCTCATTCTCATCTGCGGCCAGTTCGACAAGTGCGGCCGATCCCTGTGTCAGCTCCCGGTGGCGGCAAACTTTGGCGCACATCTCCCGGACTCGCCAATGCTCATCACTGAGACCACCAATGACAGGTGGGGCTGCTGGCTCGCTCCACACATAAAGGAAGGCTCTCGCACCCCAAACCCTGCTCCAGTACGGCGCCCAACCCGCCGAACCGCCAAGCAGACCGACATCAAGATGCTCCTGAACGACCTGTCCGGAAAGCAGCGACACCGCCCAGCCAATGACTTCGGCCTCCCCGTACTCCTGCACCGCGCTCTCAATCAAATACCTGCGGATGAGGCCTCATTCCTTAATTCTAGGAATGAGGCGGAGCTTAGCTGCACGGGCGCCACTTGGGTCAGCCGGAGAAACACCACGTAGGGACCAAGCCGAAATTAGGACTGGTTCCGTGATTTTTTCTGGCGCCATCAGCACCCCCGACAGCGGCTCCGAACACGTCCTGGCCGAGGAGAAGTTGCCAAAGCTGAGGGCATTGTCTGCGGTTATCACGACAGGGGAAGTCGACCCCGACAACCCCTATGCCTGTCTCCATGAATCAGCGATGGCACCGCTTCGCATGGGCGAGGCACCGCTGGCTGAGGTCAGCGGGGCGGGCTGGACCCGGGAGAACTGCTCAAACTGTTGGGCCGTTACAGGCCGCCAAACAGCGAACCCGGCAAGACCAGCCCCGTGGACGCCGGCTGAAATACGGGCCCTGAGGTGGAGGGCTGTCGAAGGCAGCCCAGTGCTTGTTTTTCACCCGCGCGGCTGGACAGGAGGCATGGGATTGCGTACATTCGAAGTGGCAAGCGTCACACAGCGTGTGACGCTCCCCCTTTTGGGCCGAGTGCAGGGCCCTGAGGAGTACCGCTGGAGCCTGCTGGCGGACAGATGCACACCGGGGAAAGAGAGCCGACATGGCCCCCTCGCATTTCACTACATTCCTGGCACAAGCCACCGTCCCTGTATTCGACACGGACTGCCCCTGACCGCCGACTGCCTTTACGGCCTGTACGTCAGCTGGTGTTCCTGCAGGGGATGGACGCAAAACCCGACATCACTTTCCGTGCAGCAATGCACTGCCGCGACGTCGACGTTCACGACAGCCGGCTGCGGAGGGTGGGCCCGGCGGCCGCGTACTATATCCATCCGGCGGATCAGAACGCTGAAACAGCGGGACACCAATAAAACGCAACATCCGGGGCTGAAGCACCCGCGTCGCCCCTGCACCCTGATCCAGCAACGGTGCATTGCTCCATAATTCAGCCAGTCGGCAACCTGCGGTTGCCGCGCACGAAACGGTGACAACCATGAGAATTTCCCTTCCCCAAGCCTATGAACTCACCGCAGTAACCGGGAAAATGATTACCCGCCTCCTCACCGAGGAGGATGCTTCCAAAGCAGTGCAGTCCCTGGCCTACGTCCTGAAGGACTCGATCCCGAACTCGGCAGGAGCCGGGGCGTCAATCATCGACCCCCGCGGCCGCAGCGAAAGCACCGGCGCCACCGATACTGTCGTGCTCCGGGCGGACAAACTGCAGTACGAGCTCGGCGAGGGACCGTGCCTCAGCGCCTGGGCCGAACAGCGCCCCATCATCATCCAGGACACCCAAGAAGACGTTAGGTGGCCGAGATGGACTGCGGCGGTGGCGGATCTTCCCCTCCGTTCCGTTCTCAGCGCACCGCTGACCGCTGGGGGAAGAGAAATTGGTGCGCTGAAGGTCTACTCCCCCCTCCCGCTGGCCTTTGATGACAACTCGGTCTTCCAGATTGAGCGGCTCGCCAGCCCGGCCGCGGTCCTGCTCGGCCACGCCCGGGACCGGGAAGCTGCACAACGGATGAGCGAAGAAATGGCAGAGGCCCTGACCCGCAGAGACCTGGTTTCAAAAGCGCAGGGGATCCTGATCGAGCGCATGAATATGAACTCACAAGAAGCTTTAGCCGTGCTGTTGGCCCGCTCACGTGGAGAGGGCACACCACTGCATGACGTAGCACGGGATATCCTCCAAAAGGCCAGCCGCGAGCAGGAGGCAGGAGCGGGGCCCCGCTGACCTCATTGTGCCCACAAACGTGGTCCGGAAACTCGTCTAGGAGGGAACACCTGTGCTGACATGCGGCGGCGAAACGCGTGCCTGAGTACACAATGCGTGAATACATCAATACATCCTGCGCTGTACTTTGTGGGTTATGGAAACGCTGATGCAGGCGCCCGTGCTGGCCAGGTTCGGGTACGCGGTGTCAGACCCGCGACCCGTCCGGGGCAATCCACGGCGAGGACGACACCAATCAGGTCTTTAATAGCGCGGCCCAGCCGGGCATCTGCCAGCTCATATCGGCTCCGCCGCCCGTCAGGAAGGGCAACAAGCAAGCCGCAACCGCGCAAGCACGTCTGCAGCCCTGGCGTTTATGTTTTGGTGATCCCGTCGAGCACTTTGTGCAGTCCCCACGCGTATTGCTCGGTGGAAACGTACCCGGCCATGATCCTTGCCGCTCCGGCGGACAGCGGGAAAGTGCCGGCTGGTATCGCCGAAAAACCCTCCAGCCGGGAGGCAATCCTTTCGTCTTCCGAACTCCCCCCGGGCCTACCACCAAGTTCTGCCGCCTCCAGGGCTATCGAGCCGAAGACGTAGACGATCAGCAGGTACGAGGCTTTCGCGGCCTCCTCAGCCTCCAGCCCGGAATCCCGAAGCGTTTCCATCAGGTGCTCATTCAGCGCAAGGGCCCGTGGACCGTCCATGGGGCCGCCGATCATCAGGTTCACCGCTCCGGG
The DNA here is from genome assembly GCF_054408515.1 of Arthrobacter sp. D3-16. Classification (NCBI taxonomy): domain Bacteria; kingdom Bacillati; phylum Actinomycetota; class Actinomycetes; order Micrococcales; family Micrococcaceae; genus Arthrobacter; species Arthrobacter sp. D3-16. The sequence goes on along the minus strand of NZ_CP096437.1, from coordinate 279,641 downwards.
GTGGGCGGTGAGCCGTTCCCTGAGTTCCAACGCCAGGGATTCAATCCGCTGGCGCCACGGAACGTTGCGGTCCGAAAATATTGCCAGGTCCACCTGGCCCAGCAGGTGCTCAACAATGGCTTTGACCACGGCCGCCTTATCGGGGAAGTACGTATAGACGGCGTTCGGCGCGACCCCGACCCGGGCCGCGATCCCCCGCACGGATGCCGCGCTTACACCCCCTTCATCCAGGAGCTCGAGAGCGGCGCCCATGATCTCGTCCTCCGTCAGGGTGCGGCGGGGACCGGGCCGGGAACTGCGTGCCTGCGTGGTCATGAATTCCTCTCTTGACTTTCTTCTGTACAGCGTACACTATTTGTACAGCGTCCAATTTGTACGCCGTACAGGACTAGGCAGGAAGACGGCCATGAACACTACCCCAGCTCCAAAGATCCGGATCGCCACAGGCGGGCTCTTTGCCCTCAGCGCCCTCGCGTTCGCGGCAGCGGCCACGGCCCTGTCGGTGATGTTCGACTGGCCGGACGTGCTTCGCGAGCCGGCCGAGGTGGTGCTGCCTGCCTTTACCGCCGGTGGACCCGCCCTCATCTGGGCTTGGTTCGCCGCGGCTTGGGCCTACGGGCTCCTCGCCATCCCGGTCCTGCTCCTGCCGGCGGCACTGGGCCTGCAGGGGAACCAGGCATTGAAGGTGGCCACCTATGCCGGAGCTGCCTCCGTTCTCCTGTCCCTCATCGGGTTCCTGCGCTGGGTGTTCGTGGTCCCGGCACTGGCCAGCAGCTACGCGACAGGTGACGGGCAGACCAAAGCAGCGGTAGCCGCTGCATGGACGGCACAGCACCAGTTCGGCGGCGCGCTGCTGGGCGAGCACCTGGGCCAACTGCTGGTGATCGCCTGGTCCGTCGCTGTCAGCATCGTGATCCTGCGCAGCGCAATTCTTCCCCGATGGGTCGGCGCCGCCGGCCTCATCACCAGCAGCATCTACCTGCTCAACCAGGGCGACATCCTTGCCACCGCTGTGCCCGGATTCCCCGTCTGGGACCTCGCCGGCCTGATCGGCAGCACCGGTTGGGGCCTCTGGATCGCCGTGCTCGGCATCGGCATCCTGCTCAAGCGATCAGAGGCTGCGAGTCCCGCTCCTACCCCGCACATCCACACTGCCCTGCACGGCATTGCCTAAGGAACTGACATCATGCGCCACACGAAGACTCCGCGGGCAATCACTATCCGGGCCTGGCTGTTATGGACGACGAGTTCCCTGGCCCTGCCGGTGGGAGGCTACGCCGGCACCATCATCACCGGCCGCATCGATGACCTGCTTTCAGCGGCCATTGGCGGGGCCATCGCCGGACTCGTCATCGGAACCGGGCAGGCACTGGCCAGCAGCCACAGGGTCAGGGCAGCCTCCTGGATCCTGGCGACCATCCTGGGCATGAGCGCCGGACTGGCCCTGGGCGGCGCCGCTGTAGGCTACCGCACCGCCCTTGTTGACCTTGTCCTGATGGGAGCGCTTAACGGGCTGGTCCTGGGCGTCGTTCAGGCGCTTGCCCTGCCCCGGCGATTGGGCCGGCGCCGGTGGGTCTGGGCAGCTGCCATGCCTGCCCTGTGGAGCCTCGGCTGGACAGTCACCACCCTGGCCGGAATCGCCGTTGATCAGCAGTTCATCGTGTTCGGCGCCAGCGGAGCCGTCCTCGTCACCGCCCTCACCGGCCTCCTCCTGAACCGGCTGCTGCCGGTCGCAGCGTCCAAGCAGCCCACTATTACCCCGAGCACGGCCAAAGTTCACTCATGACTACCGGCCTGCACGTCATTTTCGGCTCCGGCGCCATCGGACTGGCCACCTTGGACGGCCTGCGCCGCCGGGGCCGCACCGTCCGCATGGTCAACCGCTCCGGCAAAGTGCAGGTACCCACCGACGTCGAAGTTGTGGCCGGTGACGCCGCCGACCCGGTCTTCGCTGCCCGCGCAGCCCGGGATGCTGCAGTCGTCTATCAGACGATGAACCCGCCCTACCACCAGTGGAACGCGCATTTCCCCGCTCTGCAGGCCGGGGTGCTGGCGGCCGCTGAAGCCACAGGCGCCCGGCTGGTCAGTATGGAAAACGTCTACATGTACGGGCGCCCGGCAGGACGCCCACTGACCGAAGACCGAACCAACAACGCCCACACGGCCAAGGGACGGCTCCGCGCCGCCATGGCAGCCGAACTCCTTAATGCCCACCAGGCAGGCCGCGTTGAAGTTGCCATCGGACACGCTTCGGATTACTTCGGCCCCCGCGGCGGAGCACAATCAAACCTCGGCGACCGCGTCTTCCCTGCAGCTCTGGCCGGGAGAACCAGCACGGTACTGGGCGACCGGCACCAACCGCACACCTACACCTACATCCCTGACATCGGTGAAGGCCTCGCCGTCCTGGGTGAACACCCGGACGCGCCCGGCGAAATCTGGCACCTGCCCAACGACCCCCACACGCGCACCACCCAGGAACTCGTCGACACCCTCTACCGTCAGGCCGGCCAACAGCGCACCAGGATCCGGACGGTCCCGCCAGTGCTCCTGCGCGCCCTGGCCCTCACCAGCCCCGTTGTGCGGGAACTCCTCGAAATGCAGTACCAGTTCGAAGAACCTTTCATCGTTGACAGCAGCAAAATCACCACAAGGCTCGACGTCACAGCCACTCCCCTGGACCAGGCCGTCGCTGAAACACTCCTTAGTTACGCCAATCTCAGTCAGCCCTACGCGGAACGAGCACGATCATGAAACGCAAAAACATGATGCCAATGGCGGGCAGGACAGTAGTCGTCACCGGTGCCACCGGAGGGATCGGTAAGGCCACCGCGCATGGACTGGCTCTGATGGGGGTCCACGTCGCCATCATCGGGCGCGACCCTCAACGCACCGAAGAAGCGCGCCTGTGTGCGCATCCGGTGACCTGACCAGCCGGTAGGGGCCTTGGAAGGCACCTACCGGACGTCCCAGTGGTAGTTGGTGTCCCACTGCCAGGAGGCCCATACCGCGGCACCGGGGCAGATGGCTCTGAACAGGACGGGGACTGCCCTTGGGTTCACGCTTTTTGCTGTGCGCGATCAGCCTCACGGCTGTTAGGCATGGTCACCGACGGTGCGGTGCGGGGCCAGGTCCAGGAGGAGCGCAGGATGAAGGCCAGGAGCAGCACCTCGAGTCCGATGGAGAGTCCGTAAAAGGAGGCCCATTCCCAGTTCGTCGAGGCCGCGTTGAACACCGTGACGGGGATGTAGAGCGTTGCCACGACGAGATTCGTGGCGCGGTTCACACGGGCTGGCAGCGTCGTGGAGAGCATCACCATCAGGGCTGGGATCCCTGTGACCACGACGAAAATGGTCAACAATGGCCCGCTGATGTCGAATACAAAGATTTCGCCACTCCGGATTTGGTCGATGCTGCCGGGCTTGTAGAGGTGGAAGTAGTCGATGTAGATGTAGAAGAACATCAAGCTGGTCCAGGCTGCAGCGAGCTTGGCCTGCACCGGGATCCGCTGGTCTTCCAGTGTGGTGGGTTGACGTGTTCTCATCATGGGCTCCGTTGTTGTGGTGAAGATCGGTACTTCCACGATCGCTGAGCCCGGCGGCGGGCACATCGGCCCGGAGGCTGGAGTTCGCCTGGCCGATAGCATGGTCTCTCCCTCGTGCTTTCGGCTGATCCGCCGCTGCCGCGCTGACCCTATGCTGGACAGATGGTGACGAAGGCGCTGCGCTCTTTGTGGGCTGAGCCTCGACCGGCGAACCCCCCGCGGAGGGTATGGCGGGACTGGGCGCTCGTCGCGGTACTCGCGACGTGGTCGTTGGTGGAGGCGGTGCTCCGCGAGGACATAATGTGGCGCCCGCTGGTGCTCGCCGCCGTGTTTGTGGTCCTTGCTCCCCTGTGGTGGCGCCGCACCCACCCCTTGGCGGCGGTCGCGGTCTCCTTCGGCACGCTGACGGCTGTCGACGTCGCGAGGATCCTCGCGGGCGAGGATGCTGGTCTGCTGACGAGCATCGGGGGCGTGCTCGTCTTGACCTACGCGCTGTTCCGGTGGGGAGCTGGCCGCGAGGCCGCGACCGGTCTGGGGGTCATCCTGGTTTGGCTGGTCATCACGCACATCGCCGACCCGACCAGCCAGGCAGATGTGGTGGGTGCATTCGCCTTCTTCCTGCTCGCCGCAGCCCTGGGCGCTGCAATCCGGTACCACGCGTACGCGCGTACCCGTGACATTGACGAGGCCAAAGCCCGGGAGCGCGAGCAGCTGGCGCGTGACCTTCATGACACGGTCGCCCACCACGTCTCCGGCATCGTTATTCAGGCCCAGGCCGGACGTGCCGTCGCAACGTTGCACCCCGAGCGTGCCGCTGAGGTTCTTGCTGTCATCGAGGACGCGGCCTCGCGAACGCTGACCGAGTTGCGCACCATGGTCGGTGTCCTGCGCGCTTCCGAGGGGGCGGACTTCGCGCCAGGCCCGGGGGTGGCTGACCTCGGGCGGCTTGCCGGTCAGGCCGGGGGAGGGCCACGGGTCGATGTGGAGCTATCCGGTGAGCTTGCCGATCTCAGCCCTGTGGTCGGGGCTGCGCTTTACCGCCTGGCCCAGGAGTCGGTCACGAACGCGCGGCGTCACGCCCGCTACGCGACGCGGGTAGCGGTGCGTGTTGTGGGTGACGCTGAGCGGGTGCAGTTGACGGTCGATGACGATGGTGCCGTTAGCACGGCCGGCGGCAGCCCGTCGGGCTATGGCCTGGTCGGTATGCGGGAACGCGCCAAGCTGCTGGGCGGCACGTTCCACGCTGGCCCGAGCGCGGGTGGTGGCTGGCGGGTCGAGGCGATGCTGCCCCGAGCGGGTGCTCCCCGATGACCATCCGGGTGCTTATCGCCGACGATCAGGACATCGTGCGCACCGGTCTGACGATGCTGCTGAACGCCCAGCCCGACATCGAGGTCGTGGGTGCCGCCACCGATGGGCGACAGGCGGTGGGCCTGGCGCGTCAGCTGCACCCGGACGTGTGCCTGTTCGACGTCCGTATGCCGCTGATGGACGGTATCGAAGCCACCCGCCAGCTCGCCGGACCCGAGGTCACCGACCCCTTGCCGATCGTCGTGATCACCACTTTTGACCTCGACGAGTACGTCTATGGGGCGTTGAAGGCCGGCGCCCGGGGCTTCCTGCTCAAGGACGCCGGACCGGCGCTGCTGACCCAGGCGATCCACGCTGCAGCCGATGGTGATGCTCTGATCGCTCCTAGCGTCACCGTCCGCCTACTTGCGGCGTTTGCCAGATCGCAGAAGGGACCATCGGCGCAGCCGATAGAACCGCTCACCTCCCGTGAGGAGCAAGTGCTCCTCACCGTGGCGCAGGGCCGAACCAACAGTGAGATCGCCGCCGATTTCCACATCAGTCCCAGCACCGTCAAGAGCCATCTGGCCAGCCTGATGCGCAAGCTCGGCGCGCGTAATCGGGTCGAGCTCGCCATGTGGGCTCATGAGACCGGCCGCACCTGAGGTTGGAGCGGGGTGCCGTAGATGCCAGCGTCTCCGGGATCATGTTCACCGGCACCACCAGTGTGATTGAAGCCTCATGGGGCGTCGGAGAACGGATCGTCGCGGGGCAAAGCAGAACATCCACAGATCACCGCCATTTGCGGGCAAAAGTCACACGTGCCCTGGGTGAATTCGGGGACCCTTCGATTCTTGCAACTATGTATCGCACTCGCTCGGCCTCGGCAGTCATCATTAGTTGCGAGATGACGAGCACTATGTGCCACATTCCATGACCGTGTCCTGTTGCAGCACACCAAAGCTGACACGCGGCTCCGGGCTGTTCCTGAGGGCAACCGGAATTCATCTACGTCTAAACGAGAAGCCCGGCCCGCCCGCCCACAGCCGGGGACAATTCTCATAGGTTATCCACCGCTACTGCTGCCAGGGAGCTACCCGGACGGCTCCCTATTCCAGCCGTGGATAACCTGAATTGACCCCAGCCGACGGATCAGAGTCGCTACCAGTTCCGGCCGCGTGATCAGCATGTACGGGTTGCCCTGCGGAGGCAATTGACTGTCCATGTACTCCAGGACGACGTCGCCAAACGGAGCAGATCCTCAGGCGGCACAGGAAGACGGACCTTGGTTTCACCAACTTGAAGGCAGCTTCCGAATAGCATGCGAAGCCATGGACTCGCGACACCGCTCTGGATAGGCTTCACGCTAGGTCTCCTGAGCAGATGGGTCGTCCACGTGGCAGCAATTAGGAACCTCCGGTCATGACAAAACCGAACATCCTGACGGTCGACGACGACCCCCAGGTTTCTGCGGCGGTTGCCCGCGATCTTCGCAGCAGGTACGGGCCGGAGTTCAGGATTCTCAGGGCAACGTCCGGCGCTGAAGCCATGGAAATACTGGCCAAACTGGCGCTTCGGGACCAGGCGGTGGCGCTGATCGCGGCGGACCAGAGGATGCCCCAGATGACGGGGATCGAACTCATGGAGCGCGCACGACCACACGCTCCAGGTGCGAAGCTACTTCTTCTCACTGCCTACGCAGACACCGATGTGGCCATCAAGGCGATCAACGATATCGGGCTCGACCATTACCTGCTCAAGCCATGGGACCCGCCCACGGAGCGGTTGTATCCGGTGGTGGATGACCTGCTCGATGACTGGCGGCGAGCTAATCCCGACCACACTTCCGACGTGCGGGTGGTCGGTGCCCGGTGGTCAGACCGTAGCCATGACATCAAAACCTTCCTGGCCCGTAACTACGTGCCCTACCGCTGGCACGACATCGAAAGGGACGCAGAGGCCATGCGCCTGCTGGAACTTGCTGGCGCGGATCCGGCCGATGTGCCCCTGGTGATCCTGCCGGATGGATCAGTGCTCTCATCGCCGTCGATGCTTGATCTGGCCGCTGCCCTAGGGTTGCGCACCGTTGCTCAGCGTCCGCTCTACGACGTCTGCATTGTGGGAGGTGGTCCCGCCGGTATGGCCGCAGCAGTCTACGCAGCGTCTGAGGGGCTCAGTACCGTAATCGTCGAGCGCGAAGCGCCGGGCGGTCAGGCCAGCCAGAGCGCAGCCATCGAGAACTACCTTGGATTCCCGAAGGGTTTGAGCGGCTCAGACCTCACTCAGCGTGCCATGGCGCAGGTTTCCCGATTCGGCGCGGAAGTGGTTCTCGCGAATGATGTTGTGGGCTTCGAGTCCCGAGGCCCGGTGCGGGCCGTGCTGTTCGGTTCAACGGACATAGAGGCACGAGCCCTCATCATCGCTACCGGAGTGTCCTACCGACGGCTTGAAGCTGAAGGGATCGAACCGCTCACCGGTCGGGGTGTCTACTACGGTGCGAACGCAAGCGAAGCCAGCCAGTGTGAGGGCGACGACGTATATGTTGTCGGTGCCGCGAACTCGGCAGGGCAGGCAGCGCTGAACCTGGCGCAATATGCGAAACGGGTGGTGCTCGTGGTTCGGTCCGGGACACTTGAGGCAACGATGTCCCGTTACCTCATAGAGCGCATCTCTTCCTCTCCTGCCATCGAGGTCCGCTACCGTAGCGAGATCTTGGCGGTTCGCGGAGACGGTCATCTTGAGTCACTTGTGATTGCCGACAGGGATGCCGGACTCACTCAGGAAGTGGCCTCAAGCTGGCTTTTCCTCTTCATCGGGGCCTCTCCGCGTACGAACTGGCTTGGCGACGATATCGTTCGAGACGAGAAAGGATTCGTGGTTACAGGGCACGATCTCCTAAATCCGGCCTACCCTCGGCGCTGGCCCCTCGCGCGCGGGCCATTCGCGCTGGAGACAAGCGTGCCCGGCGTCTTTGCCGCCGGCGATGTCCGGCTGGATTCAATGAAGCGGGTGGCATCAGCCGTAGGAGAAGGTGCAATGGCCGTCTACCTCGTCCACCGCTACCTGGTAACCATCTGATGCACGCACACGAGCTGCGAGGGATCAGTCTCTTCAAGGGTCTCAGCGACCAACAACTTTCCGAACTCGTCGAAGCGGGTACTGAGATCACAATTGAACCCGGCGTCATCCTGTGGAACGAGGGCGAACCTGCAGATTTCTGGTGGGTACTGGTTGACGGCGCCCTTGAGCTGCTTCGTCACCTCGGACGCGAAGACACTGTGGTCGGGAAGATGGATGTGCCAGGACGTTGGGCCGGCGGGTTCCGAGCCTGGGATGAAAGCAGCGTCTACCTTGCCACCGGTCGAGGGAGCGAGGCAGGCCGGGTCCTCCGGGTTCCAGCCACGGCCCTGCGGCGGCTCTTCGGTGAGTGGTTCCCCTTCGGCGTGCACTTCATCGAGGGCCTGTACGGGACGGTACGCCGGGTCGAGTCGACCATCCGGCAGCGGGAAGCGCTGGCGACGCTCGGCACACTTTCGGCCGGACTCGCCCACGAGATCAACAATCCGGCCGCAGCAGCGAGTCGGGCGGCGGAGGCTATGGAGGACGCATCACGCATGATGCTTGCATCGATGGGCAGTCTGACCCGCACGGGCATCACTCCGGCCCAGTTCGCCGGCCTGGAAAGCCTCCACGCGGAAATCACGACGACGGCGCCCGCTCCGGATGCGCTGACACTCGCCGATCAGGAAGACCTCCTGATCGATTGGCTCTCTGAGCGAAGCGTAGAACATGACTGGGTTATCGGTCCCACGCTTGCCGCCGCGGGGGTGGACCTGGAGTGGTGCGAGCGTGCTGAATCTTTGTTCGGTGGGCCTGCCCTGGAACCCGCGCTGGAATGGGTAGCCGCTACTCTGTCCATGGAAAAGCTGCTCTCAGAAGTAAGGGAGTCCACACGCCGGGTCTCGGAGCTCGTCTTGGCGGTCAAGTCCTACTCGCAGATGGACAGGGGCTCCCGCCAGAATATCGACGTGGTCGAAGGTCTCGAAAGTACCCTGGTCATGCTTGGACACAAGCTCCGTGATGGGGTGGAGGTTGTGCGCGAGTACAGCGATAACCTCCCCTCCATCGATGCGTACCCGGGCGAACTGAACCAGGTGTGGACCAACCTCATCGACAACGCAGTGGATGCGATGGAAGGTCGCGGCATCCTGCGCGTAGCCACCCTGTGGAACGGAAGCGGGGTGACGGTCGAAATTGGTGACACTGGTCCCGGCCTTGCTCCGCCAGTAGCTAAGCGTGCTTTCGAGGCGTTCTATACAACCAAGGACGTCGGCAAAGGGACCGGGCTGGGCCTGGACATTGCCCGACGAATTGTCGTCGAACGGCACGGCGGAACAATCGACATCGAATCCGAACCGGGCAGGACGGTGTTCCGTGTGCGGCTGCCGCTCCTCCAGGTTTGATACTTGATGGCAGCCGCGGATACCCGGCTCGGAGGCCGCCTGACAGCACCGGAATCCGAAGTCCTACAGCTCCTAACGGAGGGGCATACCAATAGCCAGATCGCAGCGCGCCTGTTCATCAGCAAACGAACAGTGGAACACCACGTGGGCAGCATTCTGGCAAAACTAGGAAAAATACCCCGTGACCAGGCCATGCCCATGAGACACTCAAAATCAACAGGCCAAACACTCGCTCCTGTTGGCTGTCGTGGCTGCGGGCAATGCTTTCTTTTCGAAAATCAGCTCTGCCCAACAAAAGGTCATCCCTCGGCTTACGAGACCTTCCACACGGAAAACAGGCGTAGTACGGCTGGCCCTAGTATCAAATTGGAGTACAGCCAAAGCTGATACTCGCTCCTTGCCTGGCCCTTGGAACAACTGAAATTGACCTACTTTTGGACGAGAGGTCCGGTCCCCCGCCCACAGCCGGGGACAATTCTCGAAGGTTATCCACCGCTACTGCTGCCAGGGAGCTACCCCGAAGGCTCCCATTCCCAGCCGTGAATAACCTGAATTGACCCCAGCCATGGACGGATCAGAATCGCCACCAGTTCCGGCCGCCTTATCAGCAGGCGCGGGCTTGCCCTAGGAAGGCAGGTTGACGGAATCACGGTTATCGGCGGTTGAAAATGGGTGGGGGAGCGCCTCCAAGAGGGGCTATTTCACGAAGGCATGCCGACGCCGGAGAATGCCGAGAAGTCGGAGCGCATCTCGCGTGAAGTTGCTTCATCGGGAAACCCGTTTACAACAAGTGGTTTAACGGCTTATGGGGAAACGTACGGGATGGGCTGGTGCGACGTCGGGCAAATCTACAGCAACTTAGTCATCGCCGAAAGCACGGTTAGATTCGTTGAGAACGAGCCCTCTACTACAGACCTAATAAACCTTGGCTCCCGGTGACACCTCAGTCATTTCTACTTCTCCTTGGGGAAGCGTGAAATACCCCGCCACGCCAGGCGGTAAACGAGCTCGCTGGCCACGTCCATGCCAAGGGCAGCGCTGCCTTGTTCAGCAGTGTCCTCTACCCAATGACGTGCGCTTGCTTGAGCCAAACCCATCAAAGCCCTACCGAGCAGTTCCGCTTCGACAAGCGGCAAGTGAGCGTCCTCGCTGATGATTCGGGCGATAGCGCCGGCGAATCCCCTTCTGAATGCCTCCCGCCTCGCGCTGACGTCAGGATCATCGCTCAAACCGGATTCGAACGCGAGGCGATATGCACCATCGTCCCGGGCTATGTAGCCAAAATAAGCCCGGATAGCATCATGCACTCGTTCTTTATTGGGCTTCGCGGAATGGACGGACTCCTGCAATACATCGCCGAGTGCCGTGAGGTTAATGTCCAGCAGTTCGAGGTACAGCTCACGCTTGGATGGGAAGTACTGGTACAGAACCGGCTTGCTCACATAGGCCGCTTGGGCGATCTCCTCCATGTTGGCACCCTGGTAACCACTGGCTACAAAAACTGCCTGGGCTGCCTGCAGAAGCTGCCGCCGCCGCTCATCGCGTGCCACCGTATTCGGTGTCCGCTCAGCCGTCTGCGGGACGATCTCACGCTTCACCCGTCTCTGGTCAACCAACAGGTACCCGCCTTCCTCGTGGACGCTCCACTGTACCCGGAGCGACTTAAGGCCCGTCCCGCCTTGCGAGCTTGTCTATCCACTGTCCACGCGCGAGCATCACACAGCCGCCCTTCCGATGCTTCAATGGACGCTCGGCTAGGCTCAACTGCGGCCGGAGACCCTGCCTGGATGCGTGTCCTCCGTGAGCCAGGCGATCGCGTCGGATTCCTTTTCAAAGTACCGGCTGAGTGTGGCGGATCTGTAGTTGAAGGCAGTGATCACCCTGCCAACATCATCAACCCCAACGACGGCGGTGCGAGCGGAGCATGTGTCATTGAGGAGCAACTGCTTGGCTTCCGGGGTAATCCTCTCCAGCGGCCCAATGTGCACCAGTAACGGACGCTTGCCCCGGGGGGATGCAGCAGTGACAGCGGCGATTGTCGAGCGGATGTCCTCGGCTTCTATCGAGACCCCGGGAGTCCATTGCAGGCGCAGGAAGTCTCCGTCATCCTTCAAGGTGTACCGAGGCGAAGAGCCCTGCTTCAAATCCAACACAAATTCCCCCAACTACTTCCAGTACCCGGCTTCAAAGCCGTCCCGCATGTTCAACCAGCCCACGAGGGCCAGGGGTTGCGGCACTGAACTATCAATTCGTTCTTAGATTAGCGTGCAACCCACCGCCCCCAAGGGGTGACATTACAAAATGATGCGTTGCAGTGGTCGTGAAAAGGGGGCCCGGTGGAACGTACGATTAGGCTTTTGGCCCGCTGATTTCACTAATGCGGTTCGCGCACGAGGTGCTGAGGAGATAGGTGTGGAACTGATGGGGCGACAAAGCGAGGTTGTGACTATCGAGCTTTCCAGTCAGGATATTTTGCATGTGCGGTGGAGACCTGGAGCAGTGGTCACTGAAGCCGAAGCGAACGCTCTGAAGAGCCGCGCCGCTGAGCTGAGTTCAGGGCGCACCCTTCCAATGTTGGTCGAAATGGCCAGCATGAAATGGATCGATCGCCTTGCCACGGAGATTTTCTCGGCCCCGTGGCCGCTCGCGCGGATGGCCCTCGTCGGCACCAGCCCCGTGGACGAAGTCATAGCCAGCTTTTACACCTCACGGCACCGCCACGCGTGCCCCACCCGGTTCTTCACCTCAATGGACGAAGCGATGGCCTGGCTAAAAGAGGGCTAGCACTCCAGCGATGTTGCAACTCGCACGACTTTTTTTGGAGGCTGACCGCGCACCGAGCAGAAACGGTCGTTATTGACCTTCTACCGCGGGGGGCTACCCCATCAGGGCGGCGGCTTTTGCCCCGAAAGACGCGCCACTGAGGAGTCGTCCGGGTGGTGGCGCGTCTCCTGATCATCTACAGGGTCCGGCTCAGATGTGTCAGTCCTCGAAACGCAGGGAACCGTCGGGAGTGACGCCCAGCCGGGCGATGATGTCCGCCGCCACATCGTGAAGTTTTTGATTCCGGTGACTGGACGCTTTGGCCAGCAGCTCGAACGCTTGGTCATGGCTGCAATGGTTTTGCGCCATAATCACGCCGCAGGCGGAATCGATCGCAGTCCGGGTGGCCATTGCAGTTTTCAGGTCAGCGTTCAGATGCTCCACGGACTCGATCCGGATTGCAAGACGAAGAGTGCTGCCTGCAACGGGCGCGAACGAGGCTGCTTCGTTGATGACTTCGTCAGTGAATACGCCGGTAGTGGGGGCGAAAAAGTTCAGCACGGCCTGGGAGGTTTCCCCCAGATCCATGGGAACGCCCAGGGCGCTGCGGCACCCCTCGGCAGCCAGAGCCCTGCTGTACTGGGGCCAGTTCGTGTCGGTGGACGTCAGTCAGGAGCACCGGGTGGCCCACGTCCAAAGCTTCAAGGCACGGTCCTTCACCCAGGCTCTGTTCGATGCGGTCAAGCAAAACCGCCTTGTCGCTGCTGCCTGCGACGGTGGCGGTGCGTTTGCGCCGACGCAGGGTCAGCGCACAATCGATCGTTTCACCGGCGGCCTTGCTGATCGCGTCCGCCGCGAAACCGGTCAAGCCGTTCAAAATCGTTTGAATGTCAGCACTGCCTGACACCAGCTCGTGCAGGCTGATGATGTGCTCGGCATGTCCGGTGGAGTCCATGAGCCCAATCGTAGGAACTCCCCCGGCACACGTCACCTCCCAGCAACCCCTAACCGCATCTCGTCGGTAAACCATGGCGCATTTGCTCCCGGACCAAAAATTTTGCAGTCCCTGTTGGCTGGCCCAACACAGTCCGGTACCCTCGAATTAGTAAGTATGCTGACTAACAGGCGGGCGCTGCCCTCCAAGGTGATCAGGTAGCAGTGATGAGTGATCCACGGCAAACCGCCCGAGCTTTAATAGACCGGAACATCATCAGCCTTGAAGGCCTCTGGTTGAGGTACTGGGGCAACGGCGGCAGCGCCGACGAATTCGATTTCGATGCACACCTCTACGGGATCCAAGAGCCTCCCCCGTTTGAACTCAATGTTCTGGCCTGGGCCATGGAAGACCTAGACGCCGATTCCCCACGGTGACGCTCAACCCGGCGCCCGGGACGGCGCTCATGAGGCGGCTGAATTTCGCTGGATTGCCGCAAGCCCTGCATTTTCCCCACAGACCCGCTTCAGTCCCCCATTCAAGCTACAACTCCATCAGGAGGTAGATATGACTCGCCGCTACCACCATTACCTCACCATTGAACAGGCAGCCAAAGCACTGAATATCGACGTCAACCAAATACTGGCGATGATCAACAGCGGTCAGCTGCCGCGCTCCCCGAGCGGACCAGGCAAGGCGGACATGGTGAATTCCACGGATATCGAACTGGCCAAGCAGCGACTTGAAACCCTCCGCCACCTCGACGGCGACGTACAGCAATAGGATCGGCCAGTAGCAGGGAGCAAGGCCCTGTACAGGTTGACGGAATATCCGTTATCGGCTCTTTAAAACAGGCGGGGGAGTGCCTCTAAAAGGGCTGTTTCCTAACAGCCCTTTAGTGAATTTGGTCGGCAGCTGGTGTTGGCTACGGTGAGAGTTCTTCTAGGACGCGGCCTTTGGTTTCGATGGCGAAGAAGACTGTGATGAGTCCTCCGAGGAGGGCGACCGCGGCAAACACTGTGAAGACGTAGCTGATTCCGAAGTTGTCGACGATCCAGCCGACAAGCACGGGGCCGATGGCTGATCCTGCCCGGAGCCAGGCGCTGCCGAACCCTGTGCCGATTGCGCGGAGGCGGGTCGGGTAGAGCTCGGCGGAGTAGAGGTATAAGGAGAACGAGATGGTTTGCAGGATTGCGTAAGCGGCGCTGGCGAAGAGGACGACTTGGGTGGCAGAGACAGCGCCAAGTGCTGTGAGGACAATGAGCGGCACGGTTGAGGCGAGGAATGCCAAGGTGTACCAGCGCTTGCGGCCGACGCGGTCGATGAGCAGGGCGCAGAGGATCGAGGCGATGACGCCTACTGCGGAGGTTACCCAGCCATAGGCGAGGCTGGTTTGTAGGGGCAGGTTGAACGTCTGCTTGTACAGCGTGGGCAGCCACGTGATCAGGCCGTTGTTGACCATGTAGACGCAGATCCACAGCAGCCAGATGGTGAAGGTGCGTTTACGGTAAATGCCCGTGAAGAGTTCGCGCCAGTCGGAGCGGGCGGTGGCCTTGGGGTCTACCGGCCTTGGGACGGGTTTGGCCAGTGTGGCTCCCGCTTTGATGGCTTCCTTTTCGAGCAGGGACACGACGTCGTCTGCCTTTTGGATGTGGCCCTTGGAGGCGAGCCAGCGGGGAGATTCCGGCATGAAGATCCGCATGGGGATGGTGAGGACTGCCGGGATGAGCCCGACGATGAACATGGCTTTCCATCCGAAGGCCGGCACGAGGAAATACGCGGCGATTCCCGCGAACATCAGGCCCACCGGGAAGATGACCTCATAGAGGAGGAAGAAGCGGCCGCGCTTTTTTGCGCCGACAAATTCGTTGATGTAGGCGCTGGCGACCGGCACTTCGCCGCCTGTGCCGATTCCTTGAATGAACCGGAAGATGATCATCGACCAGGCGCCCCAAGCGAAGAGGCAGGCCACGTCCATGGATACAAAGAGAAGGATTGTGATGAGCAGGACGGGCAGCCGTCCTATCCTTTCAGCCAAATTGCCAAAAAACAGTGCCCCGAAAATCTGGCCGACGTAGCCGGCGGAGAGGATCATGCCGATTTCCCCGGCGCTGAGGCTCCATTCGACGGCGAGCTGGGGCATGGCGAACGCGATTGCCAGGACTGTGTAGGCGTCGAAAAAAGTCGCCGAACCGATGACGACACGGATGAGGGTCAGGCGTCTGGTCACCGGCAACCGTTCAAGCCGTGCCACCAGCTCTGCATTCAGCCTGGCGGTACTGGTGCCGGTGGCTGTAGTTGTGATGCTTTTCGGCTCGCGCATATGCGAGTCCTCCTTCTCCAGCACCTGCTGGGTCCTCATTGACCAAGTATGGAATGAAATAATTAGACAGCGGCGCGCTTCAGCAGCCGTGAGGTTCGGCCACTGCATGACCGAGGCATCCGGCAGCGTCTCCGGGGTCGCGTGGGACGGTTGTTGCCGAAGGCCGGGACAGAGCCACCGTCCCAGTCGGCCGGACGGGGGCGTTCCGTCTACCAGTTGTTGCGCTCGAGCGTGGTGCCGAACGGAACCGAACTGTTCACGCTCACCGTGAAATCACCAGGGCCACTCCGCGTGACAAGAATGCCGCACTGCGATGACCTCGCCCTCTGCGACAGGGTTTGGACCGCCTTATCCAAGGCACTCTCCATTGAGATCCGGCTGGCGACCTGCACGGTAAGAGATTCTGGGCTGTGGGCACTCATATCCGATTCCTTCATTCGTGGGAGGGATTTATGTTTGAGCAAGAAACGGTCGACTCATTCCAGCTGGGGGCGGGCAGCCGACGAGGAAATACAACGGTCGGAACGCATTGGAAAGCGCGTTCCAGTCTGAGATTTCCTCAATAATGCACCCCGGGCCGAGGCTTCGCAACTTATGGCGGAATCGATCCCGGTATGCTGGTGGGACAGACATTCACTGCAAGGGAGCGAAATGGCCGTCTCACCCCGTGATGGGCAGCAACTGACGCTGTCCGACATCGCTGCCCTGGCCGGAGTGAGCCGCTCGGCGGCCTCACGGGCACTGGACCGGCAGTCGCCCTCAGGCGGCCCGGGAGCCGAACGGGTTCGGGAGGTAGCTCAGCGCATGGGATACGTTCCCAATAGCTGGGCGGCCAACCTGCGGCGGCAGCGAAGCGGGATCATCGGCGTGGTGGTCCCGCGACTGACTGACACGGTCATGGCGATGCTCTATGAGGCCATTGTCGAGGAGTGCAACTCCCGCTCCTTGCATGCTGAAGTCATCACCACCGGCGACGATCCCCGGGTAGCGCTGGAGCGGGGGCGATCACTGCTGGCCCAGAGGATCGACGGCATGATTCTGACGACTGCGCGCACAGACGGGGCAGATCCCCTTCTGACAGAGCTTCAGGACCTCGGCATGGCCTACTCCCTGGCACTGCGCACCGACGGAAGGTCCTCGGCTGCAGTGATCGATGACCGTGCCGGCGGCCACGCTGCCACAGCACACCTGCTCGAACGCGGCCATACCAGGATTGCCTTCGTCGGTGGCCCCTCCTATGCTTCCAGTTCACAGCAAAGAGAGCTCGGATTCCGGGATGCCATGGCTGAGTTCGGCGTTGAGGTCGCACCCGAGCTGATCTTCGAATCGAATTTCAGCATGGAAGCCGGCGGACACGTGGCCCAGCGGCTCCTGTCCCTGGCCACGCCCCCTACTGCAGTCTTCACAGCCAATGACAGCCTGGCCGTCGGGCTTATTGCAGTCGCACAGCGAACTGGAATCAGAGTCCCCGCCGACCTGTCCGTGGTCGGCTACAACGACACACCTATTGCGGCGCACATGGCCGTCCCGCTGACCAGCGTGAAGGTCTCCTTTTCCGACATGGCCAAAAATGCCCTGGACCTACTCTTGTCACCTCCCCAGAAATCCGAACTCCGAATGACGACCCCTACCCTGGTGGCAAGGGAATCAGTGGCTACAATCGCCGCGTCATAGCTGATCATTGGGATCGATCCCGACTTCCTAGCGACGCGGGGAATTTCCCGCGCAACTTCCTCCAGCACCCGGCGGTAACAGGTCGCATGTGAGAACCCTTTTTTGGGTCCTTTCAAACTGCCAGCCGGCAGTACGTCACACCCTCCGCCATCCGGGACAAATTGCCGGAAGTTCCTCTGCGCCCCGGCTTTCTGCAGGCCTAAATCCTTGGCGATAACCCCGTGAATTCAAGGGAAACAGGGGCCTGCTTTATCCCTACCAGCCCTCCAGTCGACGATCAACGCATGGACATCCGTGGTCCCTCGGGCGGCTCCTTCGAGGGTCTGCGATGTCCCGATATGGGTGCCGGTTGTGAACCCCGCTCGGACGTCGATTAGCGCCGCCAGGAAAAAGTGATTGACCAAGCGGGATCGATCCCGCTACAGTGACGGGAGCCACTTCCGAACAAGGAGAATGACGATGAAGTCACAAACAGCAGGGAAATCAGTGGAATCCCAGGCAAGGCGAGGACCAGCAAAAGCCGCTACATTTCCGCTCGTAGGGAATCGATCCCGCACCCCACGCACAAAAGTACTGGCCTTGGCGGCGGTCCTGGGCCTCGCGACGACTATCGGGGCATGCTCGGCGCCGGGGAATTCGGCGGCGGGAAATGCTTCCAGCAAGGCCTTCACCGTGGCCCTGGTTGAACCGGACCTGACAACAGTGCCGATTATTGCCGCGCTGGATACCGTCAGGGCTGCCGGCTACGACGTCAAGGTCGATGAGCTGGCAGAACCCGAGCTCGCTATCGAGGGTCTGGCCAAGGGTGACTACGCCATCTCGGCCGAGGCCACCAGCCCGGCACTGATCGCCATCCAACAGGGAGCCCCGATCAAAATCATCGCCGATGTCATCGGTAACCAGTGGGCGCTCTACGGCAAGCCCGGTATCAGCACATGCGACAACCTCAGCGGCAAGCCGGTCGGAATCTTCAGTGAGGGCGCCGTCGCGACGGCCATGGTCCGGTCATGGGTGGAAAAAGAGTGCAAGTCCGGTGAACCGGACTACCTCGTCATTGGCAGCTCCGACGTACGCGCACAGGCGCTGCTGAACGGCCAGATCGACGCCACGGCCCTTGAGATCTCCGATGCCGTCACATTGGAGAAGACAGCCGGAGCCGACTTCTCCCCCGTGGTGAACTTCGGTGAAAAGCTCCCCGCAATTCACCCGCAAACGGTCTACGCAAACTCCGATTTCCTCAGCAACAACAAGGAAGCTGCACAAGCTTTCGTGACCGCGCTTATCGACGAGCACAAGAAGATCAACGCTGATCCCGAGTACCTGGTAGGCCTTGCCGAAAAGCACCTGGGCGAAGAAGCCAGCCCCACGCTCTCGGCAATCGCCGCCCGCTACGTCGAAGCCGGTCTTTTCGATGCCGGCGCCCTCACCCAGGAGAACGTGCAGGGTACGATCGACTTCTTCGTCGATGCCGGAGTGATCAAAGGCCTCGACGCTTCCAAAGCCGCCGACCTGAGCTTCCTGGGGTCGCGATGACCCAGCGGACCGCCGTGCTTCCCGCGCAGTCGCAAACGACTCCGCCTCCGATGCGGCAGCAGAAAGCCCAGCGGCCAGCCTGGATCCGGGCACTGGACTCGAACCTCACCTACCAGATCGGAACGTTTGCCCTCTTCGCCCTCGCCTGGCAGCTCTACGGCACCTACTGGGGCGGACTCCTGGTCCCCACGTTCACCGAAACCGTCGTTGCCTTCGTGGAACTGCTGGGATCCGGCGAATTCTGGGAAGCCATGTTCATCAGCAACCAGGCCCTGTTCATCGGCTTCGCGCTCTCGGTCATCATCGGCGTACCTGTCGGCGTGCTGCTGGGACGGTTCCGCACCATGGAACGGTACTCGGACGTTTACCTGAACATCCTGCTGGTGACCCCCATGGCAGCGATCATCCCACTGCTGATCATGTCCGTTGGTTTCGGCCTGCTGTCCCGCGTCATCCTCGTGACAATCTTCGCGATCGTCATGGTGATCGTGAACGTCCGCGCCGGAGTCAGACAAGTGGACCCCACCCTCATTCAAATGGCCCGTTCCTTCGGTGCCAGCGAACGGGAAATCTGGTTCCGCGTGCTGATTCCCGGGGCACTGCCGTCCATCATGACGGGCCTGCGGCTCGGCCTCGGCCGCGCCGTGACCGGCATGGTCATCGTCGAACTGCTGATGGTGTCCCTGGCCCTCGGAGGACTCATCCTCGAGTTCCGCGGCATGTTCAACGGTCCCGGCCTCTACGCCACCATCGTCGCCATCCTCATCGAAGCCCTACTGCTCATCTCCCTCGCTCACTGGCTTGAGCGCAAGGCCGCCCCCTGGGCGCCGAACAACCAGAAAGGAAGGGGATCACGATGATTGAGATCACCGGACTCGGAAAAACCTTCACCGGACAGGACGGCTCCGCCGTCCGCGCCCTGGACAACGTCAACCTCTCGGTACGGGACAACGAATTCCTCACCGTTCTCGGGCCCAGCGGCTGCGGCAAGACCACCATGCTGAAAATGATCGCCGGCCTCATGCCCTGGGACGAAGGCGAAATCTCCATCGCAGGCAACCCCGTCCGCGGCCCCGGCCCTGACCGCAGCATGGTCTTCCAGAACTTCGCGCTCCTCCCCTGGTCCACAGTGCTCGAAAACGTCGCCTTCGGCCTTCGCCTGCGCGGCGTATCCAAAAGCGAACGAGAAGACCGGGCCCGCGAGCTGATCACCATGGTCGGCCTCGCCGGCTTCGAAACCAAACGCCCCGGCGAACTCTCCGGCGGCATGCAGCAACGCGTCGGACTGGCCAGGGCCCTGGCTGTCGAACCCAAGGTCCTCCTCATGGACGAACCCTTCGGCGCAGTGGACGAACAAACCCGGCGGCTGCTCCAGGAAGAACTCCTCAGCATCTGGGAACGCACCAAACTCACCGTCGTATTCATCACCCACTCCATGGAAGAAGCAGTACTCCTCGGTGACCGGGTAGTCCTGATGAGCGCACGACCGGGCCAGATCTCCGAAATCGTCCCCGTACCGCTGGAACGCCCCCGCTCCAGCGACGTCGGCGGACTGGAACGCTCCAAGGAATACGTCGAAATCACCGCCTACCTCTGGGACAGGCTCCGGGAGATGCACGACGAGCACCGCGCCAAAAACCCTGCATCACTCACCGGGGCAGGGCGATGACAGCCATTACCACCGGCGCCCGCCCCCGGGGCGGGCTCTCCAGGCGCATGCTGAACGGCAGGGCCTCCGCGTCCCTGATCTCCCTGGCCGTTGCAGCTGTGCTGTGGGAACTTGTTGGCCAAGCGGCCAAGGTCCCGTTCTTCCCCCCGCTTACCGTTGTCCTGACAGAACTGTGGTCGATGGTCACAAGGGGCGAGATCTTCGGCAACCTCGCCACGAGCCTCGCTAACCTCGTCCTCGGGTTCGGGCTCTCCCTCCTCGTTGGCATTGTGGTCGGAACCGCCATGGGCCGCTACCGTCGCGTGAACGCCGCGCTGGGCATCTACGTCTACGCACTCCTGACCGCACCGTCCCTCGTGTTCGCGCCCATTTTCTTCTCGATCCTGGGGGCAGGGCAGGGATCAATTGTTGCCGTGATCTTCATGTACTCGGCATTCATCATGATCATCAACACCGCCTCCGCCGTCGAGAACGTCAACCAGTCCCTGGTTGAGATGGGCCGATCCTACGGTGCCAGCGAATGGCAGATCGTCACCCGGATCATCCTTCCCGCCGCAGCCCCCATGATCTTCGCCGGCATCCGCCTCGGCATGGGACGAGCTGTCACGGGCATGATCAACGGCGAAATGTTCATCGCCGTCGTCGGGCTCGGCCGCATGGTCACCGTCGCCGGCAAGAGCTTCGACGGCGCAGCAGTCCTGGCAATCCTGATCGTCATCATCACCGTCGCCCTTGCCGCCATCGCTCTCGTCCAGTTCGTCGACCGGCGCATCACCAGCTGGGTCCCCAACACCACAAAGGAATCCTGATGAAAATCGACGCCTTCAGCCACATCCTCCCCCGGCGCTACTTCGACGAAATGTGCCGGCACGTCACCGACCCCGGCGCCCTCAAACGCTGGCTGGACCTCCCGGCACTTCACGACCTCGATGCACGCCTGAAAATGATGGAGGAATTCGGCGGGGACTATCAACAGATCCTCACCCTCTCCTCCCCTCCCATCGAACTCCTCCTCGGCCCCGACGAGTCCTGGCGGCTCGCCCGCCTGGCCAACGAGACCATGAAGGACATCGTGGATGACCACCCCGACAGGTTCCCGGCCTTCGTCGCTTCCCTGCCCATGAACTCAACGGAAGCATCACTCCAGGAAATCGATTACGCCGTCGACCACCTGGGAGCCAAAGGCATCCAGGTCTTCACCAACGTCAACGGCAAACCCCTCGACCACCCGGACTTCGAACCGATCTTCGCGGAGATGGCCCGGAGGGACCTGCCGATCTGGATGCACCCCACCCGGAACGCCAAGAGCACCGACTATCGAACCGAGGACTCCTCGAAGTTTGAAATCTGGTGGGCGCTCGGGTGGCCCTACGAAACCAGCGCTGCCATGGCCAGGATGGTGTTTTCAGGCTTGTTCGACCGCCACCCCGGGCTGAACATCATCACCCACCACATGGGCGCCATGATCCCCTACATGGAAGGACGCATCCGGCTTGGCTGGGCCGACCAATTCGGAAGCCGCACCGACGACCCCGAATACACGCGGCTAGTTCACAGACTCAAACGCGAACCGATCGAATACTTCAGGGACTTCTATGCCGACACAGCACTCTCCGGGTCCGCCATCGGAACCCGCTGCGGACTGGAATTCTTCGGTGCCGAACGCGTGGTCTTCGCCAGCGACTGCCCATTCGACCCTGAAGGCGGGCCTCTATACATCCGCGAAATGATCCGGGTCATCCAGGAACTCGACATCACCACCGAGGACCGGCAAAAGATCTTCGCCAGCAACATTGCACGGCTCATCGGGCTGGAATCGGGGGAAGATCTCGTACTTACCGACCACAGACACGCCCACAGCTGACCCAGGCCTTTGAAGTCGTAGCAACAAATACGGGAGTGCCGGAGACATCCGGCACTCCCGTATTTGTCCGCAAGCTTCGCGGCATCGAGCAGTCGGCGGTGCAGTGCCTATGAAGATAGATTCCGGGTGGAACCTAGATCCCTTGGCGGCAGCTTCAAGTATCCGTAGGCCCGATACTTTCTATCCCGAAGTGTCCCTTCTCCAAATACATGAAGTCCCTGACAGTAGTTACAGGACCTGCAACAACCAGTACCGCAGCCAGTAACCCAGAAGGACTTCAACGTGGAAACTCCGCTCTCCCATCTTGCCCACCTCGAGATCACCACCCCGGACGTCGAAGCCTCGGCACGGTTCTACGAGGAAAAGTTCGGCATGCGCATCATCGACCGCGTGGACGGCAACGTCTACCTGCGCTGCTGGGGCGACTACTACCGCTACAGCCTCGTCATCACCGAAGGACCGGAAGCGTCCCTGGGCCGGATGGCCTGGCGCACCAACTCCCAGGCAGCCCTTGAGGCAGCAGCCCAGCGCATCGAAGCGACCGGTGTCCAGGGCACCTGGACCCCTGGTGGCCACGGCTTCGGCAAGGCCTACGAATTCACCGGCCCTTACGGCCACCACATGCGCCTCTTCTATGAGGTGGAAAAGTTCGTCGCCGAACCGGGTTTCGAATCCACCTACCCGGACCGGCCGGAGCGCCGCAGCAGCCACGCCGCCGCACCGCGTTTCCTTGACCACGTCACCGTGGCGGCTTCCGATGTCCGCGGCTTCGCCAAGTGGTACAACGAGGCTCTCGGTTTCCGCGTCATGGCCTTCGTGGACCTGGACGAAGCACCCATCACGGTCTTCTCCGTCCTGACCACCAACGAAAAGTCTCACGACCTCGGCGTCGTCCTGGACACCTCCAGCCGCGCCGGCCGCGTCAACCACATCGCCTTCTGGGTGGACGCCACCGAAGACCTGCTCCGCACCGCCGACGTCATGATGGAAAACGGCACCCCGATGGAATACGGCCCCTCCATCCACGGCGTGGGCGAACAGAACTTCCTCTACTTCCGTGACCCCTCCGGCCTGCGCGTCGAGCTCAACTCCGGCGGCTACCGCAACTACGTCCCGGACTGGGACGCCAACACCTGGAAGCCCTCGCTCGGTTCGAACAACTTCTACAAGAACGGCGCCATGCCGCACTCCATGACCGAATCCTTCCCGCCGGCCGAGGGCTTCACCGCCACCGAAGAAGGTGCCTCCCCCGAGATGAAGGAAGCCCTCCTGAACCCCTACGCCAAGCAGGGCCGGGGCTAAAGGCGCCATGGCCGAAGCAACCCATGCGCTGATCCGGTTCCGGGAAGCCGGGGACAGCAAGCCAGACTAGATGGCAGGCGGAGCTGTGATGGTGATGGGGTGTGTGGTGACGGGGATGAGTTCGTGCAGCCGCGAACAGGAACGCTGGACCACGGATCGCAGCCACACGCTGGCTGGATCCTCGGTCTGGGACGGGTGCCAATACATGGCCTCCACCAAGGACGCTTCGGTTCCGCCGGAGAACTGCAACACGACGATGTCCGCGCCCCGCTGTGCCCGTGCGGCCAGCATCCGCGGGACCAGGGCAACAAGGTCGGTCCCTTCTACCAGGAGCGGCAGGGACAGGAACCCGGCAACCACGGCGGCAACTCGCCGCCGCACGCCCCACGACTCGAACAGCTTGTCCGCCGGGGTGCTGATCCCTTCACCGAAATAGCCGACGGCGTGGGGCACCGTGCTCAGGTCCTCGACGGTGAGTCGGGGCTGCTGGAGCAGCGGATTTCCGGCGTCGGCTACAGCGACGAAGCTGTCGCGGAAAATCTGTTTGCTGGCACCCTGCATGTTGTATCCAGTGGGCCCGACGAGCAGGTCAACCTTCGAATAGTCGGCCATCTGGCCTTGGAAACCGGTAGTGGGGACGAAATCGACTGAGACGCCCGGGGCCGCCCGGCGCAGGATTCCCCGCAGCGGGCCCACAATCAGCGCCGCAGCGTAGTCCGAGGCGGCGATGATGAACTCCCGTTCGCTCATCAAGGGGTCAAAACCGGACCGCACCCGCGTCGCCCGCTGGATGTGAAGCATGGCCTCATCAACCAGCGGGACCAGGGACTGTGCAAAGGGTGTGAGGTCATAGGTGCGGCCGTTCCGCACCAGGAGTTCGTCGTCGAAATGCCGCCGGAGCCTGGCCATTGCCGCGCTCGTGGCCGGCTGGCTGAGCTGGAGCCGCTCAGCCGCCCGGGAGATGTTCCGCAGCTCCAGCAGGACCTGAAGTTGGGGCAGAAGGTTCAAGTCCAGGTTTTTCACGCCCATAGCGTCTCCGTGATCAGGTTCCGGCAGGGTCGAAGTTCTCCTGAGGCGGCAGCTGCGGACCCAGGCGCACGTCCGGGACGAAAGTCAGCCGCTGCTGGTTCACGAGCGGTCATTCCTAGGATTCCTTCACGCAAGGGTCGAGCTGGCCGGCTAAACCGCAATGAATGAAACGATTATCGTTGCATTCCGATCAATCACCGGATTCTAGGACTCCCGCTCAGAAGTTGAGCGAGACAAGGCTTGGCGTGTGCCGAGCTGCCGGTTTTGATCCTCCAACTATGGTTTGGACGGTTCAGCGGTCCCTGCTTGTCCGAGTTCTCCTAAGCCGAAGTTGTATGGATACAGAGGGTTTTCAGTGCCGCCTGGCACGTCGCTGTCACCCTGCTGTACTGCCGCCATCGATCGCGGCAGTTCGAAGGGGAGACGTCCTTCCGGTGCCGTTGCTCCGGTAATGACCCTGACCAGGGCTTCATCTGATACTCCGAAAGTGGCGAGGATTGTCGAGCAGTGGGGTTCCAGGGGCGACAGAATTGCTGGGCGATCGAGGTTGACTATCAGGACTACGGGTACGAGTGCTGCGAGCTCTTCGATATGGGAAATCACGGCCGTGTCGTATTCGAGGCTGCCTGCGTGGAACCCGGCTTCCAGGAACAGTTCATTCCGTGGTTCGTGCGGGGCGTTCAGGCGGATAATCGCGACATCTGCCTCCTCTGGTGCATCTGCCACAGAGGCAGCGCCCTGTAATGCGTTGGGTGACATGCCCTCGAGATAAAGGCGGGTCGTCGACCTTAACGGGAGGAGCCCTTTAGTGGTTTTGAGGACAACAACTGACCTGCCTTGGGCCTTGAGGCCTTCCTCCCGGAATCGCGCGTTCCCGACAATCTCGGCTGCTGCGTCTTCATCTACGTACCTGTTGTCGAAAAGCCCCAGCTCGAACTTCACGCGAAGCAAACGGCGGACGGATTGATCGATGCGCTGTTCTGTTACCCGTCCGGTCTTGACGAGTTCGACCAGGATTTCCGGGCAGGCTTCACCGCCGAATTGGTCGCAGCCGGCGTCGATAACCTTGATCATGCGATCTTTGACGGAGAGGTGCTCCGCTCCCCAGGCTCTGGCTGGAAGTGTCATGCCGAAGATATTGGTGTCGTGCAAAAGGCCCCAGTCGGTGCACACCACACCTTCGTATCCCAGCTCTTGGCGCAGCAGTCCTGTAATGATCTGGTGATTGAATCCGAAACCCACCTCCTCGATTGCCTGCCCGTTGCGGTGGAGCCCAACAGGCATGCCGTAATAGGGCATGATTGCGCTGGTCCCGGCCTTAATGGCGTTGCGGAAGGGCAAGAGGTGGTCCTCGAATTTGCCGCCGGGGTAAATCTGCTCCCGCCCGTAGGGGAAGTGGGGGTCTTCCCCGTCTCTTTGGGGCCCGCCGCCGGGGAAGTGCTTGGTCATGCACGCCACACTCTGCGTGCTGACCGTTTGGCCCTGAAAACCCTCCAGATATGCGACAGCGAGCTTGCTTGTCAGTTCCGGGTCCTGTCCGAAACCGCTGTACTGCCGGGCCCAGCGAGGCTCCGTTGCCAGGTCCACGGTGGGGTGAAGTGCGGCACGGATGCCGACGGCAAGGTATTCCTGGCGTGCGGTGTCAGCGAACCGACGGACGGCGTCCGGGTCCCGGAGCGCGGCCATACCGATGGGCTCTGGCCAGGCAGCGAAGAAACTGGCCGCGAATGATGCGCCCTGGTTTTCTGTGAACGCGTGTCGTGGGTCAGTGGAGACTGTGATGGGTATGCCGAGCCGGGTTTGGGCTGCCAGTTCCTGCATCCGGTTGTGCCAGCGGACGGCTGTCCTGGTGTCGGGCAGGTGGAGGACGTTGAAGTGGGTCATGAAGCCGCCGGTAATGAGCTGCTGTGTGGCGGCGTTTACGTCCTGGCCGCCGAAGGAGATGTCGTGGAACATCTGTCCGGCCTTCTCCTCCAGCGTCATGCGCCGGAGCAGGTCTTCGACGCGTTCGGAAACGGTGCGTGTGGCGTCCTGATATATGGGATTGGTGACGGTTTTCATTGTTTGGATCCTCCAGCCAGAGTTATCGACTTAGTGCTTACCTTGGGGGGAGGATGTTGTCCTTGTTTCCGGCCAGCGCCGTCCAGCGTTGGCGGAGGGCGTAGGCAGCCGGTTTGGGTCGGCGGTCGCGGGTGAAGACTCCCTTTTTGTTGCCATCCACTCGTGTGACGCCGCTGGAGGTTTGGAAGTCGGCGAAGTTCCAGACATGTTCGCCGACCATGGCATCGATGCGGTCGAAGACGCGCTGGTACATTGCCAGGAAAGATGCCTGGTATTCCTCGCTCCACGGGTGTTCATAGATGGAGTGCAGGCCGGTCATGGTGTCGGCGCCGTACTCGGTCATGATCATGGGTTTTCCGTAGGCAGCTTCCCAGGTCCGAAGTTCGGCTTCGAGGGCGGCTTCGGCGCTCTCCAGGTCGCCGGTGTTGATGTACCAGCCTTGGTAGCGGTTGAGCATGATGACGTCGAAGAGGTCGCCGAGCTTTTCCTTGCCGATGGGGTCGAGGAACAGGTTGACGTAGCCAACGGGGCGGCTCGGATCCAGTTGGCGCGTGAGCTGGGCCAGCGGTTTGTAGTACTCGCAGGCGCCCTCTTCTGAGGCATTGGGTTCGTTGGCGATGGACCACAGGACCACCGAGGGGTGGTTTTTGTCCCGGTTTATCAGCTCGGTGATGGCCTGGCGGTGGTTCGCTGCCGTCTTGGCGTCTACTGCGCCTTCTTCATAGGTCTTCCGTGATGTACCGCCGTGAGCAGCGGCGAAGCCGTAGTTAAGGCCAACGGCTGCTGTTTCGTCGATGACGACGATGCCGTGGCGGTCGGCGTATTCCAGGAACTCTTCGGCGTAGGGGTAGTGGGATGTCCGGAAGGAGTTTGCACCGGTCCATTTGAGGAGTTCGAGGTCATTGACCATCTGGGCGTTGCTGTGGCCCTTGCCGATGGTGACGTGGTCCTCGTGCATCCCAAAGCCGGTGAAGTAGAACGGCTTTCCATTGATCAGGAATTCGGCACCGCTGACCTCCACCGTTCGGACGCCTACCGGCAGCGTGTAGGTATCCAGCAGCAGGTCTCCGTCGTGTACTTCCGCCGTGAGGCTGTAAAGGTAGCCCGCCCCGGGCTGCCAGAGTACGACGTCGTTGAAAGTCAGCGTGCCAGAGGTTCCGTTCCTCCGGGCTACTTCGGCGCCCGTCGCGTCCCTGAGAATAACGCTGACATTTTCCCTTCCGGTGGCCCCATCTACGGCGACCCTGAAATGGACTCTGCCGGTGCTGCCTTCGAATCCGGTAACGACGGTGATGTCCTCGACTGTCACGGCTGGGGTGCTGTAGAGCCAGAGGCTGCGGTGCAGGCCGGCGTAGTTGTAGAAGTCGTGGAAGTAGGTCTGCTTCCTGCGGCCGTCCTCCCCCACTGTAACTTTGCCGGGTGGAATGGTCGCCTGGGTCAGTTCGTTGTTGACGGCGATGGTGAGGCGGAAAGCCTGGCCTGCGGTGACGTGGTCGGTGATGTCTGCGCTGAAGGGCGTATAGCCGCCGACGTGCTCGGCGACGAGGGCATCATCTACCCACACCATGCCCTCATGAGTTGCGGAGTCCAGGCGCAGGTGGATCCTCTCCCCCGCCCAGCCGCGGGGCACCCGGACTTCGCGCTGATACCAGACGTACCCCACGTGGTCGCGGATTATCCTGTCGGGGAAGACGTCGTTGTAGCTGCCCGGGACTCCCATCTCCAAGTCCGATTCCAGTGGTGCTTTGAACCATTCGTCGCTGTGCCCTGACCGCTCGGTGTCCACCTTGAAGCGGTACAGGCCGTCCAGGTTGACCAGCTCGCGGGTTTCATTGGCTTGGGGTTTCAGCAACTTCTTGTCCTTTTCATAGTGTGCAGCGTCCAGAGCGCTCGTGCCCGTCAGCGCGGAAATCAGTGGGCAGCTTGTGCCGCAGCAGCCAGCAGGCGTCCGCTGGAGCCCCGGAGGATGAGTTCGGTATCAACGTGCACCACGGACGGTTGGTCCTCGGATGTCTGGTCGAGTTTGTCCAGCAGGAGCGTTGCAGCGGTGGCGCCGCACGTCCCCAGGGGTGAGCGGACAGTGGTCAGCGGCGGAGTCGTGAAGTCGGCTCCGAAAATGTCGTCGAAGCCGACAATGCTGATGTGGTCAGGTACCACCACTCCCGCTGCCTGGAGTTCCTGCATCAGTCCGATGGCGAGAAGGTCGTTGTACGCCATGACGGCAGTCGCTCCGCTGGACAGGACTTCACGGGCAGCCCTGCGACCGCCGTCCACGGTTGGCTTGCCCGTTTCAAGTCTTACGGCCTCAAGCCGGGACCAGTCACAGGCCGCCTGGACACCTTCCCAGCGGCGGGCCGACATCCATGACTGGGGCGGGCCTGCCAGATAGGCAACCTTGCGGTGCCCCTGCTCGGCCAGTGCCCGGACGGCGGCACTTATCCCGCGGGTGACGTCCGGAACTACACAGGACACACCCTCGACGTCACGGTTAATGACAACGAGAGGCTTGGTGGCAGCGAGCATCCGGATGTTGTCATCGTCCATGCGGGGACTTGCCAGTATCAGCCCGTCCACGGTGGGCTGCATTCTCAGGGCGGCCTTGAGCTCCGTGCCGGGAGACTCGGCCGATTCGGCGAGCATCATGGTGTAGTTGCGCTCAATTGCCGTGGCTTGCGCGGCGCGAATTGTGTCGAAGAACGTGGGGTTCGTGATGTCCGTGAGAATCAGTCCGAGAGTTTCGGTCCTGCCCGTGCCCAATGCACGGGCGTACGGGTTCATTCTGAATTGAAGTTCCTGCGCCGCTTCCTCAATGGCTTGTTTCGTCTTGGTGCTGACCCGTCCCGGCTTGTTATTAAGGGCACGGGAAACGGTGGAAGGATTCACGCCGGCCGCTTTAGCGATGTCGTAGATCGTAGGGCGCGACTTCACATTGCTGTGCTCCGCCGACAAGTGCGGTGGTGTAGGTGTCATGTCAGGACAACTTGTTCGTGCTGTTGGCGCTGGATCTCAAGGAGCCGGTGGCGGTCGGCGCGGCGTTTTTCCTGCCGGTCCGGGTCCGGCACGGGGGAGGCGAGCAGCAGCCGCTGGGTGTAAGGGTGCTCGGGGTCGGTGGTGACGACGCCGGCAGGGCCTTGTTCAACGATCTCACCTCTGTACATCACGGCCACGCGGTGGCTGATGTGCCGGACCACGTCCAGGTCGTGCGAGACGAAGAGGTAGGAGACTCCGGTGTCGCGCTGGATCTGCAGGAACAGGTCCAGGACGCGGGCCTGGGTGGAGAGGTCCAGGGCGCTGACGGGTTCGTCGCAGACGATCAGTTTGGGTGACAGGGCGAGGGCGCGGGCGATGGCGACGCGTTGGCGCTGGCCGCCGCTGAATTCCCGGGGCAGCCGGTGGATTGCGTCCGAGGGCAGTCCCACCTGGTCGAGCAGTTCCTTCACGCGCTTCTTCGCGGCGGCTGGTGCCATGCCCTGCACCCCAAGGGGCTCGGCAAGGATGTCACCGATTTCCAGGGCCGGGTTCAGGGAGGTGTAGGGGTCCTGGAAGACCACCTGCAGGTCCCGGCTGAGGATACGGCGCTCCTTGCGGGTGGCGTGACTGATGTCCTTGCCCTCGAAAGTGATTTTTCCGCCGGTGACCGGGGCCAGGCCGAGCACGGCCCGGCCCAGGGTGGTCTTGCCGGAGCCGGACTCACCCACCAGGCCCAGGGTCTCGCCCTGGCCGATGCTGATGTTGATATCCGTCAGGGCGCGGAACGGCTTGGAGTGCCAGCCCTTGCCCTGGTACTCCACCACCAAGTCTTCCACGCGGAGGATTTCGTCGCGTGCCGCTGACTCCGGCAGGCTTGCATTAGCCGTGGATCCGTTCATGATGCCGCTCCTTTCGGGCTGGTGGATGCGAGCATTGTCATCGGTTCCTTGCCTTCGAGCATTGAATTCAGCAGGGTCTGGGTGTACTGCTCTTTCGGGTTGCGCAGGATCTCCCGGACAGGGCCTTCTTCGACGAGCCGGCCGTTCTGCATCACCGCAACGCGGTCGCAGAGGTCGGCCACCACGCCGAAGTTGTGGGTCACCAGGATGACGCCGACGCCGAGGCGGCGCTGCAGGTCGCGGATGAGGTCCAGGACATCTGCCTGGACGGTCACGTCCAGGGCGGTAGTGGGTTCATCGGCGATGATTAGGTCCGGTTCACAACTGATGGCGCCGGCAATGAGCACGCGCTGGGCCATGCCGCCGGAGACTTCATGCGGGTAGGCCTTGAACGTCCGGTCCGGGTTGACGATTCCGACGTCGGACAGCAGCTTCAGGGCGCGTTGGGTGGCCTCTTGCTTGGAGATGCCCAGGACCCGGACCATCGGGGTGACCAGCTGGTAGCCGATGGTGAACGCCGGATCCAGGTTGCTCATGGGCTCCTGCGGGATGTAGGAGATCCTCCTGCCACGCAGCTTGGACAGCCGGTCCTGGCTCACCCGGTCCTCCCCCGGCGCAACGGTGTAGTTGCCGTCGAACTGGATGGAACCGGACACGATGCGTGCGTTGTCGGGCAGCAGGCCCAGGATCGAGAACGCGGTCTGGGACTTGCCGGAACCGGACTCGCCCACGATGCCCAGGATCTCACCACGGTCCACGTGGAAGGAGACGTCGTCGACCACCTTCTTGATGGAACCGTCCGCCTGCGGGTATCCGACCCCGAGGTTGGTCACCTTCACCAGGTGGTGCTCCGTCCCGGTTTCGACGGCGGCCGCGGGCTGACGGGACGGACGCACCCTGGCGGGTGCCGCCGTCGTACCTTCCGCCTGTGCCGCTTTTTTCTTGCGGTGCGTGATCTTTTCACCGTCTTCGAGCGCGTCACGGATGGCGTTGCCGAGCAGGACCAGCGCCCCGATCGTGAGCGCCATTGCCAGCGCCGGCCAAAGGAGCAGGGTGGGTGTGAGGTAGACGTTCTTGAAGCCTTCGCTGAGCATGACGCCCCAAGTGGCTTTGGTGGGGTCGCCGAGGCCCAGGAATTCCAGGCCGGACTGGATGGCGATCGCGACGCCGGCGATCGCCGCGGTCTGGATGATGATGGGTGCCCGGACTACCGAGAAGATGTGACGGGCGATGATGCTCCAGTCCGAGAGCCCGGAGACACGGGCCGCATCGACGTAGAGCTCATTCCGGACTGACTGGACGGCGGTGCGGGTCAACCGGAAATAGGACGGGCTGATCAGGACGCCGAAGGCGATCATCGAGATCCAGACGGAAGGCCCAAAGGCCGCGCGGATGGTCAGCAGTACGATGAGCCCCGGAAGGCTCATCAGGATGCTGACCACCCAGTTGGACACGGCTTCGAACTTGCCTGCGTAGTATCCGGCGATGAGTCCTGCGGGCAGGCCGATCGCGATGGCAACGCTGGCGCAAAGTAAGGCAGACAGGAGTGTCAGTTGGGCGCCGAAGAGCAGGCGGCTCCAGACGTCACGGCCGGCACTGTCTGTGCCGAGGATGTTCACGTCGTCCGGCTCAGCCAAAGTTTTGGTAATGTCCGAAAAATTCTCGTCGAAGGGTGCCAGGACCGGGGCGAGGAGAGCCAGTACGACAATAGCCGCCAGGATCACCAGGGCTGCGATGCCGAGTGGGTTCTTGAGGAGGCGGCGCATGACTGTGGACCGGATCACGGTTCCGGTCTGGCCGGTGGCGGCCTGGCCGGGAGCCGGCGCCAGGGTTGAGGTTTCCACGGATTCGGTCATGCGGCACGCACCTTGGGATTGAGCCAGCCGTTGAGCAGGTCCACCAGCAGGTTGACCACAATCACAACGGCGACGGTGTACATAACGACGCCCATAACTACCGGCAGGTCGCCTTGGCCCGTGGCAGTGACGGCCAGCGGTCCCATGCCGGGCAGCGCGAAGATGGACTCGATGATCACCACACCACCTAACATGCTGATGAGCTGAAGGCTGAGGACGGTTAGCCCGGCCGGTGCTGCGCTGCGCAGCACGTGCTTGAAGAGAATCTCGTTTTCGCCGATCCCGCGGCTGCGCAGGGTCCGGACGTAATCGCGTTCCAGCTGCTTGATGACCGCGCTGCGGATCTGCTGGGCGCCGCCGGTGACACCGTTTATTAGCAGTGCAATGACGGGCAGGGTCATGGACAGGATCCACGCCTGCGCCGGCGCACCGGGTGAAATGGTGCTCGTGGCCGGGAACAGGCCCAGCTGGATGGCCAGGATCGTCACCAGGATGATGCCGATGACGAAGCTGGGGATGGAATCACCGATGATGGCTCCCATCTGGACCACTCGATCCACCCAGCCGCGGCGGACCGCAGCGGCGACGCCGATCAGGGTGGCGATCAGGGCGATCAGCACCATAGCGGCGAGGACCATGGTCATGGTGACGGGGATACGGGTAGCCAGCGAGTTGGCCACCGGCTCAGACGTGAACCAGGAGGAGCCGAAATTCCCGCTGAGCGCCTGAATGAGCCAGCTGCCGTAGCGGACCAGAATCGGCTGGTCCAGGCCGAGTTCTGCTTCCTTCAGCGCCACCTGCTCAGGAGTGGCCTGATCCCCCAGGATGTTGCGTGCGATGCTTCCGCCTGATGTGTAGAGCAGGAAGAACGTGAGGAGGGAGACGGCGAAGAGGACGACGAGTCCGCTGCCGAGCCTCTTGAGGATGAATCTGATCATTGCTGGCTCCGATGGACTGGCATGGTCTGGCTGCCAGGTCCGGCAGTCGCGGGTAACGGCTGCCGGACCGGTGGGCTACTTACGCCTGCTTACTTGGCCGGTGAGTAGTTGTAGATGGACGGGACGATCTGCTGAAGCTGCGGCGCCACGTTCACCTTGTTGTTGTGGTAGTACACCGCGTCGACCCGGTACAGCGGGGCAAACCAGGCCTGCTCCACCACGTACCTGTTCACTTCCTGCGCCAGCTTGCCCGCGTCCGCGCCGCCGTTCTGCACGGCATCGATCTTGGCCTGCAGTTCCGGCGTAGTGTTCTTGAACGGGTTGTAAAGGGCTTTGGTGGAAATGAGCTGGTTGATGGAGACCCAGGGGCTGGTCTGGCCGATTGCAAAATACATGCTCGGGAACTTCCGTGAGGCAACATCAGCAGGCAACGTAGTAGGCACCACGGCGCCGGTGAGGTTCAAAGTAATGCCGACGTCTGCAAGCTGCTGCTTAACCACTGCAATCTGTGTTTCAAAGACAGCGTTCCCTGGAATGTCCAGGGTGACGCCAGATTCATAGCCTGCTTCCTTAAGGAGGGCCTTAGCCTTGGCGGGGTCGTAAGGGTAGCGGTCCTCAAGCTCTTGGACCCAAGCGCCGCTCTCTTTCCCGAAAGGCTGCGAGGTGGGTGTGCCCTTACCCAGCAAGACCTGGTCGAGGATGGTTTTGCGGTCGAACGCATAATTAATGGCTTGGCGCACGCGGACGTCCTGCAGTGCCGGGTTCTTGGTACCGTCACGGTCGAACAGCAACAGTCCCTCAAAGTTGACCTCATGTGCTTCCGTGATCATCCCGGACGCCTCAGCCTGCTTAGCTGTCTTGGGTGTCAAAAGGGTCGCGTCAACTTGGCCGGAAACCAGGGCGTTGGTGCGTGCTGTGACGTCCGGCAGGATTTTGATCGTTATCTTGGTGTACTTCTGCAGGTCCTTGTTCCAATAGCCGTCACGGGCCGTAAACACGATCTGCGAGTCTTTCACGGTGGCGGCTTTGTCCATCACGTAGGGTCCCGAACCCACAGGCTCGGTCTTGATCCCCTCGGAACCCAGCGCCTTGGGGCTGCCCATCAGGCCTGCAGCCTGGCTGAGGTAGATTTCGAGGGCGGGGTCCGGGGCGGAAAGATCAATTTCTACGGTGTCCGCGTCGACAACCTTCACCTCTGAGACGGCTGCAAGCTGCTGCATCTGGGGCCCGTTGGCCTTCTTGAAATGGTCCAGATTGGCCTTTGCTGCTGCCGCGTCGAACTTCTCGCCGTCGCTAAAGGTGACGTCCGTGCGAAGGTCCACCGTGAGGACGGTGTTATTCGCGTTGTACTTCCACTCCGTGGCCAGCATGGGGCTGAGCTTGCCGTCCGGTTCCCGGAGGATCAATGAATCGTACGCCGCCTGATAAGGCTGAAGCCCGTGACCCTGATTGGCTTGACCTGGATCCCAGGAGGCCATGTCGACCAGAGCCCCGATGGTCAGAGAAGTGGCGGCGGGCGCACCAGCAGCGGGACTGCTGCCTGCTCCACTGCCGCCACAGGCTGACAGTGCCATAGCAGCACTCGCAAAAAGGGCCGGCACAGCCGCCCGGGGACCTAACTTCATTGTTGGCTCCTACTAGAAATATGGGAAAGCAGACTCTTGGGAAAACTAGGCCTACGGAGACTTAGACTTCTGAACTGCCCAAAATCTGGCAATCGGTTGCTGGAGTTTGCTCCATCGAGAATGCCTCAAATGGAGTCCCTTAGGAACCCCGCAGCCCATATAGGAAGTATTCGCCCCGCAAATACCCCAAGCGGTATATAGGCCGAGAAGCGGAGACACCGTCTGCCAGATGTCTAGTATTTCAGATGGTGTCTCGCGGGCCGCAGATAGTTGCACGGATTCTTGTGGGCCCGCCGCCAACAAACCCACAGCCGGTTGCTTGAGTCTCACCTAATCACTATCACTGGCCGCTTTCAGCCCCTCGTCTTCGAGCGGTGTCAACTACATTCACAGGCTTCCTTCAAAAAGTGCCGGATGAAGTCGCACAGGTTGGAAAGCCCCACATTGGAACGAAGGTTTGAGGTCCCAGGACAAATCCAAGGCCACACCTCTTGGCGTGCGCTGCGGAGGCAAGCGGCTGAAGGCCGTCTTCTAACTGTCCTGTTCAGGTGCCACTCAGATGCTCCGGGAATGCAAGCGGCCCGCAGAAAATCAGTCCTCGTCATCGGAGCGCAAAAACTGTCGGCGGCGGGAGGTCACCGACTCCAGATAGGGGCCTCACAAAGTCTGAAGATGACCAGCAACACCGGCGGTGTCTTCCAGCACCTGGTCCGGTTTATGTACACCCCAACCTGACAAATGTCGCTTGTCTGGATTGCAAAAAGCAGTGGGAATTGATTCCCCGCTCCCCCGTGAGGAAGTATGCTGCCGCCGCCCACAGCCGGGGACAGTTCTCGTCGGTTATCCACCGCTACTGCTACCAGGGAGCTACCTCAGCGGCTCCTACTTCCAGCCGTGGATAACCTGAATTGACCCCAGCCGTGGACGGATGAAAGTCACCACCAGTTCCGGCCGCGTGATCATCAGGCACGAGTTTGCCCGAGCGAGGCAGGTTGACGGAATATCCGTTATCGGCTCTTTAAAACAGGCGGGGAGTGCCTGGAAAGGGGCTGTCTCCCGCGTCATTTCGTGGCGTTTTCTCCCCGGACTCCTTGAGCCAGAATTGTTCAGCCAGCACGGTTTACGCCGGGGAGGTCCATAAGGCAGGGTCAAAAGGCGCATCGGAGCCCTGGCGTTGCCGGGCGCGGAGGATGTGCCGCAGCTGCGGGCGGTCCTCCGCGATGCGCTGACGTCGCTCTCGGTCTGTGCGCAGGCCCTCGTTGATGGCCTCGCTCACGAGCGCTTTTAGTGCACTGGCGCCGCCGAGGTCCTCGGCGAGGGTTGCCCTACGAAATTTTTCCTGTCGTGGAGGAGCACGTTGTGCAGAACGGCTTCTCCGACGCCGGCACTGACATGACGCGCGCTCTTTCGTCTCGGGGGCGGTCTACCCCTCGGCTTCTCGTGGGGCGGGCCCGGCTGTGGAGGTCGGCACTGCACGGTATTGAGCAATACTCGTGGCCATCGACCAAACCACCAGTGCCAGGATGCCAGGAAGAAAGCCGTACCCGAACACGCTGTCTTCACCGAGGCCTACGACGGCCGTCAAGAACGTGATGAGGAAAGCAACCGCCCCGACTAGTGCCACGACTCCGGTCCAACGGGGGAAGGAACCGCTTCGCAGTGTCGACAGTCCGACGGCGCCTAGGAAGGCGGCAAACCCCATCGCGGCAACCAGGTACGCGCCGGCGGACGCGGTTGCCACCGCTCTAATCGCGACCGGATCCGCGTCGGCACCCGCACTGGTCGCGGATGCGACGTTAACAAGGGCCATCCCGATGCCCGCGATGCCAACGAGAGCCCCCCCGAACGCCGCGGAACCTAACGTCCCGGACCCGCGAACCGCCGGCTCCGCGCTCCCCAGTGTGCGTCGAATAGTCGCCACGAAGAGCAAGAACGCGACGCCTCCAAAAAGCATGAGGGACGCACCAATGCCGCTCCTCGGCCCAACCTCGCCCGCCCAGGTCCTCCAGTCCTCGTCGGTGGCCGTGTAGTCCGGCGTGTTGCCACCGCTCAGGAACCAACCGAGGAGGAGGAGTACTGCGAACGCGAAGCCGGACAGAGCGAGCAGCTGTCGCCACCGCCTGGGGAGGGCATCGGTCGACCGGGCCTTCGGGTTGCGTGAACCCGGTGCGGGCTCGAGAGTCATGGCTCGCGGGAAAGGATCGGACTATCCCGCCTGAACCCCCGGAGAGCGCAGTAGAAGCCGACGAAGAGCTCCCAGATGGCCTCCGGCACGACAAGGACGAGCACCGCGCTTCCTGCATCCCACAAGTCGAAGAGCACGCCAAGCTGCCCAATCAGGAGGAGCGGCCCTCCGATGAGACCGAACCAGGCCATGCGACGCGGGACGAGGCCAGAGCGGTACATCAGATAGCCGAGTATCAGGCCGTTCCCGATGGGGACGACAAGTCCTGGGCCGAATAAGAAGGACAAGTCCTTCAGCGCTGCTAATGAGACAGCGACGTCAGCTGCCCCGGGAGCCTCGTGGCGCAGGGCGACGATCGCAAGCACGAACATGATCCCAGATGCAATGAAAACACTCTCCATGATTCGAGCGGCGACGAAGGATATCGCGAGCGTCTGGTAGCGGCGCCTCGCGATCGGGTAGAGAACGACGGCTGTTCCGACGTTCGAGATGATCAGCAGAAACTCCAGGAATGCGGCCAGATAGATCTGCGTGTCGTTTCCGCCACCCGCGAGGTAGCCGGCAGGGTCTTGGAGAACCGGCGCAAACAGAAGTGCCGCAGGAATCGAGGTGAGGAACGTGATGATGAACAGCACTCCGAAGATCCGCGCGGTCCTCTGGTCCTCGGTCATTCTGCCCTCCGCTGCCATCCCTGTCAGTGGAGTTTAGGGAAACATTCGCCCACACGCAACGGACAGGAGCCTTCTCTGATCGGGCCCCGGTGCCTGCTTGCGTCTCCTCCCTTCGATGCATCCGACCTGGTCGCGGAGACGTCCACCATCGAAAGTGCCCAGCGGCGAGGCCCATCGCGGTCATCCGCGAAGTTCCTCAGTGGCAGTGATCCTCTGGGACTACGTATGGAAGCGCTACGTAAAGACTCCCGGAGAGAGCTGGGGACGAACCGCCGAAGTAAGCTCCTTTGTATCCGGTGGTGGCGTCGCTGCCGGCGAACTGCACAGTCAGCCCTCCCTCTGTACGCAGCCCTGGCGCTTATGTTCTGGTGATCCCGTCGAGCACTTTGTGTAGTCCCCACGCGTATTGCTCGGTGGAGACGTACCCGGCCATGGTCTTTGCTGCTCCGGCGGACATCGGGAAAGTGCCGGCCGGTATCGCCGAAAACCCCTCCAGCCGGGAGGCAATCCTTTCGCCTTCCGAGCTTCCCCCGGGCCTACCACCAAGCTCTGCCGTCTCCAGTGCTATCGAGCCGAAGACGTAGACGATCAGCAGGTACGAGGCTTTCGCGGCCTCCTCAGCGTCCAGCCCGGAGTCCCGGAGCGTTTCCATCAGATGCTCGTTCAGGGCAAGGGCCCGTGGACCGTCCATGGGTCCGCCGATCATCAGATTCACTGCTCCGGGATGTGCGGTGAGCCGTTCCCTGAGTTCCAACGCCAGGGATTCAATCCGCTGGCGCCACGGAACCTTACGGTCCGAAAATACCGCCAGG
Source organism: Arthrobacter sp. D3-16 (assembly GCF_054408515.1). Taxonomy (NCBI): domain Bacteria; kingdom Bacillati; phylum Actinomycetota; class Actinomycetes; order Micrococcales; family Micrococcaceae; genus Arthrobacter; species Arthrobacter sp. D3-16. The sequence goes on along the minus strand of NZ_CP096437.1, from coordinate 241,236 downwards.
TCCACCTGTCCCAGCAGGTGCTCAACAATGGCTTTGACCACGGCAGCCTTGTCGGGGAAGTACGTATAGACGGCGTTCGGCGCGACCCCGACCCGGGCCGCGATCCCCCGCACGGATGCCGCGCTTACACCCCCTTCATCCAAGAGCTCGAGAGCGGCTCCCATGATCTCGTCCTCCGTCAGGGTGCGCCGGGGACCGGGCCGGGAAGTGCGTGCCTGCGTTGTCATTGGTTCCTTCCTTGACTTTCTTCTGTACAGAGTACACTATTTGTACAGCGTACAGTTTGTACGCCGTACAAAGATAAGGCAGGAAGCTATGAGCACCACATCAGCCCCCAATGTCCGCATGGTCACAGGCGGCCTTTTTGCCCTCAGTGCCTTGGCTTTCGCGGCAGCAGCCACTGCCCTATCTGTGATGTTCGACTGGCCGGACGTGCTGCGTGAACCGGCCGATGTCGTGCTGCCTGCCTTTACCGCCGGCGGCGCCGCTCTTATCTGGGCCTGGTTCGCCGCGGCCTGGACCTATGGGCTTCTGGCCATCCCGGTCCTGCTCCTACCAGCAGCACTGGGTCTTTAAGGGAACCCGGCATTAAAGGTTGCCACCTACGCCGGAGCTGCCTCTGTTGTCCTGTCCCTCATCGGCTTCCTGCGCTGGGTGTTCGTCGTCCCGGCACTGGCCAGCAGCTACGCGACGGGTGACGGGCAGACCCAAGCAGCGGTAGCCGCTGCCTGGACAGCACAGCACCAGTTCGGGGGCGCACTGCTGGGCGAGCACCTGGGCCAGCTGCTGGTAATTGCCTGGTCCGCCGCTGTCAGCATCATGATCCTGCGCAGCGGCATTCTTCCCCGATGGATCGGTGCCCTCGGGCTCATCACCAGCAGCATCTATCTGCTCAACCAGGGAGACATCCTTGCCACCGCTGTCCCCGGATTCCCCGTCTGGGACCTCGCTGGCCTGATCGGCAGCACCGGCTGGGGCTTCTGGATCGCCGTGCTCGGCATCAGCATCCTGATCAAACGATCAGGGGCTGCTAGTCCCGCTTCCACCACGCACGTCCACTCTGCCCATTACGGCATTGTCTAAGGAACAGACACCATGACCAACCCCAAAACTTCGCGGGCAATCACTCTCCGGGCCTGGCTGCTGTGGAGCTCCGGCTTCCTGGCACTGCCAGTGGGAGGCTACGCCGGCACCATCATCACCGGCCGCATCGACGACCCGTTCTCAGCGGCCATCGGCGGGGCCACCGCCGGCCTCATCATTGGCACCGGGCAGGCACTGACCAGCAGCCACAGGGTCCGGCCAGCCATCTGGATCCCGGCAACTGCCCTGGGCATGAGCGTCGGGCTGGCCCTGGGCGCCACCGCCGCAGGCTACCGCACCGCCCTTCCCGACCTTGCCCTGATGGGAGCACTGAATGGGCTTGTCCTGGGTTTCACCCAAGCACTTGCCCTGCCCCGGCAACTGGGTCAGCGCCGCTGGGTCTGGGCAGCGGCCATGCCTGCCCTGTGGAGCCTCGGCTGGACAGTAACGACCCTGGCCAAAATCGCAGTCGATCAGCAGTTCATCGTGTTCGGTGCCAGCGGGGCCGTCCTCGTCACCGCCATCACGGGCGTCATCCTCCACCGGCTACTACCCGTGTCGCCGTCCAACAAACCCACCATCGCCCCTAGCACCGCAAAGGTTCACTCATGAATACCGGCCTCCACGTCATCTTCGGCACCGGCGCCATCGGGCTGGCCACCTTGGACGCCCTCCGCCGCCGCGGCCGCACCGTCCGCATGGTCAACCGTTCAGGCAAAGCGTCAGTGCCTGAGGATGTCGAAGTCGTCGCCGGTGACGCCGCCGACCCGGTCTTCGCCGCCCGCGCAGCCCAGGGGGCCGCCGTCGTCTATCAGACGATGAACCCGCCCTACCACCAGTGGACCGCCCGGTTCCCTGCACTGCAGGCCGGGGTGCTGGCGGCTGCTGAAGCCACAAGCGCCCGGCTGGTCAGCATGGAAAACGTCTACATGTACGGGCGCCCGGCAGGACGCCCACTGACCGAAGACCGAACCAGCAACGCCCACACAACGAAGGGCCGCCTCCGCGCCGACATGGCTGACCAACTCCTGGACGCCCACCATGCAGGGCGGGTAGAAGTTGCAATCGGCCGCGCCTCGGATTACTTCGGACCCCGCGGCGGGGCACAATCAAACCTCGGCGACCGCGTCTTCCCCGCAGCCCTGGCCGGGAAAACCAGCACCGTCCTGGGCGACCGGCACCAACCCCACACCTACACCTACATCCCAGACATCGGTGAAGGCCTCGCCGTCCTGGGCGAACACCCGGACGCACCCGGCGAAATCTGGCACCTGCCCAACGACCCCCACACGCGCACCACCCAGGAACTCGTCGACACCATCTACCGCCACGCCGGACAGCCCCGCACCAGGATCCGCGCCGTCCCCCCACTGCTCCTGCACGCCCTGGCCCTCACCAGCCCAGTTGTGCGGGAACTACTCGAAATGCAGTACCAATTCGAAGAACCCTTCATCGTTGACAGCAGCAAAATCGCCACGAGGCTCGGCGTCACAGCCACTGCCCTGGAGCACGCCGTCGCTGAGACACTCCTCAGCTACACCAACCCCAGACAGCCCCGTCCGGAAAGAGCACGATCATGAAACGCAACAGCATCAGGTCAATGGAGGGCAAAACCGTGGTCATCACCGGCGGTCCCGAACAGTGTGAGGTCCGCCTGTTGCTATGTTCTCTGCCTTGATTAGCTCCTGGTCGTGAGAGCTAAGTATAGGTTCACGGCACTTTGAGGACTGCCAGGATGGAAAGGCGCCACCTGGTTTCGCCCGACGGCCGACGCGTGGATGGAACAGCGATGTAGGGCCAACTCCCCCTGTCCTTGCTTAGACTGCGCGCTCCAGGTCGCGTGCCCGTTCCAGGGCGTCCAGCACCAGGTCAAGACCGAAGCTGAATTCGTCGGCGTAGTTGTACCCGGGCCGCAGTACATGTTTGGCCATCAGCTCATAAAGGTAGGGGTATTCGCTGGCGGGCAGTTGCGCGAGCATGACGTTGGCCATGGCGGCCGCCTGTTCCTCAGTGTCAAAGGGCAAGGCCTTTTCCTGCTTGGCGTAGCCGTAAACGTAGCTGTCCAGCGCCGAGAAGGCGTGCGCCGTCATCGCCAGGGAGAAGCCCCCGTTCCTAAACGTGCCGAGCACCCTGTCGTGATGCCTCAGTGTCCCGGGACCGGGGCTGGTTGCTGAGTCCATCAGACCGTTGGCCCACGGATGGCGCAGGAGGACTTCGCGGACCGAAACGGACCTTTTGCGCAGCGCCGTCTTCCAGTCATCGTCATGGGACGGCAGCTCGATCTCGCCATACAGCGTATCGATCATCCCGTTGAGCAGGTCCTCCTTGTTGGAGACATGGTTGTAAAGCGACATCGCTTCCACCCCAAGCCCCTCCCCCAGCCGCCGCATGGAGAGCTTCTCCAGGCCGTCCTTATCAGCGAGTCTGATCGCTGTCTGCAGGACACGTTCCCGGTTCAGCCGGGTTCGGCCTTCAGTTCGCTGGACACTCTTTGCCGGCATCTTCACCCTTTCACGTTGACTCCATTGACAAGCTTACACCGTAGGCGTAGGTTGCTTACATCATAAGCTTACGCCGTAAGGAAGAATGATGAGCAACCTGGCCACCACCCCCACCGCTACACCCGCTTCACACCACCGGTCCCGCCTGGACTTCCGCGCCTGGTCCCCCGCGACCGCCAGCCTCGTCTCCGGCCTCGGCCTGCTGGCCATGGTGGTCCTGATGACGGCCGGCTACTTCGGCGCCGTCGTACCCCTCATCACCCCAGGTGACGCCGCCAAGACGGCCGCGGACGTCTCACAGTCCGGGACGGTGTATCTTGCCGGCGTTCTCGCCATTTTCCTGGTCACGCTCATCGACGTGCTGGTTGCAGTCGCCTGGTTCGCACTCTTCAGGAAAGTGAACCGGAAATTGTCAGCCGTTGCCGCGTGGATGCGTGTGACCTTCGCAGGCTTGTTTGCAGTGGCAGCCAGCCAATTGGCCTACGCCTACACCGTTCTCGATCGACCCGAACTGGCTCTGCACGCCATCGAATCATTCCGGACAATCTGGCTCATCAGCCTCGGCCTTTTCGGCCTGTACCTCATCCTGATCGGCTACCTGGAATTCCGCTCGACCTTCGTACCTAAAGTCTTCGGTGTGCTCCTTGTCATCTCCGGGACCGGATACATCATCGACGCCATCGGCGTCGCGTTCGCCGACGGATTCACCCCGATGTACGGGCTGTTCGCCATCATCGGCGAAACGGCCGCGATCTTCTGGCTCCTAATCAAAGGCCGCAAGCTCACCAGCCGCTAAACCCACAACGCCCGATAAACAACCCCCGATAAGCCTCACGGCCGGCCCGTCTCAGACGGGGCGGCCGTGCTGGTCGTTGCGTTGCTTGTTGGCTTTTGCGCGGACGTGCATCCTCTCACCCTGGCCGCCAAAGACACTGAGTACTTCTGCCTGCTGATCCCCCGTGCTGCCGAACCAATGGGGCACATGGGTATCAAACTCGGCCACCTCCCCAGGCCCGAGAATCAGGTCATGTTCTCCGAGAACAAGACGCATACGGCCCGATAGGACATAGAGCCATTCGTAGCCTTCATGGGTCTTGAGGGAGGGCTCGGTCTTAGAGGTAGGGATAACGATCTTCCACGCCTGCATGCCTCCTGGCTGTCGGGTCAACGGAATGACGGTACGCCCGTTCGCGCTTCTGGGCTTCAGGCGGATACGGGGATCACCGACTTCTGGTGCGCCAACCAACTCATCCAAAGGTACGTGGTACGCCTGGGCCAGAGGCAGGAGCAGCTCCAAGCTTGGACGGCGCTGCCCAGTCTCCAGGCGGGACAAAGTGCTTTTTGAGATACCCGTGGCCGCCGCGAGGCTGGTCAAAGTAACGTTGCGTCGTATCCGGAGCTGCTTAAGACGTACTCCTACTCCATCGAGAGCCGTTGCTATCACAGTGTTCTGGTCATTCACAGGCTTATCAAACTCCTGTTTCCCAGAAACGGCAACGTTAGTTGTCGTCCGGGAGGCATCGGATAACCATTAAGCCATGGATTATGACGTACTGATAGTAGGCGGCGGCGCCGCAGGATTGTCTGCGGCTTTGGTACTATCCAGGGCACGCCGCAAAGTTTTAGTCGTGGATTCCGGAGCGCCCCGAAACGCGCCGGCTTCACACATGCATGGTTTCCTGTCGCGTGACGGTATGCCCCCTGCAGAGCTCCTGTCCTCCGGACGGAACGAGGTTCAGGGTTACGGGGGCGAAATTGTGGACGGTACCGTTACCGAGCTGGTTCCGGCTGGCAGCTCGGGGTTCTGGGTGCTGTTATCAGACGGTAAGCGCGTTTCCACCCGGCGTCTTCTCGTAGCAACAGGGCTGCGTGATGAGCTGCCAACCATCCCAGGTGTCGCTGACCGGTGGGGCCGCGACGTTCTGCACTGCCCTTACTGTCACGGCTACGAAGTCCGGGACCAGCAATTGGGCGTATTGGGTGGTGCACCAGACACTATCCGCTACACGCAGATCGTCCGGCAGTGGGCGAAGGACGTGGTGTTGTTCGTACCGGAGGGGTTCCTGACGAATCTTCAGCGCTCAGAGCTGGTCGCCCGGTCAATCGGACTCGTAGAAGGTGGCGTGAGTCGGATTCTGGCTGAGGATGAGCGCCTCCGCGGCGTCGAAATGGACGACGGCCGCGTGGTCCTACGCGACGCCGTGTTCGTGCCGCCGCGCTTCGTTCCGAACAACGATCTCCTGGTCGGCCTCGGCTGCGAGATAGACGACACCGGATGGGCTGTCAAAGACAGCACTGGCCAGACCACCGTGCCGGGGGTGTGGATAGCGGGAAACGTAGCGAACCCACGCGCCCAAGTTATCACCGCAGCAGGCGAAGGCTCCGCTGCCGCCATGGCCATCAACGCCGACCTCGTCGAGCAGGATGTCCGGGACGCCGTCACGGCCTTCCATATGGGCTTCTAGCCCAACTGCCCTCCAGCATCAACAGCACTTTCCCACCACCAACCTGAAAATTCCGAGGAGTCCCATGTCCAACCCGCAAACAACTGCCCGCCCTGCACCTCCCACAAAGCACCAACTGGCGCTGATGATCTGGATCGCCGTATTTCCCACCCTGACGGCCATCAATCTCGTATTCGGAGACCTACTGGCCACCCTCCATCCAGTACTGCGTACCTTCGTGCTCGCCACAGTAGCCGTCCCGATCGTCATCTACGGGATCATGCCCCATCTTCACCGGCTCCGTGCTCGACTGCTTGCGAACACCACAAGCTAGCTCTCTCCCCGAGGTTGCCTGCTCCATGACGCTGATCATGTAAGCAGGCCCCTCGCGTGGAGTTCCATGCCAATGCGCATGGCGCTTCCGGTTGTGGCGAGGGAGCAGCTACGTGCGGGAACCCGCGACCAGCGCGATGACAGTGGAAGTAAGGACTGGCCCAGCTTCAGCTTCAGTGAGGCGGCCGGCGCGGATTTCTGGGGGCGCTGCATGCAGGACAGCGAAGAAGCACGAGGCAAGCCACTGCGGCGATAGGTCTGCCCGGAAGCTCCCTTCCGCCTGGCCCCGCTCGATGAGCTGTTGCACTTGAGCTAGCGCATCGCGGTGGTGTTCGCGAAGCCGATCCACGCCGAGCTCGCTTTCCGCTGCCGCGGCAAGGCCGGAAAGTTTGGCTAGGAGCCGCCATGACGTGGATGTAAGAAGCTCCAGGGCGGTTTGCGGATCCTCGGTAAGGCTTATCGGGTGAAGCTGAGATTGCACTTCAAGCATGATCTCTTCTGTCATCGCTTCTATCAGGTCCTTGCGGGACGAGAAGTGGCCGTACAGTGTCACGCGGCCTACGCCTGCTGCCTCGGCAATCTCGGACATGCTTGCCCGCGGATCTTTTAGAAAGCAGGACAAGGCGGCATCGACAATTGCCGATCGATTCCGTTGTGCGTCTGCTCGGCGGTTCCGCCCAGCTGCCCCATTTGCCATAAGCCCACCCTACATAAACATCACTGTTTGAGTTAGCGGTGGCGCCGATCGGCGCCGTCAACGCGATCCTTCCTTTTGCTGTCTGGGCCACGTGGTCATCCAGCTGGTTGCGCTGGCTTGAATGGTGCCCACCGAAGGACCAGGGAGTAGGGGTTGCCGCAGCCGCTCCCGGGGACTCCAGTATCGCTCGTTGCGTCTAACGCTTGTGAGGAGTGGGTGGGTCGACAGGAGCTGTAATCTGCCTGGAAGTCAACGCCTTCCCCATCATTTTGGAGGTGAAGTAGACGGCGGCCACGCCCGCCGCGAAAGTCAGTATTCCGGTCCACTCATAGAAGGCGTGCCCCGCTGCCGGCGACCAAAGGTGATACACGGTTTCGACGACCTCTTGGTCGCTGCCGGGAAGGAAGGTCAGGTTTGGAAGACCCAGCTCCTTCAGTACATGATCAGCGAACCCGTCAACCACTCCGAAGTAAAAAAAGACCAGCGCGACTTGCAGAGAATAGATCCATAGGGGCCATCGGCTACCAGATCGTCGATACCACAGGGCGAGCAGCAGCGGGGCAATCAGTAACCCAAGCGCTGGAACAAGCTGCCCAAGACCAAGCCGATACACATGGTGTACTCCGGTCAATAAGATCATTGCCTCCATCGCGAGGAATGACTGCACGCCATACCGAATGCCAAGCAATCTTTTCACTTCAAACTCTCCTTTACTAACAACGAATCCAGTTTACTCAAACATGCTTGTACAGTTTAAAGCTTAAGTCAAACACTCACGTAGGACTTAAGTGGTACTTCCGATGGCAACCAGGCCCGCTAAACGTAGGGAGGCCTTTGGCCCAGTTAATAAGGAGCCATTGTGCGGAGATTGGGACTGGTGGTAGCTGGAGCACCACAACTCCAAAGCGTGTTCCGCCTATGTCCATGTGCGGCGGGACCCGCACCTGGCGAGCTCACTGGGACCTTGCTTCAGTCCCTGCCCAAATAGGCTAATACCGCCGAGAGAGCGGCCTGCGTTCCGGCGATGACTGCTGACTCTGCGTCTGGGGCGAAGAGCGGAGAGTGATTTCCTACGGGAGTCACCCCATCGTGGAAGCTTTCAGCTTTTAGTCCACCAAATGCCCAAAACACCCCGGGAACGCCGATCGCATCGCTCAACCAGCCGACGTCTTCTGACCCCGACCCCAGTTGTTCCTCATCGATCATGTCGGCTCCAAAATCCTTTGCGAATGCTGACATGACGCGTTGAGTTTCCTCCGGATCGTTGTAACAGCGCGGAAAGCTGTTGAGCTCCTCGACGCTCGGTTCAGAGGCTCGCGAAGCGGCAGCTTCGGCCGAAATGATCCTGCGGACGGCTGCGAGGACGGTGGCTCGCGTTTCTTCGTCTGGCGTACGCACATTGACGGAAAACTCCGCTGATGCAGGGATGATGTTTTCTTTCAGTCCTGCGTGGAAAGTTCCCACTGTGATGACCGCAGGGGTGCCGGGCGGCAGTTCCCGGGAAACGATTGTCTGTAAGCGCAGGACCATTGAGGACGCAGCAACGATGGGGTCGATTGATAAATCGGGCTGTGAACCGTGGGCCTGCCGGCCCTGGACCGTAATTTTCCAGGAATCTGCAAGGTTCAACATGTGGCCATGCCGGATAAGTAGAGTTCCCGCGGGCTTGGGGAAGACATGTTGGGCAAGAACAACTTCTGGCCGGGGCGCGCGGTCCCATAGACCGTCCTTGATCATGGCCCGGGCGCCGTAAGCTGTCTCCTCTCCGGGCTGGAAGATGAGGACCAGGGTGCCGGCCCACAAGTCGCTCCGCGTAACCAAAAGCCCTGCCAAGGCTAAAGCTGCAGCTATATGCGTGTCGTGTCCACAGCCGTGCATTACAGGGACAACGATACCGTCCGTCAGGGTGCCGCTAACCTGGCTTGCATAACCCAAACCCGTTTGTTCAAGTATCGGCAGCCCGTCAGTGTCCGCGCGGAAAGCGATCACAGGCCCTTCCCCATTCCGTAAAATCGCAACCACGCCGGTTCCGCCGCAGCGGAAGTTTTCAATGCCGAGATCGGCAAGGGCACCCTCTATGTAGAGCGCAGTCTTGCTTTCTTGGGCGGACAATTCCGGGTTCGCATGGAGGTGCTTGTAAATGCCCACATATTCATCAACAAACGAGGACTGGACCTCGACAGCGGGCGTTAACCAAACAGTGGTGGAATTGGTCATTCTGTATGTTCCTTAGTGAGAATTAGCAAGCAACAGGAGCGCCAGCCACATTGGGATTGTGGCGGTTGCAGCACTAGTGTGTTGTTCCTGTGGATGACCCGGTGGCGGTGAACTGCACCGCCCTGAACGGCCTCCGGGATACGGAGAACTGCCCTCCAACGCGCAGATGGAATCAAACTCCAAGCACCGGGTGCAGATGCGCACTCTCAACTGCGATGCGCGCCTGCGCCGCCGCTGCTTCAAGGGCATCAGTAATTGGTGCACCATGCAGGGTCGCAAACAGGAAGCCAGCCATAAACGCGTCGCCAGCCCCGTTCGAGTCCACAACGTCAGCGGGACATGCGGCAACCTCGTACTTCGTCCCGTCCGCTTCCAGCGCGATGGCCCCTTTTGCCCCTCGTGTGCAGACAGCCAGGCCTGGACCCTGCGCAAGGCAGGAACGCATAAGCTCCCAAGGATCGTCTGTCCGGTCGTCATTCATGAATACGGCGTCGGCTGCACGCAAAAATGGCTCATGGAACGCCGACGTTCCGTCGTAGTCATGAAGGTCCACCCATAGTGGTGCCTGTCGAACATCTTCCCGTTGCAACAGGAGCGCGCCGAGTTCGCTCAGGTCGATCACGGCGAGATCGGCCGCAGCTACCACTGCAGCGGCTACGTCAAGCTCATCCTCTGTCGGCGTGGAAGGCGCCGAAACGTAAAGGGATACCCGGCTGCCGCCCTCGGTCATAAGGTTGACATGGCGCTCGGTGCGGTCAGACACAATAGCTTCGGTAGAGATGCCAGCCGTGGCGAGAGCCCGGCGGACCCGCCCCCCGTCCTCGTCCGCCCCGAGAGGCGAGCACAAGCGCACTGCCATGCCGAGTTCTGTAAGGTGTAGCGCCTTGCCCGCCGAGGTGCCCCCAAGCGTCTGCCAGGAGCGGCGCGCGAACTGCATGTGCGGGACAGGCTCCGGGAGGTGGTCCAGGAGGATGATGTGGTTCCATGAGGCGGGGCCGCAGACGGCAACCGTCGGCGAAACGGACATGCCCTTATCCGGCCCGGCTACTTGTTGGGACGGCGGAACCCTCACCGAATTTGCTGGCGACAAGGTAGTCGCTCCACCGTGTCAACGCCGCTGTAACGTTGGGCTGGACGAGCCCATGCTGCTCCGCCAACCGGTTTGCGGAGCTTGTGGGGTACCTGTCCGGGGAGAGGAAGCTTAGGGTCTCAGGGTCTGCCCCGGTAATGGTTTGCGGCAGCCGTTTCACGAGCCCCACGGGAATGCGGAGGCGCGGCACGCGCACGTTCTGGTGCTCGCCTATCACTTGCAGCAGTTCCGGGAGCGCCGGTGTGTTGTCGTCTAGAATCCAGTAGGACTTGCCCCGGGTTTCGTCCTGGGTGGGCAGCAGCGCCATGAACTTGGCAAGATAGTCCACGGCGACGACGGGAACAAACGTTCGTGAATTGCCGGGGACAGCGGGCAGTTTGCCGGTAACCAGGTCACGGACAGTGGTCGCCAGGCCGATGATTTGGTCTGATTCGCCTGTGATGGAGTGCCCGATGACAGTAGCTGGGTTGGCGACGGTCAGTGCCACTCCAAGGCTTTGTGCCCTGGCCTGTACGACTGCGTCACTTTCAACCTTGGACGCTTCATATGCGCCGAGGCGCTTATATTCGTACCTGCGCTTTTGGTCCGACCAAGGGACGGATGCGGGTTCCTGTCCACCCACCCGGTAGCCGGACAGGTGGATGAGGCGTGCGCCGGGGATGGTCGCGGCAAATTCAACGACACGCCTTGATGTGTCGACGTTTGCGGCGCGGGCGGCGTCCGGGGTCATGCCGAAAGCATAGGCACCCGCGACGTTGTAGATTTCCCCGATGTGTTTGAAGTCCCTGCCCGTCAGTCCGATTCCGTCCGATGCCAGGTCAGCTTGCACTGCGTTCAGGAACTTGACGTTGGTGCTGTGGTCGGTCAGCCAGCTGCGCAAGGTTTCGTATCGGCCCATATCTCTGATGGCGGCTGTGGCATAGATCCCTTGGTCGAGTAACTCCTTGACGAGCCATTTCCCAATGAACCCGGTAGCACCGAAGACGAGTGCGTGCCGGTTGGTTTTCATGGAGCGCTCCCCGTAATGGTTTTTATCGTTTTTAGCGGTTGCGGACATTATGTTTTCCTTCTTAGTTGTCCGGACTCGCGGTTGCGTCCCGGGATTTGAAATCGGTGCTGGCGGGCGCCCTTGTATGACGCCCGGGGCCCCGGTCAGTAGTTACTGTGCCGTATGAATGTTGGCCGACGGTTCGTCTTCGCAAGCCGGCTTTAACGTGTGCCGTGATCGCGCGTCAACGTCCGCGGCGAAGCCATGCAGGTGTTTAAGAACATCCCCGTCGGCGAGTATCGAGTAGTGGCCGAGACCTTTGGTCATGACGGACCGGCTTGCAGCGTTATGGGCCCCTGCTATGAGGTCAGCTTGGCCTGGCTCAATGTCGTTGTCATCCTGGTCGTGAATAATCAGCAACGGCATATCGCCGGTGGCAGAAGTCGCGGAGCTCTTCCACTGCCCTATGTCGGCTTGAAGGAACCTGTGTGCAATCTTCTCCCGAAGCCTGTGGGCCGCAGGGTCAGTTAGATGGAGGACCCGGACGGCAACGGAAAGGATGTATTCCATGCTGAAGGGGCCTGCTATCGCGGCTATCGCCCGTGCTCGCGCGCCCTCGCGAAGGGCCGCGAATGTGGCAAGCACTCCCATCGAGTGGGCGATGATCAACTCGAAGCCGCCTTCCACATGGTCCAGGGCGCGGATGGTTTTTGCGAACTTATCGATCGACGCGCGAGGGCCTGGGGACGCGCCGTGCCCTGGCGCATCAAAGGCGATCACGGTTCGTTCGGTAGATTGGAGCGTTCTGATAATGGCACTGAGCTCGGAAGCTCGTCGCCCCCATCCGTGCACGAGCAACACCTTTCGGGCACCGGTCCCCCACCGGTAGACGGCGACTCGCTGCCCGTCGACGACGAGGTGCTCCATGCGTGCTGCTGTGTGCGTGGCACGGTCTGAGAAAAGCACTGGTGCGGGGCGCCCAGGGAGCGCGAATAGGCGGTAGGCAAGTTCCGCAGCGACGGCTGGAGCTGCGCTGCTCAGTCCGCGCATGAACGAGGTGAATAAGACGGGCAGGGCTTTCATGATGTTCTTTCGGGTTGGTAGATGAACGAGGAAGTACCGGTGAAGGCGACAAGCCGAAAACTTTGCCTTTTGTTTTGGTCACTCGTACCGGAGTGCGTCGATTGGATTCTGCCGCGCGGCCGCGTCCGGCGGGCAGGGTGCCGGACGGAGACATCCTTCAGGGCGTCGAAGCGCCCAGTCCCGTTACCGTAGGAGCGGTGGAGATCAGTTGCCCTAAGCAGGGCAACTGCCCGTTCCGTCGTTCATGATGGCAGGCCCCCCACCGGTGTCGCCGGAGTATGCGGAGGCCGGGCAAGAACTTGTTTATCGGTGGGCCTTGAGCAGAGCACCGCGAGGATGATCGCGCCCGCGACGGGGAGCAGCACCCAGAAGACGTGTCCCCAGCCATAGCCGGCGTGACGGAGGCGACGGACCACCACGGCCAGGGTCGGCAGCAGCACAGCGAGGTGCCATGCCGGACTAAGAGTGGGGGCGAACAGCATCGTCCCGTCCGGGTATTGGAAGGTCGGTATCGGAATGGCGCCGAGGACGGAGCTGACGATGACGGTGAACAGAATCCACCACCAGAGCTCTGATCGGGTTGCCCGGCCGGAGAATTCCGCGTAGTTGCGGAAGCCAGCCTTGATTGCTTCGGGGAACGTCATGAGGGTGCCTTTCAAGAGAAGGACTCATCGAGTCCGGACGGATGCTCGGATCCTTGTGTACTGCTGTCGCAGTTCGGCTGGTGCGAGCTGCTTTCGGTGCGCAGCTCGGCTTTGGTCGAAGGTGCCACTCGGACAATGACGTTGCCCTTTTTTCGGCCTGTGTCGACGTACCGGTGTGCGTCGGCGATGTTGGAGAGGTCGAAGGTCCGGTCGATGACCGGGTGGAAGAGGCCAGCCCCTGCGAGGTGTGCGATGTGGGTGAGATCAGCGGCGGTGAATGGAACATTCCCTGCCGTGATGTGTCTGCCGGTCCTGCGGGAGCGGCTGCGAGCGGCGAGAATGCCGACGAGATCGGCAATGACCGATAGCAGCGCCCCTTCGGGCTTAATCAGTGGTTGCAGTCGGCTGAATGGGACATTCCCTACGCAATCGACGATAATGTCGTAGGTCTCCGCCAGCTGAGTGAAGTCTTCCTTCGTGTAGTCGATCACTCGCCGGGCACCGAGTGATTGAACCAGATTGGCGTTTCCGCCGCTGCATACCGCCGTGACTTGTGCGCCGGCCAGGTTGGCCAATTGGACAGCAGCGGTTCCGACGGCGCCGGACGCTCCGATGACCAGCACCTCTGCTCCCAACGTCAGGTTGGCCCGGCCGAGGAACGCCTGAGCTGTGATCCCACCAAACACAAGGGCTGCGGCTTCCTCGAACCCCAGGTTCCGGGGCTTGTGTGTGACGGCGCCATTCTGAGGTACGGTGACGTACTCAGCGTGGCCCCCGAACCTTGCGCCCAGCATCGCGATAACCTCGTCACCGGGTGCGAACCCTGTGACATCGGGGCTAACTGATTCGACGACACCGGCGACGTCCATGCCGAGTACGGGGATGCGTGGGGTGATAAATCCGAGGGTGAGCGAGCTGAGCAGCTTCACTCCTTTGGGGACATTTTTGGTCCGGGCCCGGTGGTCAGCGGCGCTGACAGTGCTCGCTTGGACTCTGACTAACAGTTCGCCGTGGCGCGGGGTTGGCTTGGGCCGTTCCTCAAGCTGGACCATGTCTGGGCCGCCGAATTGGCGGTATACGGCAGCCTTCATCGCGCTGTCCCGATCTTCGAGTAGGAGGTGTTTGCTGCAGTTAGCGTGGCTACCGCGGCGGGGTTGAAGCCCTTGATAACCAGCCAGATGCCCATCCCGAATTCCCAGATGGCCAGGAACAGGGCACCGAGTCCGGTCAGCGGCGACACGGGGCCCCACAGGCCGAACAGCACGCCGACAGCGCCGGCGATGAGCAGCGGCGCGCCGATGAACCCGAACACTGGCAATACCCGGGGCAGCAGCCGGGACTTGTAGATAAGTGAGCCGAGCAGCAGTGCGTTGAACGCGGGGATCAGGCCCTGGCCGAGAAGCGTGGTCCATGCATTCTGTGCCAGCAGCGCTTGCCCGATGACCAAGGCATCATCTCCAGCGCCGGCCTGCCGGAGGCTGACAATTGACATGAGCGCCACTACGCCGGCGAAGATGGCGCCTGCCTCCAGAATCCGTGCGCCGACGAAGCCGAGCGCGAGCCCCTCGTTCTGCCGTTTAACCATTGGATACAGCGCGACGCCCGTACCGATGCAGGCGAGGGCCACAATGACCTCCAACATCCCACCGACGACGACAATCGTGTCCGGGCCGGGACCTGCGATGTAGCCAGGGTCGGTCTTCACACCGTCGTAGAGGAAGAGGGTCGGGATGGACACGAACGTGAGGAGGTAGAGCACGCCGGCAGCTAGTGAAGTCTTGCGATGGGTATCCACTCGACGGAGCTTGGTGGTTCTCGGGTCAGCGGTGTTCATGGTCTGTCTCCTGGTAAGGGGGTCCGGATGTGGGTTTCAACGGGCTGCGCGTAGCCAGCGGTCTCCGCGCTTGGTGACGTACTCCCTGACCAGGTAGGGCCAGGGGAGGATGATAAGGACGATCACGACGAGGGAGCTGTTCATCGCCACGCTGGCGGCGCGGTCGTTGAGCTCACCGGAGAGCCAAAGTGGCAGTGCCACAGTGCTGAGCCAGATCAACTTCCATGTCATTTCGAACAGCAGGATCGGAATCATCTTCACCGGGTAGCGGACGCCTAGGAAGAACAGCAGGGACTGCGCAAAGAGCATGTACAGCACCACACCTTCCATCAGCGCCAAGGTGGAGTCATGACCGATGAGGAGTGGCCACCGGGTGAGCGCCAGACCGACGGCCATGAACAGGTAACCCCCACGCAACAGGTAGAGGCGTAACAGGGAAAGGGCCGGGTCCGCCGGAGCTGTCGAGGCCGCCTTCGGGTGGGGCTTAGGCATTGCAGGTGATGTCATCGCGAGCTCCTTGTTGTTATTTGCCGACTCGGAAGCAACTTCATTCACTGAGAGTGCGCTGGCCGGTAAAGGCGTCAAAGCTTTGTTGCTGAAACTGAAACGAGAGCGCCACTAAGACGCAGAAGCCAAGGTGTACGGCGTACACCCTTGCTACGAAACCATAGGGTGTACCGCGTACACTTGTCAAAGGGCAAAAAATTCCGTCACCGTAAGGAGCTTCATGACTCCGCAAGTAGAAACCGCTCGCCGCGTGCGATTGAACCGGGACCGTGTTCTAATCGCCGCCGTGGCACTCGCCGACAGCATTGGCATCGACGCGCTCAGTATGCGGCGGCTTGCTCAGGAGCTACATGTCGTCCCGATGGCCCTGTACAAGCATGTGTCCGATAAGGAAGACCTTTTGGATGGGATGGTCGAGGTAATAATTCGTGAGATTGACCCGCCCCTAACCGACGCCGAGTGGAAGACCGCAATCCGAACTCGGGTCCTGGCCACTCGCCGTGCACTTCAGCGACACGTCTGGGCGAGGCCGGCACTCGAATCCCGTGCTAAGCCCACCGCTGCCGTCCTTGACTACCAGGAGTCCCTTGCTGGGCTGTTTCTTGCGGGCGGGTTCAGCCCGGACCTTGCGCACCACGCCATGCATGCCCTTGGCGGGCGCATGTGGGGGTTCACCCAAGAGCTATTTGATGGATCAGCCGGCCGGGTGGCCGAAGAGCCGTCAGAGCCTGACCCTGAAGTTGAGGCTGAAATGTTTGCGCAGATGGCCGAGCGGTACCCGAACATTGTCACTGTTGCCACCGCTACGCGGCACGACGCAGACTCGGTAGTCGGATATGGATGCGATGACCAGTTCGAATTCGAGTTCGCACTGGATCTTCTTCTCGACGGATTTGAGAAGCTCCACCGGGAGGGCTGGACTTCGTCGGGAATTGGATCGCGTGGTAGATAGGCGGGCTTGAGGGCTTTGAGCAGTATTAGGTGCGACCCTACGACCGCAGGGCGATGCATCGGTAGTGTCAGGACCCGACCGCAATTAATCCTGTTGTCGTTCCAGCTTTGAAGCCATTCAGCTCTCCAGCGGGAACGGCAAGCGGTCCAAACCTTCGTGTCTGCTGCAGGCAAGGTTGGAAAACGAAAACGAGATGTTTCCACGTGCGCAAAAAGAAATTTGGACTGGAAACTGTCCATAGTTGCCATGGTGGTTCTTCTCTTTTGTTCGCCTGCATCACCTTTATGGTGTACAGGATGCGAAAGCGATTGCCGGTTCCAAGGTAAAAAACCTAGGTGATGTGAGCCCGTTATTCAGTCATCGCTGGCAGGTTGTATGTGCGTGGGGCCGAGCACTTTCACTGAAATAAGGACCATCCCTAAATCACGAATTTTATTGAGAAGGCTGTGCAATGCGGCCTGGTCGGCAATCGGCCCAGCGAGGGCAGTCGTGCCATCGCCTGCACGTGTAAGTTTGAGGTTCTCGAACCATTCCGCCCAGTGATCATCGAGGTGCCCTTTGATTCGTAGCTCATAGTGCTCAGCTTCTTGCTGGTTGGGCATCGGAGTCTTCACAGTATGGAAGTGGAGGGTGACCGCTTGCAGCGCAGGACGCGGGACCAGGATGCCGAGATCCGAGCACGATAATCGGTAATGCCAGATGTTGGCTCCTCCGCTAAGTGTGAGGGGATGACTTTCATTTCCGCACTCCTTCATCGAGCTGTCCTGGGCAGGCGCCGGGGACAAGTCCAAAGCTAGGCATTCCTGTGGTGACCGGGCATCACCACGCGTGGTGATTGACGTGGTGATCAGAGGAAACCGTGCTCGCGGGCGCGGTGAACTGCCTCCGCCCGGCTGTTCACCTGGAGCTTTTCGAAAATATGGCGGGTGTGCGTCCTGAGTGTGTTCAATGACACAAACAACTGCCGGGCGACCTCCGGGCCGCTCAGGGAGGAATCGAACAGCCGAAGCACCTGGAGTTCCCGCTCGCTCAGCGGGACGGGCAAGGCCTCCGTGCCAGGAGAAGTGTCAAGCGCCTTTCCCGTGGTGTCGGATGCGCGAAGCAATTTACTTATGTAGCTGGGAGCGACTTGTTCGATTGCGGCCTTGTGAAGCAAGGCGGTCATGGGTGCGCCTTCGTCGAGGAACAACCGCACGTGACCTTGGGATTCGGTGCGTGTCAGTGCCTGTTCCAAAGTTTCGAGCGCCAAACCCACACGGCCCTGTACCTGGTATGCCCTTGCCTTTAGTACGAGGATCTCGTTGACGCTGCCACCGCGCCCGAAGGTTTGGGCGGCGTGGAGCAACCGCTCGAGCAAATAGCTGGCGTCGTCGGAGGAGCCGTTGGGCGGGTCTGCTTCGTGCCGAGCAATGAGCAGGCGGGCGAGTGTGAGGTGTTCGAATTCCCGCAGGTAGGTCAGCTCATCACCGGCAGTGAGATTACTGGCTAGTGCCCAGTCCGAGGCTTCCCGCAGCGCCCCTTGCCCAATCCAGATCCGGGCCTTTATCGCCGCGATCGGCCGGACATCGGGTAAGAACCCCCGCAGGTAGCGCCGCTCTGCCTCCTCCAGCAGCGCAATGGCGCCTTCCGGGTCTCCGGTCAGGTACTGGAGCCGTTCCATCACCACAAATCGGCGGTACCGGTTCTCCGGTAGAGACGCTGCATCCCCAAGTCTGATGCAGGATTCCAAGTGGTGCCTCGCAGCATCCAGCACGCCCGACTCGCAGTGCAGGGCGCTGATTCCCGCGTGGAGGTCGGCAGTTGGGGGACCAGTCGCTATGCCTGCAGAATTGGCGGAGGTGAGGGCTTGTTCCAGAAGACGGCGGGCCTCGGTCAGGCTGCCTCTGGCCATCCACATATCCGCCAGCACCATGGCGCTGGCGAGTTCGTCAGCGATATTTCCTGCAGCGCGCAGGTTCGGTGCCACTTCGGCAAAGGTGGGAACTGCCGTGTTGAGATCACCGCTGGCCCAGGCGGCCAGCCCGAGGAATCCTGTTGCCGCAGCCCGCGACAAGTAATCCCCCGGCCCGCATAACTCCAACGCCCGCCGGGCGTGGGCTGCGGTACCTGCCACATCCCCCGCTGCCTGCGCTAAGACAGCCCGGTACACGGCGACGGTCACCGGCAGGGCGCGGAACTCTTTGCTGTTGGCGTACACCGCTGCGGGAATATCATTATTCCTTTCCCCATCGCGGAAGGAGTCTGCAAGTCCCCGTTCGGCATCCTGGAGACGTTGTTCGGCTGCGTCCAGGTCACCGTAGGTGAGCATCATCCAGGCGTAAAACACGCTTAGTACGGGGTTCGCGCGAACGACGTGGTCGGGAAGGGCCCCTAACCAGCCGCGCAGGGTTGCATCATGCCGACTTCGTCGGATGGCCGGCAGCGCCATCTCCAGCAGCGCTCCCGCCCGTTCGGAGTCCCCGGCTGCCAGCGCATGCTTCAGTGCGTGCTCCAGCAGATCATGATGCTGGTACCACTCACTGGCGCGTCGGTGCAGCGACTGTTGGAGCTCAGGTTCCTCCTGCGAAACACGGGCCTGGAGTACTTCGGCAAAGAGTTGGTGGTACCGGTACCACTGTCTCCGGTCGTCCAAGGGGACAACAAACAAATTCGCCCTCTCCAAGTGATCAAGCGCAGCACCGCTGCCTTCCTGGCCCGTCACCGCGTCGCACAGCGGACCTGAGAGGCGGTCGAGAATTGCGGTGCGCATCAGGAAGCTCCGCACGTGGTCGGGTTGGCGCTGCAGTACCTCCTCCACCAGGTAGTCCAGGACAAAACGGTTACTGCCTGCGAAGGCCTCGATGAAACCATTTACGTCCGCGTGCCCGCGAAGTGATAGCGCCGCGAGCTGCAGACCGGCCGCCCACCCTTCCGTCCGGGCTTCAAGGGCTGAAATGTGCTCGTTCGAAAGGCTCAGCCCCATGCACTCATTCAGAAAATCCCCGGCCTCCTCGGCCGAAAAGCGAAGGTCAACAGCCCGGAGTTCAGACATTTGACCCCGCCCTCTCAATCGCGACAAAGGAAGCGGCGGATCGGAGCGACTTGCAATGGCCAAATGCAGTTCGGACGGGGAATGGTCGAGCAGGAAAGCCACCGCGTCATGAACAGGGCTCGCCTCGATCGTATGGTAGTCATCGAGTACGACGACGAACTGAATGCCAAGCTCAGCGACGTCGTTGATGAGCGCAACCAAAACCGGGTCTGCAGCAGCGGCATGGGAGCCCTCGATCAGTGCTTTGGCACCAGCGCCGATGTCGCTATCTACGTCACTTATCGCGGCCACAAGATGGGACAAGAAGCGAGTAGGGTCGTTGTCGCCCTCGTCCAGAGACAACCAAATCACCCGCAAATCGTGGTCCGCCATTTGGATGCGGCTTAGCCACTGGCTCAATAACGTGGTCTTGCCAAAGCCGGCGGGGGCGCAGACCAAGGTGAGCTTCCGATCTGCAAGTGACTCGGAGGTCAAGGAATCGACGAGCCTTGGGCGGGCAACGGCATTCCGACGCGGCGCAGGAACATGAAACTTCGTGGCAAGCATACTCATCGCCATTGAGTGAACTATACGGCGGCGGATTGTTGCTGTGAAGGTTGGCTGTTGACTTATAAAACCTCGGTACGGCCCCCTCTTAGCCTTACCGGGTACACGGGTAGTGATGTGTTCTCTTTAGCTTCAGGCGATGGGGCTGTATCCGACGTGATGGAGCTTACGGTGGTCCATCGGCGAGCTATAGCGATGACGAAGGGCCTCAATTACAGGAGCGTGTTATCCGGCGTGGTCCGAAGTGACCCAGGATTGCCACGAACCCAAGCCATTGCTTCGGGAAGGGATACAAACAACGCCGTCTCGCAGACGGTAGGGTGCCGGCTGAGAAAAAAGTAGGCTGCGGTCCGGTCGACGGTCGAAGTAGCGACTAGGGCTGCACGAGTCACCGGCCAGGGCCCTGCCGCGAAGGCCTTTCGAGCGCGGTACTCAACTGATCGTATTCCCTGTAACTCGAAGATCAGGGGAAAAACGCTTCCTTTGCTCAGTTCACCAAGTCCCGCCAGCACTGCCCTGGCCTTTTCTTCCGTGACTATTTCGGCACCCCATTTCACCCACAAAATACCTTTGAATAGCCCAAAGCGAATTTTGTTGTCGACGGCGGGTTTACCGGCTTTTGCATCGTCAAAAAACAATTGCTCTCTACTTAATCGAAATGCGAAGGTGCTGGGAACCCCTCGGAGCTGAGGACTCCCAGCAGTCATATACGGAGGCAATTTATGCCACCGTGAACCACGAGCGAGCGTTACCACGGCACCGTCACCCGACATTCGTGGGGTCCGCTCTGTGCCTGGTCTGCCGAAAACGATTACATGAGCTCAGTTACTCGTCGGGGTCATTGTCGAGAACGCCAATGCGGACGGCTTCCACCCCTGGCAAATCTGAAAATTCCGCCATGAGACCCTGCAACGGAGGTCGTCCGTGGAACTGCATCACCGCGAGGACGACTGAATGCGGCCCTTCAAGGCTGAGCTTTTTGGTCGACCTAATCACGGTTCTGAAGCCCATTTCACTAGCGACCCCGAGGATGGAACGAAGAACCCCACGGCCGTCCTCATAGCGGATGCTCACGGTTCGCCGACCATCGCGCGAAGGCAAATGCTTCACAATAGGTCCCAGGACAACCATTGCAACGATGTGAAGCACAGTCATTGCAGCTGCCAGTGATACCAGGCCTGCACCACACGCCATGCCTACTGCAGCGGTGAGCCAGATGCTCGCTGCCGTGGTGAGCCCCCGGACGACGTCACGGCGCAAAAAGATCACTCCGGCGCCTAAAAAACCTACGCCCGACACTATTTGTGCGGCAATGCGTGAAGGATCGAGGTAAATTTCTGACTTTACATGCGCGAACCCGTAGGCAGAGATGAGTGTAAAACCCGCCGAACCAAGTCCCACGAGCATGTGGGTTCGCATCCCCGCACTTTTTTGCGAGACTTGGCGTTCGACCCCGATGATGCCACAGAGGATGAAGGCCACTCCCAGGAGAAAGAACTCAGTGCTGGCCGTTGATGAGAGGATCGTCATGACTCCCCTGAGGGGCTACGCAATGGAGTAACGGCCACGCCTATAATTGGTCAGCCTTCGTCAATTGCGAAATTACCTTCAGCGTTCGGTGTACCAGTTCGTCGATCGTGATCCGGTCGAAGTCGCGGACAGCGCTGCGGACTCGGTGGTGTGTTGTCCCGATCAACTCGGCTGGAATGGAAGCGCTTCCGTGTAATGCCCCATATGCGCTGCCGACCGTTGCTGCGGTTGAATCGGTATCGCGTCCGCCCGAGATTGCGATCCCGACGGCACTCATGAAGGTCTCACCCCATAACAGGCCGATCGAGATGAGAGCTGCGTTGTTGATGGTATGGACCCAGGGGTAGTGGCCAAGGGTGGAGTCTACCCAGTCCAGGGCTGCAGTGTGCGTTTCGCCGCTGTTGTAAAGATCGATCACGCTTCGCAGGGCTTCTGCGAGCCGGGAACGTTCAGGCACGACGTCGAGAGCAGTCTGGAGGGCTATTTCCGCTTTGTCTGTGGCGAATGATGCGGACACGAGCGCAGCTGCCCACATCTCGCCGTAAATTCCGTTTGCGGTGTGACTGAGCCGGGCATCCATCAAAGCCAGTCGGGCGGCTTCTCCTGGGTTGCCGGGGTTTGCGTAGCCGAAGGCGTCGCCGCGGATTAGAGCCCCGATCCACTCCCGGTAGGGGTTGTCCTCGGTGGCCGTTTCGGGGGCCGTTAACCCATGGATGAGGTTACGGTAGGCGGCGCGCTCGGCGGTGTAGGTCTGGGTGAAGGGAACGCGGTCGAGCCATGCTGCGGCGATCTGGTCGGTGGTGAGGTCACGTCCATGCTTTTCAAGGAGGAAAAGGCCGAGGATTGTCCAGTCGATGTCATCGTCGCGTGGGACGTCTTCAAACCGTCCGGCAGTGGCAACCGGGGCGGACGGGTGAAGCTCGGATACGCCCGAAGGCAACGGGGAGAGCAGGGGCAGGTATCCGGTTTGGGGCCACTGGTTGGAAGCCCGAAGGTAGATTTCAAGCTGAGATCGGCTCAGGCCTTCGACAGGCTTCCCCAAGGTGTTTCCAACAGTGCGTCCCAGCCAGGCCCCGCGGAGGCGGTCGGGCAACTGTGCCGCATCAAACTTGATGACTGGAAGCCCTGTGATGAGCGCGATTAGGTGCTCGTCGTCGTCAGGCTCGTCGTATCCCCAGTCAGAGGCACGCGTCAACTTGTCCAGCTGGGCCGCAGCGGCCATCAACCTCGGCAGGTCACCAATACTGGCGGCAACACGCGCCTCCGTTTCAATTGTTTTTGCAGGGTAGCCGCTGATGGCAAGCTGCTCCGCCTCATCGGGGATGAGATCACGTGGATCAAGTACGTCGTGCACAACATTCTCCTGGTGGTGAGGTAGGGCGGCGGTCGACTATTAGCCCTTGACCGCGCCTGAAAGGAATCCTTGGGTGACTTGCTTCTGCATTACGAGGAAGAGCACGATGACGGGCAGAATCGTGATCAGGGTGCCGGCGGCTAGGGGCCCGATGTCGATGGAGCGGCCGCCAAGGAACAGATAGAGTCCAGTCGTGAGCGGCCGGTATTCTCCCCCGGGCAGGTACAACAACGGGACGAGGAAGTTGTTCCAGTTCTGCAGGAAGGTGAAGACGGCGAGTGCGCCGGCACCGGAGGTCACAAGCGGGACCATGATCTTGCTGAAGATCTGCCACTCCGAGGCCCCGTCAATGCGTGCGGCCTGCTCGAGTTCTGTGGGCAGATCGGAGAAAAATGCCCGCATGAAGAAGGTACCGAACGACAGGCCGGTGGTCGTGAGGACCAGCACGGTTCCAAAGAGCGTATCGAGTATCCCCATGCTGCGGAGCTGGAAGTACAGGGGAATCATGTACGTGAAGAACGGCACAAGCAGTCCCAGGACCACAAGGTAAAAGGCGACTGAACGTCCGGGGAAGGGCAGCCGGGCAAAGGTGTATCCGCCCATGGTCGACAGTACGACCACGAGGATGGTGCTCGGTACGGAGAGCAGGAAACTGTTGAGTGCGTAGTCGTCAAAGTTCCCGACGGTCCATGCCGACACGATGTTCTCAAAGGACATCGAGGAAAACAGACCGAACGGATTCACGCGTACGTCCTCATCCGTTTTCAGCGCTGTCGAGATCGTGAGGAGCACCGGGAATAGCGACAGCAGCGATAGGACGATGAGTAAAAGGTGTTTTCCGGAAAGGAATGCCCGGCGTCGGGGGGCCATCGTGTTTTTGCGAATGGTGGTCATGCACCCGTTCCTTGCTGTGAAAGACGCCGTTGGATCCGGTTGAGCCATACCGCGAAGGGAATCGACAGGACGGTGATTGCCAGGGCAAGGGTCGTCCCGTAACTGATCCGGTTGAGCTGGAAGGCACTGCTGTAGGCGTAAGTTCCCAGCACCTCCGTAGCTCCTCCCGGTCCGCCGCCGGTCATGACGAAAATGATGTCGAAGACGGCGAAACCTCCGACGAGGGTGATCGTGGTGACCATGAGAAAGACGGGCATTATCTG
This sequence comes from Arthrobacter sp. D3-16, assembly GCF_054408515.1. Classification (NCBI taxonomy): domain Bacteria; kingdom Bacillati; phylum Actinomycetota; class Actinomycetes; order Micrococcales; family Micrococcaceae; genus Arthrobacter; species Arthrobacter sp. D3-16. Next base: position 217,245 of record NZ_CP096437.1, on the reverse strand, counting down.
CGGAAGGATGATGTGCCACAGCCGTTGCACAGTGTTGGCTCCATCGAGTTTGGATGCCTCAACCAACTCCGTGTCGACGTTGCGGAGCGCGGAGAGAAGGATCACGAAGACGAAGCCCGAAGTTGCCCATACAGCTGTTGCAAGTACGGCGTAGAGGGCTGTGTCCGGGTTGCCCAGCCAGCCGGTCCTTAGCCCGCCCAATCCGATGAGTTCAAGGCCCTGGTTCAGCCAGCCCCGGACAGGATCATAGATCCATCCCCAGACAACGCCGACAGCGACCTGCGGGAGAATGTAAGGGAAGAAGAAGGCCAGCCTGTACAGGAGGCTTCCGCGTTGGACGGACCACATCAGCAGGGCGAGCGTTAGACCGATGACAAGGGGCCCCAAGGTGCCCAGGACAATCCAGATGGCGTTATTGAGAAGGGCCGGCGGAACATTGGGATCACTGAATAGTTCTGCGAAGTTCTCCAGCCCAATGAATGGAGGGTTCGGGTTGACGCCCTTGAAGTCCACAAAAGCGTAGTAGAGCGCGTTTGCCAAGGGAAAGAGGAAGAACACAACGGTCATCAGCATCAGTGGAGCGATGAGGAGAATGCCCAGGCGGGTCTGCGCTTGCCTAGTCACCCGAGGGGTGTCCAATCTCATCTGCCGCTTTCGCCCCTGGATCTTAGGGGCGGAAGCGAGGGCCAGCGAGCCCGCTGGCCTCCCACCATCCGGTGTGAACGGATGAGCTTCCGTGGCGCTACTCATGCGACTGACTCCAGAAAGAAGGTTGTCATTTCCGGAATGCCGCTTCCAAGTCTTGAGCGACTTCTTCTGCTGTCTTCTGTCCGGAGAGAATGCCCTGGATACCGCTCCACATGGCTTCATTGAATACGTCGCTGGCCAGGACGTCGATGCTCTGCCCAATGTCACTTTCTCCGCTTGAGAACTTCGACGTGTCTTCCAGCACTTGAGCGAAGAGAGGCGAGACGTTCAGGCCGTTGGTCTCGACCGGGTATGAGGGAATGGTCCCAAGGTTTTCAACAGTCCAGCGCCCGTGTTCCGGTGAGACAAGGAAGTCGACGAATTTTATCGCCGCTTCCGGATTTTTGCTGGTGGCGGAGATATATGGGCCTGAGCCCAACCCGCCTGCAAAGGATCCTGAACCGCCCTCGGCAGGGAATGGGATGTATCCAACCTCGAAGTCAGTGTTTTCCTCGATGCCACTCACCAGCCAGCTGCCGGTCGGAAGCATCGCTGCCTTGCCCGAGTAGAAAAGTGCATTGACGCTGTCGTAGCTGAGCGAAGTGGGGAACTCCGGGATGAAGCCCGATGCATGGAAGTCCTCCCACACACTGAGTGCCGCGACAACATCGGGCGAGGCCCAGGACTGATCGCCTTTGAGGAGCGCATTCATGCCATCGGAACCGACCCGGCTGGACAGTGCCATGCTCAGCAGGTGACCGCCCTGCCAACCTTCCTGGTCACTGACCCCGATCGGCAGCACGCCGGACCCGGAATCGTTAATTTTTTTAGCCGCTGCCTCGACGTCGGCCAGGTTTTTCGGCTCGGGGATTCCCAAGTCGGCGAAGATGTCCTTGTTGTAAAAGAGCCCAAGCGTTTCCATGTCGCCGGGCACGCCCACAATTTTGCCGTCGAAAGTGACGCGTTCTTTCGCGAAGTCGTAAACCGGCCATTCGTTCTGCTTGTAGGCATCCGTCAGATCGTACAGAAGTCCAGCCTCTGCGAGGGCCCCGGCGTAACCCGGCCCTGAGCCCCAGCTGAAGACATCTGGCCCCTCACCCGACTGAAGCTGAGTCTGCAGAACTGTCCGCATATTCTCCTGCGGCATGGCCTCAAGCTCTACGGTGATACCGCTGTCCGCTTCGAATTTGGCTATCTGCCCCTTGAGAAGCTCTAAAGTGGCAGCCTCTTCCGGCTGCTCAACGAGGTACCGGACGGTATTCGTATCTTGGGTGGATTCGGCAGTTGACCCCGTGCAGGCGGTCAGGCTGAGCAAAAGAGTTGCTGCCGCGGCTGTCGCGGCGAACTTGGAAAATTGCGTCATTGCGTCCCTCGTCTTTGGATGCCTGTTATTTCTTGGGTTTGCTACTGTGCTGGCAACCGCCAGATGGAGCGTTTTGGATGGCGCTCATGTGAGTAGAAAACTGCAGCCTGATCGGCGCTCACGACTAGTTTTCACCGTGAAAGTAATAAAGTCAAGAGGTTGTCGGAGAACTAACGCCAAGAGACGCCGTACTGGGCGCTCCCCCGCAGAAGCTCCGCTAGTCAGTTGGAGGGAATGTCCTGCATCTGGCTGGCTTGCGGGAACTCACTTTGGATTGCAAGAACCGCTGCTCCTCTTGCCCATTCCAAGAAGTCCATTGAGCGCGTGACAACCCGACAGCCAGGTACCCGGCCGACTGCGTAATCACAGCGGCCCTCCGCAATTGCGGCTTCAGCCACCTCTGTGATGTGCACTCCCTCGCCAGACAGGATGATGAGTTCCACTCCCGTCAATGTAGCTATAGCTGTAATTGTCCTGCCCAGAGCGCGACCCGCATCCTGAACGACGCGACCTGCAATAGGGTCCTGCTGCTTCACCAGGGCCAGCACCTCGTCGAACTCAATTTTTCGGTTGTGCCCGATAGAAACCGCCGATGTGATGGCATCGGAGGTGAGGTAGGCGGTTGTGCATCCCCTGTGGCCGAGGGGACATAGGGGGCCCGAAGGGTCTACAGGGAAGTGGCTGACTGGGCTTATTTCTGTTGGAATCATCGTGCCGTTGATGACCAGGCCATAGCCAATGCCAGCCCCCATAGTAAGGAGGGCGAAGTTTGTGTGACCCCTGCCGTGCCCGAACCATTGTTGGGCTTTCGTTAACCCGACAACATCGTTGTCCAAGTGAACAGGGATATCGAGGTTCTCGGCCAAGAGCGACCGGAACGGTACGTCACGCCAGTGCAGGAACGGAGAGTCGGCGACGACCTCCCCTGCGTGGACCTTTCCGCCAACTGTTACGCCTAATCCATTGACGGGACGGCCCGCCCGGGCACTGAGCCGATTAACTACATCAGTCACCCGAGCGACCGCATCCGGAACCTGGAGCGAGGGCAGAGCTGCCACTTCCTCGGCAAAAATGTGTGCGCGGAGGTCTGTGACAACGGCGTAGATTGACTCCGTTGTCAGCTTGACGCCGATGAATCGGTAGTCCTCGGGCACAACATCGAGGAGCCAGGACGAGCGGCCGCGCCCCGGTGTTCGAACGGAAGTGGACTCGACGAGGACGCCGGACTCCACGAGGGGTCTCACCAGCCGGGTGAGTGTGGCCGGAGAAAGGCCCATCTTGCTGGCGAGGTGAGTCCTGGACCGGGCGCCATTGACCAGAATATCGATCGCTACAGCCTTCGAGGATACGGAAAGCTCTTCCGGATCAAGTCCTTGCACCTTGTTCACATCGGCATCCACAAGCTCTCCTCTTCCCTGGGCAAGGACCTCCCGGTTTGCGAGCACTTCTGCCGCAACCGTGAACTGCCACCCCTTGACTTAATTGCTTTCACGTTGAAATTATATACCTCTCAAGGAGGTATACATTGCTAAATACACTGATTAAGGCTGACGTTGCGTCGCCGGTTGTTCTGACTTCCGCCGGAGTTTCGGTGGTTATAGACGTCTCAAGCGGGATCCCGCGTGTTTTACATTGGGGACGATCAGTGCCTGGAGGATCCGCCGACAGGACGTACTTTCAATCACTGGCCGTTTCGCAGTGGGGCGCAGATGGGCCGCAGGACAGCACGCCGCCCTCACTTCTTCCTGAGCAGTCAGCAGGGTGGGTGGGGAGCCCGGGCCTGGAGGGCCACCGCAGTGGACATGTCTTTTCGAGCCGGTTCACTGCAGTGGCCTGCGATGTGACCGGCGAGACAAACGCTGAACAGACCCTGGTTGCTACCGCAGAGGACAAAGAGGCAGAACTTCGGCTGACCACGACGCTTCAGCTCTTGTCAACGGGAGTGCTGCGCATATCTGCAAGCCTAACCAATACGGCAGAGGACACTGCGTACACAGTGGACGGGATGCGCCTTTCTCTGCCAGTGCCGGCAGAAGCGCAGGAGCTGCTGGACTTCGCCGGGCGCCACCTCCGGGAGAGGACTCCGCAACGGCATCCCTTCGTGGTTGGCACCCACCTTCGGGAGGGTCGCCGCGGGCGGACGGGTTCGGATGCGTCAATATTGTTGATTGCCGGCACGCCGGGCTTCACGTTCCAGACCGGAGAGGTGTGGGCAGTTCACACTGCTTGGAGCGGAAACCATGCGACTTTCGCCGAACTGGGTCTCAGGGGCAACCGCATTTTGGGCGGCGGAGAGCTTTTGCTCCCCGGTGAGGTCGTCTTGGCGCCCCAAGAGACCTACACGACGCCGTGGATTTATGGCGCCTATGGCGAAGGGCTGGACGCCATCTCGTCTTCGTTCCACCGCCATCTTCGTGACAGACCGTCCCATCCCTCTTCGCCGCGCCCCGTCGTTCTCAATACTTGGGAGGCTGTCTACTTTGACCAGAATCTCCATGAGCTCACCGAGCTGGCCGAAACCGCCGCAGCGGTTGGCGTCGAGAGGTTCGTGCTGGACGACGGCTGGTTCCTTCACCGTCGCAACGATCGGGCCGGCCTCGGCGATTGGCGGGTAGACCCGGACATCTGGCCTCAGGGTCTAACACCGCTCGTGAGTGTTGTTCGAGGCTTGGGCATGGAGTTTGGACTGTGGTTTGAACCGGAGATGGTCAATGAGGACTCCGACCTTGCTCGCACCCATCCCGATTGGCTCCTAGGCCCAGGCCATCGACTGCCGATTCGCGGCCGGCACCAACAGGTTCTTAATCTGGCGATACCGGAAGCCTTCAACTATGTCCTGGAGTCGATGAGCTCCCTCATCTCGGAGCATCACATTGAGTACATTAAATGGGACCACAACAGGGACTTGGTCGAAGCTGGGGACGCCATCACAGGTGCCGCCCGTGTCCGTGCTCAAACACAGGCGGCCTACGCACTCATGGACGCGTTGCGCCAACGGCACCCTGGGTTGGAAATCGAGTCTTGCGCCTCGGGTGGAGGCCGCGTTGACCTTGAGGTTCTCGAACGCACTGACCGTGTCTGGGCAAGTGACTGCATTGATGCCTTGGAGCGGCAGCAAATCCAGCGGTGGACAGGGCTCCTCCTGCCGCCCGAACTCGTCGGATCACATGTTGGGTCACCCACATCCCACACCACTCACCGCACACACTCGCTCGCCTTCCGCGCCGCAACTTCACTGTTTGGCCACTTCGGCATCGAGTGGGATCTGCGGTCTGCATCAACCGCCGAGCTGGCGGAACTTGCTGCATGGGTGCAGTTGTACAAGGACGAGCGCTCCCTTATTCACAACGGGACGGCAGTGCACGGGGATTATCCTGACCCGGCCTATTGGGCCCATGGGTATGTGAACACTGAACAGAACCGGGCCCTGTTCGCCTTCGTCGCGCTTCACACGAGTCTCGCGGCCCAGCCAGGCAGGTTGCGCATTCCCGGTCTCAACCCTGACTTGAGCTATCGGATTGAACCAATCCAGTTGTCCGCTGATGCGCTGGTTAAAACGGCCGGCGGACCGCCACGCTGGTGGACAGAGCCAACGACCGTGACAGGACGGACGCTCGCTACAGCTGGCCTCCAAGGCCCGATGTTGTACCCGGAACAAGCTCTGCTCTTCCGCCTGGTAGCTGAACCTCGTGAAACGGATGAAGCCTCAAGCATGCCGGCGAATCGAGCCGGGATAACCAAGGAAAGGAACTGATCGTGGGACGTCTCGTTCGCTTCACATCCCCCTGCAAGGCCGAAGTCATTGACTTCGACGAACAACCGCTTGGGCCAGGAGAGGTACGCCTTGAGACCCTATACTCGGGAATTTCCGCAGGCACCGAACTGACGGCATATCGCGGGAGTAACCCATACCTGAACAAAGAGTGGGACCCGGCTCAACGGCTATTTGTCCCCGGTGATTCAACCCATGCCTACCCATTGGACGCATGGGGCTACGAAGAAGTAGGACGAGTCTCGGAAATCGGAGAAGGAGTCGAGCCCTCTTTGCTCGGACAAACAGTCTGGGGGACCTGGGGCCACCGCTCGTCAGTTGTGCGGAAGCAAGAGTGGGTCCAACAGCGTATCCTGCCAGAGGGTTCCGCTCCCATGGCCGGAATTTTCGCCAAGATAGGCGCCATCGCACTTAACGCCATCCTCGACGCGGACATTCACGTCGGTGAAACGGTCGTCGTCTTCGGCGCTGGCGTCCCGGGACAAATCGTGGCCCAGCTCGCGCGACTGAACGGCGGACGGGTAATCTCTGTTGACCTCATTCCGGCCCGCCGCGAGCTTGCACAGCGTCTCGGAGCCACAAGCGTACTCGACCCCGCAGCTGACAACGTTGCTGAACAGGTCCGCGCCGCAACAAACAACCGCGGCGCCGACGTGGTCATCGAAATGAGTGGAAGCTACCACGCCCTGCAAGAAGCCGTTCGGACAGCCGCCTACAGCTCGCGGGTGGTCGCGGGAGGGTTCTTCCAGGGAGGAGCCACGCCGTTGCTCCTTGGTGAGGAATTCCATCACAACCGCATCTCCATCATCGGGTCTCAAATTTCCGGCGTAGCCCCGGCGCTCCAGCACCGATGGAATGAGCTCAGAATGTCCACCACTGCTCTGGAGCTTGAACGTGACGGGCAGCTCCACCTCACGGAGCTCATCACACACACAGTCCCGGCGGAGGAAGCAGCGGCTGCTTTTGAGATGCTCGACGCGTCACCGGCGGATGCGCTTCAGGTCGTACTCGACTACGGAGTCAAATGATGGCCACGACGCCAACGCCTTCCCCAAAATCGGAAGGGCAGTTCAAGTGGGGGATCCTTGCAACAGGAGGCGTTGCGCGGCTCTTCACGAAGGATCTGCTCGCTCATGGCCATCATGTGCACGCGGTAGGCTCCCGGTCTTTGGCTTCCGCGGAGGCATTCGCTGCAGCCTACGGCATCGCTAATGCCTACGGATCCTATGAAGAGCTGACAGCTGACCCTGACATCGACATCATTTACATCGCCACTCCGCACAATTTCCACGCGGCTAATGCAACCCTCGCGCTAGAGAATGGCAAACACATTCTGGTTGAAAAGACCTTTGCTATGACCGAGTCGCAGGCCGAAGAGATTACCGACCTCGCGCGCCGCAAGGAGCTCCTTGTGATGGAGGCGATGTGGACACGGTTTCTTCCGCATATGCGGCACGTTCGGACTTTGATCGAGTCCGGCCGACTAGGCCAGGTGAGGTCAGTACATGCTGAGCATGCCCAACGCCTGCCAACTGCACCAACTCATCGAATCAACAACCCACATCTGGCGGGCGGCGCCCTTTTGGACCTAGGCATTTACCCCATCTCGTTCGCCAGTGACATACTCGGCCCGGCCGAGAATATCCAAGCCCGCGCGACGTTCAAGGCTTCGGGTGTTGACGGCTCCGTAGCGACAATAATTCATCACGTCAGCGGTGGAATCTCCACCAGCTACTCCTCAAGCGAGACGCCAGGCTCCAACACAGCAGCCATTTTGGGGACTCAGGGTCGCATTGAGATTGCATCCACTTGGTATGCGCCGTCCAGAGTAGCGCTATACGACAATGAAAATACCCTCATCGAAGTCTTCGATCAGCCGGTGAGCGGCCGCGGAATGCAGTATCAGGCGGCGGAGGTTGAAGAGCTCATCGGCGTCGGCGCAACTTCAAGTGATCTAATGTCGCCGGCCGAGTCCGTCAACATCATGGCAACGATGGACACAATCCGTCACACCATCGGGCTGCGGTATCCCCATGAATGATTATTCCGCAGTTGCCCGCACCGCAGGTCCAGAAACGCCCCGACCGACCAACACGGGCCGCGTGGCGGTGGTTGGCTCCGGCAATCTCGACATCGTAGTAACGCTGCAGCGCATACCCATGCCCGGCGAGACCGTCATGGGCGAGCGGGTGGAGGAAGTGCCAGGAGGTAAGGGCACAAACCAGGCCATCGCGGCTGCCCGACGTTCAATAAGCGCCTTCGTGGGATGCGTGGGTGAAGATGAAGCTGGGGGGTACATCCTGCGGTCACTCGAGCTGGCAGGTGTGGAAACTCAGCATGTGGAGCGCAGCGTTGAGCCCACGGGACGCGCCTTCATTGAGGTGACGCCCGACGGCGAAAACAGCATCGTCGTCGTGCCTCTTGCGAATCAACAAATAAATGCAGCCCGCGTACTTCACGCCCTGGAGACGCTGCAACCGGACGTTGTCCTAACGCAGCTGGAGATCCCCCACCACGTGGTCGTCGCGGTATCGGAGTGGGCTGAGCGCAACAATGCGACCTTCGTGCTGAACCCCAGCCCAGTGACGGCCCTGCCATTGTCGGTGCTTAGTCGCTGCGACCCGATCATTCTTAATGCAGAAGAAGCACGGGAAATCCTGAGAATGACGGACGGCCAGGACCCTTACGAAGCAGCCACTGCTTCCGTAGAGGCGCTAACAGCTCTTATCGCGCGTATGACTCGCTCCGTCGTCGTGACGGACGGGAGCCGCGGCGCATATGTAGCGACCGCATCGACGGGCGTTACGAAGATCACGGCTGACAAGGTAGATGCCGTCGACACCACCGGCGCGGGCGATGAGTTTGCAGGTGCGTTGGCAGCTGGACTCGCACTGGGCAAGGACCTCACCCAAGCGGCAGAACTGGCCGGCGCCGCTGCCGGGCTATTGGTGCAGATTCCGCGACGCCAACGAACCATGGGTTTGCCAGTCGCCGCCGGGAACGTCGACGGAAGGTTTTGCGATCACCCCGCGGTGATTGCGGAATGAGCCCGCCTACAGCAATTCGTCCGTTCCCGCTGGTGATAGCTCACCGGGGAGCGTCGGGCTACCGGCCCGAGCATACCCTGGCCGGGTACGAACTGGCTCTCAAGCTCGGGGCAGACGCCATAGAACCCGACGTGGTCGCCACCCGTGACGGTGTGCTGGTAGTACGACACGAAAACGAAATTTCAGGCACGACCAACATCTCAGACTGTCCCGAGTTCCGCGACCGACGAACAACCAAACTCATCGATGGGGAGGAGGTGACCGGCTGGTTTACCGAAGACTTCACATGGAAAGAGCTCTCGACTCTCCGGTCCAGAGAGCGTCTTCCCGTGCTGCGGCCCGGTAGCGCTCTTTTCAACGACAGATACCCAATAATGCGACTCGCGGACGCAATTGCCTTCATCAGCCATGCAATATCTGCGTCCGGCAAGCCGCTGAGACTAATCGTTGAGTTTAAGCATCCAACGTACTTCTCCAGCATTGGACTTCCGCTACACGAACTCTTCCTCAACGAACTTGATATTGCAGGCTTTCCTGCTTCCGCTGACTGGCTTACAGTCGAATCCTTTGAGAAGACTTGTCTTCATAACTTGCAAAATCTAGGGGTTCTCGCGCGCCGGGTATATCTTGCACGTCGGAAGGGCGCGGCCTTTGACCTCGTGTCTACAAATGGCAGTAGCGCCAAACCCTACGTCGAAGAGCTAACACCGAAAGGGCTGTCAATTCTCGTTCGCCGACAAACCGACATCGGCGGCCCGACGGAACCAACCCCATGGCTGCATGGAATCAGCGTTGAAAAATGCCTCATCGTCGATGAGCCTAGGGAAGGCAAGATGCTGGTCGAGACAAGCCATGCGGCCGGGCTTAGCGTCTTTTGCTGGACCCTCCGCCCCGAGAACGCCTTCCTGTCCCCTAGACACCGCGCCGCGCAGCAAGGCATTTTCGGCAACTGGAGGAGTGAACTTGCCTGCACATTAGAATCCGGCGTGGACGGTATTTTCACCGACTACCCCGACCTCGTGCTTAGCCTGCGGGACACCTGGGTATAGAGCCTCCACTCGCTTTTACAGGGATTCCACTGATCGTTCCTGTTTTAGCAACATAGCTTGTCCGCTGCCGCCGGCCCTGGGAATCTATGGACGGAAGCGGGTTGGAACAACTTTCCAGCGGCTGACCTCGCAAGGCTCCGCTCTCGGTCCGCGGAAACCACCAGCTGAAGCAAGGGCTGAAGATGCTGGGTGGAGCCCCGCCGCTTTGCCCCAGCACGAGCCTTAACAAAGGAAGCTACGGGGGCGCGAAGACTTTTCACTTCGGCTGCGCCGTCGAAATTTCAAGTTCAAGAAATAGGACAGAAAGATCCACAACAAAGGGAAGAACCAAATGAGTGATACGTGGTTCACCGTCGAGGACAACAACGGCAAGATATTTTCGGGGGACGAGGTAACGATCTCCTTCAAGAAGGATCCGCAAGTCGGAAGAGTGTGGACTATGTCGCATGCCCAGTTGGCCGATCTTCAAAGCGCCATCGAAGCGTACAGGCGATGAACTAAGCAGGCTACCCTCGACAGGTTTGGAACATCGATATCTGACGGGCTCGTAACTCTTCGACCAAATGATTCATCACGTCAGTCACCAGATCTGATGACGCCCAGTAGTTAGTTTCCCTCGTACTGTTCCCTCAGAACGTTAGAAAACCGTACTCGCTGACAGAAGCCCATGGAGTACAGGCGATGAGAGGAAAATTGCCATGAGTGAGCCAACACTGGGCAAACCCGGTTACGGGTGGTTCGAAATCCGGATCGAGGGGCATCTGGAGCCCCGGTGGGTTGCCTGGTGCGGCGCCGACCAGCTTGAAAAGGCCGACGACGGCACGACGATACTCCGCGGGCAGATGACCGACCAGACGCAGCTCCACGGCCTGCTTCAAAAATCCTGGACATGGGCCTGCCGCTGGTTTCTCTCATCCACCTCGATCACCAACCCGCACCGCTCAAGAACCCTTGAAGGGCTCCGGTCCCTTCGTGGCCACCAAAAGCGGCTAGCACCCGTGCGAAAACACCCCAACGGCGGCACAAGTATCAATGTGAGGACCACCCTGTGAATGTCATCAAAACCCCGGACCCGGTCAGCCAAGGCTTCGCCGGCAGTTACGCCCGTGGCCCCCGGGAGGTACCTAACCGGTGGTGGGTACCGGCCGGCTTGGTGGTCCTGAACCTCATCCCGGTCATCGGGGGAGCTTTCCGCCTCACTGAGCTGACCGGCGGCGCTGACATCACCCCTAGGAATGAACGGTTCTTCGGCTCTCCGGCGCCAGTTCTGATCCATATCGTCAGCGCGACCGTCTATGCCTTCCTCGGAGCCTTCCAGTTCGTCCCATCACTTCGGCGGCCGAAAAAGGGCAAGAAGGGCTGGCACCGGCTTATGGGCCGCATCCTGATTCCGGCCGGGGTCCTCGTCGCCCTCTCCGGGCTGTGGATGACCCTCTTCTACGCACTGCCACCCAGCGACGGTGTCATTCTTTACATCCTGCGGCTCGTTTTCGGCACCGCAATGCTGGCCTTCCTCGTCCTCGGGGTCTTGGACATCAAGCGCCGGAACTTCACCGGCCACGGCGCGTGGATGACCCGTGCTTACGCCATCGCAGTAGGAGCCGGAACCCAGCCGCTCCTGCTCATGATCCCTGAACTTTCCTCCGGACCACCGGACGTAACCACCCGGGCAGTACTGATGGGCACTGCCTGGATCATCAACCTCGCCGTCGCCGAACTCGCCATCCGCCGCCGCCACACGAACGAGGCCCGGCACCAGGCACACCTGTGACCAAATCGCCCCAACCATGCACCGGACCCTCTCCCCTACCCGGAATCGAATACCCAGGACTGTCACCATGCCAACAACCACGACCCCTGTCCCCGGACACCCCAACTCCCAGCCTCGCGAAATTTTGGACAACGACACAGCCATCCTCGCCGCCCAAGACCTCCACAAGTCCTACGGACGCGGCAGCACCCGCTTCGACGCCCTCGCGGGCGTCAGCATGGACATTCATGCAGGGGAATCGATAGCCATCGTCGGGAAAAGCGGGTCAGGCAAGTCGACCCTGATGCACCTGCTCGCCCTGCTCGATCAACCCGACAGTGGAACACTGAAAGTTGGTGGAGCCGATGCCACACAACTCAACACCCCCGAACTGAACAAGCTTCGTAACGCCGACTTCGGGTTCGTATTCCAGCAGTTCTTCCTCACCCCCAACGCTACGGTCCTTGAAAACGTCGTGCTCCCCCTGAAAATTGCCGGCATGGGCGCCCGGGAGCGGAAGGCCCGGGGACTTGAGGTGCTCCGGCAACTCGAGATGGAAGACAAAGCCGGAAACAAGGCAGTCAACCTTTCCGGAGGCCAAAAGCAACGAGTGGTCATCGCCCGTGCACTCGTAAACCGGCCCAAAGTGATTTTCGCCGACGAACCCACCGGCAACCTCGACACAGCAACCGGACAACTCGTTGAAGACATCCTCTTCTCACTCAACCAGGAGCACGGCATCACTCTGGTCATCGTGACCCACGATCCCGACCTCGCCGCCAGGTGCGACCGCCAATTATTCATCCGGGACGGCCGCGAAGTCCGCCCCTTGGACAACCCAGGAACCCCAGCATGAAAACCATCGACATCATCACCTCCGCGGCCGGCAACAGCTTTCGCAGCAAGACCAGGACCATCCTGACAGTAACCGCCGTCTTCATCGGTGCGTTCACCCTGACCATCACCAGCGCCATCGGCACCGGCGTCTCCAGCTACATCGACACACAAATCGGAGCGTTCGGTGCCCCGGACGTGCTGTCCGTCATGAAAGCCACCCAGACCCCCACCGAAAACACTGGACCTGCCCCCTACGACCCCGAACGGGCCGCAGGTGCCTCCATGCAGGCCGACACGGCCCCCCTGACCGGCGAGGACCTGGAAACCATCGCAGCCATACCCGGGATTCTCGAGGTCAGTGCGGCACGAAACCTCACCCCCCGCTACATCCAGTACGAGGACCACGGAAAATTTGAACTGGGTGTAAACGCTAACGCCTCGCTGACGACCCCGCAGCTCGCGGCCGGAGAGCAGCTACAAACCGACGGCAGCGAACGCCAGATCCTCCTGGTCACCAACTACGTCGAGAGCATGGGGTTCACCGGAGCCGACGATGCCGTAGGAAAAACCGTCATCATCGGTGTCGCTGACTACTCAGGCGTGATTCATGAGGTGTCCGCGACCGTGGCAGGTATCCAAAACGAAACCATCCTCGCCTCGGGCGCAGCACTGAACCCTGCTCTTGCAGATGCCATCGACGCTATCCAGAACACCGGCAAACCAGCCGAAATGGCAAACCTCTCCGCCCTTGCCACCGCACATTTTGATCAGAACCTCGACACAAACCAAGTCAATGCCCTCAAGACCGAGCTCGCCACCAAAGGCTTCGTAGCGCTCACAGTGGCCGACCAGATCGGCGTCATCCAATCAGTTATCAGCGGCATCACCGGAATCCTCAACGCCTTCGCCGTCATCGCCCTCATCGCTGCCGGCTTCGGGATCATCAACACCCTGTTCATGAGCGTCCAAGAGCGCACCCGGGAAATTGGCCTCATGAAGGCAATGGGCATGGGCGGAGGCCGCATCTATGCACTATTCAGCCTCGAAGCAGTCTTCATAGGACTCCTCGGAAGCCTCATCGGCGCACTGGCCGCAGTCGGAACAGGCTCCATTGCCAATACCTACCTCACAGGTACTGTCGTCGCGGACCTGGAAGGCCTCCAAGTCCTCAGGTTCGCGCCCGTACCTATGGCCCTGATCATCCTCCTGGTCATGCTCATAGCGTTCCTCGCCGGCACTCTCCCCGCACGGCGGGCCGCCCGGCAAAACCCCATCGACGCCCTGCGGTACGAATAACAGCACCAATAGCCTGGACTTCGGGTCAAGCTACGAGAGTAGGTGGGTTCAGGGACCCCCAAGGCCTCAAGAATTGTTTGAATTCTTTGCTCCACTTTCCCGAAAACAGCAACGATTGTTGTCAGGTTCAAAGTGCACGGTGAACCTTGAGGTATGAACACATATGACGTCGTTATCGTCAGCCGGCTGGCCGATCAAGAACTAACGGGTTAGAAAATCGGCTAAACGTTTGGGCCGCCGGGACCAGTCAAACACCTTCGCCCAAATGGACTGCCCGCCGGTGAAGGATCCTCCGCTGCCGTCAACATCAACATCAACATCAACGCAGGCGGGGTCGAGGAAGACATCCAGCACGCCATCTGGGTCAAAACCGAAGCTTCTGCGGCTTTCTGAGTCCGCCAACCATTTCACCACCATCCACAGCAAACAAAGGAAGCATTGTGAGCACTCACACAAACGAACGGCAACCCGTCAAAGTAGGCCCCCCTACCAAGCATCAGCTAGCGCTGATGATCTGGCTCGCCGTCTTCCCGACCCTGACCGTTATCAACCTCGCCCTGGGCGAATGGCTCGTAACGCTCAACCCCGTCGTTCGTACCCTGGTACTGGCCACCATCGCAGTCCCCATCGTGATTTATGGGATCATGCCCCACCTCCACAATGCCCGCAGACGCATCCTCTCCCGCTAAATAGCCTACTGAGGTCCAAGGCGACACTCTGGAAGCAGTTCGGGTTCGCGTTGGTTACCAAGATTTTTCAAACGTCATAGCCGCAAACAGAAAGGCAGCCAAAGGGTGAATACAGTGGACTCCGCGGGTTGGGACCGCCGCTACAGCGACTCTGCCCGGGTGTGGGGTGCCAATCCGAATACATGGATTGCCGCCGAACTCGACGGACTAGCACCGGGCCGTGCCCTCGACCTCGGTGCCGGAGAAGGACGCCATGCCATCTGGTTGGCTGGGCGCGGATGGCAGGTCCGGGCAGTGGACTTCTCGGCAAAGGGGCTGGAGACGGGGCAACGGCATGCCGAGGCTGAAGGAGTTGCCGGCCGAATCGAGTGGCTAGTGGCGGACGCATCTAAACTCGAACCCGATGCCCGGAGTTTTGATCTTGTTTTGATCGCTTATCTACAGCTGCAGGAAGCCCAGATGCGGTCTGTAGTAACAGCCGCCGCACGTTCAGTCGCACGAAGCGGGACCTTCCTGCTCGTGAATCATGATGCCGCCAATCCCGAGAACGGATCCGGTGGCCCGCAGGATCCTCAAGTTCTACAGACGCCGTATCAAGTAGCCAGATGGCTACGTGCTGCTGGCATGGACGTCTTGACGGCAGAAACACGGTCCCGCCCGGTGCGCGAGGGGCTTCGCCCGGCACTGGACTGCGTCGTGCTGGCTCGACTTCCAGGCGCTTGATCAAGGCAAATTTTGGGTGATGCCGCGTATACATGGGCATGGCGATGTCTGCATACAACGCCATGCGATGAACTCCAAAAAGGCGGAGTCGCTGCTGACCGCTCTGCTAACTGCCGAGAGCCGGCTCGAACCCATGTGCGGGGATCGATTGCTTGCGAGACAGCCAGGCAGCTTGCTTAGGTACAGGCCGTGACACCGCCCCACTATTACTCGCGGCACGCTTCTTCCCAGCCACCGAATTATCCGGAGTCCTCATGGCAGATCAAATAAGCAGAAAATGTGACTGAAAAGAACGCTGGACGTTGCACGGATGCAGATCGCAGGATTCAACGAGCTGACTGTGTTCCCGTCCTGCTAGAGCTTGCGGCACCGAGGGCGCATCTTCGAATTAGAAAGCTCCTTGCCACAACTCTCTTTTCGGTCACTGTCCTGGCGCTAGTGGCGTCCACCTCCGGAAAACGGCCACCCAAATTTCAACGTCAGTAAGATCACGGCGACGTCCATTACTAGGCTCTTCGCCTCGACGAGGCATGAGCTTCAGATTGAACCACACGCCTATCTGACGGCCCGCGGCCAGATCTTGAATTCCTTGTTGGACAAGCCCCACGGCTAATCCTCACATGCAGGGGTTGGAGCCTACCGCTCTGTCTGCCCGAGCTGACTGCATGCAGGTCGTGCAGTCCGGCAGGAAACCACATCAACGTCAATTGCGACCGTACATGTCGGTCGACCTAGTAAAGGAGGACTTGTGTCCCACAATCAGCATCTACCGGTAAGCAGCGCTGCCTCCGAGGTGATGGGCGGCGACATATTCGCGAGCCCGGCGTTCCCTCTATCCATTGACGTCACTGTGGAGGAGCCCCAGAACAGGGACGAAAAGCTTAACCGTGCCGTCAACAGACTCATACCCGTCGCTTTGGAACGCCAGCAGGGAATCCTCGTCATACAACGCGATTACGGCAAGTACAGCGTTCGCGTTGACCACGACGTTCCATGCGGCACCACTCAGGAGTCCCGCTGCTAAATCAGGGCCGGCGTTGATCTTCACGAGCGTGATCGAAGGGGCGTTGTCAAAATTGCAACGGTTCATTGCGATTTTTGCACCATTCGCCCACAGTTGTTTTTGTGAATGAGAGCCAAGACACAGGACCCGCGAAGATGCTGGCAATCTTTGAGGCCTTATCCCGCAGCAGCCAAGATGGAGACCTCGGGCTGACGGTTTCGGGTCTTGCCCGAGCGCTGGGGCGTGACAAGTCGAGTGTCTCCAGGCAGTTGAAGCCGCTGGTGGACTTGGGCTTGGTGGAGCGCGACACGACGGGGCTGCACCGTCTCGGGTGGAAGCTTTTCGCTGTTGCTGCCCAGGCCGGGGATCAGCGCTTGCTTTTGCTGGCTCCGCCCGTGATGCGACAACTTGCGACCGTGCTCGGCGAGAGGGTCCACCTGAGCATTCGGCGAAACGAGGACGTTTTTACCATTGTTTCTGAGGGACCCCAGCAGGTCATCGAGGCAAACGTATGGGTGGGCCGGGCCGTGCCTATCTGGTGCACTTCATCGGGACGGGCGCTGTTGTTTGATCACACTTCCGACGAGATCCACGCCCTGATTGAGAAGACCTTCAGCAAGGGGCCGGGGTCACAGGCACCCACAAGCGTCGACGAAGTCGTGGCACGGGTGGAGAAGGCCCGCCTGCAGGGCTACGCCGTGGTTGTTGACGAGTTCGAAGATGGCCTTTCCGGGGCTGCGGCGCCTGTCCGCGATGTTCACGGCCGAATCGTCGCGGCTATCAATGTTTCCGCTCCCTCATTCCGTATCGCTGACAACCTGACCCACGTGGGCCGCCAGGTTGCCCAGGCGGCGACGTATCTCAGTCGCTCCCTGTCTTCTCCTCCCGCTCGATCCAAGGACAATCACAATGCCCAGAACGGACCCAACACCGAACTTAGAAGGATTTTATGAACTTCTTTGACTACGTCGGCGAAAACCAGGCGCGAATCACTTTCCTGCTCATACAACACATTGAAGTGGTCATGATTTCAGTGGTGCTCGCGACGGTGCTCAGCCTCATCATCGCCGTCGCCACGGAGACTCTGCCTCAGGTGCGCAAGGTCGCGCTTTCTGTGGCTGGAACAATCTTGACCATTCCTTCCTTTGCCCTTTTCGGTCTCATGATTCCGTTGTTCGGGCTCGGTGTCGTGCCCACAGTGCTGGCGCTGACCGTCTACGCGGTGTTCCCGATTCTTCGCAACGCAGTAACGGGTTTCGAAACCGTAGACGAGGGAGTCATTGACGCGGCCCGCGGCATGGGGATGGGCTCCTGGCAGCGCCTCTGGCGCATTCGCGTCCCGCTGGCCTGGCCTGTCATTTTGAACGGCATCCGGGTAGCGACGATCATGGTCGTCGCCATCGCAGCCATCGGCGCGGCCGTACGCGGCCCTGGTCTTGGCGAACTCATTTTTAGGGGCTTGTCGCGCATCGGCGGAGCCAACGCCCTGAATGAAGCCCTCGCGGGTGTCGTAGCGATCGTGGCCGTCGCAGCGATCCTTGACCTTCTCTTCATCGTTCTTGGCCGCATCTCAACACCGAGAGGTCTAAAACTACATGTCTAACGCCCAGCTCTCCGCCACCGGCTCTATGGATGCCATGATCCGGCTGATCGATGTCTCCAAGCACTACGAAGGTGCCCCCGCCCCGTCGGTTGCACCACTCTCCATGGAAATCAAGCGCGGCGAGTTCATCTGCCTGGTCGGACCCTCCGGCTGTGGAAAGACGACCACACTGCGAATGATCAATCGGCTTGTTGAGCCATCGGGGGGAGAAATCTGGATCGATGGCCAGAACGTCACACACGCCAACCCTGACGAGTTGCGCCGCCACATCGGCTACGTAATCCAGCAGGTTGGGCTCCTGCCCCACATGACTATCGAACAGAACATCGGGCTGGTTCCATCCATGCTCGGCTGGGACAAAAAGAAGATTACTGCCCGTGTGGAAGAACTGCTGGAGCTGGTGGGGCTGGACCCCCACAGCTACCGGTCCCGCTACCCGAAGCAACTCTCGGGAGGCCAGCAGCAACGCGTCGGTGTGGCACGCGCCCTGGCTGCCGACCCGCCGGTCATGCTTATGGATGAACCCTTCGGCGCTATCGACCCAATTACACGCGACCGCCTTCAGGGGGAATTCCTGCAACTGCAGCAGCGCATCCGCAAAACTATCGTCTTCGTCACGCACGACATCGACGAAGCACTGCGGCTCGGGGACCGCATCGCCATTTTCGCCGAAGGCTCCCGGCTGGCGCAGTTCGCGACTCCCCTGGAAATCCTTACCAACCCGGCTGATGACTTCGTCCGCTCCTTCATCGGTGAAGGAGCTGCGCTGCGCCGGCTGTCGCTGCTCCGCATCGGTGACCTGCAGGTCCCGCCAAGCTCGGACCTGCACCCGGCCGAACTGACGGTGCAACCCACTGATACGGTCGCCGCTGTGCTGGAGAAGATGCTTGAGCATGGGGCAGAGCGGGTGCAGGTGAACGGAGGAGAGACTCTGACGGTGCAGGACATGCTCCTGGCAACGGCGCAGGTGAAGCAAGGGGCAGTCCAGTGACAGCCTCGGCGACCCGGCTAAGGGCAACAGTACGACCCCCCAGAAGAAGGAGCTATTCCGGATGGATCATGCCGGCAATTGCGGTGCTCCTCGTAGTGGGGACACTGGTTTACATAACCACCGCTGATCTCGACACCATTGAAGCCCGGGCACTGGCCCCCGACGTCATCTTGGAGAAGGCGTACCAGCATGTCCTGTTGGTCGTCATATCCACGGTCACGGTTGTTGCAATAGGCGTTCCTGTCGGTATCCTGCTGAGCCGGCCGTGGGCCAAGTACTTCCGGGCCCCCGTGCTTGCCATCGCCAATGCAGGGCAGGCCATCCCATCCATCGGAATCCTGGTTCTCCTGGCCCTGCTCTTCGGCGTCGGTTTCAACATGGCCGTCATAGCGCTCGTGATTTACGCCCTGCTGCCCATCCTGCGGAACACGATCATAGGGCTGCAACAGGTCTCACCCTTCGTCATCGATGCGGCCAAAGGCATGGGCATGAACGCGCGGAGGATTCTCTTCACCGTCGAGGTGCCGCTCGCTGTTCCGGTGATGCTGGCCGGTATCCGGGTGTCGTTGATCCTGAACGTGGGTGTAGCAACTCTCGCCACATACACCAACGCGGGAGGTCTGGGGGACCTGATTGAGCGCGGGATTGTGTTCTACCGCATGCCCATCCTGCTCACGGGCTGCCTTCTCACTATCGCACTGGCTCTGCTGGTCGACTCACTAGCTGGATTTATTGAAAACCGCCTTCGCCCCAAGGGCGTCTGAGCTCTCCCCTCTAGATAAGGACTCCTCAATGCGCAACAAGACTATCTTCGCCGTCGCCATCGCTGCCGGCACATTGCTCTCCGGCTGCAGCCTCGGAGAAGCTCCGCCAAGCGGAGTCACCGGCGGCTCCCTCGCGAAGGACAGCAACCTGGAGGGCGTTAAGCTCGCTGTCGGCGGCAAGGAATTCACTGAGCAGCTCGTGCTTTGTGAGGTCGCCGCCCAGGCACTGGAATCGACAGGTGCAGAAGTCCGCCGCAGCTGCGGGCTCACCGGTACCAGCAGTGTCCGTTCCGCTCTTACCAGCGGTGACATCGACCTTTACTGGGAGTACACCGGAACCGGCTGGATCACCCACCTGGGGCAAACCGAGCCCATGGCAGACCCGCACAAGCTCTACGAGGCCGTGGCCAAACAGGATGAAGAGAAAAACGCGGTCACCTGGTTGAAGCCGTCGCAGGCCAATAACACCTACGCCGTTGCAGTCAGCAGCGAAAAAGCCGAAGAGCTCGGCGTGAAAACGATGTCCGACTACGCTGCCCTCGCCACCAAAGATCCCGCGGCAGCAGGCTTCTGCGGTGCAGCCGAATTCTTCGGCCGCAACGATGGGTGGCCAGGTGTCGAGAACGCTTACGGATTCAAGCTGCCCCGCACCAACGTTTCCGAACTCGCCGCCGGCGCCGTCTACAACTCCATAGACAAGGCAGCCCCGTGCAATTTCGGTGAGGTGTTCGCCACCGATGGGCGCATCGAAGCGCTCGGCCTCACCGTCCTTGAGGACGACAAGAACTACTTCACCCCGTACAACCCCGCAGCGACCGTCCGCACCGAGGTTATTCAGGCAAATCCGGCTGTAGGCGACGTCCTGGCCAAAGTAGCCGAGGCCCTTACTGATGAAACACTGCGCCAGCTCAACGCCAAGGTCGACGTGGACGGAAAGACCCCGGAGGAAACTGCGAAGACCTGGCTCACCGAGAAAGGCTTCATCGGTGCCTGACACCCCAACGCCGGACGCCGCACGCCTGAGGGTGCGGTTGCTGCAAACCGACCCAACACTGGGTGACGTTTCCGGCAACCTGGAACACCTGAACGACCTGGTGCGGGCCGCTTCGGACTTTGACTTGGTAACCACTGCAGAGCTGGCCACCCACGGGTATCACCTGGGACAAGTCCCAGAGGCCCAGCCCATCAATGCCGACGATGAACGCCTGCTCCGGCTCGGAAGCTACGGCCCGGCAGCCCTGGTTGGATTTGCCGAAGCGGACCGCCACCACACCTTCAACAGCGCGGCCCTGATCACCAACAATGAAACCCGGGTGCAACGCAAAATGTACCTGCCGACCTACCGGGCCTGGGAGGAACGCAAACACTTCCGCCCCGGCGGCAGACTGCACTGCTACGACCTGCCCAAGGCGCGGATGTCAACACTGATCTGCAACGACGCATGGCAGCCTGCCATGCCGTGGCTGGCCGGCCATGCCGGGGCCGAAGTGTTGGTCATCCCGGTCAACAGCGTCACCAGCAACGTGGGGCTGCCGACCGACCAGGCGTGGGACCTCATCCTCCGCCACGCTGCCGTCACCACACAGGCCTTTGTCCTCTTCATCAACCGGGTTGGGCGGGAAAACGGTAACGATTTCTGGGGCGGCTCCCGTGTCATCCACCCCTCCGGCGAGGTCATGGCACAGCTGGGCCAGGAACCCGGCGGACTGGACTGCGAGCTGGACCTGGGCGAACTTCGGTCTCTGCGCAGACAGTGGCCACTGCTGCAGGAAAGCAGGGCGGACCTTATCGCCCGTGAAGCAGCACGACTGGCTCAGGAGGAGGAACTCTAGTGTTCGACAGCCATGTACACGCCGGACCCGACGTCCTGGACCGTATCGGCGATGACCACGACATCAGCAACATGTACGCTGCCGCAGACTTCTCCGGTTTCGTGCTGAAGGCCCACTACGAATCGACAGTGGGGCGCGCCCACGCAGCAGCCCGCGCCACGGGCAAAGCTGTCTACGGCGGGTTGGCCCTGAACCAGCACTGCGAGGGCGTCAACCCATCGGCAGTTGCAGCGGCGCTAGGCGCCGGAGGCCGTGTCATCTGGATGCCGACAGCCGACGCCCACACCCAGCACACCGCCGACCTTCCCCGGCTCTGCCAACACGAACCCCGAATAGGGAACCGGACCTATGCGATTCCCCCCGTCAACACCAAAGCCACCGAGGCCACCGAAACCGTGCTGGCACTCATCGCAGACCACGACGCAGTGCTCGCTACCGGGCACCTCAGCGGAGACGAATGCCGATGGCTCAGCGAAAGAGCCCGCCATTACGGGATCAACCGGCTGATGTTCACCCACCCTTCCTACACCGTCCCGGGCCTGCAACCGGATGCCATCCGCATACTCGTGGAGGGCGAAGGCTACGCAGAAATCACCACCTACCAACTGCTCCACCAGCCAGGCTGCACCCCAACCATGCTGGCCCGAGCAGCCGAAGCCGCCGGGGACCGACTGATCCTTTCCTCCGATGCCGGCCAACCCACTTCCCCTCCCCCGCCCGAGGCACTCATGCTCCTCATCGACACACTCGCCGCTGAAGGACTTGACCGCGGATGGCTGGAAACCGCAGCCTCCATAACGCCCCAATCGCTTTTCTCGCCCAACTAGCGGCTTCTGGAAGGAGACCTGGCCATCCTGTGAAGGTCTCCTTACGGCTGGACTTCCCCGGCAACCCGCCACCATCTCACAGCTGAACCAGCCCGGCCCCTGCCGGAGCTTGGCAAGCCTGTGTACCTAATCAAAAGTCGAAAGGCCCTGCGCCCATAAGAGCTAGCTAAAAACACTTAGTCAGTAAAAAGTACCGAGACAACAGCGCATGCAGGCCATAACTCCGAACCACAACACTTAGAACCGAGGAAAACCATGATTGAGAAAAAGACAACATTCTTCAGCGAAGGCAGCCGTCTTCAGGCCACCATCTACTACCCGGACGACCTCTCCCAGGCCGGTCCCCACCCGGCGCTCATCGTGAACTCCGGATACCAGGGCTTCAACAACTTCTACCCCAAGATGTTCGCCGAGAACCTGACCCAGCGCGGATACATCTGCCTTGGCTTTGACTACCGCGGCATGGCCGACAGCGAGGGCCCCAAAGGCACGGTGCTGATCGAACAGCAGGTCGAAGACGTCAGGAACGCCATCACGTTCATACAGGCCCAGGACGAGGTCGACAATTCCCGAATCGGGCTCATCGGCTGGGGTATGGGTGCGGCGAACGTCGTACTGGCCGGGGAAAAGGCAAAGAACGTTGCCGGAGTCGCAGCGCTCAACGGCTTCTACGACGGGGAGCGTTGGCTGAAGTCCATCCACACCTACGATGAATGGACCAAGATCCTCGACGAGGTCCGGGAAGACCGCACCCACCGGGTCCTCGAAGGCGAATCAAAGCTCGCCGACACCTTTCATCACTACCCGCTGGACCCGGCGACCAAGGATTACGTCGGCAAGGAACTTGAACAGGTGTACGGTTTCGGGCACCCCACCCGCCTGCAGTTCACCGAATCGATCATCCACACCAAGGTGGAGCGGGCGGTCAAGTACCTGTCCCCGACACCGCTGTTCATCGCGCACGGCGAAAACAACACCCTGCACCCATTCGAGGAAGCAGCCTCGCTGTATAAAGCGGCAGAATCCCCGAAGACGCTCTACACCGTCAACGGCCGCCACAACGACTTCATGTACGGCGACCACCCCGAATTCATCGACATGTGCGACCGGCTCCAGGAATTCTTCGACCAGGCCTTCGCAACCAGCGCGGCACCTGCACGGATCACTTCCTCCTGACATGACATGGTTCCTGCCGGCCCTGTAGGGCCGGCAGGAACCATCACCCGCCCCTATTCACCTCAGCAGCCCTTAAGTCAGCCGCCAGCCAGCCCTAGAACACACTGCCTGGCGCACGAAGGCCACCTGCCTGCCCCTGCAGCCGGGCCAACCGGCTTCGAAGCCGGAACAGAAGCACACTAAGACGGGAACCATGATTGACATCCGAGACGACCTCACCACTCGCGCCGCCTACGTCTCCGACGCGTCCATCTACCGCAGGCTCCCAGCAGCAGTCGTCGAACCACGCAACGTTGAGGAAGTCCGGGAAGCGCTGGCCTTAGCACAAACCCGTGGCTGGTCAGTCGTCACCCGTGGCGGAGGAACATCCGTCGCCGGAAACGCCATCGGCGAGGGCCTCATCATCGACACCTCCAGGCACTTCAACCGGATCAAATCCATTGACCCGGAAACCATGACCGCCGTCATCGAACCCGGGGTAGTATGCGACCAACTGCGGGACGCTGCCTCCGAATTCGGCCTCACCTACGGGCCAGACCCGTCCACGCACGCGCGCTGCACAATCGGAGGAATGGTCGCCAACAACGCCTGCGGATCCCACTCCGTGGCTTGGGGTACCAGCGCTGACAACCTCCTGGCCGTCAAGGTCATGCTGGGCGACGGAAGCGAAATCGAACTCGGCCAGGGCTTCACCTCCGAACCGAAAATCACTAATGCACTCACCGCGCTGCGTGACCGATACCTTGCAATGCTTCGCACTGAACTTGGCCAGTTCCCCCGGCAAGTCTCCGGTTACGGTCTGCACTATCTGCTCAGCGAGAACGGCTTCGACACCGCCAAAGCCTTCGCCGGAACAGAGGGCACCTGCGGGGTCATCACAGAGCTCACCGTAAAACTTGTCCGCAAGCCCGCACACACCGCCTTGGCAGTCCTCGGGTTCGAAGACGTCTTCGCCGCCGCGGCCGCGGCCCCCAAGCTTCGCATCCCGCACGTGTACACCATTGAAGGCATGGGAGCAGACCTCATTCAGGCCCTCCAAACCAGGCCAGGCAGGGAAACAGCCGGATCAGAACTGCCCGCAGGCGGAGGCTGGCTCTACTGCGAAGTCGGAGCCGACACCCTCCAGGAGGCCGAAACACGTGCCCTTGAACTGCCGGGCCTGATATCCGAGAAGGTCGTCGACTCCATCGTCGTGCCTGAAGGTCCCCTCGCAAAAGCCCTCTGGAACATCCGCGAAGCAGGCGCCGGCATCGTCACCCGCCTGCCAGAAGGCGGAGAAGCCTGGCCCGGCTGGGAAGACTCGGCCGTCCCTCCCCACCGTTTTGGCGAGTACCTGCGTGACCTCTACGACCTGCTGGACGAAAGCGACCTGTCCGGCATCCCCTTCGGCCACTTCGGCGAAGGATGCGTCCACATCCGTATCTCCTTCGACTTCACCAGCGACGCCGGCGTCGCCGCCTACCGGGAATTCGTCGAAAAAGCCGCAGAACTCGTCCGCCGCTACGGAGGCTCCGTTTCCGGCGAACACGGTGACGGCCGGGCCCGCTCCGAACTACTGGCAACCATCTACACACCCGAAGCCCTGACATCCTTCAACGAGTTCAAGAACATCTTCGACCCGAAGGGCTTCTTCAACCCTGGTGTCCTGGTAAACCCGGAACCTGTTGACCAAGGGATCCGCCCCGGTCCCGGAGCCCGTACCTTCGAACTGACACCCGTCCACGCCTTCACCCATGACGAAGGTTCTTTCGCCAACGCCGTGAACCGCTGCGTCGGCGTGGGAGCGTGCCGTTCGGATGCCGGTGCAATGTGCCCGTCCTTCCAGGCAACCAAAGACGAAATCCACTCAACCCGGGGCCGCGCCCGGTCACTGGCAGAAATGCTCAGGGGCGAAAGCATCACCGACGGATGGAAATCGAAGGAAACCCTCGAAGCCCTCGACTTATGCCTGTCCTGCAAGGCTTGCGCCACGGAATGCCCCGTGAACGTCGACATGGCCACCTACAAAGCCGAATTCCTCCACCATCACTACCGCCACGGACTGCTTTCTTTCATCGGAAAAAACCGGCGACCCATGGCCCATTTCACCATGGGATGGATGCCCTACCTCATGCGTATCACCCAACGCATCCCGTTCGCCTTCCGCCTCATCAACCTCCTCGAGTCGTTCCGCCCCATCGAAGAATTGACCAAACGCTTGGGCGGCATCGAGACAAAGCGGCGAATGATTACGTTCGCGCCTCAGCCATTGACGGCATGGTTCCACCGCAGGCGTACATCGTCAGCGGAAGTCGAAGACATCCGAGAGTCGGTGGTCATTTGGCCGGACACCTTCACCAACTTCTCAGCCGACGCGCCAGGAAAGGCAGCAGTCGACGTCCTGATGGCAATGGGATACCGCGTCCTCATGCCCATGGGCAATGTCTGCTGCGGCCTCACCTGGCACTCCACCGGGCAGCTTGACATGACCAAAAAGGTCCTGCGAGACACCCTCGATGTCATGGAACCCCTGTTGCGGGCCGGGTACCCCGTAATCGGCCTGGAACCATCCTGCACCGTCATGCTGCAGGATGAAATCACTGAACTACTGCCCGACGATGACCGCGCTGCTCTGGTATCCAAACTCACCCAGACCCTCGGTTCGTTCGCCGCCCAGCACCTCAAAGACGGCAAACCCTGGCCATTCGGAGAGCTGTCCAGTGATTCAGGGCCTGCCGAAGCGCTGTGCCAAGTGCACTGCCACCAAAAGTCAGCACTCGGATACGAACCGGAACTCACCGTCCTTGACAGGCTTGGCGTCAACACAACCGTCATCGGGGGAGGATGCTGCGGGTTGGCAGGCAACTGGGGCTTCGAACCAGGCCACTACGACATCTCCCAGACACTTGGGGAGCGGGAACTGTTCCCGGCCATCCGAAACGCTGCGGACGACACCATCGTTCTCGCAGACGGATTCTCTTGCCGGACCCAAATCGCGCAAGGAACCTCCGCCGATGGAGTGCACCTCGCCCAGATCATGCTCCAAGCCTTGGACAGCGCAAAATAACGCTTACAAGGGCAAGCCTTGGCCTCATAATCCCTGCAACGGGTCCTTCTCCTCGCAACGTGGGGGACCCGTTGCAGTACACACATGACCGATACGACTCCGACGCCACTACCGCACCGGGCCTTCACGCAGGCATATCCCGAAAGACATTCCCATGACGAGAGATGCCGCAGTAGCGGTGACAAACGAACCCGAAGCAGGCCGCGAGGAAAAAACTCCGGATCTGTGCGATAACGATTGCTTCTTCTGCACAGCGCCTGAGACCGATTGACCTCAGCTAACCACCCTTTAACTAATGCTTACTCTTAGTACGCCACTGGGCGAGTTCCTTCCGATAGAACCCTTCCGTGCAGAACTGGCGCTCATCGGCCCGCTGACCCGCCTACTACAGAGCCGGCATCATCGGGATGGATATCAAGTTGAGATACACCCCAGCCTGACGTCAGGCACCCACTCAACCAGCGTCAGAATAGGGTCCATAGGGCAGTTCCTGCACACCCCTAGGGAACACTCTAAGACGCCAACCTGACAAAAAGCGATGGAATCCAAAGCCTGAAAGGCACCCGCGCGACGGACCACCAGCCTCAACAAACCAACCAGACCTCAAACTGAACCGCTGATCACCCGGTCACGCCCAGCAAGCACCCCCATGAAAGCGAGAACCACCATGATGCCCGCAGTGACGAGCAGCGGAAGGGTCCAGCCTCCGCTCACGTCACGAAGACCACCGAACATCACCGGCCCCACAGCGGCCAGACCGTAGCCGACGGACTGCGCCATGCCGGAGAGTGACGCCGCCTGCGGGTAGTTCACCGTCCGGAGGCTGAACAGCGACAGGGCGATCACAATGAGGCTCCCGCACCCGATGGCCCCCAGGACGACCCACAGCAATGTAAGGTCCGGCGCAAGCGCCAGCCCGAGAAACGTCACGAACATTGCCGCTCCGCTCGCGAAGGATACGAGCCGTTGGTCCGAACCCCGGTGAAGGATTCCCCCGGCCACAAGGCTGGCGAACACGCTGATGAGCAGGAAAACGGACAGATGGATGCCCGCAGTTGTGGCTGAAACTCCGCGGCTTTGTTCGATGGTGGGCAGCCATGCCATCAGGACGTAGAAAGCGATGGACTGCAGCCCCATAAAAACCGTCACCTGCCAGCCCAGGGCCGAGGCCCAAGGCGACCGGTAGGAACCCTCCAGCTTGGTGATGGTCACCATACCTGACCCGTGCCGCCGCAGCCACGGCAGGAGCACCGCCATGGCAATGATGGCCAGTCCCACCCAGATACCCAGGGCAAGCCGCCATCCCGCTGGCGACGTCTGCGCCACGGGCACGACGACGGCGGCCCCCATCGCGGCGAAGGCGGCTTGGGTTGCGGTGTAGCTTCCGGTAACCTGGCTGACCTTTGCCGGAAAGTCCCGCTTGACCAGGGAGGGAACCAGGACATTCAAAAACGCTATCGCCAGGCCAATCAACGCCGTGCCGGCCCAGATCAAGCCGGGCACAGGCAAGGAGCGAAACACGATGCCCGAGGCCAGGATCAGCAGGGACATCCACAGCGCACGGTCAAGCCCCAGGCGGGAAGCGAATCCGGGCGCCACCGGTGAGAAGACCGCGAAGGCAATGAGCGGAAGACCAGTCAGGAACCCCGCCGCGGCACTGGACAGGCCGAGGTCGCCGCTGATGTTCGCGAGTACAGGTCCCACGCTGACAAAGGACACCCGCAGGTTAACCGCAATGAGCAGAACGCCGATCAAGGCGAAGCCAATCCTGGCGGTGTGGCCTTGCGCGTTCCGGGTGGCAATAGGCATGGGACTACAGCACCTTACGGATGGTTTCCTCGAAGCTCGTGACGTGATGCAGGGCCAATTCCCCAGCCTTGTCGGCGTCACCGGCCGCTACCGCCTTGAGCAAATCGACGTGCTCGGTGATGTGGCCGGTCACCGAGGGAACCTTGTCCAGCACCACGCACCAGATGCGGGTCGCTAGGTTGTCGTAGCGGATCAGCGTGCTTTCCAGGTGCGGGTTCGCGGCCGCCTTATAGATCAGGCGGTGCACCATCAGGTCATAGCGCATGAGGTCACGCGACTCCCCGGACGTTGGGTCAATTCCCGCAATGGCATCGGCCACCCGCAGCAGTTCGCGGCGCATGCCCTCGCTGGCCCGGGCGGCCGCACGGCGGGCGGCGAGGGGCTCCAGCAGCTCCCGAATCTCGGATACATCCGCCAGCTCCGTGAAGTCAACGTTCGTGGCGAACGTTCCGCGGCGAGGATAGGAAACCACCAGGTGATCCACCTCAAGCCGCTTAATCGCCTCGCGCACGGGAGTCCGCCCGAAGCCAAGCTCAACCGCCAGCTGCCCGTCATTGATCGGCTCCCCCGGCCGGATCTCCAGCATGATCAGCCTGTCCCGCAGCTGCCGGTACGCGGCCTCCGCCTGGGACGGAGCTTCCTCCTCCACAGGGGTCAGAGCAAGAAGTGCATTCAACGCGCCGCTCCGTTCTTCGATGACGTGCCGGACCGGACACGGTAGCTTCCTGCCGCTTTGGGTCCAGCTATTGACTCTGCTGTGATGCTGATCATACCATTGACCTCACACTGATATATCAGTTACCGAGCAAATGGTATTTCAAAAAGGAGCATCCGTGGTTGAGCAGTTGAACGAGCGACTTTCCGTCGTCGATCCCGAGGTCCAGCAGGCCATCACCCATGAGCTGGGCCGCCAGCAGTCCACGCTGGAAATGATCGCTTCGGAGAACTTCGCCCCGTCCGCAGTCATGGAGGCACAGGGCTCGGTCCTCACGAACAAGTACGCCGAGGGCTACCCCGGCAAGCGCTACTACGGCGGCTGCGAGCACGTGGATGTTGTGGAGCAGCTCGCCATCGACAGGGTCAAGGCCCTGTTCGGCGCAGAATTCGCCAACGTCCAGCCGCACTCCGGCGCACAGGCCAACGCCGCCGCCATGTTCGCCCTGCTGAACCCGGGCGACACCATCATGGGCCTCAGCCTGGCCCACGGCGGCCACCTGACGCACGGCATGAAGATCAACTTCTCCGGCAAGCTCTACAACGTGGTCCCCTACCACGTGAGCGAATCAGACCTCCGCATCGATATGGCCGAGGTGGAGGCACTGGCCCTCGAACACAAGCCCAAACTGATCGTTGCCGGCTGGTCCGCCTACTCCCGCCAGCTGGACTTCGCGGAGTTCCGCCGCATCGCCGACCTCGTGGGCGCCTACCTCATGGTGGACATGGCCCACTTCGCCGGCCTGGTGGCCGCCGGCCTGCACCCGAACCCGGTGCCGTACGCCGACGTCGTCACCACCACCACGCACAAGACCCTCGGCGGCCCGCGCGGCGGCGTCATCCTCGCCAAGGAGCAGTACGGCAAAAAGATCAACAGCGCCGTGTTCCCCGGCCAGCAGGGCGGCCCGCTGGAGCACGTGATCGCCGCCAAGGCCGTAGCCTTCAAGCTCGCCGCCAGCCCCGAATTCAAAGAACGCCAGGAACGCGTCCTGCAGGGATCCAAGCTTCTCGCCGAACGGCTCCTCCGCGACGACGTTGCCGCAGCAGGAATTTCCGTGGTCAACGGCGGCACCGACGTCCACCTGGTCCTCGTGGACCTCCGCAACTCTGAGCTGGACGGACAGCAGGCCGAAGACGCCCTGCACCGCATCGGCATCACCGTCAACCGCAACGCCGTCCCCTTCGACCCCCGCCCCCCGATGGTCTCCTCCGGACTCCGGATCGGCACCCCGGCCCTCGCCACCCGCGGCTTCGGCGCCGAGGAGTTCGCAGAAGTTGCGGACATCATCGCGACGGCGCTGATCGCCTCGGCGGGCAACGGCACCTCCGGGGCCACGTCCCTGAGCGACAGCGCCGTTGTCGAACTCCGCGCCCGCGTGACCGCCCTTGCCGACCGGTTCCCCCTCTACCCCCACCTTTCCCAGGCTGACAGCGGCGCCGAGATCGCCGCCTTTGAAACAGACATGATTGGAGCAGCCCAGTGAGCACCCAACAGCTCCCCGAGCACCCGGATTTCCTCTGGCGCAACCCGGAGCCCAAGTCCTCCTACGACGCCGTGATTGTCGGCGGCGGCGGGCACGGGCTGGCCACTGCCTACTTCCTGGCGAAGAACCACGGGATGACCAACATCGCTGTCCTGGAAAAGGGCTGGCTGGCCGGCGGCAACATGGCCCGCAACACCACCATCATCCGCTCCAACTACCTTTGGGACGAGAGCGCCGCCATCTACGAGCACGCCCTGAAGCTCTGGGAAATCCTGCCGGAGGAACTCGAATACGACTTCCTCTTCAGCCAGCGCGGCGTCATGAACCTCGCCCACACCCTGGGTGACGTCCGCGAAAGCATGCGGCGCGTGGGAGCGAACAAGCTCAACGGCGTGGACGCGGAATGGCTTGACCCCCAGCAGGTCAAGGAACTCTGCCCCATCCTGAACATCAACGACAACATCCGCTACCCCGTGATGGGCGCCACGTACCAGCCCCGTGCCGGCATCGCCAAGCACGACCACGTGGCCTGGGCCTTCGCCCGCAAGTGCGACGAGCTGGGCGTGGACATCATCCAGAACTGCGAAGTCACCGGCTTCGTCAAGGACGGCGAGCGCGTGGTGGGCGTCAAGACCAACCGCGGCACCATCAACACCGAAAAGGTGGGCCTTTGCGCCGCCGGCCACAGCTCGGTCCTGGCCGAAATGGCCGGCTTCCGCCTCCCCATCCAGTCCCACCCGCTCCAGGCACTGGTTTCCGAACTGCACGAACCCGTCCACCCCACGGTGGTCATGTCCAACCACGTGCACGTCTACGTTTCCCAGGCCCACAAGGGCGAACTGGTGATGGGCGCCGGCGTTGACTCCTACAACGGCTACGGCCAGCGCGGCTCCTTCCACGTGATCGAGCACCAGATGGCGGCCGCCGTGGAACTCTTCCCCATCTTTGCCCGGGCCCACGTGCTCCGCACCTGGGGCGGCATTGTGGACACCACCCTGGATGCCTCCCCCATCGTGGGCAACACTCCGGTGGAAAACATGTTCGTGAACTGCGGTTGGGGCACCGGCGGCTTCAAAGCCACCCCCGCAGCCGGCATGACCTTCGCGCACAACATCGCCACGGGCGCCCCGCACAGGCTGAACAAGCCGTTCGCGCTGGAACGCTTCGAAACCGGCGCGCTGATAGACGAACACGGCGCCGCCGCCGTCGCCCACTAGCCGCCAGCGAACCTGCACTTTAGAAAGAAGACGCACATGCTGCTCATCTCCTGCCCCAACTGCGGCTCCCGCGACGAGACCGAGTTCCACTACGGCGGCCAGGCCCACGTGGCCTACCCGGAAAACCCGAACGAACTGACCGACCGCCAATGGGCTGAGTTCCTGTTCTACCGGGACAACACCAAGGGCGCCTTCGCCGAGCGCTGGCTCCACAGCACCGGCTGCCGCCAGTGGTTCAACATGCTCCGCGACACCGTCACCTACGAGATTCAGGCCGTCTACCCCATGGGCGCGCCCCGCCCTGACGCCGCGGGCAACACAACCGCCCGGACAACCCCGGACACGGGCACTGCCAGCACCGCCGCTGACAGCACCACCACGGGGACTGCCGTGCCGGACATTTCCGGAACCAGTACTTTTGAAACCAGCACCACCGCCCCGGAAGGAGCAACCAAGTGACTTCCCGCAACGCCCGCCTAGCCGCCGGCGGCCGCATCGACCGCACCATCTCCTGGCGTTTCACTGTGGACGGTGAGGAATTCACGGGCCACCCGGGCGATACCCTCGCCTCGGCCCTGCTCGCCAACGGTCGCGTCGCCGCCGGCAACTCGCTCTACGAGGACCGCCCCCGCGGCATCATGTCCGCCGGGGTGGAGGAGTCCAACGCCCTGGTCAAGGTGCAGCCGCGCTTCCCCGGCCACGTGGCCGAGTCCATGCTCCCCGCCACCACCGTCACCTTGGTGGACGGCCTGCAGGCTGAACTGCTGAGCGGCCTGGGCAAGCTGGACCCCGAGGAAGACCGCGCCGAGTACGACAAGAAGTACGTCCACACCGACGTCCTGGTGATCGGCGGCGGCCCTGCCGGCCTGGCCGCTGCCCGTGAAGCCGTCCGCACCGGCGCCCGTGTGATGCTCCTGGACGACCAGCCGGAACTGGGCGGATCGCTCCTGTCCGGGTCCACGGCACCGGACCTGGCTGAGACCATCGAAGGAAAGCCGGCCCTTGAATGGGTGGCCGACGTCGAAGCCGAACTGGTCTCCGGCGCCGAATCCACCGTCCTGAACCGCACCACCGCCTTCGGCGCCTACGACGCCAACTACGTGATCGCCGTTCAGAACCGCACCGACCACCTGTCCTCCCCCGCCGCGTCCGGCGTATCCCGGCAGCGTATTTGGCACATCCGTGCTAACCAGGTGGTGCTGGCCCCCGGCGCCCACGAACGCCCGCTGGTGTTCGAGAACAACGACCGGCCGGGCATCATGCTCGCCTCGGCCGTCCGCAGCTACCTCAACCGCTACGCAGTCGCCGCCGGCCAGCGCGTGGTCATCAGCACCACCAACGACAGCGCCTACGCCCTGGCCGCGGACCTGCGCGCCGCCGGCGTCAAGGTTGCCGCCGTGGTGGACGCCCGTCCGCAGCTCACCTCGGTGGCCGCCGCCGCCGTCGAAGCCGGCACCCGGGTGCTGATCGGCAGTGCGGTGGCCAACACCGCCGCCGGCAACGACGGCCGCCTGAGCGGCGTCACCGTCCGCAGCATTAACGACGACGGTGAGCTCACCTCGGGCATTGAACAGATCGCCTGCGATTTGTTGGCAGTCTCCGGCGGCTGGAGCCCGCTGGTCCACCTGCATTCCCAGCGGCAGGGCAAGCTGCGCTGGGACGACGAACTGGCCGCCTTTGTGCCCAGCACCGTGGTCCCCAACCAGCAGATTGTCGGCTCCGGCCGTGGCTCCTTCGACACCGCAGACTGCCTGGCCGAGGCAATCTCCGCCGGCGTGAAGGCGGCCATCGCTGCCGGGTTCACGTCCGCCGTCGAACCCGCACCGCTCAGCGAGCCAAAGGCCTCAGCCCCCACCCGCCAGCTGTGGCTGGTCCCCGGCGAGCAGGGCACCCCGGACGACTGGCACCACCACTTCGTGGACTTCCAGCGCGACCAGTCCGTGGCTGACGTGCTGCGCTCCACCGGAGCCGGCATGCGGTCCGTGGAGCACATCAAGCGCTACACCTCCATCAGCACCGCCAACGACCAGGGCAAGACCTCCGGCGTCAACGCAATCGGCGTCATCGCCGCCGCGCTGCGCACCGCAGGCGAAGCGTCCCGCGGCATCGGCGACATCGGCACCACCACCTACCGGGCACCCTTCACCCCCGTGGCGTTCGCGGCACTTGCCGGCCGCCAGCGCGGCGAGCTGTTCGACCCCGCCCGCGTCACCTCGATCCACCCGTGGCACGTCGCCAAGGGCGCCCTCTTCGAGGACGTCGGCCAGTGGAAGCGGCCCTGGTACTACCCGCAGGACGGGGAGGACATGGACGCGGCCGTACTGCGGGAATGCGCCGCCGTCCGCGACTCCGTGGGCTTTATGGACGCCACCACCCTGGGCAAGATCGAGATCCGCGGCAAGGACGCGGGCGAGTTCCTCAACCGGATCTACACCAACGCCTTCAAGAAGCTCGCTCCGGGCTCCGCTCGTTACGGCGTGATGTGCACGGCTGACGGCATGATCTTCGACGACGGCGTGACCCTGCGCCTCGACGAGGACCGCTACTTCATGACCACCACCACCGGCGGCGCCGCCAAGGTGCTGGACTGGCTGGAGGAATGGCTGCAGACCGAGTGGCCGGACCTGGACGTGCACTGCACCTCGGTGACCGAACAGTGGAGCACCATCGCCGTCGTCGGGCCCAAATCCCGCGAGGTCCTGGCCAAGGTGGCACCGGAACTGGCCGCCAACGGCGGGCTGGAAGCTGAAGCCTTCCCGTTCATGACCTTCCGCGAAACCACCCTCGCCTCCGGCGTCCGCGCCCGGGTCTGCCGGATCTCCTTCTCCGGCGAACTGGCCTACGAAATCAACGTGCCGTCCTGGTACGGCCTGAACACGTGGGAAGCCGTGGCAGCCGCCGGGGCCGAGTTCAACATCACCCCCTACGGCACGGAAACCATGCACGTGCTCCGCGCCGAAAAGGGCTACCCGATTGTCGGACAGGACACGGACGGCACCGTCACCCCGCAGGACGCGGGCATGGAATGGATCGTCTCCAAGGCCAAGGAATTCATCGGCAAGCGCTCCTACGCACGGGCCGACGCCCAGCGCGAGGACCGCAAGCACCTGGTCAGCGTGCTCCCTGTGGACGGGACGCTGCGCCTGCCGGAAGGCACCCAGCTGGTGGAAAAGGGCCGCTCCACCAACCCTGCTTACGGGCCGGTGCCGATGGAAGGCTTCGTCACCTCCAGCTACCACAGCGCCGCCCTGGGCCGGTCGTTCGGTTTGGCACTGATCAAGAACGGCCGCAACCGCATCGGCGAAACCCTGGTGGCTGCCGCCGGCGACCAGCTCGTGGACGTCGTCGTCGCCGAAACCGTACTTTTTGACCCCGAAGGGACCCGCAAAGATGGCTGAAACAGCAGCACCCGCAACCTCCTACGAGAAGAACCTCTCCCTCCGCGTCAGTCCAGCCGCCCAGCTCCGGGCAGCGTTTGAAACCGGCTCCGTCCGGGGCGTGGTGGAACTGTCCGAAGTGGCCTTCCTGACCATGGTGGGCCTTCGGGTCAACCGGAACAGCGACGCCGGACAGCGCGTAGCCACCGTCACCGGCGGCCTGCCCGCATCATGCGGCGCCGTCAGCGGCACCAGGGACACGTCGGTGCTGTGGCTCGGCCCCGAAGAGTTCCTGGTAGTGGCCCCCACCGAAGCCCACGAGTCCCTCGGCGGCGACCTGATCCAGGCACTGCGCGAAGCACTCGGCGGCGGCGAAGGCCAGGTGGTGGACCTCTCCGCCAACCGCACCACCTTCGAACTCACCGGACCCCGCTCCCGCGCCGTCCTGGAAAAGGGCTGCTCCCTGGACCTGCACCCCCGCGTGCTGAAGGCCGGCACAGCACTGTCCACGGAGATCGGCAACATCCCCGTGGTGCTGTGGAAAACCGGTGAGGAGACCTTCCGGATCTTCCCCCGCGCGTCGTTCGCCGATTTCCTGGGCCGCTGGCTCCTCGACGCCATGCGGGAGTACGCCTCCCCCGAGGTCCCCTAAATGGCCCTCAGCGTCCTGGACCTGTTCTCCGTTGGCATCGGGCCGTCGTCGTCACACACGGTCGGCCCGATGCGGGCAGCGAAGCTGTTCGCCGACGGACTCAAAGGCGACGGACACCTCAGCTCCACCATGCGTGTGCAGGCCGAACTGTTCGGCTCGCTGGGCGCCACCGGGCGGGGCCATGGCTCGGACAAGGCGGTGGTCTTGGGCTTCAAGGGGCTGGACCCGGAAACCGTGGACACCTTCACCGCCGATGACCAGGTGGCAGCCGCCGCCCTCGACGCCGAGCTGTGGGTGGGCGGCGACCACCGGGTGGACTTCAACTGGGACGAGGACGTGGTGCTGCACCGGCGCAAGTCCCTCCCGGCCCACCCCAACGGCATGACCTTCCGCGCGCTCGATCACACCGGGGCTGTCCTCAGCGAACGGAGCTTCTATTCGATTGGGGGCGGCTTCGTTGTTGATGGGGACGCCGACGCCGGCGACAGGGTGGTTGCCGACTCCACCGTTCTCCCCTACCCGTTCGCCAGCGCGGACGAGCTCCTGGAGATCTGCGCACGCGAAGGCATGTCCATCTCCGACGTGATGCTCGCCAACGAGCTGGTGTGGCGGACCGAAGCGGAACTCCGCGAAAAGCTGCTGGGTCTGTGGGCGGTCATGCGTGAATGCGTGGACAACGGCTGCGCCGCGGAAGGGATCCTTCCGGGCGGGCTCAACGTCCGCCGCCGCGCGCCGTCGTTATTCCAGACCCTGACGGCGGACACCGGGGTGACCGACCCGCTCCGGGCCATGGAATGGGTGAACCTGTTCGCGCTGGCCGTGAACGAGGAAAACGCCGCCGGCGGGCGCATCGTCACGGCACCCACCAACGGCGCGGCCGGAATCGTCCCGGCGGTGCTGCACTACTACGTGAAGTTCGTCCCCGGCGCCAACGACGACGGCGTGGTCCGCTTCCTGCTGGCCGCGGCCGCCGTCGGAATCCTGTTCAAGATGAACGCCTCCATTTCCGGGGCCGAGGTGGGCTGCCAGGGCGAAGTGGGCTCGGCCTGCTCCATGGCCGCCGCCGGGCTCTGCGAAGTGCTGGGCGGCACGCCTTCCCAGGTGGAAAACGCGGCCGAAGTGGGCATTGAACACAACCTGGGCCTGACCTGCGACCCGGTGGGCGGGCTGGTGCAGATCCCCTGCATCGAGCGCAACGCCATCGCCAGCGTGAAAGCCATCAACGCCGCCCGCCTTGCCCTGCACGGCGACGGCAGCCACAAGGTATCCCTCGACAAAGCCATCAAAACGATGCGCGAAACAGGAGCCGACATGAAAACCAAGTACAAGGAAACCTCCCGCGGAGGCCTTGCCGTCAACGTAATCGAGTGCTGAGCCATGACTGCCATCCAGACTGAAACCTCCCTGCCGCAGCCGGCCACCACGGTGGAGCACGTCCTCACGCTGGACTGCTCGGAATCCCCCGGCATTGTCCACGCCGTCTCCGGATTCCTGCTGGAGCACGGCTGCGACATCATCGACAACCAGCAGTTCGGCGAGCGTTCCGAAGGGCACTTCTTTATGCGGGTGCATTTTGCGTCCGACGGCGATGCCTCCACCACTGACACGCTACGGGCCGATTTTGGCCCTGTTGCGGACCGCTTCGGGATGCGCTGGCGGCTGGAGCCGCACGGTTCCAAGCGGCGGGTGCTGATCATGGTGTCCAAGTTCGGGCATTGCCTCAATGACCTGCTGTTCCGGGCGCGCATTGGCGAACTGCCGGTGGACGTGGTGGCGGTGGTCTCCAACCATACCGACCACCAGGCGCTGGTGGAGTGGCACGGGATCCCGTTTTTCCATGTGCCCGTCACGGCCGCAACCAAGCCCGCTGCCGAGGCCCGGCTGTTGGAGCTGGTGGACGAGTTCGATGTGGAACTCGTGGTCCTGGCCCGGTACATGCAGGTGCTCAGCGACGACCTGACCCGCAAGCTGGACGGGAAAGCGATCAACATCCACCACTCGTTCCTGCCCAGTTTCAAGGGCGCCAAGCCGTACCACCAGGCGTACGCCCGCGGCGTGAAGACCGTGGGCGCCACCGCACACTACGTCAACGCGGAACTGGACGAGGGGCCAATCATCGCCCAGCAGGTGGTGGAAGTGGACCACACGTACGGACCCGAAGAGCTGGTGGCTGCCGGCCGCGACACCGAGTGCAAGGCCCTGTCCAACGCGGTGCGCTGGCACTGCGAGGGCCGGGTGATCCTGCAGGGGAACCGGACGGTGGTACTCCGCTAGCCTGCGACGCTCTCTCACTTAACGCGGCTTTTCCAGTGACGCTCTCTCACTTAACGCGGCTTTTCCAGTGACGCTCTCTCACTTGACGTGTCCTTTCCCGTGACGCTCTCTCACCTTTTGGTGAGGGAGCGTCACGGCGTTAAGGGCCATCTTCGTCATAAGGCATATTGCCGCCAAAGCTCAGTCACCGCTGGCAAATCCCGACGCCTGCGGGTGGTCAAGCCAGCCCCTCCGAAGAGCGCGTTTGATGCGTTGCACTGCACCTTCGAAACCGTCAGCAAAGTCATCCCTATCAAGAACGAGAACCGTCCAGCCCGCTGATTCGAAGGCCTTGTCCCGTCTCCTGTCGCTGAGGATCTGCGCGTCGCCAAGGTGATGCCCGCCGTCGTACTGGATGGCAAGGCGCCAATGCCGGTAGCCCAGATCGGCCGACGGCGACCTCGCGTCTCCCGCGCGCAATGGCACCTGAAGTTCAGGCTCGGGGAGGCCCGCGCTGACGATAGCCAGGCGGAGCAGCGATTCGGGCGCGGAGTCCGCACCCACCCGCATGAGATCCAGCGCTTCGCGCGCCCTGACGATGCCTTGGAGATTCGGGTGGCGGCCCAGCAGGACGCGAAGCCCCGCCAAAGTGTCGTACGGCTCCGTCCTTCCCTCAAAATTCACCCTTGGGATGCGGATCAGTTCGTCGCCCATGCTCACCAGATCATTGAGCGGCAGGGCCCGTGCCAGGTCGAGCCAAGTGCGGGACCTGGTGCTCAGGCTGATGCCGTCAACCACTTCAACCTCATCTTCAAGGGCCAGCACGGTGTGCCCGAATATGCCCTTCCGGCGAACCGACGGCAGCGCACGCGGCTTGCTGAGATGCAGTTCCGTGGAATCGGCCAGCCACGGCGGCAGCAGTAGGCACCGGAGCCGGGCCGCGGTCACATGCGAAATCCAGGCGCCGGGCGCCGCAGCGGACAATGCCCTGGCGGCACCTTCCAGATCGAAGTCCCAATCCGCCGGGCGGTAAAGACCGCGGCCCACGTTTACTACATCCTTGCGCCGAAGCCTGTCCAGAGTGACTCCCGCAGCCCTGGCCGAACCGAAGGTGAAAGGAGCCTCTGCCAGCGGCCGGGGCAGGAAATCTTGCTTTCGCATGCTGGCATTGTGCCTCCACATGGCAGGACGACGCAGAAGTTATCCACAGGTCCGCCGTTGGGCGTCGGTGGGTGAGAGAGGGACGCGGGAAAAGCCGCGTTAACTGAGAGAGCGTCGCCGGAAAGCCGACGTTAAGTGAGAGAGGGACGCCGGGGAAACCACGTTAAGTGAGAGAGCGTCGCCGGGGTTATTTGGGTTGGAGGGCGGCGAGGCGGGTGGCCAGGTGCAGGGCAGGCAGGCGGCCGGTTCCGCGGGGGTCGCCGCCGCAGAGGGAGAAGATCCGCTGGAGCCGCTGGTGCATGGACTGCCGCTCCACATGAAGCTCCCGCGCAGCCTGGGCGGTGTTGCACCCGGAGTCGAGCCAGACCCGCAGCGTCTCCACCAGCTTGGACTGGCGCTGGGCGTCGTGTTCAAGGACGGCGGCGAGTTGCTGGCTCACGAAGTCGCGACGCAGGGCCTCGTCCATGGAGTGGACTGCGAGCCGTTCCACAGCGAATGCCTGGGCATCAAGGACCGTCCCATACCCGCTTACCCCAGGTGCGGTTCCCCTTAAACTGGCGCGTCCGACGTCGGGCGCCAGTTCCAGCGTGAGCCTCGCCTCGGCGAGCGACCAGGGAGCGGCGGAGATACCCGAGGCAATGGGCCCGACGGCGCTCACCGTTCCCTCCGGCATCTCCAACGACTGCAGGCCATCCACAATCTTTTGCCGCTCATCCTGGGCATTCCCGGAACGGAGGACCCCCAGGGCCAGCAGCTCCGCGTTGTCCGCATAGCTGGCGCCGTGCTGGCCACCCGGGTCCAGGAGGTGCTCCACATTCCTGCGGAGCTGCTTCGAGGCGGAGGACCGGACAACAACGGCCACCACTTGGGCAGAGACAGGAATGCCTGCGGCGGGAGCCAACTCCTGCAGCCGCCAATTCTGCTTCCCGGAATCAATGGCCCGGATCAGGGCAGCGCCGGCCATCTCCTTCAAACCCGGAGGCATCCGCTGCAACAAGGCAAGGGCCAGGATGTCAACGGACCGGTTGCCGGCGATCCTCGCGAGGTTCACATCGGCTTCGCCGCGCACCTGCAGTGTCAGGCGGGCGGAGGGAATCCCCCGCACGGGCACTTCGATATGGACCGTCCGCTGATGGTCCCCGGAGATATCGTCCAAGGAGCTGGATGCATGACTTTCCTCCGCGGGTTCAGCACTCGCCAGGGTAATCCCGGCAGTAGACGTGAGCACCACCTCCGCGCCGGTAGCCGCAGCAAGGACAGCCAGAATCCGGTCCAGGCTGCCTCCATGGGCGAGCTCCACCGCCATGGCATGGCTGGCCTGGTCGGCCTCCTGCAGCTGGGCGGCGGACTGGCTGACAAGCTGTGAATTGATCGCCTCCATGACCGCCACAAAAGGCACAACCCTGCGAAGCTCGATCAGGGGAAGCCCGGCTTCCTCGGCAGCCGAAATCATCGAGGAAGGAATGGACGGCAACACGCTGCCGGTCTCGATGGCGAGCGCCGCCACCCCACGCTCAGCCAGATCATGGATGTAGCCCGTGCGGCGCTCATCGGAAGCCAGCGCCAGGGCCTGCCCGCCGGTCAGCAGCAGCTCCCCGCCACCGAGCAGCGAGGCAATGTCCAGGACCTCGCTGGAGTGGATCCACCGGAGCTGGGTCTGGGGAACCACTGCCCCCGCCGCCCGGACAACGGGATCGGCCGCAGTGAAGGTGGAATGCCGCAGGACATCTTCCAAGCGAACAGGCATGACACTCCGTCATGTAGAAGGGGAAAGCTCAAGACACATTGTAGATGGTGGATGTGGTCCCCGACACATAATCTTGAAGAACCCCCATCCCCTCAACGAAGAGGCCCCGATGCAACAACAAAAACCGACAGCCCCAGGAGCCGAACAATCCGTTCACACGGAAGACGTCGAAGCGTGGCTCCAGCCAATTCCCGAATCCCAGCGCACGCACAAGGTCTCCGGCCAGTTTTGGATCTGGGCGGGCGCCAATCTGGCCCCGATTAACTGGGTACTGGGCGCCCTCGGAATCCACCTGGGGCTGGGTTTCGCGGACACCGTGACAGTCCTGGTGCTGGGCAACCTGATCGGCATGCTGCTCTTCGGCTGTTTCGTCCTCCTCGGGCAGAAGACCGGCGCCACCGGTATGGTGCTCGCCCGGGCCGCATTCGGCAGGCGGGGGAACTACCTCCCGGCAGCCATCCAGGCGCTCCTGGTGATCGGCTGGTGCGCCGTCAACACCTGGATCATCCTGGACCTGGTCATGGCGCTCTTCGGGACACTCGGCTGGGTGGACCCCACAGCTGCCAACTACGGCTGGAAGATCGCCGTCGCCACCGGGATCATGGCCGCCCAGGTAGCCATCGCCTGGTTTGGCTACAAGGCAATTGCGGCTTTCGAAAAATGGACCGTCCCGCCAACCATCGTCATCCTGGCCGTGATGTCCGCCGTGGCGTGGTTCGGCATGGACATCAACTGGGCCTACGCAGGCCCCGCCGGCAACATCCTGGAAGGCTCGGAGCGGATCGCCGCCATGAGTGCCGTGATGACCGCCATCGGCATCGGCTGGGGCATCACCTGGTTCACCTACGCCGCAGACTACTCCCGCTTCGTCAGCACCGAAGTGCCCAAGAAAAAGGTCTACCTGGCGTCAGTCCTCGGCCAGTTCATCCCCGTCGTCTGGCTCGGCGTCCTGGGCGCAAGCCTGGCCACCAACAGCGGCGAAATCGACCCCGGCAAGCTCATCGTGCAGAACTTCGGCGTCCTCGCGCTGCCTGTACTGCTGATGGTGCTCCATGGCCCCATCGCCACGAACATCCTCAACATCTACACCTTCTCGGTGGCCACCCAGGCCCTCGACATCACCATCAGCCGCCGCAAACTCAACCTGTTCGTCGGCGTCTTCTCGCTGGCCGCCGTCGTCTTCTTCATCTTCCAGGAGGACTTCGCCGCAGTCCTCGACGCCTGGCTCATCGGGCTCGTCGCATGGGTCGCCGCCTGGGGCGGCGTCATGCTGGTCCATTACTTCTGGATCGACAAGCGCTGGCCCGGCAACCCCGAAAGGCTGTTCGACGCCGTCGGCACCCGGCGGCTCCCTGGCGTCAACTGGGCAGGCATCACCTCCCTCCTGGTGGGCATCTTCGCCACGTGGCTGTTTATGTACGGCCTCGTCCCTGCCATGCAGGGCCCCATCGCAGTGGCCCTGGGCGGCTGGGACTTGTCCTGGCTCGCCGGCGGCCTTGCCAGCGCCACCAGCTACGCCATCCTGGGACCGAGGATGCACCGCAAATTCATCGAATCCGCCCCGGCATCTGCCTCCCACCGCCAGCTGCCCAACGAGCTGACAGGTGCCGCTGCCCAGCCCGGCACGCCCGCTGCACTCTGAGCTGCACCTTCTGAACTGCCGCACCTGGACCGACCCGTTACGACAGGACATCCCACCATGACTTTTGATGCATTCCCCGACGCCGCCCACCCCATCACCTGGCCGGAAGGCAAGCGCGCAGCAGCGTCCTTCACGTTCGACGTCGACGCCGAATCCTGCACCATCGCCCACGACCCCAAGAGCACCAGCCGGATGTCCCTGATGACCCACCAGTCCTACGGGCCCAGGGTGGCAGTCCCCCGCTTGCTGCAGATCCTCCAGCGGCAGGACATCCGCGCCACGTTCTTCGTCCCCGGCTTCACGGCCGAGTGCTACCCGGACACCGTCCGCCGCATCGTGGACGCCGGGCATGAGGTGGCCCACCACGGCTACCTGCACGAGCCAATGCAGGGCATCAACGCCGAAACGGAAGCCCGCTACATCGACCGCGGACTGGAGGCCCTGGCGAAGGCCGCCGGAGTGGAGCCAGTGGGCTACCGGGCACCGTGGTGGGAGCTCAACTGGCACTCACCGGCGCTGCTGG
Organism: Arthrobacter sp. D3-16; assembly: GCF_054408515.1. Classification (NCBI taxonomy): domain Bacteria; kingdom Bacillati; phylum Actinomycetota; class Actinomycetes; order Micrococcales; family Micrococcaceae; genus Arthrobacter; species Arthrobacter sp. D3-16. The sequence continues at coordinate 174,211 of NZ_CP096437.1, read as the reverse complement.
CGGACCGCGGCTTCCTCTACGATTCAAGCCTGCTCGACGGCGACGCCCCCTACCGCTTCAGCGTCGCCCCGGGCGACGCCCGGGACATTGTGGAAATCCCTGTCGACTGGGCCCTGGACGACTGGGAGCAGTACGCCTTCTACCCTGGCGTCACGGGCAGCGGCGTCATCGAAAGCCCGGCCAAGGTCCTCGAGATGTGGACGCTCGAGGCAGAGGCACACCATGCCCAGGGCAGCTGCTTTGTCCTCACCAACCACCCCTTCATCTCCGGCCGGCCCTCAAAAGCAGTGGCCCTGGAAAGGCTGATGGAACGCGTCAAGGCTATGGACGGCATGTGGGTCACCACTATGGAAGCCATCGCGGAACACACCCGCCGGACGGTCCAGGAAGTCCACACCCACGCCCGCATCGAGGTGCCCGCGTTCCCGGACACCGGGGCGAGGTTCACCCCACCGGCGGTGCGGGAGTCCAGGCCGGCAGCCGCCGGCAGCTAAACCCGACACAACAAACAGCGGAGTGGTGCTGTGCCTTAGCGAGGGCGCAGTACCACTCCCGTGTGTTCAAGCAGTGCCTTTACGTCCGCACCGACGTCCAACCCTGGGCGTGCAGTTTCTCGATGCCGTCCAGCAGCAGGTCGAGCGCGAACTCGAATTCAAACCGGTCATCGCAGCCCTGCCCAACCACGGCGTCCGGATCGTGGGCGGAAGCCATGGCGATCGTCAGGACGTTCGGGTAGCGCCTGGCCATCTCCTGGAGCATTGCCTGCTGGGCCGCCTCGTCCGGCTCTGCCGCCGTCCCGTCTGTTGGCCCGGCCGGTTCCTGGAACAGCTCCTGAGTGAAGCCCCACATGCGGCTGCCGATTGCGTGCATGACGTGGTGGGTCAGGTCCACCGAAAGGCCGCCGTCGAGGAACATCCCGATAAAGGAATCCATGTAGGCGAGGACGCCAGGCGTTTTGTTGGTGCGCGTTTCGAGGACCTGCCGGGCCCACTGATGCCGCTGCAGGACGCTCCTGGCTGAAAGGATCCTGCGCCGGACTACGTCCTTCCAGCCCAGGCCGGTAGCGGGCGGATCGATCTCGGTGATGATGACGTCGATCATGCCGTCGAGAAGCTCATCCTTGTGGGCTACATGTTTGTACAGCGCCATGGGCACCACGTCGAGCTCCTGGGCAAGCCTGCGCATACTCAGCGGCCCGATCCCTATCTCGTCAGCGAGCGCGACGGCGGCCTGCAGCACGCGGTCGCGGTTGAGGCGCACGCGCTGCGCCGCGCCCTGCCTGCTCATGCCAATGGTCCTTCCGTTTGCTTTGCACCCCTTGACCAGTGTACGGCGTACACCTACATTTGGTCCTAGAGGTGTACGCCGTACACCCAACCCGAAGGGCGACCTGCCGGTCCGCTTCGGGAAGACAGGCAGGCCGGCACCAAGAGGAGCAGGACAATGCAAACCACAAGGCAAAGTGCACCGGCGAAGGCAACCGCGGCTGCACGCCGACGGCGGCCGGAGTGGTTTGTTCCCGCCGGCCTGATCTTCCTCAGCCTCATTCCGGTGATCGCCGGGGCCGCCCGGCTGACCGAACTGACCGGTGGAGCGGCAGTGACGGAGCGCAACGCCAGGTTCTTTGACTCCCCCGCGCCGGTGCTAATCCATATCGTCAGTGTCACCGTGTACTCCCTGCTCGGAGCATTCCAGTTCGTTCCGTCGCTTCGCCGGCGGCGCTGGCACAGCATCGCCGGGCGGATCCTCCTGCCGGCAGGCCTGCTCGCAGCGCTGTCCGGACTCTATATGGCGGTCTTCTACACCCTGCCACCGAGCGACGGGCAGCTGCTGCTTGTCCTTCGGCTCATTTTCGGTTCCGCCATGGTGGTGAGCCTCGTCCTGGGACTTCGCGCCGTGCTGCGCCGCGACTTCACGCGGCACGGTGCGTGGATGACCAGGGCGTATGCCATTGGCGTCGGCGCCGGAACGCAAGCCCTGATCCTCATCGTGCCCGAACTCCTCGCCAGCCCGCCGGATGTCACAACGAGGGCCGTTCTAATGGGCGCCGCCTGGGTGCTCAACCTCGCTGTGGCGGAATACTGCATCCGCAGGCGCTCCCTTCCCACGCGCCAAACGTCCCGCGCCCGCTGAGCCGGGCGACGCCGTCGTAAGCCCTGCTTTATGTCGCTCAGAGACGTTCCTTGACGCTGCGCTACGCCGTGTTGAGCCTTCGCGACGTCCCGTGAACGCCCGCTACGGGAATGATTGTGGCGCTGCCGGGTGCTCCGTACTCTCAACTCAGCACCCGCCCCAGCAAAGGAACGTCCAATGTCAGACCCCTCAAGCAAGAGTCCGGAACAGCCAAGCTCCACCCGCATCGTCGCCGGCCAGTCCGCCACCCCCAAGCGCCCGCTGGGCCTGAAGATCGGCATCGCCGCAGGCATCCTGGCCCTGGTGGGCGGCGGCGCCGCCGTCGCCTCCGCCGTCAACAACAACAGCGCCCCGGCGGCGGTCCCGCAGACCGCACCTGCCGGCAACCCCGCCGCAGAACTGAAGCTCGGCTACTTCGGCAACGTGACGCACGCCCCCGCCCTCGTCGGCGTCAGCCAGGGCCACATTGCCGATGAACTCGGGGACACCAAGCTGACCACCCAGGTGTTCAACGCCGGCCCCGCCGCCATCGAGGCCCTGAACGCCGGGGCCATCGACGCCACCTACATCGGCCCGAACCCGGCCATCAATTCGTTCGTCAAGAGCGGCGGCGAGTCCGTGAACATCATTGCCGGCGCGGCCGCCGGCGGCGCCCAGCTGGTGGTCAAGCCCGAAATCAACACTGCGGCGGACCTTAAGGGCAAGACGCTGGCATCCCCGCAGCTCGGCGGCACGCAGGATGTCGCCCTCCGGGCCTGGCTCGCCTCGCAGGGCTACAAGACCAACGTGGACGGCAGCGGCGACGTCGCCATCAACCCCACTGAAAATGCCCAGACCCTGAAACTGTTCCAGGACGGAAAGCTCGACGGCGCGTGGCTGCCCGAGCCGTGGGCCTCACGTTTGGTACTGACCGCCGGAGCCAAGGTGCTGGTGGATGAGAAGGACCTGTGGGACGGCTCGCTGTCCGGCAAGCCGGGCGAATTCCCCACCACCATCCTGATCGTGAGCCAGAAGTTCGCCACTGACCACCCGGACACCGTGAAGGCGCTCCTCAAGGGCCACGTGAAGTCGGTTGCGTGGCTGAACGGAGCCGCCGACGGCGAGAAGGCTTCTGTCATCAACGCGGCTTTGAAGGAGGCCGCCGGCGCCGAGCTGAAGGCGGACGTGATCGACAGGTCGTTGAAGAACATCGTGTTCACCGTGGACCCGCTCGCCGGAACCTACCAGAAGCTCCTGGCCGACGGCGTCGCTGCCGGCACCACCAAGCAGGCCGACATCAAGGGCATCTTCGACCTGTCCGCGCTCAACAGCGTGGCAGGCGACAAGACCTCGGCAGCGGGCCTCGGCAAGGAGTAAACGCAGAAGCCCAGCCAGCACGCTCTCTCACTTAATGCGCCATCCCGGCCAACGCTCTCTCACTTAACGCGCCATCCCGGCCGTCGCTCTCTCACTTTTCTGGGAAAGGTGAGAGAGCGTCGGCGATTTAAGCCCATCAAGTGAGAGAGCGTCGCATTCGGGAGTATCAGCTAGACAGATACTTCATATCAAAAAGCTCGTCTTCCCCGGATATATGAAGTGCCTCACAGTAGTTACAGGACCTGCAACAACCAGTACCCGCAGCCAGTAACCAGAAGGACTTCAACGTGGAAACTCCGCTCTCCCATCTTGCCCACCTCGAGATCACCACCCCGGACGTCGAAGCTTCGGCGCGGTTCTACCAGGAAAAGTTCGGCATGCGCATTATTGACCGCGTGGACGGCAACGTCTACCTTCGCTGCTGGGGCGACTACTACCGCTACAGCCTGGTCATCACCGAAGGGCCGGAAGCGTCCCTGGGCCGGATGGCCTGGCGCACCAACTCCCAGGCAGCCCTTGAGGCCGCCGCCCAGCGGATCGAAGCAACCGGCGTGCAGGGAACCTGGACGCCGGGCGGCCACGGCTACGGCAAGGCCTACGAATTCACCGGCCCCTACGGCCACCACATGCGCCTCTTCTATGAAGTGGAGAAGTTCGTTGCCGAACCCGGTTTCGAATCCACCTACCCGGACCGGCCGGAACGCCGCAGCAGCCACGCCGCCGCACCCCGCTTCCTGGACCACGTCACCGTGGCATCCTCCGATGTCCGCGGTTTCGCCAAGTGGTACAACGAGGCCCTCGGCTTCCGCGTCATGGCCTTCGTTGACCTGGACGAAGCACCCATCACCGTCTTCTCAGTCCTCACCACCAACGAAAAGTCCCACGACCTGGGCGTCGTCCTGGACACCTCCAGCCGCGCCGGCCGCGTCAACCACATCGCCTTCTGGGTGGACGCCACGGAGGACCTGCTCCGCACCTCGGACGTCATGATGGAAAACGGCACCCCGATGGAATACGGCCCCTCCATCCACGGCGTGGGTGAGCAGAACTTCCTCTACTTCCGCGACCCCTCCGGCCTGCGCGTCGAACTGAACTCCGGCGGCTACCGCAACTACGTCCCGGACTGGGATGCCAACACCTGGAAGCCGTCCCTGGGCTCCAACAACTTCTACAAGAACGGCGCCATGCCGCACTCCATGACCGAATCCTTCCCGCCGGCCGAGGGTTTCACCGCCACCGAAGAAGGTGCCTCCCCCGAGATGAAGGAAGCCCTGCTCAACCCCTACGCCAAGCAGGGACGGGGCTAGAAAGATATGCCTGAAGCAACATATGCCCTCATCCGCTTCCAGGAAACCGGCGACAGCAAGGCCCGCGCCGGCCTTCTGATGGGTAACCGCGTCCTGCCGCTGGACGGGGACATCAACTCCCTGATCGAGCACTGGGACACCACCGAAGCCCAGCTGGACAGCCTCGCCGCCTCGGCCGGCGAGGACACCGGCCTGGCACTCGCCGACGTCGAGGTCCTCGCCCCGGTGGAACCGGCCCAGGTCCTGCAGACAGGCGCGAACTACCGCAAGCACGTCATCGACCTCGCCGCGGCCCACCGCGAACCGGGCGAGGACGAAGAGGAAGTGCGCGCCAAGACGGCGGCCATGATGGACAAGCGGGCGGGCCAGGGCACGCCATACTTCTTCATCGGGCTCCCGACGGCGATCGCGTCCGCCACGGACGACCTCACCCTTCCGTCCTACAGCAAGTCCCACGACTGGGAGCTGGAGCTGGCCGCAGTCATCGGCCGGACCGCATTCCGGGTCACCCCCGAGGAAGCCCTGGACTACGTCTTCGGCTACACCATGGTCAACGACATCACCACCCGTGAATACGTCTTCCGCAAGGACATGCCGGCCATCGGCTCGGACTGGTACCGCGCCAAGAACGCCCCCGGCTTCCTGCCCACCGGGCCGCTGCTGGTACCGGCGAAGTTCTTCGGTGACCCCCAGGACGTCCAGGTGACACTCAAGCTCAACGGCAAGGCCATGCAGGACGAGTCCACGCAGGACATGATCTTCGGCGTGGCCAAGCTCGTCAGTGAAGCCTCCCAGATCATGCCGCTGCGCCCCGGCGACCTGGTGCTCACCGGCAGTCCGGCAGGCAACGGCCAGCACTGGGGCCGGCTGCTGCAGGACGGCGACGTGATGGAAGGCACCATCACCGGGCTGGGCACCCAGCTCATCCACTGCAAGGACGAAGTCCAGTGACCACCCAGGACACAGCACCAACCACCGCCACCGGGGAATCAACCGATTCCCCGGTGATCCGGCGTGAAGACCCGCTCGGCAGCATCCGCGCCATGGCCGCGGCCCACAACAACTGGGGCCGCTGGGGCGACGACGACGTCCTGGGCACGCTGAACTTCATCGACGCCGGCAAGCGTGTCGAAGCCGCGGCCCTGGTGAAGACCGGCGAGGCGTTCTCGCTCTCCCAGCCGTTCGACACCAACGGCCCCCAAAAGGGCTGGCGGCGCCGCACCAACCCCGTCCACACCATGACGGACACCGGGGTGGACGCCGAACGCGGCAACCAAGGCTTCCCGCACGGCTTTGGAGGGGCGGACGACGTGATCGCCATGCCGCTGCAGTGCTCCACGCAGTGGGACGGCCTGGGCCACATCTTCGATCAGGGCAAGGCCTGGAACGGCAGGGCCGCCGGTGACGTTGTCACCTCCGAGGGTGACCTGGTGACCGGGATCGAAACCGCAGCGGCAAAGATCGTCACCCGCGGCGTCCTGCTGGACGTCGGGCGTGCGCTCGGGCCGGAACTGGGGAGGAACGACGGCGAACTGCCGGACGGTTTCGCGATCACCCCTGAGCACCTGGAGCGGACCATCGAACTGCAGGGCCCAAGCTCGAAGGTGGGCCGGGGCGACATCGTCATCATCCGCACCGGGCAGTACACCAGGGTCCGCCGTGACGGCTGGGGCGACTACGCCGGCGGCTCTGCCCCCGGCTTGTCCTTCAGCACGGCGCCCTGGCTGCACCGCTCGGAAATCGCCGGGATCGCCACCGACACCTGGGGCTTCGAAGTCCGTCCCAACGAGTTCGACGCCGCCTTCCAGCCCCTGCACCAAATCGCCATCCCCAACCTCGGACTGTTCTTGGGCGAGATGTGGGACCCGGACGGCCTGGCGGAAGCGTGCGCAGCGGACGGCAGGTACGACTTCCTGCTGACCGCCGCCCCGCTGCCCATCACCGGCGCTGTGGGATCGCCCGTCAACCCGATCGCCGTCCGGTAGCTGCCGTCCGGTAGCTTCAGTTAAAACAGCAACAAAACCACGAGCAGTAACGCCGTCAATACAAAGGAGTCAGCGATGGCAGCAGTACAGAACGTCGGAATCGTCGGGGCCGGAGCCGCGGGACTGACCGCAGCCATCCTCCTGGCCGACGCCGGAATCCGGGTGGAAATCCTGGAGAAGGCGGAAGCACCGCAGACCCTGGGATCCGGCATCACCCTGCAGGGCAACGCCCTGCGGATTCTCCGCCAGCTCGGCGTCTGGGACCAGGTCGAGGCGAAGGGCTACGGGTTCAGCACCCTGGGCCTGCGCGCCCCGGACCCCGCCGGCACCGTCATCGCCGTCCTGGAGGACATCCGGACCGGCGGCGATGACCTCCCCGCCACGATGGGCATGTACCGCCCCGACCTCACCGCCATCCTCCGCGAACGGGCCGAGCAGGCAGGCGCCCGCATCAGCTACGGCAAGACGGTCACCGGCATAACGGACGACGGCGGGTCCGTCACCGTGAACACCGCCGACGGCGGCAGCGCCACCTATGACCTCCTCATCGGCGCCGATGGACTGCACTCTGCCGTCCGCAAGGCCATCGGCATCGAGGCTGAACCCCAGTCCACGGGCATGGGCATCTGGCGCGCCTTCGTGGAGCGCCCCGAAGAGGTGGTCCGGACGGACCTGACCTATGGCGGCCCCTGCTTCATCGCCGGCTACTGCCCCACCGGCCCGGACACCATCTACGCCTACCTGGTGGAGAAGGCACAGGAGCGCAAGCACGAGGACGGCCCCCGTGTTATGGCTGAACTCGCCGCGGCCTACGGCGGCCCCTGGAACGAGATCCGCGCGAACCTGGACCACAGTGCCCGCATCAACTACACCTGGTTCACCACCCACCTGGTGGACGGGCCCTGGAACCGCGGCCGCAGCGTCATCATCGGCGACGCCGCGCACAGCTGCCCGCCCACGATTGCGCAGGGTGCTGCCATGGCGATGGAGGATGCGGCTGTGCTGGCCGAGCTGCTCATCAGTGCCGACGACGTTACCGAGACCCTGTGGAAAGAGTTCACCGACCGCCGGCTGGACAGGGCAAAGGCAGTTGTCGACGCGTCCGTCCAGTTGGGCCAGTGGATGCTCGACGGCGTCCGGGATGCCAACGTGCCCGGCCTCATGCATTCAATCTCCAGCCTCGTTAAGGAACCGGCATGAGCACCCCCACCACCGAATCCCCCACCGTTGACGTCCACGCCCACGTCCTGCTTCCGGCCCTGCAGCAGCTCGTGGCCGAGGCGGACCCCGAGGGCTTCGGCGCCCAGCAGGCCCTGGAGGTGCGGCGCAACGGGCCCGAATCGATGGCCGCTTCGGGCCGGATGATCAAGGAGCGGTGGCCGCAGCTGACGGACCTGGACCGCCGACTCGCGGACATGGATGCCCAGGGTGTGGACGTGCAGCTGGTCTCGCCGTCGCCGTCGCACTTCTACTACTTCGCGGGTGAGGAGCTGTCCCTGAAGGTCGCGAAGCAGGCTAACCAGGCCGTGCGGGAGTTCGTGGACCGTGCCCCTGAGCGGCTCAACGGCCTGGGCCTGGTCCCGCTCCAGCACCCCGCCCTGATGGTGGAAGCCCTGGAACACGCTGTGCTGGAGTGCGGGCTGCTCGGCGTCGAAATCGGATCGTTCGCGGCCACCCCGAACGATCCGGAGCGCAGCTCCGTGGAACTCTCCGACCCCCGGCTGGAGCCGTTCTGGAGCCGCGCCGAAGAGCTGGGCGCCCTGGTGTTCCTGCACCCGTTCGGCTGCTCGCTGGATGAACGGCTGGACCGCTTCTACCTCGCCAACACGGTGTCCCAACCCGCGGAAAATGCCGTGGCGCTGTCCCACCTGATCTTCAGCGGGGTCCTGGACCGGCACCCTGAGTTGAAAGTGCTGGCGGCGCACGGCGGCGGCTACCTGCCCACGAAACTTGGCCGCTCCGACCACGCGTGGAAGGTCCGGCCTGAGGCACACGGCTGCGCCCAGCCGCCGTCGTCCTACCTGAAAAAGCTGTACTTCGATTCGCTGGTCCACAGTGCTGCCGAACTCCGGGCGCTCGTCGCAGCTGCGGGTCCGGAGCAGGTGCTGCTCGGCTCGGACTACCCGTTCGACATGGGCTCCGACCTCCCGGTGGACGAGGTCGAGGCTGCCGGCCTGCCGTCCGACGGCGAGGCCCGGGTTTTGCGCGACAACGCACGCACCCTGGGCATCACGGCAGCGGCCGCCCTGACCTCCCGACCCACGGCTTAAGGAACATTCACATGGTCAAGATCGCACGCTGGAACCACGACGGCGGGACGCAATCCGGCTTCGTGGAGGGCGGAAACTGCTACGCGCTGACCGCCGGCGAGGGCGTCCAAACGCTGCTGGACGCCGGACTCGACGAAACCCTGGGCGTTGCCCGGGAAACCATAGCTTCCGCCCCTGCGGTTCCGCTGGCGGAGGTGCAACTGCTGGCCCCGCTGGTGCCCGCTACCATGCGGGACTTCGTGGCGTTCGAGGAACACGTTGAAGGCGTGCGGAAGAGCATCGATGGTGTGGCCGGCGTGGTGCCCGAGTGGTACGAGGCGCCCACCTTCTACTTCACCAACCCGCACACCGTGACCGGCACCGGCGAGGTGATCGGGATCCCCGCGGGCTGCGAGGACCTGGACTTCGAGACGGAAGTGGCCGCCGTCGTCGGGCGTGTTCCCGGCAGCGACGGCAGGAACCTGACCGCGGAGGAGGCTCACCGCCACATCTTCGGGTACACCATCCTCAACGATTGGTCCGCGCGCGACCTGCAGCGGCGGGAGATGAAGGTCAGTCTTGGGCCCTGCAAGGGCAAGGATTTCGCCAACACGCTGGGGCCTTGGATCGTGACGGCGGACGAGTTTGAGGACCGGCACGACGCCGAGGGGTTCCTGCCCATCTCCATGGCCGTTGAGGTTAATGGGCAGCCCATCGGGCAGGACCTGCTGTCCAACATGGGCTGGCCGTTCGCCGAGCTGGTGGCCTACGCCTCGCAGGACTCGGTGGTGCGGCCCGGGGACGTCCTGGGCTCCGGCACTTGCGGCAGCGGCTGCCTCGCCGAACTGTGGGGACGCAACGGCTCCAAGACTCCCCCGCCCCTCGCAACCGGCGACGTGGTGAGGATGACGGTGGAAGGAATCGGCACGATCGAGAACACGGTGGGCGCCCGGCGCGAGGCCGTAACCCGTGTGGCCGCCCGGCCGAGGCCCCGTAACCGGGTTGCCGCTGCGGCTCCTTCGGGCGTCTAGGACAGGTTCAGCCCTCTTCCGGGGCAACGGCTGCGGCAGGGGCCGCGGCGTCGGCGGCCAGGGCTTGGCGCCGGCGGTAAATCTGGACGGCGATGGCGGTGGGGATCACGGCCAAAGCGGTGACCCGCATCCAGGGCCGGTCCAGGGCATGGCCGGTGAGTGCATCCAGGGAGAAGGGACCTGAGCCGCCAATAGTGAACGCCGCTGCGGCTAAGCCCAGCACAGCCGGGTATTCCAGGCCTCCCTCAGTGGCGAAGAAGCCGTTCGGGGCGTGGACGCTGGCTGCGACGCCCATCGTGGTGGCAGCAGCGGCGCCGGCGGCCGGGGTGGCGAGCCCCAGGGCCAAGGCAAGCCCAGCTCCTGCTTCACCGACACCCGCGAGGACGGCACTGGGTTTTGCGGGGCGGAACCCCATGGCGTGCATGCCCTTGCTGGTGCCTTCAACGCCTCCCCCGCCGAACCAGCCGAAAAGTTTTTGGGATCCGTGTGCGATGAGTACCCCTCCGAGACCAACCCGGAACAGGGTCTGTGCGGCGGCGGCCGCCTCAGGGCTGGTGGTTACATTGCGCATAACAGTCCTCCTTGGGGTTCGCTGGGTCACTGCCCGGCTCGCTGTGGGCACGAGTCTACGGCTGCGGACCGTCCTGGTCACGGGGGAAATATCACCGGGGCACCGCCTCCGGCGGCTGGCACACGAGGCGTGATCTAGGTGGCACTTCCCGCGTTGATAGGCACCGGATGCGCAGTGACGGGAAAGAGTTCGTGGAGCCGGGCGCAGGAGCGCTGGACCACGGACCGCAGCCACACGCTGGCCGGGTCCTCCGCCTGGGACGGGTGCCAGTACATGGCCTCCACCAGGGAAGCTTCGGTTCCTTCCGAGAACTCCAGCACCACGATGTCCGCGCCCCGTTGGGCCCGGGCTGCCAGCATCCGCGGGACCATCGCCACCAGGTCCGTCCCTTCGACCAGGAGCGGCAGGGACAGGAATCCTGCCACCACGGCAGCTACGCGCCGCTGGATTCCCTGCGACTCGAACAGCTTGTCCGCCGGAGTGCTGATTCCTTCACCGAAATAGCCGACGGCGTGGGGAACCGCGGCCAGGTCCTCCAACGTCAGCCGGGGCTGCTGGAGCAGGGGGTTGCCGGCGTCGGCAATCCCCACGAAGCTGTCACGGAACACTTGCTTGCTGGCACCCTGCATCTGGTATCCGGTGGGCCCCACCAGCAGGTCGATCTTCGAGTAGTCGGCCATCTGGCCCTGGATTCCGGAACCGGCGGTGGGCACGAAGTCCACTGATACGCCCGGGGCCTCCTGCCCCAGAATGCCGCGCAGCGGACCCACGATCAGCGCCGCCGCATAATCCGAAGCGGCGATGACAAATTCCCGCTCGCTGGTAGCGGGGTCAAAACCGGACCGCACGCGTGTGGCCCGCTGGATGTGAAGCATGGCTTCATCAACCAGCGGGACCAGGGACTGCGCGAAGGGCGTGAGGTCATAGGTGCGGCCGTTCCGCACCAGGAGTTCGTCGTCGAAATGCCGCCGGAGCCGGGCCATGGCCGCACTGGTGGCCGGCTGGCTGAGCTGGAGCCGCTCGGCAGCCCGGGAGATGTTCCGCAGTTCCAGCAGGACCTGCAGGTGGGGCAGCAGGTTCAGGTCCAGGTTCTTCATACCCACAGGTTATCTATGCCCGCAGTGCGGCCTTTCCGTTGCCGGGCTTCTAGTGGCTGACGGGCACCATCCGGGGCCCCCGGACCAGGACAGCCAGCAGGGCCACCGCGCACGCGATTCCCAGTCCGCCCAGAGCCATGCCGAGGCTGCCGGTTGCCGCCGCGGCCGCGCCCAGGACGATGGGGGTCAGGAATTGGCCGATGAACAGTGTTCCGGTCCAGATGCCGGTGCCACGGCCGCGCTGCTGGAATTCGAGGCCGTTCACGGCCCAGGTCAGCAGGGTAGGCAGGAGCACACCGGTTCCCGCGCTGGCAACCACGGCCCCGGCGATGGCCAGCGGCACGCTCCCCGCGACGGAGACCAGGGAAAGTCCGACGGCGGCCAGCCCGAAGGCGAGCGCCAGCAGGTTCCGCGTGCCCAGCTTTGCCAGGAAGCGGAAGGAGATGGCCCCTGCCGCGGTGGCCAGGGACGCGATGGCCGCAGCGAGTCCAATGAGGGCGGCATCGCCCACGCCCAGTCCCGTGATGACGTAGGGCAGGTGGACGATGAGTGCATAAAAAACGATCCCGCCGAACAGCGTCACTGCGGCCGGGGCACCGATCTGCCGCCATGGCACCGGCGTCCTTTCCGCCGTCGTGCGCGGGCTCTTTGCCGGCTCCCACAGCTTGAAAACCATGGGGATGACGATCACCGCGCTGACCGCGTAGAGCCAGAAGGGCGTCCGCCAACTGATGCTGCCCAAGGCGCCGCCGAGGGCGAAGAACGCCGTGGCGGCGAGCGCGCTGATCATGGTCTGCAGGCCCAGGTACTTGTTCCGCTGTTCACCCGCGTAGTAGTCCGTGATGAGCGTGGTGCAGCAGGTCATGATGGCGGCTTCCGCAATTCCCACACCCACCCGGGACAACGCGATGGATTCGAGGGTAGTCAGCCACAGCGGCGCCGTCCCGAACGCAGCGTAGGCCAGCATGGCGAAGACCAGCAGCTGCTTGCGGCCCACCCGGTCCGCAACGTAGCCGGCGAGCGGCGAGAAAAGCGCCACGAACAGCGCGGGCAGCGTGAGGGTGAGCGGCACCAGGATGGCAACGCCGGGCGTGTCCGCGAATGCCTGGTTCAGGGTGGGCAGGATGGGCGCCAAAAGGACGGCGCCCAGCACGGGCATGCAGCTGCCGGCAACCAGGAGGGTGGCCTGCAGCCGTCCGGCCTTACGAATGCCCGAAGGGCCCGGCGCCTCAATCCTGGTCCCGGTACCCGTGAGCTGAGTATTCTCCATTGAATCTTCCTTAGCCTCTGATGGTCACGGAGGGTTTCGGCGCGGTTCTGGCGCCGAAAAGTGACTTCCCTCACTGTGACAACCGTTCGACTATCGGGGAATCATGGATTTGGGATAGCTGGTATCCACGGAACGGATGGCAGGACGAAGCTGCGCCCGTGCCGCATGCCTGCGGGGCCCGAATCTCCCAGCAGATCAGGCGCCCAGTTCTTCTGCCACCTTCCGGGCGCCGCGGACCGCAATCGCAACGCTCATCAGGGTGGGGTTCATCGCCGTCGCCGTGGGAATGAGCGCATTGCCGCCCACCACCAGGTTCTTGTAGCCCCACACCCGCGACCACGGATCCGCCACGGACGTGCCGTCGTCGATGGCGCCCATCCGCATGGTGCCCTGGTAGTGGAGGCTGGAACCGTTGGGCATGAGCCGCGGCTCGGCAACGAAGACGCCAAGGGCCTTCCCGGCACGGCGCAGCCGCTCCGTGGCCTGGGCGATCTCCACGTTTTCCCGCTCGGTGAGCTCGTACTGGATGGTCATGTTGGGGAATCCGCGGTAGTCCGGCTCGTTGTCGTCAAAGGTGACCGCGTCCTCGTAGCGGGGATGTTTGCGCATGCCGTAGCCCATGTTGACGTAACCCCACGGGTTCTGTGAGTAAGGGGTTCCGGGCTCCATCGGGAAGGGCGTGGTCTCGGAGTACATCACCTGGACGGAGAAAGGGTGCTCCGGCTCGGAGAAGGGGATGCGGTTGACCGCGGCGACGGGATCTGCCGGGTTCAGTGCGCGCCGGGAGAGTTCGGCGTCGAGGTCCTCCTCGGTGGCGAACCGGCCCATCTTGTCGGCATCCAGGGCCACCGTGGAGATGACCACCGGATGTTCGGTGAGGAAGTGGCCCAGGGCCTTCGGCCGGATCCCGGAGGCCCACAGGAGCTGCGGGGACCGGAAAGCATCGGCGGCAACCACAACCATGTCCGCTGCCACAAATGACGTTTCCCCCGTCCGGAGATCCTGGACGGTGACCCCGGTGACCCGGTGCCGGTCCAGTTCCACCCGGCGGACCAGGGTGAGGTCACGGAGTTCGAACTGCTTCGAGAGCGGATTGTCCTCGTCTACGAGCGGGCCAAGGACGACGTCGGCACCCGCCCAGCGCACGGACCCGTCAGGCTGCGGATCTCCCGCCACCGGAAGGGTGCCTACCCCGTAGCCTTCCGGCAGTTCCGCACCGAACTCTTCATCAAGGAGGGACCGGATGGCCTCGCCGACTTTGGAATCGGCGAACGCGGCGCTGTGGATGTGCAGCAGCTGCTTGGCGTCCTCAATCAGCCCGTCCCATTCGTCGTCCCCGATGAAGGGGATCTTTTCGCTGAAGGCGGGCGACGGCGTCGCGCAGGTCCAGTGCGCACCCTGGCCGCCGACGTTGGTAGCCGCAGCCGCTGCCGGGAAGGATGCGGCGTGCGCAGAGCCGGCGCCCCCGAAGTCCAGCAGGTGGGTGCCCTGGCGTGCTGTGAACATGCCCTCGGTGACGGTTCCGGCCGGAATGCCGAGCGATTCCCGGTACGCGCCGGCCTGCGGTCCCTGGGACATTTCGCGGGCACGCGCCTTTTCGGCCGCATCCGGGATGTTGCGGACGCTCTCGCCCGGGACTTTGGTGAGCTGCGGCCCGGCTTCGAACATCACCACCCGGGCGTTCGGGACCTGCTCCACGAGCAGCCGGGCGTAGGTGGAGCCGATGGGCCCGCTGCCGACGATGGCAATGGTGGGGTTGGACATGATGTCTCCTTTGAAATCAGGCCGAAAGGGATTCGGAAGTTGAGGGGGCAGCGGGAACGGGTTCGTCGGAGAGGCGGCCTTGGGGAAGCAGGACAGCCGCGGCGATTCCCACCACATAGGCGGCCGCCAGTGCGATAAAGACCGGGGTGAAGACCGTGCTGTAGATCTGCGCCACACTGGCCTGGACGTCCGGCGCGGCCCCATGGACCAGCTGCGGAGTCAGGGTCGAAGCGTCGAGGCCTGCCGGCAGGAGGGACGCCACGCCGAAGCCGATGACTCCGCCGATGATCGCCGTCGCCACTGTTGATCCGACCTGGCGCACCAGATTGACGGTTGCGGTGATGGTGCCGGTCTGGCTTGCCGGGACGGCCCCCTGGACCACTGCGACGATCAGGCTCATGAATGCACCGGTGCCAATGCCCACCACACCCATCACCACCATGGGTACCCACAGCGGAAGCCCGGCAGGCAGCAGGGCCATCGCGAACAGCCCGGCGGCTCCCAGTGTGGTCCCCAGGATCGGGAAGATCCGGTACCGGCCGGTCCGGCTGGCCAGCCATCCGGTGAGCAGGTTGCTGATCAGCATGCCGAACACGGTGGCGATGGGAACGAGGCCGGACACGGTGGCCGTGGTCTGGTAGGCCATCTGGACGTACGTGGGGAGGTAGGCAGTGATGGAGAAGAGTCCGACGCCGATAATCGCCGAGAGCGCCGTGCCCGCCGCAATGGTCCGGTTGGCAAAGAAGTGAAGCGGCACGATGGGCTCGGGAGCGCGGCGCTCGATGAAGAAGAACGCCACGAAGCCCAGGATGCTGACCGCGAGCGCAACTGGCGTGGCAGGGCCTGCGCTGCGCTCTGCTGCCCAGGTGGCTGCGAGTACGAGGGCCACCAGCGAGGTAGTGAAAACTGCCGCCCCGGCAACGTCAAAGTGGCGGGGCGCCGGCCCCGGCTCCAGGTGCGGCACGGCAATCAGCGCAAGGGCCAGGGCCGCCACACCAACAGGGATGTTGATCCAGAAAACCCACTGCCAGCCCCAGTAGTCAGTGATGGCGCCGCCAAGCACCGGCCCCACCAGGATGGCGATGGGGAAGGCCGCGCCGATGATGGCCATGTAGTGGGGGCGTTCACGCTGGGTGGTGACGCGGGCAATGATGGTCTGGGACATCAGCTGCAGGCCGGCGGAGCTCATTCCCTGCAGGACGCGTGCGGCGATGAGCCATGCCATGTCCGTCGCAAAACCGCAGGCCAGGGAGGCGGCCAGGAACATCACCAGCGAACCGATGAAGATCCGGCGGGCGCCCAGGACATCACCGAGCTTGCCGAGTACCGGCAGCAGCACGGTGCTGGCGAGGGTGTATCCCACCACAACCCAGCTCATCAGCTTCAGCGCGCCGAGCTCACCGGCGATGGTGGCCAGCGAGGTGGATACCACTGTGTGGTCCAGGGCCCCGAGGAAGGAGACCGTGAGCAGGGAGATAACAAGGAGACGGAGTCTCAAAGGCGAAAGTGGCATAGTGATCTACCCGAACGATCGGGCCGTCGACGCGACGTGGTGTGCCTCCGGCGCACCATCACGCCGGAGAACGGGTCCGGCAGGAACCCCGGCGCCGTTTTCATGATACCCGACTTTAGTCATAAAACAACATAAGAATGTACGAATCAAACCTGGAAGAAAGGTGAAACTCTTAAGCATCGCGCAGCGCCCAGGCCAGGGCCATGTCCTGGAGCAGCCCGTCCAGGTCACCTTCCTGCTTGCCGGACAAGCAGGCGTCGAGAGCCCGGCGGAGCGCCAGGCGTGCTGACGATTCGTAACGCTCAGGTGCCCGCAACGCCCCGTCCTCCGTAAAGGTCTCCACCCGGGTCAGCCCGGCAGGCTGGTCCACGGTGACTTCAGTCCGCACCTCACCAAGGGCCAGCACGTGGAGCAGGCCTCCTCCATGAAGTCCGCCGAGGGGAATCCCCAAAACGGTGGCAGGGGCAGAACCGGCACCCTCCGGACCCAGCAATGCCATCCTGCCCTGCGGCGTGGAAATTCCCGCGCTCAGCGTCAGGGGCGCCCCGGCGAGGGACCGTGCCCAGCCGAAACCATCGAGAATGACGCCGTCAAGGCCGGCAACCGGACCGGCACATTCAACGGTGACCAGGCGGGCCGAGCTGCCTCCCCTTGCGCGCACCGCATCAGCCGCAACATCGGGACGCAGGCTGGGCCGCTCAACGACCACCGGAATGCCACCCGGCCACGGGTGGGAGGCAAAAGCATTCTGCTGGAGCATAGCCGGATCTGCAAGCACCACGGCCGAAGCTCCCCCGGCCCGGGCGGCCAGCATGCCCTGCCACCAATCCCCGCTTCCAGGCACCACCACCACAGCACCCCGCATATCCTCCGTGAGTGCAGCACTGCAGGGAAGCTCGGCAACAGCGGCCGTGTAGGCCGCCAACGCCGTGCAGACGCCCAATGCGCCATCCCGGCTCACTGCGGCACCCCTTCAAGGGCTTTGGCTGCCGCAGCATCGGCCAGCCCGATGGCAAAATGCGAGTCGGCCAGCAATTCGTCGTACTCCACGGGCGCATCACCTTTTAGGAGCGAGGCCAGCAGGCGCCACTCGGCCACATAGCCGTCTTCCTCATCGCGCGGGTACTCCGTCCACTGCCCGTCCGCACGGCGCACCCGGGTTGCAGCACTTCCGGCATGGACGAAGGCGGGCGGAAAGTCCACCTCGATGCGGTCATGGGTGGTAGTAATATTCATCCGCCAGAGGGCATCCGGCCCTTCAGGCAGCATAGTCAGTGCCAGCTGGACCAGGACTCCGCCGGCCCGGTAGCCCACGAGGTAACCGATGGGCGCAACGATCCTTGCGTAGGCAATCTCATCGATGCCGGGCGCGATGTCCCGCACGGCAGGAAGATCATGGACCGCGAGCCCGGTCAGCAGCTGCCGCAGGACATCTGCCGCCACCGCCGGGTTGCCAAGGTCGGGGCGCCCCCGGCGGGCAGCCTGCAGGGAACCACCCTCGGCCACGAGCCGGTGGTACCTGTCGTTGGGCGGGAGCGCCAGCGTCACGGAGATGGCCTGCACCCGGCCCTCCAAGGCGACAAGATGGTGCTTGGCGCGTCCCCACGCAGCATCGAACAAGTGGTTCGTTCCCACCAGCAGGAGGGTGCCCGGGGCCCGGCATGCAGAAATGACGTCATCGGCTTCCTGCCTGCTGGTGGCCAGCGGTTTCTCGCAGAAGACTGCTCGCTTGCCCGCCGCCACCGCGCCGAGGATCTGGCGGGCGTGTTCACCGGGCGGGCTGCAGACGGCCACCACATCCACCGCCGCATCAGCGAGGAGGTCCGCCTCCCCCTGCGACCAGCGTGCGCCAAGCCTTTCCGCCAGCACCCGGGCACGGCCGCTTCCGGCGTCGGCAACATGGACCACCTTGTACAGGTCCCCCAGGCGTCCAAGAACCGGCAGATGCAGGGCGGCAACGCCCGGCCCCGCTCCTAGTATCCCCACATTCCAAGGCATCGTTGCCTCCTCACTTTTGTCTCTATTATTCATAAGTAAGGACGGTTCTGGCTATAGTCGCGCTTAACCGCACCTTAGTCGGCCCATCTGTGTGAGAATTGTTGCCATGACCACAGACTCCACCCTCCGCTTTGGAGCACAGACGGATGAAGTGACGAGCCTGCTGCGGATCGTCAACCTGGTGCGAACGGGTGAGGCCACCACGCGGCCCGAAATCGGCAAGGTGACCGGGCTCGGCAGGGGCGTTGTCAGCCAACGCGTGGATCAGGCCATCTCCATGGGGTTCCTCGGCGAGGGCGATTACGGAGCCTCGTCCGGCGGCCGCGCACCCCGGACCCTCCGCTTTCGCGCCGAGCAGGGACACATCGTGATCTGCGCCCTTGGTGCGGCCCATATCAGGGTTGGCGTAGCGGCGCTCGACGGCGACATCCTGGAACACACGCACCGCACCTGGGACATCGCGCAGGGTCCGGAGAAAACCATCAATGCGGTCATGGCCCTCGTGGAGAAAGTGCTCGGGCAGCACCCCGACGTGCCGGTCTGGGGTGTTGTGGTGGGCCTTCCCGGACCAGTGGACTTCGCCTCGGGACAGCCCGTGGCACCGCCGATCATGCCCGGCTGGAACGGCTTCGACGTCCGCACCCCCTTTGAGGAACGGTTCAAGGCGCCCGTGTGGGTGGATAACGACTCCAACCTGCTTGCCCTTGGCGAACGTGCCCGTCGGCGCGACTCGTTCGCAGACCTCATCTACTGCAAGATCGGCTCGGGCATCGGAGCCGGCCTGCTGTCCAAAGGCAGGATCCACCGCGGCGCCAACGGCGCGGCAGGGGACATCGGCCATGTCCGGGTTTCCGACTCCGATGCCCAATGCCGCTGCGGCAAGACCGGATGCCTGGAAGCCGTTGCCGGCGGCTGGGCGCTGATCCGGGACGCGGAAGAGGCCATCAAGGAAGGCGTCAGCACATCCCTGGCCGCTCTGGCGAAGAAGGGAGGGCTTTCCCTCGAGGAGATCACCCTTGCAGCCCAGGCCGGGGATTCCCTGGCCATCACCCTCGTCCAAAAGTCGGCGCGCGTGGCGGGCGAGACCATTTCCGCCTTGGTGAATATGTTCAACCCCGGGGTCATTGTCATCGGCGGCGCCATGGGTTCGGCCGGCGAGGTATTCCTTGCCGAAGTGCGCCAACGCGTCTATGAACTGTCCCTGCCGCTGGCCACCCGCGACCTCACCATCACCCTCTCCGTTAACGATGAGCGCGAGCCGCTGCGCGGCGGAGCCGAGCTCGCCCGTGAGCAACTGTTCGACATCACCTTCCCGCGCTGGTTCGCGGACGGACGGCCGTCGCCGGAACGGGTTGCCCTTTCCGCCTAAGGTTCCACCGCGGCGGGACCCGGACCTCCTCAGGCCACGTCTCGGGACACGGTGGGGACCGGTACCCGGTCAAGCTCCAGACGGGCCTCCAGGTGAAATGGCAGGACCAGCGGAGAGCCGGGACGCGCCTGCAGGTAGGGCACCATCAGCCGGAAGTCGACGGTAACGGCATGTGGCCCGCGCGGGAGTTCGCGCAGGCCCGCCAGGACGAGCCTGTCCTGCACAAACCACCAGCCAGGCTCTGCCTCCAACGCATCGGGGCGCACGGCGCGGGACCCGAGCATCACTGCCAACTCCCTTGGCGCCAGCGGAACGCCGTCGACGTCAACGGACAGGCCGGCAACGCTGGACAGTGGCATCGAACGGATCCACGGCAGGCCAATACGGAGCTCAAAGCCCTCCTGAGCGGTGGTCAGCGCATCTTCGCGCAAAGCGGTTTCCAACATGACTTCCATCCTTTATCCTGAATCTGACATAAGTTCGTCACTAACAAGCATAAAGGGGAAGGCGCCCTATGGCTCCCGAAATTCCAAGCGGCTGGACGCTTTGCGCCAGCTCCTTCAACTGGACCCCGGACATCATCGCCGCCCGCCGGTCTGCCCAGGACATCGTCACCGGCATCGCTGACTCGGTGGTGAAGACAGTAGAGCTCGAACCCGGGCTGGTGTGGCGTTCCTTCCCCGCTCCGCAGAATTATGAGGTGGACGGACTGCGGGATGCCCTGGCGGCAAAGGGCGCATCTGTCAGCATCGTTGGGGCCAGCCTGGACGACTTCACGTCACCCACAGACCGCCGCTCGCTTCAGGAACGCCTGGATTTCCTGGTCCCCCAGATCCATGCCGCGCACCGGGTCGGAGCCCGCGGAGTCCGGCTCCCCATCGGGCAGGCCGGGGCGGAACTGCTTACGCGGCTCCAGCCTCTCCTGCACCAGCTCGACCTGGTGCTGTACGAGGAAATACAGGGGCAACAGGCCCCCGGAAGCCCCGCCGTCCAACCTGCACTGGAGGCGATCGCCGCGCTCGGTGATGACCACGTACGGGTGCTCGTGGACATCAGCATGCTGATGCCGGCCCTTCCGGTCACCTACCTCGAGGAGCTGCGGCAGGGCGGTGTTTCCCCGGACCTGCTGTCACGCCTGCAGAATGACTGGCGCGATCCCGCCACCCTCGACGCCGTCACCGCCCTGCTCCGTTCAGGGAACGTGCCTCCGAGGATCCACACCCTCTTTATGAACTTGCTGATCCGCTTTGGCCGCAGTGACGCCGCCGACCTGCAGGGCATCCTGCACCTGGTGGGCGCCTTCCACCTGAAGTTCTGGGACCTGGACGACGACGGCGGGCGGGTTTCGCAGCCGCTGCGGGACCTGGGCGGCCTCCTCCGCCGTAACGGCTTCAGCGGCACGCTCACCAGCGAGTGGGGCGGCCACGAGTGGCTGCAGGACGACCCCGCCGAAATGACGCGGCGGCATCTGGCGCTGGCGGAAGCAGCACTTACAGCGGGAGTGCCGGTGGCTGAGGGCGTCGGCGGCTGACACACAGAAAGGACCGGTCCTGGACTTCCAGGACCGGTCCTATTGCTTTGTACTTATTTGGTGCTGAAGGCGGCGTCGAAAGCTGCCGCGGAGGGCTCGTAGCCGGAGAGCCGGCGTACGAATGCGAGCGCTTCGGGGGCGCCGTCCAGGCGGTCCATGCCGGCGTCCTCCCACTCCACGGACAACGGGCCGCGGTAGCCGATGGAGTGCAGCATCCGGAACGCGTCTTCCCAGGGAACGTCACCGTGGCCGGTGGAGATGAAGTCCCAGCCGCGGCGCGGATCAGCCCATGCCAGGTGGGATGACAACCGCCCGTTGCGCCCATTGCTGAGCCGCTTCTTCGTGTCCTTGCAGTGCACGTGGTAAATCCGGTCCTTGAAATCCCAGAGGAACGCCACGGGGTCGATGTCCTGCCACACCATGTGGCTCGGGTCCCAGTTCAGCCCGAAGGCCTCGCGGTGCCCGATCGCCTCCAGCGCCCGCTGCGTGGTCCAGTAGTCGTACGCGATCTCGGACGGGTGCACCTCGTGGGCAAAGCGGACACCGACTTCGTCGAAGACATCGAGGATGGGGTTCCACCGGTCCGCGAAGTCCTGGTAGCCGGCGTCGACCATCTTCTCGGAGGCGGGCGGGAACATCGCCACGTACTTCCAGATGGACGAGCCCGTAAACCCTGTCACTGTCTTCACGCCGAGCTTGGCGGCGAGCCGCGCGGTGTTCTGCAGTTCCTCGGCGGCGCGGCGGCGCACTCCTTCAGGATCGCCGTCGCCCCACACAACGTCCGGGAGGATGCCGCGGTGCCGTTCGTCGATGGGGTCATCGCAGACGGCCTGGCCCTTGAGGTGGTTGGCGATGGTCCACACCTTGAGGCCGTGGCGTTCCAGGATGTCCAGCTTGCCCTGCACGTAGGCGTCGTCGTCCCAGCGCCAGGGATCCAGATGGTCACCCCAACACGCGATCTCCAACCCGTCGTAGCCCCACTCGCCGGCGAGCCGCGCCACCTCCTCGAACGGCAGGTCGGCCCACTGGCCGGTGAACAGAGTGATAGGTCGTGCCATGTATTTCCCCTCCTACGGGACCTGCGCCGGGACGTCAGCGGCAACGCGGGTCCAGGCTGAATCATTGTCGGAACTGCGTTCGACGGCGTCGAGCACCCGCTGCACCCTCAGCCCGTCAGCGAAGGTGGGCTCCGGGTCCGTGCCGGTCACAATGCCCTCCACGAGGTCCTTGACCTGGTGCGAGAAGCCGTGCTCGTAGCCAAGCAGGTGGCCGGCGGGCCACCACCCGGAAACGTAGGGGTGCTCCGCTTCGGTAACCAGGATCTTTCGGAAGCCCTGGCGGTCGCTGGGCACCGTGCGGTCGTAGAACTGGACAGTGTTGAGGTCCTCAAGGTCGAAGGCAAGGGCGCCCTTGTCGCCCGAGACCTCGATCTCCAGCGCATTCTTCCGTCCGGTGGCGAAGCGCGAAGCTTCAAACGACGCCAGCGCTCCCGATTCGAAGCGGCCGGTGAAGATGGCGATGTCGTCCACGGTCACCTGGCCCTTGCCCACGCCGGCAGTGCCGGAAAGCCCACTGCCGGAATCAAGCAGGGGGCGCTCCTTGACGATGGTGTCGATGGTGCCGGACACCTTCTCCAGGTTCAGCCCGGTGACGAACTGGGCCAGATCGATGGCATGGGCCCCGATGTCCCCCAGCGCGCCGGAGCCGGCGTGTTCCTTCTGCAGGCGCCAGGCCAGCGGCATGTCAGGATCAACGAGCCAGTCCTGCCGGTAGGAGGCACGCACCTGGTTGACCGTCCCCACAGCACCTTCAGCAATCAGGTTGCGCAGGAAAGTGACAGCCGGGACGCGGCGGTAGGTAAACCCCACCATTGCCCGGATGCCCTTTGCGGCCGCCCGCTCCGCCGCTTCGGCCATCGCCTCGGCTTCGGCCACCGTGTTGGCCAGCGGCTTCTCGCAGAGCACGTGCTTCCCGGCTTCCAGCGCCGCGAGCGCAATCTCCGCGTGGGAGTCGCCGGGGGTGACTATGTCGACGACGTCGATATCGTCCCGGGCGATCACCTCGCGCCAGTCCGTGGCTGACTCAGCCCAGCCCCACTTGTGCGCGGCCGCGGCCACCGCTTCAGCGTTCCGGCCTACAACAACCGCCATTTCCGGCTCCGCCGGCAGGTCGAACACCCGCGGGGCCGTGCGCCAGCCCTGGGAGTGGGCGGCACCCATAAAGCCGTAACCGATCATGGCCACGCGCAGGGTGTTCATGCCAGGACTACCTTGCGCTCAACCGCCACCCGGTTTCCCACGTAGCGCATGGGCGCGATCTGCATGTAGAGCAGGCGGAGGGTAAGGATGACTTCGACATCGATCTCCTCGCCGGCGTCGGGGATGCGGTTCAGCGGAATGATCACCTCGGGCTTGTCAGCGACGAACCACAGGGTTTCCCACTGCTCGGGCAGCTCCGCGATGGAGTAGGACCTCCCCTGCAGTTCGAAGCGGAGGGATTCCTTGGGGATCTCCACGCCGTTGACGGTGGCGGCGACGTCGTCCACGGCCGAGAGCCAGAGGCTGCGGTACCAGGGCAGTTGCACGGACACCGAAATGCCTTCGGGGTGCCTGCGGACATCGGCGTCCTGGAACAGGGAGTTGTGGGTTGCCATGGCTTTCCTTACTTCGCAGTCTCGACGAGGGTCGGGTTGGAAACAGTTGCATCAACGGATGCTTCGATGGCGCGGCGCATCAGCGTGTGCTGCTTCTTCACCAGGTCGATGGGGTCCGATTCGCCCAGGTCGGCGAAGGCGTGGCCTTCCCATTCGCTGGAGAGGAATCCTTTGTAGCCGCCCTTGACGAACTGGCGCACGATACGCGGGATGTCCATGGCGGGCTCGTTGCCGTTCTCGTCGATGTCGTAGAACTTTGCGTGCACGTGGAACATCTGCGGCATG
Organism: Arthrobacter sp. D3-16; assembly: GCF_054408515.1. Classification (NCBI taxonomy): domain Bacteria; kingdom Bacillati; phylum Actinomycetota; class Actinomycetes; order Micrococcales; family Micrococcaceae; genus Arthrobacter; species Arthrobacter sp. D3-16. The sequence goes on along the minus strand of NZ_CP096437.1, from coordinate 150,099 downwards.
ATGTCCAGCCATTCCTCCGGCGGCACCAGCCCGTGCATGTTGAACGCCAGCCGGGTGAAGGGCCCCAACCGGGCGGGATCGAAGTTGTTTTCGCGCAGGTAGTCCTCGAACTCCTGGTTCCGCTCCTGCATGGGCAGGGGCTTGCGCCAGATGTCCTGCATGACCGCAAAGTGCTCCTCGGGCAGGCCCATCTGGGTCAGGGTACGGAACAGCGTGGGCGACAGGCTGTGCATGGTGGAACTGAAGTCTGCCGTGAAGCCCAGCCGGTCGCTGCCGAGCTCCTCATACATCTCGCGGATCTGCAGGATTTTGGGATCGTTCGGGCCCTGGGGCGCGTGGATCTCGTAGCCGAGCTTCTGGTCGTACTTCTCGGCCAGCGGAAGCAGCCGGCGGAGCAGTTCCTTGCCGGCGGATCGGATGACGATCTTGTTGAAGCCCAGCGTGTTGGCGGTCTTGAGCTGCCTGGCGAAGAAGTCGTACTCCTCGTCTGGCGTCATGTCCCGGTCCTTGCGGCGGCCCATGTCCAGGTTGGTCCCCACGGCGCTGGGGGTCAGGCCGTAGCGGTCCATGCTGTCCCGCCACAAGCGGACAAAGTCCTCGTCCACATCGGGGTAGGTGCGCAGCATCTGGGCGATGTTGAACTCGACGCCGGGGCCCAGGCCTTCATCGGCGACGGCCTTGATGAGCGTCTCCGGCGTGTAGAGCCCGGCGGCGAACTCGGAGGTGAGTGAATAGAGGGTGATGCCAAGCTCGATGCCCGAGCCTGCGATGCCTTCTGACATGTTGTGTTCCTTCTGTTTCAGCCGCGGACGGGCTGGGCGAGGTGGCTGCTGAGGATGCGGCGCGCTTCTGAGGCGTCGGTGATCATGGCCGAGCCGGCGTCAGCCGCGGCAGAGCGCTGGACGGCCTGCTCGCCGCGGATGATGTCGAACGGGTCCTGCCAGTTGTTCCAGTGCCAGCCTTCGTATTCGCTGGAGATGGCGCCCGTGTAGCCGTTTTCCACGAGCTGGCGGACCAGGCCACGCACCGGAACCGAGGGCTCTTCACCGTTTTCGTCGATGCCGAAGAACTTGCCGTGCACGTGGCGGACCCACGGCATGATTTCCAGCCAGGTGTCCAGCGGTGCGGGACCGAACAGTCCCGTTCCGTTGATTCCGAAGTCGATGCCGAGGTCCGGCCGGCCGTTGCGGGCCGCCAGGCCAATGAAGGCACCGAAGCGCTCACCGTGGACCTTCTGCGTGTTGGGCGGACCTTCCGCGTAGAAGCCATTCCACAGCTCAACCACCTGCCGGAGCAGGTCCTCGGATGCACCACGGCGGCGGTAGGCCTCCAGGAGGGAGGGGGCAAAGCCGGTGACGGTGGCGCCCCAGTCGGCGGTGAACCCCAGCAGTGGGGAATCAAGCTTTTCGTAACGGTCACGGAGGGCAAGGACGCGCTCGTGCGCGCCGTGCTGGTCAGCATGGACTTCGAGGGCCAGGGTGACGCCGTACTTCTCGGCTACCGGCAGCAGGCTTTCCATGGCGTCGGGTGTCAGCGAGATCTGTACCCGGGCGATTGGGAAGCCGAGCCGGGCAGCCACCTCGATCTGCGTACGCATGTATTCGACCAGCTCGTCGTGGTTCATGAGCCGGTCCCGGCGGATCCCGGTGTCAACGTTGACCGCGAGGGACGTGGGGACCAGGTCCACCTCAGCAACCAGGTCGCGGAACTGGCCCACGAAAGCGTCGTCAATGCGGTCCGGGAAGCCCCGGAGGCTGGAGAATCCAATGAGCTCAAGCCCCGGACCAAAACCCTCGGCCGCTACCTTGCGGATCAGGCCATCGAGGTCGTACTGCCGGGCGTGGAAGGCGCGGGTGAAGCTGTAAAGGGTGACGCCCTGGATCGGCGTGCCGAGGCTGGTCATCGCTGTGCCACCTTCATGGTCTTGGTGTCGTGCTCTTCGATATGCAGCACGCCGTGGTCGGTGATGATGTACGGGATGTAGAGCTTCAGGTCCACGCGGACCTCGTGTTCTGCATCGGCATCCCGGACGGGAAGGTCGCCGGAGAGGATGGCCGAATCCAGCGGATACCACCACTCGCCGGTCTCGTCCACGAGTTCTTCAAAGCTGAACGTCCGGTTGTTCATGGTCCAGCGCAGGCTGTCCTCGGGGGCGGCAACGCCGTCAACCGTCAGTGCTGCACCTGCGATGCACGAGCCCGGAAGGGCGCGGTACCAGGGGATTCGGACTTCGACGGCGGTGCGGCCGTCCTGGGTACTGAGTGTTCCCTGCTCGATTATGCGGTCGGCGATCATCGAGACCTCCTTGTCTGTGGCATGCCTTGCCGGTGAATGAAATGCCTGTGTTTGAACGTAAGTGCGGCATCACACCACTTTTTCATTATTTCATCATTCTATTGTTTGATTCAGACATAAGTAAAGCGGTTCCCAGTTCTTCCGCTATTTTCCGCGCCCCTCGTACTGCGAGCGCCACCGCTGTCAGCGTCGGATTGCACGCGGTAGCGGTGGGGATGACGCCGTTGCCGGCGACGAAGAGGCCGGGGACCTGCCAGACCTGGCTGTCGGGAGAACAAACACTTTCGCCGTCATCCGTTTCGCCCATCCGCGTAGTGCCCTGGTAATGCAGGGACGCTCCGGGGGGCATCACGAACGGACGCTCGTCGAGCGGTTCGCCCACCGCCTTGCCCAGGCGGACGATTTCCTGCTTCGCACGCTCCACCACCTCGTGGTCCCGCTCGGTAAGGCGGTAGTGGATGCGCATGGCGGGCATTCCGTAGGCGTCGCGCGCGTCGTCGTCGAACGCCACCCGGTCCTCCCGTTGCAGGTCCTTCGCGCAGAACAGGCCCAGCCCCACAATCGATCCAGGAACAATGGGATCATCATCGGCCAGCGGGACCGGGGACGCATCCAGCTGCATGATCTGCCCGTGGAACGGTGCCTCGTTCGTGTAGGGAACCCATGCCACGCCGCTCTGCTCGCTCAGGGCACCGTCAGCGGCCCGCGTCACGTGTTCGGCGGAGACGCCGCGCAGCCTGCTTGCGAACACCACCTGCGCCTGGTCGTTGAGGTAACGGCCCAAAGCTTCTGGCCTGATGCCGGAAGCCCACAGCAGCTGCGGCGTGCGGAGCGCGTCACCTCCCACCACGACATAGCGGGCGGCCACATGATGGGTTACACCGCTGCGGCGGTCCTGGACTTCGATGCCGGAGGCAATGCCGTCCTCCACCAGCACACGGGTCACCAGTGACTCGTCAAAGAGGTCAAACTGTGGGTTTTCCCGGGTCACGTCCCCCATCACGACGTCGGAGCCTGACCAGACGAGGCCGCCGTCCTCCCGCCGGTGGACAGCAAGGGGCATGGGCTGGACGCGGAATGCAGGGTCGCGGTCCTCGTCCAGGACGGCCGACAGGCGGTTGATGACGAGGTCCGAGAACGGTGCGTCGTCGAAGGCGTGGGTGGTGACGCCCAACAGGCGGTCGGCGTCGTCAAGAAGCTGTTCCAGGTCCGGCAGGAACGGAATGCGCTCCTTGCCTCCGGGACGAGGACAGGCGGCGGTCCAATGCGCTGCCATGCCTCCCACGTTGCTGGACATGGCCGCGACGGGCATGCCGTCCTCCCCGGGGAAGGCGTAACCATCCGGCAGGAGGTACGTGCCTGCCCTGGCCCGGCGCTCCCCGCTCTTGGCTGCGCCGGGGGAGGTGATCGTTTCGGCTCCTGCTCCCGGCCCCTCGGAAGCGCGCTGGGCTATGCTGCGGCGGTCAGGATCCGCGATGTTTTTGACGTGCGCCCCGGGGGGACTGCTGACGGTGGGGCCCACTTCGAACATGGCGATGGTGGTGCCGGGGGCTTCCTCGCTGAGGATCCGCGCATACGCCGATGCTGTAGGCCCGCTGCCGACGATGGCGACGTCGACGCGTGCGGGGTAGCGGTTATCGCCCATGGCCCGCCACCAGTTCCTGGATGCGCCGGACGGACTTTGCCGAGTCAATGGTCGGGTAGTACTCCAGCCCGATCGGGCCTGTGTAGCCGCTGTTCTGGAGGTCCGCGATCCGGGCAGGCCAGTCGATGGAACCCGACCCGGGCTCCCCCCGCCCCGGAGCATCGGCGATCTGCACGTACTTGATGAGGTTCCCGGCGTTGGCCAGTTCGGCAACCACGTCCTCGCCCTCGACGGTGGAGTGGTAGAGGTCGTAGAGGACACCGAAGTTTGGCGAGTTGACCCCCTTGGCGACGTAGACAGCTTCCGAGGTCCGGTCCAGGAGGGCTCCGGGGTGGTCAACACGGATGTTCACCGGCTCGAGGACCAGGGTGATGCCCGAACCCTCGATGTGCGCAACGCCCCGGGTGAAGATTTCGATCAGTTCGTCCAGCTGGTCCTGCCGCTTGCGGCCGCCAAAGCCGGTGCCGCTGCCCACCACGATCCGTGGGCAGCCGAGCTGCTGTGCCACCTCAACGCCGGCTTCGAGGCCGGTGTAGAAGGGTGCGTGGTCCTTGGGCGGGATCATGAACTGCATGCGGGGTTCGGCCAGTTGGGCGGTGAGCTGGACTCCGGTTTCCTCAAGGGCTTCCTTGAGGGCGGGAATGTCCTTGCCGGTGGGGCCCCACATTTCCACGGCATCGAACCCGGCGGCGGCTGCTGCGCGGACCCGGTCTGCGGCACTGTCGCCTGCTTCTGAGAACAGGAGGTCGATATTGGGCGCAAGTTGGTACATGGATTTCTCCTGGAAAGTTGGATGGTTGAGCTGGATTCTGGGGCGTCAGGGCCCGGATTCACCGGTTTTTGGGTGGGAAAGGCCGCCGCGAAGCATTCGAAACGCTCCGCGGTGGTCAACGGTTGCAGGTCAGCCCTTCAGGCCGCCGGAGAATCCCTGGATGAAGCGCTTCTGCGCGAACAGGAACAGGGCAAGGATGGGGATCATGGACACGATGACAATGGCGAAGATCGAGTTCCACTGGGAGACCAGGGAGCCGATGTAGTAGTACATGGCCACCGGCAGCGTCTGGTTGGCGGAGCCGCCCAGGAAGATCAGTGACGTGAAGAAGTCGTTCCACACGATGAGCCCCGCGAAAATGGTGACCGTTCCTGTGGCGGGAGCCATCATGGGGAACACCACCTTGGAAAATATCTGGGATTTGCTGGCGCCATCGATGGTGGCCGCTTCTTCGTAGTCGGTGCCGAGGCCGCGGAAGAAGTTTGCGTAGAGGAAGATCGACAGGGGCAGGAGCATGCCGGTGTAGAGAACGATCAGGCCCCATGCGGATCCGGTCAGGCCCATGGCGCGGGCACCCATGTAGAGAGGCACGGCGCCTAGCTGGCCCGGAAGGATGATGGCTACCAGGAAGAGGTAATACGCGCCCTTGCTCCAGCGACGCGTGCTCCGTGAAATGACATAGCCGGTGATGGAGCCGAGTGCGATGAGTCCCACAATGCTGCCGGCGGTGATGATGAGGCTGTTGACCAGGCCCATCACCACGTTGGAGTTGCCCGTGGCGGTCAGGACGTCCACAAAGTTGCTGAAGTCAGGGCTTGTTGGCGGAGCCAGGGCCGAGGTAGTGAACAACTCCGTGTCCGGCTTCAGGGCAGTCGTCACCAGGAAGTAGAACGGTGTGAGGAACAGCAGGGCGAGGGCCCACAGGCCGACTTCGCGGAGAACGGTGAGTTTGGTGTAGCGGAACATGGCTTAGTCCTCAGGGTTCGAACGTGTCAGCCGCTGCTGGATTACGGCGAAGATCAGGATGATGGCGGCGAGCACCAGGGCCAGGGCGGCACCGCCCCCGAAATTCCCGAGCGCAAAGGCCTGCTTATAGACCTGGGTGGCCAGCGTTTCGGTTGCCCCGGCGGGGCCGCCGCCGGTGAGCGCCATGATGGGATCAAAGACGCGCAGTCCCTGGACGATTCCCAGCGTGGTGGCGATGGCGACGGCGGGGCGGATGGCGGGCAGGGTCACGTTGCGGAACCGCTGCCACAGGTTGGCGCCGTCAATGGCCGCTGCCTCCTCCACTTCCGCGGGGACGCCGGCCAGACCGGCCATAAAAATCACCATGGCAAAACCGGTGGAAGACCATACCAGCACCACCAGGACGGTCCAGACGGCCCACTGGGGGTCGGCCAGCCACGGCTTGGCCTGGTCCCCGGCGCCTATTGCCGTAAGGAAGGCATTGAGCGGACCGTCGAAGTCGAAGATGTATTTCCAGATGTAGGCCGTGGCCAGCGGGCTGAGCACCACGGGCATAAAGAAGAGGGTCCGTAGGATGTAGCGGGTCTTAAGGATGCGGTTCAGGCCCAGCGCAATGACCAAGCCGGCGATGTTGCCCAGGAGAACCGAGCCAAAGGCCAGGAAGAGGGTGTTGGAGAGGGCTCCGACTTTCGTGGGGTCCTTGAAGATGGCCTCAAAGTTTGCCCAGCCCGTGATTTCGAACGAGCCGATGCCCGTCCAGTTGGTGAAGGCGAAGAACCCGCCAATACCGGTTGCCACATAGTGAATGGCAAACACCAGGGCGATCCCGGGCAGGGCCCACCACCAGTGTCCAAACTCCAGGCCCTGGCCCCGGGGGCGGACGTTCTGCCCCGCCCCCGGGGTGCGCCTGCCTCGCCGGGGTGCTTCAGCTGCTTCGCTTTTCGGTTGCATCGTCGCAGTCATGGTATTCCTTGCTTGTCCCTTTGAGTGGTCGGAACGTTGATGGGAACGGCTTACTGGCCCCAGGCGGCATCCATGGCCTGCAGGACCTGGTCAGGGCTCTTCTGGCCGGTGATGATGCCCTGGACCCCTGTCGCCAGCGCGTCGTAAACGGCGGAATTAGGCCACTGGCTGTTGGGCAGGGGGCCGTACTTGCCGTCCTTGATCAGGTCGCCGATGTTCTTGTAGGCGCCGCCTTCGAAGTCGTAGGTGTCCAGGCCGGTGACCGGAAGGGCGCCGTCGATTTCTGCGAAAGCCTTGGTCTGCTCAGGTTCAGCCGCCCAAGCAAGGAAGGCTTTGGCCGCCTCCTTGTTTTTGGCGGCCGCATTGATGGAGAAGGCGTAGTTGGCGCTGGCGTAGACGAAGCCCTTGTCCGAGCTCTCGGCCGGGAGGGCGCGCACGCCGAATTCGGAGCCGGCAGCAGCGGACTGCAGCTGCTTCCAGCTCGTGGCCGGGATGAATCCTGCCAGAGACGTACCGCTGGCAAGGCCCTTGGTGATGGCGTCAAAACCGGCACCTGCGGCGCCCTTCTGGAAGCAGCCCGCGTCCTTCAGGGTGTTGACTGCTTCGAGAGCCGATTTCCAGCCCTCCGAGCCTGCGAACGTGACTTCATTGGCCGCGCGCTTTTCGTTCCACTGGGGGTCCTCCCCGTAAACTCGGGAGGCTGCCAGCGACATCGCCGTAAGGCCCGTGTTGGGAGGCGCTGCACCGGCAAGGGCGAAGAGGGATTTCCCGGACGATTCAAGGGTTTTGCACTGCTCTTCGAGAGCCGCAAAGTCCGCGGGGAACTCGCCGGCAGCCTTGGCCGCAGTCTCATTCGTGACCAGGGCAGACACGGTGATGGCCGTAGCCTGGCCGAAAACCTTGCCTTCCGGGCCGAAGGTGCTGGCGCTCCCTTCAGGCAGGAGCTCCTTGGCGGAATCGTCCAGCGGCTCAAGGAACCCGGCCTCCGCCAGCGGAAGAATACTGCGTCCCTGGCCGCTGCCGGGCGAAGTCACTACGACGTCCGAGGCATTTCCGGCCTGGAGCTGCGTGCGCAGGGTCTGGTCATAGGAGTCGTTGGGCTGCGGGTTGAACGTGATCTTTACGTCCGGGTTTGCCTCCATGTACTTCTCGCCCAGGACTTGGAAAGGGCTTTCGATGGTGTTGGAGGTGGCGAAGGAGAGGGAAAATTCCTGCGACCCTCCGGACGGGGAGCTGCTGCCGGTGGAGGCCGAGCAGCCCGTAAGGACGAGGGCTGCGATGGTGGGGACGGCGAGGGCGCCGACCTTGAGGCCCGAATAGCGACGGTGCTGTGTCATGTCCAGCCTTTCTGACTTCGTTGTCGAAAATATCCGGGAGCCGTGACCCCGGTCACTCATCAGTATGAAGGAGATTCGCAGAAAAAGCACATAAGTATTGACGATAAGAGACATAAGTTTGACGGGGGTGCCGTGCCCCCACGGCCGCTGCATCGGGAAGTGTGATGAGGACCACCAAATGTATTGATGCCGCTGATACACTGACCTGACGAACATTCATCGTTGAAAGATCGCCGTGCCGTGACGAATAATGTGCTGCTTTCCCGGCTCGACCTCAACCTGCTGATCTCGCTGGACGCCCTGATCACTGAGCGGAGCGTAACGAGGGCCGCCGAGCGTCTCCACCTGAGCCAGCCTGCGCTGAGCGCTTCGCTGGCGAGGCTCCGGTCCCACTTCGGAGATCCACTCCTTGCCCGGCGCGGTAACGCCTATGAGCTCACTCCCTTCGCGCTGCGCCTCGCGGAACACACCACCACAGCACTGGAAGCCGCTCGCCGTGTTTTCGAGAGCCAGGCCACCTGGGAGCCAAGCGAATCAGAGCGCGAGTTCTCCATCTACGGCTCGGATTACGGCTTTACCACCATCGGACGGGTGGTTTCGGAGCTTGCGGCCGAGCGCGCCCCCGGGGTCCGGTTCCGGTTCATGCTGCACAACCCGATGGTGGTGGAGGACGCCGCAAACCGCCTGCGTTCGGTGGACGGCATGGTGATCCCGCACGGCTTCCTGACCGGTCTCCCCTACCTGGACCTGTGGCGGGACGGCTGGGTCGCTGTCGTCTCCTCCTCCAATGACGCCGTCGGCGAGAACATCACCATGGAGAACATTGCCGAACTCCCCTGGGTGATGACCTACCAGACCCGCTCGGCGTCAACCTCGGCAGAACGCCAGATCATGCAGCTGGGCATTGAGCCCCGCGTTGACGTAGTGGTGGAGAGCTTCCAGTCCTTGCCGCACTTCGTGGTGGGCACCAACCGCATCGCGCTCATCCAGGCTGCACTGGTGCCGTTCGCACTCCGGGTGGGCGGGGTGCGGATCCTGCCGCTGCCTTTCGATGCTACGCCGCTGGTCAACGCCCTGTGGTGGCATCCCGTTCACAACCGCGATTCTGAGCATGAGTGGATGCGGGAGCTGTTCAAGGAGGCTGGCGACATCGTCGCAGCGGCCGCCGGGAGGGAAGCCCCGTAAAGGCCTGTGTGCCCTTAACGCCTCAGTGCCCGCCGGCTGTACGGACGGGCACTGCGGGTTCCGGGCAGGGTCAGGCGGATGCCAGGGCAGAACGCATGCTCTTGCGGATGAGGTCGTGCTGCTTGCGGACGAGCAGCAGCGGATCCACCTCGCCGAGCTCGGCGAAGGCATGGCCTTCCCACTCGCTGGACCAGTAGCCGCGGTACCCGCCCTCGACGAATACCCGGACGAGTTCCGGATAGTCGATGGCGGGCTCGTTGCCCCCCTCGTCGATGTCGTAGAACTTGGCGTGGACGTGCATGATCTGCGGCATGAGGTCCGCCCATTCCTTCGGGCTGACATGGCCGTGCATGTTGAAGGCCAGGTGAGCGAAGGAACCAAGGCGGGCGGGATCGAAGTCCCGTCCCCGGAGGTAGCCCATGAACTCCTCCTGCCGGGCCCGCATCGGGGCGTCGGTAGCCCAGATTGCCTGCAGCTTTTGAATGGCTTCGTCGTCGAGCCCGGCGCGGCGGACGGCCCGCAGGAGCGTCGGGGACATGCTGTGCATGGTGGAGGAGAAGTCTGCCACGAAGCCCAGCAACGGTGAATCGAGTTCCGCGTAGACGTCGCGGACCTTCATGATTTCCGGCGAGTTGGGACCCAGCGGTGCATGGATCTCGTAGGCCAGCTTGAGTTCGAGGTCCTCGGCGAGCGGCAGGAGCCGGCGCAGCAGTTCCGGCTTGGCGCTCTGGATGCGGACCAGCGGGAAGCCGAGTTTCTTGGCGCCGTGGAAGAGAGTCTTAGTGAACTCATACTCCTCGTCCGCAGTCATGTCCCGGTCGCGGCGCCGGCCCATGTCCAGGTTGGCGCCGAAGGAGCTGGCGGTGAAACCGTGTTTGTCGAAGGCCTCCTGCCAGGAACGGGTGAAGTCATCGGTCACGTGCGGATAACCGGGCAGGACCTGGGACGCCACGATTTCGATGCCGGGGCCTATGCCCAGCTCGGCCACGCGGCGCAGCAGGCCGTCGAAGTCGTACCAGCCGGCCCGGAACTCGGCGCTGGCAGAGTACAGGGTGAGCCCGAGCGAGAAGGGATCGTCCCCTGCCTTCGGCGGAGGCGGGGCGACCGCCGACGTCAAGGCAGGAGCCGTAGCGGCCCTGTCCGTAACGGTCAGCTCGAGTGTCTGGTTCACGAAGTTGGGGACATACATGCCGGGGCCGCCGTCCTGGCCCGGCGCGATCTGCATATACGGCAGGCGCAGCTCCCCGATGAGTTGAACCGTATGCCCCTCGCCCAGGGCCACAGGTGTTGTCCGCTTGGCGATCAGCAGGGGGTGCTCCTGCAGGTACCAGAGGGTTTCGCTCTGGGTTGGAAGGTCGGCGAGTGCGTAGCGGACGCCGCCGAGTTCCAGGGCCAGGTCATCGGCAGGAACGTCCTGCCCGTCAATGGTGAGCCGCAGGCTGGAGACCGAGGAGAGCCACAGGCTCCGGTACCACGGCAGCACCAAGGCCAGGGCCAGGCCCTCGGGATGGGTGCGGAGGCTTGAATCGTCAAGAAGTCCGTTTGGCATGGCTGTTCTCTTTGCTGGGAGGAGGATTGGGTTTTATTGAAGTTCGGCGGTGATGCGGCGGATCAGTGCGTGCTGGCGCCGTACCTGTTCGATGGCCCGCCAGGGCGTGCGTTCGCCTTCGTATTCGCTGGAGAGGTAGCCGGTGTAGCCGGCGTCCTTGAGCGCCTTGAGCACCGGGAGCCAGGGAATCTGCTGGTCCTCGAGTTGCTCGTTGATGTCGTGGAACTTCGCCTGGATGAACACCACGTACTGGGCGATTGCTGCGAAGTCGGCAGGATCGACGCCGATGCCGTCCAGGAAGGCGGGCCGGGTCTCGCGGCTCTCGCCTTCGCGTAGCGGGATGGGCCGGTCCTGGAAAATTCCAGTGTCGATGAGCAGGCCGAAGTTCTTGGTTCCGGTCCGTTCGATGAGGCCAATGTAGTCGTCCACGACGGGGTGCTTGATGGGTGTGGGCGAGTGGATCTCGGGGCAGATGATGATCCCCAGCTCGTGCGCCAGGTCAAGCGACCGTTCCACGGACTCGGTCCAGATCGGGTCCGGAACCAGGTCGCTGGATACAACGCCGATCTTGGGCCGCACGAAGCCGAATCCCAGCCGGTGGGCCAGCCGCAGGTCGCGCTGCAGCGCCTCTGCGCCCTCGGCAGCCGTCATGCTCCGGCCCGGGTGCAGCCGGGTATCGATCCAGGATCCGTAGTTCGTGGGCTCCAGGGAGTACTTCTCGAGCAGGCTGAACCAGTTGTCGATCCACGCCGGGGTAGGTGCGGGGTAGCCGGGGACGTGGCCTTCGCCGAGGATCTCGACGCCGGTGGCGCCCGCATCCGCCACGGACGCCAGGGCGGTTTCCAGGTCCATCACGGTGCCGTAGTCGCCCATGAAGCTGTAGAGGGAAACGCCGTAGCGGAAGGTACCGTCGCCCCCTTCCGGTGCCAGCGTTACTTTCCGGCTGACCCGGTGGGTGGTGGGCTGGTGCTCAACCGGGATGTAGGACATCCGCAGCCGCAACTCGATGCTGATGTCGTGGACGCCCTGCGGCAGGCCGCCGTTGAAGGGAACGGTGACCACTGCCGCCTCCTCAAGGGGCCAGCGGACGCCGTCGCTCTCCCAGAGCTGCGGCAGGGTGTAGGTCCGCCCGCCGAAAGTCCAGAGCGGAACGTCAGGGCCGACGTCGACGATGTTGCCAACGCGGACGGCGATTCCGTCGATGAGGGAAGCGGCCATGCCGCGGTACGAAGGCATCCGGACCCGGAACTGGAAGCCGGTTACACGCCCGCCCTCGCTAACGTTGCGGAAGCCGACGGACTGGATGAGGTCTCTTTCGAGAAGCATCATTGCTCACTCTCTCTAGGTGCAAAACCAGCGTAACAGCATTATGTCGGTTTCACACCTAAGTTAGTGATTATTCTGCCTAACCCTCGCCGGAGGCCCCGTTCAGCTCGGCCCGGGTGGGCGGGTTGGCGCCGGGCCGTGACACTGTGACTGCTGCAGCCTTTGCCGCGTGCGCCAGGAGTTCGGCCAAGCCTTCAGCGGGAAGTTCCCGCAGGTCCTTGCGGTTCTGGGCGCCGTCCAGGCCGCGGTCCACCAGGCCGGAGAGCAGCGCCGCCATAAAGGAATCGCCGGCGCCCACGGTGTCTGCCACGTCCACGCGCGGCGCCTCCACCTGTGCCTCGCCCGCCCTGGTCACTCCCCATGGTCCGTCGGCACCGCGGGTCACCACCACCATCGCCGGCCCCTCGGATCCGCCCAGGTCCAGCCAGCGGCGTGCCGCGTCCAGCACGTCCAGGTCCGGGTAGAGCCAGGCCAGGTCCTCATCGGATGCCTTTACCACGTCCGCCAGGGATACGAACTTCTCCGCATGGCGCCGGGCGTAAGCGACGTCCGTGATGATGCTGGGCCGGCAGTTGGGGTCGAAGCTGATCGTGGCGCGCGGATGGGCATATTCGACGGCGGCAAGGACATCCGTGGCGCCGGGCGCCAGCATGGTCGCGATCGATCCGGTATGCAGCAGGGTGGTGCCCTGCAGCATAAAGGCGAGCCGGTCGGCGATGCCGGGAAGCTCCCAGGTGAGGTCGAACGTGTAGGTGGCGGCGCCGTCGTCGTCGATCAGGGCGGTGGCCACGCTGGTGGGCAGCTCATCCGGACCCATTGGAAGCATCACCGAACTGGCGCGCAGGTGGGCCGCCACCGAATCACCGTAGGCGTCCCGGCCATACCGGCCGATGAACTGCACGGGGTGGTCCAGGCGGGCCAGGCCCACCGCCACGTTCAGCGGGCTGCCGCCCACGTGCGCTTCAATTCCTGAAGCGCGCTGGACAACATCAACAAGGCCTTCGCCAATAACAGTGAGCATGGTCATACTTTGCCAGAGAAGAGGCGCCGGCAGCAGGTCGTGTCAGCCCAGCAGCTCCTGGACCAGCTCCCGGCATTTCAGATAAGCGAGAGCACCGGGATCAATCAGGGCGAAGTGGTCCCCCGGCACCGTGACCAGGTGCGCGGGCATGGGCGTTGACGCACTCGCCTCGACGTACGCCTCCGACATGGCCGGCGGCACGTCTTCATCCCCGCTCGCGTGGACGGCGTAGACGGGAACGTCCAGGGGCAGCGCTGCCATTGGATCCGCGCACCGGTGACGGCCAGGGAAGTCCGACGACGGCCCGCCCAGCAGGTTTGCCACGGCACCGTTGCTGAGGTTCAGTTTCTCCGCTTCCGCCAGATTGAGCACGCCCGACTGGCTCACCACCCCGGTGAGGCGGACCCCGTCCGTACCCGCGCCGGCCTCGACGTACTCACGCTCGAGCCCCAACTGGCCCAGCCGCTCCCGGCCTGCCGCCCACACCGCGAGGTGTCCACCGGCGGAGTGGCCCAGCGCCACCACCCTGGACAGGTCAAGGGCATGGGACGAGGCGAGATCCTGCAGCTTGTCGATGCCTGCCAAAACATCCTGGAAGGTGTGGGGCCAGCCGCCGCCGTTCCCCGCCCGGCGGTACTCCAGGTTCCATGCTGCCAGCCCGTTCGCTGCAAGGTCCCCGGCCAGCGGTTCCCCCAGCTCTGCCCCGTATTTGGAACGCCAGTAGCCCCCGTGGATCACCACCGCCACCCCGCGGTGCAGGCCGCCGTCCGGCAGCTCCGGAAGGAAGAGCTCGCCCCACTGGCTGGGGTCATCACCGTACGAATACCTCTGCCGCTGCACCATGTGCCGAGCGTACCGCCGAAGCCCGGACAAGACCGTTGCCGCTTGGTGGACCCACTGGCATTCTGGCTGGATCCGCACCTCGAGGAAGCAATGGAGGCCCTGCAGAAAGCCAGGGAGATCAAGTACCGCCCGCCGGGCGGCTGAGGTTTGGGTTCCCAAAGTCCTCGATGGCCGGGCCTCTCCGGGCTAGGCTCAGGAGTTATATTGCCGCCAGAGGGGATCACATGACAAGCACGATGGAGCCGGGGCCGGTAGATGAAACAACGGGCCCGATGCCAAAAACACCACTGGCGCCTTCACGGCTTTCGGGCCTTGTGGCCAGCGCCCCCGGACGGCCGGCGCAGGCATCCTTTTCTCCGTTCGACGGCGAAGTGGTGGGGGAAGTGCCTGTCTGCACCCCCAGCGACGTCGAAGCGGCCGTTGCCGGCGCCCGCGTGGCACAGCGGGACTGGGCCGCGGCGCCCCTCAGCGAGCGCCGTGCCGTCGTCGGGCGGTTCCAAAAGCTGCTCCTCGAACGGGAGGCGGAAATCCTTGACCTCGTCCAGGCCGAGAGCGGAAAGTCCCGGCTCAATGCCTTCGAGGAACTGGCGGATGCAGCCCTCACCGTCGGTTATTACCGGCGCACAGCCGAAAGGTATCTGCGCCGGAAACGCCGGACCGGTGCCGTTCCGGGCGTGACGAAGACGATCGAATACCGGCTCCCCAAAGGCGTAGTGGGCATTATCAGCCCCTGGAACTATCCCTTCACCCTCGCCGTTTCGGACGCGATCCCTGCCCTGCTGGCGGGCAACGCGGTTGTCCTCAAACCTGATTCGCAGACGCCGTTCACAGCGCTGCTGGCCCTGGAGCTGCTGCGGGAGGCCGGGCTTCCGAAGGACCTGTTCCAGGTTGTCACCGGGCCGGGACCGTTGCTGGGCTCGGCGATGATCAGCGCCGTCGACTTCCTGATGTTCACCGGTTCCTCTGAAACGGGAAAGCTCGTGGCGAAGCAATGCGCCGGGCGGCTGATCGGTTTTTCCGCTGAGCTGGGCGGAAAGAATGCCATGCTGGTCCTCGCCGACGCGGACCTGGAAAAGACAGCCCGGGGCGCCGCCCAGGGCTGCTTCTCAAATTCCGGCCAGCTGTGCATCAGCATGGAGCGGATCTACGTGCACCAGGGCGTCTTCGAGGAATTCCTGGCCGCCTTCACCCAGCAGGTGGAGGAGATCCGCCTGGGCCCGGGTCATGGCTGGGACATCGATATGGGTTCCCTCACCGGCCAAAGACAGCTGGACCGGGTTTCCGCACATGTCCAGGACGCCGTCGCCAAGGGCGCGCGGCTTGTCACGGGTGGCCGCAGCAGGCCGGACCTTGGCCCGTTCTTCTATGAACCCACCATCCTTACCGGTGTGACGGAGGAAATGACCGTGGCGCGGGAAGAGACGTTTGGGCCCGTGGTCAGCATCTACCAGGTGAAGGATGACGACGAAGCCGTCACCTTGGCCAATGACTCCCGCTACGGGCTCAACGCCAGCGTCTGGTCCGCCCGGCACGGCGAAGCAGTGGGCCGGCGCCTCCTGGCCGGGACAGTCAACGTCAATGACGGATACTCGGCGGCGTGGGCCTCCCACGATGCTCCGATGGGCGGTATGAAGGACTCCGGTGCCGGGCGGCGACACGGTGCGGAAGGCATCCTCAAGTACACCGAGGCCCAAACAGTCGCCGTGCAGGGGCTGTTCCCGATCGGCCCTCCACCGGGAGTGTCCAACCGGAAGTACACCCGGCTGGTCAAAGGCGCACTCAACCTGATGAACCGGTTCCGGTAATGGCTGCCGGAACCAAACTGGCAGGCAGCACCGTGCTCATCACCGGCGGCGGCAGGGGGCTGGGACGCCGCATGGCGCTCAAGGCCGCGCAGCGGGGCGCCCGCGTGCTCATCTGGGACCTTTCGGCGGAGGGCGGCAAAGGCGTCCGCGAGGAAATCCGGGCAGCAGGCGGATCTGCAGACGCACACACCGTCAATGTGGCCGACAAGGACGCCGTGCAAGCCGCCGCCGCTGCGGCCGGCCCGGTTGATGTCCTGATCAACAACGCAGGTGTGGTCAGCGGCCATCGGCTCCTTGATGCTGCCGACGAGGACATCGAGCGGACCTTCGACGTCAACGTCCTGGCCCTTTACTGGGTGACGCGTGCGTTCCTGCCCGGCATGGTGGACCGGGGCCGCGGCACGGTGGTGACCATTGCCAGCGCGGCGGGACTGGTGGGGGTTGCCAGGCAGACCGACTACTCCGCCAGCAAGTTCGCTGCCTTCGGCTTCAACGAGTCATTGCGGAGCGAGCTGCGGGCGGGCAGGACCGGAGTCCACACGCTCGTGGTCTGCCCCTACTACATCGATACCGGCATGTTCGACGGCGTCAGGACCCGTTTCCCGCGGCTGCTCCCCATCCTGAAGGAGGGCGCTGTGGCAGCCAAGGTTTTGGACGGCATCGAGAGCGGGCGCCGGAAACTGGTTCTCCCGCCACTGGTGAACCTGGTTCCGGCAGCCAGGCTTCTCCCGGTCGGCGCGTTCGACCGCCTGATGGACGTCCTGGGCATCAACCGGACCATGGACCACTTCACCGGGCGCCCCGCCGGAGTTTCGGGGGCACCCGGCGTACAGCACGACGACGGCGTTTGAGCCTTCGGTCAGGCGCGGCGCAGGCGCGCCACGTCAGCCGCCTCCGGGTACGCGGCCTGCGTTCCCTTCCGGGTGGTGGCCACGGCAGCGGCTACCGACGCAAAGGCAGCAGCGTCGGCGAGCGCATCGCCGGCGGCGAGGCGGACGGCAACGGCACCGGTGAAGGCATCGCCTGCCCCGGTGGTATCCACGGCTTTCACCTTCGTGGGCGCGATCCGGACCACCTGCCGCGCCCCGGAGGCCAGTGAATCCAGCACCACCGAACCCTGCGAGCCGAGCGTCACCAGGACCTGCCGGATACCCCGCTCCGCAAACCGCACCCTGACCTTGTCCCATTCGGCAGCGGCCGCCTCCGGGCCGGGAACGGCGGCACCTTCACCCAGGAACAGGGCGGCCTCGTGCGCATTGACCAGCAGGACATCGGCGAGGGCAGTCAGCGGCTCCGGCACCTCGCCGTACGGCGAGAGGTTCAGCAGGACCGTGGCGCCGGCGTCGTGCCCTGCCCGTGCCGCTGCCAGCACCGTCTCCATGCTGACCTCCAGGCAGAGGCAGACGACGGCGGCGTCGTCCAGAACGTCCGAGGCCTCCGCCACGTCCGCCGGCGAAAGCGTGCCGTTGGCACCGGCGGAGATGATGATGTTGTTCTCGCCCCTGGCATCCACGGCGATAACCGCGACGCCCGTGGGCTCATACGCGGTCCTGACATGCCCGACGTCGACCCCCGCGCCGGCGGCGGAGGAGAGCAGCATGTCGCCATTGGGGTCCTCCCCCACCGCGCCGACAAGGCTGACGTTCCCGCCCAGCCGGCTTGCGGCGACCGCCTGGTTGGCGCTCTTGCCGCCCGGGTTCACGGCGAACCCGTTGCCATGCACGGTCTCACCGGGAAGCGGGAGGCGTTCGCAATAGATGGTCAGGTCGGCGTTCAGGGAACCGACGACGACGATCCGGCCGGCCTTTTCGTTGTTCATTCGGCCACCTCCGCCTCAACGGGCTTGGGGATCAGCAGCGAGGCAGCGAAGGCTGCCACAGTGAGGGCCAGGCCCACAACGATCACCGTGAGGTAGGAGGTCCTGGCGTCACCCAGCGCGGAAGTGGCCACCAGGACTGCGGGGAGCACCAGGAAGCTGAGGCCGGCACCGAGGTTGAAGGCGCCGGCGTTCATGCCGGGCAGGAAGCCGGGGTTCCCCGCAGGCGAGAGGACAACGCCGAGTCCGTTGAGCATGATGTTGACCGTACCGGCGTACATGATGCCCAGCAAGACCGTACCGGCGATCATCAGGGGCAGGCTGCCCAGACCAAAGAACGCCATGATGGCCAGCGCCGCGATGCTGCCGAGGAGGCCGATGCGCAGCACCTTGGTGTAGCCCAGCACCGGGGCGAGCTTGCCGCTGAGCGGCCCCACAATCCACCCCAGCAGGGCGTACGGCGTGAGGATGATCAGCGACATTTCGGTGGGCCCGACGCCGAAGCCGTCGGCCGCCTGGACGTAGGCGGGGACGATTCCGTTGATGACGGCGAAGATGCCGGTCATGGTCAGGGTGGTGGTCAGCAGCGGCGCCCAGGTGGAGCGCTGGCGCAGGTGCACGGTTTCCACCATCGGCTGCTTGGCCCGCTTCTCCACGGTCCAGAAGACATAGAAGGCGACGGCGGACACCAGTACCAGCGCCAGGCTCAGCATCAGGGTGCCGGACGAGAAGGCGCCCACCAATTTGGCCCCTTCGTTCAGGGCAGTCAGCAGCGCACCCACGGCAACGACGATGAAGAACACGCCCAGCCAGTCCATCCGGGTACCGGCGGCCGGCTTGCTTTCCCCGGCCAGGAAGGCGATCAGTGCGGTGGCCACGAGTGCCAGCACCACCATGAGCCAGAAGATGCTGCGGAACCCAAAGTGCTCGGCGAAGTAGCCGCCCACGAAGGAGTCCACGCCGGCCACGCCGCCGTTGACGGCCGTAATAAGGCCCATCAGCGTCCCGTACTTTCGGGGATTGCTGACGGCGGAGCGCAGCATGATCAGGCAGAGCGGAACCGTGGGCCCGCTGACACCCTGGATGATGCGGCCCACGAAGAGCCAGGTGACGTCCGGGGCGAGGGCTGCAATGACCGAGCCGACGGCCATGAGCAACATCATGCCCACCAGGATCTTCTTGCGTCCCACAATGTCGCTCAGGCGGGGCAGGAACAGGGAGAACAGGGCGGCAGCAGTAAAGAACCATGTCTGGGACAGGCCGATAACTGCCTGGTCCGTGTTGAGCTCCTCGCCCATGGTCACCAAGGCAGGGCTGAGCATGGAAGCGTTGAGCTGGAAGGCCACGCAGGCCGCCAGCAGGGCGACCATCAGGGCGGTGACGTTGCCGCGGTTGGCTTTGGTTTCGCTGAGGGTGGCAGTCATTTACTTGACGCCTCCCGCGGTGAGGCGGGCGCGTTCCTGGCGTTCGGCGCCGACCGCGCGGGCAGGAGTACTGCTCTCACCGGTGAGCGGCTCGCCGATGGCGACCAGCGCGTCGGTGACAAGGCTCCAGAACCTTTCGTGGTCGAGGTCCACGGCGACGCTGGTGTGGCAGTCCGCCGGTGCGGGGGCCCGGAAGTCGGCCACTGTCATGCCGAGCGTCAGCGTGCCCTGCAGTTCGATGTTCACCGGTGCCTTGCGCGTGCTGACGATGGTGGGGTCGATGACATAGGCAACGGCGCAGGGATCGTGGACGGGCGGAGCGTCGAAGCCCTGGGCGTCCTTGTAGGTATGGGCGAAGAAGTCCATCAATTCCGTGACGAACTTCGCCGGCCTGGTGCCGATCGCCGCGATCTTGTCCACCACGTCCGGGGTGGCGAGCGCCTGGTGCGTCAGGTCCAGGCCCACCATGACCACGGGCCACTTTTCGTTGAAAACGATGTGGGCGGCTTCGGGGTCGATGATGATGTTGAATTCGGCCACGGCGCTCCAGTTGCCTACGTGGTAGCCGCCGCCCATCAGGACGACTTCCTTCACGCGTTCCACGATGCGCGGTTCCTTGCGGGCGGCCATGGCGATGTTGGTCAGGCCGGCGGTAGGCACCAGGGTGACGGTGCCCGGTTCGTGGGCCATCACGGTGTCGATGATGAGGTCCACCGCGTGCCGCGGGTCCAGCTCAATGGCCGACGCCGGCAGTTCGGGGCCGTCCATGCCGCTGTCGCCGTGGATGTCCGGGGCGGTTTCGATGCTGCGGACGAGGGGGCGGCCGCAGCCGGCGGCGAAGGGTACGCCGGTGATGCCTGCGATGGTGCCGACGGCCAGTGCGTTGCGGGTGACCTTCTCGAGGGTCTGGTTTCCCACCACCGTGGTGACGGCCAGCAGTTCGATGTCCGGGTTGCCGTGCGCGAGCAGCAACGCCACAGCGTCGTCGTGCCCGGGGTCGCAGTCGAGAATGATCTTCTTGCGGTCGGGGGATTGCCCTTTAAGGGACTGGGCGGTGGGTTCCACGATGATCTCCACGTCATTGGGGCCCGCGTCAGGTGTTTGAAAGCTGGCGCGGGGAGCGAAAGCGTTCAGGAGAGATCATGGCACCGTTAGCAGCATCACGTCAAACGCTTGACGTAACCGCAGGTCAAGCGTTTGACGCCAGTAGCCCTAGGGCTGCCGGTTCTCCTTTCGGGCCGTTTCCCGGAAGGCGCTCTAAGGCTGCGCGGCCCCGGCCAGCCCTACCTCCGGGTCGCCCTCAACGTCGTGGAGCTCGCGCTTGTGGCGCGCTTCCTGAAGATGGTGCTCCAACTTCTCCTCGGCGTCCCGCCGGCGCTGCCCGACGGTCCTCATCTGCTGAGTGCTGGGTGCCGCGTGCGCGTGCTGGTGGGGACCAAGATCGCGCGCGCCCTCTCCGCTTGTTTCGCTCATAAGGGCATCGTCCCACCTGGCGTTCCCGCAAGGAAGGGTTATGCCCGCGAGCATTGAGCCTTCACCCGGCGCATTTCTTCAAGTGCACTAAAGGTGCAGTATGATGCACTAATGGATAAGAGCACATCAGCCCTGGCGACAGCGATCGGCAGCAGGGTCCGGCAGGAACGCCAGTCGCGGGGCTGGACCCTGGACCAGCTGGCAGAAGCCACGGGAGTGAGCCGCCGCATGGTGGTCAACGTCGAACAGGGTGCTGCGAATCCCAGCGTGGGGACCCTGCTTCGGATCAGCGACGCGCTGGGCATCGGACTGCCGGCCCTGGTGGACTCGCCGCAGCCCAAGCCCGTGACGGTTACCCGGAGCGGTGCCGGCGCAGCCCTCTGGAGTTCTGCCTCCGGTGGGCGCGGCGTGCTGGTAGCGGGGACCGAGTCCCCGGATGTGGTTGAGCTGTGGGACTGGACCCTGGCTCCCGGCGACCGGCACGAGAGCGAAGCCCACGCAACCGGCACCAAGGAACTACTCCAGGTCCGCGAGGGATCCATCGATGTTGTGGTTGCCGGCGAAACCTTCGTCCTCGAGGCCGGTGATGCGGTCTCCTTCCCTGGCGACGTTGAGCACTCATACGCCAACGCGGGCAAAGAACCGGCCACCTTCTCGCTGGCGGTCTTCGAGCCGGGCGTTGGCTCGGGGCACCGCCCGGAGGCTAACGCCGCGGACCCAACAACCACCGAAGGAAACTAAGATGCCCAAGCGAAATCTTCCAGTACCGCCGTGGGGGCTTGCCGTCACCGCGATCCTCTCGGTCCAGCTGGGCTCCGCCCTCTCCGTGGGCCTGATCGAGGACGTGGGCCCGGCCGGTACCGCCTGGCTTCGCCTGAGCATGGGAGCCATCATCCTGCTGGTGATCGGCCGCCCGCCGCTGCGCGCCATCCGGCGCCCGGACGTGCTGCCGTTGCTCGGCCTCGGGGTCACCACTGGCGTGATGACCATCGGGTTCCTCGCCGCGGTGGAGCACATACCGCTCGGAACCGCCGTCGCCATTGAGTTTCTGGGTCCGCTGACAGTGGCTGCCATCCGCAGCCACAACCGGAAGGCCCTCGCCTGGCCTGCCCTGGCGCTGGTGGGCGTGGTCCTGCTGACCCAGCCCTGGCAGGGCGACTTCAACCCGACCGGCGTGGCGTTCGCCGCGCTGGCAGCCGTCGCGTGGGGCTTCTACATCCTCCTCACCCAGCGGATCGGCGACCGCTTCACCGGCATCGGCGCGCTCACGCTCACTGTGCCCATCGCGGCGGTGACGGCCGCCGTCGTCGGAATCCCGCAGGCCGCAGGCCACCTCAGCCTTGACATCCTGGCTGCTGCCGCCGGGCTTGCCCTTCTGTTGCCCGTGCTGCCGTTCGCGCTGGAAATGCTGGCCCTGCGAAGGATGACACCCACCGCGTTTGGAACGCTGATGGCCCTCGAACCTGCCGTCGGTGTCCTCCTCGGACTGCTCATCCTCCACCAGCAGCCCTCTGCCGTCCAGGTGGTGGGGATCCTGCTGGTGGTCCTGGCCGGTGCGGCGGCGCAGCGTGGTGGCAGCCGCCGTTCCTCCAGGAAGCAGCCAGCCAGCCCCGCCGATCTCGACTTTGTAGGATAAAACGTCGGGCTGGCGCCGACGGCCTGCCTGCCCTTGCCCCTTCAGGGGCTGAATGGGGAACAACGCCGCCGGCTGGCTGGGGTCACCGAGGAACTCGGCCTCGACGGGTAACGCGTCCGGCGGCTGACCTGAAGCTGGCCCATCGCCTACTACGATCAAAGTATGGAATTCGCGGAACAGTCGCACCAGCCCGCGCGTTCGCGGCGGATCACGGCAGCGATGGTCGCTGCCCGTGCCGGAGTCTCCACGGCCACGGTCTCGCTGGTGGCCAACGGCAAAACTGCGGGCCGCGTTTCCGAAGACAACGTTTCCAAGGTCCGGGAGGCCATCGCCGAACTCGGCTACGTGGTGGACGGCATCGGCAGTTCGCTCGCCAAGGGCGTGAGCTCCATCGTGATCCTGGTGGCTCCGGATATCTCCAACCCGTTCTTCGCCAAGGTGATTGCCGGCGTACGGGAGTCCCTGGGTTCGCAGTACCAGCTGCTGTTGTCGGTCACCGAGGCGGGCGAGTTCCCCCAGGCCGACGACGTCCGGCGACTGATGTCCCTGCGTCCGGCCGGGCTCCTGGTGGACGCGCCCAACGCCGGCTTCCTCGAAGACCTCGCGTCGCCGTCGCCGCTTGTCCTGCTGGACGCTCCCGGGCTGGAGGCGTACGCGCCGTCAGTGAACCTGGACGTGGCCAGCGGAGCGCGGGAACTCGCGGCGCACCTCGCGGACGCCGGGCACCGGGAGGCGGCGTACGTGGACAGCGTTACCGGCACGGAAACCTTCGCGCTGCGGCGGAAAGCCTTCCTGGAGGAGGCGGCCGCCCGCGGCATCACCGTAGGGACGGACCGCATTATCAGCACCACCATCGACGTCGGCACGGCGGCTGCCGCGTTCGCCTCCGCCTGGCCGAAGTGGCAGCGCCAGGGGGTGACCGCCGTCGTCTGCGGTACCGATACCCACGCCTATGGCGTGCTGCAGGAGGCACGGGTGGCCGGGGTGCGGATACCCGAAGAGCTCGCGGTGGCCGGCTTTGATGACCTCCCCTATTCGGCCACGAGCAATCCCGGGCTCACCAGCGTCCATCTGCCCGCCACTCCCCTGGGCCTGAAGGCCGGGGAGCAGCTGCGCCGCCTGATGGAGGGGAAGGCGCTGGAGCAGACCGGGGTCACGCTGGAGAGTTCGCTCGTGGTGCGTGGATCCACTGTCGCAGCGGAAGGCTGAGGGTTCCAGCCGTCGTCGTCGTTAAGGCATGGCCGGCCGGTCGCCCTCCCGCAGCCAGTCACTGAAGAACGCGTCGAGCTGCTGTCCCGAGGCTTCCTCCATGACCTCTTCGAAGTCTTGGCTGGTGGCCGATGAACCGCTGTAGCGGTCCAGCCATACCCTTGCGCCGGCAAAAAACGCCGTGTCTCCCACCTTGGCCCGCAACGCATGGAGGGCAGCCGCGCCGCGCCGGTACACCTGCTCCGCGAACAGGTTGTCCCGCCCCGGGTCGGCGATGTTCAGCGCCCAGCGGTTGTTGGCGTCCAGCTGGGCCACGGCGTCCGTGAATTGCTGTGCCACCGTGGTTTTTGCCTGGTGCTCGGCCCACAGCCACTCGATGTAGGTTGCCCAGCCCTCGTTGAGCCAGATGTCCTGCCAGTCCGCCGGGCTGACGGAATTTCCGAACCATTGGTGCCCCAGTTCGTGCGCCACGGTGTTTTCCTTTGCGACCTTCGAGTAGACGGGCCGCGTCTGCGTCTCCAGGGCGTAGTCAACGCTGTCGTCATCGACGATCGCGCCGAACGCCTCGAAAGGGTACCGCCCAAACAGGTTCTCCAGGAACAGGATCATCCGGGGCTGCAGGGCGAGGGAGGCTTTCGTCTCCGCCAGCTCCTGGCCAGCCACGTCTGCGTCGATGGCGTTGATGATCGGCAGCCGCCCTGGCCCCTCGTCATAGGACAGGACGAAGTTGCCCACGCTTGCTGTGGACAGGTAGCTGGCCATCGGATCTGATGCCTCCCAGGCCCACGTTGTCCACCCTGCCTCCGTCACGGGCCGGCCATCCGGCAGGCCGTTGGCGACAGCAGTCTTGCCCTCCGGCACCGTAATGCGGAACGTGTAGGTCGCCTTGTCCTCGGGATCGTCATTGACGGGATACCAGGTGGCAGCGCCTTCAGGCTCGTTGGCCACGAACGCGCCGTCGGCCATGGTGACCCACCCGTAAAGCGCTCCCGTGGTGTCCACGGGCCGCCCGGTGGGCCCGCCGTACTCGACGGCGATGGTTGCCTCCTGGCCCGCCTTCAGCTTCTGCTCCGGAGTGATGGTCAGTTCCCACACCCGGTTGCCGTTATCCTGCACTTGGGACCAGGTGGCGGCGCCGGCGTCGTGGGATTTCCCGTGCTTGGCGCCGTTGACCTGGACGGCCGTCACGGCGAGCCCGCGCAGGTCGAAGTTGAGCGACTCGAGGTTCTGGGTGGCACGCAGGGTGATGGTTGCCACGGCGCTGAGGTTCCCCACGAGCACGGTGGGATTCGACGGCGGCGTGTAGCGGAGGTCGAGGTCGTAGTGCAGGACGTCGTACCCGCCGTTGCCGGCGTTGGGGAAGTACGGGTCCCCGCTTCCTGGTGCGCCCGGTGCGGGACGTTCCGCCTGGTTCCGGGGCGCAGCCTGCACCGTTGTGCTGATCCCGGCCGCGCTGGCTGCCACCAGCACCACGGCAAGCGCAACGCGGCGGTAATTCCTCATCAATGTGGTCATGGTGGTGGTCCTGGACGGGCAGAAGCCGGGCACTGCCCTGCTGGCATCTGCCATGGACAAGAAGATGGGTGCCTTCGCGGCGACCAGACCAGTACCGGCGGCAATATAGGTGCCGCTCCCCCGCAGTTGGAAAGAAACTTAGGCCCCGTGTGGATCAAAGTCAACGGTTCGCGGCGAATCGCCTGGCGCCCTCGACGCAGCACGGCCATTTCAGTCATGCCCCGGCCGTAAGCTGGGATTATGCCGAGTAACTGGGACAGCCTGGACCCTAGCCTGCGCGAATCTGTTCAACAGAACGTGGAGATCTATGAGCGCGTCCGGCCTGCCCTGAAGCTGGTGACGCGCGATGTCCTGTTGCTGATGCGGGACATGCTCAAGGACAGCGAGGTCACCCCGCTGTTTGTCACCGGACGCACCAAAACGGTGGAATCGTTCAAGGAAAAGATTTCGCGGATCGAGGAGCCGCTGGAGCCCGGGGGCCCTCCGGTGCTGAAGTTCCCGGACCCGTTCCGGACGCTGAATGACATGGTGGGCATCCGGGTGATCACCAAGCTGCCGGCCGAGAATGCCGCGGTGGCCAACATCATCAAGCGGCAGCGGCAACTGTTCGACTGCCGCGGGGACCGGGAGAAGGACATCGGCTCCATCGAGTCCGGCACCTACGGCTATTCCAGCCGGCACCTGATCCTGCGCAGCATCCAGAACGAGGCCGTCAAGGAGTACCAGCAGGTCTTCAACCCGGACGCTCAGCCGAACGGCAGTTATTTCTTTGAGTGCCAGATCCGTACGATTTTTGCCCATGCATGGAGCGAGATCGAGCACGATATCCGATTCAAGGCCGAGGACCCGCGCGCCTGGACCCCGCACTTCGACCGGCAGTTCACCGCCACTGCCGCGATGCTGGAAACCGTGGAGACGGCCTTCGCCGACCTGCACGAACGCTACGAGGAGGTCCGCAGTTTCTGGGACATGGACGGCGAAGGCGCCGCGCCGCTGACACCCAACAGGGTGCGCGACGTGTGGCGCACCCTGCTCCCGCACGTCGACCGCAAGGTGGACGACGACTGGGGCTGGGCCGCCGAGCTCCTTGCCGCGCACGGACTCAACCAGACCATGCAGCTCGCCGGGCTGCTGAGCGCCAACCGCATCACCGAAGTCCGCAAGGCCCTGGACCACCGCTACTCGCCCGGTCCGGACCGGCTGCTGGATGACCTGCTGCTGTGGCAGTACGGCACAAAACACATCGACCTCACCGCCGAAGCAGCCGACGCCGTCCCGCACCCGCGGCGCGACAGCCTCCTGCGGCGGCTCAAACAGATCGAGCGGTACCGGCTGACGAAGGCGTAGGGCTTCGGCGCTGGAAGATCACTCCAGAGGTGCCTTGAAGCGCCGGTGCGGTCAGCGCTTGTCGCGGTCGCTGAATTCCTCGTCCAGCTCGTAGTGGCGGAATTCGGTTTCAGGGTTCGGCTCGCCGTCGACCACCACTTCGTGGTCGAGCTGGCGTTGGACCTGACTGTCCAGTACCTGCAGTTCCTGGTCCGGGACCTTCGCCAGGTCCTCGGGGAATGCGTCTGCCGGAGTGAGATGCAGCTTTTCGTTCATGGGCCCGCCGCTTTCATGCTGAGTGTGGTCGGTTCAGTGTAGCGGTGCAGGCGCGAAGCACTGTCCCCCTTTCCGGGAGGGTTTTCCAACCCCTCCCAGCCTCACTCCTCGCCCGCTAGTACGCGAACTGCCACATGTAGCGGCGTCCTTCCAGTGAGAATCCCCGCACCGCCGCATAGTGCGCTGCAAGCCGGAATGCAATGGTGTAGAAGACCAGCGGGGCAACGAACGCCCGCAGGTCCTGGGGGATGCCGGGAAGCTCAAGTTCACGGCTGTCCACCCTGAACGTCTCGCCGCCGTACTCCGCCAGGAACCGGTCGGCGCGTTCCGCCATGGGACGGGTCTCGTCTTCGCCCAGGTAGAGGATGCTTTTGGTGTTCTTGTCGAAGACCTCGAACGGGCCCTGGAAGAACTCGTTGGCGTTGAGGGTTGCCGCGTGCATCCACTGCATCTCCTGCAGGAAGCAGCTCGTGAAGGTAGTGCCCATGCCCTGCAGTGATCCCGACGCGATCAGGTACGTTACGGGAACGTCCTTCATGTTCTCCGCGATTTTGGCCGCATAGGGCTCGAACGCGCTAACTGCGGTTCCAGTAGCGGCTGGCAGTGCAGCCAGGGCCGAGAGCTCCGCAGACACGCTCCGGCCTTCGCGTTCCAGGACGGCGAGGGCGAGCAGCTGCAGGAGGATCTGGTTGCCGTCTCCGTTGTTGCCAACAAAGGCCGTGGTGATGGCTTGCGCCAAGGCGCCTTCCGCATTCAGGGTCACTGCCACCACAGCGGCTCCGCGCTCCTGTGCCCAGGACGCTGCCTTTACGGTCTCGGGCGTCATGCCGGCAGCAGAGAAGGAGATAACCAGAGCGCCCGGCCCCACTCCGGGTGATGCACGGTAGTAGAACTCGTCGGAATTCACGGACGTCACCGGTGTTGTGGCCCGCCGGTCCAGGAAGTACTGCGCAGCGTGCAGGCCGGATAGGGAGCCTCCGGCCCCGACAAGGTAGACCCTGTTGAGCTCCGGGAGGCCCGCGACGTAGGACCTGATGTCCGGCCAGAGCGTAAGGGCGTGCTCCTGCGATTCGCGGATATTGCCAGGAATTTCTTTGACAGGCTGTATTCCAAGGAAAGTGCCGTCGGTCATGGGTGCTCCTCTAATTTCTGTTACGGGGGGCTTATTTACTGGCGGATGGTTGCGGCGTTGCTGCCTGTTCGGCTTTGGGCAGGTACTGCTCGGGCATCGGGGAGCCGGGGAACCACTTCTGGTACAGCGTCTTCCAGGTCCCGTCTTCCATGGCGTCGGCCAGGGCCTTGTTCAGGGCTTCCTTCAACGCGGTCTTGTCCTTGGCGATGGCGAAGCCGGCCGGGGCGTCGAAGGACGGGATGTCCGCGACACTGAGCAGGCCGTGCTGTTCGGTGTAGTCCTGGGCAGTTTCGTAATCCAGGAAGTGCGCGTCCGCCGAGCCGCTGTTCACGGCCGCGATCGCGGAGTTGTTATCCGGGAACCGGACCAGGTTCGCGGTGGTGAAGTTCTTCACGGCGTAGGCTTCCTGCAGGGTTCCCTGCACCACACCCAGGCGCTTGCCGGACAGCCCGTCAGCGTCCTGGATGCCGGAATCCTTCGTGGTCAGCACCGTCAAATACCCGGCGAGGTAGCCGTTGGAGAAATCGACCGTTTCTTTGCGCTTTTCGGTGATCCCGATGGCAGCAGCCCCCACGTCGAACTGGCCGTTCGCCACAGCGGGAAGGATCGCGGAGAAATCCTGGCCGGTGAAGACGACATTGTCCATTCCGGCCCGTTTCGCTACATCCTTGAAAAGCTCCACATCAAAACCGGTGAAGTTGCCCTGCGCATCGGCAAAGGCATAGGGCTTCAGATCACCGACGCTGGCAACCCGGACAGTGCCGGACTGGATCAACCCGTACGAGTTTTCCTCTGCAGGGGATGAGGAGGGACTGCCGCCGCATGCAGTGGCAAGGGTGGCGAGCAAAGCAGCTGAGGCCATGGCTACGCCGAGGCGGAGCCTTTTTGAACGATACGTGGACATTGCTTTCCGATCTGTGGAAGAGACAGCGATCCCGACGGCGCAGAGTGGCCGGGGCTTGTTCTCACCATGTGTGAGAGCGTTATCAGGTACTGCAAAGCTACAACGCACACTTCTGCGCGTCAAGAGTTGGTGGAGCGTAGTGCTCGAACACGAGGAAAGCCGGGTGTTGCCGCGCTTTCCCGCAGTTGGCCCGCTCGGGCAATTACCTGGGCGCAAGAAATACGGGTCGACATTCTGCGAACGTTCTCTTACGCTCGAATATGTATCTACTTGGGAGGCATGATGGTTTCGATCCTGACAGCGAGGGACAACGTTGTTGATTGCTACGTTGAGGAGGGGCAGATTTTTGCGGGCGGCAACGCCGTGAACGTGGCGGTCTTCGCGCAGCGCGCGGGAGCAAGAGCGGCCTACGCAGGCACTGTTGGAACAGATGCTGCCGGAACTCTCATCCGAAGCGCCCTGAACCGTGAAGGCGTGTCCACCGACTTCCTCCAGGTCCGGCCCGGGAGTACGGCTTACTGCGTGATTGGCCGGAACCAGGGGGACAGGGTGTTCCGGGAAACCGGGCTCGGGGTCTCCCAAGCGGAATTCAATGGCGGATTTGTTTCACCGGCGTCCCGTTTTGATGCTGTCCATCTCAGCGTCTCCAGCGCGCTCGAGGATTTGGCGCCCAACCTGGCCTCAGTCTCACGCCTGTCCTTCGACTTTTCGACCAACCGGGATACCACCTTACTTAAGGCGGTAGCGCCGCACTGTTATCTGGCATCGTTCTCGGGAGGCGATCTTCCCAAGAACGAGGGACTCGATCTGGCGCGGGACGCCGTCGCGCTTGGTGCGGCGTGGGCGCTGGTAACGCGTGGAGCACACGGTGCTGTCCTGGTGGGCCGGGAACACACCTATGAAGCTCCAGCGGCAAGCACCACTGTGTTCGACACCCTGGGGGCCGGGGACACCTGCATCGCCAACGTTTTGACGGCGCTCCTGCAAGCCAAAAGCCCGGATGAAGCTTTGGCCCAGGCATCGGAAGCGTCCGCCCGCACCTGCAGCAGGCTCGGAGCCTTCGGACAAGGAGAACTCCTGACCGCCATGCCGCTGCCGGCGCATGGAAGGTAAGCTACTGACGCCCGGCTCCGGGTTGCGCCCAGGCGCCCCGGAACCTTCCCGATCACGGAAAGACTCCCATGCCGCCACCGCCCAGGATCACCATTACCCAGGTCGCAGCTGAGGCCGGCGTCAGCACGGCTACAGCCGGGCGGGCCCTCGGCGGTTACGGCTATGCCAGCGATGATGTCGCGGCCAGGGTTCACGCAGCGGCCCGGAAACTGGGCTACAAGCCGAACATGCTCGCCCGAAGCCTTGTCACGGGCCGGAGTCAAACCATTGGCGTAGTCGCCGCTGATATCGACAACGCGTTTTACGCCCGGGTTCTGCGAGGGATAGGCGACGTAGCAAGGTCACGCGGCTTCGGCGTGATCCTCACGAACAGTGATGAAAACCTTGAACGTGAAAAGGAAGCCGTTCAGCTTCTCCTCGAAAAACGCGTCGACGGGCTCATCATCACCCCCTGCGACGTCCAAGGATCCGAACATCTCCGCAG
Source organism: Arthrobacter sp. D3-16 (assembly GCF_054408515.1). Lineage (NCBI taxonomy): Bacteria > Bacillati > Actinomycetota > Actinomycetes > Micrococcales > Micrococcaceae > Arthrobacter > Arthrobacter sp. D3-16. The sequence goes on along the minus strand of NZ_CP096437.1, from coordinate 120,084 downwards.
CCTCATCGCCGGAGGCTGTCCCATAGTCCAAATAGACCGGGCAGCCTACGACCTGGCGGCAGACTCAGTGACAGTGGACAATCGGGGTTCCGCCCGTGACGCAGTAGCCCACCTGCTGAAAGCAGGTCACCGGCACATAGGAATCATCGCTGAACTCGAGCAAACCCAAAATGGCAGCCTGGAGGACTTTGTCACCCAGACAGCCATTTCCCCCGTGACCGCGCAAACGCTCTATCCAAGCTGGCAGCGGCTGCTCGGATACCTCGACGCCCACCGGGACGCCGGCATCCCCGTGCAGCCCCAACTGATCCGCCGCGCTGGAGCCTACTCCTCAGATGCCGCACGTCACGAGGCCATCGGATTGCTTGAGTCCAGCCAACGGCCAACCGCAGTCTTCACGGCCGACGGAACCATGTCCCAGGGACTCATGCAGGCCATCGCCGACCTCAAAATCAAGGTTCCCGACCAACTTTCCGTCGTCTGCTTCGATGACCTCGACTGGATGACGTTTATGCAACCGGCCATAACATCAGTGCACCAGCCAGTGCACCGCATCGGCTCAATGGCAGCGGAGCTTCTCCTTGCCAGGATCGCCGGCGAGACATCAGTCGCGAAGCATAACGTCCTGGAAGCCCGGCTCAATATCCGGGACTCGGTGGGCCCTCCCCTGGACCAGGCAGGCAATCACCGTAACTAAGGCGGGAAAGTGGTGAGCCGGCAGGTCCACCACTTTCCCGCTGTGCTAGTTCTGCTGGTGCACGGGTGCCCAGGCGCCCGTGCTCACAGTTTCCGGCGCGGCCACCCCGGTATCGAAGCGGTCGAGGCGGAAGGACTTCAGCACCGGAGACGGGGTTCCGGTGAGGACCTCCTCGGCGAGGAGTTCGCCCAGGATGAGCCCGAGCGTTGCGCCCGAGTGGGTAAACACCGTGTACAGTCCCGGGATTGAAGGCACCGGGCCCACCACAGGTTCGCCGTCACCCGGAATGGGTTTCAGTCCTGCCCCCACACGCTGCGCGGTCAGCCGGGGGTTCCCGGCGAGCACTCTCGATGCCTCGTCGAGCAGACCCTGCACCGACGCATCGGGTACCGTGAACGAACCGTCGTCCTCGACAATCACTGACTGCTCTGCCCAATCGGCATCAAGTACGAGCCGGCCGTCGGGTGTGGGCCGCACCGCGACGCGCGGGGTGTTCAGCACCGTTGTGACCTTGATGTCGATCGGATCGGTGAACAGCACGAAGGCTGCAGGCGTGGCATCCGGGACCGTTACGCCCAGAGCCGCAAGCTGGGCCGGAACATCACCGCCGGTGGCGAGCACTACGTGATCGGCGGCCACCCGGGTCCCGTCTCCCAGGATCACGCCCGCCGCGGCCCCGTCCTGCACGTCAACGCGCACGTCGCCCGCGTGCTCGATGATGCGCGCGCCGCCCGCCGCCGCTTCAGCCGCCAGGGCAGGGATGAAGTCCGGCATGTTCACCCAGCCTTCACCCGGGTTGTAAATGGCCCCTTCTTCGGCCACCGCATCCGCGTTCACGTCCGGTGCCATCCGGGGCACGTCCTCACGGTCGATCCAGACGGAGTCGTACCCGGTTGAACGCTCGAAAGCGAAGGTGTCACTGAAGGTTTCACCGGGGCCTGCCCATTTCATGGCGCCGTCGAACCGGATGTAGCCGCGGCTCTCGGGGTGGTGCGCGGTCCACGTGCGGTATCGGTCGATCGCAAGCATCCGCAGGTAGTGGTATTCGGCGGAACGGGCACCCGAGGAGTTCAGCCATGCGATCGAGCGGCTCGACGCCCCGCTCGCCAGCGGCCCGGCTGTCACAAGTGTTACCTGCGCGCCGCCCCGTGCGAGGTGCATTGACGTCGCTGCGCCGAGGATGCCGCCGCCGATGACGATGACGTGTTTGGCTGGAGTTGTGGAGGACATGGTTCTCCCTTTCTGGGTGTGTTTGAGACGCTGATGGGTGCAGGGTTGCCATGGCATGCCCCTGGCCGCTCGGTTCGCCTTCAACTAGGCGAAGGCGTGAATTTTTTCGATGATCCGGAGGACTTCAAGGGACTGGGCAGGGTTGACCGGCAGGGTGCCCTCGCCGCGAAGGGCTGCGGCCAGTTCTGAGTAGAACTGCGGGTAGGCGCCGGTTTCGGCGGGAACGCTCGTGGTGGAACCGTCGATGCCCAGGACCCCCCAAGCGTCCTGGCGCTCCACGCCATACGAGGGGTCGAGCGGGGACATGCCCGCTGCAAGGGCAGGTTCCTGGCCGTCCAAGCCCCATTTGGTGTAGCCCGCCTTGGAACCCAGCACGTGGAAACGCGGGCCCACCTGCGCTGCCATGCCGTTCATCCAGAGCCTGGAACGGACACCGGATTCATGGAGCAGTGACACAAAGGCCTCCGTGTCAGCTCCGTCCGGATGGCCGTTCTTTGCCGTTTCGCCGTAGCTTTGTTCGACCGCACCGAACAGTTGGACGGCCTGGTCGATCAGGTGGGCGCCGAGGTCGTGGAGGATTCCACCGCCTTCGGCCAGGGGAGCGGTGTCGCGCCAGTTACCGAAGCCCTCGGGCCGCCACCATTCGAAGCGGGACTCGAAGCTGCGGACCTCGCCCAGCGCGCCTTCCCGCAACAGCTTCTTGAGCGTCAGGAAATCCGCATCCCATCGGCGGTTTTGGAAGACTGTGAGCTGGACACCGGCTTCAGCCGCCCGTGAAATGAGGCCTTCGCCTTGAGCCGATGTGGTGACGAACGGCTTGTCCACGACCACATGGAGACCTTGGGCCATCGCTGTCGAGGCAAGGTCGAAGTGGGTGAGCGGCGGGGTTCCGAGGATTACCAGGTCAAGATCGCCGGAGAGGGCGAACAGGTCCTCCGGAGTCGGAACCACCCGGGCTTGGGGGTAAAGCCTGCCCGCCTCCGCAGCGCGGGCTGGATCCGCTGTAACGATGACGTCCAGTGAGTAGCCGGGGTCCGCTGCGATGAGGGGCGCGTGGAAGACTTTGCCGGAGATTCCGAATCCGACGACGGCGGTACGGATGGGCGCGCTCCTTGCTGTCCCCATCACAGGACCTCTGAGAGGAAGCGTTGGAGGCGTTCGCTTTTGGGGTTGTCGAAGAGGTCGGCGGGGGTGCCGGCTTCGACGACTTCGCCTTCGTCCATGAAGACGACCTGGTCGGCGACTTTGCGGGCGAAGCCCATTTCGTGGGTGACGACGAGCATGGTCATGCCGCGGCGGCCCAGTCCTGCCATGAGGTTCAGGACGCCTTTGACGAGTTCGGGGTCCAGGGCGCTGGTGGCTTCGTCGAAGAGCATGACTTCCGGTTCCATGGCCAGGGCCCGGGCGATCGCGACGCGTTGTTGTTGTCCGCCGGAGAGGTCCCGGGGGCGGTGGTCGGCGCGTTCGGCCAGGCCTACTTCTGCCAGGCGGCGGCGGGCGTGTTCGCGTGCTTCGGCTTTGGGCATTTTCTTCACGCTCCACAGGGCCAGGGCCACGTTTTCCAGGGCGGTGTGGTCCGGGAAGAGGTTGAAGTGCTGGAAGACCATGCCGATCCGGGCGCGCAGGATGTCGGGGTTGACTTTAAGGGCGCTTTCGCCGGCGAGGAGCACGTCCCCGCTTTTGGGTTCGTGCAGGCGGTTGACGCCGCGCAGGAGGGTGGACTTGCCCGAGCCGGAGGGCCCGATGATGCAGGTGGTGGTGCCGGGTTTGACGGTGAGGTTCACGTTGCGCAGGACCTCGATGTCGCCGTAGGCCATGGTGAGGTTCTGCAGTTCCAGGCTGGAGCCGTGGAACGTCTCGATGTCCGGGGCGGTGGTCTTACGTGCGGTCATGGCTGGGGTCGTGTTGTGTGAGGTGTTGGGTGTGGTGTTGCTGGTGAGGTTCATGTGTTGCTCCCGGTGATCAGAGGCGAGGATGCGTCGAGTTCTTTGACTTCCTTCAGGCCGCTGGTGGGGGCGGCGGGGCGGCGCCGGCCGGTGCGGAACCTGTTGTCGAAGTAGTTGACCAGGTGGGTCAGGGGCACGGTGATGACGAGGTAGAAGAGCCCGGCCATGACCAGCGGGGAGAGGTTGCCTGAGAGGACTGCGGCGTCCTGGCCGACGCGGAAGAGTTCGCGTTCGGTGACCAGCAGGCCCAGGAAGTACACGAGCGAGGAGTCCTTGACGATGGCGATGAACTGGTTCACCAGGGCCGGCAGGACGCGGCGGATGCCTTGGGGGATGACGACCAGGGCCATGGATTTGCTGTAGCTCATGCCCAGGGCGCGGCAGGCCTCGCCCTGGCCTTTGTCCACGCTTTGGATGCCGGCGCGGAAGATCTCGCCGATGTAGGCGCTGGCGATCAGGCTCAGCGCGATGATCCCCAGCGGGTAGGGGGAGGGCCCGAAGATGGACTGGCTGAGCCGGGCGAAGCCCTGGCCGATCAGCAGGATGGTCAGGATCGCGGGCAGGCCGCGGAACAGGTCGGTGTAGATCCGGGCCGGGACGCGCAGCCATTTGGACGGGGAGATGCCCATCACGGCGATCACCATGCCCATGAACACGCCCAGGATGGTGGCCGCGACAGAGATGATCAGGGTGTTCAGGAGCCCGACTCCGAGGAGTTGCGGGAAGACTTCGGCCATGGCCTTGAAGTCAAAGAAAGTGCGGATGATGGTGTTGAACCAGTCCATGGTTGCTCTCAGACGTAGTTGGCTAAAAAATCCGGGCGTTTACTTGCTGGCCGTTGCTGCCGGGGTGGAGGTCTGCTCGGCCTTGGGCAGGTACTGCTCGGGCATCGGCGAGCCCGGGAACCACTTCTGGTACAGCGTCTTCCAGGTCCCGTCTTCCATGGCCTCGGCCAGGGCCTTGTTCAGGGCCTCCTTCAACGCGGTCTTGTCCTTGGCCAGGGCGAAACCGGCCGGGGCATCAAACGAGGGGATGTCCGCGACACTGACCAGGCCGTGCTGTTCGGTGTAGTCCTTCGCTGCTTCGTAATCCAGGAAGTGCGCGTCCGCCGAGCCGCTGTTCACGGCCGCGATCGCGGAGTTGTTATCCGGGAACCGGACCAGGTTCGCGGTGGTGAAGTTCTTCACCGCGTAGGCTTCCTGCAGCGTTCCCTGCACCACGCCCAACCGCTTGCCGGAGAGGCCATCGGCGTCCTGGATGCCGGAATCCTTCGTGGTCAGCACCGTCAGGTAACCGGCCAGGTAGCCGTTGGAGAAATCAACGGTTTCCTTGCGCTTTTCGGTGATCCCGATCGCCGCCACACCCACATCGAACTGGCCGTTCGCCACCGCCGGCAGGATCGCGGAGAAATCCTGGCCCGTGAAGACGACATTGTCCACCCCGGCCCGCTTCGCTACGTCCTTGAACAGCTCAACATCAAAACCGGTGAAATTACCCTGCGCATCAGTGAACGTATAAGGCTTCGAATCGCCCAGGCTCGCAACCCGGACAGTACCGGCCTCAATCAACCCATACGGATTATCAGCGGACGACTGGGCGGGAGTTGACCCCCCGCAGCCGGACAGTGCCAGGAGAGCCGCGACGGCGGCAGCGACTATGGCCGCCGGACGGAAGTTGAATCGTGTGCTCAATGTATTTCCTATCGTGGGAAGCACGGGTGGCCCTGCGGGCCTTCGGTTGGTATTGCTTGCTGAGTCCGGTCTCAAGAGCTAGGGTTGAGACCGGACTCACATTGGGGTTGGTAAAAATGTAACTCAAGCCACATCGGCCGTCAAGGCCCCTTTGGAAAGGCAGTAATGAGCAGCAACAGTTCCAGGCGGCGCGACGTCACAGTCGCCGACGTCGCCAAGGCCGCGCAGGTATCCAAGGCCCAGGCAGCACGTGCCCTGGGAAACTACGGGGCCGTCAGCGACGATGTCCGGGAGCGTGTTTTGGCTGCTGCCGAGGAGCTCTCCTACCGCCCAAATGAGCTTGCCCGGAGCATGAACACGGGGAAGTCGAACACCATCGGCGTGGTGGTGGGCGACATCGAAAACCCCCACTTTGGCCTGGCCACCAGGGGCATCACCGACACCGCCAAGAAGAGCGGCTTCAACGTCATCCTGGTCAACACCGACGAGGAACAAGCCGCGGAAGTCGACGCCGTCCAGGTACTGCTGGACAAGCGGGTGGACGGCCTCATAGTGGCTCCTGCCTCCTCAACCGAAACGGAACATTTACAGCGCGTTTACGAGTCGGGACGGCCTCTGGTCCTGCTTGACCGGGCGGCCAACGGACTCGCGGTAGAAACCGTGGCCGTTAATATGGCCGGTATCTCCTACGAGGCCACGAAGTACCTGCTGGACGCCGGGCACCGCAGGATTGCCTTCATCACCACGTTGAAGTCTGACTCGCCGTTCAGCGCGGCGACGCAGGTGGATTCCTCACAGATTTCCGAGCGCCTGGACGGGATGGGGCGGGCGTTTTCAGAAAAAGGAGTGGTTTTTCCCCACGACCTGGTGCGCCTCAATGCCGGCGATGCCGACTCCATTCGAAACATCACGCGTGAACTCCTCTTCCTGCCCGACCCGGCGACGGTGGTGGTGGCTTCAGATGGACTCATCGCCCTCAGCGTCCTGGCGGCCATCCACGAACTTGAACTCGCGATCCCCGGGGACGTCTCATTCCTGATGTATGACGATTTCGCATGGACACGCCTCACTACGCCGCCCCTGACAGTGATTGCCCAACCGGTTTATGACATGGGCGTCGCCGCCGCCACCGCGTTGATACGGCAGATTGAAGGACGGAAAGCATCCGGCACCGCGCCCGCCCTTGAAGCGCGCCTGATACGACGACGTTCAGTGGGGCCGGCCAAGGTGCCGTCCGCAACGGGTTCTTAATCAGCGCGCCCCAGAACGGCCCAGCCGCTGGCGGGCAGCCTCACAGCGGGCCCTTCGGGGAGAAGTTCCCCGTTGCCCGCCAGAACGGCGCCGGCAGGCGAAGGAAGGGGCAGTGCCGCCGTTTGGGCGGACATATTCAGCGCGACGGTGATTGCAGAACCGCCGGCGCCTGCCCGGTACACGAGATGTTCATTGCTGAGCGTGAGCACTTCGGTACGGGCCCTGTGCAGCCACGGGTGCCGGCGGCGCAGTCCGATCAGTTCCCTGTGAAGGTGGTAGACCGGCCAGCCGGCCTTGGCAAGGTCTGACGGCGTGGCAGGAAAGGAAGGCCGGACGGCGTCGTCACCCCCGGCCCGGTCCTCCTTGATGCCGCGGAAGGCCTGCTCGTCGCCATAGTAGATGGACGGCGTTCCGCCAAGGGTCAGGAGGACCACAAGGGCCAAGGGCAGTTGATCGGGGTTTTTCAGCTTGCTCGCCAGGCGGGTCACGTCATGGTTTCCTGCAAACGTCAGCGGCGCGAAGGCCTCAAGAAATCCGTTGTGGCGGTCCAGGGCGGCGGCAAGTTCATAGAAGTTTGCGTCGTTGAATGAGCTCCAGATGGCCTTCCACAGCTCATATTGCGTCACCGAATCCAAGGAACCAGCGTTGACCGCGCGCGCATAATCGCCGTGAATGTACTCGCCCACGAAATACGCCTGCGGATATTCGGCGCGCACATCGCCCAGCACCCGCTGCCAAAATGTTGACGGCACGGCGTAAGCGGCGTCCAACCGCCATCCGTCTGCCCCGCGTGCAAGCCAATGCTTCATGACACGGGCGACGAAGGAGGCAACTTCGGGCTCGCCATGATTAAGGGCAACCAGGTGGTGGTGGCCTTCAAAGTCCTCGTACCCGGGCTCGGAACCGGGCGGCCATGCACCTTCCGGCCAGGTCAAGCGGAACCAGCCTTCGGTTGGGGTGCCCGGTCCGTCCTGCAGGACCTGCTGGAACGGACCAAAGCTGCGCCCCGTGTGGTTGAAAACCCCGTCAAGCAGAACCCTGAGGCCACGGGCATGGGCCTGCACGATCAGCTCATCGAAGTCAGCCTCATCACCAAGCCGGGGATCAATCCGGTAGTAGTCGGTGGTGTCATACCCATGCGTCTCCGAGGCGAAAACGGGACCAAGGGCGAGGCCGGAAACGCCGAGGTCCACAACGTAGTCAAGCCAGCCCTTCAGGTCGGACAACCTGTGTGAGACCGGCAGATCGGGCGCCGGCGCTGCAGTCTCCGCCCCCACGAAGCCAAGGGGATAGACATGCCACCAGATAGCGTGCTCCACCCAATATGGCTCGGTCATAAGTCATCCACCCTTCGTCCAGGCACCCCAACATACCCTTGCCAGCCACCGGGACGGGGAACACACTCCGAAAGGCAACCCTCTCTCACTCGATGCGGCTTTTCGGGCAACCCTCTCTCACTGCCCGGCCTCCCCTACCCGCCGAAAAGGGGCGAAAGGGAAGTCCAGAACTGGCGGATGCCCAGGACGACAAACAGCAGGGCGCAAACTCCCAGCGCGATGTTGGAGTGCAGCTTGTTGGCCCAGGCCTTGGGAATCCGCCTGCCGTTGAGCAGCCCGAGCAGGGTCAGCGCCAGGAACGGCATAAACAGCGAACCCAAGGCACCGTAGAGCAGGATCAGGCCGATGGGCTGGCCCAGGGCGAAGAGGATCATGGGCGGGAAAGTAAGCCACAGGATGTAGAACTTGAAGTATTTACCGCCCACCCGCGTATCGGGGTGTCCGGATTCCTTGCCCCGCATGTTGCCCCAGAAGTCGGCGAACATCAGGGATACGCCATTCCAGACGCCGATAATGGAGGAGAAGGAAGCGGCCCAGAAACCGACGAGGAAGCCGGTTCCCACGACGTCGCCGTACTCCGCTTTCAGGACGTCGTAGAGATCCAGCAGCCCTTCATCGCTGGCACTGAGGGAAACACCGGCAGAGCGTACGACTTCGGCACCCACGATGAGCATGGCGATCACAAAGATCCCGGTCATCACGTAGGCCATGGAGTTGTCGATCCGCATGACCTTCATCCACTTGGGGGTGTACCAGCCCTTTTCGCGGAGCCAGTATCCATAGGCAGCGAGCGTGATGGTTCCGCCCACGCCGCCCGCCAGCGCGAGCGTATAGAAGATGCCGCCGTCGGTTGAGGGGATCATCGGGATCAGGCCGGTGAGCATTTCCGGGATGTTTGGGGCGGCAATGACGGCCAGCCCCACCACGGTCACGAACATCATGCCCACCAGCACGGCAGTGATCTTCTCGAAGGTGGCGTACTTGCCCCACCACACCATTGCGAAACCGGCCAGGCCCATCAGGATGGCCCACGCCCACAGCGGCAGGATCGGGAACACGGCCGCGAGCGGCAGGGCCGCCGACGACATGGCAGTGGCTCCGTAGACGAAGCCCCAGATCATGATGTAGGGCCCGAAGTACCACGTGGTCCACTTGCCGAGGGAACGCCATCCCTCGAAGATCGTCTTTCCGGTTGCCAGCGTGTAGCGCCCGGCCCCTTCAACGAGGATGATCTTCAGGACCACGCCAACGATGACAGCCCAGAACAGGCCATAACCGTACCGGGAGCCCGCCACCAATGTGGCCACCATGTCAGCAGCGCCCACGCCGGTGGCTGCCACCACCAGGCCGGGCCCGATAATGCGCCATTTGGCGGGACGGCCGCCGTCGTCATCAATCCGGTCGGCATGGCCGGCCTTTGATGCATCCTGCTGCTGTGCGGCCGTTGCCGGCCGGTTCGTTGGGCCGGTGCTGTCCATGGCGCCGTCGCTCATGACTCCTCCTCGGTGTCGGCTGGTAGACAAAGAACTCCTGCCAACCTACGCGCGAGTAGCGTCACCACCAAGGCAACCCGCCCCGAAAGCCATAAGCAGCCTGTCAGTCGTCCTTCGAGCCAGTCTGCCGATGAGTGAGCTTGTCCAGGAGCCGGTCCACCATGCCGACACCCGGTCCCACCGTTTTGTGGAACAGCTCCGAATGCGGTGCGCTCGGGTGTGGCCGGGTGGGTGCCAGCTTTTTCGCTTTCTCTACTTTTTGTCCCAGTTCCACGAGTTTTTCAGCCGGGATGTGAAGGCGGAGCTTGGGAAACTGTTCGGTCTCCTCGTCGCCGGCGTGATGGGTCAGTTGCGCCTCGAGCTCCTGGACCAGTTCCATGAACCCCGGGCCTGAAGGCTCCTCTTTTTCCAGCCGCTTCATGAGCTTGACGATGTCGTCGTGCTCCTTTTTGTCGTGTTCGACTTCCTCTTTACCGTTGGGCACGTGGTCTTCAATGGCTGGGTAGACGTACATTTCCTCGGCAACAGCATGACGCATTATTTCCGCGATCAGGGTGTCCGCGAGATCCCTGCGCTGGGTTCCATCGGCCGTGCCGTGGATCTGCCCGATCAGTGCAATCATCTCCTGGTGATCGCTGGTCAGGATGTCCACGACGTCCACGTTCGTTCCGGCGGAATTGGTATCACTCATGAGCTGGCCTCCTCCTGGATCGCTTCCGGTAAGCGACGTAAGAGGGTCAAAATACCACGCTGCAACAACACGATCCATAGGTGAAAATTCACTGTGCCTCCGGCAGGAAAGGGCTCACCCGCCCGCGCCGCCAACCCCTGGATAAGGCGGTCCCATAACCGGGCGTATCAGGCGCGGGCTCAGATACAGGTCAAACAGCGCCGGCCCCTTCAGCGCCCGCCCGGTGGAGCGGCTGCTGAAGGGGCCGGCCGGCAGTGACCGAAGGACCTGCCTAGCGTGCGTTGAGGAGGTGTTCGATGGCGAGCTGGTTGAGGCGGACGAAGGCGAAGGAGCGTTCGGCTGCTTTGTCGGCGTCGAAGTCCTCGAACGCGGTGGTGTCGTTGAGCAGGTCGGTGGCGGTTTCGCCGGCGGCGAGGGTGGTTTCGCCGAGTTCGAAGACGCCGGAGGCGGCGAGGGCTTCCTGGACCTGGGGGTCGGCGCGGAAGGCCAGTGCGCGTTCTTTCAGGAGCAGGTACATGGCCATGTTGGCTTTGGCCGATTCCCAGACGCCGTCGTAGCCCTCGGTGCGGGAGGGCTTGTAGTCGAAGTGCCGCGGGCCTTCGTAGCGGGGGCCGCCGTTGGGGAAGCCGTTTTCGAGCAGGTCAACGGTGAAGAACGCGCTGGTGAGGTCGCCGTGGCCGAAGACGAGGTCCTGGTCGTACTTGATCCCGCGCTGGCCGTTGAGGTCGATGTGGAACAGCTTGCCGGCCCACAGGGCCTGGGCGATGCCGTGGGTGAAGTTCAGCCCGGCCATCTGCTCGTGCCCGGTTTCGGGGTTCAAGCCCACGATGTCGCCGTGTTCGAGCTGGGCGATGAACGCCAGGCCGTGCCCGACGGTGGGCAGGAAGATATCGCCGCGGGGTTCGTTGGGCTTGGGCTCCAGCGCGATCCGCAGGTTGTAGCCCTTGTCCTTGATGTATGCCGCGGCGGTGTCCACGCCCTCGCGCATCCGGTCCAGGGCCGCGGACAGGTCCTTGGACCCGTCGTATTCGCTGCCCTCACGCCCGCCCCACATCACAAAGGTTTCGGCGCCGAACTCGGCAGCGGAATCAATGTTCCGCAGGACCTTGGACAGGGCAAAACGGCGGATCGAACGGTCATTGGAGGTGAACCCGCCGTCCTTGAACACCGGGTGGCTGAACAGGTTGGTGGTCACCATCGGGACCTTCAACCCGGTCTCGGCCAGGGCCGCCTTGAAGTTCTTCAGGATCAGCTCCCGCTCCGAGGCCGTGGCCTCAAACGGAACCAGGTCATTGTCATGGAAGGTGATGCCGTACGCGCCCAGCTCCGCGAGCCGGTGCACCGCCTCCACCAGATCCAGCGCAGCACGGGTAGCAACACCAAACGGGTCAGCACCGGTCCAGCCAACAGTCCAAAGACCAAAAGTGAACTTATCAGCGGGCGTCGGGGAAAGAGTCATGATGCGTCCTTGCAGTCAAAGAGTATGGCCCGAACAGCCAATTAGTTTATGAATTGAACTATATTATTGCGGCGCCGCCCCGTCAAGGGAGCCGGTGACAGATTGCGCCCGATGAGGAGTTCAGCCGCGACGGGCAGGCCTGTCGAAGCGCCAGCCCTCGGACCGCAGTTCCGGAATGATCTGGTCCACCGCTTCCACCGTCTGGCTCCTGTCCCCGCCACCGTCATGCAGGAGCACCACCCCTCCGGGCGTGATGCCCTCCCTGATGCGGCGAACGAGTTCCTCAGTTCCCGGCGGATCCCAGTCACCCACCACCGTGGCCCAGCCAAGGGGCTGCATGCCCATGCTTGCGGCCACCTCCGGAGTTTGTCCCCAGCTCCCATAGGGAGCGCGGAAGTAACTGATCTTTGCTTCAGGAACGGCCTCGCGGATAACGGCACTCGTCTCTTCAAGATCGGCCCTGATGGCCTCGGGGCTCCAGCCGCCCATGTTGTCGTGATGCATTGTGTGGTTGCAGAGCAGGTGGCCGGCGTCCGCGATCTGCCGGACGATCTCGGGGTGTTGCTTCACGTGGTCTCCCCACAGGCAAAAGGTGGCCTTGACGTGGTGTTTCTCCAGCACGGCCAGCAGCTTTGGGGTGGTGACAGGATCGGGACCGTCGTCGAACGTCAGGCTTAGGTACTTGCCCTCATGCCTGGTTGAATCGACGATTGCCGGGGTCGCCTGGTCCGCTTGGGCGGGAGCCGCACCGGCGAGGCCTGCCGGGACGGCAGCACCGAGTGCCAGAACAGTGGCAGCGAAAGGCAGCACCGCCTGACGCAGAAATGACGGGCGGTTAACTGGGAGATTCATGTCTACCTCGTTGGAGTCACGGAGTCTTTCCGGTAATTTCCGGAACGCGCCCAGCGTAGGTCTGCGCTCTGTGCCACGTCAAGGGTGCGCAACGGAGGAATTGGAGCGCAGGAATCAGCCGCTGCGGGGCGCAGCGGTACTCTCCCTGGCAACAAGCCTGGTGGAGAGCTCAACACGGGGGCTGGCAACGCCTTCACCCTGCAGCATCCGAAGCACGGTACGCGCGGCGAGTTTGCCCATCTCCGCCAGCGGTTGCCGGACGGTGGTCAGGGGAGGAGACGCCCAGCGGGCTTCCGGAAGGTCATCAAAGCCAACGACGCTGATATCCTCGGGCACCCGCAGCCCCTTCTTTCGCACTGCCTCATACACTCCGAGGGCCATCTGGTCACTCGCGGCGAAAACGGCAGACGGCGGGTGGTCCAGCTCGAGCAACCTGCACCCCGCGCGGAAACCGGACTGGTAATCGAAGTCCCCCTCCACCACCAGGTTCGGATCAAAGGGGATGCCGGCCGCGTCAAGGCCCGCGCGGTAACCGTCCAGGCGGGCCCGGCTGCACCACAGGCCCGGTGTGCCGGCAACGAATCCGACCCGCCGGTGACCAAGTCCAGTGAGGTGCTCGGTGGCGCCGACCGCTCCAGTCCAGTTGGTGGCACCTATCGTCGGCACGTCCAAGTCCGGCACGCCGGCGGGGTCGACCACAACTGCGGGGACATGCAGGCGCTGCAGTTCGGCCCGCAGGAAGGAATCGAGGTCCGTGGTGACAAGGATGGCTCCGTCACTAGCCCTGGCACTGACGTTATCCAGCCACTGCCGGGTGGGGGTGGAACTTGTTTTGCGGTGGATCGCCGACACTACGGTCGATGCCCCCGCCTCGTTGGCGGCTTCCTCCACGCCACGGATGATTTCCACCGCCCAGGGGCTGTCCAAGTCGTTGAAAACGAGGTCGATAAGGCCTGAGCGGACATCCGGACGGGCTCCCCGCCGCTGGTAGCCGTGGTCCCGCAGCAGGGCTTCCACCCGCTCGCGGGTCCGCGCGGAAACATCGCCCCTGCCGTTGAGCACGCGGGAAACGGTTGGCACTGACACCCCCGCTTCGGCAGCAATGGCCGAAATCGTGACTGCCGGGCGCTGGCTCTCGGGCACGCATTCCTCCTGGGTCGCTGCCAGTATAGGCCTTCCTGCCAAGCCGCCGGCCACGGCATTTTCGGCAAAACCCTTGACGCACTCTCCGAAAGGCTCCTAATCTACAACGACCAAGTTCCGGAAGTTTCCGGAAAGGTTCGATCGGAATCCTGTCCCGATCGGCTCGTACTCAAAGGAGAGCTTTTAATGAAGGTTGCAAAAATGGTTGCTGCCGCTGTGATGGCGTCAGCGTTTGTCCTCCCCACGGCACTGCCTGCAGTTGCCGCCGGGAATGACCAGCCGCAGCCCCCGGGCCTTGACAAGCAGGACACCCTGCGCTGGGCCGCACCGAAGGACGTCAGGATCGGCACGGCAGTAGCCGGCGGAGGCCACCACGAGACGATGCCCTATGCCAACCCTTTCACTTCGGACCAGCAGTACCGTGACATCCTGGCTTCGGAGTTCAGCTCCGTCTCGCCGGAGAACCAGGCGAAGTGGGAATTCATCCACCCCCAGCGGGATCAGTACCGTTTCGCGGAAATGGACGCGATCGTCGAGTTCGCCCAGCAGAACGGCCAGGTGGTCCGCGGCCACACGCTGTTCTGGCACAGCCAGAACCCGGCCTGGCTGGAGCAGGGTAACTTCAGCAAGGACGAACTCCGTTCCATCCTGAAGGACCACATCACCACTGTTGTTGGCCGGTATGCCGGGAAAATCCAGCAGTGGGATGTCGCCAACGAGATCTTTAACGACAACGGCACGCTCCGGACCACTGACAACATCTGGATCCGGGAACTTGGCCCGGAGATCATTGCTGACGCCTTCCGGTGGGCCCACGAGGCCGATCCGAAGGCCAAGCTCTTCTTCAACGATTACAGCGTGGAAAGCATCAACCCCAAGAGCACGGCCTACGTCGGACTCATCTCGAAGCTTCTGGCCGAGGGCGTCAAGGTGGACGGCTTCGCCGTGCAGGGCCACCTCAGCACGCAGTACGGTTTCCCCGGCGACCTGCAGGCGAACCTTCAGCGCTTCGATGACCTCGGACTGGAAACCGCCGTCACGGAGATCGATGTCCGCATGAACATCGCGGCAGGGACCAAGCCGACCGAAGAGCAGCTGGCCAAGCAGGCGGACTACTACCAGCGCGCACTGGAGGCCTGCCTGAACGTTGAGGACTGCAAGTCCTTCACCATCTGGGGCTTCAATGACAAGTACTCATGGGTGCCCGTCTTCTTCAGCGGCCAGGGCGAGGCAACGGTGATGTGGGAGGACTACACGCGCAAGCCTTCGTACTTCGCACTGCAGTCCACGCTCCTCAAGGCCAACCCGGGCGGAGAGCAGCGCGCCGGCCACCACCCCGCCTACCAGCAGTAACACCATCGGCAGTTACTCATAAAGGGGCGGCCCGGAACCACATGGTTCCGGGCCGCATTGCCGTTTCCTGCTGCTAGCCCTTCACAGCATGGATCCGGTAGGCGAGGGAATGTGACCCACCTGGTTCAAGGACAGCGAGATCCTGGCCGGAATTGAAGGCATCGGGCGGGCAGGTCATGGGCTCAACAGCCAGGCCCTTCCGGCCGCGCAGCTCTCCCGAGTAGAGCTGCAGCCACGGGGCGTCGGCTCCGCTGGCTTCCACCACTGCCGAAAGCTCCAGGGCAGGGTTGCGCAGCGTAACGTTCCAGTCCCCTCGGGGAAGGTCGGTAAAGGCGTGATCGAGCGACTGCGATCCCAGCGTGCGGGCCTCGGCGAATTCGAAGTCGGTACCCGCCGTATCCAGGAGCTCGGTGGGCCGGAGCTTGTGGTCAGTCAGCAGAACCTTGCCGGCCCGGAAGCTCAATTCACAGTTGTCCACGTCCTCGCCGCCCACGGTGATGTAAGGGTGGAAGCCGCAGCCGTAAGGGGCCGCCGCCGTCCCGCAGTTGACGGCCTGAAGCTCGACCCGAAGTCCGGTGCCGGCGTCCAGCGCGTAGCGCACCGAGAGCGCGAGCTGGAACGGGTAACCAGGTTCTCCGTGCAGCAGATGGGTGAGTACCACTTCATCGTTGGAGTGTTGCTCCACCTGCCAGGCATTCCACAGCGCAAGCCCATGCAGTGAGCTGCCGGTCGAGGCCTCGTTTACCGGCAGCTCATAGCGCTGGCCGGCGAAGGTGTAGGCACCGCCGGCCACCCGGTTGGGCCAAGGCATCAGCACCTTCCCCGCGTAGGCTGGCGGCAGTTCGTGCCCGGGAAAAGGCAGCACAATGTCCTGGCCCTGGAATGACAGGCTACCGAGTCCGGCCCCCACGCTGGCGACAGTAGCTTTGTAGTCCCCCGCCTCGAGGATGATCAGCTCTCCGTTGGGCCCCGCAATGGACGACATGGTGTTCCTTTCAGGAAGATGCTGCCCGCGAATCAGTCGGGGCAGACTGCAGTACTTTGGCGGACAACAAGGGATGTTGCCAGATCAAGGCGAAGGTTGTTGGGCCGTTCACCTTCCCGGAGCCGCAGGACCATGCGCGCCGCCTCTTCAGCCATTTCTATCAGGGGCTGGTGCACGGTGGTCAGCGCGGGGCTGGACCACCGTGCCACCTGGAGGTCGTCATACCCCACGATGGACAGCTGGGCCGGGACTGAAATTCCCAGCTGTCGGGCTGCATCCAGCACGCCGAGGGCCTGTAGATCACTCCCGGCGAAGATCGCGGTTGGCCGCTGCTCCATCTGCAGCAGCTCAAGGGCGTGTTTCCGGCCGCCGTCCACGTGGAAGTCGCCGTATCTGATGAGGGTCCGGTCGATGGGGATGCCCGCGGTGTTCAACGCGGAGCTGTAGCCGTCGATCCGCGCGAGGGAGCACATCATGTCCTCAGGCCCGGAAATGGCGGCAATACGGGTGTGGCCGAGTTCGATGAGGTGGCGGGTGGCCATCATGCCCCCGGCCCAGTTGGCGGAACCAACCGAAGGCACGTCGGGGGCAGGGTCACCTGCCGGGTCGATGATCACGAACGGGATGGAGCGGGCATCCAGTTGCTGCCGGTACTCCTGAGGGAGATCGGAAAAGACAAGTACCACCCCGGCGGGCCGGCGGGCCAGCACCCCTTCAATCCAATCCGTTCCGGGAGCATGCCTGGTGCCGCTCTCCGTCAGGATAACGCTCATGTTGTTCGCCTTTGCGACGTTCTCCACGCCCCGGATTATTTCGAGCGCCCACGCACTTTCAAGCTCATGGAACACAAGCTCCAGCAGGGCGGATTTGGCCGCCGTCGTTTTCCGCCGCTTATAGCCATGCTCCTCGAGGAGCTCCTCAACTTTCGATCGCGTTTTACGAGAAACGTCCGATCGGCCATTAAGAACCTTCGAAATCGTGGACAGCGAAACGCCCGCTTCCTCTGCCAGTTGGGCCAAGGTGACGCGCGCGTCGGACGATGCAGGGCTGGACATGAGGACCAGCATAGCCGGAGTTTCTTTCGCTGGTGCCAAAAATACTCACACCTTGCGCCCTCGATGTAACGCAACTTACACTGGCAAACGTCAAATAACTTTCGATCAAAGTATCGAAACTTTCGAGAGGCGTTCGAAGATGAACAACCATGGATGGGTCGCCCGCACTATTGCAGGCGGTGCGGCACTTGCCCTTGGCCTGACAATGGCAGGCTGCTCGGGCGAGTCCGGCGCGTCAAGCCGGCCCGAGAATGAACTCCACGTCGCAATGTACGGCGACGCAGGCAACGTAGTTGAACAAAAGATGATCGACGCCTACAACGCTACTTCCGAGGTAAAGATCGTCCTCGACAAGATTCCGGGTGCCGAATACCAGTCCAAGCTGCAGACGATCATGGACACCCCCACCGCACCGGATATCTTCTTCAACTGGGGCGGCGGCAGCATCAAGAGCTTTGTGGACGCCGACCTTGTGCTTCCACTGGACGACTTCATCAAGGAAGACCCGCAGCTTAAGGACGCTTTCCTGCCGTCTGTGTTTGAAACTGCGGTTATCGACGGCAAGTCCTACGGGGTTCCCATGCGGGGAACCCAGCCGGTCATGCTTTTCAACAACTCCAAGGTCCTGGCCGACGCGGGCATCAGCAAGCCGCCGGCCACCTGGGATGAACTGCTGGAAGACGTAAAGATCCTCAAGGACAAGGGCATCACGCCCATCGCTTTGGGTGCCGGCGACCGGTGGCCGACGCTGATGTGGTTTGAGTACCTTTACGACCGCGTCGCAGGCGAGGGCCTGTTCCAGAAGGCGCTGGAAGGCGACAGCAGCGTCTGGGAATCCGAAGAAAGCCGCAAGGCGCTTGGCATGCTCCGCGAGCTGGTGGATGCAGGGGCCTTCGGCACCAACTTCGACTCCGTGAAGTTCACCGACGGCGGTTCGCCTGCCCTTCTTGCCAGCGGCAAGGCCGGTTTCGAGCTTATGGGCTCGTGGGAGTACTCCACGCAGCAGAGCAATGATGCTGCCTTCGCCGCTGACGTCCTCGGCTACAGCGAATTCCCGAAGATCGAGGGTGGAAAAGGCGACGAGGACAACCTCGTGGGCAACACGAACAACTTCTACTCGATCCACAAGAACACGCGGTATCCGGAAGCCGCCCGCGACTTCCTGAAGCTCATGTACTCGGACCAGTTCGTGCAGGAACAGGTGGCCATCGGCAACCTCCCCACCACCACGAACACGGAAAAGTTCCTCGACAAGGCTGCAGACCCCGAGTACGCCAAGTACCAGTTCAGCCTGGTGAAGGAAGCGCCCTCGTTCCAGCTTTCCTGGGACCAGGCGTACCCGCCGGAAGCAACTGTCACCATCCTCACCGCCGTCTCCCAGTTCTTCAGCGGACAGATTGATGAAGACGGCTTCATCAAGGCCATGCAGAGCCTTTAGGAAAAATCATGACGACGACGCTTGCCAACCGCAGGCGCCCGGAACGTGCGGGCGGCCCTGAAAAGGGCCGTCCCACACGTCGGGGCGGCTCCACCTCGAGCCGCCCCGGCTTTGTCTGGGCCCTTCCTGCCACCATCTTCTTTGGGCTTTTCGCGCTCGTGCCGCTTGTTGCGGTGGCGGTGCTGTCCTTCACTACGTGGAGCGGTCTCGGCGATCCCAAATTCGTCGGGCTCAAGAACTGGGAGGCTCTTTTTGAGGACCCGGTGATGCTCCAGAGCCTCTGGCTGAGCCTGCTGTTTATTGCGCTCGGCATCATCACCCAGACACCGCTGAGCATCCTGCTGGGCGTCTGGGCGGCGGGAAACCAGAAAAACCGCGCCATCCTGAGCGCCATCTACTTCGTTCCGCTGCTGTTGTCCTCGGCGGCGATTTCCGTCCTGTGGCGCGCACTCCTTGACCCCAACTTCGGCCTTCCCGGTCAGTTGTCCTGGCTGTTTGGGGACGGCAACGTCCTCGGCACCCAGACCGGCGCCATAGCCGTGCTCATCTTCGTGGGCATGTGGCAGTTCACGCCGTTCCACACCCTGATCTACCAGGGTGCCGCCCGCCAGATCCCGCCGGTCCTGTACCAAGCTGCATCGATCGACGGCGCCGGCACTGTCAGGCAGTTCTTCAGCATCACGCTGCCGCAGCTGAAGAACAGCATCATCACGTCGGTGATCCTTATGGTGGTCGGCGGCCTGACGACTTTTGAAACAGTCCTCATCCTGACCAACGGCGGACCGGGAACCGGCACCACCATCACCGCTTTCCACATGTACCAGGAAGCCTTCCGCAGGTTCGATTTCGGCACCGGCAGCGCGATTGCGCTGGTCCTCGTCGTCATCTCCACGGCGATCTCCTTCGCTGTGGTCCGCGTTTCCGGGTACGACAAGATGCGCAGTTCCATGGAGGGGCTCTAAATGAAAACGCGTCCGAATTACCTCGCCGGCGTCGGAGCCTTCATCTGGCTGGCCATCGTTGCTGTTCCGCTGTACGTCATGCTGTCCGCGACGTTCCAGACGCGTGCCGAGTTCGGCGACAACGGGCCGCTGTCCTTCCCCACCAGCTTCACCCTGCAGAACTACGTGGATGCCATCAGCAGCGGGTTCGGCAGGTACTTCCTCAACACCGTTATCGTCACCCTTGGCGTGGTTGGCCTCGTCCTGCTGCTGGTACCCCCGCTGAGCTACGCCATTGTGCGCAGCCAAAGCCGTGCCGCAACGGCCATCTTCCGCCTGTTCCTGCTGGGCCTGGCGATTCCCGCCCAAGCCGTCATCGTTCCGGTGTTCTACCTGATCAACACTGTGGGCCTCTATGACAACCTGCTCGGCGTCATTCTTCCGACGGCGGCCTTCGCACTTCCGATCTGCACGATCATCCTCAGCGGCACCATGCGCGACATCACGCCGGAGCTTTACGAGGCCATGGCCATGGACGGCGCCTCCCCCGCCCGGGCCTTCCTGCGCCTGGTGCTGCCGCTGTCCAAAGGCGGCCTGTCCACCATCGCAGTGTTCTCGGCGCTCCAGGCCTGGAACGGCTTCCTCTTCCCGCTGATCCTGACGCAGTCTGAATCCACCCGTGTGGTCACCCTCGGCCTGTTCAACTTCCAGACGCAGTTCGGCATCAACATCCCCGGACTCCTGGCAGCCGTGACCCTGTCCATGGTGCCGGTACTGCTCGCCTACCTCTTCGCGCGCCGCGCGCTTGTCCAGGGCCTCATGGGCGCTGGCGGAAAGTAATCATGACAGAAACCAAAACACACAGCGCGCCGTGGCGCGACACCGCGTCCAACCCCCGGGAGCGCGCCGACAGCCTGATTGCCGCCATGACGCTTCGGGAGAAAACCGCGCAGCTCTTCGGCGTCTGGGTAGGTGCTTCCACGGAGGGCGGCGAAGTAGCCCCCCACCAGAATGAGATGAACCCGGCGGTGGATCTCGATGAGATCCTGCCGAACGGACTGGGACAGCTCACCAGGCCGTTTGGCACGGCCCCCGTCGACCCGGCGCTGGGCGCCTTGTCGCTTCAGCGCACCCAGCAGCGCATTGCCGCCGCCAACCGCTTCGGCATCCCGGCTTTGGTCCATGAGGAATGCCTGGCGGGCTTTGCCACCTGGCAGGCCACCGCCTACCCCGTGCCGCTCGCGTGGGGCGCCACCTTCAACGCCGAACTCATCCGTACGATGGGTGCATCGATTGGAGCCGACATGCGCTCGGTCGGCGTGCACCAGGGCCTTGCCCCCGTCCTCGACGTGGTCCGCGATGCCCGCTGGGGCCGCGTGGAGGAAACGATCGGCGAGGACCCCTACCTGATCGGAACCCTCGCCACCGCCTATATCCAGGGCCTGGAAAGCAGCGGCATCGTCGCCACGCTTAAGCACTTTGTGGGCTACTCGGCCTCAAAAGCAGGCCGCAACCTGGCCCCCGTCTCCGTTGGCTCCCGCGAACTGGCGGACGTCCTGCTTCCGCCCTTCGAGATGGCCATCCGGGAGTCAGGCGTCCGCTCCGTTATGCACGCGTACACGGACCTGGACGGAGTCCCCTCCGCCGCCGACGCTTCCCTGCTCACGGACCTTCTGCGCAACACGTGGGGCTTCGACGGCACTGTGGTCGCTGACTACTTCGGCATCGCCTTCCTGAAAAACCTGCACGGCGTCGCCGGGTCCCTGGGCGAAGCTGCAGCAGCCGCCCTGGCCGCCGGGGTCGACGTCGAACTTCCCACCGTGCACGCCTTCGGTGAGCACCTTCTGGCCGAAGTCGAAGCCGGCCGCGTTCCCGTCAGCCTCATCGACCGTGCCCTGCGCCGGGTGCTCGTGCAGAAAATCGAGCTGGGCCTGCTGGATGAGGAATGGTCCGCCGTTCCCCCTGCCCTGCAGGACACCGATCTGCAGAACAATGCCGGACTGGAGGGCAGCATCACCCTTGACACCACGGCCAACCGGAAGCTCGCCGCCCAAATTGCCGAAGAGTCGATCATCCTGGCCAGCAACAACGGCATCCTGCCGCTGCGCAACCCCGGCCGCATCGCCGTCGTCGGGCCCAACGCCGACAACACCGCGGCTTTCCTCGGCTGCTACTCCTTCCCGGCACACGTCGGCGGGCAGCACCCGGACATTCCGGTTGGCATCGAACTGCCTACCGTGGCGCAGGCCCTGCGGGCTGAATTCCCCGACAGCCCCATCACGGTAGCGGCAGGCTGCTCCATCGACGGCCCGTCCACTGAGGGATTTGACGACGCCGTTGCTGCCGCCAGCGAGGCCGACGTCGTTATCGCTGTGATGGGTGACCGCGCCGGCCTGTTCGGCCGGGGAACAAGCGGTGAAGGCTGCGACGTGGAATCCCTGGTGCTCCCGGGCGTCCAGCAGCAACTGCTGGACCGGCTGATTGAAACCGGCGTCCCCGTGGTGCTGGTGCTCCTCACGGGCCGCCCCTACGCCGTGGGATCCGCCGTCGAAGAGGCCGCCGCAATCGTGCAGGCATTCTTCCCCGGCGAGGAAGGCGGGCCGGCTGTGGCGAGAATCCTCAGCGGCACCGTCAACCCCAGCGGCCGTCTGCCGGTAAGCATTCCCGCCCGGCCGGGCGCCCAGCCTTCGTCATACCTGGCCTCTCCGCTGGCCCAGGCCAGCAGCGTTTCCAACATCGATCCCGCGGCCGCCTACCCCTTCGGCCACGGCCTCAGCTACACCACGTTCGAATGGAGCGGCCTGGAACTGGACGGGCCATCCACCGTCGCGGTGGATGGTGCGGCGAACGCCAGCATCACCGTCACGAACACCGGTGACCGGGCCGGCGTCGAACTCGTCCAGCTGTACCTCCACGATCCGGTGGCCTCAGTGGTCCGCCCCGTGCAGAAGCTGGTGGGGTATGCCCGCGTGCCGCTGGAGGCGAAAGCGTCGGCGAGGGTTTCCTTCACGGTGCCCGCCGATGTCGCATCGTTTACGGGCCGGGATGGCAAGCGGATCGTCGAGGCTGGCGATGTGGAACTCCGCTTCGGGGCTTCCAGCGGGGATATCCGCCTGCGGGCCGGGATCCAGTTGACGGGTGAAACACGCGTCGTTGACCACACCCGCCGCCTGCACTGCGATGTCACGGTGACACCAGGCAACTGAAACAAGAGGCAGGCGGCCGTGCCTTTTGTACGGCCGCCTGCCATTCGAAAGGAATTCCGTCCATGGGAACGCCGCACTGCCTGACCGTCCTCGCCACGACCAGATCCGAGGCTGATGACAAGCTGAACGTCTCCATCCGACAACTCCGGGCGTTGGCCCAGGAAAACCCCGTACGGGGCATCCTCGTGACCAGGCGCGGCCCGGGCCGCTTCACCGTCGAACTTAGCGATCAGGTGCCCTATGGGGAGACGTGGGAATCTGTGCAGTTCACAGCGGTTGACGGCGAAGGCCCGGTCTCAAGCCGGGAAAGGTAGCTGAATAAGGCACTGATGCCGAAGGTCCAGGGCTCCATGTCCTCGGTCCTCTGCGTCCGGTTGATCAGCTTCCCGAGCTGCGGGCTGCTGATGGTGACCACGTCGCCGTGCTTGTGGGTGAAGCCCAGCCCTTCGGCATCGCGGTCCTGCGTTGGAGCGAACAGTGTTCCGGTGAAGAGGGCGAAACCGTCGGGGTACTGGTGGTGCCGGCCGTGCGCTGCTGCCATGAGTCCCTCGAAGGGGCGGCTGATGCGGGCCAGGCTGTTGCGGCCCTCCAGGCGGTAGCCGTCCATGCCTTCCACGGTGAGGGTGATGTCCTCGCTCCGCAGCGAGTCCAGCGTGAAGTCCTGGTGGAAGAGCCGGATCAGCGGACCGATGGCACACGAAGCGTTATTGTCCTTGGCCATTCCGAGGAGGAGTGCACTGCGGCCCTCCACGTCCCGCAGGTTCACGTCGTTCCCCAAGGCAGCGCCCCGGACCGTCCCGGCTGAGTCGGCAATGAGCACAAGTTCCGGCTCCGGGTTGTTCCACGAGGAGAAGCCGGGGATGCCGACGCCGGAACCGAACCCAACGGACGACAGGACCGGGGCTTTGGTGAAGACCTCCGGGTCGGCGCCCAGTCCCACCTCCAGGTACTGCGACCACATCCCCCGGCTGGACAATACCTTCTTGGCCTCCCGCGCCTCTTCAGACCCGGGGCGCAGGGAATCCAGGCTGCCGCCCAGGGCCTCAGCAACGGCTTTGCGGACTTCCGCCGCCCGGTTGGAATCACCGCCGCACCGTTCCTCGATGACCCGCTCGAGCATGCTTTCCACAAAGGTGACCCCGCAGGCCTTAATGACCTGGAGGTCGATCGGGGAGAGCAAGTGGGGCCGGCTCCGGTCCGCGTCCAGCGAGGCCTCCACCAATTCCGCCAGGTTCCAGCGCGGAGCCCCGGCTGCCTGCAGAACGAGGTCCGCCGGGTTCCCGCGATCCATAAGCCCGGCGACAGTGCTGACCCCGGCGGTGAGATCAAAGACCTCATCTCCCCGGACGCACACTACCCTCGGGCCACCGGAGGCGGGGTCCCACACCCGGCCAACGAGGACCGCATCTGCCGCGTCGGCAGGGAGGATGGGCAGCGATGCCGTGAGGGTCATGGGCTGTCCCTGCTCACCGCGGTGTGCTCGAGGTTGAAGTAGGAGCGGGCGTCCGGCGGCCTGATGTCGGCCACCGCGTCGTTGAAGATCCTCATCGGATGCGGTGTGTAGGGGTGCTCGGCGATGGCATCGAAGTCCAGTTCGATGCCCAGGCCCACACCGTCCGGGATGAGGATGTCGCCTTCCTCGGTCAGCTGGAGGCGCTCGTTGGAGATCTCGCTCCGCCACGGAACGTCCGAGGCCATGATTTCCAGGTACCGGAAGTTCGGGAGCATGGCGCCCAGCTGCAGGGTGGCCGCGGTGCTTAAGGGCCCGCTCGGGTTGTGCGGGGCGAAGGGAATGTAGTGGGCTGCCGCGAGCGTGGAGATGAATGACAGTTCCAGCAGGCCGCCGGCGTGTGTGACGTCCGGCTGGATGTAGTCGACGGCGTTCCGTGCCAGGACGGGGACAAAGGTGTTCCGTCCGAACCAGCGCTCCCCGGCCGCGATCGCCACAGGTGATTTGGACCGGATCTCGATGAGCGAATCGATGCCGTCCGGCGGGCATGGTTCCTCGAAAAACACCGGCTGGAACTGCTCGATTTCGCGCGCTACCCGGATGGCTGTGGGTACGTCGAAACGCCCGTGTCCTTCAATAAAGATCTCGACATCATCGCCCACGGCCTCCCGGACAGCGGCGACGGGCTCGAGCATGCGCCGCAGATCCCGCGGTTCGAGTGTCAGGTCCGCTGCCTCGAACGGATCCCACTTGAGTCCTCGGAAGCCTTGGGCCACTGTCTGGACAGCGGCGTCGGCGAAGTCCTCAGGGGTTTTGGCTCCGGAAAACCATCCGTTGGCGTAGGCGCGGACCCGGTCGCGGACCTGGCCGCCGAGCATGCGGTGTACAGGCACGCCCAGGGCGCGTGCCGAGACATCCCACATCGCCATTTCCAGGGCGCTGAGAGCAGTCATGGACACAGGTCCACCGCGCCAGTACGCGTCGCGGTTAAGTTCGTAGATGGTCTGGGCGATCCGGGTGGGGTCCTTGCCCCGGACCGCGTCCGCGAGGACAGCGACGGCGCCGCGGACAGCGTGCTCCTGCCCCTCAAGGGTCGCCTCCGCGACGCCGGTGAGGCCGGCGTCCGTGTGCAGGCGGACAAAGATCAGGTTGGTCCGGTAAAAATCGACGACAACAGTGTCGAGGCCCGTGATGATCATCCTCGTCGATCTCACCCCTTTGCCGTGCCGGCGGGAGGGGCCGTGGAGTCGCGGACAATCAGCTGGGTGGCGAGTTCCACCCGGTGGGAATCGAGGACTTCTCCCCGCGCCTGGCGCAGGAGCGACCGCAACGCTGCGCGCCCCATTTCCTCCAGCGGCTGGGCTACTGAGCTGAGCGCCGGAATGGATTCCTCGCCCTGCTTTGTTCCGTCGAAGCCGATAAGGCTGATGTCTTCCGGAACCCGGATACCGTGGCGGCCTGCTTCGCCGAGAACACCCAAGGCGATGCTGTCACTTCCGGCAAAAATGGCTGTAGGCCGCTGGTCCAGCTGGAGCAGCGCCTTGAGCCCGGTGATCCCGCTTTCGCGGCGGAATTTGCCGCCGGAAATAATGTACTGGGGCTCCACGGGAACGCCTTGGGCCATCAAAGCCGCCATGTACCCGTGCAGCCGCGCCTGGTTGCATTCAGCCCCCGGTATACCGCCAATGTAGGCGATACGCCGGTGCCCCAACTCAAGCAGGTGCTCTGTCGCGGCCTTGCCGCCGGCCCAGTTGGTCGCTCCTACGCTCACCACATCGGCTGAGGGCGGATTGAGCGGATCGATGACGACGACGGGTATGTGGCGGCGGCGGAATGCATGCAGCTGAGCCTCGCTGAAAGCGGACGTCACCACAATCATGCCCGCCCTGCCTTCGTCCATCATGCGCTGGGCGCGGCGCTCGGGGCCGCGGGGGCTCGAAGGCGCCGGTCCTGTGACGCTCAACAGAATTTCAACATCGGCAGCCGCCGCGGACTGCAATACCCCGTTGAGAACCTCAATCATGTAGGCGGAGTCAAGCACGTCAATGACCACCTCCACGACGTTTCCTGCCTCAGCAGTGGAACGGCGCTGCAGGGGAGACTGGTACCCCGCCTGCTCAAGCGCAGCGAGTATTCGAGCCCTGGTTTCGGGTGCTACATCTTCACGGCCGTTGACCACCTTCGAAACAGTAGGCGCCGAGACACCGGCCTGCCGCGCCACGGACGCGAGCGTCGGTTTGGCCCGCTCCGGCATCTTCAGTGCCATAAGTTCGCAACCTTTCGAAAAGTTTCGGTAGTTTCATTCTTCCCCCGCCGCGAGTCGCTGGTCAAGGGTGGGAAATCGGGTTGCCGGAGAAAGTGCCAGACGGCTATTGACCTCTGCCACTCCGCCCCTTTAGTTTAGATCGTGACCTAAATCACGCGTTCGAAATGTTTCGAAACGCGACGCTGAGTTCACACCCCAACCTTTGCAAAGAAGCAATTTCAGATGGAGAAGCAATGAAGCAACCCCAGACCTCCCGCCGCTCTTTCCTCGCCCTTGCTGCCCTGACTCCCTTCGCCGCCATGACGGCCACTGCCTGTGGGACGTCGGGACCGGGCACCTCCAGTGCCGGTGGGGGTGCCAGCATGTGGTACCTGTCCGGGGAGCCGAACCAGACCACCATGCAAAAGGCGGTGGACGCCTTCACTTCGGCGAACCCGGACAACAAGATCGAAGTGACGTACTTCCAGAACGATGCGTACAAAACCAAGATCAAAACCGCGATTGGTGCCGGCCAGGCCCCCACCATCATCTATGGCTGGGGCGGCGGCACGCTGAAGACCTACGCCGAGGCCGGCCAGGTGGACGATCTGACCGGCTGGTTCGATGAAAACCCGGACCTGAAGGAA
The DNA here is from genome assembly GCF_054408515.1 of Arthrobacter sp. D3-16. Classification (NCBI taxonomy): domain Bacteria; kingdom Bacillati; phylum Actinomycetota; class Actinomycetes; order Micrococcales; family Micrococcaceae; genus Arthrobacter; species Arthrobacter sp. D3-16. The sequence continues at coordinate 92,974 of NZ_CP096437.1, read as the reverse complement.
AAGTTCTTCCCGGCCTCCTTCGGTGCTGCCACGGTGAACGGGAAAATCTACGCGGTGCCCAACCAGTACGTGGCCCCGATCGTCCTGTTCTACAACAAGGAACTGTTCGACAAGGCGGGCGTCCAGCCGCCAAAGACCTGGGACGACGTCATGTCCCTGGTGAAGACCTTCAACGACATGGGAGTGGCGCCTTTCTCGCTCGGTGGACAGTCACGCTGGACGTCCATGATGTGGCTGGAATACCTGCTGGACCGCATCGGCGGCCCTGACGTGTTCAATGCCATCTTCGAAGGAAAGCCCAATTCCTGGCTCGATCCCGCCGTCATCGAGACCGGCACCAAAATCCAGGAGCTCGTCTCGGCGGAGGGTTTCATCAAGGGTTTCTCCTCCATCGCGGCGGATTCCAACGCAGACCAGGCGCTTCTGTTCACCGGCAAGGCAGCCATGATGCTGCACGGTTCATGGACCTACGGTGCCATGAAGAAGGGCGGCCAGAACTTCGTCCAGGACGGCAAGCTGGGCTTCGTCCAGTTCCCCACCGTTGCCGGCGGCAAGGGCGACCCCAAGAACGGCGTGGGCAACCCTGCCCAGTACATGTCGATCTCCTCAAAGGCCACCGACGCGGAGAAGGAGACGGCAAAGAAATTCTTCAAAGATGGCATCCTGACCGAAACGGTCATTGATACCTACATCAATTCCGGATCCGTTCCCATTGTCAACGGCATCGAAGACAAGCTCAACACCTCTCCGGACAAGGACTTCCTGAACTTCGTCTACGACCTGGCCAAGAACGCCCCGAGCTTCCAGCAGTCGTGGGACCAGGCGCTGAGCCCCACTGCCGCCGAAGCGCTGCTCAACAACATCGACCAGCTGTTCCTGAAGTCCATCACGCCGCAGCAGTTCGCCGAGAACATGAACGGCACCCTCGGAAAATGAGTAACGCCGTCTCAACCGCCCGCACGGCTGCCGCCGCCGCCGCAACCGGCGGCGGGCACAGCGGGAAGCGAAATAGTGCCCTGGCCTGGCTGACACTGCCGGCGTTGTTCTTCTTCCTGGTTTTCGCCGTCGTACCGCTGGCCGGTGTCCTCATCCTCAGCTTCACCAGCTGGGATGGCATCGGTGCCATCGGGGCGGCGGGCATGAGCAACTGGTTCTCCGTGCTGGCGGACCCGGGACTGTACAACGCCTTGGGACTGACCTTCCTGATCATGATCGCCTCCTGGCTGGTCCAGACTCCGATCAGCCTCCTCCTGGGCGTCTTCACGGCAGGAAGCCAGCGTTACCGGGCAGCCCTTGCGGTATTGTACTTCCTGCCTTTGCTGCTCTCCTCGGCAGCAGTGGCCATCGCCTTCAAGGCCCTGCTGGACCCCAACTTCGGTTTGGCAACCGGCCTGGGCCTGCCCTTCCTGGCCCAGGACTGGCTGGGCGTGCCGCATCTTGCCCTGGGTTTGGTCATCTTCGTCATCGCCTGGCAGTTCGTGCCGTTCCATACCCTCATCTACCAGGGCGGTGTGCGGCAGATCCCCAAGTCGCTCTACGAAGCGGCGGAGATCGATGGCGCGGGAACGATCAAGCAGTTCTTCCACATCACGCTCCCCCAGCTGAAGTACACCATCATCACCTCGTCCACCCTGATGGTGGTCGGATCGCTGACCTACTTCGACCTGATCTTCGTGCTCACGGGCGGCGGTCCGGGAAATTCCACGCGGATCCTGGCCCTGGACATGTACCTGCGGGGCTTCCGGGCCAACCTCATGGGCCCGGCGAGCGTCATCGCCGTCATTCTCGTACTCATCGGCCTTGCTCTTGCCTTGTTCCTCCAGCGCCTTGGAGGCAAGGACAAGCAGGGCAGCCAATTGGAAGGTATGTAGGGTGAGCACCGTCCTGAAAAGCAGCACGGAGGAAACTCCCACCGGTTCCCTGGCCAACTCCACCGCCGCCCAGCGGGGGCTCGGTTTCCGGATGAGGCGGCTGAACATCCCGGCAGGCCTTGGCGGCTGGATCTGGCTCGCCATCATCATCATCCCGGTCTACTACGTGGTCATCACCAGCCTGAAGACGCAGGAAGGCTACTTCGGCCAGAATCCGCTGGCTCTTCCCACGTCACCCACGCTGGAAAATTACCAGCTGGTTCTTGAGGCCGACTTCGCGAAGTACTTCATGAACAGCACCATCGTTACGCTCGGGGCCGTCATCCCGACGGTACTGATTTCCTTCATGGCCGCGTTTGCCATCGTTCGCGGCAAGGGCAGGTTCCTCAAGCTCGTCAATGGGATGTTCCTGATGGGACTGGCGATCCCGCTTCAGGCAACGATCATCCCCATCTACCTGATGATCATCCGGCTCAACCTGTACGACAGCCTGCTGGCACTGATGCTTCCCTCGATTGCCTTCGCCATTCCGCTGACGGTCCTGATCCTGTCCAATTTCATCCGGGACGTGCCGAACGAACTGTTCGAGTCGATGCGGCTGGACGGCTGCAGTGAATGGCAGACCATGTGGCGGCTTGCCCTGCCGCTGACCCGCCCTGCGATCGTGACCGTCGCCATCTATAACGGCCTGCACGTCTGGAACGGATTCCTCCTGCCGCTGGTCCTCACCCAGAGCCCTGGCCTGCGCGTCCTTCCCTTGGCTTTGTGGACATTCCAGGGCGAGTACAGCGTCAACATCCCGGCCGTGCTCGCCTCGGTAGTGCTCAGCACGCTCCCAATCCTGGTGCTCTACGTGGTTGGCCGCCGGCAGCTGCTCAGCGGCCTCACCGCCGGCTTCAGCAAGTAACACCGGGATCTTTAGAAAGGACGATTAACATGACCACCGCAAAACCCCTGCGGGTCGGCATGGTCGGCTACGCCTTTATGGGTGCCGCCCACTCCCACGCCTGGCGCACGGCCCCACGGTTCTTTGACCTGCCGCTGCAGCCAACCCTCACCGCTGTCGCCGGCAGGAATGCCGACGGCGTGCGGGCCGCAGCCGAGAAGCTTGGCTGGGAATCGGTCGAGACGGACTGGCGCCGCCTGATCGAGCGCGACGATATCGACCTGATCGATATCTGCACCCCCGGGGACACCCACGCCGACATCGCGATCGCCGCCCTGGAAGCCGGCAAGCATGTGCTCTGCGAGAAGCCGCTGGCGAACTCCGTGGAGGAAGCGGAAAGGATGACCCTGGCAGCAGAGACTGCGGCCAAGCAGGGCGTCTTCTCCATGTGCGGCTTCAGTTACCGCCGGACGCCAGCCCTGGCACTGGCCAAACGGTTCGTGGACGAGGGCAGGCTCGGCGACATCCGGCACGTCCGGGCGCAGTACCTGCAGGACTGGCTTTCCGACGCCAATGCCCCCATGACCTGGCGGCTGGACAAGAGCAAGTCGGGGTCCGGGTCCTTGGGCGACATCGGCGCGCACAGCATTGACGCGGCCCAATGGGTCACCGGCCAGAACATCACCGGCGTTTCGGCGCTGCTGGAAACGTTTGTCCCGGAACGTCCGCTTGCCGGCGACCTGGTGGGGCTGGGCGGCCATGGCGACCTCAGCAGCGACGCGCCCCGTGGAACGGTCACCGTGGATGACGCCGCCGTCTTCAGCGCAAAGTTCGACGGCGGCACTGCCTCCACAGGCGCCGTCGGCGTCTTCGAAGCTACGCGTTACGCGCTCGGCAGGAAGAACGCGATGCGCCTGGAGTTGAACGGCACCAAGGGCTCCCTTGCCTTTGATTTCGAGGAAATGAACGTCCTGTCCTTCTATGATGCGGCCGGGTCCCCGGACGCCGGCTTCCGACGGATCTTCGTCACCGAACCCGAGCACCCGTACGTGGGCAACTGGTGGCCCACCGGCCACGGCCTGGGCTACGAGCACGGCTTCACCCACCAGGTAGTGGACCTTGTCACTGCGATCGGCGAGGGCCGCCAGCCGGAACCGTCCTTCGCGGACGCGCTGCAGGTCCAGCGGGTATTGGCTGCCGTGGAGGCCAGCGCCGCCAACTCCAGCCAGTGGCAAAAGGTTTAGCAACGTGACTACAGGAGAAGGAACCCCCATGACACGACCAATTACGCTGTTTACCGGCCAGTGGGCCGACCTGCCGTTCGAAGAGGTGGCCCGGCTCGCCGGTGAGTGGGGCTTCGACGGGCTGGAGATCGCCTGTTGGGGCGACCACCTGGACCCCCGCCGCGCCGCGGAGGACGACGGCTACCTCCAGGGCCGGCTGGACATCCTGGAAAAGAACCACCTTCAAGTCTTCGCCATTGCCAACCACCTCACCGGCCAGGCAGTCTGTGACGACCCCATCGATGAACGCCACCAGGGCATCCTGTCCCCGGAAATCTGGGGCGACGCCGATCCGGAAGGGGTGCGCCAGCGGGCCGCCGAATCCATGAAGGACACCGCGCGGGCAGCTGCCCGCCTCGGCGTCAAAACCGTCACAGGTTTCACCGGGTCCTCCATCTGGAAGGCCGTGGCCATGTTCCCGCCCGCCTCCGAATCGATGATCGACGCCGGCTACCAGGACTTTGCAAACCGTTGGAACCCCATCCTGGACATCTTTGACGAGGTGGGTGTCCGCTTCGCCCTGGAAGTCCACCCGTCCGAAATCGCGTATGACTACTGGACCGCAAAGCGCACGCTCGAGGCCATCGGGCACCGCAAGAGCTTCGGACTGAACTTCGACCCGTCCCACTTCATCTGGCAGGACCTGGACCCGGTGATGTTCCTGCAGGACTTCGCCGAACACATCCTCCACGTCCATGTGAAGGAGTCGGTCCGCCAGCTTGACGGCCGCAACGGCCGCCTCGGTTCCCACCTGGCCTGGGCTGATCCCCGGCGCGGCTGGGACTTCGTCACCGCGGGGCACGGCGACGTCCAGTGGAACCGCATCTTCCGGACCTTGAACGCCATCGGCTACAGCGGGCCTACCAGCATCGAATGGGAGGACGCAGGCATGGACCGGCTCATCGGCGCGCCGCAGGCACTCGCCATGGTCCAGGAACTCGCCCGGATCGCCCCGCCGGCTGCCGCCTTCGACGCAGCCTTCGCCAGCCGCTGACCCGACTCCTACCGGCCCTGACCCGCCGGTAAACAAACCAAAGGAACCCACAATGACAGAACGCAAGAACGCCCTGGTGGTCCGCGGCGGCTGGGACGGCCACCAGCCCTACGAGGCAACCGAGCTCTTCATCCCCTACCTCCAGGAGAACGGCTACGACGTCCGCATCGAGGAATCCCCCAAGGTGTACGCCGACGCCGACTACATGGCCGGGGTGGACCTGATCATGCAGTGCGTAACCATGAGCACCATCGAGAAGGAGGAGTTCGCGGGGCTGCGCACGGCCGTGGAAAACGGTACGGGCCTGGCGGGCTGGCACGGCGGGATCGCCGATTCGTACCGGAACAACTCCGACTACATGCACCTGATCGGCGGCCAGTTCGCCTGCCATCCGGGCAAGCACCCGGACGAATGCGTCGGCGAACAGTCCGACAACTACGTGCCCTACACCCTGAACATGCTCCCCGCAGCCGCCGAGCACCCCGTCACCAAGGGCCTCAAGGACTTTGACCTCGTCACCGAGCAGTACTGGGTGCTCTCGGACGACTACATCGACGTCCTGGCAACCACCACCCAGAAGGTCCGGGAGTGGGATCCCTGGAACCGGGAAGTCACCTCACCCGCCATCTGGACACGCCAGTGGGGCAAAGGCCGGATCTTCGTCGCCACCCCCGGCCACCGTGTCGAAATCCTCCAGGACCAGAACGTCCGCACCATCATCGAAAGGGGCCTGCTGTGGGCAAGCCGTTGAACGTAGGAATCATTGGCTGCGGAGCCATCATCGCGCAGTACCTGGCCAGCTTCCGGAAACTCGAGGACATCAAGCTGGTGGCGGTGGCGGACCTGGACCCCGCACGCGCCCAGAACGTGGCGGAGCAGTACGAAGGCGTCCGGGCCGTGTCCGTTGAGTCGCTCCTCGCGGCGGACGATGTCGAACTGGTCCTGAACCTGACCATCCCGGCGGCACACGCCGAAGTGGCGCTGAAGGCCATCGCCGCAGGCAAAAGCGTGTACGGCGAGAAACCCCTCGCCGCCACAACTGCCCAGGCACGCAAGGTGCTGGAGGCAGCGCGCGGGGCAGGCGTCGTCGTCGGCTGCGCTCCTGACACGGTGCTTGGCACCGGCATCCAGACCGCCCGCAAAGCAATCGATGACGGGCTGATCGGGGCACCCATCTCTGCCTCCGCCACCATGGTGACACCAGGGCACGAGCGCTGGCACCCCAACCCGGACTTCTACTACCAGCCCGGCGGCGGCCCCCTCCTGGACATGGGCCCCTACTACGTGACCGCCCTGGTAACCCTGCTCGGCCCCGTCGTCTCGGTGGTGGGCGCCGCAAGCCATACCCGGAACGAGCGCACCATCGGCTCCGGACCCCGCCAGGGCGAGAAGGTCCCCGTCAACATCGATTCCCACGTCACCGGCGTCCTGGTCCACGCCTCCGGCGCGCTCTCCACCCTTTTGATGAGCTTCGACGCCGTGAAGTCGAAGTCGCCGAACATCGAGATCCACGGCGAACGCGGATCGCTGGTGGTGCCGGACCCGAACCACTTTGACGGTGACGTCCAGCTGTTCGCCCTCGGTGCGGAGGCCTGGGAAACCCTTCCGGTATCCGCAGGATACGTCGACGCCGGTCGCGGCTTCGGCATCGCCGACCTCGCTTCCACGGCTCCGGGCGCCGAGCCCCGCGCAGGCGGAGCGATGGCCTTCCACGTCCTGGAGGTGATGGAGTCGGTCCTCGAATCAGCCCGCAGCGGTTCAACGGTGCGTATCAACAGCACCGTTGAGCGGCCGGCGAGCGTCGGACTGACCGTACTGACCGAGCGTGTGGAGGCGCTCCAGGCCCAGGAAGTCTCCTAGCCATGGCCTACACAGCCGAGACCTGGCCCATCGCCGCGGCCATGCTGCCGTTCCCGGGCACCAACACCCAGGGAGCGCATGTCAACGACGCCGATTCTTCCGTCTGGGCGGTGGCGCTGGCTGAGGTGAAGGACGCCGGGTTCGCGAACGCGGACCTGACGGACAGCTGGCTTCGTCCCGGTGATCTCAGCCGGGACCGCCTCGCCGAGTTCAAGCAGGCCGCGGAGGACGTCGGCATTGGGGTCCCGGCCATTTCCGCCATCCGCCGCAGCGTGATCGAGGAAGCCAACTGGGAAGCCAACCTCGCGTACAGCCACCGCACCATTGACGCGGCAGCGGAGCTGGGTTGCGAGGTGGTGTCCGTTGGCCTCCACCAGGCCATCACCCCGGAGCAGCAAAGACAGCTGTGGTTCTGGACGGTCGAAGGCCACAAGGACCCGGTGGATGACAAGGAAACCTGGGGCAAGGCCGTAAGCCGGCTCCGTGAACTCGGCCGGCATGCCGCCGAGGTGGGAGTCCTGCTCTCGCTCGAGGTGTATGAGGACACGTACTTGGGCAGCGCGGACTCATCCGTACGCCTTGTCCAGGACATTGGCCTCCCGAACGTGGGGCTTAACCCGGACCTCGGCAACCTGATCCGGCTCCACCGGCCGGTCGGGGACTGGCGGGAGCTGGTGGCCAAGACCCTGCCGTTCTCCAACTACTGGCATGTGAAGAACTACTTCCGGGACGAGGACGTGGCCCGCGATACGTACGTCACCATGCCGGCGCCGATGGAAAGCGGCCTCATCAATTACCGCGAAGCCTTCAAACTGGCCCTGTCCGTCGGTTTCCAGGGCATCCTCTGCACCGAGCACTATGGCGGTGATGGCCTGAGCGTGGCGGCCAGCAACCAGGACTACCTCCGCCGGCATGTGCTCCCCAAGGCAGGGGGTTACGCGCTGGGCACAAGCCGGGTAGCCCAGGGCCGGCAACAGCCCGCGGTGAAACTCGCCTCCGTGTAACTCATCCATATAACTGCTCAAAGGCCGCAAGCACGGCCTTCCCTACCAAGGATTCAATGAGGAAACCATGACCCAGATCTTCGACGACCCCGCAGACTTTGCGGAGGAGGCACTGGACGGCCTGGTGGCGGCCAACCGAGGCTATGTTGCCCGGGTGGACGGCGGTGTGGTCCGCTCCACTGAAGTGCCTGCCGGCCAGGTGGCCGTGGTGGTGGGCGGCGGCTCCGGGCACTACCCTGCCTTCGCCGGCCTGGTGGGGCCCGGCCTGGCAACAGGTGCGGTGTGCGGCAACATCTTTACCTCGCCGTCTGCGGGGCAGGCCTACCGGGTGGCGAAGGCGGCCAACGCCGGCGGAGGAGTGCTGTTCAGCTACGGCAACTACGCCGGTGACGTGATCCACTTCAGCGAAGCGCAGCAGAGGCTGAACGCGGAAGGCATCGAAACCCGCACCGTCCTTGTCGCCGATGACATCGCCAGTGCCCCGCTGGACCAGATCGACAAACGCCGCGGTATTGCCGGGGACCTCACGGTCTTCAAAATCGCCGGCGCGGCGGCCGAAGCGGGGCTGGACCTGAATGCCGTGGAACGGCTCGCAGTCCGCGCCAACTACCGCACGCGTTCCTTGGGCGTGGCCTTCGACGGTTGCACACTGCCGGGCGCTTCGGAGCCTCTGTTCCACGTTCCGGCCGGCCAGATGTCGCTGGGCCTGGGAATCCATGGGGAACCCGGGATCTCCGAACACCCCCTGCCCACGGCTTCCGAGCTTGCGGAACTGCTCGTCTCCCGGCTGCTCCAGGACAAGCCCGATGACGCCGGAAACCGTGCGGTGGCCCTCCTCAACGGACTGGGCAGGGTCAAGTATGAGGAACTGTTCCTGCTGTTCGGCAAGGTGGAAAAGCTCCTCACCGCTGCAGGCCTGACCATCGTGGAGCCGGAGTGCGGCGAACTGGTCACCAGCCTGGACATGTCCGGCCTGTCCCTGACGCTGCTGTGGCTGGACGAGGAACTGGAGCGCTTCTGGTCTGCCCCCGCCGATACCCCCGGATTCCGGAAGGGCAACATGGCCGGGCGGGAACGCCGGGCACCGCGCGGGCTGGCTGTTCCGGAGGACGTTGCTGCTGCTGAAGTGGAAGACACGACGGCGGCAGCGGCTGACCTGGGCCGGCTGGCAGCCGCGGTGCTCGCCCAGGTGCAGGACGCCGTCGTCGAGCATGTTGCGGAACTGGGCAGGCTGGACGCCATAGCCGGCGACGGCGACCACGGCATCGGAATGCGCCGGGGAGTGGAGGCCGCAGCGGCAGCAGCCCTGGACGCCGCGGCTGACGGGGCATCCGTGCAGCGGGTGCTCGCTGCAGCCGGGGAAGCCTGGAGCGAACGCGCCGGCGGGACTTCCGGGGCGCTGTGGGGATCCGCGGTGCGGGCCACCGGAAGGAATCTCGGCAATAAAATCTCCTATCAACGATCTGACGCACCTGCCGCCGTGACTGCCTTCACCGACGCCATCACTGCCTTGGGCAAGGCCGTCCCCGGGGACAAGACCATGGTGGATGCGTTGCTTCCCTTCCGCGGAGCCTTCCAGTCGGCGTTCAACGGCGGCGCTCCTGTTGCGGAGGCTTTGGCCGCCGGGGCGGTGGCCGCGCAGAAAGCAGCTGACGCCACCGCTTCACTCCGGCCGCGGAAGGGGAGGGCGCGTCCGCTGGCCGAAAAGAGCCTGGGCCATCCGGATCCCGGCGCGGTTTCCTTTGCCCTGATTGCCGGCCGGGTGGCCGCTTACCTGGGGTCATCGGATGCTTCCCTGACTGATTCCCGGCTGGCCGCATCCGTGCCCGGAAATGGAGGGCAGGCATGAGCGCGGACCACGGCGCGGCAGCCGGATGGCGCATCGTCATTGGAAACGACGAGGCGGGCGTCGAATATAAGGAGTCGCTGAAGGCCCTGCTCGAAGCGGACAGCCGCGTCGCATCCGTGCTGGATGTCGGTGTCGGTGCCGGCGACTCCACCGCCTATCCGCACGTCGCCGTCGACGCCGCACGCAAAGTGGCCGACGGCGGGGCTGACCGTGCCCTGCTGATTTGCGGCACCGGACTGGGCGTGGCCATAGCGGCCAACAAGGTCCCGGGGATCCGCGCCGTCACCGCCCATGACGGCTACTCCGTTGAACGGTCCGTGCTGAGCAACAACGCGCAGGTACTCACCATGGGCCAGCGCGTGATCGGCCTGGAACTGGCGAAGAAGCTGGTCAGCGAATGGCTCGATTACCGCTTCGACGAAAACTCAGCCTCCGCCGCCAAGGTGGACGCCATCTGCTCCTACGAGCCCGAATCAACGAAGGCAGTCTGACCATGACCGAAACAGCATCCAACCCGGCCTCCCCGGGCAGCGGCCGAAAAATCGCCATCATCGGCTCCGGCTACATGGGCGGCGGGATCGCCCAGGTCCTGGCGCTGGGCGGAGCCAACGTGGCCCTCTCCGACGTCTCCGCAGAGGTGGCCCGGAGCAATTACGACCGCCTGCTGGTGGAGTCTGACCAGTTCGTGGCCGACGGGCTTTTTCCCGCGGGAGCCACCGAAATCCTGAAACAGAACCTCTGGGCCGCCAAGGACATCGAGGAAGCCGTCGCGGACGCGGACTTCATAGAGGAAGCGGTCCCGGAAGTAATCGACATCAAGCACCAGACACTTGCCCGCATCAGTGCCGCCGCCCGGGCCGACGCCATCATCGGCTCCAACACCTCCACCATCTCCATTGCCGAACTGTCCGGGCCAGTCGCCAACCCGGAACGGTTCCTCGGTGTTCACTTCTCCAACCCATCGCCGTTTATCCCGGGCGTCGAGATCATTCCGCACGCCGGCACGTCGGCCTCCACGATCGGCGCCGTCCGCGGGCTGGTCCACGCGGCCGGCAAACAGACGGCCGTGGTCAAGGACGCCACCGGTTTTGTCCTCAACCGCCTGCAGTACGCGCTCTTCCACGAGGCAGCGCAGTTGGTGGAGCAGGGCATCGCGACGGCGGACGACGTGGACACCCTGGTCCGCACCACCTTCGGGTTCCGGCTGCCGTTCTTCGGCCCGTTCGCCATCGCTGACATGGCCGGGCTGGATGTGTACAACTTTTGCTACAAGTCCCTGCAGAAGGATTTCCCGGAGCGCTTTGCCACCCCGAAGATCCTCAGCGACCTGGTGGACGCGGGCAAGCTCGGCACCAAGACCGGCGCGGGCTTCCTTAACGTCCCGGCCGAGCGGACTCCCGAGCTGATCGCCTACCGGAACAAGGCGTACGTGGCCATGCAGAAACTGCTGGACGACCTGGGCCCGGCACCCATCAGTTAGTAAAGTTTCGCAGCCGTGCCGGTTGCAGAAGCGGGTTACCGCCCTTCGTGCACCCCGGTTGCCTTTGGCACGGCATGCAGGGAGCCTTCATGGCCCAGGCTGGCGTGGCAGGCAGCCGCGCGTGCCGGAACGTCGCCGTGGACGGCAGCAGTAACGGCCTCAACAACCGCGATCTGGCCCGTTGTGTCCGGGACGCCCGGGAACTGAACCGGCGGCGGCTCAACAGGCGCCGCCGTCGGCTCATCGGTCGAACGCATCCGGATCAGCGCGATGGCGGAAATAAGGAACCAGGCGACGTTCGTCACCACGGAAGGCCACGCTCCGTGGAAAGTGCCGTTGATGATGAAGGCAATGGCGCCGAGCAGGTTTGCCGTCTGGAAGCCCCGGCCGGCCTTCAACCAGCCCATGGACACGGCCAGGTACGCGCTGAGGATCGCCGCCGCACCGGCCCAGCCGGCGATTTCCCACAGCAGTTCCATGGTGTCCTTTCAAGGTGGTGCCCGGCGCCCAGAGGCTGGGCAGCGGCGTTCATTGCGGGTTGGAGATGTCTTTTTGCCGGACGCCGTTGCTGGATAATCAGGCATAGCCGGACAAAGCGTTTACTCAAGCCCGTGCGGGGCGAGGACCTTATTTGTTGGTCGGCGGGATAATCATACTCCGCCCAGGAGCCACTCCAACCCGGGCGCCCAGGATGCCGCCTATGGACAACTCCCCCGCCAGGTAGCACCATCTGAAAGGTGACCACCAGCCCCCTCCCGGATGCACGCCTGCGTGAGCTCCGGGACCTGCGCCGCGTTAAGGACCGCATCGACCGGGAGTATGCACAGCCGCTGGACGTCGAATCCCTCGCCCGCGGAGTCCATATGTCGGCCGGGCACCTCAGCCGCAGGTTCAAGCTCGCCTACCAGGAATCGCCCTACAGCTACCTCATGACCCGACGCATAGAACGGGCCATGGCGCTCCTGCGCCGCGGTGACCTTTCCGTCACCGAGGTATGCTTCGCCGTCGGCTGTTCCTCCTTGGGCACCTTCAGCACGCGCTTTACCGAGCTGGTAGGGATGCCCCCAAGCGCTTATAAACAGGAAGCCGCCGTATCGACCGCGGGCATTCCGGCGTGCGTGGCAAAACAGGTCACCAGACCGGTCAGGAATCGAGAAGCGCCCGCGCCGGAGCCGCAACTAGCATGACTGCCATGGACATCACCATCAGCTCAAGTTTCCTTCCGCACACCGATCCCGACGCCTCTTTGGCGTTCTACCGCGACGCCCTGGGCTTCGAGGTCCGCAATGACGTAGGCCGCGGCACCATGCGCTGGATTACCGTGGGCCCGGCGGGCCAGCCCGACGTTTCCATCGTCCTGCACCCGCCGGCGGTGGACCCGGGAATTACCGACGACGAACGCCGCACCATCGCTGAAATGATGGCCAAGGGCACCTATGCCACCGTCATCCTGTCCGCCCCGGACGTGGACGCCGCGTTCGCCAGAGTGGAGGCCACCGGGGCCGACGTCGTCCAGGAACCTGTCGACCAGCCCTACGGAATCCGCGACTGCGCCTTCCGCGATCCTGCAGGCAACACCGTCCGAATCAACCAACAGCCCTGAACTGGGACGATTGGAACCAGCGGCGCGGGGGGAGGCTGCAGTCGCAGGCTCCCCTGAAACGAACAATCGCAGCCCAATAGATGGAGACCCGATGAGCACGGACACCAGTACCGACACGAACACCGATCCCCGGGCGAACGGGCTGCACGTTGCCGACACCCACGGCCTGATCCGCGTCCAGGGCGCGCGGGAGAACAACCTCAAGGACATCAGCGTCGAGCTGCCCAAGCGCCGGCTGACGGTGTTCACCGGTGTGTCCGGCTCGGGCAAGAGCTCCCTGGTGTTCGCTACCATCGCTGCAGAGTCGCAGCGGATGATCAACGAGACCTACAGTGCGTTCGTCCAGGGCTTCATGCCCTCACTGGCCCGTCCCGAGGTGGACTTCCTGGAGGGGCTGACGACGGCGATCATCGTTGACCAGGAGCGGATGGGCGCCAACCCGCGCTCCACCGTGGGCACGGCCACCGACGCGAACGCCATGCTGCGGATCCTCTTCAGCCGGCTCGGCACTCCGTATGTTGGCCCGCCCACGGCGTACTCCTTCAACGTGCCCACCCGCAAGGCCAGCGGCGTGATGTCCACCGACAAGGGCGGACGGGTGGAAAAGACAGTGGTCCAGCAGGCCGTCTACCTGGGCGGCATGTGCCCGCGGTGCGAGGGGATGGGTGCAGTCAGCGACATTGACCTGACAGCGCTGTACGACGACGATAAGTCCCTTAATGACGGCGCGCTGATCGTCCCGGGCTACTCCATGGACGGCTGGTACGGGCGGCTTTTCGAAGGCATGGGCCTGCCGATGGACAAGCCGATCTCCAAATTCACCAAGAAGCAGCTGGACACGATGCTGTACGCGGAGCCCACCAAAATCAAGGTGGAGGGCGTCAACCTGACCTTCGAGGGCATCATCCCCAAAATCCAGAAGTCGATGCTGGCCAAGGACCCCGAGGCGATGCAGCCGCACGTGCGCCGGTTCGTGGAGCGTGCCGTCACGTTCCAGACCTGCCCGGACTGCGAAGGGACCCGGCTGACCCGGCAGGCGCTGTCCTCGAAGATCAACGGCAAAAACATCGCCGAGCTGTGCCAGATGCAGATCAGCGACCTCGCCGGGTGGGTGCGCGACCTGAAGGACCCCTCGGTGGCGCCCCTGCTCAAGGGCCTCCAGCACCTGCTCGACTCGTTCTCCGACATCGGGCTGGGCTACCTCAGCCTCGACCGGCCGGCCGGCACCCTGTCCGGCGGCGAGGCCCAGCGCACCAAGATGATCCGGCACCTCGGGTCCTCACTCACCGACGTCACGTACGTCTTTGATGAACCCACCATCGGGCTCCACCCGCACGATATCGAGCGGATGAACCAGCTGCTGCTCCAGCTGCGGGACAAGGGCAACACCGTGCTCGTCGTGGAGCACAAGCCTGAGGCGATTGCCATCGCCGACCATGTGGTCGATCTTGGTCCCGGGGCCGGGACCAAAGGCGGAACGGTCTGTTTCGAGGGTTCCGTTGAGGGCCTGCGGAGCAGCGACACCATCACCGGTCGCCACCTCGGCGACCGTGCGGCCCTGAAGGATGCAGTCCGGAAGGCCTCAGGGGCGATGGAAGTTCGCGGCGCGTCGACGCACAACCTCCAGGGTGTCGACGTCGACATCCCCCTGGGTGTCCTCACGGTGGTCACCGGGGTAGCCGGCTCGGGCAAGAGCTCCCTCATCCATGGTTCCGTTGCGAAGCGTGAGGGTGTGGTGGTGATCGACCAAGGTGCCATCCGCGGGTCCCGCCGCAGCAACCCGGCCACCTACACCGGCCTGCTGGAGCCGATCCGCAAGGCGTTCGCGAAGGCCAATGGGGTTAAGCCGGCGCTGTTCAGTTCAAATTCTGAGGGTGCCTGCCCCACGTGCAACGGTGCCGGTGTCATCTTCACCGAGCTGGGCGTGATGGCAACGGTGGAGTCCCCGTGCGAGGACTGCGAGGGCCGGCGGTTCCAGGCTTCGGTGCTGGAGTACACGCTGGGAGGCCGGAACATCGCGGACGTGCTGGCCATGTCCGTGACGGAGGCGGCCGCCTTCTTCGCCGAGGGCGAGGCCAGGACCCCAGCGGCGCGGACCATCCTTGCGCGGCTCGAAGACGTGGGCCTGGGCTACCTCAGCCTCGGCCAGCCGCTCACCACGCTCTCCGGCGGCGAGCGCCAGCGCCTTAAGCTCGCCACCCAGATGGCCGAAAAGGGCGACGTTTACGTCCTCGATGAACCCACCACCGGCCTGCACCTGGCGGACGTGGAGAACCTGCTGGGCCTGCTGGACCGGCTGGTTGCATCAGGCAAGTCCGTGATCGTCATCGAGCATCACCAGGCCGTGATGGCGCACGCCGACTGGATCATCGACCTCGGGCCGGGAGCAGGGCACGACGGCGGCCGGATCGTTTTCGAGGGCACGCCCGCTGATCTTGTGGCTGGAGCCGCTACCCTCACCGGCAAACACCTCGCGGCCTACGTCTGTGGATAGGCGGCATGACGGAGACCTATAGGTACGGCGTCGAGATCCTGCACCTGCTGATCTCGCCGGCGCATGCGTACTTCGGCCGTGCGAAGGACGGCGCGGCGGACGTGCCAACGTTCGACGCCGTGTCCGCGGAGGTGGTGGCCGGCAAGGGCATTGTGGGCGACCGCTTTTTCGGCAAGGCCGCACACATGGACGCTGCGGTGACGCTGTTCGCCGTCGAGGCCCTTGAAGCCATGGCCGCGGAGCTTGGTGCCGGGCCGTTTAATCCCCTGGCCACGCGCCGGAACGTCATCCTCAGGGGAGCGCACCTGGCTCCCCTGCTGGGTCAGGACTTCGCACTCGAATCCGGCGGTTCCAGGGTCGAGTTCCACGGCGGGCGCCCGGCCCACCCCTGTGCCTGGATGAACGAGGTGCTCGCGCCGGGCGGGCATGCGGCCATGCGGGGCCGGGGCGGTATCCGCTGCCGGGCACTTTCCAGCGGCTTCCTGCATCGTGGACCGGCAGTACTGGTAAGCCCCGTGCCGTTGGATCCTGCGCAGGCGGGTGTACCGACTCTGTTGCGGCCAAGCCGCCTGCCGTAGGACTTTACCCGCAGCAGCCCCCATTTAGGCTGCCCGGTGGCGGTGCTGGGGGTACTGTGGGCGGATGGAGATGCGCCTTGAAGTTGTGCAGGTACCTGTCGCGGATGTGGACAGGTCCAAAACCTTTTACACGGAGAAGCTGGGCTTCGTCCTCGATCACGATGTGGAGCACATTCCCGGCATGCGGGTGGTCCAGCTGACGCCGCCTGGTTCGGCTGCTTCCATCGTCATAGGCACGGGCATGACCAGCATGGCGCCAGGGAGCCTTGAGGGGCTGCAGCTTGTAGTACCGGACATGGATGCCACGCGCGCCGAACTCGTCCGCCGGGGCGCGGACATCAGTGACGTCCAGGACCTGGGCGGTGTGCAGTTTGCCTACTTTGCCGACCCGGACGGCAACCGTTGGGTTCTCCAGGGCGCTATTCCCGCCGCCGCCAGGGAAACGCATCTTGACGGGCAGCCCGCGTAGCACCGGAAAGAGTAATGGCGCGCATCTTTATCTCGGGCTCAGCCGACGGCCTGGGACGGGCCACAGCGCAGTCCCTTATGAATGACGGCCGCCAGGTCATCGTGCATGTCCGCAACTCGGGCCGCCTGAACGCCGTGCAGGACCTGCTTGACCGCGGCGCGGCGTGCGTGGTGGGCGACCTGTCCGACGTCGAGCAGATCCGCAACGTTGCCGACCAAGTGAACCAGATTGGTCCGGTCGACGCTGTGGTCCACAACGCCGGAGTGCTTCACGGCCCGCATATCTTCCAGGTGAACGTTGTGGCACCCTACCTTCTCACCGTGTTGATCCCCCGCCCATGGCGGCTGGTCTACCTCAGCAGCGGCATGCACCGCGGCGGCCGGGCAAACCTTGACAGCATCGACGCGGGCGCTCACAAGGTGACCTACTCGGACAGCAAGCTCTACGTCACCGCCCTGGCCGCCACCGTCGCCCGTTTGTGGCCCGACGTCCTCAGCAACGCCGTCGACCCCGGTTGGGTGCCCACCAGGATGGGCGGGCGTGGCGCTCCGGACGATCTCCGTCTCGGCCACCGCACGCAGGAGTGGCTTGCCACAAGCGACGACCCGGAGGCACTTGCCAGCGGCGGCTACTGGTATCACCAGCACCGGCAGAAAGCACACCCGGCCGTCCACGACGAGCGGTTCCAGAACGGGCTGCTAAACCACCTCGCGCAGGTCACCGGCGAGCTCCTGACCTAGCGTCCTTCCCGCGCCCGAGGCAGGCCGCCGCACGGGGAACACATAGGACATGGAAGGCGTGATTCAACCTCTTTCCCGCCTCCCGTTGTGTCGGCCCAAATCATCCTTGGGAAGCACCGGTTTGAGGCACCCATATAGGTCTAGTGTGGGTGGGGTCGGCACTCGCCGCGAATAGCCCTCAAGGAGGGTGCATGAACTCCACACAGTCCAGCTCCGAGCAATTTATGCAGAACCTGAAAAGCGTCGGGGGGTCAGAATCCGACGTCAGCGACGCTGCCTATGAAGTCAGGGACGGGGACACGGTGGAGAACGTCGTTTCAGGGCTCCGCATTGAACAGCAGCAGCGGGGCAGCGCCGCCAGCGAGCCGTCGATCCTCCATGCCGCAGCCGAAGTGCTGGTCAGCAGGCGCGATGAACAAGACCGCGCCCATCACGCCGGTGCTTCGCAGGAGGGGGAGTATCAACTGGACATCCATCTCGGCGCAGGTCACAGGACACGGGAAAGCATTCCCCACAAGGACATCGAGGAGGCCAAAATCTGGGCGCGGGAACGCATCGACGCCCAGGGCGCCGAGTTCGGAGCCATCTATTTCCCGGCCGGCGGGGGCGGCGTACCCGGCACAGGAGCCCTCGTATCCAGCTACGACCGTTCCGTGGGGTGGTACAGGTAGCCGGACCACCCGCTGATATCCGCGCCACTGTTTGGCAGTTCGGCACGTGCGGGCGGAACTGCAGGGAATCTCCGGGCCTGAGGGTACGGGGCGCCTAGAATTTCAGGCATGAGTGAAAATAACGAAACCATCGGCAGCCCGACCCCTGAACCGGATGCAGGCCTGAACCGGGACCCGGAAGACTGGGTAACCGGCGACGAACCCATGACCGCAGCGCAGCGAAGCTACTTGGATACGCTGGCCCGTGAAGCAGGCGAAGAACTCCCTGCGGACCTCAGCAAGGCCGAGGCGTCAAAGCACATCGACCGGCTCCAGGGGCGCAGCGGACGGCTCTCCGGGGACGAATCCGGCAACGCCTGAGGATAGGGCGCCGTCAGGGAAACAGGCGCGCCGGGGCTACCAGGCCTGGTGCTCGCGGGTAAGACCGAAGGGGACGGTCTCGCTGAGGGCGACCGTGAACTTGTCCACGCCGTGCCGCGTCACCAGGATGCCGTGGCGCTTCTCGGCGAGCGCGTGGGCCTTGGCGGCCGTGACGGCGGCGTCGAGCTGGCTATCCATGCTCTCGCGGTCGGCGACGGTCAGGGTCAGTGGGAAGTTGTCAGCGGTCATGGGTCTAGCCTTAGTGTTTTAGGGGTGGGACAAACGCCGTTCCGCTCCCCCAAGCTACCGACGTGGCAGGGCATGTTACTGCCCAGTTCATGATGCCCTAGCAGACCACCACCAGCAACTTGAAAAATCAACTAATCTAGAACCGCAGGTCAGCGGCACGTACTCCATCAGGCAAGCGCAGCAATTACGGGCCCGAGGCATGGTCAATTAGAGTTAATGGGGAGTGGAAGCTGCTTTTGAACGCCTCCAATGCCCCGGAGAAGCCTCCCGGCAAGACCCGTGCACCATTGCGCAACGACCTTGATGTGCAACGACCTGACAAGGATTCCGCCATTTCCACCGACGCTTTCTTCGGCAATCTCACCCGGATCCGCAAGGTCATCATCCCGGCGTCCTTCCAGTCGCAGCTGAATACCGGGCGCGGACTGCTGGGCGGATTCATTGTGGTGCACCTGGTCTTCCTTGTCTTCGCCGCTTCCCTGTCACTGCGCGGCGAGGCCTTCAGTGACACGTTCATCTACCGTGACTGGGCCATGGCAGGGTTCGACGACGCCAACCTCACCGGCGGCCCCAGCCCTTGGGTCTACCCGATCCTCGCGCTGATCCCCATGGCCATCGCAGGCGTTGCCGGTCCCGGGCCGTTCTTTTTCCTGTGGGTCCTGATGACCACAGTGCTCAACGGCTGGGCCCTGCTGAAACTCACCAACCGGGGGCGGGACCGCCAGGCCATCCCCGCCGGCTGGTGGTGGCTGGTCTTCACCTTCCTCATGGGCTGGCTCGGCTTCGCCCGCGTGGACGGCCTCACTGCGCCGCTTGTCCTCGTGGCCCTCGCCTACGGCGTGGGCCGGCCATTCATCGCTTCCGTCCTGCTGGCCATCGGAACCTGGGTGAAGGTCTGGCCGGCCGCCGTCATGCTGGCCCTGTTCGCCGTCGTTAAGAACCGGATCCTGGTGGTGCTTGCCGGAATTGCGACGTCGGCGGTTGTGGTTGCGCTGGCCGCTGCGGCAGGCAGCCTTCCGAAGCTCCTGAACTTCCTCACCCAGCAGGGCGACCGCGGCATGCAGCTCGAAGCCACCTTCACCACCCCCTGGCTCTGGCTGTCCGTCCTGAACATCGGTGATTCCCGCATGTACATGAACACGGACATCAACTCGATGCAGGTGGACGGCCCCGGCACCGCCCTGATGTCCGTGCTGATGCAGCCCCTCCTGATCCTCGCCGCCCTGCTGGTGGCCGGCCTGACGTTCTGGGCGCTGCACAACGGCAAACTCAGCGGCGGCGTGGACCGCAGCGAACTGCTCCTGGCCGGCGCCCTGACCCTGGCCACCGCGTTCGTGGTCTTCAACAAAGTGGGCTCCCCGCAGTTCATGGTGTGGCTCGCCCCGGCTGTCGCCGTCGGGCTGGCCCACAGCTGGCGGGAATGGCGGATCCCCGCGACCATGCTGATCGTCATCGCCGTGGCCACCTACTTCATCTATCCCCTGTTCTACGACGCCCTCAGCCACAACAACCCGTGGATGGCCCTGGTGCTGACCATCCGAAACGTCCTCCTCGTGGTCCTGTTCCTCTGGAGCGTCCGGCGCCTGTACTCGCTGGGCAAAAAGGCCCCTGCAGCCGCTCCCGCGCTGAAGGAGTCCTAAGATTTCCACGAAGTTCTTCGACCGGCTGGTCAGCGTCCGCACCAAAGTCCTTCCCGCAAAGGCAGTGGGCTGGTTCGCACGCCCGTCCAGCGTGTGGTGGGGCTTCGCCGTCGTCCACCTTTACTTCCTGGGCTGGATGGCGTCCTTCTTCCTGCACGGCGATACCTTCAGCGACACCGAGCAGTACCGCCAGTGGGCCACGGCCGGCTACAACCCGGAAAACCTCGACGGGAAGATCAGTCCGTGGGTGTACCCCGTGCTGGCGCAGATCCCCATCTTCCTCGCCAACATCGCCGGGCCGGCACTGTACCTCCTGGTGTGGTTCCTGATCATCACGGCCCTCAACGCCGTCGGGCTGGCCTTCCTCACCCGCGGCCCGCGGAAAAGGAGCGGCGTTGCCCCGGCCTGGTGGTGGCTGTTTTTCACCGTCTTTATGGGCTACCTCAGCTTTGCGAGGGTGGAAGGCATTACCGCCCCCATCGTGCTGATCGCGCTGCTGTACGCGGCGCAGCGGCCGGTAGTGGCGGGCATCCTGCTGAGCATTGCCACCTGGATCAAGGTGTGGCCGGCGGCCGTGCTGGCGCCCATCGTTATTGCCAGCCAGAAACGGATCCAGGTGGTCCTCTCCGGCGTGGTGGTGACGGCGGTTGTCGCGCTGGGAACATGGCTGTCCGGCGGGCTGCCGCACATCATGGACTTCCTGACCAACCAGGGCGAGCGCGGCATGCAGCTCGAAGCCACCTTCTCCACGCCGTGGGTCTGGCTGAGCGTCTTCAACATCGCCGGTTCTAAAATGGCGGACAACACTGCCATCAACTCCACCGAGGTTTACGGCCCGGGCGCCGGCACTGCGGCGTTCCTGATGCAGCCGCTCCTCATCCTCGCGGCGGTGGGCGCCGCGATCCTGCTGGTCCGCGCCATGAACCGCGGCGCCGAACGCGAGGAACTGTTCCTCGAAGGTTCCCTCATGATGGTCACCGCGTTCATCGTGTTCAACAAGGTGGGTTCGCCGCAGTTCATCATCTGGCTGGCG
The DNA here is from genome assembly GCF_054408515.1 of Arthrobacter sp. D3-16. NCBI lineage: Bacteria > Bacillati > Actinomycetota > Actinomycetes > Micrococcales > Micrococcaceae > Arthrobacter > Arthrobacter sp. D3-16. The sequence goes on along the minus strand of NZ_CP096437.1, from coordinate 71,910 downwards.
CCGGTGATCATTGCGGGCCTCACCCACGACTGGAACAGGTGGAAGGTCCCGGCGGCCCTGCTGATGGGGATCGCCATGACCACGTTCGTGATCTATCCGCTGTTCTACACGCCGCTGATTCATGCCCATCCGGTGATGGCGGCCATCCTGACCACCCGCAATGTGCTCCTTGTGGTGCTGCTCTGGTGGTCCGTGAAGCGGACGGCCGAACTGGGCAGGAAGTCCCCTGCCGCCGTGTCTGCCGAAGCCTAATTCAGCGGCTTCCCAGCTGCTGCCGATCGGGCTGCTCGGCCCGGAGGCGCCGCGCCTCACGCCTGGCGATAATCCAGGTCCAGCCCCGCCTTGCGAGGTCCAGAGGTTTTCCGTCGATGAGCAGTTTCCGTGTATGCACGTCGAGGAATAAAAGATAGAACGTGAAGGCCAGGGCCGTCACGAAGGCCAGCGACGACGCGTCGATGGGCAGCTCGACGAAGGACCACACGGAGAGCTGGTCCTGCGCACCGAACACCACAAAGAAGGTCACGCCAACGTACAACGACCGGATCTGCCAGTCGTCCCGGATGCCGGTGACAGCCAGGAACGGCAGGAACCAGAGGATGTACCAGGGCTGGATGATGGGCGACAACATCACGACGGCGGTGAACGCCAGGGCCATCCTGCGCACCGCCCGCGAGTAGTCCCCGCGGAACATCAGCAGCAGGACCAGTGCGATGGCGGCGTACTTCATGCCCGTCCGCAGCAGCGTGGCCAACGTCCCCCCTGGCAGCCCCAGCACGTTGGCGAGGAACTCCACCTGCTGGCCCAGGAAACCTGACGGCGAGTAACCGGTGTAGCCGGGAGTGGGGTCCATGATGGCCCAGGTCCAGCCCAATCCCAGGTTGTACGGGATGCCGCTGACGGCCAGGACGCCGAAGCTGATGCCCGCCGTCGCGCCCCAGATCAGGAACTTGCGCAGCCAGGAGGCAGAGGGGCCCGCCCACATGACGCCAATGAACGGCAGCAGGAGCACAGTAATCGGCTTGATGCCGATGGAGGCGGTGACCAGGAGGATGCCCAGCAGGTAGCGGCGCGTCGCTGCGAAGTAGACGCCGGCGACGGCGAGGCCCACCATGAGTGCGTCATTATGGGCGCTGGCGATGAAGCTGATCAGGAACAGGGGGTTGGCCACGGAGATCCACAGTGCCCGCGCACCGTTAATTCCGTGCAGCTCCGCCAGCTTGGGCACGTAGATGACGCAGAGCAGGACGCCGGCGCCGGCGAGGAGGCGGAAGAGCAGCACGGAAACATCGGGCTGGGCTCCGGTCAGCCCGACGACGGCGCGCGCCAGCCACAGAAAGTAAGGGCCGTACGGGGTCCTGTTCTCCGCCCAGGCAGGGTCTGCGCCGAGCGAGAACCAGTTGCTGAGGGTGGAGATACCCACCTCATACGGGTTTTGGCCCTCCATCACCAGCCGGCCCTGGCCCGTGTAGGCGTAGACGTCACGGGAGAAGACCGGCACGCAGAAAAGCAGCGGAAGGGACCAGGCGGAGATGGCGATAACAACGGACCGGAGGGACGAGATGCCCCAATCAGCCAGCCGTTGCCCCAGCCGAAGCCACGAACGCATCAGCACCATGGCGCCCACCGTCAGCAGGATGGTGGAAACCGTTACTCCCCACCCTTCCGTGCGGAGCGCGATGACCACGGGCTGGCGGATCATGGGCGAGCCGTTGGCGATCCAGCCGGTGCCGATGGAACCGACGAACATCATGAGGGCGCCGAGGAACCCCTCAATGGTTGCCACGTAAGCGCGGCGCTTGGCGGGCTCGGCGACGGAGGTTGCCGGTGAGCCTGGCTGGCCTTCCGACGTCCCGAGGTGTGCACCGCCTGCCGTCATGATTGTTGGTCCCCTACTTCGTTACGGCGCTGGTTGCACCAGCGAAAAGGCCGCCCTGCAACCCGGCTATTTTACCAGCCGGGCTTCTCCGTGCTTCCGGATGACGGCGGGCCGGAAGCCACAGTTTGACAACGTGCGCCCGTGCAGGCTCCCCCGCGGCCCCGCGTAAAGTTGGAGAGTCCGGGCTGCGCACGCCGCCTGTGCCCGGCCGACTCTTTCATCCCGGCGCAAGGAAGCGCCTTCCTTCCTGACCACCCACCCCTGTGAAGGCGCGCTCTTCCCCTGCTGCCGCGCTTCCGATGCCCGATTGGAGCCCGGACCATGGCTGTTTCCACTGCCGAGAACAAGGCGCCCTCGCCCCAGCAACTGCAGTCCGTGCGTGCCACGCTGCGCTCCCCCCGGCGGCTGAAGACGGAAGCCCTCGCCGGGTTGGTGGTGGCGCTGGCGCTCATTCCCGAAGCTATCGCCTTCTCGGTGATTGCGGGCGTGGACCCGCGGATCGGCCTGTTCGCCTCCTTCACCATGGCGGTCACCATCTCCTTCGTGGGCGGCCGGCCCGCGATGATCTCGGCTGCAACCGGTGCCGTGGCGCTGGTGATCGCTCCGCTGATGCGCAGCCATGGGCTCGACTACCTGATTGCGGCCGTCATCCTGGCAGGCCTATTCCAGATCCTCCTCGCGGTGGCCGGCGTCACCCGGCTGATGCGTTTTATCCCGCGTTCGGTCATGGTGGGCTTCGTCAACGCGCTGGCCATCCTGGTCTTTATGGCCCAGCTGCCGGAGCTGATCGGCGTCCCTTGGCTGGTCTACCCCCTCGTCGCCGCAGGCCTGGTCATCGTGGTGGGGCTGCCAAGGATGACGACGGCGGTGCCCTCGCCGCTGGTTGCCATCGTGGTGCTCACCGTGGTTGCCGTAGTTGCAGGCATGGAGGTCCCCACCGTCAATGACAAGGGCCAACTGCCGGAAAGCCTGCCCGGCTTCTTCCTTCCGAACGTCCCGCTGACGTGGGAGGCCTTCCAGGTCCTGGCGCCGTTTTCGCTGTCCATGGCGCTGGTGGGCCTGCTCGAATCCCTGATGACCGCCAAGCTGGTGGACGACATCACGGACACCCGCTCCAACAAGACACGGGAATCGTGGGGGCAGGGTGTTGCCAATATCGTCACCGGGTTCCTCGGCGGCATGGGCGGCTGCGCGGTGATCGGCCAGACGATGATCAACGTCAAGGGCTCCGGGGCGCGCAGCCGCGTGTCCACCTTCCTGGCCGGCGTCTTCCTGCTGGTCCTCGTGGTGGTGCTGGGTGACGTGGTGGGCCTCATCCCCATGGCAGCCCTGGTGGCGGTGATGATCTTCGTCTCCGCCATCACCTTCGAATGGCACTCGATAGCCCCGCGGACCCTGCGGCGGATGCCCAAGTCGGAAACCGCCGTCATGCTGATCACGGTGGGTGCGGTGGTGGCCACGCACAACCTGGCCATCGGCGTCGGGGTCGGCGTGCTGGCAGCCATGGCCATGTTCGCCCGGCGGGTCGCCCACTTCGTCACCGTTGAGCGGACGGTGCTGGAGATCAACGGCGAAAATGTTGCCACCTATACGGTGGACGGCGAGCTGTTCTTTGCCTCGTCCAACGATCTTTACATGCAGTTCCAGTACGCGCTGGACGCCGAGCCGGAGATCAGCCGGGTGGTGGTGGACCTGCACGCCTCACACTTGTGGGACGCCTCGACCATCGCCGTACTGGACGCCGTGACCGAGAAGTACCGGCGCCACGGCAGGGAGGTTGAACTGCTCGGCCTGAACTCCGCCAGCATCCAAATGCGCGAGCGGCTGGCCGGAAAGCTTAACGCCGGCAGCTGATGCCTGCACTCCCCTGGCCGCTAGTTCATCCGGTCGCTGCGGGTAACGCGGTTCCTGCCCAGCGACTTGGCCATGTACAAGGCGCCGTCCGCGGTAGCGATGAGGTCATCCAGCTTCCTGGTGTCGGCGTCATACGTGGAAATCCCGTAACTGACGGTGGGCATCTCCATCCCTTCCACTGACGGTGCCGATGCCAGGCGCCGGCTGATCTCCTCGGCGATCATCTCGGCGCGCTCCGCACTGGTCCCGGGCAAAAGAAGGACAAACTCCTCACCGCCGTACCGCCCCACCAGGTCGGTGGAGCGGACCGTCGCTGTGCAGGCATCCGCGAAGGCTTGCAGGGCGAGATCTCCGGCGGCGTGCCCATAGGTATCGTTGACGGATTTGAAGTGATCCAGGTCGGCGAGGATGAGGGTCCCGGAACCCCTGGTGATGGTCCGGTCCGCCAACTGCTCGGCAGCCAGATCCAGGAAGGCCTTGCGGTTGAGGAGCCCCGTGAGGTCGTCGCGGGAAGCCACCACGCGCAGGGCCCTTGTCTGCTGTTCGCTGCTGAGCGCAGCCATGCTGAACGAGACCACCACCAGCAGCACCATGGTGATCAGGGTGGTGACGCCCGAGCCGAAGACCGTGACGAACGTGGGCCCGTCCTGGCCCTCCACCAGAAACGCCAGCCAGCGGAAGAAGTAGAAGACGGCGAGTCCTCCAGCGGCCACGGCCATCGGAATCCGGACGCGCGAATAACCCGGTTCCAGGCTCCAGAGCTCGCGGGATGCCAGGCCGATGGTCAGGCTCATGGCCGCCAGGAACACTGGGCCCCCAGACCACGTGTTGGTGGCCGGGTTGTCCAGGACGGAGGCTATCAGGGTCACCAACGGAATGCCGGTGAAGGCCCACTTCGGCGGCGGCACCGTCCGCAGCGAACGGGCGCCGGCCCACACTGCAACCCCGCCGTGCACCAACAGCACGTTGCCTGCCGGATTCGCCCAGACCTGGTGGGCTGTCCCGTCCAGCAGGAAACAAGCAGCTCCCATGAGGAAGAAGATAAGGGCCAGGCACCACCAGCCGCTGTACGGCGAACGTGTGATCCGGTAGGCGGAGAAGTAGAAGAGGAAGACCAGCACCAATGCCATCAGGCCAAAGGCGATTCTCAATGTGGCGGTATCAAGAAGCATTTAGCCGAAGTCCCCCCGATGCCGAAAAGCGTGCCGACCCCAAGTATTACACCGGTCCGCGAGCCTGTCAGGCGAACCGCGCGGCCTTTCGCAGGGCTTAGGGTTGTCAGATAGCCCGCAGGACAACCCCCGAAAGGCAAAACCCATGCTTCTTCTTTTCGGTTTCAAGACGGTACTTAAGGCACTTCCCGGCAAGGCGGCAACCTGCCAGTACTGCCGCTCCTTCGTGCACCACCACCTCGAGGAGAAGGCGACGAAGTTCACCCTGTTCTTCATCCCGGTGTTCACTACGTCGCGGTCCTACCAGATCACCTGCACGAACTGCGGCTACGTCTCGAGGATCTCCGCACGGGAAAAGCGGGCGCTGGAACTCCAGCGCTAGAAGGCTGTTTGTTCCAGGCGGTGGTTCCTGCCGGACGCTTATCGTTCCCTTTTACAGGTCCGGCACCGATCTCCGCCGTCTCCACAGGTAGAACACCACGAGCAGAATGCCCAAGATGAGCGCAACAGCAATCACGAGGGCTGTACTGTCGTTCGCCTGGGCCGCTCCGGTGTTGCTCGGACCTCCTGGAGGAGGCGGTGACGATTCGGCCGGAGTTGCCGTTCCGGTTGGCGCGGGGGTTGGTCCGGTCGGGGCATCCGTAGGTGAGGGCTGCTGTCCCGGGGCAACTCCCGGTGAGGCAGCCAGGACCTGAACCACCGCGGTTCCGAAGCCTTCGGAGGCAATGGCCGCAGCAGGAATACAAAACATGCTTCCAACAAGGGCAGCAAATACGGCCGCCCTTATCAACGTCATCCGCATTATTCCTCCTCCGTGACCAACTGACGCTCTGGGCCGCCGGCACTCGGAGCATCAGGGGCAGACCACCACACCCCTCATTGTGAACCGGGCCCTGAGCGGTGTCCATGATTAGCGGAAACCCAACCAGAACCGGACCAGCGGCCCTGGCAGTTGCACCACATTGTCGTTCAGCGGCCGACGCGGGGATCTTCAACTACACTCTGGTGGATCCCGCCGCCCGCAGCTACAGTAGGACCGGATCGGCACCTCCTCGGAGGTGCTCGCATGCCGGCGCCGTTCGGCTCCGGCATGAGGGACTTGATACCAGTCCCCCTTGGGAAAGGGAGGTGTTTCGATGACTGTCACAGCCGCGCGCCCAATGCGCTCCGCACCCATCATCCACACCCTTCCCCTGCATCGTACCGGCCCCGCCTGACCTCGTCGCGGAGCGCCTGACACCAAAGCCCAAAGCGGCCGGTGTGCAGGGGGCATTCCCCGAGGTATCACTGTGAAAACATCTTCAGGCACCGCCCTGGACAGCATCAGCACATCAAGCACGAACACATCGAGCACGTCCACTTCCACCAGCAGCGGCCCGTTCCTTTACGGCTACACCAACGCCGTTGCCCAGCACTTCCAATACCATTCCCTCCCGGACGCGACTGAGCCGGGACGGGTGGTTCGCGTGGACCGCAACCTGTTGCTGGTGGCAGCGGGCGCGGACCTCCTGCACCTGCCCTATCCGCTGACCGGCGAAGCAGCAGTAACCGGAGACTGGGTCTGGATAGGACCCAACCGGGCCGGCGAGCGCCAGATCCTGGGCGTCCTTCCCCGCCGCTCCGAACTCAGCCGTAAGCGTGCGTTCGAGGACTCCTCTGCGGCGCAGGTCCTGGCGGCGAACATGGACATGGTGGGCGTGGTGGTGCCAGTGGACCGGCCGCTGACGCACAACCGACTGGAGCGCACCCTCGTGGCGGCGTGGGACTCCGGCGCCACTCCCCTGGTGATCATCACCAAGGCGGACCTTGCCGAGGTGGCATACGACGTCGTCGGGAAAGTCATGCTGCAGGCCGCAGGCGTGGACGTGGTGATCACGTCCGCGGAAAGCGGGGACGGCATCGGCGAACTGCTGGCGCACATTCCGGCAGGCGGCACCATCGTCCTCCTGGGCCCATCGGGGTCCGGAAAGTCCACGCTCATCAATGCGATGGTGGGCCGCGACGTCCAGGACACCGGTGAGGTGCGGTCCGGCGACTTCAAGGGCAAGCACACCACCACATCGCGGGAACTGGTGCCGCTTCCGAATGGGACCGTCCTGATGGACACGCCCGGCGTGCGGGGCTTCGGATTGTTCGACGCCGAGGACGGCATCGGCGAGATGTTCGGCGATGTTGAGGACTTGGCAGCCCTTTGCAGGTTTTCGGACTGCGCCCACCAGGGTGAGCCTGGCTGCGCCGTCCAGGAAGCGATTGCCGCCGGCGTGCTGGAGGAACGCCGCTGGCAGAACTACCTGAAGCTGCAGCGTGAGCTGGCCGCCCTTGCCCGCCGGAGCGACGCCGCGGCGCAGCGCGCCTACCAGCGGGAATGGCACCAGAAGGTGGTGTCGGCCGGCAAATCCCAGCGGTGGGCTGAGCGCGGGACAGCCCAGCGGAAAGACCGGTCGGGCCGAAAGCGGTAGTGGGGAGGGCGGGCCACGCTGATCTCCGGCAGCAGTGGCCCGTCCCGTAACTTTCGAACCGGTCATAGGCTGGCAGTCAGAGCTCCGGGGCGTGCTCCTCAGGCAGCGTGCCCTCGTCCTCCGGGTGCCGCTTCAGGTTGAGCAGCGCAAGGGCCAGGCCGCCCCACACCGTGAGGATGGCGATGATCATCATGGTGATTGCAATGGGTGTCACCGTGCCGTCTCCTGTTCTTCCTCGTCCAGCATGGATTGGTACTCCGGGTCATCATGCGCTTTGGAGGTGCGGCTCCAGGGAATGAAGGTAAGGACTAACGCCAGGACCACCAGCGCGCCGGCCATGCCCCAGCCGAACAGGCCCACAAACCACTCGGGATAACCCTCGTAGGTGGTGGAGATCTTGCTGATGAATTCGCTGGACACCATGTAGATCAATGCAAGCGGCACCACACCGGCCACGAGTACCATCCACGTCCGGCGCATCTTGACCGTTGAGATGTGATTAAGGTGCGCTGACAACAGCGGCAGCTTGCGCAGGAACCATGCCAGCACCACCACGGTCACCAGCGCGCCCAGCGTAATGCCAAAGCTGTTGACGAACGCGTCGGAGGTGTCAAGGAGGTACAGGCCCGTCGCCGTGGGGAACAGTGCCAGGGACACTGCCGCGACCAGCACGCTGACCACCAGGGAAGCCTTTATCCGGCCCCAGCCGAGCTTGTCCTGCACGGCCGCAACGATAACCTCCAGCACTGAGATCAGCGAGGTGACTCCCGCGAACACCAGGGATCCGAAGAACAGCACCCCCATGACAGCCCCGAACGGAGCCTGCGAAACAATGGTGGGGAACGCCACGAATGCCAAGCCAATGCCCTGCGTGACCACATCGTTGACGCCGGCCCCCGCGGCCTGGGCCATGAACCCGAGGGCGGCAAAGACGCCGATGCCGGCCAGGATCTCGAAGCCCGAATTCGCGAAGGCAACCACCATGCCGGAACCGGTGAGGTCCGTCCTGCGCTTCAGGTAGGAAGAGTAGGTGACCATGATGCCGTAGCCCACGGAGAGCGAGAAGAAGATGTGGCCGTAGGCCGCGGCCCAGACGGACGGGTCCGCCAGGGCGGACCAATCGGGAGTGAAGAACGCGTTGAGACCCTGGGCGGCACCTGGCAGGAACAACGATTGGACCACCAGCAGCACAAACATCACCACCAGCAGCGGGAGCAGGATGGAGTTTGCGCGGGAGATGCCTTTACGGATCCCGGCCACCATGATGAGGATGACGGCTATCCAGACCAGCAGCAGGGGAAAGAACACAGACGGCACGTAGGTGAAGCCGACTCCCGGCGCCTCGGCTACCCGAAGGAAGCTCCCGAAAAAGTAGCCCTCGGCGTCGTCGCCCCATGCCTCGGTGAAGGAAAAGATGGTGTACATCAGGGACCACGCGATGATCACCGCGTAATAGGCCGCGATAACAAAGCAGACCAGGACCTGCCACCACCCCAGCGGCTCAGCGACCCGGTGGAGCCTGCGGTAGGCCAGCGGAGCGGAGCCCCGGAATTTATGGCCCACGGCGTAGTCGAGGAACAGCAGCGGGATGCCTGCCGTCAGCAAGGCCACAAGGTACGGGATGAGGAAAGCACCGCCGCCATTGTCATAGGCGATGTAGGGGAACCGCCAGATGTTGCCCAGTCCCACGGCTGAGCCGATGGCGGACAGGATAAAGAGCCGGCGCGTGGAAAACGTCTCGCGCTTCGCTGGCGCGGCCGTGCCGGCCCCGCGCCGGCTCTCGGCGGCAGCGCTGCTCATGCCGCCCCGCCCCCGACGCTTGGCCAGACTCTGACAACGCGCGGGCTGCGGCAGTACTCAGTCCGGTTCATGTGAAGCTCTCTCTCGCGTAGAGGTGCGTGTCCGGTGCAGTGGCTATCCGGGGACTTTACTGCGGATGCCACCCCTCCCGGAAGTCCCTGTGCAAGTCCCGCCCCGGAGGGGGCACGGGATTCGGGACTTGTGTCCTGCCCCGGTAGTAGGGTTCCGTCATGGACATCATCCTCGTACCCGGATTCTGGTTGGACGCCTCATCCTGGGAGGAGGTGACGCCCGCTTTGGAGGCCGCCGGCCACCGGACGCATCCGCTCACGCTTCCCGGGCTCGAATCCGTGGACGCGAGCCGTGCCGGGATCGGCCTCCGCGACCATGTCGATGCGGTGGTGGCCCTCCTCGATTCCCTCGAAGGCAAGGTTGTGCTCGTGGGGCATTCCGGCGGGGGTGCCATCATTCACGGCGCCCTGGATGCCCGGCCAAACCGGGTAGAGCGCGCCATCTACGTGGACAGCGGCCCCCTCGGCGAAGGGGGCGTCATCAACGACGAACTGCCGGCCGACGGCGACGACGTTCCACTTCCGCCGTGGGAGGGCTTTGAAGACGCCGACCTGCTGGATCTGGACGAGGGGCTTCGCAAAGCGTTCCGTGCACGGGCCATCCCCCAGCCGAAAGGTGTCGCCTACGACCAGCAGCACCTCAGTGACGAGCGCCGCTACGACGTACCGGGCACCATCATCGCCTGCGAGTTTCCGTCCTCGATGCTGAAGGAATGGATCGACGGCGGCCACCCCTTCGTTGCTGAACTGGCGCGGATGCGCGACGTCGAGTACGTGGACCTTCCCACCGGGCACTGGCCCCAGTTCACCAGGCCTTCGGAGCTCGCCCGCGCAATCCTCGCTGCCGTGGAACGGACGCCCTAGCCCCCGTCGTCATTGTCGCCCTGCCGCTGTACACTCGAATGTATCGAACATATATTCGAATAAGGGTGTGTTGTGGGCGTTATTGTCGGTCCCCGCGTGATAGATGCGGGGCTCTCTTTGCAGCTGGCTTGGGTGTCGCCCGTGCCAGTTGCTGCCGGTTATCCTTCGCCCGCGCAGGACTACTTCGATGGCCGGATAGACCTGAACGAGCACCTGATCAAGGACATCACCAGCACGTTTGTGGTCCGCGTTACCGGCGACTCGATGGAGCGCGCGGGCATCAGCAATGGCGATGAACTTATCGTCAACAGGGCCCTTGAACCCAGGGACGGCTGCGTGGTGATCGCCGTCCTGGACGGGGAGCTGACGGTCAAGCGGCTTCGCATCACCGCTACGGGCGTGGTGCTGCAGGCGGAAAACCCGAAGTACCCGGACATCAAGGTTCCAGCCCTGAGCGAACTGACCATTTGGGGCGTCGCCACCAGGTGCCTGCACCATGTCTAAGGGGTACCTGTGACCCGGCCAGCCCTTATGCGGCAGATGCCCGAGATCGCCCATGTGGACGTCAACTGCTTCTATGCCAGCGCCGAACGCGCTTTTGACCCTTCCCTGGAGGGGAAGCCCCTGATCGTGCTGTCCAACAACGACGGCTGCGCGGTTACGCGATCACCTGAAGCGAAGGCCCTGGGCATCGGAGTCGGGGAGCCCTGGTTCAAGCTTGCACCCCGGGCCAAGGAGTGGGGGCTGATTGCAAAGTCAAGCAACTACGAGCTCTATGGAGACATCAGCGCCCGCGTGATGGAACTGCTGGGCCGCTACTCCGCCTGGCTTGAGGTCTACAGCATCGACGAGGCGTTCCTGGGAGTCAAAGGCACCCCAGAACACCTGCTGGAACTGGGTCGGACCATCAAGGCTGCGGCGGCCCGGAACGTGGGTGTCCCGGTCTGCGTGGGCATCGCCCGCACCAAAACCCTGGCGAAGCTGGCCAATCAGTGGGCCAAGCACAATCCGGCGTTCAACGGCGTCTGCCGCTGGGATTCGGTACCTCCGCAGCAGCAGGAAGCACTGATGGCCAGGCTTTCCGTGATTGAGGTCTGGGGGGTGGCAACCAGAATCACCAGACGCCTCAACGCCATGGGCATCCACTCCATCCTCGACCTCAAGCGAGCAGACCCTGTCCGGATCCGTGAGCGCTTCTCGGTGGTGATGATGCGCACCGTCCTCGAACTGCAGGGGACACCCTGCATCCCCATGGAAGAGGCCAGGGTGGGCCGCGACCAGTTGATCTTTTCCCGCTCGTTTTCCACGCCCATCACCACGGCACACGACGTGCGGCAGGTTCTCAGCCTTTATGCGCAGATGGCCAGCGGCCGGCTGGCCAAGCACAACCTGCAGGCGAAACTCCTCACGGCGTTCGCCGGAACGTCCCACTTCAACGCGCAGGAAACGTCCTTTCCCTCCGTGTGCGTCCCGCTTCCCATGCCGACGGCGGACCCTGTCATCCTTACCAAAGCGGCCCATGCGCTGCTGCCCGCCATCATTGACGGCACCAAGTACGCCCGCGCCGGCATCATGGTCACGGACCTGAGGCCCAGCGGCAACCAAAGACCGCTGGAACCCTTTGAGAACCCGCACGAGGAAAGGCACATCGGCCCGCTGCTGGAGGACATCACCCGCCGCTACGGCCGCGGCTCCATCGGCCTGGGCCACGCCGGGATCCGCGGCGGCCCGGACTGGACCATGAAACGGGACATGCGCTCCCCCAGGTACACCACCCATTGGGACGAGCTCCCGCTCGTCAAGGCAGCCTAGCTGCCCTACGGCAGTGCGACCCGGGGAAGCGCCCCAACACAGGTGTCCTTATGCTTCGTCCTCCACGCTCACCGGCTCCTCGATCAGCAGCGCCGTGCCCTGGTACGGGCCGAGTTCGATGAAGAAGCTGTGCAGGTCGTCCACCTGGCCCACAGCCTTCTCGGTGAAGAGGTCCTGGACCTGCGCCCCGGCCTCGAGATGGGTGGAGTGGACGCTGCCGGTGATGCTTTCACCGGAGAAGTTCAGGACGGTCACCTGGATCTGGCCGGATGCCAAGCGGTGCACCATCACCAGCAGCCCCCGGTGGGAAACGTCCGGAACGTCCAGGAGCAGGCTGGTGGCAATCCCCCACTCCTCACGCACCTTAAGGATTCTCTGGAGCCTCCGGGCGAAGGACTGGTCGTCCTTGAGCTGCTCAGGCAGCGGACCATAAAGGCTTCGTGCCCGGGGCATCCCCGAAGCCGAAACCGTGGCTTCCGCGTTGGTGCCCATCAGGTCGTGGGCACCCCGGTTGATCCACCTGGTATCACCCTGGGCCGTGAGCTCGCTGACCTGGGACCGGTCCAGGGTTGTCATGCCCACCATGTCCCAGCCGGAAAGCGCGAAAACTCCGGGCTGCAGCGCGTTGTACATCGCCAGGAGCAGGTGGGCTTCCCGCACCGTCTCCACCTGCTCCTCCGTCAGGGAGGAAATGTCCTTGATGCCCAGGGCAGCGGTGATCACGCTGACCGTGGTGCAGGCAATGCCGTTGGTGGTGAAGACCGCGTTGTAGGGCCCGTTCTCGCCCGTGAGTTTGTTCCGCAGCGTGTCCTGTACGTGTTCGGTCAGCTCGGCACCGGTCAGTTCGGAACCGGCCAGCTCGAAGACGTCGTCCTTGTGCCGGGTGGCGAAGTGCACCAGCTCGTAGGTCAGCTCATCGTGGTTCTGCATCGCGTGCACCAGTGACGCCTGATCTACGCCGATCTCCATTGCCAGCCGCAGGGTCAGCCGCAGGAATTCAGTGTCCTGGGTGACCAGGGCGTAGTGGTAGCCGGGCCGGGTAATGAAGTCGTAGGACAGGTCCGGCCCGGTTTCGGAGGTGGCCTTGATGTCATCGATGGTGAGGTTCAGTTCCTGGAAGGAGAAGCCTCCCACCTTGCGCACCATGCTGCCGATGAGCTGGTTGGCTGCCTCGGAGAGTGGATGGCCTTCGGACCAGCCGGGCTGTTCCTCTGCGCTCTTTTCCACGCCAAGGAAGCCGTTGGCATCCAAACGCAGCGCGCCGGTACCCAGGTCCAGCAGCGAATGCAGCGCGTCTCCTACCACCAGGCGCATGCCCGAGAAGGTCGGGTCCAGCCAGTTGATGGAGGGCTGCCCGGCCTTGAAGTAGTGCAGGTACACCCAGCGGCGTTTCTGGCCTGTGGTGTCCACAATGGCGCGGGTGGCGCTCCAGTTGGTTTCCTTCACACCGGGTTCGTAGAAGATGACCCGCTGCAGCCGGCCGATGATGTATCCGGCCTTCTGCAGCGCCTGCTCGGCTTCGGGGCTGATGTTCACCGAGTCCTCGCCCGGCGGAACATCCGGCAGCAGGTGCCAGTCGGATTCCGGAATGTCAATCATGTGATAAATGCCGGGATAGTCCCGGTAATTCATTTCGGCCAGGCGGAAGTCCGCACCCTTGCCGGTGTGCCCGGGGACGATATCATCAATGATGGTGCCGTCGTGTTCGCCGGCAACCTCACACATCCGGCGGAACTCGTCTTCGGAGCCAAACAGCGGATCGATGGCCATGCTGATCCGGTCGAAGTGGCCGTCCACGCTGGGCGTTTCTGCCCAACCCTGCAGCCCGCCGGCCTTCTTCACCGGTCCTGTGTGGATGGCCCGGATGCCGATCTCGCGGAACGTCTTCCACAGTTCAGGATCGCCGAGCGCCCCCAGGAAGGATTGTCCGGGCGTCGTCATAAAGGAAAGCGGGTAGGCGGTGAACCACACCGAGGCGCGTTCGACGGCGGCCCGCGGGTTGGGGTGCGCGTAGGAGTGCTGCCACATGCTCGCCTGACCGGACAGCTGCCGCGCGAGGACATTGGCGTCGCCGAGCATCGCCTGGTTCCTCAGCCACTCCACATAGGTTTTGTTGAGGCCGTCGAGCTCCAGTGACGGTGCGTTGGCAAAGTATTGCCGGCGGCGGGCCACAGGCCGCAGCGCCTTGGGCCGTGCAGGATAGAACTTCTCATCGAAGGTAATTTCCGGCGCCTCCGGGGTCTCCAGGAGCTCCAGAGCTTCCGCTGCCTCCTCTTCAGTCACACCACCGGTTTCCCCCGCTAGCTCTGCTGCATCATCCTCAGAGACGCTGGCGGTAGCTTTTCCCAGTTCAGACACTGAGTTCCTCCCTCAACTTGACTGCATTCCACTCTGCCATGATTCAACCACCGGCCGAACGGCGCCGGGCCATGAATTTCCGGTGAGCGGCGGCTCAGGGAGTCCGTACCCGCGAAAGCCGGTAGAAATGCACGCGCATCCAGGTTTGCCGTCCGCAACCTTACGGGGTCGGCCTGCCGCCGCCTTGACATGCACATTGTGAGCGCTGACAGTTGAGTGAGCCGCCACGCACCCGATCGGAAAGCTGATTCTTTGAAGAACTGGGCAGGAAACCTCGAATACGCCTCTGCGACCGTCGAACGGCCGGAATCGGTGGCGGAGCTGGGACGGATTGTGGAGCGGGCGGGCCGGGTCAAGGCCTTGGGATCACGCCATTCGTTCAACCGCGTAGGCGACACCGAAGGCGTCCACGTCCTTCTCGATGCCCTGCCCCAGCACATTGTCCTGGACGCCGAACGCAGCACTGTGAGGGTCAGCGGCGGCGTCAGCTACGGTGCCCTGTGCCGGACGCTGGAGCAGTCGGGTGCGGCTATTCACAACCTCGCGTCGCTCCCCCACATTTCGGTCGCCGGTGCAGTGCAGACCGGAACCCACGGTTCCGGGGTCAACAACCCGTCACTGGCCGGGGCCGTACAGTCCATCGATTTGGTACGGCCCTCGGGCGAGACTGTCACCCTGTCCCGGGACGACGGGGACGAATTCCTGGCCAGCGTGGTGGGCCTGGGCGCCCTCGGGATTGTCACCGGCCTGGAACTTGCCGTCCAGCCCAGCTTTCAGATGCGCCAGCGCGTGCTGGAGGACCTGCCGTGGGAGCGGGCACTGGCGTCCTTCCCGGAACTCATGTCCAGCGCCTACAGCGTCAGTCTTTTCACCAACTACGCCGGCGACACCATCAGCCAGGTGTGGCTGAAAGCGCTCGGTTCGGAGCCCCCGCTGACCGATCTGTTCGGCGCCACCGCGGCCCTGCGCCCCCGGCACCCGCTGCCGGACATGTCAGCGGAAAACTGCACCCTCCAGCTTGACGAGCCGGGGCAGTGGCTGGACCGGTTGCCGCACTTCCGTCACGAGTTCACCCCCAGCAAGGGCGAGGAACTCCAGAGCGAATTCATCCTGCCGCTGGAACACGGACCGGCAGCGCTCCAGGCCGTTCGAAGCCTGGCGGACAAGCTCGCGCCCCTGCTGTTTGTCTCGGAGGTCCGCACCGGTGCTGCGGACGAATTCTGGCTGAGCCCCTTTTACAAGCAGCAAAGCGTGGCCCTGCACTTCACCTGGAAGCCGCTGCAGGCGGAGGTGGAAGCCCTGCTGCCGGAACTCGAAGACCTGCTCCGGCCCTTCGGCGCCCGGCCGCATTGGGGCAAGCTTTTCTCCCCCGGGGGCCACGACTGGGAAGCGCTCTACCCCCGTTTCGCCGGGTTCCGGTCGTTGGCCTCGTCCCACGATCCGGAGGGCAAGTTCCGCAATGGGCTGCTGGACACCGTCCTCGGCGTCCCCGCAGCCAGCGGCCGGTAACCAGAGCGCCTTCTCGCCGGTGGGAAGGCAGCCAAGCAGGAACGTTCGACGGCGGGCGCCCACCCGGCGTCGAACGCTCAAAGTGGTTACCGGTCACTCCAGCCGGCAGGCGGGGGCGGGTCAAGAAACGTGGTCACCACGTCCTGCACCAGCCCCGTCCTGGACAGCCCAAAGAAATGTGTGGTGCCGGGAAAAAACGGCCAGGTGCGATGCGGGGACGCCGTCGAAGTCGCCGTTGACATCTCCGCCGCGGAGCTGCAGGAACCGCACGGCATGCTCCAGCTTGACCATGTCGAAAACACCTACTGTGATCAGTGCCGGGGCAGGTATGCCGCGGATCTCCTCATCGCTCCATCCGGCGGCATCCGCGTCGTAGTTGCTGAGCTTGTCCAACAGCCCCTGCAGGTGCTCGCGGTCCGGGTGTGGCGAAACAGCCAGGTAGCGCTGTTCCATCGGGGTGCCGGCGATCATATCCACAGTCATGGACGCTACACATCAACCTTCGGGACGCGCAGGTGTTCAAGGAGCCCGATGACATCGGCCGCAAGGTCACGGGTCTTCAGCGGCCGGTCAAGGTCGTTGGTTCGGCCGTGACCCTGAAAGTCTGTCGCGATGACCCTGCGGTTCTCCGACAGACCCGTGATCAACGCGCCGAATTGCTGCTCAAGGTCGAACAGTCCGCCGTGAAGGAGCAGCAGCGGCGTCCCCCCGGCGCCATGCAGCTCGTAGTACATCTGCAGGCCGTTGACCGGGGCATATCCCGTTTCCGGCGATGCTGTCACCCGCTCAGGCATGTGATGGCCCTCCCTCTTTTTCGGGCCATCCTAGTCCGGCCGGGCTACCGGCGGGAGAACCAGTCTGAGGCCAAGGCTGCAGGCCTCGTCGCAAAAGCGGAGGTACCCTCAGGCTCCGGCCTCTACCCGCCGGAACCGGATACGGCCGCCGATGGGCATCTGCCCCGCGAGGTCCAGCTGATGGTCCACCACCACGCCGATCACGGGGTAACCGCCACTGATGGGATGGTCGGCGAGGAACAGGACGGGCAGCCCCTCCGGCGGAATCTGGAGGGCACCGGCCACGGTGCCCTCGCTGGCAAGTTCCCCCTGCCGGTTCCGCTCCAGCGCTTGGCCCGCGAGGCGCATCCCTATCCGGTTGGACCGGGGGGTGACCTCCCACTCCTGGGCGTAGAACGATTCCACCGCCGCGGCGTCAAACCAGTCCTCCCGCGGCCCCGGCACCACGTCAAGCACCGTCACTCCCCCATTAGGAAAATCGGGCTGGACCTCTGGAGTGCCCACTACCCGGGATTCCGCAGCCTCGCCAGCCCGAATGACGTGTCCGGGCGCCAGCGGGGCAGGCCCCAGGCCGGACAACGTATCCGTGGAACGGCTGCCCAGGAACGCTTCGGCCACGAACCCTCCACGCAGGGCAAGGTAGCTGCGAAAACCCCGCTGCGGAGGTCCAACGGCCAGCACCTCGCCGTCCAGCAGCGCGAACGGTTCCGCCAGGGGTATATTCCGCTCGAGGTATTCATCCGTGTCGTCGGAATCCCCCGCTAACCGCTTGATGGTCAGTTCCGCCAATGCCCCGGTGACGGCCAGTATCTGGTCGCCCACTGCTTGAACCTGCAGGCCTCCAGCTACGGCTTCGATGGCGGCGGCTGACGGCATGTTGCCCACCAGCCGGTTCGCACGGCGAAGGGAGGAGCGGTCCAAAGCGCCGGCGGCTCCAACTCCCAAACCGGCGTGGCCGGGCCGGCCGAGGTCCTGGATAAGACCTTGCAATCCCGGTGACAGGATCAGCAGCCCCGCTTCCTGCGGGGATTCCGCCGTCGGAGCCTCTTCGGCCCGGACCGCCACTTCGATGAGTTCCCGGACGGGCCGGAACTGCACCCGGTCGCCGGGAGCAGCGAGGGCCGGCTGCTCCCGGCCCAGGTCCCACATCCGGGCCGCGGTTCGGCCGATCAGCTGCCACCCTCCGGGGCTTTGCCGCGGATAAACAGCCGAGTAGTTCCCGGCGAGGGCCACCGACCCTGCCGGAACAGCGGTGCGGGGCGAGGAACGGCGGGGAACATCAAGCACCTGGTTCTCGCCCACCATGTAGCTGAAACCGGGGGCGAACCCGCCAAAGGCCACAGTCCACACTTGTCCGGTGTGCGCAGCCACCACACCGTCCGGACCCAGGCCGGTCAGCACCCCCACTTCGGCGAGGTCTTCGCCGTCGTACACCGTATCTATGGTGACCAGCCTGCCCGCCGCCCGCTCCTGGACCGCAAGATCCATTGACAGCAGCAGCCCCGGCATCCGGCGCGCCGAGCGCGGCGAATCCGCCATCACCAGCACTGTTTCCGCAGCGGCAAGGACATCCACCTGCCCTGGGAGCGGATGCTTCAGCAGCAATGCCTGCAGGGCAAGCACGCCCGGAAGCCCGGAAAGCTCGGCGAGGACCGCCGTCGTGCCCACCGCACGAACCGCCAGCACCCTCAGTGCCGCGGACGGGACGGGGGATGCCGGATTTCCGGGAGCAGGCGGCGATGTCTCCATAGGAACCTCATGGTACGCGGGTCGTCAATAATGCTGGATTGTTAGGCTGTACCCATGAACCGCCGCCTTGCCACCCTGTCCGCCGTCCCCCTGTTGCTGCTGCTTGCCGGCTGCGGCGCCGTAGAGGAAGCTGCGGGGAATGCAGCGAGCGATGCTGCCTCGAAGGTTGCCACCGCTGCCGCCGACGAAGTAAACCGGCAAATCTGCGCGGTAGTCCAGGACGGCCTGGTCAGCGTGGAGGACAAACGGGTGCTCGCGGGGCTGGTCTCAGCCGCCCGTACCGCCGGCGTCCCGGCGGAAATTACGACGCCGCTGGGCCAGATCGCGGAGGCCGGAGACCAAGTGCCAACCGAGTCCGTCCAGGCCCTGAAAGATGCCTGCACGGCATAGAGCTATTACATATTCATTGCCCCTTTTGGCCACCGCTTCCTGGTGCTACGGTGAAATGACGAACTAGTAAGCCTGTGATACTAAATTCACGGAGCGAAGGAGATCGTCATGGCTGAACGCGGCAATACCAAACACGGTCCCAACCTGGACGACCAGATGAAACACGAAGCCCAGGGAGTGGTCCACGGCATCCAACCGCCCCACGCGGAGGAATGGCGCGAAACCGAGCCTTTCCCCGACGATACGGATCCTGTTGAGGTCCAGGAGGCCCTTAATCCTGTAGCTTCCCCGGACTCCATCAGCGATGAGGAGGATGAACAGTGACCGGCAGCTTGAAGGAATACGCCGAGCTGTACCGGCTGGGAGGTCCCTGGTGTACGGCGTACGTGGACGCCGGAACAGGCACAGTTGACACCTTGGAAGCGGCCGACGTCAGGCCCGGCAACATCCGGGCCACACTGGAAGCCGCCGGTGCACCTCCAGAAGACCTCGAGGCCATGGAACAGGCACTGCAGCCCGAGGCAGGCGTCCCTTCCCCCGTCTCCAGGTTCGTCCTGGTGCATCAGGGCAAGGCGGAGCTCAACGAGGTCCTGCCGGGAGACCGGGTGGGAGCGGAACGGATTTCGGTGGATCCGATCCCCGACCTGCTGCCGCTCGTTAAGCACCGCCCGGAGGAATTCCCGTATGTTGTGGCCGAGGTAAGCCGCGAACACGGCGAAATCCGGCTGCACTACGCCGGCGCAGGCGCTCCTGCCAGCACCCAGGAGGTTCAGGGAGAGAGCGAGCACGTCAGCAAGTTCCAGGGCGGCGGCTGGGCCCACCTCCGTTTCCAGCACCACACTGAGGATGTGTGGCGCCGCAATGCAGACCAGGTGGCTGAAGAGATTGACCGGGTAGTGGGCAGCAGCGGCGCCCGGCTGGTAGTTCTCGCCGGTGATATCCACGCCCGCAGACTGGTGCAGGAGCAACTTTCCAAGGCCAGCCAGACCCTCGTGTCAATGATCGATTCCCATACTCATACAGCGGGCGCGGACAGCGCTCTTCTTGAGGACCAGGTCAACCAGCGGGTGGCCGAACAATGGGCCACCGAGCAGCAGGAGATCATGGAACGCCTGGCCATGCAGGAGGGCCAGGCCAACCCGGAGTCCGCCACCGGAATCGGTGCCGTGGTGCACGCACTGCAGCAGGCACAGGTTGAGGTGCTGATCCTGGACGAGGCAGCCCTTTCCGAGCGGACCCTGCTCGCGCTCGACGCCGAGCCATGGATTGCAACCGCGGAGGAGGAGTCACTTGGAGCGAACGTCCTGGGCAAGGTTCCCGCGCCGGCGGCACTGCTGCGGGCCGCCGCCCTGACCGATGCGCGGGTGCTGCTGGTCCCCGGTCCCGTCCTGCCGGACGGCGTGGACGTGGCCGCACTGCTCCGTTGGCCCACCGGCCCGGCGGTGCCGGGGTCCTGAAGCGAACCAACACAAAGCGACCGGAAGGTGAATCATGGCAACTTCGAATGAAGACCAGGACCGTGCGCCCGGTGGCGCCATCATCCCTGAAGAGGATGCGCTGCCGAACCCCACCCGGACGGGGCACGGCAAGATGCCGGAAAACATAGACGACGACGTATACGAAGCAGCAGCGGAGCAGGAGCGGGTGGCCGCGGGCCTTGCGGACTATGCGCCCAGTGACGTTCCCCCGGCTACCGATCCGTTGCCGCCAGAAGCATCTGAGGCTGCGGATTTCGCCCAGCGGGGACTGCTGGATGACAACGACGCAACCGGAAACCAGGAGAACAACAAGTAGTTGCACGGACAAGAGGGGGCAGGACCATCCGGTCCTGCCCCCTCTTGCTGTGGCGTTCTACTGACCTGTCATCACTGGTGGGGCTGGTCCAGCCCGCGCAACCCGCTTCCGCGGCCACCGTGGGGACGGCGCACATTCCTGTGCTCAGGAGCAACGAACGGAACCACTTCGGGGTCCCGGGTGGCCGGCAAAGCCCGAATAAATTTCGAAAGTTCCTCGTGCAGGACCTTCCAGGCGATGGTGGGGTCGTCGGGATAAGCATCGCTTTCTGCCTGCCGGGCCGCATCCAGCGCAGCCTTGCCGGCTTCTGTCAGCTCGACCTTAAACTGCCGGCGGTCTGCCGACTGCCGGGTCCTGCTGATGTGTCCTGATGCTTCCAACCTGGTTAGTACTCTGCCCAGGGTCTGGCTCTGCACACGGACCACTTCCGCAAGCTGCTCCTGGTTCAAGGGCCCGGCAGCCAGCCCTTCCAGTGCAATCACGGCGGCGCGGGTCAGTCCAAGGGGCGCCAGTGCATCATCCTGACGCCTTTGGACCAGCCGCGCCGCCAGTGTAATAAGGCGGTAGCTGTTCCGTGCATCCGGATCGAGGTTGCTGGTCATCGGCCGCGGCCTTCCTGTAGGTGGCGAAGTGCGGGTGTCCTCACCCCTTCATGCGTCGCTACCTACCTACAATAAGCATGCTTAGCATCCTATTCGCAAGTAGGCTTACTATTCAGCGCGAAAACCTCCCTACTCCCCCTCTGGCAAACACCCCTCTGCAGGACGTCCAGCAACACACCCCCTTGCAAAGCAAATGGGAAGTGTGCTTAGTATCTGAGTAGTAACCATGCTTACTAACTACAGCCAGCACTGCTGGTTCTTGATCGCCAGCTGACCCTTCTCCGAAAGAGAGCATGATGACAGAGAACCAATGGCCCCAGACGCCCAACCCCGCTATCACGGATCCTTACGGCGCCTCAGAGGTTGGTGCTGAAGACACCTTCACTACCTCAGGCACGCAGGATTCCGGTGCCGCCTCCAAGAAGCAGGCAGCCAAGGAAGAGGCTTCGAACGTGGCTGGCCATGCCGCCACCGCCGCCCAGGGCGTGGCCCAGACGGCGAAGGAAGAAGCCGCCCACGTTGCTTCCGAGGCGAAGTCCAGCGCGCAGGACCTGCTGTCCCAGGCAAAATCAGGGCTTTCCAGCCAGGCCGGAACCCAGCAGCAGAAGGCTGCCGAAGGCATCCGCACCATTTCCAGCCAGCTGCAGAGCATGGCTGACGCCCCGGACCAGCAGGGTATGGCCAGTGACCTCATCCGGCAGGCTGCCCAGCGCAGCGAGTCGGTGGCTTCCTGGCTTGAGAACAAGCAGCCCGGCGACCTGCTCGGCGAAGTCCAGAGGTTCGCCCGCAACAAGCCCGGCACGTTCCTCCTGCTTGCCGCAGGCGCCGGCGTCCTGGCGGGACGCCTGACCCGCGGCCTCACCGCAGGCACCACCGGTTCACAGGGCGCCGTGCAGTCCTCCCCGGCCCAGCGGCCGGTGGCCGCTCCTCAGGCAGCACCCCTCCGGCAGGAGACGGTGTTCGCCGCAGGAAGCGACAGGGACCTGTACGACGAGCCCGTTGTTGGCGCCGGAACTCCGGTGTCCACAGCGTCGCTGCCCTCCGGTACAGCGGAAGACACGCCCCTGCGCTTTGAGGATGACCCCTACCAGTCGAAGGAAGGACGCCACCTGTGAGTAGTTCTATTCCGGAGCCGCCTCCGAGTGAGGCGCATGTGAAGGCGGACAACACCTCGTTGGGTGATCTGCTCGGTGATGTGACCCGTGACCTGTCCACGCTGATGCGCCAGGAAGTCGAACTGGCCAAGGCCGAGGTGAAGCAGTCCGCCACCAAGGCAGGCAAGGGCGGCGGCATGCTCGCCGGAGCCGGCGTCGCCGGGCACTTCGTCCTGGTATTCCTTTCCCTGGCCCTGATGTTCGCCCTGGGCGCCCTGATGCCGCTGGGCTGGGCCGCCGTGATCGTCGCCGTGATCTGGAGCATCATCGCCGCGGTCCTGGCCTCGATCGGCCGCAAGGAACTCAAGCAGATCAAGGGCATCCCGCAGACCAGCGAGACACTCTCTGAAATTCCCCCAACCCTAAAACCAGGTGAGGTAAACCGATGAGCGATAACCCGGACGCAATCCGCCAAGACATAGAAGCCACCCGCGCACGCCTGGGCACCAACGTGGACGCGGTCGCCGACAAAGTCACCCCCTCCAACATCGTCCAGCGCCAAACTGACAAAGTCACAGAATCAGTGAAGGGCACCGTGTCAGGGGTCAAGGAGAAAATCATGGGAGCAGCAGACTCAACCACCGCCCGGGTCCAGGACAAGGTCTCCTCCGGCACCGGCCACACCGGGAACGCCCTGCACAGCACCGGCGAATCCCTGCACGGAGCCAAGGACACCGCCGCCGCCAAACTCTCCGACGCCGGCACCGCCCTTTCCCAGGCACCGGACCAGGTCAAAACCAAAACCCAGGGCAACCCCCTGGCCGCCGGTCTGATCGCCTTCGGCGCCGGGATGCTCGTCTCGTCCCTGATCCCGGCCAGCACCAAGGAACGCGAAGCAGCCCAGCAGCTCAAAACCGCCGCCGAGCCCCTCGCCACCCAGGTCACCGACGCCGCCAAGGACATGGTCCAGGACCTGAAAGAACCAGCCCAGGAAGCCATGGACAGCGTCAAGGCCACCGCCACCGACGCCGCCCAGAACGTCAAAGCCGAAGGCCAAGGCGCCGTCACCGACGTCAAAGACCGCGCCACCGACGCCAAAACCAACGTCCAAAACACCTAAAGCTTCTTAAGTACGGAAAGGCCGGCTCCCGCGGGGGGCCGGCCTTTCCCGCGTACGGGCAGGCATACCGAAGGTTCGTCTCTGCGGCTAGTGGCTCGGCTGGTCTACCCTGGCGACAGCGGACTTGCCATCCGCCTGTGCCGTTGGTTTCGACGGCAAGGTGGCGGCGGCCAGTATTCCGGCAGCTAGGAGCAGACCGGCGGCGACGCTGAGTGCAGTGCCGTAACCTGCGACAAGTTGACCGCCTTCGGAGAGGTCGGCATGGTCCGGGCTGGCGGTGACCGCTGCGGCGATGCCTGCCATAACGGCCAAGCCGAGCGCGACGCCGATCTGTTGGGCGGAGTTCAGCAGGGCTGATGCAATCCCGGCTTCCTTCGGTCCGGTGTGGTAGACCGCGGCCTGGGTCAGGGCGATGACGCCGAGTCCGAACCCAAGGGCGAGGACAAACATGGCCGGTGCCAGTTGAAGCCAGTAGCTCGTGTTGACCTGGATGAAGGAGAACCAGAAAACGCCCAGGGCGCTGAGCAGTGCGCCCGCCGCGGCGACAAAGCGCGGAGCCGCCCGGTTCAGCAGCTTGGGAGCGGATCCTGCGCCGGCCACGAGTCCTGCTGCGAATGGCAGCCAGCCGGCGCCGGTCTGCAGGGGGCTGTACTGCTGAACCTGCTGGAGGTAGAGGGTGATTACGTAAAAGGTGCCCATTGGGCCGATGGCGAGCAGCAACATAGACGCGTAGGCGCCTGCGCGGCTCCTGTCCCGGAACAGACTTAGGGGGACCAGCGGCGTGCGGCTGCGCGCTTGAGTGGCGATGAAGGCTGAGAGCAGCACCACCGCAGCGCCGATAAGTCCAAGCGCGATCGGGTCGGTGAAGCCGTCCTCACCAAAGCGGGTGATCGCGTAAACCAGGGCTACCATGCCGCTGGTTCCCAGCACCGCGCCACGGATGTCCAGGCTGCCGGGGTGGCGGTCATCTTCAACGAGGTTCCGGCTGCCAAGGAGGACGAGCACTCCGACAGGGATGTTGATGAAGAATACCCACCGCCAGCCGAGGGTGCCGGTCAGGACGCCCCCAAGGAGCAGGCCGACCACGATTCCAAGGCCGGACATCGCACCGTACAGCGACAGTGCGGCGTCTCGGGTCTTGCGCTCCGAGAAGGTGGACGTGATCAGTGCCAGCGCGTTCGGGGCAACCAACGCGGCTCCCAGCCCCTGGACGGCACGGGCCGCGATGAGCATTTCGCTGCTAAAGCCGATCCCGCCAACCAATGATGCGAGCACGAAGATGGCGAGGCCTGCCCGCAGAGCGCGGCGACGTCCGTAAAGGTCACCGATCCGCCCGCCCAGGAGCAGCAAGGCTCCGAACGCTAGGATGTAGGCATTGACGATCCAGGGCAGATGCACTGGATCCACCCTGAGTTCCTGCTGGATGCTCGGCAAAGCAATGTTCACGATCGAATCGTCCAACACCAGCATCAGCTGCGAGGCCGCAATCACCAGCAGCGGTATCAGGCCCCGTCGCTGTCCTGCTTTGTCTGTCACAACATCTCCTTCAAAAATATGGCGGGCCGCGAGGCCCGCGGTCACTGGCTCACGCATCAGATGTGCGGTACCGACGACTCATTACGTTTGTGGGCAGGCTCCTGCCCGAGGCGTGGGCGCCGGCTGCCTGGGAAATCATCCGCAGGGCCCCCTGTTTCAGCATCTCTGTCCTTCAGGAAAGGGGAGATCCCGATTCCGGGCGGTTGGCTGCAGGGAAGCGCGGCGTACTACCGGCTCAGTTGCTGATAACGGAGTAACCGGCGGAGGTGACGGCCGCACGGACCGCGACGCTGTTGCCTTGACCGCTGACAACCAGACGGGAACGGCCACCGGGGACGAGCTCAACAGAGGCAGATTCCACACCTTCAAGGGACGAGACTGCCTCCTCAACAGTCTGGACACAGTGCCCGCAGGTTAGACCTTCAATAGTGAACTCAACGTCTCCAGTCCGAACGCGTGGGGAGGAGGGTTCGGATGAGCAGCAGCTGCATCCTCCAGCCGACGAGGCGAGAGGCAGTCCGGTGCGGTTTTTAGATTCAATCACGTCAGTTTCCATTCCTTGATGAAGCATCAATGGGTGCTGGGATTGACGGCTGTGAGGGCGGCGCGGGACACCGGCCGGGACATACCATGTCACTGACAACAGTTTCAATATACCCCCTAGGGGTATAAGAAGCAAGGTGAGCGTGATCTCCCAGTCGGCGCTCAGCGCCTGGTCTCGTACCTGGTTAGGATCACGCCGTTGGGAAACGTCCGGACCTCCACCAAGCTCAGGTTTACGCAGTTGTCCAAGGCCGCGAAAAACGCCAGCGGCGGGCGAACTCGATTTTGCGCCGCTGTGGCGCCTGGCTGCTGGTCCGCGGCCGGCCAATGGGAACTCATCGTCTCCCACAATTTGCGCCCGTACAGCGACAGGCCCGTCGCCCCCACCCGGTCGGACCACCATTGGAACAGCTCATCGCTCGGGACGCATGGAAGCAGATACATCCATAAGCACGAGTTAACGAGCAACTCTTGAGCTGAAACATCAGGCCATATCCCTAGTCACCTGCGGCTTGAGCAGCGCGGCGCAGCGGTTTCGAGACACGAATCTGGAGAAATTGCAGGCCTCCTGGCGTTACACGAGGGATAACGAGCTTTTTTGCCCCCGCTTATTTAGGGCTCTCAAGGCACCAAGCGATGGCGACACCCTAGTCGTGACAACACCGGAGAGGTTTGGACGGCGCGGCGCATGCCCACCTCGGCCGGCGCCTCCCTCCCTCGAAGGATTGCCTAGCGCTTGCCCTTCTTTCGCGACCCTTTGCCCCGGCCCTTGTCCGGATTCGGGGCATAACGCTGGGCTACCTTCGGTGCCTTCTTGGTTCCGCTGCCGCGCCGGTCCGGTTTGGGTTCCTTCTTGGGCTTGACGGGCTGGGCGGAGGGCTGACGGGAGCTCTGGGCGGTACGCCCCCGGACGATCCCGATAAATTCCTCGATGACTTCATCCGTGGAGTCGGCAGGCCAGGCAACAGCGATCTCGGTCGCGGGCGCCCCGGTCAGCCGCCGCGCCACTGTGTCCTTGACGTTGAAGTGGCGGGCCACGGACATGGGCAGGACCACCAGGCCCGCCCCGGCAGCCACCACCTGCAGCGCAGCCTCCGGGCCGCCCAGCGCAGCCACGTCCAGGAAGGCCTCCTGCTCCAGGTCGGCCAGCGCCACTTCCTCGAACACCGAGATCTCGTGGCCCTTGGGCGCAACCACCACGGGCTGCTCCTCATACAGGGGAATCACGCTGAGGCCCTCACGCTCCACGGGAAGGCGGACGAAGCTGAGGTCCGCTGAACCGTCACGCAGCACCAGGACCTGCGCGCCGTCGTCGGCCATAAATGCCTGGAGCGGAACATCCAGCACCCGCTCTTCCCACCGGCGGATCCACTTGCCGGGGGTTACTCCCGCCACGTAGGCGATGCGGAGCACGCGGGGCGCATCCTCAACCGGGTCAGCAGACCCTGCGGGAGTGGCATCTGTCTGGGGGGTGTTGTCGGTGGGCACGTCTTCACAGTACCGTCAGCCCGGATACCCTTGAAGCATGACCTCTGCAAACTCCCAGTCCATGAAGCCGGCCACCGTTGCCAAGAAACTTGGCATCTACCTGCCCGCAACACCGCAGGAGTTCCAGGAATCAACCATCACCCGCGCCGAGTTTGCCGAACTCCAGGCCAACCCGCCGGAATGGCTCGCCGAACTTCGCCGCAACGGTCCGCACCCGCGTCCGGTAGTGGCCCAGAAGCTGAACGTCTCCATCAGCGGCCTGGCCCGCGGCGGCATCGAGGAAGCCTTGACGACGGCGGAAATCACCGCGCTGCTGCAGGCTCCCCCAGCGTGGCTGGTCAGCGAGCGCGCCACCCACGCCGCGGTCCGCGCCGAAGCCCAGCGGGTGAAGGAAGAAGCCGCGAAGAAGGAAGCCAAGCGGGCCCGCGCCCAGGCTGAGTGACCTGCGCCTGCACTTAACCTTGGCTAGTCAGTCCTGGTGCAGCTGGATGAAGTTGCCGCACCCGTCGTCGAACACCGCGCTGATTCCGGAGGGGTCTTCAGCCGGTTCGCCGCGGAAACTCACTCCGGCCTTGGTGAGCCGCTCATACTCCGCCTGCACGTCCGGGACGCCAAAAACGATGGCCGGCATGCCGGCCTGGTACAGGCCGTTCATGTAGTCGGCCGCAATCGGGTTGTCGCTGGGTTCCAGGAGCAGCCCGACGGAGCTCTGCTCCGCGCCGGGGTCCTTGATGATGAACAGGTTGTACTCCGGCATGGCCATCAGCGTCTCAAAGCCAAGCGTCCCGGTGTAGAAGGTGTGGGCGGCTGCGGGGTCCTGGACGTGGATGCTGCACATTTTGAGTCTCATGGTCCCAAGGTACGTGCAGGCGCCCGGCCCGGAAAGCCCGCCCCTGCCATGCTGCGTTCCGGGGGCCATTGACCCGGGAACGGGAAGGCGCTGGAATGGAAGGACCAGCCCGGTGTTCCGTCCCCGGGCCACTGGACGTGGAGGTGCAAGGTGGCAGCCATCGCAGAATCCCTGTTCCAAGGGGTGTGGGTCCTTCTACTCTGTGGATCTGTGCTGGTGATCAGCGTCGCGGCCACCGTTTTCCAGGTCCGACGGCGTGCCCTCGCCGGGGCGGGCGCGGAACCCGAGCGTTCAGACCAGTTGTTCTGGGACCTGTTCCTTGGCGCGGCGGTGGCCCTTCCCGCACTGCTCATCCCCGCCCTGGCCTCCGCCTGGGCAGGGCTCTTCCTCGCCGGTGCAGCCGTGGCGTCCGGTGTCGCTGCCTACCGTGGCAGCCCGCGGATAGTGGGCTGGCTGTCCCTTCGGCGGCAACGCCGGGAATACCTGCCCCTGCACACGGCTGCACAAGCTGAGCACAGCGTGCTGCTGGAGCGCTGGCGCCGGTACGAACTGGATCCCGCGTACTGTATCGACTATCCCGCCATGACCGACGTCCGGCTGCCCCAGACCGCTGCCGTTATCAAGGCCATGCGCGAGGCCGAGCAGCTCCGGGCGGCAGGGCACTACGGGTACCCGCCCGCCGTCGAACGCTTTGGACGCGCCCTCGCCGCCGCCGAAAAGGCGGCAGGAATCCCCGCGAGCGGACGCTGACCGCTGCATGGCGCGTTAACTGCTGTGTCGCAGCCGCTGGAGTCCGGCGGCGCAGCGCCGTAGCATCCGAGGATGGAGCCTCAAGAAACGGAAAGCCGTGACCGGTTCGGCAGACGGCTGGAGGACCGGGAAGTCTGGCGCCAGGCCGTCACGCTGGAGGCGGCGGGTGAACTGACCGCGCGGTGGCTTGAGGGCCACAGCGAGTATCAGGCCGCCACGTTCACGGCCACCCACGACGCCGAAACCGCAACCATTGCGCCCGGGCTGGCTGCCCTGAACCGAAGCGGTTTGTTCACGAAGGAATCGCAGCCCGGGCTGCGTTCCGCCGGCATTGACCAGCGCCAGTACGTCACCGGCTTTTGCAGCGCAGAAATTGCCGCGGAACTCCTCGCCCTCTCCACCCGGTCCGAACTGGTCACTGTGGTGCATGCCCCGGGTGAGTCCAGCAGCGCCGCCATCCCGGTCACCCTGGATGGCACCGAGGTGGTGACTGTCCTTGGGTCCAGCGAGAATCCCGTGACGGAGGAGCAGATCCAGGACTGGGCCGATGAGACCAACGAAACGCTGGCGCTCCTGCTCGCGGACTCCTGGTACGTGGAGGTCCTGGACCCGCTCTGGGGCCGGGACAACGTGTTGCTGCCCGCCGTCCTCGGCGCCCTGAACGGTTCATAGGGCCTACAGCTCTACAGTGCCGCTTTCGCCCACGCTCATCCGGCTGTGGGTGACCTTGGACTTGACCCACTGGAACACTGTCGCGGCAGTCCCGCCCGGGCTGGTCCAGTACTCGGCGGAGTCAGAATCGATGCGGAGCAGGCACACCTCAGGGGTGTCCGGACCGTCGGGGAACCACGCTTCAACGGCCTGGTTCCACATTCCGCGAATCTTTTCCCGGTCCGTAACCACCTCAGCAGTTCCTGCAACGGAAACCCATTCGGTGTTCTTGCCAAAGGAAACGTTTACGCGCGGGTCTGCCCGAACATGGGCCACCTGCGAGGTGCCGAGGCCCGTGAAGAACCACATGTCGCCGTCGTCCTTCACGTCCTGGACCGCCAGCGGCCGGCTGACGAGGGCGCCGTCTTCGTTGATGGTGGTCAACATTCCGATGTGGGAATCGTTGATAATGTCCGTGACCTTGCTGATGCTCTCGGTGTCAGTCATATTTCACCTCGTTCGTCTGCATGCGGGGACGCTCCCCATCTGCCAGCCTATTGGTAAGCATGCTTATATTCCACCCTGCGCCCGGCTTTCCCCACGCCGGCCGGCCTACCGGGACTAGGCAGGGACCGTCACGCGTGCTGCTTCGCAGATGCGTTCTGCGGTGCGGCGGCCCATCCGGATGGCGCCGTCAACGTGCTGGTAGCCTTCCGCCGCCAGGTCCGAGGACGACCAGTAGATGGGGCCGACGGAGGCGTGTTGGTCTTTGCCGTAGCGGTGCAGGCCGCCGAGGTCGTAGCTCGAGGCGTAGGCGCCGCGGGTCCACTCCTCGGAACCCCAGTCCGACTCGTAGTAGACCTCCGGCTCCAGCGCCTCGGCGCCGAGGAAACCGGCAATGGACTCCAGCACCGCGCCCTTGCGTTCTTCGGCGCTCAACTCGAAGACGGCGTCGGCCTTTTCGTCCGAGATGAAGCCCACCAGGGTTCCCCTGGTGTCGCCGAAGTTGGTGTTGTCGTAGACCTCCTGGACCAGGGATCCGGCGCCGAAGCAGGTTCCGGACAGGCCGGAGTTCCGCCAGAACGGCCGGCTGTAAACCGCGTGGACCTTGATGACCAGGCCCAGTGACTGGTGCTGGTGCATCTGGTGCTGGCGGCGGGGCAGCGGCGGGTTGAACGAGACGCGGGAATAGAGGTTGGGCGGCACGGCCATGATCACGAACCGGGCGTTCACAGTGGCCCGTTCCGAGAAGACGGTGACCCGGTGCCCGCCATCGGCGTCTGGCTCCCAGTTGATGGTGCGCACCGGGGAGTTAAGGACGACGTCGTCCCCCAGCTGCTGTGCGAGCAGCAGGGAAACCTGCTGCATCCCGCCCACGACGCGCCGGTCCAGGATGAAATCCTCGTCGGTGAGGTGGGTGAAGGACCCGGCCGAGGCGGCCATCAGCACTGCCTGCAGGGCCGAGAACGCGTGGGCCGGCTTGGTGAGCATGCCGCCGGCGATGAACAGGCCGATGTTGTTGCACGCTTCCTCGTTGGCCGAGTTCTGCCGCAGCCAGTGGTGAAAGGAAACGGTGTCCAGCTCGCGTGCTTTCGGATGTGCCCACGGCTCGGTGGCGCCGATCTCGGCGGCCAGCCCGTCCAGCAGCCCCACCAGCTTGTCCATCTCTGCTTTGGTGTCCGCATCCACGGGGAACGTGTCTCCCGTGTAGCGGACGGGCACGCCGTCGGCGCCGATGTACATCGAGTCGCCTTCGCGGTACCGGGGATACGTCTGCAGGCCAAGTTCGTCGAGCAGCTCCAGGAGTACGGTCTGGTCCGGCGAGACCCACTGGCCGCCGATCTCCAGCATTGCCCCGTCCACCGTGTCGGTCCAGGTGCGGCCGCCTACGCGGTCGCGCGCCTCGAGCACGGCGACACTCAGGCCGGCCTTCTTCAGTTCACGGGCTGCGGTAAGTCCGGACGGCCCGGCTCCAACGACCACAACGTCGCGGTTCAGGTTCAGCATGATGTCCTCTCTTGGGTCCCCGCAGTGATGGGGAACACTAAATGAATGCCATTCATTTATTAGAACTATAGCGGCTCCCCGCACGGACCGGAAGTGCCGGATGGAATAATGCTGGTGACCACCAGAGAAAGGCCAGTAATGCCGGCAGTACCAGCTGTACAGGGACGCTCTGCAGGAAAAACCGGGGCACCCAGGAGGCGGGCAGGCAGGCCCTCGGCCGCGCTGCTGGACAAAGCCGGGATCACGGCGGCGGCACTGGAACTGATCAACCGCAAGGGCTACGACGGGCTCACCATGGCGGGCCTGGCCAAGGAACTGGACGTGGCGCCGTCGGCCCTTTACAACCATGTGGCCGCCAAACGGGACGTCCTGCTCCTGGTGGAGGACCACCTCACCTCGCTGGTGGATGTATCGGACTTTGGCTCGGCCCCGTGGGAGGAGGCGGTGCGCAGCTGGGCATGGAGCTACCGCAATGTCTTCGCCCGGCACACCCCACTGATTCCGGTGATCGCTGTCCTTCCGGTAACAGATGCGCCGCAGACACTGGCGATGTACGAAACCGTGAGCAAGGGATTCCTCGACGCCGGCTTCCCCCAGGACCGCGTCGTGTCCTCCATCGTGGCGCTGGAGTCCTTCATTTTCGGCTCCGCGTACGACGTAACCGCCCCGGAGGACATCTTCGAGGCAGGATCCATGGCCGGCACCACACCGAACTTCACCGCCGCGGTCCGGAGCGCCGCTGCCCGCAGCGCTTCCGACGGGCCGGGACGGCCGGCGGACGCGGCCTTCGAGCTTGGGCTGGAGGCGCTGATTACAGGGCTGGGCGCCCTGCGGGCCTGAAAGAGCCCTAGTCTTCGGCAGCGGCCAGCTGGCCGCAGGCACCGTCGATCTCCTTGCCGCGGGTGTCGCGCAAGGTGCACGGCACACCGGCGGCACGGAGCCGCGCGATGAACTCCTGCTCCACCGGCTTGTCCGAGGCGGTCCAGATGGAGCCCGGAGTGGGGTTAAGCGGGATCGGGTTCACGTGCACCCAGCCGCGGCCGCGCTGGTTGAGCTTCTTGCCCAGCAGGTCTGCCCGCCACGGGTGGTCGTTCATGTCCTTGATCAGCGCGTATTCGATGCTGACCCGGCGGCCCGTCTTGCGGTAGTAGTCGTAGGCCGCGTCGAGCGCCTCGTCCACCTTCCAGCGGTTGTTGACCGGGATCAGTTCGTCGCGGAGCTCGTCGTCGGGGGCATGCAGGGACAGCGCGAAAGTGACCGGCAGGTCCTCGTCCGCCAGCTTGCGGATGGCGGGGACCAGGCCCACCGTCGAAACGGTGATGTTGCGGGCGGACATGCCCAATCCCTCGGGCGCGGGGTCCACGAAGCGGTGGAGGGCGGCCATGACGCGCTTGTAGTTGGCCAGCGGCTCACCCATGCCCATAAAAACGATGTTCGTGACGCGCTCGTCGTCGTGCTCCTTCGGGCCCAGCTCGCCGGCCGCGATCACCCGGTTCGCAGCGACGACCTGGTCAACGATCTCCCCAGTGGACATGTTGCGGGTCAGCCCGGCCTGGCCGGTGGCGCAGAACGGGCAGTTCATGCCACAGCCGGCCTGCGAAGAGATGCAAAGAGTGATGCGGCCGGGGTAGCGCATCAGCACGGACTCCACCAGCGCGCCGTCGAACAACCGCCAGAGGAACTTGATGGTGTCCCCTTTGTCGCTTCGCTGGCGGCGGACCTCGGTGAGCAGCGGCGGGAACATCTGGGAGACGAGTTCCTCACGGCCGGCCTTGGGGAGGTCGCTCATGGCTTCCGGGTCCACGGTCCAGTGCTGGAAGTAGTGTGTGGAGAGCTGTTTCGCCCGGAAAGCTGGGAGGCCAAGCTCCTTCATCTTCGCGCCGCGCTCGGCCAGGCTCAGGTCAGCCAGATGCGTGGGCGGCTGCTTCACCCGCGGTGACGCGAATTGGAGCAGCGGCCGGCCCTCGACGGTGCGCGCCTGCTCCCAGCCTTCGGCGGCTGGGCGGATCTGCGGGCGGGTGCTCTCCGGGGCCTCTTGACGGGCGCGTACGGGAGCTTCGGAGAAAGGAGTGGGGGAAGTCATCCCCTCTATTGTCCCATGCCTGCGTATGGGTGAAAAAGAGGCCCCGTACTGCCACACCCTTTACTGTCCGCCGGTCCCGGGGCACCATCAAGGCATGACCAAATACCTCATCTCCTTTCCGAGCGGTGCCATGGTGCTCACCGACGAGGATTTCCCAATCGTCGTCGCCCAATCCCACGCCGTTATCAGGGAAGCGAAGGCAGCCGGCGTTTACGTATTCGGCGGCGGCATCGCCGAGGAAGTGGATCCCGTATTGGTCTCCGCCGACGGGTCGTTGAGCACCGAAATCTATCCGGGCTCAGAACTCAACGGTGGTTTCACGGTGCTGGAGCTGCCGACACGCGAGGACGCAGTCGAATGGGCGAGGAAGATCGCCGTTGCGTGCCGTTGCCCGCAGGAACTCCGCGAGTTCATGTACGACCCGGAGAGCTAGTTTTGCCGAGTACGGTCACTGCGCAGCCGTGGCCGTAGGCCAACCCCTACGGACGGAGCCGCCGCCACCATATAATCTGAGCATGCCGATCACACGCCCCACCCCATGCCTCCCCGCCCTGCAGTCCGCCCTCGGGCAGTGCGGGAGCGATCTGTGAGCGGCGGTCTGGTCGCCCTGCTGGACGACGTCGCAGCCCTGGCCCGCATAGCGGCCGCCTCGGTGGACGATGTCGCTGCAGGAGCCGCCAAAGCCGGGGCCAAGGCTGCCGGCGTGGTGATTGACGACGCCGCCGTTACCCCGCAGTACGTGTCCGGGAGGGACCCGTCCCGCGAACTTCCCATGATTAAGAAGATCTTCTGGGGCTCGCTGCGGAACAAGTTGCTCATCATCCTGCCGGCGCTGCTGCTGGTCAGCGCCTTCCTCCCCTGGGCAATCCCGTTCATCCTGATGCTGGGCGGCACCTACCTCTGCTATGAAGGTGCCGAAAAGGTGTGGCACAAGCTCCGCGGCCACCACACCGCTGCCGAGGACACGCCAGCCGTCGACCGCGGACCGGGCGCGGAAGCCAAGGTGGTCAAGGGCGCCATCACCACCGACTTCATCCTGTCCTGCGAAATCATGGTGATCTCGATGAACGAGGTGGCCGAGGAATCACTGTTGGTCCGTGCGCTGATCCTGGTGGTGGTGGCACTCGTCATCACGGTGCTGGTTTACGGCGCCGTTGCCCTCATCGTCAAGATGGACGACATCGGCCTTCACCTGACCACCAGGGACTCTGCGGGCTCCAAGCGCTTCGGCGAGATGCTCGTCAAGGGAATGCCTGCCGTGCTGGGCGCGATCACCTTTGTAGGCACCATCGCCATGCTGTGGGTCGGCGGCCACATCATGCTGCAGGGTACGCACGACCTTGGCTGGCACGCGCCGTATGACCTGGTCCACGTCCTTGAGAAGCCCTTCGCCGGCGTCGCCGTGGTTGGCAGCTTCCTGGCTTGGCTGGTCAACACGCTGTGCTCGGCCGTCGTCGGTCTCGCGTGGGGCCTTGTCATCATGTCCGTCCTCCACCCGCTGCTGCATGCGCTGCCGTTCGGCAAAAAGAAGGGCGGGCACGAAGAGGGCGACGTCCGTGCCGAACTTGCCGGCTACCGGCCGGAGAAACGTAACGGCGATCCAGCCCCCTAGCTGCGCCGCCTGCGCACTCAGATGAACGATTCCTACGGCGCGCCGTGCCCATCGAACCAGGCGCTGTTGCTGCTCTGTGGCACCACGATGTGAACGGCGTTGCGTTGGATCGTGAAGTCGGTGGGCGTCACCGTTGCAATCTCCCCGTCGAGGTTCACCCGAAGCGGCGGATCGGCGACCAGCTGGACATGCCGGCTGGTCAGGTGGCGCACCCGGTCGTGCCCATGGAAACTTCCGTCCTTCAGCAAGCGTGCGATCTTCACATGCTCCCGGAGCCGCGCTGACAGGATGGCGTAGATGTCAAGGGTGTGGTCGTCGATCCCGGCCGACGGAGAAACCGTGTTGCCGCCGCCGTAGTGCCGGCCGTTGCCGACAGCCACCTGAATCACGTCGTGGAGGTTAATCGGATCGTGGTCCCCCTCCGGAAATTCGAGACGGGCCTGGAATGGCTGGTGCCCTGCATAAGAGCGCAGGGTGGCAACAACGTAGGCCAGCGGCCCCATACGCCGCTTCAGCCCAGGGCTGAGTGCCTCCGTGACACGCACGGACAGGCCAACGGAAGCGACGTTGAGGAATGGCTGGCCGTTTGCCCGGCCCAGATCAATGTCCACCACCTTGCCGTCCGCGATGGTTGCGCATGCCTCGGCCAGGTCACTTGGTATCTCAAGGGTACGGGCGAGGTCGTTGGCGGTGCCGAGTGGAAGAACCCCGAGCATAACGTCGGTGCCGGCAACGCGACCCGCAGCGCAGCTCACCGTTCCATCACCGCCCCCGACGACAATCAGGTCGTGCCCGCCCGCAACCACGCGATCAAGCGTCCCGGCCAGTTCTGCTCCCGACAGCACGTGGTGCACCGCGGTGATCGGCACGTCTGCCCTTTGCATCCTGTCCACCGCAAGTTCATGCGCTGCCGTCCCCCGGCGTGATCCGGCGTTAATCACCACGGCAGCAGAGCGGGCCTCTCGAACGTTCTTCATGCGTTGTCCTGTCAGCAATCAATGGCATGTGCTGTTCGCGGAACCACTACGGTCAGGTCCTGTTCAGTTCCTGGGCGAGCATCACGATGATGCCACTGGGGCCGCGGACATAGGTGAGCTTGTAGACGTCACCGTATATTGCCACGCCCCGCAGAGGGTGGCAGCCGTGCCTCGCGGCGACCTTGAGGGCCTCGTCGATGTCGTCGACCGAGAATGCAACGCGGTGCATGCCGATCTCATTGGGAAGGGTGGGCTGCGTCTCGATGGCCTCGGGGTGGATGTACTCGAAGAGCTCAAGGCGGCCGTTGCCGTCCGGCGTTTGAAGCATGACTATTTTGGCATGGTTCCCGTCGAGGCCGACAGCAGTGTCGGTCCACTCTCCACTGACCGTGTCACGGCCGATAACGGCAAGCCCGAGGTCGGTGAAGAAGGCAATCGTCGCTTCGAGGTCACGCACCGCGATGCCGACGTTCTCGAGTTTGATGGGCATGCGCCACACAATACCAAGCTCCTCGTGGCACACGCTGGGGAATTATGCTTTGGCGATGAGCCATCGGGAAGAAAGTCCGCAGAGAGTCGCTTCCCAGGGGGCGGAACTGGCAGTTTTCGAATACGGCCCCGACCCGGGACCGGACGTCCCCACCCTGCTGCTCGTCCATGGCTACCCGGACGACCACCGCGTCTACCTCCCGCTCATCGACCAGCTCTCCGCATCACACCGCATCATTGCTTACGACACCCGAAATGCCGGCCTCTCCTCCGTGAGGGAACAGCCGGGGAACTTTTCGCTCCCACGCTTGGTGGACGATCTGTACGCCGTGCTGTCAGCGACGCAGGCTTCCCCAGTCCACCTCGTAGGCCACGACTGGGGTTCCATCCAGGCTTGGGCGGCCATCCAGGACCCGCGGGCCCCAGGGCG
The DNA here is from genome assembly GCF_054408515.1 of Arthrobacter sp. D3-16. Taxonomy (NCBI): domain Bacteria; kingdom Bacillati; phylum Actinomycetota; class Actinomycetes; order Micrococcales; family Micrococcaceae; genus Arthrobacter; species Arthrobacter sp. D3-16. The sequence continues at coordinate 35,176 of NZ_CP096437.1, read as the reverse complement.
TATTACCCGTTTCACCAGTATTTCGGGGCCTGACCTGCGGCACCTCAACTGGTGGATCCGCCAAAAGCGAAGGAACCCACAGGGCTGGGCACAACTGATGGGGCAACTCGTACGCAGCTCGTACGTCGGGGCTTTCCAGGTGCCGCGACTGCCCGAAGCGGCCTGGCACCTCATCTTCACCCGCTACTACGAAAAGGCGAGAAAGCGCCCGGTGGGTGACAACCCGGTCCGCGGGCTCGCTCTGTACCGCCAAAACCTGCCTTATAAGGAAGAAAAGCCAGCCGTTCCGGTCTCGATCCCGGTCCACGTGGTGGTGCCTGACAAAGACCCGTTCCTCTCGCCCCACCTATTGGAGGGACTGGAAAGCCGGGCGCGCCAGCTCACCATCACCCATGTGAATGCCGGCCACTGGTGGCCCGAAACACACGCATCCGACTTCGCGGCGCTCCTGCGAACGGGACCCAGTGCCAGTCTGTAGCAGCGATGCTTTCAGCGGGCGTCGAGCGATAGGTCCTTTCGCGGTGCATATCGCAGGATCGCTGTGGGCGTCCTGGCCTGATCACACGTGAACCGGTTTCCAGTGGTCGGATCGAGCCAGGGCTCGGGATCTTCCTGATGTCCATTCAGTTCCAGGACTGGCAAGGGCAACGTCGGTGACTCGCCTTTCGCACAGACAAAACGCTCCGGGTGTTGGTGCGGGTCATAGTAGACGCGCGGTCTGCGTTCCCGGATGAGCTCCTGCGAACTGCCGGAATAATATCCTGGCCAGTGCGGGTTGCGGCTCTCCGGGGCGCATTCCTGAGCGCTCCCGTTGCCGCCGTTGAGTTCCCCTTTGGTGTCGGCCTCCGAGAGGGAGCCGGACCTTTCGTACCGGCACCATAGCCCAGACCTCCGGACATAGACCACGCCGGGCTCGCCAGGGAAATAAACGTCTGCGTCCGCATTGGCGTTGGCGTTGGCGTTAAATCCGTGCCCGTCGACACCAGGCGGTCGGGTGCCGGCGTCGACTTCGTCCATGTGGCCGACAATTCTGAAGCCGGTGGCTACAGGTTCCCCGTGGCGATGTTGAGCATGCGGCGCAGCGGCTCGGCGGCGCCCCAGAGGAGCTGGTCGCCCACGGTGAAGGCGCTGATGTACTGCGGGCCCATCTCCATTTTGCGGATGCGGCCCACAGGGATGTCCAGGGTGCCGGAGACTGCCACGGGGGTCAGCTCCGCCATGGAGGCTTCCTTAGTGTTCGGAACCACCTTGGCCCACTGGTTGTCCTCGGCCAGGAGCTTCTCGATCTCGGCCACGGACAGGTCCTCGCGGAGCTTGAGGGTGAGGGCCTGGGAGTGGGACCGCATGGCGCCGATGCGGACGCAGAGGCCGTCCATGATCACACGGTTTTCCTCGCCGGTGCCCAGGATCTTGTTGGTCTCGACCCCGGCCTTCCACTCTTCCTTGGACTGTCCGTTGCCGAGGTCGGCGTCGATCCAGGGGATGAGGGAGCCGGCCAGCGGCACGCCGAATTGGGTGGCGTCGATGCCCGTGCGCTGGTGGGCCAGGACCTTGCGGTCGATGTCCAGGATGGCCGACGCCGGATCGTCCAGTTCCGTGCTGACCTCGGCGTTGAGCGTGCCGAACTGGCTGAGGAGCTCGCGCATGTGCCGGGCGCCGCCGCCGGAGGCAGCCTGGTAGGTCATGGAGGTGCCCCATTCCACCAGGTTGTTTTTGAACAGTCCGCCGAGGCCCATCAGCATGCAGGACACGGTGCAGTTGCCGCCGATGAAGTCCTTGGTGCCGTTGACCAGGCCCTTGTCGATGACGTCGCGGTTGATGGGGTCCAGGACGATGATCGAATCGTCGTTCATGCGCAGGGTGGAGGCGGCGTCGAGCCAGAGGCCGTCCCAGCCGCGGCTGCGGAGTTCGCCGTGGACCTGCTTGGTGTAGTCACCGCCCTGGGCGGTGACGATAATGGGCAGCTTCGCGAGGGTGTCGATGTCGAACGCGTTCTCGAGCTTGCCCGCGCTGCCTTCTGCTGTTCCAGCAATGGAGGGCGCGGCACCTCCTGCGTTGGAGGTGGAGAAGAACACCGGGTTGATGTTGGCGAAGTCGCCCTCATCCTGCATGCGCTGCATCAGGACGGAACCGACCATGCCGCGCCATCCGACCAGGCCGACGGAAGGGGTAGCTGCTGTAGTCACGTCGAGACCTCCTTGGTCTTTCTGGAGACGCTGGCGTAAGAGAAGGCACGCGCTGGATTCCCTAAAAGCACCGTGTCCTCCGGGACGTCCTCGCCCTTCATGAGCAGCGAATCTGCCTGTACGGACGAACCGTTGCCCATGATTACTCCATAGTTGATGAAGGCTTGAACGCCCAAAGAGCACTGGTCACCCAGAACGATGTGACCGGATTTAAAAGTGCCATCTTCGAGGGAGTGGCCCTGAATGATCGTTCCGTCATTCAACGCGCAGTCATCTCCAATCGAAACGAGTGTCTTCTCCGCGATGCCGGCTCCGGCGTCATACATCCGCTTTCCGACTTTTACGCCAAGAAGCCGCAATATCCAGGACTTGAACGGCGTCCCTTGGAACGGTGCCACGGCGAGCATTTTCCACAGCCGTTCATGACGCCAGAAGTACGGGTCGTAGATGGAACAGTACTGCGGCTGCAAGCGCCGGAACCCCATCACAGAACGCTCGGCAAGGACGGCGATGAGTATACGGAACACGAGGAAGCCGAGCATGGACAGGGCGACACCCAGTGCGCCCAGGAATCCATGCGCCGTAACGGCCACAGCGCCCCATAGCGTAGCGGTGAACAACAGGACCCAACGCACGGCGAGGAACAGCACCATACTCATGATGTTGTATCTGTTCTTGGCTGGCAAAAGCCGGTTCTTTGCCTCTTCAAGCTTCAGTTCGTCGAACTTGGCATCGCGTTGCACCGAGCGGGGAATTTCGAAAGCAGGTGAGCCGAGCAGGCCCACATCTGTGCGGACAGGCCCGTCGATCGGAATCATCACCTTGGTGGCGAGCAGGCAGTTCTCCCCAACACGGGCTCCTATTGGGAAGGACATGGCGTTGCCAAGGAAGTTACGGCCCGCTATTCGGACCCGGGACAGCCGGAATGACGTGCTGGAGTAATCCGCGTTCATCATGTTCAAACCGTCGGAAACCATCGTTCCGGTTCCGACCGAACACAGGAAAGGCGACTCTTGGTTGACTGTAGGTCCGAAGTTCGACCCTGTCTGTTCCACCTTGCCAAGGTCATACCCAAGCCAGGACAGGAAATTCACGATGTAGGAGCTGTCACCGAAAACGTCCTTGTACAGCTTGGCGCGTGTGAACCGGGTGAGAAGCCTCTGCACTGCGAAATGTATGCCATAAAGCGGATAGACCACGTCGGGCTTGATCATGAGGTTAAGTATTCGCGGGACAGTGACGACCGCTACAAGACCAAGAATAAGACCCATGATGAACAGGACCAGCGTCGCCGCCATGATGTGGATGATGGCGTTCGGGTCGTTATACAGGTGCCCTGTGTCCAGATAGGAAGGGAGCAATGTGGACAGCCCGAGCAGGCCAACGGGGAAAACGAGGACGAGCCGGTTGAAAAGTTGCAGGAGGCTGAAAAGCACTCTCCTGCGTGTGCTGCAGTCCGCATCAGGAACACGCCGGTAATTGGTAGTGGTCCTGGCTGCCGGGGAACCGTGCCAGGCCTGTCCCTCGGGGACAGACTGTGAGGTCTGCAGCGACGAGGCGTGGCCCAGTTGCGTGTCGTTTCCCATCGACGTGCCGATGTCAAGGGTGGTTGCTTCTGAAATAAGGACGTTGCTTCCGACCGTTACGGGCCCTATTTCAATAACTCCTGATCGGGCCCGGCAGCAGAGGAAGAACGAGTTCTTTTGAATGACGGTCCCCTCTCCCACCGTGAACAGGTCGGTACATACGGGCACCGTTCGGGAGAGAATCACAACGCCTTTGCCAATTTTTGCCCCGAGCATCCGCAGGTACAGCACGTAGAGCGGTGAGCCGGCGAACAAAACAAGCGGGTTGGCCCTGGTCAGTGTCTTGACAATCCAGAACCGGACATAGGCCATGCTCCAAATCTGTATCTCTCCAGGTTTCCAGCGACCCACCAGAACCCACTTGATGATGATGGGGGTCACGGACAGCACCAGAAACATGACAGCGCCGAAACCCACTGAGCGTAACCAGATCTCCACCAGGTCCCGTCCACCGGACATCCACTCATAGCCGAACACCAGGAGCGTGGCAGCGTACGTCGTGTACCCCAGGAAAATTGCCAACTGGATGGCACCGCATGCAACGTACTGCAAGGTGCTCGCCGGCGGCGTAACGGTCCGAGTGGGCAGCGTTCCGGTCCCAGCAGTTCCGGCACGCCCGGCGGCAGCATTGCTTGGGACTGCTGTGAGCAACTGCGCCAGCTGGCGGACTGTAGGGTTCAGGTAAATGTCCTGCATGGCTGGGGCCGGCAAATCCGTTTCACGCCTGACCCGGGCACAGAAATGCGCCATAAGGAGAGAGTTGGCCCCGAGGTCATTGAAGAAGTGTGCGTCCGTGGACACCTTATCCAGTCCCAGGACAGCACCGAGTTCGGCTGCAAGTGATGATTCCGCAGGCGTCGTGGGGACGGTGTACGTTCCTGAGTCCGCCAGGCTGACCCGCTCGGAGGGACGGGGCAGTTGTTTCCGGTCGGCTTTACCGCTGGGCATGAGGGGGATGGTGGCGAGCTGCTTATAGTAGGCAGGCACCATGTAGCCGGGAAGCCGGGTCCGGAGCATCTGGTAAATATCGTGGGCATCCACTTTTCCAGCGTCATGGCGGAGTGTGAAGTAGGCCGCCAGTTCCAGCTGTCCGGGTTCCGGCTCGAAGGTGTCCACCACGGCATGGGCAATTCCGGGGAACTGCAGCAGGAACGATTCGATTTCAGCCAGCTCGATGCGGTACCCGCGTATTTTGACCTGCGTGTCGATACGGCCGAGATACTCAATTTCCCCTTCCTGGTTAATCCGGCCCAGGTCCCCTGTGCGGTAGATCCGCCCTGAAGGGTTATGTCGGATCTTGAGGAAATCGGGAATGAAGGCGCGGTCCGTGAGGTCCGGACGGTTAACGTATCCTCTCGCCAGGCCGACGCCGGTAAGCCCGATTTCGCCTGCCTCACCCAAGGGCAGTGCACGGCTGGCGTCGGGATCCAGGATGACAGCGGAGTAAGTGGGCAGGGGGACGCCCAGGGAAACGGGTTTGTCCGGGTCCAGAAGAGCCCACGTTGCCGTGACGGTAGCCTCGGTGGGTCCATAGACGTTCAGGAAGCGCCGGCCGGGTGTGTGCCATCGTGTCACGAGATCCCGAGGGCAGGCCTCACCCGAGACGAGCAGGAAGCGAAGCTCTGGCAGCTCCTCGTCGATGGTAGCGAGCAGGGTGGGCACGCAGCACAGGGCGGTGATGTGCTTCTCCACCAGATACTCCGTCAGCTCTGCGCCCACGAGAGTGGTGCCGGCGGGTTTGGGCACCAGCGTCGCACCTGCGAGCCAGGATACCCAAATTTCTTCGACCGAGAAGTCAAAGGCTATGGTCATGCCTTGGTAGACGCGGTCGGTGGTCTGGATGCCGTACAGTGCTGAGGCCACCCGGACAAAATTGCAAATGCTTGCGTGCTCGATGGCGACGCCCTTCGGCCTGCCGGTAGAGCCTGATGTGTAGATGATGTAGGCGAGCTCGTCCGTACTGCCTCCTGTCACCGAAGGCTGAAGCCGGGCTGGGTTTTCTGCCTCTATCTGTACCCGCGCGAGGTCCAGGCAGATGGTCACTGCTGCCACTTCGGGCAGCAGAACCTGCAGATGGGACAGTGACAGGATCATCGTGGCATCGGCATCTTCGACGATGTACTTCAGCCGGTCGGAGGGGAAACCAGGATCGAGTGGAACGTAGGCCGCCTGAATTTTCAGCACAGCGAGCATTGCGATGTAGGCACGGGAGGGTTGGTCGAACAGCAGCGCGATGCGGTCCCCGGAACGTGCTCCGACAGCGAGAAGGTGGCGGGCGAGCTGGTTCGCCTGCTGATCCAACTCCAGGTAGGTAAGGGCTGCGTCCTCGGCATCCACAGCCAGGTGATCGGCCCACCCGTGCGCTGCAAGATTGTCGCAGCGGTCCTCGAAAAGCTGATTCAGCCTTTCGCCTTTCCTCCACCTGACCACGTGGTCAGGGAAAGCCGAAGTCAGGACCGGCCCGGCCCCATCCAGCCCGGTGGTCAGCACACCACGGAGCTCAGCGGGCCGGATATCACCCTCGCGGGACTTTATGCTCTTCGTCATTGATGATTCCCCTATAGGTTTTGGTGATGTCCCGCCGTCAACTTGACCGGTGCATCGGCTCAAGATGGCGTCCGGTGTAGGCAGGACCCGGGTCATGGGCGTCGCGCAGGATTCTCGCCGTCCCCCGGCCGATGTTGGCCGCGGCCCGGCTCTTGGCAGCGTCCTGCGATTCCCTTGCGCCTGGGGTAAGGCCGAAGGCTAATCCCAGAGCGTGTACGGCGTCCTTGAGACGGCCAGCACCAATGGTGGCTGCGATGCGTGTCTCGGATATCTCGATGAGATCGACGTCAACCTTGGCCTCTGACAGAGTGCTGAAGAAGGTAGCGAGGACTTCGGGAGACGACCTCATGCCGAGGCCTGTGAGCTCGACTTTGCCTGCATGGGTCATGTGCAGCAGGTCCTGGAAGTCCAGGGAGTTCTGCTGGGCCTGCAATACTGCGAGGGCGCGCTTAAGTTCCTCAGCGGGAAGCGAAAAAGCGATGTCGTTTCGCCGACAGGCCCGACGCGTATCTTGGACAACGGACTGCACCGTTATGCACTCCTGCGACAGCACGCGGAAAAGCAGGGATGTTTGACCGGGATCATCCGGGAGGCCTGTGACCACGACTTTCGAGATGGCTTCCACGCCTGCCACTTCTGTGATCACGGCCTGCTCTGGCGCTGGCCTCCTGAAGGGGCGGCGATCGAGGCCGGGCAGGATCAAGGTTCCCGCGCCCTCTGTGAAGGAAGACCTCACGTGAATGGGAAGACCGAATCTACGAGCGTATTCAACGCTCCGCAGGTGCATGACCTTGCTGCCGCAGGCAGCAAACTCCAGCATTTCTTCGCTCGACAGGGCTGCAATCTTCCGTGCAGCCGGAACGATGCGTGGGTCAGCTGTGTAGACGCCGTCGACGTCCGTGTAAATTTCGCACACGCTTGCTCCCAGGGCTGCAGCGAGGGCAACAGCGGTCAGGTCAGAACCGCCCCGCCCCAAGGTGGTCACCCTCCTGCCTCTTTGCGTGCAGCCCTGAAATCCGGCGACGATAGGGATCCCGTCGTGGTCCAGACAGTCGCGAATCCGCCTAGGTCTGATATCGATGATGCGTGCCCTGCCATGCACGCTGTCTGTGATCAGCCCGGCTTGGCTTCCTGCAAACGCACGTGCTGGATGGCCGGCGTCGATTAACGCCAAGGCTAAGAGGGATGTTGTGACGAGCTCGCCCATGCTCAACAGGGCATCCAGCGTTTCCGGGTGCGGCTGGCGGGCAACCCCGGCGGCAAGATCGCACAGCTGGTCTGTAGTGCCACCCATGGCCGAGACCACGGCCACAACTTGATAGCCCGCTTCACGCGTTTTCGCTATCCGCAGGGCAGCCCGGCGGATGCCTGCAGCGTCTGCTACAGATGATCCACCGAATTTCTGTACGATGAGGGGTTTTTCCCCGCGCAAGCTTCTGCCGTCGTCGGGCAACTGTCGGTTGAATTCAGCCCACTGTGCGTGGGAGGCGTATCGACCGTGAGAGCCATTGCCTGCCGTGGATGATCCTCTGTTCACTGTCCCCGCCTGTTTTTAGCTTCAAGGAAATCGTCTTTTGCCGCAGATGCGAATTGCTTACTCATGGCATATGCCGTATTCCTCACGGTTTCTCGCAGGCGCACTTCCTGCTTGGACAATCAGGCGACAGTCTTCAAACCAATCCTTTGGCCAGTGACGGATTCGGCGGCTTCAGCCAGGATTTCCAATCCGCCCCGCAGTTCTGCGGTACTGATAGTCAAGGCCGGCATCGTCTTGAGCACCTCGCCTTCCGGGCCGGAAGTTTCCACCAGCAGTCCGCGTGTGAAGGACTCTGCTGCTATTTTTCCGGCGGTCTTCGGGTCGGAGTAATGGATTCCCGCCAGCATGCCGCGGCCGCGCACACTGGCTCCCTCAGTGGCATCGGCTACCAGCCTCAGGCCTTCGTGAAGTTGAACTGACACCGCCGAAATTTTTTGCTCAAATCTGCCGTCCTGCCAGAAGTGCTCCAAGGCCGCGGCCCCCGTGACAAAGGCAGGATTGTTTCCGCGGAAGGTGCCGTTGTGCTCCCCCGGTTTCCAGAGATCAAGCTCAGGCTTGAAGAGTGTGAGCGCCAAGGGCAATCCGAATCCGGAAATGGACTTCGAAAGGCAGACAATGTCCGGAACAATGCCGGCGTCCTCAAAACTGAAGAACGTCCCTGTGCGTCCGCACCCAGCCTGTACATCATCGACTATGAGGAGAATCCCGTATTGGCGGCATATCTCCGCAAGCTCCCGAAGCCAGGAGGCACGTGCTGCTCTGAGACCGCCCTCTCCCTGAACAGTTTCAACGATGACGGCTGCCGGTTTATCCAGTCCTGACCCTGAATCAGCCAAAGCCGAGCGGAGCCAAGCAAAGCCAAGCGAATCGTCCTCGAGGAATCCGTCATAGGGCACGCTTGAAGCGTGGGTGAGCGGGACGCCGGCGCCCAGGCGTTTCATGGAGTTTCCGGTTACCGCCAACGAACCCAATGTCATTCCATGGAAGGCGTTGGTGAAACCGACAACATGGGTGCGTCCGGTAACCTTTCGTGCCAGTTTCAGTGCAGCCTCCACGCTGTTGGTCCCGGTTGGGCCCGGAAACATGACCTTATAGTTCAGGTTTCTGGGTTTTAGGATCAGCTCGTGGAACGTCTCCAGGAACCTTCGCTTGGCAGCAGTTTTCATGTCCAGGGAATGAATGACCGCCCCTGAAAGCAAGTACTCCACCAGCGGCCTGAGGAGTGCAGGGTGATTGTGCCCATAGTTCAAGGCTCCTGCACCGGAAAAGAAATCGACGTATTCGCGACCATCTTCGCTGTAGAGAAAGCTTCCGGAGGCGCGCTCGAAAACGGTATTCCAACCGCGGCAATAGGAGCGGACTTCAGATTCCAGTGTCTCAAAAATATCTGACATATAAGGTTTTCCTGCCAACTTCGCGAGTGGACCGGACCACCTTGTCCGGTCCAACTTCACTTTTCAAATGACCGACGCTACGGGCCGCGAACTCGTGCGTCGCGGAGGCCCTGAATTCCCCAGCAGTGAATCCCGGCCTTCTGCCGCGAACAATTACGCGGCGACAATTACGGCCATTTCTACTTGCAGAATCGAATCTAGGACATTTATCTACCGAAAACACGAGTACTAAGTACTTGCTTTTCGGGTTCGGCCACTACCTACGTGCAGATGACCCAGGGCATTGCCGCCAGGACCTACCAATCTACAAAAGACTCTTTCCCGATGGCTGGTTCAGGCATTAAATTTCATTCATGAAGGCGCTTCACCCGACGTCCAAGCCCAACCACAAGGCAGGCGCAGCCTTCCTCGCTTTGACGCTTTTCCTTTCGGCGTGCTCGTCGTCGTCACAAACCGTTCCCTCGCCGCAGGCACTCGTATCTGCACTGCCAGTGCAGGCCAACGAAGTGCGTGAAGCCTTCGCCACCAGGAACCTTGCCGGCCACCTCGAAGCCCTGCAGCGGGTAGCCGATGACGAGGGAGGAAACCGGGCCGCTGGTACGTCCGGATATGAAGCATCAGCCCGCTACGTCGAGGACCAATTACGCGCCGCCGGCTACAATCCTGTCCGGCAGGTCTTCACGTATTGGGATGAAGATCTGGAGGCCGACCGGGAGACCTTTAACATCCTGGCTGACACCGCCGGAAGCCCGGGCCACACCGTCGTTGTGGGCGGCCACTTGGATTCAGTGCCCGAAGGCCCGGGGATAAACGACAATGCAAGCGGTGTGGCCGCCATGATCGAAACTGCACGGTGGATGGCCGAGACGGGCGTCATACCGAAAAACAGGGTGCGCTTCGCGTTTTGGGGTGCAGAGGAAATTGATCTGTCAGGTTCACAGCATTACGTGGATACGCTCAGCGACAATGAGATCTCGGAAACTCTCGTGAACATCAACGTGGACATGGCGGCATCACCTAACGGTGGGCGGTTCGTCCACGACGGCAACGGCTCCCGTTATGGTGACGCTGGCCCTTCCGGCTCACCCGAAATCGAGAGCATCCTCTTTGACTACTTCTCCAAAAATGCACTTCCGGCCGAGGAGACCGTATTTGACGGGGGCTCCGACTACGACCCCTTCCTCCGGGCAGGCATCGCAGCTGGCGGACTCTTTACCGGTGATGTCGGCACAAAAACGGCAGAACAAGTACAAAAATACGGCGGGACGGAGAGCGAAGACCACGACAAGTGCTACCACGAAAGCTGCGACACCATCGAGAACGTCAATCAAGAGCTGCTGAAGGACATGGCCGGGGCCCTGGGCTACGCCACCCTGGCCTTCGCCATGGCCCGGATCGGACCGAGGAAATGAGCCAGCCTGCCGGAAAGGACTCGGCAGGAAGAGTATGAGCGGGGTTCATCCATGTCACTGCTTCAGCACCACCGCCATCGCTGCAACGGCGTCAACGGCCAATCCCAAGGGTCCCGGATCAACATCCTCGACAACCCACCGTCCTGGGCCGCTCATCCACCCGGGCAACAGAGGAACAGCGCCAGCAACGTCCACCAGAGAAGGATCCAGGGACAACCCCCTGCCAAGCGCCTTAAGAACGGCTTCCTTACGCGTCCAAAGAACGGTCTGGAACAGAGACCTCTGGGATGCGGTTAGCTTTTCAACGTATTCGCGCTCACGAGGAGTCATCGCCACAGCCCCGAAACCCTCGAAGTCCGCTGACGCGCAGCACTCCAAATCTACTCCGACGCCAACAACTTCCTGACTAATTACGGCGGCCACCAGACACCAGTCCCCGGACCTGCTCAAGCTCGCCTGGATCCAGGGCCCGTTGACACCTGCCCGGTAGCGGGGCGCCCCATGCGCCCTGCCTCCACCCCAGCAACTCCGGCACAGAAAGTCTGCATAAAGGGATCCGGGATCCACGCCAGCCACTTCGGCCACATGAAACCGCATAGCTATCCGCCCAGCCAAGAACCTGTCCCGTTGTGCTGTGGAGCCTAACGCGCCGGCCAGCTGCCTCTCTGCGCCATCCAGAGTATGCAGCTGTTCAAGGTCAACATCCGACAGCTTCATAGCCGCCAGCACGGGCTTGCCACTACCCATCTCTGATGACCCTCTCACTCGGCACCCGCAAAAGTACGCATCAACTGCAGGCTCCGGCTGACCTCCTGAATGTAGGCAAAGCCTATACCCAGGCTGCCATTACCTGAGGGGAGTGCCTGGCTGCTGAGATCCACCCACAGGTGGCCCCAGGAGCGGTTCTGGGTGGTTAAAGGTTTTCCTAGTGTCCCTGTCCCAAGCTCAAAACCAAGGTGCCGACAGGCGCGTGCTTTATATGAAAGCAGGCAGGGCAGTGGGTGACGACGCGATGAACATGTTTCGCAGGCGAACGCTGCCGGGGCCGGGCAGCGTTGGCTAAGCTGGCGGGCCACACGTCCTGCGCGTTTAGTTACCGCACTCGCCCTCGTGGTCCTGGCCACAACCACCAACTGTGCACCAGCACCTGCACCTCTCCCCACCGTCCCGGCCGCTCCGGATGTATCAGTCCCAGCACCGGCCCCGGCGGCGACCGTAAAAGCAGCCGGCTCCACCCCACTGCCCACGCCACGGCTTCCTGCGCAAGCGGCACCTGCGGTGCCGGGCCCCGAGACAGACGTCACTGAACTCGAGGGCCGGATCAACAGCATCATCGGGGCACACAACCAGTACCAGCTGGGGGTCGCCTTGATCGACACCGCAGACGGCGCCCTTTACCAGTACGGGGTCCGGGAAAAATTCGTGGCAGCCAGCACAGGGAAGGTACTGGCCGCAGCCGCGTACTACCACTTTGCCGAAACTGGTCAGCTATCCCTGACCGCCCCGCTTGGCGGCTGGACCCCCGCTTTCCAGATCCAGCAAATGATCCAGCAAAGCAACAACGAATCCTGGGCACTGATCGTTCAAGCCATCGGACACCAGCGGCTCCATGATTACGCAGCATCGATCGGGATTGACTACAACAGGACCTACAACACCCTCTCCCCGGCGGAAACGGCCAGGACACTGGCTCTCCTTCACGACGGAAAACTGCTCAACCGGGCTCATACCACCGAGTTGCTCTCCTACATGCAGCACACCAACTACGAGACACTGATTCCCGCCGCTGTGCCGCCCGGCATAACTGTGTTCCATAAATACGGAATGCTCAACGGGAATCTGCACGACGCGAGCATCCTGGTCCACAACGGTCACGCCTACGTTTTTGTGGTGTACACACTGGGGGCGGGTCCGGCCGACATACCGGAACGTGCTGACATCATTCAACAACTTACCCGCGCCGTTGTCTCCACCCTGTTCTAAGGTGAGTCCTTGTTTGTAACGGCCCACTTTGCGACCTCACGAAAAAGGCCGCGCCAGCGATTGCGAAGGGCTTCTTGTAATACAAGTTTGGTACTTATAGAATAAGAAGGCGGGCGAAGGAGCCCAGCGACGCCCAAAGGAGAACCTGTGAGTACCGTCGATCTGATCCGCCACGTCAAACTGTCCACCGCCCGGCTCCCCCTGGCTGTTCCCATCAGCGATGCCAAAGTCTTCACGGGCAGGCAGAAGCCCATGACTGAGGTGATCTTCCTCTTCGCCGAGATCACTACGGAACTGGGGCACACCGGCGTCGGCTTCAGCTATTCCAAGCGCGCAGGTGGGCCGGCACAGTACGCACACGCCAAAGAGGTAGCCGAGGGCATCATCGGCGAGGACCCCAACGACATCGCAAAGATCTACACCAAACTTCTGTGGGCAGGCGCCTCAGTGGGCCGGTCAGGCGTTGCCACCCAGGCCCTCGCCGCGATCGACATCGCCCTCTACGATCTTAAGGCCAAGCGGGCCGGCCTGCCGCTGGCTAAACTCCTTGGGTCCTACCGCGACTCCGTGCAGACCTACAACACCTCCGGCGGCTTCCTTAACGCCACCCTTGAAGAAGTGAAGGCCCGCGCCACGAAGTCCCTCGAGGAGGGCATCGGCGGCATCAAGATCAAGGTGGGCCTCCCAGACAGTAAGGAGGACCTGCGCCGCGTTGCCGGCATCCGTGAGCACATCGGCTGGGACGTCCCGCTGATGGTGGACGCCAACCAGCAGTGGGACCGGGCCACCGCGCTGCGCATGGGGCGCCAGCTCGAAGAGTTCAACCTCATCTGGATTGAAGAGCCCCTCGACGCCTATGACTTCGAGGGCCATGCGCACCTTGCCCAGGTCCTGGACACCCCTATCGCCACCGGTGAAATGCTCGCCTCCGTGGCAGAGCACAAGGGCCTCATCAACGCCAACAGCTGCGACATTATCCAGCCGGACGCACCCCGGGTTGGCGGTATCACGCAATTCCTGCGCCTGGCGGCACTTGCGGACGAGCGCGGGCTGGGCCTGGCCCCTCACTTCGCAATGGAAATCCACCTGCACCTGGCCGCGGCATACCCGCGGGAGCCCTGGGTTGAACACTTCGACTGGCTCGATCCGCTGTTCAACGAACGGCTTGAAACCAAGAACGGCCGGATGGTCGTTCCGGACCGCCCAGGACTGGGCATCACCCTAAGCGACCAGGCGCGTGCCTGGACCACCGAGTCAGTGGAGTTCGGCGCGTAACCTTGTTGCCATGAGCCGGAATCTCACCGCGGACCTCGCCGCTGACCTTCGCACCCGCATCGTCGACGGCGTCATCCAGCCAGGTGGGAAGCTCCCCAGTGAAAACACCCTCATCAGCGACTTCGGCGTGAGCCGTACAGTGGTGCGCGCCGCACTGACCAGGCTCCAGGCCGAGGGACTGGTTGAAACTGAACGCGGGCGCGGCAGCTTCGCCCTCACCCCGCCGTCGGACGGGCCCCAGGCAGCACCCGGGGCCCGTCCCGTCGCCACCATGGAGGACAGGCTCCATCTGCTCGAATTCCGGATGGGGGTGGAAGCAGAGGCGGCGGCTCTGGCCGCGCGGAACCACACCGAACGGCAGCTTCGCGCTGTTACAGCAGCACTCGAGGAGTTCACGGCGAGTGCCGGCCATCCGGCGCATGCCATGAAGTCCGATTTCGAGTTCCACCGGGCCGTCGCTGCGGCCTCGGGCAACCCCTACTACTCCGACTGTCTGGCTGCCCTCGGCCAGACCATGATCGCCATGCCGCGTACCCGGCTGATGACCGACGCGGAACACTACGCCCGGGACCACTTTGACCAAGTGGTCCAGGAGCACCGTTCAATCTCTGACGCCATCGCGGACGGCGACGCTGCTGCCGCGGCGGCTGCCATGCGCAGCCACTTGGCCAACTCCCGACGCCGGTTCAAGGCTTCCGTGCGGCCGTAGCTTCCGTGCTGCGGGGGAGGTCCACAAAAACAAAAGAGCCCCGGTCTATTGACCGGGGCTCTTCCTTTGCGTGCGCGAGGGGGGATTTGAACCCCCACACCCTTTCGGATACTGGCACCTGAAGCCAGCGCGTCTGCCGTTCCGCCACTCGCGCGCAACTTCCTTCACAAAATCCCGTCCGGTTTCCCGATCCGCAACCCTGTAAAAGCAGCGAGATCAAGCATAACGGACATTGGCCGGAAAACACCAATTGGGGCACCTGGCCCCCCATAACCCCATCCAAACGAAGGTCAGGACCAGAACCACAAGAAGGCCAGTACCGCGTGCCACCACCTGCCGCCGACAGTTCGAAACTGAACTTTTGGCAGCGCCCGGCCGTTGTGGATTAAGGTCATTCACAGGCCCGCCCAGTAGTATCTGATGTAGGAGTGACTGCTGCATGCAGGCACACCGGCGGCTTGGGAACGCCACTGCAAGTGAACTTACGGAACGAAAACTGCCCCGCAGCCGGGGGGAAAGGAGAAGAACCATGGGTCTGCTGGACAAAGTCGAGCGCGGCATCGAAAAGGCCGTCCGGGGCGTCTTCTCCACCGGCTCGCGCGCCCAGGTTGAACCGGTGGAAATCGCCAGCAGGCTGCGCCGCGAGGTGGACCACAAATCCCTTACCGTCGCTGCGGGACGCACCTTGGTGCCCAATGTTTTTGATGTCCAACTCAGCGATGATGACTTCAAGCGCGCCCAGGAGTGGGGCACCCCCCTGGCCGAAGAACTCTGTGATGTTGTTATCAACCACGTCCGCAGCCAGGGCTACACCCTGCAGGGCTCGGTGCGGATCTCCTTCCGCCGTGATGCCGAACTGCGCGCCGGCGACTTCGAGATTGCCTCCTCCACGGAGAAATCCATGGGTTCCTCGGGTGGCACTCTGCCCCGCCCCAACCTGCCCGCCGCTCCCAGCCGCCAGCCGGTCCGCCTGCAGCCGGTGCTCGATATCGACGGCCAGCGGTACTCACTCAACGCCCCGTCCATCGTGCTGGGCAGGTCTTCCGAGGCCGACATCCTGGTCGAGGACACCGGCGTTTCCCGCCGCCACCTCGAAATCCGCACGGCCAATGGCGTCACCAGCGCGGTGGACATGGGTTCCACCAACGGGAGTTACGTGAACGGGCACAAAGTCTCCGGAAGCACCGAACTCACTGACGGCTCCACCATCACCATGGGACGGACAAAGATCATCTTCCGCCTGCTTCCTGCCAGCCCTGGCGGCCACGCATGAGTGAACTGACCATCACCGCCCTGCGGTTCGGTTTCCTGCTGCTGCTCTGGGTGCTGATCTTCAGCATCGTCTCCACCATGCGCCGCGACCTCATGGTGGGCCGCAAGGCAGCCTCCGGTGCCCCATCGGCCCGGCAGGTCCGGAAAAACCCCGAACTGGCCGAGCAGCCGCCACAGCCCGTGAAGCAGCAGGCGCGGCAGCTGGTGGTTGTCGAAGGTCCGCTCAAGGGACGGACACTACCGTTGGCGGCGAGTCCCATCCTGCTGGGCCGTGCCCAGGAGGCCACCCTGGTCCTGGAGGACGACTACGCCTCCGGCCGCCACGCCAGGCTGTTTCCGCAGGGCAGCCGCTGGTTCATCGAAGACCTGGGATCAACCAACGGCACCTACCTGGCTGACCAGCAGCTGACCCGTGCCCTGCCCGTTGAGCTTGGCGTACCCGTGAGAATCGGCAAGACGGTCATTGAATTGAGGCCATAGCCGTGGCCGCCCCGGAAAGTCCCGCACCCGGCCCCAAGCCGGTGGAGCGGCCCCTTATCATGCGCTTCGCGGCGAGGTCCGACGTCGGAAAAATCCGCTCCAAAAACGACGATTCAGCGTACGCGGGACGCCATCTGGCCGTAGTCGCCGACGGCATGGGTGGGCACGCGGGCGGCGACGTCGCCTCGGCCGCCACTGTCCTGGACATGATCCACCTGGACCGGGGCGACTACACCGGCGATGCCGCCACCACGCTGGCCGATGAGATCCAGACCGCAAACTCCCTGCTGTCCGAGCTTGTGCATGTCAACCCCAAGCTGGCGGGGATGGGTACCACGGTCACGGCGCTCCTGCTCGCCGAGGGGAAGCTGCACTTTGCGCACATCGGTGATTCCCGGGCGTACCGCCTGCGGGACGGAGAGTTTGAGCAGGTCAGTGTTGACCACACGTTTGTGCAGCGGCTGATCGACGAAGGCCGGCTCCGGCCGGAGGAGGCCGAAACCCACCCACACAAGAACGTCTTGATGCGGGTCCTGGGTGACGTGGATGCGAGCCCTGAACTGGACCTGGACAGCCTGGATGTGAAACCTGGCGAACGCTGGCTCCTCTGCTCGGACGGCCTCAACTATGTCGCCGGGCACGCCGTTGAACGAACTGTCCGCGAGACCAAGGATCTCCGTGAGTGCGTGGAAACCCTCGTGGACCTCACCCTCGAAGCAGGCTCCCCGGACAACGTCACCGTTGTTATGGTGGAAATCGTTGAAGAAACGCCCGACGACGTCAGTACCGCCGCCGTCGACGTCATTCCGTCCTACGAAGTCACCAAAGCCGCTGCTGTGGCGAAGAGCGCGGGTTCCCCGGCAGCCAAGGCAGCGGATGCGGCAACCAGCCCGAAGCCCGCGGCCGGCAACCCGGCAGAGCCTCCTGCTGCCAATGCTTCAGAAGCGTCCGAAGCAGGCAAGGATCCGGAGGAACCTGCAGCTGACACCAACAGCGGCACGTCGGATTCCCCGGAGGCGGGAGCCACGGATCCCCACCTCGGCGAGCATCTTTCTGCCGAAGTCCTCCGCGACGAGCTGGCGTCGCGCCCGCATGAACTGGTGGGTGCGGCCGCATCAGCAGCGGAGTCCGGTTCCATCCCCACCGTCGCCGGCCGCACCGTTGCGCGGCGTGCCGCCACCCTCCTCACCCACAAGGCCGAACCACCAGCCGCTGACACGGATGAAACAGTGGTCCCCCTCAAGCCACGCCGCTGGCTGACCTGGTCCATTGCCGCATCCGTCCTGGTGCTCCTGACCATCGGGCTCTGGCTTGGGTACGCCTGGACCCAGACCCGTTACTACGTGGGGGAGTTCGATTCCCGCGTCGCCATCTTTAACGGCGTGTCCCAGCGACTGGGTCCCATCCAGCTCTCCAGCCTCGAGGCGGTCACCGAAATCCGGATGGACTCCCTTCCTCCGTTCTCGCAGCAGCGCGTCCGCCAGACGGTGCCTGCGCAGGACCTCTACGACGCCCAGCGCATCGTGAAAAACCTCGAACTGACCGGCAGCACATCGCCTGAAGAAGAGTGTGTGCCGCCGTCGGCCTCCCCCGGGGCTTCACCTTCGCCAACTGCTTCGGCGTCCCCAACAGCTTCGGCCAGTCCAACCGATACCGCCGCAGCGGCACCGGCGCCTGACCCGTCGGCCA
The DNA here is from genome assembly GCF_054408515.1 of Arthrobacter sp. D3-16. Classification (NCBI taxonomy): domain Bacteria; kingdom Bacillati; phylum Actinomycetota; class Actinomycetes; order Micrococcales; family Micrococcaceae; genus Arthrobacter; species Arthrobacter sp. D3-16. The sequence continues at coordinate 17,106 of NZ_CP096437.1, read as the reverse complement.
CCCCTGCGGGGCCGTCCCCCACACCCAGTCCCACAGTCACCTGCGAGGTGGGCCAATGAGCCAGCTCAGTACCACACCCAAACCCCGCCGCAACGTGGAACTTGCCTTGCTCCTGCTGGCCCTCGCGGTCGGCATTGGCGCGAACATGCTGGTGGGGGTGGACCAGGAAAAGGCGTTCGATTCGGACTTCTGGTTCCAGTCCAGCCTGCTCGCCCTGGCTGCCTTGGTATTCCACGGCGTGCTTCGCTTCCGCGCAAAATATGCCGATCCGGTAATACTGCCTTTGGTGGTAGCCCTGAACGGCATAGGCCTCGCCATGATCCACCGCCTGGACGCGCCGGGAGACGACACCGGCAACAACCAGCTCCGATGGACCCTGATCGCCATGGCCGTCGCCATCGCCGTCATCTGGTTCCTCAAGGACCACCGCATCCTGCGCCGATTCACGTTTATTTCGCTGGCCGCCAGCGCCCTGCTGCTGGTGTTGCCTCTGATTCCCGGCATCAGCGCGGGTGAAATCCTCGGTGCCCGCGTGTGGATCCGGCTAGGGCCCATGACGTTCCAGCCGGGTGAGGTCGCGAAGATCACCCTTGCCATATTCTTCGCCGGGTATCTTTCCTCGAACCGTGACCTGATCCTGCTGGCGGGACGCAAGATTGGTCCGCTGCAGTTTCCGCGGTTCAAGGACATGGGCCCCATGATCACCGCCTGGCTGGTGAGCATCGGTGTGCTCATCTTCCAACGAGACCTCGGCTCCTCCGTGCTCTTTTTCGGCCTGTTCATCGTGATGATCTACGTGGCTACCAGCCGCATCAGCTGGGTGGTGATCGGTGTGGCCCTTATCCTTGGCGGCGGATTTGCGGCGTCGCGGGTCTTTTCCCACGTGGAACTGCGAATCAGCGGCTGGCTGAACGCCTTCACTCCGGAGGTTTACGGCCGTGCCCCGGGTGGAAGCCACCAGATCGTGCAGGGTCTCTTCGGCATGGCCAACGGCGGCCTCGTAGGGACCGGCCTGGGCCAGGGCCGCCCTGACCTGGTTCCGTTCGCCAACAGCGACATGATCATCGCCTCCCTCGGCGAGGAACTTGGCCTGATCGGACTCTTTGCCATCGTCCTGATGTACCTGCTGCTCTTCACCCGTGGCTTCCGGGCCGCCTTGGGCACCCGCGACGCCTTCGGCAAACTGCTCGCCTGCGGCCTGTCTTTCGCCGTGGCGCTGCAGTGCTTCGTGGTCATCGGCGGTGTCACCCGGCTCATTCCACTGACCGGACTGACCACGCCGTTCCTGGCCGCCGGCGGTTCCTCGCTGCTGGCCAACTGGATCATCGTGGGCCTGCTCCTGATGATTTCCCACACAGCCCGCGGCCCGGTGGACACCACACCCCTGCAACCGGCTATGGGCACGGAATCCGTGGGCATTGATACTCCTACCGAGGCGGTGAAGCACCTGTGAACCAGGCAATACGGCATTCATGGGTAGCGGCGGTTGCCATGTTCGCACTCATCTTCGGTGCCATCAGCTACGTTCAGGTCATCGGGGCCGAAGAGCTCGAGGCAAACCCCTGGAACCAGCGCGCCATCCTGCAGGACTACTGCAATGACCGCGGCGCCATCGTTGTGGCCGGATCACCGGTAGCGGAGTCAGTGGAAAGCGGTTCGGAAACCTGTGCTTTCCAGCGGACCTACCCGCAACCGGAGCTGTACGCGGGAATCACCGGTTACTTCTCCCAGAATTACGGGGCCACCGGCCTGGAGCAGGCCATGGGCGAGCAGCTGGCAGGCAACTCGGACCAACTGTTCCTGGACCGGGTGGGCCAGCTTTTCCTGGGCAACCAGCCCAAGGGTGCGTCGGTGGAGCTCACCATCGATCCGCAGATCCAGCAGCTCGCCTACGACCTCATCCCGGAAGGCCAGCGCGGTTCCATTGTGGTCACCAACCCCAAGACCGGCGCAATCCTGGCCATGGTGTCAAAGCCCTCCTACAACCCCAACCTGGTGGCCACGCAGAACCCCACTGAAGAGTCGGCCAACATCAACGAACTCGTCAAGGTCCCCGGCATCAACCTGAACCCGAACGTCAGCGGACCCACCGGTGAACTGCTTGCCCCCGGTTCTGTCTTCAAACTCGTGGACACCGCCGCGGCCCTTGCATCAGGCAAGTACAACAAGGACAGCGAGCTTCCCAACCCCGCTGAAATGCCCTTCGACGGCATTGAGTACAAGCTTCCCAACTACGCGGGCGGCAATTGCTACACCCGGAATACGGCGGACTTCGCCTTCGCGCTGCAGCAATCCTGCAACACGCCGTTCGCCAGCATCGCGCTGGATCTGGGCCGGGATGCCATCGCCGAGCAGGCCAGGAAGTTCGGCTTCGGCGAGGACCTGGGCGACCAGCTGAAGCTCGGTTACGCCAAGGGCAGCGGTTTCCCCGACGAACTGGATGCGCCGGGACTCGCCCAGTCCGCCATCGGGCAGCGGGACGTCCGGGCCACACCCCTGCAGGTGGCCATGATGACCGCGGCCATCGCGAACGACGGCGTACAGATGAGGCCCAACCTGATCAAGGCCCTGCGTTCCCCGGACCTTCGCGTCATCGACGAACCGCAGCCGGAACAGCTGCGCACCTCAACCACCCCCGAGATCGCCAACCAGATCACGGAATGGATGACCAGTGCGGTCAGCCAGGGCATCGCCAACAGGGCAGCCGTTCCGGGAGTCCAGGTGGCAGGCAAAACCGGAACTGCAGAGCTGGGCAATGGCGTGAACAACTCCTGGTTCACCGGCTTTGCCCCGGCCAACAACCCGCAGGTGGGTGTCACGATCGTCATGGAGGGCGTGGACATCACCACCGGCGCACAGCTAACCAGTCCGAACGCGAAGAGAATTTTTGAGGCGGTGTTGAATAAGTGAGGCCTACAACCGGAATCACCCTCGGCGGCAGATTCCAGCTGACCACGCGGATCGCGATCGGCGGCATGGGCGAAGTCTGGAAAGCAAAAGACCTCGTCCTGGGCCGCATCGTCGCCATCAAGGTGTTGAAGGAGGAATACACGGGGGACCCCGGCTTCCTTCAGCGCTTCCGCGCAGAGGCCCGCCACACTGCCCTGCTCAACCATGTGGGCATCGCCAATGTCTTCGACTACGGCGAGGAAGAGGGATCCGCCTACCTGGTCATGGAACTGGTCCCCGGGCAGCCCCTGAGCAGCATCATCGAACATGAGCAGGTGCTGTCCCCGGACCGGACTTTGTCCATCATCGCGCAGACGGCCCGTGCCCTCGCCGTTGCCCACGCCCAGGGACTGGTACACCGCGACGTCAAGCCCGGCAACCTCCTGATCACTCCTGATGGACGGGTGAAGGTCACAGACTTCGGCATCGCCCGCCTTGCCGATCAGGTGCCCCTTACCCAGACGGGCCAGGTGATGGGCACGGCCCAGTACCTGGCACCTGAGCAGGCCACGGGGCAGACGGCCACCGGTTCGTCAGATATCTACTCGCTGGGTGTCATCGGCTACGAGTGCCTCTCCGGGCACCGGCCCTTCTCCGGGGAATCCCAGATCGCCATCGCCCTTGCCCAGGTCAACGATGCGCCGCCGCCACTGCCGGAGTCGCTTCCCACACCTGTGCGGGCCCTCCTGATGTCCATGCTTGCCAAGGATCCCAAGGACCGGCCGGCGAATGCCATCAAGCTGGCAGAAGCAGCGGAGGCCATCCGGAACGGAGATGTCAGTGCCGCCCGCGCCGCCGTCCCGGGCATGCTCCTCTTTGATGCTGACACCGGGCCCATCACGGCCCCGGTGGATACGGCAACTGCCCCCACCGGCGTCATCGGAGCCCAGCGGGACACGTCCTCCGCTGCGACATCTGCGTTGCCGGTGCTCGGTGCCGGTGCGGCCGGCGCCGCGGCGGGAATGGCGGCCGGTGCCGCTGGCTCCTCGGCCGGGGATGGTGATGAGCCGCAGGGCACCCTCGCCCGCGCAAATGCCCTCGCTGCCGAGCGGAAGTGGGTGCCGGAAGAACCAACGTACGACGACGAGCCCGCCGATGAGCCCCGGCGCAAGGGCCGCAGCCCCTGGACCTGGCCCTTGGTCGCCCTGGTGCTGCTGCTCCTGTTCGCCTTGATTGGGTTCCTCGTGAACCAGCTCGGAATCTTCTCCCCGTCCGGGAGTCCTTCCTCCAGTGCCACGTCGACCAGCGCGCCCGCCACCTCGGCAACGCCGACGCAGACAACGCAGTCGGCCACGCCCACCCAGACCCGTGCCACGCCCACGGTTACCACGCCCCCCGCGCCTGAGACCGTCAACATTATTCCTGAGGCTTACCTGGGGAAGGACTACCGGACGGTTCAGTCGCAGCTTTCCGCACTAAACCTGGACGTCAGCGTGCAGCCGCAGGTTGATGCGAACTCTGCACCCAACTCGGTTATTGGCTTGTCTCGGTCCGGTCTGGTGGAAGTCGGTTCGCCGGTAACCATTACCTATGCCGTGGCACCGCCCGCCCCCACCACAACCTCGCCGGCGCCCGCGCCCGCGCCGACACAGGCACCCACCACCCCCTCCGCTGCAGCACCGACAGCGCAGTCGCCCCTCCCGGATTGCGCCGACGATGAGCTGCCCGGCCTGCCTCCCACCTGCCAGCCGTAACCGCCAGGACAGACCATGAACGAGTCAGCGCGCACACCGTTGCACCGGGAGGACAGCCTTCCGGTGGATAGCCAGCGTGTCCTGAGCGGACGGTACGAGCTGGGCAACCTCATTGGCCGGGGAGGGATGGCGGACGTGCACCGGGGCCTGGACACCCGGCTGGGACGCACTGTGGCCATCAAACTGCTGCGCGCGGACCTTGCGCGGGATCCCCAGTTCCAGGCGCGCTTCAAGCGCGAGGCCCAGGCCGTTGCTGCGCTGAATCACCCGTCCATTGTGGCCATTTACGATACGGGCGAGCACCTCGTCCACGACGGTTCGGATGACAATGTCCGGGTGCCGTATATCGTGATGGAGTACGTGGAGGGCAAGACCATCCGGGATCTCATCCGGGCAAACGACGTCACCATCGCGCAAGCGATCGATTACTGCCTGGGGGTACTGGGAGCCCTGGAGTACAGCCACAAAGCCGGGATTGTGCACCGGGACATCAAGCCGGCCAACGTGATGTACTGCGAAGGCAGCGACTCGGTGAAGGTCATGGACTTCGGCATCGCCCGGGCCATTGCCGACTCCTCGGCCACCATGACCCAGACGCAGGCCGTGGTTGGCACTGCACAGTACCTCTCACCGGAGCAGGCCCGCGGTGAAACAGTGGATGCACGCAGCGACCTCTACTCCGCCGCCTGCCTCCTGTACGAAATGCTGACCTCGCGCCCGCCCTTCGTCGGCGACAGCCCCGTGTCGGTGGCCTACCAGCATGTGCGTGAAATTCCCGCGCCGGCGAGCAGCCTCAACCCGGAGATTTCGCCTGCACTGGACACCGTGCTTGCCAAGGCCCTGCAGAAGAACCGCGGTGACAGGTTCCAGGACGCCGCCGCCTTCCAGCGTGCCCTGCGGGCCGCCAGGGCCGGTATTCCTGTGGCGGCAGCATCCCTCTCGGAGGCACCCACTGATCCCCATGACCATGTCCCGACCCCCTCCTCTGCCCCCGCCACCGAAGCCTTCGCGGTGACGGGCGCCAGCTTCCTGGATGACGCGCCTACGGGACGGCTCGCTGCCACCAGCGCCCTGGCGGACGACGGCGGCCAATCCGGTGCCGGTGCCTACGAACTTTCCGCACGGGATGAGTTGCCCCTCGGCCTGCCTCCCGAACGTGAGCGGACGGCGCGTCAGAAGTCCCGCCGTCGTGTATGGATCACCACCCTGGTGATCTTCACCGTCCTGGTCCTGGCCGGCGGCGGACTGTGGCTGTACAACATTGTGAACCGCCCGGCACCGCCGCCGCCAAAGGTGCAGATTCCTGCGGTGGCCGCGATGACTGAGTCTGCTGCACTGCAGGAGCTCTACGGCGCGGACCTTGAGCCCAGAATCGTGCGCTCACAACACGACACGGTGGCCAAGGGCACCGCCATCGGCACGGATCCGGCATCAGGCGCGGCCGTCGATCCTGGCGCCGAGGTGATCCTGAACATTTCCGACGGGCCCAGCGCCGTCACGATTCCAGACAGCCTTCCGGGCAAAACTGAGGCTGCCGCCCGGGACATGCTGCGCCAAATCGGGCTGGTGGGCGCTCCCTCAACCACCACCGCCAACAGCGCCACCGTCCCGGCCGGCATCGTAATTACCACCAGCCCCGCGCCGGGACAAAGCGTGGGTGTGGGTACCAGCGTTGAGCTGGTGGTGTCCACGGGCAAGGTTGCGGTCCCCGAACTGCGCGGACGGACAAGGGAAGAAGCAGAAACAGCCCTGAAGGAACTGGGCCTGGTACCCGCTGTGGTTGAAGCGGAGAACGCGCAGGTGGAACCAGGCAGGGTCACGGATCAGAGCGATGCCGTTAATGCCGCCGTGGAGCAAGGCAAGACTGTCACCATCGTGGTGGCCAAGGCCCCGCCTCCGCCGCCATCACCTACCGCTACACCAACACCCACCCCTACGCCGACGCCGACGCCGACCGAGACGTCCCGCAGGAGGGGCTAACGCCCCTTCCCCTCGACGGGTGAGCCCGGACGGATCAGTGCTCGAAGAGATCCTGCTGGACGGCTGAGTGCCGGAAGGGGTCAGTGCTGGATGAGTGGACTCAGCTTGGCCGCCCGCGCGGCTGCGCCCCTCATGCCCAGGGACTCGAGCCAGTTCCCCAGCATCTGGTAGCCGCCCTCGGTCAGCACTGATTCCGGGTGGAACTGCACACCGCACAGGGGTGCGGTCCGGTGCTGAAGCCCCATCACCACGCCTGTTGCGGTTTCCGCAGTCACTTCGAGGACGTCGGGAAGCGTATCCCGCACCGCGGCGAGGGAGTGGTAGCGGGTGGCCGTGACGGGGGAGGGGAGTCCCGAGAAAACGCTGGTTCCGATGTGTTCCACCAGCGAGGTCTTTCCGTGCATAAGTTCCGGGGCATGGGTCACCTTGCCGCCGAACGCCTCCGCCAGCGCCTGGTGTCCCAGGCACACGCCGAACATCGGCACACTGTTCTCGCCGCACCATTTGATGAGTTCGATGCAGACCCCTGCTTCAGCCGGGTTGCCCGGGCCGGGAGAGATCAGCACACCGTCGCGGGTGGAGGCCAGTTCCGTGGCCTCAGCCAGGGTGACGTCGTCGTTACGGACCACTGTGGTCTCGGCGCCGAGCTCCTGGAGGTAGCCCACCAGGGTGTAGACGAAGCTGTCGTAGTTATCCACCACGAGGATCTTGGTTGAGGTCATGGCTGGCTTACGGAACCAATCGTTGAGTCGGTGAACTGGGTGTACTCGGACATCCAGGGGAAAAGGAACTGAACCATCAATACCAGTGCTACGGCAATGAGCACCAGCGAGGTGGCGATCCGCAGCCACAAAGGCCCTGGAAGATGGCGGAAGATCCAGCCGTACATGTTCAGCCCCTTCCCGTTGCCGCGGCAACCTGGGTTGCAATCTCAGCAGGCGGACCGGCTGATGAGGGGCGCCAGCTGTCCAGCAGCGCATAGGCAATGATGCGTTCTTCCGCCCCAAAACGGGGGTTGCAGCTGGTCATGGTGAGGAAGCTTTCCGTGGGGGTTGCGCCCGGAAGAGTGGGCACAGGCTCGAGGACGTCCGTCCGCGAGGGCATCACGATCTGGTTATTGCGGAAGACATAAACGTAGTATCCGTCCTTTGTCTGGACGTAGATCTTGTCTCCGGGAACCAGGGTGTGGATATTGTCCAGGACCGCGCCGTGCGTCTGCCGGTGCCCGGCAACAGCAAAATTGCCTACCGCTCCCGGCATTGCGGTGTTGGTGTAATGCCCCAATCCAAGCGTGTCCAGGACGTCGCTGGTTGTTCCCTGGACGATGGGCCGGGTGTAGCTCTCACCAAAACGCGGAATATACATGATGCCGATGGTGCCGGCGTGGCCGGGCGCTGCCGAAACCACAGGGGTACCGAAATCTTCAGGGGCTGCGGGTGCGTCCGGAGCGACAGGATCCACAGGAGCCGCAGCGCTAAGGTCCTGGGCGAACTCCTTAATCACTTCGCTCTGCTTGGCGTCAGACTCCACATTGGTCCACCAGAGCTGCCAGGCGACAAAAAGCAGAAGGATGATCCCGGCTGTGATGAGCAACTCACCCACAACGAGGACGGCCCCGCGCAGAATGCCGACGCCGGGAGCCGGCGCAGTGGCGGACCTCGCCTTCTCCTGCAGTACCACGGGTTCTCCTCCGGGCGGTTGCGATGGGCATTGGTGACCCATGACTACGGCTAGAATTGGCTGCTAGTAAGAATCCAGATTTGACCAAGATCGCGCAGACCGCTGGCAACTTCCTTCTTGCAGGATATCAAGCCCGGAACGCCGAGCTTGCCTCAGCCCGCCAAGGAGAACCCGTGCCCGAGTCAAAGCCTCGCAAGAAGACCGCCAGCACCCCCCAGCAGGCTTCGTCGCAGGCCTACAAGCCCAACCCCGTCTGGTTCAAGCCGGTCATGTTCGGCCTGATGATCATCGGCCTCTTCTGGATCATCACGTTCTACATCAGCGAAGGCCAATTGCCGGTTGCGGCATGGGAATCCTGGAACATCGTGGCCGGCTTCGGCATCGCAATCATCGGCTTCCTCATGACCACCCGGTGGCGCTCCTAGTTTCTGACGGCGGAGCAGTCCTCGGCGAGGATGGCCTCGCCCGGCCGGCGTGGGCTTCCACTGACCCACTCCTGCGCGACTATTACGACAATGAGTGGGGACTTCCTGTCACGGATGAGCAGGGGCTCTACGAGCGAATCTGCCTGGAGGGTTTTCAAGCGGGGCTGTCCTGGGCCACCATCCTACGGAAGCGCCCTGCGTTCCGGGCCGCCTTTGCAGGCTTCAACCCGGATGCGGTAGCCCTGTTTACGGAGGCGGACGTCGATCGGCTGCTGCAGGACCCGGGCATCGTCCGGAACAGGTTGAAAATCCGTTCTGCTGTAGCAAATGCACGGGCCACACTCGCGCTGCGCCAGGAAGGCGGCCTTGTCGACTTCGTCTGGCAGTTCAAGCCAGCCGACACGCCCCGGCCTGCGGTCCACACCGATATCCCCACCCAGTCGGCAGAATCGGTTGCCCTCTCCAAAGCACTGCGGAAGAAGGGATTTTCCTTCGTGGGTCCCACCACCATGTTTGCCCTGATGGAAGCCATCGGCATGGTGGATACCCATCTGTTGGACAGCCACCGCCGCGGATCTTCTGGAATCTGGCCCGCGCCACCCGCCTAGCTGCGCGTTATCCCCAACTGTTGGGAAAGTTATCCACATTGTTGAAAACTTGCGGGCACCGGTAGAAAGCCGGCCTCAGGACCGCCCCGCACCGGGAACGGGCCAATCATGCCACCCGCATGCAGTTATTAACAGTGTGGAAGACCTGTGGATAACCATGCCCCTGTACGCCATGGCCTGTTTCAACGATCCCGGCGGACGGGGTGGTGGCTGGTGATGGATATCCGGTTGAAAGCATTCATGGTTATTGCCAGCCAACTGACCATCGAAAACTCCTCTTCCGTGAGGTGCTCGCGGGCGAACGCTTCCTCGTGGGCCTGGGTACGATGGTCCGGCAACTCAGTGATGGTCTCGGCCAATGCAAGGGCGGCCCGTTCCTTCTCGGTGAAGAGGGATGTCTCGCGCCATGCCGGCAGCACCGCCAGGCGCTGCCCGCTCTCGCCCGCCTTGAGGGCATCCCTTACATGCAGATCCAGGCAGTAAGCGCAGCCGTTGAGCTGCGATATCCGGACGTGCAGGAGCTCAACTGTCTTCCCGTCCAGCCCCGCCGCCTCGGCGGCCTCCCGCACTTCAAGCCCCAACCCGTTCAGTGCCCGCCAGAGAGCGGGATGTTGCTTGTCGAGGAAGATGTGCTGCGTGGTGGCGCTCAATGGGTACTCCTGGGTCGGACGGCAGTGGCAGGCTCACAAGTGGCAGGCAACCCGCGTTGAGACTGCGGACTGGCACCTAGCTTTACACAACTAGCCCGGCGGGTTGTCCACTTACCAACACTGCGATACCCACAAGTTATCCACAACTGTGGAAACTGTGGAAGCTGCGGGCGGATCGTCACTCCTTTCGCGCTGCCGTGCAGGCAATTACGGCAACGCGATTACACCGCTGTCACTTATTAACACTGTGCAAAAGACTGTTGAAAGAAGCCCCTGAACGCCTCAGGCGCCGCCCATGCCGGCCGTCTTCCACGGCGTTATCCACAGAGGACGGCTTTTTGGGGCTTTTGTCCACTTAAGCACAGCCCTATCCCCAAGAGTTATCCACAGGTGTGGATTGCGGGCGGCCCCCTTTACCCGAATTCGCGCGGACTGGCGGGAAAACTGCTTTCCCGAGCAGAACTACAGGGGTGTAAGTTACCAACACTGTGGATAAGCCCTGTGGATAAGAAAAGGCCCCGACATTGGGATGTCGGGGCCCTCTTAAGGACGGGACGGCGTCAGCCCTTCAGGCTGCCTGCCTTAGGTTTACATCGAGATTTTCACCCAGCTGGCAACGGCCAGCAGTACCAGGACCGCCACCAGGCCTGCTGCCTGGATAAGACCCTGCCGCCGTCCACGGGGAGTGTAGGCAAGGACTGCCGCGCAAAGTGCACCCGTTACCAGGCCGCCCAAGTGCGCCTGCCATGCGATCTGGGGGATGAGGAAGCCAATCACGCCGTTGATGGCAATCAGCACCCACAGCTGGCGGGTGTCCCCGCCGCGCTGCCGCTGCACCAGCAGCATGGCACCGAAGAGGCCGAAAATGGCGCCTGAAGCGCCCACAACTCCCACCAGCCCTTGTCCTGGTACCAGCACGGGATTCAGGAGCAAGTATCCAACGGAACCGCCCACTGCCGAGATGAGATACAGCGCCAGGAAGCGGGCACGGCCCAGGAGCGGCTCGAGGGCCTGGCCGAAAATCCACAGCGTGTACATGTTCAACGCAATGTGCAGGACGGAATCCGGCGAGTGCAGGAAAGCCGCGGTCAGCATTCGCCACGGTTCAAACGCCCCGTATTCAGGGGTGGCGAACACGTTGTTGTAGGCGAACTGCTCGTAGACCACCTGGCCGGGAACCACCCATTGGAGAACGTACATCACCGCGCAAAGGGCGATAATCGCGAACGTCACCACAGGTTTCCCGGACGCCACGGCGCCGCCGTAGACCGTCCGTACCTCCGGCGTCGTCCGCCTTGTCTCGTTGACGCAGTCAACGCATTGGAATCCGACGGCAGCCGCCCGCTGGCAGTCGGGGCACGCGGGGCGCCCGCACCGCTGGCAGCGGACATAGGATGGCCGGTCCGGGTGCCGCGGGCACACCGGAACCTGTGCGGACGGCTCAGCCGACGGAACTCCGTAACTCATGGGTGGGAATTACAGCTGTTCGATGTCGATGCTGTTGATGGTGACGTCCTCAACCGGGCGGTCGCCCATGCCGGTGCGGACACCCTCAATGGCGTCGACAACCTTCTTGGACTCGTCGTCGGCAACTTCACCAAAAATGCTGTGCTTGCCCTGAAGCCAGTCCGTGGGGATGGTGGTGATGAAGAACTGTGAACCGTTGGTGCCCTTGCCCATCTGGATCCCGGCGTTGGCCATGGCCAGCTTGTAGGGCTGGTTGAAGCTGAGCTCGGGGTGGATCTCGTCGTCGAACCGGTAGCCGGGCCCGCCGGTACCGCGGCCCAGGGGATCGCCGGCCTGGATCATGAAGTCCTTGATGATGCGGTGGAAGATGGTGCCGTTGTACAGCGGCGTACCCGTCTTCTCCTCGCCCGTCTCCGGGTGGGTCCACGCCTGCTCGCCGGTGGCGAGGCCAACGAAGTTCTTGACCGTCTTGGGCGCGTGGTTGCCGAAGAGGTTGACGACGATGTCGCCAAGGCTGGTGTGGATGGTTGCTTTTGCGGTTGCGATTGCAGTCATAGGGCCCATTCTTCCACGGCGGTCCGGGGTGGCGATGGCTGTTGCAGCAGTTCCGCGCTCGGTGAAATCCACCTAAAATCCGCAGAGAGAATAGCCGGTGAAGACCAAGGCACGTAGGCTAACCACAGACCGTCACATTAATTCGGGAGGTAGTTGTGAAGAAATCGGATCGTATTGCCCGTGACCTGGAGCTGTCAGTCATCGGCGCCATGGAAAATGCCAAGGATTGGGCATCCCCCCGCGTGGAAGCAGCCGTGGACCGTCTGCAGCACAGCCTTGATACCGCATCTCCCAAGATCCAGGAAGGCCTGAAGACGGCGGCCCACAGGGCGGCTGACGGAGTAGCCGTGGTCACGCCCCGCATCCAGGACGGGCTGGCCCAGCTCGCTCCGCGGATCAACGATGTAGTGGACGGTGCCTCGCCGCGGCTGCATGAGGCCCTGGACAAGGCCACGCCCGTCATTCTCAATGCCCGTGACCGCGTGGTGGTGGAATACCTGCCCCGCCTGTCGGACCAGATCGGTTCCGCATCCAGCGTTGTTCACCGGACGCTTGAAAACACACCCGCCCGCGTGGACGCCGTTGCCCAGAAGCTTGGCGACGTGGGAATCATTCACGCCATCCAGGAGCAGGCCCTGGCCACCGGGACGCAACTGAAGGCGGCGGCCACCCAGGCCGGCCGCACGGCAACCGTTCAGCTCGCGGAGCCCGAGGCCCCGAAGAAGCGTGGCTGGCTGGTCTTCGGTGTCATCGCCGCGGCGGTTGCGGCCGGCGTGGCAGCATGGAAGGCTTCCAAGCCGGTAGAGGATCCGTGGAAGACGCCCTCACCGGTGGCAGGCACGGGCACACCTGCGCCGGTTCCGGCCACCACCGTGAACGAGGTCCCGGAAGCAACCACCGGCTCCGCCTCCGAGGTGGCAAAGGCGGCCAAGGATACGGCCGGTGACGCCGCGGACAAGGCAAAGCACGTGGCTGAGGACGTTTCCAGCAGCAGCGACGCCGGCAAGGGCACGGTCCAGGCCTAACCGTCCGGGAAATCCAGTGAGGGGTCCTGCCTTTGAGGCGGGGCCCCTCATTCGTCTCCGGGTACCCCTGCCCTCCCGGGTGGCGCCCCGGATCGGTGCTAGATTTGGACTGATGTCAGCCGATCAATCCTCTGGGGATGCCTTGAACGACGCAGCAGAACTGCCCCGCGTGTCAATCGTTATCCCGGCATACAACGAGGAAAGTGTGATCCGGCAGTGCCTGATAGCTGCCATCTACCAGTCCGTCCCCGCCCACGAGATCATCGTGGTGGACAACCTGTCAAAGGACCGGACCGCGGACATTGTGCGCCAGATGCAACTCGAGTATCCGGAAAGCCCCATCGTCCTGCTCAGCCAGGACAAGGAACAAGGACTCATTCCCACCCGGAATTTCGGCCTGGACAACGCCACCGGGGACATCCTGGGCCGCATCGACGCCGACTCCGTGGTGGAGCCGGACTGGGTGGAACAGGTGCAGCGGGCCTTCCTGGACCAGTCCGTCCAGGCGGCCACCGGTCCCGTGGTCTATTACGACATGCCCATGCGCCGCTTCGGGCTGAAGGCCGATGACAAAATGCGCCAGCTCATGCTGAAGCTGGCCAAACACCAGTACCACTTCCTGTTTGGCTCAAACATGGCCCTGCGGTCCACAGCCTGGCAGGTGATCCGGTCCGAGACCTGCCGTGATGAGAAGGACGAGATGCATGAGGACATCGATCTGTCCCTGCATTTGGCGGATCACGACCTGAAGATCAGTTACTGCCCGCAGATGGTTTCCGGCATGTCGGCCCGCCGGCTCGAGGATTCACCGCGGGACTACCGCTTCTACGTCACCCGGTTTGACCGTACCTACAAGGCACATAACGTCAAGAAAATGGCCCTCAAGGCGCCAATGGTGGTGTTCTTCTCCGTGTATTTCCCGGCCAAACTCCTTCGGGCCATCCACACGGTCAACACTGCCCAGCCGTCGCGCCGCGGCGGCCAGTAGAGGACCAGTTGGGCCTGGAACGCGGTCAGTCCGTCCCCAGTTCCGCCAGGGGCCGTTCCGGCGGACCATCAGCATCACCTGTCCCTGAAGCACGTCTCCGCCACCCCGCCCTTCCACGCCTTTGCCCGAGGACGACGACGGCGAGGCCCACCAGGATCAGCGCCAGTCCGGCGTAGGTACCGGCAGGAAGGACTTCCGCCAGGAAGAGGGCTGCCAGGAGCGCAGCTCCCGGGATCTCCAGCAGGATGATCATCGACACCAGTAGCGGACTCATGGTTGCGAGCAGGTGGTTGAACGCCGTGTGCCCGATGAGCTGGGCACAGACCGTGATGGCGGCGATGCCCAGCCAGCCGCCCGCCTCGAAACCCACCAGCGGTTGGCCGCCCAGCAGGGCCATCAAGGCCACCAGCGCAGCGCACATGCCGTAGCACAGCGTGGTGTAGGTTCCGGTACTCATGCTCTGCCTGGCTTTGCCTCCGGCCAGTGTGTACAGCCCGGCAAGGGCACCACCGGCCACAGCCAGCAGGTCCCCCAGCAGGGCTTCGGGTGACGTCCCCAGGTCGAAGCCGGTAATAGCCACCACGCCGGCGAAGGCGGTCCCCAGTCCGGCCAGCACCTGCCACCGGTGCCGGGTTCCGCGGAAAAGCTGGAACACGGCGATCCACGCCGACTGGAGGCAAACCAACGCTGTGGCCGCGGCAACAGATGTCAGCTGCAGTGAGGTGATGAAGCAGGCAAAGTGCAGGGCGAGTGCGACGGCGGCCAGCACCGACCAGCGGAACTCCGCCTGCGTTACCCTGCCAAATCTGGCAGGCTCACGAACGAGGGTGGGGGCCGCCATCACCGCAGCGCCAATGGCATTGCGCCAGAACGCTATGGCAAGCGCGCTGACGCTGGTTGCCCCAAGCGTGGCGGCTATCAGGGGGCCGGACGATGCAACACCCAGCACCCCCAGGACCGCGATGAAGAAGTTCACTGTCCAACCCTAATCTCGGGTACTGCGGGCAAATCAAAAGTCCCGGCCAGCGTTTCCGCTGACCGGGACTCTTTCTTATGGTGGAGGCACGGGGACTCGAACCCCGAACCCCCTGCTTGCAAAGCAGGTGCGCTACCAATTGCGCCATGCCCCCATAAGAAGCAACCCGTCCATCATACCCTAGAACCTCAGGGCTGCTGACCAGCCCCGGGACCGGGCGTCCGGCCTAGTCAACCGTATCGGTTGACTTGCTCCAGACAGTTTTCCGGGCTTCGGATTCCTGTGCTTTCCGGTAGACCAGGACGCCTGCGATTGCCGCTGCCAGTACAAGCAACTTCTTCACATGCTCCCCGTTCCGGTCCGGCCGCAGTGATGCGAACCAAACCTCCACTTGAACCTGCACAGGTTCCGTGGGCGTACCAGGACTTGAACCTGGGACCTCTTCGTTATCAGCGAAGCGCTCTAACCGCCTGAGCTATACGCCCCGATACCTCATCGGGCCGAGACATGACTTTACAGCACATCCCGGCCCGATCTCAAATCGGGTCCTAATCGTCCGTGAGGGTGACGCCAACGCCGCCCACCAAAGTGCCAGCGATGTTGTACAAAACGGCAGACAGCATGGAGAGCGCGGTCAGCAGGACAACGTTCACTACGGCAATGATGGTGGCGAATGACGCGACCTGGCCGAGGCTGGCGACCTTCTTCAGTTCGAAGCCGCCGCCCTCAGAGCCGGCCAGCGTGCCCAGGAGGCTGTCCACCTGGTCGAAGATCCCGGTGAGGTCCAGAACTGTCCACAGGACGATGGCGGCGACCACGGTGACGATTCCGAGCGCCACTGACAGCAGGAACGCCATCTTCAGCACAGACCAGGGATCCACCTTGCTGATCAGCAGCCGGGCGCGCCTGACCTTGGCCTTAGGCGCCGGCTTCACCAGACCGGGAGCTCCCGCGGCAGGACGCTGACCCTGTACCGGGTTTCCCGGCGCGGGCCGCTGGCCCTGCTGGCCCTGGACAGGCCGCTGACCCTGCACGGGGTTTCCCGGGGCCGTGCGCGGGACTGGCTGTCCCGCCGTCGGACGCTCACCCTGGGGGCGCTGGCCGGGAACAGACGGGCGTTGGCCTGGAGCAGCCGCGGGAGCTGCCGGCCGCTGCTGCGGGCGAACAGGAGCGTTCACGCGGGGCGCAGCCGAGGGCCGGCTTCCCTCGGGAACAGAAGTGTTCGGCTTGGGAAATGAGTCCGGATTACTCACTCGTTACCTCCGTGTTGTCTTCGTTCGGCTCAGCGTCGCCCGAGGCGTCCTCTGACTCAACGGCCGGTGATTCTTCTGCCACTGCTGACTCTGCGGCTTCCTCCGGGGAAGCGCTATCTTCAGCCAACGTTACGTCATCCTCCAGCGATTCCTCGCCCTCGAGTCCGCGTTCGCTGTTGCGCGCCACCTCAATGATCCGGTCATTTTTGTCCGGCTTGGCAAAGATCACGCCCATGGTGTCGCGTCCCTTGGCGGGGACACCGGCCACTGATGAACGGACAACCTTGCCGCCCTCCATAACCACCAGGACTTCATCCTCCTCCTGGACGATCAGTGCTCCCACGAGGTCGCCGCGTCCTTCGGCCAGCTTGGCAACCTTGATGCCCAGGCCACCGCGTCCCTGGAGCCGGTATTCCTCAACGGCGGTGCGCTTGGCGTAGCCACCGTCCGTAACAATGAACACGAAGGAACCATCGGTCACCACGTTGGCGGCCAGCAGTTCGTCCTCCTCGCGGAACTTCATGCCGGTGACGCCGGAGGTTGCCCGGCCCATGGGGCGGAGGGCGTCCTCCGTTGCCGTGAAGCGGATGGACTGGCCCTTGCGGGACACCAGCAGCAGGTCATCGGTTTCCGAAACCAGCTGGGCGGACACGAGTTCGTCCCCGTCGCGAAGGTTGATCGCGATCACGCCCGCGGAACGGTTGGTGTCGTAGTCCTCCAGCCGCGTCTTCTTGACCAGGCCCCGCTTGGTGGCGAGAACCAGGTACGGCGCCTGCTGGTAGTCCTTCAGGTCCAGGACCTGGGCGATGTGCTCGTCCGGCTGGAACGCCATGAGGTTGGCCACGTGCTGGCCCTT